>NZ_JACHNV010000001.1 GCF_014199535.1 Hymenobacter latericoloratus
CGGGCAAATACGCCCAGCCGCCACATATCCAGCGCCTCTATGCCGTAGATATGTAACAGGTACTGACCAAACTGCCGTTCGGCCGGGTTGAATTTATAGTGACCGTAGGAGCCCAGAATTCCCACCGACCATGCTCTATGCTGAGCCGTAGCGGAATACGACAGGAAAGCCAGGCCTAGCGGGAGTAAAAATTTTCTCATGCAGGGGTAATAGAAACGGGTGTTCTGTAGCTGAGCTTGGTCACTACCCTACTATCCGGCAGGAAAGAAAGAGCATTCGTGCGGAACAGCGGCTTGTAGCGCCTAAGCCCAAGAAGTGGATATTCTGCACAAAGCACCTGTTTTCCGACGAGCTGGCCCAGGACATTTGTACCGTGTTTGTGACACAGCCTTCAACCCCTGCCTGGGCAGAACAGGAAGCTACTACACCAGCCAGCACCGGATTCCGCAGGAGTTAGCCCCTTTCAGCATAGCCTCAGTTGTGACTTGGGCTACACGAGCTGCCTACTCAGGCTGTGTGGGCAGCACGAGAAACAGACCGTCATGCTAAACCCCGTCGAAGCATCTCGCGTGCAGTGGTAATCAGATTACTCCGGCAACCTCAGCACGCGAGATTCCTCGACAAGCTCGGAATGACGTTCTGTTTCGTTTCTAAATACCTTGAATAAAGAATTTTCCTACCCCAGCAACTCCTCGATATCCTCCTTGGTCAGGCTCTTGATGATGGCCTCGTCGGTGGTAATCAGGTCCGTGACCAGCTGGATTTTCTTGTTCTGCAGGGCCAGGATTTTCTCTTCCACTGTGTTCTGGGTGATGAACTTGTAGGTGAACACCGTCCGCTGCTGCCCGATGCGGTGGGCCCGGTCCACGGCCTGGGCCTCCACGGCGGGGTTCCACCAGGGGTCCAGAATAAACACGTAGTCGGCGGCGGTGAGGTTGAGGCCCACGCCCCCGGCCTTCAGCGAGATGAGGAACACGCGCAGCTCGTCGCTTTCCTGGAAGCGGGCCACCTCCTTGTGCCGGTCGCGGGTGTTACCATCGAGGTAGGCGTAGGCCAGCTGGCGCTCGTCCAAAGAAGCCCGCACAATATCGAGGTGCTTCACAAACTGGCTGAAAACCAGAACCTTGTGGCCTTCCGATACCACGCTCTTAATCATGCGCACTACCTCCCGCAGCTTGCCCGACTCGTGGGCGTACTCTTCGTCGGCCATGCGGGGGTGGTTGGCAATCTGGCGGAGCTTGGTCAGGCCCTGCAGCAGCATAAACTGGGTGCTGGCCGTGCCGTGCTCCTCTATACTCTGCAGAATCTTGTTACGGTAAAAGCTCTTGGTTTCCTCGTAGCACTGCTGCTGCTCCTCCGTCATGGGGCAGTAGCTCAGGTTTTCAATCTTATCGGGCAGCTCGCGGGCCACCTGGGCCTTGTGGCGGCGCAGGATAAAGGGCTTGATGAGCGTGTGCAGGCGGCGCGTCTTGGCCTCGTCCTTGCCCTTTTCAATGGGCTTGAGAAACTCCTTGCGGAAGAAAGCCTGGGTACCCAATAAACCCGGATTAATGAACGACATCTGCGACCAGAGGTCCATGGTGCTGTTCTCTACCGGCGTGCCCGTCAGGATGAGGCGGTGGCGGGAGTGCAGCCCGCGCACGGCCTGGGAGGTAGTAGAGCCCGGGTTCTTGATGGCCTGCGACTCGTCCAGAATTACATAGTCGAATTTGTAGGTCCGGAGCAGGTCGGCGTCGAGGCGCACGATGCCGTAGCTGGTCAGCACCACGTCGTAATCGGCAAACTGCTCCACGTTTTTGTCGCGGTAGGTGCCGGTATAAATCAGCAGGCGCAGGGTAGGCGTAAACTTAAAGGCTTCGGCCATCCAGTTGTACACCAGCGAGGTAGGCATTACCAGCAACGAAGCCGCGCCCTGGGCCGCGCCGCTTTCCTTGCGCTGCAGCAGCATGGCCAGCGTCTGTACGGTTTTGCCCAGGCCCATGTCGTCGGCCAGGCAGCCGCCGAACTGGTAGTCCTGCACGAAGTGGAGCCAGTTGTAGCCGGCTTTCTGGTAGGGGCGCAGCTCACCGCGGAACGAAGGGGGTAGGGGGCGGTCCTCCACGGCCTCAAACTCACGCAGCTTTTCCAGCTTCCGGCTCATGACTACGGTAGCCAGGTTGCCGTTCTGCAGATCAGACACCAGGGCCAGGTGGTGCTTGCGCAAAGTCAGGGCATGCTGGTGCTCCTCCGAGAAGGCAAACAGCTCCAGGTACTGCGTAAACCACTCCTCCGGGATAATGGCAATCTGCCCGTTGGGCAGCCGGAACTCGTGGCGCTTGTTCAGGATGTAGGGCCGCAGCTTAATGAAGGGCACCTCAAACTCCCCGAAGCAGACGGTGCCGTGCACGTCAAACCAGTCGTTGGTTTCCGTAATGCCCACCTGCACCGTCACGGCCCCAATAAAGTAGTCTTTGCCGGAGGTAGGGCCCTGCTGCACCGTAAAGCCCAGGCGGGCTAGCTCGTCGGCGTGGTGGTGGAGCCAGCGGAAGGCAGTGGCTTTTTCTAGCACGGCGCGGCCGCCCTTCACCTCCAGGGCCCGGTCGCGCAGCTCACTGATGATTTCCTGCTCCCGGTCGAGGTTGCGAATCAGGCGGTGGAAGATGTAGTTGTCTTCCTTCTTTTCCAGCTTCACGCACACCCGCTTGTTGTGGGCCGTGTGCACGGTATGGTCGCCGTAGCGGAAGCTGAGGTCAAAGTGAATGTGCTCTGATACCGTAGCCTCGGCCGTGGCCGTGTGGGCGGCCACCGGGCTACCCCGGCGGGCGGGTGCAACCGCGCGCGGGGCCGGGGCCGCTACCACGGTGGCCCCCGGCGCATCCGAGAAGGTTAGCTGGGGCCGGGCCACGTAGCGCTCCGAGCGAATATCGAAGCCGCGGGCGTGCACATCAAACGACTCCACCAGCGGCGCCACGAAGCGCTGGAAGTAGCTGTCCTCCACCTGCCGCGGAATAACGATGAATTTCTTGTTGAGGAAGGGCTTGATTTTCTTGCCGTCCACGTCGTTGTGGAAGTTGTGGAGCGTGTCGCCCAGCAGCAGCCAGGCCGGCTGCTCGCACACAATCACGGCGTTCTTGTACTGGAACTCCAGCTTCTGACCCTGGTACTGAATAGTCGGGAAGTAGTGGGTGCTGTCTTCGTTGCGGCGGAAGTGAAACAGCACGGAGGCCCGCTCCGGGGCTACCCCCATCTCGCGCCAGGTAGGCTCCCCATCCTTGCCCATAATAAACACCTGCTTGCCCTGCAGGCGCTCCAGAATCTGGCCCATGCGGTCCTGCACGTAGGTGCAAATAGCTTCCTGCAGGCCTTTATCACCCTTCTCGGGGTCGTAAATTTTGAGAAAGAAATCGGCCGGCGTGGTCTTCTTCGACCAAAACTCCTTGATAACCGCGTCCTGCTGAATCTGGTCGGTGAGGGCAATGAGCTCGAAGTCGGTTTCATCCAGGCCATCGGCAAACTCCGGGGCGTTTTTGGCCGATACCGTTTGGTGCTGCAGGGTAAGCTGCCCCCGCTGATTTCGCTGCACCACGTACGATTCAAACAGATACCCTAGATACTCATGCTCGAGTAATGAATAAACTATTTGAAAGGGCTGTGAAGTGGAAACCTTCATAGTCGACGACAATAATGCAGCGTTGAAAGTAGTAACAAATGCTAAATACTTATTTTTTTACCAAAAAGTAAAATTAAATCCAAGAATAGTCACATTATCAAGATGAACATGCCCAAAAAGGCTGTCCAACCAGGCTTTCTGGTCTACGAAGGTAAGTGGATGCGCTTTGCAGAATGATACTTTCCGGGCTAAGCACAAAGAAATACGGCGGCTCTACCCCGTAGAACCGCCGCACAAGAGAAAATCAGCAGTAGATAAAGTGCTGGAGGAATGAGGATTAAGTGGTTTTCCGGGATTGGGAACTCCACGGGAAGGCTAGGTGCTACAGATTCTCGCGCAGGTCCAGGCTGGCCGCGTTCAGGGCCGGACGGATGGAAACCACGATGGTAATAAAGATGATGGCTACCCCCGTCAGGGCTATGTCGGAGAACTGCATCTTCACGGGGTAAGAATCCACCACGCTGGTAGCCATGCCCATCCCCACCAGATGGAAGGTTTGCTGGGCCCAGCAGATGCCTACCCCCAGCACCAGCCCCGTAAAGGCCCCAACCTGGGCTACAATGGCGCCCTCCAGCAAAAAGATGTTGCGGATGGTGCGGGAGCTGGCCCCCATAGCCATGAGCACGGCAATGTCCTTGTGCTTGTCGATGACCAGCATGGACAAGGAGAAAAAGATGTTGATGCTGGCAATGAGCAGGATAAAGGCGAAGGTGATGAACACGAACATCTTCTCCACCTTAATGGCTTTCAGCAAACTCAGGTGCTGCTCGTCGGAGTCCAGCACCTTGAAGCCTGCGCCGAGCTGCTGCTTCAGCGCCTCCTTTACCTGCCCGATTTCCTGGTCTTCCTGTACTTTCACCTCCAGGGCGGTGCGGCGGTTTTCGTAGTGCAGCAGGGTGCGGGCAAACTCCAGGGGCACAAAGATGTAGCTGTCATCTACGTGCTGCTCAATCAGGAACACGCCGCCGGCCAGAATGTTCTGCTCGTTAAAAGCCGTTTCGGGGTTCATCGACAGCGTTTTGCGGCCCGTGTTGCGCGGGTACAGCAGGCGCATGGGCGAGAAGCGGTTGTCCAGGGCAATGCTGAGCTCGTGCTGCACGCCGGCCCCGAGCAGGGCGTAGTCCATGCCGTCGCGGTGAAGCTGGGAGCTGCCTTCCACAATCGCCGAATCGATGTTGCTCTGGCGGTAGTAGTTGTCCGAGACGCCCTTCATCTTCACCACCATCTGCCGGTCGCGGTACTGCAGCAGGGCATTGTCCTCGATAACTTCCGTAACCAGGGCCACACCGGGCAACCCCTTGATTTGCTTGATGAAGGCCGGGTTCACCTCAAAGGACTTACCCTGCACGGCCGTAATCATCAGGTCGGGGTCTGATTTGCCGTAGAGGCTACGCGCCACTTCCTCCAGCCCGTTGAACACGGACAGCACAATAATCAGCGCCATCGTGCCTATCGCCACGCCTACCATGGAGATATTGGAGATGATGCTGATGATGTTGCGCTTCTTCTTCGAGAGAAAATAACGCCGGGCAATGAGCAGGGATACGTTCACGTGCGGGGCGCGGAGGGCGAAACGGGTGGAAAAGCGGAGCTGACAGGCAACGGGTACGGTTCAGGAGCCAAGATACGCCGCCAACGGAAAAAAGGTCTATTTCCAGGCTTTCACAATCAGGCCGGTACCGGAGTCGTGCTTGGTGTTGGCGTCAAACCAGTTCAGAATAAGGCAGAACGGGAACGTAACGAGGTAGTAGAACGGCAGCAGCACGAAAAACCACTTCGAGTAGCCCAGCATCAAGATCGGGTACTTCATGCTCAGGCGCCAGGAAACCTGGCCTGGCTCGCCGTAGCTGTAGCGGGCCTCAATCCGCTCAAAGCCGGCCGTGCGCAGCTTCTGCTGAATCTCATGGATGTTGTAGCCGTCGCGGACGTGCTCCTCAATAAAAGAGGTTTCGCCGTCGGCGTGCACGTCGGAGCCGCCTTGGTCGGAGGGGGTAGAGATAAGCAGCATGCCGCCGTCCTTGAGGGAGGCGTGAATGTTGCGGAACACTTCCACGTCTTCCAGAATGTGCTCCATTACGTCCACCGACAAAGCCAGGTCAAAGGAGTTGGGCTGCTGATACAGCACCAGATCCTGCACGGCAAACTGAGCATTGGTGCGCCCGATCTGGCGGAAAAAGCGGTTAGAGTCGGCTACCTGCTCGTCTTTCACATCTACGGCCAGAATCTGCCACTTGCGGCTCAGCCCGCTCAGCCAATAGGTGTACTGCCCGTAGCCCGAGCCGGCGTCGAGGATGTTCAGCGCCTCGCTGGTGTGGCCTTTGGCCCACTGGCGCAGCTCGCGGTGAACGTGCCAGGTGCGCAGCAGCAGCAAATCGAGCAGGTGGTAGAAGAGGCGGCGCAGCAAGGGCGTGCGGTTGAACACTTCGCCGAGCGACTTCTTAATCGGATCGTAGTACAAGGGGTGAGATAGTGAAATGGTGAAATGGTGAGCTGGATGTTCTGATGGCGTAGTAGTCAGCAGGATAACTCACTATTTCACCATCTCACCACCTCATTACTCGTCTTCGTCGGCGAAGAGTTTGGGGCGTTTGGGCGCGGTGCCTTCAGCATCAGAGCCGGCCTCGGGCTCCGCTGAGGGGGCTGGCGGAATGTGCAGGTCGCCGAACACCTTGTCCATGTGAGCGGCGTAGGCGGCCGAGTCATCGAGGAAGAAAACCAGGTCGGGCACGATGCGCAGCTGCTGGCGCACGCGCTTGGCCAGGGCCTGCCGGATGGCTTTGAGGTTGTCCTGCACCAGGGCCAGCTGCTGCTCGGCGGCGGTGTTGCTCGGGGCCATCAGCAGGCTCAGATACACGCGGGCCACGCCCAGGTCGGGCGATACGCGCACCAGGCTGATACCGGGCGGCAGGCTCGGGAACAGGTGGGGCAGGTCGCGCTGGAATACGGCGGCCAGCTCCTGCTGGAGCAGGCTGGCTACTTTTTGCTGTCGTTTGCTTTCCATAAGAATCCGCAAAGATACCGGTTGCAGAGGATTAAGTAAGTAGGTAATTGGCGGTGAGGAAAGAAGAGTCCGGAAATGGCATTGAACCGACCGGTAGCTTCCGGCGGCGGACCGGTAGCCACCTGCCGGCGTTGCCCTGACTTGGTGGGGTAGGGGGCGGGCGGCGCTGAACTCCAGCGCCGTTGGTGTACGGCGCGTCGGGTATTGTTCCAGTGGCTTCGTTCGGGTGGTGCCGGCGGCAACCGGCCCGATACCTCTGGCGCCGGACCGGGGGTAGCCTGCGCTGTCTGCTTCCGAACTTCTTCGCAAAGGCCCCCCGGATGCCGTACTTTTACAGTTGCCTGACGCTGGTTGTCGGCTCTTCCTGACGTATTACCCCTTGCTGCAATTCTTCAAAAGCTCCCTGCCCACCCGCCTGTTTGCGCTGCTGCTGTTGCTGCTGGCCCTGCGGCTACCGCTGCTGTGGCTGGGCATTGCCCTCACGCCGGTGGAGCTGCGGGCCCTGCTGGTGGGCGAGCGGCTCCACGAGGGTGCCCTGCTCTACCGCGACCTGTACGACAGCACCGCGCCCTTGTCGGCGGCTTTGTTTGGGGCGCTTGATGTAGCCGCCGGCCGGCCCGTATGGCTCTACCGCATCCTGGCGCTGGTGCTGCTGGCGTTTCAGGCCCTGCGCTTCAACTTCGTACTCAACCGGGCCGATGTACACCCCGAGCGGGGCTACGTGGGGGCATTAATCTTCCTGCTCATCGGCAGCCTCACCACCGACCTGGACACCCTCTCGCCCCTGCTGCTGGGACACACCTTTCTGATTGCGGCCCTCAGCGCCCTGCTGCCTACCTCCCGGGAGGGCTATGACAACCGCCGCCTGTTCCGGGCTGGGTTTCTGGTGGGGGTAGGAGCCCTGTGCTACCTGCCGCTGGCCTTGTTCCTGCTGGTTGGGTTGTTTGCCGTGATTGTGTTTGCGGCCAACTCATTCCGGAGCTTTCTGCTGCTGGTGTGCGGGTTTCTGTTTCCGTATTCGGTGGCTGTTACCTTTTTTCTCTATACCGAGTCGTTGCCGGGCTTCGTGCAGTTTCACCTCACGCCTACCCTGCAGGGCATTGTGAACGAAACTGACGGGTTGCCGCTGTGGGTGCTGCTGCGCCTGCTCATTCTGCCGGGTGGGCTGCTGCTACTGGGCATCGGGCGCAGCTTTACTACCTCCCTGGGGCTGGTATTTCAGGTGAAGTTTCAGCAGCTGATGCTGGTGTGGGTGCTGGTGGCGGTGGGCATGGCGGCCGTGGGGCGGGGCATGGCTACCGGTACGCTGGTGCTGCTGCTACCCCCGCTCACGTACTTCAGCTTGTTTTTGTGGCAGAAAGCCCGGCGCGCCTGGGTGCCCGAGGTGCTGCTGCTGCTGGTTATCGGGGCGGTAGTGGTGGTGCGCTACCGGGCCGTCCTGCACCTGGAGCAGGTACTCCAGATTCCGGCCGAGCGCCACTACGCCGTGCAGCCCAACCCACGCTACGCCTTCTTGCAGGGCCAGCGCCTGTTGGTGCTGGGCCCCGATCAGCGCCCCTACCTGCACAACCGCCTGGCCACCCCCTACCTCGACTGGCGCCTGGCGCAAACCGACTTCGGGCACTTACAGGAGTACAATGCCGTCTTTCGGCTGGCCCAGAGTTTTCGGGATTCTCCTCCCCAATACCTCATCGACCAAGCCCGACTGCTGCCTGAGCTGCAGTACAAAGTGCCTGCCATCTTCGGCCGCTACCACCCCACCAATACCCCTGGTGTGTATAGGCTGAGTGGTGAGGTGGTGAATGAGTGAATAAGTAAAGTAGGTGCGCTGGCGGCAGACTTCTGGCCGGCGGCCAGAAGTCTGCCCGCCGACCAATGGGGCAAGTCTCCCGACTTGCGGCGGCCGAAGGCCGCCAGCTCGCGTCTGGGCCGCTGGCGCCGCGTGCATAAGTTGCTACCCCTCCTGTAAAGTCAAAAGGCCACCAGCACGATATTATCGTACTGGCGGCCTTTTTCATATGTAAACCCTGTCAGGCAGGAACCGCCCGAATGAAGCCACGCGGCGCGAGCGGCCCAGACGCGAGCTGGCGGCCTTCGGCCGCCGCAAGTCGGGAGACTTGCCCCATTGGCCGGCGGGCAGACGCCTGGCCGCCGGCCAGAAGTCTGCCGCCAGCCGTCTGTCACCTGTCACCATTTACCTCATCACCTGTTACCTCCTCACACGCCAATCTTATCAATGCGGGTTTGGTGACGGCCGCCTTCAAAGGCGGTGTTCAGGAACTGGCTGGTAATGGCGCGGGCGGTTTCCTCATCCACGAAGCGGGCCGGAATGCACACCACGTTGGCGTTGTTGTGCTGCCGGATCAGGGAGGCTACCTCTGGCTCCCAGGCCAGCCCCGCCCGGATGCCTTGGTGCTTGTTGGCCGTAATGCACACCCCGTTGGCCGAGCCGCAGAGCAGAATGCCCCGCTCGAACTCGCCGCGCTCCACCGCCGAAGCCAGCGGATGCACGTAGTCGGGGTAATCGACGGAAGCGGCCGAGTGAGTGCCGAAGTCCTGAACTTCGTAGCCGTTGTCGCGCAGCCACTGCAGCAGCATCTGCTTCTGCTCGAAGCCGGCGTGGTCGGAGCCGATGGCAAGTTTCATATCAAATGTGGAGAACGTGGTGGAATGTGCACAATGTGAGAAATGAGGATAAATGCCATGAAATGCTGGGTAGCTCACCACATTCCTCCACATTTTTCACATTAAGCACATTGTTAAGCTACTCCCTGATTTTCAGCGAGGCGGGCGTTGAGGTTGGCCGTGCGGGTACGGCTGACCACGCGGGCAATATTGATGCTCAGCTCATAGAGCAGCATAATGGGCACCGTAACAATGAGCTGGGCCGAAATATCCGGGGGCGTGATGATGGCGGCCACAATCAGAATAACCACAATGGCGTGCTTGCGGTACACCCGCATGATTTCGGGGGTAATCAGGCCGGCTTTGGCCAGGAAGAACACAATCATGGGCAGCTCAAACACGAAGGCGCACGACAAGGTCATGGTCGTGAGCGTGCTGATGTAGCTCTGCATGTCAATCTGGTTTTCGATGGTGGGGTCCACCACGTAGCCGGCCAGAAAGTTGATGCTCATGGGCGCCGCAATGTAGTAGCCAAACAGCAGGCCGGCCACAAACAGCACCGACACGAAAAATACGGCCCCGCGGGAGTTCTGCCGCTCGTGCGGGTACAGGCCCGGCTTGATAAAGCGCCACAACTCCCAGAACAGGTACGGAAAGCCCAGCACCAGCCCCACAATAAAGGCCGAGCTCAGGTGCATGGAAAGCTGCCCGCTCATCTCGCGGTTCTGAATCACGAATCCGATTTTGTCAACGCACAGGCTTTCGGCGTGCAGCAGGGTTCCGGCCCGGCACAGCATCCGGTAGGTCCAGAAATCGGGGCGGGAAGGACCCAGAATCAGGTCATGGAACAGAAAGTCCTTGGCAAAGAAGGCCCCCAGGGCAAACACTACCACCGCAATGGCCGCCCGGATGATGTGCCAGCGCAGGGCCTCCAGGTGGTCGATAAAAGACATTTCCTGCTGGTCGCCCAGCGCAGGTTGAGTAGGATCCACTGAGTGTAATGGGGAAAGTAGTGAAGTGGCGAAAAGGTGAGTAAACCAGCCGGCCTGCAGCAAGCGGCAGGAAACAAACGAAAAAATAGGGGAAGAAGATGGGTTCGGCTCGCGGAAATCAAACCGAACCCACCACCTCACTATTTCACCAGTTCACCGTTAGGCGAAGAGCGGGTACTGCTGCATCCACTCGTTGATTTCGCCGCGCACCCGGGCAATGCGGGCGTCATCGGCGTTGTGGGTCAGCACCTCGTCAATAAAGTCCACGATGCGGGCCATGTCGGGTTCCTTCAGACCCCGGGTGGTAACGGCCGCCGAGCCGATGCGCATGCCGCTGGTCACGAAGGGCGACTTGTCATCGAAGGGCACCATGTTTTTGTTGATGGTGATGTCGGCCTTGATGAGGGTGTTTTCGGCCAGCTTGCCGGTAAGGCCCTTGCTGCGCAGGTCAATCAGCATCAGGTGGTTATCGGTGCCGCCGGAAATAATCTGGTAGCCGCGCTCCACAAAGCCCTGGGCCAGGGCCTGGGCATTCCGAATCACCTGCTGGGTGTAGTCGGCGTAGGCGTCACTGAGGGCCTCGCCGAAGGCTACGGCCTTGGCGCCAATTACGTGCTCCAGCGGGCCACCCTGGGTGCCGGGGAATACGGCCGAGTCGAGCAGGCTGCTCATCATCCGAATTTCGCCTTTCGGGGTTTTCAGGCCGAAGGGGTTCTCGAAATCCTTGCCCAGCATAATCAGGCCGCCGCGGGGGCCGCGCAGGGTTTTGTGGGTGGTGGTCGTTACGATGTGGCAGTGCTGGAAGGGGTTGTTCAGCAAGCCCTTGGCAATAAGGCCGGAAGGGTGCGAAATATCGGCCAGCAGCAGGGCGCCTACCTCATCGGCGGCTTCGCGCAGGGCCTGGTAGTTCCAGTCGCGGGAGTAGGCCGAGGCCCCGCAGATAATGAGCTTGGGCTGCTCGCGGCGGGCGGTTTCCTTTACTTTTTCCCAGTCGATAAGGCCGGTTTCCTTTTCCACGCCATAAAACGTGGGCTGGTAGAGCTTGCCCGAGAAGTTCACGGGCGAGCCGTGGGTGAGGTGGCCGCCGTGGCTCAGGTCGAAGCCCAGAATTTTGTCGCCGGGGTTGAGCACGGCCAGCATCACGGCGGCGTTGGCCTGGGCGCCGGAGTGCGGCTGCACGTTCACCCACTCTACCCCGAACAGGGCTTTGGCGCGGTCAATGGCCAGCTGCTCAATCTGGTCCACAATTTCGCAGCCGCCGTAGTAGCGCTTGCCGGGCAAGCCTTCGGCGTACTTGTTGGTGAGGATGGAGCCCTGGGCCCGCATCACCTGCTCCGAAACGTAGTTCTCGGAGGCAATGAGTTCAATACCGTGGGTTTGCCGCTCTTGCTCTTTCTGAATCAGATCGAAGATGGCCGTGTCTTGGGCGAGGGTGGTGGCTTGCGTTTCCATATCGTCAAAGGTAAGAGTAAAAGGGGATGAGGTAATGAGGGGATGAAGTGGGGAAGTGTATAAGGATAGAAGAAGAAAAGACACTGCCCGACTTACATAATTCAGGCATTTGGTGGTGCGGTAGCCGGCTGCTAGCGTGTGCCTTAAGTGGTAGCGCCTACCCCCGCAACCCGCGCTAACCCGCAGGGCCCCCGGCGGCCGTGTGCGTTAACAGCTAACTGCCGTGCGCCAGAGGTGTTTAGAACGCCTGCGCGGCAGATTTTTGGGCTTTTTCTGCCGGGTAAAAGTCAGCTACATTGGCTATGTCCTATAGCTGCCCGCCGCTTCTGAGCCCAGGGCTCTGCCTCTCTGGCCCACCTTGCTGGCCAGTCTGTTCCGCCGCTCCCGTTCTGCTCTTACACACCGACTTCGCGCCTACCCCACCGGGTAAGCCGAAGCAGTGTGCCTTGTCCAATTCCCACCACAACCATTTCACCGTATGAGAAAGCGTACGCTATTTTCACTGTTTACTCTGCTCCTGAGTGTGCTGCTCCCCCTTGCGGGGTGGGCCCAGGGTAGCATCCCGTTCACCATCGCCAACAACTCGCCCTACCCCGATTCGGACCTGTATGTGGCTATTGTGGGCAAAGACGAGGCTGGTAATCACCTCTGGATCAATGCCGCCACCAGCCAGGTGCTACCCATGAGCGCCTCGTATAACACCGCGACGGGGCCAACGTACAACGGCAACACCGGGCCGGGCCAGAACTCGAAGTACGCGGCCTGCTTTACGCGCCTGAGCAACATCCCGAACAAGACGTTTACGCTGCCCTATATTGCGGGCTGCCGGGTGTTTATTGCCCAGGGCCAGCAGCTGTACCTGTACTTCTTCGGAGCATCGGGGGCCCCCTCGGGCTACGCCGCGCCGGACTTTCAGAACCCCAACGACCCGAACAAGGGTATTCGCTACGAGTTCATCGAGCTGACCAACAATACGTTCGGTTTCTTCGGCAACCACACCCGCGTCGATTCTTACCACTACCCCATGGGCCTGGAGCTGTGGGGCAACGGCTACTACAAGCGTGCCGGCGAGCTGAAAAGCCACGCCGACATTCTGGCCGCCTACCAGAGCTTTGCGCCCACGGCTTTCCAGAGCCTGCTGAACACCTCGGCCGGCACCATTACCTGCCCCGGCAAGTCGCCGGCGTTTCAGGCGGGCGGGGCCCAGGCCAACTACTTCGGCTCCTACATTGATGCCATCTGGAGCAAGTATGTAAACGAGGATTTGATTTTCAACGCCGGCGACGCGGGCGTATTCAAGGGCCGCATCAGCAACGGGCGCCTGACGGTGGTAGGCCAATCGGGTGGGTTTGTGGGCCGCACGGGCGTCATCTCGCGCAAGCCTACCACCCAGGAAGTGCTGGAAGGCAAGGGTGTGCTGGATCAGCGCGTGGGCGATGGGGACCTGGACCTGGTGATACAGTCGCAGCTGTGCGCGGCCATCAACCGCCACGTAGTGAACACCACTACCCCTAACCCCGGCCAGCAGAACTGGTACAACGCCAGCCAGTACTACCTCACGGCCCCGGCCAACTACTACGCCCGCTTCTGGCACCAGGGCGGCATCAGCGTCGATAACCTGAACTATGGCTTTGCTTACGATGATGTGAACGACCAATCCTCGTCGCTGCACACGCCCCAGCCGACCAAAGTGGTAGCTACGTTTGGCGGCTTTGCCGGCCTGGGCACTACCCCGCCGCCCGCTACGGGCGTGGCTACCTTCTACAAAGACTGCAACTACACGGGCACGGCCGTGGCCCTGCCCGCCGGCGACTACACCCTGGCGGCCCTGCAGGCCCGCGGCATCCTCGACAACGACGTGTCGTCGCTGAAAGTGAACAGTGGCTACGAGGTGGTGCTCTACGAAAACAACAACTACAGCGGCGCCGCCCTCACGGTAGGCAGCGCCGGCAACGCCTGCCTGGTAAACAACCCCCTGGGCACCGGCAACTGGAACGACAAAACCACTTCTCTGCGGGTGCGCACCGTTACTACCACCTCGCCTTCGTTTAGTGTAACGCTGCAGGCCGAAGCGGCCAGCGTGAACAACGGCATGACGGTGGAAACCTGCACCGACGCGGGCGGCGGGCAGAACATGGGCTTCGTGGATGCTGGTGACTACCTGGTGTGGAACGGCATCAACTTCCCGACCTCGGGCACTTATACCATTGAGTATCGGGTAGCCAGCGGAGCCGGGGGCGGCACTATTTCTTCGGACCTGAACGCCGGGGCTATCCAACTCGGTAACAGCACCATTCCGGGTACGGGGGGCTGGCAGACCTGGACCACCGTTTCCCGGACCGTGACCATCAATGCGGGTACCTACAACTTCGGGATATATGCCCAAACAGGTGGCTGGAATATAAACTGGGTGCGCATTACGAAAAGTGGGGCAGCCCGCACAGCCTTGGCTACCACGGCCGAAGCCGCTACGGGCGGCACGAAGCTTTACCCGAACCCCGTGGTAGACCGCCTGCAGCTGAGTGGAGGCGAAGTAAACCTGACGGGCAGCCGCTACCGCGTGCTGGATTTGCACGGCCGCACCGTAGCCAACGGGGCCTTCGACCGCGGCACGGCCGAGGTAAGTGCCCTCCCGGCCGGGATGTATCTGTTGCAGGTAACCACCCAGAGTCAGCAGGTTATCACGCACCGCTTCACGAAGTAAAGCTGCTGCCCAGCTAATCAGAAAGCAGGTTGCCTTTTGGGGCAGCCTGCTTTTTTAGTTGAGTACAGGCAGGCCGCCTGTGATAGGCAAGGCTCCGGCGGCGTACTGCCGCGCTGTAGGCCACGGTTGTGTTT
This sequence comes from Hymenobacter latericoloratus, assembly GCF_014199535.1. GTDB lineage: Bacteria > Bacteroidota > Bacteroidia > Cytophagales > Hymenobacteraceae > Hymenobacter > Hymenobacter latericoloratus. The sequence continues at coordinate 14,558 of NZ_JACHNV010000001.1, forward strand.
TTGCCGTATTGATTACGCCATGTGGCTACTTCCTTGTTACTTGCTGCTATGAATTCCCCCCAACAGCTCGCCGAAGTCCTGACCAGTCTGCGCATTGGCAATCAATCGTACCTGATTGCTTTTTATGAGCAGAACCGCGACCTGTTTGCCCGCTGGGCCCGGCGGCAGCACCAGCTGGAGCCCGCGGCGGCCCACGCGCTGCTGCGCACGGTACTCGTCGATTTCTACGACCAGGTAGCCGATGGCCGCCTGACCAAGCTGCCGCCCGACGTGCGCGCCTACGTGTACGGCCTGGCCGATGAGCAGCTGCGCTCCGCCACTACCACCGAGATTCTGCCCGAGGATGAGGCCGGACGCCGCCAGCAGCTACTGCGGCTGTTCCGGCAGTTGGGCCTCGACTGCCAGAAGATTCTGATGTACTTTTATTTCCGGGGCTACAACTTCGAGAAGGTGGCCGGCAAAATGGGGTTCGCCAATGCCAACGTGGCCCGCCTGCAAAAAGCAACCTGCCTGCGGAAACTCTATGAGCTGCGTACGCGCACGGCAACCGGCAACCTGGCATAATAACCGGCTGCCCGCTTCTGCGTAGCTTAGTCCCCGATTTCCTTTCTTTTTCTGCCTGCCTGCCGCCGGTTTTCCGGCGCGCTTATTCCCCGGTTCTTCTCTGCCATGACGCCGCCCGCCTTCGACCTGCGCCCTTACCTGGAAGAGCTGGAACGCTTCGCCGATGGCCAGATGACCACGGCGGAGCAGGCCGCCTTTGAAATCCGGCTGGAACAGGACGCCGAACTTTACCAGGCCTACCAGGCCTACGAGCAGCTAACGGCCGACCTGCGCTGGGTAGCCGGCCACGAAACCCTGCACCAGCGCCTACTGGCCCTCGACCGCCGCCTGGACCAGCGGCAGGAAGCACTTACCCGCATCCGGCGCCGCCAGCGCAAAACCCAGCAGCAGTGGGGAGGCATTCTGCTTGTGGGAGTACTGGCTCTGCTCGGGCTGTGGCTGATTTTGCGCCCGGCCGCCCCCAATGCCGAAGTTGCCTGGGCCCGCTACTATGTGCCCGAGGCCGGCCTGCCTGATGATGCTGTGAACGAGAGGCGGCGCCCATTGCTGGCCGAGGCTATGCGCCAGTACCGCGACGGCCATTACGCGCCGGCTTTGCACAACCTGCGCCGGGTACCGTCCAGCAACCTCGGGCAGGATACCCTGCTGTATTACAGCGGCATTATGCTGCTAAGCCAAGAACAACCCGAGCAGATTCGGGCAGCCCAGCCTTTTCTGCGGCGCGTGGCTATGCAGTCGGCCTCACCCTTGGCCGGAAGGGCCCGCTACCACTTGGGCATGGCCTACTGGCGCAATCAGCAGATTACGGCCGCCCGCAACACGCTTCGCTCGGTGGCCAACGACCCACGCAACCCCTACCAGGACGCCGCGCGCCAACTCCTGCGCTCCAACGCACTACCCCAGGAGTGATTCGGTGCAGGAGCGAAGTGTCGTCATGGCGAGGGCACCGAAGCCATCCGTCCTGACCAGCGTGCTACCCCTTGAAATAGGACAAGCCCTTGACGCCTACGCTGGTTTCAAGGGCTTGTCACGTTAGAGAGCTTGTCAGGAGAAAAGAGGACGGCTAGCTTCGGTGCCCTCGCTATGGCGGTACTTCGCTCCTGCACTCCTGCGCCGGCTCATCGCCGCACGCCAATGGGGTAATCGGGCTCAATGTTGGGTTGGAGGTAGAGCGTGTTGGCGTCGAGGTCGAGAGCGGCAAGGTGGCGCAGTTCCGGGTTGTGGCGGTACACGCAGCCAGTATCCAGCCCAATGGCACCCTTCTGCGCCTTTACCTGGGCTTCTACTGTGGTAGTAGGGGTAGGCACGTGGCCATGCACCAGCCGGCGGCCGCCCGTGCGGGAGGCATCAAATACAAACTCCTTGATGTTGAGCATGGTGTGCCACTGCTGCCGCATCTGCTCGGGCGGCTGCCGGAAATCGTAGCCAGCATGCACCAGCATAAAGCCCGGAATATCAAACTGATACGGTAGGTTGTTGATCCAGCGGAGGTAGCGCTCCGGAATATCCTCGGGGCGCTCCACCCCGAAGCTGCCCAGCGTAATTTTATAATCGTTCATAGAGCCCCAGGTCAGCGTGATTTCGCCTTGGGCGGCGCTTAGCAGGTCCTGGTCGTGGTTGCCGCGCAGGCAGACTACTCGGTAGCCGCGTTCGGGCAATTGCATGAGGTAATCCAGCACCCCCCGGCTGTCGGGGCCTTTGTTCACGTAGTCGCCCAGCACGTACAGCTCGTCCTGAGGCCTGAGCTTCAGCTTTTCCTCAATTAAATGCCGGAGGGAAAGCAGGCAGCCGTGGATATCGGTAGTAACGTAGCGGGCCATAGTCAGCAGGCTTCAGAGGAAAAGAAGGGGTAGGGAGGCAAAGAAAAAGCACCTGCCACGGGCAGGTGCTTTCCCTGGTGGGCGCGGGCCCGGTTTAGGCGTACGGCGGCTTGCCGATGTCCTGCTTTTCGAGGTTGCGGTTGGGGTGGCGCTGGGGCGCATCCTGGGCTTCCTGCTCCAGACGGTCTTCGGTTTGGTCGTCGCGGTCGTTTACCGGCAGGTTGCCGGCCCCTTTGGGCTGCTCCGTTTGGGTAGGGCTGCCGTGATTTTCCTTGGACTGCTGGTTGGTGTTATTGCTTTTGTAGGGCATGACGTTCAGAAATCAAGCTTGTTTTCAGACAGGTAATCAGGTCAGGGTAGAAGCCGGGGCAGGCCCGGGCCTGCGGCGCTACTGCACAATGGCCGCGTCGGAGGCGTTGGGGTCGGTGAGGTCGGCGTTGGTGCCCTGGCGGGCCAGCTCCTCGTTGTTCGGCTGAATCTGTTCCATCTGGCCCATGCCCACGCGGGAGTTGGGGTTGCGCATTTCGTCGCGGCCGGGGCGGTCATCATCGGCATCCAGCTCATCTACGGGGCGGCGAGGCTGCAGGTCCGGGTCCCGGTCGTCGGGCATGTCCTGGTTTGGGAGGTCCTGGCGGCCTTCCTCGTTGCTACGCATATTGTCGGCCGGGCGGCCTACTTTATCCGCTTCCTCATTCACGGAAAGCGCGGTCAGGCCGGTTTCGCTGTCGGTGCCGTAGCCTTCTTTGCCGTCGCGGTTGCCAAAGCCGCCGCGGGCCGATTCGTTTTTGGGTGGGTCAGCACCCGGGATAATGTGCCCGGCGGCTAGTTCCTGGTCGGTGGTATCGTCGTTGATGACGCGAACGGGGCGGTTGTTAGGGTCAATGGCCATGGGAATTACAACTAGCAGATTGGGAGAGTGTACAAGCCGTTGTACTGTGGTTTACAGATTTGGGTTTAGCAGACCCAGCGGAAGCCAAAAGCACAGGAGCACCCACACGCCGGAATCAGGCAGTAGCGGACGGCGCCGGCCCTACCACGGCCCTCGCTCGGCTCCGGGAGTGGCCATCCGGCGCACCGAAGGCGATTCAGCTCCGTATTTGTGCTGAGTTTTTACCGGGTAAATACGGGTTTCGGGCTGATCTGTTGGTCACTCGCAACCTTGCCCGTAACGCAGGCAGTACAACAGGGGCCGCTGCCCCCGGCTGCCTGGGTCAGGTAATGAGCCTGATGACCATGAGCAGCACGGCAAAGCGGCCTTACTCATCCCACCAGAACCTTAACGTAGGATTCCTATGCTAGCAATGGACTACCGGGGCCCGAAAAGGGTCCGTGCCACCCAGAAACCCATGCCCGAAATCAAGCATCCGCAGGATGCTATTGTCCGGGTTACCCGCTCGTGCATCTGCGGCTCCGACCTGCACCTGTACAACGGCAACGTGCCGGACACCCGGGTAGGCACCACCTTCGGCCACGAGTTCTGCGGCATTGTGGAAGAAGTGGGCCCCGAGGTAACCAAGATTAAGGTAGGCGACCATGTGCTGGTACCCTTCAACGTGGCCTGCGGGGAGTGCCACTTCTGCAAGCAGGGCATGTTCGGCAACTGCCACGAATCCAACACCCAGGCCAGTGCCGTGGGCGGCATCTTCGGCTACTCGCACACGGCCGGCGGCTACAACGGCGGCCAGGCCGAGTACGCCCGGGTGCCCTACGCCAACGTGGGCCCCACGGTAATTCCGGAAGGTATGGACCCCGACGATGCCGTGCTGCTCACCGACGTAGTACCCACCGGCTACCAGGCTGCTGAAATGGCTGGTATCCAGAAAGGTGACACGGTAGTGGTGTTTGGTGCCGGCCCCGTGGGCATTATGGCCGCCCGCTGCTCCTGGCTGTTTGGCGCCGGCCGCGTTATCATCATCGACAAGGAAGACTACCGCCTGGAGTTTGCCCGCAACTACGCCAACTGCGAAGCTTACAACTTCGAGAAGGACATGGACGACCCGGTAGTGTTCATCAAGAAGCAAACCGACTTTATGGGCGCCGACTGCGTGATTGACGCCGTGGGGGCCGAGGCCGCCGGCAATGCCATGCAAACCATTACGGGCCGCAAGCTGCTGCTGCAGGCCGGCTCGGCCACGGCCATGCACTGGGCTATCAACTCCGTGAAAAAGGGCGGGGTAGTGTCGGTAGTGGGCGTGTACGGCCCCACCGACAACCTGATACCGATGGGCAACGTGCTGAACAAGGGGCTCACCATCCGGGGCAACCAAGCCTCGGTGAAGCGCCTGCTGCCGCGCCTGATTGAGCACGTACAGAACGGCGTAATCAACCCCAAAGCCCTGATTACCCACCGGATTCCGCTGGAAGAAGTGGCCGATGGCTACCGCATGTTCTCGGCCAAGCTCGACAACTGCATCAAGCCGCTGCTGGTTTTCCCTTCTTCCAACATCTAACCCCGACCACTGACCATGGAAAATACGCTGAGAGACCCGCAGAAGCTCCCCGGTTGGGGGATTGATGCGAACCCCGAAAACGACCCGACCTACCCCATGCGGGAACCCCGCATGAACGTGTCGCAGGACCTGGACAGCAAGCACCGCCCGGCTTCTTTGCAGCCCGAGGACGTGGAATTGCTCAAGTCCATTGAGCGCCCCACCGTATCGGCGGTGTTCGGCGAGTCGGCCCCGCCCGTAGGACTGAGCGGCCTGATCCGGCGGTTTGCCTTCAAGTACAGCGAATCGCACTACGGCCACTGGCTGCCCCTGCTGCTCGCCGACCGCGTGAACGTGGTAGAAGGCATCATGGAGGACCTGGGCCAGGGCAAAGTGCCCAACATCTTCGCCGAGAAAGGCTACGCCGCCGAGTGGAAGCACAACCGCACCGCCTTCGTGGCAAAAATGGCCACCATTGCCGCTGTTACCGTAGGCAGCATCCTCATCCTGACCCGCGACAACGGGAAAAAGCACAAGTACCGGTACTAGGTGCTGGTAGGCTTCTGCACTAAAGAAGGCAGAAGCGCAGTAAATGAAAAGCCCCACCATTGCTTTCCGCAAGGGTGGGGCTTCTTTCTGTTAGACTGTGTCAGATAGGCTTAGAACGTCCTGTCGAGCTTGTCGAGACATCTCGCGTGCTGCTGTTGGGGTAGTGTTGCAACGTCAGCAAGCGAGATTCCTCGGCTGCGCTCGGAATGACGTTCTTATAGTAACTTTCTAGTGCACCAGCACCCCGGCCTCCTCGGAGGCGGCTACGGGCTGCCCGACAATCCGGCGGCCGATGAGTTGAATCAGCAGGGCCAGCAGGGCGGTAGCGGCCATAATGGCTACCATAGGCACGGCCGTGCGGGTATTGAACACGCTGACCCCAAAGGAAGCCAGCGCGCCCACGCCCATTTGGGTGGCCCCCATGAGGGCGGCGGCACTACCCGCGTTTTTCGAGAAGGGCGCAATAGACAAGGCCGACGCATTAGGGTTGGCGTAGCCCAGGCAGCACAGAAACAGAAACAGTATTACTACCGTGCCTACCACCCCAAACCAGCCCTGCCAGGTGCCCACCAGAAACACCAGCCCAATAACCGATTGGCAGGCCATAGCCGCCAGCACAATTTGCTCGCTGCGGTAGTAGCGCAGCACCCAGCTGTTTACCTGGCTGGAGCCAATGAAGCCCACCGAGAGCAGGGCGAAAATCCAGCCGTAGGTTTTCTCACTGACCCCGAAGATGTCCATGAAGACCAGCGGCGAGCCCGACACGTAGGCCAGCAGCCCCCCGAACGTCATGGCGCCGGTGAGGGCGTAGGTGAAGAACTGGGGCTCGCGCAGCACCGACCAGAAGGTGGTCAGGATGGGTTTGGGATGCAGGGAGTAGGTAGGGTCAGGCTGGTAGCTTTCGGGCAGCCAGAAGATGCTGGCCAGCAGCATCAAGGCCGCCATCAGAAACAGCACCAGAAACACCGACTGCCAGCCGTAGGCCGAAATCATGTAGCTGCCGATGGTGGGCGCCAGCATGGGCGACACGCTGATAACCAGGGTCAGCAGGGAGAATACCTTGGGCGCATCCTGCACCGGAAACAGGTCGCGCACCATGGCCACGGCGGCCACCGTGGCGGCGCAGCTGCCTACCGCCTGCAAAAAGCGCAAAGCCACTAGCGCATCAATGGAGTGACACAGGTAGCATCCCACTGAGGCCGCCACGTACAGCAGCAACCCCACGTACAGGGGCTTCTTCCGTCCGAAGCGGTCCAGCAGGGGCCCGTAGAGCAGCTGCCCCGCCGATACGCCCACAAAGAAGCTCGACAGGGACAGGGCTACCTTGGCGGGCGTGGTGTGCAGGTCCTGGGCAATGGCCGGAAAGCCCGGCAGGTACATATCAATGGAAAAAGGCCCCAGCGCCGACAAGGTGCCCAGGATTAGAATCAGGAAGAAGTAGCGTTGCTTGCTCATGCAGGGGTAGGAAATGCCACCCGGCCATGGGCTGGTCGGCGTCATTTCAGAAAGAAGAACCGGGGTTTTGAACTAGTTGGGCTTTTAAACCACAAATGGCCCGAGAAGATTAGCTCGACAGGGAAATGTTTTTTGCGAGCTGCTCGGTAAGCCGCCACTGAAGGCGCAAAGGTAAAACCGGGGTAGCAGTTGGCGGCCCGCGTCGATTTCCGGCGAGTGAAGCCTACCTTGCGCTACCCCTTTCCAACCCTGCAACCCTATGTGGACCCAGCACGACAACGCCCTGACCCGCACCTTCCGCTTCAAGGATTTCAAGATGGCCTTCAGCTTCATGAGCGACGTAGCCGAGGAAGCTGAGTACCAGGAGCACCACCCTTGGTGGAGCAACGAGTACAACGTGGTCAGCTTTAGGCTGCGCACCCACGATGCCGGTAACACGGTAACGGAAAAAGACCAGAAACTCGCCGCCGCCATCGACCAGCTGGCCGCTGAGTATGGCGGCGTGGTGCAGGAGGGGTAGGAGACCGTAAGCAGGCCATCCTGATAGAACGTCATTCCGAGCTTGTCGAGGAATCTCGCATGCTCCTCTAGCACGTCATGCTGAGCGGAGTCGAAGCATCTCTACCTCTGACTAATCAATAGCACTACAACGAAGCGGTAGAGATGCTTCGACTCCGCTCAGCATTCGGCTGATGATCTGCCTCCCCACCCAAAGCCCGCTACCTTTGCTTTCTATGACGACTGCTACCCCTGCCCCCACGCTTTTGTACCTGGTACCCACGCCCATCGGCAACCTGGAGGACATTACCCTGCGGGCCATTCGGGTGCTGGGCGAGGTAGATACGGTGCTGGCCGAAGACACCCGCACCAGCGGCCGCCTGCTGCAGCACCTGAACCTCAAGAAGCCCATGCTCAGCTACCACCTCCACAACGAGCACCAGCAAGTGCAGCGCCTGCTGGAGCGCCTGGAGAAGGGTGAAACCATGGCCCTGGTGTCGGATGCCGGCACGCCCGGAATTTCCGACCCTGGGTTTTTGTTGGTGCGGGAGTGCCTGGCCCGGGGACTGAAGGTAGAGTGCCTGCCTGGCGCCACCGCCTTCGTGCCGGCCCTGCTGAAATCGGGTTTCGGGGCCGAGCGGTTTACCTTCGAGGGGTTTCTACCGGTGAAGAAGGGTAGGCAAACCCGCCTCAAGGAGCTAGCCGCGGAAACCCGTACCATGATTTTCTATGAGTCGCCGCACCGGATTGTAAAGACCCTGGAGCAGCTGGCCGAAGTGCTGGGCCCGGAGCGCATGGCCTCCGTGAGCCGGGAGCTGACCAAGCTGTTCGAGGAAACCGTTACGGCCCCGCTCGCGGAGCTGGCAGCCAACTTCGCGGCCCGTTCGGCCATCAAAGGTGAAATTGTGCTGGTGGTACAGGGCCACAAGGAAGAGCGCACCAAAGAAGACCGCTATACTGACGACGAACGATAGTGCTGACACAAACTACTTCTGCTGCGGCCGCCGCGCCGGTGGCCGCTCCTGATAAGCTCCCGGCCTGGCAACCAGCTGTGCTGGCCGTGCTGGGCGCCGTGCTTTTGTGGCTGGGCTGGCCGGTACACCCGGCGGTGCTGGCCTTGCTGCTGCTGGTAGGCTGGGTGCCCTACCTCCGCATGGAGCAGCAACTCACTGCTCACGGCGCCAGCGGCTGGAAGGTGTGGCGCTACAGCTATCTGCTACTGGTGCTCTGGAATCTGTTCATTACCTACTGGGTAAGCTACAGCACCTTGGGCGGCGGCATCACGGCCGTCGTCTGCAACGCCCTGCTGATGAGTGCCCCCCTCATGGCCTTCTACCACACCAAGAAGCGCTTCGGGCCGAAGCTGGGCTACCTCTCCTTACCCATCTACTGGATTGCCTTCGAGCAGCTCCACCTGCACTGGTTCCTGACCTGGCCTTGGCTGACGCTGGGCAATGGCTTCGCCCAGGCCAACCAGTGGGTGCAGTGGTACGAGTACACCGGTTTCCTGGGCGGCTCCGTTTGGGTGTGGCTGGTGAATTTGCTGGTGTTCGGGGCCTGGTTTGGCTTTCGCCGGCCTACCCCTACCCCCCATCCTCAGGGCAAAGCCTCCGGGAGGAAAGTAAGCTGGCTCTGGCCCGCGCTGGCGGCCGTGCTGCCAATTGGAGCGTCTTACCTCATTGGGAGTCAGTACCAGGAGAAGGGCCCCACGGCCGAGGTGTTGGTGATTCAGCCCAACGTGGACCCGTTCAATGAGAAGTTCGAAGGCGGCGCCAACTTCATTTCTCACGACTTGCAGATGCAGCGTATGCTCACCCTCACTGAGCAGAATCTGACCCCCCAAACCAAGCTCGTCCTTTGGCCCGAAACCTCCCTCGACGAGACCTACTTCGAATCGAATATCGATACCTACCCCAAAATTCAGCGCCTACGCCAGTGGTTGAGCCAGCACCCGGGGGTAGAGCTGATGACGGGCCTGACGACGGTGGAGCAGTACGGTTCGGATAAAAGCAACGCCAGCCCCACCGCCCGCTTCCGCGAGGATCTGGGCTACTACGACATCTTCAACGCCGCTCTGCATCTGGGTGGTGCTACCGGCCCGGCCGAGTTCTACCATAAGTCGAGGCTGGTGCCCGGGGTGGAGGGCGTGCCGCCGTGGCTGTCGGCCTTCGTGATTGACCTGGGCGGCACGGCCGGCGGCCTGGGCTCCCAGCCCGAGCGCACGGTGTACCGCACCGCTACTCCGGGCCTGAGCGTGGCCCCGGTTATCTGCTACGAATCGGTGTACGGCGACTTTGTGGGCGACTACGTGAAGAACGGCGCTTCCCTTATCGGCATCATCACCAACGACGGCTGGTGGTCCGACTCGCCGGGCCACAACCAGCACCTGCAGTACGCTACCCTGCGCGCCATTGAAACCCGCCGCGACATTGCCCGCTCGGCCAATACCGGCATTTCGGCCTTCATTAACCAGAAAGGCGAAATCACTCAGCGTACTGGCTGGTGGGTGCAGGCCGCCAGTCGGGCGACTGTTCACCTGAACACCGAACTGACCTTCTACGTCCGCTACGGCGAGCTCATCGGTCCCGCCTGCCAGGTGCTGGCCGTGCTCCTGCTCGTGCTGACTATAGTGCGGGCCGTGCAGAACCGAAAACAACTAGCGGCGTAAAGCCTGTTCTTGTCATCCTGAGCCTAAGCGAAGGACCTCTACCACGTGCCAACCCAAACGGTAGTCACTAGTAGAGGTCCTTCGCTTAGGCTCAGGATGACAGTTTTTTCCCGACGACACTACCTTCGCTTCATGGATTACAACCAACTCAGCTTTCAACTCGCAGCCGTAACGCGCCACGCGGGCCAGTTTATTCGCCAGGAGGCGGCTACTTTCGACCGCAGCCACATCGAAACCAAGGGCGTGCACGACCTCGTGTCGTACGTGGACAAGGAAACCGAAAAGCTGCTGGTGGCCGGGCTGCGTGAACTGCTGCCCGAGGCCGGCTTCATTACCGAAGAAGGCACTGAGGGCGCCGACCGTGCCGAGGAATACAACTGGATTATCGACCCCCTGGACGGCACCACCAACTTTGTGCACGGCCTGCCGGTGTACTGCGTGAGCGTGGGCCTTATCCACCACCAGGAGTTGGTAGCTGGGGTAGTGTACGAGGTGGTGCGCGACGAGTGCTTCCGGGCCGCCAAGGGCGCTGGGGCCTTCTGCAACGAGGTGCCCATCCACGTTTCCGACGTGCCCGAGCTGAACGGCTCCCTGATTGCCACCGGCTTCCCCTACACCGATTTCACCCAGCTCACGGAGTATCTGCAGCTGCTGAGCGCTTTCATTCAACGCTCCCACGGCGTGCGCCGGGTAGGCTCTGCCGCCGCCGACCTGGCCTACGTGGCCGCCGGCCGCTTCGAGGGCTTCTTCGAGTTCAACCTCAACTCCTACGACGTAGCGGCCGGCATTCTGCTGGTGCGCGAAGCCGGCGGCCGCGTCACGGCCTTCCTAGAGGACGGTGACCCCCTGTTCGGCCGCCAGGTAGTTGCCAGCAACGGCTACGTACACGAGGAAATGCAGGCCACCATCCGGGAAACCTGGAAATAGACGGAATCAATATGCTAAGTCGAGAGGTCATCTATTTTTGACATAAGATGGTGACCTCTCAGCTTTGTATACTGGAAATTCAGATCTATGTATAACTATCTTTTTTACAAATCTTATCAATTAGGTCGGGCTTCCGGCAATTATGATGATATGCCTGTTCTAGGTGGGGTAGTCTTTGTTTGCCTGTGCTTTATGCTTAACGTGTTTACTCTATTATTTCTGATAGAAGGAGCAGGTATTCAGAAAATTACACTGCCAGATGAGCGGTTTCGCTTTATCATCGCTCTTGGATTAGTTGGTCTATTCGTGGCTTTTTATCAGTATGGTAACCGGTACGAAAGAGTCATTTCTTACTACGAGGCCAGAGAGCGTAAAGCAGGTATAGGGCTGCATCCTATTCTGGTTATTACCGCGTATTATGTAGGTAGCTTCTTGGTGATGCTGGTAGCCGCATTATACAAAAACAAGGACTGGATATTTGCTCAGTAAGCGAATCTGATTAATCAGTCGGTTACACCAAAGCAAACTTTTCCCGGCGCCACGTAGTTTTGTGACCATCATGTGGATACAGTACCTCATCATCGCCTTGCTCTTTGCCGGAGCCGCCTTCTACGTGGGGCGCATCTTCTGGCGGGCTTTTTTTGCTAAAGACCAAGCCGGCTGCGCCAAAGGGTGCGGCGGTGCCTGCTCCGTGATTGATGTGGACCGGCTGCAGCGCACCATTGAGCTGGCGGCTGCCCGGGAAACCGCCGGGCGCTAGCGGCGCAATATTCTTGCTACGGGATATAACCTGCCCCCGCACTGGCTACGTATAGCCGGTGCGGGGGCTTTCCGTTGTTAGCCCCGCTACCCCCGCACTCTCTCCCAACTCCTATAAAACGCCCCTCATCATGCAAGACAAAGAAGAAGAACGCTCGCTGGTTAACGTAGAAAGAAAGCTCAATCAGGAAGGCTACACCGCTGACTTCAGCGTGCGCGAGGGCCGCCTCTACGCCATGAGCGACGACAAGAAAACCTACGGCCCCGAGGACGTAACCATCGTGGACTTCTACCGCTTCGAGGGCGAAAGCAACCCCGATGATATGTCCATCCTCTACGCCCTGGAAACTACCGACGGCGTACGCGGCACCATTTCCTCGGCCTACGGCACCTACGCCGAATCGGACTCTCTGGAGTTCCTGAAGCAGGTGGAAGACCTGGGCAAGAACCTGAGCAAGAAGTTCAAGTAAGCATATCCGCCCTACCCGTTCCTTTCCCAGAGTGCGCCGCAACTGCAGTTGCGGCGCACTCTGCTGTTTCTGCCCCACCCAACCTCAACGCTACCTACCCTTCTACTACAGCACCAACCCGAAGCGGCCGCCTTTGGTATCCAGGATGATGGTACGCTGCGCAAAAGGCTCGTTGCCGAGCATGCCGCCCATACCCGAAAAGCGCATCAGCAAGCTCTCCTTCAGGCTGGTACCTTCAATGTAGGTCACCGTCCGGAAGGGTACTGCCACGTTGCCCAGCTGCATGGCCGCGGGGGTAGGGGCGGTGTAAGCATGTAGCGTTCGGCTCATGGAGTTGACGGCGGCGTGCCGGACGGTAGCGTTGGGCTGGATCATGGTCTGCCAGGTATCCTGGCTGGTGAGCAGGGAGAAGGCGCTGCTGCCCGAGTCGAAGAGCAACTGGCGTGGCTCATCTTGCACAGTAGCGTTGAGCAGCACCCGGCGGCCAGTGAATTGCAGCGGCACAAAGGCGGCCTGGCGGCTGAGGTTGTCCGGTACGGTAGCCTCCAGGGTAAAGCGCTGCTGGGCATAGTCGAGCACCAGCACCCGGCCTTCCAGCACATCCGTCCCCAGCGTCCCGATGATGAAAGGCTGGGTAGTATCGGCGGGCAGCTCCGCTTTGCCGTAGTCGAATACCCGCATTTTTCGGGCGGTTACCTGGCCGGTTCCTAATCCAAACTGAAAGTTGCGCAACGTATCGGCCTGGGCGGGCAGATTCGGGGCCAGGCCTGGGTGAGTGCCCCGCAGCGCTGCCAATGCCTTGCCGTACATCAGGGAGGTAGGCGCCCCGGTATCAAACTGCACGTAGCAGGTGCGCGGGCAGCCGGGCAGGCGTACGGGCAGCAGCAGGGCGGCGTGCGGGGTGGCGGGCTTCGTCGTCGAGTCGGCCAGCCAGGTAAAGCGGCAGGTAGCAGGTAGGCCCGCAACGGCAAGCTGACTGGGGGCGGGCATGAACTTCTGCTTCATGTAGAAGTAGCCGCCGATGCCACTAACAACCAGTAAAGTCAGTACTCCGAGCAGAATTTTGAAGAGCGGTTTCATGGGACGCGAGGCGTGGTGGTTGATGTCACCAAAAGTGGGGCACTCCCCCCTCTGCCTCGTGCGTCATTCCTGCGTCATTTTGCCGCCATGTTTCGTAGTTAGTTGAAAGCTAGCTGTTTGGCGAATGGCGTGCTACATATAAATACGATACACGTTCAGACGGCCTTGCCGCAGCTGCCAGGCATTGTACCCAATTATTAGCACGTTGAGGGCATAGGTGAGCACCAGCACCACAAGGTACAGACCGGGCATTAGGGCGCGGTGGTTGCCCGCCAGTAGGAGCTGCACCATCACCACCACTAGGAAGGCGAGCGAGCTTCCTACCTGCCACAACACCTGAAAGCCCAGCACTCGCCGCCCTACCTCTGCGGCGTGCGCAATCGTGTGCCGCCGGGTTTTCCACAGCCACCACGGCACCAGAATATTCAGCAGGGGTAGCACCAGAAAACTCAGCGCACTCAGGTTGAGCAACTGCAGAAAGTCGGGGTCGGGGCGCAAGGCGGGGGTAGGGGCCGGCGCGTCCGAAGGAAGTACGGGCGCCGGCACGGCGGCGGGTGCGGGTGCCTCTGCCTCTTCGGCCCGAAAGGCCTCAAGCGGCACATCGAGGGCCGTGGCCAGGGCCTGCAGGGTGTAGCCGCGGGGTACGGTTTCGCCCTGCTCTACCCGCTGAATCGTGCGCAAGCTCACCCCCGATTGTTCCGCCAGCACTTCCTGCGAAAGGCCTTTCCTTTTCCGAATAGTAGCAATACGAGCAGCCGAGAACATAGCAATAGGGTCGAAGAGCAAAAGCTGTCAGCAAGATAGGCTTCTGCAGCCATGCAGGGAGTATGCCTAGCACCTACCAGAACGTCAGTCCGAGCGCAGCCGAGGAATCTCGCGTGCTGACGTCTGATTACTACCCCAACAGCACCACGCGAGATTCCTCGGCTGCGCTCGGCATGACGTTCCTGTAGACGCAGGTAGCAAACCCTCCTAAACTCTTACCCCCGCACCCTCACGCCCTACTCTTACCCCCACACCTTGGTGCCTTCGGTACAGTTGCGGCACATCTCAATTTGGTCGCGGCCCTTGAGCAGGGAGGCGCGGAAACGCTGGTACTTGGAGCCGTGCCAGAGCTGACGGAAGGTCTGGGTTTTCAGGTCGCCGAGGCGGTACTCGGCGTCTTTGTCGAAGCAGCAGGGCACTACCAGCCCGTCCCAGGTGATGACGCAGGAGTGCCACATCTTCCAGCAGTGGTTCACCAGCTTGTTCTTGATGCTCCAGGTACCATCAGCCGCGTTGTTCTCGTAGCGCGAGTAGTAGTCGATGGTCGGGATAAGCGGGGAGCCGTTCTGGTAGTCGTAAATCTGGGCCGTTTTGAACCACACGTCATCTACCCCCAGCTCCTTGGCCAGGCGCTTGGCATCTTCAATCTGGTGCTCGTTGGGGCGCACCACCAGAAACTGAAATACCACCCGCGGCGTCTGCGACTTTAGCTCCCGGCGCCACTTAATCACGTTGCGCGTGCCTTCCAGCACCTTATCCAGCTTGCCGCCCACCCGGTACTGCTGGTACACGTCCTGGGTGGTGCCGTCCAGGGAAATAATCAGGCGGTCCAGGCCGCTCTCCACGGTGCGGCGGGCATTTTTGTCGTTGAGGTAGTGGGCGTTGGTGCTGGTAGCCGTATAAATGCCCTTGCGCGCGGCGTACTGCACCAAATCCAGGAAGTTAGGGTGGAGGTAGGGCTCGCCCTGGAAATAGAAAATGAGATACCAGAGCCGCGAAGCCACCTCGTCGATGGTTTTTCGAAACAGCTCATCGGGCAGCATACCGGTGGGCCGCGTGAAGGAGCGCAGGCCGCTGGGGCACTCCGGGCAGCGCAGGTTGCAGCTGGTCGTCGGCTCGAACGACAGGGCCACCGGCAGCCCCCAGTGCCGGGCTTTGCCCGTGAGCTTGCTCAGCACGTACCCGCCCACTACCTGCGCCCCATTCCAGAGGCGGCCGGGGGTAGCTTTCGAAAAGAAGTTAAGTCCGTCGGTGAGTAGGGAGGCCATGCGGCAGTAAAGGTAGGCTATGGGCTGTCGTTCCGACGCAGGAGAAATCCGGGTCAAGCATTTAGATGCTAATTCAGATTCCTCACTTTGTTCGGAATGACAGGGGTAACAAACAAAAACGCCTTTCGCCGCGCGGCGAAAGGCGTTTTTCGATAACCGTCTGTAGCAGGCCTATTTACCAGACGGCAGGGTGCTGCTGTAGGTATTGGCCTTGCCAAAGGATTCCTTGATTTCGTCCACGGCGGCGCGGCTGCTCAGGCGCTTGGGCTTGGTATTGAGGAAGGTGCCGTCCTCGGCCAGCAGAAAGTAGCTGGGCACATCCTGCACGGCGTAGGCGCGGGCAATGGCCGAGCGCAGCCCGCCGGTAGTACGCACGTGCACCCCCGGCAGCTTCTTACTAACCACCAGCTGCTTCCAGGCCCCCTCGTTTTCATCGAGCGCCACGTTCAGAAACACGATGTTCTTGCCATCAAACTTCTTGATCAGCTCGGCCGCGTAGGGCAGGTCGCGCAGGGCCAGGCCGCTGGTAGTGCGCCAGAAGTTGAGGTACACGAGCTTGCCCGCGAACTGCTTCAGGCTGACGGTGTCGCCCTTGGCCGAAATCAGCTTAAAGTCCGGGGCCGGGGCGCCAATGGCAAAGGCCTTGTGGGTGTCAAAATCCTGGCGCAGCAAGGGGTAGTACTGGTTTTTAGGATCAACCGCACGGAAGTCTTCCAGCATGGTGGCCGACTGCTTCACGTGGCCGAAGCGGAACGACTCTTTCAGCACCCGCCCCATGATGATGGGCTTTACGGGGCCATCGAGTTGCTTTTTGGCCATGTCGTAGCACACTTGGTAGAAATCCGGGTCGGTGCGCTGCTTGCCGCTGCTGGTGGCCAAATAGTGGATGTAGTTGAGCAGAAATTCCTGGTACTGCTCGCTTTGCACGGCCGCCGGATTGTTAATCAGGGCTTTGTCGTTGAGGAAATCGTAGTAGGTAGGCGACACCTTCAGGCGGCTCTCGGTGGCTACCACCTGCTCGCGCAGGTCGGGGAAGGTGAGGCGGTCGTTGGCGTAGCTGTAGGCAATTTCCGCCTTGATGTACTCCTTGAACGCCGGACTCATGCCCTCCATGCCGTTTTCCATGAACTTCTGCTCCTCCTTGCGGCGGTAGTCCAGGAAAGAAATAAAGCCAGGCTCATAGAGCATGATGTTATCGGGCAGCACCTGAAAGCCATCATTCTCCACAAACTTCTCGTCCATCTCCGACATGAACGTGTTGGCTTCGGCCCCGCGGCCCTTGTAGCGCACCGAGCTGGCCAGGTCCGAGCCCTTGAAGCGGACTTCCAGTTGGTTGCCGGGCTCCAGAAACAGGTCGGCAACGTCGTCGCCGTACACCAGGTCGGCGCGGGTAGGGCCATTTACGGTCAGGGCCAGCCGGAACTCGCCTTTATCGTCGAGGCGGGCGTAGGTAATCTGTTCTTTGAGGTCGAGCGGATTTTCGCGCACCGATACGGCTACCGTATCGGACGTGCGGCCGCTGACCTTACCGGTCAGAACCACGGTGCCTTGGGCCCGGCTCAGCAGTGGGGCAGCCAGTAACCCAGCCCAGAGCAGGGCAGCGGCGAAGGTAGATCTAGAGGCCATCGGAAGAGGCTACGTCGGGGTGGGCAGTTGAAACCGACCAACACTCAGCCAGAACAGAATGTTTAGGTCAGGTAATTCGCGGTAAAAGTCAATTCCTGCACCGAAGATACGTCTAAAAGGTTGAGAAAGTGCAATATGGAAGCCTACTTTTTTAGTAATCTGCGGACAGAACCCAAAGTTTTACACGCAGCCAGAAGCCCGATTACAACAAATGCGCTTTGTAATCGGGCTTCATTCTGAGGCGGTTACCTGGCCAGGGGTTGCGTGTGAGCTGCCCCCTACCCGAACAGGCCCGTCAGCACCTCATCCAGCCGCCCCGCCGGGTGCACCCGAATGCCGTAGCGGGCCAGGTCGAGGCCCTTGGCGTTGAACTGCGAAATGTACATTTCGGCGAAGCCCAGTTTTTCCGCTTCGCTCAGGCGCTGATCCAGTCGGCTCACGGCCCGGATTTCGCCACTCAGGCCCACCTCCGCCGCCAAACAGATTTCATTGCGGATGGGCACGTCGTTGAGCGAACTTACCACTGCGGCGCACACGGCCAGGTCCAGGGCAGGATCTTCGAGGCGCAGGCCGCCGGCAATGTTCAGAAATACGTCGTGCTGACCCAGACGCAGGCCGCTGCGCTTTTCCAGCACGGCCAGCAGCATCTGCAGGCGCTTGCTGTCGAAGCCAGTGGAGGAGCGCTGGGGCGTGCCGTAGGTGGCGGGCGTTACCAGGGCCTGCACCTCCACCAGCAGCGGGCGGTTGCCTTCCAATGTAGCCCCAATGGCAATGCCGCTGAGCTGTTCGGTGCGCTGGCTCAGCAGAATCTCGGAGGGGTTGTTCACCTGCCGCAGGCCCGCGCCCTGCATCTCATAAATACCTAGCTCAGAGGTAGAGCCAAAGCGGTTTTTAATGGTGCGCAAAATGCGGTAGGTCAGGTGACGGTCGCCCTCGAACTGCAGCACCGTATCTACCATGTGCTCCAGAATTTTGGGGCCGGCAATGGAGCCATCCTTGGTGATGTGGCCAATGAGCAGCACCGGCACGCCGGTGTCTTTAGCGTACTTGAGTAGTTCGGTAGTGCACTCGCGCACCTGACTGACGGAACCCGGCCCGGCCTCTACAATGGTGCTGTGCAGGGTCTGAATGGAATCGACTACCACCACGTTGGGCTGCAGCTGGTCAATCTGGCGGAAGATGTTTTGGGTGTTGGTTTCGGTGAGGATGTAAAGTCCCTGGTGCTGCTGGCCCAGGCGCTCGGCCCGCATCTTGATTTGCTGCTCGCTTTCCTCGCCCGATACGTACAGAATGCGCAGGTTGCGCAACTGCATGGCAATCTGGAGCATGAGAGTACTTTTGCCAATGCCCGGCTCGCCCCCGATAAGAACCAGGGAGCCCGGCACCAGTCCGCCGCCCAATACCCGGTTCAGCTCCGCGTCATGGGTGTTCAGGCGCGACTCTTCCTCGTAAATAATGTCGCCGAGGGGCTTGGGCTTGGCCGCTTTATTTGCGCTGGAGCCTACCGAAGTTGACGCCTTCCAGGCATTGGCGGCCGGGTTGTTGTCGGCCTTCTCAATTACTTCTTCAACGTAGGTATTCCACTCGCCGCAGCTGGGGCAGCGGCCAATCCACTTGGCCGATTGAGCGCCGCAGTTCTGGCAGAAAAACAGGGTTTTAACTTTGGCCATGCCGGATATGTAAGGACCAGGGGAAAACTAAATAATGCAGCGCGAAGCCAAAAAGTTTGGCAAGAAACACCTTTTTAGCTGGGTTGAGAGGCTTTGCGCCGGGGCAAAGGGTAGGGCGCCGATAGCCCAGCAGGAAAGGCTTGAGTAGCAGGGAGCCAGTACCTTTTTAACCGGCGCGTGCACGGTGCATGCTCCGGCCAGAAAGTAAAAAGATAACCTCTTATCTTATCGTGGTATCGGGGCCTGGTGCTATTTAGCTCCGCATTGTGCTTTTGGTGGCGCTTGTGTTTTCTCCGTACTCTGTTGCATGCCTACTTCTTCTGTTACCCCCGACGAGCTGGCTCGGGTAGCCGTGTTTGCCGACCTGCCCGCGCCTACCCTACAGTGGCTGGCCGACCACGGCGCGCGGCGCATTTTTGCTCCCGATGAAACCATTGTGCAGCCCGGCGACGAAGCCGAGTACATGATGGCGCTGCTGCGCGGGGGCATTCAGTTCTACGGGCAGCGCAACGGACAGCGGGAGCCGGGCTTCCGGGTAGAGGCCGGGCAGGTAACTGGTGTGCTGCCCTATTCCCGGCTGCGCGTTATGCAGCGGCAGGGGGTAGCCCTGGGCGAGACGGAAGCCTTTATGCTGCACCGCAACCAGTTTCCGGAGCTGGAGCAGGTGAGCCCGGAGTTGGTGCAGCGCTTAGTTGGCCTGATGAGCGACCGGGCCCGGCTGGAGGCGCGCACCCAGGAGCGCGACGAAAAGCTGCGGGCCCTGGGCAAGCTCTCGGCTGGCCTGGCCCACGAGCTGAACAACCCGGCCGCGGCTATCATGCGGGCCGCCGAAAACCTGGCCACCCTGCTGCATGCCAAACCGGCTCTGCTGCTGGAGTTTGTGCGGCACTGCCCTAGCCCCGAAACCCTGCAGGCGCTGGCCGACCTGGCAACCGGCCCCGTGGCTGCTACCCCGCCTACCCAGTCGGCGCTGGCGCGGGCCGACGCGGAAGACGAGCTGGCCGATTGGCTGGAAACTCAGGGCATTGCCGATGGCTACCAGCTGGCCGGCGGCCTGCTGGATGCGGGCCTGACCCTGAACCGGCTAGAGCCCGTAGTAGCCGACTTACCGGAAGCCGCCCGCCCGGCGGCCCTTAGCTGGCTGGAAGGGCAGCTCACCACCCGCCGTCTGGTGCTGGATGTGCAGGAAGCCGGCTCGCGTATTACTACCCTCGTTGCCAACGTAAAGACCTACAGTCACATGGACCGCGGCAGCAACTTTGCGCCCCTGGACGTGCACGACGGCCTGGAGAGCACGCTCAACATTATGAGCTACTGCCTGCGCGAGGAAAAAATTACCCTTACCCGGGACTATGCGCCCACCCTGCCACCCGTGAGCGGCCAGGTCAGCAGCCTCAACCAAGTCTGGACCAACCTGCTCGATAACGCCATCGACGCCCTACCCCCCGGTGGCCAAATAACCGTGCGCACCCGGCTGGAGGGTGAGTTTGTGCGGGTGTTTATCATCGATGACGGTCCTGGTATTCCGCCCGAGGTGCTGCCCCACATCATGGAGCCCTTTTATACCACCAAACCGGCCGGCGAAGGTACCGGCCTGGGTCTCGATATAGCCCTGCGCATTGTGGAGCAGCACGGCGGCCGGCTGGAGGTGCAGTCGGAGCCGGGGCGCACGGAGTTTGGCGTGTGGCTGCCGGTAATGGGGCGCAGCTAAGTTAAGGCCGAAACAAAGCCAGTGCTGCCCGATAGCGCATTTCAGTATTCCTTTGTACGGCTACCCTACCCGGCAGCAGCTGTATTGACTAGTCTCCCCTCCTTCCTATGAAAAAGCCTGTTTTACTTTGCGTTGACGATGATCCTCAGGTACTGAGTGCTATTGACCGGGACCTGCGCCAGGAGTTTCGGCGCGACTACCGGGTACTGCGGGCCAGCTCGGGCCGCGAGGCCCTGGCTACTATTCAGGAGCTGAAGGAGCGGGAGGAGCCCCTGGCTCTGATTCTGGCCGACCAGCGCATGCCCGATCTGGAAGGCGTGGAGGTGCTTACCCAGGCCCGCCAGCTCTACCCCGATGCCAAGCGCGTGCTCCTGACGGCCTACGCCGACACCGAAGCCGCCATTCGGGCCATCAACTCGGCCCGCCTCGACCATTACCTCATGAAGCCCTGGGACCCGCCCCAGCAGCTGCTGTACCCTACCCTGCATGATCTGCTCAGGGCCTGGGAAATGACGTACAAGCCACCTTTTCGGGGTGTGCGCCTGATCGGGTTTCAATGGTCGCCCCGCTCCCACGATCTTAAGGATTTTCTGGCCGGCTACCTCATTGGCTACCAGTGGCTTGATTTCGAAACCGATTCGGAGGCGCAGGCCCTGCTGGCCCAGAAAGGATTAACCGCCCGCGACCTGCCGGTGGTAGTGCTAGAAGACGGCACGGCTCTGGCCAACCCCACCGCCACGGAAGTTGCCACTCGCATTGGTCTGGTAGTGCAGGCCTCCCAGGAGCTGTACGACGTAGTCGTTATCGGGGCCGGGCCGGCTGGGTTGGCTTCCGCCGTGTACGGCGCCTCAGAAGGGTTAAAAACGCTGGTGATAGAGCGCCAGGCCCCCGGTGGGCAGGCCGGCACCAGCTCCCGTATTGAAAACTACCTGGGCTTCCCGACGGGGCTCAGCGGCAGTGAGCTGGCCCACCGCGCCTGGAGCCAAGCCGTGCGCTTAGGCGCCGAGTTGCTGGCTCCGCAGGAAGTAGTAGATCTGTGCGTGCAGGACGGCTATAAGGTATTGACCCTGAGCGACGGTAGTAAAGTGCAGACGCGGGCCGTGGTGCTGACTACCGGTGTCAGCTACCGCACGCTGGCCGCCCCCGGTATGGACCGCCTGAGCGGGGTGGGCGTGTACTATGGGGCTGCCCGCACCGAGGCCCGTACCTGCCAGGAGCAGGACGTGTACATCGTGGGCGGGGGCAACTCGGCGGGGCAGGCTGCCATGTACCTGGCTACCTATGCCCGGCGGGTGTACATCGTGATTCGGAGCGCTAATCTGGCCGCGTCCATGTCGGCTTACCTGATTGAGCAGATCGGCCAAACGCCCAACATCGAGTTACTGCCTTTCACGGAGGTAGCCGAGGTGTGCGGCGACGACCACCTGGAAGAGGTAATACTTAGCCGCCAGGGGCAGCTGGAGCGGCGGCCGGCCCGCGCCCTCTTCGTGTTTATTGGGGCCAAGCCCAGCACCGAGTGGGTGTGCAACACCATTGTGTGCGACGCCAAAGGCTTTGTGCTGACGGGCCGCGACCTAGTGACGGACCCGCGCTACGCCACCTCCTGGAAACATCCGCGCCGGGAACCCTACCTGCTCGAAACCTGCGTACCCGGCGTGTTTGCCGCCGGCGATAGTCGGGCGGGGGCCATGGCCCGGGTTGCTTCGGCAGTAGGCGAGGGCAGCATGGCTATCAAGTTTGTGCACCAGTACTTAGATGAGTAAGGAGGGGGTAGGGGTTCGGCAAAAAGAATTTTGATGGAAACTCATACTTTCTGAGGCCCAGACAGCAAGCTGATTTCTGGCTGGGAAAGGCCGAAAAGACCACTCCGCCCAGGAAACGCCCCCAATGAAAGCCTGCTCCCAGTGTTGGCGCAGGGCCTTGCAAGGTCAACAAACCGTAGGCTTCGCTGGTATATAGCGCCGGAGCTATCCCGCCGGGTAGTTTGCCTATTGTTGTTTTTGTGCCGAGGCCTATGCGCTCATTTTTCCGAACCCTCCCCTCCCGTGCGCTCCTGCCCGCCGCGGCTGCCCTGTTGCTGGGTAGCTGCGAAATGCTGGAGTTTAGCCCCAACGACCACCGCGGCCCCGACCGTCAGCAGGACCTGACGGCTAAGAACCTGGCCCGCCTCAACCAGAACCCGCTGCCCGCTGGCGATACCCTGCGCTTTGTGTTTACCGGTGATTCTCAGCGCTTCTACGATGAAGCCGAAGACCTGGTGAAAAGCGTAAACCAGCAGGCCGATGTGCAGTTCCTGATTATTGCCGGCGACATTTCTGACTTCGGTTTCGGCCGCGAAATGCGCTGGGTAGATGACCACCTGCGCAAGCTGAAAATCCCCTACGTCACCGTTATCGGCAACCACGACTCGGTGGGCAACGGGCGCAAAGCCTACGAGGCCATTTTTGGGCCTCTGAACTACTCGTTTGCCTACGGCGACACGAAGTTTATCATGACCGATACCAACGGGCGGGAGTACAACTTCGATGGCAAGATTCCGAACATGCCCTGGGTAAACCAGGAGCTGCGCGATACCTCCACGCGCCGCCACGTTATCATCTCGCACGTACCGCCCCAGGATGAGGACTTTGACCCCGCCGTGCGCGATGCCTACGTAACGGCCCTGCGCAACGACCCGCGCCTGGCCTTCGAGATGAACGGTCACCGCCACGATTTCAGCATCGGGGAACCCTTCAATGATGGCGTTACCTACATCAACTCCTACGGCTTCGAGAAGCGCCAGTACCTGATTGTGACGGTGTGGGGCGACAAGCAGTTCCGGTTGAAAAAAGTACAGTTCTAATGGTACAGCGACTACTCCTGGCCGCCCTGGCGGCTGCTCCGCTGGCCGCCCTGGCGGGCCCCAACGGCCCTGCAACTCTCCTGCCCGACACTACCGGCACTACCCCTACAACCGGCCTGAACCCGGCGCCAGCCCAGGCTGCTCCCGCCGACCCGCTGCCCTGGTACCGGCCCCGCCACCTGGTAGCCCAAACGGGCGGGGGCCTGGGCATGGTGGCCGCAGGCGCCGGCTACTCGCTTAAGGACCGCCTTGATCTGGACATTCTTATCGGCTACGTGCCGCGCAAGTACGCGGGCTCCCGCTTATCTATTTACTCGGCCAAGCTGCTGTACTCGCCCTGGACGCTACCCCTGGGCAAGACCCAGAAGTGGGCGCTTAGGCCCCTGATGGTGGGCGGCTACTTCAGCTACACTCACGGCACCCTCAACGACGAAGAGCCCAACCAGTACTACCGCGGCTACTACTGGTTCTCGACCGATACGCGGGTAGGGCCCTTGCTGGGCAGCCGCCTGAGCTACGCCCTGCCCCCCACGGCCAAGGGCCGCTCCCGTAACGTGTCGGCGTACTACGAGCTGGGCTCCAACGACTTGTACCTGATCAGCTACGTGCAGAACCTGAAGGGCCTGTCGCCGATTGATATTCTGACTCTGAGCCTGGGCCTGAAGCTGGACATCTAGCCTGGGCCACCTCAGCCCCGCCAGGCTGGCTCAGGCCAAACACCTCCGGCAGTCCTACCCCTGCAGCAACGACAAACTCCTGGGCTCCGCTTTGGAAATCAGGGGTTTTTCGTTGTTATAGGGGGTAGGGAGCTACGAGCAGACAGGCCCGCGTACCGTGTCGGGGCGTGGCGTGGGGCGCGGGCCTACCGTCGGGCCAGGTATGTTTCGCGGGCTTCGCGCAGCAGGTGCAGCAGCTCGGTGCGCTGCCGGAGCAGCTGCTCCATGCGGGGCCGCTGCTGCCGGAACAGGCGCAGGGCCCGCAGGCGCCGCAGTCGGCCCGCCAGGTTACCCCAATAGCTCAGCGCATAAAACCCCGATAGGGGCAGGCTCAGCAGGTACAGCAGGGCCCACCCCCAGCTCTGGGTAAAGTGGTACACCAGCGCAGTTTGCCCTACGTAGGCCAGCGTGAACGTGAGCATGCCCGTCACGAGCATGATGGGAGCCACAAACTCCACATCCTGGGTGGCCCGTTTGGCCACCACCGACGGGATGATGTAGGGCAGGTAGTTGTTCAGGGCTCCGTAGAGGTAGAACGGTGCCCCGGCCAGCAGCCGCAGGCTTGCCCCAAAGGCCCGGACCGCCCGGCTGCTGCCACCGGGGCGCGCCTCCAGGGATTCATCGGTCAGGCGCAGCTGGTGCAGCTGCTGGTGGTAGGCCCGCAGCTTCTCCTGGGCCTCCCCAAGGCGGCCGACATCGCGCTCCTCAAAAAAGCGCACGGCCTTAAGCAGGGTACGACTGAGCTGAAAGTTGTCGTAAAGCGTTTCCTCAGCGTCCTGGATAAGGTGCTGGCCGAAGGTGCGCTCCACCTGCGTTACCAGTTCGTCTTCCTCATCGGTGCGCGTGATTACCAGGCGCGACTCCAGGCGGCGGCGGATGTGCTCCGTCAGCACCTCGGCGGCGGCTTCGGGGTTCTGGCGGTACTGCTCGGCGTAATCGGCTACCCGAATGGGCGGGGCCAGGTCCATGAACACATCGGAGCGAAAGCGCTGCGGATCAAAGTAGTTGATGCCCAGGGGCAGAATGTGCAGGCCCAGCTGGAAGTTGTGGCGGGCCTCGGCGCCCAGCGCAATACGGGCCGCCCCGGTTTTCAGGGGCCGCAGCCGCCGCTCCGACACGCTGGTGCCCTCCGGAAAAATCATGATGGTGCCGCCCCGGTCAAAGTAGTCGTAGCAGCGCCCGAAAATCTTCTCGTTGAGGGCTTCCAGCTGAGCCGGCGTCAGGGTTTCGGCCCCGGTTTCCACATCCTGGCGGCGGTAAATCGGGATGGAGTTGCCCGATTCCATGATGGCCCGCAGGATGGGGTTCTTGAAAAACGTGCTCTTGGCCAGAAAGGCAATGGGCTGCCGCCGGTTCACGGCCGCCACCAGCGGGTCCATGAGGGTGTTGGGGTGGTTGCTGGCAATAAGCAGGGGCCCCGGCATGCGCAGCCGCTCCGGGTGGCGCACCTCCAGGCGACGAAAAAATACGCGCAGGGCCACCTGCACGAGGGGCTTCATTACTGTATAAAAGAGCATGGCCGCAAGAAAGCTGTTTTGGGGTGGGGTGGGAATTATACTCAACCATAGCCCCGGAGTTGCCGGATGCCGGGCGGCAACCTGCGCATTTTTCCGCCAGGCTTCTTCCCCACAAGTTACCGGCTTCAGACTTTTCGAGCTGCCCGCGCCCGCGCCGCCAGGGCCCGGCCGGCCCGGGTAGGCGCCGGCCGGGCCCTGGCGGCCCCAGCCGCCTCCCCGGCCGGTAGGACTTTTGGCCGGCCCTGGCTTCCCGGCCAGGGAGGCCAGGGCCGGAGCCCCGGGGCCGCCCTACCCGGCCACCGCGCCGTAGAAACCCGGTGGGGTGCGTCCGTGCAAATTCCCGCATCTTTGAGGCTGATATTGGTTTTGTCCGTTATGCGTTTGCCACTCCTGCTGCTCCTGCTTCTGTTACTTACTCCGGCGGTAGGGTGGGCCCAAACAACGCCCGCTGCCGCCGATGCCGCTCAGGCCACGGCCCTGCGCCGGGCGGGCCAGCTGGTGCTGGAGCGCAAGTACGAATCGGCGTGGAAACTGCTGCGGCTGCTGGACCAGATGAACCAGGACCCGGCCGTGGCCCTGCAGAAAACCAGCCTGGCCCTCAACTACTACACGGCTACCGACGAGCTGAAGCGCTTTGCCTTCCGCGACCTGAAGCTGCTGGACCTCTCGCCGGACAGCCTGCGCCAGCTGGCCGTCGATACTCCGTACTATTCCTTTCCGGCCCGGCGGGTGCTGGAAAAGCTCAAGAATAAGTACCCCGATAACTACAAGCTCGACCGTGCCCTCGGCGACTACTACTTCACGGTGCAGCAGTGCGACTGCGCCGAGCTGGACCTGGGCGAGGACGAGGTGTTCCGGCGTACCATTCAGTATTACCAGCAGGCCCACGACCACGGCCAGGGCGACTACCTCTCGTACTTTGCCCTGGGCTACTCCTACCAGCGGCTGGGCCAGTTTCCGGAAAGCCTGGCGCCCTTCACGCGCTCCATTCAGCTGCGCCCAAACTACCCCACGGCGCACCTGAACCTGGCCTTCGTGTACCTGGAGCTTAAGGATTTTGAAAAAGCCCAGGCCCACGCCCGCCGCGCCGTGGAGCTGTTTCCCGATGACGCGCATAAGCAGGACGCCGCCTTTCTGCTCAGCCAGATTGAGGAACGCATGAGGGCCACCGCCGCGAAACCGGATTAAGCAGCCTCAGCTAACACCCTGACTTTCTCCGGGCCGGACTACAGCGTAGTACCGGCCTTGAACGAGCCGTCGTCCACGGATTTCAGGAAGCGGGTGAGGCCCCGGAAATAGGTTTGCTGGTCGTCCCACATGCTCATGTGGCTGCCCTGGGGGCAAAGCAGGTAGTTGCCCTGCTGCACGCGGCGGCTCATTTCCTCCATGTCCTTGGGGTTCATGGTGTCGTACTGTCCGCCAATCATGAGGGTAGGCACAGTTATCCGGCCCAGGTCGTTCCACCGGTCCCAGGTGAGCAGGCGGCCGGCGGTTTTGAACTCGTTGGGGCCCTGCATCAGCTCATATACATGCTGGTTGACGTGCTTGAAGGAGCGGGCCACCGGGTCGGGCATTTCCGGCAGGCGCAGCAGGTGCTTGGAGTAGTAGTTCTTGAACACCAGCCCCTCGTAGGTGGGGTTGTGATAGTCTTTCACGGCCTCGAACTTCTCCAGCGAGTCCAGCAGGGTAGGGCGCAGCTGGGCCCGCAGGGTTTTGTTGTAGGCATCGTAGCGCGGAATGCTGGCTACCATGTTCGAGATGACGAGGCCGGCCAGATGATCCTGGTGCTTAAGGGCATACTCCAGGGCCAGGATGCCGCCCCAGGAGTGGCCCAGCACGTAAAACTTATCAATGCCCAGGGCCTGGCGCACCTGTTCTACCTCATCCACGAACCGCTCGGTGCGCCATAGGTCGTCGTCCGTGGGCTGGTCGGAGTAGTAGGAGCCGAGCTGGTCGTACTCGTAGAACTCGATGCCTTCCTGCGGGAAAAAGCTCTCGAAGCACTCAAAATACTCGTGGGTCATGGCCGGGCCGCCGTGCAGGAGCAGCACCTTAATCTTGCCCGTCCCGAACCGCTTCGTCCAGACGTTGAAAGTACCCTTGGGCGTCTTGATGGGAATCACCTTCACCCCGCCACTGCGAATACCTGATTCAAAGGGTTTCAGGTAGGCCGAGGGGGTAGCATCCGGGGCCGCGTTGCCGGGCGCGGACGCTGCACCGGGCTTTTGTTGGCAGCCGGCGGCTAGCGTGAGGGTAGTGGTCAGCAGCAAGCTGGCTTTGCGGACGAGGGTAGGGGTAGGCATAGGGCGGGGTAGTTCGTGCTCTAATAGTAGAAAGAACTGAGGAAATGGCCGCTAAACCAGTGAAGCAACGTCAGTAAAAAGCCGGTCATCCTGAGCGCAGCGAAGGACCTTACTGCGCCAGAACAAGTCGTTGTTACGGCTCGTGTCAGCGGGATAAGGTCCTTCGCTACGCTCAGGATGACCGGCTACTTTTTACCTCTTCACCTCCTCACTTACTCCAGGTTCTCGCGGTTCATTACGCGGTTCTGGCGGTTGATGGACTCCAGGTGCACGGCATCGAAGTATTTGAGGATGAAGTCGCGGGTGAGGCCCAGCTGGTGGCCCTGCTGAATGCCGCGCTCCAGAATCTCGTTCCAGCGGCTGGTTTGCAGAATCGTGATGTCGTTGTCCTTTTTGTACTGCCCAATGCTCTCGGCTACCTGCATGCGGCGGCCCAGCAGGTGCAGAATCTCATCATCGAGCTGGTTGATCTGAGTGCGCAGCTGGCTGAGCTTGTTAAGGAATTCCTGCTGGTCGGTGGTTTCGTGGCGCCAGGTCAGGCCGTCGAGCAACTCGGCCAGGCGCTGGGGCGTTACCTGCTGCTTGGCGTCGCTCCAGGCGTTGTCGGGGTCAATGTGCGACTCCAGCATCAGCCCGTCGAAGTCCAGGTCGATGCTCTTTTGGGCCACGCTGGCCAGGCCGGTGCGGTTGCCGCAGATGTGGCTCGGGTCGCAGATAATGGGCAGGTCGGGCAGGCGGCGCTTCATCTCAATGGGCAAGTGCCACATGGGGGCGTTGCGGTACTCGGTGTTGCCGTAGCTGGCGAAGCCCCGGTGAATCAGCCCGATTTTCTGGTTGCCGACCTTGGCCAGGCGCTCTACGGCCCCCATCCACAGCTCCAGATCGGGGTGCACGGGGTTCTTGATGAACACCGGAATATCTACGCCCCGCAGCGCATCGGCCAGAGCCTGCACCGAGAAGGGATTAACGGTGGTGCGGGCCCCAATCCAGAGCACGTCCACGTCGAAGGCCAGGGCGTCTTCTACGTGCTTGGGGGTAGCCACCTCCACCGTAGTGGGCAGGCCCGTCAGCTGCTTGGCGCGCTGCAGCCAGGGGAGGCCCTTGGTGCCAATGCCCTCAAACAAACCGGGCTTGGTGCGAGGCTTCCAGATGCCAGCCCGGAGCATATCTACCTTGCCGGTGGCAGCCAGCTGAGTACAGGTGGCAATCAGTTGTTCCTCGGTTTCCGCCGAGCACGGCCCGGAAATGATGAGGGGCTTTTTGGCCAGGAATTTCGGGTGTTCCGCCGCGTCGGCGGGGGAGGTGAGGAGCTGTTCCATTATATGAGGAGGTTTTGTGTCTGGGATGGGGGTAGGGAATGGGGAGTAGGTGGGCGGTTGGCCCGGTTCCGGGGTACTACTTCAAAATCTTCTTAATCAGATTCGCCTGCTCTATCTGCTGATACACAGCCAGGTAGTCTTCTTGCTGAATCAGCTGGCGCAGGTGTTGCAGCTGGTGAATGTGCTCGTCCAGCACATCGAGCACGTTCACGCGGTTCTGGCGGAAAATGGGCACCCACATATCGGGCGAGCTTTTGGCCAGGCGCACCGTCGATTCGAAGCCGCCGCTGGCCAAAGCAAAGATCTGCTGTTCTTCCTTCTCCTTCTCTAACACCGTGAGAGCCAGGGCAAACGAAGTAATATGCGAAATGTGCGAAATGTAGGCCGTGTGCAGGTCGTGGGCCGTGGCATCCATGTACACCAGCTGCATGGCCAGGCGGCCAAACACAGCTTCTACCCGAGCCACAGCATCCTCGGCGCTGCGGGCCGCGTCGCAGATAACCAGGGTTTTGCCCTTAAACAGGCCCGGCACGGCGGCCGAGGGGCCCGAGTACTCGGTGCCGGCCATGGGGTGCACAGCTACAAAACGGGGGCGGTTAGGGTGAGCTTCCACAGCGGCCAGCAGGGTCGCCTTGGTGGAGCCCACATCAATGACTACTTGGCGGTCGGTGGCCGCGTCGAGCACCTGGGGCAGCACCCCGAGCATGGCGTCCATGGGCACGGCCACCACTACCAGGTCGGCGCGCTGCACGGCGGCGGCCAGGTCGGCTGCTACCTCATCTACCAGCCCTAAGGCTACGGCTTGGCGCTGGTTTTCGGGGCTCCGGTCGAGGCCAATGATGTGGTGAGCCAGGCCCGTCTCCTTAAGGCTAAGGGCCAGCGAGCCGCCAATCAGGCCAATTCCGATAATGGTGACTACCATGTGGTGAGATGGTGAAATGATGAGTTTGGATGATCTGCCGTCAGCACGGCTCTGCGCCTTCTGCGAAACCCTCTGCGCCCTCTGCGGGCTAAAAAATCAGGATACCGCCCGTACCCGCTCTAGTGCCGCTTGCAGCACCTCCGTGGTCTGACACAAGCTCACCCGAATGAACTTGTTGCCGTTGCTGCCGAAAATGCCGCCCGGGGTAATAAACACGTTGGCCTGGTACAGCAGCTCGTCGCTGAGAGCGTAGCCATCGGCGTAGCTGGCGGGCACGGCGGCCCACACAAACAGGCCCACCTGGTTCCGGTCGTAGCGGCAGCCGATGGTGTCGAGCAGCGCAAACACTACCTTCCGGCGGGCTGCGTACTGGGCGTTCAGCTCCTGCTGCCAGGTAGCGTCGAGGTTCAGGGCTTCCACGGCGGCCAGCTGCACCGGCAGGAACATGCCCGAGTCGAGGTTGCTCTTGAAGCGCAGCACCTCCTGCAGCAAATCGGGGCGGCCGGCCAGCAGGCCCACGCGCCAGCCCGCCATGTTGTGCGACTTGCTCAGGGAATTCAGCTCCAGTACCACCTCCCGCGCCCCCGGCACCGCCAGCAGGCTCTGGGGCGGCTCGGTGTTCAGAATAAAGCTGTACGGGTTGTCGTGGACCAGCAAGATGTTGTGCTCCTGGGCAAAGGCCACCAGCCGGGCAAAGAAAGCCGCGTCGGCGGCGGTGCCGGTGGGCATGTGGGGGTAGTTCACCCACATGAGTTTTACCCGGCTCAGGTCGCGGCGGGCCAGGGCCTCCAGGTCGGGCAGCCAGTGGTTGTCGGCCGTTAGGTCGTACTCCACGGGGGTAGCGCCGCTCAGGTGGGCGGCGGCCCGGTAGGCGGGGTAGCCGGGGTTCGGAATCAGCACCTCGTCGCCGGCCTCCAAAAACGTCATGCTTACGTGCATGATGCCTTCCTTGGAGCCCAACAGGGGTAGGATTTCCGCTTCCGCATCCAGCATTACGCCGTACTGCCGCTGGTACCAGCCGGCCATGGCCTGGCGCAGAGCCAGGACGCCCTTGTAGCTCTGGTAGGCGTGGGTGTTGGGCTGCTCGGCTGCTTGCGTGAGAGCCGCTACTACCCGGGGGTGGGGCGGCAAATCGGGGGAGCCAATACCCAGATTGATAATCTGCTTGCCGGCTTTGTTCAGGCCTTCAATCTCGCGCAGCTTCTGCGAGAAGTAGTATTCCTGGGTGTGCTGCAGGCGACTGGCTACGGAAACGTGCATGGGGTAGGATATTGGTCATTCCGGGTCTTGTGTGCAGTAAGCAGAATGTCCGGAATGACGGTTCAGTTTGATTTCAGTCAGTGCGTATCGCCTTTGTGGTAAACGCCCAGCACTTCCAGGCCTTCCGTGAGCGGGGCAATGGCCCGGAGGGCAGCCTGCAGCTGTTCAGGCTGCTCAAATTCTAGGTCGGCGTGGAAGTAGTAGTGCCAGGTGCCGCCCGGCTTGGGGCAGGATTGGAGCTTGGAAAGGTTGATGCCTTGCTCGGCAATGCGCACCAGCACCCGCGCCAGGCTACCCTGGGCATGCGTGGTGTGGAAGTAGAGCGAGGCCTTGTTGGGTTGGGCTACCTCCGCGGCGTTTTCGGGGCGGGCCACCACCAGAAAGCGGGTGTAGTTTTTCTTTTCAGAGTGGATGTCGGCTTCCAGAATATCCAACCCAAACAGCTCAGCGGCCAGCGTGCCGGCCACGGCCGCTACACCCGCGCGGCCGCCTTCCCGGATGCGCTGGGCACTCAGGGCCGTGTCCTCGGTTTCTACCAGGCGCCAGTGCCGGTGGCGGCCGAGGTAGTCGGCGCACTGCAGCAGGGCCATGGGGTGGGAGTGCACTTCGGTAATATCCTCCAGCCCTTGCCCCGGCAGAGCCATCAGGTGCTGACGGATGTGCAGGTAGGTCTCGCCCATCACCCGCAGGCCCGATTTGCGCAGCAGCGTGTAGTTGGGCAAGATGCTGCCGGCAATGGAGTTTTCGATGGCCATAACGGCTGCGTCGGCCGTGCCTTGCACCACAGTGCTTACTACCTCTCCAAACGTAGCGCAGGGTACTACCTCCACCTCGGGGCTAAAGTAGCGCCGGGCGGCTATCTGGTGGAAACTGCCTTCGAAACCCTGAATGGCAACGGCTGGAAGCATGGGGCTGGTAGTGAAAAGGGTACTAAAAAAGGCCTCCGGAGTGCGGGGCCTTGGTGTTGCGTGGTGGCTGCTTTTGGGTCAGCTTTGGCGAACGGGGCCCGGCTTCTTAGTAAAAAAGAAGTAGGTATAGCCGTAGTAAAAGAAAGCCGAAGTGAGCATAAGAAGCCGGAGCGTAAGCGTAAAAAAAGCGCCTCCCGAGGTGGTCGAGAGGCGCTGTATGGTTTCGGTTGGAAAAGCTACAGAAGGGCCGCTCGACTACGCCGTGGCGTAGTAGAAAGTATAGCTAAAAAAGAAGCGGCCGGTGTGCTGAGGCATGAAAATCAGGTGCTTTACGCTGGCAAGGTGAAACGCATCAATGGCAATTCCAAATTAATTTTTTGGAAGTGTAGCTGAACAACCGTTCGGGAGCGGCAAAAGCCGCAGCTCCTGGGGCCGCAGCGCGGGGGCCTGCTGAGCGCACAAAACCAACCGGTGACCAGCGGCCGTCCCGCACCATTTTCAGACGCTAAAGCGGAGCTGGATTCCGCTCCGGCCGCCTGGTGGCGCGAGGCCCCCTTGGAGAAATGCATGCGGTAGCCTTGGGCCGGAACAGACGGGAAACCACAGGCGCCACTACCGGAAAACCGGTATTTTTCTCTGATCAGGCCGTGTGCAAGCCCCTAAACTCTGTTTTGTTGGGTTTATTCTCCAGTTTTCGGCTGAATTCAGGGAACCGGAGTTTTCTCTGGTCTTAGCGGGGTAGGGACAATGGCAGCCCGTTTTACTGTGCACGTTAATCTATGACTTTACTTGCCTCACTCGTATCCGCTTTCCTCTTGGCGCAGGCCAGCCCCATGCAAACCCCGCCCACCGATACCACGCGGCTGGTACGAGGGTTTGGAGGCCAACAGTTTGCCTGGGGCACGGCCGGGCTGTGCAACGGCAAGCAGCTAAAGGCCTACCTTCCCGTTTCGGCTACGGGCGTGGATATGCTGGTAACATACTACCTGACCGCCCTCGATGGCAGCCCCAGCCCGAAGCCGAAGTTTCTGCCCGTGGATGAAGTGCAGTGGCTGCGCATACGGGGCCAGTACTCGGCACTGCTCAAGGAAAAAAAGCGGGAGCCGGGCCGCATTGGCGCGCGCCGGGTGGCCGGGCCCGTGGAGCTGTACGTAGTGAAGGCCGCCTCCGCCCCCACCACCAGTTTTCTGGGGCCTACCCCCGTACTGAGCGCCCCCGCCGCTTCCACTCAGACTACCGAACCGGAAGCCGTGAGGTGGTATCTGCGCCGGGCCGATGGTACGCTGGTGCTGGTGACGCCGGAGAATTTTGCCCGCCAGGTTTCCACTTTTCTGGCCGATGACGCCGAGCTGGCCCGCCGCGTGGCCGCCGGCCAACCCGGCCACGGCCCCGCCGAGCTGGAGGCTCTCATCCGGCAGTACAACGAGCGGGCCCGTAGCCGCTAAGCGTGAGCGGCCCACCGCTCTGGCCCCGGCGGCCCTGCAATCTACAATAGCTGCTGCTGAGCGGCCAGCTTAATTAAGGAGGCCGTGTTGCTCACCCCAAATTTGGTTAGAATGTTGCGCCGATGCGTTTCCACGGTCAGCACGCTCAGGAACAAACGATCAGCTATTTCTTGGCTGGTCAGGCCGTCGGCAATCAGAGCCAGAATTTCCTTTTCGCGGCGGGTTAGCAGGGGTAGTTGCGGCGTAGCTGGTGCCGGCTGCAGCAGTAGCTCCTGCACCTCCTCGCTGAAATATTTCTTCCCGGCCTGTACCCGCCGCATGGCTTCTAGCAGCTCTTCGGGCGAAGCGTTTTTGAGCACATAGCCCGCCGCGCCGTGCTGCATCATGCGCGTCACGTAGCTTTTTTCGTTGAGGGTGGTCAGGGCAATGACTTTGAGTTTCGGATACGTTTCCGTTAGCTGCTGGCATACCGCTACCCCGTTCTGGTCGGGTAAGTTAATGTCGAGCAGTACCACATCGGGCTGCAGCCGGGCCACGGCAGTATAGCACTCGGCGGCCGTGGTGCAGGTGCTCACTACCTCTACTTCTGCCAGCGGCTGCAGCAGCACGCGCAGGCCCTCCAGCACCATGCGGTGGTCGTCCACCAGTACTACCCGTATCGAATTCATAAGCGGCAATTTAGGGAGAAGGCAAACAGGGACGGCAGGTGCCGGAACCGCACGGCGGCAGTTGCAGCGGGCGCTGGCGGCTTGCCATCCTACGCCGGAGCGGTTGGTG
Source organism: Hymenobacter latericoloratus (assembly GCF_014199535.1). Taxonomy (GTDB): domain Bacteria; phylum Bacteroidota; class Bacteroidia; order Cytophagales; family Hymenobacteraceae; genus Hymenobacter; species Hymenobacter latericoloratus. The sequence continues at coordinate 48,826 of NZ_JACHNV010000001.1, forward strand.
GGGGTACGCGAAAATCCAGGCTGACCGCCGTACCCTGCCCGGGCCCGGAGCGTACATCCAGGGTGCCGCCGAGGTAGTCGGCCCGGGCTTGCATACTGCGCAGTCCTACCCCCATGCGGGTCCCGTTGGGGTCAAAACCCCGGCCGTCGTCTTCTACTACCAGCTGCACATCGTGGTGGTGGCGCATAAGCTGCACGAGCACCTGCCGGGCCTGGGCGTGCTTCAGCACGTTGTTGAGCAACTCCTGCACCAGGCGGTACAGTGCCACCTCCGTAGCATGGTCGAGGCGGGCTTCCAGGCCGTAGGTTTGCAGGTGTACCTGCAGGCCTCCGGCCTGCTGCGCAGCGGCGCAGAGGTCCTGCAGGGCCTGGGGCAAGCCAAACGTGAGCAGGGCCTCGGGCATCATATTGCGGGCTACCCGGCGCAACTCACTAATGGAGCTGTCAAGATGGTCAACGGACTGGGCAAACAGCGCGGCAGCCTCCTCAGAAAGCACCACGCGGCCGCGCACAGTGCCCAGGTACAGCTTCACGGTGGAGAGCATGCCGCCCAACCCATCGTGCAGGTCGCGGGCCAGGCGGCGGCGTTCCTCTTCCTGGCCCTGCAACATGGCCGTAGTACTCAGTAGCTGCTTTTCCTGCTCCAGCTGCCGGATGCGCTGGGCCTGCAATTCCCGCTGCTGCCGGGCCAGGCGCTGGCGGTGGCGCAGCAGCAGCCCCAGCAGCCCACCGGCCCCAAGGGCTGCCAGGGCTAGGCCCAGGTACGCCATACTTAACCGGCGCTGCTGCAGCAGCGCCTGCTGCTGGGCGGCCCGCTCGCGGCGCAAGGCCTGCAGCTGCTGGGCCTGCTGGCGCGTCCGGAAGCGCGTTTCCAGTTCCCGCACCCGGGCTTGCACGGCGGCCCCGGCCAGGGTGTCGCGCAGCTGCTGGCCGCGGCGGTAATAATACAGGGCCTGCTGCCACTGGCCGGCCTGCTCTTCCAGGTGGGCCAGGGCCGCCAGGTTGCTGATGAGCTGTTGTGCGTCGCCGAGCTGCTGGGTTAGCGCCAGGCTGCGCTGCATGGTGGCACGGGCCTGACTCAGGTCGCCGAGTTGGGCTTCTGCCTGCCCTAGGTTAAACAGAATCTTGGCCTGGTAGCCCAGTGCCCCTTTGGTGGTGGCGTAGGGCAGTGCCCGCCGGAAAGCCTGCCGGGCCGGCTGAGGAAGCTGCCGCCCGAGGTAGTACTGGCCCAGTGTACCGTAGTACTCGCCGGCGTAGAACGGGTGCCGCTCTATAATGGGGTAGGCGGCCCGGAGCAGCTGCCATGCACTATCGGGGCGGGCTTGCTGCAGCTGCAGAGCGGCCAGCTGCAGATACACCGGCGCCAGCTCGGGCACCGGCCCGGTGGCACGGCCCAGGGCCACGGCCTGCCCCCAATAGGCCGCCGCCTGCTCGGGTTGGTTGAGGGCCTGAAAGCTGTTGCCCAGGTTGGCATACACCGTGAGGGTAGTGGGCACTTCGGCTGTGCCGGCCAAGTGGGAAACTGCCTGCAGGTAGAACTGGGTCGCGGCCTCGTAGCGGCCCTGCCGATCGGCTACGTTGCCGCGGTTATTGGCAATGGCCGCCAGCAGCCTGCGCGTGCGCCCATCGGCCGCCGCCGAGCGTGGCAGGGCTGCGGCGGCGCGCTGGGCCAGCTGGCCGTAGCGCCGGGCGCGGTCATTGTCGTTGCGGATAATGGCCAGGGCGCTAAGCTGCAGCCAGCTATGGGCCTGTCCGTAAGCAAAGCCGGTGCGGGTGCTCAGGGCCAGGGCGTGCCGGGCATAGTGCCGGGCGCGGGCCGTGTCGGTGGGCGCCAGGGCGGCGGAAAGGCGCAGGGCAGTTTTGGCCCGAACCGTGTCGGAGGGGGCCGAGCGCAGGGCCTGCAGCAGGCTATCGGCGGCGGGTAAGCGGCTGGCCTTACTTGGCCAGGTGGCGCCGCTGAGTAGCAGCAACAGCAGCCCCAGCCGCCAGCCGCCGCGAAGCCTATACCACCCCAAAAATGAAAGAAAGCGAAGCCCCATGCGCCGGCAAACTTGCTTAGGATTTGGCGAAGAAACCCTGCTGACCAGGAAATTACTGGTTTCCTGGTAGAGCAGATTACCGGCTTCCCGCGATTTCAGGAGCGAAGCCCGCCCGGCACCTTTGCAACGGTTCCGCTGCCTCATCTTCCACCGGCACGGGTGGGGTAGCAGCCCTGGCCTAAACCAGCCGGGAGCTGCCGTTCCGGCGGCAAGTCTGTGATTTTACCCCCTCTTTCTTATTCCTACCTGATGTTTTCCCGCTACGCCTCCCTACTGCTCCTACTCTTAAGCGGCCTGCTGCTGGGCACAGCCTGCCAGAAAGAAAGTGACCCCACCCCCGTTTCAAGCCTGGAGCAAATCCTGCGCGACAATCCCGAGTACAGCACACTGTATGCCGGCCTGCGTAAAACCAACCTGCTACCCGCCCTGCAGCAAAGCAAGTTCCTGACGGTGCTGGCCCCCACCAACGCGGCCTTCGCGGAGCTGAGCGGCACTCCCTACACCACGGCGACCAGCATTATGGCTCTGCAGGATGTCGGCCAGATTGAGCAACTCCGCCGCGTGTTGCAGTATCATCTGCTGCCCGAACAGGCGCTCAACGAGGTAGCCGAAGTTGAACACAAGCAATTTACTACGCTGCTGCCGGCTGCTGGTGCGGCTGGCAACCAGTTGTACCTGTGGTATTTCAGCGGTAAAATAGCCCTGAATGGGTTGTACACTGCCTGGACCGACGCCCGGGGCCAGCACACGGTGGGCGGCGTAGTGCATGCGCTGCCCCATGTGCTGCTGCCACCGGCCCGCACCCTGGCCGAAGAAGTGCGGCAGCGTGCGGCAGACGGAGCCGAGTACGGCTTGTTCTGGGAGGCGCTGCAGCGCCCGGTAGCGGCGCCGGTGCTGGCTTTGCTCAGCGATGCGCAGCGCGACTACACCCTGCTGCTGCCTTCCAATGGCGGCCTGCTCCGCACCCTGCGCCGCATGAACCCGGCCTGGACCAGCGTAGCGGCCGTGCCCGACGCCGCCTTGCTGCGTCTGCTGCAACTCCACTGCCTCCCAACACGGCTGCCTTCCTACCTGCTGTTCAAGAATGACCGGAACCCGACTCTGGCGGGCAGCCAATGGGACTATGCCCTGGACTTCCACGGTGGATTCGATTTGTTTGGGCTCAAGCCGTATGATGCCAGCTGCCAGGTAATGCCCCATACCAATCGGCACCGGCTGTCCGAGCAGGAGCACCCGCATTTGGTTGCCCTCGATCAAACGGCTACCAACGGCATTATTCACCTGCTCGATGATGCTGTTCAGCCCTGAACTGGCTCTGCCTTCGTTTATCCGCTCTGTTCGTGGATGGCCAGATATCCGCTGCTTGTTTATTTGATTGTATAATCTAGTGATGAATAGTTGATTACTGAAATAATTACTGGGTAAGTGGGCGGCCGCGGCTTCAAGGACAGCTTGAGGTCGGGGCCGCCTGTTTTAGGATGTCGGGACTGTGGCAGGGCAGCAGCGGCCGGCTGGAGAAAAGTTGGCACGGTTTTGTAATACTACCCTCTCCGAAGCCGGCAGCCACCCGCTGCGCACCTCTGGTAGCCGGCCCTTCCTTCCAACCTTTCCTGCCATGAATACGAAGCGACTTTTCGGCCGCCTGGCCGCTGCTGCCCTTTTTGTTACCGCGTTTGCTACCGCCTCCGAGGCCCAGATTCAGCCCCACCGCGTACCGAAGTACACGGGTCCGGCCCAGGCCCGCCCGGTTCGTTCTACGCCCTCTTACTCCTCCTCGGCTTCCTCGGCCACCGATGGGGTGAAGTTCGGCATCCGGGCCGGCGTGAACGTCTCGGACTGGTCGGGCGACGCGGTAAACAGCGTGATGGACCTGGCCGACTATACCAACGGGGCCGTGACCAAGGAAATGAAGCCCGGTTTCCACGCCGGCCTCTATGCCTCGCTGCCCCTGGGCCCCCGCTTTGCCATCGAGCCGGGGGTAGGCTACTCCGAGAAAGGTACCGTGCTTACGGGCCGCATTCCGCTGGAGCAGTTCGACTTCCTGAACGCTAAAGTAAAAGCCACGGCCCGCATGGCCTACCTCGATATTCCGCTGCTGGCCAAAGGCTACCTCACTGATGGGTTCTACGTGTTTGCCGGTCCGCAGGCCTCGGTGCTGCTCTCGGGTAAGGCCCGCGTGAATGCCAGCGCCCTGGGCTTCTCAGCCTTCAATGAGAACTTCGATATCAAAGACCAGTTCCGCCAGGTAGATTTCTCGGTGACGGGCGGCCTGGGCTATCAGTTCCAGAACGGCCTGGGCCTAAGCGCCGGCTACGACTACGGCCTTTCGTCCCTGGACAAAAACAACAATTTCGACGCCCAGAACCGCGTGATTAAGGCGTCCGTCAACTACTCGTTCTAACTCTCTCTCCCACTACCTATTCCCTGCACAAAGGCCCCACCGATTTTCGGTGGGGCCTTTTTCATGCACGAGCAATATGAGGCACAGGAATAAAACACGGCAACTAGGAGTAAAGCCGAAGTCGGCCCGGCGGCGCTTATGGCGGCGCGTCTGCAACCGGCGCTGCCCGGCCGCTGTGAGTGGGGTTGGGCCGACTTCGGGGGGTAGGCAGAGCGGCAGCAAAACGCCCGAAACTACCCGCGTAAACGGATGGCGCTGGCAAGAGCCAATGCATGCTTGATAAGTTGCAAGCTATTGGTAATAAGATTTTTAATTAGTTGTATCTGATGGGCTTACTACCGCGCGCCTACTTCCACCGGGGCCGGGCGCAGGGCTTCCGCCAGCTTCACCAGGCGCACCAGCTCGGCGCGGTAGCCATCGGGGTCGAAGCGCCGGGCACCTTCGGCCAAGCGCGCCGTTGATTCCCAGGTGGCTGCGCCGCGGTAGTCGCTCTGGCGCAGCAGCATCCCGAACTGGGCCACCGCCGCCGCGAAACGCAGGTTTTCACTGGCTTCGGTCAGGGGGCGAGGGGCCCCGATCAGGGCTTGTTCCAGCAATTGGCTTTTGCTGCCCTGGGGCTCTTTGTAGCGCAGCTTCACGGTGAGCAACTCAGCCGAGGCGTTAGCCTTGGGCGCTGGCACCGACTGGTACTTGAGCGGATCGACGGTGGCACGGGCTCCTACGGGCACTACCTCATAAAGAGCCGTTACGGTGTGACCGGCACCTAATTCGCCGGCATCTTTGCGGTCGTTGTTAAAGTCCTCGGCGGCCAGCAGGCGGTTTTCGTAGCCTACCAGGCGGTACTCGCGCACCCGGGCCGGGTTGAACTCCACCTGCAGCTTCACGTCCTTGGCAATGGTGAACAGCGTGCCGCCAAACTGCCGGACCAGCACCCGCCGGGCTTCGTCGAGGTTGTCGAGGTAGGCGTAGTTGCCGTTGCCTTTGTCGGCCAGCAGCTCCATTTTCTTGTCCTGGTAGTTGCCCTGGCCTACCCCCAGCACTGTCAGGAACACGCCGGTTTCCCGCTCCTGGGTGATGAGGCGTTCCATGGCCGCGTCGCTCTGCTCGCCCACGTTGAAGTCGCCGTCGGTGCAGAGAATAATGCGGTTGTTGCCTTCCTTATTAAAGCTCTGACGCGCTACCTGGTAAGCCAGGCGCAAGCCCGCCCCGCCCGCCGTGGAGCCGCCCGCCTGCAGCTGGTCGATGGCCGCCAGGATGTCGGCGCGGCGGGAGCCGGGGGTAGGAGGTAGCACCAGGCCAGCGGCCCCGGCGTACACCACCAGCGCCACCTTATCCTGGGGGCGCAGCTCGTTGGTAAGCAGGCGCAGGCTTTGCTGTATCAGCCCGAGCCGGTCGTCGCCCATCATGGAGCCCGACACATCCACCAGAAAGACCAGATTGGCGGGCGGCAGCTTCTCGGTAGCCACCCGGCGGCCCTGCAACGCCACCTGCACCAGCTGGTGCTCGGGGTTCCAGGGGCACTCGGCCAGCTCCGTAAGCACCCGGAAAGGCTCGGGGGAGGTAGGGGCCGGAGCGGGGTAGTCGTACTGGAAGTAGTTAATGAGCTCTTCGGTACGCACCGCGTCGGATGGAGGGAGCTGACCCTGCTGCAGAAAGCGGCGCACGTTGCTGTAGCTGGCCGCATCCACATCAATGCTAAAGGTACTCAGCGGGTCTTTGGCAGCATTGTGGAAGCCGTTTTCAGCCAGCGAAGCGTAGGTTTCGCCCGCGCCGGGTTCAGGGCGGGGCATCATGTAACCGCCGCTCGGGCTGATAGCCACTCCAGCTACCCGGCCTTGCAGGGCATAATCAGCAGAAGTGGCGCCTTCACCCGGTTCGAGCCCCGCGAGGTCTGCCGGATTATCAGTGTTGCCGGCCACTGTTTCGGTCTGTTGCCTGCGGCTGTTGGGCGAGGCCGGGCGAGTGGCCCGTGGCTTGGCTTTGCCAGTAACTACCACTTCGCTTAGCTGCCGCCGGTCCGGTTGCAGGGCAATAGTGGGCACTACAGTCTGGCCCGGACGCAGGGTTAGCTCCCGCGTTACGTAGCCAATGGAGCTGAAAACCAGGGTTCGGTGCTCTGCTTTCAACTCCAGCTGGAAGTAGCCTTTGGACGTGGTAGTAGCCCCGTTCCGGGTTCCTTTTACCAGCACCGTGACGCCTGGTAACCCTCTTTTCGTGCGGGCATCAATCACCTGACCTTCCACAAAAGATTGAGTTGCAGGATTCTGTACGTGGTAGCGCGCGGGAGCAGGCTGCTGGGCCTGAGCAGGTGAACCGGTGAGTACGCCGGCTACTAAGGTGCAATACAGGAAACGGGGCATGGCAGATACCAGTAGAAGTGAAAGGATTAAATTGACTACCTATTCAGGGCTTAGCAGTAGTTGGCTCAGGCTGTTCTGCGGCCCAGCGGTGCAGCCGCTTCTCCCGGCGCTGGGCCTGCCGGGGCGCCGTGCGGGCTTCGTCGGCCCGAATGCCGGCACATTCCTGGGCGTTGGGCAGCCGCCACGGCAATACCGGTGAGGGCCCGACAGCGGCAGCCGCGGCGGGGTTCAGGGTATCGGGAGGGGTAGGGCGCTGGGCCCGCACCGGCTGGGTAGCGACGAGGGCCAGGGCTGAACCGGCCAGCAGGAAATAGGAAGGCAACATAACCGAGGGCGTTAGGGTAGCAGCTTGTATTTCAGATGCCCCCGGCCAACGGATTCCACACGCCACCTGAAAAATATTTTTACCGGCTTGCCTTTCGAGGCTCTGCTAGACGATTCCGGCCCGGCCGCGCCATGCTTTTCCGGCCTGAAAGCGTAGCTTTCGGTTCTGGCCCTTTTGCCCTGGTATGTTCTTTCGTCGCTCCCGCCGTCCTGCGCCTGCTGCCGAGCTCTCCGATGCGGAGCTGCTCCGGCGCTACCATGCCGAGGGCGACGTGCACGACCTGGGCACGCTCTACGACCGGCACATGACCGAGGTACTGGCCATCTGCCGGCGCTACCTCCGCGACGAGGAAGATGCCAAGGACGCCGTCATGCAACTCTTTGAGCAGTTGGTAAGTAAGTTGCGCCAGCACGAGGTGGAGAACTTCGCACCCTGGCTGCACGCCACGGCTCGCAACCATTGCCTGATGGTGCTACGGGCCCGGCAGCGGGCGGGGCCGGCAGCGGGTGGGGCGCTGGTGGTGCATTTTCCGGATGCCGCCGGTATGGAATCGGCGGCGGCCCGGCATCTGGCAGATGATGACCCCACCGAAGCCGACCTCCACGAACAGCAGCTTCAGCACTTGGAGCACGCCCTGGCTGAGCTACCTCCCGGCCAACGACGATGTCTGGAGCTGTTCTACCTCGAAAAGAAATGCTACCGCGACATTGCCGAGCTCACCGGCTTTGATCTGAACGCGGTGAAAAGTCACCTCCAAAACGGCAAGCGCAATCTGCGCCGCCACCTCGAAACTACTGCCGCTTCCAATGCTTCGCCCTGACTCTGCTTCTGCGCCTACCCCTCCTGCCAGCCGGCACCTGCCGGTGGAGGTGCTGCGCCAGTACGCGGCCGGGACACTGACGCCCGCCGAGCAGCACCGCGTGGAAGCCCACACCCTCGACTGCCCGCACTGCGCCGATGTGCTGGAAGGCCTGGAACTGCAGCCCGCCGCCGTTACCGATGCCAGCCTGGCCGAGCTGCGTCAGCGCCTGGGCGCCCGCGTATCAGAACTGGCTACTGAATCGAAGCCCAAACCCGCGCTGGGGCTAGCTTGGCAGCAACTGGCGGCCGCGGCCGCGCTCTTGCTCACCCTAGGGGCCGCCGTGGTGTGGTTTACTCTGCTGCGCCCGGCCCCACAGGATACGGCCGCGCGGCCTGCCGCTATGCGGCGCGAAGCCGTGGCTACGGCTCCCGTTGCTCCCGCTGCCCCCACTCTGGAAGCACCGGAAACGGCTGCCGCCCGGGCAGCCATTCCGGAAGTAGCCGCGGTTACGCCGGGCGCAACTTCCCGCGCAGCCTTACGCCCGCGGCGCTCCGCTGGGAGGCCGGCCCGGGGCCGGACGGAGTCAAGCGTAAACGGTGACGCCGATGTTCCGGTGGAAGTAGCCGGTCTGGGGGCAGCGCAGGGGTGGGCCGGGGAGAAAGGAGCGGCTGACGCAGCCGCGGCTCCGGTAGCCGTTACGGCACCCGATTCCGTCCGTACTACCTCGGCCCGCGCGGCCGAGGAGTACGCCGCAGCTCCCCCGCCCGCGGCTGCCATGCCAATGGTCGGTACTACAGCCGTAGCGAAGCGGAAGATAGCCGCCAGCCCCCTGGTTATGGATCAACAAAAAACGGCCGCCCCGGAAGCGGCTCGCACTATTCGGGGGCGGGTAACGGACACTGCTGGTGCACCAATGGCTGGCGCATTTGTAACGTTTCCAGGAGCTTCTACAGGAGTTTCAACTAACTCAGAGGGCTATTTCAGTTTGAAGGTACCCCCTACGGAGCAGCTATACATTAGCTCCATTGGCTACGTCACGCAGGTGCGTACAATACGCCCCACAGACTCCACCCTAACACTGGCCCTCACCCCCGACACCAAAGCCCTGAGCGAGGTAGTGGTAGTCCGCCGCGACGCCCCGCCGGCGCCCATGGCGGTAGGAGCTATGCCGGCCGGGGGCTACGCCAGCCTCAAAAAGTACCTGCGCGACAGCCTCGACTACCCCGAAAAAGCCCTCGAAGACCGGCGCGAAGGCAACGTGAAGCTCCGCTTTGTGGTGGGCGTGGACGGCAAGCTCTCCGACATTAAAGTGGTGAAGAAGCTCTCCGAGGAGTGTGACGCCGAAGCCACCCGGCTGCTGCAGGAAGGCCCGGCCTGGTTTCCCGCCATTCAGAACGGCCGCCGCACCGCCCGCACCGTCGAAATTACGGTGCCGTTTAAAATAGAAGAGCGGTAAAGGCTACCCGTCATGGCGAGGAGGCCCGACGAAGCCATCCTTCCTGACCAGTGTGCTACCCCCTGAAACGTGACAAGCCCTTGACGTATGGTATCGCCAAGGGCTTGTTGGGGGTAGGGAGCGGGGCTTGCCCCCGCCCGGCGTCAGCGCCGTTACATTTATATGTAGTCGTTGTTCAGGCGCCCCGTTTCCCACGTCCGGTCAGGCGTCCGCGCCGTTAAATTTACGTGTAACCGATGTTCAGGCGCCGGGCGGGGGCAAGCCCCGCTCCCTACATCTAGTTAGGAGAGAAGCTTTGCTCTGCTTGCTGCGTCCTCTATTCAGTTGCTCCATTACTCAGCTACTCTTTAGCCGCTGTAGCCGCCGCCGCTTTCGGGTTCGGTGGCGCTGCCGCCGGCTTTGTCGGGGGTAGGCAGGTCGGGCTCGGTTTTCACTTCCAGCTGGCTGTAGTCGGGGGCACCGTTGCCGGCCACGGGCACGGGCGTTTCATCGGCATCGGCGCTGGTGCTGGTCGTGGCGGCCGAAGGCGGCGTGGGGGCCGTGTTTTCCTGGGCGGGCGGCGTCACGGCAGAGGGCTGAGCCGTGGTAGGCTGGTCGGGCTGTACGGAAAGAGCGTCGGATTCTGATTCAAAGGTCTTGTTCATGACAGTAGAGTAGCTAGGTAGAATGCTTGAGCTAGGCTATACGCAGCCCGCCGGCCCAGGGCCGAGCCAACCCGGCGCAGAATTTTGGGGTAGGGGTGGCGGGCCGTACGCCGTTACGTACTTTTGCGGCGCGTCGGGGCTTGCCGCGCGCTTTCTTGTCACCTTATTCTCTTCTCACCCACTAGAAGCATGACTCAGTTTCGCACCGAGAAAGACACCATGGGCACCGTGCAGGTGCCGGCCGACGCCTACTACGGCGCCCAGACCCAGCGCTCCATCGACAACTTCCAGATTGCCCAGGACATCAATAAGATGCCCAAGGAAATCATCCGCGCCTTTGCCTACCTGAAGAAAGCCGCCGCCCTCACGAACCGCGACGCCGGTATTCTGTCGGCCGAGAAAGCCGAGCTGATTGGCCGCGTCTGCGACGAAATTCTGGAAGGCAAGCTCGATGCGGAGTTTCCGCTGGTGGTGTGGCAAACCGGCTCGGGCACCCAGAGCAACATGAATGTGAACGAGGTAGTCGCCTACCGCGGCCACGTGCTCAACGGCGGTCAGCTTTCCGACGAGAAGAAGTTTCTGGCCCCCAACGACGACGTAAACAAGTCACAGTCCAGCAACGATACCTTCCCGACGGCCATGCACATTGCGGCCTACAAGATTCTGGTAGAGAAGACCATTCCCGGCATTGAGAAGCTGCGCGACACACTGCGGGCCAAGAGCGAGCAGTTCATGCACATCGTGAAAATCGGCCGTACCCACCTCATGGATGCTACCCCCCTCACGGTAGGCCAGGAGTTCAGCGGCTACGTGTCGCAGCTCGACCACGGCCTGCGCGCCATCAAGAACACCCTGGCTCACCTTTCGGAGCTGGCCCTGGGCGGCACGGCCGTGGGCACGGGTATCAACACGCCCCCCGGCTACTCCGAAAACGTGGCCAAGCATATTGCCGACCTGACCGGCCTACCCTTCATCACGGCCGAAAACAAGTTTGAGGCCCTGGCCGCCCACGACGCTATTGTGGAAGCTCACGGCGCCCTAAAAACGGTAGCTGCCTCGCTAATGAAGATTGCCAACGACATTCGTTTGCTGGCTTCGGGCCCGCGCGCCGGCATCGGCGAGCTGCACATCCCCGACAACGAGCCCGGCTCCAGCATCATGCCCGGCAAGGTGAACCCCACCCAGTCGGAGGCCATGACCATGGTAGCGGCGCAGGTGATGGGCAACGACGTAGCCATCAACATCGGCGGCATGAACGGCCACTTCGAGCTGAACGTGTTCAAGCCCCTGATGATCTACAACTTCCTGCACTCGGCCCGCCTCATCGGCGACGTGTGCGTGTCGTTCAACGACAAGTGCGCCGTGGGCATCGAGCCCCTGGAACAGAACATCAAGAAGCACGTTGACTCGTCGTTGATGCTGGTTACGGCCCTCAACCCCCACATCGGCTACTACAAAGCCGCCGAAATTGCCCAGACGGCCCACAAAAACGGCTCGACCCTCAAGGAAACCGCCCTGCAGCTCGGCTACCTCACCGAGGAGCAGTTCAACGAGTGGCTCAAGCCCGAAGACATGGTAGGCGAAATCAAGAAGTAAGGTTGTAGCGCGAACGTTGTAGTTCGCGTATTGCCGGGCATCTTATACTGTGTAACCAGCCCGACAACACGCGAACTACAACGTTCGCGCTACAACCTAAGCGCACTGCTTTACGAACAACGGGCAGCCGGCTACCATGCGGGCTGCCCGTTTTCATGCCCGCATATCCGCAATTTGTGGCACCCTTCCGTGCCTTTCTGGATCAAATTCCGGCCGGGGGCCGCGTGGTGGTGTTCTGCCATTTCGATGCCGATGGGCTGGCTGCCGGGGCCCTGTTCGGGCGCGGCCTCCGCCGCATCAACCCCGGCTGGCAGGTGGAGGTAGTGCCCTCCGGCAAGGGCGAAAACGCCTTCCTGACCCCCGGCGCCCACGAGCGGCTGCTGGCCCTCAGGCCCGATGCCCTGATTGTAACAGACCTGGGCGTGCACGCCCACGGCACTCTGGAACCTCACGGCGTGCCGGTGCTCTACGTCGACCACCACATTCCGGAAGGGCAGCCCCCGGCCGGCGGCACCGTGCTGACCGGCTACGGCCTTGACCCCGTGCCCTGCTCGGCCTGGCTGGCCTACGAGCTGCTGGCCGCCGAAGCCGACGTGACGGATCTGCAGTGGGTAGCGGCTATAGGGGTTATTTCCGACCTCGGCGACCAGGCGGCCTGGCCCCCGCTGGCAGCCGTGAAAAAGCAGCATACCGCCAAGTGGCTCAAGGAAGCCGTGGCCATGTGCAACGCCGCCCGTCGGGCCGGGGAGTTCGACCTGGCCCTACCCCTGCGCTACCTCCTCCACGATGACAACCCCCGCGGCCTGGCCCAGGACGCGGTGCTGGCGGGCTACCGGGCCGAGGTAGCGGCCGCTTTGGCTGCCGCCCGCAAGCTACCCCCCAAGTTCCCACCCAAAGGCCCTGAGGCCGCGCCCGTGGCTATCATCACCATCAACTCCGCCTGCCAGATTCACCCGCTTATTGCCCAGCAGTGGATTACGCGCCTCGCTGATAGAGTGGTGCTGTGCGCCAACCTGGGCTACCTGCCCGAGGGCATGGTCGCTATTTCGGGGCGGGCTGCCGGCAACCTGCACATTCCGGACCTGCTGCGGGCCGCTTTTGCTAGGGTCGGCGCTACCCCGCCCGCCAATTTCGCCCACGGCCACCCCCAGGCCAGCGGCGGCCACCTTTCCCTTTCTGATTATGCCCTGCTGCTGCGGGGCCTAGGCTACTAGGTCCCTACCCCCGGTCGGACGGGCGGAGCCCGTCCGACCGGACCGGGCGGGCAACCGCACAAAGTCAGCAATACCGAGCAGGTAGCGTTGCCCGCGCCGTGAGAATGTGCGCAATCATGCAAACCAGCGGGAATCTGTGATTTATCTTTGGAGCCGTTCCCCTCTCAGCCTGTTCATGGATTTCGCCCGCTGCATCACCCTGGAAAATAGCCGCGTCCGCCTGCGGCCCCTCGACCTCTCCGACTTCGACGACCTGAAGGAGGTAGCCTTCGACCCGGCCATCTGGCAATACACGACCACCCCCATGCCCCAAAATAGCGTGGAGCTGGCCGCCTGGCTAACCCAGAGCGTGCGCGACCGGGAAGCGGGTCGGCGCTACCCCTTTGCTATTGTGGACCGGCAGACGGGGCGCGTGGTGGGTAGCACCAGCTACGGCAACATTGCTTTGGATGACTGCCGCCTGGAAATTGGCTGGACCTGGCTGGGCCGCGCCTACCAGCGCACCGGCCTGAACCGCGCCGCCAAGCACCTGCTGCTGAAATACGCCTTCGGAGAGCTGCAGTGTGAGCGGGTGGAGCTGAAAACCGACGCCCGCAACTGGCAAAGCCGCGAGGCCATGCGCCGCATGGGGGCCACCGAAGAAGGCATTCTGCGCAGCCACATGAAAACCCAGGGCGGCCTCCGCCGCGACTCGGTATATTTCAGCATCCTGAAGCCCGAGTGGGACCAGCTGCGCCATACCGTTTTCCAGCAGTTCGACGCCCGTGGCTGAGCCCCAGGTTCCTACCCCCCGCCAGCCCTCAAGCCTGCTGCGCCGCCGGGCTGCTAGTTTCGGCTACGCGTTCCGGGGCGTGTGGGCGTCCTTGCGCACCGAGGTGCATCTGTGGTTTCATGCCGCCGCTACGGTAGTAGTGGTGGGGCTGGGGCTGTACTGCGGGTTGGCGCGGTGGGAGTGGGTAGCGGTGGCCCTGGCTGTGGGGGCCGTGTGGTGCGCCGAGCTGGTGAATACCGCCATTGAAGCTGTCGTGAATCTGGTGTCGCCGGAGTATCACCCGCTGGCGGGCCGGGCCAAGGATGTGGCGGCGGGCGCCGTGCTGGTAATGGCCTTGGCGGCGCTGGCCGTGGGGCTACTGATTTTTGGGCCGCGCCTGTGGGCGGAGCTGGGCTGGTAGCACCAGAGAAAGCGGAACTACTGCGGCCTGCCTGCGTAACCAAGCTTTGTGTGCATATTTGCCGCCCCTTTAGCCCTTCGGCGCGGGGAGAGTTTCAACCCTGCTCGCTTATGCGTTCTTCCCTGCTTCTCGTCCCGGCCCTGACAATGCTGCTGCACCTGGCCGCCTGCCAGCGCAACGTGGCCGTGACCACTCCCACCGATGCGCCCCAGACGGGCATGGCCGGCAGCGTATCAACGCCGGCGCCTACCTCGGCTAATACCATTGAGCCTACCCCCCGGCCCGATGCTGTGTTTGATGCCGCCCGGCGCCCCAAGTGGCTGGCCGACCGGATTCAGCAGCACCTCAACAACGAGAAGCAGAATCCGCCCATCCACATCTACAGCTACCAGTACGATGGGGCCACGGTGTACTACGAAAGCAGCCCCTGCTGCGACCAGTTCACGAACCTCTACGCTGCCGATGGCAAGCTGCTCTGCCACCCCGACGGCGGCCTGACCGGCCGCGGCGACGGCAACTGCCCGGACTTCACCAAAACCCGGACCGACGAAAAGCTGGTTTGGCAAGACCCTCGCTAAAAGGAAAGCGGTAATGAAGTGACAGGGCATCATACTTCATTACCCCTCACTTCATTACCCCATTACCTTCTTTCTTCCCCATGATTAACACCATTGAAAAGCTGGGCGCCTACACCGTGTGGGCCAACCAAACCCTGCTGCAGCACCTCGACGGCCTAGTGGCCCAGGGCGCTACCCTTCCGGCCGGAGCCCTGCGCCTGTTCAGCCACGTACTCAATGCCCAAGCCATCTGGCTGGGCCGCATGACCAACACGCCCAGCCCCGTGAAAGTGTGGCAGGAGCACGACTTAGCTACCCTGCACCACTGGCACGAGCAGACCTCGGAGCGGTTCTATCAGTATGGTATTCAGGCCGATGAGGCCGAGATGCAGCGCCTGATTACCTACACCAACTCTATTGGGGAGGGCTATACCAGCCAGATTTCCGACATTCTGACCCACGTGCCGGTGCACGGCAACTACCACCGCGCCCAGGTAGCCAAGGAGCTGCGCGCGGCCGGCCTGGAGCCCATCAACACCGACTTTATCACCTATTGCCGCGAGCTGTCGGCCAAGGCCGAGGCCGCCGACGTGCCCAGCCTGTAACTTCGGGGGGCGTTGCTGGGTAAACCCTGCCGGATGGTGGCCCACCACCATCCGGCAGGGTTTTTCGTTGATATACCCATTCGCCCTCTTCTCCCTCATCAGCTACTATTTTCGCTATGACAACCTCTGCCCCCCAGCCTGCCGTGCTGAGCCAGGAGCGCCTGAACGGCGCCTACTCCTATGCCGCCTACCGCCGCCTCATTGATGAGCTGCTGGCCCAGGGCAAAACCACCGGCCCCAACCAGTCGGATATGCTTACCAACTATACCCGCCTGAATGTGCAGCGCATGGAGCGCCTCGATAAAAAGGCGGAGCTGCTGCCCGAGCTGCGGGAGGCGCTGGGCAAGTTGCAGCAGCAGTACGTGTGGGTTATTATTACGGAAGGCTGGTGCGGCGACGCGGCCCAGATTGTGCCCGTGCTCGAAAAAATAGCCCAGGCCAGCCACGGCCGTATTACCACCCACTACCTGCTGCGCGACGAAAACCCGGACCTGATGGACCGGTATCTGACCAATGGCGGGCGCTCTATTCCTAAGCTGATTATGCTGTACGCCGATACCCTCACGGAAGCTACTCAGTGGGGCCCCCGCCCGGCAACGGCCCAGGATCTGTTTCTGGAAATGAAGGCAGCCGGCGCCACCCACGAGGAGTTTGCCGAGCGGCTGCACGGCTGGTACGCCCAGGACAAAACCCGCCATACCCAGCAGGAGCTACTGCACCTGCTCTCCAGCATGGCGTAGACTGGTCCGGCTCCGTTGCGCATCTACCCAGCGCCTGTTAAATTTTACTTGCAGGTAAAATTTAACAGGCGCTGGGTGATTTTTTAGTAGAATATGTATTCATTGTAAAATACAATAGTAGGTGTAGTACCAGGTGTGATAAAAAGAGACTTTTCCCCATGTAGGAAAAACAGAGAGTATTTGTAGATTCATATTGGGAGGTTGTTCTATAGAATGGAAATTTGGTCGATTACTACCAAATAACCATCAATAGTAGTTGTTTGCATTCGTGTGGCTTGGCTGTTGTGAAAGTTGGTCTAATTGAAAAAGTTATATAATCTGCAATAAATTTGTGAATTGGTTTGCTGAAGCAAGCAAGCTAAACGAAGGGCAGGTTCTTTTCTTTTTACAACTTTCTATGAAAACACATTTCCGCAGTGTACCCCGGAGAGCCGCGTTGAGTAAACGGCGTTGGGGCCGGGTTGGGGGCATGGTTAGTGTGCTGGTAGCCCTGCCCGGACTTGCCTGGGCCGTGGCGCCGGTAACCCGCAACGATGCCGTAATACTTCTGAACACGGCCACCTCAGCCACCATCAGTGTGCTGGACAATGATGCGCGGGGCGGCCTGGGCCTGGGCAGTGATGCCATTGATCCAACCACCGTAACCCTAGTGAGTGCTTCCGGCGCTACCAGCACCACCAACATGGCCGGCAGCAACGGCGGTACCTTCTCGGTGAACCCTACGACGGGCGTGGTGTCGTTTGCCCTGCCGGTTAATCCTCAGCCGGGCAGTCGGTTCCAAACTACCGTGCGGTACACGGTAAAGAGCGTAGGTGGTTTTCTGAATGGCGTAGCCACCTCGGAGCCCGCCACCATCACCGTGACGGTCAGCATTCCGCCCGTGGCAGCCAACATCCGGACGGGGGCCATGCTGAGCAGCGCTGCGGCCACAGCCATTACCAGCCTCGCGGCCACTGCGGCACCTAACACCACGGTTACCAGCTTCAGCCTGAAAACCCTGCCCCAGGGTGGTACCCTGCTCCTGAATACTACCCCCGTTACGGCGGCCCGCCTCTTCAGCACCGAAGAAGCCAAACAGCTATACTTCGATCCGGCGGGCAATACGTCCGGAGAGTTTACTTTCACCTACACCGGCATCAACAACGATGGTCTGGAGTCGGACCCGGCTACCTACACCCTCCCGGTGGCCAACACCCCACCCGTGGCCGTCAACGACCCTACGGTAGTGGTGGCCCGCAACACCATTGCCACTATTGCCGTGCTCGACAACGACTCGGACGCGGACGGCCGGCTGGCCCCGACCACCGTGGACCTGAACCCCGAGCAGGCCGGCATACAGGCAGAGCGGACCGTAGCCAGCCAGGGGAAATTCACGGTATCGGCTCAGGGCATTGTTTCCTTTACCCCTTTGCTGAATTTTGGCGGCACCAGCACCATTACCTACACCGTGCAGGACGATAAAGGTCTGACTTCGAACCCGGCCGCCATTCGCGTTATAGTGAACAGCGTTACCTCGGCCTTCGATGACAGCAACGAGGTAGAGAAGAACACCACCGCTTCGGGCAACGTGATTCTGAACGATACCGATCCGCAGAACACGGGCTTTACCGTGAGCCTAATTGCTACTGCCAAGCATGGTAGCTTGGCCCTGAACCCCGACGGCTCTTACACGTACACCCCGCAAACGGGCTTTCTGGGCGAGGATAGCTTTGTGTATCAGGCCTGCGACCGGACCGCTACGCCCCAGTGCGCTACCGCTACGGTGCACCTGAACGTGTACGACCCGGCCGTGCAGTGCATTGCGGCCACCGGCCCGAACCAGCTGGTAAACCCGGGCTTTGCCAGTGGCAACGTGGGCTTCAATACCAACTACGAGTACCAGCCCGACGACCCGCTGCGGGCCAACGAGCTGACGCCGGAAAACACCTACGCCATCGGGCCCGATGCCAGCAAGTACCACGGCAACTTCCGGGGCAACGGCACCGGCGGAGCCGCCGACAACTTCCTGATGATCAACGCCACTTCGGCCATCCGGACGCTGTACAGCCAGACGTTTAAGGTGCAGCCCAACCGCTACTACACCTTCTCGGCGCACTTTAACAACCTGATTCCGACGACCATGAACATTGCCGACCCGATTGTGGGCTTTGTTATCAATGGGGCCTCCACTTCCGGCACGCTAACGGTGCCGGAGTCGCCGGACCAGTGGGTGAAATACTCCGACGTGTGGTACTCGGGCAACAATACTACCGCTACCTTCGAAATCCGCAACCTGACCCTGGATCTGGCCGGCAACGATATCGGGATTGATGATCTGTACTTCGGTACGTGCAACGCCGTGCCGGTCGCCAATAACACGGCCACCCGGCCGCTGCCCAGCACGGCCCCAGCCACGGCCATAACGCCCCTGGAGGCCACCGACCCCGATGGTACCATTATTTCCTACACCATTACCTCCCTACCCCAGTCCGGCGCCGGCATACTCTACGTGAATGGCCTGCCGGCTACGCTCAACCAGGTAGTGCTGCCCGCCGAAAACAGCCAGCTGTCTTTTGACCCGAGCGGCACCCAGAACGGCAACATCACCTTTACGTTCCTGGCAACGGATAATACGGGCTCTACCAGCAACACGGCTACCTACACCATACCGGTGGGCCAAACGGCTCCCCTGGCCGACAACGTCCTGATGGCCCCGGCCATTCCGAACACGGCCGCGGCTACCATCCTGAAGCCCCTGGTTGCCACCGACGGCGACGGCACGATTGTAAAATATGTGATTACCAGCCTGCCCAATGCCCAGGCCGGTACCCTGCTGCTTGGCAACCAGGCAGTTGCGGCCGTGCCGCAGGAAGTGCAGCCCAGCCAGCTCGGCCAGCTTGCCTACGACCCCTCCGGTACCTACGCCGGCACAGTGGCCTTCAGCTACTATGCCGTTGATAACCAGGGTAACCTCTCGAATACGGCCATCTATACCATTCCCATTGGCAACCAGATGCCGGTAGCCCAGAACAAGAACGCACCGGCTCTGCGCAATACCAGCGGCGCTACGCCGCTCAGCGCCCTGGAATCGACGGATGCCGATGGCTGGATTGCCTCCTATACCATTGCGGCCCTGCCCGCGAAAGGCACCCTCACGCTGAACGGGGTGCAGGTATCGGCCGGACAAACCATCCGGCCCGAGCAAGCCAGCGAGCTGTCGTACGCACCGCCTCAGGCAGAAACGGGCCAATACTCCTTCTCGTACTACGCTACCGATAACCTGGGTGGTCCCTCCAATATGGCTACTTACGCGGTGCCCGTATCGGGTCCGCTGCCGGTGAAGCTGGTTGGCTTTACGGCCAAGGCCGTGGGGAATACTGCCCGCCTTGCCTGGAGCACTTCCGCGGAGCTGCACAACGACCGGTTTGAGGTAGAGCGCAGCACCGACGGGCAGCAGTTCCGGCGCATCGGGCAGGTACGGGGCCAGGGCACCACGGCCACCGGCGCCACCTACCAGTTCACCGATACCGCCGTGCCCGCCCCGGATGCCGCCGGCCTGGTGTACTACCGCCTGAAGCAGGTGGATATCAGCGGTGAATCAGACTACAGCCAGGTGCGTACGATATCTTTCCCGCGCCCGGAGGTGCCGGCTGCCCTGGTGGTGGCCCCAAACCCCTTCCGCGACCATGTCAGCCTGAGCCTGTCTGCCCTGCCGGCCGGCACCTACCAGGTAACCGTCGTTGATGGTACTGGTCGGGTGTTGTACCAGGGGGCGCTGGGTGGCGGCCAGGTGCAGCGCCTGGAAGCGCGGAACTGGCCCGCCGGCTTGTACACCGTGCTGGTACGCGGCAACAATGCCCAGTTCAGCCAGCGCATCGTGAAAGAATAAGTGGCGCTTATTGCCTATCAAAAAAAGCCCTGGCTGCACAGCCAGGGCTTTTTTAGTAGCAGTAGGGGTAGTTAATTCAGGGAAGTAGCGCCAAGCTCCGTTACCTGGTTATTGGTGACGGTAATGCCCGTACGCACCGCCAGCTTGTAAGCCGGCTGTCCGCTAGGGGCCGTAGTGCTGGGGTAGATGCGCACCTGGTAGGTGCCCGCCGGAAGACCGCTGAACTGGTAACCCCCCCCGGCATCGGCGGCCGTGCTGAACGTATCGGGCACGGTTACCGCGGAGCGAATGGCCAGCACCTGGGGTAGGGCCGCGGCGGGCGTAACCGTGCCGCGCAGGCCGCCGGCCAGCTCCTGGGTTACTACCCTGATTACGGGCTTGAGCAGATACCGCTCCTTCTTATCATTGCCGGCTTTCCAGTTGCCGCGCTCCACAATGGACTTGGCCACATCAAAGTCGAGCAGCAGCTGAAACGTTTCCCGCTCCCGCAGCGTGGTGTTGTCCAGTTTCAGCTTTACGCCCGAGGTCTGACCGCTGGGCGTTTTCAGATCGTAGCGCTGCCCGTCGCGCCCTATTACGTAGCTGTCGGGGCCCAGCAGCAGCCGAATTTCCTTTAGGTCGCCGGGCTCGAAATCGGTGCTCACCAGCAGGGCCGATTTGCCGTTCACGTAGTCCAGCACATTAATGGTCTGGGCCTGGAAGGGGAGCAGCTGCCAGCCGTCGGGGGTGGTTTCCTCTTTCAGGTGCACCTCAATCTGGCGCACGTCCAGCACCACGTTGCGGAAGTCGCCGGGGGCGTCCATCAGGCGTATTTCCAGCTTCGCGGCGTCGGTGGAGCTGTCGTTGTCTTGGCCGCAGCTAGCCAGCGCCAGCGGGGTGGCCAGCAGAGCCAAGGGAAGTAACCGGGTAAGCATCATGCGTGTGGGGTTGTGGGAAAAATAAAAACAGGGCCGTCAGCTTCCGTGTAGGAAGCCGGCGGCCCCGTTCGAGCAAGAAGTCAGCCAACTTTTACCGGGAGCGAAGCCAACGAAGTGCTACTGTCCTGCCTTCGTGCTATCGGCGGGGGTAGGGGTGGGCTCCGTTGGCTTGGGCTGCTCAGGGGCGGGCTTGGTGGGCTGGGCCTTGGGCTTCCCGAAAATCAGGTTGTTGAGGCCCTGCTTGGCTTTGTCCTGGAGCTTGGCCTGGGCTTCGAGGCGCTTCTTTTCCAGCTCCAGCCGGGCCTTGTCGGCCAGCTCCTGCTGCTTGCGCTGCAGCTCCCGCTGCAGGCTGTCCTGGGCTACCTTGGCCCGGGCCTGCAGCTTCAGCTTGGCGTCATCTACCTTGGCCTGCACAATGTTGCTGACCAAATCCTTGGCCTGGGCTTTCACGCTGCCG
The DNA here is from genome assembly GCF_014199535.1 of Hymenobacter latericoloratus. Taxonomy (GTDB): domain Bacteria; phylum Bacteroidota; class Bacteroidia; order Cytophagales; family Hymenobacteraceae; genus Hymenobacter; species Hymenobacter latericoloratus. Next base: position 69,978 of record NZ_JACHNV010000001.1, read on the forward strand.
CTGGAAAGCTTCACCTGCGGGTTCGTAACGGTGCCCCCAATGGTCAGGCCCAGGGTTACCCGGTCGGTGCCCTGCAGATTCTGCACGCCGGTGAGGCGCGTGAGCTGGGAGTTGAGCTGGGTGCCGAGTTTGCCGGTGGGCACGTTCAGGGCCGTTACGTACTCCAGCCCCCCGCTGCTGATGTTATTGGAGCCGCCCACCGTCATCTTGATCTGGCCCACCGTCAGGTCGAAGGGCTTCACCACGAAGTTGCCGTTGATGATTTCGGCGGCCACGTCCTTGTTGTCCACGGCAAACTTTTTCAGCTCCTGAAACTGGGTCAGGGTACTGATTTTCTCCAGCACCGAGGAGTTGGCCACCGCGGCCCGCACCACTTCAAACAAGCCCTTGCCAGTGAGCGTGTTGTAGCGGGGCATCATGTCGGGGCCCATTTCCCCACTCACGTTGAAGTTGGTGGAGAATACGCCCTCCAGGCTGCTGGCCAGGGGCACCATGGCCTTCACGGAGTTGAAAGCCCTGAAGGCATTCTGGAAATTCAGGTTTTTGATGTTCAGGCCCAGGTTGAACTTAGGGTGGGCCAGGTCTTTGCTGCTGTAGCTGCCGCTGGTAGCAAAGGATCCGCCCAGGGTGTTAAAGGTCAGTCCGTTGAGAATAGCTGCCTGGTCGCGCACGGTTACTACCCCCTTCACGTTATCGAGCCTGAGGTTGTCATACACCACCTGCTGCACGGTGGTGTTTAGCACCAGATCAAACTCCTTCGGAATCTGCAGCACACCTTCGGCCTTGGCCGGCGCGGCACCGGTAGCGGCCACCGTGGGCTTCTGCGACACCTCATCCACCATCCACTCGTTCACGTTGAAGCGGTTGCTGTTCACGGTTAGGTTGCCGCGCAGGGGTTGGCCGGGCACGAACAGGTAGCCCAGGTAGTTGCTGATGGTGCCCGAGGCGGCAATATCGGAGGAGCCTACCGAGCCGGCCATGTTCTGGAGCACAATCTTGTCGTTGTTGAAGGTGGCCGTGGCCCGCGTCACCTTCATGCCCTGGGGCAGGTCGGTGCTCTTGTAGGTAATGTTCTGGGCGTTTACGGTCCCGGAGGCTATAACCGTCTGGTAGCGGCCGGCCTCAATGTCGGCCATGTTGCCTTTGGCGGCCACGTTGCCGTTGAGGCGGCCCGTCACGGTCATGCCCTGCAGGGGGAAGATCTTGGTCAGCTTGGTCAGGTCGATGATGCCGTTCACGTCGGTATCGAAGCGCAGCTTATCCACGCCCTGGGTGGCCACGCGGCCCTGCAGCGGCTCCCCGTCCAGCAGCATCCGGAACTGCGGAATGTCCACGCGGGTGTCGTTGAGTTGGCCGGTGGGGTTCGTGACGGTGCCATTGAGGGTTAGGTTCTCGATGGGGGCCGGAAACTGCTTGCTCTTCACGTAGCCATTGGTCAGGTTCAGCTTGGCCTGCACCACCGGCATCTGGGTGCTCGAATACACGCCCCGGGCCGTGCCATCCACGAACAGCTTGCCGCGCAGCAGCAAATCCTGCACCGGGTACACCTTCATCATCTCGGCCAGGTCCACGTTGGCCTTCACCCGGCCGTCCACCCGCATCGGCTCCAGCCCGTCAATGGCCACGTTGCCGTCGATGGGGTTCGCGCCCAGGTCGAGGTGGAACTGCTTTACGTTCACTTTCACGTTGTTGGTGAAACCCGAGGGGTTATCCACGGCCAGGTCCACGTTGATGTTGCGGGCCCGCTGGGGTAGTTGGGGGTAGTGGAAGCTGCCCTCCTTTACCTGCAGGTTCAGGCCGTAGCCGGGCATCTTCACCGCGTTCTGCACGCCCTTGAAGTAGCCGTCGAACGCGACCTTGCCCGTGGCCTCTATGTCTTTGAACTGCGCGGTGTAGGCGCCGGGCACCAGGCTCAGAATGTTCTTGAAGTCGGTTTCCAGGGCCCGGAAGGTCAGGTCGTAGGTGATGTCGGTGGCGTTGGGCAGGCCGATGGTGCCCTGGAATGTGGCCGGAAAATCGTTCAGCTTCACCCGGTTGTCCTTAAAGGTGAAGAGCATCTCCTCCAGGTTCATGGCCAGGGTCACATCGGCATCCAGCTTTTTGTTGGTGATGTACTCGGTGCCAGCATATTGCATCGAGAGGCTTTCGGCCGTGGTCTGGCTGACCATATCAAACACGTTCCGCTCGAAGTCGCCGGAGCCGGTATGGTTCACGCCCCGCAGCTGCATCCCGAACGGAATGGTCAGGTCCTCGTAGCGCAGCCGCCCGTTGTTGATCTGCCAGCCCTGAATAGCCAGGCTCACGGCCGTGGTGTCCTGCCCCTTGGAGGCCGCCGCCGAGTCCGATACGTACACGTCCCAGTTAGCGCGTCCGCTTTTCAGCACCCGCAGGCTCAGGTCGGGCTGCTCCAGGGTTACGTTCTTAATCTTGATCTGCCCGCCGCCCAGCACACTCAGCAAATCCAGCCCTACCCGCACCCGGGGCAGGTAGGCCAGCGTGTCGCGGGCAAACGAGTCCTGGCCGATTACCCGCAGCTGGTCGAGCTGCAGGGCCAGGTTCGGGAAGGAGCTGAGCAAGGTCACGTCCACGTTGGCCGGGTCGTACTGCACCGTAGCCTTCACCCGTTGGGCCAGCTGTTGGTCGAAGGCCGCTTTAATCTTGTCCTTGAACAGCAGCGGGGCCAGGCCCAGCCCGGCTATCAGGACCACCAGAAAAATCAGCAGCCCAACAAAGAACTTACGCATAACGGTAGAGGAAAAAAGAGAAGCGAAGAAGAGGGCCAGCGGCCGCAGAATCCAATCGGCACGGGTCAGGCAAAAGTAGTGCGAAACCCTACCAGCCGCGGGGAAAGACCCCAAAAAAACGATAAGGTTGAGTTTCCTAACGCGGCTACCCCCGCAGCTGGTGCCACAAGTCAGAAAAGAAAATCCCATTTTAGCTCTCCGGACGCCGCCCACCGCGTACCAAATCCGGAGCTTTCACCGTTAGGATTCGTGTTTATGCCGCTGCTCCGCCCGCCGTACCCGTCTATCATCCAGTGCCGCCGCGGACTGCTGGCGGCCAGCCTGGTAGTGGGCGCGGGTGGCCTGGGCCAGGCTCAGGATTTGTACTTCGCTCAGCCCTACGCTAACCGCCTGCAGCTCAACCCCGCCTACGCCGGCCTGCTCGACGATTACAGCCTCACGCTCAGCTACCGTAACCAGTTCCCGACCCTGGCCGGCACTTTCCAAAGCAGCCAGCTGGCCGCCGACTACCGCCTGCCCAACCAGCGCAGCGCCGTGGGCCTGCTGGTAAACTACGACCGGACCGGGGGCATCGGCTACACGCGCTTGCAGGCCGGCGGCGTGTACGCCTACCACCTGCGCCTGAATGAGCAGCTGAGCCTGAGCGGGGGGGCGTCCGTAAGCTACGGGCTGCAGCGCGTGAGCTACGGCAACCTCGTTTTCGGCGACCAGCTTTCCGACGAGGGCGTCACGCGCGACTTTAGTTTGGAGGTAGCAGACTATAAGCCAGTGCACTACGTTACTGCCGGCGTAGGCGGGCTGCTGTATACGGAGCGGTTCTGGCTGGGCGCGGCGGCCCACCACCTGAACCAACCCGATCTGGCTTTCGTCTCGCAGGCTACCCTGCCGCTGCGCCTGAACCTGCAGGCCGGCTACAGGCACTATGTTGTTCGCTCCACCACCAAAGGCGAGTATCATGAAATCAGTGTGGCTCCTACCGTGGCCTACAGCCAGCAGGGCGGCTCCCGGCGGGCCGAGGCCGGACTGTACTTTACCGCGACGCCCCTCACGCTGGGGGCCGTGTACCGGGGGGTGCCGCTGCCCGGTGCGCCTAAGCCCCAGCAGGTTCTGACGGTGCTGGCCGGGGTAGGGGTGGGAAGTTTTCGGCTCGGTTATAGCTACGATGTGAGCCTCAGTCAGTTCAGCCGTGATTTAGGTGGCGCTCATGAAATTTCGCTGGCCCTTCGGGAGTTTGATTCGCTGGAAGCCGCCTGGCGCCGGCTGAAACGACGGAATTACCCGTCAATTCCTTGCCCGGCCTTTTGATTTTTTGTATTATTGCAGCCGACTTGCCTTGTCTAAACGCTTTTCTAACAGGTAGTTTCAACTTGATCATGAATTTTTCCAAGTACTTGCGCTTTGCTGTTGTGGGAGCTTGCGCGCTGGCCGCCTGTAAAGGAGGGCCTCCTACCGCCACCAAACCCGGTAAGTATAGCTCTACCACGGGCATCGAATACAATACCGAGGAAGGCATGAAGGTGTCTGATTACAAAGGCATTCCTGAGGGTCCCGGTCTGGTGTTTATCGAAGGAGGTCGTACGGTTCTGGGCTCCTCCGAAGAGGACGTGGCCATGACCCACGACAACATCGAGCGGACCGTAACGCTGGCATCCTTCTATATGGATGAAGCTGAGGTGGCTAACATCCACTGGCTGGAATACCTGCACTTTGTGCGCAAGGACTCGGCAGAAGAATTTTATCAGTCGGCCCTGCCCGATACCACCGTGTGGGCCCGCGAGCTGTCGTTCAACGACCCCTACGTAGATTACTACCTGCGCTACCCCGGTTTCCGCTACTTCCCGGTAGTGGGCGTAAGCTGGCTGCAGGCCAACGACTACTGCACTTGGCGCACCGCTAAAGTAAACGAGCGCCTGGCCGGTGAAAGCGGCGAAGGCGACGAGGGGGGCAGCGGAGGTGGTGGCCTGTTTGGCCGGAAGAAAAACAAAGGTGGCGATGCTGCCGAAGGTACTTCCGAGGACGGCGGCAAAGCCAAGATTGCCATTGAGAACGGCAACACGCTGCCCAACTACCGTCTGCCCACGGAGGCAGAGTGGGAATACGCTGCTCAGGCTCTCGTTGGTACTCAGGAAACCGGCAACGAAAACCAGGAGAACAAGCGCATCTACCCCTGGGATGGCCGCCAGGTACGGAACCCCTACGGCAAGAACATGGGCCAGTTCCTGGCGAACTTCAAGCGGGGCCGCGGCGACTACGCCGGTATTGCTGGCGCTCTGAACGATGGCGCCATGATTACGGAGTACATCTACAACTACCCACCCAACGACTACGGCCTGTACAACATGTCGGGCAACGTGAACGAGTGGGTACAGGACATCTACCGTCCGCTTTCCTTCGAGGACGTGGAAGATCTGAACCCTTTCCGTCGTAATGGCTTCCTCGACCCTTCCGAGCGCTACGACAAAAAAGGCTACCAGTCCCTCATCGACGACCACGTGCGCGTGTACAAAGGCGGCTCCTGGCGCGACGTAGCCTACTGGCTCTCGCCGGGTACGCGCCGCTTCATGGCTGAAGACTCGGCAACGGCTACCATTGGTTTCCGTTGCGCCATGATCAACGCCGGCTCGAACAAATAAGGATTACGGATTTTCGTGGACGATTACAAAAAGGCCACCTCGCAAGGGGTGGCCTTTTTGTTGGTTGGCGTCGGAGGTGGCTCGGCTGTCTGGCTGGGCTTGCTGCTAGTTGAGGGGGTAGGGTGGCAGAGTCCCGGCCGGGTTATGACTTGTGGTTATCTTGTTCTTTACTGCTTCCGGCTGCCCTTGCAGAGTTACGTTCCGGCTTTGCCTTCGCCAAGCCCGCAAAATCCGTGATGGCCCGGGCCCATTCGCGACAATCCGTGATTAGCGGTCGGCAGTGGCAATGGTGGCCACGCTGACGGTAGCGGCACCCGCAGCCAGCAGTACGGTAGCACAAGCTTCCAGGGTAGCGCCGGTAGTCAGCACGTCATCCACTACCACTACCCGGCGGCCGGCTATCAGCTCCGGCCGGGCCACCTCAAAAACTTCCGCCACGTTCTGCCAGCGCTGCAGGCGGCTCTTACGGGTCTGCGACTCGGTTCTGGTAATACGCCGCAGGCCGTCGGGCTGCCAGGGGCAGTGCAAGCTAGCGGCCAGGCCTTCGGCGAAGCTGTCGGACTGGTTATAGCCGCGCTGGGCCAGCCTGCGGGCGTGCAGCGGCACCGGCAGAATCAGGTCGAAGTCGGGCGCGAAGCCGGCCTCAACCAGCTCCTGCCCAAACCAGCGGCCCAGCACTTGCCCTACCTCCTGTTGGCCTCGGTACTTCAGCTGGTGCAGCAGGTGCTGCACGCGGCCATGCTTCTGAAAGCGCAGGTAGCTAAAGGCATGCTGCACCGGCAGCTTGCCCCAGAACCGTCGGGCCAGCGGGTTTTCCGTGGGTGGCAGGCGGTGGTAATCGGTGTAAGGCAGCTGGGCGCGGCACGCCGTGCAAATATGGTCTTCGCCCCGCGCCAGGGGCTCCTGGCAGGCCAGGCATACCTGCGGGAAAAGCAGGGCAACAAAATCGGTAACAAGCGTAGCGAGAGGCATAAAGAATAAAACACGGGGGTGGCCGGCTGCGGCGCGGGCGGCACAACGCGGCCTTAAACATGAGGCACTGGCGAACTTCTCCCTAATTTTAAGGTTTAAACCCGACTCCCGGAAATTGTTGTGGCCCCCCGCCAGCGGCTGGCCAACGGGGTCCGCCGCACCTGTGCTGCCGAGCGGCAGCACTGGCGCCCGGGTAACCTGTTCACTTTTTACTTCGCCTAGTTATGAGCCTCGTCTCAGAATTCAATGACTACCGCCAGCGCATGAACGAAAAGATCATGGCGGCCGATAACAAGGTTATTAAGCGGTTTTTCAACCTCGATACCAATACATATCAGGAAGGTGCCCTGAATGTAAAAACCAAGGAAATGCTGGGCCTGGCCTGCTCCATGGTGCTGCGCTGCGACGACTGCATTAAGTACCACCTGGGCAAGTGCTACGAGGAGGGCATCAACGACGAAGAAATCTATGAGGTCTTTGCCATTGCCAACCTCATTGGGGGAAGCATTGTCATCCCGCACTTCCGCCGGGCCGTGGAGTACTGGGAGGCCCTGAAAGAGGAAGCGGCCGTGGCTGCCCCGCCCCATTCCCACGACGCCTAGCCATGCTCGACCCTCAGGAAACGGAGGCGCAGTTTGAGCAGCGCTGGTGGGAGCTGATGAACCAGCTGCGGCAGCGCTTCGGCAAAAAGCCCGACCTGAACGCTCTGCTGCTGCTCATTGGCGTGCAGGAGCTGGGCCAGGGCGCCGGCCCCTTTACCAAGGAGCAGAAGCAGGACCTGATGCACATTGCTACCTGCCGCCTGTTCAGCCTTTCCGGCTACTACGAGCTGGAGCGGGTGGACGAGGATGGCTGGCCCCACTACCGCCTCGTGCACCCAGTGCCCTTTGCCAACCTTAAGGAGCAGGAGCGAATGCTGAAGTGGCATATTCTGGAGTATTTCGATACCCAGGAGTAATCATTACAGCGGTTCCTGCCGGGCACTAAGCCGGGACGTTTTGCGCCGGCTGGCACTGTAGCGCGGCAGCATCGGCCCGTGCGGTGTTGCAGCTGGCCCGACTGGCAGTTGGGCCCGAAACTCATTTCTTGAGTAACATTCCCTTACGTATTGCCCTTGAACATTATTTCCTATAACGTGAATGGCCTGCGCTCGGCCCTGAGCAAGGGGCTGGTGGACTGGGTGCGGGAAGCCAACCCCGATGTGCTGTGCCTGCAGGAAATCAAGGCCGGGCGGGAGCCGCTGGATGTTTCCGGGCTAGTGGCCCTGGGCTACCACGCCTACCTGCACCCGGCCCAGAAACCCGGGTACAGCGGCGTCGCCACGTTTTCAAAGCAAAAGCCCACCGCGGTAGTAGAGGGCTGTGGCACGGCACTGTATGATGCTGAGGGCCGGGTGTTGCGGCTTGATTTTCCGGAGTACTCGGTCCTGAACGTGTACATGCCCTCGGGCACGAGCGGGGCCGAGCGCCAGGCCTTCAAGGTAGAGTGGCTGCACTTTTTCCGGCGCTACGTGCGTGAGCTGCAGGCCGCAGGCACTCCCCCGCTCATTATTGGCGGCGACTTTAACTGCTGTCAGCGGGAAATTGACCTGCACAATCCCAAGGCCAACCAGCAAAGCCCCGGCTTCACCCCCGAGGAGCGGCAATGGTTCCGCGACCTGCTGGCCGACGGCTATACCGACTCTTTCCGCCACCACCACGGCGACGCCCCCGGCCACTACTCCTGGTGGACCTACCGGGCCGGCGCCCGGGCCCGCAACGTAGGCTGGCGCCTCGACCACCTGTTGGTAGATGAAGTGCTGCGGCCCCGTATTCAGGAGGCGCATTTGCTCCGCGACGTGGTGCACTCCGACCACTGCCCGGCCCAACTGATTCTGGCCGGGTAGCCCACCCCGGTCCGGTGGGCGGAGGCGCCCGACCGGCCGAGGCTCGTGCGGCCTACCCCCTTCGTGCGCCCAAACCTTTGTGGGTGGGCGTCAGTACGAAGTCAATCCGTCCGGCGCGCCGCGTCCACCCAAACCGGGTGGGCGGGAACCGGCGCGAGGCGGCGGTCAGGAAGAGCTAAGGAGCGCTTCGGCTACCTCGCGGCCCGAGGCCATGGCGGCGTTCAGGGAGGGGTAGGCCGTGTGGTCGCCGCAGCGGTACAGGGTACTGTGCAGCTTCAGGGGTTGCCGGGCAGGCTGTCCGGCCGCGTATACGGGCAGGGCGTGCGGAATGAAGTAGGTGCGCAGGTGCCGCCACTGGGCTGCCTCGGGGCCAAACCAGGCCGTCAGCTCGGTCTGCAGCTGCCGGGTCAGGTCTGCTTCCGGGAGGCCATGCTCGCCGTGGGTACTCACGGATACCAGCCGCTGGCCGGCGGGAGCGTAGGCCGGCGCCACATCCGAGGAAAAAGACACGTTGTGAGCCAGGCCGGTAGGCGAGGCGTTAAGCCGCAGCAGCTTGTCGGGGCGCTGGGGGGTAGCGGGGGCCGCAAAGTACGTGCAGGTGGTCTGGCGCCACTGCACCGGGTTGGCCTCAGGGGCGGGCGGCAGCAGTTGGGCGGCGGCCGCGCCGTCGGTGGCTACCACTACGGCCGCGGCCGCAACGGTTTCGGTGGTTGATAGGCGCACCAGGGTTCCTTCGAGAGCGGTAACAGCGGTGTTGAGCCGGATACTGCCCGCGGGCAGGCGGGCGGCCAGCTGCTCCGGAATCTGCTGCATTCCCAGCGCCGGTATGGCCGCTTCGCCTTCCACAAATTGCTTGAATACGAACTCAAAGAAGTTGGCCGCCGTGCTCAGGCTCCGGTCGAGGTACACGCCCCCGAAGAAGGGCCGGAAGAAGTTGTTGATGATCTGCTCACTCCAGCCGTACTGCCGCAGAAAAGTGAGGGTATCCAGCTGGTTGGTGCTGTTGCGGCTGATAAGCTGGCCGCTGGTGTAGCCGCGCACATGCTGCACCAGGCTGGCAATACGCAGCTTGTCGGGCAGGGTACCCACGCGGGACGTAAGGGCCGAAAACGCCGCCGTGGGTTGTTGCAAGGGGTTTTGCAGGGTGGTTTGCTGCCCGTTGGGCAGGCGAATGACGGCGCCGGAGCGGAATGCCTGCAGCTGCAGGGCACCGTAGTCGATGAGGTGCTGCACCTCGGGGTACTTGGTTTGCAGCACCTGAAAGCCCCGGTCGAGGCGGAAGCCTTCCGGGGTTACATCCGTCCGGACCCGGCCGCCTACCGCATCCGCGGCTTCCAGCACCAGCACGGGCCGGCCGGCGCGGTGGAGGTAGCAGGCGCAGGTGAGGCCCGCCATGCCGGCCCCGATAATTACAACGGGCAGTTCAGAATCAGAAGTAGTGGCGGCAGTAGTCATACCCTGCCCAAACTCCAAAACCCGCCCGAAGGTTGGGCTGCGCGCTGAAACCGGGTGAGGGGCTCGCCCAGGCTACTGGGTGGCCGCTTTGGGTGGGCCAGACGGGCAGTTAGGTTGCACCACAAATTCCTCGGCCTGGCTGTAGGTGTCCAGATCAGTAATGTAGATGCGCGAGGCCTCGTAATAATAGATGCCGGATGGCCGCGTAAGGCCGGCCCGGAAGCGCCCTTTGGCAAAGGTTTCTTCGGCCAGAACTTTCTGCTTGCCCGTGGTTTCCTGCACGCGCCACTTGCCGTCGGGCCGGCCGTTGGCTACGGCGCCGCTTACGCGCAGGTCACCATCTACCCGGTACCAGGTGCCCTGCCCATCCTGCACGGTCTGCTGGCCTTCTTCGGTCCAGAATTGCTGTATAAGCAGAGTATTGCCGGCGCCGAAGCTCAGCACCTGGCGCTTCTGGCCCGAGGGGTACCAGTAGGCCCAGTTGCCCACGGGCTTCCCCGCACAGTAGTAGGCCCGAACGGCAAGCGTACCATTCAGGTGAAACACCTCAAACATCCCGTCCTTGAGGCCGTTGCGGTACGTGCCGGTCAGGGCCGGTTGGGCATTGTGCATCCAGTAGTCGCGCACGTAGCCGAAAAACTGCCCGTTATCGTCGAAGCGAGTATGGCGCCGGATGGCCGAGCAGCCGGGTGGGCACAGGTCGTAGTCGGCGTTGTAGAACAGGGCAATGCTGTCGGGCCCCAAAATGCGGTAAGGCTGGCTGGCGCTTACCTTTCTGGCGAGGGCAGGGGTAGCGCGCTGGGCCGAGTCGGGCTGCTGGGCCAGGGCAGGCAGGCTGATAAGCAGCAGCGCCCCTGCCAACAAGAAGCGCAAACTGCGGAAAAGCAGAAGAAAGCGACGGTAGGGCATGGGCGCAGAACGGGGCTACTGCCGGGGCAGGACGGAAACGGATAAGCTCCGGGAGGGGCCGGGGCTGAAAACTACGCTAAAAAAGCGGCTTGCGCTTCTTCATCACCTTCCGGGTTTTCATGGTATAGAACTCGGCCACGCCCGGGCGCTTCAGGCTGGCGCGCCACACGCCCATGCTCTGCCCCAGCCGGTAGCCGGTAGCCTGGTCCTGGGGGGGGTACTGCTTCCGAAGCAGGGCGTAGTCGGCAGCCGTAATGTCCTGGCCCACCGTGCCGTGGCAGCGCAGGCACAGGGCATCGGAAAGCACTACCGGGCGCTGGTAGGTGAACTCCTCGGTGCCGGGCCGGGCTACCTGGCGTGCGGTATCAGCGGGGTCCAGGTCGGGAGCCGACAGGGCCGCGCGGTTGGCGGGGTTGCGGGGCCGGGCACTCACCCAGGTAAGCGAGGCCTGCAGCACCCGGGCCAGCGAATCGGTAGCGGGCAGGGCCGAGGGGCGGCAGTAGGGTAGGGCCGCGGCCACTCCGCCGTCCTGCAGCCGGGCGGCCAGCACCTGGCGCAGCTCCCGCTCGGCCGTGCGAGTCAGGGAGTCGCCGGCCCAGCGGGTAGCGCGGAGCAGGTCTTTGGGCATGATGCGCTTTACCTGCCAGTTTTCGGCCTCAATAGCCAGCTCCTTGGTATTGCTCAGGTGATCTACCTGATCGGCATTGCAGGCAGAGAGGGGTAGCAGCAGCAGGGCAGCGCGAAAGAGAAAACGCATGGGAGGCAGCTTTTAAAGTCGGCAGAACAGGCGCAAAGGGACACACTTCTGCCCATTCAACCAAAAGATACCCCCGGATGATTTAGCCCGCAACCTCAGATGGTGCCACGGCCAGCGGGGGTAGGCATTGCCTACGCTGTTTCCAGCAGGTAGGCGCGCAGGGCTTCATACTCCGGCTCCAGAAGAATGCTGCGCTTGGGTTGGCGCATAAGCTCCTGCAGCTCGGTCGGCACGGGCACGGGCTCACCGATGGCCGGCTCTACGGCCGCCGGAAACTTAACGGGGTGGGCCGTTTCCAGCAGCAGGCCCTGGGCCTGTGGGTGCCGGCGCAGGTAGTCATCGAGGGCGAAAAAGGCTACGGCGCCGTGGGGGTCCAGCACGTAGCCGGTTCGGGCATGCACGCGCCGGATGGTGGCGCTGGTTTCCTCATCCGATACGGAGTAGCCCGTCAGCAGCTCCCGGATAACGGGGTAGTCGTGGCGGAACAGCTCCAGAATGCGCCCGAAGTTACTGGGGTCACCTACGTCCATGGCGTTGGAGAGGGTAGGCACGGCGGGCCGGGCAGCATACTGGCCCGTGGCGAGGTAGGCGGGCACGGCCGCGTTGGCATTGCAGGCGGCTATAAAATGCGCTACCGGCAGCCCCGAGACGTAGGCCAGCAGCCCCGCGCAGAGGTTGCCGAAGTTGCCGCTGGGCACGGCCACTACCGGCGGCTGGCCCGTAGTGGCCCGCACCTGGGCTGCCCCGTAGCAGTAGTACACCTGCTGGGGCAACCAGCGGGCCACGTTAATGGAGTTGGCTGAGGTGAGGTGGCGCCGGCTCCGCAGGGCTTCATCCCGGAAGGCCTGTTTCACCAGGCGCTGGCAGTCGTCGAAGTTGCCGTTTACTTCCAGCGCCGTAATGTTCTGGCCCAGGGCCGTGAGCTGCTGCTCCTGCACCGGGCTCACGCGGCCGGCTGGGTAAAGCACCACTACCTCTACGCCCGGCACCCCCAGAAAGCCGCTGGCTACGGCCCCGCCGGTGTCGCCGGAGGTGGCTACCAGCACGGTTAAGGGCCGGGTTTCGTGGCGGGAGAAGTAGCCCAGGCACCGACTCATGAATCGGGCCCCTACATCCTTGAAAGCCAGGGTTGGCCCATGGAACAGCTCCAGCGCACGGATGTGGTCGGTAACCGGCACCACCGGAAACGGAAAGTTTACCGTCTCCGCGCAGATGCGGCGCAGCTCCAGCTCCGGAATGGTGCCGCCAACGTACGGGGCCAGCACGGTATAGGCTACCTCGCCGGCGTCCAGGTGGGGCAGCCGCTCCACAAAACCAGGCGTAAAGCGCGGAATAGCGGCCGGGAAGTACAGGCCACCATCGGGGGCCTGCCCGGCTACGGTAGCAGCCCGGAAATCAACGGTATCAGCTTGGCGGCTAAGACTGTAGTAGCGCATGGGGTAAGGGCTAAGAAGCGTGTTGGCAGCAGAACCAGCGGAAGACATTTCCCGGAGCGCTTTGCAGCGCCGCCCGAAAGAAAGGTTTAGCGGCTTTCCGGGCCGGCCGGAGCTTCGCTGCTTACCTGGCAACCGGTGGGGTGAATAGTCGTGACGTAGGTATGGTAGTCGAGGCTGAGGCGCTGGTAGGTAGCGTGCATCACGTTTTCCACGGCGCGGGCCGTGGCCTCATCCTGGCTGAGCATGAACAGGGCCGGCCCCGAGCCGGAAATGCCCCCGCCCAGCGCCCCAGCCACCCGGCTGCCATCCTTCACCTCCGCAAAGCCCGGAATCAGGATGCTGCGCACGGGCTCCACCACTACGTCTTCCAGGGAGCGGCCAATCAGGGCGTAATCGTGCTGGAGCAGGCCCGCCACCAGCCCCCCCACATTGCCCCACTGCCGGATGGCGTCGCGCAGAGGTACTTCCTGCCGCAGAATTCTGCGAGCATCGGCGGTTTTTATCTCAATCTGAGGGTGCACCACCGTCACAAACAAGGGCGGCGCATCAAGGGGCACCACGTCGGGGGACGGCAGGGTAGCCCGAATCAGCGTGACGCCGCCGTAAATGGCCGGCGCAATATTATCGGCGTGGCGGGCGCCGGAGGCCACTTCCTCGCCATACATGGCGTAGTGCACCAGCTCGGGTTGGCTGAAGCGGTTGCCGAGCAGGGCGTTCAGGCCCACCACGGCCCCGGCGGCACTGGCCGCGCTGCTGCCAATGCCGCTGCCCGGCCGAATGGTTTTGCGGATGCTGATTTCTACGCCTACCTCCTCGGGTACGGCCCGCAGCATGGCCAGCAGGGCGGCCCCGGCCACGTTGCGCGCCGGCTCGGTGGGCAGGCCGAAGTCATCTTCGTGGGTAATTACTACGCCGGGTTGCTCGGTCAGGCGTAGCTGCAGTTCGTCGGCGGGCTCGGCCAGGGCAAAACCCAGCACATCAAACCCGCACACCACATTGGCAACGGTGGCGGGCGCTAGTACGGTAACGGGGTGGGAAGAAAAACGCATGCAGGGAAAGTAGAGAAGGTTGCGGGCGAAGGGCAAGGTAGCGCCCCAGTCCGGAAAGCAGTAAGCGTAGCCGGCCCGCAAGCCGCCACCCGGGTCGCGTCAGGACTGTACGGCCCGCAGCACATCGGCAAACACGCCGGAGGCCGTTACCTCGGCCCCCGCGCCGGCTCCTTTAATAACGAGCGGCTGCTCCGGGTAGCGGTTGGTATAGAACAGCACGGCGTTGTCTTTGCCTTGCAGGGAGTATAGGTCGTGGGAGGGGGGTAGGGCCTGCAGGCCCACCCGGGCCCGGCCATCGGTGAGGCTGGCCACAAACCGCAGCTTCTCGCCCCGGGCCGCCGCGGCATCGTACAGGGCCCGGAAATGGGGTTCGTGCAGGGCCAGCTGCTCATAGAAGGCAGGCACGTCGCCTTCCAGGCAGGCAGGGGGTAGGAAGGGCTGGTTGTTTACCTCGCTTATCTGCAGCGGATAGCCGGCTTCGCGGGCCAGAATCAGAATCTTGCGGGCCACGTCCACGCCGGTCAGGTCGAGGCGGGGGTCGGGCTCGGTGTAGCCTTCGGCCTGGGCCTGGCGCACTACCTCCGCAAATGGCCGCAACCCATCGTAATTATTGAACACAAAGTTCAGGGTGCCCGACAGTACAGCTTCCAGGCGCTGCACCTCGTCGCCGCTGCGCAGCAGGTCGCCCAGGGTCCCGATGACGGGTAGGCCCGCGCCCACGTTGGTTTCAAACAGAAAGTGCGTATTGAACTCCTGGGCCAGCGCCTTGAGGCGGGCGTAGTTTTCGTATTCCGATGAGGCGGCCACCTTGTTGCAGGCCACTACGGCCACGCTGCGGGCCAGCAGCCCGGCATATACCTGGGCCACGTCGGCACTGGCCGTCACGTCCACGAATACAGTATTGCGCAGGTTCAGGGCCAGGAGCTGCTCCGTCAGAGCCGGTAGGTTAAGAGGTTGCCCGGCAGCCAGGGCCGGCTGCCAGCTCGTGAGGTCCAGGCCTTCCTCGTCGAGCACAAACTGCCGGCTGTTGGCCAGGCCTACCACCCGCAGGTTCAGGCGCAGCTTTTCGCGCAGCCAGGGCTGCTGCCGGGCCAGTTGCTCCAGCAGCTTGCCGCCTACGTTGCCCGTACCCGCAATAACTACGTTTACCTGCCGGGTGGTGGCCTCAAAGAAGGTTTCGTGGAGTACGTTGATGGCCTTGCGCACGTCGTGCTGCCGGATAACCGTGGAAATGTTTTTCTCCGAGGAGCCCTGGGCAATGGCCCGGATGTTGACCCCATTCTGCCCCAGCGCCCCGAACAGGCGGCCACTGATGCCGGGGTGGTTTTTCATTTGCTCGCCCACCAGGGCCACAATGGCCAACTCGTCTTCGCAGTAGAGCGGGTCCAGGCGGCCTACCCCTATTTCCGGGGCAAACTCCGCGTCGGCGGCCCGCCGGGCGCGGGGGGCGTCGGCGGCGCGTACGGCCACGGAAATGGAGTGCTCCGAGGAGCTCTGCGTAATGAGAATTACGTTGATCTGCTCCTGGGCCAGGGCCGCGAACAGCCGCCGCGAGAAGCCCGGAATGCCTACCATGCCGCTGCCTTCCAACCGCAGCAAGGCCACCGGCCCGATGCTGGAAAGGCCCCGCACGATGGCCGGACTGGCCGGCGCGGCTACCTCCACCAGCGTCCCGGCATCTTCGGGGGCAAACGTATTCTTGATCCAAAGCGGAATGTCCCGCTGCATAACCGGCTGAATGGTGGGCGGATACAGCACCTTGGCCCCAAAGTGCGACAGTTCCATGGCCTCCTGGTAGCTGATGCGCGGAATGGGGCGGGCGGCGCGCACCAGGCGCGGGTCGGCCGTCATCATCCCGCTTACATCCGTCCAGATTTCCAGCCGACTAGCCCCCAGCGCCCCGGCAAAGATGGCGGCCGTGTAGTCGGAGCCGCCGCGGCCCAGGGTGGTGGTGCTGCCGTCCGGGGCTGCGGCCACAAAGCCCGGCGCCACGTACAGCGCCACCTCGGCCCCACTTACGGCAGCTTGTATCTGGGCGTTGGTGGTGGCAAAGTCCACGGTGGCGTGCCCGTAGCGCGCATCGGTCCGGATCAGCTGGCGGCTGTCGAGCCACTGGTGGGCCGTGCCCCGGGCCGCCAGCCCCGCCGCTACCACCTGCGAGGAAAGTAGCTCCCCGTAGCTCACCAGCCGGTCGAGGGTGCGCGCCGACAGCTCGCCCAGGGCAAATACACCCTGGCAAAGGCCTTCCAGCTCATTGCAGTGGGTTTTCACGAAGCTCAGCACGCCGCTCTGCCCGGCAAGGGGTAGCAGCTCCCGTACTACCGCCAGGTGGCGCTGCTCCAGCTCCCGCAGCTGCTCCCGGTAGCCGGCATCGGCGGCGGCGGCGAGGCGGCCGGCCCTGATCAGGGCATCCGTTACCCCACCCAACGCCGATACGATTACCACGGTGGGCTGCTGCCGGGCGGCGGCCTCGGCCAGCTCCAATACGCGGCTGATGTTGGGAGCCGAGGCCACGGAGGAGCCTCCAAATTTCAGTACCTGCATAGTATGCCGTTGGGTCAGAAGGAACAAGAAAAGGCCCGCGTCGGTCCGGTAGCTCTGGGAGCTGACCGGCGAGGCGGGCTGCATGGAAAGAAAAGGGTAAGGAGTTCCGCAGCCCGCTTAGCGGGTTGTTGTCACGGTAGTTCCGGCTGAGGTGGCCAGGCCGGCCATCAGGGAGCGGGGTGAAACAGAAAGGGCTCGGAAGGAGGCCATACGTGCGGGTTGCTGGCCCCAAAGTAGGAATTTTTTGTTACGGCCAATCGTTTAAGCCAGAATAATTTACCATTCCGGCGGCAAGGTGCGGTTCCGGTCGGAGCAAGGTGCAGGCTGCTTTCCGTGCTACTGTCGCGGGCGTATATATGGTCAGCTTCGTTTCCGTACCTTTGCACTCCCCATACATTTTCTGAAGGCAAGATGCTAGATAAACTGGAGGCCATTCAACGGCGCTTTGAGGACGTGAGCGAACAGCTTACCCAACCCGAAGCCATGAGCGACATGAAACGCTTCAAGGCCCTCAACAAAGAATATAAGGACCTCGGCAAGATCGTAACCGAGTACAAGGCCTACCAGAACGTGCTGGCCAACATCGACAGCGCCAAGGAAGTTATTGCCACGGAAAAGGACGAGGAGTTCCGCCAGATGGCCAAGGACGAGCTGGAAGCCCTCTACCCCGAGCAGGAGCGCCTGGAAGCCGTTATCAAGGAGCTGCTGATTCCCAAGGACCCCAATGATAGCAAGGATGTTATCATGGAAATCCGGGCCGGCGCCGGTGGCGACGAGGCGGCTATTTTTGCCGGCGACCTGCAGCGTATGTACATGCGCTACGCCGAAAAGCAAGGCCTGCGCATGGACCTGATTGATGCCACGGAGGGCACTTCGGGCGGTTACAAGGAAATTATCCTGGCCGTGAAGGGCGAGGACGTGTACGGCAAGCTCAAGTTTGAATCGGGGGTGCACCGCGTGCAGCGGGTGCCGGCCACCGAAACCCAGGGCCGCATCCATACCTCCGTGGCCTCCATTGTGGTGATGCCCGAAGCTGAAGAGCTGGACGTGGAAATCGATATGAACGAGGTGCGCAAGGACCTGTTCATGTCCAGCGGGCCCGGCGGTCAGTCGGTAAACACCACCTACTCGGCCGTGCGCCTGACCCACCTTCCCACCGGCATCGTGGCCCAGTGCCAGGACCAGAAGTCCCAGCTCAAAAACTTCGATAAGGCCCTGCAGGTACTCCGCTCCCGCCTCTACGAAATCGAGCTGGCCAAGAAAAACGAGGCCGAAGGCGCGGCCCGTAAGAGCATGATTGGCGGTGGCGACCGGTCCGATAAAATCCGTACCTACAACTACCCTCAGGGCCGCGTAACCGACCACCGCATCGGCTACACCGTGTACAACCTGAGCGCCGTAATGGACGGCAACATCGACGACTTCGTGGAGCAGCTCCGCATTGCCGAAAGCGCTGAGCGCCTGAAGGAAGGCGTCGCGTAATTTAGTAGCCAACCATTCGTTTGTCATCCTGAGCGCAGCGAAGGACCTCTGCAGAAGGTAATCAAGCGTTACTCTCCGAAGAGGTCCTCCGCTCCCGCTCAGGATGACAGCTTTTATAGGGGTCCGTTTCTATACGTATGCGCTTTCTCCTCCCGTTGCTCTTGCTGCTTTCAGCCGCTACGGTATTGCTACCCGGCTGCGAACCGAAAGAAGATATTGTCACGACTGATGGCAGCGCCCGGCTGGAGTTTTCGCTGGATACCGTGAAGTTCGATACGGTATTCGTGACGGTGGGCACGGTAAGCAAGCGCCTGTGGGTGTACAACCGCAACCCGCGGGCCGTGCGCGTGTCGGAAATCAGCGTGCAGAGTCAGCCGGGCATCACCTACAGCCTGCTGGTGAACGGCGACACTGGCAATACGGCCCGCGACGTAGAAATCAGGGGCAAGGATAGCCTGCTGGTGCTGGTGCGCGCTACCATTGACCCCACCCCCAACGACCTGAAGCCCTTCCGGCTGATTGACAACCTGCGCTTCCGCACCAACGGCAACGAGCAGCAGGTCAAAATTCTGAGCTACGGCCAGAACGCCTACTTCCACACCCGGGACGTCATCAGCCGCCATACGGTGTGGAAAGCCGATAAGCCCCACGTTATCTTCGATTACGCTCTGGTGGACTCGGCCGTGACGCTGACCATTGAGCCGGGCGCCCGGATTTACGCTCATGCCGGAGCCGCGCTGCTGGTGGGCGGGCAGCTGCTGGTAAACCCTACCTACCAGCCCACCGGCGAGCTGAAGCCGGATAACCGTAACTTCGTGCGCTTTCAGGGCGACCGGCGCGAGGAGCAGTACGCCAATACCCCGGGCCAGTGGGCGGGCATCTGGTTTCTCTCCAGCAGCCGCAACAACGTGGTGCGCTTCGCCGAAATCAAGAACAGCGCCTTTGGGCTGCTGGTGATTAATCCGCGCAATCTGCGGCCTTTCCCCAGCGTCACGGTCGAAAACGCAACCATCCAGAATATTTCCAGCGCCAAGCAGGCCTTTACCAACTCGGGCCTGACCATTGGGCTGGAAGGCGCCGCCCTCCTGGGTCTCTCCGGCGATTTTACGGTGCGTAACACCCTCATCACCAACTGCGAGCAGTATGCAGTGTTTGGCGTGCAGGGCGGCAATTATCAGTTTGAGTATTGCACCATTGCCAACTACACCGTTCAGGCGAACCGCCAAACCCCTACGTTTCTGCTGGCCGATGCCATTGAAGTAAACGGCCGGGCCCGCCCGGCCATTGCCCCACGCCTGACCATGCGCAACTCCATTGTGTGGGGCAATGGCCGGGAAGGCGAAGAGCTGGCTTTCGTGAACGGAGAGCAGTATGCCAGCAATATCAGCATCAGCACCAGTGTGTTGCGTACCAAAAAATACGACAACACCGGCCCCCTGGGCCAGGCCCGGAATGGCAACATCCTCAACCCCCTGGAAGGCCAGACTTACCTGTTCCGGAGTACGCCTTACCGCCCGCGCGGCAAAACCTTCGACTATCAGCTCGACACCCTCTCGCCCGCCAGCAACAAAGCCGTAGCCCTGCCCGGCCTCACGACTGATCTGCTCAACCGCCCGCGCCTCAGTCCGCCCGACATTGGGGCCTTTGAGCGTAAAAACCCGTAAGCAGCCCCGCGTATGCAGTTTATTCAGAAGCGTTTGCGCCTGCCGGCCGTCAGCCGGGGCTTTCACCTGATTACCGATTTGCTGGTGGCCGAGTTGCCGGAGCTGGAGCAGCTGCAGGTAGGCACCGCTCATTTCTTTATTCAGCATACCTCCGCCAGTCTCAGCCTCAACGAAAACGCCGACCCCACCGTGCGTCACGACTTCGAGCAGTTTTTCAACCGCACGGTGCCTGAAAACGCGCCCTATTTCCGTCACACCCTGGAGGGCCCCGATGACATGCCGGCCCACCTCAAGGCCAGTCTGCTGGGCCACGCCGTGAGCGTCCCGATCAGCAAGGGCGAATTGGCTTTGGGTACCTGGCAGGGCATTTACCTGGGCGAGCACCGCAACCACGGCGGCCGCCGCTGGGTGGTGGCTACCCTTATGGGGCAGTAGTGTCCTCTGACAGACAAATGGCACGGATTGAACGGAATAGCGGGCCGTAACCGAGCCGGCCGTTGGTTGTTTGCGTATAGGGCAAAAAGCCTCTTGCTCATGCTTGCCGCCCTATTCGTATCCGCTGCCAAAGTTGTTTCCGCTGCCTCGTTCTGCGCGGTACTGCTGGCGGCTGGCCCTGTGGAGCCGGGTAGCGGCGAAAAGCCTCCCCGGAAAGTGGCGGCCCAACAGCGGCCCCGCACAGTCCGGGCGGCTGCACCCCCATCTACCCCGGTAGCCCGCCTGACCAACGATTCCCTGGCCGGGCAGCCCTTTGGCGAAGAGCCTACGGTGCGGGAACTGCTTCAGGCGGGCGGCCGGGTAGCAGCCCGCCGCCCTTTCAAGAATGTGTACGAAGCGGGGCAGATTGACACCATTTTGCTGGTGCGCCATCTGGGCAACGTGTTTGAGTTTTACCGGGCGCCGGAAAAAGACCTGCTTCGCAACGCCACCATCACCAATTTCCAGCCCACCTACGGTCGCCGTCTGCGCACCCGCCTGGAGCCCGCCTGCCGCGCCGCCGCCACTGCCACCGATAAGGTCCGGATTGGCGACACGGAGCGAACCAACTACGTTTCAGTGATATACCAGGGCGGGCAGCTGCGCGCCGTGCGCGTAGAGCCTTACCTGGAATAGGACCGACGCAACCAGGCAAGCAGCCGCCGCAGGAGTATGGCCTCCAGCAACATAAGGCCAGCCAGCGGCACGAGGAAAAGTTGCTGGTAAGAAAACATCATCCAGCTACTAGGCAGATAGTCGCGGCCCGGCAAAAGGGGGAGCAGCAATGGGAACAGCAGCGTTACCGATTGCAGCACCAGGCAACTTGCCGCTACGGCCGTGCTATGCTGCAGCCGTCGGAGCCAGAACAACTGCGCCAGTCCGTAGGCAGCAATCATGGACCAGAACGCCCACCAGTACGGGCCCGTCGCACGGTTGATAAGCCCGTACCGCTCCATTTCATCCTCGGAAGAACAGGCCCGGAAAATCTCCAGTGAAAGCAAGAGTAAGCTACCTAGAGCAGCGGCGGCAAACAGGCGGTTGAGCAAGGCCTGCTCCCCGCGGAACGCTCCGGATAGCTTCCTGTTCAGAAGCATTGCCAGCGGCGCCGCCAGCAGGTACGCAGTAGTATGAAAATCAACCCACTGATAGAGCATACCTGAGCGCTACAACACCCGCGCCCGAACCGCATACCGCACCGAATCGAACAACACCAGTTTCTGCACACCGCTCACTTGGTAGCTGCTGATTTGCCCGTTCTGGCAGCGTAGCGTCATGGTTTTGGCGGAGTACACCAGCGGGTTGTCCTGAGCTACGGTGGCGGTCAGCTCCTGCACGCTACCCCCCCGGCTGACTACCGTAAGCTGCTCAACGGGGTGCTCGGTGCCGGGCTGGCGCCGGTAGCTACGGCGTACCAGCCCGGCAGGGGTAGTAACGCAATCAACCTGGTAGAGGCCGCGCAAGGCCGGCTTGTTGATGTCGGCCTGCTGAAAAATCTGCAGTTCTTTGGCCCAGTCGGTTTGGGTAACGCGGGTGGTTTCCTGGTGCCCGTCGCGGAGAACTGCCTGCTTTTCTACGACAGGTTTCCGCCCGTTCAGCAGGGTAGCCTGCTTTTCCAGGAAGCCCAGCAGGTTGAAGTAAGCCGGTTTGCTATTGGCCGGGTTGGGGCGCACGGTAGCGTCCTGGCCGGGCTCGCAGGCCGAAAGAAGAACCACCGTGCCCAGTAGCCAGCCGAATACGCTACGCATTCGGCGTGGTTTCGGGGCGCAGCAGGCTTTGGCCGCCCATTACCTCGGGTTGGGGTAGGCCCATTAGCTGCAAAACGGTGGGGGCAATGTCGCCTAGCTTGCCATCGGCCAGGGTGCCGCGGTAGTCATGGGAGGCCAGGATGCAGGGCACCAGGTTGGTGGTGTGGGCGGTGTTGGGCGTGCCGTCGGGGTTAATCATCATGTCGGCGTTGCCGTGGTCGGCAATGATGATGCAGGCGTAGTCCGAGGCCAGGGCGGCTTCCACTATCCCGCGGGTGCACTCGTCCACGGCTTCGGCGGCTTTCACGGCGGCGGCAAACACGCCCGTGTGGCCTACCATGTCGGTATTGGCAAAGTTCAGCACTACAAAGTCAGCCGATTTGGCCTGTAGTTCCGGCACCAAGGCGTCGCGCAGCTCGTAGGCGCTCATCTCAGGCTGCAAATCGTAGGTAGCCACTTTGGGCGAGGCCCGCATGATACGCTTTTCGCCTTCGAACTCTACTTCACGGCCTCCCGAGAAGAAAAACGTAACGTGCGGGTACTTCTCCGTCTCAGCAATCCGGATCTGGGTTTTGTGGTTGGCGGCCAGCACCTCACCCAGCGTTTCTTCCAGGTTGTCTTTCTCGAAGATGGGCGTGACGCCGGTAAAGGTGGCGTCGTAGTTAGTTAGGGTGAGGTAGTGCAGGCTCAGCCGGCGCATCTCGAAAGCGTGGAAATCCTGCTGGGTCAGGGCCTGCGTAATTTCCCGGCCCCGGTCGGTGCGGAAGTTGAAGCACAGCACCACGTCGCCTTCCTTAATGGTAGCGAGGGGCTGCCCGTCGGCGCCTACCTTCACAATCGGCTTCAGAAACTCATCGGTCACTCCTTCTTTGTAGGAATCCTGCATGCTCTGAATCAGGTTCTGGGAGGGCGTGCCTTTGCCATTCACCAGCAGGTCGTAGGCTACCTTTACCCGTTCCCAGCGGTTGTCGCGGTCCATGGCGTAGTAGCGCCCTACAATAGAAGCAATTTTGCCGCTGGCCCCGCGCTGCAGGTGCTGCTCCAGGTTGTTTACGTAGCTGACGCCGCCCTTGGGGTCGGTGTCGCGGCCGTCGGTGAAGGCGTGAATAAACACGTTGTGCACATCGGCGTCGTAAGCCAGGGTGCACAGGGCTTTCAGGTGCTCCAGGTGGGAGTGCACGCCGCCGTCGGAGAGCAGGCCCATCAGGTGCACGGGCTTGTTGTTGAGGCGGGCGTACTCAAAGGCTTTCACCAGGGCCGGCATGTTGCCCAGCTTCCGCTCCCGAATGGCCTTGTTGATGCGTACCAGGTCCTGATAGACTACCCGGCCGGCCCCAATGTTCATGTGGCCTACTTCGGAGTTTCCCATCTGCCCGTCGGGCAAACCCACGGCCTCACCAGAAGCCTGCAGTCGGCTGTGCGGAAAACGCTGAAACAGTGAATCGACAAAGGGCGTACGCGCCTGATCAATAGCCGATACCTCTTTATTCTGCGCCAAGCCCCAGCCGTCCAGAATCACCAACAATACCTGTTTGTTCATGGTCGCAAAGATAGGCCAGAAGGGCCAAAACGCCCGCATTTTCCCTAACTTGGCAGTCTCCCCTCCCCGGTTGGCCGCTAAATACCGGCCCGGGTAGGGTTGGCATAGTTTTCGCACGCAGTATGCTGTACTCTATACACTAACATGAAACGCAACTTTTTTCTGGCCTTCGCCCTGGTGTGGGGCCTGTTGCTATCGGTGGGAGCCTTGGCGCAGAGTGAGTCTTTCGGCCCGGTGCGCAATGCCATTCGCAGTTCCTCCTCGCGCGACTTAGCCCAGTTCTTCGCTCCTACCGTGGAGCTAAGCTTTGATGGGGATAAGCAAAGCTACAGTGCTACCCAGGCCGAGTTTGTGATGAAGGATTTCTTCGCCAAACACTCGCCGGCTTCTTTTGACTTCATTCACTACGGCGGCAGCAACGAAGGTACGCCCTATGCCGTGGGCAAATACACGGGCAAAGACGGAGCTTACCGCATGTTCGTGAAAATGAAATCGGCGGGCGGCAGCCTCAAAATTGCTACCATCGACTTTACCAAAGAGAACTAGCTTCTCTTCCTCCGTTTCTCTCCCAGCGCCGCGAAGCTTCTTCGCGGCGCTTTTTTTGTGCCTCCGAGCTATTCTTGTGCCTCTCGTTCCGGTCCGACGCCGGCGTCGTCCGACTGGTTGGTTTTGTGCTGACGCCTGTTACTGGTAGCCAGGCGGGGTAGGGGTACCGTTTCAGTGGCGCAGACGATGACTGGTCGGACGGCTACCGCCGTCGGACCAGCAGGTTCGACGAGGAACCAGTAGGGGCCTGGCCACCTGGCCTCGTAGGCCTCCGAAGGAGCAGTGGGGAAGTAGGGGCATTTTTGACTATTTTTGCTCCGTGTACACGCCCTCCTACCTCACCCCGGAAGCTTTATCTTCATTTATTCGCACGGCGCTGGCCGAAGACGTCGGCGACGGCGACCATTCGGCCCTGTCGGCCATTCCAGCCGACGCGCGCAACCGTGCCCACTTGCTCATCAAGGATGAGGGTGTGCTGGCGGGCGTTGAGCTGGCGCGGCACATCTTCCGGGAGGTAGATGCCGACCTGGCGGTTGAACTCCGCCTGCAGGACGGGGCCCGAGTTAAGCACGGTGATGTTGCCCTGGTGGTGGAGGGCCGCGCCCAGAGCATCCTGACCGCCGAGCGGCTGGTGCTCAACTGCATGCAGCGCATGAGTGGTATTGCCACCCGCACGGCTCACCTGACCAGCCTGCTGGCCGGCACCAAAGCCCGTCTGCTCGATACCCGCAAGACAACCCCCAACTTCCGGCTGTGCGAAAAGTGGGCCGTGCTGATTGGGGGCGGAATCAACCACCGCTACGGGCTGTTCGATATGATTATCCTCAAGGACAACCATGTGGATTATGCCGGGGGCGTGCGCGAAGCCATTGAAGCCTCCCGGGCTTACCTGGCCCGCACCGGCCGGCAACTGCCCATCGAAATAGAAACCCGCAGTCTGGCCGAAGTGCAGCAGGCCCTGGAGGCAGGCGGCATCGACCGGATCATGCTCGATAACATGGCGCCCGCGCAGCTACGGGAGGCCGTGGCTCTGGTAGCCGGCCGCTACCCCCTGGAAGCCAGTGGTGGCATCACGGAGGAAACCATTGCCGAGGTAGCCGCTACTGGCGTGGACTACATCTCGGTGGGAGCCCTAACCCACTCCATCCGCAGCCTCGATATGAGCCTGAAAGCGTTTTAATGAGTTGTCAGTTGCCGGTTATCGGTTGTCAGTAAAACAGTGCTGATAGCTGGCAACCGGCAACTGACAACCGACAACTCAACTACCAATGCAACTTCCTAATCAACGCGGCGGCTACCGGCAGCAACAGCAGCAGCAAGGCGCCTCGCCGCTGGCTATCCGCACCAAAAAGCACCAGCTCGATACCGATACCTACACCAAGCTGGCCATGGGCCGGGTGTGGCGCAGGGAGTGGTGGTACGCCCTCATTCCGTTTGCGCTGGGCTTGCTGCCGGCCCTGATCTGGCCCTCGTGGTGGTGGCTGGCCGCGGCCCTGCTGCTCACGCTGCTGTACGTGCTGTTTCGCTCGGCGCAGGTTACTGGGGTTACCCAGGTAGAGCAAACCAAACCCCTGTTCGAGAAGCTGGGGTACGAGTTTGATAACAAGCAGATTGTGCTGCGCCGCAACGAGAAGGAAGGCATGCGCCTGACCTGGGATATGATTGGCGACGTAAAGCGGGAGGCCGATGGCTACCTGCTTTCCCTGCGGGCCCCGGAGCTGCCCCAGGAGCTGAAAGGCTGGCGCCTGTGGATGGCCAAAACCTTCGACACGCCCATTTTTCTGCAGGTACCGGACCGCATCTTTAACTCGCCCAACGACCAGAAGCTGTTTGACGCTATGCTGCGTCGTAAGAACCTGCTACCCGGCGGCGGGCCGGTGGCCGCCTAACGCTTCCGTCAACTTAGTGCGCCGTTTTTTCGTCATTACTTCTTACCGATTTCTTTTTCTCTTCTCATGAGCAAGCAACTCGTACTTTCCGCTCTGGCCCTGGCTACGCTGGCCCTGAACGCGTGCAGCAGCGAACCGTCAGACTGGCGTCCGGATAAAAAAGTATCGTTGGATATGGTAGAGCCAGGCAGCCGCTCCTCCGACAACTTCGATCAGCACACCTCGGCCGCCGCTGACCAGTCGAAGGGCGGCGCCATTGAGCGCCCCATTAGCTCGGAGGTAACCCTGGACGAAACCAACCAGCGCGACCGGGTAAACGCCGAACAGGTTCGGACTGCTGATGCCAAGGATGCTACCCACACCAGCAGCTCCACCGCCATCGAGAGCGACAAAAAAGCCATCAGCGACCAGAAGGCCGAAACGGCTGAGCCCGCCCCGAAGCAATAGCCTGACGCGCATGAAGTCTTTCTGGAAATCAGGAGTAGCGGCCGCGCTGCTGCTCGGTGGCCTGGCCCTGGGCAGCTGCCAGTCGAAACCCGCGGAGCAGGGTGCGGCCGGTGCCGCTGCCACTATGGCCCCCGCCGACAGCACGGCCGCGCCGGTTGCTACGGCGGCTTACATTTGCCCCATGGGCTGCGAGGGTAGCGCCAGCAACAAGCCCGGCAAGTGCCCGGTGTGCGAGATGGATCTGGAGGCCAACCCGGCCGCAAAGCCAGCCCAAGCGCTTTGATTTAAGTAACCGGTAGGCCATATTTGCAGCCATGTTGCAGATGTGGCCTTCCGTGTCTGTTTTCTGAAAACTGAGGAAGGGGCGTGAAGACGCCCTTTTTTCATGATATCCCGTTGCTTACTGCCTATGCCTTCCGCCCCACCCACAGAATGGTTTAGTACCTGGTTTGATTCGCCATACTATCATCGGCTGTACCGGGAACGGAATCATGAGGAGGCCCGGGCGTTTCTGGGGCAGCTGCTGCGGCATGTGCGCCCCCGGCCCGGCGCGCGGCTGCTGGACCTGGCCTGCGGCAAGGGCCGTCATGCGTTGTATCTGAGTGAACAGGGCTACGACGTAACCGGCGTTGATCTGTCGGCGGAAAGCATCCGCTACGCCCGGCAGTTTGCCCACGAGCACCTGCACTTCTACGAGCACGACATGCGTGAGCCGCTGCCCACGGGCTCGTTTGATCTGGTTTTGAACCTGTTTACCAGCTTCGGCTACTTTGAGCAGGAAACCGATAAT
This sequence comes from Hymenobacter latericoloratus, assembly GCF_014199535.1. Lineage (GTDB taxonomy): Bacteria > Bacteroidota > Bacteroidia > Cytophagales > Hymenobacteraceae > Hymenobacter > Hymenobacter latericoloratus. Next base: position 96,939 of record NZ_JACHNV010000001.1, read on the forward strand.
GTGGTGGCCCTGCGCAATGCGGCAGCCGCCCTCCGCCCCGGCGGCAAGCTGATTATCGATTTTATGAATACCCGGCTAACCCTGCGCGAGCTGGTAGCCCACGAAACCAAGCAGATAGACCACACCACGTTTCAGCTCTACCGCCACTTTCAGAACGGGTTCATTGTCAAGGAAATCCGCTTTCGCGACGATGAGCAGCAGGAGCAGTACTTCGAGGAGCGGGTGCGGGCCCTGAGCCGGGAGCAGTTCGAGGAGTATTTCCAGATTGCCGGCCTGCGCCTGATGACCATCTGGGGCGACTACCAGCTTCGTCCGTTCGAGCCGGAGAGCAGCCCCCGGATGATTTTCGTGCTGAAAAAGTAAGGCAGTTTTTTGCAACAGCAGGAAGTGACAGGGAACGTGAGCAAAAAAGCACTGACCAGGCGCAGTGGGGTAGGAAAAAGGCTGGATTCGCCGGCTTTTTCTGTTTTTCACCACCGCTCGTCAAATCTTACTGGCCGCTTGCCTTGTTAACTCCCTCCTGCCTCAGCTTATCCTGCTCGTCCGCTTTCCCTTCTATCCTTTCCCCTCCTCACGTTCTATGTGGTTTGCCGTTTTTGCGTTGTTTCTGACCGTACTGGGGGCCGGCTGGCTGACCCGGCTGGTCCCAACGGCCCGCACCACCTGGATGAAGCCCTTGCTGGCGTTTAGCGGCGCCTACCTTTTCACTCTCACGGTAACGCACCTGCTGCCGGAGGCCCTGCAGATGCTGCCCGGGCACCGGGTTGGCTACTTTGTGCTGGCTGGTTTTTTCGGGCAGATGCTACTGGAGGTGTTTTCGCAGGGAGTGGAGCACGGGCACGTACATCACCACACGGCGCATGCCGGCCGGGTGCCCTTCCTGCTGTTGTTTTCCCTGGTACTGCATTCGTTTCTGGAGGGTAGCATTCTGGTGAAAACACCCGAAGCCGGTGATATCAGCCAGAACTTTTACGCCATTCTAGCTGGGGTGGCCCTGCACCACATTCCGGCGGCCTTCGCCCTGATGGCGGCGCTGCTACTGCGCCTCAGCTCGTTTCGGCGGGCCTTGCCCTACCTGTTGCTGTTTGCCGTGGCCGGACCGGCCGGTATTGTGGTCAGCAACTTTGTGGTGCTGGAGCAGCTGCTGACAGGTGGCCTGTACGCGGCCCTGCTGGGGCTAGTGGCCGGTAACTTTCTGCACGTCTCCACCACCATTCTGTTTGAAACCAGCCCCGACCACAGCCTGAACCTGCGCAAGCTGGTAGCCACCCTGGCCGGCCTGCTGCTGGCTTTGCTCGTGGATGTGGGGTAGGAGTCCGCAGTAGGTACCGCTTCAGCGCAGCGGGTTGCTGAACAGTCCCCATTCATCCTCCGCGTCGGTAGTGGGGTCAAAGTCCTGCACCCAGGCCACGAACAGCAGCCGGAACTGCTCTACCTCGTCGCGCAGCAGCTGCCAGTACTCGGGAGCTCCGATGCTGAGCATGCGGCAGGTGCTGGTTTGGGTCAGCAGGCCCTCGGCGGCTACTTTAATCAGCACGGCCAGCTCCATGCGGCGTGAGTAGTAGGGCACGGCCCGCGACGCGGCCAGCTTGGCGCTTAGCACATAGCTGTTTTCCAGCATCATCTCGCCCAGAAGCGGAATTTCCGGGGGCTCAGGCAGGCTTTGCACAAAGGCCTGGGTCAGGTGAGCCAGCTCTTGGGCCTTCTCGAAGAGGGCCCGGTGCTTGAGGTACTCCACATCCTCGTGGTCATCAAAGGAAAAATTTTCGGGCAGGAAATCATCGTCGTGGGGCATGGCGGATGCAGATAGGGGAGAGAAGAGAAGCCAGGCGGCAGCGGGCCGCAGACTTAATTCAACCTTCATAAAAAAGCGGCCCGCTCAACTGAGCGGGCCGCTTTTCTTACCAGTTGCCGGAAACTACTTCCGACGCGGAGCAGCTTTCTTGACCGGAGCCTTTTTGGCCGGAGCGGCTGCTTTCACGGGAGCAGCCGGGATTTCCGGAGCCGGGCCATACTTGGTTTCGGCGGGGTTCGGGTCGCCGGGCAGGTACACGTCAAACTCTACGCGGCGGTTAAGGGCGCGGCCGGCTTCCGTGGTGTTCGGGGCAATGGGCTTGCTTTCGCCGTAGCCGTGCGACACAATGCGGTCGGCGGGGATGCCTTTGCGCAGCATGTAGGCGCGGGCCGAAGCAGCGCGCTCATCCGAGAGGCGCAGGTTGTAGGCATCGTCGCCTTTGTTGTCGGCGTGGGCCGAGATGCCCAGGAAGTAATCCGGGTAATCGTTCAGGATTTGCACCAGCCCATCGAGGGTTGGGAACGAAATCGGCTTCAGGGTTGCCTTGTTGAACTCGAACTGGATGTACTTAGTGGCTTCCTGGAGGCGCTTTTTCTCTTCTACCTTCATCTCAGGGCAGCCTTTGTTCGAGGCCGGACCGGGGCGCTGCGGGCAGCGGTCCTGGTAGTCGGGTACACCGTCGCCGTCAGTATCTACGGGGCAGCCGTTGGCATCTACTTTCACGCCGCCGGGCGTGTCGGGGCACTTATCGTTCTGGTCAATTACACCGTCGTTATCCGAGTCGGGGCAGCCCTGCAGCTCGGCTTTGCCGGGCGTGTCGGGGCATTTGTCGTCCCCGTCGCGCACACCGTCACCGTCCCGGTCGGGGCAGCCTTCCAGCGCGGCCAGGCCCTTCTCGGTGGGGCACTTGTCCTGGTAATCCGGCACCCCGTCGCCGTCGCCATCCAGCGGGCAGCCGTTGGCATCCACGGCTACGCCGGCCGGCGTGCCAGGGCACTTGTCTTTGCGGTCCGAAACCCCGTCGTTGTCTTCGTCTTTCGCTTTACCCAGGGCCACGTTCAGGCCCACGGTGTGCTGCAGAAACTTGTCGTCCCAGGAGTTATCGTCGCGAGTGGGGTCGCCGTCGAGGTTGGCGTTCAGGGGAATATGCTGGCCAGTCTGCACAAACAGGTGTACCGCTTCACCGAGCCGGAAATCAAGGCCCGCCGCCCCAAACAGGTCGAAGTAGCTCTTGTCCTGGTCGGTGTTGGTGGTTTGGTTGTTGCGGAAAACAGTGCCCTCACGGCTGGTGTAGGTCCAGCCCGGAGCAGCCAGCAGGTAGGGCCGCAGGAACGATTCTTCCTTGAGCAGCTTGAATTTCAGGCCCAGGTTCACGTTCACCACGTTGGTAGCGAAGTTGCTGCCGAAGTACGGAGCACCCGCCGGGGCATTTTTCTTGAACTCCACGTAGTTGCCGCTCAGCTGCAGATCAAGGCCTTTGCTGAGGTACTGGCTGATGGTGATGCCGGGCGCGTACTTATTCTCGCTCCAGTTCCAGTAGTCGGAGCCAAAGTTGCCTTTGTACTGCATGGCACTTACGTTGATGCCAATGGCCGTTTTGCGGTCGGCCGTTTGAGCGTGCGAAGCCAGTGGCGCCAGAGCCCAGGCCGTAAGCCCAAGCGTCAGTGCCTTGGATAGGGGGATGCGTGGAGGCATATGAAGGAGTGGAAAATGGTGGCGGAAATACCAGCCTGCAAGACCAGACTGGGCCTTTATACCTGGCTGGGCCGGAAAAGTTGCCCGGCGTCGTCCAACCCTACCCCCGAATTCTGCAAGCGCTGGCTTGCCTCAGGCTGTCGTTAAAGCCAATGGCAGCAGGGGCGGCCTTACCGCAAGTCAAGGTCAATTACGGGGCCTGAGCCGTGCAGAAAGGCCTCCAGCTGCCGCACCCGCGCCCGTTGCCGGGCTAGCTCCTGCTGCAGCTGCTCCAGGCGGTAGCGCATGGCCATCACCACCTCCAGGCTGTCCTTGCTCAGGCCTAACTCGTGGTGCAGGCGGGCCAGGCGGGCCAGGTGGTCGGGCTCGGCCTGCAGGTGGCCGGGCGCATTGGGGGCGGGGTGCAGCAGCCCCAGGTCCATAAATTCGCGCACATCGGCTTCGCTCAGGCCGTATTGGGTGGCGCATTCCCGGAAGGTGAGGATGATAAGTTGCGTTTCCATAGCAAAGACGCGGTTTTGGGTGCAAATGGGGCGCGGTTACTTGCGCAGCTCGGCCAGCTGCCGGAACAGGGCTTTTTCCTGCTCCGTCAGGTGCTGGGGCAGCGTTAGGGTCAGGCGCAGGTACAGGTCGCCGAACTGCCCGGGCTGCCGGTACACCGGAAAGCCCTTGCCCCGCAGGCGCAGACGGGTACCGTTCTGGGTTTCGGGCTTGATGGTGATTTTCACCGGTCCCGACAAGGTTTCTACTACCTGCTCACCCCCAAGCAAGGCTGTGTAGATGCTCACGGGCACGTCCATGGTCAAGTCGTGGCCGGCGCGGGAGTAGCGGGCATCGGGCTGAATGCGCAGGGTAATGTAGAGCGAGCCGCTGGGGCCGCCGTGGCGGCCGGGGCCGCCCTGGTCGCGCAGCCGGATGGTCTGGCCGTCCTCCACCCCCGGCTGAATGGTGAGGCGCAGGTTTTTGCCATTGACCGTGAGCGTGCGCGGTCCGCCCCGGTAGGCTTCCTCCAGCGTCAGCTCCAGCTCGGCCTGGTAGTCCTGCCCGGCCCGGGGCCGCGTACTACCCCCGGACCCGCCGCCCATGCCCCCGAACATGGAGCTAAAGAAATCGGAGAAGTCGGCGCCGCCAAACGGGTCGTTGCCGCTGCCGCCCCCGAAACCACCGCCCTGCGCGTACTGCGACCAATCGAAGCCCCCGCCCTGGCCGCCGCGCCCGCCGCCGGCCTGCTGGTAGCGCTGCCAGTCGGCGCCCAACTGGTCGTACTTCTGGCGCTTTTCGTCGTCGCTGAGCACTTCGTGGGCTTCGTTGATTTCCTTGAACTTGCGCTCGGCCTCCGCGTCGTTGGGGTTCACGTCGGGGTGGTACTGGCGGGCCAGGGTGCGGTAAGCCTTCTTGATCTGGTCTTTGGTGGCCGTCTTATCAAGGCCCAGAATCTGGTAGTAGTCTTTGTAGTCCACGGGGCGAGAGGGAAACAACAGAAGGAAAGCGCGGCGCGGGGCCGACAGCCATAATGCTCCCGGTAAAACGGACGTAAACCACGCGGGGTTACCCCCCGAAAACAGCCAAATATGGTCCGGTTTTCGTATAGAAAACCGGCGGCACCCGGCCAGGTTTTTCAGTAGTTACCTTACCCTCTACCCCTTATGAAACAGTCCTTCGCTTTCCTGTCTTTCCTGCTGCTGGCAGGAGTTACTACCCATAGCGCCCAGGCGCAAACCAAGCTGCCGCCGCGCAAGCCCGCCCAGCCCCGCCCCCGGGCTGCCGCTCCCGTTGGACTTACCCTGAAGGATGGCTTCGTGATGAAGGAAGGCAAAGTGATGATGACGCGCGACGCGCACACCGAAGCTCTTACTTCTGAAACGGCCCTGGTGAACGGCACCAAAATTGGGGCTGATGGCACCGTGACCATGGCCAACGGCACTACCACTACGCTTAAGGAAGGCGACTATATGTCCCTGACCGGCCGCCTGACCACCAGAGCCATGAAGGCGGAGCAGGACAGCCTGCTGCAGCTGTCTAGAAACGGCGGCAAGGTTAAAATGAAAAAGAAAATCAAGTAGGCTGCAAGCCGCATTCCAACCCGCGCGCTAACGGAAACGGGCCGCCCGGCACTGGCGCCGGGTGGCCCGTTTCCGTTAGCGCGCGGGTTGGGTATAGTCCTGAAAGATGAGAGCTACTTCCGCCTCGTCGCGGGCTTCCACAATCTCATCCATTACAAACTGAATTTCGGCTTCGGACCAGCCCTGGGTTTCGGCCGCTTTAACAAAGGCGCCGAGCTGCACGAAGCGGCTGGCTTCGGCCGGAATGGTCCACTGAACTTTCTTGCGGATACGCATGGCGGAAAGGGGGTAGGGAACGGAAGAACTACTTGGCTTTGCGGACAACTTTCAGCTCGACGGGCGCAACGCCGGCCTCCACAATGCCAATTTTACGGGCCGCTTTACGGGAAAGGTCGATGATGCGGCCTTTGGCGTGTGGCCCCCGGTCCGTGACCTTCACCCGCACCGAGCGGTGGTTGCGCGGATTAGTAACCCGCACGATGGTGCCAAACGGCAGCGTATTGTGGGCTGCCGTGCGCTTGCCCGGCCGGTACACGGCCCCGCTGGCCGTTTTGCGGCCGGCAAACTTATCGGCGTAGTACGAGGCCTTGCCCGACTGGGTAACGCCGCTGCCCGCACAGCCAGTGAACAGCAAGGGCAGTAGCAGCAGTAGTAGCCAGCGGCACGAGAAGCGCGGAAAGCAGAATGGAAACGGCATGGGTCTGAGCAGTTAGTTGGGTGCCTGCGAGCGGCGGGGCGGAATGCGCAGCGCCAGCAGGCGTTGAAAGTTGCCCTGAAATACGTTAAAGTCCACGGTGCCGCGGATGCCGGGTACGTAGGCCTCATCAGAATGCTGCCAGATAATCCACTTCTCGCGGGGCAACGACGGTTGCGCTACCTCGTAGTGTGCCAGCCACAGCGGGTACTTATCGAAGTGGCCGGCCAGGTGGCGCTTATAGAAGCTGTAGTTGGAATACAGAATGGGGCGCACGCCGTAGTGGCGCTCTACCAGCCGCAGCCAGGTAGCCACCCCGCGCCGCATCTGGGCCACGTCATGAAACTCAGCGTGCTCTACGTCCAGCACCGGGGGCAGGTCGCCGGGGGCCAGGGGCACGGTGCGGGTAAACAGGTTGGCCTGCGTGGCCCCGTCGTAGTTGGGCTGGAAGTAGTGGTAGGCGCCGCGGTAGATGCCGGCCGCCCGGGCGCCCCGCCAGTTGCGCTGAAAGCGGGCGTCGCGCAGGGTTACGCCTTCGGTGGCTTTAATAAAGGCAAACCGCACCTGGTGCTCCGCCACCTCGGGCCAGTTGATACGCCCCTGGTAAGCCGATACATCAATGCCGTGCACGGAATAACCCGCCAGCAAAGGCGTTTTTTCGCGGCCCGTGAGGCGGCCACTGATAAAAGAAGCGTAGGTGCGCCGGATGTAGCGGTTGAGCTGCCGCTGGTAGCGCCAGTAAAAGGCAAGGCTACCCAGCAGCACAACCGCGAGGGCCAGCAGAAGCGCCCGGCGCCAGACCAGACGAGAGCCAGAACGGGAACGGCGAGAAGCAGTCATAAAGGCAATGGCAGTTGCCAAAGGTAACGCCCGGCCCCGGCTCCGTGGTGTCTTTCCGGAAGGAATAAGCCCAAAAGACGCCCGTTTTTTCGCATTTTTACCAACCCAAGCTACCCCTACCCATGCCCGATCTGCCTAACCTACCCGATGCCCGCGACGAATCCGGCCGCCTCATTCGTGAGCTGCATGGCGTTACCCTGGCCCAGATTCTGGAGTACCTGGTAGCGGCTTACGGCTGGCCCGAGCTGGACCGCCGCATCCGGATCAATTGCTTTGCCGTGAACCCCAGCCTCAAATCGAGCCTCACGTTTCTGCGCCGCACGCCCTGGGCACGGGCCAAAGTAGAGGAACTCTACATCCGGACCCGCACGGCGGAAGTGCTGGGCAAGAGGTGAATGGGTAAATGAGTGAGATGGTGAGTTTGATGCCCAATTCAGGGCGCGAAACATCAGCTTACGGTACTCATCCCTTCGGCCCTATTGACATACCCTCCATAAAAACTCACCATCTCACCAACTCACTAGCGCACCACCTATGGCCGATGTATCGCAAAAATCCGGGCCGTTGGCCCTGCTGGCTGGTGGGGCACTGTTTGTGTTGTTTGAAGTGGTAGCCTACCAAGTGCTCCGGTTCGCTACCTCGGGCCTGGGCATGAGCAACCAGATGCAGCCCGAGAACACCATAGTCAGCAACTGGGTGAAAACGGTGGTGTTTCTGCTGCTACACCTGACTTTGGTGGTGGTAGCCGTGCTGGTGCTCAGCAACCGCCTGCCCCGCCGCCACCGCGGCCAGCTGATGGGCTGGTTTTACCTGTCGCTGCTCACAGGCTTTGGGCTGCTGTGGCCTCTGTTCGGGTAACCGGGCACAAAAAAGCCACTACCGAACCGGCAGTGGCGGGTGAAACCATCAGGAAGGCCGGTCGGTCCCGGCGTTATAGAGGCAGCTGCAGTAGGTTAGCGCTGCTTGATGTTGATTTCGCGAGGCTCGGTGGCGGCGTCGCGGTACGGAATGCGGATCTGCAGCTCCTGGCCCTCAAACACGGCATCGATGCGGCTCAGGTCGAGGGTAGCAGGCAGGTTGAGGGTGCGGCTGAACAGCGGAGCGGCCAGCTTATCCTCGGGCGTGTGTCGGAACTCGGCAAGTACCGTCAGCACGTTGTTGTTGAGCACTACGTGGAAGTTCTCTGGGCTTACCGACGGGGCTGCCACCCGCACTACCACGCCTTTCTCCCGCTTGTCAATCCACATCGTGGCCTGCGCAATACCTCCACCCAGCGTATTCAGCAGGTCGAGCTGCGGGACGATGTTGCGGATAAAATCCTTGCTGATAAGATTCATGGTCAGGTTCCTCTCTTGATGTGTACCAGGCTTATTTCAAATCCTGTACCAACCTCAGTGGGCCCCGATTGTTAAGGCAAAGTAGTCATAATGACCGTATTAGTCCAGATTTTGCTGCACGCGTAGTGTCAGGTTGACCGAAAGAAATCGGTTTTCAACCCTTGTTGCTGCCAAAAAGCCATGTAGCCGCAGCGGCCGTTACTTTGCCGAAATAGGGGTAGCAGTGGGCGCATATCGTACGTGGCGCTTCAGGCGGTCCAGCGGGGCCTCAATGAAGCGCCAGGAAGCCGCACTGAGCAGAATCAGCAGGGGGGCCAGCACCAGCACAGTAGGTAAGGGAGCCAGCAAAAACTCGCGCCATTCGGAGCCAGCCGGGTATAGCTTGTACACCAGGCGCTGCCAGAATACTGGCAGCAGCAAATGGTAGAGGTAGGTGCCGAAGCTGCGCTTGCCCAGCCAGAGCAGAACCGGGTGCAGCAGGCCTGCCCGCCGCGCCGCGGTGGGGTGGTGCAGCAGCCAGCCCAGGGTCAGGAAAGAGGCCATGGCCCCTACCGTCGGGAATACCATCAGCCAGGTAGCGCCGCCGTTGTGCCGGTGCAGCAGGGCCCACAGGGTCCACCACAGCGCCCAGGCCAGCAGGGCATTACGCCCGCGTACCCACCGCGCCAGCCCCTCCGATTTCTCGAAAAGCCGCAGCAGGGTTCCGGCCACAAATAAGTCAAGGGAAGAAGGCAGCAGCACCAGCACGAAGCCCGGGGTAACCAGCAGGCTCCAGCCCACCCGAAACGCCAGTCCGCCTACCCCAACCAGGAGTAGCCCCTGCCAGCGGCGGCCCACTACCGCCAGCAGCGCCGGCCAAAGCAGGTAGAACTGCTCGTCCACGGCCAGGGTCCAGAGGTGACCCAGACCTTCGCCCCAGCGTTGCAGGGAGTAGAACAGGTGGTTGGCGGCCGGCAGAAGAAACCAAACCGGGTAGTCCTGAATGGTAGCCAGGGGTAGTAACGCGCTCAGGGCCAGAGCACAATAGTAGGGAGGAATAATGCGCAGCAGGCGGCGCAGATAGAACGTGCCCAGCCGCTGCCCCCACGCCCCCGGCGCCCCCGGATACACCTGCTGCTTCCAGACGATGCCCGATATAAGGTAGCCGCTGAGCACAAAAAACATCTGGCGGCCCATTTCGCCCATCATAATGGGTGGGGCTACCCAGTGCTGCACCACCACCAGCCATACCGCAAGGGCACGCACCCCGTTCAGCTCGGGACGGTAAGCAAGCGGAGCGCCGGTAGGCGTGGACATACGATACGGGTTGGTTGCGGCCGCAAAAGTACCTTGCCTGTTCCGCACAATCAGCTGTGCCGGCAAAAACCCAGGCCGGCCTGTTGGCCGAGGGCTAGGCTGTGGTTGCCGGGGCCGATTTGTCAGCCGCTACCAGGTCGCGCACAAAGTGCAGCTGTCCTTCCGCGTCAGGGTCGGGGCCCGAAAGGCAGAAGCCGTTTTGCTCCAGAATGCGCCGGGAGGCCGTGTTAGCCGGCGTAGTACGGGCCGTAAGTTGGCGCACCAGGCCGGTATCGGCGGCGTGGCGGATCAGGCCGGCTACCAGCTCGGTGCCCAGGCCGCGGCCCCGCCAGTCATCGGCTATTGAAAAGCCTATTTCAACCGTTTCATCCTGGGGCGGGCCATGAAAGCCTCCAGCCCCAACCAGAGTATTTTTGGGCGTTTCAGGTCCGGCTTTCAGAATAGCGTACCAGCCGTACCAGCCCGCCGCGGTGCGGCCCCCGGCCGTGAGCTGCTCCAGAAAGTAGCGCATGGCGTCCTCATCGTACTGGCCCGGGGGCCAGTGCGCGGGCAGCTGGGCTCCTAGCAGAATAGGAAAGTAGTGCGGCTTGGTTAGTTCGGCCGTGAGCAAGGCGCGGCTGGCGGCAATCAGCGTGAGGCGGGAGGTATAGGCAATCAGCGGAATCATGGACGAGAATACGGGTTTGGTCGGAAAAAAGGCAAAATACAAGCTAGCATCTACCCCAATGCTTCCCCGAACCACTACCTTTGGTACTCGCTCTTGCCCCACCTTTCCTGATGCTGCCACCTGCCCCGGAGTACATTGAGGTTACCTACCGCTCTGATCTGGACGCGCTGCTGATTCGTTGGATGCGCAAGGTAACGCTGGACGAAATGTGCCAGGGCTACCTCCACCTGCTGGAGGTGGCCGCGCACCACCAGTGCCGCCACTGGCTGCTCGATGCCCGCCGGCGCTTCAACACCGACCGGGAAGGCGCCCAGTGGATGGTTGCCACCTTCCTGCCTACCCTGCACGGGCGGCTGGGCGGCCGTACCTACCTGGCCTACCTGCTGGTGCCCGTGATAATGCGCGACGCCGAAGCCGATGCCGCGTTTCCACCTGCCAGCTTCTTTCAGGACAAGCCGTATTTATCGGAGCGGTTTATTGATGAGCGCGCCGCCATTGAGTGGCTGCAGCAGGCCCGGCACCAACAGCTGGCCTAGCACCATACCCAGACTTAGCTTGCCGGCTCACTGAGGTGCTCCTCTACGCAGGTAAGCACGTCCTGCACGGTGCGTAGGCGCTCCAGCTCGGGGTCCGGAATTTCAATGTGAAAACGGTGCTCCAGGTTCATGACCAACTCCACCATGTCAATGGAGTCGAGCCCGACGTCTTCGTGCAGGCGGGAGGCCGGAGTGAGGTGCAAGGCCGGGTTGCGGTGCTTGCGGCGCAACATGCGCTCTACTTGGTAGCGAACAAGCTGTTCCATAGTCCGATACGGTAACAGAGAAAAACAGAAAACGAGAAGGAAGGGCAAGCGTGCTTACTCAACGCTGGAAAGCAGAAGGGTGGTATCGGCCAGGGGGCCGGCGAAAAGCTGGGCTACCGTGGCCTGGGCCGCCAAATAGTCGCCAACCTGCACCAGCCCGCCCGAAATGATGCCATCCGCGGGCGCCGTCACGAACACAAAGCTGAGCATGGGCACGGCGCGGGCCAACAGTTGGCGGGTATCCTGCAGTTGCTGGCGGGCGGCAGCCAGGGCGGGGTTGTCCGGAGTGGGATGGGTAGCCAGCAGGGCATCGTAGGCTAGCTGCTGCTGCTGCAGGCGGGCTTTCAGCTGCTGCTGGGTTACGCTGGGCAGTTTCTCCACCAGCTTCAGCAGTAACTGGCCTTTGCTTACGCGCTGACCGTCGTGGAAATACACTTCCCACACCCGGCCCGCGTATTCCGTCCGGACGGGTTGGCCTTTGCTGGCGGGGGTAGCGGTAGGGCGCGGAAGGGTTGGGGTGAAGTGGGAGGTAGGAACAAGGGGCAGCGTTACGCCCGACTCATCCGTTGGGGTAAGCCAGAGAGGAAGCAGAAAGCTCCCCAGGGCAACGAGAAGCACTAGCCCCACGCCAAGTAACTTTTTCATGTGATGCATACCGGCTTACCCGGCAACCCGAACGCCACGCTGGCAGCATCCGGCAAAAGTGGCCGCCGACCCGAAAATCAGACGGAAAGCAGTGAAAAACAGATAGTAACCAGTTTGGTTACATTTCCTGGTAAATAAAAAAGCCATTAGCCGGCAGCGCCGGGGCAGGCACCGGGCAGGCGCTTGGCTAGCTCCTGCATTACCTGGGCCACCGTAATGCCGGCCAGGGCGGCCCGCATGGCCTCAATAGCCGGCCCGAACATATCTTCCAGCGTAGCCTGCATTACCCCACCCAGGTCACACTGGGCGTTGGGGTTGGTGCTGCCCACCTGAAAAATATCGGGGTCCGACTCGCGCATGGCCCGGAACACATCCAGCAGCGTAATGTCGGCGGGCGGGCGGGCCAGAATGGTGCCGCCGCCGGCCCCGCGCTGGCTTTGCACCAGGCCGGCCTCGCGCAGGCTGCTCATCAGGCGGCGAACTACCACCGGGTGTGTGCCCACGCTGCTGGCCAGTACCTCCGACGACACCGGCTGGCCCTGGGCGTGCGCCAGGTAGGCCAGAATGTGCGTCGCGACGGCGAAGCGAGTGTTCATGTAGAATTAGTAACAGATTTGGTTACAAATGTACGAAACAGAAAGGTTGTGCACAATCTTTTTGCTGGCGGCGGGCAGCAGGACGTGGAAGGGTCGGGCATGGACAGAGGGCGCTGCCTGGAGTCAACTCTCAATAGCCGACGGTTTACCGGCCTGATTACCTTATTCGAAAGCGTATTTTTTTATTCTTTCCAGCGGCCAAAGGTGCCGGCTTGGTAGTCCTGGTAGGCCTGCCGGATTTCCTGCTCGGTGTTCATCACGAAGGGGCCGTAGGACACAATGGGCTCCCGGAAAGGCCGGGCGTGGCCCAGCAGCAGCACGGCGTCTTCCGGGGCTTCGAGGTGCAGCTCGTCGCCGTCGTAGTTGAATTCCACTAGCCGGCGGGCTTCCGTGTCCTGGCCGTTCACGCGCAGGCGGCCCAGCACAGTGTAGAAAAAGAGGGTGCGCTCGGCGGGAATAGTCAGGCTGAGCTTGCCGCCCGCCCGGAAGTTGAGGGTTGCCAGCTGAATATCCGTGAGGGGCGTAACGGCCCCGGCTGTACCAGCCCAGCTGCCCGATACGGCGTGCAGCACCACCCGGGCTTCATCCAGCGCCACGGCCGGAATTTCCGACTCCTGCAACCCAATGTAGCGCGGCTCCACCAGCTTATCCTTGGCCGGCAGGTTTACCCAGAGCTGCAGAATTTCCAGCGGCCCGCCGGTGCGCTTGAACTCCGGCGAGGAAACCTCGGCGTGAATCAGGCCCCTACCCGCCGTCATCCACTGAATGCCGCCCGGCCCGATAATGCTCTGGTGCCCGCCGGTGTCCTGGTGCATAATGTCGCCGGCCAGAATAAACGTCACCGTCTCGAAGCCCCGGTGGGGGTGGGGGCCGAAGGGCAGGCCCTGGTTGTGGGGTTGGTACACCTGCGGGCCGTGGTGGTTCAGAAACAGAAATGGGTCGAGGTGCTCCACCGAGCTGGTGGGCAGGGCCCGGTAGGTAACCAGGTCGGCAATGGGCGCGCTCTGGGCGCGGTGCTGAGCTTTGATGGTGCGCATGGGGTAGGCGGAGAGGGCAGGGTTGGGGTGAAGCGCCGGCCAGCTTGCCGCCAGCGCCAGATGCATACCAACTGCCGGCTCGAATGGTTTTCGACTTCCGCTTTCCGGGTCTTGCCGCCTACCCCCGCGCATCGGCGCAAACCGCCACGGTAAAAACCCTGGGGCCCGGCCCGCGGTTTATCTGGCTTCCGTTCCGACTTTACTTCGACGCTTTTCTAGAATGGCCCAGCTTTTCACGCCGCTCACCCTGCGCGGCCTCACCTTGAAAAACCGCATCGTCATCTCGCCCATGTGCCAGTACAGCGCCCAGGATGGCTTCAGCAACGACTGGCACCTGGTGCACCTGGGAGCCCGGGCCGTGGGCGGGGCGGCGCTTATCCTGCTGGAAGCCACCGCCGTAGTGCCCGAGGGCCGCATCACCCCCGACGACCTGGGCATCTGGCAGGATGAGCACCTGCCCGGCCTGCGCCGCATCGTGGACTTCCTGAAAAGCGAAAATTGCGTGGCCGGTATTCAGCTGGCCCACGCCGGCCGCAAAGCCAGCCACAGCAGCCCCTGGAAAGGCGGTGCGGTAGTGCCCGAGGCGGAAGGGGGCTGGCAAACGGTAGCCCCCAGCCCCTTGCCCTTCACCCCCGACGAGCCCGCCCCGCGCGAGCTAAGCCTTGCCGATATTCAGGGGGTAGTAGAGGCGTTCCGGGTGGGTACGCGCCGGGCCTTGTCGGTTGGCTTTGAGGTGATTGAGCTGCACGCGGCCCACGGCTACCTGCTCCACCAGTTCCTCTCGCCCCTGAGCAACCAGCGCACCGACCAGTACGGCGGCTCCTTCGAAAACCGCATCCGGCTGCTGCTGGAGGTAGTGGAAGCCACCCGCGCCGAGATGCCCGACCACCTGCCCCTGCTGGTGCGCATTTCCGCCACCGACTGGACCGAGGGCGGCTGGACCGCCGAAGACTCCGTGCAGCTGGCCGCCATCCTGAAAGACTGGGGCGTGGACTTGCTCGACTGCTCCACCGGCGGCAACGTGCCCCGCGCCGACATTCCTGTGGGCCCTGGCTACCAGGTGCAGTTCGCCGAGCAAATCAAGCGCGAAACCGGCCTGCCCACCGGCGCTGTGGGCATGATTACCGAAGCCCAGCAAGCCGAAGACATCATTGCCACCAACCAGGCCGACCTAATCCTACTGGCCCGCGAGTCCCTCCGCGACCCTCACTTCCCGTTGCACGCTGCTTATGAGCTGGGTATTGATATAGAATGGCCCGAGCAGTATGAGCGCGCCAAGCCGCGCCGGCGGTAATTAAGGTTCGCAAGATGTTGCAGGGTAGGGAGGGTGTGCTCTTCCTACCCCATCCCACTGCTTCCAGAAAAAGCTTGGTAGTAGTAAAGTGCTAGTCAGAAAGAGAAGAGCAATAACATCGAGAATTGTGCAATTATCAGAGGCGTCGAATAGCTCGCATTACGTTAATGACTATTTCCTCTAAAGATGCTGGCAGGATTAGCCTTGCTATTGCCTGTTAAAGTCCAGTTTTAGGTGAAGCATTACCCGCTTTGTTTAGTCCGCCTATTTGAGCGCCTTGTGAGCACCCACAGTTGCTGGCTCGAAGCCCCTCGGCCAGCGGGTATGGGCATCATATACCGCCCCTTGGAAGCTGGCTTCGTCTAGGGTCGCTCCCAGCAGACTGGCTCCCTGCAAGCGGGCTTCGGCGAAATTGGCCCCTGTCAGATTTGCACCATCTAAGACCGCGCCTTGCAGGTTCGCTCGGGAGAAATTGCAGTACTGAGCCTTACACCCTCGCAGCATGCAGGCCACCAAGGAAGCTTGAGCCAGATTGGCGGTGATTAGGTTGGCTTGGTAGAAGTTGCTGTAGTCAAATACAGCTTGGCTTAGAAAGGCACCGCGCAGATTCGCTTGGACTAAGGACGAATGAGGGGCCACAGCCTGTTCTAGGAGGGCGCGATGTAGCTCCTGATGATCGACGTTCATTCCTTCCAAGGTATCGGCCGGAATGTCAACAGTTTCGCCCGTCACACAGTAGATAGTCATAGTAAACAAGGTCGCTAAACTATGGCAAACTACTACCGTTGCGCTTGCCTGAGGCGCCCGAGAAATAAAACTATGTTAAGTAAACCGGTGCCAAACAATTTATGGCGCTGTGTTTCAATAATCAACAGCTTAGCGGCTAATAGAAGATAGGTTAGTTTGCCGTTTTAGTTGACATATAGCCGCCCCTTACACGACCAAACAACCCCACGCAACCTTCCTAGCCCAAGCTGCGACCTTAGCGGAAATCCTTTCCTCTAATTCGCTGAATGAAAAACCGTTCTGCCTCACCGCGCACCGGCGCCGCGGCCCTGCTGCTCACGCTGGCTGGCTGCGCTACCACCCAACCCACAACCACCGCCACTACTGCTACCCCCGCCGCTGCCGCTAACCCGGCTGCCGTGGCTTCCACTACCGGCGGGCGCAGCATCAACCCCCAGGACGTGGACCGCTCGGTGTCGCCCTGCGAGGATTTCTTTCAGTTTTCGGGTGGCAACTGGCTCAGGAACAACCCCGTGCCGGCCTACGCCTCCAGTTGGGGCCCGCGCAACCTGCTCGGCGACCGGACCCAGGCCACGCTCCGCCAGATTCTGGAAGAAGCCGCTGCCAATACTTCGGCCGCTAAAGGCTCCAACGCCCAGAAAGTCGGCGACTTCTACGCTTCGGGCATGGACTCCGTGGCCATTGAGCAGGCAGGCCTGAAATACCTGCAGCCGGAACTCAAGCGCATAGCTGCCATCAAAGACCTGAAGACTTTGCAAACGGAGCTGGCCCACCAGCAAACCCTGGGCACCGGTGCTTTCTTCCGAGCTGGGGTAGGGCCCGACCGCAAGCAGAGCACGGTGTACGCCGTGAACCTGAGCCAGGGCGGCCTGGGCATGCCCGACCGGGACTACTACCTCAAGGACGACCCGCGCTCCAAAGCCGTGCGCTCCGCCTACGTCACCTACATGACCAACACCTTTAAGTTGATGGGCGACCCGGAGGCCACGGCCGCCCAGAAAGCCGCCACCGTGGTGCGCGTAGAAACCCGCCTGGCCAAGGCCAGCAAGGACCGTGTGGCCCTGCGCGACCCCAACTCGACCTACAACAAAATGACCCTGGCGGAGGCCAACAAGCAGTTCCCCAACATCGGCCTACCCGCCATGCTGGCCCAAAACGGCCTCGGTGCCGCCAAGGAAGTGATTGTGGGCCAGCCCGATTTCTTCCGGGAAGTCAGCGCCATGATGAAAGAGGAGCCGGTGGCTGACCTTAAAACCTACCTGACCTGGCAGCTCGTCAGCTCCCTACCCTCGGCCCTGCCCAAAGCCTACGCCGACGAGGCCTTCCGCTTCCAGCAGGTGCAGAGCGGGGCCAAGCAGCAGCCGGTGCGCTGGAAGCGCATGCAGTCGGCTACGGATGCTACCCTAGGCGAGGCGTTTGGGCAGCTTTACGTAGACAAGGCGTTTTCGCCGGAGGCCAAGCGCAAGGCCCTGGAGATGGTAGCCAACATCAAGGCCAGCATGGCCGAGCACATCCAGACCAACACCTGGATGAGCGACGCCACCAAAGCCGAAGCCCTCAAGAAACTCAACGCCCTGCGCGTGAAAATCGGCTACCCCGATAAGTGGAAGGACTACTCCGAGCTGAACATTTCGCGCGAGTCGTACCTGAAAAACGTGCTGGCTGCCCGGCAGTGGAATTACCGCCAGAACGTGAAGAAGTTCGGCGGGCCCATTGACCGCAACGAGTGGGGCATGACCCCGCCTACCATCAACGCCTACTACAACCCGCCGATGAATGAAATCGTGTTTCCGGCCGGGTACCTGCAGCCGCCTTTCTTTGACCCCGAGGCTGATGATGCCGTAAACTACGGCGCTATTGGCGGGGTGATGGGCCACGAAATGACCCATGGCTTCGACGACCAGGGCCGGCAGTACGACTCCGAAGGCAACCTGCGCGATTGGTGGACCAAGGCTGATGGCGAAGAGTTTACGCGCCGGGCCGCCGTAGTGGGCCGCCAGTACGACGCCTTTTCGCCCCTGGACTCGGTGCACGTGAACGGCAAGCTGACCATGGGCGAAAACCTGGCCGATTTCGCCGGCCTGACCATCGTGTACGGGGCCCTGCAAAAGCAGCTCGACAAAACCTACGGCAAAGGCAACCGCCCCCTGATTGATGGCTTCACGCCCGAGCAGCGCTTCTTCCTAAGCTGGGCCCAGCTGCGCCGCACCAACATCCGGCCGGCGGCTTTGCGCCAGCAAATCCTTACTGATCCTCACTCGCCCGGCCAGTACCGCACCATCGGCCCCCTCATGAACATGCCCGCTTTCTACCAGGCCTTTGGCTGCCAGCCCGGCCAGAAAATGGTGCGTCCTGATGCCGAGCGGGCCGTTATCTGGTAGGGGCGGGGCTTGCCCCCGCCCGTCGTCCGGTCCGCCCGAACGATACCGTGCAAGCACTGCAACGAGCCCGGACGGCGGGCGGGGGCAAGCCCCGCTCCCTACTACCGGACAAGGAAACTTTCTGGTTTCTTAACTTAGAACTCAACAATCTCACTCATCCTTCTCCATGACCTCCAAAAACTACCTGTTGCTCACCCTGGGCACGGCGGCGGGCCTGGCCCTCACGGGCTGCGCTTCCAGCACGCCCGCCGCCTCGGCTTCCTCTGCTGCCGACACCACCACTACGGCCACTGCCTCCACGGCGGCTACCCCCTCGCAGGCCCCGAAGGGCCCGGTAATGCCCGGCGTGGGCCTCGACCTCTCGGCCCGCGACCTGTCCGTGTCGCCCTGCGACAATTTCTTCCAGTACGCCTCGGGCACCTGGCTTAAGAACACGCCTATTCCGGCGGCCGAATCATCGTGGGGCTCCTGGAACACGCTGATTGACCAGAACAACGCCGTGCTGCGCAATATTCTGGAAACGGCCGCCGCCAACAAATCGGCCGCCAAGGGTAGCAACCTGCAGAAAGTGGGCGACTTCTACGCCTCGGCCATGGACACCGTGGCCATCGAGAAAGCCGGCCTGAAGTACCTGCAGCCGGAGCTGGCCCGCATCAACGGCGTGAAAGACCTGAAAGGCCTGCAGGCCCAGCTGGTGCGCCAACAGATGCTGCAAACCCGCTCGGTATTCGGCTTTGGCGTGCGCCAGGATTCCAAAAAGAGCACCGAGTACGCCCTCTACCTGGGCCAAGGCGGCCTTACCCTACCCGACCGGGACTACTACCTCAAGGACGACGCCCGCTCCAAAACCATCCGCTCGGCCTACACGACCTACCTGACCAACATGTTCAAGATGTTGGGTGATAATGAGGCTACCGCTGCCAAGAACGCCGCCACCGTGCTGCGTCTGGAAACCCGCCTCGCTAAAGCCAGCAAAGACCGCGTAGCCCTGCGCGACCGGTATGCCAACTACAACAAAATGACCGTAGCCGAGGCCAACCAGCAATTCCCGAACCTGGGACTGGCCGCCATGCTGCCGCAGGTAGGGCTGGGCTCGGCCAAGGAGATTATCGTGGGGCAGCCCGAGTTCATGAAGGAAGCCAGCACGGCCCTGCAGCAAGAGCCCCTGGCCGACTGGAAAACCTACATGCGCGCCCACCTGGTGAACTCCGTGGCCTCGGCCCTACCCAAAGCCTACGTGGATGAGTCGTTCCGTTTCCAGCAGGTAATGAGCGGCGCCAAGCAGCAGCAGCCCCGCTGGAAGCGCATGCTCCGCGCCACCGACGGTACCCTGGGCGAGGCCTTCGGGCAGATCTACGTGGAAAAGGCCTTCACGCCCGAGACCAAGCAGAAAGCCCTGGAAATGGTGGCCAACATCAAGGAAGCCATGGGGGAGCACATCCAGGCCCTGGAGTGGATGAGCCCGGCTACCAAAACCGAGGCCATGAAGAAGCTCAACTCCTTCACGGTAAAAATCGGCTACCCCGATAAGTGGAAGGACTACTCGGCCCTGAATATCTCGCGCGAGTCGTACCTGAAAAACGTGCTGGCCGCCCGCGAGTGGGAGTACAAAGACAACCTCAGCAAGTTTGGTAAGCCCATTGACCGCGGCGAATGGGGCATGACCCCGCCCACGGTGAATGCCTACTACAACTCGTCGATGAACGAAATTGTGTTCCCGGCCGGCATCATGCAGCCCCCGTTCTTCGACCCCAAAGCTGATGACGCGGTAAACTACGGCGGCATGGGCGCGGTCATTGGCCACGAAATCACCCACGGTTTCGACGATCAGGGCCGGCAGTCGGACGCCGAGGGCAACCTGCGCGACTGGTGGACCAAGGAGGACGCTGCCGAATTCACGAAGCGCGCCGGCCTCGTGGGCGCTCAGTACTCCGCTTTCCAGCCCCTGGACTCCGTGTTCGTGAATGGTAAGCTGACCATGGGCGAAAACCTGGCCGACTTCGGTGGTACCGCTCTGGCCTACTCGGCCCTGCAGAAGCAGATCAGGAAGCAGTACCCCAACGGCAACGTGCCCCAGTACGACGGCCTGACGCCCGAGCAGCGCTTCTTCCTGGCCTGGGCCCAGATCTGGCGTACCAGCGCCCGCCCCGAGTACATCCGTCAGCAGGTGCTCACGGACCCGCACTCCCCGGCTCAGTACCGCACCAACGGCCCCCTGATGAACATGCCCGAGTTCTATGAGGCCTTCGGCTGCAAGCAGGACGCCAAGATGGTGCGCGCCGAGAACGTACGCGCCCGCATCTGGTAGTGAGTAGTAAAAGGCTGTAATTAAGTAGATTGAAAAGCGGGTTGCCCAGGTAGCTCGCTTTTCTCTTTTTCACCTTCTCGTATTTCTTTCCATCATGAAAAAAACCAGTACGCTGGCGCTGGCCGCGCTGTCCGTTGCGAGTCTGGCCGCCACTAGCTGCAGCTCATCGAAGCCGGCCGCTACGGCCGCCACCGCCACCACTTCCGACGCGGCCGTAACCGCCCCTACCCCCGCCAAACCCGAAGAACCCAGCGTACCGGGGGTAGGGCTGGCCGTAGCCAACATCGACCGTTCCGTTTCGCCCTGCGACGACTTTTTCCATTTCGCCAGCGGCACCTGGCTCAAGAACACGGCCATTCCGGCCAGCGAGGTGCGGTGGGGGAGCTTCCAGCAGCTCGCCGACCAGAACAATGCCGTGAGCCGGCAGATTCTGGAGGAAGCCGCCGCCAACCGCAACGCCCCCAAGGGCAGCAACCTGCAGAAAGTAGGCGACTATTACGCCTCCGCCATGGACTCCGCGACCATTGAGCGCGCCGGCATCACGCCCCTGAAGCCGGAGCTGGCGCGCATTGCCGCCGCCAAAGACCTGAAAAGCCTGCAGGCCGTGGTGGCCCGCCAGCAGACCCTGGGCACGGGGGCCTTCTTCCGGGCCGGCGTGAGCCCCGACCGCAAGCAAAGCACCGTGTACGCCGTGAACCTGAGCCAGGGCGGCCTGGGCATGCCCGACCGGGATTACTACCTCAAGGATGACGCCCGTTCCAAAACGGTGCGCTCGGCCTACGTGGCCTACATGACCAACACGTTCAAGCTCATGGGCGACTCGGAGGCCACGGCGACCCGGAAGGCGGCGGCTGTGCTGGCCCTCGAAACGCGCCTGGCCAAGGCCAGCAAGAGCCGCGTGGAGCTGCGCGACCCTTACGCCAACTATAACAAGATGACGGTGGCCGAGGCCGATAAGCAGTTCCCCAACCTGGGGCTGCCCGCCTTGCTGGCTCAAAACAAGCTCGGTGCGGCCAAGGAAGTGATTGTGGGGCAGCCGGCTTTCTTCCAGGAAGTCAGTACCTTGATGAAGCAGGAGCCCCTGGCCAACCTCAAAAGCTACCTCGACTGGCAGCTGGTCAGCTCGGTTAGCTCCGCGCTGCCCAAGGCCTATGCCGATGAGGCCTTCCGCTTCCAGCAAACCCTGACGGGGGCCAAGCAGCAGCAGCCCCGCTGGAAACGCATGCTGGGCGCCACTGATCAGGCCCTGGGGCAGGCCTTCGGGCAGCTGTACGTGGACAAAACCTTCACGCCGGAAACCAAGCAGAAGGCCATGGAAATGGTCAACAACATCAAAGCCAGCATGGCCGAGCACATTCAGCAGCTGGACTGGATGAGCACCGCCACCAAGCAGGAAGCCCTCAAGAAGCTGAATGCCTTCACCGTCAAAATTGGCTACCCCGATAAATGGAAGGACTACTCGGCCCTGACCATCACCCGCGAATCGTACCTGAAAAATGTGCTGGCCGCCCGGCAGTGGGCCTACAACGACAACGTAAGCAAATACGGCAAGCCCATTGACCGCACGGAGTGGCGCTTTACGCCGCCCACGGTGAATGCCTCTTACAACCCGTCGATGAACGACATCACCTTCCCGGCGGGCATCATGCAGCCCCCGTTCTTCGACCCCAAAGCTGATGACGCGGTAAACTACGGCGGCATGGGCGCCGTTATCGGCCATGAAATCACCCACGGCTTCGATGACCAGGGCCGCCAATCGGACGCCGAGGGCAACCTGCGCGACTGGTGGACCAAGGAGGACGCCGAAAAGTTTACCCAGCGCGCCGACATGGTGGGCAAGCAATACTCCGCTTTCCAGCCCCTGGACTCCGTGTTCGTGAATGGTAAGCTGACCATGGGTGAGAATCTGGCCGACTTCGGCGGGCTGAGCGTGGCCTACAGCGCCCTGCAAAAGCAGCTGCAGCAGAAATACGGCAACGGCCCCCGGCCCAAGTACGACGGCTTCACGCCGGAGCAGCGCTTCTTCCTGGCCTGGGCCCAGATCTGGCGCACCAACGCCCGCCCGGAATACCTGCGCCAGCAGGTGCTCACGGACCCGCACTCCCCGGCTCAGTACCGCACCAACGGCCCCCTGATGAACATGCCCGAGTTCTACGAAGCTTTCGGCTGCAAAGAGGACGCCAGGATGGTGCGCGCCCAGAACCTGCGTGCCCGCGTCTGGTAGCCTTGCGTTAAACCAATCAAAAAGCCCGTCTGCACGTCGCAGGCGGGCTTTTTTGCGCTTTACCGAAAATAATCTGCGGAATACTATATCTAATTACGAAATATTCGTAGTATTACGAAAAGATAGTAATTGTTGATATGGAACGACTTACCCAACCTGAAGAAGAAGCCATGCGCGGCTTCTGGCACCTGAACGGCGCTTTTATTAAGGAGGTGCTGGAGCTGCTGCCCGAGCCCCGCCCGCCCTACACCACCCTGGCCTCCACGGTGCGCAACCTGGAGCGCAAGGGCTACCTGCGCGGCGAAAAGCTGGGCAACACCTTCCGCTTCATGCCCCTGATTCCGGCCGAGGACTACCGCAAGCGCTTCCTGGGCACCTTCGTGGGCGACTACTTCCGCAACTCCTATAAAGAGCTGGTTTCCTTTTTTGCCAAGGAGCAGAAAATCAGCGCCGAGGAGCTAAAGGAGATTGTGCGCATGATTGAAAAAGGCGAGGACAAATGAGCACGCCTGAGCTGCTACCCTACCTGCTGAAGGTGAACGGAGCCCTGCTGCTGTTCTGCGCCGGGTACTACCTGCTGCTGCGCCGCCTGACCTTCTTCCGCCTGAACCGGGCCTTCCTGCTGGTGGTCCTGGTGTTTGCGCCGCTTTATCCGCTGCTGGATGTCAGCCAGTGGTTTGCCCGGAGCCAGTCCTTGCCGGTGCCGCTGCTGGAGCTGGCGCCCGCCTGGCAGGCACTGCCGGTAGGCGCGGCTACCGCGCCCGAGGCTATCAACTGGCTAGGCTTTGCCTACTGGACGGGGGTAGGGGTGTTGGCGGTGCGGTTTCTGCTGCAGCTGCTGTCCTTGTACCGCCTGCACCGCCGCTCCCGGTCCACGGAGTTTGAGGGGGTAGGGTTTCGGGCCGTGCCGGAGTTGGTGGCGCCCTTTGCCTTCTGGCAGACGGTGTATCTGAACCCCGCCCAGCATGGCCCCGACGAGCTGCCGGCCATTCTCTGCCACGAGCAGGTGCATGTGCGCGAGTGGCATACCGTGGATGTGCTGCTGGCCCAGCTGAGCCTGGTGTTCTACTGGTTTAACCCCGGCGTGTGGCTGCTACGCCAGGCCCTGCACGAAAACCTGGAGTTCCACACCGACTACCGGGTGCTGCAGTCCGGCCTGCTCGATTCCAAAGCCTACCAATACCGCCTGCTGCGCCAGAACGTGCAAAGTCAGGCTCATTCCAACGCCTTGGTCAGTCATTTCAACTTTCACCTGTTAAAAACCCGCATTGCCATGATGAACAAGCCCCGCACCGCCCCCTTGCAGGCCGCCCGCTACCTGCTGCTGCTACCCCTGGCCGCCGCACTAACGCTTTGGGGCTGCGAGAAGAAAGCCTATGTTCCGGAGCCCGTCAGTGTGAGCCAGAACCAAACCTCTGACGCTACTAAAGCAATGTATTTTCTGGATGGGGTCAGAACTACGTCTGCTGCTCTGGACCAACTCAACCCCACGAGCATAGCCAGCATGAACGTGCTGAAGGGCCGCAAGTTTATGCCCGGCTTCGATGAGCAAGCCTTCCGTAAAGACTTCGGTGACATTGGCGAGCAGGGCATCATTCTGATTGTCACCAAAGCAGGAGAAAACTCCGAAGCGTTACGGGCCTTCAATGAGAAGTACCATATCGTGTACAAAGAGCAAAGCCCTGAGGATAAGAAGATAACGATGCGTGTATCCAGTGGCAATGACCTGTCCACGGCTGACCTGCAGGGCCGCCTGCTGCTCATCAATGGCAAGGAGGCTACCCCCGGCGCAACAAAGCTGGCGGCCGGCAGCGTGCAGAGCGTGTATGTGCTAGACGCCGAAAAGGCTACCGCCAAGTACGGCGAGAAGGGCAAAAATGGCGCAGTAGTTATTACCACCAAACAATAGGCCGGCCGGTAGGTTATCAACGTGTTATTATTTACCGAAAAGCCCGGTTTCTGACGGAAGCCGGGCTTTCTGTTGCGCTTGCGGCACAAACTTTGCGCCCGGCAGCCCACTATGTCCCTTTACTCCTCCTTCCGCCAAACTGCCTTCGGAACCAGCCTGCTCTTGCTGCTGGGCCTGACTACCCCCACCGCCCAGGCCGAGCCAGAGCCGGCCGCTCCCGCCGGCCAGACGGATGGCCCCAGCCTGTATTTTCTGGACGGAGTGGCTTCGGACCAGAAAACCATTAATGCGCTGAACCGCCGCACCATTGCCTCCGTGAACGTGGTAAACGGGGAAGATGCGGTGCGCGTGTTCGGTCCCGAGGCCGCCGACGGCGTGATGATTGTGGTAACGAAGCGCAACGTAGGCTCGGCCGCCGTGGCGGAATTCAACCGCCGCTATAACATCCGGCCGGTGGAGGCGCCTGCTGCCCCCGCGAAATTATAGGGGCCTACCCCTGGCCAGAAGGCAACTGCTGCGGTTTAAGGCAACTCAACGCGTCGCGCTCAGGCTCCGTATTGGAACAACGTTTCTTGTTGGTTTGCCTTTCTGCTCTGACTGCATGACTTCCACTACCCTTGCCGATTTTCTGCACCTGACTTACCGCCCCGATCTGGGTATTGTAGCCGTTCGCTGGACGCGTCCCACGGCCTCGCACGAGTTGCGGACCGGCTACCAGGAGGTACTGCGCTACGCCACCGCTTGCGACCTGTGCCGCCGGTGGCTGATTGACTCCCGTCGGCGCCTGGAAGTAGATGCCCGCGACGTGCACTGGCTGACTACCGTGTTTTATCCCCTGCTGCGCCAGCACCTCGGCAACCAGGCCTACCTGGCGTTTCTGGTGGCTCCTCACCAGCTCAACGATGTGCACGACGATACCCTGCCTTCCCTGCCTTATACTCACGGCAACTACTGCTCCCTAAACCAGTTTACCGATGAGGGTGAAGCCGTCCGGTGGCTATGCTCACACGGGTAGCCAGCAAGCCGCTGAAGGTACGGCTCATCAGCCACGATGCTACACACAACAAGTGCGCGGCCATACGGCCGCGCACTTGTTGTGTGTAGGGGGTGCTAAGACCGTTGTTGCCCGCACCATGGTGGGGCTGAGGGGAGCATAGAGCGGCGGCAAGCAGGAGCTTGTCAGGGCTAATAAAAGCAGGTAAGTACATTGGTTTTATAAGAAAAGTTACATAAAATAAAGTTAATATTCGAAACACCGTCGGAATGATAGAATTATAATTTTGCCCAGATAAAATCTTTATATCAGGTTGTTAGGTGAATAATAAAAAGATTTACTCTATCTTAGGTGCCGATAGTAGGTAGTTTTCTTCCACTTCTTATTCTTTCTTATGTTCAAAACAATACTCTTGTTGTTTTTGGCCTTTCTGATGTTCCTGGAGCCGGAGGCGGTACAGGCTGAAACAGGAGGCAGCCCATTGGTTGGCACAGAAATGGTAGAAAGCACGCCCGTATTCCGGCGTACCTACAAGCGCGGCCGACCCAACTACAAACGCTACCGCGGCAACAGCCGGCACAAGATGAAAAAGCTGGGCCCCTTCCGCCGCTGGAAGCTCCGCCGCAAAGCCCAGAAGAAACGCAAGCAGCGCACCCCCAGCGTGCAGGTAGGAGCACCCACCCGCAGCATGCCCAAAAAATAGCAGCACCCCCTCAGGCAAAGAGCCGGTTTCCGCACGTCGCGGAAACCGGCTCTTTGCTTTTCAAGGCTACCTACCGCCGCCGGGGGTAGGGCCCGCAGGTGCGGAAGAATGACCCAAATGCCACAAGGGAGCTACCAGCTGCCGCTGTTGTCGTCGTCGCCATCAAACCCACCCCCGCCCGTGTCGTCCGACGACATATCATCGTAGGAGGAAGCATCGTCAGAGGAAAAGTAGTCGGGCTCATTCGCCGTGTAGTCCTCCGAGAAGTAGTCCGGGCCGGCCTCGTCCGGGGTGCCGGTGTTATCCAGGGCCGGGAAGCCGCCGGATGCCGCCCCGGCGCCGCCTATGGCTCCGGCGGCAGCATCGTGGCCCAGGGAAGGAGGGAGAGTGTCCGGGTTCAGGACGCTGCTATCCGGCCGGTCGTGGCCCTCAGCCATGCGGTTGCCCAGGTAAGCGCCCGCTGCGGCCGCCGCTCCGGTCATGAGCATGCCGCCCATGCCACTGCCCAGGCCGCCACCCCCGCCGCCGAAGCCGCTGTTGCGGTTGGGCAGAAAATCGGGGGCGCCGCCGGGTTGGTTAGCGTGTGGCCCGTAGTTGCCGGCCGGGGCGTTGGGTTGGCGGGGCAGGAAATCGGGGGCCGGAGCAGTGCCGGCACCATAGGTGCCGGGGGCGCTGGGTGCGGCCGGGCCACGCCGCCGGAATAGCTTTGATACCAGCCAGATGCCCCCACCTATTACCACCACGCCCAGTACCAGCGTACCAATGCCAAAGCCCGAAGTAGCCGGCTCAGGCGCGGCAGCGGGCGTCATCATGGGGTCGGGGGTAGCGGCACTGGCGGGCAGCTCGTTGCTGAGGCCGCTGCTGGGGGCGGTGCCCAAATCGTTGGGGGAGGAAGAGGGGGTAGCAGCGGCGGCTGGCTGGTTCTGGCGCGGGTCGGAGCTGGGGTTGGCGGCCAGCATCAGGGTGTTGAGGCCGGTGCGCAGGCCGGCAAAGTAGCGGCCCTGCTTGAAGCTGGGCGTCATCTGCTCCCGAATTACCCGCTGGGTCAGCTCGGGCGTAATGCGGTCCTGCAGGCCCGAGCCGGCCTGAATGGTTACCTGCCGGTCCTGGGCACTCAGCAGTACCACCAGCCCGTTGTTTTTGTCGCGCTGCCCAATGCCCCAGGCCGTGCCCAGGGCCCGGGCATACTCGGCGGCGCTGCGCCCACCCAAGGAAGGCACCGTTACCACCACCATCTGGGTACCGGTTTCATCGGCGTAGCGGCGCAGGCCGCTCTCGAGGGTTTTGGCGTTGGCAGGGGGTAGGAGCTGGGCCTGGTCGTTGAGGAACTGGAACGGCGAGGGCCGGGGCGGCAGCTCCTGGGCCGTGCCCGTGGCCGACCAGCCCAGGCCCACCACGAAAAGCCACAGAAAAAGAAGAAGGCGGTGCATAATGTCGGGGAGTTAGGGTGAAGGAAATACAGCCTTCTTGTACGTTCGGGGGCCTGAAGTGGCTATGGTTCAGTAAATGGGGAGCTTCGCGTGAAAATCCGGCTAACGCAGCAAGGCCGGCCCCACGGGGCCGGCCTTGCGTTTGATGCTCCATCAGTGAGGCAACTCAGGAACCTACCCCGGAGCTTTGGGGGCGGTTTCTCATTTCCTCAGTGGGGTCAGTGGAGGCTGCGGTTTCGTCCGACAGATGCCCGTTACCGGTGTGGCCGCCCAACTGCACCGCTACATCGGTGGCCTGCTGGCCCACGCGCTCCGATATCTGGCCGGGTCTGTTATTCTGGCCCTGGCCGCCGCGCACCTCAATCTGGTGGCGCATGGTTTTCTTCTCGTCCTTGGGTACGCTTACGTGCAGAATGCCGTCCTCGAAGTGGGCCTCAATGCCGCTGGCCTCCACCGTATCGGGCAGCTGGAAGGCGCGGTGGAACGAGCCGAAGGAGCTTTCCACCATGTGGTAGCGCCGCTCGCTCTGTTCCTGGCGGAAGTGCCGCTCGCCCGAAATAGTCAGGCGGCCCTGGTGGAAATCCACTCTGATGTCTTCGCGCTTCAGGCCGGGTAGGGCAGCTTCTATCTCGTAGCTTTTCTCGGTTTCGTAGGCATCAACGTGGGGCGAGAAGCTGTTCACCCGCCCCCGGGAGGCCAGCGAGTCGTTGAAAAACCGGTCGAGCATGGTGCTGAAGCTGGACGAGGCCAGGTCGGAAAATGAATCCTGATACTTCTGAATAGCCATGGTTATGTGCCGTTTTAACGTGAAACATCGCTGAAAACGGCATTTTATACGACTTGCCAAATCAGAGGTTATTGTGGAACCAGCGTGTTTTTGGCGCCTTGTGTGGGGCTACACGTGTCGGTTATAAAATCGTACGCTATCCACGGGTATTCGGGCCAGGCTACCCTGCCAAGGCCTGGAGCGGCGGTTTATCTATGGCGAGTGGAAACCTGGCCCCGCAGAACTGGCGCGGTGACCCGCGCGCTAGCTCTGCGGAACCAGGCTTCTCGTTTCCTGTTGTTTTCGCTAACAGAAATACCGCGGCAGCCGTATTTCCTGCCCGGCAATAGCGTACTTTTGACAATCCATGAAGCAAGCTGTGTCCACGCCTGTCGTTTACTTTGAGAGTGCTGCGGGCACCCTGCTGGAAGATCCGGCGGGCTTTATCCGGGCCATTTGGGGTAGCAACGCGCAGCAGTACACCACCGCCGATGCGCAGGAGTTTTTTTCGCAGATGATGGCGGGCATGCAGCGGCGCGGCTGGAGCCGCATGTTTGTTGATCAAACGCACATGCGTCCGTTCACGGCGGAGGAGCAACGCTGGATATCCCAGGAGTGGCTGCCACGGGCCGTAACGCACGGCGGCTACCGACACGGTGCGGTGGTAGTGTCTCCGAACGTAATGGTGCGGCTGGCTACGGCCTATATCACCACCCAGGTCCTGAACCTGTCCCTGATCTACCGCTCCTTCGATTCCGCAGCGGCGGCCCAGGCCTGGCTTCTGGAGCAGCCCATCTCTCCGGGAAAGTAGCCGCCCAGGCGGCGGGGCCCTACCCCCAAGGCCCCCCCCAACCCCCGGGGCCGGTGGCAGGAGTACCCCTGCCGGCTGATGAACTTGGCTTGGGTCCGCCTCGTATGCCACAAAGCCTGGCAGCAGGTGCTGCGCCGTGGTGTGCAGCTGTTCACCTAACGGCCGTGTGCTACCTGTTTTATGTCTCGTACTCTGTTTTTTGGAATAGCCTTCCTGAGCCTGGCCGCTACGGCCGCTCAGGCCCAGAACCGCCCCCCCGTGCAGCCCGTGCGGCGCCAGCCTACGGAGCGGGTAAGCCCCATGCCGGGCATAACGCTGCCCGCCGGGGTAGGGCAGGGCAAAGCCGAGCCGGTGCCCGCCCCCACCCAGGTGTTACCCAACCACCCGCTGCCCCAGCCCTCGGTGCCCAGCGGACAGGTAAGCGTAGGCCCTCTCGACTCCGGGCAGGTGAAACCAGTGGAGCGGCCCCGGCGGGCGGCCCCGCCCGCGCGTACCCCGCGCCGTCGCCCCTGAGCCCGCTCCGGCTGCGGGCCTGCCGCAACGGAGTAAGATGCTTCGCTTATCTTCGAACCCCCTTTTAGTGCTTCACCCCATGAGCGAGCAACTTGCCGTCGTTACCTCCTATTTCGAGCTGGTTCAGGCCTTCAACACCGAGCCCGAAGCCTACGCGGCCGTGCTGCACCCCGAGGTGGAGCAGACGGAGTACCCCAATCTGATCTTCAAAACGGTTCAGCGCCGCTCCTTCACCGACATTATGGACAACCTGCGCGCCGGCCGGGAACTGCTGCGCGACCAGCACTTCGAGGTGGAGCACACGCAAATCAACCCCGACGGCAGCGTGGTGGTGGAAGGCCTCTGGTACGCCACCACCGCCAGCGACGTAGGCCCGCTGCTGCGCGGGCAGCGGGTGCAAGGGCAGCTATGCCTGGTGTTTGAGTTTAAGGATGGCAAAATTTACCGGCAACGGCGCTACCCCTGCTACTACCTGTCGTAGCCCGCGCCTCGCTTTAAGCCCACCTGCACCGGCAGGCGGGCTTATTTTTTCTTCAGATAGGTGGTAGCAGGCACTACCCGGTAGGCCGGATCAGTCCTCAGAATGCCCTGCAGGGAGGCTACGTGCCGGCCCCCGATGATGGTGAGAAGGCGGGTGCCGCCGGTGGCCAGTTGGGTAGTTACGATGTTGGAGTAGATTTTCAGGTCGCGGTTGTAGAGTACCGAAATAAACTCGGCGCCTACGTAGTGCGGCTTCACGAAGCTGGCGTCCACCATCGGGTCCGTTTTCAGGGTGCCATCCGTTACGCGGGCCGGGGTGCGGTACACCAGCGTGTGCAGCTGCTCCAGCATGGGCCGGCTGTTCAGGAAGTACAGCAGCCCCGACATCGACACCGCCCCGCTTTCCCACTGCTGCACTACGGGAGCGTAGTAAGCGCGGTGCGCGGCGGTGGCCTCCTCGTACAGCTTAATGTTCTGGCCCTCGTGCAGAATACTCTGCGAGGTGCCGCCCTCCGAGTTCACGCAGTAGATGCGCGCCAGCCCCAGGCGCTTGCCCAGCGCAAACCCCAGCTGGTACACCTCGCTGCGCCCGCCGGGCAAGGTGCTCAGGTTCAGCTTATCCTGGCGATACAATGCGTACAGGCTATCAATGCGGGCCTGCTCCTCGGGCAACTCTTCCACCGTAATGACATCGGGCCGGAAACGCTGTAGCCGGCTCAGCAGAGCCTCTAGTTCGGCCTGACGCGGGGGCGTCAGCACGTCGCTGGTGGGCTTGTCGGCCTTGCGGAGCTGGGAAAGGTGAGGGCAGGCCACCAGCATAATATTGGTTAGCTGCTGAGGAGTAGCGGGCAGGGGGCCGGTGGCCGGCAGGCGGGTACAGCCCAGTATGCCCGCAAGTGCTAGCAAGCCGGGAGCGAATGATAGGCGCATTGAAGATAGAAAGTAGGAAGTAGGGCAGGGGCGAAGATAGAAGATAAAAGGAAGGCCTAACCTGCCTGATTTTCAGGCGCCCGCCTCACCCGTGTCCGGTGCCCGGCCGGCCCCATACCGGAAGCCCCGCCGCTCCTATCAGCCCCGCCCGGTGATGACTGGGGGCGCGCCCCCGTGTACTACGCGCGCCGCTAACACGGCCCTCAGCCCTGGCCGGGGACACGGCCACGGGCGTCATTAGTCGCCTACCCTCGCCACAAGCCCCAAGACTTCCGCACTAGCGGGAACCTGCCCGTTGGAGACCCGCCGCCGCCTTCTACCGTCTGCTTACCTCGTAGGGCAGATTGGTGAAGGTGCCTTTTATGGTTTTCAGCGCGTATTTTTCCCGTTTCTCCCCGTCCAGGTAGTTGCCGGCTTTAAACTCAAACGTGCCGGAAAAAAGGTGTTTGGTTTTGTTGACCGACGTGGTGGTAAGCGTACCCCCGGTTCGGGAGGGGTACCAGTCGCCGGCGTACAAGGGGGGCATAAAATCCTCTTCGTAGCGGGCCGTATAGCATTGGTCGCCCAGCGGCAGGGTGATGTTCACCTCCGGGCCCGTCTCATAATCGCACGCATAGTGCAACCCAAGGCATACCATAGGATACTGGTTTCCCAAGTAGCTCGAATTTGCCAGGTAAAAGGTGTAGGCATCATCCCCGATGGTGCTAAACCACATATGCTCCACCGTAATCTTACGGGTTACGCGCACGCCATCCACCTCAATAGTGGCGGAGGCGGGGGCCAGCTCCGCAGTGGTGGCCACAAAGGTGCCCCCGCGGCGGAGGGTAGCAGTATAAGCAGCCGGCTCGGCGTAGCTGCTGGTGGTCGTAAAACGCAGGATATACTCGCCCAGGGCGGCCGCCGGCAAGGCATACTCGCCAGCGCTATTAGGAGAAACGGACACGGCTTTACCACTCTTATCCGTGGCTGTTACCGCCGTTACGGCTTCTGCCGGCTGAATTTTGCCGCTCAATACAGCTGTTTCCGGTGTTGGGGCCGGCGTGGGGGTAGGCTGCCCGGAGTCCTGCTTGTCGCAAGACATCAGTCCGGAACCGGTAAGCAGCAGGCTCAACACAAGAGGTAGCGAGTAACGAAGGCGCACACTTAGCAAGATTAGGGGACAAATAACCGGCCGCTGATTTCCGAAGCCACGTTCAGGCCGGCCGTTACGGGGCATGCTTCCTGCCGGGAAGCAAGACAAAAACGGGCAGTAAGGTACTGATTCCGCAGGAAGCTCATCAATAGCCACGTCAGGGAAGCCAACCGCTGCCAGCCCAGTGGGCAGAAGCGTAGGTTGCCGGACTGGGGAGATTATAGTTGCCCTAAACGCAACTGTCCGTGCTGCCGCAGGTTATGGCAAGGCGCGCGTTTCTCTGGTGCGGGCCTAGCGCCCTGTAACCCGGGCCCAGGCAAGGTGTGTTGCTAACTCGCCCGTTAGAACAACGATGCGCGAGCAGTGCCGTAACGGTGGCGGCGGTAGCGAGGAAGGCGCCGCCTCCCCTGCATGGGCACGGAACGCGGTTGGGGTGGCCTATTGGCCTGGTAGGCGGGCTATTCTACCTGCTTCAAGGGCACATTGGCGAAGGTGCCCGTAACGGCAATGTCGCACTTGCGCTTCGGGAAGGTGCCGTAGGCCACGGTTGGGTCGCTGGCCCCGGTTAGGGTAGCAGTATAAGTGCCGCTCAGGAGTTGCCGCTTGGCATCGTAGCTGCTGATGGTGAGGCTGCCGGTAACGTGCTGCCCGTTGCTGAAGTACAGGATGGTACCGCCGCCCAGGCTCTGGGGTTGGTCGTAATAGTAGGTCACATCCGCATCAAGAGTTTGGTCGCGGAGGGTTTTGAGGGTGTAGGTGCCGGTGAGAGTAGCGGGCAGTTTCGTGCGGTTCAGCGCGAAGCCGATGCCCTCAGTACCGGCAATAGGCTCAGCGCCCACGGACAAGCCCTGGGCGGTCTGCGTGACATACCCCTTCACTTGCGACGCCTGAAAAGTACTATCCCGGTGCTGGCCGTTGTCCTGATACACAATGGAGCGGCTATACGTAACGGTGGGCTCCGGCAGTGGCTCGGGCGTTTCTTCTCGATCATCTTTATCACATCCCGCGGTGAAAGCCAGCGTCAGGCCCAGCAATAGCGAGAGAGTAGCGTTGTATTTCATAAGGAATAGAGCAGTGTAAAAACACTATATATAAAACTGTACCAAGCAGGACGGATAGTGGCCTATGCAACAAGAATCATTGTGGCCATTCTTAATAGTTGTTGAGCAGTGGAAACGCATTTGGGATGCTACCGATGGATAACTAGCTGCTCCCGCGACAACTCCACGTAGTGGTTGTGCTGCAGAGCCTGGATAAGCAACGGTAGGTGCTGGCGGAATAACTCTAGTAGCTCGTTGGTGCTGATGTTGCCCGTTGAAACCAGCAGGAGCTTATGAGGCCGACCATGTAGTAGAAACGTATTTACGAAGTCTGCATCCTTGGTGATGACAACCCGATTTTCCTGCACCGATAGTTCACTGATGTAACCGTCTGGGGTATGGTTGGCGGCCGGCAAGTCCAGCGTATGAAGGGCATCTAGCCCGGCCTCTTGTGCCAGCCAGCGCGCTAAGCGTTTCGGTAGCTGGGCATCAACCAACGCCCGAAGTTGCGCGGCAGCCATCAGGACGCCAAGCGGTAAAAGGTCTTGGCTTTAAGCAGTTCCGCGGCGTAGGCCTGGCAGGCGCGCAGGTCAGCTAGCTCCAGGTCCTCGTAATCCTCCAGAATTTCCGCATCCGTCATGCCCGAAGCCAGTAGCTCCAACACGTTCTGCACTGGATAGCGCAGCCCCCGCACGGTAGGCTGGCCGTGGCAGATAGTAGGGTCAACAGTGATGCGGTAGAGGAGGTCGGTCATAGAACCAAACTACGGATTTATATCAATTGAGCCCAAACTCCTCTGTGACCTTACTTTAACAGGTTGTAATAGGCATAAATATATGCCTTTATTTTCTGCTAACGTTAAATATGTATACAGGTATCGAATTTAATTCATCTGTGCCAACTGATATTTTCACTATATATGACTGCCCTTCATAACGGGTAATAACTTGTCCATCATCATCTATTACAGTATCTATCTTTCGCATATGATAAGCATTTATTTGTTTTTTATACAATAAATAGTACTGCTTATCCACGGTTTGATAAGATATGCTAGGCAGGTACCCTTCTGCACTACGAAGATTGATGAATGCTGATGCCGCAGTGGTGTAAGAGTTCACCCTGTATCCCCAAGATACGACTGCATATTCCTCATCTGTTTCCTTTGAGGCTTCGGTAAATCTCCAACCTTTTTGCAATAATATAGTGTTCAATTCCTCAAAATCCTTGCTCCTAAAACTTATCAATTCATTCAAGCTAATATATTGAGCATTTGCTTCTGAAGCGAGTAAATATATCAATAATGAAAAAAATAATTTAAATGTGGTTTTCATAGAAAGTGTATTTCTAATTCGTAGATGATCTAGTCTATGATAGTAGTTGACATAAAAACGGAATTTTGCCTAGCCAAAGGCAAAATTCCGTTTTTATGTCAACTACTAAGTTTTTCCCTACGAACCACACGCCTCGCAGGCGTCTGGGTTATCCAGAGAGCAGGCCATGTCGGAGGCGTTCTGGGCCGATACGTTCAGCGGCTCCAGGGTCTCGGCGGCTTGCTTCTGCACCGTGAACTTGATGGCATCCACGGCGGCTTTGGTGCGCAGGTAGTACATGCCGGTTTTCAGGCCCTTCTTCCAGCTGTGGAAGTGCATGCTGGTGAGCTTACCGAAGTTCACGTTCAGCACGTGCAGGTTCAGGCTCTGGCTCTGGCAGATGTACGCGCCCCGGTCGGCCGACATATCAATGATACGGCGCTGCGAAATCTCCCACACCGTTTTGTACAGGTCCTTGATGTTCTGCGGAATGTTCGGGATGTCCTGCACCGAGCCGTTGGCGGCAATGATGGCGTTCTTCATCTGGTCGTTCCACAGGCCTAGCTTCACCAAGTCCTTGAGCAGGTGCTTGTTCACCACCATGAACTCCCCGCTCAGCACGCGGCGCACATAAATGTTGGAGGTGTAGGGCTCAAACGACTCGTTATTGCCCAGAATCTGGGCCGTGCTGGCCGTGGGCATGGGGGCTACCAGCAGGGAGTTACGCACGCCGTGCTCCATTACCTGAGCGCGCAGCGTTTCCCAATCCCAGCGGCCCGACTCGGGCGTTACGCCCCACAGATCGAACTGGAACTGGCCCTTGCTCAGGGGCGAGCCGGGGAAGGTCTCGTAGTGACCGTCCTTGATAGCCAGGTCCTTGGAGGCCGTCATGGCCGCGAAGTAGATGGTCTCGAAGATGTCCTTGTTCAGGCCCGCCGCCTCGTCGCTTTCAAACGGCATGCGCAGGGCAATGAACGTATCGGCCAGCCCCTGCACGCCCAGCCCGATGGGGCGGTGGCGGCGGTTGCTGCGTTCGGCTTCCGCTACGGGGTAGTAGTTGATGTCGATAACCTTGTTCAGGTTCTTCGTGGCGTGGTAGGTTACCTCGTAGAGCTTCTGGTGGTCGAAGATCAGGTTGCCGGCTTCGTCGGGGCGCACGTAGCGGGGCAGGGCCAAGGAGGCCAGGTTGCACACGGCTACCTCGTCCTTGTCGGTGTACTCCATAATCTCGGTGCACAGGTTCGACGACTTGATGGTACCGAGGTTTTTCTGGTTGCTCTTGTTGTTGGCGGCGTCCTTGAACAGCATGTAGGGCGTGCCGGTCTCGGTCTGGCTTTCCAGAATGGCAAACCACAGGTCCTGAGCCTTAATGGTTTTGCGGCCGCGGCCTTCACGCTCATACTTCTGGTAGAGGCGCTCAAACTCTTCGCCGTAGCACTCATCGAGGCCGGGGCACTCGTTGGGGCACATCAGGGTCCAGTCGCCGTTGGCTTCCACGCGCTTCATGAACAGGTCGGGCGTCCAGAGGGCATAGAACAGGTCGCGGGCGCGCATCTCCTCCTTGCCGTGGTTTTTCTTCAGGTCCAGGAAGTCGAAGATGTCGGCGTGCCAGGGCTCCAGGTAAATAGCGAAAGCGCCCTTGCGCTTGCCACCGCCCTGGTCCACGTAGCGGGCCGTATCGTTGAACACCTTCAGCATGGGCGTGAGGCCGTTGGAGGTGCCGTTGGTGCCTTTGATGTAAGAGCCCGTGGCGCGCACGTTGTGCACAGCCAGGCCAATACCGCCCGCGCTCTGCGAAATCAGGGCACAGTTTTTCAGCGTGTCGTAAATGCCCTCAATGGAGTCATCCTTCATCGTGAGCAGGAAGCAGGAGCTAAGCTGAGGCTTGGGCGTGCCGGCGTTGAAGAGGGTAGGGGTAGCGTGGGTAAACCACCGCTCCGACATCAGGTTGTAGGTTTCAATAGCCGACGCAATGTCTTCCTTGTGAATACCCACGGCCACGCGCATCAGCATGTGCTGGGGCCGCTCCACCACGCGCCCATCGAGGCGCAGCAGGTAGGAGCGCTCCAGGGTCTTGAAGCCGAAGTAGTCGTAGTTGTAGTCCCGGTCGTAGATGATGGCCGAGTCGAGGGTAGCGGCGTGGGCATGCACAATCTCCCACACGTCCTGGGCAATCAGCGAGGCGTTTTCGCCGGTTTTGGGGTCCTCGTAGGTGTGCAGCCGCTTCATGGTGCTGCTGAACGACTTGCTGGTGACCTTGTGCAGGTTGCTCACAGCAATGCGCGCGGCCAGAATAGCGTAGTCGGGGTGTTTGGTCGTGAGCGAGGCCGCCGTTTCGGCTGCCAGGTTATCCAGCTCCACGGTAGTTACGCCGTCGTAAATGCCGTCGATAACCTTCTTGGCCACCTCAATCGGCGACACGTACATCATGTTGAGCCCGTAGCAGAGCTTTTCGATGCGGGCCGTGACTTTATCGAATTTCACGGACTCGCGGCGGCCGTCGCGTTTGATTACCAACATAGGCGTAGCAGGTTGATGTGGTAGTAGAAGTATGAGTACGGCCGGAGCAGGCCAGCCAAACAATTCAGGTAAACCCTTGGGCGCTTCCCTACCCCCGAAGGAAAGGTCAACGGTTCCGAAGATATCCGTCTGGAAAGGTCAGGACAAACCTATTCTTTAGAAGTTTTCCACATATAGCTAATGCGCTAGTGCTTAGGCGGTTTTTTGTCATTCAAGCGCGTCTATATAGTCAGTTGATAAGGGTAGAAATTGGGTTGCTGATTTCCGCCAGAAATGGTATTGCCAGTGAAAGGCGCCTGTCCGTAGGCCAGGATCAGGCAACCCGGCAGCCCGGCTGCGTGGCGGTCGGCCACTGCAAAGCCAGCAGTTTTGGATTGGCTGCGGGCGCCCGGAAGGCCAGAAAGGAAACCAGAGTTTAGTGCCCCGGCGGCGGCTTGCTCGCTGCCCCAGCCGGCCGGCCGTCAGGCTAGCGGGAGCGGCGGCCGTACCACCAGAGCCCGACTGCTGCCAGTGCCGCTCCGGTGAGCAGCGCGCCAATCGTGACCGGCGGCCCGAAAGCCTTGCACGAGCAGGAAGTGAATACGGGATGCCCATTGATGCGCAGCCGGCGGCGGCAAAAGGCGCAAGGCAGTAAGTTGGGATCTACCTGGCCCGGCAGGGGCCATTGATTGTGGAGAGGCTGCATGATAAAGTAAGAACTAGTACGCGTCAGTACATACTTGCTGGCCGGTGGAGGTAACCCAACAAAAAGCCCCGACATGCAAGGCAGCCGGGGCTTTTTACTCATCAGGAGGACGAGGTTAAAAGTCCTCGTCCAGGGAGAAGGCGTTAGAGGTCCGCTCGCTGAGTACGCCGGCCTTCTGGTACTCGCCCACCCGCTTCTCGAAGAAGTTGGTTTTGCCCTGCAGCGAAATCATTTCCATGAAATCGAAGGGGTTGGTAGCGCCGTAGATCTTGCTGTAGCCCAGGGCGTCGAGCAGACGGTCGGCCACAAACTCAATGTACTGCGACATCAGCTGGGCGTTCATGCCAATCAGGTTAACGGGCAGGGCGTCGGTGACGAACTCCTGCTCAATGGTCACCGCGTCGCGGATGATTTCATGCACGCGGCTCTCGGGTAGCTTGTTTACCAGGTGGTCTTTGTAGAGCAGGCAGGCGAAGTCGCAGTGCAGGCCTTCGTCGCGGGAAATCAGCTCGTTCGAGAAGGTCAGGCCGGGCATCAGACCGCGCTTTTTCAGCCAGAAAATAGAGCAGAACGAGCCCGAGAAGAAGATGCCCTCCACGGCGGCAAAGGCAATGAGGCGCTCCGTGAAGTTTTCGGAGTTGATCCACTTAATGGCCCACTCCCCTTTTTTCTTCACGCACGGCACGGTTTCCAAGGCGTTGAAGAGGTGGTCTTTCTGCTTGGCGTCCTTGATGTAGGTGTCAATCAGCAGGGAGTACGTTTCCGAGTGAATGTTTTCCATCATCACCTGAAAGCCGTAGAAGCAGCGGGCCTCAGCCATCTGCACTTCCTGCATGAAGTTGACGGCCAGGTTTTCGTTTACAATTCCATCGGAGGCCGCAAAGAAGGCCAGTACGTGGCTGATGAAGTGCCGTTCCCCATCGTTGAGCGAATCCCAGTCCTTCTGGTCCTGGCCCAGATCAATTTCCTCAGCCGTCCAGAACGAGGCCTCGGCCTTCTTATACATCTGCCACACATCGTTGTGCTGAATGGGGAAGAGGACGAAGCGGTTGGGGTTCTCAGTAAGCAGAGGTTCCATGGCAACAAGAGTAAGATGATAAATGCAAAAGCCAGCTGGCCGCACGGGTAGCGGTGGGCTAACCCAACCACAA
The DNA here is from genome assembly GCF_014199535.1 of Hymenobacter latericoloratus. Classification (GTDB taxonomy): domain Bacteria; phylum Bacteroidota; class Bacteroidia; order Cytophagales; family Hymenobacteraceae; genus Hymenobacter; species Hymenobacter latericoloratus. The sequence goes on from NZ_JACHNV010000001.1 coordinate 135,737, forward strand.
CACCGAATGTTTAGCCGTTTGCGGTCTAGGCAAAGCCAAAGATAAACCCCACTGCCGGGAAGCTAGGCCACCACAGCGCTTTTTTCTGTGTTAATTTTTGCATAACACCACTAAGCCGCTGCAAGTTGAAATCAGATGGTGTAGGGCCACCTGCGACGCCCGAGTAGGCCCGGCAAGCAAAAGTTATCCACATTTTGCTTGTGGATAATTGTGGTTGTCCACAAAAACTGTATTCGCGCACCCGCCGGCGCGTTCCTGCTTATGCTCTGCAGAAGCGTCAGGAAAGCGGGGGCAATGAGGTTTAGTGAGTTAGGTTTGGATTTGTAAAATCATCCTTCTACTTTTGCCTTCCATTTTTCAGAAACCGCGAAGACGCCGATGTACGCAATTGTCAACATAGCCGGGAAGCAGACCAAGGTCGAAGCCAATAAATTTGTATACGCCCACCGTTTGGCTGGCAACGTCGGCGACACCGTGGAGCTGGGCAAAGCCCTGCTGACCGATAACGAAGGAACTATCACCATTGGCGCCCCCGAGCTGGACGTTACCGTAACCGGTACCATCCTGGCTCACGTGAAGGGTGACAAAGTGCTTGTGTTCAAGAAAAAGCGCCGCAAGGGCTACAAGAAGCTGAACGGCCACCGTCAGCAGTTCACTAAAGTACTGATCAACAGCATCGGCTAGTTGGCTTTAGCTGTTAGCTGACGGCGATTAGCTGTTAGCTTTCGGTTCAGCTAGCTTGCTTCATTTCAAATCAAAAAGCTAACAGCCAACAGCTAGTAGCTAAAAGCTAAATAATACCATGGCACACAAGAAAGGCGTAGGTAGCTCCAATAACGGTCGTGAATCGCATTCCAAGCGTCTCGGCGTGAAAATCTTCGGCGGTCAGGACATCATTGCCGGCAACATCATCGTGCGTCAGCGCGGTACCAAGCACCACCCCGGCCAGAACGTGGGTATCGGCAAAGACCACACGCTGTTTGCTATGATTGACGGTACGGTGGAGTTCCGCAAGGGCCGCAAAGACCGTTCGTTCGTATCGGTAGTTCCTGCTACGGAAGTAGCGGAGGTAGCCGTAGCCGAGTAGTCGCACTGCGGCTAGTATAGCCCTCAGATTATCCGGAATTTTGAGCAAGGGGACCGTCCGCAAGGGCTGTCCCTTTTTGCGTTGAGTTGCGCCGTATTGGTCTGCACACCTAAGCCGGACTGGTCTATCTGCTCTAATACACCCCAGTGAACTATCGGGATAGGCTGCCACGAGAGCAATCCGTGGCGTCTGTCATGCTATCAGAAAGTTTGGTACAAAGCAAGCATGACAGCAATACACCAGGAGCGTGGAGCCCACTGATACCAGACAACCTTCTCCTCTTCAGGCCGAAGCCTACTACCGGCGAAGTATTCTCATGCAGGGCCGGTCTTTCTGATGCAGTACCGCTTACAATCATCTCAGTTCAGCGGCGGCAACCATCGCTGGAATCCATAGCGCCACAGAGCTGTGAGTAACTACGGGGCTGGTTGATGACAGCCGGCTACGGGGCACACGTCAGACCGTTGGGGCCGGCATAAAAAACACCGACCCGGCTGCCGTGTTGGCAACCGGGTCGGTTAAGGTAGCGGGGACTGGACTCGAACCAGTGACCTTTGGGTTATGAGCCCAACGAGCTACCAACTGCTCCACCCCGCACTGTTTGGTAATACAAATGTAGGAGGGTTTTTGGGATATTGGTACAGAGAACCGCAAAATAAAAGCTGGCAGCGTGCTTTAGGTTGATAATCAATGGTAAAAATTTATTGCGGAGGCTAATTGCCTCATATGTCTGTACATAATTTGGGAAGCAGACAGCCCTCCGGAGAGCTCAGGCGTAGAAGCGCTCTGTACTCCCTTACTAGACAGGTTCAATGAAATTTCTGCACTCCTCCCGCCAGCTGCGCTGGGCCCTACCAGCCTTGGCCGCTGTAACTCTGGCTTCCTGCAATACTTCTCAAATATCTGAATCAACCAGCGCGGCAACCACGGCAACTGACTCTATGTCAACTGTGCCAGCAACTGCTCCGGCTACTTCCGAACCTAAAGCGGTGCAACCTACGGGACCCAAGCCCACCTGGGGGCCAACTATTGCCCCAGAGATGCAGACGGTGATAGAGGCCCTAGCCAGCCTGAACCCCAAGCCTATTGAAACGCTATCGGCCCAGCAGGCCCGCCAGCAGCCTACCCCGGCCGACGCCGTGATGAAGGTGATGCGCGATAACAACATCCCCATGCCGCCCGTTACCGCTGATACCATGAGCCGCTCAGTAATGCCGGGGGTGAAGGTGCGCATCTATACGCCTAAAAATGCCAGCGGTGCGCTGCCGGTGGTGGTGTACTACCACGGTGGAGGCTGGGTTATTGCTAACCTCGATACCTATGATGCCTCCGTGCGCGGCCTGGTAGGGAAAACCGGCGCTATTGTGGTATCAGTGGCGTACCGGCAGGGGCCGGAGCACAAATACCCGACCGCTCACAACGATTCGTTTGCCGCCTACCAATGGGTGCTCCGAAATGCTGCTTCCTTTAAAGGTGACCCGCAAAAGGTAGCCGTAGCCGGCGAAAGTGCCGGCGGTAATCTGGCGGCGGCCGTCAGTATGATGGCCCGCGACAAGAAAATAGCACTGCCCCGCCACGAACTGTTGGTGTACCCCATTGCCGGCTACGACCTGAATACGCCCTCCTACCAGAAGAATGCCCAGGCCAAGCCCCTCAACAAACCCATGATGGCGTGGTTCTTCGAGAACTACCTACGCGGCACGGCCGATGGCAAAAGCCCACTGATTTCGCTGGTGAATGCCAACCTTAAAGGCCTGCCGCCCACTACCATTATCACGGCTGAAATAGACCCGCTGATGAGTGACGGCAGCATGCTGGCCGACAAGCTGAGGGCGGCCGGCGTACCCACTAAATACCAGAACTATACCGGCGTTACCCACGAGTTCTTCGGAATGGCCGCTGTAGTGCCCCAGGCCGCCCAGGCTCAGGATCTGGCCGCGGCGGAGTTGAAAAAAGCCCTGCAGTAAACTGCTGTAGCATAGGCTATAGGCAAAGGCCTGCACTAATGGTAGTGCAGGCCTTTTGCATGTGGGCAACTTTGCCCGACTCCTGACGTAGCTGGACCGGTTTCAGGTGCGCTGGTTGATAGCAAAGGGGGCTAGAACCGGCTGGTGATGCCAAAGTGAATTTTGCCGGCGTTCAGCGCGAACTTCTGCTGCTGGTCGCGGCCGAGGGCGTACACAAACTGAAACTGTCCGGCACCGGTACGAAAGCTCAGGCCCGCTCCCAGGCCCGTAGGAGTATCATGCGGGAGCGTATCAGTGGGCAGGTCGCGGCGCAGGTAGCCCTGGTCCACGAACAGAAACACGTAGGCATCGGGGCCGGTGAACTGCCGAAACTCGGCCGTGCCTACCGCATACTGACTGGCGTAGTAATTCAGCTCATTAAAGCCCCGGAGCGTAGCCAGGCCGCCTACGCGGAACAAGTCGTTGAGGAACAGACGCTCATTCACGAGGGCTTCGCCGCGGAGCCGGGCCAGCAGCACCCCGCTACGGCCTACCCGAAAATACTGCTCTACCCGCAGACCCAGGCTAACCTGCGTGGAGCGCAGGGCCAGCCCTTCGTATAGGGCCTCGTTGAGGTTGGCATTCTTGCTGATGCGCTTGGTCCCGATGGAGCCCTGCCCGGTAGCCAGCAGGCCGCGCCGGGGAAGGTAGGGGTCATCGAGGGTACTCCAGGTGTAGGCGAGGCCATAGGAAGTAAACCGCGAATCGACGTTGACGGGCAGCTGCCGCAGGGTGGTATCGGTGGTGAGCAGGCGGGAATTGCGCCACTCCACGAAAAACGACAGCCGCCCGGCATTGGCCAGGGGGTAGGCCAGCTGCAGGCGGGGGCGCGAGGTCAGAAACAGCGTATCCTGCTTGAGCAGGTTGAAAGAGCCATCCAGCTCCAGCGGGGTGCCCAAGAAGGCGGGGTGCACGTACTGGGCGTCCAGGAGCTGCGAGTTGGCATCGAGCTTACGCCACTGCACCCCCAGGCCCTTGCCGCCCCCGCCAATGTTGCGCAGGTTGATGGTTACGTCGCCGGTAAGCTGGATGCGCTTCTGGCCGATGCCAGGATTCGGGTTGGGCAGCACCCCCACAATGGCATCAAACTGATTGGAGGTGCGGTCTTCGAGCAGGAAATACACCCGGGCCCGACCGCGGGCGAAGCGTACTTCGGGTTCGGCCTTGAGCTGGAGGTAGGGCAGCTGGCGCAGGCGCCGGGCTGCTTCCTGCACCCGCTGCTGGCTGAAGGGCTGGTTGGGTTCCAGCTGCAGATACTTGGTCAGGAACCGGGCGCGGGTTTTGGTTTTGCCTACGATCTGCAGGGAGTCGAATACCACGGCCGGGCCCCGCCGCAGCACAATACGTCCCTCCACATCCGCCCCGCGCAGGGCCACGGAGTCCAGCCCGATGGTAGCGAAGGGGTAGCCCTGGTTTTCGGCCTCGCGCAGGATGTTCTGCTGCAGCCGGGCCCACTCCTGGGGCTGCAGAGGCTGCTCCCGAAACAGCTTTTCACGGTAGCCGGCCCGCGTCAGCAGACCGTCGCCGAGGTTGCCGTTGCGCAGGCGGGCCCAGCGAAACTTCTCGCCCACGTACAGCTGCACCCGCAGCGTATCGCGGCGCCAGCGAATTTCATCGGCCGAGGCCGTGAGGTAGGCATCGGCCTGCAGGGCCAGTACCAGGGTGCGCACTTCGCGCAGGGCCGCCAGCGAATCGGGGAGGGTGGTGCGGTAGCGGTAGGGCCGCAGTAGAGGGCGGTCGGCGGCTTCGGTGAGCAGCTGCAGCACCACCGGGCGGGCGGGCCGCAGCACCGGCGCGGGGGGCGTTCTGCGCGTCGAGTCGGGCAGCAAGGCGGGTGAGGCAGACTGCAGCGGGGGAGCCGCCGGATTCAGAGGTGCCGTGGGCTGGGCCCCGGCCGTACGGCCGGGGCGGAGCGTGAAGAGCAACAACCAGAAAACGAGGGCGCGGGCGTACATTTGGAGTTTGAAACGCGAAACGCCGCGTTTAATTCCCCGAAAGTACGCGGGTTGAGCGCATTGCCCTGCTCAACAGCTGCCGCTGGGTCAGGGGGCTCTTTGCAATGAGCCGCAACTTCTTCGGTGTGGCCTGGGTTGTGAGTGGTTATCCTTTCACGGGAGCATTGGCCGCCTACCCCGGTCCGGGGCCGGAAGCGCCTGGCTGGTCGGCCTTGTGCTGACAGGCGCGGCCGTTGCTGCCGCTGTTCTACGGGGGGCGTTCGGGCAGCTTGGTCCGACGCTTCCGGCGTTGGGGCAGGGGTAGGGCCCCGGGGCCAGCTTCAACTAACTCAGGGGCAAGATTTTTTGATTTTTGCGCATGTCTGGTCTGTACCTTCATATTCCCTTCTGTAAGCAGGCCTGCCACTACTGCGACTTCCACTTCAGTACCTCGATGGCGCTGAAAAGCCGCTTCGTGGAAGCCCTCACCCAGGAGGTAGCGCTGCGCCGCCAGTACCTGGGCCCCGCTGCCACGCTCACTACCATTTACTTCGGGGGCGGTACGCCCTCTTTGCTGACCCAGGCCGAGCTAACCACGATTTTTGAGGCCATCCACCGCCACTTCCGGGTAGCGCCCGACGCCGAAATTACCCTGGAAGCCAACCCCGACGACCTGACCCCGGCCAAGGTGCGCGAGCTGGCCGCCTCACCGGTTAACCGCCTGAGCATTGGGTTGCAGAGCTTTCATGAGCCCCACCTGCGCCTCATGAACCGGGCCCACTCGGCCCAGGAGTCGCGGGCGGGAGTGCTGCGGGCCCAGGAGGCGGGTTTTGAGAATATTTCGGTGGATTTGATTTACGGCGTGCCCGCCCCCGACCACCGGCTGTGGGAAGCGGATATGGCCGCGGCTTTTGCCCTGGGCGTGCCCCACCTTTCCTGCTACGCCCTCACCATTGAGCCGGATACAGTATTTGGGCGGCAGCTGAAAAAAGGGAAATTCTTGGCCCCTCCCGACGATTTCGTGGCCCGGCAGTTTGAGCTGCTGCTCCAGCAGATGCACCGCCACGGCTACGAGCAGTACGAAATCAGCAATTTCTGCCGGCCCGGCCGCGAGTCGCGCCACAACTCGGCGTACTGGCGCGGGGTGCCCTACCTGGGCGTGGGGCCTAGCGCCCACTCCTTCAACGGCCACAGCCGGCAGTACACCGTGGCCAACAACCCGCAGTACGTGGCCGCCGTGCTGGAGCGGGGCGAGGTACCGGCTACCGTAGAAAACCTCAGCCTCCAGGACCGCGCCAATGAGTACCTGATGACCAGCCTGCGCACGGCCCGGGGCTGCGACCTGACTTATCTGCGCGACGCGCTGGGCACCGATGTGCCGGGGCAGCGCGCCGCCTACCTGCAGGAGTTGCAGCAAACCGGCCTGGCCACGCTCCGGGGCGGGGTGCTGCAGCTCACGGACGCGGGTAAACTGCTGGCCGACCACATCACTCTGGAGCTGTTTCAGGGGTAGGCCAGGAAAAGCCGGACCTGGCCAGTGTCAAAATGGGCCAATAGGTACTACACTCCGGCCGGAAACTGCTAATTTCCCGGCCTACCCACTGCGTACCCCTGCGCGCCAGCCGGCCGGCTACTACCCCCGCTCCGGGCCGCAAACCGGGTAGCCGCCCTTCTATTGTGTTTAAATCCGTGATTATGAGACGACTGATTGACGCCCTGGCCGACGACACGGATTTCTTTATCGAGCAGGTGCAAATCACGGCCATCGTGTTCGATACCTCTGACGACGTGACCATCTGGGCTACCACGTACTTCGACCAGGAACCGCACTTTTTTCATTTAGGGCTTCCTTTTCAGCAACTTGATTTGCTGCTGCGCCTGGCTGGCTCCCGGGCCGAAGCCCTGCAGGAAGATGTGGCCGACGCCCTGGCTACCGTGCGCGAGTGGCCTTGCCTGCTGGAATATACCACTGCCGCCGACCCGCCCGTGCCCTTGCCCAACGTGGCCCTCAAGCTCTCCTGCACCTATCCCGCCGACGAGCCCTACGAGGAAGGCGAAGAAGACGAAACCTTCGATATCAGCATGGCCGCCGACACCGAGGAAGCCGAGGAATACGAGGGCAGCCAGCCCCACAACATCTTCTACCTGGAAGGCGTCTTTCTGCGCGTCGAGCCGTAATGGCGAAATGGTGAGATGGGGAAATAGTGAGGTTGACGTTCGGCTACCCTCTCACGACCAACGCAACCTCAACCCATACATTTCACTAGCTCCGCACTTCACCACATGTTCTACCTTCTTCCCGGGCTGGGGGCCGATGAGCGGGTGTTCCGAAACTTGCTACCCCGGCTGCACGGCCAAACCCGGGTACTGCCCTGGCTGACGCCCACGCCGGATGAAACCCTGCCCCAGTACGCGGCCCGGATGGCGGCCGACATTCCGCCGGAGGCCGAGGGCCTGCTGGTGGGCGTGTCGTTTGGGGGGGTGGTGGGGCTGGAAATCAACCGCCTGCGGCCCCGGCTGCGCACCGTACTCATCAGCAGCATCCCCGACTCCAGCTGCCTGCCGCCCCTGCTCCGCCTGATTCGGGCCAGCGGGGCGTACCGACTGTTTCCGCCGCAGTGGCTGAAGCTGTTTCCGCGGGCCGGGCAGTGGTATTTCGGGGTGAAGAACGGGGAAGAATACCGCCTGTTCAAGGAAATTCTGCGTGATATGGAGCCCGTGTACACCCGCTGGGCCATTCACCGCCTCCTGCACTGGGACAGCACCCACGTGGGGCGCAGCGTCCAGATCCTGGGCACCCACGACCGGGTTTTTCCGCCCGGCCCTACCCCCGTGGAGTACCTGATCCGGGGCGGCGGCCACTTTATGGTACTAAGCCACGCCGAGGAAATCAGCCAGATCCTGGATCGGTTAGAGCAGCAGGAGCGGGTAGCAGCATCGTGACTCAGCCATTCTTATCACCTCATCACCTCATCACCCTCATGCTTGCTACTTACCCCTACCAGGGCCGTCCGTTTGCCTTTGACCCGGCCGCCCCGCTGGATATTTCCCTTCCCCTGGCACCCGGCGCCGGGCAAGTGAACTGCTTCTGGGCCGAGCCCGTGAAGTTCGAGGTGATTCGGGTGGGTAGCTTTGTGGGCAGCGTGGCGCAGGGCGGCAGCACCAACTACCAGCGCGTGCACCTGACGCCCCACGGCAACGGCACCCATACCGAGTGCTACGGCCATATTTCTGCTGAGCCCCAAGCCACCCTTGACCGGTGTTTGCGGCGGTTTCTGTTCGTGGCCCGGCTGGTATCGGTGCAGGCCCGGCCCCAGCCCAACGGCGACGAAGTGGTGCTGTTGGAAGATGTGCGCCGGGAGCTGGAAAGCGGGCCAGATGCCAACCTGTGGCCCGAGGCCCTGGTGCTGCGCACCCTGCCTAACCATAAAAGCAAGCGCACCCGCCAGTACTCCGGCACCAACCCTACCTACCTGGAGCCTGCCCTGGCCGAGTACCTGGCCGCTCACCACATTGAGCACCTGCTGCTGGATCTGCCCAGCGTGGACCGGGAGGAAGACGGCGGGCAGCTGCTGGCTCATCATGCGTTCTGGCAGTACCCCGCGGCCACCCGCACCGCAGCCACCATCACGGAGCTGATTTTTGTGCCCGATGAGGTGGAAGATGGATTGTACCTGCTCAACCTGCAGGTAACGAGCCTCGCGCTGGATGCCAGCCCCAGCAAACCCATACTGTACGCGTTGTATGATGGTAGATAGTTGGCTGAAGAAGTAGGAACGGAAGCGTCATCTGCCTAATAAGCAGACCTTTATCCACGTCCCGGTGCCAATTACCCGCTACCCTTCAACGCCAACGGCCTCCGCTGTAGCAGCGGAGGCCGTTGAGGATACTTGCCGAAACGGGTGCTTAGTTCAGCCACACCGTCAGGAGCATTTCGAAGCGGTGCGGGCCGTAGGCGTTATAATAAGGCGCCTCGCCCTCGAAGCCGAGCACGTGTACCAGAGGCATGCCTTCGGTGCGCGAATCAACCACGCGCACGGGGTAAAGCCGGCCTTCCTCGGGCCAGTCGCCTATGTGGTTGTAAGGGCGCTGGCTGGCGTCAATGCAGCGGGCGTAATCGATGAAGGGGGCGTGGCGGGTAGCTTCCGCCAGGGTCAGGTTAGCAACTTCGTACTTAGGCATACGTGGGTCAGGATGAGGAAAACAGCTGCTACCCCGGGGGGCCGGCCAAAACCGGATGGTACAGGGGAGCCATTTGGTGAGAAGAGCTGAAAAATGATGCGCTCAATATGCCAAAGGTACAGCCTTCAAACAAGTCCTGCTACCCTGGCTGGTGCTAGTTGTCCAACGCCCGGGCCTTCCGGATTGTTCTACCGGGGAACAAGAAAATACGACGGCCGCGCCAGAACCCTCGGATTGTGCAAGTAGCTCTTTGCTGAAGTAAAATCCGGAAAACTCTGGTGGGTGAGTCCCGGGCACATGCCCGCCGCAACGTTGCTTTCGCACCTGCCAGCTCCGGATGATTATAGGAAAGAATGAGATTTAATAGGTTGTTTTGCTGCTGGTTAGCTGCGGATGAGTAGATACCCAGCGGGCCGTAGCTGCCCTGAGCTGCCTACCCCCGCATCAGCGCCGGATACTCACTGACGCCGGCCACAATGGAGGCCGTGTAGGTTTCGAGGGACAGGCCCAGCTGCTGCTTGTAAGCGGCCGTCTGGTGGGCAATGAAGGCTTCTACCTGCTCGGGAACAACCAAGTTAATGGTGCAGCCGCCAAAGCCCCCGCCCATCATGCGGGCCCCGAACACGCCGGGCGCCGTTTGGGCCGCCGCTACCAGCACATCCAGCTCCCGGCAGCTGACCTCGTACTTGTCGCGCAGGCCGGCGTGGGAGGCGTACATTTCCTGCCCGAAAGCCCGCAGGTCGCCGGCCAGCAGGTGTTGCCCCGCCGCCTCTACCCGTTGGTTTTCCTCCACCACGTACAAGCAGCGCCGGTACACCACGTCGCCCAGCTCGGCCCGCCGGGCCTGCACCTGCTCGGGTGTCGCGTCGCGCAGACTACGGACTTCCGGGTAGTGCTGCTGGAGCAGGGCCACGCCCTGCTCGCACTCCTGGCGGCGGGTGTTGTACTCGGAGCTGGCCAGAGAGTGTTTCACGCCCGAGTTGCAGAGTACCACCTGGGCCGCCGTGGTATCAAAGGGAAAGTACTCGTATTCCAGGGAGCGGCAGTCCAGGCGTACTACCTCACCGGCCCGCCCGAACAGGCTGGCAAACTGGTCCATAAGGCCGCACTGCACCAGGGCAAACTCGTGCTCCGCTTTCTGGGCCATGTGGGCCAGGGTCATGCGGTCGAGGTTAGTGCCCAGGAGCTGATCCAGGGCAAAGGCCAGGCCGCACTCCACCGCCGCCGACGACGACATGCCCGCCCCCATCGGAATGGTACCCCCAAACACGCAGTCGAACCCCGGTACTGCCACGCCCCGCTTCTGAAACTGCGCCACCACGCCCAGCAGGTAGTTGGCCCAGCCCGTGGAGGAGCGCTGCACCCCGGCCGCCGCCACCGAAAACCGCTTGTTCAGGTCGTGGGCTACCAGCCGGATGGTGTCGGTCTGGTTCAGCCCCACGGCAAAGTAAATTTCCTTGTCCACGGCCGCGGGCAGCACGTAGCCCGCGTTGTAATCGGTGTGTTCCCCAATCAGGTTGACGCGGCCGGGCGCCCGCACCAGCAGGGGCTCGTGCTGAAACTGTTGGCGAAACGAAGTAGCAATGGCGTGAGGTAGCTGCATAGCAAGACGAGGCTGAGGTTCGGGGGAAGAGAAAGGGGTAGGGCCGGCACGCCGGCAAGCGGTGAAGATACTGGTACGGATACCAGCCGGTTTTTGCTGCTGAAGATGTTGGCCTCCCGGCGGGGGCGCGTGTCCTTCTGCGGGGTTGTAAGTCGCGGAAATTCAGCTCACAGCTTGAACTGGAAGCTCACTTTTACGCCGAAGGTGCGGGCGCCGGGTGCAGCACGGTAGGTAAGCCGGTGCAGGAAATCGACCCGCGCTACCTTGAAGATGTTCTCGATGCCGTAGCCTACCTCGGCGTAGGGCGTACGGCCCAGGGGCCGGAACGAGGGGAGCGGGCCGCCGTTCACGGGGTCTTCCTGGGGAATGATGCGCCGGTTGGCCTCGCGCACGCTGCCCCAGAGCAGGTTGCCGGTAGCCACCAGCCGCCAGTTCAGCTGCTTGATGGCCGGCAAGGAGTTTAGCAAGAAACCATCGAACTGATTTTCAACGCGAAACGCTACGTACTGGTCGCTCACAAACTCGAAGTAGCGCATCAGGTTGAAAGCCCCGGCGTTGTAGAAGGGCGACTGGTTGCCCAGATGGGTTTTGAGCACCGGGTAGGGCACCGTGCTCGGGATGTAGCCCGCATCGAGGCGGTAGTCGGTGCGGCCCAGCTGGCCCAGCCGAATGCTTTGGTCGATGAGCAGGTTGAATTTCTGGTAGCGGAAATCGGAACCCAGCACGTCATCCACGCCCAGGGTATAGCGCAGCGTGAATACCGGCCAGCGTTTGAGCCCGATGGCCGTGCGGCGGTTCTGGTTGTTCTCGACCAGCACCTCGTCGCGGGCGTAGCGCGACTCCAGCACGATTTCCGAGAGGTCGAAGTGGTCGTTGGTGGGTGCGCCGGGGCTGGTTTCCTGGGTGTAGTAGGCAAACGGGTACAGGGGCCGGAACTGCTGGTGGCGCACCATCACGCGCTGGGTGAACCCCCGGAACAGGTCCGACTGCAACGCCACCGTGGTTAGGGCGCGGCGCAGGGGCCGGCTGCTGCTGATGTTACCCAGGCGGGCCGAGGCCTCGAACAACGGGTTTTCCAGGGCGTAGTCGTTATCGAGCAGGGCTACCTGGTCCAGGTCCTGGCGGTGCTCGAAGTTGGCAACCGTCCAGCGGCGCCGGTCCAGCACGCGCTGCACCCGCAGGCCGTACTTGAAGCGCCCGTCGCGGGTGCCGTAGGCCAAGAAGGAGCGCAGCAGCCAGTCGCGGCTCAGCTCGGGGGTAGTCCGGAAGCCCACCCGAAAGCGGTGCCCCTCAATGCTATTGAAGCTGTACGCCGTCAGGATGGGGCCCAGATCTACCTTGCCCACGCGGTAGTAGCCATTCACGGCCACGTCGGCCAGCTCCAGCAAGGAGCGCACGGCCGGCAGCTGCCGCACCGAGTCGAGCACCAGCAGGGTGGCCTGCTCCTCGCGGCTTAGGGAGTCGGGGCGGTTCCGATCAAAGAAATCCTGCGGGCCACTAAAGGCCGAAGCCAGAGTTTCCAGGGGCCGGTCGTAGAAGGGCAGGGGCTTGGGCTGATTCACCACGAAGCCTGAGTTGACCGTCGTGAACCGGGCCAATACACCCGTGCTGCCTTTCGTGGGCTTGATGCCGATGACCACCCGGGTGCGCCGGGGTAGCTCGCCACCGGCGGGGGTAGGGGCCATTTCCTGGTACACCCGCACCTGCTCCACAAAGTTAAGGTTGGCCTCCGGACTTACGGCCAAATCCAGCCGGCGCAGGGCGTACGTATCGGCCGTAATCCAGATGGTACCCGTGAAGGCCAGGTCCTGGGGGCGGCGGGGCTGCACCCCAATCTGGTAGCAGAAGTCCGGGCCGAGCATGACCGAGTCCTGCAGCTCGTACTCATAGGTGAACTTCCAGCCGTCGGCAATGGGCGAGATGAAATCCTTGCCCAGCAGCTGCTGCCAGTTGCGGTAGAAGTCCCAGTCCTGAAACGAGGAGCCCATGATCTGCGACACTACCGAGCCTTCCCGGGGAGCCGCGCCGCGCATCTGGGTACGCACAATTTCCTCGCGCCGGCGCAGGGGCTCATTGTTCTGGTAGAAGCGCGAAAGAACCTCGGAGGCGAAAATGGGCACCACCGGCTTGCCCTGGGCGTCGCGGGCAATGCCCAGGCTGTCGGCCACCTGGGTCATCTGGCGCAGCACCTTGCGGCGGCTCAGCTGGTCGGGCAGATTGTTGAGGGAAACTTCCGTGCGGTTATAGCTCTCAAACTCGAAGGCCCGCAGGTTGCGCTTGTTGTTGCGGGCTTTGTGCTGCTGCACCCGGCGCAGGATAGCATAAGCTGGGTTCTCACGGGGCCGCACCACTACCTCGCCCAGCGACACGCTGCCGCTGCCCAGGCTGAAGTGAATGGTTTGTTGGGTGGGGGCGGCGGCCACTTTCCGTTTCTGGGGCGCGAAGCCAATGGCGGAGGCCACCAGCGTATCTACGGGGCCGGTTACCGTGAGCTGGTAGCGGCCGTTATCATCGGCGGTAGCGCCCTGGCTGGTGCCGCGCACAAACACGGAGGCAAACGGCACTGGCTGACCCGTGGCCGCTTCCGTTACGCGGCCGCTGAATACTATCCGCTGGCCCCAGGCCACCGGCGCGCTCAGCAGCAGCAGACAAAGCAGCGAAGACACGAATTTCATACACACGGACTATACGGACACTCAGGCGCAGGTTGGGTAACAAGATACTGCTAAGACCGCACGAAAGCATGCCACTCCGAAACTTGCCTGCTGCCAGCCTCGCCCTTCCTACCCCCGGTCCGGCAGTAAAGCCGCCCGCTGAGGGTAGGGGCCGCACGGCTGGTCGAACAAGCGTTGGGTTGCTTTTCCGCGGGCGCTAGGGAGTGTCAGCGGATGTCAGCCCGCAGCAACCTGGCCAGAAACGTTTCCGGCATCGGACTGGGTATCCCGGCGAAACCGACCTGGTGCAGCAGGCAAGATGACCAGTGGCGAACTGCTACTTTGGGCACTCTTCCCGGGTCAGGGTTTCGTTGATGCTGATGGCGGCGGCGCTACCCTCGGCGGCGGCCAGAATGGCCTGCTGGGTGCCGGGCGTAATGTCGCCGGCGGCGTAGAGGCCGCGCACCGTCGTTTGCTGCTTTTTATCGACCCAGATAGCGCCCTTGCTCGTGAGGCGGCAGCCAACCTGTTCGGCCAGGGTACTGCGTTGGTGCTGATGGGCGTGTACGAATACGGCCGTGCGGGCCAGCTTCTCGCCCGAGGCAAACACAATGTGACGCAACTCGCCCTCGGCCGTGCCCTCCAGCCGCACCACGGGTTCTTCGCGCACCTGTATTTTCTGCTGGCGCAGGCGGCGGCGGGCATTCTCGGTCAGGAATCCTGGGCCGTCAATGCAGGCCACCACATCTTTGCTCCAACGGCTTACCAGCAGGGCCAGGCCGGTTACCATTTTGGCGCGGCCGTACACCGCCAGGGGTTGGTCGCGCACTTCCCAGCCGTGGCAGTAGGGGCAGTGCAGCACCCCGCGTCCCCACAGGTCGCGCATGCCGTCAATGGGCGGCAGCTCATCTTCCACGCCCGTGGCCAGCAGCACCTTTCGGGCCGTGAGGGTGGAGGTACGGCCTGTGGGGCCTTCCAGCGTCAGCTCGAAGAAAGGGCCTAATGGAGCCAGGTTCACCACCCGAGCTGCCCGAATTTCGACGGTAGCATAAGCGGCCAACTGCTCCCGGCCCAGGCGCAGCAAATCGGCGGGTTGGGTCCCGTCGCGGGTGAAAAAGCCCTGCACGGCGGGCGAGGGAGCGTTGCGGGGGGCACCCCCATCCAGCACCACTACCTTCCGCAGGCAGCGGCCCAGTACCAGCGCGGCGCTAAGGCCGGTACTGCCGGCACCAATGATGGCAACGTCGATATCGGTAGGGGGCTGGGCGGGGAGGCGGTGACGGGGTGGCATACGCAGAATATTTCCGTTTGCCTATACCGGCAAAGCCGCCCAGGGGTTAGGCTCAGGTTCAGAAGAGCCAAAGAACAGCGAAACAAAAAGGCCTTTCCCCGCGGGGAAAGGCCTTTTTGTTTCGCTAACCTAATTTACAGGTTACTCTTTGATCAAACGCTTCGTGAAGGTTTGACCGTTGCCCTGAATAGTGAGCAGGTAGCTGCCTTTGGGCAGGTTATCGAGTCTGATAGACTCTGTAGTACCACCTTGTTGCGATACTACCCGCACCGTACGACCCGTCAGGTCAGTTATCTTAACCTGATAAGTACCTGCCGACAGAGTCGTCAGATTCAGGAATGTAGTAACGGTTGCGGCCGTTGGGTTGGGATACACCGTTATGTCCGTAGCGGCCGCAAAGCGCACTGTCTGTACGTCGCTGAGGATAGCGGTACCATCCAGGTCAACCTGACGCAGACGGTAGTACACGGTGCCCTGCGCTTTAGCACCCACCTGGGCATCCAGGAAGCTATAGTCGTGCGCGGTAGGGGTAGTGCCCTGACCTTTCACTTCGCCCACTTTCTGGAAGGTAACTGCATCAAAGCTGCGTTCCACCACGAACCGGTCGTTGTTGAGCTCCTGCGAGGTAGCCCACACCAGTCTGGTGTCCAGCCCGTTGGCCTGGGCCTTGAAGCTTACCAGGGTTACAGGTAAGGGTGCTGCTGCACTGTTGCGACGGAAGAATGCATCGGTGGTTGCGTTCAGGTAGCCAGGACCTGTAGAGGCACTGCCGCTGTACGCAGGGTCATAGATATCAACCAGACCGTTAAAATTATCGTCGTGATAGTACGGAGAGCTAATATCGAGGAAGTTTGGGACACCGTTGTTGTTTGAGTCCTGCAGGAATAAGGAGAGCGTGGTAGCTCCATAACCGGAACCGTTAGTGGTAACCGGATAATAGGCACTCTTCTCTGGGTTGTTGACAGCAAACTGGCGGGCTAGTGCGACGATATCATCACCAGCAGCCCCGCTGCCGTTCAAATCAAAACCCTCCGACCAGTCAGACGTTTGAGCATAGATAGGACGAGTGGTACGAGTAGCGTTGTCTCCGTCGGAGTCTAGGTCGAACATATCCGGGGTACCGTCCGCATCGGTGTCAACCCGCGTAGTAATAGCATTGCCTCCCGTAATGTTGCCATCGTAGGCGTCGCGGATGCCGTCGCGGTCAGTATCCGTATTGAAGTTAGCCTGGTTCTTACGGGTATTATAGGTTACAGAGGTTAAGGCCTCCATCTCATCTGTAATGCCGTCGTTATCAGAATCCAGATCCAGGAAGTTGTAGTTGCGAGCCGTCTGGCCATTAGCCGTAAACGTTTCCTGGTCGTTATCCAACAGGGTGTAGCGTACCGTGTTCACTTCTGTACCCCCCACCCGGGCATTCGCTGCGCCACCCGTACCACGGTTTTCTACCGCATTAGGCAAGCCGTTGGCTCCAACCGAAGCGGCCACAGTCCCGACGGTAGTACTACCATTGGTAATAGAGTTAATAAAGCGGCCCTGAGCAGTACTGTAGCCGCTAGACTGCGTGGCAGTAGCATCATTAGTCCAGATTAGAAGAGTCAGGCCGGCTTCAAATGAGTCCGTCAAGCCATCGTTATCCGAGTCGAGGTCGAAGTGGTTTGGAATACCATCCCCGTCCGTGTCGAAGATGTCGTTCACCCCGTTATTATTCAGGTCGCGGAAGGCGCCGAAGATTGGGTGAACGTAGTCCACATCGAGGTAGCGTACGGGCGAAGTAGCATCGGCAAAAGCACTTGGATCTACGTTGGTAGTGCCAGACAGAGATTCTACTACGTCCAGAATACCGTCGTTGTCATCGTCAATATCAACGTCATCAGTTACGCCATCACCATCGTTGTCGCAAACATAGACGGTTGTATAGGTCAGATTGTTGGCCGTGCTTACGAAGCCATACGTCCACGTGTTCACCGTCACGGCGTTGCCGGGGGTGTTAGTGGTGGTGCCATTGCCCCAGCCGTGGGCAGGGCTAAGGGTACCGTTTAAGCTTTGCGTATTAAGCGCCGCAACGTTTGTGTCATCCCAGTACAGCAGATCGAGACCAGTGGCGGAGGGCCGTACGTTGCGCACGGCAAAGCCGCCTTCATTATTTTCCGCGTCGTAAATAGGGAAGTTAACCGGGGCGCCACGGTTAGTAAAGCTGTAGGTGATGTTCTGCCCGGCCGGTACCCGAACGTTGTTCACCAAGCCATCCCAGATAACCGTAGCCGATGAGCCACCAACCACGTCGGTAGTCAACGTACGGGTGTTGCCGCCGTACGAGATGACGATATCAAAGCGGCCGGTTTCAGACGACGACGTGGTGAAGGCTACCTCAGTGTTGCCCCCGCGGCAGTAGGGCTGCGGAGTAATAGAAACCGTTGGAACGGTAGCGCTAGGCCAAATGGCCGGATCAGGGTCGTTTACGAAGCTGGGATATTGGGCGTAGGCCGTATTGCCCGATTGGCTTTTGCGGCGGTCGGCGATGGTGGTGCGGCCGGTTACCGCAGTAGAGCCAAACTCGTTGGTTACGAAAAAGAAGGCGTATGGACGCAGGCCAGCAAGCTCAATAGCTTTTACGTAGTAGTTGCCGGCCGAGGCACGGCTCTCAACCAGTGGGTAAAGCGTGAACTTGCTTGATAGCAAGTTTGCCGCGCTCAGCGAGGAAAATGCCCACGACCGGCTGAACAGACGGCCGTTCTTGATTTGATTATCAGTGCCGGTTACCGTAAAGTCCCATAGGTTGTAGGTGCTGAAAATCCGGTTGCCAGCTGTGCCTTGAGCGTTGCTGAAATTAGGATTTGCAGTCTTCAGGTCATTGAAGCCCGGCTGGGTATTCTGATTGGTGTACTCACCAACCTGGGTGAATTCAATAAAGAAATCCTGGGCCTGGCCCGTGTTGTTAATGTATTCTAGCGGTTGGTAGCCGCCGGCTGCCGGAGCAGGGCCGGCCTGAGCTTGTGCATAATCGTCGATAACCCCGGCCTGGTTAGTGTTCAGCAGGTAGGTAGTCGTGGGGTTACGCGTGAGCGTGTTCTGCTTAACGATGGTGCCGTCGCCTGTGCCGTAGCGCAGGGTGAGCATTAGATCTTGGTAGTTGCTGGTGGTAAAGTTGGGGTCATTGGCACGCTGTACCCCGTATGACAACTTCTCCCCTGGCAGTAGGCGGATGAATAGACGGTAGTCGGGGCTAAAAGGAGCGCCCGCTGGACTTACCCAGCTAGCTGGCTTTAGGAAGCCATAGGAAATGTCAACCCCACCCGATGTCTGGTCGGAGTTATGCACCAAGTAACCGCACCGGTCGTTGGCAGCATTAGTGAAGGCAATGCTAGCATTGGCAGCGGCACCCGGCGTAAGGTTCTTGGAGCCTTCTGCCTTTGCCTGCGTCCAACCTAGCACCGACCAAGCTAACAGCAGAAGCGCTGATCGTAAGTGTGTTTTCATGCAAGAAGTATTTATGGAAAGTTTTAATGTCAGTCTGTTAGGGCTCGTAAAGCCTACTCGCATTCAAAGCTAGAGGGACTGTAAAAGGGAAGGCCCAATTTTCGCCCAATTAATAGGAAGACTCGGTGAATCCGCCGGTTTGGGCTGGTAAGTCGAGATTGAAAAGTCCCAATTTGAATCCCGGCTGCAAAGGTAGGGATTGACTAGTAAAATGTTACGTTATTTTGACAGATACCGGATTGATAACAAGTGTTATGAAATAATTAAGCCCTGCCAATGCTGGCAGGGCCCTTTTTATCAAAAGCTCATTTTAAGTGATTTAGTACACCTGGACCCGGTTACTTGTAGTAACCAATGAGCTAATATCTTGATTAAATTCTATTTGTTGTAGTAATTCTTCCAGATTCAGGTGCAGGCGGTACTTCCAGAAGTGGGTGGGGTTTGCGGGTACGTTGATCTGCTCCTCGGCAGAATCCGAGCGGCGCAGCTGCTCATGAAGGGCCAGCAAATCCTGTAATGGGAAAATGGCCCACATGGCCGGCGAGGCCAGGTGTTGCGCCACTATTTCGCGTGCTACCCAGGGCTCACAGTGCAGAGGAGCCTGCTGGCCCCAGTGGCCTAACAGCTGCTCGAAGAAGCGCTGGGTTTTTTCGCGGTCCTCTTCCCACCAGCCGCGCACCGTGCTCATGTCGTGCGAGCCGGGGCTGACTACGGAGAGATAGGGGGCGCGGGCCGGGTCGCCGAACTCCACGCTGGGGTCGGAGGGCATGCGCTGAATGTTGAGGCCCAGAATACCCAGAGCCTTCATAACCCCCGGCACCGACTCGGGCACCATGCCCAGGTCCTCGCCGCAGATCAGCATATCGGTGGCCCAGCGCACGGCTGGTAGCTTAATCAGTCCCTGGCGGCGCCAGAAGTCCTCGTGGCGACGGTAGAAGAAGTCGATGTACAACTCGTGCAAGCGGGTACGGGTGTGGTCGTCCAGCTCCCGGAACGAGCGGCTCAGGTGCAGGGTAATGCGCGGATGGTAGAAGTCCGCCCGCTGGTCGTCGGGCACCAGCAGCACTTCGTTGATCAGCTTATAGAGGCCTGTACGCAGCCACGTATAGTGGTCCGTGTTGGCCGGGTCCTGCCTGATCTTTTCGCTGATAACGGCTTCAACCTGGCGCTGGGTGCGCACGTGCTCCTGCAGGCGAATAACGCCGTGCTCGTTGGCTTCCATGAACTCATCGAACACCGGCTGGGCCTGGCCGTGGAAGATTTCCTGTACGATGTGCCAGCGGATGTACGGCTCGCAGAGGCGGCCGTAGTCAAACCAGCCGATGCGCTGCTCGATTTCGTGCTGGTGCAGGGGTAGGGCCGGGGAGAAGTGGCCCAGCAGGCCCTCCACGGAGTGACCCGGAATTTCCCAGATGCGGAAAAAGCCCAGGATGTGGTCGATGCGCAGGGCGTCGAAGTAGCGGGCCAGGTGACCCATGCGCTGCTGCCACCACTGGTAGCCGTCCTCGGCCATTCGCTCCCAGTTATAGGTAGGGAAGCGCCAGTTCTGGCCCGTTACGGAGAAGTCGTCGGGGGGGGCGCCGGCCTGCTGGTGCATGTGGTAGAGCTCGGGCTGGGTCCAGGCGTCCACGGAGTGGCGGTAGATGCCGATGGGCAGGTCGCCCTTCACTACTACCCCCCGCTGGCGGGCGTACTCCACGGCTTCCAGCAGTTGCTTATCCAGGTGGAACTGCGTAAACAGGTGCAGGCCGAACTCGTCGAACGCCGGGCTGTCCTCCCGCAGCAGCTCGGCCACCTTGGCCGGGGTGCGGTATTCTTCGGGCCACTGGCTAAAGTCGGCCGTGCCGAACCGGTCGCGTAGGCCGGAGAAGGCCGCGTAGGGTAGCAGCCAGGCCTGCTGCTCCTGGCGGAATTGCTGGAAAGCCGGGTCGGCGAGGAAAGCCGCTTTTTCCTGCTGGTAGAGCTGGCGGATAAACTTCCACTTGGCGTTCATCACCGGCTCATAGTCCACAAAGTCCCGGGCGTTCAGCTCCTCGCGCAACTGCGCCAGCTCCTGGCGGGCGGCGGCATCCCGCAGTTCGGCCACGGCATCGAGGTTGAGGTACTGCGGGTGCAGGGCAAACACCGAAATGGCGGCGTAGGGGTAGCTGTCCACCCAGGTATGGGTAGCCACCGTGTCGTTGATGGGCAGCACCTGCACCAGCTTGAGGCCGGTAGCCACAGCCCAATCTACCAGCAGCTTCAGATCCGGAAACTCACCTACGCCCAGGCCGCGGCGGCTGCGCAGGGCAAACACGGGCAGGGCCACGCCCGCCCCGCGCCAGTTACCGGTGGGGTAGCGGAAATGGTCGTCGGCCTTCACGCGCAAGGTGCGCTGGTTGGCATCGGGGTAAATCAGCCGGTCCTCACCTGCTTCAAGGTGAATGATTTTCTGTTCCGCCGGGTCCCAGACACCGTATTTATACTGCGCGGTCTGCTCGGGGTGGGCCAGGGCCACTTCCGCCCGCCAGGTGGGGTAGTCGGCATCGGTTAAAACAACGGCCTTTCCTGCGTCCCAGCTGCCCAGGGCCGGGTCGGAGCCCAGCACGCACAGCTGGTGGTTGGAATCGACGCGCGGAGCCGACAGCTGGAAGCGCACAACCCCGTTGGTTGCGCTTGCCGGGGCAGGAGCCGGCGCAGCCGGGGCCGGGCGGCGCATCAGGGCCTTGGTGAAGGCGGCCGTGTGCAGCTCGTTTTCGGGCAGGGCCGGAGCCCGCCAGAAGTCTTCCAGCACGATGCGGGTAAAGCGGTTGGCGTCGGGACTGATGGTACGGTTGGGGCCCCATTCCCAGTGTTGGCCCCCGTCGCCCTCGTCCAGCAACACATACTTATACTCCACGGGGTCCAGCTGGTCATCGGGCAGGCTGATTTCCTGAGTCCAGAGGCCGTGCTCGGGGAGGTAGTGCAGGTTCAGGGCTTGATGGAGGTTCCAGTGGCCCAGGCTGGGCAGGGAGCCGCAAACTACCAGGCGCTGGCCCCAGGCCGTGCGGAAGGGTAGCGTAAAGCGAAGAATCATTGGGGGCTGGGTTACTTAGGAAGTGGGGCCGAAGATACGGTGGAAACCGCGGACCCGAAGCCGCTTGAAGGGCCTTATCCGGCGCAATGCAGCCTATTTTCTGGTGGTTTCCGCGCGGCTAATGGCGGGTTGACCGCTGGTTGGTGCCAGATTGATTCGGGGTGGATGCCCACTGGCCCGCAGCGTTTCAGCCCCGCCGACCTTTGCCCCGCTTTCGGCTTGTTTTCGAGGGCTCAGCCTGCTGCTGAAGGGTAACCACCAGGTTCTTTTCGGCCTCGGGGGCGCGTAGCTCCACTTGCTGGGGCAGGTGGCCGGGGTAGGCCACCAACAGCCGAACCGGGGCGCCCGTCGGCAGGGCTAGCAGGAAAAAGCCCTCGGCGTTGGTAGTGGCCAATTGGGTGCTTTTGCCCACCACTGCCACGGTAGCACCGGGCAGGGGCTGCCCTGCCTCACTGAACACCGCGCCGGTAAACTGCACAAGGCGCGGAGCTGCCCCTGCCGCGGTTGGGGTGGTTTGGGCAGCGGCCGGGGGTAAGCCTCCCCCCAACAATACCCCATACCCCACCAGCAACAGACAGATGGCTACCCGGCAACGGAAGAAACAAGTCAGCAGCAAGGGACGGAGTGGAAAAGCGGACGGAAAAGGAAATATATATTCGGAAGCTACGATATTTATATCAGGCTTCCTCCTTTCTTCGATAGGAACAATCTTCTGGCCGATGTAGGACGGCAATAGGTCGGTAAAAACAGAGCGCGGCCAACCTGAGCGGGCATTTTCCCGTTTGGCTGACTGAGTTTCATTTCTACTGGTCTGTCGTTTGCCTCTCTACCTGCGTCGTATTCTGTACGCCCTGCTCGGGCTCATTGGGTTGGTGCTGCTGCTGGTGGCCGGCATCTTCGTGTTCCTGCAAACCAACGCGGGGCAAGATTTCGCCGCCCGGAAGGCTGAAGGATATTTACGGGACAAACTGCAAACCGACGTGCGAATCGCAAAATTTCGCACGGACTTCAAGCACGCCATCAGCCTCGATGGGGTCTATATCGAGGACCAGAAGGGCGACACGCTCCTGTCAGTAGGCCACCTGGGCGTGGACCTCGACATCTGGGCCCTGACCAAGTCGCAGATTAACCTCAAGAGCCTGGAGCTGAACGACGGGCGCCTGGCCATTACGCGCACCGAGCCCGACAGCATTTCGAACTACGACTTCATTGTCAATGCCTTTGCCAGCGGCGACACCACCACCGTGGCTGCTACTCCCGCCGACACCACCGGCGCGGGCTTTAAGTATGATATCGGGGATTTGCGCCTGACCAACATCCTGCTCACCTACAACGACCAGGTAGATGGCATGAACGTGCGTACCCGGGTAGGGGAGCTGGCCGTGAGCATGGACGAGGTGGATGTGGACGGCTCTACCTATCGGGTGGACCAGGCGGCCTTGCGCAACACGGGCATCAACATCCGGCAAACCAAGGTGCCGCCCGATACGCCCCAGGACACGGCGGCCCTCAAGCTGGAGTTTGGCCTGAACCGGGCCCAGCTCCAGAACGTGAGCCTGACCTACCGCAACGACCCCTCGGCCCAGTTTATCAGCACCCGCGTGGGAGAGGCCGACGTGACGGCCGACAACATTGACCTGGTGAACAGCCGCGTGGCCCTGAACACCCTGAAGCTGCGCAACACCAGCTTCGCCTACGCTCAGAACGAGAACGTGCCGGTGGAGCAGCGGGTAGTAAACCCGGCCGAAGCCGTGCGCGACCTGAACGCCGCCGTGGAAAACGCCACCGGCCAGGAGGCCAGCTGGGTCGTGAGCCTGAAGCAGTCGGATATTTCGGGAGTTGATGTGGCCTTCGACAACTTCAACCAGCCCCGGCAGAAAACGCGCATCCGGGGCATGGACTACAACCACCTGAAGTTCACGAACCTCACGCTCAACACCGAGAACCTGCGTTACTCCGCCGACAGCACCACCGGCCGCATTACCCAGCTGGCGGGCCAGGAGCAGAGCGGCTTTGCCATTACCCGCGCCGCCGCCCAGGTCCACTACGACGACCACCGCATTCAGCTCAACGACCTGGATTTGGTGACGCCCCACAGCCACCTGAAGCGCCGCATCGGCATTGGCTACAAGGACCTGGCCGGCATTGCCGACGACCTGCCCAACCTGCAGCTCAACGGCGACCTGCGCCAGGCCCGCCTGGGCTTCCGCGACGTGCTCTACATCACCCCCAGCCTCATTGATACGCCTCCGTTCAGCAGCGGCCCCAACCAGTCGTTCCTGATTTCGGGACTGGTGAGCGGGCGGCTGGGTGACGTGCGCGTGCAGAACCTCGACTTTGTGGGCCTCCGCAACACCGTAGTGCGCGGGGGCGGCCGCATCCAGGGCCTGCCGAACACCGATGACCGCCTGGTGCTGGATTTGAACCTGGGCTACGTGCGCACCACCGAGGCCGATATGCGCAGCCTGTTACCCGCCGGCACCCTGCCGGAATTGGGCATCGACCCGAGTGACCCAATTACGATGAGCGGACAGGTGCGCGGCCGCATCAGCAACCTGGCCCTCAACAACATCAACCTGCAGGGCCTGCAGGGCACCCGCATCCGCACCAGCGGCCGGATTCAGGGGCTGCCCAACACCGACCGCCGCCTCTACGCCGACTTCAACGTGCAGGAGTTTACCTCCACCGCCGCCGACATCAAGGGCCTGCTACCCCCCGGCACCCTGCCGGCCGGCTACCAGCTACCCCCGCGCCTGACGGTAAGCGGCACGTTCCGGGGCCGGCCCACGGCCTTGGTATTTGACACCGACTTGCGGGCTACCACCAGCTTCGGCAACGTGGCGGCCAAGGTGAACGTGGGCGAGGGGCCACAGGGCCAGGAGCCGGTGCGCGCTACCTTCAACACCCAGGGCCTCGACGTAGGCAAGTTCCTCGGTGACCCGACCATTGGCAAGGTAACGGCCAGCGGCACCCTGAACGGGCGCGGCGGCCTCGACCCCAACCAGCTGCGCGGCACCCTGCAGGCCAACGTGCAGCAGGCTACCTACAACGGCTACACCTACCGCGGCATCACGGCGAAGGTGGACATCGACCGGAACCGCTACGTAGTAGATGCCAGCAGCAAGGATGACCCCAACCTCAACCTCGACCTACTGGCCACCATCGACCTGCGCAACGCCTCCAACCCCACCTACACCGTGGACCGCCTGAACCTGCGCGGGGCCAACCTGACGGCCCTGGGCTTCTACACCGGCGGCGACCTGCGCGTGCAGGGCGACCTGACGGCCAACATCAGCGGCGCCGACCTGAACACCATCAATGGAACCTTCTCGGGTAACCGCATTGTGATTGTGAATAACAACCGGCCGTTTGCCCTTGATTCGGTGAGCGGGCGCATTGTGCAGCGCACGGGCCGCACCGAGGTGGACTTTGCTTCCAGCGTGGCCGACCTGACCCTGCGCGGCAACACCCGCCTCGGCGACCTGGCCCTGGAGCTGCAGCGCCACATCGACCGGTACTTTGATTTGCCCGGCGTGCAGTACCGGCCCTCCTCAGAGTACCGACAGTTTACGTTTGAGGCCAACCTCAAGCAGCCGCGCCTGGTGCAGCAACTCGTGCCCGACCTCAAGCGCCTCACGCCCTTCAAGCTCACCGGCTCCTACGACAGCCGCCAGGCCGACCTGCGCCTGAACACCCGCATCGGCCGCATTGTATATCTGGGCTACGCCCTGGATTCCCTGAAACTGGCCGTGCAGTCGGACCCCCAGAAGCTGGACTACGCCCTGGGCCTGCGCCAGATCAGCCAGGACACAACCCTGCAGATTCCGAACCCCAGCCTGACGGGTAGCATTCAGAACAACGAAATCGGGACGCGCCTGCGCATTGCTGAGTCGGACAGCGCCGAGAAGCTGAACCTGGCCGGGGTGCTGCGGGTGCTCAACCAGGGCACGGCCTACGCCTTCCGCTTCGAGCCCAAGCTGATGCTGGACCAGAAGCAGTGGGACATTACCCCGAACAACGAGCTGCGCTACACCACCAGCACCGGCGCCATCTTCGCCCAGAACCTGGTCATCAGCCGTAACCAGCGCCAACTGAGCCTGCAAACTCTGGCCGGGCCCCAGTACCCGCTCCAGGTGAACATGCAGAACCTTGACATTAACGGGCTGGGTAGGGCCGCTGGCTTCCAGGACTCCCTGATTGCGGGCACCCTGAACGGGCAGGCCGTGGCCTACAGCTTGGGTCAGCCCCGGCAGGCCTTCACGGCCAACGCCAACCTGGCGGGCTTCGTGTACAACAAGGCCGCCATCGGCGACCTGGCCGTGCAGGCCACCAACCCTACCCCCGACCGCTACAACGTGGATGCCCGCCTGACCAACCCGCGGGGTATGGATGTGCGCGCCGTGGGCTACTACCTGGCTACCCCGCCCTCACCCATTCAGTTTGATGTGAACGTGAACCGGCTCGACCTGCAGATCATAGAGCCCTTCTCCCTGGGCCAGCTCCAGCAGATGGCCGGGGGCGTGAGTGGGCAGCTGACCGTGACGGGCAGCGTGGCCCAGCCCACCATCAACGGTACGCTCACCACTACCCCCGACGCCACCTTCACCCTCACCCAGCTGGGGGCGCCCTACTTCCTGGCCTCCCAGGACATCCGCTTCAGCAACGAGGGCATTGGCTTCCGCAACTTCGTGGTGAAGGACTCCGTGGGCAACGAAGCCGTAATTAACGGGGCCGTGCGCACCACCAACTACACCTCTGACTTCCGCTTCGACCTGAGCGCCACTACCACCAACTTCCTGGCTATCCAAAGCTCCCAGCGCGAGAACAACCTGTTCTGGGGCAAGCTGCTGGTGGATTCCGACTCCCGCATTACCGGCACGCTCGCCCTACCCGTGGTGCGCACCCGGGCCCGGGTGGCCGATGGCTCCAACTTCTTCGTGGGCATCCCGAACGAAGACCCGGTGAAAGTGGAGCGCGACGGGATTGTGGAGTTCATTGACAAAAGCGCACCGCTGGATACTATGCTGGCCCGGCAGGTAGCCGTCGACTCGGCCGAAACCGCCGCCGGCTACGACATTCAGGCCATTGTGACGGTAACGGACAACACGCCCTTTACCATTGTGGTGGACGAGGCCTCCGGCGACAACCTGCGCGTGCAGGCCAACGGCACCCTGAACACGGCCATTGACGCCACCGGCAACATCACCCTCACCGGCCGCCTCGACGTAGCCAAGGGCAAGTATCAGATGTCGCTTTATGACCTGGCTTCCCGCGAATTTGACATTGCGCCGGGCTCGTCCATTACCTGGAGCGGGGACCCCTACAACGGGCAGGCCAACGTAACGGCTATCTACAAGGTGCGCGCTGCGCCCGCCGAGCTGATTTCCTCCCAGGGCGGCACCGATGAAACCCAGAATGCCCTGGCCCGCAATCAGCTACCCTTCGAGGTAGATTTGAAGGTAGCCGGCCAGCTGCTCAAGCCCGTTATCAGCTTTGATATCCGGCTGCCCGAGGAAGCCCGCTCCGACCTGCGCGGCCCCATTGAAGCCCGCCTGACCCAGCTGCGGCAGCCTTCGCAGGAAAGCGAGCTGAACAAGCAGGTGTTCTCCCTGCTCGTGCTCAACCGCTTCCTGGCCGACGACCCCTTCCGTAGCAGCAGCGGCAACCTGGTAGCCGAGCAGCTCCGCGGCTCCGCCAGCCAGGTGCTTACCCAGCAGCTCAACAACCTCACCGGCTCCTACCTCTCCAACCTGGGCGTGGAGCTGGGCGTGAACTCCTACGCCGACTTCAGCAGCGGCTCCGAAAAAACCCGCACCGACCTGAACGTGGCCGTGCGCCGGCAGCTGCTCAACAACCGCCTCACCGTGCGCCTGGGTACCGATGTGCCCCTGGGCGGCGGCAACCAGGGCAGCACCGGCCAGAGTCAGTCGGGGGTAAGTGCCTTTGCCGGCGACGTAAGCGTGGAGTACAACGTGCTGGCTAATGGCCGCATCCGCCTGCGGGCCTTCCGCAACAACGCCTACGGCGACATCGACGGGCAATTTGTGCGGACTGGGGCCTCCCTCATCTTCCAGCGCGACTACCGCGACCTGGCCGACCTGTTCCGGGGCATTGATGATAACGTGAAGGAAGAAGTGAAGCTGGAGCGCCAGCAGCGCCGCCGCGACCGGAAAGCCGGCCGCGACTCGACCAACGCCGCCCCCAACGCCCCGCGCCGCGACTCCACCCGCCTTCGCCCGAACGCGGCCCGGCCCGATTCGGTGCGGCGCACCAGTGCCCGCGCTGCGGCCCGCCCCGACTCTACCCGGCGCTGACACTTGCCGGTTTCCTACCCCCTCGCGCTACGCCAACCTTTCGCTTTCCCTTTTCCGAACTAGTTCTTCATGCTGCCTCATCTGCCCTTCTTTCCGAATACCAAGGACGCCGCCGATCCGCATCGTCAGGCTTCCCCGCCGGGCCGGGGTAGGGGCTGGGGGGTAGGGCTGCCGCTGCTGGCGCTGCTGGCTTCCTGCTCGGGCCTCAAGTACATTCCGGAGGGGAGCAAGCTCTACACCGGCAGCACCGTGAGAGTGAAGTCGGAGAGCACCATCCCGCGCGAGGCCGAACTGACCACGGAGCTGGAGTCGGTGATTACGCCCAAGCCCAACACCTCCTTCCTGGGCATCCGGCCCAAGCTGTACTTCTGGCACCTGGGCGAGGGCAAAACCAAGGGCCTGGGCCACTGGCTGGCCAACAAGTACGGCGAGAAGCCCGTGCTGCTCAGTCAGGTAGATACCCAGAAGGTGAAGGGCCTGATGGTTAACCGCCTCTACAACAACGGTTACTTTCAGCCGGTGGTGCACAGCCGCGTGACCGTGAAGGGCCAGGCCGCCAGCGTCGATTACACGGCCACGGTGGGCAAGCCCTACACGATTAAGGAGATTTTCTTCCCCGAGGGCGACTCCCTGCTCCCCCGGGCCGTGCGCGCAACCCAGCCTGGGTCCCTGCTGAAAGTGGGGGAGCCCTACAGCCTGCAGACGTTCACGAATGAGCGCATCCGCATTGATGGAGAGCTGAAAAACCAAGGGTTTTACTACTTCAACCCCGACTACATCCTGTTTCAGGTGGACAGCACCCTGAACAACCAGGTAAACGTGTATCTGAAAATCAAGGAGCGTACCCCAGAGCAGGCCAGCAAGCCCTACCTCCTGAACCGCATCCGGCTGAATACCAGCTACTCGCTGAATGATACCACGCTGAGCGAGCGGCCCATCCGGTACCGCGGGTACATTTACTACCCCGATGAGAAGGTGTTCAAGGCCAAGGCCATTACCAACGCTACCTTCATTTACCCCGACAGCCTGTACCGCCGCCGCCGCCAGGACCAGACCCTGAGCCGCCTCATGAGCCTGGGCACCTTTAAGTACGTGGACGTGGGCTTCCGGCCCGCCCGCCAAAAGCCCGACTCGGCCGGCTACGGCTTCCTGAACTCCTACGTACGCATGACCCAGCTACCCAAGAAGAGCCTGCGGGCCGAGGTGCTGCTGGTGAGCAAGTCGAACGGGTTTGTGGGGCCGGGCTTCCGGGTGCAGTTCCGTAACCGCTCGGCCCTGCGCGGGGCCGAGCAACTGCTGGTAAACCTGACGGGCTCCTTCGAAAACCAGCGCCGCAGCAACCAGAACACCATCGGCCTGACCAGCTACGAGCTGGGCGCCGATGCCCAGCTGCTGGTGCCGCGCCTCATTACGCCGCCCTTCAACATCCGGCTGGTCAACTCCGACTTCCAGCCTCGCACCACCTTTGGGGCAGGCATCCGGTCTGTAACCCGCGTGGATGCCTTTACGCAGCAGGGCTTCAACCTCAACTACGGCTATACCTGGAAAACCAAGCTCACCAACGAGCAGGAGTTGCGACCCATCGATATTCAGTACCTGCGCCTGAGCAACACCACAAAGGAATTTGACACCCTACTGGTAGAGCGGCCTTTCCTGAACAACTCCTTCCGGCAGCAGTTTGTGCTGGCTAGCTCCTACCGCTACACCTATAACCAGCAGACCCAGGAGCAGCGCCGCAACCAGATTTACTTTAGCGGGGGCATTGAGGTAGCCGGCAACCTGGCTTACCTGGTCAGCTCCCTGACGGGCCAGCAGAAGATAACCAATCCGGATGGCAGCCAGTCGTACACCATCCTGAACCAGCCTTTCTCGCAGTACACCAAGGTAGATCTGGAGCTGCGCAACTACTTCCGCACCAGCGCCAACCCTAGCAGCGGCAACAAGTTCGCAACCCGCCTGCTGATTGGAGCCGGCCTGCCCTACCAGAACGCCCGGGTGCTACCCTACCTGAAGCAGTACGGCATTGGCGGCCCCAACAGCGTGCGGGCCTTTGCCGCCCGGGGGCTGGGG
Source organism: Hymenobacter latericoloratus (assembly GCF_014199535.1). Classification (GTDB taxonomy): domain Bacteria; phylum Bacteroidota; class Bacteroidia; order Cytophagales; family Hymenobacteraceae; genus Hymenobacter; species Hymenobacter latericoloratus. Next base: position 165,413 of record NZ_JACHNV010000001.1, read on the forward strand.
CCCGGCACCTACCGCACCCCCGCCGCCCGCGAAAACAGCGCCTTCTACGACCAGGTGGGCGACCTGCGCATTGAGGCCAACGCCGAGTACCGCCAGGACCTGTTCCCGTACGTGAAGGGTGCCCTGTTTATTGATGCCGGCAACATCTGGCTCATTAACGACGACCCCAGCCGCCAGACCATTGATGAGAACGGCAACCCCGATGGCAAGAACGGGCAGTTTGCCTTCAATACCTTCCTGAAAGAGCTGGCCGTAGGGGCCGGCGCCGGCCTGCGTATTGATGTGCAGTTCTTCGTGCTGCGCTTCGACTACGCCTACCCCCTGCGCCTGCCCTACAGCAATACGGAAATCCGGAATCCGCTGAACACGGAGGAGGTGCTGTACAAGAAAACCCCCGATACCGGCCGCTTCAACATTGCCATCGGCTACCCCTTCTAACTCAGGCAACCCACAAGAAAAAGCCCGGCTGTTTTCACGGCCGGGCTTTTTTTGCGGGTGTTTTCGGGGCTACGTTTCCACCGCCAAGCGCTGTTCCAGCGGAGCACCTACGGTTTTGCGGGTGGGCACCACGGTTACCACTACAAACTTGGAGGTAGGCGTGTTGCTGACCTTGGCTACACTGCCCACCGGCACCAGCGGGTTGGCCTCGGGGAAGTAGGCTGACACGTTGCCCTTCGGAATTTCGTAGGGCACGGCAATGAACTTCTCCACGGTGCGCTGCTCGCCTTTGTAGTGGCTGGTAATGTCGATGAGGTCCTTGGCCTTGATGCCGCGGTCGGCCATGTCCTGCGGGTTCATGAACAGCACCCGCCGCTCACCGTGCACCCCGCGGTACCGGTCGTTGTAGTCGTAAATGGTGGTGTTGAACTGGTCGTGGCTGCGCACAGTCATCAGGATCAGCTGGTCGGGCTCCACCTGGAACTTTTCCAGCTCGGTGGTGGTGAAGTTGGCCTTGCCATTTTTGGTCGTGAACTTCCGCTCCCGGGGGCCGTTGGGCAGGTAGAAGCCGCCGGGCTGCCGCAGCTGCTCATTAAACTTCTCGAAGCCCGGAATCACCCGCGAAATATGGTCCCGGATAACGTCGTAGTTTTCCGTCATGGCCACCCAGTCGGCAATGTTGGTCCGCTCGCCGAGGGTAGCAATGGCTACCCCACTGATAATCGCCACTTCGCTCATCATCTGGCCTTCCAGGGGCACCAGCACGCCTTTGTTCTGGCTGACTACCCCCATGGAGTTTTCGCAGGAAGTCATTTGCTGCCCTGATTTCTGCATGTCGATGTCGGCGTGGGTGAAGCAAGGCAGGAGCAGGCTGGTTTCGCCGGTGGTCAGGTGGCCGCGGTTGAGCTTGGTGCCTACAAACACGGTCAGCTTCTGCTTGCGCATCCCCTCGGCAATTACTTCGGTATCGGGGCCGGCCGCCAGCAGGTTGCCGCCCAGGCTGAAGAACACCTTGGTTTTGCCCTTGTACATGGCCTTAATGGCCTCCACGGTGTCGTAGCCGTGCTCGTAGGGCGGCGTGAAGTTGAACTCCTTGCCCAGAGCATCCTGAAACTCTTTGGTCGGCTGCTCCCAGATGCCCATCGTCCGGTCGCCCTGCACGTTGGAGTGGCCGCGCACCGGGCAGGTGCCCGCGCCGGGCTTGCCGATGGCGCCCTTCATCAGGTGCAGGTTCACGATTTCCTGCACGGTTTGCACCCCCTGGCGCTGCTGGGTTACGCCCATGGCCCAGCACGTGATAATCTTTTGCTTGCGGGCCAGCAGGTTGGCGGCTTCCAGCAGTTTCTCGCGCGAGATGCCGCTGAGCTCCTCAATATCTTCCCAGGAAGTGTTGCGGATGTTTTGCTCAAACGACTCAAAGCCCGTGGTGTACTCAGCAATGAAGCCCCGGTCTACTACCTGGCCGGGGTTCATGTCCTCGGCCTCGAAGAGGTGCTTCATGATGCCGCGCAGCAGGGCCATGTCGCCGTTTACCCGCACCTGCAGAAACAGGTCGGTGATTTGGGTGCCGTCGCCGAGCAAGGCCCCCAGCGCTTTGATGGGATTCATGAAATCCTGCGGATTCTTGAAATTCATCAGGCCGGCTTCCAGCAGCGGGTTCACCGAAATGATTTTGGCGCCGTTCTTCTTGGCCTTTTGCAGGGCCGTGAGCATGCGCGGATGGTTGGTGCCTGGGTTCTGCCCAATGATAAGGATGACCTCGGCCTCGTAGATGTCGTTGAGCGTAACGGAGCCTTTACCCAGGCCTAAGGTCGGGCTCAGGCCGGCGCCGCTGCTCTCGTGGCACATGTTGGAGCAGTCGGGCAGGTTGTTGGTGCCCAGCATTTTGGCGAACAGCTGAAACAGGAAGGCCGGCTCGTTGGGCACCTTGCCCGAGGTGTAGAACACGGCCTCATCGGGCGAGTCCAGGGCGTTCAGGTTGTCGGCAATCAGCTGGAAGGCGTCGGGCCAGGCAATGGGCGAGTAATGGTTGTCGCCGGGGCGCTTCACCAGGGGGTGGGTCAGGCGGCCGGCGTTGTTCTGGTCCCGGTCCGTCATCTTGGAAAGCTCCGCCAGGCTGTGCTGGGCAAAGAACTCGGGGCCGGCCGGCTTGCTGTCGGCATCCGAGGCGGAGGCTTTGGCGCCGTTCTCGCAGAACTCCGCCACCGAGCGGTGGTCGTCGGGGTCGGGCCAGGCGCAGCTGGAGCAGTCGAAGCCGTCCTTCTGGTTCATCTTCAGCAGCACCTGCGTGCCGCGCGACACGCCGCTTTCGCCCCAGCTGAACTCCATGGACTTGAGCACGGCCGTGACGCCGGCCGCTACCGTAGCGCGCTGCTCCAGGCGCAGGCCCGTGGGCGCCTCCGGGGGCTGGGCCAGAATGGGGTGGTGATATTTCGCGTTGGCCACGTCGGGGGCGGGAATTACCGACTCGTCGCGCTCGTGCTGCGGATCGGGGCGGTAGTGGTCGTTGGTGGGGGCTGCGCCCTGATCGGGCCGCTCACCACTTTTGGGTACGTTGTTTTCGGCGGCCTGCTGATGCGTTTTGCCAGCCTTGCCGGGGTCGTTGATGGGGGATTCTTCCATAACAAGTCAGAACAAAAGGAAAGTGAAAGACCCAGGCACTCCGGGCCGCCAGGTTTTTTATGGTAAGTCAGAAGCCCAGCCAGGCAGGCCGTGGTTTTCGGTTGAAATCAGGAGGCCCGGCTGATGCGTGAGCAAAGCAGTTTCGTACCCCCCGTGTTCCTCCAACCGCTCTGGCCGGTTTATGTTGGTTTTCAGGCGGAATGCTACCGTTTGTCAGACGCAAAAACGCCCGCTGGGGTTACTGTGCCCCGCCTAAGAGGCACTGTACGGCGGCAGACGGCGCCAGGCGCTAGTGCTGGCAGTCCAGGTCCTTTTCAATCAGGATTTTCAGCGGGCGGTCATCGGCCACCATAAGGGTAGCGGAAATGCCATTTTGGTCGGTGGTAGTCCAGTGCGAAGCCAAGGCGGCGGGCACCTTCACGGTAATGGCTCCGGCCCCGTAGGTTACCCGAAACTCTTCGTTTTCAGTGCGTTCCAGGGCGTAGGTCAGACTGTCGGTATCGGTGGGGCCCAGGGGAACCACGGCCGCTACCCGCCCGGCGTCGGCGAAGTGCTGTACTTCTTCCTCGGAAAGCCGAAGGCGAAGCGAGTTATCTTCAATACGAAGTTTCATGGAGCAAAAGGGTTTACCTCTCAGACGAGGCCTGGCCGCCGGATGTTGCGGCGGCGTTGGGGGTATAGCTGGCGAGCCACCCGGTCCAACGGGCTTTGCCCGCCGGACCGGGGTAGGCGTTATTTGCTGGGTTGCTGCAGGCGCCACTCGTGGCAGTACACGTTGTAGCGGTTCTGGCGCACGAAGCCGCAGAGCGTCATGCCAAAATTCTGGGCGGCCGATACAGCCAGGGAGGAGGGCGCCCCCACGGCCGCCAGCACCGGAATACCGGCCACGGCGGCCTTCTGCACCAGCTCAAACGAAGCCCGGCCACTCACCAGCAACACCGCGTTGTGCAGGGGTAGCAGCTCCTGAAACAGGGCCGCGCCAATTACTTTGTCCAGGGCATTGTGCCGGCCCACGTCTTCGCGCAGCAGCAGCAGCTCGCCTTCGGCCGAAAACAGGGCCGCCGCGTGCAGGCCGCCGGTTTGCTCAAACAGGGCCTGGGCCGCCCGCTGCCGCTCGGGCAGCTGGTGTATTACGGCCGGGTCTAGGTAAGGGCCCGCTTTAGGCAGCACCGGGCAGGCGGCGGCGTGCACGGCCTCGATGCTGGTTTTGCCGCAGACGCCGCAGCTGCTGCTGGTGTAGAAGTGGCGCTCCAGGCGGGGCATATCCACGGCGGCGGTGGGGGCCAGCTCGGCGCGCACCACGTTTTCGCGCTCTTCTTCCTTCTTTACATCGGGGCAGTAGATGACGCCGTGCACATCCTGCCGCCCCCGGATAATACCCTCCGTGAGCAGAAAGCCCGCCGCCAACTCAAAGTCGTGGCCCGGCGTGCGCATGGTGATGGACAAGGTGCGGTGCTCCCGCTGCCCCACCGGCCCGTAGCCCACCCTGATTTCCAGGGGCTCTTCGGCGGCCAGCACATCGGAGGCAGTCGTCATGTCGGGGCCCTGCACTTTGTGCACGGTCACGTAGTCGTAGGAGGTAGGGGGCAGGAAAACGGGAGCGGACACGGCAGGGAGGAGAGGGTGAGAAGAACGGCCGCCAGCAGCGGCGCCCAGCAAGCCAGACGCAGGCCCGGCGGCATTTGTTTAACCTTATGACCCGGAAGTAGGTTTGAGGAAGTGACAGGTGAATCGTGACAGGTGACAGGTGATGAGGTGACAGGTGAATGGTGATGAGGTAAAGGGTGACCGGTGACAAGGAAATAGTCCCGACACCGAATATTTTCACCTATCACCTCCTCACCTATCACCTCCTCACCTATCACCTTCTCACCTGTCACCTGTCACCTGTCACCTGTCACCTGTCACTTCCTCACCTCATCACCTCATCACCTCATCACCTCATCACCTGTCACGATTCACCTGTCACCTGTCACCCTTATGCTTACCGCCGAAGAACGCCAGATTTACCGCCGCCACCTGCAGTTACCCGAAATAGGTGAGGCCGGGCAGGAGAAGCTGAAAAGTGCCCGCGTGCTGGTGGTAGGGGCCGGTGGACTGGGCTGCCCCATTCTGCAGTACCTGGCCGCGGCGGGGGTAGGCACCCTGGGCATTGTGGATGCCGACACCGTGGACCGCAGCAACCTGCAGCGCCAGATTCTGTACGGCCCCGCCGACCTGGGCCAGCCGAAGGCCGAAGCCGCCGCCCGGGCCGTGAAGCGCATTAACCCCCTGGTGCACACGGAGGTGCACAGCTGCCGGGCCCGGCTGGGCAACGTGCGTGAGCTGGTCAGTAAGTATGATGTGGTAGTAGATGGCTCCGACAACTTCCCTACCCGCTACCTGCTCAACGATGCCTGCGTGAGCCTGGGCCGCCCGCTGGTATCGGGGGCTATTTACAAGTTCGAGGGGCAGGTATCAGTGTTCAACTACCAGAACGGGCCCACCTACCGCTGCCTGTTTCCGCAGCCGCCTTCGGCCCAGGAGGCGCCCAACTGCGACGCCACCGGGGTGCTGGGCGTGCTGCCCGGCCTGGTAGGCACTGCCCAGGCCACTGAAACCCTGAAAGTTATTCTGGGCCTGGGCGAAGTGCTGAGCGGGCGCCTCTGGCTGTTCGACGCCCTCACCTTCCAGACCCGCACCCTCAAGTTTGCCCGCCGCCCCGAGCAGGCCGCCATCCACCTCGACACGGCCGACACCCGCGACTACGCCGACCTGTGCGGAGCCGGAGTACGCAGTATTTCCGCGGCCGAGCTGCAGCAGCAGCTGGAGTCGGGCCAGCCGCCCTTCCTGCTGGATGTGCGCGAGCCCCACGAGTTTGCCGCCGGCCACCTGCCCGGGGCTACCTCCCTCCCCCTCAGCAGCCTGGAAAAAGGTGTGGCCACCCTCCCCAAGCAGCACCCGGTAGTGGTGTACTGCCGCTCCGGCCGCCGCAGCCAGCAAGCCGTGGAGCGCCTGCAAACCGAGTTCGGCTTTGGTAACCTCCTCAACCTCAGCGGCGGGATTCTGGCCTGGGAGGAAAGCGAGGAAGCCGTAGTAAAAAGCTAAGCGGGCCGAAAGAAATCATGTCAACCCAAGCACAATGTGCTGAAGCTTTTATCAGAACGTAGTTCCTCTTCAGAAGAAAGAGTAAGGTGGTTGAATGAAACACCCCCGCACGTCATGTCTCGTCCAGCCCGACATGACAGGTGAGAACAGGCTTACTTTTGGTGTTTCAGGCACTTCTGCCTCTCATTGCTTGATGCGCAACATTGCCTAAGGAAAAAGAGCCAGCTGTAGATTTTGCCATTGGTTGTGCTTCCCGGCCTGGGTAGCTGTCATTCTGCATTCCTGCCCTGCCTGCCTTCTGCAGCTGCTTTGCTTCTTCCCGTTTCCTACCCCTCCCACACTCGCAAACCCGAATGCCGCTTACCGCTACCCCTTCGCCTCGCCCCCGTATTCGTTTTGACCGCAACGAGCTGGCTGGTGCTTTCGGGGATTTAGGCACCGATTTGCCCCTGCTCATCGGCATCATTGCCGCTTCGGGCATAAATAGCGCCGGGGTGCTCATCATGTTCGGGCTGATGCAGCTGTTTTCGGGCCTGTGGTACGGTATGCCCATGCCGGTGCAGCCTCTCAAGGCCTTCGCGGCCCTGGTTATTGCCCAGAAAATTCCCGGGCGCGTGATTTTTGGGGGTGGGCTGGCCATTGGCCTCAGCATGCTGGCGCTGTCGGTGACGGGGCTGATTGACGCCCTGGCCCGGCTGGTGCCCAAAACCGTGATTCGCGGCATTCAGTTTGGGCTGGCGTTGCAGCTGGCGACCCTCGCCCTGAAAGAATACGTGCCCGCCGACGGCCTGCCCGGCTACGCCCTGGCCGCGGCCGGCTTCCTCGTGACGGTGGTGCTGCTGGGCAACCGGCGCTGGCCCGCCGCCCTCATCGTCCTGACGCTGGGCGTAACCTATGGCCTCATTTTCAAGCTCGATTTAGCCACTGCCCAGCGGGCCTTGGGCCTGCACCTGCCCAGCTGGCACGTGCCCGCCCGCGCCGATATTCTGCTGGGCGCCGTGCTGCTGGCCCTGCCCCAGATTCCGCTTTCCCTGGGCAACTCGGTGCTGGCCACCAAGCAGGTAGTGGACGATTATTTCCCTGAGCGGCCCCTCACGGTGCGCAAGATCAGCTTCACGTATGCCCTCATGAACCTGGTGAATCCGTTCCTGGGCGGCTTCCCGGTGTGCCATGGCTCCGGGGGCATGGTAGGGCACTACACGTTTGGGGGGCGCACGGGCGGCTCGGTGGTGCTGTACGGGCTGCTGTTTCTGGTGCTGGGGCTATTCTTTAGCCAGGGCTTTCAGCAGATTGTGCACATCTTTCCGCTGCCGGTGTTGGGGGTGCTCCTGCTGTTCGAGGCCCTCACGCTGGCTACCCTTCTGCGCGACATCAGCGGCTCCCGCGCCGATTTACTGCTGGCCTTGCTGGTGGGGTTGTTGTGCAGCGGCCTGCCCTATGGCTACCTTGTGGGCCTGGTAGCCGGAACCGCGCTGTATTACGCCATGCAGCGCGGGTGGGTAGGCCTCGGAAAATAGCTGCGTATGGAAGAACAATTACTCTGTCAGATCTGGAAAACGGTGCGGGTGGAAGCGGGGCCCCAGCCGTTTCAGGGCTACTACAGCATTGGGGAAAGTATGCTGTTTGATTTCCGCTACCTCGATGCGCCTCCATCTGCCCACCCCGATACCCCGCCCGGCCACTGGACCCGGCAAGCCGAAAAAATCCAGCATCCGGGTCAGGAAGATGCCCTGTACCTGCTGGTGCAGGCCGCTACCGAAGAATACTTGGTCCTGGAGCTGCACATGCTCTACGCCGGCCAGCCCCGGCACACCCTCACCCTGAGCCTGGTGCCTGCCGTTGCCGATGCTTCTGCGGCGTAAGAAATAGCGCGAACCTGTGTTTCGCGCTATTGGCTAGTCGGGCTGGGAGGGCACGTACTCCGGCGCGGGCCCCCCAGTATTGCGCCGGCTGATGCGGTAGATAACGGACAGCAGCAGGTTGTTTTTGCTGACGGTGGTCTGGGGCGTGTACACGTTCTGCTGGTAGCTGGCCGGCGTGAAGTTCGACTGCCGGACCACGCCAGCCTGTACCGTCCAATTCGGGCTAAACTGGTAGCCTACCCCCCCGTACACCCGGTTTCGCTCCAGGAAGGGCCCCTTCGGATTGAAGAAGACCTCATCGTAGAGGGAAAGAAAGACTGTTTTGTTCGTGACTGTGCTGTGGTTGAGCGGAATAAAGCCGTTGAGGCGGTACCGGATGCGGTTGCGGTAGCGCGAGGAGCCCGCCGGCACTACCCCGTCGCGGAAGGTAAACCAGCGCTGCTCAACGCGGTAGCGGTGCTCCACCTTGAGGCGGGCGTTATAGTGCGTAAACGTCACCTGCTCCCACAAGCGCCTTTCCGAGTTCAGCAGCCCCTCGTCCAGGTCGCGGTAGTCGGAGGTGGTGTAGCGCCCCCCGGCCACCATAAACGTGAAGTTCTTGGCCACATCGTAGCTCACCCCGCCCTTTATTTCGGTGTAGAAGTACTGCCGAAACAACCCATTAGCGCGGGTTTGCAGCTCCACGTAGCCGCCCCAGTGCTTGGGGCCGCCCGGCAGCACGGCCGTGGCAATGTGCCAGGTTCCTAGTTGCCGGTCCTGCACGGCGTTGGTCTGGCCCCGGGCGGTCTGGCCAGCCAGGCCGCTTAAAGCAGCTGTCAGCAATAGGGTAACGCGGGTTGTGGCAACAGGCATGGGGTAAGGCGCAATAAGATGCGAAAGTAGGCACCCCGAGCCAGAGCTAGCCTACAGCATCCTGTCATTCCGGGCCCTCACTTCAGTTGATTGTAACGCAGCAGCGCCTCCAGGTAGTAATAGTCGGCGTAGGTCAGAGGTGCATCTACCTCCGCCTTAGCTGGCTTGTGGGCCACGCAATGCTTGATGAGAAAGTTGTTGTTCTCGCCCACGGCGGCTAGGTAAGCGGGGCTGCTCAGGCTTACTAAAATCTGCTCGGCGGCTCGGCGGTAGCGTTTGGCATCGGGGGCGGGGCAGTACTGCTGCAACTCCAGCAGGGCCGAGGCCACAATGGCCGCCGCCGACGCGTCGCGCTCCTCCCGCGGGATGCCCGGGGCGTTGAAATCCCAGTACGGAATCTTGTCGGCGGGCAGGTTGGGGTGGTTGAGGAAGAAGTCGGCGGTTTGGCGCGCCTGCTCCCGGTAGCGGGTCAGCTTGGTGTCGCGGTACAGGGTGGTGTAGCCATAGATGGCCCAGGCCTGCCCCCGCGCCCACGCCGAGTTATCGGCCGCGCCCTGGGCGGTTTTCCTGGCCAGCACCTGCCCGTGCTCATCGTAGCAGACGACGTGGTAGGTGCTGCCATCGGGCCGGAAGTGGTTTTTTAGCGTGTTGTCGGCGTGCGTAATGCTGAGGCGGCGCAGGGTGGAGTCGCCGGAGGTGCGGGCGGCCCAGCAGAGCAGCTCCAGGTTCATCATGTTGTCAATGATGACCGGATACTGGTAGCCCGCAAACTCATTCCAGGACTTAATCAGCCCGACTTCCGGGTCGAACCGCGTCGCCAGGGACTTGGCCCCGGTAAGCAGCACGGGCTGGTAGGCGGGGTTCTGGGTCAGGCGCAGCCCGTTGCCAAAGGGACAGTAGAGCATAAAGCCCAAATCGTGGGTGCCGGTGTTGTGCTGCTCCCGGGCCATGGCCATGGTCCACCGCTCGGCGGCCTGCCGCCATTGGGGCTGCTTGGTGTACTCGTACATATACCAGAGCGTCCCGCCGAAAAAGCCGCTGGTCCACCACTCCGAAGGCATATCCTTGAGGGAGCCATCGGGCCGGCTGGAGTAGGGAAACTTCGTAACGTCGGGATGGGTCTGGAGCAGGCGCGTGAGCTGCTGCCCGGCGCGGGCAAACTCCTGCTGCACCTTGATTTTGCGCTGCTGGGCCGAGGTAGGCAGCACCACGGAAATGGCCAGGCAAAGTGCAGCCAGCAAACGCGGGAAGGAAGTGGGGCGGAGCATGGCATCAAGCTACGGGAAATTCGTGGCTGGCCTTTGGTTTTCAGCTAATAAGGACTCGCCTGCTTCCGATGATGCCTACCCCCGCTTGCGCTCCAATACCTCGTCAATAAGTCCGTACTCGCGGGCTTCGTCGGCGTGCAGCCAGTAGTCCCGGTCCGAGTCGTGGTGAATTTGCTGCGGTGTTTTGCCGGTGCGCTCCGCGTAAATAGCATAGAGTTCCCGCCGCAGCTTCACTACCTCCCGAGCCGTAATTTCAATATCGGCCGAGGGTCCCTGCACTCCGCCGCTGGGCTGATGAATCATGACGCGGGCGTGGGGTAGGGCCGAGCGTTTGCCCAAGGCCCCGACGCAGAGCAAAAACGCCCCCATGCTAGCCGCCAGCCCCGTGCAAATAGTGGCTACGTCGGGGTTCACGTACTGCATGGTGTCGTACATGCCCAGGCCGGCGTACACCGAGCCGCCCGGCGAGTTGATGTAGAGCAGGATGCCCTTGCGGTTGTCCACTGATTCCAGGAAGAGCAGCTGGGCGTTGATGATGTTGGCTATCTGGTCGTCCACGGCCTGCCCCAGAAAGATGATGCGGTCCATAATCAGGCGCGAAAACACGTCGATTTCCGCGAAGCGCGTGGGGCGCTCCTCAATTACGGAGCGGGTCATCCCTGTCACGTTGGGGTAGGCCGCGCTTTCAAACGGCTGAAAGTAGCGGTCAACGGTGAGGCCGTTCAGGCCGCGACTGTGCACGGCGAACTTGCGGAATTCTTGCTGAAGTAGCATGGCAAATAGGGGAAGAAAAGGGTATGAAGGTTCGGCCGCCTTCCGGGGGTAGGAAGCGGGGCGGGAAGAATCATAAACTCAGGAAAGGTTAGCGGCTTCTGCGGCGGGCGGCTAACAGGCTGCGCAGGGAGCCCGTGGCCGCTTGCCACCACCTGTGCCGGCGGGCCGGGCGCTCCAGGCGGGCGTGAATCAGCTCCAGCTCCTGGCGCAGCTGCTGGCGGCCGGCTAGCTGCAAGCCTTGGTAGAGCAGCTGTTGGGCGGCCACATCGGCGGCCAGTTCACTATCTACCAGCTGGCGTACGCGCCACGCCTCGGCTTCGGCGGCCGTGGGCTGGCCGAGCAGGTAGTGCTCCAGCTGGCGCAGGTAGTCAAGGGCGGGGCGCATGGCAGGCTAGTTAGTAACCGTGGCTACCAGGGCCCGAACGGAGGTGCGCAGGCGCTCCAGGCACTTGAACTTCTGCACCGTAGCCGAGCGCACGGTGCGGTACTGGTGGGCGGTGGCAATCTGTTCCAGGGGCTGCTGGAAGTAGTAGAAAGCCAGGAGAATATCTTTGCACCGCGCGCCCAGGCGCTCTACCTGCTCCAGTACCGAAAGTGCGGGCTGCTCCGCCACTTCGGCTTCCGCTACCTCCGCGTGTTCGTCGGTAAGGGAAACAAGCGGCTGCCGGGTGCGGCGACTCAGCTCCTGCCGCCACAGGTTGCGGCACACGGCCACCAGGTAGGTGCTGGCCGAAGCCGACAGCACGAGCGTTTCACCTACCACCTTCTCGTAGAACGTAATCAGGGCATCATGAAACACGTCCTTGGCATCCTGAGCCGTGCCGCCGTGCTGCTGCACGTAGCGCCGCACCATTGGGAAGGTGCGCTGGTACAGGTGGGTGAGGGTTCGTTCCCGGTCCGCGAGAAGCGCCTGCCGCAAAGCTGCTGTAGTTTCCATGAGAGGTAGGGCCGAGGTGAGGTGCCGAAGTCGTTCTGATAGTTAATCCGTTTTCTCGTCAACTATCACCCAGCTTCAGTGAAATATTTCATCAGGGTGGCTATGGCTTACTCAAAATCCGTTGGATAGCGGCCAGATAATCGGGGGTATCGGTCAGGCCGTTATGGCCCGCGCCTGGCAGGGTAATAAACTGGTCCTGCGACTTTAGCGATAATTGCCGTTTTGGTGCGTTTGCCGTAGCAGAGTGGTCAATCTTCCCTACCCCCTTTAACTTTACCATTCCAGCTTTTTCAGCAGCGGTAACCGTTGGCGGTTGACAATAGTAGAATCAAGGCCGGTGTACTGTATGTTGAGGCCTTCCAGCTTTGAGAGTCTGTAAACAGCGGCGGGTAATGAATCGAGTGGGTTATCTTTTAGACTGAGACGCCGCAATTGAGGAAGCCCCTGTAAGGCATCTATATTAGTTACTCGGTTCTTGCGCTTGCTGTTCCAGAAGCTATTCACTTCCAATACTTCTAAGTGTTGAAGCTGGCGAATACTGGTGGGTATAGTTCGTAAGTTGGCGTTGCTAAGGTATAGCTCACGCAGATTAGTTAACCCATTCACCGCCTGCGGATAACGGTCCAGTCGGTTGTCGTTAAGATTTAACACACGCAGACTTTTCAACTGGCTGATAGATGCCGGAATGCTGTCCAGCCGGTTCCATTCCAGATTCAGCTCCTGTAGGCTGTCGAGTTGGTAGAGTTCAGTTGGGAATTGGGTAAGTCGATTATAGCCCAAATCCAGCTTCTTCAGCCGCTTCAAGTTCTGCAGCCCTGCAGGGAGCTTTGGCAAGTGGCTAAGATTCAGGCTTAGCTCCTGCAAATTGAACAGCTCACCTAGCCGGCTGTATAACGTGTCAGGGCCTTTGTCCTGCCCGTTACGCTTTTCGTAGTCAATGGCGTACGAAACCAAATCCAGCGATTTTACTTTGGCTGGCTCTTTCAACGCTAGGCGCAGGTCGTCGTACTGGCCTTTGTAATCCTTACGAGTGCGTTGGAAGTAAGTAGAGTCCAGTCGGAACGTAAACGTGCCTTGCAGCAACGGCTTAACACGCTTTTTGTCGCCGATGTACTGTAAATCAAATTGTACTTCCGGGTGTGTAAATGAGGCATTTAGCCGGGTAATAGTACCGGTGATGCCCTTGAACTGCTCAAAGTCCCAAGTGGCCCGGTCGTAGCCGATTGCAGCAAAGGCCGCATTCGGCACCGGTACAGACTGGCCTACCGGAAGATTGGCCAAGTGCTGAAGACGCACAAATATTTCTTTGGTATACCACGTATCACTGATGTTCGGTTGCTGGGAAAAGTAGCGGTACACCAAGACCTCAAAACGGCCGCTGTCCAGCTCCGTGCCGCCAATTACATCGGCCCGCTGCAAATAGCTCGTTTCTACCTCAATCTGCTGAGGTGGCTCTTTGCTTGTTCTCAGTGATTTACAGCTTAACGCAACTAGTAGGCACGCAATTGCACACAGCACTGAACTTAAGCTCACAGAGTGGAATAGTCGTTTCATCGTGAGCTAAGGATAGGTAGAATTTGCTGTTCTAACATCCTATGCCTCCTCTCGATGAGAACTAATGAAATTAGTGGCTCCCGAGAAATAAACCCAGATTCCTTCCTGCGGTCGGAGTGACAAGCTCCCTACCCCCCAATCGTGCTCATGGACTCGAAGCTGAGCTGGTGGAGGGGGCGCTGCTGCTCGGCCTCAAAGCCATTGGCGGCGCGGTTGCGGAAGGCGGAGGTGAGGGCGGCCACCAGGTCGGCATCGGAGGCGCCGCCGCGCAGTAGGGCCCGGATGTCGAGCACGCCCTGGTCGTAGAGGCAGGTTTTGAGGCCACCTTCGGCCGTGAGGCGGATGCGGTTGCAGGTGCCGCAGAAGGTGCGCGAGTAGGCCGCAATAATGCCCAGGCGGCCCTGGTGGCCGGCCACGGTGTAATGCGAGGCCGTGTCGCCGGGGCGGGTGGCTACAGGCGTCAGCTCACCCAGGTTCAGGGCCAGATGCTCCCGGATGCGGTTGTGGTTCCAGGGTAGGGTAGCGGCGTGGCTACCCCCGTTGAAGGGCATTTCCTCGATGAAGCGCACGTCTACGGGCAGGTCGCGGGTGAGCTCGGCCAGGGGTAGCAGGTCCTGGGTGTTCTGCCCGTCCATTACTACCGCGTTGATTTTTACTCTGATTCCAGCCGCCAGCAGGGCGTAAAACGTGTCCAGCACGCGGGGCAGCTCGTCGCGGCGGGTGATGCTGGCGAAGCGGGCCCGGTCCAGAGTGTCGAGGCTCAGGTTCACGGCCTTCACGCCCATGCGGGCCAGCTCTGGCACATGGGGGGCCGTGAGTACGCCATTGGTGGTCAGGGTCAGCTCCTCAATGCCCGGAATTTCGGTGAGCCGACTCATAAACGGCACCAGGTCGCGGCGCACGAAGGGTTCCCCGCCCGTCAGGCGGACCTTGCGCACGCCCAGACCGGCCATCACGGCCACCAGTCGCTCCATTTCCTCGTAGGTCAGCAGCTGTTGCTTGGGCAGGTACTGAATGCCTTCCTCGGGCATGCAGTAAAAGCAGCGCAGGTTGCAGCGGTCCGTAACGGCCAGGCGCAGGTATTCCAGCGGGCGGCCGTGGTTATCAAACAAAACGGACGGTACAGGAGCAGACATACTCGGGAGGAGAAAACACGGCGCTTCAGAGGGCGTCGTGAAACAAACAACGTAAATCAGACTTTTCCGTTCGGGTGAAGGGCACGGCTACCTGCCTGGGGCTACCCCCGCCGGCCGGCGCAACCCGTTTCACCACGACGAACACCTAGATAACCAATGAACTTGAAAATTGCTTTGTTTGGCATTGCCCGCGAAATCGTGGGGCAGTCGGCGCTGGAGGTTTCGGCGCCGGAAGGCCAGTCGGTGCAGGCGCTGCTGGCGGGGCTTCGGGAGCAGTACCCGGCCCTGGGCCGCCTCTCCAGCCTGGCCGTAGCCGTGAACAACGAATACGCCGAAGACGGGGCCACCCTCTCGGAGCGCGACGAAATTGCCCTGATTCCGCCGGTGAGTGGGGGGTAGGAGTTTACTTGGTAATACAGCGTCATACTTGATCTTGCGTCCGCGCAGCCGAAGCATCTCTACCGGTTCGTTGCTATTCTAGGGCAGTGATTAGCCAGAGGTAGAGATGCTTCGACTACGCTCAGCATGACGTTATTTGGTCACCTTATCCCTTCATCACCTCCTCACCTCTTCACCTCTACTTTGATTCACATCGACTTAACTGATCAGCCCATTGACGTAGCCGCGGCCCTGCGCACGGTGGAAGACGACGGGGCTGGTGCCATCAACACGTTTATTGGCGCGGTGCGCAACAAGAGCACCGGCCGCCCCGTGGTGCGCCTCGAGTATGAGGCCTACGACAGCATGGCCCTGCACCAGCTCCGCAAAGTGGCCGAGCAGGCCGTGGAGCAGTGGCCCATGCTGAAGAAAGTCACCGTCATTCACCGCAAAGGCACCCTCTACATCGGCGACGTAGCCGTGGTAGTAGCCGTATCCACGCCCCACCGTGCCGAAAGCTTCGCCGCCTGCCAGTACATCATTGACACCCTGAAGCAGGTAGTAACTATCTGGAAGAAGGAGTTTTACGAAGACGGCGACGTGTGGGTAGCCGCGCACCCGTAGCAGTTTAGTTTGCGGCGCCGGCCTCGATAAACGCCACGGCGCGTTCCAGCACTTCGTCGCGGCCCTCCCTGATTCCTTGGATGGTGGGCTTCACCTCTACGTCGGGGACAATGCCGACGCGCTGGGTTTCGCGGCCATCCGGGTAATAGACGCCCAGACCGGAAATGCGGGTGGAGATGTTGCCGGGTAATACAATGGCCGATACGTTGCCGTCGGCGCCGGCCGTGGTGCTGCCCATTACCATGGCGCCGGGTATGGCCCGCAGCGCCATGGCCGTGTATTCGGAGTTACTAACGGATAGTTCGTTTACCAGAATAACCACTTTCCCAGTGTACGCCGGGCTTTCACCCGGCTGTACTAGTAGCGGATTAGATTTTAGAAACACGCCTGGGTAAGCGACGAGCGGGGCGCTGAACCGCGCGAATTCTGCGGGCTGCGTCAGCAGATACTTCGTAAGCGCAAACACTACGAAATCAGAGGGGTAGTTGCGAATATCAATAATAAGGCCCTTGGTGCCCTGGGCTTCCTGCATAATGACCGGCAAGTCCTTGTTTTTGATTGTGCCCAGTGTGAGGTGGCCGATATTGCCCGGGAGCACGCGCCAAGCAGGAGCTTTGGGGTCAGGGGTGCCAGATTCAAGTCCCAGATTTAACTTGCTGATCAGGTGGCGGTTGAGGGTGAAAGGTAGCTCCTGGCCGTTGCGTTGCACCACTACGGATACCTGCTCAGTGGAGCCGCGCAGCAATTCGCGGCCTATGTTCCGAAGTTGGGTAGGCTCGTTGGATGCCGGCGTAATTGGTCGTCTTTCGGCAATAAGGTCTGTTACCTTACGGCCATTTATCTGCACTACAATATCGCCTTTTTGTAGGCCGGTGGCCGGTCCTAGCTGCGGGTCAAAGTACCCAGTTACAACCGGCTGCCCTTCCACAAACCGCACCTGCACGGGGGCACGATACTTCCCCTTGTATGCAGTAAGAATTCTGTCGGGTTCCGAAATAGTGGCGTGGGTATCGTGGATGCGGGCAATGAGGGCTAGTGCCGTTAGCCGGTACTGCTCGGGGGTGCGGGCAGCCACAAACTGCGGTATCAGTTCGGGCAGTACTTGCTGCCAGTCTTCCCCGATGGCGTAGCGGTAGGGAAAGAAGTAGGCAATCATGTTCCAGTAGCGGTACAGGGCCAACAGCCGCAGGCCGTCGTCGGGCAGGTCGGTTTTCAGCAGGGCATACCGTTCCTCGTGCTGAAATACGGGGTTGCCTGCTCCCGGCGCAGTACCCACGTAGTAGTGCGGCCCTTGGTTGCGGTTGCGGCGCAGGTAGACCAGCTGCTTGCTCAGGTCCGGGCTCAACTGCTTTTTATCCGTCAGCCAAGCCAAGTCCGGTTGAAGGCGGACACTATCGGGGGCGGGTTCCCGGCAGGTAGGGCAGGCCGGCACCGGGCCCAGACTGGTCACCCAGCTGCTGAGTACCTGGCTGCGGGCGTTGGTGGATGAGCTGGCCAGCACCTGCGGCAACACCCGGAACAGCGCAGCATCCAGATTATGCTCGCCGGCCGCCACGGCCGGGTGGTAGTACTTCACGAAGCCCCACACCCGCCCCAGCACCGCCAGGTTTTCAGTTTGCTGCTTGCTGAGCCCGTTAAGGTTGAGGCCAGAGCCTGAAAAGAATGCGGTATCCTGCTCGGCCTTGTACTGCCGGACCGGGCGCAGAAGCGCTTGTGCCAGCGGCTTGCCATCCACGGTCAGCTCTAGTTGATCAAGCCACATGGTGCCGGTGCCGGGCAGCAGGCCGCCCAGCACCACCGACTCCGCGGCTTCATGCAAGGGAAGCGTAATAGAATAGGCTTGCCACTCCGTGGTACCGCGCACATTCTGCTTCGACATATTGTCGAGCTGCAACGTGCCCTGTGGCCCATCAACCCGTAGCCAAAGGCCCGCGTAGCCGTTTTGCACGTTCTCGGTTTTGATAAAACCGCTGAGCGTCATGGTCTTGCCCTGGAAATTGATGGGCAGCCGAGTAGAGGCTACGCCAAACCCGCCCTCTTTTTTCGTGCCGGTCGACTGAATCCGCAGGGCGTAGCGCCCGTGGTGTTTCACCAGAGAGTCGGCCGTTACCGTGTACCCGTTATCCGTGGGCGCCCACCAGCCGACGGGCAGATGAGTTTCCGGGTTCACCTGTTCAACATCCAGGTTCAGATTGGACCCTACCCGCTGGGCATGGGTAGCAATGGTTGCGCTCAGTAGCGCTGATAGTAAATAATACCGTTTCATATAGCAGCTAGAGTCAGGAACGTGCTTGAAGGTAGCAGCATATTCCTGACTCTGGCTCCAATACGGTTTTCGAGCCTGGGCTACCCCTTAAGTTCCTGGCGGGCCTGCTCGGCTTGCTCGGGCGTGTTCACGTTGCGCAGCTCCTGGGGGGCGGGCGGGGGTAGCAGCTCGATGTCGGAGTTGATGAGCGACTTGCGGGGGCAGCTATAGCCCAGGCTCAGGAAGCGCAGCAGGGTAGCGTAGCTGCCGGGCTCCCAGATGGTGATGAGCGGCTCGGGCCACTCGTTTTCCGGGCTTTGGTAGGCCGTGGCCAGGCGGGCTGGTTGGCGGTGCTCCACGAGGTGGCCCAGGGTGGTTTCGGAGAGGAAGGGCAGGTCGCAGGCCACCACCAGCCAGGCTGCGTTGGGGTCGAGGCGGAAGGCGGAGAGCAAGCCGCTCAGCGGGCCCAGGTCGGCGAAGGTATCGGGCAGGGGGCGCAGGCCGGCGTACTCCAGCTCCATCACCTGGTCGGGGCGGCAGGAAACGTGCACATCCTGGCAGAACCCGGCCAGCAGCTCGGCGGCGTAGGCGCGCTGCTCCCGGCCTTGGTGGTAGGCGAGCTTGCCCTTGTCCTGGCCCATGCGCTGGCTGCGCCCGCCCGCCAGCACGAGGCCCCGCAGAGGAGGCGCGGCCTGGTGCCACTCCCGCAAAATCAGGTCGGCCAGGGTTTCGGTGTCGTGGAGGGGTAGGACGGGCACGTTGGCCTCGGCCAGGTGGGCGCGCAGGTAGGCGGGTACTTCGGTTACGCCTTCGGGCAAAAGCAGGGCGCGCACGTTGGTGAGGCGGTCGAGTTTTTTCTCCACGGGTTTGGCCGAGTCCAGAATCACGAGCTGCTGGCGGGCCCGGAAGTGGTTGCCATTCACCAGCACCAAACTCTGGTGCTGCAGCCACTCCTGTTGGCTGAACTTATCAAAGCCGCGCTTTACATCCAGCCGGGTAAAGGTGATTTTATCGGTCAGCTCGGCCGCCGCGCCGGCTTGCAGCACGGCATCCTGGCCGCCGCTGCCGCCCTGGGCCGCGTCGTCGCCGGCGGCGTGGTCGGCATCCACGTAGGCCACGCGCAGGGTGGGAGCAAGCAGGGGCAGCAGCCGGGCCGCCAGCTCCTTGATTTTTCCGCAGGGCGCGCCCAGGATGGCCAGCTCGTGGCGGCCAAACTCGCCCAGGTCGGGACGGGCCAGCTGGGCGTGCTTGGTGCGGGGCGCGGGGGTAGGACTGGCCGAATCGGCAGTAGGCTTATCCGACATGGTGAAAATCCTGTTTGCCGCCGGTTTTCTCCAGCAGGCGCGTTTCCTGAATGACAATGTTGTGCGACAAGGCTTTGCACATGTCGTAAATGGTAAGCGCCGCCACCGAGGCGCCGGTCAGGGCCTCCATTTCTACCCCGGTTTTGCCGGTTACGGTGGCCGTGCACTCAATCAGCACGGCGTCTTCCCCATCCACCTCAATGCGCACCTGGCAGTCGTCGAGGCCCAGGGGGTGGCAGAGCGGAATCAACTCCGAGGTGCGCTTGGCCCCCATGATGCCGGCCAGAATGGCGGTCTGGAACACGGGGCCCTTGCGGGTGGGCAGGTCGCCTTCTTTCACGAGGGCCATGATATCAGAGCCGAGCACCACGCGGCTGCGGGCCCGGGCCACGCGGCGGGTAGAAGCTTTGGCGCCCACATCAACCATGGCGGGCTGCCCGGCGGCGTTGAGGTGGGTGAGTTTGGGAGAGTCAGACATAGTAGCGGTAAAGACGCATCTTGGCGCCCAGTCGTTGCGAATAGTAAACAAACCGGCCAGGCTGGTACTTTGCTTTTTCGTTCCGCCCGGTTGTCATTCCGAGTGGAGCGAGGAATCTGGGTTAAACTCCTGATGACTTGACCCAGATTCCTCGCTCCACTCGGAATGACAGTCCGGTAACGCTGCGCGACGTAAAGATGCGTCCCTCCACCCGTTCTATCTGCTGCCATGCTCTCCGTTGAAGACGCCACCCGCCTTGTTGCCGCCACCATCCGTCCGCTGCCCGTGGAGTACCTGTCGCTACCCCTGGCGGCGGGCCGCATCCTGCGCGAAGACCTGCGGGCCGACCGGGACTTTCCGCCCTTCAACCGGGTAGCCATGGATGGCATTGCCCTGCGCTTCGCCGCAGTAGAAGCCGGCCAGACGGAATTCCGCATCGAAAGCACCCAGTTTGCTGGCCAGCCGCCTACCCCCTTGCTTGACCCCGAAGCTGCCGTGGAAATCATGACCGGTGCGGCTCTGCCCAAGGGCGTGGATACCGTAATTCGCTACGAAGACCTGACGTTCCGCACCGATGCCGCCGGGCAGCGCTACGCCACCGTGCAGGCCTACCCCCCGCGGCAAGGCTACAACGTACACGCCCGCGCCGCCGACCGCCGCCAGGGCGACTTGCTGGTGCCCGCCGGTACTCGTCTGGAGCCCGCCGAAGTGGCCGTAGCCGCCACCATCGGGGCGGCTACGGTGGCCGTCACGCGCCGCCCCCGCGTGGCCGTAGTCAGTACCGGCGACGAGCTAGTGCCTATCACGGAGCAGCCCGCCGCCCACCAGATCCGGCGCTCTAACGCCCTGATGCTGCAGGCCGCCGCCTGGCAGGCCGGGGCCGAGGCGGAAGCCTTTCACTTCAACGATGACCCCGAAGCCCTGCGCCGGGGCCTGCCCGCCCTGCTGGAAGGCTTCGACGCGGTGATCTTGAGCGGAGGCGTGTCCAAGGGCAAAGCTGATTTCCTGCCGGAAACCCTGCGGGAGCTGGGCGTAGAGCAGGTGTTTCATGAGGTGCAGCAGCGGCCCGGCAAGCCGTTCTGGTTTGGCCGGCAGCCGGGCGGCGCGGTAGTGTTTGCCCTGCCCGGCAACCCCGTGTCCACGTTCGTGAACTTCTACCGCTACGCCCGTCCCTGGCTGCTGGCTGTGCAGCACCCCGAAACTGCCGAAACCCTGAGCTTGCCAACGACGGCCTTGCTCGGCGGTCCGGTAGCGGCGGTGCTTACCGAAGATGTGCAGTTCAAGCCTCGCCTCACGCACTTCCTGCTGGTTAGCCTGCAGCCCGGCCCCGACGGCCGCCTATTGGCTACCCCCGAGCGGGCCGGCGGCTCGGGCGACATGGCCAGCCTGCTCACCTCGGCGGGTTTTCTGGAGCTGCCGCCGGAGCCGGAACAGTTTCCGGCTGGCACGGTGCTGCCGGCATGGCGGTTTCGGTAACGAATTCTATGCGGCGGCGAGGCTTACTTGGCGGCCGAAACGGGGGCCGCTTCCAAGGCCGCCTGCATCTGGCTGATGACTTCCCGCAGCTGCTGGGTAATGGTGGCTACCAGTGCGCCCACGGCCTCCGGCTGAAACTCGCCCGGCCACTGGTCCAGTTCCGTGACTGCCGGGAGCAGGTGCTGCACCCGCAGGTGGGCCAAGCCGGGCTTGAGCGTGTGGGCCACCGTCTTTAGCCGCCCGATGTTGCCCTCCTGCAATGCCTGAGCCAGCTCCTGTAGCAGTTCCTCGCTGCTTTCCACAAAGGTTTCCAGCATGAAGTTCACGAAGCTCTGGTCGCCCTGGCCCACTTTCAGCAGCTCATCCGTCTGGTAAAGCGCTGGCGGTGGGGTGGCAGCCGGCAGCAACGAGGAAGCCGAGGCCGGGGCCGTAGCCGTAGCCCGCGACTGGGGCACTACCCACTCGCTCACCACCTTCAGCAGCTCGGCTTCCTGGAAGGGCTTGGCCAGATAGGCATTCATGCCCCCCGCCAGGCACTTCTCCCGCTCGCCCTTGATGGCGTTGGCCGTGAGGGCCACAATGGGGGTAGTAAGCTGCAGCTGCTGGCGCAGGGCCGCCGTGGCGCCGTAGCCATCCAGCACAGGCATCTGAATGTCCATCAGAATCAGGTCGAAAGCCTGCTCTCGGGCCAAGGCCACGGCCTGCTCGCCGTGCTCGGCCTCGGTTACCTGTACCTGGGCCTGTTGCAGAAAGGTTTTGGCAATCTGGCGGTTAAAGCGGTTGTCTTCTACCAGCAGCACGTGTTTGTGGCGCAGATGCTGACGCAGGGGGCTGTCCTCGGTCAGGACCACCTGGGGCAGCAGGTCCTGCTCCGTGCCGATGGGTAGGCGCAGGGTAAACTGCGTGACCGTGCCCTGGTGCTTTTCGCTTTCCAGCTGCACGTCGCCGCCCATGAGCTTTACCAGGTTGCGGCAGATGGGCAGGCCCAGGCCGGTGCCGCCAAACTTGCGCGTCACGGAGGCATCTTCCTGGCTGAACTCCTGGAAGATGTGGGCCAGAAACTCGGGCTCAATGCCCACGCCCGTATCCGTCACCCGAAACAGCACATCGGCGGTTCCGGCGGGCGCGCCGGCCTCCACCACCTGGCACGAAATTACTACCCGTCCTTTCTCCGTGAACTTAATGGCGTTGCCGGCCAGGTTCAGCAGCACCTGCGTAATGCGGTATGGGTCGCCGAGCAGCACGGCCGGCAGGCCGGGCCCGGCCTGCGTACTCAGGCACAAGCCTTTCTCAGCGGCCTTGTAATGCAAGGTTTGCTCTACCTGAGCCAGCAGCTGCGCCGGCGAGAACCCAACCTGCTCCAGCACCATTTTGCCCGCCTCCAGCTTGGAGAGGTCGAGAATATCGTTGATGATGACCAATAGGTTGTCGGCGGAGGTGGTAATGGCCTGCTGGTAGCTGCTCTGGAGGGGTGTCAGCTCGGTTTTGGCCAGCAGCTGCCCCATGCCCAGAATGGCGTTCATGGGCGTGCGGATTTCGTGGCTCATGTTGGCCAGAAACAGCTCCCGGGCCCGCACCGCCGACTCGGCCGCCAGCTTGGCGTGGCGCAGGGCCCGCTCCGTGGCTACCCGCTCCGTCACATCCAGCCCGTAGCCCAGAATCATGTGCAGGGAGCCATCGGGGTGGAACACGGGCTGCAGGCAGCGGTACTGGTGCCGGTCGCCGTCGGGCCGCAAAAAGGTTTCCTCGTAGGTGACCAGGCGCCGCTCGCGCACTACCTGCTCCAGCTGGGCGTGCCGCTCCTGGGCCATGGCCTCCGGGAGGTTGCGGTGGGAGAAATAGGTGAAATTGTCCTTGCCAATAATCCAGCGGCGCACTTCCGGGTCCTTGATGCCGCTGGCATTTACGAACAGGTACCGGAATTTGTCATCGAACACGCCCACGTCGCAGGGCAGCTGGTCCAGCACAAACTCATAGAAAGCCCGCTGTTCGGCCAGCTGCTTTTCTACCTGCCGCCGCTCCGTAATGTCCACGCCCATACCTACCATCATGCGCAGGGAGCCATCGGAAGCAAATACGGGCAGAAAATGCCGCCGCATGTGCTGAGGGCCCGCGTCGGTTTCCTGCACTTCCTCCCAGGCCACGGCGGCGCGGGTCTGCACGGCCTGCTCGAAGCACGCACGGCGCTGTACGGCCAGCTCCCGGGGGCGCTGAAAGTGGGTGCAGTAGGCAAAGTCATCGTGCCCGATAACCCAAATGCGGGTGTCAGCGTCCAGAATGCCGTTGGCATTCACGAAACGGTAGCGGTGCCCGGCGTCGAAAACGGCCACTTCCACGGGAAGCTGCTGCAGAATGGTTTCGTAGAAATCCGGCTGCGGAGCGAGTGGGGCTGACCCGGGGTGCTCCGCTGGGCGTAGGGCAGTGAAATAAAGCGCGGCAACCCCGTCGGAAATAACCTTGCCCTCTAGGTGATAGGGTTGCCCGGCCAGCTGCAGGTGCTGCTGCCGGGGCGTATTGGTGCGCAAAACGGCCTGCGCTACCTCCATAACCGGGGTATTGGGGCAGGTTAGCTCGTCGCCGACGCGGGCCGCCAGGGCGGTGGCGGCAGCATTGGCGCACTGCACCTGCCCGGCCGCCGAAACCAGCACTACCGGCTGCGGGTGCTGAGCCAGCAACTGAGCGGCCACTTCCGCTGCAGGGGTACAGGTGCCACCACCGGGCTGGGTCGGCGGGAGGGAGGTGTGCTGAGCTGCCGACAGCTGAGCCTGGGCCGTTTGCAGGGCCTGTTGCAACGTGGCTATCTGGTTCTCGGCCCAGGCCCGCCAGGCCCGTTCGTCGGCGGGGGGGCTGGCGAAATCATCAGTAAGGCCAAGAGACGCAGCAGCAGTCATTTACTTCAGGAACACAGCGTGATAAAGCAACAAATATAGCCAATTCGGGTAGTGTAATATACTTATTAATAGATGACTGATTTTTGAATAAATAGGACGATTTATATGTGATTTGTCGGGTGCGGCTCATAGGCGCTCTTTTCGGTAGGCCTATGCCAACGCGCATAACCAAGCCTGCCCTGCCCCGCCATGGTACGATTCCGGGGAATCCGCCGGGAAAAGCCGCCTGTTATAAAGCAAGTCGGTGCGGGTGTATGGGCGGGCGCGTAGCGGCGCACCGCTGCCACCCCGGGAGACAAGTCGCAGCGAAACCCCCGGCCAGCTGCCTTCCCGAAGGCGGTTGCATGTGTCCGGGCAGAGGCGTATCTTCCTGTTTCAGAGAAACTAGTGCTTTCTGAATTTCTGTGCATGCCCTACTTTGAGAATACGGCCGGTCATCTTGAGGTGGAGCCTGCTGGTTTCCTGCGCCTGACTTGGCACTCGGCGCACACCCAACAGCGAGAAGGAGTGCGCCCGCTACTGGAGTGCGCGCTGCAGGCCCTGCGGGAAACCGGACTAGAGCGGGCCCTGATAGATCAGCGCGCCCGCCTGATTCATCGGGAGGAAGACGCGGTGTGGATGCTGCTTGACTACTTTCCTCGCCTGATGGCCCAAACCCACTACCGCTACGGGGCATACCTGGAATCGGCGGAGTTTTTTACCCGAAATGAAACCCGCTACCTGATGGCCGAAGCTCACACCCGCTACGGGGTGCCGTGCCGGTATTTTGGCACCGAGGCCGAGGCAGTTGTCTGGCTGTTGCGGCAAGAGGTAGGGTAAGCCCCCAGGGTGAATGCCACCACTAGGCCCCTAAGCCGGCCCCAATAGTGCAGGTGGTAAGGCAGGGCGCTACTTCCACTTCTGGGCAATGCGAACGGCCGTCTCCAGCATGTGGGGTGCCCATTGCTCAATGTTCCAGTCGGTGGAGGCCAGGAGCGGAGAGGCCAGGAGAAGCTGGCGGGCTTCGGCTACGGAGGGAGCCGTTTCCAGGATGCGGGAAAGGTGCTGCTGCTGCTCGTGCAGGGCGGGCTCTTCCAGAGCAGGGCCAGGCTGCGGGGGCCGTAGCGGCAAGAACGCCTGGTCAGCGGAAGCCGTTAGGCCGGCCCGGTGCTCTTGCACCAGGGCTTCCATTCTCCCAAAATCAAGGCGAAACCGGGCCCGGCTGTCTTCGGTTCGGAGGCTGTTGCCCAACTGCTCCAGCACCACAAAGCGGAGGTGGGGGCACCGGGGCATGGTGCGCTGCAGCAGCTGAAATACCTCTTCCGGCACGCCCTGGTCGTGGGTGTCACGGCGCACCCTCTGCCCCGGTGCCAGCGCCGAGGCCTCCCAGCTGCCCCCGGAAATATGGATTTCCCGCACCCGGTGCAGCGGGTACAGGTCAATCAGGTCCTCGTAGGAAATCGAGAAGTTGTGCAGCTGACAGTACAGGTTGTGCAAATCCAGAATCAGAAAGCCATTGACGGGCTCCAGCAGCTTATCCAGGAACTCGCCGTGGCGCTTCACCTCCTCCAGGGCGTAGGCAAAGGCCAGGTTTTCCAGCCCCACCGGACACTGGCAGGCCTCGTAGAGGCGGCTAAGCCGATCTTGGCCCAGGCGCAGGGTAACGGGGGTGTAAGGTACGGGCAGGGGCGCGCCAGAATGAAAGTTCTGGCCCGTGAAAAAGCCGAAGTGCTCCGTTATGTGGGCAAACGGTAGCTGGTTCGCCAGCTGCCGCAGCTGGGTCAGCCACTGCTGCTGCTCCCGGCTCCACCTGCCCGAGAGCAGAGAAAAAAACACCCCATGACCCAGCAGCCGGCCGCTGGCGCTGTAGGTGCGCAGCAGCTCCGAAAACCAGTCGGGTATCTGCCCGGCCCAGAACAACGCGTCAAACGACCACTCCAGGGCCTCTACCCGGCCTTCGGCCAGCAAAGGCAGGGCCGCCGACAAAATATCGACGTCCAGATTGCAGGCCAGGGCCGAGCAGAGGGTAGGAGTTGCTTGCACCGCGAGAGAAAGTAATTGATAGCCAGTGCCTAGCCCAAGCCGCAAGCAGGGCAGTTAACGGGCGGCTGGCCGCTTTCCTTTTCCGTTTTTTTGCCCTTCTCGCCGTTGGGGGTAGGGTCGTTGTCTTTGCAGCCGGCGGCCTGAACGGTGAGGCCTACCACAATAGCGCCGAGCACTGCTTTGGAGAGTTTCATGGGAGTGAAGTAGTTGTAAAACAAACGGACTGGCTTTCTGATAGGAGTTGCCTTCTGTTGAAAAGGTTGCACCCGAAAATAGTTACCCGCCTTCAAAAGCCATCTGCCGGGAAAGCGGGCGGTTGGCATTTGACCGGTTCAATACACTTCTCTTCCGGACCGGAGGCTATTCCCGCTCGAACTCCAGGCCGCAGGTAAAGCAGTGGCACTGGGGCTTTTGGGGGGCCAGCAACCACAGGCGCAGCTTCACAAATAAGTTGTCGGTGGGTTGGGGCTGGTGACGGCAAACCACATCGGTGTGGTGGCAGCGGGGGCAGCGCGGGGCGGCACCCGGATCCGCAACGGGTTCTTCGGGAGGCATGGCGTGCATAAAAGCGCGCCGGGCGTGCAGCACCTCCTGCGCCGCGGCTACGTCGGGGGCGCGCACGAACAGGCGCACGGAACCCAGCGCGGGGCCATAGGGCCGGTTTTCGTTGCTGAGAAAACACGGAATACCGGCCGCATCCAGCTGGTTTTTGGCCAGATGCGCCGCAATGGTATCCCGAAACGAATCGAGCACGACAATGGGGGTAGGCGAGGAGGAATCCGAAGGCATAAGCAAAAGGCCGCGCCCAACGACGCTACAAGCCAAAAACAACAAAAGCACCCACTTGGGTGCTTTTGAAGATGAGAAAAAGCGGCCGAAACTGCTACTTAAACAGGGCTAGTGCTTTAATAAACGTCTGCGACACGCCCCAGGCCAGGGGAATGCCTACGTACAGCCAGGCCAGAATGGCCGAGCCGCCCACGGCTGCCGGCTCCTGGGCGGGCGGTGTGGCCGAAGAAAGATTAGCGGGAGTGCTCATAGTTGCTTGTGGTTAGAAGGGTAGGAAAAGCAGGGGCTAGTGCCCGCCGGCTTCAATGGTTACGGGGCCTTTCTCGTAGTAGTCTTCCTTCACGGGGCGCACGGCCAAGTTGGCCAGCAGGCCCACCACCAGCACCCCGGCCATGGTGTAGAATACGTTCTGGTAAGCGGCGGCGCCCTTCAGGCCCTGCTCCTGGGCGTGCTCGTGCAGGGTGTGCACAATGAGGGGGCCCAGCACCCCGGCCGTACTCCAGGCCGTGAGCAGGCGGCCGTGAATGGCGCCCACTTGGTACTTGCCAAACATATCCGACAGGTAGGCCGGAACGGTGGCGAAGCCCCCGCCATACATGCTGATAATCACACAGGCCACCACCACAAACAAAGTCAGTTGCAAGCTCCGGCCCAGGGTAGGCACCAAGGCATACAGCAAAATGCCCAGCCCAAAGTAGATGGCGTACGTCGTTTTGCGGCCTAATCTATCAGAAGCCGACGACCAGAAAAAACGGCCCAATAGGTTAAACAAGCTCAGCAAGCCTACAAAGCCCGCCGCTGCGGCCGCCGTTACGCCGCGCCCCGCGCCCATGGCCCCGTCCGAGAAGGTTTCCTGCACCAGCGGCGAGGCCGTTTCCAGCACCCCGATACCGGCCGTTACGTTGGTGAGCAGCACCACCCACAGCAGCCAGAACTGCGGCGTCTTGATGGCATTGTCAGCCGATACGTTGCCGGTCGTTATCATCTCGTTGTGCTCGGTGCTGGGCACGTAGCCGGCCGGCTTCCAGTCGTCGGCGGGCACCCGGATGGTCCAGACGCCGAACTGCATGAACACCAGGTAAATCAGGCCCATCACAATAAAAGTGGGCGCCACACCCTGGGGCGCCGAGTCCTTGAAGTGGTTCATGAGGTTGTTGGCCAGGGGCGAGCCAATCATGGCCCCGCCGCCAAACCCCATAATGGCCATGCCGGTGGCTACCCCCTTGCGGTCCGGAAACCACTTAATGAGCGTGCTCACCGGCGAGATGTAGCCAATGCCCAACCCGATGCCACCCACAAAGCCGTAGCCGAAGTAAAGCAGCCAGATGTTGTGCAAATGAATTCCGAGGGAGGCAATCAGGAAGCCGCCGCCAAAACAGAGGGCCGAGGCCAGCATGGCCTTGCGCGGGCCCACCCGCTCCAGCCACTTCCCGAACACGGCTGCCGAAAGGCCTAGCAGCACAATGGCAATGGAGAAAGTAATGCCAATCTGGGTGGGCGTCCAGTCGTCGGGGGCGGGGTTGCTCACGTCGCCACTGATCAGGGCGCCCAGCGGCTTGTTGAACACACTGAAGGCGTAGGCCTGCCCGATGGCGAGGTGAATAGCCAGCGCAGCCGGCGGAATCAGCCACCGGTTGTAGCCCGGCCCGGCAATTGTGCGGCTGCGGTCCAGTAAGGAATCATTTGCCATAAGTTGAACGGGTGTTTTTGGGGAGTGAAAGAACGGTCCGACCAGCCAGCCGCCGTAACGCACTGCTCGGCTGTACGAGTTGGTAGCCAATAAGGTAGAGGTTCGGGGTAGGCTTTCTATTGGGTAGTCCAACTATTTTTTGCTAAAAACCTATAGCTGAAAGTTGTTTCTCCAGTACCAGTTCAAGCCCCGAGCTGGACCAAGCTGGTCATCTTACGCAGGGAATGAATGTAGGTACACTGCCGCCGTTCTTCTGCCGCCCCTGACAAGTCTCCTGGGCTTAACTTGTAGCTGTATATTAGTTATAGAATATTGTGGTGATTCAAGGCGTTGCCTGTAAAGTGGAGCAGCCGGCAAACGCACGCAGAGCAGTTGGTATTCTGATTTAAGACTTTTTGCCCTCCACCGCTGCCTGTTTCAACAGCCAGCCGCGTGGGCCGCGGGCCCGGGTGCGCTGCAGAAATACTTCCAGCCCGCGCCTCATGGCCTCCGCCATGCGCTGCTGAAACTGCGGGTTCGTCAGGCGCTTCTCATCCCCGGGGTTCGATACAAAAGCCGTTTCTACCAGGGCGTTGGGGTACTCAGTGGGCCCGTTCAGCCCGAAGTTGAAGCTCCCTACGTTGCCGAAGCCCGCCAACCCGGTGCCGCGCATCTGCTCGTACAAAGCCACCGACAGCGGCCGGAACGCCACGTAGCGGTAGTAAGTGCTGGTGCCGTGGGCCGTGGCACTACCCGAGGAATTGACATGAATGCTGACGAGCAAATCGGGGTTGAGGCGGCGCAGCAGCAGCACCCGGTCGCCGTTGTCCACGGTGGCGTCGGTTTCGCGGGTCATGAGCACGCGGGCCCCGGCCTGCTCCAGCTCCTGGCGTAATTTTAAGGCAATGGCCAGGGTGAGGTCTTTCTCGCGGGCTCCGCTGGCGCCGGTAGCGCCCACGTTGGTGCCGCCGTGGCCGGCATCAATAGCCACCCGCAGGCCCTGCAGGCGCAGCTTCCGGGGCGGCCGCTTCACCCGGACTTCCAGCGTGTTGCCCCGGTAGCCGACGTGGTAGCCCCAGCTTTGGCGGTGGCGCAGGGGTAGCACCAGCCGGAACACATCGGGCTGCACCTGCTCGTAGGTCACGTCGCCCAGCTCTCGCAGACCGTCGCGCTGGGTTATCCAGTTGGTGTTGGAGGTCGCCCCGAAAATGTCCACCACCAGGCGGCTGGGCTCCGTGAGCAGCTGGGAGCGGTAGGGCAGGCGCTGGCTGAGCGCTACCCGCACGTAATCGTACACGGAGTCGCCCTGCACGCTCCAGGAGCCGGTAAGCGAACCGGGCACGAAGCCGCCCGGCGGCAGCAGGCGCACTACTTCCTGGGGCACCCAGGCCGTGTAGGTTTCGCTGAGCTGCACCCGGTACTGGCTGCCTACCCGCCCCGTCAGGTGCAGCACCACCGCCGAGTCGAGGTAACCGAGCTTGGCCCCGCCCAATCGGTCTTCGCCGAGGCCGTAGTTGAGGTAAGCCAGCGGGCCTTTGGTGAGGGCCAGCTGCGGCTCATTCGGATTCAGAAACCGAACCCGGTTTTTGCTGAAAGCCGTGACTACGAGGCTATCGGGCGTCAGGAGCTGAAACGAAATGCGCCGGTTCTGCAGCGTATCGCCGGGCCGCACTACGTAGGTGCCCTGGTACACCCCGCGCTTGCCCTGGGCCTGGGCGGGCGGCAGTTCCGTGAGGGGCTGCCCATTCAGAAAGCTGGCCCGCAAACCCGGCGTGCCCGTCAGGCGCACCTGCAGCCGGTCGCCGGGCCAGAGCCACTGGTCGGCGGCGGGCACGGTTTCGGCATGGCTGATGGCGGGTGGGGTAGGGGCCGGCGGGCGACGCTGCTGGGCCAGGGCAGCAGGAGCAAAGGCCAGCAAAGCGCCTAGCCCAAACAGGCAGGCAAAAGAAGTTCGGATGATCTGCATACGTCGAGAATACAGACGCATAAGCGGCTTCGGGCGTTGCCGTGGGGGTAGGCAGGGCCCCTGGCTTCCTACCCCCTACGGCAACAAAAAGCCCCGCCATTGACGGGGCTCAGACGGAAAAGAGCTACTCGCGGCAGTCCCGTCAGTGGTACTTTGGGCGCGGGCTTAGTCGGGCTGCTTTACGGCCTGGCCCAGGTCCTTCACGTCGCGGCCCGTTTCCAGGGCTGTAAATTCGGTTTGCAGGGCCCGGATGTGCAGCTCGTCGCGGCCTTTGATGTCGAGACGGATAGCCCGGAACCGGGCATTGAGGCGGCGACTAATGACGGTAGCGTAGTCCCAGTCGCGCTGGGTCCACTGTTTGCGCTGGGCCCGCACCTGCTGCATAAACTGCACGAAGGCCGGCTCAATGGTCTGGGGCGTGAGCTGCTCAATATCGGCATACGTGCCCAGCAGCTCGTTGGTAAAGGCCGTTTCGGCGGCTTTATCAAGGGGCTGGCGGGTACGGGCCCGGGAAACGGAGTCGAAGCGGGCGGCGCGGCGGCCGGCCACGCGCAGCTTGGCGGCGGCGCGGTCGGCGACGGTATCCAGCCGGCGGGCTTCCTGTTTTACCATTTCCTGCCGCTCGCGCGGGGTAGTGTCGCAGGCTGCCAGCAGCAGTCCGGCCGCCGGCAACAAAAACAAACGGAGAGATTTCATGTCGGCAAGGTATTGATTGTGGCGTGACGAAGCGTACCCCACGCCGCCGCGCCCAACGCAGCGCAGCCCACCTTTGTACGAGGTGGGCTGCGGTAGTTGTTCTGATTGGGGGAGGTAGGGCGGGGCTAGGGCCGCATCCGGAACGTAAAAGGCAGCTCATACTTGGAAACCACCGCGCGGCTGCCAATGCGGGCCGGAATCCACTGGGCCGGAATGCTGCGGGCCACGCGCAAGGCCTCTTCATCGCAGCCGGAGCCAATGCCAAGCACTACCTGGTGGTTGCTGGCCTGCCCCAGCGTATCCACCACAAACGACACCAGTACCCGGCCCTGCACGTTCTTGTTCTGGGCCGCCGCCGGATAATTGAGCTTGGAGATATACTGGGCCAGCGCGGCGTCGCCACCAATAAAAAACACCGGGTGCTTTACCCGCTGGCGCGTCCAGTCGCCGGCGGCATTCTGCACGGCGTAGGGCACATCATCAAACGGACGGTAGAAGAGAAGCTTTTTGGTGGTATGATCGTATTTCTGGGTTACTACCTGGCTGCCGTCGCGGGTGTAGGCGTAGTATTCCCACACCCCCACTTTTTCGCCCTTTTCCAGCATGCCGCTTTCCAGGTCGTTTTTGCGCATTTTCTGAGCCTCGGCCGTAAGTGAGGCCAACAGGAATAACAAGAGTACAAGTTGTTTCATAGGAGAAACGGTGGGTGGGAGGTGGGGGTGGAGCAAGGTAGCCGGAGTTTTAGCCTCAACGAGGAGCCCGGGCGAGAAAATTAAATCTTTGCTTTGTTATAAAGTGAAGACGAGCCACAGCAAGTAAGCGGAAGCAAAAAGGCTCGGGAAGTACCGTAAAAGCAGTAAAAAAAGACAGTATTGCAGTTAAGGTGAGTGACCACACACGTAGTATGGTCCGGGAAATTTACCAATTTCCTCTCAGCCTCACAAAATAGCACTTCAGAAATGCTGCCGAAGCCGTCTGTTTACTCGGCCAAGTCATCAAGCTGGTCGCGCAGGTCGCGCAGCTGGTGTTGCAATCCGGGCCAGGCCGGACAAATTTTTTCCAGCCGCCTCAGCACGCGCAAGGCGCCCCGGGCATCGCCGAGCATGCGGAGCATGGTAGCCTGGCCCGACAGGGCCCCAAAGTGGCGGGGCTCCAGGCGCAGGGTTTCGTGCACGTCGCGCAGGGAAGCGTTGTACTCGCCGCGCATGTAATAAGCCGTAGCGCGCTTGTTCCAGCCCTCGGCGTAGGTGGGGCTGGCCTCGGTCAGCAGCGTAAACTGCTGAATGGCCTGGCTGTAGTCGCCGGCGGCCAGGGCGCGCATGCCCACCTCCAGGTACTTATCCAGCAGAGGGTGCCCGGCCGTCAGCCAGATCTGCCAGATGCCATCCTGCAGGGCCTCAATCTCGGCCGGAGCCGTGGCCTCCCGCAGGCGCGCAAACAGGTCGTTGAGGGTGTCCAAGGGGTGAGCTGGTGAGATAGTGAAATGGTGAGTTCTACGTTCGGCCGGCGCGAATGGCGCAAGTAGAACATAAAACTCACCATTTTACTATCTCACCAGTTCATCTTAAAACAGGGCCGCCGCTACCCGCCGGATGCTCTCCGACTTGCCCATGCTGTAGTAGTGCAGCACCGGCACGCCGTGGGCCATCAGCTCTTTGCTCTGGTTGATACACCACTCAATCCCAATTTCGCGGGCCGCTGCATTATCGGGGGCCAGGTGCACGGCATCGGCCAGCTCCTCCGGAATGTTGAGGTAGAAGGCCCGGGGTAGCATGGTGAGCTGGCTCTTGGTAGTCAGGGGCTTCAGGCCGGGGATGATGGGCACGGTAATACCGGCCTCCCGGCAGCGCTTCTCGAAGTTAAAGAACTGCTCGTTGTCGAAAAACATCTGGGTCACAATGTAGTCGGCGCCGCGGTCCACTTTGTGCTTGAGGTAGCGCAAGTCGGCCCCGTAGTTCGGCGACTCAAAGTGCTTTTCGGGGTAGCCGGCCGTGCCAATGCAGAAGTCGGTAGCCCAGGTATCGTCCTGCTCCTCATCCAGGTACTCGCCCTTGTTGAGGTTAGCTACCTGCCCAATCAGGTCGGCGGCGTAGGCGTGCCCGTCGGGGTCGGGCTTGAAGTGGCCTTCACTTTTAATTGGGTCACCGCGCAGGGCCAGCACGTTATCAATGCCGAGAAAGTGCAGGTCGATGAGGGCGTTTTCGGTTTCTTCCTTGGAAAAGCCTCCACAAATCAGGTGGGGCACCGTGTCCACGTCGAAGCGGTTTTTGATGGCCGCGCAAATGCCCACCGTGCCGGGGCGCTTGCGCACGGTTTTCTTTTCCAGAAACCCGTTGGGGTGCTGGCGGTACACGTATTCCTCGCGGTGGTAGGTTACGTCAATAAACGGCGGCTTGAACTCCATCAGAGGCTCAATGTTCGAGAACAAGTTCTGAATGTTCTCGCCCTTTTTGGGGGGTAGCACCTCGAAGGAAAACAGCGTCTTGCCGTTGGCGCGGGTCAGGTGTTCGGTTACTTTCATATGGCAGGCCAACCAGTGGTTGGCGGGTCGTTCTGGTGGGTGCCTCACCCCCCGGCCCCCTCTCCGAAAAAGGAGAGGGGGAGCCTGATGGCTTTTAGGTGATGGACTTTGGTTTAGTTATAGAGCAGATTTGATGGTGGCTAAAACCTGATCTAGTTCGTGCAGCACTTGGCCGTTGGAGAAGCGCACAATGCGGTAGCCGAGTTCTCGTAACAGGGCGGAGCGGCCGGTATCATAGTCCGCTTGACCGTTTTCAAGGTGAACGTCTCCATCAACTTCAATTATTAGGTGGTAGTCAGTGCTGATGAAATCAACGATGTAGTTATCAACAGCATGCTGGCGCCGAAACTTTACACCGGCTAGCTGACGGTTACGCACGGCTTGCCAGAGCTTATGCTCCGCCTCAGTAGGGTTCCGGCGCATTTCGGTGCTGAAACATTTCAGGTGGCTGTGCCATTTTGATTTGTCAGCAGTCAGGCGGGCGTTAGTTGCCTCACCCCCTAGCCTCCTCTCCGGAGGAGAGGGGAAACTAGTATTCAACTCTAGGTTTTGATTGAAATCAGTTTCCTGACTCATACAGGCGGCTCTCTAGAATTAGAAGCTAAAAGCTAGTTTCCCCTCTCCCTCGGAGAGGGGCTAGGGGGTGAGGCCCCCTACAGCGCCGTCACCGGTACGCTGGCCGGGTCGTAGTTCAGGTTCGGGGCCAGCCAACGCTCCAACTCAGCCACGGGCATGTGCTTACGCTCAGCAATGTCCTCTACCTGGTCCTTGCCGATGCGGCCTAGGCCGAAGTAGCGGGAATCGGGGTGGGCGTAGTAAAGGCCGCTTACCGAGGAGGCAGGGTACATGGCCAGGTTCTCGGTGAGACGAATGCCGGTGGTGTTCTCCGCGTCGAGGAGTTCAAACAGGGTAATTTTCTCGGTGTGGTCGGGGCAGCCGGGGTAGCCGGGAGCCGGGCGCACGCCTTTGTATTTCTCTTGAATGAGGTCTTCGTTCGAGAGGTTCTCGTCGGCGGCGTAGCCCCAAAACTCTTCGCGCACGCGCTGGTGCAGACGCTCCGCGAATGCCTCGGCGAGGCGGTCGGCCAGGGCTTTCACCATGATGCTGGAATAGTCGTCGTGCTCCTGTTCGTACTTCTCCAGTAGCTTCTCAATGCCTAGGCCTGCCGTTACGGCAAACCCGCCGATGTAATCCTCGCGGCCGGTTTCACGCGGGGCCACAAAGTCGGAGAAGGCCAGATTGGGCACGCCGGGCGCTTTCTCGCTTTGCTGACGTAAGGTGAAGAACTCGGTCTGGATTTCCTGGCGGGTATCGTCCTTAAAAATCTGGATAGTGTCGTGGCCTACGGTGTTAGCGGGCCAGAAGCCGAGTACGGCGCGGGCCGTGAGCAGCTTCTCGTCGATGATCTGACGGAGCATCTTCTGGGCATCGTTGAAGAGCTGGGTGGCGGCTTCGCCCACGTTCTCATCGGTGAGGATGCGGGGGTAGTGGCCCTTCAGCTCCCAGGTCTGGAAGAAGGGCGTCCAGTCGATGTACTCGGCCAACTCTGCCAGCGGGTAGTCTTCCAGCACCTTCGTGCCCAGGAAGCTCGGCTTTACAATGCGGCTGGTTGCCCAGTCGGCCTTGAAACCGTTTTCGCGGGCGGCTTCAATAGTGAGGTAGTTCTTTTCGCGCTGGCGGCCGGCGTAGTCTTCACGGAGCTGGCGGTACTCCTCACGCACAGTGCGGGCGTACTCCACATCGGCGGAACCGAGTAGGGCCGCGGCCACGCCTACCGAACGGGAGGCGTCGTTCACGTGCACCACCGGGCCGGAGTAGTTGGGCGCAATTTTTACGGCGGCGTGCAGGCGGGAAGTCGTAGCTCCCCCGATGAGCAGCGGAGTCTTCAGGCCGCGCTTTTCCATTTCCTGAGCCACATACACCATTTCATCTAGGCTCGGCGTGATGAGGCCGCTGAGGCCAATTACATCTACCTGTTGCTTCACGGCTTCGTCGAGAATCTTCTCCAGGGGCACCATCACGCCCAGGTCCACGATGTCGAAGTTGTTGCAGGCCAGTACCACGCCCACGATGTTCTTACCGATGTCGTGAACGTCGCCTTTCACGGTGGCCAGCAGAATTTTACCAGCCGTTTGCCGGTCGCCGCTTTGCTTGTCGGCGAGCAGGTAGGGCTCCAGGTAGGCCACTGCTTTCTTCATCACGCGGGCCGACTTCACCACCTGAGGTAGGAACATCTTGCCGGCGCCAAACAGGTCACCCACCACGTTCATGCCGGCCATCAGGGGCCCTTCAATCACTTCGAGTGGCCTAGATACCTGCTGACGAACCTGCTCGGTGTCTTCGTCGATAAACTCTGTAATGCCTTTTACCAGCGCGTGTTGCAGGCGCTCGGCTACGGGCAGGCTGCGCCAGGCGTCGGCTACTACCTCGGTTTTGTCCTTCTGCTTTACCGTGTCGGCAAACTCTACGAGGCGCTCGGTGGCGTCGGGGCGGCGGTTCAGGAGCACGTCTTCTACCAGCTCCAGCAGGTCCTTGGGTACTTCGTCGTACACGGCTAACTGGCTGGGGTTTACGATGCCCATATCCAGGCCGGCCCGGATGGCGTGGTAGAGGAAGGCCGAGTGCATGGCTTCGCGCACCACATCGTTGCCGCGGAAGGAGAAGCTGATGTTGCTGACGCCGCCGCTGGTGAGGGCGCCGGGCAGGTGTTGCTTGATCCAGCGGACGGCCTCAATGAAGTCGAGGGCGTAGGTACGGTGCTCCTCCATGCCGGTGCCCACCGTCAGGATGTTGGGGTCGAAGATGATGTCCTCGGCGGGGAAGCCCACTTCGTTTACTAGAATATCGTAGCTGCGCTGGCAGATTTCGATGCGCTTCTCGTAGTTATCAGCTTGGCCGTTCTCGTCGAAGGCCATCACCACCACGGCAGCTCCGTAAGCGCGTACGGTGCGGGCCCGCTCCTTGAAGGTTTCCTCGCCTTCCTTGAGGGAAATGGAGTTAACGATGCTCTTGCCTTGCACGCACTTGAGGCCGGCTTCCAGCACGCTCCACTTCGAGGAGTCAATCATAATCGGCACCCGCGAAATGTCGGGCTCCGAGGCAATTAGGTTCAGAAACGTGGTCATGGCCTGCTCCGAATCGAGCATGCCTTCGTCCATGTTCACGTCGATGACCTGGGCTCCGCCTTCTACCTGGTCGCGGGCTACCTGCAGGGCGGCTTCGTAGTTGCCGGTCCGGATGAGGCGGGCGAAGGCACGGCTGCCGGTCACGTTGCACCGCTCACCCACGTTCACAAACAGGCTGTCGGGGTAGATGTTGAAGGGCTCCAAGCCGGCGAGGCGAGTAATACGTGGTGCCTCACCCCCCGGCCCCCTCTCCTTCAGAGAGGGGGAGCCAGACGCGAGTTTCAGAACGGAATCGTTCGGCTCCCCCTCTCTGAAGGAGAGGGGGCCGGGGGGTGAGGCCAACTTGCGCGGCTGGTACTTGTCGGCCAGGCGGGCCAGCTCCCCAATGTGCTGGGGCGTGGTGCCGCAGCAACCGCCCACCACCGTCACGAGGCCTTCCTTGAGGTAGTTCTCCACTACCCCCGCAAATTCCTGGGCCGACTCATCGTAGCCACCAAACGCATTCGGCAAACCAGCATTGGGGTAAGCCGAGATGTGCACGTCGGCAATGCGGCTCAACTCCTTGATGTACACCTGCAACTGATCGGCACCGAGGGCGCAGTTCAGGCCCACGCTCAGCAGGGGCAAGTGGCGAATGGAGTTCCAGAAAGCCTCCACCGTCTGCCCTGAGAGGGTGCGGCCGGAGGCATCGGTAATAGTGCCAGAAATCATGACGGGCACCATGCGGCCACCTTCATCGAAGAACTTCTGCACGGCATACAGCGCCGCTTTGGCGTTCAGCGTGTCGAAGATGGTTTCGATGAGCAGGGCGTCGGAACCGCCATCAATGAGGCCGCGCACCTGCTCGTGGTAGGCGGTGGCTAGCTCGTCAAACGTCACGGCCCGGAAGCCGGGGCGGTTCACGTCGGGGGAGAGGCTAGCGGTGCGGTTGGTGGGGCCGATGGCGCCGGCCACAAAGCGGGGCTTGTCGGGATTCTGGGCCGTAAACTCGTCGGCTACCTCCTTGGCAATGCGCGCCGACTCATAGTTAAGCTCGTACACGATATCCTCCAGGGCGTAGTCGGCCTGGGCAATGGTGGTGCCGCTGAACGTGTTGGTTTCCACCATATCAGCGCCGGCCGCGAAGTAATCGGCGTGGATGCCTTTGATAATATCGGGGCGGGTGATGCTGAGCAGGTCATTGTTGCCGCGCAGGGGCTTGGGATGATCCGCAAAGCGCGAGCCGCGGAAATCCGCCTCTTCCAGCTTATGGCGCTGAATCATGGTGCCCATAGCCCCGTCCAGAATCAGGACGCGCTGGGCAAGAATATCGTGGAGCGGGGAGTCAGTGACGGTCGGCATATCGGCTCTTCAAGTAATTCGGCAGCGAAAAAGTGCCTATCCAGAAAGAGCCGCGTGGGGCGCGAGTCCTGTACTTATCTTCTTCCAGCCCGGAGCACGGGTTGAAATGGGAGTTAGCACCTTGTTTTAAGTCAGGTTGCTAAGACGTCGTCGGGCCCAATCCCTCGGTCTTTCTGGATAAGTAACTCTGCGAAGATACGGCAGGAATCTTCGAAATTCAATTCCGGCGGTAAGCGGTGGGGTTTAGGCAAACCAGAGGGGTAGGAAAAGGGCCGTGCCCGGCGGAGCAAATCAGCAAGCCAGTGATGCTAAAGCCCAAGGCAAAAATGGGTGGCATGCGCTTGCCAGATCATGCACCGGCAGCCAAAAATAAATGTAACCACGGCGGAAACATATAGGTGGGTTCCCGAGTTGCTACGCGCTGAATCTGCACGCAGCGGATTCTCTATAGAATTCAACCATGAGCCAAACCACCAATCTGTTTACGTCTGTGCAAGTGGGCGCCCTCACGCTGCCCAACCGCTTCGCCATGGCCCCCATGACGCGCAGCCGCGCCACCAACGAGGCCACCGCCCCCACCGACTCAGTAGTGAAATACTACGTGCAGCGCGCCACGGCCGGCCTAATTATCTCCGAAGGCTCGCAGGTGTCGCCCCAGGGCGTGGGCTACATCAACACGCCCGGCATCTACTCCGAAGAGCAGGTAGCTGGCTGGAAAAAAGTAACGGATGCCGTGCACGCGGCCGGTGGCCGCATTTTTATTCAGCTCTGGCACGTAGGGCGCGTGTCGCACCCCTTCTTCCACAACGGCGAGCTGCCCGTAGGTCCCTCGGCCATCAAGCCCGAAGGAGCGAAGGCCTTTACCGGCCAGGGCTTTGAAGATGTGCCCACGCCGCGCGCCCTGGAGTTAAGCGAAATTCCGGGGGTAGTAGACCAGTTCCGCCAGGCCGCCCGCAACGCCAAGCGGGCCGGCTTCGATGGGGCCGAAATCCACGGGGCCAACGGTTACCTGCTCGATCAGTTCATGCAGGACGGCTCGAACCAGCGCACCGACGAGTACGGCGGCAGCCTAGAAAACCGCAGCCGCTTTGTGCTGGAAGTAGTGCAGGCCGTGGTGGATGAGCTGGGCGCCGACCGCGTGGGCATCCGCCTCTCGCCCCAGGGCAGCGCCAGCATCAAGGATTCGGACCCGGTGAAAACGTTTAGCTACGTAACGGAGCAGCTCAACCAGTTCAACCTGGCCTACCTGCACGTCATTGAAGCCCTGCCCGGCCACCCTATGGCCCAGCCCCAGGCTCCGGCCGTAGCGGCGCACCTGCGCAACATCTTCAACGGCACCTTCATCCTGAACGGCGGCTACACCCAGGAAACGGCCGAAGCCGCCCTGGCCAACAACGAGGCCGACGTTATTGCTTTCGGGGTGCCCTTCATCGCCAACCCCGACTTGGTTGAGCGCTTCCGCGTGGGCGCCGCCCTCAACACCCCGGACCCCAGCACCTTCTACGTGCCCGGCGACAAAGGCTACATCGACTACCCCTCCCTGCAGGAGCAAGGCGTGGACGTGAAAGAGCCCGTTGATTATCAGAACAACTAAGCCTACCCCGGCTGGCTTACAGAAACCCGCTTCGGCCCCGGCCGGAGCGGGTTTCTTGGTTATGGCTCATTTCCTGGTTTTGCTACTCGGAGGAGAAGAGTGCCAGACGGTAGAACTGTCGGCGGCTACCAGCGCAGGCGAGCATTTATTGACCGAAACCGGGCGTAAGTGCTCAGGTTAGACTGGTTTGTTGATTATTTGCTTTTCTTATATAGAGTAGGATTAATTCTTTGCAACAGAATGTGTAGGTTGAGGACCATTTCGGACTTTATACCCTACCACCTTCTGATTATGAAACCACTACCTCCTGTAAGCCACGCCCTGGGTTGGGGTGCGGCCTTCCTGCTGACCCTAGGCGCCTGCAGCCCCAAAACTGCCTCGGTGGCCACCACCAGCCCTACCCCCCCGCCTACTGCCGAAGCCGCCCCAGCGCCGGCCGCCGCGGCTTCGTTCCAGATTCCGGTGGAGTATTACACCCTGCCCAACGGCCTGAAAGTGGTGCTTTCGCCCGACCACACGGCCCCCACGGCTACCGTAGCGGCCTACTACAACATCGGTTTCCGCAACGAGCCCCGCAACCGCACCGGGTTTGCCCACTTGTTTGAGCACCTCATGTTTCAGGGCTCCCAGAACCTGGGCAAGATGGAGTTCATCCAGCTGATTCAGAAGAACGGCGGCATTCTGAACGGCTCTACCCGCTTCGATTTCACCAACTACTTTGAGGTAGTGCCCTCGCACAAGCTCGAAACCATGCTCTGGGCCGAAGCCGACCGGATGCGCGGCCTGGCCATCAACCAGGCCAACCTCACCAACCAGCAGGGGGTAGTGAAAAACGAGGTGCGCGTGAACGTGCTCAACCAGCCCTACGGCGGCTTTCCGTGGCTGGATATGCCCCAGTACGCCAACAAAAACTGGAACAACGCCCACAACTTTTACGGCGACCTGAAGGACCTGGACGCCGCTACCCTGGAGGATGCCCAGCAGTTCTTCAAAACCTACTACGCGCCCAACAATGCCGCCCTGGCCGTGGTCGGCGACTTTGAGCCGGCGCAGGCCAAGGCCTGGGTGGAGAAGTACTTCGCGGGCATTCCGGCCGCTACCCAGCCGCCCAAGCCCGACCTCACGGAGCCGCGCCAGGAAAAGGAGCAGCGCTTCACCAAAGACGACAAGCTGGCGACCAAGCCGGCCCTGGCCTTCGCCTACCACATGCCCGAGCGCAACACCCCCGAGTATTACGCCCTCATCCTGCTCGACCAGATTCTGCTGCAGGGCAAAGACTCGCGCCTCTACCAAGCCATGGTGCAGAAGCGCGGCCTCACCGATGACGTGAGTGGGGGTATTAACTACCTCGGCAACGCCTTCAACTACGCCGGCCCCATGCTCTGGATGGGCAACCTAGTGTATGACCAAACCGTGAAATCAGACTCCGTGGTGAGCGTGCTGGATCAGGAAATCAACCGCTTGGCCCAAGGCGGTATTGACCAGGCTACTCTGGATCTGGCCGTGGTGAAGCTGCGCTCCACCCTCTACGACCAGCTTTCCGGCTCCGATAATTTCGGCCGCGCCGACATGCTAGCCTCCTTTGCCTTGTTTGACAACGACCCCTCGCGCATTAATACCCTGGAAGGCGAGTTCCGCAAAATCACGCCCGCTGTCATGCAGCGCACCATTCAAGAGTACCTGCGGCCTACCAACCGCACCATTCTTATTGTCAACCCGCTGGCTAAAAGCTAACCCGCTACCGTATGAAAACTTCCTACCTCGGGTTGCTCAGCGCGGCCCTCTTCCTGACTGCTCCGGCAGTCCAGGCCCAAACCAAGCCTACCCCCAAGCCAGCCAGCAAAGCCACTACAACGGCTAAACCGGCCGCTGCTCCGGCTGCTCCCGCTACCCCCAAGGAAACCCCTCCCCCCGGCGGTACGCCCCGCGACTTCGCCCTGCCCGCCAAAGAAGAGTTTGAGCTGCCGAATGGCCTCTCAGCTAAGCTGGTGCCCTACGGCCAGGTGCCCAAAGTAACCATGATGGTGGCTATTCAGGCTGGCAACGTGCACGAAGCTCCTGACCAGGTAGGCATTGCCGACGTGCTGGGTAAGCTCATGAACGAAGGCACTGCTACCCTCAACGCTACCCAACTAGCCGATAAGGTGGCCCGCATGGGCGGCTCTCTCAACATTTCAGTGGGCCAGGACCAGACCATGCTGTGGGCTTCCTGCCTTTCGGAGTATGCGCCGGAACTGGCTACCCTGCTGGCCGAGGTGGTCCAGCGCCCGGCCCTGCCCGCCAGCGAGCTACCCCGCATCAAAACCGACTTCAAGCGGCAAATGAACCTGGCCCGGGCTCAGCCCAGCATGCAGGCCCGCCAGAAGTTCGTGGCCTCGCTCTACGGCAATCACCCCTACGGTCGCCCCCTGCCCACCGACGCGGCCATTGATGCCCTGACCCTGGAGCAGGTAAAGGCCTTCTACCAAAACCAGTACGGGGCTCAGCGCACCAGCGTGTACGTGGCCGGTAAGTTCGATAAGGATGCCCTGCGCCAGGCCATTACCAAAAGCTGGAGCGAGTGGGCCAAGGGTCCGGTGCCCCGCATTGAAATTGCCAAAGCCCAGATTCGGCCCGATATCCAGACCCTGGACCGGCCCAGCGCGCCCCAATCAACCCTCATGATTGGCATGCCCGTAGTGGACCCTTCGCACCCCGACTACGTGAAGCTGCGGGTGATGAACTCCCTGCTGGGCGGCTCCTTCGGCTCGCGCATCACGCGCAACATCCGCGAGGACAAGGGCTACACCTACTCGCCTTACAGCAACATTGAGACGCACTACCGCGCCGGCAACTGGACTCAGAACGCCGACGTGACCACCCAGGAAACGGGCAACTCGCTCAAGGAAATCATGTACGAGATTGAGCGCCTGCAGAAAACCCCGCCCACGGCCGAAGAGCTGAAAGGCATTCAGAACTACGAGTCGGGTTTGTTTGTGCTGCGCAACTCTACCCCCGGCGGCATCATCAGCCAGCTCAACAACCTGGATCTGCACGACCTCCCCGATTCCTACCTCACCGAGCAGGTCAAGAATATCAACGCCGTGACGCCCCAGCAAGTCTCGGAAACCGCCCGCAAATACGTCCGCCCCGAGGCTATGACCATTGTGGTAGTCGGCGACAAAAAAATCATCGACCCCCAGATCAAGAAGTTTAAGGATAGCCGGAAGAAGGCGTTGTAAACCTGTGGCAATCAGAAAATATCGAACTTAGAGCACGATGATTCCTGCCTACGAAGAGATTATAAACTTTCTGGCCGCTGGCACTACTGCCGGGGCCCTGGCTGATTTTCAGCCCTCAGCCGAAGCTCGTCAGCGGGTGGCCGAACTGCTCGTTCGCCGTAAGCAGGCGGCGCTGACGATGGATGAGGAACGGGAGTTGACGCATTTTCTGGAACTGGAGCACCTAATGCGCCTAACAAAAGCCCGCGCCCGCCAACACCTGGCGGCATGAGCGAGGCGTACATCCCGGCAGCTATGCGCCGACAGGTGGCTGAGCGCGCCGGCTACTGCTGCGAATATTGCCGACTTGCCGAAGCCGATATGTTCCTGGGCTGTCATATCGACCATGTAATCAGCGAAAAGCATGGTGGCCTGACGCAGCCAGACAACCTGGCGTATGCCTGCGTCTTTTGTAACCTGCACAAAGGCAGCGATATTGCTTCCCTGACAGGGGCGGGGGAACTGGTCGCCTTGTATAATCCGCGTCGGCAGCGTTGGCAAGAGCATTTTCGTTTACAGGGAGCTCTTATTCTGCCCACTACCACCGTGGGGGAGGTAACGGTCCGTTTGCTCCAGTTCAATCACCCTGACCGACTGTTAGAGCGGGAAGCCTTATTAGTTGTAAACCGCTATCCGCCCGCCTAGCCTCTAAACAAACAGCCGCTCCGGATTCCGGAGCGGCTGTTTACTTCCCACGGTAGTATAGGGCGGCGTTATACAGCCGCGGCAGCAGGCTGGGGGTGTTGGGTGGGCATCTCCACGTCCACGCCCAGGCCTTTGGCAATGGCCATACCCAGGCGGATATCGGCACGGAACCAGTGGCAAAGCTGGCGCTGGATGATGAGGTCTTTCTTGGGGCCATCGATACCACTCATGGAAGCCACGATGTTGTCGATGAGGTTGCGCTGAGCCTGGGCATCCAGCAGGCGGAACAGGTTGCCGGGCTGGGTGTAGTGGTCGTCGTCGCCGGGACCTACGTTGCGGTCGAACCGGTCGGCGAACAGACCATCCAGCTCCTGGTCGGGCTCGCCTACGGTCTTGTCTTCCGCGGGGCCATCGAAGGAGTTGGGGAAGTAGTTGGGGCCGGGGCCGCCGTTGTCGCCCAGGGCCATCTGGCCGTCGCGCTGGTAGTTGCTGAAGCCGTAGGGGCAGGCATTTACGGGCAAGT
This sequence comes from Hymenobacter latericoloratus, assembly GCF_014199535.1. Lineage (GTDB taxonomy): Bacteria > Bacteroidota > Bacteroidia > Cytophagales > Hymenobacteraceae > Hymenobacter > Hymenobacter latericoloratus. The sequence continues at coordinate 209,490 of NZ_JACHNV010000001.1, forward strand.
GCTCGTAGTTGGCCCCCAGGCGGTAGCGCTGGGCGTCGGGGTAGCTCAGGATGCGGCCCTGCAGCATTTTGTCGGGCGAGTAGCCGATGCCATCTACTACGTGGGCAGGGGCAAAGGCGGCCTGCTCTACGTGGGCGTGGTAATTCAAGGGCACCTCGTTCAGCTCCAGCACACCTACTTCCTGCAGCGGAAACTCGCCCTGGGGCCACACCTTGGTCAGGTCGAAGGGGTTCCAGCGGAAGGTTTTGGCCTGCTCCTGGGTCATGGTCTGGATAAACATCTTCCAGCGGGGAAAATTGCCGCTGTCAACGGCGTCCACCAGGTCATGCTGGGCGAAGTCGGCGTCTTGAGCCTTCATCTGGGCGGCGTCTTCGCTCGTGAAGTTCTTTACACCCTGCTCGGTACGGAAGTGGAACTTCACCCAAGTGCGCTCATTGTCAGCGTTAATCAGGGAGAAGGTGTGCGAGCCGTAGCCGTGCATGTGGCGGTAGCCGTAAGGCGTGCCGCGGTCCGACATCAGGATGGTGACCTGGTGCAGGCTCTCGGGGTTCAGGCTCCAGAAGTCCCACATCATCGTAGCCGATTTCAGGTTGGAACGGGCCTCGCGCTTCTGGGTGTGGATGAAGTCGGGAAATTTCACCGGGTCTTTCACAAAGAACACCGGCGTATTGTTGCCTACCACGTCCCAGTTGCCGCCTTGGGTGTAGAATTTCAGGGCGAAGCCGCGGGGGTCGCGCTCCGTATCGGCTGAGCCTTTCTCACCGCCTACCGTGCTGAAGCGCAGAAAGATGCGGCACTGGTTGCCCACCTGGCTGAAAATCTGGGCGCGGCTGAGGCTAGTGATGTCGTGGGTGACGGTGAACGTACCGTACGCGCCCGAGCCCTTGGCGTGCACTACCCGCTCCGGAATCCGCTCCCGGTTGAAGTGGGCCAGCTTTTCGTGCAGGAAATAGTCCTGGAGCAGGAGCGGCCCGCGCGGACCCGCCGACAAGGAGTTCTGGTTGTCGAAAATGGGGCGGCCGGCGGCGGTAGTCAGCTTCCGGGGTTGGGTTGATTCTTCCATGAGAATAAATGAGATTCAATGGCGACTCCGGGGTAGGAGGAGCGCGACAAAGGTTGAGCTTCCGGCGTTATAAGTAAAATTGATTGTTTTGATACTAATATAGATGGTGGTTATATTCGTGGGATGACCAGACGAGGGAGCCCGCAGAGGGCGCTGTGTTTGCGCGGAGGGCGCAGAGTTGTTCTGCCTTGGTAAGCCTATGAATATCCAGCAGTTAGAATACGTAGTGGCCCTTGATACGCACCGGCAGTTTGTGCTGGCCGCCGAGAAGTGCCACGTCACCCAGCCCACCCTGAGCATGCAACTGCAAAAGCTGGAGGAGGAGCTGGGCGTGCTACTCTTCGACCGCACAACCAAAGGAGTGCAGCCCACGGCCGTGGGCGAAAAAGTGGTGCAACAGGCCCGGCAGGTGTTGCGCGAGGTAAAGCAGCTGCGCGAGGTAGTACAGGTAGAGAAAGGCGAGCTGGTGGGCGAGCTACGCCTGGGCATTATCCCCACGCTGGCACCCTACCTGGTGCCCCTGTTTCTGGTGGAGCTGGTGGAGCGCTACCCCCAGCTGCGCGTGCAAGTCCAGGAGCTGCAATCAGCCCAGATAATTCAGCAGCTCAAGGACAACCAGCTGGATGTGGGCTTGCTCGTCACGCCCCTCGATGACCGGCAGCTGCGGGAAGTGCCGGTGCTGGAAGAGCCGTTTCTGGGCTACATCTCCGAAAGCCACGAGCTGTACGCCCAACCTACCATCAGCCCCCAGGACATGGGCGCGCCGGGGTTGTGGCTTTTGCAGCAAGGGCACTGCTTCCGCCACCAGGTCCTGAACATCTGTGCCCCCGCGCCGGCTGCCACCAGTCGGCCCTTCACTTACGAAAGCGGCTCCATTGAAACCCTAAAGGAGCTGGTGCGCCACAACCATGGTTACACGCTGGTGCCCGAACTCTCGGTGCTGCCGGAGCTGAATAACCCCATGGTGAAGCGCTTCGAGGCTCCCGAGCCCGTCCGCGAAATCAGCTTGGTAGTACACCAGGGCTTCGTGCGCTTGCCCCTGCTGGAAACCTTGCGCGAGCTTATCCTGCGCAAAGTGCCCGAGCGGTTGCAGGCGGGGAAAGCCAAACAGAAAATCCGGTGGCGCTAAGCACTGAGCTATACGCCTCGTTCCTGAAGCTGCTGTATCTTTCCCTTGTAGTTCTAAAATCAACCATGCAGTTCTCAAAGCCGAAGTGGGGCACCATTGCCCAGTGGGGTGGGGTAGTAGCTTTTCTCATCATCCTGTTCACCGACCTCCGCACGCCCGTACTGGGCGGCATGCAGCGGGCCTTGCTGGCCACGGGCTTGTGGCGGCCCGCCCTACCCGCCGCTCCAACTCAAACCCCGGTTCAGCCGACGGGTGGCACCTACCCCCACAACCTGTCCTTGCTCACCCTGGATGGCCAACCCGCTAACCTCCGCAACCTGAAGGGCAAGGTAGTTTTGGTGAACCTGTGGGCCAGCTGGTGCCCACCCTGCGTGGCCGAAATGCCCAGCTTGCAGAAGCTTTACAACCAAGTGGATAAGCAGAAGGTAGCCTTCGTGATGATTTCGCTGGACCAGAACCCCGAGAATGCGCGGCGGCTGATGGCCCGCAAAGGCTACACGTTCCCGGCCTACTTCCCCGCCGGGGCCCTACCCCCCGCCTTCGACTCAGAGTCTATTCCGACTACGGTTATTGTGGGGCCGGATGGCCAAATAGCTGCCCGCCACGAAGGCATGGCCGACTACGACACGCCTGAGTTTAAGGCGGCGTTGGAGAAGCTGGCCGGCCCGGCCCGACTCTAAGCGGCCGTAGTACGTACAGCAAGGTAATCTGGCTCTGAGCTGGAATCTGAATGCTGTTTTTCTATGCCTGCTGCACCTGCGCTTACGTTTATTGGCCTGCACTACTGGGCTGGCTCCGGCCGCGAGTTTCAACAACTAGCCCAGTTGCTGGCCCCCGACTACCCCTTCTTAGCTCCTGACCTGCCGGGCTTTGGGGCGGCCACGGAACCGGGCAGCAGTTACTCGGTGGCCAGCTACGTGAAAGCGCTGGAGTCTTACATTGCAGAAAACGGGGTAGGGCGCTACGTGCTGGTAGGCCACGGTATGGGCGGCAAAATTGCGCTGGCCCTGGCCGCCCGGCAGCCGGCGGGCCTGGCTGGGGTGGCCCTGCTCAGCCCCTCGCCGCCCGGCCCCGAGCCTCTCACCGACGAAGACCGAATGACGAGCATGCGGGCCTACGGCAAGCCCGACGAGGCCGAAAAAACCTTCCGGAAAATAACCGCCCGTTCCCTTTCTGCCACCTCACACCAGCAAATTCTGGAAGACAACCTGCGCAGCACCCACCTGGCCTGGGACGCCTGGCTGCTGCACGGCAGCCGCGAAGACCTGAGCGCCCAGATGTGCCACGTGCAGGTACCCTGCACCATCCTGGTTGGCGACCAGGATGATGTAATGTCGCCCTCGGTGCATGGGCTGGAAACCCTACCCCTGCTGCCTAGTGGAACCCCGCTGGAAATTATTGGCGGAGCCGGCCATTTGCTCCCGTATGAAGCGCCCGAGGAAGTAAACCGGTTGCTTCGCGACTTCGTGCAGGGGCTGTAGTAGCGAGCAGGGCCGCACTTCCCGCGGAGCGGCTTCCGGCACCGGGCGAAAACTCCGAACTTCGTGGCCTACCTTTCCCGCTATGAAGTCTCGGTTTCTTTTTGTCTTGTTACTGACGGTGTCCAGCCTGACCACCTGCCGCACGGCCCGCGTGACGGATGCGTACGCCGCCTACCCCACTTACAACGGCCCCGACCTGGGCCTGACGTTCATCAAAGGCCAGGCCCGCCTGCGGGTGTGGGCGCCCACCGCCGAAAAGCTGCAGCTCAAGCTCTACGCCGAAGGCACGGGCGGCGCGCCCGTGGCCGAGTACGCCATGCAGAAATCCGGGGGCGGGACGTGGGTGTACACGCTGCCGGCCCAGCCCGCCGGACGGTTTTACGTGGTGCAGGCCACCATTAAGGGCAAGCAGATGGCCGAAGTGCCCGACCCCTACGTGCACGCCGTGGGCCTGAACGGGCAGCGCGGGGCCCTGCTCGACCCGGCCGCCGTAAATCCCCCCAACTGGACCGACGACCTCCGGCCCCGGCTAAAGCAGCCCACCGACCTAGTCATTGGGGAAGCCCACATCCGCGACCTGACCATGCATCCGCAGTCGGGCGTGCGGCACCAGGGCAAGTTTCTGGGCGTAGCCGAAGCCGATACCCGCGGCCCGGCCGGCGTCAAAACCGGCCTCGACCACCTCACGGAGCTGGGCATCACGCACCTGCACCTGCTGCCTACCAACGACTTTGCTTCCATTGATGAAAGCCGGCTGGCAGAAAACCTCTACAACTGGGGCTACGACCCCCTGCACTACTCCGTGCCGGAAGGCTCCTTCGCCACCAACCCCGCCGACCCCGCGGCCCGCATCCGGGAGATGAAGCAGCTGGTGCGAAACCTCCACCGCAACGGCCTGCGCCTGGTGCTCGACGTGGTGTACAACCACACGGCCGAGGCTGGCCGCAGCTCCTTCGAGCAGCTGGTGCCCGGGTACTACTACCGCCACACCCCCGATGGCGGCTACTCCAACGCCTCCGCCTGCGGAAATGAAGTAGCCTCCGAGCGGCCCATGGTGCGCAAGCTCATTGTGGAGTCGGTGGCGTACTGGGCCCGCGAGTACCACGCGGACGGCTTCCGGTTTGATTTGATGGGGGTGCTGGACCTGCGCACTATGCGCGCCGTGCGCGTGGCCCTCGACCAGATTGACCACAGCATTCTGATGTACGGCGAAGGCTGGGCGGCCGGGGCCAGCCCGCTGCCGGAAGCCGAGCGGGCTCTCAAAGCCAACATTGGGAAGCTGGACCGGGTAGCTGCCTTCAGTGATGAGCTGCGCGACGGCGTGAAAGGCCATTTTGCCCGCCGCACCGAGCCGGGCTTTGCCAGCGGGCAGCCGGGACTGGAAGAAAGCGTGAAGTTTGGGATTGTGGCAGCCACCCAGCATCCGCAGCTCGACTACAGCAAGGTAAACTACTCGAAAGGGCCCTGGGCCGCCTCGCCCCAGCAAACCATCAACTACGTGGCCTGCCACGACGATCAGGTGCTCTGGGATAAGCTGGCGGCCTCCAACCCCGCCGCCTCCGAGGCCGACCGAATGAGGATGGATTTGCTCAGCAACACCATCGTGTTTACCTCGCAGGGCGTGCCCTTTCTGCCCATCGGCGACGAGTTTCTGCGCAGTAAAGGCGGTTCCCACAACTCCTTCAACGAGCCCGACGCCATCAACCAGATAGACTGGAGCCGCAAGACCCGGTACGCCCGCGTGTACGAGTTTTACCGCCAGCTGATTGCCCTGCGCCGCGCCCACCCGGCCTTCCGCCTGCCCACCCAGGAGCTGGTGCAGCGGCACCTGGAGTTTTTGCCCAACCTGCCCGCCACTACCATTGGCTACCGCCTGAAAGACTACGCCGGCGGCGACACCTGGGACACGATTGTGGTACTGTTCAACGGCAACCGCCAGCCCGCCCGCCTGCCCATTCCGGCCGCCCGCTACTCCGTGGTGCTGGCCGAAGATCAAATCAACCCCGCAGGCCTGCGCCAGATAGAAGGGGTAGGCGAAACCATGACCATAGAAGTCCCCGCCTCCTCCGCCCTGATCCTGGTGAAGTAGTGAAATTGTCAGGGCGAGGTACGAAGCCCTCCTTCCTCTACGTGTGACAAGCCTAATAAACCGACAAGCCCTTGACGTAGGGTAGCGTCAAGGGCTTGTCACGTTTCAGGGGGTAGGGACGTTGGTCAGGAAGGATGGCTTCGTACCTCGCCCTGACAATTTTACCATCTCACCACTTACTCCAACGACCGTTCGCGGAATAGCACGTAGCCGATGTGGGCAAACACGCCGAAGCGGTGGTTGCGGTCGTCGTAGTGGATGGCTTGCACAGAGAGCGGGCCCACGGGCGTCTGGTACACCAGGCCGGTCATGAGGGTGAGGTAGGGACGGGTTACGCTGTTGGAGCGGCGCACCAGCACGGGGTTGTCGTAGGCGGGGCGCCAGGGGCGCACCAGTACGTGGGCGAAGGCCTCCGCCCGCCACTCAACCCCCCGAAAAATACCCTTGACGTAGCGCAGGCCCAGGCCCGCGTAGGCCGTGCCCCGGTAGTTGTCCAGAAACAGGGTTCGGGAGTCGGGCAGGGGTAGGAAAGCGGCCGAGGTGGTCAGCGAGGAGCGGTACGTGGCAAAGGCGCCCTGAGTGCTGGCCACGGCATCCACCACGTAACCCCAGGCGTTGGTTTTGGCCCCTACGGAGTCGGTTTTACTGAGAGAGAAATATTGCTCCGAGAACAGCGAAGCCCGCACCCAGCGCTGGTTTTTGGTCCGGCCTTCCACGCCGTTGGAGGTAGTGCCCGGGTCATATTTTTCCTGGCCCGTAATGCCGCGCACAGCAAACTCTACCCGTCGGCCTTTGGTAGCGTACTGGCGGCGGTCGAGGGAGTTGCGCTCGAAGCGCAGCCCCGCCGTGATGCCCTGGAAGCGGTTCAAATCCAACTCATCGGTGCTGCTGACTTCGCTGGTATTGGCAAACCGGTCGCGGTTGGTGAAAGCGCCAATATCCAGGATATAGCGGCTGCGGTAGTTGGGGCTGATGCCAATGTTAATACCCGTTTTCAGGTCGCGCTGCACCAGCTGGCTAGTTTCGGCATTCTGGCCCAGCAGGCCGCCCGTGTCCTGGTAGTTCAGGTTGTTGAAGGTGATAATCGGCTCGAAGTACAGCGGAATCTGGCCGGGCACGCTCACCCGGAACGAGCCCTGCACGGCGTTGTAGAAGCGGCCCACCGTGGCGTTGGCGCGCACTGTGTAGAGGTAGCGGTTGAGGTAGCGGTAGGCCCCGCCCAGGTAAAAGTTGCTCATGGAGCGCGAGGACAGCAGCACGCCCAGGTCGGCGGTGAGGTTGTTGGCCTGGCGGGCGTCAATGTTCAGGCCGTAGCCCTTCTGCTGCTCGGAGTAGCGCACCCGGGGGTACACGTTGGTAAAGAAATCGTTGCTGACGAGGCGGAAATAGCCTTCCTCAATGTCGCTGGGGGAGTAGGTGGAACCAGTACGCTGGAAGAAGCGCCGCACAAACTCCTGCTGCTGCCGGGGCAGGCCCTGCACCGTTACGCTGGTAAAATCGGGCCGGGGCGCCCGCTCCTGAAACGCCCGGCGGCGCTGCTGCAGGGCCAGCGTGTCTTCGCGGCGCGGAATACGCCTGAGCATCAGGGCCAGCTTTTCCTGAGCCGCGTTTTCGCCCAGGGCTACCAGCCGGCGCACCCGGCCGAAATCGGCGGCCGTGTAGTCGGTCAGATCAGGCTGGATGAAGATGCCGTTGGGGCCCACCGACAACGTATCGGCGGCATTGGAGCCCAGAAACACCAAGGTGCTGGTCAGTAGCTGGTCGTCCTTTTCCTTGGGGTATTTGCGGTACGCCACGTCGCCTACGTTCACCCCAATAATCACATCGGGCTTGAACTCATCCTTAATAACGCCGGTCGGGAAGTTGTCCACCACGGCCCCGTCAAAGAGGTAGCGGCCGTCTTCCTGCCGGATAGGGCGGAAGGCCAGCGGAAACGCCATAGAGTTGCGCACCGCATCGGAGAGGGAGCCGCTGCGCTGAATCACTTTCTGGCGCGTGAACACCTCCGAGGCCACGGCCCGGTAGGGCACAAACAGGTTATCGAAGTTGTAGTTGGCAATGGCGCCGGCCGGGGCCAGCATGGTCGCCAGCACATAGTTCAGGGTAGCATCATTAATGATGCGCGGCGTTACGCGGGTGCGAAAAGCCGAGTCGATGGACAAGCCCAGGTGCAGGGCCGCGGGCGAAGGATCGGCGTCGTAGAAGTTGAACACCTTGCCCTCCAGCGGACGGTTGGCCACCCAGTTCTGAAACTCGGGCTTGAGCACAATTTCCTCGATTTCCTCGGGCGAGTAGCCGGCCGCGTACATGCCGCCTACAATAGCCCCCATGCTGGTGCCCACAATGTAGTCGATGGGGATGCGGTTCTTTTCCAGCACTTTCAGCACGCCTACGTGGGCCAGGCCCTTGGCCCCGCCGCCGCTGAGTACCAGCCCCACTTTTTGAGCCTGCGCAACGGTGGCACTCAATAGCCAGAGGCCCAGCAGTAAAAAAAAACGGTAGTGTTTCGGCATATAACCGGGTAGTAGAAAACGTGAAAAGCCCCAGCAGTGGGGCGCGTTTCCCTACGCATACGGTTGAGGGGAGTTGCCCTTCGCTACCCGAAAGTCAGCGCTTCAGCGCCGGAAGTAAAGCAGGGCCTTATTTAAAGCAAGGCTCGACGCTAATCTACCGGGTTGTGGGGCGCTTGGGGTAGGGCCGCCAGGGTGGCGCGGACCGTGGCTTGTTGGCTGCCGGGGTTGCGTTACCTGCGGGCAGCGGGCCGGGGCTCCCGCTCCGGCCGCTCGCTCACCACTTCTTAAAGATGACGTACACGGCCGCCACCAGCAGGGCAAAGCCTACCACGTGGTTCCAGGCCAGCTTATCGGTTTTGAAGACGAACACGGCGCAGAGCGTGAACACCGTCAGGGAAATAACTTCCTGAATAACTTTGAGTTGAAACAAGCTGAACGGCCCGCCATTTTCCTCGAAGCCGATGCGGTTGGCCGGTACCTGAAACACATATTCGAAAAACGCCAGCCCCCAGCTAATCAGGATAACGCCCACCAGCCCCAGCCCGTGCAGCCAGCTGATTTTCCTGAACTGCAGGTGCCCGTACCAGGCAAACGTCATGAACAGGTTGGAAACAAGCAGCAGCGCAATAGTGGCAAGGCTTTTCATGAAAATGGTGAACTGGTGAGATAGTGAAATGGTGAGTTTGATGCGCAGGGGCCCGGCCTTACTGGGGTACTATCCGACGAGGCGAAAACAATCAACTCCCCAACGAGGCGGCCCCCAAACGCTACAACAGGCAGTGCCACCTCGTTGGGGAGTTGAACGGATAAAATAGGCCGCCTGCCGATATGCGGCCCCGCCAGAGCACCCGCGCTACTAGCGCCGCCGGAACGTCAAACTCACCATCTCACTATTTCACCACTTAATCCTCGTGGCCGGCAACGGGCGTAGTTGGGGCCTGGGCGGCCTGTTTGGCTTCGAGGGCCAGGCGCTGCTGCTCTTTCTCGGAGGGCGTGCGGGGTAGAGCATTGAGGTCGGGTTGGCCGGCATCTACCCAAGCCGTGTACCAGAAAGCCCCCACCAGGCGCAGAGCCAGCCGCATCTGCCGCTCCACCTGCCCGTTCAGGCGCTGGTGATACTCACGGGCGAAGTCGCGGGAGTAGGTGCGCACCGTGAGGTTGCCGCGCTGCTCGAAGCCGTATTTCCGGTCGTCGGGCAGCTTCCGGCTCAGCTCCCGCTCAAACCCCAGCACCGAATCGACGGCCGCGTGGGAGCGGCCCACCGCCGCCCAGATGGTTTGGGTCGGGCGGTCGAGGTAGGGGGCGGGGCCGGTAAAGAAATCGTAGCCGGCGCTGAGCAGCTCGGGCAGGCGGCTTTCCCAGAGGGCATGAATGCCGCGCTGCCCCGTCAGCTGCCCGTTGTAGTTGTGGGTGGTGTGCAGGGGCACGCAGGCATCGGCAATGTAGTGGCCCATGTCGGCCGAGAGGTGCAGAATCCGGTCGGTGTCGTGGGCCTGAAACGCGGCCGTAAGCTGCCCCTTCATGCGGGCCACCTGCCAGGGCACGATGCCGTGGCGCAGCAAGGAGTCTTCGCCGAGTTGGGCCACTGCATCGGGGTAGGAGCGGGGCAGCTTGTACACGGCCGAGTCGCCGTACACGTCCACATCCAGAAAGTGGCGCGGGGCCTCGCCGGGCACCACCGTGCGGCGCGAGTCGGGCCGGGTGGCGTTATCAGTCAGGTAGTCGATGTTGGCCTTGTAGAAGCCAATCATGTCGGGCGGCAGCGTAAATACAGCCAGCCGGTTAATGAGCCGGTGACTGAAAAAACCCCAGGCCTGGGCCGTGCCGGTAGAGGCTAGCACAAGCACTCCCGTTATAGTGAGTAAGAATAAGCGTCGCATAAGAGAATGATAAATAAGTTGAAAATAAGCGCGTTACCAGGAAATAACCTGAAAATCGGTTAGTAGCCGGCAGGGTCGGCGCTGGGCGTCCAGGCCCACGTAGGTGGCGTAGCTACCGTCCCCGAAACCCGTCGAGAAGGCCGCTACCGTATCGGGCGGCATGGCATACAGGAAGCCAGGGCTCGGCGACTCTGCGTCAAGCCGGAAACTGGTAATCATCAGATTTTCTGAGGCTGCCGGGTCGGCCAGATACCGGTTCAGGGGCTCCACGCTGGCCGCATCCATAAACAAGGCCATACCCCCATCAACTGGGTAGCCGTAATACTCTTTGCTGCGGAGCGGCAACGGCTTCTGGCCAGGTAACAAGGCTGGCTCCCAGCTCACTACAGGCGCCGCCGAGAACAGAATGCGGGCAAATGCTACTCGCTCGTCGCCGTTGAAGCGGGCCATAGCCAGCTCGACCGGAAACCGCCCCCGGGGAAAGAGGGTCGTAAACGGCTGGGTTTGCGAATGCAGCGAAACCGGATCGGCGGCTACTATCCGCCCCGATGGCACCGGCAGATTGCCCAGAAAATGAGCGTACAGTGTGAACTGCAGGCTGTCCTGGCTTATTTGGGTGTCAGGGAAAAAGCTGGTTTCAAAAATAGCCGGCTCGGCCTGCACCGCATACGGGCGCTGGCTGACCGTTGCCCGACCCGGTGAGAGTACATAACCGGTAGCAAACGGCACAGTAGAGGCGGTGGGGGTACTGCATCCACTCAGCAGCGCTGCCGCTCCCAATAATCGAAGTAGAGTAGAAATAAACACCATGCAATATGACAAGGAAGAGCTAGGTAATCAGCTTCCTCAGGCTGCTATACAAACAGGTGGCAGCATAATGCCCGGTTGTCCCGAGCATCATCCTGCCACCTGTGCTTAGCTAACTCACTTTTCGGGTTTACCGCCGGCCCTGGCCCACGAAGCGCATGCGGTAATCGGCATTCACGTCGCCTTTGCTGATGCGGGCCAACTTGCCCTTGAGCAGCTGCTTTTTCAGGCCTGAGGCGTAATCAGTGAATAGGATACCTTCCAGGTGGTCGTATTCGTGCTGAATCACGCGGGCCGTCATGCCCGAGAAGGTTTCCTCGTGCACTTGGCGGTTTTCGTCCTCGTAGCGCAGCACAATGGTAGCGTGGCGTACCACTTTCTCCCGGATGCCCGGAATGCTGAGGCAGCCTTCCTCAAAGCCCCACTCCTCGCCGGTTTCACTTACCATGCGGGGGTTAATGAAAGCGCGCTTTACGGGGGCGGCGGTAGGCTCTTCAATGATGGGGTTGCCTTCTTCGTCCTCGTCGAGCATAGGAGCCGAGTCGATGACGAACAGGCGGATGCTTTTGCCAACCTGGGGCGCCGCCAGGCCCACGCCGTGGGCGTGGTACATGGTGTCGAACATGTCGGCAATAATCTGTTTCAGCTCCGCCGCCGGAAAGTCGGCGGGCAGGTCTTTGGCCGGCGTTTTCAGCACCGGGTCGCCGAAGGCAACAATGGGGTAAATCATCGGGATGCGAGGAAAGATTGCAGAATGATAGTGGCCGATACTTTATCGACGGTGGCTTTGTCGCGGCGGTCTTTCTTGCTCAGCCCCCCGGCCAGCATGGCCGCGTGGGCCATACGGGAGGTAAACCGCTCGTCTACCTCGTGCACCGGCACGCCCGGAAACTCCTTGCGCAGCCGCCGTACTACCCCCACTACGGCCGGGGTAGAGTCAGTGGCTTCGTTATTGAGGTTTTTGGGCATGCCTATCACTAGGGCCGCCAGGGGCTCGCGGAGGTGGTAGGCTTTCAGGTACGCCAGCAGGTCCTGGCTGTGCACCGTGTCGAGGGGGGTAGCAATGAGCTGAAGCGGGTCCGTAACGGCCAGCCCCACGCGCTTATGCCCGTAGTCGATGGCAAGAATCCGGCCCATCGCAAAAACAAGAAGTAGAAAGCCAAGCAACAACGGTTCAGCTCCTTAGCTGCTGCCGCGCCCCAAAGATACGATACCCGCCCGGAAAGGTGACGCCGCCGGAGCTCAACCGTGCAATCCGGTGGTGCGGCCAGGGCGTACGTTGGCCGGGCAAACAACTAGCTTGAGCGAGCAGCGCCCGTCTTTCCAAAATCATAAAATAATCTTTGCACCGGGTTCATATTCAGGTAATTCTCGAGCGTTGGAATCCGCTGGAAAAGAAGATTATTTAGCGTTTAATTCATAAAAAATTGCATTGTTATTCGAAAATACATATCCCCCTATGTAGGGGGTGGGTTTCTTGGAATAGTTTCAATAGTTTTGAAGGACTGTCTGTACCGCACGCTGCCGAATATCGCCTAAACCTCTACTCTCTCAGCGCTTTATGAACATCGAGCCAACCGACTCGCCACGTCCTGCGTTGGAGCATGCTCCCAAAAATTCGCGGAGCAAGGCGCGGCAGCCGTTCTTGCTGGCGCTGGCCTTGGCGTGTGGCGTGCTACTGGGCGCTAATCCTTTTCGGCCTTCAGATCAGAACCCGGACCTCACGGCCCGCGGCTATCTAAAGTTCAAAGAAATCCTGAGCTACGTGGACCGCGACTACGTGGACTCCGTGAATGCCGAGGAGCTGTCGGACTACGCCATCAGCCGCATGCTGGAGCGCCTGGACCCACACTCGGTATTCATTCCGGCCAAGCAGCAGCAGCAGGCATCCTCGTTTCTGCAAAGCGACTACGACGGCATCGGCGTCGAGTTCAATCTGTTCCGCGACACCGTGACGGTAGTAGCTCCGCTCAGCGACGGCCCGGCTGAGCGCGCTGGTCTGCAGCCCGGCGACCGGATTCTGGCCGTGAACGGGCAGCGCGTATCGGGCGTGCATACTACCACCGAGCAGATGTTCGGGAAGCTGCGCGGCCCGCGGGGCAGCGCCGTGCTGCTGCAGGTGCTGCGCCGCGGCCAGCCCCGGCCCCTCAACGTGCAGGTAACCCGCAACCGTATTCCCAACTCCTCCGTGGATGTGGCCTACATGGTGGACAACCAGACCGGCTACATCAAAGTAAGCCGCTTTGCCAGCGGCACCTACGATGAGTTTAAGTCGGCCTTAGGAGATTTGCGCCGGCAGGGCCTCGCGCGCCTCGTGCTGGATTTGCGCGGCAACCCCGGCGGCTACCTCGACCGGGCCACCAAGATGGCCGATGAGTTCATCGGGGGTACCAAGAAGATTGTGTACACCGACGGCAAGGGCGACCAGTACGATACCCAGACCTTTTCGCGGGTAGTGGGCGAGTTTGAGGAAGGCGCCTTGGTGGTGCTGGTGGATGAAGGCAGCGCCTCGGCCGCGGAAGTGTTGGCCGGTGCCCTGCAGGACCACGACCGGGCCCTGCTGGTAGGCCGGCGCACCTTCGGGAAAGGCCTGGTGCAGCAGCCCATTGCCCTCAATGATGGCTCGGAGCTGCGCCTGACCATTGCCCGCTACTACACACCCTCGGGCCGCAGCATCCAGAAGTCATACCGCGGGGGGCTGGCCCAGTACGAGCAGGACCTGCAGAACCGCCAGCGTCACGGCGAGTTTTTCCACGCCGACAGCATCCACTTCGCCGACTCGTTGCGCTACCGCACGGCCCACGGCCGCACCGTGTACGGGGGCGGCGGCATCATGCCCGACCTGTTCGTGCCCCGCGACACCACGGCCCACTCGGCCTATTACACCCGCTTGCAGAGCCTGAACCTAGTGCGCGAGTACGCCCTGACCTACTACCAGGAGCACAAAGCCGAGCTAGAGGGGCTGCGCTTCGAGCACTTCAACCAGAGCTTCCGCATCACGGACGTGCAGCTGCAGCAGCTGGCCGCCAAAGCCGCCCGCGACGGAGTGCCCCAAAATGCCGCCGATCTGCGCCGCAGCGCCGCCCTGCTGCGCAACCAGCTCAAGGCCCTGATTGCCCGTAGCGCCTACGGCAAATCGGCGTACTACCAGGTGCTCAACCAGGAGGACTTGGAAATGCAGCAGGCCCTGCGCGCCGTGCAAGAGCCCAGCACCACAGCCATGCTCGGGCTGCTAGGCAAGTAGAGCAGTATTCAACTAAAAAGGCCGGGCCACTACCCTACGGTAGTGGCCCGGCCTTTTTCTAGGCGGCAATTGCCATTGTTTACCACCTGTCCTATTAGCACCTGTCATCTCCCATCTGTCATCCTGAGCATGTGGCGTATCAAGCCAGCGACGAAAAACCTCTACAGAAGGTAATTACTAACAGCAGAAGTCCTTCGCGCTGCTCAGGATGACAGGTGAGGGGATGATGAGGCGGGATGTAACAGGCTTTATATCAACGACAAGACTCCTGGTAGCTCGGGAGGTGAGACAGGCTAGGGCGTGCGGGACCTACTTCTTCACCACATCCTGCACGCGGAATGCCTGTTTGACGCCGGTCAGGGGTTTGCCGTCGGCTTCGGCGTAGGGGTAGATGAAGTAGTTGAGGGCCGGGTTGTTCTGGCGGGGCACCAGTACCAGGTCGCGGCCGCGGGTGAACTCCAGGCGGTTTTCGTCGTGGGCCCCGAAAAAGTAGTTGCGGCGGTCGGGGTTTTTGGCGGCTTCGGAGGCATCCACGGGTACCCAGCCGGTTTCGGGGGTGTAGAACTCGGCCCAGCAGTGGTAGCCTTTGATTTCGGCCGTGCCGCGTTCCGGGGGTAGCGGGAAGCCGATGCTGAAGCGGGCCGGAATGCCCAGGGCCCGGCAGTAGCCAATAAACACGGCGTGGAAATCGGTGCAGTTGCCGCGGCGGGCGTCGCAGGCGTAGTAGATGTCGCCGCGGCCCCAGCCCTGGCCGGTTTTGTCGTACTTCACCGTGCTGACCACGTGCTCGTACACGGCGCGGGCCTTCTCCAAATCAGTCTTGGCCTGGGCTTTGGTAGCTACCTCCAGGGCCCAGAGCCGGATTTGCGGATCGAGGGGCACGAGGCTGTCGGCGGCCAGCCAGCGCCGCAGGTTGGGGTCGGGGGCTTCGCGGGGCGGGCGCTGCCCATTCAGGACTAGGGCCAGGTGCTCACGGCGGGTAGCGCGCAGGCGCATATCTACCGTGAAGCCCTGCAGGGCCTCGCCCGTGGCTCGCAGGTGCAGAATCCGGTTGCCATACGCGCCGGTCTTGATTTCATAGGGCACCGGCGAGGTCACCTGCAGGTCGCGGATCTGCTGCGACTTATCGTCGTGGGGCACGGGTAGCCACAGGTCCACGGCCTTGGTACCGGCGGGCTGGGCCGGAATAGTAGCCGCGTAGTCGAAGGTGAACGTGCGGCTGCGGGGCGTGGGGGCAGGCGGCTGGGCCACGGTGAGCAAGGCCAGCAGGGAAGGGAGGAGCAACGAAATCATAGCAGGAGCAGCCGGCAGCCGGGGTCAGAGGGCCAAGCCTAGTACAAAGTAACGATGGGGAAGATTGTTCTGGTTCAGAATACGTTCTGTCATTCGGAGCGGAACGCGGAACCTGGGTCAGACCCAAGCAAGTCCTCAGCTTCCTCGCTCCGCTCGGAATGACTGGAGTTGGGGGCGCACGCCGGGTAAACTTTGTACCTTCACTGCCCGGCATTCATTTCGCCCTTCCCACCCATACTATCCCACCCGTATGCCTTTTTATCAACGTTTAGGTCAGATTCCGCGCAAGCGCCACACTCAGTTTCGGCAGCCCGACGGCTCGCTCTACCACGAGCAGCTGGTGGGCACGCTGGGCTTCCACGGCGTTTCGTCCTTGCTCTACCACCGGCACGCCCCCACCGAAATCCGGCAGGTAGGCGCCCCCGAGCCCTACGCGCCCAAGCTGCTCAAAGACCGGCCGCTGGAGCCGGCCCACCTGCGCACCCTCAACCAAACCAGCACCGGCAGCGACTACCTGCAGGCCCGCCAGACCGTGCTCGGCAACGCCGACGTGACCCTGAGTATCTGCAACCCCACGGAGCAGCGCATGGAGTATTACTACAAAAACGCACTGGCCGACGAGGTGATTTTCGTGCACGAGGGCCGAGGGGAGCTATGGAGCCAGCTGGGCAAGCTGGCCTTCGAGCCCGGCGACTACGTGGTGATTCCGCGCACCATCATCCACCAGCTGCATTTTGAGGAAGGGCCGGTGCGCCTGCTCATCATCGAGTCGTTCAGCCCGGTGGAAACCTGCCGGCGCTACCGCAACCACTTCGGGCAGCTGCTGGAGCACGCGCCCTACTGCGAGCGGGACTTCCGCGGCCCCTCGGAGCTAGTAGAAAACGACGTGCGCGAATCGGGCGAGTACGTGGTGCGGGTGAAGAAGGACGGGCTCTTGCACACGCTGGTGTACGGCCACTCGCCCTTTGATGTGGTGGGCTGGGACGGCTACTTCTACCCTTATGCTACCAGCATTCATGATTTCGAGCCCATTACCGGCCGCATCCACCAGCCCCCACCCGTGCACCAGCAGTTCGAGGGCAATAACTTCGTCATCTGCTCCTTCGTGCCCCGCCTCTTCGACTACCACCCGCTGGCCATTCCGGCGCCCTACAACCACTCCAACGTCGATTCCGACGAGGTGCTGTACTACGTAGCGGGCAACTTCATGTCGCGGCGGGGGGTAGATCTGGCCTCGTTCACCTGGCACCCCAGTGGCATTCCGCACGGCCCGCACCCCGGCACCGTGGAGGCCAGCATCGGCAAAAAGGAAACCCACGAGCTGGCCGTGATGGTCGATACCTTCCGGCCCCTCTACCTCACCGAGGCCGCCCTACCCTACGTGGACCCGCGCTACCCCATGAGCTGGCAGCCCGATTTCCAGCACGAGCCCCCGCGTGCCGCCGATATGATGGATTAAGAGCAAGAAAAGATTTCTTTCCAAACGAGGTGAGGCAGCTGGGTGTACCATCAGATGGGTGCACCCGCTGCCTCCTCTCGCTCGGAACGACAAGCGGAAGAGAAATCTGCACGCGAAAACCAGACCCGGAACGTTACGCAACTGGCGTCCCGGGTCTGGTTTTGTCGAGTTAGCGGGAAAGTTCGCACGGTGCCGGTAGTGTTCTAGCGGCCCGGACAAACCACACCGAACCGGGATTTCGTAGCTTCGTGAAAATTGCAACCCCTATGAAAAAAATCCTGTTTCTGGCGCCGGCTTTGTTGTTGCTGGCGGTGCTGACCAGCTGCGACAAGCTGGATAAACTGCTGACTTTTTACATTGAAGATTCGCAGTCAGTGAAGATTGCCAGCGCCTTTCCGGTGGGCCAGCTGATTCCGCTGACGCCTGTTTCGGTGCCTACCCGCTCCGATGAGAAGTTCAAGAACGAAAACACGAGCGCCAACCTGGTGAAGGATGTGAAGCTCGACCGCCTCACGCTCACCGTTACCGACCCCAGTTCCGAGAACTTCGACTTTCTGCAGAGCATCAACCTCTACATCAGCACCGACCAGAACGATAAAATTCTGCTGGCCTCCGCCGATAACATCCCCACGGGCGTAAGCACCGTGCAGCTGACGCCTACCTCTCAGAAGCTGGATAAGTACGTGAAAGCCAGTAGCTACACCCTGTCCACGGAAGCCCGCATCCGCAAGCCCATCAGCCGCGACATCACCATCCGCTCCGATTCCCGCTTCAAAGTAACCGCCGACCCGCTGTAGGTGGAGAGTTGTCATGGCGAGGAGGTACGACGAAGCCATGACAACTCTCCGTGTGATACACCTAATAAACCGACAAGCCCTTGACGCTCGCACAGTCGTCAAGGGCTTGTCACGTTTCAAGGGGTAGGGCGTTGGTCAGGACGGATGGCTTCGTCGTGCCTCCTCGCCATGACAACTCACCATCTCACCGATTCCGGCCGTATTGCTCGTGACTGCTGACCCAGTCGGAGGAGCTGATGGCGGCGCCCAGGCTTAGCTCGCCGGCCAGCACCACGCCGGCCACAATTTCGGCCAGCTTGTTCACGGTGCCGCGGCCGGTGCAGCCCAGCAGGCGCAGGTACTCGTTCTGGGTGGCCAGGCCGGTGCCGCCGCCGTGGGTCGCCACGATGAGCGAGGGAATGGTGATGCTGATGTACAGGTCGCCCTCGGGCGTGATTTCAGAGTACAGCACCCCCGCCGACGACTCCGATACGTTGGCCACATCCTGGCCGGTAGCAATGAACAGGGCCGTAATGCCATTGGCCGAGTGGGCCCCGTTGTTGTTGGCCCCCGAGAGGAAAGCGCCCACGTTGCTCACCTGCCCGTGGTAGGCCAGCTGCTCGGGCTTCACGCGCATGCGCTGCTGCAGAATGTCGCGCTTGATGACGGCCTCCGCTACCACGCGCTTGCCCCGGGTGCGCATTACGTTTACCTGGGAGGCTTTTTTGTCGGTGGCGAAGTTGGATTCGAGGTAGAAGTGCCGGATGGGGGCGCCCGGGTAGTGTTCCAGAATCCAGGAGCAGGCGGCGAAGGTAGCCCGGCCCACCATGTTCTGGCCCGCCGCGTCGCCGGTGCTGTAGTTGAAGCGCAGGTAGGCAAACTTGCCCGCCAGGTAGGTATCGATGTACTGGAGCTTGGCGATGCGCGAGGTACTTTCCGCCTCCGGCCGAATCTGGTCTATTGCTTCTTCAACCCAGCGGCCAAAGTCGCGGGCCCCGCGGGCATCATCAAACACAAACACCGGGGCCCGCTGCATGGCGTCGCCGATGACGGTGCACTTGACGCCTCCGCACAGGTTCAGGAGTTGAATGCCCCGGTTGTAGCTAGCCACCAGCGTGCCTTCGGTGGTAGCCAGCGGAATCAGAAACTGGCCCTGGGCATGCTCGCCGTTTACGTGCAGGGGGCCGGCCAGCCCCACCGGAATCTGGGCTACCCCCGTAAAATGCTCGCAGTTGCCTTGCAGCGTGTGGGCATCAAAGGAATAGTGCTTCAGGTGCTCGAACTGCTCGCCCGTAAACTCCTCGGCAAACTGCTGCCGGGCCCGGATGGCGGCCTCGGAGTAGTCGTCGGTTTCGGAGCGCGGAATGCGGGTGCGGCTTTCGGGGCGGGCGGCAATGGCGTCTTCCACTTCCACCGTCAGCTCCCCGAACGGCTCCGCCGCGAAGCGCACCCGAATGGTGTGCAGGCCTTCCGGCAGGGGCTTGGCGGCCAGGTGAAAGGTAGCCGACTGGCCCACCGGCAGGGTAAAGCCCGCTCGCTCGGCGTTGAATACGGAGGCCGGGCGGACGTCGCCGTTGCCCAGGTCCAGGGCAATCTGCTCGGTGCCGATGCGCACGTCGTCCAGCTCCACGTACTCTATTCGTGTGATGCGCACGGTATCCAGGCGGTTCTTGATGCTGAAGGCTACCCCTTCGGGCGTATTGCGCAGGCTGCCGCGGGTGTAGAGCAGCTTGAGCATCATGGCGCTGGGCGTGAAAATCATGGGCGGAAGGGTTAGTGAGCGGAAGGGGGGTAGGGTGTGTACGGACCGACAAAGAAAACAGTACGCTTCCGGACCCCAGCAGACTTATTTCAGGGAGAAAAAATCGGCGAAAAGTATTCGTGTGCCCCCTACCGCGTTGGGTACAGCCGGCGCTACCTGGGCAGTGGCGGGTAGGCTGACGTGGTTCAAAGCCGCAAGAGAAGCTACAAGTATCAGTCTGTTCATCTTAGTTTGCGCTTGTGCGACGGAGCTTGAGTTTCTGTTCCCTCGAACGTAATTGGAACTGTATAGCCTACCGCTACCGGGCGGTTGTTTTGCCTGCCCGGCGTGAATTTGCCGTCGAGAAGCTGCACTACGCGCACCGCCTCTGCATCCAGGGCCGGGTGTAAGCTCTTCACTACTGTAACGTCACGAATGGCACCGACATCTGTAATCTGAAAGCGAATGAATATGCGCCCGTTTAATGTCTTTGGGGCAGTGTCAGGCCAGTGTATATTCTCGCCGATGAACCGCAGCAGTGCTTCCTGACCGCCCTTAAAAACCGGCATCTGCTCCGCTACCATTCCAAATGGCTGCTGCACATATGGTTTAGAGCGGGCCGTATCATACACCACCTGCGCCACCGCCTCCCGCCCCGATAGCCCTACCCCGCACACCAGCACCAAGGCCACCAAAAACCGCCGGAGCTTGGGGCGCAGCGGAGGGGTAGGGGTCAGCTGCCCGGCCCGGAACCGCCCGCAGACGCGGCCATCCGGAGAAGCCCGGAAAGCGGCATCCACATCGGCCTGGGAAGAGGTGGTGAAGTCGATAACCGTGCGGTTGCACTGGGCGCAGTGGTGGCCCTGGGCCACAGGCGTCATCTGCTGCCAATCCTCGTGGCAGGCGTTCAGGCGGACGTTGAGGATGGGGAGCGGCAGCATAGGTATAGGAATAACGGGTAAGGCGCCTGCCGGAATATACGCCACTCGCCCGGCAACTCACCGGTTCACCATCTCACCGTTCCTCCCAGAACTCCTGGCCGTTGGCGTTGAGGTAACCGGGCTGGCCGTCGGGGGCCAGTACGCGGGCCACGTCGCCGAAGAAGGGCTCGGCCTGAGGGTAGCGGATTTCCGTGAGCGTGTTGCCGTCCTCGTCGAGGTAGCCGAAGCGCTGGCCCAGCTGCACCACCGGAAACTGCAGGTTGCCCGTGAGCCGGATGGCATCGTAGCGCAGGGGCTGCACCAGCTTGCCGCTGCTGTTTACTACCCCCCACTTGGCGCCCAACCGCACGAACAACAGTCCATTGTAGTTCTCCCGGATTTCGTCGTAGATGGGCGGCACTACGCCGGAGCCTACCGTGAAGCGGAAGCCTACCTTCCCTTCCTTGCGCACCAGGTCGCCGTGCTCCAGGGGCTCCTCTTCCGGCTCGGCCGCGGGCGCGTCGGGCAGGCGCTGGCCGGTGGGGCTAATGTCGAAGGTTTCGCCCTGAAGCTCTACGGTGGCGCGGCCCAGCCGGAACGTACTGGCCCGCGTGAACTGCACGGGCGTAACGGGGTTGCCCCCACTGTCAATATAGCCGTAAAGCTGTCCCTGGCGCACCCAGGCAATTTCCTCCACAAACGGGCCGGCCTCGTCGTAGCGCAGGGGTAGCACTAAGCGGCGGGCCTGGTCGGCGTAGCCCCACTTGCCGCCCTGGCGGAAAGGCACAAGGCGCGAGGCTGCCGTTTGGGCCCATAGGGGCGCACTGGCAGCCAGCACCAGCAAAAGCAGCAGCAACAGAGGGCGTTTCATGCGGGTCGGGGTCGGGAGGGCACCGGCTATTGCAGCTAAGGTACGCACCCGGTGCAAACCAAATACGCGCTGGGCGGTTGGTTCACTCGTTCTTCACCCCAAGAATTCCATTTTCACCGTTCTGCTTCACAGGATTTTTGGTACGGAACGCGCTTTTTCTGTGGTGAAAACGGCAGCATCGTATCTTTGCGTCCCCTCACTAGGCTGTTCGCTTGACCGCCTTTGCTTATGTCATCACAACAAACCTATCCGCGTTTTACCTTAGGAGAAAGCCTGACTGCCGAACAGTTGACCTTCTTTCAGGAACACGGATTCCTGCACTTCCGCGCCTTCATCTCCCCCGAAACCGTGCAAAGCCTGCTGCAGGCCTCCCAGGAGGTGCAGCGGCAGTGGCTGGCCGATGACGTGAAGAAGGTGAACGGCGTCCCGATCAAGTACGGCAAAGACGTGGATGGCTCGCCCATTGTGCAGCGCTTTGCCTTTGCCTCGCACCACAGCCCCGTCCTGCACGAGTTTCTGCAGGACCCGCGCTTTACGGCTCTGTTTCCGCTGCTGGAAGCGCCCGGCGGCCGCGTGGGCGAAAACGAGAAGGATGGCCTGGTCATCAACCACTACGTGAACGTAGCAGGCTCGGAGTTCTCGCAGATGGGCTGGCACACCGACTCGCTGCGCGACGTATTCTACGGCAAAAAAATTGGGCCCATGCTGAACGTGGGCGTCCACCTGGATGGTACGCCCGCCACCAACGGCGGGCTGCGCCTGATTCCGGGCACCCACCGCCAGGGCCTGCGCGACATTCTCTTCCGTAAGAAATACTACAAAGACGTGGGCCCCGACCCCAGCGAAGTAGCCGTGGAAACCGAGTCCGGCGACCTGACCGTGCACGACGGCCGCATGTGGCACCGCGTGGCGCAGTCGCCGCTGGTGGGCGAGGCCTCGCGCCGCCGGGTAATGTACGTACCCATCATTGCCGGTAAGTATGAGCCCAAGCACGAAAACAGCCCCACGCCTTTCTATCTACGGTTTCTCCACTTGGTGAAATAGGGTGAAGAGGTGATGAAGTGATGAGGTAATGAGGTGAGGTGTGACAGGTGACAAGTAAAGGGTAAGGGGTAAAAGATACGGTAGCTCCTCACCTATATCGGTTTACCTTCTCACCATTCGCTTCATCACCATTTACCCTTTACCTCATCACTTTTCACTTCATCACCTCACCCCCCTTCACCCCATCACCTCAAAATCTTGAAAACTGCCCTGATTACCGGCGCTTCCCGTGGTATTGGCCGGGCCATGGCCCTGGACCTGGCCCGCCGCGGCTACGACGTACTGCTGGTGGCTCGCTCCGCCAGTCAGCTGGAACAGGTGGCTACGGAAATTCGGGCGCTGGGGCGGCAGGCGCAGCACCTCGCCCTGGATTTGGCCGGGCCGGGCGCGGCCCGGCAGGTGGCAGCCTGGGTGGCGGCGCAAACCACGGAGCTGGCCGTGCTGGTGAATAATGCCGGTTACGGTCTGTGGGGGCGCTTTGAGGAATTGCCGCTGACGGAGCAGCAGAACATGCTGCAGCTGAACATGCACCTGCCCGTGGAGCTGACCCACGCCCTGCTGCCTACCCTGCGCTGCCAGCCCAAAGCCTACATCCTGAACGTGGCCAGCACGGCCGCCTACCAGGCCGTGCCCACGCTCACGCTTTACGCCGCCAGCAAGGCCTTCCTCATCAGCTTCTCGCGGGGCCTGCGCTACGAGCTGCGCGGCACCAGCGTATCCGTCACCTGCCTCAGCCCCGGCGCCACCACCACCGACTTTGCCGACCGCGCCGGCATGAACTCCGAGCTGCAGGCCGTGGCCAACAAAGTATCCATGACGCCCGCCCAGGTGGCGGAGTTTGGCATTGCCGCTATGCTCTCCGGTGAGGCCGAAGCAATACCGGGGGCGTTAAACAAAGTATCGGCGGCGCTTACCGCCCTGGTGCCCAAGGGAATTACCGAGCGCATTGCGGCCGGCATCTACGAGAAGCACCTGAAGTAAATTCGCTTCGGAGTTTTAGTTGAGTGAGGGGTAGGAAGCGGAGGCTTTTACTTCCTACCCCTTTTAATTGTTCGGAGGGGTAGGGATGAACCGCCCGGCCAGCCAGAAACTCAGCCCCGCGAACAGGGGTGCCGCCAGCACATCGTAGCTGTAGTGGGCGCGCTGCATCATCACCAGCAGGCCAATAGCCAGGGTGGCAGCCAGCAGCACGCGGCGCCGCCAACCTGCGGGCACAGCCAAAGCCAGCAGCAGCAGCGTGGCGGTGTGGCCCGAGAAAAACAGGTCTTTGGTAATAGGCGCGGGAGCCGCATAGAACAGCTGCTCCACCAGCGGGTCGCGGAGAATAATGAGGCCGATGGGCGGCTCCAGGGGCAGAAGGGCTAATGTGGTGCAGCGCAGCAGGTGCAGCAGCAGATAAGCCGTCAGGGCCCGCAGCAGGGGGTAGGGCCGGGGTAGCAGCGTGACTACCCCCAGCCCGATGCCCAGGTAGATAACCGCAAAGGTCAGCCCCGATACGTCGCGGGCCGGCAGCAGCGCCAGCAGCGGGTCAGGAAGGAGGCGGCCGTGGCGGGCCTGCACCCAGGCAAAAAAGCGCGGCAGCACGGCGGCTAACGTCAGGAGCAGGGCCAGCACTACCCCCAGCCGCGCCCGGAAAGCCGGTTGCCGCCAGGCCTCGCGCCAGGTAATGACAGGTGTGGACATTCAGTAAAAGGAAATGTAGCGCGAAGCTCCCGCTTCGTGTAGCGCAGCACGTCGTTGGTGGCAGCGGCGCGCCTCGTTCGTTGCGCCCGCAAAGATAGGTGCCCGGCGCGGCGCGTTTTTCGGTGCTGGGCTTTCGGTTGACGGGAGTTTGCGCGTACCTTTTCCGCTCATTGCCCCGCATCCTCCTGACTTGCCTGTTTAATGAAGATTTTCAACGCCGCCCTCCTCGCCTCCTGCCTGCTAGCTGCCGCGCCCGCGCTGGCTCAGAACACTGCCCTCCACGACCGAATTGCCAAGCTTGCTGCCCAGCAGGAAAGCAAGGTTATTGCCTGGCGGCGCGACATTCATGAGCACCCCGAGCTGGGTAACCAGGAAACCCGCACCGCCGCCCTCATTGCCGAGCAGCTGAAAAAGATGGGGATTGAGGTGCAAACGGGGGTAGCACGCACCGGCGTGGTAGGCCTGCTGAAGGGCGGCAAGCCCGGCCCCGTGGTGGCCCTGCGCGCCGACATGGACGCCCTGCCCGTCACGGAAAGCAACAGCCTGCCCTTCGCCTCCAAAGCCCGCACCACCTACAACGGGCAGGAAGTAGGCGTGATGCATGCCTGCGGCCACGACACCCACGTAGCCATGCTGCTGGGCGCCGCCGAAGTGCTCAGCCAGATGAAGAAAGACCTGAGCGGCACCGTGAAATTCGTGTTTCAGCCGGCCGAAGAAGGCTCCTCGCCGGGTGTAGTGGGCGGGGCCCGGCTTATGGTGCAGGAAGGCGTGCTCACCAACCCCAAGGTCGATGCCATTTTCGGGGTGCACATTCAGGCCCAGACCGAGGTCGGCAAGCTCTCCTACCGGCCCGGCGGCGAAATGGCCTCGTCGGATGTGTTTACCATTAAAGTGAAGGGCAAATCGGCCCACGGCGCCTACCCCTGGCTGGCCGTTGACCCCGTGGTTACCTCCGCCCAGATTATCATGGGCCTGCAAACCATCGTCAGCCGCCAGCTCCAGCTCACCGAAGACGCGGCCGTGCTGACCGTGGGCATGGTGCACGGCGGGGTGCGCAACAACATCATTCCGGAGCAGGTGGAGCTGACGGGTACCATCCGCAGCCTCAGCAAGGAAATGCAGCAGCAGATTTGGGCCGCCGTGCGCCGCACCGCCACCAACATTGCCGAAAGCGCCGGAGCTACGGCCGAGGTCGAAATCGTGAACTACGCCCCCGTTACTTACAACGACCCGCGCCTCACCCAGCAGATGGTGCCCAGCCTGAATAGCGCCGCCGGGGCCGCCAACGTGAGCGTGCAAAAAGCCGTGACCGGGGCCGAGGACTTTGCCTACTACCAGGAAAAAATACCCGGCCTGTTCGTGTTCGTGGGTGGCATGCCCAAAGGGAAAAACCCCGCCGAAACAGCTCCCCACCACACCGCCGGCTTTTTCGTGGATGAAAGCGGCCTGACCCTGGGCGTGAAAACCCTGGCCACTCTGGCCCTCGATTACCTGGCCGCGGGCGGCAAGAAGTAAACGGTTATTCTACCTACCATCTCATTCCGAGGCAGGAGGAATCTGGGTCAAGTTGTTGGCCGGTAAATCCAGATTCTTCCTGCGTCGGAATGACACTGGGCGTGGGCAGCGGAAAAGCGGTTTTGCCCTCTCCGGCTACTGAGCGCAACCTGCACGGCCCTTTGCCGTCTAGTAGCCCATTTGGGCTGCCTACTGGCGCCCGCCTCCGCGAAATCCGAAAAATCTGCTTAATCCGTGATGAATATTGCCCTGGTTACCTGTGAAAGCCTCGCTCAGTACGCCGCTCCCAATGTGGAGGACGAGGATAGCCTGCTCACCCGCTATCTGCGCGAGCAGGGCCACACCGTGGAGCCCCGCGTCTGGACCAACCCGGCCGTGGACTGGCTGCGCTACGATGTGGTGGTGGTGAAGTCGCCCTGGGATTATTTCGACCGGGTGGGGGAGTTCTATGAGTGGCTTGACCGCCTGGAAAGCCTGGGGGTGAAGCTGCTGAACCCGGCCGCTACCGTGCGCTGGAACGCCGACAAAAAGTATCTGCTCGATATGGAGCAGGCCGGTGTGCGCATTGTGCCTACTCACTGGCTGAGCCGCGGCCAGGCCGTCGAAACCGAGGCGTTGTTTGAAGCCCTCGGCCACGATACGCTGGTGGTAAAGCCGGCCGTGAGCGGCGGGGCCAAAAACACCTTTGTGCTCACCCGGCAGGAGTCCTCTATCCGGCAGCCCCAGCTGCAGGAGCTGCTGCGCGACGAAGACTTTCTGGTGCAGCCCTTCCAGCCCCAGATTCAGGAGGAAGGCGAATGGTCGCTTATCTACTTCGGCGGCGAGTTCAGCCACTGCGTGCTCAAAACGCCCAAGTCCGGCGATTTTCGGGTGCAGCACTACCTCGGCGGTGGCATTGAGTCCCGCGAGGCACCCGCCCACCTGCGCCGGGCCGCCGACGCCATTGTGCGGGAGTTTGCCGCCGGCTGCCTCTACGCCCGCGTGGATGGCTTGGACCAGAACGGCGAGTTTCTGCTGATGGAGCTGGAGCTCATCGAACCCTTCCTGTACCTGGCTTCCTCCGAGGGTTCCCTGCCGCGCTACGAGCAGGCGCTGCAGCAACTTGTCTAAATCGCGGATTGACGCGGGTTAGCTGGATTGCACGGATTTTGGTGACGCATCCTGCTACCCCTAACTGGCTTGTAAGCCTGCAAAAAGAGCCTACCGTACTGGTAGGCTCTTTTTGTTTGGCTGCTAATCATTTAAGTCGCTACTGATCCGAGCCGTTGCCGCTAAGCCGCCACCAAAATCCGCGCAATCCATTCAATCCGCGTCAATCCGCGATTCAGAAGCTATTCACCGAGAAGCCCCCATCTACGCTCAGGGTCTGGCCGGTGATGTAGCTGGCAGCGGGCAGGCACAGGAACGCTACGGCGGCGGCTACCTCCTCCGGCTCCCCAACGCGGCGCATGGGCGTGCGGCTCAGTACCTCGCTGAGGTAGGCTTCGTTGCTGAGCACGCCGGCGGCCAGTGGGGTTTGGATGTACCACGGAGCCACGCAGTTCACCCGAATGCCCAGGCCGGCCCACTCCACGGCCAGATTGCGGGTGAGCTGCACCAGGGCCGCTTTCGTCATGCCGTACACGGCTCCCGTGCGCACGTGCGCCAGTCCGGCCACCGACGAAATATTGACGATGCTCCCCCCGCCGGCGGCCACCAGCCGGGGCTGCAGGCCGCGGCTCAGCTCCCAGGCCGAGTCGAGGTTGGTGGCCAGAATGTGCCGGTACTCCTGCTCGGAGTACTCCAGAGTAGGCTTCCGGATGTTGGTGCCTACGTTATTAACCAAAATATGCAGCCGGGGCCACCGCTCCGCCACCTGGGCCAGTAATTGCGCCCGGCCAGCCGCCGTACTCATATCCGCCGGCAAGGCGTGGGCGGGCAGGCTCTGCTGCTGCCACTGGGCCACTTGCTGCTCCAGCTCGGGAGCGGTACGGGCTACGGCTATTACGGTGGCTCCCAGGGCCAGCAGCTCAGCGGCCACCGCCGCCCCTATGCCCTTAGAAGCACCCGTAACCAGGGCCGTCTGGCCGGTTAGGCTCCAGCGCGTGGCCGGCATTCGTGAAGTATGCATACAGCAGGTCTTGGAATGATTAAAATCTTATGCCCGATTCTGGTTTGGTGAAACTCTGTTGCGCTGACAGCAAGCGCAAAGTCAGACTGAGCTTGGCAGTGGAAGGGTTGTAGAAGCTGAACAGGATTATTGTGTAATTGATAGGATTTTGTGGAGTTGAACATAACTATTTGCAAAAGAATGGCATGGTTATTAAAAAATAGTTAATTTGCTAAGCAGCCTTTTGCTGATTTTCAAAGCAAAAGGATGTGTTGCTCTCGTTCAATCTCCTGTTTTTCCACAACCAACTTACACCGTATGATCAACAAATACGCTGCGGCAACTTTCCTGCTGCTGGGTGGGCTTTCGTCCACCGCTCTGGCTCAGGACTATTCCCGGGTGCAGAGCCGGGCACTAAACGACAACGGCACGCCCTACCTGGTGCAGTTTCGGGCGGGTATGGCCTACAAGCTAAGTGAGGCCGGCAAGGTGCTCCGCGAGCAGCTGCAACTATCCGCCGACGACCAGCTGCTGCCTGCCAAAACCAGCACCGATGACCTGAGCTTCGTGCACGAGAAGTACCAGCAGTACTACAAAGGCATTAAGGTGGAGCACGCTTCCTATACGGTGCACGCCCGCCAGGGCAGCGTCACCAGCATCAGTGGCCAGTTTGAGCGGCTGCGAGCCCTCAACATCACTCCCTCGCTTGATGCCAGTGCTGCCTTGCAGCGGGCCCTGGCCTTTGTGGGGGCCAAAAAGTACATGTGGGAAGACGCCCGCGAAGAAGCCGGCCTGAAGGCCACGGAGAACAACCCGGCCGCTACCTACAAGCCCCAGGGCGAGTTGGTGATTGTGCGCAACCTGCGCTCCAGCAACCCCCTGAAAGCGGGTAAGCCTACCCTGGCCTGGAAGTTCAATGTGTACGCACAACAGCCCCTGAGCCGCGCCTACATCTACGTTGATGCCGCCTCCGGGGAAGTGGTACTGCAGGATGCCATCATTAAGCACGCGGCCGCTACCGCTACCTTTGCTACGGCCTACAGCGGCACCCGCACCCTGGCCAACGAGTCGACGACCACGGGCCAGTACCGCCTGCGCGAGTACACCCGCGGCCTGGGCATTGAAACCTATAATGCCAGGAAGGGCAGCAGCTACACCGCCGCCGTTGATTTCACCGACGCCGATAATAGCTGGACTGAGTACAATAACGCCAATTTCGACAATGTAGCCGGCGACGCCCACTTCGGGGCCCAGGCCACCTACGACTACTGGAAGCTGGTGCACAACCGTAACTCCTTCGATAACGCGGGAGCCAAAATCAAAAGCTACGTGCACTTCGACGATACGCCCGGCGACGGCGTAGGCTTCGAAAACGCGTACTGGAACGGCTCGGTCATGACTTACGGCGACGGCGCCACCCGCTTCCGCCCCCTGACGGCCCTCGACGTGTGCGCCCACGAAGTAGGCCACGCCGTGTGCGAGAAAACGGCTAACCTGACGTATCAGAACGAATCGGGGGCGCTCAATGAAGGCTTCTCCGACATCTGGGGCGCCGCTATTGAGCAGTACACCACCGCCAAACTGGGCCTGACCAAATCAACCTGGCTCATTGGCGAGGACATTGACAAAGTGCGCCCTGCCCTGCGCTCCATGAGCGACCCGAACTCCCAGGGCCAGCCCGATACCTACAAAGGCACCTACTGGAAGGCTACTACCACCAACCCCACCTCCGCCAACGACTACGGCGGGGTGCACACCAACTCGGGCGTGCTCAACCACTGGTTCTATATTCTGACGGTGGGCAAGAGCGGCACCAACGACATCGGCAGCGCGTACTCGGTAACTGGTATCGGCATGGAGGCCGCCGCCAAAATTGCCTACCGCGCCGAAAGCGTGTACCTGACTTCCTCGGCTACCTACGCCACGGCCCGCACCGCTACCATTCAGTCGGCTACTGACCTGTACGGCGCCGGCTCGGCTCAGGTAACAGCGGTTACCAATGCCTGGTACGCCGTGGGGGTAGGCGCTGCCTCCGGTGGGGGCGGCACCACGCCTCCGCCCACTACCGTAACCTACTGCGCTTCTAAAGGCAGCAGCGTAGCCTACGAGTGGATTGACTACGTGAAGCTGGGCACCATTGCCCGCACCTCGGCCGCCGATGGCGGCTACTACAACGGCACGGCCACTTCTACCTCGCTGGCCACCGGCTCGTCGCAAAGCATCAGCTTCTCGGCCGGCTTTGCTTCCACGGCGTACACCGAGTACTGGAAAGTGTACATCGACTACAACCAGAACGGCGTATTCACCGATGCCGGCGAGCTGGTAGTGTCGGGCTCCTCAGCCAGCGCGGGTACGCTGACGGGCACGTTCACGGTGCCGGCCACCGCTAAATCGGGCGCTACCCGCCTGCGCGTTATCATGAGCGACGCCTCGGCCACTACCAGCTGCAACAGCTACAGCTACGGCGAAACCGAGGACTACACCGTCAACATCACGGGCGGCACGCTGGCCTCCACGGAGGTGGCTTCGCTCACGGGCGGCAGCACTACCCCCGCCGCCACGCTCAGCACGGCTATTGAGCGGGCCGTAACCCTGTTCCCAAACCCCGCCGCCGATGAGCTGAACGTGGTACTGGCCAGCAAGGCGCCGGTAATTTCGGCAGTGGTAACGGACCTGCGTGGGGCCCGCGTAGCCGCGGCCCGCTTCGAAAACGGCAAGCTCAACGTGAGCGGCCTGGCCAAAGGCACCTACCTGCTTTCTATCAGCGACGGGCAGAAAACCTTCCACGAGCGTTTCGTGAAAGAGTAGGGCGTGCGTGTCTTAGCATCCTCCTGAAAGGGCCCGCCAACCGGCGGGCCCTTTTTCGTGGGTTCTGCCTACCCCGGCCGGCACAAAAAAACCCGGCCGGAGCCGGGCTGCTTTTCAGAACGGAGTTGCCTGCCAAATCAGCGGCGCCACGGAGCGTACTCCAGTTTCAGCTCCACCTGCCCAAACCCGTCGTTGAGGTCGGAGCTGGAGCGGCCACTGGCGGGGCTGATGTCATCGAGCTGGTCGGTGGTCGTGAAGGAGTAGGCCCCTTCCAGGGAGGCGTTTAGCTTAGGCGTCAGGCGGAACGTCAGGCCTACCCCCACGGGGGCTATCAGAGCCAGGGCGGGGTAGTCGTTGCGCTCCGAAGGCAGAAATACAGTATTGTCGTCGGGGCGGAGGGTGCCGTTGTAGGCCTTGGGGCTGTAGAGCAAAAAGCCCACCCCGGCTTTCAGGTAAGGTTTCACGAGGGCCGCAGGCCGGCGCGGATCGGCGAAGGCGCCCTCGTCACGCAGGGGCTCAAACCGCAGCAGCACTACGCCGGAAGCTGCCCGGGTCCGGAAGGCCAAGTTCCGCTCGGGCAGCTGGTCTTTGGCCCCGAGCTGCACGAAGGAGGCCTCGCCACCCACCAACCAGTGCGGGCGCACCTTATACAGCAGACCTGCGCTAAAGCTGGGGCCTACCAATTGCTCTCCCAATCCACTGGTCAGGTCGCCGCTGTACAGCCCTACCCCCCCGCCCAGCGTAAACCGGACGGGGCCCCGGTAGTAAGGGCGGGCATTGCCGTCGTAGTGTCGGCGGCGCCGCTCGGGGCCGCCATCCTGGGCAGCGGCGGACTGGATAGTGGTGGCCACAGCGGCCAGCAGCAGGGCAGGAAACAGGGGACGAATGTTCACGCGGCAGGCAATAGGGTGGGTGAGCCCCCGGCATACGCGCGCCGGCAGGTAGTCGTTGCCTAACGCGCGGCCCGCCCGGTTTATTTGAACTTGCCCTGCGGATCGGGCAGGCGGGCCAGCAGGTCGGAAACCAGGCTAAAGTCGATGGCGCTCATATCGGTGCTCTGGGCCTTATGAATGGTGCCCCAGGCCTGCTCGTATTTCTCCTGGTAGTAGTAGCCCCGTCCCAGCTGCTGCCAGGCTACGGCGTTGGTACCATCCTGAGTGGTGGCTTTTTCCAGCAGCTCGATGCCCGTGGTCAGGTCTTTTTTCTTTTTGCCCTGCTCGTAGCGGATGAGGTAGCTGGTGCCCAGGTCGCTGAGCAGGTAGGAGTTGGTAGGAGCCAGGGCCATGCCCTGGGTGAGCAGGCTGATAGCCTCGTCGGGGGTAGGGTTGCGGCTGGCCACAATGCCCAGCCCCCGATAGGCATCCGGGTTTTTGGGGTCGAGCACCCACGCCAGATTAAAGCGGTAAGCAGCCGTATCGGGCTGGCTTTCCGACAGGTACTCGTAGCCTTTGGTGCTGAAGAAACGGCTGGCTTCGGTGCGCGAGGCAAAGCTGCCTGCTAAGCTGGTCAGATAAGGAGCCCCCAGCAGCTGCTCGGCCTGCGCCGGGGTGAGCCCCCCAAACAGTGGCTGAAGGCGCCGGGCGGCCACCGTCATTTCTGTGGGGGCGGAAGCGGCGGCTTTGCCTTTGCGCTGGGCCTGCGCGGGGGCGGCACTCCAGAGAAGCAGCGCGGTTGCTGCCAGTACAAACGTAGATTTCATAAAGGTCTAAACCGTAACGGCCCACGGAAAAGAGGCCGGGAATAAATCAAAGATAAAACACACCGGGCAACCTCCGTGCGGGTTGTGCGTTGGCGGGGGCGGGCCACCCTCCGAAATCCGGCGGCCACCCGGGCTCGTAGCTTTCCGGCCCGCATTCCTGCCCCTATGCACACCTTGTTTTTCCGGGCTCTGCCCGCGGCTCTGGCCCTTCTCCTACTGCTGGTAGGGGCTGCCGAGTACGCCGAGGCGCGCCCCAGCCGCCGCACCGCCGATATTGCCTACGTCCCGGCCACCGACTCTGCCTACCACCCAGAGCGGCACCGCCTGGATGTGTACGCACCCAAAGCCGCCGGCTCCCGGCCGTACCCCGTGGTCGTATTCATCCATGGCGGCAACTGGAACAGCGGCAGCAAAAACCTTTACTCTTTCATCGGGCGGCGCCTAGCCAAGCAGGGTGTGGTGGCAGTGGTGATAAACTACCGGCTGGCCCCGCAGGTACAGGTGCCCCAAATGGCCGACGACTGCGCCCGGGCTGTTATCTGGACGGCCACCCACATCCGGGAGTACGGCGGCGACCCGGACCGTATTTTCGTGATGGGCCACTCGGCCGGGGCGGGGCTGGCCGCCCTGCTCACCGCCGATAACCGCCTGTTTCAGCGCCGGGGTCTGGTGCCGAACCCCATCCGGGGTGCCATTCTGAATGACCCCGCCGGGCTGGACATGTACGACTATCTGCAAAAAAAGCAGTACACCGGCGACGCCCAGTATCTCACATCCTTCGGGCGCCAGCCGGCGGGCTGGCGTGAGGTATCGGCCCTGTACCACATTACCACCACCACACCGCCCTACCTGCTGTTTGTGGGCGGCGAAACGTATCCGTCCATCAGCAGCAGCAGCGCCCGGTTTCGGCAAAAGCTTATTGAGCTGGGCCACAAGCCGTTTTATCAGGTGCTGCCGGGCAAAAAGCACATCCCCATGGTGCTGCAGCTGTACTGGGCACGCAACGTAATATACCGGGAGCTGCTGCAGTTTGTGGAGGCTGGTTCGCCGGCCGTCAGACCGTAAGCCCCCTACCCGAACAGGCTAGTCTGAACCGTTGGCCGCTCAAACTCCAGCAGCCACCGCTTGCGGTCCAGGCCCCCGGCGTAGCCCGTTAGCTGCCCGCTGGCGCCGATAATACGGTGGCAGGGCCAGATAATGGTGAGTGGATTTTGCCCATTGGCTGCTCCTACCGCCCGCACGGCCGCCGGGTTGCCCAGTTGCCGGGCCAGGTCGAGGTAGGAAGCCGTGCGCCCGTACCCTACTCCGGGCAGCGTGGCCCACACGCGCCGCTGAAACTCCGTGCCGGCCGCTACCGCCACCGCCAGCTCAAACTCCCGCAGCTCCCGCCCGAAGTAGGCCCGCAGCTGCCGGTACGCATCCCGCAGGCAGTCCGGAACCTGGGCCGCCGGGGTTTCCAGGGCCGGGCGCGGGGCCTCAACAGCTGGTTTTACGAACTGCGCGGCACTCACTCCCATATCGGAACCTTGCAATTCCAGCAGGCCCAGCGGCGTCGATAAGTAAGCGGTGGCGTTGGTCATGGGGCAAAAGTAAAAACTCAAAAATACACAGTTACTTCGCGGTACCTACGCCGCAAAGACCGATATTTGCGGGACTGTTCGGAAACGAAAAGTACAGACTGGCAATGAGATGGGGGGATATCGTCGGAAAAGACATATCTTGTTGAAATAGGACAAACCCGGAAACGTCTAAAAAGCCTGGTTTTGCTGATGTCGTTCTTCGGCCGTGCTGCTTTCCCCTGATTTGTTCATTCAAAGCCTCTTATTTGTGCGATATCTACTCGTTTGTTCCGTTGCTTTGCTGGGCCTCGCCAGCGGGGCGCCCGCCAGCGCGGCGCGCCGGCCTGTTCCGCCGGTCCGGAGCGAAGCCGCCCGGCCGGTGCAGGGCCTGGGCACCGGCCTGACGGCCTTTTACTTCACCAACGGCAGCCTGGCCGGCGCCCCGGCCCTGCAGCGGCTCGATCAGGTAATTGATTTCCAGTGGGGTGCCGGCGCACCGGCCGCCGGCCTGCCGGCCGATAACTTTTCGGTGCGTTGGGAAGGGCTGCTGGCGGCCCCTGCCACGGGCCGCTACCGCTTTGTGGCCTCTACCTCCGACGAGGTACGGCTGTGGGTGAACGGCAAGAAGGTGCTGGACACCTGGGACGGCAAGAAAAACAACACCCTCGACCCAAACGTAAGCCTGGCCGCCGGCGAGAAAACCACCATTCGGCTGGAGTACAACGATGGCGGCGGCGAAGCCGGAATTCAGCTGCAGTGGGTGCCCCCGGGGCAGGCGGCGCAGGTTATTCCCATGGGCAACCTCTACCCCCTGGGCTCGCCCACTACCCCTGATCCGGCCGGGTCGCGGCCCGCACCCGTAGCTAAGGCCGTGGCTCCCAAGCCCGCCGCGCCGAAAGCGGCGGCCGCCACGCCGGCCGCCGCCAAACCGGCCGCTCCCAAAGCAGTAGCCAAAACGGCCCCCGTCAAAGCCGCCAAACCCGCTCCGGCCCCCGTTGCCGCCGCCAAGCCCAAAACCGACGAGAAAGCCGCCGCCAAAGCCGCCGCGGCCAAAGCCAAGGCCGCGGCGGCTACCCCACCCGCTCCGCTCGCCCCCGGCGTGTACACCCTGAATGTACGCGCAACCGGCGCTGCCCTGGAAGTGCCCGATGAAGGCCGCTACGCCAGCCGGATACTGACGCCCGCGGCGAAGGCCAAGGCTCCGCAGTGGAAAATCGAGCCCGCCGGCGAAGGGTTCTACCGCATTTCAGTGCAGGGCAGCAGCAAGGTGCTGGAGGTGCTGGGCAGCTCTACCTCCAACGGCGCCCCCATGAGCCTCTGGACCTACTACAGCGGCAACAACCAAATCTGGCGGATTGAGGAAGTCGGCGACGGCTACTACAAGCTGATTGCCAAGCACAGCCGCAAGGCCCTTTCCGTAAAAGACTCGACGGACGCTGCCGAGGGCGGCAGCGTGGAGCAGCGGCGCTACTCGGGCAAGGAAAGCCAGCAGTGGAAACTGACGGCCGTAGCACCCGCCGAGGCCCCGCCCGTGGCCGCGGCCCTGAGCCTGCCCGGCGTGGGCGACAACCAGATGAGCGTGTATCCGAACCCCTCCAACGGGGTGGTGCAGATGTCGTATCAGCTGCGCGAAGAGAAGCCCCTGGGCTGGGTGCTCTACAACCAGCGCGGTATTGCCGTGCGCGTATCCGACTACCGCAAGCAGGCAGCCGGCGCCCACCACCAGTCCCTCGACTTCACTGACCTGCCCGCCGGCGACTACAACCTGAACCTGACCGTAGGTATTGTGACCACCAAGCTGCCCCTCATGATCCGGCGCTCTTCAGCCGAAGCTTCCCCGGCCCAGGCGGCTAAGTAACCGGCAGCCCTGGCGGCTTCTGGTATTCCGAAAGTTGATCCGGCCCGCTGCTTACCCCGTTGCAGGAGGTAGGCGGCGGGCCGGATTGCGTATTGGCTTAGGCAAAAAGTAGCCGGAGGCTACCCCTTAAACTCCGATAAAGCTTCCCAAAGCCGCTCAAACTCGGCGGCGTAACGCCCCACTATGGCCGGGTCGGGCGTGATAAGCAGGTTTTCCAGGTTGTACTGGGCGGCCGAGCGGGTCCAGTTGTAGCTGCCCGTCAGTACCTGCTGCCCATCGGCAATGGCAAACTTGTGGTGCATGTGGTTGGTGGTGCAGTCAGTGCGCACCGGAACGCCGGCAAAGTGCAGCTCCCGCACATCGGAGCCCCGGTCCAGTACCTTGTCGTTGTCGGTGAGCAGGCGCAGGCGCACCCCCTGCTGGTGGGCCACCAGCAGGGCCGCCGAGAGCCGGTCGTCGGCTACGGTAAACACGCACACATCCAGCGTATGGCGGGCGCTCTTGATAAAGCTCCGAATGGCCGCCACGCATTCCTCGCCGGGGCTGAAATACACCTGGGCCGCCGCTGCCGGTGGGGCAAGGGCCTGCGCTCCAGCCTCCGGCAGCAGAATACTGGCCGCTTCCAGCCACTCCACCACGGCTTTATCCTTGAACGTGTTGAACCGCTCCTTGGCCAGACTAAATACCTGGTGGCGCAGCTCGGTAACATCGCCGCCCCGCGCGGCAAAGGCCGTTAGCTGGTCGCGCAGCTGATGGGCTTCCGCTGGGGAGAGGGTTACGTCGGCGAAGGCCTGGCGGAACTGCTGGAGCAGGTTTGCGGCCGGGGAGGGGGTAGGGGGCATAGGCATCAGGAAACAGAAAGCAGCTCGGCCGGCTGGGGCAGGGCTTGGGCTACGAGGCGCTGGGCCTGGAGCAGGGATTCGGCCGAAGGCTCGTGCAACACGCGCGTCAGGCCAGGGGCGGGCTGGGTCAGGTCGGCATCCCAGAGGCCGGCGCGGTGCCAGGGCGTGAGGTGGTCCCAGTCGGGCCGGTCGATAATAGGGTAGAGGCACACGCCCAGCAGGGGCACGCCGGCTTTCAGGGCCCGTTGCGCTTCGTGCGCTATCATGCGGAGCCACTGGGGCCGGTCGTGGCCGGGGTGGCTGGTTTCGGTGAGCACCACGGGGCGGCCGTAGCGGCGGTAGGCCTGCTTCAGCAGCTGGCTCAGGGGGCGGAAGCGCGGGTCGTGGTGCTCGTTGGCCCAGGGCAGGGTATGGTGCGGGTCCAGTTGCCACTGGTTATCGTAGTAAAAGTTGAAGCCCAGCAAATCCAGGTACTCCGGGCGGCCGCCCAGCTCCGGGCATAGGCGGCCGGCCAGCATATCCACGCTCTGAAACTGGTTGTTATGAAACTCGCGGGCCCGGCGCACTTCGCCGGCGCTGGCCCCGGGGCGCGGCACAATATTAACCAGCGGCTCGGTGGTCAGGATGCGGATGCCGGGGTCGGCCTCGCGCAGGGCGGCTACCCCTTCAATATAGGCCCGCATCAGGCCGCGCTTCACTTCCCAGCCCTGGCCCACGCAGTAGGGCGAGGTGCCGCGCACATCGCCGCCCAGCCAGCTCATGAAGCTGACTTCGTTAATGGGTGTCACGATGAGCACGTCATTGGGGCGCTGACTGCGGTAAAACTCCACGAAAGCCCGGCAGAGGTGGGCGAAACGGCGCGCAAACATGGGGTGCAGGGGCGTCAGGTCGTCGGGGTAGCCGAAGTGGCACAAATCCCAGATTTGCTGCATGTTGTGGCGCTGTCCGGCCTCCAGCAGCACCTGCACGGTGCTCCAGTCGTAGTGGTAGGGCGTGCGCTCCACCTGGCTCCACCGGATGCCCTCGCGCACGGTGCTCATATTGAAGGATTGCACCGCCTGGTAATCGTCGTCGAGCAGTTGGAGGTGGCCCGTGAGGGTCAGAAAATCCACCCGGTTACCGAAGGCGTTCTGCTGATCGGTGCACTCAAAGCCAGCCATCCAGAACGATTGAAACGGAGAAGTAGCGAAGAAATTTTTCGTCATAGCGTAGGGAGAAGAAGGGAAATGCCGGGGCTGGCGCGGCAGCTGCCACTTAAATCTGGGGCGAGGTAGTGTTGAGCTCGGCGGGTTGGCGCTGCTTACCCGCAAGACCTTTGGCCTCAATAAAGATGCGCTTAAACTCCGGATACTGAGCCCGAATGGCGTCCTGCAGCTCATCTACGGCTTTCTCCACCTCGCCGGCCGATAAGTGGTCATGAAACTCCACGTCCAGGGCCAGCACCACATCGTGGGGGCCCATGTACATGGTGAGGGGGCGGCGCACCCGCTCCACCCCGCGCTGCTGCCGGGCCAGGGCTTCCAGGGCATCAAGGGTTTCGGGCTCTACCCCCTCGCCCACCAGCAGGCCTTTGGTTTTGTAAATCAGGAAGATGGCCACCGATACCAGCAGCAAGCCGATTAAGATGGACGCCCCGCCATCGAAGTACGGGTTGTTGAGCATGTGCCCGAAGTACACCCCGGCCAGGGCAATGACGAGGCCCACCAGGGCGGCCAGGTCTTCCATCATAATGGCGAAAACCGAAGGGTCTTTGCTGCGGCGGAGGGTAGCCCAGAAGCCCGCCTCGCCGCGGGTTTTGTTGAACTCCCGGAAAGCCAGAAAAAAGGAAGTGCCCTCGAACAGCATTGACAGGCCCAGCACCCAGTAGTTCCAGGTAGCGTCGGTGATGGGGGCTGGGTTTCGCAGGTGCTCTACCCCCTCGTAGAACGACATGCCGCCGCCCACCGAAAACACCAGGATGGCCACAATCAGCGACCAGAAATACAGCTCTTTGCTGCGCCCGAAGGGGTAGCGGGCATCGGCGGGCTTTTCGGCCTGGTGCACGCCAAACAAAATCAGCAGCCCGTTGCCGCTGTCCACCAGGGAGTGAATGCCCTCCGAGAGCATGGCCGAGCTACCCGTGAAGAAAGCTGCCACAAACTTGCTGATGGCAATGGCGACGTTGGCCCCGATAGCGCCGTAGATGGCAATTTTAGAAGAACTTCCGGCCATACAGTTCAACGGTTAAACCCTGGTGGTACGCACCGGGGTATATCCGGGTTGGAATGGCCGGCTGAACAATCTGCCCTGAATGGGCTTTTACGCCTCTATGACTGCTACCCCTACCGCTCCCCTCAAGCGCCGCCTGGGCCTGGTGCAAGCCACGGCCCTCAACATGATTGACATGGTGGGCATCGGACCCTTCGTGACGCTGCCGCTGGTGATGGGGTTTATGGGGCCGAACTTTCTGCTGGCCTGGGTGGTAGGGGCGGCCCTGAGCCTAGTCGATGGCCTGATCTGGAGCGAGCTGGGCGCCGCCTACCCCGAGGCCGGCGGCTCGTACCGCTTCCTGAAGCTGGCCTACGGGGAGCAGAAGTGGGGCCGGCTGATGTCGTTTCTGTACGTGTGGCAAACGCTGGTGCAGGCCCCGCTGGTGGTGGCTTCCGGGGCCATTGGTTTCGCGCAGTATTTCGGTTACCTCGTGCCCCTTACGGAGTGGTGGCAGCCCAAGCTGGTATCGGGCGCGGTGGTGTTGCTGCTGCTGGCCCTGCTCTACCGCAAAATCGAGGACATTGGGCGGCTGGGCGTGCTGCTGTGGCTAGGCGTACTGGGCCTGATGGGTTGGCTGATTGTGGGCGGTGTGACCCACGCCACGCACCCCGTGGCCTGGCTGCCGGCCGGGGGGGTAGGGGCCTTGCCCGGCGTGCTGCTGTCGGCCGCTATGGGGCAAGCCACCGTCAAGACCATTTATAGCTACCTGGGCTATTACAACGTGTGCCACCTGGGCGGCGAGGTGCAGGCGCCCCACAAAATCATTCCGCGCAGCATTTTCCTGAGCATTCTGGGCATCATGGCTCTGTATCTGCTGCTGAACTGGAGCGTGGGCTCCGTCATCCCCTGGGCCGAAGCCAGCCACTCCGAGTTCATCGTCAGCACCTTCGTGGAGCGGATTTACGGGGCGGCAGCGGCTAAGGCAGCCACGGCGCTGGTGCTGTGGGTGGCCTTTGCTTCCCTGTTTGCCGTGCTGCTGGGCTACTCGCGCATCCCGTACGCCGCCGCCGCCGACGGCGAGTTTCTGCCCGTGTTTGCCCGCACCCACCCCACCAAGCACTTCCCGCACGTATCGTTGCTGCTGCTGGGGGGGGTAGGGTTTGTGTTCAGCTTGCTGTTTAAGCTGGGCGAAGTCATCAGCGCCATTCTGGCCATGCGCATTCTGGTGCAGTTCGTGGGGCAGGCCGTGGGGCTGGTGCTGCTGCGCCGCCGCCGCGGCACCCAGGGGCTGCCGTTCCGGATGCCGCTCTACCCCCTGCCCGTGGTAGTAGCCGTGGCCGTGTGGCTCTGGGTGTTCTTCAGCATTCAGGATGGGGTCAGGCTCAGCTTCTCCGAAACCGTCACGCTGTTCCTGCCCTTCCAGGTAGGGGCTTTGCTAATGATGGCGGTAGGGGTAGGCGTGTTTCTACTCTGGAGCCGCCGGCTAAAGCGCTGGCCGTTTGAGAAGTAAAATTACCCCAGCCATTTCTCGTAGCAGAAAAACCGTAGCCCCGGCCGGAACGCCAGCGTAATTTCGCCGGCGTAGCGGTAGCCCAGTTTCGGGAATAGCCGCTGGGTAGCCTGGTTTTCGGAGTTGGTATCTACGCGCAGCACCCGCAGGCCCTGCTGCCGCGCCAGCAGTTCGGCCTGTGCCAGTAGGGCCGCGGCTAGCCCGTGGCCCTGGGCAGCCGGGTCCACGGCCAGGCGGTGGGTAACCAGCGCGGGCTCCGCGAAATCCCAGTCGGCCTGGGCGTACTCGGCGTCCTGGTCGTTGTGGGTGAGGGCCGCCACGGCGGCTACCGCGCCATTCAGCTCGGCCACCCAAAGGTGACCTTTGGCAACGTCCTGCTCAAAGACTTCCGCGTTGGGGTAGTCGGCGCTCCACTGCTGGTTGCCGCTGGCCTGCATCAGGGGCACTACCCGCCGGATGAGGGCAAGAATGGCAGGAATATCGGCAAGGGTAGCGGGGCGTAGCACAGGAGACATAAAAGGCAGATGCGTTGAGGCGAGAAATTCCACAAAAAAAGCGGAATGAGCCGAGGCCCATTCCGCTTTTCTGCTCTGACCCGGCAATTAGCCCCGGCGCAGGACTTCGGCAGCTTCCTTGGCGAAGTAGGTCAGGATGGCGTCGGCGCCGGCCCGCTTGATGCTGGTTAGCACTTCCATCATGGTTTTCTCGCCATCGAGCCAGCCCTGCTGAGCGGCGGCCTTCACCATGGCGTACTCACCCGATACGTTGTAGGCTGTTACGGGCAGCTGGGTGTTGTTGCGCACTTCCCGAATCACGTCGAGGTAGCTCAGGGCGGGCTTAATCATCACCATGTCGGCGCCTTCCTGCTCATCGAGAGCCAGTTCAATCAGGGCTTCGCGGCGGTTGGCCGGGTTCATCTGGTAGGTTTTCTTGTCGCCTTTCTTGGGGGCCGAGTCCAGGGCGTCGCGGAAGGGGCCGTAGAAGGCCGAAGCGTACTTGGCCGTGTAGCTCATGATGCTCACGCCCGCAAAGCCGTTGCGGTCCAGCACCTCCCGAATCCAGGCCACGCGGCCATCCATCATATCCGAGGGGCCGATGATGTCGGCGCCGGCCCGGGCCTGGGCCAGGGCCATCTGGCCCAGCACTTCCAGGGAAGCATCGTTGAGAATCTCGCCCGAATCAGGGTCCACAATGCCGTCGTGCCCGTCGGAGGAGTAGGGGTCCATGGCTACGTCGGTCATCAATACCACCTCCGGAAACTGCCGCTTGATGTCGGCCACCGTCTTGAGGTAGAGGCCTTCCATGTTCGCCGACTCGCGCGCCAGCCGGTCTTTCAGCACCTCATTCACCTGCGGAAACGGCGCGAAGCTCTTGATGCCCAGCTCCACGCAGCGCCCGATTTCATCCATCACCCGGTCGGCCGAAAACCGGTGAATACCCGGCATCGACTTAATCTCAATCTGTTGGTTCTGGCCTTCGGTAATGAAAAGCGGGTAGATAAAATCGTGGGTAGTCAGGCGGGTTTCCTGCACCATGTCGCGGATAACCTGGGATTTACGGTTGCGGCGCGGGCGGTGCGTGGGCAGAAGTGGCATGGGCTGCTTTCAGTTGGTAAGACGGGGTAGAACAACGGCCGCAAAGGTAAGGTTGCGGCCGGGAGTATATTCTGGCTGGGTGCGGGCCGCCCGGCAGCCTTGCCCGCGGCTGGTTAGGTCCGACAATACCACTTCTTGGCTTCGACTTATCAAGCTGAGCCTTATCCTATTTAGGGTGCCAGTCGTAGACTAGGGTAACTTACCGGCACCCACCGTTTCGGCTAAGCCTCCACCTACCTTACCCCAACCACCATGGACAATAAGAAAACTGAATCCTCGCCCAATAGCGCCGAAACCGGCAAGCACGCCCCCGGCGTAAGCGGCCAGCCCTCGGGCCCGCACGAAGGCCCCGTGGCCGGTGGCGCCGATAACACCCGCGGCGAAAATGTGCCCAGCCGGGAAGGCCACAGTGGCGGCGCCAAAAAAGGCAAGTTCGACCCGGAAACCCACAGCCCCCAGGGCTCCCACGCCGCTCCCTCCGACGAGCGCGGCGCCGACAGCTCCGACAAGGAGTTCCGCAACAACCAGCCCAACGACAGCACTTCCCAGGCCGGCGGCTCTAATTCCTAAGTCCACTGGTCATCAGAAAATAACCCAAAGGCCCCGCACTGCCACTGAGCAATGCGGGGCCTTTGGGTTTCGGCACGAGCCAAGTCTTTGTTTGATGCTGACACGGAAGGTAATAGTAAAATACTGCCTTCCATAGCAGTAAAGTCGAACTGTAGAATGCGCTGTTTGCCAGTGTGAGCGGGTGCTACGGAGTGCATTACATATTAAAAAACTCCTGAAATATCTCGAGCCAGGCGTGCCGCCCACCCATGCCCAGCACCAG
Source organism: Hymenobacter latericoloratus (assembly GCF_014199535.1). Lineage (GTDB taxonomy): Bacteria > Bacteroidota > Bacteroidia > Cytophagales > Hymenobacteraceae > Hymenobacter > Hymenobacter latericoloratus. The sequence goes on from NZ_JACHNV010000001.1 coordinate 251,980, forward strand.
AAAGTAATAGCCCAGAACCACGATGGCTGCCCCCACTCCCAGCCCCAGCCAGCCACCCAGTAGCAATCCGGTTGCTACCCCCGCCGCCACTAGCAACCCGCCCAGCACCAGGTGAAACGTATCCCGCTTGAAGACCTGCCGGGGCGTGCGCCGCGCCGTGGCCTCTTGTTGCCGATGAGCTTGCAACGGGCCTCGGCGAGTGGAAGCAACCCGTCGGGGTTGCTGGCCGGAAATAACTCGTTGCGGCTTCTTACCCAGAGCTGGGTTTACCCTTACAGAAGAGGTAGGCTGGGGCACGTGCTCAGGAGCAAGTGCAGGGGTAGGAGCCGGTTGGGTAGGTGAAGCAGCCACTACAACCGGAGCCGACGACTGCGCCGGCATGAATTGAAAGGCTATTTTTTCGCTTCGGCAGCCACAAAGCAGCAGCCCACTCACCGCCCAGGTGCGGCTCCATCGGAATAGTTGCATGCCCCAAAGTACGCTAAACCGAAGGCAGCGCGGGCACGCAATGCTCGGTGCAGGTAGGAAACCGCTACAATACCACCGCCGCAGCTGCTTCCGGGAAGGAGCGGCTGCGGCGGCGCGGTGTGTGAAAATCAGGGAGCGAAAAAGCGGAGTAAAGACTAGCGCTGGCGGAACGCGGCAGCTTCGGCGGCCGTCATCTGCACGCGGGTCGCCTGCGGGCCCTGCGAGTCGTGGAGGAGCAGCACCGTGGTGGCCGTATCGGCGGCAAACGACATTACCGGCCCTGCGTTCTGGGGCTGGAAAGCCGAGCGGCTGGTTTGGCAGCTAGCCATTGCGGATACGACACCACAGATCAGAAGCAAACGAAGAGCACGCATAACAACTAGATTTAGAAGTAGTAATGGGTCAAAACTACTACCCCCAGCGTGCCCTTAAACGTCCGCTCGACCAACCTCTACCCCTGCGCTGCCAGCTTACCGGTTTCGTCGGTGGGAGGTTCCGCAGCTGGGCAAGCGTAGTCGTCTGAACGACCAGCGGGCGGCCCTTACCGAACCGCCCGCTGATGGCAAAAGCAGGAAAAGTCGGCCTAAAATTCCCGGATTACCTGTTCAATAATGTCGCAGACTTCGTGAATCTGCTCCTCGGTGATGACCAGCGGCGGCGCGAACCGGATGATGTCGCCGTGGGTGGGCTTGGCCAGCACGCCGCGCTCCATCAGGCTTACGCACACATCCCAGGCCGTGCGGCCATCGGGGCGGGGCTTGATGACCACGGCGTTGAGCAGGCCCTTGCCGCGCACCAGCTCCACTACCTCGGGGCGCTGCTGTTGCACCCGGCGCATCCGCTCCCGGAATACCTCGCCCAGAATACGGGCATTATCGGTCAGCTTCTCGTCCAGCAGCACGTCCAGGGCGGCCCGCAGCACCACCGAGGCCAGCGGGTTGCCCCCGAAGGTGGAGCCGTGCTGCCCCGGCTGAATAGTAAGCATAATCTCGTTGCGGGCCAGCACCGCCGACACGGGCATTACCCCGCCGCTCAGGGCCTTACCCAAAATCAGAATGTCGGCGTGCACTGCCTCGTAGCACACAGCCAGCAGCTCGCCGGTGCGGCCCAGGCCCGTCTGGATTTCATCGGCAATGAACAGCACATTGTGAGCCTTGCAGATGGCCGCCGCCTTCGCCAGGTAGCCTTCCGAAGGCACCATCACGCCGGCCTCGCCCTGAATGGGCTCTACCAGAAACCCGCAGACGTGCGGATCTTTCACGGCCTCTTCCAGCGCCGCTAGGTCGTCGTAGGGCACTACCTGGTAGCCCGGCACGTAAGGCCCGAAGCCGCCCGTCGAGTCGGGGTCGGTGCTGAAGGAGATGATGCCGGTGGTACGGCCGTGGAAGTTGTGCTCAGCCACCACAATGCGGGCCTGATTCGGGGCAATACCTTTCTCCTGGTAGCCCCACTTGCGGGCCAGCTTGAGGGCGGTTTCCACGGCTTCGGCCCCGGAGTTCATCAGCAGAGCTTTGTCGTAGTTGAACAACTCACAGAGCTGCTTTTCGGCCAGGCCCAGCTGGTCGTTGAAGAAAGCCCGGCTCGTGAGGGTCAGCTTCTGGGCCTGCTCCGTCAGGGCTCCAATAATGCGCGGGTGGCAGTGGCCCTGGTTAACGGCCGAGTAAGCCGAAAGAAAATCGTAGTAGTGCTTACCTTCCACATCCCAGAGGTGCACCCCCTCGCCTCGGCTAAGCACCACGGGCAGCGGGTGGTAGTTGTGGGCACCGTACTGGTCTTCCAGGGCCATCAGCTCGTGGCTGCGGGTAGGATGAGTCAGGGTATCGGAGGTAGGCTGGGTGGGAGCGTGCATAAGAAACAGATGCTTGGCGTTGGGGGTGGAATTCAACTTGTTCAAAATTACGGAAAAAGACCGCAGCCAGCGGAAAAGGGAGTAGCTCGGCTATAACCATCTGACGCAGAGCGAGTAAGCAAGCAGGTCTGCTTTGTAAGTTGCTGAACCTCAACCATATGTATTGTATGGCAGCGCTCAGGGCTGGCTCCGAAGCAGCATGTTTCCTATGGCTGCTTCTTTTTTTCGCCGTCACCCCGGCCAGACCGTTGCGCTGGCTTTTCTGCTGCTCTTCCTGATAGGTGGCGGCTGGACCTACTTTTCAACCGATAAGGGCAAAGAACTGTTGCCAACACTGGAAAATACTTCCCTGGCCGTAAACAACATTACGGCCTCCCGCCTGCAGGCCCAGATGAAAACCGATCTGCGCAACCACATGCCCGTGACCCTGAAAGTGGACAGCCTAAGCTACCAGACCCGGGTAGATGGCAAGCTGCTGGCCGAGGGTAGCAAAGACAAGCCGCTGGTGCTAAAAGGCAACGATGTAAACCACCTGCAGATTCCGATGGCAGTGGACCTGAGCGACGCAAAGAAAACCCTGAAAAACAGCCAGCAGGACTGCGTGGATGTGCAGATGGCCCTGACGCTCTACACGCGCCTACCCGTGGCCGGGGCGCAGAAAATTCCGGTGGAGCTGACCAAGCGCGTGTATATCCCGAAGCTGCCTAAAATTGAAGTGGCCGACGTGGGCATCAAGGACCTGGGCCTGAAAAACGGAGAAGCCGTGGTGAGCCTGCGGGTGACCAACTACAACCCTTTCCCCGTGACAGTACGGCGCGTTTCATACAACTTCAGCATCAGCGACGATATGCAGGTGCAGGGCGTAGAGGAAAAGGACGTGTCCTTTCGCAAGAAAGGCACGGAGCTGATGCCCATCCGCGTCCGGTTCGAGCCCAAAGGCCTACCCAAGGTAGCCTTCAAAACCCTGTTCAAAGCCAAAAAAACCGACTACAAGCTGAACGGATCTGCCGTAGTAGCCGCCGGCCAGCACAACCCGAAAGACATGACGATGCGCTTTAACAGCGCGGGTACCCTGCAGGACCTCAAGGATATTCCGAAGGAAGGAGACTAAGCCTCTGGCGGGGCGTGCTGGTTAGTCCTGCAGCGCTGCCAGCCGCTCCTCCAGGTCCAGAAACTTGCCCAGAAAATTGCCTTCTTCAGTTCCATTCGGGCGCAGCACAATCCAGTCCAGCACCGCCGCCTCGTCGAGGTGCACGGGTGCGTTGGGGGTAGGCAAGCCGTTGGGTCCCAGGCGCATAATCCGGCCGCTGATGTGGCTGCCTTGCCAGGTATCCACTGCCACCACCACCGGTTCGGGCGTCGCTGCTTCGTTAAGCACACGGGCCGTCAGATAAAAGCTGATGCCAGTCGGCAAGCCCCGCTGGTAGCGCTGGCGCGCCTGGGGTAGGGTGCGGCGGGCTTCTTTCAGCGGCAGCTCCGGCAAAGGATCCGGGGCCTGGGCTAACTGTTGCACTAACAGTGCAATACCAGGCGCTGCGGGTTGTTGCGCCCGTGCTGCCCCGGTGAGCAGGACAGCCAGCAGAAGGGGTAGGAAAGGGCGCATAAGAGGAGAACTAAAGCCCGAAAAGTACGGCAATACAGCTATATACCAGGAAGAGCCCACACAGGTTTTGGGGGGGCCTTCCCCAAGCTTTCGTATCTTGGCACCTCATCCGTTTCCGTTTTCTGTGGCTCGTATTGCTCCTCAGCCGCTTCAGCCCGGCGACTACTACTTAACCCCGGAGGGCTACATGGTTTTCACGGAACAGTACCATTTGCGCCGGGGCACGTGCTGCGGCAGCGGTTGCCGACACTGCCCCTGGCGGGCCGGGCGCGATAAAAAGAAGTCCCGTTCTGGCCCGGAAATGGGCTAACCCGCTATTTTTCAAGCCTTGGGTTTGCTTCTGTCAAAATACTTCGGATATTTGCGTCCCTTTTTCTAGCATTGAAACCTCTAAGCTCCTGATATCATGGCCCGAGTTTGTGATCTGACCGGCAAGCGTACCCGCGTAGGCAACAACGTTTCGCACGCCAACAACAAGACCAAGCGCAAGTTCTACCCGAACCTGCAGAAGAAGCGTTTCTACATCCCTGAGCAGGACGCCTGGGTTACGCTGAAAGTTGCCGCCAGCACCATCCGCACTATCAACAAGAACGGCATTATGTCGGTTCTGAAGAAGGCCAAAGAGCAGGGCTTTATCGTTTACTAGCTTTCAGCTAGGTAGCAAGCCTTTTGCCAGAGCGCGAAGCTTCCGCCACGCGCAGAGTTTCAGTTCTTTCTGTACCAGAAAGCTGAGTTCTGCGGGTAGCGGAAGCTTCGCGCTGTTTTTAAGCTCGAGCAAGTGCCGTAGCGCGCCGCGGGAGCCTGGCGAGAGTTGGCAGCGCCCTATCCCGCTGCAACGTCGAAAGCCGGAAACAGTCTTTCTTGCGCTATGCCTTACTCCCTGCCTTCGCTCAGAAAATCAAGTGGTCTGCTGCTCCTGCTGGGCGGCCTCCTGGCCGCGCCTGCCGCCCAGGCCCAGCGGTCCGCCGGCCCCGACCGTCCCACGGATTTGCTGTCGGCATCTTTTCACAAGCAGCGGCGGGAGTTAGTCCGGCAGGCCCTGCCCGCCGGTTCGGTAGCGGTATTATTTGCCGCGCCGGTGCGCAACCGCGCCAACGACGTAGATTTTATCTACCACCAAAGCCCCGACTTTTACTACCTAACCGGCTACACCGAGCCGGAAGCCGTGCTGGTGCTGTTCAAGGAGCCCCAAACCATCAAGGGGCAAAGTGGAGTTACGGAAGCCCTGTTTGTGCAGCCCCGCAACGCCCGCGCCGAGCAGTGGACCGGTCGCCGACTGGGCACCGAAGGAGCGAAACAGCAGTTACAGCTGCAGTTTGTGGCCGACAACAAGGAGTTTGCCGACGCTGGCATTCCGTGGGCGAGTTTCTCGCAGATAGCCTTCCAGACCCTACCCACCGACGCGCGCGACAACCCCGACGACCCAGCCGACCTGTACAATCTGGTAGCCGCGTTCCGGCAGCAGGCCGCCGTTCCTTCTAATTTTAACCCGGCGGTTGCGGAGGCTCAGCAGCTCATTCAGCAGCATGGCCTCACCGGGGCAGACCGCCTGCAGCCCTACCTCCTGCGGCTTAGCCAAACCCAGCCTGCCATAGCGCAGGATGCGTACGTGCAAGCTTATCTGGGAGCAAAAACCGAGGCTGAACGGCAGCAAGTCGTAGCCAATAAGCCCGTTAGCCGCCACAATACGCAGGTTTTGGAGGCGGCTCTGGCTCAGCTACGCGAAGTAAAAACGCCCGAGGAAATAGCCTTGCTGCGCCGCGCCGTGCGCATTAGTGCCGTTGGGCAGCAGGAAGTTATGAAAGCCACCCGGCCCGACATGGGCGAAATGGAGCTGCAGGGCCTGCACGAGTACGTGTATAAAAAGTACGGCGCCGAGTTTGAGGGCTACCCCAGCATTGTAGGGGCCGGCAGCAACGCCTGCATTCTGCACTACACCGAAAACGACAAAACGCAGGTAAAAAACGACTTGCTACTCATGGACTGCGGGGCCGAGTACCACGGCTATTCCGCCGACGTAACCCGTACCATCCCCCCATCGGGTAAGTTCAGTCCGGCCCAGCGCCAGATTTATGAGCTGGTGCTGGCCGCCCAGGAAGCCGGCTTTGCCGCCTGCAAACCCGGCAACGAGTTTCAGGCGCCCCACAAAGCCGCCCAGAAGGTAATCACCGATGGCCTGCTGAAGCTGGGCATCATCAAGAAGCCCGAAGAGGTGCGCACCTACTTTCCCCACGGCACCAGCCACTACCTTGGCCTCGATGTGCACGACCCCGGCACGTACGGCCCTTTGCAAGCGGGAGCTGTAATTACCGTAGAGCCCGGCATTTACATTCCGGAGGGCAGCCCCTGCGACAAAAAGTGGTGGAATATTGGCGTGCGTATCGAAGACGACATTCTGATTACCCAGCAAGGCTACGAAAACCTCTCGCGGGAGGCGCCGCGCACGGTGGCCGAAGTGGAAAGCATGATGGCGAAGCCCAGCGCCCTCGACGATTTCAAGCTGCCCGAATTGAAGTGATTTGTGGTAAAATGATGAGGTGATGAGGTAAAGGGTGACAGGAAGAAATCCAGTCATCCTGAGCGCAGCGAAGGACCTTATCACGGTAAAACGAGTCGTTATTACGATGGTTGTTCTGGCGTGATAGGGTCCTTCGCTGCGCTCAGCATGACCGTTGTCACCACAACGTCATTCCGAGCTTGTCGAGGAATGCCGTTGTGGCGATTTACCTGTCACCCTTTACCTTATCACCTCACCAAAAATCACCTCATCACCGCCACACACTATCAACTAATTAGCTGTATTCTGTTTGACATTATCGAAAACCCTTGTACCTTTGCAGTCCTTAATCCCAAAACCCCGTCGAGATGGCTAAAAAAGGCAACCGGGTGCAGGTAATCCTTGAATGCACTGAGCATAAGAACTCGGGGCAGCCGGGCACCTCGCGCTACATCACCACCAAGAACCGCAAGAATACTCCTGAGCGCATCGAGCTGAAAAAGTTCAACCCCGTGCTCAAGAAGATGACCGTTCACAAGGAAATCAAGTAACCTGAGCAATGGCTAAGAAAGTAGTAGCAACCCTGAAAACCGCCACCGGCAAGGACTGGGCTAAGGTCATTCGTGCGGTGAAATCGGAAAAGACCGGCGCTTACACCTTCAAAGAAGAGATGGTGCCCGTTGACAAAGTGCAGGAGTACATCGCCACCGGCGTTAAGTAATTCCTGGCCTTCGTGGCATCCTGAATACGTGAAGAAGTCCCGCCACCGTGGGACTTTTTTGCGTTGTAGCACGAAGCTCCAGCTTCGTGCTTCGTTGGGCACCTCAGCGTAAGCCAAGGAGCTCAACCTCAGCAACGATGCGCGAAGCTGGAGCTTCGCGCTACATCCTGACCGCATGGGACTTTTCGATTTTTTCAAGAAGGATAAGGAAAGCAAGGAGCAGCAGCAGGCGCTTGATGAGGGCTTGCAGAAAACCAAAACCAGCTTCTTCGACCAGCTCAGCAAGGCTGTAGTAGGCAAAAGCACCGTGGACGAGGCCGTGCTCGACGACCTGGAAACGCTGCTGGTGCACGCCGACGTGGGCATTGATACCACCGTGAAGGTCATTGACCGGATTGAGAAGCGCGTGGCCCGCGACAAGTACGTGAGCACCTCGGAGCTGGACCGCATCCTGCGCGAAGAAATTGCCGACCTGCTGGACCGCAACAGCGGCGCTACCGGCTCCCGCGCCATCCTCGACCGCCCCGACAATACCGGGCAGCCCTTCGTGATTATGGTAGTGGGCGTGAACGGGGTAGGCAAAACCACTACCATCGGGAAGCTGGCCCACCGCTTTCACTCGGCCGGTAAGAAGGTGGTGCTGGGCGCGGCCGATACGTTCCGGGCCGCGGCTGTCGATCAGCTTATCATCTGGGGGGAGCGGGTAGGCGTGCCGGTGATTTCGCACGGCATGAACACCGACCCCGCCTCCGTGGCCTACGACGCCGTGAAAAAAGGCGTGGACATGCAGGCCGACGTGGTGATTATTGACACGGCGGGCCGCCTGCACAACAAGGTGAATCTGATGAACGAGCTCAGCAAGATCAAGCGGGTGATGCAGAAGGTTATTCCGGATGCACCCCACGAGGTATTGCTGGTATTGGACGGTAGCACCGGCCAGAATGCCTTCCTGCAGGCCAAGGAGTTTACCAAGGCCACCGAGGTATCGGCGTTGGCCATCACCAAGCTCGACGGTACGGCGAAGGGTGGGGTGGTTATCGGTATTTCAGATCAGCTGCAGGTGCCGGTGCGCTACATCGGGGTAGGGGAGAAGATGACGGATTTGCAGCTCTTCGACCGGCACACCTTCGTAAATTCTCTGTTCAAAAAATAAGCTGGCAGGGCCCTGGCCGCCGGCTGTAAAGCCCGCCGAAGCGTATGCTTCGGCGGGCTTTTTTGTTGCTGACGTGATGAGTGCCGCCCGGTCTTCAGTAAAAATCAGCATCTTGGCTATATAAGCTGCTGCCTATGCTTGCGCCCTTACCCGATGTTGCCGGTGCACCTGCTACCCTGGCGCCCTTGCCCGCGCGCCTTGATGCGTTTCTGAGCCAGAAGCTTCGGTTTTGGTCGTTGGTGGCCATGCTGCTGCTGGTGTATGTGCACGCCTACAACCTGCACCCGCGCTACCTGCAGCCCTGGACGCCCGTGGATGAGCCCCTGGCCGCTGGCACCTAGCTGCAGTACTTTCTGGCCAACGGGCTGCTGCGGTTTCGCATTCCCATTCTGTTTGCTATTTCGGGCTACCTGTTCGCTCACCACGAGGGTAGGGAGCCCCACGGCGTGCGGGTGAAACGGCGGGTGCGCACCCTGCTGGTGCCTTACCTGCTGTGGAGCGCGCTGGGACTCATGCTGACTTGGGCTTTGGAACAGTTCCCGGCTACCCGCCAGCTGGTACTCTCGGCCGCGCTCAGCCCATTCGGCCCCGATAGTCCGCTGGTCAGCAACTACTCGCCGGGGCAGGTGATTCTATGTTGGCTTCTGATTCCACTGCCGTTTCAGCTGTGGTTTATCCGGAGCCTGTTCTTTTACAACCTGGGGTACCCGTGGCTGCGCAAAGCTCTTGACCGGGCACCGCTGGTGTACTTTGCCATCACCGGAGCCCTGTGGATGCTGGGCCTGGGGCTGCCCATGATAGAGGGAACCGGCCTGTGCTTTTTCGGGCTGGGCGTGTGGCTTCGTCGGCGCGACATGGAGGTGCAGGTGCCGCCCCGGTGGTTTAACGGGTGGCTGTTTGCGGTAGTGTGGCTGCTGATTGTCACGGTGAAAACCTGGCTGGCCTTTCACCTGGAGCGGCCTTCGTTCAGCGTGATGTCGCTGCTGCACCGGGCCTCCGAGCTGCTTGGCATGCTGGTCATGTGGTACGGCGCCGACGGGCTGGTGCGGGTGGCCATGCGGCAGCGGTGGTTTGTCTGGCTGACGAGCTTCTCCTTTATCATCTATGCCCTGCATGTGCCTTTGCTGAGCTACGCCACCGAGGCCGCTCTGTACTTCTGGCCGGAGCAGCAGCTGGTGGTGTTCGTGGGGCTGCCGCTGGCAATAGTGGCCTTTTCCGTGGGGGTAGGGGCTTTACTGCGCCGGGTGGCGCCGTCGGTGTATGAGCTGCTGACGGGGGGTAGGGGCTTGTAGCGGGTTAATATATGTAGAAAGGTTGTTGTAGATTTGGGTTACTAACTTTTCTTATGCCCTATTTATAATGATAGGGCAATATTCAATTTGGGTTAGGTATGCGATAATCTTTGTCGCTGCTATAACAGGGTGTATTCCTTACACTAACAGGACAAGCTATAATGCTTTCAATGTTGTACCTATTTCAACAACTGTTGCCGATTCAATTACTCCTATTGTGGCTTTCAGCTTAAATAGGCAACTAACGTCAAAAGTTTACCCTTTCGTAGGCTATCTGGGTGAGAAAGGAGATTTTTCCTTGGGTGTGCAGCTCTATGGCAACGCCGCGAGCCGGTACCGCGAATTAGTGTTGAAGAGTATCCGAGTAGAGTCGGGCGGCAAGGTGCATTTCCACATTACCGATTCCAGCTTTGTCAAATTGCAGGGTTCCAGAGCAACAGATAATATGCGATACTATAAATCGGATTACACTATTGCCTTAGATGATACGGTTAAGAAAGCCACTATAAAAGCAGATTACGACTTGATTACCCACGGAAACAGGCGAGAGCAGTATAGTCTCATTAGCCGCTGGTACATGGATAGAAAGAGAGGTCTGGACGGCTACTAAAACTGGCTTTGTTTTCAGAACAGGTAGCAAGAGTCATCTGGCAAATGGAACATTCGGAGTAGGAAAAGGCGTTGCCGAGTTCGTACCTTTGCGGTCCTCAATTCGCCGCGGGCCGCAAGCGGGCAACTTTCTCACTGCTAAGAAATTGTCCGGCCGCCTGCTTACTACCCCAGCATGAAAGTCAGAAGCCAACAGGCCAATAAAGTCAACGTCATTACCCTGGGCTGCTCCAAAAACCTCGTTGATTCGGAGGTGATGATGGGCCAGCTCCGGGCCAACGATTTCCAGGTAACCCACGAAGCCGACACGAGCGACGCCAACATCGTTATCATCAACACCTGCGGCTTCATTGACAACGCCAAGCAGGAAAGCATCGACACCATTCTGCGCTACGCCGACGAGAAGGAAGCTGGCCGCCTCGAAAAGCTCTACGTGACGGGCTGCCTTTCCCAGCGCTACAAGGACGACCTGGAGCAGGAAATTCCGCAGGTAGATGCCTACTTCGGCACCTTGGAGCTGCCCCAGCTGATGAAGAAGCTGGAGGCCGACTACAAACACGAGCTGGTGGGCGAGCGGCTGCTGACCACCCCCGCCCACTACGCCTACTTCAAGATTGCCGAAGGCTGCAACCGCCCCTGCTCGTTCTGCGCCATTCCGCTGATGCGCGGCAAGCACCAAGACCGCCCCATCGAGGACCTGGTGAAGGAAGCTAAGCGCCTGGCCTCCATGGGCACCAAGGAGCTGATTCTGATTGCCCAGGACCTGACCTACTACGGCCTGCAGCACTATGGCGAGCGGAAGCTGGCCGACCTGATGCGCCACCTCTCCGACGTGAACGGCATCGACTGGATTCGGCTACAGTACGCCTACCCCTCGCAGTTCCCCATGGATGCCCTGGACGTGATGAACGAGCGGGAAAACATCTGCAAGTACCTGGATATGCCTCTGCAGCATATTTCCGATAACATGCTGAAAACCATGCGCCGGGGTATCAGCAAGCGCCGTACCGTAGAGCTGGTGGACACCATCCGGCAGCGCGTGCCCGACATTGCCTTGCGCACGACCCTCATTGCCGGTCACCCCGGCGAAACCCAGCAGGATTTCGAGGAGCTGTACCGCTTCGTGGAGGACACCCGCTTCGACCGCCTGGGCATCTTCACCTATTCGCATGAGGACAATACCCACTCCTTCACCCTGGAAGACAACGTGCCCGCCGACGTAAAGCAGGACCGCGCCGACCAGATCATGGAGCTGCAGCAGGGCATTTCGATGGAGTTGAATGAGGAGCGCGTGGGCCAGACCTACAAGGTACTCTTCGACCGCAAGGAAAGCGGCTACTTCGTGGGCCGCACCCAGTACGACTCGCCCGAAGTGGACAACGAAGTGCTGGTGCCCGCCACCAAAGACACCTACGTGCGCCTCGGCGACTTCGCCCAGGTGCAGATAACCGAGGCTTCCGACTTCGACCTCTACGGCAAGCTGATTTAACGCTCCGGAAAATTGACTTTGAGAAACCCTACCCTGGCCTGCCGGGGTAGGGTTTTTAGTGGCCAGTACCGCGAAACGGATTTTCGCGGTACTACTCGCGCCCGGAAACGTATTCGGGGTCTATCGTACCTTGCGCTACCTACCAGTTGCCTTATGAAAGCCCGTATCCAGCACCAGCAAGTTGAGTATCAGATTGAGGGTGAAACCCAGCCGGCCGAAGCGCGGGTGCTGCTGGCTTCCGATCAGGACCTGACCGCCGGACAGCCCTGGAGCGCGGCAGGCTACACGGTAGCCAGCTTCCTGAGCCCCCAGGAAAATGCGGCGCTGCGCGAAGGGTTGGCGGAAAAAGTGAGGGTAGCACTGCGGGCGGCCGGCGCAGCGGTAGCCGCCGACTGGCCTGTGGAACAGTACCACCAGATAGTCGGCGACAACCAGGGCCTGCACCTGGCCGTGGTAAACCAAACCAAGGAGTACCCATTGGAAGCGTTGCCGGTGCCGGTGGCCTTGGTGGAGCAGCGCGTGAGCGAGCTGTGCGGCCGCGCCGTGCGGGTGCACAACCCCCACAACGGGCAGCGGGCGTTTCATCTGCGCCTGGCCCGCCCCGGCCGCACCGACAACAACCCCCTGCACCGCGACGTGTGGCTGGACCGCCTGCGCGATGGTATCAACATCTACTTTCCAGTGGCCGGCAGCACCCCCGATTCGTCGCTGACCCTGGTGCCGGGCAGCCACTGGTGGCCCGAGGACCGCACCGAGCGCACGGCCGGTGGCGCTACCTACAACGGCACCACTTACAGCGTGCCCGCCCTGAAGGGCAGCCTGGAGCCGCTGGAGCTGGTGCGCCCCCACCCCGGCCCCGAGCAGGTGCTGCTGTTTTCGCCCTACCTGCTGCACGGTGGCGCCCTGAATTTAAATTCTGATGCTACCCGGATTTCGCTGGAAATGCGCTTTTGGGCAGTTTAGGAGTGGATAAGGGGTAGGGAGAAGACCGGAAAAATAATCCATCCGGGAAAATGCCAGTTACTTTGTGGACGCTGGCCGGTTATAGCCGAATATTCTTCTCTCCGTATGTCCGTCACGACTCTACGCTACGCCGATACCGGCGCGTTTTCTTCCCTGCTGACCGATTATCTGGCCCGGCACAATGCCCTGACTGCCTTTTATCACCGCTTCCCTACCCTCGACGCCTTCGCCGAGCAGATAGAAGAAAAGCGCGCTTCTTATACTTCCGAAGCCCGGCAGCGGCTGGTAGCGGCCCTGCGCGAGCAATACGCCACGCTGCCCACCGTGCACCCGGCCGTGGAGGCCAACCTGGCCTTGCTGGAAAAGGATACCACCTTCACCATCACCACCGGCCACCAGCTCAACCTGCTCACCGGGCCGCTATATTTCATCTATAAGATTGTGTCGGCGGTGAAGCTGAGCCGGCAGCTTAAGGAAAAGTACCCTCAGTACGACTTCGTGCCGGTGTACTGGATGGCTACCGAAGACCACGATTTCGCGGAAATCAACCACTTCAACCTGTTCGGGAAGAAGTACGAATGGAACGCCGCTGAAACCGGCGGGCCGGTGGGCCGCCTGAAGCTCGGTGGCCTGAAGGAAACCCTGCTCGACCAGCTGCCCGCCGACGTGCCTGCCTTGTTCCGCGAGGCCTATGAGCAAGCCGACACCCTGGCTGCCGCTACCCGCCGCCTCACCCACGACCTGTTCGGGGAGCTGGGGTTAGTGAGTCTGGATGCCGATGCCCCCGCCCTCAAGCAGGCCCTGGTGCCGGTGCTTACAACAGAAATCCGGGAGCAGGCCTCCAACCGGGCGGTGCAGCAGGCCAACGCCCAGCTGGAAGCCGCCGGCTACAAGCCCCAGGTGTATTCGCGCCCGCTCAACCTGTTCTTCCTGACTGATTCCGGCAAGCGGGAGCGGCTGGAGTACGATGCCGCCCAGGACTGCGCCCAGATTACGGTGCGCAACACCGGCCGCTGCCACTCCCAGCAGGAGCTGCTGGAACTCGCCCAAGCCCACCCCGAGCAATTCAGCCCCAACGTGGTGCTGCGCCCGCTCTACCAGGAAATATTGCTGCCCAACCTCTGCTACATTGGTGGCGGAGCCGAGGTAGCCTACTGGTTTCAGCTGAAAGGCGTGTTCGAGGAAAACAACGTACCCTTCCCGATTTTGCTACCCCGCAACTCGGCTCAATACGTGGGCAAAGCCAACGCCGGCAAGCTGCGCAAGCTGGGCCTGACTACTACCGACATCTTCCGGCCCCTGCCCGAGTTGAAAAAGCAGGTAGGTGCCACGCTGGGACAGGAAGAAGTGAGCCTGCGGGAGCAGCAGCAGCAGCTGGCCGCCGCCTTCCAGGCTGTTGCCGACCTGGCCCAGCGCCTCGACCCCACCCTGGTAAAAACCGTGGCGGCCGAGCAGCAGAAGATGACGGGCATTGTGCAGGGCCTGGAAAAGCGCCTGAGCAAAGCCGCCGAAGCCAAGCACGAAACGGCTTACTCCCAACTCACGGCCCTCAAAGACAAGCTCATGCCCGGCGGCCACCTGCAGGAGCGCACCGATAACGTGCTCAGCATTCTCATCAACAACCCCCAGTTCATTCAGCAGCTCCTCGATGCCTTCGACCCGCTGGCCCTGGAGTTTACGGTGTTGGAAGAGGAGTAACTCACCTGGTCCCTGAAGGCCGTTTAACACTTATTCTTAGTCAATGTTTTCTTTCTTGTCTTCGTTGTTTTCTGATAAGAACAATGAGCGTGACTTGTCCTTTGGGTTGAACGCGCGGTATTCTATTCCGGCCTTAATTCAGCAGCAGCAATGGCAGCAAGTTGAAACTATTGCCCACGGATTAACCAGCGACGAACTGTCTCGACTGGTAGATGGAATATGCTTGACAGACCGGTACAACAAGAACATCCAACTCTTCATACGTTCCGCTGATACCGACTTTTCGCATCTGGTGGCCGGTGCGTGGTATTTATATCAGGCATGGCAGGCCCGGACTGGCAAGTGGGCGGAAGACCTATCGAAATCAGAGGTAGAGGGCTTCTTTCACTATCTACAGCTGGCACGTTTGCAACTAGGAGGTAGCTTTGAGCAGGATGCCTACCGTTGCGAGGCTCGGGCTCGGCTGGTGCGCACAGAAATGGGACTAAGTGAGCCTGATAAAGCCATAAAGGCATTTCAGCAGAGCATAGCGCTAGATGACAGCAAATTTTGGGCTTATCACCATGTGTTTAAGCTGGTGTCACCTAAATGGTTAGGCGATAAGAATGAGCTTGTTGCCTATATCGAGTCGGTGGAAAAGGAAGACATTCAGTATGCTTTATGGCTTATGTACCTAGTGGAGATGTACAGCGACATAGAGGAGGAAGAGAATGCTCCGAAACGCTGGTACACTGAGCATAGCCCATTAATTCAGAAGATATTAACTCAGCCGAAGTTGCCAGTTGATAGTTCGCTGGTCTCTGTTTATGCCAATAATAACCTCGCTTATCTATATCATCTGCTGGGAGAGAAAGAAGAGCGTAATACAATTCTGAACCAGCTTGTTGACCGGTTTCCCCCTTACCCGTGGGCATATTTCGGCATTGAGTCAGGAAGTGATGCAGAAATGAGGAAGTTTCGCCAATCGGCTGCATACCGGCAGCCATGACCAAAGCGGAACTCCGCCAACAAGCCCTGGCTCGCCGCCGAGCCTTATCGGATGAGGAAGTTGCCCGCCGGAGCGCGGCGCTGTGGGAGCAGCTGCAGCAGGCGTTTCCGTGGCGGGAGTGGCGGTGGCTGCATTTGTTTCTGCCCATTGCGCGCCAGCAGGAGCCCGATACCTGGCCCCTGATCCGGCAGTTGTGGGCCGAGCGGCCGGCGCTGCAGCTGGCCGTGCCCGTGGTGCAGCCCGACGGCCGGACCTTGCGCCACTTCCACCTCACCTCGGAAGCCCAGCTGGAGAATAACCGCTGGGGCATTCCGGAGCCCATAGGAGCCGTCGAAGCCCTACCCCCCCGGCTCGACGCCATTCTGATTCCCTTGCTGGCCTTCGATGAGCGGGGCCACCGCGTAGGCTATGGCAAGGGTTTCTACGACCAGTTTCTGCCCCAATGTCGCCCCGACGCCCTGCGGATTGGCGTGAGCCTGGAGCCGCCAGTACCCCGTATTGAGGACGCCTGGGCGGGCGACGTGCCCTTGCACGCCTGCCTCACCCCGGAGCGGGTGTGGTGGTTTGAACAGAGGTAGGCGAAGTTGCTAGCGGGCACGGGGGGCGCGGAGCCGCCAACACGTAATGCCGGCCCAAATCACCACCACGAACAGGAAGGCTGATACTGTCCAGATGAGTTTCAATAGGCCACTCACGGCCGCGCCTAAGGGAAAAACAGCTTCCTCTGTTCCGGAGAGAGTGGAATAGGCATAGCCCAATCTTACGCACCAGCACAACAACAAGGGGCTGCCGAGGCCGCAGGCCAGGGCCACCGTTGCGTTGCTCGCTGCCCACCGGCGTCCGGCATCCAGCAGCAGAACCAAAAACAGGATGAGCAGGAAGGAGATAAGCTGCCCCAAATAGCTACCAACGACGAAGTAGGTGTTGTGCAGCTGGATATCGAGGGTGGGCTTCCAGATAAAAGCCGTTCCCATGAGCAACGACCACAACGCAAGCCAGACCACCAACGCCACCGTAAAGCAACACCAGAACCGACGCATATACAGTTTAACCTTTACAGGACGAGAAAAAGCGAGGAAGCGTAGTTTGCGCGGAGAAACGGATTGCTATTGGGCCAGCAATATATAGTAACTGCACAGCGTTGCCCGGGTGCAATAATATCAAACCAGCCGCACCCTTGTGATGACCCATCTGCAGCCGCTACCCCTGAACGGACGCTCACGCCGCATCTTTCGGCGCATCACCCCGCCGGATATGACGCCCATGGCCGGGGTAGGCTTTCTCTTGGTTTCCTTTTTCATGTTGACTTCCTCACTTACCCAGCTAACTGCTATGGAGGTAGCTATGCCCTTGAGGCCAGTGTGTTGCGAGTCTTGTGATACCTACTGGGCCCATGCCGCCGTTATGACGGTGCTGCTGGGCCCACGCAACCAAGTTTATTACTACCCGGGACTGGATGCGCAGGCCAGCCGCAAAACCGATTACAGCGCCACGGGGCTGCGGCAGGCGCTTTTATCTGCCCAGCGCGAGTATGGCCCGCTGACGGTGCTGGTAAAGCCAAGCAGCCAGGCTACCTATCAAAACGTGGTAGACGCCCTGGATGAAATGAGCATCACCGCAACCAAAAGCTACCTTCTGACGACGGATCTAAATCGTTTTGATGAAAAGCTGTTGACCGGTCGGCGCTTATAAGCAGTTCTTGCTGTCAAGCAAAAGCAAGAGGGCCATATCAGGTTGCTGATATGGCCCTCTCGCTTTTATTTTTTGGTGGAGGCAGCGGGAGCCGGCTGAGCGGACTCGGGGCGGACTGCCGATGATTTTTTACGAGCAGAAGCGGGCTGGGCCCGGCGCTGAGCGGCCAGTACCTGCGCCAAGTTGGATAAACTGGGTTTCATGAAATAGAAAAGGAAAGGAATTGAACATCACGCAATAGGATAGGTAGGGTAGGCAAGAACGTGAGGCCAAGATATATACTTCACGTCATATGTAGTACACCAAGTGGGTTATTTATCGGCCGGCTCCACGCCGGTGATGCGGGCTTGGCCCCAGGGGGCAATGCTTACCTGCACCCGCAGGCTCTGGCGGCGCTCCAGTTGGCGACCTTGGCCTTCGGGCACGTAGTAGCGCTCCAGGCCATAGCGCAGGCGGAGCCCGCGCCGCCACACATCTTGCACGGAGCCGCGCAATACTGCCTGCTGCCCAGTGGCGGCCGGTTTTTCGGGGAAGGCCGCCACGGCCTCGTAGGTACCATCGGGTTGGGGCTCCAGCAGCACGTAGGCGGGCTGGTGGCGGCGGGGCATAGCGGAGCCGCGCCACAACCCTCCCGGCAGCTCACTGACCTGGTAGCGCAGGTTCACGTAGTCGCCGTAGAGCAGGTCGCGCGGGTCAACGGGGCGGGTGTGCAGCGTAACGGTGCGGCCCAGGGCGGCTGTGGCGTAGCCGGCGGCGGCCACGCCCAGCACAAACAGCACCTGCGCCAGCACTAGCCACTGCACCCACCGCCGGCGGGTCGGCTCGGGCAGGTCGTTGGGCAGCACCGGGATGCTACCCCCGGCCGGGCCCGCAACCGGCGGCAGAGAATCAGCAGGAAGCGTACTCATGGCTTGGGAGGGGTTGACGAGGAGAACGTGTGCGCCGCCCGGCGCCGGAGCCACCAGCTCAGGCCCAGCAGCAGCAAGCCGCCCAGCAGGAAAAACAACGACTTATCCAGGAAGCCCCAGGTCAGCTTGAAATAGGCTACGGCGGTGGTGATGATGAACAGTACGGTGCCCAGCGTCACGCGGTCGGGGTTCTGCTCCTGGTGGGCCCGCAGCAGCACGGCGCCGGAGTAAGCGTACAGCACCACCAGCGTGGCAATGGCCAGGGGTAGCCCGCCCGTAAAGTAAAAGCCCGGCAGTAGCAGCAGCCAATCGGTGAGGCTGCCCAGCCGGCCGCGCTGCCGCTTCCCAGCTACCGAAACTATCAGCACGGCAACCAGGGCAGCCAGGTAAGGCAGCAGCGGCGCCCGCAGCTGCCCGGCATACAAATCCGATTCGCCAAACAAGGCCAGCCCCAGCGTGAACAGGAAAGCCGTCACCAGCGGCGGACCCTGCAGTGCCCGGCCCGCCGGGCGGTCGGGCTGCCAGTCGCCGAAGGCATACACCAGCATGGCCGGAATAAAGAACCAGGTGATTTTAACGTGCAAGTGGTTGATGAGCAAGGCCGCCTGCCAGAGCAAGCCCGTAGCCAGCACCCCGCCCAGCAGGGCATCGGGGCGGCGCCACCAGTAGTACCCCAGCCCTAGGGCCGTACCAATGGCCGTGAGGTAGCTGAACGCGCCCAGCTGCCCGGTGTTGTAGCCCTGCACGATGCCGCTGATAACGGCCGTCATCAGAAACAGCAGGCGGCTGCGGTACAGCCACGTCAGGGCCATGCCGGCCACGGCCCAGGCCAGCAGCCCGGTGAGGTCGTAGCCGATGAGCTGGTAGAGCTGGCTGGTCAGCACAATGCTGGCCCCGAACAAGATCAGCCCCAGGGCAATCAGACCCATACCTAAGTTAAGGTTGCCGCGACGCCGGAAATACTCGCCGCCGGCGTAGGCCCCGCACAAAGAGCCCAGCAGCAAGGCCAGGCGCACCACCTCGGGCAAGCCCTGCCAGTTGGCCGCTACCACGCTCAGGGCGCTCAGGCCGACCAGCAAGGAGCCCAGCAGCGGCAGCAGCCCAATGGCAGTGGCATCAGTAGGATAAAGGGCCAGCAGCTGCTCGCGCTGCGTCTCCGTGATAATCTCCTTCTGCACCCACTCCCGCCCGTCGGTTTCCAGTAGCTTACGACTCATAATACCGGCAACTTACGCAGGATGCAGGAAGTGGGCAGGTGCTTGGTTATTTTTCCAGATACTTCCGCCGGCTGGGCCAAGCTTTCCGCTCCCGACGACGCTGCTCGGCGCGGTGGTCAGCGTGACCCCCGTAGCAAATTCGCTTGTCGGTATCGAAGCGCATAACACCTTCCGCCAGGCGTGCCCCCTGCCGGACCATCAGGCCGTTGAAGGGGCAGGTGTCGTAGCCGCAGTTGTGCTTGGTGTACGTACCGAAATTGCGGTGCCGGATGCGCTTTTCGGTCAGGATGCGCTGCTGCGTCCGGCGGATTGCAGCCCACGCCGCCCGCTCATCGGCTACGGTCAGCGCTTGCCCCAGGGTGCTGAGACGGAGGTAGGTGTCCGGGTCTTTCAGCTGTAGAAACTCGTAGAATTTCGGAAATACCGCTGCCGCCGCATTCCGCAGGCGCAGTTGCTGCTCCAGGCTCAGCTTCTCGTTTTCCAGTAAACTGCGGAACAGCCCCAGCGAGTTAAAATCGGTGTAGCGCCGGTAGTGAACGAGCAAGTGGTGATAATCCGCTTCCGTAAGTTGATTCAAGCGACGATTAAGCTTCATAGCGGATATACGTAGTTACCCCTGCTTCCGCGCCCGGGTCATCTCGCGCTTGCCGGGTGGGCCCGGAATCTTTTCCACCAGCCAGCCGGCGGCCCTCAGGCTGCGCTTGAACGAGCCCTTGGCGCAGTAGCTGACCAGCACGCCTCCGGGCGCGGCGGCCTGGTAAAGCTGGGCGAACACCTCGTCGGTCCACATATCGGGCTGCTTTTCCGGGGCAAAGGCATCGAAGTAGATAACCTGGTAGGTGTCCTGGGAGAGCGGGGTAGCCTGCAGCTCCCCGGCGCGCTTCAGCAGCACGAAGTTGGACGTAAGCGGCACCGGGCGGTTCCAGGCGGCGGCGTGCAGCTGGTGCTGGTAGTCCTGCAGCTCGGGGCCAGACAAGTAGGTGTCGGGGTGCAGCTGGCCAACTACCTCCCAGGGCAGCGGAAACTTTTCAATGGTATCGTAGAAAATCTGCTGGCCGGCGGTAAGGCTGCGCTCCAGGGTCAGCAGGGCATTCAGGCCCGTACCGAACCCTACCTCCAGCACCCACACCACCGGGTTTTCCGTGGTCAGGGCCGGCTCCAGACCGGCGGTCAGGTACACGTGCCGGGCCTCCTGCAGGGCACCGTGGGTGCTATGGTAGTGCTCATTCAGCTCGGGCACGTACAGGGTACTGGAGCCGTCGGCGGTGGCGCGAACTTCGACGCGGGGAACAGGCATGAGGAAAATCGAAAGGAAATGAAAACCGGCCGCGGCGTCGGGCCGGCCGGGGCATAGTCTGGCTAATATAGTGCGTTTGAGGTTTCGGCGGCCGGGTAGGGGGTAGCCCCGGCCCCGGCCGGGCTGCGCACAACTAGCCGGCCCCTACCCCACACCAGTCTGCAAAAGCGCCGTATGTAGTGTTGCGTTTCTCTTTCTGACCAGCTTATGGCCCGCGTTAAAGTTCAGCTACCCGAAACCTACCTGCTTGCCGTTGAAATTCCGGTACGCATCACCGACCTCAATTACGGGGCCCACCTCGGCAACGACGCCCTGCTCAGCATCCTGCACGAGGCCCGGGTGCAGTTCCTGCGCCACCTGGGGCAGGCTGAATACGACCCCGCAACCGGCCTGGGCCACATCATGGCCGACGTAGCCATTGAGTACAAGGGCGAAGGGTTTTACGGCGACGTGCTGCATATTCAGATGGCTGCCACCGACCTGGGCAAGTACGGCTTCGACCTGGTGTACTGGGTGAAAAACCAGGCCGGCCGCGAAATTGCCCGCGCCAAAACCGGCATGCTCGGCTTCAATTACACCACCCGCCAACTCCTCCCGCTCCCGGAGGAGTATGCGGCTCGTCTGCGGGGTCCGGAAGCAAGGCCGTTGTAGCCCCTGGCTGGCGTTTCGCGTATGGGTCAGCTCACCATCCCCGCTTCAAGACGCATGCGCCTCCTGGTTTCCGCTGCTGCCGTTAGTTGGCTGATAGCCTGTCAGTCCCCATCCGCCCCGCCCGAGCAAGCCTCCGCCCCGGCGGCGGCGCTGCCTATCCCCGCGGTGCCGGCCGGGCCGCGGTTGCTGCACGAGGCGGCGGCGCGCCGGCCCTTTTCCTCCCGCACTGCCCCCGACCAGTTCCGGCTGCAGCTGCGCGGCGACTCCGTGCTGACCGGCACTCTGCACCTGAGCATTGTGTCGGCGGCCGGGGACACGCTGCTTTCCGAACGGTTTCCGGCCCAGGCCCTGCTCGACTACGGGCTGCTCCAGTACGGCGAGCACCCCACCCGCGCCCAGCGCGAAGCCTACGTGCGGGAGCGAATGGACCAGTTCTTCGGCCCCGGGCAGTTCCGCAGCCCCGCCATTAAGCCCACCGAGCAGTACGTGGCCCGCCAGTCGGAGCGGGGCGTGTGGGAGGAGGTGCGCCAGACAGGTTTGCCCGGCTTCTTTTACCATCTCTACGAGGAGGACGGCCGCAGCCTGGCCTACTTGCCCCGCCGGCGTAAGGCCGTGGTGTTCCGTACCTGCTGCTGAGCGAAGGCGCGGGCCGGGGTAGTGGCCGGCTTGGGCTTCGCTCTCAGGCGGTTGGCTCCCGATAACTTCGCGCGGTTTTCCGGAACCCAAGCGCCGTGCGTGTTGTATCTTTGCCGCTATGATGATTGACCTGCCCGTAGTTTCCAAGCGCGACATCCGCAAACTCACCCCCGACGAGCTCAAGGCCTTTATGGTGGAGCACGGCGAGAAGCCGTTCCGGGCCAAGCAGGTACTGGAGTGGCTGTGGAAAAATACGGCCTCGTCGTTTGAGGAGATGAACAACATTTCCCTGGCCACGCGCGAGCTGCTGGCCCGGCACTTCGTCATCAACGGCGTGCAGGTGCAGAACTCCCAGCTCTCCAACGACGGTACCATCAAATCGGCTTTCCGCCTGCATGATGGCAACATTGTGGAGGGCGTGCTCATTCCGCACGACACGCGCATGACGGCCTGCATCAGCTCGCAGGTAGGCTGCTCGCTCACGTGCAAGTTCTGCGCTACCGGCTACATGGAGCGCAAGCGCAACCTCGACGCGGCCGAAATCTACGACCAGGTGGTGCGCATCCGGGAGCAGTGCGAGAAGCAGTACGGCACCCCGCTCACCAACATCGTGTACATGGGCATGGGCGAGCCGCTGCTCAACTACGCCAACGTGGTGAAAAGCATTGAGCGCATCACCGCCCCCGACGGCCTGAACATGGCCCCGCGCCGCATCACCGTCAGCACCGCCGGCATTGCCAAGATGATCAAGAAGCTGGCCGACGACGACGTGAAGGCCAACCTGGCCCTCTCGCTGCACGCGCCCAACGACACGAAGCGCAACGAAATTATGCCCATCAACGAAGCCAACTCGCTGGCTTCCCTGAAGGACGCGCTGAAGTATTACCACCAGAAAACCGGTCGCAAAGTAACCTACGAGTACATCGTATTCGAGAGCTTCAACGACACGCTGCAGGACGCCGAGGAGCTGTACCAGATTTCGAAGTGGATTCCCTGCAAGGTGAATCTGATCGAGTATAACCCCATCGAAAACGCCGACTACGTAAACACCGCCGACGATAAGCTGATGGCTTTCCACAAGTATCTGGCCGACCGGGGGGTGCAAACCAACGTGCGCCGCTCGCGCGGCAAGGACATTGACGCCGCCTGCGGACAGCTGGCCGTGAAGGAAAAGGCCGAGGTAGCGTAAGCGCCCGCTACCCCTGCAAAACCCACGAGGCCCTTGGTACCAGGTACCAAGGGCCTCGTGGGTTTTGCAGGGGTAGCAGATTTATTTTTTCGGGGCAAACTCGGTGAACAGCACAACGGCCTCCGGACAATCGGGAGCCATCAGGGCCGAAAGCTTCATGCCAATGGATTTCATGCGTTCCGCATCCAGGAATACATCGGCGCCATAATACTTTGTCAGCTCCTGCGCTGAGGCTTTGAGATTTTTCTGGAAAGCCTGGGTAAGCGCCTCCCGCCGCTTCTCGGTCGGGAGCTTTTTCAGCTCCGCAACGCGGGGCTGCAAGTCGCGGCACATGGCCGTTGCAACGGGCTTGAGCACCTTGGCTTCTTCGGGGCTGATCGGTTGCTGCTTGCTTAACTGCTCGCCACCCAGGCGCAGCAGCAGCGGGTGGCTCACGGGACAGTCGCGCAGCATAACCGCGCCCACCTTCCGGCCTAGCTGCTCTCCGTACGCACGCGAATTAGGGCCTGCCGCTGTAATCTGAGCTATAATTTCCTCATCGCCCAGCGCCACCTTGGTGAAAAGCCGCACAAAGAGCTGCTTGGCTTGATCAGAGGACAAGGTTTGCAACGACTTTTTCTGGTCTTCCAGCTTCAGGTCCTCGCAGATCTGGGTCGCCACGCGTTGGGCCAGGCGCCGATCCTGGGCGGTGTCGGCGGCGGTTTGCGCTGCCACCCGGCCCGCGGTGATGTACAAGCTCAGAAGCAATACAGCACGAAGAATAGTAGTTTTCATGCAGTAAAGATACTGGCCGGCTCAACAGTAACCCAACGTTTGGGCTGTTGCTGAATGCGCCAGTACTGCCGGCTGGGGCCTACTTTTTCCAGCGGCCCTCGGCGCGGGGCCGCCCGGTGCTGATTTCCTCCTTGGTTTCGCCCTCGGGCACTTCGCGGGTTTCAATGCGCACGGCATGGGCCTTGGGCTGGACCTTTTGCCCGAAAGCATCGGCAAACTCCTGGGTAAACTCAGCCCCGAAAAAGATGATGAGGGAGGAATAGTTTACCCACAGCAGCAGCACAATGGCCGAGCCCGCCGCGCCAAACGCCGAGCCGGGGTCAGACTGCGCAATGTAGAAGGCAATCAGGTACTTGCCCACCAAAAACAGTAGGGCCGTAATGACGGCGCCAATGCCCACGTCGCGCCACCGGATGATGGCGTCGGGCAGGAAGCGGTAAATCAGGCCAAAGAGCAAGGAGGTGATAAAGAGAGAAAGGGCGAAATCAATCAGGTGAATAAAGATGACGGCCACTTCCGGAAACCAGGCTTGCAGCTGGTCGGTAAACACGCTGAGCATGGCGCTAATCACGAAGGAAATCAGCAGCAGCAGGGCCACGCTCAGAATCAGGCCGAAGGACAGAAGCCGGTCGCGGACGAACTGCCAGACACCGTTGCGCGGCTTCACCTTCAGGTTCCAGATGTCGTTGATACTTTCCTGCAGGGTCACGAAGAAGGTAGTAGCCGCAAACACCAGCGTGCCGATACCGATGATGGAAGCCACGCCGCTTTTCTGCTGCTTGGTAAACTCGGCAATGGAATCCTGCAGAAACTTAGCCGAATCGGCCCCCAAAAATCCGCGCATCTGCCCGTAAATCTGGCCCGTTACGGCCTCGGCCCCGTAGATGGAGCTGGCCACCGTAATGACGATGAGCAGCAAAGGCGGCAAGGAGAAAACAGTGTAGTACGACAACGCCGCCGCGTGCCGGAACGAGTTGTTGACCATGAACTCACTGGCGGTGGTCTTGAGGATGTTGAAAATGTCGGAAAGACGGTAGTGCGTGGCCATAAGGCGAGGGTTTCGGAGGGGAAAGCTGGAGGTAGTACGCGCCGGAGCGAAGCGGCGTTCTGGTTGCCAGGCAATTCCAGCCGATTCGCGGGCGGCGCAGGCTGCCTTGCTGCGCTTGGGGGTAGTTGTGTTTCAGGCAGTAAGGTGCCGCCGCTACCCCTTGGTAAGAACCCAGGTGAGCAGCTCAATGGGGGCTTCGCGCAGCGCTGCCGCCAGCTCCGCATCGTCCGTGAACTGCAGCTGGTGCAGTACCGTAGCCTCCACACTCACGATGAATTGCTTGTCGCGGAAGGGCCAGGGCTGCACGCGCACCGGCCCTTCCGGCTCCGGGCGCAGCACCTGGTAGCCTTGCCCATCGGGGCCCTGGTAGATTTCCAGAGCCCGCCCCATTTCCGGCAGCTCGTGGCGGCACAGAATCAGGCTGAGCCGGTCGCACCAGTGCAGCAAGGTATAGGCCCGCTGCGCATCAGCTTTCTTGATTTGTAGCTCCCGCAACCAGCGTTTCTGGCTGGCCTGCTGCTCATCCAGAAAGGCGTCGGTTTCTGCTTTCTGTCCGCGTAGGCTCTCGTACAGGGTGCTCAGGTGCAGGCTGGTGAGGAGGCTGCGCCAACGCCCCTGGAAGCGAGCCGCTTTCATGACGCCAGTAGCCTGCTCCAGCGAAAACTCCTTCATGGTGAAGTTGGCCGGCGCCCCGGCCGGGGTCAAGCCGTAGTGTCCGTCCCAGCTCTGCTGCTCGTCGTCGTGCTGGGCGGCGGCGGCCAGCAGGCCTACCCATTGGTCGCAGGGTAGGAAGGCGGGCCACTGGTGCAGCAGCTGGGCCGCCAGCAGGGCGTGGGCTTGCTGATAGATAATCTGCCAGCCGGTGGGGACGTGGTTTACAATCATATAAACAGTCAGTATCGGGGTTCCCGCAGAGGAACGCAGAGCAAACGCAGAGGTTCGCGGAGAGCAGGGGGTAGCAAGCAAAACGCCCTACCGGGAGGGGTAGGGCGCGTGCGAGGGGTAGTCGAAAAAGGTGAAACCTACTTCAGCACCAGGGCTTCCTTCAGGTGCAGGAGCATGTCGTCGGTCATGCGGTGCAGATCGAACTGGGGCTGCCAGCCCCAGTCCTGGCGGGCCTGGGTGTCGTCGATGCTGGCGGGCCAGGAGTCAGCTATTTGCTGGCGGGCATCGGGCTGGTAGCTCACCTCAAACTCGGGGTAGTGGCGCTGGATGCTGGCCGTAATTTCGCTGGGGCAGAAGCTCATGGCACCCAGGTTGTAGGAGCTGCGCACTTTAATGGCCTTGGCAGGAGCGTGCATCAGGTCGAGGGTAGCCTTCAGCGCGTCGGGCATGTACATCATGGGCAGGTAGGTTTCCTCGGAGAGGAAGCACTCGTAGCCCTGGCCCGCTACGGCTTTGTGGTAGATGTCCACAGCGTAATCGGTGGTGCCGCCGCCGGGCAGGCTCTTGTAGCCAATGAGGCCGGGGTAGCGCAAGCTGCGCACATCCAGCCCGTGCTTGCGGAAATACCACTCGCACCACTGCTCGCCGGCCAGCTTGCTGATGCCATACACCGTGTTGGGGTTCATGACGGTGAGCTGGGGCGTGTTCTGGCGAGGCGTATCGGGCCCGAATACGGCAATAGAGCTGGGCCAGTACACCTGCTTCACGCCCAAATCCACGGCCGCATCCAGCACATGAAACAGGCCATCCATATTCAGCTGCCAGCCAAACTTGGGGTTCTTTTCAGCCGTAGCCGACAGCAGGGCCGCCAAATGGTACACCTGCTTGGGCTTGTACTGCCGAATAACTTCTTCCAAACGGTTTTTATCCAGCACATCCAGCAGCTCAAATGGTCCGGCCTGCGCGGTTTCTTCGTCCTTGGGCGCGCGCACATCGGCGGCCACCACGTTGGAAGCACCATAGATCTGGCGCAGCTCGTGGGTAAGCTCTAGGCCGAGCTGTCCGCCGGCGCCAATAACAAGGATGGTGTCGCCGCTGGGGGTAGCGGCCGAGGTGCTGGAGGTGTCCATTCGGGGGTGGTTGAAGGGTAGGGGGTGGATGGGGCTGCAAAGATAACTGAGCCGAATGGTTCTGGCAGGATGGCGCCGCGAGGAAAGTAGCCCAGACAACCCGCTGGCCACTTTCAGTATCTTCTGACCAATTATTCTTCTGCTTATGTGTCGCTGCCTTCTACTTTCTACTCTGCTCTATCTGTTCATGCTCTCCTCAGCCCGGGCCCAGCCGGCTACCCCCATCGTGTACCGTAACCTGGTGATGGAAGGTGGCGGCATCCGGGGCATTGCCTATGGCGGGGCACTGCAGGAGCTGGAGGAGCGCGGGGTGTTAGCCGGGCTGCGCCGGGTAGGCGGCACCTCGGCCGGGGCTATTCAGGCGGCGCTGCTGGCGGTAGGCTATTCAGCGCAGGAAATACAGGGGGTAGTGAACAACACGCCAGTGCAACGCCTCAACGATGGGCGGCTGATGTTTTTCGGAGGCAGCACCCGCCTCATTAAGCAGTACGGCTGGTACCGCGGCGACGAGTTTTCGCGCTACCTGAGCGAGCTAGTCGCCCGCAAAACCCAGCGCCCCGACCTCACCTTGGGCCAGTTGCACGCCCTAGCTCAGGAGGAGCCTACCCGTTACCGCGACCTGTACACCACCGGCACCAACCTCACCACCCAGCGCATGCAGGTGTTCAGCTACGAAAGCCACCCCGACATGCGCGTGGCCGACGCCGTGCGCATTAGCATGAGCATTCCGCTCTACTTCCGGGCCGTGCTGCTCGATGAGCAGGGTCACGTAGTACGCCGCCCCACCAAAGGCCAGGAGGTGGAGGTGCTGGTAGATGGGGGCTTGCTGGCGAATTACCCGATTAATTTATTTGACCACCCGCGCTACCTGGCAGTTGGTGCCGCACCGGCCGCTGCCCTGCCTACCCCCACTACGTTCGTAAACCCCGAAACCCTGGGCCTGCGCCTCGACCGGGCCGAGCAGATTGCTTATGATACCCAGCCCGGCGGCCGGCAGCAACTAGCTCCCTACCCCATCCAAGACTTCGGATCCTACGTGGGGGCGCTCTACACGCTGGCCTTGGAAAACCTCAACCCCACGCAGCCGGAGGACTGGCCCCGCACCATCAGCATCAATACCCTCGGCTTCAACCCGAAAATCAAGCGCATGTCGGAGGCGCAGAAGCGGCAGTTGATGGAAAGTGGGAGAGTAGGCGCGCAGGCGTTTTTCGAGCGGAAGAAGTGAGCCCCGCTTGGAAGTGGACGGGCGCAGAGCAACTTTTTTTCTAAAAGTCGTATGTTTGTATGCGTCTGACAGACATACGATTTGCCAGACAAACAAACGGCGGCCAGGGCCGAAGCCCCAACCGCCGCCATCCTACGGATGTCCGAGCCAGTGGCTTACCACGGCCCGGATTGCTCCTGCTACGGCTGCTTTGCACAACTCCAGCAAAACGCGGAACCCACCGGCTTGGCCGGCACGTTTCTTTTTCGCACGCTTACCCATCTTCGTTCGGGAGTTAGGGTGCTTTACTCACCCACTTCCTGAAGCCCCGACAGTTCGCACCTGCCGGGGCTTCGTCTTTTCACAAACGACGCGTTGGCGGGGTGACAACCGTGCGAATAAGGTAAAGGTAAAAGATGTTCGGTGCCGAAAGCGGCATGCAGTGGAGCCGTGCGCGCCGGCGTGTTACCTTTGTTTACCCCACTCATCAGTTCACTGTCTCACTAGTTCACCTCATGTACACCACCCTCCAGCCGGACCTCGAAAAGCAGCTTCAGGAAATTAAGGATGCGGGCCTCTACAAAAAGGAGCGCGTAATTACCTCGCCCCAGGGCGCCGAAATTGAAACCACCGAGGCCGGTGAAGTGCTAAACTTCTGCGCCAACAACTACCTGGGGTTGTCGTCGCACCCGGAGGTAGTGCGGGCCGCCAAGGAAGCCATTGACACCCACGGCTACGGCATGTCGTCGGTGCGCTTTATCTGCGGCACCCAGGACATTCATAAGCAGCTGGAGCAGAAGCTGGCCGAGTTTCTGGGCACCGAGGATACCATTCTGTACGCGGCAGCTTTTGATGCCAACGGCGGCGTGTTCGAGCCCCTGTTCAACGAGCAGGACGCCATTATCTCCGACGCTCTGAATCACGCTTCCATTATTGATGGCGTGCGCCTGTGCAAGGCCCAGCGTTACCGCTACGCCCACAACGACATGCAAGACCTGGAAAAGCAGCTCCAGGACGCCGTAGCCAAAGGCACCCGCCACCGCATCATCGTGACGGATGGCTCGTTCTCTATGGACGGTACCATCGCCCAGCTTGACAAAATCTGCGACCTGGCCGACAAGTACCAGGCACTGGTAATGATTGACGAGTGCCACAGCATGGGTTTCCTCGGCAAAACCGGCCGCGGCACCCACGAGTACCGCAACGCCATGGGCCGCGTGGATATCATTACCGGCACGCTCGGCAAAGCCCTCGGTGGGGCTATGGGTGGCTTTACCTCGGGCCGCAAAGAAATTATTGACATGCTGCGTCAGCGCAGTCGTCCCTACCTGTTCAGCAACACCCTGGCCCCAGCTATTGTGGGTGCCTCGCTGCGGGTGCTGGAGCTGCTCACGGAAAGCACCGAGCTGCGCGACCGGCTGGAAGAAAACACCAAATACTTCCGCGCCAAGATGACGGAAGCCGGCTTCGACATCAAGCCCGGCGAGCACCCCATCGTGCCCGTAATGCTCTACGATGCCAAGCTCAGCCAGGAGTTTGCCGCCAAAATGCTCGAAAAAGGCATCTACGTAGTGGGTTTCTACTACCCCGTAGTGCCCCAGGGCCAGGCCCGCATCCGGGTGCAGCTCTCCGCCGCCCACACCCGCGAGCATCTGGATAAGGCCATCAACGCCTTTATTGAGGTAGGCCGCGAGCTGGGCACCATCAAGGAGCCCTCGGCCCAGCAGCCAGAGGCAGGTCAGGTAGTGCAGAACACGCCCTGAGCTACCGCCGCTAAGTAGAAAATTCGAAGGCCCGCCGAAGTTTCGGCGGGCCTTTTTATTGCAAGTAAAACCACTGGTGCAGAACAGACTCTGCGCTAGTCGACCTTCTTAAATGCATGGGAGTTATAGGGCAAGAAAAAGAACAGTTTGCTCTGCAGAAGACTATGAAGTTGAGTTATATATATAAAATTATATGTTTATATAAACAACTCACTCTGATGAATACTACGCTCAGGCTTTTGCCGAACAGGTACATTCGATTAGGCGGTATAGCCTACCTGATCATCATTATTGCCGGGGTGCTTGGGGAAACATTCGTGCGAGGCACATTGGTGGTGCCCGGTGATGCAGCCGCCACGGCCCAGCGCATCACCGAGTCGCCGCAGCTATGGCGGGCAGGCATTGGCGGCGACCTGCTGATGCACCTGCTGGATGTGCCGGTAATGTTCGTGCTGTATATCCTCCTGAAGCCGGTAAACCGTGGGGTAGCCTTAATGAGCCTGCTGTCAAACGTGGTGCAGACAGCCGTACTAGCCCTGAACAAGCTCAACTTGCTGCTGCCGCTGTTTCTGCTGAACAAAGCCGTTTACCTCAACGCTCTGGACTTAGCTGAGCGGCAAGCGCTGGCGTATGTATTCGTTCGGGCACACAATTACGGCTTCGGCATTGGGCTGCTGTTTTTTGGCGTTACCTGCCTGGGTTGGGGGTATCTGATTCGGCGCTCTGGCTACCTGCCCCGGGTGCTGGGTACGCTGATGCAGGTAGCGGGCCTTTGCTACCTCGTCAACAGCTTTGCCTTAATCATTGCCCCACCCGTAGCCGACTTGCTCACCCCGTTCATTCTGCTACCCCCGTTCGTCGCCGAAACCGCGCTGGCCGGCTGGCTTGTCGTGAAAGGCGCGACAGATCCAGCGCGGCAACCACACCGCCCGGAGCTGGCATCGGCTTAATCTCGCAGAGGCTGATCCGCTATAACTGAAGTGCAGCTAGGTGTTGCCAAACGCGCTGTAGCCAAGAGCCATATTCTAAACAAAAAGGCCCGACAGGTTTCTGCCGGGCCTTTTTGTGAGCTAATAGATATCAGGTAAGGGCACCTTTGGATAGCGCAGAAAATAGAGTTGCAGTGGCGTGAGTTGGACAGTAAAGACAGGTGACTTTGCCACATGTTGCCCAATTCGGGCAACCAGCATGCATTCCACTGGGATGGTGCCGGCGTAGAGGTTGTCTCCGTCCAGGTTGATAGCAAAAGAGGAGTTGGAAGCCAGCGTGTCCTGCCAGAAACCGTTGCCGCAGCTGAATCCACTGGGGTAGGTAGGAAGCACCCACTGATTATCCAACCGGAGCACTACCTCAATACCGGGCACTGTTGCATCAGCGCGCTCAACTGGTACTGCCTGGGCCGTTGGGTTGAGTAAGTACACACGAATGTGCTGCTTACGACTGGGCTGGGTGCAGCAATCGGGAAGCATAACCAGCGCCAAGCTATCGGGTAACGGACGTGGTGCGGCGGCCCGCAATTCAGCTGTGAGCGGAGCTTTGCCCTCAAACCATGCCCGAGAAGGCTGCAACCCAAAATAAGTATTCAGCCACCTGACTTCTCCTTTTTTTGGCCGTGACCCAGATAGCCCCTGACCGCACGAGGGTTTGCTAAGCGCAAGAGATAATGCTCCTGCTACCCAACAGCAGACTATACGCATGATTAAATAGTCTAAGTGTTAACCTTTACGCTGCTACCTCGGCCTTTGACCCAGCCGAGGGGGTAGGGCGGGGAGCGGCATCAAACAGGAACTCGTTGAGGCGGGCGCGGAGGTCGGCGGGAGCCAGGTTCCGGAATACTTCTCCGCCGCGCACTAAGGAAATTTGGCTGGTTTCCTCGCTAACTACCAATACAATAGCGTCGGTAACTTCAGTGAGGCCGATGGCGGCCCGGTGGCGCAACCCCATGGAAGCCGGTACATCGGGGTTTTCGCTGACGGGCAGGATGCAGCGGGCGGCCTTAATGCGGCCGTTGCTGATGATAACCGCCCCATCGTGCAGGGGGCTGGTTTTGTTGAAGATGCTCATGAGCAGGCGCTTGCTCACGGTGGCGTCGATCAGGTCGCCGGAGTCGGCGAAGAACTTCAGGTCGGAGGCCATGCTGAAGGCAATGAGGGCCCCGGTCTGCTTACCAGCCAGACTTTTGGCCGCCTCAATAAATGGCGTGACGTTCATGCGCTCCTGGGTCTGCTCGCGCCGCCACGGAAACACGCGCAGCCGGTTGCCAAAGGAGGTTGCCTTACCCACATTCAACAGAAACCGCCTGATTTCCTGCTGAAACAGAATAATGCCCGCCAGCACGCCCACGCTCATAAACTGCCCCAAAATACTGGTCAGCAGCTCCATGCCCAAAGCCTTCACTACCAGATAAAACAGGTAGAGCGACATAAAGCCCAGGAACACCTTCAGGGCCACGCTACCCGTCAGCAGCTTGTAGAGTTGGTAAAACAAGGCCGTGACCAGTAGCACGTCCACGACGTCTATCCAGCCAATGCGCAGGAAGCCGATGGTGAAAGCGCCAATCACGAAGCAGGGGGTAGGGAAAAGGTGTTCGAAACGAGTTGAATAGTCTGGACTGCTTCCGCCACATCATGTACGCGCAGCAGCCGGGCCCCGTTGAGCACAGCCAGGGTATTCACGGCAATGGTGCCGGTGAGGGCGGCATCGGGCGTCAGGCCCAGGGGCTTATACACTAGGCTTTTTCGCGAGAGGCCCGCCAGAATGGGCAGGCCCAGCACCTGCAGCTCCGGCAGCCGCCGCAGCAGCTCGTGGCTTTGGGCCGGCGTTTTGGCAAACCCGAAGCCGGGGTCCAGCACCACATCCACTACCCCGTGCTGGCGCAGCAAGGTCAGCTTATCGCGGAAGTAGCGCACCAGCTCCAGCACCATGTCGCCCTCGTAGTGGGTGTGCTGGGTCATGGTCTGGGGCGTGCCGCGCATGTGCATCAGGATGTAGGGCACCCCCAGGCGGCCGGCAGTGGGTAGCATTTCCTCATCCAGAGTGCCCCCGCTGATGTCGTTGAGAATGTCGGCGCCGGCGGCTACGGCCTCAGCAGCTACGTCGGCCCGGAAGGTGTCCACGGAGAGAAAGGCTTCCGGAAACTCCCGGCGCACGGCTTCTAGGGCGGGCAGCAGGCGACGCTTTTCCTCGTCTATAGAAATATGCTCGGCACCGGGGCGGGAAGAGTAGCCGCCCAAATCCAGCACGGCGGCCCCGGCCTGCAGCATCTGCCCGGCCCGGCGCAGTAGCTCGTCCTCGCTACCCATGCGGTTGCCCGCAAAAAACGAATCAGGCGTTAGGTTCAGGATGCCCATCACCTGGGGCTGGCGCAAATCCAGCACCCGCCCACCGGGGCAGCGCAGGGTTAGCCTCGGGGAAAAGCACGTATCTTGCGGGGCCTGGAGAAGCATGGTGGGAGCGGAAAGAGGGCGTCATGCTGACGGTAGTATCTGCGCGGCCGAGGCATTGCGCGGGCTGCCGGGGCAAGGCGCCGAACACCTTCCCGCGAGCGGCTTTCTCTGTCAGCATGACAATGGGCGGATTGCAACAAAATAGGCTGAAAAACTTGGAGAATCAAACCCAGCACGAATACGACCGGGTCATTGCGCGGTGCCGCCAGCTGTTTCTGGCTAAAACTCACGACTATGGCACGGCCTGGCGCATTCTGCGCCTACCCTCCGTTACCGACCAAATCTATATTAAGGCTCAGCGCATTCGCAGCATTCAGGAGAAAGGCACGCAGCTGGTGGCCGATGGGGTAGAAGAGGAGTTCGTGGCCATCATCAACTACTGCATCATTGCCCTAATGCAACTCGGGCTGCCCGCCGAGGCTCCGCTGGAACTGGAGCCCACCGCTGTGGCCTTGGCCTACGACGAGCAGGTAGCAGAAAACCGCCGCTTGCTCTTCGCCAAAAACCACGACTACGGCGAAGCTTGGCGGCAGATGCGCATTGAAAGCATCACCGATATTATTCTGATGAAGCTGCACCGCACCAAGCAGATTGAGGACCTGGGCGGCCTGACGCGCGTGTCGGAAGGGGTAGAAGCCAACTACCGCGACATGCTGAACTACGCCGTGTTTGTGCTGATTAAGATGGGGTTCGAAGAGAGTAACGGAGCAAGTGAGTAGCTGAGTAATTGGTTGACGAACCTACATTTGCGTATCAGCCTCAGCCGCTTGTGGCTAAACCTTGCTTGCAAGGCAACTGCATGAGCGGTAGTGCGGTTACTCAGCTACTCACTTACTCAGTTACTCTCTGGAGTTCATGAAACAACTTACCCGTATTTGCTGGCTGCTGCTGGGCGTCGTGTTTATCTTCTCGGGGCTGGTCAAGCTGAACGACCCCGTGGGCACGGCCCTGAAGCTGGAAGAATATTTTGAGGTTTTCTCGAAGGATTTCGGCTCTTTCTTTGAAGCCTTTATCCCGTATTCCCGCACCCTAAGCATCTTTTTGAGCTCTCTGGAAGTAGTGCTGGGGGTAGCCGTGCTGCTACGCTGGATGCTGCGCCAAACCCTGTGGGTGCTGCTGGCCCTGCTGGTGTTCTTCGGGTTCCTGACTTTCTACTCGGCGGCCTTCAATAAGGTAACTGACTGCGGCTGCTTCGGCGACTTTATCAAGCTTACGCCCTGGACCTCTTTCTTTAAGGACTTGTTCCTGCTGGTGCTCTGGGCCGTGGTGTTCTTCAACCAGCGCTACCTGCGCCGGGTGTTTGCCAAAGGCACGCTGGGCGTGATGTACATTACGCTGGCTTCGGCCGTGGCCATTGGCATTGGCGTGCGCGCTTTGGGGCACTTGCCTTACTTCGACTTCCTACCCTACAAGGAGGGCAACGACATTGCCAAGCTGATGAAGCCCCAGGAGCAGGCTAAGTACCAGTACGTGATGGAGCGCAACGGCGAAACCAAGACCTTCACGGAGTACCCCACCGACTCGACCTGGAAATACAAGAGCATGGAGGTGCTGAACCCCCTGACTTCCAAGCCTGTCATTACGGACTTCTCCATTTTCGATGCGGAAGGCAAGGACCACACCCAGGAGGTGCTGACGGGCAACAAGCTGCTGCTGATTGTACAGGATGTTGCCTCCGCCGACCGGGACCGGTTCAAGGACATCACGCAGCTGATGGAAGACGCGGCTAAGTCGCGCAAACAGATCCGGCCGCTCATCATCACCAGCAGCAGCCCCCAGGATTTCGACGCTTTCCGCCACGATGTAAACCTGCCCGGCACCTACTACTTTGCCGATGCTACCGTGCTGAAGTCGATGATTCGCTCGAACCCCGGCTTTATTGTGCTGCAGAACGGGGTAGTAAAAGGCAAATTCCACTACCACGACATCCCCGACGCCAGCAAGCTCGAAACGCTGCTGTAAATCAGTTGCCGGTTGCCAGTTGTCAGTTTTCAGGAATTTCCTGTTAATAACTGACAACCGGCAACCGGCAACTGGCAACTGAACAAGATGCTAGGTTTTATTCTGAGCCGTTTGTGGCAGGGTGTGCTGGTGCTGGTGGGGGTAGCCCTCACGGTGTTCTTCCTGTTTCAGGTGCTGCCCGGCGACCCGGTGGCCCTGCTAGCCGGCCAACGCTCCGACGCCGCCACCCGCGCCGCCATTGCCGCCGACCTGGGCCTCGACCAGCCCCTGCCAGGCCAGCTGCTGGGCTACCTCAACGATGTGTCGCCGGTGGGCGTGCACCCGCGCGACTCCGCGGGGGTAGCGAAGTACGGCGGGGTGCAGGTCCTACCCCTCGGCGCGGAGCAAGGCCTGGTGCTGAAAACGCCTTACCTGCGCCGCTCCTTCCAGAGCAACAAAGAAGTGCTCAGCATCCTGCTCGACCACTTTACGGGCACGCTGTGGCTGGCCCTGGCTGCTATGCTGCTGGCGGCAGTGTTCGGCATTGGGCTGGGGGTAGTGGCCGCCCTCAAGCCCCACTCCTGGCTTGACCGGGCATTGGTATCTACTTCGGTACTAGGTATTTCGGTGCCTTCCTTCGTGGCCGCCATTCTGATTGCCATGACCTTCGGGTTTTACTGGAGCTCCTGGACGGGCCTCAACCTGACCGGGCAGCTTTATGAAACCGACCCTTTCTCGGGTCGGCACCTGGTGCTAAAGAACCTGCTGCTGCCAGCCTTTGCCCTGGGTATCCGGCCGTTGGCGGTTATTGTGCAGCTGACCCGCTCCTCCATGCTCGAGGTCATGAGCCAGGACTATATCCGCACGGCCCGCGCCAAGGGGCTTTCCGGCTACCGCACGGTGGTAGGGCACGCCCTCAAAAATGCGCTGAACCCGGTTATTACGGCCGTGTCGGGCTGGCTGGCCTCCCTGATGGCCGGGGCGTTTTTCATCGAGTACATTTTCAACTGGAAGGGCCTGGGCACCGTCACGCTGCGGGCCGTTGAAAACCTCGACTTTCCGGTGGTTATGGGTGCTACCATCTTTATAGCCGCCCTGTTCGTGCTCGTGAATATTGTGGTGGATGTGCTTTATGCCGTGTTGGATCCACGCGTGAAGCTGGGGTAGCGAAGGGCCGCGGCCTGCTGCTCTTGCTCATGTGGTACTACCGCAACATGTTGCACCTTTGCCCCGGTGGCATCCACAACATGCCTCTAACTACTCGTATGCGTCTTTACCTCATCGGCATGCCAGGAGCGGGCAAAACTACCCTGGGCCGGGGGCTGGCTACGGCCTATCAGCTGCCCTTCCTGGACCTGGACGAAGAAATTGTGCGCCGGGAGCAGCGGAGCGTATCCGAGATATTCGCCCAGGACGGCGAGGAGTACTTCCGGCAGCGGGAGGCCGATGTGCTGCGCGAGGTAGTAGCCGCCTACCCCTCGCTGGTGCTGGCCACTGGGGGCGGTACGCCCTGCTTTCACCACAACCTGGAGGTGCTGCTCGAAACCGGCCTGACCCTGTACCTGGCCGTGCCCGTGCCGGAGCTGGTGCGGCGCCTGCAGGCCGTAGCGGCGTCTCGGCCCCTACTGGCGGCTCATCAGAGTGCCCATGCCCTCGAAACTCGCCTGCGCGAAACCTTAGCCGCCCGTCAGCGGTTTTACGAGCGCGCGCCGCTGTGCTGCACGGCCCCTACCTGTTCCCTGGAAACCGTGCAGCAGCTGATAGCCCGCTACAACGCGCTGGCGTAAGCGCCGACGCTGGTCCGGCATTTGCGCTGGCATGCGTATTTTTGCGTCTTCATCATTCCTGTATTGGCATGAATACTACCTCCGAACCTCTGGAAACCGACGTTAAGGTAACGGCGGTCAAAACGCCCGATGCCATCAAGCCCAAGCACAAGGGCTCGGCCCGTTTGTTTGAAAATCCGGTGCTGGAGCGCCTCACGCATACGCACATTGCGGCGCCGCTTTCCATTTTCTTTGCCGTAGCCGGTGTTAGTCTCTACTATGGGCTGAGCCGGGGTCTGCTGACGGGACTTTCCGCGTTTGGCTTGTTTCTGGCCGGGTGGCTGCTCTTTACCCTGGCCGAGTACCTGATGCACCGCTTCGTGTATCACATGAACACTGATACGCCCCGGAAGGCCAAGTTTCAGTACACCATGCACGGGGTGCACCACGAGTTTCCGAAGGACGAAACCCGCCTGGCCATGCCCCCCATTCTGACGGTGTTTGTCACGTCGCTGCTGTTTTTCATCTTCCGCTTCACCTTCGGTAACGCGGGCTTCGGCATTCTGGCCGGCTTTGTGTTTGGGTATGCGCTGTATTTGTTTGTGCATTACGCCATTCACGTATATGCTCCCCCGAAGAACTTCCTGAAGTTCTGGTGGCACCACCATGCCCAGCATCATTACCGCCAGGATGAAATTGCGTTTGGGGTAAGTACCACCATCTGGGACCACATCATTGGTACTATGCCGGAGAAAAAACGGTAATGCTTTTCTAAAAAAGCAAACATTACATTTGATAAACACAAAAGACCGGTATATTTATGCCGGTCTTTTGTGTTTATTCTAGATGTTATGTATTTCCTCCTGTATTGTACTAGTGCGCGTGAGAAGGAAGCAAGTGGGGCCGGACTATACCTGTATATGCCCGTTATGAGTGCCTTTTGCTTGCCCATACCTGCCTTCCTCATACGCTCACCTTATGCTGAAAAACTACCTGCGCAAGGGCCTGCTGGTGGCCCTGTTAACCAGCTCCGTAGCTGCCCACGCCCAGTACTTGTTTAAAAGTGCTACCGTAAACGGACTAGGCCCCTACGTCCAGAACTTCGACGATCTGGCCGGAACCAGTGCCCCTTTTGTCAGCAACACCACCCTGGTGGGAGTGTACGCCAAGCAAACCTTCGATAACCCCTTATTCGGGGGCGAGTACGAATCGGGGCAGCGCATGGCCGGCATCGTGCCCCTAACCGGCGACGATGGCTCGAAAGGTGAGTCGCGGGATGTATACAACGAGCCCAACGGGGCCGCGTGGTACCATTTTGGGGCGCCAGGCTCCTCCGACCGGGCGCTGGGCGGCATTGCGGCCACCAATACCTCTTCGGGTATCGGCTACGTGGGCATCCGGCTTAAGAATACATCGGGGGTAACAATTAAGAATCTGGAAGTGCAATACGCCATGGAGCAATGGTATAACTCCAGCCAGACCCTGGCCGCCCAGGTAAACGTAGATTACCGGCGAAGCACGGCGGACATTACCAGCCTCAAGGCCGGCACCTGGACTTCGGTGCCCGATCTGGGGGTAGCGGCACCCTCCACCTCCACGGCCATTGCGGCCCGCGATGGTAACGCCGCCACCAACCGCCGGGTGCTGCGGACCACGCTCGTGGGCCTGGACCTGGCCCAAAACGAGGAAATCATGATCCGGTGGTCGTACGTGTTCAACACCCAAACCAACGGCAACGGCTTGTCGATTGATGACGTGGTCATCACGCCGCAAACCAACGTGTATTACTCAAACCTGACCGGCGACATCGACAAAACCAACAGCTGGGGCACCACCATCACCAGCAGTGGCGGGGTCGGTGGAGCCAAACCCGGTAACTTTTCCGCCCCCGATCAGACCTTTTACGTGCGCGGCACGGATGGCACCACCAACCGGGTGCAGCAGGGCAACGCCTGGACCGTGAGTGGTCAGAACTCCAAGATTATCGTGGGCATTCCGGCCTCGCCGGCCATTGGCTCAACCCCCGCTATGGCGGCCATTCCGGCTACCCTGGTAGTGGCCGAGGGAAGCAGAACTGTGGTGGGCACCATAGATGTGGCCGAGGGCTCAACCCTGCGCATTCTGCGCCCTGATGCCCCCAACATGCGCCTAGGAGCCCTGGCCACTACTAGTACAGTAGAGTACGTAGGCGACGCAGCCGTGGCCCACACCATCCGGCCGGCCAGCTACGGCAACCTGGTGCTTTCGGGGGCCGGCAGCAAAACCCTGGGCGGCGACATACTGGTGAATGGCACCTTGGACCTGGGCAATACGGCCAAGCTGAATCTGGGAGCCTACAACGTAACCCTAACCCGCCCCGACGTTGCCACCGGTTACCAGGGTAGCATTCGTAATGCCGGCAGCACGGCGTACATTGTTACCAATGGGCTGGGCTCTTTGCGCCAAACGGTGCCCAATACGGGGCTGGATGTACTGTATCCGGTTGGTACCGCCACCAGCTACACCCCGGCCAGCCTCAGGCAGTCGGCGGCACAAAGCGAGGATGTGTTTGCCGTGCGCGTAGCCGATAACACGCACACCCAGTACAACGCCAACGGCAGCGGCGCCGGTGCTGTGGTAACCTACCAGAACGTAAAGAAAACCTGGCATGTAGCAGAAGAGGTAGCCGGCAACTCCGACGTAACCTTAACGCTGCAGTGGAATACCTCCGATGCCACCCCGGATTTTGTGCCGGCCGCGGCCCATATCAACCACTACAGCGGGGGAGCCTGGGACCGGTACTTCTCGGCCACAGCGCCCACCACCGTATCTCCGGACGTGTACGCCATCAGCCGCCCGGGCATCACTAGTTTTTCGCCTTTTGGAATATCCTCCCGCAGTCCTGGGGTGTTGCCGGTGCAGCTAGCCAGCTTCACGGCCGCGCCGGTAGGTTCTGGAGTCCGCTGCGTATGGCAAACGGCCGCTGAGCTTAACAACGCGCGGTTTGTGGTGGAGCGCAGCGCAACGGGGCAGTCGTTCCGGGCTGTTGGCACCGTAGCCGGGCGTGGCACTACCACCACCAGCCACCAGTACCAGTTCACGGATGCTACCCCCCTGCCGGGAGTAAACTATTACCGGTTGCGCCAAGTAGATACCGATGGCACCGAAACCCTCTCCGACGTAGCGGTGGTGACTACCACCGGCACCGGGGTTGCCTACGTAACGCCCAACCCCGGTGCCTCCCAGTTTCGGGTGGTGGCGCCGGCCGGGGCTGGTACTGTGCAGGCCGAAGTCCTCAACCTGCTCGGGGCTACGGTAGCGGTAGTGAGGCCTGATGGCAGCTTCGAACTGACAAGCCAGCCGGCGGGCATTTACGTGGTGCGCGTCCGCACCCCCTTGGGCGTTCAGACCACCCGCTTTATCAAGGAGTAAGGGTTGCCTTTCACGCAAAAAAGCCTCACCCACTGCTGGGGTGAGGCTTT
The DNA here is from genome assembly GCF_014199535.1 of Hymenobacter latericoloratus. Classification (GTDB taxonomy): domain Bacteria; phylum Bacteroidota; class Bacteroidia; order Cytophagales; family Hymenobacteraceae; genus Hymenobacter; species Hymenobacter latericoloratus. Next base: position 292,318 of record NZ_JACHNV010000001.1, read on the forward strand.
TTCGTTTCAGCCGGTTGACAATGCCGCAGTTAGGAGCGGCGGAACCGATTGACGATGAACCAGAGCAGCAGTACAATCAGAAATACCCCAATCAGGCCGGTCCAGGCACCCGCTTTAAAGATGGTGCCGATGGCGTCGCAGCTGCTGAGCGAAAACGTAAGCAGAACCAGAAAGGCGAGAGAGAGGGGAAAACGCAGGGTAGTCATGGCGTAGGGAGGGAAGGTGGAACGTGAGCCACTCAGTACAGCTCTTATGGCATGTACTATTCCTGCTGAAAAAGGTTGATGGCCAGTCAGAAGCCTAACTCAGAATAAGTGCGGCAGCGGCAGCGGCACAGCTAGCAGTACGCTGGGCGCCGCAGGTAGCTGTCAGACTCTACAAGCCGATGTACTGTCGAAGAAGCGGCCTGCCCGGCCGAGTGCAAACAGGCACGGGTTAGGGGTATTATGCTGTGCCCAGAAGCACAGAAGGTAGACAAGAGCACTTCTGCGGAGTTGGGGCTACCTTAAAAACGAAGAAGCCCACCGGGTATCGGTGGGCTTCTTCTACTTGGCGCTCCCTCCTGGGCTCGAACCAGGGACCCTCTGATTAACAGTCAGATGCTCTAACCGGCTGAGCTAAGGAAGCGGTTATGGCGGCGGGTTTTTTGCCGTTGCTGGTGCAATATTAGAGCAAAGTTTTCGAACGTGCAAGCATGTTTTTCGAAAAAAAATTGCGCACCCGGTTAGTTTGTGATTGTCAGGGTATTGCCGGAGAGGGCAGTATTGTATTGGCGCAACGGGCGGGTAGCTGGCCCGGCCTGGGGCTGGCCCTGAAAGCTGAACTGTGATTGGCAGCAGGGGTCGTACAGGCGCAGGAACGGGTCGATTTTCAGCCGGGCGCATGTGTCAAGGGGTTGGTACGGACAGTTGCGGTCAAAGGCGAGGTAGGAACTGGCGCTTTGGCGCACAATAATCAGTCCTCGCACGCCCCCCTTATGGTACACAGCCCCATTATCAAAGCGCAAGTTGCTGTTCTGCTGATCCGTGAGAAACAGCACCTCACTGACGGCCGCCAGCGGAATCTGCGGCTGCGCGTCATCGGACGCCGAGTTGCAGGCCGTCGTCAGGGTAACTGCCAAGCAGAGAAGCGGTGCCAAATATCCGCGTCGTAAGTAACCAGAAGACATCATCATGATTTAAAAAGCAATGAACAGGTATAACGCGCTACCCGCCCGAAGTGCTATAAAGTAAATGCCACTGCCCGGCCTGCCCTGGTCAACCCTCAGTGGAGACAGACGTTCAACGTGCCAGCCATAAAAAAGCTCCCATCTGCCGGGTGGTAGATGGGAGCCTGCAAAGTTGGGCGGCCTTACTGGGCGCTTTCAAACTGCCGCAGAAAGCGGGCGTCGTTTTCCGTGAATAAGCGTAAGTCTTTGATCTGGTATTTCAGCATGGTAATGCGCTCAATGCCCATGCCCCAGGCGTAGCCGGAGTAGCGCTCCGGATCAATGCCGGACTGCTCCAGCACGGCGGGGTCCACCATGCCGCAGCCCCCAATTTCAACCCAGCCGGTCTGCTTGCAGATGTTGCAGCCGGCGCCTTTGCAAATCAGGCAGGTGATGTCAATTTCGGCCGAGGGCTCGGTAAAGGGGAAGAAGGACGGACGGAACCGCACCTGCATATCCTGCCCAAAAAGCTCTTGCACGAAGTAGTACACGGTTTGTTTCAGGTCAGCAAAGCTCACATTCCCATCCACGAACAGGGCCTCTACCTGATGGAACATCATGTGGGCGCGGGCCGAAATAGCCTCGTTGCGGTACACGCGGCCCGGCATAATGCTGCGAATAGGCGGCTTTTGCGTTTGCATCACGCGCACCTGCACCGGGCTGGTGTGCGTGCGCAGAACCCACTCCTGCTCGCCGGGAGTGCGGCGCACAAAAAAAGTGTCCTGCATGTCGCGGGCCGGGTGGTTCTCGGGGAAATTCAGGGCCGTGAAGTTGTGCCAGTCGTCCTCAATTTCGGGGCCTTCCTCTACGTTGAAGCCGATACGGGCCAGAATTCGCACAATTTCCTCGCGCACCAAACTTAACGGGTGGCGTGTGCCCAGGGCATTCGGGAGGGTAGGCAGGGTGTAGTCGAACGTAGGGTCGGCGGGAGCATTGGCCGCGGCTGCTTCCAGCTCCTGCTGGCGCTGCTCGAAGCGGGCTAGGGCCGCCTGTTTCAGCTGGTTTAACTCCTGACCAACGGCCCGGCGGTCTGCCTGGGGTACGGTTTTCAACTGGTCGAAGAGGTCGGCCAGCTGGCCCTTGCGGCCGGTATAAGCAATGCGGAACTGGTCAAGCTGTTCTGCAGTGGTAAGGTCGTAGGCGTCGATTTCGGCGCGCAGCCGCGCGATGTTGTCCTGCATCATACAGCAAAGGTAACTTGATTGAAGCTAGATGCTGAAGAGTTGAAATAGTAGGCTTGCATGTAATTGAAATACAAGTACATAAGATTTATAAAATGCGAAATTTTATTGGCTGACAGCGCCCAGAGCGGGCTCGGCAAAAAGTGGTACGGTTGCTGCAAACACCGTTGGTACAAGCGGCAACTGAGGCTGAACGTGGGGCGCCACCCGTTAGCCGGCGGGCTGCAGGCCCGGCCAGAGCCGGGTGCGATATTCACTCTTTGATCTGCCTTTCCGATGAAACGCTTACTTCTCTCCGCTGCCGTAGCAGTGGCCTTCCTCAGTGCATCCGGGGCTCAGGCTCAAACTAAAGCCAAACCCGGTAAAACGGCCAACACCAGTGTAGCTCCCGCCGCGGAACCCGAGTGGCCCGCCCTGGAAACCTGGAACGAGCCCGCTACCCCTGCGCCCACCAGCAACGGCTGGGAAACCGCCGCTGTTCCCGATGATGACCCGATGATGCGCTCCTCGGGGGTAATGGTAGCGCCCGGCATGAGTTCCTCGCCCTACCGGGGTACCAGTACCGATTACCATGGCCGGCCGGTGACCAAAGCTAAATCGAAGCGGCCGCGCTCCGTGGAAGTAGCCCAGAACGACGACCCCATGATGCGTACTTCGGGCGTGATGCTGGCCCCGGGCATGAACACCGCGCCCTACCGGGGCACCAGCACCGACTATAACGGCCGTCCTCTGCGTAAGCCGGCAGCCACTACGGCATCGGCGCAGACCAATGTAGCCGATGAGCCAATGGCTGCGGGCTGGTAAGTTCACAAGCTTTTTCAGGAGTGTAGCAGTGCAAACAGCCCGGACGGTATGGCCGTTGCCGGGCTGTTGCCGTATGCAGGAGGGCGTGTGGTAAAGCATTGACCTTCTTACTGCTACTATGATGAAAGCGCAACTCCTACCCCTGATTATGATAGGAATGGCCTGCCTACTGGCGGAAGTGCCGGCCCTGGGCCAGACCAAGCCCGTTACCCGTACCAAGGCTGCCTATCATCGGACCTCCAACCCGCGCGCCCGGTCCCGCGCCGGAGCCTATGCCCGCTACGACCGTAGCGGCCGGCGCGACGAGGAAAACCTGAAGCTGGCGCCCGGCCTGCGGCTGAATATGCCCAGCCCACCCACCACCGATTATATGGGACGCCCCCTCAAGAAGAAACCGGCCAAGAAACCAGCCGGACCTTCCACCATTTCGGCTGGTGAAACGAAGCGGGCAGTCAGTCGGCCCTAACAGTGAAACAGCAGGTAACCACTTCGCCACTACGGGAAAGCGACGCGGTGGGGAAAGTGAAATCCGGTAATTCCGGCCCGGCAAGGAACTTCCTGAGCAACCTCACGTTAGGGCAAAAAGTGAGGCGGGGGTTTTGGGCCCGCGCGGGGTGCCGTACCTTTGCGGTAAGAATCTGCTTTTATTCTTTTTTATGACTCGTCAATTCTTCCCACTGTTGCTGCTTGGCGGCGTACTGCTGGCCGCCCCAGCCGTAGCCCAGAAAAAGTCGTCCGACGGCTGGGATACCTCTTCCGATGGCTGGGGAACTCCCGCCAAAAAAGCGGCTCCGGCCAAGAAATCAACGCCGGCGAAAACGCCGGCAGCGGCTCCGGCGGCCGCGCCCGCCGCCGCTCCGGCTCCCACGGCCACGGTCGCCCCGGCTTCGGGCAGCGGCGACTGGGGTGGGGCTTCGGGCAGCGGTGCTGCCATGGCTCCGGCCTCTGAGCCTCAGCCCATTGGGGCTAGCCTGGCGCCCGGCTTTTCCGCCGCTCCTTCGCGGCGCGTCACTACCGACTACCGGGGCCGCCCCCTGAAACCCTACGTGCGCCGGACGGTGCGCGCTTCTGATCCTGTCCCGATGGCGCCGGCCCCGGCCCCGATCATTCCGGCTCCTGAGCCCGAGCCGGCTCCGGTGGCCGCCGCCCCGGCTGCTGCGCCCAAGGCTAGCGCTGCTGGTGCGGCGGCGGGTACCAAAAGCGGTGGTGCGGCCGCTACTACAACCAAAAAAGCAGCCGCTCCGGTTAAAAAAGCTGCCCCCAAGAAGAAAGTCGATGATGGCTGGGGCAGCGGCGGCAGCGGCTGGTAAGCCAGCTTTTATTTCTGCTACCCCCTTCTACACAACACGGCCCGCCTGGTACTCCAGGCGGGCCGTGTTGTGTAGAAGGGGGTAGTGTGCTACTGAGCCATTTCCGCCAATACGGGTTCCGCGGAAACTGCGGCGGCCTGGGCGCGGTAGTAAAGAGTGCTGCAATTATCCGGGCGCAGTACTTCGCGGGCGGCGGCCTGCACCAGCGCCGGCGTAACGGCCTGCACCCGGGCGCTTTCCTGATTCACGAGGTCAGCGTTGCCGAGCAGCTTGCTGAAGGCCAGGTTCATGGCCCGGTTCAACAGCTCTATCTCGCTGAAAACGATGCTGGCTTCGGCCTGGTTTTTTACCTTCTCCAGCTCTTCAGGGCCTGGCTCTGCGGCAAGAAACTCAGCGAGTACGGCCTCCACCGCAGCGTCGGCTTCCTCTAGCGTCACGCCGGCGTTCAGTTTGCCACTGATGACCAGCAGGCCCGGCTCAAAAGAACCCATCACGGAGGCCGAAATGGAGTTGAACAAAGGCGTATCCTTCACCAGCCGCTGGTACAGCCGCGACGATTTACCCCGCCCCAGCACGTCGCTCAGCAAGTCGGCGGCGTAGTAGCCCTCGTCGGCGCGGCCTGGCATGTGGTACACTTTGTAAAGGGCCGATAGGGGCACGTCGGCGGTTACTTCCAGGAAGCGGGCTTCGGTTTGGCGCGGCTCCTGGGGTAGGCGCCGCTCGTAGCGCGTGCCGCCCGGAATGGGCTCAAACCACTTTTCGGCCAGGCGCCGGGCCTCAGCCACGGTCACGTCGCCGGCAACTACCAGAATGGCATTGGCGGGCGAGTAGTGCTTGGCGAAAAAGTCGCGCACCTGCTGCATGGTGGCGTTTTCGATGTGGCTGACTTCCTTGCCGATAGTAGCCCACTGGTAGGGGTGGTGCTGGTAGGCCAGGGGCCGCAGCTTCAGCCACACGTCGCCGTAGGGCTGGTTGAGGTAGTTCTGCTTGAATTCCTCCACTACCACCTTGCGCTGCACCTCCAGGCCCTGCTCCGAGAAAGCCAGGTTCAGCATGCGGTCCGACTCCAGCCAGAAGCCGGTTTCGAGGTTGGCGGCGGGTAGGGTAAGGTAGTAGTTGGTAATGTCGGGGGAGGTGAAGGCGTTGTTTTCGCCGCCCACCAGCTGCAGGGGCTCGTCGTAGCTGGGGATGTTCACGGAGCCCGAAAACATCAGGTGCTCAAACAAGTGGGCAAAACCGGTGTGGGCGGGGTCTTCGTCGCGGGAGCCTACGTTGTAGAGCACGTTGAGCACGGCCATGGGCGTGCTGTGGTCTTCGTGCACGATGCAGCGCAGGCCGTTATCGAGGGTGAATTCTTCGAAATGAATCATAGGAAAAGGCAGGGAAGTAAGCCCCAACGGGGCAGTAAGATAAACAACCAGCCGCCCAAAACAGAAGTTTCGGGCGGCTGGCGGGGGTAGGGAGAAAGATGTACGCAGGCCGCCCCGCCGCGGGTTATAGCGTGGCTCGCAGGCCCACCACCAGGGTGCGGGCCGTGGGGTAGGCCCCGGCATCGAGGCCGGCCTGCTGGTTGTCGGAGCCGGCGGAGCTGACGTTGGGGTCGTAGCCACGGTACTTGGTAAGCACCAGCAGGTTGTGCCCGCCCAGCCAGATCCGCACGCTGCGCGTTTCCCGCTCCCATACCTTGTAGCTGAGCATCAGGGCCGACAGCCGCGCGTGGTTGCCCGACTGCAGCGTGTAGGTGCTGAAAGCCGACACCTCGGAGCCGGCCGCGGGCACCTCGGCCGCGGGGTTGGCGGGCGTCCAGCGGGCGCGCACCCGCCCGGAGGCGTTGTGGTAGCTGGTGGGGGCGTCGAGGTAAAGCAGGGCGGTATTCTGCACCTGGTAGCCCAGCATGGCATCGGCCTGCACCTGGGCCTCCAGGCGGCCCAGGGTAAGCTGCTGGCCGAAGCTGAGCAGCTGCTTGGGCAGGCCGCCGCCCAGCGGCTGCTGGTCCGGAAAATCAAGCTGGCCGTTCCCGTTCACGTCCTCGTAGCGAAGGTTGCCGCTGGCGTCCAGGCCCTGGGTACGGTAGCCGTAGAACGTGCTCAGCGGGTGCCCATCGGCAGTGCGTTGGTAGGTAGAAAAATAGCTGGCACTGTGCGCCTCGTAGCGGTTGCGGTTGGTGGCAGCCGCCAGCCGGCTGCTACCCTGAAGTTTGCCCGCCGTCCATGTTCCTTGTAGCGTTAGCTCCAAGCCCGCGTTGCGCACATAATCCTGCGGAGCGCTGTTGTTCGAGGTCAGCTGGCCGGGGGCGTGGGCGGCGCTGGCCGTGCGGCGCATGTAGGCCTGAGCCGTTACGGTGAGGTGGTTGTTCAGGAGCCCGGCTTCAAGGCCCGCATCTATCTGCTGGCTTTGCTCAGGCAGGAAAAGTGAAATGCGCTGGTTGGTATTACGCGGGCCAGGCACGAAAATCTGCAGGGAGTTGCGGCCCTCGTTGCCGGCTCCGGAGCTGCGCCCCCAGCCGGCCCATACATCCAGCCGGGCGGGCGCCGTGGCCCAGAACTTTTCCTTGGCCGCGTGCCAGCGTACTTCCGCGCCCGGCAGCCAGTGCCACCGGTTATTCGGGGCAAAGGTGCTGGAGCCGTCGCGGCGCAGGGTGCCCCGCACCTGGTACCGGTCGTTAAACGTGTAGCTGCCCGTAAGCTGGTAGAAGCTCAGAGTGGCCTGCGAAAAACTGCTGTTGCTTCCCCGGCTGCCACTGCCACCCCCGGCGGCCGAGCCGGGAATGTAGCTGTGCTGCTCCGCTGTGGAGTTGTGGTTCTGGTGCAGGGTTTCCAGGCTGGCCGTCACGGCGTGCCGCTCGCCGCCAATGGTGCGGGCGTAGCGCAGGGCCGGGTTGGCTATCCATTGGCGGTACGTAAAGGTGAGGTTACCGCTTTCGCCGGCCGGAAAGTTGCTGAAAGCCGGCAGGTAGGAGCGGCTGCGCAGGGTAGCCCGCTCCAAGTTGGCGCGCACATCCAGCGTAAGGCCCGTCACCAGCTCGTAGCGCGCCCCCGCCTGGGCCAGCAGCCGCTGCTGCTCGGGCGACTGAAAGCTTTGCCGGGCCTGGTCCACGGGGTTCACGTAGTAGCCGGAGTTGGGGTTGTCGGTCAGCGCCTGGGTAGGCGGGGCGAGCAGGGCGTTTTGCAGCGCGTAATAGTTTGGAATGCGCTGGGAGGTCTGGCTGAAGCTGCCGGTAGCATCCAGGCGCAGGCGCCGGCCTAGTTGCTGGTTGAGGGCGGCGCGGGCCGCGTAGCGGCGCAGACGCGAGTTGAGCACTACCCCCTCCTGGCCCAGGTAGCCGGCGGCCGCATAGTAGCGCGTGGCCGCCGTGCCGCCCGCAAGACCCAGGTGGTGCTCCTGCACGGCGGCCGTGCGCAGCAGCTCGTTTTGCCAGTCGGTGCCGGCCCCGAGGGCAGCCAGCTGGGCGGGGCTGTACTCGAGGGGCCGCCCAATTCGTTGGGACACCTCGTTGCGCAGGGTGGCGTACTCCTGGGCATCCAGCAAATCGTAGCGGGTGCGGGCACGCTGCACACCGCCGTAGCCGGAGTAGCTCAGGCGGGGCTTGCCCGCCTGGCCCCGACGGGTCGTAATCCGGATAACGCCGTTCAGACCCTGGGAGCCGTAAAGGGCCGTTTCGTAGACGCCCTTCAGAATTTCCACCTGCTCAATATCCTCGCTGGGAATGCTCAGTAGCGGGTTGTTGTCCAGCTCCTGCACTTCGGCCGGCACCACGTCTGTCAGCGAGTTGCCTGCGCCCGGCCGAAATGTATTCTGAAACACGGGCATGCCATCCACCACGTACAGGGGCTGGGCATTTGATGATAAGCTAGCCGCCCCCCGAATGCGCACCGCCACCTGCGCCCCCGGCGCCCCGGAGTAGGGCGTAGCCTGCACGCCGGCCACCTGACGGAGCTGCTCCTGGAGGGGTTGGAAAGGAAGGATGCGGTGGTAATTAGCCGTCAGGATCTGGGCCATTGGGCAGAAGTGCGTGACTCGTATCACAGAGTCAGTTACAAGCACCTGATGTAGCCTCACCGTATCGGGCTGCTGAGCCTGGGCGGCAAGTGAAAACGGAAGCAATAAGCCGAGGAATAGAAGTTTGGCCATAGAAGAGGGGTAGGGAGAAAACCGGCTCCCGAAGATAGATGCCCGGCTGCCGCCAATTCCATAAAGCTCAGCCAATAATTTCCCTTCCCCGCCAAACCCGTACTTTTGGCCCCACCCATCATTTCCTGCTGACTCCCGATGAACTTCGACCGGAAAGACTACTCCAACGACACCCTGCTCCACCTCTACCAGGGCCTGCTGAAACCGCGCATGATTGAGGAGAAAATGCTCATTCTACTGCGCCAGGGCAAAGTAAGCAAGTGGTTTTCGGGCATCGGGCAGGAGGCTATTTCGGTGGGCAGCACCCTGGCCCTGGAGCCCGATGAGTACATCCTGCCCCTGCACCGCAACCTGGGCGTATTCACGGGCCGCAACGTGCCCCTCGACCGGCTGTTTGCCCAGTGGCAGGGCAAAACCACGGGCTTCACCAAGGGCCGCGACCGGTCGTTTCACTTCGGTACCAACGAGCACCACATCGTGGGCATGATTTCGCACCTGGGCCCCCAGCTGGCCGTAGCGGACGGCATTGCCCTGGCCGACAAGCTCGACGACCGGCCGAAAGTGACCATCACGTACTCAGGCGACGGCGGCGCCTCGGAAGGCGACTTCCATGAGGCCCTGAACGTGGCGGCCGTGTGGCAGCTGCCCGTCATCTTCATCATCGAAAACAACGGGTACGGCCTGAGCACGCCCTCCAACGAGCAGTTCCGCTTCAAACAGTTCATCGACAAAGGCCCCGCCTACGGCATGGAGGCCGTGCAGGTAGATGGCAACAACGTGCTGGAAGTGTACGATACCGTGCGCCGCCTGGCCGAGGATCTGCGCCAGAACCCCCGCCCCGTACTGCTGGAGGCCCTCACCTTCCGCATGCGCGGGCACGAGGAAGCCAGCGGCACCAAGTACGTGCCCCAGGAGCTGTTTGAGCAGTGGGCCCAGAAAGACCCCGTGGAGAACTTTGAGAAGTGGCTGCTGCAGGAAGGTGTTCTGGATGAGGAAGCCCGCATGCGCTACCGCGAAACCATTAAGCGCGAAATTGAGGAAGGCCTGCGCGTGGCCGATGCTACCCCCCTACCCACCGCCGATGCCGGGCAGGAGCTGGCCGATATGTATCTGCCCTTCGAGCCCGATGCTACCCTCAACCTGGCAACCGATAATGCCCAACCGACAACTGACAAGCGCTACGTGGATGCCATTTCCGACGGGCTGCGCCAGAGCATGGAGCGCTACCCCGAGCTGGTGCTCATGGGCCAGGATATTGCGGAGTACGGCGGCGTATTCAAGATTACAGAGGGCTTTGTGCAGCAGTTTGGCAAGGGCCGGGTGCGCAACACGCCCCTCTGCGAGTCGGCTATTGTGGGGGCGGGGCTGGGCCTGAGCATCAAGGGCAAGAAGGCCATGGTGGAAATGCAGTTCGCCGATTTCGTGACCTGCGGCTTCAACCAGATTGTAAACAACCTCGCCAAAAGCCACTACCGCTGGGGCCAGAACGCCGACGTGGTAGTACGGATGCCCACCGGCGCGGGCACGGCCGCCGGGCCCTTCCACAGCCAAAGCAACGAGGCCTGGTTTACCCACACCCCCGGCCTGAAAGTGGTATTCCCGAGCAACCCCGTGGATGCCAAAGGCCTGCTCTGCGCCGCCTTCGAGGACCCCAACCCCGTTATGTACTTTGAGCACAAGCTGCTGTACCGCAGTATCACGGCGCCCGTGCCCGATGCCTACTACACCACGCCTATCGGGAAGGCGGCTTTGGTGCGCGAGGGCCACGAGATGAGCATTATCACCTACGGGGCCGGCGTGCACTGGGCGCTGGCGCTGGCCGAGGAGGTAGGGCTTTCGGCCGACATCCTGGACCTGCGGACTCTGCTGCCCTGGGATACCGAGGCCGTGCGCCAGACCGTAGAGAAAACCGGCCGCGTCATCATTCTGCACGAAGACACCCTGATAGGCGGCTTGGGCGGCGAAATTGCGGCCTGGATTGCGGAGCACTGTTTCCGCCACCTCGATGCGCCCGTGCACCGCGTGGCCTCCCTGGATACGGCCGTGCCCTTCGCGCCCCCGCTGGAAAAAGTGTTCCTGCCCCAGCAGCGCCTGCGCGAAACGGTGGCGAAACTGCGGAGCTACTAGCCCCCGAAATCCGTAATTTGCGCCTGCTGCCTTCCTGGGCAGAAAGTTGAATTCTACTCCGCATGAAGGTTTTTACTGCTTCCGGGTTGCGCCTGCCCCTGCTGGTGCTGGCGGTGCTGCTGGCTTCGGCCTGCCACCCCTACCGCATGCCCAGCCCTACGGGGCCACCCCAGCCCAAAGTCAAAAAAGCCAAAAACCCCGACAACCAGTCGGCCGACGGGCGGGCCCTGGACGTGGAAAAAGAGGCCGTAAAAACCCAGAAAAACAGTTACGATAAAAATGGCCTTCTGAAGAAGCCCAAGTACGAGCGCCGCCGCCTGAAGCACAAAGTGGGGCAGCGCAAATTCCTGGGCATCGTCCTTCCTGATTTTCTGCAGTAAGTTGGAGCCATACACCGCCCGGCCTCATTGCCCGCCAGGGGGTAGCCTAGCGTGGCGCTGGCCGAGGCTTGCTGCTTTCCGTACGGGTAGGGGGCAGCTGGCAGCAGCCCTGCTCTACTACCCGGCATCATCACCTCTATTGTTTACTCCTATGCGGCGCTACTTCTTTATCGGAGCTTTTGTACTGGCGGGCCTGGCTACTGCCCCCGAGGCCCGGGCTCAGTTGGAATCTACTAGCCCGGCCCAGCAGCGGGCGGCCAACCGCCGCGCCCTGCGGGAAGCCGCGCGGGTTAAGGCAGAGTACAAAGAGTCGCACCTGACGGTAACCAAGGCCGAGCTCAAGCAGGGCGGCGCCGGCAAGCAGGCCACCATCAAACCCACGGGCACGCAGGCGGCGTATCAGTTCGACCGCACCGGTACGCCGCGCGTCACCGAACCATCGCGCCTTAGTTTGCGTCTGCGGAAGAAGAAAGATTCCAACGCTCAGTAATTTCTTGCATTCATGACCCCCTGGCAACCCCTCACCGAATCCGAGCAGCTCACGGACATCGTCCGCGAATCGTACGAGCACCCGGTTCTTATTTTCAAGCACAGCACCTCCTGCTCCATCAGTGCCGCCGCCAAGGGCAAGGTTGAGCGCCAGTGGGGCGAGGCTGGTTTGGATAGCACCAAGCTTTACTACCTCGATTTGCTGCGCTACCGCCCCATCTCCAACGAAATAGCCACCAAATTCGGTATCCGTCACGAGTCGCCCCAGCTGCTGCTCATCCAGAACGGGGAGTGCCGCTACGATGCCTCCCACATGAGCATCCGCCTTAACGAGGTAGCCCAGCTGGTGAAATAAGGTGCTGAGGTGAGGAAGTAAATAGTGACAGGTGAACAGGCCGGTGGCAGACTTCCGCCGCCTTGTTCGGGCTACCCGGCCCGCCTGGTCCGGCGTCCATCATCCTACCCCTGCCTGAACCACAAGGGAGCCGGCGCAACAACAGTGCGCCGGCTCCCTTGTGGTTTGTGCGGTACCTGCAACCAGGCAAGGCAGGCGCTCGGAACGAGGTGACACCAGCCGTCCGCCAGTCCGCTCCCTCAGCCCTTCATCCTCTCTTTACTCATACAGGAACCGAACCTCCTGGCGGATTTCCGGGTTTAGGCTCAGGGCCACCGGACAGGTGCGGGCGGCGTTTTCCAGTATGGTCTGCTCCTTTTCCGTGAGGGTGGCGGGCAGGCGGAACGTAACGTCAATCTGCCCGATGCGGCGGGGCTCCGCCACCATGTGCTTGGTTACCTCCCAGCGTACGCCGGTCAGGTCCAGGGCGTGGCGCTCGGCCACAATACCCATAATGGTCATCATGCAGGAGCCCAGGGACGCCGCCACCAGGTCGGTGGGGGAGAAGGCCTCGCCCCGCCCGTGGTTGTCCACGGGAGCATCAGTCAGGATGGTATTGCCGGAGGCCACGTGGGTAGCTTCGGTGCGCAAATTGCCGGCGTAGCGGGCGGTGGCAGTGCTCATAGGAAATCAAAATTAGCCAAGTGTATGCGGGTAAATTTACGTACTTTCGGTAGGGTTGACGGTCAGCAGCCCGTGCACCCGCAATTTCTTCACTGCCTCCTGCGTTCCTTTTCCGTGCGTACATCATTTGTTATGAGCTCCGGCCTGCTGTTGGCAGCATTGGGCGTGGTACCGGCCGCGCAGGCCCAGCAAAGCCAGGCCACCTCTTCCAGCAACGATGAGCCTTCCTACCGCAAAGAGTTTACTTACGGTATCAATTTTAACACCCGGGGGGGGCTGATCGGGGGCGCTTCGGTGCGTTCCACCCGGGTTCTGAGCCAGGACTGGGCGCGCTTCTGGAGCGTGGAAGCTGTGGAAATCAAGCACCCCAAAGAGCAGAAGCTGGGCACTGGCTACGGCGGCTCGTTCGTGTACGGCAAAAGCAATTACTTTTTCGCCTTGCGTCCCTCGGTAGGGCTGCAGCGGGTGATATTCCGCAAAGCGCCCGACTCGGGGGTGCAGGTGAACGTGCTGGCCGGAGCCGGCCCGTCCATCGGGCTGCTTATGCCCTACTACATCAGCTACGACTACAGCAACGGCCGGCCTACCACTGCCGATATTATCAACGAGCAGTACGACCCGGAAATTCACCGCGACCCACTGGACCTGGTGGTGGATCGGGCGCCGTTGTTTTCCGGCGCGGGTCAAACCAAACCCATTATAGGCGCGCACCTGCGGGGGGCTCTCAGCTTTGAGTATGGGCGCTACCGGGATGCCGTAGCGGGCGTAGAGGTAGGGTTTCTGCTGGAAGCCTACGCCAAAGACCCGGCCATCATCCGGGTGGCGCAGGTGCCCGATAAAGACCTGAACGACCAGTTTCTGCCCTCCGTGTACCTGACGCTTTACTTAGGCACCAGAAATTAACACGTGAAAACCAGCCTCCGGACCCCTTCTCCGGGGGCTGTTGGCTTTTCCTGGGAGGCCGCGAAACCACAAGCGGGTCGGAATTGTCTTAGGGGCTGAATACCCGCAACCTATTCCCCCTTACCTTTGCAGCATGGATGAACTGTTGCTGACCCTGCCCATCATTCAGCCCGAGGCGGCTGCCCCCGTAGCGCCCGCCAAACCGCGCAAGCCCGACTGGCTGCGCGTGAAGCTGCCGGTGGGCCCGGCCTACGCCAATGTCCGCCGCCTGGTGGATGAACATAAGCTGCATACTATCTGCGAAAGCGGCAACTGCCCCAACATGGGCGAGTGCTGGGGCGCGGGTACGGCTACCTTCATGATTCTGGGCAACGTATGCACGCGCTCCTGCTCGTTCTGCGCCGTGGCTACCGGCCGCCCCACCGAGTACGACCTCGACGAGCCCCGCCGGGTGGCCGAGGCCATTCAGCTCATGGGCGTGAAGCACGCCGTCATTACCTCCGTGAACCGCGACGAGTTGAAGGACCGCGGCGCCAGCGTCTGGTACGAAACCGTGGTGCAAACCAAGCTGCTCAGCCCCACAACCACCATCGAAACCCTGATTCCGGACGTGAAGGCTAATTGGGAAGCCCTCGAAACGATGATTGCCGGCGGCCAGGAAGTGGTGTCGCACAACATGGAAACCGTGGGCAGCCTCTACCGCCTCGTGCGGCCCCAGGCCAAGTACGACCGGAGCCTGGAGCAGATCCGGCGCACCAAGCAGGCCGGCAAGCGCACCAAGTCAGGCATTATGCTGGGCCTGGGCGAAACCAAGGACGAGATGTATCAGGCCATGGACGACCTGGCCGCTAATGGCCTCGACATCCTGACCCTGGGCCAGTACCTGCAGCCTACCAAGCGCCACATTGAAGTAGCCGAGTTTATTCACCCCGACCTCTTCGCGCACTACCGGGAGGAAGGCCTGAAGCGCGGCCTCAAGTACGTGGAAAGCGGCCCGTTGGTACGCTCCAGCTACCACGCCGAGCGCCACGTAAACGTGCCCATCTAAGCTTCGCCAAAACCTAACCCAGCCCAAGGCCTACCTCCTTTTCAGGGGGTAGGCCTTGGGCTTTTGTGTGGTCACAAAAAAAACCTGTCTCGCACTGCGCGAAACAGGTTTCTGAAAGCTTGCTGACCGATTAGCGGCTGGCTTGCTCAGCTCCGGGAGGGTAGTTGCCCAGGATGCTGGTCACGATGCGCTGCACCTCGGGCTCGGAAATAGTCTGGTTATCGACCTGGGCCTGGCCCTGGCCGCGCCAGGCTAGCTCCTTGCGGCGGGCATCCACGAAATCGAGGATAACCGTGCCGGCTTTGTAATCGATGATAACTTGGTTGAAGCCCCGGTTGTAGAAGCCGCCGTAGCCGTACCAGTAAGGGTAGCCGTAGGGGCCGTAGCCGCCGGTGCTGCGCTGCTTATCCTCCACGCGGGCACTGTAGGCAACATACACATCGGGGTTTTTATCAACCTGCGACAGACCTTTGGCGTTGAGCTGCTGCTCCACGGCCGTGCGGATGCGCTTGTCCAGGAACGACTCGTAGCCTTTGGCCGGGCCGCCTTCCGTATCGGTGGGCTGCTGCGGGTACCAGGCCCAGGTTTTGTAGGCGCGGAAGTTTACCGAATGGTCGAAGTCGGAGGTAACGCCCACGCGCGCCGTGGTGGCGCAGCCGCTGGCCCCCAGCAGCAGGGTCAGCCCCAGTACCGACAGCGCCAGGGGACGGGTCAAGAATTTGGGAATGCGGTTCATAGGAAGAAATCAGTAGGGATGGATGCCCGGACGGAGCGGCGGTTCGCTGCTTCCTGCTTCCGGTCTGCTTAGTAAACAGTAGCCGCCTGTTGCTCGTTCCCGTTGAGATAGACTGCATGCAGAATAATTCTGCGAATAATCCGACTTCGAAAATTCCTTTTCAGCTTAAAATATCCCTACCTTTTGGAAGGCCTTTTCCTCTGTTGCTCAATGAAAAAAACGTTACTCTGTCTTGGTACTGCCGGGCTGCTGGCTTCCTGCAGCGCCACCAGTACCGAATCTCGCTCCAATACAGCTTCCACGGGTCCCGTAGTCCATCATACGGTAGTAGAATGCGTCCTGTATGATGGCATGACCAAAACCTCGCAGCAACTAAGCACCGTAAGCTCCGGCAACGAGGTGCAGGTAATGGACACTGTTGATGCCTACTTCGTGAAGGTGCGCGTAACGGCCGGGGGTAAAACCCAGAACGGCTATATGTACCGCACCTGCTTCGCGCAAAAGTAACCGCGCCTACCCGTCGCACGCACCTATCGGACCTCACACGAAAAAGGCCCGGAACCGCTGGTTCCGGGCCTTTTTCGTGTGGCTCTTCGTGGATTAGTACGAGGGGCCTTTATCGGTTTCTACCAGCTTCTCCTCGGCGTCGGCGTACTGTTCCACGGGGGTGCAGGCACAGATGAGGTTCCGGTCGCCGTAGGCGGAGTCGATGCGGGCTACCGTGGGCCAGAACTTGGCGGCGCGCACGTATTCGGTGGGGTACACGGCCTCCTCGCGGGTGTAGGGGCGGTTCCAGTCGGCGGTGAGCACGGCGGCAGCGGTGTGCGGGGCGTGCTTCAGCAGGTTGTCCTTCTGGTCGGCGCGGCCTTCTTCCACGGCGGCAATTTCCTTGCGGATGCCAATCATGGCCTCAATGAAGCGGTCCAGCTCCTCCTTGCTTTCCGACTCCGTAGGCTCCACCATCAGGGTGCCCGCTACCGGGAACGATACGGTGGGCGCGTGGAAACCGTAGTCCATCAGGCGCTTGGCAATATCTTCTACCTCAATGCCGGCCTTCTTGAACTGGCGGCAGTCCAGAATCATTTCGTGGGCGCAACGGCCGTTGGCTCCGGTATAGAGCACGGGGTAGTGCGCTTCCAGCTTGGCCTTGATGTAGTTGGCATTCAGAATGGCCGTGCGGGTAGCCTGGGTCAGCCCCTCGCCACCCATCATCGAAATGTAGGCGTAGCTGATGGGCAGAATGCTGGCTGAACCCCAGGGAGCCGAAGTAACGGCGCCATAGGTGCGGCCGTCGGCATCCACCAGCACGTGGCCGGGCAGGTAGGGAGCCAGGTCGGCTACTACCCCAATGGGGCCCACGCCGGGTCCGCCGCCACCGTGCGGGATGCAGAAGGTTTTGTGCAGGTTCAGGTGGCACACGTCGGCCCCGATGGTAGCGGGCGAGGTGAGGCCTACCTGGGCGTTCATGTTGGCGCCGTCCATGTACACGCGGCCGCCGTGGTTATGAATGGTCTGGCAGATGTCGATGATGGTTTCCTCGTACACGCCGTGCGTGCTGGGGTAGGTCACCATCAGGCAGCTCAGCTTGTCGGCGTACTGGGCGGCTTTGGCCTTCAGGTCCTCCACGTCGATGTTGCCTTCCTCGGTGCTCTTTACTACCACTACCTGCATGCCGGCCATAACGGCCGAAGCGGGGTTGGTGCCGTGGGCCGAAGCCGGAATCAGGGCCACGTTGCGGTGCTGGTCGCCGCGGGCATCGTGGTAGCCTTTAATGGCCAGCAGACCCGCGTACTCGCCCTGCGCCCCGGAGTTAGGCTGCAGCGACACGGCCGCGAAGCCCGTTACCTCGCACAGCCACGCTTCCAGGTCGCGGAAGATTTCGGCGTAGCCCTGGGCTTGCTCACGCGGCGCGAAGGGGTGCAAACCACCGATTTCCGGCCAAGTTACCGGAATCATTTCGGCGGTGGCGTTGAGCTTCATGGTGCACGAGCCCAGCGGAATCATGGAGTGAGCCAGGCTCAGGTCCTTGTTTTCCAGCTGCTTCATGTAGCGCAGCATCTCGTGCTCGGAGTGGTGCGAGTTGAAGATGGGGTGGGTCAGGTACTCGCTCTTGCGAATCAGCGCGTCCGGCCAGTTTACCGACACCTCAGAGGGTAGGGAAACCTGAGTTGCCTCTTTACCCAACACCTTGGCAAACACGGCCACGATGTCCTGCACATCCTCGATTTCGGTGTTCTGGTGCAGGGAAATGCCGACCTGAGTTTCGCCGAAATAGCGGAAGTTGATGCCCGCAGCCTCGGCTTCCTGGCGGATGGCCTGCTGCAGCTCGGCGCTTTCCAGCTGAAGAGCCAGCGTGTCGAAGTAGTGCTCGTTGGTTTGCTCCAGGCCCAGGCCGGTGAGGGCGCCGTTCAGCGTTTGCGCCAAGGCGTGCACGTTGGCGGCAAACTGGCGGAGGCGTTGGGGGCCGTGGTACACGGCGTACATGCCGGCCAGCACCGACAGTAGCACCTGAGCGGTGCAAATGTTAGAGGTGGCCTTTTCGCGGCGGATGTGCTGCTCGCGGGTTTGCAGGGCCATGCGGTAGGCCTTGTTGCCGGCCGCATCGATGCTCTGGCCAATAATACGGCCCGGAATTACCCGCTTGAAGGCGTCTTTGGTAGCCAGGAAGCCGGCGTGCGGTCCGCCGTAGCCCATGGGCACCCCGAAGCGCTGGGAGTTGCCCACTACGGCATCGGCACCCATTTCGCCGGGAGGCGTGAGCAGGGTGAGGGCCAGCAGGTCGGCGGCTACGGTTACGAACAGGCTGTTGTCGTGGGCCTTCGAGATGAAGTCGGTGTAGTCGTACACGGCGCCATCGGCGGCAGGGTACTGCAGCAGGGTGCCGAACAGAGCCTCGTCGGTGAGGTCCACGGTGCGGTGGTCGCCCACCACTACCTCAATACCCAGGGGGGTAGCGCGGGTACGCACTACATCGATGGTTTGGGGCAGCACCTGATCCGAAATGAAGTAGCGGGTAGCATTCTTCTTCTTGGTCAGGGAGTGGAACATGTGCAGGGTCTCAGCGGCGGCGGTGCCTTCGTCGAGCAGGGAAGCATTGGCTATTTCCAGGCCCGTCAGGTCAATTACCATGGTCTGGTAGTTGATGAGGGCTTCGAGGCGGCCCTGGGCAATTTCGGCCTGGTAGGGGGTGTAGGCCGTGTACCAGCCCGGGTTTTCCAGGATGTTGCGCTGGATGACGGGCGGCAGCTGGGTGTCGTGGTAGCCCAGACCAATGTAGTTTTTGAACAGCTTATTCTGGCCGGCAATACGCTTGAACTTCGCCAAAAAAGCCCGCTCCGTGAGGGCAGCGGGCAGGTTCAGCGGCTTCTTCAGGCGGATGGCGGCCGGCACAGTTTCGTCGATGAGCTGGTCAATCGACTCCACGCCAATGGTGCGCAGCATTTCGGCTACCGCAGCTTCGTCGGGGCCATTATGGCGGTCCACGAATACATCGGCGGGCTTGGGTTGAAGCAACATAAAAACAAGGGTGAGGGTGGCAACAGAGCAGGCCCCTAGGCAGAGCCCTTACAAAGGTAGCGCGAAAAGCCTTCACGCTTCCGCCCTAAAACCAGCAAAAGTTGGGGGTTGTTCCGGGGAGTTTTTTCGGACTGGTCTATGGACATCTGGCTAGTGGGTGCCCTGCCAGGGTTTGGGATGACGGGAGGGGGTAGAAAGCTCGCATTCTGAGGCTTCCGGCCCGACGGGCGCAGCCCGTACGACCAGTTGGCTTCGGGCTGACTTGCGGCTGATGGGTTTGGGAAGATAGAGGGGGTAGGCAGATACGGCGCGGGCTGCTCTCACGGCAGCCAGTCGGACGGGCTGCGTCCGTCGGACCGGCAAACGGAGCTCAACTATTTTCCGCAGATTTAGGCCCGATACCCACCCATTCCTACCCCCCATGCGTCATCTTACCATTGGCCTGATCCGCGAAGGCAAAGTGCCACCCGACAAGCGAGTACCGCTTACCCCGAAGAAATGCGCCGAAGCCGAGGCCCGCTTTCCGGGGCTGAAAGTAGTGGTGCAGGAAAGCCCCATCCGTTGCTTCTCGGACCAGGAATACCGCGACCTGGGCCTGGAAGTGCGCCCCGATGTGTCGGACTGCGACATTCTGATGGGCGTGAAGGAAGTGCCCGTGGCCCAGCTCATTCCCAACAAAACCTACTTGTTCTTCTCGCACACCGTGAAAAAGCAGCCCGCCAACCGGGAGCTGCTACGGCAGGTGCTGGCCCGAAACATCACTCTGATCGACTACGAAATGCTCACCAATGAGCAGGGGGAGCGGATTGTAGCCTTCGGGCGCTGGGCCGGCATTGTGGGCGCCTACAATGGCCTGCTCACCTACGGCCGCAAGCACAACCTCTTCCAGCTAAAGCCCGCCTACCAGTGCGTGGACATGGAAGATATGCAGGAGGAGTTCTTCAAGGTGAAGCGCCTGCCGCCCATTAAAATTGCCGTAACCGGCTCGGGCCGGGTAGCCCAGGGCGCCGTGGAGGTGCTGAACATGATGCGCATCCGGCGCGTGAGCGTGTACGACTACCTCTACCTGGAGTTCAACGAGCCGGTGTACACCCAACTGCGCTCCTCCGACTACAACCGCCGCCGCGACGGCCGCGTGTGGGATACGCCCGACTTCCACCGCAACCCGCACGAGTACGAAAGCACGTTCCAGAACTTCCTGCCCGTTACCCATCTGCTGATTGCCTGCGCCTACTGGCACCCGGCCGCACCCCGCCTGTTCACCGAGGACGACATCTGCCAGCCCGGCTTCCGCATCAATACCATTGCCGACGTGACCTGCGACGTGAACGGCTCCATCCCGACGACCAAGCGGGCTAGCAGCATTCAGGAGCCGGCCTTCGACTACAACTGCCAGACCCGAGAACTGGAGCCGGCGTATTCGCAGCCTGGCAACATTACCGTTATGGCGGTGGACAACCTGCCCTGTGAGCTGCCCCGTAACGCTAGCCGTGACTTTGGCCGCCAGCTCATTGACAATGTACTACCCCACCTCGTGCACGAAGGTGGCACGGATGAGGTAGTGGAACGCGCCACCATTGCCCGCCACGGCCAGCTCACGGAACGCTACCAGTACCTGGCCGATTATGTCAAATAGTGAGGTGGTGAAGTGGTGAAGTGGTGGGTTTAAAAACCAGCACGTCATCCTGAGCGCAGCGAAGGACCTTACCACGTCAAAACGAGTCGTTGTTACGATGTCGTTCTTTCGTTTTAAGGTTCTTCGCTGCGCTCAGGATGACGTACCTTCTACTCACCATTTCACACCCGCAGCACCGGGAAGCGGGCCTGCACCAGCATGTATAGGCCGTAGGCCATCAGGCCCAGCGCTACCACAGCCAGCACAACCGGGCCCATGGAGGCCAGCAGGTCGAAAGCTTCGTCGGTGGTGCCCACGGCCTCGGCGCGCGACTGTTGGCCCGCCTGCAGGAAAAAGTAGCCAATAATGCCCATCACAATGCCCCGGGCCGTGTAGCCCACCTGCCCCGTGCGGTACACTACCTGTTGCTGGTTGGCTGGAAGGCCGCTGGCATTTACGTGCTTATGAAACTTGCCGGAGTAAGCCCGATAAATCTGGTAGATGCCGCCCCCGATAATAGCCAAACCGAGCGCCATAATAATCCACTCGCCGCCGGGCCAGCTCAGCACTTTGGCCGTGAAGGTTTGCTGCCCGTTGCCGCCAGAGTTGGCCGTGCCGTTCAGGGCCAGCTGGGCGGCATACCAAGCCAAGCTACCATATAGCAGGCCGCTGCCCGCATAGCCCAGGCGTCGGCCAATGCCCCTCGCGCCGGAGCCCTTGTCTTCCGTATCCAGCAGGGCCTGCGTAAAGCGCCACACGATGTAGCCTACCAGCCCGAAGGCCACCAAGCCCAGCAGCACTTGTCCGCCGGGCAGGTCTTGTAAAGTTTGAACAGCTTCTTTTTTATCGGCAGTCTGGCCGCCTTTCTGGCCCGAAGCGGCCAGCAGTGCCAGCAGGCCCATCAACAGATATACAATGCCTTTGGCCGCGAAGCCAAAGCGGGCCAGCGCCCGAATGCCCGAAGAAGGCGACGTCGGGACGGCCGAGAGAATAGGGTTAGAAGCAGTCATGGAATGGCAGGGTTGGATGAAGTACAGCCAACTCTACGCATGAAAGCTCAGCTAGGGTTAGTTTGCGCCGCGGCGGAGTGGGCCAGCAGCCCCGGCGGCTGATAAATACGGGCGCCCCGCCGAATAAGAGCCGCGTTTTCAGGCAAGTCCAGGGTCACGATGGGCTTGTTGTGGGCTGCCTCGCTCTGCAGCAGACGGTCGAGGTTGCCGCCGGGCCTGACAAACGGGACGAAAAAACGGTCGGCCAGATCGGCCAGGAGTAGGTCGCGGATGTCGGAGGTTTCCTGCGAAACGATGCTGACGCTGGGCTCGAAGGGCGACACGAACAGCAGCCGGCCCAGGTGGATATCCCGCTCGTACTCAAACTGCACCGTGGGCTGAATGCCCCGGCCCAGCACGTACACAATGGGCTGCAGCACATCCTGCCGCAAAAACCGAAACACCGACTGTTCCATGCGGGAGTTGAAGCCCGATACCACGCAATAGCCCAGCTGGCGCTGTTCCATGGCCCACAGGTAAGTAGTGCGCTCAATGCTGACCGGATACTGGCGGGAGCACAACAGTGCCGTTTTTGGCAGCCGCAGCAGCGCCGTATTGCCTACCATCCGAAGTTCTTCCGCCGACGTCTTCATAACCTCTGTCTGGTGTTAAGTTATAAAAATTATTTAATTAGTGATATATATGTATGTAATAGCTATCTAGTTTGAATCGTGAAAAGATCAGAATGCAAGTGCAAGCGGTGTGCTGGTGGCTTGTGAGATGAACGTGAAAACACTGCGGTAACCATCAATACGGTAGTTCTTCGCCGGAAGTGGCTGGGGGCAACTGCAAGTTCAGGAACGATGCAGGGACGCACAGCCGTGTCTCATCGTCTGCGCCACTCAGGTGTTGCCGCTCAGATGCTACCGTTCAACGCGTGAGACGCAAGCACGCGTCTCCACACCGCTGGAATAGGCAGAAGGATAATTTGCTTATTATCAATAGATAGAAAGACTCTCGCTTGCCGCCGATGGTACAGGCTGTGCCAACTGCTCATCAGGTTGCGGGTTGCGCAGGGGGTAGGAAAAACCGCGTCTGGCTCAGCCGGAATATTCCCCGCATTGAGTATCATTGATTATTGCTTGTGGCCCCTTATTCCAATGGATGATTTAAGAACTACCCTGAGTACGTTTTCGGCTGATGAGTGCAAGGAGTTTCGGCAGTTTATTCAGCGGCAGCGGCGCAAGCAGAAGGGCCGGATGGACGTGCGCCTCTGCGACCTGCTGCTGCACCAAAAGGAATATACCACCGAGGAGCTGCTTACTCGCCTCTACCCCGAGGAGCCCAACGCGGTGGCCTACTACGCCCTGCGCAAGCGCCTCATGCGCCACCTCACCGACTACCTGCTGCTGCGCCAGCGCCAGCAGGACCCCACGGCGGCGTCTTCGGTGCGCGGGCTGCTTACCCTGGCCCAGTACCTGTTTGAGGTAGGCGTGCCGCGCCTGGCCTGGAGCACCGTGCGCAAGGCCGAAAAGCTGGCCTGCCAGAACGAGCAGTACGAGCTGCTGAATACGGTGTATAACCTCCAGATTGCCCAGGCCGGCAGCAAGTACGCCGACGACCTGCAGGACATTATTCAGCGCCGCAACCTCAACAAGAAAGCCGCCGACGAGGAGGAACGCGCCAACATTGCCGACAGCCTCATTCGGCAGCGGCTGCGGCAGGCGCGGGTGAAAGGCCGGGCCGGCGAGTCGTTTGATACCATTCTGCAGGACGTGCTGCGCGAGTATGATCTGCAGGAAGCCTTTGCCCGGCGCCCGGCCCTGCTCTACCGGCTCATGTCCATTGCCCGGGCGGCCATGCTGGTGCGCCGCGACTACCTGTCGTTTGCGCCCTTCGTGATGCGCTGTTACCACCTCATGGAAAAGCGCCACGGCTTTCAGCCGGCCCACCGCGAGGCTCAGCTGGGGCTGCTCTACATGATTGCGCACTCCCTGTACCGCACCCGCCGCTTCCGCGAATCGGTGGAGTACCTGGAGCGGTTGCGGGCGGTGCTGGAAAGCGGGCCCAAGCTGGAATCGACGGGGCTGCGGGCGCGCTACACCTTCCTGCTGGCCGCCAACTACGCCTTCCTACGCCGCAACACCGACAGCATCCGGCTGCTGGAAGACATTCTGCGCACGCCGCTGGCCCCCCGCGACCAACTCACGGCCCGGCTGGGCCTGGGCTTTCATTACTTCGCCGAAGGCCAGTTTCAGAAAACCAACCAGGCCCTGCTGGGCATTGGGCGCACCGACCACTGGTGCGAGCAGGAAATGGGGGTAGAGTGGGTGCTCAACCGCAACATGGGCGAGATGCTAACCCAGCTGGAACTTGGCAACCCCGATCTGGCCCTGAACCGCCTGCGCGCCATCGAACGACTCATCAAAGAACGATTCGGGCCCGATGGCGGCGGCTACGCGGCCGTGCTCTACTACCTGCAGCTGGTGCGCGACCTGGTGGACGAGCCGGAACTGGCCCGCACAGCGGCCTTCGCCGAGCGCGCTGCCCAAATTCCGGCTTTCGTACCCCTGGAACAGGAAGACCTGCAGGCCCTGAGCTTCTACAGCTGGCTTAAAGCCCGCATTCAGTCCCGGCCTTATTATGAGGTGCTGCTGGAGTTGGCCGGCGCCACTGAAACAGTGCTGGCGGGATAATAAGAATTCTGAAGAACGTCGTGTCGAGCTTGGCCAGACATCTCGCGTGCTTGTCCAGAGCCTCATGCTAAGCCTGTCGAACCGAAAGTCGCCGTAGGCAAGCATCTCGCGTGTTGACGTTGCAGTCGTGGGCCTCCTCCCCCCCCTTACGGTCTCCAGCACGTCAGCTTCCTACCCCCTTAAGAATACGAAAAGCCCCGGCTGGTACCAGCCGGGGCTTTTCGCGTTCTTAAGGCAGAGAGTTAGTCGTTCTTGGTAGCGGCGTTGATTTCAGCTTTGGCGTCGGCAGAAGCTTCTTTGGCTTCAGCTTTCACTTCGGCAGCGGCGGCTTCGGTTTTGGCTTCGGCTTTTTCGGCGGCGTTTTCGATGGCGTCGCCGGTTTTTTCGGCGGCGGCTTCGGTTTCGTTGGCGGCGTTGGTGGCTTCGGCCGAGGCCGCGTCGCCTACACGTTCGGCGGCAGCTTCGGTGTGCTCACCAGCCGCCTCGGCGTTTTCTTTGCCTTCCTGAGTGCAGGAGGTAGCGGAGAAAGCAACGGCCGCAGCCACAAACAGGGACTTGAAGAGGGTTTTCATGGACGTAGGTAGGTAAGGTAAGGTAAGTGGGTGAAGCACAACAGGAAGTGCTGCGTACTGCTTAATAGCCAGGCGTATGGAAGGTAACCCGAGTCAGAAGGAAAGTTTTCTGCCGTGCTTTGCAGCTCAACTTCCTGCCCAGCAGCCCGTACTGCCGCCTACGCATTTCCCTTTCTGATTCTGCATCTATGCTTTTCCGAATCTGCCTGCTGACGTGTTTGCTGGGTGCTACCCACTTGGCCTCGGCCCAAGGCAATGACGGCTTTCAGCGGCGCGACGGCACTATGTACCTCATCCGTAACGGCGAAACCCGCCCCATGACCCGCGACGCGCGCCTGCCCAACGGCCGCCTCATCACCCGCGACGGATTTGTGGTGGCCCGCGACGGCAAACGAACGGAGCTGAAAGACGGGCAGGGCTGCACGCTGCTCGGCGAGCCGGTAGCCGTCCGCCCGCAGCCCGATGGTCGGTTGCTGTTGGCAACCAGTGCGGCCCCACGGGCTGCCGCCCCGGCGGCCCCCATCAGCTACTCGGAGGCGGTTTGGCGCTGGCTGGAGGGTAGGGGCCGAGGCAAGGGGAAAGGCCGGGAGAAGTCTAAGCACAAAGCCAGAGGCAAGCACGACGACGATTAAGCGTAAACCACCGCGTTAATCCTTCACTTCGTCGCCGTCCCGGTCAATAAAAAACGTGCGCCCTTGCTGCGTCACGCGGGCCCGGCCCTGGGCATCAAAATCGGTGGCGCTGGCGTAGCGCCCAAACGGAGCCGTGCCCACGGTAGTATCGGCCAGGTACTCGGGCCGGATGAACGTGAAGTAGCCGTTGGTTTTTACCCGGGCCAGTTCTTGATTGAAGGAATACGCTTCCTGAAAGATGACCGGGGCCGAGGCCGGCTCATCGGGGCCGCTGATGTAGTGCCAGCCCCGGTAATCGAGCACGGCGGCGTAGCCTTCGGCGAAGTCGCGGGCAGCGTAGTAATAGGCCCCAAATTCTTCGCCGGCTCTGTTGATGAACGTGTAGGTCTTGCCCACCCGGGCCCGCGCAAAATCACCGGAGTACGGGTACAGGGCATCGTAGGCGGGCTTGATAACTTCCGCGCCGTCATCCTGCACAAAGCCAAACACGCCGTTCAGCTCCACCACCGCCCTACCCTGGTGAAAAGTATCAATGCGGGCGTAGCGGGCCGGGAGCAGCGTATCACCGCCGGGCGTCAGCAGGCCGTAGCGGCCCTGCTGTTGGAACGAAACCGGCACCTCCGGCCCTCCGCAACGGGTAACGCCCACGGCTAGCAACACGGCGGCCAGGCTGCCACCTGCTATGTATGCAAGCTGGCGCGGCTGCTGGCGTACCTGGGCTAACCAGGGCGTTATGCCGCTGCTTACCCGGCGCAGAGCGGGCCGCCATCGGTTGAGACCAGCCAGAAACTGCTGGCGCGCTTCGGCGGGCCGCCCAAACTGCGGGCGGCCACCCGGTGCTGCCGGCCCGCTAGGGTTGGCCGGGCTAATGGGGGTAGCACTGGCAACAGGCTCTGCAGCAGCCGGTGGCGGTGCCGAGGTTGCGGCTGGCTCAGGGGGTAGGATAGGAGTAGCGGTAGGCGGAGCTGCGGTGCTACCCGGCGGCAGCACCGTCGGGGCTGAGGCAAGGCGTTCAATCAGGTTTTCGAGCTGCTGAATCTTGCTGCCCAACTCCTGGTTGCGGCGCTCCAGCTCCTGGCGGTACGCCTGAATAGAGGTCTCCAGCGCCGCCTTCTCGCGCTTTTCCGCGGCCAGCTGCTGCTGCAGGTCGGGGGCTTCGGTGGCGGCTACGGGGGTAGCGGCCAACTGCTGCTGCAGCTGGGCGATGCGTTGTTCCCGCTCGGTTTCGCGGGTTTCCATGGCCTGCAGCTGCTGGCTGAGGTCGGCCTGCAGGGTGGTGCGCAGTTGCTCCAGCTCCTGCTTTTCCTGGCTGCGGGCCTCCAGATCTACCTCGTAGCCGGTGGTGCGCCGGTCCAGCTCGTCCACGTCTTCGGCCCCTAGCCACCGCCACAACTGCCCGGCCTTCTGCCGAAACACGGTGGCCGGTCCGGCCGACTCGGTTGGCCCGGTAGCGGGAGGGAGGGAACTGGCGGGGGGGGCTACCTCGCTTTCCGGCGCAAACCCCAGGCTCTGGCAAAGCTGCTCCAGATCAGCGGGCGTGAGGTCGATTTCGGGGGAGGCCAGTTGAGCCAGGCGGCGCGTGAAGCGGGCCGGATCGGGCAGTAGATGGAAGGTAGAAGCGGCCGGCACGGCAGCCATGCGCGCTTCCACCTCCGGCCCAAACCGCACGGGCGCCCCAAACAGTATCAAGCCGGTAGTAAACTGCAGGTTGGCGGCTTCGGGCGGCAGGTGCGGCGCGAGGTAGGCAGCCAAAGCCGCCCGCTGCTGCTCAAAGCGGCGGAACGGGTTTTCGGCCTCGTCAGGGAGTTCCAGCGGGGCCCCATCGAGCAACCAGGTGCCCGTGCGCAAATCCGGTATATGGAGCAACCCCCCCGCTGGTATCAGCTGCAGAATAGTGATGCTGCGCGGCCGCACTACCACGGCATCTAGGGCAAGGTCCGGCCGGGCTGCATCGGGCACCACATTACCCACCACTACCGTGTAGGGCGCCCCCGCCTCGGCGCGCAGGGCGGCCACCACAGCGTCGAACTGCTGCTGTCGGGCGGGAGAGGAGAAAGGAGCCGATTGGTAGGTGTGCAGCATAAGGGAACAGCAGGAGCGCAAGTTTGCGGCCAGATCGGGCCGCGCCGGGTTGTACGGCCGTTTTCCGATTGGGGTATGCCAACTTTTCCGCGCCGGGGCAAGTATAGACGTTTACCTCTCCCTCAACTGTAGTTTTCCTCTTTATTATGGATTCCACCGCCTCAACTCCCCAAACTCCGCCCACGCCTTCCGTACCGCTCGACGTTACCGATCAGCAAAACTCGGCCCTGTTGGAAGATACTCTGAACCTGCTCAACGCCGGCGCCCCCGACAAAGCCGGGGAGAAGGGCTTGGCGGAAATTGACCGGTGGGCCGAAGTGCTGCGCGCCTCCGAGCGCCCCGGCTTGGCCAAAATCATTCAGGAGCTGACTACCCTGCGCGAGCAGCTCAACTCCTCCGACGCCGAGGCCCACGACATTGCCGAAACCCTGGCTACCCTGGGCGCCGAAACCTCTAAAGTAGCCGATGAAACCTCGGATGGCTACAGCGCCCCGCTGGCTCAGCTGGGCAAACTGCTCATCAAGCTCGGCTCCACCCTCTCGCGCTAAGCCGCTTCCGCCGAAGTCTGACAACGTAAAAAGCCCTGACTTGCATAGTCAGGGCTTTTTGGGTTCAGGCCAAACAATAGGGTAGGCGAAAGGTATTCACCTCTTCCGGCGGGTGCGCCGTACTTTTGCAGCCTCATGCCAGTACCTATGTCTGAAATTCAGCCTCTCGACGACCTCACCTTGTACGACCCCTTCGAAGGGATGCGCTTCACGATGCACCGCTGCTTCCTGTGCGGCACGCCCACTGCCCCTCCGCAGGACACCATCCCGGTTTTCGCCGATTGGCTGATGACGCGCTACAACCTGCGGGAGCGGCAGATCAAGCTGCTGGATATGAGCATTGTGCAGTACCAGGATTTGCGGATTGCCTGCTGCCCCAGGTGTCGGACCCAGCACGTAGAGCCGCTGGAAGCCCGCATGGAGGCGGCCGCCGAGAAGGGGGTAGCTGGCTTTCGGGAAGTAGATGAGCAGACGCTGTTTCTGTGGCTGGGCAAAATGTTCTACGGCATTCTGGTTACGGAGCTGCTCACCGAGCTCGATCCGCTGGCCCGGCCCCAGTACCCGCTGGCCGAAAACGCCCTGCTGCTGCGGCGGTTTCAGGCGTTCTTTCAGCCCTTGCAGGCCCTGCGGGTGCCCATGGAGTACGACGATTTCACGCCGGCTTCCATCTTTATTCTGGAGGCCGACCCGCGCGAAGACACCATGCCCTTTGAGTACGATGACGACCTGAGCACCATGGGCTTTAGCATCAAGCTGGGCAATGCCGTGCTGGTGGCCTGCCTGGTTGATAACGGCATTATTCAGCAGGCCATGCGCCGGGTGTACCAAGATGCCTACCGCCCCCTGCACCCCGTGCAGATTGCAGAGTTCAAGGCCCGGGTGTACTACGCCGCCTACATCCTCAACGTCATCCCCGACTACTACCCCCGCGCCGTGCGGCCGGGCGATACGGAAGTGGTGCTGGACACGCTGATAGACGACGTAACGACCTCTATTTTCAACCCCTGGGAAAATAGCGCCTACGGACAGTCGTTGCTGGAAATGTGGAAACGGTGGCAGATTCCGCTGGAGGAAATTCTGCGCAACCCGGCCGAGCCGCTCACCTTCCTGTATGATGCGGACGGGCAGCCCCAGGTGCTGGAGCACTTCCCGCAGAAGGCCGGGTAGGAAAAAAAGCGTCGCCTACCCCGGCTGCCAGGTGGGTTCTTCGGCGTACTTGGTAAGCTTGATATCGGTCCAGCGTCCTTCGAAGCCGGTTTTTTTCTTGCATTCCCGCTCACTTACCAACACATCCACGGCGTGGCGGTGGCGGCGGTTCATGGTGTCGTGAATAACGTACACGCCGTCGAGGTCGGCGGAAATACCGCGCACTCGTACTTTTTCGCCGTAGCGGAAGGGGCCGCCCCACTTGGCCAGCAGGTCGCGGGAAACGGCCAGCCAGCGGGTTTTGCTGGAGTGGCGCTCAGGGATGATGGAGCCATCGGCGGTTTCCATCGGGTTGTCGTCGGTCTGGTCCGGTTCAGGCCAGTAAGTAGTTGCTGTGACGCGGTACGTCAGCGTTTTAGGAGCCTTTTTTACGGGCATCACCGGCAGCGCAAGGGCTACCGGGCGGGGGCTAAGGCTGGCTACCGTCGAGGGTAGGGCCAAAGCAGGAACTGAAATGGTGCGGGGAGGGAATAGGAAGGTCAGTAGGAATAGCGCAATGGACATGACGTTTGGGTTCGTGAACTCTCGCTCTGGTCCGGAGAGGATGGACAGCCGGCCCGACTCGGCTAAGGGAAGAGCGCCATCTGGATTAGCAGAAGAAAAACGCCCTTATGGGTATAGTAAGCGGCTTTAAGCGCCGAAAACAGTCCGAAGTGGAGGGTAAAACGAAGTTAAATATAGATAATTATAATAATTATTTGTACTTACAAAATGTTGTTCTTTTGAAGGGCTCAAAGTTAAGGACTTTTTTGGAAATCGGGTTTTTGCGGTTTGCTAATGCTATTAGTCAATCGAAGGCGCCCAGGCCGGATAAGCTTGGCCGCTTACGGAAGTAGCCGGTTTAGGGTTATAGCCGGAACAGGAACCCACCCGGAACGAAGCCGTATGGAGAAAATCGGAAGCTCAGCGGCTTCCGCTTAGCTCTCCTTTCCCAACCAACCCTCACCATTCATGCTACATCGTTCCCTTCGTAACCCGGCTACCCCAGCTCTGGGCCTGAGCCTGCTGGCTGGCCTGCTGCTGAGCGCCTGCTCCTCCCCTGAGAAGCCCGCCGGAGAAACTACGGCCGCCACCGGCTCCCCGGATTCTGCCGCGTCGGCGGCTCCTGCCGCCCCCGCCAACTCGCCCCTGCAGGTAGTGGCCCAGTTTCGGGAGCCCCAGATTGTAGGCGTGGCCGTGCTGCCTGACGGCCGGGTGTTCGGCGACTTTCCCCGCTGGGACAACAACCCCGTAAACGCGGTGGCCGAAATTAAGCCCGACGGCTCGGTGAAAGGCTACCCCGATGCCAACTGGAACCTCTGGAACGAAACCGTCCGCAACGAGCCTCAGAAGCACTGGATCTGCCCCCAGAGCGTGCACGCCGACAAAACCGGTATGCTGTGGGTGCTCGACCCGGCCTCGCCTGGCATCAAAGGCACCGTGCCCGGCGGCCCTAAGCTGGTCAAGATTGACCCCAAGACCGATAAGGTGGTGCAGAACATCAGCATCCCGGAAAGCGTGGCCTCGCGCAAATCTTACCTCAACGACGTCCGCATTGATACCCAGAACCAATACGCTTACATCACGGAATCGGGGGTAGGGAGCTTGGTGGTGGTGGACCTGAAGTCGGGCAAGGCGCGCAAGCTGCTGGCCCAGCACCCTTCCATGATGGCTGATACTACCCTGAACATCAAGGCCGATGGGCACGAGCTGATTGACCCCAGCGGCAACAAGGCCCGCTTCAATGCCGATGGTATTGCCTTAAGCCAGGACATGCAGTACCTCTACTGGAAACCCCTGACCAGCTACAAGCTGTACCGCATCAAAACCGATGCTTTGCGCAACCCGGCCCTATCGGATGCCCAGCTGGCCCAGCAGATTGAGGACTTAGGCAACGTGCCCGCCTGCGACGGAATGGAAATCGACGCGCAGAACAACCTGTATATGACCACCTTCGAAGATCATTCCATCAAACGCCGTACCCCAGACGGAAAAATCGAAACCCTGGTGCAGGACCCCCGCCTGGAGTGGCCCGATACGTTTGCTTTTTCCGGTGATGGTAAAACGCTGTACGTTACCAACTCAGCTATTCACAAAACGCCCACCTGGAACAAAGGCATTGGCAAGCAGGACCAGCCGTATCACATCTTCAAGATGGCGCTTTCCAAATAGTGCTACCCTATAATTCTGTGAAAAGCCGTTCCGGATAAAGGGGGCGGCTTTTCTTTTTATGCCTAGATTGGACACTTCAACTCAGTAGAAAACCATATTTTACCTCATGTGGTTGGTAGATAGGTTTATTTGAACATGCGCATATCGGTTTTAGCTTTCTAATCAACCTATTTACATTTGCTTCCGACACCACCAGCTCCCACCGCATGGATGCTTACTCTTACATCGCCAACGCACACGGCGAATACATTGACCAGCTGTACCAGTCCTATAAAGCCGATCCGCAATCGGTTGACGTAAGCTGGCAGAAATTCTTTGAAGGCTTCGACTTTGCCCAACAGTACCCCGAAGCTGGGGTAGGGCAGGCCGACGGTGAAGGCGTATTGGGCACTACGGCCAGTACCAACCAGGCCGGAGCCATCCGGGCCGTGGATACGGTAGCCGCCGACAAAGAAACCCAGGTTCGCAACCTGATTCATGCCTACCGCAGCCGCGGCCACTTGGTGGCCCGTACCAACCCGGTGCGTGAGCGCAAAGACCGCAAAGCCCGCCTGAACCTGCAGGACTTCGGCCTGAGCGACGCCGACCTGGACACCAAGTTCAAGAACGGCGAAGTGCTGGGCCTGGGCACCGAAGCCACCCTGCGCGACATCGTATCGGCGCTGCAGAAGATTTACACGCGCACCATCGGGTTCGAGTACATGTACATCCGCGACCCGCAGGTGCTCGACTGGTTCCGCGAGAAAGTGGAGAAGGACTCGCTGAGCTTCAACCCCGGCGTGGAGTATAAAAAGCGCATCCTGAGCAAGCTCAACGAAGCCGTTGTATTCGAAAACTTCCTGCACACCAAATTCCTGGGTCAGAAACGCTTCTCGCTGGAAGGTGGTGAAACTACCATTCCGGCCCTCGACGCCATCATCCGGAAGGGTGCTGAGCTGGGCGTGGAGGAAGTGATGATTGGCATGGCCCACCGCGGCCGTCTGAACGTGCTGGCCAACATCATGGGTAAAACCTACGAGCAGATCTTCTCGGAATTCGAGGGCACTGCCGTACCGGACCTGACCATGGGCGACGGCGACGTGAAGTACCACATGGGCTACAGCAGCCAGGTAGATGCCGGCGGCCGCAGCGTGAACCTGAAACTGGCCCCCAACCCCTCCCACCTGGAGGCGGTGAACCCGGTAGTAGAAGGCTTCGTGCGCGCCAAGCTCGACCACGGCTACCAGAACGACTATAATAAGGTGTTGCCCATCCTGATTCACGGCGACGCCGCCGTGGCGGGCCAGGGCATCGGCTACGAGGTAACGCAGATGTCGCAGCTGGAAGGCTACAAGACCGGCGGCACCGTGCACTTCGTGATTAACAACCAGGTAGGCTTCACCACCGACTTCGAAGACGCCCGCTCCAGCATCTACAGCACCGACCTGGCGAAAATCATCGACGCGCCGGTGCTGCACGTGAATGGCGACGACCCCGAAGCCGTGGTGTTTGCCGTGCAGCTCGCCACCGAGTACCGCCAGCAGTTCCACGCCGATATCTTTATTGATATGGTGTGCTACCGCCGCCACGGCCACAACGAGTCGGACGAGCCTAAGTTCACCCAGCCTACCCTTTACAACCTCATCAGCAAGCACCAGAACCCCCGTGAGGTGTACAACGCCATGCTGGTAGAGCGCGGCGACGTGGACAAGGAGCTGGCCAACCAGATGGACAAGGAGTTCCGCGACACCCTCCAGGCCCGCCTGGATATGGTGAAGCAGAAGCCGCTGCCCTACAACTACCAGGCCCTCGAAAACGAGTGGCGCAGCCTGCGCCGCTCCAAGCCCGAGGACTTCGACCAGTCGCCGGCTACCGGTATCAGCGAGGAGCTGGTGCAGAAAGTAGGTACGGCGCTTACTACCCTGCCCGAGGGCTTCAAACCCCTCAAGCAGATTGACAACCTGATGAAGGAGCGCAAGAAGATGTTCTTCGAAACGCGCACTCTCAACTGGGCGGCCGGCGAGCTGCTGGCCTACGGTTCGTTGCTGGCTGAAAAGCACATTGTGCGCCTGAGCGGCCAGGATGTGCAGCGCGGCACGTTCTCGCACCGCCACGCCGTGCTGCACGATGCCGAAACCTCCGCGCCCTATAACTCGCTGAACTACATTGAGGAAGGCCAGGAGAAGCTGAGCATCTACAACTCTCTGCTGAGCGAGTACGGGGTGCTGGGCTTCGAGTTCGGTTACGCCATGGCCAACCCCACGGCCCTCGTGATTTGGGAAGCGCAGTTCGGCGACTTTGCCAACGGCGCCCAGACCATGATTGACCAGTTCGTGGTGTCGTCGGAAAGCAAGTGGCAGCGCATGAACGGCTTGGTGATGCTGCTGCCCCATGGCTACGAAGGCCAGGGCCCGGAGCACTCCAATGCCCGCCCCGAGCGTTTCCTGCAGTTGGCCGCCGAAAACAACATCATCGTGGCCAACATGACCACGCCGGCCAACTTCTTCCACGCCCTGCGCCGGCAGCTGACCTGGGAGTTCCGCAAGCCGCTGGTGGTGATGTCGCCCAAATCCATGCTGCGCCACCCGCTGTGCGTGTCGCCGGTAGAGGAGTTCACCTCCGGTACCTTCCGCGAAGTGCTCGGCGACACCTACGCCGAGGACAAAAAAGTGAAGCGCGTGCTGCTGTGCTCGGGCAAGGTGTACTTCGATTTGCTGGAGGAGCAGCGCACTTCCAACCGCACCGATGTGGCCATTGTGCGCCTGGAGCAGCTGCACCCCTTCCCGCAGAAGCAACTGCAGGCCGAACTGGCCAAGTACCCCAAAGCCAAGGTGTACTGGGTACAGGAAGAGCCCGAGAACATGGGCTACTGGAACTACCTGCTCCGCTTCATGCGCCGCGAGCTGGAAGACGTGATTTCGCGCAAGCCCTCGGCCTCACCGGCTACCGGCTACAACAAGGTGCACGTAAAGGAGCAGAAGGACCTGGTGGCCCGCGCCTTCGACAAGCCCCGCGAAGAGGTAGCCGATACCGTTATCAAGGAAACCGCCGCCAAAGCCCAGAAAACCGACTAGTGGTAGCGCGAACCGTGTAGTTCGCGTAACACTACGTCTGTTTAACGATAGTTCAGGAGCCGCGAACTGCACAGTTCGCGCTACTACCCACCGAAACTCCTCAAAACTCCCACCTATGGGTCTGGAAATCAAAATCCCTGCCGTCGGCGAATCCATCACCGAGGTTACCATTGCCAAGTGGCTGAAAGCCGACGGCGACACCGTGAAGCGCGACGAGATTATTGCCGAGCTGGAGTCGGACAAGGCAACGTTCGAGCTGCCCGCCGAAGCTGATGGCGTTCTGAAAATCCGCGTGGCGGAAGGTGAAACCATCGGTATTGGCAGCACCATTGCCGAGATTGGCGGCAATGGTGCTGCCAGTGCGCCGGCCGCTCCTGCCGCAGCCCCGGCATCCGCTGCTCCCACCGCCGACCCGATAAGCCAGGGCGAGCAGAACCCCGTTGCCAGCGACCAGGCCGGCTACGGCGGCCAGCCCGCGGGCGGCGCCGCCTCCGGTACTCCTCCCACTGGAGACGCCCCCGCCGCCAGCACTGGCGCAACTACGGTAGAAATGAAGATTCCGGCCGTGGGCGAGTCCATCACGGAAGTAACGGTAGCCAAGTGGCTGAAGGAAGACGGCGCCCAGGTGCAGCGCGACGAAATCATTGCCGAGCTGGAATCGGACAAGGCCACGTTTGAGCTGCCTGCCGAGGGTAGCGGCACCCTGCGCCACGCCGCCAAGGAAGGCGAAACCATCGGCATTGGGGCCACCATTGCCCGCATTGAAGGGGGTAGCGGTGCTGCTCCGGCGGCTTCGGCCCCAGCCGCCGCACCGGCTGCTCCGGCAGCACCAGCTACTGGCAACTCGCAACTCGCAACCGGCAACTCATCTTACGCTACCGGTACGCCTTCGCCGGCGGCTGGCAAAATCCTGGGTGAGAAAGGCATCAACCCCGCCGACGTGCAAGGCTCCGGTCGGGATGGCCGCATCACGAAGGAAGACGCCCAGAATGCTCAGGCCAAGCCGGCCGCCCCGGCTCCGGCTGCTACCCCCGCTGCTCCGGCTAAACCTGCTGCAGCCCCTGCCCAGGCGGCTCCGGCTGCTAGCGGTAACCGCGTGCAGCGCCGGGAGCGGATGAGCAACTTGCGCAAAACCGTGTCGCGCCGCCTGGTGTCGGTGAAAAATGAAACGGCCATGCTCACCACCTTCAACGAGGTGAACATGCAGCCCATCATGGACCTGCGCAACAAGTTCAAGGACAAGTTCAAGGAGAAGCACTCGGTAGGCCTCGGCTTCATGTCGTTCTTCACCAAGGCCGTGTGCGTGGCCCTGAAAGAGTGGCCCGCCGTGAATGCCCAGATTGATGGCACCGACATCGTGTACAACGACTTCTGCGACATCAGCATTGCCGTATCGGCCCCGAAAGGGTTGGTAGTACCGGTGATTCGCAACGCCGAGGAATTATCGTTCGATGGCATTGAGAAGGAAATCGTGCGCCTGGCTACCCTGGCCCGCGACAACAAGCTCACCATTGAGCAGATGACCGGCGGCACGTTCACCATCACCAACGGCGGCGTGTTCGGCTCCATGATGAGCACCCCGATTATCAACGCTCCGCAGTCGGCTATTCTGGGCATGCACAACATCGTGCAACGCCCCGTAGCCGAAAACGGCCAGGTGGTCATCCGCCCGATGATGTACCTAGCCCTGAGCTACGACCACCGCATCATCGACGGCCGCGAGTCGGTGTCGTTCCTCGTGCGCGTGAAAGAGCTGCTCGAAGACCCGACCCGCCTGCTGCTAGGCGTGTAAGTTGATTTAAGAATAGAAAAGCCGTGTTTCCTGCCGGGAGCACGGCTTTTCTATGTGATGCACCTACGGTACACCACACTCGCAAGAACTTTACCGCCCGGCATTAGCAGTTGGCCAGAACGCAAAAAAGCCCTCTGGAATAAACCAGAGGGCTTTTCAGCGGGTGGGGTGGGTGGGAAGTGTGGAAAGGAGCGGGAAACGGGATGGATTAAAAAAATGCGGGTAGTGCAGTTAGGCAGCGCGGGAGTTAGAGGCGAGAGTGGCCACTTTGCTCTTGGCCTCCTCGGCCTTGGAGCCGGCGAATTTCTCGTCAACGGTGCGCTTCAGCAGGGAAACCCAGCGTTGGAAAAGCGGACCCTGAGCCGGCAGCGCCGAGTGCAGCGGTACCATTTCACCCTCCTGGTAGCGGGTGGTGCCCAGCAGCGCCGTGCTCCAGTAGTCATACATAGAGGTGAGGTGACGGGGCCAGTGTACGCGCGCTACGGCGCTGCACAACGGAGCCAGCAGCTCATCTTCGTTGGCCTTGCTGAAAGCGGTATCCACCAACGTTTTGATGTCGCCTTCAGTGCGCAAATCGGGGAGGGTAGGAGTAGTAGCCATACGGTTGCGGTAGGACTGGTGGATACGCAGCGAATTTACGCAAGTTGCGTGATATTCGCCTCGGAGCGAAAAATATTTTTGTGATTCTGCGAAAGAATATTCTTTCGCCCTTATTGGCAGCCTGCTAAGGTACTTTACCGGTAAAAAGTTTCATAGCAGATGCAGCGGATTTTGGGCTTGCCGGATACGATACTCAAAAATGGAGGCAAGGTTACCCGCTTTGTGCAAAGCTTCGTCGGCTTTGGGGCCATCGAAGTGGGTTTCAACGGTTTCCACAAATAAATTCAGCCACCGCCGGAAATGGCGGCTGTCTACGGGCAGGGCCAAGTGCTTGGGGAAGGGGCGGCCCCGGTAGCGGGCAGTGCCTAGCAGCAGGCTGCTCCAGAAGTCGTACATAGTAGCCAGGTGGCGCGGCCAGTGACCCTGCACTACCGCCTCGAAAACGGGTCCTACGAGGTCATCGGTCTGCACGCGGCTGTAAAAGGCATCGACCAGCAGCCGAATGTCGGCCTCGGTTTGAATATCGGGCAGGGTTTCAGACATGGTACTTCTAACGAAAAAGATCCGGCCAGGGGTGGGCGAGGCAGCCGCTACCTATACGTGAGGCTCAGGCGCGGGGAGGGGGCAGGAAAATTGGCTGCTTAGGTGGTTTTGGGGGGGCGCCGGCCGCCCAGCACCACCAGGGCTACGGCCAGCACAATCAGGCCGGCGCCGCCCAGCATGCCCGCGTTCAGGGCTTCGCCGGCAAACGCCCAGCCCAGCAGCACGGCCACCACCGGATTTACGAAGGCATACGTGCCGGCCAGCGCCGGCTCCACCGCCCGCAGCAGCCAGATGTAGGCCGTAAAGGCCACAATGGACCCGAACGTAACCAGGTAAGCGTAGGCCCCCCACGATTTGGCCGTTACCTGAGCTAGTTGGAAGCCCTGCGCTTCGCCGCGCAGCAGCCCCACCACCAGCATCACCAGCCCGCCGCACAGCATCTGCATGCCACCCGAAAGAAATGGCGAAGGGCTGGGCTGATGGCGTTTGGAGTACAGGGAGCCGATGGCCCACACCAGCGCGGCCGTGAGCACCAGCCCCATGCCCAGGGCCTCGTGGCCGGGCAGGGCTACGTGGCTGGCGCCCGGCGTGCGGGCCAGCAGGTACACGCCCCCCATGCCGCATACCAGGCCCAGGGCCACGGCCGGGGTAGGCCGCTGGGCTACCCCACTCCACCAGCCCAGCACCGCCAGAAACATGGGCACCGTGGCGACCAGCAGCGCCGCCAGCCCCGATGGAATGTACTGCTCGCCCAGGGTTACGCCGCCGTTGCCGAACGCCAGCAAACAGACGCCGATAACCAGGGCCACGCCCCAGCCCCGCCCGGTAGGGGCTGGCTCGCCGCGCAGCCGCATAAACCCGTAGAGCGCGGCCCCGGCCAGGGCGTAGCGGCTGCCAGCCATCAGCAAGGGCGGCATCGACTCAATGGCAAACCGGATGCCCAGGTAGGTGGAGCCCCAGATGATATAAACGGCAGCAAACGCCAGCAGCAAGGAGGCGCGGGAAGGGGTAGCGGTACGCATCAGAGTAAACGAAAGAAAGCCCGCTGCAAACCTACGGGAACTATGCAGAAGCTTTGGCTTCCGTGTTGGGGTAGGAAGCAGCGCCGTGCTGCTGATACGAGGCCGCGCGCCACCCGCCGCCCAAGCTACCGCCGGCCGCGCGCAGCGCTTGGTCCGGAATGCCGTTCTTTAGGCTCTCTACCCTCACCGTTTGCCCGTGCGTTTCTTTTCTGCCTTCCTGACGGCCGGCCTGCTTGGTCTGGCCCCCGTTGCCTCGGCGCAGCTCCTGCAGCCGAAGTCGATGTTTACCCGCGCCGATTCCTTGCGGGGGCACCTCTCGCCCCTGCGCGCCTGCTACGACGTGAATTACTACCACCTCGATGTGCAGCTGGATGTAGCCCGGAAAGCCCTCCGGGGCTCCAACCTGTTCCGCTTCACGGCCACCCAGGATTTCAGCCGCCTGCAGTTTGATCTGTTTGCCAATCTAAAGGTGGAGAAGGTGGAGTACCAGGGCCGGCCCCTGCCGTTTACCCGCGAGGCCAATGCCGTGTTTGTCACGTTTCCTACCCCCATCCGGCGGGGCAGCCGGGCCGGGTTTACGGTGCACTACGCCGGCCAGCCCACCGAGGCCAAAAACGCGCCCTGGGACGGGGGGCTCGTGTTCAGCCAGGACAGCAAGGGCAAGCCCTGGGTGGCCACGGCCTGCCAGGGGGTAGGAGCCAGCATCTGGTGGCCTACCAAAGACCACCAGTCCGACGAGCCGGACTCCATGCTCATCAGCGTGACGGTGCCCAAGGGGCTGAAGGACGTTTCGAATGGCCGCCTGCGCAAAACCACCCCGCTCAAGGGCGGAGCCACCCGCTTCGACTGGTTTGTGAGCAACCCCATCAACAACTACGACGTGGCCCTGAACGTGGGCGACTACACCCATTTCGCCGACGAGTACGCCGGCGAGAAAGGCAAGCTTACGCTCGACTACTGGGTGCTGCCCGAAAATCTGGCCAAAGCTAAAACCCAGTTTGCAGCCAACGTGAAGCCCATGCTCAAGTCCATGGAAAGCTGGTTCGGGCCCTACCCCTTCTACGAGGACGGCTTTAAGCTGGTGGAAACGCCCCA
This sequence comes from Hymenobacter latericoloratus, assembly GCF_014199535.1. Taxonomy (GTDB): domain Bacteria; phylum Bacteroidota; class Bacteroidia; order Cytophagales; family Hymenobacteraceae; genus Hymenobacter; species Hymenobacter latericoloratus. The sequence goes on from NZ_JACHNV010000001.1 coordinate 331,764, forward strand.
CCTGGGCATGGAGCACCAGAGCGCCGTGGCCTACGGCAACAAGTACCAGAACGGCTACCTGGGCCAGGACCGCTCCGGAACCGGCTGGGGCCTGAAGTGGGACTTCATCATCATTCACGAAAGCGGCCACGAGTGGTTCGGCAACAACATCACCAGCCAGGACATTGCCGATATGTGGATTCACGAAAGCTTCACGACCTATTCCGAAGCCCTGTTCGTGGAAAGCCAGTTCGGAAAGGACGCGGCCCGGCAGTACATCCACGGGCAGCGCCGCAACATCCGGAACGAGGGGCCCATCATCGGCCCCTACGAGGTAAACAAGGAGGGCTCCTCCGACATGTATGACAAAGGCAGCAACCTGCTCCACCTCATCCGGACGGCCTACGTGCCCGACGATGCCCGGTGGCGGGAGCTGCTGCGCGGCCTTTCGCGCACGTTCTACCACCAAACCGTAACCACCAGGCAGGTAGTGAGCTACCTCAACCAGCAGCTTGGCCAAGACCTCACGCCCATCTTCGATCAGTACCTGCGCCACGCCGGGCTCCCTACCCTGGAGGTGCGCTTCAGTGCCCAGGGGCAGCCCCAGGCCCGCTGGATTGCCAATGTGCCCGGGTTTAACCTGCCGGTGCGCCTGCGCACTACCGGCGGCCAGTACCGCACCGTGCCACTTACTACCTCCTTTCAGCCCCTTAGCCTACCCGGCCTGACCCGTACCAACCTGGAAGTAGATACCGAGAACTACTACGTTGGGGTGCTGATCGAGTAAACCGCTGGCAGCATCCGGCTGGTAAAAGCCTGAGTAGGCAACCCTTCAACGCCCCCTGCTAGGAGTTTGCCAGCTGTTAAGCACCAGGCGGAGCCTAGGTACTAGTCTTCTTCTCAAATTGGATTTAGTTAATCCCATTACGGGACAGGGCGAAGTGATGATGCTTTCTGAATATATTAAAAATAAGTTAATTTTAGGTCGATGTTCGCACTATTTATAGTTGAGCGAGGTTTAGGTGGCATCCTGGCCTCGTCGTACGTGTGAATGTGGGGTGGTTCCGGGTCGGATTTTGAAGTTAGTTTTTGAATTTTATCTGGTTGCTTGTTGCTGTGGTAGCGCTGCTGAGTTGCTGGCTTGGCGTAGGAACCGCCGCCGGGTTACGGGCTTTCAGTACTTAAAAAAGTTCTTAGTGCAGCAATTCTACTCAGCCAGACTATGGTAGCACCATCAGTTCCAAACAACTGTCAGGGATGTCCGCACTACGGCCACTCGTTGCTGGGCGCCTGCCAGCGCAACGAGCTGGAGCTGATTTCCAACGGCAAGCTACACCAGTCGTACCATAAGGGGCAGGTGATTTTTCAGCAGGGCAGCCGCCCCGGCGGAATCTATTGCATTCACCAGGGCAAGGTGAAAATTTCCAAGATAAGCGCCGATGGCAAGGAGCAGATTGTGCGGCTGGCCAGGGAGGGCGACGTGCTGGGCTATCGGTCCTTGATGATGGGGGGCAATTTTTCTACTGCCGCTACCGCCCTCACCGATTGCGTAGTGTGCCTAGTGCCGCGTCCCGATTTTTTCAGCATTATCAACCAGAATCCGCAGTTTGCGCAGTCCCTGCTGCGCCTGCTGCACACCGCCTACAAGCCCGTGCGGGAACGGCTGGCCGAAGCTCTGCTGATGCTCCATAGCCTGTTTGACCCCGGCACCGACGCCCGTTTCAGCATCCCAATCTCCCGCGACGACTTGGCCGCCCTCATGGGAACAGCCAAGGAAACCGCCAGCCGGCTGCTTTCGGAGTTGCGCGAGGAAGGCTTGGTGGCCACGCAGGGTAGCCGTATCACCGTGCTGGATGTGGTTCGGCTGCGTCAGGTAGCCACCATGTACAGCTGACCAAGGCCGGAACGGCAAGAAGACGTTGCTGTGGTAAAACCAGGAATTATGCTATTACGTTTAGCCCCACGCAAATAAAAAAGCGTGGGGCTACTTGTTTCAGCCAGGGATAGAGAGTAAGTTAGATATAATTGTACTATAGTTGTCCTAAAATGGGTTCCCAGCTTGGAAAAAGCGGGAAGAATTTAACAACTATCATTTTTTGATTTGACATCAATCATTTTTTAGAGGGGTAGTTAAGAGGAAATTTGTGAAGTAAGTCAGCCTGTATCCGGCAAGATTCGGCCGGGTCCGAGGCGTCTCACACAAGTTTTATTACTACTTCTTTCACGTCGCCGGAAGCAGGCCAACGCGTGGGCCTGGGCAGGGTGGCAGAAGAGGAACAGGCGGCTTGTGCGGATTGGCTTTTTTACTTCCTCATCTCCATATTTTCTTCAATTTGATAGCATGGCTTACTCAGTCAACAACCCCGCCGGTAAAGTAATTGATGGTATCCTGCAGGACCTGCCGGGCCTGATGGCCGTGGCCGTGGTGGATACGAACTCGGGCATGAGCCTGGCGTCGCACTCCAACACGCCCTCCATCAACCCCGACACGGCCGCGGCTTACAACACCGAAGTAGTAAAGCAGAAGCAGAAGGCCATGGCGGCCCTCAAGCTCCAGGGCGAAACCATTGAGGACATCCTCATTACCCTCTCCAATCAGATTCACCTGTTGAAACTGACGGAAAACAACAAGTTTATTTACCTGGTGGTCAACTCCCGCGACACCAACCTAGCCATTGCCCGCGAGGTGCTGCGCACCCACGCCAGCAGCCTCAACTAAGTCCGCGCCAGCAGCTCACGAAACGGCCCCGGAGTGGCAGGTGCAACCGGCGCCTGCCACTCCAACAACCGAAGTTTATTTCCGGGCGGCTGTCCGGTAACCAGTTGGCGTACCGCGGCGGCCACCCGTGGCTGCGCTGCCGGAGGGCAGCGCATTTCGTGGAGAATTCTTCATGCAACTACCCTTTCTGAACCGGCTACAAGGCCTGACCGGGCCGGTAGTCAACAAGATTGTTTCGCCGGGGGCGGCAGGACCGGAGCAGACAGCCGCCGAACTGATTTTGCAGCACGTGCTGGCCGGGCTGCCGGAACTGGTTGCTGCGGCCGTGGTGCTGGAAGACTCGGGCCAGGCCCTGGCGACTTATACCACAGCTCGTGAGTTCAACGTGGGGAAAGTCATCGGCTATAATGCCGACGTTATCCGGCAGCAGCGCCTGGCGCTGAAAGCGTTGCAGCTACCAGCCGAGGAGCAGCTGGAAGAAGTGCTGATTACGCTCCGAACCCAACTACACTTATTGCGGCTGCTCCCCGATGGGCGCCGGTTTCTTTACGTGGTCGTGGACTGCCGAGACACCAACCTGGGTATTGCCCGGGAGGTGATGCGCACCTGCGAGGGCTAAGGTAAGCCGGAACAGGTAGGGGTGGTAGCGGCTATTTCTTCATCTCTCACCCTTTTATCCACTGTATGTCATGAAACTTACCGCTTCTCCTTTTAATCCGCAGACCGGCGAGTTGCTGCCGGTGTACCAGGATGCCTACCTGCGCGGCGACCTGAGCAAGGCCTCGGCCCGGGCCGTGGAAGAATACCTGCGCCGCGACGACGACCAGGCCCACGGCACGCTCACGCGCTGGCAGCAGCTGCAGGCCGCCGAAGAGGCCGGCTCAGCGCCTACCTGGGTGCAGAAGCAGCTGCAATACATCCGGGCCGAGCCCGTGCGCTTCCGCCGCCGCGCTACCACGCTGGTTGCCTCGGCCGTGCTGGTGGGTACTGTGGTTTTCGCGGGCACCAGCCTGCCCACCGAGCGCACCCCCACCGATAACCTGCCCACCGACGTGGCTACGACTGAGGTGCTGGAAGCTGGTGCCGCTTCGGCCGAAATGACCTCCTCGGCAGCCTCCATGCGCATGATTACCGTGCGCGGCCAGATTAAGGGCGAAAACGGCCAGCCCCTGGTGGGCGCCACCGTGATGCAGCCCGGCAGCCTGCGCGGCGTATCTACCAACGCCGAGGGCGAGTACGTGCTGACCGTTCCGGCTGGCACTACCTCCCTGAAATACGGCTACGGCGGCTACCACGACGAGGAAGTAGCCGTGAAAGGCTCCCGCACCGCCAACGTAACCTTGCTGCCCCGCACCCAGAAAAAGCGGTGGCTGTTTTTCTAGGCCTTCGTTGCGCCTGGGTGCTTAGTAGATAGAGTTAGTGAAGCCGAAATCCTACCGCAAAAAAGCCTCCCGCCGTCCGCTGCGCAAACCTGCCCCGGAGTACCCCACCCCGGACCCGGCAGCCGCCGAGGTAATTGATAAGGTATTGGCCGAGTTGCCCCAGCTGCTGGCCGTAGCGGTGGTGGACGTGAAATCCGGGGGCTGTCTGGCGGCCCATTCCAACTCGCCTGCTATCAACCCCAGTACGGCGGCCACCTACAATGCGGAAGTAGTAAAGCAGAAGGCCATGGCCGCGCTGCAGCTGCAGGACGAGCAGATTGAGGACATCCTCGTGACGCTGTCCAGCCAGTTGCACCTGCTGCAGCTAACTGCCACCGGCGACCGGCTGATTTACCTCGTCGTTGATGCGCAGGACACCAGCCTGGCCCTGGCCCGCGAGGTGCTACGCGGGCAGGTAGGGCAGCTGAAGCTGGTAGCGGGGTAAGTGCCTGCTATAGTACGCCTGAACCCGAACCGGCCCTTCTTCCACTCGGGAGGAGGGCCGGTTCGGGTTTAGGCGTACGTAGCTACCAGCAATCCTTCAGAGCTGCGGCAGGTAAACGGGCTTAACCAACCGATAAAAAGTTAGCCTACCTGCTTACATGTATAGAAACTGCACGCTGGTTACGCCGCAACTCCGGTAGCACTGCAGCGTCTGCCGGAGGGTGTGCAAATCGGCTACCAGGCCACCCTGGCTTAAGTACCCGTAATCAGGAGGGTATAAGTGCAAGGGTTGGGTCATGACTTCCTCAAACCCAGTAATAGCCGCGGCCTCATTCGGGGCGTTGGAGAGGATGTGGTGCAGCCTGTTCAGGTCGTTTTGCCGGTTGGGGTTGTGCACCACCTGCGTAAAGTAGTCAGGGTGCTGCTGTATTTTGGTTATAAAATTCTCTACGACAGCTGTAACTGTGTCGAGGTGGTGCCACACGGTGCTTGGCTCGTCGGCTCCCTCGTCGGCTTCTAAACCGTCGTTTTCCCAGCTTACCTGCTGAAATATGGAAAGGTCGATTTGCAGGATGCGGCTTACCTGGGCTACCTCCGCGTGTTCATTGTAGCCACCTACCTGCTCAAAAAAGAATGACAGACCTTGGGGAAATTCGTTTTCGCAGTCGGTTTCCTGGTCTGGTATGAGGTAGTAGTCCATTCCCATGGGTAGAGAGGTATATCGGTTAGAATCGGCTAAACATATGAAGCGGCGGGCAGTGATACGGCCTTTCACAATTTCCCTACCTCACAACTTCGGCTTGCCTACCTTTGTCCTGTTGATTTCCACCGAACTCACTCGTTGAATATGAACCAATACGACGTTACCGTCATCGGCTCCGGGCCGGGCGGTTATGTGGCGGCCATCCGCTGCTCCCAGCTAGGCCTCAAAACCGCCTTGATTGAGAAGTACGACACCCTGGGCGGTACCTGCCTCAACGTGGGCTGCATCCCCAGCAAAGCCCTGCTCGACTCGACGGAGCACTTCCACAATGCCGGCCACACCTTCAAGGAGCACGGTATTGAGCTGAGCGACCTGCAGATCAACATGAACCAGCTCATCGACCGGAAAAACGGGGTGGTGAAAGCCAATACCGATGGTATCCAGTTCCTGATGAAGAAGAACAAGATCGACGTCATCAAAGGCGTGGGTTCGTTCGTGGATAAGCATCACATCAAGATTACCCCCACCGCGGGCGGCGAGGAGCAGCAGATCGAGACGAAGAACGTCATCATTGCGACTGGCTCCAAGCCTACCGTGCTACCCTTCATTCAACAGGACAAGCAGCGCATCATCACCAGCACCGAGGCCCTGAACATCCGGGAAGTGCCCAAACACATGATTGTGATTGGCGGCGGCGTAATCGGGCTGGAAATGGCTTCCGTGTACGCTCGCCTCGGCGCGAAAGTATCGGTGGTGGAGTTCATGGATTCGCTTATCCCCACCATGGACCGCGCCCTCGGCAAGGAACTGAAGCGCATCCTGGGCAAAATCGGCATTGAGTTCTTCCTGAGCCACAAAGTAACCGGCGCTACCCGCGAGGGCGACGCCGTGACCGTAACCGCTACCAACCCGAAAGGCGAGGAAGTGAAGTTTGAAGGTGACTACTGCCTAGTGGCCGTGGGCCGCGTGCCCTACACCGCGGGCCTGAACCTGGAAGCGGCCGGCGTAGAAATGGAAGAGCGCGGCCGCATTAAGGTGGATGAGCACCTGCAAACCAACGTGCCCGGCATCTACGCCATCGGCGACGTGATTCGCGGGGCTATGCTGGCCCACAAGGCCGAGGAAGAAGGCGTGTTCGTGGCCGAAACCATTGCCGGCCAGAAGCCGCACATCAACTACCTGCTCATCCCGGGGGTAGTGTACACCTGGCCGGAAGTGGCCGGCGTGGGCTACACCGAAGAGCAACTGAAGGAGCAGGGCAAGGCCTACAAAACCGGCTCGTTCCCCTTCCGTGCCTCGGGCCGCGCCCGCGCCTCCATGGACCTCGACGGCTTCGTGAAAGTGCTGGTCGACAAGGAAACCGACGAAATCCTGGGTGTGCACATGATTGGCCCGCGCATCGCCGACCTCATTGCCGAAGCCGTTACGGCCATGGAGTTCCGCGCCTCCGCCGAAGACGTAGCCCGCATGAGCCACGCCCACCCCACCTACGCCGAAGCCATGAAGGAAGCTTGCCTCGCTGCTACCGAGAACCGGGCTATTCACATGTAGTTCTATTTCCGCACCTGCGGGAAAGCACACGCGCCCCCTCTGCGAGCAGAGGGGGCGCGTGTGCGTTATGTTAGGCCAGGGTTGGCTTACGGCCGAAGGCGTAGTCGGCCAAGTCTTTGGGGTAGTAGCGCATGGTTTGCAACTCGGTGTCATCCAAGCAGAGGCTGTAAGCCGCCGCCGCCGCTTCCCAGCACCAGTAGCCCGTGAAGCCAGCGGCATCCAGGCGGTGGGCGTGGATGTTGTACCAGGTTGTGTCGAGGCTCTCGTACCAGCCGGCCAGGAAGCTGCGCAGCAGTTGCGGCTGCAGGTCCGGTGGGGCCTGTAGGGCGTCGCGCAGGCGGGCGTAGGTTTTAGGGAAGAGCAGCTTGGTGGTGGTAGGCAGGCGCTCGGGCAGGCGGCGGCTAATGAGCCACTCCAGCACGTAGTCTTGCTCTGCGGCTCCGATGGCATCAGCCAGGCGGCGAAACACATCTGCGTCTACGTGTAGTAGCAGCGCGATAGACAATAAGGTTACCGCCTGCATGTACTCGTCTTGCTCACCATTAAAGAAGAAATTCTCTTCTACTGGGTGCTGCTTATACTGCTCTAAGGCTTTAATAGCAGCCAAGAACTCTTGTTTCACCTCTTCGATGGGGTAACCGCGAGAGTACTTCAGTTCCGCCAATTCTACGCGGCGGTTGAAAATACCTAAATACACTAGGTCGTGGCGGACTTCGTCGGCTGGCAGTTGTGCATCCTCTTCTGAGACAGCAATAAACCGGGTGCGACGCTGAATAGATTTATCGAAGTGATCCTCCGTTAGCAGTAGCTCGCGTTTGTTCATAAGGTCAGGTTACAACAAAATGGTTTCGGTGAGCTGCCCAGTGGCATCTACGTGGTGTAGACGCTTTTCTACACGCCTTAACCGTATAGCTCGTTCTATTTCAAAAGCTTCATCTTCTCCAACTGCTTTTGTCAGACGCTTGCTCCCTACTATCCACGTGTCGCTCATCTGGCGGCCGTCCTGGGTCATGCCTAGGCGGCTCTTGCCATACTTAGCTTCTGTGATGATATAGTCGGGTGGCGGGTTGCCGTGCTTCCACACCCCGTCGATGCCGTTGCCGCGGGCCGTGCCGCCGGGAGGAGGGGGCGTTACCAGGCCACCATCGTTGAGTTTGGTGTGGCCCTGACCCCGCATGTACGTATCGGAAATGTGCTCCCCGTACACGCCCTTTTCCGAATTGTCAGTCAGCCTGGGGACGTTGCTTAGCGTTGGTGCCTGCACCTTGGCCAGTTGGCCGGTAGGTTTAGCCACAGCGCGGGCGGCCGCCAGGTTGGTTTCGTCGCCGAGGATGCGGGCGCGGCGGCGCACTTCTTCCGGTGCCTGCCAGGGCAGCACGCTGTGCGATTCGATGGTCATGCCATCCAGGGTCAGGGCCGCCGCTGTCAGGCGAAGCGTAATGGTTTCGCCGGGCCAGCCGGCTGGGTCTCCGGGCGCGAAGTAGCTGCGCAGCCCTACGCAGTGTGCCGCCTGAATGTGCAGGCGGTGTAGCCGGGACCCATCGGGGCGATACTGCTCCAGGTGGCTGCTGGCTCGCTGATAGGGGTCAAGCATGTAGCTGCTTAGGCGGGCGTCCTCGTCGGAAGCGTCGAGGGTAAGCGTAACTACCTGCGGCCGAACTGTGGTGCTGGGTCGCCCTACATAGTCAATGCCTTGGTGGAAGCCGTAGTGCCCTTCTAGCACCTTATACGTGCGCCCATTAAAGATCCAGGAAACCAGCTCAGGCGTAGCCGCCATAGAAGTTGAATAAGAATCAGGATAACATGTAAAAGCCTCTCAATATAGAGGAAGCCACTTAAAACCGACAAAATCCTGGGGTGCGCATGGGCCTGAGTATCGGGGCCGTAACGGCTATGAAGTTCCGCGCCTCGGCCGAGGACGTGGCCCGCATGAGCCACGCCCACCCCACCTACGCCGAAGCCATAAAGGAGGCCTGCCTAGCCGCCACGGAGAACCGGGCGATTCACATGTAATGATAGAATCTCCTCACTATAGAACAAAAAACCTCAGTTAATTTTTTAGGATTAACTGAGGTTTTTTGTTCTATAGTGAGGAGATTCTAAAATATCCCGTTATGCTATGTTGCTACCTACTTGCTGACCCACCTAGGCCACCGAGACCTATTAAAAAGCCAAGCCAGTAGAAAAAACCAGAATTATTATCTGCGTAAATTCCATATTTCATTCCGAATAGTTTTGCTATTAAGGCAAAGGGCAAAACTATTCCATGAATTACTCCACCAAAGAACCCGTATTCATGGCTGCCGCTATGCGCCGGTGCACAAGAGCTTATTAAACAGGCAAGCAAAATGAATATGGTTGTGTGAATGTATATTTTTTTCATAAGAGTCTTTTACGTGCTATTTCATGCCTCCGAATATTAGGCCAGCCCACCCAATAAGTAAGATGTAGCCAATTATTCCTGCTTTACCTCCGGCTAATTCCAAAGGCCATAATGGTCCAAGGATAAATGCAAAAATAATATACAGTACCAGAGCCGCAATTAACATATTTATTTTTTCAAAGATTGCCTACTCTAGATTGGTTTTCAGCTTCCCCATTATGTCGGAGTAAATCTACATCTATATCAATATAAATGGTTTTAATAATTTAAAGATAATATTTAATTTTTTTTAAAATTGCAAATATAGGTATATAAGTTCATGATTACTGTGTCAACATATTACAGATATCCTAAGTCTTCTGCACAAGCTTAAACCCATCCTTCGTCACTTGGTACTGCTGGCTCTGGATGGTGATGGTTTCGCCTTCCAGCAGCTTGCTTAAGTTCTCGATGTCGCCCTCAATGGTGTGGAGGGTGAAGCCGTGCTTGCGGGCCAGGGCGAGGTATTTGGGGTTGATGTAGTCGTGGACGCCGCAGAGGATGATGCGAACCTGGGCCGTGGTGTTTTTGAGCAGCTTGGCGTCGCGGGGGAAGGTGTAGTTGTCGGCAATCAGGATGAGGTCGGGCGAGGCGTCGGGGCCGGCGAGCTGCTGGGCGTAGAGCAGGGCTTCGGCGTCGTTTTCGGGTGCGTCGCCGCCCCCGCCGGCCTTCATGGTTTCAATCAGCTTGTTTTTAATGGCCTCGTAGCTGTCGGTTTTTACGTGGTGGAAGCCGCCGGTTTTGCCCACGCGCTTGTCTTTGTCGGGCTGGTCGTTGCCGTCGTTGAAGAACACAAAGGTTTTCGGGTCTTCGAGGGCGCTGAGCTGCAGCCAGGCCAGCAGGTCGTAGGTGTAGGGGAACATGCTGCCGGTGGCGTCGGTCACTACTACCTCCTTGTTCCACTCGGGGTGGCGCTGCATCACGCGGGTTACCACATTGGCATCGGGCGGGAGGGGTAGGGTTTCGGTGGTGGTATCCGAGGCGGCCAGCAGCTCGCCTTTCTTGGTGATGCGCGCCTCGCAGTAGTCGTGCTTGTGCTGGGCGTTCTTCTTTTTCAGAAAGACGCGGTACAGCCGGGCCACCGAATCGGGGAGGGCGAAGCTGGTGAGGGCCAGATCGGGCTTGCCCACCAGCTGCAGCGGCCCCAGCGGCAGGCGCACGGCCCCCTTCACAATAAACGGAAACATGCGGCGGTCAACGGGAAAGCCCGAGTTGAACACCACGCTTTTCCGGATGGCCTCTTCCAGCTCCGCAGTGCAGAGGGCCTTGCCGGTGGGCCGCACCTGTACGCTTTGGGTAGTACCGCGGGCATCTACCGTCAGCTGAAAGCGCACGATTTGGGGCTCCCGCTGAGGGCATTTGTAATTCCGGCGCAGGTTGCGGGCCATATCCCGGCTGCTGAATCGGCTGGAAGGCAGGTTGCAGGCTACCTGGCAGCCCTGAGTTTTCTTGGCGGCTTTGGGGCGCTTCTTTTCCAGGATGCGCAGCTTGCGCGTGAGGCTGTCGAGGTCGGCGCGGGAGGTAGCGGCGGTGGCATGCCGGGCCACGTACACCACAAACCCATGGAAAAACGGCTGGCACTCGGCGGGACTGTTGCAGCCGGTTTGCTCTACCAGGGTCCAGGTCACGGACTCATCTTGGAGCAGGCCCGGCACGCCCGCCGCCAGGTTGCGGATGCGGCTGAGGTTGAGCTGGCGCTGATTAAAGGCCGGGTTCAGGCGGAAAGCGGTGTACACCAAATCAACGCGCACGATGTGGCGGTCCTGCAGCTGCAGGGCCCGTAAGTCGGCGCCGGAAAAGGTGGAAGGGAGCCGCAGGGCTTCCAGCTCCGGCAGGGGGTGGTACCGCTCGGTGCGGTAGGCGTTAAGCTGGTCGTAGAAGGTGTTCAGCTCCGCCTCAGGGGTAGGAGATTGGGCATGCGCCGCGCTGGTGGCCAGCAACAGAATAATGCCACAGAGAAAAGCCCGAAAGAATACGCAGGACATGTAATAGGATAGCAAACACAAGAGAGTGCAAAATACGGGTTTGCTCGGAACAGGCCTTGTGTAAGCAGCAGGGGTAGGGAAATAAGAAGTCCGTCATCTCGCGTGGTTCGCCTCACCCCCCGGCCCCCTCTCCAAGGGGAGAGGGGGAGTGAATACCATTGCAACGTCAGCACGCGAGATGTCTCGACTGCGCTCGACATGACAGTTCTTCCATTCTATTTACAGCAGCCTGGCACGGGTAGGGCAGGAGCGGATGGCTGCTGCCTGTGGGCGTTCGGCTTGGTCATTGATGCGGAATACAGCAACGCACAAGCGGCTGAAGCTCTGGTAGCTTCAGCCGCTTTTGTGGGGTAGTACTTTGTTATTCTGGCTACCACAAACCCAGGAAGCCTTTTTTGGCGGCTACGTTGGGGCGGTCGAGGTCTATCACGTCGGTGATGCCGCGCTCCTCGAATTTGTCGATGAGGGCCTCCACGCCTTTGCGCATCTTCAGGTCCATTTCTTCCTTGTAAATAGCGTAGAGGGAGTAGAAATAGATAGTTTTCTCCTCGCTGATTTTCAGCGTTGTGAATTCTTCGGGCAGAACAAGGGAGGGCAGTAGCAGCATACAGCCCAGCTTGGTGTTGGAGGCGAAGGGCTCGGCGTTTTCCCCGTTCGGGATGGTGTGGCCGGAGCCCAGCCAGGTGCGGTACTCGTGGGGGAAGCGGGCCAGGTACTTCAGCCACCGGATGGGCCAGTACTGGTCTTCCGTGGCGTCCTCGTCCTCATATTCGGCCTCGGGGCCCAACTGCGGGAACTCCCAGGTGCTGGGCAACAGAATGCACAGTTCGGCGTAGCGCCAGTCTTCGGCGCCTTCGGGCACCGTCATGGGTAGGTCGCTCATGCCGGAGGTGACCAGCACCTTGAACGGAAAATCGGCGCTGGGCTCCACGAAGTGCACGTCGATGTGCACCTTATCGGAAATGATTTCGTGGAACACCCCGCTCACCGGGCCAAGGTGGCGCTCAATGTGGTTGGATATGGCCTCAATACTCTCATCGTCGCCGGAGGCCAGGCTGAACCCGGCGGGCTCTACGCCCTCGTAGCGGTACACCGGTGCCCCGGACGGCGACAGTTCCTGTTCTGAATCGGGCTCTTGCTCGGTCATATAAAGTACGATAAAGATGGAGAAACGGAGCAGGTACTACGGGCTAGCCCCGAAAGGTGCCCGCCGCTAGGTAAGCAAAAGGCCCACTACTGGGGTAGTATCAACACATCTTCCCTACCCCCGCCATAAGGCTGAACCCCAAGCGTTGGCGGCGGGGCAGAGCAACCCGGGCTTACTTTTTCAGTACGTCTTTCAGCTCCTTCAGGCGGAAGCGGCTGTCGAAGCTGAGGAACTCGCGCATCATGGCGGCGTGACCGGAGCCCACCAGCACCACCACTTTATCGTCGGTGGGGGCCACGGTTTTCTGAATGATGGAATACATGTAGAGGTTGCGGCGGTACCACTCCGACACCAGGAAAGGGCCGTTGAAATTGCTGGCGGTGCCCGCCCGGTTGACTTTATCGAGGTAGAAACCCTTGTTGGAGTCGAGGGTGGCTTGGGTGTTCTCGTCGAGCAGGAGCTGGGTGAGGGAGTAGGTGGCCAGCTTCCGGTTCATGTTTTCCTCGTACGATTTCACGTAGGCCTGCACCTGCTGGAGCAGGGCCTCCTGGCGGGCGCTCTGCATGGCGTGCATCACGCTGTCGTAGGGGAACTGGGTGTTGCGGTAATCCATGGCGTACACCCTGGGGAGCTTAGCCTTCCGGGCCGCCCGGAAAGCCAGCTGAATAATTTCATTGCGGGCGTAGAAGCCACCGGCCTGCTTGGGAAACTTCGTTTTCACGTACCCCGCGTAATCGGGGCCGAGGTAGGCCGCGTACAGGTCGTCGAGGCCCTTCTGGTCATCGGCCGACCATTCCACGAAGATTTTATCGGGCTGAAAGGCCGCTATGCGGCTGCTGATGGTTTCCAGCTCCGTCTGCACTTTGGGGGCCAGCACATCCAGGGTGTTAATCTTGGAGACGTCGAGGCCGGGATTATCGAAGTGGAAGGTGCCAATCAACAGCAAATCAGCGGGCTTGGTCTGGGCCTGGCCCGTCGTGGCGGCCAGCAGCAGGGCAAGCAAAACAAGAATAGAAAAGCGCATCGGTCGGGTTCGTATATCTTCGGCTAAAGCTACACGGCCGGGTCTGAATTTCAGCTTCCTGCGGCCCGCGGGGTAGGCGCGGCCCGCCGTGGAAGCCCCCGCAGGCTGCCGCCCCGCACGTGGTTCAGGCTACCCCCGCGGTGCGCGGTGCAAGAAGGCTGTTTGCCGCGCACTGCCGGGCTGGCCGTAAAAGGCGCCCGGCGCGGCTGCGGGCCGGTGGCGGCACAGCGGCCTGGCCCCAGGGTTTCATCATTACCGGACCAAGCGAACCGCGCACCGCGAAAAGGCCCGGAGCGGCCTGGATGGGGCTCCCGACCTTTGTTATCTTTCGCTAATGAAGAAGCTAGTGCGCGGTGCCTTACTGGGAGCGGGGCTCTGCTGGCCCCTGCTAGCCTACGCCGGCGAGCAGGAAGACAAATACGTGTTTCTGCTGGTGGGCGGCGTGGGCGGCATGCTGGTAGGGGTGGGCCTGTACGGGCTGCTGATGGTGCTGGTGGCCCTGTTTGTGCGGCCGCGGGCGGTGGTGTGGACCGCCTTTGCCCTGGGCGGGACCTTTCTGGTGTATATGCAGTACACCTCACTGCAGATTTTGGGCGCGGCTGCCCGCCTGGGGCAACGGCTGGAGCAGGCGCCCGCAGCAGGCACGGTGGCCGTGCTGCTGAAGGCCGGGGGCGTGGTAATGCTGCTGTTCGGAGTGCTGATTTTTCGAGTGGCTTTCCGGCTGTGGCAGCGTCGGGAAGCCCGGCGTAAGTAGCGCCTACCCTTGTAGACATCGGCTTTCTGTAAAAAGCAAGCGGGAGCGGCCCAGATGGCCGCTCCCGCTGCATCAGAGAGTAGCGCGGAAGAGCTAGTACGCCAGCAGGGGCGCTGCTTTGGGGTCAGGGCCGTAATGGTTGTCGCCGTGGGTGCCTTCGGTGCACATGAGCACGAGCAGCCAGATGCCGCCTACCAGCGGAATGAGAGCAATAAACATAAACCAGCCGCTCTTATTCACGTCGTGCAGCCGCCGCACGGCTACTGCCAGGCCCGGAACCAGCATAGCTAGCGTGTATATCAGGTAAATGGGGCCGTAGCCGATGCCATCCATAGTTGTGCCCAGCACGTTATCGAGCACCATGGCGGCAATGGCAAACAGCAGGTTAAACAGCACAAACATCCAGTACTCCTTGCGGCGGGCGCGGCCCCGGAAAATGGCATAGTTCTTCAGTGCTTGTAAAAAGTAATTCATGCATACGGTAATAAAGAGAGTTCCTACTCGTCAGGCTTTTCGGCAACGCCCCGTTTTTAAGGTGGTTTCTGGACTCCACCGGGAACAAGTCAGCCAGCGCGCCGTTGCAGCCGGCCGGCCGGGTTGCTGACCCGCCCGGAGGCAATATAGGGAGTTGAACAGTATCTTGGGAAGGGCCCCGGGCCAGGTTCTAGCAACGCCAGCGCCCTGCCCCCTACTACGCCGCGCGGCCGAAATACCCTCCCGGGGCCTTAGCCGCGTGGTGGGGGTAGGGGGTAGCCGGGGCTACTGCTGGGGCAGGGTCAGGCGGAAAATCTGGAAGGGCTCGGTGCGCTCCTTGCGCGGAATATGGAGCTGCGAGGTAGTAACGTAAAGTGAGTTATTGGGGCCCACGGAAAAGCTGTCGGGCCACTTCAGCTGGGTTGCCTGGGCCACCTGCTGCAGCTCGCCGCCCGGGGTAACGCGCGTCACGGCGTTGTTCTGAATGTCGGTGAGGTAGAGGTTGCCGGCCGGGTCGAAGATCATGCCATCGGGCGGGTTGGTGTTGCCTACCAGCTCAATACGCTGGGGAAGCTGCGTGGGCGCTAGGTTTTCGTCGCGCAGGTACTGGGTGGCAATGCGGTAAAGCGGCCGGCCCGTGAGGGCGTGGTAGTAGAGGTAGGCGCGGTCCGGCGACAAAGCAAGGCCGTCGGAATCAATGGAAGGCAGCTCCCCGCTGGCATTGCGCCACACCCGGCCTTCCACCGTCAGCACCAGGTTCTCTGACTTGGTAGAAGGGTTGTTTTCCAGCAGGCGCCGGGCTTTTTTGGTCGCCAGGTTTACCACAATAATAGCCCCGGAGCCCGAGTCGGTGATGTAGGCGAAGTTGTTCTGGGTATCCACGCGCACATCGTTGAGGTAGCTAGTGGGGTAGGCAATGGTTTCATCGAAATCAATGCGCTGCACCAGCTGGCGGGTGGTGGGGTCAAACTTGAGCAGCTTGGCGCCGCCGGGCACTACTCCCCGCATTTTGGGCGAGGCCGCGTCCAGCACCCACAGAAAGTTGTTGGCATCCACGTACACGCTCTGCACGCACACAAAGCGGTTCTGGGGCGGCAGGGTCCGGTCCCAGGTGTTCCACTCCGCATTAGGGAAGGGCGTGGCCTGGGTGCCGCTTACCTCCGCCACCGAGTACGGAATGGTATCGGTTTCCATGCGCGGAAAGTTGGCGAATATGCGCCCCTGCTGGGTAACGGCCACCCCGGTCCACTGCACCGTAGAGGTAGCTACCGAGGTCAGAGCCAGGTTCAGGTTGGTTAGGGTCGGCCCAAGGGCATCATCATCATCGTTGCTGCAGCCGCTAAGCAGAAGCAGCGCGGCAAAACCTGCAGTAAGTAGTTGTTTCATAGCGAGGTATAAGAAAAGTGCGGCAGGTGCTGCCTGCTGTTGCTGCTCCATGCCTACGCGCTCCGCAGGAGCCGGGGTTATCCGGAGCTCAGTCTTTGCGGTATAATTCCGCGTTTATACGGAACGCCGCTGGTGGCAAATACGGAGCGGAGGCTGCCCGGTAAACCAGCCGGGCGGCTGGGCTGTTGTGGTGCCCCGGAGCGGCCACTGCGGTTGCTGCCTACAGGCGCCGCCGCCCGGCTGGTTTACCGGCCCAGGGCATCCTGTTTCCTCACGTCTCGTGCTCTTTATGCTTTCCGAACCGACCTACCTGGCGGCCCGCATGGTGGCCCCCATGATTGAAACTCACTTTGCCCGCCACCACGCCCTGGCCATGGAGCAGGCCCTGCCCGACCTGGCCCCGCCCCCGCCCATGCAGCAGGTTGAAGCCATGATTGACGCCGCCTTCTGGGCCAGTCTGCGCCGCGAGGAGGGCCACCCGCCCCGGATTTCGCTTACCCTGCTGCGCCCCGAGCAGGCCGGGCAGCCCGTCGTGTTCGGGAAACGCCGCCTGACGCCCTACAACCTGCTGAAGCTGGCCCCGGCCGTGGAGCAGCCCAGCATTCATCTGGGCGTGTGGTACGATGACGAAGGCCTCTACGTCTGGGGCACGGCTACCGAAATTCCGCCCCTGTGCTTTGTGCTGGAGGTAGTGGAGCCGGGCCTGCTGGTAGTAAAGCACCGCCGCGCCGATGGCTTCGGGAAGTTTGTGAACGTGGCCATCCTGCGCGGCGACCAGCTGCAGCTGGTAGATGCCGAAAACGCCGCCGTGGACGACTGCCCGGCCCTGCAGCTGTTTCTGCCGGGCCAGGGCCTGCCCGCCCGCACCGGCACCACCGACAACGTGCTGGTGGAGCTGGCGGCGGCCATGCGCGCCCACGGCCGCGGCGGGTTGGTGCTGGTAGTGCCGCCCGGCTCCACTACCTGGCACGAGTCCATTGTGCAGCCCATGACCTACCCCGTGCACCCGGCCTACACCGGCATTGCCCAGGTGCAGCAAGACCTCTCGAAGCGCAAGTGGCTGGAGGAAATTCAGCGGAGCATTGCCATTGTGGGCGGCTTTACGGCCGTAGATGGGGCCACCATCATTACCCGCGACTACCACCTGCTGGCTTTCGGGGCCAAGGTGGCGCGGGCCGAGTCCAGCGCGCCCGTGGATAAAATGGTGCTCACCGAGCCCGTCGTGGGCAGTGTGGCCCGCTACCTGCACCCCGCCCAGAACGGCGGTACCCGCCACCTGGCGGCCGCCCAGTTCGTGCACGACCAGCACGATGCCCTGGCCCTGGTAGCCTCGCAGGACGGCTTTTTTACCCTGTTTGCCTGGTCCGCAACCCTGCAGATGGTGCACGCCCACCGCATTGACGTGCTGCTGCTGTAACCCCTTCTGCGCCTGGCCGCCCAGCGCCTGCTACTAGCAACGCCCAGCGGCAGCAGTCTCGAAAAACTGCCGCTGCTGGGCGTTACGCTTCTGCCCGCCAGAAGTAGAGGCTTGCCTGCTACCGGGCAGGTAGGTAGTAAGAAGTACCTATACGAGCATAAGGAGGCGGTTACGCGGCCAGGCGCACGCGCACGGCATTCAGGCCCTTCTGGCCCATCTCCGTCTCAAAGGTCACCTTATCGTTTTCCTTGATCTGGTTAATCAGGCCGTTGGCGTGCACGAAAATGCTCTCGCCCGACTTCTGGTCCTTAATGAAGCCGTAGCCCTTGGAATCGTTGAAGAAGGAAACGGTGCCCTGCCGGATCAGGTCGGCGGGATCTTCCTCTTCCTGCTTGCGGGCGCCCAGGGTAATGTCTTCTACTTTAATTTCTTTCCGCTTCCGGGTGGGGTCGGGTGGGGTAGAGGTGATGTTGCCATCCTCATCTACGTAGGCCAGCATCTCGTCGAGGTTGCCGCCGTTTTTGGCATTGGCCTGGCGCTCTTCTTTGCGCTCGGCCTTGTCCATGCGCTTTTTCAGGCGCTTCTTCTCGTTTTCTTTCTTTCCAAAAGTGGCTTGTGATCTGCCCATGGCCTGTGGTCGTTAGGATGAAATATTCTGGTAAGGGGTGGAAGTGGGGGAAAGCTTACGCACAAGCGCAAGGGCTCGTGTCGGAAAAGGGTAGCAAATGATAACTAGCCGCGCGGATAATAAATTTCATGTTCTTAGAAATTATATAGAAGCTCTGGGATATACCCGGCTGCTGAGCTGCTCTGTTCGGTAAAATACGCACCAGAGGAATACTATAAGTAATTGTTTTGCTGATGAATATGCGGGGCTGGCGGCCCCCAGGGAGAAGACGAGCCGGCCGACAGCGGACCGAGCTAGCTGGCTGCCGGGCCTGCGGGCAGCAGCAGATCGGCTACTTCCCGCACCTGGCCGGGCTGCAACTCGCCCAGTGTAATTTCACCAATACGCACGCGCACCAGGCGCAGGGTAGGAAAACCGGCGGCGGCCGTCATTTTGCGCACCTGCCGAAACTTGCCCTCCGTGACCGTGATGGACACCCAGCTGGTAGGCCCGTGGCGGTCAGAGCGGATGCGGCGGCCCCGCGGGGGTAGGGTGGGGGCTTCCGGGAGGCGGCGCACCTGGCAGGGCAGGGTCTGGTAGCGCACGGCGCGCAGGCCAATTTCCACGCCGGCCTGCAGCCGGGCCACGGCCTCGTCGGTAATCAGGCCATCGAGCTGGGCGTAGTACTCCTTCTCGATGTCTTTGCCGCGCACCTGGGCGCTGATCTGGCCATCGGTGGTGAGCAGGAGCAGGCCTTCGCTGTGCTCATCGAGGCGGCCAATGGCCATGGTGCCCGCCGGGAAATGGTGTAGCTCGCCTAAAAAACGCTTCTTACGCTGCTCCCGCTCAAACTCACTGGTAAACTGGCTGAGGTAGCCGTAGGGTTTGTAGAGCAGGAAGTGACGTTGGGGCATGTAGGCGGGGTAGGGGGCAGGAAATCCGGAGCAAAGCTAGGCACTAACACCAAGCTTCCGGCGCGCCGCCCCCGAATTAGTGCCCCGCCTGCAAACTCTACCCATGAATTACGTGGTTTTGTACAAGTACCAGCCGTGGCCCAGGGGCCTCATCACAATTACGCGCTCAGGACGCATGGGGGGCACCAGGGCGGCGTTGGGCTGATAAAGCAGGCCTACCGTATTATCGGTGACACCCCCAATGATAAACTCCAGCCCGGCGGGCGAACCCAGGGTGCGCTGCGTAACCCGGCTGATGTACAGGGGCCGCAGCAGCGCCAGCACTTCCTCATCGGCGTTGGCGGCCTGCTCGCCGGCGAGGGTAGAGTCGAGGGGGGCGGTGAAAAACTGGCGGCTCTGAATCAGGCGCGCGGCCTGCTGAAACTGGGGCCGATGGCGGTTGAAGTGCTCTAGGATGTCCGCGTCGGAGCCAATCCAGAGGCGGATGTTGCCGAGCATGAAAGCGTGACTGGCCTCGGGGTGCTTCTGGTTGTACTGCGTGATTTCAGCCGGGGGCATGTCGGCCAAGATTTTCAGCATGGGCGGCCCGAGCTGGGTCATGGCCAGGCTGCGCACGGCGGCCAGTGTCCAGGGGGCGGCGGTGGTAGCGGAGTCGCGGCGGAAGTGCAGGTAAATGTCGCTGCGGCGCACGGAGTCGCGCAGCTCCACGGTTACCACGGCCGTAGCGGGGCCCTGGTACAGCAGCTCGCAGCGGCGCTGCAGGGTAGCCGGAATCTGCTGGCCCAGGCTTTGGCGGCGGGCCTGGCCGGCGGCTTCCCCGCTCAGGTAGTCGCGCATCGCGGCCCAGCCGCCGGGGGCCACAAACTGCTCGGCAATCTGCAGGGGCTGCAGGGGTGGCTCGGCCCAGCTCAGCAGGGGCAAAGCCCACAGCAGCAACGCAAGAATATACTTCATCAAACAGGCGTCAGCTGCCCGCTACTCCCACCCGGGCGCGGCCGCCGAACCTCTAAGGTACGCAGAAAACCCGTGGGACTGAACCGCATACGCCGGCCTGGTCTTGCCATTCCGACGCAGGAGGAATCTGGGGTGATGTGGTGGATGGTAACCCCAGATTTCTCCTGCTTGGAATGACAACCTGCGCTACTCCGGCAGCCGGCGCACCAGTAGTACCACTACCCCGCCCAGCAGCGCCATCAGCCCAAACGACCAGCGCAGGCCGGCCGCCTCGGCAATAAAACCTACCACCGGCGGCACCAGCAGAAACCCAAAGTAGCCCACCGTGGAAACCGCCGCAATGGCCGAGCCGGAGCTGAGCGCCGCCGTGCGCCCGGCCATGCCAAACACCATAGGTATCACGCACGACACGCCCAGTCCCACCAATACAAACCCCAGCCCCGCCAGCAATGGCTCCGGAAACAAAGCCGCCAGCAGCAAGCCCGCCAGCAGCAGCACGCCGCTGTAGTGCAGAATAGGCTTCACCCCGAAGCGGTTGGCCAGCGGGTCGCCGCTGAAGCGCCCGGCCGTCATGGCCACCATGTACACCGTGAAGCCCAGGGCGGCGGTTTCCCTGGGCACCAGCACGGCCTTCTGGAAGTAGATGGCGCTCCAATCGTACATAGTGCCCTCGCAGGCCATGGAGGCAAAGGCAATCAGGCCAAACTTCAGCAAGGCCTTGTCGGGCCAGCGGAAGCCGCCGCGCTTGGCTTCGGGCGCGGGCGGCAGCACCAGGCTGTGGCGGTAGTTGTACAGGGCCAGGCCGGTAAGCACCACCGCCACCGCCGCAAAGTGGGTGGCGGTAGGTACGCGCTGCCTAATCAGCAAAGTACCCACGGCCGCGGCTGCGAAGCCCGCCACGCTCCACACCCCATGAAAGCTGGCAATGATGGACTGCTGGTAGCGCGCCTGCACCCCCACCGACTGCGCGTTCATGGAAATGTTGAGCAGGTTGCGCGAGGAGCCAAAGCAAAACAGCAACCCCACCAACTGCCAGGTATGCTCCACCAAGCCCAGCAGGGCCAGGGCCAGGTTGTACAGAATGGCGCCCACCAGCATCACCTGCCGGCTGCTGACGCGCTGCAAGAGCCACCCCGTGACGGGCAACGTGAGCATCAGGCCGGCCGGTAGGGCAAACAGCACGCCGCCCAGCTCGGCCTCACTCAGGTGGAGCTGCTGCTGAATAGTGGGAATGCGCGAAGCCCAGGTGGAAAAGCCAAACCCCGAAACAAAGAAAAACAGCGCAATGGCCCACCGCGCCTGCCGGGGCGTAACGTCTTCCTCTACTACCTGTGTCATGTGTTGCTGCTACCCCTTGGTTTGGGCCAAAGCTACAACCGGCCCTGAACCTTCAGGCGCCAAAACGGCCGCAACTCCGGGGAGCTACGGCCGCCTAGTGAGGTAGGGTTATGTTGAGCTGACGGGGGTAGGAGTTGAGCTACGCTACAACTCGTTGATCGGCTTGAGACGAAAACGGGGGCGCTTGCTCCGTAATGCGGCTACTTTTTGAAGAAGGCCAGCAGGTCGGCTTTGTAGGAGTTGCCGATGGGAATTAGGGTAGCGTCGAGGAGCTGCACTGTGTCGGGCTGCAGGAGCTTGATGTGGGCGGCGGCCACGATGAAGGAGCGGTGCACGCGCAGGTAGCTGGGTCCCAGAATTTCCACCATTTCCTTCATGGTTTGGTGGAGCAGGTAGGTTTTGGTGGCCGTCATCAGTTTCACGTAGTCCTTGCAGCCTTCCACATAAATAATGTCGCGGTGCGGGACTTTCAGCAGGCCCTGGCGCTCCTTCACCAGCAGGTATTTTTCCGCGGTTTCCTCGGCGGGCGGGGCCGGCTGCAGGGCTGGCAAGCGGCTGATGGCCTTCATGAACCGCTCGTAGGAAAACGGCTTGAGCAGGTAGTCGAGCACATCCAGCTCGTAGCCTTCGTAGGCGTACTCGCGGTAGGCCGTAGTCAGGACGGTTTTGGGCGGCTGGCGCAGGTTGCGCAGGAAATCGAGGCCCGTCATCAGGGGCATTTCAATATCCAGAAACAGCAGGTCCACCGGCTGCTGGGCCAGGTGCTCGTAGGCTTCCATGGCGTTGCGGCACTTGCCCGTGAGGGTAAGGCCGGGCGTCTGGCCGATAAACTGCGTGAGTACCTGGTGGGCCAGCGGCTCATCGTCCACAATCAGGCACCGGACCGGAGCAGGGGTAGTCGTCATAGCAACAAAGTGATGGAGTAATGAGGTGATAGAGTGATGAAGTAAGAAAGCCCGTCACGTTTTGCTCCCGCTCAGCACAGCGGGCAACTACAGCTGCAGCGTCAGCTCGGCGCGGTAGCGGCCCGCGTGCTCCGTGAGGTGCAGCTCGTGGGCGCCGGGGTAGTAGAGCTGCAGCCGCTGCCGGATATTGACCAGCCCGATGCCGCCGCTGCGCTTGGTGGCCGGGGCCGGCGCTGCGGGCAGCATGTCGTTTTCAATGACGAAGTGCAGGCGGCCGGGCTGAATACTCAGGGTAGCCTGCACGCTGGCCTGGTCGGAGAAGTGGTGGCGGCCGTGCTTGAAGCTGTTTTCTACCAGGGGCAGCAGCAGCAGCGGGGGCACCTGCAGGCCGGCCGTTGGGCCCTGGGTAGTAAGCTGAATCTGGGCGCCGGGGTACTTGCGCTGCTCCATCTCGAAGTAATTTTCCAGAAAGGCCACCTCCTCGGGCAGGCCAATGTATTCCTTGCCGCTGTCGTAGAGCACGTAGCGCATCAGCTCCGAGAGCAGCAGAATAAAGCGCGGCGTTTCCGGCGAGCCCGCCAAACTCAGGCCGTAGATGCTGTTGAGGGTATTGAACAGGAAGTGGGGCTGCAGCTGGCTTTTGAGCTGCTCCAGCTGCAGGGCCAGGTGGTCCTTCTCCAGGTGGCGCCGCCGGTACTCATTCTCGAAGGCATAGCGCACAAAGGCCACGCAGCTAAACGCCAGCAAATCGGTGAACAGCAGGCTGATGTAGGTATTACGCAGGGCCAGCACCTGGGCGGCCGCCCCGGCAAATCCCTGCTGGTAAAACCCGCGCAGCAGGGGCGGACTGGCTACCCCCTGAAACAGCCAGTGCGCTACGGCCACGTTCACCTTAATGCCCCACCACAAGTACAGCACCGATACTATCCCCAGCAGGGCGTAGCGCCGGCGGCGCAGCAGCACGGGCACCAGCCAGCGGTAGTACGGGATGATATAGAGGGTAGCCGCCAGGGCAAACAGGATCAGCTGCGGGTAGGGAAAGTTGGCCCCGCCGGCCAGAGGTACGGCCACGCTCTCCATGTACACGGCGTACTTGTACAGGCCCACGTACAGGCCCCACACCAGAATTTCGAAGATGAGGGGGAAGCGGCTGGGCCGGTCGGCGGTGTCCTGTTGCATGGGGGCAAGTTGGCAGATTTCCCGGCGGGCTGGTGCTTTGGTCAGCGGCTATTTCGACTAAGCGGGGTGTTTTTTCGACCAAAAAACGGGGCCTCCGGTTTGGTCGGATGCGGGGCCGGGTTGGTCTAATAAAGCTTCATTCTGGCTCAGGAAGGGCATTCCTTTGTGTCGTTGCCAGTCGCTGAACGGCTGGCTTTCCTCTGACACTCACTACCCTTCCTCTCCATGAAAACCTTCTTCCGCTCCCTGCTCGCCTCGACCCTGCTCGCCACCGCTACCCTTGCCGCCCAGGCCCAACCCAGTGCCCCCACTGCTGCCGCTGCTACCCCCACCGATACCGCCCGCCTCACCCTTGACCCTGGCCTGATCAACCCCGTGAGCATGCAGAGCTTCGAGGCCTTCCGCACCGCCGTGCAGCCCCTGGTAAAGCAAATGGCCGGCAAAAAGGTGGTGGCTATGGGGGAAGGCACCCACGGCACCGCGGAGTTCTACAAGCTGCGGTTCTGGCTGACGCGCATCCTGATGGAGGAGCACAGCTTCGACCGCCTCGGCCTGGAAAACACCTACGGCGACACCTATCTGCTCAACCAGGCCCTGCAGCAGCGCACCGCTACTACCGACCTCAAGCCCCTGATGCAGAAGCACCTGATCAGCATGTGGCAAAATCAGGAAATGGTCGAGCTGCTCACCTGGATGCAAGCTCGCAACCGCCGCCAGCGCCGCCAAGTGGAGCTAACCGGCATCGACAACATGTTCACGACCGCCGACGCCCAGCTGCTGCAGCAGGGCCTGGCCAAAGCCAAGAACCCGGAGGTGCAAGCCGCCGTGGCCCAGCTCCTGAAAAGCGCCCAGTACAACGATAACTACTGGTACAAGCTGAGCGACAAAACGTTCAAGCGCAACCGCCCCGAGTGGCTTAGCAGCGGCTACGCGGGCTACCTGGCCGCCGAAAAGCTGGTGCAGCTGCTGCCCGCCACCAAGCTGCCCCGCAAGCAGCGGGAAGTGCTGGCCGGCGCCGCCAAAAACGCCCACCTGGGCCTCGATGTGTTCTATCAGTACGAGAAATTCAAGCGCGACTCCTCCCGCGACAGCGCCTTTGCCGAAATGACCAAGTTCATTGCCGGCGGCAGCCACAAAGTGATTATCTGGGCCCACAACGCCCACGTGGGCCGCACCGTGGCCGCCACCGATGACCGCAGCAACGGCGGCGGCACCGGCGACTACCTGGAGCGCATGTTTCCCGGCCAGTATTTCGTGCTGGCTACCGCCACCGGCGCGGGCACCTTTGCGGCTACCCAGGATGTGTTTATTTCTCCCGCCAGCGTCATGGCATCCTACCCCCTCTCGGCCCCCAAGGCTGGTTCCTGGGAAGCGGCCATGAGCCAGGTAAGCAGCCCGCTTTACTTCTTCGATACCCACCAGCTGGGAGCCCAGGACCTGAAGCGCCCGCACCGCTTAGTAGGCCAAACCGTGGGCGGCGAGGACTACTACGCCGACACCCAACTCGGCGTCACCTACGATGCCATGCTCTTCGTGCGCCAGGGCACGGCCGCTACCCCGCTGCGCTAAGCCAACCTGTTATTTAAGTGTCGTATCGAAGTGCCTTATCCTTTGTGCATCATACCAGCGGCGGCAGCTCCCAGGAGCTGCCGCCACTTACTTTATAAGTCGGTATCCTGCCTTTCTTACTTCGTGACCCGCGGCTTGCCCTTATAATGAATGTCGCTGGCGCCGCTGGTGCGCGACGACAGCTCTTCGCTCACGGCCACGTAGGCATCCGAGGAGCCGCTAGCTTCCACGGCGGCCGTGCGGCTCTGCAGGTTGTAGGCCTGGTAGTCGCTGCTGCCGCTCAGGTGCACTTGCTGGCGCTCCACGCGGCCGGTCAGGCGCAGGTCGGAGGCCCCGGAGGCGTGGGCCATCAGGCTCTTGGCGTTCAGGGCCATCGTCACGTCGGAAGCCCCGCTGGCCCGGATGGTGAAGTTATCGGCCGTGAAGGGCGTGTCGCTTTTTACATCGGAAGCGCCGCTTACCTCCAGGCCCGTGAGGGTAGGGCAGGTGATGTACACATTCACTTTCTCGTTGCCCCAGGACAGCATGGAGCCCTTCTCGCGGTAGATGGCCAGGGTGTTGCCCTGCACCTCGGTTTTAATGCGCTCCAGTACGCCGGCCGGGGCATCTACCTTCACCTCCGTAGCGGCGCCCTGCCGGAGAAATACGTTGATGGCCCCACTGGCCTTGATAACCTGAAACGAGCTGACCGAGCGGGTTTGCTGGGCCGAAGCGCCCACAGCAGTAGCACTCAGAAGGGCCGCGGCGGCCAGGCTGCGAAAAAGAAAAGGAGCGTTCATGGCAGGAAGGATAAGAAGGTGAAAGGATGGGTACCAAGAGCTAGATGCCGGCCGGCTCCAAACCGTTGCCTGGGAGTGCGGTATCCGGAAGGGCTTAGCCTGAAGGTGTTACCGTAAGTAAGTCGAAAATTCTATATAGCGCGGCCACGGGCCGGCAACATCCGGGCGGTGGCCTGCGTAAGCGCCCCCAGCCCCACAGTCGGGCTTTACGTCAAGCTGAATTTCCCATGAATAAGTCATTGCTTTTACTTTCCGCCGCCGCCAGCTTGGCCGTGGCTTCCTGCACCCAGGACAAACAAGCTGCCGTGGACGCAGCTACCACGCCCTCGGCCGATACCGCCGTGGTTGTGCGTGACGAAACCATGACCACCAACGCTACGGCTACGGCTGACGGTGACACCGCCGCCTACCGCACCGAAGCCGACCGTATTGCCGACCGTATTGCCCAGGACCTGCGCCTGACCGATACCGTAGTGGTAACCCGCGTGGAAAAAACCTACTACACCCGCGGCCGCCGCCTCAACGAGGTAAACTCCCGCTACACCACCGATACCACCGGCCGCTACGCCGCCCTGCGCCAGGTAAACGACGACACTGACCGCGAGGTGCGCACCTACCTCACCGACCCGGCCCAGTACCGCACCTACCAGGAAAACCGCAACAGCTACTACGCCGGCACGCCCTACAGCAACGCCACCATCACCACTACCACTACTACCGAAACCACGCCCGCCCGTCGGCGCGGCCCATCGGTGGTGAAATACGACAAAAAAGCCAACGGCGAAACGAAAATCGTGTACTCCAACGGCAAAACCGTGAAGGTGGATAAGGACGGTGATACCAAAGTGGAGTACCCCAACGGCACCAAGGTAAAACGCGACGCCGACGACGGCGAAGTGAAAGTGAAGCGCTAAGCGCCTACCCCCGGCTATCATGAAAAAGCCCGCTTTCCAAACCGGAAGCGGGCTTTTTTGTGGCATGATAGTCCGGTAATTACTGCTTAATGCCGTATTGGCGCAGCTCCTCCTCAATGCGGCGGTTCCAGCGCTCCTGGGCCAGGGGGCTGCCGTGGGTTTCGGCGTCGTACTGCTCCTGCAGGCGGTTCATCTCGGTGAACGACTTCAGATACTGGAGCTGCAGAATGCTGTTGTAGTCCTCCACCGTGAGGCTGTCGGGGGAGGCTTTGCGGCGGAACCGCTCGGCTACCAGCCGCACAATATCAAAGTGGCGCTGCTCATGGTTGAGGTGCTCGGCCGTTTGCTGGCCCGGCCCCACCCACGAGGAGCTGCGCACCACAAACACCTTCAGAATCAGCTCCAGCTCCACTACCCCGTTCACCACCCGCGGGCGGCCCTGGTAAGCAAAGCTCGGGAACACGGAAGCGGCATAGCGTCCGCCCTTGGGCCGGGGCTGGCCCGTAAAATCGGCCCACGCCAGGGGGCGGGCCGGGTCGTAGAATACAGTGTCGGCTTCCGTTTGGGCGGTGTGGAAGCGGAAAGTGGGGTGTACGGCCGTGGCCAGGCGTACATCGTGGGCGGCGGCGCGCGTGAGCCAGGTGTTGAAATAGGTAAGCCCGCCCAGCAGGGTCTGGCGCAGGGTAGGCTCCACCACGGCCCTGTCCGCGAGTGGCCGCAGGTAGCGGGCCCCGCCGCGGTACTCCGTGAGCGTAATCGTGCGCCCTTCGGAGTTAACCCAGTCGAAAGCCAGGTGCACGTTAAGTTGGCCCGCGGCCTGCCCGTTGGCCGCTGCTGTTTCCTGTATCCGGCACTCGCGCACCCGCAGAGTAACGCCGTAGCGGGTGGGCCGGGCTGGCAGGGTGCGGCTTATAAACTGCCGCAAGGCCGCCTCGGTGCCGCCCTGCAGGTCCACGGGCTGCGCGGCCTTGGCCGCCGCCGGAGGGGTAGGCAGCAGCCACGCCACGGCCGGTCGGCCGGGCCGCTCATCGCGCACCTGCTTCACCGTAAACAGGGGCGAGGTAAAAGAAGGGGTAGCGGGCCGAAGAACCAGGGGTTGCTCTGCCACTGGCAGCCCGGCGGCCATCAGCAGCCCGGTTACCAACAGCCCCCACCAGATTCTACCACCAGCCCAACGAAAAAACAAGGCTCTCATCATAGCAGACATTCATCTGCCAGACATTTCCTACCCGCCCCGCGTTCCGTGGTGGCGAAGTGGTGAGATGGTGAGGTGGTGAACTGGTGAGTTTGTGAAGTGGTGTCAGGGCGAGGAGGCCCGACGACGCCACCCGTCCTGACCACTGTGCTACCCCCTGATAACCTGACAAGCCCTTACCTCCGTGCTGGAAGTAAGGGCCTGTCAGGTCAGAAGGCTGGTCACAAAGTGAGGAAGGATGGCCGCGCTTCGCTCGCCATGACGGCACATCAACTCACCAGCTCACCTACTTGCCCATGCGCTGGCGGCGGTACTCGGTGGGGCTTTGGCCGGTGTATTTGCGGAAGGTTTTGTTGAAGTGCGACAGGTTATTGAACCCGCAGGAGTAGCACACTTCCGTCACGGCCAGGTCATCGTCGAGGAGGAGGCGGCAGGCCTGGCCCACGCGGTATTCCTGCAGGAAATCGGTGAGGGTGTGGCGGGTCATCTTCTTGAAATAGCGGCAGAAAGCGGGCACCGAGAGGTGGGCCACGTCAGCCACTTCCTGCACCGAGAGGCTGGCCCGCTGGTAGTTCTGCTCCACAAACTGATACACCCGGCTCAGGCGCTGCTGCTCCTTGCCGCTCAGACCCTGGCCGCCCGTGCCCGCGTGCAGCGGGAGGCAGTCGGTGGCGGGCGCCTGGGCCAGCTGCTGCAACGCCTGCAGCAGCAGCAGCAGGCGCATGAAGGGCGGCGCCCCTAGCAGCTGGCGCAGCACCGGCCCCACTGCCGTGCGCGTGCTGCCCCCAAACGACAGGCCCTCGTGGGAGCGGGCCAGCAGCTGCCGGATGGCGGCCATTTCGGGCTTATCCCAGAAGTCAGAGCCCAGGAAGTCGCCGCGCAGCTGCACCACAATTTCCTCGAACGGGGTGCCTGCCGGATGGCCGTAGCTGAAGGTAAGGTGGGGCAAATCAGGCCCGATAAGCACCAGCTCCCCATCCTCGAAGCGGGAAATATGCTGGCCGATGTGCCGCCGCCCGTGGCCCTGCGGAATGTACACCAGCTCGTACTCAGGGTGGTAGTGCCACAGCAATTCGGCCTTGCCTACCTCGGTGTAATGAAGAAGAGTAAAGGAGCTGTCAACGGTTGGGTGGATGGGTTCGAATTGTAATTTCACGGCGGAGTGGTGCCCCAATGGCGGGGTGGTAACGTGAAATTAATGCATTTGGTCAACATGGCATCAAATTTTGCGAACCAGGCAGTGGTACTTCGTCGTATGAGGTAGCAACTTGCACTATCAAGTTGCCCTGCCGCATGAAAACGCTGCCCACTTACTTCCGGACTCTGGCGCTGCTGCTCCTGTTAGCGGCTGCCGCACCCGTTGCCCAGGCGGCCCGGCAGCCGGTAATGCCCGCCGCTCAAAATACGGCAGAGCAACGGGCCGACAACCTGACGCGCTACCTGGCTCAGGCCCTGAACCTAAGCCGGGCCCAGCAGAAAGCAGTGCGGAAAAGCGCCCGGCAGTACGTGCGGGAGCTTGAGGTGCTGGCCGTGAAGCCCGGGCTGGTAGCCGCCACCACCGATGACCGGCTGCTCTCGGGCCGCACGGTGGCGCAGGCCGATAAAGAATTTGATACCGCACTGGCGCGGGTGTTCACGCCGGGGCAGTACAACGCATATAGCTGGCTGCGCGAGCACCAGCCGGAAAGCCGCCGCTAGGCTGCTTTCCCAAGCAGACATCCAGCGGCTTTGGGTGGGAATTTTAGCCGCTGGCCGTTTCCCGGGTACCTTTGGCATCCGGAAAACGCAAAAAGAGGTTGAGGCTGTGGGAGCTTCAGCCTCTTTTTTTTGCTTATCCACGTATGAGGGGGCCGGAAGCAGCCTGCCCGGCACGCGGGGTCCGGCCTTTTTCCTCTACTTTAGGATTCCAAGTTGTCCTTTATGCGCCTATTCTTGCTTGGCTGCCTGTTGCTGCTCTCCCTGGGGGCGCGGGCACAGCAGCCCGATACGGCCCGCCCGGGCCGTCAGATTAACCTTTCGAACGTGGACGTAGCTCCCGCCGCCGTGGATATTTCCGGGTGGCTGCTGCTGGACAAGGATATTCAGACGGAGCTGGAAGGAGCGGTGCAGAACATCTATAACTTCAAGCACGACCGGGCCGAGCGCCAGTTCCGCAGCCTGCGCCGCCGCTACCCCAACCACCCCATGCCCTACTTCCTGCTGGGCCTGACTACGTGGTGGAAGATCATGCCGTCCAACATCACCTCCCAGCAGTACGACAAGGTGTTTCTGGCCTATATGGATACGGCCATTACCCGGGGCGAGGCCCTGTATAAGCGCGACCGAAGAAACTACGAAGCCTGCTTTTTCCTGTCGGCGGCCTACGGCTTTTCGGCCCGCCTGAACGCCGAGCGCCACAACTGGCGCAAAGCCACCGTGGCCAGCAAAAACGCCCTCGACTACCTCGAAAAAAGCCAGGAAGCCAACGGCCTGAGTCCGGAGTTTCTGTTCGGGCAGGCCCTGATTAACTACTACGCTCCCTGGATTTCGGATACCTACCCGCTGCTGCGGCCCGTGCTGCTGTTTTTCCCCAAGGGCAACAAAAAGCTGGGCCTCTCGCAGCTGCGTAGCGTGGCGGCCAACGGGTTTTATACCGCCCCGGAGGCCCGGGTTTTCCTGATGAAGATTCTGCAGAACCAGGAGAACAAGCCTGATGAAGCCCTGGCGCTGGCCCGCATTATGGCCACCACCTACCCCGACAACGGCTATTTCCAGCGCTTCTATGCCCTGATGAGCTACCAGGTAGGCGACCTGAATGAGTGTGAGCGGGTCAGCCGCGACATTCTGGACAAAATTAACCGCGGCATGCCCGGCTACGAGGGCATCAGTGGGCGCTACGCCACGTACTTTCTGGGCAGCCTGATGCAGAACCAGTACAAGGACCTGACCAAGGCCAAGGAATACTACCAGCGCTGCATTGTATTCGCGGAAAGCACCAATGACACCAAACAGGGCTTTTACCTGTACGCCCTGCTGAACCTGGGCCGCATTGCCAGCAAGCAGAACGATGCCGCCGCGGCCACGCGCTACTACAAGGAAGTACAGCAGAAAGCCGAGCGCAAATCGGAGGCGTACAATGAGGCCCAGGCGTACCTGAAAAAGAAAGGAAAGAAGCCTGCCAAGGCAGCTGGCCGATCTTAAGGGGTGCGGATTTTAGTCGAGCAAACGGCCCGGCTGGTGGCGGAGGGGTAGGGGCTTCGTCGGAAAAATGACCGAAAGAGAGGGCCGGATAGATCGGGTAGGGGGGCGGCTACGTATCTACTCCACCTCCGACCTTCTGCCGACACACACCTGTTACCCCTTTATGGTCCCCCCGTGCACAACACGCCTAGTATCCCGTTACACAGTTCAGCTTCGTATGCTTCGGTTCTGGTGGCCCGAAGCCGTTGAGTCCTTTCAGGTCGCCTCGCTGCTGACCGACGTCCTGAAAACGGTGCGGCGCTACCAGGCCCACCAACTGCTTCTGGACCTGCGGCAGATACCCCTCTTAGACGCAGAATCGCAGCGGTGGGTAGAGGCTAGCTGGCTGCCCCGCTTGCGCAGCTGCAGCCTGCGCCGGCTGGCCCTGCTGCTACCCACAGACACGTACAACAGGCTGGTAGTGGAGAGTTTGCTGTGGGTTTCGGCCCACGAATCGTTGCCCTATGAGGTGCAGTATTTCACGGAGTTGCCCGCTGCCCTCGATTGGCTCACCAACTCGGAAGTGGCTACGGCCGATGCCGACTGGCCGCGCCGCCAGCAGGAGCCCCTGCTGCGGCGGGTGCGGCGCCGCCGCTGTCCGGCCCAGTGTCTCTCGCCGGCCTAGCGGCCAGGTTGAGCGTAAGCTGTGGCCTGGCCCGCCCAAGCACCGCTGTACCAGTCAGGCCGTGGCCTGGGGGCCGGCTGCTCTGGCTACGGTTTCCGTAGCGCAGGCCGGGGCAAAACAAGCACGGCCAAAGGACGCCGCCCACTACTGCCGCTGGCCTTGGCCAGGGAGCAGGGGGTAGGGTTGGAACTGTGGTGCGCATCCGGGACTTTTACCAGTGCTTTACCCATCAGTCCGTTTTCCTGCCTCCATGCCTACTCCCGCTACTTCCGCTCCTGCTGCGCCCGCCGCCCCCGCCGGTACCCTGCCCGAGCTGTTCGCCCGCCAGCAAGTCCGGGCGGCGGCGCTGCGCCAGGAGCCCCTAGACGCCCGCGCCGCCCGCCTGCGCCGGCTCAGTGCCTGGGTGGCCGATAACCGGGCGGCCATTCAACAGGCCCTCTACTCCGATTTCAGAAAGCCTGCCCCCGAAACCGACGTTACCGAAATCTGGTCTACCCAGACGGAAATCAAGCACACGCTGCGCCACCTGCACCAGTGGGCCCGGCCCCGCAAGGTGGGCACGCCGTTGTCGTTGGTGGGCACGCGCGGCTGGGTGCAGTACGAGCCCAAGGGCGTGTGCCTGATTATTGCCCCCTGGAACTACCCCTTCTACCTGGCCCTCGATCCGCTGGTATCGGCGCTGGCGGCGGGCAACTGCTGCATCATCAAGCCCTCCGAGATGACGCCCACCGTGGCCGCCCTGCTGAGCCGCATGTGCCGGGAGGTGTTTGACCCCGCCGAGGTAACGGTGGTGGAAGGCGACAAAGACGCGGCCACGGAGCTGCTGGCTTTGCCCTTCAACCACATCTTCTTTACGGGCAGTCCGCAGGTAGGCAAAATTGTGATGCGCGCCGCCGCCGAGCACCTCAGCAGCGTAACCCTGGAGCTGGGCGGCAAAAGTCCGGTGGTGGTAGATGACACGGCCGACCTGCGCGACGCGGCCGAGAAAATTGTGTGGGGCAAGGGCCTGAACGCCGGCCAGACCTGCGTAGCCCCCGACTACCTGCTGGTGCACGAGGCCGTGCGCGACCAGCTGGTGCAGGAAATCCGGGAAGTGGTGCAGCGCTTCTACAACCCCGAGGGGCAGGGTGTAGCCGCGTCCGGCTCGTTTGCCCGCATCGTGAATGACCACCACTACGCCCGGGTAGCGGGCCTGCTCACGGAGGCCCGGGAGCAGGGTGCCACCGTGGCCCTGGGCGGCCAGACGGATGCTGCCCAGCGGTTTATTGAGCCCACCGTGCTGCTGAACGTTCCGGCCGGGAGCCGCCTGATGCAGGAAGAAATCTTCGGGCCCCTGCTACCCATCCGTTCGTTCCGGACGCTGCCGGAGGCGGTGGAGGAAGTAAACGCGCGCCCGCACCCGCTGGCCCTGTACGTGTTTTCGCAGCACAAGGACAACCAGCGCTACCTGCTGCGGAACATTCCGGCCGGGGGTGCCTGCGTCAACGAAACCATCCTGCACTTGGGCCACCCCGAGCTACCCTTCGGCGGCCTGGGCAACAGCGGCCTGGGTAGGGCCCACGGCCTGGCTGGCTTCCAGGCCTTCAGCAACGAAAAATCGGTGCTGCAGCAGCGCGTGGGCCTTACTGGCCTCAAACCCATCTACCCGCCCTACACCCCCAAAGTCAAGAAGCTAGTAAACTGGCTGCTGAAGTGGCTGTGAGAAGGTGATGAGGTGACAAGTGAGTGAATTGTGACAGGTGAGTTTCCCATCCCGGTCCGACGGGCGGAGCCCGTCCGGTTGGGTTCGTGCTGACTTCCGCCCAGGAGGGTTTGGGCAGATGGAGGGGGTAGGCGGATGCTGTTTCCGGGAAGCAGGCGGCGCGGGCGACAACCGGTCGGACGGGCTCCGCCCGTCGGACCGGACCGGGTGGCTTGCTTGGCTATCCGGCTTCACCTGCTTACTCAACTTCGTATGCAAGCCGAGCATTTTCGGGAAAAAATGCCGAACTTTTACGGCGCGGCTCCAGTGCGTTATGCCGGCCCATCCTGTTCGTTCCTACTTCGCTATGCAGTTCACCGAAGCCCAGTGCGCGACCCTGCGCGCTCTTGCTGATGCATTTATTCCGTGTTTGCCCGCCCCGGAAGGTGCGCCCGACCCGGCGTACTGGGCCCGGTGCGGCTCGGCCGGCGTGGATCTGGCTAAGGCGGCCCGGCTGATTGAGGCGCAGACGGCAAGGACGCGGCAGGAGTTTCTGCAGCTGCTGCAGTTGCTGGATACGCCCGCCCTGGGCCTGACGTGGTTTGGGCCGCTGCGGCCGTTTGGGCGGCTGGCCCCGGAGCAGCGGGAAAAGCTGCTGCAAAGCTGGGCCGCCAGCAACGTGCCCCAGCTGCGCAAGGGATTTCAGGCCCTGCGCAAGCTGTTTGTGTTTCTGTTTTACGGCGGCTCTACCCCGGAGCAGGGCAACTTTGTGTGGGAGCATATCGGCTACCCCGGCCCCCAGGTCCCCGACCCCGCCGTGGCCGCCGAGAAGCCTATCCGGACCCTGCAGCCCACCCAGGACGCGCATTACGACTGCGACGTGCTGGTGATTGGGAGCGGGGCCGGCGGCGGGGTGGTGGCCGGCGAGCTGGCCGCCGCGGGCCACGAGGTGCTGGTGCTGGAAAAAGGCCCTTACTTCCACGGCCCCGACTTCACCCAGCGCGAAGTGGACATGCTGGGGGAGTTGTACGAAGCCCAGGGCGGCCTCAGCACCCAGGACGGGGGCATTGCCCTGCTGGCCGGCTCCTGCCTGGGGGGCGGCACCACCGTCAACTGGGCCGGGGCCTTCCGCACCCCCGACTACGTGCGCGAGGAATGGGCCCGGGAGCACCAGGTGCCCCACTTTGCTACCCCCGAGTTCAGCCGCAGCCTCGATGCCGTCAGTCAGGCCCTGAGCGTAAACACCGAGTACCCCCGCCACAACGGCCAGAACCAGGCCCTCTGGGACGGTTCCCGCGCCCTGGGCCAGGAAGTGAAACTGATTCCGCGCAACGAAAAAGGCCTCACGGATTCGGAGCAGCACTTCTGCGGGCTGGGGTACAGTGGCTTCGGCGACCGGCACGGCATCAAGCAGGGCACCCTGAACACCTATCTGCAAACCGCCTTCGAGCACGGCGCCCGCCTGCTGTGCGCTACCACCGTCACGCGCATTACCCTTGCCCGCGGCCGGGCCACCGGCGCCGAAGCCGTGCATACCACCCCCGACGGCCGCTTGGTGCGCGTAACGGTGCGGGCCCGGCGGGTGGTGGTGGCCGGGGGCTCCATCCAGACGCCGGCCTTGCTGCTGCGTAGCGGCCTGCGCCACCCCCACCTGGGGCAGCATCTGCACCTGCACCCTACGGTGGCCGTTTCGGGGCTGTATCGGCAGCGCATCGAGCCCTGGCACGGCCCCATGATGTCGGTGGTGAATGACACGTTTACCCGCCTGGAGGGGAGCAACTTTGGGGTGAAGCTGGAAACGCCGCCCGCCCACCCCGGCCTGATGGCCATGGTGCTGCCCTGGCGCTCGGGCCGCCAGCACAAGGAGCTGATGCAGCAGGCGGCGCACCTGGGCTCCTTTATTGTGCTGACCCGGGACCGGGACGGCGGCCGGGTTTCGGTGGACCGGCACGGCGCCCCTTGCATTGACTATACCCTCAGCGACTACGACCGGGGCCACCTGCTGCGGGGAGTACGGGCCGCCGCCGAGGTGCACGTAGCGGCCGGGGCTCACTCGGTGTTGCTGCCCCATGGTACCCTACCCACCCTGCGCGCCGAAAACGGCCGCCTGCTCAATCCCGAGGTGCTGGCCGGCTTGCCCTACCTGAGCTGGAAGGCCAATCAGTTTGGGCTTTACAGCGCCCACCAGATGAGCACCTGCCGCATGGGCGGCAACCCGGCCACGCACCCCACCAGTCCCACCGGAGAGCTGTACGAGGTGCAAGATTTGTTTGTGGCCGATGCCTCGGCGTTTCCGGCCTGCAGCGGCGTGAACCCTATGCTCACGGTAATGGCGTTGGCTCACCATACCGCCCAGCACCTGAAAGCCAGTTTGCCGGCCGAACCAGCGCGGGGGCGGGTGGCGGTAGCCGGCGAACAGGAAAGCAGATAGCCATTGGCGCATTTTTCGCGTAGGGAGAGCACACGCCTTTCCCTTGCGCCGTATGTACATTTCCCGTTTCCCCCTCGCCCTCGCGCTGGCGGCTAGTCTGCTGGTTGGTTGCGCCCGCCGCAGCAAAGCAGTTATTCCCGCCGCCAAATCGGGGCCGGCCGCGCCGGCCCCCGCGCCCGTAGTTGCCTCCAGTGCCGCCCGCGACCTGACTGATGTGCTGACGGAGGAGCTGAACCTCACCGCCGACCAGCGCCGCAAGGTGCGGACCGTTTTCACGAACACCACCGAGCAGGCCAACGCGGCCAAGCAGCGCCTGGGCTCCAACCGGCCCGCGCTGCTCGCGGAACTCAAGCGCATCAATGCCTCCTCCGACCAGGAGCTGCAGTCTATCCTGACGGTTACGCAGTACAAGCAGCTCAAAGCCAAGCAGCGCCAGGTACAGGCCCAGATGCAGGCCCGTAAAGCCCAGTAACGGTGACACGGTGAATAAGGGAAGTGTGTCATGGCGAGCGGAGCGAAGCCATCCGTCCTGACCAGTGTGCTACCCCCTGAAACGTGACAAGCCCTTGACGACTGCGCGAGCGTCAAGGGCTTGTCTGTTTACCAGGCTTCTCACATGTAGAGAGGAAGGAGGGCGTCGGTATCCTCGCCATAACAGCTTACTATTTCACCCGCTCACCAGTTCACTGTCCTCAGGCAACCCTTTTATCCTGAATACCATCTGGCCCGGTAAGAGCCCGCCGAAGTACGGTGGGCCGACTGCACTTTTTACTTTCCGGAACCCGACGATGAAAACGCTACTTCTGGTTGCTGCCCTTCTGGCTACTTCGGCAGCCTCCGCCCAAACAGCATCCTCGGATGCGGCCCTGGCCAAGCGCCTGAACCAGCTGATGCGCGATCCGGCAGCCCCGGAAACGGAAGTGCGGGCCGTGCTGGATGGCTGCCATTTCACGCAGGTAATCCGGAAGTACCGCTCCGCCGGCCAGCAAAACGAGGCGGTGGTTTTCCAGGTGAGTCACC
This sequence comes from Hymenobacter latericoloratus, assembly GCF_014199535.1. GTDB lineage: Bacteria > Bacteroidota > Bacteroidia > Cytophagales > Hymenobacteraceae > Hymenobacter > Hymenobacter latericoloratus. The sequence goes on from NZ_JACHNV010000001.1 coordinate 368,520, forward strand.
AGAAAAACGGTGCCGACTGGGCCGTGAAATCGGATGATAAGGTGGAGTTTGAGCTGAAGCTGGGGGTAGAGTGGAGCCAGGTTACCTCCCTGACCTACGCCCCGGCCCTCGATGAGAAAACCAACCGCCGCTATTTCGAGGTGAAAATAAAGCGGGAGCGCACCGCCAAAAACGGTTCCGGCACCAACAGCACTACCCTGGAGCTACCCCTCTACACCTCCGACGAGGCCGTGGCCCGCGACCTGGTGCGGCAGCTGGAGCAGGTGCGGCGGCGCTGCGCCGGGTAGGGCCGGGCTCAACCTTCCGCGGCCGGGTGCGTTTGCCACAAACTCCCGTGTCTTTTTCGCCTTTGTATGCCGCGCCGCCAGCCTTATACCCTCCGGTTCAACCCCAAGCTCAGCCTTAATGCCAGCGGTAAGCACGTGCGCGACGGACTTTCGTCCACGCTCCGCACCGGCGACAACCTGTGGGTGAGCTGCGACGAGCGCACCTCCATTGAGCGGCTGCGCCTGACGGGGCCGCGTGAGTTCGGCCAGCACTGCTCCTACGAGCTGACCGAGCTGCTGGACCTGCCCTCCGACAAAACCGAGGAAATTGATATTGAGGGCCTGGCCGAAGGGGAGCACTACCTCTGGATAGTGGGCTCGCACAGCCTGGCTCGTAAAAAGCCCGACGCCGACGGCAAAGACCCCGCCAAGGAAATTGCCCGCCTGGCCCAGGTAAAGTCAGAAGCCAACCGCTACCTGCTGGCCCGGGTGCCGCTGCTGCTCAACCCCACTGCCGGCGACTATGAGCTGCATCGTGAAGCCCCGCACCCCACTGACCCCACCCAAACCCTGCGGGCCGCTCAGCTGCGCTGCACCGACGACTCCAACGACCTGCGCGACCTGCTCGCCGACGACCCCCACCTGAAACCCTTCCTGGCTATTCCGGGCAAAGACAATGGGTTTGACATCGAAGGGCTGTCGGTGACGCCCGACGGGCGCCTGTTTGTGGGGCTGCGCGGGCCGGTGCTGCGGGGCTGGGCTCTGGTGCTGGAGCTGCTCCCGCGCGAGGACAAGCACGGCCGCCTGCGCCTGAGCGAGCTGCCCGGCGCTACCGAAACCTATTACAAAAAGCACTTCCTGGCCCTGGGCGGCATGGGCGTGCGCGAGCTGCGCCAGTGCGGCCCCGACCTACTGCTGCTGGCCGGCCCCACCATGGACCTGGATGGTACCATTGCCGTGTACCGCTGGCCCGAGGCCTTGCGCCTGCCCCAGGACAGCCTCATTGGCCCCGATAAGCTGGAGCGCCTCTTTGATGTGCCCCACGGCTTCGGGCCCACCGCCGGCCAGGACAAGGCCGAAGGTATGGCTCTGCTCGATGAACAGCACGTTCTGATTGTGTTCGACAGCCCGACCGATGACCGGAAGCCTACCCCCCAGGCAGTGGTAGCCGACGCCTTCAAATTAACCGATACGCTGGGCTAGGGGCGGTGCGCCTGAGCCTGCCCGGCTGATCGGCCTACCTTGTGCTCCTTAACCTGCCTGTTTTCCTTATGGCCTCATCTCTGATTAAAACGCCCGAAACCACGCACCGCATTCAGTTTCAGGACTGCGACATGCTGGGCCACCTCAACAACGCCCGCTACCTTGATTATTTCCTCAATGCCCGCGAAGAGCATACCCTGCGGCACTACGCCCTGAACCTGGGGCAGGTGGCGCGGGAGCTGGGCGCCAGTTGGGTCATTACCAAGCACTGCATTGCCTACCTGCGCCCCGCCAACCACGCCGAGATGGTGCGCATCCGCACCCAGCTGATTCACTTCGATAACTCCAACCTGGTAGTAGAAATGCAGATGCTCAGCGAGGACGGCCAGCGGCTGAAAGCCGTGCTGTGGTCGGAAATGGCCTTTGTGAAAGTGCCCGGCGGCACCCGCACTGAGCATTCCGACGCCCTGATGGATATGCTGGAAGAGCTGGACGTGGAAGAAGTAAGCTACGACCCCGACGGCTTCGACGACCGGGTGCGCCGCCTGCGCAAGCAGCTTAAGCGCGAGCGAAACGAGCTGGACTGAGCCGTAATGCCAAAATGATGCGCCAACCCCCCCGCCGGGGGGTGCGTTAAACCAAAGCCGGAGCAGCGTGAGTTGCTCTGGCTTTTTTCATCACCTGACCTGATACAACATGAATATTTTTGGAAGCAACGACTTGAAAGGTAAGAAAATAGCCATTGTCGCCACCGACGGGTTTGAACAGTCGGAGCTGGAGAAGCCCAAGAAGTTTCTGGAAGGCGAGGGCGCCGAAACCCACGTTATTTCCCTAAAAAGCGGCTCGATTAAGGGCTGGGACGAGAAGGATTGGGGCGACAAGGTGGACGTGGACAAGGTAATCGGGGAGGTGAAAGTGGCCGACTACGATGCCCTGGTATTGCCCGGCGGCCAGATGAACCCCGACGTGCTGCGCACCAAGCCCGAGGCAGTACGTTTTATAGGCGAGTTTGTACGCTCCGGTAAGCCCGTAGCCGCCATCTGCCACGGCCCCTGGACCCTGATTGAGGCCGATGCCGTGCGCGGCAAGCAGCTCACCAGCTGGCCCAGCCTCAAAACCGACATCCAGAATGCTGGTGGCCGCTGGGTTGACGAAACCGTGGTAGTAGATGGCAACCTCATCACCAGCCGCAACCCCCAGGACATTCCCAACTTCAACGACAAAATCAAAGAAGCCCTGGTAGGCAAGCAGTAGCCTACCTTTCTTCCGAAGCTCCAAGCCCCGGCTACCCGAATGGTAGCCGGGGCTTGGAGCTTCTGCTAGCACGACGACTCGCGCCGGTCCGGCGCCGAGGGCGTCCGGCCGGTTGCCGGCCGCGCCGCTTGTGCTACCCGGGAAAGGTCGGCCGCCTACCCCCTCAGGGCTCCCAAACCCTTCCGTGCCGGCATCAGCAACGAAGCCAGTCGGACGGGCTCCGCCTGCCGGGCCAGACCGGACCGGCGTGGGGCTTAGGAAAGCAACTGCAGCAGCTCGGCGGCGTGCTGGTGATACACAAAGTAGAAAGCAGCGTCAAATACCAGCAGAAAGCCACCCTGCAGCCACAACGACCGGCCAAAGCCGGCCAGCCGTTCCGGCCGGGCCGCAGCGGGGGCAGCAGCGCGGGCCCGGAGCCAGCTGCCGATGCAGAGGTAGGCCACGTCGAGGCCCACGTTCAGCAGCAGTATCTTCTCGAAGCTGAACTGGGCGCTCAGGCTTTCGGCCAGGCCCAGGCCGGCTACCTGCTGCGGGTGCGCCTGCAGAATGCCCCACACGGCCAGCAGCGCGTTTATTACATTCCAGCTCATGTTCATCAGGTGGAAGTGATGCACCTCCGAGCGGACGTCGGTGCGGGCCACGTGGTAGCAACTCACCACCAGGTTAAGCAAAGCCCAAAAGCCCAGAACAGCCATGCCGCGCTCGGCCAGCAGTTCACGGGCGTGGTTGATGCCGGGTAGCGCGGCTTCAGGAGCAAGGAGTAGCATGAGCGGAAAGGAGCAGCTGACGGACGGCATTTCTACAACAAAAAAAGGAAGTCCGGGCAGACTTCCTTTTTGAAAAACAGTAGGGTAGGGAGTGGCTAGTTGGAAATTCCGATGCCCAGATACACCTGGAACATGCCGTTCTTGATATTGGTAATGGCCGTATTGCCAGTCTTCGCCAGGTTCTGATCCTGGATAATATCGGCGAAGCCCGCCGTGTAGCGCCCGCCTACCCGGGCCGGCCCTACGCGAGCCTCTACGCCGGCGGCCAGGCCGTAGTCGAGGCTGTTGTAGCTGTAGCCGTAGGTGTCGTTTTCATCGGCAATTTTCCGCTCCCGGTCACCTTCCTTCACCTTCGTGAGCAAGGAAACCTGCGGGCCTACGTGCACGCTCACGTTGTCCAGGAAGTTATACACCAGCAGCACGGGCACCTGCACGTAGTCGAGGCGGGTGGTGTACGTGCCGGTTTGGGAGGTGCTGGCTGGATTGTCGCCCTTGAAGCCCTGGCGGCTGTAGAGTACTTCCGGCTGAATAGAGAACTTGTCGTTGAACCCAAACTGGGCATATACCCCGGCGTGGAACGTGTTATAGATGCCTTCGTTGCCAAAGTTTTTCTTGTCGTCGCCGCGGAAGTTAGCAGCCGTGAAGCCACCCTTAATGCCGAAGCCGTTGTTGCGCGAGTCGCTGCCGGTGCCGGGGGCATAATCAGTGGAGGAGCGCAGGCCGCTCACGCGAGGAGCTTCGGTTGGAGTCTGGGCCAGGGCGGTGGCGCTCAGCGCGCAGCCAGCCAGCAGGAGTGCAACGTGTTTCATGGGGAAAAGGGGGGGAGGAGGGAGTTTGCAAAGAAGTGAGCTACCGGCCGCAGCCCAGGAAGCATCAGTAAGGCGCTATACTTACGGCAGCCCAGAAGGTTACAGGGGGCAGGTGGCAAAGGCAGAAATTTTGTACCCCTCCAAGAGTAATTATCTTTTGCAAAAGAGTACCTTTGGCCCCTTACGGCCGCCGCCAGTAGGTTTTGCCGGGGCGTTAGCTCAGTTGGTTCAGAGCACTACCTCGACAAGGTAGGGGTCACTGGTTCGAGCCCAGTACGCCCCACGTCAAAACCCCCGAATCCGAAAGTAACCGCTTGAAAAGGCGGTTATTTTTGTGTGGCCCCGCCGGCAAAGGCACCGGCCATCTGCCGCCGGATGCGTAGGTTCGCGGCCTATGCTTTCCATTGCCTGGGCTCCGCTGTATGCCCACCCCCTACCGGCCAACCACCGCTTTCCCATGCTCAAGTACGAGCTGCTGCCCGAGCAGCTGCTGCGCGAGGGCATTGTGCCGGAAAGTGCCTTCTTTCTGCCCCAGCCCCCACCCGATGAGCATATTCTGCGGGTGCACGCGGCCGACTACTACCAGCGGCTGCGCACGGGCCAGCTTACCCGCCCCGAGGAGCGCGCCACCGGCTTTCCGTGGAGCCCCGCGCTGATTATGCGCGAAACCACTATCCTGGGCGGCACGCTGGAGTGCGCCCGCCGGGCCCGGCAGCACGGCGTGGCCCTCAACATTGCCGGGGGCACCCACCACGCGTTTCGTGGCCGGGGCGAAGGGTTTTGCCTGCTCAATGACCAGGCCGCGGCGGCTGCCTACCTGCTGGCCCAGCCCGAGCTGGGGGTAGAGCGCGTACTGATTGTGGATCTGGATGTGCACCAGGGCAACGGTACCGCCAGCATCTTTCAACACGAGCCGCGGGTGTTTACCTTCAGCATGCACGGGGCCCGCAACTACCCCCACCGCAAGGAGCAGTCGGACCTGGACCTGGCCCTGCCCGATGGCACCGACGATGCCGCCTACCTGGACCTGCTGCGCGAAACCCTGCCCCGCCTGCTCGACCAGCACCGCCCCGATTTCGTGTTTTATCTTAGCGGGGTTGATGTGCTGGCCACCGACAAGCTCGGCCACCTGGCCCTCAGCCGCGAGGGTTGCCGCCGCCGAGACGAGTACGTGCTCGGCCTCTGCCACCAGCACCAACTGCCGGTAGTCGTGTGCATGGGTGGCGGCTACTCTCCTCGCATCGCCGACATCGTGGACGCCCACGTAAACACCTTCCGCGCCGCCGCGGCCTTGTGGGGGTAGGGATTGAAGTGGTGATGGAGTAGTTGAGTGAAGCGCGTCATGGCGAGGGCACCGAAACCGTCCTTCCTCGCCTCTGTGACAAGCCTGATAAATAGACAAGCCCCTGACGCTAGTACAGTCGTCAAGGGCTTGTCACATGTCAGGGGGTAGGGCGTTGGGCAGGACGGATGGCTTCGTCGTACCTCCTCGCCATGACAACCCGCCAGTTCACCATCTTACTGTTTCACCACTATCACCTGCCAGCGGAAGGCCCAGCGCCAGCGGAGCTGGTAGCGGGTGGTGCCGGCACCCGCCAATAGCCGCTCCCACTCGGGGCGCGTGAAGGCGCGGGCCACGGAAAGCGGGGCGTCGTGCCGGACCAGGCGGGAGCCGCCCAGCAGGCGCGTCAGCCACCGGATGCTGTGGTAGGCCAGCGGGTGGCGGTGCAGGTCGTTGATGATGACGGCCAGGGTAGCCTGGGCCTGCCACTGCCGCAGCAACTGGCTTAGCTGCTCATCCGGGAAGTGGTGGCAGAACAGGCTGGCCGTCAGCACATCAAAGGATTGCCGCTGAAACTCGGGGGAGAAGATATCGGCCTGTTGGTAACAGATTTCGGGGTAGGCGGTGCTGCGGGTGGCGGCGTAGTCCAGCATGAAGCGGTTGGCATCAATACCGGTAAGCTCTACGGCCACGCCCCGGCGGCGGGCCCAGCGCGCAATCTGGCGCAGGGTGTCGCCGCCGCCGCTACCCAGGTCGGCCAGCCGCAGGGGGCGGCCCACCGGAAAGTGAGGGCGCAGCCGGTCCAGCGCGTCCAGCACCGGGGCGTAGCCGCCCAGCCACGTATTGATGGTTTCCAGCTCGTCTAGGTTCTGCCGCAGTTCATCGGAGGCCAGGGTCAGGTCGTCCATCAACTCTTCTTCCGTGGCACGAACGCGGAAATCAGGCATGCTATAGAGTGCGCGGAAGCGGTAGGGAAAAAGGGAATCAGATAGGTGGCCTAAGCGGGTAGTATTTCGGCCGCCTGCGCGTGGTGTTCCAGGATGTGCTTTCGAGCTGAGGGTTCCGAACCCCAGGCCACAGTCAGGAGCATGGCTTCCAGCGTCAGGCCCGGCCCGAAAGCGAAGCTGAGCACCGGCGCACCGGCATCAGCGGGGGCGAGGGTGCGCAGCAACTCCCGCAGTACAAACAGCACCGTCGCCGACGACATGTTGCCGTAGTCGCGCAGCACCTGGTAGGCAAAGCGGTTATCGTGAGCCGTCAGGCCCAGCGCCTGCTCAATAGACTCCAGAATTTTGCGCCCGCCCGGGTGAATGGCAAACGCCCGGATGTCGGCGAGCTGCACCGGCAAATCGGCCAGCAGTCGGGCCGTGAGCTGCCCAATGCCCTGCTGAATCATGCGCGGCACGTACGAGGACAGCGTCATCTCAAACCCGAAGTTGTTGATGTGCCAGGCCATATCGGCGTGCCCGTCGGGCTCCAGGCCGCAGTGAAAGGCGGTTAGGGCCAGGCTGGGGCCGGCGGCCCGGGGCCGGCCCTGCACCAGCACGGCCGCCGAGCCATCCCCGAACAAGGCATTGGACACCAGATGGTCTTCCTCGGTGCTCTTCTGAAAGTGCAGGGTGCACAGCTCGGTACACACCACCAGTACGCGGGCCGCGGGAGTGGCCCGGCAGAAGGCATCGGCCAGCTTCAGGGCATTCACGGCCGCGTAGCAGCCCATGAAATTCACGCAGGTGCGCTGCACGTGGCCTGGCAGCCCCAGGGCCGCCACCAGCTCAATATCCAGGCCCGGCGCGTACATGCCCGTGCAGCTTACCGTAATCAGGTGGGTGATGCTGGCGGCCGTGGTTTCCGGGACCTGACGCAGGCAGTCCTGGGCGGCCTGCACCGAGAGTGGCAGCGCGTGGCGGCGGTACTCGGCCATGCGCTGCCCCACCGACGGAAACGGCTCCAGGTCAGGAGTGTTGGGGAAAAACTCGAAGCGGCCGTTGGCGCGGCCGTAGTCGGGTAGCACGGTGTAGCGCTGCCCAATGCCCGAAACGCGGTACAGGGCCCGGAGCTTGCGCGTGCCGCCCTCATCGAGCTGCAACGCGCCAGCCATGAAGTCGGCAATCTGAAGTTGGGGAATGCGGTGGGGCGGGTTGGCCGTGCCAATGGCACACAGGTAGCTACTCATCAGTGCAGTTTACGCAAAATACCTCCCGGGTGCTGTTCGTTTTTTTGGGATAGGGACGCAGGGATGTACGCACAACCTGGGCCGGCCGGATGAGGCGGGCATCAGACCAGCTAAAAGGCCTGCCCATGCGTGCGGCGCATCAGGGCCCGCAGGCCGGCCGGCCACAGGCGCAGCCCGGCAACAGCTACCTCGCTCAGTAAGGGCTGCCCAAACAGCTGCTGCACGGCCCGTCCTACCCGCAGCCGGGGGCCAAAGTGGTGCTGCCACTCGTGGTGGTAGGCGGCTTCCAGGGCCGGGCGGGTTGCCCGACCCCGCAGAAAGGCATCGAGGTGGGTGGCGGCCAGCTGGGCGCCGTGCATGGCCATGGCCATGCCGTTGCCGCAGAGCGGCGTAATCAGGCCGGCTGCGTCGCCGCAAAGCAGCACGTGGTTTTCCACGCAGGTTTTGGGCGCGAAGGAAATTTCGTTGATAACCTCGGGCTGCGGGTACAGCACCTCGGCGTGCTCCAGAATATGCCGCAGGTGGGGGTTGCGGGCCAGTACCTTAGCCTCCAGCTGCGCAATGGTGCCGTGGGCCTTCAGGTTGCGCCGGGTGGTGAGGTAGCAAAAGCAGTACCGGTCGTCTTCCACCGCCGAGATGCCCGCGTAGCCATCGGCAAAGTTGTGCAGGGCAATCAGGTTGCGGGGCATGGCGGGGTAGCGCAGGTGATATTTCACGCCCAGGTAGGGCGAGCGTTGCGCGAAAAACGGCCGCTCTAGCTGCCGGTCCAGGCTGCTGCGCTTGCCGTAGGCGCCCAGCACGGCCCGGGCCTGCAGCTGACCTCCGCCGGCCAGCTCCACGGTGTGCAGGTCGGTAGCCGGGTTGAAGGCCACGGCCGTGACGGTGGTTTGCTGCCGCACCACCACGCCCGCCGCCTCGGCCGCCGCGCACAGAAACGCATCCAACTGGTAGCGGCTGATGCCAAACCCCCCCAGATCGAGAGCCGAAGTGAGCAGGCGGCCAGCCGGCGAGCTGACCTGAAAGCGGGTGATGCGGGCCGGATTCAGGACGGCTACATCCAGGCCCAGGCGCTGCAGGTAGGGTAGCACCTCGTTGGAAATGTACTCGCCGCACACCCGATGAAACGGATACTGCCGCCGCTCCAGCAGCGTAACGGCGTGGCCGCGCCGGCGCAGGTCCAGCGCCGCGCACAGTCCGCCCAGGCCTCCGCCAATAATGACAACGTCCAACTTATTTCGTCTGCTAAAAAGGTGGAAAAGAAGATAAAAGCCCGGCCTTTATCGAAGATCAGTTATATTCTAGCCCAAGTAGCTAAAACCCCTGTTACTTTTGTTAACCTAAACCCGTGTCTGTCGTTTATACGCATTCCGCTCAGGCGCAATTCTGTTCCTCCCACCACGTTGTATGATGAAACCCTTACGCTATTTAGGCTTCTTCGTTTTGCTTGCCTTAGGGCTCCGGCAAGGGCTGCCATCGGCGGCGGCCCAGCCCACGGCGCCCCGGCCCGCGCCCGCGGCACGCCCGGCCGCCGAGGAAAAAGCATTGCTGGTATATCCTAACCCGAGCACGGGCATTGTGCACATTGCTATCAACGGATTTGAGGGGCGCAAAGTGGAGTTGCGCGTACTGAACGTTATTGGCTCGGTTATGTACCGCGAAACGCTAAGTGAACTCAACGACCGGGAAACCCGCACCCTCGACCTGAGCAAGTTCGCCAACGGCCTGTACTACGTGAAGCTTGAGGCCGATAACGCCAGCGAAATGCGCAAGCTCGTTATTCGCTGAGCGAAAGGCCTGCCCATCTGACTACCGCCATTCCAGTATTGATGCAAAAAGCAGCCCGAGGGCTGCTTTTTGCATCAATACTGGAATGGCGTATCTACAGCAAGCAAAAAAGTAGGAGAAAGGCCAGAAGCTGCCTTAAAAGAAGAGCGCCCCCGCCGCAGGCGGGGGCGCTTTGGTATGGAAAGGCGGAAGCCCGGAATTAGCGGCCGTTGTTGGCGCGCACCGGAACCGGCTTCAGCATTGCTTTCACTTTGTTCACCGTGTCGAGAGCAAGCAAGGCAGTTGCTAGTGCAATCCCGAAGAAAATAAGCAACGTCATACAAAAAGAAATTAGGAGAAAAAGAAAACGCAGCCCCCAGCAAGTCTATGGTCGGCTATCCGTGGCTGAGCTGATACAAGTATAACCCTAAACTACCCTTGGTAGTTGCAGCATAATTATGTCTTTTTCAAGAGAGACGCCACCACGTAGGCCGCATCAGAACCGGCCCCGCCCATGAGGGCCGAGCGGCGGCTGTGCAGCCACGGTAACCCCAGAAAGGCTAGGCCCGGGACCGGGCTCAGCCCGCGTGCGTGGCGGGGCTGGCCGGTGGGGTCCAGGGCGCCGGGCACCTGCAGCCAGCTGTAATCGGGCCCGAAGCCGGTGGCCCAAATAACGGCGCTCAGGGGTGGAGTAGCGTAGCGCTGTCCCTGTAGGGTAGCGGCGGCCGTGGCATGCAGGGCCCGCCCAATGAAGTGCACGTTCGGGAATTGCCGCAGCCGCCGCAGGTCCTGGCGAACCACGGGTTCAGGGCGGCTGCGCAGCAGGCGGCCCACCACCGAGTTGCGGCCGACTTGCAGCAGCCCGGTGCCTAGCAGCAAGACCCACATGGCCGTATTGTTGGGCATGGCCGGGGTTTTCTCATCGAAGGCCACAAATACCTCGCGCTGACCAGCGGCGGCTAGGTCGGCGGCTATCTGCAGGGCCGAGTTGCCGGAGCCTACCACCGCCACGGGGCCGGAATCACTGATTTGGGCCGGGCGCAGATACTGGCTGCTGTGCAGCTGCTGGGTGGCCGGCGGTAGGCTCTGGCTGAAGGCAGGTACTTTGGGGGCCGTGTACGGACCGGTGCACACAATCAGCTGCCGGGTGCTGATGCGCCGGCCAGCAGCCGTCCGGACCAGAAAGCCCCCGGGTGCCGGCTGCACGCTGGTTACGCGCTGCCCGGTTTCTATTGGCAGCCGGAAGTGCTCGGCATACTGGCGCAGGTAGGCGGCTGCCTCCTGCTTGGTGGGGTAGCGGCGGCCGCGGCCGGGCCAGGGCAGTCCCGGCAGGTTGCTGGCCCAGGCCGGCGAAAACAGACGCAGCGAATCGTAACGGCCGGCCCAGACTTCACCAACGGCGGCGCGCTCATCCAGCACTACAAAAGGCACCCCGGCCCGGCGCAGGTAGTAGGCCGCCGCCAAACCGGCTTGGCCGGCCCCAACTACCACGGTATGCACTTCCGACGAGCAAGAATCAACAGCAGAGTTCATCGTGCATAGTACACCACTGGCCGCACTTAAACCAGCGCGGCCCTGTCGTTAGGGGGTTGGCTCTTCCGAGGAAAACTCCTGCCGGAGCTGCCACACTACCTCCTCCACCACCTGCCGCACCTGCTGCACCCCGCGCCGCAGCAGGGGCCATTCGGCCGACTCGGGGGTGTGCGCCGCGGCCTCCAAATCGCGCAGCACCGGGCGGAGCGCCTGCACCTGCAGCCCGTCGATGGAGCTTTTCAGGTGATGGGCCGCTGCGCCCAACTGCGCCAGGTTTTGATTTTGCAGGTGGGTTTCCAGCTCGGCCACTACCGGCGGAGTGGTGTTGATAAATAAGGTAGCCAGCCGCCGGACAAATTTTTCGTCGTTGTTGGAAAGCCGGCGCAGCCCGCTCAGATCATAGAGCTTGCCGGCCGGTAGCGGGGTCGGATCCGGGTTGGCGCCCATGGCCGGCAGCGGGGCCTCGGGGTAGGTTTGGGGAAGGCCATGGGGGTAGAGCAGCCCGGCAATGGTTTGGAAGAGCGCTTCCTCCCGGAAGGGTTTGGAGAGGTAACCGTCGAGGCCGGCAGCCTGGTAGCGCTCGGCCTCACCGTGCATGGCGTGGGCTGTAAGCGCGATGATAGGGGTAGCGGCGCGCTCCGGGTCGGGGTGTTCGCGCAGCAGGCGGGAGGCTGCTATGCCATCCATGCCAGGCATCTGAATGTCCATGAGCACCACATCGTAGTGGTGCTGGCGAAACAGAGTTAGAGCCTCGGGGCCCGAAGAAGCCGTATCTACTTCCATGCCCCAGCCCCGCAGCATTACCTGCACCAGCAGCTGGTTTACGCGGTTATCTTCGGTGAGCAGTACTCGGCGGCCCCGCAGGCGCTGGAACTCGGGTGTGGGGGTAGGCGGTGGCGGAGCGGGCGCCGCCGCTACCCCAAAGCGCAGCGCAAACCGGAAGGTGCTGCCGTGGTGGAGGCGGCTTTCGGCCGTCAGCTCGCCGCCCAGCAGCTCCACCAGCCCCCGCGAAATGCTCAGGCCCAGCCCAGAGCCCCCGTACTCGCGGGCGGTGCTGGCCTCGGCCTGGGTAAAGGGCTCAAACAGCTGCTGCAGCTGCCCCTCCGAAATACCGATGCCCGTGTCGAGCACGGCAAACTGGTAAGTCAGCTCGTCCGGGGTCTGGCTCAGGCACCGGCAGGTAAGCAGCACGTGGCCTTTATCAGTAAACTTGATGGCGTTGCTGAGCAGGTTCAGAATAATCTGCCGCAGGCGGTAAGGGTCGCCCACCACCCAGCCCGGGGTAGGCTCCGGCGGTAGCTGTAGGCGCAGACTGATGCCTTTTTCGGTGGCTTTGGGCATCAGGGCCTGGCAGCTGGTTTTCAGCACTTCCGTCAGGTCAAAAGGCACTGACTCCAGCCGCACGCGCCCGGCTCCCAGCTGGGCCATGTCCAGAATGTCGTTGATGACCACCAGCAGGTGCTCGGCCGAGTGGCGGATATGGTGCAGGTACTGCTGCTGCTCGTCGGTGAGCGGCGTTTTGGCCATGAGTTCGGCTAGCCCCATGATGCCGTTCATGGGGGTCCGGATTTCGTGGCTCATGTTGGTGAGGAAGGTCTGGCGGGCCTGGGCATTCTGCTCGGCGGTTTCCTTGGCTTCCTGCAGGGCCTGGCCCGTACGCTTCAGCTCCGTAATGTCATTATCGACGCCCAGCACCTGCACCGTGCCGTCGGCCAGCACGAAGGGGCGCTTGATGCTATGAAACCAGCGCATCTGACCGTAGGCGTCGGTGAAGGTGTCTTCCTGGGCTACCTCCTGCCGGCTCTGGATAACCAGCTCGTCCTGCACGCGGTAGCGGGCCAGGTCCGGAAACATCTGCTGGAGCTGCGGGGCGGGCGTTTGCAGCAGCTCGTCGTTGCCCAGGTTGTAGAGGTGGGCGGTAGCCTGGTTGGCCAGAATGTAGTTGCCGTTGCCGTCTTTGAGGTAAATCAGGTTAGGCACCGTGTCAATCACCTGCCGGAATAGGCGGTTCTGCTCGGCCAGGCGGCGGTTGGCCGAGCGCCGCTGCTCATCCGCAATTTTCCAGCGGGTAATATCCTCCGCCGAGCCCACAATGCGCTGTACCTGCCCGTGTTCGTCGCGCTCAAAGGGAGTATTGCTAATGCGCAGCCACCGAATAGAGCCGTTGCGGTGGTACAGGAAAAACTCCAGGTGCAGAATCTGCCCGTCGGCTACCCGCGCTACCTCATCAAAATGCCGCAGCACCCGCTGTTTCTCCGACTCCGGCATGAGCTGGCGCAGCATGCTCTTGCCCATGTACTGCAGCTCGTGCTCCGAGTAGCCCAGCATGGTTTCAATGAAGCGGTTGCAGTACACGTTGGCCTGCGTTTCCACATCGTATATATAAATCAGGTGCGGGGTGGTGTTCGTAATCCGCTCCACGAACAGGCGGCTCTGGCGCAACTCCTCCTCCGTGGTGCGGCGCTCCGTCACGTCGGCCGCCGAGCCTACTATCTGCCACACGGTCCCGTCGGGGTGGCGGGTGAAAGCGGTGCTTTTCAGGCTTAGCCACCGCCACTGGCCGTTGCGGTGCTGAAACCGGTACTCAGACGTGGACACCTGGCCTTCACTCAGGTTCTGCAGGAAAGATTGTTTCCGGCGTACCGTAGCCAAGTCTTCCGGATGAATGAGCAGCTGGGTGAGCTGGGAGCCCATTTCCCGGATTTCCTCCTCCGTGTAGCCCAGCATGGGCTCCACCTGGCGGTTGCAGTAAAGCACCGTGTACGAGTCCATATCGAACAGGAACACAATGTCCGGAACCGTGTCGTTGATGCGGGCCGTAAACAGCTGGCTGCGCACCAGCTCCGCCTCCGCGTGCCGGCGCTCGGTAATGGTGGTCAGGTACACGTTAGCTTCTTGCTCCTGTAGCAGCGGGGCAATGGTCCAGAGGTAGAACTCGTCGCCGAGGCGCTTCTCTACGGTGCGCGGCTGGTGGGTATTCAGGGCCTGGGCAATTTCCTGGCGCAGCATCAGCAGGCTGTCGAGGTTGCTGACCTCCGACAGGGCCGACAGCACAGGAGTAGCCGCCGGGTTAGCGTACTGGGCTTCGGCCTCGCGGTTAAACCGGATAATGGGCTGCGGGCTTTGCTCGGCCAGGCGCGAAAGCTCCTGCACCCGCTGCTGGGCCTGCTGGCGCACGGTCGCGTCCTCATAGCTCCAGATATGAAGCATGGTTACCCCATTCTGCACAATGGGCAGGTAGTCCTGCTGCAGAATGGTGCCGTTCTGCAGCGGAATCAGCAGGCCGCTTGCCCGCTGCTGGGCCTGCCGCAGCTGCTGGTTGCGTGCGCGGCTACCTTGCTCATCCTGGCGCAGAACCCGGCCCTCCTGCACTAAGTCCAGGCTTTGTTTGCCCAGGTAGTAGTGGGGTGGGTGGGGCAGCCCGAACAGGTCGCAGAGGCGCTGGTTGAGCAGGGTGATAATCCGGTTCTGATCTTCGGCCAGGATGCCAGTGCTCATGGTTTCCAGCAGCGCCGTCGCCTGGGCCGCCGCCGCCGAGGTCCGGGCTTTGAGCTCCGTTACCTGGCGGCGGGCCTCCTCACAGTCGGTTTGGGCCTGTTGCCAGGCCTTCCGGGCCTGGCGTAACTGACGCTCCAAGTGACGAGTACTGATAGAACTCATAAGATAGTAACTAGCTGGCTAATCTGGGTTTCAGCGAATCCGCACTTCGTTGTTCTGAACCATACGATAAATAGTGGACTTTCCGATTTGCAGCTTGGCCGCTACCTGCAAAATATTTCCGTTGTGCTCATCCAGATAACGCTGCACAATGCCAGCCATCTGCACCCGCAACGACTCGTTGGTGGTGGCCCCGGGGGCGGCAGCCTCAGTGGGGCCGTGGCGCAGGGGGAGGTCCTGGGGCTGAATTTGGTCGTTTTCAGCCAGCACCGCCGCCAGCTCCACTACCGCTTTCAGCTCCCGCACGTTGCCCGGGAAGTTGTACTGCAGCAGCTTCTGCTGAGCCGGGCCGGAAAGCGAGCAGGAGGCCATATTATTTTGAGAGCAGAAGTCCTTTAAAAAAGCCTCCGCCAGCAGCAGAATATCGTGGCCCCGTTCCCGCAGCGGCGGCAGCATAAGGGGTAGCCCGAGCAGGCGGTAGTACAGGTCTTCGCGGAAGCGGCCTTCTTTCACCTCCTGGCTTAGGTCGCGGTGCGTGGCTACCATCAGGCGGGCGTCGAACGGGATGCGCGAGTTGCCGCCCACCCGGGTTACTTCCCGCTCCTGCAGTACGCGCAGCAGCTTGGCCTGCAGCCCCAGGTCCAGCTCCGAAATTTCATCCAGAAACAGGGTGCCTTTGTGGGCTTCCTCGAAGCGGCCGATGCGCCGGCCAATGGCCCCGGTGAAGGCGCCTTTCTCGTGCCCAAACAGCTCGCTCTCCAGCAGGTCGCGCGGAATGGCAGCCACGTTTACGGCCACAAAGGCCCCGTCGCGACGGTCAGAGCGGAAGTGGATGGCCTTGGCTACGAGCTCTTTGCCCGTACCGGTTTCCCCACTGATGGAAACCGTAATGTTAGTGCGGGCTGCTTTGTCGATGAGGGCGTACAACTGCCTGATTTGAGGGCTCTCACCCAGAATAGCCCGTTGCGGATCGTACTTCTGTCCAATCTGCTCCTTCAGGCGCGTATTCTCCTGGCGCAGTTCCAGCTGCTTGCGGATGTTGCCCACCGTGTTCCACAGGCGGTCGGCGGTTTCTTCGTCCTTTACGAGGTAGTCATACGCGCCCTGCCGCAGCAGGCCAATGGCGGTTCGCACATCTTCCTGCCCCGAAATAGCAATAACGGCCACCTCAGGCAGGCGTTCCTTGATCTGGCGCAAAACCTGGTCACCGGTGCCATCGGGTAGAGAGTAGTCCAGGGTGATGATGTCAGGCTTGTCGCCCAGGTTATCCAGGCAGGCCTGGGCAGTGGTGAAGCGGCGGATGGAGTAATCTGGATTCTGAGCCAGCTTGTACTCAAGTAGCTCACCATACCAGGCATTGTCCTCGACAATGAAGATGGAAACAGGTAACGGTACGCTCATGGGGGTAGGGAAGGCCCAGAAACTGCATCATCTTATATAATCTGCTTTTCCGAAAAAGGGAGTATATAAGGAATGTTCAATTTTCAGGCAGGGGTTTTCAATAGCTCAAGACAGGGCAAAAACGGGCATGACTGCGAGTATAAGCGGGAAATATGGGGATACCAAAAATTCTCTTTTTTAGAAAAATAATCCCGGAATGGGACAATATATACATTTTATTCTAGTAATAAGTAATTGGTTATCAGTTGCTTGATAGTTTATTGGCAATCTGGCGAATGAATTGATAAGCTGAAATAGCCCTTTTAACTGCAGTGATTATCAATGTATTGCCCCTGCCATGAAGTTCTTCTACTCCCATTTCCTAGGTCGGCCACTGCTGGTGGCACTTGTTCTGCTGTGCTTCGGAGTCCACACCGGTTGGGCTGCTAGCGCCCCTATTTACTCTAATACTGGCAAAGAGGGCGCAAGCTTCACGCGCACTTGCACTACGGTGCTAGGTATCACAACCTGCTTCGGCAACATCTCGAACCCGGAGCTGGCTACTGATAGTGATTTTAACTCCGCCGCTACCATGAATGTGCCAGCCTCCCTGCTAACGGGCTCGGTGCGGCTGCGCATGAACCTAACCGATGTTGCTCCGGCCAACTACCGGGCCGGCGTGGTGGTAGAGCGCGAGGGCGATGCCTTGAATCTCTTGGGGTTAAGCTTGGCCAACGCCATAGTAGTCAGAACTTACCTGAAAACTGGTGCCACGGTAACGCTGCAGGAAGAGTACCCGGTAGATGTTAACTTGGCAAACACCCTGCTGGGCAGCAACGCGGGCAAAATCAGGGTAGAGTTTGTGGCTGCCAAGCGCTTCAACCAGATAGAGGTAGAAGCCGCTTCCGTGCTGAGCCTGGGCTATGGTCTGAACGTGTACTACGCGTATGCTATTGACGCCAACGTAGTAAACAGCGCCAACGGCTATGTTTCCCGTTTTGAAACTCCCAGCCCTAGCACGTATAGCACAGAGGTACTGACCAACAGAATCAGTGTGTGTGCCAATTCCCGGGTCAGCAATCCGCTGAGCGCCGTGGATAAAGACCTGACGAATTATGCTACCATGCGCTCGTTGGTGGATGTGAGCTGCCCCACTACCCTGCGCACCCAGCTGGAAGGTACCGCGCCGGCGGGCTACCAGGCCGGGTTTGTACTGGGTAGCGGCAGCCTGCTCGACGTGAAGGCCCTGGACGGGTTGCGCGTGACGACGTACCTGGGCGGGGTAGCGCAGGAGTCGGGGGCGGGAGCTAGCCTGCTGAACCTGGGGGTGCTGGGCAACCAGCAGTACAACGTTAGCTTCCCAACCACCAAACCTTTCGACCGGGTCGAGATTCAACAAACTAAAGTGCTCAGCGCCCTGGACGATTTGCGCGTGTACTACGGCTTTGGCGTGGAGCCCCGCGTATTCCGCGACCTGGAGCCTCGGTTATCGGAGTTTGTGGACCCTGCCGGTAACTACCAGGTAAACGGCAGCTTGGTTTGCGTGAACTGCTCAGTAACCAACCCCCAGAACGCGGCCGACAACGATGTGAAGAACAACTACGCTACGATCCGCACCGGCCTGAGCTTGGGCGGAACTACCCGCCTTAAGCTCCGCCTCGACGGACCCGGCCGGGCCGGCAACGTAGCGGGGGCCGTGTTGGGGCTGGGCGCTGGCCTTCTGGATGCGCGCCTGCTTTCCAACGTCCGGATCAATACCTACACGGGTACTCCCGGCAGTGCTCCCGGCAGCACCGATGGCGGGCAGCTGGTTGAAAGCGCCGTGGGCAGCTCTCTACTGAATCTGGAGCTGCTGGCCGATGGCCGGCAGGAAGTATCTTTCCTTACTACCCGCGACTTCGACTGGGTTGAAATTGAGCTGACAAACGGCGTAAGTCTCCTGGACAACACGCAGGTGTACTACGGGTTTGCGGAAGATCGTCCCGTGGGCTTCCCGTCGAATATTACTGTTCCCCGGCCCCTGCCGGTACAACTGACCAGCTTTACTGCCCGACCAAGCGGGGCGGTAGTCAACCTGGCCTGGCAAACCGCTACCGAGCTGAACAGCAGCTTCTTTGTGGTGGAGCGCTCGGTGCAGCCTGCTACCGGCTTTGAGGCCATTGGGCAGGTAGCCGCCGCTGGCTCCTCTTCCTCGGTGCAGCGTTATGCGCTGCTGGACCCCACGGCCGGAACGCAAGGAGCTACTACGCTCTACTACCGCCTGCGGCAGGTAGACCGGGATGGTACTGAGGTCTATTCTTCCGTGGTGGCAGCGCGCTTGCGCACGACGCCAGTTGCCTTCGCGGTTTATCCCAATCCAGCTTCCGCCTCCGACGTTCTTCGGGCCGAGTTGCCGGTTCTGGCCGAGGGAGCCTACCATCTATCGGTGTACAATATGCAAGGGGCGTTGGTGAGCCGACAGCAGGTGACGCAGCAAGTCCTGGAGCTTACCTCCTTACGGCTGCACGCTGGCCTTTATCAAGTGGTGTTAGCTGACGCCTCCGGCCAACGCATTGCCACGCAACGGCTGGTGGTGAGCAGCCGCTAATACTTATCCTTTATAATTACCCTATCTTTCTTTCATTCTATTGTTCTTGGAGAGGAAGCCCCGCTGTTGCAGGTCAGCGGGGCTTCATCCGTTATAGCGTATCCTAAATAGTACAAATGTTGGGCGGTTAATTTGTATAACATTAAGGCATAGTTGTATTGTTTCTGGAAAATGATAATATTACGGTAACCTTGCGCCGGCTTTTAGCTCCCAACTTTGCTCCGCCAAGAAACTACCGTAGTACTGCTTTTCCCATCCAACCAACCATAACACCTTCTTTTATGCACCGCACCCTTTCCCGCGTGCTGGGCCTGGCCCTGCTGACCAGTTGCGTCGTTTCCTGCTCGAAAAACGAGGTAGCCCCCACCACTGCCCCCGTAGCAGCTCCCCAGGCCGCTGATGCTACCGCCACCCGTGACAGCCACCTGACGATGGGCAACCCCAGCGGCGCAACCGCCAACACCGCCAACTACTGGAACTACCTGGTGTCAAAAGCCCAGTTCACCATGTCGTATCACCGCGACCGGGGCACGCCTAACTGGGTAAGCTGGCACCTGAGCAGCGCGTGGCTGGGCAGCACTCCCCGCCAAGATAATTTCGCCCCCGACAACACACTGCCTACCGGCTGGTACCGCCCCACGAGTACCAGCTACACGGGCTCGGGCTTCGATCGTGGCCACCAGTGCCCCTCCGCCGACCGCACAGGCTCCGTGGCGGATAACTCGGCTACGTTCCTGATGAGCAACATGATTCCGCAGGCCCCCAACAACAACCAGCGTACCTGGGCCAACCTGGAAAACTACTGCCGCACTTTGGTAAACGCCGGCAACGAGCTGTACATCATCTGCGGCAGCTACGGCAAAGGCGGTACCGGTTCTAACGGCTACGCCACTACCCTCGATGCTGGTCGGGTAACTGTTCCGGCTCAGGTATGGAAAGTGATTGTGGTGCTGCCCAACGGCACCGGCGATGCGGCCCGCGTTACCAGCAGCACCCGGGTTATTGCCATCAACACGCCCAACAACAACTCTCTGCTTACCACCTGGGGCTCATACCGCACTACCGTTGATGCCATTGAGGCGGCTACTGGTTACGACCTGTTGTCGGCCGTATCAACTTCTGTGCAGAGCGTGGTAGAGGCCCGGGTTGATAACGGCCCTACCAGCTGAGTTGGTTGTCCTCGTAAAAGTGCAAAACCTCCGGTCTGCAGGTCGGGGGTTTTTGTTTGTATCTGTCCCACGAGTGGGTTTCGGTTGCCTCTCATCGGGCAGAACCGCGTATTTACCCTCCGGTTATTGATATTAGTCTAATTCAGACTTCAGTGGCCGGGTGGATATCTTATTTTTGCAGTGAGTGAAGTGAGGATGGAAATGCGAGTTGGAATAATGGAAAAGCCGCGCTGCAACGCGGCTTTTCGCTTTTACAAGTGGTTGATAAAAAGCTGGTAAGGAGGCATAACCACTCCAGAAAGAGCACTGGCTGGGTGCCAGGTCGGCCAGTGGGTGCGCCGCTCTGCAAGTAGGTTGGTGTGCAGCCGTGGCAGCTACTTGCTTTCCTGAAATAATTCCTGTCGGGGGTGTGGCCGAAGCCGGGAAATACGGGGGCTCTCACCGCCTGCGGCTCCTGCATCATTCTCAGTGCGTTGCCTGTACGCCAGCGTTACCAGGAAATGCCCGTCGGCGTTAGTGTTGCTGTGGTTCTGCCTGAGACAGGCAGCGTACCCAGGGCACCTGAGTTCAAATTCGCTATAGGAATAACTCTCAGTAGCTTCCGCAGACTTAAATTCTGTGCGGGGCCGGCTCAGCCCGGTACGGCCTGAGGCAGGTGGTGTTTGTATATGCATAACACGAGGCCGGTTGCGCAGCCTATTCACTGCGCAACCGGCCTCGTTCAGCTAGTAGGTAAAAAATTAGTTTTCGCCCCCAGCCACGCCAATATGACCCTCCGCGGGGGTACTGTTCATGTAAGAGCGGAACGACATGGCAGCCTCGCTGGCGAGAGAGACTGCCTGGGCCGTAAGCCGCCGGTCGTTGTGAGTGCGGTCGTTGCTTTTTTCAGCACGTAGCTCAGACCGGTACTCGTCAAACGAAATTATCTGGGTGGGTTGCTTCGGATCTGGCATTACCCGGAAGGAATTCACACTGTACTCATAGCCGTTATCATTGGCCCTGAATACAAAGTCAAACAGCACCGCTACCTCTTGGTCTTTCCCCTTGGTATCAACTCGTTTCAGTTTGCTGGTGCCCGTTATGCGTACCGCCCCGGCGCCTTCCTCTGTTTTCAGGCCCGAAGCAGGTTTATACGCAAACTTATTCTGGCTCCAGTCGAGCGCGCGCCGGTAGAGCGCCATTTTGCCGGCTCCCTCCGCCGGCACTCGCTCGCTGTACTCAATACTGGTCGGCGCATCGGACTGGGCCCATGCCTCCGGTGCCAATGCCAGCATACCGATCAATAACCAACCTAGTAGTACTTTTTTCATGGTGAAAGGAGAAGAAAACTAGAAAACGGAAGAAAAAAGCTTTGTACAACAAAGATAACAGCTACGCGCCGGCTCGGTAATAATAACAAGATTATAAATATGTTAAGATAACCCGAGAATGAGCGAAGCTAGCAGTTGAAGGTATAGTGCAATACCTGAGCAGTTGCATTACTGATTGAACTTTACCAATTAAGCTCACGATTAGTGCTCATAAAGTAAAGTAGTAAGTTACTAATTTTGCATAATTCCGGTAACAGTGCTTGTGGTTATAATATGCGCACACAAAAACAGAGTAACCAGGTAGCAAATACAGGACCAGACTGTAATAATCCGCTGCGGGAAGGGCGACAAACGGATTTAGTTGAAAAGCAACACTATAGAGCGCACGGCAACGAGGGTACATCCGTAACCGGGGGGTAGGGAATACGTAACATTTTAATAACACAAAGGTAACCTGGTCTCTATTGCGCGGTCAACAGCTACTAGTACTTTTGCGACGTGCTTCACCTCAATCAATATCCATTGAAGAAGCGCGGGGCCTTCCACGAGAGCGTCCTGCGGGATGAGCAGAAAGCTGTTTCCCCCGTTAATCCTTTCGTTTTTATTGGTTTTGCGGCTTTCACCGCTTCGGTTTTCGAAGCGGTTTTTTTGTGTCCGGTCCGCTCGACTAGCTAGGCTAAAACCAGCCTGCGTCCCCGCCTATTTAAACTTCTTTTTAGCCCCCATACTGGTCAACCCATGAACGACAATACCCTCGCGCCGCAGATGGTAGCTGCTGCTCCTGCCGTCACCCGCAACATGAACCTGACCGTGGGTGCTGGTGTAGGCATGGCCCAGTTCATCCTCGGTCAGGAAGCCATCCGTTCCTGCAGGCCCTTCCTGCTCAACTACTACAACAGTATCTAGTCTGAATGTTGGGCAAGCGTCTGGTCTTCAGCTGGGCGTATTGTTTTTATCAGGTGCTGGCTGCCAGCTGCCAGCATCTGACAGTGGCAACTGAATAACCCGAAGTCCACCCAACGGCGGCATCGGGGCGAGGTGGCACAAAATGCGGGGTGATAGATATCAGGGGGGATTCTGACGTAAGTCGGTCCGCAAATTGGCCACCTCGTTTTCGGGGGCAGCAAGAATTGTAGCTAACTGCTCCGGCCTCGGCCGGCGGTAGTCTCATCTAATTTTGCTGGGCGCGCACCATTACCGGGGCACGCTACCGGCGAAATCGTAACGTTTTAAGACCTATGCAACTCGGCAAACTTACCCTGCAGAACCCGGTGTGCCTCGCAGCCGCCTCCTGGCAGCTGGATGGAACGGGCTACGAGCGGCTGGGGGCAATTTTCACCCGCACCGTAACCATGGAGCCTAAGCCCGGGCTCTATGAGGAAGGCATCTGGCAGGTCGCCGACCAAACCCTGCTCAATGCCACCAACATGCGCACCGAAAGCGCGGAAATTCTGGTGCAGGAGCACCTGCCCACTTTGCGGCGCTACGGCGTGCCGGTATTTGTGAGCATTACAGCTCCCGGCATTCCCGGTTTTCGTAAGATTGCCCGCTTTCTGGCCCGCGAAGCCGGTGAGCTGATTGCCGGGGTGGAAGTGTACATGGCCCAGCCCGACACCGCGAAAGGCGAGGAGCTCAGCGCCCGGTTTGTACGCGAAGCCACCCAGGCCGTGCGCAACGAGCTAGGACCCGAGGCCGCCGTGATAGTCAAGCTGCCGCCCTGGCCGGAACACATCCGGGGCCTGGCCCTGGGAGCCCAGGAAGGCGGCGCTACCGCCCTGGCCGCCACTAACCTACTAAAAGCCCTACACCTGCCCGCCGATGCCACCGCCGCGCCCGTGGCCGGTGGCCTCTCCGGCGAGGCGCTCCGCCCCGTAGCCCTGCGCTGCGTGTGGGAGCTGGCCCACGATGAACGGCTGACGCTGCCCATCTTTGGCACCGGCGGCGTGTTTACGGCCGGCCACGTCACGGACTACTTGCGGTGCGGAGCCAGTGCCGTGCAAATTGCCAGCGGCGAGTGGCTGGAACCTGGCCTCACGGCCCGTCTGGCCACTGAGTGCGGGCATCTTACAACCGAAACCGTTTCATCCTCCGAATGGAAAAGCTAACTCAACGCGTACAGGCAGCCAACTCCCTCCTCTGCGTCGGCCTCGACCCCGTAGGCGATGATGCGCAGGTAGTTCGCCGCCTGGCCGAAGTGATTGACCAGACCAGCAAATATGCCGCCGCTTTCAAGCCCAA
Source organism: Hymenobacter latericoloratus (assembly GCF_014199535.1). GTDB lineage: Bacteria > Bacteroidota > Bacteroidia > Cytophagales > Hymenobacteraceae > Hymenobacter > Hymenobacter latericoloratus. The sequence continues at coordinate 391,915 of NZ_JACHNV010000001.1, forward strand.
TCTGGCCTTTTTCCTGAGCCGGGAAGATGGCGTGAAGCTGCTGCGCGAAACGGTGCAGCGTATTCCTGAAAGCATTCCGGTAATTCTGGACGGCAAATTCGGCGACATTGCCAACACCGCCGACCATTACGCCCGCTTTGCCTACGACGTGGTGGGAGCCGATGGCGTGACGGTGAACCCTTACATGGGCGACGACGCCATTGTGCCCTTCGCGCGCCCCGATAAGCTGGTATTCGTGCTGGCCAAAACCAGCAACAAGCCAGCGCATTCCCTGCAGGATGTAGCCCTCACCCGCGGTGGCACTCTTTCGGATTGCGCTGCCAGCGTAGCCCGCAAGCTTGATGAGCAGCACGGCGGCATCGGTCTGGTAGTAGGCGCCACCAACGCCGATGCTGTAGCCCGCATGCGCAGCCTCGCGCCTGACCAATGGTTTTTGGTGCCCGGCGTAGGAGCGCAGGGCGGCGACCTGCAGGCTACACTGAAGGCTGGCTTGCGCCCCGATGGTGCGGGCCTCCTGATTAATACCTCACGCGCCCTGTGGCAAGCGGCTGATGCCGGTGCCGCCGCGCGGGAGCTGGCAGAGCAAATCAATCAGTTTCGGCCGGTAGCGGTGTAGCAGTGTCAATGCTAGCCAACTACAAACCAGTTCAAGGACGATTCAATGTAATAGACAGCTTTGCTATTCCACGACGCAATGAGTTTTATCTGATAGGACAGATTGCGGAAGGAACGATACAGGAAGGCTGGTATGCACATATTTCCCTAAACGGCTCACTGGCATTGTCCATAAGAATTGAACGGATAGAATATGCCTTGATGAAAGCACGGGACGAATATCCAGTGCTGGTTATTGCGGCTAATGATGAAGAAGTGGACTTGTTACTGTCACTTTCAATTGGTTCCGAACCGATAATGATTTCCACTGAAGGACCCGAATAAACGCTTAATGACTTCTCCCCAAACCACCCTCACCTCCGAAACCCTGGAGCAGCAACTGCTGCAGGAAGACGCGCTGCTGCGCGGGCACTTCCGGCTGTCCTCCGGCCTGCATTCCGACACCTACGTGCAGTGCGCCCGGTTTCTGCGCCGGCCCGATCTGGCGGCTCCTGCTGCGGCCGAGCTGGCCCGTCGGATTCAGGAGGCAGGGTTGCAGCCCGATGTGGTGGTGGGCCCGGCCATGGGCGGCGTGGTGATTGGGTATGAGCTGGCCCGGCAGCTGGGCGTGCCCGGCATCTTTACCGAGCGCGACGATTCGGGCCAGATGACCCTGCGGCGCGGCTTTACCATCGAGCCCGGCCAAAAAATTATCATTGCCGAAGACGTGGTAACTACCGGCAAGAGCACCAACGAGGTAGCCCGCGTGCTGGAAGGGCTGGGCGCAAAAGTTTTGGCCGTGGCGAGTTTAATTGACCGCACGGGTGGGAAAGCTGCGCTAACTTTTCCGAACTTTGCCCTGCTGCCGGTAACGGCGGCCACCTACGCACCCGATGATTGCCCGCTTTGCCGGGCAGGTATTCCGGTGGTGAAACCCGGCTCCCGGCCGGAAAAAGCGTTTTCTTAAACCTACCGCGGCGGCAACCGGCCCGGCGGCAAGGCATTTTCGGCGTACCCTGCGCGGGTATGCTTCCTCACGCGGGCACTTTTGCCTACGCGTGGGAAACCCGAAAAATAGATAACCACCCTCCTTTTGGACGCTACCCAAAGAACCATACAGCTTCTGCTCAAGCCCGGCCAACATGATGGCGAGGGCCAGCGCGTAGCCGAAGCTGCCCAACGTCACCTCGGCCTAACTACCGGCCGGGTGCAAAGCACCGCCCTCTACACGGTGCGTTACCCCCTTTCGGGCGAGCAACTGCGCGACTTCGCCACCCACTGCCTCCAGGACCCGGTGCTGCACGACGTGGCCCTCGATGAGTTCCGCCACGGCGCCGACTACAAAAGCTACATCCTGGTGGCTAAGCTGCCCGGCGTGACCGACGACGAAGGCATCTCGGCCCAGAACGCCCTCGGCGACTTCCTGAACCAGCCGCTCGACACCCATACCCAGCACATCTTCAGCAAACGGCTCTACTTCCTAGAGCACGAGCTGCCGGAGAGTAGTCTGCGCCGCCTGGCGGAAGAGCTGCTCGGCAACAAGATGATCAACCGCTTCGAGGTCGGCCCCATAGCCCAGATTCGCGACTACACGCCGCGGCCGGGCGGTGGGGCCGAATCTATTACGGACACCGTGCCGCTGGTAGGCCTTTCCGATGAGGAGATGGTGAAGCTGTCGAAAGACAACCTTTACGCCCTGAACCTGGAGGAAATGCGCGCCGTGCGTGACCATTACACCAGCATCTCGGAGGAGCGCCAGGCCGCCGGCCTGCCCCAGGACCCTACCGACTGCGAGCTGGAAATCATTGCCCAGACCTGGTCGGAGCACTGCAAGCACAAGGAGTTTTCGGCCGTTATCAAGTACCGGGATGCCGACACGGGCGAGGAGTTCGAAGTGGATTCCTTGTTCAAGACCTACATTAAAAACGCTACCTCCGAGGTAGACCGCCAGCTCCGCGCCAACGGCAACGACTGGCTGATTAAGGTGTTCTCCGACAACGCCGGCGCCGTGCGCATCAACCCCGAGTCGTTGTTTGTATGGAAGGTCGAAACCCACAACTCGCCCTCGGCCATCGACCCCTACGGCGGAGCCATTACCGGCATCTTGGGCAACAACCGCGACCCGCTGGCTACCGGCATTGGGGGCGCGCGGTTGCTGTTCAACACCAATGTGCTCTGCTTCGGCAACCCCGAGTTCAGCGGTACCCTGCTAAGCAACCAGCTGCACCCGCGCCGCATTTTCGAAGGTGTGCGCAAGGGCATTGAGGACGGCGGCAACAAGTCGGGCGTGCCCACGGTGAACGGCGCCATTGTATTCGATGACCGGTATGCGGGTAAGCCGCTGGTGTACTGCGGCACCGGCGCCGTGATGCCCATGCAGCTGGCCGGCCTCGACTCGTGGGAGAAGAAAATTGACGCCCAGGACCGCATCATCATGGCCGGGGGCCGGGTGGGCAAAGACGGCATCCACGGCGCCACCTTCTCCAGCATCGAGCTAGATGAAACCTCGCCCGCCACGGCCGTGCAAATCGGCTCACCGATTACCCAGAAGCTGGCCATGGACTTCCTGATCCTGGCGACCCGGCGCGGCCTCATCAAGTGCAGCACCGACAACGGCGCGGGCGGCTTGTCGTCCAGCATCGGCGAGCTGGCCACCATCAGCGGCGGGGCCGTGGTGGAGCTGGAGAAAGTGCCCCTGAAGTACCCGGGTCTGCGTCCGTGGGAAATCTTCGTGTCGGAGTCGCAGGAGCGGTTCTCGCTGGCCGTGGAGCCAAGCAAGATGGCTGAGTTGATGGCCCTGGGCCAGGAAATGGAAGTGGAGCTGACCGATATCGGCTACTTCACTTCGGATGGTAGCCTCGACGTGCGCTTCGATGGGGAGCCGGTGGCGCGCATTGATATGGAGTTCCTGCACAACGGCGTACCGCGCAAAGTGCTGGATGCCGAGTGGACCAAACCCACGGCTCAGGAGCCCGCCCTACCCGCCAACCTCGACTATACCGACGTGCTGAGCCGCCTGCTGGGCAGCCTCAACATCTGCTCCCGCGAATCGGTGATTCGGCAGTACGACCACGAGGTGAAGGGCCGCACGATTATCAAGCCGCTGATGGGTACTACTGGCCAGGCCCCGCAGGATGCCGCCGTGGTGCGCTTCAACTTCGAGAGCTGGGAGGGGGTAGCCGTGAGCAACGGAATTCTGCCCCGCTTCGGTGATTTGGACGCCTACCATATGTCGGCTGGTGCGTTTGACGAGGCCGTGCGCCAGATTGTAGCGGTGGGAGGGAAGCTGCCCAACCTGAGCTACGGCGACGGCAACTTCTGGTCGGTGAACGACAACTTCTGCGTGCCCGACTCGGTGTACGACCCCGCCACTAACCCTGATGGCAAGCACAAGCTGGCCAAGCTGGTGCGCATGTGCCAGGCCCTGCGCGATGCTACGGCGGCCTACTGCATCCCGCTCACGAGTGGCAAGGACTCGATGAAGAACGACTTCAAGGCCGACGGCGTGAAGATTTCGGTTCCGCCCACGGTTCTGTATTCGATGACCGCCAAAATCGAGGACGTCCGCCGCACCATTACCTCCGACTTCAAGCAAGCCGACGATGTGGTGTACCTACTGGGCGAAACTTACGACGAGTTGGGCGGCTCGGAGTTCTACCAGCTCTTTGGGAAGCTAGGCGCCAACGTACCCAAAGTACGGTTCGAGGAAGCTAAAGCCCTCTACACCCTGATGGGCGAGGCGAATGAGAAAGGCCTCATTCAGTCTTGCCACGACTTGTCGGATGGTGGCCTAGCCGTGGCCTTGGCGGAAGCCACGTTTGGTCACGGCTTTGGCGCCGATGTGGAGCTGCCCGCTACTGGCCTAGGCCTGTCGGCACAGCTGTTCTCGGAGTCGCACTCCCGCTTCGTGGCTACGGTAGCTCCCCAAGATGTAGTGGCTTTCGAGCAGCACTTCGGTGCCCGCGCTACCCGCCTCGGCGTGGTAACCCAGGACGGCCGACTCACGGTGCGCCACGGCGGCCAGACGGTCATTTCAGCCAGCACGACGGCCCTGCGCCACGAGTGGACGAATGGCCCAGTAAACAGAATTATCGGCTTCGGCCAGCACGAAGCGGCGCAATCCTAATGGAAGAACAACCCAAACTGCCGGACCTGAATACGCCTCCGCGCCCGCAGCATGACCACTCCGGCCCTACTACTGACGCCGATGGCAACCTGCAGGTGCTGGGCTTCAAGAGCGTAGATGCTGGTCATGAAACCACCGAGCCCTTGAAAGGAGCGGAAGAACAAGCTGATAACCGACAACTGGCAACCGGCAACTCAACAGTGCGCGCCCTCATCCTGACGGGTTTCGGCATCAACTGTGAAGAGGAGTTTGCCGCCGCTTACAAGCTGGCCGGCGCTGAGCCCACCATTGTGCACCTGAACCAAGTGCTGCACGGCCACGTCAGCATCCACAACTACGACATCCTGAACTTCCCCGGTGGCTTCAGCTTCGGCGACGACCTGGGCTCGGGCGTGGTGCTGGCCAACAAGCTGCGCTACCGCAAAAACGCCGAAGGCCGCACCCTGCTCGATGACATCAAGCAGTTCATTGCCAACGGCAAGTTCGTGATGGGCATCTGCAACGGCTTCCAGGTGCTGGTGAAGCTAGGCCTGCTCCCTAACCTGAGCGGCAACGTGACGCCGGAAGTAACCCTGACGCACAATGCCTCGGGCCGCTACGAAGACCGGTGGGTGCGCCTGAAAGTCAACCCGAAGTCGAACTCTCCCTTCCTGAAAGGCATCGACTCAATGGAAGTGCCCGTGCGCCACGGCGAAGGTCGCCTGATCATCAAAGGCGAAGAAACCCTGGCTGAAATTGAAGCCCGCGCCTTGAACTGCCTAGCCTATACGGATTTCGACGGCTCGCCGACGGACGTGTACCCGCACAACCCCAACGGCGCCGACCTGAACTGCGCCGGCCTGACCGACACCACCGGCCAGGTCTTCGGGCTGATGCCTCACCCCGAGGCTTTCCTGTCCCTGTACAACCACCCCGACTGGGCCCGGCGGAAACGGGCGAATCCGAGTCTGAGTGAGGAAGGGGATGGGCTACGCCTGTTCCGCAACATTGTGGAGCACGTGGCGTCGTGGCCTCACCCCCCGGCCCCCTCTCCTTCAGAGAGGGGGAGCCACGGCGGCGTGCAGGGGCAGCCTTTGCACTTGACCGCTAATAAAGAAGCGTGGTTCAAGGGGCTGAAAGAGCACGGCGCGGAAATGCGCAAGCAGGCTACTGAGGCTGAGGATTTTTTGTGGGAGCAGCTGCGCAATCGGCAGCTAGGCGGCTATAAGTTTCGTCGGCAGCACACCATTGAGAATTTCATTGTGGACTTCATTTGCCTGGAAAAGCACCTGATTATAGAGGTAGATGGCGGTGTGCATGGAGAAGCGGATCAGGCGGAATACGATGCTGGCCGCACGCACGAGCTGGAAGCACTTGGATATAGAGTAATCCGCTTCCAGAATGAGCAGGTGCTGACACAAACCAGTGAGGTGCTCCAGGAAATCTATCAAACTCTCGAACAAAGCGTCTAACGCATATACTACGCCGCCTCGGCTCCCCCTCTCTGAAGGAGAGGGGGCCGGGGGGTGAGGCCACGATACCATGAACACCCTCAACCACTTCGATACCCCCCAGCTCGAACTGCTGCACCGCGGCAAAGTCCGCGACTCGTACCGCGCGCCTTCCGGCGAGCGGCTCATTGTGGTGACCGACCGGCTGTCGGCCTTCGACTCGGTGCTGGAGACGCCGGTGGCCCACAAAGGAGCGGTGCTGAACGGGCTGGCGGCTTTCTGGTTCGAGAAAACCCGGCACATCATCCCGAACCACGTGATTTCGCTGCTCGACCCGAACGTGACGCTGGCGAAGGAGGCCGAGCCGATTCGGGTGGAGATGGTGGTGCGCAACTACCTCACGGGCTCTATGTGGCGCGGCTACCAGCAAGGCCAGCGGAGCTTTTCGGGCGTGACGGTGCCCGACGGCCTGACCAAGCATCAAAAGTTTCCCGAGCCCATCGTGACGCCCACCACTAAGGAGGAATCGGACCGCGAGATTACGCCCGAAAACCTGGTGGCGGAAGGCTGGGTGTCGGCGGAGCTGTATGAGCAGATGCGGGTGAAGTCTTTGGAGCTGTTCAACTTCGCTTCGCAGTGGATGGCAGAGCGCGGCATCATCCTAGTGGATACCAAGTACGAGTTTGGCCTGCTGGATGGGAAGTTGATCCTGATTGATGAAATCCACACGCCCGACTCGTCGCGGTTCTGGAGCGCCGAGGACTACGCCCGGAACCCCGAGGCCGCAGAGCAGATGGACAAGGAGTACGTGCGCCAATGGCTGATTGCCAACAAGCAGGACGGCCAGTACCCCCGCGCCCTTACCCCCGAAGTTTCCGCCGAAGCCACCCGCCGCTACCTCGATATCTACGAGCGTATCACGGGTGCCCCGCTGCGCACTAGCGATGAAGCTGCTGGCGGCGACGTACGGGCCCGCCTCGTGAACAATCTGGTGCAGGCTGGCATCATGAAAGAGGCCTAAACTCGTTGGTGAGTTTATCCTTGACTACCCCCAATTTCACGGTAAACCCCTTAGTTGAGTTGCGGACGCTATAATATGAAGCTCATGGACGTTGCGAAACAGAAACAACTCGTGCAAGACTACATGGAAGCGTACAACCGTTATGATGTGGCTGGCATGCTAGGCCCTCTGCACGAGGAAGTGGTGTTCCGCAACATCTCCAACGGCGAAGTCAACCTGACCTTAACCGGCAAAGAGGCGTTTCGCCAGCAGGCGCAGCAAGCGTTGCAGTACTTCTCCCAGCGGGAGCAGCGCGTCACGGGCTGGCAAACCAGTACCGATAAAGTAGAAGTGTTGCTCAACTATACCGCCGTTGCCACTATCGACTTCCCCAACGGCCCAAAAGCCGGCGATACGCTGCAGCTGCAGGGAAAGTCGGTCTTTGAGTTCTCGGACGAGAAGATCAGCGCCATTACCGATATCAGTTAGAACAGCTCTGCGGACCTCCGCGACATCCTCTACGCCCTCTGCGGGAACCATCTAAAGAACAACACCTTGAGCACTACCCATAAAACCATAGTACTCCTCGGCGGCGGGGCCCGTGAACACGCTATGGCGTGGAAGCTGACCCGCGACGGGGCCACGGTGCACGTACTGCCCGGCAACGGTGGCATTCCGAACAGCCACCCCGAAATCAGCGCCACCGATTTTCCGGCCATCCAGAGCTTCTGCGAAGCCCACGGCGTGAAGCTGATTGTAGTGGGGCCCGAAGCCCCGCTGGCAGCGGGCGTAACGGATTTCTTCGCCGGTTCTGATATTCGGGTGTTCGGCCCAAGCCGGGCCGGTGCCACGCTGGAAAGCTCTAAGGTGTGGTCGAAGGACTTTATGCGGCGGCACGGGGTAGCAACGGCTATGTCGTGGCAGTACCGCAGCGACAAGCTGGACGAGGCCCGCGCCAAAGCCACGGAGCTGGAGGGGCAGGTGGTGGTGAAGTACGACGGCCTGGCGGCGGGCAAAGGCGTGTATGTGTGCTCGGCTATTGATGAAGCGCACGCGGCGCTGGATGATTTGCAGCAGCAGCATACGGGCTGGTTTAGCTTCCTGCTGGAAGAAAAGCTGACCGGCCCCGAAATCAGCATCATCGGCGTCACGGACGGGAACCGCGTGCGGCTGTTGGCTCCTTCCCAGGACCACAAGCAGCTGCTGGCCGGCGACCAGGGCCCCAACACCGGTGGTATGGGCGCCTACTGCCCCGTCCCGTTCTGCGACGACAACGTGCTGGCCGCCATCCGTACCAGCATCGTGGACCCTACCCTGCGCGGCCTGCAGAATGAGCAATTCGACTTCAACGGCTTCCTGTATTTCGGCATCATGCTCACGCCCCAGGGCCCCAAGCTGCTGGAGTACAACGTGCGCCTCGGTGACCCCGAAGCCGAAGTGCTCCTGCCAGCCCTGGAAAGCAGCTTGCTCGAACTCATTGAAGCTGCCTTGGATGGCAAATTGCAGCAAACGGTTGTGCGCCAGCGCCGCAGCTACTACGTGGGGGTAGTGCTAGCCTCAGGGGGCTACCCCGCCGCGCAGTTTCCAACGGGCTTCCCCATCACCGGCCTGGATCAGCTGCACCCTAGCATCTTGGCGTTTCACGGCGCTACCAAGCAGAGCGCCGACGGCGAGCTGGTAACCAGCGGCGGCCGTGTGATGGTGCTGGTGGGGCATGGTGAAGAACTCGAAGATGCTGTGAATCACGTATATCGGGAAGTAGAACGAGTCAAATTTCAGGATGTGTACATCCGTACTGATATCGGCCAGCGGCCGGAACCGACCCTTGCAGGCAACTGGTAACCATAGCACCCGCAAAGCGCGCCTGGCCATTCTGCTGTCGGGTCGGGGCTCCAACATGGTGGCCCTGGTGCAGGCCGTACAACACGGCGTGTTGAGTGGCCTGGCCGAAGTAGCCGTGGTATTCAGCAACAAGCCCGATGCGCCTGGCCTGGAAACGGCGGCTGCTTTGGGCTGCCTCACTGCCAGCCTCAGCAGCCAGGGCCGCAAGCGCGCCGAGTTTGATGCCGAGGTGGTGGAGCTGCTACGCCAGTATCAACCCGATTACGTAGTGCTGGCCGGCTACATGCGCATCCTGTCGCCGACCTTTATCCGGGCGTTTGCGGGGCGTATTCTCAATATTCACCCCGCCGACACCCACCAGCACCAGGGCCTGCACGCCTACGAATGGGCCTTCGAAAACCAACTGCCGGAAACCAAAATAACGGTGCATTTGGTTGATGAGGGCCTGGATACCGGGCCCATTCTGGCCCAGCACCCCGTTGACTTGCAGGGCGCTGGCACCCTGGCCGAAGTAGAGCAGCGGGGCTTGGCCGTAGAGCACTTTCTGTACGCCGATACCCTGGCCCGCCTTATTCGAGGCGAGCTACCCCGGCGCACTCCTGAAACGGCAGGTACGGCCGTTGTTTCAGTGCATACCCCCGAACCGCTGCTGCCTTCCGCTACTGGTTCTTCTCCGCACGGAGAAGCCGCCGGCGGCTAGGCCACTTGTCCGCCTCACGCCCACGATGCACTAACCCCGCGTTGGTGTTACACTTGCCACCCCGGTAGCGGATTTCACCGCCCACTACCACCTTCCTGATACTTCCCATGTGCGGAATTGTAGGTTTTTACGGTCCCGATGACGTTGCCCACGACATCGTATTTGGCCTGACGGCGCTCCAGCACCGCGGCCAGGACGCGGCCGGCATAGCCACCTTCGACGACAACTTTCACCTCTGCAAAGGCAACGGCCTGATATCCGACGTGTTCCGGAAGAAGGAGCTCAAGAAGCTGAAAGGCAACATTGGCATCGGCCACGCGCGCTACACCACCCAGGGCTCCAACGACGCCGAACTGGCCCAGCCGTTTACCACCAGCTACCCCTTCGGGCTGGCCATGGTGCACAACGGCAACGTTATCAACTTCCGCTCGGCCGCCAAGCGCCTGCACGAGAAGTACCACGTGCTGCCCAAAACCAGCAACGACCTGGAGCTGATCATGTACACCTTCGCCTCGGAGCTGCGCCTGAAGAACCTCGATGCCCTTTCGGTTATCGATATTTTTGATGCGGTAGAGACGACGCAGGAGCTGGTGAAAGGGGCCTACGCTACCATCACCGTCATTGCCGGGCACGGCCTGCTGGCTTTCAATGACCCGCTGGGTATTCGCCCACTGGTGCTGGGCCGCCGTGATACGGAGAAGGGTCCCATCTATGCTTTCGCCTCCGAAAGCACCTGCTTTGATTACCTGGGCTTTGAGTTTATCAAGAACGTAGGCCCGGGCCAGGCCATCTTCATCGACAAGGATTTCAAGGTTCACTACAAGAACCCCTACGCCCAGCCCAAGGCCTTCTGCGTGTTCGAGCACATCTACTTCGCCCGCGAAGACTCCACCATTCACGGCCGGCTGGTGGCCCGGGAGCGGGTGCGGCTAGGCAAGATGCTGGCCAGGAAAGTGATTGAGTCGGGGATTCAGCCGGATATGGTGATTGACGTGCCTTCATCGGGGTACTTCTCGGCCTCGGGTCTGGCGGAGGCTATTGGCGTGCCCTACCGCCGGGCGCTGGTGAAGAACAACCACATGGGCCGCTCCTTCATCGTGAGCAGCCAGGCCGGCCGCGAGGACATCGTCAAGAAGAAGCTGAACCCCATCCGGGAGTTTGTGGAAGGCAAGAAGATTGCCGTGGTCGACGACAGCATTGTGCGCGGCACCACCTCGCGGCGCATTGTGCGCATTCTGCGCGAGGCTGGCGCGGCCGAGGTGTACTTTATCAGCAGTGCTCCGCCCATCGTGTCGCCCTGCATCTACGGTATTGATATGGCCATGAGCACCGAGCTGATTGCGGCCAACTACACCGAAGAGGAAATCTGCCGCTACATCGAGGCCGACAAGGTTATCTACCAGTCTATTGAAGACCTGCAGGAGCTGTTTTCGGAGGACAAAGGCCACGGGGGCAACTGCTTCGCCTGCTTCACGGGCAAGTACCCTACCGGCGACGTCACCAAGTACCTGCGCCACATTCAGGAGGAGCGCCAGAGCCACCGCTCCGACAAAGACAAGAAAGAACAGCCTACCTCCGTCAGCGCCAAAGCTCCCGCACCTACGGAGCATTAACCTTAAAATTCACCTGTCATCCTGAGCGGAGCGAAGGACCTTCTCGCAGTAGTACAGCTGTCATAGGAACAGCTCGTTCTTCGGATATAAGGTCCTTTGCTCCGCTCAGGATAACAGCTATTTCATACGACTGCCCCTCTGCCATGAGCCAGACCTCTGCTGATACTGCCCTTAAAGCCACCGCCGGCTACTCCATCGAAGAAGGCAACGCCGCTTCCAAGAACGCCTACCACTGGGCCCAGAAAACCTTCGCGACCCGTGCCGGCAAGCCCGGCGAGCCGGCACAGGACTTGGCCGGGGGCTTCTCCAACGAAATCCGGTTTGGGGCGGAGCGGTTGGGCATCGGCTCCGATGGTATCGGGACGAAGATTGAGGTAGCCGAGCGCCTGGACCGCTACGATACGCTGGGCTACGACCTGATTGCCATGGTAGCCGACGACCTGGTGGTGGCCGGTTTCATCCCCACCAACCTGTCGAACATCATCGACGTGAACACCCTTAACTACGAGGTGGTGAATGAGCTGATGCGCGGCCTGCACGACGCGGCGCAGTTCAGCCAGATTGCCGTAACGGGTGGCGAAATTGCTGAGCTGGGCAACCGCATCGGGGGCTACCCCGGCGCCCGCATGAACTTCAACTGGTGTTCCACGGCCGTGGGCGTGTTGCACCCGAGTCTGGAGCGGCCCCTGAGCGGCGCCAACGTGCGCGCCGGGCAGGCCGTGGTAGCGCTTCGCTCGCCGTCCTTCCGCTCCAACGGCTACTCCCTGGCCCGCCGCGCCCTCACCAAAACCTTCGGTGAAGCCTGGCACACGGCCCCCTACACCGGCCCCGACGCCGCGGAAATGGGCCAGACCTGGGGCGAGGTGATGCTGGCGCCTTCGCTGATTTTTGCGCCCGGTGTGGTGGCAGTGCTGGATGCGGGCCTACCCCTGCACGCGGCGGCGCACATCACCGGCGGCGGCATTGCCGATAACTTTAAGCGCGTGCTCAAAAACGGGGTAGGCGCCGAGCTGACCAACCTCTTCGAACCGCTGCCGGCCATGCAGCAGCTGGCCGAGCTGGCCGGCATCAGCCCCCAGGAAGCCTACCTCTACTGGAACATGGGCAACGGCATGCTCCTCGTCACCGACGAAGCCCAGGCCGAAGCCGTAGCCGAAACCCTGCGCGCCCGCGGCTACCAGGCCCAGGTGGCAGGACGCATCACCCCGGAGCCCGGCGTGACGCTGCGCGTTGGCGTCGGCGAGCTGCGCTATGAATAACCGTCATTGCGAGGAGGCACGACGAAGCAATTCTTCCTGTTCAATGTGAAGAGCCTTAGAGAAATGAAAAGCCCTTACTACCGCGTGGCAGTAAGGGCTTTTCAGTAGGTCAGTGTTTCGCGCACAGAGAAGGAAGGATTGCTTCGTCGTGCCTCCTCGCAATGACAGGATGCTACGCTGGCTCGATATCAAACCCGGCTTGCGAAACCGACTTCATAATCAGTTCGGGAATGGGGTTTGCGCCCTCCACCGTGAGAATTTTCTCGGGGCTGTTGGTGTCCACGCTCCACTTCTCCACGCTGGCTTCGGCGTCGAGGAAAGGCGTGACGGCGCGCACGCAATTGGCGCAGTTGATGCTGGTTTTAAATTTCAGGGTTGACATGGGGAGGAAGTTCTGGGCCACTGCCGGGGGTAGGGAAGTCGGCAGCGGCGGGTGAGTTGCTGCTATAACAACGAAGTAGCAGCAAAAGTAGCTGTTGCCAGGAGGCCTAGAAGTATAGGCTTTGGCCGAAGGAGTGCAGAGTTTTGCCGTATTTCGGGGCTCTTATTTCTGCCTGCCATGAAGCGCTATTTTATCAACCAAGAAGGTGAAGCCAACAAATTCTGGAATATCGAAATTGATGGCTCAGCTTATTCTGTAATCTTTGGTAAGGTTGGAACGAGAGGTCGGGAAAGCCGCAAGGAATTAGGTGATGCTACTGCCTGTGCGGCGGAAGTATCAAAGTTGATTCAGGAGAAGCAGCGTAAGGGCTATCAGGAAATAGAAGAAAATGCGCCTGTTCCTGAAAAAAAGGCAGCTACATATCGACCAATGGACGAGGCACTGTTCTGGGAAATTTTAGATCTGTTAAATTGGAAGAGAGCTGGCAATGATGACGCAGTGCTACTGCCGGCCGAAAAACGCTTAGCTACATTGCCTCCAGAGGATATTTTTGCTTTTGAGGACATTTTGGCCGAGAAACTCTATCAGCTAGATGGCGAGAAGTATGCCGCGGCCTGTTATCCGGGAGAGGATATCCGGACTATTTCAGGTGATGCTTTCCTCTATGATAGGTGCAGTGTACTTTGTAATGGTCCTGCTTTCTATAAGGCCGTTCTGCAAGACCCTTCCAAATGGCCGGTTGGGTTAGAATTTGAAAGCCTTCTGTACTTAGCAAGCAAAGCGTACACCCGAAAAACCAAGCAAGAAGATTTCCCGCACAACCCTCGCATTTCCTATGAAACTGGAAGCAATGCGGCTGGTTGGCCTTCTGTGTGATGATGAGTGACAAGCCCTGCCTACGCCGGCCGCAGCGGCCGTTTCTCCAGAATCAGGTTGGTGCGGAAGGTGTTCAGGCTTTCTTCCAGACCCACGGGGTAGGTGTGGGGGTTGAGGAAGCGGCGGATGCTGGGGTCGAGGCTGAGGACTTCGCGGTGGGCACGGTTGCGACTTTCCTGCAGGGTAGGCAGTTGGTGCACCAGCTCACCGCGGCGGAAAATGGGCTCCAGCAGCTCCCGGTAGGGCGCATCGGGGCGCACGGGGCGGCGGCGGGTAGCATCCACGGGGTCGATGATGGTGAGGCGCTCGGGCAGGGGCTCGGCGGTGTTGTAGAGCATGTCGGCGCGGGGCTGGCCATGTTCGTTTTGGTAGCGGCGCACCTGCAAGATGCCGGGAATGCTGGTTTTAGCCAGCTGCTCACTGAGCTTGATGGTGAAGTCCCAGCCCGAATCATCAGGTTTGCGCAGGGCGGCCAGCTTGTACACCCCGCCCAGGGCCGGCTGGTCGTAGGCCGTTACGAGCTGGGTGCCGATGCCCCAGGTATCAATTTGGGCGCCCTGTAGCTTGAGGCTGGTAATGAGGTTCTCCTCCAGATCGTTGCTGGCCACGATGCGCACGTTCTCGAAGCCGGCCTCGTTGAGCAGGGCCCGGGCCTCGCGGCTTAGGTAGGCCAGGTCACCCGAATCGAGGCGGATGCCGCCCAGCTCGTGGCCGTTAGCACGTAGTTCGCGGGCTACCTTGATGGCGTGGCGCACGCCTTCCAGCGTGTCGTAGGTATCGACCAGAAACACGGAGTCGTCGGGGAAGGCCTTGGCGTAGGCGGTAAAGGCGGCCACTTCGTCATCGAAGGCCATAACCCAGCTGTGGGCGTGGGTGCCTTTCACCGGAATGTTAAAGCGCTGCCCGGCCAGTACGTTGGAGGTAGCATCAACCCCACCCAGGTAGGCGGCCCGGCTGGCGCTCAGCCCCCCATCAAAGCCCTGGGCGCGGCGCAGGCCGAACTCCAGCACGGTATCGGAGCCGGCTGCTTCCCGGATACGGGAGGCTTTGGTAGCAATCAGGGTCTGGAAGTTCACGAGCGTGAGCAGGGCGGTTTCCACCAGCTGCGCCTGCAGCAGCGGGCCCTGCACCCGAATCAGGGGTTCGTTGGCAAACACCACCGTGCCCTCGGCAATGGCGTCCACGTCGCAGGTGAACTGTAGCTCGCGCAGATAGTCCAGAAACTCCTGCGGAAACATGGCCGCGCCTTTGGCGCTTTGCAGGCCACCCAGGTAGGCCAGGTCGTCGTCCGAAAAGCGCAGGTTCTCCAGAAAGTCAACGGCGTAGGCCAGGCCGGCCGCTACGGCGTAGCCCCCGCTAAAGGGCGGGCGGCGGAAGTACAAGTGAAACACGGCTTCGCGGTCCTGCAAGCCCTGCTGCCAGTAGCCGTAGGCCATGGTAACCTGGTACAGGTCGGTGAGGAGGCTAAGCGAAGGAGCATACAGGCCGGAAAGCGGAGCAGGGTTCATGCAAAGCAACGGTTGAGACACCGAAGCTTACGCAGAATATTTGATTTCGTCGGTGCTCTGCTCCGGGGTGCGGTCCGGAGTGGTAACAAGATGCCCTTACCGGCTCCCGAAAAAAGCCCATACCCGGGGGGCTACCCGGCTGGCCGCTGCGCACCCGAAGCAGCCGCGCCGGAACGGGCGTGAGCCCTACTCGGCGGAAAGCGGAAGCTGGGTGCGGCAGTAGTGCTCCGCGTCCAGCAAGGACGGTACTACCGGCGGGCAGAGGGCCGCGGGCAGGCGGGTAAGTAGTTGGCCGGCCGAGTCGCCGAGGTGGCAGAGCACCAGCGGAATCCGGCGCTCCTGCAGGCGCCGGTAGTAGCGCACCAGCACGCGCAAGGTGGCAAAAGAAAGGTTGCGCAGGTGGCTGCAGTCAATCCAGATGCTGGGTTTGCCGCTACGGCAGGCGCGCCGCAGCGCGTACGAGAGTTCAGCCCCTCCCGTTGGCTCGTCGTCATCGGCCAGAATCAGTAGGTAGCTTTCGGGCAATATCTCGCGGTACACTTCCATGGGGCAGCACAATAGCTAAACAACACCGCAGCCAGAGCCAAAAAAGCACTCGGGCGTTTTCAGTAAACTGTTTACAGTTTGAGAAAAAGTATCCAAATATACGGTGGATAGCAAATGAGGTGATGGGGTAAAACACTGATTTATAAGTAGGTGAATATACGTAACGAGGAGCAGTAACGCTATTTTCGCCGGGCAGCAGGGTGGGCCTGACTGCCCGAGAGCTGCAGGCCGCAGCAGCCTTCAGCTTACTTATTGCGTACTATTGCCGGGCCGCAGGAGCGCGGTTTCCTGCTGCTGAATTTGACTGACCTTCCTCTATGATTCGCATAATGCTTGCTGATGACCACGCCATTCTGCGGGAAGGCATCCGGGCCATTCTCTCCCAGCAGCCTGGTATGCAGGTAGTAGGCGAGGCCGGAAATGGGCAAGTGTTGCTGGAACTGTTGGCCACTACCCCCGCCAACGTGGTGCTCATGGACGTGAACATGCCCGTGCTCGATGGCTTTGCGACCATAAACCTGCTGCGCAGCCGCTTCCCTGAGGTGCGGGTGTTAGTATTGTCCATGCTCGACCACGAAAGCTACGTGTACCGTATGTTACAGGCCGGCGCCCTCGGGTACGTGCTCAAAAACTCCGATACTACCGAAATTACCTACGCCATTCGCACGGTAGCGGCGGGCCGGCAGTTTCTGTGCACCGAAATCGGCCTGAACCTGCTGTACCGCTCGGTTCAGCACCAATCCGTCGCCCCTGAGGCCGCCGAGGCTCTGTCGGCCTACCGCATGTCCTTGCACCGCAATGATGCCATTGAGCTATCGGGGCGGGAGATGGAGGTGCTCAAGCTGATTGCCGAAGGCCTGACCAATGCCGAGATTGCCGAGCAGCTGTTCGCCAGCAAGCGCACCATCGAAACTCACCGCCAGAACATCATCGAGAAAACCCAGGCCAAAAACACGGCCGCCCTCATCCGCTACGCCATGAGCCACGGGCTGATAGAGTAAAGGTGAAATAGTGAGCTGGTGAACCGGTGCGTTTGATGTTCAGTTGGTGCTATCTGCGCCGCCAGAACGTAAAACTCACCAGTTTACCAGCTCACTATTTCACCTTTGTGTAGCCGCGGCGGGAATCGAACCCACATCTAAAGTTTAGGAAACCCTTATTCTATCCGTTGAACTACGCAGCCAGTAGTTGGGCACTGGCGCAAAGTTACGCCGAAAGCAGCGCCTGCCCAAACCAGCAGGCGCTGTGGCTATGCACAGCTGCCCCGCGTAGCCTATCTTGTTTCGTCCTCACTGTTTTTTCTTTTCAGGCTTCATGGGTTTACTGGACGACTTGCGGGCTGACCGGCGGGTAGCAGGCACGGCGCCGCACACCGGCCCCGATAAGCAAGTGCCCGCGCTGCTGCTAATCCCGGATATCAGCGGCTTTACGCGCTTTATTGAGGAGTCGGGGAGCCCGCAGGCCCCGTTTCTGGTGGCCGATCTGCTGGAAATTCTTATCGAAGCCAACACCCTGGATCTGCAGGTAAACGAAATTCAGGGCGACGCCGTGCTGTTTTACCGGCTGGGGCCGCCGCCACCCGTGGCCGAGCTGGTGCGCCAGTGCCGCCGCATCTACCTCGATTTTCAGAACTACCTGCGCCTGGTAGCCCGCGACACGGGCTCGGAGCTGGCCGCTGCCCTGCACGAGCTGGCCCTCACGCTTAAAATTGTGGTGCACTACGGCCGCGTGAGTGTGGCCCGCATCCGGGAGTACACCAAGCTGATGGGCCGCGACGTGATTGTGGTGCACCGCCTGCTCAAAAACAACGTCACGGGCTCGGAGTACGTGCTGCTCTCGGCGGGCTACGTGGCCACCCAACCGCCAACCGCCCTGGCTCAGGCTTTTTCCTGGACGCGCCTGCTGCCCGGCGCCACGTACTACGAGTACCTGGGTGAAACGCCCTACCACTACGCCAGCCTCTCGCCCCTGCGCCTGCTGCTGAGCACCCCGGAAATTGACGACGATGTGCCACCGGGCCGTGGTTGCGCCCTGAAGGTGCGGCGGGCCCTGCGCATCCCGGCCCCGTATGCCCTGCGCATTATCACCAACTTCCGCCTGCGCCCCCGCTGGATGGAGGGCGCCACCGCCGTGCACTACGACGTGACCAAGGTAGGCCGCCTGGGCACCAGCTATAAGGTGGATGTGTTTGGGGGCCAGATTGACTTCCAGGCCGTGCAGCAGTTTGAGGACGAGGATGGGCGCCTGGAGTACGTGGAGAAGATTTCGCACTTCCGGCTTTTCCCCAACACTTTGCTGTTCTACTCCATTGAGGCCGTAACCGCCCATGCGTGCCTCGTGACCATGGAGCTGCGCTACGGCCACATTGCCAGCGCCAGCCGCGTCGTCCGGTTTGGGCAGCTGCGGCGCCTGCACCGGTTTCTGGGTCGCTCCATCCGTGGGCTGGCTCAATTGCTGGGGGAAGTGAGGGAGGTAACAGGTGAGGGTGACAGGTAGTAAGAAAAAGGTGACGAGTAATGACGAAGTGAGGAAAAGGCTGCCATCTTGAGCGCAGCGAAGGACCTTATCACGCGTGAACGAACTGTTGCTACGACAGTCGTTCTGCTGTGACAAGGTCCTTCGCTGCGCTCAGGGTGGCAGCCTCTTTGGTATTTCGTCATTTGTCACACCCCGCCTGTTACCGGCCAGCCGTCACAATTCACGCCCCTCGCCGCTCACTCCGCTATACTTTGTACAGGAGCGCGATACCAAACGACAGGGCCGTCAGAATAAGGCCCACCATGAAAATGGTGTAGCTCAGGCGCAGCAAGCGGTACTTCTTCGTGAGCACGTCGCCGAGGTAGTAAATGTCGGTCACCATGTTGGTGTACAAGGCCTCCTTCTGGCCCATAATCTCCGTCATGCCATGCTGAAAGTCGTCGAGGCTGAGCTTGCTGAAGTTGCCGAAGAAGAGCAGGTTCACGCGGCGGTTGGTGGCAATCTGGGGGCTGCGCTTCAGCCACTTAAAGCTCGTGACATCGGGCTGGGCGCAGAGAATGGCCGTGATAACCGAAGCCAGGGCCGTAGCCAGCAGAATGCCCATGGGCACCGCAATAATGGGGTTCCGGATAAGGCCCACGTTGCTCAGGGCCGCCGTTTTGCTACCCAGCTTGGCGCCGAAATAGGTAATAATCAGGGACATGAGCACCGCGTTCAACGAAATCATCATGTTGGCCTTCTTATCGGCCATGTCCGAGAGCTTCATGTGGTTGCTGTACATGGTCCGGAACATGGTTTCGATGCCGCGCTTGGGCTCAGCGAAGGTGCCTTCGGCTTCTTCCTCCTTCTTCTTTTTCTTCTTCTCGGTTTTCTTGACCAGCTTCCGCTGCTCCTTCACGTTTTCCTTAAACTGCTCCTGGTAGCGTTCCTTGGCCGCCTTGGTATAGTACTTGCCGGCCAGCAGGAAGGCCAGCTGCGTTTCGGCCCACTCCGTGTTCGAGTAGGTTTTGCCCAGCATGGCTTCCCATTCGGCCCGGAGCAGCTCGGCCTCGGCAAAGAAACTCTCGCGGCCCATGTTGCTCATGTCGGCATCCACCAGCAGCTGCTCCAGCTCCGTCTGGCGGGGCGCATCGCGGTGGGTGGCCTTAATCAGGTGTTGCACCAGCTCAATGCGCTCGGGGGGGTAGCCCTGCCGCTGCAGCCACTCGGCGGCCATATCGGCGCTCCGGAACTCGTGCCCGTCGTACACTTCGGTGTAGCCCACGTCATGAAACCAGGCTGCCAGCACCAGCGCTTCCTGGTCGGCCTCGCTTAGGCCAGCCGCTTCGCCCAGGGCGCGGGCCTCCTTTACTACCGTGGCCGTGTGCTTGGGCGAGTGGTACACCAGCTGGGCCGGCAGCTTAGCCTCCAGCAGCGCCTGCACGTGGGCCTTGGCATTTTTAACGATTTCGGCTTTGGCCGGTTTCTGTATAAGAGTGGGTTCCATCAGCGGAGGGCAACAACAAAGAAACAACAGCGAGCGGCTGCTGGGCTTACAACGCGATTCGCGCGGCTTGGTTTTCGGGGCGGCGGCCCAACCGTAGCCGAGCGAATTGCGTAGGGCAGCGCACCATACCTGCACGCATCCGGCACTTTAGCCGTGAGTGGTAAGTTTACCGTATTTCCTGAACATCCGTTCCCCTGCCTTGGTGCCCGGGCAAGCACCGGGCTTTTCCGCTACTTTCTCTTTTGTATGAGCAGACATTTCCTGTCGTCCTGTTGCCTGCTGCTGGCCCTGGCCGGCGGGGCCGCGCCGGTGGCGCTGGCCCAGCAGAAAACCCAGACGCCCCACCCCGAGCGCCCCAACTACCGCAAGGGGGGGCTGAACTGGGAGTCGAAGACGCCGCCCGACAGCTCCCTGATCCGCTACACCGTGTTTCTGATTGGCGACGTGGGCAAGCCGATTCCGGAGGCCGAAGGCGGGGAGCCTTCCCTGAATTACCTGCGCAAGCAGATTCTGGCCGCCGGGGCCAAAAGTACCACCGTGTACCTCGGCGACAATATATACGAGTACGGCATGCCCGAGGCTAAAGCCTCGGACCGCCAGGAGTCGGAGCGGCGCATCATCGACCAGATGAAGATTCTGCGCGACTACCAGGGCGAGAAATACATGATTCCGGGCAACCACGACTGGAAGCAGGGCAAGCGCGGAGCCGTGGAGCAAGTAAACCGCGAGCAGTTCTTCGTGGAAAACTACTTGCAGAGCGACTCGGCGGCTTTCCCCTATACCGGCGACTTTTTCCTGCCCCGCAATGCCTGCCCCGGCCCCGTGGAGGTGCGCCTGCAGGACGACCTGGTGCTTATTGCCATCAACTCGCAGTGGTTTCTGCAAACCTCCGGCGAGCGGCCCTACGGCGCCAACAGCGGCTGCGGCGTGGCCAACGAAACCGATTTCTTTACCCAGGTAGAGGACATTATCCAGCGCAACGCGGGCAAGAACATCATGGTGGTAGCCCACCACCCCCTGTTCTCCGACGGTATTCATGGTGGCTACTTCACCCTGGCCGACCATTTCTTCCCGCTCAGCATTGTCTACAAATACGCCTTTGTGCCCCTGCCGGTCATTGGCTCCATTTACCCATTTGCCCGCAAGTACGGCGGCATTTCGCAGGATATTCCGCACCCGCTGTACCAGGCCTATAAAAAGGGCCTGATGGAAATCTTCAATAAGTACCCCAACGTGGTGTACGCCGCCGGCCACGAGCACAACCTGCAGTATTTCAAGGAAGGCAACCTCAACCACATCGTCAGCGGCTCGGGCTGCAAAACCCAGCACGTGAAGCCCGGCAGCGGGGGTGAGGCGTTCTTCTCCGACAAGGAAAAGGGGTTTGCCCGCGTGAACTACTACAACAACGGCGAGGTCTGGACGGAGTTTTACGTGCCGAACGGCACGGGTGAAACCGGCCGCCTCGTGTTCCGCACGCCCATGTACGCCCAGCAGGCCGTGGCCTCTACCGACTCGGTGGCCCGGCCCCTGGCTGGCCCGCGCCCCCGCTTCGCCGACAGCACCGTGACGGTAGCGGTTAACAAGCAGTACCTCGACCGCAGTGGGGTGCACAAGCTGTTCTTCGGCAAGCACTACCGCCAGGAGTGGGCAACCCCCGTTACGTTCCCGGTGCTGGACCTGGCCACCGAGAAGGGCGGCCTGACGCCCTACAAAATAGGGGGTGGCAAGCAGACGGCTTCCCTGAAAGTACGCAACGAGGAGGGCCGCAACTTCACCATCCGCAGCCTCAACAAAGACCCCTCGGCTGTGCTGCCCGAGGCCCTGCGCGAAGGTGCCGCCGCTGATATTCTGCAGGATCAGATTTCGGCCCAGCACCCGTACGCTGCCCTGGCCATTCCGCCCCTGGCTACGGCGGCCGGCATTCTGCACACCAACCCCGAGCTGCGCTACATCCCCCAGGACCCCCTGCTGGGCCAGTACCTGGAGCGCTTCGGCAACACGCCGGGGGCCATTGAGGAAGATGCCAAGGACGACCAGAGCAACGTGGAAAGCCTGGGCAACGCCAAAAACCTGGTGGGCACCGACAAGGTGTTTGAGCGCATCACGGAAGACAACGACAACCGCGTCAATGAAAAAGCCTTTGCCCGCTCCCGCCTCTTCGATATGTGGATTGGCGACTGGGACCGGCACGAGGACCAGTGGCGCTGGGCCGAGAAAAAAGATAAGGACGGGGACCGGAAATTTACAGCCGTGCCCGAGGACCGGGACGTGGCCTTCTTCAAGGGCGACGGTATTTTCCCCTACCTGGCCTCGCGCAAGTGGGCCATCCGCAACTTCCAGAACTTCGGGAAGGATTATGCCGACTGGAAAGGCCTGAACCTGACGGCCCTGAGCAACGACCGGGTGTACCTGGCCTCGGTAACCAAGGAAGAGTGGGTAAAGCAGGCCGAGGAAATGAAGGCTGCCCTCACCGACGACGTAATTGAGCAAGCCTTCCGGGAGCGGTGGCCCCAGCAGATCTACGCCCAGCACGGCCCCGAAATTGTAGCCAAGCTGAAAAGCCGCCGCGAGCTGCTGCCCCAGGTAGCCGCCGATTACTACGAGGTGCTCAGCAAGGTAACCGAGGTAAAAGGCTCCAAGAAGCGGGAGCGGTTTGTGGTGGAGCGCCTGCCCGAGGATAAGACGCGCGTAACAGTGCAGAAAATCAACAAGGAAGGCGAGCTGACCAAGATACTCTTTGACCGCACCTTCGACAACAAGGTAACCAAGGAGCTGCGCCTCTACGGTTTCGAGGGCCAGGACCGGTACGAGGTGAAAGGCGACGTGAAGCGGGGCCCGCTGGTACGCATCATCGGCGGCCTTGATCGGGACTCCATCATCAATACCTCCAACGTGGGAGGCCTGGGGCACCGCCTGCACATCTACGACGCCGACACCGGCAACGTGATTGTGGCCGGCCAGGATTCCCGCCTGCGCCTGGAGCCCGGCATTGACGTAAGCCGCTACGACGTGCACACGCGTGCCAACCGCAAGGACTATACCCTCAACTACTTCGGGCCTACCGCTTACTTCGGCTACAACGTCGATGACCGGTTGTTCTTCGGTGGGGGGGTAGTGTACCGGACCTACGGTTTCCGGAAGGAGCCCTACGCCACCGAGCAGAGCCTGGCCGCCAACTACTCGCCCTCCCAGAGCGCCTACAACGTGCGCTACCTCGGCCACTTCGTGGACGTGCTGGGCCGCACGGACCTGCGCCTGACGGCCCAGCTCTACGGCCCGCAGTTGCTCTATAACTTCTTCGGGTTGGGCAACAACACGCGCAACATTCTGGCCGACGACCGGGATACCCGCGCCCGCGACATCAACGACACCTACCGCATCCGTTTCTCGCGCCTCTACGTGTCGCCGATGCTGGAAAAGGATGTGTTCAGCTTCCTGCGCTTCGGTTTCGGGCCCCAGTACGACCAGTTCCGGGTGGACCGCAGCCAGATTGGGCAGGAAATAGCCGCTGGCCTCGATGAGAACGGCAACGGCCGCGAAGGCACCGCCGCCGCCGGCATCCGCAGCTCCGATTTTGGCCTGAACCGCTACCTCGGGGCCCGGGCCTACCTGAACCTCGACGCCGCTTCCTCGCCTAAAAATCCGCGCATTGGGCTGCGCTGGTACAACTCGGCCGAGTACAACCACCAGCTCAATGGCGAGAAGCTTACCTATGGCCGCCTGGCCACGGAGTTCCGGGCCTACCTCTCGCCCAACTTTCCGTTCCAGCTGACCTGGGCCGGCCGCATCGGGGCCAGCCGCAACCTCGGCGACTACCGCTTCTTCCAGGCCAACACCCTGGGCGGCACCACCAACCTGCGCGGCTACCGCCGCACCCGCTACGCCGGGCGCTCCTCGGTGTACGGCAACGCGGAGGTGCGCGTGCAGCTGTTTACCTTCAACGCCTACCTGGTGCCCGGCAAGTTCGGCATCCTGGGCCTGGCCGATGCCGCCCGCGTGTACTCCTCCCGCGACACCGAAACGGGCCTGAAAGCCTTCCACACGGCCGTTGGGGGCGGCATATGGGTTGATATTCTCAAGCAGGCCGTTGTCAACGCCACGTATTCCGTGGGCGAGGAAAACCTGATTTTTGTCGGTTTCGACTTCCTGTTTTAAGTGATGAATGAGTGAGTGAATTGCTGTCAGGGCAAGGCACGAAGCCATCTTTCCTCTCTTTTGTAACCAGCCTGATAACCTGATGAGCCCTTACTTCCAGCACGGAGGTAAGGGCTTGTCACATTTGAAGGGGGTAGCACATTGGTCAGGACGGGTGGCGTCGTCGGGCCTCTTCGCCCTGGCAACTCACTCCTTCACTTCCTTCACCCATTCACTGTATCACCAGCTCCCTATCCTTTTTACGCGAAAGACGTTAAGGCTAGCCTGACGCCTTTGCGTTGTGTTTACCCTCCGCTTATCACCCGTATGATTCTTGTTTCCGTTCCGAAAACGTTGAGGATGCTGCGGCCACTGGTGGCTTCGGCGGCGGTGCTGTGCGCCGCGTCGGCCCAGGCCCAGATTACACCCACCGCGCCCCCCGTGTACCCGCCGCCCGCCCCGCCCCTCGGCGACACGGCTGCTGCGGCCAACACCCAGGAGTTTGCTACCCCCTCCGTGGTAGGCATGGGCCCCAGCAAAGGCCTGGTGTTTCACTACGAGCGGATGCCGCGCTTCAATGTGGCCTCCGATGGCAAAGTGGTGGGTTTGCAGGACTACAACTCGCAGGCTACCAAAAACGCCCGCCTCGTCATCAAGGGGTACATTCCCATGCTCAACCGCCCGCACCTGAAGCTGATTCTGGGGGTGAACTACGAGCGGGAGGAATTTAAATTCCGGGAGTTTCCGACCCGCTACGAGCTCTACGACAACATCGAAAACAAGGGCCTGAAAACCCTGGGTACCCAGCTGGCCGTTATCCGGCCGGTAAACGAGGTGAACTGGTATATCTTCCGGGTGAAGGGGGAGCTGAGCGGCGACTATACCTCCTCGGAGCTGAGCGTGCGCGACTACCTGCGCGTGTCGTCGGAGTTTCTCTACGGCTGGAAGCGCAGCCCCACCTTCTCGTGGGGGGTAGGGGTGCAGCTGGGCTACACCTTCGGGCGGCAGAGCATTTACCCGGCCGTGCTGTATAACCGCACCTTCAACAACCGCTGGGGCGTGGAGGCCCTGTTCCCGGCCCGCATTACCATGCGCTATAATGCCTCGCCCCGGTCTTTGTTTTTCGCGGGCTACTCTGTTGATGGCCTCAACTACATTATTAAGCTGCGCGAGCCCCTGCGCCGCGAAAACGCCATTGACCTGCGCACCCTGGAGCTGCGCGAAACCGAAGTGAAATTCCGGGGCCGCTGGGAGCGGGAAATCTATGACTTTCTGTGGTTTGGGCTGGAGGGCGGCTACCGCTACAACTACGCCTTCGATGCCTTTGACCGTACCAACGACAATCGCGTCAAGATCATCGACAGCAAGCTGGCTGGCGCGCCCTACGCTTCCTTCGAGTTATTCATTGTGCCGCCGCGCAAATTCCTGAGGAAAACCGTGGATAAGTAGGCTGCCAGGTCTTTTTCCCAGCCCGGCAAACTTTATGCGCAGGCCCCCGACTCATCGGTCCATTGGGACGTGGGCCGGGGGCCCGTTCATGAAGTTGCCCGGGCCAATCTGAACAGTAGCAACCTTGCCCTAACCCGCCTACGTTATCTGCCTTCTTCCTCTCTCTATTCCTATTCCCATGCAGATTTCTAAGCACACAGACCTCCGCGACGGCAGCAGCTGCATCCTGGAGTACGATGAAGCCAACGGCTGGCTCCGTGCTACCTGGCTGGGCCACGTTGAACCCCGCGAAGCCTACAACGGCGCGGCGCGCTACCTGCAGGCCCTGCAAAATGTACGGTGCCCGTATTTGCTGAATGATAACAGCCAGCTTTCCGGCCCCTGGTTTGATTCGGTGGAGTGGCTGCGCACGGTATGGCTGCCGCGGGCCCTGCACATGGGGCTGCGCTACGTAGCCCACGTAGCCCAACCCCACGACCTGCTCGACGAGGCCGCCAGCATGGGCCGTAGCCTGCTGGAGGGCCAGCTGCACCTGCAGGTGTTCGATGATGTGGCCTCTGCCGAGGAGTGGCTGCACCAGATGCAGGCCGACGCCGCCTAGCGCCCTACCCCCCCCGGCCCGGCCCAAACGCCAAGGCCCCGACGCTGATGAGCGCCGGGGCCTTGGTGCTAAAAGAACAGAGTGCCTTAGGCTGGCTCTTTCAAGGACTGCATATCGATGACGTAGCGGTAGTGCACCTCTTCGTCCTGCATCTTATCGAAGGCCTTATTGATGTCCTGGATGGGAATCATTTCCACCTCGGGCAGAATGTGGTGCTGGGCGCAGAAGTCCAGCACTTCCTGGGTTTCCTGAATGCTCCCGATGATGGAACCCGCCACGGAACGCCGGTGCATGGCCACGTCCATGTTGTTGAGGGGCTTTTTGTACTCGCCCAGCAGGCCCACCGTGACAATCGTGCCGTCGCGGCGCAGCAGGTTCACGTAGTCGTTGATGTCGTAGCTGTCGGGGATGGTGCTCAGGATAAAGTCCAGGGTCAGCTCGTGCTGCTCCACGGCTTTTTTATCGGTGGACAGGATGACGTGGCGGGCGCCCAGCTTGGCGGCGTCGCCCTGCTTCTCTTCTGAGGAGGTAATCACCGTGACTTCGGCGCCCAGCGCGGCGGCCAGCTGCACGGCCATGTGGCCCAGGCCGCCCAGGCCCACTACCCCCACCTTGTGGCCCGGCCCGATTTTCCAGTGCTTCAGCGGGGCATACGTAGTTACGCCGGCACACAGAATAGGGGCCACGGCCTTGATATCGAGGGCCTCGGGAATGCGCAGCACGAAGGATTCCTTCACCACAATATCCGTGGAGTAGCCGCCGTAGGTGTTGTAGCCGCTGCCATCGGGCTTCATGTAGCCGTTGTAGGTAGCGGTCCAGCTCACGGGGCCCTCGCAGTAGTTTTCCTCCTTTTCCTGGCAGGGGGCGCAGGTGCCGCACGAGTCAATCATGCAGCCCACGCCCACTACATCACCCACCTGAAACGTAGTGACGGCGCTGCCTGCACGCACCACCCGCCCGATTACCTCGTGGCCGGGCACGCAGGGGTAAATCGTGTTTTTCCAGTCGTTTTTTACCTGGTGCAGATCGGAGTGGCAGACGCCGCAGTACAGCACCTCAATGTGCACCTCATCTTCTTTGGGAGCGTGCCGCTCAAACTTCATTTCCGAGAGGCCATTGAAGATGGAGTTGGAGGCGCCATAGCCTTTGGCTTGAATCGTTTCCATGCAGGGTTTGGGTTGAAAATGAAGGATATAGATACTCTAAACCCATACGCCCCGCCTACAGGCGTGATTGTGCCGGGCTGGCTGAGCCGCCAAGCAATGCGGGCAGTAAGCAAAAAGCCCCTACCGGGGGCAGGGGCTCAAAAGGGCAGTACCAGAACCGAAAACGGCGCTACCATAGCTTGGTGTTGCTGATGCCGGCCGGCAGGGGCGGGTGCTCGGAGAGGCCCAACACGCACCAGCCCGCTTCAACCCCAAAGGAGCCGCCCTGCAGCAGATAACTCACCCACCGCTCGGTGCTGCGGCCGCTGTACTGCTCGCTTTCCGGTTCGTACTCGCGCAGCAGCAGGGCATCGCCTACCTCGAAGTTCCGGTCGTTGAGGCGCACGTCGAAGGGCTTGGTGCCCGCCACCACAGCGGCAAAGCAGGCCGGCCATACCTTCAGCTCGTGGCGGTTGGTCGTAGCGCCTCGAACCGGCGCCAGCGTACCCGAAGATGTATAGTTCATGGAAGTGAAGTCAAAAGGGTGAAGGAGCGAAGGCAGAGAAAAATCATGCCGTATTGCCCAAGTAAAACCAGTTATGGTTCTGAAACAGACAATACAGGCGTACTGTTTAGCCTACGCGCCCGGCACTGCAAAGTTGCCGGGCACGTATTACCTAATGATGAAGGCACTGCTAGGATGCTGCTGCGGTGGCTCCGGCGGTGTGGCGCCCCGGGCCTATCAAAAAAGCCCCTGCCGGTGGGGCAGAGGCTTTTAGCGGGAGGCAGGATGCCGGGCCGGTGGGGCTTACTTGCGCTTCTTACCCGGTTTGCAGAGGCTTTTCAGGTACTCGTAGGTATCAAACTGGGAGCGGATGCGGGCCGCGGCCGTGTCCTCGGGGCCAATGAAGCGGTTATGGAAGTCGCGGGCCTTCACGTTGTCCTGGCGCTGCAGGTCCAGCAGGTGGCGCACCTCAGCGCGCAAATCGGGCTGTAGAATGGGGAAGGCCACCTCCACGCGCCGGTCGAGGTTGCGGGCCATCCAGTCGGCGGAGGCCACGTACACTTTTTCCTCGCCCCCGTTGCCGAACACGTATACCCGGGCGTGCTCCAGAAACCTATCGACCATGCCCCGCTGCCGGATGTTCTCGCTCTGGCCCGGCAGCTCCGGAATCAGGCACGAAATGCCCCGAATCAAGAGCTCTACCCGCACGCCGGCCTGGCTGGCCTCGTAGAGCTTCAGAATCATGCGCTCATCCTGCAGGGCGTTCAGCTTCAGAATGATGTAGGCCTCTTTCCCGTCGCGAGCCAGCTCTATCTCGTGGTCGATGAGGGCGTTGAGCTTCTCGCGCAACTCAAAGGGCGCCACCAGCAGGTGCTGAAAGTGGCCGGTTTTGTCCTGACGGTCGTGGAAATAGCGGAACACTTCCACTACCTCCCGCGTGAGGTCAGGGTTGCTCGTGAACAGGCCGTGGTCGGCGTACACCTCGCTGGTTTTCTCGTTGAAGTTGCCCGTGCTCAGGTAGGCATACAGGCGGTTCTGGCCTTCCTCGGAGCGGGTGATGAGCAGCAGCTTGCTGTGTACTTTCAGCTCCGGAATGCCGTAAATAACGTTGGCGCCGGCTTTCTGCAGCTTCTCGGCCCAGAACATGTTACTTTCCTCGTCGAAGCGGGCTTTCAGCTCGACCACTACCGTTACCTGCTTGCCGTTTTTGGCGGCTTTCAGCAGGGCTTTGGCTACTTCGCTTTTGCCGGCCACCCGGTAGAGCGTGATGCTGATGCTGCTGACCTGCGGGTCCTGGCCGGCCTCGTTGATCAGGCGCGTTACGTAGTCGAAGGACTGGTAGGGCGGGTGCAGCAGGTGGTCGCGCTCGGCAATGGCGGGCAGCAGCTTGCCAGTGCGCGGCAGGGTAGGGTGGGGCAGGGCCGGCATGGGCTCGTACTGCAGCTGAGCCAGCCCGAAGTCCGGGAACCCGAAGAAGTCGCGGAAGTTGTGGTAGCGGCTGCCTTCCACCAGCTCGTCTTTGCCGATGCCGGTTTTCTGCATCACGGCCCGCAGCACCTCCTGGGGCATGGCCGGGTCGTAGAGCAGGCGGGCGGGGTAGCCGGTTTCGCGCTTCTGCAGGCTGCTTTTGATTTTGGCCAGCATGTTGCCCGATACTTCCTCCTGAATGTCCAGCTCGGCGTCGCGGGAGAGCTTAATGGCGTGCACCTGCACCTTCTGGTACTTCGGGAACAGCTCTTGGGCGCAGCACCGGATGACGTCGTCGAGAAACATCACGTACTTGTCGTCGCCCTGAGCCGGCAGCTCCACGAAGCGGCTGCCGTGGCGCTTGGTGGGCAGCTCCATCACTACCACGCGCTCCTCGTCCTGCTTTTTGCGGTTTTCGGGCTGGGTCAGCAGGAAGGTGAGGTACACGCTCTGGTCGCGCAGGAACAGGTGGTGCAGGTTGTCGTCGAGGATGAGGGGCGAAAGCAAATCCTGTACCTGCTCCCGGAAGTAGGTCTGCACCCAGGCGCGCTGCTCGGCCGTGAGGTCATGCTCCGATACCAGATGAATGTGCTGGGCCTTCAGGGCCGGCAGAATGTCGTTGCGAAAGGTTTCGCCGAAGGCCTCCTGCTGCCGGCCTACTTCCCGCAGCAGGTCCCGGAGCTGGGCCACCGGGTCTTCGCCCAGCTTGGCGCGGGTTTTCTTTTTGAGCTTCACCAGCCGGCGCAGGGTAGCCACGCGCACCTTGAAGTATTCATCGAGGTTGCTGCTGAAGATGGCCAGGAACTTAATGCGCTCCAGCAGGGGCACCTCGGGATTCTGGGCTTCCTGCAGCACCCGGCGGTTGAAGGCCAGCCAGCTCAGTTCCCGGTTCAGCAGCCGGGGCTGCGCCTGTGTGGTTTCGGACATGGAGAATCAGTTGCCAGTTGTGAGTGGTCGTTGTGAGTGGTCGGTTATGAGTGGTCAGCATATGCTATTCGCAACTGACCGCTCACAACCGACTACTCACAACTGATTACTGGTTTTTTGGGTGGTCGTAGAAGTAGTATTCGGCATTGGCCCGGTCAATTTCCGTCCAGCGGGCGCAGCTGAATTTCAGGCACACAATGGCGGCCGTGGGCATGTCGGGGATGCTGCTGGGGGAGAGGACGTTGGCAAACTCCGTGATGGTAGGGTTATGGCCTACCAGCAGCACCGAGTCGGCGGGGTCGGGTAGCTGGCGCACTACGGCCAGCAGGTCGGGCACGGTGGCTTCGTAAATAGGCTCTACCACCTCCACCCGCTCGGGGGGGTAGTCCAGCTCCCGGGCCACCAGGGCGGCCGTGCTCAGGGCCCGCACCGCCGGGGAGGTTACCAGCAGATCCAGCTGAATCTGGCGCTTGGCCAGGGCCTGGCCCATGGCCGGCGCATCGTCGCGGCCCCGGTCGTTGAGCGGGCGCTCCTTGTCGGTTAAGTCGTCGAAGCTCCAGCTGGATTTGGCGTGGCGCATCAGGTACAACGTCTTCATAAGGGGTAGGGAGTCAGGTGGCAGGCCTCTTTACTGTGGCGTTTGGAAAAGGTTATGTTCAGATTGGCCGGCCCGGCTGCCAAACGAAAAAGACCCGCCCAGAGCGGGCGGGTCTTGTTATACGAAGCCGGGCAAACTCGGGCCAGCCGGGGCCGGCCGCTTACTGTTTGATAAAGCGCTGGTGCGACACCTGCTGCCCATCCGTGATGCGAAGCGTGTACACGCCCCGGGCCAGCTGCCCGATGTGGAGCAGGTTGCCATCGAAGGTTACCTGCTTCATTTCGGCCCCGCGCACATCAAACACCCGCACCGATACGGCACTGGGGCTGATGGCGGCCGGAATTTCCAGGTTGAGCACATCGGTGGCCGGGTTCGGGAAGAGGCGGTAGCCGGCCGCCTCGGCCGTTTCGCCGGCCTGGCGGGCCGTGCCGCCCGTGATGTTGACGGTGTAGTCCTCGGTTTCGCCGTAGCTGTAGCTGTTGCAGCTGGTAGTGGCCGAGGCGTCGCTCATGACGATGCGCAGGCGAGTGGCGCCGGTTTTAGCCGTGGCGGGCACCGTGAACGTGCTGGTCAGGGTGCTGGCCGAAGAGCTGCTACGGCTGGCTACCAGCTCGCCCGAGTCGGTAAAGTCGCCGTCCTGGTTGTAGTCAATGTACACCTTCCAGTACTCCGGGTAAGCCGAGGAGGCGTAGGCGGCCGAGTAGCTGATGGTTTGCGAGGAGCCGGCCGTTACCGTAGTGCTCAGGGCCGTGCCGTCGTAGTAGCCCGCGTTGGCCCCCGAGGTGCGGTTGATAGAGCCTAGCTGCACTAGGTCAATCCACTCGTAGGCTACGTTGTTGCCTTTGCTGGCGCAGTAAGTAGGGGTGGTGGGGGTAGGAGTAGGCGGAGGGGTAGTGCCGCCGGGAGCCGTGCCGCCGTTCGAGGTAACCAGGGAGGCGCGGGCGCCCCCGGTAGCAAACAGGGCGTTCATGCGCGTGGACTGGCCGTTGGAGAACATGTACATGCAGGCGTCGTCCACGTAGTCCATGTAGTTCATGAACATGTCGCCGTTGGGGCCGTTGGAGCAGGTCACCTTCGGAAACGAGGGGCAGCTGTAGTTGCTGGTCTGTTGGGTAGGCGTGTCGGCTACCAGGTCGTTGCCGCAGCTGGCGTCGCCCCAGATGTGGCGCAGGTTCAGCCAGTGGCCTACCTCGTGGGTGCCCGTGCGGCCCAGGTTGAACGGGGCCGACGAGGAGCCGCCCCGCCCGAACGCCGAGGTCAGGATTACTACCCCATCGGTGCTGGCCGGGCCGCCCGGAAACTGCGCGTAGCCCAGCGTGCCGCCCGAAAGGTTGCACACCCACAGGTTCAGGTACTTGCTGGCGTCCCAGGCGTCGAGGCCGCCGGAGCTGGCCTTTTTCATGGCGTCGTTGGTGCCCCAGCTGGTCTTGGTAGTTGATTTGCGCTCAATGCCCGTGGTAGCCGCGCCCGTGGGGGTGCGTTTGGCCAGCACAAACTGCAGGTTGACATTGGCCGCCAGCCCGGCAAAGGCTGCCGGCGTTTTGCTGATGTCGGCGTTGGTTTTGCTGAAATCCTCGTTCAGCACATCAATCTGCGACTGAATCTGGGCGTCGGAAATGTTCTGGGCCGCGGTGTTATACAGCACGTGCACCACTACCGGAATGGTAATAGCGGCCGTGGCGCGCCGGGCCAGGGGCCGGCTGGCAAACTCCTGGGTCTGGCCCTCAATGCCGGCCAGGCGCTGGGCCAGTTCCGGGTCGGCGGCCAACTGAGCGGCCAGGTTTTCCATGGTGGCGCACTGGCGCACCGTCTGTGCTTCGGCCGTAAGCGAGGCACCCAGCCCAAGGCAGGCCAGGGCCATTGCGTAAATGGTTTTTTTCATAGAACGTGTTTTGGTTGTGAAAAAGAGAGCGTAAGCGTAAGAACGTAGAAACAGGCGTGTGGTTGTGAGAAAAGGAGCGAAGCGTCCAATTTATTGAAAATATTTGAACATTTTGCTTAATAATTGATAAAACGGTAGAGATATGGTAAAACGCAGTATTCCGGCTTTGATACTATTTCTCAGATAAGTGCAAACAGGAGAAGGGAGCGGTAAATAGCGGCAGCTCAGCCCGGTAAGCGGCTCCGCCCTTCTGCCCCGCCCCGGCCGCCACCTGCCGCATCCCGGAATGAGCCGGGCCGGGCGGTTTGCTGCCTGACCGGAACAGGAAATAAGAAGCCGGAGCATGTTTTCCAGGGAAAGGAAGTGCCGCTCCCCTGACGGGCACAAAAAAACGCCCGGCCGTAGGGGGCCGGGCGCTGAAAATCAGTTACGAGAAATGCGCTACGCTTCGGAATCGTCGGGCTGCACGGGCTGCACGGAGGGGTAGCGCTCCTGGTACAGGGCCGATACGTTGCGCACGAGCAGGGCCCGCAGCTCATCAAGATTCTCGCGCTCCTGGGCCGAAATAAAGATAACCGGGTCGTGGAGCTTGGCCATGTAGGTGGCTTTCAGCTGCTCCAGGGTGGGGCGGGGGGCCGGGCCCTCCTCGTCGTCGGGGTTCATTTCCTCGAAGCCGCCGTGGTGCTCTACGGCCGGCTCCTGAGTGTACTGGTCAATCTTGTTGAAGACCAGCAGCATGGGCTTGTCGGCGGCCTCAATGTCTTTGAGGGTTTCGTTGACTACCGCAATCTGTTCCTCGAAGGTGGGGTGGGAAATATCCACGACGTGCACCAGCAAATCGGCCTCCCGAATTTCATCGAGGGTGCTCTTGAAGCTCTCAATCAGGCGGGTGGGCAGTTTCCGGATAAACCCTACCGTATCAGAAAGCAGAAAAGGTAGCGTGTCCAGCACCACCTTGCGCACCGTGGAATCGACGGTGGCGAAGAGCTTGTTTTCGGCGAATACTTCGGCCCGGCTCAGCAGGTTCATGATGGTGCTTTTGCCCACGTTGGTGTAGCCTACCAGCGCCACCCGCACCACGCCGGTGCGGGCCTTGCGCTGGGTGTGGCTCTGCTTGTCCAGCTCCTTGAGGCGGTCCTTCAGGAAGGCTATCCGGTCGCGCACCACGCGGCGGTCGGTTTCAATTTCCGTTTCACCGGGGCCGCGCTGGGCCACGCCCCCGCCGCGCTGCTTGTCCAGGTGAGTCCAGAGGCCGGTGAGGCGGGGCAGCAGGTACTGGTACTGGGCCAGCTCTACCTGGGCCCGGGCCGTGGCGGTTTTGGCCCGCTGCGCGAAAATATCAATGATGAGCAGGGAGCGGTCCACGATTTTGACCTTCAGCTCGGCCTCCAGGTTGCGCAGCTGGGAGGGCGAGAGGTCGTCGTCGAAGATGACCATGCTGGCATTGGTGTGCTGCACGTAGGCCTTAATTTCCTCCAGCTTGCCCTCGCCCACGAACGTGCGCAGGTCGGGCTTGTCGAGGCGTTGCACGAAGCGCTTGGTAACGGTGGCCCCGGCGGTTTCGGCCAGGAAGGCCAGCTCATCGAGGTATTCCTGGGTGCGGGCGTCGGCCTGGCGCTTGTCGGGCACGGCCACCAGCACGGCGGTTTCGGCCTCGGCGGCGGTTTCGTAGGTGGCGTCTTTGTTGCCCTGGGCCAGAATGCGGCCGGCCCGGCCCTTCACGGTATCGAAGGAGCCGTGGTGGCGGGTGCTGTTCTGGCGGCGTTTAGATTCTTTGGCCATAGTGGTGGGAAAGGAAAAAGGCCGGCGTAAGCGGCGCGGGTAGGGGCAGGGTTATTTCAGAGTAAGAGAGTATTCCGCCACTTGCCGGATCTGCTCTTCGGTGAGTTGGTCTTTGAAGCCGGGCATCTTGCCCAGGCCGTTGGTTACCATGTACACGCGGCCGGCGGTGTTCAGGTTGCTTTTGGTCAGGTCGTGGGCGCCGTTGAGGCCCAGCTTGCCATCGGGGCCGTGGCACACGGCGCACCGCTGCAAGAACAGTGTTTTGCCCGCCGCTAGTGCCTCGGCGGGTTCGGTGGCTTCGGTGGCCGCGGCCAGGGTAGCAGCCTCCGCGGCAGAAAGGCCGGGCGCGGCATGGGCGGCCGTGTCCACGGGGGCGTCGGCTTCGGGGGTAGCGGTGGCCTCGGCCAGGCCCGGGCCGCTGGCGTAGGCGGGGCCGGTGGCGCCGTCCGGCACGGCGGGCTTCTGCAGGGCCAGGGAGCCGGTTTCCGACACGCCGTACACGTACACGAACCCCAGCAGCGTCAGGACCACGCCCAGCTTCTGCTGGCGGCGCATGGCCGCAATAGCCAGGGGTAGCAGCACCAGCACCAGGCCCAGCTTCACCCACACCCAGCCCGGCACGCTCCCGGGCAGGGTAGCCAGCAGCGCCCCGCCCGAGGCCAGAATCAGCAGGCCCAGGCCCGAGTCCACGATGCGGGTGCGGGCGCGCAGCGTGCGCAGCATGTCGAGGCGGCCGGAGAGCAGCAGCCCCGCTTTCAGCAGGTAAAACAGCAGAAACGCCAGCACCACCACCAGGTGCAGGCGCAGGAAAAAGGGAAAAGCAGCCATAGACGGGCAAAGATAGGGGCTGCCGGGCAGGCCGGCCAGGGTGGGCGGCCGGTGGGGGGCAGGGCGGGCGCATGTCACAACCTGAGCAGTAGCCGCCCGCAGCAGGAGGGGGCAGGTGGCCGGAACCCCCTGCTACCCAGGTTACTGCCGCCGCGCCGCCGGGCCGGGCGAGGGCCGGGAGGCGAAAAACCAGCCCTACAAAAACCCTGGTTTTGTCCTGGCGGGTTGGCCTTTTTCTGTTGTAACC
Organism: Hymenobacter latericoloratus; assembly: GCF_014199535.1. GTDB lineage: Bacteria > Bacteroidota > Bacteroidia > Cytophagales > Hymenobacteraceae > Hymenobacter > Hymenobacter latericoloratus. The sequence continues at coordinate 427,320 of NZ_JACHNV010000001.1, forward strand.
TTGCCGGGGCGTACGGCCGGCGGCCTACGCTGCGGGGCAGCTGCCCGCCTCTCCGCTTCTGTTTTTCCTTATTCCTCTGTTAGCATGCGCTACTACTCCTTCCTGCTCCCGCTGCTTGGCGGGGCAGTGCTTCCGGCCGCGGCCCAGGTCCCGGACTCGGCCACCACGTACCGCCACCAGGTGGGCCTGACGGCCAGCCCCGTGCTGGAGGGCCTGTTCAAGAACAACCGCAGCCTGCCCCTGGGGGTGCTCTATAAGCGCCAGCTCACCCCCGCCCGGGCCCTGCGCCTGGGTGCGGTGGCCAACTACCGCTACCAGAAGCGCTACGACCCGGTGCCCTTGTCCAACCGCGACTTCCGCCAAACCGACACGGGGCTGCAAGCCTACGCTGGCCTGGAATGGCAGCGCCCGCTCAGCCGCCGCTGGGTAGCCTACGCCGGGGTGGACGTGGGAGCCGCCTACAGCAACGAGTTTTCACAAGAGTACAGTGAGAGCAGTGCCCTATACAACGGTATAAACACCACTTTCTCACTTGATGAAGACCTGACTATGCGCACTTATACTGCCTTCGTGCGTCCACTAGCCGGAGTGCGCTATCATCTCCGCTCCTTCCTGTACGTGAGTGCGGAGGCAGCTTTACCTCTACAGTACTCATATTATAAGTTGAGGAGTAGCACTGCTCGTTGGTTTAAAGACAGTGGCCAGATGATAGGCACCGACATCGGTGGTTTCCAGGAACACCGTTTGAATCTCAATTTTCGCCCTGTGAGCCAGTTGAGTGTGCATTACCTGTTCGGGCGCTCTTAGATGATTGCAACACGTCTTTTTTCATTTCTTAACCTATTCACTATGCGCTTACGCATGGCGTTTTGTGTAGCCTTGGCGACTCCCATCTGCGGCGCCTGGGCCCAGACCCCTCCCTCGGTCCCGGATTCGGCCACCACGTACCGCCACCAGGTGGGCCTGACGGCCAGCCCCGTGCTGGAGGGCCTGTTCAAGAACAACCGCAGCCTGCCCCTGGGGGTGCTCTATAAGCGCCAGCTCACCCCCGCCCGGGCCCTGCGCCTGGGTGCGGTGGCCAACTACCGCTACCAGAAGCGCTACGACCCGGTGCCCTTGTCCAACCGCGACTTCCGCCAAACCGACACGGGGCTGCAAGCCTACGCTGGCCTGGAATGGCAGCGCCCGCTCAGCCGCCGCTGTGTGGCCTACGCCGGGGTGGACGTGGGGGCCGCCTATACGAGTTGGCTGCTTAGAGAGTATTCAGAAAATGGTGAATTGTTTAACGGGGCCTACTCTATTATAGGCATGGATCAACAAGCTAGGCAGCGTACATATAGCGGTTTTGTACGCCCACTAACGGGCATTCGCTTCCATCTCCGGCGTTTCCTATATCTGAGCGCAGAAACTACACTACTTGCTCAATACTCATACTCTACATGGAAAAGCGAGTTCTCCCGCCGGGTTAAAGACACAGAACAGATACTGTCAACTGGTTCTGGCCACTTCAAAGATCGTGATATTAGGGTAGAGATTCGCCCTGTAAGCCAGCTGAGTGTGCATTACTTGTTCGGGCGTATCTAATATAAAAATGCTCTGTTTTCTTCCAGTTTTAATCATTTTATAATGTCAAGAAAGTATTTACCCTGCTCCACTAAAATAATTCTATTAACAATCTTAAGTTGCTGGCTAAGAGTGAATACTATTTATGCCCAGGCATTTCGTAGTTACACCAAAGCAGTATGTCCTAACCAAACAGTTGTATATATCTTAGAAGGCATTCCGTCAGGTTACCGAATTAATGGTGCCAGTGCTACCGGTGGCGCAGTACTGAACTCTCCAAGCGTAAACACGAACACCAATACAGCGGAGTATCAAGTAAAGTGGGGAACAGGTGCCACTGGCTCTGTCGCGGCTGGGTTACAACGCCCCAGGAAAGACTCGAATGGGAATACGGTTTGGGACGATGTGCCCATCTCTCCATCACCTTCAGTTATCATCAAGAGTGTATTTGGGATAAACATCAACGGGCCAATCACCAGCAGTGGTGGCACGGACCTGCCCCTGTGCGGCGGGGCGCAGACGCTCACGCTCTCCGTGCCACAATACTACTACGACGATGCCCGCCAGTACCCGGCCGAGGCCTATGTGTGGGAGATTCCCAGCAACTTTACCGTCGTCAATGGGGTGCAGGCTACAGAATTTGGCGCGGGCCGCTGGCTGAGTGGCAATTCCATTACTATTACAGTACCAGCCGGGCAGTTCAGCCAAGTAGTGCGCGTGGTTATCTGGAGCAAGGACTGCAACCAGAACCCAGCCTACGGCAACCCCCCGGCCACGCTTATTAGCTTTGCCCAGAGTGTAGTAATTCGTCGTACTACGCCCGTAATCAGCAGCGTTACGGCCAGCCGCGCCAGCCTCACCTGCGGCGACCGAAGTCCCCTTACGCTCACGGCTATTACCAGCCAGGCTGGAGTCAGCTCTTTTCAGTGGAGCCTACCCGCCGGATGGGCGTTTGCATCGGGTAGTAGCTCCAACGCGGCCAGCATATCCGTTATACCAACTGGCAGTGCGCCTGCCGGTGGGAGCAATATATTCCAGATAGGTGTTACAGCCCGCTATGCCTGCGTAGTACCCGCCTGCGAGGCATCTTTATAAAAATCAATTAGTTATTCTAATCAAGTAGCCGCCCCCGTAATTTCCGGCAGCCAGCCGGTTGTCATCTGCAATGGGGCCAGTACCGATTTAAGTGCATCGGCCGTAGGGGCGTTGCGCTACGAGTGGACAACCAGCGGCCCTGGCTTGCAGGTAGCGTACCTGACCGGCAACGGTAGCCAAGTGCGGGTTACGGCTCCCGCGTCAGGCAGCTTCGATGCTACCGTACAAGTGCGGGCCTACAACGACGTGAACAGCTGCGCGGCCAGCAACCCCGCTACCTACCGGTTTCGGGTCGGCAATTCTGCCACCCCCGCTGAGATATTCATCAACGGCTACTACCCCACCAGCAACGGACAATACGTGCCCCCGCAGCCCTGCGGTACCGTGTATTTCCAGCTCATGAACGGCTCACCCGCCGATGTCACGGGCGTGGTCTGGACCACCGATGGCACCATCATCAGCGGGCAGGGCAGTGGCGTTGTGCAGATTCGCTTCCCTGATAATGCCGTCTATGGCTCAGCCGTTGCCCGCTTCACCAACGCCTGCGGCACCTCCGATGGCATCCTGGCTACGGTTCCCTTCCGGGAAGAGTGCTATAACGGCGGCGGTCCGCCCCGCGACTGTATTGACTGCGAGGTCTATGGCTTCCGCAGCGCCTACCCCAACCCCGCCGACCAAGAGCTGGTGCTGGAGCAGGCCGCCGGCGCCCCTACCCTCTACAACAGCTACGGCCAGCCCGTCCGGCAGCTAAACGCCCAGTCCGGCACCCTCCGCCTCCCTACCCACGATTTGCCGGCCGGTATCTACTACCTGGAAGTGCGGAGCCCGGCCAAGGGCTACAAGCGCCTGCGGGTCCGGATTCAGCACTAACCCCCCACATAGGGAAAACCGCTTCTGGCGGCGTCCGTATCTTTGCGGCCCGGCCCCTCGAATGGGGCCGGGCTTTTTCTATGCGCGTTGCCATTGTAATTAATACCAGCTGGAACATCTGGAACTTCCGGCGCAGCCTGGTGCAGGCCCTGCAGGCCGCCGGCCACGAGGTGCTGGCCATTGCCCCCCCCGACGACTACTCGGCCCGCCTGGAAACCGAGCTGGGCTGCCGCTTCGTGCCCATCCTGATGGAAAACAAGGGCACCAACCCCGTAAAAGATGCCCAGCTCACGCGCCGCTTCTACCGCCTCTACCGCCGCGAGCGGCCCGACGTGGTGCTGCACTACACCATCAAGCCCAACATCTACGGCACCCTGGCCGCCAAGCTGGCCGGCATTCCCAGCGTCAACAACGTCTCGGGGCTGGGCACGGTGTTTATCGTGAAAAACCTGGTAAGCAAAGTGGCCCTGGGCCTCTACCGCTTCGCGTTCCGGTTCCCGAAGCGGGTATTTTTCCAGAACGACGATGACCGCCAGCTGTTTCTGGAGCACGGCCTGGTGGAGAAGCGCATCACCGACGTGCTGCCCGGTTCCGGCATTGATACCCACCGCTTCCGGCCCGCCCCCACGTTCGAGCGCCACGAGCCGTTTACCTTCCTCATGATTGCCCGCGTGCTCTACGAGAAAGGCGTGGAGGAATACTTTGAGGCCGCCCGGCTGGTGCGCGAGGCCGCGCCCGGCACCCGCGTGCAGCTGCTCGGGGGTATTGACGAAAGCGGGGGGGTAGGCGTGAAGCGGGCCGTGTTTGAGCAGTGGCTGCAGGCCGGCCACGTGGAGTACCTGGGCACCTCCGACGACGTGGCGGCCCACATCCGGCAGGCCGACTGCGTGGTGCTGCCGTCCTACCGCGAAGGCACGCCCAAAACCCTGCTCGAAGCCGCCGCCATGGGCAAGCCCATCGTCACCACCGACGTGCCCGGCTGCCGCGAAACCGTGGTGGACGGCCAGAACGGCCTGCTCTGCGCCGTGCGCAACGCCCCCGATCTGGCCGAGAAAATGCTGCGGGTGCTGCGCCTGCCCGCCGCGGAGCTGGAGCAGATGGGCCGCGCCGGCCGCCGCCTGGCCGAGCAGAAGTTCGATGAGCGCATTGTGCTGGATAAATACCTCAACATTGTGCGGGAAGTAACCGGCACCAGTGCAAGCCGCGCGTAATTCCGTCTAATTTTGCGGCGGCGGACTGCTACATCATTAACTAAGACTACATGGAGTTTAGATACTTTGCTATACAGGGGGTAGTAGAAATTCTGCCCCGGGTGTTCGGCGACGCGCGCGGGGCCTTTTTCGAGTCGTTCAGCGCCCAGAAAATGACCGAGGCCGGCATCGTGGGCGAGTGGGTACAGGACAACCAGTCGCGCTCCGACCGGGGCGTAGTGCGGGGCCTGCACTTCCAGAAGCCGCCCTACACCCAGGCCAAGCTCGTGCGCGTAGCCCAGGGCCGCGCCCTCGACGTAATCGTGGACATCCGCCGGGACTCGCCCACCTACGGCCAGCACCTGATGGTAGAGCTGGACTCGGAGCGTTACAACATGCTGTACGTGCCGCCCGGGTTTGCCCACGGCTTCACGGCCCTCGAAGACAACACGCTCTTCCTTTATAAGTGCACCAACTACTACGCCCCCCAGTCGGAGGGCGGCCTGCTCTGGAACGACCCCACCCTGGGCATTCAGTGGGGGGTAGAAAATCCTACCGTCTCGGCCAAAGACCAGATCCTGCCCACCCTCGCGGAATTAGACAGCCCGTTTTGAGGGGTGAGGAGGTAAATGGTGACAGGTGAAAGGATGGCTGGCGGCAGACTTCTGGCCGGAGGCCAGGCGTCTGCCCGCCGGCCAATTAGGCAAGTCTCCCGACTTGCGGCCGCCAACGGCGGCCAGCTCGCGTCTGCGCCGCTTGCGCCACCAGAGCGGCCTGGGTATAGCCGGGCTATAGCATCCACTGAAAAAAAGCCCGTGCAGCAGTGTTGCACGGGCTTTCCTCTTAGAAAGGATGGTTGGGGTAGCAGTTCAAAAGCTCCCGAATGGCGCAAGCGCGAGCTGGCCGCCTTCGGCGGCCGCAAGTCAGGAGACTTGCCCCATTGGCCGGCGGGCAGACGCCTGGCCTCCGGCCAGAAGTCTGCCGCCAGTCGTCCATTCACCTGTCACCATTTACCTCATCCCCTCATCACCTCCTACACCAGCTCCACCAGGGTTTCCAGGCCCATGCCGCGGGAGCCTTTGATCAGGAGCTGGCGGTTACGCAGGGGGTGGGCCTGCAGCCAGGCGGCGGCTTCGGGCTTGGTGGCGAAGTGCAGGAAGCTGGCATCCAAAGCGGCGTGGCGCATATCGGGACCTACCAGGATAACCGTTCCGAAGGGCAGGCCGCTCAGCAGCTGCCCGATGGCGCGGTGCTCGGCCTCACTGTCGGGGCCCAGTTCAAACATGTCGCCCAGAACCACCACCTTATCGGCGGGGTTGCCGGGGCGGGCGGCAAAGCTGTTCAGCGCCGCCGTCATGCTGCTGGGGTTGGCGTTGTAGGCATCCAGCACCAGCTCGTTGTGGGCGGTGCGCACCAGCTGGGAGCGGTTGTTGGTGGGCGCGTAGCTGGCCAGCGCCTCGGCAATGGCGGCCGGCTCTACCTTGAAGTAGGCGCCCACGGCGGCGGCGGCAGCCAGGTTCGGAAAGTTGTAGCCGCCCGTAATCTGGGCCTCTACCATCGTGCCCTCGAACAGGCGCAGCACCACCTGCGGGGCCGCGCTGATCAGCTCAGCGGGGTAGCTGTCGGTGGGGCCGGGGTAGGTAATGCGCTCCGCCACAGTAGCGGCCATGCCGGGCAGGCGGGCGTCGAGGGTGTTCACGAAGGCCAGGCCGCCTACCTGCTCCAGAAACCGGAACAGCTCGCCCTTGCCCTTCACGATGCCCTCTACCCCCCCGAACCCCTCCAGGTGGGCCTTCCCGATGTTGGTAATCAGGCCATGGGTAGGCTCGGCCAGGCGACAAAGCAGCTCAATCTCGCCCTGGTGGTTGGCGCCCATTTCCACGATGGCCACCTCATGCTCGCCCGGCCGGATGCTGAGCAGGGTAAGCGGTACCCCGATGTGGTTGTTGAGGTTGCCGCGGGTGTACTGCACTTTGTAGCGCCGGCTCAGCACGGTGTACACCAGCTCTTTGGTGGTGGTTTTGCCGTTGGAGCCGGTAATAGCCAGCACCGGAATAATCAGCTGGCGGCGGTGGTAGTGGGCCAGCTCCTGCAGGGCCAGCAGTGGGTCGGGGGCGAAGGTGTAGCACTCCGGGTCCTGGGCGGCCAGGGCCTCGTCGTCCACTACGGCGTGGCGGGCGCCCTTGGCCAGGGCCTGGGGGGCAAAGTCGCGGCCCCGGAACGAGGGGCCATTCAGGGCAAAGAACAAAGTGCCGTCCTGGGGCTGGCGCGAGTCGGTGCTGACGGCCGAAGCGGCCCGGTACCGGTGGTAGAGCGCCGCGAGGTCGGGCGTGCGGTTTTGCATGTAACTTAGGACAGTAGAAGTGTGTTCGTAACTCGGACCATAACGCCCGTATGCATGCGCCAGTATTTTACCGCCAGCTTTCTGGCCGCTCTTCTCGGCGGCATTTCCTTTCCGGCTTTAGCCCAGAGCAGCGCGCCCTTTGGCTTTGAGTACCGCGACGTGGCAAAAGTAGTGCACGGCACCAATACCCTGCGCAACCCCTGGGTGGGGGGCCTGAATTCGCCCCAATTTTCCAACATCGACCTCAACGCCGACCAAGAGCCCGACCTGTTTGTGTTTGATAGGGCTGCGGGCCGGGTGTTTACGTTTCTGAGCGTGGCCGCCCCCACGGGCCGGGCCTGGCAGTACGCCCCCGAGTACGAGGCCCTGTTTCCGGCCGGCCTGCAAAGCTGGGCCCTGCTGCGCGACTACGACTGTGACAACCGACCCGACCTGTTTACTTACGCCAACGGGGGCAATATCCGGGTGTACCGCCACGTGCCCGATGCTCAGGGGCGGCCGGGCTTCCAGCTGGTTACCAGCCAACTCACCTACTTCGACCCCGACCCCCTGCTGGGCGGCAACATCAACATCACGGGCGGGGGCTACAACATGCCCGACATCCGGGACGTGAACGGCGACGGCCGCCTGGACATTGTGACCTACGACTTTGCCTCGCCGTTTCCGGCCGTGAACTACTATCGCAATACTGCCACCGCCGCCTGCGGGGGCCTGCAGTTCGCGCTGGGCTCCGACCAATGGGGCCGCTTTTCGGCCTGCCTGGGCCCGTGCACGAGCTTCGCGTTCGGCACCGAGCAGTGCCAGTCGGCCCCGTTGCGGCCCCAGCACACGGGCGGCTACAACCTCACGCTGCTGGACCTGGACGGCGACGGGGACCAGGACGTACTCACGGGCCGCGACAACTGCCCGGAGCTGGTGAGCCTGCGCAACGATGGCACGGCCCAAACCGCCAGCATGCCCCGCAGTGGCCTGAACACCGCCTTTCCGGCCGGAGCCGCCGCCGCCCGCGTGCCCAACTTCCCGGCCGCCTACCTCGCCGACGTGACCTTCGACGGGCGCCCCGATGTGCTGGTGGCCCCCAATCTCTACGACAACGTGGATACCGTGGAAACCCGCCAGTCGGTGTGGCTGTACCGCAACACGGGCACCGGCGCGGCCCCGAATCTGGTGCGCGAGCAAACCGATTTTCTGCAGCGCGACATGCTGGAGGTAAGCGAAGCCGCCGCCCCCACCTTCGGGGATGTGGACGGCGACGGGCTGCTGGATATGCTGGTGGGCGGCGTAAGCCGCAACAACGCGGGCGGGTTCTACCGGGCCGGCCTGACCCTGTACCGCAATACGGGCACGGCCACCCAGCCCGCGTTTCAGCTGGTCACCACCGATTATCTGGGCCTGCTCAGCCGCAAATACACCCAGCTGAAGCCCGTACTGGCCGACCTCAACCGGGATGGGGCCCTGGACCTGGTGTACTCGGCTACCCGGCCGGGCGCCACGGCGGCCCAGGCTACCACCCATGCCGTGTACTACCTGCTCAATACGGCCGCTCCGGGCCGGGCCGCCGTATTTGGTACTACCCCGGCTACGTTGGCTACTCTGCCCGCCAGCGCCGGCAACGCGCTTTGTTTCACGGATGTGGATGCCGATGGGCGGGTGGATCTGCTGCTGGGAACTAACGCCCCCGACGAGGGCGGCTCCCTGCGCTACTACCGCAATACGGGTGCAGCTAACCTGAGCCAGGCCTTTGCCCTGCAGGAGGCCGACTTCGGGCAGCTGCGCACCGCTACCGGGCAGCGCCCCGTGAACCTGCACCCCGCCGTGGCTGATTTCGACGGGGACGGCCGCCCCGATTTGCTGACGGCTGATGCCAGTGGCCAGATTCGATTTTTTCCGGATTACCGCGGCCAGACCGGCGCCTTCCAGGGCCGCACCAACTTGTTTTATAACGCCCTGACCGGGCAGTTTCTGGCCGGGCGCCTGGGCACGGCCGCCCTGTTCCACTACGCCCCCGCCGCCTCCGACCTCACCGCCGACGGCGCCCCCGAGCTGTTTCTGGGTCTGGAGGGTGGCGGTGTCACCAGCTTCATAACCCGCAACCGCCTCATTACCTCTCAGCAAACGGCTCAGGCTACCCTACCCCTGCAGGTGTACCCCAACCCTGCCGTGGCCGCCGCCACCGTGGAAGCGGCCCAGCCCGTGCGCGTTACCCTGCTGGACCTGGCCGGGCGCGTGGTGCGGCCCGCTACCCCCGCCGCCCGCCAGCACCAACTGGACCTGACGGGGCTGGCCGCTGGTATTTACCTGGTGCACTGCCAGGCCCTGACCGGCGAAACGGCCGTGCGTCGCCTGGAGGTAGCGGCCGGACGGTAGCCGGTTCCCTGGTCGTTACACACGCCGAAGCCCGCGGCATCTGGTAGCAGATGCCGCGGGCTTTCGGGTTTTACGAGGGCTTAGCGGGAGGCGGGCTGCTGCAGCACCAGGCTTTGCAGGGCAAAATGGTCGCCGTCCTGCAGGGCCGGGAACCGCTCCCGGAAGGCCTCCAGCTCGGAGCGGCGCAGGGCGCGGGTGATGCTGGTTTCCTGGTTGCCGACTTCCACCAGATACTCGCCGCGCATGTCCAGCAGGGCCGAGTCGCCGGTGTAGGCGTGGCCGTTGCCATCCAGCCCCACGCAGTTCACGCCCATGGTGTAAGCCAGGTTTTCGATGGCCCGGGCCCGCAGCAGGGTTATCCAGGCCGTGCGCCGGATGGCGGGCCAGTTGGCCACGTACAGCAGCAGGTCGTAGGGATTGTCGAGGGGGTTGCGGCTCCAGACGGGAAAGCGCAAATCGTAGCAGATCAGGGGGCAGATGCGCCAGCCCCGCCACTCCTCAATCAGGCGGCTCTGGCCCGGGCTGTACACCTCATGCTCCCCGGCCATGGTAAACAAATGGCGCTTGTTGTAGTGGCTGATGGTGCCATCGGGCCGCACCCACAGCAGGCGGTTGTAGTAGGCCTCCTGGTCTTTGATGATGATGCTACCCACCACTACCGCGTCGCGGGCGGCGGCCAGTTGGCGCATCCAGTCGGTGGTGGGGCCGTCCATGGGCTCGGCCAGCTCCGCCGCCTTCATGCTGAAGCCGGTAGTGAACATCTCCGGCAGCACAATCAAATCCGTGGCAATGGATATTTCGTCGATATGGCGACCCAGCTCCCGGCGGTTGGCTTGCGGATCGTGCCACTGGAGGGAGGCCTGCACGAAGGAAACAGTCAGATCAGACACGGCAACAAGGTTAAGGCAGAAGGCAAACGGTTGGATTCTGTAGTATACCGAAAAGCAGGCATATCCGGCGCATAAAACCGGTAAGTGGCCCCTGGCAGCCGGCCAAAGCCCGTTCTTCCTGTTTCTTACAGGTGCCGGAGCCGCTCGGCGGCGGCGCGCAGGGTAGCTTCTTGTTTGGCAAAGCAGAAGCGCACGAGCCGGTGGTCCTGGCGGTTGTGGTAAAAGGCTGACAGCGGCACCACCGCCACTCCGGTTTCCTGGGTCAGGCGGCGGGCAAAGGTTTCGTCGTCGAGGTCAGGGGCCAAGGCCTGGTAGTCGGCCACCTGGAAATAGGCCCCCTGCACCGGCAGCAGCCGGAAACCCGTGTCACTCAGCAGCTCCCGGAACAGGTCGCGCTTCTGCTGATAAAAGGCCGGCAGTGCATCGTAGAGGCTGGTTTCGGGCAGCACATCGGCCAGGGCATGCTGGGTGGGCGTGCTCACGCTGAAGGTAATAAACTGGTGCACCCGGCGCAGCTCCGCCGTGAGGGCCGCCGGAGCCACGCAGTAGCCTACCTTCCAGCCCGTGGCATGGTAGGTTTTGCCGAATGAGGACAGCACGAAGGCCCGCTCCCGCAGCTCGGGGTGGCCCGCCACGCTGCGGTGCGGCTCGCCGTCAAATACCATGTGCTCATACACTTCATCACTGAGCAGCAGGGTAGGGGTAGGGCGCAGCAGCGCGGCCAGCGTATCCAAATCAGCCGGCGTGAGGGTGGCGCCGGTGGGGTTGTGCGGCGAGTTGAGCATGAGCAGACGGGTACGGGGCGTAAGGGCCGCCGCCACTTGGTCCCAGTCGGGGCGGAAATCGGGCAGCAGCAGGGGCACGTACACGGGCACGCCGCCCTGCAGGCGCACGGCCGGGGCGTAGAGGTCGTAGGCCGGTTCCAGAATGAGCACCTCGTCGCCGGGGCGGACCACGGCGGCTAGTACCGCGTACAGGGCCTCGGTGGCCCCGCTGGTAACGGTAATTTCGGTGGCCGGGTCGGGCGTGTGGTGATACAGGCGGGCGGTTTTGGCCGCAATGGCCTCGCGCAGGCGCGGGAGCCCCGGCATGGGCGCGTATTGCTGGTGGCCGGGCGTGAGCACGTGGCGGGCCAGCGCTTCCAGCAGAGGCCGGGGCGGGTCGTAGTCGGGGAAGCCCTGGGCCAGGTTGATGGCCCCGCTGTCCTGGGCCAGCTGGGTCATCACGGAGAATATACTGGTGCCCACATCGGGCAGCTTGGAGGCGAGGGAGGGGTAGGGCATAGCTGAGGATAGAAACCAATACCCAAGGTAGCACGGCCACCGTAGGTTCCCAGGGCCGGAGCGCCGCCCGCCGCGCTACAACGCGGGCAGGGTGCTGGCCGGCAGCGACACCCGGAAGGTAGTGCCCTCGCCCACGGTGCTGTCCACGGCAATGTGGCCGCCCACGTTCTGCACCACCCGGTTCACCAGGTACAGGCCCAGGCCAGCGCCTTCCACGTGGTCGTGGAAGCGGCGGAACAGCTGAAACAACTCTCCCCCGAAGCGCTGCAAATCCAGCCCCAGACCGTTGTCCTGCACTTCCAGCACGGGGTGACCTTCCAGTAGCAGAGTGCGAAGCACAATGCGGGGGCGGCGGTGCGGAGCCGCGTATTTCAGGGCATTGCTGAGCAGGTTGTACAGGACGCTCTGCAGGTGGGGCCGCACAAAGAGCAGCACGGGCACGGCCGCGAAATCTACCTCAATCAGGGCGCGCGAACTGGTTACCTGCTCCTGAATGCTGAGCAGTACTTCCTCCGTCAGCTGGGCCAGGTTGAGCGGCTCGGCGGGCTGCTCGTGGCGCAGCTTCTGCAGGCGCACCAGCTCCGTGAGGTTGTGGATGGTGCCATCAATCTGGTGCAGCGACTTCTCGAACATGGTGATGAGCTTCATGGCGTCCGGGTCGCGGAAGAAGGCCGTGCGGATCAGCTCCTGAAAAATGCCCGCCATGTTGTGGATGGGCTGCTTCAGGTCATGCGAAACGGCGTACACAAAACTGTCGAGGTCTTGGTTGGTGCGGGTCAGCTCGGCGTTTTTCTCCTCCAGGCGCTGCTGCACCTGCTTGTAGTCGTCGATGTCGGTGGTGGTGCCAAACCAGCGCTGAATCTGGCCGTACTCATCGCGCAGGGGGCTGGCCCGGTGCAAAAACCAGCGGTACTGGCCGGTGCGCACGTTCAGCAGGCGGCTTTCCATATCCAGCTCGGTGCCCGTCCGGATGCTGTAGCTGAACTCGCTGTGCACCGTTTCCTGCTCGGCCGGCCAGAGCAGCCCGGTCCAGCCCTCCTGCAGGCTCTGCTCCACGGCAATGCCGGTGTAGTGGGTCCAGCGGGAGTTCAGGTAATCAATGCCCCCATCGGGGCGGGCCGTCCAGACAATGGCCGGCACGCTTTCGGCCAGAAAGCGGAACTGTTGCTCGCTGCGCCGCAGTTCCTCGGCCAGCAGGCGCTGGTCCTGCACATCGGCGCAGGCCCCGTAAAAGCATTGCAGCTGGCCATCGACCGTAAACGAGGGTACCGAGCGGCTCAGGTGCCAGCGGTACTGCCCGTCGTGGCGGCGCAGCCGCACTTCCACGCTAAACGGGCTGGCCGTGGCAATGGCCTGCTCAAAGGCCTGGCGGGCTATGGCCGTATCATCGGGGTGGAGGGCCAGGCTCCAGCACCGGGGCAGGTCGTCGATGGTCTGGCCCGTGTACTCAAACCAGTGCGGACTCAGGTACTCCATGGAGCCATTGGGCAGGGTAATGCTGGTAATCTGAGGCAACGACTCGGTCATGACCCGCAGAATTTCATCCTGGCGGCGCAGTTCCTGGTTCAAATCGTCGAGGCGCAGGCGGGCCTGCACGCGTTCCGTTACTTCCACCGCAAACACCAGAATGCCCTGGGGGTGGCCGGCGGCATCCAGCAGGGGCTGAATGGTAAAGTCGAAGTAGCGCTGCTGCTGCGCCTCTGCGGGCCCTACCCACACGCCGCGCTCCTGCTCCACTAGGGTCTGGCCGCTGGTGTAGGCCTCGTCCAGCAACTCAAACAAGCCCTGGCCGGCCAGCATGGTGGCGGCCTGCCGGGCCATTTGCCCTACCCGCACCTGCCCGCCCAACAAGTTGCTGAAGTGCTGATTAATGAAGCCTACTATGTGCTGCGGCCCCAGCAGCGTGGCAATAAAGGCCGGCACCTTGCCCAGAATCAGCTGCAGCTCGTGGTCTTTCTGCTCCAGCAGCTGCTGGGTTTGCTTCTGGGCCTCAATATCGGTGCAGGTGCCAAACCACTTGGTTACCTGTCCGGCCTCATCGAGCACAGGGCGGGCCTGGGCCAGAAACCAGCGGTACTGGCCTTCCTGGCTGCGCAGGCGGTAGTCGCACTGGTAGTTAGAGCCGGTTTGCTGGGCCTGCTGCCACCGGGCAATGGCGCGCGGCCGGTCCTGGGGGTGCACCAGGGCCGGCCACTCGGCGTCGTGGAAGCTGGGCAGGCCGGTGTAGTCTATCCAGCGCTGGTTGGTATAGAGGCTTTGTCCGCCGGGCGCGAGTACCCACACCAGCTGTGGAATGAAGTCGGCCAGTACCTGAAACTGCTCCAGGCTATAGTGCAGGGCCCGTTCGGTGGCCCGGGCCTGGGTTGCGTCCTGCACGGCCCCGAGCGCGCGGATTCCCCGGCCTTCCTCGTCGCGGATGATGTGGAAACGGTCCACGGCCTCGGCCCAGCTGCCATCGGCCCGGCGCAGGCGGTAGCTGAGCTGGTAGTCGGTTGCCTGGCCGGTGCGCATGTCCAGCATTGCCGCGTTTATCTGGGGGCGGTCATCGGGGTGCAGGCAGCTGTACCAGAACGCTGAGGTTTGATACTCCGGCGTGCGGGGGTAGCCGAAAACGATGGTAAACATTTCGTTGTGCCACAGCTGCCCCGTGCGCAGGTCCAACTCCCAGAGCACGTCGTGGCTGGTGCGGGCCAGCGTCGAAAAGTTTTCGTGGCTTAGCTGCACCTGCTGCTCGGCCTGCACCTGGGCGGTAACGTCGAGTACCCGCACCAGAATGTAGCGCAGCTCGCCGGCCGGAGTCAGCACTGGTTTCAGCAGAACCTGGGCGTAACGGGTAGCGGGCGCCTGACCGGGCAGCTCGTAGCGCAGCGCATCCAGGCGGCTGGTGGTCTGCTCCCGCACTACCTGCTGCAGGGCAGCCTGCCAGCGGTCCAGCTCTGGCGATTTTGTGTGGGTTGGCAACACCGCCAGGGCCGGCTGCCCCACTACCGCCTCCCGCGGCTGAGCCAGCAGCTGGCACATGGCCTCGTTAAGGGCTGCTACCTGAAGCGCAGGCGTTAACACAAGGTGGGGGGCTGGCAGAGCCTCAAACAGGAGCTGGAAATCGAGCGACTCAGGAGCCATGGTAAAACGGGGGCGGGACTAGGCAAAGATACGCAGGCGGCTGCGGCGGGCCTACCGAAAAGCTCAGCGGTTTTCGGGCGGCATAAGACTGCCTGAAGTGCCATCCGGCCGGCCTACCCCGGCGCCCGGGCCCAAGTGCCGCCAATGCCGTTTCTTTGCGGCCAGATTGAACGCACTATGGCCTTACGACTGCTGCACCAGGACGAGCACATCAGCGTTTACTTCGACTACGCCAACGACTGGCTGTACGCCGACTGGACCGGCGACCAGAGCGGGGAATCCGTGCGGGCCGGCTGTGGGCGCATGCTGGAGCTGCTGCGGCAGGAACAGTGCCACAAAGTGCTCAATGATAACCGCCGCGTAACCAGCATGTGGCTGGATGCTTCGGAGTGGGGCGGCAAAGAGTGGTTTCCGGCCATGACGGAAGCCGGCCTGCAGTACTTCGCCTGGATTTACTCGCCCAACGTGTACAGCCGCCTCTCCACCGACCTGACCCTGGAGCACACTACCCGCCCCGTGGTGCTGACCTTTGATAACCCCGAAACCGCCGCCTCCTGGCTGCGCCAGATGTAGCCCGGCCCGCGGGCCGGGCGGTTTGCTTTCGGGCCGGAAGCGTAGTTTCTTCGGGGAATTTCCATTCGATTTCTCCCGCGTGACTTTCTCTCTGCGTACGTTGCTGCCGGCGGCTCTGCTGGCGGCCCTGCCCTACGGGGCGGCCCTGGCCCAAACCCTGCCTGTGCTCGACCAGGTGCCGGCTTCCGTGCGCTGGTACGAAGTGCGCACGCCTCACTTCCGGGTCCTTTACCCCGAGGGGTTTGCCGAACGGGCCCGCCGCACGGCCCACCGCCTGGAGCAGGTGCACGAGCCGGCCGGCGCCTCGCTGGGCCTGAGCGCCCGGCCGGTTACCGTGGTGCTGCAAACCCGCACCACCATCGGCAATGGCTTTGTGACGCTGCTGCCGCGCCGCTCGGAGTTTTTTACCGCCTTCCCCCAGGACCCTTTCCTGGCCGGCACCCTCGACTGGCTGGACCAGCTGACCGTGCACGAGTACCGCCACGTAGTGCAGTACGATAAGGCCCGGCAGGGGGTAGGGCAGTTGGGCTACCTGCTGGGCGGCTACGGGGGGCTGGGCCTTACTACCCTGGGCATCCCCGACTGGTTTGCCGAAGGCGACGCCGTGGGCACCGAAACGGCCCTGACCCGCAGCGGACGGGGCCGCATTCCAAACTTCGAGGCCTACCTGCGGGCCAACCTGCTGGCCGGGCGCCGTTACTCCTACGCCAAGGCCGTGGCCGGCTCCTTCCGCGACCAGGTGCCCAACCACTACGTGCTGGGCTACTTCCTGACCACCCGCCTGAAGCGCACCGCCGGGGCCACGGCCTGGAGCGAGGTGCTGAACCGCTATTACCGTTTCCCGGTGTACCCGCTGTCGTTTTCCGATAAGCTGCGCCGGGCTACCGGCCTGCGCACCGACGACCTGTACCAGCGCACCATGCAGGAACTGGACAGCACCTGGCGCGCCCAGCAAGCCGGCCGCGAGCTGACGCCCGCCACCGACCTGCCCGTAGCCGCTACCGAGAAAGTATTCACCGAGTACCAGTACCCGCAGTACATTGATAACACTAGGGTCTTGGCGTTGAAGAGCGGCCTGGGCCACACGCCGCAATTAGTGGAATTGCGCCGGGGCGGGCAGGAGCGGCAGCGCCTGGTACTGGGCCTGCAGCACAACACCGAGCAGCTCTCGGTGGGCGGGGGCCGGGCGGCCTGGCTGGAGTTCCGGTACAGTCCGCGCTGGCAGCAGCAGGTGTACTCTGAGCTGCGCGTGCTGGACCTGGCCACCGGGCAGCTCAGCCGGCCCGGGCGCCGCACCCGCTACACGGCCGCCGTGCTGGCCCCGGATGGGCAGCGCCTGCTGGCCGTCAGCACCGACTCCAGCTACCAGCACCGCCTCCACCTGCTGGATGCCGCCACCGGAGCCGTGCTGCGCACCTTCGAGAACCCCCGGAACCTGCCCTACCTGCACCCGCGCTTCGGGGCCGATGGCCGCACGGCGGCCGTGGTGCGGCTGGAAACGGCGGGCAAAAGCCTAGAGCTGCTGGAGCTGGAAACCGGCCAGAGCCGCCCCGTGCTGCCCGCCGCCAACGACAACCTCTCGCACCCCCAGCCCTGGCAGGAGTACGTGTTGTTCAACTCCCCGCGCTCCGGGCAGGAGGAAGTGTACGCCGTGCACATCCGTACTGGCCAAGTGCGCCAGGTGACGGTGCGCCCGGTGGGCGCCTACCACGCCGCCGTTTCGCCCGACGGGCAGCGGCTGGCCTTCCAGGAGGTGCGGGCCCAGGGCAGCCGGGTGCTGGAAATGCCCCTGCGGCCGGAACAGTGGCGGCCGGTAGCGGCTGCGGCTGCTACCGTACCCGCCAACCTTTACGCCGACGAGCTAACGGCCCGGGAGCCCGGCGCCCGCACGGTAGGCCCAATCCTACCTCAGGACTCGGTGGCCGGTGCCCCGCTGATTTCGCGCCGCTACCGCCGCCTGCCTCACGCCCTGAATCTGTACGGCTGGGGGCTGGTACAGAGCCCCTCCGGCACGGGCCTGAACCTGGGCCTGCGGGCCCAGGACGTGCTAAGTACTACCCAGCTGCTGGTGGGCGCCGGCTACGATGGGGTGGAGCGCACCGGGCGCGTGTTTGCTGATGCCAGCTACCAGGGGCTCTGGCCGGTGCTGGACCTGAGCCTGGAGCACGGCGCCCGCCGTGTAGCCGGGCGTCTGGCCACGGGCAACACCGACTACGACCGGTGGCAGTACAACCGCCTGAGCGTGGGCGCCCGCCTGCCCCTCACGCTTACCACTTCCCGCATGCTCACGGCCCTTACGGTGGGCACCTACTACCAGCTGGAGCAAACCCAGGGCTACGAGCTGGCCTTCCGGCCCATTACTGAGGCGGGCCGCCGGCCCCTGCACGCACTGGTGGGCAGCGTGGCCTTTGCCCGCACCCTGCGCCAGAGCTACCGCGACGTGGCTCCGCGCTGGGGGCAGAGCCTGAACCTGGTGTGGCGCGGTACGCCCTTCGGCACGGGGCTGGCGGCCGAGCAGCGGGCTGCGCAGGCTAGTTTGTTTCTGCCGGGGGTAGGGCTGCACCACGCCGTGCGCCTGCGGGCCGGCTACCAGTGGCAGCAGCAGCAGGAGTACCGGTTTGGCTCGGCCATCTTCTACCCCCGCTCCCTGCCCTACCTCAGCTACAACACCCTGGCCTCCTTGAGCGCCGAGTACCGTCTGCCCCTGGCCGACGTGCACTGGGAGCTGGGCCGGGTGCTGTACGTGCAGCGCCTGAAGGCCAATGCCTTCGCCGATGGCGTCCGGGGTGAGTCGGGCCCGCTGCGGGGTAGCTATTATGCCCTGGGGCTGGATGTGTCGGCTGTGTTCAACCCCCTGCGCCTGCGCACCCCACTGGAGGCCGGGGTGCGTACCGTCTATAACTCCTACTATAAACGCTGGGAGCTGCAGCCCCTGGTGCTGAATGTGGGCTTCTGAGCACCCGCGCCGAACGGCCGGGACGCACGCCTGCTCCGGCTATTCGGCTGCTTTGAAAACCAGTATGGGTTGGGGGTGGTCGGCATCATACAGCGCCAGCCGGCGGTTGCTGATGGCGTAGCGGGTTACCTGGGGCAGCAGCTGAAAGTAGTGCGTTTCCAGGTTTTGGTTGGCGCAGGTAGCGTAGGTAGCAAACTGCGTGGAAAAGCTCAACTGAGACGTGCCCGAGTTCAGCAGGTAGCTGCCGCCGTAGCGGTTGCAGGCCGCCTGGCCCGTGTTGTTGCTGCCCACGGCGTTCAGCAGCAGATCGGTGGCCGAGCTGCCGGGCTGCTGGCTGGGGGCCTGGCCCTCTATTTCAACCAATACCCAGCGCTGATCCAGCAGATAAACCGGTGCAGGAACTGGTTCCATGTCTTTCGCGCAGCCCGTGAGCAGAGCCGTGCCGGTAAAGAGGAGAAGGGGTAGAAGACGCCGCATAAAACAAGCCGTGTGCAAGGAAACCAGGTGTTGAAAGGAGCAAGGTAACCGACAAATGGTTGCATACTTGCGCCATGCCTACCGAATTACCGCTCCCGGCCACCGATTTTACCCTGCTCTTCCCCGACCACTACCTGCGGGCCCGGACCCTGCGCCACCCCAGCCCGGCGGCCGACGGGCGGCCCTGGCTGGTATTGCTGCACGATTCCCTGGGTAGCATCCGGCTCTGGCGCGACCTGCCGGCGCGGCTGGCCACCGCCCTGGAGTGCCACCTACTGCTCTACGACCGGCGCGGCTACGGCGAGTCGGCGCCGCTGGGGCCGCACCCCCGCACGCCGGCCTACCTGGAGGAAGAAGCCCAGACCATACCCGCCGTGCTGGCCGCCTGCGGCATTACGCGCGCCGTACTGTTCGGCCACTCCGACGGGGGTACGCTGGCTTTGCTGGCCGCTGCCACAGCGCCGGCCCTGGTAGCGGCGGCCGTAACCATTGGGGCGCACGTGTTTGTGGAAGAAGAAACCCTGCGAGGCATCCGGGCGGCCCGGCAGCAGTACACCACCACCGAGCTGCCCCAACGCCTGACCCGCTACCACGGCGCCAACACCGAGGGCCTGTTTCGGGCCTGGACCGATACGTGGCTGAGTCCCGCATTTCGGGCCTGGAACATCGAGCCTTACCTGCCCCGGGTGCAGTGTCCCGTGCTGGTGCTCCAGGGCACCCACGATGAGTACGGCACCGAGGCTCAGGTAGCGGCTATTGCCGGCCAAGTGGCGGGCCTCGCGCAGGCTAAGCTGCTGGAGGGCCTGGGCCACACCCCGCACCGGCAGGACCCGGCCCTGGTAGTACACCTGACTGCTACCTTCCTGCGGCCTTACCTGGGTTTGGGGCCGCTGCCTGGGTAGCCCCGAGCCCCCTCAGGACCAAGCACTGCTGCCCAATAAACTTCGGAAAACAACTGCCCGAATTTTGGTAGTTAATTAAGTGTAATTATAGTTATTTAGAGGGGCGCTTAGCTTCCGGCCAAGGCAGGGCAACGTTTCCTGTTCAAGAAAGCATCGGTTGGGCTAACCCGTTTTCCTATCCAGTCCAAGTAGTACCGTGCCCTCCCGCCTTTTTGCTCCGCACCCGGGTCATTCGTCTGCCCCTCAGCTTTCCGATCTGCAGTTACTGCAGGAGCTGCCGCACCTGCGGCTGTTGTCTGACGCCGCCACTGAGCTGCTGTGGGCTGATTGGCGCGGGCCCCAAACCGCGGCTACCGTTCAGGAAGGCGCCGAAGCCGTGCTGGCCGCCGTGCAGGCCGGTGGGTACACCAAGCTCCTCAACGACAATACCCACCTGACGGCCATGAACGTAACGGCGCAGGAGTGGGACTCCATTCAGGTGCTGCCCCGCTTGTTCAGCGCCGGCCTGCAGTACCTGGCCTGGGTGTACCCATCCGATCCGCGCGGTCGGTGCCACACCGATAGTTCCGTCAACCGCAGCCCCTGGCCCCTGGTGCTTACCTTCGAGGAACGCCAGATGGCTCTCGAGTGGCTCTGGGAGCACTAAAGGCTACCCGCACTACGGGCGGAAAAGCGCGGGCTTTGGCAATTATTTCAGGGTAGGCCGTGTTGGGCAGGCAGCGTTTCACTGCCTATCTTCTGCCATGCGTGTACCGAAATTTCTCGGCCTGACTGCTTTTTGCGCCGCCGGACTGGTGGTTCCAACGACTTCCGCAACGGCCGGCGGCCTATCTTCCGTTACGGTGGTGGTGTCGGCTTTGGCTTCCACCTCTGCCGCCGTGAAGCTGTATTTCTATAACGCCCGCGACAAGTTTCTGACCAAAGGCGGCTACGCCTTTATGCGGGTGGTGAAGCCCGGCGGGCAGCGGCAGGTAAGCCTGCCCGTTGAGCTGCCGGCCGGCGAGTGGGCCGTGGCCATCACGCAGGATACCAACAACAACGACAAGCTGGACAAGAACTTTATGGGCATCCCAACCGAGCCCTTCGCCTTCAGCAACAACGTGCGCCCCCGCCTGACCCCGCCCGATTTCAACGACTGCAAGTTTACCGTGGGCGGCCCGGGCAAAGTGGTCAATATTGTGCTGACCAAATAGCTACTCTTTCCGGAACGGATTGGCCCCGCGTGCCAGGCGGCCGGTTGCCTCCACGGCCCGGCGGGCGCGGGTTTCTGCCTGCCGCGCCGTGCTGACGTGCCGGGCCAGCGCCCGCCGGGCCCCGGGGGGCAGGGCAGTAAACCTGAGCAGGGCTTCGGGCCAGGCAGCAAGGGCTTCGGCCAGCTCGGGGGGTAGGGTCGGGCTCCAGCTGCAGCCGCACGCGCTGGCCTACCTGCACCCCGGCCGCCAGGCATAACTCTTTGTTGATCATGAGGTAGCGCCCGCCGCCGGCCTGGGGCAGCAAACTCAGCCGAATGGGGTGGTCGTTCAGGGTTCCGCGCACGCGCTTGGTGGTGTTGCCGCCCACGGCTGCCACAAGCAGCGGCGAGAGGTGCACCACCTGGGTGGGCATGAAGCTGGGCCCGCCGGCTTCCAGATAAGCATCAAAGGAGTGCAGAGGCATGCAGCAAGGATGGGGGTAGGGCCGCGGCGTGGTACGGGCGGGTTGCGCCGGGCCGGCGGCGTAAAACTTTTCGTCGGGTATGCGGCTTATACCCGTCTGAAACTTGTATTATGTTACGGACATGAAAATAGAAATCTGGTCTGATATTGTTTGCCCGTTCTGCTACATCGGCAAGCGGCGCCTGGAAAAGGCCCTGGCCAACTTTGCCCACGCCGATGCGGTGGAAATAGAGTGGCGCAGCTTCGAGCTGGACCCGGAAACCCAGCCCAAACCCGGCGTCAGCCTCTACCAGCTCCTGGCCGCCAAGTACGGCAATACCGAGGCCTGGGCCCGCCAGATGAGCGCCAACATGACCCAAATGGCCGCCGCCGAAGGCCTGGCCTTTGATTTTGACCGGGCTGTGCATGCCAACACCTTGCATGCCCACCGCCTGGTACACCTGGCGGCCCGCCACGGCAAGCAGGACGCGGCCAAGGAGCGTTTCTTTCAAGCCTACCTCGAAGAAGGCCAGGACCTCAACGATGCCGCTACCCTGGCTCGCCTGGCTACCGAGCTGGGCCTGCCCGCCGCCGAAGTAGAGCAGGTGCTCCAGTCCGATGAATTTGCCCAGGAGGTGCGCCACGATGAGTACCAGGCCCGCCAGATTGGGGTGCGCGGGGTGCCCTACTTCGTGTTCGACGATAAGTACGCCGTGTCCGGGGCCCAGCCCACCGAGCTGTTCCAGGAGGTGCTGGAGAAAGTATGGGCAGAAAGCCGCCCCCGGCCCGTGCAGCTGGCCGGCGCCGATGGCGCCGCCTGCGGCCTTGATGGCAGCAACTGCTAAGTTGGTTTAGCGCCAGTAAAAAAGCCGCCCCTGCCATCAGGGGCGGCTTTTTTGTTGTATTTAATCGGCCTTTTCAAAGATGAGCAGCGGCCGGAGCGTGTTGCTGGCATCATAGAGCCGCAGTTCCTGCCCGCTGATTTCGTAGCCGGCGGTGCGGGGCAGGGCCGCCAGGTATTTGTCTTCCAGCGCCTGGGCGGGGCAGGTGGCCTTGGTGGAAGATTGGCCGCTGATGCTGAGCACGCCGCGGCTACTGCCCAGCGTGAAGGTGCCGCCAAAAGAATTGCACGGCGCCAGCCCCTCCGTACGGTTAGGGCCGGTAGTAAACCGGATGTAGGAGCGGAAAGTATCGGAGTAGCTGGAAACAGAAACAGGCGTTTCCTCTACCTGTACCAGTTGCCAGCGGGTATTAAGCAGCAGCTCCTCCGGGTTCGGGTCCCGGTCGTCTTGGCAACTGCCCAGCACACTGAGCCCGGCAAAACCTAATGCAAGCGTAAAAAGGCGCATGATAACCAGTTAAGAAGGTGGCAGAACACTACACGAGGCAGCAGTTATAGACAGGAGCCCCGTACCCCGCCAAAGGTTGCACCCAAAAAAAAGCGCCGCCCACACGGGGCGGCGCTTTGTAGTACACTTCGCACACGGCTTACGGCCGTGCCTACAACTGCGCCAGCTGCTGGCTGATGAAATCCACCTCCTGGGGCGAAAGCTGCACATGGATGGCCCGGGCGTTCTGCACGGCCTGCTCGGCGTTGCGGGCACCCACCAGCGCCACCGAAATGCCCGGCTGCGCCAGCGTCCAGCGTAGCACCAGCTGACCCAGGGTAGCGTCTTTGCTTTCCGCCATGGGCCGGATTTTGTCCAGAAACGCGTTTACGTGGGTCACGAACTCGGGCTTGAATAGCGGGTGCGTGGCGCGCAGGTCGCTGGCCTCGAAGTGCTGGCCGGGCTTGATCTTGCCCGTCAGCAAGCCCAGCTGCATGGGGCTATAGGCCAGAATGGCCTTGTTGTGCTCCAGGCAGTATGGCACCACGTCCTGCTCAATATCGCGGCGCACCATGCTGTAGGGCACCTGGTTCGAGGCTAGGTTTACTACCTGTTCGGCTTCCCGCATCTGCTCCACGGAGTAGTTGCTCACGCCCGCGGCGCGCACCTTGCCCTGCTCAATCAGGCGCTGCACGGCTTCCATGGTGTCCTGAATGGGCGTGGTTTTGTCGGGCCAGTGAATCTGGTAGAGGTCAATATAGTCGGTGCCGAGGCGGCGCAGGCTGTCCTCGCACTCCCGGATGATGCTCTGCGGGGCCGCGTACTTGTACACATCAATGTCTTGGCCCTGGTTGTTCTTGCTCTTGAAGCCGAAGTCGCCCTTCTGCTCGTCCCAGCGCATACCAAACTTGGTCAGGATCTGCACCTGGTCGCGGGGTAGGGTTTTGATGGCTTCGCCCACAATTTCCTCGCTCAGGCCCTGCCCGTAAATCGGGGCCGTATCGATGCTGGTTACGCCCAGCTCGAAGGAGGCGCGGATGGCGCCTACGGCGTCGTTCTGCTCGGTGCCGCCCCACATCCAGCCGCCGGCGGCCCAGCTCCCGAACGTAATGCGCGAGGCGCGCACGCCGGAAGAGCCTAGTTCAATGTATTCCATGGTGATGATGAAAGGATAGAGAAGTGTCGGATTTTCCTGGGCTGCTTACGGCCCGGAATCAGTACCAACCGGCTGCCCTGGGCAAAGGTTGCGGCGGCCCGTACCCGGCCCGGAGGCTAGCTCAACCGTACCCGGCCGCCCAAAACCACGGCCGGAGGCTACTTTTTCCGGTACGGGAACCCGGCCGCCGACGTGCGCACCAGGTCGCGGGTGAGGCGGGTGGGCCGGAGGGCCGCGTTGCCCAGGCGCTCAAAATCAAAGCGCCACACCAGCTGCCCGGTGCGGCAGTCGTGCAGGGTGAGGTTGGTGGTGGCCTGGCTGCTCGGAATGGCCGAGGGCGCGGTGGAGCCCAGCAACGGCTCTTGCAGCAGCGCGCGGGCCGCAAAGCCCAAGCCGGCGGGCAGGGGCTGGTACAAATCGGTCTGCCCCGAGAGGATGGCGTCAACGCCCAGCACCTGTCGCAGCTGCTCCATGGATTGCTCGGGCAGGGTGGCGTAGCTGATGCCCGCCTGCTGCAGGCGGCGGTTGGTTTCGGCTACCTCCTGAAACTGCACGGAGTAGCCCAGCGGGGGCTGCTGCTCCCGCAGCCGGGCCTGCAGCAACGCTTGCAGCTGGTAGGCCACGGCCTGGCCCTCGCGGCGCTGCTTGTCGTGCCATTCCTGCTGCACCCGCTGCAGGGCCGCCCCCGAGGTATCGGCGGCGATGTAGTGAATGTCGCGGAGGCGGAGGCGGTCCTGGGTTACTTCAAATGGCAGAATAGCTACCGTCCGGTGAGCCACGAGGGCGGGCGCATTTAGGGTGTGGGCAGCGTAGCGGGCCGGGGCGCAGGCCGTAGCCAGCAGCAACAGGCCAAAAAATAGCCGGAGCATATGGGTAGGGAATGGGGGGGTAGGAACTGGCGGCCTCAGGCCACAGGAGCAGGCTGCGGCAAAGGTAGCGGGCGCGCTTTGTCCCGCATGACACCCCGCGGCGCCCCTACCCCTTAACCGCCCGCCAAACCTGGCAAACGGTTGAGTTTAAGCTGATCTGCGAGGCGTGCAGCTTTCCGGCCCGGCGCAACTTCCGCCCGGCCGGACCGGTATAGCCAAGCAACATTCTTTCCTTACACCACGCCAACCATCCTGATGAAGTCCTTTCTGACTATAGCCCTGCTGCTGCTCGTAACGCTGGTAAGCAGCTGTTCTTCGCCCGTCGCCGTGCAGCAAAAGCCCGGCGTCGATTTCAGCCGGTACCGGACCTATGCCTGGGCCAAAACCGACGTGAAATCGGCCGATTCGCAGAACCCCATCTACAAAAGCTCCCTCAACGACGAGCTCATCCAGAACGCCATCAACGGCGAAATGGCCAAGCGCGGCATCCGGCCCGTAGCCGGTACCGCCCGCCCCGATTTCTACCTGACCTACCACCTCTACATTGAGGAAGCCGAGCGCACCGTAGCCAACCCGCCGGCGCCGGGCTACGCCTTTCCCTATGCCATGTCGTACCGGGGGCGCTTTATCCCCATCAATTACGGCTACTGGTACACCTCGCCGTACTACAACACGGGCTACCGCACGGAAACCTACAACGAAGGCACCATGATTCTGGACATTATTGATGCCCGCAGCCGTAACCTGGTGTGGCGAGGCTCGGTGGCCGACCCAGTGGGCAACCCCGCCCGCCTCGGGGATGAGTTTGCTAAAGCCGCCAAAGACATCCTGGATAAATTCCCAGTTGAGGCAAAAAAGTAACCAGCCCGGTACGGCATCCATAAAAAAACGCCCGTCAGTCTGACGGGCGTTTTTTATGAATGCCATACCGGGTATTGTTTTTTCGAGGGAATTTATTGCTGATTTTTTAATGGCATAGTGCTGTTTTATAAAAGACAAATGCCAGAAGATAGGTAGCCTTCATTTGGCTTTTACTCGTCAAAGCGCCTTCCCGGAAAAGGTTGTACCTCATGAAGATAATTATAAAAGACAGAATTTTATAAGCAAAAAACACGACTTGGCGGTAACGGCGCGGCCAAGCAGGGGCGTAAAAAGCACCGCTATGAATACACCCCCTAACCCTGCGGCCGGCGCTGCCTCCCGGATACCTGAAGTAGCTACTGATGCCTCCCTGGTTGTTCCTGTTATTGAGGAGCAGGCCGTGGTTCGGCGGGAGGTAGTGGAAACGGGCCGGGTGCGCTTGACCAAAACGGTAGAGGAACACCCGGAGACCTTGAATTTCACCCTGCTTCACGATGAAGTACAGGTGGAGCGGGTACCCGTAAACCAGTTTGTGGCCGATGGAGCTACCCTACCCGGCGTGCGGTACGAAGGCGACACAATGATTATTCCGGTGGTGCGCGAAGTAGTAGTAAAGCGCATGCTGGTGGTAGAGGAGCTGCACATCACCAAGCACGAAGTACCCACCCAGGAAAGCCACCAGGTAGTGCTGCGCCAGGAAATGGTGCAGGTTACCCGGGAGCCTCTGGCGCCGCCCACCCCGGGCCCGCCTCCGGCTTCCTGACTTTCCTTTTCCTTTTTTCTTTTTTCACCCAATCCTTCCCCAAGAGTTATGAACCAGACCGTAGTAGGAATATTTGAAACCGCTGCCCAGGCGCAGCAAGCCGCTCAACGCCTGGCCGAGGCCGGCTTCAGCACCGAACATGTAGACGTAGCCTCCAGCAGCAGCTACGGCGGCAGCACCGGCTCTAACAGCAATTACCAGAATACCAGCGGCACAGCCGTGGAAGGCGCCGCCGACGCGGCCGGCCGCACTGCCGAGCGGGCCGGTGACGGTATCAGCAACTTCTTCAGCAACCTGTTCGGGGGCGACGACTCCGAGGATGCCCGCCGCTACTCGCACGTGGCCCGCAACAGCGGCTCGGTGGTAACGGTGCACGCCCACTCCGACGAAAACGCCCGCCGCGCCGCCGAAATTCTGGATGAGGCCGGTGCTGTGGATGTGGATGAGCGCGCTGGCCAGACGGGCTACCAGTACGGCAACAGCTACGCTGCCGGTGCTACCGCCGGTACCACCACCGATACCGGTGCCACGGCGCAGGTAATTGAAGAAAACCTGCAGATTGGCAAGCGGGTAGAGCAAACGGGCGGTGCCCGCCTGCGCAGCCGCATTGTAGAGCGCCCCGTGGAAGCCAACGTGCGTCTGCGCGAGGAGCACATCAACATTGAGCGCCGCCCCGTGGACCGTCCGGCCACCGAGGCTGATTTTGCCGCCTTCAAGGAAGGTGAAATCGAAATTACGGAAAGCGCCGAGCGGGCCGTAGTGGGCAAAGAGGCCCGGGTTGTAGAGGAAATTTCGTTGGGCAAGGAGGTCACGGAGCGGGAGGAAACCATCCGCGACACCGTGCGCAAAACCGAGGTGGATGTAGAGCGCCTGGAGGGCGGCCGCACCCGCACCGACCTCGATACCGACTACAACAACCAGCGCAACAGCTAAGCACCAGCGCCTGAAATAGCCCATTCCTGAGAAAAAACGCCCGGCGCAAACCGGGCGTTTTTTTGTGCGCGGTGGCTGGCCGGGTCACCTGGGAATATGCGTGCGTATCTTGCGGGCGTCTGTGGGCGAGGCGCCCGGCCCTCGGAAAAAGGGCCGGCTACTGCCGGAGCGGGCTTCAGATTTCGGCCACTTTTTGCTTGTTGCTACCATGAGTTTTTTACGCGTTTCCGGGGTTAGTGTGCAGGAGAAAGAGCGGCTTGCTGTGCACGAGGTTAGCTTCACGCAGCAGCGCTTCCAGAAGCTGGCCATTGCCGCCGAAACCGGGGCCGGCAAAAGCACGCTGCTGCAGGTGGTGGCCGGCTTGGTGCAGCCCACGGCCGGGGAGGTATGGCTGGAGGACAGACGCGTAAAAGGCCCAACAGAACAACTGATGCCCGGCCACCCCGGTGTTGCCTACCTCTCCCAGCAGTTTGAGCTGCCCCGGTTTTTGCGCGTGGAGCAGGTGCTGCGCTACGCCAACAAGCTGCCCGGGGGCACGGCCGAGCAACTCTACGAAGTGTGCCGCATCAGTCACCTGGGTGGGCGCCGCACCGAGGAGCTTTCGGGCGGGGAGCGGCAGCGCATTGCCCTGGCCCGGCTGCTGCTGTCCTCCCCGAAGCTGCTGCTGCTGGACGAGCCCTTTTCCAACCTCGACATGGGGCACAAGCGGGTGCTGAAATCCGTTATCCAGGACATCGGCGAGCAGTTGGGTATTACCTGCACGCTCATCTCCCACGACCCGCTGGATACGCTTTCCTGGGCCGATGAGATTTTGGTGCTGCAGGCGGGCCGCCTGGTGCAGCAGGGCACCCCGGCCCATATTTACCGGCAGCCGGCCTCGGAGTACGTGGCGGCACTTTTTGGGAGCTACAGCCTGCTCAGCGGTCCGGTGGCGGCCCGGCTGGTCGGAAAAGGCCGCCCGCCGGCCGGCCGGCAGCTGCTGGTGCGGCCGGAAAGCCTGCGCCTGGCGGACGAGGCCGCGGCCGGGGTAGCCGGCACCGTGGTAAGCAGTCGGTTTTATGGTAGCTACCAGGAAGTGACGGTGCAAGTGGCAGACGCCCAGGTGCTGGTAAAAACCACGGAGGCCGGCTACGTGCCGGGCCAGCCGGTGCACCTTGCGTTGGCCGCTACAGAGGGCTGGTACCTGTAAGCAAGCTGGTGGGGTAGGGGGTAGAAAGAGTGCCGAAAAAGCTCAGGTGCCACCCAGAAAGCAACCGAGTGAAGCCGGCCGCTACTCGAACCAGTGCACCGTGAAGGTAGTACCCCGCTGGGGGGCGCTGCTTACGCTCAGGTGTCCGCCGCGGCTATTAATGATGCGCTGCACCAGATACAGCCCTACCCCGGCCCCGGCTATGCGGGGATGCTGGCGCTCAAACGTGTGAAACATCGGCTCGGTCTCCGCATTTACACGCATGCCCAGGCCGTTATCCTGCACTACCAGCACGGGCTGACCGGAATCCGCAACCAGGCTGCGCACCACCACGTGCGAGGCGCGCTCGGGGTGGGCAAACTTAATAGCGTTGCTGATCAGGTTGTGCAGCACGGAGCGCAGATTGGCCCGGCCGTACAGCAGGGTAGGAGCGGCGGCTATGTCCAGGTCAATGGTGGCCTGGCTTTCCTGTACCTGGGCCCGCAGCCCCAACAGCACTTCCTCGGTTACGCTGCGCAGATCCAGCTCCTCGGTGGGAGCGGCCAGCTCGCGCTGGTCCTGCACGGTGGCGGCCAGTTCCTGCAGGGTACCATCCAACTGGCTCAGGGCCTCATCCACCATGGTCAGCAGGGCTGCCTGCTCGGAGTCGTGGAAGGTAGCGGTGCGGCGCAGCTCGTCAAACAGGCCCCGCAGGTTAAACAGGGGCTGCTTTAAGTCGTGCGAGGCCGTGTACACGAACGTGTCCAGGTCGCGGTTGGTGCGGGCCAGCTCATCGTACTGGGTTTGCAGCACTTCCCGCAGGCGGTGCTGGTCGTCCACGTCGGTGCAGGCGCCAAACCAGCGCGGGCCGTTGCTGTCCGTGAGCTGCCGGGCCCGGATGATGTGCCAGCGGTATTGCCCATCGTGGCGACGCATCTGGTACAAGCCTTCAAACTCTTGGCCCGTGGCCACGCACTGCACCCAGCGCCGGGCCGCGGCGGCTTGCTCGGCGGGGGCCAGTAAGGCTATCCAGCCCGTGGGCCCCAGTTCCTGACCCGAACGGCCCGTGTATTCGGCCGTGTGCTTATTGTAGTACTCAATAAAGCCTATAGTCGAGGCCGTCCAGATCAGCTGCGGAATACTGTCGGCCAGAAAACGAAGCTCTGCCTCGCCCCGGCGCAAGGCCTCCGCCAACTCGCGCTGGTCGTGCACTTCCGTAACTGCCCCGTGCCAGAACACGGGCTTGTTGGGGGCGTGCAGCTCGGGTAGGGCCTGGCTCAGCATCCAGCAGTACTGCCCGTCGTGGCGGCGCAGCCGGTATTCATAGTTCCAGCCCACCCCCGTGGTGCGGGCTGCCTCCGACTGATAGAGCACGCGCAGCCGGTCATCAGGATGAATCAGCAGGGGCCAGATAACGTTCAGGTCGGCCGTGGGCGGCTGCCCCGTGAAGTAGTACCACTGCGGGCTCACGTACTCAAACTGCCCGTCCGCGTTCAGGCTGAAGGTAATCAGCGGGGCAGTTTCCGTGAGCACGCGCAGGCGGGCATCGAGGCGGCGGGTTTCCAGGGCCAGCTCATGGGCCCGCTGGCGGGCTTCTTCCTGCGTTGTGACATCCACGGCAAACACCAGTAACCCCAGCGGCTGCTCCTTCTCATCGTGCAGGGGCTCCAGCGTCAGGTCAAAGTAGTGCCGGTTGGGCTCGGCCTGCGCCGGTCCTGAGAGCAACAGGGGGTAGGCCTTGGCAACGTAGGGGCGCCCTGCCAGATATACCTGCTGCATAACCTCCAGCAAATCCGGGGTCAGTGGCCCGGCGTGAACGGCCAGCGGCTCATCGGCAGGCAGGGCACCGCCCAGCAGGTTCCGCATAGCCTCATTCAGGAAGCCAATGCGCAACTCCGGACCCAGCAGCGTACCAATGCCCGCAGGCATGTGCCGAAGAATGTGTTGCAGTTGCTGTTCGCGCATGAAAAACAAAAAAGCCGGTAAGCAAACGACCCGGGCAGTGCCTACGGCTACAGCGCCGATTGATCGGCCGCTCCCAGCACGGCTTGGCGCACCAGGTCCACAATCAGGGCATCGGCAATGGGCAAGGAGTCGGGAGTGGGCGGCAGCTGATGGGGCAGCAGGAAACCCTCCAGGGCCCTGAAGCTCTCCGACTCAAGCGGATGAAAAGCCATCGACCACTCCGCGAAGCTGCGGTGGGCAATGGGTTTATTGGCCAGCTGCAGCACGTGTGAGTGGCGGCCGTCGCGGGCAATCCGCTCGTATAGAGGCTCAATGACGGCCGGGGCGCCCTCAATCAGCTGGGCAATGTTGCCATGGCTGTAGAACAAGATACCTGTTACCTCGTGGCGGGCGTTGTCGTAACGGCACTGGTCCAGCAGGTCCCTCAGATCCTGATCCGACAACGGCCGAACAGCCCGGCTCATATACACAATGTGGTTCATATAAAGCAGAAAGAGCCCCTTCCCGCAACATATCAACTGGTTTCAAAGGCACAGGAGGGGTAGGAGAGGACACCTGATGCCAGAGCAAGGTACAAGCCTATCCTGATACAGAACAGCTTTATCTTGGATAAGACAACTTATCCGCTGCTTGTTTAGTTGCCTGTGGTGGTTGGCGGGCCGTAGGCACACCCTTCGCTCCGGTTGTTGCGCAGCCCGGGCGTAACGGGTTGTGCAGCCCTGCGTAGGTAGTAGTACGCGGCAGCCTCCGCGCCAGCCTGCAGCCGGGGCTACCCCCCCGCACAGGCAACAAGCAAAGCGGCCTTGGACCGCATAAAATAGTGTTGTTTATTTTTTCACCTACCGCCGTAGAGCACTCTCCGGGGTAGCGTACCCTAGCCCCTGCGGGCTTCCGTCCTCTCTCATTTGCCCTCTATCTATGAATAAGCTTTCCAGTATTCTTCTGGTTGATGATGATAAAACGACCAATTTTCTGAATGAGCTGATGCTGAAAAAAATGGACGTGGCCGACCGGCTGCTGGTAGCCCTCAACGGCCGCGAGGCCCTGGAGATGCTGCGGGAGCACTGCGCGTCCGGCACGCCCACCTGCCCGGTTCTAATCTTTCTCGATATCAACATGCCCGTGATGAACGGCTTTGAGTTCCTGGATAGTTACAGCCAACTGCCCTGGATGCAGCACCAGACCACCATTATCGTGATGCTGACTACCTCCCTGCACTCCCGGGACCTGCACCGGGCGGAGCAGCTGCCCGTAGCCGGCTTCGTGAGCAAGCCCCTGACGGCAGAAAAGGTAGAGGCCATCCTGCGGCAACACTTTCCGGCCTCCGCGGCCAGAAGCTCATCCGGCGGGCCTGCCTAAGCCGGCAGCCGTTGCAATGGCCGCGGAGGCCGCCATTGCAACGGCTGCGGGTTGCGTAGAAAGAGGGTTTGTACCATACTTTTTAGCATTCCACATCATGGCTGACTCCTCCCTGGCTTCTACCTCTGCTTCTGGCTGGGCTGCCCCCGGCGGTTTGTCGCCCATCCCGAAAGAAGAGCTGTTTCGCGTACTCGACGAAGAAAACATGCAGCTGGCAGACCTCCCCCGGAAAAACAAGCACCTGGCCGATAAAATCCGGGACATTCACGAGAAGTCGTCCGGCGAAAAACTGCAGCCCGCCGACATGGAGGCCTTTGAGGCCCTGGTGGGCCGCGAGGCCACCGAGTGGATTGCCCGCCGGCCGCACGTATAATTTTCCGGCAAAACCCGGCCCTGCCGCCCTGGGCCGGCAGCCGTACGTGGCGCCCCGGCGCGGCAGCACCCAGCACTGCCGCGCCGGGGCGCTGGCGCGTGGGCCCGTACGCAAGC
The DNA here is from genome assembly GCF_014199535.1 of Hymenobacter latericoloratus. Taxonomy (GTDB): domain Bacteria; phylum Bacteroidota; class Bacteroidia; order Cytophagales; family Hymenobacteraceae; genus Hymenobacter; species Hymenobacter latericoloratus. The sequence goes on from NZ_JACHNV010000001.1 coordinate 459,478, forward strand.
CGCCCGAAGGGGTAGCCGCCCCAACCGTAGAAGCCGGGTTTAACGCAAGCTGAGCAATATCCAGGGAGTTTTGGCGGCCGTAGGGGGTAGGAGGTTTACCACTATTCCCACCCTCATGAGCCAACTTCTTCTGGGCAGGCTACGGCCTGCCTTTTCCCGCCACCGGGGGCGTACTCCGCTGGCTTCCGTGCTGCTCCTGCTGCTTACGCTGCTGCTGGGCGGCTGCGCTACCTCCCGGCCCGGGGCCAGCGTGCAGAAAAAAGTGCAGGGCAAAACCTACGTAATTATCGGGGCCTCCAGCGGCTTTGGCCGGGGCATGGCCGAGCAGCTGGGCTCTATGAAAGCCAATGTGGTGCTGGCCGCCCGCCGCACCGAAGTGCTGGAGGAAGTAGCCGGCAACATCAGGGCCGCCGGGGGCCAGGCCCTGGTAGTCACCACCGACATCAGCCAACCCGAGCAGGTGCAGCGCCTCGCCGACGCCGCCCTGCAGCAGTTCGGCCGGGTAGATGTGTGGGTGAACGACGCGGGGGTAGGCGGCATTGGGCGGTTCTGGGACATTCCCCTGGCCGACTACTCCCGCCTGATTGACGTGAACCTGAAGGGCGTGGTGTACGGCAGCCAGGTGGCCATCAGAATTTTCCAGCAGCAGGGCAGCGGCACGCTCATCAATCTGGGCTCGGTGGAAAGCAAGGTGCCCCTGGCCTACCACGCCGTGTACGCCGCCACCAAAGGCGCCATCCGCAACCTGGATCAGGCCCTGAACCAGGAGCTGCGCCTGCAGGGCTACCCCACTATTAAGGTGGTGACCATTGAGCCCTGGGCCGTGGATACGCCGTTCTGGGGGCACGCGGCCAACTACAGCGGCGGCACCCCGCGCATGGCCGCCCTGGACGCGCCCCGCAAAGTGGTGAATGCCCTGGTGCGTGCCTCGGTGCGGCCCCGGCAGGAGCTGCCGGTGGGCTGGAAGGCTCGCGGGGCTTCGTTCTCGCACCAACTCCTGCCCCACTTCACCGAGCGGATTTCAGCCAACGTTGCCCACCGCTACCAGATGAAAACTGCTCCGCCCACCCCAGTTACTACCGCCTCCCTGCACCAGCCCGTGCCCACCGGCCAGGGCGTGGACGACGGGGTGAAAAAGCGCATCAGGCAGGAAAACCGTCAGCGGAAGCAGAAAAAGCACTAGGCCCGGGTGCAACGGAAGGGGTAGGCCGGGGCCCGGCGGTTGTTGACATAATGACCATCAGAAGATAATAGTGGCGTAACCTCAACCGGATGAACACCGGCGTTCTTTGCGGCTCAAATCACAGAATCCTTTTTCCTGCTTGTGTATGAGCCGCAAATTCCTGGCTGCCACGCTTCTCTGGGCCGCTACGGCCGCACCTTTCCTCACGGCCTGCGACGATGACGACGCCATTAAATCGTCGGACAACAAGGTTACCTACAGCCCGCCGGCCAGTGTGGCCTCCTTGCGCTTCATTGGGGAGAACATTGTGCCCTACAATCAGAAGTTCAACAACACCACGCTGGGCGGCTTCTCGGGCATCGACTACCGGCCCGAAACCGGCATGTACTACATCATGAGCGACGACGCCTCGGCCCTGCAGCCGGTGCGCTTCTACATGGCCCGCCTGAATTTCGATGAAAACAGCTTTTCCGACGTCACGTTCACGAACGTAACCACGCTCAGGCGCCCCGACGGCAGCAACTTTCCCAGCGCCACCGCCGACCCCACCGCCACCATCGACCCGGAGGGCATCCGCTACGACCCCGCCACCTGGCGCATCATCTGGTCGAGTGAAGGGGTGCGCAACCTGACCCGCACCCCGGCCGTGCTCAACCACCCCTTCCTGCGCGAAGCCAACCCCGACGGTAGCTACGTAGCCGAATTTGGGCTGCCCTCGCTGTTCCGGATACAGGCCACCGACAACGGCACACGCTCCAACGGCTCCTTCGAGGGCTTGTCGTTGTCGCCGGACGGGCGCTTCCTCTACACCGCCCAGGAAGAGCCCCTCTACGAGGACGGTCCCCGGGCCAGCCCTACCGTGGCCGGCTCGCCCGTGCGTATTCTCAAGTACGACCGCGCTACCCGCCAGCCCGTGGCCCAGTACGCCTACAAGCTGGATGCGGTGCACAAGGCGCCCGTGCCCGAAACGCAGTTTCAGCTTAACGGGGTAGTAGAGGTGCTGGCCCTGTCGGAGACGAAGATGCTGGTAATGGAGCGTTCCTTTGCCGTGGGCGCTACCCCCGACTACGCCGTGAAGATCTATGAAATTGACCTGACCGGCGCCACCGACGTTTCATCCCTGACTTCGCTGCAGAGTACCAGTTACACCCCCGTGAGCAAGCGCCTGGTGCTGGACGTGGCCACTACGGGTATCAAGCGCATCGATAACCTGGAGGGCATGACGTTCGGCCCCAAGCTGCCTAACGGCCACCACTCCCTGGTACTGGTATCCGACGACAACTTCGGGGCCACTCAGATTTCCCAGTTCCTGGCCTTTGAGGTAATGCCCTAAGGCGCACCCCGCATCTGCCGAAACCCAAAAGCCGGCCTAGTGCCGGCTTTTGGGTTTTTTAGTCGCCCCGCAGCCAGAAACTGCTCATTTTGCCCTTATAATGGGCCATGAAACCGCACTATCCTATCCTTGATGGCCTCCGGGGCGTGGCCGCCATTCTGGTGGTTGTCTTTCACATCTTCGAAGGCCACTTCCCCAACTTCGCCCAGCACCCCATTCACCACGGCTACCTGGCCGTCGATTTCTTTTTTCTGCTCTCAGGCTTTGTGGTGGGCTACGCCTACGACGACCGGTGGCCGCGCATGAGCACCTGGGACTTCTTCCGGATTCGGCTGGTGCGCCTGCACCCGCTCATTCTGCTCAGCGTGCTTATTGGCGGCGTCTGCATCTGGCTCGACCCGTACCTGCCCATTGCCGGGCAGGTGGGCCTGCTTAAGCTGCTGGGCATCATGCTGCTTACCGCCACCCTGCTGCCCGCCCCCGACCTGCGCGGCTGGGGCGAAACCCACTCCCTGAACGGGCCGCTGTGGTCGTTGCTGCAGGAATACTTGGCCAACCTGCTCTACGCCCTGTGGGGCCGCAAGCTTAGCCAGCGTGGCCTGTGGGGGTTGGTGGTTATCAGTGGGGTAGCTCTTACCTGGGTGGCCGTGGCCCGCGGCGACATTGCCACCGGCTGGGCCCACTCTAACCTCTGGATTGCTGTCATCCGGATGCTGTACCCCTTCTTCGCCGGGCTGCTGCTGTTCCGGGCGGGGCGGCTGGTGCGGGTGCCATTTGCGTTTCCGCTGTGCTCCCTGGCGCTGGCGGCGCTATTCTGCCTGCCCTACTTTCCCATCAACGGGCTGTATGAAGCGGCCTGCATCCTGTTCGCGTTTCCGCTGATTGTGGCCATGGGGGCCGGCGGGCAGGTAAGCGGGGCCGGAGCCAGGGTATGCAAGTTCCTCGGCGACCTTTCCTACCCCCTCTACATCACCCACTACCCCTTCATGTACCTCTACGGCAACTGGCTTGCCAACCGTAAGCCCACGCCCGCCGAGGCGGTGCCCGTGGCCCTGGGCCTATTCGTATTCCTGCTCCTGCTGGGCTACGCCGCCCTCAAGCTCTACGATGAGCCAGTGCGCGCCTGGCTGAAGCGCCGCTTCCTGACGCCCGCTGCCCCGCCCGAGCTGGCCCGGAAGTAGAGCAGCTCAATTGAGCTGCCTGGGCAGTGTTCGGCGCGCTCCTTACTGCACTACCGTTACGGCAGCGGGATGGTAGAGGCCCTGCCAGTCGCGGCGCAGGATGGCGTAGAGCAGCTCGTCCTCAAACTCGCCCTGGTCATTCACCCCCGACTCGCGCATCACTCCCTCAAACTGAAAGCCGGCGGTTTTCTCGATGGAGCGTTTCGAAGAGAGGTTCGAGACGCGGCAGCCGGTAGCCACCCGGTTGAGGCCCAGCAGCTCGAAGGCCAGGTAAAACAAGTGGGGCTTGCTGCGCGGCGTCACTCCCCGTCCGCGCATGTGCCGGAACACATCGGCCCCGGTGGAGCCGGCTTTTTCGTCCCAGCTATCCACCGAGAGCAGGGTCATGCCGGCCAGCTCCGCGCCCAGGTAGGAGTAGAACCCGAAGGTGGTGCGGCGGCCGGCGCGGTCGTACTGGGGCAAGTAGTTGCGAAACAGCTCCTCAAGCATCTCCCGCGAATCGGGGTAGCCCTGGAACAGCCCCGCTATGTCGGCCAGGTTGTCCTCCTCAATGAGGTGCAGGGTGATGTCGTCGGAAATTAAGGCACGGAACATGGAGGCAGAAGCTGAGGTGGCAGCTCTGAAGATACGCGGCGACCGGGTTCTTTTATAATTGCCGTTTTGGCCGCACAAGGCGATGTTGGGGTAGTACACCGCATTGCTTGCGTGATAGAGGACCGTTAGGTAAGCAACGTATGTACTCTACCTACATTATCCCCGTACTTTGTAGCAACTACTACGCTTGTCATGTCCGCTTCTGCCGCCGTTCCCGGCTACCCCCGTCTCACCTACCTGCGCATCAAAAACTACCGTGCCCTGCGCGACGTGGAGCTGCGCGACCTGACGCCCCTGACAGTGTTCATCGGTCCCAATGGCAGCGGCAAATCCACCATCCTCGACGCTTTGGCGTTTCTGGCCGAAGCCGTGAGCGGCAACCTGCAACAAGCCTGGGAAAAGCGCAACCGCTTCGCCGGCATGCGGACGCGGGGGCAAGAGGGGCCGATTGAGTTTGAGGTGGAATGCTTTATGAGTGATAAAGTACCTCGCTTACGTTATCTATTAAGCATTGATGAGGCTGGAGGAACGGTATTCGTCTCTGAAGAAAAACTGACGGAACCCGGTGCCGCATTAGAAAGGATAATAGAGTTAGTGAATGCGGAGCCTAATCCTTTGCAAACTCCAGGTTATGAGGATATTTTTCGAATCAATATTTATGAAAGGGACGGTAATGAGGGACGCTATTATACTAGCCCTTCTTCAGATCCAATCATATATTTCACTCACGTATCCCCAAATGAAAGAGCTTCTGTTGCACCCAAAACCTTAGCTCTAACAAAGGTTCTCACCTCCTACCGCTACATCCACCTCACCGACGACCACCTGAAGGGCTACTCCGATGCGGGGCCGCGGGAGAAGCTCTCGGCCAACGGCGACAATCTGCCCAACGTGCTGTACTACCTGCACACCAAGCACCCGGAGGCGCTGGCCCGCATCAGCGAGAAGCTGCGGCGCTGGGTGCCGGGGCTGGCCGAGGTAGTAACGGAAATAACCTCCGACGAGAGACTGTTGCTGCGCTTCCGGGATGCGCCCTTCGAGAAGCCCCTACCGGCCCAGTACATGTCGGATGGGACCATGCGGCTGGCGGCCCTGCTGACGCTGCTCTATGAGCCTAACGCTACCGGGCTGCTGGGTATTGAGGAGCCGGAGAACGAGCTGCACCCGCGCCTGCTGCCCCGCCTGGCCGAGGAGCTTAGCAAAGCCACCGAAACGCGGCATCTGCTGGTGGCTACCCACTCGCCCTTTCTGCTCGATGCCCTGGAGCCGGAGCAAGTCTGGATTCTGGACCGGGGCGCCGATGGCTACACCCAGGCCACGCGCACGGCCGATATTCCGCAGGTAAAGGAGCTGGTGGAAGATGGCTCGCCGCTGGGCTACCTCTGGACCAGCAACTTCTTCCGCCTCGGCGACCCGCTGGCCCCCCGCACCCCAGCCGCGCAGTAGCATGCACATCGAGTTCCTGCTGGAAGAGCCCTCGGCGGAAGCCGCGCTGAATATTCTGCTCCCCAAGCTGCTGCCCTCCGATACCACCTGGAATTGCTACCCCCACCGTGGCAAAACCGACCTGTTCCAGCGCCTGCCCGGCCGCCTGAAAACCTACGCCCGCCAGTTTCCGCACCAGCCCGAGCTGCGGGTAGTGATTCTGATGGACGCCGATACCGACTGTCGCCGCCGCAAAGCCGAGCTGGAACAGGTAGTAGCCGAAGCCGGCTTGCTGACGAAAACCACCGCTGCCGGGCAGCCCTTCCGCATCATTACGCACTTGGCCGTGCAGGAGCTGGAAGCGTGGTTTCTCGGCGACCGTGCCGCTATCCAGGCTGCCTACCCCCGCGTGCGCCCCCAACACTTCAGCGGCCTCCCGCATGACCCTGACACCATTGCCGACACCTGGGAAACTTTGTGGCGCGTGTTGCAGCAAGGCAAGTACTACCCCACCGGCAAGGCCAAAGTAGAGTGGGCCGAAACCATTGCCCCGCACCTGGAGCCAGAGCGGAATACCTCGGCCAGTTTTCAGTATTTCTGCCAGGGCCTGGCGCAGCTGTAACGCCCGCTGCTGGGGTGGCAATACTGTTGCTGCAGAGGCTATGGCGGGACTGGTTGTGGTAGGGTACGAGAAGCGCGGGTTATGGGGCAACTGCATTATTTCCCCGCTCTGGTATCGGCCGCCGCCAAGTAAGCAGAAATGGCAGGCACCCCAGTATTAGTAGTCCCGAGCCTACTATACCTAAACGAGTAGCCAGTGGCCACGCCTCAAACGGCCACCGCAGAAATGCCAAGCCACTTTTGACAGCCTCTCTTTCATAGTAATGCGTCCACGAAGTGACTATAGCAAGTACAAACAGCGCAATGGGAAGCAGCTTGCTTTCCCGCCTGTGCCATACTACGAGTGCTGACAGAGCGCAACCAGCCAGAATGGCTAGAAACCATGCGTATAGAGGGTCTGCAATCAGTCCCCCTATATCTGCTGCCGTAAAGACCTGAGGCGAATCCTTCATTGCCTGTATTCCTCCCTTTTGATACAGGATTATCATCTCAGCGTACGGAACCAACGCTAATTGTCGCGCACCAAGAATGAGCAGAGGCATTGACAGAAAATGAAGGAGCAGTAGACGCCAGTTGATACGTGACAGTTGGCTCGACATAGCCATATGCTATATAGGTACACTATTTCCGCGAAGAAAGTCAGAATAGTAGGTTCCTGTATCCGTACATATTGTGGGAAACTCCATAAACACCATTCATCAACTAAAAAGCCCGTCTGCAGCGCAGACGGGCTTTTTAGTTGATTAGGTAAGCTACTCAGCTTTAGAGTGTTTGGCAACATCTGACAAGTAGTTTTTAAGCTCCTGCAGTTGTGTCGGCTTATAGTTAGTTAACCGGATGCGTTTCATCAATCCAGGACCTTGTTGCTCATACAGAGCGCCAAAGGAGGAGTTTAGAAAGGAACTCGAAAATGCAGTCAGATTGAGCAAGAATAGGGTGACGGGAGCATCCTGTCCTTCCAATGCATGGCGCAAAGCCAAGAAGAGCTTCAGGCCGTCCGTATTAGTCAGTGTGTTATCGACAATGTCAAAAAGCTGCAATACCGGGCCATTGGATACCGTGGTGTTCATGAGGCAGGTAGTTGGCAGGTGAGAAAATATTTTAGGCAGTATACGGAGTTTCGCTAGAAAAGTCCGCACTACACCCCTACCTTTTCCTCACTGCCCAACTCGCTCAGAATGCGCTTGGCAGCCTGGACGTTTTTCACTTCCTCCACGGAGAGGATGAGCTGCTCCTTGCGCTCCTTCATGGAAGCGGAGCGGGGGTGGGTTTGCACGTAGCTGAGGATGTTGCCGAAGGTGTCGCTCTGGAAGTACCGCTCGTTGTTATTGGCCGGGATGAAGCCTTTCAGCAGGCCCTTCTTCAGCGTCAGCTTCTCGAAACCCACCTGGCAGGCCTGCCAGCGCAGGCGCACAATGTCGGCCAGCTGCTCTACTTCCTGGGGTAGGGGTCCGAAGCGGTCCGTCATGCCCGTAAGGATTTTGCGCAGATCCTCGGGGCTTTTAGCCCTATCCAGCTTGCTGTACAGCTGCAGGCGCTCCGATACGCTGCTCACGTAGGAATCGGGAATGAGGATTTGCAGGTCCGTTTCGATGTTGCACTCCTTGGGGCCGCTGGTGCCGGCCGCTTCCTGCAGGCGCTGGGTGGGGTCGCCGAGGAACAGGTCGCGGAACTCGGTTTCCTTCAGTTCTTGCACTGCCTCGTCCAGAATCTGGTGGTAGGTTTCAAAGCCCAGGTCGTTGATAAAGCCCGACTGCTCCCCGCCCAGCAGGTTGCCCGCCCCCCGGATGTCCAGGTCGCGCATAGCCACGTTGAAGCCCGCGCCCAGGTCCGAAAATTCCTCCAGGGTGCTCAGGCGTTTGCGGGCGTCGCTCGGCAGGCCGGCCACCGGGGGCGTGAGCAGGTAGCAGTAGGCCTTCTTGTTGGAGCGGCCCACCCGGCCCCGCATCTGGTGCAGGTCGGAGAGGCCGTGCATGTGGGCCCGGTTGATGATGATGGTGTTGGCGTTCGGAATATCCAGGCCCGATTCGATGAGGGTAGTACTCACCAGCACGTCGTAGTCGCCGTCCACGAACTTCATCATGCGCTTTTCCAGCAGGTCGCCGTCCATCTGGCCGTGCACGTAGGTCACGCGGGCATCGGGCACTAAGCGCAAAATCAGGTTGGCTTGCTCCTCAATGTCCTTCACCCGGTTGTGCACATAAAACACCTGTCCGCCCCGCTTCAGCTCCCGCGAAATGGCGTCGCGCACCAGCATCTCGTCGAAGACGTGCAGCTCGGTTTGCACGGGTTGGCGGTTGGGTGGGGGGGTAGCAATTACCGACAGGTCGCGGGCGCCCATAAGGGAGAAGTGCAGGGTGCGCGGAATGGGCGTGGCCGAGAGGGTCAGCGTGTCCACGTTCACCTTCAACTCCTTGAGCTTATCCTTGGTTTTCACCCCGAACTTCTGCTCCTCGTCGATAATGAGCAGCCCGAGGTCCTTAAACTTCACGTCCTTGTTGGTGAGGCGGTGGGTACCAATGAGGATGTCGGTTTTACCCTCTGCTACCCGGCCTAAGGTTTCCTTGATTTGCTTGGTCGTCTTGAAGCGGTTCACGTACTCCACCGTCACGGGTAGGTTGCTGAGTCGCTCCCGGAACGTTTTGTAGTGTTGCATGGCCAGAATGGTGGTGGGCACCAGCACGGCTACCTGCTTGCCATCGGCCACGGCCTTAAACGCCGCCCGAATGGCTACTTCCGTCTTGCCGAAGCCCACGTCGCCGCACACGAGGCGGTCCATGGGGTGGGGCACCTCCATGTCGCGCTTCACATCTTCGGTGGCCTTGGCCTGGTCGGGTGTGTCCTCGTAAATGAAGCTCGATTCCAGCTCGGCCTGCATAAACGAGTCGTGGGCGAAGGCGTGGCCGGGCGCGGTTTTGCGCTTGGCGTACAGCCGGATCAGCTCGGCCGCAATGTCCTTCACCTTCTTCTTAACCGACTTCTTCTTGTTTTCCCACTCCGGCGAGCCCAGCTTGCTCATGGTGGGCGGCGTGCCCTCGGCCCCGCTGTACTTGGCAATTTTGTGCAGGGCGTGGATGCTCACCGTCAGCACATCGTCGTCGCGGTACACCAGCCGGATGGCTTCCTGCACCCGGTCGTTGATTTCTACCTGCGTGAGGCCCGCGAACCGCGCAATGCCGTAGTCCTGGTGCACCACGTAGTCGCCGGGCACCAGAGTGCGCAGCTCCTTCAGGGTCAAGGCCTTTTTCTTCGAGAATTTCCTGCCCTCCTGAGCGCGGTAAAACCGCTCGAACAGCTGGTGGTCGGTGTACACCACCAGCTTCAGGTTTTCGTCGATGAAGCCCTCGCGCAAGCCCAGCAGCATGTGCTGAAACTGCACGTTGTTGTCCAGCTCATCGAAGATGGTGCGCAGGCGGTCGGCCTGGCGGACCTGCTCGGCGGCAATAATATTGGTGTAGCCCTTCGCCTGGTTGTCGTGCAGGTTCTTGACGATGCGGTTGAAGTCCTTGTTGAAGCTGGGCTGGGGCTTGGTGGTAAACTGAAATTCCTCAGCGCCTTTGAAGTAAAACCGCTTGCCAAACTCCACCACCGGAAAACCCTCTAGCAGCTTCTTGAACGTCTTGCCCGACTCAAACAAATCGGCGGGCTTGCTCACTACCTGGGTGCCGCCCGCTACCTCCAGCAGCTCCTTGAAACTCGCTTCGGCCTTGTCAAACGACTCATCCACCACGTCCAGGGTCTGGCGCACATCCTTAGCCCAGATGCAGGTGTTCTTCGGGATGAAGTCCAGGAAAGCCTCCCGCGTTTCCTGCAGCAGCTTGGTTTGCACGTTCGGGATGATGCTCACCTGCTGGCGCTTCTCCACCGAGAGCTGGCTTTCCGGGTCGAACGTCCGGATGGTTTCTACCTCATCCCCGAACAGCTCGATGCGGTAGGGCAGCTCGTTGGCGTAGCTGAAAATGTCCACGATGCCCCCGCGCACCGCAAACTGCCCCGCCTCATACACAAAGTCAGTCCGCTCGAAATCGTACTCCGCCAGCATGTCGCTGATGAAGTTCACGTCGAGCTTGTCGCCCACTTTCACCACGAACGTGTTGGCCACCAGGCTTTTCTTGTTGATAACCTTCTCAAACAGCGCCTCGGGGTAGGTCACGATAAGGGCTCCGCCCGTACCCGGCACTGGGGTGGGGGTAGGGGTTTCCGCTTCCGCTGAGCCCTCGGCGCCCAGGTTGGCCAGCGGCGAAACCGGCGTGGTGCCGGCTGCGGCCGCCGCTTCCCGCCGGGCCGTGTTGAGGCGGTTGAGCACTTCGGCCCGCATCAGCACGTTGGCGTTTTCCGTCTCATCAAACTTGTAAGGGTGCTTGTAGGAGCTCGGGAACAGCAGCACCTCCGGCCCGTCGGGCAGTAGGCTCTGCAGGTCGGTAATAAAGTAGGCGGCTTCCTCCTTATCGTGCAGAATGAACAGATGGGAAAGCGGGCCGTGCGTTACGGCGGCCGCTATGACGGCATCCTGGCTGCCTACCAGCCCGCGCAGCTGCAGGCGCAGGTCGGGGGTGGCGGCGGGCTTAGCCGCCCCGTGCAGACGGGCCGACAGAATCTGTACGTCGGTATCGAGGCGGTAGAGACGAAGGAAATCGGAGACTTTCAAAGCGGGCTGGGCTAGGGGAGGAGGCAAAGGTAGAAGCCCGGCCGAATGAATATCCGGTCGGGCAAAGGGCACTTGTCATTCCGAGCGGAGCGAGGAATCTGGGTTAATCCGTTGGATAATCCATCCAGATTCTCCGCTGCCCTCGGAATGACACGCCTGAAAAGAGGTCGGGCGTGTGCCTTACCCAATACCGCCCCCGCGCCCCGAAAGTTTCCGACACATTTTGGTAACACTCCCGTATCTTCCCACTTCACGCAGTACAAGTAGCCCCGGTGGGTGTAAGGCTATGACGGACAAGCAACAGGACAGTGGCGCGGAGGAGTGGGACAACCTCCTGAGCCACCTGCGCCAGATTCGGGAACAAGTGCGCCAGCAGGGCCCCTTACCCGACCACGAAAAGCAGGAAGTCGCCAACGTATTTCACCGCGGCCTGGAGCTGCTGGAAAACCAGGTCCGCGACATGGAAGGCGGCCTGCGGGGCAGTTCGGGCCGGTGGTGAGGGGTAGGGGCTAGATGAGCCCGCGTTGCCGACAGCAAAGAAAACGCCGGTCATTCTGAGCGCAGCGAAGGGCCTCTACCTCTGGCTAACCAGAAGCGAGTTACCCTTAGCAGAGGTCCTTCGCTGCGCTCAGGATGACCGGCGTTTTTGCGTTGGTAGTCTTCTGCCCGGCCTACCCTATTTTGATAGGTACGAGACAAAAGCTGCGCCATTGATGCGTATTGCGGCTCCCCGCGGCGGTATCTTCGCGGCTTATTCCCTACTGTATTTTTCTAGTGCGCGGTTCTTCTCACCTGGCCATCGGCCTGATTACCGGCGTGGCTGTAGCGGGCCTCGTGCCGGGCATTCCATTTTCAGCCGCGGGTATTGCCCTGGCGGGCTTCTCCTCCCTCGCCCCCGACCTCGACCACCCCGGCTCCCGCCTGAGCAAGCGCCTGGGGTTTGCCCAGAGCTACGTGCGCTGGGCCTTTGTAGCGGTAGGGGCCGCGCTGGCCCTGTACACCCATTTTCAGCTTCCGCCCGGCCCCGACCGGCGCATGGGGTTTACGGCGGCGCTGGCGTTTGGCCTTATCGGGGCCGCCATGCAGGGCGACTCTACCCGCAAGCTGGCCCTTATGTTCACGGGGTTGTGCACGGTAGTGGCCGGCCTGTACACCGGGTTCGTGTGGCTGAGTATGCTGGGCCTGTTTGTGGCCGTAGCGCCTTATACCTCCCACCGCTCCTGGACGCACACGCTCTGGGCCGCTGCCTTCTGGACCTACATCGGGCACTTGGCCAACCAGGGCCTGGGGTGGCACGGCGTGGCCTGGTTCGCGGGCGGCGGGTACGTGTCGCACCTGCTGGCCGACACGCTCACCAAAGCCGGCGTGAAGTGGCTCATGCCCCTCACCGACCTGACGCTGAAAATCCCCCTGATCCGGACCGGCTCCAAGAGCGGCAATTTCCTGGAGGTGGCTATCTGTGCGGGTTACGGCTTGCTGGTGCTGGGGCTGGTAGTAGGCAAGCTGGGCTTCTGAGGGCCACGTAGTAGCCGGAACCCGCCGCGTTGATCTGCTGTTCACCGGGCTTGGACCATGAAATAGCCTGACCAGGCGAAATTGTGTTTGCTCTGGCCAGCTACGCCTTACCTTGCGGCCAGCTGCGGCTCCAGGTCTGCTTTCGGCCTGCCGGGCTTGCCAAGCTTAACGCATGGCGTTTGGCAGGAAGCGGCGTATTTTGCACTTATCGGATTCGTATAAAGAATATATATTATATAATATTGTGGAAGGATGTCATTTACTGCTATATTATTAAGGTGTATAACCCGTTGACTGTAAGTCGCCCGCCGGTGGTTGTTTGCGCACCTCATTCCTTGGATAGGAACAGCAGAGCCGTAGTGCCACCCGCCTTATTTTTCTGGTAGTTAACTTCGATAGGATGATGAGATAACCCCCAACCTTTCGGCGAACGGCACTACCGTAAAAGTGACAACTTGTATCTTTGACCGGGACCGTACCCTATACGTTTCCTACCGAACCAACCTACCCGCTCTTACTCACACACACCTTTTTGCGCTCAACCCGTTTCCTGTATGAACCAGATGAATAGCCCCCTGATTAGGATCGGCGTCTTCTACGACGGCAATTATTTCCTAAAGATCAGTGATTACTACTACTTCCAGCATGACCGTAAGGCCCGTATTAGCCTGGAAGGTCTCCATGAATTTATCCGGCACCAAGTAGCTGAAGAAGAAGATGTTGATGTGCGTCTGAGCCAGATCATCGACTCGCACTTCTTCCGCGGCCGCCTCTCCGCCACCGAAGCCCGCGACAAAGACCGTCTGTTCCACGACCGTCTGCTCGACGATATTCTGATGAACATGGGCATTACTACCCACTACATGCCCCTGAAAACGCGCGATGGCCGTTTGCAGGAGAAAGGCATTGATGTGTGGCTGTCCCTGGAAGCCCTGGAGCTGGCCATCCACAAGAGCTTTGATGTGGTAGTGCTTATTGCCGGCGACTCCGATTACGCCCCCCTGATCAAGAAGCTCAACACGGTGGGTACCCGCGTGATGCTGCTGAACTGGGACTTCAAGTACACCGACTTCAAGGGCGAAAACCGCGTTACCCGCGCCTCGCAGCAGCTGCTGGAGCAGGCTACCTACCCCGTGCAGATGCACGACATCATCGACCAGGGCATCAGCACCGGCGACGAGCTGATTGAGGCCATGTTCGTGAACACGCCCGAGCCGGCGGCCTTCCCGGCTGCGCCCAAGCCCGTGCGCCCCACCGGCCCTACGGCCGCTGGCCCGGTTGGCACGGTCGGCATCAGCACCATCAAAAACCTGAAAAACGGCTTTGGTTTCGTGGTAATGCCCCCGAACAACCTGTTCTTCAGCTACGCTGATATGGCCGAAGGTGACTTCAATGACCTGCGCGAAGGCGACTGGGTGGAATTCACGGTGGGCCGCAACCACCGCGACGAAGACTGTGCCCGCAACGTGCGCAAAGTAGAAGCCCCCGAAATGGAAGAAGGCGACGAATACGATGAGCACGAACACGAATCGGCCAGCTCACCCGAACGCCTCTAACCCCGATTAGCTTTTCGGTTCGGTCGCTCGAAAGCCGCCGGGCAGCCCGCATGTGAGTCGGGCTGCCCGGCGGCTTTCCTTTTGGGTAAGAGCTGAAATGGTGAAGGAGTGAAGTAGGCGGCAAGCCCGATCCGTCTGAACGATATCCGCCTACCCCTCACTACCCCTGAAACTGCCCGGTAGCAAACGTCAGCACGAAGCCAACCGGTCGGACGGGCTTCGCCCGCCGGACCGGCCCCACCTATTTTACTTATTCACCCACTTACTCATTCTCCCTACCCTCCGAAGGAAACAGCAGGTCGTGAAAGTCGCGCTTGGTGGCAGGGTAGCGGTTGAAGGTGCCCATGCCGCGGGCCACCACCAGATTGTTGCGAGCGGGGCAGGTAATGAAGGCGCTGCTCACCACCAGGGTTTTGCCGCTGTGCTCCACTACTCCGTGGGCCACTAGCTCGTCGTGCAGGCGGACGGGGGCGAGGTAGTTGATTTTGAACTCTACCGTTGATACCAGCTCGGCGGCCGTAAACGCCAGCGACAGGGCCGCCGCACCCAGGGTAGCATCCATTAGGCCGGCCAGTACGCCGCCGTGGCAGGTGCCGGGCGAGGAAAGGTGCTCGTCGCGGATGGTCATGGTATAGCGCACGTCGCCGGGCTGGGTAACGGTCAGCTCCATGCCGTTGGTGCGGCCATACTGGTTCATCTGGTTGTAAAGGGCAACGAGGGCGGGTACGTTGGGGATGGGCTGCATGAAGGAAGTAGGAGTTGGAAGAGCCGTAAAAGGTAAAGTACTTTAGAGAAACCCCACCGCCGTGCCCGCGTACGCCTCCTGCGCCGGGTTCTACCCCTACTACCTGCGCGAGCATCGGCAGCGCGGCCCCGCATTCTGCATTTCGTGGGCACCTCGCTGTTTCTGACGGCCGTTATCCTGGCCGTAGCCTGGGGGCGGCCCGGGCTGGTGCTGGCGGGGGTAGGGGCGGCTTATGGGCTTGCCTGGGTGGGGCACTTTTTGTGGAGCACAACCGCCCGGCTACCTTCCAGCCCCCCTGGCTTTCCCGGCGCGCCGACTTCCAGCTGTACTGGGATTTACTGCGGAGCAAGGAAAAGTTCTACCCCCCGGCTACAGCACCCGGCGCATGAGCAAGTGCGGAATGGTGCCGAACAGCGTGTGGGAGGGAGCCACCACCGCGTAACCCAGGCGCTGGTAGAAGGGTACGGCCTGCTCGCGGGCGTGCAGCACCACCTCGCGCAGCCCCTGGCTACGGGCCGCCGTTTCCAGATATTCCAGTACCTGCCGGCCCACGCCGCGCCCTTGCCAGGCGGGGTGCACGGCCATAAACCGCACCTGCCCCTGCGCCGGCCCCGAGGGGTGCAGCCGCCCTACCCCAGCCGCGTACCCCTCGGGGGCCAGCAGCAGGGCATGGGTAGTGGTGGGCGCGTGGTCATCGTCGGCTTGCTCCGAGCCCTCCGGCTGCTGCCAGGGCTGGCGCAGCACTTCGTAGCGGAGGCGGTAGTAGGCAGCCCATTCGGCCGGGGTGTGGGGGGGAGTGATGGCAGGCATTGGGTAAGGAACAGATGGCTGCCGCCAAGATACCCAGAAGCCGTCGGCAACTCAGGGCCCGGCGGTTTCGGCATTTCGCGGCCTGCTTATCTTTGAGCCTAACATGCGCGGCTGCCTCACGTAGCCTACTCTACATTTCTCCCCCAATTTTCTCCCATGGCCTCGTTTGATATTGTCAGCAAAGTAGATCCGCAAACCCTCGAAAACGCGGTGAACACAGCCAAAAAGGAACTCCAGACCCGCTACGACCTGCGCGACACCAAGGGCGGCATCGAGCTGGATAAGAAAGCCAACACCATCACGCTCAGCTCCGAAAACTCCATGCGCATCAAGGCTCTGGAAGATATTCTGCTGGCCCGCATCGTGAAGCAGGGCATTGATGGTACGGCCCTCGATTTCACGGCCGAAGAGCAGGCCAGCGGCGCTCTGGTCAAGAAAGTAGTGAAGGTGCGGGCCGGCGTCGATAAGGAGGTAGGCCGCAAAATCATCAAAGCCATCAAAGACGGCAAAGCCAAGGTGGAAGCCCAGATGCAGGACGACCAGGTGCGCGTTACGGCCAAGAAAATAGATGAGCTGCAGGCCGCCATTGCCCTGGTGCGCCGCGCCGACGTAGGCCAGCCCCTGCAGTTCGTGAACATGAAGTCGTAGGGTGATGAGGTAAATGGTGACAGGTGACAAGTGACAGGTAAGCGGTGAAAAGCGCCTGAAAAAAGTCGGCCGAACAGCTTCTTGCTACCCCCTGCTTCATCGGAAACCGTTTCAACCTGTCACCTGTCACCTGTCACCATTTACCTCCTCACCTCTTCACCCCATCACCTCCTCCCTCCATCACCACCTTACCGCCAATCCATGAATTTCGACTTTTCCGTTTTCTCTGACCCCCAGACCTGGGTGAGCCTGCTCACGCTCACGTTCATGGAGATAGTGCTGGGCATTGATAACATCATCTTTATTTCCATCATCGTCAATCGCCTGCCGGCGGAGCAGCACAGCCGGGGCCGTAGCATTGGGCTGCTGCTGGCGCTGCTGTTTCGCATTGGGCTGCTGCTGAGTATTTCCTGGATTGTGGGCCTAAAGGCTCCGTTGTTCTCGCTGCCCGTGCCCTGGATGGAAGGTGGCTGGAGCGTAACCGGCCGCGACCTGATTCTGCTGGGCGGCGGCCTGTTCCTGATTGGCAAAAGCACCACCGAAATCCATACCAAGCTGCAGGGCGAGGAAGAAGGGGAGCACGGCGCGAAAGGCAGTGCTACCATGGGCAGCGTCATCATCCAAATTATCCTCATCGACATCGTCTTCAGCTTCGACTCCATCCTAACGGCCGTGGGCCTGGTGGACAATGTGCTGATTATGATTCTGGCCGTTATCCTGTCTATGGGCGTAATGCTGGCCTTCAGCGGCCTGGTGGCCGACTTCGTGAACCGCAACCCCACTATTAAAATGCTGGCCCTGTCCTTCCTGATTATGATTGGGGTGATGCTGGTGATGGAAGCCTTCCACAAGGAAATCGAAAAGGGTTACATCTACTTCGCCATGTTCTTCTCGTTGGTAGTGGAGGTGCTGAACATGCGCCTGCGCAAGAAAACGACACCTGTGCACCTGCGCGACTCCCAGTACGACTAGCCAAAGTCTGGTCTTTCCTAAACCAAAAAAAGCGCCCGGAACCTGTGTTTCGGGCGCTTTTTGTTTTTATACACCAAGCTAGGCGCTCCGCATGAAGTACAGTATCACTATCAGCAGAAGCCCGCATCCTACCCCGCAGTTAAGCGCCAACCCGGGGGAGCTGTGGGTGCGGGCCCCGAGTGCTGCCACCAGCAGGAGCAGCAAGGGCGCGAACAGGAAATTGCCATAAATCGTGACGTCATCCGCCCGCTCAAGCCGCTGCCCACTGACTGCTACAGCCCGCACCTGACCAAACAAGGCACTGGCCCGGATAGTCAGTGCCGTGCCTACTTCCCAGTTGTACTCGTAGGTGCGGAAATTAACGTGGGGCGTGCGCACGGTATAGTACGTCACGGACCCGCTCCGGCGCGAGGACATGGAGTGCCGCTCCACGCTTTGTACCCGCTCCCGCGGATACTCCCGCGTCCAGCAGAAATCCAGGACCAGCAGCCCGCAGAACACCAGCATCAACCGGCAGAACCGCCGGCCCCAGGGCGCATAACGAGCATACAGGGCCGCGTAGGGGTCGGGGGCGGGGCCCCGGCGCCGCGCGGCCGCCCGCCGCTGCCGGACTTCGGCCTGGGCGCGGGTTGGCGCCGCTTGAGGGGGTAGGGTGGCCGATGGGTCCGGCGGGCGCCGCCGAATGGCCAGGGCCGCGTCGTAGAGCTGCCGGCGCGCGGGCTGGCTCAGCACCTCGTACGCGGCATTGATGGCCAAGTACCGCTCGTGGGCGGCCGGGTCGGGCGTACGGTCGGGGTGGGTGAGCAGCACCAGACGGCGGTAGGCCCGGCGGATTTCCTCGGGCGTGGCCTGCTCCCCAACCTCAAGGGTAGCGTAAAACGTGCTCATTCCGGCCGGAGTAACTGCGCCAGAGCCTCCGTCTGGTCCTGGGCCCGGCGCACGGCCAGCTCCAGCAGGCGGCGGTTCAGCTCGGCCCGGTGAAGGCGGTAAAAAGCCGTTTCCGCCTCCGTAAACAGCCCCGTAACCAACCCGACGATGGTATAGCGCAGCTTGGTGTTGCGCGTCAGCAGCTCGGCCACCACCCGCTCCTGCTCCCGCGGGCCCGCACCAACGAAGGCTATGCGGTGGTCATGCACGAAATCGGCCACTGCGGCCAGCAGCCGCAGGTTCTGCAGCTTCAGCACGGGCCGGAGCGTCAGATGCAGGAAGCTCCCGACCGTATCGGCCGGGGCATCTTCGGGCAGGGAAATGGAAACCGGGGGGCGCAGGGCCAGCAGGGCAGCATCGGAGGCGGATAAAGACGACGACATAGGGCAATAACCTGAAAATAGGCTGGAGTACTAAAAAAACTGCCCGCCCGGCCTCAAGGAGCCAGACGGGCAGTTTTTTGTTTATCTGTCGGAAAAAATCAGCCGGAAGGCTGGTTTAGTGCTGCACTACCACCTTTTTGGTGATGGTACCTTCCGAGGTGGTGAGGCGCACCACGTACACGCCGCCCGCGAGGTCAGCCGTGTCAATGTTCACGCCATCCAGCAAGCGAGCCGCTGCCACCTGCTGCACCCGTACCCGCTGGCCCAGAATTGAAACCAGCTCAACCTGTACCGGCGTGGCGCTGCTGATCTGGGTGCGTACCCGTACCTGGCCGTTGGCCGGGTTGGGAGCTACCTCCAGCAGTTTCTCGCTGAGGGCCTGGCGGCTGCTCGTTACGGTAGAAGGCAAGTCGAAGGCGGCCGTCTGGTCGTTGAGCAGGTTCGAGCTGCCTTGCTTGGCGCTGAAGCCCAGGCCGCGGCGGGCAAACACGCGCCAGATCAGGGCCGAGTTGGCGGCCTTGTTGTTCAGGGAATCAGCCTTCAGAATGGCGTTGCGGCCATCCACGAAGCCGGGGTTGCAGGCTTGCAGCTTCAGGCCGTCCATCACCAGCTGCAGAGCAATGTTGTTGCCGCCGGTAGAGCCGCGCAGGTCGGCGTTGTAGCCGTACTTGTTGATGAGGGCCCAGTTCAGGTCCCAGAGCATAGAGGCCCACACGTAGCCGATGGCGTGTTCCGCAGTGTACTCGCTCCCATTCACTGTCTTGCCCACATAAGCGTAGGTAGAAGGGTTAGTGGTCATGTTGGTGCTGTAGCGAGTAGGGCGAATGCCGGGGCCGCTGATTTCCTGGAACTTAGCATACGTACCAATGCCCCGGGCCATCGATTCCGTATCCGTGGGCTTGGTCGTCATCCAGAGGCCGAAAAAGTCGCTCCAGCCTTCGCCCATCTGCTCGGCGCTGCGCAGGCAGTTCGGAGCCGAGGCGCCACCCGTCAGGCGGGTAGAGATACCGTGGCCGTATTCGTGGGCAATAATACCGTTGTCGAAGTCACCGTCGCGGTAGTTGGTGATGCCGCTGGCCGAGAAGGTTACGGCCGTGCCCGCCTGCAGGGCGGTTTTCAGCTTGTTGCCATCGGCCTGAGAAATCATCACGCCCGGAATCCGGATGCCTACCGTATCGGCGGCGGCGCCAAAGGAAACGGCACCCTGAGTAGCGTTGTTGTTGATGATAACCACCATGCGGGCGCCAGCGGCCTGGGCCTGCTGCACTTTCACGGCAAAGATGCAGTCGCCGCGGTCAACCAGGGCAATGTTGCCTTTCACGGCATCGGCGTTGGTGTAGGTAGCGCAGCCAAACGTAGGCGTAGCCGTGCCGTCGTTTACCAGTACCAGATTGCCGGTGATGGGGCCGCTCCGGGACAGGCGACGCGTAAACACCCCTTCGGCGGCGGCAATGGGGCCGGCCAGGCTGGCCGGGGCCGTTACGCTGGCCGTGGTAATGTTTTGGTCCCACAGGTACATCTGCATCCGGGGGTTGCGACCTTCGGCGGGGGTAGAGAAGTTGGCGTTGTTCAGGCTAACCGAGTTGGCAATAATGGCATCCTGGGCCTCGGCAAACACGGCATCGCCGCCCCGGCCCTGGCCGGAGTAGTTGGTAGCCTGGAAGTTGCCGCTGGCCTCGTTGAAGCCTTTGCGGGCCATCACGTCGTGCATCATGTTGTTCCAGTAGAACAGGTTGATGATGGCCGCGTCGAGGTTGGCGTTGGGGGCAGCGGTAACGGCGTTGCTGAAGGGAGCATCGAAGATTTGGTTGGGGCCGCCCTTGGGGGCGTAGCCTCCGCGCCACAGCTCCGTGGTGCCGTTATTGCGGTTGTTGCGGTCTTCGTAGGCGTACACGTTGTTGCCGGCCGTGCGCAGGGAGTCGGCGCCGGGCTTGCCGTCCACGTCGTGCCAGCCGTAGGGCGAAACGGCCGGGTCAGCCGGGTCGGTTACTACCTGCCGGGCGCCGTGGTTGGGGCTTTCCACCGTAATGGGCCACACGTTGTAGCTGTTGCCGGCCGTGGGGCGGGCGGCCGGAGCCGGAGAAGGAGTAGAAGCCAGGGCCATGGGCTCGGTGAGCGGAGCCAGGGTGAAGGGCTCGTTAATCACCAGGTCGTGCTGGTCGAGCAGGGCACCCGTGGAGGCATCTACGCGTACGCTCCAGTAGTTGCGGGCGTGCTTGGGGTAGATGGTTACGTCCCATACCAGGCGCAGCTCGCCAGTGGGCATGGGCAGGTACATGAGCTTTACCGGAATGGTTTCCAGGGAAATACCCCCGGTGGAGAACTCCAGGCCGGCAGCCGGGGTACCGGCTTTCTCCACCTGCAGCCCCTGGGGAGAAGGCAAACTAAGCGCCCGGGCCGCCGCCGATACGGCCTGCTCTGCCGTGAGGCCGGGCGTGGCCGGACGGGCCTGAGCGGCCGTGTTGGCTACAAAGCTGCTGTGCAGGGTAGCTACCTTGCCCGCGGCATTCAGGTGCACATCGGCCACGGCGTTGTAAATTTCTACCCCCTGGTACCGCTGCCGGAAGTACACGTGCGTGATGCCGTTGTGCTCATCGGTAAAGGAATTGGTTACTACCGGGTCCGCTACATCAGTCGTTTTCAAACCAAAAGCGGACGTACGTGCTTTCAGGGCATTGCGTGCCTGGTCGAGCAGCACCGACGATTGGGCTGCCGCCAGGCCCGGTACGGCCAGAAGCGCGGCCGCGGCCAATGCCCGTGCTGAAGGAGTAAAGGTTGACTTCATCAAGAAGGGGTAGAAGAGGTACGTAAATGTGTAAGCAGAAGAAACGGGCCACCTAAGTAGGCGGCCCGTTCAAATCTACACAACAAAACGCGTATTTCACGCGAGTGTTTTTAAGTAAATGACAAGCTTTATTAACAGGCTCGCATTTCCTGGGCTTAGTTACCGCGCCGCCGACCAGCCTATCTTACTGATAAAGTCCCACAGGACTACCCCGGCGGCCACGCTCACGTTCAGGCTGTGCTTAGTGCCAAACTGCGGAATTTCCACGGCCGCGTCGCAGAGGGCCAGTACCTCGTCGTCTACTCCAAACACCTCGTTGCCCATCACCAGCGCGTAGGGCCGGCCGGTTTCGGGCCAGAAGGAGGGTAGGGGCTGGCTGCCAGTGGTCTGTTCCACGGCCACCACCACGTAGCCCGCCGCTTTCAGCTGCTCAATAGCGGCCGTAGTGGTAGCAGCGTACTCCCACGCCACCGACTCGGTGGAGCCCAAAGCCGTTTTGGTGATTTCGCGCTGGGGCGGGCGCCCGGTAATGCCGCAAAGCCATATTTTTTCCACCGCAAAGGCATCGGCAGTGCGGAAGGCTGCGCCCACGTTGTGCAGGCTCCGCACGTTGTCGAGCACTAGGGTGAGGGGGAATTTTCGCGTATTTTTGAAGTCTGCCACCGTCAGCCGGTTCAGCTCTTCCATGGAGAGTTTGCGCATGGCCGCAAAGGTAGGAACGCCCGGCCGGGTGTTGGTGGTTGAGGTTGCTGCCGGCCCCTGGCGCAATGCTCCGGCCGTGCGCCCCACCTAACCAAACCAGTGCTCTAACGCGGCCCCCGCCGCCCCCACGATGCGCGAAGCCGCGGTTTCGCGCTACATTCCGCTTACGCTAGTGAAAACTGCTACCCCCAAGCCCGACAAGAAACCCATCCGCACGCACGGCTCCCTGGGTCCCGCCCCCGTAGTCGATACGCCGCTGATGAAGCAGTACTACCAGCTCAAGCAGGCCCACCCCGGCGCGGTACTCCTGTTCCGGGTGGGCGACTTCTACGAAACCTTCGGGGAGGATGCCGTTAAGGCCTCCCGCATCCTCGATATTACCCTGACCAAGCGCGGGGCCGGCACCGCCTCCGAAACCCCGCTGGCGGGCTTCCCTCACCACGCCCTCGATAACTACCTGCCCAAGCTCGTGCGGGCCGGGCAGCGCGTGGCTATCTGCGACCAGCTTGAAGACCCCAAACAAGCCAAGGGGTTGGTGAAACGCGGCATTACGGAATTGGTGACGCCCGGCGTGAGCCTCCACGACAACGTGCTGGAGCGCAAAAGCAACAACTACCTCTGCGCCGTGCATTTCGGCAAGCAGGAGGCCGGCATTTCGTTTCTGGACATCAGCACCGGCGAGTTTCTGGTGGCCCAGGGCACCGTGGACTACCTCGGCAAGCTGCTCCAGAACTTTCAGCCCGCCGAGGTTTTGTTCTGCAAGAAAAGCCGCCGCGAGTTCGAGGAGCACTTCGGCCCCGACTTCTGCCACTACGCCCTCGATGAGTGGGTGTTCGGCTTCGACTACGGCCACGACACGCTCACGCGCCACTTCAACACTACCTCCCTTAAAGGCTTCGGCATCGACGGGCTGCGCGAGGGCATCACGGCCGCGGGCTGCATTCTACACTACCTCGCTGAAACCAAGCACACCGACGTGGGCCACATCGGCAGCATCGGGCGTTTGGAGGAAGACAAGTACGTGTGGCTCGACCGGTTCACCGTCCGCAACCTGGAGCTGGTGCAGCCCCAGCACCCCGGCGGCGTGCCCCTTATTGATATTCTCGACCAGACCGTAACGCCCATGGGCGCCCGCTTGCTGCGCAAGTGGGTCGTGCTGCCTCTCAAGGAGCCCGCTCAGATTCAGCGCCGCCTCGATACGGTAGATGCCCTGCTGCAAACGCCCGAGCTACTGGAAAACCTCCTGCAACACCTTCGCCAAATCAACGACCTGGAGCGCCTGATTTCCAAGGTAGCCGTGCGCCGCATCAATCCGCGTGAGCTGCTGCAGCTAGCCCGCGCCCTGGAGGCCATCGGGCCCATTCGGGAGCAACTGGCCGCCTCGGGCATCCGGGCCCTGCAGAAGCTCGCCGATCAGCTCAACCCCTGCGCGGCCCTGCGCGAGGAAATCCGGGTGAAAGTAAAGGAAGACGCGCCCATCCTGACCAACCAGGGCGGGGTGCTGAACGACGGGGTGAACAAGGAGCTGGATGAATTGCGCCAGATGGCCTTCTCGGGCAAAGACTACCTGTTTCAGCTGCAGCAGCGCGCCATTCAGGAAACCGGCATTGGCTCCCTGAAGGTGGCCTATAATAAGGTGTTCGGCTACTACCTCGAGGTAACGAATGCTCACAAAGACAAGGTGCCCGCTTCCTGGATTCGGAAGCAAACCCTGGTAAACGCCGAGCGCTACATCACGGAGGAGCTGAAAACCTACGAGGAGAAGATTCTGCACGCCGAGGAGCGCCTGTTCGTCATTGAGCAGAACATCTACAACGACCTGGTGCTGTTTGCCGCCGAGTATGTGGCCCAGATTCAGCAGAACGCCCGCGCCATTGGCGTGGCCGACTGCCTGGCGTCTTTCGCCGCTACGGCCCGCCAGCACCGCTACGTGAAGCCCGTCGTCGATGACTCCACGACCCTCGACATCACGGCCGGCCGCCACCCCGTAATTGAGCGCCAGCTACCCCCCGGCGAGCAGTACATCCCCAACGACATCCGTCTGGATCAGGAGGACCAGCAGATTGTGGTGATTACGGGCCCCAACATGGCCGGCAAATCGGCCCTGCTGCGCCAAACCGCCCTGATTGTGCTGCTGGCCCAGATCGGCTCCTTCGTGCCCGCCGATGCGGCCCACGTGGGCGTCATCGACAAGATCTTCACCCGCGTAGGCGCCTCCGACAACCTGAGCAAGGGCGAAAGCACCTTCATGGTGGAAATGACCGAAACAGCCTCCATTCTGAACAACCTCTCGGACCGCAGCTTGGTGCTGATGGATGAAATCGGGCGGGGCACCAGCACGTATGATGGCATCAGCATTGCCTGGGCCATCGTGGAGCATCTGCATAATAACCCCAAGGCCCGGGCCAAAACCCTGTTTGCTACCCACTACCACGAGCTGAACCAACTGGCCGATGACTGTCCGCGGGTGCGTAACTACAACGTGGCCGTAAAGGAGGCTGACGGTCGGATTCTGTTCCTGCGCAAGCTGCGCGAAGGGGGCTCGGAGCACTCCTTCGGCATCCACGTGGCCCGCATGGCCGGCATGCCCACCTCCGTGGTGCTGCGCGCTAACGAAATCATGCACCACCTGGAGCAGGAACGCACTTCCACCGGCCCCGAGGCCGACGTGCCCACCGAGTTCGATGAAGTGCTGGCTGGCCTGGATGAGCAGCCGACCGGCGGCAAAGTAGTGCCGCTGAACGGCGTACTACCTGCTTCAGCCGAGGCAGCTCGGCGCGGCCCTAAAGCCCAGCCGGCCGCCTCCGTGCACAATGCCCCGCGCCCCAGCCTGCAGTTGAGTATGTTCGAGCCCGCCGACCCGGCCCTTGAGCGCATCCGGGAACTGCTAGAGAAGCTGGACGTGAATACGCTCACGCCCATTGAGGCCCTGCTCAAGCTCAATGAGCTCAAGCTGACAATAACTTCTCGCTAAAGCCGGCACTGGTGTTAAAAACGCTACCTCCACTGCCTTCATGAAGGGAATGGGGGTAGCGTTTTTATTTTCAGCCGCTCCGGGCAGAGGGACAGAGACGCAAAAACAGACTTTTCAGGTAAAATTTTTCTGTCTGAAAATCAGGAAAAAAGCTTTGACGGGGAGAAAAAGTGCAGATTTTTTTGAGGTCACCTCTTGACTTCAGGATTTCCTGTACTACCTTTGTCACATCAAAACGCCACTACGGCGCCAAGATCAAAAGCGAGAGTAGCTCAGTTGGTAGAGCGCGACCTTGCCAAGGTCGAGGTCGCGAGTTCGAACCTCGTCTCCCGCTCCAAAAAAGACCCTGCTAAACGGCAGGGTCTTTTGCTTTATAGCAAGTCTTCCGCAAATCAACTGCTTGGTTATCGGTTGTCGCTGCTCCGCGCAAGCACTCCATCACGGATGAGGATTTTCGCCAACTAATGGTTTGAAAGAAAAGCTTGGGAGGGTGACCCTTACTGGAGCTGCACCATATAAATGGCAGAACAGTGACCATCGTTTGAAGAATTTGCAGTTACTTTGCCCCAATTGTCACGCGCAGGCCACATGCTACCGGGGCAACAATCAAACTAAAGCCAGAGTGGTGTAATGGTAGCCACGAGGGACTTAAAATCCCTTGTCTTCACGGACGTACGGGTTCGAGTCCCGTCTCTGGTACAAGTACTTACAACCGGAAGACCCGGAAAATGCCTTCTCAGTTAGCAGAAGGGGTTTTCCGGGTTTTTTGCGTTCACGCCATCGGTACTCTGCAACGCGAAATATGGACTGTACAAAGGGAGGTTCGCCACCCCACACGCCACCCATTCCGGATGAACACACAATTCGTACTTCGCCGCAACAAAATGGACAGCGCGGGGCGCTGCCCGGTTGTTTTCAATGCCTACTTCGGTGGGCTACGCCTTCGCCATTCTACAGGCGAAATGTGCAAGCCTTCTGAGTGGAACGAGGACAAGCAAAGGTTTCGGTCCTCCTATCCACTGGCTGAGGAGGCAAACCTGTATCTGTCCCGGCTGATGACGGATGCCTTGGCCTAGTGGCGCAAACGGCGGGCCTCGGGCGAAGCACCTACTGTCGAGGGGCTGAAAGCAGTTCTGAAGCCGGCAGCAGAGTTGGTAGAACAGGAAGAGAAGCCGCAATCGGTGATGGGCATATTCGAGGAGCACTGGCAGTCGCTGCAGGCGCGGGGCTATGCGCACTACACGTTGCGGCAGCGCAAGATGCTGGGCTCGTGGCTGAGCGCCTACGAGCAGGACCAGGGCGAGCTGCTAAACCCCTGCACGTATGACCTGGCGACGCATGACCGGGTGCTGAACTACCTGCGCTTGCAGCGCAATCTGGCACAAAACACGGTGGCCTCGTTCGTGCGGGGGCTAAAAGTGTTTCTGCGCTGGTGCCGGGAAGAGCGTGGGCTGGTAGTGCCGGTGGAGCTGCGCAAGCTGCAGGGGCGACACGCCGACGTGTTGAAGATGTGGCTGACGGCCAACAACCTCACGGCCCTGGCCGCGGCCGAGCTGCCGGAGTACCTCACGCGGGTGCGGGACGTGCTCTTGTTCTGCTGCTACACAGGGCTGCGCTACTCGGACGTATTCGCCCTGCAACGCGGCAACCTGCACCAGTGGGACGGGGGCCTGATTCTGCGGCTGGTGCAGACCAAAACCCGTACCGGCGTAAGCATCTACCTGACGGAGGCGGCGCGGGCCATCCTGGACAAATACGCCGACCCCGGGCGGGTGCGCCTGCTGCCGGTGCTGGCCAACCAGGTAATGAACCGCTACCTGAAGCGCGTGGGCAAAGCGGCCGGGCTGCTGGATGAAGTGGTGGTGACGACGGTAGTGGGCGGGGAAGTGTTGAAAAAGTCGGTGCCGCGCTACGAGCTGCTGACCAGCCACACGGCCCGGCACACCTTCGCCACGCAGAGCCTGCTGCGGGGCATGCCGGTAGAGGTGCTGCAGAAGGTAATGGGGCACGCGAAGATTCAAACTGCGCTGGTGTATGCCAAGGTGGTGGAAGAGCTGCAGCACCAAACCATGCGTCGCATCTGGGAAGGTCAGGGCGCCGCGACAGTCAACGTGGGGGCGCGGGCCAGCCAGATCTGCGCAGCAGAACCCATGGCCGCTTGACCCAAGGGCGAGCGGGACGGCGCCGGCCCGCCGGCTTGGCGCCGCTAGTTTCGTCAATAGACAAGAGATAAGGCAGAGCTGCTAGCAGAAACTCCCCTGCGGTATAAATAGCCGAGTACGCCGGGGCTGAAACTTCATGCGCGTAAGCGGGGCGTTGCGGGTGGCAGCAATCTGCTGACAGTGGTCAGAAAGGCAATCTGTTGCGCACTAACCGGGTGCGTGGTAACCGCAGGTTGATGGCAGCAAGGGAACAAAAAAAGAAGCTAACTTGTATACATGAACAAATGATCATACATTTGCAGCGCCTTATGACACCGACCACCGCCACTGCCGATCTGAATCTGACCACCGAACGGATGGAGAAGGTGGCGTTTATCCTCAAGACGACGGCCCACCCTACCCGGATTGCCATTGTGCAGCTGTTGGCTAACCAGGAAAGCCTCTCCGTAAGCGACATCAGTGAAAAGCTGGGCGTGGAGCAGAGCCTACTGTCGCATCACCTGACGGGTATGAAGCTTAAAGGCATTCTGGATAGCTCCCGCGCGGGTAAAAACATCTTTTACTCGTTGAAGATGCGCGAGGTGGTGGACGTGATTCAGTGCCTGGCCGCGTGCACCTTCCTGTAGGCTCCGGTTTTTTTTGCCAAAACACATGAACAAGATTTCATAAGTACATACGTTCACTTGTTTATTCATGCAGCACGCTCTCGGATATTTCGCGGCTATTTTTATTGGGTTGTCGCTGGGGATTATGGGCGGGGGCGGCTCCATCCTCACCGTGCCGGTGCTGGTGTACCTGATGGGCGTGAGCCCGGTGCTGAGCACGGCTTACTCGCTGTTCGTGGTGGGTTCCACCTCCGTGGTGGGCGCCTCAGGCTACTTCCGCAAGGGGCTGGTGTCGCTGAAAACGGCCGTGGTTTTCCTGCTGCCTTCGCTGCTGGCCGTGTTTGCGGTGCGCAAGCTGCTGATGCCAGCCATTCCGCACGAGTTATTCACCGTGGGCAGTATCGTCTTCACGAAAGATCTGCTGGTGCTGGTGGCCTTCGCCGTGCTGATGATCGGGGCGGCCGTGTCGATGATTCGCAGCCAGCAGGCCGAAGAAGTGCTGGACGAAGAATTGCCCCAGCGGCAGGCTTTCAACTACCCGCTGATTCTGGGCATCGGCTTGGGGGTGGGTACGCTCACGGGGTTTGTGGGGGCGGGCGGCGGCTTCCTCATCATCCCGGCCCTGGTGCTGGGGGCGCGCCTGCCTATGAAGCTGGCCGTGGGTACCTCCTTAGTCATTATTGCCCTGAACTCGCTGATCGGCTTTACCGGCGACCTGAGCGCGGGCACCCCTATTGCCTGGACCTTCCTGCTCGGCTTCCTGGCCTTTGCCCTGGTGGGCATCGTGCTGGGCACCTACCTGGCCCGCTTTATCCCCGGGGCCAAGCTCAAACCGGCCTTCGGCTGGTTTACCCTGGTCATGGGCACATTCATTCTGCTGCGTGAGCTGGTGCTTGCGCCATAAGTGGCTGACTGGTAACCTGGTAAGTAGCTTTTTGCACCGCCTTTCTCCATCTTCTTTATTCCGCTTTCCTTTCCTCACTCAATTGCGTTTAGCCATGAAAATTGAACAGTTTGAAGACAAGAGCCTGGCCCATTTCTCCTACGCCATTCTCAGCGAGTGTGCCCGCCAGGTTGTGCTGATCGACCCGGCCCGCGACCCGCAGCCCTACTACGACTTTGCCGAGGCCCATAACGCCAGCATCGTCAGCATCATCGAAACCCATCCCCACGCTGACTTCGTGAGCAGCCACCTGGAAATTGCCCAGCAAACCGGCGCTACCATTCGGGTAAGCAAGCTGCTGGGCGCCGACTACCCCCACCAGGCCTTCGACGAAGGTCAGACCTTCACGGTGGGCCAGCTCACCTTCCGGGCCCTGAACACACCCGGCCACTCGCCCGACTCGCTCAGCATCGTGCTCAGCCGCAACGGCCAGGACGAGGCCGTGTTTACCGGCGACACGCTGTTCATCGGGGACGTGGGCCGGCCCGACCTGCGCGAGCAGGCCGGCAACCTGACGGCCAAGCGTGAGGAGTTGGCCCGGCAGCTGTACCACTCCCTGCGCGACAAGCTCATGCCGCTCGACGGCACGGTGCTAGTGTACCCCGCCCACGGCGCCGGCTCGCTCTGCGGCAAGGCCCTGAGCGGGGCTAGCAGCAGCACCATTGCCGACGAGAAGTTTGGCAACCCCATGCTGCGGGACCTTAGCGAAGCGGAATTCGTGCAAGAGCTGCTCCAAGACCAGCCCTTTATCCCGAAGTACTTCGGCTACGATGTGGCCCTGAACAAGGCCGGTGCCCCCGCCTATGCGCCTAGCGTGCAGCAGGTGCCGCGCTTGGCCGCCGGCGCGGCCCTGCAGGCCGGCGTACTGGTAGTGGATGCCCGCCCTGAAGCCGAGTTTAAGAAAGGCCACGTGGAAGGCGCTATCAACATACAGCAGGGCGGCAAGTTTGAAACCTGGCTAGGCTCCATCGTGGGGCCGGACGAGCCGTTCTACCTGGTGGCCGCCGACGAGGCGGCGCAGGAAGACCTGATCCGGAAAGCGGCTAAAATCGGCTACGAGACCCTGATCAAGGGGGCACTGGTGGGCACGCCGGCTACCGAGGCTACTATGCCGCAACTGGAGGTGGAGCAGTTCCGCCAGCATCCGGAGCAGTACACCATTGTGGATATCCGCGCTGCCACGGAGCACCGCGACGAGCCCCTGTTTGCCGGTTCGCTCAACATTCCGCTGCCCGAGTTGCGGGAGCGGGCCCAGGAAATTCCCGCCGGCAGGCCCGTGGTGGTCCACTGCGCCGGGGGCTACCGCTCGGCGGCCGGCAGTAGCATCGTGGCCCCGGCCCTGCCCGGCACCGACGTGTTCGACTTAAGTGAGGCAGTGAAATCCTTTTAGCCTGCCGCGGCACCGGCTACCGGCCGGGCCGTGAACCCCAATGGCGCCGCGCCCGACTTCGCCCGCCGCGGGTTGGGTACCACGTAGCCTCTTGTATTCGTTTCTGTAACTGCTCATTTCATGCTTGACTTACTTCGCCAGCCCTGGCCCTGGTACGTGGCCGGCCCGCTGATTGGGCTGACCGTGCCCGCCCTGCTGCTCATTGGCAACAAGGCCTTGGGCATCAGCTCCTCGCTGCGCCACGTGTGCGCCGCCTGCGTGCCCGCCGGCATTCCCTTCCTAACCTACAACTGGCGGGCCGAGGCCTGGAATCTGTTTTTTGTGCTGGGCATTGCCCTCGGTGGGTTCATTGGCTACCGGGTGCTGGGCCACCCCGACATGGTGGCCATTTCGGCCGAAACGGTGCGGGACCTGCAAGCGCAGCTGCACCTAACCGACTTCTCGGGCTTGTTGCCCAACGAGCTGTTTGCCCTGGAAAATCTGGCGAACTGGAAGGGCTGGGTGTTCCTGGTGTTGGGGGGCTTTCTGGTGGGCTTCGGCACGCGCTACGCCGGCGGCTGCACCTCGGGGCACGCCATTTCGGGCCTCTCGAACCTGCAGTGGGTATCCTTGGTAGCCGTGGTGGGCTTCTTTGTGGGCGGCCTGCTGATGACCTGGGTATTCTATCCGCTGCTGTTTTAACCTGCCTTACTCCATGAAAAATCTGAAATACCTGGTGCTGGGCGTGCTGTTCGGCATCATCCTCACGAAAAGCGAGGTAGTGAGCTGGTGGCGCATTCAGGAAATGTTCCGCTTCCAGAGCTTCCACATGTACGGGGTCATTGGCTCGGCCATCCTGGTGGGCCTGGTGTCGATTCAGCTCATCAAGCGCAACCGCCTCCGCAGCCTAGATGGGCAGCTGATCACCCTGGCCGACAAGGAATATACGCATGGTACCTGGATTGGCGGCATCCTCTTCGGCTTGGGTTGGGCGCTGACCGGCGCTTGCCCCGGCCCCATGTTCGCGCAGCTGGGCAGCGGGGTAGCCGGGGCGGCGGTGCTGCTACTGGCGGCCTTGGCCGGTACCTGGACCTACAGCGCCCTGCGCGAGCGGCTGCCCCATTAAAGCCTTGCCCCCAGATGAGTATTGGCTCGGTTCTATTTACGCGGCCTGCCAAATTGCTGATTGGTAGATAGTTAGACGAGAACTTGGCCCAGGCTACCGCGCCGGTAGTAGTGTAGCGGGCCACGTACAGTACCCGCCGGCTGCTTCTGACCACCTGAGAACCAAACCGGATGCCCCCGTAGTCTGACTGGCCCGTAACGTAGCTGTTGCCCGCGGCATCGGTGGTTACGCTTTTGGCCGTAACGGCCGCACCGGAGCTGGTAAGCTGATTTGCCCAGTGTCAGCTAGACTGGGCGGCGGCACGAAGGCTGCCGAATAGCAGTAGCAGTAGCAGTAGCAGAAGTGTTTTCATAACTACAGCAGGAAAGAGGGTGGGATGTAGGCATAGCTGCAGGCAGATGCCGGAGCCCGGTAGGCGCTGAGCAGAAATGCGGCAACCTAGCCCTAGAGGCTACGCCGTCTTAGCGAAAGAGAATAGAACAGCCCGGCAATGCGGGACAGCAACACTGATTATCAACAACTTCGGGCGCTGAATACACCTGAATTATTCAGATGAGTTATAGCGGTTATATATTTTGTTATAAATAAACATGTGCAACGCGTGGCCCGCTGGAGTTGCTATAAGGAAAACAGATGTCCTGCCGCGCAGCCGGTGGTAGCGGTACTGAGCCGGTTTCTCTACCTTTAAGCCTCTTAGACCTGTTTTGCTCCCGTATGATGCCTCCGCAACCCGCTTCGGTGCCCGACTACCAGCAGAAAATCAAGCAAGTCTTTGCCGAGGTGGGCAAAGTGGTGGTGGGGCAGCACTACATGCTGAACCGGTTGCTGATTGGCCTCTTTACCGGCGGACATATTTTGCTGGAAGGGGTGCCGGGTTTGGCCAAAACCCTCACCATTAGCACCTTGTCCAAGGTGCTGCACCTGCACTTTCAGCGCGTACAATTCACCCCCGACCTGCTGCCCTCTGACCTGGTAGGCACCATGATTTACAACCAGAATCAGTCGGAGTTTGAGGTGAAAAAGGGCCCCATCTTCGCCAACCTGGTTTTGGCCGACGAGGTAAACCGCTCCCCGGCCAAAGTGCAGAGCGCACTGCTGGAGGCCATGCAGGAGAAGCAGGTCACCATCGGCGAAACTACGTACCCGCTGGATCTGCCATTTTTGGTGCTGGCCACGCAAAACCCGGTGGAGCAGGAAGGTACCTACCCCCTGCCCGAAGCCCAGGTGGACCGCTTCATGATGAAGGTGTACGTGGACTACCTCAAGAAAACCGACGAGCTGGAGGTGATGCGCCGCATGGCCAACATGAGCTACGTGGGCGAGGTAAGCCCGGTGCTGACCAAGGAAGACATCTTCGGTATCCGGCAGCAGATCAACCAGGTGCAGATTTCCGAAACGCTGGAGAAATACATTATTGAGTTGGTGTTTGCCACCCGCAAGCCCGCCGAGTACGACCTCACGGAGTTTCAGCAGTACGTGCAGTTTGGCGTGAGCCCCCGGGCCAGCATTGCCCTGCACCGGGCAGCCAAGGCCGTAGCCTTTCTGGATGAGCGCGACTACGTGCTGCCCGAAGACATCAAGGAGGTAGCCACCGACGTGCTCAACCACCGCATCCTGCTCAACTACGAAGCCGAGGCCGACGGCATCCGAACCCAGGATTTGATTGAAGCCATCCTGCGCAAAGTTCCGATTAGCTAAGGGGTATAGGGCTGAGTGTGAGGGCAAGAGGGGTTGGGGGTAGAAGGGGTTTGAGGTGGTAAAGGGGGTAGGCAAAATAGCGACCCAAGGGGCGAAACTCTCTCCCTCCAACCCCTCCACTGCTCAGCTCAGGAATTGAGGCCTGTAACCACTCCCAACCTCACCCCTGTACACTCCCAATCCCTCCTAAACTCCTACCCCCAACCCCTCTTACCCTTCCGTTGTCCCGATTTATCAAAACTCTGCGCGGGCTGGGCAGCCTGCTACGCAACCCCTGGCTGCTGAACCATGTGCTGGCCGCCGATGAAAGCGCCTGGCAGGCCCGGGCGCTGCGCCACGGTGCTCGTTGGCAGGTGACACCCGCGGGGCTGCCGGTAGTAAGTCTGCCCCAGCTGCTGCCCACAGAAGGCGAAACGGTTCGCCCGTTTGCCTTCCGCGACGGGGGCTCGCTGCCTACTGATCTGGCCCTGCTCCGGGCACTGGTGCGCCGCAGCGTGGGTCGCCGCTACTTTGAAATCGGGACCTGGCGGGGCGAAAGCGCCGCCAATGTGGCGGAAGTAGCCGCCGAGGTAGTGACTCTCAACCTCTCGGCCGCCGAGCTGCAGGCCTTGGGGCTACCGGTCCGCTACCAGGAGCTGCACGGGTTTTTCTCGCGGCCCCTGCCTAACGTGCGCCATCTGTACGGCAACTCCACTACCTACGAGTATGGTCCCCTGGGGCTTTTTGATGTTGTTTTCATTGATGGGGACCACCGCTACGAGGCCGTGCGAACCGACACCCGCCGCGTGTTTGACCATCTGGTAGGACCCGAAACCATAGTAGTGTGGCACGATGCCAGCCGCCAGCCCGGGCAACCGCGCTGGGAGGTACTGGCCGGTATTCTGGATGGGTTGCCGGCTGCGGCCCCCGGTCAGCTTGTGCAGGTTGGCAACACCCTCTGCGCCCTGTATTCGCCTACCCCTCTGCCCACGCACCAACCTGACCCCTGGGCCGACCCAGCGCCGTGGTTTGAGGTAAGCGTGAAAGCAGCCCGTTAACCCAGGCGCCGGCGCAGCAGCTGCCAGCAGTACCCGGCATCGGCGGGGCGCGGCAGCAGCAGGGCCGAAGGGGGCGTGCCCGTAGCCCGGCGGAAATGGTGCAGCAAAAAGAGGGTGGATGCGCCATAGGAAACCGAAGCCGCCCCGGCCGCCCCCCGGATGCCGAAGTGCGGAATCAGCAGGGCGCAGGCCAGCAGCGTTACGCCCAGCCCCACCACGGAGGCCAGATTGTTGATGCGGTACTGAGCCCGGCCGGCGAAGTAGCTGCTTACCAGCATCTGCACCGCCATCAGCACCGCGCCGGGAGCCAGCAACACCATCACCGGTCGGGCCGCCCCAAACTCCGGCCCGAACACGGTCGTGAGCAGGGCTGTGGGCAAGATGATAAGCGTGCCCAGGGCCGTGGCCGTACCCAGCACCGTGAGCCGGGCCACCCGCAGCGCCGAGGGGGGTAGGGGGGCGGCCGGGCCAGCGTGCACCAAGTCCACATACTGCACCAGGGCCGTGCTGCGCGGAATCAGCCAGACGGCTTCCACCAACGCTACCCCCACCGAGAGGATGCCCACGGCCCGGATATCGGCGTAGTGCGCCACAAAGTAGTGGCCGAGGCGGTAGTTGGCAAAGGCCAGAATATTGGAAAAATGAGCGCCTCGGCTATGGCGGGCCAACTCGCGGGTGGTAGCCCGCAGGCGCCGGCCCAGGCGTTGGCGCCGGTCGGGCTGCCGGAGCAAAGGCAGAAAGCTCAGCAGCAGCGGAAGCCCGAAAGCCAGGTACGAAACCCAGTAGTAAGAGCGCACCGACAGCCATTGCCCGCCGGCCGCAAACGCCAGACCCAGGCCGCCGGCCAGCAGCGTTACCTGGCTTAGAGTAAGTAAGTTGTAGGCGGCTTCGCGGCGGCGGCCCAGCACCAGGGCCGTGTTAATGGAGAAGAAAGCCTGCAGCACGCTCAGGCCTGCCAAGTGCAGCAGATACTCGGGGCCGGGCTGGCGGAACAGGGCCACCAGCGCCGTGCCCCCCAGGCACACGGCCACCGCCCAGGCATAGGCCGGGAGCAGCAGATGCCAAAGGTTGCGGCGCGGAGCCAGGTAAATCAGCGAAGAGCCTCCCAGCAGCCCAATAAACAGCAGCAGCGCCGCGCAATCCGTCACGAACAAGCTCACAGCGCCCCGCCCCGCCGCCCCCAGGTAGCGCGCCGTCAGCCAGACGATGCCGAAGCTGAGCAAAGCCGTACCCAGGCGGGTAGCAAAGTTTTGAATAATACGACGAAGCATTCAGCGCAGCGGTTAAGGGGCCGCTAAGATGCACTGCTTTCGCCCGGGTTCGGGCCGGCGCCGGCCCGCAGGGTAGCGTATAGCTGGTAAAACGCCTGCCCTACGAGGAGGTAGCTGCACCGGCTTACGGCATCGGCGCGCAGCTGCTCGGCCTCAAAGCGCACCGTTTGTTGCAGCACGGCGGTAAGGGCTTCGGCCAGGGCGGCCTCATCATCGGGGGGCACCAGGAGCCCAAACCGGCCCGCGGGCTGAAACAGCTCGGGCACGCCGCCGGTAGCCGGGCCCACTACCGGGCAGCCCGTAGCGCGGGCTTCCAGCAGCACGCAGCCAAACGTTTCGGCCCTGCTGAAGGACACCAGGGCCGCCGCGCGCTGCATTTCGGCGGCTACGGCCGGGTGCGCCAGCTTGCCCAGAAACGTCACCGTACCTTCAGAAAGCAGGCCCAGCTCAGCCGCTTGCCTGCGCAGCAAAGTTTCATCAGGACCGTAGCCAGCCAGGCGCAGGCGCAGGTGGGGGTAGTGAGGGCGCAGGCGAGCTACTACCCGCAGAATGCCGCTGATGTTCTTCACCGAATCATGAAACGCCGAAACGACCAGCAGTTGCCCGGCCACGCGGGGGGTAGGAGTGGGCTGGAATAGGTCGGTATCCACCACATTGGCAATAACGGCGCTGCGTTGGCTCCGAAAGCCCAGGCCGTGCATGGCGTCCCGCAGGTTTTCTGATACCGTGTGCAGGGCCGCCGCCCGGCCTACTACCCACCGGGTAAGGAGTTGGCGCAACCAGCCAATGTGCCCGGCCCGCGCGGGTAGGTAAAGCGTCCAGTGCTCCGTGATGAGGTAGGGAATGCCGTGGCGAAGGCGCTGCCACCAAGCCCACAGGCCTGTGCGCAGCAGCACGTGCACGTGCACCAGGTCGGGTGGGGCGCCCCAGTAGCGCAGCAGGCGGCGGTAGCCCCGGCTGAGGCACCAGAAATATAGCCCCAGCTTCAGCAGCTTATCCAGCGGCCCGATACCCGTGAGGCGTTGCCGGTAGTAGTAGCGCAGCGTCGGGACTGGCCCCGCGAGGTCTTCTTCCCATTCTACCACCCGCGCCAAGGGTCCGCGCGCCACGGTGGCCAGCAGCACCGCAGTTTCCACTGCAGGACCTGTAGCCTGGGCAATGGCCGCTACGTGCCGCGCTACAAAGTCGCCGTCCTGGTCGTCGTAGCGGTGAGGGTACCACTTGGGCAGGTGCAGAACGCGGAGCTTGGGCATGCGTGCAAGTTAGAAGGTGACCGGCAGAACCAGGAAACCCCTGCCCGTTGCCTCAAAAAAAGAGCCGGCCACCCGGAGGCAGCCGGCTCATAACCGGATAGAAGGGTAACAATAAAGTCCTTATCTGGCTACCACGAAGCGCACCGATTGGCTGGTTTCATTGGTAGTGACGGTGGCCACGTACACGCCGGCCCGCAGGTTGGTGGGCAGGGCTACTTGCTGCAGCCCGGCGGCCAGTTTGCCATCGGTCAGCACGGTGGCTACCTGCCGGCCCGTCAGGTCCAGCACGCGCACCGTGGCCGTGCCGCCGCGCTTCAGCTCGAAGCGCAGCTTGGTTTCGCCGACCGCGGGGTTGGGGGTTACCGCCAGTTGCTGGAGCTGATCGGAAGTAGTGCGGGCGGCCAGCGTCAGGCCCGCCACGTTGTAGCAAGTAGTGTTGGGGTTGAAGTTGGTCCAGCCCGCCGCCCAGTTGGCAGTGCCGGCCGGCCCGAAAGCGCCTTTGTAGGCCACATTATCGAAAAAGTCACCGCTGAGCTTGGCATCGGTAAACGCGGCGCCCGTGACCAGGGGCGAAGCGGCCGGCAGCGTAAAATCGGGGGTGCCGTTGGGGGTGCCGTTCTGGTTCAGGGCCTTAAAGTTGTCGGCGTTCAGATTCAGGGCCGAAATAGCGGCCAGCGTGGTGTTGCCGTTGGCCGCGTTTTCCCAGAAGCCCTGCACGTTGTACGTACCGCCCGACTGCTGGGAGTAGGGCGTGGTCATGCCCGCCAGAACGTTGTTTTTGAGTACCAGCGCGCCGCTGGTGGCGTTGGCCTGAGCGCCGGCGCCGTCCAGCGTCAGGCCCTGGGGCCAGCCCGTGAATACCGAGTTAAAGATGGAAATGGAGGTGTTGCGGCGCAGGTGCATGGCCCGGGTAAACTGCGTCACGGCCGGCACGTTCTGCAGAAAGGCGCTGACGTTGGAGAACACCGGCGCGGTCAGGGGCGTCAGGGCCGAGCCGCTCCCATCGTTATCCGACTCAAACGCCGTGGAGCCCGATACGTCGGACTGCTGGGGGTCGCGTACGGTTACGGCGTACTGCACCTTGCCCGTAAAGCCAAAATCCGTGTCGAAGTCGTCGTCGGTGGCGGCTACGGCTACCAGGTGCTTGGCGTTTACGGTGCCCCCAAACCACTCGAAGGAATCGTCGCCGGAGGCGTACACCTGCACGTAGTCGATGATAGTACCCGAGCCCACCCCCCCTAGGGTCAGGCCGTTGATTTCGTTGCCGGTGGTGAGGGCAATGCCCGGAAACTCAATGCGCACGTAGCGCAGAATGCCGGAGTTGTCGTTGGGCTGGTTGCCCCCGAACGTGCGGCCGGGCACACCTTCAATAACGGGCGTGCCGGGCTGGTTAATGGGCGCGCGGCCCAGAATCACGATGCCGCCCCAGTCGCCGCGGTTGCGGCTGCCGGCCGGCTGGTTGGAGGTAAATACAATGGGCTTGTTGGGCAGGCCGTCGGCCAGCAGGCGTGAGCCTTGCTCAATCACCAGCGTACCCAGGCCCGAGCCCTTAATAATAGTGCCGGGCTGGATGGTCAGCGTAGCGCCATTGGTCACGTACACCCGGTCGGTGAGCAAGTAAATGTTATTGCTGGTCCAGGTAACGTCGCCGGAAATGGTTGAGGGCACCGTAATGGGGGTAGGGGCGGCGGGGCACACCGTCTGGGCCCGCGCCTGGGGCGCCAGTGCCACCGTAGTAAAGGCCAAAAACAGGGGGAGTACAAGCTTTTTCATGGGTAAAGGAGGAGGAAAAGGATGGCTCAGATTCGCGGGGTAAAGGTCCGAAATGAGTACGCCCACCGGGGGCCGGCGGGCGTTATCGTTTCATTAGCCTGGTGTTACCTTATTGTTTAGAAATTGTACACCAGCCCGAGCATAGAGTAGTTGCCCCGGCGGTAGCTGCCGAAGGAGCCCCGCTCATCTTTCCCGATTTTGCTGTTGCGGTTGAAGTCGTAGAACTGGCGCACGGGCTGATTCAGCAAATCCTGCACGCCCGCTTTCAGCTGCAGGTGCCGCCCGATGCCTTTGGTAATGGCCAGGTCAATAACGTGGCGCGGCATCTCAATCACGGAGTAGTTCTGGGTCTGGTCGCCGATGAAGGTGAAACGCTGCCCGATAACATTGTACTGGGCCGAAATCTGCCACTTGGCTTCATCGTCCTGGTAGAACACGCCCGCATTCACTACGTAGGGCGACTGGCCCTGCAGCGGCCGCCCCGACAGGGCAAAGCCGTTGTTCTGGGCCGTGTTGGCCAGCGTCACGCGGCTATAAATAAGGGAGGCGTTCAGAATAAAGGAGAAGCGCTGCAAGTATTTGTTTTCCGAGACATCCAGTAGGCCTTTGCGCACTTCCAGCTCGGCCCCCACGTCGTAGGCTTTGTCGGCGTTCTGGTAGGTGCGCCAGAGCTGGCTGCTGGTCTGGTTGTAGGTAACCTGCTCAATAGCGTCGCGGAACGACTTGTAGAACACGCCAATCGAAATCAGCTCCGAGCGGGAGGGGTAGAACTCGTAGCGCAGGTCGGCGTTGTAAATGGTGGCCGTTTTCAGGCTGGAATCCCCCAGGATAATGGAGTTGGTCGTGAAGTCGTAGTACTGGTAAGGCGCTATTTCCCGGAACTCCGGCCGGTTCACGCTCACGCTACCCGCCAGGCGCAGCAAAGAGCGCTCCGTGAAATTATAGGCCGCGTTCAGTGAGGGCATCGGGATGGTCCGTACTTCTTCGTAATCGGCGGCTCCCTGCAGGCGGCGGCGGTTGTACTCTACCCGTACCCCGCCCGAGAGGTTAAACTTGTCGGAAATTGGGGCTACGGCTCCCACGTAGCCGGCCACCAGCACGTTGTTGGCCTGGTAGCGGTCTTCGGGGCGGGTGCCCTCATCCACGGTAAAACCGGTAATGGCATCCAGGCTCTGCGGGCCGAAAATCTGGTCAATCGGCAGCGTGAGCAGGTCTTGGCGGTTAAAGCGCAGGCCCCGGATAAAGGAGAAGTACCGGTTGCGCAGGTCCCGCTCTTTGTACTCGGTGTAGAAGCCGGCCCGCAGCTTAAACTGATTGGCCCGGGTAGTATCGCGGCCCGTAAAGCGCCGCTCCCACTGGCCGCTGCCCATATAAGTGTTTTCCTTCAGGGTCGAGAAAAAGCGGCTGGTTTCCGTGATGTTGCCTTCCGTGGGGATGTTCACGCTGAAGGGCTGGTTGAACTCCGTGTTGCGGAAGTTGGTGTAGCGGCTGTAGTCGGGCTCGTCGCGGAACACGTAGTTGTAGCCCCCGGCCCAGGAGAGGGTAGTGTTGCCCTGGCTGCCTACCTCGTGCGTACCCTGCAGCTGGCCCGAGTAAATGGTCCGGCTCTGGTAGTGCAGGGCGTAGTCGTCGCGCTCAAACCCATCCACGTTCTGGCCGGTGCGGTGCACTACCTCGTCGGTGGCGTACTGGTTCAGGAAGTTGCGGAACTCCAGGCGGTGCTGGCTGTTAAGGCGCACTTGCCAGTTATGAATCAGGCCGATGCGCAGGCTAGTCAGGGCGCGCTCGTCGTTGTACTCGTATTGGGCCCGGGGCAGGTTGGTTTGCTCGTCGCGCTCCACCAGGTAGCGGTTGCGCTCAATATTGTATTGCTCGTGGGTACTGGAGTAGGAAAGGGACGTCACGTTGCTCAGGGTCGCTGAGCCAATGTCGAAGCGCCGGTTCAGGCCCAGCGAGGCCCGCAGGTCGGGCAGGGCCCGGCCCACCTGGGGTAGCCACGTAGTGCTGCGGAACGAGCGGCTGATGGCCGTAAGCTGGTCGCTGGGGGTGGTGCCGCGCTTCACCGGCTCGTCGGGCAGCAGCGCCGATTTTTCCCGCTTGCCGTCGTCAAACCCCAGCCAATCGGTGCCACTGCGCTGGCTGGTCATGTAGTCGTTGCGGAAGGTAGTGCCCCCGCGCACCCACCCCGATACGCTCAGGCTGGTGGAGTTATCGAGCACGCTATTTTTGGTGTACACCTTCACTACGCCGCCGCCAAACTCGCCGGGTAGCTCCGGCGCCCCCGATTTGAAAATCAGAACCCGATCAATCACCGAGCTGGGCAGGATGTCAAAGGAAAACGAACGGGTATCTACCTCCGCCGAGGGCGTGAGGGCATCGTTCAGCAGCACCGTGTTATAGCGCTCGGCCAGCCCCCGGATTACAATAAAGTTGTTGCTCTGAATGGTCACGCCCGGAATGCGCTTCACCACTTCGGCCGCGTCGCGGTCCAGGCTTTTCACAATCTGGTCGTTGCTCATGCCACTCACCACCACTTCGGCCCGTTTCAGGTCCTGAATCAGGGCTACCTCGGTGCCGGTTTGCTTCTGGCCCGTTACCACTACTTCCTTCAGGGCCTGAGCGTTATCTTCCAGTACGCCGTTGAGGGTAGTGCTTTGGTCAGCCTGAATAGCAATGGCGTTGAAGGTCAGGGTTTTGTAGCCGATAGATTGAATAGTGATGCCGTAGGTGCCTGGGGCCAGCCTCAGGGAGTAGGAGCCATCCAGCTCTACTGGCGCGGCCTGGGTAGTGCCCGTCACCAGAACGGTGGCACCAATGGCGCCTTCGCCGGTTTTTTTGTCGGTTACTTTTCCCGTTAAAGTTCCTTGCTGGGCCAGTAGCAAGTGGCTTATTGTCAGGAAGAAAAGCAGTAAAGCTGAGCGCCGCATAGCCAGGTTGTAAAAGGGTTTCGCAAAGCTAGACTGGCCTTGTTATGCTAATATTGTGGCCACGTTATGCTTGTGTTACTGCCCCGGTAACCGGCTCACTTTCTGCGGGAAACCTCTACTTTTGCGCCCACTTTGCCCTAATCTGCCCATGCTGCACTCCATGACCGGCTACGGAATCGCCCACCGCGAAACCGACCGCTACTCCGCTACCGTCGAGATTAAGTCGCTTAATTCCAAAACGCTGGATCTGAGCCTGCGCCTGCCGCGCTTTCTGCTGGATCGGGAGCTGGAAATCCGCAATTTGGTCACCAAAAGCCTGATTCGGGGTAAAGTCAACCTCAACCTGGATTTTGTGCGCCCGCGCGCTACCGGGGCCCAGGGCTCCATCGTTAATAAGGAGGCCCTAACGGTTGCCTGCCGGGAGTTGCAGGAGCTTAGCCAGGTGGTAGGGCTTTCCCTGGAGCAGCTAACGGCCGTGGCCCACGCCCTGCCCGGGGCCCTGCGCATCCCCGCCGACGCTACGGCCGCCACGGAGGAAGAGGAGGAAACGCCCTGGGAAGAACTGCTCCCGCTGCTGCAGGAGGCCCTGGACCGCGTCAATCAGTTTCGCCGCGACGAAGGCCAGGCCCTGACTTCCGAAATTCTGGGCTACGTGGACCGCATCCGGATTCTGCTCGCCGAAGTGGAGCGCCACGACCCGACCCGGATTGAGCAGGTCCGGCAGCGCCTGCAGAACCACTTGGCCGAGGTGACCAGCAGCGAGCATTTCAACCCTACCCGCTTCGAGCAGGAGATACTCCATTATATTGAGAAGCTTGACATTGCCGAGGAAAAAGTGCGGTTAATCAACCATTTGCATTACTTCGCCGAAACGGCCGGACTACCAGAGCCCACCGGTAAGAAATTAGCCTTTATTTCGCAGGAAATTGGTCGGGAAATCAACACCATCGGGTCCAAAGCCAACGACTCCACTATCCAGCACTTGGTGGTAAGTATGAAGGAGGAACTCGAGAAGATCAAGGAACAGATCAACAACATTCTTTAAGTACCAGCGCCACGCCCAACGACAAAGTGAAGCCCTAAATTGAACTTTGTCGTTAGTATGTCGTATAGGCTATTCCCAATACAGTATTGGGATTTTTCAGGGAGATGGATTTAATATGTGTCAACCTGTATTTTTGCTTAAAACCCGCTTTACAGGCTTGGATGGCTGTTTTTGCTGCTAAATACTTAATGATGCAGCCTAGCTTCAGGATTATTTTTTTGTAAAATACTTGCGGCTTACGATTTTGTGCGTAAATTGTGTTATCCAAACAGAGCGACTTTTCACTCTCCGGACCTTAGCTTGCTTTTGAATTCCACCTTTTTTCAGTCCATACTTATGAAAAAAGTATTACTCGCCGCCCCTGTTTTCTGCCTGATGCTGCTGCTGATGGCTGCCCGTCCCTTCGCCGAAGTGGAGCTGATCAAAAAGCGCGTGCTAAGTGA
This sequence comes from Hymenobacter latericoloratus, assembly GCF_014199535.1. Taxonomy (GTDB): domain Bacteria; phylum Bacteroidota; class Bacteroidia; order Cytophagales; family Hymenobacteraceae; genus Hymenobacter; species Hymenobacter latericoloratus. The sequence goes on from NZ_JACHNV010000001.1 coordinate 502,132, forward strand.
GCGGGTGGAGATTCTCATCCCCAAAGGCTTTGAGGTGATGAGCGAACAGCAGATGGATTTCAACTACGCCAAGGCGCAGAGCCGCCCCAGCGTTATCTACACCAACAACAAGGAGGCTAGCATCGCCTTTTCCTACACCGACAACACGGCCGATCAGGACATGATCGACATGTACTCGGATAATTTCTACAAAACCTACACCAAGCAGTTCAAGGAAGCCAAGTGGTTTAACCACGGCGTGAAGGAAGTGAATGGCCGTAAAATTGGCTACATGGAGCTCATGAAGCCCGAACTCGGCCACGAAGTGTACACCTTGATTTTCTTCACCGACGTGGAAGGCAAACTGCTGATGTGCACCTTCACCTGCGCCGACCGTCAGAAGCCGGAGTGGGAAAACGTAGCGAAGCAGATTATGTCTTCGTTCAAAGCCAATAGCTAAACAGATTATTCTGGGCCGCAATCCGCCAGCCCACTGCAAACAGTTCGGGACGCTTCAGCACTAGCTGGGGCGTCCCGAATTGTTTGTAACAGCATCAGCAAGCGCAACTCAATCCTTGAGCGGAGTTGAGGGCAGAGCATGACGGATGTTTTCAGTCCTGACTTTGCCTGACCATGCGCCACCCTATATGTTACCGGGCTCCCTGCTGGTTGAGAAAGTCACGAAGCAGCTGAAAGGCACCGGTAAAACCTGCCAACGATAGGTTTTCCGGTCGGTCATATAGGTCGTGGTAGGCGGGACTGCCGCCGCGGGTATAGAGGAAGAATGCTGGCACCCCGCGCTCAGCGAAGGGGTAGTGGTCGGAGTTGGCGGCCCGGCCCCGTGCGCCCAGGGCGGGTAGGTACCGTCCGGCCGTATTCAGGTCCGTTAGCTGGGCAAACTGCCGCTCCCATATCCGGCCGTTGACGACGGTGGCACCTTGCTCACCGGTGCCCAGCAAATCAAGGTTCAGCAAGAAGCGGATGCGGGGCAAAGGCACCAACGGGTGCTCCACGAAATACCGGGACCCAATCAGGCCGGCTTCTTCGGCCCCGAAAGCAATGAAGACCAACGAATACGCCGGCCGATTTTCGGGGCGGGCGTAGTGGGCGGCCAGCTCCAGGAGCATGGCTACGCCGCTGGCGTTGTCGTTGGCCCCGGGAAAGTACATACGCCGGCCCATGCGGCCCAGGTGGTCGTAGTGCGCCGAAACCACCAGAAACGAATCGGGTTGGATGCGGCCGGGCAGGTAGCCCACAATATTCTGGGTTTGGTACTGGCTCCGTAGCGTGGCCTGCACGCGTGCGGCTACCAGCGCCACCGTAGGGCCACTGCCAGTACCGGGCAGGCTGTTCCACACGGAGTCCAGCACTTGCAGGCGCATCTGCGGAGCCTGCTCAGCGGCCAAAGAAGCCGTGAGCTTGGGAACCAAGGTTAGGCGCAGCGCCGCCGAATCCAGGTGCTGGCGCACCGGCAGGGGCAACATAGGCAGGCGGCGTTCATCGGCGGCCCGCAGCACCAGCCCGCCTCCGTGCCAGGGCTGCCGTAGTAGTTGCCGCTGGGTCCCGGCATCGGTGAAGACCAGGGTATCAAGGCGAACTAGTGGTACTGCCGAAAAAGGGCCCCCAACACTGCCAGCACCCGAAGCCGGGTCCGCAATAAAGTCGTGGCCAGGGCGGAGACGCCGCGCGCTGCCCAGCCCTGGAAACCGCAGCATCCCGAAGCTAAATTCCAGATCCAGCTTGCCAGGAAACGTGTTTACATCCAGCGCAAATAGCTGCCGATACTCGGGGCTGAGCGGTTGTAGGCCGAGCGCCCGGAACCGTCTCTGCAGATAACGGGCCGCTTGCTGGTCGCCTCCGCGCACGTACCCGCGGCCATGAAAAACAGGCGAGGCCAGCGTGGCAATGGTTTGCCGGGCCCGGGGCAGGTCTTGGGCTTGGGCAGAGACAAGGGGTAGGCCCGGAGCCAACAAGGCTCCCGCCAACAGGTAGGCTCGCCGAATTAAGACGGGGTAGGCACGTTTCATTGCCAAAAGCGGCGAGTAAGCCACATGAGCAGCAGGCCGGCCCCTACCCCCAGCGTGTCGCTGAGCAGGTCAGACCACTCGCCGTGGCGGCCCAGGTCCATCTGCATCTGCACCACTTCAATAAAAGCCCCCATGCCAACGGTTACCAGCAAGACAAAGCGGAACGCCCGGACTTTCAGCCGCGGAAACCAGGACTGTCGCCGGGCGGAGAAAACAGCCAGCGCGGCCTGTACCAGAAAAACGAAGGCGTGGGCGGCCGTATCGAAGGCCAGCAGCTCCCAGTGCGGAGTGCGGGGCATTTCCTGCGACGGGGTCAGCGTCAGGAGAAACACTAGCGCCGCCCACGCCAGCGGCAGGACCACGAGGGCCCGGCGGCGGGACGGGGGCGGCGCGGGGGCAGACAAGGCCGGAGAAGGCAAGCGGCGAAATTAAGCGCCTACCAGCTCGCCGTAGGCCTCTGCCGACAGCAGGGCCTCCAGCTCGGCGGCGTTGCCGATAGACATTTTAATCATCCAGCCGTCGCCGTAGGGGTCGGAGTTTACCAGCTCGGGGCTGCCATCCAGCTTGTCGTTGATTTCCAGTACGGTGCCGGTAATGGGGCTGAACAGGTCAGAAACGGTTTTTACGGCCTCCACGGTGCCAAATACCTCGTTCTGGGTTACTTCTTTGTCGAGGGTGTCAATGTCCACGTACACGATGTCACCGAGTTCCTTCTGGGCATGGTCGGTGATGCCGATGATGGCAACATCGCCTTCCACGCGGATCCATTCGTGCTCTTTCGTGTACTTCAGGCTGGCGGGCAGATTCATGGGGTGCGGTACTTGGGTAGATGAAACGGGATAAAGAAGGTTGCCGGGGCGAACCGCGTCAAAAGTACGATTTGCCGGGGAGTTTCCGAACGCAGCCCGCCGGGAAGATTCGGGCTAGCCCAAACGGCAGCAGGCTAGACCGGGCGGCGTGTACCGCCAATAGCTCCAGGTGAGGCCGGTTACACAAAAGCCCACCTTCCGGGAAGGTGGGCTTTGGCAAGCACGAAGAAAAGCGGCCGGTTACTGCGAGAGGCTGTAGCGCAGCTGCACGCCGCCCTCGGTGGTGGTATTGCGGAAAGCGTTCTGCACCCGCGGAGCCGTAATGTTCTGGGTAAAGAAGAACTGTAGGTTCAGGCGCTGGTTGAGCACGTAATCGACGGTAGGGCGGAGCTGGACCTGGCGCGTGCCGTTGGTTACCTGGCTGGTGGCCCGGCCCGCCGAAGCCGTGGTTGTTCCGCCCGGATCAACTACGTCCAGAATGGTGCGCTGAATAGTGAAGTTGTCGCGGATGCTCAGGTCGAGGCGGGCGTTGAGCTCGTTGCGCAGCACCCGCTGCTCGCCCCCAATGCGGAAGGGCAGCTTCAGGCGGCTGGTAGCAAAGCCCGCCCCGATAATGATTTCCTTAGAGTGCAGCTCCGTTACCTGGGCCGTCGGGATGTTGAGGCCGATGTTGCGGTCGATGCGGTACTCCAGGCGGCCCGTCAGATTGCCGGATGTCTGAAAATTCAGCCCGATTAGAGGGGCGAGCCGCTCGGCAATGGTTACCTGGCCCAGAATGTAGTAAGGTATATACTGCTGATTGTCGCTGATAAGGGTAGGCAGCCCCTGCGGCTCGCGGGTGTACGCGGCATTGGTAGTGTAGCTGTTAATGTTGTAAAGGGCCGAGTACGCGTGGTTCAGGGTGATGGAGCGGAAGTAGCGCTGCATAAAGGGAACCTCGGCCAGACCGTTGTAGGCGATATTCCAGTTCGGAATCGGTAGTACACCAAAGGGGTTGAATTTCTTGGACTTGTAGCCGTCCGACGACTTGCCCCGGTAGGCATCAAGGAAGGCCGGCAGTAGCACATCCTGGGAGTTATAGCTGTAGCGGCCCTCATCCCCGGCGGAGTTGGCCGCCGAGTTGTCATCCGACAGCCGCTGCTGCACAAACACTCGGTTGTCAATGAACCGCTGGAACGCCTTGGATCCTTCGCCCCGGTTGCTCAGGTCACCGAACAGGGTTCGGATAGAAATAACCGAGGTGCTGAACGTGCCCGAGCCCAGGGCGTTGCTGGCTCGTGGCCCTTCGTTGGCAATAGGCCGCAGCGTCAGCGTATCTACCTGCAGGCGGTAGAACACTTCCCGGTTGCGCACCAGGTTGCGGCGGGCATCCAGCTGAATGTTAAAGTCGCGGAAGGGCTCCAGGGTAGTGCGCAGGGACAAGGCCTCCGTCAGCAGCGAGCTGAGCGGCGTATTCAGGTACTGGCTGCTGGTGGTGTACCAGCCGTTGTTGTAGGCCCGCTGGTAGAGGGCGTCCAAATCGTACTGGCGCCCTAGCAGGAAGGGCACGCCCGGCGCATCAAAATCACTGTTTAGCCCGAAGAAGCGGGTGCCGGGCAGGTAACCCGGGAGCAGGGTGCCGTTGGAGCGGGTGTAGGTGAAGTTGAGGGAGCGGGCCGTCATCAGGGAGCGAAGCACGGCCTTCAGTACGCGCAGCTCCGGACCCTTCGTGGAGTCGGTGGGGGTAGCGGCGTCGGTAGCGCCCGGCTGCAGGCGGCGGGCCAGGCCGTCGCGGGGGTTGGCCGGCGCCTGGGCCCGGGGCTGGGGCGGCGGGGCGTTGTTGATGATGTTGAGGAAGCGCACCTTGTTGTAGAGCTTCACCAGATCAATGCGGCCGTTGGCGCTCAGCTCCCCGTTGTTCTGCACTGTGTTGCCCAGATTCAGGGGCACGGTTTCGCTGTTCGGGTCGGTGGGGTCCAGGGGCGCGGTCAGGGCCGTGGAAGCGGCCTGCCAGGTGTAGTTGGCCGCGTAGCGCGCATCGGCCGACAGCCAATCGGTGAGCGGAAACTTGTCCAGGGGCAGGCGGTAGGTGAAGGCAACGGTCTGGTTGAAGTTGGTGGTGCGGCCCCCGCGCAGCAGGTTGCGGCGCAGCAGCTCCCGGTTCTGGCGGGCCACCGGGTCGTCGCCGATGCTGCGGCCGGGGTTTTCATCCACCACGGCCCGGTTGGTAGCCGTGTAATCAATAGCCAAGGCCTTGGTCAGGTCCCAGCGCAAATCATAGATGCGGTTAAAGAAGAAGGCCTTCTGGAAAATACCCGGAATGCCAGCCGTGACGGGTACCTGGCCGGGCTCCAGGGTGCGCTGCAGAAACCGCTCGTTGTAGCGGCGGTCCAGGTCGGCGCGGAAGGAGAAGCGCGAAGGCAGGGGCGTGAAGTTCACTTCCTGCAGCATCTTGAGGTAGGGCGAATCGAAGGCCTTTACCTTGGCCAGGGGCGTGTAGTTGCGCGGCGTAGCCTGGTACACGTAGGCCAGGGCCCCGGTGTAGGTGCGGGTGTAGTCCCGGTCGGTCCGGATGTCGGTGTGCAGGCGCTCGGTGAGGGAGTAGCTCAAGGCGAAGTTCTCCACGTCGTAGGGGCGCACCTTTTTGTCGGGGTTGGTGCGCTCCTTGCGCACGTTCAGCACCGAAATGCTCCGCTGGCTGGTCTGGTCCACTACTTCCTTGCGGTAGGCTGCCTTCTCCTCCGAGGTCTTGAACTTCTCCAGCGACTGGGTCAGCTTGGTATCGGGGTCGAGGGGGTCGTACTTGGGGGCGCGGCTTTCCACGCCGGCCTGCACCAGCACCGGTACCCGCAGGCCCAGCTTTTCGGGGAAGAACTTCTCGGCGGCTACCGTGGCATTCACGTCGCCGCGGGCAATGTTGTCGAGGGAGCGTTGCTGGGCGCGGTCCTGCAGGCCGCCAAACCCGGTCGTCACGTAGCTGCCCGTGGCCGTGATGTTGGCAATGTCGGCCAGCTTGGCGTTGAAGCGGGCGGTAGCGGCCCAGCCGTTTTCCGTCTCAAACTCCGATACCCGCAGCTCATCGGCCCACAGCGTGAGGTTCTTGCTGGCATTGTCGTCGCGGGGGTTCAGAATCCCAATCATCACGCCCTGCACCGCCGACAAATCCGGGTTGCCGACTACGGTAATGGTAGAGTTGTCGGGCAGGGTTACTACGAAGGGCTTGCTGTAGTCGGCGCTGGAGCCGGCCTGCTGGTTGCGGCGGGCTTTGGCATCAATAAAATCCTGCAGCTTCAGGTCGATGCGGTTCGCCTCGGGCCATACATCTTCCACCTTGCTCTGGCCGCGCTTGGTCAGAATCAGGGGCTTGGAGTACTCGTAGTAGTTCTGGGTGTAGTCGGTGCCGAGGCGCACAAAGCCGCGCAGCTGCCCGTCGCGGGTGGTGCCGTCTTCGTTTTCGGCGTGCAGAAACAGCTTCAGACGCTTGTAGCGCAGCAAACTCAGGTTGATGTTCTTGTAAGCAGCTTTGGCGAAACCGTCGCGTAGGCCTTCCACCACCAGGCGCAGGCTCTGCTCATTCTGCTGGCGGTTCACGGTGCTGGAGCCGTACTCCCGGTCGCGGCGGATGTTAGGGGGTAGCACGTAGGGAATAGCATCGGTGCCCACCACGGCGGCCGGACCGTTTTCCTCGATGCTGACCGTTGAGATGTTGAAGGCGTCGGCGTCGGTATCGGGACTGACGATAACCTGGGTCGGGTCGGCAATTTTGGTGAGGTAGCGGCGCCACTGGTTGGCCACAAACTGGGGCTGCACCAGGCGCAGCACCACCGGCTGCTGCCACTGCGTGAGGTACATGCGCAGAAACCGGATCGACTTAAACCCGAAGTCCTGGGTAGTCTGGCCCTGCAGCGGGTCCACAATGCCGGTGGGCTGGCGCACCGGAATCCGGAACTGGTACCAGGTTACTTCCTCGTTATCCGTATCCGAGTTCTTGTTCGTGATTTTGTCCACGATGAAATTCTGGCCTACCTCCAGCTGGCCCGGCCGCAGCTGCATGCGGTACTCGTAGTAGCGCTCCGTGTCGGTCAGTACGTTGTCCCGGTTCAAGTCTTCCTTGTCGGGGAAGGCCGTGGAGCTGAGCTGGCTACCTTCGGGCGAGTTGCCCTGCATGCCGTTGAAATCTTTGTAGCGGGCCAGCACTTTAGCGTCCTGCTGGTCGTAGCTGGGGTCGAGGTGGTGGCGGAAGTTGTCGGCGGCCGGGTCCGGCACCGTGCGGTACACGGGGTCTGCCTCGGGCAGAGCCTTCTCCTCGTCGTCATTCACCCCGTCCAGACCTACGTCCTGCTGGGTGCGGGCGCCGGGGGTAGCATTAAAGGCATCGGTCAGGAAGGGCTGGCGCGACACCCGGCCGTAGGGCGTGGGGTTGGTATCCTGGGTCAGGTTGGCCCGGTCCACAGGCAAGCCGTTCTCGAACGCGTAGCGGTTGTTGTCCTTCAGTACATCTTCCGAAACAGTGCCCAGGTTGATGTACAGGTCGCCGCCGGTGGTATTATTATCGTCCTGCCCGTCCTGGTCCTTCACTTTGCCATTCTCACCGCCCAGGAAGGGGTCCATCATCCAGAACTCCAGGTACTCTACGTTGGCGTTGTCGAAGTCGGTGTCGAAGGTGATTTCGCGCGAAATACCGCCATAACGGGCGCGGTTAGCGGCTGCATCGGTGGTAGCAAACCGGCGCGGCTGGCTGGGGTTTACGGCCGGGTTGTAGTTGTACTGGCCTCGCTCGTCGGGGAAATAAGCTAGGTCGAAGGTCGCCTCAAAGGAGTTGCCGGTGGTGCCTACGTCGCGGTTCGGGAATACCTCCGTGCGCTTGATGCCGCGCACGTAGTGGTTTTTCAGATCATTCACCCCAACGTTCTGGGGTTTGCTTTGGCCGTTGGTGTAGTACGTCTGGTCGATGGTGTACCAGGCCAGCTTGGCCCGGCTGAAGCCGGCCGCCAGGCCCTGCACCCCGCCACCCAGGGGGGCGGGGGTAGCGGCCAACCGCCAGGTAACCGCCGAGTTGATGCCGCCCAGGGTGTAAGGCGTGCGGGCATTCTCGAAGTCATCAAGGTAGGAAACCCCATTTTCGCCCCCGCTCTCGCCCGAGCCCAGCCGCGACTGGCCCGGCAGCAGCTGCGCAAACTCGCCACTAAACGCCACCGATGACACCTCCTTGGTTGAAATCAGCGGGAGCAGGTCCAGGTACTTGGTCAGGGCCCGGGACTCGCGGCGCATGTTCACATCAAAGCCGTAGATGGTGTTGTTGCCCGGCTCGTCGCCCACGTTCACGCGGTTGATGCCCGGGGCCTGGTTTTCGCGCAGGTGCAGCACCGTGGCGCCAAAATTCAGGTCCGGCGACACCCGGTAGTCGAAGCGGGCGCCCAGCAGCTTGCGGGGCTGCACCTGCACCAGGGCGTTCTTCTCGAACTCCACGCGCAGCTCGTTGGCCGAGTTGAGGTAGCTCGGGTTCAGGATCTTCACCTTGGCCTGGTCGTAGAACACCTGGTAGTCCACGCCTTCCTGGAGCAGCGTGCTACCGGCCCGCACCCGCACCGAGCCCTCGGCAATGCCGATGCCGGGCAGGTTAATCTCGTCGGTGGAGGTAGCCTGGAAGCGGCCGCGCAGGAAGAACTTATCTTTCTCCTGGCGCTGCTGGGCGTCGCTCTGCACCTGGGTGTACAGCTCGCGGTACACATATTTGCGCGCCAGGTCGCGTTCGGTAGTAGAGGTAGCCGTATCGAACTGCGCCGCGAGGTAGTTGCCAAAGGGCTGCACCTCGGGGAAGATAATACGTCCTTGTTCGGTATCAATGGTGATACCGGGGAAGAAGTCGAAGTTGCCGTCGGGGTTTCGGTCGTTGTTGGGGTTTACGTTGTCAAGGTTGAGCACCTCAATCAGGGGGCGGTTGGCAATACGCTGGCCTTCTTTCAACGAAATCAGGTCCACCCCCGTCACGTCGTCTTTATAAACGATCTGAAGCTGGAAGTTGTCGCGGTTGAGCTGGCTGGCGTTCAGGGGATAGATGTTTTTCATCATCAAATCCCAGGTCGGCAGGTTGCGCGTGAGCAGGTTTTCGTTGCTCGGGTTTTGGCTGGGGTCGGCCAGGCCCACAGCCGGGTTGGTGGCTTTCAGCAGCTTCAGGTAGATTACCTCATCCTGCCCCCGCGAGCCATAATCGGTGGTAATTTCCCCTACCTTCTTGGGCTGGTTTTGGCCGCTGCTACTGGCCACATTGGTGACGTACTGGTACGATACGGCCAGCACCTGCTCGGGCAGCAGCTGCGTGTTCAGCGAGATGTAGCCCAGCTGCGCATTGTAGGTGTACTCGCGCGGGTCCAGCTTGCGGGCCCGTACGTGCTCATAGTCCACGCTGCGCTGGAGCTGCAGCGAACCGGCCAGGTAGTCATCTACGCCCTGCTCGCTGCGGGCATCCGTGCCACCAGCCAGCACCTGGCTCAGCAGGGTGTTGGCGTTGTTGTCGGCCAGGGCGTTGGGGCCAGCGGGCTTCTGAAACCGGCCCCGGTAGAGGCGCTTGGGCTCCCCCAGATCCTGAAGGGCCACCACATTGCGCAGGTTGTCGCTCTGGCGGTTGTCGTTGGTGACGTACACCTCCAGATTATTGATTTCAACCCCGCTCTGCACGGTAGGCAGGTTGCGCAGGGCAGCATCGTACCGGTCGCGGAAGGCCTGGGACAGGAAGTAGTGCCGGTCCCGCTCGTACTGGCTGGCTTTCAGCTCAAATTGCCGGCTCTGGCCCCCGTTCTGAATCCGGACCTCATCGGCCTGTCCACGCAGGGTACTGGCAACGGTAGTAATGCCCAGGCGCCCAAACTGAAACTGCGCCTTTACCCCGAACAGGTTCTGGCCGCCCTGAATCAGGGAGTTGTTCAGGGGCAGGGACACGTTGCCCAGCTCTATCTTGCGGATGATATCGGTTTCGTAGCCCGTGTAATCGAGCTTCATGTTGTTCTCGAAATCGAAGGCCGCGCGGGTGTCGTAGTTAAAGGTGAGCCGGAGCTTTTCGCCAATCTGCCCGGTCAGGTTCAGGTTCAGGTTTTGGTCGTACTGAAAGTCGCCAACCCGTTGCTGGCGCAGCGTCAGGGTAGGGTTTTCGTTGCGGTTGAAGCGGGCCCCCAGGCGCAGCGTCACGGCTCCCTGGGGCCGGATATCCACGTAGCTACCCCCAAAAATCCGGTCGGCCATGGGGCCCAGGTAGATCTTCGGAATTAGGCGCTGGGCGGCGGGCGTATTGGGGCTGCCGGCTACCCCCCCAGCCGAGCGCTGCCGGAAATAGTTGCGCACGGCCTGCTGCTGCTGCCAGCGCGAGTACTCCTCAAACGTCATGCGGCTCGGGTCACGGTAGTCGAGGTCCGTGCCCAGCTTCTCGCGCACATCAAAGTTTTTCAGGCTGTCGTCGGCCTGTACATCGAGTTCTACGTTAGAGGGGAGGGGCAGCACCAGCGGGGAGCGGCGGCGCTGCGGCGAAAACGGCGTACCCAGCCGGTCCTGCGGGGCCACGCGGGGGCGGCGGCTGGGCCGGTAGCGGGCCGTATCAATGCGCGGCGTATCAGGAGAAAAGCCCAGCGGCAGCCGCAGCTTCGGCGAGCCGGCCGGTAGCCAGTCGGACCAGAGCTGCTGCATGGTGAACGAGGTGCCCGGGCCCCCCACCGGCTTAGCCTGCGACCACCAGGTCACCAACGATACAACGGCCGCCAGGGAGGCGGCCAGGGACTTCTTACCGGTATTCAAGCGTCAATAATCGTCGGGAAGGGCGAAGGAAAGAAAGCGGTAGGTTAGTTTCGCCGTTTGCTTTCTGTTTTCCCGAAGGGCCACGTACTCTCTGCCGTCAGCCCGTACCAAACCCGGCCGGGCAGCAAAAAGCGGAGAGTGGAAAGCAAAAAAACGAACCTGACCTAATGAGACTTAAGAGCGAATTTAATTAATTCCTCCACGCTCAGGTCGTTGCCGTGCTTGTTCTGGATCTGGTCGAGGGTTTTCTCGGCCGCAGCCCGGGCAAAGCCTAGCGTTACCAGAGCCGCTAACGCTTCGCTGCGGTTGGTATTGTGCGCTTTGGCCAGCGGTACGGTATCAATACCGGCTTTGGCCAGCAGCTCGTCTTTACGCAGCTTGTCCTTCAGCTCCAGCACCACACGCTGCGCCGTTTTGGGCCCTACCCCCTTAATGGCCTGAATGGCCCGGACGTCCTCGCTGACAATGGCCTGGCGGATTTCGCCTACCGACATCGACGACACCATCACGATACCCGTGCCCGGCCCAATGCCCGACACCGAAATCAGCTGCATGAACAGGGCTTTCTCGTTGGGGTCCAGGAAGCCATAGAGTGCCTGCCCATCTTCCTTAATGTGCTGATAGGTATAGAGCTTGGCCTTCTCGCCATCGGCGGGCAGCTTGGAGTAGGTAGCCAGGGAAATCCGGACTTCGTAGCCAATGCCATTTACGTCCAGAATGGCTTGGGTGGGGTCTTTATAAGCGAGTTTACCGTCAACGTAGGCAATCATGCGGGGTGGTTAAAGTAGAAGTTGTCAGAACGGGCAGAACAACCCGCGGCAGGGTTTCGTGCCAAGTAACTTAGGCGTTCTAATCAGATTAGCCGGCTCAGGGTGCGCCGGCCGGGGATACAAGCAAGTTGGCGCGAATTTGCCCGGAATCAAAGTCAGGGGTGAGGAGGTGAATGGTGAGGAGGTGATGGGGTGAGGAGGTAAAGGCAAGGAGAAAATCGAAAGCCGGAGAAGGCAGAAGCCCGGCTGCTTACCAGGCAGCCGGGCTTCTGATACTTTAGAGGGGTAGGGAAGTGCGTTCTACCGTCACCTATCACTATTCACTTCCTCACCATTCACCTCCTCACCCCATCACCTCATTACAACCCCTTGCCTTCCGGGTGTTGGGCATCTACCACGGCAATGGCGGCCATGTTCACGATTTCGCGGACCGAAGCACCCAGTTGCAGAATGTGCACCGGCTTGCGCATACCCATCAGAATGGGTCCGATTACTTCGGCGCCGCCAATCTCCTGAATGACTTTGTAGGCAATGTTGCCGCTAATCACGTTCGGGAAGATGAGCGTGTTGGCCCCGCCTTTGTCGGCCAGGGGCGAGAAGGGGTACTGCTCGCGCAGCAGCTCCGGGTTCAGGGCCGTGTTAGCCTGCATCTCGCCGTCCAGAATCAGGTCGGGGTAGCGCTGCTTGGCCAGCTCGGTGGCACGGCGGGCCTTGTCGGGCAACTCACCGGGATTCGAGCCGAAGTTGGAGTAGCTGATAACGCCTACCCGCGGCTCGGTATCGAAGAACTTCACGGCCCGCGAGGTCAGGCCAATGATTTCCACCATTTCCTCGGCCGAGGGGTCGATGTTCACGGTGGTATCGGCGAAGAAGTACGGGCCTTTCTTGTGCTGAATGATGTACATGGAAGCCACACGCTTCACGCTTTCAGCTACCCCAATTACCTGCAGGGAAGGCACGATGCTCTTGCCGTAGTCCTTGCTCAGACCCGTGATAAAGGCGTCGGCCTCACCGGTTTCCAGCATCATGCTCCCGAAGTAGTTCCGCTCGCGCAGCAAACGGCGACCTTCGTAGAGGGTAATGCCGCGGCGCTGGCGCTTCTCGTACAGCTTCTGGGCGTACTCCTCGCGCTTGGCCTCCTCGTGCAGAATGTCGATGATCTGGCAGCCTTCCAGGTCGAGGGAGTTTTCGGCGGCAATGCGCGCAATCTTGTTGCGGTTGCCGAGCAGGATGGGCTGGGCAATGCCCTCGTCGTGCAGAATCTGGGCAGCCTTGAGAATTTTATAGGTGTCGCCCTCGGCGAATACCACGCGCTTGGGGTTGCTGCGGGCCGCCTGGGTAATGCGGTTCATCAGCTTCTGGTTCACGCCGAGGCGGGCGCGCAGCTCGTCCTCGTAAGCAAACCAGTCGTCGATCTGGGTGCGGGCTACCCCGCTTTCCATGGCGGCCTTGGCTACGGCCGGGCTGACGGTGGTAATCAGGCGGGGGTCCAGAGGCTTAGGAATCAGGTAGGTGCGGCCGAAGGAGAGGGTGTTGTCGCCGTAGGCCTTGTTTACCATGTCGGGCACGGGCTCCTTGGCCAGCTCGGCCAGGGCGTGCACGGCGGCCAGCTTCATGGCCTCGTTGATTTCCGTAGCCCGCACGTCTAGCGCGCCCCGGAAAATGTAAGGGAAGCCCAGTACGTTATTCACCTGGTTGGGATGGTCGGAGCGGCCGGTAGCCATAATGATGTCCTGGCGGGTAGCCAGGGCTAGGTCGTAGGCTATTTCCGGATCGGGGTTGGCCAGGGCAAACACAATGGGGTTGGCGGCCATCTTCAGCAACAGCTCGGGCGCCAGCACGTTGGCCGCCGAAAGGCCCAGGAAGAAGTCGGCGCCTTCCATGGCCTGGGCCAGGCTGGTGATGTCGCGCTGGGTAGCAAACTGCATCTGCAGAGCCGCCAGATCGGTGCGCTGGGGGTTAATGATGCCGTCTTTGTCGAACACCACCACGTTCTCGCGCTTCAGGCCCAGCTCCAGATACAGGCGCAGGCAGCTGATGGCGGCAGCACCGGCCCCACTCACGACCACCTGAATTTCGTCGATTTTCTTACCGACTACCTCCAGGGCGTTCAGCAAGGCCGCCGACGAAATAATAGCCGTGCCGTGCTGGTCGTCGTGCATAAGCGGAATGTTCATCTGCTCACGCAGGGCAGTCTCAATGGGGAAGCACTCGGGGGCTTTAATGTCCTCCAGGTTGATGCCGCCGAACGTGGGCTCCAGCGACTTCACGATGCGGATAAACTCCTCGGGGTCGGTGGCGTCGATTTCAATATCGAAGCAATCGATGCCCGCGAACTTCTTGAACAGTACGCCTTTGCCTTCCATAACCGGCTTGGAGGCATCGGGGCCGATGTTGCCCAGTCCCAGCACGGCCGTGCCGTTGCTGATAACGCCTACCAAGTTGCCCTTGGCCGTGTATTTATATACGTCGTCCTTGTTGGCGGCAATGGCTTTGCAGGGCTCGGCTACCCCCGGCGAGTAGGCCAGGGCCAAATCCAGCTGGGTGCTGACGGGCTTGGTCGGAATGACTTCAATTTTACCGGCGGGACTTTGCGAGTGGTAATTGAGCGCGTCCTGTTTGTTTATCTTCAGCATGCTACAATGCGAGGGGTGGAGCTTCCTTTAAACGGCAAGAAAGCAGGATGGGGCAAAATCAACCCAGGGCAAAGGTACAAGCCCCCGCCCGGATAAGAAAAACACCCCAAACCCAGCAGTAGGGTTTGGGGCGGGCAGGGGGTAGGGAGGCGAGGCTCAGCCTAGAGCAGCGGAATTTCCTCAAACGTACCGTAGCCTTTAATCTCACAGCTGCTGCGGCCATCTGAGCTGGAGCCGATGGCCAGGTAGGTGTAGGGGTCTTTGGCCTGCTTCACCGTGAACGTAAAAGAGCCGCTGATAAGCTGGCGGGCGGCGTCGTATTTGGTAATGACCAGGGAGCCCTCCATGGGGTGCGAGTTGCCGGAATACTGGTTCAGGTACACACCCGTATTGAAGGTCGGGCGCTCGTAGGTAGCTACTACCTCGCCCTGGCCGGGGTCGGGCTGCGAGGCCAAGGTGTAGGAGCCTACCAGGCCGCTTTTCTGTTTGCTGCGGGGAAGTACAAACCCTATGCGCTCCTCCGTGAGCATACCCACGGCGCGTGGGGCTTTTTCAAAAGCGAGGGTAAGCTTATCGGACGCCAGCTTGCCGGTTGGTTCCTGGGCCAGAAATGTCTGGCCTCGGTTGGCGGAAGCCGTTGGGTAGGTGTAGGTTAAGCTAACGTTGGCCTCTTGCACCGGCGGCGTAACCGTTGGCTCGGGCATTTCGGTGTCTTTCTGGCAAGCCGTAGTAAGCACTAGCAAGGTAACGCCGGACAGAAATGGGATACGTACTGATTTCAACATAGTAAGGAAAGGATAGGAAGGAGGACGCGGAATACCGGTGCTTAGCCAAGCGCCGTGCCAACTTCAGCCGAAATAGTTCCCTGCCTTGAATTTACTGCTGCATTTTTTGTGCAGGGTGTTGGTAGTCAAAAACAAAAAAAGTGCAGAGCGTTAGCCCTGCACTTTCTGAAACAGCGGAAGTAAGCCGTTATCCAGGCACTTTTAGTCGCCCAGGAAGGTGGTGAGCTCCCCGGAGTACGTGAGGGTGAGCTGGTGCATAGCTCGGGTGCAGGCCACGTAGAGCATGCTGCGGTCCACCTCCGTTTTGTAGGTGCGCGTCGAGGCGAAGGGCACGATGACGGCATCAAATTCCAGTCCTTTCGCCAAATGGGCCGTCGTGATGATAACACCGTCTTTGAAGGTCGTGGACTCCTCCGTGAGCAGGGCTACGCCGGGGCCCTGCAGCACCTCATACGCCCGCTCGGCTTGCCGGAGCGTTTTACAGATGACGCCCAATGACTGACTGCCGGAGCCCGGAAACGCGGTGACAAGCGCCCGCACCGCTTCCAGCTCCGCTTCGGGGCTGGGGTAGCGCAGTACGGCAGGCTCCTGCCCGTGCCGCTCCAACGGAATAATGTGAGGGTTGGGGCTGATGCGCTGGGCAAAAGCGGTAATCTCCAGGGTAGAGCGGTAGCTGCGGTACAGCTTCACCACATCGGCCTGCGGGAACACGCGCTCAATGGCTTCGGCCGAAGAGGCACTGTAGGGATTCACCGTCTGGCTGACATCGCCCAGAATAGTTTTGCGGCACGGAAACAGCCTGGATAGCACGGCGTACTGCACCGGGGTATAATCCTGCATTTCATCCACCAGCAGGTGCTTCACGTGGTCGTAGGCCGTGAGACCCTCCAGGCGCAGGCGCAGGTAAATCAGCGGGAAAACATCGGCGTACTCCAGGTGCAAGCGGTGTTGGTCGAGCTTGAGCAACTCTGGCCGGCCGAGCCAGCGGTAAAAATCCCGGTAGAATTCCAGCACGTTGCCGTAGCGGAACATGCGCGGAATACCTTCCCCGATGGCGGCCTTTTCGCCCCCCGTGAGCTTGCGGTCAGCCTTGTCGCGCACGTAGGCCCGCACATCATTGGCTACCTGCCCGAAACGCTTGAGCAGCGGCACCCGGTGGTAGGCCTTAAACTTCTGCTGTATAAACGCGCCGGGTACCACCGTGCGCCCTACCCGTAGGTCGGCCACGCTGAAGTAATTATTCTCAACGTGCAGCAGGTACTGGTTGAGCTGGCTCAGAAACTCAAACGAGGACTTGAACCGGATGCGCTCAATGAAGGCCGCGTCGTGGCGCTCCAGCAGCGCCGATACCTGCTCGAAAAAGGTCTGGAAGGTGTAACGATTATCAAGCAGGTCGGCGGCCACCTCGTCCATGCCCAGCTCCGGAATGTGCTCCTCGCCCAGCTCGGGCAGCACGTTGGAGATGTAGTCGGCAAATACCTTGTTAGGCGAAATGATGAGCACATCCTTGGCGGCCAGTGTATCGCGGTAGCGGTACAGCAGGAAGGCAATGCGGTGCAGGGCAATAGAGGTTTTGCCCGAGCCGGCTACCCCCTGAATAATCATCACCGGCGCGGTTTCGTTGCGGATTACGGCGTTCTGGTCCCGCTGAATCGTGGCAACGATGTTCTTCATCTTATCGTCGGAGGACTTGGCCAGCTCCTGCTGCAGCACGTCGTCGTGAATGTTCACGTCGCTGTCGAGCAGGTACTCCAGCCGCCCGTCCCGGATCTTGTACTGGCGCTTCAGCTCAATGGTGCCCTTTACCGTGCCGGAGGGGGTAGGGTAAGAGGCCTCGCCCAGCTCGAAATCATAAAACAGGGAGGAAATGGGCGCCCGCCAGTCGTAGATCAGGTTCTGGCGCTGGGTTTCATCGAGAAAAGAATACACCCCGATGTACACCGGGTTGGCCGCCTTGCCGGGGGTAGCGAAATCGATGCGCCCAAAGTACGGCGACTGGCCCAGCTTGAGCAGGCGGCGCTTGCGGGCCACGGCGCCCTCGCCCGTGTAGGCCATGCGGTTGATGGACTGCTCAGCGGAAACCATATCGGCCTCATCCATGCCCGACTGATGCTCGTGGATGTACTGCTTTTTCTCCCGCAGCTCGTTGGAATACCGCCGCACGGCGTCATCAATGCGCCGGATGGCCAGGGTCAGCTTCTCCTTGATTTCTTCCAGGTACTCTCGTTCTTCTTGCGGCGTGGCGTTCATCCCCGGTGGCTAGTGAAAAATTGGACCTCAAAGGTGCCAGCAAATTCCGGTTAGGAGAAGGGTTTACCGTATTTTATTAACCGAGTAGCCGGTAAGTAGCTCAGCCGGGCAAGGGCGCTGACAGCCGTTGCCTGACCAGGTTTCGGTAGCTGCTTCCTGGAAGCACCTTCCATAAAAAAGGGCAAAGCATGCGCTCTGCCCTTTCCGGGAATAAGAGGGGTAGGACTTTAGCTCTTAACAATGAGCTTCTGCCCGGGCTTTACCTCATCCGACTGCAGGTTATTCAGCTCCCGCAGCTTTTCTACGGTGAGGCCCTGGTAGCGGCGCGAGATATTGTAGAGCGTGTCGCCGGGCTGCACCAAGTGCACCTGGGGCGCGGGCAGGGCAGGGCGGGCGGCCCGGCGAGCGGGTTCCTGAGCGGCAGCGGCCGCCTCGCGGGTAGCGGTGGCTATTTCAGCGGCTGTGTCTTCAGTTTCCCGCAGGTTCAGCTTCTGGCCGGGCGTCAGAGTCGCGGCTGTTAGCTTGTTGCGTGCCATCAACTGGCTGACGGTCAGGCCGTGCGTGCGGGCCACCTTCTCCAGAAAGTCGCCGCGGCGCACTACGTAGGTAGCCGGCCCCGAATCATCGGGCTGCGCAGCGGCCACCGTTTCGGGCACGATCCGCGCCGTCCGGGCAGGCGAGGCCAGGCGGGAGGCCGGCCGGGCCAAGGCTGGGCCTTCAGGCTCGGATGTTTCCGCTACAGGGCGGATCTTAACGGCCGGCCGGGCCACCGCAACGTCGTTTTTCCGGTTTTCCGTAGCCGCCATGCGCACTTCAGAGGAGGCCGTAGAAGTTGCTGGCACCGGCACAAACACTACCAGCTGGCGGCGCGGCGTAAGGGCGTTGGCCCTGCCAAGCGTGTTCCAGCGCCGCAGCTGAGCCGGGCTTACCGCGTAGCGCTCGGCTACCGAGGCTACCGTCTCGCCCCGCTTCACGGTGTGGCGCACGCGCCGGAACCGGGGCTGGGCCTCCCGCGCTTTCTCGCGCAAACCGCCATCAGCTACTGTCCGGGTTGGGAAAGGCTCCACGCCGGTCAGGGCTACCACGCGAAACGGCAGCAGCTGGGGCAGCTCGGCCAGGGGGCGGCAGTAGTCGAACAGCGTTGCCCGATCAACTACGGCCAGCGCCGGCCGGACCGCCGCCGGCAGCTGCACGGCGTAGGGCCGGTAGCCCTGGGGCAGCCAGAGCTTGCGCAGCTCCGGATTCAGCCGTGCCAGCGCCATGGAGTCGGAGTAGCCGCAGGCGCGGGCCAGGCGGGTGAGGTCGAAGGCCCGGCCGGCCAGCTGCAGCGTATCCATGGGCTCGGGGTACTGGTAGCGTAGGGCGGGGGAGTGCAGCTGGTGCTGGTGGGCGTACTTCAGGGTGTACATGATGGCCGTGAAGGTGGGCACGTAGTTGCGCGTTTCGGCCGGCAGGTGGGGGTGCACTTCCCAGTAGGTTTTCTTGCCGGTACGCCGCACTACCTTCTGCATGTTGCCCGCCCCCCAGTTATACGCGGCCAGCACCATTTCCCAGTCATGAAACACGCCGTAGAGGTAGCGCAAATGTTTGCAGGCAGCCTCAGTAGCCTTTTCCGGGTTCATGCGCTCATCCACCCACTCGTCGCGGCGCAGGCGCAGGTCGTTGGCCGTAGGCCCCATGAACTGCCAGAGCCCGGTGGCGCCTACCCGCGACTTGGCCGTTGGAATCAGGGCCGACTCCACCACAGCCAGGTACTTCAGGTCGGTGGGCAGGTTATACTTGGCCAGATACTTTTCGAAAAGCGGAAAGTACAGGTTTTCGCGTTCCAGCACCCGCTGGGTGTAGCCGCGCTGCCGCTCCGTGAACAGCCGCACAAAGGCCATAACGTGCGAGTTGAAGACGTGCGGCACGTCCGTTTCAAAGCAGCTGATCCGGTCCCCTACCAGGTCGCGCAGCTCGGGCGGGGTCCGGAGCCAGGCCAGCTTCACGGAATCGAGGGGGGTAGGGGCCGCTACCAGCGAGTCGGGCAGCAGCTTCAGGTTTACCTGTAAGGAGTCGTCCGCCGCCGGTGGGGTAGCCGGCGCGGAAGGGAGGGTGGGCTGCACCTGGGCCGCCGCCGGCAGTGCTGCCGAGGCAGCAAACAATACGGGAACAGCAGCACGCAGCAACAACTTCTTCATACGTACATGTAAACGGGCAGGTAAGCCGAACGCTCAAAATGCTGTACCTCAGGGGGGCACATCTTCAAAAATAGCACGAAACCAGTACAATGCCAGCCCGGGCCGGGAATAAGAACCCCGAAGCCCCACGCAGGTCCCGCATCAGCAACCAGCTTACCACCGGTTGTCGGCCAAGACCGGAGTGGAACTCCGGGGTATCGAAGATCAGGGTACCGCCCTAGGCTTCTACCGAAGCCAGCGTTTCGGTAACCGAGTTGGCGAAGGCCAGCAGGTGCTCTTCGCGGAACGCCCCGCTCAGAATCTGCAGGCCGATGGGCAGGCCCTGCGAATCGGTGCCGGCCGGTACTGAAATAGCCGGTACGCCCGCCAGGGAAGCCTGCACCGTGAAGATATCAGCCAGGTACATGGCCAGCGTATCCTTGTTCACGTCGCCGATGCGGAAGGCCGTGGTAGGGGTAGTTGGCAGCACCAGAAAATCGTACTCGCGCAGCAGCTCATCGGTTTTTTCCTTGATGAGACGGCGCACGCGCTGCGCCTTGGTGTAGTAGGCATCGTAGTAGCTGGCGCTCAGTACAAAAGTGCCCAGCAGAATCCGGCGCTGCACCTCGGGCCCGAAGCCCTGGGAACGGGTTTTCTTGTACAGCGACTCCAGGTCGGTGGCATCCGGAGCGCGGTAGCCAAACTTCACGCCGTCGTAGCGGCTCAGGTTAGAGCTGGCTTCGGCTGTAGTAAGGATGTAATACGTGGGCACAATATAATCGAGGTAGGGAAAGTCCACTCCCTCCACTACGTGGCCCTGCCCGCGGAACCGGTCCAGGGCCTGCTCCGTGGCAGCCTTGATTTCCGCGTTCAGCCCGGGGCGCTCCAGACAGTCTTTGATGTAGCCGATGCGATAGTGCGGGGCCGGGGCCAGCTGCTGGCTATAGGCAGGAACCTCACGCTGGCTGGCCGTGCTGTCAAAACGGTCAGAGCCGGCCATTACCTCCAGCAGCAGAGCGGCGTCCTCCACCGAGCGGGTAAGCGTCCCGATCTGGTCAAACGAGGAAGCATACGCCACCAGACCGTAACGCGAGATGCGCGAGTAAGTAGGCTTAAACCCTACAATGCCGCAAAACGCCGCCGGCTGCCGCACCGAGCCACCCGTATCGGAACCGATAGAAGCTAAACACAAATCGGCTTGCACGGCCACCGCCGAGCCTCCCGAGGAACCCCCGGGCACTCGCTCGGGGTCCACCTCGTTGCGGGCTGGCCCAAAAAAGGACGTTTCGTTGGAAGCGCCCATAGCAAACTCGTCGCAGTTCTGACGACCAATCAGAATGGCGTCCTCATCGAGCAGACGCTGCACGGCCGTACCCGTAAACAACGACTTGAAGCCGTCCAGAATATGGCTACTGCTTTGCAGGGCGTGGCCCTCATAGGCCAGCACATCTTTCAAACCGATAACCATGCCCGCCAGCTTCCCGGCCGTGCCAGCCGCCAGCTTGGCGTCTACGGCGTCGGCCTGGGCCAGGGCCTCTTCGGGCCACACCTCCAGAAAGGCATTGAGGTGCTGTTTGCGGCGGATGTTATCCAGATAATACTCCACGAGCTGACGGCAGGACGTGGTGCCTGCCGTCAGCTCGTGGCGAACTTCCGTGAGGGAGTTGAAGCGTCTCAAGACGAAAAGGGTTTGGAGGAGGGAAGAGGTAGGGGCCAGAGGGTAGGACGATGGGCGTTGGTTCTCACATCCTGCTACCTTACCCCCGCTACTTAGGTCGTTTGGTCGAGGCGGGGCCGCTGCTCGGGGGCCGGCGCAACCGGCGGGGTTATGCCGCCATCCATGGGCGGGGCCACCGGTGCTGGGGCGGCGGCTACTGGTGCTTCGGCTACCGGAGTGGGGGTAGGCGCGGAGTAGGGCTGCTGATTGAATTGCTGCTGGTAAGGCTGCTGGGGTTGCGGCGTCTGCCCGGCGTTTTCAATTTCGCTGCGGATTTCGCGGGAAGCATCCTTAAACTCCCGGATGCCCTTGCCCAGGCCGCGGGCCAGTTCCGGAATTTTGTTGGCCCCGAAGAAAATAAGGATAAACAGGACGATGACCATCAGCTCACCGCCACCGATACCCTCCAGAAACAGAAAGAGAGGAGCGTTCATAGGGTAGGCAGCTTAGCGGCGCGGGGCCGTAGGGTCGTTGGGGTTGGCCGGCTGGTCGCGGAACTCGGGCTTGGGTTCCTTGGAAGCATCCTTGAACTCGCGGATGCCCTGGCCCATGCCCCGGAACAGCTCCGGGATACGCTTGGCACCGAAGAGCAGAATAATAGCAAGTCCGATCAGAAGAAACTCAGTACCGCCGAAGTTTCCGATTCCGAGCAGGAGTGTGGCAAAGTTCATAAGGGGAAGCCGTTAGGCTGGGTTTAGAGTGGCAAAGCTACGTGTACGCAGTTTTGTACGCATCAAGATTGTAAAGGTACCGCATAATTTCAAAATCAGTTCCTTTGCCTGCGCGCCCGCAACAAGACAGGCCTACCCGGTTTTAGCGCGTGGGGCTTCGATCTGGTGTGCAGCCTTACCCAGCAAATCCAACCGTTAGCCCCGCAATTTGAGCTGCTCAGCGGGTCAATAGGAAGAAATTAAGGCTATATACGCTATTTAGAAGGCAATTTATGCTTCGTTAACCGGATAGCACGTTTCAACTCCTGCATTAGCCCTAATGTCCTCTACCCTTCTCTCTCCCGACCAGACAATACCGGCTACGGTCCGTCGTCCTGCCGCCGATGCGGCCCGATTGGAAGCATTGCGCAACTACCACATCCTGGATACCCCGCCCGAGGCCGTGTTTGACGACCTGGTGCGGCTGGCCGCCTACATCTGCGGTACCCCTATTTCACTGGTTTCGCTGCTGGATGCCGAGCGGCAGTGGTTTAAGGCCCGTATCGGGCTTGATGTGCCGAGCACGCACCTTCATCTGGCCTTCTGCCAGCATGCCATCCGCACGGATAACGTGTACGAGGTGGAGGATGCTACCCTAGACCCCTTATTTCAGCGAAATGAGCTGGTAACCGGTGAGCCCAATATTCGATTTTATGCTGGTGCTCCGCTTATAACCCCCGAAGGACAGGCGCTGGGCACCATCTGCACCATTGATGTAGTACCCCGGCGCCTGACCGAGGAGCAGCGGGATGCCCTGCGCATTCTGGCGCGGGAGGTAGTATCGCACCTGGAGCTGCGGCGGGCCCGCATCCAGCTGGAAGAAGAAAAACATAAGCTGGAAGGATTACTGCGAATGGCCAACGATACGGCTGAATCATTTTACCTGCACGGAGGTCAAAACGAAATTTTCATCAAGCAGGATCATAAGCTGCTCCGCGTTAATACGGCCGATATCCGCTACGTAGAAGCCCTGGGCGACTACGTGAATATTTACTCGGGCCGGGAGCGGTACACTGTGTACAGCACCATGAAGGAGCTGGAGGCCAAGCTGCCGGTCCGCGACTTTGCGCGGGTGCACCGCAAGTACATCGTGCGCCTCGACCGCATCATTGCCATTGAGAATGATGCCGTGATTGTAGAAGCCGGCCGCAACGCGGAACAGGCCACCAGCGTGCTGCCCGTACCCATTGGCAACTCTTATAAGGCTGCCCTGCTGAGCCGCTTAAACCTGGTGTAAGCTCAACCAGTAGCCGCGCGGTTCGGATTGCTACAGTTCACCGAGGGAATAAACAGATTCAGCGAATTTGCCGGCACCGGGTTTGCTCCTCCATGTATCTTACAGCATGTTATCGGGAATGACCCCGGCCCGCGGCAGTTTTACCGCTGCGCGCTGGCAGGGGGAGGGATTCTGATAGCTAAGTTTGTTTTCATAGCTCAGAAAGACACCGCATCCTGTGCGGTGTTTTTTTTGTTGCCTGATTTTGCTACCCCCTGCCACGCCTGGAAAGGGTTTGGCGGCCCGGCAGGGGGTAGGAATAGAGAGTAGGCTGAGGCCGGATTCTACTTGCGGCCCAACCAGTTTTCGGGGTTGAGATTGGAGCTGTTGTGCCAGACCTGAAACTGCACTTCGGAAGTGCCTTCCGCATCAGTGGACACGGTGCCAATAGTCTGGCGGGCCGTTATGGTCTGGCCTTCGCTCACGCTCACGCTTCGCAGCTTGGCATACACCGTGAAATAGTCGCCGTGCTGCACCATCACAATGGTGTTCATGCCCGGCACGCTGGCAACGGTCAGCACCTTACCCCCAAAAACCGCGCGCACGGGTTCCCCGGCGTTGGTTTGAATATCAACCCCCCGATTTTCTACCACCACGTTCTTCAGTACCGGGTGGTTGTGCCGCCCGAAGTGCTGGCTAATAAACCCTCGGCCCACGGGCCAGGGCAGGCGCCCCCGGTTGTCGCGGAAAGAGGAGGCCAGTTCCGCGCTTTCCGGTGTTAGCGTCACGCGGTCCACACGCTCGGCCTCCGCTTCGGCCGCTGCCTCCGCGGCGGCAGTGCTGTTGGTACGGGAGGTAGCGCCGGGGCTGCGGGAAGGCGCAGTTGCTGCCGTGCTGGTACGGGCCGCAGCGGCCTTAGCGGCCGCGCGGCGGGCGGCCAGCCGGGCCGCGCGGGCAATTTCCTCGCGCACGCGCTGGGCAATCAGGTTGTCGAGGCGGCTTACGGCCTGCTGCCGGGCGGCCAGCTCCTGCCGCAGCGTTTGCTCCTGCTGCGTCAGCTTGGTGACTACCTGGTCCTGCTGGGTTTTCAGGGTCAGCAGGTTTTTCTTTTCGGAAAGCTGGCTGCTGAGCAGGGTGCCTTTCTCTTCCTGCTTTTCCCTCAGGCCGTTGAGCTGGCTGTTAAGCCGCTGCTGGGTATTGCTGATCTGGGCGGCTTGGGCCTTGCGCACTTCGGTGTACTGCCGGATGTAGCGCAAGCGCAGCATAAACTGGTTGAACGACTCCGCGGCAAACAGAAACATGACCCGATTGTAGCCATTAGCCGTTTTCGAGCCCGTGTAAATCAGGCGGGCGTACTCGGCCTTCAGCTGCTCCAGGCTCTGGCGGGTCTGCTGCACCTGGGTTTCAGTCTGGCGCACATCGGTTTCAAGGTAGCGCAGCTCGCTGCTGATGTTCTTGATGATGCCCTGCTGCACCGTCAGCTTTTCCTTCAGGGCGTTGAGCTGGCCCACCGAGGCCTGCTTTTGCTGCTGGGTCTGCTCCAGAATGCGGCTGGTTTCCTTGATGCGGCTCAGGGTCAGGCGCCGCTCGCGCTCCAATTGGGCCTTGGTTTTGCGGCCGCCCGAGGAGTTGGTGCGCTGGGCCCAGGCCGCATCCGGGGAGAAGCTCAGTACCAGCAGCCCGCCTACCAGGAGCAGCCGCCAGGCCTTACTTTTTCCGCGCATAGCCCTTGGGTACTGAGAACGGAAACTGCAGCCGCTCCTTGTCGATGTCCACGGAGCGGTAGGTAATGGTGAGGGTGGTAGGGGGCGTCTGGCCCTGCTGGATCTGCACGAGGCTGCTGTAGGCAAACGGCTGGGGCGTGCGCTCCAGCGCCCGGAAATCGGCGTAGTCAACCGTCAGCTTGTTCTGGCTGGCCGGGGCCTGCACCTGCAACTGCTGAATCCGGCCGCGCTCCAGGTTGATGAGCTGCTGCACCAGCAGGCCGGCTTCTTCGAAGTTTACGCGCTGCATGGGCCCCTCCGTTACCACAGTCGGCTGGGTGGAGGCGTTCAGGGGCGCGAGGTAATTGCCCAGCAGCAGGGCCTGCACCATATCAAAGGTAACGGGCACGTTCAGGCGCTGGCTCAGGTAGGCAAAGTCGCCGGCGTAGTACTCGCGGTGCAGCTTGTCGAGCACCTGCACCGAGTCGCGGGTGATGTAAATGCGGCCGCCTTCTACCCCAATCAGCGAGGCCGAAATCCAGATAACGCTGTCCTTGCGGATGCGCACGTTGATGTTACCGCTCTGCTGATCAAACTGGGCCTTACCCTTGGCCGCCAGAAAGCGGAAGTCAACATTGGCCGCCTTCACTGATTCTGGTATGGCCGCCGTGGGCTTAGGGGTTTTAGAGCCCGAGGAAAGCAAATTGCGGCTGCAGCTGCCCAGCATCAGGGTGGCGCTCAGCAGCACCAGCAGAAGGCGGTTACTCATATAGTTTCTTGTCTTTGATCTTCCGGTCGATGAGCGGGGAAGCACCGCCTGTTTTCTGCGCCCTTTGCCACTGGGCCAGGGCCTTGTCGGTTTCGCCCAGCTGGAAAAGTACGTCGCCGTAGTGTTCTATCACGGTACCATCAGCGGAGGTTTTCAGGGCTTTCTCCAGCTGCTGGCGGGCCCCGGTGTAATCCTTCAGGCGGTAGAGCACCCAGCCGTACGTGTCCAGGTACGTGTCATTGTCGGGAAACTGCTTGACCAGCTTGCCCGCCATTTCCTTGGCCTTGTCCAGCTTCTCGCCGCGCAGGGAGAGGTAGTAGCTGTAGTTGTTCAGGGCCTGGGCGTTGTTGGCATCAAAGGTCAGCGCGGCCTCGTAGGCCGCATCCGACTTGGCGTAGTCTTTCAGCTCGTGGTAAGAGTCGCCGAGTTGGGTATCGAACTGGGCCAGCAGCTCCGGGTTATCGGTGGCCAGCTTGCGCCCGTACTCCAGTGATTTGATGGCTCTGGCCGGCTGCTTTTTCAGCTGATGGCCTACCCCATTGTAAAACCATAGCGGGGCCTGATTCGGGAACAGCTCCAGGGCCTGCTCCGTGTGGGTCAGCAGTGAGTCCACCTGATTCAGCTCGGCATCAATCAGCACTACCTGCTGCCAGATCTGGTAGCGGGAGTTGTCGAGGCGGATGGCTTTCTGGTAGTTGGCCCGCGCCGCCGCCCGGTTGCCGGTTACGGTCTGGATGTCGCCGGCAATGGAAAAGGCCTTGGCCTCGCGCGGGTGCACCCGGGTAGTAATGGCGGCCAGGTCCTGGGCCGTTTGGTTCAGGGCCGGGTTGGGCAGCTGCTTGATGTAGTCAATCAGGATGCGGACCTTATCGTCAATGTCGAGGGCCGGGCTTTCGAAAGCCAGCTTGATCTGTTTTTCCGATTCGGGCTGATTGTTCTGCTGCCGGTACACGTCGGCCAGAATCATACGGGCCCGGGGGTTGTCGGGGTCCTGCTTCAGGGCCTGCTGGGCTACCCGAATGGCATCGGGGAAGCGGTTGTTGGCCGCGTACATCTGGGCCTGGGCCAGCACGTAGCGCACCTGGTCGGGGTTGCTGGCAATCAGGGCTTCGCCTTCCTGCAGAGCCTTGTCCAGGTTGTTCTGCTTCAGGTAGATCTGCTGCTTCTTAAAGGAAACCTCGTCCAGGGGCCCAAACTCTTTCTCGGCCTGGTTGAAGGTGGCCAGGGCCTCGTTCAGCTTGCCCTGGGCCATGTACAGGTCGGCCAGATTAAAGAGGTAGTACCCCGAGTTGGGCACCTGCTTAATCAGGGTCGTGTACACCTGGGCGGCCTGGTCGTACTGCTTTTGCGAGGTATGAACCTGAGCCAGCAGCAGGTAATAATAGGCGTTCTGAGGATCGAGCTTTACGGCCGCCTGCGCGAAGTTGGTAGCATCCTGCAGGTTACCGCTCAGCAGGTTGGTTTCGGCAATCTTGTAGTTGACGGCCGCGTTGGTCGGGTTCAGAGCATAAGCTTTCAGCAGCCGCTCCAGGGCCTTGTTGTAGTCTTCGAGCAGCACAAACCGCACCCCATCCACGAAATAAGCCTCGCTTATTTCGCGGTCCTTCTCCGAGAGTGTGCGCTTTTGCTGGGCAGCCGCATCCAGGGCAGCCCGCCGGGCCAGCTCTTTGCGCTCTTTGCGCGTGAGCTTGCGGGGCTTTTTTTCCGGGGCCGAGGTGGCCGCGGCCGGCTTTGCCTGTTGGGCATAGGTAGGCCCGGCCACCAGCAGGCCCAGCAGAAGCACGGAAACAATGCCAAATCGACTCATAGGAGGGTAGTAAGTACGGGGTAGCTGGTAGTGGTCCGCGGGAGAGCATCCCACCACCAGCTACCTTCGACCAACTACTGAAACGTCAGAAGACGCAAAAATATCACACGCGCAGCGTGTTGTAGTCACCCAAACTCAGGTCATTGGGCGTGCTGGCTACGGTGGCGTGGCTGCCGACCATGGAGTTGGTCAGGTTGGCATGCAACACCGTGGCCGACTGCTGCACAATGGAGTTTGAAACGATGGACGCGCGCACGTTGGTATGGTTGCCTACCGATACGTGGGGACCTACCACCGAATCGGTAATGATAACGCCTTCGCCAATATACACCGGCGGAATCAGGACCGAGTTCGTCACTTTAGCCGATTCCGCTACCAGGTTTTCGCCCCGCTCCTGCAGGTACTCCAGGTAGCGCTGGTTGGTGTAAACAGTAGCGTCCTTGTTGCCGCAGTCGAGCCATTCGGTTACGCGGCCGGGCACGAACTTGGTGCCTTTGTTTTTCATATTCTCCAAGGCGTTGGTGAGCTGGTACTCGCCTTTGTCCTTGATGTCGTTATCGAGCAGGTACTGCAGCTCGCTGCGCAGGTACTCGCCATCCTTGAAGTAGTAGATGCCGATGATGGCCAGGTCCGAAACAAAGGTTTCGGGCTTCTCCACGAAGTCGGTAATCTGGCCGGCCTCGTTAAGCTTTACTACGCCAAACGGCTTGGGGTCGTCCACGCGCTGCACCCAGATGGTGCCTTCGGCGGAAGAGTCCAGAATGAAATCCGCTTTGAACAGGGTATCAGCAAAGGCTACCACCACCGGCCCATCGAGGGCCGACTGGGCGCACAGAATGGCGTGGGCCGTACCCAGCGGCTCGTCCTGGTAGTGAATGGTACCCTTGGCACCCACCGATTCGGCAATCTTCACCAGGCTCTTTTCTACTTCCGCCCCGAAGCGCCCGATAATAAACGCTACCTCCTCTACCTGCTCGCCGCACACCTGGGCAATGTCTTCCACCAAGCGCTGTACAATGGGCTTGCCGGCAATCGGAATCAGGGGCTTGGGAACGGTAAGCGTGTGAGGGCGCATGCGCTTGCCCATGCCAGCCATCGGGACGATGATTTTCATACAAAAGAACGAGTGAAAGGTAGATGTTGAAGTAAGAGAGAGTACAGGTGACGCAGGGTCAGCTTGAGAGAAGTAAAAGATATCAAAAGAGGCCGGCTGGCCGGGGGCTACCGTACGCCCGTACTGCCGTAGCCGCCGGTGCCGCGGGAAGTTTCGCTCAGCACCGCCACGGGCTGCCACTCCACCGTTTCGTGGCGGGCTACCACCAGCTGCGCGATACGCTCCCCATCCTGCACCACAAACTCCTGGTCCGACAGATTCACGAGCAGAACTTTCAGCTCGCCGCGGTAGTCAGCGTCGATGGTGCCCGGGCTGTTTACCAGGCCAATGCCGTGCTTGTAAGCCAGCCCGCTGCGGGGGCGCACCTGCATTTCGTAACCCACCGGAATTTCGAGAAACAGGCCAGTTGGAATCAGGGCGCGTTGCAGGGGCTTCAACGTAACCGGCTCGGGGAGGTTGGCGCGCACATCCATCCCGGCCGCGTGAGCAGTTTGGTATTCCGGCAGCGGGTGGCTGGATGTGTTGATAACGGAAATCAGCATGAAGAAAAGGACTACAGGCAGTTGCCCGCAGTAAAGGTGAAAAGAGAAAAATGCCGGCCGTGGGTAATTTGGCAGATTACGAGGAATAACTGGATGATTCCGATGCAAAAATTTTCAGACCAATGGCCGAAGCTAAGGGTATTTCACCGTTCCCCACGAGTGCGCCGGAATCAAATTGTCCGCAGACGACGGCCTTCTACTACCCCTACCAAGCCCACAAAGCCCAGCGTGAGCAGCGCCTGCAGGCCGTAGCGCGGCCAGCCTTCCGCTACCGGCAGCCACCAGCTCAGGGCTACTACCCCTACGGCCAGCGCCAGCCAGGCTAGCAGTCGGGCTACGGGGTAGGGCACCGGGAAGTGCCGCTCGCCCAGCCACCAGCATAGAGCCGCCATCAGGAAGTAGCAGGCCAGCGTAGCCAAAGCCGAGCCCATGTACCCCAGCAGCGGAATCAGCAGGAAGTTGAGGGCCACCGTCAGCACCGCCCCGGCAAACCCGATGTAGGTGCCGTAGTAGGTTTTATCGGTGAGCTTAAACCACACCGAGAGGTTCCAGTACACGCCCAAAAACAGGTTGGCCAGCAGCAGTACCGGCACTACGGCCAGCCCTTCCAGGTACTCAGGCCGCTGCAGAAACACGCGGGCTACCAGCTCCACGTTCACGCTCACGCCCACAAACAGCATGGCGCAGCAGAGCGTAAACCACTTCAGCACCAGGGCAAAGGTGCGGGGCGAGTTCTTATCGTTGCTTTGGCCGAAAAAGAACGGCTCGGCGGCGTATTTGAAAGCCTGAATGACCAGGCTCATCAGGATGCTGATTTTATAGCAGGCCCCGTAAATGCCCACGGCCGCCAGGTTGCTTTTGCCGGGGTAGAAGCCTTCCGGCAGCCAGCGGGGTAGCAGAATCCGGTCCAGCGTTTCGTTAACCATGCCGGCCAGTCCCATCAGCATGATAGGGTAGGCGTACTGGAGCAGGGGCCGCAGGGGCGCCAGAGTTAATTGCGGGCGAAAATCCAGCAACTCGCGGCCCAGCAGCAGCAGGGTAAACGCACTGGCCGCCAAGTTGGAAATAAATACGTAGCCTACCCCAATGGTGGGGTCATACAGGCCCTCAACCAAGGGCCGCAGCCCGGCCAAGTACTTGCCCGCCAGCACATCGGGGCAGAACACAATGAAAAATAGGTTGAGCCCGACGTTGAGCAGGATGTTGGCCAACCGGATTGCCGCGAACTTGCGGGCCTTGTTTTCCAGCCGCAGCCGCGCAAACGGAATAGCCGCCACCGCGTCGAGGCCCAGAATCAGGGCAATCCAGAGGGCATACCGCTCGTGGCCGGGCGGCAGGCTCAGCAGGCTCATCAGGGGGCGGGCCAGCAGGGCCAGTACGGTGGTAAGCAGGGCGCTGGAAAGCAGCAGCAGCGTCATCACCCGGCTGTATAGCTCCCGGCGGTCAGTGTCGGGGCGGTTGGCAAAGCGGAAGTAGGTGGTTTCCATGCCGTAGGTAAACACCACGTTCAGAAATGCCACGTAGGCGTACAGTCCGGTCACGATGCCGTACTCGGCCGCCGCAAACCGCGCTGTGTACACCGGTACCAGTAGCGTATTCAGTACCCGCCCTACAATGCTGCTTACGCCATAAATGGCCGTTTGCGAAGCCAGACGCTTGGCTATACTCATGAAGAATAGTTATCAGGAATGACAGAAGGAACCCCCGGAGTGAACAGCAGAACGTCATGCCGCAGCAGCCGCGCAGCATGACGTTTCAGCCTCTGGTGCCCGGGGTTACTTGCCCGAAAACACGGCCGGGCGCTTTTCCAGGAAAGCGGAGGTACCCTCGCGGAAATCCTCCGAGGTAAAGCAGCGGGCAAAAGCATTGGCCTCGGCCTGATAGCCGTGGCGGTCCTTATCATAATACGCATTCACGCAATCCAGGCACAAACCCAGGGCCAGGGGAGCCTTGGTCAGGATGCGGATCAGGAGCTGCTTCGTGAAGCTGAGCAGCTCCGCTTGGGGCACTACGTGGTTTACCAGACCCAGGCGCAGGGCCTCGTCGGCCTTTACCATATCAGCCGTCAGCAGCAGTTCAATGGCCTTGCCTTTGCCAATGAGCTGGGTGAGGCGCTGGGTGCCTCCGTAGCCCGGAATAAGCCCCAGGTTTACTTCCGGCTGCCCGAAACGGGCGTTTTCGGCCGCCACGCGCATGTGGCAGGCCATAGCCAGCTCGCAGCCCCCACCCAAGGCAAAACCATTCACGGCGGCAATAACGGGTTTGGAGCTTTCCTCCAGCAGGCAAAAAGCCTCCTGGCCACGCTCGGCCGCCCGGCGCGCCGAAATTTCATCCAGCTGGGTAAGCTCCGCAATGTCGGCCCCCGCTACAAACGATTTCTCCCCGCTACCCGTCAGAATAATACCGCGCACGGCCGGATCGTCGAGGGCCTGCTGAGCCGCCGCCCGGATTTCCTCAATCGTGGCCGCGTTCAGGGCATTTAGCTTGTCGGGGCGGTTGATGGTAATGGTCAGAATGCCGGTTTCGGCTTCCAACTGGTAAAGCAGGTTGGTAAAGGTCATGGTAGAAAGAGCAAGGGCCAGGAAACAGGGCAAAGATAGGACGAATTGCTCCGCCTGCAGGTAACGCCTTTGCTCACCGAGCCCGCAACGCATTGAACGGGTAGGCGGCCGGCTTAACCGAAATGTGGTGCCAGCCGCAGCGTGGGCGCCCTACTTTTATAGTCCGGGTACGATAGCCGCTTTATATAATTAAACGCATATATTTATCCGGCTGCGTTTCTACTTCCACTCTCAACTACTTTCTGACTATGAGCTTTGTATCTGAGTTCAAAGAGTTCATTTCCAAGGGCAATGTTCTTGACCTGGCGGTCGGGGTAATTATTGGGGGGGCCTTCAACAACATCGTTAAGTCATTGACCGACGATGTGCTGATGCCCGTGCTGAGCAAGCTTACGGGCGGCATGGATTTCAAGGACTGGTTTATTGCCCTGGACGGTAACAGCTACAATGATTTGGCGGCGGCCAAAGCCGCCAGCGCGGCCACCCTCAACTACGGCCTGTTCCTGAATGCTGTCATCAACTTCCTGCTGATGGCTTTCGCCATTTTCTGGATTGTAAAGCTGGCCAACCGTTTCAAGAAGCCCCAGGAGGTAGTGGTAACCGACCCTGCTCCCACGCGCGACCAATTGCTGCTCACTGAAATCCGGGATGCGCTGCGTTCCCGTACCTGAAAGCGGACCGAAACAGTTCGGGCTTCCGCGCCGGACTTTAGGGTAGCCGCCCGTGTAAAATGAGTACCTGCCTCGGTCAGCATGAACTGTTCCCGGCCGCGGAGTGGATGCCGCACCTCCTTGACCGGGACAATCAACCAGGAGGCCAATCCGCGGGACGAACTGCGTGGCAACTCGTCCCATGGATTTTGGCGGACTATTGCGCTGAAATACAAGTTTGAGCCCCAGATGAACTAACTTTGGCGGGCACCCGTTGGGCGCAAAGCTGACCCCTCCTTTTATTTAAGCGTAAGCGTACCACCGACTGGTTTTCTCTGTTATTTTTCTGCTATGAAGAAGCTGTTTTCCCTCGTGTGCATTGCCGTTGCCGGCTGGCTGGCGGCTCCCGCTGCCCAGGCGCAAACCACGGCCAGCGCGTCCTACTCGGGGCAAACGCAGCGCGACAATGGGCAAGGACAGCGGAAGAAACGGAAAGCCTCGGCTACCGATATTGCCCGCATGCAGCAGCGCATGAGTATGAACCCCGATGAAGCCAAGCGCGACCAGCAAATGGAAATTCTGGAGGCTCGTTCGGGTATGAGCACGGCCAATACCAGCTTCGGCCGCTCAGCGGGCCCGTCCCGGCAGTTTGAGAAAGGCTCGGGAGGCTTTACGGTGCGCAAATTCAAGGACAGCCGCATTGGTACGGCTCGTCAGAAGCGCGGTCAGACCCGGGCCGCCGGCTTCGTTGACCCCAAAGGCAAACCCCTGTCTCACAAAAAGAAAAAAGGCTTTTTGTTTTTTTAGAGCCCGCTCCTGACCGAGCACAACAAAACGCCGCGGTGCCCTGCACCGCGGCGTTTTGTTGTGCTACGGGTGCTAATGCCGCGAACGGATAAAGGAAGGCCAGTACAATACTACCGGCGTAGGGGCCGGCCTCACCAGGGCTACCTCGTCGTTTGGCGGCAGCAAAGTGCCAGGGTTTGGGGAGTCGTCAGCCGCTTTCGGGCGCGGCGCGGCGGGCTGGGAGAGGCTTGTGGTAACCCCCGAAGCATGTTGAATTCGCCGGCCGGTTTCGGGCAGCAGTGCACACGACGATAAGACTAAGCCAGCAAGCAGGGTAGAAAAGAGTAATGTCTTCTTCATACAGACTGCATTAGGTAGTGTCCTAGCCCGTGGCCGTAACAAAGGCAAGTCAGTAAATCAGCCTGCGCTGCTGATTGTACCGCATCATGATAACTCAAGGGCCAGCAAGCCCGGTTTAATCTCTCCATCACACAAAGCCGTCAGGGTTTTCGAAGCACTGTCACTACATCATTCTTGCACATTCCGTCGGACTGTAATGAATGCTCCAGTTCTAAAGTAGATATTATTCAGGACTTTCCTGCAGAAATCAGGTTGAAGGACGACAAAGTTCGGCCCGGGCAACACCTGCGGCCTTTTCGCTGGACCGTTTGCGGGTTGTAGTAAGCAGCCGGGGGCTTCGCCGGGGAGCGTGCAGACGGCATGTCCTGCAAACAAAAAGCCCCGGCTGTAGCAGCCGGGGCTTTTGCGTAATCGGACAACGAATTACAGCGTCCGCTTTACTTCTTTCTCTTCGAAGCCTTCAATGTTGTCGCCTTCGCGCAAGTCGTTGAAGCCTTTCAGCGAAATACCGCATTCGTACCCTTGGCGTACTTCCGACACGTCGTCTTTGTAGCGCTTGAGGTCCTGAATTTCGCCGGAGTACACCACAATACCGTCGCGCACCAGGCGGACTTTGGTTTTGCGGGTGAACGTGCCATCCGTTACCATACAGCCGGCAATGGTACCCACCTTGGTAATGTTAAACACCTGGCGAACCTCGGCGTTGGCTACTACCACCTCCTGTACCGTCGGGGCCAGCATGCCTTCCATGGCATCCTTCACCTCGTTGATGGCATTGTAGATGATAGAGTAGAGGCGAATATCAATCTGCTCCTGCTCAGCTAGCTTACGGGCGCTTTGCGAAGGCCGCACCTGGAAGCCGATGATGATGGCATCAGAGGCCGAAGCCAGCAGTACGTCGGATTCCGAAATGGCGCCTACCCCTTTGTTGAGGATGTTCACGGCCACTTCCGGCGTGCTCAGCTTCAGCAGGGAGTCGGCCAGTGCTTCTACCGAACCGTCCACGTCGCCCTTCACAATAACGTTGAGCTCTTTGAACGAACCGATTGCCAAGCGGCGACCAATCTCGTCGAGGGTGATGTGCTTCTTGGTACGCAGGCTCTGCTCGCGGGCCAGCTGCTGACGCTGGGTGGCCAGTTCGCGGGCTTCCCGCTCCGTTTCCATCACCTGGATTTTGTCGCCGGCTTGCGGGGCGCCGGTTAGGCCCAGCACCTGCACGGGGGTAGCGGGGCCGGCTTTCTTCATCTTCTTGCCGCGGTGGTCCGTCATGGCCTTTACGCGGCCAAAGTGCGGACCTGCCAGCACGATGTCGCCAACCTCCATGGTGCCCGTCTGCACCAGAATGGTAGTCACGTAGCCCCGGCCTTTATCGAGCGAGGCTTCAATAACGGCACCTACCGCGCTGCGGTCTGGGTTTGCCTTCAAGTCGAGCAGCTCGGCTTCCAGCAATACCTTTTCCAGCAGATCATCGATGCCCAGACCCGTTTTGGCCGATACTTCCTGGGACTGGTACTTACCGCCCCATTCTTCCACCAGAATATTGATAGCCGACAGCTCTTCCCGCACTTTATCGGGGTTGGCACCGGGCTTATCAATCTTGTTCAGCGCAATAACAATCGGTACCCCGGCTGCTTGTGCGTGGTTGATGGCTTCTTTGGTTTGGGGCATCACCGAGTCGTCGGCAGCTACCACAATGATGGCAATGTCAGTAATCTTGGCACCCCGGGCACGCATGGCGGTAAACGCTTCGTGACCCGGCGTGTCCAGGAACGTAACGCGCTTGCCCGACTTGGTCATCACGTCGTAGGCCCCAATGTGCTGCGTAATGCCCCCGGCTTCGCCTTTAGCCACGCTCGCATTGCGGATGTAGTCCAGCAGCGAGGTTTTACCGTGGTCAACGTGGCCCATGATGGTCACGATGGGAGCCCGCGGCTGCAGATCCTCTTCGGCGTCCTCAATTTCAACGGTCGTTTCTTCTTCTTCGGCGCTCAGGAACTCTACGTCGTAGCCAAATTCATCCGCAATAACGGTAATGGCTTCAGCGTCGAGGCGCTGGTTGATGGAAACGAACATGCCCATGTTGAGGCACACCTTAATAACTTCGTTCACCGACACATCCATGAACGACGCGAGGTCGTTGGCCGAAATAAACTCGGTTACTTTGAGCGTTTTGGCGTCAAGCTCATTCTGAGCGCGCAGAGCCTCGCGGTCCTCGGCCGCCATGTTCCGCTTGTCGCGGCGGTATTTGGCGCGGTTCTGCTGCTGGCCACCCCGGCCGCCGCTGAGCTTGGCCAGCGTAGCCTTGATCTGTTCCTGAATCTGCTTGTCGTTTTGCTCGGGCGTGAGAGCCGGAGCCGGCTGACGGTTGCCGCCGCCTTGCTGGCCCGGACGATTACCGCCCTGCTGACCACCCGGACGGTTACCGCCTTGCTGGCCCGGACGATTACCGCCGCCTTGCTGGCCGGGACCACCCGGACGGTTGCCACCGCCTTGCTGACCGGTACCGGTCTGGCCCCCTTGCTGGCCCGGCTGACCGGGGCCACCCATGGGAATGCGCTGGCGCTTCTTCTTGTCGGGGCTGATGCCGCTCTTGCGCACATCCGAGGAAGCCACCGGACGAGCCCCGCGGCCACCCCGCCGCGATGAGTCGAGCGGAAGTTCAATTTTGCCTAGTACGGTCAGGCCTTTCAGCTGATCGGCCTTGGCCACGATTGTTCCTTCCTCCGTAGCTGCTGCTTCGGGAGCAACTGGAGCAGTCGGGGCAGCAGGCGCTGCGGCCGGAGCAGGCTTAGGAGCCTCGGCAACGGGTGCGGGAGCCGGAGCCGCAGGCTGAGGCGCGGCTGGCTTGGGGGCTTCTGCTACCGGAGCGGGCTGAGGAGCCGGCGCAGGTGCTGCCGGCTTAGGAGCTTCGGGTGCGGGAGCTGGCTTGGGAGCTTCCGCTACCGGAGCCGGGGTAGGCTTAGGAGCCTCGGCCGCCGGCTTGGGAGCTTCAACTGCCGGAGCAGGGGTAGGCTGGGCCGGAGCCACCGGACGAGGGGGCACGGGGCGACCCTTCGAGTCCAGCTCAATCTTGCCCAAAACCTTCAGACCCGGTACTCGGGAGGGTTCCTCGGCCGGAGCTGGTTTAGGGGCTTCGGCGACCGGAGCCGGGGTAGGGGCTTGCGGAGCAGCCGGCTTAGGAGCCGGGGCAGCGGGAGCAGCTGGTTTGGGCGCAGCAGCCTCAGCGGCCCGCGCCTGAGCAGCCTGGGCCGCTGAGGCTTCCAGCTCGCTCTGGCGCTTGGCCTGGCTGAGCTTGGCAGCTTCCATCTTGTCCTGCGCCGACGATGCAAACGCCTTTTCGAGCAGGGATACCTGCTCCGACGTCAGCTTGGTCGTCGGCTTGTTTTCGATGTTGTGCCCTTTTCCCGCCAGAAAATCCACAATCGTGGAAAGCCCAACGTTCAGGTCTTTGGCTGCCTGATTCAGCCGTTTGGTTGCTGCTTCCGCCATTCTATGCTCGCGAACGATACTCTTATCTGGTTGCAAAGGTACTACATTAAATCTTGCCGGGCGGGGTCAAAATCAAGCCACCCGGCCTGATGTTAACGCCCTTGCCGTACCGGCCGCCGCGCACTCATTGCGCGGCGCCGGAATTTTGTGCTTCCTCGCCTTCCGGCTCGTCGCTCTCGTTGTCCTCGAACTCGTTGCGGATGACGCGGAAGAGCTCCTCGACGGTTTCCTCTTCCAGCTCCGTCCGCCGCACGATATCTTCCTTGCTGACCGCCAATACGGCGCGGCCGGTATCGAGGCCGATTTTCTTGAGCTCATCCAAGATCCAGCCTTCGATTTCGTCCTGGAACTCGTCCAGGGCAATATCTTCCTCGAAGTCGCCGGCATCCCGGAATACGTCGATTTCCATGCCTACGAGGCGGGAAGCCAGCTTGATGTTGGCGCCGCCGCGGCCGATAGCCAAAGAAACCTGGTCAGGCTTCAAGAACACCGAAACCCGCCCAGTTTGTTCGTTGATCTTCATCGACGTCAATTTGGCCGGTGACAAAGCCCGGGCGATGTACAGCTCCAGGTTGTCGGTGTAGTTGATGATGTCGATGTTTTCGTTTTCCAGCTCGCGCACCACGGCGTGAATACGGGAGCCTTTCATACCCACGCAGGCCCCTACGGGGTCAATGCGGTCATCGTAGCTTTCTACGGCTACTTTGGCCCGCTCGCCGGGCTCACGCACGATATTCTTGATGGTGATAAGGCCATCGAAGATTTCGGGTACTTCCTGCTCCATAAGGCGCTCCAGGAAAGCCGGCGCGGCGCGCGACAGGATAATTTTGGGCGTGCCGTTCAGCACATCTACGCGGTGCACTACGGCCCGGATGGTGTCGCCCTTGCGGTAGCGGTCCTTCGGGATTTGCTCGCCCTTGGGCAGCACCAGCTCGTTTTCGTCTTTGTCGAGGATGAGAGCTTCGCGGCCCCACACCTGGTACACCTCGCCCACCACAATTTCGCCTACCTGGTCTTTATAAGCCTGGTAGAGGTTGTCGCGCTCCAAGTCCTTCACGCGCTGAATCAGCGTCTGGCGGGCCATGAGCACGGCGCGGCGGCCGAAATCTTCCAGCTTAATTTCCTCGGCTACCGATTCGCCTACCTCGTAGTCGGGCTCGATCTTCTGGGCCTCGGCCAGCGGAATCTTGTCCAGGTCCCAGATATCCTCGGAGTTGTCGTCCACAATTTCGCGGTTCCGATAGATTTCCAGGTCACCTTTGTCCACGTTCAGGATGACGTCGAAGTTCGAGTCGTCATCATACTTCTTGCGAATCATGGTGCGGAACACTTCCTCCAGGATGCTCATCATCGTGGGGCGGTCGATGTTTTTCGACCGAGCGAATTCGGCAAACGATTCAATCAGGACGTTGCTGTTCATCTTTGTTTGAGCTATTAGCTGTTAGCTGCCGGCGGCCGGTAAGGCGCTTGAGCCAGGCAAATAAAACAGGTTAAAGGGCTGGTCGGGTGGCTAATACCAGCCGAAGCCGGTTCGACAGCCTTCTACTTAAAGGAAATAATCACTTTCGCTTCCTGAATGCTGGCGAACGGTACCAGGGCAGCGGGCAAGGATTTCTTTTTGTTTTTCTCTTTCACAACCTCCGCCAGCTGAATGCCTTCGGCTTCCACGGCTTCGAGGGCCCCGGTTTTCTCAGTCCCATCGGTGAGCTTGAGGCTGAGGCTGCGGCCCACGTGGCGCGTGTACTGGCGCGGGTCGCGCAGAGGCTGATCGGCACCCGGCGAGGTCACCTCCAGCGTATAGCTGGCATCCTCGCCGTACTCCTCATCAACGCGGCGAGCAAGGCGGCGGCTAATCTGAGCGCACTCATCAATCCCTACGCCCTGTTCCCCGTCGAGGGTAACAGTGACTTTGGGCCGAATGGCGTCGGAGACGGTCAGGTCCACTACGAACAGGCTGCCGTCGGTAGGCAGGCTGTCCTGCAGCAACTCCGCGAGGCGGGCACGGTCAAGTTTCATAGGCGAGGCACCGGGTGATAAAACAAAGAGGGGACTGTCCGTCCCCTCTCGTTGCGTTGTAGTTTTCAGGTGCAAATA
Source organism: Hymenobacter latericoloratus (assembly GCF_014199535.1). Classification (GTDB taxonomy): domain Bacteria; phylum Bacteroidota; class Bacteroidia; order Cytophagales; family Hymenobacteraceae; genus Hymenobacter; species Hymenobacter latericoloratus. The sequence continues at coordinate 540,829 of NZ_JACHNV010000001.1, forward strand.
TACTATACTTTTGCCCTGAAAACAAGCCTGCTCAGCAGGTTTGCCTGAGGCCACAAACAGCCCGGTTGGGGGTGGGCTCTGCTACTCGGTATCGGAGCTGGTCAAGACTGTTGTTGCTGCCGAAGACAACCAGGCGACAAAGGCAGCAGGGGCCGTGGCAGAACCGCAGGCTGCTAACCCGGAACGGCTACCTTTGCGCCTGATCCTGTTGCTGGAAAAAGGTTGCCTGTGCGTCGTTCGTTTGCCTTCAAGTGTACCGTGTTGCTGATGCTGTGGGTGCTGGCAGCTATTGCCTGCGCTCAGATTCCGGCCTACACCTTCTGGCCCGCCATTTTTGGTGCCCTTACCCTACCCCTGGCGCTGGGGCTAAACCTGCTGGCGGGCCTGTACTGGTTGCTGCGGCGCTGGCTGGTGGCCCTGCTGCCGTTGGGGCTGGCCGTGCTTACCTGGCCGCATTTCCAGCGGGGGCTGGCCGTACACCCCTTCCGCTTGGCCTCTGCAGCCAAAGAGCAGGCCGGCGGGCCAGTGGTGAAGCTGCTGTCGGCCAACGTGCGCATTTTCAACGTGTATCCGCAGCTGCGCGACGCTGATTTAACCTCCTCGCGGGAAATGGTGCGCTGGCTGGCCGAAAACCCCGCCGACATTCTCTGCCTCCAGGAGTTCTACAACGAGCCCGTAGGTACCCGCTCCCGCGACGGCAACGTGTTCCGGACGGTGGACCAGATTGGGCGGCGGGCCGGCCGGGAAGTGTTTCTGTCGAAGACGCTGACCAACAGCGCCGGCGCCGAGTTTGGCATGGCTATTTTCAGCCGGTTCCCGATTGTGGCGAAGGGCACCGTCAGCTTCGGCAAGCTCACCCAGAACCACGCCATGTGGGCCGATATCCGGCTGCCCTCCCAGGATACCATTCGGGTGTACAGCTTCCATTTGCAGAGCATGAGCATGGAGGAGAAAGACATCGTGGACAGCTATTCCAGCAAGGCCGGCCTCAAGCAGAAAGGGCTGGGACTGCTGCGCCGCTTTAAGCGCGGGGCCGTGGCCCGGCACTGGCAGGTAGATACCCTGGTCCGCCGGTTTGAGCGCAGCTCCTACCCCCTGCTGCTATGCGCCGACCTCAACGACGTGCCCTACAGCTACAGCTACGACCAGCTGGCCGACCACTTCCAGAATGCCTGGGCCACCGTGGGCAACGGCGTGGGCAGCACCTACAATGGCCGCCTACCCTTCATCCGCATCGACAACCAGTTTGCCGGGCCGCAGTGGCGGATAGCGGACTATCAGGTGCACTACGATATTCCTTACTCCGACCATTTTCCTAGCACGGCTACCTATCAGTTGCGTGGGAGCAAGGAAGCTGAGTGATTTTATACTTGCAGTTCTATCTTATAAACTGGCTACGGAACTTTATAAACTACCAGCCTTTGGTTTTGTACCGTTTGAGGTGAGGTTTATACTTAGTTGCCGATAAATAGCGGCTTAGTGCAGCCATTTCCAGTAGTTTTCTGTTAGTACTGCCCGCAGTCTGGCCGGGTGGTAGCGCGCAGGTTACAAAATCTGTGCAATCCGCTTACTCTGCAGAATCTGCGGTTACTTTTGCACCTATGCAGCCTACCCTCTCGCTCTACAACACGCTTACCCGCCGCAAAGCCCCATTTCAGCCCCTGAATGCGCCTTTTGTGGGCGTGTACCTCTGCGGCCCTACCGTTTACAGCGAGGCCCACGTAGGCAATGCCCGGGGCCCGGTGGTGTTTGATGTGCTCACGCGCTACCTCCGCCACCTGGGCTACACCGTGCGCTATGTGCGCAACATCACGGATGTGGGCCACCTGGAAGGCGACGCCGACGAGGGCGAGGACAAAATCAGCAAGCGGGCCCGCGCCCAGCAGCTGGAGCCCATGCAGGTAGCCGAGCAGTACACCAACCTCTACCAGAACCACATGGAGGCGCTGGGCTGCCTACCCCCCGATATTACCCCCCGGGCCAGTGGCCACATCATCGAGCAGATTGAGATGATTCAGCAGATCATCAATAACGGCTTTGGCTACGAAACCAACGGCTCGGTGTACTTCGATGTGCCGGCGTACAACGCGGCAGGCCGCGGCTACGGCAAGCTCTCGAACCGGGTAGTGGAAGAGTTGCTGGCCGGCTCCCGCGACAACCTCGCGGGCCAGGACGAGAAGCGTAGTCCCCTGGACTTTGCTCTCTGGAAAAAGGCCGATGAGCGCCACCTCATGCGCTGGGCCTCGCCCTGGAGCGAAGGGTTCCCGGGCTGGCACCTGGAGTGCTCGGCCATGAGCCGCAAGTACCTCGGCGCGGAGTTCGATATTCACGGTGGGGGGCTGGACTTGATGTTCCCGCACCACGAGTGCGAAATTGCCCAGAGCCAGGCCTGCAACCATCCCACCAATGAGGCCCAGGTGTGGATGCACAACAATATGATTACGGTGAACGGCCAGAAGATGAGCAAGGCGCTGGGCAACTTCATCACCATGAGCCAGCTCTTCGAGGGTACCAATACTACGCTCAGTCAGGCCTACTCGCCCATGACGGTGCGCTTCTTCCTGTTGCAGGCCCACTACCGCAGCACCATCGATATTACCGATGATGCCTTGCAGGCGGCCCGCAAAGGCTACCGTAAGCTCATGAACGGTCTGCGTTTGCTGGATAAGCTGGTGCTACCCCAGGGAACCGAGCAAACCGCCGACACGGCCGCCGCTGATGCGGAGCTGCGCAAGCTTTCCGCTGACTGCTACACGGGCATTAACGACGACCTGAACACGGCCCGCACCATTGCCAGCCTGTTTAATTTGCTGCGCAAGCTCAATGCCTATGCTGCCAACCTAGCTACGCTGGCTCAGGTTAGTACCGAGGCGCTGACCGAAGCCACCACTACGTTCCGGACGCTGGTGCAAGACGTGCTGGGCCTGCAGGATGAACCGCGGGCCAATGTAGAGGACCTGCTGGGCCTGACCCTCGACTTCTATAAAATTGCCAAGCAAAGCGCCAACCAGGCCCGCGAAGAAGGCAACATGGAAGAGGCCACCAAGCACTACGGTGAAATTGACCGTATCCGAGCTGCTCTGAAAGACCAAGGGATTGTGGTGAAGGACACCAAAGCCGGCGTAGATTGGGCCTATAGCGAAGAATAAACAGTAGCGCGAAGCTCCAGCTTCGCGGCGTGCCCGTGCTGAGCGCGGGCGGCAGCAACCCCGACTGTTCAACGAGGTACAAAGCTGGAGCTTTGTGCCGCTGGTAACGCTCCCCGAATGAACCTTCTTTCTCGTCTTGCTCCGGCCGCAATGGTAGCCTTGCTGCTGCTCACGGCCTGCCCCTCTAAAAAGGAAACCACCGAAGCCGAAACCTCCGCGGCCAGCCAGCCTACCTTACCTAAAGCACCGGACTTCAACCCGGACTCGGCCTATGCGTACACGGCCAAGCAGGTGGCTTTTGGTCCGCGTGTGCCTAACACCAAGGCTCACGTGCAAACCGGCGACTGGATTATCGGCAAGTTCAAAGAAGCTGGGCTGACGGTGAAGGAGCAGCCGTTTGAGGCCATGGCTTTTGACGGCAAAATGCTGAAGTCACGCAACATCATTGCCCAGTACATGCCGCAGGCGCCTCGCCGCATTGCCATCTTCACCCACTGGGATACCCGCCCCTTCGCCGATAAAGACAAGGAAAAGAAAAACCAGCCGCTTGATGGTGCTTCCGACGGCGCCAGCGGGGTAGGCGTTGCCCTGGAAATGGCCCGGATTCTTTCCCTGCAGAAGGACGCGGCCGCACCTGGAGTTGGGGTCGATTTTATTCTGTTCGACTCGGAGGACTACGGCTACGACGGCAGCACCCAAGGCGAGAAAAAGAACCTACTAGGCCAGCAGGAAACCTGGTGCTTGGGCTCTCAGCACTGGGCCAAAAACATGGTGCCCGCCAACTACAAGCCTAACTATGGCATTCTGCTGGATATGGTAGGAGCCAAAAACGCCAAGTTTACCCGCGAGCAGCTTTCCCGCGAAAAAGCCGCCGACGTGGTAGAAAAAGTGTGGAACAACGCCGCTCAGCTCGGCTTTTCCGATTACTTCCTGTTCACGGATGGTTATGGCCTCACCGATGACCACGTTTTCACGAACCAGGCTGGTGTGCGCACCATTGATGTCATCGACTTCCTGCCTAATGGGGAATTTCAGCCCTACCACCACACCACTCAGGACAATATGAGCATCATCGATAAGCGGACGCTCAAGGCCGTGGGCCAAACCCTACTGACGACTATTTACGCCGAGTAGCCTACCTCTGCTAAAACGCCAAAGCCCTGACGATGCGAGTTGTCAGGGCTTTGGCGTTTTAGCAGGGGTAGGCTTTAGCTTATCAACTCAACAGCTTGTAGTAGTACACTGTGGCAAGCGGTTCGCCTCTCTCGTTATACACAAAGTTGGGGATGGCGCCTACTGGTACGTAACCGAGGTTCTGATACAGCCGCTCGGAGGGGGCGCCCTGTAGGGTGTCCAGTACCAGCGTAGTGCGGTGGTGCCGCCGTGCTACCCGCTCTACTTCCTCCATAAGTCGGCGGCCGATGCCTTGGCGCTGGGCTTTGCTATGCACGAGCAGCTTGGCTACCTCGGCGCGATGCAGCCCATTGGCTTTCCGAACTAGGTGCAGCTGTACGGTGCCTACCAGCTCGCCATCCTGTTCTGCCACTACCAGCAGTATGTTGCCCGACGGCAGCATTGTTTCAATCTCCTGCCAGTACTCCCGAGCCTCAGCAGCAGCTAGGGGCAGCAGAAACCCTACCGACGCACCCGAACCAACAGCATCTTGCAGCAGTTCAGTCAGGCCAGGGAGGTAGGGCGCAAATTCAGCGGCTGATACAAGACGAAGGACGATGGACATACCAAACAGAGGTAGGGATTATAGATATTCCAATCGGGCCCCGGCCTCATCTACAGTCAGGCGGGCCTGCCGACCTACAATCAGGGCTATGTTCTGGGGCTCGTGGCCGATGGGAAAGCCGTGGGCAACCGGGAAGCCATACTTGCCGGCGTAGTGCTGAATTATTTCGTTGGGTGTCTGGCCGTAGGGCACGGCGTTGTCCTGAGGGTTGGTGAAATGCCCTACCAGCAGACCGGCCAAATGGCGCAGCTTGCCGGTGCGGTCCAGGTGTAGCATCATCCGGTCGATGGCGTAGAGGTATTCATCGATGTCCTCTAAAAACAGGATGCGGCCGGCAGTGGATACATCGGAGGCGGTGCCGGTGAGGGTTTGCAGTAGGCTGAGGTTGCCGCCCACTAACTCACCGATAGCGGTGCCAAGCTGGTTGAGCGGGTGGGCCGACAACGTGTAGCGGAGCTCTTCGCCAAACAGTGCCTTCCGCAGGCTTTCTACCGATTCCTCTCCGCCTTCTTGGTGGAATAGCAGCGGCATCACGCCATGGATACTTTGGTGCCCGAGCTTCAGCAGATGGCAATGCAGGGTCGTAATGTCGGAGAAGCCGACAATCCACTTAGGGTCCTGGGCGAAGCGGGAAAAATCGAGGCCATCAATAATGCGCGGGGTACCGTAGCCGCCACGGGCGCACAGAATAGCCCGGATGTCGGGGTTGTCGAGCTGCTGCTGAAAATCCTGTCGGCGCACCTCATCGTCGCCCCCAAACTGGTGATGAGCAATGTTGGTGCTGGCTCCTAATACTACCCGCAGCCCCCAGCTTTCCAGCGTGGCAACGGCCGCCGCCAGTTCCTCGTGCGAGGCTTTGCGGGCGGGGCAGACAATAGCAACCTGGTCGCCGGGGCGGAGGGGAGCGGGGGCAGTGGTGGGCATAGCGAGGGGTAGGGAAATTCAGACGCCACAAACCTAAATAAACCCAGAGCCAAAAACGCTACCTCAACGCAAGGGTGGGGGTAGGGCAGGTGGTATCTTTGTGGTGGCGTGCGTAGCTCGTACCCTCTTACGTATGAAATTTTACCTTCTGTTGCTCCTACTCTGCTTGAGCTTGTGGCCCGCCAGCCTGCGGGCCCAGGTAGCTCCCGATACTACGCGGGGCCGCTACCATCGGCCCGTATTCCGGCAGGTGAACGTGCGGCGCAACGTGGAATTTGGGCAGGCTACCACGTTGCTCGGCCTCTCGCAAACGTTGTACATGGATGTGTATGAGCCAGCCGGCGACACCGTGCGCCGCCGGCCGCTGGTGGTACTGGCCCACGAAGGCGGCTTCCTGACCGGAACCCGCGACGACGCTGTGATGACGGCCCTCTGCAATCGGCTGGCGCGGCTGGGCTACGTAGCGGCTACCATTGATTACCGGCTTTACTTCTTCCCATTTGATACCGTGGGCATTGGGCGGGCAGCCATCCGGGCCACCCAGGACATGCGGGCGGCGGTGCGGTTTTTTCGGCACGATGCCGCTACGGCCAAGAAATTTCGGGTGCACCCGGGGTATGTGTTCGTGGGCGGGTCCTCCGCCGGCGGCTTTATGGCCCTGCAAACCGGCTACCTCAACAAAGCGGCTGAAGTGCCCGCCTACCTTGATCTGAAAGCTCTGGGCGGGCTGGAGGGCAGCGGCGGCCACCCCGGCTACAGCAGCAAGCCCCGTGGGGTTATTAACCTGTGTGGTGCTTTGGCCCGGGCCTCCTGGCTGGAAGCCGGCGACGTGCCCCTCTGCAGCGTGCACGGCACCCGCGACGGACTGGTGCCCTACGGGCGGGGAACGGTGGGCTCGGCTCTGCCCCCGCAGCTGGTGTATGGCAGTGGCGCCCTCCGCGTAAGGGCCAACGCTGTGGGCGTGCCCAATGTGCTGCGCCGACTGCGCGGGGCTGGTCATGTGCCGTACTCATTTGAGCCCACTTACCTTGATTCCGCCTTCTTTGCCATGCGTGACTTTCTGCGCCCTTTACTGGGGGTAGGAGCCCCCGGCCCCCTGCTGGCCGCAGCACTTAACCCGCGCCGAGTGGCGCAAGTAACCGCTCTGCTATTACCTCGCCGTATCGGTTTGCAAGGCTTATCAGCTCCTGCCGAAGTAACCTGGCGGCCGGATCTGCTGAAAGCCGTGCCCGATTCAACCCAGCGCCCCATCAGTCCAGCATCCTCACTACCGGCGGCTGATGCAGTTCCTGCCGCTCCAGCAGTTTCAGTTCCGCCAGGGGGTAGCAAATCAGAGCCGGAGCCCTAGGTAGGAAACCTAAGCTTGCTCTGTAAACCAGAAAGCCCCACCTGACGCAGTCAGGTGGGGCTTTCGCTTCTTGATCGGCGCTACTACGCCGAAAATTCCTCGGCCAGAGAGGCTACACTAATTGGGCGCAGGCGGCCGGTGCGGACGATGAAGGCGCCGTATTTGCGCAAAGTGTCACGGTGACGGATGAGGTTTTCCAGGGCCACGTAGCCTACTACATATTCATCCTCGTCGGCTTCTTCGGAAATCTCGCTGAAATCGAGCAGGTCGATGATGCGGTCTTCATCGGTGCGGAGGTAGATTTCCACTTCCAGGTCGGAGGCGTAGGTAGGCGGGTTAGCCGCTTTGGAATACTGATACGTAAAACCCTGCCGGAGGGCCGCTAAATCAGCCAGCACAGCCGAGCCGGTGGGGTGTCCACCAGCCCCACGACCACGTAGAAACTGCTCACCAGCAAAATCGGCTTCAAGTACTACCCCGTTAAACTCGTGGTCTACGGCGTATAGCGGCGACTCAGGGCCGACCAGCTGAGGTGTTACCAACACCGTCACGCGGCCATCGGGCAGGCGCTGCAGACCGGCTACTACCTTTATTTTCTGCCCCTGGCTAGCGGCGAAGGCAATATCAACGGCGCTGATTCCCTCAATGCCCAAGTTGAGTACCTGCTCCGGCTGCAGAAACGCCCCGTAGGCGTGCGCGGCCAGCAGCACGGCCTTGGAGCGCGGGTCGAAAGCACCCATGTCAAGGCTGGGGTCGGTTTCGGCAAAACCTCGTTCCTGGGCTTCTGCCAGGGCCGATGAGTATTCCGAGCCTTCCTCGCCCATGCGCGTGAGCACGTAGTTGGAGGAGCCGTTGAGGATGCCCGTCAGGCGGCTGAGTGGCTCTGCACTGAAATAGGCGTCCAGGGTCCGGATGATGGGAATACTGCCACACACGGCTGCCTCATATAATAAGGTGCCTTGGCCTTCGCGCTGCAGCTGCACCAGCTCGGGGAGGTGGCGGGCCAGCATGGCTTTGTTGGCCGTTACTACCCGGCGGCCCCGGCGCAAGGCTTCGGCCACCAGCCGGAACGCAGCGTCAGCATCGTCGATTACCTCTACCAGCACATCCAGCGTTTCGTCGTTCAGTAGGGCTTCCGCATCGAACTCAAACCGCTCGGCTGGAAGCGGCCGAACCTTGTCCGGGGTTTTCACCACAATGCGGGCAATGTAGAAACCAGCGTCGGGCTGCTGATCCAGAAGTTCGTAGAGGCCCTGGCCTACACAGCCAAACCCAATCAGACCCACCCGCCAGGGCCGAGCAACAAAGGAAGCAGAAACGGGGGCAGTGTTAGTGGGCATAGCTCTGAACGTAGAATCGGTCGAGGAAATGAGTAATCTGGGCAGTTTCAATCAGGAAGCCGTCGTGGCCGTAGTGCGAGTCCATTTCGGCGTACATGGCTCCCCGGATGTGGCGGACTAGCAGTTGCTGCTCGGAGGTCGGGAACAATACATCGGAGGTAATGCCAATGACCAGCGTGCGGGCCCGGATGCGGTCCAGGGCGGCTTTCACGCTTCCCCGGCCCCGGCCCACATGGTGGCTATCCATGGCCCTTGACAGCGTGACGTAGCTATAGGCGTTAAAGCGGTTCACTAACTTATCGCCTTGGTAGCGCTGGTAAGAGCTGGCGAGGTAGTTCGTCAGTTTCGTGTCGTCGGTGTCCGTCTGGGTCTGGCCGTAGGCCTGGTGGCTGCGGTAGCTGAGCAAGGCCATGGCCCGGGCCGCCCGTAGGCCCTCCGCGCCGCCTTCAGGCGTAGCGGAGGGGTAGGAAGGATCGGCGAAGATGGCCAGGCGCTGGGCCTCGTTGAAGGCAATGCCCCAGGCTGAGTGCCGGGCGTTGGTGGCCAGCAGTACTAAGTTTTCGAACAGCTCAGGCCGTTGCACTGCCCATTCCACGGCCTGCTGCCCCCCCAGGGAGCCCCCAATCAGGGTATGTATGGAGCTCAGGGCCAGGTGTTCGCGCAGGGCTTCGTGAGCCGCTACCATGTCGCGGATGGTGAGCAGCGGAAACTCGTGGTAGGCTACCTGTTCGGTCAGCGGGTCGGGGGTGAGTGGGCCGGTAGTGCCGTAGCAGGAGCCCAGCACGTTGGCACACACAATAAACCAGTCGGCTGGGTCGAAGTGGCAGCCGGGGCCAACCAGGCCCGGCCACCAGCTGAGCACATCGGCATTAGCCGTGAGGGCATGGCACACCCACACCACATTGTCGCGGGCGGCATTGAGGCGGCCGTAAGTATGATAAGCAACTTCTACCCGGGGCAGCATGGCCCCGCTTTCCAGCCGCAACGGCCGGGGTAGGCGGAACAGGTGTGGTTCGTCGGGCTCAGGCATACTAGGAGCATCTGTCAGCCGAAGCGGCGCCAGGAAGCTTCTCACAGGAGCCGTAGGAGTATCAGTCGTCTTCACAGGAGAAAATCCTTGCCGCGTCATCCTGACGCATGGTGGTGGTAATGCGCGAAAACCTAGCCCGCGGGCGGAGCCGATTCTGCCCGGCTCCGCCCCGGCTAAGCGCGGGCGGCTGTCTGCTGAAGATTCCTCTCTCACAAAAAACTTCAGCGCCTACCCGCTTACCGCGGTGCTGGAAGAAGCTACCTGGCGGCTCTCTCACCTGCCGCCAGGCATCAACCCCTCTCAAGTGCTAGACTTCCAGCGTAGCGGCGTGTTCTACTTCCGGCTCGGGCAGCAGGGTGCTACCGGCTTCCTCCGAAGAAACCGAGGCCGCGTTGCGCACGGCGTCAAAAGCTTGCGCCAAATCGGCCCGGATGTCTTCAAAGTGCTCAATGCCTACCGAGAGGCGCAGCAGGGTGGGCGTTACGCCGGCCGCGCGCTGCTCCTCGTCGGAGAGTTGCTGGTGGGTAGTGGCCGAGGGCTGAATGATCAGCGTCTTGGCGTCGCCTACATTCGCCAGGTGGCTTACCAGCTTCAGGTTATCAATAAACTGCGTAGCGGTTTCCTTGCTGCCTTTGATGGCGAAGGTGAGAACCCCGCCGTAGCCGCGCTTCAGGTACTTCTGGGCCAGGGTGTGGTAGGGGCTGCTCTTAAGGCCGGGGTAGTTCACGGCCTCCACCTGCGGATGCTGTTCCAGCCAGGTAGCCACGCGCAGGGCGTTTTCCACGGTGCGGTCCACGCGCAGGCTCAGCGTTTCCAAACCCTGAATCAGTTGCCAGGCGTTGAACGGGCTCTGCGAGGGGCCAAAGTCGCGCAGGCCTTCTACCCGTGCCCGGATGATAAAGGCGATGTTGCCGAACGGCCCGCCCTTCCCGAACACGTCGTTAAACACCAGCCCGTGGTAACCTTCTGATGGCTCCGTGAACTGCGGGAACTTGCCGTTGCCAAAGTCATAGGTACCGCCATCCACAATCACGCCCCCAATGCTGGTGCCGTGGCCACCAATCCACTTCGTAGCCGATTCTACCACGATGTGCGCGCCGTGCTCCAGCGGGCGGAAAAGGTAGCCCCCGGCCCCGAAGGTGTTGTCCACAATCAGGGGTAGGTCGTGCTTATGGGCAATGGCGGCAATGCGCTCAAAATCCGGGATGCTGAAGCTGGGGTTGCCAATGGTTTCCAGGTAAAGGGCCTTGGTGTTCTCATCAATCAGGTCCTCAAACTTCTCGGGCTGGTCGCCGTCGGCGAAGCGCACCTCAATACCGAGGCGCTTGAACGCCACCTTGAACTGGTTGTACGTGCCGCCATACAGGTGGGTAGTGCTCACGAAGTTGTCGCCGGCCTGCAGAATGTTGTTGAGGGCAATGAATTGCGCGGCCTGCCCCGAGGAAACGGCCAAAGCTGCTACCCCACCTTCCAGGGCCGCTACCCGCTGCTCGAACACGTCGGTAGTGGGGTTCATCAGGCGGGTGTAAATGTTGCCAAACTCTTTCAGCGCAAACAGATTAGCACCGTGCTCGGCATTTTTGAACACGTAGCTGGTGGTCTGGTACAGCGGCACGGCGCGGGCACCGGTTACCGGGTCGGGCTGCTGGCCGGCGTGGAGTTGAAGGGTCTCGAAGTGGAGGTTCTGCGTGGACATGGCAGGGCAGGGTTAAAGGCCGATTGGGGTATGGAATAGGAAGCGAAAACGCTGGAAATAGGCCACGACAAGGCGTAGCGCGGGCCGCACCGGAACCAGCGTGGAGTTGCTCCGAAAGCTGGTCAGGATGCGCAGAACCTGGGTGCCGCTGTGGGTCACCGAGGGTTCAGGCCGGAAGAAGGGGTAGGGATGCCGGGTAGCCGCCGGGGGGCTAGCAACAGCAACAACAGGCGCCAGAGCAGCGCATTCGCATTCGCCGGTTTGCAGCAGTGGCCAGAGCAGCTACCGAAACGCAGAAACCCCACGGCAAAGCGGCGCGCAACAAAGCGACCGGGGCGGTGGGGGTGAAGGGGGCGAAAGCGAGGGTGTTTTCCATGGTACTCCTGAGTTATATGCCCCGCCGGCAAAAGCTTGGTCGGGCAGGAATTGGCACCTTTCGCGCGGTCGAAGGTTGCCAGCGGGTCACGGAGCCTGTTCTCTCGCCGCTTCTGTATAAATCTTATGAAAACTACCCCGCCGCGAGCGGGGGAGTACCGGGTTGGTAGTGCAAAGGTATAGCGGCGTTTTTGATATATGCAATAGCTGAGTGAAAAATATCATTTCCGCTTGCTATAACTACTGTGGCGTTTGGAGGTAGTTAATACTCGTGGTTAATAGTCTGATTTACAACAAATAAATCCTATGAAGGATCAGCCGGGTTTAAGTTTAAGCGAAGGGGTAGGCCCTTGCCCATCGACGGAAATATTGGCCCTCGGTGCTCAATCTGAGTGCTCGGCGTTTGCAAAAACCGACCGTTGAACAGCAAAAAAGCCACTCCGGATAGAGTGGCTTTTTAGGATATTTCAAAGTTAGGGCAAAGGCTTACAGCTTGGGCAGCGTCAGGACCTGGCCTACTTCAATGTGGTCGGGGTTGGAGCCGATGATGTTTTTGTTGGCATCATAAATCTGGTGCCATTTGGCAGCGTCGCCGTAATGGCGCTTGGCGATTTTGGAAAGAGAGTCGCCGCTTACTACCGTGTAGGTTTCGCCTTGAGTAGCAGCCGGAGCGGCTGCGGGTTGGTTGGCGTTACCAAAAAAATCGGTGGCACCGCCGGCAGCAGGTTTAGCGGCAGGTTGTACAGGCTTTTTTTCGCCGTCGTTAGAGAGGAAATCGAACAGTCCCATGGCAGTAAAGTCAAGTAAGTGTGGAGGAAAGCGTCCGCTACGGAGTAGGTAGCGGGCGTTGGTTTCGGTTATTACGCCAAGGCCAGCAATAAGTTATAGGTTGGAGGCTCAACCCGGGGTGGGCTGAACATCTTGCGCAAAGGGCGCGTAAGAAGCCCAAAGTCAGCCACTCGGCCGACCCACACATTCTCTTTTACTCATTCTCCCTACCCCATGAAAACTCACGCTTCCCCCTTGCGCTACCTCGCCAGCCTGCTCCTGTTTGTGACCCTTTTTGCGGCCTCCTGCGGCAGCAAAGAAGGCAAAGTAGAAGGCGTAAATATGCTGTATGGCACCGAAAGCAAAGTCTGGAAAACCGATAAGGAACTGGATTCTGCTGGTGATAAGGTAAAGCAGACGGATGCCCAGGAAGACGACCGCATTACCTTCTTCGCCAACAAGCAATACAGCATGACCTCGTCCGCCGGCGCCGTAAACGGCAAGTACGAGTTCGACCAGGCCGGCAAGAAAATCACCATGACGCCCGACGGCGCCTCGCAGAGCAACACCTTCGACGTGGTAACTCTCACCGATGACAAGCTCACGCTCCGCAGCCCCCAGGGCGCTGAGCTGCGTCTGGAAAAAGAATAACCTGATTTAGCGTCAGAGTATCAAAAAAGCCCTTTCACGTTGCGTGGAAGGGCTTTTTTCGGTGTCAGGCGCAGCAAAAGCCCGGGCAGGCGGCAGTGACAGCCAGCCACGGCCGCCTGCCCGGCGGCGACCTTCGGCCGGCCGCAAATTTCCGGCCCGGCGAATTGTTTATGCTGTAACTATATTTATTTTTGATTGAGCTTGAGCGATATAGGCTCTATTGTTAGCAACCATAGTTCGTGCATATGTTGATACCCCAGGCAGCCCGCCGAGTGGCCTTGCTTTGCCGCCTTATCGTGTTTCTGCTGGCGCCATTGGCCAGCCAGGCACAAACTACCAGCACCATCGTCGCTTTTGACTTCAACTCCGGCACCAGCTACGAAACCTTGGCGCCGGTGACGGCCCCAGGGGTTGCGGCCGCGGCTTCCTCCACCGAAAGCTTCGTTACGTTTGGCGGGGTTGCTGCAGGGGCTAATGCGTTCAGCCCTGCTACGGCCGGGGTAGCGCTGGGCATGAGCAACTCCAGCGGCACCAACAGCCGCTTCTTTCAGTTCACGCTGGCCGGAGCCAACTTAAGCAGCTACTCGGCTTACAAGCTGTACTTCCAGTCATTTCGCCCTTCTACCGGTGCGCCCACCATTACGGTGACTTACAGCACCGACGGCGGCACGAATTTTACTGCCGCTACTTCCGTGAGCAACCCGGCGGTCAGCACCTTCGCCGAGCACGTGGTGGATTTGTCGGGCGTTACGGCCCTGAATAACAAGCCCTCGGTTATTCTACGCCTGCTGGCCAGCGGGGCTTCCGGCTCGGGGCCTCTGCGCATCGACAATTTCCAGGTACAGGCTACCTCTGCCTTAAACCCTACCCCCGTCCTCACGGCCGTAAGCCCCACCAGCATTGCCGCGGGCAGCAACGGCTTCGTGCTGACCGTAACGGGCAGCGGGTTTACCAGCGGCAGCGTAGTGCGCTTCAATGGCGCGGACCGGCCCACCACGTTTGTAAGCGCTACCCAACTGACAGCCACCATTCCGGCCTCTGATGTGGTACAGGCCGGCACCTATCCCGTAACGGTGGCAAACCCCGCGCCGGGCGGCGGCTCGTCGGGGAGCGTGGGGTTTGTGGTAACGCCCGTGGTGCGCTGGGACGGCGGGGCCAGAACCAACAGCTGGTTTGACGCCCTCAACTGGGATACCGATGCCGTGCCGACCACCACCGACGACGTGCTGCTGGACCACGCCACCGTTGCCGGCCGCTACACGGTGCTACTCGATGCCGGTGGGGCCGTGGCGCCGGCTACTACCCCCACGGCCGAGGTTCGGTCCCTGACCATCAATCCGGGCGCCGGGGACTCTATTCTGGTCGAAATTTCAGTGCTGAATACGGCCACCACTCCACTGCGGCTGAACCGGACGGGCGCCACGGAAACCGCCTTAGCCATCTATAACAAAGGCGTGCTGACGAACAGCAGTGACAGAGGAACCATTGACATTCCGAATGACAATCCGAATTTCTACCTCTACAATGGCGGCACTTACCGGCACTACACAGAGCAAGGGCATGCAGGGCTGGTAGAAAACCTGGCTGCGGTGCCTGGCACAGAAAACGGAACGTGGGAATTCCGGCGCAAAACAGCTGGCAGTACCACGTTGTCCTTCTCCGGAAGAAGCTATCCGAACGTCGTATTCAGGAAGCTGAACACCATCACAAATGCCTCCTACGCCGCAAGCGGCAGCAGTCCGATAACAATACGGGGTAGCTTGATAGTAGGACCTGGCGCCGTATTCACGGCTTCAGCCAGCAATGAGTTGCGGGTAGCCGCCGACATCGTGGTGCAGGGCTCCTTTCGGTTTCAGCCCCAAGTTGCCGGAACCACCACCGCGCGGCTGGTGCTCAACGGCACCCGGCCCCAGCGCATCAGTGGGGCGGCCTGGGGTAGCCCGGCAACAGCGGCTACCTTTCTTGGCAACGACGTTCCCCTGCAACTCAACAATACCAGTCCGGAGGGTGTTACGCTGGCTACCCCCGTTACGGTCAATAACGTGCTGCAGCTCACGGCAGGGCGGCTGAATACCGATGCCACGAACGTTCTGACGTTGGTTAATCAGCCTACCGGCGGCTCCGATAATAGCTTCGTGAACGGCCCCGTAGCCCGCCCGGCCAGCGGCGCCGCTACCCTCACGTTTCCGCTGGGCCGCCTAGACGCCCAAGGGCCGGCCTACCGCCCCCTGACGCTCACCATCAGCAGCCTGGGCCGGGCCACCACGTTCACGGCTACCCAAACCGAGGGCGGCTTTGCCACCAAAGACCTGACCGGCGACCTGCGCCGCCTGAATGCTACCCGCTACTTCACGGTAACGCCCACGCCCGCCCTCACCAGCGCCGACGGTTTTTCGGGCACCATCACCCTCAGCTTCGGCCCCGATGACCAGGTAGCGGACCCCAGCGCCAGCACCCTGGTAGTTGCCAAACACGACGGCAACGGCTGGGTGAATATCGGGCGGAGTGCTAGTTCCGGTTCCGCGAGTACCGGCAGCTTTGTGGCGGGTACGCTTACTTCCGGCCCGTTTACTTCCTTTAGCCAATTCACCCTGGCCAGTACCAGCGCGGCGGCCACGCCCAACCCGTTGCCCGTAACGCTGCTGCACTTCCGGGCCGAAGGTAAGCCCGAAGGCGTGCGCCTGAGCTGGGCCACCGCCGCCGAGCTGAACAACGCCCGCTTTGAAATTCAGCGCAGCTCCAATGGCCGGAACTTCACTGCCGTAGCCTCCCTGCCGGGCCAGGGCACCAGCACCACTTCGCGCACGTACAGCTGGCTGGACACGGCTCCGCCCGTGGGCACAGTGTATTACCGCCTGCGCCAGGTAGATGCCGATGGGTCCAGCCAATGGTTGGGGGTAGCAGTGGTACAGGGCCGGGCCATTGCTACGTTCTACCCGAATCCGGTGCAGGACCAGCTCTCCATTCAGGCCGCTTCGGGGCTGCGGTATCGGGTGCTGAACCCGGTAGGACAGGTGGTGCTCAGCGGCCAGACTTTAGAGGGCGGAACGCGCCTGGATGTGCGGCTGCTGCGGCCGGGCGTGTACTACCTGCGCCTGGAAGGCCACGGAAACGCAGAGGGCTTCAGCTTCTATAAGCAGTAAAGGCAAGGCAGAAATAAGGCTGGCGAGCATAGGATGAAGGCTATATAGCTGGCAATTGGTAGCTTGACCTGATTTTATTCGCGTCTCAATTCCTGCTGATATGCTTTCTGGATTACTTCGCGTAGCAACTGGGTTGCTGCTGCTGATTTTTTCGCCCTGCAGTTTGCTGGCCCAAACTACGCCTTCCGGGCTGCCAGTGCACGCTGTCCGTAGCATTGCCCCCGCCGATACCAGCTTCCAGGACCTGGAGTTTTTGCGGGCAGAGTTGGGTAAGGCCCGGGTGGTGATGCTGGGAGAGCCTACCCACGGCGAGGGCAACGTGTTTGCGGCGAAAGTCCGGCTGATCCGGTTTCTGCAGCAGCGCATGGGCTTTACCACGGTGGCGTTTGAAAGCGGCTTCTACGAGCTTGACAAGGCCCAGCGCCAGATAGAGGCTGGTACGCCCACGCAGGAAGCCATTGCCAACAGTGTGTTTCCGGTCTGGACCAGCACCCAGGAGTTTCAGGCGGTGCTGCCGCTGCTGGGCAAGGGCCGCTTGCGCGTGGCAGGTTTCGACTATCAATTGAGCGGTGCTTACCAAGATGAGCTGCTGGAAGAGTTAGAAACCTTTCTGAAATCCGAAAAAGGCGCCGACGGCATTGCCTACGACTACCTCGACGAGTGCCTGAGCATAATGGGGGAGAATTTCCTGTTCCCGCCCTCCCACCAGATCTTGCTCTTTAAGGCGCAGCTGGGCAAAGCCCGGAAGCTACTCGAAAAGGTAGCCGCTGGCCCCAACCCGCAGCGCCGGGAGCGGGCCGCCTTCTGGCTCCAGAACCTGCGCAGCCTGCAGGCCCTGGCCCACGACTACGCCACCAACGACCCCGGCACCAAAACCGAAGCCGAGTTCAACGCCACCGACAGCAACCCCCGTGACGCCCAGATGGCCGACAACCTGCTCTGGTACCTGCGCCAGCACCCCCAGGAAAAGGTGATTTGTTGGGGCGCGCTGCCTCACCTTGCCAATAAGGTGGAGGTGCTGGAAGATGCCGAAATCAAAACCTACAAGCCCATGGGCCGAGCCGTGAAAGCCGCTTTGGGCCCCGATGCAGTGTATGTAGTAGGTACGCTGGCCGGTAGCGGTACTCACGGTTTCCTGGGCATGGGTGGGTACAAAGATGTGCCAGTTCCGGCGGCTGGTACCCTGGAAGCCGAACTGCTGACCCAGGGGCAGGAATATAGTTTCGTGAGCCTGAAGCACGATGCCCCCGGCCGCGTGCTGACTACCTACGCCTTCGAGTACAAGCCCCACGCCGGCCCCTGGAGCGAGGTAGTCGATGGATTTCTGTTCTTACAATCGGTGAATCCGCCCCACGGAGCAGTTGCCACCGCGGCCGCAGCGGAAGAAGCTACGCCCGTAGCTGCTGCGGCCAGAGAGCCCAAAGCCCCACGTCGGCTGAACCCGGCGGCTCGCCCTAGCGCCAAAACTGGCGCTCTGCTTACCCTGAGCGGTACTATCCTCGACCGCAAAACCAACCAGCCGGTGCCCTTCGCTACCGTGGCCGTGCCCGTCCGCAGCGCCGGCACCGTGTCGGATGCTCACGGCCGCTTCCGGCTGCAGGCGCGTCAGGGCGAAATCATTCAGGTTAGCAGCATCGGCTATAAGCCGATTACGTTAGTCGCCCAGCCGGGCAGCGCGTTGACTATGCACCTCGTGCCCGCGGCTTTTGCCCTGGCCAACGTGCGGGTAAGTGCCGAGTCTCAGGACCCGAAGCGCATCATGAAGAAAGTCATTAAGGCGGCCGAAGCAAATTATGAGCAGCAGGACTACCTGGCGCAGGTGTACGCTCACCGCCGCATCAGCAACTTCGATACGCTGCAGTCGGAAGTGGAATATGTGAGTCAGCTATTTGAGCCGGCGGGTTACCGGCACCGGGATGGAGGATTTCTGTTTATGGGCCCCTTCCAGAAACACCGAGTACAGGAGAAGCACATTATAATACAGCCCCGGGATTCTACTCGCAGAAGCGGGTTGCCCATCGGAAGTTCCGGCGCGGAAACTTCCGACCCGGTACGGACCTCGCCGCTGTTCAAATCCGCTACGCTGGGCAAATATCGGCTACGGCTGGATACCATCAGGCGCTACGGCGAGGGCACGGTGTACGTCATTGATTTCACCGTCAAACGGGCCACGCACCGCAGCACCGGAACCTACCTGGAAGCCGGCTATTCCGGCAAAGTGTACGTGCGCCAGGACGACTACGCCGTAGTGCGGTACGAGGCTCTCTGGCAGTTTGATACCGTGCGTTACAACGCCGTGGCGCACAAATATTACGGCCGCAACAACCAGATTTCCCGGTTGTACACCGAAGTTTTCTCGGATAACCGGGCCACGAATACGGTGCTCTACGAGAAAGGCACGAATAGCCGTTATCATCCGGCCGTAAGTTCCTTTCAGAGCGTGGCAATCGGCCGAAAGCTAGGCGGCAGAACTTTTTACTACCAGGGGGCTGGAGAAGAATATTTCACCGGCTTGCCTGCCGGTACGGCTTTGTTGCCAGTAAACCCCAACATAGATCCGCGCCTCGCTGAGTCTCTGCAGGTTCAACTAAAGCATACACCCTACCGCCCCAAGTTCTGGCAAACCTACCAGCGCCCTAAACCCGCCGAGCCAGCCCCGGCGCTGGAAGCCACCAAGTAACCACCCGTCATTCTTCGTGCTGCTTGCGAAGTGATATACTAAGAGTGCATAACCTCTTCCACCTTGCGCTTGCCGAAGATGCGGGCCACCCAGCGGGGTAGGAACACCGCGCCCAGCACCAGGTAGAGGTAATACGTCACCACGCGGTAGAGCAAGACCATGAAGTTGGTCATAGTAGGCGTGCCGATGAACTTGCCGAAGAAGGTAGGGAAGGCACCCTCGGCAATGCCGGCGCCGCCGGGCGTAATGGCAATCAGCAGAATGACCTTATAGGTGAGGTTGCGCCCAAAAATCAGCCAGAACTCCGGCCAGGTCACGTCGATAAACGCCGCAATCAGGCACCCGATAACCAGGTAACGGGCCGTCCAGACGAAAGCCGTGCTCAGGCAGGCCCGCAGCCAGTACGCCAGCCCGTTGCCGCGCAGCTCGGCCGAAGCCAGCACCATCTCGTTGCCCATTTTGTAGGCCTTGCTGCGGAAGCGCCGGATGCCGCGCACCGAGAACAGGCGTACCAACAGCCGCTTCACGGCCTGGGGGTTGATGAAAATGGCGTACATCATCAGCAGGGCGTACACCGTCACGAACACATAGCTCAGGATAAACCCTACCCTCAGGGTCGCCACCAACCCGCCTTGCAGGGCCTCGTGGGGGTAGAGGGCGTCGCCACCGATGAGCACTACCAGCGGCACGGCCAGCACATAATACAGGTTATCGAGCATGGCCGTAGCCATAATGTAGGCCACCGATTTGCCCAGCGGAATACCTTCCTTGTGCAGCAGCACCGGGGCCACGGCCGTTCCGCCCACCGCCGAGGGGAGCACGCACGAAGAAAATTCCCAAAGCATAATCACATCCAGGGCGGCCCGCCAGCTCAGCACTTTCTGGGTGAGGTAGCGGATGCGGTACACATAGCCGGCGTCGCGGGCCACCAGCACCACCAGCATTACCAGCAGCCACACGGGCTTGGCATCGGCCAGCGGGGCCAGGTCGCCGGGCTGGTAGCTGCGCCAGAACATGAAGCCCACCACCCCTAATCCAATCAGTACCGGCAGAATAATCCGCGAAGGACGAAGCTTATCCAGCAGCTGCTGGTCTTCGGTCTGGGTAGTGGTGAGCTGAGGCATGCGGCGGAAAGGGGGTGGTACGAACAGTAAAGGTACGGATTCGGGTAGGGGAGGATGTTAACGTGTAGTGAATAGGTGATGAGGTGATGGGTAATAGGGATCTTTGCGGACTGGCGGCAGACTTCTCGCCTTCGGCGAGGCGTCTGCCGCCAGTCCGCAAAGATCCCTATTACCCATCACCCCTTGTCCCCTGTCACCATTTACCTCTTCACCCCATCACCTCCTAATTTCGCAACTCAGCAGTTCAACCGCTCGGCTGGAAAAGCCGTAACTTTGTTCACTCTGTGCATCAGTGGCCTGAAACAAGCTTAACCTTTTGCTTTAGCTGCCTGTTGCCTTGCTACTTATCCCCCTTTTCTACCCCCTGCGCATGATTGTTGAACCTGGTGCCCTGCTGGCGGAAATTAATTCCCCCGACGACCTCAAGAAGCTCAGCCCGGACCAGTTGGTTCAGGTTAGCCAGGAGCTGCGGCAGTTCATTATTGATTCCGTCTCGATTTATGGCGGGCACTTCGGGGCTTCCCTGGGGGTAGTAGAGCTGACGGTAGCCCTGCACTACGTCTTCAATACGCCCCACGACCAGCTGGTGTGGGACGTGGGACACCAGGCCTACGGTCACAAAATCCTCACCGGCCGCCGCGACCGGTTCCCGACCAACCGCCGCTACAAGGGCATGTCGGGCTTCCCGAAGCGCAGCGAAAGTGCCTACGACGCCTTCGGGGTAGGCCACAGCTCCACCAGCATCGGGGCCGCCCTGGGCATGGCCGTGGCCTCGGACTACAAAAAGGAGTTTGACCGCCAGCACATTGCCGTTATCGGCGACGGGGCCATGACGGCCGGCATGGCCTTCGAGGCCCTGAACCACGCCGGCGTCGAGAAGTCCAACCTGCTGGTTATCCTCAACGACAACTGCATGAGCATTGACCCCAACGTGGGCGCGCTCAAGGAATACCTCACCGATATCACTACCTCCCGTACCTACAACAAGGTGCGCGACGAGCTGTGGAACGTGCTGGGCAAGCTCAGCAAGTTTGGCCCCAACCCCCAGCAGATTGCCCGCAAAGTGGAGTCGGCCATGAAGGCGACCCTGCTCAAGCAAAGCAACCTGTTCGAGGCCCTGAACTTCCGCTACTTCGGCCCGGTAGATGGGCACGATGTGCAGCACCTGGCTACTATTCTACAGGACCTCAAGAGCATCCCGGGCCCCAAGCTGCTGCACTGCGTGACGGTGAAGGGCAAAGGCTACGCCCTGGCCGAGAAAGACCAGACCCTGTGGCACGCCCCCGGCCTGTTCGATAAGGTGACAGGCGAAATCCACAAGAAAACCTACGAGAAGCCCCAGCCGCCCAAGTACCAGGATGTGTTCGGGGAAACTATTGTGGAGCTGGCCGAGCAGAACTCCACAATCATGGGCGTGACGCCGGCCATGCCCTCGGGCTGCTCGCTCAACCTCATGATGAAGCAGATGCCCGACCGCGCCTTCGACGTGGGCATTGCCGAGCAGCACGCCGTGACCTTCTCGGCGGGCCTAGCCACGCAAGGGCTGGTGCCGTTCTGCAACATCTACAGCTCCTTCATGCAGCGCGCCTACGACCAGGTGCTGCACGATGTGGCCCTGCAGAACCTGCACGTCGTCTTCTGCCTCGACCGCGCCGGTTTTGCCGGTGCCGACGGCCCCACCCACCACGGCTGCTACGACCTCGCCTATATGCGCTGCATCCCGAACATGGTCGTTTCGGCGCCCATGAACGAGGAGGAGTTGCGTAACCTGATGTACACGGCTACCCTGCCCGAAAACGCCGGTCCGTTCAGCATCCGCTACCCCCGCGGCGAAGGCGTTATGCCCGAGTGGCGCAAGCCTCTGAAGAAGCTCGCCATTGGCACGGGCCGGGTGGTGCGCGAGGGCGAAGGCGTGGCCGTGCTCAGCATCGGCCACATCGGGAACTACGCCGTAAAGGCCACCGACAAGCTGCTCGCCGAAGGCCTCAACCCCGGCCACTACGACATGCGCTTCTGCAAGCCCCTGGATGAGGAACTACTGCACCGCATTGCCCGCCAGTATAAGGCTATTGTAACCGTAGAAGATGGCTGCTTGCAAGGTGGTTTCGGGGCCGCCGTGCTGGAGTTCCTCGCCGACCACGGCTACGCCCTCCCCGTGCGCCGCCTCGGCATCCCGGACCGCATCGTGGAGCACGGCACCCAGGATGAACTCTACAAAGAATGCGGCTTCGACGCCGACGGTATTGCCACCGCCCTCCGCGAAATGGCCGGCAAAGTAGCCGCCCAAGTTCCAGTAGAATCGGTGCTGCTGTAAGTTGCTGATATTGATATCATCGAAAAGCCCTGCTGGATTCGTCTAGCGGGGCTTTTTGCTGTTTATACTACTTTGATCTGGCTTTCTACTAAGAAGCGCAGACGTATCCGACGAGGGCTAACTTTATCGGCAAGGATGGCCTGCTGTTCTCGAAGCCGGGCACCGTTGTAGGGTATTTCGCGGGTGAAGCCGACGCAGGCGTAAGCAAACACCGTTTCTCCAGGCTCAATTATTTCTCGGTCGTATAACTCGCAGATTGAGGCGGCGAGTTGCCGGATACACTCACCCGGCCCCGTGTTACGGTCGGCTGCGGAGGTTTTGAATTCTATGAAGTGCAGCTGCTGGTTGATGATCAGGGCGCAGTCGCAACGCTCGGAGTCTCCATCACCATACAGGCATTTATCAATGGCAAGAAAGTGAATCTGCCGTTGCTCCGGGTTCAGTACATGTAAATCAGACTTAGCTCGTCGCGCATCAGTAAGCACCACGCACGGTCTTGCCGGGGGTGGAGGCGGGTCGTGCACAAATGAGCTGGCATGGCTATGTTGCTCCAGACACGGTTGTTGCTGAAGCTGCTGCTGAAAGGCAGTAGTGATACGACGAATCATTCTGCTTCCAGCCCTGCATTAATGTCTAACAACTGGTCGAACTCAGTGGCGCTGTTTCCCGCCAGTGCATCCAAGTCATTGTAGCTGATAAGTCCAGTCTCTGGATTTACAATGGAGTGTACCCCATTTTCCTTCTGACCTTCCACATGATAAGCAGCAAATTCCTTCGGGTTGATCCAGCTTTCCCGCGGCACAATTTTCGCAACATCATCCGCGCGGTCGGGGTGCCTCTCGGCTACTTGGTAAGCATAGAGAAGTAGGTTTAGGTGAGAAAGTATGTAAGGACTATGAGTTGTGATTGTCAAATCATTTTCACCAGTTGTACATTTCTCTACAAGCCAGTTTAATAGTCCTTGCTGCGTAGTTGGATATAGGTTTAATTCCGGTTCTTCAATAATAAAGCTTTGCGCTTGCTCGTTACTTTTAGCAAGGTGTTCTATTAAAACTAATAGGGGGGCCACTGACTGAATCCCACTAGCAGCATTGTGTAGATTGATTAATTTTTTATTGTTTTTTATTTCGATAAAATCCTCGTCTTTTCTGTGTATGTATTTTACGTCGAACATAGGTAGGTGTAAGGCATTTACTTCTGAGCGAATTTGAGCATAGTTATTAGCGAAAGTCAACAGTGGAGCTGGTAGTCCTATATCATCTCGCATTAGGCCAGCCCAAGAATTGTTAAGAGCAGATACAAATATTCTTTCAGATGGTATATAGACAGGATGTTTGTAAAAGAATATTTTGGAGAAAACTAATTTTAATATTTCTAAGCTTGTCTCATGTATTAATGTGTCTGTTATTGATTTTATGTTTTCTACTATTTCATCTATTTCTGTTGATACTAGTTCTGTCGACTTAGCTGTAGCTCTTATTGTCTTAGCTAATTCAGGTATTTTGTCTGTAGATTGTTTGTTGAATACCTGGGTAGCTTGCTTTACTTGGCTGTTTATTAAGCGACGCGTATTATGATCGTATGTAATACGACGGCCTTTCGCTTTTACTTTGTACCTACCCCTACTTAATTCTAATGCACTGCTTGAATTAAAATAATCTTCTAGGCTGTAGTAGTCAAAAAGATATTCAGGCCCATTTTGTTGCGCATAAAAATCTACATCTCTGAGCACCGCCGCCAGCTTCGCCAGCGTGCTCTTTCCTCCACCCGTGGGCCCGATGAACACCGTCACTTTCTTGAAGTCCACGGTGGCGTCTTTGATGGGGCCAAAGTTTTTGACAATGAGTTGCTCGTTCATAACGGTAGGTAGTCGGGCCGCCGAAGCGGCGGGAAGCAAAGGTAACTTTCTACACTAACCGCCGCTGCGGGGGTAGCGTTGCCGCATTCAAACCCGGAGTAGCCGCCGCTGCTTCGGGTTTGGAGCGTTTAGTGAGGTAGGGAACGAAAAAATATTTATTCGTGTAGGTACATCAATCAAATAAATGTCTCTACATTTGTTCCGGATTCAGCGGGGCCGGTGCCCTAGAGTCTGCACAGTGTACTTAACCGCAACGCCTACTACCATGGCTACTACCACTTGGGTTATCGACCCCACCCACTCCGAAGTACAGTTCAAAATCAAGCACCTCGTTATTTCCACCGTTACGGGCTCGTTCAAGAAGTTTGAGGGCCAGGCTGTAACCGAAAACGACAGCTTCGAGAATGCGCGCATCACGTTTGCCTTGGACGTGAACAGCATCGACACCAACCAGGAGCAGCGCGACGAGCACCTGCGCAACAACGACTTCTTCGACGCCGCTACCTATCCCCAAATCACTTTCACCTCGACCTCGCTGACCGCCA
Organism: Hymenobacter latericoloratus; assembly: GCF_014199535.1. Lineage (GTDB taxonomy): Bacteria > Bacteroidota > Bacteroidia > Cytophagales > Hymenobacteraceae > Hymenobacter > Hymenobacter latericoloratus. The sequence goes on from NZ_JACHNV010000001.1 coordinate 565,512, forward strand.
AAGGCGACGACGAGTACAAGCTGACGGGCAACATGACCATCAAGGACGTGACCAAGCCCGTAACCCTCGATGTGGAGTTTGGCGGCGTGGCCACCGACTTCTACGGCAACGAAAAGGCCGGCTTTGAAATTAGCGGCAAAATCAACCGCAAGGAGTTCGGTCTGACTTTCCACGCCGTAACCGAAGCCGGTTCCATCGTGCTCGGCGACGACGTGAAGCTCTCGGCCAGCGTGCAGCTGGTGAAGCAAAAAGAAGCAGTAGCCGCCTAAGTAGCGCCTGCCACACCCCTGGTACATCACGACGAGAGCCAGCGGCCCCGGGCCGCTGGCTCTTGTGCTATACCGAGGGAGCAGCGGCCGGTGCTTCGCAGCGCTGCCGGATGACCGTCAGGATACGCCGCTGTATCTCGCTCATCACGTAGTCGGTCCAGAGGCCGGCGTAGGGGTTGAGACGGGTGCTTAGGCGCTGCTGGCTGTAGAGAATGAGCCGGGTGCGGCCGGGGCCGGCGGGTTCCAGCTGGTAGGTACCGCGCAGCACATCAAAGAAGCGGCCGCCTACGGTAACGTGCTCGTCGAAGGTAGTGGGCGGAATAGTGGCCGTGTTGGGTACAATGCTGAACGATAGTCGCCGCTGAGGCTCCCACAGATCTATGGTTTCAATAAACTCTACGCCCCGCTCAAAGGTAGCGCGGCGCACTCCGCCCACCCCTTCGTGGCTAAGCGTGGCTTCTACGGGCCGCGGAAACCCAAAATCATCTACCAGGCTAGGGCCCAGATCCTGGGCCTGAATAGGCGGCACCCGGATAATGTGCTGCCAGACTACCGCCGGAGGAGCTTGAATAACGATAGTATTTTCCACTCGGCGGAAGTCATGAGGGGCGGTCAGCAGGCCCTCCAGGGGGGCCAAAAGAAACGGTAATAGCGCAAAAGCAGCTACCACGTAGGTATTCTGGTCGTTGGACCGGCCTTTTGTGAGGGTAGTGTAGAGGAAGGCACCTAGCCAGGAAGTGAAAAGAAAGAGGGGCGAAATAACCAGCACGCAGATCATGCCCTCCAGATGAAACAGCAGTGCCGTAACTAAGAATAGCATCACCGTCACGACCGGGCCCAGTACCAGGCTCCAGGTTTTGGTGGCAGTTGGTGGGATGAAATGGGCCGTAGTAGCTCCGAGGGCCATGGGAACCAGGAGCAGAAAGCAGAGCATCAGCAGTCCGCCGGCATCATCAAGAGCATCGCTGGCGAATACAAACCGGCCCAGCAGGGCAACGAATAAGCCAGCAGTTGCGGCAATGAGGTAGTGCAGATACTGACGTTGAATAAAGGCCATACGGGTGGGGGAGGCGCATAACGAACCGGGCAAAAGTGCGTAATTGTGCCCGTTCAATCTGCATAGCCGCTTGCGCAGCGGTGCTTTTCTTATGTCATCTTCCCAACCTACTATTCTTTTCCTGCACGGTTTTGCTGAAAGCCGGGAGGTCTGGACGGAATTTACCCGCGACTTTCCCGAGGGCTACCGCCTGCTTACGCTCAATCTGCTCGGGCACGGCACCAACGTGCACGACATCCGCGACTACTCCATGGAGGCCCAGGCCCGCTACGTGGCGGAGCAGCTGCGCCAGAAAAACGTGGAGCGGGCGCTGCTGGTGTGCCACAGCATGGGCGGCTACGTGGCGTTGGCTTTCGCGGAGCGCTACCCCGATATGGTGGCCGGACTGGTGCTGTTCCACTCCACGGCCCTGCCTGACTCGGAAGAGAAAAAGGCCAACCGCGACAAAAACCAGGACTTTGTGCGCCGCCACGGGGTCGAGAAGTTTATGGAGTCGTTTATCCGGCCGCTGTTTGCCCCCGCCAACCGGGAGCAGCTGCTGGAGCAGCGCGAGTTTCTGGAGGATATTGGCCGCGCCACGCCCGAGGCCACCGTGCTGGGCGCCCTGGAAGCCATGAAAAACCGCCCCGACCGCACCAAAGTGCTGCGGGAGGCCCGCTTCCCGGTGCTGTTCATTGCCGGCAAAGACGACGTGGCCGTGCCCACCGACGCGCTGCTGCCCCAGTTGGCCCTACCTGCCCAAAGCCACGCCCTGCTCCTGAGCAACGTAGGCCACCTGGGCTACTTCGAGGAGCCCGAGCTGACGCGCCGCGCCGTGGTAGATTTTGCGGGGGTAGTGTTTGAGGCGGCTACATAACCCCGCGGCCCGGCAACAAAACAGGAAGGTAGCCCCTTGCCCGCGGGGCAGGAATTAAAAAGTCCTGAAAGTCACAGGAAACAACTGGCATACTCGCACGGGGCGCCCGTTGTACCGAACTGGCTGGCACGGCAGAGCGGCTTCTACGGCGCGCTTGGTTGCGGCATCTACGCCCTGGGAAACAGAACGTACTATCTCTACCTTTTCCGGCCTTCCCTGCTCCGACACTTCTACGTACACCAACACTACGCCCTGAACTCTGTTATGAATAGCGCTGGGCGGGTAGCGCAGTGCGCGCGCTACCATTTCCAGGGCCCTGGGTCCCAAGGCCGGCAACTCGCCGGTATTAACCAGAGGAATAGCCTCGGGGGTGCCGCCAAACACCACCGGCACCCGCTGCACCGAAAAATCGGGTTTGCCATTGCGTACGGCTGGGGTCCAGGCGGGCATTGCGGCAATTAAGTCGGCGGCGGCCTTCAGCAGCTCTGCCGGGGCGGCGGGTACGGCGGGTTGCTGGTGCAGGCGGCGCTGGTCGCTGAGGGGCAGGGGTTGCACGGGCGTAACGTGTGATACCTGGCCCGTGGGAGATACCACAAACTCGACGTACACCCGCGCTGGCGTGCTGGAAGGCTGGAAGCTAGCCGGGAAGGGTGCCGAAGTAAGATACGTGCGGAGGGCTTCCAAGCCCCCGGGAAACCGGGCAACGCTGTCCGCGGCCGCAACGGGCAAGGGTTGTGCCGGTGGGGTAGTAACCAGGGCTGGGCGGGTGGAGGGCTCTTGGGCCGTACTACGCAGCGGCAGGGCCAGTAGGCAAATACTGCCCAGGATAAGGTAGAAGCGCATAAATGGGAAATGATAGTACTGCCCGTGACCACAGAAAACCTGGGCACGGATAAGGCCGGTAGTCGGCGGCCAAAATAAGCAAAATGCTGGGCAGCGAAAGCGGCTTTCCCCGGGGCACTGGGGCAGCCGGACGTAACAAGTGGCACGGGTGCGGAAGGTGGCCGGCTCAGGTAAGCGCCACGCTATACCCTGTGCTTGGTTAGCCCGTAAGAAAGAGCCTATGGCCCACACCCGCCCTACCCTCGTTTTTCTGCACGGCTTTCTGGAAAGCAGTGAAATCTGGGATGACTTCCTGCGCGACTTTCCGCCTCACTACCGCACCCTTCGGCCCAACCTGCCCGGCTACGGCCCGGAGCCGCCGCCCGCCCCCGACTGCTCCTTTGAAGCCGCCGCCAACTACGTGCAGGCGCAGCTACGGGCCGAAGGCATGCACGAGGTGCTGCTGGTGGGCCACAGCATGGGTGGCTACGTGGCGCTGGCTTTCGCCGAAAAGTTTCCGGCCCAGGTAGCGGGCCTCTGCCTGTTTCATTCCTCCGCCCTGCCCGATTTGGAAGAAGACCGGGAGCGGCGCCAGCGCAACCGCGAGTTTCTGGAGCAGCATGGGGTAGCGGCCTTCACCAAGGAGTTTCTGAAGCCCCAGTTTTCGGCCGCCCACCGCGAGTCCATGGAGCACCACCTAGCCACGTTGCAGCGCATTGGGGCCGCCGTGCCGCTGGAAACGGCCCTGGGTAGTATGGAGGCCATGGCCCACCGCCCCGACCGGCGCTCCGTGCTGGAAAAGGCTACCTACCCGGTCCTCTTCATAGCCGGTAAGGACGACAAGGCTGTGCCTCTGACCAAAACCCACGAGGAAAGCCTCCTGCCTGACCACTGCACGGTGCTCTGGCTGGCCAATGTAGGCCACCTGGGCTTCCTGGAGCGCCCCACCGATACGCGCAAGGCTATCGAGGGCTTTGCGGAGCTGGTGTTTGGCAAATAGGGAGTGCTGTTGCTGCAGTACCGCGCAAAAAAAGAGCCCAGGCCAGCTTGGCTCAGGCTCATTTTCTCTTCAAACAAAGAAAACTACGCCTGCAGCAAGCCCATCTGCAGCATTTTCTCGGCAATCTGGACGGCGTTGGTAGCGGCGCCTTTGCGCAGGTTGTCGGCCACTACCCACATATTGAGGGTGCGGGGCTGGGTTTCGTCGCGGCGGAGGCGGCCGACGAGTACGGCGTCGCGGCCGTGGGCGTCTTTGGGCATGGGGTACACGTTGTTCTTCACGTCGTCCACCACTTCCACGCCTTCGGTTTCGCGCAGGATGCGGTACACGTCTTCCAGCTCAAATTCCTGCTCAAACTCCACGTTTACGGCTTCGGAGTGGCCGCCCACTACCGGAATCCGCACGGTAGTAGCCGTTACCCGAATGCTGTCGTCGCCGAGGATTTTCTTGGTTTCCTTCACCATCTTCATCTCCTCTTTGGTGTAGCCGTTGTCCTCGAACACGTCGATGTGGGGCAGCACGTTCAGGTCGATGGGGTGGGGGTAGGCCTGGCTCGTTACCTCCTGGCCGGAGCGCTCCTGCATGAGCTGGTCCACGGCTTTTTTGCCGGTGCCCGTCACGCTCTGGTAGGTGCTCACCACAATGCGCTGCACCTTGTAGGTTTCGTGCAGCTTGTTGAGGGCCACCACCATCTGAATGGTAGAGCAGTTGGGGTTGGCAATGATTTTATCGTCGGGCGTAATTTCCTTGGCGTTGATTTCGGGCACCACCAGCTTCTTGGTGGGATCCATGCGCCAGGCCGAGGAGTTGTCGATAACCACGGTGCCCACTTCGGCAAAGCGCGGGGCCTGCTCCTTGGAAATGGAGCCACCAGCCGAGAAGATGGCCACGGCCGGGCGGGCCGCAATGGCGTCGTCCATGCTTACCACCTTGTATTTCTGGCCCTGGAATTCAATTTCCTGACCTACCGAGCGCTCGGAGGCTACGGGCAAGAGTTCCGTGACCGGGAAGTTACGCTCGGCCAGTACTTTCAGCATTTCGCCCCCGACCAGGCCGGTGGCGCCTACTACGGCTACTTTCATTGGGTTTCGGTGTTTACGAGGGCGTAAAGGTACATCACGATTTGTGGTTATATTTCACCCAGTGAAAGAAGGAGGGTTGCCCTGGCTTCGGCTGATTATCAGGTTGCTCCCTTTTGCTCACGGCGCATCTTATTACTACCGCCTTCATTCGCGTGAAACTATTATTACTGCTGGCCCTGTGCCTGGGGGCCACTACGGCTACCGCCCAGCTGACCGACTCCTTCGCCGACGGCAACTTCACCCAGAACCCCGCCTGGACCGGCGACGCAACTTCTTTTCAGATTAACCCGGCCCAGCAGCTACAAACCAACGGCCCCGCCGTAACCGGCGCCGAGGTGCAGCTGGTCACGCCCTGCGCCGCTATCACGGGCACTACCTGGGAATTCTGGACCAACCTGAAGCTGGCGACCAGCGGCGGCAACTACGCCGATGTGTGGCTGATGGCCGACGCTGCCGACCTGAAAGCCACCGGCACCAAAGGCTACTTTGTGCGCCTGGGCGGCACTCCCGACGAGGTAGCCCTGTTCCGGCAGGATGCCACCGGCAGCCCGGTGTATGTAATTAACGGCCAGGATGCTACCCTCAGCTCCGCTGCCAACAACCTGGTGCGGGTGCGCGTTACGCGCACCACCCAAAACGTCTGGACCCTGGAGCGTGACCTGACCGGCGGCACCACTTACACGCTTGAAGGCTCGGCCACCGATGCCACCCACCAGCGCAGCGCCTACTTCGGGGTGTACGCTACCTACTCTTCGGCCAACAACCGCGGGTTTTACTTCGATGATTTCCGGGTGACGGACGCCGCGGCGCCCCTGCTGCTGCGAGCCGCCGCGCCCAGCGCCCGCCAGCTCACCCTGACCTTCAACGAGGCCGTAGCCGCTAGCCAGTCGGCCGGCAACTACCGGCTCGCGGGCGGTGGCGGCCCGGCTGTAGCCGCTGCCGCCCGGGATGCCGCCGACCCCACGCTGGTGCACCTCACCCTAGCCGCCGACCTACCTCTGGGCAGCGTGACGGTAGAGGCCCGTAACGTGGCCGATGGATTCGGGAATGTGGCCGCCGGCCCGCTTACGGCTACTTTCCAGAACAACGGCTTTGCGGTAACGCCCGCGCTGAACCAGCTGCTCATCACCGAAATCCTGGCCGATGAAACGCCCAGCGTAGGGCTGCCGGCCTCGGAGTTCGTGGAAATTCATAACCCCTCCGCCACCGCCGTGCTGGATTTGGCTGGGGTTAGGCTTCTGAAGCAGGGTAGCACCGGCAATCCGGCCGTGTTTCCGGCCGGGGCGGTGCTGCTGCCGGGCGAGTACGCGGTGGTGTGCGGCAGTACCCGCACGGCGCAGTTCGCGGGCTACGGCAAAGTATTCGGGCTAACCAACTTCCCCAGCCTGACCAACAGCGGCGACCAGCTAGTGCTACGGGGCAAGGATGGCCGCACCTTGTTTGAAGTCAGCTACTCGGATGCCTGGTACCGCGACGCCCGCAAGAAGGAAGGCGGCTGGACCCTGGAACTGATAGACCCCGCCAACCCCTGCGGCGGCCCTGAAAACTGGCAGGCCAGCCAGGATGCCAGCGGCGGCACACCCGGCCGCGCTAACTCCGTGCGCGCCACCAACCCCGACCGCACCGCGCCTGTCCTGTTGCGCGCTCTGGCTCTTAATCCGACCACGGTGCGGTTGTATTTCGGCGAGAAGTTGGACAGCGCTGCCGCCGCTACCCCCGCGCTGTACACGCTCATGCCCGCCGCCGCCATTACCCGCGCCGCGCCCGTTGGCCCCGATTTCCGATTAGTAGATTTGACCTTGGCTACCCCGCTGACGCCCAATCAGCCCGTGGCGGTAACCGTGCAGCGCTTCCTCGATTGCGTGGGCAACGCCAGCGGCCCGGTCACTTCCGTCACGTTTGCCCTGCCCGTACCGGTAGCGGCCGGCGACGTGGTCATCAACGAAATCCTGTTCAATCCGCGCTCCGGTGGGGTTGATTTTGTGGAAGTACTCAACCGCTCCGGCAAGTACCTGGATGTGCAGGGGTGGCAGGTGGGGAGTGAGCGGGCCGGGGGCGCCCTGGATGCGGAAGTTGTGAGCAGTACCTCGGTACTGCTCCCGCCGGGCGGCCTGCTGGCCTTTACCACCAGCCTTTCGGTGCTGCAAAGCCAGTACCCGGCCAGCATCAATCCAGCCAATGTACTCCAGGTGCCTGCCCTGCCCACCCTGCCCGACGACGCTGGAGTAGTAGTGCTGCTCGATGCCCAGGCCCGGCCCCTGGACCGTGTGGCCTACTCCGAAAAACAGCACCTGCGGCTGCTCGACGACGTGAACGGCGTGTCCCTGGAGCGGATTCGGGCTACGGGACCCAGCGAGGCCGGCAACTTCCACTCGGCGGCCGGTAGCGCGGGCTACGCCACACCCGGCCGCCCGAACTCCCAGCAGCAGGCAGACCCTACCGGCTCAGATGTATTGACCTTGGCGCCCGAGCTGTTCACCCCCGATGACGACGGTCAGCAGGATTTCACTACCCTCAGTTATCAGCTGGATGCTCCGGGCTACGTAGGCTCCGTAACGATTTATGATGCTCAGGGACGTTTGGCCCGCCAGCTGGTGCGCAACGAAACCCTCGGCACGAAAGGATTCTGGCAGTGGGATGGCCTCACCGACCGGGGCCAGAAAGCCGCCGTGGGCTATTATGTGCTGCTGATTGAGCTGTTCAAACCCAGCGGCGGACAGCAGCAGCAGTACCGGAAAACGGTGGTGGTAGGAGCCCGTTTCTGAGTGCGCAGCTAAGCAGTTGGGCTCCCGGTATCAAGCTCAGCCTTGCGCGGGAATCTAAATGAAAAATTCAAAAAAATCTATACTCAACAATACCCTTTCAAAAAACAGGGCGTAAGATAGGGCAGTCAAGGACTTCAACCTCAAACTGCCTACCCATGAAAGTTATATTACCCCGCATGCACGGCATGCTCGACTACGGCACCATCGCCATTTTTGCGCTGGCTCCCACGCTGTTCAACTTCGCTGGCCCCTATGCTACGGCCTGCTACGTGCTGGCCGCCGGCTACCTGCTCATCACCCTGATGACCGACTTCCCGATGGGTATCATGCGGATGATTCCGTTCCCGATGCACGGCGGTCTGGAGTTGGTGAGTGGCCTGGCCCTGCTGGCCGCGCCTTTCATCTTTGGCTTCAACGACGATAATACCCTGGCCCGCAACTTCTTCATGATTATGGGGGTAGCCTTTTTGGGCTCCTGGATGCTGACCGACTGGCGCGCTGATACCCACACGGCCAACAACATGAATGCCCGCGGCCACAAAAACATGGCTCCTCAGCACTAAGCTGCGGTAACTAGTATGGATTTGAAAGGGCCTGATGACACTGTGTTATCAGGCCCTTTTGTTTGAGCGGTAGAATGTTGTGTCTAAGCTCGGCTATACCCTTGCTGCCCTGCCGCCGTACTTGTTTTATCCTTCCACCTCAGCTTCTGACCCTATGAAAATTCTGTCGCCGACTGCCCACGGCTTCATCGATGTGGCCTTTATTACGGTGCTGGCCATGGCTCCCATCATGTTCGACCTGGAGCCGGCCGTTGATACCGCCTGCTTTGTGCTGGCCGGGGGCTACCTGCTTATCACCCTGCTCACCGATTTCAAGCTGGGCATCTTCCGCGTAATTCCGTTTCCGGTGCACGGCTGGCTGGACTTGCTGACGGGCCTGGCTCTGCTGGCCGCGCCGTTTCTGTTTCATTTCGAAAGTGGCAGCGCCGAGCGGAATCTGTCGTGGCTGCTGGGGGTAGTATCGGTGGTAACCTGGTTTATTACCGACTGGAAAGGCCAGACCCGCAGCCTGATGACCGACCGGGGCTAACGCAGTGTACCTAGGCTGAGCCGGTTTCGGTGGTAGGGAGCGGGGCTTGCCCCCGCCCGGCGCCTGCACAACTACCTGAAGGTGGCCGGGCGGGACCAGACACGCTCCCCACCTACCGCCGGAACGTAAACCCCACGAAAAACTCCCGGTCGGTTTCCTTACTCAGGGCCAGGTGGGTGCCGAAATCTACCTGCAGGTTCTCGTTGAGGGTGAAGATAGGGGCCAGGTTAAGCGAGGAGCGCCAACCACGGCGCTGGGCATCCCACTGCGTCACGCCTTCCACCAGGAAGCTGAACACGTCCGTAAATTCGTGGTCGAGGGCAATGGAGGGCATCACGCGGGCGTAGTGCTTGCCCTGCTCCCGGTCGTAGTTCAGGTCACCTTGCACCTGCAAATCGAGGTTGAACCGGTCGGGCAGCTCAATATTGACGGGCACAATCAGGCCGCCTTCTACGGCGCCACTACCCGTTTTGCCACCCGTAGGCAGGCGGGTGTAGGCTACCACCGCCATGGCAACGGGCCCCTCCTGGTCGTCGCCGAGGAAGTTGTGCTTGAGCCGCAGGGCCACGTCGCCGAAGCTGGCCTGGCGCTGCCAGGCGGTTTCGCCGGCTTCGCGTTCCTTCTCCACCTTGTAAAGCGGCATTTCTACCTGCACATCGGTGCGGCGGCTCAGGCCTAGTTTCAGGGTAGTGTACGCCACCTTTAGCTCCCGGCCACGCGAGGTACCCTCCCGCTCATTCACGAGGCGAATGGCATCGGTTTCCGTCTGGAAGTGGCCGGCATCTACCGTAAAGGGGCTTTCCGTCACGCCGGGGCGGTCGGGGCGCAGGGGCCGCAGCTGGTTGCGGGGCACCGGCTTAAACAGGTTAAAATGGGCCGAATCATAAGGACAGGTTTTGGGCTCTTCCTGAACCTGAGCCTGGGCCAGGCTGGCTGCAGTCAGCAAACCCAGCAGCGCGATATAACGAGAAATAGGCATGAAATGAGGAGAGAAAAGAGTACGGTGCCCCTGATACGCAATCTGCCCCCGATAGGTGCCCCCACTACCCCCTAGGCAAGACCAAAGGCCTGTTGCTCACAAAAATCCCCTACCTACAGCGCGTATCGCACCCCTAAAAACAGCCGTCGGCCCTGAATGGGCGCGTAGTTGTAGCTGGTGTCAAAGGTGTAGCCCTGCGGATTATCTACCCCCACGTTTTTGTCGAAGGGGTCGAAGGGGCGCAGCAGGGCGTAGCGGGGCAGGAAGTTGAACAGGTTCTTCAGGCCCCCGTACAGCTCCAGCCCCTCGCGCAGCTTGCGCGTGACCTGCACGTTCTGCAAAGCATACCAGGGCGAGCGGCCGGGCCGAAAGTCGTTCGGGAAGACGGGCAAAGCCATGGGGCTGCTCACCTGACCCGTATAATCCAGCGCGAGGCCCAGCTTTTCCCAGGTGTAGCTCACGGCCCAGGTGCCCGAGAAAGGTGGCGAGTGGAACTGCGCTACCCGGCGGCGCGGACCGCCTTCCAGGGGCTGCTCCTGCCGGAATACATCCAGCAAAGTCACGCCCAGCATCACCTTCAGGGGGCGAGACAAAGCCAGGTCGGTGTTCAGAGTCAGGCCCCGACTGATGGCGTACCCATCGAGGTTTCGGTAGATAATCTGGTTGGGGTTGGTGTCGTAGTCGGGGCTGATTTTGTTGGTGAAGTAGGTGTAGAATACGCTGCCATCGAGGGTGAGGGTAGCGCCGCCGGGTAGCTGCAGAAAGCGGTTGTAGTTCACGTTCACGTTCCAGCTTCGCTCGGGCTCCAGGGCTTCGGGTACCACTACCTGCCGGGCGCCGGTGAGGGCGGCGTGGTCCTCGGTGAACAAATTCACTACCCTATAGCCGTTGCCTAACCCCACGCGCCACACCTGGCTGCCATCGGGCCGGCCCCACTTGTAGTTCAGGCGCGGACTCAGGATGCTGCCGTGGCGGGAGTTGTAGTCGTAGCGCAGGCCCAGGAGCAGGGTCGCGTCGGGCGTGAGGCGCCACTCGTCCTGCACGAACAGGCCGGGCAGCTGCACTAGGTCGGGGGCGTTGCGGCGGGTATCGTTGGGGCCAACTGAGGCGGTAGCGGGCGTGTTGTCGTCGTACCACGTGAGGCGGTAGGTAGCACCCGTGAGCAGGTTGTGCCGGATGCTCAGCTCCTTGGCCCAGGTCAACTGCCCAAAGCCCACGCGCTGCACCGCTTTGTAGAGGGTAGTACCGTAGGCGGAGTTCTGGTTGTGCTGGTTGAAGGTGCCGCTGAGCAGGATTTTCTGCCCCCGTACGGGCAGCTGGTACTGGCCCAGCAGCTCGTAGCGGCTGGTGTACACGCTTTCCCCGTACACGCTGTCCTGGCCGCGGTGCTCCGGGCTCCAGTTCAGCTGCCCCCCAAACCGGTCCTCGTAGTAATAGCGGCCGGCCAGACTAGCCACTTGCTGCTCGGGCCGCGCCCAGGTCCACTTATTGAACACCGACACGCGCTGCTGGGTAGGCACGTCGGTAAAGCCGTCGTTGTTCACATCGCGGCGCTGGTTGTAGTGGTAGAGGTTGGTACTGAGTAGGGTAGAGGCCGCCCCGATTTTGCGCGCCACCCCTAGGTCGAGGTTCACGTCGCGGTGGGAGGTAGCAAACACATCGGCCGAGAAGCGCGGGGCCTTCGCCGGGTTTTTGGTGATGACGTTGATGAGCCCACCCACGGCCTCGGAGCCGTAGAGCGTAGAGGCCGGGCCTTTCACTACCTCCACTCGCTCAATTAAGCTGCTCGGGATGCCGCTTAGCCCGTACACCGTGCTCAGGGAGCTGACCAGCGGCATGCCGTCAATCAGCACCATAGTGTAGGGCCCTTCCAGCCCGTTGATGTGGATGTCGCCGGTGCCGCACACGTTGCAGTTCAGCTGGGGCCGCACCCCGTTAATCATGGTCAGGTTCTCGAACAGGCACACCGCCGGGTTTTTCCGAAACAGCTTGGGCGAGTACAACTCCACCGCCACCGGCGACTCACTGCGGATCACCTCGTTCAGGGTCCCGCTCACCACCACGTCGCCGAGGGCGTTGGGGCCGGGGTTCAGGCTAAGGTGCAGGGTAGTGGTTTGGCCGGCCGTGACGGTGATACTCCGCTCGGTGGGTAGCAACCCTACCGCGCTACCCACCAGCCGGTAGCTGCCCGCCGGCACATTTGGTACCACGTAGCTGCCGTGCTCATCGGCGGTAGTGCCCAGGGTAGTCCCCTTCAGCCCGATGCTGGCAAACGGCACCTCTTTCCCTTCTGAGCGCACCACCCCCCGCACCGTACCCGTTGGCTGGGCCGCCGCCGCCAGGCAACTCATCATCAAAGCGAAGCAAAAGAAAAGGTGTTTCATTTTAGCAGGGTATGATGATAAAATTTAGATGAGCCTAAATCTGTCGAGCTTAAAAAAGCGCGGCGATGCGCGCTGTATGCAGGTGGTAGGGAGCGGGGCTTGCCCCCGCCCGCTGTTTGCACGGTATGTTGGAATGATTGCTGGATACCATACCACGCAAACGGCGGGCGGGGGCAAGCGCTATAGTTCTGGTATCGGGCGGGGGCAAGCCCCGCTCCCTACCCGAAAAACGTTTCCCAGAGCAGGTACACGTTCAGCAGAATGATGACGCCGGATACCAGCCAGGCCAGCAGCTGCACCCAGGGCTTATTCACGAACACGCCCATTTTGGCCTTGCTGCCCGTGAACATCACCAGCGGCACTACCGCGAAGCTGAGCTGAAACGACAGGATAACCTGGCTCAGGACCAGCAATTCGCCGGTACCCTTCTCGCCGTAAAGCAGGGTTACGATGAGGGCCGGTACTACGGCAATAGCGCGGGTAATGAGGCGGCGCAGCCAGGGCTTGAGGCGCAGGTTCAGGAAGCCTTCCATCACAATCTGCCCGGCCAGGGTGCCGGTGAGGGTCGAATTCTGGCCCGAAGCCAGCAGGGCCACGGCAAACACAATGGAGGCGGCTCCGGCACCCAGCACGGGGGCCAACAGCTCGTAGGCCTGGTTGATGTCGGCTACCTCGTGGTGGCCGTTTTTGTGGAAGGCGGCGGCGGCCGTAATCAGAATGGCGGCATTCACGAAGAAGGCCAGAAACAAGGCCACCGTGCTGTCGATGGTGGCAAACTTGATGGCCATGCGCTTGCCCTGTTCCGTCTGCTCAATGGCGCGCGTTTGCACAATGCTGGAGTGCAGGTACAGGTTGTGGGGCATCACGGTAGCGCCCAGAATCCCGATGGCCACGTACAGCATGCCCGGCGTGGTGACTACCTCCGGCCGGGGCACCAGCCCGCTCAGAATCCCAAAATAATCGGGGTTCGACACGATGATTTCGTACAGGAAGCAGCCGAAAATCAGCACGATCAGGCCGGCCACAATGCTTTCCAGTACCCGGAATCCCTTGTTCTGGAAGAAGAGCACCACCATCACGTCGAGAATGGTGAGCACTACCCCCCAGGGTAGCGGCAACCCAAACAGCAGGTTCAGGGCAATGGCCGAGCCGATAACCTCGGCCAGGTCGCAGGCGGCAATGGCGACTTCGCAGAGAAACCACAGTACCATGCTTACCGGCTTGGAAAAATGGTCGCGGCAGGCCTGGGCCAGGTCGCGCCCCGTCACGATGCCCAGCTTGGCGGCCAGATGCTGGAGCAGCATGGCAAACAAATTGGAAATCAGAATGACGGAAAGCAACGTATAGCCAAAGCGGGAGCCGCCGGCAATGTCGGTAGCCCAGTTGCCGGGGTCCATGTAGCCTACGGCCACCATCAGCCCCGGGCCCCAGAAGGCCAGCAGCTTGCGCCAGAACGAGGCGTCGTGGGCGGGCACCCGGATGGAGGCAAATACCTCCTGCAGGGAAGGGGCCGTGCGGGCGCGGCGCCAGCCGGCTTCCGGCGGCGTTGGGGAGGTAGCTTCTGTATCGGGGGTAGAAGGTAACACTGAAGGCATAGCGGCAAGTAAGGGCTCCGGCTAGTAACCGGAAGCGCTGGAAATCACAAAGAAAAATAAATTTAGAGTAGTCTAAATTTATTTTTAAGACAGTCTATCTACTGCTTTTGTTTGAAAAAGTTGCTGCCGCTGTCACATCCGCTGATTTTCCCGGAATTTTGCGGCCCTTTTCCGTGTCTTGGCTTGCCCGCCACCGGAACCTGAAGTAGCCGCGCCGCGCTATACTACCCCCCTCATTGCTCCCCATGGCTTCTCGACTGCTTGCCCGCTCCATGTTTTCGTTGCCGCTGAAAACGCGCTTCGCCCTGCTTTCCCTGGTCGTGAGCGTGGTGCTGGTGGCCGTGAAGTTCTACGCCTGGCTGCTGACCCGCTCCCAGGCCGTGCTGACGGATGCGCTGGAGTCTATTATTAACGTGGTAGCCAGCGGCTTCGCGCTGTACAGTATCTACCTGGCCAGTCTGCCCAAGGACGAAAACCACCCCTACGGCCACGGCAAAGTGGAGTACCTCTCGGTAGGCTTCGAGGGCGGACTGATCTGGATGGCGGGCGTGTACATTTTTTACACGGCGCTGCAGTCCTTGCTGCACCCGCACGCCGTAGCCCGCCCCGATTGGGGGATGGGCCTGCTGGCCTTCACGGCCCTGGTCAACCTGGGCACCGGGTTTCTGCTGGTACGGGCGGGGCGCAAGCACCATTCGCCTACCCTGGTCGGCGACGGGCAACACCTCTACCTCGATGCCGTGAGCACCCTGGTTTCGTGCGCGGCCCTGCTGCTGGTAGTGTTTACCGGCAACGTGGTTTATGACTCAGCTGCGGCGCTGATTCTAGGCGTTTTCATTGTAGTAAACGGGTACCGCATGGTACGCCGTTCCGTATCGGGGCTGATGGATGAGGTGGATGTAGCTACCGTGCAGCACGTGGTGGCCGAATTGCAGGAACACCGCGAGCCGGCCTGGATTGACGTGCACAACCTGCGCGTGGTGCGCTACGGAGCCAATCTGCACATCGACTGCCACATCACCATGCCCTACTACTTCAGCCTAGAGCAAACCCACACCGAGGTGCACCGCATTGAGGTGCTGGTGGACCAGGAGTTTGAAGTGCAGGTAGAAATGTTCGTGCACGCCGACCCCTGCAACTTTGCCGCCTGCTCCCACTGCCGCATGCCCGAGTGCCCCGTACGCCAGCACCCCTTCAGCCAGGAAATTCCCTGGACTCTGGCCAACGTGGTGAAAAACGAGCGGCACCAACTGGTTGAAGTGATGGGATAATGGGGTGATGAGGTGACAGGAAAAAAGCCGGTCATCCTGAGCGGAGCGAAGGACCTTATCACGCCAGAACGACCATCGTAATAACGGCCCGTTTTACCGTGATAAGGTCCTTCGCTCCGCTCAGGATGACAGTTGCCATTGCAACGGCAGCACGCGAGACTCCTCGACAAGCTCGGCATGACGTTCTGCTTGTCACCTGTCACCTGTCACGATTCACCTCATCACCCCATCACCTCCTCACCTCAACCCCGAATTACTCCACCACCAGCCGTTGCGTACCCAGATCTGATTTTACGGAGTAGAAGCCGGGTTGCAGGCCCTGGAGGGGTAGGGAGAGGCTGGACTGGCCGGCGGTGAACTGGGCGGTGCGGACCGTGCGGCCCAGCGCATCGTGGATCTGAACGGGGCTTGCGGCGGTGGCGGGGGTAGGGCGCTGCAGGGTTACGGCGTGGCGGGCGGGATTAGGCCACAGGCTGAGCTGGCTGGTGCGCCGGGCCGTGGTGGAGGTTGGCACGAAGGCCCGGTTCTCCAGCACCAGAATCTGGTCATCGGCGGCGCCGGGGGTAGCGCGGCCGTCGCGGTTGCTGGTGCCCACGTACACCCGGCCCTGCGGCGACACGCACACGGCCCGCAGCCGCCCGAAGGAGGTGAGCGTGAACACGCCTTCGCCGGCGGTGGTACCGGCCGTGTTCAGCGGGGTTTGGGTGAGCTTGTTGCCGCGCAGCGTGGCCGCGAGCAGGCTGTTACGCCAGCCCGGAATGGCCGGGTGGTCGTAGTACGCCAAACCGGCTACCCCCACCGTGGGAGCCCACGTAAAAATAGGCTGCCGCACGCTGTTAGCGGTGCAAAAGCCTTGTTCACTGGCTAGGTTGCAAAGCCCTTCCACGGTAGGCCAGCCGTAATTCTGGTTGGGCTCGATGATATTGACCTCGTCCTCGGCATTTTCGCCGTGCTCCGAGCTGTAGAGGCGGCCGTTGCCGGCGCGTACCAGCCCCTGGGGGTTGCGGTGCCCGAAGCTGTAGCTCCGGTTGCCGGCCACCGGGTTATCGGCCGGGATGGTACCATCGAGGTTGAGGCGCAGGACTTTACCGTTGAGGGAGGTGCGGTCCTGGGCGGCAGGGCGGTTCTGGGCGTCGCCGGTGGTCATGAGCAGGGTGCGGTCGGGCAGAATGAGCAGGCGGGAGCCGCTGTGGGTACTTACGGCCGGAATATCGCCCAGCAGCACCTGGGGGCTACCCAGCGTGCCGTTGGCGTAGGTCAGGCGCACCAGCTTTTCCTTGTAGCCGTTGTCGTTGTAGTTATACACCACGTACACGTAGGGCGAGGTAGCAAAATCGGGGTGGAGCACCATACCCAGCAGGCCGCCTTCGGAGGAAGTTGCCACGTCGGGCAGGGTAGTGAGCACCGTTACCTGGCCGGAGGTGGGGTCAACGCGGCTGATGCGGCCGCCGCGTTCCGTCATCCAGATAACGTTATCGGGGCCCCACACCAGCTCCCAGGGCACCTGCAGGCCCGTAGCCAGGGCCGAAACCGTCACGGTAGTAGCTCCCACCGGAAAGGTGGTCAGGGCGGGTGCCGGCGCCTGAGCCAGTGCCCCGGTGCTGCATAAAAAACTGCCAACGAAAAGCGTGTTCAGGTGTTTCATAGCCAGATAGTTAAGTGAAAGGTGAAGTATAGGAATAACGTAATGCCTCCGCTTTCGGATGAAGACAAGCCGTAGTCCTATCGGAACCTCCGTTCTTCCGGTATTCACCCGCTTTTCCTACGCCACTATGTACACCGTCAGCACCGATCCGCACCGCCTGGATATTCCCCTGATTCACCGCTATCTGGCCGAGGGCTCGTACTGGGCCACCAACATTCCGCTGGAAACCGTGGAGCGGGCCATTACCAACTCCCTTTGCTTTGGCGTGTATGGACCCGGTGGCGGACAGGTGGCCTTCGCCCGCGTCATCACCGACCGGGCTACCTTCGCCTGGCTCTGCGACGTGTTTGTGCTGCCGGAGTTCCGGGGGCAGGGCATCAGCAAGCAGCTCATGCAGGAAGTCTGGAGCCATCCGGATATCAGGGATGTGCGCCGGCAGATGCTGGCTACCCTGGACGCGCACGGCCTCTACGAGCAGTTCGGTTTCCGCCCAATAGCCAACCCTGAGCGGTACATGGAGGTAAAGCGGAGCAACCCCTACGGGGTGCCCACGGGCAACTAGCGTTTCACTCTGCTTTCTATTGCTACTATACCACCCTGCTGTTACCCAATTCGATTACTAACCATGAATACTACCCTGCTTGCCCGTTGGAACCGGCTTACTACCCCGCTGCTACCGGATGAAGCGCGGCGTAAAGCTACCTATCAGCAGCTCACCGACGCCTACAGCGCCTCCGACCGTCACTACCATGCCCTGCCCCACATCCGGGCCCTGCTGGATGCCGTGAAACAGCACCCTACCCTCGTTCAGGACCGGGAAGTGGTGGAGCTGGCCATCTGGTTTCATGATGCCGTGTATAGCACCCTGCGCGACGACAATGAGGCCCGTAGCGCCGCCCTGGCCCTGGAGTTTTTGCGACATTCCACCCTCTCGCCGGCGCGCCGCCAGCGCGTGGCCTACCTCATTGAGCGCACCAAAGACCACACCCAGCCCCAGCCCGCCGCCGACCCTGACCTGCACTTTTTCCTTGATGCTGACCTGCAAATCCTAGGTGCGCCGGAGGCCGACTACTGGCAGTACGCCCGCCAGGTACGGCAGGAGTACCGCCTCGTGCCCGACTTTATGTACCGCCGCGGCCGCCGCAAGGTGCTGGAGAAGCTGCTTGGCGTTCCGGTCCTTTATCAAACTCCCGCCTTCCGGGAGCGGCTGGATGCGCAGGCCCGCCGCAACCTACGGGCCGAGCTGAAAGTGTGGGAAAGTGGCGGGGAAGTGTGAGGTAATAAGAGCGGCGTCAGGGGGTAGCCGACGGCTTAAGATTAACCATGACACGGCACTCCGGCCTTTTCATGTCAATCAAATTTCACCCAGTCAATTTCAACGGGCATGGTGGTTTTGGCTGATACCACCAGCGTGTGCGTGCCGGGCTTGAAGGTAGATAGAGGGGCTTTCACCTCCTGCCAGCGGCTTCCCTTCGGTACAGTAACCTGAGCCAGGACGGGGCCAGAGGCTCCATCAACCCTGATCTGCACCGTGGCTCCGGCCGCGGCCGTTACGCGCATAGTCACCGTCCGGAGGGGCTTCGTGCCGAAGGCTACCCCATTGTACCGCACCCAACCCTGGCTGCCGTTGAATACCGTCTTCCAACCCTGAAACTTGTTGGCCGTATCCAGGAAAGCAACGGAAGCGCCGCCGGGGCTGAGCTGGCTGTAGCGGTCCAGCTGAATTTTCTGTCGGGCGTCCGTCAGGCCTACGCCGCGCAGGGTGGGCACTACTTTCCGGATGGCTCCATCGGGCTCAAAAAACAGACTGTCGATACGAACGGAGCGGTTTTTGTCGAAGGCCGGCGACAAATCGTTGTGGTGGTAAAATAGGTACCACTGGTTTTTGAACGGTAGGATGGAGTGGTGATTGGTCCAGCAGCCCGTTGGCGACTCGTCCATAATCACGCCCTGGACTTTGAACGGACCCAGCGGACTGGTGCTGGTAGCGTATTCGAGGCGCTCGGTTTTATTAGCCACGTGCGGATAGGTCAGGTAGTAGGTAGCGTTGCGCTTGAACACGTACGGGCCCTCCTTCAAGCCTTGCGTGGGCAGCTCGCCCAGCGTAACGGGCTCGGAGGCCAGCTCCAGCATGTTTTCCTTGAGCTTGGCCCCGTAGATGTTGCCTTGTGACCAGTAGAGGTAGGCCTGCCCATCCTGGTCGATAAATACATTGGGGTCAATGCCGCGCACTCCTTTGATAGGTAACGGCTGGGGCACGAACGGGCCGGTGGGCTTATCGGCCACGGCCACCCCGATGGTGAAGCCCTTGCTGCTGGTCGTGTCTTTGGGGGTAGTCGGGAAGTAGAAATAATACTTGCCGTTGCGGTACGTGCAGTCGGGCGCCCACATGCTGTAGCTGTCGGGCTTCACCCAGGGCACCTTGTTCTGGGTTACAATCACGCCGTGGTCGGTCCAGTCGGTGAGGTTGGCGGAGGAAAACACGTGGTAGTCTTCCATCACAAACCAGCCCGCCCGCCCGCGCCCGGGAGCGGCCCGAATGTCGTGCGAGGGGTACACGTACACCCGCCCATTAAACACCCGCGCCGTGGGGTCGGCCGTGAACTGGTTGGTAATAATGGGGTTCTGCGCCCGGGCCGCGCTGCCCAGCAGGCCGGCCAGCCCCGTCAGGATACAGGAAAGTTTGTGCCTCAGCATAAGCGGGTAGAAGTTGGAAGTTGTTGGAGGAACCTACTGGGAGAGGTCCGCAAGCGCCATCCGTCATGCGGAGCGCAGCGAAGCATCTCGCTCGCTTCATTGGGTTAGTCCCCTTGGCGTCAGCGCGCGAGATGCTTCGCTGCGCTCTGCATGACCTAGGGAGCAGGTTACTTGGCCCCAGTAATCTGGTCCGCAATCCGGAAGTAGTCGAAGTCGGCGTAGCCGCCGGCAATTTTGGTGGCGTAGTTGAACAGCCCGAACCGGTAGCCCATAAAGTGCGGCAGCGTGTAGGCCATCTTGAGCGGCTGCCCGATGGGGCGCCACGCTTTACCATCGAGGCTGTAGTAGAAAGTAGCCACATCCTTCCGCTCCCGAAAGTCGCACTCCGCTTTGAGATACACCGTGTTCTGCGTTAGGGGCAGGCGCTGCAGCTCCACGGGCTTCTCCGTTTCGGCGCTAATCATGACGATGGATTTGGCGCCGTTGCGGGCTTCAACTCCCACCAGGCCGTACCTTTTTTGCAAGAGGGCCAGGCCGGCAAAATCCCCGTCTTTCAGGTGCGATACATCGAGGGCGGTGGTGCCGGCACAGGCCGGGCCAATGGTGCGCTGGGTGAGGGTGTTGCGGGCCAGCAGGAAGGTGGTGTCCACGCGGCCGGTGCGCAGGCGCAGGTAGCCGGGGCGGTCGGTGAGCGACCAGAGGGAATTTTCGGGGTTGTGGTTCCACTGCCACACCAGCGGCAGGGCGGGCTCGTTCTTGCGCCGGGCAAACTCATCCGATGCTGCAATACCCGGAATCAGGCCGCTGCTGGGGGGTAGGGGTAGCGTGGTGGGTACCTTGCCTGCCGGGCTGCCCAGCACCGGCCAGCCATCGGCCCAGGTTACCGGCACCAGGTAGGGGATGCGGCCCACGGCCCCGTAGTCGCGGAACAGATAGGAAAACCACCGGCCGTCGGGCGTGTCGATGAGGCCGCCCTGGGCCACACCCAGGTCCTGGAGCGCCACCCGGCCTTCGTAGGGGCCAGTGAGCTTGTCGGCCCGGTGTACTACCACGGTGCGCATGCCGCCCTTGGGCCAGGTGATATTGAAGAGGTAGTACGTGCCCCTGATGTTGAACAGCTGGGAGCCTTCCGCCGGCAGACCGACGTTGGGGCCGGCCGGGGCGCTGGCATTGTCAATGAGCACCTGCTCCGTGGCGCCGGGCTTCACGGCGGAGGCATCGGCCGTTAGCTCCACCAGCCGCAGCTTACCGGCGCCGTACACCAGGTACACGCGGTCATCGTTGTCAAAAAACAGGGAATGGTCGTGGTAGCTCGGTTTGAATGAGGCAAGTTTCCAGGGACCTTTCTCGATGTTTCTGGTGGAGTAAATGTAGGTCTTGCCCGTGGTCTGAGCGAACGTCGAGACGTAGTAGGTGCCCTTATGGAACCGCAGGCTGCTGGCCCACGAGCCGCGGCCGTAGGTGCTCTTGCCGTTGCGCAGCGCCAGCTCATCCTCGCTACCCAGCGTGTCGGAGGCGTAGCCGACCAGCTGCCAGTTTACCAGGTCCCTGGATTTCATAATGGGCACGCCCGGGCTCATGTGCATGGTCGTGCTGCTCATGTAGTAGGTCTTGCCCACCCGAATCAGCGACAGGTCCGGCACATCGGCATGGATGATGGGGTTTTGCGCCTGCGTTACCTGCGCAGCCAGCGGCAGCGCAACGGCGGATGCCACAACAAGGCCAGCGAGTACAATACGATGCTTCATTCAGTACGGTAGGGGCGGGTTGCGTATCGGGCGAGGGGGTAGCTACTGCTGGGCGGGCTTGATAGCCTGGTACTTGCCGCTCAGGTGCAGCAGGCTGAACAGATACAACAGGCCGTCGTAGTAGGGGTCGAAGTAGCCATCCTCGTAGGGCGCCAGCTTGGCGTTCCAGAGGGCATGCACGAAGGCCAGGTCCCGGTCTTGGCGCATGAGCGAGGCCGAGGCGCTGGTGGCTACCAACCCCAGCGAGTGCCGCAGCTTCCTGACGTCGCCGGCCGGCAAGATGAAGTCGGGCCGCGAGCCGTCCACGTTAAACTGGTCCTCGAACGTGTTCAGGCCCTTGCCGCGCAGAAAGCCCTGGAAGCGCCGCGCGTACTGCTCCTGCCAGGCTTTGTCCTTGCCAAACCACACGTAGTCCATGGCAATGTTCATGGGCACCCGCCACGAATCGTAGCGGAAGGCGGGCGGCGCCCACGTGGTGGCGTGGGGCTGGCCGCTGAACTCGGTGTAGTCGTAGTTGAGGCCGGTGGGGGCAGCGCAGGCCCGGTGCAGAAACGCCCGCGCCGTATCAGCGCAGGCCCGGTAAAACGGCTCGTGCCCGTCCTTGGCGTAGGTGGCCCACACCTCCAGGAAGGCCGGCACGTGGTACGAGGGGTCGGTCTAGGTATACATGTCCCCCACGGGCACAAACGTTATCTGTTTGTGCTCGGTGTTGAAGAGGTTGCGCACGCCGCCGGTGCCATCTTTTTTCCACGAAGCATCCAGGATGCGGCGGGCCTCCTGGTAATAGTTGATGCCGGTGTTATTGCCCCAGCGGTTGGCGGCAAACAGCAGGCTGGTAATGAAATACAGCTCCCCATCCGAAGCGGGGCCCTCCGAATTAAGCTTCCTGGTAGTGGTGCTGAAGCTCCAGGCGAAGTAGCCTTCCAGCGGCCCGCTTTGGTGCTGCAGGTTCTTCTTCGACCAGCGCCAGAGGCGGTCAAATACCTCCTTTTTTGTTGAGCTGCACGGCCACCATCATCCCGTACGACATGCCTTCGGTGCGGGCGTCGTGGTTTTTCAGGTCCGATACGTAGGCCATGGAGTCGCCCACCTCGAAGTACACCTTGTTGGGCCCTTCAAACACGTCGTGGTAGGCCTGGGTTACTTTCTGGTCGATGGCGGCCTGGCTGTAGCCTGCCTCCCGCAGCAGGCTAGGGTACTTGCCCGTGTAAAAAGCCCCTTTCTGTGGGGTAGGCGCCGACTGGGGCGCGCGCTGGGCCGCCGCGCTACCCAGGCCAGCGCCGTGCAGTCCCAGCAGCAACAGGCTAACCCGGCTAAGGTGGAGGATAGAGAAGCGTGTTTTCATAGAGTCAGGGCCGCTGCGGCTCAGCGGGGCGCTTCGCGCAGGTTGGCCGCTTGGTGAGGGGTAGGAAGAATAGGACGCTGATTTAGGGCTGCACCACGAAGCCACCCTGCGCGTGCAGCGTCACGCTGACGGTGCTGCCTGCCACAGCCCGCGTGCTGAAGCTGCGGTTCGTATTGCCGTCGGTGATGACCGTGCCGCCTTTCAGGCCCAGCTTGCCGAGGTCAACCTGAATGGTTTTGGGCGCATCGGTGGCGTTGATGCCGGCCACGTACCACCCGCCGCCGGGCGCCTGCCGAGCCAGCACCACGTACTCGCCGGGGAAGCCGTCCACGTACTTCACGTCGGCCCAGCGCGGGGGTAGCTTCTTCACGAAGTCCTGCACGTAGGCCGGCTGGGCGGCCATGCCCTCGGGCACCTCGGCGTAGTGCTGAATGCCCGACTGAAACAGCACCGACAAGGCCAGCTCGAAGGCATCAGATGTGCGGCGCTCTTTGTCGCGTATCTCCGAGAAGGCCATGGGCGTGAAGTCCATCGGGCCCACGGCGTTGCGGGTGAAGGGCAGCGTAGCGCAGTGGGTGGCCTCCTGGTCGGTGTTGCGCTGGTCGAAGGTCAGGAACTCGAAGCCCTTCACGGCCTCCATGGTCATCAGGTTGGGGTAGGTGCGGTTCCAGCCCCGGGGTAGGGTAGTACCGTGAAAGTTCACCAGCAAGCCCGCCTGCGCGGCATCCACGAGCAAATCCTGGTAGTAGTTCATGAACGACTGTCCGTCGCCCCCGAAGAAGTCGATTTTGACCCCGGCCACGCCCATCTGCTTGATGCGGGCAAACTCCCGGCGCCGGCTTTCGGGCTCAAACAGCACGCCCGTGGGCGTTTGCGGGGCCTCGTTCCAGCGGCCGTTTGAGTTGTACCACACCAGCAGCCCCACGTTTTTGGAGCGGGCGTACTGGGCCAGCTCCTGGGTTTTGTCGTAGCCTATCTGCTTGTCCCAGAGCGCATCCACCAGGCAGTATTGCCAGTTCATAGTAGCGGCGTAGTCGATGAAGCGGCGCTGCACGTCGTAGGTCGTGTTCTGGTCGCCCATCAGCACCCACGACCACGACGACTTGCCGGGAGCCCCGGTGAGCACCGGCGTGGTAGCCGGCGCGCTCAGGTCCGTCGTCAGGGTTGATTCTACGATGGGCGCCAGCGAGTTGCCCACCACCACCACGCGCCAGGGCGTGCGCCACGGCAGGCGGCTTTCGGGCAGCAGGGCCGCCTCGGGCGTGGTTTTTTCGGGCGGCTGCGGGAAAGCAATGCCGTACTCCGCATCGGGCGACTCGTGGGCCAAGTGGGTGCCGGCGTAGGTGCGGCCCATGCCGGCCTCGGTCAGCAGTATCCAGTGCCCGTTGGTTTGAAACAAGGCCGGAAACGACCACCCCTGCCCGATGGTGGACGGCGTACCGGCCGCTATGCCGCGCTGGTAATTTTCCTCGTACGAGGGCTGGGTGTTGGCAAACCCGGTCTGGGCTTTGGCGTGGGGGTGCAGCCAGCCCTTGGCCCCGGCCGGCAGGTGAAACGTGGTGCCCTCGGCCGTGATGCGCTGCACCTCCTGGCCCGGGCCTTCCAGCACGTACTGAAACGCTACCCCATCGTTCGAGACCTGAAATACCACGCTGAACTCGGGCGTCCCGGCCGCCCCGGCAAAGTGCAGCACGCGCCGGTTGGCCCGGTAGCGGCAGTTCGCGCGCTTGTCGGTAGTGAGCTGGTAGTCGTCGGTTACGGTGGTTTGCTTGTCGGCTTTCGTGAGCCGGAGGCCCTGGGTCAGGTCGGCGCTGGCGAGGCGCAGGCCCAGGTGGGAGGGCCGCAGCAGCTCGGTTTGGCGGTAGCGCACGGTGTAGGTGGGCTGGCCCTGGGCCGTTACGTCCACGGTCACCTGCACGGCCCCGTCGGGGCTTTTGATACGGATGGGTGTAGCGGCCTGGGTTGCGGCGAGGGGTAGGGCCAGCAGGCAAAGCAATGGGAGGAAGCGCATAGAAGGTGGGTTGGAGCCTGACGAACCGCGAATTATTTCTTGTACATGGGGTCATTCCCCGCGTACTTCAGCCACTTAAAGGAGGCCGTGTTGGTGGTTGGCTGCCCGGCCGAGGTGCCGTACATGCCGTACAGGCAGCCGATGAAGCCGCCCGCTACCTGCGTGCTCAGGAAGCGCGTATCCACCTTGTCCTTCAGTAGCGTATAGTTTTTGCCGTCCTCCGAAAAGCGGAAGCTGTAGGTGTCCCCGTCGGCGTTGATGCGCAGCTGTACTTTGCCGGCCGCCGTTTTCAGGGGCGCTTGCGCCAGCAACTCGGATTTCTTCGCGTCGGTGGTGCTCTTGAGCAGCTGCACCACGGGCTTGCCACCTTCTACCGATTTGCAGAGGTAGTAGAAGTGCTTCTCATCCTGAAACACCACCAAACCGGCCGTTTCGTTTTCGGACTTGGCGGCAAAGGTCAGCTCGGTTTCGGCGCTGCCGTATAGGTGTTGCTGCCGCTTGCCGATAAAGGCCGGGTTGCCCAGTTCGGCTACGGTTTCGGGCTTCAATTTCAGGGTGAGCCCTTTGGCCTTGCTCAAAGAGAAATTGGTGCTGTCCACGGTGCGCATGAACAGGAGCGCGGGGTCGAGCTGCTTCTCGAAGGTGAGCGTGTAGCTGAAGTTGCCGCTCTGGGGTAGAGCATCCTTTTGCTTGACTTCCGGGAATTTGGCGGGGTAGGAATACTGCACGCCGTTCGGGCCCGGCACCGTCACGGGCCACTCGTCCTTCCACTCCACGGGCACAATAAACGTTTCGCGGCCGGTGTTGTAGAAATTGCCTTCGTAGGGCCGCACGGCCAGGAAAATAGCGTAGGTCTTGCCATCGGGCCCGTCCACAAACTGCGCGTGCCCGGCCGAGGTGATAGGGTCTTTGCGGTCCTTGGGCAGCTCGCGCTGCGAGAGAATGGGGTTTTTCTCGTAGGGCACGAACGGGCCCAGGGGCGCCTTGCTGCGGAACACTACCTCCGTGTGGTTGACCGAGGTGCCGCCCTCGGCCGCGTAGAGGTAGTACCAGTCGCCGCGCTTCATTAGGTGGGGGCCTTCAATCCAGACGGGTTTTTTGCTCAGATCCACGCCACCGTTCACCAGTATTCTGGCCTCGCCCACGGTTTGCAGCTTCACGGGGTCCAGCTCGATCATCTTGATGGAGCGGTGGCCGTCGTAGAGGGGCTTGTTGTTGGGCGGGTCGCTGTTGTAGATAACGTAGGCTTTGCTACCCTCGAAGTACAGCGAGGGGTCGATGCCCTTCACCTCCGGCAGAAAAATCGGGTCGCTCCAGGGGCCGGCGGGGTTTTTGGCCGTCACCACAAAGTTGCCCTTGTGGTCAATCAGGGTGCAGGTGACGTAGTACGTGCCGTTGTGGTACTCAATGGCCGGCGCGAACAGCCCGCGCGTCATCCGGTCGCCCAGGAAGTTCATTTGCGAGGGCCGGCTGATAACGTTGCCAATCTGCTGCCAGTTTTTCAGGTCCTTGCTATGAAAAACCGGAATGCCCGGGAAGTAAGAGAAGGTAGAGTTAACCAGGTAGTAATCAGTACCTACCCTGATGACGCTGGGGTCGGGATAGAAGCCATTCAGGATAGGATTAGTCAACTCAATCGATTGTGCAGACAGCATAAAGCTACGGAGCAGCAGCGCCGGCAGAATGGCGAAGGAGGGTTTCAGTCGCGGTAGTCGCATGGAAAGGAGAGAGGGTGAATATTCTGCAATGCTTAAGTAATACGCCCGGCAATGACAAGTATTTATTGAAAATGTCGCATAGAGTTGCTCCATTCCTTGCAAATTGCTGAGTACTCTCTTGCTTCTCTTCGTTTATATGAAGCTAACCATAGCATTGCTTAGCCCCACGCTTATACTATGGGCCCCCACCACCCAGGCGCAAGTCCCAACGCCTCTGCACAGGTTTTTTCAGCAAAACTTCGATAGCACTATTGTTTATCAGAGCGGCTCCAGCCGGAATAATTCGCCCCACTACCTGATTTTGGCTAAGTACCAGAATCGGCTGGCGTTTTTCACCTACACCAGCCCGTACCGCAACATCCCAGGGCACTACTTTCCTGGCAAGCTGAGCCAAAAATTTGCCAATGAGGAACGACGGTTCCGGGCCACCATTCCGGATACCAACCAGTATTTGCTGCCCAGAAGGATAGCCGGCGAGATACTGAGCCGCAACTGGCGCCTACTGAACCCGCCCCAGTTGTGGACGATACAGGGAGATCAGCAGGCGCCAAAATCAAAAAGTAAGTGCGCAATCGATGATGGCGATGAAAACACGTTCTATTTACTTTCGAAGACCACTATCCAAGTCGCGCACTTTTACGCCCCGGAGTATTATGAGCAGTGTGCGGGAAAAGATGTGAATCGGGAGCAGGCCATTCGGGCCAGAAATACATTGCACGCGCTTCTGGCCGAGGCCCGGTAGCCGGGCTCCTACTTCGTTGAGTAGCTTGGTTGCGGGCTGATAGCTAGGTGGCATGCTCTGGCAAATGCAACGCTGGCCGCCCGGCTATGTCCATTGCAAGCCGCTGCGTAAGTTGCGGCCCGACCCATTCCCTACCCCGCTTTCATGTTGAAACCTTCTATACTGCCGCTAGGTGCGGTACTGACGTTGCTGGCCAGCCCGGCCCAGGCGCAGCAGCTGGGCCCGCTCACCGTCGAGAAAATCATGCGCGACCCAGCCCAGTGGCTGGGCAGCTCGCCTAACAACATTGCCTGGGCCGAGGATGGCAAAACCATCTACTTCACCTGGAACCCCGAAAAAGCCCGTCGCGACTCCCTCTACCGCCTTGCCCCAAGCGGCGGCACCGCGCGCAAAGTGAGCCTGCGGGAGCAGCAGAGCCTACCTACTCAGGCCGGCGAGTACGACCAGGGCTACACCCGCAAAGTGTACGAGAAGGACGGCGACATTTATCTGCTCGACCTGAAAACCCAGCGCGTGCGCCGCGTAACCAACACGGCCGAGCGGGAAACCGACGCCCAGTTTGCCCTCCAGGGCCGCACCATCAGCTACACCCGGGCCGGCAACCTGTTTACCTGGGACCCCGCCACCGGCGAAACCACCCAGCGCACCGATTTCCGCCGCGGCAACAAGCCGGCCTCGGGCGAACCAACCGATAAATCGGAGAAGTTTCTGCGGGCTCAGCAGCTGGCTTTGTTTGAGGTGCTGCGCGGCAAGGAGCAGGATGCCAAGGCCCGGCAGCGGCAGCAGAAAGCCTTGGCCAAGCTGCGGCCCAAAGCCATTTGGCTGGGCCAGCAGACGGTGCAGAACCTGCGCCTCTCGCCCGATGGCCGCTACGTAACCTACACCCTGGTGCAGGAGCCCGCTGCCCAAAAAGTAGCTCTGGTACCCAACTTCGTGACAACCTCGGGCTTCACCGAGGACATCAGCACCCGTACCAAGGTAGGCGCCGCCCAAACCGCCTACCAGCTGGGCCTCTATGATGTTGGTCGAGACACGACCTTCGTACTGGGCTACAAGGAGCTGAAAGGCCTCGATGAGCAGCCCGCCTACCGCAAGGAGTACCAGCTGCAGGCCAAAGCCCCTACCCCCTCTGACACGGCCAAGGCCGCCGGGACCAAAAAGGAGAAGCCCGCCACCGAAGTGCGCCGCGTAATTCCGTTCGGGCCGTTCTGGTCCGACAACGGCCAGCACGCTTTCCTCGTCATCCGCAGCACCGATAACAAGGACCGGTGGATTGTCGCCCTCGACCCGGCCACCCAAAAAATCCGGCTCCTGGACCGCCAGCACGACGACGCCTGGATTAACGGCCCCGGCATCGGCTACGATGAAGGCAACGTGGGCTGGCTCCCCGACAATCGCCGCATCTGGTTCCAGAGCGAGGAAACCGGTTTCAGCCATTTGTACACTGCCGATTTCACCTCGGGCCAGAAGAAAGCTCTGACCAGCGGCCGCTGGGAAGTGCAGAAGGCCCAGCTCAGCCGCGACCGGAAAACCTGGTACCTCACGGCCAACAAAACCCACCCCGGCGAGCAGCACTTCTACCGCCTGCCCCTGGAGGGCGGCTCGATGACCCAGATTACGACCCAGCCCGGCGCCAGTGAAGTCACGCTTTCCCCCGACGAGAAGACCCTGGCCGTGCGCTACAGTACCTCTAACAAGCCCTGGGAGCTGTTCGTGATGGACAACAAGCCCGGCGCCAAGCTGCGGCAGCTTACCCACAGCACTACCCCCGAGTTCGAGAGCTACCCCTGGCGCGCCCCCGAAGTCATCAGCTACAAGGCCCGCGACGGGGCTGATGTGTACGCCCGCCTCTACCGCCCGGCCAACGCTGCAGCCCAGGGCCCGGCCGTGATTTTCGTGCACGGGGCCGGCTACCTCCAGAACGCCCACAAGTGGTGGAGCACCTACTTTCGGGAGTACATGTTCCACAACCTGCTGGCCGACAAGGGATATACCGTACTCGACATCGACTACCGCGGCTCCGCCGGCTACGGCCGCGACGTGCGCACGGGCATCTACCGCTACATGGGCGGCAAGGACCTCACCGACCAGGTCGATGGGGTAAAGCTGCTGACCGAGAAGTACGGCGTCAGCCCCCAGCGCATTGGTATTTACGGCGGTTCCTACGGCGGCTTCATTACCCTGATGGCCATGTTCACCCAACCCGAGGTGTTCCAGGCCGGCGCGGCCCTGCGCTCCGTTACCGACTGGGCCCACTACAACCACGGCTACACCGACAACATCCTCAACGAGCCCTACAACGACAGCCTGGCCTACGCCCGGTCCTCGCCCATCAACTACGCCGCCGGCCTGAAGGGGCACCTGCTCATGTGCCACGGTATGGTCGATACCAACGTGCACTTCCAGGACATTGTGCGCCTCTCCCAGCGCCTCATCGAGCTGAAAAAAGACAACTGGGAACTGGCCGTGTACCCCGTGGAAGACCACGGCTTCGTGGAGCCCAGCTCCTGGACTGACGAGTACAAGCGTATTCTCAAGCTCTTCGAAACCACCCTGAACCCCGCCGCGCCGGCCGCGGGCACAACGGGTGGGCAGTAACGCATGGCGGGTAGATTTTCCGGGCTGCTGCGGCGTGCAGCGGCCTGTACCTTGCTGATTGTACTGGCCACGGCTTCCTTTTTGTTTTCGCCGGCGCCCCGCACCGAGGCGGAATACTGTGGTACCTATCTGCACCTGACTTCCTTTGCCGGCTTCACGGCCAACTGCGACGGGTTTGTGTACATGGAAGACGCCCGGCACCCCTGGCATCTGCTGGAGCCCAATGAGGTCCGGCAGTCGCGCCCCTTGTTTATTCTGCTTGGCACGGCGGTAGGCTACCCCTGCACCTGGCTGGTGCAGGGCCTCACGGCCGCTGGCTTGCTACCCCCGCAAGTGCTGGCCCACCTGCCCAGCAAGTACCAGCCCCTGCTGGGCTTTTACATCGGGTACGTGCTGCTTAACTACCTGGTGCTGCTGGGCAGTATGTTGCTGTTCACTGAGTTGTACCACCGGCTCAGGCCGGGGCGTACTGAGCCAATGCTGCTGGGTGCCCTGTTACTGTTCTTCGCCTCAAACCAAGTGACGAAGGCATTTTTCTGGACGGTGCATCAGCAGATGTTCACATTCTTGGTGCCGCTGTTTTGCGCGTGGCTGCTGCTAGAGCAAACCCAACCCAACCTGCGCCGGCCCCGCCGGGTAGCGGCCTGGGCTTTCCTGACGGGCCTTCTGGCGCTGGTGTACGGTAGCTTCGTGCTGGTGCTGCCCTGCCTGCTCGTTGGTATTTGGCGACAAAACCGGGGTCGGCGCCTGCCTTCTCCCCTGCGTTTGGGGGTAGGAGCCGGGCTGCTGTTCATGGTCCCAACCCTGCTCTGGATTGGGCTGCTTCGCCTGCAGGGAGTCACGTACTATAATCACGAAGCCGAAGCCTACCACCAACTGGTGTGGCTGCTGGACGTGTTTCGGCGGCCCGCCGACGAATTTGTGGCGCTGGTAGGGCAGCACGTCGGCCGCTTTCTGGCCACGCTACCCGCCGTGGGGCTGTTTGCCGGGCTGGTACTGGGCCTGCTGGGGCTGCGGCGCTACTGCCGGTGGCCGGCTGAGCGGCAGCCGCTAGCAGTTGCGACTGGGCTCCTGGCGTTGTTTATGAGCTTTTTTGCCGTGCTGGGCTACTATCAGGAGCGGCTCACGTTCATTCTGATGCCACTGCTGCTGTGTCTGCTGGTGATTCTGCTGCCGCCCCGGCTGCCCCGCTGGTCGGGGTGGGCGGGGGTGGTTGTGGCCCTGGGGTGGCACGTATGGCAGGTTATTTCCTACGGGCCGTTTTCCTGAAGCGGCGTGCAGCCCAGCCACAACACCCGCCGCGCCCCTCGGACGCGGCTGATTGCGGGAAATGCACCAGAACAGCAGGCCTGAGTTGCTACAGCTGCCGCGTCAGCAGCAGGCCCCCGTAGGCGTGGCCGTTGCTGTTCAGCCCCTGAATAGGCACCATGCTCAGCCGGCCGCCACTGCTCTTGTGCAGCTGAGGCACCAGAATACCCGCGCCGGCTCCCACGGCGTAGCCCAGCAGGTTGTCGGAGAGGAAGTGCTTGCCGGCCTTCAGGCGCAGGTAGCCCACGGCCGCTGGCACGGCTGCCGCGCCGGCCCACACAAATGGCCGGGCCGGCGAGTTGGGGTGAAAGTCGTGAAATACTTTGGCGGCGAAAAACGTAGCCGAGGCCGTAGCGGCCGTGTGGCCCGCGAAAAACGAGTTGGTGGAGTTGCGGCTGGTGCGGTCCGAAAGATCGAGCCCGGCGTTATAAGCCAGGGGCCGGCTGCGCTCCACCAGGCCCGTGGCCATCGTGAACAGGGCCCCGGTGGTAGCCATGGTCTGGAGATACAACCCCCCAATCTGCCCAAACTTCCGGCGCACATCCCCATCGGCTACCATAAGCAAGGGCGCGGCGGCAAACGAAGCGTAAAACGGATAGTCGCTGATGCGCTTGGCCGTGGCGCTGGAGTTGCCGGCGGCAAACCGGTCGAAGCGGTTCACGTCGCGGCGGTCCAGGGCCAGGGCTTCGGCGTCGGTTAACCCGTCCTTATGTTTAGCCAAACTCAGGCCCAGCGCATTCACCCCAAGCAGGCCCACGGTAACGGGTGCATCTACCCCAAAGCGGGTACGGTAGGGCGACGGCGCGCGCTGGGCGCGGACACTGGAGGTCAGCAACGTGAAAAGTACCAGCGCAAAAAGACGAAGTTGCGGCATAAGAAAGAGGACAGAGGTAGAATGAACATGTCCCTAAACGCAGCGCCCGCGGCTGAGTTAACCTCAAGCGTGAAAGACCGCAAGCGGATAGCGCCCCAGTCAGTAAAGCTGTTCACAAGAGCATGTATCTATAAGTTGGCCGTTCTGCTGAGGACCGCGCAGGACCTTCTCTCAGCAGCCTATAGTCGGGAGGACGACTCATGCGGGCGGGACGAGGTTTTGCGCCGCCCTTCCCGGCTAGATTTGGGAGTTCACCCACTCAGCCACGTAGAAAACTTGTAGCTTTGCAGCCCTTGTCCGGCAGTACCGCCCGGCCGGGGCAGGGGCTGCCGGCCCCTCGCGCACTTCTACCTTACAAGCTGATGCCCTACCTGTTCACCTCCGAATCCGTTTCGGAAGGCCACCCCGATAAAGTAGCCGACCAGATTTCCGACGCCCTCCTCGACGAATACCTGCGTCAGGACCCCACGGCCAAAGTGGCCTGCGAAACCCTGGTTACCACCGATTTTGCCCTGGTGGCCGGTGAAATAAAATCGACGGCCCGCGTGGAGGCCGAGCCCATTATTCGGGAGGTAATCCGCCGCATTGGCTACAATAAGCCCGAGTACCTGTTCAACGCCGACACCTGCCAGGTAATGAACCGCCTGCACGAGCAGTCGGCCGATATCAACCAGGGCGTGGAGCGCGCCAAGCCCGAGGAGCAGGGCGCCGGCGACCAGGGCATGATGTTCGGCTACGCCACCCGCGAAACCGAAAACTACATGCCCCTGGCCCTCGACCTCTCGCACCGCCTGTTGCGCGAGCTGTCGGCCATCCGCAAGGCCGGCCAGGAAATGACTTACCTGCGCCCCGACGCCAAAAGCCAGGTAACCATCCGTTACAACGACGACAACACGCCCGAGGCCATCGAAACCATCGTGGTCAGCACCCAGCACGACGACTTCGACCAGGATGAGCAGGTAATGCTGCGCCAGATTGAGCAGGACATCAAATCCATTCTGATTCCGCGGGTGAAGGCCCAGCTGGGCCAGGAAGTGCAGGCCTTGTTCACCTCCGACATCAAGTACCACATCAACCCCACCGGCAAGTTCGTTATCGGTGGCCCCCACGGCGACTCCGGCCTCACGGGCCGCAAAATCATTGTGGACACCTACGGCGGCAAAGGAGCCCACGGCGGCGGCGCCTTCTCCGGTAAAGATTCCTCGAAGGTGGACCGTTCGGCGGCTTATGCCGCCCGCCACATCGCCAAAAACCTGGTAGCCGCCGGTGTGGCCGACCAGGTGCTGGTGCAGGTAGCCTATGCCATTGGCGTGGCCGAGCCCGTGGGCGTGTTCGTGACTACCTACGGCACCACCAAGGCCACCGGCTCTTTCGGCCACCAACTCACCGACGGCGAAATTGCCGAGAAGGTGCAGCGTATTTTTGATTTGCGCCCCTACGCCATTGTGCAGCGCCTGGGCCTGCAGAACCCGATTTTTGCTGAGTCGGCGGCCTACGGGCACATGGGCCGCCAGCCCGGTACCAAGCAGGTGCAGCTGGCCGATGGCACCACCAAAACTGTCGAAACCTTCACCTGGGAAAAGCTCGACTACGTGGATAAGATCAAGGCTGAGTTCAGCCTGTAGCCTTTTTTGAGCTGTCAGCCGTCAGCTTTTCCACTAAAAAGCCCCGCCTGATTAATTCAGGCGGGGCTTTTTTTATCTATCAGCTAACAGCCGGTAGCTATACCCATCAGTGACTGAGTAGCTTCTCCTTGTATTTGGTAATCTGGCGCTTCAGGTTTTCGGCGGCGGCATCGGCGGCGGCTTCAAACGTGCCGGCGTCTTCCTGCGAGAAGAGGGTAGTGCCGGGCACGTGCAGCTTCACTTCCACGGTTTTATTATTGATGCCATCTTTATTATTCAGGCGAAGAATAACTTCACCCTCGGTCACGCGGTCATAGAAGGTTTCGAGTTTATCGAGGCGCTTCTGGATGAAATCAAGCAGTTTTTGGTCGGCGTCGAAATGCACCGATTGCATCTGTACTTTCATCGGTTGGGGGGTTAAGAGGTACGAAAAGAAACAAAATCAGGCCTTGGGGTGGGCCTTTTCAAATACGGATTTCAATTTGTCAATGCTCAGGTGGGTGTACACCTGGGTAGCCGCCAGACTAGCGTGCCCGAGCAGCTCCTTAATGGCGTTCAAATCAGCCCCTTTGCCCAGCAAATGGGTGGCGAAGGAATGACGAAGCACGTGCGGGTGCTGCTGGCCGGAAGCGGTGGTTATCTGGCTCAGATAGTGCTTCACGGTACGGTACACAAACTTTTCATAGAGCGGCTCTCCCTTATTCGTAACGAGGAGGGCGGTGCCGGCGTTGCTCTGTGTCCCAAATTCCCGTTGCTTAGCGTCTATATAACGGCTGAGCACGAGCAGCAGGGTAGGGTTCAGGGGCACCACGCGCTGCTTGTTGCCTTTGCCCGTCACGCGCACGGTTTTACCCGGCAAACTCAGGTCATCGGCCTTAATACCAATCAGCTCCGAAAGCCGGATGCCGGTACCGTAGAGCAGCTCCAGCACCAGCTGGTCGCGCACTCCGGCAAACGTATCCGGAAACTCAAACGAGTTCAGCAGCCCATTCAAGGAGTCCTCGGCCACAAAATCGGGTAGCTTCTTGGCTGCTTTAGGCGAGGTAATGCGCAGCATGGGATTTTTCTGGATAACCCCCGTCCGCAGCAGATACTTGTAGTAGGAGCGCAGGGTAGCAATTTTGCGGTTGACGGTGCGCGGGTCCTGCTGCTTTTGCATCAGGGCCACCACCCACGAGCGGATCAGGGTGTGGTCGGCTTGGGTAGGGTCGGTCAGTTCGTAGGTAGCCAGCAGAAACTCCGCGAACTGCCGCAGATCCGTCTGGTACGAGAGAACTGTGTGAGGGCTGTAGCGCCGCTCGAAGCGCAGGTAGTCAAAAAATAATTCCATACATCAGGCGCCAGCCGCTACGGCCGGACAACCAATGTATGGAATTCAGGAGAAGAAAGCGCAACGGCCCGGACGCGAAAAAGCCGGCTGACTTGCTTCGGAAAGCGAATCAGCCGGCTTTTTCGTCCTGGCTTCGGCAGGGCTACAGCTTACGCGTTGGTTGCGTCGGGGCCGTAGGTAGCCAGCTTATAAATGGCCTTCTGCTTCTGCTTGCGGTTGGTGATGGAGGGCTTCTGGAAGAACGTGCGACGACGCAGCTCTTTCAGAACGCCCGTGCGCTCAAATTTCTTCTTGAAGCGCTTCAGCGCACGGTCAACCGACTCGTTTTCTTTGATTTGGACGATGATCATATCTGCAGTGAACTTAGAAACCCGAACTTGGAGGGGCCGCAAAGATAATAAAGTCTGAACCGCAGATGCAAATGATTTGCGGATTAACTCTGATTCAACAACCTAATCAACAGGTAGTACCTGCTTCAGATTGATTCTCATGTCATTCGCACCTGCGGTTCAGGCATCTACTTGAGCAGCGCCCGGGCAATTACCAGCTTCTGAATTTCGGAGGTGCCTTCGCCAATGGTGCACAGCTTAGCGTCGCGGTAATACTTTTCAGCGGGGTAGTCTTTGGTGTAGCCGTAGCCCCCGAAGATCTGTACCCCTTCGTTGGCTACCCGCACCGACACCTCTGAGGCATACAGCTTGGCCATAGCCGATTCCAGGTTTACGTTCAGGCCGCGGTCCTTCATATCGGCGGCTCGGTATGTGAGCAGGGAGGCGGCTTCAATTTCAGTGGCCATGTCGGCCAGCTTAAAGCTGATGCCCTGGAAGTTGCTAATGGGCTGGTTGAACTGCTGGCGCTCCTTGGAGTACTGCAGAGCCGCCTCGTAAGCTCCCTGGGCAATACCCAGGCTCAGAGCCGCAATGCTGATGCGGCCGCCGTCGAGCACCTTCAGGGCTTGCACGAAGCCGTCGCCTACCTGGCCAATGACGTTTTCCTTGGGTACGCGGCAGTCGGTGAAAATCAGCTCCGTGGTTTCGGAGGCGCGCATGCCCAGCTTGTCTTCCTTGCGGCCCGCCGCGAAGCCCGGCGTACCCTGCTCGATAATAAAGGCCGTCATGCCGCGCGAGTCACCTACCTCCCCGGTTCGGGCAATTACTACGGCCACATTGCCGCTTTTGCCGTGGGTAATAAAGTTCTTGGCCCCGTTCAGCACGTAATGGTCGCCGTCCAGCACGGCCGTGGTGCGCATGTTCCCGGCGTCCGAGCCGGTGTTGGGCTCCGTCAGGCCCCAGGCCCCAATCCACTCGCCGGAAGCCAGCTTGGGCAGGTACTTATGCTTCTGCTCCTCGGAGGCGTGCTGCAGAATGTGGCCGGTGCAGAGCGAGTTGTGGGCGGCCATGCTCAGGCCAATGCTGCCGTCAATCTTGGCCAGTTCGGCAATGGCCGTTACGTATTCCACGTAGCCAAAGCCAGCCCCCCCGTACTCCTGGGGCACCAATACCCCCATCAGGCCCAACTCGCCGAGCTTATGAAATACTTCTTTGGGGAATTCCTGCGTTTCATCCCAGCGCATCATGTGGGGCTTGATGTATTGGGCGCCGAAGTCGCGCACCATCTGGGCAATCATCGTCTGGTTTTCAGTAGTGACCAGTTCCATGGTAGTAGGGGTGGGGTGGTAGAGTTTAGTAGAAGCCAAGCAAGCTGGTTGCGAGTAACAGCAACCAAAACGGCCCGGTTTTGGGTCCGCGAAAGTAGGATTTTACTGGCGTACAAGCCAGTGCAGGATTAAGGCCTCCGCAATGGAATTTTGAAAGGGGGCACTAATTCGGTTTCTTTGAAGGTTTTTTAGGGAAAAACTGCCCGCACGAAGGTAGCCCTAGTTATTCTGATCCCCCATCTGGTTTTTCCAGTCTGCATGAATCAAGCTGCTTCTCGTTCTTTGTTGCGTCTCTGGCTGTTAGGCCTGCCTCTGCTCCTGCTTACCTTTTCATGCACTACTTCCCGGGTCCGGCAGCAGAACATTCTGTTTCGCACGGATGGAGCGGGGCGCCTGGATACGGCCCGGCTGCGGGACGTAGTAAACCGGGCAGAACGCAACTACATCATTCAGCCCAACGACTACCTGGATGTGCGGGTGTACACCAACAAAGGGGAGCGAATTTTGGACCCTAACGGGGAACTGTTCTTTGGCTCACCCGGCGGAACCAATACCGGCGGAGGGGGCTTTTCCCGGCAGGGTGGGGGCATTGGCATTCAACGGGGCGGACAACAACAGCAGCAACAGCAGCGCGGGAATGGGCAGCAGGGCGGTATCTCCGAGTTTCTGGTCCAGCATGATGGCATCGTGAAGCTGCCGATGATTGACTACGTGAAAATTTCGGGCCTAACGCTGCTGCAGGCTGATAGCATGCTGCAAGTGAAGTACACGGCTTTTTACAAGGACGTGTTTGTGACGACCCGGGTCACCAACAACCGCATCATTGTGCTGGGCGCCGCCGCCGGCGGGGCCCGCGTAGTGCAGATGTTCGACGATAATATGAACCTGCTGGAGGTACTGGCCCAAGTGGGCGGTATTTCGGGCGGCTTTGTTGGTCCTACCAGTAGTAATGGCCAAGCGGGCCGGGCCGATAACATCCGCCTGATTCGGGGTGACCTGAAGAACCCGCAGGTGCAGATTATCGACCTGACTACCATTGACGGCATGCGGCGGGCTAACCTACAGGTGGAGCCCAACGATATTATCTACGTAGAGCCCATCCGACGGCCTTTCTACGAGGCGTTAGCTGACGCTACTCCTCTCTTTTCGTTTCTGGCCGGACTCTCGGGTATTGCTACCCTCATCATTGCCATTTCAAGATAAGTATAAGCCTGCAGCATTTCTTTTAGGCACTGCCTAAAAGATCGTCTCACTACTCATTATTACATGGCGGCAAAAGAAGAGGCTGAACTGGAAGAACTAATTCGTAATGCGGGCGGCGGCGAGGCCGAAGAAGCCGACGAGGGCGAAGGCCTTGATTTGACCACCCTGCTCATGGTGGTGCGCAAGAGCCTGCCCTGGATGCTCCTGCTTATCCTGTTAGGTCTTACCGCATCGTGGCTGTTTCTGCGCTACACTCCTCCCCTCTATAAGTCCACCTCATCAATCAAAATAGATGAGAAAACAGAGGCCGGGGTGCTGGGCCTGGAAGGCATTGGGGGCGCCGTGGAAAAGCAGCAGAGCATCAACAAGCTCTCGGGGGAGGTAGAGCTCATAAAATCCGATATTATTTACCGTCGGCTGAAGGACTCCCTGAATCTGTCGGTAAGCTACTATGCCCAGGGCACAGTGCTGGAAAACGAGCTGTACCGAAGCTCCCCGTTCCGGGTGGAGTACACGGCCTCCCCGCAGGCGGTGTACAACGTGAAGATTGGAGTGCGGCTGCTGCCAGCCAACCGGGTGCGGGTGCAGTATGAATTTCAGAACCAGGAGGAAAGCCGGGAGTATGCCTTTGGTGAAGCTATTAACGCTCTGGGCTTTACGTTCCGGATTTATCCCACGGACCTGTACTCGGCTGACAAACTGGAGGCCGATTATCATTTCGTTATTCATGACGAAGGTAGCCTGAACGCGTACCTGAGTCAGAACCTGCTGGTGGAAATCGGCAACGCCGATGCCAACGTTATCGGCATTTCCTTTACCGACCACAATCCGCTCAAAGCCCGGGACATTGTCAATAAGGTCGATTCGGCCTACCTGGTGGAAAAGCTGGCCCGGAAACAGGAGCAAGCCGCCCGGGCTACCCGCTACATCAACGAGCAGCTGGGGGAGAACCGGAAGGATTTGCAGAGTGCCGAGGAAGATATGCAAGCCTTCGTGAAGCGTAACGGCACGTATGATGTGAAAGGTGACGTAGGCCTGATTACAGCCGCGCTGGAGGAGCAGGAGCAGGAGCGGGAAAAGCTGCAAAACCAGATTGACATGTTGGACGAGCTCGGCCGGCTTCTTAACCAGAAGCGCCTGACTGAGCGCGAGGATGGGGATATTTTCCAGACGATTCCGGCCCTGAGCGAAATCAAGGACCAGCAGCTGGCCCAGCGCATTACCGAGCTGAGCGACCTGCAGCTGGATTTGAAGCGGGCAGAGCTTTCCTACCAGCCCGGCGCTACTACCGCGCTGCAAACCAAGGAGCTACAGATAACCAACACCAAAAAGGTTATCCGGGAGCTGCTGCAGCGCAACCAGCAGCTGGTGCGGCGGCAGCTGGCCAAAATGGATGGCAAGCGGGCCGAACTGGAGGCCCGCCTGCGCGAGCTGCCCGAAAAGCAAACCGAGCTGGCCCGACTGCAGCGCCCCCTGGAGTTATACGAGAAGTATAACCTGAACATGATGGACAAGAAGATTGAATTTGGCATTTCGATGGCGGGCACCACCGCCGACTTCCAGATTCTCTCGCCGGCCACGCTACCCGCTACCCCCATTTCGCCGGTAAAGCTGATGGTGTATGCCATTGGGCTAGCTGCGGGTATTCTGCTGGGCCTGGGCCTGATTGCCGTGCGCTACCTCATGCACAATACCGTGACCAACGTGCGGGAACTGGAGCGCAACACCTCCGCCTCGGTGCTGGGTATCATTCCTACCTACGATAAGGAGAAGATGGCCGTCTCGAAGCTGGTGGTGGATAAAAATCCGAAGTCGGCATTGTCGGAGGCTATCCGCTCCATCCGGACCAACCTGGAGTTTATTTCTTCGTCCAAGAAGAAGCGCCTGATTTCTATTACCTCCACCATCAGCGGGGAGGGTAAAACCTTCGTGACGGTAAACCTGGCCGGCATTATTGCGGCCTCTGACCAGCGGGTGATTATCCTGGACCTGGACATGCGTAAGCCTAAAGTAAACTTGGCCTTCAACGCCGAAAACGTGAAGGGCGTGAGCACCGTCTTGATTGAGAAACACACCTGGCAGGAGTGCGTGCAGCACACTTCCATCCCGACCCTGGACTTTATTTCGGCCGGGCCTACCCCCCCCAACCCCTCCGAGCTGATCCTGAGCCCGCGCTTCGATGAGCTGATTCAGGCCCTGCACGAACACTACGATGTGGTGATGATTGATACCCCGCCAGTGGGCCTGGTGACGGATGGCATCCTGATTATGCGCAAGGCCGATGTGCCGATTTACATTGTGCGCAGCAACTACTCGAAGAAAGCCTTCCTGAAAAATATCAACAAGCTGATTCGGGTGAATGGCTTCACCAAGCTCAGCACCATTCTGAATGATGCGCAGGGTAGCGGGGGCTATGGCTATGGCTACGGCTACGGCTATGGCTATGGCTACGGCCAAGGCTACTACGAGGAACCAACGGCCAACCGGGGGTTGCTGAGTCGTTTCCGGAAGCGGACATCTTAATTCCGTAGTCTCCGGTACATGTCCTTTCTGCAGAAGTTATTTGGCTCGGCCGCGAAAGAGCCCGCGGCAGTACCCTCACTGGCCGGCCTGGGCACCGACATGCACTCCCATGTGCTGCCCGGCCTCGACGATGGTGCCGAAACCCCGGAACAGTCGGTGGCGCTGCTGCGCCAACTGCAGGAATTGGGCTACCGCAAGCTGGTGATGACGCCCCACGTAATGGGCGACTTCTACCGCAATACCCCCGAGGGAATCCGGAAAGCGCTGGATGCACTCCGCGCCACTGCCGCCCAGGCCGGCATTACGGGCCTGGAGCTGGACTGTGCCGCCGAGTACTACCTGGACGAATGGCTGGGCCGCAAACTGGAGCAGAAGGAGCCCCTGCTCAGCTTCGGGGGCGAGCGGCGCTACGTTCTGTTTGAAACTTCCTACATCAACGAGCCCTTCAACTTCGCCGAAACCGTATTCAACCTGCAGGCCGCGGGCTACCAGCCGGTGCTGGCCCACCCGGAGCGGTACACTTACCTCTACGGCCGGTTTGAGGAGCTGATCCGGATTCGGGAAAACGGAGTGCTGCTGCAAGTGAACCTGAACTCGCTGGTAGGCTACTACTCGGCCGGCGCCAAGCGGGTAGCCGAGAAGCTGATTGATGCCGGCTTGGTGGACATGGTAGGTTCAGACGCGCACAATGGCAAGCACCTGGAGCACATCCGTAGCAAAGTATTGCGCAGCGACTATTTGCCCCGGCTGCTGAGCCTGCCGCTGCTCAACTCTTCCTTGTAGCCTGCTTATTCCTTTCTCCCCACCTACTGTACTTCGCATTCATGATTTTTGTCACCGGTGTCAGCGGCCTGGTCGGAAGCTTTTTACTCTCGGCGCTGCTGGAGCGGGGGCTGCCGGTGCGGGCACTCTATCGGAAACAGCCCCCGGCTTTCAGCGGAGCCGAGCGAGTAGAGTGGGTGGAAGGCGACATCCGGGACGCCCTGGGGCTGCGCGCCGCGCTGGAAGGGGTAACGCACGTATTTCACTGCGCCGGGCTGGTGTCCTACGCGCCCCAGGACGAAGAGCTGCTGCTGCACATTAACGTAGAAGGCGCGGCCAACTTGGTAGATGCCTGCCTGGAGCGGCCTGGTATTCGGCTGGGTTTTGTATCATCGGTGGCGGCCCTGGGAGGGGGCACCACGCCGGGGCAGCCGGAAACAAGTGGCCCCCTGGTGCTGGATGAGAACAGCAAGTGGGACCTGGGCGCTGAGCACAACGCCTACGCT
This sequence comes from Hymenobacter latericoloratus, assembly GCF_014199535.1. Taxonomy (GTDB): domain Bacteria; phylum Bacteroidota; class Bacteroidia; order Cytophagales; family Hymenobacteraceae; genus Hymenobacter; species Hymenobacter latericoloratus. The sequence continues at coordinate 606,976 of NZ_JACHNV010000001.1, forward strand.
ACCTCCAAATACCTGGGCGAGCTGGAAGTATGGCGCGGAATATCGGAAGGGCTGCGCGCCGTGATGGTCAACCCATCGGTTATTCTGGGGCCGGCCGATTGGGACCGGACGAGCACCCGCCTGTTTCGGTATGCCTACAATGAGCATCTGTTCTATACTCCCGGCCGCATCAATCTGGTGGACGTGCGCGACGTGGTGGATGCCCTGCTGCGCCTCACGCTGGATACTGATTACAGCGGAGAACGATACGTGCTGAATGGCGGCTCCTTACCCCTGCGCGAGTTCCTGACCCAGGCCGCTACCTGCCTGGGCAAGCGCCCCCCCACCGTGGCCGTACCCAAGTGGGCTGCCGAAACTATCTGGCGCCTGGAGCACGTGCGGTCCTTGCTGACGGGGGCACGCCCCCTTATTACCAAAGATACGGCCCGCGCCGGCCGCCGTGCCACCGAGTACCAAACCCGCAAAATTGAGCAGGCACTGGGAATGCAGTTCCGGCCACTACCTGAAACGATTAGGTGGTGCTGCGCGGGACTCAAACAAAGCCAGGGGGTAGCGGCGTAGCAGCAGAATTGTGCGCACGCCCCCTGCGCCGTAGAAACGATTCCGCGGCGCCTCAGCTACCCAGGTACCCCGCAAGAACCCATCGGGCTCCGGTGCGGTTATTGTATATTCAGGGCCTAAGGTTTTTCTAAGAAAAAGAGCCTTATTGACCCCACTAAGTCTGCCGTTTTGGCGGCTGTGTGTTGATTGTAGCAGTATGAGAATGAACGAGAATTTTGAGGACCGGGACGAGGTGCTGGCTACGGTGCGTCGGTTTGAGCACATGGTAGCCCACAACGAACCCGTGTTTTTTGACCTGGCCGATTTTGAAAACATCATCGACCACTATACCAGCAACACCCAGTACGAAAAGGCTCTGCAGGCTTGCGAGGCCGCCATTGCCCTGTATCCCTTCAGCACGGAGCTGCTCATCGACCGCTCGCAGGTGCTGGCTATGAAAGGCGAGTACGCGGCGGCCAGCACCCAAATCGAGGACGTAGCCCAGCTCGACCCCGACAATCCCGACGTGGCCGTGACGCGCGGCATCATTGCCACCCAGAAGGGCGAGTTTGCCGAGGCCGTGGCTTTCTTCCACCAGGCGGCTGAGCGTGCCCAGGACCGCGACGATATTTTCTTCAACCTGGGCCTGGCCTACCAGAGCTGGCAGAAGTTCAAGAGCGCCGCCAAGTTCTACAAGCAAAGCCTGCGCCTGAACCCGGATAACGACGTGGCCGTGCAGGAACTGCTGTATTGCCTGGAGGTGAGCGAGCGGCTGGAGAAAAACCTGGAGTTCTTCCGGCGCTTCACCGACGACGACCCGTACTCGGCAGTAGCGTGGTACAACCTGGGGCAGGCCTACTACCGGGCCGGCAAGCTCGATGATGCCATCAGCGCCTTTGAGTACGCCATCCTGATTGACGGTAAGTTTCATGAGGCCCACGGCTTCCTGGCCAGCGTGTACGTAAGCCAGGAGCGCTACCGGGCGGCCATCAGTGAGTTTGAGCTAAGCTACCCCGAAGGCCAGCCTACCCCCGAGGCGCTCTGCAACATTGGCGAGTGCCACGAGAAACTGGCCGAGTGGGACCTGGCCCGCCGTTTCTACCAACGCTCCATCGACCTGGATCCGGAGATGGACGAGGCTTGGTTTGGCATCGGCATTGTGATGAACGTGCAGGAAAAGTATTTCGAGGCCATTCACTTTTTCCGGAAGGCCGTGAGCCTCTACGAGGAAAGCGTGGAGTACTGGATGGCGCTGGCGGCGGCCGAGTACCAGATTGGCAACATCGTATCGGCTATTGAGGCCTACGAGAAAGCCGTGGAGGTAGCCCCCGACCATAAGGACGCCTGGCTGAACTGGAGCATCATTCTGTATGAGCAAGGCAACTTCGACGGGGCCATTGACCTGATGCGCAACGCCGTGGAAATTCAGCCCCTGGAAGCCGAGCTGCACTACCGCCTGTGCGCCTACCTGCTGGCCGGCGGCCGCTACCGCGAAGCCTATCAGTGCCTGGAAAACGCCCTGGTACTCGACTTCGACAAGCACCGCCTGCTGTTCGACTACTTCCCGGAGCTGGAGTCGCAGAAGGCCCTGGCCCGGCTGATTGATCAGTACCGGAAATAAGGAAAACCAGTACCAGAAACAAGGGCCTTACCTGCCGGATGGGGGGTAGGGCCCTTTTGCTTTTTAAGCAGTTACAGAATTCGGGCGTACTTTTGGCCCTGGCGGCGGCGCTATATAGTCGGCGCATTTGGTTCTCCGTCCCCCGGACTTTCCGTCTTTAAGACCCTACAGCATGAATTACACGCTTAACCAACTCCCCGAACGCACCCAGAAGCCGCGCGAGCAAGGCTTTACCATGGTCATGGATAAAGGCCTGAGCGTGCGCGAGGTAGAAGACTTTCTGGAGGTAGGGGCTACCTACACCGATATTGTGAAGCTGGGTTGGGCTACCTCCTACGTGAACCCCAACCTCAAGCGCAAGCTGGCGGTGTACAAGGAGGCCGGCATTCCGGTGTATTTCGGCGGAACGTTGTTTGAGGCCTTCATCATCCGCAACCAGTTCGATGATTATCGCCGCCTGCTGGAAACCTTTGGCATGGAGTACGCCGAGGTATCGGACGGCTCCATCGACCTGAACCACGACAAGAAGCTGGAGTTTATCCGAACCCTGAGCCAGGACGTGAAGGTACTCTCGGAGGTAGGCTCCAAGGACGCGGAGAAGATTATTCCGCCCTACAAGTGGATTTCGCAGATGAAAACGGAGCTGGAAGCCGGCGCCGTGAAGGTTATTGGGGAGGCGCGCGAGGCGGGCAACGTGGGTTTGTTCCGGAGCACCGGCGAGGTACGCTCGGGCCTGGTAGAGGAAATTCTGACCCAGATTCCCTTCGAGAAAATCATTTGGGAAGCCCCGCAGAAAGCGCAGCAGGTGTGGTTTATCAAGCTGCTGGGCGCCAATGTAAACCTGGGCAACATCGCGCCCAACGAAATTATCAGCCTCGAAACCATCCGCCTGGGTCTGCGCGGCGACACCTTCACTGATTTCCTGGACATGGACAACGTGGATGAGATGTTCAAGCCCGAGCCTAAGGTAGCCGGCAAGCCTGGCACCTCCATGCCCCGCGGCTAACCGCTTGCAGAAGCCGCCGTTTTGCTTTACACTTATGAAGGCTGCGCCAACCACTGGCGCGGCCTTTTACTTATTCGCTATGCTCTGCCGCTTACTACGCGCCCGTTACCAAACTCTTCTCGGGCTGGCGCTGCTGCTGCCCGGCTTTGCCTTCGGGCAAAACCTGCCGGCGGCCCTCCCGGATACCACCACCTACAACCCCGCCAATACACTGCTATGGCGGGTTTCCGGGCCCGGCGTGGCCGGGGCCTCCTACGTGTTCGGGACCATGCACGCGCTGTGCCCCGACGACGCAGCCATGCCCACCGAAATGGCCGCCGCCTTCCGGGAAACCCAGCAGCTGGTACTGGAGCTGGACATGGACGCGCCCGATTTCAATAAGCAGATGCGCCGGGCCGTGCAGCTGCCCTGGCCCAATAGCCTGCGCCGCGTACGGAAGCAGCGCGACTACCGGGTGGTGCGTAAGTTTTTCAAGTTCCGGCTGCATCAGCCCATTCTGCCGTTTATCCTCATGAAGCCCGCCTTTGTGGAGTCGTACGTGTACAGCACCTTGCTGCCGTGCACCCCGGTAAGCTACGAGGAGCAGTTGGTGCAGCTGGCCCAGCAGCAGCACAAGGAGCTGCTGGGGCTGGAAACCATTCAGCAGCAAATGGCCTCCTTGGACAGCATTTCCTACCCCCGGCAGATGCAGGCCCTCGTGAAAGCTATTCAGGAGTACGACACCTACGCGCCCCTGATGCAACAGATGGTAAGCGTGTACCAGGCCCAGAACGTGGATGCCCTCTACCGTTTCGTGGTGGACCCCGCCCGCAACCCCGATCAGAGCGAGGTAGCCGACCTGGCCCAGCGCAACCAGAACTGGATTCCGCAGATGAAAATTCTGCTGCAGAGCAAGCCTACTTTTTTCGCGGTAGGGGCCGGGCACCTGGGCGGCCGCACCGGTGTGCTGCAGCTGCTGCGCCAGCAGGGCTACCAGCTGGAGCCGGTACTGCTCTCGAGGGCCCCGGCGGCGCCGGGGCCTACCCCCGGACGGTAGCTCAACCCCAACGGCCTCAATTCAGTAAGAGAAAAAGCCCGGCCACACCAGGCCGGGCTTTTGTTGTCTTCTATGTTTACTGAAATGAATCGGAATCTTGCGGGCCCGGCCCTGAGTCTGCTCACGTTGCTGGCGGCCTGCGGCGGGCCTTCGAAAGAGGAAAAGGCCGAGGCAGCGGCCACCACCCCCGCCGATACGGTTGCTACCCCCACGACCGCCGTAAACCTGCCCGCGCCCTACACCTCGGAATCGAAAACCAAGCGCAGCAAGGTAATTGGCTGGCCCCAGGGCAAAATGCCCACCGCCCCGGCCGGCTTCGTGGTAACCAAGTACGCCGATGGCTTCGAGAGCCCGCGCAATACCTACGTGCTACCCAACGGCGACATGCTGGTGGCCGAGTCGAACACCATCCCGAAAGACCCCAAGAAGAAGGTAGTAGCCGCCCTCGACCTCGACCCCTCCCGCTCATTGCGGGCCACCAGTGCCAACCGCATCACGCTGCTCCGCGACGCCGACAAAGACGGCAAGCCCGAAGTGCGCGAAACGTTTCTGGCTGGTCTGAATCAGCCCTTCGGGATGCTGGTACTGGATAAATATTTCTACGTGGCCAACACCAACGGCGTGTGGCGCTACCCCTACCAGGTGGGCCAAACCAACATTGCGGGCCCGGGCCAAAAGATTCTGGACCTGCCGGCGGGCGGCTACAACAACCACTGGACCCGCAACCTGCTGGGTAGCCCCAACGGCGCTAAAATCTACGTGTCGGTGGGCTCGGCCTCGAACGTGGCGGAGCAGGGCATGGAGGTGGAGAAGCGGCGGGCCGATGTGCTGGAAATAAACCCCGACGGCTCGGGCGAGAAAGTGTACGCCGCCGGCCTGCGCAACCCCGTGGGCCTCGACTGGGCGCCGGGCACTCAAACCCTCTGGGCGGCCGTGAATGAGCGGGATGAGCTGGGCGACGAGCTAGTGCCCGACTACCTGACCAGCGTAAAGCCAGGAGCCTTTTACGGCTGGCCCTACGCCTATTTCGGTCAGCACGAAGACCCGCGCCGCAAAGGTGAGCGGCCCGATCTGGTGCAGAAAACCCTGGTGCCCGAGGTGCCGCTGGGGGCGCATACGGCTTCGCTCGGCTTGGCTTTTTATAAGGGCGAGGCTTTCCCGGCCCAGTACCGCAGCGGGGCCTTCATTGGGCAGCATGGCTCCTGGAACCGCTCGGAGTTTTCGGGCTACAAAGTGGTGTTCGTGCCCTTCAAGGACGGCAAACCCAGCGGGCCCATGCAGGATTTCCTGACCGGCTTCATTGCCAACGCCGCCGATAAGGAAGTGTACGGCCGCCCCGTGGGCATCACCTACCTGCCCGACGGCTCCCTGCTGGTGGCCGATGACGCCGCCGATACGCTCTGGCGCGTGGCCGCCCGGTAAGCTTCCCGATCTGCTGAAAAGTAAACCCGCGCCCCGCAAACAGGCGCGGGTTTACTTTTTGCTGGCAACCAAGCCGCGCAGCCGGAGTTTGCGCTGGCGGCTGCAGCTTGGGTAGGCAGGCCGGGCCGTGGGGTGTAACCCGCGGAAGCTGCTATGTTTGCGGCCTATGAACAGGTTGTTGGCTACCCTGCGCCGCTGGCTGAACCAAGCCGCTCCCGGCTCGCGGCGGGTGCAATCGGTGCACAGTGGCATGCTGGAAATTACTTGGCAGGAGGGCCGGAAAGTGCTGAATACGGCGCACGCCAATTACTCCTACGGCCCGTTGCACACGGTTATGCGCTACGGGCTGCTGTTCACGGAGCCCGCCACGGCCGGCGCCATTCTGGTACTGGGGCTGGGCGGCGGCTCGGTGGTGCAGGTGCTGCGCCAGGAGTACCAGGCTGCGGGCCCCATCACGGCCGTGGAGCTGGACCCGGTAGTTATCCGGGTGGCGGCGGAGGAGTTTGGCATTCGGCCTGATGATACCCTGCGCATTGTGTGCGCCGATGCCTTTGGATGGGTTGCCATGGCCCCGGCGGCCAGCTTCGGCCTCGTGGTGGTCGATTTGTTTATTGACCTGGCCCTGCCGGCTGGCTTGTACACGGCCGCTTTCTGGCAGCAGTTGTGGCGTTTGCTGCGGCCCGGGGGCTACGTGGTGTTTAACACGCTGCTCGGCACGGAGGTGTGGGTAGAAAGCCTGGAGGTGAGCTCTTACCTGGAGCAGTTGGGGTTTCAAGTGAAAGAAGCCGAAGTGGAAGAATTTAACCGCCTGCTTATTCTGCGCAAGCCCAGGTAGGGTACGCAAGAGCTTGCGGCCCCAGGCAGGGTAGGGTTTTGCCGGGCAAGTGCTTTCTTTGCAGGCTCAACCCCCGCTCTATGGAAATCCTGAAGCATCTCATCGACTTTGTTCTCCACCTCGATAAGCACTTAGCCGAAATCATTCAGGACTACGGTGCCTGGACCTACGCCATCCTGTTCCTGATCATCTTCGTGGAAACGGGGGTAGTGGTGCTGCCCTTCCTGCCCGGCGACTCCCTGCTGTTTGCGGCGGGCTCCCTGGCAGCCCTGCCCGGCTCCCCGCTCAACGTCTGGACCATGATGGGGCTGCTGATTGTGGCGGCTGTGCTGGGCGACACGCTCAACTACCACATCGGCGACTACCTGGGGCCGCGGGTGTTCCGCGAGAACTCCCGGTTTCTGAAGCGGGAGCACCTGGAGAAAACCCAGGCCTTTTACCAGAAACATGGCGCCAAAACCATTATTCTGGCCCGCTTCATTCCCATTATCCGCACGTTCGCACCCTTTGTGGCCGGGGTAGGCACCATGAGCTACACCAAGTTTCTGTCGTACAACGTGGTGGGCGCGGTGCTGTGGGTGGTCCTGCTAACCGGCGCGGGCTATTTCTTCGGGCAGATTCCGATAGTTCAGAAAAATTTCTCCTTGGTTGTGCTGGCAATCATTGTGCTATCGGTGCTGCCGGCCGTGTTTGAGTTTATGAAGGGCCGCCGGGCCAGCCGGCCGGTTGCCTAGGCTGTCTTATTGAATAAATGATAAAAACCGCTCGGCCTGATTTGGGGCCGAGCGGTTTTTTGTTGTTGTTTACAAAGCAATTATCTGTGTCTTATGCCCGAATTTGGACTTCTGGGACGTTCCCTCCGTCACTCCTTTTCTCAAGCCTATTTCTCCCAGAAATTTCACAATCTGGACCTGGCTGATCATCGGTACGAGCTGTTCGAGCTAGCCACGCTGGACGAGCTGCCCGCCCTGCTGGCCCGGCACCCCGATCTGCGGGGCCTGAACGTGACTATTCCCTATAAAGAGCAGGTGTGGCCTTTCCTTAATGAAGTAGCGCCCTCCGCGGCCCGTGTGGGGGCGGTTAATGTCGTTGAGTTTCGGGAGGATGGGCAGCTGATTGGGCACAACACCGATTACCTGGGCTTCCGCGACTCGCTCCGTTCCTTTCTGCCTAAGGGCGGCCTCCCCAATGCCCGGGCCCTGATTCTGGGTAGTGGGGGGGCTTCCAAAGCTGTGGAAGTGGCTCTGCGGGAATTGGGGATTAGCTACTGGGTGGTATCGCGCAACCCGTTAGGCGCCGGCCTCACCTACCAGGACCTGACGCCGCAACTGCTGCAGGAGCACGCCCTCATCATCAATACCACCCCGCTGGGCACCACCCCGAACGTGGAGGAGTGTCCGCCCATTCCCTATCTGTACCTACGCGCGCACCACTACCTCTACGACCTCATTTATAACCCCACCGAAACCGAGTTTATGAAGCGCGGCGCCGCCGCCGGCGCCCAAACCAAAAACGGCTTCGAAATGCTCTGCCTCCAGGCCGAAGCCGCCTGGAAAATCTGGAATCAGTAAAGCGGTGAGATGGTGAGGTAGGTGTCATGGCGAGGACGCAGGACGAAGCCATCCGTCCTTTCCTGAGTCCGAAGCCTGCTAACGTGACAAGCCCTTGACGTACGGTAGCGCCAAGGGCTTGTCACATTTCTGGGGGGGTGGTGCTGCGTGAAGGACGGATGGCTTCGCTTCGCTCGCCATGACACTCAGTCACCATCTCGCCACCTCACTCTACTTCTCCGCTAGCCTCCCGTGTTGCTACCTTGCTTAGAGTCGTCGTTGCGGATGGTGCGGCGCTGGCGCTGGGCGCTGTTATCGGCCTTGCCGAAGCGGTAGTTAAAGGCCAAGCGCACGGAGCGCTGGTACTGGTAAAAGCTGCCGACGCTGCGGAACTGGTCGGTGGTGGTGATATTGCGGAATTCGCGGCCGGGCGAGAGGAAGTTGTTGGCGCTCAGCGTTAGATCGGCTTTTTCCTGCCAGAGCATCCGCTTCAGGCCCAGGCCGTAGTACACGCCCCCGGAGTAGCGCGTCTGGAGCTGCACGCCGCCCGTCCAGAAACCGCCGTAGCCCTGCAGGGTGTAATGGGTTTTGAATTTCCACGAGGAGTTCAGGTTCATAAACATCGAGGCCCGGCGGCTGGTGCGGTTGAGGGCCGTGCTGCGCAGCTGCGTGTAGTCGCCGCTGATGTTGCTGCTCACGTTCCAGTCTTTGGCAGGCTTCAGGGAACCGTAAAAGTTTAGGCCGTAGGTAGTGTTGGTAGCTAGGTTGCCGAAGGTGGTTTCGGAGCGGGCCAGCTCCTCGTTGTAGCGGTAGAACTGCTCGATGGAGTTGCCGGTGCGCCGGGCGTAGGCCGACAGGTTCAGAGAGCTTTTCTCGCCGTAGGTACCGTAGCTTAGCTCGTAGCTGTCCGTCACCTCAGGACGCAGGTTAGGGTTGCCAAACTGAATGCTGCTGGGCGTCACCTGGTTTACGTAGGGGTTGAGATAGAATATGTGCGGGCGCTGGATGCGCCGCGAGTAGCTGAAACGCAGCGTCTGGCCTTCTTTTTTAAGCGTGCGGGTGGCGCTCAGGTTGGGCAGCACATTAAGGTAGTCATTCGAGAAGCGGCCGTTTTCGCCCTGAAACTCGCCGGCTATGCCCGTGCGCTCCAGGCGGGTGCCCAGGCTAAGCGTGTGCTTCTTGCCCCAGGCGAAATTATAGGTACCGTAGGCCGCCAGCACATTCTGCTGGTAGTCGAAGGCGTTGGAGCGGCGCGGGTTCCGCACAAACCCGTTGTGCTGGTCCGTGAGCAGGGTGTCCAGGGAGTAGTCGCTGGTTACGTGGCGCTGGATCAGCTTGGCCCCGGCTTCCAGCGTATTCTTCTCACCAAATGGGTGCGTGTAATCGGTCTGGACGGTGGTTTCGAGGTTGCGGGCCAGGTTGAGGCTCTGCTCCCGGTATTCCAGCGGGCCGCCCCGTAGCTCGGCAGCCCGGTACTGATCGAGGCGGTAGCTTTCGTCGGAGCGGTTGCGGGTGTGCTGGGCCAGTACGGCCCACTCCCGGCGGGGTTGGTTTTCCCCGAAGGTGCGGGTGTAGCCAGCGTTCAGGTCGTAGTTGCGGTTTTCGCCGCGCCTGGTAATGTCGCGGGTGTAAAGGGTGTCGAGCTGGGGCTGACCGCGGTACTGATTGAAAAAGTCCTGCGGCGAGCGGCTGCTGTAGAGGTTGCCGTTGCCGCTGAGCGTGAAGCTATGCTGGGCCGAGGGGTCGTAGGTAAGCTCTACCTGACCGTAGCCGCCGGTGCCCACATTGCGGGAGGTAGTGCGCTCCGTGAGCTGGCCCGTGGCGCCGCCCGGCAGGAAATCGGTGCGCTCGTTGTTGCTTGTATAGGGGTACACGTTGTGAAAGCCGCTGAGCTTGGTGCTTACCCCTATTTTGCCGCGCCGCGCGTTCAGGCTTCCGTTCAGGCCCTGGTTGCGGTTGCCCGTATTGGCTCCCAGGCTACCGTTCAGGCCCTGTAGGCTATTCTTTTTGAGCACAATATTGATTACCCCGCCCGAGCCCTCGGCATCGTAGCGGGCCGAAGGAGCCGTTACTACCTCAATAGCCTTGATCTGGTCGGCCGGAATCTGCTTGAGGGCCTCCGCCAGATTGCCCGCGAGCATGGAAGACGGCTTGTTATTGATGAGGATGCGCACGTTGCCGGTGCCGCGCAGCTGGGGGTTGCCCTCCGCATCGAGGTTGACCAGGGGCGTTTTGCGCAGGATGTCGGCGGCCGTACCGCCGGCGTTGGTGGCGTCCTGGTCGGCGTTGTACACGAGGCGGTCGGGCTTGGTTTCGATGACGGGCCGCTCCCCGGTTACCGTCACCTCGCCCAGGTTTTGGGCGGCGGCCGGCAGCAGCAGCGCGCCCAGGTCCTGGGGCTGTTCTGTTATTGTCACTGCTTTTACCTGCGTGCTGTAGCCCACAAAGCTGATTTGCAGCCGAAACGAGCCCGTAGGCAGGTCCGGTAGCGCAAACCGGCCCTGCGCGTCGCAGGTAGCCCCCGTCAAGGGGGTAGCACCGCTGGCGGGCAGCAGGGCCACGGTGGCATATTCCACCGGCTTTTGGGTGGCGGCATCTACTACCCGGCCAGTCAGGCGGCCCGGACCTTTAGTAGTGGCGGCAGGGGTAGGAGAGGTGGTTTGCGCCTGGGCTACAGGCGCGGCCAGTACGGCCAGCAGCAGCAGGGTAGCGGTATGCTTCATGCGGGTATAGAAAGAAAGTAGATAATGCAGCCGGTAGTCGGGACGCAAGGCAGGAGCACGTAACAGAGCCTTGACTGATAAGAATGGTGGCAGAACGCTGCGAACCTACGCGCTATTTTCTGCCTATCCCGCAGAAATCAACCAACCTGGGAGTTTTCTTCAACCAATGACCTGGTACTGGTTTCTCAACCCGGGCACTGTAGCGGTGCGTCACGTCTCGTCTGCTCGTTGAAGCATGGTCAGCCGCGGGCAGAGGCTGCCCGCGAGTGGTTGAATCTGGCGTGGCGTTGGTTGAAAAAGCAGTGCCGCTAGCGGGCTACCGTGCTACATTCGCCAAGCTGCTTGTTCCACTACCCCCTGACTCCCGCGTATGCCTCGCTCCTCCGCCCGCCGTTTGCTATTGCCATCGGGGCTGCTGCGGGTGCCGTGGCCGCATCTGGTGTGGCTGGGGCTGCTGGTGTACACCGATGTTCAGCTCTGGTTCACGCGGGCGGGCCTGTACTACCAAGCCCCCGAAAGCCCGGCCGAGTTCTGGCGCAACGCCTTGCTAGCCGACATGTTCAATTGTGCCCTGTTTTACCTGAACTACCTAGTGCTGGTGCCCCGGCTGTTTCGGGGGCGGCGGTGGCTAGCGTTTCTGGGAGCGGCGGTGGCGGCCCTGCTGCTGTTTGCTGCGGCCCGGGTAAGCGCGAGCGTGCTCTGGCAGGAAGGCGTGCAGCAAGGCCCCATGCGCCTAGACTTGGCGGCGCACCTGCAGCTGCTGCTGGCCTACCACGTACCGTTGGGCGGACTGATTCTGCTGCTCAGCAGCGGCCTGCGTCTGGCCGGCGACTACCTGCGGGAGCGGGAAAGCCGCCGGCAGCTGGAGCAGCAGCACCTGCGCACCGAATTGTCGTTGCTGAAAACCCAGCTCCACCCGCACTTTCTGTTCAACACCCTCAATAACATCTACTCCCTTACCCTGCAGGCTTCGCCGCAAGCGCCCGAAGCGGTGCTGCGCCTGGCCGAGCTGCTGCGCTACCAGCTCTACGACAGCTCGGATGACCTAGTCCCGCTGGCCCGCGAAATCCGCCACGTGCGCGGCTTTCTGGCCCTGCAGCTGCTGCGCCTGCCGCCCGAGGAGGCCGACGAGGTGCTGCCCTTCACCATCCTGCTGCCACCCGGGGCCGAGTACGCCCGCCGCCTGCCGCCTATGCTGCTGCTGCCCCTGGTGGAAAACGCCTTCAAGCACGGCGACCTGGCCGCCCGACCGCACGTGGCTCGCTTCCAGCTCCGGCTGGAGCCAGGCGGGCAGCTGCAGTTTAAAGTGGAGAACTATGTGGCGGCGGGTGGTGGGCCGGGGTTGGAGGCGGCCGGCGGGGTAGGGCTGGCCAACCTGCACCGTCGGCTGCAGTTGCTTTACCCGGGGCAGCATACTCTAACCACTACAGCCACGGCCACCTGGTTCTGCGCCACCCTGGAGGTGCAGCTATAGTTGCCGCCTACCCTGGCTTGCCAGGATGTATGTTTGTGCTTTACCCTGCTTGCTATGGAACCCACCGGCGCCCGCCGCCCGCTTACCTGCCTGCTCGTAGATGATGAGCCCCTGGCCCTGAATGTGCTGGCTGAGTACTGCGCGCAGGTACCCTTTCTGGAGCTGAAAGGTCGTTTTCACGAGGCCCTGGCGGCCGTAGAATTCCTGCAGGGTACCCCCGTGGACTTGGTGTTTCTGGATATTCATATGCCGCGCCTGAGCGGGCTGCAGCTGGCGCAGCTGCTCCCCCAACCGGCGCCCCGCATCATCTTCACCACGGCCCACGCCCAGTACGCCGCCGCCAGCTACGAGCTACCCGCCCTGGATTACCTGCTCAAGCCCGTGCGCTTCGAGCGGTTTGTGCAGGCGGCCCACCGGGCCCAGGCGGCCTTGCGCCCCGCCGCGGCGCCTACCCCCATCGGGCCGGCAGAACACCCCGATGAGGCCTTATTTATCCGCCAAGACGGTCGCCTGCACCGCGTGCCTGTGGCCGACTTGTACTATGCCGAGGGACAGAAGGAGTACCTGATGCTCTACTCCGCCGCGGGCCGTCTGCTCACGCTGCAGTCGTTTCGGGGGCTGGAGGAGCAGCTGCCCCCGGGCCGCTTTGTGCGCATTCACAAATCCTACCTCATCAACCTACGCCACCTGGATTTTGTGGAGCGCCACCGGGTGCAGGTCCGCGGCACGCTGCTGCCCCTGGGCGAAACCTACCGCGACGCCTTCCTGGAACAGCTCCGCTTCCACGGCCGGGCGGTAAGGTGGTGAGGTGGTGAATAACGAGGATATACTCCGGCTGTCATCCTGAGCCGCGCGAAGGACCTTACCACGCCAGCCCGACATCGTAACCACGACTCGTGCCAACGTAATAAGGTTCTTCGCGCGGCTCAGGATGACAAACTATGTTTAACTCACCACCTCACCGTTACTGCTGGCCTTGGCCCTGGCCGCCTTCGCCTTGCTTCACGTCGTCGTTCTGGATGCTGCGGCGGCGTTTCTGGGGCTGGGTGGTGGTTTTGCCGAAGCGGTAGTTGAAGGCCAGGCGCACCCCGCGCAGGTAGATGTAATTGTTGCTGATCTGGCGGAACTGATCGGTGTTCAGCTCCGAGCTCAGGTTGCGGGTGGCCTGCAGGAAGTTATCGGCGTTGAGGGTCAGGTCGGCCTTCTCCTTGAGCAGGTTTTTGCGCAAGCCCAGGGAGTAGAACGTCCAGGCGCGCTGGGAGCCTTGCAGCTGCACGCGCGGCGAGTTCAGGCCCCCGAAAAACTGCACACTCAGGCCCTTCTCGAATTTGTAGCTGGAGTTCAGGTTCAGGTTGTACATCACCCCGCTGTTCGAGTAGGCCGAGGTAGTAATGGCGCCATCCTCAAACGTCAGGGCCGGGCTTTTCAGCGACACGTAGTACACGTTCACGTTGCCGCTCAGGTCCCACTTCGGCAGGGGCTTCACGGAGGTAAACAGGCTCACCCCGAAGGTAGCATTGCGGCCAATGTTGCGGAACGTCTGGTTGTTCACGCCGTTGCGGTCAATGAAGCGCACCGCCTCAATAGCGTTGCCGGTGCGCCGGGCGTAGGCCGACAGGTTCAGCACCGAGCCCTTGATAAAGGTGGTGTAGTTCAGCTCGTAGCTGTCGGTGAGTTCCGGCTCCAACTGGGGGTTGCCGTAGCTCACGTTCAGCGTATCGGAGGTGTTGCGGAAGGGGTTGAGGTAGAAAATCTGGGGGCGCTGGATGCGGCGGGAGTAGGCCAGGCGCACGGTTTGGCCGGGCTTCTTGGGGTTCTGGGGCTGGTAGCTCAGGCTCAGGTTGGGCAGCAGATTGAAGTAGTCCTGCTCCACGCCCGAGTTCTGGCTTTCCAGCTGCTGGAAGCTGCCCCGGATGCGGGTGTTTTCTACCCGCGCCCCCAGCTTGAAGCTCACTTTCTTTGAGGCCGAAAACCCATACGTACCGTAGGCCGACAGCACATCCTGGTTGTAATCGAAGAGGTTGGAGCGCTCCGGGTTATACACCGGGTCGATGCTACCGCCGTTGCTGGCCGGGCTATTGAATACGTCGTAGTCGCTGCTCACGCGGCGCAGAATGGCCTTGGCGCCGGTTTCCAGCAGGGCCGTTTCCGAGAAAGGATGCGCGTAGTCGGTTTGCAGGGTGGTTTCGAGGTTGCGCGAGAGGTTGTTGCTTTCCTCGCGGTACTCTTTATCCAGGTTGCGTTCCGAGTCGCCCCGAAACTGGTCGAGGTAGTAGTCCTGGAAGTTACGGTTGCGGGTATGCTGGGCCAGCACGCTCCACTCGCGGCGCTTCTGCTCGAAGGTGCGGGTGTAGGAGCCGCTCATATCGTAGCTCTGGGTACGGAAGCGCCGGTCGGTGTCGCGGGTAAACTGGTTGGCAAAGGGCAGCAGCACGTTGTTGAACTGGTCGTAGTTGCCGCTGTTGCGGAACAGGCTGCCCTGCACGTTCAGGGTGAGGTTGTGGTACTGGGCCGGGTCGTAGTCGAGGCCCAGCCGCCCAAAGCCGCCGCCCCCAATCGTGTTACCGTCGCCCTCCTGCCGCAACGATTCTTCTTCGCCACCCGGCGTTTTCAGGTAGCGCACCAAATCATTGCGGTTGGGGCTGTAGAAGCTGAAACCGCTCACGGAGCTGGTCAGGCCCACTTTGCCTTTGCGGTAGTTAAGGGAGGCGTTGCCGTTGGAGCTGCGCGTGCCCGCGGCCAGGCCCACCGAGCCGTTCACGCCCTCCAGGTTGTTCTTCTTGAGAATGATGTTGATAATGCCGCCCGTGCCCTCGGCATCGTACTTGGCCGAGGGGGTCGTGATGACCTCCACGCTCTTGATCTGGTCGGCCGGAATCTGCTTCATGGCATCGGCCACCGACGAGGCCACAATGCCCGAGGGCTTGTTATTGATGAGCACGCGCACGTTGCTGGTGCCGCGCAGCTCCACGTTGCCATCGGGGTCCACGTTTACCAGGGGCACTTTGCGCAGCACATCGGCGGCCGTGCCGCCCGTGTTGGTCAGGTCCTTATCGGCGTTGTACACAATGCGGTCGGGCTTGGTTTCCACCACATCCCGCTCCCCGGTCACCGTCACCTCGCCCAGCTTCTGAGCCGACGATTCCAGCTGAATGGGCGGTAGGGTGGTAGCACCCGCGCCCACCGTTACGTTGCGCGTTTGGGTAGCGTAGCCCACAAAGCTGATCTGCAGCCGAAACTCGCCGGCGGGCAGGTTGCGCAGCGAAAACCGGCCCCGCTCGTCGCACACGCCGCCATCAACGGGCGTGGTGCCGCTTAGGGGCAGCAGCGCAATGGTGGCAAACTCCACCGGTTTTTTGGTGGTGGCATCCAGCACCGTGCCATCCAGCCGACCGGCGCCCCGCGGGGCTGTGGGCAGCACCGGCTTGGCCGTTGCGGGCCCGGCGGGCGCTCCGGCCGGCCGCTGTCCCGCCGCCGGGGTGGTTTGGGCCAGCACCGGGGCCGTGAGCAGGGTGGTCAGGAGCAGGGGCAGGGTAGCGTTTTTCATGAGGATAGGGTAGAGACTGGTAACAAAGAGAGGGGTAGGCGCACCCTGCTGAAAATACAGGTTGCTGAAGTGTCGGGAGAGAGGACTGAAGCGGCGAAAAAGCCGAATGGGGCAATTGTTGAGCGAAAGGACTCCAAAGCTCGGGCGGCAGTTGCTAGCGCCGGCAGTTTATTCATCCAACCCAATGGATTCAGCCGGTGACGCCTGCGGCCCCCTGGCGCCGGCCCCGGTGGCGGTAGCTGCCCGGCTGGTTTTCAGCCGCGTCGTCGGAAGAGCCGCCGCGGAACATCAGCACGAAACCAACTGGCTGGGCCCCTTCGGCCTCGGGTTGGGGGTAGGCCCGGGTAGTTAACTAAGTGGTCATGTTGCGGCGGTAGAGCAGCAGGTAGCCCAGCAGCAGAGCGCCGCCACACCACGCCAGCGAGTACCACTCATGCTTGGCCAGCTCATGGCCGGCCTCCAGCACCCCGGCTTTACTCATGCGCATCGAAACCGAGGTCATCAGAGGGGCGGCGTACGGAATTTTATCGGCGTGCTCCCATGAAAGCAGGGCCACGGTGGCTACCACGGCTCCCATGCCTACCCCCACCGGCACCACAAAGGAGCGCCAGTACAGGCTCACCACGTACTGCACCGCCAGCAGCCCTAGGGTGGCCACGTAGGTGCGGCCCAGCATTCGGAGTACCACCTCCATGGGCACGGCGTGCGCCTGAAAGCCCAGCTTCGGCTGCAGCACTCCCAGCAGCGCGCCCGCCCCCAGCACCAGCCCCACAAACAGAACCAGGGCCACCGCATTCAGGGCCAGAATCAGCAGCAGCTTAGAGAAGAACACGGCCCCGCGGCCAACTGGCTGGGCGTAGAGGTGTTTCCAGGCCGTGGCCTTGGTTTCAATGTTCACCACCAGGCTCGTCAGCAGCACCACAAACAGGGGCAGCAGCAGGGTGCCGGCCGTTTGCCAGGCCAGGCTGATAAAACGCGGCCACGGCGTACCGCCCGCCTTCAGAATCTCGTGGCCTTTGAAAAAGAAAATCAGGAAGGCGAGCAGCACCGGAAACGCCCCGCTCAGCAGCGTCAGGCGCAGGGCGGCCGTGCGGCGCAGCTTCAGGGCGTCGGCGGCCAGGGTGCGCCGGAGCTGCCCGAAGGGGTTTGTCGCGGCGGGCAGGGTAGCAAGCTCCGGCAGCGCAGGGGTCAGGACAGAATTCATACCTCAACGGATAAGTAAAGCAAATCAGTGAAAAAGGCAGACTACTAAGCCAGCGTGGGCCGGGCTTCCGTCAGGTGCAGGAAGGTATCCTCGAGGCTGGGCTGCTCCAGGTGCAGCCCGTAGAGGGGCAGCCCGGCGGCGGTAACGGCGGCGGCCACCTCGGCGGTGTGCTCCCGCGAAACCCAGGGCAGCCACAGAGTGCCCGGTCCGGCCGGGGTGGCCCCTGCCAGCAGGCGGGGCAGCAGGTTGCGGCAGGTGTCGGCGTCCTGGGTTTCCAGCACCAGGCGGGTCCGGCCGGTTTGCAGGCGCTGCAGGTCCGGCAGGCTGCCCTGAAACACCAACCGCCCCTGCTGAATTACGCCCACGTGGGTGGCGACCTTCTCAATTTCGTTGATGAGGTGGCTGCTGACCACAATGGTTTTGCCCTGCTCCTGGCGCAGGCGCCGCATCAGCTCCCGCATTTCAATAATGCCGTTGGGGTCGAGGCCGTTGGTGGGCTCATCCAGCAGCAGCAGGTCGGGGTCAGAAAGCAAGGCAATGGCCAGGCCCAGGCGCTGCCGCATGCCCAGCGAGTACTCGCGGGCCGGCCGGTGGGCGTTGTCCGTGAGGCCCACCAGGGCCAGCACCTCGGCGGTGCGGTGGGCCGCTACCCCGCGCAGGCGGCGGGTGGCCTCCACGTTTTCGTGGCCCGTGAGGTGGTCGTAGAGGGAGGGATTCTCAATGAGGGCGCCTACCCTACCCAGCAGAGCCACCCGGTGCCGGGCCAAATCGTGCCCGAACAGCTGCACCGAGCCGGCCGCGGGCCGCAGCAGCCCCAGCAGCAGGCGCATGGTGGTGCTTTTGCCGGCCCCGTTCGGCCCCAGAAAACCATAAATGCTGCCCGGCTCTACCCGCAGGTTTACGTCGTGCAGAATAGGCCGTTTTCCAAAGCTGAAGCACAGGCCGTGGGTGGCAAGCAGGGGGGAAGAGGAGGAGTTCATAGAAGTAGCTGGCAGGAAGACGGCAGCAAACCTAGGGCACCCGCTATATCGTGCCGGCACTATTCAACCAACCTGGGCGCCCGCCCCCGTAACAGCTTCTTTTCCTGGCTGAATCCTGGTTTCGGGGCCCGCCAGCGCCCGGTAGCAGGTTAGCCGCCGGCCAGGGGGCGTTGGCGGGCTGAAGTAAAGGGTTGATTGAAAAGAGAGGCTTTCCGGGCCTTTGCCGGCGTATGTTTAGGCTATGGAAGTCCCTCTTGCCTCCGTGGCTGCCCCACTGGCCGAAGCAACCCCCGCTACCCGGTTGGGCTGGCGGGCCCGGCTGCGCCCGTGGCTCCGGTCGGCCAACTGGCCCGCCACCTCCGAGTCGGTGCCGGTGCCGCGCTCCGTGCACGTGCTGCTCTGGCTGTGGCTGGTGGGCATTGATGCGCTGAAGCTGGGCAACACCATTTCCCTGCTGCCCCACTTTCCCGCTTCGGCTCATGAGTGGCAACCGCTGCTGCCCCTGCTGGGCCGGTTGCTGCTGGAAGATATGTGCGGAGCCCTGCTCTTTTACCTTACCTGGCGCTGGCTGATTCCGCAAACGCTGGGCCGGGCCCGGGTGGTGCACTACGTGCTGCTGGCCGCCCTGCTGGTGCTACCCTACAGCGCGCTCATCGGCTGGGTTACCACCCAAACCTCGCGCAAAGGCGTACAGATTTCGGCGTACCGGGTAACCCGCCCCGCTGCGGGCCAGAAAAAACCAGTGACCACCATTGTGTCGGGCAACAAGCAGCCGCCTGCGGTACCGGAGTTCTGGATGCGCATTATCAGCGCCGGCATTATTGGGGTGTTTATTGTCGGGAGCAGCTCGGCCCTGCGTATTACCGGCGACTACATCCGGGGGCAGCGCAACCGCCGCGAAATGGAGCGCCAGCAGCTGCTCACGGAGCTGGCCATGCTCAAAACCCAGATCAATCCGCACTTCCTGTTCAACACCCTCAACAACATTTACTCCCTTACCAGTCGCAAGTCGGATAAGGCGCCCGAGGCCGTGCTGCGCCTGGCCGAAATCATGCGCTACCTGCTGTATGAGAGCAGCACCGATACCGTGCCCCTGAGCCGGGAGCTGGCTCACCTGCGCAGCTTTCTGGACCTGCAGCGCCTGCGCCTGTCGGCTTCGGCTCAGGAAGCCATTCAGCTGGAGGTAAGCGGCACCTCGCCCGAGTGCGCCCACCCCATTGCGCCTCTGCTGCTGCTGCCTTTGGTGGAAAATGCCTTTAAGCACGGCGACCTAACGGCCCGCCCCGTGGCCGTGCACATTTCCCTGGTGCTGGCTCCCGATGGGCTGCTGCGCTTTTCCGTGCTCAACCACGTAGCCCCCGCCGATGCCGAACGGGAGCTGCCCCGGCAGCCCGGCGGGGTAGGCCTTGTAAACCTGCGCCGCCGCCTGGAGCTCCTCTACCCCGGCCGCTATGCCCTGGATGTGCAAACCCCACCCGGCCAGCACCTGGTTACTTTGGTGCTGCTGGGGTAGGGCTGCGTAGGGTGTGAGGGTAAGAGGGCGTGAGGGTGTGGGGGTAGGGAAAAGTAAACAGTATATTCTACCTTCCTGCCCCGCAAACCTTCCCCTCACACCCTATGCAACCCTACCCCCATTCCCTCCCCAAACCCTCCTGCCCTCACGCCCTCCTACCCCCATACCCTACCCAAACCTCCTCATGACCTGTGCTATCCTCGATGATGAGCCTCTGGCCCTGGATCTGCTGGCCGACTATTGCGCGCAGGTGCCGGGCCTGGAGCTGAAGGGCCAGTTCGACGACGCCCTGGCCGGCTTGGCCTTCCTGCAGGACAACCCCGTGGATGTAGTGTTTCTGGATATTCATATGCCCCGCCTCACGGGCCTGCAGCTGGCTCAGCTGCTGCCCCAGCCGGGTCCGCGCATCGTCTTTACCACCGCCTACGACCAGTACGCCGTGCGCAGCTACGAGCTGAACGCCGCGGATTACTTGCTCAAGCCCATTGCCTTCGAGCGGTTTGTGCAGGCCGTGCAGAAAGTACGCCAGCAGCTGAGCGCGGCCCCTGCGGCACCCTCCGTTGCCCAGGCCGCCGAGGCCCCGCCCACCGCCCCGGATGCCATGTTTGTCAAGAACGAGCATCGGCTGCAGCGGGTCGCCTTCGATGACATCCTGTACATCGAGGGCATGAAGGAATACCTGATGATTTATACCACCACCGGCAAGGTGCTCACTCTGCAGTCGTTCCGGCGGGTAGAGGAGGTGCTGCCGCCCGAGCGGTTTGCCCGCATCCACAAGTCGTACCTGGTGGCCCTGAGCCGCATTGAGCACGTGGAGCGGGGCAAGGTGCAGGTAGCCGGCCGCCTGCTGCCCATCGGCGACACCTACCGCGACTCGTTCAACGCCCTCATCAAAGCCTACAACCAGCTATAAGGCGTTGTCGCCTCGGGTTCGGGTGGAGGTGGCCTCAGCCGACGGAGCGCAGCCACTGGCCGGCCTCCGCTAGGTTGTCGAAGAGGCGGGCCTCGAAGGCCGTGAGCAGGCTGGAGAAGGTATCGGCGGAGCTTTGGGCCAGCGTTTCCGGGCTGGTTACCATGGCAAAATAGCGCAGCCCGGCCTGGGCCGCGGCGGGCGCCCACTCGTTTACTACCCACTCCATGGAGTGGTCCCAGGGGCCGCGCACGGCGCGGGTATCGTTGAGCACGCACGCAAAGCCCGCCTGCGCCAGGGCAGCGGTGTAAGCCTGCGCCCCGGCCTGCACGTTGGCCGCCGTGAGGTAGCCCTGCCACTGCACTGCTATCCAGCGGTTATCATAATCCGTGTCTATCGTGAGATACACCCGGCCCAAGGAAGACTTCAGTTCCTGTATTGGCATCGGATAAGGGTCATTATGGAAGGCGAGCGGAGGCGTTGCCGAACGACGTGGGGGTAGGGCCGCCCAGGCTAGGCGCAGGCCCAGGCCCGGGCCGTTGTCAGATCGGCGAAGGCGCGTACCTCAAAGCTCACATCGGGGGCAGCCTCCTGGTACATGGAGCCGATAAGCATCCGGTTTAGGGTTTCCTGCGACTCCAGGCGGGCAAAGCGCCTGACGCCTAGGTCGGCCATGGCGGGCAGCACCTCCTGGGCCACCCACTCCAGGTCAACGGGCCGCACCGCTCCCAGCCAGCTGTCGTTGGCAATCCAGCCCGTAACGCCGTGCTGCCGGGCCAGCCGCAGGGCTTCCGTGACGTAGCGGCGGAAGTTGGGGCTGCTGGTGAACCCCAGCCATTCGGTTTCCAGGGCGTAGTGCGGGCCCGCGTGCAAGTGCAACACCAGGGAGGGGTAGGAGGCAAGGACAGCCATGCAGAAGCTGGTAGAAAAACGGTTGAGGCGCCCTGCTTACCCCGAAGCCCGGCCGGCCAGGGGCTGCCGCGCCAGTACTGCTCCGGGGTGGCGCATCGGAGGCAAAGGCACCAGTAGAAGGGCTAAGATAGCCGCCGGACAGTTATTTCCGGCACTACGCGGCGTAACCAGGGCGGGCAAGCCGGGAGCGGGCCATTCGTAGGACGACCCGCCCCACATGTATGACAACAGAGTATTACCTTAGCCTACCCGCTATGAGGTGCCGGTGGTGGTAGGTTGTGGCCCGGCAGAAACCAGGCGGCCGGGCACTGGCCCCGCCCCACCTAGCTCCGGAGTCTGCTGCTGCCCGTATTGTTTGCCCGTCTTCTGTGTCGATGCTTGCTCCGCCTGATTTTGTTTCTGCCCCCGATTTGCTGCACGATGCGCTGGAGCTCTCGCACACGCCTCTGGCGCTGCTGCGTCCGGCTTATGCGGCCACTGGCGAGCTGACGGATTTCTATCTGGAGTATCTGAACCCGGCCAGCCAGCGGGCCACGGGCCTACCCGAGCGGCCGCCCCAAACCCTGGCTACGTACTTCCTGACGGTGGCCGCTACCGGTACGCTGCCCTTTCTGCAGCAGGTATTCGAAACCGGTGAAGCAAGCCAGCACGAGGTAAGCTACCAGCACCCGGGCCTGGATGTTCGGTTGCGGCTGAGCGCCCGGCGCCGGGGTAATCTGCTGATTGTCGCTTTCACTGAACCCGCTGGCACCGACCGCTCCGCCGTGGAACAGGCCCTGCGCGAAAGCCGGGGCCGCGAGCAACTGGCCCGCGCCGAGGCGGAGGCACAGCGCCAGCAACTGCAGGACCTGTTTATGCAGGCGCCTGCCTGCATTGCCAGCCTGGAGGGGCCACAGCTGGTGTTTACCCTGGTAAATCCTCAGTATCAGCAGTTGGTGGGCGAGCGGCTCCTGCTGGGCTTGCCCCTGCGCCAGGCCTGGCCCGAGCTGGAAGGGCAGCCCTTTTACGACCTGCTGGAAAGTGTGTACCAGACCGGCAAAACGGTGTACGGCACCGAGCAGGTAGCGTACCTGGACCGCACTAATTCCGGCCGGCTGGAGCCCGTGTATTTCAATTTTATCTACGAGGCCATTCGCAGCGGGCCGGAGCAGGTAACGGGCGTTACCATTTTTGCCTACGACGTAACCGAGCAGGTAGTGGCCCGCCAGCAAGTGCAGCGCCTCAACGAAGAACTGGCCGCGGCCAACGAGGAGCTGCAGGTAGCAAATGAAGAGTTTCTGACCAACAACGCTGCCCTGCAGCAAACGCAGCAGCAACTCCGGCTGCTTAACCTGGAGCTGGAAGCCCGGGTGCTGAGCCGCACCCGGCAGGTGAAGGCCGCCCAGGCCGCCACGGAAATTCAGCGCGCTACCCTGGAGCGCCTATTTATGCAGGCGCCGGCCGCCATCTGCATCCTGACGGGGCCGCAGCTGGTGTTCGAGCTGGTAAACCCGGCCTACCAGCAGCTGTTCCCCGGACGGGCGTTGCGGGGCAGGCCTATTCTGGAGGCGCTGCCTGAAATTGCCGGCCACGCTGTGTTCCGTACGCTGGAGCAGGTGTACCAAACCGGCCGGACCCACGAGGAGCTGGGCATCCTGATTCCTTTGGCCGGGCATGATGCCAATACGCTGGAGGAACGGTTCTTCGACTACGTTCAGCAGGCGTATTTTGATGAGCAGGGCTTGATTACAGGGGTAGTCGTGTTTGCCTTTGAGGTAACCACGCAGGTCAGGGCCCGCCAGACCAGTGAGGCTTCCGTCCGCCAGCTGCAGCTCATCACCGATTCCCTTCCCATCCTCATTAGCTACATAGACCGGGCCCAGACCTACCAGTTTGCCAACCAAGCCTACGAAAGCTGGTTTCAGCTCTCGCCCCGGCAGCTGCTAGGCCGGCCGGTAGTGGACATCATCGGGGAGCGGGCTTACCAGAACGTACAGGGCTACATCCAGCGGGCCCTGGCCGGCGAGCGGCTCGACTTCGAAGCCCAAATGCCCTACCGCAGCGGCTTTACCCGCCACATCCGCACCAGCTACGTGCCCGATGTCCGGGACGGGCAGGTACTCGGGTTCTACAGCATGGTGTTGGATATTACGGCCCAGGTAGCGGCCCAGCAGGAGGCTGACCGCCAACGCCAACTGCTGCATACGCTATTCATGGAGGCACCCGCCCCCATCGTGATTCTCGACGGCCCCGCGTTCGTATTTCAGTTGGTGAACCCTGCCTACCAGCGCATTTTCCCGGGCCGCGCCCTATCAGACAAGCCCATTCTGGAGGCCTTGCCCGAGCTGACAAACACCCCCATTATTGGTATTCTGAAGCAGGTGTATAGCACCGGCGAAACCTTTGTGGCGCAGGAACTGCCCCTGCAGCTGGCCCGCCACGAGGGTGGCCCGCTGGAAGACATCTACTGGACCTTCACTTACCAGGCCCGCCGCAACCTGGAGGGCGCGGTTGACGGAATTCTGGTGTTTGCCCACGAAGTAACCGACCAGGTACAGGCCCGGCGGGTAATAGAGCAAAGCGAGCAGTACGTGCGGCAGCTGGCCGATAATGTGCCGGCCATGATTTGGGTGACCAACCCCGAGGGAAGCTGTACCTACCTCAACCAGCAGTGGTTTGCCTACACCGGCCAAACGCGCGCCGAGGCCCTGGGGCGGGGCTGGCTCCAGGCCGTGCATCCGGAAGATGTAGCTACCACCACCGACGTTTTCCTGGAAGCCACCGCCAGCCAGACCGCCTTCTCGCTGCTTTACCGGCAGCGCCGCCACGACGGCCAGTACCGCTGGGCCATTGATACAGGGTTGCCCCGCTTCAACGCCCAGGGCGAGTTCGAGGGCCATATCGGGACGGTATTCGATATCCATGAGCAGAAGCAGGCCGAGCAGTCGTTGCGCCGGCTAACCCGGCAGCTGCGCGCTACCAACCAGCAGCTGGTGCGCACCAACGTGGACCTGGACAATTTCATTTACACGGCCTCTCACGATTTGAAGGCCCCTATTACCAACATCGAGGGCCTGGTGTACGCCCTGCAGGCACAGCTACCCCCCCAGGAGGCCATAACCCAGCAGGTAGCCCCGCTGCTGACCATGATGCAGGAGTCGGTGGAGCGCTTCCAGCGGACTATCCACCACCTCAGCGACGTAACCAAGCTGCAGAAAGAGTACGGGGAACCTACCACGCTCGTGCCCCTGGCGCCCGTGGTAACCGATGTGCTGCTGGATCTGCAGGGACTGGTGGACCAGGTGGGCGCCCAGGTAGAGGTGGACGTAGCCGAGTGCCCCAGCGTGTTGTTTTCAACCAAGAACCTGCGCTCCGTGCTGTATAACCTGCTCAGCAACGCGCTCAAGTATCACCATCCCGGCCGGGTGCCACGCATCCGGGTGCAATGCCGGCAGGAGGAAGGCTTCACCGTGCTGCTGGTAGAAGACAACGGGCTGGGCCTCGAAGCCAGCAAACAGGCGCAGCTTTTTACCATGTTTCGCCGCTTTCACACCCACGTTGAGGGCTCGGGCATTGGCCTCTACATGGTGAAGCGCAGCGTGGAAAACGCCGGCGGCCGGATAACCGTGCAAAGCAAGCCCGACCAAGGCTCTGTCTTCTCGGTGTACTTCCGCAACGCCGCCCCGGAGCCGCTGGTAGCCCGCTGACCTTTGGCTGTGGCTAGGGAAGGGCAGCGGCCCGGCAAGCGTCAACCGCACTTCTCTGCCTAGTCCAACCCACTTGGCGGGCAGGCCCGTAACGCCAAACGGGGCAACGCCGCTGCTGGCGTTGCCCCGTTTGGTTTCGGAGGCGGGCCGGTGCCCGTATTTACTTGGCTAGCTTGCTGGCAATCTGGGCGGTATGCTCGCCCTGGTGCCGGGCGCCTTCCAGCTCGTTGGCGCTGGGCTGCCGCTCACCCTGGCCGCCGGCCACGGTGCTGGCGCCGTAGGGCGTGCCGCCCGTTACTTCCTCGTGGCCCATCTGTCCCTGCCAGGCGTAGGGTAGGCCTACTATCACCATACCGTGGTGCAGCAGCTCGGTGTGCAGGGCCCGGATGGTGGTTTCCTGACCGCCGTGCTGGGTGGCCGTGCTCACGAAGGCGCCGCCCACCTTACCAATCAGCTTGCCCTGGGCCCACAGGCCGCCGGTAGCATCCAGGAAGGCCTGCATCTGCCCGCACACGTTGCCATAGCGCGTAGGCGTCCCGAAGATGATGGCATCGTAATCAGCCAGCTCTTCAGGGGTAGCCACCGGCACGTGCTCAAACGCCTTCTGGGCCTGCGTAGCCCCAATTTTGTCGAGCAGGGCGGGGGGCAGGGTTTCGGGCACACGCTTGAGGGCTACCTCGTTGCCAGCCACGCGCCGGGCGCCTTCGGCTACGGCTTCCGCCAGCTTGTACACATGACCATAGGTGGAGTAAAACAGCACGAGCGTTTTCATAAGCAAAAAGTAAGGTGAAGAAGGGTAAGTGAAAAACAAGGGGTAGGAAAGCCGGCCTGGGCTAGCTAGGCCCGGTTGTGGCTTCCGGAAACTGATACGCAAGTGGCTCTCCCATGGCTGGAAACGCATGAGTTGAGCGACACATGTATGTACATGATAGTGCGGAAATAGGTTATAGCTCAGCTGTTTTTAGCTATTGATTTTCAGCAAGTGTTTGTTTGCG
Source organism: Hymenobacter latericoloratus (assembly GCF_014199535.1). Lineage (GTDB taxonomy): Bacteria > Bacteroidota > Bacteroidia > Cytophagales > Hymenobacteraceae > Hymenobacter > Hymenobacter latericoloratus. The sequence goes on from NZ_JACHNV010000001.1 coordinate 632,930, forward strand.
GCTCAACCCAAAAAAAGCCTGAGCCACCGATGCAACCTTCCCGGGCGTCAGTAGCATCTACCCTGCACAGCCTTCCTTTCCAGCCAGAAGGCATCCTTATTTTTATCTGTCTGTCATTGCAGCGTATGCAGCATTCTTACTTGCGCGGAACCGGGCCTTTGTGGAAGGCGCTGGCCGCTGGTGAGCCTCTTAAAGCCGGACCCCGCCAGGGCCGGAGCGCCCGATGAGCGCCCTATCGGCCGCCTTGGGAGGGAGCGGGCTACGCAGCCTGTTACCGGGCAGCGCCCCTGCAGCCCGCCCGGAGTCCCTATCCTCGTCGTTATCCGCTCCCGTGCGCACCCTTACCCCGCCTTCCCAGCTCTCCGATCTGGAGCTGATTGACGGTTGCCTGGCCGGTAGCCGCCTGATGCAGAAGTATCTCTACGAACGATTTGCCGGCCGCATGATGGCCGTCTGCCTGCGCTACGCCCAAACCACCTTCGAGGCCGAAGACGTACTGCAGGAAGGCTTTCTGACCGTGTTTAAGAACCTGGCCAGCTTCCGCCGCGAGTGTCCGCTGGAATTCTGGATTCGCCGTATCATGGTGAATGCCGCCCTGCGCCAGCACCGCCGCAACGCCCCGCTGGTAGCCGTCAGCGACGGAGGCGAGTACCCCGAGGACCTGGCCGGCGAGGAGTTCACGCTTTCCAATTACAATTTCGAGGAGCTGCTGAACATGATTCAGGACCTGGCCCCGCGCTACCGCATGGTGTTCAACCTGTTCGCCATTGAAGGCTACGGGCACAAGGAAATCGGCGAGATGCTGGGTATTTCGGAAGGAACCAGCAAGTCGCAGTATTCCCGGGCCCGGGCCATTTTGAAAAGTAAACTCGAGCGTCTCGACGCCCACCGTACCCATGGCAGCATCCGCTCCTAATACCCCTAACACCCCCGACCAGCGCCCCACCGGCGACCTGGAGCACCTGTTTCGGCAAAAGTTTGCCGAAGCGGAGGTGGCTCCGCGCGCCAGCTTCTGGGACCAGCTCGACCACGAGCTGGTAGTGCAGCAGAACGAGCAGGTGGTGCAGGAAAACGTAACCTACCGCCGCCGGCTAGTGATGCACCGCTGGGTGGCCGCCGCCTGCCTGCTGCTGGCCCTGGGCTGCGGCGGTTGGGCCCTTCTGTGGCAGAAAGGCTCGGTGGCGGGCCCCGATCTGGCCGTGCTGTTGCCCACCGGTTCCGCCTACCAAACTGCTACCCCCGGAGCGGGTCTGAACCCCGAAACTGCTATGCCCGGGGCTGAACCGTCCGTTGCTTCGGTTGCCGCAGAAGAAAAAGCCGGCCTGGCGCTGGCTGCTGGCAGCTCCGCTGAACCCGCCACTGCGGCTGAGCGGGGCTACGCCGCAGTGTTGCAAGGCCGCGCTGGCCTGCAGGGTAGTCAGGCAGTAGGTAAGCGGGCTGCATCGGGCCTGTTGTATTCTTCTCCCGCCAACCCCGGGGCCGACCACTACGCCGCCCTGTACCGGACGGTAGGGGCAGGAAATGAAAGCCAGGCTTTCGGGAGTGGCTCCTCGTTGCTGGCCAGCTTTGCCGGCATGCAGCCCCGGGCTGCCCAGCTGCGCAACTACCTGGGCCTGCTCCACCCCGACAGCCTTAAGCCCGCGCTGGTTACCCTGCCGCAGCCCGTAACCATCCCGGCCGAGCTTACCGACGTGGCAGAGCCCGAGCAGAAAGAAACCCCGAAGCTGTGGCGGCGCCTGCGCCTGGGCGGCGGCTACGCCGTGGGTTCCTACAATCCCAACATCAACTTCTCCCGCGCCGATGGCCGCATGAACTCCACGGCGGTTACCAATGCCCTGCGCAGCTACTACCAGGATGAGGCTGAGGACGAGTACCGCCGCAACCTGCGGGCCGGCGTCAGCCAGCGGGCTGCCCTGATGGTTTCGTATGCGCTGAACAACCACTGGACCGTTACCTCAGGCGCCGAAGTGGCCGAGCAGCGCGCCAGCTCCGCTACCTCCTACGGGTTTGTGAATGGCAAGCAGGTAGGCCCCACGGCCGCCGACCTGTTCAACCGCCCGGCGGCCTATAGTGCGGCTCCCGCTCAGCCGCGCGTAACCAACTACCGCTACCGCTCCGCCGCCGTGCCCGTGAGTGTGCGCTACGGCTCTACCAAACAGGGCCTTTCTCTGTACGCCAAGGTAGGCGCGGCGGTAAGCGTGCTGTTAAGCAGCCGCTCCGACGTGGAAGGCACCCCGGAGGCCACGCTCACGTACACCCTGAAATCGGCGGAGTCGCCGTACCGGCAGGTGCTGACCTCGGTGCGCGGCGGTACGGGAGTGCGCTATCAGCCCACCGCTTCGGGCTGGAACGTGGTGGTGGGCCCCACCGCCGAAGCCGGCCTGACGACGCTCAACGCCAACCCCAACCAGCGCGGCTCGCGCCAGAGCCGGCCCTACAGCTTCGGGCTGGAGGCCAGCGTGGAGTTTGGCGCGGCCAAGCCCCAACCCATTACTCAATAACCGGAGTTCGGGAGCTCCTTTTGTTTCATGAGCCGCTTACGCCTACGCTTTCTGTTGTGGCTTTTCCTGCTGGGCCTCGGGGCTACCGCCTGCTCCGATGCGCTGGATGAAGCCACAAGTGCTACCTGCCCCGGCAATTTTTCTGCTACCCTCATTGAGGAGCTCAAGCAGAAACCCAAGCAAACGCCGGCGGCCGAGGTAATTCAATACACTTACCAAAACCGCACGGTTTACCTCGTGACGGGGGGTAGCAGCTTCAATTACCTTTTCGATGCCTGCGGCAACGTGCTGTGCGCGGCCACCCTGGGCCCCAGCAACGCCGGCGACGGCCGCTGCCCCGACTTCGCCACGGCTGCTACCGACCCCCGCGTGCTCTGGCGCGACCCCCGGTAGTAAGAGCCTGGTATCATTAAAGGGCAATCAGTCTATTGTAAAACACCTTACGACGAGATGTATGATGCGGTACGGTTGCCTGGTATTGATGCTTTTGCTGCTAGGCTGCAGCAAAAAAGAAGAAGAAGTGCTGGACTTTGTGCCAGGGCAAGTAGCGGTTGGTGCCCAGGATGCTACCACCGTACCGCAGCTGTTCACGCTGGCCAACGCGCGTAGCCTGTCCATCGCCTATATATTTCCGGCCCGGTACAGCTCCGCGCTGCCCGCCGATAGCCTGGGCTACCTGCGCCGACAGCTGGCTACTAAAGCCTACGCCAACGCCCCCGATTGGCCCGTGCAGATAGTACGCAACGCCCAAACCAATGCCGTACAGCTCACTGTCCGGCTCGTGGACATGACGGCTCCCAACCAGCAGGATTGGCTAACTACCGTGCAGCAGCTGCAGCTGCAGGAGCTATCCGGCAGCAAAACAGCCTTGCTGCAGGTGCCCGTCGGTGAGGAAAAGCGGTGGGTAGCGGAGCTTCAGCAAAATGCGGCGCTCCGCTGGGCCGAGCTCAATCACATAAACAAGCGTACGCCGCAGTAACGGCGTGGCAATTCGCCGGGAAAACCTGTCCGCCACCCGGATGGGTTTTTTCTGTTGCCGGGAAACCTCCCTCCGGGGAATTGAGTTATCACAGGCTACCCTTTCTGGCCTATCTTTCCCCGCATGGAATACCAACTGACCTCGGAATTCAAACCCACCGGCGACCAGCCCCAGGCCATCCGCCAATTGGTGGAGGGCATCAACAACGGCGAGCCGGCGCAGGTGCTGCTCGGGGCCACGGGTACGGGCAAAACGTTTACTATGGCCAACGTTATTGCCCAAACCGGCAAGCCTACCCTGGTGCTCTGCCACAACAAAACCCTGGCTGCCCAGCTCTACGGCGAGTTCAAGCAGTTCTTCCCCAACAACGCCGTCGAGTACTACATCAGCTACTACGACTACTACCAGCCCGAGGCCTACATTGCCTCCACCGACGTATTCATTGAGAAAGACCTGGCCATCAACCAGGAAATCGAGAAGCTGCGGCTGCACTGCACCTCCACGCTGCTTTCGGGCCGCCGCGACGTGGTGGTTATTGCTTCGGTGTCGTGTATTTACGGTATCGGCAACCCCGAGGAGTTCGGGAAGAACGTGATTTACCTGGCGCCGGGCCTGCGCTACTCGCGCAATAACCTGCTCTATTCCTTCGTGCAGATTTTGTACTCGCGCACCGAGCAGGAGTTCACCCGCGGCACGTTCCGGGTGAAAGGCGACACCGTGGACCTTTTTCCGGCCTATGCCGACCACGCCTTCCGCATCTTCTTTTTCGGCGACGAAATTGAGGCCATCCACAAGATTGACCCGGTGAGTGGCAAGAAGCTCAGCGACGAGAAATCGGTGACGCTCTACCCCGCCAACCTGTTCGTAACCGGTAAGGACACGCTTAACCAGGCCATCAAGGAAATTCAGTTCGACATGGTCCAGCAGCACGCCTACTTCGAGAAGGAGGGGCGCGATGCCGAAGCCAAGCGCATTATGGAGCGCACCGAGTTCGACCTGGAAATGATTCGGGAATTGGGTTACTGCTCGGGCATCGAGAACTACTCGCGCTACTTCGACGGCCGCCAGCCCGGCTCCCGGCCCTTCTGCCTGCTCGACTACTTTCCCGATGACTTCCTGCTGGTAGTCGATGAAAGCCACGTCACCATGCCCCAGATCCGGGCCATGTGGGGCGGCGACCGAAGCCGCAAAACCGCGCTGGTGGAGTACGGCTTCCGCCTGCCCTCGGCCATGGACAACCGCCCTCTGACCTTCAACGAGTTTGAGGGCATGGTGCGCCAGGCCGTGTTTGTATCCGCTACCCCCGCTGACTATGAGCTAACCCAGGCCAATGGGGTAGTGGTGGAGCAGGTAATCCGTCCGACGGGCCTGCTGGACCCCGAAATTGATCTGCGCCCCAGCGTCAATCAGATTGACGACTTGCTGGACGAGGTGGACAACCGCGTGAAAATGGGCGACCGGGTGCTGGTGACAACCCTCACCAAGCGTATGGCCGAGGAGCTGCAGAAGTACATGGAGCGCCTGGGCATCAAATCCAGCTACGTGCACTCCGATGTGAAAACCCTGGACCGCGTAGAGATTCTGCGGCAGCTGCGCCTGGGCGAAATCGACGTGCTGATTGGGGTGAACCTGCTGCGCGAAGGCCTCGACTTGCCGGAAGTAAGCCTAGTAGCCATTCTGGATGCCGATAAGGAAGGCTTCCTGCGCGACCAGCGCAGCCTTATCCAGACCATGGGCCGCGCCGCCCGTAACGACCGGGGCAAGGTAATCATGTACGCCGACCGCATCACGGGCTCCATGCAGCGCGCCATCGACGAAACCAACCGCCGCCGTGCCGTACAGATGGCGTACAACGAGGAAAACGGCATCACGCCCAAAACCGTGCGCAAATCCCGCGAGGCCATCATGGAGCAAACCTCGCTGTCGGACTACCGCATTGCGGAAACCCCGAACTACGCCAGCCCCGAGGCCGACGTGGCCCTGGCCATTGCCGCTGAGCCGGTAGTGTCGATGATGAGCAAGGTGGAGCTGGAGAAGCTGGTGAAGCAAACCGAAAAGCAGATGGAAGCCGCCGCCAAGGACCTCGACTTTTTGACGGCCGCCAAGCTCCGTGATGAGTTGGCCGGCCTCAAGCAGGTACTCAAAACCAAGCGCGACTAACGCTCTGGCATAATAATAGGAGAAGGCAGAGGGCGCCGCTACCGTAGGCGGCGCCCTCTGCTTTTTTTATGAAATATTCTTTACTGATTGCTGTATTCCTCGCACTCCACAGCGCAGCCGAAGCGCAAACCACCGAGGCAAAGAAAGTCGCACGGCCGGTTCCGGCCTTCCCAACGCTGCCTGAAGCAGCTATGCAGCCCACCGCTACCGTAACCCGGGCGCCGGGCAACCCGGCCGGGCCCCGCTTTCAGTATCAGCTGCTGAAAATCCAGAACGGGCAGATAGCTATTCTGGCCCCGGCGTGGCGCGGCCTTACCATGCTGAAACCTGAGCGTATTCAGAAAAGCTTGTGGACGGAAATAGTACCAGGCTCGCTCGATGACAAGGTAATGCATACCCTCAACGAGCTGACTGCCGAAGGCTGGGAGCTATTGGAGGTGTACAATCTGTCGCAGCCGGTAGGCGCCCAGCAAAGCATTGAAACCAGCCTAGCCTTTAACGACCCCAACCGACCCGTGTATTCAGGTACTACCTCCATTACCACGTACACAGAAACCCGGTATTTGCTGCGTCGGCCGTTGCCCTAGCTCTACCCCCACTGCGCCAGCAAAGTCGGCACCTCGGCCAGGGAAGCTACCTGCTGAAATGCTACCCCAGCCAGCTCGGCCTCCGGCACCCGCTCCATCACCCAAGTGGTATGGTAGGGCACGTACACGGCGTGGGCGCCCAGCCGGGCCACCGGCAGCACATCCGACTTCAGGGAGTTGCCCACCATCAGGAACTCCTGGGGGCGCACTTGATAGCGGGTGAGCAGGCGTTGATAGGTGTTCTCATTTTTCTCGCTCACAATTTCCACGTAGTCGAACAGGTCGCCGAGGCCGGAGCGGGCCAGCTTGCTTTCCTGGTCGAACAGGTCGCCTTTGGTGAGCAGCATCAGCGGGAAGCCCTGTTGTTTCAAGGCCGTCAGCACTTCGGGTACGTCGGGCAGCAGCTCAATCGGGAAGCTGAGCAGGCGTTTGCCGTGGTCGAGGATGTGCTGGATTTCGGTGCCGGTTACGGCGCCCTCCGTGAGCTGAATGACGGTTTCAATCATCGAGAGCATAAACGACTTGGCGCCGTAGCCGAACAGGTGCATGTTCTGGCGCTGCACCTCGTAGAAGCGGCTCCCGATAACGGCCGGCTCGCCGTAGTGCGTCAGCAGCTCATAAAGCTGGGCCTCGGCATAGTCGAAGTGAGGCTGGTTAGGCCAGAGCGTATCGTCGGCGTCAAAGGCAATCAGGCGGAGGGCAGACATGCGGGCAGGGGGTAGCAGCTACGAAGGGTAGGCCAAAGTTACCGAACTTGCGGGCCTATGAAGCAGCTAATCGACGTAGAAACCTGGAACCGGCGGGAGCATTTTGCGTTCTTTTCGGCCTTTGAGGAGCCCTTTTTTGGGCTGGTAGCCGAGGTAGATACCACTCGGGCCTACGGCCGGGCCAAGGCCCAGGGCGTATCGTTTTTTCAGTTGTACCTGCACTGTGCCCTCACGGCCGTAAACGCAGTAGAAGCCCTGCGCTACCGCATCGAAGAAGGCAAGGTGTACTGCTACGACCAGATTCACGTATCGGCCACGCTAACGCGGCCCGATACCACCTTCGCGTTTTCCTTTGTCCCCTACGCGGCTTCGCTCAGCGAGTTTGGGGTAGGGCTGGCGGCCGAAATGGAGGCCGTGCGCCAAAGCACCGGCCTGCGCCTGAGCCCCACCACCGCCCGCCCCGATGTGATTCACTTTTCGGCTATTCCCTGGGTTTCCTTTACCAGCCTGACCCACGCCCGCGCCTTCGCTCACCCCGACAGTATCCCGAAGATTTCGGTGGGCAAAGCGCGCCGCCAGGGCGAGGCTTTGTTGCTGCCCGTCGCCATCAACGTGCATCACGGCCTGGCCGACGGCTACCACGTGGGGCTGTTTCTGGAAGCTTTTCAGCGGGAGCTGAATGCTGCATAAATCCGCCCCCGATGGCGCGGGCGGCTACTTTGGCTGCCAGGTAAAGCGCAGGCCCGGTCCGCCCCCAAAGGCGCTGGCCTGCCCGGGCGCGTAGCCGCTCTGCCAGGTGGGCGTGAAGCTCATGCCCTCGGGCAGGCGGGGTTTGCGGCCCCAGCGGTTGCGGTGAGTAAGGTAGCCCAGGTGGGCCGACAGAATTCCGAAGCCGGCACCCGCCACCACGTCGCTCTGCCAGTGCTTGTTATTAATCATGCGCAGCGCCGCCACGCTGGTGGCAATGGTGTAAGCGCCAATGCCGTACCACTGGCTTTTGTCGCGAAACTCGTTGTGCACGATGCTGGCGGCCAGAAACGCCTGCGCCGTGTGGCCCGAGGGAAACGAGAGGTTATCGGAGCCATCGGGCCGGGTTTCGCGACTCAGGTGCTTCACGGCAAACACGGTGGTCAGCATAATCAGCTCACTTTTCAGCACTACCAGCCCCACATTAATCCGGTCGTTGCGCGACTCTACTCCCGCCAGCGCCACCAAGCCCAGCTCGGCGTAGGGCGCGAAAATCAGAATGTCATCGGCTTTGGTCCGGAACGTAGGGAACAGCTTGTGAATGTCGCGGTTGGCCTCCTGGTTGGTATAGAAGCCGCCCCCGTTAAACGTGTACGCCCCGTAGCCAATCAGCACCGCGGGCACGGCCACCGCCTTCACCAGTTTGCCCTTGTACCAAGGCTGCTTGACCGGGGCCGGCACCCCCGCCGGATTTTCAAACTTATGAATGGTATCGGCCGAAGTAGCGGGGGGCGAAGCCGGAACAACTTGAGCCGCGGCCGGGGCCAGGGAAGCAACGCTAAGCGCGAAGCTCAGCGCAGCCCGTTGGAGAAAGGAGCGTAACAAAGCACAAGGAGGTAAAGGTGAACTGATCAGGAAGACTGCGCCGCTGGCGCGCAAGCGCGGAGTCGTGTACGTACCGAGTGCCTACCCCGCCGAAATAAGTAAACGTTCCGCCCGTTCATCTGTAGTATTTCCGCTCAGTATTCGTGCAGTGCTCGGCTGGAATGAGCCGCTTGTTGCTTTGTGTGCCCCACGGTGGGCACCACCAACAAAAAAAGCCACTTGCCTCGAAAGACAAGTGGCTGATTTGCAATGAGCGGGAAACGAGGCTCGAACTCGCGACCCTCAGCTTGGGAAGCTGATGCTCTACCAACTGAGCTACTCCCGCGTGGTAAGGCAAAAGTACGGCGGGAAAATCAAATTCCAACTGCTTGCGTATTTCTGAGCTCCTTTGTGCTGTGTTTCACCCCCGGTGCTCCGTGCGCCGGATTTCGCTGCTGCTTATGTCCTGGCCTCTTCCGCCTACAACGCGCCGCCTGGTTGGCTGGCTTTTCCTGATTGCCGGGTTTCTGCTGCTGCTGGGGGTAGGGTTGCGGCTGGGCGTGGTGTACTACGAGTACCAGCAGCTAGGCAGCGCGGCCCTGAATTCAACTCGCCTGATTCTGAGCCTGATGATGCTGGTAGCGGCCATGCTGATGCTGCGCTACGGCTGGCGCGAGCGGCGCGGCAACGATACCGTGGACTAGCTGCCTTACCTTTGCCGCTTTCCGCCGAACTGGTTTTCTGCTATGTCTTTTCCGCTCCGCATTCTGGTAGCCAAGCGCAACGCGGCCACCGCCGCCCAGCTCGCCGAGCTGGGCCAACGCCTCTTTCATGAAACGTACGTTAACCAAAACACCGCCGAGGACATGGCGGCCTACGAGGCGGCCAACTTCGGCCCCGAAAAGCAGCTGAGCGAGCTGCAGGACCCCCATACCATTTTTCTGCTGGCCCAGATGGAGCAGGAGGTGGTTGGCTACGCCAAACTGAAGCTGCATTCCTCCCTCGGCCTCGACCCCGACAAAACGCCTGAGGAACGCTTGGAAATAGAGCGGCTCTACGTGAGTGAAGACTGGATCGGGACCGGGCTAGGCGCGGCCCTGATGCGCCGCGCCCTGGAAGAGGCTCGTCAGCAGGGCTGCCGGGCCGTGGTGCTGGGTGTTTGGGAGAAGAATACCCGCGCCCTGGAGTTCTATCGGCGCTTCGGGTTCCGGCAAATTGGCCAGCACCTGTTCACCATCGGTACCGATGAGCAGACCGATTTTATTCTGCGCAAAGGACTGCACTAAGGCGCTTTGGTGCGGTTATTAACCCAACAGAATCCATTTCCGGCATTACGGGGCCATCTGTCTTTCATGTAGTTCAGCTTGATGCCAGTGAAATCAGCGCGTTTTGGTAGGAATACGATGCGGCCTCAAGGGTGGGTAGCCGGGGTGCTGCTACTGGCCGCCTGCTCCCCCGATTCCGGCGGCAACGCGCAAACCACCGCGCCCCTGCCCACGGGCCACTACGAGGGCCCCATCAGCTACCAGGGTACTGAGCTGCGGGTAACGCTCGATCTGCGGGAGGTGGCGCCCGGGAAGCTGCAGGCCGATGTCAGGTTTCCGCAGGTGCCGGGGCTGGAGTTTGAAGCTACCCGGCTGAACTACCAGGAGCCCCAGTTGCAGCTGGCGCAGGGGGTAGGCGGCATTAGCCTGCAGGCGGTGCGGGAAGGTGATTTTTTGCGCGGCGTGTTCAGCTGGGACAGTGTACGCACCGATTTTGTGTGGGCCCGGCGGGGCGAGGCCGCAGCGCGCCCGTTTCGGGAGCAAATCCTGGCCCTGCGCTCGGCCGGTGGGGCGCAGGCCGGCCAGCTACGCATCCCCGATGATACCCTGACTCGCCATCCGGCCGTAGCGCTGGTAGCCCAGCCCCAGACGCTGGCCGCCGCCCAAACGCGGGCGGCGTATCTGGCACGGCGTGGTTTTGTAACCCTGGTTGTAACCGCCGCCACTCCATCGGCGCCTTCTGATTCCGGGGGCTACCGCACAACCGGCCTGGCCCTGGCCGCCTTGCGCCAGCACAGCGCCGTCGATTCGGGGCGGGTAGGGTGCTGGGTGCGCGGTAGCTTGGCCCCGCAGGTAGCTGCCGCCGCCAGCCAAACCAGCCCCGCGCATTTTGTGGTGCTGGAAGCTGCGCCCGCCGCTACCCGCGAGCAGGCCGCCGCCTACCTGCCCCTGAGCCGCCAACGCGTTCCGGTACTGGCGCTGTACGCTGGCCTCGATACCACCACCGATGTGCGCGAAAGTGCCCGACGGATTCGCCTCGTGCTGGGGTACCTCGGTAATTCCCAGGTGCGCGTTTATCCGCAGACAAATGCCGAGTTCCTGCAGCGGGGCCGCACCAGTCCTGATGGACAGTGGCAGTGGCCAAAACCGGCCGCTGGCTACTGGGAAGACTTGGTTGACTGGTTGCGGCGAAGCGGCAGATAGTAGGGTAGGGCTACAGAACCAGCAGGCCTTTTTCCCGGAGCAGCTGCCACCCCGGCGACAACAAAAACTGCTCCCAGGGTTGGGGCGCGCCAGAGGGGTAGGAGGCCGCCGCGTCTTTCAGCAGCACTTTGGTATCGTAGTCGGTGGTTAGGCTGGTGAGCAGCTCCTGCAGCCAGGGACCCAGCACGGCGGGTACTTTCACCTCGAGGTCCTCGGCCTGCTCATAAAATGTCAGGACGGCGCGCTGGCCTTTTTTGGCGGGCTCATAGCGCAGCTCAGGTGCGTTGCCCAGCCAGAACAGCCGGTTGTTGGGGCGGGAAGCATCGGGCTTGCCGGGCTCCTGCAGAGCCTGCTGAATCAGGTGGCGGGGCACGGTGGGCTTGGGCGTCCGGAAATCAAACCAGAAGCTGAGCGGCTCCTGCAGGGCTACCCCGTGCAGGTAGTTGTACAAGGCTTTGGTCAGGCCGGGGCCGAAAGCTTCGTGGTCGGTGCCCGTGGGGTCGTCGTGCCACAGGTCGTTCCAGGCAAACGGACCGGGCTCGGGGCCAATGGCGGCCACTTTATACTTAGCGGGGTTCTTCCCAACCGGCGAGTGGGCCGTCATGGAGAAGCGGTGCCAGTAGCCGCTCTGCACAATGCCCGCCTGAAACAGCTGCCGCACTACCTCCAAAGAGTCAATGGTTTCCTGGGTGGTTTGGGTGGGAAACCCGTACATCAGGTAGGCATGCACCATAATCCCGGCCTGGGTGAAGCCATCCGCCACGCGGGCTACCTGGGCAATGGTTACGCCTTTCTCCATGAGAGCCAGCAGCCGGTCGGAGGCTACTTCCAGGCCGCCGCTTACGGCAATGCAGCCGCTGGCGGCCAGCAGCCGGCACAGGTCGGGGCTGAAGGTTTTTTCGAAGCGGATGTTGCCCCACCACGTAATATTTACCCGCCGCTTCAGGAGCTCAACGGCCAAGTCGCGCAGGGCCAGGGGCGGGGCGGCCTCGTCCACGAAGTGAAAGCCCGTTTGGCCGGTTTGGGCGATTATCTGCTCGATGCGGTCCACGAGCAAGGTAGCGGGAGCTGTTTCGTAGCGCGAAATATAGTCCAGTGTCACGTCGCAGAAGGAGCAGCGCTTCCAGTAGCAGCCGTGGGCTATGGTGAGCTTGTTCCAGCGCCCGTCGCTCCAAAGCCGGTGCATGGGGTTCAGCACCTCAATCACCGATAAATACTCCGTCAGGGGCAAATCGGAGTAGTCGGGCGTGCCGATTTCCGGGTGGGGAACATCCGGAAAGGGCTGGTTAATGTACTCCACCTCCCCGGCCGCATTGCGCCGGAACGTGCGTTGTAGGGGCGGGGCTTGCCCCCGCCCATCGTCGAACGGTAAGGCAAAGGACTCATCACGGAAATTCGACGTTGGGAAGCTACCTGTCGGCTGTTCTAGCGGCGCGTGGAGGTGGTGGGCAGGAACAAGCCCTGCCCCTACGTGTTCCAGCAGGCGCAGCCAGGGGCCTTCGCCGTCGTCCAGGGTCAGGTAATCGATGTAGTCGAAAAAGCGGGGCTCCCGGATGGTTCGCAGCTCGGTATTGGGGTAGCCACCGCCCATCAGGGTCAGGGTGCGGGGGCTAGTTTCCTTGATGCGCCCGGCCAGGCGCAGGGCGCCGTACAGATTGCCGGGGAAAGGCACCGTAAACCCGGCTACATCGGGCTGCACGCGGGCCACCAGCTCATCCAGCAGCTCCTGCAGCATCTGGTCCAGCAGGTTCGGCGGAGCCTGCAGGGCTTCGTGCAGCCCATCGAAGCTGGTAGCCGACATAGCCAGCTTCTCGGCGTAGCGCGAAAAGCCGAACTGCGGCCCCACGGTTTCCTTGATCAGGTCGCCGAGGTCTTCCAGATACAGCGTGGCCAGGTGCCGGGCCTGGTCGGTGAGGCCCATGGTGCCGAAGGCCGACTCCAGGTCGGCTACGTTATCAAAGCGGCCAGCCTCGGGCAGAAAGCGCGAGTGGCAGATGCGCGGGGCCAGGGTGTTGTCCTTGTTCTGCAGAAACCGGATGACGGGCCCAATGGTGCTCAGGTAGCTCTGCTTGAGGCGCACCATGCGGCGGGCATTGTCGCTCAACTCGAAACCCTCGGTTTCAATGGCCCAAAAAACGCGCGCTAGGCCTTCCTTCGAGAACAGCTTCAGCACCAGCTCCAGCCCCAGATCGGCCTGGGTTACGTGGTAGCCGCGCCCGCCCAGAAAGCCTTTCAGATAGGCCGTGGCCGGGTAGGGCGTATTCAGCTGGGTAAGCGGCGGGGTAACAAGCAGAATGCGAAGCGAAGAAGACACGGGCACTGGGTCAGAAGAACCACAAAGATACGGCGGTTTAACCCGCGGCCCGCCGGCTCCGTTCCCCGGCGCCTTTCTTGCCAGCCGTTTTCCTACCCCCCTAAACACGCCAAAGCCCCGAAGTGCCGGTGGCAGCTTCGGGGCTTTGAGAGATAAGCAAGCGTGGGTTACGCCAGCTGGTCCAGGGAGAGGCGCTTGGGCATCAGGTCGCGGCGGAATTCGCTGACGGAGCGGCCCGTTACCTGCCGGAACTGATTGCTCAGGTGCTGGCCGGAACTGTAGCGCATCTGCTCGGCAATTTCGCTCAGCGTCATTTCATTGTAGCTCAGCATTTCCTTTACGCGCTCAATTTTCAGGCGGATCAGGTACTTCTCAATGGTCAGGTTGGCCGTGCGCGAAAACACCTTGCTCAGGTGCGAGTAGGTAGCGGCAAACCGGTCGGTGAGGAAAGCGGAGGTAGTCAGGGGCATGCGCGCCGTGCGCAGGTGCTCCAGGTACTCGACCAGGGCGCTCTTGATTTGCTCCGTTAGCTGGTCGGCGCGGCCCATCAGTACATCAAAGCCGGCTTCGCGCAGCAGCGGAGCTACGGAGGCCGGATCGGCCGGCGTGCTGTGGTCGAGTTGGGCCTGGCCCAGCGTAACGTCGGTGGGGCGGTAGCCCGCTTGCTCAAGAAGGCTGCGCACGGCTTCGATGCAACGTGGGCAAACCATATTTTTGATGTGGAGGAGCGTCGTTTTCACGGTTGTTGGGTTGAGTTCAGCCGCGTTGCGGTTCGCGTGGGTTTACGGGTAGAAGCCGGGTTTGGGTTGGGCCGCGGACGCCGCACGGGTTCCACGGGGTGTTCTGCCCATGCTTTTCCAAACCAGTTGGCGGCCGCCCAGTTCACAAAGGGAACAACCCCCAGAAATGTTACGGCCAGCAAGGAGAAAAATACGAAAAAAGCACCGAAGAGTCGGCCAAAGAAGGAGTCCTGCACCCCAAACAGGTAGGTTACCAGAGTCAGGGCCAGCAGAAAGCTTATTCCGGCCAGGATGATAACCCGCCGCAAAGGGGCTTTGGAAGTGACAAGCTGAAAAGCAGAACGGTTCATGGCGACGAGGACAGGAGGACAAATATAAAGGTCTGTCCTATTCAGCGGCCACTGGAGTTCAGGGCACGGGCAGCAGTCAGGAGTAGCAACAAAGCATAGCGGCTGAAGTTGGTTGTGGTGGTAGAACAGGGCGGTAGAAGCGGGGAAATCATGATACGTAAAAACCAGCGGCGCGGTCAGCCGTACAGGCCAAAATACTACACGTCTTTCTACTCTACCCTACCAAGCACATGAAAACTTCTGTTTTTCCGCGCATTATAGCCGCCGCGGCCCTGTTGGCCGGCTCTCTTACCGCCTGCAATACCGGCTCCGAGGCCGGCGACACCAACGTGGAGCGCGGCGCCGCCAAAGACCTGGGCATGGATACCAATATGCCCGGCCAGAACCTCGCCGCCGATTCTGCCACCTCCGGCATGAACCGCGACACCATGAAGACGCCAACCGGCCGGCAAGTGTACGAAGAAGGAGCCGACCGTAAAGACCGCAACAACGACGGCCTAGCCGACTAGCTCGGTAGTTGTCCTTAAACGCAACACCGCCGGCTCCTGCACAGGAACCGGCGGTGTTGCGTTCAGGTAGGAAATCTGTGCTGGTGGTTTAATAGAATACGAAGCTGCTCGGGCCGATTCCAACCGTAAACGAGTCGAGGGCGGCACCCGTGCTGCGGTAGCGAATCACTTTGTCAGCGGCCGTAAATGAGCCGATGCCGCCGTAAATAGTGTTGTCCTGCGGATCGACCCCAAGTCCGTAGAAGCTTCGCCGAATGAGGGGAGTAGTGGGCAGTTGTGCCTCATTGATGCCTACCGTGTACACGCCGCCTCGGTAGGTGTAGTACAGCTGGTCTTTAGGCCCGTTAATGGTGAGGTCGCCGGGTGAGCTGGTGTTGGAATCCACCTGCCGGGTTTGGGCCGTTAATTGGCCGGGTGCAATCACCGACAGGCTGCCTTTGGTGGTTTTCGTGTAGTCGATGGCCGTATAATCAGCGTTGTACACTACTTTCCCGCCACTGAGCACCCACACGTTGCCGTTGCGGTCAGTTACAGCGCTGCCCGGCGAATCGCCCACGGGAACGGTGCCTTCAATAGCATCCGTAGTGGTGTTGATAACCGTCACGCTGCTCTCGCCACTGTTGGTTACGTAGAGGCGGTTGCCTGACACCGTCATGCGCTCGGGCTGCGCGCCTACCGCAATAGTGCGGGTTACTTGGTTTGTCTTCAGATTCACTACGGAAACCTGTCCGGCCCCACCATAGGCTACCGTTTCGGTTATGTAACCCTTATCCGAAGAGACGGCTACGAAGTAGCGCGGTAGCTGTAAGTTGCTGATAGTGGCTTTCGACTTGAATTTAGCCAGAGATACTACCTCAAGCTTGTTGCTATTGTTCACCACAATGTAGCCGAGCGAGTCCTGCACAGCCATGCTTTGCGCTACATCGCCCAGGGCGCGGCCGTTGGCAGTGCTGAAGAGGGTTGGGCTGGTAACCGAACTGCTGGCTTTGTTGAATAAACTGATGTCGGCGTTAGCCCGGCGGAAGTTACCTTCATTCACCACAAACACACTGCGGGTAACAACGGGTGTTTCGGTAGGCTCAGGGTCGTTGCTGGGGTCGCAGCTCAGCAGGCCAAGGGCGGCAGCGCTGCCCAACAGCACCCGGAAGGGTAAGTTGGCGGAAGTAGGAAATAGCTTCATAAAAAAGGGTTGAGAAAGAAAAGATGGCAGGTTAGCGCCACAGTACCCGTAAGCTCAGCAGGCCATTGCGGAGCGGCATGGCACTGTTCTGGTAGCTTTGGTAGCTGCGGTTGGTGAGGTTGTAGCCTTGGGCCAGTACCAGCAATTTCCAGGTCGGACCCATGGCCACCGTGCGGCCCACCGTGGCGTTCAGCAGCAGGTAGGAGGGCAGGAAACTGGTGGCTGAGGCATCGGTGTAGCGGTAGCCGGTAAAGTTCAGGGTAGTGCTGAGCTGCCAGCCGCGCCACAGGTGGTCGGTGCTGAAGGCTGCCGTATGCAGGGGCGTGAACGGCAGCTGGCGGCCAACAGGGTCAGAGTCGGCGGCGGTGCCTTTCGTCTTTTCGGAATGGGTGAAGGCGTACGACGCCCGCGCCGTGAGCTGGTAAGCTCCCGGCTGCCAGCCTAGCTGCGTACTGGCCTCCAGACCCTGAGCCCGCACCTGCCGCAGGTTGCGGGGCGACCAGTAGGTAGCGCCCGGCGTCCACTGCACCCAGTTATCGACGAGCTGTCGGTAGCCCGTCAGCTCGGTTTGCAGGCGCAGGTGGGCCGGCGCCAGGGTCAGCACATGCGCTACCCCGCCTTCGTAGCCCAACCCGTGTTCGGGTAGCAGATCGGGGTTACCACCGGGGCGCCAGTACCGCTCATTTAAAGTGGGTGCCCGGTAGCTGCGCGAGGCGCTGGCCTTCAGGCTGATGGTCTGCTGAGGTGTTTGCAGCGCTACCCACTCGGCGCCGGCCGTGGGCGTGAGGGGGGGCTGGCGGCCCGGGAGCAGGGCCTGGCGCGTGTTCAGGGACAAACGCAGCCGGGGCTGCGGGTCGTAGCGCAGCAGGGCAAAGCCGGAAAAGCGGTTCTCGGTGCGCGGCCGGGTGCCGTAGCCATCTACCTGGGCCGCAAAGTGCTGGGCCTCGCCGCCTACCCGCAACGAAGCGTTGGAAGCGAAGCGCCACGTATGCTCGGCCTGGGCCTGGGTGGTGCGCACCCGCGACTCGCTGAGCCCGCTCACATCGTCGCGGTAGTTAATGATGTCTTCGAACCAGGCAACCCGCGCTGCCCATTCGTGGCGCGAGCTGACGTGGCGGTAGCCGGCCATAAGGCGGCGGCTCTGGTCTCGCTCTTCAGCGTTCGTGTTGTTGGTGCCAATACCGGGCTGAATCTGTCGGTCAGCGTCTGTCAGCCAAACCGCGGCCGTTAGCTCCCCACGCTGACCCAGGCGTAAGATCAGGTCCTGGGAGAGGCTGGCTTGCTGCAGGGCGGCATGTTGCTGCCGGCGGCGCACGCGGCCGGTGCCAGCCTGCTCGTAATACGTAAAATCGTTTTGGGCCTGGCGATAAAGCAGGCTGGTGCGCAAGGCCAGTTTCTGGTTGCTGAAGCTAGCCTCCAGGTTTCCCGCTCGCAACCCAAAGCTGCCGTAATCGGTTTGCACGCTTCCGCGCCAGCCGGCCCCCCACCGTGGCGGAGAGGAAAGCAGCAGTGTGCCGCCCACGGCACCGTTGCCGTAGGTTGCGCTGGCTGGCCCCGGCTGAATATCTACCTGCGTGGTGCCGCTAATGGTAAGCAAAGCAAAATCGGCCTCGCCCAGGGAAGGCAGGTTGATGTTGAAGCCGTTCCAGAGCACGGCCGTATGCCGGGCCGAAGTACCCCGCATGGTAATAGAAGCCAACTGCCCCGGACCGTAATTCTTCAGGTGGAGCGCCGTGCGGGCGCTCAGCACATCAGCCAGCGTGCCGGTGCGGTAAGTGGTCAGGGCCAGCGAATCGAGAGTGAAGCGGCGGCTGCCCACGGCAAACCTGTCGGGGCGTAGGCCGGGCACCCGCACCGATGGCAGGTTTTGGGTGCGGATGGAGTCGGGAGCCGGCAACCCCAATTGGGCGGCTGCCGGGAAGGAAGCGGTAGCGGCTAAGGCCACGCCCAGAAACTGCGGGAAATTCCGCAGGCAGGAAACAAAACGCATCTTCCGAACCAAATTTTCGCAATCGAAAAATTCAGTTCAAAACCCCGGAAACCGAGCAGCCGCCAAACGACTACCCCTTCCCCGAAGCCGAGGCCGAAAACAGATGATAATTCTGCGCCGCCGAAGCGCCGCCACTGCATTCGTTCTCCGCCCTTCCTCCGCAGGCGCTGAACATAGGAAATGCAAAGGCAGGTCTCCTGGCTTGCTCCGGGCGCGTCGCCTTCCCATTTCTCCGGCCTGCCGCAGCAATGCCTTCCTTGAAACAGTGGCCGGTGATGACGCGCCGACTCCTGAAGCGTACAGTTGCGGGGACAGCTCCGGATTTTAACCGGATTCCCTTTTCAGCCTCGCCCCGCAATCAGGGTCCGGCCACCTTTACGGGGCAAAGGTAAGGCAAAATGAGGAAGAAGCCAGACGTTGGCAACTTACGGGAAGGACAACAGGGGAGGGCCGAGGACGTCGGGCCCGCAACCTTCCCGCGGCAATTGGGTACCATCTGGCGCCTACCCTTTCCTTCTGCATGAAACTTCCCACCTCGTTTTACCGCCACCCCGACCCCGTTGCTATTGCCCGCGACCTGCTGGGCAACTACCTGTTTACCCGCATCAATGGTGTGCTCACTGGCGGCCGTGTGGTGGAAACCGAAGCCTACGCCCACCTGGGCGACCAAGCATGCCATTCCCACTTGGGCCGTTATACTGCCCGCACCAAGGTGATGTATGAGCCCGGCGGCGTAGCCTACACGTACCTCATTTATGGCCGTTACGTGCTCTTTAACATCATCACCAACGAAGCCGGCAAGGCCGACGCGGTGCTGATCCGGGGACTGGAGCCCACGGAGGGAATTCCGGAAATGCTGCTTCGGCGGGGCCTAGCGCGGGTGCAGCGCAACCTCACCGGCGGCCCCGGCCTGCTGACCCAGGCCCTGGGCATCACCACGGCCCACTACGGCCTCGATGTAACTGGCAACACCATCTGGCTGGAAGACAGGGGGGAGCTAGTACCCGAAGCGGAAATCCTGGCCTCCCCGCGCGTGGGCATTGACTACGCCGGCGAAGACGCCGCGCTGCCCTGGCGCTTCCGCATCAAAAGCAGCCCCTGGACCAGTCCCGCGAAATAGTGATGAGGTGAAGAGGTAATGAGGTAAATGGTAGCACGGCTTCTGTCACTTGCTACCACTTACCTCATTACCTCTTCACCTCGTTACTTTATCACAGCTTCTCACACACCAGCACCATCAGCCTGCCCTCCAAATTGGTGGTAGCGAACAGGTACAGGTCGCCGCCTTCGCGGATGCCGGTACGGTGGCGGAACTCGGCTACGGTGTCGGGAAAGTTACGGGTCGTGACGTGGGCGCGGGCTTCCGGGCCTAAGTGAGTGCGCAGGGCCTGACCATCGTATTTCTCTACGGCCCGGATGCGGAAAATACGGCCCGGAAACTCCGGTCGTAGCGTATCGGAGGTGTAAAGGTGGCTGTGCTGGTGCAGCTTTAGCATTTCGAAGGCCGTGCCCACGCTGCGAAAAGCCCCGGCTTTCAGCACCGCTACGTTGGGCTCATAAAGAAACTGCTGAGGCTCGGCGTAGCGGGCAATGGCGCGGGCCTCGCGGGCCCGGTTCAGGCGAAATTCCTGCTGCTGGCCGTTGCGCAGCAAATTCACGGTGAAACGCTCCGGGTCGATGGCCGGCTCGGGTCCCAGCTCATACAGCACCTCCTTGCATTCATTATCCACGGCCACTACCCAGAGACGGCGCACATGCCGCAGCTCCTGAATAGCCTGCTCAATATCTAGCATGGGCGAGGTTTTCAGCAGTACGCTCCGGCCCTTTTGCAGCAGCAGCGGCATCAGGCGCAGCACGTCGGGCTCACAGTCCTGCAGGCGGAAAATCTTTTTGGCGGCAGTATCCCGGCGGGCCGGGTCGAGGTACAGCCAGTCAAAGGTACCGGGTGTATTGCGCAGAAAGTGCACCGCATCTTCGGTATGGCACTCCACGTTCCCGATGCCCAGCTGAGCCAGGTTGAAGCGTACCACCTCGGCCAGCGCCGCGTTGCGCTCCACGTAGTGCACCTCGGCTACCGTAGCCGCAAAGTGCGCCGAATCAACCCCGAAGCCCCCGGTCAGGTCGGCTAGGCGCTGGCCTTGCACCAGCGAAGCCTTAAATGCCGCCGTACGGGCCGAAGAGGCCTGCTCTACCGAGAGAGAAGGCGGAAACACCAGGTCCGGGTTGTCAGCCCAGGTGGGGAGTTTGGCGCGGGCCTTCTGGCGGGCCTGAATCTGACGCACCAGATCCGGGACGGGCAGGCCGGGGTAGCGGCGGGCTTGCAGGGCAAGCTGGGCGGGGTCGTCGTGCAGATGGTCGGCAACGTATTGCCGAGCCGCTGCCGGCAGCGGGTATTCCATGTAGGATTCCTACGAAAATGCGACAGGCCCGGACGCGGTGCCGAGCCCACAAAAACAACAGATAGCCAAACGTAAGCAGGAATCTGGCAAGAGCCAGCAAACCGCCTTCGTGCGCGGGCAGTCAGAGACAGAAAAAGCCATTCCGGTTACGGCCCGACTTCTGGGGTAGAAGCGCAGGCCGTAACCGGAATGACAGGTAACGCGCGGAAGGTTAGCGCAGGTTCCAGGTGAAGGCCACCAGCGGGTGCCCCGTGCGGCTGGCCGTGAGCCCCACGGCGCTGGGCCGCAGCTGCACGGCCCCGGTGCGGGCGGCCGGGTGGCCGGCGTTGTAGGCTTCCACGGCCCGCTGGAAGTGCGAATTGGTATTGCGCGAAATCAAGACGTTGCTCAGTAGGCTGGCCAGGGCAATGCCAGCGGCGGCTTTCTGGGTATTGTTGAAATACTGCTGTTTCTCATCCAGGGCCAGTACCTGCTGGCTGTACAGGCCCACGGCCCCCACAAACGTGAGGCGCTCGGCCAGGAACAGCCACTTCTGGCGGCGGTAGCGGTTCAGGTTATCCAGGGCTTCCTCGTTGCCGGCCAGGTAAGGCCGCAGCCGCTGCCCGAAAAAGCCGGCGCTCTGGTACTCCGCTTCGGTAGAGCCGTTACTGATGGTGAAGAAAAAGTTCTTTTGCACACCGTTCAGGCCCCGCTGCTGATCCTCGGGGCTGAGGCGAATAACGGTAGGAGCCTGCTGGGCGTGGGCACCTAGCGCCAGGCCGAAAGAACAGGAAGCAACAAGTATAGTGCGGCGCACAACGCTCGAAAATCGGGCAGAAATCAGTTGAAGCATGAGTACAAATCTATACTACTATTCTTGAGTGTCCTAAGCGTTCTGACGAGAAAAAAGTGCAATTCGCCGAGGGAAATTTCTTCTGTTACTCAACAAAAGCGCATAGCCCTTCGTTCTCACGGGCAATTCACCAAGCTCTGTGCTATGAAAACCCTGACTTCCTTTCTGCGTCCCGCCATTCTGCTGGCTGCTTTGCCGGCCGCATTGGCTTTCACGGCCTGCTCCGATGACGACGATGACAACGCGGCTACCCCTGACCAAGGCAATGTGCTGATTTCTCACGCCGCCGCCTCCGCTAACGTGCAGGTAACCGCCTTGGCCGATGATAAACAGGTAGGACAGCTGACCTACGGCCAGAGCAGTGGCTACGTGAAAGTAAACGCGGGCACGCCCACCCTGAAAATCAACAACAGCGCCGGCCAGACGGCCGCCTCCCAGGCCGTTACCGTAGCCAAAGACCAGAACTACTCCGTGTTTGCCTACGCGCCTACTGCCACCACCGTGGGGCTGCTCTCCGTTTCCGACGACTTAACGGCGCCAGCCGCCGGGCAAGCCAAGGTACGGGTGGTGCACTTGGCTCTGGGCGCCCCGGCCACCGTAAAACTCTCGCAGCAAACCGTAGCGGGGGCTACCGATGTACCGGGCGTGACGGCCGCATTCGGGGCGGCTTCCGCCTTTGTGTCCGTTCCAGCCAGCTCCTATAATCTGCTGGTTACTACCGGTACCCCATCTACTACCGTGGTAGCCGTGGGCGACGGCACGGGAACGGGGTCAGCTACGGCCACCAAAAACTACGAAGCCGGTAAAATTTATACGGTGCTTGTGCGGGGTATTTCCTCCAGCATTGATCCGGCCCTGCAGCCCAAAGCGGTTGTCATTCAGCACAACTAGGCCAGTTAGCTGCATTTTAGCACTTTACCGCCCGCTCAGGCTGCCTGAGCGGGCGGTGTTGTTGATAAGGGGCTGTAAATCAGAGGTGGAGTAAAAGGATAACAAATCAAGTATCTTTGCGGTTGAAACGCGACAAAGCATCCAGTATTCTGCATCATGGTTGATACCAAGACCACGGCCTACGTTCCGTACAAAGTAAAAGACATGTCTCTGGCCGAGTGGGGCCGGAAAGAAATACGCCTGGCCGAAGCCGAAATGCCCGGGCTGATGGCCCTGCGCGAGGAGTACGGCGCCAGCCAGCCCCTGAAGGGCGCGCGTATTGCCGGCTGCCTGCACATGACCATCCAAACGGCCGTGCTGATTGAAACCCTGAAGGAGCTGGGTGCCGACGTAACCTGGTCCTCGTGCAACATCTTCTCGACCCAGGACCACGCCGCCGCTGCCATTGCTGCCGCCGGTATTCCGGTGTACGCCTGGAAGGGTATGAATGAGGAGGAGTTTAACTGGTGCATCGAGCAGACGTTGTTCTTCGGCGAGAAGCGCGAGCCCCTGAACATGATCCTCGATGACGGCGGCGACCTGACCAACATGGTGCTGAACCAGTACCCCGAGCTGGCCGCCGGTATCAAAGGCATTTCGGAAGAAACCACCACCGGCGTGCTGCGCCTGATTGAGCGCGTGAAGAACGGCACGCTGCCCATGCCCGCCTTCAACATCAACGACTCGGTTACCAAATCGAAGTTCGATAACAAGTACGGCTGCAAAGAGTCGGCCGTGGATGCTATCCGCCGGGCTACCGACGTGATGATGGCCGGCAAGATTGCCGTAGTTGCTGGTTACGGCGACGTAGGAAAAGGTACCGCCGCTTCGCTGCGTGGGGCCGGCGCCCGCGTTATCGTGACGGAAATCGACCCCATCTGCGCCCTGCAGGCTGCCATGGACGGCTACGCGGTGAAGAAAATGGAAAACGCCATCAAGGAAGCCGACATCGTGGTAACCGCCACCGGCAACTGCGACATTATTACGGAAGAGCACTTCCGCGCCCTCAAAGACAAAGCCATCGTCTGCAACATCGGCCACTTCGATGATGAAATTGACATGGCCTGGCTGAACAAAAACTACGGCCACACCAAAGACACGGTGAAGCCCCAGGTAGATCTGTACAACATCGAAGGCAAAGAGGTGATTATCCTCGCCGAAGGCCGCCTCGTGAACCTGGGCTGCGCCACCGGCCACCCCTCGTTCGTGATGTCGAACTCGTTCACGAACCAGACCCTGGCCCAACTGGAGCTGTGGCAGCATGCTGACCAGTACGAAAACAAGGTGTACACCCTGCCCAAGCACCTCGACGAGAAGGTAGCCCGCCTGCACCTCGCCAAAATTGGCGTAGAGCTGGACGAGCTGAAGCCCAAGCAGGCCGAGTACATCAACGTACCCGTAGAAGGCCCCTTCAAATCGGACCTGTACCGTTACTAGCCGGTCCTATCCCCGATACGCAACAAAACCCCCACCCGGCACGGCGCCGGGTGGGGGTTTTGTTGTGGGGTAAGTCGGAGTTATTCGGCCACGGTAAACCACGGCACGCCCAGTCGGCCGGGCATCTCGTAAATCCGGACCCGGGCGCCGGGCTGCACCTGCTGGTAGTACTCCTCGGATACGGCGACGTCTTCGGCTTGCCGGCGCGGGCCCCACGGCGTCACGTTCAGGTAGTAGGTAGTGGTTTTGCCGGAAGAGGAATGCTTGCGTAGCACCGTCGCCGTGTGGTGTTTGGCTGGGCCTTCATCGAAGACGCAATTAACCGCTACGGTTGCCGCGTAGCCGTAGAGCAACGCATAGAGTGCCACCTGTCCCAGAACACTGGCGCGGAGCTTGGGCTGCTGCAGAAACGGGCGGCTACCCAGGAGTAGCAGTAACCCGAACAGTGCGGCCGCTCCGCCGGCCAGGGGCCAGAGAGCGTCGTAGTGCAACAACTCCAAATCCAGCAGTTCCCGCAGCAGCAGACCCAGCGCAGGCATCAGCAGAGCAACCGACACGTTGGGGTAGGCGCTGTTTTTCTGCTCGTCGGGCCGGATGGTGCCGCGGTGCCAGAGGATAGCCAGCGCGGCCACGGCGGGCAGGGTGAGCCCGGCCGTAAAGGCCGCTTCGTAAAAGCGGGGTAGGAACAGCAGCCAGGCGCCGGTCAGCCAGCCCAGAGTGTTTAGCGCGCTTGCCACCCGGCGCGTCTGGGTAAGGTTGGTTTCCCGCTCCTCAGTCGTGCGCCCGAAAGTATCGTCCAGCAGGATGGCCTCTTCTTCCTGCTGCTGCTCCTGCTCGTCGAGGTTGGGGTAGTGCTCCGCCAGCCACTGCTGAATTTCCTTGTAGCCTTCGCTCGTGTAGCCAACCTTTATTTTGGGGTAGGCCTTCGACGTGGGCAGAATATGGGTGTACTGCTGATCAGTGCGAAACCCCTTAATAGCTTCCAGCGGCAGCTCCTGGCGGTAGAGCGTGCCCGCGTAAACAAAAGCCGTATCCGTGATGATGTGGCGGCCCTTAGCAGTTTCGTAGAGACAATAGACGAAGAACAACCCGAACAGGCCCATGCCTACAGTAAACCCGATGCGCAAGGCGTTCCAGTCTCCGGACAGCATCCAGAACGGTGCCGACCAGAACAAGGCAATAAGCAGGGGACCAAACACGTAAATAAAAATGCGCCAGCCGCGGGCTGTGCCGTAGGAGCGGTGTACTGGCTGAATTTTGGTAGTTGTCACGAATAGGACAATAAGGTTGAGTTTCCTCAAAAGTAGCAGTTGGCGCCACGTTCTACGCCCCAGAAAGCTTGCCCAGCGAAAAGAGGACCAGCGGCTTCTGAACTCCGCTAATACAAAGCGCCACCCCTGAAAAGCAGAGGTGGCGCTTGCCTGGCAATAGGCTAGGAGAATTAAGCTGTCTGCGGAGCCAAGGCCCGCTGCACAGCCGGGGACACTACCTGCCCAAACAGCTCAGTAGAACGCAGTACGGCCTCGTGCGGCATGCCCTCCAACATCAGTTGGCCAATGAAGCGGGTGTTCTGGAACAGGCCGTGCAGGTGCACCAGCTTATCGGCAACTTCCTGGGGTGTGCCCACAAATAAGGGCCCTTCCGGGCCACAGAGGTAGTCGAACTGCTGGCGCGACATCGGGCGCCAGCCCCGCTCCCGGCCAATACGGTTCATCACCTAGGAGTAGGCCGGGAAAAACTCATCGGCGGCCTGCTTCGAGGTGTCAGCCAAGTGGAAATGACAGTTCAGGCAGAGAGGTAGGGTAGCCGGGTCATGGCCGGCCTGCTGGGCCGAGCGGCGGTAGAGGTCGGCGAAGGGCACGTACTGAGCCGGCGCGCCACCCAGAATGGCAATGGTAAGCCCCAGTCCCAGGGAGCCCGCCCGCGCCGCCGAAGCCGGCGTGCCGCCTACGCCAATCCAGACGGGCAGGCGGGGCTGCAGCGGCCGCGGATAAACGCCCTTATTGGCAATAGCCGGCCGGTGGCGGCCCTGCCAGCTAACGACTTCCTGCTCATTAAGCTGCAGCAGCAGCCCCAGCTTCTCCGCGAACAGTGCGTCGTAGTCGCCGAGGTCTTGCCCAAACAGCGGAAACGATTCAATGAAAGAACCGCGGCCGGCAATGATTTCGGCCCGGCCGTTGGAAATCAAATCTAGGGTAGCAAAGTTCTGGAAGGTGCGCACCGGGTCGGTAGAGCTGAGCACTGTCACGGCGCTGGTGAGCCGCACCCGCTGGGTTACGGCCGCAATAGCGGCCAGCACCACTTCCGGCGCCGATACCACATAGTCGGCGCGGTGGTGCTCCCCAATGGATACCACATCGAGGCCGGCCTCATCGGCGCGGCGTCCCAGGGCTACTAGTTCCTGCAGGCGGTGGGCGGCCGCCGTGTCGCCGCCGGCTACGTGGGCGGGGGCTATTTCCCCGAATGAGCTAATGCCAAGTTCCATAAGGAAGTAAAATCAGGTAGGTACATGAATTATGGTATAAAGCTACCAACCGGCTAGATGTTTTGATGCTTCCGGCTAGCGAAACACCTGCTTACAGCAGCTGCGGCTGCCGCACGCAGCCTGCAGCAGAGCTACAATCCCCGGGCCGTAACCAAGCTAACGTGAATGGTTGCGCTGGCCATGAAGGGTAGGGGTAGCAGAGCCGGTGCCGTGGGGTAGGGAGTGCTGGGTGATATACGCAGATTTGCCGCCGCACTGATACTCTGCTGCTAATAGCTTCTGAGGGCGGCCGTTTCCGGGCGATATAAAATCCGGATATTTGCCCGTACTATGCCCACCGTCCCGCTTTCTGTCGTCATCATTACCTTCAACGAAGAGGCCAACATTGCCCGCTGCCTGGAGGCCGTGCGGGGGGTAGCCGACGAAGTGGTAGTAGTGGACAGTTTTTCCACCGACCGCACCGCGGAAATTTGCCGGCAGTTGGGGGCGCGGGTGGTGCAGCATCCGTTTGAAGGCTACGTGCAGCAGAAGAACTTTGCCACAGCCCAGGCCCGGTACCACCACGTGCTGCAGCTGGATGCCGATGAAGTGCTGACTGAGGCGCTGCGCCACAGCATCCGGGAGGCCAAGCAGAACTGGCAGGGCGCCGGCTATACCCTGGCCCGCCTCACCAACTACTGCGGCAGCTGGGTGCGCCACGGCGGCTGGTACCCCGACCGCAAGCTGCGCCTCTACGACCGGCGCCTGGGCCAGTGGACCGGCCTGCTCCTGCACGAGCGGTACGAGCTGCAGCCCAATCAGCCTACCCCCTTACCCCTGGCCGGCGACGCCCTGCATTACTCGTACGATTCGGTGGAGCAGCACGTAAGCCAGCTGAACCGCTTCACCAGCATTGCTGCCGATGAGCTCTGGCTACGGGGCAAGCGCCGCGTTTCCGTATTTCATCTGCTCCTGAAGCCGTGGTGGAAATTCACGCACGGCTACTTTTTCCGGTTGGGTTTTCTCGATGGATTCGCGGGCCTCAGCATTGCCGTTATTTCAGCCTGGGGGGTGTTTCTGAAGTTTGCCAAGCTGAAAACCAAAGCCGCCGCATGAAAACCTTCCTGATTAGCCGCACCGATGCCATCGGGGACGTGGTCCTGACGCTGCCGGTGGCGGGGCGGTTGAAGCAGCTGTACCCGACATGTCGGGTAGTGCTTATCGGGCGTACCTATACCCACGCCGTAGCGTCCGCCTGTCCGTGGGTAGATGACTTTCTCAACTTTGATGAGTTTCAGCAGCTGACGCCTACCCAGCAGGTAGCAGCCCTGCAAACCCAGCAGGCCGACGTCATTCTGCACGTATTCCCGAACCAGCTACTGGCCTGGTCGGCTCGTCGGGCCGGCATTCCGGTTCGCATCGGCACCCGCAACCGGTGGTATCATTGGCTTACCTGCAACCGCCTGGTATCCCTGAGCCGGAAGAACTCCCCGCTGCACGAAGCCCAGCTGAACCTGCAGCTGCTCCGGCCGCTTACGACTACCCCGGAAGTGCTACCCCTACCAACAGTGGCAACCCTCACGCAGCTGGCCCCCACGGTGCCGTTGCGGCCGGCGCTGCGCGAGCTGCTGGCGACCCGCGCAGCCCGGCAACTCAACCTTATTTTGCACCCGCGCAGCCGCGGCAGCGCCCGGGAGTGGGGGTTGGGGCACTTTGGCACCCTGGCCCGGTTGCTGCACCAGGCCGGGCACCGTGTGTTCATCACGGGCACGGCGGCAGAGGGGGAGGAGTTGCGCGACTGGCTGCGGGAGCATGAGCAATTCATCACCGCCGACCTCACGGGTAAGCTCGACCTCCCGGAGTTCATTGCCTTTATTGGAGCGGCCGATGGGCTTGTGGCCGGCAGTACGGGGCCTCTGCACCTGGCGGCGGCCCTGGGCCGGCAGGCCCTCGGCCTGTACCCGCCCATCCGGCCCATGCATCCGGGCCGTTGGGCTCCGCTGGGGCCGCGCGCAAGCCTCCTGGTTTTTAACCGCCCCAATTGCGGGGAGTGCCGTACCCAGCCCGCCGCCTGCAGCTGCATTAAAGCCCTGGAGCCTGCGCAGGTAGTAGCACGTATGCAGGAGTGGATGCCGTTGCCATCTGCGGGTTTCTGAACTATTTGCCGCTTTCCATGACCCCGCCGACTCTTTTAACTTCGACGCTTACTTCCGTGTGGCAGGTAGGGTGGCGCACCGGCCGCTTGTCGCAACATCTGCTGCTGCTGGCTTGTGTGGCGGGGGTAGTCGGCCTCCTGACGTCCCGCGCCCTGGTGGCACTCAGCCCGGTGGTGGGCATGCTGGCTGCGTTAGCCGCTCCGCAGCTGCGCCAGCAGCTACCCCGCTACCTGCGCCTGCGGACCATGTGGGGACCGGCCGCGCTCTACGGGTTGCTGCTCCTCAGTGGCCTGTACACGCAGGAGTGGGCTACCTGGCGCCACGAAATGTACCGGCTGCTGCCTTGGCTGGGGGTGCCGCTGGCATTTGGCCTGGCCGTGCCCCTTAGCAGCCGTCAGCGGTTTGGGGTGGGGTTACTATATGTGGGCGGGGTAGCCCTAATTGGGGCCGCTACCATGGCGCAGTACTTTCTGGACCCGGCCGCCGCTAACCTGGCATTTGGGCTGGGCCAGAGCATGCCTTCCATCACCCGTATCTTTCACATTCACTTCGGGCTGATGCTGGCCCTGGCTACCTTCTTCGGCCTGTCATTGCGCCGCGAGCCGGAAGCCCGACCCCTGGTGCGCATGGCTCTGCTGGGTGCCGTTGCCGTTTGCGTCCTCACCTTACACGTGCTGGCATACCGTACCGGGCTCATGGCTTTGTACGGCATGTTGCTGATAGATGCGCTACTGGTGTTGGTCATCCAGGGCCGATTCTGGTTGGGCATCGCTCTGGTGCTGACCTTGGCCCTAACTCCTTGGGTGGCATACACTACGCTGGAGTCGGTGCGCCAGCGCGTCAGGGCTACTACCTACGATATCGAGCAGTTTCAGCTCAACCGCGACATTAATGAGTACTCGTTGTCGCGCCGGTTGGCGGCTTGGCAAACGGCGCTGGTGGTAGCGCGGCAGCATCCGGTGGCCGGGGTTGGCCCCGCCGATGCCTACCAGGCCATGATGGCGCAGTATGATTGGCAGAACTACGGCCTACGACCCGAAAACCGCGTAATGATTCATAACCAGTACCTCCACCAGCTGGTGGGGGGGGGCTTAGTGGGCCTGAGCCTATGGCTTCTGGTGTTATTCGGGCCGTTGGTGCAACCTGCCCAGCGCCGAAACCCGTACGTGTATCGGTTCCTGCTGCTGCAGGCGCTGGCCATGACGGTCGATTCATTGCTGGAGTTGCAGACCAGCTTTAACCTGTTCGTGTTTTTGTACGGGTTTTTGGTGGTGGCAACCGAGCGGCGCACCGTTACCAAAACCTTCCTTCCCGCGGATGGTATTAGTTCTACATTTGTCTAACGGCGGTATTTTTCCAATATTCAGCCGAATTTTTTTTGTGTCCATGAGCGAATCCCCCGAACGAGTACCAAAACTGAGCAAAGAGGAAAAAGACCGGCGTTTTCAGGCCGAATTAATGCCTGTGCTCGATTCTCTGTACAACTTCGCCTTCCGCCTCACCCTCGATGAAGATGATGCAAATGACCTCGTACAGGAAACTTATCTGAAAGCATATCGCTTCTTTGAGTACTTCGAGCCGGGAACGAACGCCAAAGCGTGGCTGTTTCGCATCCTGAAAAATTCGTTCATCAACGATTTTCGCAAGAAAAGTAAGCAGCCTGCCAAGGTTGACTACAGCGAAATCGAAGGGTACTACAACTCGGAAGATGTGGAAGCCGAAGGCGACGCCGGCAGCACCTCAACCGACATGCGGCAGCAAGCCGTGCGCGACCTCATCGGCGACGAAGTGGCCAGCGCCCTCAACTCGCTGCCCGTGGATTTCCGTACCGTTATTATCCTCTGCGACCTGGAAGGGTTTACGTATGAGGAAATGGCCAAGGTGCTGGATATCCCCATCGGAACGGTGCGCTCCCGCTTGCACCGGGCACGCAACTTTCTGAAGGACAAGCTTGAACGCTATGCCAAATCAATGGGTTATGGCTCTGAAGGCGAAGGCGACGATGGATTGACAAACGACGACAACGAATAAACCCTTTAAGCACAGGACCCCGTTATGGAAACGACCTCTACTAAGCAAACCAACCAGAACTCGGCGGCCAATGGCCCCGACTGTGAACGCGTGAATACAATTCTTGACCAAATCATCGTCGGGCAGGAGCCCACGGCTGAGGATGAGGACTACTTTGTCCATCATGCCCAAGACTGCTCTCCGTGCTTCGATAGCATCGAGAAGCAGCACATATTCATCGACTTTCTGGCGCAGCACGTAGGACGTAAAGGGGCACCTTCTTCGTTGTCGAACTCAATTCTTGCGCGAGTTAAAGCGGAAATGGCCTAATTTTGCCCGATGCAGGGTAAAATCATCGCCTTTTCGGCTCCTTCCGGCGCCGGTAAGACCACTATCGTCCACCGGCTGCTGGAGCGAATTCCGGAGCTAAGTTTCTCTATTTCAGCGTGCACCCGCGATAAGCGTGGCCGCACCGAAGCCAACGGCAAGGATTACTACTTCATCTCCGTGCAGGAGTTTCAGGAGAAGATCCGCCACGATGACTTCGTGGAATGGGAAGAGGTGTATGAAGGTGCTTTTTATGGCACCCTGAAGTCGGAAGTTGAGCGTATCTGGAGCAACGGCCAGCATGCCGTGCTGGATGTGGACGTGAAAGGTGGTCTCAGCATCAAGGAGTTTTATAAAGACCGCGCCCTTGCGGTGTTCGTGAAGCCCCCATCGCTGGAAATTCTGGAGCAGCGCCTCCGCAACCGCGCCACCGACTCTGATGCCAGCATCTCCGCCCGCCTCTACAAAGCCAACTTCGAGCTGACATTCGAGGACCGCTTCGATGTCACTATCGTAAATGATGACCTCGAGCGAGCCATTGACGAGGCCGAAAAATTGGTGCGCAATTTCATAACTGCTGAGTCTGCTATCCTGTGAGCAGCCCTGCTTCTGTCCCTGATG
Source organism: Hymenobacter latericoloratus (assembly GCF_014199535.1). GTDB lineage: Bacteria > Bacteroidota > Bacteroidia > Cytophagales > Hymenobacteraceae > Hymenobacter > Hymenobacter latericoloratus. The sequence continues at coordinate 664,142 of NZ_JACHNV010000001.1, forward strand.
AAGGCCGGAAAGTAGGGCTGCTTTTTGGTTCGTTTAACCCCATTCATACAGGGCACCTGATTCTGGCCAACTTCATGGCAACCCATACCGACCTGGAGGAAGTGTGGTTAGTAGTATCGCCCCAGAGTCCTTTCAAAGTAGGGCAGGAGCTGCTACCCGAGCAGGATCGGCTGCGGCTGGTAGAGTTGGCTATTGCGGGCAATACCCGGCTGCGGGCGCTGGATGTGGAGTTCACCATGCCCAAGCCCAGCTATACCGCCGACACGCTGAGAGAGCTTCGGGGGCGCTACCCCGGTACGCGCTTCGTGCTGCTGATGGGAGAAGACAACCTGGCGGGCCTACCCCGCTGGAAACACGCCGACCAGATTCTGGCTGAGCACGAAGTGTACGTGTACCCGCGGCCGGGAGTGGCTGACTACGAGCCAAGCACTCATCCGGCCGTACGAATAGTGAAGGCCCCTCTGCTGGATATTTCGGCCACCTTCATACGGGACTGTGTGCGGGCCGGCAACTCTATTCGCTACTTGGTGCCCGAGGCTGTGGAACAGCACATCCAGGCTGCCGGTTACTGGCGGCAGTAGAAGTCTGCTATATGAAATAAAGCAAAGCCCCAGCGGATAGCATCCACTGGGGCTTCGTGTTGAGAAGGGGGGTAGGGAAATCAGATAGTCATGATTTCGGATTCCTTCTTGCCGAGTAGTTCATCTACCTTGCTGATATAGCTATCGGTGAACTTCTGCACTTTGGCTTCTGCATCTTTGATATCATCCTCGGCGGCCCCGTCTCTGAGCAGCTTGCGTAGGGAGTCATTGACATCCTTCCGGATACCCCGGATGCGCACCTTGCCGCTTTCCGATTCGTTCTTGGCTTGCTTCACCAGGTCGCGGCGGCGCTCCTCCGTCATGGGCGGGATGTTCAGGCGTACCCCTTCCGCATCCGACTGGGGGTTCAGGCCCAGGTCGCTGTTCTTGATGGCCTTGGCAATTTCGCTGATCATGTTCTTCTCCCAGGGCTTGATGAACAGCGTCCGGGCGTCGGGGGCAGCCACATTGGCTACCTGCCCAATGGGAGTAGGCGTGCCGTAGTAGTCCACCCGCAGCGAGTCGAGCATGGCGGGAGTTGCCTTGCCGGCCCGGATGCGGGCAAACTCCTGCTGCGTGTGCTGCAGCGCTTTGCCCATCGACTCTTCTGCCTCGTCCAGATAAAACTTTATTTCTTCGTCCACTTCTGAAAAGTTAAGTGTTGAAAGGTGAATGTTAAGTTACGCTTGCATTGCCCGGCGGCCAGGCGCTTGCGAAAAAGCAATTAAGCCTGCTGGTCCGGAGTGCTCTTTACGGCCGGCTGCAGAGTGCTGGGTCGGGCTGACCGGTACGCTTCGGAGCCGTGCATGCTCACCAGCGTGCCCACGCTTTCCCCATCCAACAGGCGCTGCAGGTTACCCTCCTTGTTCATATCGAACACAATGATAGGAAGGTTATTTTCCTTGCAGAGCGTGAAGGCCGTCATGTCCATCACGTTGAGGTTTTTCTCCATTACCTCATCAAAGGTAATTTCGGGGTAGCGAACCGCCGTGGGGTCTTTTTCCGGATCGGCCGTATAGATACCATCTACGCGGGTACCCTTCAGTACCACATCGGCCTCAATCTCAATAGCGCGCAGTGAGGCGGCAGAATCAGTGGTGAAATACGGAGACCCGATGCCGGCCCCGAAGATAACCACGCGGCCTTTCTCCAGGTGGCGCAGGGCCCGCCGGCGAATGTAGGGCTCGCACACCCGCTGAATGGTAACGCCTGAAAGCAAACGGGTATTCACATCGAGCTTTTCCAGGGCGCTTTGCAAAGCCATGGAGTTGATAACCGTAGCCAGCATACCCATATAGTCGCCCTGCACCCGGTCTAGCCCGAAGGCCTCGGCCTGTACGCCCCGGAAGATGTTACCCCCTCCGATAACCACGGCTACCTGCGTGCCGGTGGCGGCTACGGCTTTAATTTCTTCGGCGTATTGCATGAGCCGGGTGGCATCAATGCCGTACTGTTGCTGGCCCATCAAGGCCTCGCCGCTTAGCTTCAGCAGGATTCGGTTGTACTTCAAAACGAAAGAGGTTAAGCGTGGAACGCGGATGTACGTAGTGAGGCCGCAAGGGGTGCCGGGGCGGAAAGCCACATGGCACCCATTACGGCCGTAATGGAAAAGCGAAAAGCAGGTTAGCTGAATTGAATCAGAACCTGCCCCTTGGTTACGTTGTCGCGTAAATTGACTTTGATGGCTGCTACGGTGCCTTCGCCCGGTGCTTTGAGAATGTTTTCCATTTTCATGGCCTCCAGTACCAGCAGCGGGTCGCCCTTCTGCACCGTCTGGCCAGGTGCTACCCGGATATCCACAATCAGGCCGGGCATGGGGGCTTTTAGCTCGTTCACTTTGCTGGCAGCAGCATTGCTCATGCCCAGCTTGTCCAGCAGCAGATCAAACCGGTCTTTCGCCTGCAGCTCAAGCTGCTGCCCGTTCAGCTTCAAGACCACGGTTTTGGTGGCGTAGTCTGCCGAAACCAGCTCAACTGAGTAGGAGCGGTTTTCATGCACCGCATGATAGCGGCCATTGCCGAGCGGCAACAGGTCCCAGTGGAAAGGCTGGCCATTAACCGTAACCGCCCCATTCGGGCGATAATCAACCTCCCAGGTATGGTCGGGGGTAGTGCCAGTGCGTACCTGTAGCATATGACGAGGGCAGGGGTGGGGTGGAAAAGGGCTTAAAGATAGGCCAATTCTGAAATAAATTCGGAACTTGACCCTCCAATACCCTAGTGCCTTTCCGCATGAAATACCCGGTCCTCGGCGCCCTTGCTCTAACACTGTTCTGTCAGGTTGCGGCTTCCGCTCAGGCAGTTAAATCCAGCCGCCCGGCTTCCAGCGTCAGCCACCCGGCCCGTAAGAAAACTCCTGTTGCCGAAGCGCCTGTTTCTGCTCCGGCCGCGCTGCCTATTCCTAACTGGCTGCCTTCCACTAACCCGGTCCAGCCGGCGGCTACCCTGCTGCATGATCTTATGGATACCAAGCTGGATGTGCGCTTCGATTGGGCCAAGCAATGGCTACTGGGCACGGCTTCGCTTACCGTGCGGCCCCATTTCTACCCCCAGAACCAGCTGGTGCTCGATGCGAAGGGTTTTGATATCAAAGGCGTAGAGCTGCTCAATGGTGGGAAGAAAGGCAAAGACCTGAAGTATAGCTACGACAAGAAAAAGCTAACCATCAACCTCGACCGGCAATACCAGCGCACGGAGCAGTACCAGGTGCGGATTCAGTATGTGGCCAAGCCCAATGAGCTGCCCAAAGGTGGGAGCGAGGCCATTACGGAAGATAAGGGCCTGTATTTTATCAATCCGCTGGGCACCGAAAAGGATAAGCCACGCCAGATCTGGACCCAAGGTGAGACGGAAGGTAGCTCCTGCTGGTTTCCGACCATTGATAAGCCCAACCAGCGGATGACTCAGGAAATCAGCTTAACTGTGGAGAGTGGGTTCAAAACTCTTTCCAATGGACTGCTGGTTTCCTCGCGCCGCAACCCCGATGGTACTCGTACCGATGTCTGGAAGCAAAGCCTACCGCACGCACCCTACCTGGCCATGCTGGCCGTCGGCGATTTTGCAGTAGTCACGGATACGTGGCGAGGAAAGCCGGTAGAATACTACGTTGATCCGCCGTTTCAGCACACCGCCAAGCCAGTATTCGGCAACACGCCCGAGATGCTGGAATTTTTCTCTAAAAAGCTGGGCGTAGATTATCCCTGGGAGAAATACGCCCAGGTAGCTGTACACGACTTTGTGTCCGGCGCTATGGAGAATACCACGGCCTCTACCTTTCAGCAACAGCTGGTGCAGTTCAGCTCCCGCGAGTTGCCCGACGTGTCGTACGAGTCGGAATCCGTTATTGCGCACGAGCTGTTTCACCAGTGGTTCGGTGATTACGTGACCACCGAATCATGGGCCAATCTGCCGCTGAATGAGTCGTTCGCCGATTATTCGGAACTGCTGTGGGCCGAACACAAATATGGCCCCGATGCTGCCGCTCTGGTGCAGCAAACCAAGCTCCGCAACTACCTCGAGGAAGCGCAGACCAAGCGGGAGCCGCTGATTCGCTACCGCTATGCCGATCGGGAAGACATGTTCGACCGCCACTCCTACGACAAGGGTGGCCGGGTACTGCACATGCTGCGCAGCTACGTAGGCGACGATGCCTTCTTCGCGGCTCTGAACCGTTACCTGAACCAGAATAAGTTTTCAGCTACCGAAATAGCCAAGCTGCGTCTGGCCTTTGAGGAAACGACGGGAGAAGACCTCATGTGGTTTTTTGACCAGTGGTTTATGCAGCGTGGACATCCAGAGCTGCGGGTGACGCATTCCTATGAGAGCAGCCAGGTAGTCGTGCGCGTGCAGCAGGTCCAGGACACCCTCTACCAGCCCGTGTACCGCCTGCCCGTGGTAGTAGCCACCTGGAACAATAACCAACCCACGGAACACCGGATTTTGGTTACCAAAGCCGACCAGACGTTTCGGTTACCGACCAGCCAGCGCCCTAGCCTAGTGAAGTTCGACCACGAAGGTGTTCTGCTGGCTCACATAGATGAAGCCCAAAGCCAAGAAGAACTGCTGTATCAACTCAGTCACGCCCGAGGCTACCAACAGAAGTATGATGCTATCCAGGGGCTGCGCAGCAAATCAGCCGACTTAACAGTTAGCTCCGCGTTCCGCAATGCCTTAAATGACCCTTTCTGGGCCGTGCGGGTGGCCGCCCTCAATGGCCTGCGCCGGTACCGGGGGGCCGAGGGCAATGCAGTCCGGAAGGATCTGCAACGCGTGGCCCTAACGGAGAAGAAGGGGGTAGTGCGTGCTACCGCTATCAGTGTCTTATCCTCTTTTCCCAACGAGGATTTCAACGATGTGTATGCCACTGCCCTCAAGGATAGCTCGTATTTGGTAGTAGGGGCCGCCGTGGAAGCGTTGTCCAAGGCGCCTACCCCCACGACACGGGCCCAAATGGCGGCCTTGCAGGAAACCAAAAACTCAGCGTTGCTTACGGCGCTATCAAATTACTACGGCCTTAACGGTAATTTAGAAGACTACCAATGGTTTCTGCGCCGCAGCCAAGATGCCCCGGCTGAGGTGCTTTACGTAATGCTGGAAAATTTTGGAACGCTCATGCAGCGCATCCCGCCTATAGAGCGTGAGAAGGGTATTCAGCGCTTGGAGTTCCTAGCCCGGAACCACTCACAGATGTACGTACGACTGGGTGCTTACAAAGGACTACACCAGCTTGTGGCCAGCATGCCTACCCTCAAACCTGTTCTGCAGGACATCCGGAATAAGGAAAAGGACACGGACCTAAAATCAATGTACAGTCTTATTCAGTAATTTTTTTCAAGCTGCTGTACAAGTGCATTTGCTTTCTTTCGAGTAGGTAGTCAATAGTTTAACCTTCCCGCGACCCGATAATGACCGCCGGCCGAAAGAAAAAAATAAAACCTTTTTGCCCCGGAGACTTGACTTACATCAGAAAGCCTCTAATTTTGCAGCTCCAATCGACACAATAGCGACTTCGGCCGCTTAAGGTTGAAAGGATATTTTCCTTGTAAACGACAAGGAAAAACAAGCTGGGGGGATTCCAGAGCGGCCAAATGGGACGGACTGTAACTCCGTTGTCTTACGACTTCGAAGGTTCGAATCCTTCTCCCCCCACAAAGTGAAATAGTGAAATGGTGAAACAGTGAGTCAATCTCACGTCTCGCCATTTCACCATCTCACACACGCGGGAGTAGCTCAGTTGGTAGAGCGGCAGCCTTCCAAGCTGCAGGTCGCGGGTTCGAACCTCGTCTCCCGCTCGGTGCCCTGAATGGCAGCGAGAAGCAATAAGCTTAGTTTGCACTGGCGAAAGTTCTTCCGCTGTTATATCTTTGCCAAACCAAAATAAGCCGTTTTAGCTCAGTGGTAGAGCACTTCCTTGGTAAGGAAGAGGTCATGGGTTCAAATCCCATAAATGGCTCTAGAATTACGAGTACCAACGGGGCAGCGCGACTGCACCGTTTGGAAACTGTCAGCAAAGTAAAGCGACGTGCAGTCCCGACTAAACGGAGCTGTGTTTCGCTTTCTTACTGTATAGTCTAGTCGCGTTTCCCCCTCTTTACCTCAAAATTCCTCTTAATCTCTTTACAATGGCTAAAGAAAATTTTGACCGGTCCAAGCCGCACGTAAACATCGGCACGATTGGTCACGTGGACCACGGCAAAACCACCCTCACCGCTGCCATCACCACGGTTCTGGCTAACAAGGGTCTGGCTGCCAAGCGCGACTTCTCTTCGATTGACAATGCTCCCGAAGAAAAAGAGCGTGGTATCACCATCAACACCGCTCACGTAGAATACGCTACCGAAAACCGTCACTATGCTCACGTTGACTGCCCCGGTCACGCTGACTACGTGAAGAACATGGTAACGGGTGCTGCTCAGATGGACGGCGCCATCCTCGTAGTAGCTGCTACCGACGGCCCGATGCCCCAGACTCGTGAGCACATCCTGCTCGCTCGTCAGGTAGGTGTACCCCAGCTGGTAGTGTTCATGAACAAAGTGGACATGGTGGATGACCCCGAGCTGCTTGAGCTGGTAGAAATGGAAATCCGCGAACTGCTCTCGTTCTACGACTTCGACGGCGACAACATTCCGGTTATTCAGGGCTCGGCTCTGGGCGGCCTGAACGGTGATGCCAACTGGGTTCCCAAGATCGAGGAGCTGATGGCCGCTGTTGACTCCTACATTCCGATTCCTGCTCGTCTGACCGACCTGCCCTTCCTGATGCCAGTAGAGGACGTATTCTCTATCACGGGTCGTGGTACGGTTGCTACCGGCCGTATCGAGCGTGGCATCATCAACTCGGGTGAGCAAGTTGACATCCTGGGTATGGGTGCCAAGCAAGGCCTGAAGTCGACGGTTACGGGTGTGGAAATGTTCCGCAAGATCCTGGACCGTGGCGAAGCTGGTGACAACGTAGGTCTGCTGCTCCGCGGTATCGAGAAAGACGATATCCGTCGCGGCATGGTAATCTGCAAGCCGGGTTCGGTTAAGCCGCACACTAAGTTCAAAGCTGAGGTGTACGTGCTGTCGAAAGAGGAAGGTGGTCGTCACACTCCGTTCTTCAACAACTACCGTCCCCAGTTCTATTTCCGCACCACCGATGTAACCGGCATCATTACGCTGGCCGAGGGTGTAGAAATGGTAATGCCCGGCGACAACGTAACCATCTCGGTTGAGCTGATCAACGCCGTAGCTATGGAGAAAGGCCTGCGTTTCGCTATCCGCGAAGGTGGCCGTACCGTAGGTGCCGGTCAGGTTACTGAAATTACCGAGTAGTTTCTAACCAGATTCTGGTGAAATAAGATAATCCGCCCCCGAAAATTTCGGGGGCGGATTTGTTTTGTGTAAAGAGTTCCATACATTTGCAGTCCCAATCCAGCACCTTGACTGGTAAGGATGCATACACGGGCGTAGTTCAAGGGTAGAATAGAGGTCTCCAAAACCTTTGATGGGAGTTCGAATCTCTCCGCCCGTGCCAATAAAAACTACGGCTGCTTCGGCAGCCGTAGTTTTAACATACCAAACCGGTGCCATCACTATGAGCAAGCTAACAAACTACTTCCGGGAAACCTCTGAAGAGATGCGCTACAAAGTGACGTGGCCTTCGCTGGAAGAGCTGCAGAAAAGCGCTGGTCTTGTCCTGATCGGCTCGCTGCTTTTTGCTGCAGTAGTAGGTTTGATGGATGTGATTTTCAACAAAGGCTTAGATGCCTTCTATAACTCGTTCCGTTAATCGGTAGAACTAGACGACAGCAATGGGCGAGTTGAAATGGTACGTAGTTCGTTCAGTGAGCGGACAAGAGAAAAAAGCCAAAACTTATCTGGAAACTGAGATTGGTCGGCATGGTCTTTCCGATCTGGTGCCACAGGTATTGATTCCGGTAGAGAAGGTGTTTGAGATGCGCAACGGCAAGAAGCGCGTACGAGAGCGGAACCTTTATCCTGGCTATATCATAATCCACGCCGATCTTACGCACGGGGAAGTTGACCATATTATCACCAGCACGCCTGGTGTAATTGGTTTCCTCAGTGACAAGGAAGGCAAAGCGGCTAACCAGAATACCAAGCCCGTTCCCCTGCATATTTCTGAAGTAAACCGCATCCTTGGAATTGTGGATGAAGTGGAAGAGCAGGCTGCTACTTTGGAAACTCCATTTGTAGTAGGCGAACTGGTTAAGATTGTGGATGGTGGATTTGCAGGTATGTCGGGCACAGTGTCCGAGGTATTTGAGGAACGGAAGAAGCTGAATGTTATCGTGAAAATTTTCGGCCGTAGCACGCCCATGGAACTGAGCTACACCCAGGTCGAAAAGGAAGCGTAACCCGATAAAACGTCACCGGTTATCCGCTCCGGACCGGTGGTGCTTCCACTTTTGGAGCAATTTTCATCTGAGGGCAACTGCGAGTTACCGCAGGAGCCTGAAGCCTTTCAAACCAAATGGCCAAGGAAATTAGAGGTTATCTGAAGCTTCAGATAAAGGGAGGCGCCGCGAACCCCGCGCCGCCGGTTGGACCTGCACTTGGTAGCAAAGGCCTTAACATCATGGAGTTCTGCAAGCAGTTCAATGCTCGCACCCAGGATAAGGCCGGCCAAGTTTGTCCTGTACTCATCACCATGTACACCGACAAGTCGTTTGACTTCGTGGTGAAGACCCCACCGGTGCCGGTTCTGCTCATGGACGCTGCTAAGCTCCAGAGCGGCTCGAAAGAGCCGAACCGTAACAAAGTAGGGTCGGTATCATGGGACCAAGTGCGCACCATCGCCGAAACGAAAATGCCTGACCTCAATGCCTTCAAGGTAGAGTCAGCTATGCGTCAGGTGGCTGGTACGGCTCGCAGCATGGGCATCACCATCTCGGGTACTTCTCCCTTTGCTGAATAATTAACAACGGAGAAGACACATGGCAAAGATTAGCAAAAAGCGCAAGGAAGCCCTTGCCAAGCACGACCTGACCGAAATCCGGAGCCTGGTTGAAGCCGCCAAAGTGGTAAAGGACATTACCTATACCAAGTTTGACGCTTCGGTAGACATCGACGTTCGTTTGGGTGTTGACCCCCGCAAAGCCGACCAGATGGTACGTGGCGTAGCTACGCTGCCCCATGGTACCGGCAAAACGGTTCGCGTTCTGGCCCTGGTTACCGCCGACAAAGAAGCCGAAGCTACCGCAGCGGGTGCTGACTACGTTGGTCTGGATGACTACATCTCGAAAATCGAGAAAGGCTGGACGGATATCGACGTAATCATCACGATGCCGTCGGTAATGGCTAAAGTTGGTCGTCTGGGTCGCGTACTCGGTCCTCGCGGCCTGATGCCGAACCCTAAGTCAGGCACCGTAACCACGGACGTAGCTAAGGCTGTGCAAGAGGTGAAAGCTGGTAAAATCGACTTTAAAGTTGATAAAACCGGCATCATCCACTGCTCGGTTGGTAAAGTGTCGTTTGACGAGCAGAAGCTCGCCGAAAACGCCATCGAAGTTATCCAGACGCTACAGCGTTTGAAGCCTTCCTCGGCTAAAGGCACCTATATCAAGAGCATCACGCTTTCGAGCACGATGTCGCCCGCCGTTCCGGTTGACACGCAAGTAACTTCCGCTTAAGTTTTAATCAACACGACGATATGATCCGGGAAGACAAACAAGCCCTCGTCGACGAGTTGAGCGAGAAGTTTCAATCGCACAACGCGTTCTACATCGCCGATGCTTCGGGGATGTCGGTGGCGAAAATCAACGAATTCCGTCGCCTGTGCTTCAACCGCGGCATGGAGTTCAAAGTGTACAAGAACACGTTCATCCGTAAGGCGCTCGACACCCTCGGTGGCGACACTTCGGAGATGGACACCGCTCTGAAAGGTCAGTCGGGCATCCTGTTCTCAAAAGAGTCGGGCAATGCTCCTGCTAAATTGCTGCAGGATTTCTACAAAGCCCAGAACTACGGCAAAGGCGTTGAGCCCAAGCCGGCCCTGAAAGGTGCTTACGTAGACGCCAGCATCTACATCGGTGCTAACCAGCTGACCAGCCTCAGCACGTTGAAAGGCAAGAACGAGCTTATCGGTGATGTTATCGGTCTGCTCCAGTCGCCCGCCAAAAATGTTATCTCTGCTCTGTCGAGCAGCGGCAACAAATTGGCTGGCATCCTCAAAACGCTTTCCGAAAAAGAAGAGGTTGCAGGCTAACCGCTGCTCATCTTTTTCACTTTCAATTTCCAAAAGTTCAACAACCCCCTTTTTAACAATCTACAGAAATGGCAGATTTGAAAGCATTCGCCGAGCAGCTCGTTAGCCTGACGGTAAAAGAAGTAAACGAACTGGCTACTATCCTGAAAGACGAGTATGGCATTGAGCCTGCTGCTGCTGCTCCCGTAATGGTAGCTGGTGGTGCTGGCGCTGGTGCTGCTGAAGCCGCTGAGGAGAAAACCTCGTTCGACGTAATCCTGAAGTCGGCTGGTGCTGGCAAACTGGCTGTAGTGAAGCTGGTAAAAGATCTGACCGGTCTGGGCCTGAAAGAAGCCAAAGAACTGGTTGACGGTGCTCCCAAGCCCCTGAAAGAAGGTGTTGCTAAAGACGAAGCTGAGTCGCTGAAAAAGCAACTGGAAGAAGCCGGCGCTGAAGTAGAAGTTAAGTAATTTCTGCTGCCTGCTCGTAAAACCAGCAAATATGGAGAGGCCTGGCAACTAAGCCAGGTCTTTTCCTGTTTGTAGGCAACAAACTAATCGGAAGTTCGTTTGCGCGCCGCTTTGCGGCTTTTCGTGCCTACGGACGCTAACAGCGCAAGGTTAAGGCTTTGCGCTTTCGTGCGCTCAAATCTTCCGCTTTTGCTCAGGTTATCGGGGCTCCTGACTGCTTGAGCTGGATTCTCTCAGTATCCATTTCCTAACCCCACATACATTGGCTACATCGAAAGCACAGGCAGGGCTGCAGAAATTGTCGGCCGCTGACGAGCGGATCAACTTCGCCAAGATTAAAAAGGTTATTGAGTACCCAGATTTCCTGGACGTGCAGGTTCGTTCGTTCATGGATTTCTTCCAGTTGGAAACGGCTGCCGAGAACCGTACCGATGAAGGCCTCTTCAAAGTATTCGCCGAAAACTTTCCGATTTCGGACTCGCGCGAAAACTTTGTGCTGGAGTTCATCGACTACCACGTCGATCCGCCGAAGTATTCCGTGGACGAGTGCATTGACCGGGGTCTGACGTACTCAGTGCCGCTGAAAGCCAAGTTGCGCCTGATCTGTAATGATACGGACAACGAGGATTTCGAGACGATTGAGCAAGAAGTGTTCTTGGGAAATATTCCCTACATGACCGAAAAGGGCTCGTTCGTTATCAACGGGGCAGAGCGCGTTATCGTGTCGCAGCTGCACCGCTCGCCGGGCGTGTTCTTTGCTCAGAGCAAGCACACGAATGGCACCAAGCTGTACTCGGCTCGTATCATCCCGTTCAAAGGCTCGTGGATTGAATTTGCCACGGACGTGAACAACGTGATGTATGCTTACATCGACCGGAAGAAGAAGTTTCCGGTTACTACGCTGCTACGCGCCATCGGTTACGGCACCGACAAAGACATTCTCGACCTGTTCGGGCTGTCGGAGGAAGTGAAGGCCGATAAGAAGAACCTCAAGAAAGCCGTAGGCCGTAAGCTGGCTGCTCGGGTGCTCCGCACCTGGACGGAAGACTTCGTGGACGAGGATACCGGTGAAGTGGTGTCCATTGACCGGAACGAGGTTCTGCTGGAGCGCGACTCAACCATTGAAGAGGAAGACATCGACGTTATCCTTAACGCTGGGGCCAAGTCGGTAATTCTGCACCGCGAAAACGTAAACATTGCCGACTACGCAATTATTTACAACACGCTGCAGAAGGATAACTCCAACTCGGAGAAAGAAGCCGTGGAGCAAATCTACCGTCAGCTCCGGAACACGGAGGCTCCCGACGAAGAGACTGCTCGCGACATCATCCAAAAGCTGTTCTTCTCGGACAAGCGCTACGACCTCGGGGACGTAGGCCGCTACCGCATCAATAAGAAGCTGGGTATTGACACGAACTGGGACGCCCGCGTGCTGACCAACGAGGACATTGTCCTTATCGTGAAATACCTGATTGGTCTGATCAACTCGAAGGCCATTGTCGATGACATTGACCACTTGAGCAACCGCCGCGTGCGCACGGTAGGGGAGCAGCTCTACGCCCAGTTCGGCGTAGGTTTGGCCCGTATGGCGCGTACCATCAAGGAGCGCATGAACGTGCGCGACAACGAGGACTTCAAGCCGGTTGACCTGATCAACGCCCGCACCTTGTCGAGCGTTATCAACTCGTTCTTCGGTACGAATCAGCTTTCCCAGTTCATGGACCAGACCAACCCGCTGGCCGAGGTGACGCATAAGCGTCGTGTATCGGCACTGGGGCCGGGCGGTCTGTCGCGGGAGCGGGCTGGTTTTGAGGTGCGTGACGTTCACTACACCCACTACGGTCGCCTGTGCACCATCGAAACGCCGGAAGGACCGAACATCGGTCTGATTTCGTCGCTGTGCGTGCACGCTCGCGTTAACTCGATGGGCTTCATCGAAACTCCCTACCGCACGGTAGAGAACGGTAAGGTGGACATCACGGAGAACGTGAAGTACTTGACCGCTGAAGAGGAAGACACCCACCACATCGCGCAGGCCAACGCCCGCATCGATGAGTCGGGCAACTTTGTGAACGAGCTGGTAAAAGGCCGTTTCGAAGGTGACTTCCCCGTTGTAGGTCCGACGGAGTATTCCTACATGGACGTAGCGCCGAACCAGATTGTATCGGTGGCTGCTTCGCTGATTCCGTTCCTGGAACACGACGACGCCAACCGCGCCCTGATGGGTTCGAACATGCAGCGTCAGGCCGTGCCTTTGTTGCGTGCTGAGGCTCCCATCGTAGGCACTGGTCTGGAAGGCCGCGTGGCTATTGACTCCCGTACTCTGGTAGTAGCCGAGGGCGACGGGGTTATTGACTACGTAGACGCCAACAAGATTGTGGTGAAATACGACTTGACGGAAGACGATATCCTCGTGAGCTTCGACGCCGAGAAGATTTCGTACGACCTGATCAAGTTCCGTCGTACTAACCAGGACACCTGCATCAACCTGACGCCCATTGTGAAGAAGGGCGAACGGGTAACCAAGGGTCAACCTCTCTGCGAAGGCTACGGCACGAACCAGGGCGAACTGGCCTTGGGTCGCAACATGCAGGTAGCGTTCATGCCGTGGCAGGGCTACAACTTCGAAGACGCCATCGTAATTTCGGAGCGGGTAGTTCGCGACGACATCTTCACTTCAATTCACATCGAGGAGTTTGAGCTGGAAGTGCGCGAGACCAAGCGTGGCGAAGAAGAGCTGACCTCGGAAATTCCGAACGTGAGCGAAGAAGCCGTGCGCAACCTCGATGACAATGGCATCATCCGTCTGGGTGCTGAGGTTCGCGAAGGCGACATCCTTATTGGTAAGATCACGCCGAAAGGCGAAACTGATCCGACTCCGGAAGAAAAGCTGCTCCGCGCCATTTTCGGTGACAAAGCCGGCGATGTGAAGGATGCCTCCCTCAAGGCGCCGCCATCCCTGAACGGGGTAGTAATCGGCACTAAGCTGTTCTCACGTCCGAAGAAAGATAAAAACCTACGGGCCAAGTCGAAGAAGGAAGTAGAAGAGCTGAAGGAGTCGTATGCTCGCGAACTGCGCGGTATCAAAGCCGTGATGATCGAGAAACTGGTGCAGTTGCTGGAAGGCAAGACGTCGCAGGGCGTAAAGCACAAGTTTGGCGATGAAATCCTGACGAAGGGTGTGAAATTCGGGAAGAAGAACATCACGGAAGCGCTGTTCCCCGAGAAGAACCCCTATAAGGATGAGAGCAACTACGCCGTGCCGGAAGAGGTGAACATGTTCAAAGACCTTATTCTGGAGAACTGGACTGCTGACGATAAAGTGAACCGGATGTTGTCGGAACTGGTGAAGAATTACACCAAGAAGCGTAACACCATCACGGCTCGTTTCAAGCGCGACCGGTTCACGCTGGAAGTAGGCGACGAACTGCCCGCCGGTATCGTGCAGCTGGCTAAAGTGTACATCGCCAAGAAGCGCAAGCTGAAGGTAGGTGACAAGATGGCCGGTCGTCACGGTAACAAAGGGGTAGTAGCCCGCATCGTGCGCGATGAGGACATGCCCTTCCTGCCCGACGGCACCCCGATGGACATCGTGCTCAACCCGCTGGGTGTACCTAGCCGCATGAACATCGGTCAGATTTACGAGACCGTACTGGGCTGGGCTGGCTTGAAGCTGGGCCGCACCTATGCTACCCCCATTTTCGACGGTGCTACCGAAGAGGAAGTATCACGCGAACTGACGGAAGCCGGGCTGCCGCACTTCGGCCGCGCTTACCTGCACGACGGTCTGACGGGTCAACGTTTCGACCAGCCGGTAACCGTAGGCGTGATTTACATGCTCAAGCTGGGTCACTTGGTTGACGACAAGATGCACGCCCGTTCTATCGGGCCGTACTCGCTCATTACCCAGCAGCCGCTGGGTGGTAAGGCGCAGTTCGGTGGTCAGCGCTTCGGCGAGATGGAAGTGTGGGCGCTGGAGGCCTTCGGTGCTTCCAACGTGCTGCAGGAAATCCTGACGGTGAAGTCGGACGACGTGGTAGGCCGCGCCAAGGCGTACGAAGCCATTGTAAAAGGTGACGTACTGCCCAAGCCAAATATCCCCGAGTCATTCAACGTACTCATCCACGAGCTACGCGGTCTGGCCCTGGAAATCACGCTTGACTAAGGTTTGAAAATGGGAGCTTCATACTAGCTATAGTCAGTATGAAGCTCTCAAAATCTTCTTTATATGATTGCTGCACTTATTAAATCCTATAAGAAATCTTGGAAGCTCAAACGCTTATCTAAAAAGCTGTCAGAGCCTCTTAATATGTCCGATTTCTTAAACGTAACCACTCAACTTAGTAGTAAAGATTTACTGGAAGAGGAGTTATTGGATTTATGTATGCAGGATGCTGTGAGGCAACAGGTCATTGCTAAATACAACGTAGGTAGAAAAGACTTAAAGAGTATATATGGTCTTCTATCTGGTCTTGGCGCAGGCCAATGGGCCGGTGGACACTATGTGTCAGCTTCAAGTTTAGTATACGCGCAGACTTTAGACTATTTGCTCAGAATCTATACAAGTCATGAAAAGACGAATAAGGATGTTTGGGTAAATGCTGCATACAGGCTAATCATATACTTTGAAAAAGGAGAAACAGGTTTAGTGAAAGATTAGAGTACCGCAGCCGAAACTGCCGGCGTCGTTCCGAGATATGGTCAGAACGACATCAACCCCGACCAGTGAAAGCCAAACCCGGTTCAGCTTGCTGAACCACCCGCATACCCAGACCTGGCGGAAACCTACTGCGCGGCGTACCTATCCGACCCGCAGAGCACTTTTCGCAGAGTCGAACTGTTATGTTCTTTCCGACCTCTCTTAAGACTGGCGGAACCAACGAACAGATAAAAGCCACCAGCTAACAACAGCTACCCTACATGGCGTTTGCAAAAAACAAGAAACTGGTACAGGACTTCTCGAAAGTTACCATTTCGCTGGCCTCGCCCGAATCCATTCTGGAACGGTCGAACGGTGAAGTAGTAAAGCCCGAGACGATCAACTACCGGACGTACAAGCCCGAAATGGGCGGCCTGTTTTGCGAGCGGATTTTCGGTCCCGTAAAGGACTGGGAATGCCACTGCGGCAAATACAAGCGGATTCGCTACAAAGGCATCATCTGCGACCGGTGCGGCGTGGAGGTGACCGAGAAGAAAGTACGCCGGGAGCGGATGGGCCACATCGAACTGGTGGTGCCCGTTGCGCACATCTGGTACTTCAAGTCCCTGCCCAATAAAATCGGCTACCTGCTGGGCCTGCCCACCAAGAAGCTCGACCAGATTATCTATTACGAACGGTATGTAGTAGTACAGCCGGGCGTATTGGCTGAAGAAGGCGTGCAGCAGCTCGACTTCCTCACCGAAGACGAGTACCTCGACATCATCGACAAGCTCCCCCGCGAGAACCAGATGCTGCCGAACGAGGACCCCAACAAGTTCATTGCCCGCATGGGTGCCGATGCCCTGCAGCTGTTGCTGGAGCGCATCAACCTGGACGAACTGTCGTACTCGCTGCGTGACTCTGCTGCCCACGAAACTTCGCAGCAGCGTAAGGCTGAAGCATTGAAGCGTCTGCGTGTGGTAGAAGCCTTCCGGGATGCTTCGACCCGCATTGAGAACAAGCCCGAGTGGATGGTAATCCGCATGGTACCGGTGATTCCGCCGGAACTGCGCCCCCTCGTGCCGCTAGATGGTGGCCGTTTCGCTACCTCTGACTTGAACGACTTGTACCGTCGCGTTATCATCCGCAACAACCGCCTCAAGCGCCTGATCGAAATCAAGGCTCCTGAGGTGATTCTGCGGAACGAGAAGCGCATGCTGCAGGAAGCTGTGGACTCGCTGTTCGACAACTCGCGGAAAGTAAACGCCGTGCGCGCCGAAGGCAACCGCGCTCTGAAGTCGCTGTCCGACATGCTGAAAGGCAAGCAGGGCCGCTTCCGTCAGAACCTGCTCGGTAAGCGTGTTGACTACTCCGGCCGTTCGGTTATCGTGGTAGGCCCCGAGCTGAAGCTGCACGAGTGCGGTCTGCCTAAGAACATGGCCGCCGAGCTGTTCAAGCCGTTTATCATCCGTAAGCTCATCGAGCGCGGCATCGTGAAGACGGTGAAGTCGGCGAAGAAAATCGTTGACCGCAAGGACGCTGTCGTATGGGACATCCTGGAAAATGTGCTGAAAGGCCACCCGGTGCTCCTGAACCGTGCCCCTACTCTGCACCGCTTGGGTATCCAGGCATTCCAGCCTCGCCTCATTGAGGGTAAAGCTATTCAGCTGCACCCGCTGGTGTGTACGGCCTTCAACGCTGACTTTGACGGTGACCAGATGGCTGTGCACGTTCCGCTCGGACCGGCCGCTATTCTGGAAGCCTCCATGCTCATGCTGGCCTCGCACAACATCCTGAACCCTGCCAACGGCGCGCCCATCGCGGTACCGTCGCAGGACATGGTTCTGGGCTTGTACTACGTGACCAAAGGCAAGCGTAGCACCGAAGAGGAGAGCATTCAGGGCGAAGGCCGCATGTTCTACTCCGATGAGGAGGTAGTCATTGCTATCAACGAAGGGCAGCTGTCGAAGCACGCCTATATCAAGGTGCGCACGAAAGTTCGCGATGAGGAAGATAACCTTGTAACGAAGATCATCGAAACCGTAGCCGGCCGCGTGCTGTTCAACCAGCTCGTGCCCGAGGAAGTAGGTTTCGTAGATGAGCTGTTGACTAAGAAGAAGCTCCAGCAAATCATTTCGCTGGTGTTCAAACGTACCGGTATGGCTCGTACCGCGCAGTTCCTCGACGACATCAAGACGCTGGGCTTCCAGTCGGCGTACAAAGGTGGTTTGTCGATGGGTCTGGGCGATATCAACATCCCCGCCGAGAAAGACGCCCTCATTGCCCAAGCTCAGGCCGACGTAGCTGCCGTAACGCAGAACTACCAGATGGGTCTGATTACGGATAACGAGCGTTACAACCAGGTTATCGACATCTGGACGCGCATCAACAACCAAATCACTGAAACCCTCATGGGTCGCCTCGAGAAGGAGAACCAGGGCTTCAACTCGATTTACATGATGATGCACTCCGGTGCTCGTGGTTCGCGCGAACAGATCCGTCAGCTTGGCGGTATGCGTGGTCTGATGGCCAAGCCGCAGAAGTCGCTACAGGGTTCAGTAGGTGAGATTATCGAAAACCCGATTCTGTCTAACTTCAAAGAAGGCCTGGACGTAATCGAGTACTTCATTTCGACCCACGGTGCCCGTAAGGGTCTGGCCGATACCGCTCTGAAGACGGCTGACGCCGGCTACCTGACCCGTCGTCTGGTGGACGTGTCGCAGGATGTTATCGTAAACGAAAACGACTGTGGTACGCTGCGCGGTATCGAAACCTTCGCTCTGAAGGATAATGAGGACATCGTAGAGCCGCTGGCCGAGCGTATCCTGGGCCGTGTGGCGGTACACGACATTGTGGACCCGCTGACCGACGAGGTTATTCTGCCGGCTGGTACGGAAATCACCGAGGACATCACCCGCCGCATCGATGCTACCAGCATCGAATCGGTGGAAATCCGCTCGGTGCTGACCTGCGAATCGAAGCGTGGTATCTGCGCCAAGTGCTACGGCCGCAACCTGTCGTCGGGCCGCATGGTACAGAAGGGTGAGGCTGTCGGCGTAATTGCTGCGCAGTCTATCGGTGAACCCGGCACCCAGCTGACCCTGCGTACCTTCCACGTAGGTGGTACGGCTTCGAACATTGCCGTAGAAGCCAGCCTGCGCGCCAAGTTCAACGGTGTAATTGAGTTCGAAGACATCCGCACTGTAGACACCGCCAACGCCGATGGCGAACCGGTGAAAGTAGTGATGGGTCGCTCGGGCGAGATTCGCATCGTGGAGAAAGGCACGGGTAAGGTGTACATCACCCACCACGTACCGTACGGCTCGTTCCTGCTGGTTGACGAAGGTCAGGAGGTAGAGAAAGGCCAAGAGCTGAACAACTGGGACCCCTACAACGCCGTTATTCTGGCCGAGTTCGATGGTGCCGTTCAGTACGACGCCATCACCGAAGGCATCACCTACCGCGAGGAATCGGACGAACAGACCGGTCACCGCGAGAAAGTGATTATCGAATCAAAGGCCAAGGATCAGAACCCGGCCATCATCGTTCGTCCCGGCAAGAAGGGCGACCTGGAAGGCTCCAAAGCCTACTCCATCCCGGTTGGTTCGCACTTGAACGTGGAGAACGGCGAGAAAATCAAGGCTGGTCAAATCCTGGCCAAGATTCCGCGTGCCGTGGGCAAAACCCGCGACATTACCGGTGGTCTGCCCCGCGTCACCGAGCTGTTCGAAGCCCGTAACCCCTCGAATCCGGCCGTTGTGGCTGAAATTGATGGGGTAGTAACCTACGGTACGGTGAAGCGTGGTAACCGTGAAATCTTCGTGGAGTCGAAAGACGGCGTGAAGAAGAAATACATGGTGCCGCTGTCCAAGCACATTCTGGTGCAGGACAACGACTTCATTCGGGCTGGTGCTCCGCTCTCCGATGGTGCCATCACCCCGACCGACATCCTGAACATTCAGGGTCCCGGCGCGGTGCAGGAATACCTCGTGAACGAGATTCAGGAAGTATACCGTTTGCAGGGTGTGAAAATCAACGACAAGCACATCGAGGTGGTCGTTCGCCAGATGATGCAGAAGGTGGTTATCCTCGATGCCGGCGACACGACTTTCCTGGAGCACCAGGTGGTAGACAAGATTTCCTTCATGGAGGAAAACGATACCATCATCGACATGAAGGTGGTTACCGAAGCCGGTGACTCCAGCAACCTGAAGCCCGGCCAGATTGTAACGGCCCGCCGCCTACGCGACGAAAACTCGTCGCTCAAGCGTCGTGACCTTGCCCTGGTACAGGTGCGGGATGCCCAGCCGGCCGTATCACGGCCCACACTGCAGGGTATCACGCAGGCGTCGCTGGGTACGCAGTCGTTCATCTCGGCCGCTTCCTTCCAGGAAACGACCAAGGTGCTGTCGGAGGCTGCCATCCGTGGCAAGGCCGACGAACTGTTGGGCCTGAAGGAGAACGTAATCGTAGGTCACCTCATTCCGGCCGGTACCGGTCTGCGCGAGTACACGCGTCAGATTGTGGGCTCGAAGGAAGAGTTGGAAGCCCAACAGGCTGCCAAGACCGAGGAAGCGGCGGCTCCTACTAAGCGTCCCGCCCGCGCTTCGCGCCGCGAGTCGGTATCGGAGTAATCTGAACCGGAGTAAATAAGAGAAGCCGGCTGGGGAAACCCAGCCGGCTTTTTCTTTCTTTGGGCTGTATTATATCGCCAGCTTTATGAATTCATCAACAGCTCTTGTAGACGTCACAAGCTCGAAATACCAAGTGGGGCAGGTGTGGAAATACAAGAATCGTCCGAATGAAGATAAGTCGACAGTGACGGTTGTGAAAGTCGAGTTACAGCATTCGAAGGCCGTAGTGGTGCATGTTGCAGTAAGCAAAGTGAAACTTCATGCTGAAGAGCCGAATGCGGAAAACGAAATATCTCATATGCCGTTCTCCGAAGACGCCTTGGATTCCAGCGTAACTGAGCTTCTCGATGTAGTAGTAGATTTGCCTGACTTCGAGGAAGGATACGAAACTTGGAAAGAATCTTTCATGAGAGGAGAAGCAGGTTTCTTTTCTGTTAGCGTAGCTCAGGCTGTCGATTTCATAGACAGAACAATAAATTCCTGCGAGTAACACACTCAAGTAATATGCAACCCGAAAACACTCCCGAAACCAATCAACCCCAGGACCCCAACGCCATCAGCATCGAGCTGTCAGAGGAAATTGCAGAGGGCGAATACGCCAACCTTGCCATGATTGCGCATAGCAACAGCGAGTTTGTTATTGACTTTATCCGGCTGATGCCGGGCCTGCCCAAAGCCAAGGTGAAGTCCCGCATCATCCTCACACCCGAGCACGCCAAACGACTGGTAGCGGCCCTGAACGAGAACATTGAGCGGTTCGAGAAAACCAATGGCACCATCAAGGAGCAACCCGGTGAGGGGCCGTTATACCCCATGGGTTTCGGGGGTAAGATAGGCGAGGCCTAAACCAGAAAAAATCATACGTGAATAAGGGCTTTTATCGAGAAGATAGAAGCCCTTTCTTCTTTATGTCTTATTTGCATGCTTTCAGAAGGCCCGGTAGAAGTACGTTATCTTTACCAGATGAACTACCTGATTTATCTGGCCTACGGTTCGGAAGCCATCCGCTGCGAAGCCTGCTACAGCATCCTCTCATACTACGAGCAGGTAGGCAGTCCCGCCCCTGATACGCAAATCCTGGTGTACACCGACGCCGCCGCCGCGTTTCAGCAGATTCTGGGGAGCCGGCCCTATATTTCCTACCCCGCCGTAAGCCCAGAACAGTGGCAGGCCTGGCGGGGTGCGGCCAACAAGGTGTACCTGCTCAAAATTGGGGTGCTGGAACACGCGGCGGCGCACTACCCTGGCAACCTGCTGTTTTTGGATACAGACACCATCTGGCGCCGTAACCCGACGCCGCTGTTTGCTGCCATTGCGGCCGGGCACTTCTACATGCATCAGAATGAGGGCCGGCTCATCAATGGCAATACCCTGAGCCGGAAAGTGTACCGCCATCTGAAAACGCACGAGTGGGAAGTAGCAGGCCACACATTTAGGGTGACGCCGGAAACGGAGCTGTTCAACTCCGGAGTTATTGCCCTGCGTAGCGACAAAGCCTACCTGCTGCGGGAGGTGATGACGCTGGCCGAGCAGCTCTACGCCACCTACAACAAGCATATGATGGAGCAGCTGGCTTTTAGCCTGCGCCTGGCCGCCGAGGGCCCCATTGCCGACGTGCCCGATTACCTCTGGCACTACTGGAACCTAAAAGAAGCGCGGCCAGCCCTTGTGCAGGTCTTCCACACATATGGCACGCACCCCTCCGCCGAGTTATTAGCGCGCCTGCACCAGCTACAGCTGCCGCGGCTGCATGAGCAGGAACTGGCCTACCGGAATTTGCCGGGCTGGCGCCGGGCCCTGCGCAAGCTCGTCGGGCGCCGCTGGCGCCTACCCCCGTTAGAGGTTTGAAGGTCGGCGGGGGGGTAGGAGAGAGGCGGCCGCGCGCAGAAATAACCACGGCCGTAGCTCCCGGAGAAGAGGCGATGAGTTGCTCTAAAATTAACTCTTTCAACCCGTTTGCTATTTCATACGAACTTCTCTACCTTTGCAAGCCTAATTTTTGGGAGAGAACCCTCCTTGACAAAACCTACCGTAGATGCCTACTATCAACCAGTTAGTACGAAAAGGCCGCGAGAAGCTGACGACCAAGTCGAAGTCGCCGGCCCTTGATTCGTGCCCGCAGCGCCGTGGCGTTTGCACCCGTGTGTACACCACCACGCCTAAGAAGCCGAACTCGGCTATGCGTAAAGTTGCCCGTGTGCGCCTGACCAACGGCAAAGAAGTTAACGCCTACATCCCCGGTGAAGGCCACAACCTGCAGGAGCACAGCATCGTGCTGATCCGTGGTGGCCGTGTGAAAGACCTTCCCGGTGTACGTTACCACATCATCCGTGGCGCTCTTGACACCGCCGGCGTAAACGGCCGTCTGCAGCGTCGTTCCAAGTACGGCGCGAAGCGTCCGAAGCCCGGCCAGGCTCCCGCAGCTGGCAAAGGTGGCAAACCCGCACCCGGCAAGAAAAAGTAATTGAAAACGAGGGCGGCAGCGCCCGGCGCCGGCTAGCAAATGGTTCTTAGTCCGTTGCCTGCTGTCCGTCGCTCATTTCTACTCCCATGAGAAAGTCAAAACCGAAAAAGCGCATCCTCCTGCCTGACCCCAAGTTCAAGGAGACGCTGGTAACCCGCTTCGTCAACTACATGATGTACGACGGGAAGAAAAACCTGGCCTACACCATTTTCTACGATGCCTGCGAGCTGGTTGAGCAGCGCACCAAGGAAAGCGGCCTGGAAATGTGGCGCAAAGCCCTCAACAACGTAATGCCGACCGTGGAGGTGAAAAGCCGCCGCGTAGGTGGTGCTACCTTCCAGGTGCCCACCGAGGTTCGTCCGGACCGTCGTATTGCCGTTGGCTCGAAGTGGCTGATCCAATACGCTCGTCGTCGTGGTGAGAAGACCATGAAGGACAAGCTGGCTGGCGAAATCATTGCCGCCGCCAAAGGTGAAGGTGCTGCCGTGAAGAAAAAGGACGACACGCACCGGATGGCAGAAGCCAACAAGGCTTTCTCGCACTTCCGCTTCTAATCAGACCGAGCAGGGGCTTTAGAAGTTGTCGGCTCCGGGAATGAGAAAAGAGATTTTCGCGTTCTACGAGCTCAACTACTGAAGTCCCTACGTCACAAAAAAAGCAATGGCTGTTAATAAAGATCTGCAATACCTCCGGAACATCGGGATTATGGCGCACATCGACGCCGGTAAGACCACCACGTCGGAGCGCATTCTCTACTACACCGGTAAAACCCACAAAATCGGGGAGGTGCACGAAGGTGCTGCCACGATGGACTGGATGGAGCAGGAGCAGGAGCGTGGTATCACCATCACGTCGGCCGCTACTACTACCTTCTGGAACTACCCGACCGTACAGGGCGACCCGACTCCGGAGACCAAACAATACAAAATCAACCTGATCGATACCCCCGGTCACGTGGACTTCACCGTAGAGGTAGAACGTTCGCTGCGTGTTCTGGACGGTGCCGTGGCTCTGTTCTGCGCTGTTTCGGGTGTGGAGCCGCAGTCGGAAACCGTATGGCGTCAGGCTGACAAATACAAAGTGCCGCGCATCTGCTTCGTTAACAAGATGGACCGCGCTGGTGCTGACTTCTTCAAGGCCGTATCGGAAATCAAAGAAAAGCTGGGCGCTAACCCCGTGCCGCTGCAAATCCCGATTGGCGCTGAAGATACCTTCAAAGGCGTAGTTGACCTGCTGACTGGCAAAGCCATCGTATGGGACGACGCTACCCAGGGCAAAACCTACAAGGAAGTGGAAGTTCCCGAAGACCTCGTGGACACCGTAGCCGAGTGGCGTGAGAAGCTCGTGGAAAGCGTAGCTGAGTACGATGACACCTTGATGGAGAAATTCTTCGAGGATCCGGACAGCATCACCCGCGAAGAGATGATGACGGTAATCCGCAAAGCGGTTATCGACATGAAGTTCTCGCCGGTAATGTGCGGGTCAGCCTTCAAAAACAAAGGTGTTCAGGCTATGCTGGACGCGGTAATGGCCTACCTGCCCTCGCCGCTCGACATGCCTGCTATTATGGGTACCAACCCTGACACCGGCGAGGAAGTTGAGCGTCACCCCGACAACGACGAGCCCTTCACGGCTTTGGCATTCAAAATTGCTACCGACCCCTTCGTAGGTCGTCTGTGCTTCTTCCGTTGCTACAGCGGGCAGCTGGATGCTGGCTCGTATGTATTCAACAACCGCACCGGCAAGAAGGAGCGTATCTCGCGCCTGATGCAGATGCACTCCAACAAGCAGAATCCCATCGACAAAATCCAGGCTGGTGACATTGCTGCCGGTGTGGGTTTCAAAGACATCAAAACCGGTGACACGCTGACCGACGAGAAGTCGCGCGTAGTGCTGGAGTCGATGTCGTTCCCCGAGCCCGTTATCGGTTACGCTATTGAGCCGAAAACGCAGGCTGACGTGGATAAGATGGGTATGGCTATTGCCAAACTCGTGGAAGAAGACCCCACCCTCGTAGTACAGACCGACCAGGAAACTGGTCAGACGGTATTGCGCGGTATGGGTGAGCTTCACCTCGAAATTATCATCGACCGGATGCGTCGTGAATTCAAGGTGGAAATCAACCAGGGTGCTCCGCAGGTAGCGTACAAAGAGGTTCTCACTAAGAAAGTTGAGCACCGCGAAACCTACAAGAAGCAGACCGGTGGTCGTGGTAAATTCGGTGATATCGTGTTCGAACTGGGCCCGAAAGAAACCGACCCCGAGAAGCCCGGCCTGGAGTTCGTGAACGACATCACGGGTGGTGTAATCCCCCGCGAATTCATCGCTCCGGTGCAGAAAGGTTTCGAAGAAGCCATGAAGAACGGTCCGCTGGCCGGCTTCCCGCTCGACAACATGAAGGTGCGTCTGTTCTTCGGTTCCTACCACGATGTGGACTCGGATGCTCTGTCGTTCGAACTCGCTGCTCGTGGTGGCTTCCGTGAAGCTGCCAAGCAAGCTGGTCCGAAACTGCTCGAGCCCATCATGGCCGTTGAAGTAGTAACGCCGGATGAGTACACGGGTTCGGTAACTGGTGACTTGAACCGTCGTCGGGGCATCATGAAGGGCATGGACACCAAAGGCGGTGCTAACGTGGTAAAAGCTGACGTTCCACTGTCGGAGCTGTTCGGCTACGTAACCTCGCTGCGTACCATCACTTCGGGTCGTGCTTCGGCCTCGCTGACCTTCTCGCACTACGACCAGGTTCCCACGAACTTGGCTGAAGGCATCATCGCTAAGCAAAAGGGTAACGCCATCCGCTAATACCGCTTCCTCATTACAGACATGAATCAGAAAATTCGCATCAAACTGAAATCCTACGACCACAACTTGGTGGACAAATCGTCGGAGAAGATTGTGAAGGCGGTAAAGGCTACGGGCGCTATCGTAAGCGGCCCCATTCCGCTGCCCACCGATAAGGAGAAGTTCACCGTACTCCGTTCGCCCCACGTGAACAAGAAGTCGCGGGAGCAATTCCAGCTCTGCACCTATAAGCGCCTCGTTGACATCTACTCGACCTCGTCGAAGACGGTAGATGCCCTGATGAAGCTGGAGCTGCCCAGCGGCGTTGACGTTGAAATCAAAGTCTGAGGACCTGATTTTTAGCTAAGCCACAAAAACGCCCCATTGGTTTTTCGGAACCGATGGGGCGTTTTCTTTTATTGGTTGCAACTTGTACCTAAGGTAAGAGCTCCACTGTAGGTAGAGTCTTGTCTGTATGTTTAGACAGGTGCGGTCTGCCGCTCCTTCATTTTGTTGCATGATTTCTTCTCTGGGCTCCATCCTGACACTTCAGCGGCTACAGATAGCTGCTACCTTTTTCTGTATTTGTGTTATCCTGGGGTTGTTCACGAGTTCTTTCTTCCGGATTCTACCCAGCATCGGCATGGCCGGACTATTGGCAACCGGTATTGTGAGTTATGGCTTGCACAGAAAGGTTTACTCCCGGATGCACGGATCAATCTATAGTGCTTTTTCCTTGGTGTACATTATCCATCTGGTATCAGGATTTCTAATATCGGCGGTTAACTGGGGGGAGTATAAGCGGGATATAGTGCTGCAGTTACCATTCCTGATTTTACCTCTTGCATTTTGGCTATTACCAGCTTTGCCGGGCGCCCATCTTCGGAAGCTTTGGTTTTGCCTGATAGGCGCTGCTACTACTGCGGCCCTACTGAGCACTGTTAATTACGTTCTGCACTTCGAGCAGATAAATGAGCTATACCTTCATTCGAAAGTAATGCCCACCGAGCCAGACCACATTCGGTTCAGCCTAATCATTACTTTGGCTATTGCTGCTGGTGGAGCACTGTTGATGCACCAAAGCATTACAGGCATTGGCAAGAAACTGGTGGTAGGAGCCGTGCTGTTCCTGGCGCTATACCAGCATATGCTGGCTGTACGTAGTGGCCTCCTGACATTTTATTTTTTGGGAGGGGTAACGTGCTTATGGCTCGTTATGCGTCGGCAGCAGTATTACCGAGCTCTACAACTGGCCGCCGGCCTCTTATTACTGCCTGTATTGAGTTATGTATGCTTTCCAACATTTCGCAATAAATCAGTAAATACCCGGGAGGACGTTGGCCGTGTGGAGCACACCGCCTCCGCCAATAACTACTCCTTGGTAGGTAGAGTGTACTCCTATAAAGTAGCCTTAAAAGTTATTAAGGATAATCCGTGGTTTGGCGTAGGCAAAGCCGATATCGAATCGGAAATGGCCATTCACTACCGGCAAGATTACCCTACCATTCAACCAGAAGCATACATCCAGCCTCACAATCAATATCTGTACTCTACAGTAGCGTTTGGTGGGGTTGGTTTGTTACTGTTCATTATCGGGTTTTATTATCCGGGATTGAGCATATGGCCACGTCATGCTCCTTTGTTGTTAGCTCAATACATCATTACTACACTATCGTTTCTGGTTGAATACACCCTGGAAACCCAAATAGGATTGGCTTTTGCCTTATTTTTTCTGTTGCTGGCGCTAGAAGGATGTAAAAGCCCCGCCAGCCCGGAGAAGGAATGGCGCCCAGCGTAGGGTTCCGTTAATCCGTACATTTCTTGTGTACTGGATTGGATTTTCCCGTAACAGAACCAACTGTTGAAGCGTCTGCCGGGTAGAGAAGATTCTAGGGTGAGTAAGCGAATTCTGCCAGACGTTACAAGAGTAAGAAGTTGAAAGTCAGGGTAGCTCACTGCAAATGAAACCGCCGGGGTAGCGTTCGAAATATTTCGAAACGCAATTAGAATATCAGGTAACAATTTCCTAGCTTTGCACTCCATTTCCGAAAACGCCACTTGGGCGTTTTCAAGTGTGTCTTTTTCTAAAACCCCAATCGAATGCCTGGCATCATCGGTAAGAAAATCGGTATGACAAGCCTCTTCACTCCGGACGGGAAGAACATCCCTGTTACGCTCATTGAAGCGGGTCCGTGCGTAGTGACGCAGGTTAAGACCATCGAAACGGACGGCTACACCGCCATCCAGCTCGGCTACGGCGAGAAGAAGGCGAAGAACACCACCAAAGCACTGGCTGGTCACTTCGCGAAAGCCGGAACCACTCCCAAGAAAAAACTCGTTGAGTTCCGCACTGACGAGGCCAGCTCCTTCACGGCTGGTTCCACCATCGACGCTACCTTGTTTGAAGAAGGTGAGTTCGTTGACGTGGTAGGCACCTCGAAAGGCAAAGGTTTCCAAGGCGTTGTAAAGCGCTACAACTTTGCCGGGGTAGGTGGCCAAACGCACGGTCAGCACAACCGCGGCCGTCACCCCGGTTCTATCGGTGCCTGCTCCTGGCCCTCCCGCGTGTTCAAGGGCATGCGCATGGGTGGCCGTATGGGCAACGACCGGGTGAAAGTGCAGAACCTGAAGGTGATGCGCATTGTAGCCGACAAAAACCTCATCGTGGTGAGCGGCTCGGTTCCCGGTGCCAAGAACTCTTTCGTGGTCCTGGAAAAATAAGCTAGCAAGATGGAACTGTCAGTAATTAACATCAAAGGCGAGGACACCGGCCGTAAGGTTACCCTGTCCGACGCCATCTTCGGCCTGGAGCCGAATGAGCACGTGATGTACCTCGACGTGAAGCAGTACTTGGCCAACCAGCGCCAAGGCACGCACAAGTCGAAGCAGCGTAACGAAGTACACGGCACCACCAAAAAGCTGAAAAAGCAAAAAGGTACTGGTGGCGCCCGTGCTGGCTCCATGAAGTCAGGTGTATTCGTAGGTGGCGGCCGTATTTTCGGTCCTCAACCCCGCGACTACGGCTTCAAGCTGAACAAGAAAACCAAGCGTCTGGCCCGTCTGTCGGCTCTTTCTAGCCTGGCTAAAGACGGCAAAGTAGCCGTAGTGGAAAACATCACACTGTCGGCTCCTAAAACCAAGGAGTTTGCCGCCATCCTAGCTGATCTGAAGCTGAACAATGGCCGCAAGACCCTGCTGGTGACTGGCTCGGTTGACAAGAACGTGGTGTTGTCGGCCCGCAACATTCAGCGAGTGAGCGTAGCTACCCCCGTAGCCCTGAACACCCACGACTTGCTGAACACAGACACCCTGCTGCTGTCGGAAGATGGGTTGAGCGCACTGGAACAACTCTATACCACTGCTGAGTAATGAGCATCCTGAAGAAACCCATCGTAACTGAAAAGGCTACGGGTCTGAACGACAAAAGCCAGTACGCTTTCGAAGTGGCTATTGACGCCAACAAGGTTCAGATCAAAAAAGAGATTGAGCAACTGTACGGAGTGACGGTAACGGGCGTTAGCACCATCCGCACCATCGGCAAAGTGAAATCGAAGTTCACGAAAGGCGGTGCCGTTTCCGGCCGTCGCCCTCATGGCAAAAAAGCCATCGTGACCGTGAAGGAAGGCGACGTTATCGACTTCTACAGCGGCCTGTAAGCCTGCTTCCCGCCAAGATTTTTTTTCTTAAGCAAGAGTAATGGCACTCAAAAAACTAAGACCAACATCACCGGGTCAGCGCTTCCGCATCGCCCCGGCCTTCGACGAGATTACCGCGTCGACGCCGGAGAAGTCGCTGTTGGCACCCCTCAAAAACTCCGGTGGCCGTAACAATTCGGGCAAAATGTCCAACCGCTACATCGGCGGTGGTCACAAAGCCAAATACCGTATCATCGACTTCAAGCGTGACAAGGCCACGGTGCCCGCTACGGTGAAGACGATTGAGTACGACCCTAACCGCACCGCTCGTATTGCTCTGCTGCAGTACGCTGATGGTGAGAAGCGCTACATCATTGCTCCCGCCGGCCTAGCCGTAGGTGCTACTGTTGTATCGGGTTCGGGTGTAGCTCCGGAAGTAGGCAATGCCCTGCCCCTACGCGAAATTCCACTGGGTACCATCGTACACAACATCGAGCTGATGCCCGGTGGTGGTGCTGCTATGGCTCGCTCGGCTGGTACTTACGCCCAGCTGGTAGCCCGCGAAGACAAGTACGCCACCTTGAAACTGCCTTCCGGCGAAATGCGCATGGTACTGGTTACCTGCATGGCTACGGTAGGCACCGTTTCAAATGGCGACCACATGAACGTACGTCTCGGCAAGGCTGGTCGTAACCGGTGGTTGGGTCGTCGTCCGCGCGTACGTGGTGTGGCTATGAACCCTGTCGATCACCCCATGGGTGGTGGTGAAGGTAAGTCGTCGGGTGGTCACCCGCGCAGCCGTAACGGTATCTTCTCGAAAGGCCAGAAGACCCGTAACAAGAATAAGTATTCCGAGAACCTGATCGTAAGCCGGAAAGGCAAGAAATAAGCAATGGCACGTTCACTAAAAAAAGGGCCGTACATTGACTTCCGGCTCGAGAAGAAAGTATCGGCAATGGACGAGTCCGGCAAAAAGTCGGTGGTGAAGACTTGGTCGCGCCGCTCGATGATTTCGCCTGACTTCGTTGGCCACACCTTCGCTGTGCACAACGGCAATAAGTTCATCCCGGTGTATGTAACGGAGAACATGGTAGGACACAAACTCGGCGAGTTTGCCCCTACCCGTAACTTCCGTGGCCACATCGCCAAGAAAGATAAAGGCAAGCGCTAAGATGGAAGCAGTAGCTAAACTCCGTAACGTGCCCACCTCGCCGCGCAAAATGCGCCTGGTGGCCAACCTGGTGCGCGGTCAGAAAGTAACCCGTGCCCTCGGCCTGCTGAAATTCGAGGCTAACTCCGGTGCTGCCCGTGTTGAAAAGCTGCTCCTGTCGGCCCTGGCTAACTGGCAGCAGAAAAATGAGGACGAGCGCATCGAAGATGCCAACCTCTATATCAAAGAGATTTTCGTGGATGAAGGCCGTCAGCTGAAGCGTCTGCGCCCCGCCCCCCAGGGTCGCGGCCACCGCATTCGCAAGCGTAGCAACCACGTAACGCTGGTTATTGACAGCAAAGTAGAGCCCCTCGGCAGCAAGGCTGCTGCTAAACAAGCTGCTGAAACTAAACCAGCTGCTACGGTTGTTGACGAGGCTCCCAAGAAAACTCGTCGCAGCTCGGCTAAGAAATCCAACGAAACCACGGCAGAAGCCACCGCATAAGCACTATGGGACAGAAAGTAAATCCGGTTGGCTTCCGTCTGGGCGTCATCAAAGGATGGGACTCGAACTGGTACGGCGGCAAGGACTTTGCCGACAAGCTGGTTGAGGACGAAAAAATCCGCAAATACATCAACGCTCGTATCCCGAAAGGCGGCATCAGCCGCATCGTAATCGAGCGTACGCTGAAGCGCGTTACCATTACCATCAATACGGCTCGTCCGGGTGTTGTAATCGGTAAAGGTGGTGCTGAAGTGGACAAGATCAAGGACGAGCTGAAGCAGATTACCGGCAAAGACGTTCAGATCAACATCTTCGAGATTAAGCGTCCGGAACTCGACGCTAAACTGGTAGGTGAGAGCATTGCTCAGCAGCTCCAGGCTCGTATCTCGTTCCGTCGCGCTATGAAAATGGCGATTCAGGCTGCGCTGCGTGTTGGTGCCGAAGGCATCAAGATCCAATGCGGCGGCCGTCTGGGCGGCGCCGAAATTGCTCGCTCGGAGCAATACAAAGAAGGTCGTACCCCGCTGCACACCCTGCGTGCTGATATCGACTACGCTCTGTCGGAAGCTCAGACGGTGTATGGCAAAATCGGCATTAAGGTGTGGGTGATGCGTGGTGAGGTATTCGGTAAGCCCGACCTCTCCCCGAACCAACAGCCTGCTGGTGGCCAAGGCGGCGAAAGCCGTGGCAACGACCGTGGCCCGCGCGGCGAGCGTGGTGACCGGGGTGGTGACCGTGGCCCGCGCCGTGACCGGAATGACCGAGGCGGCGAAGGCCGTGGCGGTGACAACCGGGGCGGTCAAGGTGGTGGACAGCGTCGCGGTGGCGGCCCTGGCCAAAACCGTGGTGGCCAAGGCGGTGGTGCTCCCCGTCGCTAGCCTTTTTCTTTTCTCTCGAATTTCAATTCAAGATAACTCATGTTACAACCGAAAAGGACCAAGTATCGCAAGATGCAAAAGGGTCGCGTGCATGGCTTAGCCCACCGCGGCAGCTCCATTGACTTCGGTTCGTTCGCTATCAAGTCGCTGGAACAAGCATGGATTACGGCTCGCCAGATTGAGGCTGCTCGTATTGCCATGACCCGCGCCATGAAACGCGAAGGTCAAGTATGGATCCGCATTTTCCCGGATAAGCCGATCACCAAGAAGCCCGCTGAGGTTCGGATGGGTAAGGGTAAGGGTTCGCCTGAGTATTGGGTAGCCGTAGTGAAGCCTGGCACCATTCTCTTCGAATCGGACGGCGTTTCGCTGGAAGTGGCGCAGGAGTCGCTGCGTCTGGCCGCTCAGAAGCTGCCGGTGCGCACCTCGTTTGTTGTTCGTCGCGACTATCAAGAAGCTTAAACAAGATGAAGAACACCGAAATCCGCGCCCTCTCCCTGGAGGACCTCAAAAACCAAATTAAGACGGAGCAGACCAACGGCCAGACCTTGCGTTTCGCGCATGCCATCTCGCCCTTGGAAAACCCGATTCGTCTGAAGCAAGCCCGCAAAAATGTCGCCCGTCTGCTGACCGAGTTGAAGCGTCGCGAGAACGAGCAGGCTACTAACTCTGCTAACTAACGATGGCAAGCAACGAAGAACAGCAGGCAACGACCGCTACCGAGCGGAACCTGCGTAAAGAAATCATCGGGCGCGTTTCTTCTTCCAAGATGGACAAATCCATCACGGTAGTGGTAGAAAGCAAAATCAAACACCCGATCTACGGTAAGTTCGTTACCAAGTCGACCAAGTTCATGGCCCACGACGAGAACAACGAATGCGGCGAAGGGGATACGGTTCGCATCATGTCGACCCGTCCGCTGAGCAAGAACAAACGCTGGAGACTGGTAGAAATCGTAGAACGCGCCAAGTAAGATGATACAGCAAGAATCCCGTCTGACCGTCGCTGATAATAGCGGCGCCAAAGAAGTTCTCTGCATTCGTGTCCTCGGTGGCACGGGCAAGAAATACGCCAGTGTAGGCGACAAGATTGTAGTAGCAATTAAGTCAGCTATTCCTTCCGGCAACGCCAAGAAAGGCGCTGTATCGAAGGCAGTAGTAGTTCGCACGAAGAAAGAAGTACGCCGCAAAGACGGTTCGTACATCCGCTTCGATGACAATGCTGCTGTACTGCTCAACAATAACGACGAGCCCCGCGGTACCCGCATCTTCGGCCCCGTGGCCCGCGAACTGCGTGAAAAGCAGTTCATGAAGATTGTTTCGCTGGCTCCTGAAGTTCTCTAAGCAATGGCAACGAAAACGAAAGCAACGCCCGCGAAACTGCACGTAAAAACTGGCGACACCGTTCTGGTGATTTCCGGCGACGAGAAAGGCAAAACCGGTGTTATCAAATCGGTGAACCGTTCGACGCAGCGTGTTATCGTGGAAGGCCTAAACCTGGCAACCAAGCACAACAAACCTAGTGCGAAGAACCCCCAGGGCGGCATCACCAAGATCGAGGCACCGATTCACGTGAGCAACGTGAAGCGCGTTGAATCGACCAACGCCTAACCCGCTCTACGACTATGGCTCGACTGAAAGATAAATATCAGAAAGAAGTAGTACCGGCGCTCCAGGAGAAATTCCAGTTCAAGAGCATCATGCAGGTACCGCGCATCACTAAGATCTGCATCAACCGCGGCATTGGTTCAGCAGTAGCTGATAAAAAGCTGGTAGATAATGGTGTTGACGAATTGACGACCATCACGGGTCAGAAAGCCGTTGCCACTATCGCCAAGCGGTCGGTATCGAACTTTAAATTGCGTGAAGGCATGCCCATCGGGGCCCGCGTTACCCTGCGTGGTAACCAGATGTACGAGTTTCTCGACCGTCTGCTGACGGTTGCTCTGCCCCGCGTTCGTGACTTCAAAGGCATTAACGACAAGGGCTTCGATGGCCGTGGTAACTATACCCTGGGCATCAAGGAGCAAATTATCTTCCCGGAAATTTCGATTGACAAAATCAAGTCAATTGCCGGTATGGATATTACCTTCGTAACGACAGCTGAAAACGACGAGCAGAGCTACGAGCTGCTACGCGCCTTCGGAATGCCGTTCGCTAACGCCAAGAAACAGAACAATGGCTAAGGAATCAATGAAAGCACGGGAGCGGAAGCGTATTGCTACCGTAGCCCGTTACGCTGAGAAGCGCAAGGCTCTAAAAGAGGCTGGCGACTACGAAGCTCTGGACAAGTTGCCCCGCAATGCTTCGCCCGTGCGCCTGCACAACCGCGACAAGATTGACGGCCGTCCTCGTGGTTACATGCGCAAGTTTGGCATTAGCCGCGTGCGTTTCCGCGAAATGGCTCTCGCCGGCAAAATTCCCGGTGTAACCAAGTCCAGCTGGTAGTACCGCTGTTCCTGCCAAACCAGAGTTTTCTGTAAGGCATTGTTATTTGGCAGGTTGCCGAAAGAAACCATCAGCCGAGCCCTTAAAAGCCGAGTTGAGTAGTCTTAACCGAAAATTTCGTCGCCTCTTTCTGTGGCGGCGAAATTTTCATATCTTTGCGGCTCCCTAAAAATGGGCGCTTCATTTTCATAATCAAATGAACACAGATCCAATTGCCGACTACCTCACCCGGGTGCGCAATGCCATCAAGGCTAATCACCGGGTAGTAGAAATCCCGGCCAGCAACATCAAGAAGGAGATTACGAAGGTGCTCTACAAGAAGGGCTACATTCAGAGCTACCGGTTTGATGACGCCGCAGTACAGGGCACGATCAAAATCGCGCTGAAGTACAATCCGGCTACCAAGAAATCCGCCATTACGAAACTGGAGCGCATCAGCACCCCGGGTCTGCGTCAGTATGCTCACGTGGAAAACCTGCCGCGCGTATTGAGCGGCTTGGGTATTGCGATTCTGTCGACGTCGAAAGGCGTAATGACCGAGAAAGAGGCGAAAGCCGAGAACGTGGGCGGCGAAGTGCTGTGCTACGTCTACTAATCTGAAAGGAAAACGAGACTATGTCACGCATTGGTAAACTGCCCATCAGCCTGCCCACTAACGTGCAGGTTGAAGTGAGCAACGAAAACACGGTAACCGTGAAGGGCCCGAAAGGCACCCTGACCGTTCCGGTGGACCGCGACATTACCGTAGCAACCGAAGATGGTCAGCTGGTAGTGACTCGCCCAACTGAGCAGAAGCGCCACAAAGCCATGCACGGCCTCTACCGCTCGTTGCTAAATAACGCCGTGGACGGCGTTAGCAATGGTCTGGAAGAGAAGCTGGAGTTGGTAGGTGTAGGTTACAAGGCTTCGATGTCGGGTACTACGCTGGAACTGTCGCTGGGTTACTCGCATAATATCTTCCTGGCTCTGCCTAAAGAGGTAACGGCAACGGCTGTAACGGAAAAGGGTAAGAACCCTATCGTTACGCTGACTAGCATTGACAAGCAACTGCTGGGTCAGGTAGCCGCCAAGATTCGCTCGCTGCGCAAAGTTGAGCCCTACAAAGGCAAAGGCGTGCGCTTCGTAGGTGAGCAGATTCGTCGTAAGGCTGGTAAAACGGCTTCGAAATAATATCACACCATGGCTTTCGATAAAGCAACTAGAAGAAAACGGATCCAGCGCATCATCCGCACTAAGGTCGCTGGCACGTCCGAGCGTCCGCGTCTGTCGGTCTTTCGTAGCAACACGGGCATCTATGCCCAGATTATTGACGACACGAAGGGTCACACGCTGGCGTCTGCTTCCTCGAAGCACGTTTCGGTGGAAGGGGGCAACGGAGTAGCCCTCGCCGCCGCAGTCGGCAAAGAAATTGCCGCCCGTGCTCAGGCAAAAGGAATTTCGAAAGTGGTATTTGACCGTTCCGGTTACCTCTACCACGGCCGCGTAAAATCATTGGCAGAAGGAGCCCGCGAAGGCGGCCTCAATTTCTAACTCATCATGGCAGAATTTAACAACGGCAACCGTGGTGGTGGCAATGACCGTGGCGGTAATGACCGTCGGGGTGGTGGCAACGACCGTCGCGGCGGCAACGACCGGAACGCTGAACAGTCACGCACCGGTGATTCCGATCTGAAAGAAAAAGTGGTTGCTATCAACCGCGTAGCGAAAGTAGTGAAAGGCGGTCGTCGTTTCAGCTTCTCGGCTATCGTGGTAGTAGGTGACGGCAACGGTACCGTAGGCTACGGCCTGGGTAAAGCCAATGAAGTAACCGACGCCATTGCCAAGGGCATTGACGACGCGAAAAAGAATCTAGTGAAAGTGCCGCTGTACAAGCACACGGTGCCTCACGTAATGGAAGGTAAGTATTCGGGCGGTTTTGTGCTGGTTCAGCCGGCCGCGGCTGGTACGGGCGTAATTGCCGGTGGTGCTATGCGTGCCGTATTCGAAAGCGCCGGTATCAAAGACGTACTCGCTAAGTCGAAAGGCTCGTCCAACCCCCACAACGTGGTAAAGGCTACCTTTGACGCTTTGTTGAAGATGCGTGACCCCATGCAGATTGCACAGGCTCGCGGCATCACTCTCTCCCAAGTGTTTAACGGCTAAGAGCAGATGGCGCAGATCCAAATTAAACTCGTTAAGAGCGTTATTGACCGCCCCGAGCGGCAGAAGCGCACTGTAAAGGCCCTGGGCCTTGGTAAGATCGGCAGCACGAAGGCGGTGGAAAACACCCCCCAGGTAGCTGGTATGATTGATGCCGTAAAGCACCTGTTGGAAGTAACCGAACTCTAGGAATCTCCCGAAAATGAATCTCAGCAATCTCCAACCCGCCGCCGGCTCCACGCGCAACGAAAAGCGCATTGGCCGTGGTACGGGTTCCGGCCGTGGTGGCACATCCACGCGCGGTCATAAAGGTGCCAAGTCCCGTTCGGGTTACTCCAAAAAGTCGGGCTTCGAAGGCGGCCAAATGCCGCTGCAGCGCCGGGTACCGAAATTCGGTTTCAAGAACATCAACCGTGTAGAATATAAAGCCGTCAACCTCGACGTGCTGGCCGCTCTCACCGAGAATGGCACTACTACGTTGGATGCTGCGTTCTTCGTAACTGCTGGTTTGGCTTCCAAAAACGCCAAAATCAAAGTTCTGGGGCGTGGTGAAATCACCAAAGCACTGGAAGTACATGCTCACGCTTTCTCTAAGTCGGCTGTTGAAGCTATTGAGAAGGCTGGTGGCAAAGCTGTGACGCTGTAAGCCTGACTGGCAATGAACAAGTTCATCACCACGATTAAGAACATTTTTGCGATTGAAGATCTGCGTATGCGGATCTTCAATACGCTTTTTTTCATTGCCATCTACCGGCTGGGTTCTTACGTGGTGCTCCCCGGCGTCGATCCGACTCGGCTCACCCAAGGCGGCGCTACCGGAGTTCTGGGTATATTAGATACCTTACTCGGTGGTGCTTTTAGCCATGCCTCGATTTTCGCGCTAGGCATCATGCCTTACATCTCGGCATCAATCGTACTGCAGCTGCTTACAATTGCAGTTCCCTACTTCCAAAAATTGCAGAAGGAGGGCGAATCGGGACGTAAGAAGATCAACCAGTACACACGCGTACTTACAATACCAATTGTAGCATTGCAGTCAGTCGGCTTCATTGCCACGATTAACGCAGACGCCATTGTTAATCCAGGTGTCTTTTTTACCGTCTCAACAGCCATAATAGTAACAGCAGGTACGCTGTTCTGCATGTGGTTGGGAGAAAAAATTACCGACAAAGGCATTGGTAATGGCATTTCCATGATCATTATGATTGGGATTGTGTCTCGCCTACCTGGCGCTTTGATCGGAGAAGCTACAGCCCGTACTATGCGGGGCTCGTTGATTTTCCTGATTGAACTGGTTGTACTGTTCCTGGTAGTTATGGCGGTTATCATCCTGACTCAGGCTGTCCGTCAGATTCCCGTTCAGTATGCCAAGCAAATTGGGGGAGCTGCCAGTCTCAGTTCACAACGCCAGTACATTCCGATGAAGGTGAATGCAGCCGGGGTTATGCCGATCATCTTCGCTCAATCGTTGATGTTTGTGCCTGCCATTGCTGCATCAGCTTGGAACAAAAATAGTGATACGGCCACCCTCATTGGGACTTGGTTTCAACCAGACCATTTGGTGTACAACGTGGTGTTTGGATTACTAATCATCATCTTTACCTACTTCTACACAGCTATCAGCGTTAACCCCAATCAGATTGCGGATGACCTAAAGCGCAGTGGGGGGTTCATTCCGGGTGTAAAGCCTGGCCGTGACACTTCGGAGTATATAGATGAAGTACTCACCCGTATTACGTTGCCTGGTGCTGTGGCCCTGGCTGTTATTGCCATTCTCCCCTCTTTAGCTACAGTGGCTGGGGTAACCCGTCCGTTTGCTCAGTTTTACGGCGGCACCTCGCTTATCATTATGGTAGGGGTAGTATTGGACACCATGAACCAAGTGAAAAGCTATCTGCTCATGCGTCACTACGATGGCATGATGAAGACTGGCAAAGTTCGCGGCCGTTCGCAAAACATTGCCCTCGCCTCGTAAGATGATTTTTTACAAGACCGAGGAAGAAATAGAATTCATGCGAGCTAGCGCGAAAGTGCTGGCTCAGGCCCACGGAGAAGTGGCCCGCATGATTCAGGAAGGAATCACGACGCGTGCATTAGATCAGCGTGCCGAGGAATTCATCCGGGACCATGGTGGCCAGCCTTCCTTCAAGGGATACAATGGATTTGAGTATAGCCTCTGTATCTCTCCCAACTCGGTAGTAGTGCACGGTTTCCCGGGTGACTACACGCTGAAAAGCGGTGACGTGGTTTCGATTGATTGCGGAGTTTTGCTTAATGGCTACCACGCGGATAGTGCTTATACCCACCCGGTAGGGGAGGTAGCACCGGAAGTGACTAAGCTGCTAGAGGAAACTAAGAAGTCGCTGTACCTCGGTATTGAACAAGCAGTGGCTGGCAACCGGATGGGCGACGTAAGCTACGCTATCCAGAACCATGTTGAGAAACAAGGGTATGGAGTGGTTCGGGAGCTAGTTGGTCACGGCATTGGCAAAAAACTGCATGAGCGGCCTGAGGTACCCAACTACGGTAAACGTGGAGCCGGTCTGAAGCTGCAAACCGGGCTAGTACTTGCCATTGAACCCATGGTGAACCTCGGCAAGAAGGATGTGATTCAGGAAAAGGATGGCTGGACTATCCGAACCAAAGATCTAAAGCCCTCGGCGCACTTTGAGCATACAGTAGTTGTTCGCAAAGACAAGGCGGAAATACTTACCTCCTTCGAATACATAGAAAAAGCCTTACAGTAGCCTTATGGCCAAACAAACTTCCATTGAGCAGGACGGTGTTATCCTGGAAGCCTTATCCAACGCCATGTTCCGCGTGGAGCTGGAAAACGGTCACCAGCTGATTGCCCATATTTCGGGTAAGATGCGGATGCACTACATCAAGATTCTGCCGGGAGATAAGGTAAAACTCGAAATGTCGCCCTACGATTTGTCGAAGGGACGAATTGTGTACCGTTACAAATAACCCGACGACATGAAAGTCAAAGCGTCAGTAAAGAAGCGTAGCGTTGATTGCAAAATCATCCGCCGCAAGGGCAAGCTCTACGTGATTAACAAGA
Organism: Hymenobacter latericoloratus; assembly: GCF_014199535.1. GTDB lineage: Bacteria > Bacteroidota > Bacteroidia > Cytophagales > Hymenobacteraceae > Hymenobacter > Hymenobacter latericoloratus. Next base: position 703,215 of record NZ_JACHNV010000001.1, read on the forward strand.
AGAACCCGCGCTATAAGCAGCGTCAGGGCTAGTAGCACCAGACTTTTTAAGAAAGCACATGGCTCGTATTGCAGGGGTAGATATCCCAGACAACAAGCGCGGTGAAATCGCGCTGACCTACATCTTCGGCATTGGCCGTCCTTCTGCTCAGCAGATTCTCACCAAAGCAGGTGTTGACCTGAACAAGAAGGTGAAGGATTGGACTGAAGCTGAGGCTGGCGAAATCCGCGGCGTGATTGCCGCCGAGTATAAGACCGAAGGTGTGCTGCGCTCAGAAGTGCAGCTGAACATTAAGCGTCTGATGGACATCGGTTGCTACCGGGGTCTGCGTCACCGCAAAGGTTTGCCGGTTCGTGGTCAGCGCACCAAGAACAACTCACGCACCCGCAAGGGTAAGCGTAAGACCGTTGCTGGCAAGAAGAAGGCTACTAAATAATCTGTAGCGGGAATCGAAGCCCGGCTTCCTTTGTTAGGAGCGGGCTTCAACACCTTCCGCAGTTTTTTGCGATAACCAAATGGCACAAAAAAGAAAAGACAAAGCCAAAAAGCGCGTTGTCGTTGTGGAACCCGTAGGTCAGGTACACATCAAGGCCTCGTTCAACAACATCATCATCTCCATCACCAACAACAATGGTCAGGTAATTTCCTGGGCTTCGGCTGGTAAGATGGGTTTCCGGGGTTCGAAGAAGAACACCCCCTACGCAGCTCAAATGGCTGCTACGGACTGCGGCAAAGTAGCCCACGACTTGGGTCTGCGCAAAGCTGAGGTGTTCGTGAAGGGTCCGGGCGCAGGCCGTGAATCGGCTATCCGTACGCTGGGTAACGTGGGTATTGAGGTAACGACCATTAAGGACGTGACGCCGCTGCCCCACAATGGCTGCCGTCCTCCCAAACGTCGTCGCGTTTGATTTAGTGAACAGGCCTGCACTGCAGGTCACCGGTGTCGGATTCCGGTTGCGCCTTTTCACCCCTGCAAGGTGCGCCTCGGGAATCCGACACGCGCGGTTCAACCCCCTCAAAACTCAACAAACCTGAAATGGCACGTTATACTGGTCCTAAAACCAAGATTGCCCGTCGCTTCAATGAGCCGATTTTCGGCCCGAGCAAGGCACTCACCAAAAAAGCATATCCTCCGGGCCAGCACGGCCGTGGTCGTCGTAAGAAGCAGAGCGAGTACGCTGTCCAGCTGATGGAGAAGCAGAAAGTGAAGTACATGTACGGTGTACTGGAGAAGCAATTCGAAAACCTGTTCCACAAAGCTGCTACTCTGCCCGGCATTACTGGTGACAACCTGCTGGCTTTGCTGGAGTCGCGCCTCGACAACACAGTGTACCGTCTGGGCATTGCCCCGACCCGCCGTGCTGCTCGTCAGCTGGTGTTGCACAAGCACATTACCGTTAATGGAGAGGTAGTAAACATTGCCTCCTACCGTCTGCGCGCTGGCGATGTAGTGGCCGTGCGTGAAAAATCGAAGTCGCTGGAGGCTATTACCACGAGCCTGAGCGCCCGTAACGCCCGCGCTTTCTCGTGGCTGGAGTGGGACGGCAAGGAGCTGGTGGGCAAGTTCATCAGCGCCCCCTCGCGTGACCTGATTCCGGAGAAAATCACGGAGCAGCTCATCGTCGAGTTGTACTCGAAGTAATTCTTGGAACGGCCCGGCAGTCCGGGCCGTTTCTCTGCTTCGACTTTTTTCCTTGTTATAACTGGAACTGGGTAGCAGGCGGTAAGAAATTAGGCTACATTGGCCGCGTTCTTACTGTCTGCTATTCACTACTTCAAACGCCCCACTTATGTCAATCTTAGCTTTTCAAATGCCGGAGAAGGTGGTAATGGAGAAATCCGACGACTTCTACGGAACGTTTGAATTCAAACCGCTGGAGAAAGGCTACGGCGTCACGATCGGCAACGCTCTGCGCCGCATCCTGCTGTCGTCGCTGGAGGGCTATGCCATCACGTCGGTGCGCACCAACAGCGTTCTGCACGAGTTCATGACCATTGAAGGGGTGATTGAGGATATGTCCGAAATCATTCTGAACCTAAAGCAGGTTCGCTTCAAGAAAGTGAGCGACGCCATCGAAGACAAAATCACGGTGCGCGTAAAAGGGCAGGATACCTTCTCGGCTGGCGATATCAACAAGTTTACAACCGGCTTCCAGGTACTGAACCCCGAGCTGGTAATCTGCAACGTGGACCCCGCGACGGAGCTCGAATTTGAGTTCACGATTCAGAAAGGTCGTGGCTACGTTCCCGCTGAGGAAAACAAGCCTGCTGACCAAGTTTTCGGTCAGATTGCTATTGATGCTATTTTCACGCCTATCAAAAACGTGAAGTATAGCATCGAAAACACTCGCGTGGAGCAAAAGACCGACTATGAGAAGCTCGTTATCGAGATTCACACCGACGGTTCCATCCACCCGGAGGATGCGTTGAAAGGTGCCGCTAACATTCTCATCCAACACTTCATGCTGTTCTCCGACAGCACCATGACCTTCGAGACGGCCAAGGCTGAGGAAGAGGAGACGGTGGACGAGGAGACGCTGCACATGCGCAAGGTGCTGAAGACGCCGCTGGCGGATATGGACCTGAGCGTACGCGCGTACAACTGCCTCAAAGCTGCCGACATCAAAACCCTCGGTGACTTGGTGCAGCTGGACATGGCTGACATGATGAAGTTCCGCAACTTCGGTAAGAAGTCGTTGACTGAGCTGGAGAACCTGGTAGAGGAAAAGGGGCTGACCTTTGGGATGGACCTAAGCCGCTACAAGCTCGACGAAGAATAGCAGATATAAACGGAATGGGCTGATGGTGAACTGTGTGTTGTGCACATATTCATCATCAGCCCATTTTTCATAGCAAGGTATTACGTACCTTTGCACGCCATTTCACACTTTATCAACTTAGTAAGCCCCCGAGGAACAACGGTTCTAATGTGAAAGCACTCTGGTGGCAGATTGCTTTTCCGCCGTGGTCGTTGTTCGCAAGCTTACCCCTCTTTTCATTTTATGCGTCACGGTAAAACCATCAACCACCTCGGCCGGACGGCCTCGCACCGCAATGCCATGCTCTCGAACATGGCTTCGTCGCTGATTCTGCACAAGCGTATTTCGACGACGGTTGCCAAAGCAAAAGCTCTGCGCAAGTTTGTAGAGCCCCTGCTGACCAAGTCGAAAAACGATACCACGCACTCGCGCCGTCTGGTTTTCGCTGAGCTGGGCAACAAAGAAGCCCTGAAAGAGCTGTTCGGCACGGTATCGAGCAAAGTGGCTAACCGCCCCGGCGGTTACACCCGTATCATCAAGCTGAGCGACGTGCGTCTGGGCGACAACGCTGAAATGTGCATCATCGAGCTGGTTGACTTCAACGAAACCCTGCTGGAAGCGAAGAACGCTGGTGAAGCGAAAGCTGCCGCCCCTGCTACCCGTCGTTCGCGCAGCAAGAAGAAAGCTGACGCTCCGGCTGGCGAGGCTGTAGCTCCGGCTGCAGTAGTAGAAACCGCTGCTCCTGCTGACACGGCTACCACTACCGTACAGGAAGGCGAAACCCGCGACGAAGCGAAAGCTGACGAAGAAGCTGCTTCGTAAGCTGTAGTTACTGCGCCATTAGGAAAAGAGGCTGTCCCAAGTGGGGCAGCCTCTTTTTTTATTGTCTGCTCTGCAGCGACACGACTGACAGAAGAACTCGCTACGCTATAATGAGTAGGGTGAGTGCTGGCCTTTTGATCAGGATTTAGGTGGTAAGAAGGGGTAGGAAAAGTCTGTAGGACTGGATTTCAGCTACGCCCCGAATGGAGTATGCCACGTAGCGTTACACTGCTACTTCGTACGGACTCGTTGCTTAGGGTTTGGCGATACGGGAGGGGTAGGGGCACGGCAGAGTGATGGGCGAAATTCTGAAGCTGAAACGTCGGGGCTAATTTTTACCTTGCGGCGCAAACCCCGCCAGGCAGCGGCCTGGCCTCTACCCTGATTCATTTCACCCCATTTTCCTCATCCCTTATGAGCATTATCACCGAAATTCACGCTCGTCAGATTTTCGATTCCCGCGGCAACCCGACCGTTGAGGTGGATGTGACCACCGAGAGCGGAACCGTTGGCCGCGCCGCCGTACCGTCGGGTGCTTCTACCGGTAAGCACGAAGCCGTAGAGCTGCGCGACGACGATAAGTCGAAGTACATGGGCAAAGGCGTGCTGAAAGCGGTGGAAAACGTGAACAGCAAAATTGCGGAAGAGCTGATTGGCTTTTCGGTGTTCGAGCAAGGCCTGCTTGATAAAATCATGCTGGAACTGGATGGCACCCCGAACAAAGCTAACCTGGGCGCCAACGCCATTCTGGGCGCTTCGCTGGCTATTGCCCGCGCGGCGGCCGCCGAAGCCGGAATGCCCCTGTACCGCTACGTAGGCGGCGTAAACGCCACTACGCTGCCCGTGCCGATGATGAACATTCTGAACGGTGGGTCGCACGCCGACAATAGCATCGACTTCCAGGAGTTCATGATTATGCCCGTAGGCGCGCCTTCGTTTTCAGAAGCGCTGCGGTGGGGTACTGAAATCTTCCATCACCTGAAAAACGTGCTCAAGAAGCAAGGCCTGAGCACGAACGTAGGCGACGAGGGTGGTTTTGCTCCGAACATCAAATCCAATGAAGACGCCATCAAGGTGGTGCTGCAGGCCATTGAAACGGCTGGCTACAAGCCCGGCGACGACGTGATGATTGCCATGGACGCGGCGGCCTCGGAGTTCTACCAGGACGGGCACTACCATTTCAAGAAGAGCACCGGCGACAAGCTGACTTCGGCGGAAATGGTGGCTTACTGGACCGATTGGACCAAGAAATACCCCATCATCAGCATTGAAGATGGCATGGACGAAGACGACTGGGCAGGCTGGAAAAACCTCACCAACAGCATCGGCAGCACTACCCAGCTGGTGGGCGACGACCTGTTCGTGACCAACGTAAACCGTCTGCAGCGCGGCATCGATGAGCAGATTGCCAATGCCATCCTCATCAAAGTAAACCAGATTGGTACCCTGACCGAAACCATCGACGCCATCAATCTGGGGCGCCGCCACGGCTACAAGAGCATTATGTCGCACCGCTCGGGCGAGACGGAAGACAACACCATCTCTGACCTGGCCGTGGCCCTGAATACGGGTCAGATCAAGACGGGCTCGGCTTCGCGCTCCGACCGGATGGCCAAGTACAACCAGTTGCTGCGTATTGAGGAAGAACTGGGCGAAACGGCTTACTTCCCGGGCAAGAAAATGTAATTGCAGCGGTGGCGCCGGCTTTTGTGTAGCGGCCACTGAGTAAGAAGGCACTGCTGACCTCGGTCAGGAGTGCCTTTTTTCGTGTGTAGCAACCAGTCAGCAGACGTGTGGAGCAAGTAGCTGGGATGTGGGCAGAAAACAGGATATTTGTTGCAACAGCCTACCCTCGACTCCGTACTCAACCAGCACTCTTGCCATGAGCTTCTCCGGTATACTTGAGCGGATTCCCCGCTTGTTGCGCAGCTTTTACTTTCTGACAGGCCTGAGCTTTCTGGTGTGGATGTTTCTGTTCGATGCCAACGACTTTCTGAAGCAGTACGATATGTACGCCAAGTGGCAGGAACTGCAGAACGATAAGGAATACTACCTCCGCGAAATCGACAAAGTGAAAGAGGACCGGGCCGAGCTGCTGAGCAGCCCCGAGCTACTGGAGAAATTTGCCCGCGAAAAGTACATTATGAAACGCCCCGGCGAAGATGTGTTTGTGCTCGTGCCCCCCGCAAAAGAGGAGGAATAGAGTTACGCCTGATCTGACGCTACCCGATCCATCGTATGAAATCTGCTGTTATTTTAGCCATCGGCCTGCTGCTGGGCTGCTTGCCGTTGTATGCAACGGCCCAGGTTAAGCCTGATCTGGTGGTGGTGGAGCCGTATTCGATACCCACGCTGCTGTACAGCGGTGCTACCTACCCCTTTTCCGCCACTATTCGGGTGCAGGGCACCAATGGCTCCCAATTCAATTGCATCGGCTACTATCTGTCGGGGGATGCTACCTGGGACGCCACTGACGCTTACCTGGGTTCCAGCTGCCGGTCGTTGATGTTTCCTGGGGAAAGCGGCACGTGCGCCATCAATGGCACCATTCCGCCGCTGACCACGGCGGGCACGTATTACGTGCTGCTAGTGGCTGACCCTCTGAATGCGGAGCGGGAACTGGACGAAACCAATAACGTGGTGAGTGTGCCCGTTACAGTTGTTCGGGGCGTGACGCCGCTGCCGGACCTGCTGCTCTGGCGGCCGTCCTTATCGTTTGGAGAGGTGCCGGCCGGGGGCAGCACCGGGGCGTTTACCTTCATGTATAACCGGGGAGCCGGAGAGACTGGCGCCTATGAACTGGGGTTCTATTTATCGGCGGATACTGTATTTTCTGCCGGCAACGATGTTTTTTTGGATCTACTGGCGAATGGCATCAATCTGACCATGAATGGAGGTACCATCCACTCGGCCCCGGTGCTCACCATTCCGGCCACTACCGCACCCGGCACTTACTACCTACTGCTGGTGGCCGACCCGCGCAACCGCATCAGTGAGTCGGACGAAACCAACAACTCGCGGGCCCTACCCCTGCGCGTGGCCGGAACGGTAACTGCTACCGCCGCCAGCCGTCAGCAGGCAATAGAAGTGTACCCAAATCCGGCCGATAACGCGGGGTGTACTGTGCGGTGGGCGGGCGCCGGCCTCAACCGGGTAGAGGTATTTAATAGCCTGGGGCAGCTGGTTGGCTCGGCGGTTTCCTCCGGCGCGTCCCGCCCCGAGGTAAAACTGGATACGCAACGCTGGGTGCCGGGCATGTATACGCTGCGGCTTTTCGGGAGAGACGGACAGGTTGCCACCCAGCAGCTCCTCTGCCAGTAAATCGGCTCTTGGGTTTACAGAACGTAGTTATGCGCAACTGTTTCCGATGACTGCTGGCGTCTTCCCTTTTCTAGTGGGGCAATTGCTTGGGCTGACAGGGCCACATCACCCCCAGCAGGAGGCTCAGATGCCCGCTGGCGGCTACAGCCTTGGGCCAATCTGTACACAGGCCGCTCCGCTTTCGCAGGTGCAGGTGGCTCGGCGGTTTTTGCTAGCAGTAGTGCAGGGCGAGTGGGCCACGGCCTATAGCTACCTAGCGCCCGATGTGCGGCAGTCAATAACTGTGGAGCAGCTGCAGGTAGTCGCCCAGCCTTTTCGGGTGCAGGCCGGGCGCTATGGCAAAACCATTGATTTGTACAAGCTGGGCTACCGGCTGCGCGGCGCGGAGGCGCCAGAGCCGTTCGTTGCGTTTTCCTTCCGGGCCGATACCTTACGGCGTGTGCCCCATTTCCAGCTAGACGTTACCTTCCGCGACTCCACCAGCCGGCAGGTAGCCGGTTTCACCCTGATACCCCTGGCCGGCGCCGAAAACTAACCCACCGCTACCCTGGCCACGAGATTTTACCCATACTAACGCCCGGCACCCGCTGCCGCCCGCTGCCGAGGCTGATAGGCGTACCTGCCACGGCTTCGTTGGCCAGCACAGCGAAAAGGACGGCCTCTTTGGCATCGGGCAGCAGCCCCAGGGCCTGGGTGGTGGCGAAGCGGCAGCCGGGTAAGTGGCGCCGCAGGGCGGCCAGTAGGGTAGGGTTGTGGGCACCGCCCCCGCTCACATAAATGGACAGCTTCGGCTGCGCCCCGAAAGCCTGACGGACCGCTCGGGCCACGCCCAGGGCACTAAACTCGGTCAGGGTTGCCAGCAAGTCCTCCGGGCCTAGTGCCGGGGTAGCACTACGCTGCTGCGCCTGCTGAAGGTAAGCCACACTAAACAGCTCCGGACCGGTGGTTTTGGGGAGGTTACTCTCAAAAAAGGGGTGATTCAGCAGGGTCGCCAGCAGGCCTGCGTGCGCGCGGCCCGCGGCCGCCAGCTGGCCGTTGGCGTCATAAGCCAGGGTAGGGAAGTGGGTGCGCACCGTGGCGTCGAGTAGGGTGTTGCCGGGACCGGTGTCGGTGCTGAATACGGTGTGAGCGTCCTGGCCGGCACGAGGCAGGTAGGTGAAGTTGGCAATACCACCCAGATTGAGCAGCAGCCGTTCCTCATCGGGGCTGCTGAGCAGCAGATAGTCGCCGTAGGCAGCCAGGGGGGCTCCCTCACCGCCCGCTGCCACATGCTTCTGCCGAAAGTCGCTGACGGTGATAATACCTGTGTGCACGGCCAGGTGGTCGGCGTCGCCGAGCTGCAGGGTGGCATTCAACGGAAAATCGGGGTGCTGGTGCTGATGGTGCGGGGCGTGGTAAACGGTTTGGCCGTGGCTGGCAATCAGGTCAACGGCGGCGGGAGCTACCTGCCACTGTTCCAGGCAGGCCGCTACCATTGTCCCATGCGTGCGGCCCAACCAGGCGTGCAGCAGCGTCAGGTACTCCAAACTCACCTGGGGGCGTGCGAATACCTGCCGGATGCGGTGGCGCATATCGGCGGAGTACGGCACCGTTGTAAACTCCTCCAGCTCCAAACGGGTAGCCAGCCCGTGCCCGTGTAGGCGGCAAAGCGCCACGTCCAGCCCATCCAGCGAAGTGCCCGACATTAGGCCAATAACGCGGCGACTGGGCTGCTGGGCAAGTTGGGCCAGACGGACAAGGTAAGGATTCATAGCAAGACAGACTTTGTGCTTTTTACTACTGGGTTCCCCGAGTAAAAATATTTTTTGTACTTCCTAATACTAAGTCTGGGGGGAGGATAATTGGATTCACGCCCCGACGCAAAGAAAATGAAAGGGCTTCACCATTCGTTGGTAAAGCCCTTCCACAGCACCTGTGCTACCCGGTTGCCCGATAAATAGCCGTACGGGCTACTCTATTTTCTTGCCAGCCATGGCCTGGCTGATGCTGATGTTCATGACCCGCTCAGCTAAGGGCCGCGTCAGCTCTTCCAGCTCGTCCACGGCTTTCAGAATGGTGTCCTTATCCTGGGTGCCCAAGGCAGTCTTCAGCTGGTTCACGCCGGCTGTGGTCTGGTCGATTTCTTCCGGCGACAGGTGCTGGCCATTTTTGGCCACGAAGCGCTCCACCTGATACAGCATCTGCTCGGCTACGGTGCGGGCCTCAATTACCATGCGGGCCGCCACGTCCTCGCGGGCGTGGGTCAGGGAGTCCATCAGCATCTGCTCCACCTGGTCGTCGGTGAGGCCATACTGAGGCTTGATTTCCACGGCCTGCCGGGTGTTGGAACGCAGCTCAATGGCTTCTACCTTCAGAATTCCATCGGCATTCAGAATGAAGTTTACATCGATTTTGGGCAGGCCAGCGGGCATAGCCGGAATACCACGCAGGTCAAACTCGGCCAGCTTACGGTTTTCCTTTACCAAATCCCGCTCGCCCTGGTACACTGAAATCTTTAGATTGACCTGCCCGTCCACGGAGGTAGTGTACTGGCGGCCGGCTTTGGTGGGTATTTTAGAGTTGCGCGGGATAATGGGGTCCATCAGGCCGCCCAGGGTTTCGATGCCCAGCGTGAGGGGCGTCACGTCCAGCAGCAGCACGTCGCGGCGGTTGCCGCCCAGGATGTCGGCCTGAATAGCGGCGCCCAGGGCCACCACCTCGTCGGGGTTGAGGGAGTTGTTGGCGGGCTGCTGGAAGAACTCCGATACCGCCTCATACACCAGCGGCACACGGGTAGAGCCGCCTACCAGCAGCACGGCATCCAGGTCCTGGGGCGTGAGTTTGGCGTCGGCGAGGGCCTGTCGGCAGGAGGCAATGGTGCGGGCCACCAAGGGCTGCACCAGCTCGTTGAATTTAGGTTTGGTGAGGGGTAGGGTAGTGCCGCCAAACTCCGCCTCAAACGTGTCTTGCTGACTAAGTTGCCGCTTGGCCTGCTCGGCCAGCAGGCGCAGCTCCTGCTGAGCCGACGGATTCTGGTACAGAACCGTTGAGAGCTGATACTCGCCGGCCCAATAGTCGTAAATAGCGCGGTCCAGGTCGTCGCCGCCCAGGTAGGTATCCCCGTTGGTGCTCAGCACCTCAAATATGCCCTGCTGAATACGCAGCACGCTGACATCGAAGGTGCCACCGCCCAAATCGTACACGGCCACGGTTTTTTCTTCGTCGGGCGAGAGGCCAATGCCGTACGCCAGGGCCGCGGCCGTTGGCTCATTCACAATGCGCAGCACCTCCAGCCCGGCCAGGCGGCCGGCGTCGCGGGTGGCCTGGCGCTGGGAGTCGTTGAAGTAGGCGGGTACCGTAATAACGGCCTTGTTAACGGCGGTTTTCAGGGCGTGCTCGGCCCGCAGGCGTAGCTCCTTCAAAATTTCGGCCGACAGCTCAATGGGGGAGTAGAACTTCTCGCCCACCCGGATTTTCACCAGGCCCTCCGAGTTATCGTCAATCACCTTGTAACCCAGCTCCTGCGCGTGCTGGCCCAGGTCGTGGTACGATTTGCCCAGCAGGCGCTTCACCGAATAGATGGTGTTCTGCGGGTCGGTGAGCAGATACTGCTTGGCCTCGGTGCCCACGATGGGCGCGTCGCCCCCGCCGGGAAAGTGCACTACCGAGGGCACAATGGTGCCGCGGCCCTGGTCGTTGATGGCCAGGGGCTGGCGGCCGTCGGGGTGAATGTAGGCCACCAGGGAGTTGGTAGTGCCCAAATCAATACCGACGATGATTTCCTCCTGCTGGAGGCTACCAGTGGAAAGGTTAATTGCAACTTTAGCCATAAGCAACAAAGCGCGCCGCGGCGCGCCGAAGAAGTGCGAAAACAAAGGGAGTGGCCTTATAACCAGCCTACGCCCCGAATGGCACAAAAGTACGGAACAAATGGGCGCCAAGCCGAGGCCGCGCCCGCTTGGTTCCTACCCCTGCCCTGGGCCGCAACCGGGCCCCCGTATTTTGGCAGTAGCCGATGACGGTTGCCCGGCCGTGGGCCGCAACGCTAGGCAGCCTGAGAAAAGAGCGTCGGGTGCAGCTTGCGTACGGCGGCACAAATACCGATTTTTGACGGCCCCAACCGGTTTTCTATGTTGCTATCCGCCGCCGCCGCTCTCCTTCTTCGTGCCCAGGGTGGCGGCTGGCGGCGCTGTGTGCTACTGGCAGTGGTAGGGGCGGCCGTGGCCGGGTGCCAGCCCTCGGGGGCAGAAGTGGCGGTTTCGCGCCCGCCGGCCATGGCCGCGTCCCGCCCGAAAAATCCCGCGCCTGACGTCCGGCCGATAACCGCCGCGCCCGACTCTCTGCAGCTAACGCCCCTGCTACCCCTGGCCGCAGTACCCGATTCCGTGCGGCGGGCCGTGGAAGTGCTACGCGCCCGGCTAGGGCCAGCCGCCGCCGGGTTGCGCCCGCAGGTGCTGGAGCGGGCTTGTGTGGGCTACTTGAATCTGCGAAAAGCCGGTCTCGTGCGGCAGGCCGGCATCCTGGCCGTAGCCGATATGGATATGCCCTCCTCGGAGCCGCGGCTGTGGGTGCTTGATTTGCCCGCGGGCCGGGTGCTGCACCACAGCCACGTGGCGCACGGCCGAGGCTCGGGGCGTTTGCGGGCCCGGCGCTTTTCCAATACGTTAAAATCGGCGTGCACTTCCCTAGGCTTCTACCAGACCCTGGACACTTACCAGGGTAAGCATGGCCTTTCGCGGCGGCTGCGCGGGCTGGATGCCGGCCAGAATACCAATGCCCTGCGCCGTTACGTAGTGCTGCACGCCGCCGACTACGTGAGCCGCCAGTACCGCGAGCAGCACGGGCAGGTAGGCTACAGCCGGGGCTGCCCGGCCCTACCCCCCGATCAATACCGGGCCATCATCCGGACTATGGGCCAGGGTGGCTGCCTTTACCTTAGCGGACCGGGGTTGGAATCGAAGTGGCTGAAGGGCTCCGTTGCGGCCAGCCAGTTAGCCGCCCAGGGCTGGCGCTGAAGGCGGTGCCCAACTGCTGCTGGTGTTAGAGGCAGTGCTAGGAATGTACTAAGTTATTATATAACATTATTTACAATGATGGTCCTTTGAAATTGTTCGGATAACTGTTAGAATTATGAACTGTTAAATTACATATGTCTGATTATCATTGATTAAAATTTTATTTGATTGAAATAATTATAATATTAATTGTTATAGGTAAAAAATAAAATTATCGTGTTTAGACGGGACGCAGTCCTCTTTCATCGGGTGATTACGGAGTTTCAGCTAAAAGCCCGGGTTGGTTAAAGCCGAAATTTGGTTACCTACGTAGATTTGTAATCCAAAATGGGAAGCAGTTCCCGTTTTGAGCGCTGACTTTGGTTTTAACGGGTATATCACAGCCGCTCACATCCGGGGCAAACAACAGCCTAATAAGGTGTTGAGGGTTGTGGTCAGGCATTTTAGTTGGAGTGCTAATGGATTGGCAAGTGGTAAGCAAGTATGAAATTTTCTCTTCTTGGGAAATGCAAATTGTTTTCTCCTGGGGTGCGTGCTCCAGCAGGTTGCCGCTAGGCAAAGCAGGCATAGCACACTAAGTCACCTGTTCTGCCCGTCTGCCCGCCCTTCTACCCCAGTACCTGGCCCCAATACGAGTCACTACGCACACTGTACATACCTACTTAGAGGCTGCATAAGAGCCATCATCAGTTCTACCTGCCTCTGCATACTGTTTTTCAATGACTAAAATCTCTACTGTGCTGTGCTTGCTGCTAAGCTTTATGCTGGGCAGCTGTGCGTATGATAAGGCCGATGAAATAGCGGAGCCCAAAGTGCCCTGTACTACCCCGGCCGTGGTTTCCTATAGCGTTTCTATTTCGCCGCTGCTGGACAAAAACTGCCGAAGCTGCCACAACCCCGCCCTGCTCACGGGCAGCGTTAACCTGGAGGATTTCTCCGTGATTCAGAAGTACATCCGCTCGGGCGAGCTGATGGGCAACGTGAAGCATCTGCCGGGCTATAACCCTATGCCCCAGGGCGGAACCAAGCTGTCGGATTGTGATATTGAGCTGTTGCAGAAATGGGTAGATGCGGGCGCTCCTAACAACTAAATAAGGATGCGAAGCCTGATCCGTTCCGTGAGCTTACCAATTTGTGGCCTGCTGCTTTCCCTGGCCGGGGGAGTTACCACTGGGCTGGCCCAGGGCAAATACATGACCCAAAAGGGGGTAGTAAGCTTCTTCTCCAGCAGCATCCTCGAAGACATTGAGGCCCATACCGAGCAGGCCGCAGGCCTGATTGATTTGCAGACCCAGCAGCTGGCGTTCAGCATTCCAATCAAGTCGTTCCAGTTTAAGCGCACCCTCATGCAGGAGCACTTCAACGAGAACTACATGGACTCCGACCGGTTCCCAAAATCGTCTTTCCGGGGTAAAATTCTGGATTTTGACCCGGCTACCCTGGCCAGCGGCCAGTCGCAGCGCGTGACGGTGGAGGGCGACCTGACCATCCACGGCGTTACCAAGCACCTGACGGTAACCGGAGCCCTGCAGCAGCAAAGCGGCCAGCTGATGGTGAATGCCTACTTCAGCGTAGCGCCGGCCGACTACGGCATTGAAATTCCGCTGCTGGTGCGCGAGAACATTGCCAAAATCGTCGGGATTAAAGTGGTCATGTCCTGCGAGGCCGTTTCCCAGCTCACCGCCAAATAAGTTCAGCTATTGTACCGCCGGCCCTGGGGGCTGGGCCGGGTTTCACCGCTTTTGCTTTTCTATATGCATCCAACTTTTCCTCTCTACCGGGGCCGGCTGGCCTCTTTACTGGTGTTGCTGCTAACTGCCTGGGCCGGGCCGGCCTGGGCTCAGGACGACCTGCTGGGGCAACTGGAAACCCAGGCTACCCCCACGGCCGCCACGGAGGTAGTAGCCGCTACCTTCAAAAGTACCCGCCTCATTAACGGGCATACCGTAGAAACGCCCGGACAGGGCACCATGGTATTCCTGATTTCGCACCGCTTTGGTACACTGAACAGCGGCGCCTACAATTTCTTCGGCCTCGACCAGGCCAGCATCCGGCTGGGGTTGGAGTACGCCCTTACCGATAAGCTGGAAATAGGCATCGGCCGCAGCTCCCTGGAAAAAACCCTGGATGGCTTCGTGAAGTACCGGGCCCTGCGCCAAAGCACCGGCCGCCGGGCCATGCCCGTGAGTGTTACGCTGTTTGCCAGCTCGGCCCTGAATACGTTGCGCGATGACCGCTCGTGGTACACCACCTCGCACCGCATGAACTACTCCTACCAGGCCCTGATTGCGCGCAAGTTCAACCCCAGCCTGTCGGTGCAGCTAATGCCCACCCTGATTCACCGCAACCTGGTGGAAGACAGAACCCAGTCGAACGATGTGTACGCGGTGGGCATTGGCGGACGCCACAAACTCACCAAGCGCACCTCTCTGAACGCGGAGTACTACTACCTGGTGCCGCGCACGGCGCCCACGGGCGTGCGCAATGCGCTGGCTCTGGGCTTCGATATCGAGACGGGCGGCCACATTTTTCAGCTGCACGTGACCAATTCCCAGGGCATGATTGAAAAGTTCTTCGTGGCCAACACCCGGGGCAACTTCTTCAAGGGCGACCTGTACTTCGGCTTCAACGTCAACCGCAACTTCACCATCCGGCCCAAAGAGGGCTTCCGGAAATAGCATTTCTCACCCATTCTCTTACCTCACCCTTTTACCGTATGAATCTGAAAGTTACTACCCTGGCAGTACTCCTGATGGGCTCTGCCGCACTTGTAGCCTGCGAAAAAGACGAAACCACCACCGCTACCCCCACGGATTCGGTGGAAATGACGGCTACCCTTGATGGCAAGCAGGAGGTAGGCCCGAACAACTCGGCCGCTACCGGCACCATGACGGGCACCTACAACAAAACCACCCGCACCCTGAGCTACCGCGTTACCTACCAGGGCTTCACGCCCACCATGGGCCACCTCCACCGCGGAGCCGCGGGCACCAACGGCAACCCGTTCGTTTCTTTCTCCAACGTTACCACCTCGCCCATCACGGGCACGGCTACCCTTTCGGAGGCCGACGCAGCCCTGCTGCTGAAGGGCGAAACCTACGTAAACCTGCACTCCCAGGCCTACGCGGGCGGCGAAATCCGGGGGCAGGTAATGTCGAAGTAACCTCTGCTCTTATCCAGTCCTGAATCCCGTTTGCTATAGCCAAAACGCGTGAAGCACAACCGATTTCTGCAGCTAGGCTTGGGCTTGCTGGTGCTGCTGGTGTGGGCCAGCTGGGAAGAACCCAGTCTGCATCATTACGCGCGGCCCGTGCGCTTTCTGCAAGTGCAGGTAGATGGCTTGGCCGCCCCCGCCGAGGCCGCCACGGTGCAGCGGCAGGTAGCCGCCGTGCCCGGCGTGGCCGCTTGCGTTATTAACAGCAGCACGCAGGTCGCTACCGTGCTGTTCCACGAGGAGGATGTTTCGGAGGCTGATCTTGAGCGGGTACTTTCCGTGGGCGGAACCTTCCGGATAACCCGGCCCCAACAGGCGCCGGCCGCGCCTACGGGCCGGGAGTGCCCGGTGCCCGCCAGTTACCTCGAAACCCTGGACCAGATTCGGTTTGCCCTGAATCTGCGGCGGCTGTTCATTTCAGTATAAGCTCCCAACCCTTAGTAGCCGGAAACCAGCTGGTTTCCGGCTACCCGTATTTCTTGATTCTCCACTTTTTCCTGTTCTTATGATCTTACCTCGACTCCAGTTTCCGGCCGTTTTGCTGCTGGCCGGTACCCTATGCTTCACCACGGCCTGCGGCTCTAAGGAGGCAGACCCTACGCCCACCCTGTATGAGCGCATGGGCGGCCTGAAGGGAGTGGAAGGGTTTGTGGACGTGCTGATGGCCAATGTAGCGGCCGAAACGGAAGTGAAAAACTCCCAGATGCTGCGCACCCACACCCCCCTGCTCAACGACCCCGACAAGCCCGCCCGCCTGGCCCGCCTGCGGAACAACTTTATTAATCAGATGGGCGAGGCTACCGGCGGTCCGCTCAAGTACACGGGCCTGAGCATGCTGACGGCCCACAAAGGCATGATGATTACCGAAACCGAATGGGCCGTGTGGCGCCAGGCGGCCGACGCCTCCATGGCGGTCAACAAGCTGGGCGACAAGGAAAAAGCCGAGCTGGCGGCCATCCTCGACGAAATGAAAGCTGCCACCGTAGGCCACTAGGCCCACCAACCCTGTTTTCACTAAAAAAGCCCCACCGGATAATCCGGTGGGGCTTTTTGGGTACAAGGAGGGTAGGGCTGGAGGTTACTTGACCACCACTTTCCGGCTCAGGCCCAGCTCCGGCACGTGCAGCTGGTACACGCCCGCCGGCAGGGCTTGGCCTACGCGCAGGCGCTGCTCGGTGGAGCCGGGGTAGAGGCGCACCGACTGCTCGTGCACGAGGCGGCCGGTCAGGTCGAGTAGGCGCAGGGTGGCCGTCACGTCCTTCGGGGAGAGCAGCACCACCTCAATACGGTCGGCGCTGGTGGGGTTCGGGTACACGGCCAGGTCGGCGGTGGTTACGGTTTCCGTGGCCGGGTTGGCCGCCAGCACGGCACTTTCGCGCAGGGCAGTGGGGCTGAGTACGGCCGGAGCGGTGTAGGTAACTTTCACGAAGGCGCGCTGAGCGGGATTGGTGGCCGCGGCGTTCTTGGCGCGCAGGGTAATCCAGCCGGTAGCCGTGGGCGTGTAAGTGCCGGTGAGGGTGCCGGTGCCGGTTTTGCTGCTCAGGATGGTGCCGCTGCCGTTCACCAGCTCCACAGCCAGGCTGCGGGTAGCGTCGGTCGGAATCAGGCTGTAGCTGACGGCTTTGCCCGAGGCTACGTAAATGCGGCCCGCCGTGCGGTAGGCCGTGGAGGAAGCCGGCAGCTGCCCGCCCTGCTTCAGCGACGAAGCGTGGGAGTCGCCCAGGTCGTCGGCCAGTTCCCACTCCTGGGTGGTTGTCAGCGCGGCGCGGGTGTAGTTGGTACTGATGCCCGTAGGCGCCCACACCGAGTAGCCCCGGCGGCCGCCGCTGGCCGTGCCGTTGCAGGGCGGGGTGTTGATGGTTACGGTCTGGGCGCTGCTCACCGTTACGGTAGCCGTGCCGTTGGCCCCGGAGTAATCTTTCAGCACGGTACCCGGCGCGAAGTCGCAGGAAACCGTGTGGTTCTGCCAGGCCGAGAAGTTGTCGTTGATGCCGATGATGGCCTTGGTGCTCCGCTCAATTACCAGGTGGTCGGGGGCCTGGTAGCGCACTTTGTAGGCGCCATCCTTGAAGCGCAGGTTCTGGTGGCACCAGATCAGGTTCTCAATGTCGGAGCGCTGGGGTAAGTCGGCGGTGCTGGTGGGCTGGTGCGAGTAGCGTTTGCCGGTGCTGCCCACGTTAAACAAATCCTCGAAGAAAATCTGGGGGGAACCATCCACGGCCAGCGCCGCCGCATAAGCCGCCGAAAGGCGCGGATCGAACGGGTCGATGTGGGGGGCCAGCTCCGAGCCCGTGTTCCAGCCCGTGTAGTTGCCCGTGCTGCTCACCTGGGGCCGGAAGGTGTCATGGTTGTTTACGAAGGGCACCGTGCGGTGCACATACTGTCCGTTGATGTTGAATACCCGGGCGCCCTGCTGGTAGCCGGGCAAGGAGCCCACATCAAAGTTGCCGCCCCCACTAATGATGTTATAGAGGCCGTTGCGCAGGGAAAAATCGAAGGTGCCGGCGCGGTTCTGCACGTTGGCCACCCAGCCATCCATCTGCCCCCCGGAGCCTACCCACTCGCCCACGGCGTACATAGTAGCCCCGCCCGAAGCCCAGCCCGCGTTGCTCTGCAGGTTGTAGAGAAAATCTTCGGAGGCAAAATCCGGAAAGTGCTTCACGGCGTCCATGCGCACCCCGTCAAAGCCCACTTGCTTCTTGTACCAGATCAGCCAGTTCCGCACCCCGTTGCGCATGTAGTCGGCGCCCTGGGCGGGGTTGAAGGTAGCGTTGGAGCTTTGCCCGTAGGAGCCGTTGTAGTAGCTCACGTCGGGCCCGAAGTACACGGCGTTCCAGTCGCCGGAGCTGGAGTTGTTGCCAGGGTTGGGGTTGAAGTTCTGCCAGTTTTTAGGGAAGCGGCCATTGCGGGCCAGGTAGTTGGCCGCGTCTTCCGAGGTAGCGGGCCGGCTGTAGCTCACGTACCGGAAGTTCTTGTACTTGCTGGTTGAGTAGTCTTCCCAGGCGGCGGGGTCCTGGCCGCCGGCCCCGGTTTGGGAGCCGGCCCCATCGTTGTGGTTGAGCACGATGTCCTGCACTACCTCAATGCCGTTGGCGTGCAGCACGGCCACGGCCCGCAGCAGCTCGTCCTTGGTGCCCAGGCGGGTAGCCACGAAGCCCTTCTGGTACTTGTCGCCGAGGTCATAGTTGTCGAAGGGCGAGTAGCCGTTGCCCTGGTTGCCATTCTTAATGCTGGGCGGCAGCCACACGGCATCAATGCCCATGGCTTTCAGGCGCGGGGCCAGCAGGGCAATGTAATTGGCCCAGCCGTTGGGGTAGTTGGTGTTCCAGTAGTCCCACCAGTAGCCCTGCAGAACTACTTTTTGGGCTTTGGCGGGTTGTCCGCCCAGCACTAGCAGCGCGGCGGCGGCCAGGGTGAGCTTACGCATCCAGGAGGTACACGTGTGCATGTGGGAAAGTGGGAATTGAGTGGTGGGAAAAAGACACGGCGCGGCAGGCGCCGATAAGAGCAGAATTGGGGCCTGTAAGATTAAAAATCGGCTACTAAAATTCTGGTGGCGTATTGGCAGATGCCGGTGCTCTTTTTGCCGTTTTTAACCGACCGGGAATCTATCAGCCGGAATGAGCATTATAGCTGCGGGCCCAGATTTTCGCTACCGGCAGGGCATCTGCAATGGCCAAAGTCTCGTAAAGCCTGTGGGGTCTGTTTGTGGTAAAGCAAGCGCCTTATCGAAACCCGAAACCAACCTGTGTCGATGGAAAATCTGAGTGTCGTTCGTCGCCAGCGTCTGAAGCTGCGTACCCGCCGGATGGCGCGGCGGGTACTGCCCTTCGTGGCCTCGCTGTTTCTGGCTACGCCGCTGGCTGCTCCGGTAGCAAAGTCAAAAGCTGCCACCACCAACCACCAGGCGCGGCTGGTAGCGGCCCCGGTAGTTGCGCCGGCCACGCTGTACAACCAGCGCCTGCACGACTTATACCGGGAACTGGGGGTAGAGCAGCAGGGCCTGCGCTATGAAGTGTTCGAAAAGGCCATGACCGGCTACCTTAACCTGGAAAGCGAGGGTAAGCTCAGCGGCAAGCAGCTGCTGACCGTGGTCGATTTCGAGCTGCCGTCCACCGAAAAGCGCCTGTGGGTGCTGGATCTGGCCGCCCGGCAAGTGAAGTTTCATACGCTGGTAGCCCACGGCCACAACTCCGGCGAGAATATGGCGACCAACTTCTCCAACGAAAACGAATCGAACATGAGCAGCCTGGGTTTCTACGTGACCCAGGGCGAGTACCAGGGCAAGCACGGCCGTTCCCTGAAGCTGCAGGGCCTCGACGAGGGCTTCAATACCAATGCCTTCTCGCGTGCTGTGGTAATGCACGGGGCTGATTACGTGAGTGAGGATTTCATCCGGCAGTACGGCCGCCTGGGCCGTAGCCTGGGCTGCCCCGCGCTGCCCATGGATCAGAAAGACGCTATTATTGAGGCGGTGGAAGGGCAAACCTGCTTGTTCCTGAACGGCCCTGATGCGCAGTATTCCTCGAAGTACCTGAACCAGGACGTAGCCATGAGCAAACTGCTCGGCCAAACGCAGCTGATTTAAGGTTGCATAACCTGAACGCCCAAGCCCGCCCGGTAACCCGGGCGGGCTTTTGGTTGCTGACTGGGGTAGTATTTACAGCTTCACGCCAAACTTGGCGCCTACTGTTTCCAGATCTTGCAGCACGGGCTCCAGCAGCGGAATACCCTCCAGCAGCCGGTGCCCCGACATTTCCCGCTCCGGGTCGCCGGGGATGAGCACGTGCTGGCCTTCGGTGGCGCGGGCGCTACGGAAGGTGGTAATCCAGTTGTCCATGTGGGCTTTGAACTCGGCGGCCGGGCGGAAAGCGTCCACGCGCATCGCCCCGAAGAAGTGGCCCAGACCCTCGCCCACGGGGTTAGCCGAAGGCTGCAGAAACGCTACGAAGGGCGGCACCCAGGGCCCATAGTTGGCCCCGCTGAGCACGGCCGAAAAGATATCGACTACGGCGCCCAGGCCGTAGCCTTTGTGCGAGCCGGTGGCCCCCCCGAGGGGTAGCAGAGCGCCGCCATTTTTCACCGCATTGGGGTCGGTGGAGCCTACCCCGGCCGGGTCCTGGGCCCAGCCCTCAGGAATGGGCAGGTTCTTGCGCTGGGCAATTTCGAGCTTGCCGTTGGCGGCGGTGGTGGTAGCCATATCCAGCACGAAGTCGGGCTGCTCGCCGGCGGGCACCGCCACGGCAATAGGATTGGTACCGAGCAAACGCTCCAGGGAGTAGGTAGGCGCCACCAGCGGCGAGGCATTGGTCATCGCCACCCCAATCATGTCGTGGGCCAGGGCCTTCATGGCGTGGTAGCCGGCAATACCGAAGTGGTTGGAATTTTTCACCGCTACCCACCCCGTGCCTACCTGCCGGGCCTTCTCTAGGGCTACCTGCATGGCCTTCGGGCCCACTACCAGGCCCAGGCCCCCGTCGCCGTCCACTACGGCGGTGCTGGGCGTCTCGTAGGTAACGCCCACGCGGGGGGTAGCATTGATGCGGCCGGCTTCCCAGAGCCGCACGTACCCGATCAGGCGGGCCACGCCGTGCGAGTCAATGCCGCGCAAATCGGCGGAGAGCAGGGTTTCGGTGGCCAGGATGGCATCTTCGTCGGAGCAGCCAAGGCCTTTGAAAACCGACTCCGTGAAGGTGAAAAGCTGAGTATAGGGAAGGGTTGTCGTCATGAGCAAGGGGTAGGGGCCGCGCGGCCACGTACGTCGGGAAGCTGCCCGCACCGCCACTTGGTGGCACAGGCTCCAGCAGGGCTACCTGGGAGGAATTACTGCTCCAGCATTTCGGCCAGCAGCCCCTCTTTGAGCGCGTAGGCCGAGGTTTGAAGGTGGGTGATGCCGGTGATGCGTAGCACGAAGTCAATCAGCACGGAGGCCACGACCAGCATATCAGCGCGCATGGGCAGGATGCCCGGCAGGGCCACACGCTGCGCATGGGTGAGGCTAAGCAGCTGCTGGTAGCTGGTTTGAAAGCTACTGAGGGCCAGTTCTGTGCTGGGCGGCAGCTCGGCTTCGGTGCGCAGTTGGCCCAGTTGCATATCGGCCAGGCTATCGAAGGAGCCCGAGGCGCCTACCACGCCCACCGGCCGGAACTCCTGCACGGCGGCGGCCAGCGGGGCCAGCACTTCCGCCAGGTACTGCTGCTCGGCCGCCACCGCTTCCGGTGGGAATACGCCGCTGGGGTCCGGAAAAAACTTGTCGAGCAGGCGCTGGGCGCCAATTTCAAAGCTTTGCTTCCAGAAGATGGTGGTGGCATCGGCGATAATAAACTCTACGGAGCCGCCGCCGATGTCCATAATCAGGTGGGGCTGGGCGCCCAGTGGCACGGCCCGCCGCACCCCTTTGGCAATCAACTCCGCTTCCCGCTCTCCCGGAATCACCTCCACCCGAATACCGGTTTGCTCGAAGATGGCCTGGGCCAGGGCCGGGCCGTTGCGCGTGACGCGCATGGCGCTGGTAGCGGTAGCCCGCACGTCCGTGACCTGGTGCAGCTCAATTTCCTCCTTAAAGCCCACCAGCGTGTGCAGCGCCCGCTCAAAAGCCGCCGGCGCAATTTCGCCCTTGCTGATGCCGCCTTCCCCCAAACGCACGCCTACCTTAGTGCGCAGCAGCGTAACGGGCTGCTGGTGGCTGGGCTCGGGCAGCTCCACAATCAGCAGGTGAAACGTATTCGTGCCCATATCAATCAGGGCCAGACGACGGTGGCGCATAGAGTTAAGGGTGATTTAAGTGAAGAAGTGAAGAGGTAATGAGGTAATGGGGTGAAAAGTGACAGGTGACGGGACAGGTAACAGGTGACCAGCAGAACGCCATGCTGAGCCGGAGGCGAAGCATCTCGCGTGCTGACGTTGCCAAAGTATCTACTCCGTTCTACCTGAGGAGAAGGAGCCGGGGGGCGGTTCACCGAGGCGAGCAAGATTCCTCGACAAGCTCGGCATGACGTTCTGCTGGTCACCTGTTACCTGTCCCGATTCACCTGTCACCCCATCACCTCTTCACCCCATCAAACCGCAAACCGGCAGAAAGTACCGAGCGGCAGCTTGCGGGCGGCTTTATCGTGCAGATAGATTTCCCCGATTTCACGGCTTTGGCGGGCCTGCGGGAAGATTTCGTGGATCAGGTTTTCCAGAATCAGGGCCGAGAAGCCCAGGGAGTAGAGGTTGATGAGAAAGAAGTGGTCCTCGGGGTCGAGCAGCTCCTTGCAGAGCTTGAGCATTTCGTTGAGCTCATCTTCCAGCTGCCACTTCTCGCCGTTGGGGCCGCGGCCGTAAGCGGGCGGGTCGAGGATGAGGCCCTGGTACTTGCTGCCGCGTTTTACCTCGCGCCGCACGTACTTCATGGCGTCCTCTACCAGCCAGCGTACGCCATCCAGGTTAGAAGCCTCCATGTTGTCGCGGGCCCAGAAGTTTACCTGCTTTACGGAGTCGAGGTGAGTGACGTCGGCGCCGGCGGCGCGGGCGGCCAGGGTGGCCGCGCCAGTGTAGGCAAACAGGTTCAGCACCCGCGGCTGGGTAGCGCGGCGTTGGCGCGTCTGGTTATAGATGAACTGCCAGTTGGGGTCCTGCTCCGGAAACAGGCCGACGTGCTTAAACGACGACATGCCCAATCGGAACCGCAGCTTCAGCCCGTCGGGCCGCTCGTAGCCGATAACCCACTGCTCGGGCGTGCCCGGTTTGATTTTCCACTGGCCGCGCTCCTGGCTGCCCTTCTCGCGGGTGAAAATGGCGTTGGCCCGCTGCCACTCCGAGGCGGGCAGGTGCGGGTCCCAGATGGCCTGGGGCTCGGGGCGCGCCAGAATGTGTTTGCCGAAGCGCTCCAGCTTCTCAAAGTTGCCGGCGTCAATCAGCTCGTAGTCGGCCCAGGGGCTGGTGGTGAGGAACGTGTACATAGAACTACCTTTACGCTGCCCGTGGGGGCAGGCAGGCAAAGGTACGGTATGGCACAGTCTCGGTCGGCACCGTATCTTGAAGGGGAAGATAATGCAGGAGCAAGATGCCACACGAAATCAACCGAATTACCGGCCAGCTGCCGGGGTAGGCTTCCAGCCATGCAGGCGGCCTACCCCCCGCGCCCCTATGAACCTCTTCTGGCAACTACGGCCGGAACTTCCGCAAAGCTACCGCCAGTTCCCGGCCACCAGCAAAATCCACCGGACCCCGCGCCGGGCAGCTTCCCGAAGCGGCCGGAATAGCCCTTACGTTTCGCTGTACGGGCTGCTGCATGGTCTGGTGCAGCCTTATCTTTACTCCGCCGGCCAGGTAGCGCTGCTGCGCAAGTTTCTCTAACCTCCTTTTGCTTTCCTCCCCCGTGACGCTTTCTTTTTACAAATACCAAGGCACCGGCAACGACTTCGTGATGGTGGACGACCGCGCCCATCAGTTCGATGAGCATAACCACCAGCTCGTGCGCTTCCTCTGCGACCGGCGCCGCGGCATTGGGGCCGATGGCCTGATTTTGCTGCGCCAGCACCAGCACTACGATTTCGAGATGGTGTACTTCAACGCCGATGGCTACCTGGGCTCCATGTGCGGCAACGGCGGCCGTTGCACCGTGGCCTTTGCCAAGCAGCTGGGGGTAGTAAAAGACACTACCCGCTTCCTGGCCGCTGACGGCCCCCACGACGCCCGCGTAGATGCCGACGGCACCGTGCACCTGCGCATGCAGGACGTCATCGGGCAGCAGGAAGTAGAAGAGTACGGCGTGTTTCTCGATACCGGCTCGCCCCATCTTGTGCGCTTCCAGCCCGCCAGCACCCTGGCCGAGCTGAACGTATTTACCGAAGGCCGGGCCATTCGCTACAACGAGCGGTTCCGGGAGAAAGGCACCAACATCAACTTCGTGGAAGCTCCCGCTACCCCCGGCCAGCCCTGGCAGGTGCGCACCTATGAGCGGGGGGTAGAAGACGAAACCCTGAGCTGCGGCACCGGCGTCACGGCCGTGGCCCTGGCGGCTTCGCGGCGCGGCGCTACCAGCCCCGTACACCTACGTACTCCCGGCGGCGACCTGCGCGTGTCCTTCGAGGCCAACCCCGACGGCTCTTTCTCCAACATCTTCCTCAGCGGCCCCGCCACCCGGGTCTTCGATGGCAAAATAGAGGTAGCCGACCGGACGAAGTAATTATCATTCCGAGCACAGCAAGGAACCTGGGTTAGTCGCTTCTCGCGGAACCAGGTTCCTTGTTTTTTCTACCCCACTACTCAGGCAAAAGCTACGAGCGCTGCTTAGCTAACTTGGCGGCGCCTTGCTAAAAGTCTTCAGACGGATGGGTATTCCCAAGGTGGCGCTAAAGCCCGACCCACGCACGCGCAGGGTAGTAGCACCCCGTTGCGCGTTGTACTGATACGCCACCGGCACCAGCACCATATCCGTCAGGCCCTGCGTGTAGTACACGCTCAGGTTGAGGCGCTCCTTGCCTAGCCGGTAGAAGCGGGCTGTTACGCCGCCTATCAGGAAACCGCCCCATTTACGTTTTACGATAGGTGTTTCCTTGAATTCGATAGTATCATAGAAAAGTCCTCCAGTTCCCAGTTGGCCGCAGTCAAGGCAGTTGTTGCCAATGCGATTCAAGCCTCCACCTAGCACTGCCTCCAGCCGGAAGCTGGCAAGGTAGGTGTGCCGGATGGTATCGATTTGCCTGATATTATACTCTCTGAAAGTTCTGCTGACCAGCAGGGGTAGCTGATGCATATACAAGCTGGCGCCTTGGCCCTTCCACTCCCCATGATACGGATTGACGGTGTACTGCTGCGGCATTTGCAGGCTATACGCCCAGGCCAAGGCGCTGCCACTATAACCTGTGGAAATGCCCCACTTCTCCCGCAACTGCAGGCGCAACATTAGCACACCCTGCTCGTCGAAGCTCATGTCCTTCAACGTGCTGTACGGTTTGAAAGGCAAGCGGCTTTTATCAAAGTAGACTCCTTCGGCGGCATTATGGCTGGCCCCTACTTTCAGATCGAGGTATAATTTGCTTTGCGCCCATCCTTTGTAGGGTGATAATAAGATACAGATAACCAAGAGATAATACAGATGCTTCATGAGAGTGTGAGTAGATAAGTAGGATGAAGTAAGGGATGCTTATATATAATCTATCAACGAAACGGAATACACCAGAAATCTAGTATACTGTACTGGCGAAGTTCTCCTAAAAAAAAGATAGCGCCGCAGGCCCGCTTGGACTTGTGGCGCTGTCTTTTCCAGGGGATAGATAACTACAGCTGCCGGTCGCCTTTGGTGAAGTCCAGCATCCAGCCGGGGTACTCGGGGGCCAGTTTGCTTACTTCATCCAGCTGCTGCAGCTCCTCGGGTGTTAGCTGCACATCTACGGCCTTGAGGTTATCTTCCAGCTGGTTTATCTTCTTAGCCCCAATGATGACACTGCTTACCACCGGTTGGTGCAGCAGCCAGGCCAGCGCCAGCTGGGCCACCGTGGCGCCTTTGGCCTCGGCCATGGGCCGAAGCGCATCAATAATATCGAAGGCTTTCTCTTTGTCAACGGGCGGAAAGTCGAAGTTCACGCGGCGGGCGCCTTCTTCGTTCTGGTTTTCACGAGTGTATTTGCCGCTGAGAAAACCACCGGCCAACGGGCTCCACACCAGCAGCCCTACCTTTTGGTCCTGCAGCAAGGGCACCAGCTCCCGCTCCAGGTCGCGGCCCGCAACGGTGTAGTAAGCCTGCAACGACACGTACTTCTCCACGTGGTTGTAAGTGGAATAGCTCAGCGCCTTCATCAGCTGCCAGGCCGCTACGTTGCTGGCCCCGATGTAGCGCACTTTGCCGCTGCGCACCAAGTCGTCGAGGGCGCGCAGGGTTTCCTCCAGGGGCGTCAGTGGGTCGTAGCTGTGGGTTTGGTATAGGTCGATGTAGTCGGTTTTCAGTCGGCGCAGGCTGTCATCCACCTGCTGAAAAATGTGCTTGCGGGTCAGGCCAGCATCGTTGGGGCCTTCGCCCATTTTACCGCGCACTTTGGTGGCCAGCACCACATCGTGCCGCGAAATGCCCAAGTTGTGCAAAGCCTGGCCCGTCAGCTCCTCCGACAAGCCCTCGGAGTACACGTTGGCCGTGTCAATAAAGTTGATGCCGGCGTCGAGGGAACGTTTTACCAGCTTATCAACGGCTGGCTGATCCAGGGAACCCATGGCGGCGGCCCAGCCTCTGCCACCAAACGTCATGGTGCCCAGGCACAGCTCCGATACCTTCAGGCCGGTAGTACCCAGCAAATTGTATTTCATGTCAGGAAGATTTAATTGGATGATACCGGACTCAACTTCCCGGCTCAAAGGAATGTTAAGGTAAAATTTGGGCCTCTGACTTGGTTTCGCGGCGAGGCCCGTAGGTTTGCTACCCCCACTCACGGCCTGAACCATGCTTCACTCCGACCTGATTTTGCTACGCCCCCTGGAAGCCGAAGACCTCGATTTTCTGTACGCGCTGGAGAACAATCCGGCGGTGTGGGGCGTGTCCGATACGCTCGTGCCCGTGTCGCGGCATGTGCTACGACAATATCTGGACAGCGCCGCCGCCGATTTTTTTGAGGTGCGCCAGTTGCGGCTGGTTATCTGTGCGGTTGCTACTGGACAAGCCGTAGGCACGTTGGATATTTTCGGGTTTGAGCCTTTGCACCAACGGGCCGGGGTCGGGATTACCATTCTGGCGGAATTCCGGCAAAAGGGTTACGCTCAGGCCGCTTTAAGCCTGTTGCTTTCCTACGCTCGGCAGCAACTTCAACTTCACCAGGTTTATTGCACTATTGCGGTATCAAACGCGGCCAGTCTGCAGCTGTTTGAGGGGGTAGGATTCAGTAGGGTAGGGGTAAGAAAAGACTGGCTACGTACTCCTGCTGGCTGGCAGGATGTTGTAGAAATGCAATATATTCTAGGCTGAAGTAAGAAATACATCGTAAGTTAGGCTCAACAGAGCCCAGCGCATTTAGTTAGAGCTCATCTATACCCTTTTTTTACGGGTGGCGTATGAGGGATAAACAGTAGCCTGCCATCGTGCTGTACGGTCCGGCGAAAGCGCTGCTGTTCTAACATATCATTTCGCCTTTATGTCGCTGTCTCCACCAGCGGAGCCGCCAGTGCGCGCCTCCCAATCTTCCCTCGCTACCCAATCTGCTGCCCCTGCCGAAACGCTACCCTACGTTCTGCCCGATTTAGTTTGTTTTGCCCACCTGCACTGGGATTTTGTGTGGCAGCGGCCCCAGCACCTGATGTCGCGCTTTGCGCAGCAGGGGCGGGTGTTCTACGTGGAAGATGCCTTCTACCACGCCGACGATTTGATTGAGCCGCACATGGAGGTGAAGGAGCGGCAGCATGGCCTGAAAGTGCTGGTGGTGCACCTGCCAGCCCGTTTGCGCCACAACGAGGAAGCCTCCGAAGAGGCCCAGTACGAAGTGCTGCGCCAGTACTTCGCGGAGCACAACATCGAGAAATTCATTGCCTGGTACTACACGCCCATGGCTCTGGGCAAGTCGCGTAAGTTTACGCCGGCCCTCACCATCTATGACTGCATGGATGAGCTGGCCGCCTTCAAGTTTGCGCCGCCGGCCCTGCGGGAGCGGGAGCAGGAGTTGTTCAAGAAGGCTGACTACGTATTCACGGGGGGCCATACGCTGTACGAGGCCAAAAGCCAGCAACACGCTGATGCGCACCCCTTCCCCAGCAGCATCGATAAGGACCACTTCGGACAGGCCCGCCGGGAAATGCCCGAGCCCGCCGACCAGGCCGGCATTGCCCACCCCCGCGTGGGTTTCTTTGGGGTAGTTGATGAGCGCCTCGACATTGAGCTGCTCCGCCAGCTGGCCGATGCTCACCCCGAGTGGCAGTTCGTGATTATCGGCCCGGTAGTGAAAATCGACCCGGCTATGCTGCCCCGCCAGCAAAACATCCACTACCTGGGCGGTAAAGACTACCAGGAACTGCCCGCCTACCTGCGCGGCTGGGATGTGGCTACCCTGCTCTTCGCCGACAACGAAAGCACGAAGTTCATTTCGCCCACCAAAACGCCCGAGTACCTCGCGGCCGGCCGCCCGGTAGTGAGCACGCCCATCCGCGACGTGGTGCGCCCCTACGGCGACCTGAACCTGGTACACATAGCCGATAACGCCAAGGACTTTGGCGCGGCCATCGAAAAAGCCCTGCTTCAGCACCAGGATGCCGACTGGCGCCAGCGCACCGATGACTACCTCGCCACCATCAGCTGGGACCAAACCTGGCAGCAAATGGTGGCGCTGATGCAGAAAAAACTGACTGCTACCCCGGCTAGCCGCTGATTTTCACATTAGCTGCCAACCAGCTGGCGCCGGCAAAGGGCCGAAAGGCCACCTGACCACCCAGCCCCCTTCTCCCGAAATTTTCGCCCTCCTGTCCAACCCTGCCTGTTCATCCCCCTCATTCTTACCTCAAAACTCCGCTTAGCTATGTTCGATTATCTCATCGTCGGAGCCGGATTTGCCGGCAGTGTATTGGCCGAGCGGCTCGCTACGCGCTCCAATAAAAAAGTGCTCATTGTGGATAAGCGCTGCCACATTGCAGGCAACGCCTACGACCACTACAACGAGGAAGGCATCCTGGTCCACAAGTACGGGCCCCACATTTTCCACACCAACTCGAAAGACGTTTTCGAGTACCTCTCCAACTTCACCGATTGGCGCCCCTATGAGCACCGCGTACTGGCTTCCGTGGATGGTCAGATGGTGCCCATGCCCATCAACCTCGACACCATCAACAAGCTGTATGGCCTCTCGCTGAATAGCTTTGAAGTAGAGCAGTTCTTCGAGTCGGTAGCCGAGCAGGTGCCGGTTATCAAAACGTCGGAAGACGTGGTGGTAAGCAAGGTCGGCCGCGAGCTGTACGAGAAATTCTTCAAGAACTACACCCGCAAGCAGTGGGGCATGGACCCCTCGGAGCTGGATAAGTCGGTAACGAGCCGGGTTCCTACCCGCACCAACCGCGACGACCGGTACTTCACCGATACGTATCAGGCCATGCCGCTGCACGGCTACACCCGCATGTTTGAGCGCATGCTGGACCACCCCAACATCAAGGTGATGCTCAACACCGACTACCACGACATCGTGGACTTCATTCCCTTCAAGGAAATGATTTTTACGGGCCCCGTGGACGAGTACTTCGACTTCAAGTACGGCAAGCTGCCCTACCGCTCCCTGGAGTTCAAGCACGAAACGCTGAATCAGGAAAACTACCTGGCCGCGCCGGTGGTCAACTACCCCAACGACAACCTGTACACGCGCATCACGGAGTTTAAGGCCCTCACCGGCCAGAAGCACCCCAAAACCAGCATCGTGTACGAGTATCCGAAGGCCGAAGGTGACCCGTACTACCCCGTACCGCGCCTCGAAAACGCCGAGCTCTACAATAAGTATAAGAAGCTGGCCGACGAAACTCCGAACGTACACTTTGTGGGCCGCCTGGCTACCTACAAGTACTACAACATGGACCAGGTAGTAGCCCAGGCCCTGACACTGTATAAGAAGCTCACGGAAAAAACCGAAGAAGCCCAGAAGGCTGCCAAGCCCACCATCATCGGCTCGGCCTCCATTATGGAGAAACTGGTGCCCCGCGACCCGGCCAAGGAATAGCGCGCATCAGAATACGCGGTACCCAGAGTCTGTCACTCTGAGCTGGTAGCAAGAAGCCGACGGTAACGGCTGCCCTGTTCGGGGTAGCAACCCTCCGGCGCTTGCTCCCTGCTCAGGGTGACAGAGCTGTTTTCAGATGGTAGTAACTCAACACTGCCACCCTGATGCAAGGCAGCTACTAAAGGATGGAAGTATGGAAAAAGTAGAAGTATGGGGTGGGGTGGAATGCACTATCCGGCGGATTGGCAACGGCTACTCCGACCAGCTCCGGAGCAGCGGCCACCGCAGCCGCATCGAGGACCTGGACCTGTTTGCTGAGCTGGGCATTAAAAAGCTGCGCTACCCCATTCTGTGGGAACAGGTAGCCCCCGAAAGCCTGAACCACCCCGACTGGACCTGGACCGACGAACGAATGGCGCGTTTGCGGGAGCTGGGCATTGACCCCATCGTGACGCTTCTGCACCACGGCAGCGGCCCGCGTTACACCGCCCTCCACAACAAGAACTTTGTGCCCGGCCTGGCCCGGTTTGCCGGCATGGTGGCCGAGCGCTACCCCTGGATCAAGCACTACACCCCCGTCAACGAGCCCCTGACCACGGCCCGCTTCAGCGGCCTCTACGGCATCTGGTATCCGCACGCCCTCGACGACAAAACGTTCGTGCGGATTCAGCTCAATCACATCAGGGGCGTGAAGGAAGCCATGAAGGCCATCCGGCGGGTAACGCCTGAGGCCCAGCTGGTACAGACCGAGGACCTGGGCAAAACCCACTGTACGCCCAAGCTGCAGGAGCAAGCCGAGTTCGAAAACAGCCGCCGCTGGCTCACGTTTGATCTGCTCTGTGGCCGCCTTGATCAGCACCATCCGCTGTGGTCCTATCTGCGCAGGCACGGCGCTTCCGAGGCCGAGCTGCTGGAGCTGGTGCACGACCCCCTACCCCCCGATGTGCTGGGAATCAACCACTACATCACCAGTGAGCGGTTTCTGGACGACAACCACCACTATTTCCCGGCTCATCATCTGTGCCAGAGTGAAGCGCGCGTGGAGTACGCCGATGTGGAGGCCGTGCGCGTGCGGCTGGTACAAATGGCCGGCCTGCACCGCCTGCTGCTGGAAGCCTACGAACGGTACCACTTGCCCATTGCCGTTACCGAAGTACACCTGAACTGTACCCGCGAAGAGCAAATGCGGTGGATAAAATACGCCTGGGATGCCGCTAACCAGCTAAAGCAGGAAGGGATTGATCTGCGCGCCATCACCATTTGGTCGTTGCTGGGCGCCTATGATTGGAATACACTCCTGACCCAGGACGGCGCCTCCTATGAAAGCGGGGTGTTTGATATGCGCGGCGGCAGGCCCCGCCCCACCGCTCTTTTCAAAATGGTAAAGGCGCTGGCTACTGAAGGCCAATATCACCACCCGGTACTCCGTAACAAAGGCTGGTGGGAGCGAGACGACCGTTTCCTCTACCATCATCATTGTCCTACTTCCCAGACCACCTGAGCTATGCAAATTCTTGACTTTAGTGACATGTCCACCGCCCAGCCCCCGGTGCAGCCCCTGCTGATAGCCGGCGCCAAGGGTACCCTGGGCCGGGCCTTCCAGCGCATCTGTGCCATTCGTGGCATCGATGCTGTTGCATTAAGCCGCCACGAGTTGGATATTACCGATCCGCTTTCCGTGGAAAAAGCTCTGAGCCGCTACTCGCCCTGGGCCGTGGTAAATGCTGCTGGCTACGTGCGCGTAGATGAGGCCGAAACCCATTTCAAGCAGTGCTACCACGAGAATAGCGTGGGCCCCGCCATTCTGGCCGCCGCCTGCGCCTACCGCGACGTTCACTTCCTGACGTTTTCCTCCGACCTGGTTTTCGACGGTAGCAAGTCGGCCGCTTACGTAGAAAATGATACCCCCTGCCCGCTGAACGTGTACGGGAACAGCAAGCGCCTGGCCGAGCGCGACGTGCTGCGGCACATGCCCCAGGCCCTGGTAGTGCGCACCAGCGCATTTTTCAGCCATTGGGACGAATACAACTTCGTGTACGCGGCCTTGCACGCCGGCTACCACAAGCAAGCATTTGAGGCCCCCGACAACGTCCTGATTTCTCCTACCTACGTGCCGGACCTGGTGAATGTGTCCCTGGACTTGCTCCTTGATGAGGAGCGGGGCGTGTGGCACCTGGCCAACCAGGGGGCCTACACCTGGGCCGACCTGGCCCGCCTGGCCGCCGATATGGCCCGCCTGGACACTTCCTTCGTGGTGCCCCGCTCCATGCAGGCGTTCGGGTTGCCCGCCGCTCGCCCGGCCTATAGTGTGTTGGGCAGTCGCCAAGGTAATTTATTGCCTACGGTTGAGGAGCGCCTGCAGCAGTGTGTATCGGAGGTGATGACCCTCATGAAGGCTTCGCCCGAAGAAGAACCAATGGCTGTGGCGTCGTAGGCAGCAGCGCCGCCGTACTAGTCTCGCCGCACCTTTTGATCTTTCCTTTCGTGAAAACCCCGCGCCCCCCCCCCGGCAGCGGGGTTTCCTCGTTTTACAACCCGGTAAGAACGGTGGCCTTCTGGCTCCCCGGCAGTGCGGACCGGAATCTTTTGGGCAGCCGTATTTTGCGCCATATTTTTAGCTGCGCCCATGCAAAACAACTTCGATGCCGTGCGCCTAGGGTTAGCCCTGACGGTAGTGCTGTGCCATCTGGCCGTGCTGTCGGAGGTGCCAGCCTTCCAACCCTTTCTGGCAGTGCTGTCGGCTGATTTTGCGGTGAAAGGCTTCTTCGTTATCAGCGGCTGCCTGGTTACCCGCAGCTTTCTGAGCAGTGCCAGCGGCCGGGAGTACGCCGAAAAGCGGGTTAGGCGCATCTATCCGGCGTATCTGGTAACTCTGGGACTGGCCTGGCTGATAGGGTTGGTGGCTACCACGCTCC
Organism: Hymenobacter latericoloratus; assembly: GCF_014199535.1. Taxonomy (GTDB): domain Bacteria; phylum Bacteroidota; class Bacteroidia; order Cytophagales; family Hymenobacteraceae; genus Hymenobacter; species Hymenobacter latericoloratus. Next base: position 735,897 of record NZ_JACHNV010000001.1, read on the forward strand.
CGGTAGGGGAGTACCTGGGGCACCCGGCCACCTACCGCTACCTGGGAGCCAATGCCATTTTTCTGAATTTTCTGCAGCCTACCCTGCCGGGTGTTTTCGGGCAGCAGCCCGTGCCGGTACTCAACGGCTCCCTCTGGACCATTAAGGTAGAGCTGTGCCTGTACGCCTGCGTGCCGGTGCTAGTATGGCTGTGCCGCCGGCTGGGGCCCTATCCGGCCGTGGGGCTGGTGTATGTGGGGGCCCTGGCCTGGGGCTGGCTGCTGCCCTGCGTACCCGGCCTAAGTCCCCGGGCCGTAACCGAGCTAAGCCGGCAATTTCCTGGTATGCTGCATTTTTTCGCCCTGGGTGCCTTGTTTACCCTGCAGGAGCGCCGGCTCGGGCCGTGGCTGGGCGGGCTGACGCTGATAGTGGGGGTAGCCTTCCTGCTGCTGCGCCACCATGCGCTACGCGAAGTACTAGAGCCGGTTTGCTACGCCAGCCTCGTGCTGTTTCTGGCTACCCGCCTGCCCGCTCAGCTTCCCGTGGGCAAGTGGGGCGACGTGTCCTATGGCGTGTATCTGGTGCATTTTCCGCTGATACAGCTGTTTGTTTACTGGGGTGTTTTCGCGTCGGCCCCCTGGCAGGGACTCAGTGGGGTGCTGCTGCTGATTTTGCTGGTAGCATTTGGGTTATGGCACCTGGTAGAAAAGCGCTGGCTCCGGCGCAGCGCACGCAGTGGGGAGCTGGAGAAAAGTAGCTGGGCTGTTGCCGGAAGCAGGAGGCCCTGAAATTGCGCCCGTTACAGCAGTGGCCGCCCGCCCGGTAAGCAGCGAAACCAGCCACATTGTCTGTTGATTACGATATGGGGCGATTTTGGCTAGAAATCCTGTAAATTTGGGGAGCGCCCCGGCGTTTCAATTAAGGTAAACCAGCATGTTTGATTTTCTAGGGAAAACCGTCGCCAAGATTTTCGGTACCAAATCGGACCGGGATTTGAAGGAGATTGTTCCGTACGTGGCGCTCGTAAACGCCGAATATGCCAACTTGGCACAACTCAGCGACGATGAGCTGCGCGCCCGCACCGACGAAGTCCGGGCCCGGATCGACGCCTACCTGAAAGCCATCGACGACCAGATTGCCGCCCTGCACCAGCGCGTAAACGAGGATGCCTCCCTCGACGCCGTGCAGAAAGAGCAGCTGTTTGATCAGATTGACACGCTGGAAAAGCAGCGCAACAAGGAGCTGGAAGTAGTGCTCATGGAAGTGCTGCCCGTGGCCTTTGCCATTGCCAAAGAAACCGCCCGCCGCTACACCCAGAACGGCCAGCTGGTAGTTACCGCCACCGATTACGACCGGGAATACGCCCGCCGCAAGTCCAACGTGACCATCCAGGGCGACAAGGCCATCTGGAGCAACAAGTGGACCGCCGCCGGCGCCGAAGTTACCTGGGACATGATCCACTACGATGTGCAGATCATCGGGGGGGTAGTGCTCCACCAGGGCAAGATTTCGGAAATGGCGACGGGTGAAGGTAAAACGCTGGTTTCTACCCTGCCTGCCTTCCTCAACGCCTTGGCCCGCCGTGGTGTGCACCTGGTAACCGTCAACGACTACCTGGCCAAGCGTGACTCGGAGTGGAATGCGCCTCTGTTCGAGTTCCACCGCATCACGGTGGACTGCATCGACAAGCACCAGCCCAACACCGATGCCCGCCGCCAGGCCTACCTCGCCGACATTACTTACGGCACCAACAACGAGTTCGGCTTCGACTACCTGCGCGACAACATGGCCCGCGACCCCCAGGAGCTGGTGCAGCGCCGCCACCACTACGCCATGGTCGATGAGGTGGACTCCGTACTGATTGACGACGCCCGGACCCCGCTCATTATTTCGGGCCCGGTGCCCCGCGGCGACGTGCACGAGTTCTACCAGCTCAAGCCCCGCATTCAGATGCTGGTGGATGCGCAGAAGAAGCAGGTGCAGAACTACCTGGTGGAAGCGCGTAAGCTGATCAAAGAAGGCAAAGACGGCCCCAAGGAAGGGGAGGGCGGCCTGATGCTGTTCCGCGCCTACCGCGGCCTGCCCAAGAGCAAGCCGCTGATCAAGTTCCTGTCGGAAACCGGCATGCGCGCCGTGCTGCAGAAAACCGAGAACTACTACCTGCAGGACAACCAGCGCCAGATGCCCAAGGCCGATGAGCCGCTGTTCTTCACCATCGACGAGAAAAACAACCAGATCGAGCTGACCGAAAAAGGCATCGACCTGATTACCGGCCAGGGCGAAGACCACAGCTTTTTCATCATGCCCGATATCGGCTCGGAGCTGGCCGTTATCGAGAACAGCAAGGAGCTAAGCGCCGAAGAAAAGCTGCACACCAAGGAAAAGCTCATGGACGACTTCCAGGTGAAGTCGGAGCGCATCCACACCATCAACCAGCTACTGAAAGCCTACACCCTCTTCGAGAAGGACGACCAGTACATCCTCACTGATGATGGCAAGGTGAAAATCGTGGACGAGCAGACCGGCCGCGTAATGGAAGGCCGCCGCTATTCCGACGGCTTGCACCAGGCTATTGAAGCCAAGGAAAACGTGCGCGTGGAAGACGCCACCCAGACCTACGCCACGGTAACCCTGCAGAACTATTTCCGCATGTACCACAAGCTGGGCGGCATGACGGGTACGGCCGAAACCGAGGCCGGCGAGTTCTGGGAAATCTATAAGCTCGACGTGGTAGTAATTCCTACCAACCGCGGCATTGCCCGCAAAGACGAGCACGACAAGGTGTACAAGACCGTTCGTGAGAAGTACAACGCCGTAGCCGAGGAAATCCAGACGCTGGTGCAAGCCGGCCGCCCCGTGCTGGTGGGTACCACGTCCGTTGAAATTTCGGAGCTGGTGAGCCGCATGCTCAACCTGCGCAAGATTCCGCACCAGGTGCTGAACGCCAAGCAGAACCAGCGCGAAGCCGAGATTGTAGCCGCTGCCGGCTACCCCGGCACCGTAACCATTGCCACCAACATGGCCGGCCGTGGTACCGACATCAAGCTGCGCGGCACCGCCAAGGAAGCCGGTGGTCTGGCCATTATTGGTACGGAGCGCCACGAGTCGCGCCGCGTTGACCGCCAGCTGCGGGGTCGTGCCGGCCGCCAGGGCGACCCGGGTTCTTCGCAGTTCTTCGTGAGCCTCGAGGACAACCTGATGCGCTTGTTCGGCTCCGACCGCATTGCCAAGCTCATGGACCGTATGGGCCTCGAGGAAGGCGAGGTGATTCAGCACTCCATGATTACTTCTTCTATCGAGCGTGCTCAGAAGAAGGTAGAGGAAAACAACTTCGGCATCCGGAAGCGCCTGCTGGAGTACGACGACGTGATGAATGCCCAGCGCGAGGTGGTGTACAAGCGCCGCCGCAACGCCCTGCATGGCGAGCGTCTGGAGCTGGACATCTGGAACATGATCTACGACGTCTGCGAAGACATCGTGGTGGGCCACAAAGGCAATAACGACTTCGAGGACTTCAAGCTGGCCGTTATCCGGGTGTTCGGCTACGATACCCACCTGACGGCTCAGGACCTGACCGGCATGCAGGCCGGGCAGCTCACCCAGAAGCTCTACGATGAGGCACTGGGCTACTACCACAGCAAGAACGAGTTTATTGCCGGCAACTCCCTGCCGCTGATTAACGACCTGCTGAGCCAGAACTCGCCCTACGAGAATATTGCCATTCCCTTCACCGATGGCCGCAAGCAGATTCAGGCCGTGGCCAACCTGCGCCGCGCCCAGGCGAACGGCGGCCACGAGGTGATTCGGAGCATGGAAAAGGTGGTGGTGCTGTCGGTAATTGACGAGGCCTGGACCAAGCACCTGCGCGCCATGGACGACCTGAAACAGGTGGTGCAGAACGCCGTGTACGAGCAGAAAGACCCGCTGCTGGTGTACAAGTTCGAGTCGTTCGAACTGTTCAAGCAGATGATCAGCAAGGTCAACGAGGACACCATCCAGTTCCTGTTCCGCGCCGACGTGCCCATGCAGGCCGGCCAGGATGGCTACGATGAGCCCGAGTACTTCACCGAAGACGAGTTGCCCGTAGCGCCGCCCCAGCCCCGCCTGAAGGCCGAAAAAGAAGTATCGTCGGCTTCGTTGGGTGCTGGCCCCGAGGATCTGGAGCAGGACGGCGCCCAGGTGCTGGAAAAGCAGCAGCCCGCCAAATCGCAGAAAGTGGCCAACCGCAACGAGAAGGTGAGCGTGCAGTACATGGACGGCCGCATCCTGCGCGACGTGAAGTTTAAGCAGGTAGAAGACGACCTGCTCAACGACCGGGCCGTGCTGATCGACTAACGGCCAGCAGGTAAATAGCAAACGGGCCGCGTTTCCAGTTGGAAGCGCGGCCCGTTTGTTGTAGCATGCAGGTCACTTCGCTCGTGCCGCTCACGTCCGTTACCTTTGCCTTCTTATGTCGCAAAAGCTCGCCGCCGCCATCGACCACACCCTGCTGAGGCCGGACGCCACCCCGGATCAGATAACCCAACTCTGCCAGGAGGCAGCGGCCCACCGCTTCGCCAGCGTGTGCGTGCCGCCCTGCTACGTGCGCTTTGCGGCCGAGCAGCTCCAGAACACCGGGGTGCCCGTGTGCACGGTTATTGGGTTTCCGCTGGGGTATGCGTTGGCCAAGGTGAAGTTCTTTGAGGCCCACCAGGCCCTGGCCGACGGTGCCACCGAGCTGGATATGGTTATCAACGTGGGGGCGCTGAAAGCAGGCCGGCTGGAAGAAGTGGAAGAGGAAATAGGGCAGTTGGCCGAGTTGTGCCACCTGCGCGGCGCCATTCTCAAAGTCATCATTGAAACCGCCTTGCTTACGGAGGACGAAATTGTAACCGCCTGCCAGCTCTGCGTAGAGGCCGGCGCCGATTTCGTGAAAACCTCCACCGGCTTTGCCAACCGGGGCGCTTCCGTGGCCGATATTATGCTCATGCGCCGCTCGTTGCCGGGCGGCGTGCGTATCAAGGCCTCGGGCGGCATCCGGACGCGCACGGCTGCCCTGGCCCTGCTGGCCGCCGGTGCCGACCGAATCGGCTCCTCCAATAGTCTGGCTTTGCTGGAAGAACCTTCTCATGAAACATCTGCTACGTAACGTGCTGCTGCTGTCCACTTTGTTTTCCCTGGGCGCTTGTGCCTCGTCGGGTCCGGCCGCACCGGCGGCTTCCACTGCTACCCCTGATACCACGCGGCGGACCTCTGCGGCTGCTACCCCCACCGAAGACCTGAGCCGGTACCGGCCGGTGTTTGCCGCGCCCAAAGCGCCAGCCGCTGCGCCTGCTACCCCTGCCCGTCCGGTTACCCCCACCAACCACGTCAACCCCCAGATTGAGCAGCGCCTCCGCGACCAGGCCTTCACCAACCAGAACGTGAAGTACGCCCAGGGCTACCGCATTCTGGCCTACGTAGGGCTGGAAAAAGAGCAGGCCATGGCCGTGCGCCGCGCCGTTATCAGCCGCTACCCCGAGGAAACCGACTACCTCGCCTACAAGCAGCCCATCTTCCGCCTCTGGATTGGCGACTACTTAACGCGCCTGGAAGCAGAGCAGGCCCTGATCCGGATTCGGCCCCTGGCTCCGAAAGCTGAGTTGGAATCGGCCCAGGTGATTATCAACAAAACTACTTTTTAACCAAATCGGCACACGAGAATCCGGGGCCCTGAATGGTGGCGCCGGGGTTTTCAGGCGGCCGCAGCTATTTTTCTCCGCCACCACACGCGAAGCCAGAGCTTTGCGCCATTGCTATGCAACATCTACTGCCCCGCATTAAAACCCTGGCGGCCGAAACGGCGGCCGATACCGTAGCTCTGCGCGAGCATCTGCATGCCCACCCGGAGCTGTCGTTTCAGGAACATGACACCGTAGCTTTCGTGACGGAGCAGCTGCGGCAGTTGGGCCTGCGGCCCCAGCCCATTGCCGGTACGGGGGTAGTAGCCCTCATAGAAGGCCGGAACCCCGGCTCCCGCACCGTGGCCCTGCGCGCCGACATGGACGCGCTGCCTATTACGGAGCAAAACGACGTGCCTTACAAATCCCGGAACCCCGGCGTGATGCACGCCTGCGGCCACGATGTGCACACGGCCTCCCTGCTGGGCGCGGCCCGCATCCTGACCCAGCTGCGCGACGAGTTTGAAGGCACCGTGAAGCTGATGTTCCAGCCCGGTGAAGAGCTGCTACCGGGGGGCGCTTCTCTTATGATTAAGGAAGGAGTGCTGGAAAACCCGAAGCCGGCCAGCGTGCTGGGCCAGCACGTATTTCCGCGCCTGCCGGCCGGCAAAGTAGGCTTGCGGGCCGGCCGCTACATGGCCAGCACCGATGAGCTGTACCTGACCGTGCGCGGCCAGGGCGGCCACGGTGCCATGCCCGAGCAGAACCTGGACCCGGTAGTAGTAGCCGCGCATATTATCGTGGCGGCCCAGCAGATTGTCAGCCGCCGCGCCAACCCCAAGCTGCCCTCCGTGCTGTCGTTCGGGAAGGTAATTGCCCAGGGTGCCACCAACGTTATTCCCAACGAAGTGTACATCGAAGGCACGTTCCGGACCCTGAACGAGGAGTGGCGCAACGAGGCTCACCAGCACCTGCGCCGCCTCTGCGAGGGCCTGGCCGACAGCATGGGCACTACCTGTGAGCTGGAAATCCGCCGGGGCTACCCCTACCTCGAGAACGAACCCGCCCTGACGGCCCGCACCGAACAAGCCGCCGTGGAGTACCTGGGCCGCGAAAACGTGGTGGAGCTGGACCAATGGATGGCCGCCGAGGACTTCGCTTACTTTAGCCAGGCCGCCAGCGCCTGCTTCTACCGCCTGGGCACGGCCGCCGCTGACGGCAGCGGCCGCCACACCTCCTCCGTGCACACCCCCACCTTCGACATCGACCCGAAAGCCCTGGAAACCGGCCCCGGCCTGATGGCCTGGCTGACCCTGCGGGAACTGGCCGAAAAGTAGCCTCTACCCGGTCCTTGCGCTCCGGTCCGACGCCGGAGGCGTCCGACCGGGTAGTGGGGTGGTGTCTGAATCATGGAGCTTTTTCAGCTCGTTAAGTTGTTGCAGTGTCAATTTGACATCATCTTGGGAAGCTGATTATACTTGTTTGAACTATAATGAGGGGCATTTTCTCAAAGTAACAGCGGTTGCTGCAGCAGATTATTTTCGAAATAATGACAAATTGACTGTAATAATGCATTGGTATAGAATTTATAGAGTACAGGTGTCGCCACACTGCTGGCGACGCTCAAACCTGAACTCAAAACTTCTAGATTACCATGGCAACTCTGCTGTATAACAACCTGCCTGCCCTACGTCCTTCCCGTGCTTTCAGCTCGGTTCTCAATGAAATGCTGCGCGACACGTTGCCCTCGCAAACCGCGCCTTCCCAGAGCTTTATTCCGCAAGCCGATATTGTGGAGCTGGAGCAGGGCTTTGAGCTACACCTGATGCTGCCCGGCGTAGCGAAGGAAAACGTAAAGATTGACTTCCACGAGGGCAAACTCACGGTAACCGGTGAGCGCAAAGCCCCGGAAGCCACCGAGAACGGACCGAAATTCCGGCGTGTAGAGTCGGGCTACGGGGCCTTTACCCGCACCTTCCGCCTGCCCGACACCGTGGACGTAACCGCCATTGATGCCCAGCTTCAGGACGGGGTGCTCCGCCTGTTGCTGCCCTTCGACAGCAAGAAGGTAACCAAGCATCAGATTGAAGTGCGCTAAGCGCGGCAATTCAGGAAAAAAGGCACCCCTTGCTGGTGCCTTTTTTCTTGTTTCGTGTGTTCTTACATCAGTAGCCGGAGGGGTAGGAGTGGGCCGTTGCCAGGCAGGTAATCTACCAACCGGCTAATTTCCTCCTTCAACAGGCATGCAACCGGACACCATTCGCTAGGTATCTAGCGTTAGGTAGGCAGCCAGGGAGTTGGGGCATCTTGGAAAGTCCCGCCGCATGGTTCGCTCACGATTCTGTTGTATTTTCAACTCGACATCTTTCATCTCACCTCTTTCTTACCCATGCAAGCAAAACAAATGATGCTCGGTCTGCTTGGTTCCGCCATTTTGGGTGGAGGCGTGGCCGTGGGTGGGTACAAGCTGCTGGAACCGGAGCGCGGCCTTGCGCCCCAGACCGTAGCTGCCGACCCGAACGTTCGGTACACCAGTGAGTTGCGCAATAGCACTTACACCGTGCCCGAAGGGTTAAATTTCACGGCTGCCGCTGCTTCCGTAACGCCGGCCGTAGTGCACGTCATGACGGAGTACGCCCCCAAGGCCAGCCAGGGCGGCGACATGTCGCGCATGGACCCCTTCCTGCGCCAGTTCTTCGGGGAAGAGTTTGACCAGTACCAGGGTCGCGGCCGCCAGCAAGGGCCGCAGCAGGGTTCGGGCTCAGGCGTTATCATCGCCGCCAACGGCTACATCGTGACCAACAACCACGTCATTGAGAAGGCCGACAAGATTGAAGTGGTGATGGACGACAAGCGCAAGTTCCAGGCGGAGCTGGTGGGCGCCGACCCTACCACCGACCTGGCCTTGTTGAAAGTGAAGGCTGATAACCTGCCCTTCGTGCGCTACGGCAACTCCGATAACGTGAAAGTAGGGGAGTGGGTACTGGCCGTGGGTAACCCCTTCAACCTGAACTCTACGGTTACGGCCGGCATCATCTCGGCCAAGGGCCGCAACATCAACATTCTGCGCCGCGAGGACAACATGGGCATCGAGTCGTTCCTGCAGACGGACGCGGTGGTGAACCCCGGCAACTCGGGCGGGGCCCTGGTAAACCTCAACGGCGACCTGGTGGGGATTAACTCGGCTATTGCCTCGCACACCGGCTCCTTCGAGGGCTACTCGTTTGCCGTGCCCAGCTCCATCGTGAGCAAAGTAGTGGATGACCTGCTGAAGTACAAGACGGTGCAGCGGGCTCTGCTGGGCGTCCAGATTCGGGAGGTAGATGCTACCCTGGCTTCGGAGAAAAAGCTGAAAAGCCTGAATGGCGTGTACGTAATGAGCCTGGGCAAAAACAGCTCCGCCGCCGACGCAGGCTTGCAGGAAGGCGACATCATCACGGAAATCAACGGGGTGAAGGTGAACACCTCCTCGCAGCTGCAGGAGCAGGTGGCCCGCTTCCGTCCCGGCGACAAAATCAAGGTGACGTATCTGCGCGGCAGCGACTCGCGGGTGGCCACGGCTACCCTGCGTAACGCCACCGGCACCACTGACATTGTGCGGGACGAAGTAGCAACGCTGAAGTACGAAGGCGCTACTCTGGCGCCGGTGAGCCGCCAGGAGCTCAACAAGCTCGGCATTGACGGCGGAGCCAAGATTAACGGCATCAAAGGCTCGAACTTCCGCGAAACCGGCATTGCCGATGGCTTCATCATCACCCGCATCGACAAGAACAAGGTGACCAAGCCCCAGGACGTGCAGCGCTACCTCGAAGCCGCCAAAGAAACCGATGGCGCCCTGGTAGAAGGCGTGTACCCCGACGGCCGCAAAGCTTACTACCCCATTGGGCAGGCGCAGTAAGCTTGCCTGAGCTACAAAACAGAAGCGCCCCCCGCTACTTTAGCGGGGGGCGCTTCTGTTTTGTAGCCGGCTGGTTTGCTACCCCAGCAGCCACTGCAAAGCGGGGCCTTCTTCAATGAACAGGCGCATGTGGTAGGTGCGCTCCGGAGCCAGTCCAAAGTTCAGGTACTGCTCCTGCGTCGGGTCGGCCTTGTAAATTTCCAGCCGCGCCGGTGAGCACAGCACCGCCAGGCGCAGGGGCTGGGGCGCCAGTTGGGCCGCCGCGCCGGGGTAGAACTCGTGGGTAGTCCACTGCCCGATTTCCGGGTCGAGCTCATTGCGGCGGCGTACATCCAGCAACCAGCGGCTCAGGTGGTGGTGGGTGGCGGCCGCCAGAATGGCTTGGTAATCAGCCCGCAGCTGGGCCGAAGACGCCTGCATGGGCCAGCGGGCTACCAGAACCCCCAGATCGGGGCGGCTAGTGATGGTGCAGACAGTATCCGACATAGCGTGAAGATACGCAGCGGCCTGGGAATCAGATTTCGCGAGCCGGTTGGGGGTAGGTCGCTGCTTTGGCGGTTTGCGGCCCTAGGCCGGCAAAGCGAAAGGCGTGCCCACCGTCTCCGACAGCAGCCACTGCATCACGTCAGATTCGTTCAGGAAAATGCGCATCAGGTAGGGTTGGGCTGAATCCTGGCTGCGGGTAATGGCCGCGTGCTGCACGGTAGACTCGGCCAGAATGGTTTCCAGCCGGGTGGGAGAAATGAGGTAGCCTACCCGCAGCAGGGCGGGCTGCAGGCGTAGGGCTGCCGCGGGCAGGAACGTGTCCGACATCCAGGCGGAGCGCTCGGCGTTAACGGTCACACGCCGGCGCACGTCCACGACCCAGTGCGCAATGCCGTGGTGTTGGGCCAGCTCCAGCGCGGCCTGGCAGCCGGTCTGCAGTTCGGGTAATGTAGTATCGCGCAGCCAGCGTAGAACCAGCACCTGCAAATCGGGGCGGTGCGTGAGCTGAAGGTAGTCGGAATAAGAAGCAAACATCAAAAGCAGAAGTAACGCGCCCCAAAAATATGTGCTTCGCCCGTAACAGAGCAGCTGGCGTCGGCGGGGCAGCCCATGCTGAGCCGCCCTGCCGACGCCAGCGCGGCGGGCGTATTCGTTTTTATAGCTTGCTTTGCAGATGGCAGCCTGCGGGTACGCCGCGCCGCCCAGGCGCTTAGTTGAAGCTGTTCTCCCACCCAACCTAACTTTTCCATGAAACAAGCCCTCGAAGAAGCCACCGCCACCGGTACCGATGTGCAGGAGCACGACCCCCACGGCATTCAGCAAGTGTTGCAGGAGCTGGGCGTAGAGGCCCATAACGCCGCCTGGAGCACCGGCCTGCAGTGGGGCGGCGCTTCAGGCGGCAGCGTGCGCGCCATCCACTCGCCTACCGATGGCCGCCTGATTGGCACCGTCGCTATGGCTACCCCCCAGGACTACGACAACGTGGTAGCGCAGGCCCAGCAGGCCTTCCAGGCGTGGCGGCTGGTGCCGGCCCCCAAGCGCGGCGACATCGTGCGCCAGATTGGCAACAAGCTGCGCGAAAACAAGGAGCCCCTGGGCAAGCTGGTAAGCTACGAAATGGGGAAGATTCTGCAGGAAGGCCTCGGCGAAGTGCAGGAAATGATTGACATCTGCGACTTCGCGGTGGGCCTCTCGCGCCAGCTCACCGGCTACACCATGCACTCAGAGCGGCCGGCCCACCGCATGTACGAGCAGTACCACCCGCTGGGGGTAGTGGGCATCATTTCGGCCTTCAACTTCCCGGTGGCCGTGTGGAGCTGGAATGCCATGCTGGCCGCCATCTGCGGCGACGTGTGCATCTGGAAACCCTCCGAGAAAACCCCGCTGGTAGCCGTGGCCGTGCAGCACATCCTGCGCGACGTGCTCCGGGAAAACGAGCTGCCGGAAGGCATTTTCAACCTGGTTATCGGGGATGCGGAAATTGGCGCCGCCATGGCCGCCGACCCGCGCGTACCGCTGGTGTCAGCTACGGGCAGCACCCGCATGGGCAAGAAGGTAGGTGAGGTGGTGGGCGGCCGCCTGGGCCGGGCCCTGCTGGAGCTGGGCGGCAACAACGCCATCATCCTCACGGAACATGCCGACCTGGACATGGCCATGCGCGCCGTGGTGTTTGGGGCGGTAGGCACGGCCGGGCAGCGCTGCACCACCACCCGCCGCCTCATCATCCACGATTCGATTTACGAGGACGTGAAGGCGCGCCTGCTGAAAATCTATCCTAACTTGCCCATCGGCCACCCCCTGCAGGAAGGCAACCTGGTAGGCCCCCTGATTGACAAAACGGCCGTGGAAGCCTTCACGCATGCCCTGGACGCTGTGCAGCAGGAGGGCGGCACGCTGCTCATGGGGGGCGAAGTGCTGACCGGGGCGGGTTACGAAACCGGCACTTACGTGACGCCCGCCCTGGTAGAAGCCCGCAATGAATACCACACGGTGCAGGAGGAAACCTTCGCGCCCATTCTCTACCTCATCCGGTACAGCGGGGGGGTAGAGGAAGCCATTGCCCTGCAGAACGGGGTGCGCCAGGGCCTCTCTTCCAGCATCTTCTCCCTGAATATGCGCGAAACCGAAACCTACCTCAGCCACGCCGGCTCCGACTGCGGCATTGCCAACGTGAACATCGGCACGAGCGGGGCCGAAATCGGGGGGGCCTTCGGGGGCGAAAAGGAAACCGGCGGCGGCCGCGAGTCCGGCTCCGACGCCTGGCGCATCTACATGCGGCGCCAAACCAATACCATCAACTTCAGCACCCAGCTGCCCCTGGCCCAGGGAATTACGTTTGACGTGTAAAACGCCCGGGAAAAAGCAAAAGGCCCGTTCGGTATCCTACCAGGCGGGCCTTTGTGTTAGTGCAAGGCAGCCAGCGGCGGCTACATCCCTACCTTAAAGTCGCCGTGGCCTTTGTAGTACAGGGTGTTATCAGAGTTGTAAAAGACATAGTACAGTCGGTACACCCCTTTGTCAGCAAACTTACTGGTAGGCAGTTCCAGCAAAAGCTGGCTTCCGTAGCGGCCACCGACTGCGGCGGGCACATCAAGCCGGTTCAGGACTTTGTACTTCTTATCAACGAAGACGAGGTGCAGGCGGGCACTAGTCAGGGCAGTACGGTACAGCAGCGTAGCTTGCCCGCCGGCCTCCACTGGGTTAGGGAAAAAGCCCAGATCAAAGACGTTACCGGCCGGCTGGCTGTTTACCTTGACCTTCAGGTCGTCGGCGAAAAGCTTGACTTCCTGTTTATTCCACTTACCGTCCAGGGTCCAGTCCGATTTATCGGCGTAGCCCATCGGAACATTCTGGTGGTCGCGGTAGCTAACGCCCTCGTCGGGCCCAAAGTCAATTTTATTATTACACGATCCGGCCAGCAGGGCTACCCAAAGCAGGAGTATATATTTTCTCATAAACCGGGGAATGAAATGAAGCCATTAAAAGTACTAGAAGTGGCCGGAATGACAACCTGGTGCAACCCCGCCCGGGGCCGGCTGTCTTTCACCTGCTTACCTGATAGCACGAGCCTTTTTGCCCGGAAAGTTGGATATTTACGATTCTCTCGTTTCCGGACCCCCGCCAACCCAGCAGCAACCTATGGAGGCATTTGCGTACACTGACATCAACGCCCCGCTAGTCGAGCGGTGCCGCTTAGGCGACCGGCGCGCCCAGGCCGAAATCTACAAGCGCTACTCCAAGGCCATGTTCAACGCCTCCCTGCGCATTACCGGCGACTTTGCCGAGGCCGAGGACGTGTTGCAGGAGTCGTTTCTGAGCGCCTTCCGGGAGCTGCACAGCTACAAAGGCGACTCGTCTTTCGGCTCCTGGCTGAAGCGCATCGTTATCAACAAAAGCATTAACTGCCTGCGCAACCGGCGCCTGCAGCTGGTGCCCCTGGCCGACCAGCACGACGGCGCCGCCCCCGACTCCGACGACCATGGCCCCGATATGGAGGAGCTGGGCTGGCGTGCCGATGTAGTGCGCCGCTGCGTGCAGGAGCTGCCCGATGGCTACCGGGTAGTCCTCTCGCTGTACCTGCTGGAGGGCTACGACCACGCCGAAATTGCCGGTATTCTCAACATCACGGAATCCACTTCGAAGTCGCAGTACAGCCGGGCCCGGAAAAAGCTCCTGGAGCTGGCCCGCCAGCACGGCCTGTAAAACGCGCGACCTGATTTACCCTCCCTCCCCGACGACGACCTGCTGCCCCCGTTGCGCTGGCCCACCCAACCCCGACCCGCGCGCCGCTCCTGGCAGCCTGCCCATTACTACCGCACATGAACGAGAAGAAAACCGGACTGGAAGCCTTTGTTGAGCGCCACCGCGCCGACTTCGATGTGTTCGAGCCGCGCCCAACTCTCTGGGACGACCTTGAACTGGAGCTGACTGCGCCCAAAGCCGCTGAAGAGGAAGCTCCTCTGCGCATACTCCCCCTGCACATTACCCCCGAAAATACGCCGGTGGCACCGGCAGTAGCGGCGGCCCAGCCGTTGGCTACCGCTGATTCTGCTGTGCGCTCCGCCCGCCCCTATGGCATTGCTGCCGCCGTAGCGGCTTTGTTGATGGTTGGTACCTGGTTCTGGCAGCACCAGTCGGACGCTACCCGCTGGACGCGCACGGAGCAGGTAGCCGTAACCGGGCCGGCGGCCCCTGAGGAGGTAGGGCAGCCCCTGCTGGCCGCTACCCCGGCCGCGGCCGGCCCGGAGCAGCGCCTGGCCGGCGCCGTGCAGCGCATGGAGGCCTACTATGCCACCCAGATTGCCGAGCGCCAGCGGGAACTGCAAGCCCTGGACAAAGAAACCCCTGCCACGGCCCCACGGTCGGACTGGCAGCAGGAGCTGCGCGGCCTAGACTCCACGTATCAGCAGCTCCGGACGGAGCTGTACCGCAATCCGGAGCCTGAGGTAGTGCTGGATGCCATGGACCGCAACCTGCAGATCCGGCTGGATTTGCTGAACCAGCAGCTGCGCACCCGCGAGCAGATCAAGGATTATCACTCCCAACCTTACATGGTGGCCGAGGGTCGCCGCAAGCCCTAAGCCATGCCCCGCACGTTGCTTTCTGTTGGAGGGGTAGGGCCGCTGCTGCTGGCCGCCGTACTGGTGGCCGGCGTCCGCACTGCGGGCTACGGCCAGCAAACGGTAGCCCCCGCTGAGGCAGAGCTGCACTATTATCAGCCCACAGCCGCCCCCCTGGCGCCGGGGAGCGGCTCGGCGCCGGATGCGCGCCAGGGCGGTGGGCAAGGCCCGCAGGAAGAAGCGCAGCCGACGCCCGCCGTGGAAAAAGTGCGCAAAATCAGCCGCACGTTTCCGGCCAGCGCCACCAAGCTCTACTCCCTCGATACCCGCTACGGCCGGGTGCAGGTAAACGTGTGGAACCGGGCCGAGATTCGCACCGACGTGGACATTATCACCCGCGCCGAAACCGAGGAAAAGGCCCAGCAGCTCCAGGACATGATTCAGGTGCAGCTACAGGACCAGGACCCCGCCACCGGGGGCATTGTGGCCCGCTCGCGCTTTGGCGCCATGCCCCGCGAATGCTGGAGCCGCACCAAGCTTTACGAAGTAAACTATACCGTGTGGGTGCCCAAAAATACGCCCCTGGCCCTGCACAACACCTTCGGCGAAATCAGCCTGACCAGCGACCTGACCGGGGCTACCGAGCTGGCCATTGAGTACGGCACCCTGCGCACGGCCCGGCTGGAAGGCCCCCGCAACTCGGTGCGCGTGTGCAATGCCCAGTGCACCGTGCCCTACGCCGGCCGCGCCACCGTGGATGCCTCCTACTCCAAGCTGCGCCTGACGGAAGGTGGCACCGTGGAGCTGCGCAACAACTATTCGGATATTGACATCGGCTCGGTGCAGGACCTGACGGTGCACAGCAAGTACGGCGACGTGGCCCTGGGCACCGTGCGCAACCTGCGGGGCAGCTCCGGCTACTCCCGTTTCAGCATCGATAAGCTCAGCAACCAGCTGGACATGAAGCTGCAGTACTGCCCCACCTTCGAGGTGCGCAGCACCGGCAAAAATTTCCGGCAGATCAACGTGGATGGCGGCTACAGCACCATTCTGCTTAATTTCCCCGACGGGGCCGGCTTTAACTTCGATGTAAATACCGAGCACGGCAAGCTGCTGGTCGATAAGCGCCTGGTGAAGGTAGATTCAGAGGAAAGCAGCCCTTCTTCCAGCGACATGCAGGGTACTTTCGGGGCCGTGCAGACGCGTAACCTTGGCAATGTGAACATCAAAGTGCGCTACGGCAACGTGAGCTTTAAACGGTAAGCAGCCCCGCCCTGCTAAGCAGCAAGCCGGCCGGGCAGCAACCAGCAGTTGCTGCCCGGCCGGCTTTTATCTGTTTATTTGCCCATATGCGCTTCTTTTTGCTCGCGGCGCTGCTGGCTTTTCAGGCCACGGCAGCCGCTGCCCAATCCTTGCCTACTGGTATGCCCCCTGCTCCTGGTTTCGCGCCCTCGTCCTCGCTCCGCACGTACGCCCTCCGCCTGAAACCGGGCCAGGACGTGCGCCGCGAGCTGCTGGCTTTTGCCGAGCAGCACCAGCTGCGGGCGGCGGCCGTGCTTACCTGCGTTGGCAGTCTGACTACGGCTACCCTACGGCTGGCCAATCAGGAGGGGCCTACCCGGTACCAGGGGCACTTCGAAATTGTATCCCTGGTAGGTACCCTCTCCGTCAATGGCAGCCATCTGCACCTGGCCATTGCCGATTCCACCGGCCGCACCCTGGGCGGGCATTTGCTAGATGGCAACGTTATTTATACCACGGCCGAGCTGGTTATCGGGGAAATGCCGGAGTTAGACTTTCGGCGGGAACCCGACGCTACCTATGGGTATCAGGAGCTGGTGGTTTATCCGGGTAAGAATAAAAAGTCTAAGTCAATGGCGAAAAAACACAAATAAAAAGTGAGTAAGCGGGTATCCGGCTAAAGATGAGCTGGAAATAGTGCTGAATGCTTTTCGGCCCGCCGGAAAGCGGTTATACTTGTAGAACTATCTGCTAGTCACCGCAGAGTGCGGAAGGGCTGGTGAAGTATTTTAGTTGTTACCATTTGATGCGAATTCTACCGTATAGCACCCTGCTAGGCCTGTGTGCCGGGGTGGCTACCCCCCTGTTGGGCCAGCAGCAGCCCGCCACCCTGGTTACCTCCCGACAAGCACTATCCGAGGGCATTGCCCTGCACGACAAAGGCGACTATGCCGGGGCCATCCGCCAGTATCTGCTGGTGCCTTCCTCTGACTCCGGCTACGTGCAGGTGCAGGGCGAGCTGGCATTGTCTTACTCCGAAAACAAGCAGTATAAGGAAGCCATTGAGGTTAGCCAGCGGGCCATTGCCCTGCACCTGCACGACGCGCAGCCCTATTACGTTCTGGCCGAGGCGGAGGAGGCCCTGCACCACGAGGAAGCTACCTTCCGGGCGTATGCCGAGGGTCTGAAGCGGTTTCCGTACAGCCAGCGGCTGTGGTTTAACCAGGGCGTGAGCTATGACTTGGTGAAGCAGCGGCCCGCCGCCCTGGCCAGTTGGCAGCGCAGCCTGGAACTAGCGCCCCACCACCCCAACACGCATTACCAGCTAGCCTGGCTGGCCCTGGAGCAGGGCCAGACGGCCCGCGCCCTTATCAGCCTGCTCACGTTCCTGGCCCTCAGCCCCGACGGCGAAAACAGCCAGCAGGCCCTGATTCTGGCCGAGCGCATTGCCACCAACGTGCAGGAGGTGGAGGAAAAGGACCGCGAGAAACCCTTCGTGCCCAATGAGGCCTTTCAGGAGCTGGACCTGCTGATTACCTCAAAAGTTGCCCTGCAGAAAGGCTACCAGTCGAAGGTGAAATTCGATGCAGCCATTGTCAAGCAGGCGCAGTTGCTGGTGGAGAAGTTTCCGGCTGCCGGCCCCCACGAGCAGGACCTGTGGCTGCGCGCCTACGGCCCCATGGTGGAGGCCCTGCGCCGCAACGACAACCTCACGTCCTTCACCTACCTCATCCTCCTATCGGCCGAGGATAAAAAGGCTGCCCAATGGGTGAAAAGCAACAAAAGCAAGGTGGAGCGCATGAGCCAGGAAGTAGCCGGGGCCCTGTTGCAGCTGCGCGCTCAGCAGCCTGTAGCCGACGCGGCTACCCCCACCGCGCGGCGCAGCGCCTGGTTTCATGAAGGCAAGCTGCAGGGCATCGGGGCGGGCGAGGTGAAGGACGGCAATCTAACCGGACTGCACGGCCCCTGGCTGATTATTGACCAGGCCGGAGCCATTTCCGAGGCCGGCAGCTTTACGGAGGCCGGCAAGCGCACTGGCCTCTGGCGCGAGTACCACCCCAACGGCCGGGTGGCCAAGGAAATGAACTACGACACCGAAGGCCGCTACGAGGGCCGCTACGTGGAGTACTTCGACAATGGGGCCCTTTCGGTGGAAGGTACCTACAAAGCCGGCCAGATTGTGGGGCAGGCCAAGCTCTACCACTACTGCGGCGAAGTCCGCGAGGTGCGCCCTTACCAGAATAACGACGTTACGGGCGAGGTAATAAGCTACTACCCCAACGGCAAGCTCTACCGCAAAGCCATCTACCGGGCCGACAAGCGGGAAGGCGCCTCGGCCGACTTCTACCCCGACGGCACCCCGGAAGTAACCGCCACCTACGCCGCCGATAAGCGCCAGGGGCCTTTCCAGGTGTTCTACCCCGATAAAACCCTGGAGCGCAAGGGGGGCTACGACCAGGACGAGCTCCACGGCGACTATCAGGATTTCCACCCCAACGGCAAGCTGGCCTCCACCGGGCGCTACGAGCACGGTAAGCAGGTAGGCCGCTGGCAGGTGTTCTACGCTTCGGGCAAGCCCAGCGAGGAAAGAAACTATGACGCTGCCACCGGCGAGCTGCACGGCGTGTTCAAAGACTACGACGGGCAGGGCCAGCTGATTACAGAGCTGCTCTACGACCAGGGCCGCGTCACGAAAGTCACCTCCGTGGATGCCAATGGCAAAGCCCTGGCCCAGACAGCGGTGGCCAAGAAGGGCAAAACCGAAGTGAAAGGATTGCACCTGAACGGGGCTACCCGTTTCACGGGCACCTACGTGGATGGCCGCCAGAACGGGGAGTGGCGCTGGTTTCGGCGCGATGGGAGCCTGAGCCTGGTGCGCCGCTACCAGGCCGGCCAGCAGCAAGGCGCCGAGGAAATCTACGCCAGCACGGGCCGCGTGCAGCAGCGCACGCACTACCAGGATGGGCAGCTGCAGGGCCTCTACGAGCACTTTTACGACCACGGGCAATTGCAGCGCACCGGCTTTTACCAGGCCGGCCAGCAGCAAGGCACCTGGCGGCAGTACTACCCCACCGGGCAGCTCAGCGAAGAGTACAACCTACTCGACAACGACCTGCACGGCTGGACGCGCAGCTACACCCCCGGCGGCCACATTACGGAGGAGCGGTGGATGCAGTACGACCGGCCCCTGGTGGTTACTTCCTTTGACTCCACCGGTCGTGTGCTGGACCGCTTCGACGTTCAGCCCACTACCAAATCCCTGACCTTGCACTATGCCAATGGCAAGCCCCGCTCGGAAAGCGGCTGGCTCTGCTACGCCTACCAGGGCCCCGACAAATGGCTTTACCCCAACGGCAAGCCTGAGCTGACGGTGGAGCTGGACCGCGGCAACCGCCAGGGACCGTACCGCACGTACCATCCGCTCACGGGCAACCTCGCGGAGGAAGGCGCTTACCGCCAAGGTAAGCGCGAGGGTGAGTGGAAAGGCTACTACGCCTCGGGAGCCCTGCGTTTCAAGGGCAGCTACCGCACCGGTGAGCAGGAGGGAGAGTGGCAGTACTACACGGAGAAAGGAGGCACGGAAATTCTGCTGAACTATGCCAATGGGGAGCTGGACGGCCCCTGTCGCACCTATAACCTGCAGGGTGAGCTGCTGCTGGAAAAAGTGTACGCCAACGGCGAGCTGCTGGGCTTCCGCGGCCCCGGTCCCGATGGTAAGCCTGCCGGGGAGCTGAAACCGGCCGGTCCCATCTCGACTACCTTCGCCAACGGCAAGCCCGCCGCCACCGAAACCTACCAGAAAGGCCGCCTGACGGGCACCCGCACCTACTACTACAGCTCGGGCCAGGTATTCCGCCGCTCCCAGAACACGCCCGACGGGCAGCTGACGGGCCTGCTGACTACCTACTACCCCAACGGCAAACCGTGGGAGGAGGAAAACTATGCCTTCGACCAGCTGCACGGCCGCAGCCGCTACTACCGCCCCGATGGCACCCTGGAGCGCGAGGAAACCTACCGCTGCGGCGAAAAAGCCGGCCCTACCGTGTATTACGACGCCCAAGGCAAGCCTCTGCGCACCGATGTGTACTGGAATACCCGTGTGTATGAAACCCGCTAACCTCTACCGGCAGTTGGGCGGGCTGGCCCTGGCCCTGCTGCTGGCCCTGAGCGCCCAGGCCCAGCAGCCCTTGCAGTTGCTGCAGCAGCTCAAGCAGCAGTACCCCACCGAGCCGGCCGTGTACCTCGACTACCGCCAGGACGTGACGGTGGAAGTAAAGGGCGACTCGGTGCAGGTGCTGGCCCGCCACCGCTACGACATGCTGCACCTAGGCAGCCAGTCGGCCATGTACGCGCCGGATCAGGTGTACACTTCCCACTTCAACCGCCTGCAGAAGCTGGAGGCCCGCACCCTGCTACCCGCCACCAACGACTACAAGCCCATCAAAGTCACCGAGTTTAAGGACAAGTTTGACATTCGGCCCGGCGTGTTCTTTGATGACGCCCGGATTGTCAGCTTCACCTACCCGGCCGTGGCCCCCGGCGCGCGCACCGTCTGCGACTACACCATCCGGCAGCCCGACGCGCGGTTCGTATCGCCCTTCTACTTCGCCAGCTACGTGCCCATTCGCCACGCCGAGCTGGTCATTACCGCCCCGCGCGGGGTGCGCATCAACGCCAAGCAGTTCCACATTCCGGAGGGCCTGGTAACGTACACCCGCCAGGAAAAGGGCAGCAACGTCATCTACCGCTGGACGGCCGAAAACCTGCCGGCCGCGCCCCGCGAGGCAGATGCGCCCGAGGCTGCCTACTACCTGCCTCACCTGGCTTACTTCCTGGAAGAAGCTACCGTAAACGGCCAGCCCCGCGCCCTGCTGGGCGGCGTCAAGGAGTTGTACAGTCTGTACTCGGGCTTCGTTAGTGGCCTTGATAAGCAGGAGAACCCCGCCCTGCGCCGGGTCGTCGATTCGCTGACGGCCGGGGCGCGCACCGAGCCCGAGCGGGTGGCGCGCATCTACTACTGGGTGCAGGACCACGTACGCTACATTGCCTTCGAAAACGGCCTGCGCGGCTTTATTCCGCACGATGCGGGCCGGGTGTACGCCAACCGCTACGGCGACTGTAAGGACATGGCCAACCTGCTGCACGAGATGCTGCGCATGACCGGCGCCAAAGCCTACCGCACCTGGATTGGCACCCGCGACCTACCCTACCACTACGCCGAGCTGGCTACGCCCGGCGTGGACAACCACATGATTACTACCTACGAGCCCCGCCCCGGCGAGTACGTGTTCCTCGACGCCACCAGCAAGTACACGCCCTACGGCATGCCCTCCTGGATGATTCAGGGCAAGGATGCGCTGCTGGCGCTGGATGGCACTACCTGCAAAGTGGTTAGTGTGCCCGTAATGGAGCGCCAGCGCAACCGCACCGTGGATAGCTCGGTGGTAGTGCTGGATGGCACGACGGGTTTGCGCGGCTCCGGCCGCCTGGCCCTGGGCGGCTACACCAAAGTGCGCCAGGCCTATGCTCTCGATGGGCTGAACCAGGCCGAGGAAGCCAAGCTGGTGAAAGGCCTGCTGGAGCGGGGCAACAACAAGTTTTTCGTGGATAAATACGCCGTGCAGCACCTCGACGCCCGCGACCAGCCCCTGGTAGTGGATTACCAGTACCGCCTGCAGGACTACGTGCAGCGCCTCGATGACGAGGTGTACGTGAACCTAAACCTGGACCAGACCTACGCCACCGACCGCCTCGACCCGTCCAAGCGCCGCCTGGCCCGCACCAACGACTACTACCACACCACCCGCACCCGCACCGAGTTTGAGGTGCCCACCGGCTACGAGGTAACCTACCTGCCCGCCAGCACCCAGGGCCAGGCCGCGGTGCTGGGCTTCTCTATTCGCTACGAGCGCCAGGGCAACAAAATCATTCAGGAGAAGGAGCTGTACGTGAACTACCTGCTGCTGGAGCCCGCGCAGTTCGGGCAGTGGAACGGGGTAGTGGACAAGCTCAACGCTGCCTACCGCGACGCCATCATTCTCAAGCGCAAAAAAGCCTAGCCTTCCGGCGCGCTGCAGGCCCGCGCCTACGGCGGCTTACCTACCTAACCTTCGCTTCATCAGCCTGCTTACCGGGCGTTTATCCTCACGTATTTCGTGTCTTTACCTACTCTTCGCGGCTGCGCGGGCCTGATGGCCGGGGCCCTACTCACTCTGCCGGCCGGCGTGCGCGCCCAAACGGCTGCGCCCGGCCTGCCCGCCACGCTCAGCTACGCCTCTTACAACTGGGAAGCCCGCCGCAAACCCATGGCCGTTACCGCCGCTGAGGGCCAGCAGCCCGCCGTGGTACTGCGCGATTTTCGGGTGGAGGAATTTGCCGCCGATGCCCGCGACCAGCTGCACCTCTACTCCCTCGACCACCGCATTGTGCGCGTAAATTCCTCCGACGGTATTGAGCGCTTCAACAAAATTTACCTGCCCGTGCAGGATGGCGGCCGCATCGTGTCCCTGAAGGCCCGCACCATCAGCCCCCGCGGCGAGATTGTGGAGGTGCCCGAAGGCAACATGAAGGAGCTGAAGGACGAGGACGGCGGCCGTGGCTACAAGGTGTTTGCGGTGGAAGGCGTGGAGAAGGGCAGCGAGATTGAGTACCTGTTCACGCGGGAGCGGCCCATCAGCTACTTCGGGCGCATTTACGTGCAGGAAGAAGTGCCGGTGCGCGAAATGCAGGTGGAGCTGATTTCGCCCGAGGCCCTGACCTTTGAAATGCGCCGCTACCCCGGCGGCCTCGTCCGCGACACGGTGCTGCAGCAGAAACACGTTATCCGTCTGCTGGGGAAGGATGTGCCGGCCCTGCGCGAGGAAGGATTCGCCCAGGCCCAGGCCAACCGCCAGCGCCTGGAGTACAAACTGGCTTACAGCGCCGCCCGCGGGCAGCAGCGCCTGTTCACCTGGGCCGAGGCCAGCCAGTTTATCTACGGCCGCAATTATAAGCTGGACAAGGATGAGCTGAAAGCCCTGGATAAGTTGGTAAAGCAGATGAATCTGCCCGCTCCGGTTTCGGTGGCCGCCCTCGAAAGCTACGTGAAGACCAACTTCCGCGTAGCCCCCGAGGCCGACCTGAGCCTGACCAGCATCATCACCTCGCGCACGGCTTCCGAGCCCGGCTTTACGCGTCTGTTCGCGGCCCTGCTCACGCGCTTCAACATCGCCCACGAGCTGGTGCTGACCTCCGACCGCACCGAAGTAGCCTTCGATGAGGCGTTTGACACCTGGAACTCGCTGGATCATTCGGTTTTCTACTTTCCGGCCACCAAGCAGTGGCTGGCCCCCAGCCGCCCCGATTACCGCCTGCCTCTGATTCCGGCGGAGTGGACCGCCAACAAGGGCCTGTTTATTCGTGGCGTGAAGCTGGGTACCACCGAAACCGCCGTGGGCCGCATCGGCGACATTCCGACCCTGACGGCCGACCAGAGCCCCAGCGACCTGGACATTGCCGTGCAGTTCGCGCCGGGCCTCGACAAGAGCATTGTTACGATCAAGGAAACCTACGGGGGCTACCACGCCCAGGAGATTCAGCCGTTCTACCCCCTGATTCCGGACGATAAGCGCCCCGAAGTGCTGCAGGGCCTAGTGAAGTCAAGCGTACCGGATGCTACTTTTCAGAAAGTAACGGTTACCAACGCCGAGGTAGGCCTGAACCCGCTGGAAAAGCCCTTCATTGTAGATGCTACCGTGGAATCGGTGGCCCTGCTGGACCGGGCGGGCCCCAAGTACCTGTTCAAAGTGGGCACGCTGCTGGGGCCGCAGTCAGAGCTGTACCAGAGCGAGGAGCGGCAGTTTGATGTGGAGAACGGTTTCAACCGCCGCTACAACCGTACCATCACGTTTGAGGTGCCGGCCGGCTACCAGGTGCGCAACCTGCAGGATCTGAACTTCAACGTGGCAGCCGGCCCCACGGCAGCCGGCCCCGAGTTCCTGTTCAAATCAAGCTACCAGCAGCAGGGCCAGAAAGTAACCGTCACCATTCAGGAGTACTACCGCCAGATCCGGTGGCCCAAGCAGGACTTCGAGGCCTTCCGGGGGGTAGTAAATGCCGCCGCCAACTTCAACAAAGTGGTGCTGGTGCTGGAAAAGAAAGGGTAACCCCCGGGCCACCTACCCCCCTCCCTTGGTAATCCGGGGCGCTGAGCTGGGCTCAGCGCCCCGGATTCTTGTTTTCTGCTGAATCCCTATCTTCCGGTATGAGCCAGGCCCTTGTCCCAACCACTTCTTCGGCGGCCGCCCGCATGGAGAAATTCCGCCGCGACATCAGTAATCCGCTGAAGCTGCGCTTATTCATGCTGCGGCGTCTGCCTATGGCCTACCTGGCCGGGCTGCGCGTAGCCGCCCTCAGGCCCGAAGCGGCTACCGTAACGGTACGCTATAAATACCTGACGCAAAACCCTTTCCGTAGCATCTACTTTGCCTGCCTGAGCATGGCGGCCGAAATGGCTAGCGGCCTGCTGGCCATGATGCACGTACAAAGCGGCCCGCCGGTTTCCATGTTGGTCGTAAGTCTGGAAGCCGATTTTACCAAGAAGGCCGTCGGGCTCATTCGCTTCACCAGTCAGGATGGCGCCGCCATTGGCCAGGCCATAGCCGAAAGCCGCGCCACCGGCGAAGGCCGCACCGTAGTGTGCACCAGCACCGGCCTGGACCAAGCCGGCGACGTAGTAGCTACCTTCCGCATCACCTGGTCGTTTCGGGCGAAGAGGTGAGGAGGTGAAAAGTGAATGGTGAATGGTGACAGGTGATAGGGGGAAAATGAGAAACGAACGGCCTGGTAGGCTTACTCAGGAAGCTTACCTGTCACCTGTCACTATTCACCTTCCACCTTTCACCTTCTCACCCCTCCCGCAGGCTTTCTTTGGTGATGACATCCACGAGACCGTCTTCGCTGACCACAATGGCCAGGCAGGGGTAGGGTGAGCTTTCCACGTAGCGGATGGCGGAATTGTAGCGGGCGCCGCGGGTGCTGGTGCCGTGCCCGGAAGCTTTGCCGTCGAGAATCACGCCGATAGAATAGCAGTAGCTTTCCGGGTCCAGCAGCACGGCGCCATCAATGGCTGTAACCAGGCGCGTGATGAGGGGAGTAAGCGGCACCGGTTCAATAAGGGTGCATTGCAACTTGAGGCGGTCGGCTTCGGCCAAAGCTTCGGTGGTAATAACCAGCAGGGTGCCGTGCTTTTGGCGGCTGGCTTCCACTACTACATCCCAGAGCCGCTCTACCTTGGCCGCGTCGGTGAGCTGGAAGGTGTGCTTCAGGTCGCGGCGGAAGCGGGCCCGGTGCAGGCGGGTGCGCGGCAGACTGGGCAGGCCGTAGTGGGCCCGCATAAGAACCTGGTTGCCGTGCTGAAACTCCCAGGCGTAGTGATTCACGAAGCTGATGACAAACAAATCCTCGCGGCTGGCGTCGTAGGAGCCCACCTGTTTGCCCAGGGCGTACACGTTTTCGCCGTCGGCCAGCAGGCTCACCTCGGGCGTTGTCATTTCCAGCAGCTTACGCACGGCCCGGTAATCGGTGAGGGGGGTAGGGCAGGTGAGGGCAAAAATTTCCGTGAGGTTGGGGTGGCCCCGCCGGGCCAGCAGCACTTTGCCTACCCCCTCGGCACCCTCGTAGCGCAGGGAGGAAATGGTATTGCAGGTGGCAAACAGCTTGGCCGCGGCCGGGTTGGTGCCCAGGTCCTGGGCCGGCGTATCCATGAACAGCTTGCCCGCCGAACGGATAATCTCGTCGGTGTCGCGGGGGCGCACCAGTAGGCCGGAGCCGGGCTCGGGCTCCGTCAGCGACTTAAGGCATTCCTCGTGAAAGCGCAGGACCGCCGACATCAGCAGGGAGTGGGACAGGGGCCGCCCGTCGGTATAGTAGCGGTTTTTCTGGAGGGTAGGATACGCCTGCATGGCCTTGCGGCTAAGGCGCAGCACCGGCACCACCGAGTGCTGGCTGATAGCCACCGGGGCGCCCGCAAAGTACACGTGCCGCGAGCCGGTGGCCACTTCCTCCAGCACTTCCTGCACGGCCTGGCGCAGGGCAATGGCGGTTTTTTTGCGCTCAAACATTTCCTCGCTCATCAGCTCCCGGTCGGGCGAGTTCCAGGGGTGCAGGTACTGGTAGTAGCGGCCACGGGCCTGCGCCTCCCTGAATGCTTCCGTATCGAGGCCGCAATCTACGGGCTCCAGGCATACGGGCACCGCCTCGGGTACCGTATCCGCATCGGTGGGCAAAGCCAGCAGCAGCACGTAAGGAGCCAGGTCTTCATCGAGGGCATCGAAAATGCCCTGGGCCACCGCCTGAGCGGCCTGCCGAAACCGGGTCTGATAGGGCCAGATAGAGTAGCTGGCTGGCAGGGGTAGGGGGGTGCCAAAGGCAACGGGTGGGGCGGAAACGAGCGGCAGAGGGGAAAGCATAGCGAAAGAAAAAAGGTCAGACCGGAAGCGGGACCAGACCCGGACTCATCAGCCCCGGTAAACGGACTGACGCACACAAGGGAAAAGTACTTGACAAGAGCCGGAAAACGGACGCGGCGTTGCCCGCAAAACGAGCAAATGGCACCACATCGTTTACCAACGCTATTCAGATGAGTTGCTGGTTGCAGCTATGCTACACTAACCGCGAAACCGCCAAAAAGCTTTCTACTGGCCGCACAGGTCCGCGCTAGAGCGTAAATACCACCGGCAGCACCATTTTCTGGCGCATGGGCTGACCCTGATAAGTGGCGGGCTGCCACTTGGGGGCGGCCTTTATCAACCGGATGGCCTCCTCATCGAGCCCCGACCCCAGGCGTTTAACGGGCTTAATATCGGTGAGGGAGCCGTCTTTATCCACCACAAACTCCATCATCACGCGGCCTTGTACTTTACGCTGCCGGGCCAGGGCGGGGTACTTCTGGTTTTGCTGAATCCACTCGAAAAACGCCTCGGTGCCGCCCACCGGCCGGGCCGGCGAATCGGGTTTTACCAGCTGGGTTGTGGGGGCAGAGCCGGCCGGAGCGGGGCTGCCCGCGGCCGGGGTGGCGCCCGTTTCGCCCGGAATCTGGAAGCTGATGGGCACCGATACGCGCTGGCGGACTACACCCCCGCGGTGCTGGGCCGGCGTCCAGCGCGGGCCGCCCTTAATCAGCCGGATGGCCTCGGCATCCAGGGCCGGGTTAACGGGCTGTGCCACTGCCACGTTGGAGATGGAGCCGGTTTTTTCCACTACAAAGGTTACCGTAACCGTGCCCTGCACCCCGGCCTGCAACGCTTCGGTGGGGTATTGCTGCTTGTCGGCCAGGTACTGAGCGTAGGCCTCCAGGCCGCCCACCGGCACGGCGGGCTGCGCCACGGCATCATAGATTTCGGAGGCGGCGGGCTGCTTGGGGTATTTCAGCTTCTGCTGGGCCAGGGCCGGAGCCGTGACCCCTAGCAGGCCGGACAGCAGGAAAAGGCGGAAAGCGTGTTTCATAGAGAAGAGAAAGCAGGAGAGAAGCCAGGGCTGGCGCAACAACCGCACCAGCCCCCGGTGGAGTTTCCGGTTTTCTACGAAAAGTGCCGGTTTTCGGTAGCTTTGGCCCGATGGCCTCTGACGCAACTTCCGCCGCCCATAACTCCGCCCGCGCCCCCGAGCCGGTGGGCCTGTATCCGCACGCCCGGCGCGCGGGCAACCTGCTGTTTCTCTCGGGGGTAGGGCCGCGCCAGCGGGGGCAGCAGCAAGTGCCCGGCGTAGAGCTAAGCGACGACGGCAGCATCCGGAGCTACGACTTCGAAAGCCAGTGCCACGCCGTGTTTCAGAACGTGCGCTACATCCTGGAAGAAGCCGGGGCACGCTGGGAAGACCTGGTGGACGTGACTGTGTTTCTGACCAACATGCAGGCCGACTTTCCAACTTACAACCGCCTCTACGCCGAGTATTTCCAGACCAACCAGCCTTGCCGCACTACCGTGGAAGTGAACTGCCTGCCCACACCCATTGCCATTGAGCTGAAGTGCATAGCGGTGGTGGCGGGGTAGGAATCCGAGGAGCTTCGGTAGTTGAGAAGTATAATGTAAGGTGAATACCCCCTTCGTAGCAGGCTGCCGGCTTTGATGGTATCGGTCGGGGGGCCGCTGCGGCACCTGCGAAAGCGGTAGTCCTACCTCCCCTGGGGCTGCGTACCTTCGTGGCCTCACCAGATGCTGCCGCTGTGCCCGATTCCGCCACTTTTCGCCCGCTTACTGTTCCGCCCGCTGAGTTGTTCCAGGAAAATCTCGCGCACTACACCGGGCGCGAAAACTACTTTGCCGGCCGGCATCGGGTGGTAGCCCTGGTGCGGCTGCTGGTATTCGGGGGGGCGGCGGCCGGCGCCTGGGCCTTGTTCAGCCAGGGGCAGATTGCGGCCGGGTTTGGGGTGATAGGAGTGGCCTACCTGGTGTTTCTGGGGCTGGTGCGCTGGCACACGCGGGTGGGCTACCAGCGGGAACACCAGCGCCTGTTGGCCCAGCTTAACCAAGACGAGCTGACGCGGCTGGAAGGCCAGCTCGCGGGCTTCGACCCCGGCCTGCGCTACCTCGACACCCAACACGCCTACGCCGCCGACCTCGATGTATTCGGCTCGCACTCCCTGTTTCAGCTCCTGAACCGCAGCACTTCCCGCCTGGGGCAAGACTGGCTGGCGGGTTGGCTGCTGGCCCCCGGCCCGGTGGCGGCGGTGCAGGAGCGACAGCAGGCCGCTGCCGAGCTGGCGCCCGATGTGGCCTGGCAGCAGGAGTGGCAGGCCCGCGCCCGCCACTACCCCCGGCAGGAGTCGGACCCGCGTGGGTTTGCGGCCTGGCTGCGGCTGCCCGATTTTTTTGCTGGAAAAGGCTGGCTGCTGCCCCTTATGGCCTTGCTGCCCGTGGTGGGGGTAGGGGCTATTGTGGCTGCCCTGAATGGCTACGGCACCTGGCCCTTGGTGGTGCTGCTGCTAACCAGCGCCCTGAACGCCCGGTTTAGTGTGCTCCGGGCCGAGTACTACCAGCACGTAACTGCCATGCGCGACGCCCTGCGCGCCGCCCACGACCAGCTGGCTTTGTTTGAGGCCGGCCAGTGGCAAAGTCCGGCTCTGCGCCGCCTGCACCGCACCTTGCATGCTACCGGCGGGGTAGCCGCCGCCCGCCTGCTGGAGCAGCTTGCCGGGGTAGCGGGCTGGTTTTCGGCCCGCCAGAACCCGGCCGTGGCGGGGCTGCTCAACACCGTACTGCTCTGGGATTTGTGGGGCATGTGGCAGCTGGAGCGCTGGAAACGTCGTCTGCCCGATGGCCTGGAACCTTTGCTGGAAGCCGCTGCCGAGCTGGATGCCCTGGTAAGTTTGGCGGCCTTCCGGGCGGCCAACCCCACCTTTGTGCAGCCCGCCCTGACGGAAACCCCGCTTACCGTGGTGGCCGAAGCCATGGGCCACCCGCTGCTGTTTGGCGGCACCGGGGTGCGCAACACGTTCCGGACGGAAGGCGCGGGCCAGACGGTAGTAGTGACCGGCTCGAATATGGCGGGCAAGAGCACTTTTCTGCGCACGGTGGGCCTGAACCTGGTGCTGGCCCAGGCCGGCGCCGTGGTGCCCGCCGCCGCGTTTGCCTGCGGCCCGGCCCAGGTGTACACGGCCATGCGCACCAACGATAATCTGGCCGAAAGCACGTCCTCTTTCTACGCCGAGCTGAAGCGCCTGCGCCTGCTGCTGGACCTGACTACCCCCGAGGCCACGGCCAGCGCCTTGCCTGTGTTCTACCTGCTCGATGAGATTCTGAAGGGCACCAACTCCCAGGACCGCCACCGCGGGGCCCGCGCCCTGGTGCACCAGCTGCGCCAGCGCGCCGCCAGTGGCCTTATCAGTACCCACGACCTGGAGCTGGCGGCCCTGGAGCAGGAGCTGCCGGAACAGGTGCGCAACGTGAGCTTCAACAGCTTCCTGAACCCCGACGGTACCCTGCACTTCGATTACCACCTCACCCCCGGCGTGTGCCGCTCCTTTAACGCCAGCCAGCTTATGCGCCTGATGGGCATTGTACTCAGCGACGAATAAACATTCTGGCTTAAACGGCCATAAGGTAACTGTTGAACTCAGGGAATGCGTAGAACATAGGGGCATTCAGCATTAATACGAGGTTAATGTTGGGCGCCTACCTTGTCCGTCTTACCTCCCGTAGCCTCTTAACGCTCCCTGCGTGTATATCCGCGAAAACCTCCGCCTGCACATTATCTGGAAACTAGGCTGGAAATCTGTCACGATTTTCACTGTGTACAGCCTTCTGGTCTGCCTTGTTTACGGTCCGTTGGGATTTCACTCCGTGGCCATTCCGTGGCAGCCCGTAGCTACCCTGGGTACGGCCGTGGCCTTCTACATCGGCTTCAAAAACAACGGCTCCTACGACCGTTTCTGGGAAGGCAGGCAGCTGTGGGGCGGCATCGTGAACAGCAGCCGCACCACTGCCGTCCAGATTCTGGAGTTTATTACCTCCGTGGTGGATGCGCCCGGTATCGAGGCCCCCGCCGCTTCGGCCGAGGAGCTAACCCGCCGCCACCGCCGCATGGTGTACCGCCAGATTGCCTGGTGCAACGCCTTGCGTATTCATCTGCGCCGCCAGCCCGAGCAGTGGGATACCGCCGTGGCTCCCTTTCTGGAAGAAGAAGAGTCGGAGCGGCTGCGCCAGATGGCCAACCCGCCGGCCCAGCTGGTCCGGCAGCAGGCCGCCGAGCTGCGCGTGCTGCGCGAAGAGCGCGGCCTGCTCAACGATTTTCAGCACGTGACCATGATGAACACCCTGGAAGTCCTCTACAACCTGCAAGGGGGCTGCGAGCGAATCAAGAACACGCCTTTCCCGCGCCAGTACGCCTTTTTCAGCATGGTGTTCGTGTACCTGTTCACGGCCACCATGCCCCTGGGGCTGGTAACGGAGTTTGCCAAAATGGGACCCGACCACATCTGGCTCACGGTGCCTTTCTCCGTGATGGTATCGTGGGTGTTTGCCACCATTGAAACGGTGGGCCACAACAGCGAGAACCCCTTCGAAAACAACATGAACGATGTGTCCATGACGGCCATCTGCCGCTCCATTGAGATTGACCTGCGCCAGATGCTCGGCGAAACCGAGGTGCCGTCTAAGCTGGAGCCGATAGAAGATATTTTGTACTAAGGCTGCCGGTGCCCCTGCCTTTAGCTTCAGGCAGGGGGTAGGCCACCCCAGGTCCTTCCGGAATGACATGGTTTTATTTCCTCCAACCTTAACCTGCGCAGAGGGCCCGGCGTACCCCATCAGGACACTTTCATTCTGACCCTGACTTCTCCCCGCCGCTATGCCTACGCCCAACCCTGCCCAAACTTCCGGCACGACCGTTTCCTCGTGGTTTGCTACCGCCGCGCCGCTACCCTCCTTCCCACCCCTGACCAGCAACCTCACCACCGATGTGGTGGTAGTGGGCGGGGGCATTGCCGGCCTGACCACGGCCTACCTGCTGGGGCTGGAAGGAAAGCAGGTGGTGCTGCTGGAAGATGGCGAGCTGACCAGCGGCGAAACCGGCCGCACGACGGCCCACCTCAGCTTTGCCCTCGATGACCGGTACACCACCTTGGAAGAGCTGTTCGGCAAAGACGGCGCCCGCCTGGCCGCCGACAGCCACCGCGCCGCCGTGGACCGCATTGAGCGGATTGTACAGCAGGAGCAGATTGACTGCGACTTTACCCGCCTGCCCGGCTACCTGTTCCTGCCCCAGAGCGGCTCCCCCCAGGAGCTGGACGACGAGCTGAAAGCCGCCCACCGGGCGGGCCTCGTGGACGTGCAGCGCCTGCCCGACGCCAACGCCCAGGGCTTCCGGACCGGCGAATGCCTGGTGTTTCCAAACCAAGGCCAGTTTCATATTCTGAAGTACCTGAGCGGCCTGGCCCAGGCCATAGAGCGGCAGGGCGGCCGCATCTTCACCCGCACCCACGTAGCGGAGGTACACGGCGGCCCCGGGGCCCGGGTGGTAACCGACGGCGGCCAGGAAGTGCGCGCCCAGGCCGTGGTAGTGGCCACCAACACCCCCTTCAACGACCGGGTAGTGATGCACACCAAGCAGCATCCCTACCGCACCTACGTTATCGGGGTTCGGGTACCCAAGGGCTCCGTCACGAAGGCCCTGTACTGGGACACCGCCGACCCCTACCACTACGTCCGGCTGCAGGAGGTGGACAACGCCGGGTACGACCTGCTGATTGTGGGCGGCGAGGACCACAAAACCGGCCAGGAGCCCGACCCCGAAGAACACCTGCGCTGCCTGGAGTTCTGGACCAAAGCCCACTTCCCTACGGCCGGCCCGGTGGAGTACCGCTGGTCGGGGCAGGTGATGGAGCCAGTGGACGGGCTGGGCTACGCCGGCCGCAACCCCCTCGACGATGAGAATGTGTACATCATCACCGGCGACTCGGGCCACGGCATGACCCACGGCACCCTCGGCCCTATCATCATCACCGACCTGATTCTGGGCCGCGAGAATCCCTGGACCCAACTCTACGACCCCGGCCGCGTGACCATGAAGTTTGAGTCGGTGAAGGAGTACGTGAAGGAAAACGTGCAAGTCGCCGCCGACTACGCCGAGCTGCTGACCGGCGGCGACGCCAAGACGAGCGAAGAAGTAACTCCCGGCACCGGCGCCATTATTGGCCGGGGCCCCCTGAAAGTGGCCGTGTACAAAGATCCCCAGGGCCAGGTGCACGAGTGCTCGGCCGTATGCCCGCACCTGGGCTGCATTGTGCACTGGAATGGGCTGGAAAACAGCTGGGACTGCCCCTGCCACGGCTCCCGCTTCGATGCCTACGGCAAGCTCATGGCCGGCCCCGCCAACACCAATTTGCCGCCCGTGACGGAGTAAGGAGCGGGCCTCGCCCCCGCCCGACACCGGTACAACTTCCGTTGAACAGACGCGGATGTCGGGCGGGGGCGAGCCCCCGCGCCCTACCGTTACCTTCCTTGCGTCGTCGGGGCGGGTCCAGATAAAGGGCCATTCACCTGAGCGCTGCCTACCTTTCGCCCCCGAACCGAAGCTGGTACGTAGAAGCCAGCTCTACCTTTCGGTGCTGTTATCATGAACGAACGGGTCCGTTCCTTTCAATACTTCTTTACCAGTCAGGAATTCTCGGATGGTCTGCGGACCACGCTTTCCATTTTGCTGCCCGGTCTGGTACTGGGGCTGCTGGGCCACCTCACGGAAGGCCTGACCGTGTCACTGGGGGCCGTGTGCGTCAGCCTCACGGATACGCCGGGCCCCATGGTGCACAAGCGCAACGCCATGCTGGCCGCCACCTGCCTGACGGGGCTGATGGCCGTGGTGACGGGCTTTCTGCACCCCTACCCCTGGCTGCTGGGGCTGGAAATTGTGGTGTGCAGCTTCGTGTTTACCATGCTGCTGGTGTACGGCAACCGGGCCGGTGCCGTGGGCACGGCCGGGCTGCTGGTTATTATCCTGATGCTGGACAAGCCCCTGAAACCGGCCGAGGTGCTGCCCTACGCGGGCATGGTGGTAGCCGGGGGCTTGTGGTACCTGAGCCTGACCATGCTGCTGTACACGCTGCGCCCCTACCGCCCGGCCCAGCAGGCCCTCGGCGACTGTATCCGGACTATTGCCGATTTTCTGCGCCTGAAGGCCGAATTTTACCGCACCGGCACCAACCTGGAGGCCGACTACCGCCGCCTGGTAAGCCAGCAGGTAACCGTGAGCGAAAAGCAGGACGCCGTGCGCGAGCTGCTGTTCAAAACCCGCCAGACCATCAAAGAATCGACGGGCACCGGCCGCCGGCTGGTGCTCACGTTCGTGGATGTGGTGGACCTCTACGAGCAGATTACCATTACCTACCACGACTACGCGGCCCTGCACCAGCGCTTCGAGGCTACCGGCGTGCTCGACCTGATAGCCCGCGAAATTGAGGAGCACGCCGCCGAGCTGGAAAACATCGGCTTCGCCATTCAGGCCAACCACGGCTACACGGCCCGGCGCAACCTGCTGGCGGGCCTGGAAAAACTGAAGGCCCGCATTGATGCCCTCGACGACCCCGCCCGGCCCGGCTACACCCTCATGCTCAAGAAAATTCTGGTGAACCTGCGCAACCTCAGCCAGCGCCTTCAGGATATTCTGGCCTACTTCGATGCCAACGCCCCAGCTCCTTCCGGGCGGGAGTTGGAGTTCGGGCGCTTTGTGGGCCACCAGAGCTTCGATCTGAAGCAGCTGCGCGACCACCTGACGCTGCAGTCCGGCATTTTCCGCCACTCCATGCGCATGTTCGTGGCTTGCTCGGTGGGGCTGCTGGTGACGCAGGTTTTGTCGGGCCACCACAGCTACTGGGTTATCATGACGATTACCTACATGCTCAAGCCCGCCTTCAGCCTCACCAAAGAGCGCAATGTGCAGCGCGTGCTGGGTACGCTGGGCGGCGGCGCCCTTGGAGCCGTGGTGCTCTGGCTGATTCCGGACCACCGCGTTTTGCTGGGGCTGATGGTGCTCTTCATGCTGATTTCCTACAGTCTGGTGCGCATCAACTACCTCGTCACGGTCACCTTCATGACGCCCTTCATCCTGATTCTGTTCAGCTTTCTGGGCCTGGGCTACGTGCAGGTGGTGGAGGAGCGGGTGTTTGATACGGTGCTGGGCTGCCTGATTGCTTTTTCCACTGGTTACCTGCTGTTTCCCAACTGGGAATCGGGACAGCTGCATGACTACCTGAAGGCCGTGTTGCGCGCCAACCTGCACTACCTGCGCACCCTGCAGGAAACCCTCACCGGCTCGCCGGTGGCCTTGCTCGACTACAAGCTGGCCCGCAAGGAGGTGTACGTCAGCTCGGCCAACCTGGGCGCCGCGTTCCAGCGCATGATGTCGGAGCCGCGGGGCAAGCAGCACCGGCCCACCGAAGTGCACGAGTTTGTGGTGCTCAACCACATTCTGTCCTCCAACGTGGCGGCCATTACCTCCGCCGTGCTGGCCGGCGAGCTGGAGCCCCGCCTACCCCTGGCCAGTCTGAAAGCCCTGCGCCAGGCCCAGCAGGCCCTGCACCGCAGCCTTCGCCGCCTCGATCCGCAGGAGCCCGAAGCCGCTTCTACCGAGCCCGCCGTGCCTACCCCGCCGGCCGTGCCCGATGCCCAGCTCATTGAGCAGCTGGAATTCATTCAGAAAGTCAGCGGCGACATCAATAAGGTGATGGAAGCGGTGCTGAAGTAGGGTGGTAGCGCCCCGGTCCGGCGCCGCGGGTTGGCCCTCTTCCCCCGAGCTCATCGGCTACCTGGGGTTGCCGCCCCGGCCCAACGGCGCCGCCACCCGACCGGTCAGCTGCGTGCTGATTTCCGCGCGGAAGGGTTCAGCCGGCAGTCAGGGGTAGGCAGATAGGCCCATCGGGCAGGAGGCGCGGGCGTGAGGGTAGCAACTCGCCAGGATTTGCTTAGTTTCGGGGCCTATCCTGTTCACTATCAGCTTGCCGCCCGTGTCTCATCTTGTCCTGCGCGAAAGTACCGGCCTGCGGTACTTCACCTTCTTCTACCTCTATGTAATGCAGGGCATTCCGGCGGGCTTCGGGCTGACGGCCGTGGTAAACTACCTGATCGGGCGGGGACTGGATTCGGCCACGGTAGCTTCCTTTTCGGCGGCCGTGGGGCTGCCCTGGACCCTGCAGTTCGTGTGGGGCCCCCTCATTGACAAGTACCAGGAGTCCATTATTGGGCAGCGCAAGCACTGGGTGCTGCTCACGCAGTTGCTGGCGGCCGTGGCCTCGTTGGTACTGCTGCTGGTGCGCAACCCCGCCAGCCAGCTCCGGCTGCTGCTGCTGGCCTTTGTGGTGCACAGCGTGTTTGCCTCCGTGCAGGACGCCAGCGTGGATGCCATTGCCATTGCGGTGGTTCCGGAGCCGGAGCGGGGTAGGGTGAATGCCTTTATGCGCGGGGGCTTTCTGCTGGGCTCTTCGCTGGGGGCGGCGGGGCTATCGTGGATGCTGCACCGCTACGGGTTTTTTCAGGCGGCGCTGGCGCAGTCGGGGGCGCTACTGGCTTTCACGGTGCTCACGTTTTTTATTCGCCTGGAGCGCACTGATCGGCTGGTGCCGCGCTTCGGGGCCCTACCCCCCGGCGCGCGCCGCAACGCCGATAATCCGCCGGTGGCCTGGCTGTTCCGGGAGCTGTACCGCGCCATTACGGAGCCGCGCACGCTGCGGCTGTTTGGAATTATTGCGCTGGCCTACCTCTGCTTTGGGGTATTTGGCTGGGCTTATTCCTACCACCTGATTCATGAGCTGCACTGGCCCGATAGTGACGTGTCGGTTCTGCAGGGCAGCTGGGGTAGTGCGGCTACGCTGTGCCTGATTGTAGCCGGCGGCGTGCTGGCCGACCGCCTCGGGGCGGCCCGGCTGCAGCGCTGGGTGATGCTAGGGCTGGGTTGTTTTCTGGTGGTGTTCTGCGGGTTGAGCTTCTGGTGGCATTACCGGCCGGTGGCTACCCTGGGGTTGCTGGTCTGGAACCTGGCCGACCCCAGCCTGAGCGTGGCGGCCCTGCCCCTGCTCATGGCCCTGTGCCGTCCGCGCATCGAAGGCTCGCAGTTTACTACCTACATGGCGCTGGTGAACCTGTGCGGGGTCAGCGGCTCCTACGTAACGGGTTGGGCCCTGAAGGTGGTATCGGCGCCGGGGCTGGGGCTGGGGTGTGGGGTAGTGGTGCTGGGCCTCTGGGCCGTGCTGCGCCGCCAGGCGCGGCCCGCACGGCCCGCTGAGCTGAGGGCGGCTTCCTAGCAAGGCACTTGTACGGTGATGCAGGTACCCCCGGCCGTGCTGTCCACGCTCAGTTGCCCGCGTAGGTAATCAACGCGGGCCTGCACCCCGCGCAGGCCAATGCCTTTGGCCGTTTTGCTTTGGTCGAAGCCCCGGCCGTTGTCCTGCACCCGAATGTGCAGGGCGGCGGGCAAGCGCTGCAGCTCCACTTGCACCGTGGTGGCGCCGGCATGCCGCACGGCGTTGTTGAGCAGCTCGGCCGCAATGCGGTAGGCTACCTGCTGCAGGGCAGCCGGCAGCTCATCGAGGGTTTCGGGAGCGTGCAGGTGTACAGTGGGGCCGCCGTAGAGGTTGAGCAGCTCGGCGAGGGTAGCCAGTGCCTCGCGCAGACTGCCCGCACCCGGCTCGGCCGGCAGCAGGGTGTGGCTGAAAGTGCGCACTTCGTCGGTGAGGTGGCGCAGCAGCAGCTCGGTCTGGTGGCCGGCGGCGGCGGCTTCCGGTGAGGCTGCCAGAGCCTGGCGCAACGCCGGTCCCTGCCAGGCAAAGTGCAGGGCGGCTAAATTGGGCCCAATGGCATCGTGCAGCTCCCGGGCCAGCTGCCTGCGCTCTTCTTCCTGGGCCGCAATCAGGCGGGCGCCCTGGGCGTTGCGCTGGTGCAACTGCCGGATGCGCAGGCGGGCATTCTGGCGCAGGGTGTGGCGGAAACGGCCCGTCAGCAGTGCGCTCAGCACCAGCAGCTCCAGAAACAGGCCCCAGGCCAGGGGGTTCGGGTAAATAGGGTTGAAGCTGCTTAGGCCCACATGGTTGCTCCAGAAAACAGCAAAGCCCGTGAAGAAGAACAGATAGGTAAGGGCATAGTACGCCGCCAGGTTTCGGCGGGGCCGGGAGCGGGCCACCAGCAGCAGCGCAGCCCACCCGTACGCAAACAGGCTGAGCAAGAGCACCTCGCGCCCGATATTCAGCACCTGCAGGAAGGCCAGACTATGCCGTACGGCCCACGGGGCCAGCGCCGCGTACAGCCCCACAAACCCCACGGCCCCCAACGCCAGTAGGCTGCCGGCCCGGTGCAGCCGGGGCCAGCCGCGGCGCAGGCGCACAAACAGCTGCATAATCCGGATGCCCGTTGCGGCGGCCAGCACCATGAAATTAAACTGCCCCACCGTCCAGAGCAGCTGGTAGGGCGCCGTGGGCAGCACCAGGGCATCCAGCCCGTCCTCCATCATCAGGAACACCGTCACGCACACCACGTAGGCCACGTACCACACATGAATTCTGTCGCGCAGGAAGGCAAACAGCACCAGGTTGAACAGGGCGCTACCCAGGTAAAAACCCAGCAGCCAGACCCAGTGCCGCTCAAACGGAAAGGTCATCTCCCAGGCCAGGAAGTGTTCCGCGGTTTCAATGTAGGTAGGCAGATAGAGGGCACCGGCGTGCAGATCGATGCGCAGGTAGAGCACGGCTGTTTCCTGGGGCTCCAGCGCAAACGGGAAACTCAGGGAGCGAGCCGGGTAGGCCCGCTCGGCGGCCGGCACCCAGGAGCTGGCCGCCCCCAGCTGCCGGAAAGTGGCTTCGCCCGGACGCCGACAGTACAACGCGGCGCTATCGGTGAAGTTGAAAATGCTCCACAGAAAGCGCAGGCGCAGCGTATCGGTGTTGCGCACCACCAGCCGCAGCCACACCCGCTCGTGGCGCAGGCCCAGGTTCAGGGTTTTGTGCCAGGGCCCGGCCCGAAACTTGCCGGCCCGCCACTGGGCTTCCACCTGCTCCGGGTTAACCGGCTCCGTAAACGGCTCGGTGTAGTAGCGGCAGGCCTCCGAAAGGTGGGCGCCCTTCGGGTCCTTGAGCAGCAGCGTATCGCGCAGGGGGCCGGGTGGGGCCGCGGCCTGGCTTGGCCGGGGAAGGAGCAACCAGCAACTCAGGAGCAGAATGGGCAGAAGACGGAGCCACATGGGAGGAGAGCCAAGGGAGGATCTGTCTTCGTAAGTAACTACTTTTTATAGCAAAATAAATATGTTTTAATAGTTGCTAAG
Organism: Hymenobacter latericoloratus; assembly: GCF_014199535.1. Taxonomy (GTDB): domain Bacteria; phylum Bacteroidota; class Bacteroidia; order Cytophagales; family Hymenobacteraceae; genus Hymenobacter; species Hymenobacter latericoloratus. The sequence goes on from NZ_JACHNV010000001.1 coordinate 774,476, forward strand.
CCGCCCCCCCCGGTTCCGGTCCCTGCATAACCCGGCGTGCTTCCGGCTGGCTGCTGATTTCCTGGAGTTTCAGCGCTTCGGGGCCAAAGATGCGGTAACGAACGAGCGCCGGCCGGGGCGCTTAGTAGTAGGTATAGCGGTACTCGTAGCGCACCACGGAATGGCCATTGTCCTGGGTTTCGGTGAGGAGCAGGCCCTTGGCAGAATACGTTTTGGTGGTAACCAGGTGCAGGTTCGGTCGGGCCGGTATCCCAGCCGGTGCCGGCGGAAAACCGGCCTGAATTTCTTCGCGCACCAGCTGGCCCCGGTGGTCGTACTGGTACAGCCTCCGGCTGGTAGTAGCGGAAACGGTGGTAAGGGTGCCGTACTGGCCCTGGGTGCTGACGGGGGCTGGCTCAGACGGCCACTGGCGGTTTTCAGTTGTAATGAGCTGGCCCCGTGCGTCGTACCCAAAGAGGGTGGTGGGTTGGTAGCGGCCCTTGGGGCGGAAGCCCGGCCGAGCCGGCCGGGGCTGCGGAACCGGCTCAAAAGATACCTCGCCGCTTTCGGTCAACGCTTTCTGTTTATAAATGAAATACAGCGCTTCGTGCACCCGCGCCTGGCCGGTTGCGTCGTACCCGAACAAGTCGAGGCGGGTGGTATCGGGGCCGGCCGTGTACTTCCTCGACACGAGGCGGGTCAGGGTGTAACCCTGGCGCACTTGGGGCTGATGCAGCTCCGCCGTGCCCACCAGCGTATCGGCGTGGTAGCGGTGCGTAACGGAGCTGTACAAGTGGTTAGGTGCCTCCGAGAGGTCGTGGTATGCAGTGTAGGTGTTGTGTACGGGGTCCATCACCTCCCGAACCTGGTAGGGGTAGCCGGGGGAAGGCAACTGCACAAGCTCAACCAAGCGGTTGCGGGCATCATAGCGGCGCAAGGCGCGGGTCCGGAAAGTGGGGTCGTACGTCAGGACCTTGTTGCCGCGGCGGTCCAGCTCTACGTATTCCACTGAATCTATTTCGCCGGTCTTTTCCTGCATCTGAAGCTTGGTGATACTCCGGACCTTGTTGCGGGCATACGCCGTGCGCGCCAGCGAGTCGGGCCGGCTGATGCCCCAATTGCCGCTGGGCACCAGGGCTATCAGCGGCAGCTGGAAAGGCACCGACATGGTTATCGTTTCCGTTTGGCTGGTGTCCGCCAGGATGGTTTGCTGGCCCTGGCTGGTAAGAGCAGGTAGGCAGAGGATACTACCGGCGAGGTATCGGAAAGAGAAAGGCATAGCGCGTAAGAATAAAGTAGCGGGCTAAAAGTAGGGCTTTTGAGGTCAGTGCGCAAAAAAGCCTACCCAGGCGGGCTGGGTAGGCTTTGTTATCAGGAAGGGGGTAGGGCTACTTAGCCGCCTGACCCTCGGGTTTCAGGGTGCGGGCCAGCCACTCAAAGAACACCCGGTTCCAGAGCACCGAGTTCTGGGGCTTCGAAATCCAATGGCCTTCGTTGGGGAAGTACAGAAAACGGCTCGGGATGCCGCGCAGCTGGGCCGTGCCAAAGGCCTGCATGCCCTGGTCCTCGGGTACCCGGAAGTCCTTGCCGCCGTGAATCACGAGCAGGGGCGTGTCCCAGTTTTTGGCGAAGAGCTGGGGGTTGAAATCGGTGTAGCTTTTGTGGAGGGTAGCATCCCAGGGTGCGCCGCCCATGTCGTGCTTGGCGAAGAACACTTCCTCGGTGCTGGGGTACCAGCTGGTGAGGTTGTAGAGGCCGGCGTGGGCAATAAAGGTCTTGAAGCGGCCTTCGTGCTTGCCCGCCAGCTGGTACACCGAGTAGCCGCCGTAGGAAGCGCCCACGCAGCCCCGGCGGTCCTTGTCCACGTAGGGCTCCTGGCTTATGGCGTCAATGGCCGAGAGGTAGTCGCGGATGGGCTGCCCACCCCAGTCGCCCGAAATGCTGTTGTTCCACTCCGTGCCGAAGCCCGGCAGGCCGCGGCGGTTCGGGGCCACTACAATGTAGCCGCCTGCGGCCAGCAGCTGGAAATTCCAGCGGTACGAGAAGCTCTGGGTGATGGGGCTTTGCGGCCCACCCTGGCAATACAATAGGGTAGGGTACTTTTTGCTTGGGTCGAAGTCAGGTGGGTAGATAACGTACACCTGCATCTGCTTGCCATCAGTGGTGCGTACCCAGCGGGCTTCGGTTTTGCCGGTTTTCACGCCCGCCAGTTCCTGCTCATTGATGCGGGTAAGCGGGGTTTCGCGGCCGGTTTTCAGGTCGAGACGCACCAGGTCGGCGGGCTGGGCCTGGGTGGTTTTATTGGCAATGGCTACATCTGGGCCGGCCAGCTCGAAGGAGTTGTAGTTCTGAGCGCCTTTGGTCAGCTGCTTCAGCTTGCCGCCCTTGCTCGGAATGGAAAACAGCTGCTCGGTGCCTTCCAGCACGCTCAGAAAGTAGAGGGTCTTGCCATCGGGGCTCCAGCGAATGTTGGCCGCCGACTGCTCCGAGCCTTTCGTAATATCCTCGCGCTTCCGGGTCTTGAAGTCATACACCACAATGCCGTTACGGTCCGACTCGAAGCCGGGAGTAGCCATGCTCAGCCACGCTACCTTGGTGCCATCGGGCGAGAAAACGGGCTCCACGTCGTAGCCGCCCAGCCCCTCCGAGAGGTTCTGGGTGTTGCCCTCCCGGATGTCGTAGAGGTAGATATCGGAGTTGGTGCTTTCGGCCTCGGCCTTGCCGTAGAGCTTGCGCGAGGTGTAGGCCAGCCGGTAGCCGTCGGGCGAAAACGCCAGCTGCTCGGAGCCGCCCAGCGGGGCCAGGGGCGCGTCAAACCGCTCACCGGGCATCACATCCTTGCCGTAACCGGTGGGCCGGCCATCGTCGCCGAGGGGCTGAAAGAAGACGTGGCTCGACTTATAGTCGTCCCACACGTTCCAGTGGCGGTAGTTCAAATCGTCGATGATGCGGGCGTCGGCCTTGGGCAGATCGGGGTACCAGTCCTGCACGGCTTTGCCGGTTTTCACGTCCTGGGTGTACAGAATGAACTTGCCGGTGGGCGCGTACTTCAGGTTGGCCAGGCCCTCGTCGGGAAACTCGCTCAGCTTTTGCTTGCCCGAGCCATCGGCGTTCATCACGTAAAGCTGCTCCGTGCCGCCTTCCCCGGAAAGAAAGGTCAGCTTGCCATCGGGCCGCCAGTTCAGGGTGCTTTCCGAACCCGGCGTGTTCGTGAGCTGCCGGGCCGGGCCGCCCGCTACCGGCACCACCCAGATATCGGCCTGGCTTTTGTTTTCACTGAGGTTGTAGCGCGTCACGGTGTAGGCCACCGTTTTGCGGTCCGGCGACACCTGCATTTCGCCCAGGCGGCCCAGCTTCCAGAGCAGCTCGGGGGTATACACAGTGCTTGGTTGAGCGGCGGCGGCCAGCGGCAACAACGCCAGCGCCGTCAGGAAAGGTCTTTTCATGGGGTGGATTCAGGGAAACAAAGGAAAGAAGCAAGGTAGGCAGAAGCAGGTTTGCATCAGCGGAAGGGGGTAGGCCGGCGGGGCTGCTCTTGCCCTGTTCGCCCACCCCCGTACCTTGCATCTATGCCCGATTTTCGTTTGCGCGTTTTTCAGTCGGTGGCCCGGCACCTGAGCTTTACCAAGGCTGCGCAGGAGCTTTACATCACCCAGCCCGCCATTACCAAGCACATCCGGGAGCTGGAGCGCACCTACGGGCAGCGCCTGTTTGAGCGGCGCGGCAACCGCGTGAGCCTCACCCAGGCCGGCACCCTGCTCCTGGCCCACGCCGACGAAGTAGCTCAGCTGCACCAGCAGCTCACGGAGCAGCTGCACAACCTGCACGGCGAAGCGGCCGGCCGTCTGCGCCTGGGCGCCAGCACCACCCTTACCCAGTACGTGCTACCTGGTATTCTGCCCGGCTTCCAGAAACGCTACCCCCAGGTAGAGCTGACCCTGCTCAATGGCAACTCCGAGCAAATTGCCGAGGCCATCCTGAGCGGCCAGCTCGACCTCGGTTTCGTGGAGGGCCGCTCCAAAAGCCGCGACCTGCACTACGAGCCCCTGCTGGCCGATGAGCTGGTGGCGGTGCGCAAGGCCACCCCAGCCGGTGTGCCCCCCGAGCCCATGCCCCTAGCCGAGGTCGTGGCCCATCCGCTGGTGCTGCGGGAGCGGGGCTCGGGCACCCTGGAGGTGCTGGAATTTGCCCTGCGTGAGCGAAAAATCAAGCTTACCGACCTGCGCGTAGCCTTCTACTTCGACAACACCGAAGCCATCAAATCCTACCTCGAAGCCGCGCCCGAAGCCCTGGGGTTTGTGTCGAGGCGGGCCCTGGCGCGGGAGCTGGAGGCGGGTTTGCTGGAGATAGTGCCCATCCGGGACCTGCAGCTGCCGCGCAGCTTCGAGGCGCTGTGGGTGCAGGGCCAGCCCCTGTCCAGGGCGGCCGAGCGTTTTTTGCGCTACGCGCATCAGCAATATAACTTTAAGTAATACTAGATAACCATTTGGGATTATCATGGGGGTAGGGGCTCCCGTACTTTTGGCCAGCAGTACCCGCCCCGCCTATGAAAGTTACCCGCCCCTTCACCCACACCTCTGCTTTCGTTGATGCCCCCGCGCCGCATCCGCAGGCCTTGCACACCCCGCCTACTGTAGCGCCGGCCGGTGCTACCCCCGGTTTGGCGGCCAACCGCTCCGGGCACTTGCCTCAGGTGGTATTCGTCGTTTTGCTGGGTATCTGCCTTACGCCCTGGGCTTCGCCGCCAGTGGCTTTGGCGCTGGGCCTGGTGCTGGCTCAAACGGTGGGCAACCCGTTTCTGGCGCAAACCCGCAAGCTCACGGCCAAGCTGCTGCAGTACTCCGTTATCGGGCTGGGCTTTGGAATGAACGCGCAGGCCGCCGTGCAGGCGGGCCAGCAAGGGCTGTTGTTTACGGCGGCTTCCATTGCCGGCACTCTCGGGCTGGGCTACGTGGCCGGCCGCTGGCTGGGGCTGGGCCGCCACATCACCCACCTGATTTCCTGCGGCACGGCCATCTGCGGAGGCTCGGCCATTGCGGCGGTGGGGCCGGTGCTGCGGGCCAAGGAAGAGGAAATGTCGGTGGCGCTGGCTACGGTATTTGTGCTCAATGCTCTGGCTTTGTTTGCGTTTCCGGTGGTAGGGCACGCGCTCAGCCTGAGCCAGAACCAGTTCGGCCTGTGGTGCGCCATTGCCATTCATGATACCAGCTCCGTGGTAGGCGCTGCCGCCGCCTACGGCGAGCAGGCCCTGCAGGTAGCCACCACCGTGAAGCTGGCCCGCGCCCTCTGGATTGTTCCGGTGGCGCTCGGCACCGCCCTGGTATTTCGGCAGAAGGATGTAAAAGTCAAGATTCCTTACTTCATACTGGGCTTTATCGGGGCCATGCTCCTGAATACCTACGTGCCGGCTACGCACGTAGTAGCGCCCTACCTGGTGCAGCTGGCAAAGCTGGGCCTCACGGTTACCCTGTTCTTTATTGGGGCGGGCCTATCCATGCGGGCGGTGAAAGCCGTAGGGCCGAAGCCGTTTATCCTGGGCACCGGACTGTGGCTAGTGGTTTCCCTGGTTTCGCTCTACGCCATTCTGCATAGCCTGTAAGCGCCCTACCCCTTTCAGCAAGTAAAAGCCTCGATTCTGCTTAGGAACCGGGGCTTTTACTTGCTGGAAGGGGTAGGGGCAGCGGTTACTCGCCGGCCTTTTTGCGGCCCGAGCCGCTTTTCTTGCCGCCACCATCTTGCTTATTTACGGTGGCCCAGGCGCGCTTCTCGGCTTCTTCTTCCGAGAGGCCGCGCTTCTCGTAGCTTTCTTCAATGTGTTCAGCCTGCCGCTTTTGCTTGTCGGTGTAGGCCGATTTATCTCCCTGTGGCATAATGCAAGTGTGTTGAGGGTGAACGAATTAGGCTTCGTGCCTGAACCCGGTTTACGGGGGTCTTCTCAGGTAGTTATGCCGAGCTTACGCCCCGCAGTTGGCCGCTCCTGCCTATCTTCGCCCCTCGTTCATCAGTCCTCTCCCGCCATGCGTCAGCTCGCCATCATTCCGCACCCCGATGTCAAGATTACTCTCTTCAGCTGGAACGGTAAGTACCTGATTAAGCTGGAAAAAGGTCCTTTCGAGCAAACCTATAAGGTGAGTGAGCTGGACCTGACCGGGGAGGAAGATATTCACCTGCTCCTGGACCAGGAATTTGTGCAGGCAGCGGTGCAGCGGTTCGTGGGCATGCAGCAGGATCTGCAGGCGGCCTTCGACCGGCACGGTATCTGATAACGCCGCGCTCTGACCTCGTTTTTCCGTTTTTCTACTCCGTCTATATGAAACGATTTTTCGGTCTCGGGCTGGTGCTGGCCGCTTTTTGTGCGCCCCTGGCCGTGCGGGCCCAGCTCTACGACGCCCGCACGAGCAGCGTCAACTACGACAAGCACGAGCGGGACGCCGTGAAAGTGCAGGTAGAAGGCACCGCCCAGTGGACCCGCGACTTCTGGCAGGCCTGGCTGAAGGACACCTATAATATCAAGCTGAAAGGCTCCGGCGTGTTTGGAGTGGGCAAAAAGGACGTGCTGGAAGCCAGGCAGGTGCCCATGTCCAGCGTAACGGGCAAGCTGCTCGATTTGTATTCCACCGTCACCTCGCCGGCCGATACCGTTTCGGAGTTGTCGGTGTGGGCGGGGGTAGGGCCCGATTCATTTCTGTCGGCTTCGGGCACGCCCTCCGAGTTCAGCTCCCTGCGCACCATTACCCAGAACTTCGCCGCCGCCGCCCGCCTGAAAGCCTACCGCGAGCAGATTGCCGAAGCCGAAAAGCAGCTGGCGACGGCCGAGAAAGACAAGGAAAAGCTGGAAAAGGAGCGGGCCAGCCTGGCCGCCAACACCAAAGCGAACCTGGAGAAAATAGAGCAGTTGAAAAAGCAGAACGCCGACAACAAGCTAAAGGCCGCCGAAGACTCCGTCAAGCTCCTCGACAACGCTCGGCTTACCGAATTGCGTAAAGCGCAGGTAGAGCGCCGCCGCGCCCGCCTCACCAACCTCGACCGGAAGTAGCCCGCGCCGCCTTTCGGCAGCTTTTAGCCATGGAAAAAGACCCCTCTCCCCTCGACACCCTCCGGCAACTCAACGAGTGGCTGGAAAAAGGCCTCATCACGCCCCAAGAGTTCGACACGCTAAAGAAAAAGCTGCTTTTTGCTGATGCCGCGCCCGCACCGGCCGCCGTGGAGCCACCGGCGCCGCCTGTAGCGCCGACTCCCGTAGCGCCAACGCCCGTTCCACCGGCGGCGCCTACCCCTCCGGCTTCGGCCCACTTCCCCACGCCCCCGGCCACTACCAGCGGCCCCATTGAGGACCCCTTGCTGCCCCCGGTCACGTCGCGCCCCCTGCATACGCCCTACGTGGCCGAGCCGCCCGCGCCACCCGTAGCTACGCCGGGCCTTACGCATCCGCTGGAAGCCGGCCGGCCCGGCTCTTCGCCCTCCCGCGAGGATGCCTTCGTGCCCTCTAACCAGCCAGTAGGTGAGGAGCCACTAGAGGAAGTGGTAGAGGACGAGCCCTACGTGGCCCCGCCCAAAAGCCCGCTCGGCACCATTCTTATTGTGGGGGGCATTGTGGCCCTGCTGGCGCTGGTGGCCTACCTGATGTGGGGCAACCAAAGCTCCGAGCGGCTCACCAGCACTACTCTGACCGCCGCCGATTCGGTGGCCGCTACCCCGGAAGTCGGGCCGCAGTCGGAGCAGATTGAGCTGCCACCCGCCGCCGCTCCCGAAACCGTGCGTGTTGCTCCCGCCGTGCCGCCCGTTGTTGTCCCCACCGATACGGCCAGTCCCGCTACTACTGCCCCAGCAGAAGAGGCTGCCCCTGCCGCCCCGGCCGTAGATGAAAGCACCGCCCAAGCGCGCATTGAAAGCGTGCTGCAGAGCTACTACTCCGATTTGCAGGCGGCGCCCTTTTCGGCGGCTTCCTACTTTGCGCCCCGGGTAGAGCGGTTTTACCTGCAGCAGAACACCACGCCGGCCGCCATTACAGCCGAGCTGGAAAAGTCGCACTTCCCTGAGTTTTTGGAGGGGCAAACCACCATTGAGCCCGGTAGCCTGAAGGTGAGCCCCCCGGTAGCCGACGGCTCGCGGGTGGTTACGTTTATCGAAAAGAGCACCGCGCTGCGCCAGTCGCTGCAAAAGCGGCAGCAAACCACGGCCCAGGTGCGGGTCCGCTTCGACAAGAACTTCAAAATGGTGTACCTACGCCAGGAGCGCCTGCTGGAAAACACGTTTAGCGAGTAGGCCTCAAGCCGGTAGCGGTTCTACTCCGGCTCCCTGGTGCATCACTCACGCGCGCTGCCTGCAACCGGTGGTGCGCGTTGGTGTTTATTACCGTCGATTTCCTTTTAGCTGAATGCATACCCCCCTATTTCGTTTACCTCTGCTGGGAGCCTTGTTGGCGCTGGGCTCTTGCCTCACTGTTATCAAGCCCGGCAAAGACTTCGCGCGCGTGGCTACCCCGGAAGCGCCCGACTACCGCATGGAGGACAACTGGGCCGCCCTGCCTGACCGGCGCGACTCGGCCGATGCCGTGCCGCGCCACACCCGGCTGCGCAACCAGCAGCGCGACGCCCCCGTGGATGTGTTTTTCGTGCACCCTACGACCTACTACGGCCGGACCCAGTGGAACGCCAGCCTCACCGACGCGCGCGTAAATCATCTGACCGATGCCAGCACCATCCGGAAGCAGGCTTCCGCCTTTAACAGCACGGGCCGCATTTACGCCCCCCGCTACCGGCAGGCTACGCTGTTTTCCTTTTTTGATGAACACAGCACGAATGGCCAAGAGGCGCTGGCCGTGGCGTACAGCGACGTAAAAACGGCGTTTCAGTACTACCTCGACCACTACAACCAAGGTCGGCCCATCGTCATTGCCAGTCACAGCCAAGGCACCCACCACGCCACGCGGCTGCTGCGCGAGTTCTTCGACCAGGACCCGAAGTTGCGCCGACAGCTGGTAGCGGCCTACCTCATCGGCTTCAAGGTGCAGCCCGAGCAGTTCCAGGTGCTGCGCCCCTGCGACGACTCGACCCAAACGGGCTGCTACGTAGGCTGGAACACCGTGGAGTGGGGGCAGGAGTATCCGCCTTTCCAGGGAGGCGTGGCCGTAAATCCGCTCACCTGGACGCGCGACACAGCTACTGCCCCGGCCCGCCTCAACCTGGGCGGCGTGCCCTACAGCTTCGATGGAGTAGATAAACGCGTGGTAGATGCCAAGGTGCACAACGGCCTCGTCTGGATTCATCCTACCACCCGCCCCGGCTACCCCCGCTTCCTGCTGCCCGGCCGCCCCGAGCTGCGCCACTCCTTCCACATCGCCGACTACTCCTTGTTCTACTACAACATCCGCCAGAATGCCGAGGCCCGCGTCCGGTCCTACCGCATGCTCATGCACGGGGGGTAGGCTCTTGTGTACTGCGTAGCAGCGCAGTTAGTATGTATATAAAGTAAAAAACCCCACTAGTTTGGATACTAGCGGGGCTTTTTGCTGGTAAAGGCGGTTGCTTAGTTCAGGGCAGCCGTCTGGCCTTTCAGGATCTGGCGAGCCATGGCCAGGTTCGTGTCGCGGGAGTTTACGGCCAGGTAAATGAACTTGTCGCCGGTAGGGGAGAGCTTCAGCAGGTGCAGCTGGTCGGTCAGGGTCAGCAGGATGTCCTGGATGGTCTGGTCCAGCTTCAGAGCCGAAATAGCTTTCAGCTTCTGCTTTACTACCTCCGTGTTGTAAGCAGCGGCCGTTTCGGCGTCGAAGGCGGGCGTGTTGGAGTGGTGGGCCAGGGGCATGCCAGTTTCCGTTTCCACTACGGCTACGGCTACCAGAGAAGGTAGCTCCTTAAGAATGTTCTGAACAGCTTGTGCGGGCGTAAGAGTAGCCATGAGAAGGTGTGTTAAAAAAGTGTGTTAAAGCAGATAAAGAATGCAATGATTCACTTAGGCGGCACAGCGCCGCATTACTTCCCGAACCAAGGCCATGTTGGTATCGGCACTGCGCACGGCCACGTAGCATAGCCACCGCTGGTTGGCGGTAGTTCGGAGGCAGTGCAACTGGTCTTCCAGCAGCACCACCAAGTCCGTGAGTTGCTGATTTTCCAGCCAGGGCGCCAAAAGCATCCGGTGCGTAGTGCGAATCAGCTCCGCATTCCGGCTGCTAATTTTATAAAGGTCGAAGCTGGACTGGGTTGTGTACGCAACCAGGGTTTTGCCGGAGCTAATGTCTACCACAGCCGCCGCAATCAACTCAGGAAGCTCACCGAGCACGGAGCGGATAATGGTTTCGGCCTGCTCACGCTCGGGGCCCGTAGCATCTCCCGTAATTTTCTTCACCGCAACTTTGTGCAGAAAAGGAAGTCTCATAAAATAGCTACTGGGGTAGCAAAAGTGCAGTAGCCAGTGCCGGAGGCAGAAAGAGCTACCGCGCTATCTGCGGTAAAAAGTGCCGTATTCGGCAAAGCGGACTAGGTGTGTAGGAAAGCGAAGCAGGAAAGCCAACAGGCTTCGGCAAGTGGTTAGAAGAACAGCCAGCGTTTTTTGGCGGGCTTCATGTTCTGGGCGTTAGGCAGCAGGGTAACGTTTTCAGTCCGGCTGGTTTTCACCTTCAGCTCCTCCTCCTTATACCCGGCGTAGGCGTACTGCAGGGTAGCAGCCTCATGGGTAGCGGCGGGAACGCGCAACGTGTAATTGCCATTGGCGTCAGTGCTTACCCCCCGCCGGGTACCTTTCTGCCATACCGTGGCACCTACCAGCGGCCGGCCGTTTTCGTCGAGGATGCGGCCCCGCACGGAAACGGTGCGGTAGGCACTAGCTGCTCCGGCCTCGGCTGGCAACTCCAGCACATCCGTCATGCCAACGGGGGTATTGTCGGTGGGGGTGTTTTCAGTGGGGGTGTTTTCAGTGGGCAGGTTGGTGCCGGCAAATACGGCGGCGCTCATCAGGGCGCCAACTGCTACCATACCAGCGGCCCGGCGACGGAAACGCTCGGGCTCCGTCCGGATCAGGTCAAACTGCCGCTGCACCCAGCCCACCGGCTTTACCGTGTGGCCCTTACTGCGCAGCTCATAAAACCGGCTCAGGGTTTCATCAGCGGTGTCTTTGTTGCTTTTCAGGTAAGCGTCCACCAACTCAGTATTCGCACTGGATAAGTCGCCCCGCAAATAAGCGTCGCGGTAAGCCGGTAGCAGTTCCCCGGTGGCAGGATGGAAAGGTAGAGCGCTGAGTTTCATATTGGGAAATTTGGTGAATGGTAGTGCACAAACATTCTTCGCCAGAGAACAAAGGTGTTAAAGAACTCCCTTGTGTAATTGGATTAGTGCAATTAACGTTGCGCGTTTTCGATGAAATTAGCATTAACTGGGGTTGAATTATATAAATAGCCGGTTGAATATATATATTCCCATAATAAGAAAATGCTATAATATAGTAATAATTATATTATTTATTTATTAAGTGATACCATGTTATGGATTTAATATATATATATGCTAATAAATGAGAAATTGAGATGAGAAATATTGGCAGCGTCCTATTACGGTTGAGCTTCTTTGGGGGATATTTAACTGCATAAAACAAAAAAGCTCACCGGCACGCCGGTGAGCTTTCTGCAAAACAGAAGGAATTCAAATTAGCCTAGCCTACGATGGCCACGCGTTTGAAGTCCGAAATGGTGAGACCCTTCTGGGTCTTGTCAAGCAGCTGAGAAATGGTCACCGAGTTGTCCTTCACGAACTCTTGGTTGAGCAGGGTATTCTCTTTGTAGAATTTGTTCAGCTTGCCTTGCGCAATCTTCTCCAGCATAGCTTCCGGCTTGCCTTCGGCGCGCGCCTGGTCTTTACCGATTTCGATTTCACGCTCGATGGTAGCAGCATCCACGCCGTCTTTGTCGAGGGCAACGGGCTTCATGGCTACAATCTGCATAGCTACGTCGCGGCCTACCGAGGCTACGTCGGCGCCGCCTACGTTCTTCAGGGCTACCAGTACGCCTTTCTTGTTATCCGAGTGGATGTAAGAGGCTACGCGCTCGGCCGTTACGTTTTCGTAAGCAACCACGTCTAGCTTCTCACCAATTTTGCCCATCAGGTCGGTGATGTGCTCCTGCAGGGAGCGGCCATCTTCCTGAGCGGCGGCCAGCAACTCTTCTTTCGAAGCAGCGTTGGTTTTCACGGCCGTAGCCAAGATCTGCTGCGCGAGGTTTTTGAAGTCTTCTACTTTCGCAACGGGCTCCGTTTCGCAGGCCAGGGCAATCAGCTTGCCGTTGGTGCCATCTTCGCTAACGGCGGCCAGCACGAGGCCTTCCGAAGTAGTGTTTTCCGAACGCTTGTCGGCAATTTTCTGGCCTTGCTTACGCAGGATGTCGCGAGCGGCTTCGAAGTCGCCGTTCGCTTCGGTCAGAGCTTTTTTGCAATCCATCATGCCCGCACCGGTCATGGTGCGCAGCTTGTTCACGTCTGCGGCGGTAATTGCTGCCATTGTTGTGAGTTATATGAGGTTGAGAGGGTTTTCTGAGTTGCGCTACTGCCTTTGTCGCCAGGGCGGGGGTAGTAGTTATAGAAAAAGGGAACACCGGAGCCGAGTGCTTCGCATGTTCCCTTTTCCTTAGAGGGCAGCTAGCCTATTCGTCGGCGTTCTGCTTCTCCTGAATGCCTTCTTCTTCGGCTTGCTTCTTGTCGGCATCTTCTTTGTCGACTTTCCGCTCCGACAGACCATCTTCGATAGCCTTACCCATTACGCTTACAATCAGCTGGATAGACTTCGAGGCGTCGTCGTTGGCCGGGATGGGGAACTGAACCAGCTCGGGGTTCGAGTTCGTGTCGCAGATAGCGAATACCGGAATACCCAGTTTCTGCGCTTCTTTCACGGCAATGTGCTCGCGCTTCACGTCCACTACGAACAGCGCGGCGGGCAGGCGGCTCAGGTCGGCAATACCGCCCAGAACACGCTCCAGCTTCTCCCGCTCACGGGTCAGCATCAGACGCTCACGCTTAGCCAGGGCCGCGTACGCCGTGTTTTCCTTCACCATCTTGTCGATGGTGCTCATCTTCTTCAGCGACTTGCGAACGGTGGTGAAGTTGGTGAGCATGCCGCCCAGCCAACGGTCCGTTACGAAAGGCATTTTCAGGCGCTTCGCTTCTTCCGTTACAATTTCCTGCGCCTGCTTCTTGGTTGCTACGAACATCACCTTGCGGCCGCTCTTCGCAATGTTGCGGATGGCAGCAGCAGCCTGGTCCAGCGAAACCAGCGTTTTGTTCAGGTCGATAATATGGATGCCGTTCTTCTCCATGAAGATGTACGGCGCCATTTTCGGATCCCACTTGCGCGTAAGGTGACCAAAGTGGGCACCAGCGTCAAGCAGTTCTTTATAAGTGGTGGTCTGAGCCATGATAAGGGTTCCTCTGGAAGATTAGCGTTTCGAGAACTGGAACGAACGACGAGCTTTGCGCTTACCGAATTTCTTACGTTCCACCATGCGCGGGTCGCGGGTCAGGAAGCCTTCTTTCTTCAGCGCGGGGCGAACCTCCGCGTTGTCGCCTACGAGGGCTTTCGAGATGGCCAGACGGATAGCTTCGGCCTGAGCCGAAATGCCGCCACCGCGCACGTTTACCTTAATGTCGTACTGACCGACTTGCTCGATCGTCGCCAGAGGCTGGTTCACGATGTTTTCCAGGAGTTCGTTGGCGAAGTACGCCTTGATGTCCCGGCCGTTGATAGTGATATTCCCTTGCCCGGCCTGCATGTAGATGCGGGCCACCGAGGTTTTTCTTCTACCAGAGGTATTGGAGATTTCCATTAAGTGAAGAAGTTAAAGAGGGGCCGAAATTCGGCTTAGAGATTCGTCAGAGAAACAGCTTTGGGCTGCTGAGCTTCGTGGGGGTGGGTAGCGCCGGCATATACGAACAGGTTCCGGAATTGCTCTGCGCCCAGCTTGTTGCCTTGCAGCATACCCCGTACAGCGTGCTCAATCACGCGGGTCGAGTCCTTGGCTTTCTTGTCGCGCAGGTTGATGCGCTTCTGACCGCCGGGGTAGCCCGAGTGGGTGATGTAGATTTTGTCGGTCATCTTTTTGCCGGTCACGCGCAGGTTGTCGGCGTTGATGACGATGACGTTGTCGCCACAATCCGAGTTGGGCGTGAAGGAGGGCTTGTGCTTGCCACGCAGCATGTTGGCAATTTGGCTGGCCAGACGACCCAGGGTAGCGTCGGCGGCGTCAACCACAACCCAGCCCTTGTTGGCGTTGGCTTTGTTGACGGATACCGTCTTGAAGCTCAGATGATCCATTGGGGAGGAGGATAAGCGTTTGAAAATGAAGAAGAAGCCGAACAGGGTTCGGGGAAAACGGACACAAAGTTACCGTCTTTCCCCGAATATTCAAGCCAGTGGCTAATTATTGTCTCTGAAACACTTGACCGATGGCCTCCCCGCCGCCGCTGCGTACTTTTACGCTACTTATGCTACCCCCTGCCTTCTCGCCGGCACCTGCTGGCCCGCTCCCCGCTAACCGCCGCGCCTACGCGCTGCTGCTTGCCCTGTTTCTGCTCTCGGTGCTCATGTGCTTTATTACCGAAGGTACCTACGACTCCGGCGACAGCATCAACCATTACCTCTTCGCTCGGTACGCTTTCGAGCATCCCATCAATTTTCTGGAATCGTGGTCGAAACCGCTGGTGGTGGAGCTAATGGCTCTGCCGGCGCAGCTGGGCCTGCGGGCCGTAATGGTGCTGCAGTGCGTGCTGGTGGCCGCTGCGGCCTGGCTGGCGTATGGGGCGGCTCGTGCGCTGCGCCTGCCGTGGCCGTGGCTGGCTATTCTGTTTTGCTACGCCTCCCCGGATTATTTCCGCATCCAGTTCTCGGGCCTGACGGAGCCGACTTTCGCGTTGGTGCTGATGGCCGGGGTAGCCCTGGTGCTGCAAGGGCGGGTGAGCCTGGGGGCTGCCATCGTGTCCTTTCTGCCATTCGCCCGGTCCGAAGGCTTTATTCTGCTGGGCTTATTTGGCTTGTATCTGCTGCTGAGCCGCCACTGGCGGGCCCTGCCGTGGCTGGGGTTGGGCTTTGTGGTGTATGGCGTGGCCGGGCTGTTTGTGTACCAGGATTTCCTGTGGGTGTTCACGCACAATGCCTACCCCACCCGAAATGAAAACTACGGCCATGGGCAGTGGCCGCACTTTATTTTGAGTTTGCCCGGCACTATTGGCTGGGTATTGTACGCGCTGTTCTGGATTGGCGGATTCCGGATGCTATGGGAATGGAGTAAGCCAACGGCACGGCTGCGGCCAGAGAAGTTCACGGCCGAGCTGCTGCTGGTGTACGGCAACGTGGTGGTATTTATCGGGGCCCATACCATTTTCTGGACCTTCGGCATTTTTGGGTCCTTTGGCCTGACGCGGGTGTTGTGCTGCGTAGTGCCGTTAATAAGCCTGATTGCCCTGCGGGGGGTAGCAACGCTGGCCGGGTTGGCCCGCTCGGAGCAGGCGCGCCACCGCATCCGGGTAGTGCTGGCAGTGGCGGTGGTCGGTTTGGTGTTTAGTGGGATGCGGGCCGGGCTTCGGTGGGAGCGGGACTTTGGCAGAGCTTCCGACCAGATTCTGGCCGACGAAGCAGCCACGTGGGCACTACGCCAGGGGCGCCCGCCCCACGTAGTTTTTCAGCATCCTTACTTTGCCCTCCCCCTGCAGACCGACCCATTCGGTCCGCAGTACAGCCACATACCAGCCGTGCGTGAAAAAAGCTGGCCTCTGCCCGTTGGCACGCTGGTGTTCTGGGATGAATGGTACGCTGTGCTGGAAGGGCAGGTGCCCCTGAATGATCTGCGCAACGACCCACAGTATCGGCTGCGCTGGCAGCGGGCCATGCCCCGCAACCGCCGCAAACCCACCGCCGATTCGGTACGCATGGCCATCTTCGAGAAGGTTCAGTAGCGACCGGGCTTACCAGCCAGCACAAAAAAGGACGACCTATGGGAAGGTCGTCCTTTTTTGTGCTGGGCTGGTGGGGCTACTGGTATTGCCGCAGCGTTTCTACCAATACCCGAAAATCCTTGGGGTAGGGGGCTTCAATGCTTACCTGCTCCCCGTTCATTTTGGCAAAGGTGAGCTGAGCCGCGTGCAAGGCAAAGCGCTTGATGAAGGGCTGCTCATCCTCGCCCTGCTTCATGTTGAACTTCCGCTTGAGCGACGACAAGTAAAAATCGTCGCCGCCGTACATACCGTCACCTACAATAGGAGCCTGCAGGTAGGCCAGGTGCAGCCGGATCTGGTGCATGCGGCCCGTGATGGGCTGGCACTCTACCAGGGTGTGGCGGGCAAAGGCCTCCAGGGTGCGGACCAGCGTCACGGCCGGCTTGCCTTTGTAGGCCAGGCGGGCTTTCCCCTTGGTGGTGGTTTCAATGCTGCGGTCCACGCGCAGGCCGTCGTACTGGTGCACGCCCCAGGCTACGGCATGGTACACCTTTTTCACCTCGCGGTTCTCGAACTGCATGGCCAGGTGCCGGTAAGCCGCCGGGTTTTTGGCCAGGGCCAGCGCGCCGCTGGTTTCCTTATCGAGGCGGTGGCAGGCCTGAATATCATCGTAGTGTTCCCGCGCCAGGCGCAGGATGTTGGGCGCCCCGCCAAACCGCTCGTCGAGGGTGGCCAGAAAGGGGGGCTTGTTGATGATGACGAAGTCCTCGTCCTCAAACAGAATCAGGTCGGTGAAATTGGGCAGCTTCATAAAGAGCTGCAAAGGTACTTACTTCTTACGTGGCATCGGTAGCCGGGGCCACGGCAGCGGCACGGGGCCGGGGTAACTTAAACTCCAGGGTAGTACCCTGGCCTACCTCACTGCGGACCCGGATGGTGGATTTGTGCGCTTCCACGATGTGCTTGCTGATGGCCAGTCCCAGCCCGGAGCCGCCCGCTTCCCTTGACTCGCGGGTGCGGCTCTTGTCAATGCGGTAGAAACGCTCGAAAATCCGGCTCTGGTGCTGCTTCGGAATGCCCTCGCCGTCGTCCTGCACACTGATGCGCAGAGCTTTCCCGCTTTCCGCTAAAGCTACCGTTACGTGGCCGTTCTCGCGGCCGTACTTGATGGCGTTGTCAATCAGGTTAATCAGCACCTGCCGGATGCGGTTACGGTCCGCCACCACCCACGCGCTATTGCCCGGCACAGGCGCCAGTTCCAGGGTAACGCGCCGGCGGGAGGCTTTCAGCTCCAGCTGCTCGAAAATGTCAAGCACCAGCCGGGCAATATCAAAGGGTTGGCGGCGCATGCGCACTACCCCCTTCTCCAGCTGAGAAATGGTTACAAGGTCCTGCACCAGTAAGTCCAGCGCGTCTAGGCTGGCGGCGGCTTTCTGCAGAAATTTCTTGCGGGTGAATTCGTCGGTGTCGTCGTCATCCAGAATGGTGTGCACAAAGCCCTGCGCCGCGAAAATGGGTGTTTTTAGCTCGTGCGATACGTCGGCCAGAAACTCGCGGCGCAGCACCTGCAGGCGCTTCAGCTCATCAATTTCCTGCTGCTTGCGCTGGGCCATATCCAGAATTTCGTCGCGCATGCGCTTGAGCGGCTCCGGCCGGAACAGAAACTTGTTCGACATGCGCCGCAGCTCCTTGCGCTTGATGTGCTCCAGCCCCTCGTAGATGTTGTTGATTTCCCGAAAGATCAGGGCCTCAAACATCAGGTACAGCAGCAGAAAACAAGCCGCCACTGTAATGCCCGCAGCCAGCACCCCTTCCCGCAGGGAGAGGGTAGGCGCTACCCAGGCTAGTGCGGTCAGGACGGCCGCTACCAGCAAGGACAGGATAATGGCAATGACGCGGGAGGAAACAGTAAACCGCATGGGAGGTAATTAGCAATTAATAGTTAGTGATGAGAAATTGCCTGACGCTGAAGCGGATAATTCCTCCCTACTAATTAGTAATTGCTAACTAAATCAATTATCCGTGTTGAACTTGTAGCCTACCCCCTTAATGGTCTGGATATGGTGGTCGCCTACCTTTTCGCGGACCTTGCGCACGTGCACGTCCACGGTACGGGCCAGCACAAACACGTCGTTGCCCCAGATGTTCTGCAGCAGCTCGTCGCGGCCGAATACTTTGTGGGGCGAGGCCGCCAGGAAGGCCAGCAGCTCAAATTCCTTTTTGGGCAGCGTGATTTTGCGGCCATCCTGGTACACCGCAAAGCCGGTGCGGTCAATCTTGAGGCCGTTGATTTCGATGCTGCTGATCTGGGTTTGCGGGTCTTTGTCGCGGCGCACGAAGGCGGCCAGGCGGCTAAGCAAGGCCCGGGGTTTGATGGGCTTGGCAATAAAGTCGTCGGCGCCGGCTTCAAAGGCGGCTACCTCCGAAAACTCCTCGGCCCGGGCCGTCAGGAAGATGATGTAGGTGTCTTTGAAGCGGGGTAGCTCCCGCAGCTGGCGGCAGGCGGCAATGCCATCGAGGTGGGGCATCATCACGTCCAGCAGAATGATGTCGGGGCCGAACTGCGGAGCAACTTCCAGGGCTTTGCGGCCGTCCGGGGCGCTGGCTACCTCGTAGCCTTCCTTGCGCAGATTATACTCCAGCAATTCCACGATGTCCGGATCATCATCAACTACCAAGATCTTGTAGGCGTTCGGGGCGACGGTTGGCTGCACGGGGCGAGGTGGTTTGGGGTAAAACAGAATGCGCGAAGACAAAAGTATGGCCGGCCGGCGGGCGCGGCGTATTACGTTTTCGTTACTGGCCGCCCTGGCCGAGGAGGGCGCGGGCAGCGGAATCGGCCAAACGTAATCAACCAGGGAGGGAGCGGGTTTAGCGCTGGCCGGCGCTGGGTGCCGGGGCGGAGGAAGAATAGAACGGCGGGAAGGAGCTAAGGTAGTGTGCATCAGGTAGGTGTGGTCGGGCGGAGGGAAAAGCAGGAAAAAAGAAAAGCGGCCCCCAACGGGAGCCGCTTCGCGCAAGCATCAGTTTGTTGCCACCAGATTCAGTCGGTTTCGGAGGCCTTTGTATTTGAACATGTCCACCTTCACGGAGCCCACAAACATTTCCGCCTGAATCAAGACCGGTATTTTATTTCGGTCGTCGGAGAGATACACCGAAATGGCGTTTTCCCCTTTGAAAAGCTTGTTGCTGGGCATTTTCGGGACCAACCGAATGGCGCGGATGACGCCGGCCTTGGTTTCCACGGTTTCCCGGCCCTTGTATATCACGTCCATGGTAAAGACGTCTTCGTCGAAGAAGCCCTGCACCTTGATTACTTCGCCGGGGCGGCGCTGGTCGTAGTTGAGGGTGCGCAGGAAGTAGAAGCCGCTGACCAGATCCTGCACGTTGTTAGGCGTTTTGAAGGTGCCTTTCTTAACGTCGTTCTTGTCTTTTTTATGACTTTCCACGTTGGCTACGTCCCGTACGTGGTCGAAGTCCACCGTTTCGCGCTTGCGGTAGCTTTTCTCCTCAATGTTGCGGAAGAAGCGCTGGGGCAGAATACTGGTGGTGTCGATATAAGACCGCCACGTGTCCCGAATGCGCAGGAAATAGTCGAAGGAACCCAGGGTGCGCCCCGTTACGGTAGCGCGGTAGCAGGGGCGCTCATTTACTTTATGCACCGCATTATCTACCTCAATCGTCGCCTCGGCGGCGTTGATAAGCCCGTAGTGCACTTTATATTGGAGCACTTCGCCCCGCTCAAAGCTGGTGTTGGGAACAGTGCGGGTCGGCTCCGAAGACGGGCCAAAAGCCGTGAGTACCGCTGCCAGGGGCAGCGCGCATACAGGAAACAGGAGCCAGCGGCGAATCATGTAAGAGCGGCAAATAAAGGTGTAGCCGGTACCTTCTCAAATGCGGTGCCAGCAAAGATAATCGGATTCTGACAGGGCAGGAAATACGCTGTACGAAAAGAAAGCCGCAGCTGCTGAAAGTGCAGAATATAGCACCACTGATAAGGTTTGGGGGTGGGTGAGGGGGTAGGAACTCAGGCGGAGGCAAGCCTATAAAAAAGCCCCGCTAATGAATAGCGGGGCTTTTTCAGCATCAGATGAGCCGGTGTCTTACAGGTTACAGCTCTACGGTTTCGTCATCGTCCATGGAACGGTCCTCGGGAATAGCAGCCATGGCTTCTTCCGGGTCGCCTTTCACTTTGGCGCGAATCTGGGCTTCGATTTTGTCGGCCAGCTCGGGGTTGTCGAGCAGCACGGTTTTCACACCCTCGCGGCCCTGGCCCAGGCGGTTGCCATCGTAGGAGAACCAGGAGCCCGACTTGGCAATAATGCCCATGTCAACGCCCAGGTCGAGAATCTCGCCTACTTTGGAAATGCCTTCGTTGTAGATAATATCAAACTCAATCACCTTGAAGGGAGGCGCTACCTTGTTTTTCACCACCTTCACCTTGGTGCGGTTACCCGTCACGTTGTCCTTGTCTTCTTTGATCTGGCCGATCCGACGGATGTCGAGACGAACCGAAGCATAGAACTTCAGGGCGTTACCACCGGTAGTGGTTTCGGGCGAGCCGAACATTACCCCGATTTTCTCCCGCAGCTGGTTGATGAAAATGCACAGGCAGTTGGTCTTGTTGATGGTGCCGGTGAGCTTACGCAGGGCCTGCGACATCAGGCGGGCGTGCAGACCCACCTTGGAGTCGCCCATGTCGCCTTCCAGCTCGCCTTTCGGTACCAGCGCGGCCACGGAGTCGATAACGATAATGTCGATGGCGCCGGAGGAAATCAGCTGATCGGCAATTTCCAGGGCTTGCTCCCCATTGTCGGGCTGAGCAATGAGCAGGTTCTCGGTGTCGATGCCCAGCTTTTTGGCGTACAGCGGGTCAAAGGCGTGTTCGGCGTCGATGAAGGCCGCAATGCCGCCTTTCTTCTGCGCTTCGGCAATAGCGTGCATGGTCAGCGTCGTCTTACCCGACGATTCCGGACCGTAAATCTCAACCACGCGGCCTTTAGGCAAACCGCCTACACCCAGGGCAATATCCAGACCCAGCGAGCCGGTGCTGATGACTTCTACGTCCATCACCTTGTTGTCGCTGAGCTTCATTACGGTGCCTTTGCCGTAGTTTTTGTCCAGCTTGTCCAGCGTGAGCTGGAGGGCTTTCATTTTCTCGGCGTTGGCGTTGACGGCCTTGTCAGTAGTTGCAGCCATTATAGAGGAAGGGTTGTTTGGAAATGCTTAGGTTTGGTGAATGTAGGCCTTTTCGCTCGGCTGCACAACGGCTTGCAAAGCGTGCCGGAACTACACTGCCGGGCCCTTTTCAGGTCGGCTAGTAGTAACGCACCTGGGCTATATTTTGTGCCCACAATGCTAAAAAAATTCGTTGAGTTTAGTAAGATTTTCCTGTGCTAAAAATTTTGGGAAATAGCTCATTCTGTACCTCTCTGATACTGACGTTGGTAGGGTGGTTGGGTAGTACGGGGGTAGGGTTTGGGCAGCTGAACAACCGGGCATTTGTGTACCCGCTGCCGTTGGGCCCTGAATACGAGCACGAGCTGCGCCTGGATGTTCAGGGGTTCCTATTCAACAAGGACAACGAGTACTTCAACAAGATTGATCCGGGCCTAACTTATTTCGGGGCGCAGCTGGCGCCCCGGCTGGTGTACTTTCCCTCGGCTAACCTACGCCTCGAGGCCGGGGTTTTCCTGTGGAAAGACTATGGCACGCCCCGGCTCCGGCAGGTACGCCCCTTGTTTACCTTGAAGTACCAGAATGGTCCGCACCGCCTGCTGTTTGGCAACATCGAGGGCCATTTACACCACGGCTATATTGAACCGATGTTTGATTTTGAGCGGGTGATTACCAACCGGTTGGAGGAAGGAGTGCAGTATAAGCTGCAAACCCCGCGCACGGCCCTGGATGCCTGGGTAAACTGGCAGCGGCAGCAGTACCGGTTCAGCAACTTTCAGGAGGAAGTGGCCGGCGGCCTGAGTGTGGAGCACACGCTATTGGGAGATTCTGCGAAGTGGCTGCTGAAGCTACCCTTTCAGTTCACCGCCACGCATACTGGTGGCCAGCTGGACACCATCGACAAGCCCCTGCAGACGCTGTTCAATGTGGCCACCGGGGTTCGGCTGCGTCGGGTGCTCCCCGGTAAATGGGTGCAGGCAGTTCACTTTGATGGCTACGGCACTTACTTTCACGACTACTCCTTTACTTATCTGCTGCCCTACAAACGAGGGACGGGCCTCTACCTCAACGCCGGCCTGGACACGCGCCTTTCCGATGTGCAGCTAGCCTACTGGCAGGGCAGCCGGTATATTTCGCCCTTGGGAGGGCGGCTGTACCAGTCCGTGTCGGTTTCCACCGCCGACCCGGGCTACACCGAACAACAGAGGCAACTGCTGATTCTGCGGGTGCTGCGCGATTACCAGCTGCCGGGTAAGGTTATTCTGACCACCCGCTTCGAGCCCTTGTACGACCTGAATAATGGGCTGTTTGACTTCTCTTTTGCTCTTTATCTGAATTTCAACCAGAGCTTTTTGCTAACCAGGCTGAAAAACGCCGATTAAGGTGGGAGCTGCCGACAAAAACAGGATCTTCTGCCGGTGCTTACTCTCGCCGACGGATGTAGTATAGAACAGCCTGCTCGGCGCTAAGAAAAGGGCGCAGTGGCCAAGGGCGCGGACGGGGCGGTAGGTGTTGGAAGCCCGTTGCTTCCGCCACGGCGCAGCTGCGGGGGTTATTGGCCCGGCACCGGATGAGCAGGCGGGAGGCATTCAGCGTGTTGAAGCCAAAGCCAACTACGGCCCCCAGCGCCTCGCGGGCGTAGCCCTGGCCCTCGGCGGTTTCGGCCAGGTAGTAGCCAATTTCCAGGGTCACGGGCGCCGACCAGTTAGGCTTCAGGCTGATGTCGCCGAGGTAGCGGCCAGTGGCCGTGTCCCAGATGCCCAGTACGTACAGGCGGCCCGAAACCCAATCCTGCCGAAACTGAGCCAGCACCTGCACGGCGTCAGCCGGGACCCTTACCGCACCCTCCCGCGCCGGAAAGGAAGGCTGGAGGCGAAGCCGGTTCAAGTCAATCAGCTGAAAGAAGTCGGCAGCATCGGAGGGCAGGTAGGGACGCAGGGTAAGCCGCGCCGACAGGATGGGCGCACCGGACGGGGAAGGCAGGGGCGGGGCAGCATCGTACATGATTTGGAGAATACGGCTGCAGGGAGTACGGCGGATGCGGTGACAATGGCCAAATCGGGGTCTGGGAGAAGCACGCGCAGAAACCCCGCCGCCCGTCAGCCGTTGAAAAGCACCATCTGGCTACTAGCGAAGCACTTGCCGGAGCTTAGATACCTGCTTTTATCCGTTCAACCTTCTTATCTACTCTCCTCATGTCAGGCAGACTCACAAATAAAGTAGCCATTGTAACCGGCGGCGGCGCGGGCATTGGCGAGGCCATCAGCAAGAAATTCGCCCGCGAAGGGGCCGCCGTGGTCGTGGTGGGCCTCGATAGTGACCCGGTACGGGAGGTGGTCGATGAAATTCTGGCTGAAGGCGGCCGGGCCATCGGCTACCTCGGCGACATCTCC
This sequence comes from Hymenobacter latericoloratus, assembly GCF_014199535.1. Taxonomy (GTDB): domain Bacteria; phylum Bacteroidota; class Bacteroidia; order Cytophagales; family Hymenobacteraceae; genus Hymenobacter; species Hymenobacter latericoloratus. Next base: position 797,931 of record NZ_JACHNV010000001.1, read on the forward strand.
CGCGAAGAAACCGCTAAAGCTTGCGTAAAAGCGGCTGTGGAGGAGTTCGGCAAGCTTGATATCCTGATCAACAACGCCGGCGCTTTCCCTACCGTCTCCACCATCGACAAGTACCCCACGGAGGCCTTCGAGTACATGATCAAGAACAACATCTACTCGAACTTCATGATGACGCGGGCTGCCATTCCGCACCTGCAGAAAAGCAAGGGTAATATTGTATCGGCCGGGTCGGAAGCCGGGCACATGGGCGAGCCGCAGAACACGCCGTATGGCGGTACTAAAGGCTTCGTGCATGCCTTTCAGCGCGGGGTAGCCGTGGAGCAGGCCAAGTTTGGCGTGCGCTCCAATATTGTGGGCCCTGGCCCGATCGACACGGCCTGGACCCACAAAGAAACGGGTCCTATGAACGCCAAAATGGAGAAGCTGACGGTGCAAGGCGTACCGCTGGGGCGGCGCGGCACTCCTGAAGAAGTAGCCAACGTGTACCTGTTCCTGGCTTCCGATGAGGCCAGCTATGTGACCGGTGCTACCTACTACGTGGATGGCGGCGTGACCATTTCCAAAGGCCCGCACGGCGACGAAGTGCCCAGCCACCTCAAGCAGGAACCTACCGGCGAGTTGAACCTGAAACACTCCAAAGACGGCAATACCAAAGTGCGCAAGGAAGCCCTGGCCTCCATGTCATGAATTGCGGATTGACGCGGATTTCACGGATTGTTGTTCGTGAAGTTAACTAGCCGTTCGTGTTAGCCTATAATATAAAAGGCAGAAACAAAGAAGCCGCTCCTACTTGGAGCGGCTTCTTTATTTTACAGGCTTCACGAATTTATGTGGGGTAGCAGGTTAAGCACACGACCGACATCCGCGAAATCCTACCAATCCGCGATTCTATTTTTGCAGGGCGGCACCTACGCCGGAGCGCGACTGAGGCGGGCTGCCCAGGGCGTGCTGGTTGCGCATCACGTTTACCTGACGGGCGGCTTCGTTGAAGTACTCCAGCCGGCGAATCAGCATTTCTTTGGTGAGGACGCGGCCTTCCGGCGTGCGCATTACCGATTTCTTGTCAGAGAGAATCTGCTGCATGAGTGCCTCCGTGCCGGCTTCATTCTGGCGGAATTGCGCGTAGAACTCGCGCAAACGGCCTAAAACGTCGTCGGTAGTCAGGCGGAACTGGCCGCCGGCCTGGTTCAGCACCTCGCTCAGCACGTACACTTCCAAGGGCAGTGAAACGCCCAAAGCCGTGGGCTGGATGTTGAGGCCCGCTTCTAGGCCGCTGAGAATGATTTCGAGGTTGCGCTCAAATTGCTGGTAGTAACCGGCTGCTTCCACTATTGAAAAGTTGAGTGTTGAGGTGTGGGTGTTGAACTCTAGGAGCGACAGCGCTGATGGGCTACGCTTTCCTGTATTGCAGCACCGCTAAAGAAGTTCTTTTACAATCTGGTCGATGCTGATGCCTTCGGCCTCGGCCTTGAAATTGCGCACCAAACGGTGCCGCAGAATCGGGAGAGCTACGGCTTTCACGTCCTCGATATCGGGCGAGTACTTGCCGTGCAGCAGAGCGTGGCACTTAGCCCCCACAATAAGGTGCTGCGAAGCCCGTGGGCCCGCGCCCCATTCCAGCAGCTGCGTAGCGCGGGCGGCTGCCCGGCCGGTATTGGGGCGGGTTTTGTGCACAAGGCTTACGGCATATTCCACCACGTTGTCGGCTACCGGTACCCGCCGCACCAACTGCTGATAGGCCTGGATTTCGGCGGCGTGCAGCACTTTGCTGACCGTGGTCTTGGTATCCGAGGTGGTGTTCTTGACAATCTGCAGTTCCGCCTCGTAGCTGGGGTAGCCCAGCTCGATGTTGAACATGAAGCGGTCGAGTTGCGCTTCGGGCAGGGGGTAGGTGCCTTCCTGCTCAATGGGGTTCTGAGTGGCCAGCACGAAGAACGGCCGCTGCAGGGGGTAACGCTTGCCCGCCACCGTTACGGCGTATTCCTGCATGCTTTCCAGCAGGGCGGCCTGGGTTTTAGGTGGAGTGCGGTTGATTTCGTCGGCCAGTACGATGTTGGCGAAGATGGGGCCCGGCACGAAGTGAAAGTCGCGCTGCTGGTTAAGCGTTTCCGAGCCTACGATGTCCGAGGGCATCAGGTCGGGGGTGAACTGGACGCGGTTAAAGGAAAGGTCCAGCGAGTCGGCAATGGTTTGAATGAGCAGGGTTTTGGCCAAGCCAGGTACCCCCACCAGCAGGCAGTGGCCCTGGGAAAAAACCGCCGTCAGGACCAGTTCCACTACCTCTTCCTGCCCGATAATTACCTTGCCGATTTCCTGGCGCAGCTTCTGGTAGGAACGGGCCAGCGCGTCGGCGGCTTCTTTATCGGAGGCAAATGTCATAGAAAGCAATCGGAAGGTTAAATACCAATACAGAGACGGGAGAAGCAAGACAATGTTGCGGCGCAACGGCCGGGCCAACATCCTGCTTCTCCCGCTCAGGGCTTCTGGATTATAAGGTGGCGTTCAACAGCTGACAGCCAGAATACTCGGGGTCAACTTCGAGGTACACCGTGCCCCGATTCTGGGCAAACCAGGCGTCGAGGGCTTTGTTTTTCTTTTCGTTGAGGGCAGCGGCGGCAATCTTCTGGTAGTCGTCGGTGAGGTTGGCCTGGTGGGGCGGCGTGTTCGACTTCAGCCACAGAATCCGCACGGCATCTTTGCCGTCATCGGTGCGGTAGGGCAGGGGGGGCGTGATGCTACCCACCTTCATCGTATCAATGGTGAAGAACACGGCCGGATCGAGCTGGTCGAGGGGCAGGTAGGTGCTGCCGTCGCGGCGGTTCTGCAGCATGCCACCGTTGCCGCCGGTCAGCTTGTCGTCGGACTTGTCCTTGGCGGCTTTGGCGAAGGTCAGCGAGTCGCCCAGAATCTGGCGGCGCAGCTTGGCGAGCTGCTGAGCGGCTTCGTTGGTATCGGCCGTGCCGGTTTCGGGCTTGAGCAGAATGTGGCGGGTGCTGTACGAGTCGCCTTTGCGCTCAATCAGCTGAATCAGGTGGAAGCCGAACTGCGACTCCACAATGGGCGACAACCCACCGGGCTCCAGGCGCAGAGCGGCGGCTTCGTACTCCGGCACCAGCTCGCGGCGCTTGAAGAAGCCGAGGTAGCCACCTTCCGCCGCCGAGCCAGGGTCCTGAGAGAACTGCTTGGCGAGGGTTGCGAAGTCTTCGCCGGCCACAATGCGGGCCCGCAGCTCATTGAGCTTGGCCTGGGCTTCCTGCTTGGCTTTGGAGTTAGTTTTGGCCAGCATCACAATCTGGCCCACTTCTACCTCGGTAGAATAGTAAGGCAGGCTGTCCTTGGGCATGCGCGAGAAAAACTGGCGCACCTCCCGCGGGGTCACGGACACTTTACCGGCAATCTGGTCCTGCATTTTCTGCTGCACCAGCTGCTCCTTTACCTGTATCCGCAGCTCTTCCTTCAGCTGTTTGAGAGGCTTGTTGTAGTATTCTTCCAGCTTTTTCTCCGAGCCAATCTGCTGCACGAAGTAAGCCATACGCCGGTCCAGCTCGCCCTTCACCTGGTTGTCCTCCACCACCACGGAGTCGGTTTCGGCTTTGGCCAGGAGCAGCTTGTTCAGGGCCAGGCTCTGCAGAATGCGGCATTTGGTATCCGGGGGCAGCGGTTTGCCCTCGGCGCGGGCTTCTTCCTGGGCATAAATGGCATCCAGGTCGGAGCGCAGCACAATCTGGTTATCGACTTTGGCGATGATGCCATCAACGACGCGTTGCCCCACCGGCCGGCCAATGCCGAGCTGGGCAACGCTGGCCGTAGCCGAAACAGCCACCAAGGCCGCACTGAGCAGCACCTGGCGGGCCGATACTTGCAAAAATTGAATCATGGAGTAGTTCCGTAATGCCGGGGTGCTACACGAACACTACCCCGGCCAGACAGCAGGCAAAACGCCAAAAGCCGCCCGTAAATTTCATCATAAATCCTTTCTCCGGCAAAAACAGCGAGTTATACCGCATAATGCCGCTGCTGCCCTGTAGAGCTACTTTCGGGGCATAGAGTTGCACCACCCTAAAACAAGTCAGGCGCGGAAGGCGGGGGCCTGCATGGCGACAACTGCCGCGCAGGCCCCCGCCTTCCGCGCCTGACAAATGGCGGGCTCCGGGCTTATTTAGTTACCAGCTTGTCCACTTCGGCCTGGTTCACCTTAACGGGGTACTTGGCGCGCAGCTGGCTCAGCCACTCCTTTTCCAGATAGTTCTGATAGTCGGAGGTAGCCTGGCCGCGGGCCTCGTTCAGAGATTTGGGGCCGGCCGGGAGCTGACCTTCAATCTGCACGAGGTAGTAGCGGCCATCCTGCTGGGTGGTGTAGGAGCCGGGGCCGCGGGTCAGGAACTGATCCAGGGCCTTGTTTTCGCCTTTCTGAAAAGTGCGCTGCTGTACCTGCACGGCCAGCGGGTTCTGGCTGTTCAGTGCTTCTTCCAGGGCGGCGGGATTGGTGGTGGTCAGCTCGAAGGCTACCTGGGCGGCGCTGGGCTTGGTATCGGCCACGGCGCGGATGGTGCCGGCGGCTATGCCTTTGCTGCCAATGTAGGCCACGGCGCGCTCGGCGCGGCGGCGGGCCAGTGCGGCCGATTCGCCCCGCTTTACACGGCCAATTACCCGCAGCGTCAGGCCAGTATCCACGCTGATACGGGCGGCTAGCTCATCGAGAGCGGGCACGGTAGCCGGCAGCTCGGCGGAGTTGGTTCGGAAAGCTACCGGGCCCGGTACGCCGCTCCGCAGGGGGTAGCGCCCGGTTTTTTGCAGCTGCTGCGCCTGGGTCAGCAGCTCAGGGGTAGCCGCGCTGATAACGGTAGCCTGTACCCGGGGCTCCCACTGATACTTGGCCTGGTTTTGCTGGAAAAACTGCCGGAGCCCTACCGTGTCCTCAATGGCCTTGCTCCACACTTTTTCATCCATGAGCTGGAACAGCAGAATCCCGTCGCGGTACTCTTTCACTAGCATGCGGTAGTCCTCGTACTTGGTTTCTAGATTGGCCTTTTCGTACTCGGTCAGGCTCTGGTCCACGTACTGGTCGTAGAGCTGCTGCATGGCAAAGCGGGCATCGGCGCCGGGGCGGGGCTTCTGGTTTTGCTGGGCAAACGCCAGGAAGTCAGCCACCAGGTAGGGCTTGCCACCAATGGTAAACAACGTCTGAGCATCGCCGGCGGCCTTTTTGCCTTTGGTGGGGGTAGGCGCGGCCGAAGCTGTGTAAGTAAAGCGACCAGCTACCAAAGCGCTGTCAGCTTTGGAAAAAGCGTAGTCTTTGCCAGCCTGGTTTTCGGTGAAGTTGTTCTCGGTGCGCACACGCTTCAGGAAAGCCGTACGGTTCAGCTCCGAGCGGGAATCCTTGGCCACCTTGCTTTTCAGGGTGGGCTCCATGGCCTCGAAAGAAGGCACCGGCTGCTTTTCCAGCAGCTTGATAATGTGCCAGCCGTAGGGCGTCTGGACGGGTTGCGAAATCTCGCCGGGCTTCTGCAGCTTGAAGGCTACTTCCTCGAACGAAGGAATCATACGGCCGGTGCCGAAGGGCGGCAACTCGCCGCCGTTAGCCGCCGAGCCGGCATCTTCCGAAAATTGGGCTACCAGCTTCTCCCAGCTTTCGCCGCGGCGCGCCAGGCGGTTGTAGAGCTCATCCACCTTTTTGCGGGCCGTAGCCGAGTCGGCGGCGGGCATGCCGGGCGTGGCCCGAATCATGAGGTGAGCCACCTTGATTTCGCCCTGGGCCGGGCGCACATCATTGACCTTGATGATGTGGTAGCCGAAGCGCGTACGCACCGGCTGCGACACCTGGCCCGCGGGCGTAGCGTAGGCCACCGACTCGAACGGGTACACCATCTGCATGGCCGTGAAGTAGCCCAGCTTGCCCCCGTTTTCGCGGGCCGAAGGGTCCTCGGACAAGTCGCGGGCTACCCGGCTGAAGTCTTCACCGCTGGTTACGCGCTGGCGCAGGGCCATAATTTTCTGGTAGGCGGCCAGGGTGTCTTTGGGGGCCGCGTCGGGCTGCACGCGCACCAGAATGTGGGCCGCGCTTACTTCCTTGCTCAGGCGGTCGTAGGCCTCGCGCACCAGTTTGTCGGTTACGCTTTTTTCGGTGAGGTAGGGCTGGGCCAGTTGCTGCTTATAGCCTTCCAGCTCCCGTCGGAACGCCTGGGTGGTATCGAGGCCGCGCTGCTCGGCCTCCAGCACCTTCAGCTTGAAATTGGTGTAGAGGTCAAGGTACTCCTGTACGCTGGCCTTGGTGCCATACTCCGGGGCCGAGCTGTTGTTTTTGCGGTAGACGTAGGCAAATTCTGAGGCAGGAACTTCCGTAGTGCCCAGCGTTTCGAGGGTAGGCGATTGGGCCTTGGTAGTTGGTTTGGAGGCCTGGCACCCGGCCAGGAAAGCGGCCGCGGCGGTGCTGGCGAGCAGAATGCGTTTATGCATACAAAGAGTAAGAATCGGCAAGGCGGGTACTGCGGCCGAAAACTAGTCCGGCCGCGGAGGCTACTGTTGCAATTTTACGGATTTTTTCGGGGAGCCGGGCGCGGGCTTCGGCTGCCGGAAGGCTCAACTATAATTACAAAAAAAGCACTCCCTGCAGGAGTGCTTTTCTGGTGGCCAACTGCAAACGAGCAGCTAACCTATTTTCTTGTACAGCCGGCACAGGTTATGGCCTCCGTTGGTGGTGAACTCCACCCGGTCCATAATCCGGTTGACCAGCATCATGCCTACTCCGCCCTTCTTGCCAATGCGCACGTACTCCTGCAAGTCGGGCTCGCGGTAGCTGGCCGGCGAGTAAGAAGTGAGGTTGGTATCCTCGATTTCAATGCCGAACTCCTTATTCAGGATCCGGGCCCGCACGTCCAGGAATTGGGATTCGTCTTCGCCGTTGCCGTGAATAATAAGATTGGCCACCACTTCATCCACGGCCAGCACAATTTGATTTACCAGCAGGTCGGTGAGGTGGTAGCGTAGTAAAAAGTCGCTCACGAAGTCGCGCACCACCTTAAGGTTGCGGCGTGTGCAGCTGATTCGGATTGCGTGTTCCATTCCCCGCGGTTGCTCTCTGGAGCGACTAAATAGCAGTGGCGTCGGCCTCCGATGGCACAATAGTCATCAGCGAGTCGAGGCCCAAAATCTCAAAGACGTTGTGGACTTTCTCCTGCATGTTGAAAAATACCAGCTTCACGCCCGCATCCTGAAAGCGCTGCAGGTGCGAGATAAAAACGCCCAGCCCAGCGGAAGAAATATAGTTGAGCTTCTGGCAGTTGACCAGTACTTTATGGTTGTGCAGAATTTCCGGCTTACTCAGCTCCGTATCCAGCACTACCGATGAGCTGGCGTCCAGCTCTCCGTCTAGGCTCAGGGTGAGAGTATTTTCGGTTGATTGTTGAGTTATTTTCATACCTCCGTGCTACGTTAAAGGCTGGGTTCGGGTTGGGACGCTTTGAATTTTATGACCAGCAGGGTCTGATCGTCGTGCATGGGCTGGCCCCGGCTGAACTCGTTTAAGTCGGCCAGAATCTGCTCCTTTATTTCGTCGGCGTCCAGGTAGTAAGTGCGCTCCAGCATCTGCTTAAGGCGGTCTTCTCCGTACTCCTCCTGGTCGGCACCGCGGGCCTCCACAATTCCGTCGGTGTAAATCACCATCACGTCGCCGGGGTTGTAGTCGTAGAACTGGTTTTTGATGTGCTTCTCGTAGCCATCGTTCCGGATAATGCCCAGGCCCAGCCCCGCCGTATGGAAGTAGGACACTTCCTCCTTAATAGAGTGGTAGTAGAGAGTGTGGCAGTGCCCGGCGCGCGCAAATACAAAGCCCCCGTGCTCATAATCAATGATGTAGAGGGAGGCCGTGATGAAGGCCGCTTTTTCGAGGCAGCGGGCCAGGGCATTGTTGGCCTGAGCCATAAACTTGCTGGGCACCGGAAACTTTTCCCGCTCATTGCGAGCCAGCGGGTTTTCCTGCATCAGGGCGTGAAAAATCCCTTTCATCTGGGCCACGTGGAAAGCGGCCGTCACGCCCTTGCCCGAAACGTCGCCGATGAGTACGGCCAGGCGGCGGCCCGGCAGGTGCAGGAAATCGTAGAAGTCGCCGCCTACCTCGGTAGCGGCCAGGGCGTGCGAGCTGATTTCAAACCAGTTGTCAATGGGCAGGTTTTTGGGAATAAGGCTATCCTGCACTGCCGAAGCAATCTTGAGCTCGTCCTGTACGCGCTGGTTGTCCAACGAGGCCTGCACCAGCTGCAGATTTTCGATGCTCAGCACCGTTTGACTGGCGAAGGTTTGCAGAATGCTCAGGTTTTCCCGGTCGAAGCTCTGGCTGGGCTCCTTGAGCATGTACAGAGCCCCATACTGGCGCTTGCTGGAGCGCAAAGGCATCACAATCAGGGAGCCGAAGGGCAGACCCAGGCCCCGGAAGCCGCTGCTGTTCAGCAAGTCGTTGTTGAGGTATTCAATGTGGCCCAGGTTGTAATCGGCCAGCAGGTGGCAGATGGCCTGCGCCTGCTCGGGCAGGATGTGATGGTACTGGCCGGAGTACTCTTCATCAGAGGTAGTTTCCACCGACAACCAGGCAGCATCGGCATTCACCGTCTGCACCGATGAGTCGAAAAATACCTGGTACACCTCCTGCGGGTTTTGTCCGCGCTGGATAAGCTGCGTCAGGCGCTGCAGGTTAAGAATTTCCTCCCGCTTCTGCTCAAACACCCTGCCCGTAGGCATGTTGAAAACGGTTACCAGTAACCCCATGAGCGCATAGAACCCGGCAAAGAACGCATTCACCGTCAGGAAGCTGCGTTGGATAACCAGGGCCGGCAGCTTCGGGTAGTGCGGGGCGTGCAGGAAGTAAAAGATAAACGTGGCCATGGTTAGGATGACGGCCAGCTGCAACAGCACTGCCTCCAGCTTCTGCCGACGGCTGAGGTAGGCTACCCATTTCTGGTGGCTGCTGACATAAGCGCCAAAGACCGCCAGCACGCCCAGCAAGGCCGGGCCGAGGCCGTAGGGCAGCGTCCAGGTGAACAAACGCAGCAGCAGGGTAGCACCCAGGAGTGCTTCAAAGCAGAACCACAGCCGCCGTAGCTGATCCGAAGAGCGAAAGAGCACCAGGGAGCGCCACGCATAGTTGGTGCGCGCCAGCAGAATCACAAACAGCCCGATATTGAGGGTATGCAGCACCGTGTGCGTGACGGAGCCAGCAGGCGGACGACCCACTACTAATTGTAGCAGCAGGTGCAGCCCTGCAAATGCCACCGCCAGCAGCACGGGGCCCAGCACCAAACGGCGCAGCAGCCCCACAAAGTCGAGGCCCCGCAGCCGGTCGGGGGTAGTGCTTTCCTCCGCAAAGACGGCCACCATGAACAGTGCCTGCAGGAGCAGCAGCAGCCAGCCAGGCACTTCAACATGAGGCCCGAACAGGTCCGGATGCGCGGACAGTAGCGTGCAAGCCAATAGCCCCAGCCAGCTCAGAATAGATAAGATTAGCAGAAGGGAGTTTCGCTTCCGGGCAAATAACATGCAAGTGCGGGTACTAGGTAAGCAGGGGCCGGGGGTAGGGCAAATGAATGGGCAAGATACGCGGCAGACCGGAAAAATGTCCCTGAGTTCGGTATTTACAGCGGGAGGCTATGTACGTAAGAACAAAAAAAGCCGACGACTGGAAGAGTCGTCGGCTTTTGGGGGCGTGCCCTACGGGGCAAGAAGCCGCACTAACGGCTGCTGTAGTTCGGGGCTTCGCGGGTAATCTGCACATCGTGGGGGTGCGACTCGCGCAGGCCGGGGCCGGTAATGCGCACGAACCGGGCGGTCTGCAGGGCCTCAATGCTGGCTGCTCCGCAGTAGCCCATGCCGGCCCGCAGGCCGCCGGCCAGCTGATAGAGCACCTCGGCAGCCAGGCCTTTGTAAGGCACCCGGCCCACAATGCCCTCGGGTACCAGCTTCTTCACGTCGTCCTCGGCATCCTGGAAGTAGCGGTCCTTTGAGCCTTCTTCCATGGCCTCCACCGAGCCCATCCCGCGGTAGCTCTTGTACTTGCGGCCCTCGAACAAGGTCACTTCGCCGGGTGCTTCCTCGGTGCCCGCCAGCAGGGAGCCCACCATCACGGTGCCAGCGCCGGCGGCCAGGGCTTTCACTACATCGCCGGAGTATTTAATACCACCATCCGCAATAAGCGGAACGCCGGTGCCTTCGAGGCCGCGGGCCGCTTCCAGCACGGCCGAAAGCTGCGGAACCCCAATGCCGGCGATAATGCGGGTGGTGCAAATAGAGCCGGGACCTACCCCTACCTTCACGGCATCGGCGCCGGCATCGGCCAGGGCGCGGGCCCCCTCGGCGGTGGCCACGTTGCCGGCAATAACTTCCAGCTTCGGGAACTGCTGCTTGATGTTGCGCACTGCGTCCAGCACGCCTTTGCTGTGGCCGTGGGCGGTATCCACGCTTACCACGTCCACGCCGGCTTCTACCAGGGCGGCAATGCGGTCCAGCAAATCAGCGGTAACACCCACGGCCGCGCCCACGCGGAGGCGGCCAAACTCGTCTTTGCAGGCGTTGGGGGTACGGCGGCGCTTCCGGATGTCTTTATAGGTGATAAGGCCTACCAAACGGCCTTCGGTATCTACCACCGGTAGCTTTTCTACCTTGGAGTCCTGCAGAATGTCCTCGGCGTCGGCTAGCTCGGTACCGGCTTTGGCCGTCACCAGGGGCGAGGGCGTCATCACGTCGGACACGGAGCGGGTCATGTCTTTCTCGAAGCGCAGGTCGCGGTTGGTCAGGATGCCTTTCAGGCGGCGCTGCTCGTCCACAATCGGAATGCCCCCGATGTTGTTGTGGCGCATCAGCTTTTTAGCGTCGGCGAGGGTAGCGGTTTCCTCCAGGGTAAAGGGGTCGAGAATCATCCCGCTTTCGGAGCGCTTCACGCGGCGCACCAGCTCGGCCTGGGCCCGGATGCTCATGTTCTTATGAATCATGCCGATGCCGCCTTCCTGGGCCATGGCAATGGCCATTTCCGCCTCCGTGACGGTATCCATAGCCGCCGAAACGAAGGGAAGCTTGAGCCGGATGTTGCGGGTGAGCTGGGAGCTGGGGTCGGCGTCGCGGGGCAGTACTTCCGAGTAACCGGGCAGCAGCAGGACGTCGTCGTAGGTAAGCGCCTCGAAGGCAATTTTGGCAGCGTGGTCGGCCATGGCAACAAGTAGGTTAGGTTCCGCTTATTGCCGGGTAAATTTACGGTGAATAATCGGGTTTCCGGTTTCAGTCCGCTTATTTCCTGTTGTCGTTCTGTTAATTTCCTCCCAAAAGCCCCGGCGCTACCCCTGCTCCGGCACTGCCGCCTGCCGCGGTGGAACGCCCTGAAAACCCCTACCCCCGTTTCTGGGTTAAACCTCCCAACTGCCTTCCGCCGGAAGGCTTCATCCCTTATTCCCCTCCATACATGGCAACCACGAAAACCTGGTTTATTACCGGTGTCAGCACCGGATTTGGCAAAGAACTGGCCGAGTACTGCCTCCGCCACGGCGACCAAGTAGCGGCCACGTTCCGCCAGCAGGAGCAGGCCGATGAATTTACGCAGAAAGCGGGCGAGAACGGCCGCGGCTTCGTTTGCGACGTGGTAAGCGAGCAGCAGGTACAAGCCGCCGTGCAGGCTGCCATTCAGCATTTCGGGCAGCTCGATGTGGTGGTAAACAACGCGGGCTACGGCTCCCTGGGCAGCATTGAGGAAATTGATGAGGCCGAAGTGCAGCGCCAGTTCGATGTGAACGTGTTCGGGCCGCTGCGGGTGCTGCGGGCGGTGCTGCCCCACCTGCGCGAGCGGAAAAGCGGGCACGTGCTCAATATCACCAGCATTGGGGGCCTCAAGACGTTTCCGGGGGTAGGCGTGTACAACGCCAGCAAGTTTGCCCTCGAAGCCCTGGGCGAAAGCCTGGCCCAGCAGGTTGGCCCGCTCGGCATCAAAGTCACCAACATCGAGCCCAGCGGCTTCCGCACCGACTGGGCCGGTCGCTCGGCTTCGTTCGTGGATACGGCCATTGACGACTACCGTGCTACCGTGGGCGAGAACCTGAAGGGCATTCAGAGCTACAGCGGCCGCCAGCCCGGCGACCCGCAGCGCGCCGCGAAAATCATGTTTGATCTGGTGCGCCAGGAAAATCCGCCCCTGCACCTGCCCCTCGGCAAGGCGGCCGTGAAGGGCGCCCGCGAGAAGTTTACCAACCTGGTGAAAGAGCTGGAGCAGGTAGCCGACCTCGGCGACTCAGCTGATTATCCGGCCGGCGAATAAGCTGTCTGTTCAGCCTGTAATTAGAAAGCCCCGCGGCACTGCGCCGCGGGGCTTTTTAGTGTTGGCACGGCTTCGTCAGCTACTGCTCAGCTTCGGGTGCCGCCCGCCGGAAATCAGGGTGGAAGGACAGGCTTAATTGGATGTTCTCACTAACCTCGTAACGGTTTTCCTGCCGGAGCTGCACCAGCTGATTCAGGTAGCCCACCTCCACCGAGGCGGCCTTGCTGATCTGGTAGCCCAGGCCCGCGTAGGCGCGGTTTTGCTTGATCAGGCTGTTCGTTTCGTGGCGGCCGAAGCCCAGAAATAGTTCATCCGAAGCCACCACAAACGGTACTCCGGGGGCCAGTTCCCGCCCAATCAGGGGCAGGGCCAGCCGCAGCTGGTAGCGCATCCGGTTGAGGTAGGTGTAAGAGCGCATGGGCATAAACTGCACCCAGCGCTGCTCCAGTCGGTAGCGGTGCTGAAATTTCACCCGGCTCTTGTGGTCCTGCAGCTGCACCTGCTGGTAGAGGCGGTGTTCGGGGGCACTGAGGGGGGTAGGGTAGCCCGCCTCCAGGTACGAGCGGGAATGCGCGTATCCTCCCGACAACACCAGCACATCCGCCGCGTGGTAGTTCACCCCCAGCCGCACCACGTTCTGCCAGTCCAGCTCCGAGGTGCGGGCCCGAATCAGCTGGGTTTCGGCATGAAGGCCCCAGCGCTTGCTCAGGCGGGAGTCGCTGAAAAACAGGAGCCAGGCATTGCGGGTACCGGGGCGGGTAGGGGCTTGTATGAGGCCGGGGTGGAGCTGCTGGGCCGCGCCCGGGTGCAGAGACAGCAACAACAGGCTCGTCAGCAGCAGCAGGCCCCGGGCTGGAAGAGGAGCTGTCGGCATAGAGTAATGTTACTGAATTGTTACCAGTGTTGCTTACTGGGCTATGTTATGTTTTAACCCCTTGTCGATGAGGGTAAAAGAATAGCGGGCGAACCCCGGAGTTAGCCGGATTTGCTACAGCCCGTTTTGCTTTTTTGTGCCCCGGATGGCCTGGGCCTCCAGCGGGTTTTCGGGCCAGTAGTGCTTGGGGTAGCGGCCGCGCAGCTCCTTGCGCACCTCGAAGTAGCTGCTGGTCCAGAAGCTGCGCAGGTCCCGGGTTACCTGGGCGGGGCGGTAGCCGGGGGAGAGCAGGTGCAGGGTAAGCGGCACCCGGCCGCCGCCCACGGTAGGCGTATCTAACAACCCAAACACTTCCTGCAGGCGCACGGCCAGAATGGGCGCGGCGGGGTCGGCGTAATCCAGCCGAATGCGGGAGCCGGTGGGCACTTCCAGGTGGGAAGGAGCCAGCCGGTCCAGCTCCTGGCGCTGAGCCCAGCCACCGGGCAGCAGACTAAGCAATGCTTCCGAGAAATCAACCCGGCCCAGCTCTGCCCACGATTTCACGCCCGTCAGGTAAGGCCCCAGCCAGTCCTCCAGACCAGCCAGCAACGCCGCCTCCGACACATCGGGCCAGGCTTCCGGTAGCAGCTGATGCAGAAAGGCCAACCGCTCCCGCAGCTGGGTGGCAGCCTCGCTCCAGGGTAGGCGGCCTACCCCACCGGCCCGGACGACCTCCAGCAGAGTGGCCATCAGCACTTCCGGGTCGGGGTTGGGCAGGGCGGAGTCGGCCAGGACCAGCGCGCCCAGGCGGCGCAGGCGGCGGGCGGTTACGCGGCCAGCGGCTTCGTCCCAGCGCACCTCGTCGCGCGTTTCCATCTGCTCCGCGAAATACTGCTCCAGCTCGGCTTTGCTCAGGGGCGCGGCCAGACTGGCGCGGGGCTGAGTGGCTACCCCGTCCAGGGCCGCCACCGCAAAAAACACGTCCTGCTGGCTGAAAAACTCACCCGGCAGGGTGGCCCGCTGCCCGCTGACCAGCCGCACCCGCTCGGGCGTTTCGCGTTGGGCCAGGCGGTCGGGGTAGGCGAAGGCGGCCAGCAGCCCGGCCACATCGGGCTCAATTTCACCTTTGGCGCCGGCCCGGTTGCGCAGCACGGCCGCCGCTTCCCGCACGCGCCGCACGGCGGCCACATCGGGCACCAGCCCCGGCAGGGGCGCGCGGCCCGTCGCCAGCGCTTCAAGCCGTAGGCGCAGATCGGGCGGGCCAAACGAGCCATCGGCGGGGCGCAGAATGTCGCGCTCCGTGAGCAGGGCGGCCAGGGCGCAGGCGGTAGCCCCGTGGCCGGTTTCCTGCCCTCGCACCACCAGGTGCGCCAGGCGCGGGGCCAGCCCCAGGCCGGCCAGGGCCCGGCCGTGCGCGGTGGGTAGGCCGTCGGGACTGAGGGCCTGGAGGCGCACCAGCAAGTCGCGGGCCTGGGCCAGGGCCGGGGCGGGCGGCGCATCCAGCCACCGCAGGGCCGAGGCGTCGCGGGCACCCCAGAGGGCCAGCTCCAAAGCTAGGGGGCTAAGGTCGGCGGTCAGGATTTCGGGGGCGAGGTGGTAGGGTAGCTCTTGGTATTCAGTTTCGGTCCAGAGGCGGTAGCAGGTGCCGGGACCCAGGCGGCCGGCGCGGCCCCGGCGCTGGTCGGCGGCGGCCTGGCTTACGGGCTCGGTACCCAGGGTCGTCAGGCCGGTGCGGGGCTCGAAGCGGGGCACCCGGGCGTAGCCGCCATCCACCACAATCGTGACGCCCTCAATGGTTAAGCTGGTTTCGGCAATGCTGGTAGCCAGTACCACCTTGCGCCGGCCAGCCGGCGCGGGGCGCAAAGCAGCGTCCTGCTGCTCGGCGGGCAGCTCGCCGTGAAGCACATGAATGTCGATGTGATTGGGCAAAGAAGCCAGCTTATCCGCTACCCGGCGCTGGTCAGCCAGGCCGGGCAGAAACACCAGCACGTCGCCGGTGGCGTGGTGCTGCAGCGCTTCGCGGATGATGGCCGGGGCAAGGTCCTGAAGCTTCTCGTGGGGGCGGCGCGACACGGTGGCGGCCCGCTGGGGGCTGAGGTAGTGCGTTTCCACCGGAAACATGCGGCCCAGGCTGCGCACCACCGGCGCGCCCAGCCAGCTACCCAGTCGGTCGGCGTCCAGCGTCGCCGACATCACCAGAATCCGCAGGTCGGGCCGTAGCACGTTTTGCGCGTCCAGGGCCAGGGCCAGGCCCAGGTCGGCCTGCAGGCTCCGCTCATGAAACTCATCGAACAGCACCGCCGCTACGCCTTCCAGGGCCGGATCGTCCTGAAGCTGGCGGGTCAGAATTACCTCGGTTACTACCTCAATGCGCGTTCGGGCCGACACCTTGCTTTCCAGGCGCATGCGGTACCCGACGGTCTGGCCCACCGGCTCGCCCAAGAGCTGGGCCATACGGGTAGCGGCGGCACGGGCAGCCAAACGGCGCGGTTCCAGCACCAGAATCCTACCCCCCTCGCGCCACGCCGCCTCCAGCAGGGCCAGGGGCACTACGGTGGTTTTGCCGGCGCCGGGCGGGGCCTGCAGCACGGCTACGCTGTGGTTTTCCAGCGTAGCCAGCAGCTCCGGAAGGGAATCTTTTATCGGGAGGTCGGGGAGGAGCATAGGTGTTCAGACAAGTTTAGCCCGCAGAGGGCACAGTGTTTTCGCGGAGGGCGCTGAACTGTTCTGCGTCCTCCGCGAAAACACTGCGCCCTCTGCGGGAACCGACGTAGGAACGTTAATAAACCGCCACCGAAGGGTCAACCCGCAGGCTCCAGGCATGGATGCCGCCGCGCAGGTTCAGCAGGTTGGTGAGCTCGTGCCGGTGCTGAAGGTAGGCCAGGGCCTGCATGGAGCGCACCCCGTGGTGGCAGATAAGCACCGTCGGCCGGTCGGGGTCGATTTCCTCGGCCCGGCTTGCCAGCTCGCCCAGCGGAATCAACTGGCTACCCTCGATGCGGCAGTAGGCAAATTCCTCGGGCTGGCGCACGTCAATCAGCTGAATATCCTCGCCGCGCTGGAGGCGGGCGTGCAGGTCTTCGGGGGTGAGTTCAGGGAGCATGGCGGGCGCAAAAGGGGTAGGGGAACAGCAATTTTCCGGCAAAATTACCCTAATGCTGGTTAGCTTTGACCTTCGTGGTGGTTGAGCTACTCCGTGCGGCCGTAGCTTCGTCTTTCAGTTGTCTTGTTGTGTTGCAATCCTTGTACGAGTTCTGGACCGCCGCTGCCGGGGGGGGGCCGCTGGAGTGGGTGGCCGTCCTGACGGGCTTTGCCTGCGTGTGGCTGGCCGCCCGCGAGTCGCTCTGGAACTTCCCGGTGGCTATTTTCAGCTGCGCGCTTTTCGTGGTGGTGTACTATCAGGCCAAGCTCTACTCCGACTGCGGCCTGCAGGGCGCCTTCATTCTGCTGAGCGTATACGGGTGGTACGAGTGGCTGCACGGCGGCCAAAACCGGGCGGAGCTGCCCGTGTCGCGGACGCGGCCCTGGGAGTGGGTGGCGTGCCTGCTGTTTATTACCGCCTTTACGGTGGGCTTTGGCTACTACCTCCAAACCCGCACCGATGCCGCCCTACCGCACTGGGACAGCCTGACCACGGCCATCAGCCTGGCGGCCCAGTACCTGCTCATGCGTAAGCGCCTGGAAAACTGGTGGCTCTGGATTGTGGTGGATGTCATGTACGTGCCCATTCTGTGGTACAAGCAGCTCTACCCCACCAGCGCGCTGTACGCCCTGTACCTGGGCCTGGCCCTGTACGGCTTTCTGGAGTGGCGGCGGACCCTGCAGCGTCAGCAAGCCCCTTCTTCCGCGTTTCAACCGGCCTGATCTATGCTGCGAGTTGCTCTGACCGGCCCCGAATCGACGGGCAAGACTACCCTGAGCCGCGCCCTGGCCGAGCACTACCACACCGCCTGGGCCCCCGAATACGCCCGCCAGTACCTGGAAGAGCGCGGCCCGAACTATACGCTGGCTGATCTGGAGGAAATAGCCCGCGGCCAGCTAGATGCGGAGTACGCCGCGGCCGCCGCGGCTTCGCGGATAGGTAAGCCGCTGGTGTTTTTTGATACCGACCTGTTGGTTATCAAAATATGGGCGGAGCATGCGTTCGGGCACTGCCCCGAGTGGATCAGGCGCCAGATGGAGGTGCAGCGCTACGATTTGGTCTTGCTGCTGAACGTAGATTTGCCCTGGGAGCCTGACCCCCTGCGCGAGCACCCCAACCACCGCCAGTATTTCTATGAGCTGTACCAGCGGGAACTCCGCGACCAGTTTGCGAACTTTGCCGAAATCAGCGGCAGCCCGGCGCAGCGCCTGGACGCGGCCTGTTTTCACATAGATGCCCTGCTGGGCCGCAACCCGGCCGCAGCCCGGCCGCTTGCCGCGCCCCGGGGTGGGCCCGCAGTATAGCCTGATCTTTTCGGGACGAATTTCGTTTGGCTACCTCGTGCTTTCTCTGGTACTCCGCAATTGATAGTTGAATGACTTACTACCTCGAAAACGAGCAGTGCCGCGTGGGCATTAACTCCCACGGCGCCGAGCTCAGCAGCTTCGTCCGCAAAGACCTGAACGACCTGGAGTATATCTGGCCCGCCGACCCGGCCTTCTGGAACCGCCACGCGCCGGTGCTCTTCCCCATCGTCGGGCGCCTACCCCAGGATCAGTACCAACACGAAGGCCAAACCTATAGCCTCAGCCAGCACGGCTTCGCTCGCGAC
This sequence comes from Hymenobacter latericoloratus, assembly GCF_014199535.1. Classification (GTDB taxonomy): domain Bacteria; phylum Bacteroidota; class Bacteroidia; order Cytophagales; family Hymenobacteraceae; genus Hymenobacter; species Hymenobacter latericoloratus. The sequence continues at coordinate 815,824 of NZ_JACHNV010000001.1, forward strand.
CAGGAGTTTGCGCTGCACAGCCACTCGGGCACAGCCATTGCTTTCGAGCTGCGCGCCACCGAGGAAAGCCGGACCCGGTTTCCGTTCGAGTTTCTGCTGCGCATCACGTACCGTTTGGCGGGGCCTACCCTCACCATTGGCTGGGAAGTAGAAAACCCCGGCACCAACGAGCTACTGTTCAGCATTGGGGCGCACCCGGCCTTCCGCTGCCCCCTGCAGGAAGGCGAAACCTTTGCCGACTACGAGTTTGTTTTCGATCAGCCTACCACGGCGGAGCGCTACCTGCTGGAGGGCGGTTTGCTGACGGGCCAGACCGAGCCCCTGCTGCACAACCAGGAAGTACTACCCCTGAGCTACGAGCTTTTTGCCCAGGATGCGCTGGTGTTGAAGCATTTCGATTTTACCCACGTAACCCTGCGCAGCCGCCGCTCGGGCCGCTCCGTGCGCGTGCGCTTCGATGGGTTTCCCTACCTCGGCCTCTGGACCAAAGGCCCCGGCGCCCCGTTTGTATGCATTGAGCCCTGGCAGGGTATTGCCAGCTCCACCACCGGCTCCCCGGAGCTGGCCGATAAAGAAGGCATTCTGAGCCTGAACCCCGGTCAGCAGTTCGTCACTTCCTATAGCATCACCGTTGAGTAACCTTTTCATGACCTCTGAGATTACCATCCGCCCCATCAAGGCGGCCGATACCTACCCGCTCCGCCACGAAGTGCTGTGGCCCCAGGAGTCAATTGACTACGTGAAACTAAACCAGGACGAGCAGGGCCACCACTTCGGGGCTTTCCGCAACGGCAAGCTGGTTTCCGTTATTTCCTTGTTCATTGATGGCAACGTGGCCCGGTTCCGCAAGTTTGCCACCCGCCCAGACTGCCAGGGCCAGGGCATCGGGTCCCAGCTGCTGCGCCAGGTGCTGGAAACGGCCCGCGCCGAGGGCGCCCAGCGCATCTGGTGCGACGCCCGCGCCGTGAACGAAAATTTCTACCGGGCCTTCGGTCTGGAGCCCGAGGGCAACCGCTTCTACCGCGGCACCATTCCCTACGTGCGCATGGCCAAGGATCTGTAAGTGGGTAGGAAGCAGAACGTTGATTTTAGGTGCCGATAAGCCCCGTAGGGCCAGTATCGGTAGCAGTCCTACCCCTCCTGCTTGTTTAACGCCCCAGCCGGGCGACACCTAATCGTTGAACGACAAGTGTCGCCCGGCTGGGGCTTTTGTCTATACTACCGTTCAGTTCTCTGCTACTATGCTGCCCCTGCGGGGCTTACTGGCATCCAAAGTCAATTTCCGGCCGCTTACCTCCTATGGTTCACATTTCAACTGGTACCCGTGGGCGGTTGTAGTCGGGCTCCCAGTCGTTGATGGGGCGCGAGATGCCGGGCGGCAGGTCAAAGTCGGGCAGGCCGTCGTCGAGGGGCTCGCCGCCGTCGTCATCGCTGTCGGGGGTAGGGGGCTGCCGGAAGCGGCGGCGGGGCAGTACCAGTACAAGCCCGGTGAACACAAGTACCACGAGCAGATAAAGTAGGCTGGTGATGGTCATGGCGGAGAGAGCTGAGGTTCAACGGCGTACACTCAGGAAGTGACAGTCTTTCCAACAGAAACGGAGCGGCGGGGCGGGTTGTTTTCCCAAAGCTCTTTTTTCTGAATACTTCGCAGGCTGGTTTCTAATTTACTTGATTGTCAAGAGATAAAGGAATGATGGGGCCTGATTTATTCCGGGTTTGCGCCAGGGCAGTGCAAAACTTAAACTTCCCGCTTACCTTTGACCCAGAAGTTTAGGGGTGCCCCGCCGCTTGCGCGAGGCTGAGATCATACCCATTGAACCTGCCCGGGTAATGCCGGCGAAGGGAACAAACGATCCGCGAACGAAAAACCTGAGGTGCCGACCCCTGGCACCGGGTCCGTTCCATTTTTTCCATTTTTCACTTTTGAAAAATTTCCTGACTACCGGAGCGGCGCTGCTAGCGCTATCCGGTACGGCATGGGCGCAAGGCCCCGTGTCCGGAATCATTACCGATGCCCGCACGGGTGCGCCTCTGCCCGGGGCCACCGTGCTGCTCGACGGCACCCCCAGCGGTGCCACCGACGTGGCCGGCGCCTTTACCCTGCCAGCCGTGCCAGCGGGCTTACACGAGCTGCGCGTTACCTTCCTGGGCTACGAGCCGCTGGTGCAGCGCCTGCAGGGCCAGCCCACCGAACAGCGCCTGAGCGCCCGCCTGCAGGCCGGGGGCGTGCTCACCGCCGAAGCCCTGGTAACGGCCTCCCGCGCCAACAACCGCACCGCCACGGCCTACACTAACCTGAGCCGCGAAGATTTAGCCAAGCGCAACTTCGGCCAGGACCTACCCTACCTGCTCGACCAGACGCCCTCGGTGGTGGTAACCTCCGATGCCGGGGCCGGGGTAGGCTACACCGATATCCGTATCCGGGGCACCAGCAACACGGGCATCAACATGACCATCAACGGGGTGCCCCTCAACGATGCCGAGTCGCACGGCTCGTTTCTGGTGAACCTGCCCGATCTGGCGTCGTCCATCAGCAGCCTGCAGGTGCAGCGGGGGGTAGGCACCAGCCAGAATGGCGGGGCCGCCTTCGGGGCCAGCCTCAACATCTCAACCCTGGAGGCGCGGCCTGAGGCCTACGCCGAAACGCAGAACACCTTCGGCTCTTTTAACACCTGGCGCAACAACGTACAGTTTGGCACCGGGCTGCTGGGCGGGCGCTTCACCGTCGATGGCCGCCTCTCGCGCATCAGCTCCGATGGCTACGTGAAGCGCGGCGCCTCCGACCTGAAATCGTACTACTTGGCGGCCGGCTACCAGGGCAAGAATACGCTGCTGAAGTTCATCACCTTTTCGGGCCGCGAGAAAACCTACCAGTCGTGGAACGGCGTGCCCGAGCCCGCCCTTACCGGCGACCGGGCCCTGCTGCAGCAGTACATTGATAACGGCGAGCTGAGCCCGGCCGATGCGGAGCGCGCCCTGCGCGAGGGCCGCCGCTACAGTTACTACACCTACGACAACCAGACCGACAACTACCAGCAGAATCACTACCAGCTCCACCTCTCCCAGGGCCTGGGCGAAGGCTGGAACCTGGGCGCGGCCCTGCACCTGACGCGCGGCTTTGGCTACTACGAAAGCTACCGCACGGGCCGCAAGCTGGTGGAGTACGGGCTGCCGAACCTGGTACTCGGCGACACCACCATCAAGCGCAGCAACCTGGTGGACCGCAAGTGGCTGGATAACTACTTCTACGGCGGCACGTTCGCCCTGAACTACCAGCCCCGCGAAGGCAAGCTGCAGGCCACCCTGGGCGGCGCCTGGAACCAGTTCCGCAACGACCACTACGGCGAGGTTATCTGGGCGCAGTATGCCTCCAGCGGCAACACCCGGCAGCGCTACTACTTCAACGACGCCCGCAAAACCGACTACAACGCCTACGCCCGCGCTACCTGGCAGGTGCTGCCCCGGCTGGGCGTGTACGCCGATATGCAGGTGCGCCACATCACGTACCGCATTGATGGCGTGGAGGACGACCAGAACGACGTAACCACCCGCGCCCGCTACACCTTCTTCAACCCCAAAGCCGGCGCTACGCTGGCTCTGGGCGAAGGGCAGCAGCTCTACGCCAGCTACGCCGTGGGCCAGCGCGAGCCCGTCCGTTCCGACTTCACCGACCGGCCGGCCGGCGACCAAAGTGCCCGGGCCGAGCACCTGCAGGATTTTGAGGGCGGCTACCGCCTGACGCTGCCCACTACCTCGGCGCTGGGCCCGGTTACGGCCCTGCGCTTCGAGGCCAACTACTTCTACATGAAGTACCGCAACCAGCTGGTGGCTACCGGCCAGCTCAACGATGTGGGCACGGCCCTGCGCACCAATGCCCCGCGCAGCTACCGCACCGGCCTGGAGCTGACGGCCGCCGCCTCGGCCAGTGATAAGCTGAGCCTGAGCAGCACGCTCACGCTCAGCCGCAACCGCATCCTCGATTTCCGGGAGGTGACCTATGATGCCGACTACAACCCCGTCACGGCCGCCGAAGGCCGCACGACCACCATTTCCTACTCGCCGTCGGTGGTATCGGGTCATACGCTGGAGGGGCAGCCGCTGCGGGGCCTGCGTCTGGCGCTGCTCTACAAAACCGTCAGCCGCCAGTACCTCGACAACTCCGCCAGTGAGGACCGGCGCCTGAAGCCCTACCAGGTGCTGGATTTCCGGGTCCGCTACAGCATCCGGCCTGAGTTTGTGAAGGAGATTGAGCTGGGCCTGTTGGTAAGCAACGTGCTGAACCGGCGCTACGAGGCCAACGGCTATACCTACGGCTACCCCGGCGCCGATGGCCGCCAGCAAACCTTCAACTGGTATTTCCCGCAGGCCACCCGCAACTTCCTGGCTTCGGTGGGGGTGAAGTTTTAGCGCTCCGCGCCCAGAGTGGCCTGCCATGTATTTTGTTTCATGAAAATGATACTAATACATAGGCTAAATTTTATACTTTCGGCACACGCTTTGCAGAAGAGCTTGCATTGACATTTCCCGGCCGAAAATCTGCCTTTCGGTCGTTTTTGGCGCCCAGGCTGTCGGTGGGTCTTTGGCATTCCCGACCCCAGCCGCGCGGTGCCCCGAAACCCTGACCAGCCCCCTTTCTGGTCAGGGTTTTTCGTTTTTCAGGGGGTAGGGGTATTGCCCATCCGGCGCAGTGAAATTCTTATCTTTGGTCAGTCAACCCACCCACTTGCTCACTATGTCTTCCCAAGCTGACGTTCTTTCCACCAAGGCCCAGGTGCAGCGCAACAAAGGCTCCCTGAACGCCGCCGGCTTTACCGATTACTACGACATCGACGACCTGCTGACCGAGGAGCACAAGCTCATCCGCCAGAGCATCCGCGACTTCGTGAAAAAGGAGATTTCGCCCAACATCGAGCGGTGGGCCCAGCAGGCGCACTTCCCCTCCGAGATTGTGCGCAAGTTTGGCGAGGTAGGCGCCTTCGGTCCCACCATCCCCACCGAGTACGGCGGCGGCGGCCTGGACTACATCAGCTACGGCCTGATTATGCAGGAAATTGAGCGCGGCGACTCCGGCATGCGCTCTACGGCCTCGGTGCAGGGCTCCCTGGTGATGTTCCCGATTTACCAGTACGGTTCCGAGGAGCAGCGCCGCAAGTACCTACCCAAGCTGGCCTCCGGCGAGTGGCTGGGCTGCTTCGGCCTGACCGAGCCCGACCATGGCTCCAACCCCGGCGGCATGGTCACCACCCTCAAAGACCAGGGCGACTACTACCTGCTCAACGGGGCCAAGCTCTGGATTTCGAACTCGCCCGAGTGCCAGGTAGCCGTGGTATGGGCCAAGGACGACAACGGCCGCATCCGGGGCGTCATTGTGGAGCGCGGCATGGAAGGCTTCACGACCCCCGAAATCCACAACAAGTGGAGCCTGCGCGCCAGCACCACCGGCGAGTTGGTGTTCGACAACGTGAAGGTGCCCAAGGACAACATCCTGCCCAACATCGACGGCCTGAAAGGTCCGCTCTCCTGCCTCGACTCGGCCCGCTACGGCATTGCCTGGGGGGCGCTGGGCGCGGCCATCGACTGCTACGAGTCGGCCCTGAAGTATTCCCTGCAGCGGGAGCAGTTCGGCAAGCCCATTGCCGGCTTCCAGCTCCAGCAGCGCAAGCTGGCCGAAATGATTACCGAAATTACCAAGGCCCAGCTGATGGTGTGGCGCCTGGGCCTGCTCAAAAACGAAGGCAAAGCCACCTCGGCCCAGATCAGCATGGCCAAGCGCAACTCCGTGGAAATTGCCCTGGATATTGCCCGCGAAGCCCGCCAGATTCACGGCGGCATGGGCATCACGGGCGAGTACCCCATCATGCGCCACATGATGAACCTGGAATCGGTAGTAACCTACGAGGGCACCCACGACATTCACCTGCTCATCACCGGCGCCGATATCACCGGCATTCAGGCCTTCAAATAGAGCTTCGGAAGAGCAAAAGCCCCGCTGCTACCTTGGTAGCAGCGGGGCTTTTGCGTGGCTAAAGGGCTAGGCGGCCGCCAGTGCAGGTGGCTTACCGGGGCCGAAACAACCGGTAGCCTACCCGGAACGAAACCGTCAGGTGCAGGCGGTCGGAGTAGCTGCCGTCGGCGGGTTGGGTGCCCAGCCGCCACTCCTGGTTCTGGTAGCTGCTGATGCGGGCCGAGTCGGCGAGCTGTTGGTTGCGAATGCGGGAGTAGCGCGCGGGCACCCGCCGCAGCCCCAGGCCCAGGGCCGTTTCAAACCACCAGCGCTGGCGCGGCCCGAAGGGGTAGTACCAGCCGTATTTCAGGCCCGTGCCCCAGGTGCGGCGCCTCACCCGGGCCTGGTCGTAGGTGTAGAACGTGCCGTCCCGCAGTAGCAGGCCGTCGCGGCTGGTGTAGGCGTAGGGCACGTAAAACCCTTCTGCCGCCACAAACTGCTGGGAACGGCCCGTGAGGGGAAAGTAGTACCGCACCTCCGCCCGGTAGGTTTGGTGGCGCACCTGCTGGCCCGGGCGCCGGAAGCTTTCCGGCACGACAACCCGCGTACCCACATCGGCTCCCAGGCTCAGCTGCGGGGCCAGAAAGTACTCTACGCCGAGCTGCAGGGTAGGCCGGCGCGGATCGGCCAGCGACAGAGGCGCCAGGCGCGGCGCCCAGCGCCGGAGCGTATCGGTTGGAAAGCGGGGCCCGGCCCCCGAGGAGAGGAAAGTAAGCGCGAGGATAGCGGTAATAGCCATAAAACGAGCGGATTGCTTAGTCGGGAGAGGAAAATTCCGGAGCCGGGGTTGCAAGCTGCCGCCGGAAATTTCCGCTGCTTTCACGTCCAAGGTGTCCGCTGCTGTGCGTACGGAGCGGTATTTTCGGCAGCCGCCTTATGCATACCGGGTGGGTCCTCAGCAAGCAAAAGCCCCGCTGATATCCGATTCAGCGGGGCTTTAGGGGGCGTTTGGCCGGTAGCCGGCGGGGGCTCTACTTCTTTTCCAGGTAATAAATCGTCTGGCTGAATACCGTGGCGCCCTGGCCCGCCGCCACATCGCTCGGGACGATGCTGATGATGCGCCAGCCCTGCGACTCGTATTTGTTAACGACGGCCAGTGCGGCTTTGTGCACTTCAGTCATGTTGCTAGCCATTTGTTTGGCTGAAAAGCGGCTAAAGTCCACCTCTTTTACTTCCTGCTTGCCATCGGGCTGCACGGTTACAATGCTGGCCTGAGCATCGAAGCCCATAGATACGCGGCTGATAATCATCATGTAACCGCTGCCATCGGCGGCGGTGGCAGCTGGCGTGAGGCGGCCAAAGCTAACTACGCCCAGCAACAGGGCCAGTACGAGTACTCGTAATTTCATGCTGAAAAAGATAAAGTGAAATACTACCGCAATATGGCGGATGACCTGAAGAATACAAGCTGTTGCGTAGCTGAACTGTAGGAAACACCCGGTGGTAACTCGTCAAAGGTAATTGGTGCCCTCCTCTACAATTTGGACAGGGCCAGGGATGCGGGGCACCAAGAGGGGTAGCCCATCACTAGGGCCGGGCTAGCACCTGCCGCTCGCGGCCCTGATGATGGGCTATGCGCCACACAGACTACCCCCCCGAAAACGGACAGTGTACCTCACCGCTATCTGGGATGAGGGCAGCCCAGCACAGCAGGGGAAGCCCGAAAATCTGGTAAGGGCTGCAGAGACGAGTTACTGGAAGCTGGCGGCAGCTTCCTTATTTTGCATCCTCACTTCCTTAACTACTCGCTATGCCCACTGCTGCTACATCCCCCTTGGTATTGCTTGAGTGCCTGGTAGCTGGCACCACCCACCGCGAGGGCCTGGCCGAGTATGAGCCCCGCCTGCAACCCAACCAAAAACTCACGCTTCAGCGCGAATCCGACAGCTCCTACGACGACTGGGCCGTACGCGTGTACACCGCGGGCCCCGAAGGCTTCTGGCTGGGCTACCTGCCCGAAGGTCGTAACGAAACCGTGGCGCGCCTGCTCGATGCCGGCTACCCCCTCAGCGGCCGCCTAACCCACAAGGCCTGGGAAGACGACTGGCTCCACCTGGAAATTGAGGTGCTGTTGGAGGAGAAGAAGGGATGAGGTCAAGAGGTAAATGGTGACAAGTGACAGGTGACAAGACGAGCCGTCATGCAGAGGCGCAGCCGAAGCATCTCGCGTGCTGACGCCTGAATAGCACCACAACGTCGGCACGCGAGATTCCTCGGCTGCGCCTCTGCATTACGTTCTATCACCTGTCACTATTCACCTCATCACCATGCACCCCATCACAATGTGTCTGCCAGGGCCAGGATTTCCTGGCGGGCTTGCTGGATTTCTTCGGACTCGGGGAAGGTGTGCTGCACCCAGTGCGTGAAGCCGCTGACCATTTCGCCCACGGCCTGGCGGTTGCTTACCGGCGCGGCTTCCGTGGCTGCATTTTCGGCCTCCGATAGGGTAGGGAAGGCGTCTTCCAGCCCCAGCCGGCTCATCACATCCGACACGAAAATCATTCCGCAAACCTGCATACCCTGGTAAAGCTGCACCAGTTCGGGCATAGTGAGGGTGAGCTGCTCCTGGGCCCGCACGCGCCCCAAGTGCTCAATCAGCGGCTCCAGCGCTTCGGGCTGCAGATGGGGGAGCTTGCCCACAGCCTGCAGAAAGGGGTGGTCGGCGGTGGCGGGCAGGCTATGCACCAGTAGCAGGGCCAGGCGCAGCATTTGCAGCTGCGGCTCCGCCAAACGCAGGTTGGCTGCGGGCGGGGCCGCCGTGGGGTGGGCCGCCAGTAGTTTAGCAAACGCTTCCTCAATGTGCAGGCGGTGCAGGCTCAGCGAGGCTACCCCCACCGGAGCCGGCAAATGTTCCTCCAAGGTGTTCAGGAAGGCCCCGCTCAGCTCCAGGCAATACGTTTTTAGGTAGTCGAGCTGCTGCTGCTCTACCCGCATCTGTTGCTGCACGTAGGCCAGCACCGGTGCGGCCAGGGAAGTTTCCAGGGTCAGGCGGCCCAACAGCAGCAGGTGGTACAGGGCCAGGGGCTCGGTACGCAGGCTGGTCAGCAGCTGCTCGTGGTTCTGAATACCGTTCAGCTCCTGTACTTTGCGGCTATCCAGTGCCGTGAGGGTAGCCAGACGGTGCGATTCAGGCTGACTCAGCAGCTCGGCCGCCGCCATGCCGTGCAGGCTCAGGCAGTGAGCCAGCTGATCGTAGAAGTCGGTAGGAAGGGCATCAAGCCAGGCAGCATCAGACATGGGAAGCAAAGGGGGATGAGGCCGCAAGTTAGGAGAGAAGCACAACCTAGCCTGCGGTTGAGCAATAAGGAAAAGAGCTTTTGCTAACGATGTTAGTTAGATAGATAATTGGTAATATTTTTTGCTAAAAAAGGCACCAACCCCGCCCCCGAACTGTTACCTTTCGACACGCTGAATTACTTTCTACGCTTATGCGCGAACCGTATATGACTGGTGGTAAAGACCACATGGACGCCACCGAAAAAGACATCGACAAGGCTCTGCGGCCCCTTTCCTTCGATGACTTCACCGGCCAGGGCAAGGTAGTCGAAAACCTGAAGGTATTCGTAGCCGCTGCCAAGCACCGCGGCGAAGCCCTCGACCACGTTCTGCTGCACGGGCCTCCCGGCCTGGGCAAAACGACCCTCTCGCACATCATCGCCAACGAGCTGGAATCGGGTATCAAAATGACCTCCGGCCCGGTGCTCGACAAGCCTTCTGACCTGGCAGGCCTGCTCACCAACCTGGAGCCGAACGACGTACTCTTCATCGACGAGATTCACCGCCTGAACCCGGTGGTGGAAGAGTACCTGTACTCAGCCATGGAGGACTACCGCATCGACATCATGCTCGATTCGGGTCCGAATGCGCGCTCCGTGCAGATTTCCCTGTCGCCGTTTACCCTCATTGGGGCTACTACCCGCTCGGGCATGCTGACCTCGCCGCTGCGGGCCCGCTTCGGTATCAGCTCCCGTCTGGAATATTATGATTCTGCCCTGCTGACCAGCATTGTGCAGCGCTCGGCTGAAATCCTGGGCACGCCTATTTATGAGGACGCAGCCTTCGAAATTGCCCGCCGCTCGCGCGGTACCCCGCGTATTGCCAACAATCTGCTGCGCCGCACCCGCGACTTTGCCCAAATTAAAGGTACCGGCACCATTACCCGCGAAATTGCCCAGTTTGCCCTCAACGCCCTCGACGTGGACCAGAACGGCCTCGACGAAATGGACATCCGCATCCTGAGCACCATCATCGACAAGTTCAAGGGCGGCCCTGTGGGCCTCGGCACCATTGCCACGGCCTGCGGCGACGAAGCTGAAACCATTGAGGAAGTGTACGAGCCCTTCTTGATCCAGGAAGGCTTCATCAAGCGCACCTCCCGCGGCCGCGAAGCCACCGAACTCGCCTACCAGCACCTGGGCCGCCAGATGCCCCAGCACCTGCGAGGAAATACCGGCACGCCGGGGGAACTGTTCAGCTAAAACTCATATGATTTGTTGAGGCGGAGAGAAGCATGTATTGCTTCTCTCCGTTGTTTTTTAGGGGTGATAATTTAAAAAATCAGCAGAAGTGGGATTTCCGTTAAAAGATATAACTATATATCACGAAGGTGAAATTATTGTAGATGCACCGATGTATTGGGAATTCAGAACTAAGGCGAACTTCATTGCTGATTTCTATCATGATAGGATGGGTGGATATAAGCCGCCTAAAACCGGTAGAATTTGCATTCGTTTTGTAGAAAGAACTAATTGTCGAAATTCGCATTATTTTGGCTCGATATGTACAAGTGAAATTACTATTGATGCTAATACATATTTAAACTTAACTGAAGCGCAAAAGAGTAGATACATTCTTGATTTACTACATACATCCATCATAGATCTGGCTGATGTTTACAATTGGGAGAAGAAGTATTTTCAAGATGCATATGACTATATTATTCAATCTGATTTTCAGTTTAGAAGAAAATATTCAAGTAAACAATCACCGGGAAGAAAACATACTGCTTGCGTAGTTTTGGAAAAAACGGAAACGCAAGCTGCTTTGCGTGTGCTTATCACAGGTGAAAGCAGAGTAGATAAAGTCATCCTAGAAAAGAAGAACTGGTATTGGTGGGATAGTACTTACAAACTAGCTAAACAATGTAAATGGCTGGATAATCATTCGTTTGGTTTTGCTAAAGATGGTAAGAAATGTTGCTTATCCATCGTAAGCGAAGAAGTAACAAATGATTTCGAATTCGGTGAGCGAGATTTTTAACTCTACTTTTGCAGGTCTTTTGTCTTATCTAACATGCTCCCCACCGCCCACTATACTGCTTTCATCAAACGCCGGGCGGCGGAGTTGGGCTTTATGTACTGCGGCATCAGCAAGGCAGAGTTTTTGGAGGAAGAAGCGCCGCGGCTGGAGAACTGGCTGAACCGTCAGATGAATGGCAAAATGGCCTACATGGCCAACCACTTCGATAAGCGCCTTGACCCGCGCCTGCTGGTAGATGGGGCCAAGTCCGTCATTTCGCTGCTGCTGAATTACTACCCTCCCGAGGAAGCCCAACAGCCCGACGACACGCTCAAAGTCAGCAAGTACGCCTACGGCCGCGACTACCACTTCGTCATCAAGGACAAGCTCAAAACCTTGCTGCAGGATATGCAGGCGGAAATAGGGGAGGTAGGCGGGCGCTGCTTCGTGGACTCGGCCCCCGTAATGGACAAGGCCTGGGCCAAGAAGAGCGGCCTGGGGTGGGTAGGAAAAAACACCAACCTGATCCGGCCCGGCACCGGCTCCTTCTTCTTTATCGCCGAGCTGATTGTGGATGTGGAGCTGGACTACGATGGCCCCATTAAGGACTACTGCGGCACCTGCACGAAGTGCGTGGATGCCTGCCCGACCCAGGCCATTACGGAGCCCTACGTGGTGGACGGCAGCAAGTGCATCAGCTACTTCACCATTGAGCTGAAAGACCAGATACCGCGGGAAGTGGAAGGTAAGTTCGGCAACTGGGTTTTCGGCTGCGACATCTGTCAGGACGTGTGTCCCTGGAACCGCTTTTCGAAACCTCACCAGGAGCCCCAGTTCAACGCCCACCCCGCCCTGAAGGACCTTACGCCCGGCGACTGGCAGGAAATCACCCACGAGCTGTTTTCGGAGCTGTTCCGGCAGTCGGCGGTAAAGCGTACGGGCTACGCGGGGCTGCAGCGCAATATTCGGTTTGTACTGGGCGAGGAGCCAGTAACCCCTGCTTCCCCGGCCCCGGATACGGAGGCGCCGCGCATGTAGCAAACGCTACCCCCTGAACACACCGGAGCCGTAAGCAGGCCCACTTTGCAGCGGGTGGCTTACGGCTCCGGTGTGTGGAAAGAAAGGGTCAGTTAGGCAACCACCGGCTGCGTGAACACGCGGTTCAGGATGCGGCGGTACAGGTTGGAGAACTGCTGGTAGCACCAAGCTTTCAACTCGGAAAGCTCTGCCGGCACCAGGGTGCGCAGGGCTTTGCGTAGCTCCTTCTCGAAGAGAATCTTGTCGAAGCTCACTTTGAGCAGAATGGTTTTAGCGTACTCAAGCATGGGTGAATTGGGTTTCACAGGGTGGTTAAAAGAGCGGTTATTCGGGTGGGTCGGGCCAGTGTACGAAAGCAGTTGAAAAAAGCTTTGGTACAGCATATCCTTTCGCTGCTTTTTGTTGAAAGATACAAAAAAATAGCCTCTCAGTGCAAGCGTCAGACGCCGGGAGGTTGGAAACGGTTCCCGGACGGAATAAAAAAGAGGAACATATACATGTTCCTCTTTCTACAAAGGTCAACAGAGCAGATGTACTGCGTGTGTCCACCGGGTTACTAGTAGATAAATAGTTGAGCAAGTTCGGTGGCCGTGGCGGCGTTGATCGGCTCATCAAATGCCTCGGCTACTTTGGCTAGCAGGGCTTCTTTGCTCAGCGCGGGAGTCCCTACGTTGATGGGCAGCGTGGTATCGAAAGGAATCAGGCGGGGCGCCGGCGTGTACTGAGCCGTATTCGATTCGCCGGCGTAGGCTTGGCCGGGTACCGAGCCGGTAGTGGTAATGGCCGCGTCGGTGGGGTTTACCCAGCTTTTTACTGCTGCTCCGCGCTGTCGGCGCATCGTGCGAATGTGGGCGGCATGGCGGCCCTCGGTGGAATGTAGCCGCAGCAGGGTTCCTAGCAAGAGGCTGTCCAGCTGCAGAAACTCTACCTGCCCCTTGTACGCCCGAATGCCAACATCCTCCAGGAGTTGAGCTACCTTCAGAAAGGTGTCGAAGTTGGTGAATATATCCGGGAACAAGGCGGTTTGAGTGCCGTTTTTACTGCCCGTGAAATCGAAGCTGGGCTTGGACGGAACGGTAGCGCCGGCCTCCGTGAGCAGCCGCTGTAGCAGGGCTACGTGCTGGCTCTCGTGCACGGCAATGGTCTGGATGGCGTTCCGGTTAGCGGCGGAGCCGAAGAAAGCGGCCGCGTTAGGCAGGGCCAGAGCCTGGGCGTAAAACTCGCTTTCCAGGTACTCCAGGGTCAGGGCCAGCCGTAGCACGTCGAGCACGGTGCTGTTGTCTTGTACGCCGGCGGCAGCCGGGCGGGGCAGAACTGCTACGGCGGCCGGCAGCAAGGTAGCTCCGGCCTGACCCAGGCGGGCCAGGGCCGTGCGGCGCGGCGCGGCCCCGGCTTCGGTGTCAGCAGAAAGGTCGGCGAGTCGGGCCAGAATATTCAGGAAGTCCATAAGAAGATAAAAGGCGCGACTAAATGAAGGGCAGGGCAGCAACGTTGAGCGTGATGGGCAGGTAGGCCGCAATAAGCGGTGCCACCTCGGCAGGCGTTTTGGCGCCGTCGAGGCCATTGGTATCTACCACATCAGGGGCGGCAAACGAGTTGGACTGCAGCTGCTCGCGCACGAAGGCCGCGTGGCGCGACTCCACGGAGGCCATTTTCACCAGCAGCTTCAGGTGGGCCTGAAAGGTCACCCGCTCGGCGGCGTCAGTCAGCAGCATGCGGCTGATGCCATTATAGGCGGCCACGCTGAGGTCTTTGAGCGTCCGGGCGGCGGCATAGGCTCCGCTCCGGCTGCTGAGGTTGAAAGAATCAAACTTGAAAGCCAGCGCGTTGGTGCCCAGATTGACATCATAGGCGTTGGTGTCCAGGGTGTACTTCAGCGTTTCGCGGTGAATCACCTCATGGTCGCGCAGGTCAGTGAAGGCGGCCCGGTCGTCGGCCGTAAAGTCGTCGGGAAAAGCATCCACCACCTTCTGGAAAAAGGCTGCCTGCAGCTGCTCCAGCAGATACAGGTAGTTGAGCAAGCCTACTGTATTGGCGGTAAGAACCAGGGTGTTGCTTGTAGTGACGGGGGTAACGTCGTCGTCGTCGTTGCAGCCTGCCAGCAGCAAGGCCGAAGAAGCGACGGTAGCCCCCGCTACCCGGAGGAAAGAGCGGCGGCGCAACGGGCGCCCCGGAAAGGAGGATGCGGAGTCAGACATGTGGTAGAAACCCGGCGGGGAGCGGCCCAACGCAGGCCGCCACTTCCCGAGTGGCAAAGGTACTCCGATTCAGCCGGATGCACCACAGCTAAGAGTACTGCCAGACCGGAAAGGTTGCGTACCCCAGGGGCGCATAAAAAAAGGACGACCTTTTCAGGCCGTCCTTCTCAAAAAAACCGGGGGCGCTAGAACGTCACCACCGATTTGGCAATGTTGGTAACGGTAGTGCTATCGAGGCCCTCGTCGAAGGCCGCACTTACGTCGGCGGCATCGTAGGTAGCACCCAGGGCCGTGGTCAGGTTGGTGATGCCACCCTGAGCCACGTTGCTTTCGGCCGGGAAGGTAGCCACCGGGTTGCCGGCGCCGTACACCGGAGCCGGGGCGCCGTTGGCATCAGCATTCATAATCCAAGGCATGATGGCGGTTTGGTTACCAGCCGTAGCGCCGCGGCGCATGTAGCGGATGTGGGCCGCGTGGCGGGCCTCCACCGAGTGAATCTGCAGAGCCGTCTGCAGGACGTTGTTGGGGTTGCCGGCCGTTTTAATGGTTACGGCCTGGCCTTTGTAAGCCCGAACGCCAATGTCCTCGAACGCCTGCGCGAAGGTCAGGAAGTTGGCGTAGGTAGCAAAAGCGTTGCCGAAATTGAAACCGTTGGCCGGCTGTGGGTCAGCGGCCGTACCAAGGGCCGAGGTCAGCAGCGTTACGTGCGCCAGCTCGTGGCCCCGGATGGTTTCGATGGCCGTGCGGGCTGCCCCAGTCAGCGGTACGGTGAGAGTAGCTGCCTTCAGGGCTTGGTCGTAGAAGCTATACTCCAGGCGCTCCAGCAGCAGGGCATAATTGAGCACGCCCGCAACGGTGGTCAGGGTATTTTGTCCCATGGCCTTGTTGAAGGCCGAGCCGATAGCAATAGGAGCCGCGGCCAGAGCCATCTTCTTGCTCAGGTCGCCGAGGGCGGTCAGGGCGCTACGGCGGTGGGTGAGGCGGTCCATGATTTCAGGATCAACCTTCTCCAGCTCGGAAATTATCTTGAACAGGTTCATAACTACAGGAAAATCGGAGGTGAGAGAAGATGAATTACTTACCGACGTTGTCGCCGTTGAGGGTTTCCTTGATAAACGGCTGCGCGGCAGTCAGCACCTGCGCTACTGTCAGGGCCTGGTCGAGGCCTTGGGCGTTTACCACATCACTGCCCGAGAAGCTGCCGGGGGTCAGCAGGTCGCGGATATAAGCGGCGTGGCGAGCCTCCACCGATACAATTTTGCCGGCAATCAGCAGATAGTCGTTGGTTTTGATTAGGGAGCCAGCGCCATTATAGGCCGCTACCCCCAGGTCCTCAAACGTGCGGGCCGTCGTCAGCACCGAGTTGCGGTCGGTGAAGTTTACCTTGCTGAAGTCGGGGTTCAGGCCCGGAATAATCTGGCCCGGAGCCGCTGCCGTCAGGGCAGCCTTAAAAAAGTCGCGGTGAATGGCCTCGTGCTTGGAAATAGCCGTCAGCGCGGCCCGTTCGTCGGTCGTGATACCGGAGTAGGGCGTAGCAATTACCTGGGCGTAGAACGCGGCTTCCAGCTGCTCCAGGGCGTAGGCGTAGTTCAGCACGCCCACGTCGCCGGAGCCCAGGCTGACCGTGCCATTATTCGTGGTCACGTTGTCATCGTCGTCGTCGCAGCCGGTGAGCAGCAGGGCGGTAGCACCCGCCGTAGCGCCGGCATACATAAAGAAGGAGCGCCGCTTGATGGGCGTGTACAGCGGTTTGGCGAATTCCGCTTCGTCGCCGCCTGGTTGCGTGATGTTGGACATGGTGAGAATGGGTTGGATGAAAAGTGAAGGCAATACAAATCCGCCCCGCCGGTGGGTGGGTTTTTTCTGTTTATCAGAGAATTAGGCGGGTAGGTGGGGTGGAGTTGTCAGCAGGTACGGGCTAACCAGAGCTATGGATTTGCCAACGCCATAATCTTGTAAGCTCAACCGTACGCTATTGTTGAGCTACGCCCTGGAAACGCGTTTTCGCCCTGTCATTTTCAGTAGAAAGAGTGGTTTTGCCTAGCTTTGATTAGTTGGCCAGTTGTTACCTGCTTATGCGCTTGCTGTTTATTTTTCTGGGGGTGCTGTGGCTGAGTAGCGGGGTGCTGCGGGCGCAGCAGCCGGCCCCCACCGCCGACATCGTGCTCGGTAAGCCGGCTTTTCCCATCAATGAGTACTATACTATCAGCTTCCGGCTGCGGGGCGCCCCGCTGGAGCGGTACTCGGCGTTTCCGGAGCTGGAGGGCTTCAAGAAAAGCGGCAAGTCGAGCACGACCACCACGCGCACGGTTAATGGGCAAAGCTCCACGGAACTGACCATTACCCAGCGCTACGCGGCTTTTGCGGAGGGAGCCTTCACGGTGAAACCTTTCAGCATGACGGTCAATGGCCTGACGCTTCGCTCGGAGGGCGCCAGCCTGCGCGTGGGGCCCCAGCAGACTACCCCCACGCCGCCCGCCGCTAGTGGCAGCGGCCCATTGCAAGGCATTGGCCTGCTCGATCAGCTGTTTGGCAAGCCCAAGCCCCAGGAGTACGTAGAGCCTCAGGACCAGGCCTTTCTGGCCGTGGTGCCCGATAAGGCCCGGGTGTATGTGGGCGAAGGGTTGCACGTAGGGCTGTACTTCTACCTGGCCCCCCAGGACCAAGCCGTGCTGAACTTCCACAACTTTGCCGGCCAGCTGCCCGGCATTATCCGGCAGCTGCGCCAGCGCACCGTGTGGGAAGAAAGCTTTGATGAGCAGGAAGTGCTGCCCGAAAACGTGACGGTAGGGGGCAAACCCTTTCTGCGCTACCGGCTGTGGGAGGCCGAGCTGTACCCGCTGAACACCCAGCCCCTGGCTTTTCCGTCGGTAGGACTGCAAATGGTGAAGTACCGGGTAGCTAAAAAGCCAGCCGCCGGCCTCGACAACCGTCTGGAAGGCTATAAGATTTACTACTCAGCGGCGCGCACCGTGCCGGTAGTGGCCCTACCCCCGCACCCCCTCCGCGACCAGGTGCCTGTAGGCAATTATCAGGTAAAAGAAGCTGTTGACCGCACGGCTTTCCGAACCGGGCAGGCTTTTGCTTACTCGTTTATCCTGGAAGGCGAGGGCAACCTGGCGGCCCTGAACCTGGAAGCGCCTACCCCCTCTGCGGCCGTGGAAGTGTACGGCCCTGAAGTGCAGCAGCAGCTCACGCGCGAAGGCGGGCGGGTAGGAGGGCGCAAAAGTTTCCGGTTCCGATTGGTGGCCCGGCGGCCGGGGCCGCTGGCTTTGGATACCCTGTTTCAGCTGGTTGTATTCAACCCGACTACCGCTCACTACGATACGCTGCGGGCCGAGCTACGGCCGCTACTTCGGGGGGCGGCACAGGCAGCTTCGGCCTTCCGCGGGCGGCTCGATGACCCTTTTTACCGGGTTGCACTGGCCGAAGCCGAAGCCGTACCGCACCCCCGCGACACCTACCAGAACGTGCGGCGCTATGCCAACCTGGTGGTGCTGGGGCTGCTTCTGCTGGCCGGGGTAGGCTGGTGGCGGGCCAAAAGGTGAGGTTCTGAAATTGTGAAATGGCGAGTTTCCTGCTGTATTTGCGCCCTTGGTACAGCTTGAAGTTCAAGCTCACCACCTCACCACCTCATCACCTCACCGCATGAACACCTTCGGCACCCTGTTTCGCATCACCACTTTCGGGGAATCACACGGGCCGGGGGTAGGCGTGGTACTGGACGGGTGCCCGGCCGGTTTGCCCATTACGGAGGCCGAAATTCAGGCGGCCCTGGACCGTCGGCGGCCGGGCCAAAGCGACCTGACTACCCCCCGCAAAGAAGCCGACCGGGTAGAAATTCAGTCGGGCATTTTTGAGGGTTTCACCACGGGCACGCCCATCAGCCTGCTCATCCGCAACCAGGACCAGCACAGCCACGACTACTCTCACATCGAGCACGCCTACCGCCCCTCGCACGCCGACTATACCTACGACCAGAAGTACGGCCGGCGCGACTACCGGGGCGGCGGGCGCAGCTCGGCCCGCGAAACGGCCGCGCGCGTAGCCGCTGGGGCCGTAGCCCAGAAACTGCTGGACCAGCACGGCATTCAGGTGCAGAGCTACGTGTCGCAGGTGGGGGCGGTGGCCGTACCGGTGGGCTATGAGCAGCTGGACCTGGGGCTGATTGACAGCAACCCCGTGCGCTGCCCCCATCCTGAAACGGCCGGGCGCATGGCCGACCTGATCCGCCAGACCCGCGACCGACACGATACGGTAGGCGGCCTGGTAACGGGGGTAGTGCGCGGCGTACCTGCGGGCCTCGGCGAGCCGGTGTTCGATAAGCTGCACAGCGAGCTGGGCCGGGCCATGCTCAGCATTAACGCCGTGAAAGGGTTCGAGTACGGCTCGGGCTTCGCGGGCGTCCTGCTCTTCGGCTCTGAGCACAACGACCCGTTTTATACCGATGAAGCCGGTCAGGTGCGCACCCGCACCAACCACAGCGGCGGCATTCAGGGCGGCATCAGCAATGGGCAGGATATCTACTTTCGCGTGGCGTTCAAGCCGGTGGCTACTATTCTGCAAAATCAGGCTACCATCAACGACCAGGGCGAGGAAATAACCCTGGCTGGCCGCGGCCGCCACGACCCCTGCGTGCTGCCCCGCGCCGTGCCCATCGTGGATGCCATGACCAGCCTCGTGCTGGCCGATATGCTGTTGCGCGCCCGCGCCAACCGGGTGTAAGAACAGTGCCTTACTACTTATTCTGCGGCGGTTCGGGCTCAATCCAGGGGTAGGGAGCCAGGCCGCGCCGCAGGGGTAGCAGGTTGAGGCGGGGGCTGACCAGCGGCCGCGCCGGATGTCCGTTCAGACTCACCCACGAATCGCAGTACACTGCCACGGGGTGCAGGCCGCGCCGCTGGTAGTCCTGGGCCAGCAGGTGGGCAAACTGCAGCAGCAGGTCGGGGCTGTAGGTGAGCTTGTTGGCTTGGTTGCGGGTGAGGTAGGCGCCGGGCCATACGGTTTCCTCGCGGCCCTCGGGCAGGCGTACCCGGAAAACCGCCGAGCCGGATTTGGTGCGCAGCATCAGGTGCCAGCTGAAGCGGTGGCCCTGCTCCGTCCAGTGGGTAGAGCCGGGGTACAGCAGGTAGCGCAGCGGCACCAGCACCTGCACCAGCACGTATAACGCTAGGCCAGCCAGCACCAGCCACTGCTGCCGCAGGGTTGGCGGGCTGGCAGGGGGTAGGGTAGTGGCTGCTTTGGGTTCCGGAATGCGCTGCCGAAACCAACGACCCACGAATCCTGGCAGGTGGCGCGGGAAATCGGGGGCGAAAAACAGGCTGGTAATCAGCAGAGAAAACCAGGGAAATGTGCCCAGCCCGAACACCACCACGTTGCTGAGGTGGAACAGCGCCGCCACCCCGAAGGCCCAGGGCCGGGTGCGCCGCATCAGCAAAAAAGGCACCACCAGCGCATCAAAGGCCAGACCAGCATAACTCATAAACCAGGCCGCCGCCGAAGAAGCCAAGGCGGGCCCAACCAAGGGGTAGTGGGTTTTGGCCGCCAGCCACACCGTAAGAGGGCGGGCCGCCAACCAGTCGGGGTTTAGTTTGGCCAGGGCCGCGAACAGGTACACGAGGCCAATCTGAAACAGCAGAAGCAGGCGCGCCCAGGCGGGAACGGTGGCGGCCGGGGCCACCCGGCCGGCCCGCACGTCGGCCGAGGCGGCGCGGTGGGCGGGCAGCAGCACCAGCACGGTCGCTACCAGGGCGTAGAGGTAGAAGTGGTTGATGTACTCGGTTTCCTCCAGCAGCAGCAGCGCTGTGTAGCCCAAACTCAGCAGCGCCGCCATGAGGCGATAGTGCCAGCCCGCCGCTACGGCTACCCCCGCCCCGGCCACCATAGCGTACACGGCGTAAATGCCCGCCGGAGGTAGGGCTGGCAGCCACTCCCACCCCAGGTAGCGAAAGTGAAACTGCGGCTGGGTGTAGTTGAGTACCCGCCCGATAACCAGTCCGCCGGCGTGCTCCAGAGCCAGCAAAACGCCGGCTCCCAGCCGGAAGTACACCAGCCAGGCAATATCAACCGGACGAAATAGCGCGTGGGTAAAGCGTGTTGCCATATCCATAGCCATACGCAGCCCCGGCCCCCACCGGTTGGCCGGCCTAGCTCATCCGCCGCTACATCCACAGCAGCCACCCGCTCACAATACCCAGTATCGGGAGCAGGTAGGGCAGGGCGTAGCGCCCGATGTAGCCGAAGAAGCTAGGCATGGGTACGCCTTCTTTCTCGGCAATGGCGCGCACCAGAAAATTAGGTCCGTTGCCGATGTAGGTAAGCGCCCCGAACAGCACCGCGCCGCTGGAAATAGCCCGCAGCAGCGGCAGGGTGGCCGTATCCGTGGCAAACTGCTGCACGGCGCTAGCCTGCGCGAAATCCAGCTGATGACCGGCCAGACTCAGCCCCAGGAAGGAAGCGTAGGTGGGCGCGTTGTCGAGAAAGGCCGACAGCACGCCGGTGAGCCAGTACAGCGCGGCAGGCGTGAGGCGGGAAGCCACGGCCGGATTGGCGGCTACGTGGGCGGCGGTTTGCAGGGCCGGCATCATGGTCAGGAAGATGCCGAAGAACAGAAACGCTACCTCCAGAATAGGCTCGAAGTGGAAATGGTTAGCCGCCAGGGCTTTGGGGCTGGCCGTGCGGTAGCACCCCCAGGCCGCCAGCAGCTGAATGGCTTCGCGCACAAACGAAACGTGTAGCCCGGCTATGGGCAACGACGGCAACCAGGGCAGGCGGGTGGGGTCCAGGAATACGGCACCCAGTATCAGGGCCAGCCAGAGCAGGTTGTAGCGGCCGTTGAAGTCGAAGGGGGGTAGTCCTTTCTTTGATTGAGCGCGCCGTTGCTCACTTTTAGAAAGAGGCGCGGGGTAGGCCGTGCGGCGGTCCAGGAGCCAGAACAGCAGCAGCAACAGGCTATTTGCCAGCAGCCACGGGGCCAGCAGGTGCCAGGTGGTCCAGAAAAATGGCACCCCACGCAGGTAGCCGATAAACAGGGGCGGGTCGCCGAGGGGCGTGAGCATGCCACCCGCGTTGCTCACAATGAAGATAAAGAAGATGATGTGGTAAGGCCGAATGCGCGCATCGTTGAGCCGGATAAACGGCCGGATCAGCACCAAGGAAGCGCCTGTAGTACCCACCACGGAAGCCAGCACCGCGCCCACGGCCAGCAGCGCCACGTTGCGGCCCGGGGTACCCGGCACGTTGAGGTTCAAGTACATCGTGCCGCCCACCACAAACAGCGCCGTGAGTAACACCACAAAAGAGGAATATTCGGCCAGGGTTTCCACGGCCGTGTGCCAGTCGTGGCGGACCAGCCCATAGTAGCCCAGCATCAGCAGCCCCAGACTTACGGCAATGTGCGCGTACCACTTCTCCCAGAACTTCGGGAACAGCAGCGGCCCGGTGGCAATCAGCCCCAGCAGGCCAAAGAAGGGTAGCAGCAGCGGCCACGCCGGGGCAGCGGCGGGGGCCATCAGAAGCAGCGGAGTAGGAAAAGCCATGCTCAAAACTACGGATGCCAGCCGGAACGGTCGGTGGTTGCGCTTCGGGGTGGCGGGTGGGGTAGGGCCGAAACGCCCCCGGGCTACCCCCACAAGGGCCCGTAGCCTCTACCCAAAAATCCGGAAAGTGCACTTCCTTGGCGTCCCGGTTGTTCCTACATTCGGTTACCTTTGCAACCATTGCCGCTTCCGGCGGTTTACCTGGTCCGGCCGATACTGGTTCGGCCGACTTTCCCTTCGCTTGTCTCCAAGTCTTTCAAACATGGCTGAACAACTCACTGCCCCCGCCGCGCCGGTTTCTATTTACGCCGAAGCCAGCCCCAACCCCGAATCCATGAAGTTCGTGCTCAACACCCAGCTCCTGACGGAGGGCGTGAGCGTGGACTACCCCAACCTGGAAGCCGCTGCCAACTCGCCGCTGGCCCAGGAGTTATTTAACTTCGATTACGTGGGCCGTGTGTTTATCGCCCAGAACTTCGTGACTATCACCAAAACCACCGAGCACCAGTGGGCCCAGCTGATTCCGGAGCTGCGCACCTTCCTGAAGTCGTACGTGGAAGCTGGTGGCCCCATCTTCACGGTGGACCCCGCTGCTGAGCAGCGCGCCGCCCAGCAGGCCGCCGCTACCGGCGACGCCTCGGAAGCCGATCAGCAGACCAGCCAGAAAATCATTGATCTGCTCGATAACTACGTGCGCCCCGCCGTGGAGCAGGATGGTGGCAACATCACCTTCAAGAGCTACCACGAAGGCATCGTGACCGTGAACCTGCAGGGCTCGTGCTCCGGCTGCCCCTCGGCCACCGTCACCTTAAAGTCGGGCATCGAAAACCTGCTCAAGCGCATGGTTCCCGAAGTGAAAGAGGTAGTAGCTGAAGGCGTAACCGCCAGCTTCTAACATCACGGATTTAGACGGATTGCACGGATTCGTTCCGGCGTCCGATATTCCTCCGAAACAGAAAGCCCGGCCTAATGGTCGGGCTTTTTGTTTCTGAGGAGTCTATCTAAGAAAGTCTGAAAACGAATGAACGTCATGCAGAGGCGCAGCCGGACCATCTCGCGTGCCGATGTTGCGAAAGTAACCGTCATTCCGAGCGCAGCCGAGGAATCTTGCGTGCTGACGTTGCCAAGGTATCTACCCCCCCCCCTTTCCCTTGGGGAGGGGACCGGGTGTAAGATAAATCTCCGCACAACGTTCAAACGTTTCCAGCCCTCCTAAATAGCTTCCCGGCTGATCTTGAATAGAAAGCTCCACGCCAAAAAAAGAGCCCGGCCTGATGGCCGGGCTCTTTCGCTTTCCAGAAGCACCCGTGCAATCCGAAAAATGCGTGATTTAGATTTGAGCCGTGCTCAATTTGGGAGCGTCGGCGTCGGTAGTCGTATTCAGGCGCTCCTTTTCCTTGCGGCCGTAGGTGTCCAGAATCAGCGGCGCGGCAATGTACAGCGACGAGTAGGTACCGAAGATGATACCCAGAATCATGGCGAAGGAGAACGAGCGGAGCGTTTCACCGCCGAACACATAGAGTACCACCATCACGAGGAATACCGTGGTGAAGGTAATCATGGTGCGAGAGAACGTGCTGTTCAGGGCCGGGTTTACTACCTGGGCAAACGTGAGGTGCTTGTTCTCGCGCAGGTATTCCCTGATTCGGTCGTAGATAACGATGGTGTCGTTCATCGAGAAGCCGATGGTCGTCAGGATAGCCGCCACGAATACCTGGTCCATCTCGTAGTTCAGGCCGAAGGCGCGGGCAATCGGGAAGCAGGCAATAACGAGCAGGGCATCGTGGAACAGAGCCACTACCGCCGCCATCGAGTACTGCCACTTCTCGAAGCGGAAGAGTACGTACACAAAGATGGCCAGCAGAGTCAGGCCCAGGCTCAGCACCGAGGTCCGCTTAATGTCGTCGGCAATGGTAGCGCCTACCTTCGAGGAGCTTACTTTGGTGGGGTTCAGGGCTGAGTACTTGGCGTTAAGTCCCTTGAACATGGCCGCTTCTACCTGGTTATCGGCATCGGCGCTTTCATCAGCGGCCAGGTAGCCGGTGGTGATGCGCAGGCGGCTTTCGGCCCCGAAGGTTTTCACCTCCGTGCCCGCGCCTCCGAAGTAGTCGTTCGTGAGCAGGTCGCGCACGTCAGAGGCCACAATCGGCTGGTTGAAGCTCACAATGTACTCGCGGCCCCCGCGGAAGTCAACGCCCAGGTTGGGGCCGCCCTGCAGGTACATCAGCACGAAGCCGATGATGATAAACACGGTCGAAGCCGCGTAGGCAATTTTGCGCTTGCCCACGATGTCGAGGTTGATGCCTTTGAACAGATTGTGCGAAAGCGCGGTGCTGAAGCTCAGGGTCGTATTGCCGTTCTTCACCATGCGCTCAATAATGAGGCGCGACACGTACACGGCCGACAGGAAGGAGGTAAACACGCCGATACCGAGAGTAATGGCGAAGTTCTGGACCGGACCCGTGCCGAAGAAGCCCAGAATAACGGCAATGATCAGCTGGGTTACGTTGGAGTCGAAGATGGCCGATACGGCGCGGGAGTAGCCTTTGTTGATGGCATCCGTCGGTGAGAGGCCGTGGTCCAGCTCTTCCCGAATCCGCTCGAATATCAGTACGTTGGCATCCACGGAGGCGGCAATAACCAGCAGCAGGCCCGCAATACCCGGCAGGGTAAGCGCGAAGGACAACTGGGCCAGCACACCCATAATCAGGAACAGGTTGAAGAGCAAGGCGGCATCGGCTACCAGGCCGGCACGGCCGTAGTACACGGCCATGAACACCATGATGATGGCCAGACCGGCCAGCGTCGAGTACAGACCCTGATTAGTGGCTTCTTTACCCAGTGAGGGGCCTACAATGGCTTCCTCCACAATGCGGGTAGGAGCGGGCAGCTTACCGGCCTTCAGAATGTTGGCCAGGTCCTGCGCTTCTTCAATGGTAAAGTTGCCCGAGATGCTGGAGTTGCCCCCGGCAATTTCGGCCTGCACCACCGGCGCCGAGTACACGTTATCATCAAGCACAATAGCTACCTGACGGCCAATGTTGGCCGCCGTTAGGCGCTGCCACTTGCGGGCCCCGCCGGGGTTCATCTGCATCGAAACTTCGGCGCGGCCGCTCATCTGGTCGAAGTCGCCGCGAGCGTCGCTGATTACTTCGCCGCCAATCGGAGCTTCGGCCTCGCGGCTCTTGCGGATGGCATAGAGCTGCAAGTATTCCTGGCCGTCAATTACGTCGGGCTTCACGCCCCACATAAAGGTGAGGTTGGAGGGCAGTACGGCGCGGGTATCGGGGCTGCGCAGCACGGCGTTTACCCGGGCCGTGTCGCGGATGTTAGCGCCCAGCGTACCGGGCATCGTGAACAGGCTGCCCAGTACGTTCTTCTGGGGTGCGGCCGAGTCGGCTTTGGCTGTGGCGGTGTTTTTCTTGGCCAGCTGGCTGGCCAGGGAAGTAGAGTCGCCGGTGGCGGCAGCGGCCGTAGCCGTGGTATCGTTGGTGGCGGTGGCGGGGGTAGCGGCAGCCGTGGTGGCTGCGGCCGTTTCCTTGGCGCTCAGCACCTGGTTGAGCTGGTTGAGGTAGGGCGCGAATTCATCCTGGCGCCATACTTCCCAGAACTCCAGCTTGGCCTGGCCCTGTACCAGCTTGCGTACCCGGTCGGGGTTATCTACGCCGGGCAGCTCAATCTGAATGCGGCCCGTGCCTTTCACCCGCTGAATGCTGGGCTGGCTGGTGCCGAACTTATCGATGCGGCTGCGCAGAATGTTAAAGGAGCGGTCAATGGCTTCGTCCACTTCCTTGTTGATTTCCCCGATTACCTTCTCATTGGTCGAGTTGATATCGATGCCCCGGCTTTTGTTGGTGGTGTTGGCGAATACGCGGGCCAGCTTGTCGTTGGGCGCTACGTCGCGGAACGCCTGCGCAAACAGAGTAGTGAAGGGCGTGGAGGGGTTGGTTTTCCGCAGTTCCTGCGCCTGCTCAATGGCTTTATTGAAGGCCGCATCTTTGGAGTTGCCGCTCATGGCGCGCACAATTTCCACCGGCGAAACCTCCAGGGTTACGTGCATCCCGCCGTTCAAATCCAGGCCCAGGCCCAGCTCCGACTGGCGCACGTCTTTGTAGGTCAGTGGCCCGAACACGGGCGCCCGCCACACGGAATCGAGGTAGTGCTGACGAGCTTTTTCGTTGAGTTGGCCGCTACGGGAAGCGTAGCGTGCTGCATCTTTCTGCACTCCGCGCGACACTAGGGTCAGCGAGAGGAAGTAGATGCACAACGCTGACACGAGAAGGGTCAGCGTAATGACAAGTCCTTTATTGCGCATGAAATAAGTTGTTGAGTATCCTGTGGGGAAAGGCTGATGCGCAGGTTGGGGGCCGGGGTGGGGGTAGTAGAAAGCAGGCCGCACCAGAGGCCCGGCGGCGCTGGCGTCGGCATCAGCAACGAGCCACCAGCAGTCAGCTACACTAGCACAAAACGGCCCCGGCCGCTACGGAGCCTGGGGCGAGAGGGCGGCAACCAGCAGCCGCACCCGGAACCAGTCCGGCACCGCGCTGGGCAAGGGGTTCGGCCCCGTGGGGCAGGCAGGAAGCCACAGGGCAACCGGAAGCTCCAGCGGCTGCGGAAACCAGGCATCGGCGGCTGGGGCCACGAAGAACCCAAGCGGGGAGGTGGCCTCCAGCGTAACTCGCTGCTTTACTACTGCTGCCCTAGGCCCGGCGCTTACATGGGTGGCGCCGGAAGCCGGCAACACCCGCAGCGTGGCCACCGCCTGGTGGTTCAGCCCCAGCACCATCAGCAGGGTTGCTGTGATGCAGGCGAAGCGCAAGCGGGCTAAAAGGCGAGTGAAGGAAAGCACTGTATTCTAGGTAAGAGCTACAAATATAGCTTTTTGCCGTGGGTACGACAACGCCCCAGAATCACGGATTTAGATGGATTCATCGGATTGCACGGATTCTGCCGCGCCTGCCCAAAGGCCCTACCCCGACAAAACGGTTGAACCCAAATGAAAAAGCCCCACGAATAGGTGAGGCTTTTCTGTACAGATATGGATGGGCCAGATGGCTAAAAATCCGTGCAATTCGCTGAACCCGCTTGAATTCGTGATTTACATGAGGTCTTCCAGGGGGTAGCGGGCCTGGCTCCAGAACTCATCTAAAGCCAGCAGCCGGGGCTTGAAGAACGAAATCAGGGCGGGCCAGTCTTCACGGTTCAAGGGGCTGACGCCGTCGAGCTGCTGCTGCACCCGGCTCATGGGCTGGCCGTTTTCCTCGGCGTCCGGCTGCCAGTCCCAGCTTTGGCCGGGCACGGGGGGTAGCATGTTGCTCAGGGCCTGCAGCTGCTCGAAGTGCAGGGCCCGGATGTCGGCGTCGGGGTGCACCAGCTCCAGCCCGATGGTGGCCCGGCGGCCCTCCGTGCGCATGCGCAGCTGCACATGCTTCAGG
This sequence comes from Hymenobacter latericoloratus, assembly GCF_014199535.1. Taxonomy (GTDB): domain Bacteria; phylum Bacteroidota; class Bacteroidia; order Cytophagales; family Hymenobacteraceae; genus Hymenobacter; species Hymenobacter latericoloratus. The sequence goes on from NZ_JACHNV010000001.1 coordinate 843,275, forward strand.
CCGGTGCGGTAGTTAATCCAGTTAATCGTTTCGCCTTCGGCCGAGGGTACCGGGGCCATGTACTGGCCAAACGTGGTCCAGAAGGCCTGGCGCAGCTGAGCAGCTTCGGCTTTACCGTACATGGCTTACAGGGAAATGACTAAGCCGTGCGGCCGGCTTCTACCTTGCTGCGCAGAAACGATACCAGCACATCCAGCCCCTTATCAAAGTGGCGGTTGTTCGGGATGATAATGTCGGCGTCGTGCTTGAAAGGCTTGATGTACTTTTCGTAGGTAGGCGCTACGTGGTTGGTGTAGCGGTAGAGCACGTCCTCCAGGTCGTAGCCCCGCTCGTCCCGGTCGCGCACGATGCGGCGCTGCAGCTTTACATGCTCCCGCGCATCGATGTACACCTTCAGGTCCAGCAGCTTGGCTACTTCCTCGAAGTAGAACACGAAGATGCCTTCTACCACCACAATGGGCGCGGGCCGGAATACCAGCTCGGCGGGCACCACGTTAGGGTTGTTGAAGGTGTACTCCTGGCGGCGCACCTCCAGGCCCTGGCTGATGCGCAGCACGTCGGCGGCGTAGGCGCGGGAGTCAATGCTGCTGGGCAGGTCGAAGTTCGTGACGCCCTGGGCGTCCACCTGCTGGGCTTCCCGCGGGTGGTAGTAGTTGTCCTGCGAAATCAGGCAGATTTCTTCTTCGGGAAACGAGGCCAGCAGCCGGCGCAGAAACGTGGTTTTGCCAGAGGCGCTGCCGCCCGTAATTCCGACGATGAAAGGGTGTTGCATGGGGGGGGAATAGGCCCGTACCGGCGGGGCCAACCCTGCAAAAGTACGAAATCTAGCGGAGGCCAGGGCGCTGAGGTGGTGAAATGGTGAAATTGTGAAGTGGTGAAATGCTGAGTTTGACGTTTTGGCGGCGCAGAGAGGGTAGCCCCAGCGAGGCGACATGTCGGTAGAAACCAGCGGGGCGACACAAACCGTTCATCGACGGGGGCCGCCCCGCCGCTGGGGCTTTAGGAAAGGTGGAGGGGTAGGGATACTACTGACAGGCCGCCAGAACGGCAGTTTCACAACTGCATAAACGCATCATTTCACCACTTCATTCAGATAGCGCACCAGCCCGGCCACGGCGCGGGCCCGGTGGCTGATGGCGTTCTTCTCCTCCAGGCTCATCTGGGCGAAGGTGCGCCCGTCGCCTTCCGTGGGTTGGAAGATGGGGTCGTAGCCGAAGCCATCCTGGCCGCGCACCTCCTCGGTAATCGCACCAGCCACCGCGCCCGCAAACTCGTGTATCTCACCGGTGGGCAGCACCAGCGCCACTACCGTCCGGAACTGAGCCGAGCGGTTGGGCTGGCCCTGCAGCTCCCGCAGCAGCTTGGCTACATTGTCGGAGGCAGAGCGCTGGGGGCCGGCGTAGCGGGCCGAGTACACGCCGGGCTCCCCGTGGAGGGCGGCCACTTCCAGGCCGGTATCATCGGCGAAGCAAGCCACCCCATAATGGTCCCACACGTATTGGGCCTTCTGGCGGGCGTTGCCTTCCAGGGTGTCCTGGGTTTCGGGTAGCTCCTGCTGGCAGCCAATATCGGCCAGGCTCAGCAGCTCCACGGAGGCGGGCAGCAGGGGCCGGATTTCATCCAGCTTGTGGGCATTGTTCGAGGCAAAGCAAAGGCGCATCTGGGCGAGAAGGAATAGATGGAGAAAATCAGGGCGAAGAAAGTACCAGAAGCAGAAGGGTACAAAAAAACCGGGCAGCGCCGGTTTTGTCTTGTTTACCGGCCGGAAAGCCGCGGCCCCGGCAGCTCACCGAAACATCAATTTAACGGTAGTCCAGGAGCGAGCCACCAAATTCGGGAGCGGCGCGCCAGGGCCACCCGCGGCGCGCGCGGAGGAACCTGCCGCTGCTGGTGCCGACAGCAGGGCAGTGGAGGTGCCATAAGCCAGAGCCGCCCCAAGGAGCAGCAGCATTAACAGAGCAGATACACGAATCATAAGGCAGTAACTAGGAGCTAAGATGTGGTAAGTATAATAGAAGCCCGGCGGAAACGCCTCGGCCCCGGTGTTAAGCTTCTGCTACGCCCCCTGGAACAGAAAAATAGCTTTTGAAATCCGGACCCAACGTGTACTTTTGCAGTCCCTTCCGCAAAATCGGCAGGCAACAAGGTACAAACGGCACTACGACCATGAAAAAAGACATCCACCCCGAGTACCGCGAAGTGGTATTCCAGGATACCTCCAGCGGCTTCAAATTCGTGACCCGCTCGACGATGAACTCCAGCGAGACCATCACGATGGAAGACGGCAAAACTTACCCCGTAATTAAGGTGGAAGTTAGCTCGGAGTCGCACCCCTTCTACACCGGCAAAAACGTACTGCTCGACACGGCTGGCCGCGTAGAGAAGTTCATGAACCGCTACAACAAGAAGAAGTAATTCCGGCGGGCAGGCAGCGAACCGCATGGTTGCGCCGCCCCTCGAAACGACTTTTTCCTCGAAGCTCCTGCTGGCATTCGCCGGCAGGAGTTTTTCTTTGTAGTACGGTAGGGGTGCCCGCCCCAGCGCCTACCCCCTGGCCGCGGCCAAACCGGCCGCAGCTCTCATCCTGATTTTCCTCCCATGCATATTCTGCTCTTCGATGACCCGGCCATTCGGCCCCACCTGCTGCCATTTACGTTTACCCGGCCGGTAGCAGCCCTCCGCTGCGGCATTCTGACGCTGGCGGAGAAGTGGCAGCACCGGCTAAAAGCCACTCAGGTGGGCTACCTCACGGAAAGCTACCTGCAGGCCAAGTACCCCGCTGGCAACACCCAGGGACCCGCGCTGGTCATCAACGGCGCCATTTGCCCCGACGACCTGTTGGCCCAGCAGGTGCAGGCTCTGGCGCCCGGCGAGGCCCTGTTTGATGAAGACATGCTGGTAGCAGCTCACCTGGCCGATGCTACCCAGGTAGCGGAGCTGATTCAGGATGGCTTCCAGAAAACCCGCGACGTAGCCGAGCCCGTAACAGCCATCAAGGAAGTGTGGCATCTGTTTCTGCGCAACGGCGCCGAAATCCGCCGCGACTTTGACCTGCTGACCCGGGGTAGGGAGTCGGCCCCGGTGGGCGACGCGCATACCATTGTGTACGCGCCGGAAAACATCTTCATTGAGCCGGGCGTGAAAATCCGGGCGGCCATTCTCAACGCCGAGAACGGTCCGATTTACCTTGGTAAAAACTCCCAGGTACACGAGGGCGCCATTATCAGCGGACCGCTGGCCTTGTGCGAGGGCAGCCACATCAACGCCGGGGCCAAAATGCGCGGCGACAATACCGTAGGCCCTTATTCCAAGGTAGGCGGCGAAGTGGGTAACAGCATTCTGCTGGGCTACAGCAACAAGGGCCACGACGGCTACCTCGGCAACTCCGTCATCGGGGAGTGGTGCAACCTGGGGGCCGATACCAACACCTCCAACCTGAAGAATAACTACGCCCCGGTAAAAATCTGGAGCCACTCGGCGGGCCGCTTCGTGAACACGGGCCAGCAGTTCTGCGGGCTGATGATGGGCGACCATAGCAAGTGCGGCATCAATACCATGTTCAATACGGGTACGGTAGTGGGGGTAGGGGCCAACATCTTCGGGGCCGGTTTCCCGCGCACGTTTATCCCGAGCTTCAGCTGGGGCGGAGCCGCCGGTTTCGAAACCTTCAAGCTGCCGAAAGTAGCTGAGGTAGCCGAGCGCGTCATGGCCCGCCGCCAGCTAGTGTACGATGCCACTGAGCAGGCCATCATGCAACACGTGTACGAGGCCACGGCCAAAGACCGGGTGTGGGAGCAAGCGAAATGAGTTGCCGGTTGCCAGTGGTCAGTTGCCAGTTTGTGCTGAAAAATTAGAGGTTGCTGATCCCCAATAACTGACCACTGGTGACTGACCACTAACAACTGATACAACATGCGTTTTTCTGAGATTCCGGGTCAGCAGCAGGTGAAGCAGCTTCTAGTGGGGAGCGTGCGGCGTAACCATGTGGCCCACGCTCAGCTGTTTCGGGGGGCGGAGGGCTCGGCGGCGCTGGCCCTGGCCCTGGCGTATGCTACCTACCTGAACTGCGAAAACCGCACGCCGGAAGCCGAGGATTCCTGCGGAAGCTGCCCCAGCTGTCAGAAAATCGACAAGCTGATTCACCCCGACCTCAACTTCATCCTGCCCGTTACCACCACCAAGGCCGTAACCAAGGACGCCATCAGCAGCAAGTTTGCGGCCGAGTGGCGGACCTTCGTGCTGGAAAACCCCTACCAGGGCCTCAACGACTGGATGCAGCACATCGGGGCCGAAAACAAGCAGGGTAGTATTTCCAAGGAAGAAAGTCTGCAGCTGCTCAAACTGGTGTCGCTGAAGGCGTTCGAAGCCCGGTTTAAGCTGGTTATCATCTGGCAGCCGGAGCTGATGCACCCCTCGGCGGCCAATGCCGTGCTGAAGCTGCTGGAAGAGCCCCCGCCCGCCACCGTGTTTCTGCTGGTGAGCCACGCCCCGCAGCAACTGCTCCCCACCATTATCAGCCGGGTGCAGCCGGTAGTAGTACGCTCCCTCTCCGAGGAAGAGCTGACTGCCTGGCTGCGCGACGAGCGGCAGGTACCGGAAGTGAAAGCCCGCCAGCTGGCCCAGCTAACCGAGGGCAACGTTGGTGCGGCGCTGGCGGCGCAGGCTGCCGCTACGGCCGACGCCGACTATTTTGAGCTATTTGCCAAGTGGATGCGCACCTGCTACGGCAACAAGGTGGCCGAAATGCTGGAAAAAGCCGATGAGTTTCAGAAGCTGGGCCGCGAAAACCAGAAGGAGTTTCTGCAGTACGCTCTCACCTTGCTGCGCAAGGTGCTCCTGTTCGGCCTCGATCCGCACTTGGTGCCCCACCTGCCTGCCCAGGAGCAGCAGTTCGTGCAGGGCTTCAGCCGCTTCGTGACGCCGCGCAATGCCGGGCCGCTTACGCAGGAAATCAACGAGGCCCACTACCATGTAGAGCGCAATGCCAACCCCCGCATGGTATTCGTGGACACTTCCCTGCGGGTAGCCGAACTGCTACGGGCTGCTTAAGTGGGCTGCCTATAGCTCCGAAAACAGCTTCTACGCGCAGCAAACCAACAAAATACGTTTTGCTAAAATGCTATAGCTTGCGCTAAAACAGCTATAGCCAGTGCCCCGGTCATCAGTAGCTGTATCTTTGCAAGGAGGCTTCCGGTTTCCGCCAGTTGTTGCGGCTGGAAGTAAAATACCTCACCGGCCGTTGCCGCGCTGCGCAAAGAAACGAGATGGGCCGTATATTCTGAACTAGCTGATTCTGCTTTGAAGACTTCCATTCGCATAGGTACCCGCGGCAGCAAGCTGGCGCTGTGGCAAGCCAACCACGTAGCCGGCCAGCTTACCGCCGCCGGTCTCGCCCCCGAAATCGTCATTATTACCACCAAAGGCGACGTAGTGCTGGACCGCTCCCTGGACAAGATTGGGGCGAAGGGCGTGTTCACGGAAGAGCTGGAGGAAGGCCTGCGCACGGGCTACGTGGATATTGCCGTGCACAGCGCCAAGGATGTGCAGAGCACTATTCCGGCCGACCTGGAGCTGCTGGCCTTTATGCAGCGGGAGCGGGTAAATGACGTGGTGGTCAGCTTCGACCCCAACCTCGACCTGCAGCGCCCCGACCTGGTGCTGGGCACCAGCAGCACCCGCCGCAAAGCCATGCTGCGCCGCTTTTTGCCCCACGCCACTACCGCCGAAGCGCGCGGCAACCTTCAAACCCGCTTGCGTAAGCTCGAGGAAGGCCAGTATCATGCCCTGGTGCTGGCTTACGCCGGGGTCCACCGCATGGAGTACGACGGTCTGATTCGCCACGTGTTGCCCGAAACCCAGTACGTGCCCGCCACCGGCCAGGGCAGCGTAGCCATTGAGTGCGCCCGCAGCCTGGAGCCCGCCCTGAAAGAGGAGTTGCGCCGCATTCTCGACCACCCGGCTACCCACGTTTGCCTGGCCGCCGAGCGGGCTTTCCTGCGCACGATGGAAGGCGGCTGCAGCATCCCTTCCTTCGCCCTGGCCTCGCTTTCCGCCGATGGGCAAACGGTGCAGCTGCACGGCGGCCTCATCAGCCTCGACGGGCAGGAGCTTATTGAGGAAACCCACACGGCCGCCGCTACCGAAGCAGAGGTCCTGGGTACCCGCCTGGCAGAAAGCGTGCTGGCTCGCGGCGGCCGGCAGATTCTGGATGACATTCGCCGCGTCCGCCACGAGGCCTAACCTCATTTCCTACCCCCGGTGTACCCCCCAAGAGCTGCTGTCTGGCGGCTCTTTTGGTTCCGGCGCGAGACCGGGCTCCCGCTGACGCAGGCGCTGCCGGCCACCGAACCATAAGAGCCCGGTTCCGGTGGCCTCGCTCCCGCCACCTCTTGCCGCCACGGTGTGCTACCCTCCGCGAAACTGTTTACTTTCGCTCTCCACACTCTTTCCCTCTGCTTCCGCTATGAAACTCTTCTTTCGCTATACCCTGCTGGTGGGCTTGGTTGTTGGGCTGGCAACACCGATAGTGCACGCGGCCAAAAAGCCTCGCAAAAGCAGGAAAGATGAGGTAGTGACCATCAGCACGCCCCAGGGTGATATCCGGCTGATTCTGTTTGATAAGACCCCCTTGCACAAAGCCAATTTCCTGAAGCTGGCGCAGAGTGGCTTCTATACTGGTACTACCTTTCACCGCGTCATTCCGAACTTCATGATTCAGGGTGGCGACCCCAATTCCAAGGACGCTGACCCCGCCAACGACGGCGCCGGTGCCTCGGATGAAAAGATGATTCCGGCCGAAATTCTGCCGGAATTTACCCACAAGCGCGGGGCGGTAGCCGCGGCCCGCACCCCCGATTTTATCAATCCGCAGCGCCAAAGCAGCGCTTCCCAGTTCTACATCGTTCAGAATCCCCAAGGCACCCCACACCTGAACGGACAGTACACCGTGTTCGGGCAGGTTATCAGCGGCCAGGAAGTGGTGGATAAGATTGCTCAGCAGCCCACCGCCGAGCGTAACCGCCCGGTTACCAACATCCCCATGACGGTGAAAGTGGAAAAGCTCAAGAAGAAAAAGATTACCGAGCTCTACGGTTACCAGTATCAGTAACCGGCTATTAATCCGGTGGATAGCTTTTTTTCGCGCATGAAAATACTGGTTACAGGCTCTAATGGCTTGTTAGGGCAGAAAGTAGTGGAATTGCTGCAGCGGCAGCCCGGTCTGGAGCTGGTGGCTACCTCCCGCGGGCCGAACAAACTGGCCGGGCTGTTGCCGGCCGTGCGCTTTGTGGCCCTGGATGTGACTGACCGGGCCCAGGCGCAGCGCGTGGTGGCCGCGGAGAAACCAACCCACCTGCTGCACACCGCCGCCATGACCAATGTGGACGAGTGTGAGCTGCAGCAGGCCGCGTGCTGGCAACACAACGTAACGGCAGTGCAGCATTTGGTAGAAGCCTGTGAGCAACACCAGGTGCACCTGCTACACGTCAGCACCGATTTTATTTTCAGTGGGGAAGAAGGCCCGCTGGCGGAAGATGCCGCGCCGGGGCCCGTAAATTTCTACGGGGAAAGCAAGCTGGCCGCCGAGCAACTGGTACAGCAGTGCCGCGCGCCCTGGGCTATTCTGCGCACTGTGCTCGTGTACGGGGTGGCCCACGAGTACGGCCGGACCAACCTCGTGCTCTGGGTCCGCGACTCCCTGCGGGCCGGCAAGCCTATTAAAGTAGTGGATGACCAGTATCGTACGCCTACCCTGGCCGAGGACCTGGCTCTGGGCTGCTGGCTGGCCGCCCGCCACAACGCCACGGGCATTTACCACCTCAGCGGCCAGGAGCTGCTTACCCCGTACCAGATGGCGCTGCAAACAGCGGCTTTCTTTCAGCTGGATAGTCGCTTGATTGAACGGGTGGATGCTAGCACCTTCACCCAGCCGGCCCGCCGCCCGGCCCGCACGGGCTTTCTCATTCACAAAGCTCAGCAGCAGCTAGGGTATCAGCCGCGCTCCTTCACCGAAGGCATTGCCCTACTGGCCCGCCAGACGGAGGCGTCGGTTTAAGAAGCCGGTTTGGGCTGGGCGGCCTGTGCCGGGTAGATGGGGCTACCCCTTAAAACGCAAAAAACCCACAGGCAACGCCCGCGGGATTTTCACACACCTATTGCAACAACCTATTAGTAGCGAAGCAGGCGACGAGCAGCTGCCGGGCTTCGTACTGTATTTCAAATAAAGCCACCTGGGAAAGCATCTTTGTTGGCCACTAGTAGCAGAGGAAAATCGGGTACCTCTGACGTTAAGCGCGGAAGACCGTTCGTCTTTCGGCAATCCGCCGGCGCGTTGGCACGTAGCGGGAATCACGGCAGGAATACAAAGAGCTGAGGAAGTACAACACTGCTTGTGAGTAGCGTTCTAGCTGTTCCACATGTCAATATTAGGGCCCGAATAAGGGCTTGTAAAGGACACTTTGGCCAATATTGTGACTTGTATAATTAGGCTATAGAATAGGGCTGATTTAATGAGTTGGATAGTTTCGTTAAAGCAGATAGGTAGATGGAAGATTGATAATGAAAATCTTGTGAGAATAGCTGCCGCCGATGTTGTCAATAGCAGTGGTCATAAATGGCAGAATTTGTGACATCAGCGTGTGCGGGCGGCACTACATTTTTCGGCGACTGAGGTACTGTAGGCTTAGAATGGTGAGAAGCAGTGTGACGCCGGGCCAGACCAGCAGCCACCAGGCCGTTGGACTTTGACGAATACCTGCGAGCAGGCGCCCCCAGCTGGGCGTATCGGGGGGCAGCCCCACGCCCAAAAATGATAGCGTCGTTTCCAGACCGATGAGCAGGGATACCGTGAGCGGAAAACGAACCAGCACCACGGGCCAGGTTACGGGCCAGATGTGCCACCGCAACAGTTGCCAGTCGGAGAGGCCAGCTACGCGGGCGGCTTCCACGTAGGTGTGCCCGCGGGCCTGCAGGGTAGCAGCCCGCATCAGGCGGGCCGGTGTAGTCCAGCAGGTCAGGGCCATCAGCAGCACCAGTCCGCCTGCGGAGGGCCGCTGAACGGCTGCCACCAGCAGCACCAGAATCAGTAACGGCACGGAGTCAAGCAGCACTATCAGGCCCGCTACCAGGGCGTCGGCGGGCAGGGCCCAGGGGCGTCGGCCCCAGACGGTACGATGTAGCACCCACCCCAACAGGGCCGCGGCGGCCAAGAGCCCGATACCTCCTACTACGCCCCGGGCAAGCAACGGCGCGGCGAACAGCAGGGCACTCAGCACCAAAGCCGCGCCTGCTACCCCCACACTGCGGGTTAAGCGCAGCCGGGTATTGCCCCAAAACCCGGCTATGCTCCCAAGCCCGGCTCCCAGCAGGAGCGTAAGGATTGCCGCCGGAAGGCTAACCAGCAGAATCGTGCGGGCGCCTTGCACCAGAGCCCGGGCCACATCCTGGCCTTGCGGATCGGTGCCCAGCCAATGAGACGGCAGAAAAGGAGGCTGGTTGGTATGCAATAAATCGGGGGCCAGCAGAGAAGAGGGGGCCAGCAGGGCTGCGCTTGCTACCCCAGTCAGCCACCCGAAGGCCAGAACCCGGGGCCAGTTGCGGCGAGAGCGACGTTGCCGTTTCATGCCTGCAGCCTGATGCGTGGGTCCGTGCGTAGGTACAGGGCATCGGCCAGCAGTTGGGCCACCACCCGGGCCAGCACCACCAGCGTTACGCCACCCAGTAGCACGGGATAATCCTGGGTAGCCGCGGCCTCCGCGAGTAAGCGGCCCATACCGGGCAACGCGAACAGCACTTCCACCACCACGGCCCCAGCCACCAGGTTGGGCAGCAGCTCCGTTAGCAGCGTAATGGTGGGCAGCAGGGCATTGCGCAGGGCATGTCGCCACACAACTTGGCTTGGTGCAGCGCCCTTGGCCCGGGCCGTGGCTACGTAGGGCTGTCGTAGCTCGTGTTGCAAGGCCGCATCCAGCTGAATAGTCAGAGCGGGTGCGCTCATCAAAACCAAACTGCCAACCGGGAGGGCCAGATGATATAGTAGGCGGCCCGGTGCCTGCCACCAGGTAGCAGATTCTTCCTCTAAGCCCAAGCCAAAAGCGGGAAACCAAGCCAGAACATCAGGGTTGGCGAATAGCAGAAGCAAACCCGTAGCCAGCAGAAACAGCGGTGCGGCTTGCAAGGCGTGGAGCAGGTAGAGCAGGGCCCTCCGGCCGGCGGGGTAGCGCCCATTAAGGGTGGTAGCCAGTCCCACACTGACCATTGCGCTAAGCACTGCGGCTAGTACCGTCAGGGGCAACGTGTAGCGCAGGGCTTCCAGGAGCAGGCCACTAACCGGAGCACTACTCCGGTAAGAGGTGCCCAAACGACCCTGCAGCAGATTAGCGGCCCACGCATGGTATTGATTAGCCGTGCCCTCCCACTGCCAGCCCTGGGTTGGTTCGAAAGAAATGTAAAATAACGGCAAATCGAGGCCGGCCCGGTGCAGCAGCTGCCGGGTCAGCTGACTCCGTTCGGCGGCCTGAATGCGGCTGTCGGCCTCCAGGGCAGTTTGCAGGTAGCTGGTAGCATCGGTGAGGCCCCGCGTAAGCAGAAACAGGCCCGACAGCACCAGCCAGGCCGTAACCAGGTTTCTGCCAACATGGCGCCACACCGTCGGAGCTTTCATAAGCCGTTAACGGGTAGTCGGTTTCTTTTCCAGCCGGATGCGGCTGGCTTCGTAGCCGGGAACCAGCCCCATTACCGGTACCACGCCGAGGCGGCGCGAGGCGGCAACGCGGTACCGCATGAAGTAGAGCACCGAAAAAGGACGCTCGTAAGCCAAGGCACGCTGGAACTTGCGCAAAAGCCGCGCTTTCTCTGCCGGGCTGGTAGCCAGAGGGATAGCCTCAATCAGGCGGTCAGTCTGGGGCGTCGAAAAGCCGGTGGTATTGCCGTTGCCAATGCCTCGGGAGTGCAGCAGGGAGGTGAAATCATACGAAAAGGGGTTGCCGGCCAACTGGCGGATGTTCATATCATACTCCCCGGCCCGCAACTGCCGGCTCAGCAGCGACTGTTCCGTGGGATGCAGCTGGACCGGGATACCCAAGGCTAGGGCCGCGCTTCTAAATTGCAAGGCTACCGTTTCAAAGCTTGGCTCCCCGGCCCGGTAGCTGATAGTTAGCTGCAGACGCTCGGTGGTGGCCTGTGCGCCCTGCCGTTGCCAGCTGCCATCGGGTTGCCGCTGCCACCGGGCCTGGCGCAGCAAAGCTGCTGCGCGGGCGGGGCTGAAGGAGGGCAACGGGAGGCTGTCGTTGTAATAGCGTGCAATCCGTGGGCTGATGGGGCCTGCACTGGGGGAGGCCGCGCCCTGCTGGGTAGCCCGGATCAGGGCCGGAATGTCAAACAGATAAGTTAATGCCTGCCGGGTAAGGGCATCGCGCAGGGCCGGCCGACGAACATTGAAATTTGCCGTCAGAAATTCGTAGGAGTTGGTGGTGTAAAAGCGGAGGCTGGTCTGATCGGGGGAGGCGTGTTGAAGCCGGGCAAATTCGGCAGCTGGCATAAGCGCGTACAAGTCTATTTCGCCGCGGCGCAGTGCCATAGTAGCCGTGGTAGCATCCGGAATCACTTGGTAGGTAAGCTGGGGCGGGAAGGCTTGCAGCTCGGGAGGAGGAGCCGGCAGGCTATCAGCCCACCAGCGGGCTTTCCGCCGCAGCGTGAGGTAGCGGCCAGGTTGCCAAGCCGTGAGGGTGTAGGCGCCGCAGCCAGGCAGCCGCTCCGGATGGCGGGCCAGATTAAGCGCTTGGTACCGACGCGCAAATGCCTGCGCAACCGATTGGAACCGGGGCAGGGCAAGTTGCGGGAGCGGTACAGTGCGCAGCGTACCGCGGGGGTCCAGCACGTACTCGGGCAGAATGGAAAAGTCTCCGGAAATGCTAACCCGGTCCCCGGATTGGCCCGCGCACACCAAAGTAAATTGCCGTGGGTCGTGCGCGTCAAGCTGAATATTCCGGATAAACCCAAAAGTGGCCTGGTCGCGCTCAATGGGCAGGCCGGGGCAGTTCATCACCTTAAGGGTGAAGGCTACGTCGCGGGCCAGCACGGGGGAGCCGTTGTCCCAGGTGGCCTGCGGACGCAGGCGGTACGTTACCAAAAGCAGCGAATCGCCGAGGGGCCGGGTGGTTGGCTGGGCTTCGGCAAGCCAGGGCACAAACCGGTTTTGGGCCTCATTGCCTTTCAGCAGGCTGCAGTGCAACAAGTTGGTTACCTCAAAGGCGCTGGGGTTATCCACTAGCAGCGGATCCAGGTTGTCGGGGTCCCGGGCCCACCGGATGCGGATGGTTTCGGCGGAGGTGGCAGTGGTTGTGGGCGAGCAGGCGCTGAGGCCCAGGCCCGCCCATACCAACAAAACCAAACCGAAAAGTATTTGCTTCATGACCAGGTAACCGTGCGGGGCGTTTGGCCGGGCAAGTTACCACGTTTCAAGCAGCAGGTAGAGTACGGTGCAGAGCCTAGTGGCCTTCGCCCCAGCCGCTGGTGCCGTGGTCATCAATGTGGCCTTCGCCCCAGCCGCTGGTGCCGTGGTCGGCAATGTGGCCTTCGCCCCAACCGCTGGTGCCGTGGTCATCAAGTGATGAAGTTTGGGTGGTAGCAGCGTTCGGGGCTGCGGCAGGCGTAGCCGACGTGAACGTGAGGCTGGAAAGCTGGAGAAGGCCGAAAAGGAGAAGCTCAAACATGGTCTGGAGTATTTGTGGTTCAAGTGGTTGACTGACACAAATGTGGGCTTCAAACCGAGCGGCGTAAAGGACAGAGAAAGGGTAAATGTGACGTCCTTTTCAGTGCATATTCCCGGCAAAAAGGCTAGGCTCACTTTTCTTTTGGGCGTTCATAAAGCCAATACGAAGGATTCGCCTTGCGTATTAGCTGGTCATTTTATCTTCGAATGTGACATATGCATCTTCGAAAGAACACAAAAACTTAGGTACAAATGACGATTGTAGCTTGGCAACTGTAAAGGCCTAAGCTACTTAATTTGTGACATGCATTTAAATAACCCTGTATATTGCACAACCCTATTCATTAGCTTAAAAGCAGGATTTTGATATGGATGAATTAGCTACTTTAGTAAAAATTGTGACAGATAGGCGCCTGGCCGTGCTGCCTTTTCTGGACTTTTCGGCCCGCAAATCCACTAATAAGGACTTACAACTGGTTCGGATGCTGGAGCAGGAGCCCAACATCACGCAGAGTAAGCTCATCAAAGGACTGTATGGCAATACCGAGCCGAAAAGTCAGACGGCATTCCGGCAGCTGAAGTCCCGAGTACAGCAGAAACTGCTGAATCACTTGTACTTCCTGGACCATACCGACGTCCGGCACGTGGTGGCTCGCCGACACGAGCAGCATTGCCTGGGCTTGCTGCACCAAGCCCGTATTCTTACGGGGGAGGGAGAATACAAGCTGGCCGAAAAGCTGTACCGGAAGGCCACCATGGTGGCCATAGAAGCGGAGCTGACCCAGTACGCCGTGATGTGCACCCGGATTCTGCGCAACCTCTACGCCGAAATGCGCAACCCGGCCCGCTTCAAGGCCATGAACCAGCAGTTAAACAAGCTGCAGGAACGCTTGACCCTGGAAGATGAGGCGGAGCAGACATTCTTTGAAGTGAAGATGTTTTCAATCTATCAGGTTCGGTGGCGCCAGTTTCTGATCAAGCAGCTGCCCGAGTACCTGGCGCAGCTGGAGCGGCTCCATAAGAAAGTAAATAGTTATAACACATTCTATTATCTCTATGTAACGAAGCTCTCCCGCGAGGAGTTGGAGGGCAATTACGAAGAGATTATCAAAATCACGGCGGAAACAGAAAAGGCCCGAAAACAGGGCAAAATCAACGAAAAACGGTTCGACAAGCGCTTTAATAACTACATGAGCGTGTACGCGCACCTGCGCTGCCGACAGGCCGAAAAGGGCTTAGTACTGGCCGAGGAATATTTCAAGGATTTTCATTATTCCTCCGGCAACTGGTTTTACTACCTCGAAACCTATCTGCTGCTGGCCGTGCACGCCCGCCAATACGAGCAGGCGCTGGAGCTGCTGCAGCAGGCGCGCAAAAACCCATACTACCGCAAGCAGCGGGAGGCGGCCCAGCAGCGCTGGGAGCTGTATGAGGCCTACATTCAGTTTGTGCAGCCGGAACAGTCGCCGCTGAAAATGCGGCACTTCAACCAGTTTGTGCAGAAAGTGCCCGACTACAGCCGCGACAAGCAGGGGTACAACGTGGCCATCCTGATTCTGCAGTTCCTGTATTTTCTGCGGCGGCGAGATGTAGAAGGGCTGCTGGCCCGCCTGGAAGGGCTGCGCAAGTACGAGCAGCGCCACCTGCGCGACCCCGCCACGCTACGCAGCCAGCTTTTCTTCCGCATGCTGCTGATGACCGTGAAAGAGAACTTCGCCCCCGAGGCCTGCGAGAAAAAAGCAGCGCCCCTGCTGGAGCGGCTGCGGGCCGCCCCCCAACCCGGCGAAGCCTACGGCGAGATTGAAATTGTCCCGTACGAGGACCTCTGGCAGCTCACCCTGAATATTCTGCGGCAGTTGGCTGCCGAGCAATCGGCGGAGGAACACGCTACCCGCAACCGGGTACTATAAAACACCCCGGGCCACTACCGCCGGGCTGGGGCTAGACCGTGGCGGCAGGGTTCCGGTTGCTTATGGGGGTAGCCTACTTTGGAGGAAAGGCTGATTTCACCGGTGCAGTTGGAGTAGCCCAGCCTCCCAGGCGCCCAGCCTACTTGGCTAAGGCACTACCACTACCGTCCGGCTGACGCAGTGACTGGTAGGACAGGCATCGGGGCCGTTACCGCGCAGGCTCATCCGGATGGGGTACTGGCCGGGGCGCCGGAAGGTATGCTGCACCCGGCGGCCGTTGGTTACATATCCGTCGCGGAAGTCCCAGAGGACCACCACGTTTTCGCAAAGCGGCAGTTGTGAGTCCAGCGCATCGAAGGTGACGGGCTGGCCTGCCTTCACCGTGTCGGTGGGGGTAGTGCGAAAATTGAGGACGATTTCCTGAGTGAAGTCAACCGGAATCAGCTTTTCGGCGCGCCGCACCTCACCGGTGGCATCCTCCACCACATCGAGTTGTACGGTATAGAGCTTGCGCTCCTGGTAGCAGTGCAACACGGTAGGGCCGGTGAGCTGCGTGCCGTCGCCCATGTGCCAGCGAAATGAGAGGGCTCCGGCGCCGGGGTCCACGGCGCGGCGGGCATCCAGCTCCACGCACAGCTCCACCACCCGGGGCAGCGGACAAACAACGCTCAGCGTATCGCCGGCCTCCTGGGCGTAGGCGGCCGGGGCCACCAGCAGCCCGCAGCTCAGAGCTAGCAGGCCGGAGAAAAAGAACCGCACGCTTAATGGAATAGAGTAAGAAGATGGAAATCAGAACCGGTTGAGCCGCTGGAATACCTCACGCTGGTAGGTTTGGCCAATTGGAATGTGCTTGTCGTCGAGAATAACGGTGTTGTCCTCAATGGTTTGTACCCGCTTCAGATTAACGATGAAAGAGCGGTGCACCCGCACGAACAAGGAAGCCGGGAATTTCTCCTCCACAGCCCGCATGGTGCTGTACACAATCAGCTTGCTCTTAGCCGTAACAATGTGCACGTAGTCGCCGAGGGCCTCCACGTAGCGCACCTCATCAAACAGAACCTTTACCAGCTTGCTATCTACCTTTACGAAGGTGAATTGCGTGTTGGTCGGCGCCTCAATCGTATCAAGCGCCGGGTTGAGGCGTGCTTCGGAAGCGGCAAGAGCTTTCTGGGCGGCCTGCAGAAAGCGGGCGTAGCTGATGGGTTTTACCACGTAGTCCAGTACCTCATGCTCGAAGGCTTCTACGGCGTAGCTCTTGCTGCTGGTAATCAGGATGACGAGCGGCGGGTGCTGCAGGGTGCGCAGCAAATCCAATCCCGACATTAGGGGCATTTCCACGTCCAGAAACAGCAGGTCGATGGGCTGGGTGCGCAGCACTTCGGCGGCGGCAATGGCACTGTCGCAGCTGCCGGCGTGCACCAGGAAAGGCGTGCTGGCTACGCAGTTTTCAACAATCTGCAGGGCCAACGGGTCATCATCAACAACTAGGCAGCGCAGGGGGGGAGCAGTTTCAGCCATAACGTCAAAGGTACAGGTCAACCCGAAAAAAGCCTATAGTTTTACGCCGGAGTGTGCGGCAGCCGCAGCCGTAGCAGAGGATATAAGCCGGTGAGCTGCTGCTGCATAAGTGCCAGCTGCGGAGCCAGCGCAGCGGGCAAACTTCCGCGCCGGCCCTCCTGCTCCAGCTGTTCCAGCTGCTGCGTGAGAGGCTCCACCCCAAAATACGCTACCTGCCCTTTCAGCTTATGAGCTACCGCCGCCAGCTCGGCCCCCGAGGTGGCGCTCAGCAGCTGAGCAGCCAGCAGGGGCGCCTGCGTCAGAAACGTCCGGACAATCTGCTGCACGAAGCTTTCGTTGCCGCTCGCCAACTCTTCCAGTAGGCTCCAGTCGGGCTGCGGGGGTAGGGGGCCGGGGGAAGCGGGCGTCGGGGCCACCTCCGGCGGGCTTGGCGCCGCGGGCGGCTGCGGAGCCGGGGTCCGGCCCGTGAAATACGCCAGGCGGGCATAGAGCACGGCCGGGTCAAACGGCTTGGCCAGGGTATCGTTCATGCCGGCTTGCAGGGCCAGGGCGCGGTCTTCGGGCAGGGCCGAGGCCGTCAGGCCGATGAGGGGTAGGCGCCTACTGTCCGGAAACAGCAGGCGCAGCTGGCGGGCAGCCTCATACCCATCCATTTCGGGCATCTGTACGTCAAGCAGCACCGCATCAAAAGGCTGCTGCTGAGCGGCCTCCACGGCCAGACGGCCGTTGGCGGCAATGGTTACCCGCACGTTCCAGGCTTCTAGGGTTTTGCGGGCCACCAGCTGGTTCAGGTCGTTGTCTTCGGCCACCAGCACCTGCAGGGCAGGCTCGAAGGGAGCCAGGAAAGCAGCCGTTTCGGGCCGGACGCTGGCCTCATCGGCGGGCAGGCAGGGAATTTCAAACCAGAAGGTAGAGCCCTGGCCTTCCGTGCTTTCTACCCACATGCGGCCCCCGTGCAGGTGCACCAGGTTCCGGGCAATGCTCAGGCCCAGGCCCGTACCGCCAAACTGCCGGGTAGTGCTGGCATTGGCCTGGGAGAAGTCCTCGAAAATGGCCTCCAGCTTACTGGCAGCAATGCCGATGCCGGTATCCTGCACGGCAAAGCGGAGGCGGGGCAGCTCCGCATCGGGTACCACTGCTACGCGCAGCCCAATTTCTCCCCGTGTGGTGAACTTCACGGCGTTGCCGACAAGATTTACCAGCACCTGATTCAGCCGCACCGAGTCGCCGAAGATGGCGGCCGGGACCTCCGGGGCTACCTCGGTGCGCAAGCGCAGGCCTTTGGCTTCCGTGGCGAAGGCAAACAGGCGGCTTACCCGCTCCACCAACTCCGGCAGGCGGAAGGGCGCCTGTTCCAACGTCAGTTTGCCGGCCTCCATTTTCGAGGAGTCCAGAATATCGTTGATGATGACCAGCAGATTCTGCGACGAGGACTGAATGGCCTCCAGGTATTCGCCTTGCTCGCTGCTCACGGGGGTATTGCGCAGCAGGTGGGTCAGGCCGATAACCGCATTCATGGGCGTGCGGATTTCGTGGCTCATGTTGGCCAGAAACTGTGCCTTGGCCCGGCGCGAAGCCTCCGCCGCATCCCGGGCCACGCGCAAATCGGCGTTGATCTGCTCTATTTCGGCTTTTTGCTGGCGCAGCTCGGCGGTTCGCTCGCGCACGGTGGTTTCCAGCTGCAGCTTCTGGCGGCGCAGGGTCAGCTCCCTACCCCGCACCACGGCCCAAACGCCCGCTCCGGCTGTCAGCAGGCCCAGGGCGGCAAACCACCCGGTGCGCCAGAAAGGGGTAGCAATGCTGAACGAAGTAGCCACGGGCTCCGACCAGGGGCCGTGTTCCCCTAACCGGGCGCGAACCTCGAATATATACTGGCCGGCATCCAGCCGCGGAAACTGCGCCTCGCCCACGATAGTGGGGGTGCTCCATTCCTCCTGATAGCCCCGCAGGCGGTATTGGTACTGCATACCGGCCCGGCCCGGCAGCAGGCTGACGCCCCGAAACCGGAAACTGACCCGGTGCCGGGTGGCCGACAGCTCGCCCAGCTGGTGCGGCGGGCGGGCGGCCCCATCTACCTCGCTGAGCAGCAAAGCCGGCTGAGGTGCGGCCGCGGTTGGTAACAGGTCCGGCTCATCGGTACGCAGGCGCAGCAGGCCCGTACGGGTTTTAAGCCAGAGGCAATAGTCGTCCCAGGCTGCAGCGGCCTGGGGTAGCAGGTCGCGCACCAGGGGGTTGTCGGGGAGGGTAGCGGGCGCAAAACGCCCGCCGGAATCGGCAAAACTGACAGCGTTGCGGTGAACTACGACTATCCTTTCCCGTCGCGGATCATTGTTATAGCCGCCGTGGTAACTAGTGCCCCAGCGTACGGGTAGCAAGGCATAGCAATACGGGGAAGCCAGGCCTTGGGGGGTGCTGTACGTCTGAAACCGGCCGTTGGTGTAACAGAGTACGCCCCGGCCTTCTGTTCCAATCCAGACGCGGCCCGCATCGTCCGTCAGTAGGGCCGAAACATCGATGCCGCCCTCCGCAAAACGGTGATAGTAGAACCGGCCGTTACGCCATACAGCCAGCCCGGTATCGTGAGTGCCAATCCAGACGGCCCCGGTAGTATCAGCCGTAAGCGCATAAATGGTATTATGCAGTAAGCCATTGGCCGTGGTGAAGTGCTGGGCTGGCCGGGTGGAGTCGGCCGGTAAGCGGTAAACCCCATCCAGGGCCGTGCCTACCCACAAGTCGCCGTTGGGATGCTGAGTTAGGGCGGTTACCGCCAGGTTGGCGGGCACCCGCCGAACCAGGCGCGGGTGGGCCAGCTTGTTCTGGGCAACCTGCTCCTCCACCTGCCAGAGGCCGTGTCCGGTGGTGCCGGCCCAGATGGTGAAAGGTGCCGGTTTTCTGAGGCGTTTCTTGAAAACTCGCTCTGCTCGTTGGGTAAAAGAGGGCAGCAGCACGGTGGGGGCGTAAGGCAGGCGTTCCGTGAGCCGCCTAACCGCAGAACCTGCTTTCGCCCCCCGGCCCAGAATGGCGAAATAGCCATCGGACAATCCGCCAAGGCCAGCCGCGTTGCTGCCCAACGAGGTCAGCTCAGGAGATGATGCGGGAAAAAACGTTACCTGCCGGTCTGACCAGCGCCACAGGCCCTGGCCGGCGGTGCCAATCCAGAGGTTATGCTCCCGGTCGGGCAATACGCATTGCACTACAGTGCCCGACGGCAGTAAGTGCTGCAAGTTAAAAGACGGTTCAAAACCGGGTGGCTCAACTATGGTGGAAGGAGACTTTCCGTACTCTCTGAACGCAGTATCGGGCGGCAGTATGCCGGTGTGTGGGCGCAGGGGAGCAGTTGCCGCCTCAGCTGGTGTCAGCCGTTGAAACCGCCGTCCGGTCCAGCGGGACACGCCGCCCTGGTAGTGCCCTACCCACGGCTGACCGGTGCGTGGGTGCACGTATAGCTTGGTCACGAAGTTCTCGGCCAACCCCTCTTTCGTAGTAAACGTGACGAACTCCGTACCATCGAAGCGCACCAGACCTTCGGCGGTGCCAATCCAGAGGTAGCCGGCGCGGTCCTGGGCCAGGGCGTAGATGAACGGCTGGGGCAGCCCCTCGGCCGCCCCGAACTGCTTCAGGAACCGCTGACTCGGGCGCAGTTGAGCCGTGGCAACGTGGGTAAAAAAGAGCAGAAGAAGCAGTACGCGGCGCATCACGAGGGGCAAGATACTGCGGCCGGCCTGGCCGGCCCGGCTTCCTCGGTGGACGCCTGCGTCCAGACGCTTAACCAGGTATTTAGCCTGCGGAGGGCCCACCCGTCTGCCAAACCGTTGCAAAACAGCTCGGCGGACCGGTAGGCCCTCCGTGGAAACCGTCGCCGAAACCTTACTTGCCCGTTACCTTAAACTCGGTGCGGCGGTTGAGCTGCCGGCCCGTTGCGGTGGTGTTGGTGGCTACCGGCTGCGTATCGGCGTACCCAAACGAGGTCAGGCGGGCCTTGTCGATGCCTTTGGTTACCAGATAATCCACTACGGCCTGGGCCCGGCGCTGGGAGAGGTCCTTGTTGAACTCGGCTTTACCTACGTTATCCGTGTGGCCCGAAATTTCCAGGCGCAGCGCCGGGGTTTCCGCCAGCAGCTTCTGCAGCCGCTCCAGCTCGCCGGTGCTTTCCTTGCGCAGCGTAGCCTTCCCCGTATCGAAGAAGATGTTGTTGAGCACGACTTTCACCCCCACGTCCAGCTTCTTGAGGGCAATATTTTTCACCACCTCCGAATACGCGGCGCCGGCCGGCAAATCGAAATTTTCGGAGTGGAACAGGTAGCCGTCTTTCCGCACTACAATACCGTAGTTCACGCCCGAAGGCAGCGACACCAGGTAGCGCCCCGACTGCGCGTTGCTCTGGAACGAAGCAATAATCTGGTTCAGGGAGTTGTCAATAACATCAATGGTAGCCTCGGTGGGCTGCTTGCTGGCTTCTTCCGTTACTACCCCCTTCAGAATGGTAACCTGAGCCGAGGCAATGGCCACGGGCGGCGCCAACAGCGTTTCCTTTACCGGCTGCACCCTGGAGGCCAGCAGTTGGTCTTCCTGGCTGAGCAGGGGCGGCTTCTCGGGGCCCAGGAAGGTAATCTGGTAGATGTCCTTGGAGCCCAGCCCGTCGTCGCGGAAGGAGGAGTAGTAGCCGTGGCGGCCCGAGGCAGAAATCACGAAGAACACGTCGTCGTCGGGGGTGTTGATGGGCCAGCCCAGGTTTTCCGGGGCGCTCCACCTGCCATTCTGGTACACCGACTTAAAGATGTCGTAGCCGCCCATGGAGTTGTGTCCTTCCGAGGAGAAGTACATGGTTTTGCCATCGGGGTGCAGAAATACACCCTCCTCGCCGTACTGGGTATTAATCACGGAGCCCAGGTTCACGGCCGGCCCGCGACCTTCCATTTCAATCCGGTAGATGTCGCGCCCGCCCAAGCCGCCTTCCTTATCGGTCACGAAGTAGAGGCTGCGCCCGTCGGGGGTGTAGGCCGCCGACGACTCGTGGGCCTTGGAGTTGATGCGGGAGCCCAGCCGCTGGGGCTTGCGCCACTCCGCGCCGCGCAGGTTGGCCTCGTGCAGGTCGCCGCCGTTATCCTCCAGGTACACCAGCAGACGCTGCCCGTCGGGCGAGAGGCCCACGGTAGCATCGTGGCCCTCCGTATTTACGGACTCGCCCAGGTTGCGGGCATCCACCCAGTTGCCTTGGGTAGTGCGGGTGCTGGTGTAAATGTCCTCGAAGAAGCCCCCGGTTTCCGGGTCTTTCTGGCCGCCCGTAGAGGCCGGCCGGCGCGAGGTGAACAGAATCACCGATTCGTCGGCGGTGATGACGGGGCCATACTCGGGGTAGGGCGAGTTCACGCCGGGGCCGGCGTTGTCAATGAAGACGCGGCTGGGTTTGGCGGCCAGCTTGCGGCCATTCTCGCACTCCCGGATTTTTTTTTGAATATCCTGCGTGAAACCGGCCGTGTTTTTGGCCCCGCCCGCGGGGGTAGCGCGCTTGTACTCGGCAATGGCCTCGTCCCACTTGGCATTCAGGTGCAGGCCCCGGCCCAGCAGGTAATGAATGCGCGGGTCCACGTCGGGGCTGAGCTGGTAGGCCTTCTGCAAATACTCCAACGCCCGGGGCTTAAAGCCCGAATGCAGGTAGCAGTCCCCGATTTTGAGGTTGAGCTGGGCGTTATTGGGGTTGAACTTCTGGGCGGCCAGGTAATGCGGGAGGGCCTGCTCGTAGCGCGGCGGGTCTAGGTCATAGAACTCGTCGCCGGTCTTTATTTCCTTCTGCGCGGTTTTCAGCCCCTCCTTATCGTTGCCGAACCGGTCTTTGCTGAACTCCACGTTCTGGGCCGAAGCCGCCGTAGTGGCAAGCAACAGGAAGGCGAGTAGATATATATGCATCGTAGTTGTTCTGGCGGTTTTGGCCCGCAGAGGGCGCGGTGTTTTTCGCAGAGGGCGCCGAGGGGCGCGCTTACTCGGCGCCACAGCCGGAGTTGGCGGCGTGAGCGTTGCCGATTTCCAGGCCCAACTCAGCGGCTTTGCGCCAGTCCTGGCAGGCAGCATCAGAAAGACGCAGCATTTCGCGGGCGTGGCCCCGGTTAAGGTAAGCCTCGGCATACTGCGGGTTCAGGCCCAGGGCTTTGGTAGCGTCGGCTTCGGCGCGCTTGTAGTCTTCCAGCTTCAAGTAGGCGGCGGCCCGGTTGTTCCAGGCGAAGGCGTAGCCCGCATCCAGCGCCACGGCCCGGCTGAAATCCTCGGCGGCACCTTTGTAGTCGCCCTGCTCGTAGCGGGTGCTGCCGCGGTTGGTATAGGCCAGGGCATTGTCCTGTTTTTTGGTCAGGTACTCGTTGTAGTCCTGGAGGGCCCCTTTCAGGTCGCCGGCGCGGCGGCGGGTAGCGGCTCGGTTCAGCAGGGCCGGCAGGAGTTCCGGCTGCAGCTTAAGCGCCTGGGTATAATCCTGAATGGCGGCGGGCAGGTTGTCCAGCTGGCGCTGGGTGCTACCCCGGTCGTGCCAGGCGTAGGCGTAGGTAGGGTCGGCCTTGATGGCGGCGTCGAAATCGGCTTTGGCCCCCTGGTAATCGGCTTTTTCGAAGCGCAGGGCTCCGTGGTAGTACCAGGCCGGGGCATAGTCGGGCTTCAACTCAGCGGCTTTACCGTAGTCCTGTTCGGCTTCGGCGGACTGCTTCAGTGCTTCCCGGGCCTGGGCCCGGCCAAAGTAAAACCCAAAGGTGGTGGGGTCAAGCTTGATGGCCTGGTCGTAATCCTGCACTGCCGGCTGAAAATCTTTCAGCTCGTAGCGAACCGCGGCGCGGTTGTAATAGGCCTTGGCGAAATCAGGCTTGGCCGCCAGGGCCCGGTCGAAATCCTGCAGGGCTGCCCGGTAGCTTTTCTGGTTAAACTTGGCCACGCCGCTGTTGTAGAGCTTCTCGGCCAGTTGGGCCGGGGGCAGGGTAGTGGCCCGCACGGTATCTACCTGGGCTAGCGCTGCCGGGGTCGTCAGCAGCAAAGCAGCCGGTAAAAGGATGATCTTTCGCATTGCATACCGCCGATTTCAGAGGCGCGGGATAAATATAATTTTAATTGCGCAATAAGCAGCAAATCAGCTTGATGAATACGCAATGCTATAATTTTATCAAGACGTAATAGGCTCGGCGGCAAGGGGCCGCCGCTGTTCTGCGGGCCCGGTTAGGCCGGCAACTGGGTCCGGGCTAACTCCTCCCATTCGCGCCGCAGCGTACCGGTAAACACCGGCCGGCCAGCACGGCGGTACCAGTAAGCAGCATTACCCAGGTCGCCCTCCTGGCGGTGCAGAAACGCGTGGAGCCAGTTTTGCAGCGGGTCGTGCTCGTTATCCTGGGCAATGTCGTGGGCCTGGTGCCATTCGTCGCGGCCGGCGTGCCAAAGCGCCAGTAGCAGCGGCGAGAGGCCAGTGGGCGGGGCAGGCTGGGTTTGGGAGGCAAGAAATTCGGCGTAGGTCATGGCAATAACAGGCAGTATGCGAACAGCTGTAGCAATTCTCGGACCAGGGCGGTGGCCGGTAAACTTCCGGGACCCAATGATAGTTATACAAGCCAACTGCGCCAGTGCGGCGGCGGTTGCGTAATTTTGTTGTGCCGCCGGCTTTTTGCCGCCGGAAAAGTTCACCTTAAAGCCTAGCTTTCACCTATGGCCACGTATCCTGAATACATGGTAGCGCCGATTCGCCAGGACCTCGTTGAGGCCGGTTTCGAGCAGCTGATGACCCCCGAAGAAGTTGATTCCGTGCTCACCGAGCAGAGCGGTACCGTGCTGGTGGCCGTAAACTCGGTGTGCGGCTGCGCGGCCGCCAAAGCCCGCCCGGCCCTGAAAATGGCCGTTTCCAGCTCCGATAAGAAGCCCGCCAAACTGGTAACGGTGTTTGCCGGCATGGAAACCGAAGCCGTAGCCAAGGCCCGGGAGCACATGCTACCCTACCCCCCCAGCAGCCCCTGCATTGCCCTGTTCAAAGACGGTGAGCTGGTGCACATGATTGAGCGCTACCACATTGAAGGCAACGACCTGATGCGCATCGTCAATAACCTGCAGGGCGCTTTCGAAGAGTACTGCTAGCTCGCCCCGGACTTTACTTCGTACGGAAGTCCGAGCTACAGAAAAAGCCCGCCGAAACTCAGGTTTCGGCGGGCTTTTTCGGGTTTCAATTCGTGGCTTCTTATTTCCGCAGCAGAAACGGCCCCAGTACCAGGGCATCGAGGCCGGAGCGCAGGTAGCAGTCCAGAGCATCGGCCGGCGACTCGACCAGAGGCATGCCATTAAGGTTGAAGGACGTGTTGAGCAGCACCGGCACACCGCTGCGCCGCTCAAAAGTGAGCAGCAGCTCGTGAAACAGCGGATTGTCCTCGGCGCGCACGCTTTGCAGGCGGCCGGTGCCGTCGTCGTGCGTCACGGCCGGGAGCTGCTGCCGGGCCGCCGGCCGCAGCGGAAACACCTTTTCCATGAAGTAAGCCGTTTCGCCCGCCGGCAGCTCGAAAAACTCGTGCTGACGCTCCTCGGGCACGGCTGGGGCGAAGGGGCGAAAGGCTTCGCGGTACTTGATGCTGGCATTGACCCGGTTTTTCATGTCGGGCCGGGTAGGGTTGGCCAGAATGCTGCGGTGCCCCAGCGCCCGCTGCCCCAGTTCCGAAGCGCCCTGAAACCACCCCAGCACCTGCCCATCGTGGAGCAGAGCGGCCGTGACCGACAGCAGGTCGGCGGGGCGCTCGTAGCGCAGCTTGCGCCGCTGCAGCTCGGCCTCCATTTCCGCTTCGGCATATTCGCGCCCGAAAAAGTTATGCGTGCTGGCTGGGGCCACTGGCAGGGGTAGCCCCAGTAGGTATTGCCGGCCGTACAATGCACTGCCCACGCTGATGCCCGTATCGTCGGGGGTGGCGCCGATGAATACTTCCTGGTAGGGCGTGTAGCGCGTGAGCTTGCCGTTGAGCACGGAGTTCATCAGCACGCCCCCGCCCAGCACCAGGCGGTGCCCACCGGTGCGGGCGTGTAGGTTGCGGAGCAGCTCACACACTACCTCCTCCGTGATGCGCTGTACAGCGGCCACGATATCAAACTCGCGTTGGGTTGGCTCGGCGCCGGGGGGTAGGGGCGGCCCCAGCAACTCCACCAGCTTGGGCGAGTAGTAGTGCGGGGTGAAAAACAGGAAAAACTCGAAGTAGCGCAGGTCCAGCTCAAACTGCAAACCATTCACCTGAATGAGCGGCCGCAGCAGCTCATAATACGTCTGGGGGGTGCCGCGGGCGGCCAGGGCCATAATTTTCCACTCGTCGCCGTTGGGCCGAAATCCCAGAAACTCCGTGAAAGCCCCATAGAAGAGGCCCAGCGAGTGGGGGGTGCGGTTAGCCGCCAGCTCCTGCAGGCCCGCCGCCGTGGCCATACCCAGCATTCCCGTGGTGGTTTCCCCAAACCCATCGGCCACGAAGAAATCAGCTTCGGCAAACCTGGATTGCAGCAGGGCATTGGCCAGGTGGGCGCGGTGGTGGTCCACGTAGTGCAGGCGCATCGGGGAGCCCCGTAGCCCCGTTAACGTTTGGCTGATGCTGCTGACGCCGCCCTGCAGCGCGGCCAACTCATTGAGGGTGAGCTGGGCCAGCTTGCCCCGGTTCTGCAGCGCATCAGCCAGGGGTTGCTGGGGCTGCAGCAGGTAGGGAGCCGGGTTCCAGCCGATAAACACATCCGAAATATCCGTCAGCTCAATGCCGGCCGTTTCGCAGCAGTACCGGATGGCCAGGCGCGGAAACGACTTGTCCTGCTTTATGCGGCTCAGCCTCTCCTCGGCAATGGCTACCCGCACCCGCCCATCGGGCCCCAGCAAGCAAGCCGACGAGTGAAAACCACTGCAGTTAATGCCGAGAATATGTTGTGCCATCAGAAAAGCCAGAAGGAAAAAAGTCCGCGTCACCCCAAAAGTACACGCACCGGCGCGGCTAACCACGCTCCCATCACCCGGCAGCTCTTTCCTACCCCCAACCGCACGAAAAAGCCCCGCCAAAGGCGGGGCTTTCAATCAGATGTGGCCGCAACCAAAATCCGCGAAATCCAAAGAATCTGCGTCAATTCGCGAGGTTAGTTGGCTACCTCGCTCAGGAACTTGATGCGCATTAAACGCAGGTCCTCCTCGGTGTAGTCGTCGGTCCCGAGTTCCTTGAGGGCCACGGCAATATTATCGGTCTGGGCCGTCATGAAGTAGTCGTAGATTTCTTCCTGCCGCTCCTCGTCCAGCACCCCGTCGATGTAGTAATCGAGGTTGAGCTTGGTACCTGAGTAGCAGATGTGCTCGATTTCCTCCATCAGCTCCCGCATATCAATGCCCTTGGAGGAAGCAATTTCCTCCAGATCCATCTTTTTGTCGATCTGCTGAATGATGTAAATCTTGATTTTTGACTTGTTGACGGCCGATTTCACCACCACGTCGGCGGCCGTGACAATGTCATTTTCGTCCACGTACTTCTGGATCAGAGCCAGGAAAGGCGCACCAAACTTCTGGGCCTTGCCCTGGCCTACCCCCGAGACGTGGGCCAGGTCGTCCATCTTGGTGGGGAAAGTCGTGGCCATTTCCTTCAGGCTCGGGTCCTGAAACAGCACGTAGGGGGGCAGATTTTTCTGCTGGGCCACTTTCTTGCGCAGGGCCTTCAGCATGTCGAACAGGGCCTCGTCGTGACCGGCCGCCTGCTGAACTTCTTCTTGTTCCTGTTCTTCTTTCACCTCTTCCTCGTAGTTATGGTCCTTGGTGAGCTTGATTGAATGCGGATTTTCAATGAAGTCGATACCCTTGGCCGTAATCTTTACCACGCCAAAGTTTTCGATGTCCTTTTCTAAGTAACCATTCAGCAACGTCTGACGCAAGAGCGAGTGCCAGAATTGGGCGTCGTGCTCTTTGCCCTGCCCGTAAATGGGCAGCTGGTCGTGGCCGTAGCTTTCTACGTGCGGGTTGTTCATGCCCATGAGCACGGTGCCAATGTGGTCGAGGCCGAACCGCTCGTCGGTTTGCACCACGGCTTTCAGGGCCATTACTACCTCATTTTTGGCCTCAAACCGCTCCTTGGGGTGCTTGCAGTTGTCGCAGAAGCCGCAGTCCTTCTCGAAATGCTCGCCGAAATAGTGCAGCAGCTGCTTGCGCCGGCACACCGCCGAGTCGGCGTAGTTGGCCATTTCCTGGAGCAGCAGCTTGGAGTTGTCGCGCTCCGTTACGGGCTTGTCTTTGTTGAACTTCTCCAGCTTCACGATGTCGTCGTAGCTGTAGAACATCAGGCAGTCACCCTCCAGGCCGTCGCGGCCACCGCGGCCGGTTTCCTGGTAGTAGCCCTCAATGCTCTTGGGCGTGTCGTAGTGAATCACGAAGCGCACGTCGGGCTTATCAATGCCCATGCCGAAGGCAATGGTGGCCACAATCACGTCGCACTCCTCATTCAGAAAGGCATCCTGGTTGGCCATGCGCACGTGGGGGTCGAGGCCGGCGTGGTAGGGGAGGGCCCGCACGTCGTTGACTTTCAGCAGCTCGGCAATTTCTTCTACCTTCTTGCGGCTCAGGCAGTACACAATGCCGGCCTGGCCCTTGCGCAGCTTCACGTACTGAATCAGCTGCTTTTTGGTGTTGTGCTTGGGGCGTACCTCGTAGTAGAGGTTGGTGCGGTTGAACGAGGTCTTGAACACCGAGGCATCATCCATCTGCAGGTTCTTCTGGATGTCCTGCTGCACCTTGGGGGTAGCCGTGGCCGTGAGGGCGATGATGGGCACCTGCACGCCCAGCCCGTCAATAATGCTGCGGATTTTGCGGTACTCGGGCCGGAAATCGTGGCCCCACTCCGAAATGCAGTGGGCCTCGTCAATGGCCACGAAGCTGATGGTCGCCTTGTTGAGGAACTCGATGGTTTCGTCCTTGGTCAGGCTTTCGGGCGCTACGTACAGCAGCTTCACCTCGCCGCTAATCACGTCCTTTTTCACCTTGTTCATCTCTGACTTAGACAAGGTCGAGTTCAGAAACTGCGCGTTTACCCCAAAGGCGTTGAGCTGATCGACCTGATTTTTCATCAGGGCAATCAGGGGCGAAATCACAATGGCCGTGCCCGGCAACACAAGCGCCGGAAGCTGGTAGCACAGGCTTTTGCCCGCGCCGGTAGGCATAATCACGAACGTGTTATTGCCGGCAATAACGTTCTGAATGATGTCTTCCTGTACGCCCCGGAACTGACCGTACCCGAAAACTTCCTTTAACTTGCCTTTCAAATCAGCCTCTCGCTGCACTTGTTGTTTCACGGCTGGCATGGACATCCTCACTTACTCAATTGGGGTGGTAGATTGGATAAACGACACGACGGTGTTGTTACCTCAATCTAGGGATTTTATGGTAGTTGGTACTAAGCAGTTAGGGGAAAGAATTCGGGTTTATTCCTGAAAATGCGCTACTGCTCAGCTTCCGATACGCAATACCAAATTTAGATTGAAACCACAGAACGAACTCAACTTACTTGCAAAAAAAGTGCTTCAGCAGGAAGCGGAAGCCATTCAGGGAGTTGCCGATGCCATAGCGCATACTCCTGATTTTGCACAATGCGTAGAAGCTATTCTCTCTTTGCGAGGCCGGGTAGTGGTAACTGGTATTGGTAAGAGTGCCCACATTGCGGGCAAGATGGTGGCCACGCTTAACTCTACCGGCACGCCCGCCCTGTTTATGCACGCCGCCGACGCCATCCACGGCGACCTGGGCATGATTCAGGCCGATGATTTTGTTATTGCCATCAGCAAATCCGGCGACACGCCCGAAATCAAGGTGCTCGTGCCCCTGCTCAAGCGCAAAGGCGTGCCGCTGGCGGCCTTAGTCAGCAACGCCGACTCCTACCTTGCCGTGCAGGCCGACTACGTGCTGCACGCCCCCGTGGACCGTGAGGCCTGCCCCCACAACCTGGCCCCCACCACCTCCACTACCGCCGCCCTGGCCCTGGGCGATGCCCTGGCCGTGTGCCTGCTGGAAAGCCGGGAGTTTACCCGCCAGGATTTTGCCCGCCTGCACCCCGGCGGCACCCTGGGCAAGCAGCTCTACCTGAAGGTAGGCGACCTGAGCCGCCAGAACCAGCAGCCCCAGGTAGCAGATACGGCGCCGCTCAAAGACATCATCCTGGAAATTTCGGGCAAGCGCCTGGGCGCTACCGCTGTGCTCAGCGACGATGGTAAGCTGGTCGGCATCATTACCGACGGCGACTTGCGCCGCATGCTCACCACTTTCGAAGGGCGCCTACAGGCAGTGCGGGCCAGAGACATCCTTACTCCCCATCCCGTGACAATTGATATTGAAGACTTTGCGGCGGAAGCACTAACCCGCATGCAGGACCGCAATATCACGCAGTTGGTGGTAACGGAGCAAGGCCGCTTCGCTGGGTTCATTCACCTCCATGATTTGCTGCGGGAAGGATTGGTATAGCCTACCAGTATGTGCAGTGTGCGCTTAGCCAACTGGCAGGAGGCAGTGTGTAATAAATGGATATAATTAAATAATTTACAGATATTATTATACATAATAAATATTCCACTATCATTGCCCGAAAGCCCAAGTCTAATTGAAATCAGTTTCTGCGTAGTTACACCCATTATACGGAGAGTCTGAATTTCCCTATTTTGGCTTTTTGCAGAGTATATTCCTTTCCTAAACACGGGCGTTACGTCCGGCTTCGATGGAACAACATACGTATCTCGTGGTAATGGCTGGTGGTATTGGCAGCCGTTTTTGGCCTTTCAGCCGCACCCATCACCCCAAGCAGTTTCATGATGTGTTGGGGCTGGGGCGCTCCATGCTTCAGCTCACGGTAGATAGGTTCCGAGGCATTTGTCCGGCTGAAAACGTGTTTGTGGTTACCAACCGCGACTATACGGAGCTGGTGCACCAGCACCTGCCGGAGCTACCCTTCGACCAGATTCTGGGCGAGCCCATCGGCCGCAACACCGCGCCCTGCATTGCCTACGCCAGCTACCGCATTGCCCAGCGCGACCCCGAGGCCGTGATTGTGGTAACCCCCGCCGACCACGCCGTGATGCACGAGGAAAATTTCCGGGAGGCTATCCGGACGGCCGTGGACGGCGCCCGCACCCACAACGTGCTGATTACGCTGGGTATTCAGCCCTCGCGCCCCGATACCGGCTACGGCTACATTCAGTTTATTGATGAGGTAGTGCAGCCAGAGCACGTGCAAACTGCCCCCGGCCACGAGGATGGCGTTTTCCCACAGGCCCTTCGGAAAGTGAAAACCTTCACCGAAAAGCCAAATCTGGAACTGGCCAAGATGTTTGTAGCCAGCGGCGACTTTCTGTGGAACTCGGGCTTGTTTGTGTGGCGGGCCGATGCCATCATTCACGCCTTCCATCAGTACCTCAGTGATATTGCCGAGGTGTTTGACGAAGGCCGGGACGAGCTGGGAACCTCCCAGGAAGAAGACTTCATTTCCCGCGCCTACACCCGCTGCCGCAACATCAGCATTGACTACGGGGTGATGGAAAAGGCCGATAATGTGTATGTGCTACCCGCCGACTTCGGCTGGAGCGACCTGGGCACCTGGGACTCCCTGCACCGCATGGGCCAGCACGATGCCGACGAAAACGTAGTGGACGGCAATGCCCTGCTCTATGATACCAGTGAATGCGTTATCAAAACGCCGCCCGAGCGCCTCGTGGTAGTGCAAGGCCTGGAAGGCTACATCGTAGCGGAGTACGACAACGTGCTGCTCATCTGCAAGCGCACCGAAGAGCAGCGCGTAAAAGAGTTCGTCGCCGATGTGAAGTCGAAGAAGGGCGTAGGGTATAATTAATTAACAATTAAGAATTAACAATGAAGAGTTGGGCAGTTCAACGCTCCGTAATGAGGAGGTTGAACTGCCCAACTCTTCATTGTTAATTCTTAATTGTTAATTGACTTCAGGCGCTGCCGCAGTACCTCGTAGAGCATGATGCCGCTGGCTACGGATACGTTGAGGGAACTGATCTGACCAGCCATCGGGATGCGTAGCTTGTGGTCGGCGAGGCGCAGGTACTCGGGGCTGATGCCGTCCTCTTCGCTTCCCATCAGAATAGCTAAAGGCCCGGTCAGGTCCACGGTTTCGGCTTCCAGGCTGGCGTCCGACTTCTCCGTACAAGCCACTACCTGCACCCCCGATTCGCGTAGGAAAGTGAGCGTGTCTTTCAGGTTGGGCTCCCGGCATACCGGAATCAGGTTCAGGGCGCCGGCCGAGGTTTTCAGAGCGTCGCCGTTTACCTGGGCGGCGCCGCGGCTGGGCACCACAATGGCATGCACGCCCATACACTCGGCGTTGCGGGCAATAGAGCCGAAGTTGCGCACGTCGGTGATGCGGTCCAGCACCAGCAGAAGCGGAGTTTTGCCTTCCTCGTACAAGCTGGCCAGAATGCTGTCCAGGGGCATGTAGTCAATCGGCGAAACATAGGCTACCGCGCCCTGGTGGTTTTTGCGGGTGATGCCGTCGAGCTTTTCAACGGGCACCATCGACACCGGAATATTGGCCGTTTTGGCCAGGGCCGTAATATCCTGGGTCATGGAGTTCTTGGTGCCGCGCAGCAAGAAAATCTTGTCTAGGGTACGCCCGGCGTTCAGGGCTTCCAGAATCGGGCGCAACCCAAAAATCATGTCGATGCTGCGGTCCTGGGCCGGGCGGTGGGGGTAGCGCGGCTTGTCCGATCGGCTGCCTTCGTAACGGCCACCTTCAGCGCGGCTGCCCTCAAATCGTCCTTCCTCGGCACGACCTTCGGCGTCGCGCGAAGCTGGCCGCCGATTGGGTACCGGGCGGTTTTCAGAATCAAAAAATTGGCGGCGCTCAGTTAGCGGCCGGGGCGGGCGGTTCGTCCTTTTCTCCATTGCTCCACGGCGGCATACCAGAGTTGTTCGTGCTCGGGGCGGCGCACCAGTTCATAGTTATCAGGTGCAAAGGTACTGGGTTTGGCGCGGAACACGAAGGTGCCGCCCATGCCTTGGTCGGCGCGGTACACCCAGCGTTCCTCGCCGGCCTCCCGATACACGCTTTCCGGTGGCCCCAGCACCAGATACAGCAGGCCACGGTCGGTGAGCCAGCCGGCCTTGTGGGCTGAAAAAAACTGGTTGGCTTCCTGCACTCGCCCATAGTACGTCCGGATCAGCTGCTTGGCAATGGTTTGATTATTTCCGGCCACCGTAAGCCAGAACTGATCCACGGCCTTCTTGGGCTCGGGCGCATCAAACAGCTTTTTGCGCTCCACGGAGGTAGTAAGGTAAACCAAGGGCGCAATCAGCTCATCGGCGGAAGTAAGCGCCGGGAAGGTATTCTCTTCCACCAAAATGCCACTGCGTGGCTCCGCAGGGTTTACTCGCAGCAGATACATGCCCGGTTGCAGGCGCAGCAGGCTACCAGCCCGGTAGCGCGCCGAATCCTGGGCGCTGAGCTTGCGGGGCTGGGCGGGCATGGCGCCGGGACTCGTCATGGGTGGGGCCGCGGGTAGGGAGCTGAGCGGGTAGCGGTAGGCCTGCACGTTCAGATCTTCGCCGTAGGAATCAACCATAAACGGCTCTCCGGCCCGCACGTAGTGGCGCAGTAGCGGCTGCCCTACGGAGTCCGTCAGGATAAAGGAGCGGGTAAGATGTTCCGGGGTCAGACGCAGCCAGCCAGCCTCGCCGGAGGCAGCTTCATCAGCAGGACCAGCAGCCAGGCTGAGCACCTGGCCGGCTCGCAGCCGCGGCAGGGGTAGGCAGAAATCTATGCGGGCACCTTCACCATCGGGCTGCAGACGCCGGCTGAAGCGCCGAACGGTATCCTGCCAGAGGGCCCGCTTGGCATCGTAATCAGCCCAAAGCGCTACGTGCAGCGGGAAGCCCCGCCTAATAAGCGTGGTATTTGGGAAGCGCAGATAAAGCCGCACACTGTCGCCTTCCCGCCGGGTGTCGATGATGATACGGCGTTCGGCCCGGTACTGGGTGGCAAAATCCCGACGCGGCGCGGCCTGGAGGGCGCTACCCAGGCTCAGCAAGACGACTAACAACAGATAAAGGGGTTTCACGGCAAGGAAGGGGGTAGGGAGCAGAAACTTCAAGGTATGCTTTCTAACGAAAGAAGCCGGCTCCGTTTCCGGAGCCGGCTTCTGGAGCGACAAAAATCGTGCGGCTTAGCGCTGGTAGTACTGCTGCAACAGGCTGATGGCCTTAGTAGCCCGCTGCTGGTCGCCGATCTGCTCGGCGGCGCGGCCGATGCTGTTCAGCGACATCAGATAGGTCTGGAACTCCTGGTCGAAGAGGGCGCTGTTGTGGGTGCTGTAATAAGCCAGAGCCCGCTCGGCGCGGCCGGTCATCGTGTCCATGATTTCGTTGGCGCGCTGCTGCTCACCCACGGCTACCAGGGCCGGAATGAACTGGGGTACATAGTAATCATAGGGAATGGCCTTGTCAGGCATCACCTCAAACGCTTTGTCGAGTACCTGTTTAGCACGGGCTTTGTCGCCTTGAGCCAGTAGGGCATTGGCCAGGCGCGAGAACTTGTCGCGGTAGTTGGCCGGGAAGCGCAGGTTGTTCTCGTCGTAGAAGATGCTGGAGTTGTTCAGGCCCCGGAAGGCGAATTTCTTCATCAGGTTCTCGTACATCAGCTCCGTGGCCACGTAGCCTTCGTCGCCCCCTTTGGGGTCGTAGTTGGGGTCTTTGGCCGGCAGGATGCGGTAGGCCATGCCATCGAGCTGGAAGTAGGGCTGCAGGCCCATGAAGTCGCGCGAGTCCACGGTGCTGGAGAAGTACACCGGGCGCTGCCAGTTGTTGGTAGCCAGAATGTCGAGAATCACGAGGCTCTTCTTCTCGATGGCGCTCTTGCCTACTTCCCACTCCATGCGCGGCACCAGCTGCTTGCGGCGGCCAGCCGGAATGATGTTCATTTTCTCGACGGCGGCCGTGTCAATAGGCAGGTAGAACTTGCGGGAAGGGAAGGACAGCAGGGACTTCGAGCCGTCGCCGTAGCTTACCTGCAGCAGGGGGCTGTTCTGGTTCACCAATTGCATGAACTGGCGCACATCAATGTCCTTAACCGAGGGTTTCTCGGCGTAGGGAAGGTAATCGTTGGTGCCTTGCTTGTAGTTGGCATTCTCCATGGAGATGGGCAGCGGCTGCGACTTATAAGCCCGGCGCTTCATCTGGTCGATGTACCAGTCGGTGTTCAGGTAGCTGAGTACCGCCACGCGCACGTCGGTACGCACGCCCTCCACTTCCTGGGCGTACCAGAGCGGGAAGGTGTCGTTGTCGCCGTTGGTGAACAGAATGGCATTCGGCGCCAGCGAGTTCAGCAGGTTTTGGGCCGAATCTACCGACAGGTAACGGTCGGAGCGGTTGTGGTCGTCCCAACCCTGGGCCACCATAATGCCCGGTACTACTAGGCCCAGCAGCGTTACTACGCCAGCCCGCGCCGTTTCTGATTTCACCACTTTCTCCAGCAGTTCCGCCAGGGCCAGCACACCCAGGCCAATCCAGATGGCAAAGGCGAACGTGGCACCCGCGAAGGTATAGTCCCGCTCACGCGGCTCAATGGGCGGCTGGTTCAAATACAGTACAATGGCCAGGCCCGTAAACAGGAACAGCAGGCCCACGATGAAGGCATTGCGGCCGTCGCGGCGGACGTGAAGGAATAAGCCCAGTACGCCCAAAATAAGGGGTAGGGCGAAGAAGGCGTTACGGGCGGGGCTGTCGGCAATGCGCTCGGGCAGGCCGGCGCCAGCGCCGCTACCCCACAAAATGCCCGACTGCTGAATGTCGCCCTCGCGGCCCACGTAGTTCCACATGAAGTAGCGCCAAAACATGTGGCCCATCTGATACTTGAACAGGAAGCTCAGGTTCTGACCCATGGTCGGCTTCACCCCATCCTGAATATCCACCCACTTCTTATAGTTGTAGAGGTGGAGCGGGTCGTTGCTGTATAGGCGGGGTAGCAACATTTTGTCCTCGGAGGCATACTGCAGCACGGGGCGGTATTCAGCCACCACGTACTTGTCGCCCTGGCGCACGTAGCGCGGGGCGCCGTCTTCCTGAGCAATGGGCTGGGCGTTGAACTGCGGGCCGTAGAGCAGGGGCCGGTCGCCGTACTGCTCGCGCTTCAGGTAGCTCACGAAGGACAGTACATCCTCCGGGGCGTTTTCATTGATGGTGGGGTGGTAGGAGCTGCGGATGGGTACAATCAGGTAGCTCGAATAGCCAATCAGGATGAACACCAGGCTGAGCATAACGGTGTTCAGCAGGCGGCTGCGGCGCTTGAACGACTGCTGAAAGCCAAACCAAAGCACACCCACGAACAGGAGCAGGAAGAACACCAGACCCGAGTTGAAGGGCAGCCCGAAGGAATTAACAAAGAACACTTCGAAGGCACCCGCCAGGGTAGGAAGACCGGGGATGATACCGGCCAGAATCAGACCCACAATAATGCTGCTCACTACCAGGGTAATGATGCCGCCTTTAGTGGTAGGGTTTTGGGTGCGGCGGTAGTAGTAGATAAAGCCCAGCGCCGGAATGGCCAGCAGGTTCAGCAAGTGCACCCCAATGCTAAGGCCAATTACGTAGGCAATGAGTACCAGCCACCGGTCGGAGTCGGCCTCGTCGGCGCGGTTTTCCCACTTCAGCATCAGCCATACCACGGCCGCCGTGCACAACGACGACATGGCGTACACCTCGGCTTCTACGGCATTAAACCAGAACGAATCGGAGAAGGCGTAAGCCAAAGCGCCCACCGCGCCGGCGCCCAGAATCAGCAGAGTTTGGCCCGAAGTCGGCTCCAGGTTCCGGTCGTCGTGCAGGCCGGGGCGGTGCAGCACCAGCTTCTTGGCCAGCATGGTGATAGTCCAGAACAGGAATAGCACCGTGAACGAAGAGCTCAGCGCCGACAGGGCATTCACCAGCACCGATACTTTGGTGACGTCACCGAAGGAAAGCAGGGAAAACAGGCGGCCCAGCAGCAGGAAAGTAGGTGCCCCAGGAGGGTGGGGTACCAGCAGCTTGTAGGAGCAGGCAATGAACTCGCCGCAGTCCCAGAACGAAGCCGTAGGCTCCAGGGTGAGTAGATACGTGATGGTGGCAAGGGCAAATACCAGCCAACCGACCAGATTATTCAGGCTTTTGTAACTCCGCATACGAAATAAAGTGAGGCTGACCACGGCCAGCCCGCTGCTGAACGACGGGTTTTAGGGTCCGGAAGGAAATCAGTGAAAGATCAAAAGTAGAGAATAAGTAGCGAGAGCCGCGAATCAGGTTGCGTGCTACCGGCTAGTTTCTACTGAGCTACCCCCATGGGCACAAAAAAAGCAGCTCCATAGGAAGCTGCTTTTCTAATTTTATTCAGAAGGACTTAGTTCTGTAGCACCAAGCGTTTGGTAGAAACTACCTTATCGTTCTGCACTAGGCTATAGAAGTACATGCCGGGCGGCAAATCCGAAAGGTTGAGGTTCATGCCCCCATCAGCGGCTTCCGGCCGCAGCAGCACGCTGCGCACCTCCCGCCCAATGATGTTGCTCAGGCGTAGCTTGTAGTCGCCCCAAGGTAGCTTCTGACCCACCGATACCGTAATCAGGCCTCGCGAAGGGTTAGGATAAACCGATAGAGCCGGGGCCAGCGCCCGGGCGGCCGCCGAGGTGTTAACACCAACGGCGGGGGTAGCAGCCGTAGGAGTTACCTGTTGCAGGGGCCGGGAAGGGGTAGCATGCCGCAGGCTAGCTTCCAGCCGGACCGTGGCAGCCAGCAGGGGCAGTTGCCACAGCAGCAGCAGTAGTACTGGGAGAAAGCGCGTAGTAAGTTTCATGGCATTCAGTCGGCGTCTGGAGCGCACGGCCAAGCCGCGCGGCAAAGTCAAATAAGTACGATTGTCCTCCGCAGGACAAAGCGGCAGAAACGGCCGCCTGCCTCTGGATAGACAACTACCATGCCTCATTGCGGAGGCTGTGTTGTAAGGCAGATGCGTAAGTAAGGAATAAGGTTGCATAGATGTTTAAGTAAACTTACGACGAGGTATGGTAAAGGGTTGAAGATGAGGGAAGTAAAATTGAATAGAATTATTGCCTTTGGCGCAGTCCGAGGCTACCACGACGGCTGGCAGCGGATGTGTACAGCAGGCAGAGCCTATACGGCTCCTACTCTCCCGCGACACGCCGACCTTCATATATAGCGAATTTCTTTTAAATCGAAATAATGCAGTTTCCCTTTCGTTGCTACTGCTAAGCGGCCGGTTTCATCCACACCCACAATCTGGCCCCGCAAGCGGCGGCCGGCAGCTTCGTACTCATGCTCTTCCTGAAAGCGGTACAGCACCTGCAGGTACTCTGCCCGCAACGTACCCACCTTGCCGGAGCGCAGCTGTAGGTAGCGCCGCTCCAGACTTTCGAGCAGCCGGGCTACTAAAGTTGGCAAGGAGTAGGCGCGGCCGGTCAGGCAGGCCAGGGAGGTAGCGGTGGGTACCGCAAATTGCCGCTGGTTGATATTTAATCCTATCCCGACGATGCTGTGCTGAATCTTCGGGCCGCTAAGTGTGTTCTCAATCAGAATGCCCCCCAGCTTCTGACTTCCAAAAAAGATATCATTCGGCCACTTTACCCGCAGCGCGGGGTCGGGGCCAAGCAGGGTTACCAGCCAGTCATGCACGGCCAGCGCTACGGCCTGGCTTAGCAGAAACTGGTCGGCGGCTGGCAAAAAGCCAGGGTGCCATACCACGGACAGTGTCAGGTTTTCGCCCGGCGCTGCTTCCCATTGGTTGCCACGTTGGCCGCGACCAGCGGTCTGTTTGTCGGTAATGACGCAGCAACCATCCGTGGCCCGGTTTTGGACAGCCAGTTGGTATGCCTCGGTGTTCGTCGAGGGGCATTCGGGCAACCAGACAAGCTGTTGGCCCGTGAAGAGCGTTTGGGGGTATATAGCCTCCACCTGTTTTTCGTACTTTGTGACGTTCAAACCTAACAATACCCCATGAAAAGTACCCTGGTTCGGCAGGATTCGGACAAGTTGGCAGATGTAGTAGTGCGCGGCATGCAAGAGAAGAAAGCAGCCGATATCGTGGTACTCAACCTCAAAGACCTAAAAAATGCCGTGGCCGATTATTTTATAATCTGCTCGGCTTCTTCAGATACGCAAATTGACGCTATTGCCCGCTCGGTAGAAGAGGAGGTAGAAAAGCTTACCGGCCAGAACCCTTGGCAAACCGAAGGGCGCATGAACCGGGAGTGGGTGCTGCTCGACTACGTGGACGTGGTAGTGCACGTTTTCCTGCGCGACCGGCGCCAGTTCTACGGCTTGGAAGAGCTCTGGGGCGACGCGCAGATTACCTACGTAGAGGAAGAGGAAACTCCGGCGGCGGTAAGGTAAAACCTTCCCTTCGGCGTCTTGCAAAATACTGGCGGATGCGCCAACAAACAATCGAGTGGCGTGTTGCGCCTTTGTTTATTGTCTTAGCAACCTCAATTCATGTCTGATACGACGCCCAAAAAGAAAAAACCTATGCTGCCGAATCCCGCGCCCCGGCCCGGGATGCAGCTCTGGGTGCTGACGGGCTTGGTGGTGCTCATCCTGGGGATGGTGTACCTCTCCCGCAGCAATCCGCTTATTGAAATTACGCAGAAGCGCTTCGAGCAGATGCTCAGCGCCGGCGACGTGCGCGACATTACTCTCGTGAACGACCGGCAGGTAGAAGTTTCGCTTAAAAAGGAGGCCATTCAGAAGGCGCCCTACGATGCCGAGCTGAAGCGCCGCGGTCCGCTTTCTATGGACCAGGGTGCCCAGTACGGCTTCCGGGTGGTAGATGGCAAAACCTTCAAGGAAGACCTTGACAAGGTACAGGCCACCCTACCCCCCGACCGGCAGGTAGGCCTGAAAGTTACAGACCGCACGGGCTACGGCGAGTACGTAACCACGTGGGGCTTCATGATTCTGCTGTTCGTGGGTTTCTGGTTCCTGATGCGCCGCATGAGCGGAGCGGGCGGACCCGGCGGTCAGATCTTCAATATCGGTAAGTCCCGCGCGGCCCTGTTTGAGGGTGGCGACAAGGTGAAAGTTACCTTTAAGGATGTAGCCGGCCTGGAAGAGGCCAAGGAGGAAGTGCAGGAAATCGTGGAGTTCCTCAAGAACCCCTCGAAGTTCACCATCCTCGGCGGTAAAATTCCGAAAGGCGCCCTGCTGGTTGGTCCTCCCGGTACGGGTAAAACTCTGCTGGCCAAGGCTGTAGCTGGCGAAGCTGATGTTCCGTTCTTCTCCTTGTCGGGTTCCGACTTTGTGGAGATGTTTGTGGGGGTAGGCGCGGCCCGTGTGCGCGACCTGTTCAAGCAGGCCAAAGCCAAGGCACCGTGCATCATCTTTATCGACGAGATTGACGCCATTGGCCGCAGCCGCTCGCGTGGTAACGTGCCCGGCGGCAACGACGAGCGGGAAAACACCCTGAACTCCCTGCTGGTAGAAATGGACGGTTTCGGTACCGATTCCGGGGTTATCATCCTGGCTGCTACCAACCGCCCCGATACGCTGGACTCGGCGCTGCTGCGTCCCGGCCGTTTCGACCGTCAGATCAGCATTGACAAACCAGACATCAACGGCCGCACCCAGATTTTCAATGTGCACCTGAAGCCGCTGACCCTGGGCCCCGACGTGGAAGCCAAGAAACTGGCCGCTCAGACGCCTGGTTTTGCCGGTGCTGAAATTGCCAACGTCTGCAACGAAGCCGCCCTGATTGCCGCCCGCCGCGACAAGAAGATGGTGACCATGCAGGACTTCACCGACGCCGTGGACCGCGTGATTGGTGGCCTGGAGAAAAAGAACAAGATCATTAGCCCCGGCGAGAAAAAGATTGTGGCCTACCACGAAGCGGGTCACGCCATTGCGGGCTGGTTCCTGGAGCACGCCGATCCGTTGGTAAAGGTGAGCATTGTACCCCGTGGGGTAGCGGCGCTGGGTTACGCTCAGTACCTACCGCGCGAACAGTTCCTGTATAATACCGAGCAGCTCATGGACGAAATGTGCATGACGCTGGGTGGCCGCGCCGCTGAGGAGCTGGTATTCGGGAAGATTTCGACCGGCGCCCTCTCTGACTTGGAGCGCATCACGAAGGTAGCCTACAGCATCGTGACCATGTACGGCATGAACGCCAAGCTCGGCAACGTATCGTTCTACGACTCGAAGGGCCAGAATGAGTACGGTTTCACCAAGCCTTACTCAGAAGCTACCTCCCAGATGATTGACGAGGAAGTACGCGCCATCATTGAGCAGGCGTACGTGCGCACCAAAGAGCTGCTGACGGAGCGCCGCCACGAGCTGGAGGTAGTGGCGAAGGAGTTGCTGGAAAAGGAAATCCTGCTGCAGGATGACCTGGAGCGCCTCGTGGGCAAACGCCCCTTCGATAGCCAGACTACCTACCAGGCGCACATGTCGGGCACGGACCGCTCGGAAACGCTGAGCGAGCGGAAGCAGGAGCACCCCGGCGTTCCGCTGGGCAACGACCTGCCCGACCTGAAGCTGCCGGGCGTTGACAACGGCACCGACTCGGCCGGTTCGGCTACTGAGCCCACGGGCAGCGCCGTAACGCCGGTGTAGCTTGGTTAAACCTCATATAAAAAAACCGCTGCCGGAGTAGGCAGCGGTTTTTTTGTGAGTACAGAAGTGTGCTGCATACGCGTAAGCTTATGGCACCGGCTGCCCCCGTTCCTGCAGGTAGCTCTGGAAAGCAGGCAGCTGACAGCCTTTCTCGAAGCCTTGTTGCGCAATGGCCGCTCCAATACCAGGCAATAACTCAGCTACCCATTGCGCAAAGTCGGCTGCCGTAGGCTCATAAGCATCCGATGAAGGGGAACAGGGAGGCATATTATTCATTGTCAAGTGTTTTGGGGGTAGCTTGCTAAAAAAGTGCCAGCAGTAAGGCCGCCTTGCTTTTATGCAATTCCAGGCGGCTGCCTCCAAGTCTGAAATCAACCCGAAACGCCTTGCACAGCCCGTTCGCACGGCTTACACAGCAGATGCTACCCCATAATCTTGTGAGGTCAGTCAATTCAGGGTTAGTGGTAGTCAGGCGTTTATCTCAGGCCAGAAGATGCCAGGCACGCCAGTAGCTTTTGCTGCTGATGGTTGGGGTAGGGAAGTAAGCTGCTGCCACTCCCGGGTATGGCCATACGCCATTCGCCCAGAGCCAGCCGGCTCCGGCCACTTGCACGGGCAGAGGGGGCAGGGGTGGTACGCATGCCTAATCCTTGTACCTTTACCGTATGGCGGAAACCTCTCGTGACCTGATCCTGCGCCGTATCCGGGAATCGTTGCGGCAACCCGCGCCGCAGCCAACTCGCCCCGATTTTACCGCGCCCCTGCACCCCCGGCCCACCTCCGCCGACGACCTGGCCGTGGCCTTCGCCCAGAGCTTTGTGCGGGTAGGCGGCGTGTTCTATTACTGCGAATCGGTGGAGCACTTTTACGACCAGCTCTTCACTTACAAGAAGGAGAAGAACCTGGAGCACCTCTACGTGTGGGAGCCGGAGCTAAAGAAACTGTTGCACGAAGGAAACATCGTGTTTCAGGGCGATGAAGCCGATTTCCGGACCCAGGCCGACGCCGGCCTGACCAGCTGCGAAGCCCTAGTGGCCCGCACCGGCAGCGTGCTGGTAGCCGCCGCTACGGCCAGTGGCCGCCGCCTCAGCATCTACCCCGACCAGCATTTGGTGGTAGCCCGTACCTCCCAGGTGGTAGCCGACATCGGCGACGCGCTGAAGCTGATGCAGCAGAAATACGGCCCCGACAAGCTGCCCTCCATGATTTCCCTCACCACCGGGCCTAGCCGCACGGCGGATATTGAAAAAACGCTGGTGCTCGGTGCCCACGGCCCGCGCAGCATCGTGTTGTTTTTACTGGATGACGCGCCCGCCGCAACTGCCTGACCTCGCGCTGCCCGCCGGCCGCCGCGTGTACTTTGCTTCTGATTTTCACTTGGGTGCCCCCGATGCCGCCCGCTCCCTGGAGCGGGAGCGGCGCATCGTGCGCTGGCTCGACGCGGCCGCCCAGGATGCCGCCGCCATTTACCTGCTGGGGGATATTTTCGACTTCTGGTTTGAGTACCGGCATGCTATTCCGCGCGGCTTTATCCGGCTGCAGGGCAAGCTGGCCGAACTGACCGATGCCGGCTTGCCCGTGACGTTTTTTACCGGCAACCATGATATGTGGATGTTCGACTACTTCACCAAAGAGCTGAACATTCCGGTGCTGCGGCACCCGGTCAGTCAGCGCATTGGGGGGCACCAGTTTCACATCGGGCACGGCGACGGCCTGGGCCCCGGCGACCATACCTATAAGGTGTTGAAGCGCGTGTTTGCCTCGCCGGTGGCGCAGTGGCTGTTTGCCCGCCTGCACCCCAACCTGGGCATTGGCATTGCCAACCGCTGGAGCCGGCATAGTCGCCTGCAGAATGGCGCCGCCGATGAGCAGTATTTCGGCGACGATGAGTGGCTGCTGACCTACTGCCGCGAGGTGCAGCAGCAGTTTCCGCATGAGTACTACGTGTTCGGCCACCGCCACCTACCCCTCGATGTGGAAGTAGAGGTAGGGAGCCGCTACATAAACCTGGGCGAATGGGTCAATTATTGCTCCTACGGCGTGTATGATGGCAACCAACTGGAGCTTCGGCACTTTGAGCAGGAGAAATAAAGCTGAACAGCTGGTGCTGAGAACCAGAAAGCAAGTAGCAACTGGCTTTTTAACTCTCAGCTCGGTCTGCTTAGCTCTTAGCTCAGCATACGCCCAGACCACGGCGCCGGCCGCCGGCTCGGTAGCGCCCGCCGGGCAGGCCGCGCCCGTGGTTACAATACCCGCCGATACCAGGGAAGCGGCTGCCGCTTGGGTACCGGTGCGCACCATTGCCCTGCCCCAACCGGGCCCGGCCTCCCTGGACCGACGCGGCAACCTCTACGTAACCGACGCCCAAAACAACCTGCGCCAGTACGGCCCCGATGGGCAACCCCTTAACACCTTTTCGCCCCCGCTGCCTGGGCACACGGCCCAGGTAGAAGCCTGGAACACGGCCAAAGTGCTGGTGTTTTATGATGACCGCCAACAGGTAGTGCTGCTGGACCGGTTTCTGACGCCCATAGCCGAAGTACGCTGGCAGGATTACCTCGACGGGCAGATTCGCGCGGCTACCCTGGCCCCC
The DNA here is from genome assembly GCF_014199535.1 of Hymenobacter latericoloratus. GTDB lineage: Bacteria > Bacteroidota > Bacteroidia > Cytophagales > Hymenobacteraceae > Hymenobacter > Hymenobacter latericoloratus. The sequence goes on from NZ_JACHNV010000001.1 coordinate 886,591, forward strand.
GACGACCGGTACTGGCTGCTCAACGAATCAGACCTGACGCTCCGGCAGTTCGATACCAGCCAGAAGCGCTTCTCCATCACTACCCCCCTCGACCTGCTCATCGGCCGCAGCCGGCCCGACTTCCGGTTTCTGCGCGAATACCAGAACAACCTCTATCTCGTGGACCGCAACAGCGGCATTTACGTGTTCGATAACCTGGGCAACTACCGCAAAAAGCTGCCGCTACCCGGCCTGAGCTACGTAGGTTTCCGCGGCGACGAGCTGTATTATCCGGGACCTGACGGGCTGCATTTCTGGCACCTTTACAATCAAACGGACCGCCTGCTCCCCTTGCCCACGGCCGGAGCCCAGCAGGTGCTGGTGGGTGAGCAGTACGCCTATGTGCTGACGAGTGCGGAAGTACAAGTGTATAAAATATAGGTTCTTCGGGCAGAGAACCACCGTCGAGGTTGCCTCTGGGAACCGCAAATACCGGCCAGATTGAGGCTTTAGAGCTGGTGAAGGGGTAGGGGGCCGCTGCTTTGGGGCGTAACTCCCTGGCCCGGCGAGGCGTTAGCGGATGAGCTGGCCCTGTGGTCAGCGGCTGTTCATCCACTCCACAACCCTGGTTAGCTATGAAAGCACTCGTGTATCACGGAATCAAAGACGTGCGCGTCGATACCGTAGAGGATCCGAAGATTGAAGACGCCCGCGACGCCATTATTCGCGTGACGAGCACGGCCATTTGCGGCTCCGACCTGCACATTTACAACGGCAGCATCCCGCAGCCCCGGCCCATGGTGCTGGGCCACGAGTTTATGGGCATTGTGGAGGAAGTAGGCAAGGGCGTGGGTGGCAAGCTGAAGGTCGGCGACCGGGTAGTGGTGCCGTTCCCGGTGGCCTGCGGCACCTGCTATTTCTGCAACCACGCCCTGCCGGGCCACTGCGAGAACTCCAACCCCGACCACTACGGCCCCGAGGGCGGCCTGCTGACGGAAAAAGGCGGGGCCCTGTTCGGCTACACCGATTTGTACGGCGGCTACAACGGCGGCCAGGCCGAGTACGTGCGCGTGCCCTACGCCGATTACGGACCCCGCGTCATTCCGGATAGCCTCACCGACGAGCAGGCCCTGTTCCTGACCGATATTTTCCCGACCGGCTATTCCGGCATTGACTGGGGCGAAGTGAAGGGCGGCGAAACGGTAGCCATTTTCGGTGCCGGCCCCGTGGGCATTATGGCCGCGAAATCGGCGTGGCTGCGCGGAGCCGCCCGGGTGGTTATTGTGGACACGCTACAATACCGCCTCGACAAAGCCCGGTACGCCACCAACTGCGAAACCATATTGTGGGAAAATGCCAAGGATGTGGTGGAGCAGATTCGGGACATGAGCGGCGGCCGGGGCGCCGATGTGTGCGTAGAGGCCGTAGGCTTCGAGCCCGACCGTGGCCTGCTGGATCGGGCCAAAGCAGTGGTCAACTTCGAGAAAGGCTCGCCTAAAGTGCTGGAAGCCTGCATGAGTGCCGTGCGCCGCGGCGGCATCGTAACGGTACTGGGTGTGTACGGTACCCCCTTCGATAATTTCCCCGTAGGGCAGTTCTTCGATAAAGGCATCAAGCTGGTAGGCGGCCAGGCCCCGGCCCACAAGCACATCGACAAGTTGCTGCAGTATGTAATTGAGGGTAAAGTGGTGCTGGATGATATCATTACCCACCGCCTGCCCCTGTCCGAGGCCGCCCACGGCTACGACATCTTCCGCAACAAGAAGGACAACTGCGTGAAAGTGGTCCTGAAGCCCTAGCCCACCCGGGCGTGCTACCCCCTAAAAGGCCGGCAAGTTGCCGGCCTTTTTCGTGCCAGCGGGGGTAGGGGCAAGCGGCTATTTCTGCCTACATTTGAAAGAGACGACTCTGGTCGTTGTTCCCGCCCTGCTGCCTTCTGCCACAACCAATTCCTTGCTATGTCTGCTGCCGTTTACTGCCGCCGGTATCTTCGTTATTTACTGCTTGCGGCGGCTAGTATCGGCGGTAGTTCAGCCCTGGCGCAAACGACAGGACCCGTCCGGCCCCGCGCCCGGCTGGCGCCCGGTCTGGAAGCCAACCAAGCCGGACGCGTATTACGGGTAAGCGTATCCGATGAGGCTGGGTTTCGGGAGTGGCTGGCTCAGAAGCAGCCCCGGGCCGTAGCCAGTCAGGAGCCCCATCAGGCGGGCCTCTGGCAGGTACGCGGTACCACGGCTACCATGCTGAGCCAGTGTCCCTACGTGAGCTTTGTGGAAGTAGCCGACCGGGCCGCCCGGCCGGAGCGCCAGCTCAACGGCGCCGACTTCGCGGCCAACAAAGTAACTGCGGTGCACACGCGCTACCCCCAGCTGGCGGGACAAGGCCTGACGGTATCCGTCAAGGAAGGCCCCCTGGATATAAACGACATCGACTTCAAGGGCCGCCTGGTAAACCCTAATCCGCAGGCTCAAACACTGAATTCGCATTCCACCCTGATGGCTACCCTGATTGCTGGGGGCGGCAACTCGGCCCCGGCGGGCAAAGGAGCCGCCTGGCAGGCGCGCATTGCGCAGGCCAGCTACAGCAATCTGCTGCCCGATGATGATGCCACCCTGGCCGGCCAGGGGGTTTCGGTGCAGAACCACTCGTACGGGGTAAGTGTGGAGAATTTTTACGGCCTCGAAGCCCGCGCCTACGACCAGCAGGTGCTGCGGCGCCCGGAGCTGCTGCACGTCTTTTCTGCCGGCAACTCCGGCAGCCAGCCGGCCCCGGCGGGCCCGTACGCCGGCCTGGCCGCGGTAGCCAACCTGACGGGGCAGTTCAAAAACTCGAAAAATACCCTCACGGTAGGCGCCACCGATGCTTTCGGGCAGGTAGCTCCGCTTAGTTCCCGCGGCCCCGCCGCCGATGGCCGCATTAAGCCGGAGCTGGTAGCCTTCGGCGACGGTGGTACTTCCGATGCCGCGGCTCTGGTATCGGGCGTGAGCTTGCTGGTGCAGCAGGCCTACCGCGACCGGCAAGGGCGCCTACCCTCGGCAGCCTTGGTGAAGGCTGCGTTGCTGAACTCGGCCGATGATACCGGGCGCCCCAACGTGGACCACGTAGCTGGCTACGGCCAGGCCGACGCCCTGGGAGCCGTGCAAACTATACTGGAGCGGCGCTTTTCCGAAGGTTCCGTTGCCCAGGGGCAGGAGCAGGTGGTACCCCTGATGGTACCGGCAGGCACCCACCGGCTGAAGGTTACCCTGGTCTGGCACGACCCGGAAGCGGCGGCCAATGCCCCAGCCACCCTGCTCAACGACCTTGACTTGACGCTGGTCCGGGCCACGGACGCGCAACGCTGGCTACCCTGGACGCTGAGCACCTTTCCTCACCCCGATTCGCTGGCCCTACCGGCCCGCCGCCGCCCCAACCGCCGCGACAATGCCGAGCAGATAACCCTGGATGCCCCGGCGGCCGGTACGTATCAGCTGCGGGTGCGGGGCTACGCTGTGCCGCAGGGGCCGCAGGCATTCAGCCTTGTGTATGAGTTTGAGTCGGGCCTGACGTGGATAAATCCTACCGCGGCCCGCACCCTGCGTGCTGCCGAAGCAGCGGTGTTACGCTGGCAATGGGCCGGGCCCGCCACCACGGCGCAGCTGCAGTACCGCCCGGTGGGCCAGCCTACCTGGACCACGCTTTCGGCTTCCGTTGATTTGCAGCAGCAAGCCTTCCGCTGGACTGCTCCTTCGGGGCCAACGCTGGCCCAGGTGCGCCTGCTGACGGGAGCTGGCGCTGTCGAGTCAGATACGTTTTTTGTGGCCCCGCCCCTAGCGGTGCAGGTGCTCTACAGTTGCCCCGAAGAAACCCTGCTGGCTTGGAAACGAGTACCGGGAGCTACCCAGTATCAGCTTTACCGGTTGGGGGCCACGCACCTGGAGCCCTACCGCCTGCTTACTGATACTGCGGTGGCGCTGTCGGGCCCGGATGCAGCCGCGCTGTACTATGCTGTCGGGCCCTGGGTGGGGGGGCAGGTACGGGAGCAGGGCCTTACCGCCAACGTTGGTCCGGAAAATAATGGGTGCTACATTCAGTCCTTCCTACCTGCCCAGCCAGTGGCCGACAACGTACGCTTCAACCTGCTGCTGAGTACCACTTACCGGCTGCAAACCGTAACGTTGGAGCGCCGCAACCCCGACGGGAGCTTCGGGGCCGTGCAACGCCTGGCCTCCGTGCCCGGTACTGCCCTGGAGCTGTCGGACCCCAGTCCCCAGCCCGGCCGGGGTGAGTACCGGGTCCGCCTCGATCTGAATAACGGCCGCACTTATTATAGTGCCGTAGAGGCCGCGTTTCTCGTGCGCAGCACTGCCGATGTGCTCGTGTACCCGGTGCCCGTGGTGGCCGGCGAGCCGCTGACCATCGTAGGCCCGCAGGATCAGGCCCTGCACATCCGGGTGTATGACCTGACTGGTCGTCTGCGCCTCGATCTTACCACCAGCAGCAGTTCCCAGCATGTCCTTGATAGTCAGGCACTGGGGCGGGGTACGTTTCTGCTGAGGTTCAGCACGCCCGGCGGGCAAGAAATAACGCGCCGTATCCTGGTATTATAGCTTCGGTGCCACGCGCCGTGAGTTGGGGCGCCGGCTGCTCTCTGCTTATGCAAGCAGATAAGGGCCGTTGTCACGGGCGCTTTCGAGCTGCGGAGCAGCCCCGGTCAGACACGTCTGATCTACCTGGTTGACTTTCTGTTGACGCTTGGGGGTAGGAAACCAGCCCGTAGCGTACAGGCCGCCGTGTTGGCCCTGTCCCGCTAGCCTGCGCGGTGGTAGTGGGGTAGCAACCTCGGTTTGAGTTTGCCAGATGCCGCTTTGCACTCCGCATAGCCGCCGGGAGCTAAGCAGAAATAGTTGCTGTTCTGCCCCCTTTTATTCAGCTGGTTCATGCCGCTAAAACAGAAAACGGCCCCGGCTCATGTGAGCCGGGGCCGTTTTTTAACCAGTGTTAAGCGGTTGCTTAGTACACGTAGCTCAGTGCAACACGGTCGTTGCTGTTGAACGGACGGCTTACGCCGTTGCCCACGCAGGCCAGCATCCAGGAGTTCGGGTCAGCGCCCGAGGGAGTGCCGGGGATGAGGATAGCGCCCACCGTGCTGGCGCCTTCGTTCGTGGCCGAGCCACCGCAGCTATAGGCACGGTTGAAGTAGTCAGTGTGGCGGAAACCGATGCAGTGGCCGATTTCGTGTGCCATGATGGTGGCAATGTAGCCCACGTTGGTGCTATTGATGGCCGTCGGCGACAGTTTGAAGCCGGGAGCCGGGTTGCCGCCCGAGGGGAAGCCACCCGACTGGCCCAGCACGCCGGGGCCCAGGTTAGCAGAAGTGATGGGCAGGTTAGCCGTGCCCGACGTGATGCGGCGGAACGTCAGGCGCAGACCTTCGGCGTTATAGCGGCGGATGGCTTCGTCGATGGCCGATACGTAGGCCGAGGGGAACGAGCCTTCCAGCTTAACCGTCAGAACGCGGGGCAGGCCCGACACCAGGTTGGTGGTGCGGTACTGCTCGTCTTCGCCAACGCGCAGCAGCTCTCCGGCAGGGGCGCTGGCTAGCATTTCGTTGGTCAGCAGAATGTCGCCCTCTACCCGTACGCCGCCCTCAACCTGCTGAGCGCCAGCGGCCGTAAAGCCCAGAGCACGAATCTGGTTGATGGTGGTTTCCGAAACCTGACCTTTTACTTCAACATTGGCTTTTTCTTGGCAAGAGGAAAGCGAAAGGCTGGTAACGGCGAGCAAAGCCAGGGGAGCGAGTACTTTAAATTTCTTCATGGGTTTGGTTGTGGATGGATGAAAGAACGTTGTAAACATAGGCTTTTATTAGGGATATTTCAAAATATGGCGTTGTTAATTATCAAAATTATATACAACATGATTCTCTATTGATGAGTTGTTAATACAGTCTGAAAGCGCGCAAAAATTGCACTATTTTGTTTTATCATTATTCGGTGATAATTGATTATTTGCGGTAGAAGTTAATTTTCACCAGTAGTAACCTATCTGTAGAATAGGACTGTTGTAGCTACATCAAATCTGGCGTTTTACCGGCAAACTATTTTCACTGCGCAAGAGTGGGCAAGGCCCTCCGTCTCTAAATCTGTATCTTTGTCTAGAACCGATTTCAGGCGGACCAATCCTTTCCGCTTTACCATATAGATCTTTCAGGCCGTGGCTTGCTCATCCTGCTCCTCCTCCGGCGGGGGCTGCTCCACTACTTCTGCCAAGGGCTGCGGCTCCAAGGGCAGTTGCAGTAGCGGCTGTACCCGCCTCAACGTATTCGACTGGCTCCAGGACCTGGAGTTGCCCAGCGACTTTAAAGAATTTGACTTAGTAGAAGTCCGTTTCAAGGGCGGACGCAAAGATTTTTACCGCAATAAGAGCCGCCTACCCCTTATTACCGGCGACGCCGTAGTGGTGGAGTCGGCGGGTAGCGGTTGGCATCTGGGCCACGTCTCGCTGAAAGGCGAGTTGGTGCGCCTGCAGATGAAAAAGAAGAAAGTGCCCCAGGACTCGAAGGACATCCGCACTATTCTGCGGGTAGCCACCGAGCAGGACGTGGAGCGCTGGCAGGCCGTGCGCGACCTGGAAACCGGCACCATGTTCAAGGCCCGGGCCGTGGTGGATGAGCTGCGCTTGAAAATGAAGCTCTCCGACGTGGAGTACCAGGCTGACCGCACCCGCGCTACCTTCTTCTACTCCGCCGATGACCGGGTGGATTTCCGCGACCTGATCAAGCGCCTGGCCGATGAGTTTCGGGTGCGGGTGGAAATGCGCCAGATTTCCCTGCGCCACGAAGCCGGCCGCCTGGGTGGTATTGGCTCGTGCGGGCGGGAGCTGTGCTGCTCCACCTGGCTCACCGATTTCAAGAGCGTAAGCACTACCGCCGCCCGTTACCAGAACCTGAGCCTGAACCCGGCCAAGCTCTCGGGCCAGTGCGGCCGCCTGAAGTGCTGCCTCAACTACGAGCTGGACACGTACCTCGACGCCCTCAAGGACATTCCGCAGGTGCAGCGCCCGCTCCAGACCGAGAAAGGGGACTATACGCTCCAGAAAACCGACATCTTTAAAAGAAAGATGTGGTTTGCCGTGCGCGGCGACAATAACTGGGTGGTAGTGCCCACGGAGCGCGTGCGCGAAGTGCTGGAGCTGAACAAGCGCGGTGAAAAGCCCGAAAGCTTGCTGGCCCCCGTGCTGGAAGAGGAAAAAGCGCCCGAGGTAACGGCCATCGTGGAAGGCTCGCTCGAGCGCCTCGACGACAAGATTAAGGCCTCCAAGCGCAGCAAGCGCGGCAAAAAGAAGCGGGAGAAAGGCCCGGAAGATGCGGCCGTGGCTACTGCGCCTACCCCCCGGGCTGGCCGCAATGCCCCCGGCCGGCCGGCCACCCCGCCGGAGCAGAACAGCGAAACGGCCGACCTGGTTGCCTCTCCGGAAACCGAGGGTGTGTCCCCGACTGAAGAACGAAGCCGTCCGCGGGGAGCGGCAGCCCGCCCCCTGAACCGCCGTGGCCGCGGCCGTGGCGAAGGCAAACGCGCCGCCGACGGCAACCGAACTCCGGATGCTCCCTCCGAGGCGCCCCGCCCGCCGCGCGAAGGCCGACCGCCCCGGGCGGCTACCCCCGGCGAGGCACCCGAGGGCGGCGCGGGTAGAGGAGAAGGCGGCGAGGGCCGGCGGGGCGGGCGCTCCGGCCGGCGTGGTAGTCGCCCGGGCCGCTCCGGCGGCCCCGCCGAAGCTGGTTCAACCCCCTCTGCCTCCTGATGTTGTTTTCTATGCGCTTCCTCTCCCGGATACTACCCGCCTGGGGCATCGGGCTGCTGCTGCTGACGGCCTGCGACCCAAATCAGGTATTTGAGAAAAACATCGACCTCAAGTCGCCGGCCGGCGACCCCTACGTGTGGGCCGTGCAGGACAAGCCCACCTTCGAGTTTGATATTGCCGATACCACCCAGCGCTATCAGGTGTACTTCAACATCCGCAACGCGGCCGACTACGAGTACTACAACCTGTACGTGAAGCAAACCCTGTGGGGGCCCGATGGGAAGGTGATTTCGCGCCGCCTGCACCAGATGCTGCTGCTGGACCCCAAAACCGGGGAGCCCCGCGGCAACGGCACCGGCGATATTTATGACCACCAGATTCTGGCTCTGCCCAACCAGCAGTTTCGGCAGGTGGGTCGCTACCGCATTATGCTGGAGCAGTACATGCGCCAGGATCAGCTGCGCGGCATTATGGCCGTGGGCGTGCGGGTAGCCAAGCGGGCTGCGGAGCAATAGCCGGCCCGCGAAACAGGCAAAGAAAAACCCCGATCGGCCAGCCGATCGGGGTTTTTCTTTGCCGTGCAACCTGAAGTTAAATGCGCTCTACCTTCACGGCGTTCTGGCCCTTCTTGCCGTCAATGATGTCGAAGGTTACCCGGTCATTCTCCCGGATTTCGTGCACGAGGCCCGTCTGATGGACGAAGATCTCCTGACCATTTTCGTCTTGAACAATGAAGCCGTAGCCTTTCGATTCATTAAAAAACTTCACTTTGCCGGTTTTCATAGCGGGGCGTAAGCGGTTGTGGGGTGAAAGAATGGCGGTAAATCTACATGGTTTTCCAACTTGGCAAAACCCACCCGGGCTGAACGCGGGCCCCCTGGCTGCGTATGCAAGTGGATTCCAGCTCATCTATATCTTTTTGTCATGACTGATTCCACCTCCCCCGGACCCACTACTTCCGCTTCTGCCAGTGCTGCTGGCGGCTCCCAGCCCCAGCAGCCGGCCGCCGTTCCTACCGGCGGCCCGGCTAACTCAGCCCAGGCGCAGCCTCCTTCTCAGCCCGCAGCCGAGCCCCACGAGCTGCAAGCCCCGGCCAATACCACCGGCCAGCAGCCCTTCGCCCACGATGCCAACCACGAGCAGAATGAAGTAGCCGGCGCCAGCCGGGGCGAGTTTGGGCGGCAATCAGACCAGGGCATTACCCAGGGCGGCTACGGTGCCGAGCTGAGCCGTGGAGGAGCTACCTACGCCGGAACTCTTGACACGCCCGCGGCTACCACCGGCTACATCGGCGAGCGGGAGCAGCGTCCGGCCGGTTTCGAGGATGCCGGCAACGGCAGCTACGGAACCCAGCCGGTGGGAGGTACCGCGCCCGCCGGCTCTGCCGTTGGGGCGCAGTTTGCCAACGACAACGCCGCCCCCCAGGGTCCCGACTCGGGCTTCGCGGATAACTACGGCACCTCGTCGTTGGGCGGAACCCGAGCCGGAAGCAGCCAGCCCGATGCTACCCAGCGCAACCAGCGGGAAGACTACCGCCCCAGCCACCCCGACGGCGGGCCTGAGGGCCAGCGCACGGGTGTAGCCGCTACGAATACCAGCCAGGGCACCGATGAGGCCGACGCTACGCCTACCGCCGGCTCGCGCAGCGGCTACGAGGCCGCCAACTCTCCCGATGCCCAAGGCAGCGAAAAAACGGGGTTCGGCTCCCGCGGCGGATCGTATAACGATGAGTACGATGCGGCTACTAACTCCGGCGACCAAACCGACAGCTCGCCCTCCCGTGGGGACTATAGCCAGGAAAACGCGGCCCGTAATTACGGTGGCGCTTCCGACGACCGGACCAGCTCCGACCGCCGCCCCGACTACGGCCCCATGCCCGGCCGGCCCGGCTCACCAGAATAAGGAGAAGCTCTGGGTACTATTACGCGCCCCGCCGGCCAGCCGGCGGGGTTTATTGTTTGCGCGTGGCCAGGAACAGTTTGCCCTTCTCGTTGCTGAAAACGAAGTTCTGGTCGGCTACAAACACCACCGCTTCCGTTTGGCCCGACCCCGGCGTATCAAGCGTGCTTTTCAGGCCGTCGAAGAGACGGCGGCCGGGCAGGCGCTCAAACAAATACACTTTCTCGGCGCCCAGCAGGGCCACGCGCTTGCCGTCGGGGCTGATGTCGGCGCTGGTAACCCAGGTAGGCAGCTGCAGGCTGTCGGCGAGGCGGGCGGTGTGCCGGCCGGGGCGGGCGGGTAGCACGTACTGCTTTAGCCACCGGCTTTCCCCGCGGTTTTTCGTGAACAGATACAGACTGTCCTGATAATAGTAAAACGCTTCGCAGTCGAAATTGCGCCGTGGTTTGCGTGGTGGAAATTCGTGCTGGTCGGCGTACCGGAACCGAATGGTATCGGCTTGCTGCAGGGTAGGACCGCTGAGCCGGTAGATGCACAGGTTGCGCCGTTTGTTCTGGTTGTTACCGAAGTCGCCGAGGTAAAGGCGGTGTTCATCGTCCTGGGCCAGGTCTTCCCAATCAATGTTCTGGAGCGGTTCCAGATTCAGGGTCTGCAGCAGGTCGCCCTGCCGGGTTATTTTGTAGAGGCGAGCCGTGTTGCCGCCATCGGCGTGGGTCCACAGGTCGCCCTCGGGGCTGGCTATGGCCAGGCCGGAGCTTTCGGCTACCTGCTCCCGGTTGAGCCGCCCTACTTCCTCTATCTCATACTGGTCATTTACGCTGGCGAAGCCGCCGCGGCCCTGGTCGGAGGAGCAGCCCGTGAGCAGGGGCGGCAGCAGGCAGAGAGCAAACGGGACAAGGCGCGGCGGGCAAAGCATAAGGCGGGCACGAAAACAAGGCCCCGGCCAACCCTGGCCAGGGGAATACACACACTGGCAGTGCTGGAGCGCCCGCCGCCCGAAAATTACCACTTCCGGCCGGAAGCAGCTGACATCCGGCTTCGGGGGCTAGGTTTTTAGCTGCCTCCTCAGCCGTAGTTTCGGGGGCTTGCTGGCCACGGCGCCCGGGTTACGGCCGTTTCTGCAACCCGGCAGGCCAAGCAGGGCCCGCCGCCGTACCCGGATGCGCCAGAACGTGCTGGCGGCTTGGGGGCTGGTTCACTTGTTCTGCGCCAGCTACTTCAGGACCAGGTAGGGCATCAGCTTCTCGTAGGTGGCTTGGTCCAGAATCCGGATCTGGCGCAGGTCGGTGGGCTGCCGGAAGGGCCCGTGCTGCTGTCGGAAGGCTACCAGCACGCGGGCCAACCGCTTGCCTACATACGGGTGCGCCTGCAGCACCTCAAAGGAAGCATTGTTCACATCGAGGGGGGTAGGGGTGAAGCCCGGGGCCACGAAGGTGTACTTGCGCAGGCTGTCCACCAGGTCGGGCGCGTCGCGCAGCACGTAGATTTCGGCCGTTTGATCTTCTTTCTGAAAGCCTCCCAGTCGCTGCCGGTACTCCACAATGCGCCGGGCATACCCCCGCCCAATACCCCGGATCTGCATGAGCTGGGTGGTGTCGGCCGCATTCAGGTCGAAGGGGGCCAGGCGGGTTGGCTTGCGCGGAAACCGGCTTTTCTCAGCGCCCCCAAAGGCGGTACGCTCCGGGTAGGAACCGGGCCGGCTGCCGGCGTAAGGGCGGGCTTCGCGGGGCGGGAGCTGGTCGGGCAGGAGCATGTAGGGCGCCAGGCGGGCAAATACCGAATCGGGCAGGCCGTAGGTGCGCCGGATCTGCTCTTTGGCTTTGAAGCCGCCCAGCACCGTGCGGTAGTTTACCAGGCGGCGCACCACGTAGCGCGGCAGGCCCCGGGCTTCCCAATCGGTTTCCGTCAGCTGGTTGGGGTCAAAGGGGGCCAGGGCTACCCGGGGTACGGGCGCACGACGGGGGTAGCGGCTGGCGTAGGCCGGCCGGGTGGTGCGGCGCGCAGCCAACTCGGCTGCCCACGCATTGAGGCGCTGCTGATCGGGCGCCGGGTTATAGGCCGGCAGGGCCGGCCGCAGCAGGTAGGGCAGGCCCAGCCAGAGCAGCATCAGGAGCAGCAGAGCCACAAAGCCGGAGGTTTCGCGGCGGGAAAAGCCAAAGTAGCGCCGGATAGCCCGCAGCCACGGATAAGAGGCCTTGGCGTGACGCGAGGGGGTAGCGGGCTGCGGAGCGGCCGGGCGCGCGGTAGGCATAACAACGGATAGGTAGCGCGGAAATAAGCTAAAACACAACCAGTATAAAAGAAAGCCGGCAAACCAGCAAGCCGCGCCGGCGGCGGCCGGGCCGCCTACTTCCGGATTTTTACGTCCACCTCGTAGCGGTAGCGTGGGGGGCCGCCCAGCGGAATGGCAAAGAAGGGCAGGGCCACGTCGTATTGGTCCGTGACGTAGAACACCAGGTCATTGGAGGCTTTGGACAGGGAAGTAATCTGCAGATCCAGCGAAAGGCCGTGCTCTTTGGCCGCAATGGCGTGCACGCTGCTGGCCCAGCGCTGATCGGGGCTGATGGTGGCCGGGTGCCCGTTTTTCGCGACGCTGAAAATCTTGAGCAGGAGGTCGTCGTCTCCGTCGAAATTGCTTTGCCGGATGCTGACCACCCGCTCGTTGATGAAGGGGTAGAGGTGAGTTTTGGCCCCGCGCTCCGGCGAAAGGCGAAAAGAGTATTCGTAGGTGAAAGCGTTACCGCCTTCCACGGCCACGTTCTGGGTAGGAGAGCTGCTGAGAAAATAACGGTACAGGTTACCGTCGTCGCCTTTTCTGCCCTGGGTTACCAGCTTGAACACGTACCCGTCGAACTCCGGCACGAACTCGCCCTCCAGCGGATTCAGCGGCCCAAAGGTAAACCACTGGTTGTCGTAGGTCGGCTCCGGTCCAAAGGTGCGGGTTTTCAGCAACGTACCCGAGCGGAAAGTGCCTTTGGGCTCCGTGCTGCGGGCATCGGGGCCGGAGTGCGCGCCGGAGCCGCCGTAAAGGCTGAACTCGGTGGTGGTATTCCAACCCGACTTGGCCTCGTCGTGGCGCCCGCCGCAGTCGGGGTCGAAGACGCGGATGTACACGGGTTGGCGGTTGCCCTTGGGCACCAGGAAAAAGAAGGTCTGGGTGAAGTCATCGTCGCCCCAGCTTTTGTCGCCCTGGGCCCCAAACGTCACCAGAAAAGCAATGTTCTCGCCCGGGTTGGGCACGGCCTGCGCCGCCACGGGCAGCGGCCCCAGCAGGCCCCAGGCGCCCAGCAGGCTCAGCAGGCAGGAAAAGAAACGCACCATGCCCCGAAGGTACGCTACCACCTGAATTTTAAGTGAATCGGAGGGGCCGCGTACGACTAGCGTTGCCGAAACCGTTTGGGGGCTGTATCATTACAGTAGATTCTGCCTTATTGCCCGTCAACCATGAGCGCCACTGCCCGTCGTACCACTGATTTTCTGGACTCTCTGGCTGCTGATTTGCAGCGGGTGCGGGAAGTTACCCACCGCCGCTTCCGCCCCCTCACCGACGACCAGCTGAACCGCGGGCCGGGGCCGGGCAAGTGGAGCGTGGGCCAGTGCCTGGAGCACCTCAACATTGTGGGCGGCTTGTACCTGCCCGCGATGAATCGAAAAATCAAGGCTGCCAAAGAGCGGGGCTCCAGCCCGGCGGAAACGGTGGTGCACGGCTTTTTTGGCAAGAAAATGACCGAGGCCATGCGGGTGCCGGCCAGCGAAAAGCCCATGAAAACGCCCCAGCAGTACGCGCCCAGCGGCTCGCGGCTGCCGCGCACGGTGGTGGAGGTATTCAGCCGCCAGCTCGATGAGCTGGAGAGCCTTATTGGCCAGGCGCGCACGATCAACGCCAACGCCGTCCGGATTCCGAACCCCATCGTGCCCCTGCTGCTGCCCCGCCTCACCGATGCCCTGGAGCTGCTGGTAGAGCACATGAAGCGCCACATTCAGCAGGCCGAGCGGGTGCTGGACAGCCGCAGCTGAGCTACCCCCCCAACGGCAAAAGCCCTCGTAACCCGGGTTACGAGGGCTTTTGCTGTTGGGGGGGGGTAGGGCAACGGCTTACTTGCCGCCGAAGAAGTAGGCTACCGACAGCTGCACGCCCCGGTTGCGTATTTTCTCCTTTGCGTCGTCATCGTCGTCGTACTTCGGAATCAGGTTGCCCAGGCCCAGGCCGTAGCCCAGCTGCGCCTGGAAAGGCCCGGCCTTATAGCCCAGCCCGGCATTGATGCCGAAATCGATACGGCGGAACTCGGGCTCGTTGCCGTCGGTGCCCTTGCCCACAAATTTGATGTCCTCCGTCTCCTCACTGGAGCCCGAGGAGGATTCATCTACCTGCCCGTTTACCGTGGTCATGATGCTGCCCTTCGCTTTGTACTGGCCATTAAGACCTATGCCAACGTAGGGCCCGGCAAATACCTGAAAGCCGCCTTCTTCGCCGCTGGTGTTATACACCAGGTTCACCGGAATTTCGAGGTAGTTGAGGCGTATGTCCACCTTTTCCTCGCCTTTCACCGCTACGGTGTAGCCAAAGTCCTCGTCCGTGTAGGAGGCATCAATTTTCTCCTCAAACCGGGCCCCCTTCTGCGAGAACAGCAGGGAAGGCTGCAGGGAAAAATGGCCGAACTGCGCGTTTAGCGTAAGCCCTACCTGCGGTCCGTAGATAGACTTCGTATCAGGCGAATCATCTTCGATGTCAAAATTGAGCGTGCTGGCATTCAGGCCAATGCGCGGCCCGATGGTAACCTGAGCCTGGGTAGTTAAAGCGCCGCCCAGCAGCACGCCCGCCGTCAGGCAGGTCCGGAATACAGAAGAAATCATCAGAGAAAAAATAAAGAAACGAGAATGGGCTTATGATCAGCGTAACGTGCTTGCTCCGGCTATTTGCCGCCGAAGAAATAGTTTAGAGAAACCTGTACGACCCGGTTGCGCAGCTTGGCTTCGGGCTCGCTTCCATCGGCCGAATCCGGAATCAGGTTGGAAAGGCCCAGGGAATAGCCCGCCTGAACCTGGAACGGGCCCGCTTTGTAGCCCAGCCCGAAGTTGGCGCCGAAATCGGGCTGGCGCACAAACTGCTGGTCGCTGTTCGCGTCGTCTTGGTTAGCGAACTTGACGTTAGTGGATTCCGAGACGTTAAAGGAGCTGCCGCCGCCGCTGAAATCGACTTCCGTTTTGGCTTTGCCACCCAGGCCAATGCCAACGTAGGGTCCGGCAAAAATCTGGAAGCCACCCTCTTCACCGCTGGTATTGTAGACCAGGTTTACCGGAATTTCGAGGTAGTTGAGGCGCATGTTGCCTTTCACGCTGGCCGAGTACACTTCGCCGTCTTCCACACCGCTTATCTCCTCCTCTACCTTGAACCCCTTCTGCGAAAACAGCAGCGAAGGCTGCAGCGCCAGGTTGCCAAACTGGGCGTTCAGCGTAACTCCTACCTGAGGGGCGAGGATCATTTTAGGATCGGCCTCGAACCCATCGAATTCTGTGTCGCCCGACACGGTGGCCAGGTTCAGCCCAACGCGCGGACCAATAGTAACCTGTGCCTGAGCAAACTGAGCCCCAGCCATCAGCATGGCTGTAATCAGGAGGGGGGCGTGTTGTTTTGCAATCATGATAGATAAAGGTGAATAAAATGGCTTACTGGGCCACGGCACGAAGGTAGAAGGCTTCATCCAACCTTTATCTACCCATTTATAGGTATATTTTATTGTTGAAATAGATTTACGGGAGATAATAAGCCAGACCCCTGAAAACCTTCTTGCACGTCAGCAATAGCGCGGAGGTAGCCAGGGCCCGGCCCGCGTGGTACTATAAGCTCTGTGTCATTTGTTTGGCTCGGCCACGAGGCGTAATTGCGCTTGTTTTTTGCGGGGAGCTTATGGAATCGGGGCTTGGCAGGCATCTACTATTTACCAACTTGCCCGCCTGTTACGTTCTGCCCCTATGCGCCCTGTCCTGTTAAGCTTACTGCTGCTCCTGCTCTTGTTTTCCGCCGGCTCCTCCCAAACGAATCCTACCCCTCCCGGTGCCGGCAACCCCGCCGCCTGGAAGAAAATTGACCAGCTGCTGGCCAAAGACCAAACGGCTTCGGCCGCCAAGCTGCTGGAGCCCCTCTACCAGCAGGCCCGCCAGCGCCAGGATGCGCCCGAGTATCTGCGGGCCCTGCTCTACAAGCTGCGCCTGCTGGAAGCCAAAGAGGAAGAATCCGATGTGCAGGCCATTGCCCTGGTAGCGGCCGACCTGAAAACCGCCCGGTTTCCGGCCCGGCCCATGTTGCACAGCCTGCTGGCCCAGCTCTACGCCAACTACTACCAGCAGCACCGCTACCAGCTCTACGACCGCACCACCCCGGCCGCTGCTGACCCCGCCGACGCCAGCCAGGCCGACATCCGCACCTGGGATGCTGCCCGCCTCGGCAGCGCCGTTATCCGCCACTACCGCGCCTCGTTGCAAGAAGAGCCCCAGCGCCTGCAGCAGCTGAAGCTGGCCGCCCTGGGCTACGCCGTAACCGGCGGCGACGCCGAAAGTCGCGCTTTGGTGCCCACGCTCTACGACGTGTTGGCCCGCCGCGCCATTGAGGGCCTCGGCAACGATGAATACTATATCACCAAGCCCGCCGAGCAGTTTGAGCTGAAAGAAGCCGCGCTGTTTGGGCCGGCCGCGGCCTTTGCCAGCCTGCAGCTAACCGCGCCGCCGTCCGATTCGCTTAATGGCCAGCTGCAGGTGTTGCGGGTGCTGCAGCAGCTTACCGCGTTCCGGCTGCAGGATGCCGCCAACCCCGCCGCCCTGGCCGACGTGGACCTGGCCCGCCTGCGCTTCGTGCACCAACACGCCACGCTGCCCAACAAAGACGAGCTTTACCGTGCCGCGCTAAGCCAGGCCACCACTACCTACGCGGCGCTACCCATCGTCACGCGGTTTATGTTTGAGCAGGCTTCCCTGGAGGAGGAAACCAATGCCGCGAAAGCCCGCGCCCTGGCCCTGGAAGCTGAAAAGCGTTTCCCGAAGTCGCAAGGGGCAGCCCAGGCCCGGGCGCTGCGGCAGAGCATTGAGCAGGTTGAAGTAACCTTCACGACCGAGGAAACGGTGCTGCCCGGCCAGCCGTGGCTGCTGAAGCTGCAGGTGCGCAACGTGACCCGGCTCTACGCCAAAGCCTACCGTATCAGCAACGCCTACAACGTCCGGCTTTCCGAGCCCGTCTCCGCCGATGAGCCATACAGCTTCCAGAAGACCTTCTCCCGCGCCCTGGCCGGCAAGCCGGCCGCGGCCTGGACGCTGAACGTGCCCGCTCCGGCCGACTATAAAGCCCATACCGTGCAGCACGCTGGCCCGGCTTTGCCGCTGGGCCACTACCTCATTGTGGTGAGCACCGCCGCTGAAAACCCGACCAAGGAGCGGGCCGGCGTCATCACGGCGCGTTCTTTCCTGAGCGTGAGCGAGCTGAGCCAGGTGCGGCGCAGCTCGCCCGAGGGCACCAGCCTGCTGGTACTGCACCGCCAAAGCGGGCAGCCGCTGGCCGGGGTGCGGGTGCGGCCCCTGTTTCAGTACTACGACCAGAAAGCCCGCCAGTACAAGCAGCGCCGCGGCGCGGTACTGACCACCAATACCGAGGGCCAGACGCACATTGCGCAGGGTACGCAAACCGGTGAAAACGAGCAGCTCAGCAACCTGTTCCTGACCTTGGGCCGCGACTCGCTGCTGGTTGAAAACGTGGGCTACTACTACCCCCGCCGCCCCCGCAACCCCGAAGCCGTGCAGCCCCAGCGCCGCGCGTTCCTCTTCACCGACCGCGCCATTTACCGTCCCGGCCAGACGCTCTACTTCAAAGGTATCCTGACCGAAACCCGCGCCGGCAAATCACAGCTTCTGACCCGGCAAGCCGTGTCGGTGCACCTCATGGACGTGAACGGCCAGACCGTGCAGACGCTACCTTTCACCACGTCGGAATTCGGCTCTTTCCACGGCTCTGTGGTGCTGCCCACCGGCCTGCTCAACGGCGAAATGAGCCTGCAAACCGATGATGGCAGCATCAGCTTCGCGGTGGAGGACTACAAGCGCCCTACCTTCCAAGTGACGTTTGCGCCCGTAGCCGGTACGCCCGGGCTGGGGCAGGAAGTAACCGTGCGCGGCAAAGCCAGCGCCTACGCCGGCCAGCCCATTGACGGGGCCACGGTGCAGTACCGCGTGGTGCGCCGCACGTTCTGGCCCCTGTTCGGGATGGGCTACCGCAGCCTCTACGGCCACCAGGGCCGGCCGGAAGTGGAAATCCTCAACGGTACCGCCCAGACCGATTCCGCCGGCGGCTTCGTGGTGAAGTTCATAGCGAAAGGGGAGGACCTGAGCGCGGCCAAGCGCGGCCCCTGGAACCCCGGCTACGTATTCGAGGTAACCGCCGACGTGACCGACGCGGCCGGCGAAACCCGCACCGGCCAGCAGTCCGTCAGCCTCGGCACCAATGCCCTGAGCTTGCGCCTGGAAGTGCCTGAGCTGCTGAACCGGGAGCAAGTACCCGCCTTACGGCTGCTCAGCACCAACGCCACCGGCGAAGCCCTGCCCGCCCAGGGCCAGTTGCGCCTCTACCGCCTCACGCCGCCCGCCCGTGCCCTGCGCCCGCGCGCCTGGGAACGGCCCGAGCTGGAAGCCCTAAGCCTGGAGGAGTTCAAGCGCCAGTTCCCGCTCGATGCTTACGCCCGCGAAGACAACGACAGCACCTGGGCCCGCACGCTGGTCGTCACCCAGGACTTCAACACCGAAAAAAGCTCGCTGCTGCCCGACATGGCGCAGGCCCTGAGCAGCCAGCAGCCCGGCCGCTACGTGCTGGAAGCCACCGCCACCGCGCCGGCCTCCACGCCCCCCGCCAAAACGGAGCAGGTGTTTACTCTCTATTCGACGGCGGCCAAGACCCTGCCCATCCCTACCCCCGATTGGTTCGTGAACCTCCAGGACAGCGTAGCGCCGGGCCAGGCCGCGCGCTTTTTGGTGGGCAGCTCCGAAGCCGGGGCGCGCTTGCTGCTGGAAGTAGAAGCCAAAGGCGAAACTCTGCGCCGCGAGTGGCTGACCCTGGCCGCCGGCGAGCAGCGCGTCATCGAAGTGCCGACCACTGCCGCGCTGGAAGGCGCGCCGCTGTACGCCCACCTCACCCAGGTGCGCGACAATCGCCTTTATACCCACAGTGCCACCGTGCAGGTCGCCACGCCGCCCGCGCCGCTGGTGCTCAGCATTGCTACCTTCCGCGACAAGCTGCAGCCCGGCCAGAAGGAAACCTGGCGCGTCACGATTCATAACACCGCCGGTCAGCCCGCCAACGCCGAGCTGCTGGCTACTCTCTACGATAAGTCCCTGGATGTTTTCCGGGCGCACTCCTTCACGGAGCTGGAATTTCCGAAGCCGTATTACCCTGCCCTGTTGGCCTGGAACGGCCGGTTCGGCACGCAAGAGTCGGATGAGCTATTTGACGGTGACAATGATGCAATAGAGGTGGCCGAGTTAGTGTATCCTCACTTAAATATGTGGGGCTACATGGGCGAGGACGAAGATAGATTTGGCGCAGGCGGTTCGGACAAAGCCCAGGGGTTCATCGCCAGCCCAGTTATAATGCAGGACGCGGAAGTCCGGGTGCGCGGCAATGGGGTGATGGCCGAGGCCGCTGCCCCCCAAATGGCTATGCGAAAGATGCCCCCACCACCGCCCCCACCTAGTGCGCCACCCAGACCTGGTGAAACAGATGAGCTTCCGGATATGGAGGAGCTAGTAGATAAATCTAGCTCCGACCTCTCCAATGTCCAGGTCCGCAAAGATTTCCGCGAAACGGCTTTCTGGCTGCCCGAGCTGCGTACTAATGCCCAGGGCGAAACCGTGTTGGAATTCCAGATGCCCGAAGCCGTGACCCGCTGGCAGCTGCTGGCCCTGGCCCACGACCAGCAGCTGCATTCCGGCCTGTTGCAGCGGGAGCTGGTGACGCAAAAGCAGCTGCAAGTGACGCCTAACGCCCCGCGCTTCTTCCGCGAAGGCGACCAGCTCACGCTCAGCGCCAAGCTCAGCAACCTCTCCGAGGCACCCCTGAGCGGCAGCGCCCAGCTGTTCCTGCTCGATGCCCGCACCCAGCAGCCCCTGGAAAGCAAGCTGCTGAAAAGCCCTGCCCAGCTAAAATTCAGCCTAAAGGCCAACCAAAGCAGCGCCGTAAGCTGGAACCTACAGATTCCGGAAACCGCCGAAGGCCAAGTACCCCTCGAAGCCATTACCTACCGCGTGGTGGCATCGGGTAGTCAGTTGTCAGTTGTCGGTTCTCAGTTGTCAGGCAAAGACAAGAAGGAGCAGCGCAAGCAGCGCCGCCAGAACAAACCGGCAACCGGCAACTCACAGCTGGCAACTGTACAAGATGGCGAGGAAAACACCCTGCCCGTGTTGCCCAACCGCTTGCTCATCACCGAGAGCCTGCCCCTACCCCTGGTGGGGCCCGCAACCCGGGAGTTCGAGCTGAAAAAGCTCACCAGCACTACCTCGCCCACGCGCCGCAACTACTCGCTCACGCTGGAAATGACCCAAAACCCCGCGTGGTACGCCGTGCAGGCGCTGCCCTACCTCATGGAGTACCCCTACGAGTGCTCCGAGCAGGTGTTCAGCCGCCTCTACGCCAACCTGCTGGCTGCCAAAATTCTGCAGAGCAACCCGCAGCTGCGCACCACGCTGGCCGAATGGAAGCGCGCCGCCGACGCCGGCGACAAAGCGGCCCTCACCAGCAAGCTGGAGCAGAACCAGGAGCTGAAAAACCTGCTGCTCCAGGAAACGCCCTGGGTGCGCGATGCGCAGTCGGACACGGAGCGTATGCGCCGCCTCTCGGAGCTGTTCGATGAGCCGCGCCTGCAGGCCGAAACCAGCCGCGCCCTGGCCAAGCTGCTGCAGATGCAGCAGTCCAATGGGGCCTTCCCGTGGTTTGAGCGCATGCCCGACGACCGGTACATCACCCAACTCATTGTGGCTGGTTTTGGCAAGCTGCAGAAGCTGGGCGCGCTGAATGTGCAGCAAACCCCGCAGGCCCAGCAAATCGTCAACAATGCCCTTATCTACCTCGACACTCAGCTGCAGCGCGACTACACCGAGCTACGCAAACAGCCTCAGGTGGACCTCCAGCAGCAGCACGTAGCCGATATCCAGGTGCAGGCCCTGTACGCTCGGAGCTTCTGGCCAACGGAGGCCGTGTCGAAAGCCGCGCAACCAGCTCTGGCCTACTACCGGCAACAGGCCGCTACCTACTGGAAAGCCCAAACCCGCTACCTCCAGGCCCAGACGGCCCTGGCCCTGCACCGCCAGAAAGCCCAGCCCGCCGCCGTGAAAACCATCCTGACGGCCCTCGCAGAAAACGCCCTGCACTCACCGGAGCTGGGTATGTACTGGAAGGAAGTGCGCGGCGGCTACTACTGGCGCGAAGCTCCCACCGAAACTCAGGCAACCCTCATCGAGGCCTTCGACGAAGTGCTCAGCGACCAGAAATCGGTGGATGAAATGAAGCTCTGGCTGCTCCAGCAGAAGCACACCCAGAACTGGGAAAGCACCCGTGCCACCGCCGATGCCTGCTACGCCCTGCTGCTGCGCGGCACCAGCTGGCTGCAGCCCACCCAACCCCTGCACGTGACGGTAGGAGGGAAGCCCGCCCCCGCTGCGGCCCAGCAGGCCGGCACGGGCTACTACAAAACCACCTGGCCCGCCGCCGAAATTCAGCCAGAGCTGGGCAAAGTAGTAGTGCAGAAAACCGACGCGGGCGTGGCCTGGGGCGCGCTGTACTGGCAGTATTTCGAGCAGCTGGATAAGATTGCCCCCGCCGCCACCGGCCTGCAGCTGGAGCGCCAGCTCTACCGCGAGCAGCGCACCGCCGCCGGCCTTACCCTACAGCCCCTCACGGCCGCTACCCCCCTGCGGGTGGGTGATGTGCTGGTAGTGCGCCTCGTGCTCCGCTCCGACCGGAACCTGGAATACGTGCACCTGAAGGATCAGCGCGCCGCCGGCCTGGAGCTGATCAGGCAAACTTCCGGCTACCGCTACCAAAGCGGCCTGGGCTACTACGAAAGCCCCCGCGACGCGGCCACCAACTTCTTCATCAGCTACTTCCCCAAAGGCACCCACACCTTCGAGTACCGGCTGCGGGCCGCGCAGGCCGGTAATTTCTCCGGTGGCCTCTCGCAGCTGCAGTGCCTCTACGCCCCGGAGTTCACCACGCACTCGGCCGGCACGCGGCTGCAGATCGGAGCTCAACCGTAACAGTTATTATTGTAATTTGAGCCGGTGCAGCTGCACTATTACAACAGATTGTCTGCGCTTTACCCCCGCAGCTTGAGACTACCAGCCGCTGATTGTACCTTTGCGCCTCGTTTGTTTTTCAGAAGGATGAAGTTGATGCATAAACTAGGAATGGTTGCCGCAGTACTGCTCCTGAGCGGTACTACGGCGTGGGCTCAGGGAGACAAGAAAACGACAGCTACCACTACCCCCACCCAACTGCCGGGTGAAGAAAAACTATCGGCCCAGGAGCGCGCCGAGCGCGACTTTCTGATGCCGGTGCGCCGCAAGCAGGCCGCCGCCCTGCGTGCTACTGCCGAAGAAGCCGGTGTGCACCAGCCCGCCGTGGAAGTAACCGCCCGCAACCTGGAGGCCCCCGAAGAAGACAAGCCCGCTACCGAAGCCGCTGAGGCAAAGGCCGCCCCGGCTGCCGTGCACCGCACCAGCACCCGCAGCTACCACCGGCGTAGCTCGCCTGGCCGCCGCCGTTCGTCAGTCTCTGCGCGCGGAAAGACCACTGCCAAGAAATCAACGGCCAAAAAGAAAAAGACTACCCGCCGGCGCTAACCTGCCGTACCCCTGGCCACCAAAAAAGCCGGCCCGAATTTATCGGGCCGGCTTTTTCAGTCCCTGGCCTACCCACTCACTCGACCAAGGGCCTGGGAGCCCGGCACCCCGGGAGCAGGTGTAGAGCCGCGCAACTCGGCATGCCCTGCTTGTATAGTGCGTTGTGCTGCTGTCCGGACGTCATACAGTTCCATCAAGCAAGTAGAAGCTAGTTCTCATCGGGGTCCTCGGCTGGCTCGGCGTCGGGGTTGGGGGTAGGGGGCAAGCTGTAGCGGGGCGTGCCGGGGCGCACAGTGGCGGCCGGGCCGGCGCCCCACTGCCAGCCGTAGCCCAATTGCACCAGGGCTGCCGAACCGCGCATCGAAACGACAAAGCGGCCGTCAGTACGTAGGCCGCTGTGGGTATCGGGGTAGCTGGTCTGCACAGACTGCACCTCGCCCAGGCGGCGCAGGCCCCACTGGTAGCCGGCATTGAGCAGCACAAAATGCCGCTCAGAAAGCTCGTAGCGCAGCAGCAACTCGGCCCCTAGCAGCAAGGTGCTGCGGTGGTGGCTGTGCGCCTGCCAGCGTGCTCCTAGTCCGTTGTCCGGAGTGCCGGTTATGCCCTCGGCAGTGGCGTAAGCGCGGGGCGCCCAGCCGTAGGCCACGTGCCCGGCCGCGTCTAAAGCCAAGCGCGGACTGATAGGCCACAGCTCCCGCTTGCGCAGTCCCAGCCCAACTTGCCACAGATCCAAGGCGGGCAGGCCACTTCCGCCTTGGGCCACAAAGTTTTGGCCCGACACACGGTAGCGCAGCCCCGGGCTTAGGCCTTGCACCTGGGCCCGGGCCTCCACGGCCCACAAGTTCCGAAGTGGCAGCGTCAGACGCAGGCTGGTGGCCAGGTGCGGGTTAGTACCTGCCCGGAACACCCGCGGCATATCGTAGCGCCTGATGCCTGGGTGCACCAAGCTCAGGCCGCCGCTTAGGCTCAGCGCTGGACCCTGCTGAGCCCGTGCCGGTGAGCAGGCCGCACCCCAAAGCCCGGCAGCTACCAGCCGGGCTCCCCATTTGTAACAATAGCGCATCAGTACCACAGAATAAGAAGGAATGTTAGCATAAGGAGGACGAAGCGTGCCCCGTCGCCTAACGCCCCGTCCCGAACCCGTAGTATAGTCTATATATACAACCAAAAAGCCAGGCACGGGGCCTGGCTTTGGGGCAACTATGGGCAACAGCCGCAGAGGCTTACGCGTCCTGGGGCATGAGGCGCACCACCAGCCCATCTACGCGCGGGGTCAGCCGGATCTGGCAGGAAAGGCGGCTGCCCTGGGTCATGACGGGTAGGCTCTCCAGCATGGCCAGCTCATCGTCGCCGGGCTCCGGCAGCTCCGGGCCAGCCAGCACCTCTACGTGGCAGGTGCCGCACAGCGCCATGCCCCCGCAAGTGGCCTGAATGTCGTACCCATCGGCCTTCATAATTTCCATCAGGCTCAGGCCCATATCGGTAGGAGCCACAATTTCGCGCCGCTGACCCGGCGCTTCCTCTACATATACGCGTACTTCGTCGGTCATATACTATCAGTGGTGAAATAGAGAGATGGTGAAATAGTGAGTTGGCTGTTTTAGCAGCGCGGTACTACCGGGCGTAAAACTCACCATCTCCCTATTTCACCCTTTCACTTACAGCGTGGGTACCCCGTTTACGGTCGTGTACTTGAGCACGTACTTCTTGTCGGGGTTGATGTACTTGAAGGCACCCTGGCACATGAGCGCGGCCTCGTGGAAGCCGCACAGAATCAGCTTCAGCTTACCGGGGTAAGTGTTGATGTCGCCGATGGCGTAGATGCCCGGCTCCGAGGTAGAGTAGTCCACGGTATTCACCTTCACGGCGTCGTCTTCCAGTTCCAGGCCCCACTCGCCAATGGGCCCCAGCTTGGGCGTCAGGCCGAACAGGGGAATAAAGCTGTCCACGTTTACCGTTTCGGTTTCGCCGTTATTGGCCGTAATAGTCACGGCTTCAAGCTGGCCGTTGCCGTGCACATGCGTTACGTTGGAGCTCAGCACCAGCTTCACTTTGCCCGCCTCGTGCAGGTTCTTCACTTTCTCGGCCGAGTCGGCGGCGCCGCGGAAGGTGGTGCCGCGGTGGACCAGAGTTACCTCTTTCGCCACGTCGGCCAGGAAGATGGTCCAGTCCAGAGCCGAGTCGCCGCCGCCGGCAATAACCAGGCGCTGGTTGCGGAAGGTTTCCGGGTCGCGCACCATGTAGTACACGCCTTTGCCGCTTTCATAATCCGTGAGCCCGTCGATGGCCGGTTTGCGCGGCTCGAAGGAGCCCAGGCCGCCGGCAATGGCAATGGCTTTGCACAGGATTTCAGTGCCGTCAATGGTCGTCACGCGGAAGGAACCATCTGCCAGCTTTTCGTAGCCCTCTACCCGCTCCCCCAGCGTGAAGGTGGGATGGAAGGGCTCAATCTGCCGCATCAGGTTCTGAATCAGGTCACCGGCCAGTACTTCGGGGTAGCCCGGAATGTCATAGATCGGCTTCTTCGGGTAGATTTCGGAGAGCTGACCGCCTACCTGAGGCAGCGCGTCCACTACGTGGCAGCGCAGCTTCAGCAAGCCGGCTTCAAATACAGCAAACAGGCCTACCGGGCCGGCCCCAATAATGCAGATATCAGTGGAAATAGAATTCATCAGCGAAAAGTGAAAACAAAACAACGAGCGGGCGAAGCGCCGGGGTACTAACCACCAAACCCGCCAAAACGTTGGGGGATGCCTCACTTGCGGGCGCAAAGATAGGCAGGCCACGGCAGCTAGCCCACCCCCGGCCTGTTCTACTTCGCTAAGCGGGCTGGGCCAGGCTGTAGCCCAGCAAAAAGTACTCGGCCTCAGCGCGGTCCGTAAACTGGTATACCGGTAAGGCCAGCCGCTCGCCCAGCAGGCGGCTCAACGACTGCATGGTGAGGGAGGAGGGGTGAACCTCGGCCATGACCGATATACCCGATTCCTTCAGCAACTCCCGCAGCTGCACGTACAGCGGAACGAGCCGCACGTTGGGGCCCAGCGTCCGCGAGACGTCGCAGAGCACCGTGAAGCCCGGCTGCACCCGTTGCAGAATGCGCTGCCAGTCAGCCAGGAAGTAGGGCATAGCCTGAGCAAGCGTTTGCTCTTCCCGGCGTTCGTAGGTGATGTGGTTGTGTAGAGAATCTAAATAAATCCGGTATTCGGGCCGATAGGCGACGAGTTGCATGAAGGTGTGTGCTATGAGGCCAGGAACGTGCCCCCGTAAACGCAGTCGGCGGCAAAAAAAGTCCATGGATGGGAAAATCGTCTGTCTACTATTGGGAAAGAGAAAGTGGAGACGGTTTTCCTGAGGCCAGTGGTTGGCTACGGGCAGTGCTGGTAAGAGTGCCTCCCGTTAATGGGTCCAATGTGCCGCTGTGGCAGGGCAGCTACTTTCAGCTGCTGCCGTAGGGTAGGCGGACAGCTGTAACGAAAAGCGTTAGGTACCTTCACCCAACCAACTTGTTCAGCTACGCCAGTGCTGCCTTCTCCAATCCACCCACCAGTGCCCCGCGCTCGGCTTTCCCGGGCTTCCCTGGTAGTAGCCGCCTGCTCTACCATCATTGAGTGGTACGACTTCACGCTGTGCCTGTACTTTGCCACCGTTCTTTCCCGGGTGTTTTTCGGGCCGGGCGAAACGTCACTGCTCACGGCCCTGGGCGGGTTTGCGGTATCCTATCTGATGCGGCCGCTGGGGGCACTGGTTTTCGGGCACATCGGCGACCGGTACGGCCGGCGGCGGATGATGCTGTTATCTATGGCCTTGATGACGGGCGCTATGCTCGCTACGGCGCTACTCCCCACCCACGCTCAGATTGGGAGCCTAGCCGGTTGGTTGCTCTTGGTGCTGCGGTGCCTGATGGCCTTTTCCGTGGGTGGCGAATACACCGGGGTGGTAGCCTACCTGCTGGAGGGCGCCCCACCCCGCCGCCGGGGGGCGGTTACCTCGCTGGCCGCGGCGGCCAGCGAGGTGGGGGCCTTGCTGGCCGTAGGGGTGTGCGCCCTGCTCGTGTACGCGCTACCCCCACCTAGCCTAGATACCTGGGGGTGGCGCCTACCCTTCCTGTTCGGGGCAGTTCTGGCCGGCGGCGTCTGGGCGGCCCGCTCTACCATGCAGGAGTCGCCGGACTTCGAGCGGCAGCAGCAAGCGGGTACGGTGCCTGCCGAGCCTCTGCTCCACACGCTACGGTACCACCGCGCGGCTATTCTGCGCACATTTTCCATTTCCGCCCTTGGCTCCATTACCTATTACGTGGGCATTACGTACGTGCCAACCTTTCTGGCTACCACCGGCCGGCGCGGCGAAGGGGAGGCGTTGGGCCTCTCGACTGTTGCCGCCGTCGTGGTCATTCTGGTAACCCCCTTCGTTGGGTTGCTATCCGACCGCCTGGGCCGTAAGCCGGTATTGGCTGTACTGGCCGGAGCCAGCGCCCTGCTACCCACCACCTTGTTTTCCTGGATGCGGGGCGGTAGCTCCGGGCAGGCTGTAGTGGGGGCAGTGATACTGGCGGCGGTGGCCGGCGGCGTGAGTGCCGTAGGTGCCGCTGCCACTGCTGAGCAGTTCCCCGGCGAGGGCCGATTAAGCGGATTAGCCTTGGGTGCCACGGTCGCCACGGCCGTTTTTGGCGGATTAACCCCCTTCTTGGCGGAACTGCTTATTGCCCGCACGGGTTGGCCGCTCGTGCCCGGAGCTATGATTGCCGTGGTGGCGTTGCTGGTGTTGCCCGTTCTGCTCACTATGCCCGAAACTGCCTTCTTGCACAGGAAACAGGCGTAAGCAAATCCAACCCCAGGATTGCCCCATCAGGCGTACTGAGAGCGGAAAGGAAATCAGAAAACCTGAAAAAACGAAAAAGCCCTTAGCAGCTTGCTAAGGGCTTTTCTGTGGTCACGTAGGGAGTCGAACCCCAAACCTTCTGATTCGTAGTCAGATGCTCTATCCAATTGAGCTACGCAACCATGTTGTTACCATTTCGGGAGCGTTCCACCGTTTTGGTTGTGCAAAGATAGCGGGTAAATTTCCGGACCTGCAAGCTGTAAGGTAAAATTCGTGCAGAAAAAGGGAGCGTAAGACTGCAAGATGCTGAAATTCAGCTGAAATTTTTTTGCTCTTTTTCAACACCTCGCTGCAGTGCCCGCTTGAGAGCCCGGGTAAACAGGAAGTACAAGCCAAATAACGACACGGCTACCAGCACTACCACCAGCACCTTGCCCGCCGTGCCCGTATCGGGGTCCTGAATAAGCAGGAGCACATCCTGCGCCTTGGTACCGAGCCAATAGAAAAACAGCGTCCGGGGCAGCATCCCGACCACTGAAGCAGTGAGAAACTGCTGGCGCGGCACCCCCATTACAGCCAGAATGAACGTGATAAGGGCAAACGGCAGCACCGGCGAAAGCCGGGTGAGCAACACCAGCCGCCAGCTGTCGGCGCGCAACTCGTGCATGATGGCGTGCGCCTTCGGGAATTTCTCTAGCAGGCCAATCAGCTTGCCCTTGTCCAAGGAGGTAGCCAGCATGTGCCCGAATAAAGCGGCCAGGATATAGGTTAACAGCATGCCCGCGAAACCAGGCCAGCCGAAGTAAAACGCCGTGACCAGTACTACCACCGTGGTATGGGTGAGGGCAAACGTCATGGTAAAAGCCACCACCACAAAGTACAGCAGCATCTGTAAGGCCGAGGGATGCCGCAGCCACTCGGCATTTTCGTGCAGGCCCCAGGCCAGAGCACTATCCCCGACCAGGGGCAGCACCGCCAGCAGAAACAGGGAAATCAGGGTGGAAGTATTCTGGTGAAAAAGCTCTTTCAGAAAAGCCATAGGCAGCAATAACACGCGGACCGGCAGTGTGCGGCCGGCCCGAAGGTAAGAACGTAAGAACCGGCGCGAAGGCTACAGGCTGCCACGCTTAGCCAAGCGCAGGGGGGAGCAACGCACCGGGTAACTAAAGCTTCCGGTGCGTGGTTACCTTTGCCAACACGATTACGGACTCTTATTCCTTCAGCTCCCGCCAGATGAAATTCGGAACCAAGGCTATTCACGCGGGCGTGCACCCCGACCCCACCACCGGGGCCATCATGACGCCCATTTACCAGACCTCAACCTACGTGCAACGCTCGCCCGGCGACCACAAAGGCTTCGAGTACTCGCGCACCCACAACCCTACCCGCTCCCAGCTCCAGGATGCGCTGGCCGCCCTCGATAACGGCAAGCACGGCCTGGCCTTCGCCACCGGCATGGCCGCCATCGACTGCATCGTGAAGCTGCTGCAGCCCGGCGACGAGGTGATTTCAACCAACGACCTGTACGGGGGCTCCTACCGCCTCTTCACGAAAGTGTACCAGAACTACGGCATCAAGTTTCACTTTGTGCCCATGCACGACATGACGGCCGTGGAAGCCGCCGTGACCGAGCGCACCAAGCTGATTTGGGTAGAAACGCCCACCAATCCGCTGCTGAACGTAATTGATATTGCCGCCGCCTCGGCCGTGGCCAAGAAAGCCGGTGCCCTGCTGGTGGTGGACAATACCTTCTCCACGCCCTACCTGCAAACCCCGCTGGAACTGGGCGCCGATATGGTGATGTACTCCCTGACCAAGTACATGGCCGGCCACTCCGATACGGTGATGGGCGCCGTGATTGTGAATGATGACGAGCTGCACCAGCGCCTGAGCTTCTACCAGAACGCCTGCGGCGGCACGCCCGGCCCCCAGGACTGCTTCCTGGTGCTGCGTGGCCTCAAAACCCTGCACGTGCGCATGCAGCGCCACTGCGAAAACGGCCGCAAAGTAGCCGAGTTCCTCAAGGCTCACCCTAAAGTGGAGAAAGTGTACTGGCCCGGCTTCGAGGATCACCCCAACCACGCCATTGCCGCGAAGCAAATGCGCGACTTCGGGGGCATGATTTCCTTTGTGCTCAAGGGCGACCGGCAGGCAGACGCCGTGGCCTGCCTGGAGAAATTCCAGCTGTTTTCCCTGGCCGAGAGCCTGGGCGGCGTGGAAAGCCTCTCGGGCCACCCGGCTACCATGACCCACGCCAGCATTCCGGCTGAGGAGCGCCGCAAAGCGGGCCTGTCGGACTCGCTGATTCGCCTGAGCGTGGGCATTGAGGACGCCGATGACCTGCTGGAGGACCTGCAGCAGGCCATTGGGTAGTGCGCGGCTTTGTGCTCCTGATGGGGGTAGGCCGGTTGCTGGGCCCGGCTGGTGCGGCCGTGGCTCAGCAGCCGGGCCCACCCGCCGCTACCCCGTTTAGTCGGGCCAACATCATTCGGGTGCAGACTGCCGCTCCGCCGGATTCTGTGCTGGCGCAGCTCAGGCAGCACCTAACTGCCCGCGGCTATACCATCGACAGCCTGGATGCCGCCCGCGGCCTGCTGACTACCAGGGTGGTAGTGCCCGCCACACGCCCGGCGGAACAGCTGAAACTGCGCGCCGTGCGCGGGGCCTTTGGCTGGAAAATAACTGGCCTGTTCACCCTGGAAGGCCCCATGCGCGGCAGTGCAACGGCGTTTCCGGCTCAGTTTCTCGGGCTGGAAAATGCACCGGCCAAAACGGCTTTTCGGGAGGTAGAGGCTCTGGCCCGCGCCGTGCCGCGAGGCACCCTAAGCTACGACCGGGCTAAGGTCAGCTTCGGGCCTTTCACGAAGCTGGAGGAGGCCTTGAAAGCGGTATGGTAACGAAATGCACGTAATGCTCAAACGCCCGGCCTGCTGGCCGGGCGTTTGTTTTACCGGGTGGCGTAGCGCACGTGCCGGTCGGGCGGGCTTGGTCCTGGGGGCGCCCGGGAATCAGCCGGTGCAATCTGGGAGCTTTACCAGCCCGTATATGATGGCCTTGTTCTCTGCTGTGTTTCTGCGTATGCGCCTTCTGGTTTTGTTTTTCCTGCTGCTTGGCTTTGGCTGCACCGAGCCGGCCACCGACCCGGCCCCGCGTACTACCCCGCCCCAGGCGCCAAAGCCGGCCGCGGCCCAGATCCGCTACCTGGCCCTCGGCGACTCGTACACCATTGGGGAGGGCGTGCCCGCCACGGACCGTTGGGGCGTGCAGCTGGCCCAGCTGGGCCAATCCGATGGCATTCAGCCGCCCGATATCATTGCCCGCACCGGCTGGACCACCGCCGAGCTGCAGCAGGCCATCAGGGCGGCCGACAACCGCAACACCTACGAGCTGGTTTCCCTGATGATTGGAGTCAATAACCAGTACCGGGGCCAACCGGTAGCCACTTACCGTACCGAGTTGCGGGAACTGCTGCAAACGGCTATTCGCTTTGCCGGCGGCCGGCCGGGCCGGGTGTTTATGCTGTCCATTCCGGACTGGGGCCGCTCGCCCTACGCCCGCAACCACGACCAGGAGCAGATTACCGCGCAAATAAACCAGTTCAATGCCGCGGCTCAGCAGGAGTGCCGGCAGGCGGGAGTAACCTACCTGAACATCACCGACCTGACCCGCACCGCTGCCCCCGACGCTACCCAGTTCGCCCCCGACGGCCTGCATTACTCAGGCAAGCATATGCAGCAGTGGGCGCAGCTGGCCTTGCCGGTAGCCCGGCAACTGCTGCAGTAAGGCTCGCCCTCAGGCCTGCCAGGCTGCCACAAACTGCACCGGGCCGGGCAAACAAAATCAGCCGACGGCTGTAGTAGTGCACAGGTAGCGCCTCTGCCCCGCAGTAAGGGTAGGGCGCTTTCTACCTGGTGCCGCGTGAAAAATCACTTCCTTGTTAGTCTCACTGCTCAGGAAAGCCGGTTGGATACAGCCTCTGGCTTCCGGAGCCCCCTTGATTTGCTTACCCCCTCGAAGCAGCTGGGGTGTTGTTGCTGTTG
The DNA here is from genome assembly GCF_014199535.1 of Hymenobacter latericoloratus. Classification (GTDB taxonomy): domain Bacteria; phylum Bacteroidota; class Bacteroidia; order Cytophagales; family Hymenobacteraceae; genus Hymenobacter; species Hymenobacter latericoloratus. The sequence goes on from NZ_JACHNV010000001.1 coordinate 917,979, forward strand.
GTAGCAGGGCCGGCTGCGGGCCTGAAGTAAACTGCCGCCTCAATGCGGTTTTCCCGGTGACGTTGCTGGTAAGCTGAACCCTACCAGCCCTTGAGCGCCCCGGTGCGTATGGGGCAGAAGGAGCCAGTAAAAGTAGGTGAAACGTCCGCCGCAAAGCGGTTGCTCTGGTGTCGTTGGGCTGCCCGTGAGGCCGGCGCGCCTCTTTCCTGTGTTGGGCTGGCCGCTGACTTCCGTGGGGGAAGCCGGCGGCAGTACGTGTTTTTCTTTTTCTCTTTTCCTATGAATCACTTATCCGCAAGCCGAATGGGGCTGGTAACGGCGTTGTCGCTGACCAGTTTTGTTGCCGTGGCCCAGAACATCAGCGTGTCGGGGCGCGTGACCAACGCGGCCGGTCAGGGCCAGCCCGGCGTAACGGTGCTGGAGCGCGGCACCACCAACGGTACCAGCACCGATGCCGACGGCCGCTACCGCCTGGAAGTGGCGCCCACCGCTACCCTCGTCTTCTCGGCCATCGGCTCTACTACCCAGCAGCTGCCGCTCAACGGCCGTACTACCCTCGATGCCCGGCTCACGGATAATGAAACGGCGCTGAATGAAGTGGTAGTAACCGGCTCCCGGGCCACCGAGGGGCGCTCCAACATCCTGACCACTTCGCCCGTGGATGTTATTTCGGCCCGCGAAATCAAGGCCTACGCCCAGACCGACGTCACCCAGATTCTCACCTACATTGCCCCGTCGTTCCAGAGCAGCCGCCAGACCGTGACGGACGGTACCGACTTTGTGGACCCCGCAACCCTGCGCGGCCTCGGGCCCGATCAGGTGCTGGTGCTGGTGAATGGGAAGCGCCGCCACACCTCGGCCCTGGTGAACATCAACGGCACGCCCGGCCGCGGCTCGGTGGGTACCGATATGAACGTAATTCCGCCGGCGGCCATCAAGCGCATTGAGGTACTGCGCGAGGGCGCGGCGGCCCAGTACGGCTCCGACGCCATTGCCGGCGTCATCAACATTCAGCTCAAGGACGACACCACCGGCGTATTTGCCAGCAGCACCGTGGGCCAGACCGTGGAAGGCGACGGGGAGCTGGTGCAGGCCGATGCCAACGCCGGCTTTGGGCTGGGCCGCCGGGGCTACGTGAACGTGAGCGGACAGTTCAGCAACCGCTCCTTCGTGGACCGCAGCCGCCCCGATACGGCCCCCCTGATTTACCTGGGCAGCAACGGCACCTATCCCGGCAACCTCTCCGACCAGCAGAAGCGCGAGCTGAAAGCCCAGGACGATGCCCTGGTGGCCGGGCGGGGCTTCAACCGCCGCAACATCCGGGTGGGCAGCTCCGACGTGCGCACCTACGGGGGCTTTCTGAATGCCGCCTACACGGTAGCCCCGCGCCTGGGGCTGGAGGTGTACGTAACGGGCGGCCTGACCCGGCGCACCGGCCGGGCCGGGGCCCTCTACCGCCTACCCAACCAAGCCACCCAGAGCGACCTGACGATTTACCCCAACGGCTACCTGCCCTTCATCAACAGCACCGTGGATGATGCCTCGCTCATTACCGGCATCCGGGGCACGGTGCTGGGCTTCGCGGCTGATCTGAGCAATACCTACGGCCGCAACAGCCTCCGCTACGACGTCACGAACACGCTGAACGCCTCCCTACCTCAGGGCACCAGCCCCACCGAGTTTTATGCCGGCACGCTTACCTTCCAGCAGAACACCGTGAACCTGGGCTTCTCGCGCAAGTTTACCAGCGTACCGGCCCTGAGCACCCTGAACGTGGCCTTCGGGGGCGAATTCCGAACGGATATGTTTGAGATTGAGGCTGGCGAAGAGGGCTCTTACCTGGCGGGCACCCGCACCGTGACCGTGAACGGGGCCAGCGCCCGCGCCGCCTTCGGTTCCCAGGGTTTCCCCGGCTACACCCCCCGCGACGCCACCAACCGCACCCGCACCAACGTGGCCGGCTACCTGGATCTGGAAAGCGACATCACCGAGAAGCTGCTGGTGAGCGTGGCCGGCCGGGCCGAGCGGTATTCCGATTTCGGCAACAACGTAAGCGGCAAGCTGGCCGCCCGCTATAGCATTCTGCCCGATCTGGCCGTGCGCGGTAACCTGGGCAACGGCTTCCGGGCCCCCTCCTTGCAGCAGCGCTACTTTACCAACTCCAGCACCCAGTTTACAAGCGGGGAGCTGCGCGAGGTGCTCACCACCAACAACGACAACCCCCTGACCCGGGCCTTCGGCATTGGCTCCCTGAAGCAGGAGAAATCGAAGAACTACAGCCTGGGCCTGACGGCACGCATCCTCAAAACAATTACGCTGACGGTGGATGCCTACCAAATTGATATTAAGGACCGGATTGTACTCAGCAGCCAGTTCAACCGCGGCAACGCGGCCGTAAATACCATTCTGGGCACACTGCCGGTGCAGGGCATTCAGTTCTTTGCCAACGCCGTGAACACCCGCACCCGGGGCCTGGATATTGTGGCCAATGAGCGCCTGCAGCTCGGGCCCGACAGCCGCCTGACCCTGACGGCGGCGGCCAACTTCAACGAAACCACCGTGCGCAGCTTCAACAGCTCGGCTTTCATTGATGCCAACCCCAGCCTGCAGAACACCCTCTTCGACCGGGCCCAGCGCGCCCGCCTCGAAAACGGCCAGCCCCGCAGCAAAATCAACCTCAGCGCCGACTACGGCTACAAGATGTTCAGTGCCAACCTGCGCACCGTGCGCTTCGGGGAAATCCAGACCAAGGACGCCAACCCCGACCGGTCCTACATTGACCAGACCTTCTCGGCCAAGTGGGTGACGGACCTGGTGCTGAGCGCCCAGGTAATGAAGAATGTAGGCCTGAGCATCGGGGTTAACAACCTGTTCAACGTGTACCCGGACCGCCTCTACCAGGACCCCAACAACAACGAGCAGAGCCTGACCTACTCCACCCTGGATGCTACCAACCGGGGCCGCTTCCCCTACAGCTCCAACCAGTTCGGCTACAGCGGGGCCTTCTACTTCGGCCGCCTGAACCTGTCGTTCTAACCGATAGCAGCGCACCGCACCAACAGCAACGGCCGGCTTCCCACCTGGGGAGCCGGCCGTTGCTTTGGGTAGGGAAGCCGCGCTACTCGCGCAGCAAACGGACTTGCTCTTGCCCGTCGGCGGTGCGGGCCAGGTACAGGCCAGGTGTCAGGGCAGGGCCGGGCTGCCACAGCACGCTGCCATCGGGGCGGCTGGTGAGCTGGGCTACCGCGCGGCCGAGGCCATCTACTACCGTCAGGGAACGGCTACCCGGCTGGCTGAGCTGAAAGCGTACCTGCTCATGGAAGGGGGTAGGGTAGGCCTCCATAGCTCTGTCAGCGGCCCGTTTGGTGCCTGCAATCACCTGATTGGTTACCACAAAGGTGATGGGGCGGATTTCCTGGCCATACTGCTGGCAAAAATCATCTGTTACCGCCAGGCCAAACTGGTAGCGGCCCACGGGCAGCGAGGCCGGTATCTGCCAGGTCAGGCGGGCCTGGGTAGCCGATAGTTTCTGTATGGTAGGGAAGCTAGCGGAGGGGTATAAGGCCGAGTAAAGCATGGGAGTGAGGCTGCTGAAAGTCAGCTGTTGCCCGGCATCGGGGTCAGTAGCGGTCAGGGTTAGCTCAACCGTCTGGCCCGGATTTACGGGAATGGGCCGCGCGAAATCCAGTGTAGCATTGCCACGCTGCAGCGCACTGAAACGAGGGTTACTATTGGCGGTGGAAACACTGCGCACCAAGTACATGAAATCATGCTGCACGCTGCCGATTTTAGTCCAGCCGCCATTCAGCCGCCGAAATTCATTGGCCTGAATGGTAGTTACGTAATGGCCTTGCACCAGTGTGAAGGGCACGGTCTCTAGCACGCCCGTAACCGCATCGAGGCGGAAATGAGGCGGCTGAAAAAACCCATCTGCCGGCCGGGGGCAGCTCCGGGCGCTAAGGCCCTGTTGTGGCGTCACGAATTCGTACGCAACCGAATCACCGTCAACATCAATGGCCCTGGCCGTTAAACGGTGATACTGATTGCCGTTTAGGCTGGGGATTTCGGTAGAAATAAACTCCGCTGAGTTATTCACCAAGCCGGTAGAGTTATCCAGGGTTGTGGCAATGGTACCGGTGGTCGCAACCGAGTTGGAGATGTTGACAATGCCGCCTCGTCGGTTGACGTTATCAACCAGGAGTGTCCAGCGGTTAGGCGGAAGCGTAATCAGAGCAGTATAAAAGTTCTTTCTGACGGTGAGCGCGCCGCACTGGGCCGAGATAAGCTCAAAGCGCTGCCGCGGTATTCGCACCGTTACCTCATTTTGAAGAGCATCAGCGCAGCCTGCCTCCAGGTTGGGCAGGCAATGAAGCACGGTTTCTGGCTCGTCAGCGCTGGGTTGGCCAGAAGAAGTAACATAGTCTGTGTAGAGAACGACCTGGACTGCGTACTGATTGGCTTGGATGTGACGGTACGTAATGGTACCGCTCAGGTAATGCGTTGCACTGGCGGCCAAGCTGCCACACAGCAGCAGGGCACAAATACTTAGGCGGAGTAGGTTATAAGCTGACTTCATAGGGTAGATTGTGTTGTTTGTTATCGGTATCAAGATACAAGAATAGATTACTTGGTACCTACTGATGAATTGGAATCCAGAATCTTAAGCAGCTCGTTGAGCTTGGGCGTCAGGATGATTTCGGTGCGGCGGTTCAGGGCCTTGTTCTGGGGCGAGTCGTTGGGGGCGACGGGCACGTACTGGGAGCGGCCCGAAGCTGTGATGCGGGCCGGGGCTACCCCGCCTACCGTCAGCAGCCGGGCAATTTCGGTGGCCCGCAGCACGCTCAGGTCCCAGTTGTCCTGCATGGCGCCGGCGGGCCGGCTAAAGGGCACGTTGTCGGTGTGGCCTTCCACCACCACGTTCACGTCGGGCTGCTGCTGAAGCACGGCAGCCAGCTGCTTCAGGGCCTCCTGGCCCTTGGGGTCCACCTTGGTAGAGCCCGATTTGAACAACAGCTGCTCCGAGAGCGACACGTACACCTTGCCGTCCTTCATCTGCACCTGCAGATCGGTGCCCTGGAAGCCGCGCAGGGCGTTGCTCACGCTGGCTTTCAGGTTATCCACGGCCTTATCTTTCTCGGCCAGCGCCTGCTGCAGCTCCGCCAGCCGGGCCTCGCGCACTTTCAGGTCGGCGTTCAGCTTATCAATATCGGTGCGGCTTTTCCGGAGGGTGGTTTCCAGCTCGCCCAGCTCGGCCTCGCGGCGGGCCAGGTCGCGGGCCACCTTGTTGTAGTCGGCCGACTTATCGGCCATGGCGCGGTCGGAGTTCTTGAGCAGCTTGTCGTAGGAGTCCGTGAGCTGGGCGTTTAGCTGCTGCAGGCGGCGCAGGCTACGGCCGGTTTCCGTCGAGTCGTCCACGAGGCGGCGGGTATCGAGGCGCAGCTGGGCCAGCTCATCCGACGCCTTTTTCAGCTCCGCCACGGCCTGGCGCTGTTGGCGCTCCAGGTCGGTTTTGGCTTGCTCGGTGGCCATTTGGCGGGCTTTCAGGTCGTCGTATTTCTTGGAGGCCACGCAGCCGGGTAGGGCAGAGGCGGTAAGCAAGGTAGCAACCGCGAGAAAGGAAATGTTTTTCACGAAAAAAGCCTGGGTTGTGCAAGGTGGGGGCGGTAGGCCGCAAGGTCGGGCTTCCCGCGGCAAGGTAAGGCGCCCGGCCGGGAAGTGCTACCCCGGCCTCGCCCCGGAACGCTGGTGAAAGTACAAGAAGGAGCCGGCCGGCTCTTGCCTGTCGCGCTGAGGCAGCAGAGGATGGCTTCGGGAAGGTAGCAGGGGTAGGAAACCGAATGGCCGCCCCGGCAGCGGCTTTTCTGCGGGCGGGCCGGAAAGCAAACTCGCTTGCCTGGCATCTCACTATTTCCGCATCTGGCTTAACTTGCACCGAGGAAGCCGCTGCTGCCCGGCGGTAGCGGCTTTGCCTGCCTTCCCCCCTCTCACTGACTCAAGCATCTCCCTACCTATGTCCTCCTGGTTTAAGCGTAAAGAAAAAGGCATCGTCACGCCCACGGAACAGAAGAAGGAAACGCCCGACGGCCTCTGGTACAAGTGCCCCGAATGCAAAACCGTGGCCACCATGGCCGAGCACAAGCGCCTGCTCTCCACCTGCGGCAACTGCGGCCACCACGACCGGATTGACGCCGTCGATTACTTCGATTTCCTGTTCGACAATCACGAGTACCAGGAGCTGGACGCTGATTTGCGCTCCGCCGACCCGCTGAACTTCGTGGACACCAAGGCCTACCCCCAGCGCGTGGCCGCCACCGAAAAGAGCACCGGCCTGAAGGACGCCGTGCGTGCGGCCCACGGCCAGATGAACGGCCTGGGCCTGGTGGTTGCCGCCATGGATTTCAAGTTCATTGGCGGCTCCATGGGCTCGGTGGTGGGCGAGAAGATTGCCCGCGCCATCGACTATGCCCGCCAGAACCGCCTGCCCTTTCTCATGATTTCGCGCTCCGGTGGGGCCCGCATGATGGAAGCCGGCTATTCCCTGATGCAGATGGCCAAAACCTCGGCCAAGCTGGCCCTGCTCTCCGAAGCCGGCCTGCCCTACATTTCCTTGCTGACCGACCCCACCACGGGCGGCGTAACGGCCTCGTTTGCCATGCTCGGCGACTTCAACATTGCCGAGCCGGGCGCCCTGATTGGGTTTGCCGGCCCGCGCGTTATTCGCGAAACCATTGGCAAGGATCTGCCCAAGGGCTTCCAGAGCGCCGAGTTTGTGCTGGAGCACGGCTTCCTCGATTTTATTGTGGACCGCAAGGAGCTTAAGCACAAGCTCACGGATTTGCTGCTTATGCTCAAGCCGGCCGAAGTGCCTGCTGCTGAGCCGGCTGAGCTGGTACGATAGGCCCGCGCGCCAGCGGCCTTCTATTTTTCGGCAAGCTTTTTGGAAAATGCCCGTTGCGTGCACAGATGGTGCCTGCGGCGGGCATTTTTACTGGCCCGCGCCTCTGCCCGGAGCGGGGCAGGTAGCAGCACCGGCCTCGCCACGTTTGCCGAACATTTTTTGCTCAACCCAAGTAAGTACCCCCAACAGCTCATCGAGCCTCTTTCCCTTCACCCTATTTTCAAGCACATGACCTCTCGCACTTCCCTTCTTACGCTACTCATGGCCCTGGTGCTGTTTGTTAGCTCCTGCGCCAGCACCAACACCCGCAACCCCAACATTCCGGAAGCCGACACCAACGGTACCGGCCCGCGTAAAACCGGCACCAGCCGCACCGTGAAAGGCGGCGCCATTGGCGCCGGCGCTGGCGCCGTAGCCGGCGCCGTGCTGGGCCGCGTAATCGGGGGCAAATCGGGTACCGCCGCTGGTGCCATCATTGGGGCCGCCGTGGGCGGCACGGGTGGCGCCCTCATCGGCCGCAAAATGGACAAGCAGGCCGAAGAGCTGCAGCGCGACATGCAGAACGCCCGGGTTGAGCGCGTAGGCGAAGGCATCAAAATCACCTTCGACGCGGGCATCCTCTTCGATACCAACAAGAGCGACCTGCGCCCGGCTTCCATGAGTGAAATCCAGAAGATGGCCGAGGTGCTGAAAAAGTACCCCGACACCAACGTACTGGTAGAAGGCCACACCGACAACACCGGCTCCGATGCCATCAACCAGCCGCTCTCCGAGCGCCGGGCCCAGGCCGTGGCCAACTACACCACGTCGCAGGGGGTAGATGCCGCCCGCATCACGACCCGAGGCTACGGTTCGTCGCAGCCCCTGGCCGACAACACCACCGCCGAAGGTCGCCAGGCGAACCGCCGCGTAGAAATTGCCATCTTCGCCAACGAGAAAATGAAGAAAGCTGCCGAAAACGGCACGCTCTAATCTTCACGCTCGCAACCACTAAAAAAAAGCCGCTTCCCTCGGGGGCGGCTTTTTTAGTGCCCCTACTACCCCCGGGTAGGGTAGGCAGGGCCAGACAATCAAAAAGGATTATTACAGGTTGCGGCCACCAGGGAGGGTAGGGAAATAGCTTGGTTCAGAGTTGATTCAGACCTGCAGAATGGCTCGCGAAAGCAGCCTGAGAGGTAGTTAGAGCGGGGTTGCGGATAATTTTCCGGCGGTACGCACGTTTTTGGCAAGGTGGTTGCAATTCGGGTATTTACGGAAGAAGTATTCGAATGAAAGTTGTACCGAATACCTTTGCCGACACATTTTTCCGCACAGTCAAACCAATACACGCTAACTCCCCACGTCATGAAAAATCTTCGTTCCTTGTTTGCCTTGCTGCTGGCCGTGCTGCTGCTGGGCACCAGCGCTGCTGAAGCACAAACCACTACCACGAAAAAGCCCTGGAGCAAAACGGCTAAAGGCGCCGTTATTGGTGGGTTGGGCGGCGCGGCCGGCGGGGCTGTGCTGGGCCGCGTAATCGGCGGTAAGTCGGGCACGGCCAAAGGCGCCATCATTGGGGCCGCCGTAGGCGGTGCCGGCGGCGCCCTGATTGGTCGCCGGATGGACAAGCAGGCCGCTGAGCTACAGAAGGAAATGGCCGGCGCTAAAGTGGAGCGCGTAGGCGAGGGTATCAAAATCACCTTCGATTCGGGCCTGCTGTTCGCTAAAAACTCGTCGGCTCTGACTTCGTCGGCGCAGGAGAACATCAAAGACTTGGCAAAAACCCTCGTTAAGTACGGCGACACCAACGTTATTGTGGAGGGCCACACCGACAACACCGGCTCCGATGCCATCAACGACCCGCTTTCGCAGCGCCGGGCTCAGGCCGTAGCCAACTACGCCCAGCAGCAAGGCGTGGATGCTTCGCGCTTCACGGTATCGGGCTACGGCTCTAAGCAGCCCATTGCCGACAACTCGACGGAAGCCGGCCGCCAGGCCAACCGCCGCGTAGAAGTAGCCATCTTCGCCAATGAGAAGCTGAAGAAGGCTGCCGAAAAAGGCACCATCTAAGCTCTGGCAGCTTGCAAGCACCTGGCCCGGTGGCCCCTAGTGTTGGGGCCACCGGGTTTTTTGTTGGGCCAGCCCGCGCCGCGGGCCTAGCCAAGCGTGTAACCTGCCGCCCGGCCCGGCGGTACAACCGGCTATGCCTACCACCTACACCGCACCCGCCGCCGAGAAAACCACCGAAAATCAACGGATTCTGCAGGAGTTCTACCCCCCGCTAACCCAGGAAACCACCCGCCGCTCACCCATGCGGGAGCTGATTTCTACGGTTCTTTCGCACCGGACCACCCACGCCGATGAGGAGCTGGCCTACGACCGGATGCTGGAAGCCTTCGGCGACTGGGAGGGGGTAGTAAACGCGCCCACTCAGGAGTTGGCCCACGCCATCCGGACCACCCGCTGGCCCGATACCCAGGCCCCCCGGATTCAGGAAATTCTGCGCCGCATCAAGGCCGAGCGGGGCGAGTACAACCTGGATTTTCTGGAAGAATGGCCCACGGAGAAGGGCATGCAGTGGTTGAATGACATGCCCGGCATTGGGCTGAAAACGGCTTCTTTGGTGCTCCTGTTTAACTTCCGCAAGCCCGTACTGCCCGTGGATACGCACGTGCACCGGGTGGCCCAGCGCGTGGGCATGATCGGGCCAAAAGCCTCCGTGGAAAAAGCTCACCAGGTGCTGCTGGATCAGCTGCCGAAGGATTCCTTATTACTGCTCAACTTCCATAAGCACAACTACTGGCACGGCCAGAAAATCTGTTTTTTCACCAAGCCCAACTGCGCCCGCTGCCCGCTGAAAGGCTTCTGCAACTACTACCTGGAGCACTACGGCCCTGCTACGCCCGAGGCGCTGGCCGCCACCCCCGCCTGCTGGGATACGGCCTGGGGCGCGCTGCCGCACTAGCGGGGGTAGGCTAGCGCCTATCCTTTCGGTGGTTTCAGTGGTTGTAGGGCGGCGGCTTGTGTTTCCGCGCTGTACCTTTACTGCCCTATGCGCCTCGTTCGTCATCCGGTTTTGTGCAACTACTACGTCACCTACCGGTGCAATGCGCGGTGTTCGTTCTGCGACATCTGGGAGAAACCCTCGCCCTATATTCAGCTGGCGGACGTGGAGCGCAACCTGCGGGACCTGAAGCGTCTGGGCGTGTCGGTGGTGGACTTCACCGGGGGCGAGCCCCTGCTGCACCGCCAGATTCATGAGTTTGTGGGATTGGCGCACGACATGGGCTTCATCACTACGCTCACTACCAACTGCCTGCTCTATCCCAAATACGCCGAGAAGCTGCGCGGCAAGGTCGATATGCTGCACTTCTCCCTCGATGCCTCCGAGAAGGAAGTGCACGACAAGGGGAGGGGGGTAGCCTGCTTTGATTTCGTGCTGGAAAGCATTCGGGTAGCCCGGGAGTTGGGCGAGCGTCCCGACGTGCTGTTCACCGTGTTCCGCGAAAACCTGGCCGACCTGGAAAAGGTGTACCAGCATATAACCCAGCCCAATAAGCTGGTGCTGATCCTGAACCCCGCCTTCGAGTACAACGCCGTGAACACCGGCGAGCAGCTCACGCCTCAGGAGCTGAACTACCTTTCGGCTTTCGGCAAGCTGCCCGGCGTGTACCTCAACGAGGCCTTCATTCAGCTGCGGCGCGACGGTGGCAACCACGTAGCCGCGCCCGTGTGCCGGGCTGCCAGCACTACCCTGGTTATTTCGCCCAGCAATGAGCTGGTGCTGCCTTGCTACCACCTGGGCGAGCAGAAATTCCCGATTGACGGCCAGCTGTACGACCTCTACAACTCGGAGCCGGTACAGCAGCTGGCCGCGCTGGAGGGCCGCCTACCCCAGTGCGAAGGCTGCACCATTAACTGCTACATGCAGCCCAGCTTCGCGGTAGAAACCAGTAAGTATTTCTGGCAGGCCCTGCCCAGCACCCTCAAGTACAACTGGGAAAAAGGCACCTGGAAACGCATGGTGAAGTGGTGAGTTTGCTGTTCGGAAGGCGCCACCAGCGTAGTTTGCGCCACCAGAACGTCAAACTCACCATCTCACTATTTCACCACCCCACCATATGCCTCTCATTCTTCCGGTTCAGGGCAAACATCCGCAGCTGGGCCCCGACTGCTTCGTGGCGGAAAATGCCACTATTGTTGGCGACGTGACCCTGGGAGCCAGCTGCACCGTATGGTTCAACGCCGTAATTCGGGGCGACGTGAACAGCATCCGCATCGGTGACAAAAGCAACGTGCAGGACGGAGCCGTGATACATTGCACGTATCAGAAGGCGGCTACTACCATCGGCTCCCGCGTCAGTATCGGGCACAAGGCCATCGTGCACGGCTGCACCGTGCAGGACGACGTGCTGATTGGCATGGGCGCCATTGTGATGGACCAGGCCGTGGTAGGGGCAGGCTGCATTATTGCGGCCGGCGCCGTGGTACTGGAAAACACCCAGTGCGAACCGGGCTACCTCTACGCCGGCATCCCGGCCCGGAAAATCAAACCCGTAACCGAGGAGCAGCGCGCCAACATGCTCCGCACCGCCGACAACTATGTGATGTATGCCGGCTGGTTTAAGGCTGAATAAGGAGTAGGTTCTTTACAAAAGAAAAGGCCCGCAACTGATGCTGCGGGCCTTTTCTTGATGTGTAATATGTGGTTGAGGTGGTTTACAGATCCAGCGCTTCCTCGGTATCCTCGGTTTCTGTTTGGGTAGTAACCCGGAGCTGCACCAGCTCCACGGAGCGGCGGGAGCGTTGCAGCACCCGGAACTCGTAGTTGTCGAGCACGGCCACGTCGCCGACCTCCGGAATGTTGCCGTAGAGCACGTTCAGCAGGCCGCCCACGGTTTCGTAGTCGTCGCCCTCGGGCAGGGGGTAGGGGAGGTACTCGTTGGCGTCGGGAATGGCGGTAGCAGTGTTTACGCGGTACTCGGTTTCCGAAACCTTCTCTACTACCGGCACCTCGTTGTCGTATTCGTCCTGGATTTCGCCTACCAGCTCCTCCATGATGTCCTCGATGGTCACGATGCCCGACACGCCCCCAAACTCGTCGGAAACAATGGCCATGTGCATGTGCTTGCGCTGAAACTGGCGGAGCAGGCGGTTAATTTTCTTGGTTTCCGGCACGAAGTAGGCCGGCCGGATAATCTTGGCCAGCTCAATAGGCTCCTGGCGGCGGATAATCTGGAGCAGGTCCTTCACGTAGAGCACGCCCACAATGTTGTCGATGTTGCCCTCGTACACCGGAATGCGCGAATAGCCTTCGTTGTACACGGCTTCCAGCACCTCGTCCTGGGGCGTGCTTACATCAATGGCCGAGAGCTTGGTGCGCGGCACCATAATCTGCTTCACCATCCGGTCGTTGAACTCGAACACGTTTTCCAGCAGCTCGTGCTCCGACTCCTGAATTTCGCCGCTTTGCTTGCTCTGGTCCAGCAGCAGGCGCAGCTCCTCGGTGGTGTGCACCTCGTGCTCCGAAGCGGGCTGAATACCCACCAGGCGCAGAATGGCGTTGCTGAGCATGTTCATCAGCCCGATGATGGGGGAGAGAATCTTGTAGAACACCTTCAGCGGGCCGGCCACGATCAGGCTGACCGCTTCGGAGCGCTGAATAGCCAGGGATTTAGGCACCAGCTCGCCCAGCACAATGTGCATGATGGTAATCAGGGCAAAGGAAATCGGGACGGCAATGCGGTGGGCCAGGGCCTCGTTAACAACCACCCCGAAGTTTTCCAGCAGCGGCTTCAGGCCCGTGTAGGGCAGCACATCCAGCACAATTTCGGCCATTACTTCTTCGCCCACCCATCCCAGTGCCAGCGAGGCCAGCGTAATGCCCAGCTGCGTGGCCGAGAGGTAGGCATCGAGCTTGTGCACCAGGCCCAGTGTCAGCTTGGCCCAGCGGTTGCCTTCCTGCGCCCGCAGCTCCAGCTGCGAAACCCTGACTTTAACAAGTGCAAACTCAGCAGCCACAAAAAAGCCGTTGGCTACAACGAGCAGAATAGTAAATAAGATGTCTAAGCCCATGGGTGCGGAAGCAAGACTCGACCGGCCTGCCTTCCTTTGTAAGGCAAAAGTACGACATTCGGCGCAAGCGGTTCGGAATGAATGACGCACCGGCCCCGCAGAAGGTTTCTGCTCAGCCCGAAAGGAAACCGGCGGGTTGGTAAAACTCGTAGCCTAGCGTGGCTGTTGCGGTTTCTGCCGACCTTTGTTTTTTCATCGGCTTGTTCCTGTCGTTTCTTCCCTGAATTCATGCCTCGCAGTAAATTTCTGTTGCTTCCGCTGGTGCTGCTGCTCCTGGCCTTCTGGCCGGCGGCGGCCCAAATCCTGACGCCCACTAAGCTCTCCAGCGCCGTTAGCAAGTCGGCGGCGAAGGTGGGCGAGGAAGTGGAGCTTATCGTCAATGCCCGCATCGACGATAAGTGGCACCTGTACGCCACCAACTTCGACCCCGACCTGGGCCCCACAGTATTTACCTTCACCTTCGCCAAAAGCCCCGCCTACGAGCTGGTGGGCAAGCCGCAATCCATCGGCACCAAAAAGAAATTCGACGAAGTTTTCAAGGGCGACGTCACCTATTTCGAGCGCACCGGCCTGATCAAGCAGCGCATCCGGGTGCTGCAGCCCGGCACGCTCACCATTAAGGCGGAAACCGAGTTCCAGACCTGCACCGACGTGGATGGCCGCTGCATTCCCGGCGAGGAAAGCCTGAGCTTCGGCCCCATTGAAGTAACCGGCAAGGCTGCCGCACCCGCGTCTGCCCCCTCCGGTTCCCCGGGGGCCAGCGTAACGCCGGTTGCTCCCACTACCCCTGCTACCGCAACAGCTGTTGCACCTGCTGATACAGCCACGTCCGCCACGGCTTCCGCTGCCCCCGCTGCTACCCCCGATACGGCCGCAAACCCTACCGCAGTTGCTCCGGCTACCACCGCAGCCTCGGCCGCTACCCCGGCAGTAGCTGCCACAGCGCCCACGGCCGCGGCCACTGATACGTCGGCTGGCGGACTGTGGAGCTTCGCCCTGGCAGCCTTCATGTTCGGGTTAAGCGCGTTGCTGACACCCTGCGTATTCCCTTTGATTCCGATGACGGTGTCGTTCTTTACCAGCGGTAATGACAGCCGGCCCCGAGGTATCCTGAAAGCCTTTGTGTATGGCCTCAGCATCATCGGTATTTATGTTTTGGTTGGAGTAGTAGTAGCGGCTCTCCTGGGTGAGGATGGCCCGAACCTGATTGCCACCCATTGGCTGCCAAACCTGATTTTCTTCGCCGTATTCATGGTGTTTGGCTTGTCGTTTTTGGGCCTATTTGAAATCACCCTACCCCACGGTATGGTCAATAAGATTGATGCTCAGGCTGACAAAGGCGGCTGGGGCGGCGTATTCTTTATGGCCCTGACTCTGGTAGTCGTGTCGTTTTCGTGCACTGGGCCTATTGTTGCAACAATATTAGGTCTGGCCTCCCGGGGTGAGCGGCTGCAACCCGTAATTGGTATGCTGGGCTTTTCCCTGGCTTTTGCCCTACCGTTCACTCTGTTCGCCATTTTTCCGGCCTGGCTGAAAAGTTTGCCCCGCTCCGGTGGCTGGTTGAACACGGTAAAGGTGGTGATGGGCTTTGTGGAGCTGATGCTGGCCCTCAAGTTCCTGAGCATGGCCGACCTGGCGTACCACTGGAATCTGCTCCCGCGTGATATTTACTTGGTACTCTGGATTGCTTTGTCGGGCCTGCTGGGCTTCTACCTGCTGGGCCGCTTCAAACTCTCCCACGACTCCGATCTGACTCACCTGAGCGTAGGCCGCCTGCTGATGGCCGTGCTGGCCTTTAGCTTCATGACCTACCTCGTGCCCGGCCTGTTCGGGGCGCCGCTGCCCCTGCTGGCTGGCTACTTGCCGCCCCAGAGCCGCAACGACTTTACCCTGGCCGGTGGCGAAACCGCTGCCGCCGCAGTGCCTGCTACCACAGCTGCCAACGCCCTCTGCGAAGCCCCGCGCCACGCCGAGTTTCTGGAGCTTCCCCACGGCCTGCCGGGCTACTTCGATCTGGAACAGGCCCGCCGCTGCGCCCGCGCCGAGAACAAACCCATCTTTATTGATTTCACGGGGCACGCCTGCGTGAACTGCCGCAAAATGGAAGCTACCGTCTGGAAAGACCCGCGGGTGCTCAAGCGCCTGCGCGAAGATTTTGTAGTTGTGGCTCTTTACGTGGACGATAAAACGGAGCTGCCGCAGAAAGAGCACTACGTATCTGCCTACGACGGAAAGACCAAAGCTACCCTGGGCAAGAAAAACGCCGATATTCAGCTCACCGGCTTCAACGTAAACGCCCAACCCTACTACGTGCTCCTCGACCCGAATGCTAACCCGGACCTGGCGCACACCCTGGCGCCCCCCATTGGCTATGAGCCCGATGCCACTGCCTTCGTGCAGTTTCTGGATGCCGGCCTGGCCCGGTTCCGGCAGCAGGCAGCCTTGGCCGGACGGTAAGTTCACGAAAACATCATCTTCAAAAGCCTCACTTTATTCCAGGATAAGGTGGGGCTTTCTCTTTACCAGCTAGTAGTACAGCTGACAGCATCGGCTATGCCAACTACAATTGGGAGCAACCCAGATATAACACGCTTATTCTATGTAGTTGAGCGCTTTTTTGCCATAATCAGCGCTTATCCGGGAACAAACTGCGAACTTTGCGGCCGATTTGGGCCGGAAGCGCCAAGGATGAACAGAATGACAACCTGCGCGCACAAACGCCCGGAAAAAATAAAAGGCGGCACCCACCCAGATGCCGCCTCTCGATTCAGAACGTACCCACCCAGATACGTCCCGTTTTCCCTCCTCACGAAGTCCACCCAATACCATTGTGCTGTAGAAGAAGGAGTCGAACCTTCACGGAGTAGTTAGCCGGCCGCCGGACCAGTTTTTCCCGAATCTCCACCCCCGAGAGAGGAGGGCATGTCTGCCAGTTTCATCATTCTACAGTGTGTAAAACAATCCACTGCCGTTCGCGTTGGATTATGACAAATGTACCAGCTTAATCGAACTAATAAAATAATTACAGACATTTGAAGGAAAATTTACATTCTTTTTAAAAATTGCTCCTCCACATTGTAATATATACAATCAACTTGTAAAAAAATGGCCCGCAATTACGAACTTGACGACACTGACCGGAAAATTCTGGCCTTGTTAATTGAAGATGCCAAAATGCCCTACACTGAAATTGCCCGCAAGGTGCACGTTTCGGGTGGCACGGTGCACGTTCGCATGGCCCGGTTAGAGGAATTGGGTATTGTGCAGGGCGCAACCCTCAAAATCGACTATCAGAAGCTGGGGTATGGGGTCCGGGCCTTTCTGGGAATTTACCTGCAGAAAAGCTCCGTGTACGAAAGCGTGGTAGCCGCGCTGCGGCAGATTCCGGAAGTAGTCAGCATCGACTTCACAACGGGCGCGTATGGCATCTTCGCCCGCTTGATTTGCCGCGATACCAACCATCTGCGGGAAGTGCTGCACGAGCAGATTCAGCTGATTGAGGGCATTGAACGTACGGAAACGCTTATTTCGCTGGAAGAAGCCTTCAACAGGCCCATTCAGTTGCAGGAAGTAGAAGAACGGGCCAGCTAAGGCGCCCGGTCGGGCTTGTTTACCAGGTGCCGCTGCTCCGCTTTATCGGGGTAGCGGCCGCTGCCTTTTAGGGGCGGGGCAAAGAAACCACGGACCTTTGTTGATAGTCTCGTAACTAGCTGAAATAGTATTTTTTAAGTGAAGTTGGACAAGGCCTTGGGCCCTGCTTAAGTGTTCGGTATATTTCGTACTACCACTTTCTGGCCCCTAACTGGTTGCCCATGAGAATACACTACGCTTTTCTCTTGTCATGTTTGCTGGCGGCCCGGGGCGGTGTTGCCCAAAGCCTGCCGGCCGTGTACCTAAACGACCGGGACGAAGCCACCGTGCCCGACAGCGCAACCCACTACCGCATTGTTGACCGGAAAAATGAGTTGCTGGGCACGTATGCCATGCGCGAATACGCGCTTTCCGGCACACTGCTTTTGCGCGGTACCCTGTCTTCCATTGATCCCCCGGTGCGCAACGGCCTACTCACGTGGTATCACCCCAGCGGCAGCAAGGCCGGCCAGGTGCACTACCACAACGACGAGGCCGACGGCCTATACGTAGGCTGGTACGAGGATGGCCGCGTGAGCCAGCGCGGCGACTACGCCGACGGGCAGCGGGTAGGCCGCTGGATTTCCGTGCACCGCAACGGGCAGAAACGCTCCGAGGGACGCTACAACGCTGGCCGGGCCGTGGGAGAGTGGCACTACTATTATGACACCGGCGAGCTGAGCGCCATTGAGATGCCCGATCGGCAGGGCAAGCCCCTGGCCCTGGCTTTTTTCAATAAGGATGGCTCACCCTACATGGGCAAGGTGCGTACCCGCGAGCTGCCCCAGTTTCCGGGGGGCGAGGCTGCCTTGCTCAACTACGTAGCCCGCAATACCACCTACCCCCGCAACATTCGTCGCAAAGGCATCACCGGGAATGTGTACGTAAGCTACACCGTGGGCGAAGACGGCCGCGTGGGGCAGGTACGGGTGGTGCAGGGCCTGGCCCCGGAGGCCGACCAGGAAGCGCGCCGGGTAGTGGCCAGCCTACCCGCCTTCGAGCCGGGCCGGGAGTACAACCTGCCTACGGCCATGACGTTCACCATTCCAATATACTTCGCGCCTAATTTCTCGCTGCTTTCCGGCTTGCGGCCGCCCCAGGTGCCGCCTTCCGAGGCCCGCGCTTCGGCCCCGGCGGAGTAGCCGAACCGGCAGCCCACTAAAAAGCCCCGCTTCCAACTGGTAAAAGCGGGGCTTTTTAGTATGCCGGGGGCTGGAGTTAAGCCGTTACCTGAGCATCCAGCTTTTGAGCCAGTACGTGCTTCGGAACGGCACCTACCTGCTTGTCAACTACCTGGCCGTTCTTGAATACCAGCAGCGTAGGGATGCTGCGGATGCCGAACTTGGCCGAAGTCTGGGGGTTAGAATCTACGTCAACTTTGCCGATAACGGCTTTGCCTTCGTATTCACCGGCCAGCTCTTCTACTACCGGGCCTACCATGCGGCAGGGGCCGCACCACTCGGCCCAGAAGTCCACGAGTACGGGTTTATCGGAGTTGATAATCTGGTCGAAGTTAGCATCGGTAATTTCGATGGCTTTATGTCCCATAACAGTGAGGGGTTTGATGGAATGTGTGTGCTGTTTACGGTCAACCGGGCCGCAAGGTAGCAGATTGCGTTTCAACAAGCAGCGGGCCGGAAAGTTCATTCGGCCAGCGTGGCAGTACGGCCGCCCAACAGCGCCAGGGCCCCGGTAGCTCCCGCTGCGCTCAGGCGGGGGCCCCGGGGCCGGATAAGCTTACGTAACAATCAGCGGGCTAAGAATGGTAAGCCCGGGCATATTCCTGGGCCCGGTGCCGAAGCTTATAGAACACATAAAGGTTAAAGAAGTGCATACCGCCCAGAATCAGGATGATGGTACCCACCTTGATGCTGAGCGTTTCCACACTCTGCTGGTAGCTGGTAATGGCCTCAGCACTGCGCAGGGTAAGCGTGGCGTACCCGATATTGATGAGGTAAAAGCCCGTGAGCAGCAGCTTGTTCACGGAGTCGGCCAGCTGCTCGTTGCCGTGGAAAATGTCAATCAAAAACAGGCGGCCGTTTTTGAAAAGCGTGCGCGCTACCCACACCGTAACCAACACCGTAACGGGCAGATACACCCCGTACACCAGCAGATGATAGTTCATGGCTTTTGAAAATTTGGAAGTGAAAAAGAAGGACTAGAGGCGCATAAAGAAATTGGATGATGGTCCTACCCTAGCTGGGGCAGCAAATCGTTCAGGGCTAGCTCGCAGGTAGGGTAGTTGAACCGAAAGCCCGCATCCAGCAGGCGCTGGGGCATTACTTTGCGGCTTTTTAAAATCAGCTCGGTTTCGGTGCGGAGCAGAAAGGCACCTAGTTCCAGCAGCCACCGGGGCTGCGGCAGGTGCCAGCGCGGCTGGTAATGTTGGTCAAGCAGGGCGTTGAACTCGTAGTTGCGGAGGGGCTGCGGAGCACAGAGGTTGACGGCTCCCTCGAGGGTAGGGTGGTTCAGCAGAAACTCCACGGCCCGGCAGAAATCTACCACGTGCAGCCAGCTAATCCACTGCTGTCCGTCGCCTTGGGGTGTGCAAAGTCCTACCCGGGCCAGGCGGGCCATTACCGGCAAAGCTCCACCGTCGGCGCCCAGCACGATGGCCGTGCGCAAGGCCACGCGGCGGGTATGTGACACCTGCGCCAGCCAGAACTCTGCCTCCCACCGCTGTGCCACCATCTCCGAAAAGCCACGCCCAATCACTCCGGCTGCTTCGGTATTAGCGGGCTGCGCGCCCTCGGTATGCTGGTAGATAGTAGCCGTAGAAGAGTTCAGCCATACGGCAGGTGGGCGCTGGCAGCGGGCAATAGCTTCCCCCAACACGCGCGTGCTCTCAGTGCGGCTGCGCGTTATAGCGTATTTGTTTACTGTGTTATAGCGGCAATCCACTGACTTGCCCGCTAGGTTCAGCACTACGGCGGCTCCTTCCAAACTGGCTGCCCAGGAGCCCAGTGTACGACCATCCCAGGCTACTTCGCCGAAGCGCCGGGCATGGCGCGTGAGCATTAGTACCTCATAGCCCAACTGGCGGAAGTGCTGAGCTACGTGCCGGCCCAGAAACCCGGTGCCGCCAGCTAAAATCATCAGGGGCTGATTCATACTTACCGTGGGGGGTAGGGAAGTGAGGGAATAGATAGTGTCTTATTCTGTTTGTATTAAACTTTCAATAAAATTTGAAATAAAGGCACAAAAAAATAATGCGATTATTGGCTTGGGCGCATCAGCTTCATGAAGGTGCTGAGAAACCAGTTTTCGTCGGCTTTGATGAGGGTAGAGGCCGCTCCATCGGCAAACTCCGCGAAGCTGTGGATGCTGTCAATCATCTTGGTGAAGCTTTCCGTTTCCTCGGAGGTAGCGCCGGGTGTAGGCTCCACCTGCTTGATTTCGCTGAGCACGCGCATAATGGGCTCCAGTTCCCGCTTGCGCCGCTCCTTCAGAATCAGGGTGGCCACCCGGTGAATATCCTTTTCGGCCGAGAAAAACTCGCGCCGCTCGCCGGGGCGTAATTCCTTGCGCACAATGCCCCAGTCCATGAGGGCACGCACGTTCATGTTGGCGTTGCCCCGCGAAATTTGCAGCTGCTCCATCAGGTCCTCGGTGCTCAAGGCCCCCGGGGACACCAGCAACAACGCGTGCACCTGCGCCATCGTCCGGCTCACGCCCCAGGCCGAGCCCAAAGTGCCCCAGCCTTCAATGAACTTGCTTTTGGCTTCGTCGAGTTGCATGGTGTAAATGTAAAAGAGTATTCTAAACTTTCAATAATAATTGAAACAATATTTTTCTGCTGATTGGCAAGAGTTAGCGCGCTAATGAAGGAGCGTTCTAGCGGCTTTCTAGGAATGCGCGCCTTTCTTCCTTGAACTGGGCAGAGTCCATGCGTACGTATCGTATAGCTTCGGCGAAAATTAAGCTGTCTTCACTAGGAGAAAGCCTGACCGCAAACTTGTATCCCAAGCAGCCCTGAGATACTGTAATAGAGTCGTTATGGTGGCTGAACCAGATGGTATTGACTCCCGAGGAATTGAGTGTTAACATGCGCAATTGCCCACCAGCTCTAGTAAAGAATATGTTATCGTTCCGCTCACCTGATATGGAAACTTCCGATACGCTACGCCACGCCCCTAGCACTGCTGCTTCATGGTCAGGGAGTGGCTTACCGCAGCTACATACAAGCAGCAGGCTTGCTAAACGGATAAGGTTCTGCAGCATTTGTCAATGGCGTTAACGACAGCGACGCGGGTAGTGTGTGTTAAACTAAGCACTACCCGCGTCGGCTGGGGCATTATCGAATCTACTTTATATCAGCTGGCAGGCGTCAATTTCCATTTCGCGCATTTTGCGGATAAACTCTTTGGGTTCGATGCGGTAGCGGCGGGAGTAGGTATCCACGGTCAGGTGTTCGTGGGGCTCGGCGAACTTGATTTCCAGCTTCTTGGAGCCGGCACAGCCTTCCACGGCTTCCATGAACCGGTCCATGAAGGGCTCGGTGATGGTGCGCAGGTCGAGCTGTACGCGCACGCCGTTGGCGAGCTTTTCGGCCACGTTGAACAGGGGCTCCATGGTCAGAATCTTGAACTCGAACTGGTCGGAGTCGCGGAAGCGCTGGGCGTACTTGCCCCGGATGTACATGGGCGGCACCTGCTCCTTATCGTAGTTGCGCGGGTTAATCAGGGCCGAGAACCGGGAATAATCGTCGCGGAATAAGGCCAGGTTCAGGCTCGACTCGTAGTCTTCCACGCTGAACGAGACGAAGGGCTGGCCGGTCTTGGTGGTTTTGAACAGGACGTTGGAAATCAGCCCGGCTACCGTCACCTCGCGGTTTTTGTAGTTCTCCACCTTGTCCAGAGAGCAGGTGCAGTAAGAGTCGATTTCCAGCTTGAAGTCATCCAGGGGGTGGCCCGAGAGGTAGAAGCCTACTACCTCCTTTTCGCGGCGCAGCAGTTCGGTGGCGGGCCAGGGCTCCATATCGGCCACTTTAGGCAAAGGCATGGCTACCGCCCCAAAGGCCCCGCCGCCAAACAGGCTCTGCTGGGCTGAATCCTGGTCGGCCTGGTACTGCTGACCCATTTTCACCGCCTTGTCGATGAGGTTCTGGTCATTAGCCGGAGCCTCTACAAACTGCCGACGGTGGTACCGCTCAAACGAATCAAAAGCACCGGAAAGGGCCAGGCTTTCAAACGTCTTCTTGTTGACGGCCCGCAGGTTTACGCGCTTCGAGAAGTCGAAAATATCGGTGTACGGGCCTTTCTTCTCCCGCTCGGCTACAATGCTCTCAATAGCAGCCTCGCCGGCGCCCTTCACAGCGGCCATGCCAAAACGGATCTGGCCCTTCTCGTTTACGTTGAACTTGAGAATGGATTCGTTCACGTCGGGGCCGAGTACCTGCACGCCTTGGCGGCGGGCTTCCTCAATAAAGAAGGTTACCTTCTTGATATCCGACATGTTGTTGGTGAGCACGGCGGCCATGTACTCGGCGGGGTAGTTGGCCTTGAGGTAGCCGGTCTGGTAGGCCACTACGGAGTAGGCGGCGGAGTGGGAGCGGTTGAAGCCGTAGGCCGCAAACTTCTCCATCACGTCGAACACTTCGTTGGCCTTTTTGGGCTTGATGCCGTGCAGCTTCTCGGCGCCGGCGCAGAATTTCTCCCGCTCCTGGGCCATCTTCTTCATGTCCTTTTTCCCCATGGCCCGGCGCAAGAGGTCGGCGCCGCCGAGGGAGTAGCCGG
This sequence comes from Hymenobacter latericoloratus, assembly GCF_014199535.1. GTDB lineage: Bacteria > Bacteroidota > Bacteroidia > Cytophagales > Hymenobacteraceae > Hymenobacter > Hymenobacter latericoloratus. Next base: position 940,296 of record NZ_JACHNV010000001.1, read on the forward strand.
CCAGAATCTGGGCGGCCTGCATGATCTGCTCCTGGTACACCATAATGCCCTGGGAGTAGTTCAGAATGGGCTCCAGCAGCTCGTGGGGGTACTCAATCTCCTCGCGGCCGTGCTTGCGGTTGATGAAGTTCGGGATGAACTGCATGGGGCCCGGCCGGTACAGGGCGTTCATGGCAATCAGGTCCTCGATGTTGGTGGGTTTGAGGTCCTTGAGGTACATGCGCATGCCCTCGGACTCAAACTGGAACGTGCCGATGGTGTCGCCGCGCTGGTACAGCTCGTAGGTTTTGGGGTCGTCCAGGGGGATGTCGTCGATGTTGATATCGACGCCGTGGTTTTTCTTGATAAGCTCCAGGGCATCGACAATAATTGTCAGCGTCTTCAGCCCCAGAAAGTCCATCTTTAGCATCCCGGCCGATTCAATCACCTTCCCATCAAACTGGGTCACGAGCAGGTCCGAGTCTTTCGACGTCGAAACCGGAATGTACTTCGTGATGTCGTCGGGGGCGATGATGACGCCGGCGGCGTGAATGCCGGTGTTGCGCACCGAGCCTTCCAGCTTTTCCGCCAGGCGCAGAATCTGGCCCCGTAGGTTGTCGGGCGCGTCGTCGCGCCGGATCATGTCGAGCTCCTGGTTTTCGGCAAAGGCCCCGGCCAGGGTAGTGCCGGGCTTTTCGGGTACCATCTTGGCCAGCTCGTTCGTGACGGGCAGGGGTAGCTCCATGGCCCGGGCCACGTCCTTGATGCTGGACTTGGCGGCCATGGTACCGAAGGTGATAATCTGGGCTACCTGCGTCTTGCCGTACTTGTCCACCACGTAGTCAATCACCCGCTGGCGGTTCACGTCGTCAAAGTCAATGTCGATATCGGGCATCGACACGCGCTCCGGGTTCAGAAAACGCTCGAACAGCAGGCTGTACTTAATCGGGTCGATGTTGGTAATGCCCACGCAATAGGCTACGGCCGAGCCGGCCGCCGAACCCCGGCCCGGGCCCACGGCCACGCCCATATCCCGGCCGCGGTTGATGAAGTCCTGCACAATGAGGAAGTAGCCCGCGAAGCCCATCGTCTCGATGATGCGCAGCTCATAATCCAGCCGTTCTTCAATTTCCGGGGTGCGCTCCGCGTAACGGGGCGGCTTGGTCATCGTCAGGTTGCCCTTGCCGGCCGAGGGGCCGAAGGCGCCCACGTAGGTCAGCTCGCGCAGAAACTCGTCGGCGTTGGCGAAGGGCGCCGGAATGGGGAAGTTGGGCAGCAGAATGTCGCGCGCCAGCTTGGGCGGCGTGATTTTGTCGATGATGTCGTTGGTGTTGTCCAGGCTTTCCGGCACGTCGCGGAACAGCTGGCTCATTTCCTCCTGGGTCTTGAAGTAGAACTGGTCGTTGGGGAAGCCGAAGCGGGAGCGGGGCCGGGGCATCTGGGCTTCCTCGTCGATGCGCATGAGCTGGCGGCGGATCTGGTCGTCAGAAGAAGCCAGGGGGCGCAGGTTGTCGAGGTGGTCGTAGAGCACCTTGTTGTCCGACGACATCAGGCGGAAGTACTTGGTCTGGAAGTCACCGACCGGAATGCTGTGTTCCTCGCCCGTATTCACGCACAAAAGCAAATCGTGGGGGGCAAAGTCCTCCTGATTCACGTAGTGCGAGTCGTTGGTGCAGATAACCTTGACGTTGTACTTCCGGGCCCACTTCAGCAGAATCTGGTTGAGGTCCTCCTGGCTTTTGCCCGTGTTATCGATGTTTTCAATACCGTGGCGCTGAATCTCGATGTAGTAGTCCTCGCCAAACACGTCCAGCCACCACTGCAGCAGCTTCTCGGCTTCGTCTTCCGATTTCCAGAGCAAGGCCTGCGGAATCTCGGCCCCGATGCAGCAGGAAGTGGCAATCAGACCCTCGTGGTACTGCAGCAGCAGCTCCTTATCAATGCGCGGGTACTTGGAGTACACGCCTTCAATGAAGCTCATGGAGCAGAGCTTGGCCAGGTTCTGGTAGCCGGCCTGGTCTTTGGCCAGCAGCAGCTGGTGGTGGCGCACGTCCCGCTCGCCCTTCTCGCGGCTGAAGCTTTTCTTGTGCCGGTCCTCCACCAGGTAAAACTCGCAGCCCACAATGGGCTTCACGTTGTACTTGTTCGCCTCGGCCACGAAGTTGAAGGCCCCGAACATGTTGCCGTGGTCGGTGAGGGCTACGGCGGGCATGCCGTCGGCCTGGGCCTTTTTCATCAGGGCCGAAATGCTGGCCTGACCATCAAGCAGGGAATATTGCGTGTGGCAGTGGAGGTGCGAGAATACGGGCATGGGCAAACAAACTCCGCACCGTTAGGGGGCGAAGCGGAAGTAAAGTTACCGCCGAGGCAGGGGAAAGGAAACGTTGCAGCGGCCGATGTTTTTGTGTATTGTCGGTCGGGCTACTTCCCTCGGCTGCGGTGGCGTAACGCTCTAACAACGAAACCGGCTACGGGGGTTCGGCCGGGGCCCGGGGGTAGGGGCGAGCTTGGCGCAACTCCTGTTACCGCCGGCAAATTAAGGCGGCTATTCTGGCTGATCTGCCCTATCTTCCCGCTTCTCCGACTAGTGGCAGAATATGATATCCCGAACTATGTTGCGCCGGCTGCTGGGCGCGGGCCTGGCGTTGCTGGCCGGCTGCATTGAGCCGTTTGCGCCCGATGTGGTACAGGCTTCGGCCAACTACCTGGTGGTAGATGGCAGCATCAACAGCCAGGGCGTGAGCAGCATTCGCCTCTCGCGTACGCAAAGTCTGAACCAGAGCGGCCCACCACCGCCCGAAACCCAGGCGCGTATTTACATTGAGGAAGAAGGCGGGCGGCGGTACGCGCTGGCAGAAAGCCCCGCCGGTACCTATACCTCGGCGGCACTGGCGCTGAGCCCGGGCACCCGCGTGCGCCTGCACCTGACTACGGCCGACCAGAAAGAGTACGCGTCCGACTTTGCCACCGCCAAGCGTACACCGCCTATCGACTCGGTTTCCTGGCAGGCGGGTAGCCAGGGGGTGCAGCTCTACGTAAATGCCCACGACGACTCCCGCCAGAGCCGTTACTACCGCTGGAGCTACGAGGAAACCTGGGAGTTTACCTCGGCAGCCAACTCCGTGCTGGAATACCAGAACGGGCGGCTCGTGGACCGCAAGGAAGACATTTACCACTGCTGGGCTTCCGAAATCTCCACCGCCATTAAGCTGGGTACTACCGCCCGCCTGAGCCAGGACGTGGTTTCGCGCCAGCCCCTGACGCTGCTGCCGCCTACCTCCGGCAAGCTCCGCTTCAAGTACAGCATTCTGGTAAAGCAGTATGCCCTGACCGCCGAGGAGTACACCTACTGGGAACTGCTGCGCAAGAACACCGAGGACATCGGGACGCTGTTTGACCCCTTGCCTTCGGAGCTGACGGGCAACATCCGCTGCCTAACTGATGCCGGGGAAAAGGTGCTGGGGTTTGTGGGGGTGCAGTCGGTAACCGAGAAGCGCCTCTTTATCACGCCCGAGCAGCTGCCGGGCGACTGGCGCTTCCGGACCGGTTACGAAGGCTGCTATCCGCTCGATACAATTCCGCAGTTTACTACCACGCCTACCTCCGGCTCGCAGCCCTCGCCGGAACAGGTTATCGACTTTTTTCGGTCCGGTATTGCCATTCCGGTTAATGTGCTCTATAAGCGAGGCAACCCCACGCCCTACTATTTGTACGAGACGGTGGAGTGCATCGACTGCCGGCGGCGCGGTACCAACGTGCGGCCCCGCTTCTGGCAGTAGCTGGCAGGTGGTGCTGATTTTCTTGAGGTCGGATAAATACTTGTCAGGTAAATAACTATAACAAGTAACAAGCAAGAAGGCAGCCCAAACGGGCTGCCTTCTTGCTTGTTAAGACCCGGAAATAGCCCCGGCTTACTTGGCGGCTTCCACCACCAGCACTTCGCCTACCTTCACCCCATTGTCGGGCTTATCATTCCACTCCTGCAGCTGAGCGGGCGTAACGCCGTACTGCCGCGAGATGCTGAACAGGGTTTCCCCCTTCTGCACGGTGTGATGGGCCGCGTTGGCCGCCGCTTTCGGGGTAGGGGCGGGGGCTTGGGTTTTGGGCGCGGCGGCAGCCACTACTACGGCCGTCTGGGGCTTGGCCGGGGCCGCGGTAGCCGCCGGAGCAGCCGCTACGCCGGGCGCGGCCGGACTGGTTGCAGCGGTGGCCGCCCGGGAAGTGCCCAGAAAACCGGAGGCGCGGAGGCGTTCGGCCGCGAGCTTGAGGCCCGGATTTTTGGCGGCGCGGGCGTCAAAGCCCTTAAACTGCGGGCTGCGCAGCAGCGTGTTCAGCTCAACCTGCCAGGGCTGGCGGCGCAGGCGCTGGGCCAGCTGCTGCTGCTGCTCGCGCGGCAGGCTGGCGGTGTAATGGCTCAGGCGCTGGTTCAGAACCGGAATTTCGACCAGAGCCTTATCGATGAGCTCCGTGGCGCGGGCATCATTGGGCTCGAAGTAAATGGCCCGGAGCTGCCGGACGCTGGTTTGCACCAGCCCGGACATTACCCGCACTGAGTCGTCGGAGAGGGTAGGGGTTGTTTGCTGGGCCTGCGCCGCAAAAGCGCCAAAAGACAAGCCAACCAGCGGCACCAGAGTGCGGAAAACGAAACGCATGGGGTAATAAAAACGAACTCGAAAAAGAATATATAAAAGGGGCATCGGCTATTGGGCCGGCTTAATCAGGAGCACTTCCCCGGGCTTCACGGCGAAATCGGGCTTGCTGTTCCACTCCATAATCTGCTTGATGGTGACTTTGTACTTGCGGGAGATGCTGTACATCGTCTCGCCGGGCTGCACCGTGTGCTGTACACTGGCGGCTGCAGCCGGTGCCGGGGCAGGCGCCGGGGCGGCGGGTTTGGGAGTTGCCGGAGCGGGGCGGGAAACGGGCGCCGGGGTAGCCGGAGCGGCCGGCGTAGGTGCGCCGGGTGCCGCCACCCGCAGCACTTGCCCAATTCGCAGCGAAGGATTCTGGGGCAGGTTGTTCCACAAAACAATATCGGCGGGGCGCAGGCCAAAGCGCCGCGCCACCGAATACAGGTTCTCCTTGGGCTGTACCGTGTGCAGGCCGTTGGCCGGAACTGCCTCTACCGGGGTGGCAGCCGGCGCGGCTATAGCGGGCGGCGCCGGCCGGTTGGTGGGCGCCGCCGCGCTGGCGGCGGGAGCCTCTGGCTTGGTAATGGGGGTAGGAGCCGGGGCGGGAGCAGCAGTTGGTCGCGTTGCCGGGGGCAGGGGCTGCGCGGCCGCCTCGGTTGGGGCTTCGCTTACCTCTGGCTCGTCGGCCACTGGGGCTGCCGTGGGCAGTGGCTTTTTAGGAGCCGGGGGTGCCGTAGTAGGGCGGTCGGTAGCGCCCGGCGTAGCCGCGGCAGGAAGAGCCGGCGGCAGGTTGTTGAGGTTTTCGGTATGCTCATCGGTGGCGCTATCGGGCTGCACAACGGTGCTACTCTCTTCCTCCACGGCATCTTCCAGAATACGGGCCGAGCCGGCGGTGCGGCCCATATAGGGCTCGGCCTCATCGGCTTTGCGCTTTTTCTCGGGTTGTTTGGTAGCCGCCGGGGCTGGGGTAGCGGCGGCCGGCGCGGGGGCCACAGCCGGAGCAGCAGCCGTTACCGGCTTTTCAAAGGCCGCCATGGCCGTGGCGTTGTTACCATCGGCGTACTCCACGGGCACGTTTTTGGGGCGGGTGTGCTGCAGCCACAGCACGCGGCCCGGCCGCAATTCCTCGTTGCGGGGCATGCGGTTTTTGCTCCAGATGGCCTTGGCCCGCACCCCGTATTTCTGCGACACGGTGGCTACACTTTCGCCGGGGCGGGCTACGTGGTATTCCACGGCCGCTTTGTCGCGCTTTTTCTGCACGAAGTAGGGCTGGCCGGGCACGATGTTGTCGAAGGCAAACAGGTCGTTGTACTGCATGAACTTCTTCATCTTCAGGCCCGCCCGCTTGGCCAGGCTTTCCTTGGTGTCGCCGGGTAGGGCTATCAAGGCGCGCAAGCCATTTACCCGCACGAAATCGGCGTTTTCGGGGTCAGCGGTGGGTTGGTTGAGCAGCTGGCCGGCGGTAGCGTTTTTCTGCTGGGCGGCCAGGGCCGTGAGCTGCAGCGGATCGGTGATGGGCACCAGCATGGTGTACACCCGGTCGGTGGGCACGGTGGGGGCCAGCAGCCAGCGGTTGTGCTTGGCCAGGTCCTCGGGGTTTTGCTGCAGGGCCTGGGCCATAATGGACAGGGGCTTACCGGCCGGGGCCGGAAACTCCTGGAACAGCAGCGGCGGCCGCGTATTCAGCCCCACAGCCGACTCAAACGCCACTTTGTGGGCCAGAAAAGTGAGTATGTAGGGGTGGGTCTGCTCCGAGATTTCCACCTCGGTGGCGTCGGCGTCGGTGGGCAGGGTGTAGGGCTTGGTGCCGGTGAGGCCGAGGTTGTAGCTGAGCAGAGAGTTGGCCCAGTTGCGCAGCACTTTGTTGTTGCGCAGCAGGTACTGGGCCGCCGCCTTCGAAGAGGCCACAATGTGCTTGCGCTCATCCACGGCGTCGTTCATGAGCAGACCAAAATCGGCGGCCGATTCCCGCTTGAACTGCCAGTAGCCCACAGCATCGTGTATGCTCTGCGCGTCGCCCTGCAAACCGCTTTCCTGCAGGGCCAGAAAGTGAAAGTCCAGGGGCAGTCCTTCCTGCTGAAACACGCGGTCAATCAGCGGGAAGTAGGCATCGGCCAGCACCACCCGGGCCTGAAAGGACGCCGGGTGCCGACGCAGGGCATCTACTTTCTGCTGAATGGCGGTGCGGCCTCCCTCGGTCAGGCGCAGGCGCAGGCCCGCCAGGCTGAGGTTTGTGGGAACCGGAACGGTTTGTGCGGCGGCCAGCAGCGGCAGCAGCAAAAAAAGCAGGAGTACAATTCGTCTCATAAACAGGCAGGCAAACGGCAGGGCCGCCCTCGGATGCGCTGCCGGCCCTGTCAGCTTACAAAGTAGAGGAAAAATCGGGTGCCGATGAGCCTCTCCGGCGCAAATCCAACAGAATGGCAAAATACTACTCTGGGGTAGCCTGCCTGGTAACGCGTACTCTGCCTACCCCCTCAAAAAGCGCAAGGCCCCTACCGGAAGCAGGAGCCTTGCGCTTTTTGAGAGGGGTAGGGCGCTACAGGCCCCCACCAGGCGGCGGCCCGAACCCGCCCGGCCGCAGCCCACCGGGGCGGGGGCCATCGGGGCCGGGCAGGGCCTCGCCGCGGCCCGCACCCGCGCCAAAGCTGCGGATGTTGTAAGTGAACATCAGCATGAAGTAGCGCTGCAGGATGTTGGTCTGGATGTCCTCGGTGTAGGCGGCCGTGATGTTGCGCTGGATGCTGTTGTTCTGGCCCAGCAAGTCAAAGGCAAACAGCTTGATTTCAGCCTGCTGCTTCTGACCCAGCTTTTTGCCCACCGAGGCGTTCCAGAGCACAAAGTTCTGGTTGTAGCCGGCCGAGAGGCCCGTGAACAGCTGGTGGTTCACGTCGGACTGTACCGTGACGCCCTTCACCACAATCCAGTTGAAGCGCAGGCTGGTGGTTTGGCGGAAAAAGCGGCTGTTAAGCTGCTGGCGCAGGGTGTTGCGCACGTAGCTCTGGCTGGAGTTGGAGGAGAGCGTAAAGTCCAGCTCGGGGCTGATGTTGCTGCTGAGCACGGCGCCCAGCCCCACGTTGGGCGTACGGCTGTAGTTCAGCTCCCCGAACACCAGACCCGGCGTTTGGGAGTAAGTGGCGTTGGCGTTCAGGTTCAGATTGGATTTGATGAAGGCCAGCGGCAGGCTGTAGTTGATGAAAGAGCGCAGCGAGTACTGCTGGTTCAGGTTGACGGGGCGCGTAAGCTGACCCCCCGCCGGAATGACTACCCCATCCACTACCACGGGCTCCGTGCCGGCGTAAATGGTATTGTTGGTGATGTAGTTATCAATGTAGGAGCCCCCAAGCAGGGCAAAAAACGACGTCGATTTTTCGGGCACGGCCGCGGAGTAGCGCACGAACAGATTGTGGCGGTTTTCCTGGCGCAGGTCGGGGTTGCCGGTGGTCAGCTGCAGCGGGTTGGAGTTGTTGACTACCTCCTGCAGCTGGCTGATGCTGGGCGGATTGGTGTTCATGCGGTAGTTTACCCGCAGGTTCTGCTGCCGCGAGAAGTTGTAGCGCAGCTGGGCGTTGGGCAGCACGTTCAGGAAGGTGCGGCGGGTAGTGCCGGGCCGCGGAAACTCCTGCTCACTCCGCAGCTGGGCGCTCTGCACGGCCGCGCCCACGGCCCACTGCAGTTCCTTGGTCTGGAAGCGGTACGTGACTTCGCCCGTGTTCGTGAGGTAGCGGCTCTGGAACACGTTGCTCAGCGTATCATTCAGGATGGTGTAGCGCTGCTCGCCGGGCGAGAAGTTGTAAGTTTTCTTGTCGGAGTCGTTGGGCGTGTACGAAATGGTGTAGCCCAGCTGCAGAATGCTGTTCTGGCCCAGCGGCTCGGTGTAATTAGCGTTGCCGGTCCAGGCCCAGCCGGTTTGCGCCAGCTCCGAGAATTGGTTGAGGGTAGTGGTGCGCAGCGTGTCCCGGCGCCGGAACGACGTGTTGGAGAACAGGTTATTGTCGCCGTCCTTGTTGTTGTAGCTGGTGTTCAGGCCCAGCGAAAAGGTGCGGCCCCGGCGCTGGAAGCGGTGCCGGTAGAGCAGCTGGTTGGTGGCCGTCAGCCCCGTCAGGGCCGAGCGGTAAGTGCTGTTGTTGGTGCCCTGATCCAGGCCGGCCTCGTTACCGGTCACTTCAAAGGTGCGGCCATCGAGCAGGCTGTTGCCCGTGTTGCGCTGCACCGACAAGCTGGGTCGCCAGAGCAGGGAGTTCAGGGAGTCGAACTTGTGGTCGAGGCGCAGGTTGAAGCGGTTGTTGATGTTGCGGCTGCTGGCCAGGGAGTTTTCGTTGTAGCGCAAGTCCTGGGTCTGGCCGGCGGGAGCCACGTAGCGGCGCAGCAGGCTGGTGCGGCTGGTATTGTCGCTGAGGTTAAAGAAGTAGCTGCCCTGCACTTCGGTTTTGGTGCCCCAGCTGTCGGAGTAGTTCAGGCCCAGGGCGTGGGTTTTCGAGATGCCGCCCTGCTGGCTCACCAGAAAGTCGCCGGCATTGTTGCCGCCGCCCCCTCCGCCGCCCTGGCCGCCCCCGCCCACACGGCCGCCGCCCTGGCCGCGCTGGCCCTGGCCGCCCCCGCCGCCCTGGCGTGAGTTGCCCACTACCCCCAGCAAATCCTCGGTTCCGAAGTTCTGCTCGTTCACGTTGTTGCTCTGGGCTACCACCGAAAGGCGCTGCTTGCCCTTGAACTGGTTGAGGTTGCCGCTCACCCGGTACCGGTCGTCCTGGGGGCCGTAGCCAGCCAGCACCCGCCCGAACGTGCCGTTGCGGAAGCTGGGCTTGGTGACGATGTTGATGGTTTTCTGCTGGTTACCATCATCAAAACCTGTAAACTGGGCCTGGTCCGAAGACCGGTCGTAGACCTGAATCTTGTCGATGACTTCGGCCGGAATGTTCTTGAGCACGGCGTCGGGGTCGTTGCCGAAAAACTCCTTGCCATCTACCAGCACCCGCTGCACCTGCTCGCCCTGGGCCTGCACCCGCCCCGAGGTGGGGTCCACGGTGACACCGGGCATCTTGGTAATCAGGTCCTGGGCGTTGGCATCGGGGTTGGTTTTGAAGGAGCCGGCATTGAACTGGGCCGTGTCGCCCTTCTGCACGGCAGCGGCGGCCCGGCCTACCACTTCCACCCCTTTCAGGGCAATGCCCCCGCCCGCCTGCAGGGCCAGCGTACCTAGGGCCAGGGGCTGGCTGGCGCCTACCTCTACGGTGCGGCGCAGGTTCTGGTAGCCCAGAAAAGAAACCGTCAGCACGTAGCGGCCTGGCCCTACCCCCGGTACCACGAAGGAACCATCGACTTCCACGGCGGCCCCCCGCTTGGTGGAGTCCGGAATCTGGGTCAGCAGCACGTTGGCCCCAATCAGCGGCGACTGGTCTTTGCCATCCACTACCCGCCCGCTGACGGTAGTAGTTTGCGCCAGTGCAGCCTGGCTAAACGCCACAAGTAACAGGAGCAGCAGGAATAGGAAACGTCTTGGCATCAGGCGGAGAGAAGTAGTCACTAGCCGGAATAGACGCAGCTTTTCCCCCGATGTTTAATGTTGAGGCAATTTATTTCGAAGCTCCGCCGGGCGAATGGGTCTTTAAGTGATTGTAGATATGGCAGGACAGTTTCCGCCGCTGCCCGCACCCGCGGCGCAGGCGGCAGCCTGGTGCGCTGGTTGTGGGCCAGCTGTCCTAGCTAAACAGCACTCTGCCACGCCGGTAGCATCCGCATAGCGTATGCTGGTTGGCGCGACCAGGATGGGGTAGCAGTTGCCGCAAAATCAGGCTGAGGCGAAGCGGGAGCGTCTCATCCGGTTAATATCCTGAGTTAAGAGAACGTCAGCACGCGAGCTTGTCGAGACACCTCGCGTGCTGGTTGGGGTAGTAACTCAACGTCAGCACGCGAGATGTCTCGACAAGCTCGACATGGCATACGCTGCTTTACGTTACTGTACGCTATGCCTTACTTACTTCTTGCGCACCAGCAGCAGCCCGTCGCGCAGGGGGAGGAATACGTTTTCCACCCGCTCATCGGCCTGCACTTTATCGTTGAAGGCGCGCACGGCGTGGGTGTCCTTATCGGCGGGCTTTACGGGGTAGGAGTCCACCGCCTTGCCGCCCCACAGCACGTTATCAATCAGCAAGAAACCGCCCGGGCGCACCTGGGGTAGCACCAGCTCATAGTAAGTACCGTTGTTGATTTTATCGGCGTCGATGAACACCAAGTCCCAGGTTTCGGGCAGGGTAGGCAGCAGCTGGCGGGCGTCGCCGATGTGCAGCTGAATCTGGGTTTCCCGGCCGGCTTCGCGCACGTAGCGCCGGATGCGGTCCTCCAGCTCGGGGTTCTGCTCCACGGTATGCAGCACCCCGTCGGGGGCCAGCCCCTCGGCCAGGCACAGGGCCGAGTAGCCCGTAAACGTACCCAACTCCAGCACCCGGCGGGGCCGCACCATGTGGCTGAGCATGCTCAGCAGCCGGCCCTGGGCGTGGCCCGAGAGCATGCGCGCATGCAGCAGCTGCACGTGGGTTTCGCGGTTGAGGCGGGCCAGCAGCGGGCTTTCGGGGGTGGTGTGGCGGTCGGCGTAGAGTTGGGCTTCGTCGGCAGAGTACATAAGGTAAAAGCAATACGGTTATTTCGGCCAGCACCGGCTTGCCGGCGGGTCAGGCAGGCAAGCCGGTGCGCTAACTCTTTGTCATTCCGAACGCAGCGAGGAATCTGGGGTAGCCTGTCGTGATAAACCCAGATTCCTCGCTGCGTTCGGAATGACAACCTAGTGAAACGGCACCAGCCGGAACTTCCACACCAAAAAGCCCGACTTACCGGGCTCGTAGGCGGCGTGCGTAACGTGGTAGAGGCCCTCGTAGCGGTAGCCGCTGCCGGTTTCGGTGGGTACTTTGCGGAAGACGCGCACGGGCTGGCCGGTTTCCAGGCTGCGGCGCAGCATCAGGTTGCGGCCACTCATGTCCTGGTTGGTCACCTGCTTGCCCGTGCGCGGGTCGCGCCCGCCGCTACCGGAGTAGATAATGTCCTCCTCGCGAAAGTCGTCGTCCTCGTACTGATCGGCCAGGATAATAGAGTCAGCCCCCTCCAGCTCGCTACCACTCACGCCCGCCCGGGTGGGCCGGTGCAGCCCCGCCCGACTCAGCGCCAGCCGGTTTTCCAGCACGTCGCCGGGCCGGTAGTAGCTGATGTGGCCGAAGTGGGGCATTTCTTTAGGGTAGGAGGGTAGGAGGGTATGAGGGTAGGGGGGAGGGAGCAGAGTTGCTCTATGGTTCCGAAATCGGGAATAATCTCACATCTAAGGGCGGCAATCTTCCCATTCAACTCCACTGCTTGTAGTTAGAATACCTCACGCCTTCTTACCCGCCTACCCCCATACCCTTAATCTACTCCGGCACGTACTGGAGCACGCTCAGGTTATCCTCGTGGAGGATGTCGTTGGCCAGCTCCAGCAACTGCGGGGCCGTAATGCTGTGCACCTGGTCGAAGATTTCGTTGATGCTTTCCACCCGGCCTAAGTCCAGGGTTCGGATGCCGAGCAGTTGCATGTAGCCCCCATTGCTTTCCTCCGCCATAGCCAACTGGCCCATCAGCTGAGCCTTGGCCTTATGCAGCTGGGAGGTGCTGAGGGCACATTCCCGCAGCTTTTTCAGTTCTTTCTGCACCAACGAAACAGTGCGGTCCAACTGCTTTTTTTCGGTACCGAAATAAATGCTGAATAGCCCCGTGTCGGTGTAGGGCGAATAACCAGCGTCAATAGTATACACCAGCCCGTATTTCTCACGCACGGCCAGGTTGAGGCGGGAGTTCATGCCGGGCCCGCCCAACAGGTTATTGAGCAGAATAAACGGAATCCGCCGCTCATCGTGCAAGGAATAAGCGGGGCCGCCAATGATGCAGTGGGCCTGGGTAATGGGCTTGTGCTCCATATGCTCCAGGCGCTGGTAGCCGCTGAACGGCACGCGGGGCCGCTCGCCCAGCTGGGCCGGCAGGGGCCGCAAAAACTTATCGGCCAGGCGCTTTACTTCCTTGAAGGGTAGGTTGCTCACGGAGCTGAACACCAGCCGGTCGGTGCGCACGTTGTCCTGCAGGAACTGCCGGAAATCGGCCTGCTGAAAGCCCGAGACACTTTCGCGGGTGCCCAGGATGTTGTGGCCCAGGGTGTGGCGGGCAAATACCACGTCGTCGAAGTCGTCGATGATGGCGTCCTCGGGGGCGTCGTGGTACATGGCCATTTCCTCCAGAATCACGCCGCGCTCCTTCTCAATTTCCTTTTCGGGGAACACCGAATGGAACGTCAGGTCGGTGAGCAGCTCGAAGGCCCGCTCGAAGTGGGTGCTGAGCAGGGAGGCGTAAAAGCAGATTTTCTCCTTGGTGGTGTAGGCGTTTAGCTCCCCGCCCACGGTTTCGAGGCGGTTAAGGATGTGGAAGCTCTTGCGCTTTTCGGTGCCCTTGAAGGCCATGTGCTCCCAGAAGTGCGCCAGGCCCAGCTGGTGGGGCTTTTCGTCGCGGGAGCCAATATCCAGCAGGAAGCCGCAGTGCGCGATTTTGGTGTGCGGAACGTGTTTATGCAGAACCCGGATGCCGTTAGGCAACTCGTACAGGTCGTAATCAGACATTTAGATAGGGACTTAGGGACTTGGGAACCCAGGGACTTGGTTGTGCACCACGTACAGCCCCGGCCCTGTATAACCACGCAAGCGCGCGGCTGGTTGCAAAGGTACGAGTAGTGAAACGGTGATTGAGCGAGTTGGTAAGTAAACCGCCCGTCATCCTGAGCCCCGCGAAGGACCTTATCACGAAAGCACGACCTCGTAGCAACTACTCGTTCAGGCGTAATAAGGTCCTTCGCGGGGCTCAGGATGACGGGCGGTTTACTTACCAACTCGCTCACTCACTCACTCACTCACTTACTCACTCACTCACTCACCGTTTCACCAACTCGCTTTCCGCCAGGGCAGCCAGCAGCTGCTGGGTATCGATGCCGTGGGCGCAGCGGAAGTGGCCCAGCGGGCACTTGCGGTAGCCATGCAGGCCGCAGGGCTGGCAGGCCAGCTTCTCCTCAATCTGCACTACCCTCGAAAACGGACTGAGCGGTCCGAACCCGAAGTAGGGCACCGTGGAGCAGTACACGGCGCACACCGGCGCGCCCACCGCCGAGCACAGGTGCATGGGCGCCGAGTCGTTGACATAGTTGAGGGTGGCGCCGCGCATGAGAGCCGCCGAGGCCAGCAGGGAAAGTTTACCGGCCAGGTTTACTACCCCCGGCCGGGGACTAAGGCTTTTGATTCGCGCACAGTCGGCCACATCGGGCGGGCCCCCGAGCAGGAACACAGTGTACTTGGGCGGCAGCGCGGCCAGCAGCTTCAGCCACTGCTCCTCCGGAAACTGCTTGGTAAACCACACCGAAGTAGGCGCAAGGCAGAGGTAGGGCCGGCCGCCGGCCAGGGCCGCCGCTTCGGCCGCGGCGGCTTCGTCGGCGGGGGTAGGGTAGAGGCGGGGCGGCACCACCGAGCCGGCGTAGGCGGGGTCCAGCAGGTGCAGATTCCGGGATACCTCGTGCACCCCCGAGCCAATAACGTGCGGAATGGCTCTGGTGAACCGGAAGGCAAACGGGTTCTTATTGAACCCAATGCGCTCCGGCGCGCCCGAAAAAGCCGTCAGAAAGCCCGTGGAGGCGAAGCGCTGCAGCGTTACCACCCGCCCGTAGCCAGTGCGCCGGATTTGCTGCAGCAGCTGCCACAGCCCGTGGTACTTGTCTTTTTTCTTGTCCCAGATGAGCACCTGCCGCACGTGCGGGTGGTTTCTGAGCAGGCCTTCGTTGCCCTTGCGCACCAGAAAATCGACGGGCGTACCAGGCTCCGTGCGGTGCAGATGCTCCAGCAGCGCCGTAGCCAAAATCACGTCGCCGATGAAAGCGGTTTGAATAAGCAGAACGGCAGGATGGTCAGTTAGCTCGGGCATAGTGCAATAGCGGGCCACAAAGATACCGCTTAACGGCAGGTTCGCCATCCTTTTGTCTAATCCTCCGGCATAGGTAGCAATTTCCTCTTCCATTCCTGCCGCTGCCCAAGGCAACGTGCTGGCTCCGGCCGCCCGCCGGACCGGACGCGCAGCGTCCGACCGGTTCGCTTCGTGCTGACACTCGGCTCGCCCACTTCGGCAGGGCTTTCCATTCCAACACCAACCAGCAAGTCGCTTCGGGGGTGCGGCGGCCGAGGGTTCCTACCCCCTGCCAGCAGGCAAAACCGGCCGGGCGGAGGCCAGCACGAAGCCAACCGTTCGGGCGGCAACCGGTCGGACGGACTCCGCCCGCCGGACCGGACGGGCCAGAATCTGCTAAAGCCGCCGGCTTCTGCCTAACTTGCCCCGGCCGCTCCGGCGGCTTTTTCTGGTTTTCGTTTGTGCCACCTTACCCGTGTTTCGCTTATGCGCTACGGCTCTATTTCGCCCGATCTGTTTGTTGAAAACCGCCGCCGCTTCACCCAGCAGCTGCCGCCCGCGTCCCTGGCCATCTTCCACTCCAACGACATCATGCCGACCAACGCCGACGGCACGATGCCCTTCCGCCAGAACAACGACCTGTTCTACCTATCCGGCGTGGATCAGGAGGAAAGCATCCTGGTGCTCTTCCCCGACGCCGTGCTGCCCCAGTACCGCGAAATCCTGTTTCTGAAGGAAACATCGGAGCATATTCTGGTCTGGGAGGGCTACAAGCTGACCAAGGAGCAGGCCCGGGAGCAAACCGGCGTGCGCACCATCCTGTGGCTCGACTCCTTCCAGACGGTGCTGCCCGCCCTCATGAACGAGGCCGAAAACGTGTTCCTGAACACCAACGAGCACATCCGCTCCGTGGTGGAGGTGGAAACCCGCGACGCCCGCTTTATTAAGTGGATCCGGGAGGCCTACCCCCTGCACCAGTACCGCCGCGCCGCCCCCATTCTGCACCATCTGCGCGCCATCAAGAGCGAGGAGGAAATCCGGCTGATGCGCCGCGCCTGCGACATCACCGAAAAAGCCTTCCGCCGCCTGCTGGGCTTCGTGCGGCCGGGCGTGATGGAGTACGAAATCGAGGCCGAAATCTTCCACGAGTTTCTGCGCAACGCCTCCCGCGGCCCGGCCTACGGTTCCATCATTGCCAGCGGGGCCAACGCCTGCATCCTGCACTACGTGAGCAACGACCGGCCCTGCCAGGACGGCGACGTGCTGCTACTGGACTTCGGGGCCGAGTACGCCAACTACGCCGCCGACCTCTCGCGCTCCATCCCCGTCAGCGGCAAATTCACGAAGCGCCAGCGCGACGTGTACGAGGCCGTGCTGCGCGTTATGAAATTTGCTACCTCCCGGCTGGTGGCTGGCGGTAACATTGAAGAATACCACGCCGCCGTGGGCCGCCAGATGGAGCAGGAGCTCATTAAGCTGGATTTGCTCAATGAGTCCGACGTAAAAAACCAGGACCCCGCCGCTCCGCTTTACAAGAAGTATTTCATGCACGGCACCAGCCACTACCTCGGCCTCGATGTGCACGACGTAGGCGCCAAGTACCGCGTGTTCGAGCCGGGGATGGTGTACACCTGCGAGCCGGGCATCTATATCCGAGAGGAAGGCCTTGGTATCCGGCTGGAAAATGATATTCTCATCACCAAATCCGGCAATGAGGACCTGATGAAAAACATCCCGCTGGAAGCCGCCGATATTGAGCGCCTGATGCAGCGCTAGCCCCCGCCACAGACGCCGGTAAGTAGAATGTAGTACCCGAAGGAAGACGCTTCAGCGAAGAAGCGTCTTCTTTTTTTACAGTTTATTTTATTGACCTTATCCTAGAAAAAGTTTTCCTGTTGAGCTGCAAGTACAATAGTGCCTCATATCATCCTGCTCGAATATAATTAACTGAATATGTAGGTCTTGAACCAAGAAAAATACGTCCGAAAATGGCTTTTCACTAGTGCTGGGGCAACTTTATTAGCCAAGGGTAGGTATAGGCGGATAGTTCGGATGCATCTGATCTGAACGGTGGCGGCTTCCGCCTGTGCAATTCTTCCACCTAATTTCGCCCCCATGAGACATCTTTTAACAACATCTACGGCCCTGGGTCTGACGCTTCTGGCGGCAGCCCCGAAGGCCCAGGCCCAGACTGCCGACCGCCGGACGGCTATTGGCCTCAATGTGAGTGCCATGCAGTACAAAGGCAACTTCGGCTCCGACTACTGGAAGTGGAGCGAAAACAAGTACGCACCCGGCATTACCATCAGCCGTTACCTCTCCAGCGGCCTCGATCTGCAGCTGAGTGGCAACTACGTGGAGCTCAAGAAGAATGCGCCGGCGGGTGCCCCCTACTTTGGCAGCAACTTCGCTACCAACGTGGTAAACGTAAACCTGGGCCTGAAGCTGAAGCTCAATAACGGCTGGGCCCTGAAGGAAGATGCCTTCATTCAGCCCTACCTGCTGGCGGCGCCGGGCCTGACGTACACCAGCCGCGAAGGCACCATTTTCCGCAACAACCAAAGCATCAACACCGACCAGGATAAGAGCTACTTCGATTTGTTCGGGGCCGCTGGTATCAACTTCCGGTTGGGCGAGGGGGTAGGCTTGTTTGTGCAAACCGGCCAGCATATTCCGCTGAACGCCAACCTCGACGGCGACCCCGCCCGCGACGACAACAAGTGGGACGACAAGTTCCTGCAGCATACCGTGGGCCTGAACTTTGCCCTGGGTAAAGCCAAGGATACCGACAACGACGGCGTTTCGGACCGCAAAGACAAGTGCCCCGACACGCCCGCTGGCGTATCAGTGGACGAAAACGGCTGCCCGCTCGATGGCGACAAAGACGGCGTGCCAGATTACCAGGATCAGTGCCCGACGGAAGCCGGTACGGCCGCCATGCAAGGCTGCCCCGACCGTGACAACGACGGTGTGGCGGATAAAGACGACCAGTGCCCCGACCAGGCTGGCCTGCCCGCCCTGCGCGGCTGCCCCGATGCCGACGGTGACGGCGTAGCGGACCAGAACGACAAGTGCCCCGGCACGCCGGCTGGTACCCAAGTAGATGCCAACGGCTGCCCGCTGGTAGTGGACGCCGACGGTGACGGTGTTCCGGACAACGCCGATAAGTGCCCCGATACGCCCCGCGGTGCCCGCGTAGATGCCAACGGCTGCCCCATGGAAATTGATCCGGGCGTGCGTAAGCTGGAGCAACCCATCCGCTTCGAAACCAACAGCACCGTGATTAAGCGCACCTCGTACGGCACGCTCGATAAGATGGTGAAAGCCCTCAACGACCACCCCGAGTACAGCCTGCGCGTTATCGGCCACGCCGACTCACGCGGCACCGACGAGTACAACCAGGCCCTGTCCGAACGTCGGGCCGGCTCGGTGAAGCGCTACTTCACCGGCAAGCAGGTTGATCCGGCTCGCATCGTGACGGAAGGCCGCGGCGAATCGGAGCCCGCCGCTCCGAACACCTCGTCGAAAAATATGTCGCAAAACCGTCGGGTAGAGTTCAAGTTTGAATTCTTCATCCCGAATGCTCCCCAGCCGTAAGGCGCGGTAGCCCCCGAAAAAGCGGCGCGCCATGTGGTGCGCCGCTTTTTTTGTGCCACTGCCCGCCAGCAGGGCGGGCAGTGGCGCCCGGTTGCCGGAACGGTTGTCCCGGGGCTTCGTAGAAACCCGAAAATTCCTCCTTATTTCAACCCTTATGAAACTTCGTCACTTCTCCTTTCTGCTCGCTTTTGCCCTGCTGGTGCTGGCGGGCTGCCGCGCCAGTGGGCCCGGCTCGCCGGCGCGCACCGTTGCCGAGTTCTTCAACAAATACGAAAACCGTCCGGGCTTTAAGGCAACCGACTGGAGTGCCGGCCTGACTACCCGCTTCCTGCTGGGCCGCATTGCCAAAATCGGGGGCGACAACGACATCAGTCAGGCCCTGACTTCTATTCGCAGTGCCAAAATCATCACCTTCGCACCTACCACCGGCAGCGCCCGCAACCTGGTTACGGAGGGTCTGGACAAGGAGGTAGAGGGCCTGCTGGCCAACGAGCGGTACACGCCGCTGCCTATTTCCGCCTCCGCCGATAACCCCAACCAGCTGCGCTACTCGGTGCGGGAGCAGGGCGGTCGGGTTACGGAGTTTGTAGCGGTGGGCAAGCAGGACGCCGCCGACTCGTTTGTGCTGGTGTCGGTGGCCGGCAATTTCACCCGCGAGCAGGTTAGCCAGCTCTCCAAAGTGCTGCCCAACGTAATAAGCCAGACGGGTAACTAGCATACGCCGGAAGAGCCCACCTGAGGCGCTTCGGGCCGCCCCATTCTTTGCTGGCTGCAGCCCGACGCCCAGGTATAGCAAAGACAGAAAAGGCTACCCCGCTCATGTGGGGTAGCCTTTTCTGTGAAGTGCTGGTGAACCAGTTACCGAAACTCTATCACATTAACAAAAAACACCTCCCGGCTTTGGCCCTTCTCGGGGTTGACGTGCTGATAGCCCGACGCCAGAAAGCGGCTGCCGTACCAGGCCGTCAGGTGCTCCTGCTGCGTGTTAACCGTCTTTTCCGAAACGCCCGACGTGTTGGTTTGCACTTTTACTTGCCAGTCGTTGGGGGCGGGGGCCGCCTGATCTACTAGCTTGTAGTACAGGTTATCATCTTTCAGGTAAGCCATAACCAGCCGCCGGCCATCGGCGAGGGGCCGCACCCGCACCGTTTCGCGCAGGGAAAACTGTTCAACCTCCTGCATCAAAAAGGAGTTGTCCCAGAGCAGATTGCCCTGCCGGTCGAAGCCGCAGATCAGGGCGTGGGTGGTGCGGTAGCCATCGTTGCGGCGGCTGCCCAGGGGGCTGTAGGCGCGCGAAAAAGCCCCCATACCGGGATAACCGTAGTTGTAGAGGCTCCCGAAGTTGCTGTAGGTACTGCTGTAGTTGTAGCGCGGGTAATACACCTCGGCCACCAGCACGTAGCCGTTGGGGGTGGGGAGCATGTCGTGCATGAGCAGGCGGTAGCGGTGGCGGTACTGGCGGTCGGTGGCCTTCAGCCGCTCACTGCGCTGGCGCATACGCGCTACCCGGGCCGGCTTCATGAAGTCGAAAAAGTGCTTCAGGTTCAGAAAGTCGTAGTAGCGCAGGGAGCGGCGCTGGCCGGTGGGGGTTACGCCCGCGTTCAAATCGGCGGCAAACAGGCCCTGGGAATAGCGGGAGTCGCGCAGGGTGTAGGTGCCGGCCAGCAGGCGGGCGGCGCTGTCGCCGGGGCTGAGTTGAGCTTCCAGCAGGCCCCGCTCGCTGCCGGCCTGCACAAACTCGGAGTGCAGCAGTTGCCCGTTGTCGGAGAGCTGCTTGAGCTGCAGCCGCGACTTAAAGCCGTTGGTTTCGCTCAGAATCAGCTCGGCCCGTTTCGTAACGGAATCGGCCAGGAAGGTAAAGCTGGCGGGCAGGGGCTCGTACACGGAGGGCAGAAACCGGAACGTGGCTTCCTTCAAATCCAGCAGCAGCAGCGTCAGGTGCATGTCCACTTCCACGGTTACAAACAAGTTGCCGTCCAGGGCTTTCAGGTCGTGCACCTCGCGGGCCCGCTTGGTTTTGAACTCGCCGGCGCCCAACTCGCCCGTCCGGGTGTCGAAGGCCGCCACCCACAGGGTGCCTTCCGTAGTGCCCTGAAACAGAGCGTACACATCGGTGCCTTCCGCGCAGATCTGCCGGAACTCGTAGCCCCGCGGCACGGATAAGGGAACAATCTGGCCGGGCCGCAGGCGGGAGTCAAACTTCTGAAAGGTGTACTCCGTTTTGCCAGTCAGCACGGGGTCTTTTTCTACCAGTAGCACCACGCTGCTGTCTTCGGGCAGAGGTTGCACTAGCACGTCGCTGGTGTAGCGCTCCAGCGGAAGCTCCAGCCGATAGGGCTGCGCGGGCTCTACGGGGGGCTTGGGCGGTAGCTTCGAGTTCTGGGCCAGCCCTGCCGACACGCAAAGAAACAAGCTGAGCAACACGTACAAACGTTTCATAGCAAAGACCAGAAAAGATAGAAACTACAGGCTAAGTAAGATACAGCGAAAGCCGCGTAACACCTAGCCGACGCCGTACTGCGTACGGCATTTTTGCAGAAACAACGCAACGGAACCGCGCCTGAAAAAAACACTACCCCCACTGATGGCAGCGGGGGTAGCGGGTAGGTCAGAAACAGAGCCGCCGCTTAGCTGCCCAACTCTAACAGCACATCGAACTCTTCGGGTTTCAAGGGCATCACGGAAAGCCGCGACTGGCGTAGCAGCCCGATTTGGGTGAGGCGGGCGTCCTGCTTGATCTGGGCCAGGGACACGGGGCGGGAGAGGGGCTGGTGCGGCCGTAGGTGCACGGCTACCCAGTTGCTGCCCGGCTCGGCGGTAGCATCGGGGGCGGCGGGCGCGGCCACGGTGGCAATGCCCACTACCTGCTTGTCCGTGACGCTGTGGTAGTACAGCACAAGGTCGCCGGGCTGCATCTGCTGCAGAAAGTTGCGGGCCTGGAAGTTGCGGACGCCGGTCCAGTCGGTGCCGCCGTCGCGGGTGAAGTCGGCCCAGGAGTAGGCCGCGGGTTCGGATTTAACGAGCCAGTAATTCAAGTGGTGAAATAGTGAGAGGGTGATGAGGTGAATAGTGACAGGTAGCAGGAGTGGCGGCCGCCAACGGCGGCTATCCCGTGGCCCCTGGCGGCGGACTTCTGGCCGGAGGCCAGGCGTCTGCCCGCCGGCCAATGGGGCAAGTCTCCTGACTTGCGGCCGCCAACGGCGGCCAGCTCGCGCCCGAGTTCAGCCGCGCCGCTGGGGTAGCAGGGAAATGCGCTGCGAAGTTTCACTTCGCGCACTGCTCAAACAAGCATCCGGCTGTAATTGCCCTGGCGGCGCGGGCGGCCCCAACGCGAGCTGGCCGCCGTTGGCGGCCGCAAGTCGGGAGACTTGCCCCATTGGCCGGCGGGCAGACGCCTGGCCTCCGGCCAGAAGTCTGCCGCCAGGGGTTACTTCACTCATTCACTATTTTACCTCTTCCACCCAGCGCACCCTCAGCACGTCGTTTTCCAGGGACACAATTTCCAGCGTGTAGTCGGGGTCCTTTTTGTCGTCGAGGGTGATGCGCAAAGTGTGGTCGTTGGTGACCGTCCAGCGGCCTTTGCGGCCCTCAATGCCATCAGTGGGGGCAATATCGTACTGCGTGAACAGGCCGTTGTGGTCGAAGGCAAAGCCCGTGCGCCCCCGGGAGGGCGGGAAAGCGTAGGTATTGGGCCGGTACACCCGCACGTCGCCCTGGTCTTCTTCGTGCGCGTGCAGCCAAGTGCGCTCCAGCTGCTTTAGCTGACTGGCGGCGCGAGGGTCACTTTGGCAGGTAGCCGCCAGGAGCAATACGCTGAGGGAGCACAACAGGACGAACAGACGCATGGGTGTACGGTTTCAGGGAGGGTAAGAAGAAGTGGAAAGCGGAAGTACCCGTTTGTGTACGGCTTTCGTACCAAAGATGCCGTTGCTAGCCTGTTTTCCGTTCCCAAGGTAGTAAATAGGGGGCGGGGAATCCTGTTGGGGCCGCCCGCATCCGAAAGCCTTTCCTACAAGTTACCTTTGCCCGCCATGGACAACCGCGCCCTTATCCGAGCCTTCCGCCTCACCGCTCAGCTGCTGGAGCTGCACGAGGAAAATCCGTTTAAAATCCGGGCCTACGAGGGCACCGTCAATGCCCTGGAACAGCTGAGCGTGCCCGTGGCCGACATGGAGCGCCACGGCCTCCCCGACCGCACTGGCCTGAGCAAAACCGCCGCCGCCAAGGTGGCCGAAATGCTGGATACGGGCTCATTTGAGGAACTCACCCGCCTGCTCAGCATCACGCCGCCCGGCGTAATTGAGCTGCTCAGCATCAAAGGCATCGGGCCTAAGAAAATCCGGGCCCTGTGGAAGGAGCTGGGCATCGAGAGTCCCGAGCAGCTGCGCCAGGCCGCCGAAAACGACGAGGTGAGCAAGCTCAAAGGCTTCGGCAAGAAAACCCAGGACTCGATTCTGGCCGCCCTGGAGTTTACCAGCCAAAGTCAGGGCAAGCTGCTCTACCCTCAGGCCGAGGAGCTGGCCGAAGACCTGGCCCGCCGCGTGCGCGAAGTGGCTGGTGTGGAGCAGGCCGCCGTGGCCGGTGAGGTGCGCCGTCGCCTCGAAACCGTGGAAACCGTGCTGCTGGTAGTGGCCACCACCCAGCCCGCCCAGGTGCACGAGCTGCTCGATCAGCTGGAAGGCATTACGCCCGATGCCCGCCGCAGCGGCCCCTTCGCGTGGCGCGGCACGGCTACTACCTCCGGCGTGAAGGTGGAAATTATCCTGGCTACCCCCGCCAGCTTCACCAACCAGTTGCTGCTGCACTCCGCCGCCGAGCCTCACCTCAGCGGCGCTATTGCGGAGGATGCCCGACCGGGCCAGCCCGCTACCCTGCGCCAGTGGCTGAAGCGGGAGCGGTTTTCTACGGAGCAGGATCTGTACCAGCGCGCCGGCCTGCAGTACGTGGAGCCCGAGCTGCGCGAAGGCCTCGGCGAGCTGGCCCTGGCCCGCGAAAACAAGCTGCCTACCCTGCTCACCGACGCCGACCTGCGCGGTTCCCTGCACAACCACAGCACCTACTCCGACGGCAGCCATAGCCTGCGCGAAATGGCCACGTTCCTGCGCGACCAGGGCTACGAGTACCTTGGCATCTGCGACCATTCGCAGGCGGCGCACTACGCCAACGGCCTGCAGCCGGAGCGCGTGCGCCAGCAGCAGCGCGAAATTGATGAGCTGAATCAGGAGCTGGCGCCCTTCCGCATTTTCAAGGGCATCGAGTCGGATATTCTCTCGGATGGGTCCCTGGACTACACTCCCTCGGTGCTCGAAACCTTCGATTTCATTGTGGCCTCGGTGCACTCCAACCTGAAAATGGACGAGCGCAAAGCCACCGCCCGCGTGCTGCGCGCCATCGAAAACCCCTATACCACCATGCTGGGCCACCCCACGGGGCGCCTGTTGCTGCGCCGCGAAGGCTACCCCCTCGACCACAAGGCCGTAATTGATGCCTGCGCCCAGCATAAGGTCATCATCGAAATCAACGCCAACCCCTGGCGCCTCGACCTGGACTGGCGCTGGGTGCATTACGCGTTGGATAAGGGCGTGCAGCTCAGCATCAACCCCGATGCCCACCACACCAACGGCTACGCCGACATGCGCTACGGGGTACTGATGGGCCGCAAAGGTGGCCTAACCAAGGAAATGACCTTCAACACGAAGTCGGCGGAGGAAGTAGCCGCGTATTTCGCCCAGCGCAAAGCCGGCATCAAGGCCCCGCTGGAGTTCAAGGATTCACTGTTTGGATAAACAGTTGTCGGTTGTCAGTTGCCAGTTGCCAGCTAGCAAAATCGCACTGGCAACCGGCAACTGACAACTGACAACTCACGCATATGAAAATTCTGGTTCTGCGCTTTTCTTCCATCGGCGACATTGTGCTGACGACGCCCGTGGTGCGGTGCCTGAAGCTGCAGGTGCCGGGGGCGCAGGTGCATTTCGCAACCAAGTCCGCCTTCCGCAGCTTCCTGGAGCCCAATCCCTACATCGATAAGGTACACTGCCTCAGTGGCTCGCTGCAGGAGCTGGTGGCCGAGCTGCGGGCCGAAAAATTCGATTTCATTGTGGACCTGCACCACAACCTGCGCACCACGCTCATCAAGGCGCAGCTCGGGGTGAAGTCGGCCGCGTTTGACAAGCTGAACTGGCGTAAGTGGCTGCTGGTGCGCTTTAAGGTAAACACCCTACCCCGCGTGCACATCGTGGACCGGTACCTGGCGGCGGCCGCGCCCTTGGGCGTGAAAAACGATGGGCAAGGGCTGGACTACTTTATTCCGGCCCGGGATGAGGTAGCAGTGGGTGCCGTGCTACCCCCGGGATTTCAGCAAGGCTACGTGGCCTTTGCCATTGGCGCCCAGCACGCCACCAAGCGCCTGCCCGTGGAGCGCATCGTAGAGCTGTGCGGCCTGCTCCGGCAGCCCGTAGTGCTGCTCGGCGGCCCCGAAGATGAAAGCACCGGCCACATTATTGAGCTGGCCTTCGACAGCCAGACGGCAGCCTCGCCGCCCGCGCCCGGCCACATTCCGGCCAGTCCGTACTATTTTCCTACCCCCACCAACCCCGGGAAGGCACAAACGGTAATTTTCAATGCTTGCGGCAAGTTCAACCTGAATCAGTCGGCCTCGCTGGTGCGGCAGGCCCGCTTCGTGGTCAGCCACGATACCGGCCTGATGCACATTGCGGCGGCATTTCGGAAGGAAATATTCAGCGTGTGGGGCAACACCGTGCCGGAGTTTGGTATGTACCCCTACCGCACCGAGTTCCGGGTGCTGGAAGTGCCGGGACTGCCCTGCCGGCCGTGCTCTAAAATCGGCTACGAAAAGTGCCCGCAGGGTCACTTCCGCTGCATGCGCGACATCACCTTCAACCTCGACCTGCCACCTGCCCGCGACGGTCGGTAAAATTCAATTTCTTTGGGGAACACGGTGCATTGGCAAAGTACGGGCTCCATTTGCCAGCTGGTTTATCCCACAGAATCCTAACACTGTGCGGTCTTGTCCCTATCAGGACAGACTGACTGCTTTGCTTCCTTGCCAGCGAAAGGAGGTGAGAATTTCACGGCAAGTTTTCTGGTTCCAGGCGCGCAGCATCCAGCGTGGGAGGCTTTGCACTACAGCAGGGGGTAGGGCGAGCCCACAAAGTGAGGCCGATTATGTTACTGTCGGCGGCCCCGCGTCGTATGCTGTAGCCAGGCTATTCTTCCTTCTTGCTAATGCCAATCGAACCCCCCGCTACCCCGTCCGTTCTGGTAAAAGTCGGGCCTGAGGCCTTGCTGGCCGAAATTCAGGCCGGCCGCCACACCTACCTTATTGATGAGCCCGTGGCGGTTGGTGGCCAGGACCGCGGCCCCACCCCCTACGACCTGCTGCTCTCGGCCCTGGGCGCCTGCACGGCCATTACGCTGCGGCTCTACGCCACCCAGAAAAGTTGGCCCCTGGAAGGCATTGAAGTGCGCCTGCGCCACCAGCGCGTGCACCACCACGACTGCGAGAAATGCGAGCAGGCCGGCGAAATGCTGGAGGAAATCCAGAAGGAGCTGCGGCTGCTGGGCCCCCTCACGCCGGAGCAGCGCCAGCGTCTCCAGCTGATTTCCGAGAAGTGCCCCGTCCAGAAAACCCTCACCAGCGGCGCCCTACGCGTTGTAACCACCGTGGTGGGGTAGCAACTTGGCGTCCGTACGCTAATCATATCAGTAAACGCCTCTTTGTATGCCTCTATGCCAGCACTTACAAGCCATTGAAACTGTAGCTCCTGTACCGGCTAACCCAGTGGGTACTGAGTGTCTGGCCTTGGGTGATACCTGGGTGCATCTGCGCGTGCGCCAGGATTGCGGCCATGTTGGCTGCTGTGATTCCTCAAAAAACAAGCACGCTACCCATCACTTTCAGGCCACCCAGCACCCCGTGGTTATTTCTGCCGAACCCGGTGAACAATGGGCCTGGTGCTATATGGATAGTCAGATGGGAGGGTACTGATCAGATCAGTAAGACTAAAAAAGCCCGTCCAAATTGCTTTGGACGGGCTTTCTTTGAATCAGGGAGAACCGCTAGCCAATCTTGCTGAAGCCGCAGTAGCTGTGCAGCACTTCCGGCAGGTGAATGCCGTCTTCCTGCTGGTTGTTTTCGAGCAGGGCCGCCACAATGCGGGGCAGGGCCAGAGCCGAGCCATTGAGCGTGTGCAGCAGCTGGGTTTTGCCGTTTTCGGCGCGGTAGCGCAGCTTGAGGCGGTTGGCCTGGTAGGTTTCGAAGTTAGAACACGACGATACTTCCAGCCACCGGCCTTGCGCCGCCGACCATACTTCCAGGTCGTAAGTCAGGGCCGAGGTGAAGCCCATGTCGCCGCCGCAGAGGCGCAGTACGCGGTAGGGCAGCTGCAGCTTCTGGAGCAGGCCTTCAATGTGGGCCAGCATTTCCTCCAGCTGGGTGTAGCTCTGCTCGGGGTGGGCAATCTGCACGATTTCGACCTTATCGAACTGGTGCAGGCGGTTGAGGCCGCGCACATCGGCGCCCCAGGAACCTGCCTCGCGGCGGAAGCAGGGCGTGTAGCCGGCGTTGCGGATGGGCAGCTTCTCCGCAGCGACAATCTCGTCGCGGTAGAGGTTGGTAATCGGGACTTCCGCCGTTGGGATGAGGTAGAGGTTGTCCTGGGCATCGTGGTACATCTGGCCCTCCTTGTCGGGCAGCTGGCCCGTGCCGTAGCCCGAGGCCTCATTTACCAGCACCGGCGGCTGAATTTCGGTGTAGCCGGCGTCGCGGGCCTCATCCAGGAAAAAGTTGATGAGGGCGCGCTGCAGGCGGGCGCCCTGGTTTTTGTACACCGGGAAACCCGCCCCCGTAATCTTAATGCCCAGGTCGAAGTCAATGATGTCGTACTTCTTGATCAGCTCCCAATGGGGCTGGGCATTGGCGGGCAGGGTAGGCTGCCGGCCTACCTCGCGCACTACCTCGTTGTCCTGGGCTGAGCGGCCCTCGGGCACGCTGCTGTGGGGCAGGTTAGGCAGTTTGTAGAGGGTCTGCTGCAGCGCGTCTTCCACCTGGCTAAGCTCCTCGGCGTGGGCTTTGGTTTGCTGCTTTAGCTCGGCCGTGCGCAGCTTCAGGGTTTCGGCCCCGGCCTTGTCGCCGCTTTTCATCAGGGCCCCAATCTGGCGGGCCAGGTCGTTGGCCTCGGCCTGCCCCGAGTCGTGGGCCGTTTGCAAATCCTTGCGCCGCTGGTCGAGGGCCAGAATAGCCTGCACGTCAGCTTCGGCGGTTTTGTAATGTTTTTTGGCCAGGCCGGCCAGCACCGCATCGGTGTACTCTCTCAGGACAGAAACTTGCAGCATAACAGCAGAAAACGCAGAATGGAATAAGACAAAAGTAAACGGCTTATTTAATAGATGCGGAGCCGGCCGTAAAAATCAGGGCCCGCGGGCAGGGCGGCCGGCCGCTGACTCATCCCGAATCAGGGCCCGCGGGGAATGATAACTACCCCGGAAAAGTTAGAGAGTAATTACCTGGCTGGGTGTATCCTTTTGGGCCGAAGCTGCGTTATGAACCCGAGCAGCAAAATCTCTGCTGTAATTTGGCAGTTCCGGCACATTGCGTTAACATTGCAAGTAGTAGCCGGCGCTGGCTGCCGGACGCGTAGGGTTTCTTTTTCCCGCGTCTGGCCCGCAACATTATTCTGTGCCACCCGGCCCACCCACGGTTTTACCCCTCGCTTCTTTCTCGCGTCTGGCCCCGCGTTGCGGTTGTCCGTTGTGCCCGGAATGCCCTGTGCTGTCCCGTTTGGTTTCCTTTGGTTTCCGCTGCCCCGCCTGAATTTTTCGCTCAGCTTCTTATATGTACACTATTGACGAGTTGAAGGACCGATTGCTGTCCGAACTAAAGGAAATTGCTGAAAAACTGAATGTTGGCAATTTCAAAAAACTCAGCAAGCAGGATCTGATTTACAAGATTCTCGATCAGCAAGCCATTACTCCTCCGGATAAACTTCCTCAAAAAGTGAAATCAGCGGCGTCTGCAAGCTCTGCCGCGGAAGCACCCGCCCCGGCGGAGGCCCCGGCTGCGGAAGCGCCTGCCGCTAAAGCTGCACCTGCCCGCGCCGCCCGTGCCCCGCGTCCGGCCGCCCCGCGCCGGGAGCCTGCTGCCCGCGGCAAGGCTGCCGCCGCTCCCACGGAAGCTGCCCCCGATGCTCCCGTTACCGAGGTTGCCGTGGCCGCCCCGGAGCCCGCCCCTGTTGCTCCCGCTGCCCCGGAGGCTGCGCCTACCCCGGAAGTAGCTCCGGTAGCGGCGGCCGAAGTGGACGCGGGCCCCGACCGGCCCGTAAAGCTGTACCAGCGCCCCGAGCGGCGCACCCGCACCGACCGCGCTGGTCGGCCCATTGTGGCCCCGGCGGCCAGTGAGGCCCCGGCCAGCGCCGAAGCTGCTACGGCGGTAGCGGAGGCGCCTGCCGCAGAAATCCTGGAACCCGCCGCTGCCCCGCAGGATGCTCCGGCTGGTCGTGAAGCGCGCCCCGCTGAGGCGCCGGCTCCCGCCCGCGAGGGTCGGGCCGACCAGCCCCGCATTTTCCGCGAGGGCCGCGAATACCGTAACGATGCCCCGCGTGAGGGCCGTAACGACGCTCCTCGCGCCGATTTTCGCCCCGATGGAGCCGCCCGGCCCGAAAGCAACGGCCGCGCCGAGCAGCCCCGGGAACGGGAGCTGCGCAACGACGCGCCCCGCGCTGACTTCCGCCCTGATGGAGCCGCCCGCGACGGCCGTTCCCTGGATCAGCCCCGTAACCTGCGCGAGGGTGGCCGCCCCGATGCCCGCGAGCAGCGCGAACAGCGCCGCGAGGAGCGCTACGCCGCCCGGGAGCTGCAGCGCCAGCAGCGCCAGGAGCAACGCCAGGCCGCCGGCGTAGCCGAGCAGCCCCGCCCCGAGCAGCGCCCCGCCCGCCAGGAAATGGACATCGTAATTCCGGGCGAAGGCACGCTGGAAATGATGCCCGATGGCGGCTATGGTTTCCTGCGCAGCCCCTTTTACAACTACCTGGCCTCGCCCGACGATATCTATGTGTCGCCGCAGCAGGTCAAGCAGTTCGGCCTCAAAGCCGGCGACACGGTGAAGTGCTCCATCCGGCCGCCCCGCGACGGAGAGAAGTATTTTGCCCTGGTGGGCGTGGAAGGCATCAACGGGCGCTCCGTGGAGGAAGCCCGTGACCGGATACCGTTCAACAACCTCACCCCGCTGTTTGCTGAAGAGCGCCTGAAGCTGACCACCAAGTCGGCCCAGTACAGCACCCGGATTCTGGATTTGTTTGCGCCCATCGGCAAAGGCCAGCGCGGCCTGATTGTGGCCCAGCCCAAAACCGGTAAAACGGTGCTGCTCCAGGAAATTGCCAACGCCATTTCGGAAAATCACCCCGAGGTGTACCTGATGATTCTGCTCATCGATGAGCGCCCGGAGGAAGTAACGGACATGGCCCGCTCGGTGAAAGCCGAGGTGCTGAGCTCCACCTTCGATGAAACGGCTGACCGCCACGTAAAAATTGCCACCATTGCCATGGAAAAGGCCAAGCGCCTCGTGGAGTGCGGCCACGACGTGGTGATTCTGCTTGACTCGATTACCCGCCTGGCCCGCGCCTACAACACGGTGCAGCCGGCTTCGGGCAAAATCCTCTCGGGTGGTGTGGATGCCAACGCCTTGCACAAGCCCAAGCGTTTCTTCGGGGCCGCCCGCAACGTGGAAGATGGCGGCTCGCTGACCATCATTGCCACGGCCCTCATTGAAACCGGCTCGAAGATGGACGAGGTTATCTTCGAGGAATTCAAGGGCACTGGCAACATGGAGCTGCAGCTGGACCGCAAGCTGGCCAACAAGCGCATTTTCCCAGCCATTGACGTGCCCGCCTCCGGCACCCGCCGCGAAGACCTGCTCATGAGCAAGGATGAGCTGAACCGCATCTGGGTGCTGCGCAAGTTCATGTCGGACATGACGGCCTCCGAAGCCATGGAGTTCCTGAAAGACCGCATGAAAGGCACCCGCGACAACGAGGAGTTCCTGATGGCCATGAACGGGTAGTCCCCGTCTGGTACTTGGCCATACGCCAAGCAAAGGCCCGTTCTGCAGCTGCGGAACGGGCCTTTGCGCATAGTACGGGGGGTAGGGGAGAGTACGAAGTAGGCTAATGAAAAACCGGCGCCAATACAGCGAAGACAGCGCGGCCAGTATTACCCCAGGTGTAGCGCACAATGCTGGCCTCGGAGAGTTTAGAGGTGACACTGCTACCCAACCTAGGCCTTGCAGCGCGCACCAGTGCATGATTAGACCTGAGAAACAAAACCGGAATAGTTATACTGGTTAAGGTTACTGCCCTATTTATATACTACTCCTCTCCCTGTAAGCCCTGCTGAGGAGAAGGCAGGATGGTGTAAAATGCCGCCTTTCGTTTACCGGGTAGTTGTGCCGCTGCCCGGAACGCCGGTTCTTTGCAGCCTATGGAACAGCCGCTTGATCTTCCCGAACTACTTTACATTTTCGACCCTCTGTGTGCGTGGTGCTACGGTATGAGCCCGGTGGTGCAGCAGGTCCAGGAGGCCTTTGCCGGCCGCCTGGACGTGTCGGTGCTGTGCGGCGGCATGATAACCGGGGAACAGGTAGGCCCTATTGGTGAGGACTGGCATTTCCTGACCGGAGCCCTGGCCCAGGTAGAAAAGATTACGGGCGTGCAGTTTGGCGCAGCCTTTCGGGCCCGGGGGCAAGAGGGCCGCTACGTGCAGGATTCCGAGCCGCCCAGCCGGGCTATTCATACCTTCCGGCAGCTGCGCCAGGAGCACGCCGCCCGGTTTGCCCACGCCGTGCAGCAGGCGTATTTCCGGGATGGCGCCGATTTGAACGACCTGGCTACTTACGAGCCCCTGGCCGCTGCCTACGGCGTAGAGCCCACAGATTTCCGGCAGCAGCTTACGCGCCCCGAAACCATTCGGGGAACCCAGCTGGAGTTTGCCGCCGTGGGTAAAACCGGGGTGCAGGGCTTTCCAACCCTGATTCTGCGGGTAGGCAGCCAAGGTTACGTGCTGGCCCGCGGCTTCCAGCCGTTCAACGCCCTCCGCCGCGACTTGGAAGAAGCTTTGCGCCAGGCGGAGGGGTAGGGTTGCCGCATACCGGCTAGGGTATGCGCACAACCTGCTTGCGCAACGGCGACCAGGCAATGGTGTGGCGGTCTTCTTTCCCTACCAGATACTGAAAGCCTATTGCCTCGGGGCGGCGGCGCAAATCGTCCCAGGCGGCGCGGTCGGTACCGGCAGGGGCGTCGGCGGCGGCCGGAAAGGTAGCGGCGGCCGCTACGGCCGGGCGGCGGAAGTTTTGGTCGGCAAAGAACTCCCGGATGCGGCGGTGTACATAAGCTTCCCGCTCGGCCTGAGTGGCGGTGGGGCCCGGCATGTCGTACACCATGGCTGCTTCCAGATCAGGGGCCGACAGCACTTCCCGGAAAATAACCTGGCCCGCGGCCGTTGTAATCGTGAGCGTGGCCTCCGCGGTGAGCACCGAGGCTCCGCGCAGCACCAGCGAAAATGCATCCGGGGAGCCGGGCGAGGAAAACAGGTGCCGGCGGCGGGCTGTCAGCAGCGTATCGGTTTGGGCATCAACGGCTGCCGGACGCGCCGTATCCAGGGGCTCGGCGGCAGTAGCCGTGGCCGCATCGGGGGTGGCCGGGTCGGGAGCGTCTTTCCCAGACTCAGGGCTGGGAGAAGAGCAGGCCGTAGCCAGCAGCAGGAGAGGGGAGAGCAGCAGGGCGCGCATAGGAAAAGCAGCAAATAGGAGTGA
The DNA here is from genome assembly GCF_014199535.1 of Hymenobacter latericoloratus. GTDB lineage: Bacteria > Bacteroidota > Bacteroidia > Cytophagales > Hymenobacteraceae > Hymenobacter > Hymenobacter latericoloratus. Next base: position 972,276 of record NZ_JACHNV010000001.1, read on the forward strand.
GCTAATGTACGCAAGCGGACTGGTTACCAGATGCTGCCCGTAGCTACCACCGCTGCCAGAGCAGCATCAGCAGAAAGGCCGCGCTTAAACACAGCGAGGAAACCTGGTTCATGCGCATGGTATGGTCGAAATCGGCGGCTGACTCGTTCTGCCACACGGCCCGGGCCCAGCGCAAAAACAAAACCACTACCGGGCCGGTAGCAAGCAGAAAAATAACGGCATGGGCGGGCTCCCGGCGCCCCAGGTAAGCGGCCACCAGTACGGCCGCGCCCGTAGCCAGGGCCGCGCCCGCAAAAACAAACGTGCCCCGGATACCCAGGCGCAGGCTTAGGGTCCGGTCGCCGCGGCGGGCATCTTCGGCGTGCTGGTACACCTGGGTAAGGGGGTAGGAGCCGCACAGAAACAGGCTGCTCACTAGAGCCAGCAGCAGGTTATCGGGGGCCAGCACCCCGGCGGGGCCGGCGCCTACCCCCACCTGCGTCATCAGAAACGTGTAGGCCCCCTGAAATACCACTACCACCGCCGTGCTCAGCAGTGGATATTTTTTGAGGCGGATTCCCTCGTAGCTATACGCCTTCGAAACCAGCAGATACACGGCCACCATTCCCCCAAAGGCCAGGCTCAGCAGCCCGGCCCCCAGCACCGCCAGCGCGTCGAAAAGCCAGACCAGGTGCAGCAGCTCCCGCGATACTGTGGGTGGCTGGCGCAACCCGCCAATGCTGCCCTCATCCCGGTCGTAGTAGCTGTTGTAGCCGTTGGAGGCGGGGTAAGCCAGCAGGTGCAGCACCCCAAACACCGCCGCGGCCCGCCACCCCCCGAAGGGTTGGCGCAGGGCACTCAGGCCAAACCAAAACACGGGCATCAGGTACACCGAAAACGGAATGCGCAGCAACGGCAGCGCGCGGCGGTAAGCAGCAAGAGGCATAGCACAGGGAGGGGAACGGGCCGACAAGCCGCCGGGAGCAGCCTGAGGCGCAAGCTACGGCTTACCGCCCGGTTTCGTGGGGCACCCCCAGCAGATACGTAACCTCCGGCCCCCACCAGTGCCGCACTACCCCCGCCTGCCACCGAAACGTGCCCGCCGGATCGGCGCGGTGGGCCAGGGCCAGCAGCTGCCCGGGCGGATAGAGTCGCAGAATGGATACGCAGCCGTCCCAGATAGTAAACAGCGGAATCAGGGGCAGCACGTAGGTAAAGAACAGCCGGCTGAGGCGGAAAGGCCGAATGAAGGGTGTAATCAGCAGCTGGGCCACGGGTAGCACGGTGCAGGCCAGCAGTAGCTCGGCCCAGTGCTTGCCGGCCCCCTCAAACACCCCAATACCGGCCCGCTGCCGCACGGCATCGGCCAGAATGGCCTCGGCCGCAGCGGGCGGGAAGTGGTGAAACGCCGAGAAAATGGCGCGGAAGCCGGTGAGGGCAGCCGGTACGGCGGTGGCATCTACGGCGGCGGCCTCGTAGCCCAGGCCGGGCGTGTGGGCCTGCAGCAGCTGCCAGGCGGCGGGCTGGGGATAAAGGTCCGTAAGCGTTACGCGGGCCTCGGGCAGGCCGGTAGCCCGGAGGCGGCGCAGCACCCCGGCCGTGCCGCCCCCAGCGCCGGCGCCCAACTCCAGCATGTGGGCCTGCCGGGTTTCGCGCAGGGCGTCCCGCAGCAGCGGCACAATGGGCTGGTAGGTACCCAAAGCCGATATCATAAACCGCAGGTAATCCATCATGCCCGCCCGGATTACCGCCGGAAACCAGGACAAATCTTCAAACTCAAACAACTGGAGGCGCAGCTTCATGGGAGTACCCTACGCGAAGCAGCTGAAGATGGCTGTGCCCGGGCCAGGTGGTGCCCGCCGCGCGTTAGTCGCAGGCGGTAGTGCGGTTGGTGCTTTCGCGCTGGCCGGGGCTGTAAAGCCAGAGCACCGTGAGCATGGCGGCGGCCCAGTACGGTAGCGACATGCTCAGCAGGTCGTGCACCGAGTTGATGGGGAGCAGTAGTTCCAGCAGCTTGTTGGCCAGCAGGAAAAACAGGGTTACGCCAATCAAAGCCAAAGAGCGGCGCGACAACCCTACCTGCAGGTGACACATCAGACTGAAGAAAGGAATGACGAGCGGCACGATGCACAGCGAAACCAAGGCTGCAACCAGGCCCGTGAGCAGGGCAACCGGGTAGTCGTCCACCCGCTCGAGGGAAAAGTCGAGCAGCAGCCACAGGGTGCCGCCCAGGTTAGCAAAAGCCCAGAGAATAAAGGCGCGGGCAATAGTGGAGTAGGCCGAAGTATTCAGTGTTGCCATAATGGTAAGAAGTAAAGGAAACGTAATGAGGCAAAGCGGAGTGGGAGGTAGCAATGGGGGTAGTCAGAAGGTCAATACGCCCTGAAAACATAGCTGGATTGATGTAGAGGCAATTTTTTGTTGGGAATGTCCTGTCTCGAATTGGGCCGTTTGTGGGCGTGAGCCGGGCTGACACGCTTTCGTTTCCTGAAAGCTGGCGTGCCGGTGCCCCCCGCCCCGGCGTGCCCACCCACTTAGCTCCTTGGCCGCCCTGCCTCGCCCGCGTGGTAATTCGCTGGGAGGCTGAAGCTTGAGTCTTAGAATAACCCAGGGCATTCGGGGCGCGCCCTGGGCTGGGCGGGCAGCAACCAACGTCAGCCTTACTCAAGGGCGACGAACCATCTTGGGAAAGAAGCCGCAAAAAAATGTTGGCTACACTGCTAGGAAAGTCGGGTAAACCTCACTTGCTTTGCAGTGCAAAGTTCTTTAAGCCATGTCGAAGCCCGGACCTGACCCGCTTGCTCAACTCACCGAGATTCGCGCCATCATGGAGCGGTCCTCCCGCTTTATTTCGCTCAGTGGCCTTTCGGGGGTAGGGGCGGGGGTAGTGGCATTGCTCGGCACGTGGGCGGGGCATGGGTATCTGCAGTGCATTTATCCGGCCGGGGGGTACCTGCAGCTGGTAGATAGCAGCCCGGCTGAGCGGGAGCAGCTATTACCACAACTGCTGCTGCTGGCATTCGGCATCATTGGGGCGGCCCTGGCGGTAGCTACTTTCTTCACGGTGCGCCGGGCCCGGCGGGCGGGCCAGCCCTTGTGGAGCGCCCTGGGTCGGCGGCTGGCCCTGAGCCTGATGATTCCGTTGGTGGCCGGCGGCTTGTTTTGTCTGGCGCTGTACTGGCAAGGGGCCGTGGCGCTGGTAGTGCCCGGCATGCTGCTGTTTTACGGGCTGGCCCTGCTCAATGCCAGCAAGTACACCCTCGACGAAATTAGATGGCTGGGCCTCACCGATATCGGGTTGGGGTTGGTGGCCGTGTTGTTCCCCGGCTTCGGGTTGGCGTTCTTTGCGCTCGGTTTCGGCCTGGGGCACATCATTTACGGTCTGCTGATGTATAACCGCTACGAACGGTAAGCGTGTGATGAAGAGCTGAGGGAAGAAGCAAGGAGTGCCCGGTGGCCTACGCGGCTTGGGCGCATCCAACGTTCTTGTAGCCTCACTACTGCATCACTCCATCACCTCTTTAGTTCTCTCCTTGAAACACGTCATCCACACGCTCAATAAAGCCTTCGACAACCGGGTCCGGTTGGGCGTAATGGCCGTGCTGATGGCCAACGACTCGGTGAGCTTTAATGAGCTGAAGGAAGCCCTGGACCTAACCGACGGCAACCTGGCCAGCCACGTTGCGGCCCTCGAAAAAGCGGGCTATGTGCTGGTAACCAAGCAGTTTGTGGGCAAAAAGCCGAACACCACGTACGCGGCCTCCACCGAGGGCAAATCAGCCTTCCAGGACCATTTGGCCGCCCTGGAAAAACTGCTGCGCGGCGAAGCGTAATTTTTTTGTGCCTGTACTTTGAAACACAAAGTTCTTTATAAAACCAACTTCATGAACGCTATTACTTCTTCCCGGCTCGCACCTGCTCCCGCGGCGGCCCTGTCCCGCCCGGCGCCCATTCCGCTGTCGGTGCGGCAGAAGCTGCTGATTCCGCTGGGCGCGGTCCTGTTCGACGTGTTGTTCTGGAATCAGGAGGTAGGACTTAACCTAGCCTTATACACCCTGCTGGTGGTTGGGGCTACGCTGGCCGGCTTGCCGCGGTACGCCGCCGCACGCCGCTCCGGCTACTTCTGGCTGATGGTGGGGGGCACGGTGCTGAGCGCGGGCTGTGTGCTGCTGCTGGGCTCGGGGGTAGCCAAGCTGGCCTGCGTAGCCTCCCTGGTGATGATGCTGGGCTACGTCAATCAGCCCCATCTGCGGCTGGTGGTCTTTGCCTTGCTTACGGCCCTGAGCAGCGCCGTGCGGGTAGGGCCCGGGCTGTTGCCTTACCTGCGGCTGCCGCAGAACAAGGCGGGCTCCTGGCGCCGCACGCGCTTTTACGGCCGGGTGCTGTTGGTGCCGGTGGCTATACTGGTGCTGTTCCACGTCTTGTTCAGCCTGGCTAACCCACGCTATAGCCAACTGGCGTCGGTCCTATTCCAGCGGCTGGGCGAGTGGCTGGCGGCGCTGCTACCGGCCATATCGGTGCCGCACCTGCTGTTTTTTCTGCTGGGCCTCTTGCTTACGGCCGCGGCGCTGGTAGTCGTGCCGTTTCACTTCTTCCAAGATCAGGAGTCGCGCCTGGGGGAATTTGTGCGCCGGCAGCGCGACCGGGTGGCTTCCCTGAGTGTGCGCAACCCCAATTTCCGGGCCCGCCGCTTTCGCTCCCTTGATCTGCGCAAGGAGTACCTGGCCGCCCTGGCCGTGTTCGGGCTGGTGAACGTGCTGCTGCTGGTAGTGAACATCATCGATATCAACTGGATCTGGCTGGGCTTCACACCTACCCCTGGCTTCGACCTGACCCAATTTGTGCACGAGGGCACCTACGTGCTGATTCTGAGCATTCTGGTGGCTATGGGCATTGTGCTGTGGTTTTTCCGCCGCAACCTCAACTTCTACGGCCCCGGCCTGCGGGCCTTGCGTTGGGGCGCCACGGTGTGGGTGGTGCAGAATGCGGTGCTGGTAGTGTCGGTGGGCCTGCGCAACTACTACTACATCACCTACACGGGCCTGGCCTACAAGCGCATTGGGGTATATGGGTTTCTGCTCCTGACCTTGTTCGGGCTGGGCACGGTGCTCTTAAAAATCTGGCAGCGCCGCTCGGCTTACTCGCTGGTGCGCCTCAACGGGCTGGCCGCGTACGGCGTGCTGCTGCTGCTGGCCCTGGGCAACTGGGAAATCTGGATGGTGCGCTACAACCTGAGTCCGCGCTTCCGGGAGGTGGATCTGGGCTTTCTGCTGGAAATGCCCGAGCGGGCACTGCCCGAGCTGGTTGCCCGCCAGAGCGTGCTACAGGGCATGACGCGCATCGTTGTCAGTTCGCCCGGCAGCTACACCGAGCTGCGGGCTACCCCCTCTGAGGCCCAGGAAGCCATCCGGGGCCGCGTGGCGGCCTGGCGCCGCAACTACCCCGAGTACCACAGCTGGCAAAGCTGGACCTACGCCGAGGCTACCGCTTACGAGCAGCTGCGGTAAGTTCTGGCGGCTTCCCTGGCAGCCATGTGTTTATCCGACCCGCCTGTATTGCTACCCCCATCTATTCCAGAAACCTATTGGCTATCCTTTCTCAATTATGGCTGCCAGGCTGACCGCTGGTTCAGGGCAAACCGCCTGATTACGCAAGTTCTGTTTTCCCTTTACTTCCTACCCCTTCTTATCTCATGAACCTTGCCCAACTTGGCCTTACGCTGGCAGGTAGCCTGCTCTGCGCCGGCTGCATCGGCGCCCTGGCCGTTCTGCTAACCTGGCGCGAACGGGCCGCCTCGGCCCCGGAGCGGTGGCAGCGGCTGGTAACGGTGGTGCTGCCCGGCTCGGTGGTGCTGCTGGGCCTCATGCTCTGGACGCTGCTCCACGTAATGCTGCTGTGGGCACCCGGTGCGGGCGGCTCGGTGGCGGCTCGCTAGTGTGTAGCCCGGCGGCTCCCAGCCACTGTTTTGCTTCTTCTGTACCAGAAACGGGTTTGGGCTTCACCAGGGGGTAGGGGTTGATTACCCGATGCCCCGGACCCACTTCTCTCAAGATTTCTTACCCAGCGCAACTGCTTTATTTTATCCGCTACACTGTGCTGCGGGCCGTACCGTGGGCTTTGTGGTGGGTAATGGGGGTAGGGTTCTTCTGTGTCCTCAACCTGGTTTTGGCAGATGAGGTATGGCCGAATACCCCTAAGGCGGAGCCTGTATTCACGGGCGGACTGTGCACCGCCCTGGCTACGCTGCCTTGGTTTGCCGCCGTTACCGCCCGGCGCATAAGCCAGAAAGTGGGGAGCTGGTGGTGGTGCGGCATGTGGTGGCTGGTGGCCCTGGGATGTTACCTTGTAGCCGCAGTATCTACTTTTATATTCTGTATAGTCGTGGTAAGTATGTGCTGGAATATGGTGGCGTTGATCTTTCGCTAACACAGAACGCTAAGCTGATGGATAGTTTGCTGCCAGAAGCCAGGTAGCAGGGGTGACGCGGGTGAAGGATGCCTTTTCATCTTCAGGCCGCCCGTAACTGGTATATTTGCGGCTCCCAAACCGGTCCCGCCGGCTTTGCCCGCCTCACTGCGCTCTGCATGTCCGCTCCTGATTCGTCAACTAAGAAGCCTTCCGCTCGTCCCGCCCGGAACTGGCCTAACATTCTCTCGCGCACGCTGTGGGGGATTTTTGTGCTCGGGGCCGGCATTTTTCTGCTTTACCCCATTCTGGTGAGCATGAACTTCATGTTCCTGTTCGGGAAGTCGCCGAGCCTGGAGGAGCTGGAAAACCCGCGGGTAGAGCAGCCCTCCCAGGTGTTCACCGCCGATGGGGTGCTGATTGGGCGCTACTTCCGCGAAAACCGCTCCCCGGTGCCGCTGAGCAAAATGTCGCCCTGGCTGATTAAAGCCTTGGTTGCCACCGAGGACGTGCGCTACCAGGACCACTCCGGCATCGACCCCAAGGCCATTGCCCGCGCCGTGGCGGGGGTAGCTACCGGCGGCAACGGCGGCGGGGGCTCCACCATCACCCAGCAGCTGGCCAAAAACCTCTACAAAACCCGCCGCAAGGAGAATATCGGGCTGCTGGGTCACCTGCCGCTGGTAGGAACCATCATCAGCAAAACCAAAGAGTGGCTGACGGCCGTGGAGCTGGAGCGCCGCTACACCAAGGATGAAATTCTGGCCCTGTACTTTAATACCGTAGAGTACGGCTCGCAGGCCTACGGCATCAAGGTAGCGGCCAAAACCTTCTATAGCACCTCCCCCGACAGCCTGACCATTGAGCAGGCCGCCATGCTGGTAGGCATGCTCAATAACCCCACGGCCTACAACCCCAAGTTTCACCCCGTGGCGGCCCGCAAGCGCCGCGACCTGGTACTGACCCGTATGGGCCAGGCCGGGGTGCTGACGGAAACCCAGGTAAAAGCCGAGCAGGCTACCCCCATTGTGCTTCAATACCAGGTTGAAAAGCACGTCGATGGGCCCGAAACGTACTTCCGCGGAGCGGTGAGCCAGTTCGTGAACGAGTGGTGTAAGAAGAGCGGGTACGACATGTACCGCGACGGACTGCGCATCTATACCACCATCGACTCGCGCATGCAGAGCCACGCCGAAGAAGCCGTGCAGAAGAAGATGAAAACTCTGCAGCGCACCTTCGACAACTTCTGGCGCAACCGTGGTAAAAACCCGTGGGTAGATGAGGAAGGCAATGAAATTCCCGACTTCATTGAAACCCAGATGAAGCGCACCGAGCAGTACAAGGAGCTGGCCGAGCAGTACAAGGGCCGGCCCGATCTGCTCGACTCCGCCCTGCACCGCAAGCGCCCCATGAAGGTGTTTACCTGGAAGGGCGACGGGGACACCACTCTGGTGATGTCGCCGCTCGATTCGCTGGCCTACTACAAGCGCTTCCTGCGGGCGGGCATGATGACCATGGACCCTTTCACGGGCCAGATTAAGGCCTGGGTGGGTGGCCTCAACTACCGCTTCTTCCAGTACGACCACGTCAAGCAGGGCAAGCGCCAAGCCGGCTCTACCTTCAAGCCTTTCGTGTACCTCACGGCCCTCGATAACGGCTACTCGCCCTGCGACCGAATCCGGGATGAGCGCGTAACCATTAACTACGTGGAAAACGGGCAGCCCATGGAGTGGAAGCCCGACAACGTGACCCGCGAGTACACTGGCATGAACATGACGCTGCGCTACGCCATGGCCCGCTCGGTAAACTCCGTAACGGCTCAGCTAACCGAGAAAGTAGGTTGGGATAATGTAGCCAAATACGCCAATAAAGTAGGCATCCGTAGCAAGCTGCTGCCGGTACCCAGCATCGGTCTGGGTTCGGGCGGTGACGTTAGCGTGTACGAGATGGTGAATGCCTACAGCACCTTCGTGAACCAGGGCTTCCGACCCGAACCCATGATTGTAACCCGCATTGAGGACCAGAACGGCAACGTGCTGGCTCAGTTCGACCCCCAGCAAAAGCGCGTGATACCGGCCGAAACGGCTTGGCTAATGACCTACATGCTGCGCGGCGGCATGGAGGAGCCCGGTGGGACTTCCCAGGCCCTGTGGGACTACGAGCTCTGGAAGAAAAACAACCAGATCGGGGGCAAAACCGGCACTACCTCCAACTACTCCGACGGCTGGTACATGGGCGTCACCAAGGACCTGGTAACCGGCGTATGGGTAGGGGGTGAGGACCGCAGCATCCACTTCCTGAACTCCCAGCAGGGCGAAGGCGGCCGCACGGCCCTGCCCATTTTCGGCACCTACATGGAGAAGCTGTATCAGGACCCCGAGCTGGACATCCGCATGGGCCCCTTCCCGCAGCCCACCGTCAAAATCACGAAGAAGTACGTCTGTGTAACCGCTGAGCCGCGCCGCCGCCGTGAGGCCGAAACCGTGGATACCATTGTGGTAGATAACCTGCTGGAAAACCTCAATAACGGCAGTGTGCCCCTGCCCGATAGTCTGGGCGGAGGATAAAAAACGGGCTACCTGCAACCAACAAGGCTCCCTTGGTGCATTGCAAGGAAGGAGCCTTATTTGTTTTAGCCGCGGCGAAACCGATGCAGCCCCCATAGTCCGAGCAGGCACCCGGCGGCTACTACCCCGGAAAGCAGCTGAAACTTGCGGCGCCACGGCTGCGTCGTGTGCATAGCATGGGTTGTTTCCAGGGAGTTGCTCCAGGCAATAAATGCGTCTGCAATTCAGGTACCCCAGAAGCACCAGCCAGCTTCCGAGCACCAAGCGCAGCAGCCCGCGCATGGGGCAGCCTACTGTTCTCCGTAAAACGACTCCAGGGCTTCCCGCAGGGTCGGAAACTCGAACCGGAAGCCCTGCTGCAGCGTCTTCTCGGCACTTACCCGCTGAGAGGCCAGCACAATTTCGCTCATCTCGCCCATCACCAGCTTCAGCCCGAACTCGGGTACTTTCGGTAGCACCAGGGGGCGATGCAGCACGGCCGCCAGGGTTTCGGTAAACTCTTTGTTCGTGACGGGGGTAGGGGCCACGGCATTGAAGGTGCCCTGCCACTGGGGCTCTTCCATGGCTTGAATAAAGAGCCGGCACAGGTCATCGAGGTGAATCCAGGACATGTACTGCCGGCCCGAGCCCAGGGGGGCGCCGGCCATCAGCTTCACGGTGCGGGCCAAGGGCACCAGAGCACCACCCTCGGGGCTCAGCACAATGCCAATCCGGAAAATAGCCGTCCGAATCCCGTCTTCGGCCACGCTCTGAGCAGCAGCTTCCCACTGCCGGCATACCTCGGCCAGAAAATCATCCGGGGCCGGCGGGGTTTCCTCCGTTACTATCCGGTCGTCCTGGTCACCGTAAATACCGATGGCTGAAGCCGAAATGAAGGCTTGCACGTGGTGGTTGCCCGTGGCCAGCTCCCGCGCCATCAGCTGGGTACCCGCCAGGCGGCTCGACAAGATTTCGCGTTTGCGCTCCTGGGTCCACTTCCCATCCGACACACTGCTGCCCGCCAGATTGATAATATAGTCGGCGTAGGGCACGGCGGCTTCATCAATGGTACCGGCCAGCGGGTCCCAGCGGAAGCTGCGGTAGCGCCCGTTGCCGGGTGTGCGACTCAGCAGGGCCACTTCGTAGCCGGCATCAATAAGCATTTCGGCGAGGCGGGTGCCAATCATACCGGTGCCCCCGGTAATCAAAACTTTGCGCGACATGGGTGGGAACGGGTAGCTCAGCGCCCCCGTGGGGTAGCGCCTGGGGTAATAGGTGCGAAAACGACGGGAAAGCTAACAGCTTTTTATTTGCCAAGCAGCCGCAGAAATTCCTGCCGCAAGGCGTTGTCGCGCCCGAAAGCGCCCCCGTATTCGGCCGTAAGGGTGCTGCTGCTCGTGTCGTTCACGCCACGGCTCATTACGCAGAGGTGGTCGGCCTCAATCAACACGGCCACATCGTTGGTGCGCAGGGTGTTTTTGAGCTCTTCGGCAATCTGGCGTGTCAGGCGCTCCTGCACCTGGGGGCGGCGGGCAAAGTACTGTACTACCCGGTTCAGCTTGCTCAGGCCCACTACATGCTCGCCGGGCAGGTAGGCCACGTGGGCCTTCCCGATAATGGGCACAAAGTGGTGCTCACAGCACGAAAACAGCGTGATGTCGCGCTCCACCAGCATGTTCTGGTACTGGTAGCGGTTCTCGAACAGCTTCACGTCGGGGCGGTGCTTGGGGTCGAGGCCCTTGAACCACTCCTGCACGTACATTTTCGCTACCCGCTTCGGGGTGCCGCTCAGGCTGTCATCGGTCAGGTCAAGCCCAAGAATCTGCATGATTTCCCGGAAGTGGCCCGAAATAGCTGTAATCTTCTCGTCGTCGCTGAGCTGGAAAGCATCAGAGCGAAGGGGGGTGCGCAGGTCGGCCGGTAGTTGGGCATCAACGGCGGGACGGTTCGCGGCGCCGTCCGCGGCAGCAGCCGCAGCAGCGGTGTTATCCATGGTATTCTACAAAATTGCGTTCGGTCTCGTACAGCGTGACCGACATGGTCAGGTGCTCTTCCACGTGGGGGCGCAGCCGGTTCCAAATCACTACGGCAATATTTTCGGCCGTAGGATTCAGGTGGCGAAATTCCTCCGTGTCCAGATTCAGATTCCGGTGATCAAAGGTATCCAGAATCTCGCGTTTGATCAGGTCGCTCAGCCGCTTCATATCATATACATAACCGGTGGCCGGGTCAATCTCGCCGGTCAGGCGCACAATCAACTCGTAGTTATGTCCGTGATAGTGAAGATTATTGCACTTGCCAAACGTGTCCTGGTTCTGCTCAGCGCTCCAGGACGGATTGTGCAGGCGGTGAGCGGCGTTAAAATGTTCCTTGCGGCAGACGGTAATAGGCATAGTCGAGACTAAACGCGGCCACGCGGCTTTTGTTTACACCATATCCGAGAATATCAGGCAGTTGCCCTCGGGCAGACGGATAAGCTCAACAGGAAGAAATGCCAGTTATTGGTATATAAGCAACTATGAATATTAATTTTCCAACAAAAGACAGCTTTCTTCAAAAAAAACAATCTGCTCCCTGGTAAGATGCTGGGACACTAGTTAAATTTGATGAGTTGGAACTGAGTTGACCAACCTTCAAACCTGCAAATCATTTTTTCTCAACCCATTTCATTGTCTATGAAACGAGGCGTACTCTTCTCTCTGCTGCTGATGTTGGCAACGTCGGTGACTAGCCTGGCGCAAAAGTCGCCTGTTGATGAAACGGACATGGCCGTAAAAGGCATTCCGCGCAAAGGGCAGCGTGTTTCCGTGCAGCTGGACAGCAAGCGCGTAGAAGAATCCTGGAAAAAGCAGCTGGACGAGCAGTTCGGCAGCAAAGTAAAAGCTGACAAAGGCGTGTACACCATGGACGGGGTCGTAATCGAATCCGTATCCAAAACGCCGGTGCGCGTAATCAGCAAAGTAGATGCTGTGCCGACGGGCACCACCATCTGGTGGTCGATTGACCTGGGCAACGCTTACCTGGGCAAAGAAGCTACTCCGGTGCAGTGGAAGGCCGCCGAGGGCTACCTCAAGGATTTCGCCCGGAAGCTGTACCGCGAAGACTTGGCCGTACAGGTGGCCGAAGCCGAGAAGGCGCTGGTGTCGTCGCAGAACAACCACATGGCCGTAATTGCCAAGGCCGATGCCATCAAGAAGGACATCGAGAAGAACAAGGCTCGCAAAATTGAAATTCAGCAGCAGCTGGCCCAGAACGCCGCTGAACTGCAGCAGTACAACAACCAGGTGGACATGAACCTGAAAGAGCAGGAAGCTGCCCGCGCCGACATTGTGAACATGCGCGTAGCCCTGGAAGCCGTGAAGGAGCGCATGAACAAAATTGAGTAGTCTGCTTACTGCTATCCTCCGCGTATAGAGAACAAAAAGCCCCGCCTGAATCAGGCGGGGCTTTTTGTTTGCGTAGCATCTGGTGGTTACCGCAGCCACCGGCGGATATACTGCTCGGCGGCTTTCTCATCTTTCCAGCCCGCAATGCGGGTTGCGCCGGGGCGGCCCCGGTGCTGAAACCACAAACTCAGTGACTGCCGCACACCGGGGTAGCGGCGGTTAAGCGTAGCCCAATCGGTAGCATCGGGTAGGATGCGCTGGGCCGGCCGCGCGGGTATGGCTACTACTACCGGTTCCAGAGAGCCATTGCTATCCAGTAGCAACAAGGCCAGTGGTACCACTTCCAGCACAGTGCCCGCCGGCTGGGTTTCGGCCAAAACCAGGGCGGGTACCGGCTTGGCGACTGAAGCCGGAGAGTCTGAAACCTGCGTGCCGGGTACAAAGCCCAGGTTGCCAGGCACTGGCAGAAATTCAATCGTCTGCCCGACGCCTGCCTGCTGCACCGGCTGAAACTCTTGGGCGCTGGTATTGTAGCGCACCTCCTGGTTGGTACCGGCCGGCATTTCTACCACCACTTGTACCAGCTTGCGCTCGGCCGAATAAGTAGGCAGGTCAGTGTAATCGGTGCGGCAGCCGCTGAGCCCAGGCGCACCTGTGCTGGCTAAGGTCATCAGTAAAATCCAACGCCAGTGCATAGCGGAAGTTTTATGATTCGCCTCTACTGGGCCAGCTGTTCGTCGAGCAGCCGGAACGGGTTCAGCTGTTCTATATGCAGTACAAACCGGATGCGGTCCGTGAAATCCTTGCGGCTGCCGGGTAAACCGTTGGTGTACTGGGAGCCGACCACGGGCAAATATACCCGCAGGATGTTCTTGGCCAAAGGCAGCACCAAGCCGGCATCGTAGTACAGGGTTTGGGCACCCTGGTCGCCGGGGCGGATCTGGCGGGAGCGGCTAACAGCGCCGAAATCGGCGAACAGGGCCAGGCTGGTCACCGGCAAATCGGCTTCCAGGCCCAGGGTACTGAGCCAGCGCTGACTGCCCACAGGCAGGTAGGCCTTGAAGGCCCCGTCCCGGTCATCCGTCTGGTGTATCTGGGCCGTGAAGGTATCCGAAATCTGTTGCCGGTCAAGGAAAGCCGTCTGACGACGATAGTCCGGGCTACCGCTCAAGCCCACATAAAATGGATTATCAGCCGATGACTTCAGGAAGTAGCCGCCAAACAAACGGGCCCGAATCTGCTTTTTAGCGCTGTAGTAACGACCATAAGTGGCCGTAGCCCGGAGCAGGGCGGCTTCCCGGCTCGGGTTATCAACCGATAAATCCGGGGTTAGGTAGTTGAACTCCAGGTGGCCCGACCAGTTCTGGAGGGCATTACCGTGGCGCACCCAATACTCCAGGGTCTGGAAGCTGCTGGTTTGTCTCAGGTCCTGGTCCCGGACGGCGGTATTGGCAAAGCGCAGCAAGTGCTGAGGCCCACCAAAGGCCGAATGGGGCAGCATCAGCGTAAGGCTGGGTTCTACCTTGCGGTAACGCTCAAAGCGCTGAACCAAGATACCCGTCAGTAACTGCCGGGCTACCGTGCGGGGTAGCACATTCAGGCTAATGCTGCCAATGCCGTTCAGTTCCCGGCGGTTGAAGCTGTACATGGGCATAGCCAGATAGTTCAACCGCTTGGGCGCCAGGATATTATTGTAAAAGGCGGCTCCCAACATAAATTTATCGGAAGTGTTAGCGCCTACTACCGGCAGCCAGTTGATGAAGTTCCGGTCCCAGCGCTCCACACTGGCCAAGGGCTTCAGCTGCAGGGGTTCCCAGGTGCGCAGGGCACCGCTAATCCGCAGCTGATCGTCGCGGCGGTTTAGTTGGGGCGTCAGGTAGGCCGGGTCCACTACCACGCTGGCCACACCGGCCCGCCGAAAGTTCAGCTGGGTTTCGTCCTGTTCGTCATCCTTGGTGCCACCAAATACGGGCGTCCATTGCATTTCCAACACCTTGCCCTGGGCATCGAGGGTCGCAACGGGTACCGCAAACGGAGCCGGCGAATCGTTGCGCACCAGCACCTTCACGGCATCCGGTTGCACCAGCAAATCAGACACGGCCGCCTCGTAGCGGTTCTGGGTTGCAAGCATGTCGCGGAAAAACCAATCCAGCTTCTGTCCGCTCACTTCCTCAAACACGGCCTGCATATCGGCGGGATAGGGGTGGCGAAACTGCCAGCGCTGATAGTACGTGCGCAGGGCAGCATCAAACTTTTCCTGACCCAGATAACCCGCCAGATATTTCAGCAAAGACGCCGTTTTGCTGTACACGATAATGCCATAGTTGAGCTTACCGTAATCGGGCGAAGCAACGCCGCTCACGGCCTGATCGAGGCCCCGGGCGGCTACGGCCTGGTAGGGAACCTGGTTAAGTGCCGCCGCCGGCAGGCCATCCAGTCCCAGCTTCGTGGCCAGGCCCGGCGACTTCACCAGAAACTCCAACTGCCCGGCCACTGGGTTATCCAACTCGGCCACGCGGTTTTCCACGTAGGAGTTCACGCCTTCATCCAGCCACGGAAATTCCCGCTCATTGGAGGCCAGGATGCCGTAAAACCAATTGTGGCCTACCTCGTGCACAATGGCCGCGGGTTGCGTTACGGTTACCATTGGGTACTCCATGCCTGAGCCGGCACTCAGGGCGCCGTCCACGGCCGTTGCGGAGGCGTACGGATACTCGCCCACCCACTGCGAGTAGTAGGTTAGGGCCTTGTTCACATCCTGCAGGCCCTGCACCCACTTTTCGGCGTCTTTGTTGGTAAACAGAACCCACGAGGTTACTGGCTTGCCGGAGGGTAGGGTAACGCCGCTTTTAAGCACGTTAAAGCGTTTGTCGGCAAACCAGGCAAAGTCATGTACCCGGTCCTGAACGTAGCGTAGCGTTTTAGTTTCGGCAGCCGAAGCCGGAAACGACAGGTCGTTGCCGAAATCCTTTTGGGTTTTCTTGGCAGCCGTAGCCGCGGCCAACTGGTCGAGGCGGTGTTGCTCGTCGGGGTTCTGCAATACCCCCGTAGCCCCTACCACGTAGTTGGCTGGCAGGGTAATGCGAACGTCGAATGAGCCAAACTCCGAGTAGAACTCGCCCTGATCCAGGTAAGGCATGGGGTGCCAGCCCTTCTGATCGTATACGGCAGGCTTGGGGTACCACTGCGTAATCTGGTAGCTCTGGTTAACGTGCCCGAAGCGGGAAAAGGAATCGGGAATTTTAACCCGGAAGGGAGTAGTAATGGTGATGCTGGCGCCGGGTGCCAGGGGCTGGGGCAAAACCAGGCGGGCCATATCGGGGCTGCTTGCCTCAGGCACCAGCTGGGCGGGCTGCCCGTTCACCCGAAAGTCCAGCCCATCTATAAAGCCGCGCTGTTGCTGGGTTGCAAACTGAAACTTACGGCTACCGTTGCGAAGCTGCTGCCGGGCAAAGGCCGTTTCGTTGTTGCGGTACGCATTAGGCCAGAGGTGAAACCAAAGGTAGGGCAGGGCATCGGGCGAGTTATTCGTGTAAATAATTTCCTCACGGCCGTTGAGCATATGCTGCTGGTCGTCCAAGGCTACGTCAATGGAGTACTCTACCTGTTGCTGCCAACCCGGAGCCGGCGCTTGCGCGTAGCCGACGTAGGATAGAAGTACCAGACCAGACAGGCTGAAAAACTTTTTCATGCGGAGAGGAGGGGAGGATACCGGAACGAAAGTAGGTCTTCGGCCCGGAACATGCGTTACAACCTTTGGCTGGTGGGTGCGTTTGCACGGATATTCATAACCATACCGCTGCCCGGCAGCGGCCTAACCCGACTACCTATGTCTTTCCACAAGCAGCCCAAAGACGACACCCAGCACCAGAACCACCTCGATGGCGCCGTGAATATCCTGACGGGTAACCTGCAGGAAGAAGCTACCCGCGCTGGTCTTGATAACCACTTCCAGCGTTGGATCGAGGACCTGAAGGACACCAACAACCCCGAGCTGCACCAGATTGTAGTGGATATGCAGGCGTTGAAAGCGCACTTTGGCGGGGGTACTATTGATAAGAGCTTGGTAAGCCAACTGCTCAGCCGCCTCGGAGCCAATACCAGCAAAGCAGCAAACTTCGCCGATAACCCCAACACTGCGCAGCGCATTACTAATTTAGGCGAGGCGCTCAGCGCCGCCGCCCGGCAGGTAAGCAGCGGCGGCCAGTCGAGCCCGGAGCAGGACTTGCAGCAAAACTCCGCCCAGAATTCATAGCAACTACCAGCCCAGGCAGCGCGCGCTGTTTCGCTCTTGCCTTGTACAAAAGCAACAGGCCGGCTCTCCTTGCGGAGGGCCGGCCTGTTGCTTTTGCATATGCCGGGTTGCTTACGCAGTAGCTTTGGCCACCACGTTGGTGTTGCGCTTCTCTTTGATGCGAGCTGCTTTGCCCGACAGGCCACGCAGGTAGAACAGACGGGCACGACGAACCTTACCACGACGCACCATCTCGATTTTCTCGATGTTGGGCGACAGCAGCGGGAAGATACGCTCAGTGCCAATTTGGTTTGAAATCTTACGAACCGTGAAGGTTTCACCGTTCGAGTTGGTGTTCTTGCGCTGGATAACTACGCCCTGGAACTGCTGCACGCGCTCCTTGTTGCCCTCACGAATTTTCACGTGGACATTGATGGTGTCACCGGCGGCAAAGTCGGGGAAGCTGGCGCGGCGCTCCTGGGATTCCTGCTGGATAAAATCGAGTAGTACGCTCATGGCTGGAAAAACTGTGAAGGACGGCCGCGCCGCCCTGAAGGGTTTCAGGTAAAGAGGCGCAAATATAGCCCTCTATTTTGGAATTGTGAAATGGTGAGCCGATGAAATTGTGAGTTCAACGTTCTGCCTGCGTTACTTACAGGTGCGGCGGGGCAAATCCGTTCTTCACAATAGTGTAGGCTTACTCTTGTAATAAATCTGGCCGGCGCTGTTCAGTGCGGGCCAGCGCTTGCTCGTGTCGCCAGAGGTCAATTTTCGGGGTGTTGCCCGAAAGCAGAATTTCCGGTACCGGCAAGCCACGCCATTCGGCAGGGCGGGTGTAAACCGGCGGCGCCAGTAAGTTATCTTGGAAAGAGTCGCTTAGCGCCGATTCTTCATTGCCCAGTACGCCCGGCAGCAACCGTACCACGGCATCCACCAGTATGGCAGCCCCGAGTTCCCCGCCGCTCAGCACGAAATCACCAACGCTGATTTCGTGGGTGATGTACGCCTGCCGGATTCGTTCATCCACGCCCTTGTAGTGGCCGCAGAGAATGAGCAGGTTGCCAGCCAAAGAAAGCCGGTTTACCAGGGGCTGACGCAGGGTTTCGCCGTCGGGGGTCATGTAGATTACCGCCGCGTAGGAGCGCTGCGCCAGTAGCTCATCAAAGCAGGCTGCAATCGGCTCGACGCGCAGTACCATGCCGGCTCCACCTCCAAACACGTAGTCATCAATCTGACCGTGTTTGTTAATGGCGTAGCGGCGCAGGTCGTGCAGATGAATTTCGGCCAGTCCTTTGTCCTGGGCGCGCTTCACGATGGAGTGCGCAAAAGGGCTGACCAGCAAATCCGGCTGGCACGTGACGATGTCAATCCGCATAGCAACGACCGGCTAAGGCTCCACGAATTCGTCGGGCTCGTCCCGCTCCCGCGAGGCCGGGGTCAGGTACACGTCAAGCAGGCCTTCCGGCAGATTCACGTGGAGCTTCCGCGCCGGCTGGTCGGCGTGCAGAATCAGCTCATCCACCACCGGAATCAGGATTTCCTGCCCTTTGTAGCGCATGGCCAGTACATCCTGCTGGGGCAACTCGTAGAAGGTTTCTACGGTGCCCAACTCGCCCAACTGCTCATCTACTACCAGGTAGCCAATGACGTCGTGGAAGTAGAACTGGTCGTCGGGCAGAGCGGGCAGCTCGGTTAGCGGGCGCCAAAGCTTGGCGTTACGCAGGGGTTCGGCCTCTTCAATGCGGTCCAAGCCTTTGAACTTCACGAGGGCACGCTCTGTGCTTTGGGGCTGGAACTTCTCAACGGTGTATTCCGTGAGCTTACCGGGCGTGGTGGGCAACTCCACCCACACCGATTTTAGCTTGCGGTAATCATCGAGGTTATCCACGTCGAAGGCAGCAACCACAAAGCCTTTCAGGCCGTGGGGCTTTACTACCAAACCCAGCTCGTAGCAGTCATCAAGAGTCATGGCGAGGAAAGGGGAGAAGAGAAAACGTGCGAAGGTGATGAGGCGGAATAAGGAAAAGGCGGTTAGACCGTCTATCGTCCTTATTGCCTCATCACCTCCTTACGTGAGCCTGAAATTAGGCGCCGGCTTCCTCAGTGGTTTCGGCCGAAGCTTCCGCGTCGGTCGTTTCGCCTTCGGCGGCAGGAGCGTTAGCAGCCTCCAGAGCGGCTTGCTTGGCACGCTGCGCTTCGGTGCGGGCTTCTTTTACCTTGGTTTCAGCGGCCAGACGCTGCTGACGAGCTTCTTCCTTGGCGTTGCCCAGGTTGGTGCGCTTGCCTTCGATTTTAGCGTCCTTCTGCTCTTTCCAGGCGGTGTAGCGCTCATCGGCAGTTTCCTGCGAGATGGCGCCTTTGATTACGCCCAGCTGCAGGTGCTTGCGGTAGAGCACACCACGGTAAGAGAGCATAGCACGCACGGTATCGGTGGGCTGGGCACCTTTCATGATCCAGTCGAACGCCTTGTCACCATCGAAGTTGATGGTAGCGGGGTTGGTCTGGGGGTTGTAGGTACCGATTTTCTCGATGAAGCGGCCGTCGCGGGGCGAGCGGGAGTCAGCAACAACGATGTCGAACTGAGCGGCCTTTTTGCGGCCGCGACGGGCGAGGCGGATTTTAACTGCCATAAACCGGTTTGGTTAAGCGACGCATCCCGTGCGTCTGGTTGAAAATGAGGTGCAAAGGTAATCATAGATTTCGCGGATTAAAAGCATTACCCGGATTCAATCTGTGCCTCGGCGCGACTGGTAAGCTAAACGGCATGAAAAAAGGCTGCTTCCGGTGGGAAACAGCCTTTTCAAGAGTGGTGTCAGTTGCTTACGCAGCCATGTGTACGGGTTGCTGCCACTTGCGCTTGACCTTCACTACCCCTATCTTATCCAAACTCCAGATAAACATGTAAGTGGGGTCAAGCTCCCACTTCTTCACGCCGAAGTTGACGCGCATGGGCAGCTTGTGGTGGTTGTTCTGGAACAGCTCCCCGAAGGCCAGGAAGTCGAAGGGAAGCGTGTTCTTGGAGTGGTCGTGGTTATCGAAGTTCTGGTAGCCGTATTTGTGGCCGCCCCAGTTCACGATGGCTCCGTGGATAGGACCCATCAGGAAGTGGATGGGCAGCAGCAGGAACTGCCACCAGGCCGTAGCGAACTGCACATAGAACAGCACATACAGCGCGCCCCAACCGATGCGGGAATACCACTTGTCGCCGAGGTTCTCTACGGCCCGCCACTCGGGGTAGTCACCTTCGAAACGCTGAGCCAGTTCGTAGCGGTTGTTCAGCACATCATTGTAGATGTTCTTGGTCTTCCACATCATCGTGAAAGCATTAGAAGAGTACAATGGGGAGTGAGGGTCCAGTTCCGTATCGGAGTAGGCGTGGTGCATGCGGTGCAGCAGCGCGTAGGCCCGGGGCGAAAGAAACGAGGAACCCTGGCAGATGTACGTGAACAGGAAGAAGAACCGCTCCCAGAATTTATTCATCGTGAACATCTTGTGAGCCGCGTACCGGTGCAGATAGAACGTCTGCGTAAAGAGCGACAGGTAGTAGTGCGCTACGAAAAAGAAGAGTATCGCCATGGGCAAAAAGTTAGAGGTCGAATCCAGTGGTGGCCGAAGCCCCAACGCGCAAAGCGGAAAAGCGGGGTATTAGTTCAGCCGTGGTTTTACAAAACTACGGCCACCCCTACCCAGAGTGCAATTCGCCTTTTCAAAAGGCCAAAATGTTGTTCAGGTTCAGCAAAGGTGAGGGGGTAGCAGATAACGACCTATGATCTTCGTCATCTGCTACCCCCTTTATCGGGCTGAAACGCTTTTAGTAATAGGCCTCAGCGGCTTGCCAGTGGGCTACCTCAGGCAGCGGGGCCCGGAAGCACATTTCCTCCTTGGTAACGGGGTGCTGAAACTCCAGCTGCCGGGCGTGCAGGGCAATGCTCACATCGGGCAGGGGCGCCAGGAACCCGTACTTCACATCTCCCACAATGGGCGTACCCAGACCGGAGCTAAGCTGCACCCGAATCTGGTGGGGGCGGCCGGTAATAGGATTAACCTGCAGCAGCCAACGGGAGCCTGCCTGGCCCAGCACCTGGTAATCCAGCTCCGATTTCAGGCCCTGGCTGTGACGCTCCGGGTAGGCTTTGGTGGTGTTGCGGATGGGATCTTTTACCAGCCAGTGCGTCAGGTGGCCGGTAGTGGGCTCCGGGCACTTACCGGTCAGGGCCCAATACGTTTTGTGCACCTTGTTGTCGCGGAACATTTCGTTCAGGCGGCTCAGGGCCTTGCTGGTTTTGGCCAGCGCTACCACGCCGCTCACGGGCCGGTCGAGGCGGTGAGCCACGCCCACGAAAGCGGCGCCGGGCTTCTTGTACTTGAAGCGCAGGTATTCCTCGGCCTTAGCGGAGAGGGGCTCGTCGCCGGTGGCATCGCCCTGCACGAGCAGGCCCGCGGGCTTATTGATGATGAGCAAGTGGTTGTCTTCGAACAGAATTTCCTTCTGCTCCGACCACAAATTCGGACGATTCACTCTGGAAAAATTACCAATTAATAATTAGCAATTAAGAATTGTAAAAGCGCTTTGAAGGCGTACAAACGCGGCAAAGTGGGCAAAAGCAATTCTAATTATTAACTATTAATTATTCAGTACTACTTAAAATTAATACGCTTCGTCCTGGGTAGGGAAGTCGCGCGACTTTACATCCTGAATGTAGCGCTGCACCGCGTCGTGCATCACATTGCCGAGGTCGGCATACCGGCGCAGGAAGCGGGGCTTGAACTCCTTGGTGATGCCCAGCATATCGTGCACTACCAGCACCTGGCCGTCCACCTCGGGTCCTGCTCCGATGCCAATAACCGGAATGGTAAGCTTCTCGGCTACCTGCTTGGCCAAAGAGGAAGGTATTTTTTCCAACACCAAGGCAAAACACCCAATTTCTTCCAGCAGCAGCGCGTCTTCAATCAGCTTCTGCGCCTCCGCCTCTTCTTTGGCCCGCACCGTGTAGGTGCCAAATTTATAAATACTTTGCGGAGTAAGGCCCAGGTGACCCATCACGGGAATGCCAGCCGTCAGAATGCGGGTGATGCTGTCCTTGATTTCGGCCCCGCCTTCCAGCTTGATGCCGTGGGCCCCCGATTCCTTCATAATCCGGATGGCCGAGCGCAGGGCTTCCGACGAGTTGCCCTGGTAGGAGCCAAAGGGCATATCTACCACCACAAAGGCCCGCTTTACGGCCCGCACCACACTCTGGGCGTGGTAGATCATCTGATCAAGGGTGATGGGTAGGGTAGTTTCGTGGCCGGCCATCACGTTGGAGGCCGAGTCGCCGACCAGCAGCACATCTACCCCGGCACCGTCCAGAATCTGGGCCATGGAGAAGTCGTAGGCAGTGAGCATGGAAATTTTCTCGCCGCGTTGCTTCATGGCCAGCAGTTGGTGCGTGGTCACGAGTTTGACTTCTTTGTGCTGGGACATGGGCTTGGGGGTCTTAGAGTCTTGGATATCGTGCGGAAAGCCGGTGGCCTAACCGGAAGCCAAAACTGCGGATTTTTTTAGAAAGAGGGCCACCCGCCCATTCTGCCCAAAGCCTACTACCCCGCCAGGCCCCAAACTCCTGCTTAGAAATTCAGGAAGGTTTTGTTGCGGCTCAGCTTCAGATCCTGAAGTAAGGTTGATTTCGCGGCGATATTGACGAAGTAGCCCCGGGTAGGGCCAAACGGGCGCCAGTTGCCGGTGATCTGCCAGCAGTGCAGGTCCTTGGTGATATCGAGGTTGGTAAAGGCCGGCGTCTTGTTCACAAAATCGTAGTTGGTGCTGAAGCCGAAGCGCAGGGTTTCGGTGAGCTTTACGGAGCCGTTCAGGTTCAGAGAAGCTCCCGAATAGGGGTTAAGGCGAGGACGGTTCAGCCGGGACGGCAGCGGCCCCGGGTCGCGGTAGGATATGGTCAGGTTGGTGTTCAAATCCCAGGGAATGCTGAAGTCCACGTAGTCCTCGTAGGGGTCGATGCGGGTAGGGGAGCCCAGGGAAGGGTCGTTGACGGGGGCTACGTCGCGCCGAATGGTGGACTTGCGGTTGCCCTGGGCGGGGTTGAACTGGTAGGTAATGGTAGTGGAAGCGTCCATCAGGCGGGCCAACCGGATTTTGTCCTGCTGCCACAAGTACTTGTCCTTCAGCATACCCAATGAGTCGCGCTGATAGAAGCTGAAGCGGGCGTTTATATTGACGCTCAACTTCCGGGCTATCTGCGTGCGGAAGCCACTTTGTAAGTCCTGGAGCTTAAAGCTGGGAGCGGCAAAATCGTAGGCCGTGCTGAAGTCCAGCCCATCAATGAGGCTTACTTTGTTGAAGGGGGTAGTGCCGGTGGTATCGTTGGAGTTGCGCACCTTCATTTCTACCTGGTTTTGCAAGGAAAAAGTCAGCAGCCGCACGTCGCGGGTGGTGCGGGCCGCAAACAGCGAGTTGGTAAAGCGAGGCAGCAGCAGCCCGCCCTGGTTGTCGCGGTACAGCGCGGATTCGGAGTAGAGCTGGCCGGTAGATGGGTCGCGCAAGTCTCCCAGCTGCACTAACTGATACGGCTGGTTCCGGTTGTTTCTGTCGAGCGGGGAAGGCGGGGCCGGCGAGTAGCTGAACGTAAGCAGGGGCGTTACTTTGTGGCGCAGGGCCTGAATCTTGCGCGTGCCCTTGCGCACAATGGTACCGTAGAAATTGGTGCCCAGGTTGGCATTGGCCGAGAAGTTATACAGGCGGTTGAAGCCGCGAATGGTGTCGATGCGCACGGCCTGGGCTTCCCGCACAAACTGGTAGTTCAGCTCCTTGAAGTACCAGGTTTCGCCGTAGGTTATCCCCGGGTTGAAGTTGAAATACTTCAGTAGGTTGAAGCTGCCCAGCGTAATGCCAAAATCGTGCTGCATGCCAGTCTGGGAGTTGCGCAGCAGCTTGTTGAGGTTGGAAAACCGCACGGGCAGCACGGTGGTTTCGTTGGAGCCGCCCAGCAGCGGAATGGCTCCCCCGTTGATCTGGCGGGCCGGCAGCGAGTTGGACAGCGTGTTGTTGTAGCGGACGGTGTAGGAAAAAGCCAGCTGCTCGTAAATTTTACCCCGCGACTCCAGACCCAATAGCTCGTACACGTACTGGCGCGCCAGCTGCGCCGATACGTCGGGCAGAATGAAGTCCATGGTGCCGGCCTGGGTGTTTTGGTTCTGGCTCAGGTTGACGCTGTAGTTGATGGGCGCGTTGCGCAGCTGCTTGGAGTAGCTGATGTTGGACTGGAACGCGGGCGTGAGGTAGAGGCGCTGGTTGTAGGAGTTCTGGCGGTAGTAGTTGTTGCTGCTCACGTTCACGTTGGCCGAGAAGCGGCCGCCGTTGGGGCGCGGCACGGGGGTGTGGTTCCAGGCCAGGGCGAAGTTGCGCGAGGAGCGCGGAATGTTGTAGGCCGGGTTGGTATTGACGTCGGTGCTGCCCAGCAGGCGCTCAGTCGGCTGCTCGCTGTAATTGAAGGAGAACAGCCCACTAAAGCGGTAGCGCGTGATGTACTGCATTTCGGCCGTGCCCCGCCAGCCCCCGAACCGGTCGGCGTTGCCGGAGTAGATGTCGCCGGTGAGGCGCACGCCAATGTGCTCGTTAGCAGCCCAGTAGTAGCCGCCGTTGCGCAGAAAAAAGCCCCGGTCAGCGGCCTGCCCGAAGGTAGGAATGATCAGCCCCGAAGCCCTTTTGTTGCTTTTGGGGCTGGGAAAATAGCCAAACAAAAAGCCCAGCGGCGTCGGAATATCGCCGATAACCAGATTGAAAGGACCGGTTACTACCTTTTGCTTCGGGCCCGGGACCAGCTTCATTTTGCTGGCGTTGATGTAGAAGTGCGGGTGCTCCAGGTTGCAGGTGGTATATACCGCGTTGCGGCCGAAGGCTTCCCCCAGCGCATTCTTTTTGAGGGTTTCAGCGTGAATAAAGCCCTCACCCTGCTGGGTAACCACGTCGGTAATGCGGCCCCGCTTGGTTTTGATGTTGTAATCGATGCGGCCGGCCTGGTAAGATTCGGCACCCTGCTTGAACAGGGGGCGGTCCTGCACCCGGCCGGTGGAGTCCTTGGTGCCTTCGGCCGTAACCAGGTTTTTGCTGTAGTCAACGGTAATCAGCGCGGCCTTCAGGTTCATGGTCCCGTAGTCCACGTTGGCTTTGTCGTACAGGATGGCGCGCTTGTTCTGCACCTCAAACCGGATGGAATCTTGGGCCGTGTACTTAACGGTGGTTTCCACGGCGCCTTTGCGCCCCCCGGCCGCCACGTTCAAGGAGTCGGGAGTGCCCTGAACAACCGCCGCAGTATCGCGCACGGGGGCCGCGGGCTGAGGGGCGTTCAGGATGCGGGGCGCGGGCCGCACGTCTTCGGGCACGTTCGTCGTGCGGGGCCGTTGCTGCGCCTGCCCGGAGTGCAGCAGGCCCAAGCTCAGGAACAGAAAGAGCAGTAGTGGTAGCCGCGGCAGCGGGGAAAGCGCACTCCACATAGAATTGAACACAGGCGCGAGTGGGGCCACGTAGTTTTTATCGTTTATTTTGTGGCGGTTTGCAAAGGTAGCGGGTCGCTGCCCCAACTAACGAACTCCGTGCGGAATATTGTCGCTCTGGGCACGGCGGCCCTGCTATTTCTCGCCGGCTCTACTTCCTCTTCTACTCCGCGGGCTACGGCGCCCGGCGGGGCGGCTCCCTATAAGTATCGGCTGCGGACGGTGGTGCTGGATGCCGGCCACGGCGGCAAAGACCGGGGCTGCGTCGGCGTGAAGGCTCGCGAGGCCGATGTGGCCCTGAAAATTATTCTGGAGCTGGGCCGGCAGATTGAGGAAAACATGCCCGAGGTGAAAGTGGTGTACACCCGCAAAACCGACGTGTTCGTGGAGTTGGCCGACCGCGCGGGCATCGCCAACAAGCATAACGCCGACCTGTTCATCTCGGTCCACTGCAACGCCAGCGCCCCGGCGGCCATCGGGACGGAGGTCTGGACCATGGGACCGCACAAAACGGACGCCAACCTCTCGGTAGCCAAGCGCGAAAACGCGGTAATTCTGCAGGAAGAAAACTACCAAGAGCGCTACAGCGGCTTCGACCCCACCTCGCCCCAGAGCCACATCCTGTTTTCACTCTACCAGAGCGCCCACATGGTTAACAGCCTGCGGTTTGCCCAAAAGGTGGACCGGCAGTTCCGGACCACCGTGGGGCGGCCCTCGCGGGGCGTGAAGCAGGCCGGCTTTCTGGTGCTCTGGAAATCCACCATGCCTTCGGTGCTGATTGAGTCGGGTTTTCTGACTAACCGCCAGGAAGAGCAATACCTAAACGATAAAGCCGGGCAGTCGTATATGGCCTCGGGTATCTACCGGGCCTTCCGTGACTATAAAAATGAGCTGGAAGCTACCACCGGTGAATAGCCTTGCCTGGCCGGTGCCCCCCGGTCCGCTGCTCCCGACTCCCTCTTCACCCAACTGCTGACCCCGTGTCGAAAGAAATCAAAGTGGCCCTGCTGGGCATTGTGGCCGTGGCCCTGCTGATTGTAGGGTTTAACTTCCTGAAGGGTAGTAATATTCTCTCCACGGACCGCACGTACTACGCCAAGTACGACAACGTGGACGGCCTGAACGTGGGCAACCCTGTTATCCTTAACGGTATTAAGGTAGGCCAGGTCAAGGAAATGACCCTGGTGCCGGAGGAAGGCAACCGCGTGAAAGTAGCCGTGGAGCTGCAGAAAGGCGTTACCGTCGGCGACTCCACCGTGGCCAGCCTGAGCGGCTCGCTGCTGGGCTCCAAAACCATTACCCTGTTTCTGGGCAAGAACACGAAGGTGTATGATGGGGGCGAGGAGCTGAAATCGTACACTGTGGCCAGCATTACCGATGCGTTTCAGGCCAAAGCCCTGCCCGTGCTGGGCACCGTTGACTCTACCTTGATTAAGGTGAACGGCTTTCTGAACAAGGATGCCAAAGTAAGCCTGCAGGCTACCCTGCAAAACGCCCAGGGCAGCACCGAGGCCCTGAAAAATCTGCTGCTGATGAACCAGCGCAATATCAACCAGATTACCTCCAACATGGCCCGCCTCACGGCCGACCTGAACAAGACCAGCGCCAAGTTCGACCGGATTGCGGCCAACTTCTCTACCCTCAGCGACTCGCTGAAGAATGCACCCGTGGGTCCGGCCATGCGCAAGCTCAACGCCACCATGACGGAAGCCCAGGGCACGATGACTACCCTGAACCGCTCCCTCAGCGACCAGCAGGGCTCCCTGGGTAAGCTCCTGCGCGATTCTACTCTCTACAACAACCTCAATGCTACGGCCGCAAGCTCCAACGCCCTGCTGCAGGATTTGAAGGCTAACCCCAAAAATTACGTGCACTTTTCGGTGTTCGGGGGCGGCAAGGCCAAGCAGAAAACCGAAACGACCACCAAGCCTAACGGCGAGGTAGAAAAGGAAACCAAAACCGTAGTGCCCGCCACCGGCGCGGTTGTGACGCCCGCCGCTAACTAGCGCCGTGAGGGCGTGCAACTGGCAGCAAGCATGGTAGGACCACACCGGCAAATCCTTTTACCTTTGAAATCCGCCCCACCCAGGGCGGATTTTTTGCTCTTACCCACCCATCCCACCCACTTTTTATCCCACCCCAATGGACCTCGAGTTCAACAAAAACGAAGACAGCATTAAGCAACTCAACTTTCAACTGCAGCAGCGCCTGCAGCGCGTGGCCCTGGGCGGCGGTGAGAAGCGCATTGCCGCCCACAAAGCCAAGGGCAAGCTCACGGCCCGGGAACGAATCGAGTACCTGCTCGACAAAGGCGCAGAAACCGTGGAAATCGGGGCGTTTGCGGGCGAGGGTATGTACAAGGAAGAAGGCGGCTGCCCCTCGGGCGGCGTGGTAGTGGTTATCGGCTGGGTGCAGGGTAGGCAGTGCGTGGTCGTCGCCAACGACGCCACCGTGAAGGCCGGAGCCTGGTTCCCGATTACGGCCAAGAAAAACCTGCGGGCCCAGGAAATCAGCATTGAAAACAAGCTGCCCATTATTTACCTGGTGGACTCCGCGGGGGTGTACCTGCCTATGCAGGACGAAATTTTCCCGGATAAAGAGCACTTCGGCCGCATCTTCCGCAACAACGCCGTCATGAGCAGCATGGGCATCGTGCAGCTGGCCGCCATTATGGGGCCCTGCGTGGCCGGCGGGGCGTATTTGCCCATTATGAGTGATGAGGCCATGATTGTGGACGGCACCGGCTCAGTGTTTCTGGCCGGTTCCTACCTGGTGAAATCAGCCATCGGCGAAACCATCGACAACGAAACCCTGGGCGGGGCCACTACCCACTCCGAAATTTCGGGCGTGACGGACTACAAGTTTGCCAATGACGAGGAATGCCTCGACCACATCCGCAACATCTTCGACAAGCTGGGCGGCCACGCTACGGCTGGTTTCTCGCGCAAAGCCCCCGCACCGCCTAAGGAGAACCCCCAGGAAATCTACGGTCTGCTGCCCGCCGACCGGGTGAAGCCCTACGATATGATGGACATCATCCGGCGTCTGGTGGATGACTCGGAGTTTGAGCCCTACAAGGACCTTTACGGCCAGAGCCTGATTTGCGGCCTGGCGCGCATAGATGGCTGGGCCGTGGGCATTGTGGCCAACCAGCGCAAAATCGTGAAAACCAAGAAGGGTGCCATGCAGATGGGCGGCGTTATCTACTCCGACTCCGCCGACAAAGCCGCGCGCTTCATCATGAACTGCAACCAGAAGCGCATTCCGTTGGTGTTTCTGCACGACGTGTCGGGCTTTATGGTGGGTAGCCAGTCGGAGCACGGCGGCATTATCAAGGACGGGGCCAAGATGGTGAATGCCATGAGTAACTCCGTGGTGCCCAAGTTCTCGGTAATTGTGGGCAACTCCTACGGGGCTGGCAACTACGCCATGTGCGGCAAAGCCTACGACCCCCGCCTGATTGTGGCCTGGCCCACGGCCCAACTGGCCGTAATGAGCGGAGCCGCCGCCGCCAACACTCTGCTGCAGATTCAGGTAGCCGCCGCCGAAGCCAAAGGCGAGAAGCTCACCGACGAGGCCAAGAAGGAGATGTTCGACCACATCAAGGCCCGCTACGACGAGCAACTCTCGCCCTACTACGCCGCCGCCCGCCTCTGGGTCGATGCCATCATTGACCCGCTGGAAACCCGCAAAGTCATTTCCCAAGGCATCAGCATGGCCAATCACGCGCCCATTGAGAAGGCATACAACGTGGGCGTGATTCAGGTGTGATGACTATTCTGCTGGAGGATCCACCTCAGTTTCGGTGGCAAACGGACTTAGATAGGTTGCTGCCAACGATTCGCCAACCGGTTGAAGAGTTGAATTGGGTTGTTTCCAATCTGCAGTGCTGGCATTTAAAAGAGTTTGTACCGACGGTTGCTGCTTGGGAGGCACAAATGGAGCATTATTACTCCTACACTGTAGTGTCCGGCAAAACGCTTTATGACACTTTTGTTGATAAGAACATACAGGTGGTATGGGGTGTTTTCTGTGGCATTTCGGGCAACTTACCGGATTTGTCCAAAGATGAAGTTCCTTATGCTGATGGCAACCGAGAACTGTGGACTGAGCCGGAGTCGTTTCAATTGACTGCGTCTGAAATAGAAATTGTGTGCTGGGACAGTCACATCACTTGGGTAAAGTTTCGAGATGAAAGCCAAGGGGATGAGTTTCTAAAGGCATTTCCAGGCGGACAAATCTTACGAAACCCTATAGCAGAGTAGAATCAGGTGAAAGCTCTCTACCTCCTGGCCGGCTGCAATGGCGCGGGCAAAACTACGGCCGCCTACGCTCTGCTGCCGGGTCTGCTGGAGTGCCGGGAGTTCGTGAATGCCGATGAAATTGCGCGGGGCCTCTCGCCGTTTCAGCCCGAAACCGTGAGCGTACAAGCCGGGCGGCTGATGCTGACGCGGCTGCAGCAACTCTTGGCGGCCAGCGAAACGTTTGCGCTGGAAACCACGCTGGCTACCTGGCACTACCTGTCTTTTATCCGCAAAGCCCAGACACTGGGGTATTCGGTGCATCTGTTCTTCTTCTGGCTTAGTACCCCGGAAGCCGCCGCTACTCATGAACAAACCGGAAGAAGTGCTTTATAGCAGTGAGCAACTGCAAGCTGCATTGCATATTGCATACGAAAACATGCTGGCCTTCAAGCGCTACAAGCAGACGCCTGTAGTAATCGTGCGCGACGGGCGGGTAGTGGAAGTATCACCCGATGAGTTGACTGCTGCTGATCAGAAGGCCGCGTAACCGGATACTGAGTTGAACCAGCAACGGCCCGCCTGCACCACCCGGTGCGGCGGGCCTTTTGCGTTTCATAGGCACCGGCCCCGTACCTTTGCCGCCCACCTTACCGCCTACCCCTCCGTGACCGACGCACCCTCTGCCGCCTTCGAAAAAGCCCGTACCGGCCTCTGGACCAGCCTGCAGAAACACCTGGCGGCTGTGTACGCCGCCGAGAAAACGTTTCTGGCGGCCACGGCTTTCGTGGAAGCCTACCCCTTTGCCCTGCACACGGCCACTGAGGAGCAGCAAGCTGCTTACCAAAGCGCCCGCCACAGCCTGCGCGACCTGTACACCGACGAAACCACCCAGCTCGATACCCTGGTAAAAGCCATCCGGACCAAAGGCTACTCCGAGGATCAGAAGAAACAGCTCTACCTCCTGATTCTGGGCTATATGGATATTGCCGCCTCCGTATTTGAGCTGCTGCATACCCACGTGCCCACCAAGCAGCCCGAGGACGAGGAGCTGGCGGCCACCGCCGATAAGTTTGAGCGAGTGCGCAAATTCGCCCGGCTGAACGTGAAGGGGTTGGCGGGTTTGCTGGGGTAGGAGCCAGCAGACAGAGCCGCCGCTTCTGCGCAAAATACCGGTAGCAGGCAGCGCCCGGCGGCTTCCGGCCGTATAGCCCCTCTGGACTTAACCCGGAAGGCTATGGCGAAGAAAACTGTCTCGGAAATTATTGTGGATACCCTGCAGGCCGCCGGCGTGACGCGGGTGTACGGCGTGGTGGGCGACTCGCTCAATGGCATTACTGAGGAAATTCGGAAGCGGGAGGGCATTGAGTGGGTGCACGTGCGCAACGAGGAAGCCGGGGCCTTCGCGGCCGGGGCCGAGGCTCACCTGACCGGCGCGCTGGCCGTGTGCGCCGGCTCCTGCGGCCCCGGCAACACCCACCTGCTCAATGGCCTCTACGACTGTCACCGCAGCCGCGTGCCGGTGCTGGCTATTGCCGCCCAAATTCCCAGCGTCGAAATCGGGACGCAATATTTCCAGGAAACCCACCCTGAGCATACGTTTAAGGAGTGCAGCGCCTACTGCGAGCTGATTGGCGTTCCGGACCAGGCCGTGCGCACTACCGAAATAGCCATCCAGACGGCCCTTACCCAGCGCGGGGTTGCCGTTATAGTAGTCCCCGGCGACATTAGCCACCAGAAAGCAGAAGCTCCGGAGCCCCGCCTCCCCGTGCTGCGCAGCCGGGCTACCCTAGTACCGGCCCTGGAGGATATCCGCGCCGCCGCCGACCTGCTCAACACGGCCGACAAAGTAACCATCATGGCCGGGGCCGGCTGCGCCGAAGCCCACGCCGAGCTGCTGCAGGTAGCCGAGCTGCTGGGCGCCCCCGTGGTCCATGCCCTGCGCGGCAAGGAATACGTGGAGCCCAACAACCCCTACGACGTGGGCCTGACCGGACTGCTGGGCTTTCCCTCGGGCTACGAGGCCCTGATGGACGCCGACGCCATGCTCATGCTCGGCACCGATTTTCCCTACGCCCAGTTTTTGCCCCAGGATGTGCGCACCGTGCAGGTGGACGTTCGTGGGGAGCACATTGGGCGGCGGGCCCGGGTAGAGGTAGGCCTCGTGGGCGACGTGGCCGCCACGCTGCGCGAGCTGCTACCCCTGCTCAACCACAAACAGGACCGCCACCACCTGGAAAAAGCCCTGGAAAACTACCGTGACACCCGCGCAAGCCTCGATGAACTGGCCACCGGCGAGCCCGGCGACACCAGCATGCACCCCCAGTACCTAGTGCGCCTGCTGAATGAGCAGGCCGCCGAAGACGCCATCTTCACCTGCGACGTGGGTACGCCTACCATTTGGGCGGCGCGCTACCTGCGCATGAACGGCCGGCGCCGCCTGGTAGGCTCCTTTAACCACGGCAGCATGGCCAACGCCATGCCCCAGGCTCTGGGAGCTCAGCTGGCTTTTCCCGGCCGGCAGGTAATTGCCCTGGCCGGCGACGGGGGCTTTGCCATGCTCATGGGCGAGCTGCTGACGCTGAAACAGCTGAAAGCCCCGGTGAAAGTTGTTATCTTCAACAACAACAGCCTGGGGTTTGTGGAGCTGGAAATGAAGGCTGCTGGCATTCTGGAGTACGGTACCGAGCTGGAAAACCCCAGCTTCGCGGCGCTAGCCGAGGCGGCCGGCGTGCGTGGCATTCGGGTAACGGACCCGGCCCGGCTCCCGGCCGCCATTGCGGAAATGCTGGCCCACCCGGGGCCGGTTATTCTGGATGCCGTTGTCAAGCGCGCGGAGCTTTCCATGCCGCCTACCATCCAGAAGGAGCAGATGTTGGGCTTTAGCCTGTACACCCTGAAAGCCATTATGAGCGGCCGGGGTGATGAAGTGCTGGAGCTAGCTAAAACCAATTTGTTGCGGTAGCCGGCCCCGGGCTGGCCCGAAAGGCCGGGGGGCTGGTTGCCTCGCCCCGCGAGGGGGGGTAGGGCAGCGCATCTGGGGCCTACCCCAAAAGGCGGCCGATGGGTGCGGAGCCGGTATTTTTGAACAATCTAGCCCTTTCGCTATGTTATCCAGTGGCAACCGGCGTCTACCAACCGGCGTCAGTTGCTTTTATTTGCTCTTTCCTGCCGTTAGGGCTACCCTGAGGTAGCCCGTTTGTCCGCTACATGACCAACAAAGAAATTAAAGCCCTCATCTCCCTGCTCGATGACCCCGAAGTTGCCCCGCAGATTCAGGAGAAAATCCAGACGCTGGGCGAAACCATTATTCCGTTTCTGGAGGAGTCGTGGGAGGAAAGTCTGGACCCGCAGCAGCAGCAGCGCCTGGAAGACCTGATTCACCATCTGCAGTTTGAAGGGCTGCAGCAGCGCTTGCGCGTGTGGCGCGACTCGGGTGGTGAGAACCTGCTGGAAGGCATGTGGCTGCTGAACTCCTACCAGTACCCCGACGCCGATTTTCAGGTACTGAACCGGGCCATTGAGCAGTTGCGCTTTGAGGTCTGGACACTGCTGCAGCCCAACATGCACCCCGCCGACCAGGTGCAGACCCTGAACCACGTACTGTTCCGGACGCATAAGTTTGCCGCTAACACCCAGAACTTCCATTCGCCGGCCAACTCTATGCTGCACCGGGTACTGGAAACCCGCCGGGGCAACCCGCTCACGCTCTGCGTAATTTATCTGCTGGTGGCTCAGCGGCTTAAAATGCCCGTGTTCGGTGTGAACCTGCCCAACCTGTTCGTGCTGACCTACCGGCCCGAGGGCGCGCTGGAGCCGTTTTATATTAACTGCTACAACCGGGGCCTTGTGCTTTCGCGCACCGATATTGAGCACTACATCGGGCAGCTCAACCTTACGCCCAACGAAATGTTCTTCGAGCCCTGCTCGCACATTGATATTGTGCGCCGGGCCCTACGCAACCTGCAACTCAGCTTCGAGAAAATGCAGGAACCAGCCAAGGCCATAGAAGTAGGCCAGCTGTTGGCTATCCTGACCAGCGAATCAGACGCCACGGATGGAAACTCCGGGCCGAACGAGGAATAAGCGTGTGCCTCAAAAAAAAGCCGGGCCGCCGATAGTACATCGGCGGCCCGGCGCGTTTGGCGGAATGTGGTAGTGGTATAAGCAGCAGGTCAAACGCTTCGTTTCCGCCCGACAGAGCATTCTGGCAGGCTGTTTACTACCCGGCCGCTCAGTTGGCAATGAGCCTTAAAACCGCCTGATGAGGCAGCCGGCGGCGCGCTTATCGGTAACGCCAACGGGCCTGCCCGCCAGCAGGTTATTGAGGGCATCGGCCAGGTAATGCTCCTTGGCGTAACCCTCCACCTGCGGGTTATCGTCGATGGCGCCCTTGTAGCGCACGGCAAAGCCGTTGCCCACGGGCTGCAACACCACTACTTCCGGGGTTTTGGTAGCCCCCAGCAGAGTGCTCACTTTCTGGCCTTCATCCGTAAGCAGGGGTAGGGCAACGCCCCCCGTGGTTTTTACTTTAAGTTTTTCGGCGTCGCCGGTATCGGCGCTGGCTTCCAGGTTAATGGGAGCATTCACGAACAGAAACTGCACCCCTTTGGCGCCATACTCAGCGCTCAGCGAATGCAGCCGGCCTTCGTAGAGCTTAGAGAACGCACAGGTGGGGTTCATGAAAACTACCACCACGGCCTTGCTGCCCGAGTAGCTTTTCAGGGCTACCTCCGTGTTGGCGCTGTTTTTCAGGCTGAAGTCGGCCACCGAGCGGCTGCCCTGCGCGCGGGCCACGCCCACCGCAACGGTGCAGAAAAGCAAAGCAGCAGCAGCAACAATGGAAATGCGACGAAGGGACATAGGAGAAGGGAAGAGGTGAACTTGTGAAATGGCGAGTTTGTGCTTGAAATAGTGCGAATGACCTGGCTTAAGCGACCAGCCCACTGTTTCACCAATTCACTACTTCACCAATGGCGTAAGTTAAAACGTAGTCGGGAGTTGGGCGCAGGTAGCGAATGTGGTGTTGGCTGCGGAAGTTTTCGAGGAGCAGGTGTCCCGTCAACACACCGGCCTCCCGCAGCTCAAACGGGCTGAGCAGTAACTGCTCTTTAAACACCAGGCCCCGGCGACTATGCAGCTTGTAGAGCGTCTCTTTGGCACTCCAATAGAGACAGTATTTTGCTGTTTCGTTGCCAGCGTTGGCCTGCTCCGCTTCCGATAGAAACCGGCGGGCCAACTGTTGCGCTTTGGGCCGTACCTGTTCAATATCTATGCCAACCGCGGCCTGGGTAGAAAGTAAGCCGGCTACCCACTCGCCGGAGTGCGAGAGGGATACGCCCGCGGCGGGCAGCTCCGGGAAGTAGGGGCGGCCGTTGGGGTCGTTGTGCAGGGTAGCGGGCGTGTCGTTTAGCTCGCGCAGCAGATAGTGGGCCAGCACCCGCCCGGCCAGCCACTGCCGGGCCCGCAGTTCGTCGCGCCCAGCGGGGTAGCGGGATAGGTAGTGTGTTTGCGCCGGCAGCAGGGGCCACAGCTCCTCGGCCGCTTCGGTAAGGTGCCAGAGGCCCAGCACGCAGGTTTGCGAAACAGGGGAGAGGGAGTGGAAGGGCAAGCAGTGAACGGGTAGGTGAATGAATAAGTGAAGGTACGCTCGGCTGGTAAAATGGTCATGCTGAGTGAACGGAAAAGGGTGAGTCGGGCGCGGGCAGGCAAACCGGCTGCCTCTCTTCACTCAGCATATCAGGGCCTGTCAATAGCCGGGCTGCGTGCGGGTGGCGTTCCGGCGGTATCTTTGCACGCTCTTTCACCCAGTTACTGATTTATTCCTTGTCTTTCCGTCCTCAGGTTCAGAAGCTTGCTGCCCTCACCGGCCACCGCGACTGTGTGTACGCCCTGGCCGGCACGGCCGGGCAGGATACATTCTACTCAGCCGGGGCCGATGGCCTGGTGGCCGCCTGGAGCGTGACGACCCCCGAGCAGGACGGCGAGCTGGTGGCCAAAGTGGAAAACTCGGTGTATGCCCTGCGGCATCTTCCTGACCGGAATCTGCTGGTACTAGGCCACAACTTCCAGGGTATTCAGGTGATTGACCTGGCCGAAAAGAAACTGGCCTACGCCACGGCCCTACCCCCAGCAGCCATTTTCGATCTGGCGTATTCCGAAGCCCGGCAGCGCCTCTACGTAGCCCTCGGCGATGGTACCCTGGCCGTGCTGCGCGCCCCCGATTTCAAGGTCGAAACCCTGGTGCGGCTCTCCGGAAAAAGCCTGCGCTGCCTGGCCCTGCACGAGGAACGCAACGAGTTGGCCGTAGGTGGCTCCGACTGGCAGGTGCGCATTCTGGACACCAACTCCTTGCAGGTAAAATACGTCATCGAAGGAGCGACCAACTCGGTATTCACGGCCGGCTACTCGCCCGACGGGCGCTACCTGCTCACGGCCGGCCGCGATGCGCACCTGCGCATCTGGGAGGTGGCGGCCGGCTACCGGGAGCACCGCACCCTGGTGGCCCACATGTTCACCATCAACCACCTGACTTTTTCGCCCGACGGCGCCCTGCTGGCTACCTGCAGCATGGACAAGAGCATTAAGCTCTGGGATGCCCGCTCCTGGGAGCTGCTGCGGGTAGTAGACCGCGCCCGCCACGCCGGCCACGGCACCTCCGTAAACAAGTTATTTTGGCCGGGAAGGCAGAATAGGCTAGTTTCGTGTAGCGACGACCGTAGCCTTGCGGTGTGGCAGCTTGGCGCAGAGTAGATGGTAATAGGTAGTAAAACCATCGGTTTTGCCCCGTGGCCGGGCAGATACCCGGTGTGCTGCCTCGCTGCCAGTTGCCAGCCCCCCGCCCCCTACCCCCCCCCGTACGACCCATGAAAATTACCGCCCTCGATATCCGGCAGAAAACCTTTGAAAAAGCCTTTCGGGGATTAGATAAGGATGAAGTACAAGCCTTTTTGCTGACGCTTTCCCAGCAGTGGGAGCGGATGGGCGACGAAAACCGGGAGTTGCGCCTCAAGCTGGATCATGCCACCCAGGAAGTACAGAAGATGCGCGAGGTAGAAACCAGCCTCTACCGCACCCTGAAAACGGCCGAGGACACCGGCAACAGCATTACCGAACAAGCCCAGCGCGACGCTCAGCTGCGTATTCGGGAGGCCCAGCTGCAGGCCGAGCAATTGCTGGCCGATGCCCGCCAGAAGGCCCGCAGCGTGGTAGAAGATGCCTACCAGCAAGCCGAGCGCACCGTGGCCGACATGCAGAAGGAAGTAAGCGGCCTGGGCCAGGAGTGCCAGCGCCTGGAAAACCTGCTCGATGGCCTCACCCACGATTTGCACCGCTTGGCTTCCGATGCGCTGGACAAGGTAGAAAAAGCCCGCAGCCGCCCGAAAACCAGTACGGCCGCCATCCTTTCGCGGGCCGCGAGCGTAAAAGTGAACCGTCCGCGCACCGCAGACGACTCACCTAAGCCCGATGCTCCTATGTTCGTTTCCACTGCTCCTACTACTTCTGCTGCCGCTGCGGTTGCCGGCGGTTCTGCGGCCAGCTTCTCCGAGCCGGTAGCGGCCCCGGCGCGTACAGCCTCGCCCGAGAAAACTCCCGCTACCACGGGCTACAATCCTAAACCCGGCCAGCAGCCCGACCCCGGCGCCCCGGCCCAGCAGCCCGGCCCGGAGATTGAGCGCCCTGGCAGCCCCGGCGAGAACCCCGGCATTTCGCCGGCCCCCCACGTGAACCCGCCGAGCCCCTCACGGGTCCCCGAGCCCGACGCGCCCCGCGTGGAGCCCCCCGCCCCCGATATTCAGCCCATCGGCCCCGGCCACCCCGAAATCAACCAGCCCGCCCCGGTTACCCACCCTGGCCAGCCCAGCTTCGCTACGGCGGCCCCGCTGGGTGAGAAGTCGTTTTTCGATGAGCTGTAGGCCTTTGGCCCTACCCAATCCACTGACACGAAGCCTGCCTCTCGGGGCAGGCTTCGTTGTTTTACAGAGAGAATTTTAGCCTACCGGAGCAAATAAAGCAGCTGCCCCTGGCCTTGGCTGGGCCCTGGGTACTTGTCGGTGGCATTACACGCGCTTTGCTTCCGGCCTGCCCACGCGGCACGGGCAGCACTCCTTAGTTCAACCACTCACCAATTCATCATATGGGCCAGATTGCACTGGAAGGCATGGAGTTTTTCGCCTTTCACGGATACTACGACGAGGAACAGAAAATCGGCAATAAATACGGAATTGACCTCTATATCGATACTGATCTGCACGCGGCCGGCGCTTCTGATCAGCTGCGCGAAACCGTGAACTACGAAGTGCTCTATAGGGTGGTGGCCGAGGAAATGCGGGCCCCGGCCCGGTTGCTGGAGCACCTGGGTCACCGCGTCATGGACCGGGTTCTGGAGGAGTTTCCCTATATCGAAGGGGTGCGGGTCAGCGTCTCGAAGTTTAACCCGCCGCTGGGGGGCATCTGTCACCGGGCCCGCATTACCCTGGAGCGGCGACGGTAACGCCTGCACCTGCCTGTCTGCGGCGGGTAACATGCTGCTACCGGAAGGTTGCCGCTGGTGTCGCCCGCCCACTGTCTGCCTACCCTTGGCGATAAGCTAAATCAGTAGCCAGCATCCGGGCCAAGCGCCCGGCCGAAAGCTTCCGGCCCTGGGAGGGGGTAGGGGGGTGGGAGTGTTCCCCCCAACGGCTGTCAGCTGAGGCTGGGCGGCGTGAATTGCTTTATCTCGGCTAACAACAGCTCCTGAGCACGCCGGAAATCCCGGGGACGTTTGTCGCTGACAATGCTGGAGAAAACAGGGTCTTCCCGGAGACTGTTCAGGTCGTCGGTCGGGCTGGGTATGCCGTGAAGCCGGCGGGCCGCCTGCAGGGCGTGGTAGCGGACCAGATAATCGGGGTGGGCCAGTAAGGCGATGATGCGCTCAACAAGGTCCGCGTTCAGCTGGGCGCGGGTGTAGTAATAACCCAGGCCCATCAGGACATCAATAAGCGGGTAAGTATCCCGGGTTTCGAGCACGCGCGCTACCTGCTGTAAGTCAAGTTGGGCGGGGTCAATCTGGCTGATGGCTTGCAGCACATAGTTTGCCGCCCGGGGCAGGTAGTCGTGCAGGGCGGGTAGGGCAGGCCGGTACCGTAAGTAAGCCAGCCCAAGCACCACGCGCGGGTCGGCCGGGCCTTGCCGCAGCGCCCGCACCAGCTCCGCCGCGGCCAGCTCCTGCTCGGCCGCTGAAAGCTGGTTAAGCGTTGCCGCCACGTCGATAACCGAGTCGTAGCCATCGTGCCAGGCCAGGTAGTTGTCAATGGGACCAAAAAAAGCTTGCCGGAAAAATTCCATCAAAGAAGAAGTCAGCGCAACGGGCGGGGTAGGGCGGCAAAGCTAGAAAGGCTGAGGCAAGTAACTCAGTAGCAGAAAGATTAAATATTATACGAAAAAAATCGTAGATTAAACTTGCTTCTACGATACGCTTCGTATATGTTTGATGTACGAACTGATTCGTAGAAACCGGCTGCCTGTTTTTCCGGCGCGAAGGAAAACAACCGCAGGCAACGGCCGCGCCTCAGTCGGACGTCTTTTCCCTGGTACCGCTTACCCCTTGTGTGATGAGTAAATCTTCCCTTCCTAAACCCACTGAATCGGAGCTGGAAATTCTGCAGGTGCTTTGGCAGCACGGCCCCAGCACGGTCCGGTTCGTCAACGACGAGCTGAGTCGCCGGCGCGAGGTGGGCTACACCACTACGCTGAAGCTGTTGCAGCTGATGCTGGAGAAAGGCCTGGTGCTGCGCGACGACGAGAGCAAAACCCACGTGTACCGCGCGGCAGTGCGGGAAGAGGAAACCCAGGGCCTGCTGATTGACAAGTTCGTGGAGTCGGCCTTCGGAGGCTCGGCCATGAAGCTGGTCATGCAGGCCCTGGGCAACCGGCGCACCTCCCGCGAAGAGTTGGCCCAGATTCGGCGCCTGCTCAACGACATCGAAATCCAAAACGACACAACCCCACCCTCAACCGACGATGCCCCATGAACTGGCTCGAACAATTGTTGCCGCCCGCGCTGGTACGCGCCCTGGGCTGGACGTTAGTGCACTCCCTGTGGCAGGGCGCCGTGGTAGCCCTGGCCCTGGCGGGCTTGTTGCTGCTGTTGCGCCGGCATAGCGCCGAGGTTCGCTACCGCACCGCTGGCCTGGGGCTGGCCGTGCTGCTGCTGCTGGCGGGCGTCACGTTCGGGCGCTACTATGTAGCTGCTCCTGAGGAAGCCGCCGTAGCGGGCTACATGGCCGGCGACGAGACGGCGGTGCTGTCCAACGGCCTCGTGCCAGCCGAAGCGGGCATCAGCACGCCTGTACTTCCGGCCGATGGCCTCGTGACAACGGAGGCTGCTGCCGTGGCAGCCGCTCCCACCGGCCTGCAGGCCTGGCTGGTGTACTTTGATGAGAATATTCCGGTGCTGGTGGCCCTGTGGCTACTGGGGTTGCTGACTATGACGCTCCGCCTGCTGGGGGGGCTGGCCTACGTGCAGCGCCTGCGCCGTTACCGGGTGCAGCCCTTGGCGCCGGAGTGGCAGGAGCGGCTCCAGCAGCTGGCTGCCCGAACCGGCCTGCAGCAGCCCATTGAGTTGCTGGAGTCGGCGCTGGTGCGGGTGCCGGTAGTGGTGGGCCACCTGCGGCCGGTTATTCTGCTACCCCTTGGTACCGTTATGGGCCTGAGCACTACGTATCTGGAAGCTATTCTGGCCCATGAGCTGGCCCACGTGCAGCGCCGCGACTACCTCATGAACTTGCTGCAGTCGGTGGCCGAAACGTTGTTTTTCTATCATCCGGCCGTGTGGTTTATTACGGCCTGCCTGCGCACGGAGCGCGAAAACTGCTGCGATGATGCCGCTACCGCCCTGGTGGGCGGCAACCCCCTGACCGTGGCCCGCGCCCTGGCCGCGCTGGCCGAGCTGAGCGTGGCACCCGAGCCGGTCAACCAGTTTGCCTTGTCGGCGCTGGGCCACGATGGCTCCGTGCTGGGCCGCATCCGGCGGCTGGTGCAGGGCCGCACGGCCCCTACCTTCTCCGAGGGGTTTATGGCGGCTTGCGTGGTGCTGGGCGGCATGGTGCTGCTGACCTCGGCCGTGGCCATGGCCGACCCGCGGCCGGCCCCTGGGCAGAAGAGTGGTAGTGGGGCCCTGGCGCGCCTGCCCTTCCTGGCCGCCGACCCCGATACAACCCGTAAAAAGGGGGAGGTAGCCGCTGAGTTCACTATTCCGGATGCTGATGTGCTTAGCCCCCTCGCCCCGCCCCTTTCCCTGCCCGAGGTGCCTGCTGAGGCGCCGGAGCCCGATGAAATAGTGGTGCCCGAGGTAGAAGAAGCAGTAGCCGCCGCAGAGGCATCGGCCGCTGACGCCGCCGACGACGATGACGACAAAGACAAGAAGAAGCGCCGCAAGGGCGCCCGGCAGGTAGTTGTGGTGCAGGAGCCCCGCCGGGGTGGGGCCGGAACGGTGGTTATCGAGAAAGACAAAAAGGGGCGGATTACCAACCTCTCGGTGAATGGCCAGCCGGTTGACACGGGCCAGAATGGCAACAAGAAAAGCCGGAAGTCGGAGCAGCCGGTAGAAGTGATTCGGGTGCCCGCCGACAACAGCTGGTCGAGCAACAATTTCCGGTTCGACGACAGCTTTGCCCGCTCCTTCCAGTTTCGGGGCTTTGACGCGGGCGAAATAGCCCGTATCCGCCGCGACGCCGACCGGGCCGTGGCCGATGCCCGCCGCCAGCTGCGCGAAAATCCGCAGTGGCGCACCAACACCTTCCGCTTCCGCAACGAGCAGACGGAGGCCCTGCGCCGCGCCGAGCAAAGCCTGCGCGAAGCCGTTAACAATGCGCGCACGGATGAGGAGCGTGAGAAAATGCAAGAGGCCCTGGAACGCCTCCGCGACCGGCAGGAAAGCCTGCGCGAGCAGCGGCAGGAATGGCTGCAGGACGAGGCCGAGGAGGCTCGCAGCCTGAACGGGGGCCACTGGAGCGCCGACCTGAATGAAGAACATGCCCGCCGCCTTGGCGAAGCCGCCCGCCGCGAGGGCGACGTAGCCCGGCGCGAAGGCGACCGGGCCCGGCGGGAAGGCGACATTGCCCGGCGCATCGGGGATTTGGCGCGCCGCCAGGCCACGGCCGATGCCCGCAAGGACACCCGCGAAGCCAACCGCCTCGGACTGGAAATGAAGGCCCTGGAACGCCAGCTGGAGGCCGCTCACCGCGAAACGGAAGTGGCCCACCGCGAAACGGAGGCCGCCCACCGCGAAACCGAGCGGGTGGAGCGCACCCTCCGCCCCGGCGGTAGCGCCAGCAGCCCCGCCCGTCGTCCCGGCTCCGCCACCGAAGATGCGTTGCGTGCGGAGCTGCGCAAGGATGGACTGATCAAGGACACGGAGAATTTCCAGTTCAGCCTTACCCCTACAACCCTCACCGTGAACGGTAAAAAGCAGTCCACGGCCCTGCGCGACAAATACCTGCGGTTAGTGGAAAAGCAGCGGGGCCGGAAGCTGGGGCCTGCCAGCTCCTACATCATCAACCGCCAATCGTCGGGTAGCACTACCAACGGCGGGCCGGGGTGGGCTCCGCAGCCACCGCGTCCGCCCCGGGCGCCCCTGGCCCCGGCGGCCCCGCCCGCTCCCACAGCTCCCCAGGTACCGGCCCCGCCGCTGCCGCCGGCGCCGCCCCGCGTCAACTCGGATGAGGTGCGGGCCGAGCTGCGCCGGGATGGTTTGCTGGGAGCCAGTGAAAAGGCGTTTCAGCTTCAGCTCAATGAATCGGGGCTGACGGTGAACGGTAAGAAGCAGCCCGATGAGCTAGCCGAAAAGTACCGCCGCCTGCTGGGCTCACCCGCCAGCAACGGCGGTAGCACCCGCAGCAACATTCAGATTTCTGTGAGCGAGTAAAGCACAACACTACCTGCCCGGCCGCCGCAATAACGGCGGCCGGTTTTTTTATAGAGAATTCCGAATACAGCAGGCAACGGTTACCCAGGGCAGCGCATCTATTGCAGCATCCCGCCGGCGCTCCGACCCGCGGCGCACTACCCCTGGCTTACCGCCTAACCTGCCCCCGCCGGGCAGCCTGCTCACCACCTGTTTTGTACTGCTTGTCCCAGCTTTATTCCCACCGATTTGTTGTGAACTGTTCCCGCGCCCTGCTTCTGGTTTGCCTGATGCTGCTGGCTGGTCTGGCCCGGGCCCAGGCACCTGCCGCTCCCGCTACCGGCGCCGCCGTGCCGGCCCCCAAACGCCAGCTCCAGGCCCTGCGCATCACCGAGGCCATTAAGCTGGATGGCGTGCTGGACGAGGCCATCTGGCAGCAGGCCCCCATGGCCACCAACTTTATTCAGAACCGCCCCAACCCCGGCCCCCCCGAAAAGCACCCCACCGAAGTGCGCGTGCTCTACGACGATGCCAACCTCTACATCGGGGCCATTATGCACGACGTGTCCCAGGACTCGATTCTGCGGGAACTCTCCCCGCGCGACGACGCCAACAACACCGATTTTATTGGGGTGTTTCTGGATACCTACCACGACAAAATCAACGGCTACGGCTTTTTCGTGACGACGGGCGGGGTGCAGATGGATTGCCGCTACTCGCCGGCCGGGGGCGAAGACTTTAACTGGAACGCCGTGTGGGACTCACGCACCAGCCTGCGCGGCACCGATTGGGTGGCCGAAATGCGGATTCCGTACTCAGCCATCCGCTTCAGTAAAGTTCCTGAGCAGCTCTGGGGCCTCAACTTCATGCGCCAGCGGAAGCGCGATAACCAGGCCTTTTTCTGGAATGAGGTGAAGCCCGCCGTCGATGGCTTTGTAAACCAGTGGGGCGAGCTGCAAGGCCTGCGCGACATTAAGCCGCCGCTGCGCCTCTCACTCACGCCCTACGTGTCGGGCTACGTGAACCACTACCCCTACAACGAGCAGGGCACCCGCAATGCCAGCACTAACTTTAACGGCGGCGCCGACGTGAAGTGGGGCATCAACGAAAGCTTTACCCTGGACGCTACCCTGGTGCCCGACTTCGGGCAGGTGCAGAGCGACAACCAGGTGCTCAACCTCTCGCCTTTTGAGGTGCAGTTCCAGGAAAACCGCCAGTTCTTCACCGAAGGCACCGAGCTGTTCAACAAGGGCGACCTGTTTTACTCCCGCCGGGTAGGGGCTACCCCCATTGGGTTCAGCAGCGTGTACAACCAGCTGCGCGCCGGCGAAATGGGTACCGATGGCACGCGCCGGCCCGGCGAGGTAGTGGTCAGCAACCCTGGCGTTACGCGCCTGCTGAACGCCACCAAA
Organism: Hymenobacter latericoloratus; assembly: GCF_014199535.1. Lineage (GTDB taxonomy): Bacteria > Bacteroidota > Bacteroidia > Cytophagales > Hymenobacteraceae > Hymenobacter > Hymenobacter latericoloratus. Next base: position 1,015,852 of record NZ_JACHNV010000001.1, read on the forward strand.
GTATCGGGGCGAACCAAGCAAGGCCTGGGGGTGGGGGTGTTCAACGCCCTCAGCAACAACGTGTACGCCACCGTGCGCGACTCACTGGACGGGCGCGAGCGGGAGGTGCTCACCCAGCCCTTCAGTAACTACAACATTGTGGTGCTGGATCAGAGCCTGAAAAACAATTCCTACGTTTCGCTGATCAATACCAACGTGACGCGCTGGGGTAGCACCTACGACGCCAACGTAACCGGAGGGCTGTTTCGCTTTGCCAACAAAAAAAACTCCTACGCCGTGAGCGGGCGACTAGTGTACTCGCGGCGGCGCGGCCAGCAATTTGGCTCCCAGGAGCAGATTGACGACCAGGACGGCTACAAGTACCAGGTGGGCATCAGCAAAATCAGCGGCAATTTCACTTGGGAGCTGGGCCAGGGTATTGAGTCAGACAAGTACAACCCGAACGATCTGGGCATTTTGTTTGGCAACAACAACATCAGCCAGTACCTCAACTTCAGCTACAACAAGTACAAGCCCTTCTGGAAGGTCAATAACTTGTACAGCTGGTACAGCCTCAACCACTCCCTGCTCTACAAGCCTACCCGCTACCAGAACGCCAGCGTGGCGGCCGGCTTCAACACCACTTTCACGAAAAGCTTCCTGACGGTAGGTGCCAACTTCGATGCCAACCCCGCAACCCACGATTTCTATGAGCCGCGCCAGTACCCGTTGGGCGATTACTACGTGCACGTGCCGGCCAATGCCAACGTGGGCGCCTTTCTCTCCTCCGACTACCGCAAGAAACTGGCCTGGGACGTAAACGCCGGGGTGCGCTGGTACGCCGAGGACGAGCGCCTGCCGCGGGCCCGTCGTATGGGCTACGGCTGGAACGTGTCGCCGCGCTACCGCGTCAGCAACCAGCTTAATTTCCGCTATTCCCTGGACTGGAACCTGCGCCAGAATCAAATTGGCTACGTGAACGGCGACCTGGACACAAGCCTGCCCGATGACGCCGACTTCCGCGACAAGTATCCTACGGATGTGCTGCTGGGCCGCCGCCGCGTGCTCACGGTAACCAGCACGCTGTCGGGGGCTTACACCTTCAACAACCGCATGTCCCTGACCATTCGCACGCGCCACTACACCAGCACCGTAAACTACTTCGACTTCGCGCGCCTGGAAAAGGATGGTCGCGAAACGCTGGTGGACTACCGCCGCAACCGCGACAATACGTTCAATGCCTTCAACGTGGATGCGGTGTACGCGTGGTGGTTCGCGCCCGGTTCGCAGGTGAGCATTGTCTGGAAAAATGCCAGCTCCTCTTTCCTGGAAGCCAACGAGGCTACCCCCCTCTACTTCAGCAACCTCAGCAATACCATCAACACCCCGCACAACAACAACCTGTCCATCAAGATTCTGTACTACCTGGACTACCTGATGCTGAAGCGGCGCGGCTAATTTTCTGCCATCCGCTTAACTGTCACAAGCCCCCGGCGCTCCGAGCGTTGGGGGCTTTTGGCTGAGAGAGGGGGTAGGCAAACTCAAGGCCCGGGCTGTACCAGCGTGCACGAACAGCCTGCAACCCGACACAGCTTCTACAAACCCAGCAGTTCCTCGGCGGCCCCAAAGGCCGATTTGCGGCCATCCATTACCTGCTGGCGGATGGCGGGCAGCTGGGCGGCTACGTCGGGGCGGGCGTAGAAGCGGGTTTCCAGGGCTTCCCGGATGGTTTCGTGGAGCCAGTGCAGATTCTGCTCCTGGCGGCGGCGCTGAAAGTAGCCGCTTTGCTGGGTTTGCTGCACGTACTGCTCCACCACGGCCCACACTTCCGGCACGCCCGCTCCTGATACGGCCGAGCTGGTGGTAACCACGGGGCTCCAGGCACTGGGTGCCAGCGGAAACAGGTGCAGCGCATTCTGATATTCGGCACGGGCCCGGCGGGCGGCCTGCTCGTTGCCGCCGTCGGCTTTGGTGATGGTCACGGCATCGGCCATTTCCATAATGCCCTTCTTGATGCCCTGCAGCTCGTCGCCGGCCCCGGCCAGCATCAGCAGCAGGAAAAAATCGACCATGCCGTGCACGGCGGTTTCGCTCTGGCCTACCCCCACGGTTTCCACGAAGATGACGTCGTGGCCGGCCGCTTCGCAGAGTACCAGGGCCTCGCGGGTACTGCGCGTAACGCCACCCAGACTACGCCCAGCCGGGGAGGGCCGGATGAAGGCCTGTGGGTGAGCGGCCAGCTGGTTCATGCGGGTTTTGTCGCCGAGGATGCTGCCGCCGCTGCGCTGGGAACTGGGGTCCACGGCCAGCACGGCCAAGCGCTTGCCCTGCTCCCGCACCAGATGCAGGCCCAGGGCCTCAATAAACGTGCTTTTTCCTACCCCCGGCACCCCCGTAATACCCACCCGCACCGAGCGGCCGGCGTGGGGCAGTACCGCATCGAGCACCTGCTGGGCCAGGGCCTGGTCCGAAGGCAGGGTGCTTTCGACCAGGGTAATGGCCCGGCTCAGCAGCACACGGTTGCCGGAGAGGATGCCGTCGGTGTATTCAGAAACGGAAAAGCGTTTGGCCATTAGAGCAGGAACGGAGCCGGGCGGGAAAAGTAGCGCCCTGGCCGGGTAATAGAGCCGCAAACTACCCCATATCGTACATTTGAAAAAATGGCCGCAGGTGCGCGTCGTTCGTCTGTCGTCTTTCCCTCCACCGCATCATGGGCAAAAATCTCTACTCACTTCTCGCGGCCTTCTTGCTGGGTGGCACCCTGCCGCTTTACGCCCAAAACGAGCTGAGCAACTTCACGGCCACCGGCCGCGGGGGCGTGGCCACCACTTTCGCCTCCGATTATCAGGCTATTGGGATTAACCCGGCCAACCTGGGGCGGGTAGGCGGGGCCACGGTAGCCTTTACCATCGGCGAGTTTGGGGTAGGGGCCGGCTCCCAGTCGCTCACGCGCCAGCAGCTGCGCCGGTTTATCACCGATACCAACCAGGGCCTCACCCTAACCGATAAGCAGGAACTGGCCCGCGCGTTTACTTCCGATAACGCCCTCAACTTCAACGCCGATGCCACTACCCTGGCCCTGGCCGTGCAACTGCCCGTAATTGGGGGCATTGCCATCAGCAACCGGGTGCGTACGGCCGGGCATGTGGGCCTGAACCAGAACGCTGCCGAAATTACCTTTCTGGGCCGCGACGCGCCCATTTACGCCTCGGCCAGCGCCGGCAACCTGCCGCTGGTGTCGGAGGCGCTGGCCGGCACCGATATCCAGCTGGCCGTGCTGAACGAGTTCAACCTGGCCTGGGGCACCCGCCTGATTGATCTGCCCCTGTTTCAGCTCTCGGCCGGCGCGGGTTACCGCTACATTCAGGGGGTAGGCATTATCGATATTCGGGTGCAGCCGGGCAACCTGCGGGCCTACAGTTCCATGTCGCCGGTGTTCGATATTGATTACGGCAGCATGGTAAACAACCCCAGCTTTAACCTGCGCAGCGGCGGCAGCGGCCTCCGGCCCGTGGGCAAGGGCCACGGCTTTGACCTGGGCCTGGCGGCTGAGGTAGGCAAAGCACTCCGCCTGGGCGTGGCCGTTACCGACCTGGGCCACATGACCTGGGAGGGCAACCTGCTCACGGCCAACGACCAGAAACTGAAGCAGCTGAAGTCAGAAGGGGTAGGGAGCTACAACTTCATCAAGGAAGCCGCCGAAATCTTTGCTACTGGCACCGACAGCCTGTTCACCTACGAAACCGGCCAGGAGCGCCGGGCCGAGCTGCCCACCAAGCTGCGGGTCGGGGCCGGCCTGCGCATCAGCGAGTTCTTTGAGGCTGGCCTCGACGTGACCCTGCCGCTGAACAGTGTGGCCGGCAACATTACTACCCCCTTCGTGGGCGCCGGCCTCGATTACAAGCCCACCCGCTGGCTGCGCCTGAGCAGCGGCCTGACCGGCGGCGCGGGCTACGGTGTAAGCGTGCCCTTCGGTATCACCCTGGCCACCCGCGTATACGAAGCCGGCCTCAGCACCCGCGACGTGGCCGGCCTGCTCACCTCCGAGAATCCCTACCTCTCGGTTGCCGGCGGCTTTCTGCGCTTTAAGCTGGGCGGCAAAACGCAGTAGCAGCGAATGAGTAAGTGAATGAGTGACGTGTCATGGCGAGGTACGAAGCCATCCTTCCTGACCAACGCCCTACCCCTTGAAACGTGACAAGCCCTTGACGACTGCGCGAGCGTCAAGGGCTTGTTTGTTTATCAGGCTTGTCACACAGAGAGGAAGGATGGCTTCGGTGCCCTCGCCATGACACACTTCACTCACTTACTTTTTCACTTACTTCCCCGGCTCCGTAATGAAGTTAGGCAGGCCGAGCTTGCTGCGGCGGCCACCGAGCTTCAGGCCGTTATCAATGTACTTGGCGGTGGCGGAGTTGGGGTTCTGGATGATGCCCAGGAACATGTTGTCTTCGCGGGCCACGTAAATATTGCCGTCGGGGGCACGCTGCAGGGAGCCCACTTTGCGGTTAGCCGATTTGCCTACCACGGTGGCTTTGCCGGTTTTCAGATCGAACTGAAAAATCTGAGCTTCCCCGCCGCCTTCGCCATTGCTGGAGCCGTAAAGCTTGCTGCCATCGGGCGAAAACTCTACCCCGTAGGCTTCGGGGTAGGGGGCGAAGGATTTGGCGTTGCGCACCTGCCCGGTAGCGCGGTCGAAATCGAATACCTCGTACTTGTTGGCTTCGCGCCAGAGGGCCACGGCCAGCTTGCGGCCATCGGGCGAAAACTTCATGGCCCCAATGGCATTGCGGCCGGGGCCGGCGTGCATGCTGCCTACGTTGCTCATAATCGGCTTGCTTTCCACTCCATCGGCCGTTACCAGAAAGCTCACGAAGGCATTGGAATTCCAGCGGTGCGCCACAATCCAGACGTCGCGGCCGTTCTGGTGGCGCACGGCGGCCAGCTTCTCGGCCACCGGCGTGATGAGCAGAGCGTTGGAGCGGGGCACGTCGCCGAGGCCGTTTTCGCGGGTCATGTCCACGGTGGAGTAGCGCAGGCCGTTGGGGCCACCCTGGGCGCCCACCGTAAACACGTAAAACACGTTGCCGCTCCCCGGGTCGGGCACAATGAGGGCGCTTTGGGTGCTGGAGTTGGAGCCCATCAGCTTTTTGCCGTTGGGCATTACCTGGTGCTGGCGGTTGAATACAAACTCACCGTTGGTGTAAAACAGCAGCTGGCCCTGCTGGTTGGTAGCCACCGCCGAGCCCTCGTAGGTGGTCATCTTGCTGGTCAGCAGGGGGGTAGGCGCCGAGCCATCAGCCGGAAACGTAAGTCCGGCCTGTTGGCCAAACAGCCAGATAGATTGCTCGCGTTGAGCCAGTACCGCGCCGGGCAACAGCAGCGCCAGCAGCAACGGCAAAAGCGAAAGTCGTTTCATAAAAGTCAGTCGTGTAAGCGAGCAGGTAGAACGCAATTTCGTGCCAAATTGGGGTGTATGGGGTGAAACGTGAGGAGGTAAATGGTAACAGGTAAACAGAGCGTCATGTCGAGCTTGCCGAGACATCTCGCGTGCTGATGTTGTCGTGCTAATTCTCAGGCCTCATCTGGCGTCCGCTTAACAATAGTGTTGCAACGAAGCAGTAGAGATGCTTCGACTACGCTCAGCATGACAGTTACTTTGGCAATGACCGCACGCGAGATGTCTCGGCAAGCTCGACATGACGTTCCTTTTTACCTGTCACCTGTCACCTGTCACCTGTCACCTCCTCACCAACGACCCCTAAACCTCCCACTCTCCGGCCAGCAGGCGCGGGATAATGGGCTGAATGATGCGGTAGCTGGCGCCCCACAACGGGTAGTTGTTGCCCACGCGGTAGAACGGCACCAGGCGGGGGCCGGGCCAGCCGGCCAGCTCCCAGGTTTCCTCCGTGTGGTTCGTGACGTCGGCCAAATGGCGGAGCGGAATTTCCAGCACCTCGTCTATTTCCGAGGTTTGCCATTGCCAGACTTCCGGCCGCCGGATACGGCCCAGAAATGGGGCAATCCGGAAGCCGCTGGGTACTGCTACGGGGGGCAAGGCCGCCAGCACCTCCACGTTGGAGGGGGGTAGGCTGACTTCCTCGAAGGCTTCACGCAGGGCCGTGGCTTGCAGGTTTTCGTCCTCGGGCTCGTGCTTGCCACCGGGGAAAGCCAGCTGGCCGCCGTGCACGCCAAACGCCGCCCGGCGCACCATCACTACCTGTATTTCGCCGTGCTCGTCGCGGAAAACGGGCACCAGCACGGCCGATTCGCGCAGGTTTTTCGGCACAATGAAATCGTAAATGCTAGGGGTTGCCATGGGTGCAAGGTACGCACGGCCCGGCCTCCCTGTTCGGCTAGCGTACGGAGTACGCGCCGGCGCTGCCCACCGTAACTAGGGGCAATTGGCGGTTATCCTCGAAGTACTGATAGCCTGCCGCCAGCTGCTGCCAGAACCCTAGGTGTGGGCTCATCAGGCGGCGGGCCAGGTTTTCAGGGGTAAGCTCAAACGGGAAAATGTGAATCGGAATAGCCGTTTGCCCGGCCGCGCGGGCTTCCACGGCCAGCACGTACAGCTCCCGGATTCCGGCGTCGGTGATGGGCAGGCAGCCGATGGTGACGTTGGAGCCGTGGATGAAGATGTCGTTGCCGGGGTCGAGGGTGGCGCTGCGGTGCCGGTCGGCGGCGTTGGGGTAATCGAGGCCCAGGGACAGGTGGTACTTGCTGTCGGGGTTGAACCTATCGATGGTGTAGAAGCCTTCCGGAATCTGGCCGTCGCCGGCCTGGCGCTTGGGGCCGAGCGTGCCCGAGGTGCCAGCCAGCCGGAAGGTGCGCAGCAGCACAAACTGCCCGGTGCCCTGGTTGCGGCCCCACACTTCCAGCCGCCGCCCTACCTTAAACGCCCGCAGAAACAGCTCCAGCCGCTCAGGAGCCAGTCCGTGCCGGCGCAGCAGGGCATGAGCCGATGTTTCGTGCAGGGTGTAGGCCGCCCGCACGCGCGGAAACCGGAGCTGCTTGCTACGAAACGTGGGGTTAGGCTCGGGGCGGCGGGCCGAAGAGCGGGCATAGAGGGTGAGCAGCAGAGCCGCTCCAACCAGCGCTAGAAAACGCATAGAATAAAGGATAACAAGCCCCCGAAAACGTAGCCGGGGCACAATGCAACCTCAACGGTAACCGCTTAGGGCTTAGTATAGGCGAAGAGGTATATAGAAAAATAAACCTGATTTCTGGTTAGGTTAGGGAAGTAGAACGTCATCATCCGCCGGCCGTTTTTCGTACCGCTGCTATGCCTTCCGCTTCTGCCGTTTCCGTGGCTGCTCCCGCAGTAGCCTACCGCCCCGACCCGCTGGGCCACGATTTCGAACAGCTCGTGCTTGCGCAGCCCCACGATTACGAGGGCCGGGTGCAGGCCGTGCTGGTGCGCTACCGCCGCGAGCCGCCGCAATCCGCGGCCCCCGCCGTGCTCTACGTGCACGGCTTCAACGACTACTTTTTTCAGCGCGAAATGGCCGTGGAGTACACCCGGCACGGCTGCCGGTTTTTCGCCGTCGATCTGCGCAAGTACGGCCGGGCCCTGCTACCCCACCAGCGGCCCAACAACGTGCGCGACCTCGCCGAATACTTCGCCGACCTGGATGCGGCCCTGGCTCAGCTGCGGGCAGAAGGCTACGCGGATGTGGTGCTAAGCGGGCATTCCACCGGTGGCCTTATCACGGCCCTGTACGCGGCCCAGCGCCCGAAGGCCGGACTGGTGGCGTTGGTACTGAACAGTCCGTTTCTGGAGCTGCGTCAGCCCTGGCTGCGGCGGCACGTGGCGGTGCCCCTGGTTGTGGCCCTGGGAGCCCGCTGGCCCGATTTGCCCCTGCCCGCCGGCCTACCCGATACTTACGGCCAAAGCCTGCACCGGGCTTACCGCGGCGGCTGGGACTACGACCTGGCCTGGAAGCCTAACCGGGTGTTTCCGGTGAATGCCGGCTGGCTGCGGGCTATCCGGCGCGGACAGGCGCACGTACGGCGCGGATTACACCTGCCGCTGCCGGTGCTGGTGCTCCACGCCGAGCACAGCGCCGGCGGCCGTAGCTGGCACCCCGACTTCCAGCGCGCTGACATTGTATTGGATGTAGCCCACATCAAAGCCCTGGCCCCACGCCTCGGCCCGCAGGTAACCATGCGTGCCATACCCGGCGCCGTGCACGATGTCTTTCTATCGGCCCCCGAAGTGCGCGCCTCGGCGTATGAGCAAGTGTTCCAGTGGCTGGCCGGGGTAGCGAAATGAGGTTGCCAAAACAGCCCACGGTAGCGCACACTACCCGCAAGCCATAATGGACCCTAGAGCTAGTGACCGGACTTAGCTTTAGCTTAAGTGGCTATTCCTTTCTACTTCACTAACTCTTTCCCATGGCTACCCTTCTTGTCTTTATCAGCGCTTTGGCGGGCACCGTGCTGCTGGGCAGCACCCTTGGGCCAGCGCAAACCCTACCCCCCGGTTCTCTGGCAACCGTAGTGAAGGAAGCCAAATGGCAAAAACGGGTGCTGCTGCTGTGCGCGCCCACCCCCAACGACAGCGAGCTGCGCCAACAGAAGCAGCTTCTAGGCCCTGTGAAGGCTGACTTGAACAGCCGCGACCTGCTGGTGCGGGAGGTTATCTGGAGCCAGCTTCCGGCGGCCGACCAGCGCTATTTGAGTCGGGAGCTGGGGGTAGGCAGTTCAACTTTTCAGGTGGTGCTGATTGGGAAGGATGGGGGCGTGAAGCGGCGCGAAACTCAGGCCTTGCCGCCCGCCCAGCTATTTTCGACCATTGATGCCATGCCCATGCGCCGCCAGGAAATGAAGCGTCCCCGGTAGCCATCAGCTTTCTACCCCCCTGCAACCTGACAAGCCCCCGGCGGATGGTAGCGGCAGGGGCTTGTCAGGTTGCAGGGGGGGTAGCACATTGGTCAGGACGGATGGCTTCGTCGGGCCTCCTCGCCATGACACTTTACTCATTCACTGCTTACCCAATGCTCCGGACCACGCCGCCATCAACTCGAACGGAGGCGCCGTTGGTAGCCACCGACAGGGGGCTGGCAAGGTAGGCTACCATGCTGGCAACTTCCTCGGGCCTGATGAAGCGCTGAAGCAGGGAGGAAGGGCGGGCGTCGCGGAAGAACTCGTGCTCGGCTTCCTGGCGAGTTTTGCCTTCGCCGGCCAGCTTCTGCAGAAACTCCTCTACCCCCTCCGAGGCCGTGGGGCCCGGCAATACCGAGTTTACCGTTACCTCCGTGCCTTTGGTTAGCTCGGCCAGGCCGCGGGCTACGGCCAGCTGGGCGGCTTTGGTGGTGCCGTAGTGAATCATTTCCGCCGGTATCTGCAAACCCGATTCGCTGGAGACAAACACGATGCGGCCCCATTTCTTTTCCAGCATCTGCGGAAAGTACTGGCGCGAAAGGCGCACCCCGCTCATCACGTTCACCTCGAAGAAGCGCAACCAGTCCTGGTCCGGAATTTCAGCGAAGGGCTTGGGCTCGAAAATGCCCACGTTATTGATCAGAATATCCACGCTGGGCACTTCCAGCAGAAGGTAAGTTACCTGCTCGGGCTTGCTGAAATCGACGGGCACGGTGCGGATGGCGGCTGCGGGCGTTTCCTGCAGAATGGCGGTGCGGGCTTCCTGCAGGCGGGCTTCGGTGCGACCAGTCAGGATAACTTCGGCGCCCTCGGCGGCCAGGCGGCGGGCAATAGCCAGCCCAATGCCGGCGGTGGAGCCCGTAATCAGGGCTACCTTTTTCGCGAGTTGTAAATCCATCAGGGAAAGGGTTTGGAGGTCAGGGTGAGGTAGCATAACCCGCCGCGCCGGGTTTTGTCAGCGGAAGCCGGGCAGTTTTGCCCCGCGGCCAACCTCATCTATTTTGAGCGGGCATCGTATTGGGTTGCAACCCCGCGCCCCGGAAGGCAGCTCAACCAATTCCGCCGTTTCGGGTTGTGTACTACTCATCAACGCTACCCCTCCCCATGTCCTTTACCTCTTCCCGTCCCGAAGACCTGCTCACCAACGCTGCCCGCATGGGCGATGTGGAAACCATTAAAACCCTGCTGGCCGAAGGCGCCGACGTGAATTACCAGGATGGCCGCGGCTTCACGCCCCTTATTCTGGCCGCCTACGATGGGCACATCGAAGCCACCCGTGTGCTGCTGGAAGCCGGCGCCAACCCCAACGTGCACGACGCCAGCGGCAACACTGCCCTCATGGGCGTTTCTTTCAAAGGCTACCCCGAAATAGCCCAGCTGCTCATCGACAATGGCGCCGACCTGAACGCCCGCAACGGCAACGACGGTACGGCCCTCATGTTTGCTACCCTCTTCGGCCGCCACAACATGGTGCCGGTGCTGCTCAAGGCCGGGGCCGATGCTACCCTGCGCGACGTGCGCGGCCTTTCCGCCCGCGACCTGGCCTTGCAGCAAGGCAACGAAACCGCCCTCAACCTGCTTCCTCAGGAGTAGGCAGGCGTTAGTCTCCGAACGATTTGGTCATGCTTATACCCTATGTGTCAGGCTGAGCCCCGCGAAGCACCTTTACCGCTTCGTTGCTATTCTCTGTTGATTAGCCAGAAGTGGAGGTCCTTCGCGGGGCTTAGCCTGACAGATGGTATAGAAAGGTCAAGCTCAGCATAATTCTGGCATCGGCTGACCGTCAGCGGCATCTGGTCGTACAGGGAAGTTGACTTGCGCATTTTTCCTGTATGACTATGAAACTCAAACCCCTAAAAAAACAAACGCTTGTAATCACCGGCGCTACCAGCGGCATTGGCCTGGCCACGGCCCGCATGGCCGCCGAAGCCGGCGCCAACCTGGTGCTGGCCGCCCGCAGCGAAGAAGACCTCCGCCACGTAGCCGCCGACCTCACCAAGCGCGGCGGCAAAGTAGCCACCGTAGTAGCCGACGTGGCCCGGATTCCGGACATACAGCGCGTAGCGGCCACGGCCCGGGAGCGGTTCGGCGGCTTCGATACCTGGATCAACAACGCCGCAGCCTCTATCTGGGGGCGCCTGGAGGAAGTCAGCGACGAGGACAGCCGCCGCATGTTCGATACCAACTACTGGGGTGTGGTAAATGGCTCCCTGGAAGCCATTAAGCACCTCAAACAGCACGGCGGGGCCCTCATCAACCTGGGCAGCGTGGCCTCTGATATTGCGTTTCCGCTTCAAGGGCAGTATTCGGCCAGCAAGCACGCCATCAAGGGCTTTACCGATGCCCTGCGCATTGAGCTGGAAGAAGAAGGCGCGCCCGTGTCGGTAACGTTAATCAAGCCGGCGGCCATCAACACGCCGTTTCCGCAGCACGCTAAAAACTACATGGACCGGGAGCCCCAGCTGCCCCCGCCCGTGTACGAGCCCGAGGAGGTAGCCCACGCCATCATTCACGCGGCTCAGCACCCGGAGCGCGACGTGTACATCGGGGGCGGGGGAAAAATGTTCAGCTCCATGAACAAGCATTTCCCCAAAGCCATGGACTTTATGAACGCCAAGGCTACCATGAAGATGCAGACCCGCGACGAGGCCCCGCGCCACCCCGCCGGCTCCCTGCACCGCCCCGAAGTCCGGGACGGCCGCGTGCACGGCGACCATCCGGGCTACGTCATGAAAAAAAGCCTTTATACCCGCGCTAGCCTGCACCCCGTCCTGACGACAACCTTCGCGGCCCTGGCCGGCGGCGTGCTGGTAGCCCTGCTTTCCGGCAGAAACAGCCCGGATAATAGCGCCAGCGAGTAGGTTTCAGAGTGATAAAGAAAAGCCTCCGGCTGCACTGTGCGGCCGGAGGCTTTTGCGTGTATGTGGGGGGTAGGATTTTACCAGCAGACCGTCATTCCGAGCGCAGTCGAGGAATCTCGCGTGCTGACGTTGCCAAGGTAACTGTCATGCTGAGCGCAGTCAAAGCATCTCTACCGCTTCGATATAGTGCTATTAATTAGCCAAAGGGAGAGATGCTTCGACAAGCGGACGCCAGATCAAGCATGACGGTTACTTTGGCAACGTCAGCACGCAAGATTCCTCGGCTCCGCTCGGAATGACATTCTATTATACCGGTGCCGCTGCCTGCCTACCCGCGCTTTTCCAGGGGCTGCCAGGTTTGCTCCACCACGGCGGCGGTGTTGGTGGATAGAAAATCGTTGTACAGGTCTTCGGCCGGACCTTCGCCCAGCAACGGTTTGCCTTCGGAGGGCAACACCAGCAGCAGGGCGGCCGGCGAGAGGCCCAGGGCGGCCGTGAGCTGGTGGAGCAGGGTAGCGGGGTCGTCGGCGTAGGCTTCCTGCAGCTTTACCACCGTGAGGTGCTGGCCTTTGTGCTCAATCTGGGCGAATACGCCCGCCGGGCCGGTTGAAAAGTTTTCTGGTTCCATAGAGGCTGGGGTTTTCCTACCCCTATACGCAAGCCCAGCCCGCAGCGCCGACTTTACCGCAGCGGGCCGAGGTCCAGCGTATCGCCGGGGGCCAGGGCGTGCACCGTGGCCGGGCTGCCAGTGGCTAAGGCGGCCAGCAGCTGCGCGGGCGTGCCCACCAACGACGGAAAGGTGCCGTAGTGAAACGGCACCACGTGCGGCACCCGCAGTAGCCGGGCCGCGTGGGCGGCTTCGCGCGGACCCATCGTGTACCGGTCGCCGATGGGTAGGAGGGCTACGGTGGGCTGGTACAGGTCAGCCAGCAGGGTCATGTCGCCGAACAGGGCCGTGTCGCCGGCGGCGTAGAGCACGGTGCCATCGGAAAACCGCAGCACGTAGCCCACGCCCTCGTGCGGAAAGCCGGTGCGGCCATCGGACAAATCAACGTGGGCGGCGTGGTGGGCCACCGTCATGGTCAGGCGCAGCTGCAGCACCTCTACGCTGCCGCCTACGTTCATGGCCTCGCACTGGGCAGCCGGCACGCCCTGCTCCCGCAGGTAAAACCGCACCGGCGCGGGCGCTACCACCCGGGCTCCGGTGCGGGTCAGCAGGGCCGGCAGCTCGGCATCCAGGTGGTCGTCGTGGCCGTGGGTGAGCAGTACCAGGTCGGCGCGCTCGGGCTGGCGCAGGTGTTCGGGCACGTAGGGGTTGCCCGTCAGCCACGGGTCGAGGAGCAGGACGTGGCCCTCGGGGCTGGTGATGCGGAAGCTGGCGTGGCCCAGCAGCTGCAGGCGGGTAGTTGACATGGGGGCAGGGGGTAGGGGGTAGGGTAGGAGGGCGGCCCGAAAGTACGATTATCCCGCAGGCCGCTCACTACCCCCGCGGCACGCGCCAGGGGCTGGTTATCTTCGGAAGCTTGGGTTCTTCCGCCTATATTTAACTACCACCCTACCCCTGCTTTCCTTCCTATGTCGTTGGTTTCGCCTGTTTACTTTAAAAATGCCGCGGCCCGCATCACGGAGAGCCCCGAGGGGTTTGCCGTGGTGAAGTGGCACAAAGGCGTTCGTAAGCCCGAGGACTTCCGGGCCGTGCTCCGCCACCTTGACCGGCTATTCCGGCTGCGCCAATAAAGCAAGCTGCTGGCCGACCAGCGCGAGCTGACGCCTTTCACGGAGGCCGAGCGCACCTGGGTGGTAGAGGAGTGGCTACCCCGCGCCGTGGGCGAAGGCCCGTACCGCTACGCCGCCGTGCTCCTGCCCCTGGACGTATTCGCCCGCCTGGCTTCCAAATCGGTGATGTCCGAATCGTACAAGAAATTCCTGGCCTACCAGTTCTGCGAAACCGAAACGGAAGCCGCCCAGTGGCTGCGGCAACAGCACTAGCAACCACCGGAACCGGAGATACTGCCCGGCTCAGGCAAGCTCACCCGGCTGCACTACTGCCAACAAAAAGGCCCGCCGGAAGCGGGCCTCTTTGTTAGAGTATGGTAGCTACATCGAGGGTAGCCTGCCCCGCCACGGGGCCCGGCACCTGGGTCCGGCGCAGCAGGGTAGCTATGTGCTTGGGCAGCTGGTTTACCGTGAGGGGTTGCAGGGGCCGGGCCACCACGTAGTAGCGCGTATCGGCGCGTTCGTGCAGGCGGGTTTTGGCGAAGGAGAACAGCCCGCGCCGGGCGTAGCGCGCAAAGCCTTGGTAGCTGCCCTCCTCCGTGCCCTCGGCTACCCCCGCCGCCACCGCCGAATCGGTTTCCGGCAGCGTCAGGAAATACTGGTGCAGCTCCAGCAGCACCTCCTGCGAAGCCGCCACCGATTCGGGCAGTATCCCGCCGCCGGAAGCCACGTGCAGGATATAGCCGTTGCTATCCGTAGCAAACCAATCAATATCCGCGTCTTCCTGGTCTATTTCGTCAATGCGCATGAGTCAAGGATAAGAAACGTAAAATTTTGATTTTATAACTCTTTGTCTTTGTGTAGCTCAAAAGCATTTAAAAGATTCTTGTATACATTGAAACACAAGCTAGCATCTTCCAGTGCATTATGGTAGTTAGATCTTTTTATATTGAAATAAGTTGCACAATCAGTTAGTGATTTGATGTCTGGATGTATAAGTCCAAGAGTGACAGCTAATTTAGATATAGATTGAACGTCAATATGTCTATAATTTATTTTGTTATATTCACTATTCATTCCTGTATTAAGACACATTTTTTTAAAAAAAGGAACATCGAATCCTATATTCCAGGCTCCAAAAATAAAATCGTGACCTATTTTATTGAAAAAATCCTGTGTTACTTCTTTCTGACTCGGGCTATTGGTTAATAATTTGTAATCTATTCCATGAACTTCTTTAGCTGATAAATCAATAACATTATTCTCTAATCTTATTAATGAGCTAAATTCACAGCGTTTTATCCCATTGTTGTCAACTAAGATAGCGCCAATTTGTATTGGTTCGTCGTTGAATATGTCAATTCCTGTTGTCTCAAAATCTATAAAGCAAATAGGCTGTTGCGAGAATTTTTTAAGGTTTGAAAACATATTCTTCAAAAAAGTTTGGATCACTTGTTACACTGCTTAGTTCCTCCATGCATTTATTGTAAACGGAGTTGTTGTCGTCAGTTTTCCTGAAAAGAAAAGCGAAAGGCTTTATGGATTTTATATGAGAAATTTTAGATGGGACTAATAATAGTTCGTTATCGAACCTATAAAAAGAATAAAACACAGGGTGTCGTTTGACAAATACAATTCTTATTTTTGCTTTTAATAATTTTTTTGATTTTAAATCATTAAATGCTCCAGTAAGCATGTTTTTAGTTTCTACTATTTTGGATTTTATGCTTACTTGTGAGTTTTGATTTCCCCAATGTTGTTCAAGGGGAGGAATGAATATATTGTCTTCGTGAGCAAGATAAATATTAATATTTTTACCCTTTTGACGTGCTAAATTCATCAAAGTGTCATTGTGGCTATTAAATAAAGTCTGTCCATATGTTAAGTACATATCAATTTGGTTTGATTTTGCTAGAGTTCCTCGAAAATCGAAATCACTAAAACTTGGGAAATAATTAATTAGCCCAGCTCTAATGACCTCTTTTGATATGTTAAAATTATTTAGCATATCGTCGTATACTTCTTTTCTGGATACTAAGTCAAAATACAAACCGACAAGTAGACCCGTTAATACCGCTACGGAGATATTGTTGAATAAATTTATAGCGGGAACCCAACCTCCTTTTGGGTAATTTGATTTGTATAACTCTGATATTAGTATAATTATTATTGTTGTTAATAATATTAAAACATTTCTAGATGAAAGAATTTTAGATTTCATGAAATTTTTAATAATTATGTGTAAAGTGTTTGTGTCAGGCTTCTAACTTCTCCAAAATCTCCTGCGCTGCTACGGCAATAACAGTCCCGGGGCCATACACGCCGACAACGCCGGCGTTGTAGAGGAAGTCGTAGTCTTGGGCGGGAATGACGCCGCCGGCAATAACGAGGATGTCTTCGCGGCCGAGCTGCCGGAGCTCCGCAATGAGCTGCGGAATCAGGGTTTTGTGGCCGGCGGCGAGGCTGCTCACGCCCACTACGTGAACGTCGTTCTCGGCGGCCTGGCGGGCTACCTCGGCGGGCGTCTGGAACAGGGGCGCAATGTCCACGTCGAAGCCTACGTCGGCGAAGGAGGTAGCAATTACTTTGGAGCCCCGGTCGTGGCCGTCCTGGCCCATTTTGGCCACCATCATGCGGGGCCGGCGGCCTTCGCGGGTGGCAAATTCGTCGGCCATCTGGCGGGCCTTGGCAAACTGCTCGTCGTAGTTCATTTCCTGAGAATACACGCCCGAAATAGCCCGAATGGTAGCCTGGTGGCGGCCGTACACTTTCTCTAGGGCATCGGAAATCTCGCCGAGGGTAGCACGCAGGCGGGCGGCCTGCACGGCCAGGGCTAGCAGATTGTCGTTGCCGGTGCGGGCAGCTTCTGTCAGGGCCTCCAGGGTCTGCTGCACGGCGGCGCTGTCGCGGGTGGCTTTAATCTGGTTCAGGCGCGCAATCTGCGACTCGCGCACGGCGGCGTTGTCGATGTCGAGCACCTCAATATCGGTGGCCTCGTCTACGCGGTACTTGTTCACGCCTACCACGATTTCCTTGCCCGAGTCGATGCGGGCCTGCTTGCGGGCGGCGGCTTCCTCGATGCGCATTTTGGGCAGGCCGGTTTCAATGGCCTTGGCCATGCCGCCCAGCCCCTCTACTTCCTGAATCAGGGCCCAGGCTTTATCGGCCAGCTCGTGGGTAAGGGTTTCCACGTAGTAGGAGCCGCCCCAGGGGTCCACCACGCGGGTAATGTCCGTTTCGTGCTGAATATAGAGCTGAGTGTTGCGGGCAATGCGGGCCGAGAAGTCGGTGGGCAGGGCTATGGCTTCGTCGAGGGCGTTGGTGTGCAGGCTCTGGGTGCCGCCCAGGGCCGCGGCCATAGCCTCGATGCAGGTACGGGCCACGTTGTTGAAGGGGTCTTGCTCCGTGAGCGAGTAGCCCGAGGTCTGGCAGTGCGTGCGTAGGGCCAGGCTCTTGGGGTTTTGGGGCTCGAACTGCTTGATAAGCTTGGCCCAGAGCAGGCGGCCGGCCCGCATCTTAGCAATTTCCATAAAGTGGTTCATGCCAATAGCCCAGAAGAACGACAGGCGCGGAGCAAAGTCGTCAATCTTCATACCCGCCGCCAAACCGGCCCGCACGTACTCCAGCCCATCGGCCAGGGTGTAGGCCAGCTCCAGATCCGCAGTAGCCCCGGCTTCCTGCATGTGGTAGCCCGAGATGCTGATGGAGTTGAACTTGGGCATATGCTGCGCCGTGAAGCTGAAAATATCCGCAATGATGCGCATGCTCGGCAGGGGCGGGTAGATGTACGTATTGCGCACCATGAACTCCTTCAGAATATCATTCTGAATGGTGCCCGCCAGCTTCTCGGGCGTTACGCCCTGCTCCTCGGCCGCCACAATGTAGAAGGCCATAATGGGCAGCACCGCCCCATTCATGGTCATCGACACCGACATCTGATCCAGCGGAATCTCATCGAACAAGAGCTTCATGTCCTCCACCGAATCAATAGCCACGCCGGCCTTGCCCACGTCGCCTACCACGCGCGGGTGGTCGGAGTCGTAGCCCCGGTGGGTAGCCAGGTCAAACGCCACCGAGAGGCCCTTCTGTCCGCCCGCCAGGTTGCGACGGTAGAAAGCGTTACTTTCCTCGGCGGTTGAGAAGCCCGCGTACTGCCGGATGGTCCAGGGATTCTGGATGTACATGGTGCTGTAGGGCCCGCGCAGGTAGGGCGCCTGCCCCGCCCCAAAACCGAGGTGGCCGAGGTGCTGCACGTCCTGCGCGGTGTAAAACTGCTTCAGCGCAATGCCTTCGGGCGTGGAAGTTTCGGTAGCGTCAGCGGGCGGCGCGGGCAGCTGAGCCGCGTCGTAGGCTATAGTTGAGAAGTCGGGCTTCATTTCAGTTAATAGTTGTGAGTTGCCAGTTGTCAGTCAGGTAGGAGTAGTGGGTTATTGGTTGCCAGACCATCTTAAAAAAGAACTGGCAACGGACAACTCACCACTGACAACTCATTTTTTCCCCTGCAGGCGGGCCAGTACGTCTTCAGTAGAATATCCCTGCACGGTGAATTCCTTGAAGCCGAACACGTGCACGGCTTCCTGCATGGTGGCCAGGTCGGCGGTGAGCAGGGCGGGGGGGATGAAGTTGGGCTCGTCGATGGGGACGTGGCTGATAGCGCGGGAGAGGCGGCCGAACTGCTCGGGGGTAGCGTACATCAGCGTAGCTTCCTCGGCCGAGGAAAACAGCACCGACAATGTGCCCTCCGGGTGGGCGGCGCGTAGCTCCAGCCGTTCCGTTTCCGGCAGGGTTTGCAGAAACGACTCCAGAATAATCTGGTTGGTGTGGGCGCCCAGCAGCACCATGGCGGCGCGCTTCTTCTTTTTCTCCCGCCGCTCGAAGTGCAGGGCCGTAGCCAGCCGCAGTACCTCGGTGGGGTAGGTGGCCCGGGTGCTGTCGAACTCCCGGCTGCGCAGCAGGCGCTTGGGGTTGTAGTCGAACTTCTCGTTGGGGTTCTGAAACTTGTTGGTGCCGACTACTACCTGCTCGCCGTTGGCAATGCGCCGGAACTGCGCCTGGGCCGAGGCGTGCAGCTCCTGCATAACCAGCCCCGTAGCGGCGGGCAGGCCACCGGCCGCTTCTATCTTCTGGAACAGCGCCCAGGCCTCGCGGGCCAGCTGGTCGGTGAGGGTTTCGAGGTAGTAAGAGCCGGCGGCCGGGTCCTGCACTCTATCGAGGTAGGCTTCCTCGCGCAGCAGCACCGGCAGGTTGCGGGCCAGGCGCTCGGCAAACTCGTTGGGGGCGTGAAACAGGCAGTCAAAAGCGCCCACGCTCACGGCATCGGCCCCACCCATTACGGCGCTCATGGCCTCGGTGGTGGTGCGCAGCAGGTTGGTGTGCGGGTCGAGGGTAGTCTGGCTCCAGGTGGCGGTGCTGGCGAAAATGGTGAGGCTTTGAGTTGCTTCGGGGGGTAGGCCGTAGGCGTGCAGCAGGGTAGCCCACAGGCGGCGCAGGGCCCGCAGCTTGGCTATTTCAAAAAAGTAGTTTGGGCCCACGGCTACGTGCAGGTGCATGGCCGCGGCTACTGTTTCCACGGAAAGATGGGTGGCAGGCAGCTCGCTGAGGTAGGCGGCCGCCGTGGACAAGGCAAAGGCAATTTGCTGGGTAGCCGTAGCGCCGCGGTTACCATAATAGGCTACATCCAGCCCCAGCGCCCGGAACCCGGGCCAGTTTTCGCTCAGGCGGATAGCGGTACGCACCTCATCCAGCTGCGCCTTCAGGTCGGGGGCGTGGCGGGTAACTGGGTCGGCCACCAGGAAGCCCCGGGGCGAAACGTCCAGCGCGGCCAGGCGCTGCATCAGGCGGCCCGCGCCGCTGCGCACGGTGTAGCCCACGTACGTGTCGGCGAGGGGTAGGCGCTGGTGTAGCTGCTCTACATCGAAGCCCTCGGCGTGGCCCAGCACGAAGTGGGCGCCATCGGCCCCACGGGTCAGGGCGTCGGCGGCCCGTTCCACGGTTGCGCGGCCGCGCTCCAGGGCGGGTACCGAGTACGTGGGCACATTGCGCCAGTGGGCCTCGGGCCGGACCTGGGGGGTAGGGGAGCCGCCCAGCTGCTGCAGGGCTTCCTGATGGTAGAAGGGCTGCACCGCAAACCCGTCGGGCGTCTGCCAGGTCAGGGCGGCGGGGTCTTTGCCCTTCAGGTCGCGGGCAATGCGCTCCTGCCACTGCGGAGTAGTAACGGCGTCAAACTCAGAAAACGAAACAGGCGCGGGGCGCGGCGAATCGGCCATAATGCGGCGGGTGGGGTGGGAGAAAAATGGCCCCGAGAGGCGGGCTTAAAGATACCGGTTCGGGCTCATAATGCCACCTTGGAAGCGGGTAGCTCAACCCTATACCTTTGTGCGCTTTTTTAGGATGCTTCCCATCCGCGTTTTCTATTTGATTGTTGTGTACCTGAAACAACCTGTACTCCTCGGAGCTCTCCTGCTTGGGGCTGCTTTCGCGCAAGCTCAAACCAATTTCCGGCCCGGCTACGTGGTAACACTGGCCGGCGACACCCTGAAGGGCGAAGTGGACTCGCGCGGAGCCCAGCGCAATGCCCGCCTCAGCCGCTTCCGGACTGCCAAATCAGCTCCTGTTACCGAATACCGCCCCCAGCAGCTGCGCGGCTATGGCTTCACCGACGACCGGGTGTACCAGACGGAAACCGTGCTGCTCAGCGACTCAGTTCGGCGCGAAGGATTGCCGGACCTGAAAGAAGAAGCTTTTCCGCGTGCTTCTTTTCTTGAAGTAATTGTGCAAGGCCCAGCCAGTCTGCTCTACCTGCGCGATGAGCGCAGCAAAGACCATTATTACCTGCGCACGCCGGGCCGGCCTCTGCAAGAGCTGATTCAGACAACTCAGGAGGTAGTGCGGAATGGAGTCACGTATTGGCAAAAGTCGGATGAGTTTCGACGTGTCCTGGCCGCTGCTACCCAGCAGTGTCCGGCGGTACAGCCTGCTATTACTACCGTCCGGTACGACCAGGCTGGACTCATCCGCATTGTGCGCGCTTATAACGAGTGCGTTGGTGGGGTGTCAGTCGCGCCGGCAGCTGCAAGCCGTAAAAATCATGTGCGGTTAGGCCTAGTGCTGGGGGCCGAGAGAAGCCAGCTTGTTTTAGATGACTACCCCGATCTGCAGGCCAAAGGTACCAGCTCGGTTCAGCCGGTAGTGGGCCTGGCCGCAAATCTTTACCCGACCGGCGCGAGTCGCACCCTTTCGGCGCGGGTCGAAGCGCTGTATGAAAAGCAGTCCTACCGGGCCGAAACCCGGTTGAGCACCGGCACCATGCGCAACTACCGCGTAACGCTGGAAAGTATCCGGTTGCCCATAACAATACGCTATACGTACCCGAAAGGAGCTGTCCGGCCGGTTGTATATGCTGGCTATGCATTCGGCCTTTTCCTGACAAATACCGCTGAGGTTCAAGGATCTTACGGCTGGAACCCGTGGCTATTCGCCAACAACCCACGCGACCTGGAGCAGGGCATTATGGTAGGCGCCGGCCTGACAACGGCCCGGGCCGCCGGCCGCAATCTGGCCGTGGATCTGCGCTACGAGCGCTCCGACGGATTTCTTGATGCAACAGCTCTGGGCAGCCGCGTCAACCGGGTTTACCTGCTGCTGAGCTACGACCTGACCAAGTAAGCCCGCCAACCAGGAGCCGGGAGCAGAAGACCGGCCTTCTGTTCCCGGCTTCTTCTTTCAGGGGGAAGCAGCCTCATCACCTCAACTCCCGTCGTGTGGCCTTACCTTTGCCCTTCGTTTTTCTTTCCTCTGACCCCATGCAACTTCTTCGTTCCCGCTTGGCGGCCTTAAGTCTGCTGACGGCCGTAGCCCTGGCCCCCGCCTGCCAGCGCGGTGCCTACGTGCCCAAGGCTCAGCTGGCCCCCGTTACGGCCCAGCCCGTCGGCAAATCCGCTCCCGAGGACCCCCAAGCCGCCGCCACCATTGCCCCCTACCGCCAGCGCGTAACCGAGCAGATGACGGCCGTCATCGGGCAGGCCCCGGTAGCTATTACCAAAGGCGGCGGCGAGTCGCCGCTGTCCAACTTCGTGGCCGATATTCAGCGGGTGCGGGCCAGCCGGGAGCTGAAGCAGCCCATGGACCTGGGCGTGATGACCAACGGCGGCCTGCGGGCTCCCATCCCGGCCGGCGCCGTTACCGTGGGCTCGGTGTTTGAGCTCATGCCCTTCGAGAACGAGCTGGTAGTGCTGGATGCCCCCGGCGCCGTGGTGCAGCAGCTTTTCGACTACGCCGCCCGCGTTAAAATGCCGGTTTCGGGGGCTACGTACGTGGTTTCGGCCGAAGGCAAGCCCCAGGAGGTGCGCATTGGGGGGCAGCCTCTTGATGCTTCCCGCACCTACACCATCGCCATTTCCGATTACCTGGCCGGGGGCGGCGACAACCTCACGTTCTTTAAGGCCCTGAAGCCGCGCGGTACCGGCGTGCTGCTGCGCTCCGCCATCGTGGACTACATCCGCGAGCTGGCCCAGCAGGGCAAGCCCATTGAGGCCAAAGTAGAAGGCCGCGTGCGGATGAGTAACTGAGCAGAAAGAGTAATGGCATAGCTGCGCGGTTGGCGCGAGAAGTGCTGCCACACCACATCTATTCCGTTACTCCGCCACTGCGCTACCCTTCTTACTCCCTTATTCAATTCCTCAGCTACTCTTCCACCATGGACCGTCGCGAATTTCTGAAGCATACCGGCCTGGGGGCCGCTACTCTGGGCCTGCTGGGCGTTTCGGCGCTGCCCGCCACCGCCGCCGATAAAAAGGCTACCCGCCTCACCATTCTGCATACCAACGACATGCACTCCCGCATCGAGCCCTTCCCCGACAATGCTACCCAATGGGCCGGCATGGGCGGCATGGCCAAGCGGGCGGCCCTCATTGAGCAAATCCGGAAGCAGGAGCCGAATGTGCTGCTGCTGGATTCCGGCGACATCTGGCAGGGCACGCCCTACTTCAACTTCTTCCAGGGCGAGCTGGAGTACAAGCTGATGAGCCAGATGGCCTACGACGCCAGCACCCTGGGCAACCACGACTTCGACAATGGCCTGGAGGGCCTGCAGAAACAGCTGCCCCACGCCACCTTCCCCTTCCTGATTGCCAACTACGACTTCTCCCAAACCATCCTGGCCGGCAAGTTTCAGCCGTATAAGGTGTTCGAGAAGCAAGGCATCCGGGTGGGCGTGTTCGGGCTGGGCATTGAGCTGTCGGGCCTGGTCGGCGACAAAAACTTTGGTGCCACCCAGTACCTCGACCCCGTGGCTACGGCCAAAAACATGGTAGCCAAGCTGCGCGGCCCCGAGAAGTGCGACATGGTCATCTGCCTCTCTCACCTGGGCTACAAGTACGAAAGCGCCAAAATAGACGACCGGAAACTGGCCGCCCAGGTCAGCGGCATCGACCTGATTCTGGGCGGGCACACCCATACCTTCCTTGAGAAGCCCGAGCCCATTGCCAGCCCCAACGGCCGCACCACCCTGGTGAACCAGGTGGGCTGGTCGGGCATCAACCTGGGCCGCCTCGATTACTCTTTTGAGCGGGGCGCGCGCCAGCCGGTGGTAGCCGCTACCGCCGTTGTTCCCGTACAAGCCGCGTAGTTACCAGGGAACGGCTTCGGTAGTACAGTGGCGCCGCTCCTGTGGTAAAAAGGCATAATAAGCAAGGGTTTGGGGCGTTTTTTTGTCTCCTGACTTTTCCACATTTTTGTCTCCCCCTAGAAAAAAAAGGGCCATTTTTGGCCGGTTGCCAGCCTGTTACTCTCCCCACCTGCACACCTGTTGCTTTTGCCCTATCTGATTGATGCTGAAGGATTGTCGAACCGTATGGGCCAACTGTCTTCGCGTCATCAAGGCAACGATTGGTGAGCAGAGCTTCCGGACGTGGTTTCAACCCATTGTGCCGGTGCAGCTCCACAATAACGTGTTGTTGATTCAGGTGCCCAGCACCTATTTCTACGAGTTTCTGGAAGAGCACTACGTGGAGGAGCTCAAGCGCGCCATCCACCAGGAGCTGGGCCCCGAGGGCCGGCTGGAGTATAGCATTGTGGTGGACCAGGGCAATGCCCAGCAGAAGCCGCGTACGCTCAACCTGCCCACCACCCGCAAAGCCGCCGGCCCGGCCGCCGTTGTTACGCACGCGGCTACCTCCCTGGCGGCCAGCGCCCTGACGGGCTCGGCCCGCAATACGGCCGCCGCCTCGGTGGCGCCCGCCCCAGCCCCGCCTACCCTGCGCAACCCCTTCGAGGCCAGCAAAACCATTGAGCGCGACTACCTGAAGTCGCAGCTGAATACTACCTACACCTTCGAGAACTACATTGAGGGCGACTGTAACCGCCTGGCCCGCTCGGCGGGTTTGGCCGTGGCCAACAAGCCCGGTACTACCTCCTTCAACCCCTTGATGGTGTACGGGGGGGTAGGGCTGGGCAAAACCCACCTGGTGCAGGCCATTGGCAACCACATCAAGGCCACGAACACCGATAAGTTCGTGCTGTACGTGTCGGCGGAGAAATTCACGAATCAGTTTATCGAAAGCCTGCGCTCCAACCAAGTGCAGGACTTCGCCAATTTCTACCTGCTGGTGGACATTCTGATTCTGGACGACGTGCAGTTTCTGTCGGGCAAGGACAAAACCCAGGAGATGTTCTTCCACATCTTCAACCACCTGCACCAGGCGGGCAAGCAGATTGTGATGACCTCGGACAGGCCGCCCCGCGACCTGGTGGGCCTGGAAGACCGTTTGCTTTCCCGCTTCAAATGGGGCCTGACCGCCGACCTGCAAAGCCCCGACTTTGAGACGCGCATGGCCATCATCCAGAACAAGATGCAGCAGGATGGCATCGACATCCCGCCGCAGGTAGTGGAGTACCTGGCCCACTCGGTGAATACCAACGTGCGGGAGTTGGAAGGCGTACTGATTTCGCTGGTGGCCCAGAGCAGCCTCAACCGCCGCGAGATTGACCTGGAAATGGCCAAGCAGGCGCTCCGCCACATCATTGAGGAGGTAGAAGCCGAAGTGAACCTCGATTTCATCCAGAAAACCTGCGCCGAATATTTTGGCGTGCCCCTGGATTTGCTGAAGGCCAAAACCCGCAAGAAAGAGGTGGTAACGGCCCGGCAAGTAGCCATGTACTTCGCCAAGGAGCACACTACGCACTCTCTGAAAAGCATCGGCCACCACTTCGGCGGCCGCGACCATAGCACCGTCATTCACTCCGTCCAGACGGTGTCGGACCTGATTGACTCCGACAAAGCCTTTCGGGGCACCATTGCCGAGCTGCGCAAGAAATTCGCCGGCAAGTAAGCTGGGTTTCCTACCCCTAACAAAAAGCCCAACCGTTACTCACGGTTGGGCTTTTTGTTAGGGGTAGGGATACGCGGCCTGTTATCCGCTCCGGTCCGACAGGCGAAGCTCATCCGACCGGTTGGCTTCGTGCTGACTGCCGGCTGAAGAGGTTCGGGCAACTACAAAGGGTAGGCAGCCGAATGCGGATGACGCGAACATCAACCGGTCGGACGGGCTCCGCGCGTCGGACCGGACCGTGGGCCTACGCTTGCGTGTCGCGCAGGTCGATGTTGTGCTTGGCGGCGAAGGCCCGTACCTGCTCGCGCATGAGGCGCTTACGCTTGGCGCCCTTCACCTGGCGCAGGCTCATGGCGTAGGTACCGCCTTCCTTAAGCAGCAGGCGCAGCTGCTGCGGCACCAGCTCAAGGCTGGCAATGCCCTCGGCCGGGAAGGCCTGCTTGGGCCGGAACAGGCCGTCTTTGTGCACAATGTAGGCGGGCGTAAACTCCAGGTAGCTCTGCGTCCCGAACACCGGCGCGTTGTGAACCAGCACGTAGCCCAGGTAAATCAAACTGAACACCAGGAAGACGTAGTGCAGAAAGTGCATGTCGCTGGCGCCTTCGCCCGTTACGATGAGGGCCACCGTGTAGCCAATCCAGAGCAAGCCCAGGAAAAGCTGACCTAAAAACGGAATGCGCTGGGTGTTGGCGGGCTGAAGACGAATGCGGGTAGAGTTGGGGTGCATAAGGGCGTTGAAGTCGCTGAGACTGGCAAAAGTAAGCAGTTCAGCCTTCGTTGGTTGCTTTTCCGGGTTGGTTTTATAGTTGCGCCCGCCGCAGGGGGTAGGCACCGCCGCAAAACCAACCCGGCAATACAGAAGGACGCAGGCCTGTTTATTTCAGCGTAGCCGAGGCCAGCTCCATTTCCGGCACGGCACTAAGCACCTGCGAAACGGGGCAGTTTTTCTTGGCCGTTTGGGCATACTGCTGAAATTCTTCCTGGGAGAGGCCTTCCACCTCCCCTTCAGTAGTCAGGCTGATTTTCACGATTTTGGGCACTTCGCCGGCGGTATCCAGCGTCACCTTCGACTCGGTGCGGATGTGCTTTACCTGCTTGCCGTCTTTGGTCAGAATGCTGGTCAGGAACATGGTGTAGCAGCCGGCGTGGGCCGCCCCAATCAGCTCTTCGGGGTTGGTGCCTTTCTGCCCCTCAAAGCGGGCGCCCACCGAGTACGGGGCCGATACCGTGCCGCTCTGGGTGGTAATCGTGCCGCTGCCTTTACTATCGCCGTTCCATTCGGCGTTGCCACGCTGGTTGATCATGAGGTGAGGGAATGAAGAGTGAAGAAGTAAACTTGTGTGCTTCCTACGAAAACCAGCGGCCAAGGATAAGCTCGGGGGTAGCAAACCCGTGTTGCGGGAGCTAGTACCTTTGAGTTCTTCTTTAGTTAAAAGCAAACCATCGAACCCTTTGGGTCGGCCGATGTGCTTGCCCTCTTTGAGTTCTTCTTTAGTTAAAAGCAAACCCATTCACGCTTCTACTACCCTTCTCCTCCAACGTTCATGGGCCTGAAATCTACCCTAAGCCGGCCGCTGGCCGCTTTCGTTGCCCGGCAGTATCGGCAGTGGCAGCAAGACCCCATCGGCACCCAGCAGCGCCTGCTGCAGGCCCTGTTGGCCCAGGGGCAGCGCACGGCCTTCGGGCGCGACCATCACTTTGCCGGCATCCGGACGGCCCAGGATTTTGCCTGGCAGGTGCCCGCGCGCGACTACGAAGCGCTCAGCCCTTACTTCAACCGGGTGAAGGCCGGGGAGCCGGATGTGCTGTGGCCGGGCAAGCCGCTGTACCTGGCCAAAACCAGCGGTACCACCTCCGGCGCCAAGTACATCCCGATTACCAAGGACAGCATTCCCAACCACATCAACGGGGCCCGCGACGCGCTGCTGCACTACGTGCACGCCACCGGCAAAAGTCGTTTCCTGGATGGCAAGCTGATTTTCCTGTCGGGTTCCCCGGAGCTGGAAACGGTGGCCGGCATTCATACGGGCCGCCTCTCGGGCATTGCCAACCACCATGTGCCCGCCTACCTGCGTCGCAATCAGCTGCCCAGCTACCAGACCAACATCATCGAGGATTGGGAAACCAAGCTTGACCGGATTGTGGACGAAACCTTGCCCCAGCCCATGTCCCTGATATCGGGGATTCCGCCCTGGGTGCAGATGTACTTTGACCGCATTGTGGCGCGCACGGGCCGGCCGGTGGGGGAGGTATTTCCGGGGTTCGATTTGTTTGTGTACGGAGGTGTGAACTTCGAGCCCTACCGCAAAAAGCTGTTCGAAACCATTGGCCGCCCGGTGGACAGCATCGAGCTGTTTCCAGCCTCTGAGGGCTTCCTGGCTTTCCAGGACGAGCCCGGCAACCCCGGTATGCTGCTGCTGCTGAACGCGGGCATCTACTTTGAGTTTATTCCGGCCGAGCGGTTCTTCGAGAAAAATCCGCCCCGCCTGACCCTGGCCGAGGTGGAGCTGGACAAGAACTACGCCCTGGTGCTCAGCTCCAATGCCGGCCTCTGGGGCTACAGCATCGGCGACACGGTGCGCTTCACCCAGAAATATCCCTTCCGCGTCGTCGTGACGGGCCGCATCAAGCATTTCCTATCGGCTTTCGGCGAGCATGTGATTGGCGAGGAGGTAGAGCAAACCCTGCGCGAGGCCATGCAGCAGCACCCCGAGGTAGAGGTAGTAGAATTCACAGTAGCCCCCCGCGTCAGCGACGACCCCGCCGTGCCTTCCCGCCACGAGTGGCTCATTGAGTTTGCCCACCCGCCCCACGATGCCGCCGCCTTTGCCGCCGCCCTCGAGGCCGGCCTGCGCCGCCGTAATGTGTATTACGATGACCTGCTGCGCGGCAACATCCTGGCCCCACTGCAACTCACGCCGCTGCCGGCCGGGGCATTCCAGCGCTACATGAAAAGTCTGGGCAAGCTTGGCGGCCAAAACAAAGTACCCCGGTTAAGCAACGACAGGGGGGTAGCGGAAGGGTTGTTGGTGGGCTGATCTTAATGAGGTAAGTTGCCGCCGACCAAATCTTATAGTATCCTATTCATTTCACTCACCAAGCCCATGAAAAAAGTAGTGTCTGTGGTTGTGGCTGGCTTCTGTGCCGTATTCGCTTCGGTAGCTTTTATGAGTGCGACTTCCCCGGAGCCAGTGGAGGGCCGCACGGAAGAGTATGCGGTAGTGAGCGTGTACCAGTACGGCAAACGCAACTTTGTTAGTGTAACCATCGGCTCCAAGCCCAGCGAGGAAAAGGAGTACCAAAAAGAAAAGAATGATAAGCGCTACGATCTGGCCCCGGTGTTAGCTGAGGTGGAAAAGTTGAATGCCCAGGGCTATGAACTCGTCAATAGCGCGGCCGCCATGCACAGTGTGGAAGGGGGCGGCGGCCTGCCCTTCTATTCGTTCATTATGAAGCGCCGCCTGCGGTAGGCGGCGGAAAGCTTACCTTCCTGACCGGTACCATTTGATGAGTCTTAAACCCCAACTTCACGCCCTATGCCTGGCCTACGTGCAGGAGCGTATAGCGGCCTGCCAGGCGGCTATTCAAGCGGCCCAGGAATCGGCTAACTCCGAAACCAAAAGCAGCGCCGGCGACAAGTACGAAACCGGCCGGGCCATGGCCCAGAACGAGCGGGACCGAAACGCCGTGCAGCTCCAGCAGGCCCTGCAGCTACAGGGCGAAGTGCAGCGCATCAACCCCGAGCTGCCCTGCGACACGGTGCGGCCCGGTGCCCTGGTTGCCACCAGCATGGGCCGGTTCTACATCAGCATCAGCGCCGGCAAGCTTACCGCGGAGGGGCAAGACTACTTTGCCGTATCGGCGGCGGCGCCCGTGGCGGCGGCGCTGGCGGGCAAGCGGGCCGGGGAGCAGGCCGCGTTCAACGGCAAGCCAGTTCGCATAGAAAGCATAGTCTAGAAAACAGAATGCGCGGGCAAGTCCGGCTTCGCGCTACTTTTGTACATGTCCTTTCCTACCCCCAAGCGCGTTACCCTGCTCGGCTCCACCGGTTCCATCGGTACCCAAGCCCTTGATGTGATGCGCGCCCACCCCGGCAAGTTCACCGTCACGGCCCTCTCGGCGCAGTCCAATGCCGAGTTGTTGATTCAGCAGGCCCGCGAGTTTCGGCCCGCCGCCGTGGTTATCGGCGACGAAGCCAAATACCCTACCGTAAAAGCCGCCCTGGCCGGTCAGTCCGAAACCGAGGTGCTCACCGGCCCGGCCGCCCTGGCCGACGTAGCCGGCCGCGACGATACCGACGTGGTGCTTACGGCTATGGTGGGCTACGCCGGGCTGCTGCCCACGGTGCGCGCCATCCGGGCCGGCAAAACCATTGCCCTGGCCAACAAGGAAACGCTGGTGGTGGCCGGGCAGCTGATTACGGACCTGGTAAAGGAATATGGGGTAGGGCTCTATCCCGTCGATTCGGAGCACTCGGCCATTTTTCAGTGCCTGGTAGGGGAGGAGCAGAACCCCATCGAAAAGATTATCCTGACGGCCTCGGGCGGGCCGTTCCGGGGCCGCACCCGCGAGCAGCTGGCCCTCGTCACGAAGGCCCAGGCCCTCAAGCACCCCAACTGGGATATGGGCGCCAAAATCACCATCGACTCGGCCTCCCTGATGAACAAGGGCCTGGAGGTGATTGAAGCCAAGTGGCTGTTTGGCCTGCGCGACGACCAGATTGAGGTAATCGTACACCCCCAAAGCATCATCCACTCCCTGGTGCAGTTCGAGGATGGCTCCCTGAAGGCGCAGCTGGGCCTGCCCGATATGAAGCTGCCCATTCAGTACGCCCTGGGTTACCCCCAGCGCCTGCCCAGCCAGTTCCCGCGCTTCCGCTTCCTCGACTACCCCCAGCTTACCTTCGAGCAGCCCGATACGGACACCTTCCGCAACCTGGCCCTGGCGTTCGAGGCCATGCGGCGCGGCGGCAATGCGCCCTGCGTGCTGAACGCCGCCAACGAAGTAGCCGTGGCCGCCTTCCTGCGCGACGAAATCGGGTTCCTGGAAATGTCGGAGGTAGTAGAAACCAGCCTCGCGCGGGTTTCGTACCTTGCCGCTCCTAGCCTGGAGGACTACGTGCAAACCGACCTTGAAACGCGCCGCGTGGCCCAGGAGCTAACCGGGGCCCGCGCCTGACACCCTGGCCGGAATGGCACTACCCTCGGGTTCGGTGCGTTGTTTGTCATACCGGGTGAGGAGGTGGAAAGGAATGAGGGGATGAAGTGAAGAGGTGAGGAGGTACATAGTGACAGGGAACAAGTTCTGTCACCTTTTACCTGTCACTTGTCACCCCATCACCAATTACCCCATCACTTCATCACCTCCTATCACCTCATCACCTAATTACTTCATCTTTTGGAAGAACTTATCATGGCCGGGCAGATGCTGCTGGGCCTTTCCATTCTGGTTGGCTTGCACGAGTTCGGACACTTTGCAGCGGCCAAATACTTTAAAATCCGGGTCGATAAGTTTTACATCTTCTTCGACTTCCTGTTTCCCCTGCCTGGGGTGATGAACTTTGCCCTGTTCAAGAAGAAAGTGGGCGAAACGGAGTACGGCCTGGGCTGGTTCCCATTGGGCGGCTACGTGGCCATCCACGGCATGATCGACGAAACCCAGGACGCCGACAGCCTCGCGGCCGAGCCCCAGCCCAACGAGTTTCGGGCCAAGCCGGCCTGGCAGCGCCTGATTGTGATGCTGGGCGGCATTATCATGAACGTCATTACCGGCATCGTCATCTTCTCGCTTATCACCTTCAAGTACGGCGAAAGTTATCTGCCCTTGTCGGAAGTGCGCTATGGAGTTGACGTTAGTGAACTGGGTAAGAAAATCGGGTTTCAGCGCGGCGACAAAATCGTTAAGATTAACGGGCAACCGTTCACTGATTTCGAGGATATCTACAGCGTAGATGCCTTGCTCGGGACCAATGCCTACTATACAGTGGATCGTAACGGTCAGATAGTAGATATTCCGGTGCCGAACAATTTTATGGACGATTTGGCTGATGCGAAAGAGAGATTCGTCACGCCTCTGATTGCATTCAAAATCGAGCAAGTTGTCATAAACACTCCGGCGGCTAAAGCCGGTTTGCAGGCCAACGATAAGATTCTGAAAGTAGGAAATCAGGCTGTTCCTTTCTTCTCTGATTTGCAAAAGGCCCTGAAGGCGAATGCCAACAAGGTAGAGCATCCGTCGCTGCTGCAACGCTTTCTGAACTGGATTCGGGGTGTCAAACCTAAAAGGCTTACATCTAACGCTACTCCGTTACTGGTGGAACGCGCCGGTAAGCAGCTTACCCTGCCGGTAATGGTTGATGAGGACGGCCGAATCGGGTTTGCTCCTAAGCTGCTTATCAAAGATGGGGTACATCGCTATGGTTTTGTGGAGTCTATAGGCGTAGGTACCAAGCAAGCTTTTGGGGTCGTCACTACCCAGATTGCAGGCTTCAAAAAAATATTTAGCGGCGAAGCGTCGCTCAGCAAATCGTTAGGCGGCCCGGTAGAAATAGCGCAGCAGTATGGCGGGCAATGGGACTGGTTCCGTTTCTGGACCCTGACGGGAATGCTCTCTATGGTGCTGGCCTTTATGAACCTGCTCCCGATTCCGGCCCTCGACGGTGGCCACGTCGTCTTTCTGTTGTACGAGATGATTGCTGGTCGCAAGCCTTCTGATAAATTCCTAGAGAATGCTCAGAAGGTAGGCATGCTGCTTATTCTGAGCCTGATGGCTTACGTTTTGGTAATTAAGCAAATTATCAACGCTATTGGCTAAGAAGTAGGTCCTGTACCTGCTTCCCGTAAAGCCGTGCTACCTGCTGAGGTGGCACGGCTTTTATGATAGACCTGGCACCTGCAACCGTGCCGTGGTATTTCACTTCTTTTGCCCATGTTTTCTTTTTCATCGTTCCGGCGCATCGGGCTGGTAGCGGCCTTGCTGCTGGCGGCCCATGTAGTGGCCTGGGCGCACGCCTACCACGCCAGCATCCTGGAAGTGCGCTTCAACCCCGGCAAGCAGCGGCTGGAAATGGCCCTGAAAATCTTCATCGACGACCTGGAGCAGAGCCTGTCCGTCGGGAAGCCTACCCCCGTGCGCACCGATCAACTCGCGCGGGCCCAGCTGGATCCGCTCCTGATGGAGCTATTGCGCCGCTCGGTGCAGTTCAGCGCCCGGCCGGGGCAGGCGCTGCCGCTCACGCTGGTGGGCCTGCAGAAAGAGAAGGACTCCTATTGGGTGTATTTCACGGCGCCGATGCCCGCCGCGGCTACCAGCGTAAGCCTGCGCCACCAGCTGCTGCTCGACCTGTTCCCCGACCAGATGAACATCGTCAACCTGGAAGCCAAGGGCCAGAAGCAAAGCCTGCTCTTCCGCGACGGCGAAACCCAGCAGCAGCTGAAGTGGTAAACAGTGTCAGGGCGAGGACGCAGGACGACGCCATCCTTCCTGACCAACGTGCTACCCCCTGAAACGTGACAAGCCCTTACCTCCGTGCTGGAAGTAAGGGCTTGTCACGTTATTCGGCTGGTCACGCACAGAGGAAGGATGGCTTCGCGCTGCTCGCCATGACGTTACCAACCGCCGCTGCCGCCGGCATCTTTCTGCTCGCTTTCCGGCTTAATCAGGCGGAACTCTACGCGGCGGTTAGTGCGGGCGTCTTCCTCCGTCGCCTCGGCCTTGAGGGGTTGGGTGCTGCCGTAGCCCATGCTCTCAATGCGGTTGGGCTTGAGTTTCCCCTTTTGCTCGATGTAGCGGCGGATGGCTTCGGCCCGGTCCTGCGAGAGGGTCATGTTAAAGTCCGGGTCGCCTTTGCTGTCGGTGTGGCCCGAAATGCTGAGCCGGAACGTGGGGTGGTCCACCAGGAACACGGCAATGCGGTCCAGAATGGGGTGCATGCTGGCCCGGATGTTGGCCTTGTCCTGGTCAAACTCGATGTTCTTGAAAATCAGCGGGAGCTTGTAGTCGATGGAGTTGGTCATCAGCTTCATCACCGTGTCGCCCTGCAGGGCAAACTTCTTTTCCACGCTGAAAAAGTCGGGGCTCTGAATCAGCATCACGTAGTGCGAGCCCTCAATCAGGTCAAAGTCGAAGGAGCCGTCGTCGCGCAGGTACTTGCTGGCTACCTCAATGCCGTTATCTGTATCAATAATGCTGACGATACCGTTCAGCGGCCGGCGGCTCACCGAGTCAATCAGGGAGCCCGCTATGTGAGTAGTGGCCAGGGGCTGGGCCTCCATGGGTAGCGGAAACGAGAAGAGGTCGAGGTTCTTCATTTCCTTTTCCTCGGAGCGGGCGTAATACAGGCTCTTCGATTCAGAGTCAATCGTGAAGTAATATTCTGAGCCTCTGCCGTTCACCAGCGGCCCAATGTTGATAGGCTCCTGCCAGCGGCCCCGCACCCGGTACGTCTTATAAATATCGAAGTCGCCGAAGTTGAGCAGCTGCCCGCGGGAGCTGAAGTAGAGCACATGGTAGAGCGGGTGGTAGAAGGGGCTTACCTCACTTTCGCGGGTGTTTACCACGGGCCCCATGTTCTGGGCCTTGCCCCACTGCCCGTTCTTCTGCTTTACCGTGTACCAGATGTCCGAAAGGCCAAAGCCGCCCAGACGGTCAGAAGCGAAGTACAGCGTGTCTTCGCCGGGGGAGAGGGTAGGCTGCGAGTCCCAGGCCGTGGAGTTGACGTTGCTGCCGAGCGTTTTAGGCGCCGTCCATTGCCCCTCCCTGAAGGTCGAAACGTACAGGTCGCAGTTGCCGTGGCAGGTAGGACACTCGCAGCGAGCGAAAAACAGCGTTTTACCATCCTTGCTGATGCAGGCCGAACCCTCGTTGTAGGGCGAGTTGATGGGTTTGGGCAAGGGCTCGGCCTCCGTCCAGACGCCGTTTTCGCGCCGGGAAGTGTACAGGTCCTCATCGACTACCCCGTGAATGCCGCGCATCTTGCGCTTCGAGGAGAAGATAAGCTGGTCGGCGTCGGCGTTGAGGGTAGGGCCGTAGTCCTCCACTTTGGAGTTGATGGCGTCGCCCATGCTGGTGTACACGCCTTTGGGCGGCCGGAAAGCGGCAATGTTTTTCCGGTACTCTACAATGTCGTAGTACGTTTTGAGCGGCACGTACAGGTCGGCCGTTTTCTGCTCCAGCGAGTCGTAGTAGAGCTGCACCTTTTTCAGGTCCTGGCGGCGGTGCTTGAGGGCCAGGCGGTAGTAGGCCTTGGCCCGGTCTTCGTTGCCGGCCTTTTCCCAGAGCTGGCCCAGGCGCCAGAGCAGGCCGGTATCCTTGTAGAAGTTCTCGATGCCAAACCGGCTCACGTACACGTCCAGCAGGTTGCGGGCGGCGTTCCAGTTTTTGCGCTTTTCGGCCCGCTGAATTTCCCGGAGCGCTTTTTTATCCTCGAAGTACGCCAGGCGGTTGATGTTCGGGAAATCGGGGGTAGCGTCGGTGCGGGCCCGGGCGCTCCGGATAACTTTGGCGCTCAGCTTCCGTTGCGCGTTGGGTAAGCTGCTTTTTTGCTGAGCCTCCACCACAACAGGTAATACCAGTGCCAGCAGCAGCAACGGTCCAGAAAGCACGAAACGGAAAAAGCGAAGCATAGCAATGATAGAGCACAGAAGCGGTGGGAGCCGGCAAGCATCAAAAATAGGAATTTTTGGATGCAGCTCTACATCCTCTGCCTCTTCAGGGCCAAGCCTTATTTTTGGGTCTGCCATGGATGAGCTCTGCCGATGTGGCCGGCCCGGTTGGTGGCACGGCGCTTGACCAAATCCATACCTTCGGGTAACTCCCTACGTTTAAGCCTAAGCTTATCCCGCGCTCCTGTCATTCTGACACGCAGCGTTGCTTTTCTGTCTCTCCCTGCATGAGTCGATATAATTCACCCAAGTCACCGCTTTCCTCCTTGTTGCTGATGGCTGAAGATGCTGAAGAAATGGTGTCCATTGTGGCCGCCGACCCCGATCAGACGCTCAGCGCCGACGAATCGCCGGAGGTGCTGCCGCTGCTGCCCGTGCGCAACACGGTGCTGTTTCCGGGGGTAGTGCTGCCCGTCACGGTTACCCGCAAGAAGAGCATTCGGCTGGTGCGCAAGGCCTACCGCGGCAACAAGATTGTGGGGGTAGTGGCCCAGAAAAACGGGCAGAGCGACGACCCTACCCTGCAGGACTTGTATCAGGTAGGCACCATGGCCAAGATCCTGAAGCTGCTGGTGCTGCCTGATGGCAATACCACCATCATCATTCAGGGCCAGTCGCGCTTCCGTATTGAGGCCGAGGTGCAAAGCACGCCCTACCTCACGGCGCGGGTAAGCTACTCGCCCGAGGCTTTTCCCAACAAGCAGTCCAAGGAAGTAAAAGCTCTGGTGTCGTCGTTGAAGGAAGCGGCGGCCAAAATGCTGAAGCTGAACCCCGAGATTCCGCAGGAAGCCCAGGTGGCGCTGGATAATATTGAGTCGCCTTCGTTTCTGACCCATTTCCTTTCTTCCAACATCAACGTGGAGGTAGGAATCAAGCAGCAGCTGCTGGAAATCAACGACGGCGTGGAGCGCGGAACCCAGCTGCTGGAGCTCATGCTGAAGGAAATTCAGCTGCTGGAAATCAAGCGCGAAATCCACACCAAGGTTCACACCGACATCGACCAGCAGCAGCGCGACTATTTCCTGCGCCAGCAGATTAAAGTGCTGCAGGATGAGCTGGGTTTTGACGGCCCCGACCAGGAAGTGGAAAAGCTGCGCCAGCGTGCCAAAGACAAAAAGTGGCCCGAGGCCGTAGCCAAGCACTTTACCAAGGAGCTGGATAAGCTCACCCGCATCAACCCCCAGGCCGCCGAGTACCCGGTAAGCGTAAACTACGTGGAGTTTCTGCTGGACCTGCCCTGGGGCGAATACACCAAGGACAACTTCAACCTGAAGCGCACCCAGAAAATCCTCGACCAGGACCACTACGGCATGGAAAAGGTGAAGGCGCGCATCATCGAGTACCTAGCCGTGCTCAAGCTGAAGCAGGACCTGAAAGCCCCTATTCTGTGCTTGTACGGCCCTCCGGGGGTAGGAAAAACTTCCCTGGGCCGCTCTATTGCCAAGGCGCTGGGCCGGCAGTACGTGCGCATGAGTCTGGGCGGCGTGCGCGACGAGGCTGAAATTCGGGGGCACCGCAAAACCTACGTGGGCGCCATGCCCGGCCGCATCATCTCCCAGATCAAGAAGGCCGGCGCCTCCAACCCGGTTATCGTGCTCGACGAAATTGATAAGCTGGCTTCCGACTTCCGCGGCGACCCCTCGTCGGCACTGCTGGAAGTGCTGGACCCCGAGCAGAACTCCACCTTCACCGACAACTACCTGGAAGTAGAATACGACTTGTCGCGGGTGCTGTTCATTGCCACGGCTAACTCCCTGGAAACCATTCAGCCCGCCCTGCGCGACCGGATGGAAATTATTGACCTGACGGGCTACACCCTGGAGGAGAAAACCCAAATTGCCAAAAAGCACCTCTGGCCCAAGCTGCTGCAGGAGCACGGCCTCGGCCCGAAGGATGCCGGCATCAGCACCTCAGCCCTGCAGCGCGTGATTGATGACTACACCCGCGAGAGTGGGGTGCGCAGCCTGGAGCGCAAGCTGGGCGCGGTAGTGCGCAACGTGGCCAAGAGCAAAGCCATGAATGAAGCCTTCCCCTCGACCCTGGAGCCCAAGGACATCCACCGCATCCTGGGGGCCGCCATCTTCGACCGGGACCAGTACCAGGACAACGAAACTGCTGGGGTAGTTACGGGCCTGGCCTGGACCAGCGTGGGCGGCGACATTCTCTTTATCGAGAGCCTGCTGAGCCGGGGGAGGGGCAAGCTCACGCTGTCGGGCCAGCTCGGCGACGTGATGAAGGAATCGGCCGTGACGGCCCTGAGCTACCTACGCAGTCGGGCCGAGGAGCTGGACATTGATTACCGCCTCTTCGATCAGTACGATTTGCACATTCACTTCCCCGAAGGCGCCGTGCCCAAGGATGGGCCCAGCGCAGGCATTGCCATTTTCACCAGCATTGCCTCGGTGTTTACCCAGCGCAAAATTCGGAGCCATTTGGCCATGACGGGCGAAATCACGCTCCGCGGGAAGGTGTTGCCGGTGGGCGGCATTAAGGAGAAGATTCTGGCGGCTAAGCGGGCCGGCGTCCGCGACATTATTCTGTGCCCCAAGAATAAGAAGGACATCGACGAAATTCCGACCGATTACCTCAATGACCTGACCATCCACTACGCTGACCGAGTAGATGATGTGCTGCGGGTAGCGCTGCTGGAAGAAAAAGTAGCTCACCCTATGAAACTGGTGGTGCGCGACGAGGCGCCAGTGCCTGCTTCTCCAAGCGTGGAGGTTAGCTAGAGCTGCCAGAATTCCCTACCCCCTCGGTGCCGCCAGGGGGGTAGGGAATTCTGCGGCCGGGCACGCAATAAAGCGGCGGAAGTAGGCGTCTTATCGGGCAACCTGCTTTATCTTTCCCCCGATGATTCGACCCCTACGCCACAGCCTTTTTTTGCTTCCTTTCCTGGCGCTGGGCCTTGGCGGCCTTACTCCGGCTATGGCCCAGATTGGCGGGCAGCAGGCATTTTCCTTCCTCAATCTGCCTACCAGTGCCAAGCTGGCCGGGCTGGGCGGCGTGAACGTTTCCTCCCGCGACGCCGATGGCACCATGATCTACGGCAACCCGGCCCTGCTGAACGCCGATATGGATGGGCGGTTGGCCCTGGGCTACGTCGATTATTTGGCCGATATCAAGCAAAGCACGGCCGTGTACGTGTTCAATACTGAGAAGGCAGGTCGGTTTGGCGTAGGGCTTACCTACCTGAGCTACGGCAACTTCGAGCAGTTCGACGCGGCGGGAAACTCACTAGGTCAGTTTTCAGTGAACGAGTACGCCCTGAGCATTGCTAACTCCTATACCAGCGGGGCCTTTACCATAGGCGGCACCCTCAAGCTGGCCGGATCGGGTATTGCCGGCAACCACTCGTTTGCGGCTTTAGCCGATGTAGGCGGGCTGTTCAAGCACCCGGAGCAGGACTTCACCGTAGGCCTGGTGGTGCGTAATGCCGGTATTCAGCTAAAGCCTTACGATGGCGCTGACCGGGAGCCCATGCCGCTGGATGTAGAGCTGGGCACCTCGTTCAAGCCTGAGCACCTGCCGCTGCGTTTTTCCTTCACGGCTCACCACCTGCAGCGCCTCGACATTGTGTACCTCGACCCCAACCAGCGCGGGCAGCTGGACGAGAACGGCGAGGAAATCAAGCCTAAGAAGAGCTTGGGCGACAAGATTGCCCGGCACTTTGTGGTAGGCGGGGAGCTGCTGCTCAGCAAGAACCTGAACCTGCGCGTAGGGTATAACCACCTGCAGCGCCGGGAGCTGCGCTTGGAAAATACGTCGGGCGGCGCAGGCTTCTCTTTCGGGGTGATGCTGCGCGTCAGCCAGTTTCAGCTTGATTATACCCACGCCGGTTACCATGCTTCTGGCGGGGCCAACTACTTCACCATTGCCCGCAACCTCGATTCTCTGTTCAAAAAATCACAGTAACTACTCGCTTTTCCTACCCCCTGGCTCGTAGCTAACCTGGCAGGCTTCTGGCCTCTGCTCTTGCTACAACTACCTGTTCTTCCTTCCGCCAAATTTTAGAAGTCACACCGCTTCGTTATTCGGCTTGTTTACCCTGATTCTTATGCTCGACTCCGCTGAGTTTCTCACCCCGGCCCAGATTGTGGCCGAACTCGATAAATACATCATTGGCCAGCACGAAGCCAAGCGCCACGTGGCCATTGCCCTGCGCAACCGGTGGCGCCGCTTGCACGCCCCAGCTGCTATGCAGCGCGAAATCGTGCCCAACAACATCCTGATGATTGGCTCCACTGGCGTCGGCAAAACCGAAATTGCTCGTCGTCTGGCCAGCATTTCGGGTGCTCCGTTCACTAAAGTGGAAGCCTCTAAGTTCACGGAAGTAGGCTACGTAGGCCGCGACGTAGAAAGCATGGTGCGCGACTTGGTGGAGCAGTCAGTGAACATGGTGAAGCAGCGCCGCAAGGAAGAAGTAAAGGTGCAGGCGGCCCAGGCCGTGGAAGATGCCATTCTCGACATTCTGATTCCGCCGGTTACTACCTCGGTTGCTACTCCTAAACCCGCTCTGGGCTTCCCAACTACCGCTGCCAATGAAGTGCCTGATTCCGACCACGAACTGAACGAGCGCACGCGGGAGCGGTTTCGGGAAAAGATTCGGAATGGGGAAATGGACGAGCGCAAAATTGAAATCCGGGTGCAGCAGAACAGCAGCCCAGGCATTGGTGTAATCGGCGGCCCGGCCGGTATGGACGAGGCCAGCATGGCCGGCATCCAGGACATGCTCGGTTCCATGCTACCCAAGAAGACCCGCAAGCGCAAGGTAACCGTAGCTGAGGCTCGCAAGATTCTGCTCGATGAGGAAGCCGCCAAGCTCATCGACATGGACGAGGTGAAGGATGAAGCCATCCGCCACGCCGAAAACGCGGGTATCATCTTCATCGACGAAATCGACAAAGTAGCCAGCCGCAGCGGCAAGGGTGGCGGTGGCCCCGATGTAAGCCGGGAGGGCGTGCAGCGCGACCTGCTGCCCATTGTGGAAGGCTCCGCCGTGAGCACCAAGTACGGCATCATCCACACCGACCACATTCTGTTTATTGCGGCCGGCGCCTTTCACGTAGCCAAGCCTTCTGACCTGATTCCGGAGCTGCAGGGCCGTTTCCCCATTCGGGTGGAGCTACAGAGCCTGAGCAAAGATGACTTCTTCCGTATCCTGAAAGACCCGAAAAATGCCCTCACCAAACAGTACGAGGCCTTGCTGCAGGCCGAGGGGGTAGCCCTGTCGTTTGAAGACTCAGCCCTAGAGCGCTTGGCTGAAATTGCGTTTGAGGTGAACAGCGAGGTGGAAAACATCGGAGCCCGGCGCCTGCACACCGTTATGAGCCGTCTGCTCAATGACATCCTGTTCGATGTACCCGACAAAATCGGCCCGAATGCGCGGATTTTAGTTAACCGCGAAATGGTGGAAGAGCGCCTGCGCGACATGGTTCGTAACCGCGACCTGAGCCAGTATATTCTGTGAGGAGGGGAAAGGAAAAGACATTCAGCTGCTTCAAACAAAGAAAAGAGGCTACTACGGTAGCCTCTTTTTCGGTTTAGACCGTACTTTTTACCAGCCTCTCACCTCCCTCACCCAGCCTTATGCATTATTACATCATCACCGGAGCCAGTCGCGGGCTAGGCAAAGCCTTGGCGGAAGCTGTGCTGCGCCTCCCCGATACAAAGGTTGTCGGCGTTTCGCGCCACGCCACCATTGAGCACGAGCGGTACGCTCACCAGCCCCTGGACCTTTCTGATATGCTAGCCGTGCAGAACAATCTGCACAAAGTATTTCCGCAGTGGCCCGATGCTGAAAGCATCACCCTGATCAACAACGCCGCCGTACTTGGTGAAATTGGCTACCTGGGTGAGCACCAGAACGAGCACTTTGAGTTTGTGTTTGATGTGAATGTTGTGGCCCCTGCTATGTTCATGAACACCTTTCTTAGCGCTTACGGCGGGTTGTCAGTACCGCGTACCATCCTTAACATCAGCAGCGGTGCCGCCCAGCGGGCCGTTGACGGTTGGGGCGCCTATTCAGCTTCCAAAGCTGCCCTCGATGCGCTGTCCTGCACCGCTCAGAAGGAGCAGGACCTGCGCGGCAGCGGCATCCGGGTCCGCAGTCTTTCCCCCGGCATTCTCGACACAGCCATGCAGGAGCACATTCGCACTGCTGATGAGCACAGCTTCAGCGAAGCCGCTCGGTTTGCAGGCTTTCATCAGGAAGGAAGATTGGCCCAACCGCGGGAGGTAGCAGAAAAAATTGTAGGATGGCTGCAACAGCCCGCGCCAGCCAACGAGAAGGTAGTGCTCCGCATAGATGCGCTATAAAAAAGCCCCGGCCAGTAAGGCCGGGGCTTTTTTAGGGTGGGGCAGAAGCGACCTAGTAGCCGGGGTTCTGCTTCATGTTCGGGTTGTTCTGAATCTCGCGGAACGGGATGGGGAACAACAAACGAGTTGGGTCTGTGATGCCCAGTACGGTCTGGGCCCGGTTGGTGCGGATAAGGTCAAACCACCGGTGCCCTTCCAGCGCTAGCTCTATCCGACGCTCCTGATAGATGGCGTTCAACAGCGAGGACTGCGTCAGGCCCGTTGCCAGGAGTGCGGGCAAGCCAGCCCGGGTGCGCACCCGGTTTAGCAGGGTTAGCGAGCCAGTCAGGTCCTGCAGTTGGGCTTTGGCCTCAGCTCCCGTCAGCAGGACCTCGGCCAAGCGGAATATTTTGTAGTTGTCGGTGCCGGTACCAGGGTCTCGGTACTTGATGCCGGTGCCAGCAACTACCGCACGGTTGGCGATAACAGGGGTACCATCGGAAACGGTAGCGTTGCGGCGGGTATCACCCGTTTCGTAAGCCGTCAGGAGGGTACTGGCGGGGCCATTCGGGTTCACCTCATTGCGGCCACCGTTGGTAGTAGGCAGGTTGAAGAAGGCAAACTGGCTTTGCGTGTTAGCGTCAAACTGCAGCTCCAGAATCGATTCGGTGGTGTTCTCCGACGTGAAGTTGGTAGCGTAGCTGGGCGTAAGCTGGAAACGGTTGCTGTTAATAATCTGATCAGCCGCCGTTTCGGCTTCCTTCCATTTGCCGGCATACAGCTGCACTCGGGCAATCAGAGCCTGGGCCGCTGATTTAGTTGCCCGGCCGGTGCCCGTATCGGGCAGGTTGGGCAGGGCCTGATTCAGGTCAGCCAATACCTGCGTATATATCTGTTCCTTGGTGCTGCGTGCTACAAAGAGCGAGTTATCAGGCGTTGAGGTTGGCGTCAGAATAAGAGCGGCATCTCCCCAGAAACGGGTCACGTCGAAGTGACAGTAAGCCCGGATGAACAGTGCTTCGGCGATGATGCTGTTCTTCTCCGCGTCGGCCAAGCCGGTCACGTTTGGAGCGTTGGCAATTACGTTATTGGCCCGGTTGATGGTCCGGTAAATTGCGTAGTAAACGTTGGTGAGGGTAGTGTTATTCGAAATGATATTTCGAGTTTTTACCTCCGCCAACTGCGGGAAGGTGCCGGTGTGTGCCAGGTTGTCGGCGGCCAAATCAGCCAACAGGGGGTAGTACAGCCCCAAATAGTCGGCACTAGTCATGGCGCCGTACACGCCTATAATGGCACCGCGGGCACCGGCAGCATCGGTGAATACGTCATCCCGGTCAACAGAGGTCTGGGGGGTAGGGTCCAGGAAATCAGAGCAACTGCTGGCGCCAAAAGTCAGCAATCCCAGGGTAGCGAGTGTGAAAAGCTTGGAACGAAAGTTCATAGTAACGAAGTCTCAAGAAAGGTTAGATACCCAGGTTTACACCAACCTGCACAGTACGGGCTTGGGGGAAAGTCAGGAAGTCAGTACCCAAAGAGGTATTGCTACCGCTGAAGGTGTTGATTTCCGGATCAAGACCGGAGTAGTTGGTGAAGGTGAGTAGGTTTTGCCCTGAAACATACACGCGGGCGTTTTGCAGGTGCAGCACGCGGG
The DNA here is from genome assembly GCF_014199535.1 of Hymenobacter latericoloratus. GTDB lineage: Bacteria > Bacteroidota > Bacteroidia > Cytophagales > Hymenobacteraceae > Hymenobacter > Hymenobacter latericoloratus. Next base: position 1,058,231 of record NZ_JACHNV010000001.1, read on the forward strand.
TAGCACCGGCCGGAAGGTTGTAGCCCAGGGTCAGCGTTTTTAGGCGGGCGTACGAACCATCTTCCAGGAAGCGGTCGGAAGTACGACGGTTATTGTTCGGGTCACCCCAGGCCGCCCGAGGGAAGGTGGTGCTGGGGTTAGCAGCCGTCCAACGCTCCCGGGTAGAAGCCAACTGGCCAAACTGAGCATTCATACCCTCCGCAAAGGCCCGCGTGTTGTTATAGATTTCGTTGCCGTACTGGAATTGGAAGAAGAAACCTAAGTCGAATCCTTTGAAGGAGAATTGGTTGTTAAGACCGCCAAAAAACTTCGGCTGAGCTGTACCAATGATCTTCTGGTCGTCGCCGGTGATTACACCATCATTGTTTAGATCCTTGAAGCGGATATCACCCGGAGCGGAGCCCTGCTGGTACACAGCGGTAGCGCGGCCAGTCCTAGCCCGGGCGGCCTCCGTGTCTGCGGTAATTTCGCCTTGTGTCTGGTAAATCCGGTCCACTACGTAACCGTAGAAAGAGCCCAAAGAGTGCCCTACCCGCACCTGGTTGGCAAAGCCCGAGAGGAAGGGGGCGTTATTTACCAACTTGGTTACCTCGTTACGGATGAAGGAGATGTTGGCGTTGGTCGTCCAGGTGAAGTTGTCTTTGGTGAAATTCTGGGTCGTGAGCTCAAATTCAAGGCCCTTGTTTTCCAGCGCGCCTACGTTCTGGGTTACCGAAAGGAAGCCAGAAGTCAGGGGCAGCGGACGGTTCAACAGCAGGTCATTTGACTCCCGACGGAAGGCGTTGGCCGAAAGCAAGATACGGTTGTTAACAAAGCCCAGGTCAATGCCTACGTTGATTTCGTGCTGCTTCTCCCAGCTCAGGTCATTCACGCCAATTTGCGTGGGCACCAAGCCGGAAATCTGGTTGTAGTTGGCCAGGTTGCCCGCGCCTACCCCGTAGAGGTTGCGGGAAGCAAAGTTGCCAATCTCGAAGTTACCCGTCTGGCCGTAACCAGCCCGCAGCTTCAACTCACTGATAGCCGTTTTGGGGAAGAAAGATTCCTCCGAAATGCGCCAGCTACCTGAAACGGCGGGGAAGTAGCCCCACTTGTTGTCAACCCCGAAGCGCGAGGAACCGTCGCGGCGCACGGAAGCAGCCAGAATGTATCGGCCCTTGTAATCGTAGTTCGCGCGGGCAAAGTAGGAGAGTAGGGTCCAGAGCGTGCCATCCGACGAAGCTTCCGTCCGAACGGAACCGGCCGCTAGGCGGGTGATTTTGTTTGTGGCAAAGCCGCTAACCGTGGTAGTAATGCCTTCCTGCACCGATTTCTGCGCGCTCTGGCCCAGCAGCATCGTCAGGTTATGATCCCCGAAAGACTTGTTGTACGTCAGGGTGTTTTCGGTTAGCCAGCTGATGTCGTAACGGCTGTTCGCGTTACCCAGGCCGTTGCTGCCGGCGCCCTGCAAGAGGGTGCTGGGGACAAACCGGTCTTCCTTCAGGTTCAGGTAATCAGCGCCAAGCGAAGTCCGGAAGCGCAGGTCCTTAAGAATGTCAAGCTCCGCGAAGACGTTACCAATCACACGGTTATTGCGGGCTTGCTGCAAGGGCAAAGAAGCAGCGGCCAGCGGGTTTTCAACCGATGAATACGGGTCGCGGGCAAAAGTGCCATCTGCGTTATAAATGGGCGTTTGAGTGCCCAGCAGAATGGCGGAGCTAAGTACCCCGTAAATGTTGTTGTCGTTCTGAATGCGGTTATTCAGCGAGCGGGAGCCGGTCAGGTTGAGGCCAATACGCGCGCGGTCTGATATTTTATTATCAACGTTGATGCGTACGCTACCCCGCTGGAAGTCTGAACCCTTCACAATACCTTCCTGATCGAAGTAAGTACCCGAAATCAGGAAGCGGGTGCGGGCATCGCCCCCAGAAGCCGTCAGGGTATAGTTGCCAATCTTGGCGGTGCGGAACACTTCATCCTGCCAGTTGGTGCTGGCGCCGGTGAACAGGGCTTGCGTAGAAGTTGGGTTGGCAGCTACATAACGAGGTGCAAGGCCAACGTTTGTGCGTGCTTCATTAATCAAGTCCTGTGCTTCCTGCCCATTCAGAACGTCCAGCTGCTTGATGCGCTGCTGCACCCCCTGGTACACATCCAGGCTGATTTTGGTTTTGCCCGTCTGGCCCCGCTTAGTGGTTACCAGTACTACCCCGTTAGCGGCCCGCGAGCCATAAATAGCGGCGGCGGCGGCATCCTTCAGCACCTGAATGGAAGCAATGTCATTCGGGTTAATGTCAGACAGTGCGTTCAGCTGCTGGTTACCCACGGCAATGTTGGAGTAGCTGCCGGTATTGATCGGCACCCCGTCAATTACATACAGCGGGTCGCTGCTGGCGGAAATAGAGTTGTTACCCCGAATACGAACAGCAATACCGCCACCCGGAGTACCCGAGCTAGCCGATACCTGTACGCCTGCTGCCCGGCCCTGCAGTACTTGGTCAATACCTGCAACAGGCTGATCCTCGAACTGCTTGGCATCAATGGAGGCAATAGCACCCGTGACCAGCGCTTTGGATTGTTGCCCGTAGCCCGTTACCACTACTTCGCTGAGCTGCTTGCTGTCCGGAGCCAGACCAACGGTTATACTGCCGTCCCGAATAGGTTGCTCAAGGGTGAGGAAACCTACAGAACTGAAAGTAAGGGTAGTGGCAGTGGTGGGAGCGGTAAGTGTAAAAGTACCGTCTGAGTTGGTCGATACGCCCGTGGTAGTACCCTTTACCAGCACGGTTACGCCGGGCAAACCTTCACCAGTCGTACGGTCCGTTACCCGTCCAGAAACAGTACGGGTCTGTGCAAGTGACTGCGTTGCCATTAAAGCAAGTGCAGGCAGAGCAGCTAATAGTAGTTTTTTCATGTATGCACTAGGTGTGTTGAAGATGTTTCGCTTTGAGAGCTATTCGATTGAATTATTGCCAAAATAAGGAGATAAAAATTATCAATCTATTTGATGAGTAAAAAACATGTGCAGCTCGACCATATTTCTCGGCCAAGTGCAGCAATTCCTGGGTAAATGGAAATCTTTTGCCAGTGAATTGATAACTAGTCGTAGCCTTCTGTGATGATACCGCCTTGTGGCAGGTTGCTAAACACTTAGTTTCATGGGCAGGAGAGCCCGAATTAAAACAAAAAAGCCCCAGCTGGAAGCTGAGGCTTTTTTTATCATTAAAGGTGACTTACTTGATAACAGTCACAAGGCCAGTATAAGGAGCATTGGCCTGAGTACCGGACACTACTCCCCCTGAGAGAGGAGTATAGACTACCCGGCGGCCATCCTTCAGCAATAACTCATATGAGAAGAGGAACCCTTCGTTTTCCTTGAGGGAAGCACGAGTCAGGGTCGTGCGGGCCCCGGCCTGCGAGGCGCCAGTAGCACGGGTTAGACCCGTGATAACCTCGTTCAGGCTAACAGTAATGTCGGCAGAGGCTGGCGGCACGGTTTTGAGCAACACACGCGGTCCTAGGCCCAACGCTGGGGTAGCGGCTACGTTATATCCGCGGAATGAGCGGTACACCTCAACAGCCTCAACGGCGTTGAGGTCGCCGCCTTTCACCTCAATGGAGAAAGTTGCCGTAGGGTTACCAGTGCCGGCAATATCGCTCAGTTTAAATGTACTTTGGCTGGCAAGGTTGGTGAAAACCACAGGAAGCTCCTCTGTTTTGGGGTAGGGGAGATTGTCCTCGTCCCGGCAGCTGGAGAAGCTGAATGCCGAAGCTGTTAATAGCAGGGCATAAAAAAAATTTTTCATGGTAAGGTCAGTTGAGGTGACTACTAATGACGGGCTTCTAGGGAAGCAGCGTCTTAGCGGTCCCAGAAGATTTTTTCCGTCGTGATGTTCGGCTGCGTCTTGGGCGCGTTAACGTTGGTCAGCAGATCATTCAGGCGGTAGGGCAGACGCACTGGAAACGCACCGGTTTGGGTTGTCTGCGGGTCATTATCGGTGTCCGCAAACGGAACCGCTGGGAAGCCAGTCCGGCGGTAGTCGGTGTACACATCAATGCCGGTACCGAAATTGGCGACGTACTTTTCCGTCATGATGATGTTCAGTTTCTCACTGGCGGAACCGGCATCATAGCGGGTTAGGACGGCCGTACGGTAAGAATCAACTGCGTCCTTGCCAATTGTGGGGCTACCGTCGGCGGCGGCAATGGCATTCACCTTGTTGAAGGCAGCATTAAGGGCGTCGCTCAGAGCCACACGGGCAGCGGCAGCGTTGTTGAGTACAGTTAACTGAACCTCGGCCTCAATGAATTTACGGCTAAAGAAAGTAATGAAGCGCTGTGCCACTACACCTTTACCTGAGGCACCGGTAGCCGTTCCACCACGGTTATCATCGTAGCGCCCTCCTACGGGGTAGAGGCCTTGCAGCGTACGCAGGTTGGTGGTGTTGGCGCTGGCCTGTGGCCCAATGCTGCCAAAGCGCACCGAAACAAAGCGGCCATCTTGGTAATCAGCCGTGGAAAGCGCTGCCGTAGAGTTGTACTGGTTGAAGAAGTAGTATGGAATACGTGGGTCGGTATTCTTCTTCAGCAAATCGTAGAAGTACGGGTTGACGTTGTTCTCACGTGAGGAAGCCACGTAATCGCCTTGGAAGCCAGGATTGCGGTTTTCGGGCGAAGCAGCGGATGTATTGTACCGGAACTCAAAATCGTCGGCCTCCGTGATAAGGTCAGCCGTCAGCAGCGGCGTTACGTCAGCGCTGACGTCGCGGGTTAGCCTTACCTGGTTGTAAAGCTTTAGCTTAAGCGTGTTAGCCAAGCGGATCCACTTCGTGCTGTTACCCCCGTAAATGAGATCATCAGTGGAAGGATTACGACTTGAGTCCGTACGCTTCAGGTTGGTGATACCGGCATCGATAAGACGAAACAGGTCGGCATAGATAGCTGCGTCGTCGTCGAACTTAGGATCCGGATTCTGAAGCCCCAGCAGAGCTTCTGAGTAGGGAATATCACCCCACATATCCACCATCTCGCTAAAGATATACGCCTTCTGAATTTGGGCGATACCCACGTAGGACCAAGCACCTGATGCAGTGGCGCGGCTAATGACCTGCTCATTATTTTCCAAAGCACTGGTGTAAAGGCCCAGCCATTGGTTGTTGAACGTGGTGCCGTCGAGGCTGAAGGAGCCTACCCGGAAATTTACCAATTGCTGCATGATAGCCGAGGCCGGTTGGCTGAGGCCCTGCACGCTATTGCCCAGGTAAGTTGCCATAGCTGCCTGCGTGGTAGGCATCAGCAAGGTGACGGGAACGTCCACCGGATTGATAGGGTCGGTGTTAACGTCAAGAAAGGTGTCGCAACCGGTCAGACCACCCACCAGGACAAGCGCCATAGCCAGTGTTACCGGAATCTTCGTTATTTTCATGGAATGTGCGATTAGATGCGGTTGGAACTTAGAAATTCACCCGCAGGTTCACTCCGTAACGACGGGACGTAGGAGCGTTGGTGTACTCGAAACCTTGGGCGTTGGAAGCGCCATAGGTGTTGGTTTCGGGGTCGAAGTTGGAATGCTTCGGCACGTTCGGCGAGAACCACCACAGGTTGCGACCCGAGAGGCTCAACGTTACGCCGCGGAAGGGTGTTTTTTCCAGAATAGAAGTGGGCAAGCTATAGCCCAAGGTTACTTCCCGTAGGCGTACTGTCGTGCCATCATATACCGAAAACTCTGAAGGACCGCTCAGCGCAGCTGAGCCCGTCCCGAAGTAATAGTCGTTCAGGGTGATAGCCGTAACGTTGCGGATGGTGCTGCCATCCTGAGCTAGGGTAGGCTGCTGCGTATTCGGGTTGCCATACACGCCGTCAATGACCAGGGTCTTCTCCCGATCCTCCGTGTCTTGGGTTACGCCCCGGCCCATCAGGGACGCTAGGGTAGTGGAATATACGTCGCCGCCTTTACGGAAGTCAATCACGCCCTCGAGGGTAAGGCCCTTGTAAGTGAACGTGTTTGTGAAACCGAAGATGTAATCAGGGTTGGGGTTGCCAATGATTCCTGGGGTCAAGCTGCGGATGATCGTGCCGTTTGCAGCATTAATCAGCACTTTGCCCGACTGAGGGTCGCGTGCGGCGACCGACCCCAAGATCTGACCGTAGGGCTGGCCCGGACGGTGCACCGCCTGGGGGTCGGAGAAGAAGTTACCGCCCAGCAATACCTGTTCCGTACCTTCCCGCAATTCCTCGATGATGTTGCGGTTGCGGGTGAAGGTGGTGAAACTGGTCCAGCGGAAGCCACCGGCATCCACCGGAATCAGGGTCAGCGTACCTTCAAAGCCCTTGTTGGAAATCTCTCCGAAGTTCGTCACGTACGACGTGAAGCCTGTGGCGTAAGCCAAGGGCACGTTGGATATCTGGGAGGTAGAGCGCTTATCGTAGTAGGTGGCGCTGAGCACAACCCGATCCTTGAAGAAATTCAGGTCTGTACCAAATTCCAGTTCTTTAGAGAATTCTGGCTGCAGATCCAAGTTACCAATGGCCCCGCTGATGGCCGCACCGGGCAGGCCGTTGAACGGGAAGCCCGTGCCGCCAGCGTTGTTACCAAAGAAGGGATTGAGGCCGAAGCGGTTATTGATAACGTAAGGTGAGGCATCCTTGCCGGCCTTGGCAAAGCCAGCACGCACTTTACCTAAGTTCAATACATTAGATTCAATGCCGAAAGCTTCGGTAAAGATAAGTGAGGCACTAACGCTGGGATAGAAGAAGCTCCGGTTGTTCTTGGACAGCGTAGAAGTAAATTCGTTTCTGGCTGTACCGTTGAGGTAGAAGAAGTCCTTGTAACCCAGGGTCACGTCGGCTAACACCCCAGCCAAGCGGCGTTTAGTAATAGCCGAGCCATTCTGCGCTACTTTAGTTGTGTTGGTGATGTCGTCGATGTCGAACGTAATATAGTTAGAGCCGACAACAGAGGAGGCTTCAAACTTACGCTGGTTAGCATTCGCGCCCACAATAGCTTTCAGGCTGATGTCCTCTGTGAGGTCCCGATTGGCCGTGAGCAATGCCGTTCCCTCCAGTTCGGTGTTGCGAATGTAATCCTGAATGATTTCGCCCAAGCCGCCGGCCCCTACCGAGCCCGGCCGCAGCACAGAGCGGCGGTTGTCGGTGTAGGTGTTCAATCCTCCGACAAAGCTGGCAGAAAGCCAATTGGTGATATCGTAGCTTAGGTTAAGGCTGTTAACCACGCGGTCCACGCGCGAAGTGTAACTGTTGTACCGAGTAGACCAATAGGGGTTATCAGCCTGGCCGGTAAGCCATGCAAACTGCGAAGCACGCGTAAGCGGGTTCTCATAGGGTAAACCCGTGAGGTCCATGTTGCGCGGGATGAACATCATCCGGCCGAAAGCCGAAGCATTACCAATGGCGTTGTTAGCTCCAAGCTGCGGACCTTGCTGGTCGGTGTTCGAATATGTGATGTTAGCCCCGATACGCAGCTTGCTGAACTGCCCCGAACCACCTGCACTCAAGCTGGTACGGTTAAACTTCGACTCCGGAATCATCCCCTTCTGGTCGGAGCGCGAAAGCACTGCCCCAAACGTAGTGTTCTCGCCGGTGCCGGAAACGTTGATGGAGTTTTCGTACAGGCTACCTGTATTAAAGAAGTCCTTAACGTTATTCTCGAACGCTTTGTAAGGATAGCGTGCTCCTTGGAACTCAGGGAAGGCAGCAATTCCACTTAGGGGGTGGAGCACATCAACCGGGGCTTGAGCGCTGCCGAAGGCCGGGCCCCATGACCCGTTAGCTGCTGAGTAAACGAAGTTTGCCCCTGACCCATACTTATTCTGATAGTCAGGCAGGTTAGCTACCTTCTCAACGGAATATGAGGTGTTGTATCCCACCCGGATGCCCTTGTCGCCACGCTTACCAGAACCCGTTTTTGTCGTGATAACAATAACGCCGTTGGCGGCACGGTTACCGTAAAGAGCGGCGGCAGCCATACCCTTGAGCACGTTCACCGACTCAATGTTGTTAGGGTCAATGTCAGCTGCCCGGTTAGAATACGACGAGCCGCGGGTGAGGCTGTTATCAGAGTTGGTCTGCTGGTTGTCGTAGGGTACACCATCAACAATGAACAGAGGCTGGTTGTCACCGTTAAGGGAAGAGCTGCCGCGAATTGTGATGCGAGTAGCAGAACCCGGAGCTCCGTTGGCGCCCACAATGTTTACCCCAGCTACTTTCCCCTGGAGCGTCCGCAGCACGTCGGGCTCCGACTTTTGCACTACCTGCTGGCTTTTTACCTCAGCAACGGCGTAACCCAGGGCGCGCGACTCGCGCTGGATACCCAAAGCCGTTACTACTACCTCGCTCAGCTGTTTAGTATCAGCAGCGAGCCCCACATTGATTTGCGTATCGGTACCAATGGGGCGTTCTACCGTAATAAACCCAATGGAGCTGAAAACCAAAGTGCCGTCTCCGGCAGGTACAGTCAGTGTGTACGTACCGTCGGAGTTGGTTGAAATACCGTTGTTGCTACCCTTCAGCAGCACGGTTACCCCCGGCAAGCCTTCGCCTGTCGTGCGGTCCGTTACTCGGCCGGAAACACTCCGAGTTTGGGCTACCCCCTGAACGACACTTAGTGCCGCCAAAGGCAGACCCATGAGTAAGGATTTTCTCATGGAAAAGAAAAAAGATAAAGGTGAAAATGCGCGGTTTCAGGAACAAGTACCGTTCCGCGCTTAAAAATAAGCAGAGTTTATTGAAATATGTGTCTTAAAACAGTTTTGACACTATTAATAATGTCAAAAACCTCTTTAGTCTCCGCTATATGCTATAGCTAGTAGCAGGCAATAGTTTTAAAGATGTATATCAGCTATATAGAATTTATAGGTGTATGTAGTTTTTGATGTAAATGTGATTAATATAATCGTGATTTGATTAAAATAATTATATTACATAAGGCTTTGTATTGTGTTGTTAGCAATATCAAAATCAATCTGGATCCTATGAGTTAACATCAGTACTATTGTTTGCGGTGGCTCCCCTGCTTCGAACTGGCAAGTGTATTCTCGTAGATAAGATTTGTACTTAATAAAGAGGGGTTTTAGGGTTAGTTAGCTATATCAGATAAGCAATTGGATAATGTATTCTGATGTATATAGCTAATTAGAAGTGTGTTAGCATTATGTTGGTGTTTGCTTTCTCTAGTCTCTGTGAGCTATGTAATATTTGGTATTGTCAAGTGACGTCAGTTGGTGCTATGCAATCAGATAAAATTTCAGAGCAATAAGGGCCAGCAAATCAACGCTTCATACCAGATCCGTTTGCGCAAGAGTAATAGAAATTGGATATATAGGTGTCTGTAAACGGAACCGTAATCATCCGTCTAAAGCCAGACTCAGGAGTCTTACTATACAGGTTGGGCCTAAAAAATGCAACAGATAACACAGCGTACTGTAGCTGAACTGTTGATTGCTTCCAAGCTGGGGCTTTTACATCCTATTTAACTGCTAGGTGATATAAAAGTGTGGAATAATTACACGATATATTATTTGCTAGAATTTCCAGCAGTTTCCGCTACGGGTCTCTTTTTGCAATTAGCTCAGGCGGCCCCTTGTGCTGCTTTGGCATAAGCCCACAACTATGGAGCTAAGCTTGGCCGAACAAGTAGGTTCAGCCGGACAGTAACTTTCACCGCAACAGCACAATGGCTGGAGGAATGTAGTTAGGCGGACTTGATAACTCACCGGAATAGATGCGCCCAAACCCACTGATGGCATCAGTGAATTTGGGGCATAAAATGGATTGTGGAGCCAACAGTAGAAAAGCACTTGATAACTCTACTCACGCCACGGCTAGTGGGAGGCTATAGGGTAGGGTAGGATACCCCTGCTTTTTAAACTGATTGAATTTTTAATGTATAGAGCAGATTCTTGTCATGTTGGCAAAGAAACAATTCGTTTATTTACGGCATCGTAAGTTCATTCTAACATTTTCACTCACATGCGCAAAACAATACTTTCTGCGCTTCTGAGCGCGCCCATCCTGTTGCAGCAGGCCGCCGCCCAGAACCGCGAAATCTCCGGGCGTGTTACTGATGCCTCTAATGGCCAGGGACTTCCGGGGGTTACTGTTCTCGTGAAAGGCACCACTATTGGTGCTTCAACCAACGCTGATGGCGGGTTTACCATAAGTGTGCCCGCTTCCGCCACTACGCTGGTTTTTAGCTCGGTTGGCTACGCTGGTATTGAGCGTGCGATTGGTACCAGTTCTACGTTCAACGTAAGCCTAGGATCCAGCACCCGCAATCTGGATGAGGTAGTTGTAACGGGTCTGGCTACCTCGGTTAAGCGTTCAAACCTAGCTAACGCTATTACAACCATTTCTGCCAAAGAATTGGTTGGTAGCACCCGCCCGGTTACCGTTGATGCCGCTTTGAGTGGTAAGGTAGTAGGGGCTAACATTGCCCAGACTAGCGGAGCGCCCGGTGGCGGTTTATCAGTTCAGTTGCGGGGTATTTCCACTATTAACGGTTCTTCGCAGCCTCTGTATATCATTGATGGCGTGTATGCCGTTAATGCGGAAGTTGGCAACGGAGCGGGAGCTGCCGCCTTTACGGGAGCCGCTGCCGGAACTGGTCGTACTACGCAGGATAATGGTATTAACCGCCTTTCCGACCTCAACCCCAATGACATTGAGAGCATTGAGATTCTGAAAGGCCCTAGCGCCGCCGCTATCTACGGCACACGGGCTAACGCAGGGGTAGTAATTATCAAAACCAAGCGCGGGGCTGCGGGCAAAACCCGGATAAGCTTCAATCAGGACCTTGGTTTTGCCAAAGCATGGCGCCTGTTGGGCAAAGAAGACTGGACGCCGGCCAAAATTGACACTTACTACGCTTATCCCTCCAACGCAACTGCAGCTCAGATTGCCGCCGTTGATGCTACCCGGGCAGCTGAAAAAGCGAAACTGGCTACAGCGCAGGCGGCTGGTAACATATACGACTACGAGAAGGAAATTTACGGCAATACGGCCTTCCTACGTAATACTGGCTTAAGCATCTCCGGTGGTGATGAGCGCACAAAGTTTTTCGTGTCAGGCTCAACCACCAACGAAGAAGGCATTGTAAAGCGCACAGGCTTCGAGCGACACTCCATCCGGGCCAACGTAGATCATAAGATCGGGAAACGAATTGATTTGGGCGTAAGCGCCAACTACATCAATTCTATGAACCGGCGTGGTTTTACCGGTAATGACAACCGGGGCATTGCTCTGGGCTATACACTGGCATACATTCCTAGCTACGCACAATTGCACAAAAACGAGTTGGGTCAGTTCCCTGATTCGGAATACACCGGTGACAACCCCCTCGCAGTAGTTGAGCGGGCCATCAACGAGGAAACAACCAACCGTTATGTGCAAACGGCAAACCTGACGGTAAGACTTATTGACACGGAAGCATCGTCCCTGCGATTTGCAGCGCAAGGCGGGGTTGATTTTTCCAGCAGCAATGCCTTGCTGGCTTTGCCCTCTGATCTGCAGTCGCAACGTAGCCTGGCACTACCAGGAGCTGCCCGGGTAGCCAAAAACCAGTTTTTCAACTCGAACCTGCAGGGGTTCCTGATTTATGATTGGAAGCTGGGCGACGCGGTAAACCTGACTTCTCAGGTAGGTACGGTGAGGCTAGGTCAAAAAACGAATCTTACGTTCAACCAAGGCCAAAACCTGTCCCCTGGCCCGCCTTACACCCCCAACCGCGGAACCGTAACTACGCAGGAAACCGTCATTACGGAAGAAGCGGATTTGGGCTTTGTGGCCCAGCAGGAAGCTAACTTCCGTGACCAGATTATTGCCACGGCGGGTATTCGCTTTGACAAGTCAAACCGTAATGGCAACCCGGACAAGTACTACGCTTTCCCCAAAGCGTCATTAGCCGTCAACATTGCCAAGTTTGGTTTCTGGTCGCTGGAAACCATGAACCTGTTGAAACTGCGAGCTGCTTACGGCGAAACCGGTGGCCCGGCCTTCTTCGGTGCCCTTTATTCGCCCCTGACTGCTACTTCAACTGGTGGTCGCCCGGGCCTGCTGACTTCTACTTTGCTGGGTAATCCGGATATCAAGCCGGAAACTGCTTCGGAATTGGAGTTGGGTATTGACCTGGGATTCCTAGACAACCGGATTGCGCTGGAAGCCTCGGTGTACAACAAAAAAGTATTTAACCTGGTAAATACGTATGCGTTGGCGCCATCAACTGGCCTGACGTCCATCCGGGCGTACAACATCGGCGACCTGCGTAACCAAGGACTGGAGCTCGCGCTGAATGTCAACCCGGTTCGCAGTAACCTCATCAACTGGAATTCCTCTACGCAGTTCTGGCTGAACCGCACCGAGGTAACGAAGCTGTATGATACCCCGCTAGTAGTGCCTCCTTTCAACACTGGGTCGGGCTTTGGGGCGACGTTTGGGCGTAACGTATTCGTGGAAGGAGAATCACCTTCGCGTTGGTTTGGTACCCCTAACGATCCGAATAGCCCCAACTTCAGCGGGCTGACGCGCTACGAGGATGCGCAGCCGAGGTTCCAAATGTCGTTCCTCAACTCATTTACCATTGCTCGTAATCTGGAGCTTTCCTTCCTGCTGCACTGGAAAAAAGACGGCTACAACAGCAACCTGAGCCGCTTGTTGAAAGACGAGGGCGGCACGACCGAGGACTGGAGCAGCCCAAGCCCCGAGTCGGGTGTTCCCAATGGCATCTATCGCCAAGGGCTAAGTGCTCGTGAATTCATCCAGAATTCAGGCTACGTTCGCCTGCGGGAGGCTTCTGTTTACTACTCCCTGCCCGCTAGCATCCGCACCGCCCTGTTTAAGGAATATGTGCAAAACATTCGGTTTGGTGTATCCGGGAACAATTTGATTACCTGGACTGATTATGTAGGCTACGATCCAGAGGTGTCCAACTTCGGTGCCACGTCCAACTTCGCGCAAGTAGATGTAGCTGGCTACCCAAGCACGCGCCGGATCTTCTTTCATATCAACCTTGATTTCTAAGGGTTTCTCACCTCATTTTGACACTCAATCTCATGCGATATTTACACCGGAAGATAACCGTAGCGGCCGCATTGGTGGCACTGCTCGGAACTACTTCGTGCGGTTTCTTCGAAGTTGATCCCATACAGGACCCCAACAATCCCAGCCTGGGGTCAGTATTAAACAATGCCAACAAGGCGCAGCTTGATGCGTTGGCGGTAGGGGTAGAGGCGTCGTTGCGTAACGCCCACACCGGCAATGCCCCGTATAACTGGGTGGCCGGAACGCTAGGTAGAGAGGTGACTATTCTGGCCTCAACCGAGTCGCGGTGGTACGGGGAGCTACAAGGCACCCGTAATACCCTGGACGATGCTGCGTATTACAACGGCTATTACACCCCTTTGGCGCAGACGCGCCGGGCCGCTCAGATATTCCGCGAATCGGCCAATAATAGCCAGGCAGTTAATGACGAGCAAAAGCAGGGTATTGCGGGCTTTACGCATACCTACGAAGCGCTGGCTCAGTTCATGCTGTTGAATATGCAGGGTAGCAACGGCATTCGTATTGCTGTTAACGACCCGCTGAGACCAGGCAAGTTCGTGACGCCGGCGGAGGCCCTGACTAACATTCGCCAGTTGCTCGATCTGGGCGCTAGTGAACTGGATAAGGGAGGTGCCGCTTTCGGCTTCCCATTGTCAACTGGATTTACCGGCTTCAACACCCCCACAACTTTCAAGCAATTCAACCGCGCCCTGGCTGCTCGTGTTGCCTTGTATCAGAAGGATTACAGCGGTGCCCTAACCGCCCTGAACGGGTCGTTTATAACCCGTACCGGTGCCCTGACTCTGGGACCTAAAATCACGTTCAACCCTGCTATTGCTGGCGACGCCGGTAATGCCTACTTCCAGGTTTCGAACAACACCGGTTCCAACGTTATTGCGGTGCCAGATAACTTCGTAACGGAAGCAGAAACCGGCGATGCTCGGTTAAGTAAGGTAGGCCGCCGTACTACTCCTCGTGTTACGGGTGGAATTTCGTTGCAGTATGAATCCCGGCTGTTTTCCTCTAACTCCAGTCCTTTGGATATCATTCGGAACGAAGAGCTGATTCTTATCGCCGCTGAGGCGAAGGCGAATACAAATGATTTGCCCGGTGCCCTGGAGGACGTGAACGTTATCCGCACTCGTTCCGGCAATCTGGCCGCTTTGCCGGCTGGGTCTTTCTCGTCGCTGACGAAAGCCATGGACGAAATCATTAAGCAGCGTCGCTACTCACTTTTCTTCGAAGGGTCGTACTTCTTCGACTTGCGGCGTACGGATCGTTTGAAGCCTGTTGTGACAGTAGATGCTACTTCCACTCCACGACAGACGTTGGCCTTCAGCACAACTCCCTACAATCTGCTACAGAATATGCCTAAGCCAGCGGCTGAAAAAGCCTGGGATGCCACTAATCCCTAAGCTGGGTTAACTACCAATAAAAAAGAGGCTGCTCATCTGAGCAGCCTCTTTTTGTTAGAACCAGTCCGTTCTTCAGTAAGAAGATCGTAGCTAATTCTGCATCAAATAGCCCTTGATGTATTCTTCCAAATCCCCATCCAGCACGTTCTGTACATCGGTGCGCTCGATGCCCGTGCGCAGGTCTTTGATGAGCTTGTAGGGATGCAGCACGTAGTTACGAATCTGGGAGCCGAAGTCGATACGCTTCTTGCCAGCCTCTACAGCGGCGCGGGCCTCGTTGCGCTTATCCAGCTCCAGCTGGTAGAGGCGCGACTTAAGCATGCGCAGGGCGTGCTCCTTGTTCATGAGCTGGCTGCGCTCAATCTGGCACTCAATCACGATACCCGAAGGGGCGTGCTTGAGGCGTACGGCGGTTTCTACCTTATTCACGTTCTGGCCGCCTGCCCCGCCCGCCCGGTAGGTGTCCCAAGTAATATCGGCGGGGTTGATTTGAATGTTGATGGTATCGTCCACCACCGGGTAGGCGAAAACAGAGGCAAACGAGGTATGCCGCCTGCCGCTGCTGTCGAAGGGCGAAATGCGCACCAAGCGGTGCACCCCTATTTCACTTTTGAGGTAACCGTAGGCAAACGCACCATCAATTTCCAAAGCAGCGGATTTGATACCAGCTCCTTCACCAGGCTGATAGCTTACTTGCCGCACAGTGAAGCCCTGCTTTTCGCCCCACATGATGTACATGCGCATGAGCATTTCGGCCCAATCCTGGCTTTCAGTGCCACCCGCACCGGGGTTTATTTCCAGAATGGCGGAGAGCTGATCCTCCTCATCGGAGAGCATGCGCTTGAATTCCAGGCGCTCTACCGCCTGCTGGGCTACGGCAAACTCACGCTGCATTTCGGCTTCCTCAACTTCGCCTTCCCGGTAAAAGTCATAAAGCACCTCAGTGTCACTTACTAGCTTTTCTACGGCTTCGTAATCGTCGGTCCAGACCTTAACCGCCTTGATTTCCTTCATGACGGCTTCGGCCTTTTTTGAGTCATCCCAGAAGCCGGGCGCCGTGGTCTGCTGCTCTGTTTCTACTACCTGAGCTTTGCGGGCATCGTAGTCAAAGATACCTCCTCAGGGCCTCAGCGCGGCCCTTCAATTCCTTCACCTGGTCGTGGGTCATGGAAAAAAAGAATGAATGATAAAACGAGTGGTGCGTCCGGCTTGGCGCATTACCGGCCAAAGGTCAGCATAAATCAGGTAGCCGCACCTGCCCACCAGCTGAAATGCTATAAAGCAAAGCGGACGGTGCCTAGGGCGCCGTCCGCTTTGAGTGATAGGGTAGGGGTAGGAAAACTAAATCCGCACCATCCATTCGTGCACGTCGGGAGCGTCACCGCTGCGGATGGCTGCCAGGGCGGCAGAAACGCGGTGGGAGAAGGCATCGGCGGCGGGAGTAGGGAGGGGGTAATCCTGGCCCTGGTAGCCAATAACGGCAATTGGCGCAATGGTAGCGGCAGTGCCTACCCCGAATGCTTCCTGCAAGGTGCCATTGGCCTGCGCTTCCAGGATTTCTAGAGCCGAAACTTTGCGCTCCTCCACCGGCATACCCCAGTCGCGAGCTAGCTGAAGCACGCTGCGGCGGGTGATGCCATCCAAGATAGAGGTGCTCAGGGCCGGTGTGACAATGCGGTTATCAATTACAAATACGGCATTCATGGTGCCGGATTCCTCCACGTATTTATGCTCGGAGGCATCCGTCCAGATCAGCTGGTTATAGCCTTCCTGCTGGGCCAGCTTAGTGGGGTACATGGCGGCTCCATAATTGCCGGCATTTTTCGCAAATCCGGCGCCGCCCTCAGCCGAGCGTACGTACTTTTCTTCGAAGCGTACGCGCAACGGCTTGTTGTAGTATAGGCCTACCGGGCAGGTGATAATCATGAAACGGTAGGAGTCAGATGGGCGCACCCCCAGCATGCCATCGGTAGCAAACATAAAGGGCCGGATGTAGAGGGCGCTGCCGGGGAAGTTCGGCACCCATTCGGCATCCAGCCGGATCAGCTGGCTCAGGCCCTGCATAAACAGCTCCTCTGGTACCGCGGGCATGCACATGCGCTCGGCCGAGAGGTTCAGGCGGTGCAGGTTGTCATAGGGGCGAAAAATGAAAATTTCGCCCTGCTGATTCTTGTACGCCTTCATGCCTTCAAAAATGGCCTGCCCGTAGTGCAACGCCGAGTTGGCCGGGCTCACGGGCATATCAGCGTAAGGCACAATCTGCGGCTCCTGCCACTCGCCATTGTGGTAGTCCACCACGAGCATGTGGTCGGAAAAAGTCCTGCCGAAATCGAGCTGGTCGAAATCTACTTCAGCAAGACGCGAGGCGGTAGTCCGCTGCGTAGGAATAGTGAGGGTAGCAAGCATGAGGAGTGGGGTGGGAAAAGGTAACAACTGCGCATCTGCCGCCGGCCAGGGAAATAGCCGGGGAGCTGCGGTGGGGTGGGTGGGAAAAGAAAAGAGCGTGATTGGGTAAAGGTGCAGAATTTCTTCCGAACACTTGTTAGTTCAGAAGGGTGCCGCTCCTTACATGCGGGGCTCCCACTTTACTTCCTCGGCGTTCAGCTCGTGGGCCATCTGGCGGCTGAGCACGAAAAGAAAATCGGAGAGACGATTGAGGTACATCACCACCAGATCGGCCACGAAGGAGTCTTCGCGCAACTGAATCACCAGCCGCTCGGCTCGGCGGCATACGCAACGGGCTACGTGAGCGAAGGAAACCGACTGATGCCCGCCGGGGAGTACAAACACGCGCAACTCGGGCAGGCTCTCGTTCATGCGGTCCATTTCGCGCTCCAGCAGGGCAACGTCTTCGGGGCGGAGGTCCGGAATTTTCATCCTGGATTTTTCCGGATCAGAAGCCAGGGAGGCGCCAATGGTAAAAAGGCGGTCCTGAATTTCCTTGAGTAGGTCGCGGCGAGTGGCATTCACGTCCTGGTCGCGCACCAGGCCCACGTAGGAGTTTAACTCATCCACCGTGCCGTAGCAGTCTATGCGAAGGCTGGATTTGGGCACACGGGTCCCGCCAATAAGCGAGGTTAGGCCCTGGTCGCCGGTTTTGGTATAGATTTTCAACAGAGAGGCAAAAACAGTAGAACGGAAAAAACCAACTACTAACAACCGGCCCAAAATGTTGGCCCAGGTCGGTACACGAGGCCCCCGAAGCTATTGATTCGCCAGTTGATGGGTGGCTACGTCGTTATTAACCACATCTGACTCCACAAGGCCGTCGCGCAGGCGCACGATGCGGTGAGCGTGGCGGGCAATATCCTCCTCGTGCGTCACCATGATGATGGTGTTGCCGCGCACGTACAGCGCCTCAAACAGCTCCATAATTTCGTGGCTGGTGCGGGTATCAAGGGCACCGGTGGGTTCGTCGGCGAGGATGATGCTGGGGTTGTTGACCAGGGCCCGCGCAATGGCCACGCGCTGGCGCTGGCCGCCGCTTAGCTCATTGGGCTTGTGCATGGCCCTTTCGGCCAGCCCTACGCTGCGCAGGGCTTCGCGGGCCATTTCCTGCCGCTCGCTTTTGCCGTACCCCGCATAAATAAGGGGTAGGGCCACGTTGTCGAGGGAGGTAGCCCGGGGCAGTAGGTTAAATGACTGGAATACAAAGCCGATTTCCCGGTTTCGTACGTCGGCCAACTGATTGTCCGTCATGTTGCTGACATCCTTGCCATTGAGAATGTAGCGGCCGCCGGAGGGAGTATCCAGGCAGCCTACAATATTCATCAGCGTGGACTTACCGGAGCCGGAAGGACCCATGAAAGCAACGTACTCACCCCGCTGAATGGTAATGGACACCGATTGCAGGGCGTGAATTTCCTCGGTTCCCATGCGGTAAACTTTGGAAATATCAGTGGTTTCGATAACGGGATACAGCATAACCAGTGAGGCCAGGTTAGTTCCAGGGGGCACCCGAGGAGGCATAAGCCGCCCGCCGGGCCGCGTACTCTGTACGAAAGGTAGCGTAATCTGCCGGGGAAAGCAACGCTCCCAGGTGAGCCAATGGCGCCTCAGCGTACTCGGTCAGGCCTACTGGCACGGCGGCCAGCACGTAGGCCTTGAGCAGCCCGGCCGACTCGGGGTTGTACTCAATGCCTCGCAACAGCGTGTTGTAGGCGGCCGAGAAGTTGCGCTGACGGGTGTAGAAATCAGCGGCAGCTATTACCCCGTTTTCCACGAAAGGTGCTTCCCGAACCAATTGGGCGTACAGTTGCCCGGCCTGCTTGGGCTGCTTGTCGGCTTCGGCCAGAGCCGCCCGGAAATAGAGGCGGTAAAACTGGTCAAATCCCTCAAAACGACCTTGGGCTACGAGCTGACGAAGAGCTGGCCACTGTTTTTCCTGCGTGTATAGTTCGCCCCGCAGCACATTCCAGCGGGAGGCGGTTGGCGCATTAACCGGCGGTGCGAAATCCGCCAGGGCCTGCCGGACCGCAGGCAACTGCCCAGCTTGCAGTACGCGGGGCAACTGGGCCAGCAGGGCCTCTGAGCGCAGGGCCGGAACTGATAGGGTCCGGGCGGTTTGGAGCAGGTCGGTGGCGGGTAGCTCGTCGCCGCGGACAGCCACGTATTGTACCCGTAGTGAATCGGGAGCTTGTAAATAAAACGTGCGAAAATCCGGGTCGAGCACAGCCAATAGGCGACGAGCAGGCGGAATTGAGACCAGATCGGCTCCGGTTGCGGCCTGGCGGGCTACGCGCCGCGCGGAATCAGGCTGATTGCTGAGAGCCAGGGCGTAAGCCGCCGGGAGGGCAGCCGTAGGAGCACCATTTTCCCGGGCCTCCGCCAGCCGGGTAGCCGCCGGAGCTGGCAGGTGCTGGTCAAGCAGCCACAGGCCCTGCAGCTGTTGATAGTACCCGGTGGCGGGGCCAGAGCCGGTAGCCAAAGGCAGAATAGTGGTTTGCGCCGCTACCGGCCGCCCGCCGTAGTGCTGGGTAAGGGCCCGCAGAAAATTCAGCTGGTCGAGGTAAGCGCCATTCCCGGGGTTGGCTGCCAGTTGGGGTAGCAAGGGCAGGAGGGTAGTATCGCGGCGCAAGGCCCGGTTCAAACCATCGTGGTAGAGACGGGCGAAGCCGGCGGTAGTAAGGGCCGCCGCTGTATCGGGTAGCGGAACGCTACCTGCGGCCTTGCCAGTGAAGCGGGCCAAAAGCAGAGCATTACTACGCAGGGCGTCGTCCGTAGCGTTCAGCCCCTGCGGCATAAGCGTTGCGGCGGCAGCCCACTGCTGCTGCCGGATCAGGTAAGCCAAGCGGTTGGCCAGCAGCACTACATCGTTGGGGGCTGCTGCTTCAGCCCGCTCCTGATATATTTTCACCGAATCGGTCAGGGTGGAGCGGGTGTAGAGCTGGGCCAGGTCGCCGTTGAGGCGGGCGCTTCGGGGAGCAGCCTTCAGTGCATCGCGCAGCACATTGAGGCGGTCGAAAAAGTCGCGCGGCTCGTTATAGAGGGCGGCGAGCCGGAGCGAAATCTTTTCAGAAGGACGGCGGCCCAGGGCCCGGCGCAGAATATTGATTTCGTTCTGGCGCTGCTGGCGGAAGCGGTAGAGCGCCGCCCGGCCCAAGCTGGCCTTGTGGTTGTGCTGGTCCAGTACGTCGCTTTCGGCGTAGTAACGTTCGGCCAACAGTGCCTGCGACAAGTCATCAGGAGTAAGCTCGCTTTGCAAACGGGCCAAATCACCCAGGTTGTTGTAGTAGCCGGCTTTTACTTGATTGGCGATAGTGAACTGATTGCGCAGCAGTACCAGCCCCAGCAGCCCAAGCCCCAGCCCGTACATGGCATAGAACGGAAAGCGCCGGGGCTCATACACAACCCGGTGCACGGGCAGTTTCTGGCGCAGCAGCGGGGCAAAGTTCAGCAGCACGTACAGCAGAAAAGCACCCCCCACGCACAGCAGCGCCAGGGCCGTGAAGTCGCGGGCCGCCAGCAGCAGCGGGTCGTTGGCAGTAGCCAGGGCGTAGCCGAGGGCCGCCGCACCCACCAGTACCAGCACCAGATACAGCAGCTGCATGCCGGCGTGATAAGGTACCCAGGCGTGGTACGTAGTGGCCCGGCGCCGAAGTCCCAGCCAGCCAATCAGTGCGGCCGGCAGCAGCAGCACCAGCGGATCGAGGTGCCAGCCAGGAGCTACTTTCACCTCGCCGTTGTTCCAGTAATACAGCAGCAGCGTTCCCAGATACAGGCCACTGGCCAGCACGAAGGGCAGCACCCCGAAGCGCGCCGCCGGCGTATCGGCCTGGGTGTTTAGCCACAGCAGACCATGCACGTTCTCGAAGGCAATCCACAGCACCAGCAGGGCAAAGGCCACCGCGCCGCTTACCGTGAAGAAACCGCTCAGGTGCAGAGCCGTTACCTCAGCCGGAGCCGGACTCTGCGTAAACAACAGGGCCCCCAAGCCAGCTACCAGAAGGCCGAAGAGCAGCAGGCGTTGCCGCAGACCCGTTTCCGGCCGAAAAGCGTGGAAATAGTAAGCCGGCAACCCCAGTGTGACTAATGCCAGCACCAGAAAATACTGCTGCTCAGCATCAAACACGCCCAGCAGGTCCGCATTCAACGACATCAGCAGGAAGATGACCAGGGCCATACCTGCCACGAAGGCCGGTCGGGCCAGGCGGCTGACAACCGCCAGAAAATAGGCCAGCCCTACCCCCAGCAAGCCCACCAAGGCAAACGCTGCTTCGGAGCGCAGGAAGGGGCCGGCCACGTCGTAGGTTTGGGTAACCAGGTACGTGTTGGCCTGCACCGGCAGCGCTTCCAGGCCTATGCGCACGGTAGCTACAGTGGTGGGCACAGGGGTTAGCTGCGCTACCGGCCGGACCGGCAGCACCGCATCCTCGGCGGTAAAGTAGTGCCAGCCCGCCGTTGCCACGGCCAGCACGGCGCCTAGCGCAAGGAGCAAAAGCGCACCGTACCACTGGGACGGACGCGACGAAACGATGGGGGGAGCGGCGGGCACCAACGGTTAATCCAGCACTTTGGGTACGCGGAAGTAGTCGGAGTCCTTGCGCGGGGCATTGCGCAGGCCATCCTGGTGGCTCACTGTGTTCTGCGGCTCGTCGGGGCGCAACACGTTAATTTCCTGCGACAGGTGCACCAGCGGTTCCACATCGGTGGTATCCAGCTGGCGAAGCTGATCCACCCAATCCAGGATTTTATTCAGGTCGCCGAGCATTTGCTGCTCTTTGGTGGCGTCAAACTCAAGGCGGGCTAGGTGGGCCAGGCCGCGAAGGGTAGCAAGGTCGGTGCTCACGGGATAAAAGAAGATGAAAGGTAAAGATGAGAAATTGAAGCCGGGAAAGCAGCAGGCTGACCGAAAGCGGTTGGAGCGCCGGGTGGCTCAGGCCCGCACCAGGGGCTGTGGCGCCGGCTGCCGCCAGGTGCTGGCTTCCGGAATACCGCCCGCCTCGGGCCGCAGGGCACTGGCAATGAGGTCGTAGGCGCGCTGCTTCAGGGCCGGTGCATCGGCGGCGGTAAGCCCGGTGGTGGGCAGGGGCGGGTGCACGATGATGGCCAAGCGGGAGTAGCGCACCCGCAGGCCGCTAACATCGGGCATAAAGCGGTGGTTCAGGGGCATGGTAATGGGCACGATGGGTACCCCCGCCGCAATAGCCAGTTGAAACGCGCCATCCTTGAAGGGCTCCAGCTGCTGGCCGGGAGTTTTGGAAATGGCGCCTTCCGGAAAAATAACCACGGAGCGGCCCGACTCCAGCGTGCGGCGGGCCTGCACCATGGCGCGGCCCCGGCTCACGGCACTCTCGCGGTCCACGGTGATGTAGGCGCGGCCAAAGATGGGGCCCCACACCGGTACCCGGGCCAACGAGCTTTTACCCATAATATTAAGCCACCCCGGAATGGTGCGGAACAGCAGCGGAATATCAATGTAGGAGCTGTGGTTGGCTACGTACACGCAGGGGTGGCCAACCGGCAGCCGATGGGCGCCCACGGTTTCTACCGGCATGCCCCACATCCGGATGAAGAGCTTGCTCCAGTACCGGTTAAGCGTGTGCAGGTAGCGGTGCCAAGCGGGCCGCTGGCTGAGTGCCCACTGCAGCGGATACGTCAGCACGAACGGCATTACAAACCAGAACGTAGCCCAAGTGGTGTACAATCGGTGGCCAATAAAGCGAAGCAAGCGCGACATGGGGGCAAAAGTACGGGGAATGTGAAGAAGGGCCCTCGGTTCAGCCAGCTTGCCGACGGCTGCGGGACGTTGCCGGTTGCTGCTACACGCCCAGCAGCCGGGCCGCTTTCAGCAAGCCCGCCACACTAATGGCATCTGTAATCCGGCTTTCCATCACCAGCTCCACGGCCTGAGCCAGGGGGAGTTTCCAGAGGCGCAGGTCCTCGGTTTCCTCGGGCTCTACTGCGCCCTGAGTCAGCTCCTGAGCCAGGAACACAAAGCCTTCTTCATCCGTGACGGAATTGGAGGTATGCAGGCGCATGATGTTGGTCCAGCGGGCGGCCAGCAGGCCGGTCTCCTCGCGCAGCTCCCGCTGGGCCGATTCCAGAATATCCAGCTCCACAAGGCCCCCGCCCATCGGAATTTCCCAGCTGTACTCGCTCAGGGCGTAGCGGTACTGCCCTACCAGCCACGTATTGCCCTCGGCATCAACCGGAATGATGCCCAGCGCTTTGTTCTTCATGGAAACGACCCCGTAAATGCCTGGGTTACCGGCGGGGTTGATGATCTGGTCCTCCCGCACCCGAATCCAGGGGTTCTGGTACTTAATCTCGGAATTCAGGCACTGCCAGGGGTTGTGCGTTTCATCAACGTGCGGAGCGGAAGTAGGAGCCATGCCGGGGAATAGAAGAAGATAAAGAATAACCGCAAAGGTAGGATACGGCGTGTTTTTACATAGGCGCTGCAACTCTCGCCGGGCAGAACGCGCAGTTTGCCGGGCACGAGTGGCCGTTAAGCCAATAACGCGGCGCGGCGCTTTCCGGCAAGCTTACCTTTGACTCAGTAATAAAGCAGCGCGCGTAGGGTTTATGGAAAGGAAGGCTCGTACCGCGAAGTGTTGACCACCGGCAAAAGGAGTAGGGTGGATGAATGATATTTGTCGGTCAACGCGACGGAAAAAGCCGCTGCCTCAGGCAGCGGCTTTTTTATTGGCGCCAGGAGAAAGGGGCCCGAATCCTGTAAGCCGGTGAGGCTAACCTCAGCCTTGGGGCCTGCGTAGGAAACCGTAATCGGCCGTTCATTTCCCGACCGATGCTTTCCTTTTTTATGGCTAATCAACCGAAAAACCAAGCATCTCAGCCGCAGTCCGGCGACCCGCTCTTCAACCTCAAGCACGCCCAGGCCGAGTCGGAGCTGGCCGAAAAAACGGGTGGCCTTGGCCCAACTACCAACGTGTACATCACCACGGACGAGGACGATTCCATCGATGAAGGCCCCCGCGACAAGCAGGGCTTCCGCCGCGGCGAGTCGGCCGGGTCGGATGCGGGCTCCACGGCCGGCAGTCACAAATAAAAAATCAGGTACGCGCCAACCGTACATAAGCAAGCATTCTTGCTAGGAAAAGCCTCTGCGGGCGCTTCGGCCGCCGCAGAGGCTTTTCTTATGTGGCATCTTCTGCCAAAGGCTTTGCCTACCCCCAGCCTGAGCCATAAGCCCAAAGCCAGTAGTAGCTGCGTATTTTTGCGCCGTATGTTACTAGCCTCCCACACCGGCGAGCCATTGGAAGCCGGCCTCGATGAAGCGGGCCGCGGTTGCCTGGCCGGACCGGTCTTTGCCGCCGCCGTCATTCTACCGCCCGATTTTGCCCCGCGCTACCTCAACGACTCCAAGCAGATGACGGCCAGACGCCGCGAGCAGGTGCGCCTTGAAATCTGCCAGGAAGCCATAGCCTGGGCCGTAGCTGAGGCCTCGCCCCAGGAAATTGCCAGTATCAACATTGCCCAGGCCAGTTATCTGGCCATGCACCGCGCCGCCGAGCAACTGCAGCCGCGCCCTACCCATCTGCTGGTCGATGGCAACCGGTTCCGGGCCCACGCGGCCATTCCGCATACCTGTATTATCGGGGGCGACGCCGTGTACCGTTCCATTGCTGCCGCTTCCGTACTGGCCAAAACCTTCCGCGATGAGCGTATGCGGCAGCTGGCCCTGGAGTATCCGCACTATGGCTGGGAGCAAAATGCCGGCTACCCTACCGCTTCCCACCGCACCGCCATCCGCGACTTTGGCCCCACTGAACATCACCGCATGGGCTTTCGGCTGCTTTGAAGAGTGGTGAATTGGTGAGTTGACACTTTACAAGGGCTGGTGGGGTAGGGGTAGGCGCGGGGGGCGGACCGCCAGCCCTACTTCTGAACTTGCAGAGGCTTTGTGGAAATAAACCATCGGTAGTAAGCCACGGGCCATGCCGTGCAAAAAGCCCCAGCGGGGCGCCACCACTCGTTCAACGATGGGTGACGCCCCGCTGGGGCTTTGCGCTATCAGGAGGGGTAGGGCCTGCTGCTGGTCTGCCAACTTATGGACCTGCCGGGCGAGGGGGTAGGACGGCCTCTTATTTACTCCTTCAGGCGCAGCAAGTCCAGGAAAAGGCTGAAGCCGTCCACGGTGGTGCCCCCCTCCCCGAAACTGTCGAAGCTCAGCGGTTTGATAATGTAACCGCTCACGGCCAGGTCCTGGGCCTTGAGGCGGTCGGTTTCCAGGTCGGAGGTGGTGGTGATGAACACGTTGAGGCCGACGAACTCGGGGTCGGAGCGCAGGGTAGAAAGCAATTCCAGCCCGTTCATGCGCGGCATGTTCAGGTCGAGCATCACCACGCTGGGCTTCGGGATGGCGGATTGGCCGCCTTCGCCGCGCAGCATGTTCAGGGCCTCGCGGCCGTTGCGGGCAATGTAAAGGGGCACGTTCACATTATGTTTGCGTAGCTCGCGCTGCACGTTCATAATGTCCAGCTGGTCGTCCTCAACAAGTAAAATGCTGGGTTGTTCAGAAGCAGAAGCCATAGTGATAAGAGCAGGATAGGTGCCTGATGGCAGCTGTTTTTATACGGCAAGTAACGCACAATGGCGAAAAGAACCGGGGTAGAAGCCTAGGCTTCGGCCCGGCGCACACGCTCTTTGGGCCAGGTAAAGATGAAAGTCGCGCCCTGACCCTCAGCGGATTCAACGCGGATGGTGCCCCCTTGGCGCTCCACAATTTTCTTGACAATGGCCAGCCCCACGCCCGTGCTTTCCAGCGTGTCGCGCTCGGTCAGGGTCTGGAAAATGACAAAAATCCGCTCGTGGTATTCCGGCGCAATACCGGGGCCGTTGTCGGTAACGGAAAAGGTGTAGAACTGGGGGCCCTCCACGCAGCCAATGCGCACGGTGCCGTGCTCCGGCTGGTGATGATACTTGAGGGCGTTGCTGATCAGGTTGGTAAATACCTGCTGTAGCTGCACGCGGTTGGTGTGCAGCGTAGGCAGGTAGAAGGGCAGCTCTACCTCAAAGCCGGCCGGCAGCTCCAGGGAGTCAATGATTTCGCGCAGCAGCTGGCGCACAAACACGGGCTCATCGGCCTGGGGCGTGCGGCCTACGCGGGCCAGATCCAGAATACCAGTGATGAGGCTTTCCATGCGCCGCACCCGGGTGCGCATCAGCTGCAGGAACTCGCGGATATGCTCGGGCAAGTCCTGGCCCATGTCTTCCTCAATCCACCGCGAAGCAGTTTCAATACCTCGCAGGGGCGCCTTCAAATCGTGGGATACTACGTAAGCAAACTGGTCTAGCTCCTGGTTGCGCTTTTCCAGCTGCTGAATGTTGGCATTAATCGTATCCGTCATGGTATTAAGCGAGTCGGCGAGTTCCGTCAGCTCATCCTGCTCCTGGTCGCGCACCTGGGCCGTGTAGTTGCCGGCCGCAATGCGCTGGGCCTGGCTGACCATGCCCCCGATGCGGCGCGAGAGCTGGCGCACGAGGTAGGAGGCGTACAACAGCCCCAGGAAAATGGTAGCCAGCGTGATGCTTACCGACAGAATGCGGGTTTCCCGGATACTGTCGCGGAGCTTGATGCGCTGCTTGATCCGGATTTCGGCTTCCACCTTCTCGAAGGCCGCAAACAGTACCCGAATCTGATCCATGAGCTTTTTGCCCGTCAGGTCGGTGGTGAGGTTGCGGTGCTCTAGGTCGTTGAGGCCGATTTGGTTGGGGTTACGGCGTAGCGCCTCGCGCTTTTCGCTGATGAGCAGGTGGGAATAAGCGGCCCACTGCTGAAATAGCTGCTGCGCCCGAACCATGCGCTCGTACTGAGGGGTGCCCAGCGAGAGGTCGTTGCGCAGCTCTGTAAAGCGGCCCAGCAGGTTCCGCTCGCCGGCGTAGTACGGGTCGAGCACGGTTTCGTTGCCAATGAGCAGGTAGCCCCGAAACCCGGTTTCCATATCGATGATGTTGCGCAGCAGGGTAGTGGCCTCGCCCGTAATGCGCGTGGAGCGCTCCACGCGTTGGGAGTTGCGCAGCACGGCCCGGGAAAGCTGATAATTTATAGCCACCACCCCGGCAAAGAGCACGGAGATGGCCACAAAACCAGCAAATAGTTTGGTAGAGATTTTCAGCTTCATGCAGAAGAATGACGGCGGGGCGGCGGCCGGGCTTGTTTAGCGGCTCGCGCGAAGTTTCTGCTCCATCGTACGCAGCAGACTAGTGATATGGTCGGCTATCCTATTCATTTCGGCCAGCCCCGCAATAGCTGCCTCCTGCTGCCCATTCTGGTGCAGGTCCATGAGGCGATTGGCTACCTGGTGCATCTGGATATGGACGCGGTCCAGCTCCCGGGTTTCGGGCAGGTGCCCGTAGTCGCGCAAGGCCTTATCGGTAATCCATTGCCCGAAGCTGCACGCCTGCGGGTCGCGGATGGGCGCCTCGCTGGTGCCGCTGCCGTAGAGGAAAGACCGGAGCTTCGACTTGAACAGCAAGTGCTTGACAAAAGCTGATTCGAAGTCCTGTTTGAGGTCGTTGGTCATGCAAAAGAGAAAAACAGCGCGGGCTGGAAGTAAACCGGCCAAGAGAGGACCGCCACCGGAAGGTACACCGAACAGAAACCCGGGCCGGGTTCCGGCAACAAAGTTAGCGCAATCCGGCGGCGCTACCGGGCATAATTGGCTACTTTCGTCCGGCCAATGGCCCCCCGGCTACCCGGCGCCCGCCGGGCCGCCTCTCCCCATTCTATATCCCTACCCCATCCTCCACCCCCCCCCATGTCTGAAACGCTCAAAACTGTTCCGCTCAATGATGTGCACCAGCAGCTAGGTGCCAAAATGGTGCCTTTCGCGGGCTACAACATGCCCGTGCGCTACTCTTCTGACCTCGACGAGCACCACACCGTGCGCCGCGCCGTGGGCATTTTTGATGTGTCGCACATGGGCGAGTTCCGGGTGCGCGGCCCCCAGGCCCTACCCCTCATTCAGCGCGTAACCTCCAACGATGCCAGCAAGCTCACGCCCGGCAAGGCCCAGTACAGCTGCCTGCCCAATCAGCAGGGCGGCATCGTGGATGATTTGCTGGTGTACATGCTGGGTGAGGAAGAATACCTGCTGGTGGTAAACGCCTCCAACATCGAGAAGGACTGGAACTGGATTCAGCAGTTCAACACGGAAGGCGCCGAGCTGCAGAACGTGTCGGACGACATTAGCCTGTTTGCCGTGCAGGGCCCTAAGGCCATTGCTGCCCTGCAGCCCCTCACCGACACCGACCTGAGCAGCATTCCCTACTACTCCTTCGCGCAGGGCACCTTCGCCGGCGCGCCCGACGTCATCATCTCGGCTACCGGCTACACCGGGGCGGGCGGCTTCGAGCTCTACGTGCCCAACGAGCATGCCCAGCAGGTGTGGGAGAAAATTATGGAAGCTGGTCAGCCTCACGGCCTGAAGCCCATCGGGCTGGGCGCCCGCGACACGCTGCGCCTGGAAATGGGCTACTGCCTCTACGGCAACGACATCACCGACGAAACCTCGCCCCTGGAAGCTGGGCTGGGCTGGATTACCAAGTTCACCAAAGACTTCACCAACGCCGACAACCTGAAAAAGCAGAAGGAAGCCGGTGTGGAGCGCAAGCTGGTAGGCTTCCTGATGGACGGCCCCGGCATTCCGCGCGGACACTACGAGCTGGTAAACGAAGCTGGCGAGAAAATCGGGGATGTGACCAGCGGCACCCAGTCGCCGAGCCTGAGCAAGGGCATCGGCCTGGGCTACGTGAAGACCGAGCTGAGCACGCCGGGTAGCAAAATTTTCGTGCAGGTGCGCGGCAAGCAGCTGCCCGCCACCGTCGTGAAGCTGCCCTTCGTGAAAGGCACCGAGGAAGCGTAAGGATTTATCTATGTCATCCTGAGCAGCGCGAAGGACCTTCTCATGTTAGAACGATTCGTTGTTACGATTTACGTTCTGGCGTGAGAAGGTCCTTCGTGCTGTTCAGAATGGCAGATTTTTGACTGTTCATACTAGATGCCCACTTTCGACATCTGTTTTTCGCCCGAGCTGCTACCCCTCTTTACCCTGCAAGGCCGGGTAGCGGTGGTGGTTGATATTCTGCGGGCGACTTCCTCCATTGTTACGGCGCTGGCCCAGGGCGTAACCCATATGGTACCCTTCAGTGAGCTGGCCGACTGCCGGGCCATGGCCGCCCAGGGCTACCTGACCGCCGCCGAGCGCGACGGCCGGCAGGCGGAAGGCGTGGACCTGGGCAACTCGCCCTTCGGCTACCTCGATGGGGTAGTACCTGTGCGCGGCCGCGCCGTGGCCATTACCACCACCAACGGCACCCGCGCCCTGCACCTTTCCGCCGCCGCCGATGAAATTGTGGTGGGCGCTTTCCTGAACATCGGGGCCGTAGCAGATCATCTGCGCAAGTTGGGCAAAGACGTGGTGGTAGTCTGCGCGGGCTGGAAAGGTAATTTCTGCCTCGAAGATACCTTGTTCGGAGGCGCTCTGGCCGCCCGCCTGCAGGCCGATTTCGATACGACCAGCTCCGACGCCACCCTGGCCGCCCTCGACCTCTGGCAGGCGGCTCAGCCCGATGCCGCCGCCTACCTGCTCAAATCCTCGCATGTGCGCCGCCTCAACCACCTGGAAGCTCACAAAGACATGGAGTTCTGCCTGCGCCAGGATGAATACGCCGTTGTACCGGTGTTCCGCGAGGGTGCAATTCAAGCTGTCTAAATCCGTGACTGAAATTGGGTTTGCTCCGTGCTGCCGGCTAGGGCGGCGGTGCTGGCTTGGCCGGCCGTGACGACGTGCTGCACGGCATCGAAGTAGCCAGTACCCACGAAGGCTTGGTGCTTTACAGCCTTGAAGCCGTGTTTCTGGAGGGCAAACTCCCGCTCCTGCAGCTCGGAGTAGCCGGCCATGCCCCGGTCGCGGTAGGCAGTAGCCAGTTCGAACATGCTGGTATTGAGGGCGTGAAAGCCCGCCAGCGTGATAAACTGAAACTTGTAGCCCATAGCTGCCAGCTCCTCCCGGAAGGTTTCCATCTGCTCCCGGCTCAGCTTGGCGGCCCAGTTAAACGAAGGTGAGCAGTTGTAAGCCAGCAGCTTACCGGGAAATTGGGCATGAATGGCCTGGGCAAAGTGGCGGGCCTGCTCCAGATCGGGCGTGGAGGTTTCCATCCAGATCAGGTCGGCGTAGGGGGCGTAGGCCAGGCCGCGGGCTATGCCGGCTTCTACCCCGCAGCGCACCCGGTAAAAGCCTTCGGAGGTGCGCTCCGCCTCCTGCAAAATAAACGGCTGGTCGCGCGGGTCCACGTCGGAGGTGAGCAGGTCGGCGGCGTCGGCATCGGTGCGGGCCACCAGCAGGGTGGGCACACCCAGCACATCGGCCGCCAGGCGGGCCGCCACCAGCTTGTTGATGGCCTCCTGGGTGGGTACCAACACTTTACCGCCCAGGTGCCCGCACTTCTTGGCCGAGGACAGCTGATCCTCGAAATGTACACCCGCCGCGCCGGCTTCAATCATCATCTTCATCAGCTCAAAGGCATTCAGGTTGCCCCCGAAGCCGGCTTCCGCGTCGGCCACAATGGGCACCAGCCAGTGCACCGAACCCTCGCCCGACACGCTCTGAATCTGGTCGGCGCGCAGCAGGGCGTTGTTGATGCGGCGCACCACGTTGGGCACTGAGTCGGCGGGGTAAAGGCTCTGGTCGGGGTACATGTGGCCGGCTCCATTGGCATCGGCTGCTACCTGCCAGCCCGAGAGGTAGATGGCCGGCAGCCCTGCTTGTACCTCTTGCACAGCCTGGTTGCCCGTGAGGGCCCCCAGTCCGGCCACGTATTCCTGGGTGTGCAGCAGGCGCCACAGCCGCTCGGCGCCCTGCCGGGCCAGGGTGTACTCAACATGCACCGAACCGCGCAGCTTCAGCACGTCCTCGGCTGAGTATGGTCGCCGGATGCCCTGCCAGCGCGGGTTAGTGGACCAGTCTTGCTCCAAGGCGACAATGCGTTCCTGCTTGTTCATGGGGGTAGGGGTTAAGGATGAAGAAAAGACAAGGCTCGGCCTAGCCGACTATGCAAGCGGCTTTTGGGGTTGAGAAAATAAAGAGGGGTAGGGGCGGGGCTTGCCCCCGCCCGCCGTTCCGTAAACCTATTATCGTATTGGGCAGGCAGCGGGCACACGGCGGGCGGGGGCAAGCCCCGCCCCTACGTTAGCTGCTCGTAGGCGGGCACGGTCAGGAATTCGACAAATTTCTTGCTGCTAACCAGTTGGTCGAAAAGGCTGGCCGCTTCCAGGTAGCGGCCGGCGGCGTAGCGCAATTCGCCCACCTGGGCTTTGATTTTATCCAGCTGGCCGGGCACCAGGGAGCGGTACAGCTCCAGCGTAAGGGGGCGGCCATCCTGCAGGGTAGTGCCGGGCGTGTGCACCCACTGCCACACCTGGGCCCGACTAATTTCGGCGGTGGCGGCATCCTCCATCAGGTTATAAATCGGCACG
The DNA here is from genome assembly GCF_014199535.1 of Hymenobacter latericoloratus. GTDB lineage: Bacteria > Bacteroidota > Bacteroidia > Cytophagales > Hymenobacteraceae > Hymenobacter > Hymenobacter latericoloratus. The sequence goes on from NZ_JACHNV010000001.1 coordinate 1,089,614, forward strand.
CAGCCATTCCCGCCCAACCACGACTCCAGGTACTGAATGGCTACGTCGATGTTGAGCTTAAGCCCTTCCTCCGTGATGTTGCCGGTGGGGGCGCACACCAAATCAGCGGCCGTTACGTGCACGTCGTCGCGCTTATTAGCAATCTGGTTGGGCTGGGGCATCAGGTCATTGAACACATCCAGGGCTACCGGCACCAGGCCGGGGTGAGCTACCCAGGTGCCGTCGTGCCCGGCGCGGGCCTCCCGGATTTTGTCCTGCCGGACTTTCTCCAGGGCCGCTTCATTGGCCTCGGGGTCGTTCTTGATGGGAATCTGGGCGGCCATGCCGCCCATGGCGTGCACCCCGCGGCGGTGGCAGGTCTGGATAACCAGCTCAGAGTAAGCCGCCATAAACGGCACCGTCATGGTTACCTCGGCGCGGTTGGGCAGGCGAAACTCTGGCTTCAGCCCCAGTCGCTTGATGTAGCTGAAGATGTAGTCCCAGCGCCCGCAGTTCAGGCCCGCCGAGTGCTCGCGCAGCTCCCACAGAATTTCGTTGAGCTCGAAGGCGGCAGGTAGAGTTTCGATCAGAACGGTGGCTTTGATGGTGCACTTGGGCATTTTCATCGACCACTGGGCAAACCCGAATACGTCGTTCCAGAGGCGCGCTTCCAGGTGGCTTTCGATTTTGGGCAGGTAGAAGTAGGGGCCGCTGCCCCGGGCGCACAGCTCGTGGGCGTTGTGGTAGTAGTATAACCCAAAGTCGAACAGCGCGGCACTGACCGGCTCCCCATCCACCAGCATATGCTTTTCCAGCAGATGCCAGCCGCGCGGGCGCACCATCAGCACGGCTGTTTCCGCGTTCAGCCGGTACTCCTTCTGCGGGGTCGAAAGCGAAATGGTGCGGCGCACGGCGTCGCGCAGGTTGCGCTGGCCCTCTACGACGTTGGCCCAAGTCGGCGAATTGGAGTCCTCCAGATCAGCCATGAACACCTTGGCTCCCGAGTTCAGGGCGTTGATAATCATTTTGCGCTCCACGGGCCCGGTAATTTCCACCCGCCGGTCGAGCAGGTCAGGGGGCAGGGGGGCCACCGTCCAAGGCTTTTCCCGAATCAGGCGGGTTTCCGGCAGAAAGTCGGGTAGCTGGCCCGCCTCCAAGGCCCGCTGCCGCTCCGTGCGCCGCTGCAGCAGGGCCCGCCGGGTCCCATCGAAGCGCCGGTGCAGCTCGGCCACGAAAGCCAGGGCCGAGGGCGTCAGGATTTCGGCGTACTCCGGGGAGTAGGCTCCCACAATTCTCACGCGCTCCGGCACAAGGTAGGTGGGCGGTGAGGCAAGCGTCTGCGGTTCGGCGATGAATGACATGGGCGTAGCGGTTTGACAATGAACGGAAAGGAACAACCTCCGGGAGTATGTCAAACATACGAAAGCGAATTTTATCAATCAAGCGAAAATTCGCTAATTTCTTTAAGTCCCTCTATCCGGCTAGCTTTGCAGGTTTTTACAGGTAAAGTGATAAAGAGCCCGTAAGTGGTTGTCTGCTGCCGGGGGTACCGGAGCGGCTACACCGGTTCGGCAGCAGTTACTGCACGTTTCCTGCGGGGCTAGGCTCGGGCATCCGCTCGCAGTAGGGTCTTTATCATGGCGCTTCTTCTCACCTCATTACCTCACGCACTATGCTGAGTCACGGTCAGGTTGTCCGGCTGATTTTTGGGCTGAAACTGCGGGAATTGCGCCAGGAACGCGGCTATACTCCCGCCGAGCTGGCCCGCGCCTGCGACGTTTCGGTTTCCTACCTCAATGAGATTGAGAAGGGCAAGAAGTACCCCAAGGCTGATAAAATTCTGAGCCTGAGCAAGGTGCTGGGCGTCAGCTACGACCAGCTAACGTCGCTGACACTGAGCCGGCGGCTGGAGCCTATTTCGGAGCTGCTGCAGTCGGATCTGCTCAAGGAGTTTCCGCTGGATATGTTCGGGCTGGACCCGCTGCGCATCGTGGAGCTCATTGCCGACGCGCCGGCCAAGATGAACGCCTTCATCAGTACCCTCTTTGAAATTGCGCGCAACTACGAAATGCGGCAGGAGCACTTCTTCCTGGCCGCCCTGCGCTCTTTCCAGGAAATGCACGACAACTACTTCGAGGAGCTGGAGCAGGATGCGCGCACGTTTATGGTGGAACACAAACTTCCCGCCGCCGCTCCCCTCGACCGCCGTCAATTGGAAAGGGTGCTAGTAGAGAAGTACGGCTATACTGTTGACCGAACCGGCCTGGATGAGTACGCCCACCTGGGACGTTTGCGCTCGGTATTTCAGCCCAAAACCCGGCGCCTGCTGCTGCGCCAGGGGCTGAGTGGGGCCCAGGAAGGGTTTGTGCTGGGCCGGGAGGTAGCCTTCAACTACCTCAACCTGCGCGAGCGGCCCTACGTGAATGCCTCCTTCCCGGTGCGTTCCTTTGAGGAGGTGCTCAACAACTTCAAAGCCTCGTATTTCGCCGGCGCCCTGCTGATGGAAGAGGAAATGCTGGTGCGCGACCTCACCCGGTTTTTCGCCGCCCGAAAATGGGAGCCGGGCCTGCTGCTGGAACTGCTGGCCAAGTATGATGTGTCGCCGGAGATGTTTATGCAGCGCATCACCAATCTGCTGCCGCGCCACTTCGGCATTCAGAGCCTGTTTTTTCTGCGCTTCGACCAGGCCAACGCCTCGGCCGGCTACAAGCTGACCAAGGAGCTGCACCTCTCGCGCCTGCACAACCCCCACGGCAACGAGCTGCACGAGCACTACTGCCGCCGCTGGATTTCCCTGCGGATGCTGGCCGAGCTGCGCCAGCAGCCTGCCACTACGGCCCCCAACTACACGCTGGGCGCCCAACGCTCCCGCTACCCTAACAACGACGAATACCTCTGCCTGACCGTAGCCCGGGCCGGGGCCGCCAACGAGCCCGCCGTGAGCGTTACCGTTGGGCTGCTCTGCGATGATAACCTGCGCCAGAAAATCCGCTTCCTCGATGACGCGGCCATTCCGCAGCGGGAGGTAAACGAAACCTGTGAGCGGTGCACCATTCCGAACTGCGAGGTACGCGCCGCCGCCCCCGTGGAAGTAGAGCGCCGCCAGCGCCAGCAGGAGCTGGAAGCGGCCGTGGCTGCTCTGGTAAATGGGGGGTAGGAAATGCTGTTATAGCGTGGGGACCCTTGTCCTGGGCGGTGGCCTTTAAGTTGAGGCAGCTACTTTTGATAGGTTAATTTTTCCTGTTTGCTTTTGACTGCTGCTTCCCGTTCTGTTTTTCGGCGCCTGCTGTGGCCGCTGCTGGGGTTACTGGTGCTGCTGCTTGGGGCACTGGGCGCGGCTTGGTACGTGTTCTGGAAACCCAACGTGCGTCCCTCGGCGTTCGGACCCGCCTACCTCTACATTCGCACCGGAACCGGCTACGCGGCCGTGCTAGACTCCTTACGGAAAGGTGAGCTGCTCCACGACTTCGGCACGTTTGAGCAGGTAGCCCGCTGGCGCGATTACCCCCAGCAGGTGCGGCCCGGCCGCTACCTCTTAAAGCCCGGCCTGAGTAACGCCGCGCTGCTGACCCTGCTAGCCCAGGGCGAGCAGGATACCGTGGCGTTTACCCTCGATGCCTTCAAATACAAGCCCCAACTGGCCCGGCAGGTGGCCCGCCAGCTCGAAACCGACTCGGTGCCGCTGCGGCAGCTGCTGCAGAATAATGCCTACCTCCGGCGCCGTTATCAGTTGGATACTACCACCATCCTGACGCTGTTTCTGCCGGGGCCGTACCGGCTGCTCTGGAACACTTCGGCCCCGCAGTTTCTGGACTCAGCTGCCACTACGCACCGCCGCTTCTGGACCCCGGAGCGCCGCCGCCGCGCCGATTCGCTGGGCCTTTCGCCCGTAGAGGTACACGTACTGGCCAGCATCGTGCAGCGCGAAACGGCCAAGAAGGAAGACAAGCCGCTGATTGCGGGTACCTACCTTAACCGCCTGCGGCGCGGCATGCGTCTGCAAGCTGACCCCACCCTGCTCTGGGCCATCGGTAACTTTGGGGTGAGGCGGGTGCTGAACCGGGATAAGCTGGTCGATTCGCCCTACAATACCTACAAGCACAAAGGCCTGCCGCCCGGCCCTATCACCTCGGCCAACCGCCAGAGCCTGGACGCCGTCCTTAAACCTGCCCGCCACGACTACCTCTTCTTCTGTGCCCGCCCCGGCGGCAGCGGCTATTCCGATTTCGCCGTCACTTTTGCCGAGCATAAGAAAAACGCCCGCCGCTACCAACAGTGGCTGGATAGCCTGGGAGTGAAGCGGTAAGGGCAGGAGTTGAACAGTTAACCTTACCTCTTCACCACCTGACTACGCGCAGCTGCACGGAATCTTGGCGGGCAACTCGTTGCAAGTGCAGGGTTTGCTCGTAGCCCAGACCGGTGAATTCGGAGTGCTCCAGGAAAAGCAGGGGCGAGGTAAGCAGCGGCTCCCGCCAGGCGGCCACCGTGGGCAGGTAGCGCAAAGAATCAAATGCTGCTACGTTGGTAACGCGCCAGTATCCGTCAACGAGCAGGTAGCGGTAGCCCCGCTGGCGCAGTGCGGCGGCTTGCTGAGGAGAGAAAACCGCCCGTACCGAATCGGTGGGAAAGCGGAGGGGAGCCAGCCCGAGGCCTACGGTACTAAGCACCGGCCCGGCGCCATGCTTCTGCAGCCACGTGGCCACAGCCGGATAGGAGGAGGGAGCATATGCATAGATTTCGCGCTGAATACGGTGCAGATTGAGCCCTACTGCCCCGATTACCACGGTGGCTAGCCCCACCGCCGGTAGGCGCCGCAGCTGCAGAAAAGCCAGGGCGTACCACAACCCGTAGGCCCACAGCAAGCCCCGCGGCGCTTTAATCAGCAACGACATTCCGGCCAGCAAACACCAGCCCCACACCGCCAGATACAGTTCCGGGGGCAGCGCCTGGCCGCGCCGCAGCCGGCGCACCGCCAGCAGCGGCCCCAGCAGCCCCAGCCACACCACCCCCGATTCGAAGTCCCAGAGGTAGCGCAGGTAGTAGAGGCCATCGGGCCGGATGGTGGCGGCCCGCCCGGCCGCGTTGGCCGCGTCCGGGAAGGCTACTTTGTAGTAAATAGCAGGCCACAGGTACCAGGGCAGGCCGGCCAGCACGCCTACTCCACCCAGCACGAGGTAGGGCGCCACCAGCAAACCGGCCACCCGCCACCAGTGGCCATGGCGCCAGAGCAGTCCATCGGCCCGCCACCACTCCAGTACCGCCAGAATGGGTAGCGTCAGCAGAAATTTATAGTTGAACCCGAGCCCGAGCACCAGCCAGCCGGTGGCCCGGTACAACGCCGCGGCGGATGGTAGCTGCAGACGCCGGTAATAAGCCCGCAGCAGGCCGGCAAAGCACAGCAGACTCCAGGAGCTCATGGTAAAGTCGCGGCCCGAAAAAGTCAGGAACAGGCCCGTGCCGGCCAGTAGGGCCAGCAGGCCGGTTTGCCAGCCGGGCAGCTGGGTTTCGCGGGCAATAAAAGCCACCAGCAGGCCCAGGGCAGCCACGGCCACCAGCGCGTTCAGGTGCTGAAACACGCGGTAGTCAGCGGTCAGCCACGCGACGGGTGCGTACACCAGCGAAAACACCGGGCTGCCATGATGAAACAGGTGCAGCAGCTGGCCACGGGCTACTTCCTGCACAATCTGCCAGTTGCGCACGGAATCGTAGTCGGGTAGGGCCGCACCGGCCAGCCCGTACAGCCGCACGGCTGCCACGAGCAGCAAAGCTGACAATAGCCACGGGAGTTGGGAGCGGAGCGAGGGCAAACCGGTAGAAATTGAGACCTTGGTACCATCCCGTGGTAGCGGGGCAACGGCAATATTAGGTTTTCGACCGCGAATAGTGCGAATTACCACCGTCAGCGGCGTACTTGCGGGCCGGATTGCTACCCCTGCGGGCACACCCAAACTGTTCACTTCCATCAGACCCTTGCAAGTATGCGCATTGTAGTGCAGCGAGTTCGGCAGGCCAGTGTTACGGTGGCGGGCCGCGTTACTGGCCAGATTGGTCCTGGCTTGCTGGTGCTGGCCGGTTTTGCCCCCACCGATGCTACCGCAACGCTGGCCTGGATGGCCCGCAAGCTGGTGCAGATGCGCATCTTCTCCGATGAGGAAGGCAAAATGAACCGCTCGGTGCAGGATATTGCGGGCGAGGTACTGGTAGTCAGCCAGTTTACGCTGCTGGCCGATGCCCGCAAGGGCAACCGGCCCAGCTACGTCGGCGCGGCGCCCCCACCGGTTGCTATTCCCTTATATGAAGAGTTTGTGCAGCTGGTTGCCGCCGAGCTGGGCCGCCCCGTGGCAACCGGCGAGTTTGGCGCCGATATGCAGGTAGCCCTGCTCAATGATGGCCCCGTAACGATTGTGCTCGACAAAAACGACGAATAAGCGCGGTATCAGCCTCGGAACCACACCCTCACTTAAATACTCCCGCACCGCTCATGACCATCGACGACGCCCAACACACCGTAGATCAGTGGATTCAGACCACCGGCGTACGGTATTTCAACGAGTTGACCAATCTGGCTATGCTTACCGAGGAAGTAGGCGAGGTAGCCCGCATCATTGCCCGCCAGTACGGGGAGCAGTCGTTTAAAGCATCTGATAAAGACAAAGTACTGGCCGACGAGTTGGCCGACGTGCTGTTCGTTGTAATTTGTCTGGCTAATCAAACGGGTGTTAACCTCACGGAAGCTCTAGAGCGCAACCTGGAGAAAAAAACGCAGCGCGACGCCACCCGCCACCAGCAAAACGAGAAGCTGCGCTAGTCCGCGTAATTGCCCTGAAAGGCGCCAGCCGCAGCGGCTACGTGGCTGCTGCGGCTGGCGCCTTTCAGGGCAGGGGGCTTAGCTTTTCAGGTCGAAGGGATGGGCCACCTGCTCGAAGTCGATGCCGTGGCGCTCAGCCGTTTCCAGCAGGAGCTGGTGCTGCCAGGGGCGCAGCGTGTAGTTGGCACCCTGCTCCACAATATCGGCAATGAGGCGGTTGCTGAGTACCAGGTTGGCCATGATGGGGCTGTGGTCCTCAGCCAGATGGGTTTTCAGCGTTGTCAGCAGGGCTTCCCGGGCATCAGCCAGGGCCGCTTTAGCGCCCGTGAGCCGGCGCCGGAACGGAAAACGCCGCTGCTCGGCCGGCAGGGGCGGCTCAGGTTCCCGGCCCTCTTGGGCCAAGGTTACCAAGCGCTCGGCGAAGGGGCTGCGCTTCAGCTCCGGATGCAGGCCGGGCGCGTTGCGCAGGTGGCCCGTGCTGGTTACGGGCAGGCGGGTCAGCTCGGCTAGTCTATCGTTGCTGGCTACCATGTAGCTGGGCCGGTCAATGTAGCGGGCTACCTCGTCGCGCAGCAGGTACAGGTCCCGGAACAGCGGCAGCTCCTGGGGCTGAATCCGGTACTTGCCGGCCAGGCGCAGGTAGGGCCGCTCGTCGCGGGAGTAGCGGACTTCCTCCAGGGCCTTGTTTTCCTGCTCGGCCCAGGGTGTGCGGCCCAACGCGGCCAGCTTGGCGGCCAGCCGGTCCGTCAGCTCAAACAGGTAAAGCACATCGTTGGCGGCATACTGCTTCTGGGCCTCGGTGAGGGGGCGCTTCAGCCAGTTTGATTTCTGCTCGCCCTTGTCCACTTCCAGGCCTAATTCCTGCTGAATCAGCCGCCCCAGGGAAATATTATTGTCCGCTTCTGCTAAAAGCGTATATTGTACGCTCGTATCAGTAATGGTGCGCACATGAACGCCGTAAAGTTCATCGAGTAGCAGGATATCGGACTTGCAGCTGTGAAATACTTTTTCCACGGCTGGGTCGCGTAGCACCGCCCAGAGGGGTTCCAGTTCCTGCGCCGGGTTGGTAAGGGGTAGGGGGTCGATGAGGAAAACGGTTTCGCCGTCAAATATCTGAATCAGAGCCAGATTACGGCCGTAGCGGTGCCGCATATCGTCAAATTCCAGATCAATGGCTAAACGGGCGCGCTGGTGAAGGGCCTGGGCTGTATGAGCGACAAGATTTCCTTCAGTGATGTACTGAATATCAGGCATTTAACGATAGTAATTCGAGAAGGGAGAAAGGTGGCGGGCTACTACGCTGACCCGACGACAGTTTAGTAAAGGTAGGCAGCCCAAGTTACCAAAACCACTACTTTGCCTGGGGTAAATGGGACTATAGAGTTCGGATTTTATATTGCTAATTGCAATCATCTTACTTCCAATCCGGTCCGCCTCCGGGCAATTAGTACTATGCATGCCGAATAAATGCATGTACCTTGCATTCTTACCCGCACTTGCCGGCGCAGCGGACCGGCTTTTTTTCACTCTAATCGGCCTCAAGGAGGGCCAGGTTGTATGAAACAAAATTTTCTCATTCCACTGGCATGTGGCGTGCTGGTAGCTACTTCGGCTACGGCACAAACGCGCACGGTGAGTGGACGCGTAACGGATGCCAGCGGCTCAGCGTTGCCGGGCGTAACCGTGCTCGAACGGGGCACTACCAATGGCACGAGCACCGGCGCCGATGGTAGCTTCTCGCTGTCAGTGCAGCCCGGGGCCACGCTGGTGCTGAGCTCCATCGGATTTGAAACGCAGAACGTAGTAGTAGGCGACCGTACGTCGGTAGCCATATCACTGAAAAGCAGCGCCACCGAGCTGGGCGAAGCGGTAGTAGTAGGCTACGGCACGCAAACCAAAGCCGACGTAACCGGCTCGGTTACGCAGCTCAGCGCCAAAGACGTTGAAAACGTACCGACCGTAAGCTTCGAGCAGGCCATTCAGGGCCGGGCGCCGGGCGTGCAGATCAACCAGAGCTCCGGTAAGCTCGGGGCCGGGGTGCAGATCCGGGTGCGGGGCTCTTCGTCGGTGACGGCTTCCAACCAGCCGCTGTACGTAATTGACGGAATTCCCGTGACCTCGCAGGACGTAGGCTCCGATACCGAGCCGCTGAACCCGCTGGCCGACCTGAACCCGAACGATATTGCGTCGATTACCATTCTGAAGGACGCTGCTTCGTCGGCCATCTACGGTTCGCGCGCTTCCAACGGGGTAGTACTCGTGACGACCAAGCAGGGGCGCCAGGGCAAGACCAAGGTGAACGTGGGCTACTACGTGGGTACCAGCGAAACCACCCGTCGCCGTAAGTTCCTCAATGCCGAGCAGTACAAGGAGCTGTTTGCCGAAGCCGCCACGAACGAAGGGTACGACCCCGCCGAGCAGTTCGCCGACAACGGCCTCGACTTCAACTCGGACGTGGACCAGAGCTGGAGCGACGAGCCCTTCCAGCGCGGTAAAGTATCGCAGTACGACTTCAACGTGAGCGGTGGCGACGCGAAAACGCGCTTCTACCTGAGCACGACCTACAACGACCAGACCGGTATTATTATCGGCAACCGGTACCGCCGTGGTAGCGCCCGCATCAACCTCGACCACTCGATTTCTGAGAAGCTGAAGGTGGGCTTCAACCTGTCGCTGACTCGTTCGGTGAACGACCGTACGCCCAACGACAACGCCTTCTCGAACCCGGTGCAGCTGAACGCGCTGCCTCCCATTCAGCCCAAAATCGACCCGACTACCGGGCAGCTGAATAAAAACACGCTCTACTACAACAACCTGCAGGATCTGGAAAACGGCCGCAACCGGTCGGGTACCTACCGCTCGTTCAGCAACGTGAACCTGCAGTACCAGCCCCTGCAGGGCCTGACGCTGCGCACGGAAGCTGGTGCCGACTTCCTGAACCTGAATGAAGAACTGTACCGCGCCGCCGGTACCCAGGATGGGGGCAACACCGGCTACGGTTTCAGCAACCAGGTGCAGGTAATCAACTACACCACCAACAACACCGCTACCTACCTCAAAACCATCGGCGAAGACCACAGCATTGAAGCGCTGGCCGGCTTCTCGTTCCAGCGCTCCGACGCGCAGGCTACGTCCGCCGAAGGCCGGGGCTTCCCGAATACAGAGTTCACTAAAGTAGCGAGTGCCGCTATCAAAACGGCTGGTTCGAGCTCTGATCGGGATGGGTTCTCCTTCGTATCGTACTTCGGCCGCGTGAACTACGCCTTCCGCAACCGCTACCTGATTTCCGGTAGTGTGCGCCGCGACGGCTCTTCGCGCTTCGGGGCCAACAACAAGTACGGTACCTTCGGGGCCGGCTCCGTGGGCTGGGTTATCACGGAGGAAAGCTTCCTGAAGGACAACCGCTTCCTGAACTTCCTGAAGCTGCGCGCCAGCTACGGTCTGACGGGTAACGCCGAAATCGGCAACTTCGCCTCCCGCAGCCTCTTTGGCTCGCTGCCCTACGCCGACCAGGCGGGCATTGCGCCCGGCACCGTGCTGGGTAACCCCGACCTGACGTGGGAAAGCACCGCTCAGGCCGACCTGGGTCTGGAGTTCGGTTTCTTCGACAACCGCATTTCGGGTGAGGTGGACGTGTACGAGAAGAAAACCACCGACCTGCTGCTGAGCCGGCCGCTGCGCTACTCGGGCGGCTACACCAGCGTAACCGAGAACATCGGCTCGCTGCGCAACCGGGGTCTGGAAATCTCGCTGAACACGCGCAACATCGACAAGGAGTTCAAGTGGAATACCAACTTCAACATCTCCTTCAACCGCAACAAGGTTACCTCGCTGGCGGCCCCTATTCAGAGCCAGTACCTGGGTAGCGTACGCGAAGGGCAGCCGATTGGTATCTTCTACGGCCGCAAATATGCTGGCGTGGACCCGGCCAACGGGGATGCCCTCTACTACACGGCCGAAGGAACTACTACCAACAACCCCACGTTGGCGTCTTTGCAGATTGTGGGCAACCCGAACCCCGATTATCAGGGTGGTATCACGAACACCTTCTCGTTCAAAGGCTTTGATTTGAGCGCGCTGGGCCAGTTTACTTACGGCAACGACCTGTACAACGCGGCGGGTATTTACCAGTCGGTGAACGGCGACTACTTCGACAACCAGACGGTTGACCAGCTGCGGCGCTGGCAGAAGCCCGGCGACATTACTGACGTGCCTCAGGCGCGTCTGTACGCCGCCAACGGCACGCAGGTATCGTCGCGCTGGGTAACCAGTGGCTCGTTCTTCCGGGTGAAGAATATCACGCTGGGCTATACCCTGCCGACTGAGCTGGTGAAGCGGGGCCGCATGTCGTCGGTGCGGGTGTACGTGCTGGTGCAGAACCTGGCCACCATCACCAACTACGACGGCTATGACCCCGAGGTAAACACGGCCGCCTTTGGTGCAGCCAACTACCTCATCGGTCACGACTTCTACACGCCCCCGCTGGCGAAAACCTTCCAGGCGGGCATCAACGTGGGTTTCTAACGCTCTAGATCAACTTTCTGATGAAATCGATATTTTCTCGTTCTGCTTACCTGCTCGCCCTGGGGCTCAGCCTGAGCCTGACGGCGTGCGACAAACAGCTGGACATTGACCCGTTTCAGTCCGTAGATGCCAGCACGGCTCTGGACTCGGAAACGAAGGTAGGTAGCGCCGTGGTGGGTATGTACGCCCGCCTCGACAGCCCCAACCTGTACGGTACGGACCTGATTCTGGTGCCCGAGCTGCTGGCTCCCGACAACTACATCGGCTTCCAGGGCACCTTCACCAACTACCGGCAGCTGGCCCTGCGCACTACCAACGCCCAGAACACCTCGGCCGAAGCCATCTGGCGCACGGCTTACCAGGCCATCAACCAGGCTAACCTGGTTATCGAGGCCCTGCCGGTGGTAGCAACGGCCGATCTGAAGTCGCAGTATGAAGGGGAAGCCCGCTTCATCCGGGCCGATATGTACTTCGAACTGGTGCGCCTGTACGCCAAGCAGTACGAGCCCGGCGGCGCTAACACGCAGCCAGGGGTACCCATCAGCCTCACGGCGGTAAGAACCGTGGAGGGAGCCTCTACCACCCAGGCCCGTAACACGGTGGCCGAGGTGTACAATCAGGTTATTACTGATCTGACCGAAGCTATTGAACTGCTGCCGGATGATAACGGCACCCGTGCCTCCAGCTATACGGCTAAGGCCCTGCTGGCGCGCGTGTACCTGCAACAGAGCCGCTTTGTCGAGGCGGGCGCCCTGGCCGACGACGTAATCAAGAACAGCGGCAAATCCCTCTCGCCCACGCTGCAGTCGGTATTTACCAACCGCAACTCTTCGGAAACCCTGCTGGAAATTCAGCAGAACGACCAGAACAATGCGGGGGCTTCCAACAGCGGTCTGGCTACCTTGTTTGCCAGCATCGGGCAGTTGGGCCGCGGCGACGTGCGCGTGCTACCGGCCTTTGCTAACCTTTACGAGGCCACGGATGCCCGCGGCACGGCTCAGTTGCTATACGTAGGCACGGGCGCCCGCCCAGGCAGCCTGCGCACGGGCAAATACACCACCTACGGCCAGAACATACCGGTAATCCGGCTGGCGGAAATGTACCTGATTCGGGCGGAAACTTCATTCCGGGCCAATAACGCGGCTGCGGCCCTGGCCGACATCAACCGCATTCGGACCCGCTCGGGCGCTACCCCCCTCACGGCGGCGCAGCTTTCCCTGGCTACCATCCTGCGGGAGCGGCAGCTGGAGCTGGCCTTTGAGGGCTTCCGCATCCATGACCTGAAGCGGACGAACACAGACATCTTTGTTCCGGCGTCGGGCACCAACCCGGCTACCACCATTCCCATTACCAGCAACATTCTGGTGCTGCCCATTCCGTTCCGGGAGCTGAACGTGAACACGGCCCTGGTGCAGAACCCGGGCTACTAGCCTGCTGGTTAGCCACCCGGTAAGATAAAAGGCCGCAACGCTGAGCGTTGCGGCCTTTTTATGTTGTTGGGGTAGGAACAAGCCACCCTATTGGTCATCGTCGTCCTCTTCCTGCAAATGGCTGAAGTCAAGGGTGGGGGCCAGCCGGAGGGCCTCCCGGATTACGTCATCCATGAGGGGCTGGGAGTCGGCGTCGAGGGCGCGCTCAAACAGGTGGAGCAGCTGTTCGCCTTCCTCATTGACGTAGAGGTTGGTGTAGAGGCGTTCGAACACGTTGGCTTCTTTGGTGATGGTAGCATCAATGGCCGCCACGGAAGTTGCCTTAAGGGCCCGGTGCAACACCTCCATAACCCGGCGGCTTTCCTCCAGGTCGCCGAGGTCGGTGAGCAGCTTCATCAGGGCCAGGGCTACCCCCAGGCGTACCCGCTCGAAGCGGAAAGGCAGGTCCTCAGGGTCGGCTTCCTCGAAGGTACGGTAAGCCGCCAGCGTGGTAGTCGGCAGGTAGTGAGCAGCATCGGGAGCGGCAGGAAAGGCTAGCTGCAGCAGCCGCTGATAGGGAGGAACAAGCATACAAGGCAGAAAAACGCCCGGGCCCGATTGAAAGCCAGGGCAAACTATAATCGGGACTGAACGTAACCCCACCATGCAAAGGTACGATTGTGTATTTTGGCACGGGTAGCGCGGCGCACCTACCGCGCTACCGGCTTTCCCACTCCTAAACTCCTTCGCATGGCCATGACCCACAGAGACAAATGGTTGGTATTTGCCCCCGCCGGGCTGGTAACGGTTGGCCTGGGCACCTGTCTGGTGCAATGGGCCGCCGATAAAAAGCGCAACGGCCACTCTACCTCAGAGTGGGTAGCGGCCGGCACGGCGGCCCTGGTTGTCTTCAACGCCGGCCTTAGCCTGTTTGGGCGGGGCGTGGCCGAGAGTGTGCTCTACCAACTCAAAGAAAAGCCCCGCGAAATGGATTACGGCAACGTAGGCCGGCTGTAGCAACTTAGATAGCGAAGTTGCTGGGACTACCCTTCCTGAAGGGTAGTTCCAGCCGAGGCTTACCCGAAACCGCCTACCCCTCCCTCACCGCTCAAAGCCCCAACGGGCCGGCACTACTCGTTTAACCAGTAGTGCCGGCCCGTTGGGGCTTTGAGGATCTATATCGGGGCTTGCTACCGACGCAACGCTTCGTTGGGCTACCCCTCCGGAATCAATGAACCGGTGAACTGCTCCTGGTCGCTACCTCACCGCTTACAGCACCCGCACTTTTAGCTGGGAGGCGTGCTGCGGAGAATGATAGAGGCGGTGGGTTGCGGCCTGGAAGTCTTTTTCATTGGCCTCAAAGATATTAGGCACGAAGGTCTGAGGGTTGCGGTCTACGAGCGGAAACCAGCTGCTTTGTACCTGTACCATCAGGCGGTGGCCTTTGCGGAAGGTGTGGCAGAGGTCTTGCACGGTAAACGGCACAGCCGTTACCTGGCCCGGCACGAAGGCTTCCGGCTTGCTGAAGCTATTGCGGAAGCGCCCGCGCATCACCTCCGAGCGCACCATTTGCTGGTAGCCGCCCAGCTTCACGGCCGGGTTCAGGCTGGGGTTGTTAGGCGTGTTGTCGGGGTACACATCAATAATTTTGACTACCCAGTCGGCATCAGTTCCGGTGGTGGCTACCTGCAGCAAGGCCTCAATGGGGCCGGCCAGCGTCAGGTCATCGGTGAGCACATCGGTTTGATAAGTGAGCACATCGGGGCGGCGCGAGGCAAAGCGCTGGTCGTCGGTCATGTACTCGCGGGTCATGCCGGTGGCCGTAGCCTCGGTGAAGGGTACTGGGTGGGCCGGGTCGCTAAGGTACTGGTCGAACTCGGGGCCGGCGGCTGCCTGCTCGAAGCCGATTTTGCCGTTGGCCTGGAAAAACAAGGTACGCTCCTGCGCTTCTTTTGGCGGCCAGGTGGCAAACGTGCGCCAGCGGTTAGTGCCTCCCTCAAAAATGGTGGCTTCCGGAGTAGCGGCTGGCTTGCCATCCTTCAGATACGATTTGAAAAAGGGCGCCTCAATTTCCTTTTGGTAGTACAGGGAAGGTGATTCGCCGTAGGCCACGTTGCCCACCATTTCGCCGGTGCCGCGCGCCCAGCCCCCGTGCACCCAGGGGCCCATCACGAGGCCATTGCGCTGACCGGGGTTCTGCTTTTCAATGGTTTCATAAATCTTCAGAGCCCCGAAGAGGTCCTCGGCATCGTTGAAGCCGCCCACGGTGAGCACGGCCGTATTCTTGTTGAGGTTTTTGAGGTGAGGCCGCAGGTTGCGGGCCTGCCAGAACTCGTCGTAGTTGGGGTGTTGCGTCAGGTCGTTCCAGAAAGCTACCTGCCCTTTGTAATAGCGGGCATCGGCGTTTTTGAGCGGCCCCATTCGCATGAAAAAGTCGTAGCCATCGGGGGTGCCGTGCTGGAAGGCCGGGTTGCCGGTGGGGGTAGGCTGGGGGCGCGGCAGCCCGAACGAGGCCAGAAAGTTGAAGGCATGCGGCAGGAAAAAGGCCCCGTTGTGGTGAAAATCGTCCCAGAACCAGTCGGCAATAGGGGCTTGGGGCGAGGAGGCCTTCAGGGCCGGGTGCCGGCTGAGCAGGCCCGCGGCGGTATAGTAGCCGGGGTAGCTGATGCCCCACTGGCCTACCCGCCCGTTGTTCTTAGGTCCTTTTTTCAGCAGCCACTCAATGGTGTCGTACGTATCGGTGCCCTCGTCGGTGTCGGTTTTGCTCTGGTACGAGGTTTTAGCCGGCCGCACATCCACAAACTGCCCCTCCGACATGTAGCGGCCCCGCACATCCTGGTAAGCAAAAATGTAGCCCTCGTGCAGCATAGTGCTGCTGGGCCCCAGGTTTTTCTTGTACTTGCCCGGCCCGTAGGGCCCCACCGCGTAGGGCGTGCGGTTGAGCATGATGGGGTACTTTACCTTATCGGCATCCTTGGGCGCGTACACGATGGTGTAGAGCTTTACCCCGTCGCGCATCGGAATCTGATACTCAAACTTGTTGTAGTGCTGCTGAATGTAGAGCGTGTCGGCCAGCACCACAGCCAGCTGCCGCTTGTCGGCCTCGGAGGGCAGCGGGTACGATACCGGAGTCTGGGCCTGGGCGGCACTGGCGGCGGCAACGAGCAGGGCGACCAGCAGGGCCCGGGGTGGGGTAGGGGTAGGCATACGGATGAAGGGGTAGGAAGGTGAAACAGGTAGCAGAGTAGTGGGTAAGGTAAGCAAGTGCCCGCTGGGATGCCAGCAGGCAGCACCGCAGCGCCGGAGCATGGCATCTTTTTCCGGCGCGGACGGTCAGATTCTGTTTTCTTTGGCTACCAAACCTTTCCTTAACCTCGCCGGCCTCTGCCGGTGCTACCCCGTACCCCTGTGCTTAACTCCCGATTACGAGCGGCTTGCCTCTGGCTGCTCTGCCTGCTGCTCAGTCCGCAGGTGTTTGCCCAAACTCCCGGCGCTGCCGAAGGGGCTTTGCTTACCCCCCGTCAGTTTCTGGGCTACGAGCTGGGTACCCGCTTTACTCCGCACGCTGAACTGCTGCGCTACGTGGAGCATGTGGTGCAGCACAGCCCTGGCCGCATGCAGCAGCAGCGCTACGGTCGCACCTACGAGAACCGCCCGCTGGAGCTGGTGTACGTGGCTACCCCCGATAACCTGAGCCGCCTCGACGACATTCGGCGCAACAACCTGCGCCTGGCGGGCCTGGAAAGCGGGGCCGCCCAGCGTCAGCAGCCGGCCGTGGTGTGGCTGAGCTACAACGTGCACGGCAACGAAGCCGTGTCGTCGGAGGCCGTGATGCAGGTGCTGTATGACCTGGCCAACCCCCAGAACCAGCAGATGCAGCAGTGGCTCCAGAACCTGGTGGTTATCGTGGACCCCTGCGTGAACCCCGACGGCCGCGACCGGTATGCGCAGTGGTACAACCGCGTGGCTAACCAGCAGCCCAACTCCTCGCCCCTGAGCTGGGAGCACCACGAGCCCTGGCCCGGGGGGCGCTATAACCATTACTACTTCGACCTGAACCGCGACTGGGCCTGGCAAACCCAGCAGGAAAGCCGCCAGCGCATAGCCGTGTACAACCAGTGGCTGCCCCAGGTGCACGCCGATTTCCACGAGATGGGCCCTAATAACCCGTACTACTTCTCGCCGGCGGCCAAACCCTTCCATGCCGACCTCACGGAATGGCAGCGCAAGTTTCAGAACATCATCGGCGACTACAACCGCAAAGTGTTTGATAAGAACAACTGGCTTTACTTCACCCGCGAAACCTACGACCTGTTTGCGCCCTTCTACGGCGACACCTGGCCTTCCTTCAACGGGGCCATCGGCATGACGTATGAGCAGGGTGGGGGTAGTCCGGCCGGCATCAGCTACACCAAAGCCGACGGCGACACGCTCACCCTGGCCCAGCGTATTGCCCACCACCACGCCACGAGTCTGGCGACCATTCAGGCCGCCGCCGACCGCCACGACGAGCTGGTTCGGGAGTTTCAGAAGTTCTACCTCGATGCCCGCAACAAGCCCCGCGGCGAGTATAAGTCCTTTGTGGTGGCGGGCACGGCGGATGCCGGCCAGGTGCGCGCCCTCACCCAGTACCTCGACCGCCAGCGAATCAGCTACGGCTACGCCGCCAAGCGCAGCAAGCAGCGCGCCTACAGCTACGCTGCGGGTCAGACGGAAACCGTGCAGATTGAGCCCCGCGACCTGGTAGTGAGCATGTACCAGCCCAAATCAACGTTGGTGAAGGTGCTGTTCGAGCCCCAGGCAGCCCTGGAAGACTCTCTGACGTACGACCTCACGGCGTGGTCGTTGCCGTACGCCTTCGGGCTGAAAGCCTACGCCCTGAAAGGCACCGTGGAAGCCAACAGCGCAGCCCCCGTCAAACCTGCTACCCCCCCCCTACCGGCCAACCCTCCCTACGCCTACGTGGCCCGGTGGAACAGCCTGCCCGATGTGCGCTTCCTGGGGCGCTTACAGCAGTTGGGCGTGAAGGTGCGCGTGGCCGATGAGCCGTTTGAAACGGAAGGCCAGCAGTACCAGCGTGGCACCCTGATTATTCCGCGAACCGGTAACGAACGGCTCGGGGCCCGCCTCGATCAGCTGGTGCGCGCCCAGGCCGACTCGGCCGGGGTGCAGGTACAGGCCGTGCAGTCGGGCCTCTCGACCAGTGGCGGCGACCTGGGCTCCCGGTCGGTGCGCCCCCTGCAGCAACCCAAGGTGGCTATTCTGGCCGGTCCGGGCGTCGATGCTACGGCCTTCGGGGAGGTGTGGCACTTCTTCGAGCAGCAAATCAGCTACCCCGTATCGGTGCTGGGAACGGATTATTTCAGTAGCGTGCCCCTGGCCGAGTTCGACGTGCTGATTCTGCCCGATGGGCGCTACGACAACATTCTGACGGAACGCAGCCTGGAGAACGTGAAATCGTGGGTGCGGGCGGGCGGCCGGCTGATTGCCCTCGAAGGTGCTACCCGCTTTCTGGCCGATAAGAAAGACTTTCTGCTGAAAGCCAAGCCCACTGATAGCGCCACTGCCAAGAAGCCTAACCCTTACGCCGCCCTGCGCCGTTACGCTGATGCCGAGCGGGAGCAGATTGCCGAGCGGGTGCAGGGTAGCGTGTACCGCGTGCAGCTCGACAATACCCATCCGCTGGCCTTTGGCTACGGCAGCACCTACTACGCCTTGCTGCGCGATACGCCCAACTACCGCTTCATACCCCAGGGTGGCTGGAACGTGGGCGTGCTCAAGAAAAATGGCTACGCGGCCGGCTTCACCGGACGAAAAGCCCAGCGCGCCCTCTCCGACAGCTTTGTACTGGGAACCCAGGACCTGGGCCGCGGGCAGGTAGTGTACCTAGCCGATAACCCGCTTTTCCGGGCCTTCTGGCAAGGTGGCAAACTGCTGTTTGGCAACGCTGTGTTTATGGTAGGCCAGTAAGCGGATCCTACCCCGTAAACGCAACAATGCCCCGTCGGTAGTACCGACGGGGCGTTGTTGCGTTTACGAGAAGCAAAATAGATTAATCTACTATGTCCTCGGCCTTATTTTTTACAGCTTTAGCGCCCTTTTTTACGGCCTTGCCGGTTTTCTTGGCGCCTTTCTCAACCACGTTGCCGGTCTTTCTACCCGCCGATTTTACGTCCTGTTTTGTGTTGTAGGCTTTCTGGCCGGCTTTGGTGCGGCCGGAGCGGGCTTCTACTTTCACGGTGCCGTTGTCACGCTCTTCAACGGTGGTTTTTGCACCGGTAGCGTCGTCGCGGACGGTGGTTTTGTCGCCCTGGGCGAAGGCGGCCGTCGAGAAAAGCGCGGCGGCAGCCAGCATTACTATCTTTTTCATGAGGAGAGTCTGCGTTGGTAAATAGATTATGAGTCCTTATACGGTATGCTGAAAATTGGTTGTGAAATGCCAACTTGCGGCAGGTCTCACTGTGTGCTCCGGCAGCACTAGCTCGTCGGCATCTCGAGGATAGGTAGCAACCGAGGTTACACATTCCTGTCTGTCATCTGACTCGATTCCGGTATGATATTCCTTTGTGACTTGTAAATATTTGCAAATCAATATTGTAGATGGTCTTGCTTTATAATATTGAGTGGGGTGTAATAAGTAAAGCATACGTAGCTTTACTTACTTTCATAACTTAAAAAACGAGAAGCAGAATTGTTGCAGCAATGAAAAAGCCCCATACGTGGGGCTTTTTCATTGCTGCAACAATTCTGCTTCTCACGGGAAAACACTTTGCCTCGCCCGCCTGCTCAGGGCAACAGCAAGGAAGAGTCGCCGTAGCTCAGGAAGCGGTAGTTATGGGCTAGTGCGTGGTCATAAACGCGGCGCCAGTCGGGGCCCAGCAAGGCAGCTACCAGCAGAAGCAGCGTGCTCTCAGGCTGATGAAAGTTGGTAATTAGCCCCCGGATTACCCGAAATTGGTAGCCTGGCGCAATCAGCAGCTGCGTGGTAGCGTGCAGCGTAGCAGAGTTGCGTTCTTCCAGATGGCGCAGTAAAGCCGTGAAAGCATCAGCCGCCGTTACTGCCGGCTGGTCCTGGTAAGGTTGCCATTGGCTTACGTGCCAGCTAGGCTCAGTCTGGGACTCCTGCAGCAGGCGTGCGCCCAGCCAGTAGAGGCTTTCCAGAGTGCGCAGACTGGTAGTGCCAACCGCAATGATAGGCTGCGGCAGATGGTTCAGCAGTTGCCGCAACGTGGCGGCCGTAACGCTGATCGGCTCTCCGTGCATGGGGTGGCCCTCCATGGAGGCCGCCTTAACTGGCTGGAAAGTGCCAGCACCTACGTGCAGAGTTACGTGAGCCGCCGCCACAGACCGGGACCCTAATTCCGCCAGCACTGCATCTGAGAAATGGAGGCCGGCTGTGGGCGCGGCTACCGCCCCTTCGTGGGTGGCATATACCGTTTGGTACCGGACGGCATCGGCGGCCGTATCGGTTCGATTGAGGTAAGGGGGTAAGGGCAAATGGCCGGCGCCCCGCAGCACTTCCGCGAAAGGCAAAGCAGCCGGCTCCCAGCTAAATCGAATCAGGGCGTATCCTTCGCCCTGTTCTACCCGCTCGGCGGTTAGCACGGCGGCTTGGCCTGCCGCTTCAAACTCCAGCGTTACAGCTCCGGTTTTCCAGCGCTTCCCGTTTCCGACCAGGCATTTCCAGACGCAGCTGCCGGTTTGCTGCATGGCGGGCTCAATGGCGCGGTGCGGAGCCACCGGCTCCAGGCAAAACAACTCGACTATTCCGCCCGTGGGCCGCCGGGCAAACAGGCGGGCGCGTACTACCTTGGTATCGTTAAAAACCAACAGGCTGTCCGCCGGGAGCAACGCCGGTACCTCATAAAAATACCGGTCGGAGATGGTACCGGCCTGGTACAGCAATAGCCGGGACTGGTCGCGGTTGGGCAGCGGCTCCGGTGCGATACGCTCCGGGGGCAAGTGGTAAGTGAAGTCGTGAATGGAAAGCTGACGAGGATCGGACGAGGAAAAAGCCATAGCCCGCAAAGATAAAGCGGGGGCGCGTGATGCTTCCTGCCTGACTGCTACAATAGGTAGCGCGCTCCGGAGAGAGCCAGCGCCAGCTATTTCTGGAAGAACAGCAAGTGCTGCTGAGGCAGGGTCTCCACTGAGTCGGTGAGGCGCAGGCCAATGGCAGCCATTTCGCGGCGAGCCTGCGCCACGCTCATTTTGTGAATGCGCTTGATGGGCACGTTCGGGTCCTCGGCACGGTACTCAACCAAGGCTACCCGCCCAGTTGGAGTAAGCGAATTCCGGACGGCGCGCATCATTTCCCGGGGATGGTCAAACTCATGGTAGGCATCTACAATAAGCACCAAATCCACTCCCCGCTCGGGCAGGTTGGGATTTCGAGTGGTACCCCGCACGGGAATAACGTTGTGGATGTGCCGCTTCTCGGCTGTTTCGCGGAGGGAGGCCAGCATTTCGGGCTGAATATCTACGGCCAGCACTTTGCCTTTGGGCACCAATGGACTCATCCGGAAAGAGAAAAACCCTGTGCCGGCCCCAATATCTGCTACCACATCGGTGGGTTTGAGCTTCAGTTCGCGTAGCAGAATGTCAGTGCCTTCCTCCTGTTGGCGGTCAGCGCGCTCAAGCCAGCTGGCCCCCTCATGCCCCATCACGTGGGCAATCTGGCGGCCCATGTAGTAGGTGCTGATGCCGTTGGGGTCCTGGGGGGCGCGCCGCTCGTAGCCGCTGGTATCGGGCAGAACCTGTCGGCGCTGCTCCACCAGCTGGGCGGCAGTGCTTTCAGTGAGCGGCTGCGTGCAGGCCAAAGGCCCGAGAAGCAAACCGGTTGCTGCGCATAGCAGCAAATACTTTGGATGGAACGGCATATGCACGGGTGCAAATAAACAGCGCGACGATAACATCTGTCCAGCCCGAACCGTTCGGTGGGATGAAGCAACAAAAAAATAACCCTTCGCTAAGTGCCTGCGTAGCCGCAAGGAAGCAGCTGTACGGGCAGCTGCCCGCCGGGAATATATCCTGTTTTTTATTTTCATTCTTTAATTTCGCCCGTACAAGTCCCCAATTGCACACCATTCACCCTAACTTCTTTTCCTCTATGAAACACCTGTCCGGAATTCTGCACAAGCTTACGGCTGTGGCGGCTGTAGCAGTAGCCCTAACCAGCTGCAACCGCGCCGAGTACGCGATGCTCCCCAAAACGTCATCGGCTTACCACGGTGCCCAGCGGGGCGTAGTGGTAGCACCAGCTCCAGCAACGGCCGTTGCTCCGGAAGCTACCGCACCAGTGGCTTCAGAAGCTGTAGTAGCAGCAGAGGCACCGGCCGCCAGCAGCGCCACCCCAGCAAAGCAAGCTCCGGTAGCCGAGCGCCAGGCTGTAGCCAGCGCCCCGGCCAAAGCGGCAGCTCCGGCTAAAGCAGCCACCGCTCCCAAGCTGAACTTGGCGCAGAAGGCGTTGGTAGCCAAGCTGGCTAAGAAAGCCGACAAACTGGCTGCGAAGGCACAGGTAAACAAAAAGTCGGAAACGGCTGCCAAGGAAGATGCCAATGCCATCAGCCGCAACATCAAGCTCGGCATTATTCTGCTGCTGATCGGTATTCTGGTAGGGCTTATCATTCCTATTCTGGGTACTGTAATTGCCATCATCGGTATTGTGTTCATCGTACTGGGCCTCCTCGACGAGGTATAGTAGGATAGTAACCCGCTTTTCTACACAAAGCCCCAACTGCCAACTGGCGGTTGGGGCTTTTTTTATCCGCCTAAATTCTTGTGCTTAGAGCCAGAACTATCTTCTGCCTATTCATCAAGCTTTATCCTCAAGAATGAAATTTCGGATTGTTGGCCTACTGATAAGTGGGTTGTTAGCGGTAGGATGTCAGTCGGCCCGGGTTCCTGCCGTACTGCCCGCAGTTCAGGAATATGGTCACCAACCTGCTTTCCGAGCCGGGCCTGCTACTACCACTCCAATAGCCGAGCCGCCCCAGTTACTAGCCGATGCTTCTGCTGCTACCAGCGCCCCAGCGCGTAGCCGTAAGCTACCCCCCGCGCCGCCGCTAAAGCCCATCCGGCCCGCTGATGCACAACGCAGGCCGCCTGTTGCCGCACCAGATACGGTATTGGTTCGTGCGACTGCTCAAACAACGGGGCCAGACCCGGAAACCAGCAGGGTAAACATGCTGGGTGGACTGTTTACGGCTGGTGGGCTAATTACTTTTCTGGCTGCCTCTGGCGATTCATCTCCGGGCTGGGACAGTCTTTTGCTGGGCCTAGCTGGCTTAGCTCTGATTCCGGTAGGGATAGCCCTATTACTTTATCAAGGTAAAAACGGCCGACTACGGCTCCGCCGACAGGCCCGGCGAGAAGCCCGCCGGGCTGCCAAAAACCCTGGCGGGAATTCAGAAGCGCCGGTTGTTACCCCTCCCGTGAAAGGCAACCCTCATATGCGCAAAGTGGGCTCTATTCTGCTGCTGATAAGCGCGGCGCTGCTGCTGACCGGGGCCTTATTGGGAGGAGGATACGCACTAATCTTTCTTGGACTTCCAGGCCTCATTCTTGGTATATCAGGCCTGGTTGCTGTAGTCGCATCCTTGTAGCACGTCAAACCTGCTACCCCAACTTCTACATCGGGTCCACGTCGGCGGCGATGCGCACCTGCTTGAACTCCTTCTGGTCGCGCACCAAGTTGATGGCCTCCAGAATATCGGCTTTGGCGGCGCGCAGCACAGTATGCTCCCGGCTGAGCTTAATGGTAATTTCCTGGAGGTAGAAGTTGCGGATGCGGAAGATGTAGGGCGCTTCGGGGCCCAGCACGGCCTCGCGGCCCAGGCGGTCCACTAATTCCTGCGTGAGCAGAATCGCGGCCCGTTCGCCCACCACGGCGTCCATATGCTTTACGGTAAGCCGGATAATGCGCATGAATGGGGGGTAGCCATGCTCGCGCCGCTGCAGAATCTCGTACTCGTAAAACTCCAGGTAGTCGTTGCGGATTACCTTATCGAAAATTACCTGCTGCGGGTCGCCCGTCTGGATGATGACGCGGCCCTTCTTGCCCTTGCGGCCCGCCCGCCCGCTTACCTGCACGAACATCTGGAAGGCCCGCTCGTGGGCCCGGAAGTCGGGGTAGTGGATAATGGAGTCGGCATTGATAATGCCTACCAGGCTTACGTTGGCAAAGTCGAGGCCCTTGGTCACCATCTGGGTACCCACCAGCACGTTGGTATTCTGCTTCTCGAAGTCAGAAATAATCTGCTGATAGGCGTTTTTGGCCCGGGTAGTATCCAGGTCCATGCGCTGCACGTTAGCTTCGGGCAGCATCACCTTCAGGTCGTCCTCCAGCTTTTCGGTGCCGAAGCCCACGGTTTTCACGTTGCGCGAGCCGCAGGCCGGGCACTGCGCGTACATGCGCTCGTGGTAGCCACAGTAGTGGCAGCGCAGCTCGTGGCTGTGCTTATGGTAGCTCAGGCTCACGGCGCAGCTCTTGCACTTCGGAATCCAGCCGCAGTCGAGGCAGTTGATGAAGGGCGCGTAGCCCCGGCGGTTCTGGAACAGAATGACCTGCTCTTTGGCCGCCAGCTTGCCCTCCATGGCCTGCATCAGCTCCGGCGTGAAGTGGTTGTGCATGGTTTTCTGCTCCCGGCTTTTGCGGGTATCTACCAACTCTACCTCGGGCAGGCCCGCTTCCCCAAACCGCTTTGTCAAGGACACCAAGCCGTAGCGGCCGGTGCGCGTCTGGTAGTAAGTTTCCACGGCGGGGGTAGCCGAGCCCAGCAGGGTTTTGGCGCCTTGGAAGTTGGCCATCATCAGGGCCACTTCCCTAGCATTGTAGCGCGGGCTGGGGTCGTACTGCTTGTAGCTCGATTCGTGCTCCTCATCCACAATGGTCAGGGCCAAGTTATCGAAGGGCAGAAACACCGAGGAGCGCACTCCAATCACCACCTGAAACCGCCCCGAGAGTACCCCGTTCCACACTTCTACCCGCTCGTTGTCGGAGAATTTGGAGTGGTACACGCCCAGCCGCGAGCCGAACACGCGCATCAGGCGGGTCACAATCTGGGCGGTTAGGGCAATTTCGGGCAGCAGGTAAAGCACCTGGCCGCCGCCATCCAAAGCCTGCTTAATCAGGTCGATGTAGATTTCGGTTTTGCCCGCGCCCGTTACGCCGTGCAGGAGCACGATGTCCTTCTCCTGAAACTGCCGCATGATATCGTTGCGGGCTTCCTGCTGGGCCTCACTCAGGGTGAAGTGCATCTTGGCTTCGGCATCATCTTCATCTAGCGGAAAGCGCGACACAATCACGTCGAACTGCTCCAGCACGCCGTTTTTGATGAGCGTGTTCACGGCCGAGGGCGAGAGGTGCGGCGCACTGGTCAGGGCCGCCTTCTCCATGCCTTTGTGGTTGGCGTACTCGTTCTGGTACACCGGCACGCGCTGCAGGTAGCGCATCAGCACGTCCAGCTGCTTGCTTTTGCTGGCCAGCTGGGCAAACAGCTGCTCCAGCGCAGCTTCAGCCACCAAATGGTGGGCCAGCCGCACCTTCTTCACCACTTTGGGCGAGTACTTATCCTGCAGATGCTCGAACAGAAACACCACGTCCTTCTGCATCAGGGACTTGATGTACTTATGAAACGAAGCAATACCGAGCAGGTCGCCTACTTCCGTAAACGTCAGGGACTTGCCTTCCTCGCCAGTGCTCAGGGCCTCTACAATCTTCTGTTCCTGCTCGCTGAGGGGGTAGGGATTGTTCTCAGGCTCGAAGGCGGGGTGCAGCTGCACGCGGCTTTCGGAGCTGAGCTTGAGGGCCGAGGGCAGAGCGGCATTGATAACTTCGCCCAGCGTGCAGAGGTAGTAATCGGCCATCCAGCGGAACAGCTTCAGCTGGGGCTGAGTTACTACCGGGGCGTCGTCGATGAACTCCAGAATGTACTTAGCCTGGTACTCCTTAGGCGGATTTTCGTGCACGGCGGCCACAAT
Source organism: Hymenobacter latericoloratus (assembly GCF_014199535.1). Taxonomy (GTDB): domain Bacteria; phylum Bacteroidota; class Bacteroidia; order Cytophagales; family Hymenobacteraceae; genus Hymenobacter; species Hymenobacter latericoloratus. The sequence goes on from NZ_JACHNV010000001.1 coordinate 1,115,315, forward strand.
GCAGCTCAGCGTTTTCTTGGCCCCAAACTGCACAATCACGCGGCCGCCCACTACTACCTGGTCGTTCAGCTCGAACGGGACGCGGTAGGTGTACAGCTTGGGCAGCGGCAGCGGCAGAATCACGTCGGCAAACAGCGTGAGGCGGTCGGCGGCGGATTCCGGCTGGGGCTGGACAAAGTCAAACGTGAGGCTCAAGGGAAAATCAGACTGGAAGCGGAAGGTAAAGATAACACACCCACGGCCGGATCGGTAGCCACCAGTGCATCAAAGCTGGGCCAGGGCCTCGGCTACAGAATGCACCGGCTGCCGGCAGGCCCGGTTAAAGCAGACATAGATGGTGGTCTGCGCGTTCCGGGCAGTTCGGCCTTGCAGCAGGGGTAGGGGGCTAGCCCCCACACTACCAGCTAGTACCGTGTTGGGCAAATACTGTCGGCTAAGCTCCCGGCGAAACTGCTCGGCCTCGGGCCCCACAATGGCAATTTCGGCTGAGGGCCGCAGCCTTGCCGTGTACAGCAGCGCCCAGTTCGCGAGGCTATGCGGTTCCTGTACCACCAGCGCCTGCACCTGCCGGAGCATGGCGCCGGCCAGCTCCTGATATCGGTGGTTTTCCAGGTGCAGGCCCAGCCGGTGCAGGTTGTGCGCCATCACGGAGTTGGAAGCCGGAATAACGTTATCGAACAGCTCCCTTTTGCGAGCAATGAGCGCCTCTCCATTATCAGCTGTGAAATAAAATAATTGTTCTTGTGGGTCCAGGAAATGAGCCAGCACATACTCAGTTAGCTGCTCGGCTTCTCTTAGCCACTCCTCCGCGAAGCTGACTTCATAGAGGCTGATGTAGGCCTGAATCAGCAGGGCATAATCCTCCAGAAAAGCCGGAATGGTCGCACGCCCGTTCTTGTAGTTACGCCGCAGGCCTTCGGATGTCTGAAGCTTTTCGCGCAGGAAACGGGCGTTTTGCAGAGCCAAGTCCAAAAATTGCGGCTCCGTAAAGGCCCGGTAGGCATCCGTCAGGCCCTGCAGGGCCAGGGCATTCCAGCCGGTCAGAATTTTGTCGTCGAGGGCCGGACGGGTACGGGCGTTGCGGGCTGCCAGTAGCTTCTGCTGCCACCGTTCCACCATGGTTTGCAGCTCCGCCGGGGGTAGGGCGTGCTGTTGGGCAAACTCCGCATCGGGGCTGGTGCGGTGCAGAATGTTCAGGCCATGCTCCCAGTTGCCTTCCGGTGTACATGAGTAGTAAGCCGAGGCCAGCGTCGCTTCGTCGCCCAGTGCGGCGTGTAATTCTTCCTGAGTCCAGACGTAAAATCGGCCTTCCTCGCCTTCCGTGTCTGCATCCAGCGAAGAATAGAATCCGCCTTCCGGGCTCAGCAGCTCGCGCTGCAGAAACGCCACGGTATCATACACCACTCGTCGGTAGAGCGGGTCGGCGGTTACCTGAAACGCCTCCGCGTACAAGCTCAGCAGTTGCCCGTTGTCGTAGAGCATTTTCTCGAAGTGGGGAACCAGCCAGGCCTCATCCACCGAGTAGCGGGCGAAGCCTCCGCCCACTTGGTCGTAGAGGCCGCCGTGGGCCATTTGGCGCAGGGTCAGGTTGAGCTGGTTCCGGAGGGTAGGGCTGCCGCTGAGGGCGTGGGCGTGCAGCAGAAAACGCCCGATGCCGGGCATCGGAAACTTCGGCGCCCGGTTCAGTCCGCCTTGCTCCCGGTCGAACTTCGACGCCAGATTGTAGACTAGCAGCTTAAACTCGTCGTCCGACACTCCATCAGCAGCCTCAGCCGGACGGTATTTGTCCAGCTCACTGCGTTGGAGCACCTGCGCAAACTGCTCGGCGGAAGCTTGTAGCTCGCTTCGGTACTCGCCGGCGTACCCGCGCCCGATGCTGGCTAGCAGCTGCAGCCAGTTTTGGGGCGGGAAGTACGTGCCTCCATAGAAGGGCTTGGCTTCAGGGGTTAGAAAGACGTTCAGGGGCCAGCCGCCCTGGACCCCCATGGCGTGCAGCGCTTCCATATACACTTGGTCCACATCGGGACGCTCCTCCCGATCCACCTTGATGCATACAAAGTGAGTATTCATCACGGCGGCCACCTGCGGATTTTCAAACGATTCGCGCTCCATTACGTGGCACCAGTGGCAGGCCGCATACCCAATGCTCACCAATATAGGCTTGTTCTCGGCCTGGGCCCGTTGCCGGGCCTCAGCTCCCCACGGGTACCAATCCACGGGATTACGCGCGTGCTGCAGCAGGTACGGGCTTGATTCCAGCGCCAGACGGTTAGGAGGAGGGTTCATGGATAATGAAGGGGGTAGGAGCTGACGACGCCGATGAATAACTGCTGCCGTTAATGCTTGGTACAAAAGAAAACCCGACCAGCAAGGGTCGGGTTTTCAGATTAGGTAGTTTCAGGCTCTGCAGCATCAGCAGCCGGCTTCCGCCGGGGGGGGCGGGCCCTGCGCTTGGGTGGTTCCGGAGCCGTTGCCGGTTCGGTGGACTGGATGGCTTCGGCCGGAGCAGCTGGCGCTTCGGCCGCTGGCCGCTTCGGAGCCCGTTTGCGGGCCGCTGGGGCGGGTAGAGCGGGCTCGGTAGGAGCTACCTCTGAAGTGGGTGCTTCTGCGGCGGGCGCTTTACGGCGGCTACGGGGCTTTGCAGCGGCTTTTGCGGGCTCAGCTGCCGATTCAGGGGCTGACACTTCAACAGCCGGGGCCATTGCCCCTCCCGGTACTGCAGGCAACTCAGCAGAAGCAAGCTCCGGCTGCTTGCGCCGCGACGGACGCGGGGGCCGATCAGCGGCGGGCTTGCTTCTGCTCGGTCTGCGGCCGGCCGGAACAAGTGTTTCGGGGTTTGCGGCGGCGGCTTCGGGTAGTGCGGGTGGCAGAACAGGTGCCGCTTCCGCCGGAGCTGCCGGTAAGGCGGCTAGGTTCTCGTTGGTTGGTGCTACCTCGGAAGGTGCCAAGGCCTCGGGCATTGGGGCAGACGCCTCTTGCGGAGCAGCAGCCTCGGCAGATGTGTCTTCGGCCGCTGCATACAAGGGTTTGCGGGCATGGCGACCCCCGGCACGGGCAGGACGCTCCTCGCGCCCACCACGGCGCCGATTCCGGTTCCGCCGGGCTGGCTCCTCGGGCGCCGTTTGCTCAGCTTCCACAGCTTCAGTTATGTCCGTTGGGTTTTCCAACGGCTTTGGCGCTACCTCCGGGGTAGGGGCCGCAAACCGGTTGCCCCGTAGTTCAGCTTCCGTAATGTACACCACATCCGGTGCGGGCTCCGGGGTAGCAGGCGCCTGTTCGGGCGCTTCAGGTGCCGGAACCTCCGTTGTAACGCCTTCCTGAGCCGCCGCCTCCGCGGCCAAACGGGCATGCTTGCGCTTGGTGCGCTTGGCCCCGCCTCTCGAACGACGTTTTTTCTTTCTTACCGGCTCTTCACCTTCAACGTCATCCGAATCAGAAAACTCGTCAGTTAGCGAGGCGGTTTCTTCCTCTTCCGTTACCTCTGCCGAATAAGCGTGCTCATACGCCGAATCAGGCGTAATGCTGTTCTCTTCAACGTCTGCGGAATCCTCTGTGGTGGCCTCTTCCGATTCAACTAGCAAACCAGCTCCTCGTCCGACCAGGGTAGCCGCGGCTCCTACTTCTTCCTTATCTGCGGAAATACCGATATCAATGCGTTCCTCATCGTCGTAATCTTCCTCGGGTTCCGGCTCGGTTGGAGCCGGGGGCAGGGGCAAAGCAGCCAGTTCCCGCTCCAGATGTAGCAGTTCCATGCGTACATCGGCTTGGCCGCTGAGCGTGCGCAGCCGCTCCAATGTTCCTTCCAGAAACTGCCGATGCTCGGGCGCCTCCGCGTGGAGTGGTCGGTGCCCCAACGCCTGCCGAATGGTTTCCCACTCTTTCTTGAACCGCCCGAAGGCGGCATCGAAATACGTACGGGTGAAACGCTCCCAAATGTAATTTTCCGCTACCTCCGACGGATGCAGCATATCGGAGCTATAAAACCGATAGTCGCGCAAATCATCCACCAGAAGCTCGTACGCCGGAAAGTACGTGACGTCGGGTAATAAATCACTGAGGTAATGGCACGCCACGCGCAGCATGGACTTGCTGACCGAGTTGAGCACCAACGTTTCCTTGATGTGCCGGACCGGGCTAACCGTCAGGATGAAACGAAGCCTGGGGTTAATTCGCCGCAGATAGGCGTGTGTTTCCGCCACGGCCGCAATAATCTCGTCGGCGGTCAGCAACTCCTTGGTAAACTTTTCGGCCGGTACCTTGTGGCAGTTGCTAATGATTTCGTCGGTTTCGCGGAGCCGGTAGGCGTAGGCGCTGCCCAGCGTCAGCACCACCGCGTCGGCCGTAGCCAGGAATACGCCCGTTTCTCGGGTAAGGGTCTGGATGTGCTGCAGCAACTCAACCGGATTGTTGGCTCCTACCTCTGCGTGCAGGTCATAGCTTTGCCAGCGGCCCCGGGCCTCCACCAAGTGCTGCTGCCAGTCGGTGTCTTCGCCGGCAGCGGCCCGCAGGAGCTTGCAGGCAGAAATAGGGTTGAACACAGTGCCGAAGGGGTTCACCATAGCCGCAACCTTAAAGTCGCGGAGTCGGGACCCAATGGAGTCAGAAAAGCAGGAGCCTAGCGTCAGTACCCGCGCCGAGAGGGGCAGTTGTTGCGGATGGGGCGTAAGCGGTAGTTCAGTACGAAACATTTCGATTAATACGGCCTTTGGCAGGCCAACGGACAGGCAACCTACTCAACATCCCGCGTTCAGCCAAAAAGAACAGGGGCTGCTCGTGGTTTCGCACGCGAAGCAGGGTTTTGAAAAAAGGTAGTTTACAGGCACAAGCGGCCGTAGTTAGCGCAAGGCTGCCGGCAACTGAAACCGATGCCAGAAGATATACTCATCCTTGCCGGTTGTCGGATTACGGCCTATAACCGCAGCTGGCCGCACTTCAACAACCATATTGGCGGGCGCAGTAATTAGGAGCATTATTCCGCTCGAAACGTAGCGGCCCTTGATAGTCGCCGGCTCCCAGTGTGGTAGCTGACGGATGGCCGCTTCCAGCGTAACTTTCAGTGGCACATTCTCTGTACTCATCGCCGTTACTTGGCCCAGCGAGTCAAGCCGACAATACACCTGGGTGCGGTCCGGTAGCTGTTTAAACCACGGCTGGTTGCTGTAAATACGCAGTTTTTGCGCCAATTGATTTTGATATTCCGGTATGCTCAACTGGTTTTTAGGCAGAACCAGCTGGCTGAGCAGCTGCCCGCGGGCTTGCGCTTTCTCCCGCTCCTGCTGCTGCCGCAGTTTCTCGGCGCACGAGTAACCCAGCTGAAAGCGCTCAGCCAGAGCCTGCGGGCCTTCTACCTGCAGCCGGATTTGCGGGGCCGTAAGCGTAGCGCTACCCGAGGCAGGCTTGAAGTTCAGCTTACCACCGCGGAAACGTCCGTCCACGAAGGTTTCGGAAGTGAAGACCTGCTTTGTATTCCGGTTCACGCTTTGCCACTCGCCATGCGGTACTCCATTCCGTAGCGTACCCCGAAAATACAGGCCATCATCAGCCAATGGCGGCTGAACCGGGCCAATACGCACGTACTGTGGGGCAAGTGTACCCTCCCAATAGCCCGCTCCGTCGGTGGTGCGCGGTGCCCCAGTTGAATCCCAGTAAGCCTGAATCTGAACATGTCCTTCGCTGGAAAATACCAGGGTTTGGTGCCGCTGCCCGGTAGGATACCAGTAGTGCCACTCGTCGGCCGGAACGCCCTGCCGTAGCTGACCACGCACGGCCGGCCGACCATCGGTAAAAAACTGCTCCACCGTCCCCGTTGCTTTGGCGTCCTGGTAGTGCGCCCGCAGAATCAGAGTGTTGCTGTCCATCCAATAATCCCGCACTTCGCCCCGAAAGTCGCCGGTAGCAGTCAGCCGCGTATGGCGTCGGATGCTGGCGCAGGCGGGAGGGGTTAATACGTAAGCGGCGTCGTAGAACAGAATGATGCTGTCTCCTTGAACCACCTTAGTACATTCTTCAATCCCGATGTTGGTTGGCGTATTGATAGAGGGCCCGGGCGCCTGAGCAGCGGCTGATAACCAAGCACTGTTTAGGTAGAGCAGTATAAAACGGTGGATAGCGCCGAATCGCATTGGAGTGAATAACCGTGAGCTGGTACGAAAAAACGCCCAACCACTCTGAAAGTAGTTGGGCGTTTCCAGTTGGTTTACCGCAGAGGCCTTACTCGGCAACTACGTTGAAGTTCAGCTTGTGCTTTACTTCGCGGTGCAGGTCAACGGTAGCGGTGTAAGAACCTACTACGCTGGGCTCCGAGTCAAACGACACGCGCTTGCGGTCTACCTCGATGCCTTTGGCCTTCAGCGCATCCGTCAGCTGCAGCGTGGTTACGCGGCCGAAAATCTTGCCGCTTTCGCCTACTTTGGCCGGAATGTCCAGTACCACGTCACCAATTTTATCGGCAACAGACTGAGCATCAGCTTTCACCTTCTCGGCTTTGTGAGCAGCCTGGCGTACGTTCTCAGCTACGATTTTCTTGTTGGTTTTGTCGGCCAGAACAGCCAGACCCTGCGGGAGCAGGTAGTTGCGGCCGTAGCCGGGCTTTACAGTAACAATGTCGTTCTTGTAGCCCAGGCCTTTAACGTCGTCTTTCAGAATTACTTCCATGTCAGTACTACGGTTGGCGGGTTACTTCAGCGAATCAGTTACGTAGGGCATCAGCGCCAGGTGGCGGGCTTTGGCTACGGCTTGAGCTACTTTGCGCTGAAACTTCAGGCTGGTGCCTGTGATGCGACGGGGCAGGATGCGGCCCTGCTCGTTCACGAACTTCAGCAGGAAGTTCGGGTCTTTGTAGTCTACGTACTTAATGCCGTTCTTCTGGAAGCGGCAGTATTTCTTGCGCGTATCCTGCTTGTGGATTTTTTCGTTGGCGAGGCTCATTTTCTTAACTACTGGGCTACGGCTTCCGACTGTTTAGCTTTCTGCTGGTTCATCTCGCCTTTGCGACGACGCTCGGCGTACGCTACAGCGTGCTTGTCCAGAACCGTGGTGAGGAAACGGATGATGCGCTCATCGCGGCGGAAAGCCAGCTCCAGCGTGTCCACGATGTTTCCTTCGCCGGTAAACTCCACGAGGAAGTAGTAACCGGTGTTTTTTTTCTGAATTGGGTACGCCAGTTTCTTGAGGCCCCAAGCTTCAGTGTTGATGATGTCGGCGCCATTTTCCTTAAGCACCTGCGAGAACTTCTCGACCGTCTCTTGCACCTGACCCTCGTTCAGTACGGGAGTCAAAATGAAGACCGTCTCGTAATTTCTTACTGCCATTACGACGGGGTGAAAATTGTGTGAAAAACTAAATGAGGGGCAAAGATAGCAGGATTTGTTGCAAGTACCATTGCGACCCTATACTTTACTTAAATAAACCAGCGAAACAGATATTTAGGCTTCCAAGGGTGAAACTTTCTGGTCTGCAATGAGTTGAAAAATTGGGTTAAGCTGCTTCACCATAGTAGGTATGGGTCCTGGGTTTCGTAAACTGTTCTTTGCTGAGATGAGGTGGAGGCGAGCAGCAATTTTAGAATGATTCTAAGCTAGCTGAGCCAGCTGAAAATTAGCCAAAGCGGGTTTGTTCTCTGGGTTTCCCGACCTACATTTGTGGCCTTGAAGCACCCCCGCGTTTCTTTTTTCCAGTCAAATTGTGCTATGAATAGCATCCGACTTCGTCCCCTTTCCCGCCTTTTTCTCGCTCTGTTCCTGACCGTTGCTACCATTGGTGAATCTTTGGCGCAAGCGGTTGGTGCGGCTCCGGCCGTGAGCAAGGAAGGCGTGGCCCCCGGCGCTACGGCTGCCGCAACTCCCGCCACGGCGGTCGCTCCCGCCGCTGGCGGTGGCGACGCCGCTGCCATTGCCGCCGGCGATGCTCTTTTTAAAGGCAACTGTGCCCAGTGCCACGCCGTGAACGATGTGGTAGTAGGTCCTGCTCTCGCAGGTATTGCCAAGCGTCGGCCCATGTCCTGGATCATTCCCTGGGTGAAGAACTCCAGCAAAATGGTTGCCAGCGGCGATGAGTACTCGGTGAAAATCTTCAACCAGTACTCCAAGCAGCAGATGCCCAGCTTCCAGCTGTCGGATCAGGAGATTACCTCCATTGTTGCGTGGGTAACCTCGCAGGAAGGCAAAGCTACCGGTCCTAATGACAATGCCAATGGCACGGGCATTAAACCCGGTGAGCAGGGTCCTGCTGGTGGCGCTGATACCGCTGACGCTGGCGCTGGTAAGTACATGAACGTGCTGCTGATTGTGCTGGTAGTAGTGCTGATCGTGCTGATCGTGACGCTGGTTATCATTGCCAACATCATGAAGGATGTGCTCCGCGGCCGCAAAGACTTGGATGGTCGCGACCGGGAGGTACTGGAGCAGCGTTTTGATTTCTCGAAGATTTATAAATCAACCGCCGTACGCACCATTGTGGGGGTTGTATTTGTACTAGCCGTTCTCTACGAGTCTATTCAGGGCGCTATGGGGGTAGGTCTGCAGCAGGGTTATCAGCCCACGCAGCCGATTGCCTTCTCGCACAAACTGCACGCTGGTGAGCACCAGATCAACTGCGCTTACTGCCACACTTCGGTGTACAAGAGCAAGTCGGCCAACATTCCTTCGGCCAACATCTGCATGAACTGCCATTCGCAGATCAAAACGGAGTCGCCGGAAATCAAAAAGATCTACCGCGCTATCGAGCGGAAGCAGCCGATTCAGTGGGTGCGTATCCACAACCTGCCCGACCTGGCTTACTTCAATCACTCGCAGCACACCCAAGTGGGCGGCATTGAATGCCAGACTTGCCACGGTCCCATCCAGAACATGGACGTAGTGTATCAATACTCGCCTCTAACTATGGGCTGGTGCATTAACTGCCACCGCGAAACTCCGCTGAACACCAAAGGCAACGGATACTACGACAACCTCGTGAAACTGCACGACAAGTCGAATGGAGCTGTTCCGTTCACGGTTTCTTCGAATGGCGGCACGGAGTGCTCGAAGTGCCATTACTAGTAATACCTAGGGCTTAAGTCCCATCAGGCCTGGAATATTCGCCGGTCGTGATGGGATTTAAGCCCTCATTTCCCTCTAAAAAAGCCTGCTTAGAGACTATCTTAAAAGGATGTCCCTAAGTCTCTAAGACCCTAAGTTCCAAAAACACGATGCAAGAGTCGCCTAAGTACTGGAAGGGAATTGAGGAACTGGAGAACTCGCCGGAGTTCGTGAAGAATGCACTCACTGAGTTTGCTGACTTCCTACCGGTGAAGGAATCCACTGGCGGTGCCGATGCAACCATTGCGCCCCGCCGAGACTTCCTCAAACTGATGGGCTTCGGTATTGCCGCTGCCACCCTTGCCAGCTGCGAAGCCCCCGTCCGGAAGGCTATTCCCTACCTCAACAAACCCGAGGAGGTTGATCCGGGTATTGCCAATTTCTACGCTTCTACTTTTTTCAACGGCCAAGATTATAACAGCATCTTGGTGAAAACCCGTGAGGGCCGTCCAATTAAGTTTGAAGGGAACCCTGAGTCTCCGATTACTCGCGGTGGTCTATCGGCTCGGGCTCAGGCCGTAGTACTCAGCCTCTATGATGGCGGCCGTCTGCAGCACTTCGCTAAGAAGGGCGCTAAGATCGACAAAGACCAGCTGGACCAGGAAGTGCGCAATGCACTGGCCGGTGCGGGTCGCATTGCCATCGTTTCGCCTACTATCATCAGTCCTTCCACGAAGAAGGTTATTGCTGAATTTGCCGGACGTTTTGCTGGTACCGAGCACGTCATGTACGACGTACATTCTGCGTCGGGCCTGCTACGGGCTAATGGCGGTGTAGTACCCGCTTATGATTTCAGCAAAGCCGACGTAATCGTAAGCTTCGGTGCAGACTTCCTCGGTACGTGGCTGTCACCGGTGGAATATGCTCGTCAGTATATCACTAATCGTAAGGTTTCGAAGGAGAAGCAGACGATGTCTCGTCACTTCCAATTCGAAAGCAACATGAGCCTAACCGGCTCCAATGCTGACGTACGAGTACCCCTCAAGCCTTCGGAAATGGGTGAGGCGGTGCTGGCTGTTTACAATGCCGTAGTAGGTGGCGGCAGCGCTTCTTCTTACAGCAACAAACAGCTACAGACAGCCGCCGCTGAGCTGAAGCGCGCAGGGGCTCGTGGTCTGGTAGTATCGGGTTCTAATGATCCGGCTGTACAGACGTTGGTAGCTGCTATCAACCAAGCACTCGGTTCGGCCGCAGTTGATGTAGCTGCTCCTTCCTATATCCGCCAGGGCGATGATGCTCGCATGAGCCGTTTGTTGCGTGATATCAGCAATGGCCAAGTCGGTGCCGTAATTTTCTATCACGCTAACCCTGTGTTCGACCACCCCATGGGTGCCGACCTGGCAGCCGCGTTGAAGGCGGGTAAAGTACGCACCACTATTTCGCTCAATGACCGGCTGGATGAAACCGGCGAGCTGTGCACCTACGCAGCTCCCGACCACCATTTCTTGGAGTCGTGGAACGATTACGAGCCTAAACGCGGCTTCCTGAGTCTAGCTCAGCCGGTAATCACTCCGCTCTTTGCCACCCGTCAAGCCCAAGACTCCCTGCTGACTTGGGCTGGAAACCCCACTACCTATTATAACTACCTCCGCAATCAGTGGAGAGGAGTGCTGGGGGGCGACTTCAACAAAGCTTGGGATAAGGCCGTCCACGACGGGGTTGCTACGGGTACGGCTACGCCGGCCCTTGCAGCCCAGACCGCACCGGCCTTGGACGTGACGGGTGCTATCAGTGCCATCAAGTCGGCTCCAAAGCCTTCCGGCATTGAGTTGGCTGTTTACGAGAAAGTGGGCATCGGTAACGGAGCTAACCTGTTCGCTAACAACCCTTGGCTGCAGGAACTGCCCGACCCGGTAACGAAAGCCACCTGGGGTAACTATGTGACGGTTCCGCGTGCCTATGCTGCTGCTCAGAAGTGGGAGCAAGGCGATGTGGTTACCGTAACAGCTAACGGTAAATCCATTCAGCTGCCCGTGCTGATCCAGCCCGGTCAGGCAGCAGGCACGATTGGTATTGCGTTGGGTTACGGCCGCACCAACGCTGGTAAAGTAGGCAATGACCTCGGCAAAAACGTGCTGCCGCTGCTGGGCATGCGCAGCGATGCCGTCAACTATGTAGCCTCGGTAACCTTGGCTGCTACTGGCACGCAGGAGCCAATTGCTCAGACGCAGACTCACCACACCATCATGGACCGCAAGCAGGTGGTTCAGGAGGCTACGCTGAAGCAATACATCGAGAATCCAAAGGAGGTAACGGAATACGAGAAGATTTCGACTCCTGACGGCTTGGAGAAACCAAACAAAGTTTCTCTGTGGCAGGACTACGAATACAAGAACCACCACTGGGGCATGGCCATCGACCTCAACTCATGCATTGGCTGCGGCTCTTGCGTGATTGGGTGCCAGGCTGAAAACAACGTGGCTGTAGTTGGTAAGCAGGAAGTAATCAACCGTCGTGAAATGCACTGGATGCGCATCGACCGGTATTACAGCTCTAATCACCACAAAACGGAGTTCGAGACAGAAGGCAAGCTGGACACGTACGCTGCAATGGAAGACCCCTCGGAAAATCCGCAGGTTATCTTCCAGCCTATGCTGTGCCAGCATTGCAACCATGCTCCTTGCGAAACAGTGTGCCCCGTACTGGCAACTACCCACAGCTCGGAAGGTCTCAACCAGATGACCTATAACCGTTGCGTAGGTACCCGCTATTGCGCGAATAACTGCCCGTACAAGGTTCGTCGTTTCAACTGGTTCTCGTACTACTCGAACGAGAAGTTTGAAACCGTAAACGGCCATATGTTCACTGATCTTGGTCGTATGGTGCTGAATCCGGACGTAACGGTTCGGGCCCGCGGGGTAATGGAGAAGTGCTCGTTCTGCGTGCAGCGTATCCAACTCGGCAAGCTGGAAGCGAAGAAGCAGAAGCGCCGTCCACAAGATGGTGAAGTAGTTTCGGCCTGCGCCCAGTCTTGCCCCACCCAAGCTATTGTCTTTGGTGATATGCGTGACCCCAACTCCCGCATCTCGCAACTACTGCGTCGCGAAGATGGTGAGCGAGCCTTCCACGTGCTCGACTCTATCAACGTGCAGCCGAATGTCACGTACCTGACGAAGATCCGGAATACGGAGTCGTCGGAGTTTAACGCCTAGAAATTGAGCCACGGGGGAGGGTAGAAGCGCCTACTGCACTGTTACCCTCCCCATCTACTCCTTTAAGTCCAAAAACTATGCAGCACGTATCGCCTGTACGGGAGCCGCTCGTTACCGGGGGGAAAACGTACCACGACGTCACCCAGGACGTGTCGCGCCAGGTAGAAGCCGCCCCCAACATCCGGTGGATGGCCGCTCTGAGCGTAGCCCTTGTCCTCCTCGGTGTATTTTTCTACTCCGTGTACCGCACCCTGTGGTACGGTATCGGTGAGTGGGGTCTGAACAAAACTGTTGGTTGGGCCTGGGACATCACCAACTTCGTGTGGTGGGTAGGTATCGGTCACGCCGGCACCCTTATTTCAGCAGTTCTGCTGCTGTTCCGTCAGAAGTGGCGGACATCCATCAACCGTGCTGCGGAGGCAATGACCATCTTCGCCGTAATCTGCGCAGCTATGTTCCCGGTGCTGCACATGGGTCGTCCGTGGTTGGCATATTGGGTATTCCCGCTGCAGAACACGTTCGGTTCCCTATGGGTGAACTTCAACTCCCCACTACTATGGGACGTGTTTGCTATTTCCACCTACTTCTCGGTGTCGTTGGTGTTTTGGTACACCGGTCTGGTGCCTGACTTTGCTACCATCCGTGACCGTGCCAAAGGCCCTATTGCTAAAGTAGCTTACTCGCTGCTGAGCTTTGGCTGGAGAGGTTCGGCTAAGCACTGGTCGCGTTACGAAACGGTATCCTTGATTCTGGCCGGCGTTTCTACTCCGCTGGTACTTTCGGTGCACACCATCGTATCGATGGACTTTGCTACCTCCGTGGTACCTGGCTGGCACACTACTATCTTCCCGCCCTACTTCGTAGCTGGTGCTATCTTCTCCGGCTTTGCCATGGTACTGACGCTGATGCTCATTACTCGTGTGGTGTTTAAGCTGGAGGACTATATCACCATCGAACACATTGCCCTTATGAACAAAATCATGATGGTGACGGGCTCGATCGTGGGGGTAGCTTATATCACGGAGTTCTTTATTGCTTGGTATTCGCAGGTAGAGTTCGAGCAGTATGCCTTCATCAACCGTGCTACCGGTCCTTACTGGTGGGCCTACTGGTCGATGATGACCTGCAACGTAATCACCCCGCAGCTGGTGTGGATTCGTCGTGTACGCTACAGCATTCCGTTGACCTTCGTACTGTCGATTATCGTGAACATCGGGATGTGGTTCGAGCGTTTCGTAATTATCGTAACGTCCCTGCACCGCGACTACCTGCCGTCGAGCTGGGTGATGTTCTCTCCCTCTATCATCGACATCGGTATCTACGTTGGTACGATTGGCCTGTTCTTCACGCTGTTCCTACTGTTCGCCAAGTTCTTCCCGGTGATCAATATGGCGGAAGTGAAGTCTGTTCTGAAATACACGGTGGACAATGGTCCGACTTATACCGGTCACGATCCTCACCACCATACCCCTCAGCCTGCCACCACCCACGGAGTTCCAGCTTCGGCCTCTGTAAACTACGATAAGCATGACTAAGCGCTTCGCCCTCGGCATCTTCGACGACGAAGACGTGCTGCTGCACGCCGTTGAAAACGTCCGCGAAGCGGGCGTTAAGATCTACGAAGTTTTCACACCCTTCCCAATTCACGGGATGGACGATGCTCTCGGAATAGAGCGCTCTCGACTTCCCATTGCCGCTTTCTTCTTCGGCTTAACGGGTTTGAGCTTCGCGCTCTGGATGCAGATCTATATGTTAGGTTTCGACTGGCCAATGATCATTGGTGGTAAACCTCACATTGCTCTGCCATCATTCATTCCGGTTTCGTTTGAGCTAACTGTATTGTTCTGCTGCCATGGTATGGTCATTACCTTCTATACTATCAGCAAGCTTTATCCTCGCTGGAAAACTCCGGTACTGGATGTGCGCTCCACGGATGACAAATTTGTGGTAGCCATTGAAGTGAACGAAAACACCGATATGACGAAGCTGACGCAACTGCTACGTGATAACGGAGCATCGGAGGTGAACCAAAAAGAAATGTCCAAGTTCTAATGACGCATTCGCTGAAAGTAACTCTGCAAGCGTCGGCGGTTCTGCTGGCATCGGTGTTCACCACCGCCTGCAACCGCGCCGATGACCCTGGCTTGGAGTACGCTCCCGAGATGTACTACCCCATTCCTTACGAGCCTCTGAAGCAGTTGAGCTCCAATAAGGTGAATCCTATGGGACTGAACATGCGCACTCCCGCCATTGGGACTGTGCCTCGTGGCAAAGCCAACTACTATACTCACATCGCCAAGGATGATATAGCAACCGCTGAAACCACTCTTCGCAACCCTTACGCCTACACAAAAGACGCGTTAGAGGAAGGAAAAACGCTCTACGTGCGTAATTGCCAGCACTGTCATGGTGAGTCAGGCGCGGGAGATGGACCAGTTGGGGCCAAGTTCAAAGGGGTACCCAACTACTCAGTTGGTGCCTATAAAACCATGAATGACGGACATATATACCATGTCATTCAGTGGGGTAAAGGTCGAATGATGCCGCATGGTTCTCAGGTTAACCCCCAGGAGCGGTGGAAAATTGCGATGTACGTACGTATGCTCCAGCAGGGGAAAGGCCCAGATGGAATGACGGACTTTCTCAAGGCGAGCGGAGTAACAAATGCTGCAGTAGCTGATTCGTCGCAGACCACTGATCAGCAAAATCAATCACCGGTTCAGGAAGCCCAAGCTGATAAGGCTTCGCAAACTCCCGGTCAAGGTGATAAAGCACGTAACGGCACGGCACTATAATCTGCTTCTATGGCAACTCTGACGCATCACGAAAGCGTTACGGCTGAATACCTGGAGGTTTCGCCGAATGCTCGTAAGAAATTTATCATGATCATCGTGGCGGGAGTCGTTGTCCTAGCTGTCGGCTTGCTGCTGTCTGCTCTGGGTATCGGCGCGGAACACCACGAAGGAGCCGCTGCTGCTCATGAGGCTACCAGCCATGGTGCTGGTCCTGCCGCTGGGCACCACGGCAGCCCAGCTTGGCTGAAACGCCTGATTGTGAGTCTGTGGCACAACAACGTCTTTTTTACGGGCGTTTCGGCTATTGGAACGGTATTCATGGCCATTCAATATGTAGCCTATGCTGGCTGGTCGGTGCTGATCAAGCGCATTAACGAGGCTTTGAGTGCTTGGCTTATCCCTGGCCTGATTCTGATGATTGGCATATTTGCCATTAGCCTAATCAACCACGACATCTTCCACTGGACGATGCCGGGTATTATGGATGAAGGCAGCGAAAATTATGACCACATCATTGCTGGTAAAGCTGGCTTCCTGAACCTGCCTTTCTACCTTATCCGGATGGTATTGTTCCTAGGCCTGTGGGCGTTCTTCACGAAGCGTCTGCGCGACTTGTCGTTGGCCGAGGACTTGAACGGGGGTACCGAGTATTTCCACAAGAGCATCAATGTTTCAGCTCTGTTCCTAGTGATTTACGCTGTTTCCTCGCCTATTGCTGCTTGGGACTGGGTAATGTCGGTTGATACTCACTGGTTCTCCACCATGTTTGGGTGGTACGTATTCGCTTCGTGGTGGGTATCGGGTATTGCTGCGGTAACGCTATGCACGATTCTTCTCAAACAAGCCGGCTACCTGCGCTGGGTGAAAGAGGGACACTTGCATGATTTAGGAAAATTCATGTTCGGCTTCAGCATCTTTTGGACTTACGTGTGGTTCTCTCAGTTCATGCTGATTTGGTACGCTAACCTGCCTGAAGAATCTGTGTACTTCAACCAGCGCCTGGGAGGCTTCGATGGCCGCTACACTTGGATGTTCTTCGGCAACTTGGTTATCAACTTTGTGTTTCCCTTCCTTGTGCTGATGACCCGTGACGCCAAGCGTCAAATGATTATGCTCAAAATTGTGAGCATCGCCATTTTGATCGGCCATTGGTCTGACTTCTATCTCATGTTGATGCCTGGAACGATGAAGGCTGAAAATGGGTTTATTATCGAGATAGGCACCGCACTGATTTTCTTGGGGGCTTTCCTGTTGCTGATGACTAAGCGACTATCGCAAGCTTCCTTGGTGCCGGTTCACCATCCATTCTTGGATGAAAGCGTCCACCACACCACCTGATTTCAGACGCTGAGTTAGGGGAGGTGAGAATGTTCATCTCTCACTTCTCACTCTCAGTACTCACTTCTACCTCCTGCTAATGACTACTCTTGGTATTCTTCTGGTGTTGGTGTTGCTGCTGGTCGTGTTTGGCCTGCTGTTCCGCCTCCAGATCATGACTTCAATCTTCTCGGGCAGTTCGTCTCGTGAAATTGGGGTTAGTAACCGTGTTAACGCCATCTTGTTCATCATTTTCATGATTGTTGGTGGAGCGGCCTTTGCCTGGTCGTTTATTGACAACTATGATAAAATGAACCCGCCCATTGCCTCTGTGCACGGTCATGCTACCGAGCGCATGTTCTGGACAACTATGATCATTCTGGGTATTGTATTTACCCTGACTCAGATTTTGTTGTTTGTGTACTCTTACAAGTACCAGCACAAGGAAGGCCGCCGGGCGTTTTTCTTTCCTCACAATAATAAAATAGAGGTTATCTGGACGCTGATTCCGGCTATCGTTATGGCTGGACTGGTGTTTGCCGGCTGGAAAGAGTGGACCCGTATCACGGGTCCGGCACCTAAAGGCTCTGTGGTGGTTGAAGTGATGGGTAAGCAGTTTAACTGGCTGGTACGTTACCCTGGTCGTGACCAGAAACTCGGTGTGGTTAACTACCGCTTAATTGATGCCACTAACGAGTTTGGTTTTGACTTAAGCGATAAAAACGGCATCGACGATTTTGTTGCCCCTGAGATTCACGTTCCCAAGGGTCATCCTGTGCTCTTGAAGATCCGCTCGCGTGATGTACTTCACGCGGTATATATGCCGCACTTTCGCGTGCAGATGTATGCAGTTCCGGGTATGCCGACCAAGTTCTGGTTCACGCCAACCAAGACAACGGATGAAATGCGGGCTCAAACAGGTAACCCAAAGTTTAATTACGAGCTTGCTTGTAACCAGATTTGCGGGCGCGGTCATTTTGCGATGAAACTGAACATCATTGTAGATGAGCCGGATGACTACGTAGCTTGGTACGGACAGCAGAAGTCATTCTCAGAGCAAAATCCTGATGTACTAGCAGGCTTTAAACAGAAGTCGGATAATCTGGTTGACAATGAAACGGCTGCTTCTGCTGCCGCAGTAGTTCCGACTGCTAAGGCCTCGCTCTAACTCCATTTAATTGCAAGCTTCTACTATGGCTGCTAATCTTCCCACTCAATCGCAAGTGCAAGGCGGTGCTGGTGTTACCGAGCCAGGTATTGCGCACGATGAGCATGCGCACCACGACGAGCACCACGAGCAAAGTTTCCTGCAGAAATATATCTTCAGCACGGACCATAAAGTAATTGCCAAGCAATTCCTGATTACAGGTATTCTGTGGGCTATTATTGGAGGTACACTGTCGAGCCTATTTCGCCTGCAGCTGGGCTGGCCAGAATCCACCTTCGAATGGCTTTCGCCCTTCTTGGGCAAATGGATCGAAGCTGGCAAGCTGAACCCGGAGTTTTACTTAGCACTCGTGACGATGCACGGCACTATCATGGTGTTCTTCGTGCTGACGGCTGGATTGTCAGGTACCTTCTCTAACTTCCTGATTCCGCTGCAAATCGGTGCCCGTGACATGGCTTCGGGCTTCATGAACATGCTCTCGTACTGGTTTTTCTTCCTGTCGAGTGTAGTTATGTTTGCTTCTCTCTTTATCGAGACGGGACCTGCTGCTGCTGGTTGGACGATTTACCCGCCGCTGAGCGCACTGCCTCAGGCAATTCCAGGTTCGGGCGCTGGTCAGACGCTGTGGCTGGTATCGATGGCTCTGTTCATCGTTTCGCAGTTGCTTGGTGGTGTAAACTACATTACTACCGTTATCAACCTGCGTACCCAGGGCATGAGCATGAGCAAACTGCCCCTGACTATCTGGGCGTTTTTCCTGACGGCTATTCTGGGTCTGCTTTCCTTCCCGGTGCTCTTCTCGGCTGCTCTGCTGCTGATTTTTGACCGCTCTTTCGGCACGTCATTCTTTCTGTCGGACATTTACATTGCCGGTCAGGCCCTGCCTAACACGGGTGGTTCTCCCATTTTGTTCCAGCACTTGTTCTGGTTCTTGGGTCACCCGGAAGTATATATCGTAATCATGCCTGCTATGGGTATGGTATCGGAAATTCTGGCTACGAATGCTCGTAAGCCCATCTTCGGTTACCGTGCCATGATTGGTTCGTTGCTCGGTATCTCGTTGCTTTCCTTCATCGTGTGGGCTCACCACATGTTCGTGACTGGCATGAACCCATTCCTTGGTTCGGTCTTCATGTTCCTAACCCTGATCATCGCCGTGCCTTCGGCCGTGAAAACCTTCAACTGGTTGGCTACTTTGTGGCGTGGTAATATCCGCTTCACGACGGCAATGCTCTTCTCCATCGGCTTTGTGTCGCTGTTCATTGCCGGTGGTCTGACGGGTATTGTGCTGGGTAACGCTGCCCTTGATATTCAGATGCACAACACTTACTTCGTGGTAGCTCACTTCCACTTAGTAATGGGTTCATCGGCTTTCTTTGGCCTGTGGGCTGGGGTTTATCACTGGTTCCCGAAGATGTTCGGGCGTATGATGGATGAGAAGCTAGGCTACGTTCACTTCTGGTTGACTTTCCTGGGTGTGTATCTGGTGTTCCTGCCCATGCACTACGTAGGTATTGCCGGCTTCCCCCGTCGTTACTACGCTTGGACTGGCTTCGACACGTTCAGCCAGTTTGCTGATCTGAACAAGTTTATTTCGGCAGCGGCCATTATCGCCTTCTTTGCCCAGTTCGTCTTTATCTTCAACTTCTTCTACAGCATCTTCCGGGGCCGTCGGGCAACTGAGAACCCTTGGAACTCGACGACGCTGGAGTGGACGACGCCGGTAGTTCCCGGCCACGGCAACTGGCCCGGCGCTATTCCTGCCGTGCACCGCTGGCCCTATGACTACAGCAAGCCTGGCGCTGCCGAGGACTTCATCCCACAGCACGTGCCTTACTCGCAGACGCAGTCTTCTAACCTGCCGTACGAGAAAGAAATGGAGTAAGCGCGTCGCGCATTTGCCTTCTGAAAATGGGCCGCTGTGTACACGGCGGCCCATTTTATTTTACCTACAAGGGAAGTCCGAACAAGTCGCGCTGACAACGGATTTCCCTTTGTTTTTGGAGCAAACAGGTAACCTAAACTGTTTGCTGAATGGAAATCAGCTCTCTCTGTATGTCAACCCCAGCGTTTGTGCGCCGCTTTCGTTTTGTCGGAATCCTAACGGTAGTGGCCGTATATTTCCTCATCTTGGTCGGCGGTATTGTCCGAAGCACCGGCTCCGGTATGGGCTGCCCTGACTGGCCAAAGTGTTTTGGGACGTGGGTGCCGCCCACCCACGTGAGTCAATTACCCGCCAACTACAAGGAGATATACACTGCCCAACGGGTGGAGAAGAACAAAAAGCTGGCGGCCCGGCTGGAGCGCATGGGTTTTCACCAGGTAGCCGGGGACATTTTTGCTCATCCCACGCAGTACATCGAAACTGACTTCAACCCGGTTAAAACCTGGATTGAGTACGTGAACCGCTTGGTAGGGGCATTGATCGGTGTATTCGTGTTCGGCACCGTGTTGTTTGCGCTTCCCTACTGGCAACGAGACCGAACGGTTTTCTGGCTGGCTTTTGCCTCTTTTCTGCTAACCGGGGTGCAGGGCTGGCTAGGGTCGCTAGTGGTTTCTACTAACCTGTTGCCTATTATGGTGACCATCCACATGGGGCTAGCCCTGCTGATTGTAGCGATGCTGCTCTACGCCGTAGACCGTTCGCAACGTGGTGCAGTTGCGGATATAGAGCCCATCCGTGAAATTTCAGGTTTGGGAGGGTGGCTATGGGTAGCAGTCCTGCTAACATTTGTCCAGATTGTACTCGGTACCCAAGTGCGGGAGCAGGTAGATCTGGTAGCTTCCGCGGCTCAATATTTAAACCGCGGCGGCTGGGTAGAGCAGCTGGGGGGAGTTTTCAAGTTCCACCGAACGTTTTCGGCTGTGCTGCTTCTGGTGAATCTCTACGTGGCTTACCGACTTTACACCACTTCCTCAGCCCGCCTGCACCGGCTGGCCACTGCAATTGTTGGTCTGATAGGGGGCGAGATTATAGCCGGGATTATTCTGACTTACTTTTCATTTCCCGCGGCAGCTCAGCCGGTGCACCTTACGCTGGCTACTTTACTGTTCGGAGCACAGTTTCTGGCCGTCGTGGCGTACCACCGGGCCACGAAGTTGCGGCGGCAGGTGGCTACTACGGCCGTTGTTGCGTAACTTTGCGGCCCCGTTTGGCGGGCTTTTTCGCCACGCAACTTGTTGAACACAGTTGATGAGTAAGGCTAGGGCTTTCTTCCAGTTACTTAAATTCCGCCTGGCGCTTACCGTAGCCTTCTCCAGTGCTATCGGCTATTTGTTGGGCGCCCACGAGCTGAGCTGGGGCCGCGCGGCGCTGGTGATGCTCGGTGGGTTGGCAGTAACGGGCGCGGCTAACACCATCAATCAGATTTTCGAGGTAGACCTCGATAAGCAAATGAAGCGCACCGCCAAGCGGCCCTTACCGCTGGGGGTAATAAGCACGCAGGAAGCTTGGATATTCACGATTATTCTGGGGGTAGCCGGCTTGGGCATGCTGGCGTACTTTTTTAATCCGGTAGCCGCCGCCCTATCCCTGATTTCGCTGATTCTGTACGGCTTCATCTACACACCCCTAAAGACCATTTCGCCCATCTGCGTGGCCGTAGGAGCCATACCGGGCGGAATGCCGCCGCTGATTGGCTGGGTAGCGGCCACGGGCTTCCTGGGGCCGGAGGGGTGGATTTTGTTCGGTATTCAGTTTATGTGGCAGTTTCCCCACTTCTGGGCCATTGCCTGGGTGCTCGACGACGACTACAAGAAGGCCGGCTTCAAGATGCTGCCTACCCCCGGCAAAAAAGACTTGCGGACGGCTTTTCAGATCATGACCTATACGCTGGTCCTGATTCCGCTGAGTCTGCTGCCCTTCTATTTCGGCATGACCAGCACCACGTATCCTATGGTGGCGGCCATCTGCGGCGTGCTGTTTCTCATGCAAACCTTTTACCTCATGCGTACGGTCAGTAAAAAGGCCGCTATGAGTATCATGTTCGGTTCCTTCTTGTACCTGCCTATTGTACAGATAGCCCTCGTGCTGGATAAGATTTAACGGACGTACTGCAGCGGAAAGTGAGACAAAACGGCCTCACTAACTGTTTTCCCAAGTGTAGTTTGCGTCTTCATTTTTACTTCTGTTTTCACGTATGCATCCCTCCGAAGCATTAAACACCAAGCAGCCAGCCACGGGCATCCACCCGCTGCGGTTCGTGCTGGTGCTGATGATGGTCAGCATCTTCATGATTTTTGCTGCCTATACCAGCGCCTACATTGTGCGCCGCAACGAAGGCAACTGGCTGGAGTTCGACCTGCCGTTTGGCTTCCTAGTTACCACCCTGATTCTGGCCGCTAGCTCGGTTTCCGTGCAGTGGGCATGGTTTGCCGCTCGCAAAGATGAGCTCAACCAGGTCCGGACGGCCCTGATTGTTACTACCGTGCTGGGAACAGCGTTTTTGGTTGGACAGTGGCAAATGTGGGCGCAGCTGGTAGGACAGCGCATCTTTTTTGCGGGCACTGATGCCAACCCTTCCGGCTCATTTCTGTATGTACTAACCGGCGTTCATGCATTTCACCTGATTACCGGGCTGATCTTTTTGCTGATCGTTTTGCGTAAAAGCTTTAACTATCAGGTGCATTCCCGGCAGATGCTCTCCATTGGCAACGTCACCATCTACTGGCACTACCTAGGGGCGCTTTGGTTGTACCTGTATTTGTTCCTACTTTTGAATCACTGATTTTCGTCAACCCCCGCACGCTATGTCCACCATTTCCACGACGCAGGCAATTTCTGATTCCGCCCTGGATAAGCCGCGTACCGGCACTTGGGACGGCGGGAACGAGCCCTTTAAGGCGAGCTACGGCAAGCTGATGATGTGGTTCTTCCTGTTGTCAGATGCCTTCACCTTCGCGGCCTTCCTCACCACGTACGGCCTCATCCGCCACCGGCATGGGGTGTATGAAGGTACGCCCGAGGCGTTCAAGTTCTCGACCAACTACTGGCCCATTCCCGAGAAGGTATTCGATGCTTTCCCCGGCCTGCATGGCACCCACCTACCGCTTGGCTTCGTGGCCCTCATGACGATGATCCTCATCTTCAGCTCGGTAACCATGGTGCTGGCTGTAGAAGCAGGTCACCGCTTCGATAAGAAGGACGTACAGAAATGGCTGCTCTGGACTATTCTCTTTGGTGCTACTTTCCTGAGCTGCCAGGCCTGGGAGTGGACCCACTTTATCACGGGTACCGAGGAAGGCACGCTGATGAACGATGGTACCGTATTCCACGGTGCTAACCTGGCCATGAACCAGTATGGCCCGGTACTGTTTGCTGACCTATTCTTCTTCATTACTGGTTTCCACGGTACTCACGTATTCTCGGGCGTATGCTTGCTGGTTTGGGCATTTATCGCCACTACCAACGGGACCTTTGAGAAGCGTGGCCATTATGAAATGGTGGAAAAGATTGGCCTGTACTGGCACTTTGTAGACTTGGTGTGGGTGTTCGTCTTCACCTTCTTCTACCTCGTTTAATTTTACTTGAGTAACTGAGCAGTTCAGCACTTTATCTGGTAGCTGGGCTGCTCAGTTGCTTTTCTCTCCGTTACTCAGCTACTCAACCTCATGGCTCAGCACGCAACGCACGATACCGTTCCGACGGGCGAGATTCCGAAGCCGAACACGGCCTGGATCTGGAAAACCTTCTGGATTATCTCGGCCATTACGGCCCTGGAATTTGTTATTGCCTACCTTATGTCGGCTGGCACGTTCCGTAATTCCATCTTCATTATTCTGACGATTTTCAAAGCCTTCTTCATTGTGGCTGAATTCATGCACTTGAAGCATGAGACGAAAGGCCTGATCTGGAGCATTCTGATTCCGATGGCCTTGCTTATCTGGCTGCTGGTAGCCCTGATAACTGAAGGTTCCTACATCGGTGAAGCGGTTCAGAACCTGATTAACTAACTCCATGAGGCCCCAACAAACACTGGTGTTGGGCCTTATTCTGCTGGTTCCGGTTCTGGCTTTCTTATTCCTGAAAAGCTTCGGTACCAACCGTTACGCGCTGCCAACTTTCCTGCCCGACCGAGTGGATTCTGCTCAGGTTGCCGGAAAGTGGCAGCGCGATACTGTTTATCACCAAATCGGTGATTTTCGGTTGGCGTCGCAATCAGGCAGGGAGGTCACGGAAACGGAGTTGCGGAACAAGGGTCTATACGTCGCTAATTTTTTCTTCTCTACCTGCACGGTCGATTGTCCGCGCATAAACAGCCAGCTGGTTCGGGTGCAGGAGAAATTCCGGCAGGAGCCGCGGGTGCGCCTTGCTTCCTTTTCAGTTGACCCGGAGCACGATTCTGTAAATGTACTGGCGCGCTACGCCGAAGAGTACGGCGCTATTGCGGGCAAATGGTTTTTCCTTACCGGTGACAAAGCGGCCGTGAGCCGGTTAAGTACCCAGGACTTCCGTTTGCCAGCGCCCAGTGGGAGCGGGACCGGAATTGTCCACAGCTCGGAAGTGTTTTTGATTGACCGTGCCGGCCACGTCAGAGGACGTTACGATGGCACCAATGAGCGGGACATGAACCGTCTCATCACTGAAATAGAAGTGTTGCTTTACACCTATGACCACCAATAATTCCCCGGTTGCCAATCCTGGCAACTTCACCAAGTACAAAGTAGCGGCCGGCATTCTCGGGGCCGTGGTGCCGCTGGCCGTAGCCGTACTGTATTTCTTTCCGGGCGTGTTTCGTATCCCGGGGGCCAATGTAGGAGTGCTGCCCGCCGTCAACGCCGCTCTTAACTCCCTGACGGCGGTATTTCTGATGCTGGGCTATTACTTCATCCGGCGCAAGGACGTAGCCAAGCACCGCGCCATGATGGGCATGGCCTTTCTGCTCGGCTCTCTGTTTCTGGTTTCCTACGTGGCCTATCACTCGCAAGGCATCGTGACCAAGTTTGGGGGGCAGGGCCTGATTCGGGGCGTGTATTACTTTATTCTGATTACTCACATTCTGCTGGCAGCCATTACCGTGGGGTTGGTGCTGTTTACGCTCTACTTCGCCCTTACGGAACAGTTTCAGAAACACCGGCGCATTGCCCGCTGGACTTACCCCGTGTGGCTATACGTGTCCGTGACGGGAGTTATTGTGTACTTCCTGATTGCGCCTTACTACCCCTAGCCTAAGCACGAAGTTGTACCGACTAAACAAAGCAACGAACTAAGCTGGGAAGCAGGTCGTTTTCTTTTTAATGAAATCAGTTCGCGCCATGAAAAAAGTAATGTACAGCGGCCTAGCAGCTCTGTTTCTGGGGGTACTGCTCAGCCTGCTGCCCGTAGCAGCACAGGCACAGTGCACCATGTGCAAAACCCAGGTGGAGGCGTCGCGTCAGGAAAAGGACGGCTACGACACCACGGGCCTGAACAAGGGA
Source organism: Hymenobacter latericoloratus (assembly GCF_014199535.1). Lineage (GTDB taxonomy): Bacteria > Bacteroidota > Bacteroidia > Cytophagales > Hymenobacteraceae > Hymenobacter > Hymenobacter latericoloratus. The sequence continues at coordinate 1,140,240 of NZ_JACHNV010000001.1, forward strand.
ATCCTGTACCTGATGACGATTCCTTACGTACTGATTGGAACAGTTGGGTACTTCTGGTACCGGCACAGTCAGCAAAAGAAAAAAACCACGCATGGCTAACACCAGCTCCTCTTTAGTAGGAATTCTGCAGCAGCGTTGTCCGCGTTGTCACCAGGGGCCCTTATTCACGCACTCGGCCCTGAATCTGGCTCACTTCACTGAAATGCCATCGGCCTGCCCGGTTTGTCAGCAGGTGTACGAGCCGGAGCCGGGATTCTACTGGGGAGCTATGTACATAAGCTTTGGCTTTTCGACGGCTATTATGCTGGTGGTAGGGTTTGCCGTGTATTACTTGCTCGGCGACCCGGATACCTGGGTGTATATTACGGCCGTGGCCGTGGTAGCTTTGCTGCTGACACCCTTGAGCTTGCGTTACTCGCGCACCCTAATGCTTTATCTGTTTGGGGGCGTACATTACGATGCCCGCTACGCCACCGGCCGCCGCTGAAAGGGCGTCTGGTGCCAGTGGTTAGGAAATGCCGCCGTCGGGCGGCATTTTTGTTTGGTACCAAGCTTGCACTAACCCGATTCTACTATTTTCCTGCCTTTTGAAATCCTTTCGTTATCCTCCGGTCTGGCTGCTTGCGTTGGCGCTGCTCTGCTTTGGCGGCGCGTATCTCAGCAACCGGTATAGTCAGAATCCGGAGGTAGCCCTGCAAACATCGGCTACCCGGCTGCAGGAGTTGCTGATGGAGGCCGAGCTAACGGGCGAGCGGGAATCAACGGACGTGCTGCAGCGACTGGCCACCCGGCGGGTTAGCTTTCAGAACCTGGCCAGTCACACCACATTTCCTACCTTCATCTTTCGGGGCGACCAGCTGGTGTACTGGTCCAGCCACAGCGTGCGGCCCGATCCTGAGCAGGCCACCCAGCGCTACCACGAGCGGTTGCTGGAAACCCGTTTCGGCAAGTTTCTGGTGCTGCGCCATACTGAGGCTCCCTACGTGGTGCTGACGTACATTCCGCTGGAAATCAGCTATGGCATCAGCAACCGTTATCTGCGCGAAGGCAACGGGCAGGGCATTTTTCAGGGGCAGAACGTACGACTGGTAGTGGACAAAGCGGCCTCCACCCGGCCCCGGCTGGTTTCAAACGAAGGCAACTACCTGTTTTCCATTGAGAGTCTGCAGGCGGACCCTATCACGGGCAAGTACCTGCCCTTGTTGCTGTTGCTGCTGGGGGTGGGGTTTTATATTGCGGCGTGGGCGTGCGTAGCCCGCCAGCAGTTTAGGCAGGGCCCGGCCTGGGCGGGTGCTTTGGCCATAGTAGTGCCGCTGGGTGGCCTGCGGGCCGTGATGCTGTACTTTGGGCTGCCGTTTTCCTTTTTGGAGATTCGTTTGTTTGACCCGCGGGTGTACGCGGCCTCCTGGTTTTCGCCCTCCCTCGGCGACCTGCTGCTGAACGCGGGCCTGTTTGTGGTGGCCTCCTACTACGTGCTGCTGCTGTTTCGGCGCTACGGGGTGCTGCGCTTCACGCAGCGCGTGCGCGGGGTGCCGCAGCGAGTGGCCCTGGGAGCGGTTACGGTACTGACGTTTTACGGACTGCTGGAAATGCTCTTCGATTTTTACGCCAGCAGCTTCAGTAATTCCCAGCTCATCCTCGATATCACGCAGGATATCCAAGTCAACCTGTTCAAGGTGCTACTGGTGGTAGCCATTGTGCTGCATACCGGTAGCTACCTTGTGAGCTTTTACATTCTGTCGCAGCTGTTTACGGGCATCGTCCGGCCTTCTACGCGCAATGCGGGTCTGGTACTACTGATGGCTAGTGCCGTGGTGTTCCTGGGTACGGGGGTAGGGGTAGGGCAGGTACATGCCACTATTCTGGGTATTACGCTGCTGTTTTTCTTTGTGCTACGCCTGACCGGGCTGAAGTCGAGCGGCGTGGTACTGCCCTATCAGGTGTACCTATTTATTTTCCTGATGCTGGGCGTGAGCTCGGCCGTAGGCGCCCTGGCTTTGTACGAAGACTTTAACCGGCAGCTGCAGGTAAACAAGCAGAATGTAGCCAGCAACCTACTCACGGATAACGACCTGCAGGGCGAGTACCTGCTGGTGGAGCGAGGACAAGAAATGGCGCGCGACCCGGTGCTGCGGACCCTACTGGCCAGCCCGTTCGTCAACCTGGATCTAATCCGGCAGAAGGTGGTTAAGTACTACCTGCGCGATTACTTCAATAAGTATGAAGTGCGCGTTATCGTGTTTAATCCGGCTGGCCGGGGTGTGGCCGTGGGTGGGTCGCTGGAGCAAACCCGCAGCTTTCTGCTGCAGAACGCTACCCCCACCGACCATCCCAACATCTTCCTGATCCGGGACGGGAGCAACCTGTTCAACTCGCGCCGGTACGTAGCCTTTTTTCCGGTGCCTACCCCCACCCCCGAGGTAGAGGAAGGCCCCAGTACCATTGTGCTGGAGCTATCCTTGAAGAAGCTAACAGCTAATAGTGTGGTGCCTGAGCTGCTGGTTGACCAGAAGTTTTTTCAGCCCCGGCTGGGGACGGAGCTCAGCTACGGCGGCTACCAGAAGGGGCAGCTGGTATATAGCGAAGGGGATTTCGACTACGTCAATCGATTGCCGGCCAGTCTCTTTCGTGATGCCCATCTCTACAGCACCGGCGTGGCGCTGGAGGGCTACCACCACCTGGCCGTGAAGGCAACGGATGCGTCGGGCCGCATGGTGGTTGTTACCACGGCTACCTACTCTTTCTCCGACTGGCTGGCCAACTTCTCCTTTTTGTTTCTGGCCCACAGCTTCTGCTGGCTGCTGCTGATGGGAGCCTTTTTGCTGGCCCGGGGGCAGTATCGGGAGGTGTTACGCACCAACTTCAGCACCAAAATTCAGCTGTTCCTCAACTTTGGCATTCTGGTGCCCCTCATTGTGGTGAGCGTGGCCATTGCCAGCCAGGTTACCAATGCCTACAAACACGATTTGCTGCGCACCTACCAGCGCCGGGGGCAGGCAGTGCAGGAAAATCTGCTGAAAAACCGCGACCTGCTCACGGACCCCGGCAACCGCCCCTACCTTGTAGACCTGGCCGAAAACGTGGCCGCCCTCACCGAAACCGACCTCAACCTCTACGATGCCCAGGGCGAGCTGCTGGTTAGCAGCCAGCCCTCCATTTTCGAGGCTAACCTGCTCAGCTCCCTCATGAACCCCCAGGCGGTTTCGGCCCTGAAAGAAGGCGGCCAGCCGCGGGTGCTGCTCACGGAGCGGGCCGGCACGCTTTCCTTCAACGCGCTGTATCTGCCGCTGCGGGCAGCCGGGGTGGTGCAATCGGGGCGGCCGGGGGCGGTGCTGGGCTACGTGGGTATTCCCTTCTTCGACTCGGAAAAAGACCTGGATAACAAGCTGACGGAGCTGGTATCGACCATCCTGAACATCTTCACGGTGATGTTCATCCTGTTTCTGGCGCTGACCTTCCTGGCTTCCCGCATCCTGACCCAGCCCCTCAAGCTCATCACTGAAAAGCTGCGACAGACTACCCTAACGGGCCAGAACGAAATGCTGGCTTACGAGTCGGAAGACGAAATTGGACTGCTGGTGCGCGAGTACAACCAGATGCTGCTGAAGCTGGAGGAAAGCAAGCAGGAGCTGGCTACCCAGGAAAAGGAGGCGGCCTGGCGCGAAATGGCCCGGCAGGTGGCCCACGAAATCAAGAACCCGCTGACGCCCATGAAGCTGAGTCTGCAGTTTCTGCAGCGCGCTATTCAGGACCGGCGCCCCAACCTGGATGAGCTGATGAACAAAGTGTCGCAGACGCTCATTACCCAAATTGACGTACTGACCGACATTGCCACTTCCTTCAGCAACTTCACCAACCTGCCTGCCATGCGCCCCGAGCGCCTCGACGTAGCGCCCATTCTGCGGCGGTGCGTGGGGCTGCACCAGGGTGGGGCAAGCGGGGCCGGCATCCGGCTGGTGCTGCCCGACGATGCCGAAACCGGCCGCTATGTAGTATTCGCCGACGAAAGTCTGCTGGTGCGCACCTTCAACAATCTGCTGATTAATGCCCTGCAGGCCATTCCACCGGGTCGGGTGCCTGAGGTAGAGGCCCGGCTGGAAGCCCGGCCCGACGACCGGGTCCGCATTTGCATTCAGGATAACGGCACGGGCATTCCGCCGGAGGTACAGGACAAAGTATTCGTGCCCAACTTCACCACCAAGGAAAAGGGCTCGGGCATTGGCCTGGCCGTAGCCCGGCGCGGCATTGAAAGCGCCGGCGGGCGCATCTGGTTCGAGACGGAAGAAGGAAAAGGAACGTCTTTCTGCATCGAGCTACCTCTGGCCGGGTAAGAACCTGTCAGGACCGCCGGACCGGTTTGCGTCCGGGCCGCTTGCCCCGTAAGGTTTGGCAGGGTGGCGGGGGGAGGACTGTTCCGGTGCGCCGCCGTCAACCGGCCGGGGCGGCGAGTGGCACGAATTCAGGCGGCTCCGGCGTTATGGTGGCCCTGGCTTTCCGGCTTCGTATTTTTACTGAATGATCAGCAGCTCTACGCCTTTTTTCCTGCGCTTTTGGGTGCTGCTGGCGGGGCTGCTGACGATGACCGGAACGGCCCGCGCCCAGCAGCGGGCCGATGCGCCACCCACTACCCGCCGCTGCACCTGGGTACGGCTGCTGCCCAACCGGGATACTACCGAGTTCCGGCTGCGCGATTCCCTGACCGTAGTACCTACTTCGGTGAGCATTGATGGCCGCTCGGTAGCCTACGACCCCACCACCGATCAGTACCGCTTCGTGCGGCCCGCTACCCGCTTCCCGGCGCCCGAGGCTGGCCGGCCCGATATTGTGCTGCCCGGTGGTCCCGACTCGGTGTTGGTATGCTACCGGGTGCTGCCGGTGCAGCTGGCGGCGGCCCGCTACCTGCGCCCGGCCCGACAAATGGACAGCGTGCAGTTCTGGCGGCGCCCCTCGGAGCTGGGGCTGCAGGACTTTGCCGTGAAAGAGCAGATCCTGAGCACACCGGGCATCAATAAAACTGGTAATCTCTCGCGGGGCGTGTCGTTTGGCAATGCCCAGAACGTGTTCGTCAACTCCTCGCTGAACCTGCAGCTGGAAGGCCGCCTGACGGACCAGATTAACCTGACAGCCGCCATTTCCGACCAGAACGTGCCCTTCCAGCCCGAGGGCAATACCCAGCAGCTGCAGGAGTTTGACCGCATCTACATTACCCTGACGCACCCCCGCTGGAACCTGACGGCCGGCGACGTGGTGCTGCGCAACAAGCCCGATTACTTTCTGCGGTTCTACAAGAACATTCAGGGGGCGGCCCTGGAAACCAACTTCGGGCAGTTGCCCGTGGGTGGGTTCGGGGGCGGCGTGGGGCCGGGCGTGAGCAATCCGCAGCTGTTTCAGTATCCTAATGCCGCGGGCACCAGCACCGGCACCTTCGTGACGGTGCCGCCTACCGTGCCCCCACCCGCCGGCTCGGGCGCCACCCAAAACGGTCTGCCCACCAGCCCGAATAGCCCCATTGGCGTTACGCCCAACGGGGTAGGGCCGAACGGCGTGAGCCAGACGGTGACAACTGGCGCTAGCGGATTGCGGCGCGGCGGTCTGTTGTCGTTTAAGCCGGGTGAAGCGTTTGCTACCACCTCCGTGGCGGCCGGGGTAGCCAAGGGCAAGTTTGCCAGCATCGATATTGCGCCCCTGGAAAACGTGCAGGGGCCCTACCGCCTGCGCGGGCCCAACGGTGAGCAGTTCATCATCATTCTGGCCAACTCCGAGCGGGTGTACCTGGATGGGCGCCTGTTGGTGCGCGGGTTCGATTTCGATTATGTTATCGACTACAACCAGGCCGAGCTGACGTTTTCGCCCCGCCACCTGATTACCCGCAACTCCCGCATCAAGGTCGATTTCGAGTACTCCGACTTCAACTACGCCCGCTCGCTGCTGCAAGCCAGCCACTACCAGCAGCTGGGGCGCCTGCAGGTGCACGCCAACTTCTACCGCGAATCCGACAACCCGGATAACTCGCCCAATCTCAGCCTGAAGGAATCGGAGAAGCGGCTGCTGCGCTCCATTGGTGACAACGTGAGTCAGGCCATTGTACCCGGCGTGGATACCGTGGCCTACGACCGCCAGCAGGTGCAGTACCGCCAGGAAACCCAGCTCGACCCCACCACCCAGCAGCCGGTAACCGTATTTGTGTATCCGCCCCGGGACACTACGCGGGCCGTGTACAACGTGCGCTTTACCAACGTAGGAGCCGGGCAGGGCAGCTATAACCTGGGCACCAGCCCCGAAGATGCCCGCGCCAACGGCCGCGTTTATCAGTTTGTGGGACGGGGCCGGGGTGCCTATGAGCCCATCCGGGTGTTGCCCACGCCCCTGCAAAAGCAGCTGATGACCGTTGGGACCAGCTACCAGCTCGATTCCACGGCGACGGTGTTCGTGGACCTGGCGGCTTCCACCCTCGATCTGAACCGGTTTTCGCCGGAGGCAGCGCAGGGGCGGGCCATGCGGGTAGGTTACGTGGTGCAGGACCGGCCGGTGCGCCTGCCGGGCCTGCGGGGCTACAAGCTGCGCAGCGCCCTCGACTACGAGTACACCAGCCGCCGCTTTGCGCCCATCGACCGGTACCGCGACATTGAGTTTGACCGGAACTGGAGCACCTCGAACACGCTTATTACCAACAATCAGCAACCCCGCGAAGACAACATTCTCAATGCCTCGGTGGGGGTAGTGAAGGATGCCGACAACGCCGTAGGCTACCGCCTGAGCCGGCGCTACCGGGCCGGCGAGGTAAGCGGGGTGCAGCACTGGGTAGATGCGGCCCGGCAGGTGGGGCCGGTGCAGCTGCGCGGCAATCTGTTTCTGCTAAACTCGGAAGCCGGCCGCCGACAGTCGCGCTGGGCGCGGGGCGAGGCTACGGCCCGTTACGTGGGTGGCCCCGTGGTGCCCGGCTACGCCTACCGCTTCGACAAAAACCGGGTGGCCCGGCCCGCCGGCGACTCCCTGACCTCGGCTAACTACTTCGATGAGCACGCCCTGTTCGTGCAAAGCCGCGACTCGGCCCGCACCCGCTTCCGGCTGGATTACAGCTACCGCCGCGACCAGGCGCCCAACCCCGAGCAAACCCGCCTGCAGGAGCGGGGCCGCGCCCAAACCTGGCAGGGCAGCCTCACTTCCCGCCTCAGCGCCACCCAGGACCTGGCTGTGCTGGCTACCTACCGCGACCTGGCCGCCCGCGACTCGGCGCGGCAGCGCACGGTGCTAGGCAAGCTCGACTGGAACGCCAGCTTTTTCCAGCAGCTGCTGCGGTCCGAGCTCAGCTACGCCGTGGCCACGGGCCGGGAGCTGCGGCGCGACTACACGTTTCTGCCGGTACCCAACGGCCAGGGCACGCACTACTACGGCGGCGACGCTAATACCAACGGCCGGCAGGACAAAGACGAGTTTTTCGAGGCCCAAACCCCCGACGCGCAGTACCGCACCCACATCAAGGTGTTTCTGCCCACCGACGACTACATTCCGGCCTTCACCAACCGCTTCAGCTACCGCCTGACCACCAGTGCCCCGCGCGGCTGGCGGGAGCTGCCGGGTCTGCGGGGCTTTGTAGGGCGCTTCTCGGCCCTGAGCACGGTTACCCTGGACCGCCGCACCACCGAGAACACGCTGTCCTCGCGCCTGAACCCGTTTGCCTTCCAGACCGCCGATTCCTTGCTGCTGAGTTTGAATAAGCTGCTGCGTAACACGCTCTATTTCAACCGGTCTAACCCCATCTTCGGGGCCGAGTTTACGGTGCAGCAAACCCAGCAGAAAGTGCTCCTGACCCAGGGCTCCGATACGCGCAACCTGGCCAGCCAGAGCCTGCTGTTGCGCCGCACATTGGCGCAGACGTTTACGGGGCGCTTCACGGCTACCCGCAGCATCCGCGAAAACCTGTCGAACTACCTGATAACGCGCAACTTTCGGGTGCTGCAGTACGAACTGGCGCCGGAAATCAGCTACCAGCCTTCCAACGTGCTGCGCCTCACGGGCACCTACCTGCGCACTTCCAAGCAAAACACCGCCGGCCCCGACGAAGATGCCGAGGGTACGTTTGATGAGCTGGGCGTGGAAACCCGCGTCAGCCAGGTGGGCAAGCGTACCCTTTCGGCTACTACCCGCTACGTGCGCGTGGGCTTCACCGGCGACCAGGGCTCGTTGGTGGGGCTGGAGATTCTGAATGCCCTGCGCCCCGGCAGCAACTTTACCTGGAATCTAAACCTGGAGCAGCGCCTCAGCAACGGCCTCAACGTCACGCTGGCCTACGACGGCCGCAAAGCCAACGGCCTGGGCGCCGTACACACCGGCCGCATGCAGGTATCGGTGCTGTTTTAGGGAGGTTGTTAATTTAATGCAATGCTTATGCGTTCAACAACCCATCAAGCCACCGTGCAGAAATGATAACACATCTACCGCTTTACTGCTACCCCAAATGATTAGCTAGAAATGCTTCGCGGTACTCAGTAGGTTATTGCTTTTGCATACAGTTCACACCCTAAACATTCTTGTGGTAAGACGTCGATATTTCCTGCTGCTCATAAGTTTTTTAGCCAACTGTGGGTTAGCATCCGGCACCGCTTATGGTCAGGTTCCCGAGGGCAAGGGGCAACTGCCCTACGCCAACGACTTCCTGTACGTGGATCTATCGGGGAGAGCAATCAATAACCTGCCCCTGCATTGGGTGCAAACCCAGCGGGTAAGCAAGGGCCAGCCCCAGCAGCTGGAGCTGCTGAATTTGCTGGTTCCGCGCCAGGTAGTAGAGGCCCAGCCGCCGCAAGAGAGGTCATCGGAAGCCCTGCTGGAAGACGAGCTGTTGATTGCTATGGCCATTCTGCCCGATAAGGAAACCGGCCGTGTAACCTGGGAGCCGGTTCGCCCCGATACGCTGGCGGCGGTGCGCCGCCTGAGCGTCGCCCGGCTCCTGGATGACTGCTACGCCCGGGTGTACGCCTACGAAATCCAGCGGACGCATTTGTACAATCAGCTTACCCGGCGCACCGACGTGAAGCCACTGGTGGAGCGCGACGGACAGGTCTGGACGACGCCCAACGTAGTGCTAACCGAATACTTTCTGCTGCGCAACCGGCCCACGTACTGGCCCACAGCCGGCAACAACATCACCATCAACGTGCAGGCGCGCCCCTTCACCCGCGCCGATTTCAGGCAGGCCGGGCAAGTCAGCGCGAAAGACTCTTTTCCGTCCGTGGAGGCGGAATTGGGAACAAGCCTATTGCTGGAGGAAGTGCGCAATGGCATTTACACGTTCTGGTCGCTGGAACCCCTGATTGCGGATGGTCCGTTGAGAGATTATGGCTCCGTTGATATTCAGTTCAAGCCAGGGGTAGGCCTGGTGTCCGGCAAGTACAACCACTACTTCGGCATTCCCCAAAACAGTGCGGCCAACACCTTTTTCAAGGTTACCCGCATCACGAAGCTGAGTAACTAGATTATGTTTAAGTAGATGAATGAGTAAGCAAAAAAGAGCAGCCGGTACGCCAGCTGCTCTTTTTTGCTTACTCATTCATCTACTTCGCCTCCACCAGCCGCCGGATGGCGGGCACTACGGCCAGCTCGGTTTGGCCGGCCGGGGCTTTGGCAGCATCCAGCTGTTTGAGGGCGTTGGCCTGCCAGGCGGGGGTAGGGGCCTGGCCTTTCTCCAGCAGCCGGAGGCGCTCCAGACCTAGGGTAGCCACGGTTTTCAGGCGAACGGAGTGGGGGGCGTACTCCTGGAGGCTAGGGTTTTGCTTGAGTATTGGTTGCACCAGCGCGTCGTTGGCCTGCCAGTATTCCAGCTCATTGGTGAGGTAGGCCACCAGCGCCTTGCCCGGCTGGCCCTGCAGGTTGTTGCCCGCGGCCGTGCGGCGGTAGGCCAGCAGCCCATCCACGGCCACGCCAAACTGCCGGGCCTCTTCCGACTCCGAGGGCGCGGCGTCAACCAAACGGTTGAGCGGGGTTTGGGTGGTGTATTTGAACCCTTGGAAATGGCGCTTGTACTCTTTCACGGGCTCCAGCACCTGGGCCAGGGTGCGCAGCGGCGCTACGGCCGTTTGCCGGCCGCCGGCCAGCTGGGTCAGGAGCTGCTCGGGGGCGCGGCGGTGGCGCAGGTCCAGCGTTTCTAGCTGCTTACTGACCAGGGCCAGGCGGCGGTACATATCGGGCACGTCGCGGACGGTGCCGGCGCTCCAGAGGCGCTCGGCCACGGCGGCGGCCCGGGGCCAGATGCGCGAATCCACGATGACGGAATCGGCAAACTCGCTCCACATGGTGGCTTCGCCGCCCAGCACCAGCTTCTGCTGCTCCGGGGTTAGGGGCGCGTCCTGGGGTAGGGGGTCGGGCAGGTAATGCGAGGCGGCGGTCAGGTTCAGGTCGATGTAGTAGCCGTTGGAAAGCAGGGTCGCGTGGCCGGCCTTGGCGGCCTCGTAGAGGCCTTTCTTACCGCGCCAGCTCTGAACGACGGCATCCTTGGGCAGGTCGGGGCCCAGAATTTCGTCCCAGCCCACCATCTTTTTCTGGTAGCGCGTCAGCATCTGCAGTACCCGGCGGCTGAAGTAGCTCTGCAGGGCGTGGCTATCGGGCTGGCCCTTGGCATTGACAAAGCCCTGCTGCTTCATGAAGGCCGCAATACGCGGATTGCGCTTCCACTGGCGGCCGTCGTTTTCATCACCCCCGATGTGGAAGTACGGGTCCGGAAACAGGCCGGTCATTTCGCTTAGCAGCGAATCAATCAGCGTGTAGGTGGTTTCGCGGGAAGGGTCCAGGGCAATGTTGAGCACGCCCCATTTGCGCGCCACGCCATAAATAGAGTCATTGGGAGCCAGGCGGGGGTAGGCGGCCAGCCAGGCCGTGGCGTGGCCGGGCATGTCCAGCTCGGGCACTACCCGAATACCGCGCCGGGCCGCATACTGAATCACGTCGCGCACCTGCTGCTGGGTGTAGAACTGCCCTTCGCCGCCCACAGTGTGTAGGCGCGGAAACAGCTTGCTTTCCACCCGAAAGCCCTGGTCATCGGCCAAGTGCCAGTGCATCACGTTGAACTTGGTGGCCCACATGCCATCCAGGTTGCGCTTAATCACCGAAACGGGCATAAAGTGGCGGGCCGGGTCCATGAGCAGTCCGCGCCACGGGAAGCGCGGGGCGTCCACCACGTCAACTTCGGGCAGCCATACCGTCTTTTTCTCGGGGGTAGCCAGCTGGCGCAGTGTGGCCAGGCCACGCAGAATGCCCAGGTGGGTAGGGGCGTTCAGGGCCACGCCCATGGGCGTCACGCGCAGGGTGTACGACTCGTCTTCGCCCAGCTTCAGCAGCTCGCCCGGCCGGCCGTACTGCAGTACCATGCTGGCCGTGGGCATGGGGGAGGTTTGCCTACGTGAGGGGCCTACCCCCGTCCGGCCGGGCAACAGGGCCGGCAGCACCAGCTGCTCTACCGCCTGCGCCACCGCCGAATCGGCGGCCTGGCTGGCGGCCGTTTGGGTGGGCGTAAACACCTGCCACGACAGATCGGGCTTGACGGTGAAGCGGCTCTGGCCCCAGGTGGCCTGGGTGGGCACGGGCAGCAGCATCCGCGTGTCGGGGGTGGTTTGGGCGGCCAGCGGGCCAGCCAGCAGCAGCAGCAAGAACAGGAAAGGGCGCATCATGGAAAGGAAGTAGGCAGAGAAGCGAAGGTAGCAAGCCCCGCGCCAGAAGTAACAATCGTTGTGGCGAGGACCCCGATGCCACCCTGCCCTACCAGTTCCCTACCCCCCGAAACGCAACAAGCCCTTGAAGACTGTCATGGCGAGCAGCGCGAAGCCATCCGTCCTGACCACTGTGCTACCCCCTGAAACGTGACAAGCCCTTGACGACTGTGCGAGCGTCAAGGGCTTGTCACGTTATAGAACTTGTCACAGAAGAAACTACGGGCGTGTCATGGCGTCGTCGTGCCTCCTCGCCATGACACGCCCGTAGTTTCTTATATCAGCCCGCGGGCTTTGAACTCCAGGTACTTATTGATGGTGTTTACCGTCAGGTTTTGGGGGGCGGTCAGCAGGGCATGGATGCCGTAGCGGTTCAGCTCCCGCACAATCTGCCGCTTTTCCTGCGCGAATTTCTCCGCCACGGTTTGGTTGTACACGTCCTGGGTGGAGTCGGCGGGTCCATCGAGGTAAGTACGCAGTTCCGTATTTTCGAAGAACACAACCAGCAGCAGGTGGTCTTTGGCCATGCGGCGCAGGTAGGGCAGCTGGCGCTGCATGCCGTACAGCGTCTCGAAGTTGGTAAACAGAATCAGCAGGCTGCGCTGCCGGATGTTGGTACGCACGGAAATGTAGAGCCGCTCGTAATCGGTTTCGAGGTACTTGATTTTCTGGCGGTAGAGCACCTCCAGCAGCTTGCGCAGCTGGCCGCTGCGGCGGTCGGCGGGCACAATGGCGCCGGGCTGGTGCGAAAAGGTGAGCAAGCCTGCTTTGTCGTGCTTGAGCAGGGCAATGTTGCTTACCACCAGCGTGGCGTTGATGGCGTAATCCAGTAGGCTCAGCCCCTCGAACGGCATGCGCATCACCCGGCCTTTGTCAATGAGGCAGTACACCTGTTGAGCGCGCTCGTCCTGGTAGTGGTTAACCACGAGGGCGTCAGCGGCTTCGGGGGTAGTGGCACGGCGGGCAGTGGCTTTCCAGTTGATGGCCCGCGGGTCGTCGCCGGGCACGTAGGGCCGGATCTGCTCGAACTCCATGCTGTGGCCTACCCGCCGGATGCGCTTCACCCCGGCCTCGGTGAGGCGGTTATGAATCGCCAGCAGCTCGTACTGGCGCATCTGCAGAAACGAGGGGTACACCGGCACTACGCGGCTGTCATCGAACCGAAACCGGCGCCGCACCAAACCCAGGGGCGAGGCCACGTACACGTTCACGGCCCCAAACTCATACTCGCCGCGCTTGGTGGGGCGCAGCTGGTAGCGGATAATGTTGGTTTCGCCAGGCTTGATGGCCGCCCGGAACAGCACGTCGCGGCGCTGAAACTGGTGCGGTATCTCGTCAATGGTTTCCGTGCTGATGGGGAAGCGGTAGTGGTTTTCGAGGTAGATGGCAATGTCGTTGTCGGAGCCGTTGGCCAGCTTGTCGCCCAGCACCCGCCGCCCAAACACCCCGCCTGCCCCCTCCCGCACAGGGGCGTACAGCAGCACCGCGTCCAGCACCGTCAGCACCAGCAGCAGCCCGAGGGCCAGCTGCACCGGAGCCAGCCAGCCGGGTAGGAAAAAGGCCACCACCAGCCCTGCCAGCAGGGCCACGATAACCAGAAAAAAGCGGCGCGTAAGAAAGAAGGATTTCATAAGAGACCAGCTAATTCATCCCTCACCTCCATAAGCGCGAAGCCCAGCAGGTTCTCTCCGTGCCATTTGGCTGGGTTTTCTGCTTCCGGATGGTCGGCGGCTAGGCCTATGCCCCAGATAGCATCCACCGGGCTGGCTTCAACCAACACCCGATCCTTGGTAGAAAGTAAAAAGTCGGCCAACGGCTGATTCTGGCCGAATTTATGTCGGTTGCCTGTTACCACAATAGCGTATTTATGCTCATCCCAGAGGGCTGGCACAAACCCTTTTATCTCCCTGCCTAGCTTTTTAGCTTCCGCCGGGCTCTTAGCCGCTAGAATTCGGGTTAGCGTGTGCTCATCGGCAAACAGCCGGGCTTTTTCGGCCATCATCCATTGTTCGGCCGAATGGTAGGTGCAGCCGTCAACTACAAAATCGGCTAGCCACCATTGGCTAAAGCAGGTTTTGGTGATCTGCCCGTCTTTGGCTGGTTGGTGCCCCCAAAAGAGTAGGTACTTGATTCGGTGGCCTTGGGCTAGCTGTTCCAGGAGCCAGGGAGTAGAGTAGCGCATTTACCGAGGCACCTCAATCTGCTGCAGAATCTGCTTTACCACGTCGTCGGGGGTGCCGCCTTCCATTTCGCGCTCCGGCGTGAGCTGGATGCGGTGGCGCAGCACCATAGGGGCCAGGTACTGCACATCTTCGGGCGTCACGAAGTCGCGGCCCCGGAGGGCGGCCAGGGCTTTGGCGCCGTTGAGCAGGGCCAGCGAAGCCCGCGGAGAAGCCCCCAGGTACAGGCCCTTGTGGGCGCGTGTCTGGCCCACAAGGCGGGCGATGTATTCCAGCAGCTTGGGCTCTACGTGCTGGCGGCGTACCTGCTCCCGCAGCTTCTGCAGGTCCTCGGCCGACACCACGGCCCGCACGGCATCCAGCGGCGTGCCGCCGAAGCCCGCGTGGTGGCCCTGCAGAATAGCAACTTCCTCTTCCACAGTGGGGTAGCCCACGTTCAGCTTAAACAGGAATCGGTCGAGTTGGGCTTCCGGGAGGCGATAGGTGCCTTCCTGCTCCACGGGGTTCTGGGTGGCCAGCACAATGAAGGGCGCCGGCATGGGGTAGCGGGTGCCGTCCTGGGTTACCTGGCGTTCCTCCATCACCTCAAACAGCGCCGATTGGGTTTTGGCCGGAGCCCGGTTGATTTCGTCAATCAGGACAATGCTGGCGAAAATGGGCCCGGGCCGGAACTCAAATTCTGCTTTGTTGGGCCGGAAAACCGAGGTGCCCAGCACATCGGAAGGCATCAGGTCGGGGGTAAACTGCAGGCGGCTGAAGGGCACGCTCAGGGTGCGGGCCAGCAGCTTGGCGGTGAGCGTTTTGGCTACCCCCGGCACGCCCTCCAACAGTACGTGGCCATCGGCTAGTAAGGCCGTAAGCAGCAGCTCGGCCAGGGCCTGCTGCCCCACAATCACCTTGCCCAGCTCCTGCCGAATGGCCTCGGCGTGGCGGCTCAGGTGGCTCAGGTCGGTACGGGGCGCAAAGCCAGTGGCTGCGTTGCCGGATTCAGGTGCAACTGGCATTTCGGCGGGAGAGGTTGCTTCCGGGAAGTCAGCCGGGGTAGAACTCGAATTATTTTCCATATTTCAGCAAAGTCAAGACAAGAGAAAAAGCTTATGTTACATTATATACTTTATATATATAGGCAAAAAGTGTATTTATAGTGTTCAGATGTATTATTAGAATAGTTATAAAGCGTTAAATTTATATTTTACCAATAAGTACAACTTTAGGCAGCTTGGTGTCGGAATTGGTTAATGGCCTTGTTCAAGGCCAAGAGTTCCGCATCGGATACCTGAGGTGCGGTCAGCAGAAAATTGATCCGACGCACCAAGGAATCCACATCGGCCCGGGCTACGCCCGATTTCTGCGCCAGCCGCTCACGCGTGGCCTCGTCGGTAAGGTCGAGGGCCGGCTCGTGGTAGCGTGTGCGCAGGTATTCCAGAAACAGACCTACTTTCTTTTCCGCGATAAGCGTATGGCTACCGCCTTGCCGGTACAGGCCGGCCACGGTGCGGGTAAACAGCAGAGTAGTATTGGGCAAGGGCTTCAGCACCGGAATAATCCGCTGGCGGCGCCGGGCCTCAAACAGGACGAAGAGCACCGCCGCTGCCATCGCCAGATACACGGCCGTGCGTAACGCCTCGTGCTCCAGTAGCACCCGTAGCAACGACTGCTCGCCGCGGCGACCCTGTTTCTGGTACTCATCCCACCAGATGGTGCGGCCGGTAGGGAGGTAAGAAAGCGCCGCGAAAGCAAAGTTGCTGGTTTGCGGTTGCAGCACAAAATAGTTGGAGAAAGCCAGCGGGACGGAGCAGATGTAGAAGTGTCCGCGGCCGTGGGGCACGCGTAGGAGTACCGTTCGGCCCTGCTCATCAGTAGCTACCTGAGTGGCCTTGGCCGCCAGCGCCCGGGTAGGCACCAGGCGGTTGGTGGCCGCCAGGGCAGGGAGGGCAAAGTGGTGGCTACCGGCCTGCCGGGCCAGGGCCGGGTTCACGAAACGCAGCCGCACGGAGTCAGCACCCAGGTTCGGCCGGGACAGATTCAGGCCGGCGCTGTCGTCAGCGGATGCCGACGGCTTTTTCTTCCACCGAACAGGTGCTATGTGCTCCTGGGTGCGAAAGCCCAGCGTATCGGCAAAAAAGGAATCGAAGTTGGAGGCTGCCACCATTACATCGTTGCCGCGCGCTACGTGGCGGAGCAGGGAGCGGCAATCCAGCGGGGTCAGCTCGAAGTTGTGGGTAATGAACAGGTAGGTAGCCGGCTGGTAGCCGCCCGCCGCCAACCCAGCGGCATAGTCTTCATCATCGGCATCGGCAGGCGGAGCAGGCGCGGGAGCTGCTGGGGCTTCGGCCGCGCGCGTTTTCTGAGTAGCTGCCCACTCTGCTGAATCGGCCAGGGCCGGCGGCGGGGTTTCATCAGCAGACGTTACAGTGGTTGTATCGGCCTCCTGGGCTACGTCCTCATCCACTCCCTCAATCTGGCTGTATACGGGCACCCGCACGGTGCGCACGGCGCTGCGCTCCACGCCTGCCAGCGCGGGCAACACGTCATACAGCACGTAGGTACCGTAGGGAATCTTATCGTCGTTCTCGAGGGTAGGAGTCCAGCTAACGGCTTTGGGGCGGTAGTATTCCACGGCCACATAAGCCCCGAACAAGGCCGCCAACCCCAATAGGTACCACCGAAAAGTTGTCATAGCGAATAAGAATTAGGCGGCGTGCCGGGTAGGGACAAGACGACGCTGAAAAGCCTGCCGGGTGGTGCGCACCCGCTCGTAATCCTCGGCCGTCAAATCATCCTGCTCGCCATACCACACGTACTCAAACTGGCGGGTAAGCTCCCGGAAGGCCTCGGGCAGCGGGCCGGTGGGTAGCTCATACAGGTAGTCGTGGTTGGTTTTGTCGGGCTGCCACCGGATCAGGCCTTTGTCGGAGAGTTGCCGCAGCACGCTCAGGTAGCCCAAGCGCACGGCCAGGCGGTAGTTGCGCTGCTGCTCGGCCTCCGTCAGCTGGGTTTCCAGGTCCAGCGCATGCAGGTCCTCCGTTTCAGTGTCGTAGTTGAGGGCGGCGCGGCGTGGGGCCCGCCCAAAAGCCCGGGTCAGATCTACCTGCATCAGCTTCAGGGCCGCAAAGCCCAGCGCCAGTACCAGAAAGACATACACCCCGTATTCCCAAGCCACCCGGCCCGAAGGAGTTTCGAGAGCCTCGGCCACCCAGCGCCAGAAGCGGGCCCAGAACAAGTCCCAGGCGCTCAGCTCGCTTTTTACTTCTACGTACTGAAAATCGCGCTGTTGGCGTAGCTCGCGCAAGCGGTCCGGCTGGGGGCGGCGCAGGCGTAGCGCGGCGGTGCGGTCAGGGGCCAGGCGAGGCACTGAATCGGCCGCTGCCGTGGGCCGCGAGGCCGCTGCTGCCGGTTGTGGGCTCCCGCCCGCCCCCAGCAGCCCCAGCACCAGCAGGCCCGCCGCCAGCCTGCCGCGCCCGGTCCGGGCTAACGGACCACAAAACAAAAGACGAATCAAGAGCACAGGCGAACAATAAGAGCTGCAGCAATTTACCGGCCGGTAATTACCAGTCACGGGTCTTGCTCGTAGCGGAAAATTAAGGCACAAGTAACCAGAAAAAGCTGAGCAG
This sequence comes from Hymenobacter latericoloratus, assembly GCF_014199535.1. Classification (GTDB taxonomy): domain Bacteria; phylum Bacteroidota; class Bacteroidia; order Cytophagales; family Hymenobacteraceae; genus Hymenobacter; species Hymenobacter latericoloratus. The sequence goes on from NZ_JACHNV010000001.1 coordinate 1,157,733, forward strand.
CCGGCTAATACTCCCCGTCATCATCAGGGCGGAAGGCTGCATTTTGGGCGGTGGGAGCGGGGGCAGACCCCAGCCTGTCAATCAGCTGCCGCAGTCCCAACCCCTCCTTCTTTTCTACCAGGTTGAAGTACTGAAAGGCCAGCGCCAGCTCCAGCGGAATGTAGAGCAGCGTTTGGCCAATGGAGGAAAGCACTCCGGCCGAAATCAAAACCGGGTCGGAGGTAAGGAAGGACCAGTGTAGCACCCGCCCGATCATAGCGGCGTACTGCGGAATCTGAAAGACGATGCCCAGTAGGGAAATCAGAATAAACACGACTAGAATCAGGCCCAGGGTAGCCCACCAGTGGCCCCCGGTCAGGTGAATGCTCCGGCGCATACTCTGGCCCAGGCCGGCTTCTTCGAAAACCAGCACGGGCCAGGCCAAGCTAAGTGCTACCCCCAGGTAAAAGCCGGGAATGGCCAGCAGAAAAAAGCCGAATATGACAATCAACGTCATGAGCAGGCTGAGTGCTAGCAGCCGGGGTGCCGCCTGCCGAATCTGCTGGCCCACGAGGGCCGGCGTAACCACCTGATTTTCGGGCAGCTCCATGCGAGTTCGTACGTAGCCATACAGCGTAGCCCCCAGCAGCGCGTGCGTAATAAGCTGGGCCAGTAAAGACAGCCAGAGGCTTCCCGAGGAGGAAATGCTGTTGCCGTAGCGTATATCCTCAGTGAGGTTGCCCCAGTTGGTCTGGGTCTGCAAGATGCCAACCGCCAGGCCCGTCAGCAGCGTAGCGGGTAGCACGTAATACGCTAAGCACTTACCCAGCGCCCGCCAATGCGCCCCCAGAAATTCAAATGTGGCGCTGATTTTCTGACCAAAGTCCCGCTCCTGCCGGAAGTCGGATGCTTGGGTAAACTTCTGTTGCATACAAAGTAAGTAAGACGCCTTCCGCAGAAAAACCGCGTGGGCTAGCTAGGGCGAGAGCGGGCCGCCAAGCGGCGCGGGTACAGAATAAAGTACCAGATGATGAAGGCCGCCGAAGAGCCGATAATCAACAGGCTCAGCACCAGCGGCATTTCAGTGTGGCGCGTTACGAAGCCCTCCAGAAACCCGGCGGTAACAAAGATGGGAACCAGCCCGACGGCCAGCTTCAACCCATCGCGGGCGGCCTGCCGAAACGACTCGGTGCGGGAGTAAGTACCCGGAAACAACATGCCCCGCGCCATTACCAGGCCGGCCCCGCCCGCCAGTACGATAGCCGATATTTCCAGGGTGCCATGAATCCAGATGGTGAGGACAGAAGGCAGCAGCAGGTTTTTCTGGTAGAAGAAGTATTGAAACGAGCCCAGCATCACCCCGTTGCGGAACAACGCCCAGACGGTGCCCAGCCCCAGCGTAGCCCCCAGGGCATACGCCACCAACGACACGTAGATGTTGTTGAGGGTGATAAACAGAAACATGGGGGTTTCGCTGCTGCTCTTGTACACGGCCATCGGGTCGCCGCGCTCAATGTTTTCCAGCGTGCGGTTTACGTAGGCGTCGCCGAGCACTACCCGCACGAAGCTGTCATCGTAGGCCGCCGACAGGGCCCCGATGGCCGTGAACAGCGTGAATAGCACCAGCGACCAGGCCAGGGTGCGGTGGTGCCGGGCAACCAGCAAGGGCAGCTCGCGGCGCCAGAAGTCAGCAAAGCGGCCCGTCGATTCGTGCTTGTTCTTGTACAGGGCCTGGTGCTGGCGGGCGGTCAGGTCGTTGAGGTAGTGGGTGGTTGGGGAACCGGGGTAAAAGGTCTGGGCGTAGGCCAGATCATCGGTGAGGGCCACAAAGCGGGCAGCCAGCTCTTCGGGGCCGGTAGCGCGCTGCTCGTACTGCTTCCAGCGTGCTTCGTTCTGACGGAGGAATACGGCTTCGCGCATGGGGATAAAAGGCCGGAGCGGCGCGGATAGAAATCTTAAAAGCAGGGGCTGAACTTGCCGGGACAGCGTGTAATTTGCGCTGGCGCCCTGGCTTGCGAAGATTAACAAATTTTCGGTGCCATTGCGTATTCTTCGGCCTACTTATTTCCGCTACCCCCTTTCTCCTGCCATGAGCACTATCCGCGTCCAGACCACGCAAAACGTCACGCTCGAGTACGAGGTTGCCAGCGCGGGCAACCGGGTAGTGGCGGCTATTCTCGATAATGTCATTCTGATTGCCTGGGTAGGCGCCGTTCTGTTGCTTCTGGGGTGGCTGGGGGCCGATGATACCCCCATGGTGATTGGCCTGGTCGTGCTGGCCGGTCTGCCATATATTTTCTACCACTTGCTCTGCGAAGTGTTTCTCAATGGGCAGAGTCCGGGCAAAAAGGCGTGCAACATCAAGGTTATCCGCCTGGATGGCACCCCGCCGCGCTTCGGCGACTACCTGATCCGCTGGATTCTGCGCATTGTGGACACTGGGATTATGAGCGGCCTGATTGCCTTGGTGGTGATACTGGCCAACGGCAAAGGGCAGCGCCTGGGCGATATGGCCGCCGGTACGGCCGTAGTAAGCACCAAGCCCCGGCAGGCAGCGGGCGCACTGGCGCCTACCCTCACGGACGCCGGCTACGTGGTGGTTTTTCCCGAAGCCAGCCGCCTGGCCGACCACGATGTGGCCACCATTCGGCAGCTGCTGCAAAAGGGAATAGCCAACGGCAATTTCGTGCTGCTCCATGAGTTGGCAGTCAAAGTAAAAACCCTCACCGGCATCCAGACCGATTTGCCCGATGAGGCCTTTCTGCGCACCGTGCTGCGCGACCATGCGCACCTCGCCGCGCAGGAAAGCCCCTACGCATAAGCTGGCCACCTGTCTGTTAGATACCAAACGCCCCGACCACCTTCGTGGCCGGGGCGTTTGGTATGCCCGCGGAAAAGTTGTGCTAACACATCAACCGCGCACAACCATCGTATCGGAGCGTGAGTCGTGCCAGCCGTAGGCGTTGCCAAGAAAGGATAGCGCATCGAAGGGAATGAAGCGCCAGAGGCTGCGCTTGAGGATAGTACCGAAGGAAGGATGGGTGCCTTCGTCGGTAACCACGCGGGTACGGGTGAGCATCTTGCCTAGGGTGCGCCCAAACAGGCCCTCCATCACGGTGTAGTACGCCAGCGAAAAAAGTATAAATAACAGTTGGCCCATCAGTCCATCGGTCATTTTCTCCAGTAACTCGTTCTGGCCGGCTAAGCCCATCACAATTCCCAGCACGAAAAACATACTGAAAATGGCCAGGTAGTCAATCAGCAGATTCACCAAGCGGCGGCCTTGCCCGGCCCGGATCAGCGTAGGCTGGGTTTCGTAAGCAGCATCGAGGGTAGCAGTTTCCATCAATAGAATAAAAAAGTAAACGCTGCCGGCCCCGTGCCAGCGGCGTACTAAAGATGGACTATTTCTATGGCACTTGCACTACTCGGCCGGCTGCGCTACCCATAAAAAAAGCCGGCCCGGAGTATTCCGGGCCGGCTGTGCCTGAGCTGGGTATCAGCTTCTGAGTTATTGCACTACAATTCGCTGCGTACCCGCTGATTCGCCATCAACCGTCAGGCGCAGGAAGTAGATGCCCGCGCGGCGGTTAGCAGGTTGCCAGTTGAGCGTGTGGGCGCCCGCTGCCAACGTACCAGCCGTCTGGCGTTCCACGGTGCGGCCCAGGGCGTCGGTCAGGATCAGCTCGGCCTGGCCGGTGCGGGGCAGGCGGAAGCTAAGCTGCGAGTTGGCCGTAACGGGGTTGGGGTAGAGCACGAAGCCGGTGGCTACCTCCTGCCGACGGATGCCGGTGGTTACGCCCGCGGCGCCCGCAATGGCAATGTCGCGGACGGTAATGCCGTTGCCAATCATCATGCGGGCCGTGGCGGCACCGGTGGTCAGGTTCAGGGAGTAGAGGCTGGAGTTGAGCGAGCTGCCCGAGGTAGCCACCAGGTAGGCCGTATTGGTATTTTCAGCCGTGCTAAAAATGTCCATGTCGAGGTTGGCCCCGGGCGTTACCGTAACCGTGGAGGCGCCAATGGTCGTCAGCGTGCCCGCGTTGGCATCCTGGCGCACCAATACGTTCAGGGCCTCATCGTAGCCGAAGAGGGCCGTGGTGCGGGGCGCCGCCGTGGTGCCGGCCGGGCCGGGGTAGCTATTGGTGTAAGCCACCGAGCCAATGGCCGGGGTAGCGCTGGCGTTGGCGTCGCCGGTGGCGTAGGTAATCGTGCCATCTACTATGGGAGCCGCCGACAGGTCGTTGGGGTTAATCCGGAAGTTGGCCCGGTTTACACCCTCAATCCGGATGCGGTCCGCACTGGGGTTGAAGTCGAAGGCCACGCTGCCTGAACCCAGCGGCAAAGCCAGCGTTCCGCCCAGGGCCGTGGCCGCCCCCGTGTTGGCGTTGATAGTATAAAGCTGGCCGGTTTGGGCCGCGGCATCGTAGCCCAGGGCGTATAGCGCATTGTTGAGCGGGCGCACGTCCATGCCTACAATCGTCTGCGTTGTTGCTACCCCCGTGATACCCACCGAAGTCCGAATGGTGCCGGGGGTGGCGGTATCAAACGTAAGCAGGTTGGTGCCCGCCAGCGCGTAGGCCAACTGGCCCGTTACGGCCGGCAGGGTAGCCGGGCGGTTGATCTGAAAAGCTAAGTCCGTCACGGCCGTCAGACCGCCCGCGCCAAGGGTACCCACCGACGTAGCGGCGCCCGTGGTCAGGTTCACCGTATACAAAGTGGTAGAGGCGGCCGTGGGGCCGCTTACGGTGGCTACCGTCAGGTAAGCCGTGTTGGTATTGGTAGTAGGATTAAAGTAGATATCGAGGTCTGATACCTGATTGGCCCCACTGATAGTCACGCCCAGCCCCGCAGTACCAACCGTGTTGAGCGTGCCATCATTCGGCGGCAGCTGAGTTACGAGGCGACTGTTGGCCTCATCCAGGTTGTAGAGGGTAGTACCCGTAGCCCCAATGTAGCTGTTGGTATAAGCCGAAGAGCCTACCCCAGGAGTTTGGGCCGCATTGGCGTCGCCGGTGGCGTAGGTGAGCTGCCCGTCCGTAGCGGCCAAAGCCCCGTTGTTGGGGTTCAGGCGGTAGTTGGTGCGGTTGCCGGCCGTAACCCGGATGCGGTCCACCGTCGGGTTGAAGTCGAAGCCGATGCGGGTAAGGTCCGTGCCCAGGTTCAGGGTCAGGGCAGCGCCTACGGTCGTTACTACCCCGGTGGTGCGGTTGATGGTGTACAGCTGTGCCTGCGTACCGGTAGGGGTATAGCCTAGCGCGAACAACTCGCCTGTGTTAGGCCGGAAGTCAATTCCCACAATGGTTTGGCCGGCGGTAAAGCCGGTAATCGGCACCGTGGCCGTAAACGTACCCGGCGTAGCCACGTCAAACGACACCAGGTTAACTACTGCGGGATTGAGGGTGGCGGATAAGCCGTACACCGTTTGGGCTTGCGCGGAGCCGATGGTAGCGGCCAGGGCCAAAGCGCCCATCAGGAAGCCGCCCCGACGGGCTGCCTTCCGGCGAGTAGAATGTGTGAACATGGAATACGTAGAGTTAGTGAATGATGGACAGATTAAGGTGGTTGGCCTATATAGGCTGTGGTAGATACGAGATAGGGCGCGAGTTGGCTTTTACTTCGGTGGTAATTAATGTACTTTTAATGCTATTCAGCTAAAACGGCTAGTTTAGAAGCTCAAGGCCAAAAAACTATACTTCAGTACAGCGCAAAAACGGCCTGCCGAGCACGCTCGACAGGCCGTTGAAAGTACAGCAAGGGGGGGTAGGGTTACCCCGCGGCTACCGCTTTGCGGCGGCTGGCACTTTTCTGCACCCGCTCCTCGCCCTGGGCCAGCAGCTCGTCGTCCCGCTCGGTTTTCTTCCAGCTCAGCGAGTACAGGTCCTTGCGCCGGTCGCGGAGGTTGCGCACGGCCCCGCTGGTGTTCAGGTCCTTGAGCAGGTCCAGGTCGAGATCGGCAATCAGGGTCATCTCCGTGTTGGGGGTAGCCTCAGCCACGATGGCGTCGTGGGGGAAGGCAAAGTCCGAGGGGCTGAACACGGCACTCTGCGAGTACTGAATGTCCATGTTCTCGACACGGGGCAGGTTGCCCACCGAGCCGGTAATGGCCACGTAGCACTCATTTTCGATGGCCCGGGCCTGGGCGCAGAGGCGCACGCGCTGGTAGGCGTTCTTGGTGTCGGTCCAGAAGGGTACGAACAGAATCTTCATGCCCTCATCCGACAGCATGCGGGAGAGCTCCGGGAACTCCACGTCGTAGCAGATCAGGATGCCGATTTTACCGAAGTCCGTATCGAAACAGCGGAGTTTGTCGCCGCCGCGCATGCCCCAGTAGCTAGCCTCGTCGGGCGTAACGTGCAGCTTGTACTGCTCGTCCACGGTCCCGTCGCGGCGGCAGAGGTAGCTCACGTTGTAGAGCTTGCCATCATCGTAGAGCGGCATGGAGCCCGCAATAACATTGATGTTGTAGCTCACGGCCAGCTCCATCATCTTGGTTTTGATGGGCTCGGTGTAAGCCGCCATGGAGCGTATGGCCACCGAGGGCGACTCCTCGTTGGTAAGCGCCATCATGGGCGCGTTGAAGAACTCCGGGAACAGCACACAGTCGGCCTTGTAGCCCGACACGGTGTCCACGAAAAACTCCATTTGCTGGAAGAAGTCGTCGAGGTTTTTGGTGGCTCGCATCTGCCACTGCACAATGCCAATGCGTACGTTCGATTTCTGGTTGCCGATGAGCTTGCCCGCGTCTTCATCGTAGTACACATTGATCCACTCCAGCAGGGTAGCGTAGGCCTTCGACTCGGAGTCGTAGGGCAGGTAGCCGCGGATGATCTTGCGGACGTGAAACTCGTTGGCGAGCTGGAAGGTGAGAATGGGGTCGGTAATTTCCTTGGCCCGCACCATTTCCACGTACTTGGCCGGCGTCATCTCGTTGGCGTATTGGTTGTAGCCCGGAATGCGGCCACCGGCTACCATGGCCCGCAGGTTCAGGTTTTCGCACAACTCTTTGCGGGCGTCGTAGAGGCGGCGGCCCAGGCGCAGGGAGCGGTACTCGGGGTCCACGAAGACATCTACGCCGTAGAGCGTGTCGCCGTCGGGGTTGTGGGTGTTGAACTTGCCGTGGCCGGTGATTTTGGCGTAGGTGTGCCGGTCGCCGAAGTCGGAGTACTGCACGATGATGGCTAGGGCCGCGGCCACTATCTGCCCGTTGTCCTCGATGCAGATCTGGCCCTCGGGAAATTTTTTCAACAGGGCGTTGTACTCCTCGTGGGACCAGGAGCCCTCCATGTTGGAGTACACCTTATCCATGATTTCCTTCACAGCCTTGAAGTCGTTGCGGCGCAGGGTGCGCAATACCAGCTTGTGAGCCGGAATGGCCGTGGGGGTCAGCAGCTCCGGGTTCTGGGGCATGCCGGGTAAGGTTTGTTTTTTAGCGTGGCTGCCACCAGCCTTGCCGTTAGAACTCGTTGCCATATAGCTGTCAGAGGAAATTGTCGGGAGAAATGCAGCCGCAAAGGTACCGCCCGTAGCGGTTTGCTGCTTGGTCTTACGGCTGCGTAACAACTTCGGCGGCGAAAAGATCAAGCGTAAGCTAGGAAATATACTAGCTTCGAGCTGCCGTTGGCCCAGCTGAGGCCGTCCCTGCCATGCCTGATATCACTGCGCTACCTGCCCCCGTGGGCTTGCTGAGCTTCGCCGCTCTCTATGCCGGAATCTGCTGGCTGGTGGCGCTAAGCGGCTGGCAGCAGCTCGCGCGGCACTTTCGGGCCAGCACTACCCCCCCGGACAACGCGGTAATCTTCCGGATGCAGACGGCCTCTCTGCGGCAAACGGATGGCGGCGGCTCCGGGGCAGATTACCGCGGCGTGCTGACGCTTTGCTGCAGTCCGGCCGGCCTAGGGCTTTCTGTTCTTTTTCCTTGCCGCGTTGGGCATCCACCACTGCTTATTCCGTGGGCGGCGGTGGGCCCGGTTCAGCAGAAAAAAAGCTGGTTAGGAAGTGCTTATTCCACGTTTGAAGTTGGCTTGCCCGGTGAAGCAGGTGGGGTAGAAATCAGACTGATGAGCCAAGCGCCAGCAGAGCACATTGAGGCTACCAGCAGTTGCACCAGCTGGGGCGCTGATGCTTGCTGGGACAACACATTGCAGGCCTACGGTAGCCTTTTTAGTGGTACGCCCCCCACAGGTTGCCCGGCAGTAGCATCGCCGCACCGCAACGGGGTAGCCCGTTCGGCTGCCGCATTCCTGCGTACCTTGCCGTATGCTACCGCCCGAAGAACGACGTCTGCAAACGCTGGAGCGCATCTTGCGTGCCCCGGAGGCGTTTCCGCCCACGGCCTGGCTGTGCGCCCCGCCCAATGCCACGCGCTGGGAACCCGAAACCACCGCCGCCGTGCTGCTGACGGCGGTAGCCGGCCAACCCGTGCCCGCACCGCCGGGCCTGGTGCGTACCATGTTCATGGATGAGGTGCAGCTGCTGATGGAGCGGCTGCTGCGTCAAGTGCCAGGGGCTACCCCCTCCCTGCGCGTAAGCATCCTGAGCCGCTACAAAGACCACCACGAGTTTCCGGCCCTCACCGGCCAGCCCGAAACCCTGGCCTTCTACCTCGCCGATGCCGTGAAAGCCGGTGGGCTATCAGCGCCAGAGGCTCTGGCTCACTTTCAGCGCTACTTCTCCCACTTCACCCTCGAAGCCGCCAAGCACATTATGGCCAAGGCGTTTTTGGGAAGTAGGTGATGAGGTGAATAGTGACAGGTAATGAGGTGTCATGGCGAGGCGCCAGCCGAAGCCATCTGTCCTGACCAACGCCCTACCCCTTTATGATGTGACAAGCCCTTGACGACTGTGCGAGCGTCAAGGGCTTGTCACATTAGGAGGTCTGTCACACGCAGAGGAAGGATGGCTTCGGCTGGCGCCTCGCCATGACACCTCATTACCTGTCACTATTCACCTCATCACCCACTTCCTCTACACGCCCGTCATTTCCGGCACTTCGTCCGGAATTACCAGCTTACCGGCGGTGGCGGCTTTAATTTGCTCCACCGTGACGCCGGGGGCCCGCTCGCGCAGCACGAAGCCGTCGGGCGTTACGTCGAGCACGGCCAATTCGGTCACGATTTTCTTGACGCAGCGCAGGCCCGTGATGGGCAGGGTGCAGGAGGGGAGCAGCTTACTGGAGCCATCTTTTGCCACGTGCTGCATGGCCACGATGATGTTTTTGGCGGAGGCCACCAGGTCCATGGCGCCGCCCATGCCCTTCACCATTTTGCCGGGAATCTTCCAGTTGGCAATGTCGCCGGTTTCCGATACTTCCATGGCGCCCAGAATGGTCAGGTCCACGTGTTCCCCGCGTATCATGGCAAAGGAATCGGCGGAGGAGAAGAGGCTGGAGCCGGGTAGGGTGGTTACCGTTTGCTTGCCCGCGTTGATGAGGTCGGGGTCCACTTCGGCGTCGGTCGGGAAGGGGCCCATGCCCAGCAGGCCGTTTTCCGACTGCAGCTCTACATTAATGCCCTCCGGAATGTAATTCGCTACCAGCGTCGGGATGCCAATGCCGAGGTTCACGTAGGAGTTGTTTTCTACTTCTTGCGCGATGCGCCGGGCAATGCCGTGTTTATCTAACATGGAGTAATGAGGTAAATGGTGATGAAGTGATGAGGTTGAAAAGGACGTTGTGGAAAGGCTGATGGTCGGTATTAGTGCCACCTCACCTTTCCCATCATCACCTCATTACCCCTGCCGGACCGTACGCTGCTCGATGCGCTTCTCGTAGTGCTGGCCCTGGTAAATGCGCTGCACAAAAATGCCGGGCGTATGAATCTGGTTGGGGTCCAACTCGCCGGCGGGCACCAGCTCTTCTACCTCGGCCACCGTGATTTTGCCGGCCGTGGCCATCATGGGGTTGAAGTTGCGGGCGGTGCCTTTATAAATGAGGTTGCCGGCCGTGTCGCCCTTCCAGGCTTTCACGAAGGCGAAGTCGGCGTGCAGGGCCGTTTCCAGCAGGTACATCTTGCCGTTGAACTCGCGGGCTTCCTTGCCTTCGCCTACCTCCGTGCCGTAGCCGGCTGGGGTGTAGAAGGCCGGGATGCCCGCGCCGCCGGCCCGGCACCGCTCGGCCAGCGTGCCCTGCGGAATCAATTCTACCTCAAGTTCTCCGCTCAGCAGCTGGCGCTCAAACTCGGCGTTTTCGCCCACGTAGCTGGAAATCATCTTGCGCACCTGCTTGGTCTGGAGCAGGCGGCCAATGCCAAAATCATCGACGCCGGCATTGTTGCTGATGCAGGTGAGGCCGCGCACGCCCAGGCGCAGAATTTCCTGGATGGAGTTTTCGGGGATGCCGCACAGGCCGAAGCCGCCCAGCATTAGGGTCATGCCGTCGCGGAGGCCGTGCAAGGCCTCGGCCGGACCGGCCACTACTTTGTTGATCATGAGAAAATGGGTGGTTTGGGGAGCGGCAAGGTAGTAGGTTCTGGCAGCATGTACCAACAGGGCCAAAACAACGTACCGCCAGCAGCCCTGTGTTGTGAGCTACTGGCGGTACTTAGCAAGGAAATACTGGTTGTATCAGGCGGGCTTACAGCGCCGCCCGCGCCGCTTCGGCGTCCTGGGCCAGCTGGGCTTTCAGGGCATCGAGGCCGTTGAATTTCTGCTCGTCGCGGAGTCGAGCCACGAACTCCACCCGCAAATCCTGGTCGTACAGGTCGCCCTCAAAGCCGAGCAGGTGGGCTTCCACGGTCTGGTCGAGGCCGCCGGCCACGGTGGGGCGCACCCCAATGTTGAGCATGGCCGGGTAGGTAGTGCCCTCAGCGGTAGTAGCGCGCACAGCGTACACGCCCCGGGCCGGAATCAGCTTCAGGGGCTCGGGGCAGGCAATATTGGCCGTGGGCCAGCCGATGGTGCGGCCCAGCTGCCGGCCTTTCACGACCATGCCCGTGAGGGGGTAGGCGTAGCCCAGGTAGCGGTTGGCCGTTTGCACGTCGCCGGCCTCCAGGGCCCGCCGGATGCGGGTGCTGCTCACGCCCACCGCGTCCACGTCTTCGCGCGGAATTTCTTCCACGCTCATGCCGTAGCGGTCGGCGTGCTGGCTGAGGTAGTCGAAGCCACCCTCCCGGTTTTTCCCGAACCGGTGGTCGTAGCCGATAACCAGGGTACGAGTGCCCACCGTGCGCAGCAGAATGTTCTGAATGTATTCCTCCGACGTCCAGGCCGCAAACTCCCGGGTAAACAGGATGGTCAGTAGGTAATCAACCCCCATTTCGGCCAGCTTGGCGGTGCGCTCCTCCAGGGTGTTGAGCAGGTACAGGTCCCGGGGCTCGGGGTGGGTAGGCGGGGGCGCCAGCACCAGGCGCGGATGGGGCCAGTAGGTAATGACCACCGTGGGGCCGCCGGTGTGCCGCCCCACTTCGCGCAGGCGCCGCAAAATCTGCTGGTGCCCCACATGAACCCCATCGAAAGTGCCGCTGGTAACCACGGCATTGCCAAGGTGCGGAAACTGCGTGGGGTCCTGAATGATGTGCATCAGCGGGGAGAAGGTAAGAAGTGAAACGTGAGCCGGACTGCGCTAGAGTGTACTGCCCGGAGCCTGCTGAGGTTCTTCGCCCGAAGGGGGGGTAGGCGTAGCGTGGGTGGCGATGAAGTAGTCGAGGCCGGCGCGGCGCTCGGGCTGGCGCTGCCGCCGCGGGCGCTCCGGCCGCTCGGCTTCCCCGGCCGGGCGCGGCGGGCGCAGGGCCTGAATGGCGTCCATGGTCAGGGCATCGGCGAGGCTATACTGCCCGATGCGGGTGCGCACCAGCTTGGTCAGGTGGGCGCCTACCCCCAGTGCCGCCCCAAAGTCGCGGGCGAGGCTGCGGATGTAGGTGCCCTTGGAGCACGTCACCCGGAAATCAACCTCCGGCAGGGCAATGCGGGTCAGCTCAAACTCCCGGATGGTAATCTGCTTGCTCTTGATTTCGGCCTCACCGCCGCGGCGCGCTACCTCATAAGCCCGTTCGCCGTTCACCTTCACCGCCGAAAATAGAGGCGGCGTTTGCTCAATCAGGCCGATGAAAGGCAGCAGGGCGGCGCGGAGCTGCTCTTCCGTCAGGTGCTCGTAGGGCAGCTCCTGGTCCACGGGGGTTTCCAGGTCGAAGCTGGGGGTCGTCTGGCCGAGGCGGAAGGTGCCGGTGTACTCTTTCTCCTGAGCCTGAATTTGGTCGATTTCCTTGGTTTTCTTGCCCGTGCACAAAATCAGCAGGCCCGTAGCCAGGGGGTCGAGGGTGCCCGCGTGCCCGATTTTCTTGATGCGCAGCGTGTTCTTCACCTTACGCACCACGTCAAACGACGACCAGGTTAAGGGTTTATCAACCAGCAGCACTTCGCCGGCTTCAAAGTCAAAGGCGGGTAGTGCTGTGGGTGCGGCTTCGGAAGGCAGCGGGGCGGAAGAGTGTTCGGGGTGTTCCATAAGCAAGAGGGGGTAGGGGCCAGGCCCGAATACCCATCAACAACCGGAAAGCAGGTAGAAGAGCTGCTTTCGACAACTAAAAAGCGGCAATTAGATAATCTGGAGCGGAATGCCCAGGGCCAGCATCACCAGAATAACGGCGCCCACCACAATGCGGTAGAGGCCAAAGGCCCGGAATCCAAAGCGCGACACAAAATCAACAAACGACTTTACGGCCAGCAGGCCCACAATGAAAGCCACTACGTTGCCAAACAGCAGCAGCTTAACGTCTTCGGCGCCCGGCGCACTCACCTTGAAGGTTTTGTAGAGCTGGTAGGCCGTGATGACGAACATGGTGGGCACGGCCAGCAGGAAGGAGAAGTCGGCGGCCGAACGGCGGTCGAAGCCCTGGGCCAGGCCCCCCACAATAGTGGCGGCGGAACGCGACACGCCCGGAATCAGGGCAATGCACTGAAACAAGCCAATCCGGATGGCCTGTTTGAAATTAGGCGTCGTTACCTGCTTCCGCTCCCCGGTAAACAGCCGGTCCACGAACAGCAGCACGATGCCCCCGATTACCAGCGCCCAGGCCACTACCGACACATCCTTCAGCAGGGCCTCAATAACGTCCTTCAGCAGAAAACCCAGCATACCGAACGGAATAAAGGCCGCTGCCAGCTTCAGATAAAAGTCGAAGCTCTGCAAAAAGCGCCGCCAGTACAGCACCACCACCGACAGAATGGCGCCGAATTGGATGGAGGTAATGAAGGTATCGGTGAAGGGCAACTGCCCGATGCCGAGCAGGTTGGCCACGATAATCATGTGCCCCGTGCTGGAAACGGGCAAAAACTCGGTCAGACCTTCAACAATAGCCAGCAGCAGCGCGTGCCAGTAGGACATAGCAAGGAAGTTAGGGTCTTATGGCCTGGGTGGGGGTAGGTGCCGGCTACACATCCGGCGCACACAGCGGTGCGCGGAAGCAACGGCCAAGGTGCTACCCCCACTCAGGCCATAAGACCCAAAAAATTAACGCTTGTAAGTAGGAGCCTGCGGGGTAGCTACCGGCGGAGCAACCGGGGCGGCGGGGGTAGGCTGGGAGGGCACCGTGCTGGTTGTGGTGGTATCACGGGCAACGGGCGCGGAGGTGCCGGGGCGCGTCATGATGGCCCAGAACTCAATCAGGAAGCCAATGGCCAGCAGAATGGGCCCGAGGGTAATACCCAGAAAACCCTCCCCGTAATCTTCCGAGTCCAGGGTCATCGTGATAAAGCCCGCAGCCAGCACCGCCAGCCCAATAAACATCAGCCGGTAATTGCGCGGCCCGAAAGCAAAGCGAGGAGTTGTATTCGGTTCCATGGGGGCAAAGGTAGGGGATAGGGAATGGTGAAGTTGCGAAGTGGTGAAATTGGTGGATGGTGAGTTTGTCATGGCGAGCGGCGCGAAGCAATCCTTCGTTTGTTTGTGGCGCGCCTCCTAGCCTGACAAGCCCTTACTTCTGTGTTGCGGTGAGGTTTGTCACATTTGTCAGGGGTAGCACATTGCCAGGAAGGATTGCTTCGCGCTGCTCGCCATGACAAACTCACCATCCACCAATTTCACCACTTACTTAATAGAGCTCGTCCAGTGACATACCAGTGTATTTGCGCACGGCTCGCCAGGAGCTCAGGAAGCCAATGCCCATGCCCAGCACTACCAGGGCCGCTACCAGGGCGCCAATCAGGCGCTCGTCGCGGAAGAGGCGCAACTCCTCCAGCTGTAGGTAGGCGTATTGAAGCAGCGCCAGCAGCAGCAGCCCGGCCAGAATGCCGCTCACCAGGCCCTGCCACACGGCGCGGCGCAGGAATGGCCACTGGATGAAAGAAGAGGTAGCGCCCACCAGCTGCATGCTCCGGATCAGAAAGCGCTGGGAAAACAATGCCAGCTTGATGGTATTGTTAATGAGCACGACTACCACGAATGTGAGCACCGCCGCGAAGCCTAGCAGTACCAGCCCCACGTTGCGCAGGTTTTCGTTCACGGAGGTAATCAGGCTTTCCACGTACTCCACCTCAAACACGCCGGGCTCCTGCTTCAGCTCCTGCCTGATGCGGGCCAGGTTGTTGGCGTCGGCAAAGTCGGCGTTGATTTTCAGGAGGTAGGCGTCGCGCAGGGGGTTGTCGCCGAGAAACTGCTGGAAGTCTTCGCCGGTCTGGTCGAGGAACTGCCGGGCGCCTTCCTCTTTGGAAAGGAAGCGCACCTGGGGCTTTTGGTCCTTAAGGGCCACGTAGGGCTTGCGCGAAAGATCCTGCTGCAGGCGCAGGAGCTGGGTTTCGGGCAGGCCGCGCTCCAGGTACACCTGCATTTCCAGATTCTCCTTGACCAGCGTCGAAATCTTGTGGGCATGAATCAGCAGCAGCCCGAACAAGCCAATAACCAGCAGCGCCAGGGTAATGCTGAACACCACCATGGTGTGCGGGTAGCTGCCTAGCTTCTTCTTTCGGGTCGGTCGGTTCATGAGGTGAGGTGGTGAAATAGTGAGCTGGTGAGTTTGACATTCGGCTGGCGCAAATGGCGCAGTTTGAACACCAAACTCACCATTTCACCACCTCACTATCTCACAGCACCGTGCGGGGGTCGTCGTCGATTTGAAGTTCGCGGGCTTTGCGGGCGTTCTGGTCGCGGCGGCGCAGGCGCTTGCGGGCTACCAGCTCCCGGAACGAATCAAACTGCTCGGTGTGCAGCAACGATACACCGGCGCGGGCCTGGTTTACCTGGCTCAGGCCGGTCAGGTCGCGGGGGGTAGTCTCGTAGCGCAGCTTGGCCCGGAATTTCCCGTCGGGGCGCAGGTAGTACTCCAGGCTCAGGTCCCCGATCAGGGAGTTCTGGGCGTTGGCCACTGGTTGCGGCCCGCCCGGCACGCCCGTACCGGTGTTGCTGCCCAGGCTACCCTCGCGGGTAATGCGCAGGCGGCCGTTGAGGAAGGAGTAGCTCAGGCGCAGCTGCAGGGCCTGCAGGTCGTCGGCGGTCAGCCCGTTCAGGTTAAAGCTGATTTCCAGGTTGGGGTCAATCTGCGAGGTCAGCAGCCCTAGCTGGGTGGATATAATCTGGCCCAGGCTGTTGCCCAGGGCGTTGTTGCCGCCCTCCAGGCGCGTGACGGCCAGGGAGCCTACCGGCGTCAGCTGCCGGAACACCACCAGGCTGAATACCTGCCGGTTCAGCTCCTGCTCATCGTTGCGAATAGCCGAAAAGAAGGGCGCCAGGTCGCCTTCCAGGGAGGAGGGAATATCGTTGAACTCCAGGTTGAGCTTGATGATGGGCTGCAGCAGGGGGCCGGTTAAGTTCATGACGGCCGTAACGGGCACCACGGCCGCGTTGGTCGGCCCCTCGCCGGTATTGAACACGATGGGCGCCAGGGAAGTCCGTTGGGTGTAGGTGGCCGTCACGTTCATTTCCCCGGCCAGCGGGTCGCCGTTCCAGGCAATGGTGCCGCCGGGGCGCACCACAAACTCCTTGTTCACCAGCCCCTGCAGGGTGAAGTTGTAGGCCCCGCGCACAATCTCTACCTGCCCGTACATGTTGAAGTCGCCGCGGGTGTCAATATTCAGGCGCAGCTGCCCGGTAGCCGTACCCCGGATGATGTCGCCGGTGCTTTCATCCAGCAGCAGCTCCACGTACGCGTCCGGAGTAATATCGAGGTTCATGTTCAGCCGGATGCCCGAAAGATCGGTCGTGCCCGCCACTTCAATAGCTTTGGTGCGGGCCGTATCGGGCAGGTTGCGGTTCACAAACTTGATGTAGCTGGCCTGCTCGGCCTTGGCCGCGTTATCGAAGGGTAGGGAAACGCGGGTGCCGGCCTCACTGCGCGCCGTCACGTTCATGAACAAGTTGTCGGCCGGGCCGCGCACCACGGCCGTGCCCGTGGCGTAGGCCTGCCCGAAGTACAGCTCGTTATCCTTGCGGGTGGTGTTGAGTACGTGCAGCTTGCGGAAGGAGGCATTCAGGTCCAGACGCATGTCCTGGAACCCTTGCTCGTAAATGTTGCCGTTTACTACCCCCGTATTGCCCTGGGGGTCGCGCACGGTAATGTTCTGCAGGGCAATCCGGTCCTCCAGAAAGCGGATCCGGTCGGCAAAGGTGTAGGTAGTGCCCAGGTAGATAAAGGTGAGCTGCCCGTCCGTCACATCAATATTGCCGGTGAGAACAGGAGCCGCAAGCCGGCCAGTGAGACGCAGCGTACCCACGCCCGTACCCTGTAGGTCGCGGAATAAGGTGTTCAGAAAAGGCTCCGCCAGCTTCACGGGGGCATTATCCAGCACGCCGGTCAGGTTGAGCTGCTGGGTTTCGGCGCCGGGCGTGTAGGTGCCCGTTACGGCTACCACGCGCTGCTGGTCGCGCTCCACGTCCAGGTTCACGGCCAGGCGCTTGGCGGCATTGTCCCAGTCGCCGCGGCCGGCCACGTCGCCAATCAACACGTTATCCATCTGCAGGGAATCAACCTGCAGGGTGGAGTTGATGACCAGCGGCCCGTACACCCCGCTGATGGTGCCCAGGGCATTTACCCGGCCGGCAAACTTCTGCCCGCCGGTCAGGCCGTTGAGGGTGGAAAGCTCAAAATCCTTGACGGTAAGAGCCAGGGGCTTGTTGGGGTTTTCGGAGAGGAAGCCCTGGGCGCTGATGCTCTGGGTGCCGTTGCTGAGGGTCACGTTCTGAAAGTCGAACTCCTTACCGCCCCCCGAAATGAGCAGAGAGTTGTCCGGGGCAATGGCCCATTCCCGCCCCAGCACATTGACCCCCGACCGGCGGAAGGTAATCTGCACGGCGTTGTTGAGGAAGGCCAGGGCCCCGTTGATCTGGGCTTTGTTGGTGGTGCCCGTCTGGGCCAGGGAGGTAGAGAAGTTGATGCGCTCCTGGTCCCAGACGCCTTCCACGTAGAAGTTCTCGGTGGCGCCCAGCCCCGGCACCCGCTGTCGCGCCGAAGTAACGCTGGCCTGGGCCAGTACCTCGGGCTGGTAGGGCAGCTTGGAAGTCGTCAGGTCGAAGTCACTGTCGGCCAGCTGCAGGCTGTCGTAGCGGAACCGATTTACGTGCCCTCCCAGCTGAAAAAACGAGGTTTGCCCGTTGCGGAAACTACCGTCGATGCGCGTGGAGTCGGACACGGACAGTTGGGGCATGAACAGGCGCAGCACCGGGTTCGGGCGCTTCAGATAGAGGTTCAGAGCAATCTGGTAGTCGGGGAGGGGGCGCTGGCGCTTGCGGCGGTAGTAGTCGGCAATGGCCGCGTCGTTGCTCTGGAAGTGGAGGCGGTATTCCGTCACCAGCGTCGTCACGTCGCGCAGGACGGTGGTCGGGGTGAAGTTGCCGGCCAGATCCAGGTTCAGCACCTCCGAGCGCACCGTGAGGCGGCGCTGGCCCCCGCCATATCGGCTGATAACGTCCAGGGTGTCAATCGGCACGGTGCGGCCGGCGTAGGCCAGGCGCGAGTTGCGCAGGCGCACGTAGCCCAGCAGGTTGTCCAGCTTCAGCCCCCGGAACTTCACATCAGCGGTAGTGGCTACGGTTACGCTTTGGCGGGTGAGGCCCAGGGCGCGTAGGTCGGCGCGGCGGACGCGGGCCCGCAGGTCGAAGGCCTGGGTGGCTTTGTTCAGGTCAATGGTACCATCGGCGTCAAACTGCAGACTGGGGTCGTTGGCGGCCACGGTGCCCGTGAACGACTCGCGGCTGAACTTGCCGTTGGTGGTGATGTTGCGGTAGCGGTAACCGTTCAGCCAGATGCTTTGCACGGTGGCGTTGGCCGTGAGGCGGGCCGTGCTCAGGTCGAAGCCCACCCCGGCTACTTTGCCGTTCATGGTCACGTCGCGGATCACGCTTTCGTTGCCCAGCAGCCGGCCCAGCTGAAAGCCGGTGGTTCGCACCTGCCCCTCGTAGCTGGAGTAGCGCGGGTCGTTCTTGAACTTCAGGTTAACGTCGCTGACCACCGAACCCAGGGCCGTCTGGAACGAGCCGTTGGCCACGAAGTCGTTGTAGAAGCCCAGGAATTGGCCTTTGAGCTTTACTACCCCCAGGCGCTGCACGTAAGGCCAGCCCGAGGCCGGAATGTAGCGCCGGATGTCGCGCCCATCAAGTACGGAGGGCTGCAGGCGCATCTCCACGAAGCTCTCCTTGATATTGGGCAGGCCCTCCACGTTGATGTCGCCCTTCACCCGCGAGTTGCGCCCGTACCGGATGTCGAGGTTTTTGGTGGTGAAGTTGCGGACGTAGCCCTTGGCCTGCCCCGAAATCAGGACGGTTTCCTTTAGCTCGCGCATAAATTTCTGGGGCGCGAACTTGGCAATGTCGTCGGAGTTGACGCGGCTGGGCTGGAGCCGTGCTATCACCTTTACCGAGTCGTTGAAATCGGTGAAGTTGAGGAAGTGGTCGTACTCGAAGCGGACGTAGTTGCTGAGCTGGCTGTTCTGTACCCGCAGCATCAGCTTGTCAAACTCCCAGAACTTGCCCGCGTAGGTCATGTCGGAAGTCAACTCCCGCAGGCGCGTGCCGGAGGGTGTGTCCACGGTGCGCAGCCCCTTGATGTTGGCGTGAATCGTGTCGCCCTTAAACCACAGCTGGTCGGCATCGGCATAGATGCTGTCCAGGTACATGTGGGCGTAATCCATCGACAGGCCGTACTCCGGGATGCGCGGCACATCCTGGCGCTCCAGCACGAAGCGGCCGTTGCGCAGGCCAATAGCTTCAATTTTAAAGTCGAAAGGCTTGCTGACTTTGGTGGTATCCGAGGGCCCTAGCAGGCGCTTCACGGAGCTGATGAACTGCGTGAGGGTAGTAGAATCGGGCTGGTCCTTATACGTAACCAGGTTGAAGCGCGGCTCTTCCAGCGTAAGCTTACCTACGTGCAGGTGGCTGGGGTCGAAGATGGTAAACAAACGAATGTCTGCGTCGGCCCGCCCAATGTTGAACAGCTCGTTGCCGCGCCTATCGAGCACCCGCACTCCTTCCAACAGCACCCGCGAGAAGGGGCGTACATCCACCCGGCCTACCAGCACTTTCTGCCCCAGCTTATCGGTGAGGATGCTGGCGGCGCGCTGGGCCAGGTCGGTCTGTACGCTCGGAATGCGCAGGGCTACCACTGCACCCACCACTGCCAGAATCACCAGCAGGAGCAGGGCAAACACAACCTTGAGCGTGACGGACAGAAAACGAGGCACAGACGGCAGAAACAAAGGACGCAACAGGCAGTCCGAGGCAAAGATACAGGGTTGGCCCCGACCGTTGCCTGGCAAATAAGCCCGGCAGAAAAACGTTACGGGCCGCGCCCGGGTTAGTTAAAACGCAGCCGGTGGCAATCTGGTGTTTTGCCCCGACCTTTGCGCCGTAGGAGCGGGGCTTGCCCCCGCCCGCCGTCCGTGTTGGTTAAACTACTTTGCGCCCCCGCCAGGCGTCCGTGTTGGTTAAACTAGCCGCATAGCATCGTTCGGACGATGGGCGGGGGCTAGCCCCGCTCCCTACGGCAGCCTGTTAATTTTGCGGGCCTTGATTCTAAACCAAGTTGATTTCTTTTCTCTCTGCTCTTTCCCATATGCACCCCGTCATTCTCGCCATCGAATCTTCCTGCGACGATACCTCGGCCGCCGTACTGGCAGGTGGTGAAATTCGCGCCAACGTGGTGGCTACGCAGCAGGTGCACGAGCAGTACGGGGGGGTAGTACCCGAGCTGGCCTCGCGCGCCCACCAGCAGCACCTGATTCCGGTAGTGGAGGCGGCCCTGCAGAAAGCCGGCATCCGCAAGCAGGACCTTGATGCGGTGGCCTTTACCCAGGGGCCCGGTTTGCTGGGCTCCTTGCTGGTAGGCGGCATGTTCGCCAAAACCCTGGCTCTGGCCCTGGGCAAGCCCCTCATTGCCGTCAACCATATGCGGGCCCACATTCTGGCTCACTTTATTGATGCCCCGCGCCCCGTGTTTCCGTTTCTGTGCCTCACCGTCAGCGGCGGCCACACCCAGCTGGTGGTGGTACGCAGCGCCTTGGATATGGAAATCATCGGCCAGACCATTGACGACGCGGCCGGCGAAGCCTTTGACAAAACCGCCAAGCTGCTCGGGCTACCCTATCCCGGCGGCCCTCACCTCGACAAGCTGGCCCGCCAAGGCAACCCAACCCGGTTCCCCTTCCCGGTAGGGGCCATGCCGGGCTATGATTTCTCGTTTAGCGGTCTGAAAACGGCCGTGCTTTACTTCCTCAAAAAGGAAACCGCCCAAAACCCCAACTTCGTGCAGGAAAACCTGGCCGACCTCTGCGCCAGCATTCAGCACACCATCATCCAGACGCTGCTGCGCCAGCTGCGCCGCGCCGCCCACGACCAGGGCCTGACCCAGATTGCCCTCGCCGGTGGGGTAGCGGCCAACAGCGGCCTGCGCCAGGCCCTGCAGGACGAGGCTGAGGCTCAAGGTTGGCAGGTATTTATTCCGGCTTTTCAATATTGCACCGACAACGCCGGGATGGTGGCCATGACGGCCCAGTTTCAGTACGAGGCCGGCGACTTTGCCGACCAGCTCGTCAGCTCCGATCCGCGCCTGAAACTGGGGTAGCAACCCGCAGCTTTCCTACCCCCTCACTTTTCCCGAACCTGTTTCGCAACCTTGCCCCCGGCATTTGCGAACCTTGCTACGGCCGCCCTTTCGGTGGCACCTTCCTTATGGCAACCAAAAAAGACGATACTCCCAAGCGCGTTAACATTCTCAACCGCCGCGCCAGCCACGAATACGCCTTCATCGTGAAGTACGACGCGGGCATTATGCTGCAAGGCACCGAAATCAAGAGCATCCGCGACGGTAGCGTGCAGATCCAGGACGGTTTCTGCACCTTCCACCCCGATGGCAGCCTGTGGGTGCACAACCTCACCATTGCCAAGTACACCGAGGGTACCTACAACAACCACGAGCCTACCCGCCCGCGCAAGCTTCTACTCAATAAGCGCGAGCTGAAGCAGCTGGCCAACAAAAACCAGGAGCAGGGCCTCACCATCATTCCCATCCGGATGTTCGTGAACGACCGGGGCTTTGCCAAGCTGGAAATTGCCCTGGCCAAAGGCAAAAAGCTTTATGACAAGCGCGACGACCTGAAAGCCAAAGACCAGAAGCGCGAAATGGACCGCGCCCGCGACTACTAAGTGAGATAGTGAAATGGTGAAATAGTGAGTTTTCGGGCCGATGTTTGGCTGATTGCGTTATAAGCAGGAGCTTCGTGGAGTTATTTAAGGACAGCACCGCACTAGTGGTGTCTGCCTGCGCGTGGTGAACGTCAAACTCACCATTTCACTATTTCACCATTTCACCCTCTTGGAACACGGAATATGCGCTTTGAGCGCCGTGCCGGTGCGAGCCGAACCCTCGGATAAGGCCGAAATTGTTACGCAGCTCATCTTTGGGGAGTGCTATTCCATTTTGCGGACCCAGGACCAGTGGCGGCAGATTCAGCTAACCGCCGATCAGTACGTGGGCTGGATTGACGGGAAGCAGCATCTGCCCGTGACGCCGGAGTATTTGCAGGCCTGGCAGGCCCAGGACCACCCCCGCACCCTGGACGTGGTGCAAATGGTGAGCGACTCGGCCAACCGCATTCCCGTAACGCTGGGCGCGCGCCTACCCTTCTACGACGGCATGACCCTGCGCCTGGGCGAGCGGCAGCTGTTCTACAACGGGGCGGCCACCAACCCCCAGAACGGCCATGGCCCCCACGGCCCCGTCGATCAGCGCCTGCGCCTGCTCCAGAAAATGGCCCTCACGTTTCTGAAGTCGCCTTACTTGTGGGGCGGCAAAACGCTGTTCGGCATTGATTGCTCGGGGCTGATGCAGCAGCTCTACGGCTTGGTTGGGGTGCAACTCCCGCGCGATGCCAGCCAACAAATTAACATGGGCCAGACCGTGCATTTCGTGTCCCAGACTCGCCCCGGCGACCTGGCCTTTTTCGATAACGCCGACGGGCGCATCATCCACGTAGGCTTGCTGCTGGAAGACCAGCAGATTATTCACGCCAGCGGCGAGGTCCGCATCGACCCCCTGGACCACAACGGCATCTTTCGCCGCGACTGGCAGAAATACTCCCACAAGCTGCGCCTGATCAAGCGCCTCCTCCCCGACGATTAAATCCCGGGCTTATCCGGAAAAATGAATATCCGGCAACCGGCAACTCGCAGCCGGTAACTGTTGTTAATGCGCTAAGAATCATCTAGCTTTCTGCCAGACCAGATTCTTTTTTCTTAGCGTGTATGGACCAAAAAGTGCTTGTGTTAAACGGTGACTACACGGCTATCACGCTGTGCAGTGTACAGAAGGCCTTCGTGCTTCTGTTTTTGGAAAAAGCCGAGCTGATTGCCAAGTCGGAAAATGGGGTGCTGCGCACGGTAAGCAAGGCGTATCCCAAGCCCAGCATTATCCGGTTGCAGCGCTACGTGCGGGTGCCCTACAAAGGCATTGCCCTGAGTCGGCACAACGTGATGAAGCGGGACCATTTCGAGTGCCAGTACTGCGGCTCCACGAAAAACCTGACCCTGGACCACGTATTGCCCCGAAGTAGGGGCGGCGACTCCAGTTGGAGCAACCTGCTCACGGCCTGCGCACGGTGCAACCACGCCAAAGGCCACCGCACCCCGCAGGAAGCCGGCCTCACCATTCGGCAGCAGCCCAAAAAGCCTACCCTCACGGGTTTCCTCAAGCTCAGCGCCGGCACCCTCGACCAAAACTGGCATCCCTACCTTCACTAAAACCGGCAGCCCTCGGGGCTAGCCGGTTTTTTATTGCCTGGCTCCTTTTATCTGAACTAGCTTGTCGTTGATGCAACCCCTACCGCGCGCAGCGGCTCATCATCTCACAGGCAACTTTATCAGGTAACGGAATATGAAGCGGCGCATACTACTAAGTATGGGACTCAGTGGGTTGCTGAGCGTAAGCTGTCAGAAAGAAGAGGAATCTAAGGAAGTTTTTCTTCGGGTGAAAAACACCAGCAGCTACCAGTTTGACAGCGTGTACGTAGCCACTCCGGGCGGCACCCACCACTACGGAAGCCTGCGAGCCGGTCAGAACTCTGCCTACAGCGCATTCACTGAGGCCTATTCGTACGCCTACGTACGGGTAGTGGTGAATGGCCAGCGGCTGGTGTGGCAACCAATTGACTATGTCGATCCAACCCCGCTCCAAAGTGGCAACTACACGTACGAGGTGAATGTGACCGATTTAGCAACCAGCCAACTATCCATCAGCCTGGCCAAACCCTAACTGCCTGAAACACAGCAGCGCCCCTGGGCCTGCATAACCCAGGGGCGCTGCTGTATGCTGAGCAAACGACTAGAACTCGTTAGCAGTGCCGCCTATATTGCCACCGCTGGCAAAAGCCAGCAGGTCGCGGTTCAGGCGGTCCTTCTCCGTGATGAACAGGCCGTGCGGAGCCCCACTGTACTCTACAAACTGGGCGTGGGGCACGTACTGGGTCATCCGCTCGCCGCTGTTCTTGGCGGGTACGGTGTCGTCGCTGCTGCCGTGGATGACCAGGGTAGGAACTTTCAGGGCTGCCAGGTCTTGGCGGAAATCGGTGGCGGCGAAGGCATACACGCACTGCTCGGTGGCGCGGGGAGAGGCCAGCTGGCACATCGACTGCATCCAGTCCAGGGTAGCCTGGCTCACCGGGTGGCTGATAACGCCCACGCCGAAGAACTTCTTGCCGAAGCTCTGCAGGAAGTCGAACCGGTCCTTGCGGATGTTTTCCACCATGTCGTCGAACACCGATTTATCGGCGCCGTCGGGGTTATCGTCGGTTTTGAGCAGGAAGGGCGTCACGGCCGATACAAAGGCCACCCGTGCTACGCGAGCCCCACCGTAGCGGCTCATGTAGCGGGCTACCTCGCCGCCACCCATGGAAAAGCCTACCAGCGTTACGTTCTGCAGGTTCAGGGTTTCCAGCACGGCGTTCAAATCGTCGGCGAAGGTGTCGTAGTCGTTGCCTTCCCAGGTTTTGGAAGAATTGCCGAAGCCACGGCGCGTATAGGCTACCACCCGGTTGCCGTGCTTGGGCAACTCGGCCAGCTGATATTCCCACATTTCGTAGGTAGCAGGCCAGCCGTGAATCAACACAATAGGGTTGCCCGTGCCTTGATCAATATAGTGCAGCTTTACGTCGCTGCCATTGGCGTCCTGGCCTACTTTAATATAGCTCATACAGGAAGGAAGTGAAAGGGTGAGGTCAATAAAATCTCCTTATTGTCGTACGGCTGAGCTGGGGTGCTAGGCTTGCCGATGCCAAGATGTTACACACGCGGCCGCATTAGGCACAATTCACCGTTCTTTGACGCATGAGCTTTCCTTCCTGTTTTCACTCCTTGCTGCTGGTTCGGTACTTTCTGCCCGGTGTTCTGCTAGGCTCTGCCCTGACTGCCTGCAACTCCCGCTCTAATAAACCCACCGCCCACACTACTGCTCCCACGTCGGCGGCGGCTACTACCCCCACTGCGCCCGCCAACTCCCCGGGCACTTGGTACCGCCAGTACCGGGGCGTGCTGCCCGGCTCCCCCGACAGCGTTATGGTGCATCTGCAGCGCCTGCCTGCCGCGCCCGGCGAATCCACTCTCGGACGGTTGGTGGGCTTTTACGCCACGGCCGATGGACACCCCTACGACCTGGCCGGCGATACGCCCGCCGGTACTGACAGCCTGAATGTGCGCGAGGTAAGCTCCGAAATGCTGGATGCGGACCAAAACGGCGCATCGTGGCGACTGCGCGAGCAAGGAAATCTCCTGGTGGGCACCCGTGCGGGCCAACCCGTGCAGCTCCGGCTAGTGCAGCCGCCCCAAGGGGTGCAGTTTGCCTCTCGAAGCTTCGCAGCGAAAGTACCGGCTCGCCCCAATCATCCCCAGGACACTATTGTCGGCAATGTTGCTCTGCATGCCTTGGTGCCGGTTTCGGGGGTAGCAAAAGCGGCGCTGACCGCGAACATCCTGCGTGGTCTGCGCGGCGACACCCTCGATACCCAGCCCGCTCCCGCTCTTGAGGCCCTCTGGAAAGAACAGCTCCGCAGCTTTACCTCGGATTATCAGCAGGAAGCCGGCGTAATGCTGACGGAGCTGGAAGCC
The DNA here is from genome assembly GCF_014199535.1 of Hymenobacter latericoloratus. GTDB lineage: Bacteria > Bacteroidota > Bacteroidia > Cytophagales > Hymenobacteraceae > Hymenobacter > Hymenobacter latericoloratus. Next base: position 1,183,219 of record NZ_JACHNV010000001.1, read on the forward strand.
GACACCAGCAGCTACCGCCCGTTTGCTACCCTGCGCTACGAAGACCAAACCAGCACCTACGTGCTTTGGAACGAAGGCAACCTGCTCAGCGTCGGGTATTTCAGCTACTACTACGGAGGCGGGGCCCACGGCAACTACGGTACTACCGTCTGCAGCTACGATACCCGCACCGGCCGCCCCCTCCGCTCCGCCGATATCTTCCAGTCTGGCACCGAAGTCCAGCTGGAAAAGCTGCTGGGCCGGTACGCCCGCCCCGCCCTGGGGCTCAAGCCCGGCCAGCCCCTTTCCGCCGCCCTGTTCGAAAACACGCTGCCTGCCACCGCCAACGTGTACCTGACCAGTGGTGGGGCCGTGTTCGTGTATGCGCCCTACGAGGTGGCCTCCTACGCCCAGGGCGAAATCCGGGTGTTCGTGCCCTTGTCGGCCCTGCGGCCCTTGCTGAAGCCTAACTTACCCTTAGGGGGTAGGGGAGAGGTAGTCCGGAAATGAACGAAGTTCGGGCTGGCGGGCTTAGAGAAGAGGCGCTACTCCGGTAGCACCTACCGGGCCTATTAGCCTTGAGGTACAAAATCCCGCCTTTCCGCGTCAGGCCACTCGCCCGGGCAGCAGAACCGGTATCTTTGCACGAGTTTCTTCTCATCACCCTGTATGCAAGCACCCAAATTTGCCGCTTCGCGCTCCTTCCACCAGGAGCTGAAGCGCCGCACCAACGCCTACTTTGAGGAAGCCGGTAAGTCGACTACCGGCGGCAAGCGCCTGCTCTTCAAAGCCTGTCTGCTCACGGCGGCCTTCGTGGCCGTGTACCTGCACCTTGTGTTCTGGACTCCCTCAGCCTTGCTGGGGGTAGCGGAGTGCGCCCTGCTGGGCTTTATTGGGGCGGCCATCGGCTTCAACGTTATGCACGACGGGGCCCACGGCTCTTTCAGCAAGCGCAAGTGGATCAATCAGTTTGCCGCCTTCACCCTAAACGTAATGGGCGGCAACTCCTTCATGTGGAACATGAAGCACAACCTCATTCACCACATGTACACCAACGTGGAAGGCGTGGATGACGACCTCGACGCCCAGCCCTGGCTGCGCCTCAGCCCCGAGCAGCCCCGCCGCAAGCTCCACCGCTTCCAGCACCTGTACTTCTGGTTTTTCTACGCCCTGCTGTTCATCGCCTGGATTTTCTACATGGACTACCAGAAGTACTTCCGCGGCAAAATCGGTGAAATGCCCATCAAGAAGATGACGGCCTCCGACCAAGGCGTGTTCTGGGGCTTCAAGGTGCTGCACCTGGGCCTGTTCGTGGCCCTGCCCATCTACACCACCGGCTTCGTGGCCTGGCTGGTAGGCTTTCTGGTGTTTATGGCGGTAGCCGGCTTTACCCTGAGCATCGTGTTTCAGCTGGCCCACACCGTGGAGCATACCAGCTTCGTAGTGCCCCACGAAACCACCCGCAAGATTGAGGACGAGTGGGCCATCCACCAGATCAAAACCACCGCCAACTTCGCCACCGATAACAAAATCATCAGCTGGCTGGTGGGCGGCCTCAACTTCCAGGTCGAGCACCACTTGTTCCCCAACATCTCCCACGTCCATTACCCCGCCCTCAACAAGATTATCCGCCAGATGTGCGCGGAGTTCGGCGTGGAGTACAACGAATATCCCAAGATGCGCTACGCGGTAGCTTCGCACGTGGCGCACCTGCGCGAGTTGGGTAGGGAAGCTGCATCCGCCATGGAGGCGCCCACTGCGAAGCTTACTCGCCGTGGGCGCCTTTTTCGTATGTTTGAGTAAAGACTCTCGGTATGAAAACTATTGTGTTGCAACTACCCGATTCGGTTCAACTCAGCGAGGAGCAGTTGCAGGAGTTATTGTTGCAGAAGCTAGCGGAATCAACCAGTACCGTTCCCCCAGGTGATTCTACCGCCGTACGGGTACCCAGCCAAGATGCCGCCGAAATCCGGCACCTGATTGGGCTGTATTATGCCGAAAAGGCAACGGCCGCCATGGATGCATTATGGGATGAGAAAGGATGGTCTGCAGAAACGATGGAGCAATGGTTGATTGAAACAATGCGCTCCTCTAAACGCAAAGCTTCATGAGAATCGTGCTTGATACCAACGTTTTGTTGGTTTCAATCAGCCGCAGATCGAAGTACCGACCAATTGTTGATGCGCTCCGGCTACAGGAATATGACTTGTTGGTAACAAGCAACATATTGCTCGAATACGAGGAAATTATTGGCCTGCAAAGTAGTGCAGAAGTAGCTGGCAACTTTCTCAACGCACTGCAGAACTTCAGCAATGTGCATAGAGTAAATCCCCGCTTTCAGTTCCGACTAATTCCTCAAGACCCGGATGATGAGAAGTTTGTTGATTGTGCCGTAGCTGGTCAAGCCGATTTTTTGGTTACCAATGATGCGCACTTCCGGCAACTTGTTGAGGTCAAATTCCCTCAAGTCAAGGTACTCACAGCGCAGGCGTTTTTGGAATTGCTTGTGCTATAGTCTCTTGACTTAAGATGCGCTACGCGGTAGCCTCCCACGTGGCGCACTTGCGCGAGTTGGGTAGGCATAAGATCAACGAGAGTTTCAACAATAGAAATAGCGGCTTCATTTAAAGCTGCTATTTCTATTGTTAGGCTACCTTATACCTTAAATTCAATGACAGATACAGACCTTAAGTTAGAATTTACTATTCAGAGGTGTCCAACTGATGATCAGTTGAAATATGCTTTAGCCTACTTGGAAGGAGAATTGATTATCAAAATTGACGAGCAGGTATATTTTCATGAGCCTGGTATAATGTTAGTCGAATTCGGAATAGTGCTGAATAAGTGGTTGGCAAAAGTTAAAGCAACAGATCAGGCAGTACCCATGGAATATTTCACGATGGATCATGATGCAGGAGAAGGAGCAATACTAACACTAAAACCTGTTGACAATGCGTGTTACCTGATTCACTCTATCTGGCAAAAATCCGCCTGCCCCAGACTCATGAATGAGCAAGAGTTAACAGTGGCTGCTACGTCATTTATAGAAGGGCTGCATACAGAATTAGGTCGTAGAGGCTTAGTAGGGCTCGTTGCTACACTGTCGTAGCGGAATAAAGCCGTTTGTAATAACACTTTGTCCTGTGGCAAATAGCTCTGAACTCCGTATCTTTGCCGCCCCGCCAGGGTGGCGAGGCCGGCGTAACTGCGCTGTGTATCAAGTAAAAACGCGTTCCGGAGGCGGGCCCTGCGCCGGACGTGTACACGAGGGCCATCCGCTATATCATGGCAGAAGTAGTAGACAACTTCGACTGGGACAACGTTTCAGCTAACGCTTTCGGTGGCAACTACACCGCTGAGCAGCGCGCTGAAATGGAGCAGATGTACAGCAACACGCTGACGACTGTCCAGGAAGAAGAAGTAATCAAAGGCACCGTTGTGGGCATCACTGACCGCGACGTAATCCTGAACATCGGCTTCAAATCCGATGGTCTGGTGCCCCTCTCCGAATTCCGCGACCTGCCCGAGCTGAAAGTGGGCGACGAGGTAGAGGTATTCATCGAGGACCAGGAAGACCAGAACGGTCAGCTGATCCTGAGCCGTAAGAAGGCCAAGATCAAGCAGGCTTGGAAAGCTATTTACGACGCTCTGGAGAACGACACCGTTCTGGAAGGCGTAGTGAAGCGCCGCACCAAAGGTGGTCTGATCATGGACCTGGACGGCGTTGAAGCCTTCCTGCCCGGCTCGCAGATCGACGTGAAGCCCATCCGTGACTTCGACATCTACGTGGGTCGTCGCATGGAAGTGAAAGTGGTGAAAATCAACGCCGCTTTCGACAACGTGGTAGTTTCGCACAAAGTCCTGATCGAGAAAGACCTCGAGAAGCAGCGCGAAGCCATCCTCAACAACCTGGAAAAAGGCCAGATCCTCGAGGGCGTTATCAAGAACATGACCAACTTCGGTGTGTTCATCGACCTCGGTGGCGTAGATGGTCTGCTGCACATCACCGACATCTCGTGGGGCCGCATCGCTCACCCGAGCGAAGTGCTGCAGCTCGACCAGAAGCTGAACATCGTAGTGCTGGACTTCGACGAAGCCAAGAAGCGTATCAGCCTCGGCCTGAAGCAGCTGACTCCCCACCCATGGGATTCGCTGGGCGCCGATATGGGCGTAGGCTCGAAGGTGAAAGGCCGTATCGTGAACGTGGCCGACTACGGTGCGTTCATGGAAATCATCCCCGGCGTAGAAGGCCTGATCCACGTTTCCGAAATGTCGTGGAGCCAGCACCTGCGTAACCCGCAGGACTTCATCAAGCAGGGCGACGTAGTAGAGGCTCAGATCCTGACCCTCGACCGCGAAGACCGCAAGATGAGCCTGGGCATCAAGCAGCTGACCGAAGATCCGTGGACCCGTGGCGACTTCGCTACGAAGTACGCCGTAGGTACCAACCACAACGGTCTGGTGCGCAACCTGACCAACTTCGGCCTGTTCGTGGAGCTGGAAGAAGGTGTGGACGGCCTCGTGCACGTTTCCGACCTGTCGTGGACCAAGAAGATCAAGCATCCTTCGGAAGTAGTGAAGGTGGGTGATCGTCTGGACGTGGTAGTGCTGGAACTGGACGTAGCGAACCGTCGTCTGGCCCTGGGTCACAAGCAGCTGGAAGAAAACCCCTGGGATACGTTCCAGACGGTGTTCACCCCCGGCTCGGTACACAAGGCTACCATCACCGAGAAAAACGACCGTGGTGCGGTTCTCGAGCTGCCTTACGGCATCGAAGGCTTCGCGTATCCCAAGTCGCTGGTGAAGGAAGACGGCAGCAACGCTGAGAACGGCGAAACGCTGGACTTCCGCGTGGTTGAGTTCTCGAAAGATGACCGTCGCATCGTGCTGTCGCACACTGCCGTGTTCAACCAGGCGCAGGAAGAAGACAGCCGCGCTGCCAAGTTCGCCAAGAAGAAGCCCGCTACGGGTGCCGCTGCCGGCGCTCAAGGCGAAGGCAAGCTCAGCGACCTGAAGAAAGCCCAGCCGGCCGAGAAATCGACCCTCGGTGACCTGGACGCTCTGTCGGCTCTGCGCGACAAGATGCTGGGCAACGAGCAAGGCGGCGAGTAATTTCGTTGGTCTCTTGTAGGCTACCTAACCAGAAGGCCCCGGAGCAATCCGGGGCCTTTTGTTGTAAGAGGGGGTAGGAAAATATGCCATCCCGAGCGAAGCGGGGAATCTGGGTTACTCGCAAGACAGTAACCCAGATTCCCCGCTTCGCTCGGGATGACAACTCCTGGCAGCGCAGAAGTGTGATAGATATAAAATTTCCTGCAGAAATACAGTTACTTACCCGGCCAGCAAGCGAAAATACGCTGCGTGACTTGGCGAAAGTCGGATTAAGGCGTATGTTTGCATCCTCAAAACCACTGGTGACGTGACCGAGTGGCTAGGTAGAGGTCTGCAAAACCTCCTACAGCGGTTCGAATCCGCTCGTCACCTCTTTTTTTCCTGTTTTCAGAGTGCCTAGTGCCCCGGTCGATTAGCCCCGACCGGGGTTTTTGCATTTTATGGCCTTTCTCCTCAACTCACATATCAGTTAAACGGAAAGAATATAACCCAACTAAGAAATTTATTTCCCAAGACCTATTCGTTGAAAATGACCGGCATAGATAGGTTTGCTGCCAGATGCTGAAAAAAATGATTCCAGCGGTATAATCCCTACATTTCATTCCCGCGTAGAATCGCGCACCTGATTATTCCACTCCCCCTTCTTCTCCCATGAAAATTATTGACCTCCGCACAATGCGCGGCCCCAGCTACTGGTCTGTGAAGCATTACAAGCTGATTGTAATGAAAGTAGACTTGCAGGATCTGGCCGATACGTGGTCGAACAGCGTGCCAGCTTTGGCCGAGCAGCTACCTAAACTGCTGCCGGAACTGGCCCAGCCCCAACCAACGGACTCCGAAAAATCACTGAGCAAGCATCCGCCCCTGACGGAAGAACAGCTGATAGATGGGGAGCCGCTGAGCCATGTAATCCTGCACGTTGCCCTGGCCCTGCAGCGCACGGCTGGTATGCCCGTATTCTGGGGTAAGTCGTATCCGGCTCATCAGGAAGGCGTTGATTTTGTGGTATTCAGCTACCAGGAGGAGCGTGCCGGACGGGTAGCGGCCGAAGCGGCCGTGCAGATAGTGGAAGACTTATGCCAGGGCCGGGCCGTAACTCTGAAGCCCATTATTGATGAGCTACACGAGATTCGGGAAGAGGAGTTTTTCGGGCCCAGTACGTACAGCATCGTAGCGGAAGCCGCCTCGCGTAATATTCCCTACATCCAGCTCAAGAACAGCAACATTATTCAGCTGGGCTACGGGGTCAACCAGAAGCGCATTTGGGCGACTACCACCAGCTATACCTCGCACGCCGGGGTGGAGGTGGCGGGCAATAAGAACCGCACCAAAGCCATGCTGAAAGATGCCGGCGTACCGGTGCCGTACGGAACCACTGTGTACTCGGAGGATGGCCTGCGCGACGCGGTGGAGGACTTGGGCTTCCCGATTGTGACCAAACCCCTGGACGGTAACCACGGCAAGGGCGCTACCATCCGCATCATGAACTGGGAGGACGCGGTAGAAGGCCTGAAGGCGGCCCAGAAATACTCCCGGGCCGTGATTGTAGAGCAGTTTATTGAGGGCCATGACTACCGCCTGTTGGTAGTAAATGGCAAGCTGATTGCCGCCGCCAAGCGCACGCCGGCCGCCGTTACCGGCAATGGCGTCAGCACCATTCAACAACTCATTGCTAAGGTAAACGAGGATCCGCGCCGGGGCGTGGGTCACGAAAAGGAGTTGACCAGCATCAAGGCCGACCAGCACACGCTGGACATCCTCAAAACCCACGACCTGACCCTGGATTCGGTACTGCCGGCCGGGCAGGAAATCTACCTCAAGAGCACGGCCAACATCAGCACCGGCGGCACCGCCACCGATGTAACCGACCTGGTGCATCCGTACAATGTGCTGCTGGCTGAACGCGTGGCCGGGATTATTGGGCTGGACATTTGCGGAATTGATTTGCTGACTTCGGACATTGCCATTCCGCTGAACGAAACGCGCGGCGCGGTGATTGAGGTAAACGCCGCCCCTGGCTTCCGGATGCACGTAGCGCCCACCGAAGGGCTGCCGCGCAACGTAGCCGCGCCGGTGGTGGATATGCTGTTTCCGCCGGGTAGCACTGCTCGCATTCCCATTATGGCCGTAACGGGCACCAACGGTAAAACAACTACCACGCACTTGTTGTCGCACATCGTGGCTTCCAAGGGCTACAAAGTAGGACATACCACCACCAGCGGCATCTACATTCAGGGGGTGCAGCTGCAGAGCGGGGACTGCACGGGCGGGCAGAGCGCCGAGTTCGTCCTAAAAGACCCAACGGTAAATTTTGCCGTGCTCGAAACCGCCCGGGGAGGTATGCTCCGCTCGGGCCTCGGGTTCCATACCTGTGATATTGCCATTGTAACCAACGTAGCCGCCGACCACCTGGGCATGCGCGACATTTACACGGTGGAGGAGATGGCCGCCGTGAAGGGCGTGCTACCCCGCACTGTGCGCAAAAACGGCTGGGCTGTTCTCAACGCCGATGATGACCTGGTGTACGCCATGCGCGAAAAGCTGGAGTGCCGGGTGGCCTTGTTCAGTATGAATGAGCACAGCCCCCGCATCCGGGAGCACGCCGAGAACGGGGGGCTGGCCGCCGTGTACGAGGAAGGCTACATCACGATTTACAAAAACAGCTACAAGCTGCGCATCGACCGCGCTTCGGAGTTTCCCATCACGTTTGGGGGTAGGGCCACCTTCAACATTGAAAACTCATTGGCCGCCGCCCTGGCCTGTTACTGCTACGGCTTCGATAAGGACGATATCAAGCAGGCCTTGCGCACCTTTGTGCCGTCGGCGGCCAAAACGCCGGGCCGCATGAACGTGTACAAGTTCCCGACGTTTGAGGTGATTGTAGATTATGCCCACAATACCCACGGCATCGAGAAATTCGCGGAGTTCCTGAATGCCACGGAGGCGACGCATAAAGTAGGGGTAGTATCGGGCCTGGGCGACCGGCGCGACGAAGATACCCTGAGCTTCGCGCGGGTAGCTGGCCGCATCTTCGATGAAGTGGTGCTGCGGCAGGACCGGGACCTGCGCGGCAAAACGGCCGAGGAACTCAAGGAGATTATGACCCGCGGCCTGCGCCTGGATACTCCGGATCTGCCCATTACCTACATCGAAAACGAAATGGACGCCATCGACCATGTGCTGGCCACGGCCCAGCCCGGCTCCGTGGTGGTCCTCTTTACCGAAAATATCAAAGCCACGCTTAAGAAGCTCGACGACTTTGAATCACGGATTTAGACGGATTAAGCAGATTTCGCGGATTTTGGTCACAGCAACCACTTGAAACCAAATCGGCGGTTACTAGCCACAAAAAAGCCTCTCCATTTAGGAGAGGCTTTTTTGTGCTGGAAAGATTTTCGTCGTGACCAGAATCCGCGAAATCTGCTCAATCCGTGATTCTATTTAAGGGTGAAGGTGGTTTTGCCGATCATCACGCCGCCTTCGTAGAGCTCCACGGTGTGGAGGCCGGTTTTGTAGCTGGCCCCTTTGGCGTAGAGGAACTGTACGGGCTGACGGGTATTGTCGAATACAATGTCCTGTTTGGCGGTGTAGAAAGCCTCGGCGCCGTCAATCATGAAGGTGCCGCCGCCGGTGCTCAGGTTATAGAGGGCCGCGCCGTCGGGCTCAATCAGGCGCATCAGAATCTGCTTGGTTTCCTTCGGCGACACATCGTTGCGGGCCAGGTTGAAGGTTACCTTGATTTTCTCGACCCGCTTAGCCTTGAACTCATTGTCGTCGTCGGCCTTCTCTTTTTCGCGGCTGTTAATAACGCCTACCCGGATGTTCTCAGCCTGCAGGCGCGAGGCTACGGCCACTTTCTCGCTCAGCTCCTGGTTGGAGCGTACTACCGTCGAAATGGTGTCCGTAAGCTTGTTCTGACGCTCCTTCAGCGTCGTCGTTTCGGTGTAAAGCGCCTCGTTGTCGGCTTTCAGCTGGGCAATTTCCTCGTCCTTCTTCCGCAACTGCACCTCGAAGTTGGCGGCCCGCTGCTTAAAGCGCTGCTGCTCGGCAATACTAAAGCTGCCGGCGCGAAAAGAACGTAGCTTCAGCAAGTCGGCATTGATCTGGGCCAGCTTGGCTTCCAGAGAATCGTTGGCCAGCCCCATGCCCTGCACCTCCTGGCTCTGGCGCTCATAATCGGCCTTCAGAGCTTCGTACTGCTTTATTTGCTCCTCCAGCTTCGCGTCTTTGGTGACTACATCCGCCTGCAGCTGCTCGTTTTGCTTGGCTTTCTGCTGGTTCATATAGAAAAGCAGGCCATTAATACCCAGCAGCACCAGAATCAGGGCCACAATCAGCAGGACGCGGTTGTTATTCTTCGGCTCGGGGTTCTGGTCTTGTTCCATAGCAAGAGGGGTTAAGTGAAGCCCGGAGAGTCCGGGCGCAGGTAGTACCTTTGGGCAAAAATAACGGAGTTCCGTACCCAGGCAAGTGCCGAAGGTACAACCCAGCTACAATATGCACCCGGATTCGCAACTTGATGCCGCGTACTGGCAGCAGCGCTACCTGGCCGGCCAAACCGGGTGGGATACGGGCGGCATAACGCCCCCACTGCGGGATTATTTTGCGCAACTGGGGCCACCCGATGCCCGCCGCATCCTGATTCCGGGTGCTGGCCGTGCTTACGAGGCCGAGTACCTGCACCGCCAGGGCTGGCCCAACGTGTGGGTGGCCGACGTGGCCACCGCACCTCTGCAGAGCCTACACCAGCGCGTACCGGATTTCCCGCCGCAGCACCTGCTCCAGCAGGATTTCTTCCGGCTGGCGCCTACCCCTGCCTACGACCTGATAGTAGAGCAAACCTTTTTCTGTGCCCTGGACCCGGGCTTGCGCCCGGCGTATGCCCAGCAATGTGCCCACCTACTACAACCCGGCGGTACGCTAATGGGCTTGCTGTTCGACACGGAGTTCAGCCAGCCCGGTCCACCGTTCGGGGGCTCCCGCGAGGAGTACCGGGAGTACTTTGCACCTTATTTTGATTTCGTGCATTTTGACGCGGCCACTAACTCCCTGCCCCCGCGCCGGGGTCGGGAGTTGTTCATGTGTTTACGCAAGAGGGCTCAATGACCTATGCAGTCTGTTAACAAGCCAGTTTCTACTATAGGATGTATAGTGCTGACGCTAGCTTGGCTGTTTTGTAGCTCAATAGCTGTTGCATTCGCATATGCAGTACACCGCCGTTTTCTCAATACTTATACCGAGCAGGAATTGCGTAATGGAATAGTCTGGGATTCTGAAGATGCAGACGTATATGCTTTATCCTTTTTGTTTGCCGGAGCACTCTGGTTGATTATTTCCTGGCTGCTGTGGTCCTTGCCACGCAGAAAGCATACAACCAGCAGCGTTCTTGCATAGAGGTAAACTGAATTTCACCAAACTTTTGCTCGATCAGTTGCATCATCACAGGTGTTGATGCTTGCTCACCGTAGTCCTTCTACTGAATCAACTTGTTTGAATTTCCCATGATTGAAAACCTCGCCACCGTTCTGCCCCACTTTCGCAACACCAACTCCGGCCAGTTTTTCCTGATGGCGGGCCCCTGCGTGATTGAGGGCGAAGACATGGCCCTGCGCATTGCCGAGCAGGTCCGGCAGCTCACCGATAAGCTCCAGATTCCGTACATCTTCAAGGGCTCCTACCGCAAAGCCAACCGCTCCCGCCTCGATTCCTACACCGGCATCGGCGACGAGAAGGCCCTGCGTATTCTGCAGAAGGTAGGCCGGGAAATGGGGGTGCCCACCGTTACCGACATTCACGAATCAGAGGAAGCAGTCCTGGCCGCTGAGTACGTGGACGTGCTCCAGATTCCGGCCTTTCTGTGCCGGCAGACGGATTTGCTGGTGGCAGCGGCCAAAACCGGAAAAGTGGTCAACGTGAAAAAAGGCCAGTTCCTGAGCGGCGAGTCCATGCAATTTGCCGTGGATAAGGTAAAGCAGTCGGGCAACGAGCACGTTATCCTCACTGACCGGGGTAACTCCTTTGGCTACTCTGACTTGGTAGTTGATTTTCGCAACCTGCCCGTGATGCGCGAGTTTGGCGTACCCGTGGTGATGGACGTAACGCACTCCCTGCAGCAACCCAACCAAAGCAGCGGCGTTACGGGCGGCAAGCCCCAGCTGATTGAAACCATTGCCAAAGCCGCCATTGCCGTAGGCGCCGACGGCCTGTTCATTGAAACCCACCCCACGCCCGCCACGGCCAAGTCGGATGGGGCCAATATGCTGGCCCTCGACCGGCTGGAGGACCTGCTGGTGAAGCTCACCCGGGTGCGGGAAGCGGTGCGGTAGCTGGAGCAATCAGTTGGCAAAAATTACTGGCCGCAGGCTGCGGATAGTTGCCGGCCGGTATAAATTGTTTGCCAAAACATCCAGTATATTTGTTTCGTTGAAAACGAAAGTAGCAGGAAGCTTCTGCCCCCTGCTACCCATACCGCTAGGGGTTGAACAGGAGGTATAACCCTCCGATTCCGCCTAAAGCGGCCACTACCTTCACAACGAATGTAGTGGTCACATGAATGGAGCATTGGAAACGAAGCCCATCCATGTCAGTACGACCCTGTCCCATAACCAATGGATTTGAGGGTGGCCTAAACACCCTACTTATCCCGAAGCCCGTGCTCGCAACACGGGCTTCACTGCGTTTTAGGCAGCCGTGTTGGCGGGGTGACAACCGTACGTGTGCCAAATATACTAGTATTAGGCGGGTTTGTTTTACTATTATTTTTAGTAAAACCGTTGCTGTTCAGCTTCATGTCAGGAAGAAAGCCGACGGGTGCGCTCCAAAACCTTGTCCAGCAAGTAATCGAAGCGCAGCGTAAAATGCTGTTTGGGCTGATTCCGCCGAAAGAAAACCAGCCCGATATAGAACAAGTCAATGGTCAGCGTTACGTCGGGGTGGCGCTGTACGGTGGCCCAGGCCTGCTCCATTTCCGCCGACCAGTGAATGTCGTCCAGCACGAAAACGCTGTGCTCGGTGCGGTGCTGAGTCAGTAGCTCAAAGTAGCGCAGCGTAGGCTCCAGGCGGTGGTTGCCGTCGAAAAAGGCAAAATCCACCGGCTGGGTAAGGGCGGCGAGGGTAGGGGCCAGCGTATCGTCGAGGTTGCCCGTCACCAGCTCTACCTTCGCCAGACCCAGCCGTGAAAAGGTTTCGCGCGCGACGGCCGCCGTCTGCGGGCAGCCTTCAAAGGTAAGGACCCGCGCCCGCGAGTCGGCGGCGCTAAGGTAGGCGGTAGTAAGGCCCAGCGAGGTACCCAGCTCCACCACGGTCCGGGGCCGGAAGTGGTTCACCAGCCGAAAGAGCAGCTGGGCCAGCCGGGGCGGCTTGGCGGCGGTGCGGGCAATGTCGCGGAGGCGGCGGGTGTGCCCGGCCCGGGTGCGGGAACCGGCCCCAAAATCCGTGACTTCAATACGAGTCGGGGCGGCGAGCAGCTCCTGCCGACGGGCTTCAATAGCGTCGTAAGCCCGGAAATGGCCGGTGTGGTTAATAACGTGAGCGTAGAGGCTGAACACGAACGGCGAATGCAGTCCGTGCGCGTTACCGGACCGGGCCAGGAAGCGGAGGTAGCTGAGAATTTGAAAAAGCAACGGTAGAAGGCAGGAAGGCCAGTGCAGTGAGTAGGATACAGAGGAAGGGAGTGGCGAAGATACGGCGCACGGAAGTTGCCAAGCTGCCTCTATCGCACAAAAAAGCCGCGCCGGATGCATCCGGCGCGGCCCAGCTTTGTAGCTTCAAGTATAGTTAATTGAGCCGGTACGGGACCACAAGGGTAAATTCGGGAATCTCCACCGTAAACTCGCTGCCGTCCATGAGGCGCTCCATCTGGTAAGTGCCGCGCATCTTGCCCAGTCCTGACTTGAGGTTGCACCCTGATACGTACTGATGCGACTCGCCGGGCTCCAGCACAGGCTGCTGGCCCACCACGCCCTCGCCTTCCACTTCTCGTACCACGCCGTTGGCGTCATAAATGTACCAGTGGCGGCGCAACAGCTTCACAGTGTACTCGCTGTTGTTGCGGATATCAATTTTGTAAGCAAAAACGTAGTGCTCCTGACCCGGACTTGAGTAGTCGGGCAGATAGTTGGTAGTAACGCTAACGGTTACGCCCTGGGTGGAAATGGTATTCATAGCGCCTGGGGTCCGAGTAGAAAAAAAGCTAACAGCCGTATGCGGAATTTGGTTTATCTACGTAGCCGGAGCGTGCTTAGGCCCACTCAACCGAAAAAATAATCCTTTCCCGTATGTCTGTAAAGATAGAAGAAAGCTGGCGCAAGGTGCTAGCTGCCGAGTTTGAAAAGCCGTATTTTCAGCATCTGATTGCGTTTGTGAAGGGTGAGTACGCCACGGCTACCGTCTATCCGCCCGGCCCCCAGATTTTCCACGCTTTCGAGGCCTGCCCCTTCGACGAGGTCAAAGTAGTGATTCTGGGTCAGGACCCCTACCACGGCAAGGGGCAGGCCCACGGCCTGAGTTTCTCGGTGGCCGAAGGAGTCCGGACGCCGCCTTCCCTACAGAATATCTTCAAGGAACTGCAGAGCGACCTGCCGGGCACGCCCCCCGCCCCCAACGGCAACCTCGACCGGTGGGCCCAGCAGGGCGTGCTGCTGCTAAACGCCACGCTCACTGTGCGCGCCGGGGAGCCGGCCAGCCACCAGAAAAAAGGCTGGGAGCAGTTTACCGATGCCGTGATTCAGCAGATTTCGGATGTAAAGAAAAACGTCGTCTTCATTCTTTGGGGCGCTTCCGCACAAAAAAAAGGCGAAATAATCGATACGCGCAAGCATTTGGTTCTCAAAGCGGCCCACCCCTCTCCCTACGCCGCCGACCGGGGCTTTTTCGGCTCCCGTCCCTTTAGCCAAACGAACGCCTACCTCCAGCAGCACGGCCAATCCCCCATCAACTGGTAAATCACGGATTCACCGGATTGCAGGGACTCTGTCGAAGTTGACTAAAGTACCACCCAAGCATTCAACAAGTGCCAGCAACAAAAACGCCTTTGCCGCGCGGCAAAGGCGTTTTTGTTGCTGGCACTTGTTGTTAAAACCCGTGTAATTCAATGGGTCCGTCTTAACCCGTGATTTTAGTCTACGAGGTTAAATAAGCGGTTCCAGCGGATTTTGTTGGCGAAGGAAGCGTGCGGGTCCACCGACAGCCAGATGAGCACGGCCTTGCCCACTACGTGGTCTTCGGGCACGAAGCCCCAGAAGCGCGAGTCGAGGGAGTTGTGGCGGTTGTCGCCCATCATGAAGTAGTAATTCTGCTTGAAGGTGTAGCTTTTCAGCGGCTGCCCGTTTTGCAGAATCTGGCCGGTGGTAGCGTCCACACTCACGCCCTCGTTCTTCTCGTAGCGCAGAATAATTTTCTGGTAAAGCGGTGAGTTCTGGGGCGTAAGCTGTACAGTTTGCCCTTCTTTTGGAATTTGGATCGGGCCGTAATTATCCTTGTTCCAGGCGGGGAAGGGCGGGTTGGCCAAGGGCTGGGTCTGGGGGTAGCCCGGCTCACTGGGCAGGTAATCGGGGTGGTTGGGGAATACCGGCTGGCCGGGTTCGGGCTGCCCCACGGGCGTTTGCAGGCTAACAATGCCTTTCACGGTGGGCAGCTTGCGGAAATAGTCGTGGGCAGCCTGGGTCATGTGCACATCAAAGCCCCGCCCCAGGCCCGGCCGTTCCCCGTAAAAAGGCACCCCGTCCTGGGTGTTGTACTCCACTATCCCAAAGCGCTTGAAGTCTTCCAGCAGGGCATCATCAGGCTGAGGCACCTGCAGAAAGTAGCTGCTTTGCATTTCCGGGTAATTCTTGGCCGGCTTGCCATTGATGAACACCTGGCCCTGCTTAATCTCCAGCACGTCGCCGGCAATACCAATGCAGCGCTTGATGTAGTTGGTGCGCAGGTCGGCGGGGTGCCGGGCCTCGAAGGGCACATTAAACACCACAACATCGTTGTTCTTGATTTCCGAAAAGCCAGGTAGCCGGTAGCTGGGCAGCTGGATCAGATCGGAGTAGCTTTTCAGGCTGGTACCCCAGATAGTCTGGTGCGTCAGGGGTACCTGCAGGGGAGTTTGGGGGGTGCGGGGCCCGTAGTGAAGCTTGCTGACGAACAGGTAGTCGCCTACCAGCAAGGAGTGCTCCATGGAGGGGGTAGGGATGGTGTAGGCCTCGAACGTAGCCCAGCGAATGAGCGTGGCTGCTACCACCGCAAACAGAATGGCATCGCCCCACTCTCGTACTACGCTTTTGCGCTTCTTGGGCGGGCCAACGGGAGGCGCGGGCGCCGGCTTATTTTTCTCGAGATATTTCTCCCAGGACTGTACTGCCATAATAAATCAGAGGCCAGAAAAACGAACAGCCGGCACGCGCCGGCCCCTTTCCGGATTGAACGCCGGAAGATGCGAAATAATGCGGGAAGAGGTGAAATAGTGAGGTGGTGAAATGGTGAGTTAGCTGTTACGGTGGCGCATTGGCTCGGATTGAACAGCCACCTCACCACCTCACTATTTCACCTCTTACAGGCCCAGCAAATCCTTCATGCCGAAAACGCCCTGGCGGCCGGGCAGCCACTCGGCGGCCAGCAGGGCACCCTGCACGAAGCCTTCGCGGGTGTGGGCTTCATGCTTCAGCTCAATGCTGTCGGCGGGGGAGGAGTACGTAACGATGTGGGTGCCCACCACCGTGCCTTCACGCTCCGACAGAATGGCCAGCTCGTGGGCAGCCTCGGTGGCCTCGTTGCGCCAGGTGGTTTTGGCCGGGAAGTGGCGCAGAATGCCTTCGGCCGTAGTGAGGGCCGTACCGCTGGGCTGATCCACCTTCTGCGTATGGTGGATTTCGCGTACCTGCACGTTGTAGCCACCAAACTGGTGCATTTTGGCGGCTACGTACTCGTTGAAGTGGAAAAACAGGTTAACGCCCACGCTATAGTTGGAGGCGTAAAACAGCGGTGTGCCGGTTTGCTGGCTCAGGGCCTGGGCCTCGGGAAAATGGTGGAGCCAGCCCGTAGAGCCGCACACTACCGGAATGCCCTGCTTCAGGCAGGCCGCCACGTTCTGGAAGGCTGCATCGGGGTGGGTAAACTCAATGGCCGCATCAACCTGAGCGGGCACAAAATCGGAAATGTGCACATCGGGCCGGGTGGGGTCCACGATGCCGACAATCTGGTGGCCGCGGGCAATAGCCTGGGCTTCGATGGCCCGGCCCATTTTGCCGTAGCCAATCAGCAGGAGCTTCATTGAAAAGTGTTCTAAATGAGAGAGTACCCAAACAGGCGGCGGCTTGTGCTCATGCAATGGCCTACCACCAGTACTCTATTTTACGTAAAAGGTGAGGGCCAGCCCGGTTCCGGGCACCGGCGAGGAGGTAGGCAACAGGGCCGGATCAAGGCGCAGGCCCAGGTCGTCGCTGATGTCAAAGTCGCGGAGGTGGGCATCCACCAGCGCGTCCAGGATGGTAATGCCGTAGGCCAGCGCCGTATAGGCAATAAACGTGTCGCGGTAGCGGCGGTACTGCACCAAGCCCGACTGCAGGTTGGCCGCGCTGGTTTCCAGCTTTACCCGGGGGCCGCTTAACTGCGAGAGGGTGGCATTGGGGTTGTCCCGCAGGAGCCGGGCGTATTCTTCCTTGCCTTCGCGGTACTCCCGGAAAGCTTTTTGGTAGAAATAGAGCCCGTACCCGGTGCCCCCCACGGCCCCGTACACCAACGGCAGCTTCCAGTACCGGCGGTTGTAGATCTGGCCGGCACCGGGCAAAACCAGGGCCAGCAGCGCGGCTTTCTGGGGCCGGGTGACGCGCATACCCAGCAGGCGCTCAGTCCGCCGAGAAGAGTCGGGGGCTGCCTGGGTCGTCACGCGCGCCGAGTCGGGGCCTACTGTTACGGTTTGGGCATGCAGAGGTCCGCTGCCCGCAAGCCAGAAAAGTACCGCACCCATCACCTGAAGAAAGCGCCGAAAGTTCATGGCAAGAGTTGGGACGAAGTAGGGAGAGGGAAGTGAAACCCGATCGGCATACCCGGGGCTGGCGCCGCACTTCGGGTGGTCAGGAGAGTGGATGGGAAACGAAGCGCCAGGTTTTCACTCACGCCGGGGTTACGTAAGTGGGCGGCGGTTATTGCGTCCGGAATTTATAGCCCGTAAAGTGCCGTGGTGTTGCCTGCTGCCCGTGGCTACCGGTGCCAGCAGCGGAGCGAGCGGTAATAGGAAAGCTATAGGGCCTGATCCGGGCGTAAAAAGCGAAAGGAAAGGCGAAACCTGAGTTTCGCCTTTTCAATGGGTTAAGCCGGCTGCAGAATGTGCAGGATGCGCTGCATATCCTCCACCGAGTCGAAGGCAATCTTGATTTCGCCGCGTCCCTGAGGGCCGGGCTTCACCATTACCCGGCTGCCAAAGCGCTCGGAGAGGTGGCGCTCCGCCCGCTTTAGCTCGGCGGGGGGCACTACGGGCGGAGCAGGTTGGGTAGGCTTTTTCTCGGTTTCGGGGGTAGCACCGGCACCGCTGCGCACCAGCTGCTCTACACGCCGCACCGAGAGGTCTTCATCAACGATACGGCGGAACAGGCCCAGCTGCTGCTCAGTGTCTTCCACGTTTACCAGGGCCCGGGCATGACCCATGCTGATAACGTTGTCGCGCAGGCCAATCTGAATGTCGGGGGGGAGCTTGAGCAGGCGCAGGTAATTCGTGACCGTCGAGCGATTTTTGCCCACCCGGTCGCCGAGTTCCTCCTGCTTCAAATTGCACTCGCTCACCAGCCGCTGGTAGCTAAGGGCAATTTCGATGGCGTTGAGGTTTTCGCGCTGGATGTTCTCGATGAGGGCCATTTCCAGCATCTGCTGGTCGTCGGCCTTCCGGATGTAAGCCGGAATGGCATCGAGGCCCGCCAATTTCGAGGCCTGCAAGCGTCGCTCCCCGCTGATGAGCTGGTAAGAGTTGGTACCGGTCTGGCGCAGCGTGACGGGCTGAATGATGCCCTGGAGCTTGATGCTTTCGGCTAGTTCCTGCAGAGCCGCCTGGTCGAAGTGAGTGCGGGGCTGATAGGGATTGGCCTCGATCTGGCTCACGGCAATCAGGCCCACGGAGTTCACCGGGTGCGGAACCAGGCCCAGCCGCTCGCTTTTCTTTTCGTAGCTGCCTTCAATCAGCGCGTTCAGACCCCGGCCCAGACCGCCGATTTTGCGCTTGGCGGCGGCAGGAGCGGCGGCCGGCGTATTCTTCTCTTCGTTTTTCTCTGACATACCTACAATCAACCCTCGCCCAATAGCACGGGACGAAAGCGGAATTCAAAAATACACAAACGCCCGGGATGCCGGGAGATTTTGTTCCACGCCGAAAAAAAATTGTGGAACATGCAGGCAAAAACAAAGTCGGCCAGCAACTTAAGTTACTGGCCGACTTTCAGGGTGCTGCGGCAAACGAATTATTGCCGCGCTATTATTTCTAGGCTGCCGTATCCTCGGCCGTTTGTTCCTGCTCGGGGTCGGCGGCTAGCACGTTCTTTTCCACGATTTCGCGAGCCAGGTTGAGGTAGCTGATGCTGCCCTTGCTTTCGGCGTCGTGCAGGATAACGGGAATGCCAAAGCTCGGCGACTCCGACAGCTTCACGTTGCGCGGAATGATGGTATCGAACACCAACTGCTGGAAATGCAGCTTTACTTCTTCCACTACCTGGTTGGAGAGGCGCAAACGCACGTCGTACATCGTCAGCAAGATGCCTTCGATTTCCAGCTCCTCGTTCAAGCGGCTCTGAATGATTTTGATGGTGTTGAGCAGCTTGCCCAGGCCTTCCAGAGCGAAGTACTCGCACTGCACCGGCACAATAACTGAGTGCGCGGCGGTCAGGGCATTCACCGTAATCAAGCCCAGGGAAGGCGAGCAGTCGATAATGATGAAGTCGTACTGATCGGCGAGGGGGCGCAGGGCCTCCTTCATCTTCTCCTCCCGGTTAGGCAGGTTGATCATCTCCACCTCGGCCCCTACTAGGTCGATGTGGGAAGGAATCAGGTCGAGGTGGGGCAGGAGGGTAGTTTGCAGGATGATGTCCTGCACGTTGATACCGTCCACCATGCACTCGTAAATGCTGGTCTGAATATCCTTCGGGTCGAAGCCCACGCCGGAGGTAGCGTTGGCCTGGGGGTCGGCATCCACGAGCAGGGTCCGATACTCCAGCGCCGCCAAGGAGGCCGCGAGGTTAATCGAGGAGGTGGTTTTGCCTACCCCGCCCTTTTGGTTGGCTACCGCAATGATTTTGCCCATTTTCGTTTGTTGTGAGTTGTCAGTTGCCGGTTGTCAGTGGGTGCAAGCTGCAGTTTAAGCTAGTAAACCGGCAACTGGCAACTGACAACTGGTAACTCATAAGGTAATCGTTTCGCCAATGGTTAGCAGCACCAGCTCTTTGCCGGCTTGCTGGGCCTGGTTTTTGGCTTCGTCGTGGTTGATGACGAGGGGAGGGAAGGTGTCGTAGTGCATCCCAATCACCTTGGCAGCGCCCGTCCAGTCGGCGGCAATCAGGGCATCGGCCACGCCCATGGTATAGTGCCCCCCGATGGGTAGGATGGCAAAGTCGAGCCGGTGTTGCTCGCCGATGATTTTCATGTCGTAGGTCAGGGCCGTGTCGCCGGCGAAATAGAAGGTTTTGCCTTCCGTTTCGATAACGAAGCCAGCCGCCAGCCCACCGTACGAGCCATCGGGCATGGAGCTGGAGTGCGCCGCGGCTACCATCTTCACCGAGCCGAAGGGCAGCTTCACAGTACCGCCCAGGTTCATGGCGTAGGTGGCTTTCAGGCCTTTCTGCCCAAACCAGCCCAGTACTTCTACCATACCCACCAGCTCAGCGCCCGTGCGCTGCCCGATTTCTTCTACGTCGCCGACATGGTCGCCGTGGCCGTGGCTGAGCAGAATGAAATCCGCCTCGATTTTATCTACATCAACATCCTGAGCCAGGGGGTTGTGGCGGATGAAGGGGTCGAAGAGCACTTTGCTGCCACCGGCTTCCAGCAGGAAGCAGGCGTGGCCGTAGTAGGTCAGGTTCATAAGGAAAGGGTAGTTGAGCAGCGCAGTAGCTGCAAACCCCGGATGTGGGATACCTTTGCAAATATACACTGTTTCGCCGTTCCCATGCTTTCGTTTTCGCGCCGTGTTGCCGGTTTTGCTTTGCTTTTGACCGGCCTGCTCACGGGCTGTTCCGAACCGACTACTACCACCGATGCGCGCCGGGTGTTTCGCTACAACCAGCCCGAAAGCCTGACCTCTCTCGACCCGGCGTTTGCCCGCAACCAGGCCAACACCTGGGCCGTGACCCAGCTCTACAACGGGCTGGTAGAACTCGACGACAGCCTCAAGCCCGGCCCCTCCCTGGCGCACCGCTACAACATCAGTCCCGACGGCCGCCGCTACACCTTCACGCTCCGGCCCGACGTGTTCTTTCACGATTCGGAGGTTTTTCCGAGCGGCAGGGGTAGGCGCGTAACGGCCCAGGATTTCGTGTACAGCTTCCGGCGCTTGCTGGACGGAGCTACGGCCAGCCCCGGTGGCTGGATTTTTCGGGGCAAAGTGCTGGAGCAGGCCGACGGGGAACCCTCGGATACGTGCTTTGTGGCGGTCAACGACTCTACCCTGCGCATTCACCTGAAGGAGCCGTTTATTCCGTTTCTGGGCATCCTGACCATGCCCTACGCCTACGTGGTGCCGCGCGAGGCAGTGCAGAAATACGGCAAAGACTTCCGGGAGCACCCGGTGGGCACGGGCCCGTTTCTGTTCAAGGAGTGGGACGAAGGCAACGCCATTATCTACCACCGCAACCCCGGCTACTGGAAGAAGGACGCCCAGGGCCAGCGCCTGCCTTACCTGGATGCCGTGCAGATCAGCTTTATTCAGGACCGCAAAACCGAGTTCCTGACGTTTATGCAAGGCAAGCTGGATTTCCTCAGCGGCATCCGCTCGGGCTCCCGCGACCTGATTATGTACCCCGACGGCACGGTGCGGGAGGACTTCCGGGGCAAGTTTCGGCTGCAGAAAGTGCCCTACCTCAATACGGAGTATCTGGGCATGCAGCAGGACCTGAAGAACCTGCGCGGCGACAACGCCGAAACCGGCCGCGCCCTCCAGGACAAGCGTGTGCGCCAGGCCCTGAACTATGCCCTCAACAAGCCTGAGTTTCTGGCTTACTTCCTGAATAATGTAGGCAAGCCCGGCAGCTCCGGCTTCGTACCCGCTTCCCTACCCTCCTTCGACCAACAGAAGGTGCCTGGCTACACCTACCAGCCTGACAAGGCCCGGCAGCTGCTGCGGGCCGCAGGCTACGGCCCCGGCAAGCCGCTGCGGCTACGGCTGAGCACGGTAGCCGAAACCAAAGAGTTCTGCGAGTACTACCAGAAAAAGTGGGCCGAAGTAGGCGTGCAGGTGGAAATCGACGTGAACCAGGGCGCGGCCCACGGGGAGCTGATTGATAACGGCCGGGCTGCCTTCTTCACCCGCAGCTGGCTGGGCGACTACCCCGACGCGGAAAACTACCTGGCCCTGTTCTACAGCCCGAACTTCGCCCCGGTCGGTCCCAACAAAACCCACTTCAAAAGCCCCGCCTACGACCGGCTCTACGAACAAGCCAAGCTGGAGCAGGACGCCGCCCGGCGCTACGCCCTCTACCAGCAGATGGACCGTATTGTGGTAGAAGAGTGCCCGGTAGTAGCAGTGTATTACGATGAGGTAGTGCGCCTGACCCAGAACAACGTGCAAGGCCTCACGCCCAACCCCATGAACCAGCTAGTGCTGGAGCGGGTGCGGAAAAACTAGCCGCCTCCGATTCCGATCCGACGCCGGAGGCGTCAGACCGGTTGACGCCTGCGCCATCCGTGCCGAAAGAACGAAGGGGGCCTACCCTCGGCACCAACCTGAATCCTTTGGGATGCGGGCGTCAGCACGAAACCAACCGGTTGGACGGGCTCCGCCCGTCGGACCGGACCGGGTAGGCGGCGCGGATATCCGGTAAAACAATAACGCCCCGCAGCCAGAGGTTGCGGGGCGTTGGAGGGGTAGGGGGAGGCTACGAATTACGAGCGGCGCGTTTTGCGCGGGCGCTTGGGCGAGATATCCGAGGCGCCGGTGCCGGGTTCAGCATCCGTATCGTCGGTGTCATCAGCGGCGGGGCGGCCACCCTGGCGGGCCTGGGCTTCTTTTTCCTGGGCGGCTTTCATGGCATCGGCCAGGCGGGCACTGAAGCCGGAGGGCTTCTTGTCCTTGTTCTTCACCTTGTTGGCTTCCAGCTTGGCACGCACCTTGGTGTCGTCGACGAAGCGGCGGGTGAGGGCCTGCTGGCCCAGGGTTACGAGGTTGGAAACGAGGTAGTACCAGGTTAGGCCGGCGGCGAAGTCATTCAGCACGAAGAAGAAAATCAGCGGCATCAGGTAGCTGTAGAACTTCATCGGGCCCTGCATGGCCGTGGGGTTCGCCTGGTTGCTCTGGTAGGTCATGGCCAGCGTCGAAATCGTCATCAGCAGCGTAAACAGGCTGATGTGATTGCCGAGGAAGGGCACGGTGAAGGGCAACTTGATCAGGTCGTCGTAGGTGCTCAGGTCATTCGCCCACAGGAAGTGCTCCTGCCGCAGCTCAATGGCATTGGGGAAGAACTGGAACATAGCGAACAGAATCGGGATGGTGAGCAGCGTGGGCACGCAGCCGCTCAGCGGCGATACGCCCATGGTCTGATACAGCTTCATCTGCTCCTGCTGCTGCTTCATGGCGTCATCGGGGTACTTTTCCTTGATGGCGTCCAGCTCGGGCTTGAGCACCTTCATGCGCGCCTGCGACTCGTACGTTTTGTAGGTCAGGGGCCAGGTTACCAGCTTAATCAGCACTACCAGCAGGGCGATGATGATACCGTAGGAGCTGACAAATTTCTCCAGTACGTGGAACACGGGCAGAATCACGAACTGGTTTACCCAGCGGAACAAGCCCCAGCCCAGGTACACGTTCCGGTCGAAGCCCGGAGTTACCTCCTTCAGAATGTTGAAGGCGTTGGGCCCGAAGTAGAAGCGGAAGTTGGCTTTACCCTGCTGCACGTCGGCGGCCGGAATGGTCAGCGTTGAGGTCAGCGTTTTAATGAAGGTCGTGTCATTCAGGTCAACGGTAGAGTTGAACTGACCGGTGCTGAACTCCTTATCAGCAATGATGCCGGCCACGAAGAAGTCGTGCTTGTGCGCCGCCCACTTCAGTGGCTCGGCCACCTTGATTTCCTCGGGGTTCTCCGAGGCCTCGGCCAGGGCCGTATGGTCGCCGGAAACGAGGTAGTGGTTGATGGTGGTGTGGTTGCGGTTCTGCTTGGCCATCTTCTCCGTCTGGCGCACCCGGTCGAGGAAGGTGAAGGTCAGGGGTTCCTGGGCCAGGGCGTTATTCAGGCCATTGAAACGCAGATTGTAGCTCAGCTCGAAGCTGCCAGCGGGCAGGGTGTAGAGCTGCTCAATCTGGCCACCGGCTACGTCGGCCACAAAACGCAGGGCGTTGCTACCCTGGGGCTCGGGGCGGAAGTACAGGTCGGAGAGCTTGATCTGGCGGCCATCGGTAGTGCGGAAGCGGGTATCCAGCTGGGCACTCTGGGCATCGAGCAAATCCAGGGGCTGCCCACGGAAGGTCTTGTACTTGTTCAGGCGCACGGCTTCCACCCGGCCCCCCTTCGAAGAGAAGGTGATGGTAAGGTTTTCGTTCTGCAGCTGGGTAGTCTGGGCGGTGCCTTGCGCGGCTCCTGCAAACGCGCCCAACTGCTGGGCCAGAACCGCCGAGTCCGGCGCCGCGGGGGGAGTGCCGGGGGCGGCCGCAGTGGTTTTGGCAGGCTGAGGTGCCGGCTCCGGTTTCGGCTTGGGGGCAAACTGCAGGTAAAGCAGGAGCAAGGCGGCCATCAGAAAGATGCCTATTGCTGAATTTCGGTCCATTCAGGTACTAATGAAGGCGAATAAAGGAAGTGAGATGGTGCGCCACCAGCAAAAACCGGCGCCGCTGCCGCAAAGGTCGGACTTGTCAGGCGAATATTTTTCGCAGCGGCGCTTTTGTCAGGTAGAAATGGGGTGATGGGGTAAATGGTGAAGAGGTGACAGGTGAACGGTCTGGCGGCAGACTTCTGGCCGCCGGCCGGGCCTCTGCCCGCCGATAAATGGGGCAAGTCTCCCGACTTGCGGCCGCCGCAGGCGGCCACCTCGCGTTTGGTTCATCCGCGCAGCTCCCCTGAGTAACCCCGCTCATTATAAAGCTAAAAAGGAAGCCCATGCTGGATTGACAGCACGAACTTCCTCTTAATTGAACGTTGCGTTAAGTGCCAAAATTGGCCGAACGGCGCAAACGCGAGGTGGCCGCCTGCGGCGGCCGCAAGTCAGGAGACTTGCCCCATTTATCGGCGGGCAGACGCCTGGCCGGCGGCCAGAAGTCTGCCGCCAGACCGTTCACCTGTCACCTCTTCACCTCTTCACCTCTTCACCTCTCCTACCCCTTACGGTTCTGGATGGCGGCGCGCACGAAGCGCACGAACAAGGGGTGAGGGTTCTGAACCGTGCTTTTCAGTTCGGGGTGGAACTGGCCGGCCACAAACCACGGGTGGTTCGGAATTTCTACGACTTCCACCAGGCCGGTTTCAGGGTTGAGGCCCGAGGCCAGCATACCCGCTTCCTCGTAGCGCTTCAGGTACTCGTTGTTGAACTCGTAGCGGTGGCGGTGCCGCTCACTGATGTGGTTACGGCCGTAGGCTTTGGCCGCTTTCGAGCCCTTGCGCAGCTCACAATCATAGGCCCCCAGGCGCATGGTGCCGCCCTTTTGGGTGATGCTTTTCTGCTCCTCCATCATGGCAATGACGGGGTCGGGCGTCTGGGCGTTCATCTCCGTGGACGAAGCTTCTTTCAGCCCCAGCACGTGGCGGGCAAACTCTACCACCGCCACCTGCATGCCCAGGCAAATGCCGAAGAAGGGGATGTTGTTTTCCCGAACGTGCTTCACCGCCAGGATCTTGCCTTCAAAGCCCCGCTCGCCGAAGCCCGGCGCTACCAGCACGCCGTCTACGCCGTGCAGCAGCTGAGCCACGTTATCGGAGTTGATGTGGTCCGACTGGATGCTGCGCACCGTCACTTTGCACTCGTTCTGAGCGCCGGCGTGCACAAAGGCCTCGTTGATGGACTTGTAGGCGTCGGGCAGCTCCACATACTTACCCACCAGCGCAATGGTCACTTCCTCGGTGGGGTTTTTCAGGCGGCCCAAGAAGTCTTTCCAGGCTTCCAGATCAGGCTGAGGGGCGCCGCCCGGCAGCTTCAGCTTCTTGATAACCCGCTCGTCGAGGTGCTCTTTGAGCATGAGCAGGGGCACCGAGTAAATGCTGTCGGCGTCGAGGCTCTCGATAACCGAGTTGATGTTCACGTTGCAGAACAGCGCAATTTTGCGGCGCATTTCGGCCGGAATCGGGTGCTCGGAGCGGCACACCAAGATATCGGGCTGGAGGCCGGCGCTGCGCAGGTCGCGCACCGAGTGCTGGGTAGGCTTGGTTTTCAGCTCGCCCGCCGCCTTGAGGTAGGGTAGGAGGGTGAGGTGGATTACTAGCGAGCTATTTTCGGGCAGCTCCCAGCGCAGCTGGCGCACCGACTCCACGAAGGGCAGCGACTCAATATCGCCAATCGAGCCCCCGATTTCGGTAATGACCACGTCGAAGTCGCCGGTTTGGCCCAGCAGCAGCATGCGACGCTTAATCTCGTCGGTGATGTGGGGCACCACTTGCACGGTTTTGCCGAGGTAGGCGCCTTCACGCTCCTGCCGGATAACGTGGTCGTAGATGCGGCCAGTGGTGACGTTGTTGGCCTGGGAGGTCGGTACGTTCAGGAAACGCTCGTAGTGACCCAGGTCGAGGTCGGTTTCGGCGCCGTCGTCGGTTACATAACACTCGCCGTGCTCATACGGGTTGAGCGTGCCGGGGTCAATGTTGATGTAAGGGTCGAACTTCTGGATAGTGACCCGGAAGCCGCGAGCTTGCAGCAGCTTGGCTAGGGAGGCCGAGATGATGCCTTTACCCAGTGAGGACGTAACGCCGCCCGTTACGAAAATGAACTTGGCCGTAGTGGCAGCCGCGGAAGTGGAGGTTCGGTCTGGCATAACGGGAAACAAAGTTAGCGGATATATCCGGGGGCGCCCACGAAACTTTGTGCTACGCGCGTGGCTAAACCCATCATCTTCCTGTTTCTTCTTTATAAACGCAACAATGTTTCATATATTCGCATCCGTTTTATTCTTTCCCTTATCACTCCGGTACCCATGGAAAACAACCTTGTTGCGGACGTACTCATTATTGGGGGTAGCACGGCGGGGCTGAGCGCGGCCCTATCGTTAGGACGTGCCCTCCGGAGGGTAGTAGTGCTGGATGGCGGCCAGCCCTGTAACCGCCAGACGCCCCATTCGCATAATTTTTTCACCCGCGACGGTGAGACGCCAACTCAGCTGTTGGCTCTGGGGCGGGCGCAGCTGCAAGCTTATCCAACGGTGCAGGTGCTGGCGCATACGGTAATAAAAGCCGGCCAGGAGGATGGGCTGTTTCAGGTGACTACCGCTGAAGGAACCCTGTTTCAGGGCAAGCGTTTGCTGCTGGCTACTGGCCTTCAGGACCAGCTGCCACCTATTCCGGGTTTGGCCGAATGCTGGGGAATATCGGTCTTGCACTGCCCTTACTGCCACGGCTACGAAGTGCGCGGGGAGCAGATAGGAGTGCTCGGCAATGGGGACATGGGCTTCGAGTTTGCCCGCCTCATCCACCACTGGACGCCTAACCTGCACCTGCTAACCAATGGTCCATCCACGCTATCGGCGGCACAAACCGAGCAATTGGTAGCCCACGGCATTCAGATTGTAGAAGCACCGTTGGTTGAAATTGAGCATGAGAAAGGGCAACTGCACCATCTCCACTTAGATGGGGGAAAACGCCTGGCGCTTACAGCTCTGTACGCCCGGGTGCCCTTCGTACTGTCGGGCAATCTGGTTCAGCAGCTTGGCTGCGAGCTGACTGAGCAGGGACTTATCCGGGTAAACGAGTTCGGACAAACCTCCGTGCCGGGTGTGTCGGCGGCCGGCGACAACAGCTCGCCCATGCGCCAAATGATACAAGCCGCTGCCAACGGTTCCAAGGCCGGCGCTTTCCTCAATAATGAGTTGATAGCAGCCGAATTTTAAGTCCGGCGCTTTCCTCAATAATGAGTTGATAGCAGCCGAATTTTAAGTCCGGCCAGCACACAAAAGCGCAATGGCCTCCTCAGAATAGCTTTATTCCGGGGAAGCCATTGCGCTTTTGTGTGCTGGGTTGAAACTGCTTTTACGCCTCTTTAGGCTCCGGGCCACGAAAAGCATCGGTGCCTTTCACTTCGGTCAGCTTCACCGGGCGGCCTTCGCGGGCCGACTGATAAATGGCCTCCATGATGCGGTGATCCTGCAGGCCCTCCTCGCCGGGAGTGTGCGGCGGCTTATCTTCTAGTACGCACTCCGAGAAATGGTCCATTTCGGCCGCAAACTGATTTTTCTCGCTTAGAACTATCTGGTTTTTCATCTTGGCCAGCCCCTCAGCGTGGGAGGTTTGCAGCTGCTGGCCGGTGTAGGCGTAGGCATTGTCCACGTGAATCCAGCCCCGCTCGGTGTTCACGCGGTAAAAGCGGGAGTCGTGGGTATTGTAGTGGGTAATGCAGTTGACGATAACGCCGTCCGGGAAGCGCATCTGCCACGACATGGCTTCCTCAATTTCCTTGAACAACGGGTTGCCCGGCGTGCTGTAGGAATAGGCAAATACCTCGGTGGGCTCGGTGCCCAGCACGAAGCGGCTGGTGTTCAGGCAGTACAGGCCAATATCGGGGAGGGCGCCGCCGCCGGCCAAATCCTTTTTGTGGCGCCAGTGGTCGGGGTTGGCGGAGCTTTGGCTGTTCTGGGCTTCGATGTACTTGGGCTTGCCGAACTTGTTGCCCCGCACCATCTCCTTTACCTGCCGGTTGTAGGGCTCGTACTGAATGCGGTAAGCTACCATCAGCTTTTTGTTGGCCTTTTTGCAGGCGGCAATCATGGCCTCGCACTCCTGGGCGGAGTTGGCCATGGGCTTCTCGCAGAGAATGTGCTTGCCGGCCTGGGCCCCCCGAATGGTGTACTCGGCGTGCATGGAGTTGGGCAGCACAATGTAAATCACCTGCACCTCGGGGTTATCCTTGAGCTTGTCGTAGTCCTGGTAGCTGTAGCAGCTTTCGGGCTTGATGCCATACTGCTGGGCTACTTTCTTAAGCTTTTCCGGCGAGCCGCTGACCAGGGCCACGGGCTTCGATTTTTTGCACTCCCCGAAGGCCGGCAACAGTTCTTCCAGCGTTAGGTGGCCCAGGCCCACCAGGGCGTAGCCCACCCGTTTGTCCGGGGGCAGGGGGGTAGGCACCGGGCCCGATTGGGGGTCCACATCCGACTTCCACGCTTCCAGCTCAATGGGCTTGCTGAGGTCAGTGGGTACTTTGGCCGGGGGCGATACCGCTTCGGAAGAAGGAATTTTCTGGCCGTCGGGCGCGGTGTAAATCGTCGAGCCATCTACCTCCGAGGCGGGCGTGCCGGTAGTGGGCGTGGTGGCCGCCGCAGCCGAGCTGGCTTTGTCCTGGCAGCTGGCCAGGGCACCGGCCGCTACCCCTACGGCGAGGCCCCGACCCGCGAGGCTTAGAAACTCTTTGCGCGAAACCTCCTGGCCGGCGTGGCGCAGAACGGTGTTGAGTAGTTCGTTGGTGACAGACATAACCAGCCGGTAGTTCGTGACAGATATACCATCTCATACTGACAGGGAGTGAGCAGGTTGCCTTTGCTGATCGTGCTGCCGCTATGAAATTATGACGTTCGGGGGCACAGGCGCTGAAAAGGGTGGCGGCGATTTAGGAAAACAGCCAGGGGGTAGGGCCGGAGAGAGGATAAGATCAGCGAGGGTAGTATGTGGACAGTTACTGAAGAAAACGCTTTTCGTTTCGGTGAAAATCAGCTGTCATCCTGAGCGGAGCGAAGAACTTCTACTATTAATCACTCCCGGTAAAGGTCCTTCGCTCCGCTCAGGATGACAGGGTTTTCCGTTCTCATCTACGCTTCTCAAAAGGAGAGACGGTTGAAAACCATCGTGGTTTTGCCCAAGTTGCGGGCGTTTTGCCTATTGCTGCTGCCCTGATGTCGTTCTTTTGCTTTCTGCAACGTGCCGTGTTGATGCTCTTGTGCCTGTCGGCTGGCGCTGTTGCGGCCCAAACGCTGCCTGTTGCTACCCCCGTGCCTGCCCCCAACCTGCCTTGGCTGGAGCAACTGTTGCACGAGTCGGCGGTGCTGGGGCGGCACCATGTGGGCGTGTGCCTCACCGATGCCACCACCGGCCAGCAGCTATTCGGGCAGCATGAAGACCGGTACTTCACCCCGGCCAGCACCATGAAGCTGTTCAGCCTGTACGCCGGCCTGCGGATGCTGCCCGATTCGCTGCCCGCCCTGCGCTACGTACTGCGCCCCGATACCCTCCTGTTCTGGGGCACCGGCGACCCTACCCTGCTCCACGGCGACGTACCCTCCCGGCGGGCGCTGGCGTTCCTGCAGAGCCGCCCCGAAAAGCTGGTGTACGCCGAAGTGCCTACCGGTACGGCCTTCGGGCCCGGCTGGAGCTGGGACGACTACAACTATTACTTTCAGCCCGAGCGCGGCGCGTTTCCGGTGTACGGGCACACGGTACGCTTCTACGCCAAAGCCGGGCAGCCCCTGCCCCGCGTGTACCCGCGCTTTTTCCGCCCACTGACGGAGGCGGCACCGGCTGGCACTCCCAACCTTGCCGACGACCACGTGCGCCGCGCCCAGCTGGAAAACCGCTTCACGGTGTTTCCGAGCACCAAAAATTGGGTTGATGAAACGCCTTTCCGCACCAGTCCGGCCTTGCTGCTGCAGCTGCTGCAGGATACCCTGCGCCGGCCGGTAGTGCAGGCGCCGTTTCGGCTGCGGCCCCAGGATGCGGTGTACACCCTGCGCGGGCTGCCCGTTGATTCGCTGTACCGGCGCATGATTCGGGTGAGCGACAATTTCCTGGCCGAGCAGCTGCTGCTGCTGTGCGCCTCCACCCTGAGCCCGGATTCGCTTAGTGCTGCCCGGGTGATAAAAGCCATGCAGGCCAACTATCTGCGCAGCCTGCCCGACCGTGCTATCTGGGTAGATGGCTCCGGTCTTTCGCGCCTGAACCTGACTACGCCCCGTACCCTCACGGCCCTGCTGGTGCGCCTACATCAGGAGGTGGAGGAGCCGCGCCTGCTCAGCCTGCTGGCAACCGGGGGCGGGCAGGGGACGCTGCGGCGGCGCTACCGCCCGGTGGCGGGCAACCCCTGGCTGTGGGGTAAAACCGGCACGCTCACCAACAACCACAACCTGGTAGGGTACATCCGGACGAAATCGGGCCGGCTGCTGGCTTTCAGCTTTTTCAATAACAATATTCCCGGCGACGACGCTCCTGTGCGCAACGAAATGGAACGCATCCTGACCCAAGTGCGGGAGCGGCTGTAGGCCACTTGTATTCAATTCTTCTTAAGAAGCGCCCGGCTTTCAGCGGGTTTATTGCTCATCCGTGAACCGCATTTCGTCCTTCCCAATTTGTGCCCTGAGCGTGGCACTGGCTGTATCAGTGCTAGGCTGCCAATCAAAGCCCGAGTCGGCCGTAACGCAAGCGCCTGCAGCAGCCCCGGCTGCTACCCCCTCTACCTCGGCCAAGCCTCCATCAACTCCCGTGGGCCCCGATTCAGCGGCTTTGGTGCGACAATTTGTACCGGCTGGCTACCGCTTGCTCGACATGGAAACCGGCGACCTGAACCGCG
The DNA here is from genome assembly GCF_014199535.1 of Hymenobacter latericoloratus. Lineage (GTDB taxonomy): Bacteria > Bacteroidota > Bacteroidia > Cytophagales > Hymenobacteraceae > Hymenobacter > Hymenobacter latericoloratus. The sequence continues at coordinate 1,214,164 of NZ_JACHNV010000001.1, forward strand.
ACGCCTACCCCGATAAGCTGCTGGTGCTGGACAGTGTGCAGACCGATTCGACTGCTTTCGGCAGCGAGGCTCGCCGGCCCCTGCTGGTACTGACCTCCAACGTGCAGGGCCAGTACACCCTTGCCGCCCGCAACGACAATGCCGCTATGTGCAGTGGTTGCGGTGGCATGATGGGCGACCCCTACCAGGGCCTGACCATCAAGAATGGCTATTTCTCGGTGGAGCACTACGGCGGCAGCGCCTGGCGCTGGACCCACATCGTTACGTTCAAGTACAACCCCGCTGACCACCACTGGTACCTCCACCGCGAAGGCGGCGACAGTTTCCACGCCGCCGACCCCGAGAAAGTAGAAACGCATGTCAAAACCACCCGCGACTTTGGCCGGGTGCGGTTTGAGCAGTACACGGGAGAAGAGGCAGGAGAGAAATAACCCGGGCGTTAGTCTGTAGTTACTCCGGCGCCTATGGGCTAATGTCTGAGCGCTACCCTCGTCGGCTACCCTGAGTCTGCGGCCGGTTGGTTCTCTATTCTACGTAGAACGCCATGCCACATTGGGCTCTCTGGCTAACGTAGAACATTGCAACGAAACTGTAAAGATGCTTCGACCGCACTCGGTATGAGAGTCTTTTGCTCACGATTCGCACTCCGGTTTGGCGGGCAGGCGGCCCTTTTGCGGCTCTCCACCAGTGCCAGTGGTCTTGACAGAATGCCGCCCACGGACCCGAACCTACATTCGTTAGTACCAACAGCCCCCGCCATTTCAGGGTAGCACTGAAGCGGCGGGGGCTGTTGGTAGTGTTACGAGGAAATGGCGGAAAGGCTATAACGGTAGTACCCGGGTGCTTTCTTCGCCAAATTGGCTGATAACGCGCACCGCCACCCGGCGGCCTTTCTGTTGCGGGATAGGATGAGAGCGGAAGCCGTACAGGCGTGCCCACGCATCTTCGTCCAATTCTACGCGCAAGGCGGCTTCGGCGCGTTTTTTAGCCGTAGCACTGGCCTGATTATCCAGCTTCTGTCGCCACTTGCGAAACTCGGTTTTCTCTCCGCCGCAGAAAAATACCTGCCGCACCAGAAAGTTGGAGCCGTCGTAGTCGTCGTCGAGCATCCAGTAGGCAATGTCCTCCACCGAGCGGGCGGCCAGGCGGTTGTGAATGGGGTCCCAGATGTCGAGGCCACGCACCTCCACGCACACTTCGCCGGGCGTTTCGGCGGGCACTACGGCAATTTCCGGCTCGCCAATGGTGACGAAGGAAGCCGCTTTCTTGTCCTTTTTCAGCAATCCTTCCTGCAGCAAATCCTCGCCGATGCGCACCCGCGTGACTTGGAACGTGCCGGCCGAGAAGGTTTGCTCCCGGTTTTCAATGCTATCATCGAAGGCGAAGCCCAGCAGCACCAGCCAGTCGGCGTCGCCCAGTTGGCGGCACTCGCGCACGGCTTCGTTCACTTGGCTCTTACTAACCGTACCGAAGCGCGGACCCAGCAGGAAATAGGCCTTCCGCTCGTGCCCACCGGCGTCGCGCCAGTAGCCCTCGGCCGGCAGGGAGGGCGAGGCGCGCTGCTCCACGCGCAGGAACACGGCGTGCTCATTTTTGGCCCCGTTGCGAATGCCGGCCGAGGTGAGGCCGGCAAACACCCGCTGCTCAAACTGCTGCTGACTTTCCAACTCCTCCGGCGCAGCCGCCGCGGCCGTTACCTCCTCCGGCGCTACCGGATTGAGGCTCTGCAGCGTTTCGACGGTGAAAGGGCCCGCCACGCGCAGACGCTTCTTGTCTTCCTCGGGCTGGTCGTAGAGCTTTTCGGTGGCCGGCGGCTCGTCGTTGGCCAGGCTTTTCAGGGTGATGTGCGGAACTTCCTTGTAGATGAAACCCTGGCGCAAATCCTGCCCGCTTTCGTCGTAAAGCTTGTAGTAGGGGAAAGCCGCAGTCATCAACCGTGTTTTAGCAATGTTGAGGGCAATGCGCGAGGTGTCAATAGTAATCCAGCGCCGGCCCCACTGCTCAGCCACGTACGCTGTGGTGCCGCTGCCGCAGGTCGGGTCAAGCACCAGGTCGCCGGGGTCGGTGCACATGAGCATGCACCGTTGGATAACCTTCGCTGAAGTTTCGACAATATATTTTTTATCCGAAGCGAAACCTGCTATGCTGGTGTCATTCCAAATATTAGAAATAGGAAAAACCGGAAAATCGTTGAAGTAGCGACGATAATACAAATTAGTACCTACTGCCTCAAGGCGATTTTTAGCAGCTAGATTCCTAAGGCCTTTTTCGTCGGTTTTGAAAGTGCCCTTTCCTGGTGTGAAAACTTTATTCCAAAGATGAAATTCTCTTAAATCAGTTCCCGATGCACCTCGTTGGCTGGTTAGGTTATCTATGCGATAAATCTGAGCGCCCAAAGGTAAACGGCCAATATCTGCTCTTTCTTCAGCTGTAAGACTGCGCTTAGTCCCATCTACCAATTCAACTTTGCCATAAGCTGTTCCGCCCTCACCACCTACTACCTTGAGGTTATAGAGTTGACGGTATTTTAGGCTTGTTTTCGCTCTAGCATACCAAATAATATAATCGGCAACGCTTTCAAGTAATTGCTCTCCCGTGCTAGTGGTAGTTTTGTACGAAATCTGAGCTACGAAATTTCCTGCACCAAACACCTCATCCATCAGGTTCCTTACCAAATGCACGTTCTCGTCGGAAATCTGCACGAAGCAGGAGCCGGATTCGGTGAGTAGCTCGCGGGCCACCAGCAGGCGGTTGCGTAGGTAGCTGAGGTAGGAGTGGATGCCCAGCTCCCAGGTGTCGCGGAAGGCTTTGATTTGCTCGGGTTCGGAGGACAGGTGCTCGTCCTTACCGTCCTGCACGGTGCGGTTATTGAGCTTGATTTGCCAGTTCGAGCCGTATTTGATGCCGTAGGGCGGGTCGAGGTACACCATTTGCACTTGGCCGTTAAGGCCTTCCCGTTCGAGCAGGGAGGTCATGACGGCCAGCGAATCGCCCAGGATGAGGCGGTTTTCCCAGTCGGAGTGGTGCTGGTAGTAGCTCAGGGGCTTGTCCAACTCGTCCACGTCCTGGTAGCTGGGGCCAAACAGGTCGAGTTGGGGCGCGCCGGCCTGGCGCTGGCGGTAGAGGCGCTGCATGAGGGCCTCGGGGCGCACATGCTCGTGGCGGTACAGGGAGCGGATGTCGAGGCGGAGGTAGTCGGGGCGCTGCTCGGGGTCGTCGTAGTCGTACTTGCCCAGCCAGTTCAGGTGCGGATCCTGGCCGCGGTGGATGATGGGGTCTTTGTCGAGCACTTTGGTAGCGTGGTGTTGAACTTTGGGATTGATTTGCTCGGCGCCAGCCTCGGCTTCCGACGGGATAAGGGGCCGCTGGTCGCGGTGGTGGTAGGCGGCAGTAGCTTTATCAGGCATAGAGATAAAAATCAGAGGGCTTCAATCTTGGCCACCAGCTGGTTGCGGAAATACTTCTCGTCCTCGCTGATTTCCACGAAAGCCCAGGGCTCGTCGGCGGGTAGGCCCAGGGCGGCGAGGTGCTCGTTCACGGCGGGCAGCCAGTAGTGCTCGGTGTAAAGCTTCTTGGCCTGCTTGTCCTTGTTCATGCCCGTCACCTCGATGATGAGGTTGACCACCTGGCCCGTCTGGGTGCGCACGCGGGCCAGAAAATCGGGCACGTAGTCGGCCTCGCGCCCGTCGCGCAGGTAGGGAATGCGGAAGTCGAGAAAAGCATTCTTGACATAGCACAGCACCTGGGGCAAGTCTTCGAGCACCTTGGCGCAGATCTGCTCCCAGCTTTGGGTGTCGGCCACCACATAATTGACGTGGCTTTTCGTGGTTTCAAAGACCGGCCTGGAGGTCTGGCCCTGCACGTAGCGGGTGCTGCCGCGCGGGTTGTAGTAGCTGGGCACGGGCCGGATACGGCGCTCCGTGGCCGGCTGTCCCACCACAATGGCTTGGTTGATGTGGGCTGCCACCTGGCGGGCGTCCCAGCGGACCACCAGCCGCTTAAAGGCCGGGTCGGTTTGGTGCACCAGCGTCAGGCACTGGTGGTACCACTGCTCCACCAACTGGCGCACCGGCGCGAAGTAGTGCAGCAATGGCTGCCCGTCGAGGTCGGTGAAGTGGTAGCGAATCACCTTGCTGGCCAGGTCGTAGAATACCTCATGGTCGCGCAGCTCGTCCTGGCTTTTGAGCGTGATTTCCTCGGTCTGGTCGGAGAAGGCCGTGCCCAGCACCGTATGCGTCGGAATCTTCGAGTAGTCTAGCTCGAACTTGCCGGCCGCCGCGAAATCAGGGCGCAGCTCCCCGGCCGGAATTTCCTCGCGGTAGCCGGTCAGGTTAGGGAAGATGATTTCCAGCGGCTGCCGTTCCGGCACCGCCCGAATCACCGTCAGGTCGGGTCCGGGGGCGGGGCCGCTGCCGCCGCCCGGCCCGCGCCGAAAGGCTTTGAAGGGAATACCGATGATGCGGGCATATTCGGGCGGAAACTTGTAGGTCACGTCCCGGGCCCGGCTGGTAGTGGGCTGGCCCTTGGCATCGTAGCCCTGCAGCTCGTAGGAGCGGCGGCGCAGGGCGCGGCCCGCTACCTGTTCGCACAGCAGTTGCGAGCCGAAGGCCCGCAACCCCAGAATGTGGGTGACGGTGTTGGCGTCCCAACCTTCGGTAAGCATGCTCACGCTCACCACGCAGCGCACGTGGGCGCCCAGCTTGCCGGGCCGGCCCACCGTGTTAACCACCTCCCGCAGCAGGTCGGCGTCGGTGAGGTCGTCGGCGGAGCGGGCGGGGTAGAGGCGGCGGTACTCCTGCCGGAACTGCCGGATTTCGTCCTGAAACACACGCCGGAACTCCTCGTCAATCTGCCCGCTGTTTTCCAGGGCGTCGGAGTCGATGAGGAGGGTAGGCGGGCGGTGCTTGGCCTGGCCGGTGGCGTGGTAGTTCGAGAAAATGTCGTGGTGGCCCTGCACTACCGTGTGCCCGTGCTTGGGGTCGGGGTACTCGTAGCCGGCAATGTGCTTGTACACTTCCTTGGACACGCTGGTGTTGTTGCAGACCACAATCAGCACCGGCGGGGCCGTGAACAAGTCGGCCCGTTGCTCGGTGCGGGTGCGCACGTTGCGGTCAAACTCCTCGTAGTGGGCCACCAGCTGGTCGAGGGCAATGACTACTTCCTGGGGCAGGTCAGGGCGCTTTTCTGTGTATGCTGCGCCCTTTTCGCGGCGCTCGGTGGCCTTACCTATCTTGGGTAGCTTGTCCTTGACGTGCTCGTAGAGGTTGCGCAGCACCGGCATGTCCAGGGCCTGGGTATCGTCCTTTTCGGGCAGATAGGGAATTTTCACCAGCCCGCTTTCAATAGCTTCTACCAGCCCAAAATCCGTCACAATCCACGGAAACAGGGTATAGGGCCGGTAGCCCGAGCCTGTGAGGTAGTAGGGCGTGGCCGACAAGTCGTACACGGCCGCGAGCTGGAAACGGTGACTTAGCTCACGCAGGCCGCTAAACCACACGGCGGCGCGGGCATTTTCCTCGGCACCAGCTTCTTCGCCCTCGGCGGTTTTTTTCTTTTTGCCGGGTGCGGCTTGCGGAAGGTAGCAGTGGTGGGCTTCGTCGTTGAGCACCAGCAGGCGGCCGCCCGGCCGAAAGTTGCCGAGCAAGCGCCGGAAAACCTGGGCGTAGTCCTCGTATTCTTCCTGCTTCTTGCCGTCGACCCCAATCTTGCCGTCGAAGACACCGCGCTTGTTGCCCTGCAGGGTGCGCGGCTCAAACTGGTGGTAGTTGACGATGACCAGCCGGTCGTTCAGGGCCGGCAGCCAGTCTTCGTAGGCGGGCGGTACCAGCTGCCGCTCGTGGTAGTAGTCCTTGGCCGTGTGGTAGGTGCCGGTGGTATCCACGCGCAGCACGCCCAGCCGGTCGCGGATGGTGATGCCCGGGGCTACCAGCAGAAAGTAGTCGGCAAAGCGCACGTCCTGCCGGTACTGGCGGCGGTTGAGGTAGTGGTACAGGATAAGGCCAGCCATGACCACCGTTTTGCCGGTACCCGTCGCCATCTTGAAGGCAACGCGTGGCAGCTGGTCGGTGGGCTGGCTGGATGCCGTTTGCTGGCCCAGGCGTAGCTGATTGAGGACGTGGGTGCCGGCATTGGAGCGGGCGGCTACTTCGTTCAGCCACACGGCGGTTTCCACGGCTTCGCGCTGAGCGAAAAACAGCTTTTTCTTGGGCGAATCGGAGTCGGGAAACCAGTAGGCCAGTAGCTCACGGGTTACGCGAGTAGTATCGGGGTAGCCGGCAGCGCGCCACTGGCCTACCTCCTTGCGAATCAGGTTGATGAGGTGAGTGCCGTAGGCCGCGGCGGCCTCGTTGAAGGCAAACACTTCCTTCTGGCCCTGGTGCTTGCCGGGCACTACCTGCACCTCAGGTACAAATAGCCGTCGGCCTTTCTCAATGGTACCGTAGTCGAGGTTGCCTTGTAAGTCGGTAGCGTAGTGCTGGGCGGGTTCCTGATAAGGATTGTTGAGGATGGGGTTATCGGGGAGGCGTAGCGCAGTTGATTCCATAAGACACACTTATGGGACAAATATGCGACAATAAAAGAGCAAAAGAGCTCTGAAGCGTCCCGTATTGGCCTAAAAAACGACCTGGCTGCGTCACGGGCGTTGTCCGAATTTTGTCCAACGCAACTCAGTTAAGGCAATGGCGGCGCAACACCGGGGCGAAACTCTACTCACCATTATCCGCAAAAACGGCGTCAACCAAACCCAATTGGCGCGCGACCTGGGTATGTCGCGCTCCAACTTGTACCGGCGCTATGAGGTGGCCAACCTGTCGCCGGCATTTCTGCGGCAGGTGGGCGCGGCCATTGGCCTCGACCTGTCAGGCTACTTCCCGGAGTTGCGGTCCGAAACGAATGTAGTGGCCGAGCCGCTGGCTGCCTACGAAATCCCGAGCCCAGTTGACTGCCAGCAGCGGCTGCTGCAGGTGCTGGAGCAGTTTGCCGAGAAGGTGCGGCAGTACGATGAGTTGAAGGCCCGCTACGACGCGCTGCTTAGCAGTCAGGAGCCCGCCCGCTAAGCCCCAAGCCTATGAAGTTTTATGTTGGGTTGACCGACACGCGTTGGTTTGATTTTCTGCGCCAGGAACCCCGCGAAGACGTAAATTTCTGGAAGCCATTGGGCGGTACCAATTTCGGGGCGGTGCCGGCTGGGGCGCCGTTTCTGCTGAAGCTGCGCAAGCCTGAGCACTGCATTGCGGGCGTGGGATTTTTCACCAACCAGATTATGCTGCCCGTAGCCACGGCCTGGGACATGTTTGGCCCCCGCAATGGTTTCCGCGACTATGCCGAGTTTGCCGCCGCCATCCAGGCCTACCGCAAGGCCGCGGGCAAGGAGTACAAGCCCGACCCGGAAATCAACTGCCTGGTGCTGACCTCGCCCATTTTCTTTCGGAAGCCCGACTGGATACCCGCCCCAGCCGATTGGCGTGACCCCATTGTGACAGGCAAGGTGTACGGCACCGACACTACAATCGGCGCTCAACTCTGGGCCAACGTCAGCGCCACGATGATGCGCTACCAGCAAACTCCGTTCTTGCAAGAGCTGGCTACCGATTCGTTGGTGCTCGAATCGCCGGCTATCTACCGCGAAGCCCTTACCAAGGTGCGCATTGGACAAGGGGCATTCCAAGCGTTGGTTACGCAGGCCTACGGGAAGAAGTGCGCTATTTCGGGCGAGAAAACCCTGCCGGTACTCGAAGCGGCGCACATTCAGCCCTTCTCACAGGCCGGTCCTAACGTACTGCCCAACGGCCTGCTCTTGCGTTCCGATTTGCACAAGCTCTTCGACCGGCACTACCTTACTATTGACGCCGACGACCATACCATTCATGTGAGTAGTCGTATCCGGGAGGAGTTTCAGAACGGCAAGGAGTATTACAAGTTCGACAAGCAGCCGCTAGCCGTGCTACCCCACAACGTTCTGGATCGGCCGGCTCAGCAGTATTTGCAGTATCATAATGGGCTGTTCAGGCCGTAAGATGCCTCCAACGCAAGGCAAGGCGCACTACCTTGAGTGCAGGATTATTCCGCGCAGACCAAGAAATCGGGGTACCTGTGAATGGTTTCCCCAGCTTCCTGGCTCTGCTTGGAATGACCGTTCTGTTTTCTATCCTGCTACCCCTAGTACAGCACCCGGAACTTAATGGTGTGCTCTACTTTGCGCAACTCCCCGATTACTTCCGGCTCGTACTGCTTGTCGATGTCGGTAATCACGTAGCCGATGTGCTCGTTGGTTTTCAGGTACTGGCCCAGGATGTTGACGTGGTGCTGGGCCAGCACGTTGTTGATGCGGGCCAGTACGCCGGGCACGTTGTGGTGGATGTGGATGAGGCGGTGGGCCTGCTGCTCCGGCAGCTGAATGTTAGGGAAGTTGACGCTCTGCTGGGTGTTGCCGGTGTTCACGTACTGCATAATCCGCTCGGGCACAAACTCGGCGATATTGCGCTGGGCCTCGGCCGTGCTACCCCCTACATGGGGCGTAAGCAGCACGTTGGGCAGGCCGCGTAGCTCACTCTCAAAGCTTTCCTGGTTGGTTTTGGGCTCGTAGGGAAACACATCCACGGCGGCGCCGCCCAGGTGGCCGGACCGAAGTACGGCGGCCAGGGCGGGCACATCTACCACGTGGCCGCGGCTGTTGTTGAGCAGCAAGGCGCCGGGCTTCATCATAGCCAGCTCAGCCGCCCCGATGAGGTTGGTGTTGGCCGGGCGGCCATCTACGTGTAGAGTCACAATGTCGGACTGACGTAGGAGCTCCTCCAGGGTGCGGCACTTTACGGCGTTGCCTAGCTGCAGCTTCTCGGCCACATCGTAGTAGAGCACCTGCATGCCCACGGCCTCGGCCACTACCGACAGCTGGGAGCCAATGTTGCCGTAGCCCACGATGCCCAGCTTCTTGCCCCGGATTTCAAACGAGCCCTTGGCCGACTTATCCCACTCGCCCTGGTGCATTTTGGGGCTTTTCTCGGGGATGCGGCGGGCCAGCATGATAATTTCGCCCAGGGCCAGCTCCACTACCGAGCGGGTGTTGCTGAAGGGCGCATTGAACACGGCCACGCCCTTTTTCATGCAGCCCGTCAGGTCAATCTGGTTGGTGCCGATGCAGAACGCCCCGATGCTGATGAGGCGGTTGGCCGCGTCGAGCACCCGCTGGGTTACCTGGGTTTTGCTCCGGATGCCCAGAATGCTCACGCCCTCAATCTGCTGCACTAGCTCGTCTTCGTCGAGGCCGCCGGGCACGGTATCTACCTGGTAGCCTTCCTGGCGGAACAGCTCGGCGGCGCGCGGGTCGGGGTTTTCGAGCAGCAGGACTTTGATGCGGTTTTTGGGGTAGGAGAGGGTCATCGGAAGCTTGTTCTGGTAGAGAAATTCGTCGAAGGAAGGCAGCACCTCATCGGCGCGGGCCACTACGGCCTCGCGGTGCACGTTTTCGGTGAAGGCGTAGAAGCGGTGGGCCAGCCCGGCCTCCCGGATCTGGTAGTCGGTGTAGCCGTCGCCGAGGGCGTACACGTCGCCGTCGAGGTCCAGTTGGCGCAGCTGCAGGATTTTGCCTCCGTCGCGGCTCAGTACGTTTTCGGGGTCGAAGCCCGTGATGCGGCCGTCGGCATCGAAGGTGAAGGTGTTGGCCAGCACATGGTCGGCATCGATGCCGAACTCGGCTACCACCGGCTCAATAAACTCCCGGAAGCCGCTGCTGACAATATACACCCGCCCGTGAAACCGCTCGAAGAAGCTGCGGTTGCGCTGGATGCTCTCCGATACTTTGCCGCGCAGGCGCTCCACCAGCAGCGGCAGGTGCTCGCGCCGGGCCGGCAGCAGGGCCAGCCGCTGTTTCAGGGACTCCGAGAAGTTCAGCTCCCCGCTCATACCCCGGTCCGTGAGGGCCCGGATGGCGCCTACTACCTCCTCCCGGTTGGGCTGCCCGGCCAGGGCAATGTCGGCCAGCTCGTCGAGGCCTTCTACCTGGGTGAAGGTGCTGTCAAAATCAATAATGAGGTAGGGGAGAGGCTGCGGTTGCTCGGGCATAGTGGGGGCAAGGTAGAACGGAAAGCGCAATGGCCGGAACGCCAGTGACGCACGTTCTACGATTTCAAACGAAAAAGAACCGCTCCTTACCCGTCTGGCAAGCTGGCGCCCTACCCCTCGTAAAACTCCAAAGGCAGCCCATCGGGGTCCTGAATAAAGGTGAAGCGCCGGCCGGTAAGCTCATCGGTGCGCACGGGCTCGGCCGCTACGCCGCGGGTAGTGAGGTGGCGCACGGTGGCATCGATATCGGACACGGCAAAAGCCAGGTGGCGCAGACCAGCGGCTTCGGGGTGGCTGAGGCGGGCCGGCGGGGTAGGAAAAGAAAACAGCTCGATGACGTACTGCCCGCCCAGGGCCAGGTCCAGCTTCCAGGACTGCCGCTCCGCCCGGTACACCTCCCGAATGACACGTAGGCCCAGCACCTCAGTGTAAAACTGCTTGGAGCGGACATAATCCGAGCAGATGATGGCAATATGATGGATGTGAAGCAAAGGCAGCATAGAACGAAGAATAAGCCGGGGCAATGAAAACTGCCCTTACACCAGCCGGGCCACCGGGCCCGGCGCGCGGAGCGGTTCAGATGCGGGGCAATGGTTGCAATATTCGGCAGCTTACGTTTACTTATAGCAGGAACTTGCCAACCGGATGCGGCCTATGAAAGCGCTGTGCTGCCTGAGAATATTGCTGGCGCTACTGAGCACGGGCCCGCTTGCCCTGGCGCAGGCAGACAAAGTCGTTTTTCATACCCTGGACCGTAGGAGGCTGCGTCCCTCAGAAATTGACTGGCTGGTACGGCAGCGTATGGAAGCGGCCCGCGTGCCGGGGCTGGCCCTGGTCCTGCTGGAAAACAACCAGGTGCGCTACCTGCGCACCTACGGCCGGCGCAACCTCGAAACGGGCGCCCCGCTGGAGCCCAGCACCGTTATGTACGGAGCCTCCTTCAGCAAGGCCGTTTTTGCCTACCTCGTGCTGCAACTGGTACAAGAGCAGGCCCTGGAGCTCGATAAGCCCTTGTACCAGTACCTGCCCAAACCCATTCCGGCGTACGAGCAGTACCAGGATCTGGGCCCGGATACCCGCTGGCAGCAGCTTACGGCCCGGATGGCGCTTACCCACACAACAGGCCTGCCCAACTGGCGCTGGATTGAGCCCGACAAGAAATTGCGCTTCAAGTTTGCGCCCGGCACTCAGTACTGGTACTCCGGGGAAGGACTGCAGCTGCTGCAACTGGTGGTAGAAACCGTAACGGGTAAAAGCCTGACGGAGCTAAGCGCCGAGCGGGTATTTCAGCCGCTGCGCATGTCCCGGACCAGCTACGTCTGGCAGCCCGCTTTCGAAGATAACTATGCGCTGGGCTACGACGAACAGGGCCAGGTAGTGGGCATCCGGAAGCGCACCAAACCCGGGGGCGCCGGCTCTCTGAGCACCACGCCCGCCGATTACGCGGCCTTTCTGGCAGCCGTTATGCAAGGCCGGGGGCTTACTCCCGCCGCCAAGCAAAGCATGACCTAGGCCCAGGTGCGTATTCCCTACCAGGCCCAGTTTGGCCCCCTGGCCACCGTAGCCGCTCCCGACAGCAACCGCGCCATTCAACTGGGCTACGGCCTGGGCTGGGGTACGTTCGTTTCGCCCACCCACGGACCCGCCTACTTCAAAGAAGGCCACGATGATGGGTGGGAAAACCACAGCGTGGTGTTTGCTGACCGCGGAAAAGGACTCCTGTTGGTGAGCAACAGCGCCAACGCCGACCTGCTGTTCAAGGAGCTGCTGGAAAAGCTCCTGGGCGACACGGATACCCCCTGGCAGTGGGAAGGCTACGAGCCCTACGTGGCCGGAAAGAAGTAGCTACCCCAGAAGCGGGCGGACCGCCCCGGGCTCCCTACTGAATGCGTTTCTCGGCGCAGGCAGGAACCCAGGCTTCCTGCTGGCACACCTCACAGCGGGCGGTGCCGCCGCGGGGCAGCTCCTGCACGTGCCCGCAGCAGGCGCAGGCCTGGGGGCCCGCCTCCTCGGGGCGGCGCCGCGTCTCTCCGAACCGCTCGGGCCAGATGGGCAGACCGGGCCGCACCTGGTCGTCGGCAAAAAAGTAAATGCTCACGTTGCCGGTCGCCTCAATGTAGGCCCGGCGCACCTGGCCCAGGTGTTCTACCTGGTACTGGCGCAACTCTCCGAACAGTTCTTTTTGGGTCAGGTTCTGCTTTTTCAGGATTTCGTGCTTGATTTCACCGTCCTCGATAAGCAAAACCGGCGCGCCCTCCAGCCAGTCCGAAAACCGGGGGTAGTGCTCGGTCAGGCGGTTAAAAACCAGGTACAGGCCGGTAACCATCACAAATACCACGGCCACATGCAGCAGGGGCACGTCGTCGTAGAACATGGCGTCGCCGGCGGCGGAGCCCAGGGCCAAGATAATGCTCAGCTCAAAAATAGACAGCTGCCGGACCCCCCGCCGCCCCGTTACGCGCAAGGCGCCCAGAATCAGGAGGTAAGTAACTAGGCAGCGGAAGGCTATTTCCAACAGAAACAGCACGGGCGCCTCATCAGAAATCAGAATACGTTTCCAGTCGAAAGGTTCGATAGTGGTGGCAAGCAGCATGAGCAACGAAAAAGCAGCCCGGCCAATCCGGCCGTATCTGGTCTAACGCAAGGGGTAGCTCCGCAGTTAATTTAATTGACATGAATGCCCCGGCCCGCTGCGGGACCGCTCTGCTAACCCCGTGAGGTAAGCGGCAGCACCAGATGGTGGGTAGAGGGCGCAAATCCCAGAGCCGTCCAGAACTGCAAGCCGCCGGGGTTGGCCACGGCTACCTGCAGCTCCAGGTGGTCAGCCCCCTGCCGGGTCAGCCACTCCCGGGCCGTCTCGAATAGCAGGCGGCCGAGGCCCGTGCGCCGGTACTGAGGGCGCACAATGGTTTCGGCAATGTAGCCGCGCCGGTTGAAGTGCATGCCGTTGTTGCCGATCTGGTACATGGCCACCAGCAGGCCCATAAGTCCCCGCTCGTTCTCGGCCACAAAAAACCGGGTGTACGGCTCCTGCAGGCGCTGAAGCAGCACGCGCTTTAGCTCCGCTTCGGCCTGCCGGTAGTAGCCAAAAACAGGATGATAGGCTTCGTGCGAGTCCATGAGCTCACACCAGATGGCATACAGGGCGTCGAGGTCGGGGCGGGTAGCGGTACGAATGGTCATGGGCGAACACCAGGGAAGAGCAAGCGCAAAATTTGCGGAAGGTAGCCGGAAAACGACGCTAACCCAGGCCCCGCGTTGCAACAGGCGGCTTGCCGTAGTGCCTGCCCCATCTGAACAGGCTACCCCCGCTACGGTTGTGCTGCGGTGCAGGTGTCCGGTTTTCGGCGGCGCACCAGGGCCTCGCAACCTTGATAAGCTACAGGCCGAACCCGGCTCAGCTCTCAGTGGCTGAATCCGGATTCGGCCTGTAGCTATAAAAGGAGGTAGGGCTAGAAAAGGAGGTAGGGCTAGGCGCTGGCCTGGTTTAGCTCTTGGAGGTCGGCGGGGCTCAGGCTCAGTTCCGTGGATTTGAGCAGCTCCGTTACCTGCTCGGGGCTGGTAGCACTGGCAATGGGGGCCGTGAGGCCGGGCTGGGCCAGTATCCAGGCCAGGGCTACCTGGGCGGGCGAGGCCTGCTGGCGGGCCGCCACGGCATCCAGCGCGCCCAGAATTTTCAGACCCTTATCATTCAGGTATTTCTGGCCTACCCCACCGCCGCGGGCGCTTTTCTGCAGGTCGGCTTCGGTGCGGTACTTGCCCGTGAGGAAGCCCGCGGCCAGGCCGTAATAGGGAATTACGCCAATGTGATGCTCCTGCACCAGGGGCAGCAGCTCCCGTTCGAACTCGGCCCGGTCGTAGAGGTTGTAGAGGGGTTGCAGCGTTTCGTAGCGGGGGAAACCGTGCTGCTGGCTGGCCTCCACGGATTCGCGCAGACGAGCGGCATCGAAGTTCGAAGCCCCAATGACGCGCACTTTGCCTTCTTTCACCAGCTGGGCGTAGGCCTCCAGGGTTTCCTCCACGGGCGTGGTCGGGTCGTCTTTGTGCGACTGATACAGGTCGATGTAGTCGGTTTGCAGGCGCTTGAGGGAGCCCTCCACGGCGCGCAGGATGTAGTCCTTTTTCAGGCCCTTGTTTTCGGGGTTGACCTCCCAGCCGACTTTGGTGGCAATCACCACGTCGTCGCGGCGGCCACGCTGCTGCAGCCACTTGCCGATAATGGTTTCCGACTCGCCCCCGACGTGGCCCGGCACCCACACGGAGTAGCCGTCGGCGGTATCAATGGCGTTGCCGCCCCCGGCCACAAAGGCGTCGAGGATGCGGAAAGAGGTAGCCTCGTCGGCGGTCCAGCCGAAGACGTTGCCACCCAGCACGAGGGGAGCGATGCGCAGGCCCGAGCGGCCCAGTTCACGGTGTTGCATGCACGTAAGGAGTAGAAATGAAGGAGGATGAATATCTTAAACCAGACCAACGCGGCAAGGTTGGCTACTTTTAGGCTCCTTTCATGCTGATGCCCATGGCCCGCAAGCTCGATACGTTGGAAGTGGTGGATGTTCTCAGCCGGCCAGCGTGGCGGGCGTGGCTGGTTGCGCACCACGAGCAGCCCGTGGGCGTGTGGGTGGTGCTACACAAGAAAAACAGCGTATCGGGCACGCTCAGCTACGCCGAAGCGGTGGAAGAAGCCCTATGCTTCGGCTGGATTGATTCCTTACCCCGCAAGCTCGACGAAACCCGCTACCAGCTGTACTTCTCGCCCCGCAAAAAAGGCAGCGTGTGGTCGGCGGTGAATAAAAAGCGCCTGGAGCAGTTGCAGGCCGCCGGGCTGCTGATGCCGGCCGGGCAGGCCAAAATCAACAAGGCCCAGCAGGACGGTAGCTGGACCGCCCTGGATGAGGTAGATGCCCTGCTGCTACCCCCTGATTTAGCCGCTGCTCTGGCTGCTACCCCTGCGGCGGAGCAAAACTTCCAGCGCCTGGCTCCCAGCGTGCGCAAGCAACACCTGCAGCAGCTGACCGCCGTGCGCCGGCCCGAAACCCGGCAGCGGCGCATTGCCCAACTACTAGAGCAGCTGACTGCCGTAAAGTAAGCTCGGGTGCCCAAGGCCGTTATCTTCGCTGCATGCTACGGTTTCGCTATCTACTGTTCGCCTCGGGTATTTCGCTGCTGCTGGGCGCCACACCTGCTACCTCCGTCACCGAACGAAACTTCCAGAAGCAGTTCGAGCAGTACGGGGTGGAGGGCTCTTTTCTGCTGTATGAAACGGGCACGGGCCGCTTTACGGCCTATAATGAAAAGCGCTGCCGCCAGGGTTTCCTGCCCGCTTCCACCTTCAAGATTCCGAACACGCTCATTGGCCTGCAAACCGGCGCCCTGCCCGACACGGCCACCATTTGCAAATGGGACGGGGTGAAGCGCGACTTCCCGCAGTGGAACCAGGACATGAGCTACGCCCGGGCTCTGCGCGTGTCGTGCGTGCCGTGTTACCAGCAGTTGGCCCGGCAGGTGGGGGTAGGAACGTATAAGCAGTGGCTCCGGAAGCTGCGCTACCCCGGCATCCTGGTCACGCCTGCCACCCTCGATACGTTCTGGCTCGATGGTAATTCGCGCATCAGTCAGTTCGAGCAGATTGATTTTCTACGTCGGCTGCAGGCAGAAACCCTGCCCGTAGAGGTGCGGCATCAGCGGGCCGTGAAGCAGCTTTTGCTCCTGCAGAAAACGCCCGGCTATGCTCTCTACGGCAAAACCGGCTGGCGCTTCCGCTCCGCCACCAACCCTGATAACGGCTGGTTTGTGGGCTGGGTGCAGCGCCCCGACGGCCGTACCGCCCTCTTTGTCCTTAATGCAGAACCCGCCGGAGGGCAGGCCGCCGATACACGTTTTGCCGCCGGCCGCCGGGCCCTGACGGAAGATATACTGCGCGAAATTGGCTGGATGTAATGCTGCCTTCTGGGTAAGAATGGGAGCCGCCGTTTTACACCTACACTTGCTTTTCCAGCACCCGCCAACCGTGGGGTGGTAGCACCACCTCTTGGCCTTCCTTGAGCACAAGCTGTTCACCGCTGAAAACATCCAGCCAAATACCAACCGCATCAGCCGGAATGAGAAGCGGCTGCGGCTCCGGGCTAGTGTTGATACCGGTGAGTACCGCCGCCAAGCCTTTGTGGCGCAGGAAGCTGTACGTGTCAGCAGGGCCCGGCAGGCGCTGGAAGCGGCTGAGCGGGTCGCCGTTCTGGAGGGCAAAGTGGCGGCGCTTGAGCTGAAGCAGGCGGGTATAGAACTCCTGCAGGGGATAGTCCTGCCAATCAATAGTATCTTTCTCGAAGAAGGCAAGACGCTTGTTCAGGCCTGCTTCCTGACCGGTGTACACCAGGGGCATACCGGGCAGCAGCACCGTCAGGACCGCAAACGGCAACGCCAGCGGACCCAGGCGCTCATATTCGGTGCCATCCCAGCTGTTCACGTCGTGGTTGCTGGTGAAGTGCATCAGGTACACCGAGGGCGGATACTTGGCCCGCTCGGCCGCCAGGTACTCGTCAATATCGTGGAGCGGCTGCTTGCCTTCCGCAATGTGGTCGAGGAGGTAATGCAGGCGCAGGCCAAAGGTCATGTTGAAGGCCTTTTCCAGCAGCTTGGTATCGGAGTTAAACTGCTCCCAGGTCAGTCCGCCCGAGGGGTACAACTCGTCCCACTCGGCCAGCATAAACAGGGGCTTCACGGCGTCCAGCTCCAGGCGGGCAGCATCCCAGAAATCGGTAGGCACCAGGCCGGCCACGTCGCAGCGGTACCCGTCAATGTCGGCTTCGCGCACCCAGTAGAGCAGGGCATCGGTCATGTAGCGGCGCAGCCCCGGCTGGGCGTAGTCGAAGGCAACCACGTCGGTCCAGTCGGGTACGGGGGGTAGGAGGTTGCCCTGGGCGTCGTGCTGGTACCACTCGGGGTGCTCTTGCACCAGTGGGTTGTCTGGGCTGGTGTGGTTGGCTACCCAATCAAGCAGAACGCGCAGGCCGAGGTCGTGGGCGGTTTTTACCAGGTAGCGCAAATCATCCAGGGTTCCGAACTCAGGGTTCACCCCGAAGTAGTCTTGCACCGCGTACTGGCTGCCCAGCGTGCCCTTGCGCTCTACCTCTCCAATGGGGTGAACGGGCATGAGCCACACCATGCTGATGCCCATGGATGCCAGCCGCGGCAGGTGTTCCGCAAACGCTCTAAATGTACCTTCTGGCGTGAATTGGCGCAGGTTTACTTCGTAGATGGTGGCGTTGGCAGCCCAATCGGGGTGGCGCACCTGAAACAGGTGGGCGCTAGGATGCAGCTGAGGTTCAGACACGGCAGAGGGTAGGCGAAAACAAGTTGGACTGCACCTGCCTACGCGAAATCAGCCTTTCATAGCCGAAAAATGCCTCTCCTATAGTGTAAGTGAGCAGTATAAAGAAAAGTCATGTCGAGCTTGCCGAGGAATCTCGCGTGCGGATGGTGGGCCTTACCCCAGCCCCCTCTCCACAGGGAGAGGGGGAGTAGATACTTTGGCAACGTCAGCCCAGCGAGATGCTTCGACTTCGGCTCCGTATGACAGTTACCAATGCAACATCAGCACGCGAGATGTCTCGGCAAGCTCGACATGACGTTCTGGGGAAGCCTGTGAGATACTGCGGTGTAGGCTCTGCTCCTAATATTTCAGCCTAAAACCAGCTATTGTCGGGGTCTGGGAGCTGCTCATACACGCGGTAGCTATGTGGGGTCAGCAGGAGGTCGGAGCCGGAGCCGAGCTTGGTTACCTGCCCACTGAACACGTCGCGGTACACGCCGGGGCCCAGGTCGCGCAGGCGAATCTGGTGGGGTTGCTGGCCTAGGTTCACGGCTACCAAAACTGCCTTTGGTCCCTTGCGGCGCACGAAGGCGTAGGTTTCCGGGCTGGCCTCGGGCGCCATTCGGATAAATTCGCTGCATGGGTCGCCGTTGCGCAGGGCCGGGTGGCGCTTTTTGAGCTGCAGCAGGGTAGTATAGAAATCCTGCAGGGGGTAGTCTTGCCACGGAATGGTGTCCTTATCAAAGAAGCGCAGCCGCTTTTTCAGGGCTGCTTCCTGGCCGCTGTACACCATCGGGATGCCGGGCAGCAGGGTTGTGAGCACGGCCTGGGGTAGGGCATCTTTGCCGAGACGCTCGTACTCGGTGCCATCCCAGCTGTTGATGTCGTGGCTGCTGGTGAAATACATCAGGTAGGCCGAAGCCGGGTAGCGCGTGCGCTCTACTTCGCGGTAAGCATCGAGGGCCGTGAGGGGCTGCTGGCGGCGGCTGATGCTGTCGAGAAGGTAGCGCATGCGCAGGGCGTAGGTGGCATCAAAGGCCTTTTCCAGCATACCGGTATTGGGGTCGAACTCACCTTTTTTGAGGAAGGGCGGGTTGTGCAGCTCATCCCATTCGGCCAGCATAAACACGGGCTTTACTTTCTCCAGAACGGGGCGCGTCTGGTTCCAGAAGTCCATGGGCACAAGGCCAGCCACATCGCAGCGGAAGCCGTCGAAGCCCACGTCGCGCAGCCAGTACACCATGCTTTCCTGCATGTACTGGCGCAACTCCGGCTTGCTGTAATCCAGGTCGATAACGTCCTGCCAATCGGACACGGGCGGCACAAACTGGCCCTGGGCGTTGCGGGTAAACCACTTGGGGTGCTGCTGGCGGAGCTGGCTGTCCCAGCTGGTGTGGTTGGCTACCCAATCCAGGATAACGTGCATGCCGAGCTTGTGCGCGGTCTGAATCAGGTGGCGTAGGTCGTCCAGAGTGCCAAACTCCGGGTTTACGGCCCGGTAGTCCTGCACGGAGTACTGGCTGCCCAGGGTGCCTTTGCGGTTGAGCTTGCCGATGGGCTGAACCGGCATCAGCCACAGAATGCCTACCCCCATTTTCTGGAGGCGGGGCAGGTGCGCCTCAAAGGCCCGAAAAGTGCCTTCGGGGGTGTATTGCCTAATATTGACCTCGTAGATACTGGCCGAATCGGCCCAGGCCGGGTGCCGGATGGTGTAGGCTTCGGGAGCCGCCGGGGCGCAATCGGTGGTAGGCTCCATGCGGCAGGCCGCCAGAAGCAGCAGGCCGAGCAGATAGGAAAGAACAGTGCGGGACATGCCGAAAAGTACCCCTTTTCCGGCACTTGGGCTCCCAATGGGAGGTAGCAAAAGCGCCGGGCAGCAGGTCATGCAGCTCGGCGTGAAGGTTTTGAAAAGTAATACCTGGATATTGAACCGCCGTCATTCCGAGCGCAGCCGAGGAATCTCGCGTGCTGACGTTGTAGTTACTATTGCAACATCAGCACGCGAGATTCCTCGGCTGCGCTCGGAATGACAGTCTATGAGCAGCCGGCCTGCTACCCTAGCCAGCTTTCAGGGCGTTCCGCGGTTCGTAGCGGACGCCGCCGAACCAGTACAACATCAGGGTGCGGGAGTAGCGCAGGCTAAGCGGAGTCAGGAGCACGGCCACTACGGCTACGCTGGTCACATATACCCACACGGCCGGGTCGTGGAGCAGGAAGTACACCAGAAAGCCCGTTACCAGCATAATGGCTGTGGAAAAGGCATAGCTGATAAACATAGCGCCCCAGTAAAAGCCGGGCTCAGGCTCGTAGGCTTGGGCGCAAACCGGGCACCGCTCCGGCATCTCGGCAAAGTGGATAGGGTTAGCGGCAGAGTGTGTGAACAGGTGGCCTTCGTGGCAGCGGGGGCAGCGTTGCTGCAGCATAGCCAGGCCCGTAGATTGTATCTTCGTCATGATTTCCAGGTAGTTGGTGAAATCGTTATGCAAAGATAAAATCCCCTTCCTGCGCCCGTAAGAGCCATTTCCGGGTTTGTCCGGTACAAATCAATTCGTGGAATGGGGGGATTGGGTGATGAGGTGAAGGGCGGTCTGGCGGCAGACTTCTGGCCACAGGCCAGGCGTCTGCCCGCCGGCCAATGGGGCAAGTCTCCTGACTTGCGGCCGCCAACGGCGGCCAGCTCGCGCCCACGCCGTTTGGGTGATTCTGCGATTCCCGTTAGCTGGAGTTTAATATGGAAAAGCAAGCAGTGTGATATTCTCGTGCTGGCTGCCTTTTAGCTTTCGAGGAAGGGTAGCAGGATGTGCAAAACGGCGCGGGCGGCCCCAACGCGAGCTGGCCGCCGTTGGCGGCCGCAAGTCAGGAGACTTGCCCCATTGGCCGGCGGGCAGACGCCTGGCCTCCGGCCAGAAGTCCGCCGCCAGACCGCCCTTCACCTCGCACCTCATCCCCATTTACCTCATCCCCTCATCACCCCCATACCGAAAGCCCTCCGGAGTTTGACCGGTGTGCTTGCGGAAGTAGCGGCCGAAGTAGGAAGCGTCGTCGAAGCCGAGTGTGTCGGCCACCTGGGCTACGGTGGCGGAGGTGTGGCGGAGCAGGCGGCGGGCCTCCATCAGTACGCGCTCCTGCACCAGGGCACTGGCGGTTTTACCCAGGTGGCGGCGGCAGAGGGCGTTAAGATGGTTGGGCGAAACGTGCAGCAGGTCGGCGTAGTGCTGCACCTCGCGCTGCGTGCGGAAACGCTGGTTGAGTAGGGCCCCAAACTCGCGCAGCAGCTGCTGAGCGTGGCGCGGCTCGCCACCTGCGGGTTGGGGTACGGGGGTAGGGTAGTGGCGGGCGGCCAGTTCCAGGCAAATGTGGAGGTAGGAGCGAAACACCTCATCCTGCTGCGGGGCCGGGGTAGTGTGCTCCTGCCACATGCGCTCAAATAGTGGCAGCAGCTCGGCCTCCGAACTGCCCAGCTGCAGCACGGGCGCGTGAAAGTGGTTAAAGAATGGGTACTCATAGAGCCGCCCTCCGGGGTAGCGGGCCAGGTAAAAATCAGCCTCGAACAGCACCACATACCCCTGGGCACCTTCGGAAAGCTGCCAATGATGCACCTGCCCCGGCGTCATGAAAAACAGGCTGCCCGGTTGCAGGTCGTACGTCACCAAATCAATGGTGTGCGTGCCCTGGCCCTGCGTAACGTAGAGCAGCAGGTAGAAGTCGTGGGCGTGGGGCCGGCTGGTTCCGGGGAAGTTGGCCACGTGCCGCGCCAGCTGCTCCAGGTACCAGGGGCGGGGCCGTTGCTGCGGAAACGAGTCGAGCGTCAGGACGGGCAGGTGGGGCGGTTGCATACGGGCACGGGTTACTCGCCGAAGTTACGGAGCCGCTTCTTGCTGAGCTCGTAGCTGATAATGGCTGGAATGTAAAAGGTGATGTCGGCCAGAAACTTAGCGGCCAGTATGCCGCCCGCCCGGCTGCCCATCCAGCGGGGCAACCAGTACATGAGAGCCGGCCGAATCAGGAAGCTGTCGAGTACCTCGGCGGGCCCGAACTCCACGGCCAGGGCCCGCACGTTGCGCCCGAAGGTGCGGGACGTATAGCGCCGGCCCTGAGCCTGCAGCTCCCGGCGCGCCAGCCGCACATCCTGCCCCAGCAGCCACCCAAAATAAGCCACATTGCCGGCCCAGGTGCCCGCCAGCGCGGCCCGCAAATCCTGCTCCGGCGCCAGGTGCCACGCCAGCCCGGCTCCGGCCAGCGTAGCCACCACCGAGAGTACCTCGGCGGGCAGGTAACGCCGAAGCCATTCGCGGATTTTGGGTTTCATAGGCACTGCAGAAAACCGACTATTTTGCTGGTCAAAGATACAGGCTCACCTCTCACGCAGCGGCCCCCATGCTGATACCCTTTACCCCATTGGTAGTTGTGCTGCTGGCCGTAGTGGCGCAGGCTCTTTTTGCGGCCGGACTGCTGTGGGTGGCCCCGGCCAACCGGGTGCCCAACCGGTTTCTGGCTTTACTGATGGGGTGTATCGGGCTGTGGCTGCTCGACGGCTTCTTCCGGGTGGCCAACATCTATGGGCAAAACGCCAACTGGTATTTTGCTCCCATTTATTACTCGTTTGCCTTCGGGCCGCTGCTGTACTTCTACGTGCGCAGCCTGATCAACCACGATTTCCGATGGCGGCCGCGCTACTGGTGGCATTTCGGGCCGGTGCTGGGGCAGGCCGCGCTGTACGGGTGGCTGCGCCTGCAACCCTACGAAACCCGGCTGTGGTTCTGGGCGCAGGTGCATCGGCCCTACACCTACCGCCTGGAGTTTATTGGCACCTGGTTTTCGCTGGTGCTGTACCTGGGGCTGAGCTGGCACCTGCTGCGCCAGTATCAGCGCTGGCTCCCCGATAATTTTTCGGAGACGTCGCGGCTGCGGCTGCAGTGGCTGCGGGTGCTGCTGGCAGCCGTGGGGGTAGTGAGCCTGCAGTGGCTGCTGGAGGTGGTGCTGCGCGAGTTTTTCGGGGTGTATTATCAATACGACTACTCCACCGAGCTGCTGGGCATTGTGCTGTTTCTGATTGGGGTAGTGGGCCTGCGCCAGGCCGATATGCGGGCCGTACACTTCGCGCCCGAAGCAGACGCCCCCTCCAAATTCCTACCCCATACCTCGTCGCCAACCCCGGCAGCCGAAGCTGCGGCCGGCGCGGAACCTGCCGTTTCGCCTACCCCCGCCCCGGCCGTAGATGCCTCGGTTCTGACTCGTATTCAGCAAGCGCTAGAAGAAGAGCGCTTGTATCTGAACCCCACCCTGACCCTGGCCGAGCTGGCGGCGCATACCGGCCTGCCCCCGCGCCTGATTTCCTATACCATCAACGCCGGCCTGGGCCAGTCGTTCAACGACCTGGTGAACGGCTACCGGGTGGCCGAGGTGAAGCGTCGCCTGGCCCTGCCCGACGCCCAGCGCCTGACCCTGCTGGGTATTGCCCTGGAAAGTGGGTTCAATTCCAAAACCACATTCAACCGCATCTTCAAGCAATTCACCGGGGTGGCTCCCCGCGACTGGCAAGCCACCTAACAAAGACTGCAGCCGGTTACTATTTGGTTGGTAAAGTGTTGTTTGAAGGAGTTTTATATGGGCAATGCTGCTCGGTCGGTTCCGATGGCAGAGGTTCAGGCCCCACTAAGGGGTAGGAACAAATAGGGTTCAATGCCGGATCTGGGACGTCCCGAAACCGAAAATGGGGCGTTTCGGCTGCTTGCTGCCACCACCTTTGGGTCCTGCATCAACCCTTGCAATGCCCCATGAAAACGCCCCTGCTCCTGACCCTGGTGCTGCTGCCCGCCGCCGGGGAGGCCCAGTCCAATCCGCCCGCGGCGGCCTGGACCAACCACTCCCGCGTATTGCCCGACAAGCTCCGGCAGGTACCCGTGGGGCTCACGCTCTGGCACACGCCTAACCCCAACTACCCCGAGCCCAACCCCGCCCAGCCCGGCGGCTACGTCTGGAAGCACAGCACCCGGGTGCGCTCCGAGGTAGGCGAGCTGGAAGTGGTGGAGTGCGGCAGCTTTATCTGGTACAATGAAACGGGCTGGCAGGCCAACATGCGCGAAACCCCCGCCGAGTTTGCCGAGCTGTTTCGCTGCCCCGGCGGCCGCCTGCGCCCCGGTCGCACCTACACCTTCGCCAGAAACTACCGCTACGCCGACAGCCGCCAAGCCCTCTACGGGGGCGACGCGCTGTGGTATGTTCTGGCCCGCGACAAAGCCGGCCGCCTCTACAAAGGCCTGGGTCTTATTGAAACCGAAGCGGGCCGGTAGGGGGCTCCGTGTGCTAACCTCTACCTCCCTGCTGCTCATGAAAATGCCCCTTCTATTCTTGTCCCTGCTGGTCTTGCTGGCACTGACTGCCTTTCGGTCTCCGTTCATTTCCTACCATGCCCTGCCCTCGGAAAGTCGCCTGACCTGGACGGGCTACGCCGAAACCGGTGCCTATGCCCCCACCGGTACCGTGCAACTGCGCAGGGGCACCCTGGAGTATGATGGCCGCGCCGTGCGCCAGGCCCGGTTTGAAGTTGATATGCGCACCATTCAGCATGAGCAGGCCACCCTGGCCGAGCATCTGCGCGGCGCCGATTTTTTTGCCACCGACCGTTACCCCACGGCGGTGTTTGTATTGCGTGAGTTCCGGGCGGGCACGGCCCTGGGGCAGCTCACGGTGCGCGGCGTTACCCGGCCCGTAACGTTTCCCGTAACCCTGACGCCGCTGCCCGCCGGCCGGCTGCGCCTCACCGGCGTGGCCACCCTCGACCGCACCAAGTTCGGGGTGAACTACAACTCCAGCAGCTTTTTCCAGAACCTGGGCTCCTATGCCATTCGCAACGATTTTAAGCTGACCATTGATGTAGTAGCGGCCCGCCAGACTCCGGTCGGTTGAGGAGCCGGGAAAGCGCGGGCCGGGAGGGTTGCCACGTAAGTTGGGGGTAGGATACCGGGGAAGCAGTGCGGGCAGAACAAGCAGCCAAGGCAACGTCCGCCCCGCCGCTGGCGTACAGTTCTCCTACCTACCTCATTCTTCCCAACTCCCTGCGTTATGAACCACGCCGACCGCATCGAAGAAACCATTGAGGGCATCTACCATGCCCTGGAGCAACACAGCAACCACCCCGTAGATGCCGGCCTGGGCCACATCGACAGCTGGATTCAGGCCCTCGATGGCCTCGGGGGCTCGGCCCTTACCGGCCTGCAAACCGAGCTGCGCAATCTGCGCACCTTCGTGGAGCGCGACGACCGCCCGGCCATGGCCAACTCCCTGCAGCTGCTGGGTCAGCAAACCTCCCTCATGGCCCGCGACATGCACGATGGGGTAGGCGACCACCTGCGCCACCTGGGCCAGGTACTGATTACGGCCGCCGGCAACCTGAAAGTATCCTAGCCAACTTCTCTGCCTTGGTTAGCAGCCTCGCCCAGCGGGCGGGGCTGTTTTTTCATCCGGGGCGTAGTACCCAAAATCCCTTTCCTATGACACCTGATTCATCCGCTTCGGGCCAGAGCCACGCCCCTGGCTCCGTGCTGGCGGGCAGCCAAACTCACCTCGAAGCTACCCTGCACGCCCTGCAAACCGACCATCTGCCCAACCTGCGTCCGGCGGCCGGCGACAACCTCTACCGCTGGATGCACCTGCTCCAGACCGTGGAAGGCGACCGGTTTGCCCCGCTTGTTGCCGAATTGCAGAACCTGTACAATGCCATCGGACACGACGGCCCTCCTGATGGCTCCCTGATTAAGCAAAGCCTGCAAAACCTTGCCGCACTTACCACTCAGGCCGCCACTAGTGCTGACGCTGGTTCCCAGGCTAAGCTGGTGCAGTTAGCAGAGGCCCTCCGGGCGGCAGCCGCTACGCTCTAGCAGCACTGCGTCCCAGATTGAGGGTAGGCGCGAAGTTGTAAACCGGGCCGGAAAATGCTTTTGCAAGTCGGTGAGCCGAGGGCTAAGCCGGGCCACAAACCAAATGTTGTACGGGCTCCGTTGCCAACCCTGCACGTAAGGAGGTAGTAAACAAGAAGATTCCTGTTGTTTCACCCAACTTCCTACCCCATGTCCGTATCCCATTCTGCCAGCGCCGACCAACTGGAAGCCACGCTCCGCATTCTTCGCAGTGAAGATGTAACCCAAGTGCTGCCCCGGGCCACTGAAAACATCGACGGCTGGATTCAGATGCTGCGCGCCTCTGGCGAAACCGCTCATGCCACCATTGCCGCTGACCTGGTAAGGCTAAAAGGCTTTCTGGCCGGTACCGACCCAAACCCCATCAGCGACGTGCTGCAAACCCTGGCCGAGCACATCCACAGCTTCGTGGATGACGCCAATCCGCGCTTCATCGAGTCCCTGGACCAACTCTCCAAGCAGCTCACTGATGTGGCCCGCAACCTGCAAACCGCCCGCGACGCGCAGCAAGAGCAATTAAGTTGACTTGCCTACCGAGTATGAACAGAAAAGGCCCCGCAATGTGCGGGGCCTTTTCTGTTCGTGTATTCTCAAGTCGCGCCAAAAGAGGTTAGTACCCTTGGGCTGAATCATCGCCGCGCGGGTCGGCGCCGCCCTCCAGCTTACCGCCGGGCAGCACCCGAATTGCCTCCACCCGGCCCCAGGGGGCGCGCGGGTTCAGGCGGTAGCCACGGGCCTGCAGTGTGTCCTGGGCGGCGGGCCGCAGGGCGCCTGCTTCCACGTCAATCTGGTCGGGGAGCCACTGGTGGTGGAGGCGGGGGGCGCCTACGGCCTGCTGAGCATTCATGCCGTAATCAACGGTGTTGAGGATGGCCTGCAGTACGCTGGTAATGATGGTGCTGCCGCCGGGCGTACCCACTACTAGGGCCACTTCCTTATTTTTAGTCAGGATGGCGGGCGTCATGGAGGACAGCATGCGCTTGCCGGGCGCAATGGCGTTGGCCGCGCCGCCTACCAGCCCGTAGGCATTGGGCGTGCCGGGCTTGCTGCTGAAATCATCCATCTCATTGTTGAGCAGAAAGCCGGCCCCGGCTACCACCACCTTGCTGCCATAAGCCCCGTTGAGGGTAGTGGTGCAGCTTACGGCGTTGCCCTGGGCATCCACAATGTTGTAGTGCGTCGTCTGGTCCGACTCGTAAGCGGGCAGGCCCGCGCCGGCCGCTATCTGGGCGCTGGGCGTAGCCCGGTAGGGTAGGGTAGAGGCCATGCGCTGCTTGTTGTAAGGCTTTTCGAGCAGCTGGGCCACCGGCACCCGCCCGAAGTCCGGGTCGCCGAGGTAGGTAGCCCGGTCGGCGTACACGCGACGCTGGGCTTCGGTAATCCAATGCGTGGCCTGGGGCGAGTGCCAGCCGGCTTTGCCCAGGTTGTAAGGCTCCAGCATCTGCAGCATCTGTAGCAGCGCCACCCCGCCGGAGCTGGGCGGCGGAAAGGTTAGCACCTCGTAGCCCCGGTACTGGCCGTGCAAAGGCGTGCGCCACTTGGGTTGGTAGTTGGCTAGATCCTGCTTGCTGATGATGCCCTTGCCCCGCTGCATTTCGGCTGCAATCAGGTTGGCCGTTTCGCCTTCGTAGAACCCCGCCCGGCCCTGGTCGCGGATGCGTTCCAGGGTGCGAGCCAGCTCCGCCTGCACGAAGTTTTCGCCGGCTTTCCATTCGCCCTGGGTGCGGAGTAGGGCGGCGCTCTGGTTTACCTTAAGAAACGTGTCGCGGGTGCGGTTCAGGCCGGCGGCTTCTTTTTCCGTCAGCACCACGCCTTTCGCCGCCAGGTCCACGGCGGGCTGCACCACGTCTTTCCAGGGTAGCTTGCCCAGCTTCTGGTGCAGCTCCACCATGCCCGCCACGGTGCCCGGCACACCCGCCGCTAGGTGGCCCAGGGTGCTGAGGTCCGGAATTACGTTGCCCTGCTGGTCCAGGTACATGTCGCGGGTAGCAGCCGCAGGAGCAGTTTCCCGAAAGTCGAGAGCTCCTTCGCGGCCATCGGCCCCGCGGTAGAGCAGAAAGCCCCCACCCCCAATGTTGCCCGCCACCGGAAACACCACGGCCAGCGCAAACTGCACGGCCACGGCCGCATCGTAGGCATTGCCGCCTTTGCGCAGAATGTCCACGCCCACCCGCGTAGCCTCGGGGTGCGCCGATACTACCATGGCTTTGTCGGTGATGACGGGGGTAGCGGCTGGCACCGGAGTGGCCAGCGCGGCGGACGCAGTTGGTGCGGTTGTATTCTGAGCCGTGGAGCAGGCCAGCAGGCCGGCCAGAGCCAGGGGGTAAAAAAAGCGTTTCATAGGGTAAAGGTAAAGCCGCCCGCCGACCTCTCGTTGGTCGCCCGGGGGTAGCAGCCGGCCAGGCAGGCCAACGCCGCCATGCCCCAGCTAAAATTAAAAAAACCGATGCTGGATAAGCGAAAAACACCGCCTGGCAAGTGTAAGTCGGTCAACCAGGAAAGTGCCCCGGGGCCACCTGAAATTCACGGTCAGCAGGTAAACCCCGCCATGCCGCGATGGTTTGCCGTATGAAGCCCGGCTCATCGTCCTACTGCAACTTAAACGAATCCTGTAGCTTTGGGCCCGACCGACTTGCTACCCCGTGCTATGACTCCAGACCTGCTGACCGCCGCCGACACCGCCGAACCTACCTTGCCGCTCGTGCAGCAAGACCCCTGGCTGATGCCCTATGAGCCCGTACTGCTCCAGCGCCAGCAGCGCCTGGCCCAGCGCCTCAGCGAAATTATAGCCGAGTGCGGTTCCCTGAGCCGTTTTGCCCAGGCCCATCAGCGCCTCGGCCTCAACCACGATAAACGCCGCCGCGGCTACTGGTTTCGAGAGTGGGCGCCGGCCGCCGAAGGAGTATTCCTAGTGGGTGACTTCAACGGCTGGGACCGGCAGGCTACCCCCCTCACGCGCGGCGAAGATGGAGTGTGGGAAGTGTTCCTGGCCGATAAAGACTACCAGGACCGCCTAACCCACCACTCGCTGTATAAAGTGCACATCGTAACTCCGGAGGGTGGCAAAGACCGGCTGCCGGCCATGCTGCGCCGGGCCGTGCAAAACCCCGAAACCAAGGACTTTGCCGCCCAGGTCTGGAAGCCGGAAACTTCCTTCGTCTGGACCGATCAGAAGTTTCGGGTGCCAAATTGCGTGCGGGAGCCGTTCATCTACGAGGCCCACGTAGGCATGGCCCTGGAAGAAGGAAAAGTAGGTTCCTACCTTGAGTTTGCCGAGCAAATCCTACCCCGCATTCAGCAGGAAGGCTACAACTGCCTGCAGCTGATGGCCGTGATGGAGCACCCGTACTATGGCTCCTTCGGCTACCATGTGGCTAACTTCTTTGCTGTGTCCTCGCGCTTCGGCACGCCCGAGGAGCTCAAACACCTCATCAACGAGGCCCACAACCGCGGCATTGCCGTGCTGCTGGATGTGGTGCACTCGCACGCCGTGAAAAACGAGGCCGAGGGCCTGGCCAACTTCGATGGCTCCGGCCACCAGTATTTCCACGAAGGCGCCCGCGGCGACCATCCGGGTTGGGACTCCAAGCTCTTCGACTACGGCAAGCCCGAAGTGCAGCAGTTTTTGCTCAGCAACCTGCGCTACTGGCTGGAAGAGTTCCACTTCGACGGCTTCCGTTTCGATGGCATCACCTCCATGCTCTACCACCACCACGGCGAGGGGGTAGCGTTTGGCTCCTATGACCAGTATTTCGGGCCTGATGCCGACGATGACGCCATTCTGTACCTGCAGCTGGCTACTACCCTGGTGCGGGAGGTGAAGCGCAGCGCCTTGCTGATTGCTGAGGACATGAGCGGCATGCCCGGCCTGTGCCGGCCTATTGAGGAAGGCGGCATGGGCTTCGATTATCGGCTGGGCATGGGCATTCCGGACTACTGGATTAAGCTGCTCAAGCACACCCGCGACGAAGACTGGAACCTGCACGACCTGTGGTACACGCTTACCAACCGCCGGCTGGGCGAGAAAACCGTAGCCTACGCCGAAAGTCACGACCAAGCCCTGGTAGGCGACAAAACATTGGCCCATTGGCTGCTGGACAAGGCCATTTATGAGCACATGCACAAAGACGACCCCGACCCGATTGCGGCCCGGGGCATTGCCTTGCACAAGCTCATTCGGCTCGCTACCCTTAGCTTGGGCGGCGAGGCCTACCTCAACTTTATCGGCAATGAGTTCGGCCACCCCGAGTGGGTCGATTTTCCGCGGGAGGGCAATGGCTGGAGTCACCACTTCGCCCGCCGCCAGTGGAACCTGGCCGACAACCCCGACCTGAAGTACCAGTTCCTGCTCCAGTTCGATAAGTCCATGATTAAGCTGGCGAAAACCACCCGCCTGCTGGCCGCTACCCCCGCCCGGGAGCTAAACATCGACTCTTACAATCAGGTCCTCATTTTCGAGCGGGGCGGGCTGATTTTCGTGTTCAGCTTCCACGTGGATCGTAGCGTGCCCGACTACCGCTTCTACGTGCCCCACGCCGGCCGCTACCGCATCCTACTCAACTCCGACGATGCCGAGTTCGGTGGCTTCACCCGCATCGATAACAACTACATCTACGAAACCTTTGAGGAAGATGGAGCGCACCGGCTCAGCCTCTACGTCACGAGCCGCACAGTGCTGGTACTAGGTCGGGTATAGCTAGTTGCTAACGTAAAACGGGTCTGGCGGCAGACTTCTGGCCACAGGCCAGGCGTCTGCCCGCCGGTAAATAAGGCAAGTCTCCCGACTTGCGGCCGCCGCAGGCGGCCAGCTCGCGTTAGGTTCATCCGCGCTGCATGGGGCCGCTAGCAATTCATCCGCAGTTTACAACAGCGTAACCGGCAGCAGTGCTTCCAGCCCGGCATATTGGCTGGCGCTGCTGTACAAATAATCCTCGGCCCGGTAGCAAATGCCAGCGCGCACCGGATTCTGGTGTGTATAGTGCAGCCGTTGCTGTACCATTTCCTCATTTCGCAGTTCAACTCCATGGCTGCGCTGCTGCCATATCTGCGCAGTGCTGTTGTTAGAATTGAAGCTGCCCTGACTCCGAAATATCCAGTCCAGCCAAGTGCGGCGGCTTTCTTGTTGATTAAGGTGAATGGCTTCAAAAAGCTGTCGGGAAGTATATTTCTTGAAATCACGCACTATATCAGAAAGTGCTTTTCCGTCCTCGGCCCGACAAATTAAGTGTAGGTGGTTTGTCATTAGGCAAAAGGCAAATAGCTCCAACCCTTTCCGCTGCTGACAAAAGCGCAGGCTGTCGATGACGATGTCTTTATATAGGGGCCGGGTAAAAATGTCAACCCATTCTACCACTGAGAAAGTCAGAAAATAGAGCGCCTGTTGGTCTCGAATAGAATACGCCATAAGGGGAATAGCTTTCAGATAATCGTTGAAAGCTATTCCTCTTATGGCGTATTCGCAAGGTTGCTGCCGGCTACCTAATGGCTCCTGGCGGCGCGGTACCGGGTGGCCGCCGTTGGCGGCCGCAAGTCGGGAGACTTGCCCCATTTCCCGGCGGGCAGACGCCTGGCCTGCGGCCAGAAGTCTGCCGCCAGACCCGTTTTACTGTTTGGTTTTGCGGCCGGATTGGGCTTGTTCCAGGGCATCTTCAATGCGCTGGGCGCGGGCTTCGGGCTTTTTGGTGCGGGCTACCCGTTGGGCCAGCTCTTTGCGCTGGGTGTAGGGTAGGGCATCAAAGTTTACTTGCAGGCCGGCCCGCTCCAGGGCGTATTTCAGGTCGTCGGGCAGCTCAATACCGCTGGAGTCGGTGTCGCGCTCCAGCACCACATGTACCGTGTCGGTCCAGGTTTTGTTGATGGCGTTGCGTACTTCCTTGCGGATGCTGATCATGTGCTGGCCGTCGCCCATGGGCACCAGGTTCAGCCGAATGGGAAAGCCATCGACGGTACCGCGCACGGGCAACGGGCCCTTGGTGCCGTACACCTCAGATACGCTGAAAGGAACAACCAGGAAAACGCCACTGTCAGCCCCATCCATTTCCATAGGGGCGTCGAATTCGTGGCGGAGAGGAGTTTCGGTACTCATGCAGTAGGAGAAAAAAATGGGGAGGGCAGCTGACGAACGGGTAAGCCATTGCCCAATTGGTGCAGGGTAGTATGTAAAGTTTCCGTATCGGCGGGGTCCAGAACTTGCAGGCGCGGGGCCAAGTAGGCGTAACAGCTCAGGAGCCGCTCAGCCACCTGCTCCGTGGCGGCCAGCACCACGTCGGCGCGGCGCAGGGCCAGGCGCTCCAGGGCCAGCGCCCAGCCCCGGTCGGCGGGGGTGGTGCGGTCCTGGGCCAGGCTGTGCACATGCAATACCAACGGCCGGCCGGTCTGTTGGCGGATTTCCATGGCCGCCAGCCACGTCGTCCAGTCGGCAGCATAAATCACCGAGAAGTCTTCCAGCAGGGCCCGGCGAGTGGCAAAGCGCGCGTACTGAATCACCTGAAAATTAAGGTCGGCCGCAGCGGGTTGCTCCTCGGCCAGCGAAGCCAGGGCCTCGGGCAGGGTGGCTAGTTGGGGAGGCGTAACCGGCGGGGGCGTGGGTTCGGTCGTCAGGTCGGCGGCTTCCGTCGCATCGGGCTCCACGGCTTCGCCCGCAAATTCATCCTCATTTAGCAGCAGCTCACTGGCCGAAAGCTCCGTAACCGGGGTAGGGTCCGGGGCGGCGGCAGGGGTAGGAAAGTCGGCCGAAGCTTCCATTTGCGCCGCCGCCGGGCTGGCTTCCGGCAGCACGGCTATCGTCAGATCAACCGGCAGGCTGGCACTAGCAGGGGTAGCGCCCAGGTAAGGCGCCGCCGGCGACTGCCAGGTGCCATCGGATGCGGCCAGGTAGGAAGTTGGTCCCGAATCCGCCGCTGCAACCTCCGCAGCGCCCAGGTAGGGCGCCGCCGGGCGCTGCCAGGCTCCGGGCCGCTGGTCGGGGCGCGGGCGCGGAGCTGCCGCCTCGGCTGGCGTCAGCGCGGCCAGGGCCGTAAGGCGCGTAGTGGGAAGGGTTGCGAAGGGCGGATGGGGTAGGCGGGGCACCATCACGGAAAGAGGAAGGCGCGGCGCCAGGGCCTGCACCAACGAGCGGATACCGGGCGCGGACAATTCGCCGGTCCGGGGAGCCTCATCCCAGCCAAGCAACAACACAGAAAACGGAGCGGAAATCATACGGTGGATAAATGAGCGGCGGGCAGCACGAGGTATGGCAAGGTAGAGAAAAAAGCCGCCCATCGTGCTTTTACGGCAGCTGGCCGAAAACTACGGTTGAGCCGGTTCTACGGTAGCCCGGAACATTTTTACCTTTGCCAGCTGTGTAAGGCCCAGGCCGGCACTCCCAACTGCTGCTTGCCTTCTCTCCCTAGAACCCTACCCCGTATGGCCGACAATATTCAGGAAAACAATTACATGATCAATGACCTGGCCGCGCAAGCCAGGCAGGAGTTCTACCCCGGCCGGGTAGTGCAGGCTGAGCGGCAGGGCACCGATTTTATTTTCCGCTGCGATAATGGCGTCCAGCTCAGTCTGCAGGTCATCACCGATAAGGTACTGCGCTTCCGCTACGCCACCGAGGCTGGCTTCCCCGCCGATTTCAGCTACGCCTTCCCTGAGGGCGTGCCCTCGCGCCAGGAGCTGGAGTTTCTGGAGTTCCGCGAGAAGCCCGACCACTACCGCATCACCACCGACCGCCTCATTTGCGTGGTGGACAAGGAAAATCTGCGTACCCGCGTGCTCAACCGCTCGGGCCTGGTGCTGAGCGAAGATGAGAAAGGCTTCCACTGGGAGTACGAGTACGAAACCGGCAACGACATCGTGAAGATGAGCAAGCTGGTGCAGAGCGGGGCCCACTACTACGGCCTCGGCGACAAGCCCGACAACATGAACCTGCGCGGCAAGCAGTTCACCAACTGGGGCACCGACACCTACGGCTACCAGAAAGGCTCCGACCCGCTTTACAAGAACATTCCGTTTTTCCTGGCCCTGCACCAGAAAACGGCTCACGGCATCTTCTTCGATAACACTTTCAAGGCCGGGTTTGACTTTGCGGCCGAGCGGGCCGATGTGGCCTCGTTCTGGGCCCAGGGTGGCGAGATGAACTACTATTTCATCTATGGCCCTTCGCTGCTGGAAGTAACCCAGGAGTACACCCGCCTGACCTGCCCGCCCGAGCTGCCCCCGCTGTGGGCCCTGGGCTACCACCAGTGCAAGTGGAGCTACTTCCCCGAGAGCAACGTGAAAGCCATTGCCCAGGGCTTCCGCGACCGGAAAATTCCCTGCGACGCGCTTTACCTCGACATCGACTACATGGACGGCTTCCGGTGCTTTACCTGGAGCCCTACCCATTTCCCCGAGCCCAAGCGCATGGTGCGGGAGCTGGCCGAAGATGGCTTCAAAACCATCGTCATCATCGACCCCGGCATCAAGATTGACCCCGACTATCCGGTGTACCGGGAAGGGCTTCAACACGACTACTTCTGCCGCCGCGCCGATGGCCCCCTGATGAAGGGCTCGGTGTGGCCCGGCCTCTGCAACTTCCCCGACTATACCCGCCCCGAGGTGCGCGAGTGGTGGGCCGGCCTGTTCAAAGGGCTGATTGCGGAAACCGGCGTAAAAGGCGTGTGGAACGACATGAACGAACCGGCCGTGTTCGAGAAGGGTACTTTCCCCGATGACGTGCGCTTCCACTACGAAGGCCACGCCGGCTCCCACCGCAAGGCCCACAACATCTACGGCATGCAGATGGCCCGCGCCACGGCGGCTGGCGTCAAGCAGTTCAGCTACCCCAACCGGCCCTTCACCATTACCCGCAGCACCTACTCGGGCGGGCAGCGCTACTCCTCCGCCTGGACCGGCGACAACATTGCTTCCTGGGAGCACCTGTGGCTGGCCAACATCCAGTGCCAGCGCCTGAGCATTTCGGGCTTCAGCTTTATCGGCTCCGATATCGGCGGCTTTATTGACACGCCCGACGGCGAGCTGTACGTGCGCTGGGTGGCGCTGGGAGCCTTCCACCCCTTCTTCCGGACCCACAGCTCCGGCGACCACGGCGACCAGGAGCCCTGGTCGTTCGGCGAAGAGTTCATGGCCATAGCCCGCAGCTTTATTGAGCTGCGCTACCGCCTGCTCCCCTACATGTACACCACGTTCTGGCAGTACACCCGGCAGGGCACGCCCATGCTGCGCCCCCTGGCTTTCCTCGACCAGACCGACACGGATACCTACCTGCGCATGGCCGAGTTCAGCCTCGGCGACCACCTGCTGGTGTGCCCCATTACCACGCCCGGCGCTGATGGCCGCTGGATGTACCTGCCCAAGGGCGAGTGGTTCTACTACTACACCGACGAGCTGAAAGCAGGCGGGGCCGAAGTGTGGGCTGCCGCCGACCTCACCCGGATTCCGCTGTTCATTAAGGCCGGAGCCGTGGTGCCCATGTACCCCTTAATGCAGTACGTGGGCGAGAAAACCGTGGAGGAAATCACCCTGCATGTGTACTACAAGAAGGGCACCGAAGCCAGCGTGCTCTACGAAGACGGGGGCGAAGGCTACGGCTACGAGCAAGGCCAAAGCACCACGCGCCGCTTCACGGTAACCGGCACCGACAAAGGCCTACTGATTCAGCAGCACACGGAAGGCGACTTCCAGCCCACCTGGACCACCTACCGCGTAGTGCTCCACGGCCTGCCGTTCGCCGCTACCGCCTTCAGCACCGATGGGGAGCCTGCCGAGGCCACGGAGGCAACCACCGAAACCGGCCTAACCCTGCCCGCCGTGGTAGTAAGCGCTGGCTTTACGGAACTGGCGGTAGGATAAACCTACTGATTTTCTTGCCCTGCTGAGCAGCGCCAAGGACCTCTGCTAAGGGTAATAGCCTACAGTAGAGGTCCTGGGCGCTGCTCGGAGTTGCAGGGTTTCAGGGACTTGCAACCCCAGTCGCACGTCACTACCTACAGAGTGGCCGCCCACGAAATGCGAGCTATTCGGCCACCTGTTTCCGCAGGTACTGGTACACCTCGGGGCTACTGAGCAGGGTGCCGTGGTGCAGCTGAGAATACACCCGGGTACTAATCAATAAATCGGGTGGGGCGGCGGGGTCCTGGAAGATGCGGCCCCGGGCGCTGCTCCCACCTACCAGCCCGTCGCCAAAGTAGTCGTGCAGGGCCGAGGAGGCCGTTTATGATAGACAAATGCCTGCTGAGAAAAAGATTTTGTGACCTGATATACAACCAGTATAGAGGGTTCCTATATTGGCCAACACATTCGGTGGAATGCATCCGTAGGAATTTGCGCCACTCCCATACCTATTGTTACTCAAGCTTTACAAAACGTGTAAAGCACAGTTTCACTTGCTAACACTGGCACGGAGCCTTTGTTATTATATACTTACCCATTATGAAAAAATTATCCTCTAGAGTTTTTTTGGGGGGGCACTGCTCGTAATAAGCAGTTGCATGCATGACCCGGCCATAGCGCCAGTGTCTCAGACAGCAGGGCAACGCGCAGAGAGTGCAGCCTCAGGTAAAGCTGTTACTGGTTCAGCCTGGCTACGGTTTGTGGAGCGGGTTGAACACGGTCAATTACTTGACCGCTTAGGTCAGTATGTGAGCAAAGAAGTGAGTGGCTTCGCCTCTTCAGGTCAACGAACCATGCGACCAAAATTAGAGCCGTCACAAAGGCGGATGAGTGTCGTGCGTGGTAAAAACGCTCCTGGCACTGTTTGGGGTACTTGGGAACAACCGGATTTAAACGATGGGTCTGGTGGTCGATTTATTGCCAGCTACCAGTCTAAAGATGTACGAGATGGGGGACCAATAGAGGTTGGTGTAATTGCTGGGAACAGCAGTAGTATTTCTCCTCCCATGGGTTGGATAAAAATCGATAACGTTAATGGTTATGGAGTCGATTTGAATGAAGGCGCCGGTGGAGATTATATTTATTTCTGCATCAAACGCCGTTGAACATGAAGCACATTATATTTTCATTGCTTTTCATAATACCTGGCTTAACATACGCTCAACAGGCTCCTGCTCCAAAAGCATTTGTAGGTGTGCAAGTAGCGGCGCAACGATATCAGGTCCGTTATCCGGCTACCGGAGGCAACGAAATTGGCATAGTTCCCTGGATGGCTTTTGCCGGTTACAAATTCACGCCTCGTCTAGCCGCACAACTGGGAGTTTCATATCGGAAAACTTCGCAAAATGTAGTGCCTGTTCAAGGCAGTAGTAGTGAGCGTGAAACGTACTCGCATTTGGCGCTACCCATCACGCTGCGCTGGACCCTTACCCAGAATTTGGAGCGTAGGTTTAGCTTGGACGCAGTTGGGGGAGTCGCTCTGTTGTTCTCACGGCATAAGTATCCGCTTTTCGTGGAGAGCCCCACACCAAATGTAATGGCAATGACCGAGAAGCTGACGCAGCCCTACCTGACCTTTGGGGTAGGGGCAAAGTATCGGCTTGGGAGAAGAATAGAAGCAACGGGTGATTTATTGCTCAACAAAACCACTCGCACGGGCGGAAGACTAAGCCCCTCCTTCTACACTTTGGGTCTTGGAATACGGTATGGTTTGTAGCAGGTAGCCTTTCTCTTCCTCTATAGCAAAAGAAGAGCCTCCCTGGGTGCGTCTGCACCCAGGGAGGCTCTTCTTTTGCGGCCATCCAGAAAGCTGATCGTAGCTATGGCAGCATATAAGCTGCAATAAATTAAATAGTTGATTGCCCATTATCACTCTCTAGACTGTCCCGCAAATACTGGTACACCTCGGGGCTACTGAGCAGGGTGCCGTGGTGCAGCTGAGAATACACCCGGGTACTAATCAATAAATCGGGTGGGGCGGCGGGGTCCTGGAAGATGCGGCCCCGGGCGCTGCCCCCACCTACCAGCCCGTCGCCGAAGTAGTCGTGCAGGGCCGAGGAGGCCGATTTCAGCAGGGAGCCCACCAGCACGTGGTAGCGCACCCCGGGCAGGGGCGGTACCACCGTGCGGGGCGGAAACAGGTCGTCGGCGTGCTCGTGCTGCCAGTCCTCGTCTACCAGCCGGGCAAAGCGTAGGTCCTTGATGCCATTGCTGCGCTTGTCGAGCAGCCCACTGATGGCGCGGGTAGGCCACAGGTTGATTTTGCGCAGAATCAGGGAGGTCAGGTGGCTGTTCTGCTCCAGAAACGAGCCGTCGTTGGGCACGCCCAGCAGAAACACGTCGCGCAGGCGGGGCAGCCAGCTCAGGTTTGTGCCGACAGGGTTGGCGGCCGGGACGGGGGTAGCAGCGGCGGCTTCCTGGGCGGCGTAGTAGCCGGCCGAGCGAATTACCAGTCCGCCCATGCTGTGGCCCACCAGTACCAGCTCGCCCACGGCCGCCGGAAACGTGCGCACCAGGTCCGTGAGCAGCTGCTGGAGCAGGCGGCCATTTTCGGAGATGTGCAGGCCGGAGTTGTAGCGCACATATAGGCAGTGCACGTCCAGCTCCCGCTGCAGGCGCGGCCCGAAGCGCACGTCCTCGGGCCCCTCGCCGGTTTGCCAAATGATTTCGTCGCCCATCAGGCCGTGCAGAAACACCACGGTTTTGCGGGGCCGGCCCTGGGCGTTGGGCAGCAGGCGCAGCTGTTCCACGGGCACGTCGGCTGCATGGCGGCGGAAGCTCATCCGGATGGCGCGCCGGTCGTGGCGGGCCGCCAGCTGGTCGCCGAAGGCGCCGTTGAGCACGGGCAGAGTAAAGTGCAGATTCTGCTGGCCCGTGCGGTACAGCAGCCCTACCCCTTCCAGCGGAGCCAGGGCCGCCCGGCCCACGGCTGCGGCCGCCCGCTGCCAGCGCGAGGCCGGCTCGCCGGACCCAGGCAGCGCGGCGGAATCGTCAGGTGTGGTCATGAGAGCAGAGGAAGTATAACCCCAAAAACGCGCTTCAGACCGCGAAGGTGCGAAAGTTTCAGTGGGAGACGGCCCGGGTCTGGCAAACTGTGGTGACAACAAAAAGCCCTGCCCCGGCTTGCGGCCAGCAGCAGGGCCGTAGCACCCGAAGAAAATCTAGCGAATGACAAGTTTGCGCGTGAGTACGCCAGCAGGGGTGTGCAGCTGCAGCAGGTACACGCCGCCGCGCTGTCCGCGCAAATCAACCAACCGGCCGCGGGCAGCGCTGAGCGGCGCTTTCTCCTGGCGCAGTACTACCCGGCCCGTTACGTCCGTGACGGTGAACGGGGCGGTAGAGAAGGCCGCATCCGCGAGAGAAGCCAACGAAAACTCGCCGGTGGCGCTGGGGTTGGGGTAAATCTGCAGCGCCGCCTCGGCCTCCGGGTTGCGCGTAGCCGTGATGCTGCCCGTGAGCTGGATATCATCGAGGAGCAGAGAGGTGCCGGCATGAAGTTCGTCGGCCGTACCGGAAAACGCGTCAATGCTCACGGTGTCGGGCGAGAGGCTAAGCGACTCGTATTCCAGCGGCTCGCTCACCAGGGTGTAGGTGGCCGCCGGGGGCAGAACCAGGCCTATGCCTCCGATAAGCTCGGTTTTTCGGCTTTGGTAGCGCGTCAGAACGGCCTGAATGTAGGCCTCGTCGGTGGCGGCGCCGGGGCCCGTTAGCTTGTACCAGAACTGCAGCCGGGCGGGCCGGGCCGTGTAGGGCACCCCCACGCTGGTAGGGGAGCCATTGCCCACAAACCCGAATATCGGATCCTTAAGTCCGGGCAGCAGCACCGTATTCAATGAAACGGCCAGGCTGCCCTGGCGCGCGTCCGTTGATTTGGTCACGAAACCCAGGTCGGGTAGCTCAACAGGTTCTTCCTGCTCAACCAGGTCTTCGGTGGTTACCCAGCCGCGGGGCACCTCGCGCTGCGGGTTGCGGGCCTCCCACACCTCAAAGGAATTATTCGGGTTGGGCGCCGGCGTCTGGCCCCAGGCTGCGGTGGCTCCCGCGGATAAGCCGGCGCCTACTATCAGAAAGCGTAAGAAGTGTCGCATATACGTCAGATGCTGAAGGTAATAGAAAGGAATACGAGCAAGTTAAAACAATAGCCATTACATATGATACGTATGGTATTCTATTTGCGGAATGGCTATGGCTTGATTATGAGTTGTTTAGCGGCGGCCCGGGAGTAGGCCCAATAAAAACCCCGTCAGGAGGCCGCCCACGTGGGCGGCATTATCGGTGGTATGAGCCTGCAGGCCGCTGGTCAGGCTGCCTGCCAGCAGGTACAGCACGAAGAGCAGCACGGTGTAGCGCTCGGGGCGGGTAAAAGCGGCCGGCCGCCGCAGCAAGGTAGTCAGCAGCAGCCCGTAGAGGCCAAAAATGGCGCCGGACGCGCCCACCGAGTTCAGGCCCTGGGTGTGCCAGAACCAGCTCAGCAGGCTACCACCCACCCCACTCAGCAAGTACGCAGTCAGCAGCCGGCGGCTGCCTACCAAACTCTCCGCCAGCAACCCCAGAAACACCAGCGAGGCCATGTTCAGCAGCAGGTGAGCCGGTCCGCCGTGCAGGAAACAGCTGGTTAGCAGGCGCCAGGGCTGGGCCGGCAGGGTCAGGGTCGAGAAGTTGGAGCCCCAGCGCACCAGGTCGGGGCCGGTGGGGTGCCAGGCCCCGGCGCCGGTAGCCGCCAGGGCCAGGTACACCAGCACGTTCAGCCAAAGCAGGAGAGGGGTAACCCGGTACCCTTGCCGGGGCCAGAACACGCCCCGGAAGGCACCCCACGTCACGGACTGGCCAGTGGGTGCGGTTCCTGGCGTTACCTCCGGCGGCTGGCGTAGCGGGCCAGTAGGCAGCTCAGCCGGCACCAGGCCCCGGCGTTGCAGCTCCCGCACGGCGGCCTGCCCTACGGCTGCCGGATACTGCTGGGCGTGCTGGGCCAGGTAGAGCAGCTCGGCATCCGTTTTCTGAGCAAAAAGCGTGGTGGGGTCGGCGGCCATAGGTAGGAAAGCAGGGGACGCCGCCCGCCCGATAAACCGGCCAGACGGCGCCCTGCTGGGGCTTCATAAACCCTGCCAGCCTACCCCGGCCTGACAGGTTTGCGCACTGGCCCGCTACAGGTCCGAAATATTGCCCTGCATTGGGGCCCGCTTGCTGGGTTTGCCCAGCAATTCGTCCCCGATATCGGAGGCCTCAACGTCGGCCCGGTTCAGGTCCCGGTCCAGATAGGTTTCCCCGTACATATCGTAGCGGGTTTTCAGGTTTTCCAGCGAGTTGCGCCGCAACACCAACCCCTGTTGCATCAGGGTCAGGCGGTCCTCCATGGTAGGAGTGAGGTGCTGATTGTAGGCTTTGGCCCGCATAAACCAGGTAATGCGCTCCAGCGTGAGGTCAATCTGGCCGGGAAAAACGCCGGTAACGGCGCCGCTGCGGGCCTGTTTGATTAGGTGAACGGACGCGTTTTCGGCCAGCCAGTAGCGCCGGGCCATGCGCAGGTAACGGCCGGTGGCCGTTGTGTCGGCGCGGTCGGGGGTGGGCAGCTGCTGGCGCACTTTGGCTACCTGGCCGGCCGTTTCAGCCTCGAAATCGGGTAGGCGCTCGGTTTTCACGGCTTCCAGCTCAATGGGGCCCGTAAGCTTTGGGCTGGGAGCCTGGGTAACGGCCGGGGCAGACTGGGAAGAGCGCAGGCCCCACCAGGCCAGGCCCAGCACCAGGGCCGCCAGTACCACGGCTGGCCACCAGCGGGCCACCCTGGAAGGCGTTGGCTCAACGTAATCAAGGGACGAGGGCGCAACGGGCTCGGGAGCGGCAGGTTTGGGCAGGGGGGCGCCCCGGCGGCGTAGTTCCCGACCGGCCTCCGCTACCAGGGCCGGGTGGTAAAGCTCGGGGTGCTGCACCAGGTAGAGCAGTTCCTCGTTGGTTTTTTGCAGGAAAGAATCGGGCGCGGAAGAGGTAGCCATGCGAGGGCGGTAACAGGATACAGTAAAAAATCTCCCGAAAATGGCGAAAAGCCCCCGGACTACCAGCAACCCCGCCCCAACGCCCCGGCGGGGCTTGCGTATAGCCAGGGCCGGGCTTCACTTGCCCGCTTCCTTCACCTTACAACCGCACCGTATGATTACGCCCCGCGAAGAACCCATGGATGCCAGCAACCTGCCTGAGGGCACCGACTCGCAATCCAGCCAACGCCAGCCCGACGGCCGCTTGTCGCCGGGTAGCCACGATACCGGCCTGAACGCCGATGACAACTCCGGCAGCGGCGGCACCGAAGGCGGCCAAGCCATCAGCGGAGCCCGCGTCCGCTCGGGCGCGCCTAATTACGATGCGCCCGGCAACGCCCAGGACGGCGACGTGGGCGGCAACAGCATCAGCGCTGGCACCGGGGTATCGGGCGGCGAAACCGGGCAGGTCCCCCAACTCTAACTCTCTTATTTTCTTTTCCATGGCAAACCCAACCCAGAACCCCCAGCCCCGGCAGCAGGACAACGCTGCCGCTTCAGGCGCGCAGCCAACGCAACCCGCTACTACCCAGGAAGAACTCGCGCAGGACGATGGCGCAGGCATTCGGGGCGGTTATGGCAACAGCGACCAGACCAATGGCCTGGAAGGGGGTGGCCAAACCACATCCGACCGCTCCGATCCTCAGCAATCGGCCCAGGAGTAACCAGGCCGGCCGGTAACAGGCCAGGCCCCCGGACTTTTGCATACGCTGACCACGCCCGGCGGCCCGGAAACCCACAACGTGTGGGCCGGGCCGCCGGGCATGGTTTTTTGCCGTTATCAGATCCGTAACGGGTTCCTTGTACCTTGCCGCGGCATGAAAAACTTTTGGCTCGGACTGCTGCTAAGCGTGGGCAGCCTGCTACCCGGTGCGCCAACGCGGGCCCAGAACCTGTTACGCCGCCAGCTCGCCGCCCCCGATTCGGTGCTGACCCCGGTGCTCCGGCAGGCCGCCGCGCACCGGGTACAAATTCTGTACACCCGCATCCGGCGCGATGCGCGGGGACGGCCCCACTTCCGGAGCTACCGCTACCGGGTGCGGCCCCGCGAATACTTCTACCCGGCCAGCGCCATCAAGCTGCCCGTGGCAGCACTGGCCCTGGAGAAAGTACACCAACTCAGTCAGCAGATTCCGGACCTGAGCAGCAGCTCGCCGCTTCGCATTGATTCGGCCAGTTGGGGGCAAACCGCCGTGCTGCTTGATACCAGCAGCCTGACCGGCCGGGCCAGCGTAGCGCAGTACGTGCGCAAACTGCTGCTGGTCAGCGATAACGACGCCTATAACCGCCTTTACGAGTTGCTGGGGCCTGCCGAGCTGCGGGCCGGCCTGCGCCGCCACGGCCTGCGCCACACGGTAGTGCGGCACCGCCTGTCAGTAGGCGACCAGGACTCTACGGCCCGCCGCACCAACCCACTGGCCTTCTTCACAGATACCAGCCTTACCCGCCCCTTGTACGTGCAGCCGGCCGCTACCTACGCGGGCCGCTGGCCCCGGCCGTGGCGGCGCGGCTGGGGGGTAGGGCGGGCGCACCTGCAGGGCGGCACGCTGGTAAACGAGCCCCTCGATTTCCAAACCAAAAACGTTACGTCCCTGCCCGACCTGCAACGCGCGTTGCGGGCCGTGCTGTTTCCGGAGGCCACGCCGCCGCGCCGCCGCTTTCGGCTGGCCCCTGCTGATGCGGCCCTGCTGCGCGACTACCTGCACCGTTTGCCCCGGCAAAGCGCGGCCCCGCGTTACCCGGCGGCCCTCTACCCCGATAACTACGCCAAGTTTCTGCTGGCGGGCGGCGCGCCGGGTCCGCTGCCCGAGGGCGTGCAGATGTATAATAAAATAGGGCAGGCCTACGGATTTCTTATTGATAATGCCTACGTCAGCAACCCCACCCGGGGCGTGGAGTTTCTGCTCAGCGCGGTGGTCTATGT
The DNA here is from genome assembly GCF_014199535.1 of Hymenobacter latericoloratus. Classification (GTDB taxonomy): domain Bacteria; phylum Bacteroidota; class Bacteroidia; order Cytophagales; family Hymenobacteraceae; genus Hymenobacter; species Hymenobacter latericoloratus. The sequence goes on from NZ_JACHNV010000001.1 coordinate 1,257,280, forward strand.
CAACCAGGACGGTATTCTCAATGACGACCAGTACGGGTACGACACGGTGGGGCTGCCGTTTTTGCGGCGGCTGGGGCAGCTCATCTACCAGTTTGAGCTTGGGCAACGGTAACCGGACAAACGTAACAGTACCGATACCTGAACCGTAAGAGGCAGCACTCGTTGCTGTTCGGCTGCAGCTCTGATTGAATTACTCTATGGCTGCCAACGAATTCGGACTACCTCTTGTCAGCTCCCCGGAGCACTACCAGCAGCGCATTGCCCAGAGCCAGGAACAGGAGCTGGTTGACCTGCGGGAGCTGATTCCGGACCTGGTGCTGGATATCCGGTACGCTACCAGCCGTAATCTGCTGGGTGTGGCCTTGTATCCCACGGCTGGGGCCTACCTGCGCCGCCCCGTGGCCGAGGCCCTGGCGCGGGTGCAGACTGTCCTGGCCCAACGGGGGCTGGGCCTGTGCGTGTATGACGCTTACCGGCCCTACAGCGTATCGGTGCGGCTGTACGAGCAGCTGCAGGATGAAAACGTGGCCGCGCCGCCCTGGCGCGGCTCGCGCCACAACCGGGGCTGCTCCGTTGATGTAGGGCTGGTAGAACAGGCCACCGGCCGCCACGTGCCCCTACCCACTGATTTCGATGAGCTGACGCCGGCCGCCCACATCCGGTTTGAGAATCTGCCGAATCATATTCTGCTGAACCGGACAGTATTACTGGCTGCCATGCAGGCCCAGGGGTTTGTAAACTACCCCAACGAGTGGTGGCATTTCGACCACTACCGCTGGGCCGAGTTTGACCTGCTCGACCTGCCGTTCGCGGCGCTGAGGTAGGCGGTAAACCATACGTTCGCTAGTTCACCGCCTCGCTTGCACTACCTTTGCGGTAATGTTCCGATTACCTGCCGCCCGCCGCTTTCTGTTGTTTCTGGTTCTGAGTGTCAACTGGCTGGCCACCCGCGCCGCCGATGTCCCTCCCAAGCGTGAGCTGCGGGGCGTCTGGATTGCCACGGTGGAAAATATCGACTGGCCCAGCTCCCGCGGCCTCACGCCGGAGCAGCAGCGCCGCGAGTACCGCCGCATGCTCGATGACCACCAGCGCAGCGGCATCAACGCCGTGTTTGTGCAGGTGCGGCCCGCCTCCGATGCCTTCTACCAAAGCAGCCTGGAGCCCTGGAGCAAGTGGCTGACCGGGCAGCAGGGCAAGGCGCCGACCCCGTTCTACGACCCTTTGCCCTTCCTGATTGAGGAAGCCCACAACCGCGGCATGGAGTTTCATGCCTGGTTTAACCCGTACCGGGCCACCATGGACACCGTGACGCGGCGGCTGGCGCCCAACCACCCCTACCGCAAGCACCCCGAGTGGTTTCTGCGCTACTCCGGCAAGCTGCTCTACAACCCCGGCCTGCCCGAGGTGCGCAACTATATCAGCGAGGTAATCCTGGACGTGGTGCGCCGCTACGACATCGACGGGGTGCACTTCGACGACTACTTCTATCCCTACCCCGAAGCCGGCCAGGTGATCCACGATGAGGACGCCTTTGCCCGCTTCAACCCCGACGGCCTCAAGCTGGCCGACTGGCGCCGCCAGAACGTGAACACCCTCATCCGCGACCTGCACGATACCATTCAGCACACCAAGCGCTGGGTGAAGTTCGGCATCTCGCCCTTCGGCGTGTGGCGCAACCAAACCTCCGACCCCAACGGCTCGGCCACCAAAGCCTTCCAGGGCTACGACGGCCTGTACGCCGACGCGCTGGAGTGGCTGCGCCAGGGCTGGGTTGATTACGTGTTGCCCCAGCTGTACTGGAGCACGGGCTTCAAGGTAGCCCAGTACCCGGTGCTGGTAGAGTGGTGGGCCCGCAACAGCAACGGCCGCCACCTCTACATCGGGCACGGGGCCTACCGCATGTCGGAAAGCACGAAGTCGGATACGGTGTGGCGCAATCCGCGCGAGCTGCCCCGGCAGGTGCGCCTGAACCGCACCTTCCCCACGGAGGTAGGGGGTAGCGTGTTCTTTAGCTCGAAGTCACTGATGGCGAACGTGCTGCATACTACCGATTCTTTGCGGCAGCACGAGTTTCGCTACCCCGCCCTGGTGCCTGCCATGCCCTGGCTGGATGCTGTGCCCCCGCGCCCGGCCCAGAACCTGACCGTAGCCACGGCCGCTGCCGCCGCCACCCTCACCTGGCAGCCCGGTCCCGCCGCTGCCGATGGCGACCAAGCCGCCTACTACGCCCTCTACCGCTTCAACGAAGACCAGACGCCTACCCCCGACGACCCGCGTAACCTGCTGGCCCTCATCCGGCCCCAGCCCGGCCGGCCCCTGACGTTTACGGATACCACGGCCCGCGCCGGCCGGGGTTACTCCTACTACCTCACCGCCTTCGATAGGCTCCACAATGAGAGCCGACCAATTTCGGTGCGCACCACGGGCCGCGCCGCCGAGGTAGTGGTGGCCCAATCGGCGCCGCCCGCCCCGGGAACGACCCCCGTTACTACTTCGGCCCCCGCCACCCCGCCGCCGGCCGCGCCACCGGCTCGCCCCACGCCCCGCCCAACTACTCCGCGGCCGACTACTACCGTCAGCACGCCGACCAAGGTGAAGGTCAAAACCAAATCGAAGCGGCGCGGCGGCTTCTTCGACCGGATATTCGGCCGGCGGTAAAGGAGTACAACCGCACAAAAAAAGCGCCTTCCCAACCGGGAAGGCGCTTTTTTTATGGTGACACATCGGTTCTACAAGGCCTTCACGGCCAGGGTCAGGGTCACGTCCGTGGCCGTGCGGTTCAGGCCCGTCACGGTGAAAATGGCGTACTGGTTGGTGTTGCGCAGGCGGGCTACGTACACGTCGCCCACCACGGCATTGTCGATGGTGGTTACCTGGGCCGTGGTGGCGGCGTTCAGGTAGGTCTGGCGGATGCTGTTAAGCGTGGCGGCCGTGTACACGGCGGCCGTGGTTTTCACAAACCGGGTGGGCTCCGCGGCGGGCGTAGTGGCCGTGGCCGCCCGGCCGTTCAGGGCCTGCAGCCGGACGGCGTTGCTGGCCGTGCTGGTAATGGCCAGGTCCTTGAGCAGCGGGTCGCCGGCGGCTGGTACCGTACTGAATGTAGTCAGGTCCAGGGCGGCCTGGTCGCCGCCGGTGGTGCCAGTGTAAGTGAGCGTGAGAGTGCGGGCCGCCGCCAGCGCCGTGGCCGTGCCGGGCGTAAGGGGAGCCGCTGTAGCCGAAGCCGTGCGCACGTTGGGCGTGCCGGCAAACCGGCTTTTCGCCTCAAAGCGGTACGTTACCTCCTGGCCACCGGAGCCGGCCGGCAGAGTTACGTTTACATCCACGGCCGTGCGGGCCCCGGTTTGGGCGCCGGCGGTGGGTAGGCGCTGGCGCAGGGCCCGCCGCTCGGGCGCGGTGCCCACCTTCACGTAGGTAATCAGGCTGTCGAGGTCTTTGTAGAGCGTGCCGGCCGTGGTCAGGCTGGTAGCGGCGTTGATGCCGCCGTCATTCAGCACCACGTTGTAGCGCACCACGTCGCCGGGCACCAGGGTGCTCCCGGCCGGGGCGGTTACGTTGGTCACGCTGTTCACTCTTACGGTAGGGGTAGGCTCGGCCAGGCGGAAGGAGAACGTGCGCAGCTTCGACTGACCATTTTCGGCGGCTACCACCGCCGACACCCGCACGTTGGCTTTGTTGGCGCCGGCCGGCACGGTGTAGCTCACTACCAGCGTGTCGGCGTTTTTGCGCTTGGAGAAGGCCGCTTTGTACGGAATGGTTTGCACCAGCAAGGAGTCCGTGGCCGGCTCCACGCGCTGATAAATGCGCACCTCGCGCAGGGGCGAGGTCTGCTGGGCGTACTGCAGCTCGAAGGTAAACGTCTCGCCGGTGGCGTATTTGGTGCTCAGGCCCAGGGCGTTGCCGACAAAGGTCGGCAGCTGCTCGCCCACTTCCGAGTACATGGTGTCCAGCTCTTTGTCGCAGGCCGCCAGCAGCAGGGGGGCCGCGGCCAGCAGCCACCGGCCGGTATGGTTAATTATCCGTTTCATGGAAAGAGTTTCGTTAAGAGAAATCAACAGGGGCCGCAGTCAGGCTTAGGGCTGGTCCCACCACATGGGCTTGTTGATGTACTCGAAGTCGTTGCTAGCACCCACTGCGGCGTACAGGGCCGCTACGTTCTGGGGGTTGTACTGCGTTTCCGTCAGGGCCGGCAGCAGGCGGCGGGGCCAGCGGTTTTTGTACTCGGCCTGGTTGGCCAGAGCGGCATTCACGCCCACCGGGTAGCGCAGGTTCACGTAAATGCTGGGGTCGAAATCGTAGCGGCGCAGGTCCGACCACGACTCCGGGTTCAGGAACATGGCAATGTACTTCTGTTCCATGATGCGCTTGAGGTCCAGCTGATCGGGCGTCTGGGCTACGGCCGCGCTGTTGAGGTAGTCCGTTATCTGCTGGGCCGAGATGGGCGCGAAGGTTACGGCGGGTGAGGCATTGCTGCCGCCTACTCCAATTTTGTCCATATGCGCCCGAATGCCTTCCCGGTAGGCGGTCAGAGCCCCGGCTTTGTCGCCGGTGATAAACTTTACTTCGGCCTCAATAAACTTCACTTCGTGGTAGGTAATCACCTCGAAGTAGCCCAAGTCGCGGGCGTACCAGCTGCTGTAGAAGTCAGTGGCGTTGCCGGTGGCGGCCGAAATAGGCGTGCCGCCCGCCACGCCCGGGTCGGTGCCGGTGCTGTTGGCCGTGGCAATGATGGGGAAGCGCGGGTCCACCACGCCGGGGTAGGTAGCGCCCGGCGCGTTGCCGTTCAGGTACTTGATAATGTTGGCCGAGTAGGTAGCCGACGTAGTGGCGTTGGCAAAGTTGGCGCGGGTAGTCCCGAAAATGTTGGTGGTGCCAGTGAGGGGCGCTACCGGAGCCTGGAACTGCAGCTGGGCGTCGTCGGCCTTGCCCGTGAAGCTCTCGGCCACCAGCTTCAGAATCTGGGGCGCTACCTGGGCCGTAAAGTTGGCTTTCTTGCTCAGGTGCAGCAGCTGCCGGGCCTTCAGGGCTTTAGCCAGCCGCACCCACTTCTGCGGGTCGCCGCGGTACAGGATGTCGCCGCTGACGCTGGGGGAGGTGCTGTAGAAAGCCCGGAAGTTGGCCGAAGCTGGCTTCGAGAGCTCCACGATGCCCTCGTCCAGGAGCTGCTGAATGCTCTGGTACACCTGCTCCTGCGGGTCGTACTTGGGCGTGTAGTTCTGGGCCCCCTGGAAGGCCTCGGAGTAGGGCACGTCGCCGAGCATGTCGGTGGCGTGGGCCAGGCCCATGGCGGTAATAATTTTGGAAGCCCCCACGTAGTACACCGAGCCTTCGGCCTCAGCCGTTTTCAGGGCTTCGCGGGCATTGCCCGCCGACCAGTAGTAGAAGTAGTTGAGGGTGTTGTTGCCGTTGCCGGTGGTGAGGAAAAACTGGTCGGTGCTGGCCTGGGGCGTGCGCCGCACAATGTACTGGGTAATGTAAGGCGTCGTCAGGGACGTGAACATCTGCTGCTGAAAGGCCTGGGATATAGCGCCGGGCAGCAGGAAGTTGGGCGTGGCATCGGCCGGATTGTTGGGGTCGTTATTCACGTCGAGAAAACTCTCGCACGACGTGAGCAGGCCCCCGCTACACAAGAGTCCCAGGGCCAAGATATATTTTTTCATTAAAGTCGGGAGTAGGAAATGAGGAAGAAAGTAGGCCTCGGCGGCGGTAGCAACCACCGTCCCGCCGGCCTCGTTCACGTCATTGATTAAAAGTTAAAGCGCAGGGCCATGTCCACGCCGCGGGTGCCGGGCACGTTGCCGTAGTCGAAGCCGCCGGAGCCGCCGCCGCGCACGCCGGAGCCCGCCGCCGCCGTTTCCGGATCGGCCCCGGAGTAGTTGGTCAGCAGCAAGAGGTTGCGGCCCGTCACACTCACCTGCGCCCCCTTCACGATGGAAGTGCCCAGCCAGGAGGAGGGCAGCGCGTACGACAGGGTCACGTAGCGCAGGCGCGTCCAGGAGCCATCTTCAATGAAAGGAGTACCCACCGCCCCCAGAATGCTCTGGAAGTACTGCTGAGTTAGCTCCACCGGGCGGGTGTTGGGCGCGTAGGAGCCATCAGCCTGCCGTACTACCCCCTCAAACACGGCCTGTTTATAGCGGTCCTCGGTGCGGGTGCTCAGGCCGTTGCGGGTCGTAAACCAGTCGTTGCCGTTCACCACCTTGCCGCCCTTCCGGAAGTCGAGCAGGAAGGTCAGCTCCAGCCCTTTGTAGGTCAGGGTGTTGGTAATCTGGGTCGTGAAGTCGGGGGCGCGGTTGCCGGCGTACACGTAGGTGCTGGTGTTGATGGTGGGGTAGCCGTTGGCCCCGATGATAACCTGCCCGGCGTAGGGCCCGCTGGTTACGCGCACGTAGTCCAGGGCCGCAATGGAGTTAATGGGGCGGCCGGGGAAAGCGCTACCCCGCGCCACGTCAATGATGTTGGCGTCCGACTGGTTGACTTCGGTCAGGAAGCTGGGCAGCTTGGTGGCCTCGTTCACGTTGCGGTAGAAGTTGGCCAGAATGTCCCACTGCAGACCGTTGGCTTGCTTGATCAGGGTGCCGGCCAGGGCTATTTCGATGCCCCGGTTGGTCACCGTGCCGCCGTTGATGTACTGAAAAATATAGCCTGAGGGCTGACTTACGCGCGGCGCAATCAGCTGATCCGTAGTTACTTGGTAGTAGTAGCCGGCATTCACGCTCAGGCGGTTCTGCAGAAACTGCAGATCCAGGCCGGCCTCGTACGAGGTGGTGCGCTCCGGCACCAGATCAGCATTGCCCCCGAAGAATCCCTGGCGGAAGCCGCCCCCGATGTAGGAGCTCTGGGCCAGCGGCGAATCAACGCGGTAGGGCAGCGGGTCTTTGCCCACCTGGGCCACGGAAGCGCGGATTTTGCCGTAGTTGAAAATCGGGTTCTGGTCCAGGCCCAGGGTGCGGCTGAACTCGTAGCCGGCCGCGGCGGACCCGTAGAAGAAGCCGCCCCCGAAGTTTTTGTTGTTGCGCGGCAGCGTGGACGACACGTCGTAGCGGCCGCTGAGCTCCAGGGTAAGCTGCTGCAGCAGGTCCAGGTTCAGGCGGGCGAAGTTGCCGACCAGGCGCCGCTCGCTGGTGGTGTTCAGGGCGCTGCGCGTGTCGGTGTTGTTGAGCGAGGCCACGCCGGGCGTCCGGAAAATCTGACCCAGCACATCGGTGGTTTCGCGCTTGCTCATTTCCACCGTGTTGCCGATGGTCAGCACCCCGGCCAAGTTTTCGTTGATCTGGTGGGTGAAGATGGCCAGCAGGTTGGAGTTGAGCAGGCGGTTCAGGGTCGTCGATTCCGAAATGCCACCGTCCTGGTTGCCGGGCTGGGAGGTGCCAATGGCCCGCACCGACTGGGTTTTCTCGGTGTACAGGTCGGTACCGATGTTGTAGCTCACCTTCAGCCACTTCACGGGGTCGTAGCTCAGCTGCGTGTTGCCGATGAAGCGGTTGGTGCGGTCGGTCTGGGGGTTGTTTTTTACCGTCCAGTAGGGGTTGTCGGCGTCGGTAGAGCCCACGCTGCCGGGCAGCAGGCGGCGGCGCGTGCCGTTGGGGTTCAGGTACACGCGGGCGTCGTCGTTGCGGGGCCAGTTGAGCAGGCTCACGAAGTAGCCCCCGCTGCCCCCAAACAAGCCAGGGCCCTGCAGGGGCCGCTCGGCGCCCGAGTTTAGGTACTGCGCCGAGCCCGAGGCGCTGATTTTCGGCGAAAACTGCATGGTGCCCGCCAGGCGCACCGTGGTTTTATCGTACTGGCTTTCCGGCACTACCCCCTTGTTGTCAAGCCGGGAAGCCGATATCTGGAAGGTGCCCTTCTCCGTGCCGCCCGATAGGGTCAGGTAGTTCTGGTACGTGGTGCCGCGCCGGTGGAAGTTGCCCAGGTTGTCGTACACCGTTTCGCCGGGCTGGAAGCGCGGGCCCCAGGAGTTGCGGGTGGTGGCATCGAACACGCCGCCGGTGCCCTGCTTGTACTGGTCCTGCAGCTGGGGCAGGCGGTTTACCTCATCCACCGAAAACTGGGTGCGGAAGTCGATGGACGTGCGGCCAGCCCGCCCTTTTTTGGTGGTAATAATTACGGCCCCGTTGGCGGCGCGCAAGCCGTAGAGGGCCGCCGCCGACGGGCCTTTCAGCACCGTCATGCTCTCAATATCCTCGGGGTTGATGTCGGAGGCGCGGTTGGTGCTTCCCACCGAGCGGCCCAGCAGCCCGTTGAACGCCGAGCCCCCGCCGGGCGCGGTGCTTTCGGCAAACGAGCTGTTGTCCATGATGATGCCATCAATAACGAACAGGGGCTGGTTGTCGGCATCCAGGGAGTTGCCGCCCCGAATTACAATGGAAGCGCCTTCGCCGGCCCCGCCGCCCGAGCTGGTTACCTGCACCCCGGCCACTTTGCCCTGCAGGGCATTCACAATGTTGGGCTGGCGCGAGTCAATCAGGTCCTTGGCCTTCACTTCCTGGGCGCCGTAGTTGATCTGGCGGCGCTCCTGCTTGATGCCGAAGGCCGTCACCACTACTTCATCCAGCTTGCGGGTATCGGCCGAGAGGGTCACGTTCTGGTTATCGGCGGCGGCGGGGCGCTCCAGGCTGGTGTAGCCGATAAAGCTGAACACGAGGGTAGCCCCCTCGGGCACGCCGGCCAGGGTGTAGCGGCCTTCCACGTCGGTCTGGGTTCCGAGAGTAGTGCCCTTTACCAGCACGTTCACGCCCGGCAGCGGGGCCCGGCCGTTGGCATCGGTCACGGTGCCCTGTATGGTGCGCGTGGCGGCCTGCTGAGCCCACGCGGCGGGCGCGGCCACCAGCAGCCCCAAGGCTACGGAGGACGACCATAAACGTCTTTTCATACGCAGTTCGAAAAAGAGTGAGAGAGAAAGGAAAATAAAGCGAAGCGGCAACCGAAGCACTGTTCGGTTGCAGTTGGATTATGGCCGGAAGTAAGAAAAAAGATGCCGGAATGGATGGGACGGGTCCGGCGGGCTGCACAGCAGCCAAACAGCGCAAAAAGGGTAGGGTGGGGCGGGTAAGAAGGGTAGGGCGGGGCAGTGAAACGGAGGCGTTAGCCAGAGCAAGGATGCTAAAACTACGGCACGAAACGTAGGGAAGCAACTATATTTAGTATTTTTTGAAGGTCTGATTTGCTTTTGATTATCAGTTGCAAAACCGCAACTTTCCCGGCGACCTTGCCGGGCCGGAGGTATGTAAGCTGACCGATTTACCAGCCGCTTCCCTTAAAGCAATTCCGCAGGCTTTTACTTCTTTTCCGTATGCAGACTACCACCCAGGCCGCCGTGCGCACCACCGGTACCGTACCATTAGCCGAGGCCGCCCAGCCCGGCCGCCTCGTGAGCCTTGATGTATTCCGGGGGCTCACCGTCATGGCCATGATTTTGGTGAACAACCCCGGCGACTGGGGCCACATCTACGCGCCGCTGGAACACGCGCATTGGCACGGCTGCACCCCCACCGACCTGATCTTTCCCTTCTTCCTGTTCATTGTGGGCGTCAGCATTACCTATGCGCTGGACGGGGCCCGGCGCCAGCCCGAAACCCACGGCCGCACCTTCGTCCGGATTCTGAAACGCGCGGCTATCCTGTTTGGGCTGGGATTGTTTGGGGCCCTGTTTCCTGCGTTTGATTTCAGTACGGTTCGGATTCCGGGCGTGCTGGCGCGCATTGCGGTGGTGTTCCTGGTGTGCGGCATGCTGTTTCTGAAAACCTCGCGTAGGCAGCAAATAGGGTTACTGGCATTTCTGCTGGTTTTCTATAACGTGCTGCTGCAGTTGGTACCTGTGCCCGGCTACGGCCCCGCCAACCTGGAGGCCGGCACCAACCTCGGCGCCTGGCTTGATAGAGCCGTGCTCGGCGAAGCCCACCTCTGGAAGCAAAGCCGCACCTGGGACCCGGAAGGGCTGCTGAGCACCCTGCCCGCCATTGGTACGGGGCTGCTAGGGTTATTGGCCGGGCAGTGGCTGCGCCGCCGGGAGGTGGAGCCGGCCACCCGGGTAGCGTGGCTGTTTATGGCCGGCGGCGGCTGCGTGCTGCTGGGCCTGATCTGGAACGGCTGGTTTCCCATCAACAAAAGCCTCTGGACCAGCTCCTTTGTGCTCTACACCGGTGGGCTGGCTATGGCCGTGCTGGCCGGCCTCTACTGGCTGACGGACGTGCAGGGCTACCGCGGCTGGATAAAAGCGCCGCTGGTGTACGGCGTGAATGCCATTACTGTATTTTTCCTCTCGGGCCTGATTCCGCGCCTGCTGAACATGATCAAGGTGACGGGCGCCGACGGGCAGCCCACCGGCCTGCGCAACTGGCTGTACGCTACCTTCTTCGTGCCCTACTTCAGCCCCGTAAATGCTTCCTTGGCCGGAGCCATTGTGTGCGTACTGATCTGGCTGGGCGTGCTCTGGCTGATGTACCGCCGTAATATTATCATTAAGGTGTAGCGGGCCGGAGGGGGTAGGGAAATAGCTTGGTCGATAGAATTTCGCGTACTTCGGCAGATGAAGAAACTCCTGTTATTGGCCGCCGGCCTGGCCCTGGCCGCCCCTGCCGCTACGGCCCAAACCACGGCCGCCACTCCCAGCGCGGCCACGCCTATTTCGGCGGGCCAGCGCAAGGCAGCCGAAGACCTCCTCGCCGCTACCGATTCCGAAAAGAACCTCACGGCCACCATCGACCGGATGCTGGCCTCGCAGCTGGAGCAAAACCCCGGCATGAAAGTCGTGGAGCCCGAAATGCGCGCCTACCTCACCAAGTACATGAGCTGGCAGTCGATGAAGGAAGACATGGTGCAACTCTACGCCCGTGAGTTCACGGAAAAAGAGCTGAAAGAGCTGACCAAGTTCTACCAGACGCCCACCGGCCGCAAAACCATCACCAAAATGCCCCAGCTTATGGCCGCCGGCATGGAAATCGGCCAGAAGCGTATGCAGGAGCACCTGCCGGAGCTCCAGCAGGCCATTGCCGAGAAAATGAAAACTCAGGCTCCGGGTGGGGAAGTGAAATAGCGGCCGGGCCCCACGCCGACGCGCAGCGCCTGACTAGTTGACGCCCGCGCCGCCGGGACGGATGTTGTGGGCGCCGCAAGAAGTGTAGGTTTCTACCTCCGGCCAGCCCAGCCTTGCCGGCAAACAGCAGCACGAAGCTAATCAGTCGGACGCTGCGTGCCGGATCAGGGCCCAGCCGCTACTAGCCAGCAGCTGGCTAGTAGCGGCTGGGCCGCGGCGTAGGTATAGGGGTGGAGGCCGCCTTCGGGCGGGCAGCTAACAGTTTCGGTACCGGAGTGCTACCCGGCGGCGTGTTCCAGCAGCCCCGTAAGGCGCAGGGGCGGGTTCAGCAAGGGGCCTAGCAGACAGTGAGCGGGGAATTAGGCGGAAGGCAACGAGGTAGCAGACAAGCTACTGAGAAAAGAGTAGTTTACGACGCATCTGGAAACTACCTCCTGCTATGTATCCACTTATGTATCCACGAGTATGCCTGCTAGCTGGTCTGTGTGCCGGCCCCGCCCTGGTGTTTGGCCAAGCCTTGCGAGAAGGCGACCTGGTGCCGCCGTTTACTCTCTCGCAGGTAGTGAACCGCAGCGGAGGCGGCTTCAGCTCTACCGAAGCGAAAGGCAAAGTGCTGGTAATTGAGTTTTGGGGAACGTGGTGCGGCCCGTGCATTCCGGCCCTGCTCCACCTCGATTCGCTGCAGCAGGCCTTTCCGCAGCAGCTGCAGGTAGTGGGGGTAGCCAACGACTCGGAGCAGCGGCTCCGGACGTTCGTGGCCCGGCGGCCGGTGCAGCTTCCGCTGGCGGCTTTACCCGACCAGAATGCCCCGCTCTACCGCTACTTCCCGCACAACAGCGTGCCGCACACCGTTATCATTGGCAAAGACCAGCGCGTGCTGGCCATTACGCGGCCCGATCAGCTAACTACTGCCTCCCTGCGGGCTATTCTGGCCGGGAAAAAGGCCAAGCTGCAAGCCAAGCACGATGTAGTAGTGAAGGACCCGTTGGTTTTCTTCCCGGCCGATACCGCTACCCGTTTTGCCGTGAGCGTCCGGCCCTACCTGCAGGGCCAACACAGCCAACTGCGCCGCGACCAGACTCCCGGCCTGCGCGGGCGCCGACTCACGGCCATTAATGTGCCCGTGGAAACCTTATTCCGCGAAGCCTACGGAGTGTCGCACCTGCGGGTGAAAAACGAACTGCCCGCCCTGCAAGTCAGCCAGGAACCCGCCAACCTGGTGTGCCTGGATTTGATTGTGCCCACGACGGATAAAGCGCATCTGCTCCGGCACCTGCGCCAGGAGCTACCCCGCCAGTTTCCGGTCCAGCCCCAGCTAGTGCGCGAAAGCCGGCCGGTGTACGTGCTGCGGCAACGCAAATCCCGGCAGCCCTGGCCGGAGTCTAAGAAGCCAGAAAGCGGCATGTGGTCGGGCAAAGGGCTGGAAGTGGAAGGGGGCCGGGTGGAAATGCTCCGCGAGTTTCTGGAGAATATGTCGAGCAAGCCCGTGGTAGATGAAACGGGCCTGCTGGGCCGCTACGACATGAAGCTGGAGCTACAGCCGGAAGCCGGTAGAGCGGAAATCCTGAAGTCCTTGCAAGCCATGGGTCTGGAGATGGAAGAGGCAACCCGCAAAATTGAAATACTGCAGCTAAGCCCCGGCCGCCTGGCTGTTCAATAGCTATTCGTGAAGTCGTTAAAAACACTAAGCCCCAACAGAGACTGTTGGGGCTTAGTGTTTTTGGTTCCCTGAGGGTAGTATTACTGCTCCTGCGGCACCGTGCTTTCCACGGCCTGTTTCCGGGCCTGCTGAATGCTCTCTAGGGCTACCTGCAGCACCCCGCTCCGCACGCTGCGCTCCGTGATTTTGTTGTTGCGGCGGGTGGGGTTCACGCGGTTGGTCAGCACAATGCAGGTGAGTTCTTCTTTGGGGTCAACCCAGAAGTAGGTGCCCGTAAAGCCGGTGTGCCCGTAGCTGAGCTGGGAAACGCTGTTGGCCGAATTCACGGTGGGGTTAGCCGCCGGCCTATCGAAGCCCAGGGCGCGGCGGTTGTCGGGGCAGAACTGGCACTTGGTGTACTCGGCCAGGGTTTCGGGCTTGAGGAGCTGCTGCCCGCCGTACGTGCCATTCCAGGCGTAGAGCTGCACCAGTTTGGCTAGGTCGTTGGCGTTGCCGAAGAGGCCAGCGTGGCCGGAGAGGCCGCCGAGCAGGGCCGCGCCTTCGTCGTGCACGGTACCGTGGAGTTGGGCGTGGCGGAACAGGGAGTCGTACTCGGTGGGGGTGATGCGGCTGAGCGGGAAGCGACGGGTAGGGTTGTAGCCCAGGGTAGTGGCGCCCAGCGGCCGGTACAGCTCATCCGTCACGAACTGGTCAATCGTTTTGCCCGAAGCGGCCTTGATGAAGCGCGGGTACATGATAAACGACAAATCGGAGTACACGTAGCCCGGCTTCTCGTTCAGCGGCGACTCGGCAATGGCCTTGGTGATGCGCTCCGGAAAATCCTGGCGGGCCCACAGGCGAGGGCCCGCAGGCAACGGGAAGCGGGCCGAGGAATCGGGGCGGAAGTAGCGGCGGCTCATCTCGGCGGGCTGCGTGGCCGATACGTCCTTGGCATCGGGGCTCTTGCCGAACAGGGAGTTGAACAGGCCGCGGGGCTCGGTGTAGTCCTTCCAGAACGGAATCCAGGCTTTTAGGCGAGCCTGGTGAGTCAGCACGTCGCGCAGCTTCAGGCTTTCCTTATTAGTGCCTTTGAACTCCGGGAACAGCTGGCCCAGGGTCATGTCGGGGTTGAACTTGCCCTCGTCCTGGAGCTTCATCAGGGCCGGCAGCGCCGCCGCTACCTTGGTCACGGAAGCCAGGTCGTAGAGGTCGGTGTTGCGAACGGGGCGGGCGGCTTGGCCGGCGGCAGAGGGGTAGGAGTGGGTGCCGTAGCTTTTGCGCAGCACCACTACCCCCCGGCGGGCAATCAGCACCTCGCCGCCCGGAAACGCCTGCGCCCCTACTGCCCCATTCATAATAGAGTCCACGCGGGCTTCCAGGTTGTTGTTCATGCCCACAGCCTCAGGGAAGCTGTAGCGCAGCCGAATGCCGCCCTTGGTAGCCAGACCCGCGCCGTAGCCATACCGGTCGGAAACCGTCACGGGCAGCTTACCGCTGGCCGACACGCCCCCGAAAATTACCTCAGCGGCTACGTCCTGGGCGTTCTTGCTTTCCTGGTAGGCCAGCACCACCGCATCGGCGCGGTCCAGGTCCCGGACTTTCGCCACGGCGTACGCGGAGCCAAACACTGTTACCACCAGCTTCTGGCCCTTGCCACCCAGCTCGCGCAGCAGCACGTTGGTTTCGGGCGCAATACCGAAGTTGGTAGCGGGCAGGCGGCCCAGGTTGTTCAGGCCCACCAGCACCAGGTTGTAGGGTTTCAGGGTTTCGCGCATGCGCGTCAGCTCGTCCATGCTGGGGGCGGCGGGCAGCCAGAAGTGGCGTACCGGGGCGTAGTCGGCTACCATGCGCTGAAAGTCGGTGGTATCCTTGGTGCCGATGGTGAGGGTAGCGAGGCGCAGGGTATCAAGGCGCTGCAGGGGTAGCAGGCTCCGCTGGTTGCGCAGCACCGTTACGCTCAGCTCCGTGAGGCGCTGGCTCAGGTATTGGGCGTGGGGCGTGTTCAAGTCCTGAATGAGGTTGCGCAACTCGATGGGCTTGTACTTGTTCAGGCCGGCCCACTCCTTCAGGGCCAGCACCTTGCGGCAGCGGGCATCGAGGTCGGCCTGGCTGAGCTGACCTTTGTTGATGGCTTCGCGCACCATCTTCAGGGCCAGCGGAATGTTCTTGCTGAACTCCAGAATGTCGTTGCCGGCCAGCAGGGCGCGCAGGTCGGCGTCGCCGGGCGGGTATTTCGAGATGACGCCCTTCATGTTCATGGCGTCGGTAAAGATGATGCCTTCGAAGCCCAGCTTCTGCTGCAGCAAGCCCTGGATAATAGGTTTGGAGAGGGTAGAGGGCAGGCCCGTCGTATCGAGGGCCGGAATGTTGAGGTGGGCCACCATCATGCCCCCTATGCCGCGCTTAATCAGGCTTTTGAAGGGGTAGAGTTCCAGGGTATCAATGCGCTTCTTGTCGATGCGAAGCAGGGGTAGGGCCAGGTGCGAATCGGTGTCGGTGTCGCCATGGCCGGGGAAGTGTTTGGCTACGGCCAGCACGCCCGCATCCTGCATGCCCTTCATGTAGAGGTAGCTTTTCTCCGTGACGCCTTCCCGATTCTCGCCCCAGCTGCGGTACCCGATGACGGGGTTCTGAGCGTTGTTGTTCACATCGACCACCGGCGCGAAGTTGACGTGCATGCCCAGGCGCTTAAATTGAGCTGCCACCTCGGTACCCATGTCGTACACCAGCTGATTTTCGCGGATTCCGCCCATGCTCATCTGGTAGGGAAAGCGCTGCACGCTGTCGAGGCGCATGCCCACGCCCCACTCGGCGTCCATGGCTACCAGCAGAGGCACTTTGCTCTGGCTTTGGTAGCGGTTCAAAAGCTTGCTCTGGCGCACCGGTCCGCCCTGGAAGAAAATCAACCCCCCAATGCCGTACTGCTGAATCAGGGCCGATACAGAGTCCTCATCAATGCGCTTGCGGTTGGAGTAGGCGGCCACCATGAACAGCTGGGCTACCCGCTGATCGGGCGTGAGCGTCTTCATCACCGAATCAACCCACCGCGACTGGCCCAACTGCCCGGCAAACGGCACCGGCAGGTTGCGACTCTTGGCGGGGGTAGGCTTGTTGGCGGCCAGTGGTTTAGCGGTTCCAGCCGCCTGCGGGGCGGAAGCACGGCGAGCAGTAGCCGTGGTTTTCTTAGCGGATGGCTTCTTCTTGCGGCGCTGGGCCGAGCCATCGAAGGGGCTCAGCAGTGCCAGCAGCAGCCACAGAAACGGGAGGGAGCGAGTGAAGGACAAGGGCAGTTGCAGCGGTTAGAATGGGTAGGCTGCGAATTTAGCGGAATTGAAGAGGATGGATGGACTGCATTATTGAAACAGCAAAACATCATTCCCGCCAGAATCAAGACCGTCATGTCGAGCTTGTCGAGACATCTCGCGTGCTGACGTTGGATTAGCACTGCAACATCAGCACGCGAGATGTCTCGACAAGCTCGACATGACGGTCTATTTACTCTTTTGCCCTTTCTGCTACTTGCCTTCCTCTATCTTCTCCGAGTAAAACACTTTGCCCTCGTCGCCGCGCAGTGAGGCCGTAACGAACAGATAGCCCAGGGCCTCATCTGGCTATCAAAAACTGGGTATTGGGATGTATAAAATCCCGCTAATGGCGTACAATACTTGGTGCGAGCGGTTGGAGGATGTTCCTTTGCAGCAGTATTCGTAGCTTCTCATCCGTTTCCTGTGCGTCAGGCCATAGCTATTCTGCTGCTGTTCTCGCTCTCGGTGCACTGCACCGGGCAGTTGGGTATTGCGGTGAGTTGGTGGCTGAATCAGGACTACATTGCCCGGGTGCTGTGCATCAACCGCGACAAGCCCCAGCTAAAGTGTAATGGCAAGTGCCACCTGCGCAAGCAGCTAAAGGTGGTGGCCGAGCACGAGAAAAAGCAGCAGCCCGGCAGCAAGCAGGTAGTACAGGATGTTAACCTGTTCTGTGCTACGGTGGTGCCCCTGCGCCTCACCCCACCCACGCACTTCCCTGCTACCCCCCACTACGGGGCGTACCGTGTGGAGTCCTACGCCTGGGACCGGCCCGGCCCCGACCACCCGCCCGCAGAGGGCTGATTGACCCCGGTCTAACCCAATCTGGTGGGCCCGCGCGGCTAGCTCAGCACCTGCGTGTGCTAGGGCCTTGGCGCGGCCTGCCGTCAATCAGCCTTTCTTCCTGTGATAAAAACGGTATTGCTGCCCCTGGCCCTGTGCGCCAGTCAGGCTGCCTGGGCCCAACGTGCCCTAACCGGCCGCGTCTTCGATGCGGCCACCAAAGAACCTGTTCTTGGAGCCACCATCCGCACCCCCGATGGGCAAGTAGGCACCGCCACCAACCCGAACGGGCAGTTTTCCCTGATCACCTCGGCCACTGAGCTGGTGGTGTCAGCGGTGGGGTATGAGCCATTCACGGTGGCCGTGCCGGCCGAGGGCCTACCCCTGCGCGTGGCCCTGAACCCGGCCGTGCAGGACCTGCAAACGGTGGTGGTAACTGCCAGCCGTGAGGCTCAATTGCGCACCGATGCGCCGGTGGCTATTGCCAAACTTTCGCCTACCCTGGTGCAGGACACCAAACCCACCCTGCTGGCCGAGCTGATCAACAAAGTGCCGGGCGTGGTGATGCTCAACTACGGTAACGAGCAGCACGCCATGGGCATCCGGCAGCCTTTTGGCACCAACGCCTACTTCCTGTATCTGGAAGATGGAATTCCGTTGCGGCCTATGGGCGTGTTCAACCACAATGCGCTGCTGGAATCGAATCCGCTGGCCATCAACTCTATTGAGGTAGTGAAGGGCCCAGCCTCCTCGCTCTACGGACCGGAGGCGGTAGGCGGCGCCCTCAACCTGCTGACTAAGCGCCCTACCGCCGTCCCAACGGCCAGCGTGGGCGTGCAGGCCGATAACTACGGCTACCGGCGGGTGCAATTTGGGGGCGGCGGCATGCTCACGCCCCAGCTCGGGGGCTTCGTGAGTGGCTACGTGGCCCGGCAGCGCAACTCCTGGCTGGCCAGCTCCGACTACGACAAGGTCAGTTTGAACGCCCGGCTGGAATATGCCCTTGGCACCCGCACTCACCTGACGGCCGCCGCCTCGTACAACGACTACGACTCCCAAACCAGCGGCTCGGTGGATAGCGTGGCTTACTACCGCCGCGAGTACAGCAGCCCGACTGATTTTACCTACCGCAAAACTTACGCTCTGCGCGCCCGCCTCACCGCCGAGTGGCAGTGGAACGCCCAGAACCAGACCACCCTCACGGGCTTCTTCCGCGACAACAGCATCGGCCAGAACCCTTCGTACGGCATCCGGTGGCGGGCCGGGGCTGCTATCGCTACGGGCGAGGTCAACGAGAACCGTTTCCAGAGCTACGGTCTGCTTGCCCAGCACAGTGTGCGCTGGAACTGGCTGAACTCGCGCCTGATTGGTGGGGCTAGCTTCGATTATTCGCCTACCCAGTACGATGCCCACCAGATTGACCTGGCGGCCCAGCTGCGGGCCGATAAGAAGTCGGTGGAGAAGTACACCATCACGGCCGACCGGCCCGACCTCCCCATTGCCAACTACGATACCGACCTGCTGAACTCGGCCGTGTATGCCCAGTTGGATGTTCACCCGCTGCCCAAGCTGCAGCTCACCCTGGGCGGGCGCTTTGACCGCCTGTCTTTCGACTACGACAACTACCTCGATAAGTCGAGCGGCACGAAAACCTTCCAGCAGGCTACCCCCAAAATCGGGCTGACCTACGACCTGGGCCACGGCCGGGGGCTGTACGCCAACTACTCGCAGGGCTTCTCGCCGCCCGGCCTCACGGCTATTTTCCGGAAGCGCCCCGGCACCGGCGTTACTACCCCCACCGGCGAGGTAGTACCCGCCGAGTTCTACTACAACCTGCAACCAGCTCGCTTTTACAACCGCGAAATTGGGGCTTGGGCGTCGTTGCTAGACAACAAGGTGTACGTGGATGTGGCGTTGTACCAGCTGGATGGGCGCAACGAGCTGCTCAGCATCCGCCAGCCCGATAACTCCACCGACTACCAGAGCGCCGGCAAAACCCTGCACCGCGGCATCGAATACAGCCTGACCTGGAAGCCTACCACCGAGCTGTTCTTCCGCTTCGGCGGCACCAACGCCATGCACCGCTTCGAAGAGTTTGCCCTCAGTACCAACGCCACCGACGCGGTAAAGGATGTGAATGGCAAGCAGATGCCCCAGGCTCCGCGCTGGGTCGCCAACACCGAGCTGACATACAAGCCCCAGTGGCTGCGCGGCCTGCGCGCTTCCCTGGAGTATCAGCGCATCAGCAGCTGGTACCAAGACCAAGTGAACCAGGTGCGATACGATGACCGGACCCTGTTCGGGGCCCGCGGCGTGAGCGTGCTCAACGCCCGGGCCGGTTACAGCTGGCGCGAAACGCTGGAAGTCTTCGTGAACGTCATCAACCTCACCGACGAGCTGTACGCCAACGCCGCCACCCGCGGCAATGCCCTCACCGACCGCACCACCTTCACGCCCGCCGCTCCCCGCACGGTATCGGTAGGGGTGCAGTACAATTTCGTGGGGAAGAAGTGAATCAGGTGATGAGGTGAATGGTGCTGAGGTGACAGAAGAAAGGAGCTGTCATCCTGAGCAGCGCGAAGGACCTCTCCCGCTGGCTAACTCATGAAGCCTACTACGTCAACCGCTTCATAGCCCAGGGTTAAACCCTGGGCTAGTGAACTGCAAAAAGGTAGCCGCTGCGGCTGCACTGCCCGCCGTCCGACCGGTACGGCGGGCAGTGCAGCCGCAGCGGCGGATGAAGCGCACATCAACAAAAAAGGGCCTGCTGGCCTTAACAACAGACATTTTCTATGCAAACAACGCAACAAGCTGCCCCGGCGGCTCGGGCCGCTGGCTCTGTAAAGCGGGCGGTGCAGCGCCACATGTACCGCTGGCACCGCATCATCGGGCTGCTGACGGTGGTGCCGGTTATCCTCTGGACCCTCAGTGGCCTCGCACACCCGCTGATGAGCAACTGGCTCCGGCCGAAAATAGCCCGCGAAACCTTGGCGCCTACCCCCGTGGTTAAGCCCAAAGTGGCGTTGCGGCAGGTGCTGAAGCAAAATCAGATTACCAGCCTGCGCAGAGTGCGCGTGGTGCAGTGGCAGGGCCAGCCGGCCTACCAGGTGCAGCTAGGAACCGAAGCGCCTACGGCCGTGCCGCGCTACTTCAGCGCCGAAACCGGGCAACCCTTGCCTGTCAGCGCCGACCGGCAGTACGCCGAGCAGCTGGCCCGCTACTTCACCCAGGATTCTACGGCGCAAGTGAGCAGCGCCGTGCGCATCACCGGCTTCGACCAGGAGTATAAGTTCGTGAACCGCCTGCTGCCCGTGTGGCGCATCGCCCTCGACCGGCCCGACGGGTTAGTGGTGTACGTGGAAACCGCGCCGGCCCGGCTGGCTACGTTCAACAATGCCAGCCGTAGCGCCTTCATCCGGGTGTTCGACTTGTTCCACAACTGGTCGTGGCTGGAGCTGATTGGCAGCAACACGTTCCGGGTGCTGACCATGCTGGTGCTGCTGGGCATTATTATCGCCTCGGCGGTGAGTGGGCTGGTGATTTACGGCTTTATGTGGAAGAAATTCCGCCAGCCCCGTAATGCCCAGGACCGGGTAGGCTGGCTGCGCAAGTACCACCGGCAGGTAGGGTTGGCCGTGGCCTTGGTTACGTTCACTTTTGCGGGCAGCGGGGCCTTCCACGTCTACCTCAAGCTGCACCCCGACGACCGGCTGCGCTACCAGCACGCGCCCGCCGTGCCTACCCCCGCCTTGGCCGTGGACCTCACGGAGCTGCCCCTAGCCTGGGAATCGGTGCAACAGGTAACCTTGGCGGAGCTGAGCGGACAGGTGTACTACCAAATATTCCTGCTTCCGGCCGAAAAGCCCACCGGCCCGGTGGCCGGTGCCAGCACGGGCCAGCCCGTGGAAGCGGTGCGGGCTACCCCCGTAACCTACTACAATGCCGCTACCGGCCAGCTGCTGCCCGACGGCGCCACCCAATACGCGGCATTTCTAGCCAACTCTTTCCTGAGGCAAGCCGGGGGGGGCGCTACCCCCGCTATGAGCGGCAAACCTACCCTGGTGGATCATTTTGAAGGCGAGTACGGCTTCATTAACAAGCGCCTGCCCGTTATGAAAGTGGCCTACAATACCCCGCAGCAAACCACCCTGTACGTGGAGCCCGCTACCGGCCGCCTCGCCGCCCGCGTCGAGAATGTAGCCCGCTACGAAGGCCTCAGCTTTGCCTTCCTGCACAAGTACCACGCCGCCGGGGAGCTGGGCAAAAACATCCGCGACATCATCACGATGCTGGCGGCCGCGGGTGTATTGGCCGTGTCGGTGCTGGGCTTGTGGCTGTTTATCAAGATGAAATGAGCGCGCCGCTGAACCCGAAAATGTGGCTGCGTTGCGCGGCCCTTTTCCTGCTCGCCGGGGCCTGCCAGCCCCAGCAAGACCAACCCGCCGAAAGCAAAACGCCCGCCACCCGCGCCGCCGTGATGCGCCACCACGATGAGCTGATGGCCCGCATGGACGGGCTGGTATCGGAGCGCCAGCGCCTCGCTGCCCAGCTCGTCGGCCTGGATTCCGCTACCTCCTCGGGCCGGGCCAAAGCCGAGCGCCTGCACCGCACCATCAGGAGCTTGCGCCGCGCCGATGCCGCCATGATGACGTGGATGCACCAGTACCAGGAGCCCGACACCGTGCAGCTGACCGCCCACCAGTACGAAGATTTTTGGGCGGCCGAAGCACAAGAGCTAACTGAGCTGGAACACCAGATGACCACCGCTCTGGATTCGGCCAAAGCTGTGCGCTGGGAAAACAAGTGATATTCTCTAAAACTGTTCCTGCACAACGGTCATTCCGAGCTTGTCGAGGAATCTCGCGTGCTTCTCCAAGACGTCATGCTGAGCTTGTCGAAGCATCTCTACCTCTGGCTAATCCCTATTAGAAGAACGAAGAGGTAGAGCTGCTTTGGCAAGCTCAGCATGACAGGTAGCATCACAACATCAGCACGCGAGATTCCTCGCTCCGCTCGGAATGACCGTTCTGAATGTTCATCAAAAGGAAAAGCCGCTTCTGACGATTCAGAAGCGGCTTTTTGCGCGGAAAGACAAGGGCTACCCTTTGCGGGCTTCGTCGAAGCGGCGGTTTACTTCGGCCCAGTTAATCACGTTCCAGAAGGCTTTTACGTAGTCGGGGCGCTTGTTCTGGTACTTGAGGTAGTAGGCGTGCTCCCACACATCTAGGCCCAGCAGGGGGGTACCGCGCTGAATGCCCGAGAGGTCCATCAGGGGGTTATCCTGGTTGGGTGTGGAGGTAATAGCCAGCTTGCCGGATTTTTTATCGTGAATCAGCCAGGCCCAGCCCGAGCCGAAGCGGCCGGTAGCGGCCTTGGTGAATTCATCCTGGAATTTCTCGTAGGAGCCAAAATCCTTGTTGATGGCCGCGGCCAGGGCTCCGGTGGGCTGTCCGCCGCCTTTGGGGTCGAGCAGCAGCCAGAAGAAGGAGTGGTTCCAGTGGCCGCCGGCATTGTTGCGGATGGCATCGGGCTGTTTGCTGGCCGAGGCCAGCAGCTGGGCCAGGCTCAGCTTTTCCTCGGGCTTGCCGGCCACGGCCTCGTTCAGCTTAGACACGTAAGTTTTGTGGTGCGCATCGTGGTGAATCTCCATCGTTTTGGCGTCGATGTGAGGTTCCAGCGCATTGAAGGCGTAGGGCAGAGCCGGCAGCGTGAAGGGGCCATCGGCCATGGGCATAGCGCGGGCTTCGCGCAGGAGTTTTTCTTCGTGGGCCGCGGCCAGCACGGCGGGGCTTATCAGCGCACCCACGGCGGCCAGTAGGCCATTTTTCAGGAAATCTCGCTTCAACATGGGAGTAGGGGAGAAGGAAATGTGGAAGGACGAACCACCCGGCTAACGGTGGGGAATCGTCCTAAGGTACACTACTTACCCACATTCCAGCCTTGCTGTTGCGTTTAGCGCCTACTTTTGTGCAGGTGGGCACGGTTTTGGGTCGGGCCCGCGTTATTCCGGTCGGTGTACCGTTTTCTCGTTTTCTGCTGCTTGTTTGCTATGCTTCCAGTTCGTTTGCCCGCTGTCTTTTCAACCGCTACCCGGCCGTTTCGCGGCGCTCTTGTACTACTGCTATTGCTACTCAGCCTTACCCAGTTCAGCCAGGCTCAGGTGCAGCTGCGCGGGGTAGTGCGCGACAAGGAAACCAAGGAGGTGCTGCCCTTTGCCAGTGTGGCCGTGCCCGGGACCAGCAACGGGACGACGACCAACCTGGAGGGCGAGTTTACCCTGGTAGTGAAGAGCCTGCCCGTGACCCTGCTCTTCTCGGAGCTGAATCACGTGAAGGACACCCTGCGCGTGACCACCGATGCGCCCCTGAACGTGACCCTGGCCGAGGCCACCGTGGTGCTGCCCGAGGTGAAAGTGGCCAGCTTCCCCTTCCAGCTCGTGGACCGGGCCTTCCGCAACCTGCAGCGTAACTACCGCCGCACGTACTACGGCAAGGCCTTTTACCGCCAGATTACCCGCATCGACAACGAGCCCTCGGAGCTGCAGGAGGTGGTCTGGAACGTGAAGTCGAACCCGGCCCGCATTGACGGTACTACCCTGGCCCAGGGCCGCTACGCCGCCCGCCAGGCCCCCATCAACCTGAGCAATTTCTCGGTATATACCCGCAAGTTCGGCCTCTTCGACCCTCAGCAGGACAGCACTACCTCCCTGGCCCTGCTCAGCCCCAACGTGGAGAAAAACTACCTGCTGGAGCTGAAAGGCATCGTGGGTGAAGACTCCACCGGTGGGGTAGCCGAAATCGAGTTTGAAACCCGCCCCGAGGTGCGCTACCGCGCCCAGGGCACCGTCTGGATTGACATTGAAACCAACCAGGTGGTGCGCTACCGCATGGTGCAGCCCAGCTTTACGGGCTCGACCAACAACCCCCGCCAGAAGTTCGAAAACGCCAAGCTCACCATTGAAATGGCCTTTCACCCCGGCGGCAAGGCCAGCGTGGCGCCCCTGGAGCTGATGAAGATGGACCTGACCACCGACCTGACCGAGCCCGGCAAAAAACCGCTGGCTATCAACGTGTCGTCGTTCACCTTCTTCTACGACCAAGCGACTACCCCCACGCGCCTGCCTTACGCCCGCGCCAGCCTCACGGACCGCGACCTGGACGCCATTCGGGCCAAAGCCTACGACCCCGAGTTCTGGGCCAACAACCCCGTCGTGAAACGCACCCCCGCCGAAGACGAAGTAATTGCCGCCTTCGAGCAGAAAGGTGCTTTCGGCACGATGGTGAAAAAACCTGCCCCCAAACCCGGAGCGCGCACCAACTAAAGCCAAAGCCTAAAACGAAAGCAACCTCCACAGCCTAGCGCCGTGGAGGTTGCTTTCGTTTAAGCCCTACCAGCTGCTCCCAGCCCCGCCGCCGCCCGACGAGCCTCCACTGCTACTGCTGCTGCTGGAAGAGCTACTGGATGAGGATGAGCTGCCGGACGATGAGCTATTGGACGGATCGGGCAGACGGGCAATGGTGTAGCGCTCCTTGGTTTCGTGCGGGCAGTGGCGGCAGCGGTGCCGGTGCCAGCCCCACCCCTCCGAGTACCGCGTGGCCGGCTTCATTACCTGTCGGCCCGCATCCTGAAAAGTGCGGAAATGGCATTTCGGACAAGGCTCGGCATCGGAGCTAAGATTCTGGTAATCCAGCGTGAGGGTATGCTGGCACTCCGAGCAGCGCCACACGTCGTAATCCACGGATTTGATACGCTCCTCTACCTGCTCGCCCTTCTGCAAGTGAGCGTCGTCCTCGGTTTCGCCGAGGCGGTGCATGGGACTATTGCAGTGAGGGCAGGGGTAGGGAGCTTCGCGCAGTTCCTGCATGTGGCGGCGGTGCCGGGGCCAGTACCAGGCCAGGGGCAAAGCAAAAAGGTAGGCCGTGAATTCCAGCCCGTGGTGGGCCTGCTCCAGTTGCTGGTGTTGCTGGTGTCGTGGTAGCTCGGCGCCTTCGCGGCGCCGCTTGTCTGCCCCGCGCAGGTACCAGAGGGTGTAGAGCCAGGGCACGCCGTAGCCCAGGCCCAGCAGCCAGAGAACGGCGGTACCCAGCGTGTCAGAAGACAGCAGCGCTACGCCTAATCCCAGCGGCACCAGCAATAGCACCAAGGCCGGATAACGCAAAGAGCTTCCGCGGGTGGTGAAGTGCCACAGCACCCCATACAGCAGGAGCACGCCCGAAAAGGCGACTATCCCCAGCGTCAGGATAAACCAGTTGCTTCCTCCCTGGGGAGTTTCGCTGTCATAAGCCAGCTCCTGCTGCGGAAGAATATCGGGCATAGCAGCCAAAGAATCGTCTGCGGCAGCCGACTCGGCGATGCTGCCGGTGCTTAGCTGGCGTATTACAGCCGCTACTCCCTGGCGCACGGCCTCATCAGGCTGGCCGTTGCGCAGGGCAGGCACCATGTAGCGCTGCTGAATTCGGTAGCAGATAATGTCGGGCAGGTTGGCTTCCAGCCCGTATCCGGTTTCGAACTCTACCCGGCGCTGATCCAGCACCAACAGAATAAGCAGACCATTATTAGTGTCTTTTCGCCCGATTTTCCAGCGGTTAAACAGCGTGGTGGCAGCCGTTTTAGGCACTGCTTCCCCAATGCTGCGGGCTACTACCACATCGATGTGGGCGCGGCCGCTCTGGTCCAGG
The DNA here is from genome assembly GCF_014199535.1 of Hymenobacter latericoloratus. Classification (GTDB taxonomy): domain Bacteria; phylum Bacteroidota; class Bacteroidia; order Cytophagales; family Hymenobacteraceae; genus Hymenobacter; species Hymenobacter latericoloratus. Next base: position 1,282,717 of record NZ_JACHNV010000001.1, read on the forward strand.
GCACGCAGGCTTGCGTTCAGGTCCTGCACGGTAGCGGGCGCCAGTATAGCATCGGGGTTGCTGACGTAGCTTTCCCCCAACCGCTTAGGGTCCGGAATCTGGGTAAGATAATTGTCGGTGGACTGGGCTAGAAGCGAAATAGGGCCGCCGGTCAGCAGCAGCCAGACCAATGGCAGCAGAAAGCGGAGCAGAGCAGAAGGCATGGCTGAAACATACGCACATTCAGCTGAACAGGTGACCCGGCAACTGCTCCTCGCAAAGAGAGTGGGCTTTTGTGCTCCGTTGCTACTAGCTTCAGCTACTAGTAGGAAGGAAACGTAAGCAACACAAAAAGGCCGGTAGCGGATACTACCGGCCTGTTGTGCCGAAACTCGGCCGCCGCGTAAGCGGGAGTTAGCAAAAAAGATTGGCTTGGCAGTCAGATAACCCCGATTACGGGTTGGTGCTCCACATGCCGGCTTCCTTGATGAAAATACGACGGTTGAGCTTGAGCTGGGAGATGATGAACTCGGCCAGGTCCTCGGGCTGCATTACCTTCTCGGGGTTACCGTCGGTGAGCTTGTTGTTGATGGCAAGCTCGGTGGCCACGGTGCTGGGCGTGAGGGCCGACACGCGGATGTTCTGCTTGCGCACTTCCTGCATCAACGACTCGGTAAGGCCCAGCAAAGCAAACTTCGAGGCACTGTAGGCGCTGGTGGTGGCGGCTCCGCGCTGGCCGGCGGTAGAAGCAATGTTGATAATATCGCCCGACTCACGCTGAATCATCTGGGGCAGCACGGCCCGGGTGATGTAGTAAGTACCCAGCAGGTTTACCCGGATGATGTTTTCCCACTCCTCGGGGTCCATGTCCACGAGCTTGGCAAAGGTGCCGATGCCGGCGTTGTTGATTAGGATGTCGATGCTGCCCAGCTCCTGAAGGGCCTGATTTACGGCAGCTTCGGCGGCGGTACGGTCGGCTACGTCGGCGGTTACTACCACGGCTTTCACGCCCAAGGCTTCAATTTCCTGGGCTACTTCCCGGAGCTGGCTTTCGGTGCGGGCCAGCAGGGCCACATTGGCGCCTTCCTGGGCCAGGGCTACGGCCACGGCCCGGCCAATTCCTTTACCAGCGCCCGTTACCAGGGCATTCTTACCAGCTAATGATTCCATAAGGGAGAGTTTAAAAAAGGGGGTTGATATATTTGTGTAACCCAAAAGAGAAGAGTTAACGGTGTTGAAGTTCGAGTGGAAATTAAAAGTGCAGGCTATTCAACTGGTGGCCTAACGGAGCTTTTTGTCTTAATAAATAACAGTTTTAAGTATGCCCTTACTGCTAGATGAAACCTATGCTCTCGGAGTAATAGGCAATGTTATAGGTGTATTTGTTCTTTTTATTTACTCGGTTTTTGTCCGCATTGCTTGGATACTTACCAAGGGCACTACACGTTCTGTCGTGATAATAATCATGTTACTTATTGGGCTAGGAATAGTGAATTTCTTCTTCGTGTAGTTGAGGCCGACTATGTCTCTACCTGACTAAAAGCGCCGCTCTGGCCGGTTTTAGAAAGACTACAACCAGATTACGGGCCGGATGTTGCCGGCCGGGCGCTTACAGAGCATTCAGCTGCGAGTAAAGGGTAGAGGTAGTAATGTCCAGCTCCCGCTCCACGCGCCGCACGGCTTCCTCGCTGAAGGTGCCGGCGCGGTGCAGCTGTACCAGCAGTTCCCGCTCGTGCTCAATAACGGCCAGCTGCTGGCGCAGAATCTGCTCGAATTCGGCGCGCTCGGCGGCGGGGTTTGAGCTGGTATCGGAGGTAGCATCGGGCGGAACGGGATTTTCCAGGCGGCTGATGCGGTGCTCGAAGCGGTTGCGGATTTCCCGGAAGGCGCGGGCGTTGGTAGCGCCGGCCACTGTCGAGTCGATGTAGGTGAGGGCGGCGCGGGCCAGCTCCAGGCGCAGCTCCCGCGCCTCCTGCAGATCCTGCTCGGGCGGCGTCTGTACGCCCAGGCGGCGCACAAACCAGGGCAAAGAAAGACCTTGTACCACCAGCGTCACGAGAATAACGCAGAAGGTAATGAACAGAATCAGGTTGCGCTGCGGAAACGGCTCGCCGTTGCTCACGACCATGGGCAGCGCCAGCGCTGTCGCCAACGATACTACCCCCCGCATCCCTGACCAGGAAACGACAAACAGCTCCCGGGCCTGCTCTTTAAACGAAGTAAACTCTTGGCTGCCCCGCCCGAAATAGTAGGAGGAAAGCCCAGCCGGAAAAATCCACAGCAGGCGCACCACAATGGCCACCACGCTAATCAGCAGCCCATACCCAATAATAGAAGGTAGGGAATAAGCGCCCAGCCCCTCCATAATGGCCGGCAGCTGCAAGCCAATAAGAATGAACACGAAGCCGTTGAGCAGAAACGTGAGGACCTTCCAGAAGTTGCTGCGCCGGATGCGGGTCCGGAACGTGTAGGCCTCAAACGAGTTCCACGACATTACCAGGCCCGTGGCCACCACTGCCAGCACTCCGGAAATGTGCAGGTGCTCGGCCAGCACATAGCCCATAAACGGACTGAGCAGGCTGAGTACAGTGGCGAGGGTAGGGTCCTGGACATGGCTTTGCAGGCGGGTAAAGAGGTAGCCCAGCGCCCCGCCCAATGCCAGTCCGCCGCCCGCTACCAGCAAAAACTGTAGGCCCGCTTCCCAAAGCCCGAAGGTGCCACTCACTACGGCCGCCACGGCGTAGCGGTAGGCAATCAGGGCAGAGGCATCATTCAGCAGGCTTTCCCCTTCCAGAATGGTCGATACCCGCCGGGGCAGGCCCAGGCCGTGGGTGGCGCTGGTGGCGGCTACCGCATCGGGCGGCGACACGATGGCGCCCAGCACGAAGCCCAGGGCCCAGGTCATGCCCGGAATAACGTAGTGCGCTACGGCCGCCACCGCCGCCATGGTAAACAACACCAGCCCAATGGCCAGCAGAGAAATGGAGCGGTGGTAGCGCTTGAAATCATGCCAGGAGGTATTGAAGCTGGCTTCGTAGAGCAGGGGCGGCAGAAACACCAGAAACACCACGTTGGGGCTGAGGCGGACGACCGGCAGGCCGGGCACTAAGCCAATCAGCAGACCCGCTACCACCAGCAGCACGGGGTAGGGCAGCTTCAGGCGGTTGGCCAGGGCATAGAGCAGCGCCAGCGCCGCCATCAGCAGAATGATGATTTCGAGGTTTTCCATAGAGCAGGCCGCGCGGCGGCGGTAGTACGCCCCAACTGCTGCCTCGGGTTTCGGGCCGGCTGGGGGGTAGCAAATTCAGAAAACATCGGTGTACCTTCCCGCTCTGAACTCAACTTCCTTTTCTCTCCATGAAAAAACTCGCTCTGGGCGGCTTGTTCGCCTGCGCGCTCCTGGCCGCCGCCTGCAACCAGCAGAAATCAGCTGACCAAAGCGGTGCGGCCGGCACCGAAACCAACCTGGCCGATATCAAAGACACAAAGCAGCTCTTTGACGCCTACTGGGAGGAAAATGCCCGGCTGTTCCCGCTGGAAGCCACTGCCCAGGGCGACAACCGCTACAATGACCAGCTGCCCAACGACGGCACCCAGGAGTTTCGGGGCAAGCTGCGGGCCTTCTACCAGAAGTACCTCGATGGCCTGCAGAAATTCAACCGCGAGGAGCTGTCGGCCAACGACAAGATCAGCTACGACATGTTTCGCTATGATCTGGAAAGCAAGCTGGAAGGAATAAAGCTCAATACTTGGATGATACCCTACCAGCAGTTCTGGGGCCTACCCCTTACTATGGGGCAATACGGCTCGGGTGAGGGTGTGCAGCCTTTCAAGACGGCCAAGGACTACGACAACTGGCTGGGCCGGGTACGCGGGTTTTCGGTGTGGGCCGATACGGCCATCAGCAACTTCCGGCAGGGTATGAAAGCCGGCGTAGTGCTGCCCAAGGCGCTGGTAGAAAAGATGATTCCGCAGATGCGAGCTATGGAAACCCCAGACCCTACCAAGAGCCTATTCTACGGCCCCATCAATAAGCTGCCCGAAGGCCTGACCGATGCTGAAAAGCAGCGCATCACGGCGGCTTACAAAAAGGCTATTCAGGAAGAGCTGGTGCCTACCTACAAAAAGCTCGGCGACTTCCTGGAAAAGGAATACCTGCCTAAGTCGCGGCCCAGCACCGGCATTGCGGCCATTCCGGGCGGCCCCGAGATATACAAGTACTACGTGAAAACGTGGACCACCACCGACAAGACGCCCGAGGAAATTTACCAAACCGGCCAGCAGGAGGTAGCCCGCATTCGGGGCGAGATGGAGAAAGTGAAGGCGCAAGTTGGCTTTAAAGGCGACCTGAAGGCGTTCTTCGCTTCCCTGAAAACCGACCCCAAGCTCATGCCCTACAAAACCCCGGAAGAGGTGTTGGGCGCTTTCCGGGCCATTCAGACCAAAATGGAGCCCAACCTGAAGAAGATGTTCGGGCGCACCCCGAAAACCCCGTTTGAAATCCGCCAGACAGAAGCCTTCCGGGCGGCTTCGGCCTCGGCGGAGTACAACCCCGGTAGCCCCGATGGCTCGCGGCCGGGCATTTTCTACATCCCGATTGTAGATGCCACCAAGTTCAACGTCACCTCCGGCATGGAGTCGCTGTTTCTGCACGAAGCCATTCCGGGCCACCACTACCAAACCTCGCTGCAGCAGGAAAACACCGATCTGCCTAAGTTCCGGCGGTTTGCCTGGTACGGCGCCATGGGCGAAGGCTGGGCTCTGTACACCGAAAGCCTGGGCAAGGAGCTGGGCCTCTACCAGGACCCCTACCAGTACATGGGGGCCCTCGGCGACGAAATGCACCGCGCCGTGCGCCTGGTGGTGGACGTGGGTATGCACACCAAAAACATGACCCGCGAAGAAGCCATTAAGTACATGCTCGATAACGAGGCCATCAGTGAGGACGGAGCCGTAGCCGAAATTGAGCGCTACATGGCTATTCCGGGCCAGGCCCTGAGCTACAAAATCGGGGCCCTGAAAATCCGGGAGCTGCGCCAGAAGTACGAGAAGCAGCTAGGCGCCCACAACGACAAGCTACGCGAGAAGTACGCCGGCCAGAGCCGCTCCCACTTCCGCCTCAGCGACTTCCACGATGAGCTGCTGAAAGATGGTGTAATGCCCCTGGCCGTGCTGGAACGCAAAATGGACGCCTGGGCCGCCAATCAGAAGTAACTCCCTACCCTCAGTAAAAAGGGCAACCCACCGGGTTGCCCTTTTTACTACTGCTGCATAACGGGTTTCGGTAATGTCGCCCCACCGGATGCAGAGCTGGTGGTACTGGTAGTATCTGGGGTGCCCGGGCTCTTGCGCGGCAAGAGAAGGGTATAGGCTCGTAAATCAGACCAGTAACCACGAATAATGAGCTGAGGAAAATGCCAAGGCTGCTGGCTTACTCCCAACAAACAACTTGGCCCTCCGGCGCCGGTACCCGTTAAAGGCAGCAGTGCATTACTGAACCTTACCCTGCACTACCCCTTTCTCATGAGCAAGCATCTGTGGCAAACCGTAGGGCTCGGGGCCGTGGCCGGCCTGCGGAGCATGACGGCGCCGGCCCTGCTGAGCAGCAACCTGCTAACCTACCATCCGCACGCCCTGGCGGGCTCGCCGCTGCGCTGGCTGCAAAAGCCGCTGGTAGCGCACGGCCTGAAGGTGCTGGCCGCCAGTGAAATGACCGCCGACAAACTGCCCCAAATGCCCGCCCGCATTGTGCCGGTTTCCTTGGCGGGCCGGGCGGCGGCCGGGGCCCTGGTAGGGGCCACCCTCTACAAAATCAACCACGATACGCCGCTAACCGGGGCCTTGGTTGGAGCGCTGGCGGCCGTTGGGGCCACCTACGCGGGCTATTTTCTGCGCAAGAAAGCTACCGAGGGGTCCGGCCTTTCCAGCGCGGCAGTAGGCGGCCTGGAAGATGCCCTTACGTTAGGGGTTGGGCTGGCGCTGGCGAAAGGCACGAATGCCGGCGCTCCGCAACCCCGGCACTGGGTATTGTAATTTCTTGTCCAGAAGCCAACAAAAAAGACCCCGCTGGTATGCACCGGCGGGGGCTTTATCACTTATAGAGGGCCACGTCAGGCAGGGGAGTAGGCCTGACTTCCGGAATTACTGCTCGCGGCTGGTGGCCTTTACTTCCTCGTTACCGGAAGGCATGTCGCCGACCGGCGAGCCGGCGTTGTTGGGCTGGCCCTCAATAGCGGCATCCACGGAAGTTTTCTGGTCGTTGGCCGAGCCCGTGCCAATGGGGGTGTAGGCCTCGTCGCCCCCGCTGACACTATCGGTCATGGTTTCCGTGGGGCGCGCCTTCTGGTAGGTGGAAAAGTCCTGGGAGGCTTGCGGGTCTTTGCCCGGGGTGTTTCGGTAGTCGCAGGCGGTCAGGGAAGCCAGCAGGCCACTGGCCAGTGCGAGAGAAAGAAGGCGTTTCATGGGAATGGAAGACTAGGTAGAGAAGTCAGTATGTACCCCGGCAAACGTACCCGGCCCGGCTGCGGTTGCGCCAACGGCCGCGGGCCCTACCTTTGGGCCATGTCCTGTCCTGCCCTCATGAACTGGAGCGGCGGTAAAGATTCGGCCCTGGCCCTTTACCACGCCCTGCTCAACCCCACCCTCCACGTCACTGATCTGCTCACCAGCGTGAATGCCCACTACGGCCGCGTGTCTATGCACGGCGTGCGGGTGGCGCTGCTGGAAGCCCAGGCCCAGCGCATCGGCCTGCCCCTCACCAAGCTGGAGCTGCCCGAAATGCCCGACATGGCCCTCTACGAGCAGCAGATGCGCGCTACCCTGGCCCCGTTGCAGGCCAAAGGTATTGAGCGGGCGGTGTTCGGGGATATTTACCTGGAAGACCTACGCCAGTACCGCGAGCAGCAGCTGGCGCGGGTGGGCATGCAGGCCGTATTTCCGCTCTGGCAGCGCCCCAACGCCGATCTGCTGCGCGAGTACCTCGACCTGGGCTTCCGGGCGGTGGTCGTGTGCGTGAATGAGCAGCACCTCGATGCCAGCTTCTGCGGCCGCCTCCTCGACGAGGAGTTTCTGCGCGACTTGCCCGCCGGCGTCGATTCGTGCGGCGAAAACGGCGAGTACCACAGCTTCGTTTTCGACGCGCCCTACTTCCGCAGCCCCATCCCGTTCCGGCGCGGCGAGCTGGTGCGCCGTACCTACCAAGCTCCCGCTTCCGCTGCCGGCACCGCCTCCGCTGCAGAAACCGCGCCGGAGTCGTCGCCTTTTACCGCCGGCTTCTGGTACTGCGACCTGCTGCCGGATGAAGCATAACAAACCAGCCCGTTGGCGGGTACTATACTACCTCCGCTTGTTTTCCTAAGCCTTCCCGCTTATGCCCTCCGCGTCCACTGCCACTATTCTCTTCGATGGGGTTTGCAATCTATGCAATGGCTTCGTGCAGTTTGTCATTGAGCACGATGCCGCCGGCCGCTTCCGGTTTGCGTCATTGCAGTCGGGGGTAGGGCAGGAGCTGCTCCGGTCCCACGGCCTGCTGCCCCAGCAGGAGCCCGATTCGGTGGTGCTGCTGGAAGGGGGCCGGGCCTATACCCACTCGGCCGCTGCCCTGGGCGTGCTGCGGGGGCTGGGGGGCCTGTGGGGGGTAGTAGGCACGGTGGGCCAGCTGTTTCCCCGGTTTCTGCGCGACGCCGTGTACCGGCTGGTAGCCCGCAACCGCTACCGCTGGTTTGGCCGGCAGGAGGCCTGCTGGCTTCCAACCCCCGAACTAAAAGCCCGCTTCCTGTAAGTTGGACCGAGCTAAAAACCCTTTTTCACGCTTTTACTACCCCTCTATGCAAGCCCTCGTGCTCGAAGGAATTGGCCAGCCCGTAACGCTGCAAGAAGTTCCTACCCCCCAACCCGGCCCCGGACAGGTGCAGGTGCAGCTGCACGCCGCCGCTCTTAATCACCGCGACGTCTGGATTCAGAAGGGGCAGTACGCCGGACTTAAATTCCCGATTATACTGGGCTCCGATGGAGCGGGCATTATCTCGGCCCTGGGCGAGGGAGTAGATGCGAATTTGTTGGGGCAGCCGGTGCTCATCAACCCCGGTCACCACTGGGGCAACAACTCCGCCGCCCAGGGCCGCGACTTCCAGATTCTGGGCCTGCCGCAGGATGGCACGTTTGCTGAGTTTGTGTGCGTAGATGCCGGGCAGGTACGAGCCAAACCCGCTCACCTGAGCTTCGAGCAGGCCGCCGCCCTGCCCCTGGGCGGCGTTACGGCCTATCGGGCGGCCTTTACCCGGGCCGGCCTGCAGCCCGGCGAGCGGGTGCTCATTAGTGGGGTAGGGGGCGGCGTGGCCCTGCTGGCCCTGCAGATGGCCGTAGCCAGTGGCGCCGAAGTGTGGGTTACCTCGGGCTCCGAAGAAAAAATTGCCCGAGCCGTGGGGCTGGGCGCGAAAGGCGGCATCAGCTATAAGGCCGATAAGTGGCCGGCTACCCTCACCAGGCAAGCCGGCGGTGGCTTCGAGGTGATTATCGACAGCGCCGCTGGCCCCGGCTTCAACGACTTGCTGGATGCCGCTGCTCCCGGTGGGCGCATCGTGTTTTATGGTGCTACCCATGGCGATATTCCGATGGTGGCGGCCCGCAAAATCTTCTGGAAGCAGCTCTCGGTGCTGGGCTCCACCATGGGCACCGCTCAGGACTTCACTAGCATGGTCAGCTTGTTTGAGCAGCACGCCATTGTGCCCGTGCTGGATGAAACGTTTGCCCTGGCCGAGGGCCAGCAGGCGCTTCACCGCATGGATGAAGGCCTGCAGTTTGGTAAGTTGGTGCTGCGGATAAAGGATTGATAATCAATGACTTTAATTTCGTTAGAATAGATAAAAAATCCTGTTTTCGGGAATAATAATGCGGGCTGTTCTGTTATTTACCCGACATCTGAAACTTAGATTTGCTGCCTGATGAAAACGCCTGCTGAGTACCTGAATTGCCCGGTTTTTGAGCTGACTTACCCCACTGGCGAAGCCGCCGAATCGGTGCCGGTAGTAGCCTACGACGATGCCGTGCGGGCCGTGGAGCTTGCCCTGGCCGACGCGGAGAAGTACAAATACCTGCTGATGCGCGCCCTGCGCCGCCACGCCGCCGAAACTCAGGTTTCCTACCCGGCTCTGCCTACGCTGCCCCTACCCCAGGAGGCACCCGAAACTCCCGTGCGCCCGCTCTACCCTGACCTGGCCGCCTAGCGTTTTCAGGCAGCTATTTTCATACGTGAAAAGGCCGCGCCCGAATTGGGCGCGGCCTTTTCTTGTTTAATGAGCCGCTATACAAAAACCTGAAAGCTAAAGTCAGCTCTTCTCTTCGGAGGAGGAAAAGGAGCTTTCTGTGCCTTTCAGCAGCCGGCGGCCCAGTTCCTGAGCCAGCTCTGTAGCCTGGCCGCGAAGCTCCGGCACGGCCGTCGATTCGAAATAGGCGGGGCGGCGGCTGGGGCCCAGGGTGAACAGCACAGATGACGCAGTACCCTGCGCATCAAGCAAAGCGCCGCACTCGTTTGTTATGATGCCCAGCCGTAAAGCATCGGGCACCAAGTGGCCGGCTTCGCGCAAACCAACGACCAGTGGGGTCTGAATTCGGCTGTAGTCCAGCAGGGGGCCAGTGCAGTTAATAACGTGCCGGGCTGTGAGGGGGCGGGCGGGCTGTTGCGTACCGGCCTGCACCGTCACAACCAGACCCTGTCCTGCTGTTTCGGGCTCGATGGCGCGCACCCTACCCCGCTCCACTCGCACAAGCCCCGCATCCAGCATTTGCTGCAGAGCCTGCGCGTTCTGGGGCGGGCTGCGGTGCCTGACCACCGACCAGATGCCCGCCAGGTGGCGCAGAAACCGGGCTTGCTCCACCGAGGGCCACGCCGCCCAGATACGCCCCAAATCGGGCCGAAGCGAGTCGATAACTGCCTGCCAGCCAATGCCCAGGCGCTCCGCTTCCCGCACATGCCGCCGCACTACCTTCAGCACGTCCGCTACTTGGCTCAGGCCCGCCAGCTCTTGGGCATAGAAGCTGGGGTAGGGGGTAGGCTCGTCCTGATAAGCCAGCGGCCAGCGGCCGTGACCCGATACCACCGTAATCTGCCCTCGGTGACCATCGGCCCGCAAACCCAGCAGTACATCAATGGCCGTCAGGCCGGTACCGATTAGCAGCACAGTATCGTCGGCGGCAATTTCGCGCAGTGCCCCCTGGGCCCAGGGGTTGCCATGGTACGCCGGGTGCTGGAGGTAGCGCAGGTCAGCGGGGGTAGGAGGGGGCGGCGGAAAGTTGCCCAGGGCCAGCACCACATAGTCGCTGTGGATTTCGGTGCCCGACGACAGCTTCACCCGGGCCGATTGGCCATCGGGGGCTACCGTTACGGCCTGGGCCGTCAGGTTGTGCCACTTGCACCGGATACCGTTGCTGGAGGGCCACTCCAGTACCTGGCTGATGAGCTGCTGCAGGTAGCGCCCGTAGCTCTGGCGGGAGCAGAAGTCGTTTTCGCACGCACTGGCCTGCGTAACGCGCAACCAGTTCAGGAAGTGGTCGGGCTGATCGGGGAAGGCGCTCAGGAACTGGCTCCGGACATTAAGCAGGTACTCGGGGCGGCGGGCCGTGTACGCCAACCCCGGCCCCGGTACCGGACGGGGTTCTACCAAATGTACGTCACAGGCAATCAACTCCTGATTGGGTAATCGGGCTAGTTGGAGGGCCAGCATCGAGCCGGAAAACCCGCCACCCACTATAGTTATGCTTTTTCGTTGCACCAGCCTGCAGAAGTGAGATGAACTAGGGGAAGGAAGGTACTCTGGAAAAAATGATATAAAAATTAATTTTTGCAATATGATGAGCTATTCTAGACATTTCAGTGACGCATTTCGTCATGCGAAGCGCGTATAAGTGGCTAATAATCAAAAGAAACCCCCAAGCTGATTTCTCGGCTTAGGGGTTTTCTAAAAAATGCTCTGCTTTCAGCAAAAAGCAGCTGCCGACGAAAAGCTAGTAGTAGCGGCCGGGTACCAGGTAATTGCGCACGTAATCGGAAATACCGTCTTCCAGCTTCGTGAATGGCCGGTCGTAGCCGATGCTGCGGAGCTTGCTCATATCCGCCTCCGTAAAATACTGGTACGTGTCGCGGATGTCCTCGGGCGTATCGCGGAAGCGGATGTCGGCGGTGCGGTCCAGGGCCGCGAAGGTGCTCAGGGTCAGATCGAGGAAGGTGCGGGCCTCGCCGGTGCCCAGGTTGTAAATGCCCGAGTTGCGGCGGTGCTGCATCAGGAAGAAGCACACTTCCACTACATCCTTTACGTACACAAAGTCGCGCTGCTGCTCCCCGTCGGCGTAGTCGGGGTTGTGCGAGCGGAACAGGGTCATCGAGCCCGTTTCCTGAATCTGGCGGAAGGCGTGCAGAATTACGGAAGCCATGCGGCCCTTGTGGTACTCATTGGGGCCGTACACGTTGAAGAACTTCAGGCCCGCCCAGAAGAAAGGCTTTTCGGGCTGCTGCACGGCCCAGTTATCGAAGTCGTTCTTGGAGTCGCCGTAGGGGTTTAGGGGGCGCAGCAGGGGTAGCAGGGCGTCGTCATCGGAATAACCCAGGGTACCGGAGCCGTAGGTAGCAGCCGAGGAAGCGTACACCAACGGCAGCTGGTAGCGGCAGCAGGCCAGCCACATCTTTTGGGAGTACTCCAGGTTGAGCACGTTCAGCACGTCGCGGTTTTGCTCCGTGGTATCGGTGCGGGCCCCGAGGTGGAAGATGAATTCCACCTGCTCGTGGTGGGCCTCCAGCCACTCAAAAAACGCTTCGCGGTCCACGTACTCCCGCAGGTGCTTGCCGGCGAGGTTAGCCAGCTTACGCTCCGAGGTGAAGTTGTCCACCACCACGATATCGTTGAAGTTGGCGGCATTGAGGCGGGTGACAAGACAGCTGGCAATAAAGCCGGCGGCTCCGGTAACAACGATCATAAGGCAGAATATTTAAGCCAAAAGTAAGCAGACGCGGCGGAAGCACCGTGGCGAGGGGCCTACATCGGCAGTGGAAACCCTACCCCCGCCGATTAGCCAAGCTTATGGAAAGGTGCTGGTATATGGTAAAGAGCGTTATAGGAAGCAAACAGACCGTCATGTCGAGCGCAGTTGAGGAATCTCGCGGGCTGACGTTGCAATGGTATTTACTCCCCCTTCTCCCTGCGGAGAGGGGCCGCGGGGTGAGGCGAACGTCAGCCCGCGAGATTCCTCAACTCCGCCCCACATGGCGTTCCTTATCCTTTGATCTATGCCGAGAGGGGGTAGGCGCAACCCCAGGTTGCTTCCGCTACCTTTGCCTCATGCTCCGATTCTTCCGCTCCGTGGCTACCGCCCGGAAGTTGCTACCCCTGCTACTGCTGGCAACTGCCTGCCAACCCGAAAAGCCTGCCACCACCGAAGCGGCGGCCCCCCAGCACCTGCGCGACGACCTGGGCCGCGAGCTGACCGTGCCCGCCCGCCCGCGCCGCATCATGTCCCTGGCGGCTTCCATGACGGAAATGCTCTACGCCGTGGCCGATACGGCTACCATCGTGGCCCGCACCCAGGTCTGCGACTACCCGGCGGCCGCGTTGCGCAAGCCCGTCATCAACAGCTACCCCCTGGATATAGAACGCCTCGTGGCTCTTAAACCCGAAGTAGTATTTACCACCGAAGGCATTACCTCACTGACTGATGCGCAGCGGCTGCAGGAGCTAGGCATTCCGGTCTATTACCAGCGCTATACCAAGGTGGAGGATGTCTTTCGGGGCTTAAACGATTTGGGCCGCATCCTGGGCCGCCAGCCCCAGGCCCGCCACCTCACCGACTCCCTGCGGGCGGAGTTGGGGCGGATTGCCTCTGCTACCCCCCCAACTGCCTCCAAACCCCGGGTCCTGGCCATTACCTGGTCGGATCCTATTTATGTGTATGGGCAGAACACGCTGTTTACGGACAAGATAGCCCTGGCCGGTGGCCAGAATGCTGTAGTCGAGAAATTTGCCCAGCCCTACCCCGCCCTCACCCGCGAGTATATTCTCAAGCTTAACCCCGATATTATCATTGGCGGTACCTTCGGCAAAATGGACAGCACGTTCTTTCGGCTGTACCCGGAGCTGAAGCGCATCCGGGCCTACCAAACCCGCCGGATCTACCGCGTCACCGACGATTTGATGTCGCGGCCCAATCCGCGGGTGGTAGAGGGGGTGCGGGAGCTGCAGCAAGTGGTTTCCGGCTCGTAATCCGCTGTTTGTTCTGGTATGTCGCGCCCCGCTCTGCCCTGGATTCTGGCTTGCCTGCTGCTCATGGTTGTGCTGCTGGCGGTGGGGCTACGAGTTGGTAGCTATGAAACCAGTTATAGCCTCATCAGCCGGGCGCTGCTGCACTACAACCCCCAGGACGCGGCCCAGCTGGTACTGATAGAGCTGCGGTTGCCGCGGCTGCTACTGGCGCTGCTGGCCGGCGCGGGGCTGGCCGTGAGCGGCTACCTCATGCAGGCCATGGTAAACAACTCTTTAGCCGATCCTTACCTGCTGGGCACGGCCTCGGGTGGGGCATTGGGGGCTAGTACGGTCTTTACCTTTTTTCCTGCGCTTACCATCACGGGGCTGTATCTGCCGCCGCTGGCGGCGCTGCTCGGGGCCTTGGGTACTACGCTGGTGGTCGTTATTGTGGGTAGCCGCCGGGGGCGCATCGTTCCGGCTCAGCTCCTGCTGGCTGGGGTGGCGGTGGGCTCCCTCACAACTTCGCTTGGGGGGCTGCTGACCTTTCTGGCCGCCACCGAAGAAAAGCTGCGCACCATCACGTTCTGGGCCTTGGGCGGCTTCGACAAGGCTAGTTGGGCCATTCTGCCTTACCCGGCGGTGGCGCTGGGGGTAGGGCTCCTGCTGCTCGGGTTTCTGCACAACAGCCTCAACCTGCTGCTGCTGGGCGAGGAGCGGGCCACAGCGCTGGGTCTGCCGGTGGCTCGCACGCGCTGGCTACTGCTGCTCATTGCCTCGGGCCTTACGGGTTGCGTGGTGGCGCTGGCGGGGCCCATTGGGTTTGTAGGGCTGGTGGTTCCGCACATCACCCGCTGGCTGCTGGGCACCGTGAGCCGGGGTAACCTGGTGTTCTGCGCCTTGCTCGGAGGCAATTTCCTGCTGCTCTGCGACCTACTCGCCCGCCTGCTCTACCCGCCCGCCGGACTACCCGTGGGCCTCGTAACTGCCCTGTTCGGCGTACCGTTCTTCGTATATTTGCTGCGAAAACAAGGCTCGTAGGGTTGGAAAGGGTTGACGGTTGCGTATGGGGTAGTACCTCGGCCGCTCTATCAGCCAAATCCTCAACTTCCTACGACAGCAACACCCGAACGAATGGTATACATCAGCCGACAGGAGCACTTCAATGCGGCCCACAAGCTCTACAACCCCAGCTGGAGCGAGGAACGCAACCGCGAAGTCTTCGGCCCCTGCGCCAATGCCAACTGGCATGGCCACAACTACGACCTTATTGTAACCGTGAAAGGCAAGCCCGAGCCCGAAACCGGTTTTGTCATCGACCTCAAGCAGCTCAGCACGGTAATTCGCACCCATATTGTAGATCAGGTTGACCATAAAAACCTCAACCTCGATGTGCCTTTCATGGAAGGGCAGCTGGCCAGTACCGAAAACCTGGTAATGGCTTTCTGGAAAATTCTGCAGCCCGAAATCGAGCGGATTTCTTCGGCCCGGCTGCACAGCATCAAGCTCTACGAAACCCCGCGCAACTTCGTGGAATACTTCGGGGAGGAATAATTAATAATTAAGAATTAGTAATTAAGAATTGCTACTTGGGCTTTCAGTGCTCAGGGTGCTATGTTCTAATTGCTACTAATTCTTAATTACTAATTCTTAATTGTTAATTGAATGAAATACTACCTGATAGCTGGCGAGCGGTCCGGCGACTTCCACGCGGCCAACCTCATGCGCGAGTTGCGCCAGCAGGACCCCCAGGCGGAGTTTCGTTGCTGGGGCGGCGACATGATGCAGGCGGCCGGCGGCGAGTTGGTGCACCACTACCAGGAAATGGCCATTATGGGCTTCTGGGAAGCGGCCACCAGCATCCTGAAGTTCCGGGGCTACCTGAAAGAATGTCAGCGCGACCTGCTGGCCTACCAGCCCGACGTAGTAATTCTGGTTGATTACGCCGGCTTCAACATGCGGATTGCAAAGTTCGCCAAAGCCAACGGCCTGAAAGTATTCTACTATATCTCGCCCAAAATCTGGGCCTGGAACCAGAGCCGCGTACACAAAGTGAAGGCGCTGGTTGATAAGATGTTTGTGATTCTGCCTTTCGAGGAGGAGTTCTACCAGCGCTTCGATTATAAAGTAGATTACATCGGCAACCCTACCGCCGACGCCGTAGCAGAACACCAGAAGTCCGAGGATTTCTACGAGCGGAATGAACTGGACCCTCTGCGCCCCATTATTGCGGTGTTGCCCGGCTCGCGCAAGCAGGAAATCGAGGAAATGCTCTACGAAATGGTGGCCATCCTGCCGCCTTTCCTCGACTACCAGTTCATCGTAGCCGGCGTCGATAACCTCGACCGGAACTACTACGCCCACTTCGAGCGCAACAACGTCCGCATCCTCTTCGATCAGACCTACGACCTGCTGGCCCACGCCACCGCCGCCCTCGTCACCAGCGGCACCGCTACTCTCGAAACGGCCTTGTTCGACGTACCGCAGGTAGTGTGCTACCGCACCAGCGCCGTATCCTACTCCATTGGCAAGGCGGTAATCAAGGTGCCGCACATTTCCCTGGTCAACCTCATTGCCGGCAAAGAGGTAGTAAAAGAGCTTATTCAAGGCGAATTCAACGCCCGTAACCTCGTCACCGAGCTAAAGAAAATAACCGCCGACGAAGACTTCATTGCCCAGCAAAAAGCTGGCTACGCCGCAATTCGCGCGAAGCTAGGCCAACAGCGAGCCGCCGAAAAAGCTGCAAAGCTGATGGTGGGGTATTTGAAGGGGTAGAATTAATGTAATATGTAAATGATATTTATGCGAAGATCTATATTTATAGCTGTGTTATTATGTGTAGTATTTGCTTGGTGTAGGGATACCTTCGCACATAAAAATAGATTTATTGATCTTTCGTCAAAGCATTGCTATACTGTAACCAAACTAGATTCTAGTGTTAATCAGATAAACGTATATGGCGAGGAAAATACAAAAGAGCGAGGTGGTGTCTATATCATATGGGCGCAGCGCAATGATTCTATCTACAAAATAGTTTCACATAGATCATTATCGAAATATCACAGATGTATAAAAGTAGGTAGTTGTTATTCTTTTCAACTGAAAAGCTATTCGAATTCAGATATCCTAGGGCCTGCAGAAGAAGGATTTATTATAAATGGAACGCTCGTTATGGCAGATGGTGAGTCGATGTATAATTTATTTTATGATGAAAATTTACGAGACTTATGTTTTCAAAAACGCTCTGAAAAGAAATAGAAGATTTATATAGTAATAACAAAAAAGAGCAAACTATTATAGTTTGCTCTTTTTTGTTATTACTATATAAGGTTGGCTTTACGCCGCGCGCAGCTGCTTTAGCGCCGTCTGCTCAAACTTACTACGGGCGTATTCTTCGTCAATCACCAGTTCCTTCACACCTTCTTCTGAGGGCATATCGAACATGGCGTCCGTCATGATGGCTTCGCAGATGCTGCGGAGGCCGCGGGCACCCAGGCGGTACTCATCGGCTTTCACCACGATATATTCCAGCGCACCGTCGGAGAAGCTCAGCTGAATATTCTCCATATCGAACAGGCGCTGGTACTGCTTCACGATGGAGTTCTTAGGCTCCGTCAGGATTTTGCGCAGGGTAGCATGGTCGAGCGGATTCAAGTGAGTCAGGACGGGTAGGCGGCCGATGAGCTCCGGAATCAAACCGAACTGCTTCAGGTCCTGAGCCGTCACGTAGCGCAGGAAGTTCTGGGTATCAATCTTCTCCTCCAGCTGCGTCTTGGCAAAACCAATCGGCTTGGTGTTGAGGCGGTTCTTGATGATGCGCTCAATGCCCACGAAGGCCCCGCCGCAGATGAACAGAATGTTCTCGGTGTTTACCGTAATCATTTTCTGCTCGGGGTGTTTGCGGCCGCCGTGCGGGGGCACGTTTACCGTAGTGCCTTCCAGCAGCTTCAGCATGGCCTGCTGCACGCCTTCCCCGCTCACGTCGCGCGTAATGCTGGGGTTGTCGCTCTTGCGGGCAATCTTATCAATCTCGTCGATGTACACGATGCCGCGCTCCGCCGCTTCCACGTTGTAGTCGGCGGCTTGCAGCAAGCGGGTCAGGATGCTTTCCACATCCTCGCCTACGTAGCCCGCTTCCGTCAGCACCGTTGCGTCGGCAATGCAGAAAGGAACCTGCAGAATGTTGGCCAGCATGCGGGTCAGAAAGGTCTTACCCGTGCCCGTTTCGCCTACCATGATGATGTTGGATTTCTCAATCACCACGTCATCCTTCTGCGGCTTCTGCATCAGACGCTTGTAGTGGTTGTACACCGCCACCGACATTACCTTCTTGGCTTCGTCCTGGCCGACCACGTACTGGTCGAGGTACTCCTTCATCTCGCGCGGCTTCACGAGGTTGAACTTCGGGGCCTTGGAATTGGCCCGAATCTTATTCTCCTCGTTCAGGATTTGTTGGGCCTGTCCCACGCACCGTTCGCAGATGTGGGCATTAATGCCCGAAATCATCACCGAAACGTCTTTTTTGCTCTTGCCGCAGAAGGAGCACGTAATATCAGCCATTGCCAGAGAAACTCACTAGTAGGAGAGAGGATAGGTAACTTTCGCTAACCTACCTCAAAGGTACGAAAAGGCCAACGCCCCGCAGGCTTAAAAAAGTGCCGTTGGGTTTGGCCCTTACTTAAAAGAAAAAGCCCGCCGAAGCGGGCTTTTTACTGTTATCATTCCGAACAGGGCGAGGAATCTAAGTGATAATCAAGGAGTGATAACACAAATTTCCTACCCCTGCCGGCGCGGCAAACCTAACCGGTTACGCCTTCTTTTTTTCGAGAACCTCGTCAATCAGGCCGTACTCCTTGGCCTCATCGGCCCGCATCCAGTAGTCGCGGTCCGAGTTGTCATGGATTTCCTGATACGACTTGCCGGTGTGCTGCGCCAGAATGTCGTACAGCTCTTTCTTGAGCTTCAGAATCTCACGAGCCGTGATTTCAATATCCGACGACTGGCCTTGCGCGCCACCCGAAGGCTGGTGAATCATGACGCGGGCGTGGGGGAGGGCCGAGCGCTTGTCTTTGGCACCACCAGCCAGCAGTACAGCACCCATGGAAGCCGCCAGACCCGTGCAGATGGTAGCCACGTCAGGGTTCACGTACTGCATGGTATCGTAGATACCCAGACCGGCATACACCGAGCCACCCGGCGAGTTGATGTAGAGCAGAATATCCTTCTTGGCATCTACCGACTCCAGAAACAGCATCTGCGCCGTCAGGATGTTGGCGATGTAATCATCCACAGCCGTGCCCAGGAACACAATACGGTCCATGATCAGGCGCGAGAAAACGTCAATTTCCGCGAAGCGGGTAGGGCGCTCCTCAATTACCGAGCGAGTCATGCCCGTGGGCAGTATCAGGCCGTTGCGGGTCTGGCCCTCCACGTGCTGGATGTATTGATCAACGCCCAGGCCACTGAGGCCCTGGCCTTTCACGGCGAACTTGCGGAACTCTTCTTTATTCAGCATGTCAGAAAATTAGGAGAAGTAAAGTGGCACAACGAAACCGCAAGGGCAACAAAAAAGCCCATACGACAAGTAAGGGCTTTTTTGTTGGTTCTAGAACCAAAAATGTTAGCGCTTAGCCAGCATTTTGATTGCGGAAGTCCTCGGCCGTAATCGGGTTGTCATTAACAACAACTTTGCCGCGCAGGTTTTCCAGCACTTTCTCTGCCAGAATGGCTTCGTACTCGTTCACGTAGTTTTTGCCGTTCTCCTGACGCAGGAAGTTGTCGGCAAAGCCGCGTACCGATTCTTCCAGCTCCGGCGTCATTTCCATGTTGAACTGACCCAGAATCTTCTGCATCGTGCGGTCCACGATTTCCTCGTTCGACACTTTCAGCTCGTTGGCTTCCACTACTTTGTTACGGATCAGGGACCATTTCAGCTCCTTCTCGTAATCCTCGTAGTGTTCCTCAATCTGCTCCGGGGTCAGCTTGCCTTCGTTGGCACGCAGCAACCACTTCTTGAAGAACTCCTTCGGGATTTCAATGCTGGTATTTTCCAGCATTTTGTCGATGATCTGGCGGTTTACCAGGTTGTCAGCTTCCCGGTCGTAGTTTTCCTGTACCGTCGAGCGTACTTTCTCATCGAAATCCTCTTTGGAGGTTACGATGTCTTTGCCGAATACTTTGTCGAACAGTTCCTGGTTGAACTCCGCCGGTACCGAGCGCTGTACTTTGCCTACGGTCAGGGTGTAGTCGCCTTCAATGGCTTCAGCTTCTTCCTTGCTCAACCCCGAGAAGTTACGGATAGCCGTCAGGTCGCCGTCGAATGCGTTTTTCAGGTCGAAGGTGATTTCGTCGTCCACCTTTACGCCCACAAACTTGTCGGCGTCGTTTTTCAGCTTGTTGGTTGGCAGCAACACCACGCGGCCTTCGCCTTCCTCACCGGCTTTCTTCAGCTTGCCCGAAATGTAGTCGCCGGCTTCAGCGGTTTCGGGGTCAGTGGTTTCGCCGAACTGGCGCTCCAACTGCTCGTAGGTTTCTTTCAGCGTATTCTCGTCGAGGTCAACTTTATGACGGTCAACGGTTACGGACTGATCAGCGGGCAGCTCGAACTCGGGCAGCAGGCCCAGCTCAAACTGGAAGGTGTAGTCCTTTTGGTTGTCAAAGTCTACGTCCGTGGGCACGGGCAGGGGCTCACCCAGAATCTTCAGGTCGTTGTCCTTGATGTAGCTATCAACGGCTTTGCCCAGCAAGGCGTTGATTTCATCGACCAAAATGCCTTTGCCGTACATTTTGCGCACCAGCGTTACCGGCACCTTGCCCGGGCGGAACCCTTTGATCTGCGCCTTTTTGCTGTACTCTTTCAGCTTGCTCTCCACGGCGGGAGCGTAGTCAGCCTCCGTAAGAGTTACTGTCAGGATGGCATTCAGCTGGTCGTCTTTCTTGTCGAGGGTAATGTCCAAAACGGGTCGTCGGTTAAGGGTACTACGAGGGGTGTCAATGTCGGGCCAAAACCCGGATAAAAAGAAACCCCCAACGGGTGGGTTGAGGGTTTAAAAGCGGTTTTCTGCTGAAAACCAAAATAAGTGCGGATGGAGGGACTCGAACCCACACGCCTTGCGGCACCAGATCCTAAGTCTGGCACGTCTACCAATTTCGCCACATCCGCATCTCAAGGCCGGCTGCCTCGGGGGCGCAAAACTACACAGGTGAAATTTAAAAACAAGCAGGTTTGTCAAATTAAGCTTAGTAGCGGGGCCTTCATTTTGGGCAAAAGAAGTCTGTAAGCCAGCTAAACCGTGAATTCATCGAAAACCCAGGCAGACAACACCGAATGATGGTATTCTGCACGAACCTGGCCGGAGCTATGTTCTACAGGTGCTACCCCCAGTATAGGTTCATAGTTCGGTGGGGGGGTAGTCAAGCTTCCGCCTCAAGCCGTACCTTAGCAAGCAAGTATTTCGGTGCCGTTAGGCGCCGCCCGCGTACCATGTCTACTGTCATCGACCCCGAAGTAGAGCGCCAGGAAATTCTGCGCCACTACCGCCGCCTGCTCCGCACCGCCAAGCCTTATCTAAAGGAAGGCGATGCAAAACTTATTAAGAAGGCTTTCAATACCTCTCTGGAAGCGCACAAGGAAATGCGCCGCAAGTCCGGGGAGCCCTACATTCTGCACCCGCTGGCCGTGGCCCAGATTGTGGTGGAGGAAATCGGCCTCGGTACCACCAGCATTGTAGCCGCGCTGCTGCACGATGTGGTGGAGGACACGCCCTGGGAAGTGGCCGACGTGGAGCGGGAGTTTGGGCCGAAGGTGGCGCGCATCGTGGATGGCCTCACTAAGATTTCGGGCGTCTTCGACTACGGCACCTCCGAGCAGGCCGAGAACTTCCGCAAAATGTTGCTCACGCTCTCCGACGATGTGCGCGTCATTCTCATCAAGCTCGCTGACCGCCTGCACAACATGCGGACCCTGGACTCGATGCCGCGGCACAAACAGCTGAAGATTGCCTCGGAAACCATTTACCTCTACGCTCCGCTGGCCCACCGCCTGGGCCTCTATACCATCAAAACGGAGCTCGAGGACCTCTACCTCAAGTACACCGATACCGAAATCTATACGGAGCTGGTAAACCGGGTGCGCCAGAGTCGTGCCGCCCGCAACCGCTTTATTAAGGAGTTCGTGCAGCCTATTGATGAGGAGCTGAAGGCCCAGGGGTTTCAGTACGAAGTGAAGGGTAGGCCCAAGAGCATCTATTCTATTCTGCGGAAAATGCGCAAGCAGAACATCACCTTTGATGAGGTGTACGATTTGTTTGCCATCCGCATAATTCTGGACGTGCCGCCGGAACAGGAAAAAGCCGCTTGCTGGCAGGTGTACTCCGTTGTTACCGACTTCTACCAGCCCAACCCCGACCGGCTGCGCGACTGGGTGAGTACCCCGAAAGCCAATGGCTACGAATCGTTGCATACCACGGTTATGTCGCGCACGGGCCAGTGGGTAGAGGTCCAGATCCGCAGCCGCCGCATGGATGACATTGCCGAGAAAGGCTATGCCGCGCACTGGAAGTATAAGGACAGCAGCACCGCCCAGTCAGAGTCCACCCTTGAATCGTGGATTAATAAGGTGCGCGAAATGCTCGAAACCAATAATTCCAGCGCTCTGGAGTTCATGGATGAGTTTCGCCAGAACCTCTTTGTTAAAGAGGTATATGCCTTTACCCCCAAAGGCAAGCTGGTCATTCTGCCCGATAAGGCTACGGCCCTGGACTTTGCCTTCGAAATTCACTCCCATATCGGGCTGCAATGCCTCGGCGCCAAGGTAAACCAGAAGCTGCAGCCCCTAAGCTACCAGCTCCGCAACGGCGACCAGGTTGAAATTCTGACTTCCCAGAAGCAGAAGCCTACCGAGGAGTGGTTGCAGTACGTTACCACCTCCAAGGCTCGCACGCGCATCAAAGACTGGCTACGCGACGATAAACGCAGCAAGGCGGAAGATGGCCGCTTCATTGTAGAGAAGCGGCTGGAGTTGCTGGGGGTAGAGTATTCGCAGGATAACCTGAACCGGCTGCTCGCGCATTTCAACAATAGCAACCCTCTGGATTTTTTCTACCGGGTTGCCATCGGGCAGGTAGATGGTCGCGAGATTCAGAAAAATCTTTTCGATTCTACTGTGGAGGCCCCGCGCCTACCCTCCATGCTGGAACCCAAAGCTTTCGACCACGAGGTGCAGAAAGTTCGGGGGGTAAATGCCAACATGCTGGTAATTGGTGAGCAAACTAACAAGTTCGACTACACCATTGCCCCCTGCTGCAACCCCATCCCCGGCGACGATGTATTTGGCTTTGAAACCGATGAGGGCATCGTAATCCACCGTACTTCTTGCCCGAAAGCGGTACAGATGATGTCGAACTACGGCAACCGCATCGTGCGTGCCAAATGGACCGAACAGCTGGAGCTGGCTTTCCTGGCCGGCATCCGGATCAAAGGTTCCGACAGGGTGGGGCTGGTGAATGATGTAACGCGCATCATCAGCAATAGCCTGAAAGTAAACATGCGCTCCATCACCATCGACTCCAACGACGGCATGTTTGAGGGGCAGATCATGGTATTCGTAAACGACACCGACCACCTGACCAAACTGATTCACCGCCTGTCTAAAGTGAATGGGGTGCTGTTGGTAGAGCGCTTCGACTCGTAAATAGCTCTAAAAAGTTTTCAGATAAACGGAAAGTATAAAACAGTACAAGAGGGAGGTCATGTACGACACTATCCCATTGGTGTCTGTCTTGATTTACTCTCTGTTGAAGACGCAAACTTCTCCCAAAGCTGCCGGTTTCCACTCCTTATAAGTAGAGCATCACCATGTCCGTCACTGAGAAGCATCTGGATAAAGAAAAGTACGAGGAGGTGAAGAAGATTTTCACTGCCTACCTCGAGAATAAAGGCCTGCGCAAAACCTCCGAGCGGTACGCCATTCTGGAGGAAATTTACTCTCGTACGGGGCACTTCGATGTGGAAGAGCTCTATGCTGGTATGAAAGAGCAGGGGCTGCAGGTTAGCCGGGCAACGGTATATAATACCCTTGATCTACTGGTAGAGCATGGCCTGGTCAGCAAGCATCAGTTCGGCCGCAACTTGGCACAATACGAGAAAAGCTACGGCTATCGTCAGCACGACCACGTTATCTGCACCGAATGTCACAAAGTGGTTGAGTTCTGCGACCCCCGCATTCATGGCATCCAGACCATGGTAGGCGAGTTACTCAACTTCCATATCTTGCACCACTCTTTGAACCTTTACGGCGTGTGCGGCGACTGTCGTGCCCAGGCCGCCGCCCGCTCTCTAGCCGAATGAAAACTGATACCGCCGTCCGCGACGGCATTCTCTTTGTGCGCCTCTCCGGCGACCTGATCGGTAGCCCCGACACCCAGCAGCTTCTGCAGAGCGTTGACCAGCATCTTGGCGAAGAACTGCGCCACTGCACCGTCGATTTGTCGAGCATTCGGTACATCAACAGCACAGGTATTGGAGTGCTGGTATCGCTACTCACCAAATTCCGGAGCCGTGGTGGCGAAATGATGTTGATCAATCCCGCCGATCATCCTCGCAAAATGCTGGCCTTAACCAAGCTGAACGCCATATTTTCCATTGCGGACGACGAACAATCGGCCGCCCAACAGTTGAAAGCCGCAAACTAATGCCCGTTGATGTACTAGTAGGATTACAGTGGGGGGATGAAGGCAAAGGCAAGATTGTCGATGTGCTGGCCCCCACCTACGATGTAGTAGCCCGTTTCCAGGGTGGCCCCAATGCTGGCCATACCCTCACGTTCGGCGGTACCAAGCACGTGCTGCACCAAGTTCCATCCGGAATCTTTCACCCCCATATCACTAATGTGGTAGGTAATGGGGTAGTACTGGACCCTGTTGTGTTTCGTCAGGAACTGCAGAAACTCACCGACCGGGGCGTAAATTGGAGCCAGAACCTCTACATCTCGCGCAAAGCTCAGCTTATCCTTCCCTCGCACCGTGCCCTCGACCGTATTAATGAAGAGGCCCGGGGCGGTAGCAAGATCGGTTCCACCCTTAAGGGCATTGGTCCCACGTATCAGGATAAAATAGGCCGCACCGGTCTGCGGGTAGGCGACATTCTTCTCCCCGATTTTCAACAACGTTACCAGGAGGCAGTTGCCCGTCATGCTACCCTCGCCGAATTTCACGGCCGCGGCCTCGATATTGAAGAATTCGAGGCCGATTTCTTTTCAGCCGTGGAGTTCCTGCGCACGCTGCAACTCACCGATACAGAATATCTGCTGAACGAGCTGCTCAAGCAAGGCAAAAGCATCTTGGCGGAAGGCGCCCAAGGCTCCATGCTCGACATCGATTTCGGCACTTATCCCTTTGTTACTTCGTCTAGCACCATTGTAGCGGGCGCTTGCACCGGTCTGGGGATTGCGCCACGGCATATTAATAAGGTGTACGGAATCAGCAAAGCATACTGTACCCGCGTAGGCAGTGGCCCATTTCCCACCGAACTTCATGACGAAGTAGGTGAGCAAATCCGCGCCGCCGGCAGAGAGTTCGGTGCTACCACGGGCCGCCCCCGTCGTTGCGGCTGGATTGATTTGCCTGCCCTACGGTACAGCATAATGCTCAACGGCGTCACAGAAATCCACTTGATGAAGGCTGACGTGCTCGATGAGTTCGATGAAATTCAGGTTTGTACCCACTACCTCCTACCCAACGGAGAGCAAACGGACCACCTGCCAGACCACGGCGACCTACAAAACCTCACACCTGTATATACTAAGGTAGCGGGTTGGCGCACGGAGCTACAAACCATTACGGATCCTCAGGCACTCCCTCAGCAGCTAAAAGACTACGTGCACTTCCTAGAGCAGAAACTAGAGGTTCCCATAAGCATTGTCAGCGTTGGCCCTGATCGGGTAAGCACCCTACACCTTAATTAGGCGTACAACTTACTAATACAAGTCAACAGAAACCGCCTCCTGGGCGGTTTTCTGCATTATATACCAAGGTGTTTGGAGGTAAGATGCCACTTTTGAAAAAAAATATCTACCAATAATGAAATCAAATCAACAAGTAAATAGTTTGCAATCAACAGGATAGCCAGGTGCTGAACGGCAATGTCCAGCGGCCTTCAACGAAAAAAGGCGGGGCTAGGTTTGGAGATATCAGATCAGTCCTGCACTTTTGCACTCCCAAACCGAAACGCGGTAGGGGGCCAGGGTCGGGACGCGGTGCGCCGGCTGGGTCGAATCTGCTGCTTGCTTTCCTCTGCAAACGGGCTGCCCGCGGGGCGCCCGAAAAAAAAGAGGGGGCGGGGCTTGCGAAAGTGAAACGGACGGTGCTAGCTTTGCACCCCGATTCAGCCGGAAGCGGGCTGGGAAGACGAAAAAACTTTCGGGCTTTCCTTGCAGAAGATAAACAAGAGGTGCTACCTTTGCCGCCCGGTTCTGGCTCAGAAACGGGGCCCAGGCCCCGGAGGCACCGAAAAACGAAGAAAAAGTTTTTCGGGGCTAAGCTTGGAAAAAGCAAAACCGGGTGTACCTTTGCAGCCCGCTTCAACCGGAAGCGGCTAGCGCGCTTCGGCAAGCAAAACACTTCGAAAAAAAGTTTTTTGCGCTGAGCTTGCGAAACGAAAAAAGAGTGTTACCTTTGCAACCCGCTTCGAACGGAAGCGCGGAAAGGCTCACGAAACCAGCTGCTTACCCGAAGCGGCACACGGTCAGAAACAGCGGTTTTTGGCACACGTTCTTTGAATGACTGGAAAAGACAAATTGGTAAGGTCTTCGGCTACCTGCGGGTACTGAAGACACGAAGCGTAACATACGAGGTAACTCGTTACTACGAGTCGGATCAGCACTTGACATCAGCTCATCTTTGGGTGAGTGTAGTATTTTATACAATGGAGAGTTTGATCCTGGCTCAGGATGAACGCTAGCGGCAGGCCTAATACATGCAAGTCGAACGGGCGGTAGCAATACCGCTAGTG
>NZ_JACHNV010000002.1 GCF_014199535.1 Hymenobacter latericoloratus
CTGTCAACCATAATGCCCGGGCGCCTAGGAACGCCCGACGCAACTTACTGGCTCGTTTGGCTTTATACAAAACCCGATTCCCCAACACCCTCTTACCTGCCGGGGTAGCTGGCGGCTGGTCCGGTACTGCCGGATGGTGTGGTAAAGCTGCTTGCGGTTCCAGACGGTAGTCTTGCCAAAGCCAAACGCCGACACCCCCAGCAGGCTAAAGGCCACGGGCGCCACCCAGGGGTCGTAGTAGTAGGAGCTGTAGTTAGGGGCCACGCCGCCCGTGCGCGGATCGGGGTTGTAGTGCTTGCCCAGCGCGCTTACAACCGGCACCGGCGCCCCGGCAAACTGCATAATCCGGAGGCCGGTTTTCCACTTGGCGAAGTACAGCCGGATAACGGCCCGAGCCGTGTCGTTGAAGCCATAGGTTTCCTCAAAGCCCCGCACCGTGAGGCGGTACTCGTAGGGGGCAGCCGTTGGGGTCATGGCCGCGGCAGTGGTGGCCGCATCTTGGGCGTGCGCAGCAGTGAAGCGGGTAAAAACCAGAAGGGTAGCAATAAGTACACGTTTGAGCACAGGCACCGGATTCAAGGTAGAAGAAGTCGAAAAGCCCGCTCAGCTTCCGTACGGGTTGCTGAAACGGGCTTACCTCTCAAAAGTACCAGAAGCCCTGCTTCTGTGCAATACAGATGTTGTTGCGCTTACTGCTGGGCCTTGGCTCAGAAACTGCTGTCCGGCCCGCCTGGTGCAGCGCTTACGCTTGCGGCGGGTGCCACGTCAGCTCGCCGGCGCAGGCCGTAGCTACCGCATTCAACTCATCATCAAACAGCCAGAAGTCGGCGGCGTAGCCGGTTTCCAGGTAGCCCAGCTGGTCGCTGAGGCCGAGTAGGCGGGCGGGGTACAGAGAAGCCATACGCAGGGCTTCGGCCAGGGGCAGGCCTACGTGCTCCACGCAGTTACGCACGGCCAGGGGCAGGGTCAGCGCTGAGCCGGCCAGCGTGCCTTGCTCATCCACGAAATGGTTACCCTGGCGCCGGAAGCGGTAGGCGCCCTGCTGGCTTTCGGTAACGGCATCGGTAATTAAAAACAGCCGCTCCCCTAACAGCTTCTTGCTGATGCGCACGGCGGCAAAGTCGCAATGCACCCCATCGGCAATGATGCTGGCCTGGGCCGCCGCGTCGTCGTACACGGCCCCGACCAGGCCCGGCTCGCGCCCCTGCAACCCCGACATGGCGTTGAACAGGTGGGTAGCCGCCCCAAAACCCGTGCGGAAACCCTGTGTGGCCTGGGCGTAGGTGGCGTTGGAGTGCCCCGCCGACAATACCACACCCGCCTCGCGTAACCGGGCCACAACGGCAGGGGTGGCAACTTCGGGTGCTAAAGTCATCATTTTCAGCACCCCATTGGCCCGCTTCAGCAGCTCGTCAATTTCTGCTACCGTTGGGGCCTGAATAAACTTCTGCTGGTGAGCGCCCTTTTTCGCGGGGTTGATGTAGGGGCCTTCCAAATGAATGCCCAACAGCCCTGCTTGCTCGCGCCGGAACTCCTGCCCGGCCTCCAGGGCTGCGTGCAGCATGCTGAGCGAGTTAGTAGGCATGGTGGCCAGCACACCCGTGGTTCCGTGCCGGAAGGCGTGTTGGGTCAGAGCCCGCAGGGCCTCCGGTCCGGGAACCACAGAAAAAAGCTGGCCCTCAGCTCCGTACATCTGAGCATCGAGCAGACCGGGCGCCACATTCAGGCCGCGGCCATCTACTACGGGCACGTCGTCGGGGGCTACTAACTCGGGCAGGATGGCTTCAATGCGGCCCTCGTGCACAAGCAGGGCATGGTGGTGGAGCACCGTGGTACCGGTGTAGAGGGTACAGTGGCGAAGAAGATAGCGCACAGGTTTGGGAAGGGGAGTACTGGAAGTAGGCATACGGCAAAACTCCGGAAGATGCTGCACTTCTGCTCCGGAAGAAACGCCTGCCAGTAAGCCTCACTCCAACGCGCCTACCCCAGCTGCGTACCACAACCTAGGGCGCTGCTATCGGCGTTGTGGTTTTTTGCCCAGCTCTGCGCTTGCCGCCTACCCACTATACCTGTCATTTATGCAGACTGAACACCGCACTTTTCATGTACAGGGCCATGTGCAAGGCGTTTTCTACCGCCAGAGCACCCGCACCGAAGCCCGCCGGCTGGGCCTGGCCGGCACCGTCCGCAACAACCCCGACGGCTCCGTAACCGTGGAAGCTGAGGGGCTTCCGGAAGCGCTGCACGCACTGGAAAGCTGGTGCCGGCAGGGGCCGCCCGCCGCGCAAGTGGCGTCAGTAGAGGTCCAGTCTGGCCCGGTACAGGGCTACCGCGAGTTTGAGGTCATCCCCAGTAAGTAAGACGATGAAATACTGGCTCTATCTGCTGCTGGCCATTCTGGCCGAAACGGCCGGCACCACCGCCCTCAAAGCCTCCGGGCAGTTTACCCGCTTCTGGCCAAGCGTTGTAGTGGTGGTAGGCTACGGACTAGCATTCTACCTGCTAAGCCTAACCCTGAAAACCATTCCCGTGGGCATTGCCTACGCGGTGTGGTCGGGCATTGGCATTGTGTTGATTACGCTGGCGGGGATAGTATTCTACCGGCAAACCCCGGACACGCCCGCTTTTATTGGCCTGGGGCTAATTCTGGCTGGCGTCGTCATTATCAACGTCTTCTCTAAAACCGCCGGGCATTAAGCGCCTATCTTCCTACCTCCTCTTACAGCCCAAAGGTGTGGCCCAGGCCGCACCTTTAATGCTATCTAGTGGTAGCAATATGCTTAGCTGGCTTTATTGTACACCACTTTCTCCAGGTTTTCCAGCCGCTGCCGCAACTCCCGCACCTCTGCCTCCTGGCTGTTTTGGGCCGTTTGTACCTTATCGTAGCGTTCCGTCTGCCGATTCATAGCATCCAGCACGGCCGTCGTCATGTTGTTAAAGGCGTTTTCCAGCCGGTCAAAGCCATTGCGCATGGTCTGCTCCATACGGTCCTGGCGCTGTTCCATGTGGTCCATATGCTGCTCCATGCGGTCCATATGCTGCTCCATGCGGTCCTGGCGCTGCTCAATCTTGTCCAGCGTAATCAGGATGTCAGCTACTACTTCGGGTAGGTCGCGCTTGTTGCGGTTTTCGGAATCCATAGGGGTAGGATAGAGCTAGGTCGGTAACGAAGATACGCAGCCTGCCTAGTATTCGATAAGAAGTAAAAGCAAAAAGGCACGACCCTGGGGCCGCGCCTTTTTGCTTGCACAAGTTCCGGGGTTTAGCCTCCGGCTAGCCGGCAAACCAACCGCAGGGTTTGCCAGATTAGTCTTCCTTCTTGGCTGAGCGCAGACGCTCGTTTTCGTCGAGCAGAATTTTGCGCATCCGCACCGATTTCGGCGTTACTTCCAGGTATTCATCCTTCTGGATGTATTCCATGGCGTCTTCCAGCGAAAACTGGCGCTTAGGCTGAATCTTCACGTTTTCATCCGAGCCCGAGGCGCGCATGTTGGTCAACTTCTTGCCTTTTTGGATGTTGATGGTCAGGTCGTTGGGACGGGTATGCTCCCCGATAACCTGGCCGCCGTACACCTCCTCGCCCGGGTCCACGAAGAACTCGCCGCGGTCCTGCATCTTGTCGATGGTGTACGCCGTGCCGGGGCCGCTCTCCATGGAAATGAGCGAACCGCTGATCCGGCCAGGAATGGTGCCTTTGTAGGGCTCGTAGCTGGTGAAGCGGTGGTTCATGATGGCCTCACCGGCCGTGGCGGTCAGCACGTTGTTGCGCAGGCCAATCAGGCCCCGCGACGGAATGTTGAATTCCAGGTGCTGCAGGTCGCCCTTGGGCTCCATGATGGTCAGCTCGCCTTTGCGCTGGGTTACCAGCTCAATCACCTTGCCGGCAGTTTCCTCCGGTACGTCCACTACCAAGTGCTCAATGGGCTCCAGACGGTTGCCGTTCTCATCTTCTTGGAACAGTACCTGAGGCTGGCCTACCTGCAGCTCGTAGCCCTCGCGGCGCATAGTTTCAATCAGTACCGACAAGTGCAGAATGCCGCGGCCGTACACCAGGAAAGTGTCCTCGCGGTCGGTTTCCTTTACGCGCAGGGCCAGGTTTTTCTCGGTTTCCTTGTACAGACGGTCGCGCAGGTGACGCGAGGTTACAAACTTACCTTCCTTGCCGAAGAAGGGGGAGTTGTTGATAGTGAACAGCATGTTCATCGTCGGCTCGTCGATGGCAATGCGGGTCAGGGCCTCGGGGTTATCGGCGTCGGCCAGGGTATCACCAATGTCGAAGCCTTCGATGCCGGTTACGGCGCAGATTTCGCCGGCCTGCACTTCCGCTACCTTGTTTTTGCCCAGGCCTTCAAACACCTGCAGCTCCTTGATTTTTACCTTCTTAACGGAGCCATCGGCCTTCATCAGGCTCATGTTCGAGCCTTCCTTCAGAATGCCGCGGTGCACGCGCCCGATGGCAATCCGGCCCACGAAAGCCGAGTAGTCGAGCGAGGTAACCTGCATCTGCGGGGTACCCTCAATGAAGGGAGCCGCCGGAATCACCTCAATAATGGCGTCGAGCAGGGGGGTGATGTCCTCCGTCTTCTGCTTCCAGTCGCGCGACATCCAGCCTTGCTTCGAGGAGCCGTACAGGGTCACGAAGTCCAGCTGATCTTCGGTGGCGCCCAGGTTAAACATCAGGTCAAATACCTGCTCGTGCACCTCGTCGGGGCGGCAGTTTTCCTTGTCCACCTTGTTTACCACCACAATGGGCTTCAGGCCCAAATCAATGGCTTTGCTGAGCACGAAGCGGGTCTGGGGCATGGCGCCTTCAAAGGCGTCCACGAGCAGCAGCACGCCGTCGGCCATCTTCAGTACGCGCTCCACCTCGCCGCCAAAGTCGGCGTGACCAGGGGTGTCGATGATGTTGATTTTTACGTCTTTGTAACGCACCGATACGTTTTTGGAGACGATAGTAATGCCCCGCTCACGTTCCAGGTCATTGTTGTCGAGGATGAGGTCGTCGAACTGCTGGTGTTCGCCGAAAATCTTCGAGGCGTGAATGATCTTGTCCACGAGCGTGGTCTTGCCGTGGTCAACGTGCGCAATAATGGCGATATTCCGGATGTTCTGCATACAAAGGGTTTTCCGGGCGCAAAGGTACGGAATGTTTAGCGCAATAACTCGCAGTAATTAATTGTTAATGAGAGAGGAAGAAACTGCGAGTGAGAAGACAGACAACTCGTTGGGTAGCTGTGGTTCCCGGTAGTATAGCCAAAGCACTATGCAGAGTGGTTTCTGGGGTGTTTGCCTGCCGCAAGCGTTGCCCTCAGGAGGCCTGTTTCTCGAGTAAGGGGGTAGGGGGCCATTCCACCCGGTACGGGGTCCTACCCCCTCCAGCTTCCGTAACCTGTGAGCCGGAAACCTTCATCAACTTATCCGGTGCTTCTACCTTTGCGAACCGCTGCGTTGTCAAATCCGACTAGGCGGCTTGTTTCGTTTGTTCGTACTCTGGGGCATGTGCTCCGCAGTCTCGTTTCTGTTTCTCTATGTCAACTCAGGTTTATTCTGACTCCATTGCCGAACTGCAGGAAGCACTGGCCCCGGCCCGCCGGCAACTGGTAGCCCACGGTGTATATCAGTCGCTGCACTCCCTCGCCGATCTGCGCGTGTTCATGCAGCACCACGTATTTGCCGTGTGGGATTTTATGTCCTTGCTAAAGGCCCTGCAGCGGGAGCTTACCTGCGTGGAGGTGCCGTGGGTGCCGCGCGGCAACCCGGCCACGCGCCGCCTCATCAATGATATCGTGCTGGAAGAGGAAACCGATGTGGACCCCGAAGGCAACCCCGCCAGTCATTTTGAGCTGTATCTGCGCTCTATGCGCGAGTGCGGCGCCGATACCGCGCCCATTGAGCGGCTACTGGCAGCTTTGGCAGCGGGCGACCCGGTAGGAGAGGCCCTGGTGAAAGCGCAGGCCCCGGCCTCCGTGCAGGAGTTCGTGCTGGATACCTTCCGCATCATTGAATCGGGCAAGCCGCACGCGGTGGCCGCCGCCTTTACTTTTGGCCGGGAAGATGTTATTCCAGATATGTTCCGCCACCTAGTGCACGATCTGCGCCAGCGTTTCCCTGGTCAGCTCGATACCTTCACGTACTACCTCGACCGCCATATTCAGCTGGATGAAGAGGTGCACACGCCCCTGGCCCAGCAGATGGTGCGTGAGCTGTGCGGTACCAATGCCCAGCGCTGGCAGGAAAGCCGCGAGGTGGCCGCCCGCTGCATGCAGGCTCGCGTGGCACTCTGGGATGGTATCCGGACCGATTTAGCCCAAACGCAGGGGTAGGGTCAACCTCCCGACCTACAGCTCGTTAGCAAGGAAGCCGGCCCGCGTGGGCCGGCTTCTTCTGTTACCGCCATGAACCTGCCTTCTTATATCTGCCGACTTACCCTACCCGCACTAGCCTTGCTGGCAGCCTGCACCACCTCCCAGGAAACCACCGGCGAGGAAAGCGCCGTGCGGCGTCCGCCCACCCGCATTCTGACCGATGCCGACCGGCAGGCTGCCTATAACAGCAATGCCGGCTACGGCGGCTCCGTGCCCGACGCCACCCCCGGCCGCGTGCCCTTAGGCGAGCAGGCCAGCGGCATTAACTCCCGCAAGCGCCCCGAAAGCCTCAACACCAATGACAACAACACCACCTCACCCGAAACCCGCCTGCGCCGCCTCAACGGAGCCCCCGCCGATACCCTGCGCCTACCCCGGCAGTAAGCCGTTAAGGGCCTGGGTCTCCCAGCCAGGATAGAAAGCTCTTTTCAACAAACAGGCCCGCTGCCAGTGCAGCGGGCCTGTTTGTTGTTTTTAGTGCGTAGCGCAAGCCAACGTTACAACCCTACTTCATTAACGATGGAGTCATTATCGGGGGTAGGGGAGGGCGTGTTGGCAGAGGGAGCCGGCTTTTTCACCGGAGGACGCGAGCGGCTGGGTTGCGGGCGTGCGGCCGTGGGCGAAACTTTGGCGGCTGGTTTGGGCGCAGCCGGGCGGCTGGCACGCGGAGCCGGAGCTGCCACCGGGGGAGCTTCGGGCAGGTTAGTGGTGGCTGTGGATGTTTCCGACAGCGTAGAAATACTGTCGGAGGCGCCAGGAGTACCTGTTTCGTGGTGGCGCACAATAGTGTGCAGCGCTTCCTCAAACAAGTGCTCAATGTCCACGTCGAGGCGGCGGGTAGCATCCTTCACTACCTCTTTCAGCTTGGCTTTGGTTTCCTTCCGAATACGCTTTACCACCTCATCAATGCGGTCGTCGAGCTGCTTCTGCAGATGCTTAGCGGCCGTTTTGAGAGCTTTTTTCTGGCTTACTTTCTTGTTAGCCCGCGCCTCCGTGATGGTGGAAGAAGCCGATTCGGCCGCTTTAGCGGCCTTGCGCTGTGCTTTTTCGGCGGGGTCTTTCACTGGTTTTTCGTTGGTAGGTTTTTCCTTTTTCTGATTTTTCATAGGGCAAGCGTTGGTGAGGAAGTGCGCCTTCAAATACGGCATAACTCCACTATAAGTGACTAAGGAAAGGACGGATTTTCAGGCTGGGTTGTTTTATGGTAAGAGTATCATCCTGATTAACCCTGGCAGCCGGCTGCCTGCTTGGTGGCCGGTTAGGTTTGCGCCCCAGCCAGGGGTAGGCACTCGGCCGTAAGAACGGATAGGCCGGATTCCTCATTTTACTTGTTCCTTTGCACTCCCATTGCCCTAACGGTCCGGTTGGGGTTCGTCCTGAAAATTCGATTTCGCTTTCTATATGTCTTCTGCTCCCCAACGCTATACCGTTACGGCGGCCCTGCCCTACGCCAATGGTCCGGTGCACATCGGCCATTTGGCCGGCGTGTACATTCCTGCCGATATCTACGCCCGCTACCTGCGCGCCCAGCAGCGCGACGTGAAATTTGTGTGCGGCTCCGATGAGCACGGCGTGCCCATTACTATTCGGGCCCAGAAGGAAGGCGTGACGCCCCAGCAGGTGGTGGACAAGTACAACGCCATCATCCGCGACTCTTTCCAGGATTTTGGCATCTCCTTCGATATCTACTCGCGTACCTCCTCTAAAACGCACGCCGAGGTAGCCAGCGGCTTTTTTCGTAAGCTCTATGAGGAAGGCAAGTTCATCGAGCAGACTTCGCAGCAGTACTATGACGAGAAAGCCGACCAGTTTCTGGCCGACCGCTACATCGTGGGCACCTGCCCCAACTGCGGCAACGAAAATGCCTACGGCGACCAGTGCGAGAAGTGCGGCACTTCCCTGTCGCCCACGGAACTGATCAATCCGCGCTCCATGCTCTCGGGCAACCAGCCCGTACTGCGCGAAACCAAGCACTGGTACCTGCCCCTGGACCAGTACGAGCCCTGGCTGCGCGAGTGGATTGTGGAAGGCCACAAGCAGGACTGGAAAGCCAACGTGTACGGGCAGTGCAAATCCTGGATCGACCAGGGCCTGCAGCCTCGCGCCGTAACCCGCGACCTGGACTGGGGTGTGCCTGTGCCAGTGGAAGGCGCCGAGGGCAAAGTGCTCTACGTATGGTTCGATGCCCCCATCGGCTACATCTCGGCCACCAAAGATCTGCTGCCTGACACCTGGGAAACCTACTGGAAAGACCAGGGCACCAAGCTGGTGCACTTCATTGGCAAGGACAACATCGTGTTCCACTGCATCATCTTCCCGGCGATGCTTAAGGCCCACGGCGACTACATCCTGCCCGACAATGTACCCGCCAATGAGTTCCTAAACCTGGAAGGCGACAAGATTTCGACCTCCCGCAACTGGGCCGTGTGGCTGCACGAGTACCTGCAGGATTTCCCCGGCCAGGCCGATGTGCTGCGCTATGTGCTCTGCGCCAACGCCCCCGAGAATAAAGACAACGACTTCACCTGGAAGGATTTTCAGGCCCGCAACAACAACGAGCTGGTAGCTAACCTGGGCAACTTTGTGAACCGGGCCGTGGTGCTCACCCACAAGTTTTTCGAGGGCAAAGTGCCCGCCGCCGTGGGCTTTACCACCGAGGACGAGGACGTGCTGCGCCTGCTGCAGGAGTTCCCGGCCCGCATTGGGGAGCTGATTGACAACTACCGCTTCCGCGACGCCCTGAACGAGCTCATGAACCTCTCGCGCCTGGGCAACAAGTACCTGGCCGACATGGAGCCCTGGAAGCTCATCAAGACGGATGCGGCGCGCACTGGTACCGTGCTGCACGTATCTCTGCAGCTGGCCGCCAGTCTGGTTACCCTGCTGGAGCCGTTTATGCCTACTGCCGCCGCCCGCCTCGGCGCCATGCTCAACACCGAGAAAGGCACCTGGCCGCAAGCTGGCCGCCCCGATCTGTTGGCCGCCGGCCACCAATTGGCTGAGGCCGCGCTGCTGTTCACCAAAATCGAGGACGCCACGGTAGAGGCCCAGGTCCAGAAGCTCCTCGACACCAAGAAAGCTAACGAACTGGCCGCCGCCGTTTCCGCTCCGGCCAAGGACGACGTCAGCTTCGAGCAGTTCCAGCAGATGGATTTGCGCATTGGCACTATCGTAGCCGCCGAGAAGGTTGCCAAAACCAAAAAGCTCCTGAAGCTAAGCGTTGACCTCGGCTTTGCGGAGCCCCGCACCATTGTGTCGGGCATTGCCGAGCACTTTCTGCCCGAAGCTCTTATCGGTCAGCAGGTACAAGTGCTGCTCAACCTCGCTCCCCGCGAAATCAAAGGCATCCAAAGCCAGGGCATGCTGCTGATGGCCGAAAACGCCGACGGCTCCCTGAGCCTCATGCAGCCCAGCAGCCCCGTGCGGCCGGGCTCCGGCGTGGCGTAACGTTGTCATGGCGAGCGGAGCGAAGCTATCCGTCCTAACCAACGTCCTACCCCTTTGAAACGTGACAAGCCCCTGACGCTACCATACGTCAAGGGCTTGTCACTAAAGAGAGGAAATGACATACGCATCTACTTCACGTTTACCACGTTCATAGCCCGCTCCAAACCTACACTACCGAATAGCAGCACGGCTTCGGCGGCTTTTTCCAGCCGAGTTTCTAAATCAATTTTCTCGTCGGCGGAGAAGGGGCTGAGGACGTAATCTACCTGCCGGCCCTTCGAGAAGCTGGAGTCGATGCCGAAGCGCAGGCGGGCGTATTCGTCCGTGCCCAGGGTTTCCTGAATGTGCTTCAGGCCGTTCTGGCCGCCCGCCGAGCCTTTGCCCTTCATGCGCAACTTGCCGAAGGGTAAGGCCAGGTCGTCGGTGATGACCAGCATCTGCTCTTTCGGAATTTTCAGCGCGCTCAGCCAGTGTGCCGCCGCTTTGCCGCTCAGGTTCATGTAGGTAGTGGGCTTCACCAGCATAAATGTGTGGCCCTTGTGCCTGATTTCGGTAGTAAAGGCGTGCCGCCCCAACTCAAACGGCGCGGCCTCAAACTTTTTAGCCAGGTAGTCGCCCACCATAAACCCTACGTTGTGCCGCGTGTCGGCGTACTCCGGCCCGATGTTGCCCAGGCACAGAACAAGGAACTTCATAAAATCACGGATTTAGACGGATTGAACGGATTTCACAGATTCGGTTGCCAGCTGGTATTATAATAGCCCTTGCTGGCCCTGCAGATTACCAGAGGTTAGGCTGCCGGTAGGGGGTAGGAAGCTAACTACCAGTTAGCAGCTGACAATAAAAAAGCCGCTCTGCAAGCAGAACGGCTTTTTTCGGCAGACGGAGCAGATCGGGCACGATATCCGTGTAATCCGACAAATCCGTCCTTAATCCGTGATTTATTTCTCTGCCTGCAGCGTGCCACGCAGACCACGCGGAATGGTCACGGTAGCAATAGGAGCCAGCGGGTTGGTCAGGATGGTGTAGCCTTGGGCTTCCACTTTGTTTACTTTGATCGACTTGCCCAGGCCCAGGTCCGAAATGTTTACCTCCACGAAGTCGGGGAGGTTTTCGGGGGTAGCCTTTACTTTCAGCTTGCGCAGCTTGCTTACCAGCTTGCCACCTTGCTGAACGCCGGGCGAAGTGCCTACGTATTTCACGGGCACGTCCATTTTCACTTCTTTGCCTTCCTGCAGCTCCAGGAAGTCAACGTGCAGCAGCATTTCGTTCACGGGGTGAAACTGAGCGTCCTGCACGATAGCGCGACGGATGTCGCCTTCAATGTTCAACTCCACGATGTGCACCTCGGGGGTGTACAGCAGCTCGCGGAACAGAATGGCCGGAGCCGAGAAATGTACTTGGTCGGCACCGCCGTACAGTACGCACGGTACGTAGGAGTCCAGGCGCAGGGCCTTGGCATCCTTCTTACCGAGATTCGCTCTTTTAAACCCTACAATCTCGAGGCTTTTCATAAAACGTGTTCTTGAAAGAGAAAAACGCTTACCCACAGCAGGCAAACGGGCCGCAAAGATAGGCGGATTCCTTTATAAAAGGAAACTGATTGCGCAGTCAGGTGAAGAGGATTGCGATGAATGGTGTCATGGCGAGGACGCAGGACGACGCCGTCCGTCCCCTCTTCTGTGACCAGCCTGATAACCTGACAAGCCCTTACTTCCAGCACGGAGGTAAGGGCTCGTCGCAGTCAAAGGGGTAGCACGTTGGGCAGGACGGATGGCTTCGTCCTGCGTCCTCGCCATGACCCAAGGGCTCTATATAAACAGCGAGCTGATGGACTCGTGGGTTACCACGTTGCGGATGGCCTGCGCGAACAGGCTAGCCACGGAAATAACCTTGATTTTATGGTTTTCCTCCTTCAGCGGCAGCGTG
Organism: Hymenobacter latericoloratus; assembly: GCF_014199535.1. Lineage (GTDB taxonomy): Bacteria > Bacteroidota > Bacteroidia > Cytophagales > Hymenobacteraceae > Hymenobacter > Hymenobacter latericoloratus. The sequence continues at coordinate 11,742 of NZ_JACHNV010000002.1, forward strand.
TCTGTAATCACCAGCTCCTCCAGGGCCGAATTACGAATTCGCTCGTGGGCCGGGCCGCTGAGCACGCCGTGGGTGATAACGGCCCGCACCGATTTGGCCCCGCGTTCTATCAGCAGCTCGGCGGCTTTGCAGATGGTGCCGGCCGTATCCACAATATCATCCACGAGTACCACGTTCATGCCCGTCACGTCGCCGATTACCTGCATGGAGGCAATCTCATTGGCTCGCAGGCGCATCTTGTCGCAAACCACAATTTCGGCCCCAAACTTCTTGGCGAAGGCCCGGGTGCGTACTACCCCCCCTACGTCAGGCGAAGCAAAAATCAGGTTATCCAGGTTCAGCGACTGAATATAAGGCGCCGTCACGGTGGCCCCGTCCAGATGATCTACCGGAATATCAAAGAAACCCTGAATCTGGCCGGCGTGCAGGTCACAGGTCATCATGCGGTCGGCGCCCACACTCTGAATCATGTTGGCCACTACCTTGGCTCCGATGCTCACCCGTGGCTTGTCCTTGCGGTCCTGGCGGGCGTAGCCCATGTAAGGCATCACAATGTTCACCTTGTAGGCCGAGGCACGCTTGGCGGCATCCACCATCAGGGCCAGCTCCATCAGGTTTTCGGCGGGCGGGTTGGTGCTCTGAATCAGAAACACGGCGCATCCCCGGATGCTTTCGTTGAACGAGGGGCCGAGCTCAGTATCGGCAAAGCGCTGAATGCTCAGGTCGCCGAGTTGGGTGCCGTAGGCGGCGGCAATCTGTTCACCCAACTCGCGGGAGGCATTACCAGCGAAAATTTTTACCTGCTGTGACATGAAAGGGGTAGGTGGAGGGGGAAATAAAAAGCGAAAGGCGCTGACTCTTCCGAAGTAGGAAGAATCAGCGCCTTTCGCGTTGGGTTGTCGGTTGTCCGACCAGGGCTCGAACCTGGACTTTCTTGAATCAAAATCAAGCGTGTTGCCAGTTACACCATCGGACAATTTCCAGGCGGCTACCGGTGTAAGTATGCCGTTTGGTTGTGCAAATGTACGGTAGCTTTTATTCAAGGCAAATTTCCGGGTAAAAATTTTTCATCTGGCTACCCCTCAAAAGCCCGGCAACGTGTCTTTTTGAGCTGATTTTCAGGTCTTCAGAGGTTGAAAAAAAAGTTGACGAAGCTGGCTTTGGAGGGGCCTTGGCAATGCCGGGATTAAGCCGTACTTTTGCGTCCTGAAACGTTGCACCCATCCCCTTATATAAAAAGCAATGGCGAATACCGGCAAAATCACCCAGGTTATCGGTCCCGTCGTGGACGTGAGCTTCGCGGGTGAAAGCTCTAAGCTTCCCAACATTCTCGACGCCCTCGAAGTCACGAAAGACAACGGCCAAAAAGTTCTGCTGGAGTGCCAGCAGCACCTGGGCGAAGACCGTGTGCGCACCATCGCCATGGACTCGACCGAGGGCCTGACCCGCGGCGCTGAAGTTCGTGACCTGGGCTCGCCCATTACCATGCCCACCGGCGAAGGTGTGCGCGGTCGTCTGTTTAACGTTATTGGCCATGCCATCGACGGCATTGCCCAGCCCCAGAGCGACGGCGGCCTGCCCATTCACCGCGGCGCCCCGGCTTTCGAAGACCTCGCTACGTCGTCGGAAGTGCTGTTCACGGGTATCAAAGTAATTGACCTGCTCGAGCCCTATGTAAAGGGTGGTAAAATTGGTTTGTTCGGTGGTGCCGGGGTAGGCAAAACCGTACTCATCATGGAGCTGGTAAACAACATTGCCAAGGCCTACGGTGGTCTGTCGGTATTTGCCGGCGTGGGTGAGCGTACCCGCGAAGGCAATGACCTGCTGCGCGAATTCCTGGAGTCGGACGTAATTAAGTACGGCGAAGGCTTTAAGCACTCGATGGAAGAAGGCGGCTGGGACCTCACGAAAGTGGATGCCGAAGCCCTGAAAGACTCGAAGGCTACCCTCGTGTTCGGTCAGATGAACGAGCCCCCCGGAGCCCGTGCCCGCGTAGCCCTGTCGGGCCTGACGGTTGCCGAAAGCTTCCGCGACGGCGACGGCACCGGTGCTGGTCGTGACATCCTGTTCTTCATCGACAACATCTTCCGCTTCACCCAGGCGGGCTCGGAAGTATCGGCTCTGCTGGGCCGTATGCCTTCGGCCGTAGGGTATCAGCCCACGCTGGCTACCGAAATGGGTGCCATGCAGGAGCGTATCACCTCTACCAAGCGTGGTTCCATCACGTCGGTACAGGCCGTATATGTACCTGCCGACGACTTGACTGACCCGGCGCCGGCGACGACCTTCGCCCACTTGGATGCTACCACCGTACTGAGCCGCAAGATTGCCGAGCTGGGTATCTACCCCGCCGTGGATCCGCTGGACTCCACCTCGCGCATTCTGGACCCTGCCGTTATCGGTCAGGAGCACTACGGCACCGCCCAGCGCGTGAAAGAGATTCTGCAGCGCTACAAAGAACTGCAGGACATCATCGCCATCCTGGGTATGGACGAACTCTCGGAGGAAGACAAGCTGACGGTAACCCGCGCCCGCCGCGTGCAGCGTTTCCTGTCGCAGCCCTTCCACGTAGCGGAGCAGTTCACCGGTCTGAAAGGCGTGCTGGTTGATATCAAAGACACCATCAAAGGCTTCAACGAAATCATCGACGGCAAGTACGACCACCTGCCCGAGGCGGCTTTCAACCTGGTAGGCACCATTGAGGATGCCGTGGTGAAAGGCGAGAAGCTGATGGCGGAAGCCAAGTAATTATCAGTTACCAGTTGCCAGTTGTCAGTTGCCGGTTCTTTCCTGAACCATTTGCTGACAACTGGCAACTGACAACTGGCAACTGAAAAGACTATGCATCTGGAAATCATCACGCCCGACCGCAAGGTGTTCGAAGGGGAGGTTACGTCGGCCCGGTTTCCGGGTGCCGATGGCCTGTTTGAGGTTCTCAACAATCACGCTCCGCTGATTTCGGCGCTGCAGGCCGGCGACATCGTGCTGAACGGTGGCGCTACCAGCTTCCGCATTGAAGGTGGGGTAGTAGAAGTGCTTCGTAACAACGTTATCGTACTGGCAGAAGGCGCTTCGGCATAACTCTTCCGCAAATCTGGCTTGCTAAGCCCCGTGTCCGCTCTCGCAGGCACGGGGCTTTTCGCGTGTAATAGGCAAAGCGAAGCCGCTTGGGCCCAGACGGTTTGCCGAGAGTAGCCGGAGCCAATGAAAAACCCAGCAACCGGTGTAGCTTGCGGCATCTTCTGCTGATTTATTGTCCGTCCGGTTGCTATGCGTATTCCTTTTATTGTGATTGGCCTGCTGCTGGCGGCCGGTTCAGGCTTTGCCCAGACGTTTCAGATTGATTACCGGCGGGCCATGCAGACCCAGGACACAGCCAAGGTGCGCAAAGTGCTGGCCGCCTGGCAGCGAAAGGAGCCCCAGAACCCCGACCTTTTTGTAGCCCGGTTCAATTACTTGCTGCGAAAGGCGTACCGGGTGGAGGTAAGCACGAGCCAAGCCACCGGACGGGGGCTCGCCATTCAGCAGAAAGACGGCAAACCGGCTGGCTCTATCAATGAAGGCTACGAACCGCAGCTGCTCGAAGCCGCCCGCGCTACCCTGCGCGAGGGAATAAAGCTGGCGTCAGAGCGGCTGGATATGCGGTTTGGCTTGGCTAGGACCTACGAACTGACCCACGAGCCTGACCACGAAGTAGCCGTGCTGGCAACTGCCCTAGCCGACCATAAGGCCAGCGGTAAGCCTTGGCGCTGGAGCGAAGGCAAGGCTTTGCCAGCCCCGGAAACCGTTTTCCTGCCCGAAAGTCTGGAAGAGTATATGCTGCCTTACTGGCAGGCAAATACGCCTGCGGATGCGGAAGTAGCCCGCCGGCTGGCCGAGCTGATCAACCAGTACTACCCGGAAAGTTCGCTCGGGCCCTTTAACCTGGGCATGTATTACAGCCTGCAACAGCAGCCCGACAAAGCTTACCCTCTGTTTCAGCAGGCCCACAGCCGCCGCCCCAACGACTGGCAGACACTGGCCAACCTCACCCGTCTGGCCATTAACATGAACCGCAAAGCCGAAGCGCAGCAGTACCTGGCTTCGTTGCAGAAGCTGCCCGCCGGGCGCCCGGCGGCGGCCGACCTGGGCAAGGAAGTGCGCAAAATGAAATAGTGTCCGGTTGCGACGCACGCCGTAATTTGCCCTTGTTTTGCCGCTTTCCCTGACTTCCCACCCATGCACATCCACCCCAAAATCACCCCGATTTATCAAACTTCGGTTTTCAAGTTTGAAGATCTGAACGAAGTAGAGCAGTATTTCGGGGAGCCGGGCAGCCGCTACCTCTATTCGCGCAACGGCAACCCCAACTCCGATGAGCTGGCCGCGGCCGTGAACCGGCTGGAAGGCGGGGCCGGAGCGGTAGCAACGGGCTCGGGCATGGCCGCCATTTTTGCGGCCCTGCTGGCCTGCTGCCAGGCCGGCGACCATGTGCTGTGTGCGGCCGATATTTACGGCGGCTCCTCGTCGTTGCTGGACCAAGAGCTGAGTCGGCTGGGCATTACCGTGACCTATGTGCCGTTTGAGCAGCTGTACTCCCTGGGGCAGCTTGTGCAGCCCACCACCCGGCTGCTGCTGGCCGAAACCATGAGCAACCCGCTGCTGCGCGTAGCCGACTTGCGGCGCCTGGCCACGGAGTGTCGCCAGTACGGGCTGAAACTGGTAGTTGATAACACGTTTGCTACCCCCCTCCTGACGCGCCCCCTGGAGCTGGGCGCCGACATAGTGCTGCACAGCGTGACGAAGTACATTGCCGGCCACTCGGACGTAACGGCGGGGGTAGTGGTAGCCAAGGGTGAGGAAACGGCCGCCCGCCTCAAGCAGATTGGGGTGCTCTATGGCCTGACCCTGAGCCCCATGGAAAGCTGGCTGGCCGTGCGCGGGCTGAAAACCTTGCGACTGCGGGTGCGGGAGCACAGCCACAACGCCTTGGCAGTAGCCCAATTCCTGAGCACCCAGCCCTCCGTGCGGGCCGTGTACTACCCCGGCCTGCCCGATCATCCGCAGCATATGCTGGCCCGGGAGCAGGGCGGCGGCCTGTTCGGCGGCATGATGTCGGTGCTGTTGGCCGACGACGAGGAGGTAGTAAACCAGTTTATGCGGCGCAGTCAACGGTTTCCGTTCGCGCCTTCTCTGGCCGGCGTCGATTCGTCCTTGTCTTATCCGCTGGCAACATCGCACCGCTACCTCACTGTGGAGCAGCAGGCGGAGCTTGGTATCAGCACGGGGCTGGTCCGGCTGTCGGTGGGTATTGAGCCGGTGGAGGAACTGCTGCAGGACTTAAAGCAGGCACTAAAATAAATATGCATGGGCAGCAACGGCAGGGCAGGCAGTAGCTAATGGGAATGTACTATCTGCTCTGCCGTTGTACTGACCCTGCCGTGGCTTGTGCGTTTTATACTACAGAATGAACTTTATGTACTGCAAGACGCGCCTATGTGCCGATTGGAAGGCTTAAAATAGCTCCCGAATGGCCTCTGCTACGCGCCGCAAATCCGCCTCCGTCATGGCTGAGCCCGAAGGCAGGCACAGGCCGTGGGTAAATAAACGCTCGCACACCTTGCCACCAAAGCAGGGGGTAGCGGCGAAGAGTGGCTGCAGATGCAAAGGCTTCCAAAGCGGACGGCTCTCGATGTTGTGCGTTTCCAGATGCCGCCGGAGTTGCTCCGGCGTGACTGTCGTTTCGGTGGGGTTGAGCAGGATAGTGGTCAGCCACCGATTAGAGCGGCCTCCAGTGGGTTCCGTCGGGCCGAAGCGTAAGCCCGGGACACCAGCCAGGTGTTTCTGATACCACGCGAAAATCTCGCGGCGCTTCTTTACCCGGTCCTCCAGCAGTTCCATCTGCCCCCGACCAATGCCAGCCAGCAGGTTGCTCAGGCGGTAATTGTAGCCCAGCTCCGAGTGCTGATAGTACGGGGCATCGTCCTTGGCCTGGGTGGCCCAGAAGCGAGCTTTCCGGGCCCAGTCGGGGTTATTCGTAACCAAGGCACCACCGCCACTGGTCGTCAGGATTTTGTTGCCGTTGAAGGAGAAAACGCCGACGTCGCCGAAGGTGCCCAGCGGCTGACCTTCGTAGCGGGCGCCCAGGGCCTCAGCGGCATCCTCCAGAAGGGGTACCCCGAACTCGGCCGCCACGGCCCGGATTTCGCGTAGCCTGGCGGGCATACCATACAGGTGTACCAGAATCAGGGCTTTGGGCCGGCGGCCCTGGCGCTGCCGTTCCTCCAGGGCCTCGCGCAGCCGCTCGGGGCAGATGTTCCAGGTTTCAGCCTCGCTGTCGATAAAAACCGGGGTAGCCCCCAGGTACAGAATGGGATTGGCCGTAGCTACAAACGTGAACGAGGGGCAGAGTACTTCGTCGCCGGGACCTACGTCCAGCAGCCGCAGACCCAGGTGAATAGCGGCCGTGCCCGACGTGAGGGCTACGCAGTGCCGGGCGCCGGTAAACTCGCAAATGTCGCGCTCAAAACCATCCAGGTTGGGGCCGGCCGGGGCCACCCAGTTGTCTTCAATAGCTTTGTGCAGGTAGTTAAGCTCGTGGCGGCCGAGGTGAGGTGGGGAGAGGTACAGTCGGTCGTAATCCTGGCTGCGCATGGAGGAAGCAGAGATGAAAGCGAAAACGGGTGGAGGCTAAAGCGACCAACTGGCAGGTAGCGGCAGGAAAGAAGGGAAAAATTTGCGGGACCTGGGCTTATTGCCCGTTTCTGATTTTGAGCACCTGGGCCGGTACCCCTACGGCCGTGCAGTGGGCGGGTAAGGAGCGAACCGCCACGGCCCCAGCCCCGAGAATAGCATAAGCACCCACCCGCACCTGGTTGATGACGGTAGCATTTGTGCCGAGATACACGCCGGCTTCGAGGTGGGCCTCGCCGCCCACATTGGCGTGGGGCATCAGGGAGCAGAAATCTTCCAGCACGGCATCGTGCCCGATGGTGCAGCTCAGGTTCAGCAGAACGTGGCGGCCCAGGGTAATATCACAAGTCAGAATGCAGCCCTGACAGATAATGCTGCCTTCGCCAACCTGAATTTGCTGGTAAGGAGCTAATGCAATCCCCGGGTGCACCAGCGTAGCAAAAGTAAGGTGCGGCGCTGCCAGACGCTCTGCAATGGCGGCCCGGCTGCGGCTGTTGCCTACCGCTACGGCTACGTGCCGGGGCTCGGCCTGAGCCTTCAGATCTTCAATAGTGCCCAGGTAAGGCAGGCCATGAAGGGTAGCAGCGGCCGGGGTCCGGTCATCGTAAAAACCGGCTATTTCCCAGGTGGGCGCGGCTTCGTTGATCTGGCGGGCCAGCATTAGTACCTCGCGGCCCAGGCCCCCGGCGCCCACAATAACCAGGGTAGGAAGTGGAGCCAGGGCGGAATTGGGCAGGACGGGGGCGTAACTCATGCAAGGGGTGGCAGTTGATCGGAAGAGGCGGGGGGCGAGCCGGTAAAGGCAGTGGTGGTGGCCTGGCCGGGGGCGGAAATATCGTGAGAGCCCAGCACCCGCCCAACAGTTAGCGCCAGAATGCGCAGATCCAGCCCAAACGACAGATGATCCACGTACCACACATCCAGCGCAAACTTCTGCTCCCAGCTGATGGCGTTGCGGCCATTTACCTGGGCCCAGCCGGTGATGCCGGGCCGCACCTCATGGCGACGGGCCTGCTCCGGTGAGTACAGCGGCAGGTATTGCTCCAGCAGCGGCCGAGGGCCCACCAGACTGAGGTCGCCGCGCAGCACGTTCCAGAGCTGGGGCAGCTCGTCGAGGGAGGTGGCCCGGATCCAGCGGCCCAGGGGGGGTAGGCGGTCGGCATCGGGCAAGAGGTGGCCGTGGGCGTCGCGCCGGGAGGTCATGGTTTGAAGCTTGTAGAACGTGAACAGCCGCCCGTGCAAACCCGGCCGCCGCTGCCGAAACAGCCAGGCCCCGCGGTTCTGAAGGCTTAAGGCCAGCGCCAGGGGTAGGAGCAGGGGCACGGCCAGCAGCAGCGCCGGAGCCGCCAGCGCAACATCCAGCAGCCGCTTTCCGCGACGGACGTACCAGGAGGAAGATGCGGGGGCGCTCATGGCCCCAAAAATAGGCGGAAATACCCGGCCGGTTTGACTTCGGCGGCCGGCGGCTTAGCTTGCGCTTCATTCCGCGCAACGTATGCTTGTTTTCCCCAACGCCAAGCTCAACCTCGGGCTCTACATCACGGGCCAGCGCCCCGACGGCTTCCGCAACCTCGAATCGGTGTTTTTGCCGCTGCCCTGGACCGACGCGCTGGAGGTGCTGCCTGCCACCGAGACAACGCTAAGCCTCACCGGTATCCCGATTCCGGGCGAGCCGACTACCAACCTCTGTCTGCGGGCCTACGAGCTGCTGAAGGCCGATTTCAACCTGCCGCCGGTGCAGCTGCACCTGCACAAAGTAGTGCCCATCGGGGCCGGGTTGGGCGGGGGCTCCGGCGACGCAGCTTTTGCCTTGCGGGCTCTCAACGACTTGTTTGGCCTGGGCCTACCCCCCGAAACGCTCGAAACCTATGCCCGCCGCCTGGGCTCCGACTGTGCCTTCTTCATTCGGAACAAGCCGGTTTTTGCCTACGAGAAGGGCGACGTGTTCGAAGACATCCCCCTCAACCTAACGGGCACCGCCTGCAAAGTCATCTACCCGGGCCTGCACATCAGCACGGCCGAGGCCTATTCGTGCGTCAGCCCCCGTGCTCCGCGCCACGACTTACGCGCGGCCCTGGCCCGGCCCCTGGAAACATGGCGTGATACTGTCAGCAACGACTTTGAGGACGCGCTGACGCCTTACTACCCGGTGCTCGGCGAAATTAAGGAGCAGCTCTACGCCGCCGGCGCCACGTACGCCAGTCTGTCGGGCTCCGGCTCGGCGGTATACGGGTTGTTTCCGGGTCTGGAGCAGCCCCCAGCGCTGGAGCTTCCGGCGGCGTACCAAGTCTGGAACGGACGGCTGTGACGTGTCATGGCGAGGACGCAGGACGACGCCATCTTTCCTCTCCTCCGTGACCAGCCTGATAAACAGACAAGCCCTTGACGCTGGCACAGTCGTTAAGGGCTTGTCACATTGCAGGGGGGGGGTAGCACGCGGGTCAGGACGGATGGCTTCGCGCTGCTTGCCATGACAATAATTCACCTCTTACCCTACCAGCACATCAGCCGCTTCTTTTTTGCGGATGCGGCGGCGGTTCCATTGGTCGATAACGGGGTGAATGAGCACGCTGAGCAGAATCAGGACCGTGCCCATGTAAAACTTCGTGGACAGCTTCTCCTGCCCGAAGCCGGGGATATGAAACGTGTACATCAGCACCGCCAAGATGATGCCGTACACCGGCTCCAGGTTGATGGTGAGGTTGACCACGAAGGCCGAAATGCGCTTCATCAGCTCCACCGAGGTAGAGAAGGCGTACACCGTGCATACGCCGGCCAGCACCAGCAGCCACAGCCAATCGAAACCGGACAGCGCCAGCTGCACGCCCCGGCCCTCGGTGAAATAGCGGCCGTAAATGGGCAGAAACAGCGCGATGCTCAGGCAGGCACCGGCCATTTCGTACAGCGTCAGGCGCAGGGGCGGGTGGCGCTGCACCAGTTTGGAGTTGAACACACTGAACAAGGCCGAAAGCCCGGCCGATACCACGGCCACCAGCAAGCCCGGCAGCTGGTCCAGCTCGGCCTGCGACACCAGGTAAAGCCCTACCATCGTCAGCAGGCCCAATCCTACCTCGTAGGGCCGCACCCGCCGCCACAGCAGTAAGGGCTCCAGCAGGGAGGTCCAGAGGGCCAGGGTAGCCATGCCGGCCAGGCTCACACTCACCGAGGAAAGTCGGGCCGACAGAAAAAAGGTAATCCAGTGAGTCGCCACCAGGGCCCCAATGCCCAGCAGGCGCAGCGCCTCGCCGGCCGGAATCTGCCAGGGCTGCCGCCGCACCAGCAGCAGCCCGGCCAGGCCCGTAGCGGCCAGCAGCGTCCGCCAGAACACCAACTCCACCGGCGGCAACGAAATCAGCTTGCCCAGAATGGCCGTAAAGCCCCAGAGCAACACAATAAAATGCAGGCGGAGGTAGTCTTTGAGCAAGGGTAGGAGGGTAAGAGGGGGTGAGGGTAGGAAGGTGTGGGGTAGGGAGGCAGAGGTATTGTCATCCTGAGCTTGCGAAGGACCTTCTCACTGTAGCACGATAATCGTAACAACAACTCGTTTCGGCGTGACAAGGTCCTTCGCTCCGCTCAGGATGACAGGGCTTTTATAGTTCACGCCCTCCTACCCCCACACCCTCTTACCGGGGTACCACGCGGTAGAGGAACAGGCCAATAATAGTGAAGACAATGCTGGGCACCCAGGCGGCCAGCAGGGGCGAGAGGGTGCCTACGGCCGCCAGGTTGCGGCTCAGAATCACGAAGATGATGAACACGAAGGCCAGCACAAAGCCCAGGGCAATCTGGCCGCCTACCCCGGCCCGGCTCTTGCGCGCGCTCATAATTACCCCAATCACCGTCAGGATAAACATGGCGTAGGGGTAGGCAAACCGCTCGTACTTTTCGCTCAGGTACACCTGCGTATCGTCGGCGCCGCGGGCTATTTTCTGGTTGATGTAGCGGTTGAGCTCCGGCAGGGTCAGGGTTTCGGCCAAGCGGTAGGTGCTGGCGAAGTCCTTGGGGTAGAGGTTCAGGGTCGTGTCGCGGGCGGGCAGGCTCAGCAGGGTTTCCTTTTCGCCATTGAAAGTGCGCACCACCTGGGGCGTAAGGCGCCAGGCCCGCTTGGTGGAGTCCCAGGTAATGGCCTCGGCTGTCATACGGCGCTTGAGCAGCTGCCCGTCGATGGTTTCCAGCGCGAACTTGTAGCCCACGTTGTTCACGTTGTCGTAGCTTTCCATGAAAGCATAGCTCTCCGGCCCGATTTTGATGTGCACGTTGCGCGCATCGAAGCGGTAGGGGTTCTTGATGTAGGCCTTCTCGAACTGCACCCGCGTTTTGTTGGCAATCGGAATCAGCCAGCCCGTCATGGCCATGGTCAGGGCCCCCAGAATGGCGCTGCCCATAATGTAGGGCAGCAAAAACCGCTTGAAGCTGATGCCTGAGGCCAGCATAGCCACTACCTCCGTACGCGAGGCCAGCTGGGCCGTCACGAACACCACCGCAATAAACACCGTGATGGGGGAGAGCAGGTTGGCGAAGTACGGAAACAGGTTCACGTAGTACTCCGACACAATCTGCCAGGCGCCCAGGTCGTGCTTCAGAAAGTCGTCGTTCTTCTCCGTGAAATCAATCACGCAGATAACCGACACGAGCAGCACCACCGTGAAGAAAAACGCGGTGAGAAACTTCTGGAGAATGTATTTATCGAGGAGGCGAAGCATGAGTAAAGTAGTTTTGTCATCCTGAGCGGAGCGAAGGACCTTATCACATTGAGACGAGTCGTTATTACGATTATCGTGCTGCCGTGAGAAGGTCCTTCGCTCCGCTCAGGATGACAACGATAAGCGCATCACTTGCATTACAGACGGGTCATCACCTGCTTGACCATCTTCTCCTTCCACTCCCGGAAGGTGCCGGCCAGAATTTGCTCCCGGGCCTGCTTCACCAGCCAGAGGTAGAAGGTCAGGTTGTGGATGGAGGCAATCTGGGGACCCAGCATTTCCTTGCTGTGGAAAAGGTGGCGCACGTAGGAGCGGGAGTAAAACGTGCTGACGTAGCCGCCCAGCTCCTCGTCAATGGGCGTGAAGTCGTCGGCCCACTTCTTGTTGGCGATGTTCATGATGCCCTGGGTGGTGAACAGCATGCCGTTGCGGGCGTTGCGGGTGGGCATCACGCAGTCGAACATATCTACGCCCAGGGCAATGTTTTCCAGGATGTTGGCCGGCGTGCCGACCCCCATGAGGTAACGCGGCTTGTCCTTAGGCAGAATGTCGCAGACCAGCTCGGTCATTTCGTACATCAGCTCGGCCGGCTCGCCCACGCTCAGGCCGCCAATGGCGTTGCCTTCGCGGCCCTGCTCGGCAATAAACTCCGCCGATTTTACCCGCAAATCCTTGAAGGTACTACCCTGCACAATCGGGAAAAGCGTCTGGGAGTAGCCGTAGTGACCCTCGGTGCTGTCGAAGCGCTGAATGCAGCGCTTGAGCCAGCGGTGGGTCATGTCGAGCGAGCGGGCGGCGTAGCTGTACTCGCAGGGCCAGGGCGTGCACTCGTCAAAGGCCATGATGATGTCGGCCCCGATGGTGCGCTGAATGTCCATGACGCCCTCGGGCGAGAACAGGTGCTGCGAGCCATCAATGTGGGAGCGAAACTTCACACCCTCTTCCTTGATTTTGCGCGTACCCGACAACGAGTACACCTGGTATCCGCCCGAGTCGGTGAGGATGGGCCGGTCCCAGCCGTTGAACTGGTGCAGGCCACCGGCTTTGCTGAGCACTTCCAGCCCGGGGCGCAGGTAGAGGTGGTAGGTATTGCCAAGGATAATCTGGGCCTGAATGTCGTCTTTCAGGTCGCGCTGCTGCACGGCTTTCACGGTGCCGGCCGTGCCCACGGGCATGAAAATGGGCGTTTCAATCGGGCCGTGGTCGGTGTGAACTACGCCGGCGCGGGCTTTGGTACGCGGGTCGTTGGCTACGAGGTCGAAGGTCATCTAGAGAAGTCAGTTGCCAGTTGCGGGTTGCCGGTTGCCAGTGGGCCAGTATTTCTTTTCAGATAGAACGAACTGGCAACCGGCAACCCACAACTGGCAACTGATACACCTGCAAAGGTACTCGCCCTACCCCGAATGCCTACTTTTGCACTCCGAATCATCTGTTCTGCCTTGCCTTTCCATCTGTCCCCGGCCCTGTGGCTGCTGCTGGCCTGCGTGCTGGTGCAGCTTTTCTACGCCGCCTACTACTTTCTGCCCTTCGCCCGCCGCCCCTCCGAGGCCGCCGACGGACCCGATACCGAGCCGGTATCTATTCTCGTGTGCGCCCGCAACGAGCTGGAAAACCTGCGCCGGTTGCTACCCCTGCTGCTGCAGCAAGACTACCCCGCCGGCTTCGAGCTGATTATCATCGATGACCGCTCCACCGACGATACCTACCTGTATGTGCAGCAGCTCACCCAGTACTACCCCCACGTGCGGCTGGTAACCATCACGAGCACGCCTGATGGGCTGTCACCTAAAAAATACGCCCTGACACTGGGCATCAAAACGGCCCGGCACGAGCGGCTGCTGTTCACCGATGCCGACTGTATTCCGGCCACCAATCAGTGGCTCAGGTACATGCAGCGGGGCTTCCATAAGCCGGCCGATGTGGTGCTGGGTTATTCGGCGTACGCGGCGGAAAGCGGCTTTCTAAATAAGCTGATTCGTTTTGAAACCTTCCTGACGGGAGCACAGTATTTGTCGTTCGCGTGGCGCGGCTACCCTTACATGGGAGTGGGGCGCAACCTTGGGTACACCCGGCAGGTCTTTCAGCTAACCAAAGGTTTCGCCTCGCACATCCGCAGCCTTTCCGGCGACGACGACCTGCTGGTGCAGGATGCCGTGGCCCGGGGCGCCCGGGTAGCGGTAGTAGCCGATGCCGGGGCCCATACCCTGAGCGAGCCAGCCCAGACGTGGGGCCAGTGGTGGCGCCAGAAGCGGCGGCACCTCTCCGCAGGCAGTCGGTATCGATGGTCTGATCGTCTTCGGATTGGAACATTTATTGGCGTAAATTTGCTATTCTACGGCACGACAATCGGTCTGCTGTTTTCCCGCCCCGATTGGGTACCTTTGGCTGCGGTGTGGCTCGTGCGCACCCTGGCCATGACGGCCGTGTACCACCAGCTCGGCCGTCGGCTCGAGGACCGGCTACCCCCCGCGTGGCTGCCAGTCCTCGACGCCGTGTATTTTTTTTATTATCTCGCTCTGGGAATGTCACTGTTCCTCTACCGCACCCTCCGATGGAAGTAAACAATCAGGAAAAACAGTTCTCTGCCAAAGCCAAGCACGACTTCAAGCTGATTCGGGCCGCCGTTGAGCAGAGCGACGAAAAAGCCTACGCCGAGCTGATGCAGATCTACAAGAAGCCGGTGTACCACGTAGTGCTGAAGATGGTGCGCAACCCCGACGACGCCGAGGACCTAACCATCGAAGCCTTCGCCAAGGCCTTCAAAAACCTGCACAAGTTCAACCCGGAGTTTGCCTTCAGCACGTGGCTGTTCCGCATTGCCACCAACAACTGCATCGACTTTATTCGCAAGAATAAAATCAAGACGATGTCCATTGACTCGGCCATCAAGATTGACAATGGCGACGAAATCACCATCGACTTCCGCGACCAGAACCTGAACCCGCAGGAGTCGGCCATCAAAAACCAGAAAATCGAAATCATGCAGCACGTGGTATCCCGGCTGCCCGATAAATACCAGCGCCTCGTGACTTTGCGCTACTTTGATGAGCTGAGCTACGAGGAAATTGCCCAGGAGCTGAAAGCCCCCCTCGGCACCGTGAAAGCCCAGCTGCACCGCGCCCGTGAGTTGCTCTATGACATGGTGAAGAACAAAAAGGAAATCATCTAAGCACAAAAAAGCCCCGGCGCAGGTCGGGGCTTTTTTGTGCTTGTCATTTCTTATCTGTCATCCTGAGCCTGCGAAGGACCTTGCCACGTCTGAGTAGATGGTATGGTACGGGGCTGAGCAAACCTGACAAGGTCCTCCGTAGGCTCAGGATGACAGACGTTTTTACCTTTGCGCCACCATGAGCATCATCAACCACTATTTCCCACACCTCACCAACCAGCAGCGTCAACAGTTTCAACAGCTCGAAAGCGAATTTCGGGGCTGGAATGAGCGCCTGAATCTGGTAGCCCGCACCGATGTGGATAACCTCGCCGAGCGCCACTTCCTGCACTCCCTGGGTATTGCCAAGGTGGTAGAGTTTGCGCCCGGCTCCTCGGTGCTGGATGTGGGCACGGGTGGTGGTTTGCCGGGTCTGCCGCTGGCCATTCTGTTCCCGGAAGTGAAGTTTCACCTCGTGGATAGCATCGGTAAGAAAATCAGGGCGGTGCAGGACATGGCTCACGCCCTGCAGCTTCCCAACGTCACGGCCGAACAGACCCGCGCCGAGCAGCTACGCCCGCACTACGACTACGTGGTGAGTCGCGCCGTAGCCCGCCTGGCCACCTTCTACACCTGGATTGAGCACCGCTACAAGCCCGCTGCCACAGCCGCCCCCGGCAGTGGCCTCTACTACCTCAAAGGCGGCGACCTGACCGAAGAAATCGAGGAGTCAGGCCTGACGGCCAACGTAGTGGACCTGAATGATTTCTACGCCGAGGAGTTCTTCGACACCAAAAAAGTGGTAGTCGTGCTTAACGCTTAGGTTTGGTGCCTGATGAGGGGGTAGGGTACTCTGCCTCCAACGTATGTGCTACACTCTCTACACTGCTAAACCCTTGCCTCTTTGTCAGAAGCAAGGGTTTGGCGGTTTAGAGGGGGTAGGGAAAATTCTGGGTTATGCCTCACGCGGGCACCTCGGCGGTCAGAAACTCTACGGCGCGCCGCTCGGAATAATACTGACCGTCGGGGCTGCCTTCGCCGAAGCCGACGTGGCCGCCATCGGAAGGCGTTTCCAGGTACACATAGGGGCTGCGGGCGGCTACCTCGCGCGGAAAGCAGGAGGGAGGCAGGAACGGGTCGTTCTGGGCGTTTACCAGCAGGGTCGGCACCTGAATGTTGCCAAGGTAGCGGCCCGAGCTGGCGTGCTCATAGTACTCATCAGCCGACTTGAAGCCGTGCATAGGCGCCGTAAACCGGTTATCAAACTGCGGAAAATCCTGCAGCAAGTCAATGTCAGTTAAATCAACCTGACCGGGTAGCAATTCAGCTTTCGCCCGCATCTTGGCCCGAAGGGTTTTCATAAAGCGGTTGAGGTAGATGCGGTTTTCCAGCCGGGCAATGTGGTGGGAACTGGCCTTCAAATCGGTGGGCACCGAGAAAACTGCGGCGCGCTGCACTTCCTGGGGAACCCGCGCCGGATTTTCGCCCAGGTACTTCAGTGTGACGTTGCCGCCGGCTGAAAAGCCTGTGAGGTACACCCGACGGTAGCGGCCGGTGCCCAGGGCGTAGCGCACTACAAAATCCAGGTCGTCGGTGTCGCCGAGGTGGTAGGAGCGGAGCAGGCGGTTCATTTCGCCGCTGCAGCTGCGGTAGTTCCAGGCCAGGGCGTCCAGGCCGGCTTGGTTAAGCGCCCGCACCATGCCGCGCACGTAGGGCCGGCCGGCGTCGCCCTCCAGCCCATGCGACACGATGCCCAGCGCATCGGTTGGCGGCTGCCCGGGCAGCCGCGACCAGTCCAGGTCCAGAAAGTCGCCGTCCTCGGTTTCGACCCGCTCGCGCTGGTAGCGCACTTCCGGCACCGTACGCCACAGGCTGGGCACGATGGTTTGCAAGTGGCCGTTGAAGAGGTAAAACGGGGGCTGGTAAGGGGAGTACGGTACGAGGGGCATGGCAGTAATCGGAAAGTCAGAGGCCTGAGCCGGTACAGAAAGATACGCAGGAAACCGTATGCATGCATACAACTGCGGTGTAAGCCACTCTAACCGCGCCAAGGTTTTGTGAGCTCAACAGCAAATTGGATAAGAAGCTGAAATAGTTTGTCTGGTGACGCTGAATAGCCTTAGTGTCTTGTCAATACTTATAAAATATATACTTATTCTGGGAAATGCCGTAGAAGGTAGCTCTGAACTTAATGCCTACTCCAATGAAAACAACGAACCTGATTCCCCAGCTTTTTGTGGTTGGTGCCCTGGCCTTCAGCACCGCCTGCAGCAGCACAAATACCGGTACCACGGCCGGCACTACCTCCGGCAGTGGGTCCATGGATTCCAGCATGGGAACCGACATGAGTACAGCTCCCGCCGGCACCGCCAACTCCGGCTCGGCGGGCACCAGCAGCACGGCGGCTATTAGTGGCACGGGCGGCGCTAATAGCACTACTGCCACTGGGGGGGCAACGGATATGAATGCCTTTATGGCCTCTTTCGCCACTATGCAGGACCCCGTATTCCTGATGACAGCCGCCAGCAGCAACCTGCTGGAAATTCAGATGGGCCAACTAGCCACTCAGAAATCAACTAATGCGGACGTGAAGCGCTTCGGGCAGATGATGGTGGACCACCACACCAAAGCCACCCAGGAGCTCCAGACACTAGCTACCCCGCTGGGGGTAACGCTGCCCCAAACCATGATGCCCGTGCACCAGGCCATGGCCGATAAGCTGATGAACAAATCCGGGAAGGCCTTCGATGAAGACTATATGGATGCCATGGAGACGGCTCACCAGATGGATATTGCCATGTTCGAGGTGAAGAGCAAGGCGGCTGAAACCCCAACCGTGAAGGCCTTTGCCACCAAAACATTGCCTATGCTTCGTTCCCACGAGAAAATGGCCAACGAAATTGAGAAGAAGGTTGATTAAACGAAGACAGCTTTGCTGCTTCGGCAGTTGCTGCGTAAGGAACATATCGGCTCCATGTACCGGGGGCGCGTCTGCTTGCAGGCGCGCCCTCGTTGCGTAAAGGCGTAGGGTAGAAGCCGTAAGCCTAAAAAGGAGCTCCGCCTTATTCCCTTGCACTCTGATTTGCTATTTCAAAGCAAAGCTTTACCTTTGCACTCCCCAATTGAACTGAATTCGAGCAGAAGACCATTTTCATACCCCATGGCAAATCATAAGTCGGCCCTCAAGCGCATCCGTTCCAACGAAGCTAAGCGCGTGCTGAACCGTTACCAGGCTAAATCTACCCGCACGGCCATCAAGAAGCTGCGTGGTACCACCGACGCTACTGCGGCTCAGGAGCTGCTGAAGAAAGTATCGTCGATGCTGGACCGTCTGGCCAAGAAAAACATCATTCACAAGAACAAAGCCGCCAACAACAAGTCGAAGCTGGCTAAGTTCGTGAAGTCGCTGGCTGCCTAAGCAGTAAACCGGCGCTCTGCTCTATATACGTAAGGCCCTGTGCGCAAGCACAGGGCCTTACTGCGTTCAACCCCTGGCTGGGCTAGGCCGTTGGGGAAGGAAACAACTCCCGGGCCCTTCCGAAGAGCCGAACCGACGCGAGCAAGCGCACGCCCTACCCCTGGTACTTCTCTGAACCCTTATAGAAAGGTGGCTGCTCATGCCTAACAAATGAAAAGCTGATTGCCGGCCGGGAAAGAAGTTTGTGAGCCGGGAGACCCGCCCACAAAAAAGCCCGCGCCACAGAAGCAACGCGGGCTTTTTAACCAAGGGTAAGCTGCTTACGCTACGCTCACCTTTACCATATTGGTTTTGCCTTTCTCATTGATGGGCATGGAGGCCGTGTTGATGAACACGTCGCCCTTTTGCAAGTGGCCGGTGGTGGTTAGGGCATACTTAATGTCCGATACAGTACTGTCGGTGCTCACCATGCGGTCGTAATAGAAACCCCGCACGCCCCAGATCAGGCTCAGGGTGGTTAGCAGCGGGCGGTTATCGGTGAAAATAAAGATGTTGGCTTTGGGCCGGTACTTGGCAATCTGGAAGGCCGTGTAACCGCGGTGGGTCATGCCGGTAATGGCTTTGGCCCCGGTGTTTTTGGCCAGGTGGCAGGCCGCCGACAGTACGCTATCCACCATGAAGGTCGGCGAGTCGGGCGTGATGGGATACCAGTGGTGGTAGAGGCTGGGCATGCGGCTCTCTACGCTGGTAATGGTACCCACCATGGAGCGGATTACCTCAGCGGGGTAGGCGCCCACGGCCGTTTCCGCGGACAGCATCACGGCATCGGCCCCGTCGATAACGGCGTTGGCTACGTCACTGGTTTCGGCACGGGTAGGGCGGGGGGCCGTAATCATGCTCTCCATCATCTGGGTAGCCACAATTACGGGTTTGCCGGCCTTGTTGCACTTCTCCACAATCAGCTTCTGGGCCATCGGTACCTCCTCCATCTTCACCTCCACGCCCAGGTCGCCGCGGGCTACCATGACGGCATCGGTAAGGGCAATGATTTCGTCGAGGTTGCGCAGGCCTTCGGGCGTTTCGATTTTGGCGATAACGCGGGCCGTTTTGCCGCTTTCCGCAATCAGGTTCTTGATGAAGCGGATGTCCTCGGCCCGGCGGGCAAAGGAAAGGGCAATCCAGTCTACCTCATTTTCCAGCCCGAATTTCAGGTCCTCAATATCTTTCTCCGTCATCGACGGGGCCGAAACCTCCGAGTCGGGCAGGTTGATGCCTTTGCGCGGCTTCACCAGGCCCCCGTAGATAACCTCAACATCTACTTCCTTGTCGCGGTCCGTGGCCAGCACGCGCAGCTCAATCTTGCCGTCGTCGATGAGAATCATGTCGCCGGGCTTTACGTCGCGCGCCAGGCCCAGGTAAATCGTGCTCAGGCGGGTAGCCGTGCTGATTTCCTTTTCGCCGCACACCAGCTTGATTTTGTCGCCGGGCTTAATTTCTACGCCGCCGCCTTCCACTTCCCCCAGCCGGATTTTGGGCCCCTGCAAATCCTGTAGCAGCCCTACGTTCATGCGCATATCCTTGTTGAGGCGGCGTACAGTATTTACCACGGCCAGGTGGTCTTCGTGGCTGCCGTGCGAGAAGTTCAGGCGGAACACGTCCACGCCTTCCCGCATCAGCATACCAAGTTTCTCATAGGTGTTGGAGGCCGGGCCAACGGTGGCAATTATCTTGGTTTTATTGAAATGCGGTCGAGATTCCATGAGCAGTAGTAGGTTCAAAAGTTCGTGAATGCGGAGTTGGGGCCCGGCAGCGCAAAGGACTTTAGTAGGCGGCTGTGGCTCAAAGAAAAAGCCTTTTCCGCGTGCTAAAGTCCTTCGGGCTGCTCAAGAGCGAAGCTGGTAGATGAAATTCAAAAAAGCAGATTTTCTTTGAATTTAAGGTCATTGGGATTGAATTGGCTGACCAACTGCACCTCGGGCAGGGCCGTCAGGTGGGCCAGCAGTTCCTCGGCGGCCAGCGCCCCCGAGCCGTTACTGACTTGCAGCAAATAGTCGTATTCCTTGATGTCGGGGGCCAAAAAGGGTGTTTTCAGGGCCGAGGGGTCCACGGAGCGGTTGCGCAGCAGGCGCAGGGTGTGGTGCTCCGTAGCGTAGAGGTAGTTGCTGATAACCAGCCGGCCTTTGTTGAACAGATCATAAATCAGATCCTGCTGTTTTACCAGCCGCAGCTTCAGCGCCCGGTTCAGAATCCAGGCCAGCGTGTGCTCTCGGGTAGAGGAAACGAGCCCAAACAGGTCGAATTCGCAGTCATAGTCCACATCGAGCGTCAGAGTTTTCATGAGCGGTGGCAAAGGAAAGGAAACGCAAAAGTAGGCACCGCAGTACCCGCACGGAACTTCCGGGGTCATAATCTTACACCGGGAAGAAACGGGGGAGGAAGTTTGACAATGTTAGCGAAGATGGTGTTATTTGTGCCGAGTTTTCCTTAAACCCCCACGGAAATGTCTGAAATTGCAGAAAAAGTAAAGGCCATCATCATTGATAAACTTGGCGTAGAAGCTTCGGAAGTAACGCCGGAGGCTAGCTTCACGAACGATCTGGGCGCTGACTCGCTGGATACTGTTGAGCTCATCATGGAGTTCGAAAAAGAATTCAACGTGTCTATCCCGGACGATCAAGCCGAGAATATCGGTACCGTGGGTCAGGCTATCAGCTACCTCGAAGAGCACGCTAAATAGTAACGGGTACTTGGTAGTAAGTAGTTGGACTAGGCGTACGTACTACCAGCTACTCACTTCCTGCCACCTGTAAGTGCTTACCGGCCGGCCTGCCGCCGGCCGTTTTGCTTTTCTACTGATTCCTTTCTTTCGCTTCTCTGAGCCAGCCTATGTCTCTTCGGAGAGTTGTCGTGACCGGCCTGGGTGCCATCACCCCGCTGGGCAACACCGCCCCTACCTATTGGGAAGGCCTGCAAGCCGGCGTGAGTGGGGCCGCCCCCATCACCCGCTTCGATGCCAGCAAGTTCAAGACCCGCTTCGCCTGCGAAGTGAAGAACTATAATCCGGATACCTATTTCCCCACCAAGGAAGGCCGGAAAATGGACATCTTCACCCAGTTTGCCCTGATTGCCGCCGATGAGGCCATCAAGGATGCCCGGCTGAATGAGGAAGGCGTTGACAAAGACCGGGTAGGCGTAATCTGGGGCTCCGGTATCGGGGGCCTGACTTCCCTGCAAGCCGAGTGCATTGCCTTCGCCAATGGCGACGGTACGCCCCGCTTCAACCCCTTCTTTATCCCGAAGATGATTGCCGATAGCGCGTCGGGCAACATCTCCATCCGCCACAAGTTCCGGGGGCCTAACTTCGTGACTACCTCGGCCTGCGCCTCCTCTTCTGACTCCATTATCTCGGCCTTCAACTACATCCGCCTGAACATGGCCGATGTGGTGGTGACGGGTGGCTCAGAGGCGGCCATCACCGAATCCGGGGTAGGCGGCTTCAATGCCCTCAAAGCTATGAGCGAGCGGAACGACGCACCCGAGCTGGCCTCGCGTCCCTACGACAAGGAGCGCGACGGTTTTGTGCTGGGTGAAGGCGCCGCTTCGCTGGTGCTGGAAGAGTACGAGCACGCCAAAGCCCGCGGTGCCAAAATCTACGCCGAGCTGATCGGCGGCGGCATGTCGGCGGATGCCTACCACATTACGGCTCCGGACCCCGAGGGCAACGGCGTGGTGCTGGTGATGCAAAACGCCCTGCGCGACGCTGGTATTTCGCCCGCCGAGGTGGACTACATCAATACCCACGGCACCAGCACCCCACTGGGCGACGGGGCCGAGGTGAAAGCCATTCAGAAAGTGTTTGGCGAGCACGCCTACAACCTGAACATCAGCTCCACCAAGAGCATGACGGGGCACCTGCTGGGCGGGGCCGGCGCTATTGAAGCGGTGGCCTGCATTCTGGCCATGCAGCACAACGTGGTGCCCCCCACCATCAACCACTTCACCGACGACCCGGAGCTGGACCCTAAGCTGAACTTCACGTTCAACAAGGCCCAGGCCCGCGAGGTAAACGTGGCCATGAGCAACACCTTCGGATTTGGCGGCCACAACACGTCGGTCATCTTCCGTAAACTCCGCGACTAATGCCCAGGCCCGGTCAGCCCCTGCCGTTGTTTGGCTTTTTCCGCCGACTGCTGGGTCGTGACCGGGCCTTTCGGCAGGCCATTGCCACGCTCACGGGCCACACCCCCGATAATATTCGGCTGTACCAGCTGGCCTTTACGCACTCCTCCGTGGTGCGGCAGCAGGGCGAGCAGGCCCGCCACCAAAGCAACGAGCGGCTGGAGTTTCTGGGCGATGCCGTGCTGGGCACGGTGGTAGCCGAGTACCTGTTCCGCAAATTTCCGTACGAGCAGGAAGGCTTCCTGACCGAGATGCGCAGCCGCATTGTGAACCGGGAAAGCCTTAACGGTATTGCCCTCAAAATTGGGCTGGATAAACTGGTACAGCTGGATGCCGGCCAGGGCCGGGCCGCCCGTTCGCGCTCCGTGAACGGCAACGCCCTGGAAGCCCTGGTAGGGGCCGTGTACCTCGACCAAGGCTACAAAACCGCCCGCAAGTTTGTGCTCGGCCGCCTCATTAAGCCCTACGTGGACGTGAAGGCCATGACCCAGACGACCACCAACTTCAAGAGCAAGCTTATTGAATGGGCCCAGCGCCAGGGAAAAAATCTGCGCTACGACCTGACCGGCGAAGCCCGGCCCGGCGGCGTGATGGAGTTTTCCGCTACCGTGCTACTAGACGAAAACCCAGTGGCCACCGGCATGGGACTCAGTAAAAAGCAGGCCGAGCAGCTGGCTGCTGAGCGAGCTTTAGAGGTTTTAGGGGTGTAAGAACACTGCGCCTTCCGCGAAAACACAGCGTCCTCTGCGGGCTAAAATCGTAACCACGACTTAGCCCGCAGAGGACGCTGTGTTTTCGCGGAAGGCGCAGAGGGCAACCTGAACGGCAGAAATGGAGTTGATTTGTGAAACGAACTTCCTTTCTGACCTATGCGAATAGCCGGCGCCGCCCTCAACCAGATACCCCTTGACTGGACCCATAACCTACGGACCATCCGCGAAGCCATTGAGCAGGCCAAAGCGGCCGGGGTAGAGCTGCTTTGCCTGCCCGAGCTCTGCCTGACGGGCTACGGCTGCGAAGACTTGTTTCTGAGCGACTGGATGCCCGAATCGGCGCTGGCACACCTGCAGCAGATCCGGCCCTGGACCGAAGGTATCTGCGTGGCCGTGGGCCTGCCGGTGCGCCTGAACAACAGCACCTACAACACGGCCGCCGTGCTTCGCGACGGGCAGATTCTGGGTTTCGCGGCCAAGCAGTTCCTGGCTAATGATGGCGTACACTACGAGCCCCGCTTCTTTGTGCCCTGGCCCGCTGGCAAAACCACCACTGTGCAGTGGGAAGGAGAGGAGTGGCCCCTGGGCGATATGATTTTCGAGCACAAGGGCGTAAAGTTTGGGTTTGAAATCTGCGAGGATGCCTGGCGGCCCGACGACGTGCGCCCGGCTGCGCGCCTGGCCAGCCGGGTAGATTTGATTGTGAACCCCTCGGCCAGCCATTTTGCCATGAGCAAGACGGACGTGCGCTACAAGCTGGTGCTGAACGCCTCGCGCAACTTCAACTGCACCTACCTCTACGCCAACCTGCTGGGCAACGAAGCCGGCCGCATTATCTACGACGGCGAGATTCTGGTGGCCCGTAACGGGCACCTGCTGCTGCGCAACCAGCTCATGAGCTTCAAGGAAGTGGACATGGAGTGCGTGGACGTGGATTTCACCGCCGAGCAGGTGCGCGCCGACGAGATTCAGCCCCTGCCTACCCCCGATGAGTACCGGGAACTAAACCAAGCCCTGAGCCTGGGGCTGTTCGACTACCTGCGCAAGGCCCGCAGCCGGGGCTACGTGCTGAGCCTGAGCGGGGGCGCCGACTCCTGCATGTGCGCCGTGGCCGTGGCCGAAATGGTGCGCCTGGGCTGCGCCGAAATTGGTACGGCCGAGTTTATGCGCCGGTCGGGTTGCTTTACCACCGAAGAGATGGAGCGGCTGGCCGGTCCCGCCGCGCCTACCCCCGACCAGAATACGCCTGGCCCTAAGGATGCCTCCCTGACCGAGCCCAGCGCTCAGCAGGCAAGCATCAACCAGCAGCTTACCAGCCGCCTGCTCACCTGCGCCTACCAGGGCACCGTCAACTCCTCCGACGATACCTATAACTCGGCGAAAGAGCTGGCCGATTCCCTCGGGGCCGTGTTCTACAACTGGACCATTGATGAGGAAGTAACCGGCTACGTGGGCAAGATTGAGCACGCCTTGGCGCGGAACCTAACCTGGCAAACCGACGATCTGGCCCTCCAGAACATTCAGGCCCGGGTGCGGGCCCCGGCCATCTGGCTGCTGGCCAACGTGCAGAACTGCCTGCTGATAACCACCTCTAACCGCTCGGAAGCCAGCGTGGGCTACTGCACCATGGATGGGGACACGGCCGGCTCCATCTCGCCCATTGCCGGCGTTGACAAGGACTTTGTGAAGCAATGGCTGCGCTGGGCCGAAAAGGAGTTGAACTACCCCGCCCTGCGCCACGTGAACGGCCTGCAGCCCACCGCCGAGCTGCGCCCCCTGGAAGACAAGCAAACCGACGAGCGGGACCTGATGCCCTACGTGCTGCTCAACCGCATTGAGCGGCTGGCTTTCTATAATCGCCTGAGCCCCCAACAGGTACTGGCCACGCTCATTGAAGAGCAGCCTGATGCGGATGCGGAGCAGCTAAAAACCTACGTCAAACGTTTCTACAGCCTCTGGAGCCGCAACCAGTGGAAGCGGGAGCGGTATGCCCCGGCCTTCCACCTCGACGACTACAACGTGGATCCGCGCTCCTGGCTGCGTTTCCCCATCCTGAGCGGCGGCTTCACTCAGGAGCTGAATCAGCTGTAAGCTTGCTGAGCAGACGGCTTCTTCGGAGCGCCGCTAGCAGAGCATGCGGCGTGCGTAAAGCAAAACCCGAAGCTGATGGCGCAGTAGCGGCCACCAGCTTCGGGTTTTGCTTTACGCAGCAGTTTACTACGATGCCCAATTCATGCAGGCAGGCGAGCCGGGAACAGAACATAATCTGCTAAGCCAAATGCCTTCTTAGCGGATTTAGCGCTGATAAGGCCGGACATAGCCTCGTATTCCAAAGCCAGCGTCTACCTTTGCCCGCCAGAATAATAGGTAGAGTAGCACATGAAATATTGGGGGTGGGTATTATTTTATGGATTGTTAGTGTTTTTAGCCCTGAACCGGCATTCCAAAGCCCGGCCGTTTACCTACCACAGCGAAATATGGGGCGATAAGGCCGGGTATTACGTTTACCTGCCCGCGGCTTTCACCTACCACTTCGATGCCCGCGCCTTCCCCGACTCGCTGGATACGGCCACCGGCAACGGGTTCCGGCTTCAGCGGACCACCGGCAAAGTAGAAACCAAATACCCCTACGGCGTAGCCCTGCTGGAAGCTCCTTTCTGGGCGGCAGCCCAGGCGTTTGCCCAAGACAAAACCGGCTTTTCCAAGGCCGAGCACAAGGCCATTGATGTAGCCGCGGCCACGTATTTCGTGCTGGGCCTCTGGCTGCTGACGGCCACTTTGCGGCGGCGTTTTTCAGGGTTGGTGACGGCCCTGACGGTAGCCGTGCTGGTTAGCGGCACCAACTTGTGGTACTACGGGCTCCGGGAAACGGGTATGTCGCACGTTTACTCGTTCTGGGCCTTTGCCCTGCTGCTTTACTTACTGAGCAACGCCCGCCGGCCCACCTGGTACGAGCCGGACGCTCCGCTGGGACAGGTAGCGGCCATTGCGGCTACGGTAGCCCTTATATCGGTGCTGCGGCCCCTGAACCTGGTGCTGGCGCTGCTGCTTTGGCCAGCCGGCGAACCGCGGACGTGGGGAGGGCAGCTGCGGGCATTGTTCCAATGGCGTTTGGGTGTGCTGTTTCTGGCGGCGGCGGTAGTGCTGTGGCTGCCGCAGCTGGCCTACTACCGGTATCTGCACGGGAGCTGGCTGGCGTACAGCTACGGGCAGGAGGGATTTCCTAACCTGCTCACACCCAAACTGGCCGAGCTGTGGCTGGCCCCCCGCAACGGCAGCTTCCTCTACAATCCGGTGTTGCTGCTAGTGCTGCCCGGTAGCGTGCTGCTGGCCCGTGCGTCTTCGCGCCAGGCCGTATTGGCTCTGGGCGTGTGGGCGGGCGCCTCCTACCTCTACGCGGCGTGGTGGGACTACGGGCTGGGCTGTAGCTACGCGGGCCGGGGCTTCGTGGAGCTGTATCCGGTGCTGGCCTGGCCTCTGGCGGCGGCCGTGGCCTACCTGCTGCAACGCCCGCAGTGGCTGCGCTGGAGCACCGGGGCCTTGCTGGTGCTGGTGCTGGCGTACAACATGCGCGCGTCGGTGCGCTTTGATGGCTGCTTTTACGGCACGCACGAGTGGGACTGGCCCGCTTACCGCACGCTGCTGCTGAACTAGGCTACCGTGGTGGGGTAGTACCCGTAGCTTTCCGTACTTTCGGGCTCCTAATCCTTTCTTTCTGCTTATGAGTTTCCTGAGCGCCATTTTGTGGAGCCCCAACCCTATTCTCGCGGAAATCGGGCCGCTGACCCTGCGCTGGTACGGGCTGCTGTTCATGTCCGGCTTCGTGGTGGGTTCGTTTATTCTGTCCCACGTGTACCGGTCCGAGAAGGTGTCGCCGCGCTGGGTCGATGTGATTACCATCTATATGCTGCTGGGCACCGTGCTGGGGGCCCGCCTGGGCCACGTATTTTTTTACGATTGGGACCAGTACAAAGACAACCTGCTGAGCATCTTCAAAATATGGGAAGGCGGCCTGGCTTCGCACGGCGCCACCCTCGGGATTATCTTCGCCGTGTGGCTATTCAGCCGCAACAATAAGTTCGACTGGCTCTGGACCCTCGACCGGATTGTGCTGGTAGTAGCCGTGGGCGGGGCCCTGATTCGGCTGGGCAACCTGATGAACTCCGAAATTGTGGGCCGGCCCACGGAGGTGCCCTGGGCCTTCGTTTTCCCGCGCGACGTGGAGCACCTGCAGCAGCCCCGCCCCGACCAGCCCGTGCCGGCTGGCTCCGTGGCCGTGCAACGCTTCCGCGACGCCGACGGCAAGATTAAGGTAGAAACCCAACCCGTAGCGGGGGCGGTAGCCGCAAATACGGAAGTGGCCGTGCCCCGTCATCCCACCCAGATCTACGAGTCGTTGTTCTGCGTGTTCCTGTTTGTGCTGCTGTACGGCATGTGGAACCGGACCCGGGAGCGTACGCCCCGCGGCCAGCTGTTTGGGCTGTTTGTGGTGCTGCTGTTTTCCTTCCGCTTTCTAATCGAGTTTCTGAAAGAGGACCAGGTAGCCTTTGAGCAGAACATGAGCCTGAACATGGGCCAGTGGCTGAGCGTACCGCTGATTTTTATCGGACTATGGGTTGTGTGGCGGGCTGGCAAAGACCCCCAGAACCCCTACGGCTACGCCCCCCGCGACCTGGAAGAGCAGGCCGCCCTGGAGGCGGCTGCCAGCCGCAAATAAGTATTTGTCATTCCGAGCGGAGCGAGGAATCTGCGTTACTCATTCAACGACTTGACCCAGATTCCTTGCTCCGCTCGGAATGACACAGAAAAGCCCCGCGTTCAACTGAGCGCGGGGCTTTTCTGTGCCGAAACAGGACGGCGGCTAGTAGCGGCGGTTGGTGGCGTTGAGGTCTTCAAAGGCCGATTTCAGGCGGGCAATGAAGCTCTCTTCGCCTTTGCGCAGCCACACGCGCGGGTCGTAGTACTTCTTGTTGGGCGAGTCCTCGCCGGTGGGGTTGCCGATCTGGCTTTGCAGGAAGCCTTCGTTTTTCTGGTAGTAGCCCCGGATACCATCCCAGAATGCCCACTGCAGGTCGGTGTCGATGTTCATCTTGATGGCGCCGTAGCTGATGGCCTCGCGGATTTCCTCCTGCGAGGAGCCTGAGCCGCCGTGGAACACGAAGTTGATGGGGCGCTCCGCCTCCAGACTGTACTTCTCCTTCACGAAATCCTGGGAGTTTTTCAGGATAACGGGCTGCAGCTTCACGTTGCCGGGCTTGTACACCCCGTGCACGTTGCCAAAGGCAGCGGCAATGGTAAAGCGCGGGCTGATTTTGCTGAGCTCCTCGTAGGCGTAGGCCACCTCCGAAGGCTGGGTGTAGAGCTTGCTGGAATCTACGTCGGAGTTGTCTACGCCGTCTTCCTCGCCGCCGGTTACGCCCAGCTCAATTTCCAGCGTCATGCCCATGTTGGCCATGCGCTTCAGGTACTCTTTGCAGATTTCGATGTTCTCCTCGATGGGCTCTTCCGAGAGGTCCAGCATGTGCGAAGAGTACAGGGGCTGGCCGTACTGGGCGAAGTGCTTTTCGCCGGCTTCCAGCAGCCCGTCAATCCAGGGCAGGAGCTTTTTGGCGGCGTGGTCGGTGTGCAGAATCACGGGTACGCCGTAGGCCTGGGCCATCAGGTGCACGTGCTGGGCCCCCGAAATGCCGCCGGCAATGCTGGCCTGCTGCTTGTCGTTGGGCAAACCCTTACCGGCGAAGAACTGGGCGCCGCCGTTCGAGAACTGAATAATCACCGGCGAGTTCAGGTCGCGGGCGGCTTCCAGCACGGCGTTTACCGTGTCGGTGCCCGTTACGTTCACGGCGGGCAGGGCGTAGCCGTTGGCTTTGGCGTGTTCGAAGAGCTGCTGCACTTCGTCGCCGTGCAGCACGCCGGCGCGCAGGCCGGTGAGAGTGGTTTGTTCAGCCATTTGCTGGGTAGTGATGACGTGGTTGGGGAAAGGCCGCGCCGGGTTTCAGAATCGTAGGCCAAACTTAAGGAAAAGAACAGGGCCTACCCACTGTAACCTCCATTCTGGCGAAAATTCGCTACCCTAGCTTTCGGTAGCAGGCCGCCCGTGTGCCTCCTGGCTGCCAGGGGTCAGAACGCATACTTGTAGAGCGCGCCTTGCTCCGAGCTGATGTAGAGCGTGTTGTTATCCGTGAAAACCGCGCCTTCCGTCTGGCCCGCGCCTTTCAGCGAGATTTGCCGGGGCGTAGCTTTTAGGGCCTGCTCGAAGTTACTGCCTTCCAGCACAAACATTTCCTGCCGGGCCAGCAGCACCAGCCGGCGGCCATCGGGGCTGAGGGCGGCATCCGTCACTTCGCCCGGAATAGCCAGCTTGGTAATCAGGCGGGCGGTGTAGGAACCGGGCTGATCGGGTACGGCGTACACCTTGCTGGTCTGCTGCTGGCCCCGGTCCTTAGTGAACAGGTACACGTTGCCGCCGTGCCAGAGGGTAGCTTCGCAGTCGAAATTCTGCTCCGACCTGGCCGGCGGAAAATCCTGCTGATCGGGATATTTCAGCTTGATTTCCTGCACCTGCTGAATGTTCTGCGGGTTCACGCGGTAGATGACCAGGTCGCGGCGGTTGTTGTTGTTGTTGCCTACGTCGCCGATGTAGAGGTTGCCCCGCGGGTCGCGGGTGATGCTTTCCCAGTCGTCGCCCTGCACGGGCACTTCCAGCTCGGCCAGGGTACGGCCGGAGGCATCCACCTTAAACAGGATGGGGCGGGCTCCTTCGTCGCCGTGGGTGTAGAAGGTGCCGGCCTCGCCGGTCAGGGCCAGGCCGGAGCTTTCCGGTACGCCGTTCATTTTGCCTGTTTCCACCAGGTTGGCAATGTCGGCGGCTCCTTTGCCCTTCTTGCCTTTTTTCTTGCCTGATTTACCTGATTTTTCCTGCTTTTCCCCGGCACTGGCTTCCTGGGTTTGGGCTTCGGAACAGCCGCTGAACAGCAAACCCGCCAGTGCGGCGGTGAAGAAGACAATGCGCATAGAGGTAGCGTGAAGTTGAAAAAAAGCTGCCGCGGCCAGCGGCCACCGCAGCAGTAGCCCACCTTATACGCAGAGAAGGACGGTGAAGTGGTGAAATGGTGGGTTAGCTGTTGGGGTCAGCCAGGAGGGGTAGCCCTGGCGCGGCGGCGCAGAGGTAGCAGGCTTACCCCCGCTGTTTGTTCACCCCCCCCCCCCGGCGGGGCGGCACCCAATCGGTCAACGGCCGGTGCCGCTCCGCTGGAGCCGGCCAAACGGCCAACTCACTATTTCACCACTTCACCTCAGGGCACCGGGTCGTAGCCGTGGCCGCCCCAGGGGTGGCAGCGGCCGATGCGACGCAGAGCCAGCCGGCCGCCGCGCCAGGGGCCGTACTTGGTAACGGCTTCCACGGCGTAGGCCGAGCAGGTAGGCGTGTAGCGGCAGCTGGCCGGCGTGAGCGGCGAAATCAGGTGGCGGTACACCCAGAGCAAGCCCAGCAGCAGCTGGCGAAACAGGTAGGACATGGTGGCACTAAAGGTCGGGGAAATAGGGAACAGCGCTGCGCCCCGCAGTGCAACCCTCCACGCTCCTCGGCAAGAATCAACACCAGAACAACCGGATTTGTACCTTCGCAGCACCGAATTGTTTTCTTAAAAACCACCCCAACGTATGCGTACCACCCACTGGGCCAAAGCCCTGCTCCTGACGCTGCTGCTACCCCTGGCGGCTCACGCCGATGAGGGCATGTGGCTGCCCCTCTTCGTGAAGCGGCTCAACCACGCCGACATGCAGAAGAAAGGCCTCAAACTCACGGCCGAGGAAATTTACGACATCAACAACGCCTCCCTGAAAGACGCCGTGGTGCAGCTGGGCGGCTTTTGCACCGGCGAGTTCGTGAGCAGCCAGGGCCTGCTGCTGACCAACCACCACTGCGGCTACGACGCCATCCAGAGCCACAGCACGCCCCAGAACAACATTCTGCAGAACGGCTTCTTTGCCGCCACCCGCCGGGAGGAAAAGCAGAACCCGGGCTTGTTCGTGGATATTCTGGTGCGCATGGAAGACGTAACCGGCAAAGTGCTGGAGGGCATCACGCCCGCCACGCCCGAGCAGGAGCGCGTAGCCACCGTGCAGAAGCGCCAGCGCGAGCTGGCCGACAACGCCAAGGAAAACGGCAAGTACGTGGCCTACGTGCGCGACATGTTCGGGGGCAACGAATACTACCTCTTCATCTACCAGCGCTTCGGCGACGTGCGCCTGGTAGGTGCGCCGCCCGAAGCCGTGGGCAAGTTTGGCGGCGACACCGACAACTGGATGTGGCCCCGCCACACCGGCGACTTTAGCATGTTCCGGGTGTACGCCGACAAAAACAACCAGCCCACCGCTACCCCCCAGCCCGGCAACGTACCCTACGTGCCCAAAAAGCACCTGCCCGTAAGCCTGCAGGGCGTTAGTGAGGGCGACTTTGCCATGGTATTCGGCTTCCCGGGCCGCACCCAGCGCTTCTTGCCCGCCGCCGGCCTCCAGCTCACCCTCGACCAAACCAACCCCGCCCGCATCAAGCTGCGCGATACCCGCCTGAAGCTGTGGAAGGAAGACATGGACCAGGACCCGGCCCTGCGCCTGAAGTACGCCTCGAAGTACGCCAGCATTGCCAACTACTGGAAGTACTTCATCGGACAGAATGAGGGCATGAAGCGCCTGAAAACCGTGGATGCCAAGAAAGCCGAAGAAGCCGCCCTGGCCCAGTGGATTGCCCAGGACCCCGCCCGCCAGCAGCAGTACGGCGAGGCCCTCACTACCATTAACCAGGCCTACGCCGGCATTCGGGAGTACAACCTGAGCACCCAGTACGTAAACGAAGCCGCCTTCGGTACCGAAATCGTGACGCTGGCCGCCCGCCTGATGCCCCTGGCTACGGCCCTGAAAGCCAACGACAAAGCCGCCACGGACAAAGCCGTGGCCGACCTGAAGGAGCCCGCCGCCGAGCACTTCAAAGACTACAGCGCCCCCACCGACAAAAAGGTATTTGCCGCCCTCATGGCGCTCTACATGCAGGACGTGCCCAAAGACCAGCAGCCCGACGTGTTCCAGACCGTGCAGAAGCAGTACGGCGGCTCCCTGCCCAAGTACGCCGACTACGTATTCAGCAACTCTTTCCTGACCTCGGAAGCCAAACTGAACGCCTTCCTGGCCGCGCCCACGCTGGCCAAGCTGGAAGCCGACCCCGGCTACAAAACCTACCAGTCGGTGTACCAGAACTACGTGCAGAATATTGTGCCCAAGCTGCAGGGCCTGCAGGCCGGCCTGGGCCGCGCTAACCGCCTCTACGTAGCCGCCCTGCGCGAGAAAAATGCCCAGAAGGTGTACTCGCCCGATGCCAACTCCACTATCCGGCTGAGCTACGGTACGGTGCGCCCTTATAAAGGCCGCGACGCCGTGCAGTACGACTACAAAACCACAGCCCAGGGCATTCTGGAAAAAGAGGACCCCACCAACCCCGAGTTTGTGGTGCCCCAGAAAGAGCTGGAGCTGCTGAAGATGAAAGACTACGGCCGCTTCGCCGATAAAGCCGGCAACCTGCCCGTGGCCTTTATCACCGACAACGACATTACCGGTGGCAACTCCGGCTCGCCGGTTATCAACGGCCGCGGCGAGCTGATTGGCCTGGCCTTCGACGGCAACTGGGAAGCCATGACCGGCGACCTGGCCTACGACCCGGAGCTGAAGCGCTGCATCAACGCCGATATTCGCTACGTGCTCTGGTGCGTGGAGAAGCTGGGCGGCGCCAAGCACCTCGTCGATGAAATGACCATCGTCAACAACGGCCCCAACCCCGGCGTGGGTCCCGCCGCTTCGGCCTCCAGCGCTGACATGAGCGACGTGGAAAAGATGAAGGTAAAAACCGAAAACGGCGGCAAAACCAAAATCAAGCGCAAGAAAGAAGCCGCCGCGCTTTAGCACGTAGTGCCTACCCCCCCCGCATTGAAAAGCCCCGGCGCCAGATGGTGCCGGGGCTTTTTTGTGGACGAAAGCCGGCCCCAGGATGGAAGCTGCGCGAGGCAAATCGGTGGCCGGGGCCGCCATACTATTGCCTTTCCCGGCTAGGCACCCCGCTAAAGCAGCTGTGTGTTTGGGGAGCCGACAACCACTGCCGGACTCCGCGACAAGGCCGGGCGCTGGCCGGCCAAAGGGTGGCCTGTCAGCACCCGAACCGGCAAACTCCGTAGGTAGGCCTAGCCTGGGTGTTGCCCGCCCGGGTTTGTGGTTTACTTGATTTCCACCCGTATGTCTGACCTAATCACTACTGCCGCCAATGATGCTTCGGCCGATAACCGCCACCGCCCGCCCTACCGCTCCGGCTACCGCAGCACCACTGAGCCGCTCATTGTAACGCCTACCTTCCTGACGCGCGCCGACGCCACCCCGCGCCCGGAGCGCCCGATGGACGAAGGCGCCACCCGCAGCCGCCACGGCGACGCGTTGGCAAACCCCGACGCGGAGCCGGCCGAAATAGCCCTGGAAGCCAATCCTAATCTGGCTTTCGAGCACTGGGACGAGTACTGGCGCAAAGTCCACGGGCCGAAGTTTGCCTACGAAGAGCCCGGTAGCACCTCCGAGCCGGTGCTGCGCTACGACCAGGTACACCGCGTGGCCGCCGGCCCATCCTCAAGCTTCCGGCCGCCCTACCACGCCATGACCACCGACGATGGGAAGCTGGTAGCCGACCCGCACGCGCGCGTACCGGCCTACCGTCGCCCGCGGTGGGACGGCTTCGCCTACATTGCCTATGCCACGGAGGCCGACATTAACCGCGTGCTCAAGCAGCCCCAGTACGACAAGCGCGTGGTGGCCGACGAGCAAACGGCTTTCCGCATGGTGACGCGCTCCATCACCCGCGAATACATTCTGCTGCCCAGCCCCCAGCACCGCGACCCCATCAGCCTGGTCAAAATTCACTATCGGCGGCCCGAGCTTTCCCGTGAGGCCTTCCAGGCCCGGCTGCTGCACGAGCACGCCAACCTGGTGCTGGCCCAGGCCGCTACGCACACCTACGTGCGGCGCTACGCCCAGCTGCACAACATCGGCTCCACGCAGTTTGACCCGGAAGGCAGCCTGATGGATGCCATTTCGGTGCTGTCGTTTGCTTCCATGAACGATGTGGAGGACTACCTGGCTACGGACGACTACCGCACCATTGAGGCCGATGAGGCCACCTTCACCGACGCGGCCCGCTCAGAATACTGGACCGGCCTTAACTACAGCGTCATCAACCGGCTGCTGCCGGAGCTGGCCACCAAGCGCCCCACCATTTAGCGCCTTCCTACCCCACCAAAAAGCCCCAATACTCCGGTGTGTTGGGGCTTTTTGGTGGGCTTTCAGCAGCTGGCTTGCCCGGATGAGGTAGCCTGCCTATCTTCCAGCTGCAAAGTCTATTACTATCCGCTATATGCTAAAATTCTACCTCGGCGTAGCTATTCTTATGGCTGTGTTTCAGGAGGCCCGCGGCCAGGGCAACGGCCCCGGCCTGTGGGGCGCCCGCAGTGCCGGCCTCGGCCAGATTGGCGTCGTGCTCGATGGTGACGTGTGGAGCGGCGCCAACAACGTGGCCGCGCTGGGTAGCCTCCGGCAGCTGGCGGTTGGATTCGGGGCCGAAAACCGCTACCTGCTTCCTTCGCTGAATACCGTAGCGGTGGCGGCCGCGGTGCCGCTGGGCTACCCGGCGCCCGCCGCGCCGGTGGCCGGCCTGCCCGCCGCCGTAGCGGCCCCCGAGGCCCCGCGCTACGGCGTGCTGGGCATCACGGCCCAGCGGTTCGGGGGCAAGCTCTACTCCGAGCAGCGGGTAGGGCTGGGCTACGGCTACCGCCTGGGCACGGTGCAGCTCGGGGCGCGGGTGGAGGTGCTGCAAGTCAGCCTGGAAGCGTTGGGCAGCCGGCGGGTGGTAGCGGCCTCGCTGGGCGGGCAAGCCGACATTATTCCGCGCAAGCTCACCTTCGGGGCTACCCTCTACAACCTTAACCAGGCCCGCCTGGCCGCTTACCAAAACGAGCGGGTGCCCACGGTACTGCGGGCCGGGCTGGCGTGGCGGCCCTCCGAAAAAGTGCTGCTGCTAGCCGAAACCGAAAAAGACGTGGAGCAGGACGCCGACTTCAAGGCGGGCCTGGAGTACCAGCCGCTGCCGGTGCTGGCCTTGCGGGCCGGACTTTCTTCCCTGACCAGCCAGCTCACGGGCGGGGCCGGGCTGCGGGCCGGGCAGTTTCAGATTGACTATGCCGCCGGCTGGCACGAGGCCCTGGGCCTGAGTCAGCAAGTAAGCGTGGCCTGGCACCGGCCCGCCAAGCAGCCATGAGGGTGCGCGTTGTGGTGGGGGTAGGGGCCGCGCTGCTGGCCGCCCTGCCCGCGTGGGCCCAGGACTACCCGCGCCCCGCCGTGCCCGACCTCGACCGGCTGACCCAGGAGCTGTTTGCCGAAATCCAGAGCGACCAGGTGCCCTACGAGGACCTCTACGAAACCCTGCTGCAGTACTACCAAACACCCCTTAACCTCAACACCGCCAGCCGCGAGGAGCTGCGCGGCCTGCTGCTGCTGTCGGAAAAACAGATTACCAGCCTGCTGGACCACCGGCAGCGCCAAGGGGCGCTGCTGAGCCTGTACGAGCTGCAAACCATCGAGGCCTTTGATTTGCGCACCATTTACCGGGCCGCACCCTTCGTAACGGCCGCTACCCCCAGCCCCAACGCCAGCCGCGGGCCGCTCTGGCAGCGGATTGCCCACGAAGAAAACAACGCGTTGTTTCTGCGCTACGAGCGGGTGCTCCAGGACCGGCCCGGCTATGCCCCGCCCGATACCACCCGCACCGGCACGCCCGCCACCCGCTACCTCGGCTCGCCCGACAAGCTGCTGGTACGTTACCGCGTCAGCCACAGCAAGGACTTCAGCCTGGGTTTCACGGCCGAAAAAGACGCGGGCGAGGCGTTTCGCTGGGACCCCGCTACCCGCCGCTACGGCGCCGATTTCTACTCGGCCCACTTAGTACTGCAGGAGCGCGGCCGGCTGAAAACCCTGGCCCTCGGCGACTACCAGCTGCAGTTCGGGCAGGGCTTGCTGCTGTCCTCGGGGCTGTCGGTGGGGAAGGGAGCCGAAACCATTACCACCCTGCGCCGCAGCTCCATTGGGGTGCGGCCCTACTCTTCGGTGCTGGAAAACACGTTTTTCCGCGGGGCGGCGGCTACGGTGGCTGTTACTTCCACGGTGCGGGCCACGGCCTTTGCCTCGCGCAAGCGCATTGATGCCTCCGTGCAGCCGGCGCAGGATTCACTGGCTGATTTCAGCGAGTTTTCCTCCGGCCTGCTGCTGACGGGCTTTCACCGCACCCCCACGGAATTGGCCAACCGCCAGGTGCTGGGCGAAACCGTGCTGGGTGGCAACCTAAGCTACGGCAGCCGCCGCGGCGACCTGCAAGTGGGCCTCACCGCCGTCAATACCCAGTTCGACAAGCCCCTGCTCCGCCGCGACGAGCCCTACAATGCCTTCGAGCTGCGGGGGCGCCGCAACCTGGCCCTGGGGGCGCACTACAGCTACGTATGGCGCAACCTGCTGCTGTTCGGCGAAACGGCCCGCAGCAGCAGCGGGGGCTTGGGCACCGTAAATGGGCTGCTGGCCAGCCTGGCGCCCACCGTGGATGCGGCCGTGCTCTACCGCCGCTACGACCGGAATTTTCACACCCTCTACGGCAACGCCCTCAGCGAAAACTCCCGCAACATCAACGAAAACGGCCTGTATCTGGGCCTGAAGGTGCGGCCGGCGGCCCGCTGGGAGGTGTCGGCGTACTACGACCGGTTCCGGTTTCCGTGGCTGCGCTACCAGGTGGGCGCCCCCAGCGCCGGCCACGACTGGCTGCTGCGCCTCACCTTCAGCCCTACCAAAACCAGCCTGCTGTACGCCCAGCTGCGCCAGCGCATCAAGGCCTACGACGCCGATACCCTGCGCCCCGTGCCGCTGCCCGTGCCTACCCGCCGCCGAAGCGTACTGGTGTTGTATGATGCCAGCCCTACCCCCGCGCTCAGCCTGCGTACCCGCGTGCAGGGCACCGAATACCAGGAGGAGGGCCGCCCCGCCCGCCGCGGCTACGTGCTGGCCCAGGACGTAACCGTGCAGCCCCTGCGCCGCCTGCGCCTCTCGGCCCGCTACGCCCTCTTCGACACCGACGACTACGACACCCGCCAGTATGTGTTTGAGCAGGACGTGCTGTATGCCTTTTCGGTGCCGGCCCTCTCGGGGCAGGGCACGCGGGCATACCTGCTGGCTCAGTACGACCTCAACCGCCACCTGACCTTGTGGGCGCGCTACGCCACCACGCACTACCGGCACCAAAACACCATCGGCTCCGGCCTCGAAGAAATTGAAGGCGCTACCCGCTCCGAGGTAAAAGCCCAGCTGCGGTATCGGTTTTAAGCGGGGCAGGAGGGTAGCATAACAGGTTGATGAACGCAAAAAAAAGGCCGCCTCCGGTTCAGGAAGCGGCCTTTTTATAGAATCAGAAGACGGAGGCTATCGCTTCAGCAGCCGCACTACGGCCGAGCCGTCGGCCATATCCAGGTGCAGCAGGTACACCCCTGGGGCCAAGTGGCGCAGATCAAGCGGGTAGTGGAAGGCTGCGGCAGCTTTGGGCAGCGTCTGGGTGAAAAGGCTGCGGCCCAGGCCATCGGTCAGGCGCAGAGTAAGTGGGCCGCGGTGGGCGTTATCTACCTTTACCGTGAACAGGGCCGGGCTGGGGTTGGGGTACACTTCAATGCCCGGCAGCAGAACCGCGCTGGTAGTAGTTGTGATGGTGGCAACCGTCTGGCAGCCTTCGTTGGAGTAGCCCGAGGCGCCGTTGGCGTTGAGGGCCCGCACCCGGTAGCAGAACGTGCCGTTGGTCCGGAGCTGGTCGGTGTAATCAGTAATGTTAGCTCCTACGGTAGCAATCCGGCTGAAAGCCGTGGTATTCAACTGGGCCCGCTCAATCTCGAAGCCGGTTTCGTTGCCCGAGTTGTCTGACCACTGCAGGCTGAGGCTAACCGTGTTGCTGGCCGCAACCGGGGCCTGCACGCTCAGGCCGGAAGGGGCGGCCGGGGGCTCGTTCAACGTATAGATATCCAGCTTCCAGCCGGTGAGGGTGCCGCCGTTGCCCGCCCTGGCATCCCGGATGGTCAGCGTCCAGCTGCCAAAGGCCGGGCTGTTAAGCAGCTCCCCGAGAGAAGTAGCCGGCCGCACGCTGATGCCCGCCGGAATAGGACAGGTCGGGGCGGCGGCCTCATCGGCAAAGCTCAGGTTTAGGTTGGCCGTGCCGGGGCAGGCCTGGGCCAGCAGCACGGCCCGGCTGCCGGCCGGGTTGGTGAGGGTGATTTCCAACTCACTGATATCGGGGTGGGTAAGCGTCAGGTCGCGCACGCGCACGTCCGAAACCCGCTCGGTATTACCTATGAAAATGCTGGAGGTAAGTACGGACCCGGCGCCCGCGCCAATGGAGCGCGGAACCTGGGGGGCCGTAATGGCGCGCAGCGTGTGCGTACCCGTCCGGAACGGCTGGGTAGCCGAATACAGGGCCGTAGCGCAGTTGCTGAGGCCGCGCACGCGCACGTAGTAGGAGGTAGTGGGCTGCAGCAGCGGCGTTGTAAAGCTGGTGCCCGTCAGGCCGGCCTGGTTGATAACCAGGTTGGCGAAGGCGGCATCGGTAGCTACCTGCACCTCGTAAGCGGTGGCGTTGGGTACGGCCGTCCAGGTAATGCGCGGCCGCAGGGTGGCCACCTCATTGGCGGCCGGGGTGGTTACGGTGGCGGCCTGCGTGGCCGAGGGCTGCAGGGTCAGCAGCAGGTCCAGCCCCCGCGTCACGCCCCCGCTCGTGCCCGTCAGCCGAATGGTGTAGGTGCCGGCCGCCGCCGTGGAAGCCGTGGCAATGGTGGCCGTAGTGCTGCCGCCCGCCGCCAGGGTAGGGGCCCCGTAGCTGATGGTTACGCCGGCCGGTACGTTGGTGGCCGACAGCGCAACCTCGCCGGCAAAGCCCAGCAGCTGCCCCACGCCGATGGGGAGGGTAGCGGCGCTGCCCGGACAAAGTGCCAGCGTAGCGGCCGTGCCGCTCTGCAGAAAAAAGGTGGGGCCGGTGGGCGCCGCCAGGGTCAGATTCTGGTCGGAAATATCGAAGAAGATGCCGGTACTGGCCTGCACGCGCACCCGAACGGCGGTGCTGGCGGTGGTGCCGGCCGGTATAGCTACGTTCTCAAAACCATCATTGGGCGTATTTGCCAGCAGCACGGTAGGATAGGTCTGGCCCCCATCGGTGGAAAGCAAGATATTGACGGTGGTGGCATTGATGGGAGCCTGGGTGGTGTTGGCTACGTCCCAGATAACCTGCTGCTGCGCGCCCGCCAGCCAGGCGGTAGCCGTGTTGGGGGCCCGCACCACAAACGGCCCGGCCGTGGGTACTACCACTACGTGCATGGAATCGTAGTTTACCCCCCCGCCCACGGAGCGGTTGTCGCGGGCCACCAGCCGGAAGATCAGCCGCCGCCCATAAGTCGGCAGCAATTCCCCAATGGTCTGGGTGTTGCTGAGAATATCCGTCAGGCGCGGAAACGTGCGGGAGGGGCTGGCAGTGGGCCGGAACGAGCGAAAGATCGGGGCATCGGCGGCGGGCGCGTTCGGGCTGCCCTCGGGGCCCAGGTTGTACTGCTCCCAGGCGTAGGTCAGGGCGTCGCCGTTGCCATCGGTGGCCGAGCCCGTCAGTACGAAGGGCGTCCGGATGGGAATAGCGTAGTTGGCGCCCGCATCTACCTGGGGCGGGTTGTTGCCGGAGGGAGTATTCACGGAGCAGTTGCCGCGGCCGGTAATGTGGGCCACAATCTGGTCGAAGCTGCGGGAGTGAAAATAGGCGTCGGAGTTGGGCTGCAGGTTGTCGGCGCCGCAGATGCCGGCGTAGGCCATAATGGTAGAGCCCGAGCCCGGCTCAAAGGCCGACGCCGAAACCCGGTTGTCGCTGCAAAACTCGGTGGTGCTGTTAAAGGTATGGTCGGCCCCGAACTGGTGCCCCATTTCGTGGGCTACGTAATCCACGTCGAAGGCATCGTTGCGGGGCGCCGTGGAGCCGGTAACGCCCATGGCCTTTTCCGGCTGGCACACCGAGGCCTTCAGGGCAATGCCCCCGCCGCCCGTGCTGAACACGTGTCCGATGTCGTAGTTGGCGGGCCCGATCAGCGAATCGGCGGCCTGCTGATTTTCCTCCAGCATGGCCTCGCCGTTGTCATTAGAATAGGGGTCCTTGGCCGCATCCAAAAAGATCAGCCGGTCAGTATTCTCCACCAACAGCATCCGCACGGCCAGCTCTTTCTCATAAATGCCATTCACGCGGCTGAGCGAAGTGACCATGGCGGCCAGGGCTCCGGCTTTGGTACCCCCGTGAAAGGCAGCATACTCGCCGGTGCAGGCCAGGGCCAGGCGGTAGGTGCGCAGGGTAGTACCGTTGGGTACGGCGGCGCGGGCGGCCTGGCGAAGAGACACCGGCGCTACGTCTTCCGCCGCCGAAGCAGTGGCGCACACAAACGGAAACGCGGCGCGGTTCATGGCCCGCCGGTCGAAAACCAGGTGGGTATCCGTGCCCTGCTCGGCCGGATCGATGTACACCGTTTTGTCGGCGGCCAGAATCAGGGCATGAAACCCAGAAGGGCTCACATCGAGGCGGGCGGTGGCGGTAGGGTCGTCGATGCCCTGGGCCGCGTAGGTCTGGATATCGGGGAAGCGGGCGGCCAGCTCGGGCGCCATGACGGGCGCCCTGGCCACCCGAAACCGCTGGGAAGTGCCATCGGGCAAGGGCAACGACACCACGGTGGCCGAGCCGGCCGCGCTGGTGCCGCGCGCCACCGGGGCACTCCTCAACGCGCTCCGCAGGGCCGGCAGCCGGAACGTAACGGACCGGAAGTACGTCAGCGGCGGCGCCGATTTCCGGGCTGCCGCCGGTAGCGTGGGAGCATCGGCCCAAAGCACCTGCTGCGCCACGGCAGCAGAGCCGGAAACGGCCAGGAGAGCCGTTAAAGCGGCTCTTCTCAGGTAAGCCGAGGGCCCTGGGCGCGAAGTAGGTGTTTCAGACATAACAAGGGGGTAGGAGGCAACAGAGCCGTAAACAATTCCAAGGCTCTAATGTAGGCGTTTTGCGCCCGGAGCCTTAGGCTGGCAGAACACATAATTCGGACTCTGGCTTGCTGAAAATCACAGCGAGTTGTACCCACTTCACCAGCCCACCGACAGTGGTGGCAGCCACTGTGGCCAGGGTGCTGCCGGGCGGCCGATACCAACTAATAGCCACAGAAAAGCGCCTACCCGGTAGCAGGGTAGGCGCTTTGCAGAAATCACAACGAAAACTTACTCACGCATCGGTTTTCAGCAGCACCAGCTGGGCCTTGTCGGCGGCGCTGATTTTGCGGCGGAATTCCAGGTAAGCCGGGTACTCCGTGCGAGCGAAGCGGGTGCGGGGCAGCTGCAGGCGCCGGATGTACTGCAGGGTGCCATCGGGCAGGGTCTGGAGCTGGCTGGAGTAGGTGCCGAACGGGGTGCTGAGCTGCACCGGGGCCGGTAGCTGCTCGGGCCGCAGGCTGGCGGGCAGGTGCAGGCGCACGGTATCCGTCTGGGTCAGGGCATGATCCAGCCATAAATCCGTCTGCCGCTCGCCCACCGTACCCGCCGGCGCCGACCACCGGCTGAGCAGGTTGGGCGTCAGGAACACGCGCCGGCCACTGGGCGGAGCCAGAGCCGGCAAGGTCAGGGCTAGGTTTTCCGTCAGGCCGGGTACGGCCGCGCCGGGTGGGGTAGGCCGCAAGGTTACTTTCGTGAGCGTGAAATTGGCCAGCGGCAGGCGGTTGCTGATGTGCTTTTTCTGTTCGGCCAGGTCCAGGCCCGGCAGCTCCGAGACGGCATCGTACTCCAGCCCCGTGCGCAACGTGCGCAGGGTAGCCGTGGCGTTGCCCTGGGCATCGAGGTACACCTCGGCCCGCCGCTCGCGCCGGTTTTCAGCAGCACCGTAGCGGGGCGTGGCTACCAGGCGGCCGCCCTCGGGCAGTAGCAGCAGGGCGTGGCGGTTGCCCGTAAAGCCGCCCATGTACCCGAACGGGTTGCTCTGGCTGGTGCATTCCAGCCACACGGTATCGGGGCGGGCGCTTTTGGCCAGAGGCACGCACAGCACCACGTGGTTGAACTGGGAGCTGGGAAAATCCGTCCGGATGTCCTGCTCGTCGGAGCCGGCGCGTACCAGGGCCGCGTGCGCCGTGATGCCCGCCGCACCCAGCAGGGCCTTGCAGTAGTTGGTCAGGGCCTTGCAGTCGCCGTAGCCGTTGGCCGCTACCGAAGCGGCCGGAAACGTCTGCCAGCCGCCCAGCCCCAACTGAATGGATACGTAGCGGGTGTTGGCCTGCAGAAACTCATACACCTTCCGGATGCGGGCCCGCTCGTCGGTTTCGCCCTGCACCAGGGCGGCAATGCGGGCCTGCAGGGCGGGCGGCAGCACGTCGCGGCCGGCGTTCAGCTCGTAGGTCCAGCGGCTCAGGTCGGCCCAGGAATTCAGGCGGCCGGCGTGGCCTTCCACCTCAAACTCGGTAGGGGCAGTCAGCACAACGGGCGTCACATCGGCTACTGAGGGCGCATCGGGCTCCTCCTCGCGGGCAGTCAGGTCGTGCACCTGCCACTCGTAGAGCTCCTGACTACCCTGGGTCCGGCGGGTTTGGGCCGCGCCGGGGGGTAGGCGGAACTCCTGGTAGCGCAGCGGCAGGCCCGCGGGCATCAACACCTTAAACGAGGCCTGCTCTACGCTGAGCTGCTCCACGGGCTGGGGGCGCCAGGTGGAGTAAAACAGCGGGTTGTCCGACACCACTTCGTACTCAAACTCCACCGTGTAGGGGTAGGAGGGCTGGCTGAGGTCAGCTACCCGGCCCCGGGCATCGGTGGCCAGACTGAAACCGTCGGAGAGGCTGATGTCGTGGATGTCGGCGGCGCGCAGCTGGCGCAGCAGGCGGCCGTCGGCGTCGTACACGCTGCCCCGGAAGTAGCTGATGCTGTTCAGGGAGCTGTAGTACACCAGCTCCTGAGCCCAACGGGCGCCGGCTTCATCCAGCACCGTTACGGCCCGGCGCACCGTTTCCACCGTGCGCCCCACCGATTTTACCGTGAGGGTTTCCTCGTGGCGGCGCACCACGGCGTGGGCATTTTCCCGGAGCGGGGCGGGCAGGGTAGCCACCGCGTATTTGGGCGCGGGGCCGTAGGCGGCATGGGCCGGGCCGCCGAGCAGCAGCGCCAGGGCCGTAGTGCAGCCGGCGGCCAGGGGTAGCAAACAAGTGCGCATCAGGCTTTCTTCTTCAGGACCAGCTTCTCGCCCTGCTTGGTGATGACGTGGGTAAAGAACTCCCGCAGGTAAGCGTATTCTTCGGCCGAGTACACGGGCCGCACCAGGCTCATGCGGCTCACAATCTGGAGGATGCCCTGGCCGGGCTGCACGTTGTAGATAAAGCGGCCACCGCCCTCCGGGAGCTCCACGGCCATGCCCTTCGGAGTCTCTTCCAGCTCGTAGCCTGCCGGCAGCGTGATGTTCATCATGATGGTTTCATCGAGGGCCGTGCCGAAGTCCACGGGGAAGCGTCGGCCTTCGTGCAGGAAGGGGTTTTTGTTGGTGCCGAAATAGCGCAGCGGGTTCAGGTAAATGGTGCCCACCGGGGTGTCGCTGCCAGTAGCTGCGAAGTCGTATTCCAGCGTCAGGGGCTTATGGAAGGCGTCCCGCTCCTTGAAGGCGTACTTCGGAATGCTCCAGCCTTCGTAGCCGGTGGTTATTTCTTCCACGTACTTTTTCTCGCCCAGCTTGCGCAGCTTTTCGCGCTGATCCAGGGCCAGATAGCCGCCGTGCTCCTGGTGCACCTTGCCGGTCATACCGCCCTTCTCATCCACGGTCAGGTTGATCTGGCGGTAGGTGAGCAGGCGGTCGGCGGGCTTCAGCTCCACCCAGCGCGATTCTTCGGTTTTGCTCATCACCAAGCGGCCTACCCCATTGAGGCAGCGGTAGGGCAGCATGCCGCAGGGGGCCAGCTCCTCGGTAGCATCCACCAGCAGCTCCTTGCCTTCGGGCAGGGCTACGTGGGCAATTACGTAATTGAAGCGGCTGAGCAGGGGCACGTTGGTTTCCATGCGGCCATGGCTGCGAGTGCTGAGCACCACGGGGTTGGCCTTCAGGCCGGCTTCGCGCAGGGCCGCAATCAGCAGCAGGTTTACGTCGGCCGACGACCCGGATTTCTGGTCGTAAATGCGGCGCAGGGTGCCCGAGGACAGCAGGCCGTTGTTGCCGTTGTACTTCACGGCGCGGCGCACCAAATCGTGCACGGCGGCGGCCCGCAGGGCCGGATCGGCGTGCTGGGCTGCCAGAGCCGCCACCTGCTCCTTCAGGAAACCGCCGCGGCTTAACTGGGCCCCGAAGTTATCTTCGTTGAGCAGCTCCCGGTCAATCTTTTCCCAGGAGTTGGCTACGGGCTTGTAGGGTTCGTCGGGCCACTTGATGCCAGCCAGCTCGAAGTCAATCTTCGAAACGTAGTCGTCGGTGGTGGTCATGTAGGGCTCCTCG
The DNA here is from genome assembly GCF_014199535.1 of Hymenobacter latericoloratus. Lineage (GTDB taxonomy): Bacteria > Bacteroidota > Bacteroidia > Cytophagales > Hymenobacteraceae > Hymenobacter > Hymenobacter latericoloratus. The sequence goes on from NZ_JACHNV010000002.1 coordinate 56,194, forward strand.
CGCATGGCCGGCACGTTTTTCATGGCCCAGCGGTAGTTGGTTACGCGCGGGGTAACCACCGTAGCCCCGCCCGATTCCCGCTCGCCCGTGCGCATATCCATGCTCGACGACCACCGGATGGAGTACTGGGTCACGCCTTCGTTGCGCTCCTGCACCTCCAGGGGCTCGTAGCCCTGCATCAGCATCTTGTAGTCGAAGTATTCCGGAATGGCGGCGCGGTATTCGCTCCAGCGCACCGGAATATCTGACTGAAACGACCAGTCCTGGAAGTTGAAGGTGAACTCCGAGGCCACGGTGTAGGTAAACTCAATGATAGAGCCCTCGCGCACATTCGGCATCGTGAACTTGCGGATGTTCACGTTGGGGGTGCTTACCTCCCGGAACATAGACTCAGAATTAAGCTTTTCCTTGACTACCTGCCCGTTTACCAGGTTATAAGTGAAGCCCCGCAAGCCGCTCATCTTTTCCTCGGTAGTGCCGCGGTGGTAGAGGGGTACTTTTACCGTGGCGTATTCGTAACCGGCTTTTTTCAGGATTTTGATGCGCGCTACCCGCTCAAAAATCACCCGGAACTGTCCTTCGTTGTAGTCGAAGATGGAGCGGCCAAAGTCGCAGAGCACCACGGCCGGAGCGGCGCTGTCGGCCACGAAGTTCTGCCCCGTTAGGTCGCGCTCATCAATTTTACCAAACTTAATGGGCTCGGCCTGGGCCTGGGCCAGCGACACGGCCGCGACGCTGCAGAGGCCGGCCAGAAACAGCCGGCGGAGTAAAGGTTGCATCATACCAACGGGGGTAGGGTAATTGTGAAAATCAAAGGATACATGTTCGCGGCCAGCCGGCCGCTGCGCCCGTAAGCGGGAAATAAGAAGTGGCACCAAGGTGGGGCCGGGGCGAAGGAACGCGGTAGAGCTGAATATCATTATTCAGCGGAGCGCAACCAAACCAGCAGCCGGATTTAGTGGCGGTGCAGCACAATGGGCTCGGCCAGCTTGGCCAGGGCCCGGGTGTACAGTTCGCGCAGGGCCTGGTATTCTTCGGCCGAGTAGCGGGTTTTGGTCAGGTGCAGGCGGCCCGTTACGGTGAGCGTGCGGGCCGTAGGCTGACCCACATTGAAGATAAACCGGCCGCCATTGTTGGGCAGGTTCAGGGTAGTGCCCGCCGGCAGCTCGGTGGCGGCGTAGCCTTCGGGCAGCGTCAGCTCCACCATATACTCCAGGCGGCGCTCGGTGGGCAAATCTACCGGATACAGGCGGTCGGGGTGCTGAAACGGGTTGGCCGGCACGCCCAGCTGGGCCACGGGCCGTACGTAGAGCGTAGTAGCCGGGGCTTCGGCGCCGGGCAGGCGCGCGTTCAGGCTAAGAGCCACGGGCCGGGAGAGGTCGGAGGTAGTGGCCTCGGCTTTATCGATCTGCCAGTCGGGGTGAGCCTTTTGCCATTGCTGGCGCAGTTCGGTCAGGGGCTGGCGGTTTTCAGCGGCGGCGTACCCGGCAAACTCCTGGCGCACGGTGCCCTGCAGGCCACCCTTGGCATCGAGGGTGAGGCGGGCGTGGGTGTAGCGCAAATGGGAGGTGGCAGGAGCCAGGGAAACCCAGCGCCCGGCCGGCCCCAGCAGACGGCCCTGGCCGTTAAGGCAGTTTTCGGGCAGTAGCTCCGGGGGCAGGGTAGCATCGGTAGCATCCAGCAGCAACTGCTTCCCGCCGGGCAGAGCTACGTGGGCCGCCACATAGTTGAACTGGCTGACCACCGGCAGCTCGGCTTGCACCCGGCCGTGGCGGCGCGTGCTCAGCAGCAGGGGCTGGGCCTCCAGCCCAGCCTCACGCAGCATCCGCACCAGCAGCAGATTAATTTCGGCGGCGTTGCCCTGGCGGGTTTCCAGTACCTTTTTGGGGGAATTGCGCGCGTACAGGGAGGTGGTGCCCGAGTAGCCCACGGCCTGCAGCACCAGCTGGCGGGCTGCTACCGCGCGGGCGGTAGGGTCCGGAATAGTACGCAGGGCCGCGGCCCCGTCGGCCAGGGGCGAGTCGCGCTTCAAATACTGGCCGAACTCCTCGTGCTCCAGCAGTTGCTTTTCAATCTGGGCCCAGGTCCCGATGACGTAGCTTGGCTCGCGGTTGGGGTCGAACTGAATGCGCTCCAGCTCAAAATCTACGCGGCTGAGGTAATCGGTTTCCGTCGTCAGGAAGGGCTCTTCCTGGAAGGCCGGCACGTCTTTCTGCACCCAGCGCCGGGTGATGGCCTGCGTGGAAATGGAGTAGGAGCGTTCCTGCAAGCCCGCGTGGCCGCCAAAGGAATCCTCTACTTTTTCGCGGTAGGCGGTGGTGTAAGGCGCGGAACCGGTCTCGTTAATGGCGAAGGGCCAGTAGGTGTGGCTCAGTTCCTTGTACACGAAAAAGCCCGGAATCTGGACCCGGTACTCGCTCCAGCGCACCGGAATTTCCTGCTGAAACTGCCAGTCCTGCAGATTGAACAGGAAGGGCGAGCGGATAACGTAGGTAAACTCCAGAATAGAGCCCTCCCGCACATTGGGCAGCGTGAAGGCGTACTCATCAAGCCGCTCATTGAGCTTGCGGCTGAACACGGCCTCGGTGCGCAGGGGCTCCTTGGTCAACTCCTTGCCCGCCAGATTATAGGTAAAGCCCTTGAGCTGCAGAATCTGCTCCCGGCGGCCGTCTTTGGGGTCGTGGTAGAGCACCACCCGCACTGTGGCGTGCTCATAGCCCGGGCGGCGCCGGATCAGCAGGCGGGCCGTGCGCTCAAAGCGCAATTCAAACCCTTCCTGCGCGCCCTGAATTTTGGATTGTCCGAAGTTGCAGAGCACCTCGGCGGCGGCCGAGTCGGGGGCGGGGCGAGCCAGCAGTTCGGCGGCTTCCTTCGCGTCCAGCTTGCCAAAACGAAGGGGTAGCTCCTGGGCCTGCGCGGCCGCAGGTAAAGAGAGCAGCAACAGGCTGCCGAAGGCTCCGCGCCGGGTGGCGGAAGCAATACAAGTAAACATCAAACCAATAATAAGCTCTTCCGAATAAACCACCCAGCCGGACCAGGCCGGAGTAAAATTATTGAAAAGCCGTTGAGTTGCCAAGCCCTATCCCACCTCGGCCGTTGTAATTTTTCGGTGACGGATCAGGTAGAGCAGGGCACCCAATACGGTCAGGGCACTTAAACTATGCACGAGGGGTAGGCGGGCGGGTTCGTTGGCGTAGAGCCAGCCGGCCAGCAGGGCGCCCAGCCCGATGCCGGCTTCCAGGGCAATGTACATGGTAGCCACAGCCCGGCCCCGCCGCTCGGGGTGGCTCAGGTCCACCGTCCAGGCGTAGAGGGTAGGGGAGTTCATCCCCGTGGCCAGCCCGAACAGAATGGCCGCGCCCAGAAACAGCGGTGTGGAAGTAGCCAGGGCCATCAGGCTCAGCGCAAAAGCCATCAGGGCCGAGGAGCCGATGAGCACCGGCACGCGCCCGTACTTGTCGGAGGCGTTGCCGGCCAGCAGGCGCACTACCAGGGAAGCGCCGGTGTAGCAGGTGTAAAACAGGCCCTTGCTGCCGTGGGTGAGGCCCAGCAGCCGGCTCTGGTCGGGAATGACGGTGAGCACCGCCCCGAATGGGAACAGGCACAGCAGCGTCACGAGGGCCGGTTTCAGCACGCGGGGTTCCAGCACCTCGCTCCAATCCAGGCGCAGCAGGCTCCAGCTAAAGCGCTGCCGCTGGGCCTGGGGTAGGGTTTCCGTCATGGTGCCCTGTACTGCTAAACTCAGCAGGGCCAGGCCCGAGGAACAGTAGAACATAGTGTCAAGCGAAAACTGCTCGGCCAGGAAAGAGCCCAACATGGGCCCGGCGGCCATGCCCAGGGAGCCCGCTACCCCCAGCAGCCCCATGGCCTCGCCCCGGCGGGCATAGGGAATGATGTCGGCAATGAAGGCGGCGGTACCGGTAGGCTTAAAGCCCGTGCTGAAGCCGTGCAGCAGCCGCAGCCCCAGAAACGCCGCCACCGTGGCCGTGAAGGGGTAGAAGAAGCCGCACACAAAGCACACCAAAGAGCCAAACACCATCACCGGAATGCGGCCCACCGTATCGGCCAGCTTGCCGCTGAACGGGCGCGAAAGGCCGGCTGTGAGCGTGAACAGGGCAATGATAAAGCCTTTGTACTCGGCCCCGCCCAGGCGCGTAAGGTAGTCGGGCAGCTCGGGCAGGAGCATGTTGAAGCTCATAAAAAAGAGCAGCGACGAGAGGCACATCAGCCAGAAGCCGATGGTATAGACGGGGGTAGGAGCAGGAGCGGCGGGAGCAGACATAGAGGGCAAAGGTAGCTCCTCAAGCTTCGGGCGGCCGTATAAAACGTGCTTTCGGTGGGGCAGGAAGGAAAATGCCAAAATTCTTTCGGAGAAAAATTCTCCACTAGATCTAACCTCTGGTGTACCTTGCCGGTATTACATCCATCACTCACACATTATCAGGTATGGCACAAGATCAGCAGAATCAAGCGCAAAACGGCCACTCCGCCGCTTCCGCCGACGCACTGTCGGGGACCGGCACGGCCGTAACCGGCACCGGCTCGGCGTACGACCAGCGCACGGCCAGCGGCGAGGATGCTAACACCCTGACCACCCGCCAGGGCCACCCCGTCACGAACAACCAGAACCTGCGCACCCTGGGCAACCGCGGGCCGGCTACGCTGGAAAACTATCAGTTTCTGGAAAAAATCAGCCACTTTGACCGGGAGCGGATTCCGGAGCGGGTGGTGCACGCCCGCGGTGCCGGCGCCCACGGCGTGTTTGAGGCCTACGGCAAGGTAGGCGACGAGCCCATTGCCAAGTACACTCGCGCCAAGCTGTTTCAGCAGGCGGGCAAGCAAACGCCCGTATTCGTGCGCTTTAGCACGGTAGGCCACGGCGGCCACTCGCCGGAAACCCTGCGCGACCCCCGCGGCTTCGCCGTGAAGTTCTACACCGAAGACGGCAACTGGGACCTGGTAGGCAACAACCTGAAGGTGTTCTTTATCCGCGACGCCATCAAGTTCCCCGACCTGATTCACTCCCAAAAGCCTGACCCAGTAACGAACCGGCAGAGCGGGGAGCGGATTTTCGACTTTATCTGCAACACCCCGGAGGCCATGCACATGGTCACTTTTCTGTTCTCGCCCTGGGGTATTCCGGCCAACTACCGCCAGATGCAGGGCTCGGGCGTGAACACCTACAAGTGGGTGAACGACAAGGGCGAAGCCGTGCTGGTGAAGTACCACTGGGAGCCGCTGCAGGGCATCAAGAACCTGACGGCTCCGGAAGCGGAGGCCATCCAGGCTAAGAACTTCAACCACGCCACCCAGGACCTGTTCGAGAACATTGCCAAGGGCAACTTCCCGGAGTGGGAGCTGTGCGTGCAGATCATGAGCGACGACGAGCACCCGGAGCTGGATTTCGACCCGCTCGACGACACCAAAATCTGGCCCGAGGATCAGTTCCCCTTCCTGCCCGTAGGCAAGATGACGCTGAACCGCAACCCCGAAAACTACTTCGCCGAGGTAGAGCAGGTAGCCTTCGGTACCGGCGTGCTGGTCGATGGCCTCGACTTCTCGGACGACAAGATGCTGCAGGGCCGCACGTTCTCGTACTCGGATACCCAGCGCTACCGCGTGGGGGCCAACTACCTGCAGCTGCCCATCAACGCGCCCAAAAAGCACGTCGCCACCAACCAGCGCGACGGGCAGATGACCTACCACGTGGACTCGGCCCCGGGCCAGAACCTAAGCGTGAACTACGAGCCCTCCTCGCTAAGTGGCCTGAAGGAAGCGCCCCGCACCTTCCCTGACCACACGCCCCGCTACGAAGGCCGCCTGATCCGGGAGAGCATCGACCGTACCAACAACTTCAAGCAAGCCGGTGAGCGGTGGCGCCTGCACGAGGACTGGGAAAAGGACGACCTCATCAACAACCTGGTGGGCGCCCTCACGGACGCCGCCCAAGTAATTCAGGACAAGATGGTTGACCTGTGCACCCAGTGCGACGCCGAGTACGGCCGCCGCTTGGCCGAAGGGTTGAAGCAAGCCAAAGCCGGCAAAACAGCCGAAGGCGGCAACCAGTACAACGACGCCAAGAACTCGGAAGCGGCCCAGCAAGCCGAGAAAATGGCCCACGAAGCCAAGCCTTACTAATCAACTCATTTGAGGTATAGAAAAAGCCCCCGCCATATCGGCGGGGGCTTTTTCTATTGCTAAGTGGATGGCTATCTACCGGGGATTTCACCGTCAACCGCAGCCGAATCGGTGGTTTCCGCATCCGTGCCTACCTCCTCTGACTGATCTGGGCCAACACCCTGGTCGGTGCTATCGGGTGGGGCGGGGGTTGGCTGCTCGGTGGGGGTAGGGGCCGCATCAGGCGCAGACTCATCTTCCACCAGCAGCGTATCGGGCTGGATGTCGGTGAGAGAAGGGGCCTGGGCAGTTTCCTCTTCGGCGTCTGGCTCTTTGTTCGGGGCCTGGCGGGTAGGGGCAGAGGCCTCCGCGAAGTGGGTGCTGACGAAGCGCGCTACCCCCCACACGGCCCCGCCTATGCCGCCGATACCCAGAATTACCAGCAGCACCCGCGGCCACTTAATCCGCCAGGAGTCGCGAGGAAGCAGGTTGCCGGCCGCCGGGCGGGTAGGGGGCCCCGCCGCACTGCGCACCGGAGGCTTAGCGGGGGCGCTTGCCGCGGGCGTGGGCCGGGTTACCGGCGCGGCGGGGGTAGCGGCAGCCACCGGCTCGGGCTGGCGCTGCAGCTGCTGAATCAGGTGGCTTAACTGCTGAATGCGCGCGTCCAGCTCCTGGTTACGCACCGCCGACTCCTGCTGGGCCGCCCGAATGGCTTCTTCCAGGCGGTTTTTCTCTTGGGTTTCGGCGGCCAGGCGGGCCTGCAAGGCAGCTACCTCGGCGGCTGGGCCGGGCGCGTGCGTCAGCTGGGCCCGGAGCTGTTCGATGCTTCGTTCCCGTTCGGCTTCGCGGGCTTCCATCTCCTGGCGCTGCTGGGCCAGCTCGGCGCGTACCTGGTGGCTGAGCTGCTCCAGGCGGTGCATTTCCTGCTCGCTGGCCGCTACGGCCTCGGCTGCCGAGCCGTAGGGCGCGTCGTGCGGAATGTCCTCGGCCCCCAGCCACCGCCAGAGCTGGCGTGCTTTTTCTTCCCAGTAGCTTCCGCCCTCGGGTTCGGGGTCATCGGAGGGGTAAGAAGTGGGGGTGGGCAAAGCCAGAGTTTGGGCCCAGGACAGCAGCACGTCGGTGGGTAGGTCGATTTCGGGGTTGCTGAGCTGGCGCAGGCGGCGCGGGAGCTGACTTATCTCGCTGAGCAGCTGAAAATTTTCGGCCCCGGGCTGGCGGCGCAGGTAGGTTTCTACCCCCGGTCCGAACTGCACGGGACCGGCAAACAGGACCAGTCCGGTTATCAGCTCCGGCTGCACCTGAGCGGGAGCGAGCTGCGTGCTCAGCCATTTGGCCACTGCTTCCTGCTGCCGCAGAAACTGCTCGAAGGGGTTGGCGGCGTGCTCATCGCCGTGCAGGGTGTAGGCGCCCAGCTGCCAGGCCCCGTCCTGCTGATTGGGGATGTCGAGCAGGCCACCTTCCGGCACGAAAAGCAGCACCGTGATGCTGTGGGGGCGCACCACCAGGGCATCTACTACCTCGCCTTCTACCTCGAAGTTGCTGAGCAAGAGGGTGGGGAAGGCGGTGGGCTCGGCTTCCAGGGCGGCCTGGGCGGCTACGTACTGCGCCTGGCGGGCCGTGTCATCGAAGGCAGAAAACGGAATGCTATGCAGCATAGGGAGTGCAAACGGGCCGCTACCTGCGCAAGCCCAGCGGATATGTACGCACAAGGAAGAATTGGTGCCGTAAAGTAACGCTCTTCGGCATTCCGGCTGTACGCCGCCGCTTGCCTGGGGTGCGCAATAGGACAGCTCAGGGCTATACCTCCCGCGAAAAGCAGCCGTACACTACCCCTGCACCCAACCCGAAGTCATCATGCCCTTGCACCACGAACTAGACAAAAAGCTTAGCAAAATCTACGAGCCCAGGGCCACCATCAACGACGTGTTTAAGGGCTACGACATCACCTTCCGCACCAATGAAAACGGTGAGCCGGTGGTACTATTCTTCGGCAAGCGCCGCCCCGACGGCAAAATCGTGGGCGAGCGATTTACGCGCACTATTAAGCGCGAGCTGGGCAGCCTGACCGTTAAGCACAGCCACTGGGATAACCAGGGTAAGATTATGAATGCGTAGAGGTAGCTCGCGTCATCCTAAGCTTGCCAAGAAGCTTATAACCCCGGAACGTGGAGCGTGGTACCTACTCCTGCTGCCGTGATACGGTCCTTGGCAAGCTCGGGATGACGTGTTTTTCCGAGGTTCTGCTGTCCCGCTTCCTACCCCCTCTGCCCTGCCAAAACGGCCGCTCCCGCACTTCGGCGCGGAGTGTGCCGTATAGCCGGAGTATGGCTCGTTCTGATTCCTTTTTCTCTACTATTTCCGCCAAAAAGCCGCGCCCCGATGGCAAGCCCGCCCTGACGGTGCGGGAACGGTTTTCGGCCCTTCAACACCTGCCGGAATTTCTGCGCCTGATCTGGCAGACCAGCCCGGCCCTTACGCTGGGCAACGTGGCGCTCCGCCTGCTGCGGGCGGCCCTGCCCGTGGCTATGCTCTACGTGGGGCAGCTGATCCTCGATACGGTAGTGCAGCTCAGTCGCCAGCCCGCCGCCGAGCGCGCCCTGACCCCGGTTCTGACCTTAGTTGCCCTGGAATTTGGCCTGGCCATTCTCTCCGATGCACTGGGTAGGGGCGTGGCCCTGCTCGATTCGTTGCTGGGCGACCTGTTTGCCAACCAGACCTCGGTGCGCCTCATGCAGCACGCCGCCGAGCTGGACCTGGACCAGTTTGAGGACAGCGCCTTTTACGATAAGCTGGAGCGGGCGCGCCGCCAGACCCTCTCGCGCACTGTGCTCATGGCCCAGGTGCTCAGTCAGGCCCAGGATTTCATAACGATGGTGTTTCTGGCCGTGGGCCTGGTGGCGTTCAACCCCTGGCTGCTGCTGCTCTTGCTGGTGGCGGTGGTGCCGGCCTTCCTGGGTGAGTCGCACTTTAATGAGCGCAGCTACTCCCTGGTGCACGGCTGGACGCCCGAGCGGCGCGAGCTGGACTACCTGCGCCAGACCGGCGCCTCCGACGAAACGGCCAAGGAGGTTAAGATTTTCGGGCTCTCGGGCTTTCTCATTGACCGATTCCGGACCCTCTCCGACGAGTTTTATCAGCAGAACAAAAGCCTCGTGATTCGACGCGCAAGCTGGGGCACGTTCTTCGCGGCGGTGGGCGCGGCCGGCTACTATGCCGCCTACGTCTATATTATCAGCCAGGCCGTGCGCGGGCAGGTGAGCATTGGGCAGCTTACCTTTCTGGCGGGTTCGTTTGGCCGCATGCGGGGCTTGCTGGAAGGCATCCTGAGCCGGTTCAGCTCCGTGGCCGAAGGCGCCCTGTACCTGCAGGATTTCTTCGACTTCTTCCACCTGCAGCCCCGTATCCGCCGCAACGAGGGCCAGCCGGTGCGGCCGTTTCCGCGGCCTATCCGGGAAGGGTTCCGGTTCGAGAATGTGGGCTTCAAGTACCGCAACGCCGAAAAGTGGGCCCTGCGTAACCTCAACTTCACGCTGCAGGCCGGCGAAAAGCTGGCCCTGGTGGGCGAAAACGGCGCCGGCAAGACTACCCTCGTAAAGCTGCTGGCCCGCCTCTACGACCCCACCGAAGGCCGCATTCTGCTGGATGGCCACGATTTGCGCGAGTACGACCCGGCCGAGCTGCGCCAGGAAATTGGGGTGATTTTCCAAGATTTTGTGCGCTTCCAGCTCCCGGCAGGCCAGAACCTGGCCGTGGGCCGCATCGAGCAGAAAGACAACCAGCCCCGCATTGAGCAGGCCGCCCAGCAAAGCCTGGCCGATTCCGTCATTGCCAAGCTACCCCAGGGCTACGACCAAATGATTGGCCGCCGCTTCAACGGGGGCGTGGACCTAAGTGGGGGCGAGTGGCAGAAGATAGCCCTGGGCCGCGCCTACATGCGCGACGCCCAACTCCTCATCCTCGATGAGCCCACCGCTGCCCTCGATGCCCGCGCCGAGTACGAGGTGTTCCAGCGCTTCAAAGATTTGACCCAGGGTAAAACCGCCGTGCTCATCTCGCACCGCTTCAGCACCGTGCGCATGGCCGACCGGATTCTGGTCATCGAAAACGGGCAGTTCGTGGAAATCGGGAGCCACCCGGAGCTGCTGGCCCGCGGCGGCCGCTACGCCGAGCTGTTTCAGCTGCAGGCGGCTGGGTACCGGTAGGGAGTGGGAGCTATGTGCCTATCTTGGGCGCATGTCTGTTGCGTACGTTTTCTGGGCCGAGCTGCCCGCTGTCGATGCCTCCTTCGATTCCCTGACCCAGCTACTGGCCGATGTGCTCGAAGACGACGCGGCCGGGTTTGCCGCCGATTTGCGCTACCAGCAACAAAAGCAGCCAGTGCAGGCCTGGCTGGCCTTTGCTGATAATAAGCCTGTGGCCTGCAAGCTGGGCTATGAGCGCAAGCCCGGCCACTACTACAGCTGGCTGGGCGGGGTGCTGCCTGAGTTTCGGGGGCAGGGGCTGGGGGCTGAGCTGATGCGGCGGCAACACGCCTGGTGTGCGGCAACCGGCTACCACCGCATCCGGACCCAAACCTTCAACCGCTGGCGCGCCATGCTGATCCTGAACCTGCGCTTCGGCTTCGATATTATAGGGACGGTGCAGGGGGGTAGGGGCCTGACGCTGGTGCTGGAAAAAAACCTGAAACCGGCGGAAAGCGGCAAAACGGCCGCTCCGTAAGGCACTGGAGCTCGTCCCATAATTTTACCTCGTAACTGACAGGCTGAAAGCACACTAGGTTTCGTATTTTAGAAGCTGCATGCTCCTAACTCTTCCGGACCTATGAAATTGCTCTCTACTCTGCTGGCTGGCGGCGGCCTGTTGCTGTCCGGGTGCCTGATGTCGCGCGAGGCGCGGGTAGAATCTGACTACAGCTACGCCGGGCAGTTCCGGCGCTACCGCACCTACGAGTTTATCAGCGGCGAAGGCATCAACTCCGACACCAGCCGGCTGGGCGAGGCCGTGCGCGACGCCATCCGGACCCGCATGAAAATCCAGGGGTACCGCCCCACCCGCCGCCGCCCCGATCTGCTGGTGAACTTCCGCTTGTTCGAGGGCGACATGCGTTTCCGCGGCTACAGCCAGGACGACTTTTCGAAGTGGGTGAAAAACGGCAGCACCGAGGACGAGGACACGCCCGCCGAGGCGCGCCAGGGCTACCAGCCCGTGCGGATGCTGCTCGCCGAAGGTACCCTGCTGGTCACGCTCATTGACAACCGCACCAACCGCGCCGTCTGGAATGGCTATGCCTCCGGCGTGAGCGTGCCCTCCGGCCCTCAGGGTGAGGTAGTGCTGCGCCGCTCCGTGCGCTCTATCTTCGACCAGTACCACGTTTTCACCGAAGGCTTTCTGCAGGGCAACAACCCCCCAGCCACCGACGAGCCGGGCAATTAGGAGTTTTGCTTGCGGGGGGAAGCACCCAGAAAAACCCAACGCGGCCGGGCCTTGCCGGGCTGCTGAAAGCTACCCGCGCTGCTCCGGCCGGTTGCGCTCCTGAATCAGCTCGGCGGCCACGCTGATGGCTATTTCCTCCGGAGTGCGGCTATGGATGGGCAACCCAATGGGGGCCCGCACCCGCGCCAGCTGCTGCGCCGTCGCTCCCTCGGCCCGCAGCGTGGCCAGCAGCTCCCGGATTTTGGCCGCGCTGCCCATCACGCCCAGGTAGCGCACCGGGTGGGCCAGCAGCTGCCGCAGAGCCAGCAGGTCGGTGCGGTAGCCAAAGCTCATCAGAATGACGTATTGGTGGGGCCCTGGCGGAATTTCCTGGGCCAGGGTGTCGTAAGCTACCGTGCGCTTGTGGTGGGCGTAGGGATTCAGCTGGTGAGTATTCAGGTCGGGCCGGTCGTCGAGCACGGTCAGCTCCAGGTCCAGGGTGGCCAGCACCCGCGACAACGCCAGCCCCACGTGCCCGCCGCCTACAATCGTGACCTGGTCCCGGAAGCCCAGGCGCTCGGAGTATTCCCACGCCGGGCCGGAGCGAAACGAGTAGCCCGTAGCGGCGGGCAGCAGCTGCAGCCCCTGTGCCGCCGAAAGCCGCAGCGCGCCGCCCGCGTGGGTCCGCAGCACCTGCCCAATAGCCTCCACCGTGGGTAAATGGCGAGAGCTCAGCGGAAAAACCAGCACCCACTGCTCGCCGGAGCAAATCAGGCCCGAGCGGTCGATGGCCGCTTCCTTACGGTGAACCTGGTGGCGCAGGGCCGGGCCGGCCGCGTCTTTCCCTGCCATACTGCGCGCCAGCTCCACAAATTTGTGCTCCATGATGCCGCCCCCAATGGAGCCAACCAGCTCCGTAGCCGTTACGGCCATCTTGAAGCCCTGCCGGCCGGGGCTGCTGCCCTCGCTCTGGAGCACGCACAGCAGCACTACCCCCACCTGCCCGCGCAGGCAGGCCGCCGCGTGCTCCCACACCGGCAGGTCGCGGGGTAGGGCCGGGGTAGGCGAGGGGGCAGAGGGCACGGGGGGCATAACCAAAGCAGCGAAGAAAAGTGGTTACAGCCACACGGCGCTCAGGGCGTAATACACGGCCATTACGCCCGAAAAAGCCGCGCTGACCACGAAGCGCCAGTCGGCCGACACCCGGTTCTGGATGTAATAATTCACGAACAAGGAAACCGGGATGTTCAGCACAAACGAGCGGGTAGCCAAAGGCAGCAGCTCCCAGGTAATCTGCTCGGGGTGTCCCGAGAACAGCTGCAGGAACACATAGTGGCGGGCAATCCAGAGGGGGTTGAAGTAAGCCAACGATAAGGCCGCGCGCATCCAGCGGGCCGCCAGGCTGCTGGTGGGGCTGGACGGCACGCGCTGGTCGAGCCACTGGAAATAAGCGGGTACTTCCCAGGAGTAGAGCAGGCCCCCCACCAGGGCCATGCCCAGCAGGCGGCCCCAGGAAAACTGGTGCACCAAAAGCGCCGCGGCCGTGTCGCCGGCGGCGTAAATCAGCAGTCCACGGAGGTGGTTACGGAGTTGAGTTGAGCGGGTGAGGTCCAAGCGTGAAGGGTACTAGGGGCGTCGGGGTACAAATTGAGAAGAACTTTTTCGGGCGTCATGGGCGCCGAGAAAGGCAAAGGAGTATCGGGCCGGAAGGCCCGAATAGCGTCGCGCAGGGCGAAGTAGGTCCCGATGCCGTACATGAGGGGCGGCTCGCCCACGGCCTTGGAGCGCAGGACCGCCCGCGGGTGGCCGGGCGTGTCTAGGAAGTGCACATCCAGCACCTTGGGCGCCGAGTACAGGTCGGGGATTTTGTAGGAGTTGAGGGAGTTGCTCAGCAGGCGGCCTTCCTCGTTGTACACCAGCTCTTCCAGCGTCATCCAGCCAATGCCCTGCACGGCGCCCCCCTCAATCTGCCCGCGGTCCACGGCCGGGTTCAGGCTCTGCCCGAAGTCGTGGGCAATGCGCACGGCCTCCACCTCGTAGGTGCCGCGCAGGCAGTCCACCCGCACGGTGGTCAGGGCCGTGCCGTACACGTGGTAGGCGAAGGGGTAGCCCTGGTTGGTTTCGGGGTTGAAATGCAGGTCGGGGGTAGCGTAGTGGGCGTTTTCTGAGAGGCTGATGCGCTGCCAGTAGGCCGCCGACACCAGCTTTTCCCAGTTGGTGTCGGCGGGTTTGCCGGCGGCCAGCACCTGCTCGTCCTCTATGTGCAGGCCCTCGTAGTCCAGCTGCAGCTCGGTGGCAGCCAGGCGCAGCAGCCGCTCCCGCAGGGCGCGGCAGGCCAGCTCGGTGGCTTTGCCGTTGAGGTCGGCGGTGGCGGAAGCGGCCGAGGGCGAGGTGTTGGCCACGCGGGTGGTGTTGGTGCTTTCTACCTTGATGCGCCCCACCGAAATGCCGAGCGTGCGGGCCGCCACCTGGGCTATTTTGGTGTTTACGCCCTGGCCCATTTCCACCGCGCCGGTGCTCACGCCCACCGAGCCATCGGTGTAGATGTGCACCAGGGCGCGGGCCTGGTTCATGGCCGTTTTGGTAAAGGAAATGCCGAAGCAGATGGGCATGACGGCCAGGCCTTTCTTCTGAAGCCGATGGGCGGCGTTAAACTCCTCCACTTCCCGGCGCAGGCCCGGCAGGTCGTAGAGCGCGGCGGCCGTGTCCCAGGCCTGCTCGGCGTGGCAGCCCTCAGTAGGTTGGCGGTACGGAAACAAGTCGCCTTCGCGCAGCAGGTTGCGCCGCTGAATCTCGCTGGCCGCTACCCCCAGCCGCTCCGCCGCGCAGGCAATAGCCGACTCGATAACGAACATACCCTGCGGTACGCCAAAGCCCCGGAAGGCCGTGTTAGGCGGCAGATTGGTGCGGCAGCTGTAAGCCGTGGCCGTCACGTTCGGGATGAAATACGTGTTGGTGGCGTGGAACAGCGTCCGTTCCAGCACGGCCGGCGAAAGGTCGGCGGCGGCGCCGGCATTCTGAAAGAACGTGGCTTCGTAGGCGACAATCGTCAGGTTCTCATCCAGCCCGATTTTGAAATCGGAGGAGTAGGGGTGGCGCTTGCCGGTCATGCGCATGTCGGCCATGCGGTCCAGCACCAGCTTTACGGGGCGGCGGGCCACGAAAGCGCCGAGGGCCGCCAGGGCGCCCCAGGGCGTGGCCTGGTCCTCTTTGCCGCCAAAGCCCCCGCCGAGGCGGGTTACGTCCACTTCTACCTGGTGCATGCCTACCCCCAGTACCCGGGCCGTGTGGCGCTGCACGGCCGTAGGGCCCTGCGTAGAGGAGATGATGCGCACCCCGCCCATTTCGGTGGGGAAGGCGTAGGCGCCCTGGGTTTCAATGTACAAGTGCTCCTGCCCGCCCGATTCAGCCACGCCCTCGAATACGTGGGCGCAGCCGGCCCAGGCCGCCTCCGCGTCGCCGAGGCGGAAGGTGCGGGGCGGCACAATCAGCTCGCCTTGGGCGGCGGCCTGGCGCGGATCTACCAGCACCGGCAGCGGTGCCACCTCCACGCGCACATGGCGCAGGGCTGCCTGGGCCGCGTGCTCCGACTCGGCCAGCACCAGCGCTACGGGCTGCCCCCGGAAGTGCACGTGGCCTTCCGCCAGCAGGGGCTCATCGGGCACGATGCCGCCAATCTGGTTTTCGCCGGGAATATCCTGAGCCGTGAGAATGTGCACCACGCCCGGCTGCTCCAGGGCGGCGGCCACATCCAGGCGCAGCAGCTGCCCATGCGCCACCGCCGACTCGACTACCGCCGCGTACAGGGTGCCGTGCTGCACCGGAATATCATCGAGGTACTGCGACTCGCCGCGCACGTGGCGGGCCGGATCAAGGTGGTTCATGCGGTGGGAGGTGGTAAGCTGGTAAACGAATGGAGTATCCCCCGGTCCGAGGCCGGAGGCGTCCGGCCGGTTGCCGTTGCTGATGCCCGAACGAGTTGGGTTGAGCGGGCGGCAGGAGTTAAGCGAATGATGGCCTTGCGGCGAAAATGGCCCGGGCGGTAACCGGTCGGACGGGCTCCGCCCGTCTAACCGGAGCTAACGGCCTCTCACTCATTCACTATCTCACCAAAGTGGGCCATCAGGAGCTGGCGGAGCAGCAGGCGCTTGTACTGCTCGGTGCCGCGCACGTCGCTGATGGGGCTGATTTCCTGCTGGGCCAGGGGTAGGGCCTGCTGCACCGTTTCGGCGGATAGCGGCCGGCCGGCAAGCCAGGCGCTGGTGCGGCGCAGCAGCAGCGGAACCGGGCCTACCCCGCCAGCCGAAAGCCGGGCTTCCCGGATCAGGCCATCCTCAACCCGCAGCCAGGCGGCCGTGTTCACGCTGGCAATATCAAGGTGGGTGCGCTTGGAAACTTTCTCGAAGGTGAAGATATCCGTGGGGCGTGGGGCCGGAAAGCAGATTTCCCGCACCTGCTCATCGGCGGCTTTCGCCAGCTTTTTATAGTCGAGGTAAAGCTCAGAAAGAGGCAGCACGCGGCGCTGGCCACTGGCAGCCTCCAGCTCTAGTTCGGCCCCCAGGGCCAGGAACAGAATGGTCAGGTCGCCGATGGGGGAGGCGTTGATGAAGTTGCCGGCCACGGTGCCCATCTGCCGGATGGGCGTGCTGCTGACCAGCTTCAGGAAGCGGGGCAGGGCGGGCACGGCCTCCAGCATCACCTCCGACTCCAGGAGCTGCTGGGCCGTGGTAGCCGCCCCCAGCACTATGCTACCCCCCTCGGTACGCCGAATGCCCCGCAGGCCCGGTTGGTCGTACACCAGCTCCACTGGGGCGGCGCGCACCTGCTCGGGGCGCTGCACCAGCAAATCGGTGCCTCCGCCCAGCAGCTGAGCCCGCGCCGGTGGGCAGGCGTTCGGTGCGCCCTGGGCAGCAGTCGGGCCGGCGGTGCCATTGGTGCCCAGGGCCAGGTCGCGCAGGGCGGTGAGCTGGCCGGGCATGTGGGCGAAGTAAGCCGGCACGAAGCCTTGCTCGGCCAGCCAGGGTAGGGGCGCGGCCTCGGGGCGCTGCGTGAGTTGCTGCTGCAGCAGCGCAGTGGCCCGCTCCAGACTTTTATAACCCGTGCAGCGGCAAATGTTGCCGTCAATGGAAGCCAGGGCCGTTTCGGGAGTGCTGGGGTTGGGGCTAAGGGCGTGGCCAGTCAAGGACATCACAAACCCCACCGTGCAGAACCCGCACTGAGAGCCCCCTTCCGCTACAATGGCTTGCTGCACCGGCGTGAGGGCGCCCCGGGCCGCGTTGATGCCTTCTACCGTCACCACATGCTTGCCGTGGGCATTGCCCAGGGGCGTCAGGCACGAGGTCATGGACTGGTACCGCACCGCCGCGCCATCGGGGTTCAGCTCGCCTACTAGCACGGTGCAGGCCCCACAGTCGCCCTCCCGGCACCCGATTTTGGTGCCCGTCAGGTGCTGGTGGTAGCGCACGAAATCGAGCAGCGTACTCCCGGCGGGCTCCTGGGTACGGATGAGCTGTTGATTAAGGTAAAACTGTAGCATAGGGTGGGCAGAATTCAGAAGCGGAAGGGAAAGTTACGGCATTTTCAGCGGTTGATGCCTCTGCCAGATACGGGTAGTTTCCGGGCGCTGCTCCCGCCCGCCCGGCGCTGGCCGAAGTGCCTTGCCTATCTTCGGGGCGGGTTAGCGCCGGGGTTTTTCTACTTTCGGCCTGGTTTTGGTCGTGCGCCACTTGTCGCCTTTTCTTTGCTTTCTATGAATCGTTTTTTCTCCTGCCGTTTCCTGCTGAGCCTGGTTGCCGGGGCCAGCCTGCTGGTTGCTGGTTCCTGCACCGCCCCGCGCGCCATCGTCAGCACGGGCAAGGTAACGCCCAAGGGCGAGTTTCGGGTGGGCGGCAACGTCTCCTTCAACGCCCCCACCCAAACCCTTGGCAAGCTGGGTTCCACTATCAAGTCGGCGGCCGAGGACCTGGCTAACCAGGCTTCCAAGGACAGCGTGTACTACAGCCAAACGGTGGATAACCTGCAGGTAGCGGCCCTGGCCTACATCCTCGACCCCGTGCGGCCCTCCTCCGACCTATACCTGCGCTACGGCCTGGCCGAGCGGTTCGACGTGGGGTATAAGTACGCGTTTGGCTCGCACGTTTTTGATGCCATGTACCAGTTTATGGGGCCAACGGGCACACCCGAAAACCCCGGCAGCCGGCAGGCGGGCGCCACCTACGGCAGCATCGGGCTGCAGTACGCCACCCAGCGGGCCAAGCTACCTAACATCCCCTTTCTCGACAACGTGAATAGCCTGCTCGGCTTTAAGGCTACCCGCCACGATGTGCTGGTGCCGCTGGTATTCAGCACTTCCCTCGGGCCGGAGGAAGAAATCGGGGCTATTTCCTACGGGGTGGTGTACGCCCACAGTTTCGTGCGCTACGGCCTCACGCCCGGCAACCTCTACAACGGCCCCGGCAGTGGGGCGGTGGCCAGCCGCGTGCCCGAGCTGCCTACCGCCCGCCGCAACTTTAGCTCGTTCGGGGCCTTTTTTAATGCC
This sequence comes from Hymenobacter latericoloratus, assembly GCF_014199535.1. Taxonomy (GTDB): domain Bacteria; phylum Bacteroidota; class Bacteroidia; order Cytophagales; family Hymenobacteraceae; genus Hymenobacter; species Hymenobacter latericoloratus. The sequence continues at coordinate 74,261 of NZ_JACHNV010000002.1, forward strand.
AAGCTGGGCTACCGCTACGCTTACTTTATTCCGGCCCTCTCAGTGTACTACCAGAACTACGGCGAGTACCAGCTGCTGAACAACAAAACCGCCAGCCTGAAGGGCTTTACGTTTATTCCCAGCCTGGGCCTGCAGTTCCGGATTCCGACGGCCCGGCGCTAGCGCCCGCCCGCTGCAACGGCCACCCTGCCACCTGGCAGGGCTCTTTCGCGTGGGGTAGGAACCTGCCTGCGGGTTGCTTGCCCCACGCGCGTATTTCAAGTTAACAGCAGATGAATATTCTCTATGGAGTGCCCGGCGAAGGCCTCGGCCACGCCACCCGCAGCAAAGTAGTAATCGGGCATTTGCTGAGCCAGGGGCACAACGTATGCGTGGTAAGCAGCTCCCGCGCCTACCAGATGCTGGCCGCTAACTTTCCGGGACGCGTGCACGAAATCCGAGGATTTCACCTGGCCTACAAAAACCTCACCGTGTCGAAGGCGCGAACGGCCGCCCTGACGCTGCGCTCAGCCCCGGAAAATCTGCGGGTAAACTTCCGCAAGTACCGGGAGCTGCTCTGCGACTTCGAGCCGGAAGTGGTGATTTCCGATTTCGAGTCGTTCAGCTTTCTGTTTGCCAAGTGGAAGGGGCTGCCCGTGGTCAGTATTGATAACATGCAGATCATCAGTCGGGCTGCGCTGGATGTGCCGGTGCCGCCCCCGGAGCGTCCCAACCTGACCCTGGCCCGGCAGATTGTGCGGGCCAAGCTGCCCCGGAGCCATCATTACCTGATTACGACTTTCTTTCGCCTACCCCTCATCAAGGAGCGAACCACGCTGGTGCCACCCATTCTGCGGCCCGAGGTGCTGGCGCTTACCCCTACCCGCGGGGCCCACGTGCTGGTGTACCAATCGGCTACCACCCAGAAGGACCTGATAGCCCAGCTGCAGCAGCTGCCGGGCCAGGAGTTTCGGGTGTACGGCTTCAACAAAGACGAAAACCACGGCAACGTGCAGCTGCGCGCTTTCAGCGAGCAAGGCTTTCTGCAGGACCTGGCCAGTGCCCGCGCCGTGGTAACCAACGGCGGCTTCTCGCTGATCAGCGAGGCGGTGTACCTGCGCAAGCCTGTTTGTGCAGTGCCCATTCCGGCGCAGTTCGAGCAGTTTCTGAATGCTGCGGAGGTAGAGAAACTGGGCTATGGTCGCCACTTCGGGGCTATTACGCCGGACAACCTACGCGCCTTTCTCTATGACCTGAGCGGGTTTGAGGCGGCCCTGAGCACCTACCCGCAGCACGGCAACCAGGAGTTGTTCGCGGCTCTGGAAGCGGTGCTGGCAGAAGTTGCCCGCGCGTAGTACGCCGCCCTGCAACTCTCTGGCCGCTGGTTTCACCTGTACTTCGGTTAGGCGGGCCCGCTTAGCGGTTTCGTGCCGGCCGGGGGCGCTGGCGGCCCGGCCCCAATGCTCGCCCAAGAATTTTGCCGGTAGTTGCAGCCAGGCAAAGCCAGTTCCTGCGGCCGGTGCTGCCTTCCTGCGCCACTACAGCCAGGCCGTGGTAGGTAAGGGTAGCGGGCAAGTGCTGGCGCGGCCGCGCCAGCCCGTAGGCTTGGGCACGGAAGCAGCCCATGGAGCAGAAGGCAGGCGGGAGAGAAAGCCCCGTAAGTATCGGAAAAATCCGGCGTGGTGCCGCGCCCGGCTCCTATCTTGCAGCTTCTCGCCATCTGCCTTTCATGAATAGAATAACACTACTTGCCCGCTGGCAGCAGCTGCTCGGTATTCGGCCCGAGGAGGGCCGCACGGTGGGACTATTCTTTCTGCACAACTTTCTGCTGGGCATCGGCACCATTCTGGTGTACGTCTCGGCCAACGTCATTCTGCTCGAAAACAACCCCGAGCGCAACCTGCCGGTAGCCTACGGGGCCGCGGCCCTGCTGATGATTCTGGCCGGCAAGGTGTACGCCCACTACGAGCACCACCTGGGGTTGCAGCGCGTGGCGGTGCGGGTGCTGCTGGCCGTGGTAGCCCTAACCGGGGTGCTGGGCGTGCTGGTAGCCGTAGGGCACTCGGTGCTGGCGGCCGTGGTGATTATGGCGGGCTACCGCGTAATTTACCTGCTGACCAATCTGGAGTTCTGGGGGCTGTCGGCGGTGGTGTTTGATGTGCGCCAGGGCCGACGCCTGTTCAGTGTCATCAGCTCCGGCGACATGCCCGCCAAGGCCCTGGGGGCCGTGCTGGCCCTGCTCATTCATCACCATACCGAGCTGCTGTGGCTGCTCCTGACGGCCTTCGGGGCCTACATGGGAGCCCTGCTGGTCCTGCAGATTACCGGCCGCTCGCACCTGGTAGAAGCCCGCTCGGCCGCCCGCGCCCGGCGCACGGCTGCCGTAGCGGCGCCCCTGCAGCGGTGGTTTGGCTCCAGCCGCCTGGTCCTGACCATGTGCCTGAGTATGCTGGCGGTGGCGGCCGTAACCACGGGCATCGAGTACTCATTCTTCGTGCATGTAAAACACCGCTTCCACGACCAGGCGCTGGTGATGCGCTACGTGAGCGGCGTGCTGGCATTGGCTTACTTGCTGGCGCTGGTAGTAAAGCTGGTGCTGACCGGGCCCGTACTAAGCCGGTTGGGGGTGCGGGCGGTGCTGCTGGCCCCCCCGGCGGTGCTGCTGGTGGGCTTAGGGCTGTTTGGGGGGCTGCGCACGGCCGGCCCCGATGCGCTGGTGCTGTACTTCTGCGGCCTGTTTCTGACCCTGGAAATCCTGCGCCGCGCCGTCTTCGACCCCGTATTTCTGGTGTTATTTCAGCCCTTGCCCGCCGAGGAGCGCCTGCAGGCGCACACCTTGGCCAAGGGCTTGTCCGAGCCCCTGGGCATGGCGCTGGCGGGCGGGCTGCTGTTTGTGCTGCACGTTTGGCCCGCGCTGGGGCAGAGCTTCACGTTTGCCTGGATGGGCTTGCTGCTGCTGGTGGCCTTATTTTATCTGCACCGCACCTACGGGCACTACCTGGCTGAGCTGCAGCACGCCGTGAGCCGCCGGTTTGGCTTTGCCGAGGAGGAGCCTACCCCCGCACCCTACGCCACTGGTACCGATGTGGTAATCAGCCCCGCCGAAATTCAGGCCCAGATAACGGCCCTCACCGATAAAGCTACCCGTGCTTCCGCTACCGATGCGCTGCTGGCCCTGGGGGAGCACGCCTTGCCGGCCTTGCTGGACACGCTGCGCACCAGCCCCGATGAGACCCTGATCCGGCGGGTGGCCCTGCTGTGCGGTCACCTCCGGCGCCCGGCCAGCCGGCAGGCGCTGGTGGCCCTGGCCCGGCAGCCTAACCTGTTTCGGCGCGAAGCCGCCTTGCGCGCCCTGCGCAACACGGCCGCCGCGCCTTCCGAAGCGCCGGTATTCCAGGGCCTGCTACAGGAGGAAATGCGCCTGGCGCAGCAGCTCCTGCACGGCCTGGCTGCCACCCACGACAAAGCTGTGCGCGCCAGCCTCGACTACGAGCTGGCCCGGCTGCAGCAGCGGGTATTCGGGCTGCTGCAGCAGCTCTACCCGCCCCACCTGATTGCCGATGCCCAGCGCGGCGTGGCCCACGCTACCCGCGAGCGGCAGGCCAACGCCCTGGAAGTGCTCGATAACCTGATTCCGCGCCCCGTGTACCAGGGCTTGCAAACCCTGCTGGAACTGGCCCCGGTAGCCGATAAGGCCCGCCGGCTCGACGGGCTGCTGGGTGGGTTCTCGGACCCGGAGCCCATGCCTGCTACCATTGCCCGCCGGGGTGAAGCTGCCTTCACCGACTGGACCATCAGCCTGGCTCTGCACCACTGGCAGCCGGAGCCAGCCACCGCGGCGTTGTTGCTACCCCATCTGGAAAGCCAAAGCCAATTAATCCGGGAAAGTGCTTGGCAGGTGCTGGACCGGCTACAGCAAATGCTGCCCTCGGCTCATGCCCAGCTACTTTCCGCCCACCCGGCTCTTTCTCATTCGCTCATGAGTCATTCTGTTACTGATTCCCGCATTTCCGCCGCCGAGCGCGTGGCCGTGCTGCAGGGTACTGCGCTTTTTGCGGCTACTCCCGCCAACGTGCTCAGCAGCATCGTTCCCATCATGAAGGAAATAGCCTTCCCGGCCGGCCATCAGATTTTCGCTAAGGGCGACCTGGGCACCTCGCTGTTCATTGTGCACGAGGGAGAGGTAGGCATCTTCACCGGCTCCCAGCAGTTGGCCACGTTCCGCAAGGGCGACTTCTTCGGGGAGCTGGCCCTGCTCGATGCCGAGCCGCGGTCAGCCTCCGCCGTGGCCCAAACCGCCGTCGTCGCCTTCCGCCTTGATCAGGAAGATTTCTACGATGTAATGGAAGAGCGCGGTGAGGTGCTGCGCAACATCCTGCGCGTGCTTTGCCAGCGCCTGCGCCGTCAGAACGAGATGGTGAAATAAGAAGGAAGTAATGCTGTGGTGATGGCGAGGAGGCCCGACGACGCCATCCTTTCTGACCAACGTGCTACCCCCTGAAATGTGACCAGCCCTTACCTCCGTGCTGGAAGGAAGGGCTGGTCACATTTCAGGGGGTAGCACAGAAGGGAGGACGGATGGCGTCGGTGCCCTCGCCATGACGGCATAGCGCATTACTCAGCTACTCTGTTTACTCCGTTACTCTCTACGCCACCACCTCGTAAATCATGACGGGCTGGGCCTTGTTTTTGAGGGTCACTTCCTTGATGGGCTTGCACTGAAACGATTCCTTCAGGTGCTGATAGGTGGCTTCCGTAACGATAATCTGGCCGGGGAGGGCCACCGACTGCAGCCGCTGGCTCACGTTCACGTTGTCGCCGATAACGGTATAGTCGAGACGCTTGAGGGAGGCCGAGCCGATGTTGCCCGATACCATTTCGCCGGTGTTGATGCCGATGCTGACCTGGGGCTGGTAGGGCTTGCCGTCGGGCAGCATGTGCTGGTTGGCTTGCACCACGTTGCGCACGGCCAGGGCCGCATCCACGGCTCGGTCGAGGTGGTACTCGCCCCGGAACACGGCCATCACGGCGTCGCCCATAAACTTGTCCACGTAGCCGCCCTGGGCAATAACCTCTTTCACCATCTGATCAAAATAGGTGTTGAGCATGGTGACGATTTCGGCGGGCGGCAGCACCTCCGACAGCGACGTGAAGCCGCAAATGTCAATGAAAGCCACCGTGGCCTCCACGGTTTCGCTGGCCATCAGCGTGTTTTCGAAGCCGGGCTTGCTCACAAAGTTGAGCACGGTTTCATCCACGTACATCTTCAGGATGTTGTTTTCCTGAATGGCGCGCAGGGTCTGGCGCAGCTGCTGCACATGGGCTGCGGTTTTGTCCATGGTCACTTCCAGATCCTGAAAATCCACGGGCTTGGTCACGAAATCAAAAGCGCCGCGGTTCATGGCCGTGCGGATGTTCTGCATGTCGCCGTAGGCCGATACCATCACCGTTTTCAGCACGGGGTTGGTTTCCTGCAGCTTGCTGAGCAGCGTCAGCCCGTCCATCACCGGCATGTTGATATCGGAGAGAATGATGTCGAGGTCGGGGTGCTGCTGCACCGTGTCCAGGGCTTCCTGGCCGTTGCTGGCAAACACAAATTCGTACACACTTTCCCGAATCTTGCGCCGGAATTTCTGCTTGATGAGCAACTCCAGATCGGCCTCATCATCTACCACCAGTATTTTAGTTTTCATGGCTGGCGAGGGTGAGAAGTTTGTCTTTGAGGGCGGCGAAGTCCACCGGCTTGGTCAGAAAGTCGAAGGCGCCCAGCTGCAGGGCCTGCTCCCGGCTTTCCGTGTCGCCGTAGGCCGTAATCATCATCACCTGGGGCGAGGGTGGGGGTGGGGGCGCGGCGTATTCCTGCTTAATCTGGCGCAGCAGCTCCAGCCCGCTCATGCCGGGCATGTTGATGTCGGAAAGAATCAGCACGACCTCCGAGGCGTGGGCGTGCAGGTAATCTAGGGCTTCCTCACCGGAGTAAGCAAAGGAAAACGAAAACAAGCCGCTGCGAATTTCCCGGCGGAAGCGCTGCTCAAAGAGGGTCCGTACGTCGGCCTCGTCATCAACTACAAGTATTTTCATCGGAAGCAAAGCTCAGGTGTGGATTGTCGGTGGTCAGTTGTGGGTTGCCAGTTGCGAGTTTTCAGTAAAATTGGATATAGAGAAACTGGCAACTGGCAACTCACCCCTGACAACTGAAATTAGTGGGGCAGGGTAACAATGAACTCGGTGCCGTGGCCTTCCTGGGTTTCTACGACCAGCGTGCCGCCGTGGCCCTTGGTAATGATATCGTAGCTCAGGGAAAGGCCCAGGCCCGTGCCTTCGCCGGTGGGTTTGGTGGTGAAAAACGGTTGAAAGATTTTCTCGACCACGGCCGGCGGAATGCCCGTGCCGTTGTCGTGCACCCGCACCTCCACGTCGCCGTCGGGCAGCTGCCTGGTCGTGACGGTAACGGTAGGCGTGTAGCCCGGCTGGCCCAGCTCCTTGCGCTTTTGTACGGCATAAAAGGCATTCGTGAACAGGTTCAGCAGCACCCTTCCCACATCCTGCGACACTACCTCAATGGGGGGCAGGCCGGGCTCGAGGTGCGTGACCAGGGTAGCGTTGAACGTTTTGTCCTTAGCCCGCAGGCCGTGGTAGGCCAGGCGCAGGTACTCATCGGCCAGGGTGTTCAGGTCAGTGGATTGCCGCTCGCCGGTGCTGGCGCGCGAGTGCTCCAGCATGCCGCGCACAATGCTGGCCGCGCGCTGGCCGTGGTGGTTAATTTTCAGCAGGTTCTGCTTTAGGTCGCCCAGCAGCTCGGCCTCCAGCGCCGGGTCGCGGTCCGGGTTCTGCTGCTCTTCTTCCAGCTCGGTAACCAGCTCGGCGCTGACATCGGAGAAGTTGGTCACGAAGTTGAGCGGGTTCTGGATTTCGTGGGCAATACCGGCCGTCAGCTCCCCGAGCGAGGCCATTTTCTCGGCCTGAATGAGCTGGGCCTGGGTGGTTTTGAGCTCGGTCAGGGCCTCGCGCAGCTCCTCGGCCTGCTGGGTCAGAATGGCCGTGCGCTCGGCTACCAGGCGCTCCAGCTCTACTTTTTGAGCGGCCATCAGGCGGCGGGCTTTTTCCTCTTCCTCCCGCTCTATGCGCTCCTTCTCCAGGTGCTTTTTCTGGCTGCGGGCAATGAAGAACGAGGTAAACATCCAGATGAAGGAAAAGCCCTTGGCCGTGTCGAAGCCTTCATCATACTCCTGCAGCAGCCGGGTGCCGGAAAGCAGCAGCTCCACCGCCGATAGCACCAGAAACGGCCCCAGCCCCAGCAGCAAGGTGCGGGCCGGCCGGTAGCTGCGCAGCAGGAACAGAACCGTCGTTACGGCCAGCATCACCAGCAGCATGTACAGCTCATCCAGCTGGTCTGACTTCCAGTGGATGGCCCGGGCTCCGATGAACAGCACCAGGCCGGGCAGCCAGAGCCACCCTAGCAGCTGGTTGAGCCGGGGCAGACGGGTAGGCAGGTCCAGAAACCGGCGCAACCCGCGCACCACAAACAAAGCCAACACCACACTCAGCAACACATCCGCATTAAGATCCATGAGGAAAAATCAGTTCGGGAGAGGGCAGGAGAGAGAGGAAAGATGCGAAAGACGAGCGTTGCGGTGGCTACTTGGCCTTCACTTTGCGGTCGGCCCACACTCTCGGCAGCGGAATAGTTAAGATAAGCACCGGATTGCTGGTAGTGGAGCGCCCCTGTTTGCTAAGGGTTTTAAGCTTGCCTTTTTCTTTAGAGGTCAGAATACCGGCGTACTCCCCAATCAGGCCCACCACCGTGGGCAGCGTCAGGTGCACCGTCAGCTCTTTTTGCGGGGTAGCAGGCACCGCCGGGTCGGGGCGGGTCTGCGCCGCGCTACGTCCGGCGCTCAGCAGCAGTAAACTTAGCAGTAAGAGTAACCTGGCGCCCGACATACGTGAAATATTGCTGTCGTAAAGATGCTACTATAAATAGGTTTACCCCTATTCCGCCCCGGAAATGCTTGAATCGGGCAGGATAAGGGCAAACACCTCCGGCCAGCAGGCTAGATGCTGGCGGCGGCTGGCTGGTTGCTTGTCGGGGCAATTTCTAACTTAGGCCGATCATGACCTACTCCGCTCTGTGCCGGGCTGCTGCCGTAGTGGCCGCCGGCAGTCTGCTGCTACCGGCCTGCACTTCCCGGCCGGCCACCGCTTCATTGGGTGCGGCCGCCCCCAACCAGTTTGCCGCCGATACCGTGCTGCGCCGCATTGCCACTGCCCAGGACGAGCGCCGCACTCCGGCCTTGCTACCCTACCTCAACCGGCCCGAGGAAGCCTACCGCCGCGCTGCCGCCGAGGCCTTGGCCTCGGTGCAGGACAAAGCGGCTACCCCCGCGCTGCTGGCCCTACTTCAGCAGGATGCCGAGCCCTCCGTCCGGCGGGAAGCGGCCTATGCCTTGGGGCAAACCGCCGACTCCACGGCCGAGGCAGTGCTGGTGCAGCGCATTGCGGCGGAGCCCGATGGTACCGTGCGCCGCTACGTGCTGGAAGCCCTGGGCCGCTGTACGTCCCGGTCCGGCCTGGCCAGCCTCACCCGCTTACCCCCCGCCCTGGCCCCCGATACCGCTGCCCTTAGCGGACAAGCCTGGGGCCTGTACCGGGCCGGGTTGCGCGGGCTTACCTCTGAGGCGGCCGTAAGCCGGCTGGTGCAGCTGCTGGGGCGCGGCAACCCAACCAGCGCCCGCCTGGCCGCGGCCAATGCCCTGGCCCGCACGCGCGGCCTCAACCTGGCGCCGTACGCTGCCGCCCTGGGTGCCACGGCCCAGCAGGATGCCCACTATGCCGTACGCAGCGGAGCTGCCGCCGCCCTAAGCAAAGCCGCCACCGACCCCACGGTGCCACCGCTGCTGGCCAGCCTGGCCCGCCGCGACCCTGACTACCGGGTACGCGTGAGTGCCCTGCGCGCCCTGAACGCCACCATGTATGCTCCCGTGAAGGAGGCAGTCTGGAGCGCCCTGACCGATGCCAACGCCCAGGTGGCCCTGTCGGCGGCCGAGTTCTTTCTGGCTCATGCTACTAATGAGCCCGGCGGGATGTTTCTGGAGAAAGCCAACCGGCTGGAAAACTGGCGGGCACGGGCTACACTGTTGGCAGCAGCTCTGCGCCAGCAAAGCCCCGAGCAGGCGGCCATTCGGCGGGCCGTGCAGGAGCGCTACACCGCTGCTGCGGACCCCTACGAGAAAGGCTACCTGCTGAAAGCCCTGGGCGAAGACCCGGCCGCCTTCGATTTTGTGCAGCAGGCCACCTTTGCCCCGAATCAGCCGCTGGTGATTGGCACGTATGGCATGGAGGCCCTGGTAGCCCTGGGCCGCCAGCCCAACTTTCCGGCCGGCCGCTACCCCGAGTTTGCCCTGGCTTTGCGCCGGGGGGTGCTCAGCGGTGATGTGGCCGTGATGGGTACCGCCGCCGAGGCCATCCGGGACCCGAAACTGAAACTGCAGAAGCTACTGCCTAACCCCGATTTCCTGCTGCAGGCCCGCGACCGGCTTACCCTGCCCCGCGACCTGGAGGCCTGGCAGTCGTTGCAGCAAACCATTGATTTCCTGCAAAACCGCACGACGCCTACCGCTACGCCCGTAGCCGCGGCCACTTCCCATCCCATCGACTGGGGCCTGGTCAGCACTATTCCGGCCGGACAGCGGGTAGTAGTGCACACCGGTAAAGGCGACATTGTTCTGCGGCTGCTGGTGGAGCAGGCGCCGGGTTCGGTAGCCAGCTTCGTGGCCCTCACCCGGCAGGGATTCTACAATGGCAAGAACTTTCACCGGGTAGTGCCCAACTTTGTGGCCCAGGGCGGCTGCCCCCGCGGCGACGGCTGGGGTAGCTCCGACTACAATCTGCGCTCCGAGTTTGCCGATTTGCGTTACGGGGAAGGTGCCGTAGGGCTGGCCTCGGCCGGCAAAGACACCGAAAGCTGCCAGTGGTTTATCACTCACGCGCCCACTCCTCACCTTGATGGCCGCTACACCATTTTCGCTCAGGTAGTGCAAGGCATGGACGTGGTCAGCCGCCTCGACATCGGGGACCGGATTGACCGGGTGGAGCTGATGGATAGTCGGCGGTAGCAAGGGGGCTCTGGTCGGCTTCCTTGCATGAGCCGGGGATTAGTAAAAGCAAAACTGCCCCAGCCGCTTCTAGCGGCTGGGGCAGTTGCGTAGCGGGCGTTACAGTGGGCTACTCTTCGTCGCGGCCGTGGGCCTGGGCCGGGGGAGTAGTAGCTTCCACCGCCGAAAAGGCTTCGAGAATTTTGTACGTGTGCGCGGCACCCTTGGGCACTACCCACGAGTTGCCGGGCTCCAGCACAACCATCTGGCCTTCGATGTGCAGCTCGGCCCGGCCGCTCAGCACGTAGCCTACCGTTTCATAGGCGCGGGCCGTGGGCTCTTTCGGGTCGCCGGGCTGTTCGTTTTCCCAGAGGCGCATGGCTACATGCACGCCCGAGGCTAGGTATTTTTCGCCATCCGCGCCTTTGGGCGAGAAGCGGGAATCAACTTTAGTGATGGTGGTATCGGCCATGAGGAAGGGGCTAGATGTGAATACGTATGAACTTTGCTGACTAACGCGGCGCGGGCGGGGTGGGTTACCCACAGGCCCAAATCCTAAACCTTGCGCCCCGCCCGCGGTTGGGAAAAGTCGCGGCTATTCTATCTTCCGCCTTTCAGCCCGTTGGCGGGCTCCTTTTTGCTCATGTCTTCTTCCAACCCCGATTTCGTTCAGGCCCTCACGCAGGCCCACCAGCACACGGCGGCCCCGCTGCCGGCCCAGGCCTTCTGCCAACTGGCCGAGCAGCTGCTGGACCTGCTGTTTCCCGAGCGCTCCGCCCGCCCCCTGCGTACCCCTGATGCCGTGGCCGCTACCCTGGATCAGCTGCGCACCGACCTGGCCACGCTGCTGCGCGCCGTGCCTACCCCCAGGCCGGCCCCCGAACTGGCGGCTAGCCTCATGAGCGCTCTGCCGGTGCTGCGCGCTACTCTGCTGCAGGATGCGGCTGCCATTGTAGCCGCCGACCCCGCCGCCCAGGGCTTAACTGAGGTAGTAGCTACTTACCCCGGCTTCTACGCCATTGCTATGCACCGCTTCGCCCACGGCCTGCACCAGCGCGGCATCCCGCGCGTGCCGCGCATTCTGAGCGAGTATGCCCACCAGCGCACCGGCATCGATATTCATCCGGGCGCCCGCATCGGCCCCTCGTTCTGCATTGATCATGGCACGGGCCTGGTCATCGGCGAAACCTGCGTTATCGGGGCACACGTCAAGATTTTTCAGGGCGTAACGCTCGGGGCCCTTAGTGTGGCCAAGCACCTGCAGGGCATCAAGCGCCACCCCACCATCGAGGACCATGTGGTGATTTACGCCGGTGCCACTATTTTGGGCGGCAGTACCACCGTGGGCAGCCATAGCATTATTGGAGGCAATGTGTGGCTTACGGAAAGCGTACCCTCACACTCGCGGGTGTACCACCAGGCCCACATCCACGTCACCCGCTCCCAGGACCCCACCGAGGATATTACGTTTTCAATTTAGGTGGTTAGGTGGTAGAGTGAAGAGGTGATGGGGTGATGAGGTGAATCGTGACAAGTGAAAAGGTAGCCGCAGATTGGTAACGCCAGCCTGCCGACACAATACACAGAAGCCGCCCTTGCACCATTCACCTGTCACTATTTACCTCATCACTTCTCACCTCCTCACCTGTCACCTCATCACCCCATTACCATTCACTTCATCACTTCCTACACCATGAAAGCCACTTCCATTCTGGAGACTATTGGCAATACGCCGCTGCTGCGCCTCAATAAATTGTTTGCTCACCGCCCCGACGTGGAGGTGTGGGTGAAGCTGGAACGGGCCAACCCCGGCGGCAGCATCAAAGACCGGATTGCCCTGAGCATGATTGAGCAGGCCGAGCGGGAAGGTATTCTGACTTCTGACAGCCTGATTGTGGAGCCTACTTCGGGCAATACGGGGGTAGGGCTGGCCATGGTGGCGGCCGTAAAAGGCTATAAGCTCACGCTGGTTATGCCCGAGAGCATGAGCATCGAGCGCCGCCGCCTCATGGCCGCCTACGGGGCCAACCTGGAGCTGACGCCCCGCGAGAAAGGCATGAAAGGCGCCATTGAAAAGGCTCACGAGCTGGTGCGTGACACCCCCGGCGCCTGGATGCCCATGCAGTTCAGCAACCCCGCCAACCTCAAGGTGCACGCCGAAACCACGGCCCAGGAAATTCTGCGCGATGCTCCCGAGGGCTTCGACTTCCACATTACCGGTGTGGGTACCGGCGGCCACATCACGGCCGTTACGGAAGTGCTCAAGCCCCACTTCCCCCAGATGAAGACCTTCGCCGTGGAGCCGGAGCTCTCGCCCGTTATCAGTGGGGGTGCCCCGGGTCCGCACCCTATTCAGGGCATCGGTGCCGGTTTCATCCCCGACAACCTGCACACCGATATCCTCGACGGTACCATTCAGGTAAGCCAGCAGGAAGCGTTTGAGTACGCCCGGCGTGCCGCCCGCGAGGAAGGCCTGTTCGTGGGTGTTTCCTCTGGCGCGTCCTTAGCGGCCGTGGCTAAGAAGCTCGACGAAGTACCCCAGGGCGGCCGGGTTCTCACGTTCTGCTACGATACCGGCGAGCGGTACCTGTCGGTAGAAGGCCTGTTTGTGTAACGGCGAACTACCCCCATCAAACGCAAAAGCCGCCTCCATCTGATGGAGGCGGCTTTTGCGTTTGATGGGGGTAGTAAATCGAATACCATTCAAAACAAAAAAGCCTGACCGGTAGGTCAGGCTTTTCAGAACGGGAGTGGAGAATATCGGAGTCGAACCGATGACCTCTTGCATGCCATGCAAGCGCTCTAGCCAGCTGAGCTAATCCCCCGTTTGGTGTTATCCATCCGCCGGTTGCGTTTGGTGTGACAAAAGTACGGCGGCTTTTGGAATCTGCAAGAGGTAGGTCGAAAAAAACACAAAAAAATTTGCGTTGCCCAGACAAAAAAAATGGGCTGACGATACCGTCAGCCCATTTTTAAAAAGCTAAAGCCTTGGCTTAGTTGAAGATGTAGCGTACACCAACCTGCATGTAGTAGGTCGAAGAGACGCTCAGGTTCCGGCGGAAAGTTTCCTGCACCAGACCGCCGCGGTCAAGCTGCAGACGGAACGTGGGGCGAGTGGTACCACCGGGGGTGAGGGAGCTCACGTTAGTGGGCACCAGCACCGAGCTGGCGTTGGTCACGTTAATCAGACCCCAGTCGCTGTTGATCAGGTTGCCTATGTTAAAGATATCGAGGCTCAGCTGCAGGGTGTTGCGCTTGTTGCCGATGTTCGTGAAAATGTCTTGCAGCAGCTTCACGTCCACTTGGTTGCGCCAGGGCAGCAGGGCGCCGTTACGCTCCGCGTAGGTGCCTTTCCGGTCGCGCAGGTATTTGTCCTGCTCGATGTACTTGAAGAACAGGTCGCTTTGCTGTTGAGGCGTGTAGGTTACGGCGCTGGAGCCGGTGCCCACCGTCTGCGATACAAAGTTGATTTCCGACGCGTCGCGGGGGATGTAGATCAGGTCGGCGTTGCCACCGTCGCGGTTGAAGTCCGCCGAGTACACGTAGGAGAAGCGGCCCTGCTGGCTGCCTTCGTAGAACACGGAGAGGGTAGTAGCCAGGTTCTTGAGGTACTCCCGCTTGTACGATACCGAAGCAATTACGCGGTCCGGCACTACGTAGCTGGCGTAGCTCAGCTGCAGGTTGTTCGAGCCGTTTACGGTCGGGGTCTGCTGCCAGGCCGAGAGGGGCTGGTCGCCGCCACCGTCGTAAAGGTTACGGGCGTCGCTGCGGGTATAGGCTACCGAAGCATACAGGCCGTTGTCGAACTGGCGCTCCAGCTTACCGGTCAACGACCAGTAGTAGCCTTTGTTGGCGTTGTCCAGCACAATGGCGTTGAAAGCCCCGCCACCAGCCGTGCCGTTCGGTACGGCCTGGCCCGCCCCGTTGATGGGGTTCAGGAACTTGTCCTGGTTGTTGTTCGGGTAAATCAGGCGGCTATCGGGGTAGCCCGATACGCCCAGGTTACGCGGCTCTACCAGGTTGGCATTGCGGAATATAGCCGTATTCAGGTCCTTGTTGTAGATACCTTCCAGCGAGGCCACGAAGCCACCGGGCAGTTTGGCATCCACACCCAGGCTGCTCTTCAGCGTCTGGGGGAACTTGAAGTTCTGGTCAACGGCCGAAATAACGTTTGGAATTACGGTACCGGCGGCCGGTACCGTAGCGGGACGGTAGAAACCGGGGTCTTCGTTGAAGCCACGATAGCCGCCAGGCAACTGGTCAATGGCGCTACCCGAGAATGTACGGGTAATCTGCAACAGACCTGCGTCGCCGGCCTGGCTTACAATCCAAACGTAGGGCACACGGCCGGTGAAGATGCCAGTACCACCGCGCAGCTGAACGGTCTGGTCGTTGTTTACATCCCAGTTGAAGCCAACGCGGGGCGAAAATAGAATGCTCGACTTGGGCAGGTTGGCAACGTTGATTTTCTCGTTGTTGGCGAAGTTCAGCGCCGAAACCAAGGGGTGCTCCTTCAGCTTCTCGGGGTAGGTTACGTAGTCGGCGCGCACGCCTACCAGCAGGCGCAGGTTCTCCCGGATGGAGTAGTCGTCCTGAGCGTAGAGCGAGTACTGGCCAAACTTAAACGTGGGGAAAGCCTGCTCAAAGCCGGGCGAGAGCGAGTAGGTGTAAGCGAAATCGGTGGGGCGGGCAGCAGCTAGCTGGGCCGGAGTCGAGTTCGGGTTGCTGGCCGTTTGGAAATCAGCGAACGAGTTGAAGCGGTAGTAGCTGGCAGCAAAGCGCTGGAAGCCGTTCTTGGTGATGCTGTAATCCGCCTGACCACCCAACGTGATGTTGTGACGGCCAATCAGCCAGGAGAAGTCGTCGCGAACCGAGTAGATAGCCACGTCACGCAGGTTGCCCAGCGTGAAGGGCTCGTAGCCGAACGAGGTGAAGGGGGTAGGCGCGTTGGTACCATCAGCCTTCAGGATGTCCACGAAGGGGAATATCCGGCTATCAGAGCTGCGCGGGTCGTTCTGCTTGGTGTAGGTAGCCCGCAGCGTGTTGGTCATGTTGCCCCCGAACGTGGAGTTCAGTTCAGCGGCCGCCGAGTAAAAGTTGGCTTCTTGGAAGTAGCCGGCGTAACGGAACGGCAGGGCGTTCAGGTCCGTACGGCCCGCCCCGAAGGCGAAGTTGGTCAGCGGGCTCGACGAGGTGCTGGGGAAGCTGGGCGTCTTGCCTTCCGTTTGGTTGTAACGGATGTTGAAGCGGTGGTTCTTGCTGATGTTCCAGTCAATACGACCCAGGAACTTCGTGCGGGGGCTGGTGAAGTCGTAGCCCTGGTAGCCGCCCGTTTCGTAGCCGAAGCGCGTGCTGAGGTAATTGCTGATTTCGTCCAGCTCACCGGCCGTTGGGCGGGTAATGTTGGTAGCCGAGCCGTAGGGAGCAGCAGCAGTAGCGGCAAAGCGCGTCTGGCCCGGGGTACGGTTTTCCTCTATTTCAGCGTTGGCGAAGAAGAACAGCTTGTCCTTGATGATAGGGCCGCCCAGACGGAAGCCGTACTGGTAGAAGCGCGAATCCTGCAGAGGAACCCGCTCGTTGCCTACCCGGTCGCCGATAAACTTATCGTTGCGGAAGTAACCGTAAACCGAACCGCTGATATCGTTGGTGCCGGAGCGGGTTACGGCGTTGATGGCGCCACCCACGAAGCCCGACTGACGAACGTCGTAGGGCGTTACGCTTACCGTCAGCTGCTCAATAGCATCCAGCGAGATGGGCGTACCGTTGGCGGGCAGGTTGCCGCCGATACCGAAGTTGTTGTTGAAGTCGGAGCCGTCAACCGTAAAGTTGTTCTGACGGTTGTTGCCGCCCCCGATGTTCTGACCGTTCGATTGCGGCGTCAGACGCGTGATGTCGTTGAGGCTGCGGGTGATGGAGGGCAGGCGCTCAATCTGCTCGCGCTGCACGGCGGTAACTGACCCAACGCGGTCCGAGTTGATAAGCGCATCGCGGCGGCCGCTTACTACTACCTCGCCCAGCTGCTGCGACGATTCACTCAGGTTGATGTCCAGGCGCAAGTTCTGGCCCAGGCTCAGGAACAGGTTTTCCCGCGTGGCATCCTGATACCCTACAAACGTAATCCGAACCGTGTACGGACCGCCTACGCGCATACCCTGAATGTTGAAGCGACCCTCCGAATTGGTTGGCGCTACGTACTGGGTGTTGGTAGGGGTGTGAACAGCAATTACCGTTGCCCCAGGCAGACCCTCGCCGCTCTTGTCGGTAATGATACCGTTCATTGCGGAGGTGGTCACCTGTGCCCAGCTCATGTGCGCTGACAAAATTGCCAGCGGCACCAGCGCCACAGAGGCGTAAAGATTGCGTCTCATAAAGGGGGATTGGTGAAGAAAGAGGTTCGCTGAGAAAACGAGGTGCAAAATTACGGTTTCAGAAACCGCTTTGTGTTACGTCAGTATTATTAAACAGCAGGAGGCCCAGGGCCGATTTCGCCGCAAAGGTAAGAGGGAAATTCACAATCTTGGTCGTACCGCTTTTATGAATCTGCTCAGGTAGTAATCGGTTTCCAGGGCGTTTTCCACTACTCCTAACGAGCTGGAAGAGTGGATGAACTGCACGCTTTCGGCCGAGGCTTCCGTAATCAGGCCCACGTGCGTAATCGTGCTGCTGCCGGGAGAGGCTCCAAAAAATACCAAATCGCCAGGCCGGAGCTCCTGTGGCCTTATTTGCTCCCCCCAGAGCGCCTGCTCGTTGCTGGAGCGCGGAATGGCCACATTAATAGCGGCAAATGATTCCAGCAGCAGGCCGGAACAGTCCATCCCGAGCCGGCTGGTGCCGCCAAACTTATAGGGAGTGCCCTGAAAAGAGCGGGCGGTTTCAATCACGACGGCCATTTGGCGGGGCACGTTAGCCGGCAGGGGGCGGGCAGCGGGTGCGGCGGGCCGGCGGGCTACGGTTTTTGTTCTGCCGGCTGGGGTAGAGGTTTTTACCTTGGATTTGACCACGGCGGGCGCGGCGCCCCGACGCCGGTCGGCGGCCTTCATGCGCGCCATGTCCCGGGCCGAGTAGTATCGGCCGTTCCGGTAGTTTACTTTGCTGGTGCTGCACGCCACCAGCCAGCTGCCTAGTATCAGCAGTAAGACGGTAATAAGTGGCCGTTGCCACTGCGTTGAATACCGTACCTTCGTAACGTGTTCCCGCATCGGGGCAAAGATACGCGAAGTGGTCATTTCACTCATCTATATATGGAATATCAGGTTTTGACTCCTGCTCTGGTAGCCGAACTGGAAACGATAGTCGGGCCGCAGCACGTGCTTACTGCCCAACGGGTGGAGGCAGACGTGTACGCCGATTATGGCCGCGACCATACCGAGGATTTTCACTTTGCTCCCGATGTGGTAGTGCGCCCCGCTAACGCCGAGGAGGTAAGCGCCATTGTGCGCCTGTGCTATGAGCACCGCATCCCGGTAACACCTCGTGGTGCCGGCACTGGCCTAAGCGGCGGAGCCCTGCCCATTCACCACGGAGTGCTGCTGAGCACCGAGCGGCTGAACCGCATTCTGGCAATAGATGAGCGCAACCTGCAGGCTACCGTGGAGCCGGGGGTAGTGAATGAGGTATTCCAGAACGCGGTAAAGGAGGTCGGCCTGTTCTATCCCCCTGATCCGGCCAGCAAAGGCAGCTGTTTTCTGGGCGGTAACCTGGCCCACAGCAGCGGCGGACCCAAAGCCGTGAAGTATGGCACTACCCGCGACTACGTGCTCAACCTGCAGGTAGTGCTGCCCACCGGCGACATCATCTGGACGGCGGCCAACACCCTGAAAAATTCCACCGGCTACAACCTCACCCAACTCATGATTGGCTCGGAGGGCACCCTGGGCATCATTACCAAGGTAGTGTTCCGGCTGTTGCCCTACCCCCAGCATACCATCCTGATGCTGGTGCCCTTCCGCCAGGAGGAGCAAGCCGCCGAGGCAGTTTCGGCGGTATTCCGGGCCGGCATTATTCCCTCGGGCATGGAGTTTATGGAACGGGAAGCCATTGCCTGGTCCTCTGACTACCTGAAAATTCCGCTTACCCTACCCGAGGATATTCTGGCTCACCTGCTAATTGAGCTGGATGGGCAGGACCTGGAGCAGCTTTACAAGGAAGCCGAGCAAGTGTACGCCGTGCTGGAGCACTACGACGTGGGCGAAATTCTGCTGGCCGACAACGCCACCCAGAAAGACGAGCTCTGGAAAATCCGACGCAACATTGGCAATTCGGTGCGCTATAACTCCGTGTATAAGGAAGAGGATACCGTAGTGCCGCGGGCCGAGCTGCCTACCCTGCTGAAAGGAGTTAAGGCAATTGGGGCGCGCTACGGCTTCAAGAGTGTATGCTACGGGCACGCCGGCGACGGAAACCTGCACGTAAACATTATTCGGGGCGAGCTGACCGACGAGCAGTGGAACGTGGGGCTGCGCCAGCCCATCAGCGAAATATTTGAGCTGTGCGTGAAGCTGGGCGGCACTATCAGCGGCGAACATGGCATCGGGCTGGTGCAGAAAGGCTACATCGGTATTGCACTCAAGGAAACTAACCTCCAGCTAATGCGCGGTATCAAGCAGGTATTCGACCCGCACGGAATCATGAACCCCGGCAAGATCTTTTAATCCCGGACGAAGACGGATTCACCGGATTCCATTGTCTGCTGGCAGAAATAGAAAAGAGGCCGCCTGATCAGGCGGCCTCTTTTCTGTGGTACGGTTACGTGGGTTGACACTTAATCTGTGCAATCCGCCGAATTCGTCTTACTCCGTGATTTAGCTCTGGTCGCCTTTCAGCTTGTCTTCGCCGCCGTACGGAGCGCCGGCCGTGATGTCGCCGCGCAGGCCACCCTGCGAAACGCCCGGCTGGGTGCTGGGCTGCTGGGCCAGGGTGGTATTATCGTTGGGCTGCACCTCAGGGCCGGAAGCTGCATCAGCGCCTCCTACCTGCGAACCGGTAGCCGGCTGGCCGTTGCCGGTAATAACAGTGGTTTTTTCACCTACCGGTCCGGCTATTTCCGCAACCTTCTGAATGTACTGGCGCTTGGCATCGTCCTCGCTCACGCCCTTGAACTTGCTCCAGGAGTCCCACTGGGCCTGCGACATGCCCGCGTAGCCGCTGGGATTGGAAGGCGAGTCGTCGCCGACGACGTCTTTCTCCGTGTCGTGGTCACCTTGGGTAGCTTGCTTGTAGAGGCCGTATAGCTCGGTCATTTGCGCGGCCGCCGCGTCGCCGGGCAGGTTGTCAACACGCGATACGGCGGCCTCAAATTCCTGCTGAAGACTTAGTTGATCTTGTAGATTCATGGTGGGGTAGGGTTGGGAAAAACAACGATTCCTGAGGTGTGTACTAACGTGGCATGGCTTTGGTTGCGGACGCCGCCTTGTAGTTTTTAGAAACTCAAGTCCTGATAGTTCGTACTTTTGCCCGCCTTATGTGTGGAATCTCCGGAGTATTCGCTTTTACTGATGCAGGCCGCAGTTCGCTGGCTTCCCTGCGCGCCTCAACCGACGCCATTGTTAGCCGCGGCCCCGACTCGCAGGGGCACTTTGCCTACGAGCGGTGCGGCTTAGGCTTTCGGCGACTGGCCATCCTTGATTTAACTGCCGATGGCAACCAGCCCATGACCGACGAGTCGGGCCGGTACACCATTGTCTTCAACGGCGAAATTTTTAATTTCAAGGAGCTGCGCCAGAAGCTCGTCAACAAAGGCCACCGCTTCCACTCCCAGACTGATACGGAGGTAGTGCTCCACCTGTATATATCGGAGGGACGTAACTTCCTGAAAAAGCTCAACGGCTTCTTCGACTTCGCCATTTTCGATAAAGAAGAGGATTCTGTATTTCTGGCCCGCGACCGGATGGGGGAGAAGCCCCTGCTGATTTACCGCGACGAGGACAAGCTGCTGTTCGCCTCCGAGATGAAGTCGTTGCTGGCCCTGGGCGTACCCCGCAAGCTGGACTACGTATCCTTGAGCCACTATCTGCAGCTGAACTATATCCCGGGGCCGGCTACCATCTTTAAAGGAGTCAAGAAGCTGCTGCCCGGCCACTACCTCTATGTGAAAGGCAAGAAGGTGGTCAAGAAGCGGTGGTACAAGATTCCGTACGACCCCAAGAAGACCGATAAAATCAAGCTCTCCTACGAGCAGCAGCAGGCCAAACTAGTCGATTTGCTCGACGACGCCACCGCCCGCCGCCTCGTGGCCGACGTGCCCCTGGGCGCTTTCCTCAGCGGCGGCATCGATTCTTCGGTGATTGTGGCCCTGGCCTCGCGCCACACCCAGCACCTGAATACCTTCAGCATTGGCTACCGCGACGAGCCGTTCTTCGACGAAACGAAGTACGCCAAGCTGGTCGCCGACAAATACAAAACCAACCACACGGTTTTCTCGCTGACCAACCAGGACCTCTACGACCACATCTTCGACGTTCTGAACTACATCGACGAGCCTTTTGCCGACTCTTCGGCCCTGGCCGTGTACATCCTCAGCAAGCGCACCCGCGAAAAGGTGACCGTAGCCCTCTCGGGCGACGGAGCCGACGAGCTGTTTGCAGGCTACAACAAGCACATGGGCGAGTTTCAGGTGCGGCAGGGCGGCTTCAAGGCCGAGGCCGTGACGGGCCTGAATCTGCTGTGGGACGTGCTGCCCAAGTCGCGCAACTCGTTTTTTGGAAACAAGGTGCGGCAGTTTCAGCGCTTCTCGCGCGGTATGCTCGCCGGACCCAAAGACCGGTACTGGGACTGGGCTTCCTTTGCCTCGGAGAAGGACGCCCGCGCCCTGCTCAGTCCGGCCGCCCGCCGCAAGGTAGGGAAGAAGCTGGCCGATAAGCGCCGCCGGGAATTGCTGGAAGACCTGCACGCCGACGGCGACCTGAACGAGGTGCTGCTCACGGATACTAAAATGGTGCTTCCGTACGACATGCTCGCCAAGGTGGACCTGATGAGCATGGCCAACTCCCTGGAAGTGCGCCCGCCCTTCCTGGACCCCAACGTGGTACGCTTTGCTTTCTCTTTGCCCGTGTCGAGCAAGATTGACGGCAAGATGAAAAAGAAGATTGTGCAGGACGCCTTCCGGCCCATGCTGCCCGAAGAGCTGTACAAACGGCCCAAGCACGGCTTTGAAGTACCCCTGCTCAAGTGGTTCCGCGGGGAGTTGCGGCCCCTGATTGAGGACGATTTGCTCTCGGATGCGTTCATCGAGGCCCAGGGCGTATTCGACGTGGAGGCTACCCGCGCCCTCAAGCGCCAACTGTTCTCCTCCAGTCCCGGCGACGTGCATGCCCGCATCTGGGCCCTCATCGTGTTTCAATGGTGGTGGAAAAAGCACATGATGGCGTAGGCTACCCGGTTCGGCGCTCTGCCGCTTCCGTTCCGGGGCCTACCCCTCCAATACCTTTCGTTTCCTGCACAACCCTATGATTCCGGCCGCGCCCTCCCGTAAGCTCTCCATCGTTATTCCGGCTTATAATGAAGGGGCTACTATTCACCTGATTCTTGACCAGGTGAAGGCAGTGCAGCTATTGGGCGGCTTCACCAAAGAGGTACTGATTGTCAACGACTGCTCGCGCGACAATACCGAAGAAGCCGTGCAGCGCTACATGGCGGCCAATCCGGAGTTGCCTATTCAGTACTACCGCCACGAAGTCAACCAGGGCAAAGGCGCGGCCCTGCACACGGGTATCCGGAAGGCTACCGGCGACTATATCATTATTCAGGACGCTGATCTAGAATATGATCCGGAGGAATACAATGTGTTGCTGCGACCCGTGCTGCGCGGCGTAGCCGACGTGGTGTACGGCTCCCGGTTCATGGGGGGCAACCCGCACCGCATTCTGTTCTTCTGGCACAGCATCGGCAACAAATGGCTGACCATGCTGTGTAACGCCTTCTCCAACCTGAACCTGACCGATATGGAAACCTGCTACAAGCTGTTCCGGCGGGACATTGTGCAGGGCCTGCAGCTGGAGGAGAAACGCTTTGGCTTCGAGCCGGAAGTCACTATTAAAATGGCGCGGGTGCCCCACGTGCGTATCTACGAAGTGGGCATCAGCTACTACGGCCGCACGTATGCCGAAGGCAAAAAGATTGGCTGGCGCGACGGCTTCCGGGCAATTTATTGCATTATCAGATATGGTCTTTTCAAGTAGGCCTTCTCTCTAGCTTTCATGGTGAGCCTTTGGCTCTTTTTTCCCCCTTATTTTCCCACTTACATGAAAATTGCAGTAGTAGGCACAGGCTATGTAGGCCTAGTAACAGGAACCTGTTTTGCCGAGGTTGGCATTGATGTAACCTGCATTGATATCGACCAGCGCAAAATCGACAACCTGCACAAAGGCATTCTGCCGATTTACGAGCCAGGCCTGGAGGAAATGGTGTCGCGCAACGTCGCGGCCGGCCGTTTACACTTCTCCACCAACCTGGCCGAAGCCATCAAAGGCTGCGATGTGGCCTTTATTGCCGTAGGCACTCCTCCCGGCGAGGATGGCTCGGCTGACCTGAAATACGTGCTGGCCGTGGCCCGCGCTATTGGCGAGAACATGACCAGCTACGGCGTTATCGTGACCAAGAGCACGGTGCCGGTGGGTACGGCCGCCAAAGTGCGCAAGGAAATCGAGGACGCGCTGGCCCGTCGCGGCGAGAACATCGAGTTCGACGTTGCTTCCAACCCCGAGTTCCTGAAGGAAGGCGCCGCCATTGATGACTTCCTCAAGCCCGACCGCATTGTGGTAGGCGTGTCGTCGGAGCGCGCTGAGGAGGTAATGAGCCGCCTCTACAAGCCCTTCCTGCTCAACGGCCACCCCATTATCTTCATGGATATTCCGTCGGCGGAAATGACGAAATACGCGGCTAACTCCATGCTGGCCACCAAGATTTCGTTTATGAACGACATCGCCAACCTCTGCGAAATCATGGGCGCCGATGTAAACATGGTGCGCAAAGGCATTGGCTCCGACGCCCGCATCGGCACGAAGTTCATTTACCCCGGCATTGGCTACGGCGGGTCCTGCTTTCCCAAAGACGTGAAGGCGCTCATCAAGACGGCCGCCGAAAATGGCTACCAAATGCAGGTGCTGCAGGCCGTGGAAAGCGTAAACGAAGGCCAGAAGGAGGTGCTGTTCAACAAAGTGCAGAAGCACTTCGGCGGCGACCTGAAGGGCAAGAAAATGGCCGTGTGGGGCCTCTCGTTCAAGCCTAAAACCGACGACATGCGCGAGGCGCCCTCGCTGGTAATCATTGAGAAACTGCTGGCCGAGGGCTGCACCGTAACCGCCTACGACCCTGTGGCAATGGAGGAGGCCAAGCACAGCCTCGGCGACCGAATTACCTACGCCAAAGACCAGATGGAGGCCCTCATCGATGCCGACGCCCTGCTGGTGGTAACGGAGTGGCCCGAGTTCCGGGTGCCGAACTTCGAGGTAATGGGCCGCCTGCTCAAGCAGAAGGTTATCTTCGACGGCCGCAACATTTACGATGCCGCAGAACTGCAGCAAGCGGGCTATGCCTACCACTGCATTGGCATCAAAACGGCCCACCACGAACCGGCTCAAGCATAGCTCAGGCACGGCTTGAGCATGGCTTACGGATATAGCGTAAGCACGACTCCGGCTACCTGCCTGCTTCTCAGCAACGACTAATCGACACGTATATGTCTGATAAAAAACGCGTACTTATTACCGGCGGAGCGGGCTTTCTGGGCTCCCACCTCTGCGACCGGTTCCTGGCCGAAGGCTACCACGTCATTGCCATGGATAACCTGGTGACCGGCGACCTGGAAAACATCCAGCACCTGTTTGGTAAAGAAAACTTTGAGTTTCATCACCATGATGTTTCCAAGTTTGTCTTCGTGCCCGGCAAGCTGGACTACATCCTGCACTTTGCCTCGCCGGCCTCGCCCATCGACTACCTCAAAATTCCGATCCAGACCCTGAAGGTTGGCTCGCTGGGTACCCACAACCTGCTGGGTCTGGCCCGCGTGAAGGGCGCCCGTATGCTGATTGCCAGCACCTCGGAAGTGTACGGCGACCCGGAAATTCACCCTCAGGTAGAGGAGTACTTTGGCAACGTGAACCCCGTAGGCCCCCGCGGCTGCTACGACGAGGCCAAGCGTTTCCAGGAGGCCATCACCATGGCCTACCACAACCACCACGGCCTGGAAACCCGCATCGTGCGCATCTTTAATACCTATGGTCCGCGCATGCGCCTCAACGACGGCCGCGTACTGCCGGCTTTCCTCTCGCAGGCCCTGCGCGGCGAAAACCTGACGGTATTCGGCGACGGTTCACAAACGCGCTCCTTCTGCTACGTCGATGACCTGATTGAAGGCATCTACCGTCTGCTGCTGAGCGACTATCATATGCCCGTGAACATCGGCAACCCGTCGGAAATCACCATCAAGGAGTTCGGCGAAGAAATTGCCCGCCTCACCGGCGTGGAGTTCAAGCCCGACTACCGCCCCCTACCCGAAAACGACCCCATGAAGCGCCGCCCCGACATTACCAAAGCCAAGGAGGTGCTGGGCTGGGAGCCGAAGGTGGACCGCGCCGAAGGCCTGCGCCGCACACTGGAGTACTTCCGCGAGCATGTACCCGGCGTAGTAACCGGCCAGGTAGATAATACCCCGCGTACCTTCTAAGCCTAAGCACGGCTATATGCAGCGAAAAGCCGGTTGACGAAAGCAACCGGCTTTTCTTATTTTACGGGGCATAGTGCCGCTGCGCCGCCCCACTACCCTATGAAACTCCCGCATCTACTTTCTTTTCCCGGTATCGGCGCCGACGATATGGGCTACCTCTCGGTGGTTGATCAGCCGGGCGCACCCTTCGAAGTGAAACGGGTGTTCTGGACCTATAATACCCCGGAAACCATAGTGCGCGGCCGGCACGCGCACCATCGCACGGAACATGTTCTGCTGGCCGTTACTGGTCGCATTGTGGTCCTGACGGAAATGCCCAACCAGGAGCTGCAAACCTTTGTGCTCGACCGGCCGGATGTGGGGGTGTACATTCCGCCCTGCTGCTGGCACACCATGCAGTACTCAGCCGGGGCTGTGCAGCTCACCCTGGCCTCCACGCCCTATGCCGAGGCCGATTATATCCGCACCTACGCCGAGTTTCGTCGGGTATGCAGTTCGCAGAGCAGTTAGCGGCGCGCCGACCGGCCTTGCTGGCGGCTGTGCCCTACGCGGCCCTGCCCGGTATTGCCCCCGAAACTGTATTCGAGCAGCTGGTGCGGCCCCGGCTGCAGGAGTTTACCCGGCAGGCTGGGCACTTCCGTTGGGTGGAAGGGGTAGGGGAGGAGCAGGTAGTATTCCTGTACCGGCACCTGCCTTGGGATACAACTTTTTTCGGCCGGGCTATGGCACGCTTGCAGGCCGTGGTATTTGGTCCGGCGGTGCGGTTGCCTGGGCTCACGGCGGCCATTCGCCAGTTTAGCCGGCACCTGGCCGCTACCGGGCAGCAGCACTGCTACTGCGAGGTTGCCGCCCCCGACGCCCTATTGCTGACGGCTTTGGGCCGCGCCGGCTGGGCTACCGTAGAAACCCGGCTGCACTACTACCACACCCTGCAGCCGCTCCCGGCCACCCGCTACCCCGTGCGCCGGGCCACGGCAGAAGATGCCGAAGCCGTGCGCCGCGTTGCTGCCATCAACCGCAACCCTGCCGACCGTTTCCACACTGATCCGTTTTTCAGCCCCGAGCAGGGAGACGCCTTCCTGGGCGAGTACGCGGCAGCTACCGTGCGCGGCTACGCCGACGTAGTTCTGGTGCCGCAGCACGGGCCGCTCGATAGTTTTCTGGCCATTGGGTATCTGGCAGCGGATGCCCGGTTGTTGGGTTGCCCACTAGGGCGCGTAGTGCTGACGGCCGTGGGTGCCCAAAACCAGGGTTGGCACCGCCCCTTGCTTGCTGAAACGCTGTGGCACTTGCACCAGCGAGGCAGCCGCTACGCCCTGCTGACCACCCAGGCTGCCAACCGGGCCGTAATCCATAACTGCGAGGTATTGGGCTTCCGGCTGGGTGGCCTCACACACATCGTTAGCTGGCAAGCCCGGTAGCAGGCCCCACCCAAACTGTTCAACTTCGCCCTATGCCAAAACTGTCCATCATCATTCCCTGCTATTTCAACGAGGCCAATATCCCCGTTACCATGCAGGCGCTGGTTGCCAACGAGGCCCGTTTCCCGGCTGAGGTCACCTTTGAGTATGTGCTGGTAGATGATGCCTCCGGTGATGGAACAGTAGCCGCCCTCCACACCTTCCAGCGCCAATACCCCGAGCGGGTGAAGGTGGTGGAGCTGGCCGCCAATGTAGGCTCCTACAATGCCATCGTGGCGGGCATGGCCTACGCCACCGGCGACTGTAACGTTATCATCACCGCCGACCTGCAGGACCCGCCCGAACTGATGGCCGCCATGTACGCCTACTGGCAGCAGGGTTTCCCGCTGGTTATCGGTAACCGCCAGGATCGGCAGGAGGGTGCCGTTAGTGTCCTTTTAGCCAAACTGTTTCATAGCCTGATGCGGCGCTTTGCGCTGCGCAACATCCCGCCGGGCGGCTTTGATTACGTGCTGTTTGACCGGCAAGTGCGGGAGCAGGTAGTGCGCCTGCAGGAGCGCAACAGCAACGTGTTTTACCTGATGACGTGGCTGGGCTACCCCTACGTAAACCTGCCATACTCCCGCCGTCGTCGCGAAATCGGCACTTCCCGCTGGACGCTGTCGAAGAAGGTGAAGCTGTTTCTGGACTCTTTTCTGTCTTTTTCCTTCTTTCCCATACGTGCTATTTCAGTCACCGGCATCTGCCTGGGCGCGGTGGCGTTGCTCTACGGGCTATATCTGGTGGCATTGCGGCTGAGCGGTACGGCCCAGCCTGCCGGCTGGACCATGCTTATGGTAGTGCTCCTCTTTGTTTCGGCTTTCCAGATGATGGCCCTCGGCATTATTGGCGAGTACGTCTGGCGCGGCCTCGACGCCGCCCGCAACCGACCACTCTACGTGGTGAAAGCAGTGCGTGAGCCAGAGTAAGAGGTGGTTAATCGGAAGAAAGTAGCTTCTCCTATGATATGATGAAACCCCTAAGTAATATTTGAAAAAATCTATATATTTTGATTTGCGCCTGACGAAATAGCGCGCTTGATTTTGCCTAAGATGGGTGTATTTAAATAGAATTTAAGAAGATGTTTAAAAGTGAATTTCTTGATAAAGCTTTTAGATAATTTAATATCAAAGTATTTAACAAATGACTTTACTGGGGATATATTATAATATTCAAACCACTTATACTCATAAACATGGTTACAATCAGTGAGTACATTCCAAGGCTTAGGCCCACTAAAGTGGATGATTGTCTTGTCCTTTAGGTACTCATCTAGTATAGCTCTGTCTGTCACAGACGGACAGTGCACCCCTGTCAAATTGTAGCCTACGCTCAATTTGTACCAGTCGTTAAGCAAGACCATGTTCAACGCGTCTTGATCAGGAAATTGTTTGATACGTTCAGGGTATTTTATAATAACATCTGTTACACGCTCAGTTACATTCTTCTCATTCCATTTGTGAATGTTGATAAGAGTTACACCTGAGTTGAAGTACTGTCCCTTCTGTGTAATTCCAAGATCCTCACGAATAGGCATCCAATCATCGGCGACGGCGGCGAGAGGGTGCTCTCCTGTATCCAGATGTGATAGGGGACTAAGATCACCTACTACAATTGTATCAATATCCATATAAATAATAGATTCAACTGAAGGGGGAACCAGCTTGGCAAAAAATAGACGGTAGAAAATCGTTTCAGTAAAGTAGCTGCCTGCGTGGTCTGGCAGCACAAAGTCCTGGACCAGGTGAGGCTCGACAGTGTAGAAAAAGATTTCTGCTCCGTGCTTCTTGGCGTAGCGTACCAGCCCGCTCTTGTCGGTTTCTGATATATTTGTTGCAATGGCGTGTATAACAATGTTATGCGCGCTGTTATGATAAAATATAGAGGTGAGAAGTACATAGAAAGGCGGGAGGTAACCTTTGTCGAAACAAAAGCCCAGATGGATAACGGGGGGAGTGGACATGTGGTGAAAATGACGGGAAATCGGAGTGAGAAGCTGTTTATAGAGTGTTGAAAAAAGGTGTCTTTCGTAGCTGTTTAACGACTAATGGGTGTAATTTTCTTTCCAATATATAAGCTGCTACTATCGTACTCACGATAGCAACTGATGTGCGTAAGATAAATGCAGTGTTTGTTTTGTTGATAAAATCGATTCTGCCAATTAATATTATTATTATGAAATGAATTAAATAAATACCGTAGGATATACTGCCTAATTTAATCATTGGGGCGGGTAGCGTTTTTTCTTTATAGCTTTTGCTTCTGCTTTCAATAAACAGTAAAATAATGCCGATCAGGTAGAATATGTAGGCAACGACTCTTGAGTCTATGTCTATTGGGCGTTTGGTGCTGGAGTATATTTGGAGCAATAGGTATAACAGAGGTGTGGCTAAAATGGTGATCATCAATAATTTGTTGTGCTTTATTCTCTTATTTGTAAAATACGTGATTAACAATATGCCTAAGGGAAAATAGCTAAAATCAGAGGGCATGATATTTAGGACGCTGTAGTGGCTTTGAACTCCCCTCATAGTATCTGTATGTAAAGTATATTCCATAACTTCTTTGATGAAGTTAAGCGAACCGAATGATAGCATGACACACAATAGACCCGCGAGCGTGTAACGAGAAGTGTGGGCACGGGATGTTACATCCGTTTTGGCTAGCCAAAGGCCAACGGTCCAGAAGCAAAAGCCGAATCCATACATTGCAAGTAGCTGAATGGGTAGTATAAGCTGAAAAAATAAGCCAAATAGCAAAGCGGAAAAGAAAATATGTATAGGATTTATATTATATACAGAAATGGGTATAAATAGTATGTAAAACAAAACCTCGTAGTTCAACGACCAGTTCACCCCGATTTCATACATAGGGTCAGCCGTTACCCTTTGCAGAAACAATGCATTTGATAAAATTTCTGTTGCAGAGTATGTTTTGTCGGATATTAGTAAAGCTAACAGTATGCCTGTTATATAGATAGGATACAATCGTATGAACCTTTTCTTTAAATAAGGTACAGCGGTTGCCCATGTTAAAGGCACTTTAGTTGCAAGGCCAATAACATAACCCGACAGGATAAAAAAAACCAATACCGCTAGGTGCCCAGGTAAGTCATATGTCCATAATCCAGATCTTTCAGATCCGTTCAACACCTTGGAAAATCCTAAGCAGTGACTTATTACCACTACTAACGCGGCAAATCCGCGTAATGCTTCCAAATTAAATTCAAAGTGTCTTTTAGGATGAGGTTGACCTGTAGTGTATGCCGTCATACGCACAAAGTTATACAAAGCATAGGATACATACCTGTATCTTTGCCATCCCAATCTTGAGAATACCCAACGGTTAGGTGGTCCTGATTTTTCGATGGGACTTCTTATAACTTTACTCATGTCAACCAATCCCGCTACCATTCACATTGCCATAGCCTTTGACGAGGTGTACGTTACGCCGGTTTATGTGCTGCTGACCTCCATCTTTTCGAATAACCGCAACTCGCAGGTGCAGGTCCATGCCATTGCCACCGACGTGCCGGAGGCCGAGAAGGCCCGCATGGTAGAATTCGTCCGCCAGCAGGGCGGCGACATGCACTTTTACGTGGTTAGCCCGGAGGTCACCAGCGGCTTTCCGGTACCCGGCCCCGATGAGCCCGAAGCCTATATTACCATGGCGGCGTACTACCGCCTGTTTTTTCCCCGGCTGGTTCCGCAGGACATCGAGCGGCTGCTGTACCTAGATATTGACATGCTCGTGATTGGGTCCCTGGACTCCATGTACCAAACCGATCTGCAGGGCGCGGCCGTGGGAGCCGTCATGGAGATAGAAGTGCCGCTGCGTAGCGAGATTGGCATCCGGCGACTAGAGGATTATTTCAACTCCGGGATGCTACTGATGCACCTGCCCCGGTGGCGGGAGCAGCAAATCAGTGAGCAGGCCATTGAGGTAATCGTGCGCACTCCCAAAGAGGTGCTGCTTTACCATGATCAGGATGCGTTGAACGTAGTGTTTGACGGCCGCTGGCACCGACTGGAGAGCCGCTACAACCTAATGAAGGCCTATATCCCCCACGATCTGGCCCGGCGCGACCTCCGCACGTACCTTGCCGATAAGGTCATCATCCACTACAACGGCCGCAACAAGCCCTGGCACCGCGCCTGCATTAACCGCCTGCGCTTTCTCTACCCCCACTACCTGCGCCAATCGCCGGTTGCCCGTTCGAGCCGCTACATGCCCAAACCCATAACTAAGGAAACGCTTAAGCAGCTGGTACACAGTCGGGTAATGGAAACATATTTCAACTACCCGAAAATAGGACAGTTATGGCGGCGGTTGAAGCGGGGGCGAATAGATAGCTGAGCTAAAGTAAATTTTGGCGCCTGCCACCCGGGCCGTAAATAGCTTATGGGCAAATGGCTGCTGGTGTGGCGGTTGAACTCGTGAAATAGAGTAGGTAGATCTGCTTTAAGACGCTGTTTAAGTTAGCCGATGAAGTGGCGTCTCTACTTCGTTTTACTGACTGAGCAAGTAATGCAAACGACTACCTAAAATCTGTAAGAGGATAGCAACATACGCTTAGCCATTTGTCAGCGTTACTGCGAGGAATATGATTAGTTAAACCACACCTCCAGTAATAAAAAACAGCTCGGCCATTAGCGCGCAGCTGCTCCCGCCTGCTCTCAAACGTCTCCGTGGTACCTCGGTGCCGATTTGCTGATTGTAAGAAGCCTGGCCGAGGTGTACCGGGCCGGTACCGGTTCGGCAGTGACAGGAGGCGTCATAAAGGCCGGAAAGCGCCCACACCCGGCGTTGAATATTCGTCGTCTGCCTGGGAAGATGAGTGAGGCCCACCCTAAAAAGCTGAAATACAGTCACCAGTCCGCACTGAATACGTATCCTTAAAGCCACTGGCAATGGCTGGAGAGCTGCTACAACCTCATGAGTGGCCATATGCCGCCCGGACGCGTTCTAACCAAATAATCTGAGAAGCGAAAGACAGATCAAGCAAGGCTGGAATCAAACTCCGGCGTCCTAACCCCCACTGTAGTGGGCAGGCTGACAGCGGGCGGTAAAATCGTAATGGGAACATTCCCTAATTTTGCTCCATTGGCATCCCCTTAGTAGCAACTTTCATGGCAGTTCCTTTTCTTTCTTTCGCTCCCCAGCACAACCCCATCCGCGACGAGGTTCTAGCGGCCCTGGCCCGCGTCTATGATTCGCAGTGGTTTGTGCTGGGCGAGAACGTGCGAGCGTTTGAGGCCGCGTACAGCACGTTCTCTGGGGCCCGGTACTGCATTGGGGTAGCCAATGGCCTTGATGCGCTGCACCTGTCGCTGCTGGCGCTGGGTGTTGGCCCCGGCGACGAGGTGATAGTGCCCTCCAACACATATATCGCTACGTGGCTGGCTGTTTCCTACGTGGGGGCCACGGTGGTTCCCGTCGAGCCGGACCCCGCCTCCTACAACTTGGACCCCCGCCGGATTGAGGCTGCCATTACGGAGCGCACCCGGGCCATCATGCCGGTGCACCTCTACGGGCAGGCCTGCGAGATGCGCCCCATCATGGAAATTGCCCGGCGGCACAACCTGCTGGTGATTGAAGATAATGCGCAGGCCCAGGGGGCTACCTCCCACGGCGGCCTGACTGGTAGCTTCGGCCACGCGAACGGAACCAGTTTCTACCCTGGCAAAAACCTGGGGGCACTCGGCGACGCCGGCGCTATTACCACCAACGATGAGGAGATTGCCCGGAAAATTCAGACCCTGCGCAACTACGGCTCCCAGCGCAAATACTACAACGAGGTTATCGGCTACAACTCCCGCCTGGATGAGATGCAGGCCGCGGCGCTGTCAGTAAAGCTGCAGTACTTGCCCGAGTGGACGCGGCAACGCCAGCAGATTGCCCGGTGGTACAATGAAAAGCTACAGGGGGTAGGCGACATCCAGATACCCGTGGTAGCAGAGGGTAGTACGCACGTTTATCACCTCTACGTTGTCCGGACGGCGCATCGGGACGCCCTACAGCAGCACCTTGGCAAGGCCGGTATTGGTACGCTTATCCATTACCCGGTGCCCCCTCATCTGCAGCAGGCTTACGCTACCTCCGGTTACCTAGTGGGCTCTTTCCCTATTGCGGAGGAGTTGGCCAATACCTGTTTGAGCCTGCCCATGTGGCCTGGCATGACGCCAGAGCAGGTAACAACTGTAGCAGACGAGATAGGGGCTTATTTCAACTGAATGGATAACGCAGCGCAACAGCCCCGGCTAATTGAGTTTTCCCGATTAGGTGATACTACAATCGGTTACCTGACGGTTGCCCAGAATAGTGGTCTGCCGTTCACCGTTCAGCGCGTTTATTGGACCTACTCTGTTTCCGACGAAGTAGTGCGCGGGCACCATGCCCATAAAGAGTTAGAGCAGATTATTTTCGCTGTCAGTGGTGAAATAGAATTTACGCTCGAGGATATATGGGGTAAGCAAACCACGTATTATCTTGATAAGCCCAATGTTGGCCTATATATTCCTCGCCTGTATTGGCGGACAATTAAATTTTCGCGCGATGCCGTTCTGCTGTGTCTGGCTTCACTGGAGTATATAGAGGAGGAATATATTCGGGATTATGTTATTTTCTCTCAACTAAAACAAATGGGCTCCAAATGAATGAGTTAGTCAACTTACCTGTATATACAGTTAAGCAATACACGCAAGAGGATATAGCTGTCTGGGATAAGTTTATTGATGATAGCATCAATGGTACTTTCCTATTCAGGCGCTCCTTTATGGATTATCACAAGGATAGATTCAGTGATAAATCATACATGGTATGGAATAAAGAAAACCTGATAGCTGTATTTGTAGCTGCCGTACCAAAAAATGCATCAAATCATCATGTTTTAATTGCTCATCCAGGACTGACATATGGTGGATTGGTGTATAAATGTGATATTAAATACGAACAGTTAGAGAATGTATTTAACTCTCTTGTCGCAAAAATAAAAAGTGATGGATTTGAAAAAATAGTTATAAAGCCTGTTGCTAGAGTTTTTTGCAAAGAATATTCTGAGGCACAAGAGTTTTATTTCTATAAAAATAACTTCGAAATAATCTGCAGGGATGTCAATTCGGTTATTAATCTAAATAACCCATTGCGTTTGACCAAAGCTAGAAGAAAAAATATAAGAAAAGCTTCTGCTACTGGGGTAGTAATACAGAAGAATGATAGTTTGATTGAATTTTGGGATATAATGAGTGATAGTCTTATGAAAACACATAGTGTTAAGCCTGTTCATACGGTCGATGAAATGTATGGGTTAATTAAAAATAATCCGGATAATATTCGGTTATACACAGCTTCGATTAATGATAAAATTGTAGGAGGTACACTGCTATTCATTGATGCAGCGCGCGGATTTGTTCATAGTCAGTACACTCACGCGAATGAGGAAGGGCGTAGTGCTCGCGTT
The DNA here is from genome assembly GCF_014199535.1 of Hymenobacter latericoloratus. GTDB lineage: Bacteria > Bacteroidota > Bacteroidia > Cytophagales > Hymenobacteraceae > Hymenobacter > Hymenobacter latericoloratus. The sequence goes on from NZ_JACHNV010000002.1 coordinate 107,912, forward strand.
ATAGATGCTTTGGTAGTGTATGCTGCTGAGGTTGCAAAACAGGAGGGTATACTAAAATTTTCATTTGGTATATCCACCGTCAACTCAGAAGTAAACTATGGCTTACTTTCGCAGAAAGAGGACTTTGGTTCCGTTATAGAGCTGACTGATGTGTTCGAAAAACATTTGTAGCAGTTGCGTTTGTTTCTGATATACTGCACGACCTCATCATTTAATTTCGGTATTTAGTGGACGAACTACAGTACACACTATTCGATGAGGTAATGCTAGAACATTCCTTCAAATGGGTGAACGACCCTGAAATACAATCATTAATTCAGGGTGTGCCAGTGACTCGCCAGGAACAACGGGAGTGGTTTGAAAAATTGCCAACCAGAAATAATTTTATTATTTGGGGGATTCGTTGTAAAGAAATTCCTGTTGGAGCATTTGGAATAAAAAATATTTCCGGTGACGTGGGAGAGTATTGGGGTTATATCGGTGATAAGGCATACTGGGGAATGGGTATTGGGAGTTGGATGATGAAAACCGTGATTATGCTTGCTAGAGAGAAAAAATTGAAAAAATTGTATCTTAAAGTTTTGCGTAACAATCATAGAGCAGTTAATTTGTATCTGAAGTGGGGTTTTGATATAAAGAAAAATGAGTTCAATGATGAGTTGATAATTATGGAAAAAAAAATACAATAAACTCTCAGTAGTAAAAGCACGGGTTGATGGAAAACGCTCCAATGAAAAATTCTTCGAATCCTTTAGTTAGTATATGCGTTACTTCGTATAACCATGCTCAGTATGTGTTAGAAACATTGGATAGTTTGTGGAACCAGAATTATAAACCAATTGAAATTGTTATTGTAGATGATCATTCTCAGGATAATTCAGATGAAGTAATAGCATCCTGGGTGAAACGGCATGAACCGCTATGCGATAGTGCGGAGAGGGTTTTAAAATATATCTATCAGAATGAAAATCGTGGCGTTTGTCATACGTTGAATACGGCTATTAAAAACTCAAACGGAGTTTATATCAGCACCATCGGATCGGATGATATTTATCTATTGGATAAGATATCTGAGCAGGTTAAATTGCTTGAAAGTGCTGATGAAGGCGTAGGGATGTTAACCAGCGCGATTGAGTTTATAGATGAACAAGGCAATTACATGAATAAGCCGGACGACTTTGCTGTGTCGCACCCGGAAAATATATTTATTCCATTGTTAGAGCGCTGCTTCATTGCTGCAATGAGTACTTTGGTACGTAGGTCTTGCTATGAAAAGGTTGGTTTGTTTGACGAGAAACTGCCTTTTGAAGACTGGGATATGTGGTTACGAATAGCCAAGGAATATAGAATACTATATTCTCCCAAGGTGAGCGCTCTATACCGACGACATAGTGCCTCGTCGTTCGAAACCCGAAAGCGGCAGGATCAGGAAGGCTCATTGATGTTACTAAACAAGCACCGCGGTTTTAGCCCTGAAGCCGACCATATTATTAAAGCCCAAACGCGGTTGCGTTCAGAACTGCTCTACCAGATTGGTAGCCCGCAGGCGGCACACTGGCTGCGCGTACGGTGGCAAGATGATCATTCCCTTATAAGTTGGGGCCTTTACATGTGCGCCAAGCTAGGCATACCAGGCAAATCAGTGATGAAGGCCCAGCGCCTGCTTGGGCGCCGCTGATCTTCATTGGCCAGGTGGCTTGCCGATAGAAAGCCCTTTTGGTGCAGCACAGCCCCTTGGTACCATCGCCAAGGGGCTGTGCTGCACCAAGAGGGTATAACACAGCCGAACTTTTTAAATACCGCCTGCGTACGGCGGGGGGCTTTCTGTCAATTATTCAAGAAGTTGATCAGAGCCCGGAAGCAGGGTTCCCGTTCTGGTGGGTAGGCTCTATAGCTTTACCATCGAATTGGATAACAACCAAACGATTGATAAAAACTTCTCAAGATTTTATCTTGTACCTTTGCGGGCCCAATCGATAGCGTGCGGCGTACAGTCTGCTCCAGACCTGTGCCTCTTCCGCCGCAATTCATCAAGTTTCAGCTTAAAATGCTAACAGGCAACATAGTAACAGAGGCCATCAAGAGTATCCTGCGTTATCTGTCGCCGACGGAAAAAAAGCGGGCATTTTTGCTGTTTCTGCTGCAGATATTCACTTCGTTTCTGGATGTATTCGGCCTAGCGTCATTGATTCCAATAGTTACGTTAGCGTCACGACCAGGGGCAGTGTTGCAGAATAAATGGGCTTCCCCACTCTACCACGGCTTGGGCTTCCAGACTGAAACGGCATTTTTCGTGACGGCCGTTCTGGTTGTCTTCGTTTTCTTTCTGCTTAAAAACATTTTCATCAGCTGGATCAACTACAAGCAAGTACAATTCACGGCAGATGTCGCCCTGAAAATCATTGATAGCCAATACGTGAAATACATTGGCCTGCCCTTCTGGCGGTTTCAGGAAATCGGTACTTTTAAGGTGGTCAATGAAGTATTGACCGTTCCGAATGCCTATCTGAATGGTATAATGCGGCAATTGTTTGTGCTGCTTTCCGAGGGAATTATTATATTAATTGTTGTGCTGGGGATTCTATTATACCAGCCAACGCTATTTGTCATATTGGCTGCCACACTGGTGCCCGCTACCTACGTTACATACAAAGCGTTGCGCAACCGGGTGCAGCGGCTAGGAGAAGAGCGGGATCTTCATGCGCCTACGGCCTACAGTATTGTGAGTGACACTTTTGCTGGGTACGTAGAGCTGAAGCTGGCCCATAAGCTGCAGCTGTTCCGCCAGCGCATTAACGCCAACCAGCGACTTCTGCAAAACGTTGATGCCAAAGGGTACGTGTACGGGCTGTTGCCGCCCAGAACTATTGAGATGGTTTCTATTCTGGCTGTGGTTACCATCATCCTCTACGCACTGCTCGTTACCCGCGACACGACTACCCTGGTAACTATCGTAGGCCTGTTTGCCGCCGCCGCGTACAAGCTGATGCCCTCCGTCAATCGGATATTGGCTAGCATGGTGTCCATGAAACAGCACCTTTACACGCTGGAAGCATTAAAGGCCTATGAGGAGCCGCAATGGCGGGAACATATGATAAAGCAAGAGCCCGCTATTCGCTTCCAGCAGAGGGTAGAGTTTGACAACATCACGTTTGCTTTTCCGGGTAGTGATAAGCCCGTGCTGCGGAACATTTCCTTCACAATTAACAAAGGAGAGAAGATCGGCTTTATTGGCAGCTCCGGCTCCGGTAAAACCACCCTCATGAACCTACTGCTGCGCTTCTATACCCAGCAGTCCGGTGAAATACGTGTGGATGGTGTGCCCCTGCGCCTGGAGAATACAGAAGCCTGGCACCAGCTGGTGGGCTACGTAAAGCAGGATACGTTTCTAATGCAGGCTTCCCTGCGCGATAATATTACACTGGGTGAATCCGACCCCGATCCGCAGCGCCTGCAGTACGCCCTGGAGCAGGCCTCTCTGGCAGATTTTGTGGAAAGCCTGCCCCAGGGGCTGGACACGGTGTCGGGGGAGAGAGGGGCCCGGCTTTCAGGCGGGCAGCGGCAACGCATTGGGGTTGCCCGGGCCATGTACAAGCAAACCCAGATTCTGGTGATGGACGAGGCTACCAGCGCCCTGGATACGCAAACTGAAAAGGAGGTAACCGAGGCTATCAACAAGCTCTCGGCCACGGATATTACCATTCTGATTATTGCCCACCGCATCACTACCCTGCGGCAGTGCGACCGGATTTATGAGCTGAAGGACGGGCAGATAGTGGCCGTGCACACCTACGAAGATCTGATTGCCAAGCACGTGTAGCCGCCTGCCGGAATTGCTGGCTTTGTAGCCGGCGGCGCAAATTGGCGGGCGTTCCATAACGAGTTTCTATCCTGCCAGCAGCAGGCTAAAATCAATGAGAATACTGATTTCTACGTGGTCTTTGCAGGTAGGAGGGGGCGAGGTACTGGCCATGAATCTGGCCGCTGAGCTTCACCGCCGCGGGCACACTGTATTTGTATTTAACCAGCGGGCTGAGCTAATTGATCAGGCCCTGGTAGCGCGGCTGCTACCGCCACAGGTTCAGGTACTGTCGATGGCCGATAAGCCGGGCGAGAGTTTTTGGGCGTATAAAATCAATGCGCTGCAGCAGCGCCTCGGCCGCTCAGCTACATTCTTTCAGCAGCGGCAGCAGGCCTATCTGGCCGAGTGCCTGCGCCGCCACCGCATAGAACTGATAAGCAGCCACGCCACCGTGGCCGATGCTATTTGTATGCCCGTTGCCCAGCAGCTGGGTATTCCACTCGTTATTACGGAGCACGGCGAGTACAACAAGTTTCTGCAGGAAGGCCGCCGCGACTTTGCGCCCGTGCTCCAGGCTGCCGCGCGCATCCTGACCGTGTCGCGCTACTGTCAGCGTAATCTAAAAGCCGCTTTTCCCGGTTTGCCGGCCCTAGAAACGGTGTACAATGGCGTGGTTACTACCCCCGCTAACGCCCAGGAAGCTCGCCGGGCGTTGCATATCCCGTCGGATGCCTTTGTTTTTGGCATGGTAGCGCGAGGCATTGAGGAAAAGGGCTGGAAATATGCCGTGCAGGCATTTCAACACGTAAAAGGGGAAGCCGCCGGCCGGCCGCTCTACCTCGTGCTGGTAGGCGGAAGCCCGTATTTGCAGCAGTTGCAGGCCGAGTGCGCCGCCGATACGAGCATTGTGTTTACCGGGCAGGTGCCAAATCCCGATTTTTACGTGGCTGGGTTTGATGTGGGCCTATTGCCTACCTATTTCCGGGCCGAGGCATTGCCCCTGGCCATAATTGAGTACATGGTAAGCGGTAAGCCGTCGGTAGCAACCCGCGTAGGCGGTATTCCGGAGCTGCTCGAATCATCAGCCGGCCTTACGGGGCTGCTTGTGGACATGGAGCCTGCCACCTATACTCCTCAACTGCCCATGCTGACAGCGGCTATGCGACGGTACTACCAAGAGGCGGATGTGTATGCCAGTCACGCGCAAAACGCACTGGAGGCCAGCCAGCAGTTTTCCATTGAAACGTGTGCCGCTCAGTATGAGCGTGCCTTCCAGCTAGCTGCCGCTACGTCGCATAGCCCTGCCCATGTATGAGAATACTATACACCACGCTTAATCTACAGAAAGCGGGGTCGCATATTGTGGCCCTGACATTGGCATCGGGTATTGCCAATACCAAGCGCCACGAAGTGTTTTACTTCAATCATGGGGAGCAGATGGTAGATGCCGGCATGGTAGCGGCATACCTCAGCCCCCAGGTGCGCCTGCTTGATATGAATTCCTTTCCGCGCCTGAACAAGGTATTGTGGAAAATGAATGGCTTGCTGAAGCGCCTAACTGGCTACGCGGGCTTTCATGAAACATGCAAGACGCTGGTATTCTTTTATGTGCTTATCCGGCACCGTATCGACGTAGTACACGGGCACGAGATACTGGTGAAACATTCCCGGCTCACCAAAGTGGCTCGTTTCCTTTCCGTGCCGGTGGTTATTACCGACCATAACGGTTACACCATGTTGCTGAAGGTAGGGGATATCTCTTTCTACCCATATGCCAATAAGGCTAAAGCCATTGTGGCCGTATCGGAGTACACAGCTCGGGTGTTGCAGGAGGGGAGCACCCATGAGGATTCAGCCCTTTTGCGTGCCTATGGTGAGAAGGTGTTGGCCTCCGACCACAAAGCCGAGTATGAAAGCCTGAAAGCCCGGCGTGAGGTTACCGCAACCGAGCGGCTAACTACGCCAGTAACTACCATTTATAACGGGGTAGTACGCTACCAAAAGCCTTTGCCGGAAGCTGCCCAACTGAAGCAGCAACTTGGCATCCCGGCCGGGGCGCTGGTCTTTGGCATGATAGCGCGTGGCACCGAGCAGAAGGGGTGGCGCTTTGCGCTGGCGGCCTACCAGGAGCTGAAACGCCGGCATCCGGAGCGGCAGTTTGCCTGGCTTTGCATGGGGGAGGGGCCCTGCATCGACGAGATACGGGCTGAATTGGGAGACCAGTACCCCGATATTATCTTTGTGGGCAATGTAGACGATCCTCACTACTATATGTCGGCGTGTGCGGTGGGCCTGGTGCCCTCCAGCTTCTCCGAAGGCCTACCCCTCAGCATCGTAGAGTTCTTCGAGCATCGGGTTCCGGTTATTGCCAGCGACTTGTGCGGCATTCCCGAGGTGATTGCGCCGGCTGGCGCGGAGCCGGGCGGATTCTTAATTGAAATGGAAGAAGACTCCACCCCCCGCCTTAGCAGCCTGCTGGCTCATATGGAGCAGTATGTACAGGATGCGGCTCTGCTGCGGCGGCATGGTGAGGCAGCCTTTGCCATCCGTAGGCGGTTCGACATGGATCAGTTTGTTGCTTCTCACGAACAGCTTTATACCAAGGTGGTGGCTTCTGGCCAGTAGTTTTTTCCATGCAGGTTTCCGTTATTATCATCAACTACAACACCTTTCAGCTTACCAGCGAGGCAGTTGAGTCCATTATTAAGCACACGAAAGGGGTTAGCTACGAGATTATCGTGGTGGATAACGCCTCTACCGAGTGCGACCCTGGCCTGTTTGAGCAGCGTTTTCCCTCTATCAAGCTCGTGCGCAACCCCGATAACTCGGGCTTTGCCAAGGGCAACAACCTGGGGATTCAGCATGCTACCGGGGAAACAATTCTGCTTTTCAACAGCGACGCGGCCTGCCTGAACGACGCATTGGCGCTGACCTACCAAGCTCTGCAGGCCGAGCCGGAGCTGGGCCTGGTTACGGCCCGCCTGGAGTATCCGGATGGTCGGGTGCAACACTCCTGCGGCCGTTTCCCCTCCATCAGTCTGCAGCTTGTGGAACTGTTGCGCCTGCAGAAATTCATGTCGGCGGAGCAGCGCGGACGCATTTTACAGGGGGCTTTCTTCTCGTATGATGAACCGCTCTACCCCGACTGGGTGTGGGGAACCTACTATCACCTGAAGCGGGAGGTAATTGAAAAAATGCCCGGCGGTCATCTAGCCGACGACTTTTTTATGTACGCCGAGGATCTGCAGTGGAGCTACACAGTGCGCAAGCTGGGCTACACGGTTAAGTACGTTCCTCAGGCCCGGGTAATGCACCACTTCTCACAGAGCACCAAAAAGGAGAAGCGGCTTAATCAGGGTAATATGATTCTGCAGAATGAAGACACATTTCTGCAGCGCGAATACGGCTGGGCGACCACCAAGGCCTATTACCTGACGAAAATGGCGAACTTCTTGCTGATGCGCGGCAACCCAGAGCACCGCCGGCACATGCTACAGCAGTATGGTAAGCTGCTGCGGGGCAAGTCGCTCTAAGCTTGCTTCGCACCAGAAACGCTTCCCGTCGGCTTTTTTAACGGTATTACCCCTTCTCCAGTGGCTTCTTCAGTTTCTCAGGCTCCCTTCTTCTCCATTGTTGTGCCGTGCTACAACCGGGCCGATATTATCCCGGAAACCGTGCAGGCCATTTTAAGGCAGAAGTACCAGGATTTTGAGCTGATTCTGGTAGATGATGGCAGCCGCGACAACTTGCGGGACGTAGTGGCCAGCATCAAGGACCCGCGCGTACACTACTACTATAAGCAGAACGGGGAGCGGGGCGCCGCCCGTAACTACGGTGCCCAGCGGGCTCAGGGCCAGTACATCAACTTTTTCGATTCTGACGACGAGATGTACCCCAACCACCTGCAGGTAGTCAGGGACTTTCTTGATCAGCACGGTCTGGTCGAGGTAGTACATACTGGCTACGAGCGGCTGGACGAGCAGAACCGGGTTATTAGTGAGGTCTGTGAGTTTGCGGGCAGCACCAACGAGGCCCTGCTGCATGACAACCCCCTGGCCTGCAACACAGTATTCGTGCGGCGCGATATTGCCCTGGCAAACCCTTTTGAGGAGGACCGGCGGCTGGCCAGTGCCGAAGACTGGGAACTGTGGCTGCGCCTAGCCAGTAAGTACACGTTTCATCCGGTGCGGCAGAAGACCTTTTGCCTGCGTGAACATGCTGGCCGCAGTCTGAATACCATAGCCCCGGAAGCTGTACGCACCCGCGACGAGCTGTTTGCGCAGCTAGTAAGCCAAAACCCTGATTTCAGCCGTCGCTTCCCCGGGCAGCTTTCCAAGTTTGTGGCTGACCGCTACACGTTTATTACCCTGACGATGGCCTTAAGTAAGACTCATCGGGCCGAAACGCTTCAGTACTTGTGGAAGGCCGTACAGCACGATCCGACTGTGCTATGGCGGCGCCGTTTTCTGGCTTCCGTAAAGCACCTCATATAGCAGCTCAGGCTTTCCGGAGGTGCGTTATAACTCAATACTCAAATAAGTAGCTGCCGTTTAAATTCCAATAGTGAATTTCTGGTAATGGCGCTGAGATAAAAGTGTTGCTTGATATTATTAAGTAGGCGATAAGGTTCGTTATGCTTTATAAGCCGTTATATAACGAAGTTTTTGAAGTTCGGTAAAATGAAAAAGATTTTAAAAAAAGTGTTTCCAATTGTATTGCTAAAAAAAGCGCACTTACGCTATAATGCAATACGTATCAACACGGTAGATAAAATATTATTTCCGGAGAAAATATTTGCTGATAAGGAATTCGTAATTAAGCGCGACGATTATCCGTTCCGGATTACTACCGTGCCCAAGCAGCATCTGGATGCTCGCTTACAGCATCAGATTTCACTTTACGAAAACTGGACGCAGGATGAGTATCTGCTCGTGTACGACCGGGAATGCATTATAGAGCCTAAACACGGCTGGGCACTTTCGGCTGATAATAAGCTGATTTATCCTTCTCTTGGGTTTAGCCGGGCTACCTACCTACCCAAGCCTTCTTTGCAGATTCTGAAATTAAATAAAGCGGCACTTCCTGCACACGAAGTGCTGGTTTCTCTGCGCGATACGGGTGAGGAAAACTATTACCACTTCTATAATGATGTGTTGGCTAAACTGTTTTTTCTGGAAGAGAAACTGCAGTTGCCCTACGATACCCCGTTGCTGATTGCGGAAGCACTGTACAAAAAGTCCTTTTTCCAATATTTCTTACAGCATCCCTACCTCAAAAACCGGAACTGGGTAATTCAGAAGGAAGGCGAATATATCCGCAGTAAAAAAACGTATTTCTGCAAGCCGCTGACCCACACTGCCTCGTACTACGAGCGAATCCGGGAGTTGGTGCAGCCGCAGGATCTAGCTCCATCTTCGGCCAGTAATCGGCGCATATTCATTACGCGCAGCCCAAAGCGCCTTCGTTTTATTGAGAACAACGCTGAGATTGAAGCCATCTGCCAGGCCGAAGGGTTTGAGGTGGTGGATTTTGATACGATGACCCTAGCGCAGCAGGCCCGGCTGCTTAGTGAGGCGCGTTACGTAATCGGGATTCATGGCGCTGGCCTGGTAAACATGATGTTCAGGGGTAAGCAGGCCATGGGGCTGCTGGAAGTATTCCCGCCCGGTGAGTACTACCCCTTCCACTATATGTTGATGGCCGCGCAGTTGGGCTACCAGTATGATAGTCTGATTGGGGAGCCCAGCGAGAACAAGTATTCAGGTGGCTTCTATGTAAAGCCCGACGAATTCCGCCAGCGTATGCAGGCATTGCTACCCCAAGCTTAGGCTGTAAGGCACACCCCACGGCGGCAGAAGCTGAATTGTATGAATTCTATGCGTAAGAACCTGTTAATGGTCATTCCTAACTTAGGGCTGGGAGGCGCGCAACGCGCTTTTCACGACCATAGTGTGGAGCTGAGCAAGTACTACAACGTCACCGAGGCAGTATTCGACCTCGACCTCGACAACCTGTACCCATCGGGTAACCGCCTGGAGAGCCTGCAGGTAGCGGGCGGCGGCGGGCCGGTGCAAAAGGTGTCCAACTTTTTCCGCCGTGTCCGGGAACTGAAACGCCTAAAAAAACGGCTTCGGACTGACATCTGCATCAGTCATCTAGAGGGAGCCGACTACGTGAACCTGCTTAGCAAAGGCCAGGAAAAAGTAATTCTGCTGATACAAGGTTCCAAAACCCATGACCGTAACATCAGCGGCCTTACGGGGTGGCTACGCAAGGACGTGCTGATGCCCATGCTCTACAAGCGGGCCGACCGAATCGTATGCGTCAGTCGTGACATCATTCCCGAAATGATAAATGACTATGGGGTAGCCCCAGGCAAGCTCAGCGCCATCAATAATTCCTTTGAGGTAGAAAGCGTGTGGGAGCGGGCTCAGGAGCCGTTGCCGCCGGCCATGCAAGCGGTATATGAGTCGGGGCCAATTCTGGTGACCTCCGGCCGCCTGGCCATTCAGAAAAATCAAAAGCCTCTGCTCGATATTTTCGCGGAGCTGCACAAAACGCAGCCGGCTAAGCTGGTTTTCATCGGTGATGGGGAATTGCGGGTAGAACTGGTAGAGCATGCTCGCAGTTTGGGTTTGCGGGTGTACGAAGCCTGGGCTGAAACGCCGCTCACCCCGGAATTCGACGTATATTTCGTGGGTTTGCAGCATAACCCCTTTCAGTATATCCGGCCGGCTACTGCCTTCGTGTTTCCCTCGGCCTGGGAAGGGTTCCCGCTGGCCCTGGGCGAGGCCATGACCTGCGGCGTACCCGTTGTGAGCACCGATTGTCCCACCGGACCGCGCGAAATGCTGGCCCCCGATTCCGATACACCGGCCCGGCCTATCAGAACCGCTGAGTGGGCCAAATACGGTCTGCTGATGCCGATGCTGACCGATGCCGCTACGCTGGCCGCCGACCAGAAAATATGGGTGGAAACCCTGCGTACTCTGCTTGCGGATGCTGGCAAGCGTCAGCAGCTGGGCCAGGCGGCTCGTCTTCGCTCCAACGACTTTACCCACGCCAATACCTTTCGCCGCTGGCAGAAGCTCATTGATGAGGTGCTGGCCGAATAGGATAGGTATTTATCGGGCAGCAATACGTTTTTTAAGGCAAGGTCCTGTTGAAAAAGCCCCTGATTCTTGTAGTGGATAACTCCCGGGCGGTAACCGGGGCGCTGAATGCCATGCGCCACGCCACCGGTCCGTTGCGGGAGCAATTTCAGTTTGAGTACGTAGTGCCTACCCGTAGCACGGCCCGGGCGGTGCTGGAGCAGGATGGCTACGCGGTGCACGAGCTACCCTTCACGGAAATCAGTCGCCGTAAAGCTGACTTGCTGCTCTATGGCCCCATGCTGCTACTGAATGGGTGGCGTCTGTTCCGCCTAGCTCAGCAGCGGGGAGCCAGTATTATCCACCTCAACGACTTCTACAATCTGACGGGGTACGTGGCCAAGATCCTGAGCTGGGGCCGGGTGCGGGTAGTAACGCACGTACGTTTTCTGCCGCAAAGCCTGGTGCAACCACTGGCTCGTACGTGGCGCTGGCTGGGTGAGCGGTTTGCTGACCGGGTCTTGTGCGTGTCGGAGGCAGTGCGCCGCTACTTCGGCCCGTCGGCAGGGGTGCAGGTAGTCTTTGACCCCATTCCGGGGGTGGAGCGCTACCCCCCGCCTCTGGTACCAGCTAGCCGCCCCGATAATACGGTTCAGCTTTTGTACCTGAGCAACTATATTCAGGGGAAGGGACAGAATTTTGCTCTGGAGGCTTTCCGGCAAGCCTATACTCACAACAGACGGTTACGGCTCACCTTTGCCGGTGGCGACATGGGCCTGGAGAAAAACCGCGAGTTCCGGCAGCAACTGGAAGCCGCCGCGCAAAACCAGGGCCTGGCTGGAGTGGTAACCTTCCGGGGCTTCGTGGCCGATGTGGAGCAGGCCATCAAGGGCGCCGATATCCTGCTGAACTTCTCGGAGTCAGAGTCGTTTTCCCTGACCTGTCTCGATGCCCTGTATTTTGGCACCCCCCTCATTGCCACAGATTGCGGAGGACCAGCGGAGCTGTTTGAGAACGGCGTTTCGGGCCTGCTGGTACCCAACCGGGACGTAGCCGCCATGGCGGCAGCCATCCGGGCGCTGGCCGCTGACCGTGACAAGCAGACCCGGTTTGCGGCAGCCGGACGCCGGTACGTACGGCACAAGTTTCGGCCGGAGGCTACCTACGGACAGTTGGCTCAGGTATATACAGCGGTGCTGGCTACCGCGCGCCGTAAAAAGTCAGCACTGCCTCAATAACCCGTTGCTGCTCTGAGTGGGTTAGCTCGAAGAAGAGCGGCAGCCGGACCAGCAAGTTGGCGTAGCGCTGCGCGTGCGGCAGGGGCGCGCCGCTGTACAACGACCGGAAAAAAGGGCTGCTGTGGAGTGGCTGGTAGTGAAATACCGCCAGAATGCCCCGCGCGGCGAGGTGGCTGATCAGCGCCTGCCGCTCGGGTAGTGTACGGCATAGCAAGTAGAAGATGTGGCCGTTGTGGGCCGCGGCATAAGCTGGAACCACGGGCAGCCCCACGCCCAAAGCTCCTAGTGGAGCCAGCGCTTCCCGGTACCAGTGCCACTGCTGAAGCCGCCGCTGTGAAATGCAGTGTCGGTTCTCCAACTGGGCCCACAGGAAGGCGGCGGTCATTTCGGAGGGTAGAAAGGACGAACCAACATCCACCCACTCGTATTTGGCCGTTTCGCCCCGGTAGAAGGCGGCGCGGTTGGTGCCTTTCTCCCAAAGAATTTCGGCCCGCTCAGCAAACCGGGCATCATTGATGGCCAACAGCCCACCCTCCCCGGCGCTGATATTCTTGGTTTCATGGAAGGAAAAGGCGGCCAAGTGCCCAATGGTGCCCAGCCGCCGCGCAGCATGGTATGATTCAATGGCCTGGGCTGCGTCTTCAATCAAAATCAGGTTGTGCTGCCGGATCAGGGGTAGCAGCGCGTCCAGGTCGCAGGCTACCCCGGCGTAGTGCACCACCACCACGGCTCGGGTGCGCGGGGTAAGCAAGCGGGCCACGGTAGCCGCATCCAGGTTGGGATGCTCGGGGCTGCTGTCGGCGAAGACCAGGGTAGCCCCGCACAGCAGAAAGGCGTTGGCCGTAGAGGTAAACGTGAAGGAAGGCAGAATAATCTCGTCGCCGGGCTGCAGATCAAGCAGCAGGGCCGCCATTTCCAGGGCCGCCGTGCCGCTCGTCGTCAGCAGTGCCTTCTGAAAGCCGTACGTCTGCTCAAAAAACTGATGGCAGCGCTGGGTGAAAACGCCATTGCCCGACAGCTTACCCAGCGCAACGGCTTCGGCAATATACTCCAGCTCAGGCCCAACCAGGTACGGCTTGTTGAAAGGAATAAAATCAGGAGGAAGCGGCGACGGAATCATAGGCGTGGGGTACCCTCGGCGACAACATACAACGGACGGGCCCGCACTCCTTCAAAGGTTTTGCCCACGTACAAGCCTACTACCCCCAGCACCGTAATCAGTACGCCCGAAAAAAAGCACAGCGACACGATCAGACTGGCATAGCCCAGCACGACAATCTGGCCGCGCAGGGCCCGGATCAGCATAATCACGCCCAACCCAAAGGCCACACCGGCCAGCAGCAAGCCGAAGTACACTGCCAGGCGCAACGGCTTATCGGAGTAAGAAAGCATAATATCGAGGGCCAGCTGCAGGCGCCGGCCCAGCGAGTAGGAGGTAGGCCGCTCGCTGCGGCCGTGCTGCACGGGTAGCGTGGCTTGCCGAAAACCCGCCCACCGAACCATCGTCGGGAAGTAGCGGGTGCTTTCGCGCAGCTGCCGGACGGTGGCAATCAGGCGGCGGTGGTAGATGCCAAAGTTACCTACTTCGGGGTCCTGCGTCTGGCCGGTGAGGTAGGAAAGCACGGCGTAGAACGCGCGGGCGCGCCAGACGGTGAAGGCCGAGTCGGTGCGGCGGCCGCGGCGGGCACACACGGCGTCGTACCCTTCCTGGGCTTTGTCCCACAGGCGGGTAATTTCCTCGGGCTGATCCTGCAGGTCACAGTCCAGCACTACTACCCACTCGCCCTGGCACAGATCGAGGCCGGCCGTGATGGCGTGGTGCTGGCCAAAATTGCGCGACAACCGCAGGCCACGGATCTGCGGCGTGCGGGCCGCGTGCCGGCAGATACCGGCCCAGCTGGCATCCGTGCTGCCGTCATCAACCAAGATAATTTCGTAGGAACCCGGCAGCGCGGCCAGGGTTGCTTCCAGGCGCCCGATCAACTCGTCCAGCACCTGCTCTGCCTGATACACAGGGCTAACCACGGAGAGCAGCGGGGCAGGCGGACTAACGGGCATAGGCAGGAGCGTAGCAAATGTGGGGTAGTGCAGAGAAGCCCACGCAGCAGCTAACCACCAAAGATACTAAGGAGGGGCATTGCTTGTGCCCTATTGAGCCCGCAGGCTGGTGTCAGCGGCGGTAGTTACCGTACCTTTGCGGCTTCTACTCACCACAGTACGGCCCCACTGCCCCCGGCCTGGCTTCTTCTTGTTATGCGTATTCTTTTTCTGGTTCCCTATCCTACCGGCAAAGCTCCTTCCCAACGGTTCCGCTTTGAGCAGTACTTCGGCTTCCTCCGGGCCGCTGGTACTCAGTACCACGTAGCTTCTTTTATTTCGGATGCTACCTGGGCTATTCTCTACAAGCCGGGGCATCAGGCGCAAAAGGTAGCCGGTATTCTGGCCGGGTTCCTGCGCCGTTTTCTGCTGCTGTTTTCGGTGCCGAAGTACGACTACATCTTTATTCACCGCGAAGCTTCCCCCATTGGGCCGCCGGTATTTGAGTGGCTGATTGCCAAAGTGCTGGGCAAGAAGATTATCTATGACTTCGACGACGCCATCTGGATTCCGAACACATCGGAGGCCAACAAAATAGTGGCCGGCGTGAAGTGGCACCACAAAGTGGGTAGCATTTGCCGCTGGGCTTACAAAGTGAGCTGCGGCAACGCCTACCTGCGCGATTACGCGCGCCAGTTCAACCCGAACGCCGTTATCAACCCCACTACCATCGACACGGAGCACTTGCACAACCAGGTCCGCAACCAGGAGGCGCCGGGCAAGCTGGTTATCGGCTGGACGGGCACCCATTCTACCCTTAAATACATTGAGCAGGTAGTGCCCGTGCTGGCCCGGCTGGAGCAGGAGTTCGACTTCGAGTTTCGGGTGATTTCCAACCAGCCGCCCAACCTGCCGTTGCGCAGCTTGGTGTACCAGCCCTGGCGCAAGGAAACCGAAATTGCCGACTTGCTGACCTTCCATGTCGGGCTGATGCCCCTGGAAGACGATTTGTGGGCCAAGGGCAAATGCGCCTTCAAAGCCCTGCAATACATGGCCTTAGGAGAGCCGGCTCTGGTTTCGCCGGTAGGCATGAACACGGAGGTGGTAGAAGAGGGCGTAAACGGCAACATCTGCGCTACTCCCGCCGAGTGGGAAGCGGCCCTGCGGCGGTTGCTACAGAACCCCGAGCTGCGCACGCGCATGGGCACGGCCGCCCGCGCCACTATTGTGGCGCGCTACTCGGTAGTAGCCAATCGGCCCAATTTTCTGGCACTATTCAGCTGAGGGCGCACAGCGCCTCCCGGGCGAACTTTCTTCTGCGACTTGGCCTGCATGATGTAGAGGGCTCCCAAGTAGAAAGGCATCAGCGGGATTTTGTAGCGCACCAAGGTGCCAAAGTTCCCGCTGTTGATGCCCACCCCAATGGCAAATACAATAGCGAACAGGAAGCTGAACAGCAGAATAGGCGTACCAACTATCAGAGATAAGCCTTTAAGTAAACCAGTCCGGTAAAACAACGATGCCGTCAGCCAGATAAACAGGGTGGCCTCCAGAGCTGAAAGCAGCATCACGGGGTTGCGGACCTCAAACAGGAACGGCCGAAAGATAGAAACCACAATGGCCTGCGGGGCTACCTTCAGCGTCGAGCCCAGGCTACCGTCGAACTCGCCGATGTTGTAGGCCGAGCCGTTGGTGGCATAGCTGGTTAGGTACACTTGGTTGATTTTGGCCCGTTCGCCAATCTTTTCCACGTCGTATTTTTCGTCGCCGGCAGTCAGGCCAGTGGCCCCCAGGTAGCCGGCGCCGGCGCCCAGCAACAGAAACAGGGGCTTGAGCAGCATCCGCAGCGCCGCGGATTTTATGCGCTGGTTATTCTCGTTGAAGACCCACAGCAGCGCCGCCGGCAGAAACGACAGCAGAATGTACACCTTCACTGATAGAAGGATGTAAGCGCCCAGCGCGCCCAGCACTACGGCCGTTGGAAGGTTTTTCTTCAGAATGAGGGCGTGGTAAAAACCATAGAAAGCCCAGCCCAAGGCCCCAATGCACAAGGAGTCCTTCATCAGGCCCGAGCCCCAGAAAAACACGGAAGGCAGAAAGAAAACGGCAATGGCCAGCTTCTTGTAGGCCAGGGGGAAAATCCGAATGAAGGTGACGTACATGGCCCACATCCCGCAGAAGCTGGTGAAGGCAAAGCACAGGCCGATAACGGTGTAGGTGTTAAAGCAAAACAGCGAAAACAAGCTAGCCACCTGCACTACGGCGTATTCGGTGGGGGCATCGTACCAGTACATGCGGCCCGTGTAGCGCAGCATATCGGCATCCGGCGGGTGCTGGGCCGTCAGCAGCTTCAGACCCGTGCTGAATGATTCGCCGAACGCCTCGTGCACCACCTTCGTGTGGAAGTAGTAGTTGAACGTGTCGCCGCCCCCGTAGTAAAACTGGTAAATCAGACCCAGGCCAATGGCCCCCAGAAACTTCACGGACAGCGCCGGAATAAAGTACTTCCGGGTAAGGGGATTGGTAAACCGCTTGCGCACAGCAAAGGCTATTCCGTAGAATAAGCCCAGGTAAAGCGGCGTTAAAAACAGGTCCTTGAGTTCCATACGGTGCGCGTGGCAGGCTTTCCTACTTCCGCTTTGTTTTCAGATACGCTTTGGCCTCCTTGTATTGTTCCGAATTGTGGTCAGATTTATCGAGCACAACGCTGTAATAGCGGCGGGCCGCAGCGGCATCCTTGCCGCGGTCGGCGAGGCGGGCCAGGGCGAGGTTGGCAAAAACGTAGAAGCCGTACTTGGTTTCGCCGTTGGTTTCCGCAAACACAATGCAGCGCTGGTAGTACTCTTTGGCCTTGGCTAGGTCCTTGTAGCGGTTCTGCATCAGGTAGCCCAGAAAGTAGGTGGCGTAGCGGCCGCTGTTGGCCTCGTAGCCCGGCAGGCCCCGGTTCAGCTTGTCGAGAATGTCGCGGCTGACCCGCTCACACTCCCGGAACTCACCCTGCCGGAAACAGGCATTGGCATAAATGCGCTGCAGGTAGCCATTGTCGGGGTAGGTAGTGGCCAGGTAGCGGGCAATGGGCATGGCCTCCTCGGGCTTGTCCTCCTCGTTCATGAGGATGCGCATGAGAAACACCCGTGCCTCCGGACCCACATAAAAGCCATTATCGGCCACGTTCCGGAGTTGTTGCAGCCCCAGTTTTTTGTTGCCCTTGGGAAAGAACAGCAGCACGGGCTTCAGCAGCGGATAATTATCGGGAATCCAGACGGCGTAGTAGTTGAACAGAGCCTGCCCAAACAAAAACTCCGGGCTCAGCCCGTTGGCCTCCTTGCTTTTATCGAGGTAGTCGAGGGAGCGTTTGGCGCCCACGGTAGCCTTGCGCCAGTCGTGGCGCTCAGCGTGCAGGCGGGCATCAAAACCGTAGCTGGCGGCCAGGAAAAAACAGGCCTCGTAGTTGCGGCTATCGGCTCGGTACATGGCCTCGCCCTTCGTAACGGCCGTATCCATGTAGGCAAAGAAAATCTTGTCGTACTGCGTGTTGGCAATATTGGACGGCATGATTTTCCACCACGTGCTCAGCCCCATCAGGAAGTAGGGCATGGGGTGGTTGGGGTAACGGCGGCGCAGGCTCCGGAACTGGCGCTCGGCCTTATCGTACTTGAAATTGTAGAGGTTGAACACGGCCCCCTCCAGTTCCGTTTGGATGTCCTTGTCCAGCAGCAGCCAGCTTTTGGTATCAATGGCACCCGGAGCCACGTCTATGTTTTCCAATTGCACCTGCCGTACCGAGTCGGGTAGGGGCGCGGGGCGCGCCGTGTCGGGTTGCTGGGCCCATACCGCCAGGGGTAGTAGCAACAGTAACAGGACAAATTGGAGTCGTTTAAACATAGGAATAACAAAGGGCAGCCTTCAACCACAAATCAGGAAATATCCTATACTGCCCAATACAACAGCTAAAGTAGAACATTTGACCTAGTTTTGGACAAATAAGATACACTATATGCAGCTTTTACAAGCCCTGTGCCAGATAGCCGCGCCTTCCGGCCACGAAGCTCCCCTGACAGAATTCCTGCTTCACTACATTCGTCAGCACCAAGCTTCGTGGAGCACTCCCCCAACCGTGCTGGCCGGTGGAGAGTTCCAGGATTGCATTATTCTAATATTTGGAAGACCGCGTACTGCCGTATTCGCTCACTTGGATAGTATTGGATTTACGGTACGCTACGGCCGGCAGCTCGTGCCCATCGGCGGGCCCGACGCCGAAACCGGCTACCGGCTGGTAGGCCGGGATAAGGATGGCGAGATTGAGTGTACGCTGGTGGTAAACGAGCAAACCGGGGCCCTGAGCTACGATTTTCACCGCGACATTGAGCGCGGTACCGAGCTTACCTTCCGCTGCGACTTCCGCGAAACCGACACCACCGTGCAGAGCTGCTACCTCGATAACCGGCTGGGGGTCTGGAACGCCCTGCGCCTCTGCGAAACCCTGCAGGATGGTATCGTGGCTTTCTCATGTTGGGAAGAGCACGGCGGCGGCTCGGTAGCCTACCTGGCCCGCTACATCTACGAAACCTACGGCGTGCGGCAGGCGCTTATATCCGACATCACCTGGGTGACGGAAGGTGTACGCCCGGGCGAGGGGGTAGCCATTTCCCTGCGCGACTCCCTGATTCCGCGCCGCAGCTACGTGGAGCGCATCCGGCGCATTGCCCGCGAGGCCGGCATTCCGCACCAATTAGAGGTGGAAGGCAGCGGCGGCTCCGATGCCAAGGAGCTGCAGCACGGGGCCCAGCCCTGGGACTGGTGCTTCATCGGGGCCCCCGAGGACAACGTACACTCACCCGACGAAATCGTGGACAAGCGCGACATCGACAGCATGCTGGCCCTGTACCAGGTACTGATGCGCGAGCTGTAGGCCGCCCGATAAGGTTGAGTGACCCGGCCGGGGTAGCGGAGGTTTTCCTCGGCTGCGCCGGCCGGGTTTGGCTTTGTGAAGGGGGTAGGAATATTCCTTAAGGCTTGAGGATTAGGGAATAACTTCTATTTTACCCGTCCAATCGTTCTTTCCCAGTTTCACTCTCCCAACCACCTCAACCTATTCCCACCGCTTATGATGAATATTCTTTACGTAGTGCCGGCCCTGGGGGTGCTGGCCTTGCTGTTTACGTGGCTTCGCTCGGGCTGGGTGGGTAGGCAACCAGCCGGTGATGAACGGATGCAAACCATTGCCGGCTACATTGCCGATGGCGCCATTGCTTTCCTGAAGGCGGAATATCGGGTGATGATTTTCTTCGGCCTCATTGCCTCGGCTTTCCTGTTTTACCTGGGTAGCACCGGCGAGAAGTCGAGCCCCGTCATTGTGGTGGCGTTTATCATTGGGGCCGTGTTTTCAGCGCTGGCGGGCTTTGTCGGGATGAAAATTGCCACCAAGGCCAACGTACGCACGGCCCAGGCGGCCCGTACCAGCCTGAGCCAAGCCCTGAGCGTGTCGTTTTCGGGAGGCTCGGTGATGGGGATGGGGGTAGCCGGGCTGGCCGTGCTGGGCCTGGGCTCCCTATTCCTTGTCTTCTACCAGATGTTTGTGGTGAGCCGGGGCGGTACGGCCAACGGCATCGAGATGGAAACGGCCCTGGAGGTCCTGACGGGCTTTTCGCTGGGCGCTGAGAGTATTGCGCTGTTTGCCAGGGTAGGGGGCGGCATCTATACCAAAGCCGCCGACGTGGGCGCCGACCTCGTAGGCAAGGTAGAAGCCGGCATCCCCGAAGACGACCCCCGCAACCCCGCCACCATTGCCGACAATGTAGGCGACAACGTGGGCGACGTAGCCGGCATGGGCGCCGACCTGTTCGGCTCGTACGTGGCCACCATTCTGGCGACCATGGTGCTGGGCCGGGAGGTAGTAGCCCGCGGCGACCAGTTTCAGGGCCTTTCGCCCATTCTGCTGCCCATGGTTATTGCCGGCATGGGTATTGTGGCCTCGTTGGTGGGTATTCTGATGGTGCGCGTGAAGGAAGGCGGCAACGTGCAGGGCGCCCTCAACTTAGGCAACTACGTGTCGGTACTGGTGTCGGCGGTGGCTTCCTACTTCATCATTCAGTGGATTCTGCCCGCCGAGGACCTCACCATTCGGGGCATCACCTTCGATGCCATGGACGTGTTCTACGCCGTGGTGGTGGGGCTGGTCGTGGGCACGCTGATGAGCATTATTACGGAGTATTACACGGCCATGGGCAAGCGGCCGGTGCTCAGCATCGTGCGCCAGAGCAGCACCGGCCACGCCACCACCGTTATTGGGGGGCTGGCGGTGGGGATGGAAAGCACCGTGCTACCCATTATTGTGCTGGCGGCGGGCATCGTGCTCAGCTACGAGTGCGCGGGCCTCTACGGCGTGGCCATTGCGGCGGCCGGCATGATGGCTACCACGGCCATGCAGCTTGCCATTGATGCCTTCGGCCCCATTGCCGACAATGCGGGCGGTATTGCCGAAATGAGCGAGCTGCCCAAGGAAGTACGCGAACGGACCGACATTCTCGATGCTGTCGGTAACACCACCGCCGCCACTGGCAAAGGCTTTGCTATTGCTTCCGCTGCCCTGACTTCTTTGGCCCTGTTCGCGGCCTTCATGGGCACGGCCAACATTTCGGCCATTGATATCAGCGATGCGCGGGTGTTGGGCGGGCTGTTCGTGGGCGCCATGATTCCGTTTATCTTCTCGGCCCTGGCTATTTCGGCGGTGGGGCGCGCGGCCATGAGCATGGTGCAGGAAGTACGCCGCCAGTTCCGCGAAATTCCGGGCATTATGGAAGGCACCGGCCGGCCCGAGTACGAAAAGTGCGTGGCTATTTCCACCCAGGCCGCCATTCGGGAAATGATGCTGCCCGGTGCCATTGCCCTAATTGTGCCGGTGATTGTGGGCTTTGCCTTCGGGCCCGAAGTGCTGGGCGGTACCCTGGCCGGCGTGACGGTGTCCGGGGTGCTGATGGCCATGTTCCAGAGCAATGCCGGCGGGGCCTGGGACAACGCCAAGAAGTCGTTTGAGAAAGGCGTGATGATTGACGGTAAAATGGAATACAAAGGCTCCGACGCCCACAAAGCTTCCGTGACCGGCGACACGGTAGGGGACCCGTTCAAGGACACTTCCGGCCCGAGCATGAACATCCTTATCAAGCTCATGAGCATTGTGTCGTTGGTCATTGCCCCGCACATTGCCGCTCCCGAGCGGGCCCTGACTCAAGAGTCAGGTAAGAAAACCCACGAAACCAGAATGGCGCAGCGCCCCACGGTAGCGCGGGCTACGCAGTCCTCCGGTTTTACCCGCTGATTGCGTAAGCTCAACCACTCAGGCCGCCTTCCTTCACCAGGAGGGCGGCTTTTTTCTACTACCTTTGCCCGCCCGCTCACCTACGGCCCAACCCCAAACGGATGACCCCGGACCATATTTCGCTGCATAACAAGCAGTTCGAGCCCTACCTGTCGGCTGCTCAACTCTCCGAGGCGGTGCAGACCGTAGCCGCCCGCCTCAACCAGGACTACGCCGGCCAGACGCCCCTGTTCGTGGCGGTGCTCAACGGCTCGTTTATGTTCGTGGCTGATTTGCTAAAGCACATCACGCTCGACTGCGAAGTGAGCTTTATCAAAGTAGCCTCCTACCAGGGCACCAGCAGCACCGGCGAAGTGCGGGAGTTGCTCGGCCTTACGGAAGACCTGCAGGGCCGCCCGGTCATTATTCTGGAAGACATTGTGGACACCGGCCATACCATGCGCCGGCTGCTCGATACGCTGGCCGAAAAGCAGCCCGCGTCCCTGGAGGTGGCTACCCTGTTTCTGAAGCCCGAGTGCCTGCAGCATGAGCTGTCCATCCGCTACGTGGGCCTGAGCATCCCCAACGACTTCATTGTGGGCTACGGCCTCGACTACGACGGCCTGGGCCGCAACTACCCCGATGTGTACAAAGCCGTGTAGGGAAATTACTGCCGGGTAGCCCAGCTAAAATTCGCTGGCGTCCGTAAAGGCTTTCCCTCCCGTTGCTTATATTGCCTAACCCCCTGTATTTTCTCCTTCCCCGCGTAACTCCCCGCTACTCATGCTGAATCTCGTGCTCTTCGGCCCTCCGGGCGCCGGCAAAGGAACGCAAAGCCAGAAGCTGATTGCCCGCTATAACCTGGTTCACCTCTCTACCGGCGACCTGCTCCGCGCCCAGATTACTCAGGGCACCGAGCTGGGCCTGCGCGCCAAAAAGCTCATGGACGAAGGCCTGCTCGTTCCCGATGAGGTAGTAATCGGCATGATTGACAGCGCCCTGAAAGCCAACAAGCAAGCCGCCGGCTTCATCTTCGATGGTTTCCCGCGTACTGTGCCCCAGGCCGAAAGCCTCGATCAGCTGCTGGCCCAGCACGATACCGGCGTTTCGTGCATGGTAGCCCTGGAAGTGGACGAGCAGGAACTGGTAAAGCGCCTGCTGGAGCGCGGCAAAACCTCGGGCCGCCCCGACGACCAGAACGAAGAAAAAATCCGCAAGCGCGTAACGGTATACAACACCGAAACCGCGCAGGTAGCCGGCTACTATGCTCAGCAGCAGAAATTCCACGCCCTGAACGGCATTGGCGCCATCGAAGACATCTTCGGCCAGATCTGCGCCATTCTGGATGAGCACCAGCCCGCCACTACCGAAGGCAGCCGCCAGGCAACCGACGAAGTAAAAGCGTAACTTTGCCGCTGCTACGGCTTTCGTAGCGGCAGACCCCTCTGTCATCCTGAGCGCAGCGAAGGACCTTATACCAGTTGAACGGCGCTATATCGCCCTTGTTCTACCGTGATAAGGTCCTTCGCTGCGCTCAGGATGACAGCTGTTTTGTAGGCATCCTGATTAGAAGGTAAGAACGTCCCAATTCTTAATTTCTAATTCCTAATTCTTAATTCAACTCAGTGGCTTCTAATAACTTCATCGACTACGTCAAGATCAACTGCCGCTCGGGCCAGGGCGGGGCGGGCTCGCACCACTTTTTCCGGGCCAAGGGCCTGCCCAACGGCGGCCCCGACGGCGGCGACGGTGGCCGGGGTGGTCATATTATTCTGGAGGGCAACTCTCAGCTCTGGACCCTGCTGCACTTGCAGTACCAGAAGCACCTGATTGCCAAGCCCGGCGAAAACGGCGGCGAAAACCTGCGCACCGGTGCCCAGGGCGAAGATATTATCGTGCAGGTGCCCCTCGGCACTATTGCCCGCGACGCGGAAACTGGTGAGAAAAAGCTAGAAATCACGGAGCACGGCCAGCGCCTTATTCTCACGCCCGGCGGCCGGGGCGGCCTCGGCAACGACCACTTTAAGTCGGCCACCAACCAGGCGCCCAGCTACGCCCAGCCCGGCGAGCCCGGCATTGATGAGTGGGTGATTCTGGAGCTGAAGCTGCTGGCCGACGTGGGGCTGGTAGGCTTCCCCAACGCCGGCAAAAGCACGCTTCTCTCTGTTGTGTCGGCCGCGAAACCCAAGATTGCCGACTACGCCTTCACGACCCTGACGCCGAACCTGGGGGTAGTAGCCTACCGCGACTACAAGTCGTTTGTGATGGCCGACATTCCGGGCATCATTGAGGGTGCTGCGGAGGGTAGGGGCCTGGGCCACCGCTTCCTGCGCCACGTAGAGCGCAACTCCATTCTGCTGTTCATGATCAGCTGCGACTCACCTGACATCAATGCTGAATACCAAGTGTTGCTGAGTGAGTTGGAGCAATTCAACCCGGAGCTGCTGGACAAGAAGCGTCTGCTGGCCATTACCAAGTCGGATATGCTGGACGAGGAGTTGGAAGCCGAAATCCGAGCCACGCTGCCCACCGACCTGCCCACCATCTTCATTTCCAGCCTGACCAACAAGAATATCCAGCCCCTGAAGGATATGATCTGGCAGGCCCTGCACGCGCAGGAGTAAAAGGCAGGGTTTGCTACCCCTTGTCACTTTATAAACCTTGGGCTACCGTCGAGCTACCCGGAATCCGACACTCCGGCTGAACTAACTGCGGGCCGCCGGAGGTTTCTGTGCCACAATGACAGCTAATCAAGCTTTGGCAAGTTCCTTGCGCCCAGCGTAGCCTCTATGTCTTCCCGATTCAACCCATTCCGACGATTTCAAGCGAAAATGGCTGACGATAAAACTCCACAACCCGACGAAACGCAATTCGACCAGACCAGCGCCCCGGCTGACCACGCCCCCGGCGAGCTGTCCGAAGAGCCCAATGCTCCCGAAATTGGGGAAGTAGAGGGCGCGGAGGCTACCCCGGAGCAGGGCTCCAAAGCTGATGCCGAATTGGCCGATCTGAAGGACAAATACCTGCGCCTGGCCGCCGAGTTTGAAAACTACAAGCGCCGTACCACCAAGGAACGCGCCGACCTGTTCAAGACTGCCAACCAGGAGCTGATGGTGGCCCTGCTGCCCGTGCTGGACGATTTCGACCGGGCCCGCCATCACACCAAGGACACGGAAGATGCTGGCGCCGTGCGCGAAAGCATCGACATTATTTACAACAAGCTCCAGAAAACCCTGAACCAGAAGGGCCTGGCCCCCATGGAGGCTAAGGGAGGCGCTTTCGACCCCGATCTGCACGAGGCCATCACCCAGATTCCGGCCCCGTCGGAAGACCTGAAGGGCAAAATTGTGGATGAGGTGGAGAAAGGCTACTACCTCGGCGACAAGGTAATCCGCCACGCCAAGGTGGTACTGGGCCAATAGTATTGAGGAATGGGTATTGAGTAGCAAAACGCTGTTCGCTGAAAGCTGCCCGATATCTGTCTCAATACGGAATACTTATTACTCACTACTGCAATGGCAACGAAGCGAGATTATTACGAGGTGTTGGGCGTAGCCAAAAACGCTTCGGGCGACGAGATAAAGAAGGCCTACCGCAAGGTGGCCATCAAATATCACCCCGATAAAAACCCCGACGACCCAACCGCCGAGGACAAGTTCAAGGAGGCTGCCGAGGCCTACGAGGTCCTCAGCGACGAGCAGAAGCGCGCCCGTTACGACCGTTTCGGCCACCAGGCCGGCGGCGGTAATGGCGGCGGCCCGAACATGGAGGATATCTTCTCCCAGTTCGGCGACATCTTTGGCGGTGGTGGCTTCGAGGGCTTCTTCGGCGGGGGCGGCCGCGGCCAGCAGGGCGGGCGGCGCGTGCGCAAGGGTTCTAACCTGCGCATCAAGCTCAAGCTTGATCTGGAAGAAGTAGCCAACGGCGTTGAGAAAAAAATTAAGGTGAAGCGCTACGTGGCGTGCAACACCTGCTCGGGCACCGGCGCCAAAAACGGCACCGATCTGAAAACCTGCGGTACCTGCAACGGCCAGGGCCAGGTGAAGCGCGTGGTGCAAACCATGCTCGGCCAGATGGTAAGCGCCTCTACCTGCCCTACCTGCGAAGGCGAGGGCAAAGTGGTAACCAGCAAGTGCGACGTATGCCACGGCGACGGTCGCCAGCTGCACGAAGAGGTTATTCCGATTAACATTCCGGCCGGCGTTGCCGAGGGCATGCAGTTGAGCATGAACGGCAAAGGCAACTTCCCGGAGCGGGGCGGCGTGCCCGGCGACCTGCTCATTCAGATTGAGGAAGAGCCGCACGAAGTGCTCAAGCGCGACGGCAACAACATCATGTTCGAGCAGTACATCTCGTTCGTGGATGCCGCCCTGGGGGCCAGTATTGAGGTGCCGACCATTGAAGGCAAGGTGAAAATCAAGGTGGACCCCGGCACTCAGCCTGGCAAAATCCTGCGTCTGCGCGGCAAGGGCATCAAGGACATCAATGGGTACGGCCGCGGCGACCAGTTGATTCATCTGAACGTCTGGACGCCGAAGAACGTGACCAGCGAGGAGCGCGAGTTGCTGGAAAAGCTGCGCGATGCCCGCAACTTCACGCCCAACCCCGGCAAAAACGAAAAAGGCTTCTTCGAGAAAGTGAAGGAGTATTTCCAATAAGCACGGATTTAGACAGATTCCGCTGACTTTGTTTAGAGCCTGCCTTCCCGCTTCCGGGAAGGCAGGCTTTTTTGTTTGGGGCTTCTGCCGGAGAGGTTTGAGCAGGTGGAGGGGGTAGGGCAGGTGCCGTTTGCGAGGGATAGGCGTTGATTGTTGGGAGGCTTTCGGCGTGGGAGCGGGGTAGAAAAAAAGTTTGGGGGCGGCTGTAATGCGCAGGAGGGTTCTACGATAAATCAGGCAAACTTCCCCACCATATGCCTGCTGCTCTCACGCCGGATTTCCTGCACCTGCTCCAACGCTACCAGCCCCTGCTGCGGCGGGTGGTGCGCATGTACTGCACCGATGCCGACGACCAGCAGGACCTGTACCAGGACATTGTGCTGCAGTTGTGGCGGGCGTGGCCGACGTACCAGGCCCGGGCCTCGGCCAAGCTCAGCACCTGGCTGTACCGGGTGGCCCTGAACGTGGCAATTTCCGATTTGCGGTTGCGGACCCGCAAGCCACCCCCAGAGCGCTTCGGCGCCGCCCTACCCGAGGTAGCCATGGCTCCGGAGGCCGGGCCCGATGCCGACGACCTGGGCCAGTTGTACCAGGCCATTGAGCGGCTCTCGGATGTGGAAAAGGCCTTTGTGCTGCTGTACCTGGAAGAGCGCACCTACGAGGAAATGGCCGACATCCTGGGCATCACCCAGAATAATGTGCGCGTGAAAATGCACCGCGTGCAAGACAAGCTTCGCCACCTGCTAACCCAACCCGCCTGATGGAACTCGATGATTTTCGCCGCCGCTGGCAGCAGCAGCCAGTTGAACTAGCCCAAACTGCTTTAACCGAACAAAAACTACGCGCTATGCTTACCTCTTCTTCTTCCGCAAATCCGCTGCTTCGATTGAAAAAAAATGCCTCCCGGGAGCTGAGCTGGGTAGTAATGGCCTTTGGGCTAAACGGCTTCAACGCCTTCTTTTTTGCCCGTAATTCTGCTAGTCTGCAGTGGTTTGTGGTGATGTTGATGGTAATGCTGGCAGTAGTAGGGGGGATAGTGTATCAGCGGCTGCAGGTGCTGCGGGAAATGGAACAGCAGCATGATGACTTGTACCAGTCCCTAAAAAGCCGGATTTCCCGGTTTCGGCACCTGATGCGCTTGCACGACTACGTGGGGGTAGTGACCCTGATACTGGTAGCGCTTACAGTGCTGGTAGTTCGGCAGACCGACTTGCTGGAATACCTGCAGCCTTCTGGCTCCGACTGGGGCCTGCACCTGGCTGTGGCGGTTGCGGTCGTAGTGGTGGTGCTGGGCATTATCTACGCCGCCTACGTAGTAGGGAAAGTTGAGCACCAGCGCCGCTACGGGCAGCACCTCGACCGGCTGGAAGAGGCCCTGCGGGAGTTAGAGGCCTAAAGCGGCCCGTTCGTTGAAATAGATTCTAGATTACATAGCCAAAATTCTACATTCGCTGTAGATCAAACCTCTACCCTCTGATGGCCGCGCAACCTATTCTTCAAGCCATTGACGTGCATAAGGCCTACGCCGCGCACGTTGCTCTCAATGGCGTTAGTCTTGATATTCCGGAAGGCAGCATCTTCGGGCTGCTGGGTCCCAACGGCGCCGGCAAAACCTCGCTTATCCGCATCATCACCCAGATTACGGGCGCCGACTCCGGCGAAATCCGGTTTCGGGGTGAGCGGCTGAACCCCAGCCACATTGCCCAGATTGGGTATTTGCCCGAGGAGCGTGGGCTGTACAAAAAAATGAAGGTAGGCGAGCAGCTGCTGTACTTGGCGCGCCTGCGCGGGATGAGCCGCGCCGATGCCACGGACCGCATCAAAAGCTGGCTTACCCGCTTCGACATCAAGCCCTGGGCCGAAAAGAACGTGGAGGACCTCAGCAAAGGTATGCAGCAGAAGGTGCAGTTTATTGCGACCGTGCTCCACGAGCCCAGCCTGATTATTCTGGATGAGCCGTTCTCGGGCTTCGACCCCATCAACGCCAACCTGATCAAGGACGAAATTCTGGCCCTGCGCGACCGGGGCGCGACCATCATTTTCTCCACGCACCGCATGGAATCGGTGGAGGAAATGTGCGACAGTATTGCCCTGATCAACCGCAGCCGTAAGGTGCTTGATGGACCCGTGCGCACCATCAAAGACCAGTTCAAAACCCAGACCTACGAGGTAGAAGGCAAGGGCCGCCTGATGGTGATGCACCCCGATTTTGAGGTGCTGGAGCATAAGGAGCGCGAAAACGGCCATTTCTACGACGTGATAAAGCTGCACGCCGGCACTACCCCCAACGACTTGCTGCGCTACCTTATCGGCAATGTGGAGGTGCACGCCTTCCAGGAGCTGATTCCGAGCATCAATGACATCTTCATCCGGCGCGTGCGCGAAACCATGCCCGAAAGCCTGCTTGAGGCCGAGCCGGTTACGGCCT
Source organism: Hymenobacter latericoloratus (assembly GCF_014199535.1). Classification (GTDB taxonomy): domain Bacteria; phylum Bacteroidota; class Bacteroidia; order Cytophagales; family Hymenobacteraceae; genus Hymenobacter; species Hymenobacter latericoloratus. Next base: position 136,463 of record NZ_JACHNV010000002.1, read on the forward strand.
AAGTGGCCCAGGCCAGTACCCTACCTTTCTTCTGTTGAACATACGACTACAGCTTCCCTCTCATGGATAAAATCTGGCTTATCATTCAGCGCGAATATCTTACGCGGGTTCGTAAGAAAAGCTTCCTCATCATGTCGTTGCTGGGGCCCCTGCTGCTGGCCGGCTCCATGGTGGGCATTGCCCTGCTCTCGGGCTCTTCGGAGGCCGACGTGGTGGCCGTGCGCGACGAAAGCTCCCAGCAGATTCTGCAGCGCCTGACCAGCACCGACGACATCCGGTTTGTGGCCGCCACCGGCCGCAACCTGAAGGAGGCCACCGAGGCCTTCAAGAAAGCCAAGCCCAAGCAGGATGCCCTGCTGTATTTTCCGGCCAGCTTCACCCTCGACGACAGCAAGGGCATTCAGTTGCTGGCCAACGGCAACGTAAATCTGAAGCGCCAGAGCAAAATCAAGAAGGCCGTGGATAAGGCCGTGGGCGAGCTGAAGCTCAGCCGCTCCGGCCTCAACCAAGCCACCATCGACAACCTGAAGGCCAACATTGAGCTTGACGCCGTGGACCTGACCCAGGTGGGCGGCCGCAAAAACAACGTGGGCGCTACCACGGGCGCGGCCTACGTGCTTTCTATTCTGGTGTACATGTTCATCTTCATTTACGGCGTGCAGGTGATGCGCGGGGTGGGAGAGGAGAAATCGAGCCGGATTATGGAGGTCATGATTTCCTCCGTCAAGCCGTTTCAGTTGATGATGGGCAAGATTCTGGGCATTGCCGCCGTGGTGCTCACGCAGTTTGCCCTCTGGATGGCTTTATCCTGGGGCCTGACCACGCTGGCCGCACCCCTGCTAATGAAGTCGGAGGCGAAGTCGCCGCCCGCGGCAGCTGTGTCGGGTGTGCAGCAGGCCGCGGAGTACAGCAAGGCGCCCGCCGCCGATGCCCCCGCCGGTAACGCCGCCGTGGCGCCTACCCCCGCCGCCGCCAGCAACCCCTGGGCTTTCCTCAATGGCCTGCCCGTAGGGACCATCATCGGGGGCTTCCTGTTCTTTTTCCTGGGGGGCTACCTGCTCTACTCGGCCCTGTTCGCCTCCATCGGGGCGGCCGTGGACGACCAGACCGACAGCCAGCAGTTCATGTTTCCGATTACCATTCCCTTGATCCTGAGCTATATCATGAGCATCAACGTTATCATCAACGGCGACCCGAACGGGCCGCTGGCCTTCTGGCTCTCCATGATTCCGCTCACCTCGCCCATTGCCATGGTCATGCGCCTGCCCTTTGGCGTACCGATGTGGCAGCTGCTGCTTTCCGGTTCGTTACTCGTGCTGGGGTTCATTGGCACTACCTGGGTAGCGGCCCGCATCTACCGCGTGGGCATTCTGATGTACGGCAAGAAAGTAACCTACGGGGAGCTCTCGAAGTGGATGTTTTATAAAGGCTAGGCAAGTAGCTGGCTGAACCAGAGTTGAACAGAGGAGGCCCCGGTAGCTGTTGCAGAGCAGCTGCCGGGGCTTTCTGCTACCTTGCACCCCAGCTTCTGCCGGCCGCCTTGCTTTCTTATGATCCGAAAATTCCTGCTCCTGCCCCTGCTTGTGCTGCTAACCTCCCTGGTCCTGCGGGCCGACGACAAGCCGGCCTACCGGCTGTTCACGGCCGCTGGCAAACCCACGGGCTACGACAAGATGCTCCGGGAGCTGGCCGCCGCCGACGTGGTGTTCTTCGGGGAGCAGCACAACGACCCCCTGGCCCACTGGCTGACGCTGCAGCTGACCAAGGATTTACTGCGCCTGAAACAGGGCCAGCTGGTGCTGGGCCTGGAAATGTTTGAGCGCGACGTGCAGCCCCTGGTGGACCAATACACCACCGGCGAGCTGTCGGACAAGGAGTTTGAGGAGCAAAGCCGCCCCTGGCCCAACTACACCACCGACTACAAGCCCCTGCTGCAGCTGGCCCGGCAGCAGAAGTTTCGGGTGGTGGGTACCAACGTGCCGCGCCGCTACGCCTCCCAGGTAGCCAAAGGCAGCCTCACGGCGCTCAACGAGCTGCCGGCTTCGGAAAAAGCCTGGATGGCGCCCCTGCCGCTGACGGTGGACTACGAGCTGCCCGGCTATAAAAACATGGCGAAGATGTTCGGGGGCGACGCCGCGCACGCCGCCGGGGTGCAGAACATCATTCAGGCCCAGGCCCTCAAGGATGCCACCATGGCCCATTTCCTCCACCAGGCCCGCCCCGAAGGCCACCTGCTGCTCCACCTCAACGGCGCCTACCACTCCGACAACCACGACGGTATTTTGGCCTACCTGCGCCAGCACAACCCCAAGCTGAAGGTGCTGAGCATCAGCACGGTTTCCCAGGAACAGCTTGGCAAGCTGGAGAAAGAGAATCAGCAGAAGGCCGATTTTGTGCTGGTAGTACCCCAGGACATGACCAAAACGTACTAAGCCTACCCCTGACCCTCTCCGCTATGCTTTCCACTCAGAATTACGCCGCCCTGCCCGATATGGCGGGCCTGCGCCGCCTCTGTCAGTCATTGGCCGTGCTTGATGCCATCAACTCCCAGGACCTGGAGTACCGCTACTATACCTTTGACCCCAACTGGGACCAGGGCGAGGCGCTGTTTGAAATGAACGACGGGGAAGGCGACCAGATGCTGGTGCTGTTCCGCGAGGAGGGCTGCTGCATCAACGGCTACCTTGAGGGCTACGACCAACCCGACAAAGCCCAGCTGACGCGCGGCCTGCCGGAGGTGTTTGATGAGTTTATGTTCGGCGAGCCGGTCAGCTCCATTGGTACCACGTTCTGCCTTTGGTTCACGCCGGCCCACGGCTGGCAAACCGGCCTTTTGTCCGGTGAGGACGATGGCTCCGACGAGCTGCTTTACATCCTCGACGGCAACCCGGCAACCTACGCCGAGTGGGCCAACGAGTACTACATCGACGAAACCGACCGGGACCCGATAGATGCTGAGGCCGTGGCCCGCATCTACCAGCATGAGCCCCTGACCCGGGAGTTGGTGAAAGAGCTGATTGACCCGCTGGAAGACTGGCCCCAGCTGCAAACGGATCTGCAGGCCATCGGCTACCCCTACCAGTTGGCTTAACCAGTGGGCTGCTCGGGCAGATAGTGCCGGGCCAGGGCTGTAAAGGCTTCCACCTGCTGCTGCTGCCACTGTTCGGTTCGGCTGAGCTCCTGGGCCAGCAGGGTGGCTACCTGCGGAGCCATGCGGATAGCGGCGGCAGCATCCAGAAAAAGTACCCGCACCCGGCGGGCCAGCACGTCTTCCACGGTGCGCGCCATTTCGTAGCGGGCGGCCCACACCACTTCTGCCCGCAGGAATTCCAGCGTCTCATCCAGGGGCCTGCCAAGCTCCGGGCGTTGCGCAATGAGCTCCTGCAAGGCGGGTAGGTCGGAGCCGTACACCGCGAGGTGGCCGCGGCACTCGGGGGTAGGGGTGGCACCGTGAATAGGCAAGTGGGCGGTTTGACTTGGGGCCGGCGGAAGCCGACCCAGGGCAATTATCCGGTCCACGGCATCCTGCCCCATGCGCCGGTAAGTGGTCCATTTGCCGCCCGTGATGGTAACTAAACCCGCCCGGGAAACCAGCATTTTATGGCTGCGCGAAATTTCCTTGGTGGAGGCGGAGCCGCGCTGGGGCGCGGCCAGCGGCCGTAACCCCGCGAAGATGCTGAGCACGTCGGAGCGCTTGGGCGCTCGGGTGAGGTAGCGGCTGGCCGTGCGCAGAATAAAGTCGATTTCCTCGTCCAGGGCCTGGGGTTCCGGGCTGGCTTTAAGCAACGGCGTATCGGTGGTTCCTACTACCACGCGGCCGCGCCAGGGCACGGCAAACAGCACCCGCCCGTCCTCGGTGTTCGGAATCAGGAGGGCGCTGGGGCCGGGCAGAAAAGAGGCCTCAAGCACGAGGTGGACGCCCTGGCTGGGTTGCACCAGCTTGGGCGCGCCGGGCTCATCCAGCTGCAGAATATCATCCACGAATACGCCGGTGGCATTTACGACGGCCCGGGCCCGCACTTGATAGGTAGCGCCGGTTTCCAGGTCGGTGGCGGCTACCCCCGTTATCTTCCCGCGGTCATCTTTCAACAGCCCATGCACCTGCACGTAGTTAAGGACGGTGCCGCCGTGCTCAAGAACCGTTTGGGCCAGATTAACGGCCAGGCGTGCGTCATCAAACTGCCCATCGTGGTAGAGCACGCCGCCGCGCAGGCCTTCCGGCCTGATGGTAGGTAGGCGCCGCTGGGTTTCGGCCTTGCTCAGAAGCCGGGAAGCTCCCAGGCTCAGCTTACCCGCCAGCAGGTCGTACAGCTTCAGCCCGATGGTATAAAATGGGCCGCCCCACCAGGTGTAGTTCGGAATAACAAAATCGAGGTTTTTGACGAGGTGCGGCGCATTTTGCAGCAGCAGGCCCCGTTCATACAACGCTTCCCGCACCAGCGCCACGTCGCCCTGGGCCAGGTAGCGCACGCCGCCGTGCACCAGCTTAGTGCTGCGACTGCTGGTGCCTTTGGCGTAATCGGCCTGCTCCAGCAGCAGGGCTTTGAAGCCCCGGCTAACCGCATCCAGGGCCACGCCCAAACCCGTGGCGCCGCCCCCAATCACCACCACATCCCACAGCGGCTGGGTGTGTAGCTGCTGCAAAAGCATTTCGCGCTGAAAGAGGGAGGCAGAAGGGTTTGGTGGCATAGCAGGGGTAGCGCACCTGGCTCAGTGGCCCAGGCTGCTCCGTGTCCTCAACGGATTGCCGGCGGAAATGGATAATCTGGGCCAGGCCCAGCCGCTGGTCAGCTGGGCCGGCAACCCTACTTACCTGGCTTATGCTGTTTCGCGAAGCGCAGCTCACGGATATTTCGCAGCTCTCGCGGGTGCGCCTGTCGGTATAGGAAAACCGCTTATCCGACCCCGGTTGCCTTCCACCTCAGGACTACACCGAGTACCTCTCGCAACGCGGCAGCTCACCGAAGCCAACCAGCTCCAGCGGAAACTGGTGTTTCCGGAGCAAGGGCGGCGGCTGGACTTCTGATTTGCCGGCCTGTCAGGGCGAAGTCCAAGGGCTTTCGTAGCCAGCTTAAAGCAGGAGGGGGCTTGTACCTTTAGGCCGTTTCTATGCTAGCTTAGACGTATGCTTCTCTCCAACCTTTGCACGTCAGCCCTGGCCTGTTGCGGGCTTCTGCTGCTGCTCCTGGGGCCGCCGGCGGCTCACGGGCAAAGCCAGCCGTCGAAGCGCGAACCATTCGTGCTGGGCCACATCGACAGGATCAAATCGGGGCAGCTAAATGAGGAGCGGGTGCTGAACATCTACCTGCCCGAAGGCTACGAAAATGACTCCAAGGCTACCTACCCCGTGATGTACCTGTTGGATGGGTCCGCCGATGAGGATTTTATTCATATCGTTGGGCTGGCGCAGTTTCTGACTTTTCCTTGGATTGATGCGCTGCCCAAGTCCATCATCGTGGGTATTGCTACCGTTGACCGGCGGCGGGACTTCACCTTTCCCACCCGCAATGAAAAGGACCGAAAAGATTTTCCTACCGCTGGCAAGTCGGCAGCTTTTATGCGCTTTCTGGAAAAGGACCTGCAGCCTTACGTGGAGAAAACTTACCGTACCAATGGGCAAAAAACGTTGATAGGGCAGTCGTTAGGTGGGTTGTTTGCCATGGAAGTGCTGCTGAAAAAGCCCGCGCTGTTTACTACCTACATCATTGCCAGCCCCAGCCTGTGGTGGGATGATGAATCGTTGGTAGCGCAAGCGCCCGGCTTGCTCAAGCCGGCTGCAGCGGCGGCGCCCGTCAGCGTGTTTGTGGCGCTTGGCAACGAAGGCCCGGAGATGCAGAAAGCCACCGAAGCTATGGTGGCGGCTCTGCGGGCCGCGTCGGCTAAGGGTAGCCGTATTGAATATGTACCGTTTCCGGAGGAAACCCACGCCACCATTCTGCACCGGGCGGTGTACCAAGCCTTCGAAACGCTTTATAAGAAGCCTAAATAGGTGTAGGGCCGGGTGGGTAACACAAGACCAGTAGCGGCCAATACTGGCCTAGCAGACTTGGGCGGCGGCGGCGTACCTTTCCTGTTCATTCCTGCTTCGTTCATGAAACGTCTTACCTTCCTGCTGTTTACGGGCCTTATGGGTTTTTCTGCCCAAGCCCAAACCGTTCATTCGCCCGGCAACAAACTCACCCTGAGCTTCCAGCTCAGCCCTGCCGGTGAGCCAACGTATCAGCTGCGGCTAGGGGGTAGGGCGGTGCTCAAGCCAAGCCGCTTGGGCATGTTGTTGCAAGGGCTGCCTGCTTTGGACCAGGGCCTGGCCGTTGCGCGGGTTGACTCCAGCCAGCACGACGATACCTGGACGCCCGTGTGGGGCGAGGTACAGCAGATTCGCAACCGCTACAAGGAGCTGGCCGTGACCTTGCAGCAAGCCACCGGCAATAACCGCCAACTGGTAGTGCGCTTCCGCCTCTACGACGACGGGCTGGGCTTCCGCTACGAGTTTCCGCAGCAGCCGAATCTGCAGTATTTCACGGTGCAGGAAGAAAAAACCGAGTTCAACCTGCCCGCCAACCATAAAGCCTTCTGGATTCCGGGCGACTACGACTCCAACGAGTACACCTACAGCACTACCCGCCTGAGCGAGGTCAACAGCGCCTCCATTGAGCCTATTCAGCTTAAATCGGACCCGAAGCGCATCCAGACGCCGCTCATGCTGAAGTCCGACGACGGGCTGTACGTGAACATTCACGAGGCCGCGCTGGTGAACTACCCCGCCATGATGCTGGACGTGGATACCCAGCGCTTCGGGCTGCGCAGCCACCTGGTGCCTTCCGCGACGGGCGCGGCTGCCTACCTGCAAGCCCCTGAGCATACACCCTGGCGCACCATCATCGTCAGCAACAAAGCCCCCGAGGTGCTGGCCAGCAAGCTGATCCTCAACCTCAACGAGCCTACCAAATTCCCGACTACCGACTGGATCAGGCCCCAGAAATTCGTGGGCGTATGGTGGGAGATGCACGTAAACAAAGCCAGCTGGAACTACGCCGACACCAGCAACATCAAGCTCTCCGGCACCGATTGGAGCAAGCTCAAGCCCAACGGCCACCACGGCGCCAACACGGCCAATGTGAAGCGCTACATCGCCTTCGCGGCCAAGCACGGCCTGCAGAGCGTGCTGGTAGAAGGCTGGAACGTAGGCTGGGAAGACTGGGCCAATAACTGGAAAGAAGAAGTGTTCGACTTCGTGACGCCCTACCCCGATTTCAACGTGCAGGAGCTGCAGCAGTACGCCGCCAGCAAGGGCGTGAAGCTGATGATGCACCACGAAACCAGCTCCTCCGTCACCAACTATGAGCGCCGCCAGGAGGCCGCCTACCGCTTCATGAAGCAGTACGGCTACGACGCCGTGAAAACCGGCTACGTGGGCCGCATCATTCCGCGCGGGGAGCACCACGACGGTCAGTGGATGGTGAACCACTACAACCGCACGGCCCAGAAAACCGGCGAAAACCAGTTGATGGTGGACATGCACGAGTCGGTGCGGCCGACGGGGCTGCACCGCACCTACCCCAACTGGCTGGCCTCGGAAGCGGCCCGCGGCAACGAGTTCAACGCCTGGAGCTCGGGCAACCCGCCCGAGCACGAAACCATTCTGCCCTTCACCCGCCTCATGGGCGGCCCCATGGATTACACGCCTGGCATCTTCCAGATCAAGCTGGAAAGCTGGAACCCGCAGCGTAACCAGGGCAAGCAGGTGCACACCACGCTAGCCAAGCAGTTGGCCCTGTACGTGACCCTGTACAGCCCCGTGCAAATGGCCGCCGACCTGCCCGAAGCCTACGAGCAGCGCCCCGACGCCTTCCAGTTCATCAAGGACGTAGCGGTAGATTGGGACGACACCCGCATACTGGCGGCCGAACCCGGCGACTACCTCACCACGGCCCGCAAAGCCAAAGGCACCGAGGAGTGGTACGTAGGCTCCATCACCGACGAAAATGCCCGTACCCAAACGATTACGCTCGATTTCCTCACGCCCGGCACCACGTACGAAGCCACTATCTACGCCGATGGCAAAGGGGCCAGCTGGGACAAGAACCCCCAAGCCTACCAGATTCGCCGGCAGAAAGTCAATAGCAAAACCACGCTGAAACTGCAGTTGGCCCCCGGGGGCGGCGCGGCTATCAGCCTCAAGCCTGTCAGGAAGTAGCAGACGATTTCGGTGGGGGTAGGTTACTGGTGCATCGTAGCTTGAAATCAGTAGATTGGGCGCATTATCCATCTGCTATCTATTTCGCCCGATGAGAAAATATACTACCCTGGTTTGCGGGGCCATCCTGCTGCTGGCCGCTACCTCCTCGGTGGCGCCCAAAGGCTGGGAGCCCCTGCTGGATAAGGACCTGCGCAAGTGGCAGACGTTTCAGAGCTACCGCCACCAGGTGGGCTACCGGGGCCAGCAGCCCACCGACGCCCAGGGCAAGCCGCTGGCGCCCATCGGCTACGGCAAAAATGAAGCAAACGTCTTTTCCGTAGTAATGCAGGAAGGTGAGCCGGTACTGCGCATCAGCGGCGAGATATACGGCTGCGTGTTCACCAGGCAGGATTTCCGCAACTACGCCCTCAAGCTGAAGGTGAAGTGGGGAACCAAGAAATGGACTCCCCGGCTGGATGAGCCCCTCGACAGCGGCATCCTGTACAACAGCCAGGGCGAGTGTGGGGTCGATTACTGGCGTAGCTGGATGCTCAGCCAGGAGTTTCAGGTGTCGGAATACCAGAAGGGCAACGCCATGGGCGACTTCTGGTGCATTGCCAACTCCACCGCCGACATCCGGGCCGCTTACAACAAAACCAACGATACGCTTCGCTACAACCCCACGGCCGCGCCCATAACCATGGGACAGGGTGGCCGCAATTTCTGCCAGGCTTCGGCGAATTATGAAGTACCGAACGGCCAATGGAATGAACTGGAGCTCATCAACGTAAACGGCCAAAGCGTACACATCGTGAACGGCCACGTCGTGCTGGCCGTGAATAACTCCGGGGCCGTTGTAAACGGGCAGCGCCAGCCGCTGACGCACGGCAAAATTCAGCTGCAAAGCGAGGCCGCCGAGGTGTTCTACAAGGACATCCTCATCAAGCCCCTGGATGCCATGCCCGCCGAGTACGCCAGGTATTTCAAGTAGAAAAGAATAACGCCCTGACGTGTTAACGAGGCACCTGGGGGCTCTTTCTTAAGCCATCAGGTCGATTTAGACCATCATTTCGGGCGTAATAGTAACCGTCATGTCCCGACCAGCTCGACATGACGGTTTATTTATTTACCGTCCCTATACGTATTACTACTGCCCCGGCGAGTAGGTGCGCTCAGCGTGTTGCTTTACGTCTTCGGGGTAGAACCATACTTCCTTGAAGTTCTCCTCGGCGTACAGCGCGGCCTGGTCGGTGAAGTGCGGGGAGGTAGGCTGGTTGTTGTTGCCGCCAGCCAGTACGGAGCGGGCTTTAACGCACGGCCCGAACTCCACCACGGCAATAAAGCTGTTCCCGACGCTGCCGTAGCGCTTTTTGGTGCCAGGGTAAGCCCGCGAGCCGAAGGCCGCCAACGACCCCCAGGCCGAGGAGGTAAACGCTACCGGCAGGCTGGGCTTCTGGTCGTCGTAGGTTTCCTGGATGTTGCCGGTGAGGCGCTGGAAGCGGTTTACCTCGCCCCAGGGCATACGCCAGGTACCAAAGTCGCGGGTTAGCTCGTCCACGGTTTCCTGCAGGGCCGTTACCTTCTCCTGGGGCGTGGTGTTGGCAATGGTAAACTTCACGAGGCTGATGTAATCCAGTACTTGCCCGGCCGGCACGCGCGGGCGGGCCAGGCGCAGCAGCCGCTCGCCCCAGTAGGTTGCCAGCGTCTGGCCTACGGAAGTTTTGCCGTAGCGCTTGTCCCAGGCCTGTAGGGTCTTCATAGCTTCCACTACCTCCCCTTCCGGCGGGTTAGGGCTGTCGGTCACGAACTGGAAATCCTTCGCCAGCGCCGGCAGCAGTTCCTCGAAACCAGGGAGGTAAGGGTCTTTGGCGGCGGCAATCAGCGTATCCAGAGTAAACACCTGCTTGCGGCTGAGCACGCGCACCGCATTGATGCCCCGGTAATTCTCCGCGTCGGGGGCCATGTAGGCGGGGTACTTGCTCTTATCGGGGCTGCTGGGGCCCGAAACGGTGAAGGGGGTAGCGTTGCAGTTCTGAATCCAGCCGCTGGCCGGGTTCATCACCTGCACGATGTCCTCTACTTTGTGCAGACCTTTCCAGTCGGTTTGGGGGTTGCTGCCATCCACGGGCTGGCTCCAGTCGAATTGCGGGTTGCGGCGGGGCATGAAGTTACCGTGCCAGTAGGCGATGGTGCCCTTGCTGTCGGCAAATACGGTGTTGTTGGAAGCGTTGCCGTTGAGCTTCATCACCTTTCGGAAGCTGGCATAATCGGTGGCCTTCGTGCGCAGGTACGACTGCTCCAGGGCCTGCAGCGGCGTATCCATCATGCGCACCGTCACCCACTTATTATCGGCCTGCTGGCCCACCACCGGGCCGTGGTGGGTACGGTAGGTAGTGAACTGCCGCCGCACCATCTTGCCATCCTGCAGGTAGGGAATGGAAACGGTAGCTACCTGCACGGGCCGCAATTTCTGGTCGTAGCGGTAGTAGGGCTTGCCGTCTTTCAGCTCAATGGTTTCCAGGTACTCATCCATGGAATCAGCAAAGCTGGAGGTGTGCATCCAGCCGCAGTGCTGGTTAAAGCCCTGATACACGAAGAACTGCCCCCACGTTACGGCCCCGTAGGCGTTCAGGCCCGCTTCGCTGCTCACCTGCACCTCGGGGCGGAAATAGAACGACGTGTGCGGGTTGATGAGCAGCAGGGCGTGGCCGCTGGCGCTTTTGGCCGGCGCCACCGCGAAGCCGTTGGAGCCTACCGGTTCCCGCTCCGCCTTCTCAAAATCGGGCCGCTGCCAGGAGGTAGATTTCCGGCTGCCGTAGAAGTTCTTCAGCCGCTCCAGGGGCACCACGCTGATATTGCCCCCAATGCTCCCCTCGCTGAACATCAGCGGCATCCAGGGCTGGAAGCGCCGTAGCAGCTTGGGCTGCACGGTGGGGTGGGTGTAGAGGTAGTAGTTGGTGCCGTCGGCGAAGGCATTGAGCAACTGCTTCATCCAGCCCGGACTTTTCTTATACAGGCTCATGGCCTGGGTGCTGTCCATGAACAGGCGGGCGCGCAAATCGTGGTACAGGGCCGATTCGCCCTCCACCTCTGCCAGCCGCCCAATGGCATCGAGGTAGTTCATTTCTACCCTTGGAAAATCATCCTCGCACTGGGCGTACAGCAGCCCGAACACGGCGTCGGCGTCGGTGCGGCCCTGTACGTGCGGCACGCCCCAGGTGTCGCGCGTGATGGTTACCTGCTTGGCTTGCTGCTGCCAGCGGGCAATTTCGGCGGGGCTGAACGCTTGGGCTTGTACTCCGGCAGCGGCCAGCAAAAGGCCCAGGGCAAGGAAGGAACGCATCAGAGGAAAAGAAGGAGTAGGAGGGAAGAGCGGCCTAAAGTAGCCAGCAACTCTGATATACACTGCCTCCGTGCCGTCAGCTGCGTTCAGTAGATAAACAAAAAGCCCCGACCAGCTGATCGGGGCTTTTTGGTACGCCACCTGGGTAGCAAAAAAAGCTAGGCTGAAAACGAGGAGCCGCAGCCGCAGGTGCTTTTGGCCTGGGGGTTGTTGAATACAAAGCCGCGGGCATTCAGGCCATCCTGGAAGTCAACTTCCATGCCCAGCACGTACATGGCGTGTTTCTTATCCATGATGAGCAGCACGCCGTCGAGGTCGAAGGTTTCGTCCTGCTCCTTCGCTTTGTCGAAGCCGAGCAGGTAGCTCATGCCCGAGCAGCCCCCGCCCTGCACGCCAACGCGCAGCCCGTATTCGGCGGGCACGTTTTTCTCAATCAGAATATTCCGAACCTCTTCCAGTGCGCGCGGAGTGAGGCTGATGGGAGCAAGTTTCGTGGAGACGGCCGTTGCCATAGTGAGTTCGTCGTTAGGGAAGTAAGGCGACAAATATACGAAGCTCGCGGCAGTCACCTGAGGCATCCGAACCCCGGACGCGGGACCTGCTCGAAACTCAAGCTCCGATTGAAGGTATAACAGCGGGTAGCGGCTGGCGGTTCACACTATATTTGCGGACCTCCGGCAGCTGCCATTTCCGCTTACTGATCCGCTCATTCCTCGTTTCGGCGCCGGCATCCCCGGCGCCCTACCTCCTCTGTCCGGCCCAACCCTTTCCGCATGGATTCTACCGCCTACCTCTTCGATCTGCTCAAGATTATTCTGCCGGCCCTCCTTGTGGCGGGTGCCATTTACTTTCTGTTTCAGCAATTCCTGGAAAAGGAGCAGCAGCGCCGCCTGGTCGAAATGCGCCTCGAAGCCAGCAAAACCACCCTGCCCCTGCGCCTGCAGGCCCTGGAGCGCGTAACCATGCTGCTGGAGCGCATCACGCCCAACAACCTACTGGTGCGCGTGAGCAGCGCCGGCCTTTCGGCTACGGATTACCACCGCCTGCTGCTGCAGGAAATCCGGGCCGAGATGGAGCATAACCTCAGTCAGCAGCTCTACATGCAGCCCGAAACCTGGGCCGCCGTAAAGCAGGCCCAGGAAAGCGTGGTAAACCTTATCAGCACTCACTATCAGGCCCTGCCCAATCCTCAGGAAGCCCGCGGCCCGGAGTTGGCGCGCCACATCCTGGAGGGCCTCATGACCAACCAGTTCGACCCCACGGCCACGGCCCTGCTCGCCGTAAAGCGCGAAGCCGTAGCTATGTTTTAATTTTTAAGTGAAGAGCGGCAGTGTGTCATGGCGAGGAGGCACGACGACGCCATCCTTCCTCTCTTTTGTGACCAGCCCAATAACGTGACAAGCCCTTGACGCTACCATACGTCAAGGGCTTGTCCCATTTCAGGGGGTAGCACGCTGGTCAGGACGGATGGCGTCGCGCTGCTCGCCCTGGCACACTGCCGCTCTTCACCCGAGCACCAACGTGGCATCAATAGCGCGCTGGTAGCAGGCCTCGTACAGCGGCACAATCTTCTCCACCGCGAAGGTTTCGGCGTGGGCGCGGGCGGCGGCCTTGAAGCGGGGTAGGTTTTCCTCTTGAAGCACGTACAGCGAGTTTTGTACCATGTCCTCCACGTCGCCGATGTGGCTGACCATGCCGGTTACCCCGTGCTCGTTGAGCTCCGGAATGCCGCCGGCGTCGGAGCTGATAACGGGCACTTCGCAGGCCATGGCTTCCAGGGCAGCCAGGCCAAAGCTTTCCTTTTCGGAGGGCATCAGGAACAGGTCGGCTACGCTGAGCACTTCTTCCACGGCTTCGAGCTTGCCCAGGAACCGGATGTCGTTGCAGTAGCCCACTTCGCGGCAGAGCTTTTCAATGCGGGGTCGGTCGGGGCCGTCGCCGACCAGCAGGAGCTTGGCCGGAATCTGGGCCCGCACGCCGGCAAATATCTTTACCACGTCATCGATGCGCTTCACGGAGCGGAAGTTGGAGGTGTGCACCAGCAGCTTTTCGCCTTCCGGGGCAATGGCCGTGCGGAAATGGCCCTTGTTCAGCTTCTGAAAGCGCTCCAGATTGATAAAGTTCGGAATTACCTCAATGTCCTTTTCCACGGCGAAGTACTCGTATGTTTCGCGCCGCAGATCCGCCGACACGGCCGTGACCCCGTCCGACTGGTTGATGCTGAACGTTACCACCGGCTCGTAGCTGGCATCCTTGCCCACCAGCGTAATGTCGGTGCCGTGCAGGGTAGTTACCACCGGAATCCGGATGCCCCGGGTGAGCAGAATCTGCTTGGCCATGTAGGCCGCCGAGGCGTGCGGAATGGCGTAGTGCACGTGCAGCACGTCCAGCTTTTCGTTCTGCACAATGTCCACCATTTTCGAGGCCAGCGCCAGCTCGTAGGGAGGGAACTGGAATAGGGGGTAGGGCGGAATATAGACCTCGTGGTAGAACAGGTTCTCGTTAAAGAAATCGAGGCGGACCGGCTGGCTGTAGGTGATAAAGTGCACGCGGTGCCCCTTCAGGGCCAGGGCCTTGCCAAGTTCAGTGGCCACGACGCCCGAGCCGCCGAAAGTAGGGTAACAAACAATGCCGATGTTCATGGGAGCGGGGAGCAGGGGAGTGAGCTTTTGCTTTGCCAAACCAGCCTGAACGACAGATGTTGAAAAAGCGCGAAAAGGTAGCAAGAAAAAGCCCGGACCGAAGGTCGCGGGCTGCTAAGGGCACCGGAAGGGGTAGGGAGGTTGCCTACGCGGCAAGCCTTATTTATTACCTTACTCTTAATTCTATTCCTGACCTGCTTATTCCTACATGCGACTACTGCAAAAAGTATGCGTAGCTCTGGCCGCTACCGGTTTCTGCTGCTTGGCAGCGCATGCGCAACAAGCCTGGTTTGATGTTGATGTGGCGAATGAGTTGGGAATAGAAACATGTGCTACCTGTCCTCCGCCTTCTTACACGCCTAAAATCTATGCAATAGGCGGCAGCAGACTCTACTCGTTCACGACTGCCTACTATGATACTACCGCTTCCAGTCTGGTAGGCCGGCTGGTGGACAGCAGCACACGTAAGCCCATCGCTGGGGCCGTAGTTCAAATACGGTATGGTGACTACCGGGAAGCTGTGTGCAACATCAAAACGGCTGCAACGGATGAAAAAGGCTTTTTTCGTCTATACTGGATTGGCAGTTCAGGGCCCGGCGGTAAATCGCAAAACCGGCCTCTCCTGATACAGGCTGCTGAATACCAAACGGTGAACACAGACCAGGTTGATATGGGTGGGCAAGCCTATCTGCACGTTGAGCTAGCTGCCCGCAAGATCAAGTAACGCTAGGTTTTCTGCAGCGACTTATATATCACGTCGTGAATGCGGGTCCGGATGTTGTACTGGCGCAGCTTGTTATTGCCCGCATCGGGGTACACGCGGTTAGAAAGAAAGATGTAGAGGATTTTGTTTTCGGGGTCCATCCAGACGCAGGTGCCCGTGAAGCCGGTGTGGCCGAAGGTGCTGGCCGGCGAAAGGTTGCTGGTAGGGCCTTCGGGCTTGCTCGGGTCGCCTTTGTCCCAGCCCAGGCCGCGGCGGTTGCCGGCTTCGGTGCTGCGGGCAAACTCCGTGACTACCGGCGTCTGGAAGTAGCGCTGCCCGCCGTAGCGGCCGTTCTGCAGGTTCATCTGCATAAGCACGGCCAGGTCGTTGGCGTTGGAGAACAGGCCGGCGTGGCCGCCTACCCCCCCAATCATGGCCGCCGTCTGGTCGTGCACGGTGCCTTGCAGCAGGGTGCGGCGGTAGTAGGTATCATTCTCCGTGGGCGCTATGCACGACTTCGGGAATTTGCTGAGCGGGTTGTAGGTCATGGTGCCCAGGCCCAGGGGCTGGTAGAACGTGCGCTGCAGGAAGCCGTCAATGGGCTCTTTCAGCACTTTCTCGGCTACCCGCTTCAGAATGATAAAGCTCAGGTCGGAGTATTCCACCGGGTACTTGCCCTTCACCTTGGGCAGCAGGCCGGAACGTTGCACCCAGGTCCAAACGGAATCATCAGAAGTGCTGAGGCTGTACAGCTCGGGCGTTACCTCCCGCGAAAACTGCGGCGATTCGGTGCTGGCGTAGAAGGTAGGCTTGGGGCCGGCTTTGGTAACAGTCTTTTCCCAGGTCGGGATGCCGGGCTTGAGGCCCGCTTGGTGCATGAGCACCTCGCGCACCGTCATGTCCTTTTTATTGGTCGATTTCAGCTCGGGCAGGTAGGTGGCTACCCGCTCATCGAGGTTGAGCTTGCCCTGGTCCTTGAGGTACATAATGGCCTGCAGGGTGCCTGCTACCTTCGTGACCGAGGCCAGGTCGTAGAGGGTACTGTTGTTGACGGGCTGCGACTTGTCGTAGGTGCAGTAGCCGTAGCTTTTGTCGAACACCACCATGCCGTCCTTGGCCACCAGTACCTGGCAGCCAGGCGCGGCAGCGTAGGCTACGGCTTCCAGCGCCACGTTATCGATCTGGGAAAGAATGCGCGAGTCGAGGCCCGCTTCTTCGGGCGTGCCGTAGCGCAGGCGCCGGAAGTCGGGGGTAGGCAGGCCGGTGCCAGCCTTTAGGTTTTCGGAAACCGTGACGGGTAGGCGCCCCTTGGCCGGCAGGGCCCCAAACAGCACCTGCGGCACCACCAGCTGCGAAGCGTAATTGTCCTCGTAGCCGCACACCAAATTGCGGTTGCCCTCCAGGTATTTCAGGGAGTACGCGTTGCCGAACGCCACTACCACCGTTTTGATGCGTGGGTTGGCTTGCAAGTCTTTCAGGAACTTCAGCGCCCCTTCCCCAATCCCGTAGTTATGAGTGGGCGTGTTGTTCATATTGTGCAGGCTCACCACCACCACGTTGTAGGGCGCGAGGCGGCCGGCAATGCGGGCAAACGTCGAATCGACGGCGTAGCGGTTCGGCACGGCGTACACCGGTCCGTTCTGGTACTTGCCCATGATTTCCTTGTAGGTGGGCGCATCCGAGCCGATGGTAACGGCCGCAATCCGCAGGGTATCGAGGCGCAGGAAGGGGAGGAGGTCGTCCTCGTTCTTGACTACCGTGGTAGCGTGCTCATAAATCTGCTGCTGCACCATGCGGCTCAGGGGCCGGTTCAGGTTCTGCATCAGGTTGGGCACGTCCACGGGCTGGTAGCGGTTGAGGCCGGCCCAGTACTTGGCCCGTAGCACCTTGCGCACCCGCTGATCAATGTCGGCCTGGTCAACTTTGCCCTCGGCAATAAACTCCTTGATTTTCTGAAGGGCCATGGGCACGTCCTCCGAAAACAGCAGCACGTCGTTGCCGGCGGCCAGGGCCAGCGCATCCAGCTCGCCCGGCTTGTAGAGGGTCGAGACGCTCTTCATGTTCAGCGCATCCGTGAACACGAGGCCGCGGTAGTTCATTTTCTCCTTCAGCAGGCCGGTTACCAGGTTTTTGGAGATGGTAGCCGACAGCGTCCGGACCGTATCGAACAGGGGCATGTACAGGTGGCCCACCATCACGCCCATCACGCCCTGCTCAAACGACTTCTGGAACGGATACAGGTCCACGTTCGTGAGCCGGGCCATGTCGGAGTTAATGACGGGCAGGGCTACGTGCGAGTCCACGTCGGTGTCGCCGTGGCCGGGGAAGTGCTTCACCACGGCCATCACGCCGTGGTCCTGCAGGCCCCGGATGTAGCTGATGCCGCGCTTGGCCACCTGCTCCTTGTTTTCGCCAAAAGAGCGGTTGCCGATAACCGGGTTGCTGGGGTTGGAATTGACGTCGATAACCGGCGAGAAGCTCACGTGCACGCCCAGCGTCTTCATCTTCAGGGCAATTTCGCGGCCCATTTGGTACACGTACTGGTCGTCGTCCATGGCGCCCAGGGTCATGCCTTTGGCGAAGTGCATGCTGGAATCCAGGCGCATATCCAGGCCCCACTCCGCGTCCATGGCTACCAGCAGGGGCACTTTGGCGGCGGCCTGGTAGCGGTTGGTGAGGTTGGCCTGCCGGCGGGGGCCGCCCTGCAGAAACATCAGGCCCCCGATGTTATAATTCTTAATCAGGAACTCCGTGTACTGGGCGTGCTTGCGGTCCTTGTTGGAGTAGGCAGCCACCATAAACAGCTGGCCCAGCCGCTGGTCGGGGGTAAGCGAGGTAAAAACGCTGTCGACCCAGTTCTGCTCCGCCACCGACATGGGCCGCCCGCCTTCTTCGCGCGGGGCCGACCAGGAGATAAGCAGACCCGTGACGGCCAGTACTAGCAGGAAGATTCCAATCCGAAAGTCTTTGAGCATCGGCTCCGGTGGTCTGTGCTGAAGGGGGATGAAAGATGAACGACGAGCTGAAAAGCCCTACTTTTGCCTTTCCAAAAAGGGTGCCGGAAGGTGCTTTCGGTGGAGTGGCGGGCCTCACCTGTGGGCCTTCCTCTTCTTGCCGTCTGCCTCTTCCAACGCATGAGCAAGCAAAACCGTCTCACGTCGCGCACACAAAAGTTGGCCGCAAACTTACGGATAATTTCCCGACGCCGGTTGTTATCAGGCGGATAGCCCCCGCGGCGGGCCCCGGCAGCGGGGCGTTTTTTCTTCTGATTTTAAGCGTATATGGCCGATATTATTCAGCTTCTCCCCGAGTATCTAGCCAACCAGATTGCCGCTGGCGAGGTAGTGCAGCGCCCGGCTTCCGTGGTGAAAGAATTGCTGGAAAATGCCGTAGATGCCGGCGCTACCCAGGTGCAGCTTATTGTAAAGGAAGCCGGTAAACAGTTGGTGCAGGTCGTGGACAACGGACAGGGCATGAGCCCCACCGACGCGCGCATGAGCCTGGAGCGCCACGCCACCTCTAAAATCCGCACTACCGACGACCTGTTCCGCATCCGCACCCTGGGGTTCCGGGGCGAAGCGCTGGCCTCCATTGCCGCCGTGGCCCAGGTGGAAATCCGGACCAAGCAGCGCGACCAGGACACGGGCTCTTTGCTGCTGGTGGAGGGCTCCCAGATCAGCAGCCAGCAGCCCGTAGCCTGCCCCGATGGCACCAGCATCAGCGTCAAGAACCTGTTCTTCAACGTGCCGGCCCGCCGCAACTTCCTCAAAAGCAATGCGGTGGAGATGCGCCACATCCTGGACGAGTTCCAGCACGTAGCCTTGGCCAACCCCCACATCAGCTTCTCGCTGTTTCAGAACGATTTGGAGGTGTTTAACCTGCCAGCCGGCAAGCTCAGTCAGCGCATTGTGAGCTTGCTGGGCAATGGCTACAAGGAGCAGCTGGCGCAGGTGGAAGAGGTTACCCCCTTCCTGACGGTGAAAGGGTTTATCGGCAAGCCGGAGTCGGCAAAGAAAAGCCGGGGCGACCAGTTCTTCTTTGTCAATAACCGCTTTATCCGCTCGGCCTACCTTAACCACGCCGTGCTGACCGCCTATGAGGGCCTGCTACCCAAGGACACGCACCCCTTCTACGTGCTGTTTCTGGAGCTCGACCCTAAAGCCATCGACATCAACGTGCACCCCACCAAAACCGAAATCAAATTCGAGGACGAGAAGACGGTGTACGCCATTGTACGCTCGGCCATCAAGCAGAGCCTGGGCCTGCACAACATGGCCCCGTCCCTGGATTTCGACGGTAACGTAAACTTCGCGGCCATTCAGCCCCTGCGCCTTTCGGGCAACGAGAAAAACCCCTTCGCCGACGACTTCCAACCCGATGCCCTGGCCTCGGCGGCGGCGCAGGCGGCGGGCAGCACCAGCCCCTCGCGCGAGAAGCCCGGCCGCCCGGACGCGTATGAGCGCCAGCTGCCGCCCCGGCCCACCGAGCAGGCCAAGCGGGAGCTGGAAAATTTCTACAAGAGCCTGAGTCAGATTAGCGTGCCGGATGTGGAGCACGAAGCCACCGCCGTAGGCGTGCCCGTGCCCTCTGCCGCTGGCTTAGCTGTGCCCCGCCCGCCCGCACCGGAGCCGCCGGCCGGGACCGAGCCTGTAGTGCCAGAGCCAGCGGCCGTTGCCCCGCCCGTGGCGGCGGCCTTTGCCAGCCCCCCGCCGGTAGAGGAAGCGCCTAGTACCGCCCCGGCCACCCCGGAGCTACCCCTGCGTGAGTCGTCCACGGGACCCGGCAACAAGGTGCTGCAGCTGCACCAGCAGTATCTGCTGGTACCCGTGAAATCGGGGGTGATGCTGATTGACCAGGTGGCGGCCCGGGAGCGGATTCTGTTTGAGCAGTACGCCCAAAGCCTGGAGCGCGAAACCAGCGCCTCCCAAACCCTGCTGTTTCCGCGCACCATCACCTTCACGCCCCAGGACTTTGCCATTCTGCGGGAGGTAGAGGAGCCGTTGCGGGCCCTGGGGTTCCGGTTCACTGATTTCGGGAAGAACACCATTGCCGTGGAAGGCATTCCGGCCGATGTGCCGGCCCGCGACGAAAAGGAGCTGCTAGAGGGCCTGATTGAGCAGTTCCGGAATACCGCCGGCCCGATAAAGCTGGACCGCCGCGAGCAGATGGCGCGGGTATTGGCCCGGCGCGTAGCTACCACAGCTGCCGGGGCCCGCCTCTCGGAGCTGGAAATGACTACCCTCGTGGACAAGCTCTTTGCCTGCCAGGTGCCCAACTACACCCCCGACGGCCGCCGTACCATTGTGCTGCTGGAGCTGGGGCAGGTGCAGGCCCTCTTCAACCGCTGATTGACGCTGATTTTTATGGGCAGAAGTCAGAGGCGAAGGTCATGAAACCGTAAGCAGCGAAAGTCGCGGGGACTTGGGCCGCTTTGCAGCTCTGGCACGGCAGCCGAAGCCGTCGGCGCATTCGGCGGGATTCACGTAAGCACGAAAAATCAGCGAAATCACCTCAATCAGCGTCAATCAGCGATTCATGTTTCAGTTTACTCCCATGGTCCGCAACCTGCTCATCGCCAACGTAGCGGTGTTCTTTCTGAGTTTGCAGCTCGGCGGCCTCAATTTTCTGGCGCTCTACCCCCTCGATAATCCGCAGTTCAAGCCCTGGCAGTTCGCGACCTACATGTTCATGCACGCCAATATCGGGCACATTTTCTCCAACATGCTGGGCCTGATTTCCCTGGGCCCGCTGCTGGAGCAGCGCTGGGGCGCCAAACGCTTCCTGACGTACTGGCTGATTTGCGGCCTGGGAGCCGGCATTCTTTACAATGGATTGCGCACCTACGAGCTGCGCCGCATGCAGCACGACATAGAGGTGTTTCAGCAAGAGCCTACCGATTTGCACCTGCAGGATTTTGTGGACCACAATGTGTCGGAAAACGCGGCGGCCTTCCAGCCCGTTATCCGGCAGCTGCACCAAACCCCCGACGACCAGCGCCTGATTCAAGGGGTAGTCACCACCTTGCGGGAAGTGTACCAGCAAAGCTTGGCGAGCCCTATGGTGGGCGCTTCGGGGGCGCTGTTTGGGATTATGCTGGCCTTTGCCTTCTTCTTCCCGAACACGGAGCTGATGGTTTTTCCGCTGCCCATTCCCATTAAGGCCAAATATTTCGTAGTGCTCTACGGCCTCTACGAGTTCTACTTCGGGGTGCACCGCGTGCCCGGCGACAATGTGGCGCACTTTGCTCACTTGGGCGGAATGCTGGTGGGGCTGGTGGTGTTGCTGTTCTGGCAGCGCAACCGCACCCGCCTGTACTAAGTGGCAGGCCTGGCGCGCGGGCGCGGCGCTTGCCCGAAAATTGTAGAAATTACCGCCCGGTGCCGCTTCCTTTCCTACCCCCCGGCCCGGCTTTAACCCTGCCCACCCATGAGCGTTTTCAATGATATCCGTACCGCCTTCAGCCGCCGCGACAACGCCCTGATTCAGCTGTTGCTGCTGAATGGGCTGGTGTTTGTGGCGTTGGTACTGATAGAAACCGTAATGAAGCTGAGCGGCACGTACGCGGCTTACTACCCCAACGTAGTGCGGCAACTGCAGCTGCCCTCCGATCTGGTGTCGTTGCTGCGCCACCCCTGGACGGTGCTGACTTATGCCTTTACCCACGAAACCTTTCTGCACATTCTCTTTAACCTGCTGAACCTGTACTGGTTTGGTGCCTTGATTCGGGAGTACCTCGGCGACCGGCGCCTCGTGAGCCTGTATATTCTGGGGGCCTTGGCTGGGGCGGTGGTATTTCTGCTGGCCTTCAACCTGATTCCGGCTCTGGACCGGCCCGGGGGCGTGTCGTTGCTGGGCGCCTCGGCAGCCGTTACGGCCGTTATTATGGCGGCGGCCACTTTGCTGCCGGAGTACACGTTTATGCTTTTCCTGCTGGGGCCCGTGCGCATTAAGTACATTGCGGCCGTCGTGATTCTACTGTCGTTTATTGCCATCAACCAAGGCAACGAGGGCGGTGGGCTGGCCCACATTGGGGGGGCTATTCTGGGTTACGTCTTCATTAAACAGCTGCAGGCCGGCCGCGACCTGGGCCGCCCCGTGCAGGCCATCGGCGACTGGTTTACCCGCCTCGTGACGGGCCGTCCCAACCTGCGCGTAACCCGGGGTGGCGCCTCGCCAGCGCCGGCCGCTGCTGCGCCCAAAAAAGGAGTAGTAGCCAAGCCCGAGCAAGATGAAATTGATGTGATTCTGGACAAGATTTCGCGCTCCGGCTACGAAAGCCTGTCTAAAGATGAAAAGCAGAAGCTGTTCCGCGCCAGCCAGCGGTAAGTGCTACCCCCGTCCTGGCCCTGAACCTCAAAGAAAAAGCCCGCTGATTGCTCAGCGGGCTTCTTTTATTCGGCAGGAGCCTGCGCGTAGGCTTGGGCTTTTTAGGCTGATGCCTTGCTCATGTTATCGAGGGCGTCCATCACCTCTTTTACGTGGCCACGTGAGGTTTCCAGCAGGGCTTTTTCCTCGTCGTTCAGCTGCAGCTCAATTACTTTTTCAATACCGTTGCGGCCCAGGATAACCGGAGCGCCCAGGTACACACCGTTGATGCCGTACTCGCCCTGCAACTCAATGCACACCGGGAATACGCGGCGCTGGTCGCGCACAATGGCTTCGACCATCTGGGCGGCGGCGGCGCCGGGCGCATACCAAGCCGAAGTACCCATCAGTTTCACCAGCTCGCCACCGCCCACGGCCGTGCGCTGCACAATGGCGTCCAGCTCCTCTTTGCCGATGAGCTCGGTTACGGGGATGCCGCCGACCGTGGTGTAGCGGGGCAGGGGCACCATCGTGTCGCCGTGGCCGCCCATGAGCACCGCCTGAATGTCTTTGGGGCTTACGTTGAGGGCTTCGGCCAGGAAGGCGCGGTAGCGGGCCGTGTCCAGAATGCCGGCCATGCCAAACACCTTCTCGCGGGGCAGCCCCGAGGTGAGGTGGGCCTGGTAGGTCATCACGTCCAGGGGGTTGCTCACCACAATGATGATGGCGTTGGGCGAGTATTTTACTACCTGCTCGGTTACCGTTTTCACGATACCGGCGTTGGTCGAAATCAGGTCGTCGCGGCTCATGCCGGGCTTGCGGGGCAGGCCCGAGGTAATTACTACTACATCCGAATCAGCGGTGCGGGCGTAGTCGCCGGTTACGCCTACGGTGCGGGAATCGTAGCCGATGATGGGGGCTTTCTGCCAGATGTCGAGGGCCTTGCCTTCGGCGAAGCCTTCCTTAATGTCAACCAGAACAATTTCGTTGGCAATTTCGCGGGTGGCCAATACATCGGCGCAGGTTGCGCCCACGTTGCCGGCTCCAACTACGGTAACTTTCATTGGGTGAGGAATTGGGTGTGAACGAAGGGATGAGGCTGTAAAGCTAACCGAAAACCCGTTCCGGCAAGTCCTGACGCCACAAAACTGCACCCCGCCCTGGCAACTGTCTTAGGTTCTGGGGTAAAGGTTGCGCCTCACGGAAGGAGGTAGGCCCTGTATCGGGTCTGCGCCCGGTTTCTTCTTTGGTCTAAAGAGAGTGAGCCGCTCTAGAACGTCATGCAGAGGCGTAGCCAACGCATCTTGCGTGCCGCCGTTGCCAGGGTAACTGTCATGCCAGCTCAAGCACAAGGTTCTGGAAAAGCACGCAAAATGTCTCGGCAAGCTCGACAGGAAAGCTACTTTGGCAGCGTCGGCACGCAGGATTTCTCGATCAGCTCGGAATGACCGTTGTTTCTTCCCTTTTCACACAGCCTAAAAAGAAGCCCGCGCCGAAACCAGCAGCTGCCGCGGCCGCAGCGCATACTCGTTCTGCACCAGCACGAAGTCGTACACAAAGGCATACTGATAAGCCCGGCTGTTGAGCAGATTACTGGCCCTTACCTCCACATCGAGCTTGCGGGCCGTGGGCAGGGTGTAGCGGTAGCTGGCATCGGCAAAAAACGTGCGGACGGTGGCACCGGTGCCCGCGTTCTGGTAGTATTCGGTGGCGAAGAGCAACTGGTGACGCTCGGTAGGGTAAAGAGCCAGGCTGGCGCGGTGCTCCTGCAGGCGCGTGGTGGGCTGGGCGGCCGCGTCCACCCGGCTCCGCAGTGCCGTCAGCAGCCCCGCGTATTCCAGACTCCCCCAGCTGAAAGCCGCCGCATTGGCCCGCAGCCGCACCGTACCCGACTGGTTGCGGGTGGTAGCTGGGGTAGCGTTCAGGAGCAGGGGCTGCTGGCTGGCCGAGCCGCTGAGCTGTAGCGTCAGGGTGGTTTTCCAGGGGCTGATGAATTTGCTGGCCTGGGCCGCCAGGGTATGCCGGGGCGCCGTAGCGCGCCGGGCCACGGCCACGGTAGTCAGGGTGCCATCGGGGCGCACCAGGCTGCGCAGCAGCTGGTTGCGGGTGCTGCTGCTGAAGCTGTAGGTGGCCTGGTAAAACCACGAGGTCAAGGGGTTTTCGTAGTACAGCCCCAGGCGCGAGCTGATAACCCGCTCCTGGGTGAGCGGGGCCGCGTTGCGCTGCAGGGTGCGGTAGTCGCGCAGCAGATAGCCGTAGTACAGCTGCTCCGGGCTGCCGGGCTGGTTGGTCAGTTCGGCGCCGGCCCGGGCGTTCCACAGCCCGCTCAGCTCGTAGCGCCCCGAAATCTGGGGCTCCAGCGCGAGCCAGCGGCGGTGCTGGGCGGCGGCCAGCGGAGCGTCGGTAGCCCGGAAGGTGCGGTAGCTCAGAGGGGCTTCGGCCTCCAGATGCCACCGGGCGGTTTTGTATTCCAGCGCCGGCTGCAGGTAGTAGCGGGCCTGGTGGGCGCGGAGGCGGTTGCGCAGCGTATCGGGGGTAGGCGCCTCGGCCCCCTCCGTCCCCGACGATACGCCCAGCTCCGAAGTCAGCCCCTGAATTTCCTGTGTGAAGCCGGCCGTGGCCGTGTAATGCCAGTGTGCCCGCCCCCACAGCAGGGCCGCCGAGTTGCTGGTGTAGAGCGTGTGCTGCCGGGCTTCCTGCCTGGCTTGGGCGTAGGGCTGCCCACCCGCCAGAACCTCCGGCAGGGGCCCCGGCGCCACCAGCAGCCGCTGCGGACTACCGGCCAGCGTCAGGACGGAGTTTACCTGCACCATGCGCCCCGCGCCGGCGGGCCGCACCAGGGCCAGGCGGTTGCTGAAGCTGGTAAACGGGTTGCGGGCCTGCTGGCGCAGCAGCTCAGCTTCCGGGCCGCGCGTGAGCAGGCCGGTTTGCTCGTCCCAGCTGCGCACGAGGCTGAGCGTGTTCTTGAGGTAGTACTGCTTCACGTTGCGGATGTAGGCCAGGTCCATTGTGAGCTGGCGGGGGCGTAGCTCGTTGCGCTTATCCTCCGTGAGCGTGATGGCGCGACCATCAGGCAGGGTGTAGCGGGTGCGGGTGGTGCCGGTGCGCGTCTGCTCATCCGTCAGGTAGGAGGCGTTGAGGCGCAGCTGGGCCTCTTTGCTGAAGGGCACCAGATGGTTGGCGCTCAGCAGGTGCACCCGGTTAAACAACCACCGGCTGGCCGGCAGCGGCGGCGCCCCCAGGCCCTGAATGCCCGTCAGCTCGGGTTTGCGCAGGCCGGGCTCCCGCAGCCGCTGGAAGTCATCGAGGCCCAGGGGCTTCAGCTCAGCGGCTACGTCCTGGCCGGTGTTGTTGGTCTGGTAGGTATCCAGCAGCTGCTGCCGGGGCGTAAACAGCATGGGCGAGAGGTTGGCGTTCCAGAGCAGCGGGGCCGCGCCCAGCCCCAGGCGGGCCTGCCCGGTGGCCGTCACCTTCTTTTTCAGGCTGATGTTCAGGGAAGCCTGCTCCGTGTTCTGCACCCCCCGCAGGGCCGCAATGGGCTGGTGGCGCTTGAGCACCTGCACGTCCTGCACGGCCTCGGCGGGCAGGTTGTTGCTGGCCTGGCTGTAGCGGCTCTCCAGCAAATCGGCCCCGTTGATGTAGAACTTCTGAATGGGCCGGCCCTCGTACAGAATGCGCCCATCGGCCTCCACTTCCACGCCCGGCAGCTTTTTGAGCACGTCGGCAATTACCCGGTCCTTCTGCTCCGTAAACGCCGACACGCGGTAGCTGAGCGTGTCGCCCTCGCGCCGGATGGGCGGGGCCTTAATGGTGACTTCCTTGAGCTGGGTAGTGCTGGCTGGTAGCGCCAGGGAAATGGCCTGCGATTGGTTGCGCAGCCGCCGCGTCTGCTCCTGGAAGCTAAGGCTACGTGCACTCAGCAGCACCGAATCGGCGGTGAATGCCAGGCGCACCGTGAAGCGGCCGGCCTCATCTGTTACCGCCACCGCCGACTCGTCGAGGGCGGGGAGGGGCTGCACTTCCACCAGCGCCCCCGGAATAGGCTGGCGCTGGGCGTCGGTGATGGTGCCGGTAAGCGTGGTTTGGGCAACAGAATGCAAGCGGAACCACAGTAGTACAGCTGCCGTCAGTAGAAGCTTGCCTAGCATTGGACCCGGTTGATGTAATGTGTTGTAGATAGATAGTTGCTAATATTTAAGTTCAATAAAATTATTTTCTCTCTTTATTCTTTCTTTGTATTTTATTTTTTGATTTTCATAGTCTCCATACTTCCATCCATTCTGAGCCATAATGTCAATGGCATTATAGTGAAAATTCCTCCAGCTGTTAAGAAATTTGACTCTAGTAGTAGGGGTGATTTTTGCTTTGAGGGGAATTAGTTTTATATCTTGTTTGGTTCTGTTAAGGGTAATCATTTCAAAAGAATAATGCTTTCTTGTATCCTGAATCTTGATAATTAAACCGGGTAAGCCCATGAATTTGTAAGGTCCATCACTTGCCGGAATTTCCTTCGTAAACCAAGCATCATACGTACGACCAGCGTAGGAGGTGGTAGCTCGCTGGCAGGTGTACCCGGCTATTGTACGGCGTTCCGTTGTTATCGTCCACTGGAATGGATTAGTTTCTGTGTATTTGTAGTCAGTAGTGTATATGTTGTCGTAAGTAGCTATATTATTATTTTCTTTAATAATAGTATAAGTGAAATAAGGATCTGGTAGACTTGAAAGCTGAACGTTAGAATTGACGGGAGGGTGTTCGCTTGCTGATAATAAAAGTGAATCTAATAAAAAGCTATTGATAGCTTGAAATTTTGATTTGCCATTACTTATGAACAAGAAATACTTTTCCCTTCTTAAGATAGAAGAGTTAGTGGAATCAGGTTGAAATGTGAGATTGTATATGCACTTAATATTTTGATAATTTTGGCCTTGTGCTACTTTTTGGCCGTGCGCTGTAATGCTACCAAGTAAAATCAGGATGAATAAAAAATGTCTTTTCACAACAAAGTTGATAGGACGTTCATGCCGTGGTTAAATGGAAAAAGAGCCTATAGTAAGGCCCTTTTTCTTCGTAATGTGCAAACAGCACAGATTTTCTATCTACAGAGTGTACGTTGGGCCTCTACTGCCCGACGATATACATCGGCGTATTCTCCACAATCTACCGCGTGAAGTCCGCAACTCAATTCTACGTTGTAGCACTCCCACTGAAATACCAAGGGCTGCGCTACGCCTTTATTGGCTGGCTCCGGACGCGCTGGTTGTGTGACTAAAGCTTTTGTTTCGCTTGAGGCAAAAGATTCTGCAGCCATGCTGCTGAACGATACACCACCCAGCAGGGCGGCCACTACTAGAAATTTTTTCATGATACTATGAGGGTTATATGAAATGGTTCCCTAAATAAGTATCATTGAGTAGTGCAATCAAGGACAAATCGGGCCATTTTGTGACATTGGGAGTTCCTCACATTACATCCGCTTCACCACCAGCACCCGCTCGGTTTCCTCGGTCACCTTAAACCGGTCGTCGGGGCGGAAGCCGATAACCCAGGCAATCTTGCCGTCGGCGGAAACCAGCACCTGCACGTTGTCCTTGAGATTGAGGGGCACTTTCTGGTCGATGAGAAAGTCGGAGAGCTTTTTCTTGCCCTTCATCCCGATGGGCATAAACCAGTCGCCCTCCTGCCAGGCGCGCACCGTGAGCGGAAACTTCAGCACGTCGGCATCCAGCGCGGCCACGGCTTTGCCGCGGGGTACCTCGAAGTCTTCGGTTACTTCCAGCAGCTCGGTACGCAGGTGCAAGCCATCAATCTTGAGGGCTTCCTGCCCGGCCTGCAGCTGATGGGTGCCAAACTTGGTGAGGGTACGCGGGGTAATGACCAGCTGCTCCCGATCCTTCACCAGCAGGTGGGTCGGCGACTCAAACCGGCGGCCTGACTCGGCCCCGAAGCTCTGCACGATGTCTTTCACGACCAGGTAAGAAAAGCCGAAGGGCCGCAGCAGCTCGTGCAGCACTACGGCGGTAGCAGCTGTATTCTGCAGGGTTCGGATGTCGAGGTAAGTGGTAGTGGCTTCGTCGCGGCGGGCCTGGGCGGCGGTTTCTTCCACGTAGCGGCGCACGATTTCTTCGGCCCCGCCCACCCGCTCGGCCGTGATGCTCATTGTATGGTCGAGGGAGGGGTTGATGTCGCGCAGCACGGGTAGCACCTCCAGGCGCAGGCGGTTGCGCTGGTACACCGGCGAGTCGTTGGAGGCGTCTTCGCGCCAGATCAGGCGGTTTTCCACCACGTAGTCGTAGAGGTCGGGCTTGCTCACGGCCAGCAGAGGACGTACCAGGTGGCCGGTTTTGGGCCGGATGCCGTGCAGGCCCGCCAGCCCGGTGCCGTGGGTGAGGTTGAGCAGCATGGTTTCGGCCGTGTCGCGCTGGTGGTGGGCCGTGGCAATGTAGTCGAGGCCCTGGGCCTGGCGGATGCGCTCAAACCACTCGTAGCGCAAGGCCCGGGCCGCCATCTGGGTCGAAACGCCTTCCTGCTCGGCAAACTTTTTGGTCTGGAAAAACTCTACGAAGTACGGCACCTCGTACTGCCTCGCCAGCTTGCGCACGAACTGCTCGTCGGCGTCGGCTTCCTCGGCCCGCAGCCCGAAGTGGCAGTGGGCTACGGCAAACTCTACCCCCAGCTTGTGCAGCACATGGGCCAGCACCACGGAGTCGAGGCCGCCGCTGACGGCCACCAGCAGCTTATCGGTGGGGGAGAAGAGGTTGTGTTCCTGTATGTAGGCTTGGATTCGGTCGAGCATGGGGGGTAGGAAAAACTAAAATTTGCACTGGGAGGTAGGGAGCGGGGCTTGCCCCCGCCCGTCGTCCGAACGATATCGTCCACTCGGCAAATTACCCGCATGGTATCGTTTGGGCGGCGGGCGGGGGCAAGCCCCGCTCCCTACTGCTGTTCTTTGTGGAACATTCGTACTATTCCACAAAGAAAACCGTTAGCAACGGCCCTTCTTTACCTTTGCAGTTAAATGTCGTTCCCGAAGTCTCTTTTTCTCCTTCTGCTGCTGCTGCCTACCCTCACCTGGGCCCAGCAACGTCCGGCCGCGCGGCCTGCTACCCCTGCTACCCCGCCGCAAGGTCAGCGCATTGAGTTGTTACCCGGTGCCGGTAAGCTGGTCGGGGGCACTTTCAACGGAGTTGAAATCCGGAAAATCATCGGCAACGTCAGCTTCCGGCAGGGTACCACGCTGCTCTACTGCGACTCGGCCTACCAGTACACCGAGCGCAACGCCCTGGAGGCCTTCAGCAACGTGCGCATCATTCAGAACGACACCATCACTATCACGGGCAACCGGGGTACCTACGACGGCGACACCCGCAAGGCCCGCATGACCGGCAACGTGACCATGCGCGACCCGCGCATGACCCTCACCACCCAGTTGCTCGACTACGACCTGAACCAGAACCTGGCCTACTACAGCACCGGCGGCCACCTTCAGGACCCCGAAAATACGCTGGATAGCCAATTTGGCTACTACAACACCCAAAGCAAGGTGTTCAGCTTCAAGCGCAACGTGAAGCTGGTGACCAAGGAAAACAACATCGACACGGATACGCTGCAGTACAACACGGTCAGCAAGATTGCCTACTTCTTCGGGCCGACGCGCATCCGGGGCAAGCAGGGCAACCTCTACGCCGAAAACGGCACCTACAACACCATTACCAAGGTGTCCAACTTCGCCCGCAACGCCCGAATTGAGACGCCCAATTACCTGCTCGGCGGCGACAAGCTGTTCTACGACGAAGCCCGGCAGTACGGCGTAGCTACGGGCCACGTCTCGATGACTTCCAAGAAGGATAACCTCGTAATTCGGGGTGATGTGGGCCGCTACTGGCGCACGCAGGGCCGGGCCAAAGTGTACGGCAGCCGCCCCGTGATGCGCAATATCTCGGACCGGGATACGCTCTACCTCACCGCCGATACGCTGGTGAGCGTGGAGGGGCGCCCACCCCAGAACAAGGCCGGCGTTATCTATGCCTACCGCAAGGTGGCCATCTTCCGGGCCGATCTGCAGGGCCGCTGCGACTCCTTGACCTACGACCGGCAGGATTCGGTCATCTACCTCAGCCACGACCCGGTGCTCTGGAACCAGCGCAACCAGCTCACCGCCGACTCCATCCAGATTCAGCAGCGCCGGGGCCAGATCGACCAGATGCGGCTCTACGGGCACGCCTTTAGCATCGGGCAGGATACCCTGCTCAACTTCAACCAGGTGAAGGGGCGCTACATGGTGGCCTACTTCCGGGATAAGTCGATAAAAAAAATTGACGTGCTTGGCAACGCCGAGAGCCTCTACTATGCTCTTGAGGGCGACACGGCCGTGTCGGGGGTCAATAAAAGCCTCTCGGCTACCATGGCCCTGCGCTTTGCCGACAGCAAGCTGCAGACCATTAGCTTTCTGACCAATCCGGAGGCCAGCTTTATTCCGCCCAATGAGCTCAAGCCCGAAGATGCCAAGCTGAAAGATTTCCGGTGGCGGGCTACGGAACGCCCCACCCGCCGCCAGACGTTAGGCAAGCACTTCGCCCCGCCGGCCAAGCCCAAAAAGAAGGCCGCGCCGGTTAAGAAGAAAACTGTTTCTGCCCGCAAAACTACCCCGAAAAAACCGGCCTCCACCAAACCGAAATCAACTGCCAAACCAGCGCAGAAATAAACCAGGCAGGACGCCGGTTGCCGCACGTTTTCCGGGCTCCCTGTCCTGGCCACCAACAACCCGCAACGGGCACCTGATTTGCCTCACCGATTATTCTTACCTTTGCGCCCTTATGCTGTCTTTTCGCCCTGCCTTTTTTGTTCTGTTATTGAGCGCGTTGCTGCTCGGCTCCTGCTCCGGCTACCAGAAGCTGCTCAAGAGTACCGACGTGAACAAGAAGTATGAAGCCGCCATCCAGTACTACGAAAAAGGCGACTACTTCAAGGCCGGCACCCTGCTCGAAGAACTGAATCCTCTGCTGAAAGGGCGTCCTGAGGCCGAAAAAGCCCAGTTTTACTTCGCCAACACCAACTTTCAGCAGCGCAACTACACCCTGAGCGCCTATTACTTCAAGACGTTCTACGAAACCTATCCTAACTCGCAGTACGCCGAGGAATCGGCGTTCATGCAGGCCAAGTCGTTGTTCCGCGACTCGCCCGACTACCAGCTGGACCAGACCAATACCATTGCCGCCCTGGAAGTCATTCAGGATTTTCTGAACCGCTTCCCCGAGAGCCGGTTCCGGGCCGAGACGGAGGGGATGTCGCAGGAGCTGCAGAAAAAGCTGGAAAACAAAGACTTCCGCGCCGCCCGCCTCTACTATGATCTGCGCTACTACCAGTCGGCCGTAACGGCTTTCACGGGCTTTCAGCAGCAGTACCCGGCCTCGGGCCTGGCCGAGCAGGCGGCCTTCTACAAGCTCAGCGCCCAGCACGACCTGGCCCGGGAAAGCGTAGAGGAAAAGCAGCGCGAGCGGTACCTGGAAGCCATTGCTTTCTACCAGAACTTTGTGGATGCCTTTCCGCAAAGCAAAAATCTGAAGGAAGCGGAGCGCATGTACGAAAACGCCCGCGACGAAGTAGCCAAAATTAAATCTGCCGAATCGACGGCCGCCAAATAACGTGTACTGCGAACAATGAGCTTGCATCGTGCTGAATGTGGTTTAGACAGCGAACCGTATTTTGCCATGTTGCCGGCCTGCTCACAGTACTCCTACCTTCTGCACATTCTCAACTCATCAGTTTATGAAGACTCCGAATAACGTACCCGCTTCCATTGTGACCCGCAACATGTCGGACTTCACCCACGAGACCGGCAACGTGTACGAGAGCATTGCCATCATCTCGAAGCGCGCCAATCAGATTTCCGTGAAGCTGAAAGAAGAGCTCAACGGCAAGCTGGCCGAGTTTGCTACCACCGTGGACAACCTCGAAGAAGTGTTTGAAAACCGCGAGCAAATCGAAATTTCCAAGCACTACGAGCGTCTGCCCAAGCCCACCAACCTGGCCGTAGAAGAATTTCTGGAAGGCAAAGTGCACTTCCGCACCCTGGCTGAGGAGGAGCCCAAAGCGGAGTAGTACTCAGGTTCAGGCCAGATAAAGCAACGGATTACACAGGGGTAGCCACTGGGCTGATCTGTGTAATCCGTTTTGTTTGTACATACCTTGCTACCCCCGCCCGAGTAAGGAGGGGTAGGCGGCCCGATAAGCTGTAAGACCCCATGAGTTCTGTTGTATCCGTCCTGCAAGGCCGTAAGATTCTGCTGGGCGTCAGTGGCAGCATAGCGGCCTATAAGTCGGCCGTGCTGGTGCGGCTGCTGGTGAAGGCCGGTGCCGAGGTGCAGGTCGTTCTGACGCCCGCCGCCGCCGCTTTCGTTACCCCCCTCACGCTGGGTACGCTCTCGAAAAATCCGGTGTTGCAGGGCTTTCTGAAGGATGAGCGGGCCGGCGAGTGGCACAACCACGTGCACCTGGGCCTGTGGGCCGATGCGCTGGTGGTAGCGCCCGCCTCGGCCAATACGCTGGCTCACCTCGCCAACGGCCTCTGCGACACTTTGCTGGATGCCGTGTATCTGTCGGCCCGCTGCCCGGTGTTCGTGGCGCCGGCCATGGACCTGGACATGTACCAGCACCCGGCCACCCAGGCTAACCTGGGGCGCCTGCGCCAGTACGGAAATACCGTGTGGGAGTCGCCGGCCGGGGAGTTGGCCAGCGGCCTCAGCGGCCCTGGCCGCATGCTGGAGCCTGAGGAAATAGTAGCTGAGCTGGAGCGGTTCTTCAGCTAGAGCCGGGCCGAAAGCAGTCGGCTGAAACAGGTTTACGAAAGGGAAGGGGGTAGGAAAAGCGGCAGCCCTTACCTTTAAGGTCTGACCGGGGGGAGCCCCTCCGCCTTTTCGCTTTCTTCCAACTCCTCTGGCATGCGTGTTCTGATTACGGCCGGCCCCACCTACGAACCTCTCGATCCGGTGCGCTTTATAGGCAACCACAGCACCGGCAAAATGGGCTACGCGCTGGCCGAAACCTTTGCGGCGGCCGGCGCCGAGGTGCACCTGATCAGCGGCCCAACCAGCCTGCCCGACCCCAGCCACCCCGGTATCCGGACGCAGCGGGTGCAGACCGCCGATGAGATGTACGCCGCCGCCGAAGCGCTGGCTTCTGCGGCCGATATCTGGGTATTCGCGGCGGCCGTGGCCGATTACAAGCCAGCCCACGTAGCGGAAAACAAGATTAAGAAAGCCGGCGACACGCTGACCCTGGAGCTGGTAAAGAATATTGACATTGCCGCTACCCTGGGCAAAACCAAGCGGCCCGAACAATTTTCCGTGGGTTTTGCGTTGGAGACGGAAAATGAGCGGGCCCACGCCCTCAGCAAGCTTCAACGCAAGAATTTCGACCTGGTAGTGCTTAACTCCCTGCGCGATGCCGGCGCCGGGTTCCGCCACGATACCAACAAGATAACCCTGCTGGAAGCCGATGGCCGCGTGACTATCTTTGAACTGAAGCCGAAATCGGAAGTAGCCCGCGACATTGTGCACACTGTTCTAGCTCGTCTGTCTCATCATGCGTAATCTTCCGCTGCTGTTCTGTCTGTTGCTTGCCGCCGTGCTGTTCACGCGCCCCGCCCGGGGCCAGGAGCTGCAGGCCGAAGTAACCGTGACCACCGAAAACGTAACCATTTCGGACCGGCAGCTGGTGCAGCAGATGCGCAACGACATGCAGACGTTCCTGAACACGCGCACCTTCACCAACCAAGCGTACCGGCCCGAGGAGCGGATCCGGTGCCGCTTCTTCGTGGGCATCACGGAGATTCCGCAGAACGGCACGTACCGCGCCACCGTGCGCATTGTGAGCACCCGGCCCGTGTACGGCACCGGCTACGAAACCAATCTGCTGAGCTTCGCGGATCGGGGCTGGATCTTCAATTACTCGCCCCAAAACCCGATTGACTATTCGGAAAATACCTTTGTTGGCAACCTATCGTCCTTGCTGTCTTTCTACGCCTACGTTATCATCGGGATGGACCAGGACAGCTTCGCGCCCCTGAGCGGCTCGCCTTACTACGACCGGGCCCGCACCATTGTCACCAATGCCGCCTCCCAGAACGTCACCACCGAGGCCGACGAAGGGTGGAAGGATAGCAACAACGCCAACCGCTACAATCTGCTCAACAACCTCCAGGACCCGCAGCTGCAGGCTTTCCGAGCCACGCTCTACGCCTACCACCGGCAGGGCATGGATATTTTTATCACCAAGCCCGAAGAGGCCCGCGCCAATATTGCTACCTCGCTGCGCGGTATTCAGGAGGCGGTGGTGCGGCGGCCAAACACCTTGCTGGCCCGCGCTTTTTTCTCAACCAAGGCCGACGAAATGGCCAATATCTTCCGCACCAGCCCCGATCAGGAGCAGAAAGTAGCGGTGGCCACCTTGCTTTCGGAAACCGACCCCACCAACTCAGCCAAGTACCAGGCCATCCTGCGGCAACCGTAGGCAAGGAAAACCGGTACGAATTATTAAGCAAAATAAGTTAGCAATTAACTAAATGAGCTAGTAGCTTTGCTAAAGCTACTAGACCCGGTTGTGACCGGCCCGTAGCATTTCTCTTTTGTCAGCTACGGCCGGTTGTGCGGCCCTCATCGTTGGATTGCTATGCTCGTTGACCTGCGCATCCGAAACTACGCCCTGATTGAGCAGCTCCAGCTGCAACCCTCGGCTCTCCTGAATATCATTACCGGTGAAACCGGGGCGGGCAAGTCCATCATGCTCGGGGCCATTGGCCTGCTGCTCGGCAACCGCGCCGATTCGCGCATGCTTTTCGATACGGAGAAGAAGTGCGTGATTGAAGGCCAGTTTGATATCAGCAGCTACCAGCTGCAGGATATTTTCGAAGCCGAAGACCTCGATTACGACACCCAGTGCATTCTGCGCCGCGAGATTAGTCCGGCCGGCAAGTCCCGGGCCTTCGTGAACGATACGCCCGTGACCCTGGACACCCTGCGTAACATCGGGGCCAACCTCATGGATATCCACTCCCAGCACGATACGCTGCTGCTGGGCGACGCCGTGTTTCAGCTGAACCTACTGGATTTGTACGCTGGGCTGGTGCCTACCCGCGCCCAGTACAGCAATGCCTACCGCCAGTACCGCAAGCTGGAAGCCGATCTGAAAACGCTGGAGGACCAGGTGGCTCAGGCCAATAAGGAGCTGGATTACCACAGCTTTCTGCTCAATGAGCTGGAAGATGCTCGTCTCGACAACGAGCAGCAGGACGATCTGGAGCAGGAAGTAAAGGAGCTAGAGCACGCCGAGGAAATCAAGTTCAAGCTGACCTCGGCCCTGCAGCACCTCTCGGAAAGCGAGTATTGCGCTACCGGCTCCATGAAGGAAGCGGCCACCCTGCTGGGGCAGATTGCCGCCTACTCGGAGCAGGCCCGGGAGCTGAAGCACCGCCTTGATAGCTGCCTGATAGAGCTCCACGATATTGCCGACGAAATAGAGGTAGTAGAGCGCCGCACCGAAGGCGACCCCGCCCGCATCGATGAGCTGCAGGGCCGCCTGAACGTGCTGTATAACCTGCAGCGCAAGCACCAGGTCCGCGACGTGGTAGGGCTGCTGGCCGTGCGCGGCGACTTGCGCGACAAAGTAGGCTCTGTGCTTAACCTCGACAAGCAGATTGCCCGCCTGCGCCGCGACGCCGAAGGTGCTTTGGCAACCGTGAAAAAGCAAGCCAGTCGCCTTTCGGAAGCGCGCCGCAAGGTGTTTCCGAAGTTTGAGAAGGAGCTGGTGGCTCTGCTGGCCGACCTGGGTATGCCGAACTCCCGCATTGTGGTGCAGCACCAGGAAGGTCCGCCCGCCACCAGCGGCATCGACGTGATTAGCATCCTGTTCACGGCCAACAAAGGCGCCCAGCCCCAGACCCTGAGCAAGGCCGCTTCCGGGGGGGAATTCTCGCGCCTGATGTTGTGCATCAAGTACATGCTGGCCGATAAAACTGCCCTGCCCACCATCGTATTCGATGAAATTGACACGGGCATCAGCGGGGAAATTGCCGTGAAGGTGGGCCGCATGATGCAGCAGATGGCCCGCAAGCACCAGCTCATTACCATCAGCCACCTGCCTCAGATGGCCGCCGCCGGCGACGCGCATTACTTCGTGTACAAGGAAGACCGCGCCGACCGTACCGTGAGCAATATCCGGATGCTGAACCTGGAGGAGCGCATTCATGAAATTGCCCAGATGATTTCGGGTGCCAACCCCAGCCAGCACGCCTACCAGAGTGCCCGTGAACTGCTGGCCATGCGGGGCGAGGAGCTGGTGGGGTAAATAGACGAACTTATTAGAACGTCATGCTGAGCGAAGTCGAAGCATCTCGTGTGCGCCGTTGGAGTAGTAACTCAACGTCAGCACACGAGATGCTTCGACTTCGCTCAGCATGACGTTCTTTATTTTTTTCGCCTCTTTTGTATTTCAAACTCCAACACGCCTCTACTCATCCTATGTCCAATAACCTACTCGCTGGCAAGGTCGGCATCATTTCCGGCGCGCTGAACGAAGAATCCATTGCCTGGAAAGTAGCCCTGAAGGCTCACGCCGAAGGTGCCCGCTTTGTGCTCACCAACGCCCCGCTGGCCATGCGTATGGGCGAAATCAACAAGCTTTCGGAGCAGTGCAACGCGCCCATCATCCCGGCCGATGCTACCTCTATGGAGGACCTGGAGAAGCTGTTCAGCGGTGCGCAGGAGCAGCTTGGCGGCAAGCTTGATTTCGTGCTGCACAGCATTGGCATGAGCGCCAACATCCGCAAGGGCAAGCACTACGGCGAGCTGAACTACGAGTGGTACCAGAAGACCCTGGACGTATCGGCCCTGTCGCTGCACAAGATGCTGGCCGTGGCCGAAAAGCAGGATGCCTTCAATGAGTGGGGCTCGGTGGTGGCCCTGAGCTACATTGCGGCCCAGCGCGCCTTCCTCGACTACACCGACATGTCGCAGGCCAAGGCCGTGCTCGAAAGCATTGCCCGCAGCTACGGTCAGCGCCTCGGCAAGCTGAAGAAAGTGCGCGTGAACACCGTTTCCCAGTCGCCCACCAAAACCACGGCCGGCACCGGCATCAGCGGCTTCGATGCGTTCTACGAGTACGCCGACCGTCTCTCGCCCCTGGGCAACGCCCCGGCCGAAGCCTGCGCCGACTACTGCATCAGCCTGTTCTCCGACCTGACGCGCTACGTAACCATGCAGAACCTGATGCATGATGGCGGCTTCAGCACCACCGGTATTTCGGAGGAAATCGTGGAGCTCATCACCAATAGCAAAGCCTAGGCTGCCAGTTGTTTCCAATAAAAAAAGCCCAGCCTGCATGGCTGGGCTTTTGCGTTTAGGTTGGGGTATGCGCCTTCCGGTTAGTAAAAGAAACGGCTGAGCGCCAGGGTTACTTCCGTGTAGGTGCGCAGGGAGTTGATTTCTATCCCCGCCTGCAGGTTTAGGGGCAGCGGGCAAGCCAGCCGGCCCTGCCACTGCCAGTAGCCGGGCCAGCGCGTGGCCTGCACGCTGGCCTGCAAGCCGAGGGAGCTGGGTAGTACCTGTTGCTGAAGGCCCAGCGTATAGCCATAGCCGTGCGCACCAGGGCGCATTTCTGTGCCCGATGCCGCCCCAAGTTGAGCGTACCCGCCGCCTAGCACCACAGTAGGCAGGGCCGAATGAATGAATCTGGCCAAATCGAAGGTAAGCACCGCCTGGTAGCTATGGAAGCTCAGGTTGGCCGGTCCGTTACGTACGTGCTGGTAGCCTACGGACTCGCCCACGTACAGCGGCCCCAACTGGCCCAGGGCCGGCAGCTCAAGGCTGGTTGTGAAATCGTAGTTGCGGTGCAGATTAGTGCGGTAACTAGCAGCTACTGTCACGGGCACCATAAACGGACGCGGCAGCCACCGGTACCCGTACAGGCGAAGATTGCCGCCAACGGGCGTGTACCGGACTCCGCTCGTCAGGCCCACCGCCAACTTAGGGGAGCTGAAAGAACATTCGATGATATGGGGATTGATGGCTAACCGAAACACGCGCGGAAGGCTAACAGCCACGCGCTGTTCCTGCGTGAGGTAGCCGATGGAATAGAAAACTAGGCTTACGCTATCCTCGGGTTCGGGCAGCACAGTAAAGGCAAACGAGCCGTCAGAGTTGGAGGAAACTCCGTTGGTAGTGCCTTTCTGCAGAATGGTAACGCCCGGCAAGCCGGCCCCGGTTTTATCATCGAGGACCCGGCCCACTACCTGGGCCTGCTGGGCCAGGGTGGAGAAGCATAGCAGAGAAAAGATAAAAAGTAGCAGGTGTTTCATAGGGTGCAGGAACGGGTACACCCAGTAGATGCACCTGCAGCTCAGATTTCATACCAGGGCCCTAAAATAATTGAAGACTGCTGCTTCTCTGGCCCAGAGTGCTACCGGACCGCTGCGTGGTTATGGAGGTGTGAGAGTTCAGGAAATAACACAAGCTGCCTAGTCCAAGGCGAAGTACCATACGATGGTAGTGATTCTCCTGGCTCGTCTATATCCTGCGCAGCGCTACCCCGTAAGGTAAAGGTATCCGCTTCGGCGATGCACCCGCTACCTATTTACCGGCTATGCCTAAGATTTTCCGCGACCCGAGCTTCGATAGTACCCTGGATGTGCTGCGTGAAGGCTACCCCTTCCTCTACAACCGAAGTCAGCGCTTCAACTCCGACATCTTCCAGATCCGGCTGATGGGCCTGCCAGCCATTTGCCTGCACGGAGCCGAGGCCGCCGAGCTATTCTACAACCCCAAGCTCTTTATCCGGAAGGGGGCCGTGCCGCGCCGGGTGCAAACCACGCTTATGGGCCTGGATGCCATCCAGACCCGCGACAACGGGGAGCACCGCTGCCGCAAGGAAATGTTCATGGCCCTAATGGGGCCCGCCAGCCGGCAGCGGCTGATGAGCCTACTGGCCGAGCAATGGCAGCGCTACGCCCACCGCTGGGAGAAGATGGACCGGGTAGTGCTCTTCCGCGAAGCCCAGGAAATTCTGTGCCGGGCGGCCTGCGCCTGGGCCGAGGTCCCCTTGGCAGAAGAGGAAGTAAGCCAGCGCGCCCGCGACTTCGGCGACATGGTGGATGGCTTTGGCGGGGTAGGGCCCCGGCACTGGCGCGGTAAGCAGGCTCGCAGTCGGGGCGAGAAGTGGATGCGCGGCATTATCCGGGCCATCCGGAAGGGCCAGCTGCCCGTGCAGAAAGGCTCGCCGGCTCATATGGTAGCCTGGTACCGGGACACGAACGGCGAATTGCTGGATGTACAGATGGCCGCCATTGAGCTCATGAACGCTACCCGGCCCATCGTGGCCATTGCTACTTACATCACCTTCGCGGCGCTGGCCCTGCACGAGCACCCCGCCTACCGCCAGCTGTTGCGCAACCCCGCCGAGGATTATGCCGAGCTGTTTGTCCAGGAAGTACGCCGTTATTTCCCCTTCACGCCGTTTGTGGGGGCACTGGTACGCGAGGAGTTTACCTGGCACGGCTTCGAGTTCCCGAAGGGCACGCTGGTGCTGCTGGACGTGTACGGCACCAACCGCGACGAGCGGGAGTGGCAGGACCCGGAAGTGTTCTGGCCCGAGCGGTTCCGGCAGCGGAAGCCCAGCCCCTACGACTTTATTCCGCAGGGCGGAGGCGAGTTCCTGACCGGCCACCGCTGCGCCGGCGAGTGGATTACCATTGAGGCCCTGAAGCAAGCCGTGGCCTTCCTCAACGACGGCATCCGCTACGACGTGCCCGCCCAGGACCTGCGCTACAACCTGACCCGCATGCCCACGCTACCCGCCAGCGGCTTCGTGCTGACCAACGTGCAAGCTACCGGCAAAGGCGCCCGGGCGGCTCTGCCCATGCCCGCCGCCGGCAGCGAAAAGGCCGCAGCTATGGCGATGGGTTGCCCGTTTCATAAGGGGTAGGGGGTAGCGTTGTCGGGCGGCCCATTGCAGCCATTGCGTGGGCGCCGCCGGGATGAATGCTGCCGGAGGGGTAGGAAGCGGCAACGTTCCCGGCAACGTTTGCGCGAAAATTCCGGGGTAGCGGGCCGGAAGTGCGGCCTGTTCCGCCTAAGTTGCCGCCCTACCCACCCGCGCGCTATGAAACCCGTTCTGCTTTCCTGCCTGCTGCTCTGGCTGACGCTGGGCCGCGCCCTCGGCTACGATTTTGTGGTGGCCCAGGATGGCAGCGGGCAGTTCCGGACGGTGCAGGAGGCCTTCAATGCCGTGCCCGATTTCCGGAAGAAAGTCACCACCATCTTCATTAAGAAAGGCGTGTACAAGGAGAAGCTGATTCTGGCTGGCTCCAAGCACTTCGTGAAAATAGTGGGCGAGGACCGGGAGAAAACCATCCTCACCTACGACGACTATAATCAGAAGAAAAACATCTTCGGGGAAGACAAGGGCACCTCGGGCTCGGCCAGCTGCTACATCTACGGCGCCGACTTCACGGCCGAAAACCTCACGTTTCAGAACTCCTCGGGGCCGGTGGGGCAGGCCGTGGCCCTGTGGGTGGCCGGCGACAAAGCCCGGTTCCGGAACTGCCGCTTCCTCGGTTTTCAGGATACGCTTTACACCTACGGCTACGGCAGCCGCCAGTACTACGAGGGCTGCTACATTGAAGGCACCGTGGATTTTATCTTCGGCAGCAGCACGGCCTGGTTTGAGCGCTGCACCATTTTCTGCAAAACCGGCGGCTTCGTCACGGCCGCCTCCACCCCCGACAGCACCCGCTACGGCTACGTGTTCAACCAGTGCCGCCTTACCGGCGACGCCCCTGCCGGCAGCTTCTACCTCGGCCGGCCCTGGCGGCCCTACGCCAAAACCGTGTTTCTGCGCTGCGAGTTGGGCAAGCAGATCAGGCCCGAAGATTGGGACCATTGGGACAAGGAAAGCAACAAGCAAACCGCCCGCTACGCCGAGTATCAGAGCCGGGGCCCCGGCGCCGCCCCCACGCAGCGCGTAGCCTGGACCCGGCAGCTTTCCGACGCCGACGCCCGGCAGTACACCCTGCCCACCGTGCTCCGCGGCTGGGACCCTACCCAAGACTAAGCGCCGCTACCCCTAAAAATTAATTTGAGCCTGCAGGCGCAGCAAGCCGCCGCGCTGGCGGTTATCCGGCTTCTGAAAATCCTCGAACCGGCGCCGCGACAGGGTGTACATCGTCACCAGCTCGAAGCTGGGGAAGGGCTGCCACTCCAGGCCCAACTCCGCCTCGCGCACCTGGTAGCTGCGGGCGTCCCGCTCGTGCTTTTTGCCGCCCTCGTAGTATTGCAGGCGCAGGAAGGGGTAGAGTTGCTGCTGCCGGTAGCGCAGGCGGTAGTTGAGCAGCACGTAGCCCCCGTGCAGGCGCCGGGTTTCAATGCTGTCTGTGCGCGGGTTAAATTCGGGGCCGCGGCCCACGTTGTACTCCGTCTGGATGCCGAATGGCTGGGGGTAGAGCACGAAGGTAGCGGCCGCGCGCTGATCGGGGTAGCGCAGGTCGGGGCGGTGCTTCACGCCGCTCGAGAGCTGGTCGCGGGCCACTACGTACTCGCCGGAATAAGCCTGCAGCGCGGGCTCAATGATCTGATTGCCAATAGCCAGGGGGTAGGTTAGGCGGGCTGCTACGTGGCGCTGGTTGTTCAGCTCGGGGCGGTTGGCCGTCTGGCCGTTGAACACGCCAAGGCCCACCACGCCGTAGTCGCCGGAGCCCTTGAGGCCATCTTTCACCAGCTGACTAAAGCGCTGGCGCACGGCCGTGGGTGCCCAGTACAGGAACGCCCCCAAATCCCGCTCGTTCGACAGGGCACTGTTCAGGGCATCGTTGCGGTCCAGCGGGAGGCGGTTCTGGCTCGACTGCATGTTCTCGAAACCGAAGGGAATTTTGCTCTGACCGATGCGCACCCGAAACTGGTTGGTTTTTTCCAGACCCAGGTCCAGGTAGGCGTCGCGTATCTGGGCAATGTGCAGGGAAGTACTGCCGCTGGGCGTGCTGGCAAAATCGGGCTGGAGGTAGAAGTACACCCGCTCGTGCAGCTGCCCGTAGAAAATTACGCGAATGCGCCGGAAGGAAATACCGCCGTTGCG
The DNA here is from genome assembly GCF_014199535.1 of Hymenobacter latericoloratus. Classification (GTDB taxonomy): domain Bacteria; phylum Bacteroidota; class Bacteroidia; order Cytophagales; family Hymenobacteraceae; genus Hymenobacter; species Hymenobacter latericoloratus. Next base: position 178,753 of record NZ_JACHNV010000002.1, read on the forward strand.
GCCCCACGACCGGTCGCACTGCTCGCAGGCCAGGTCGGGGTTGGTTTCCAGCAGGCGGTTGTAGCGGGCCTGCAGGTAGCCCCGGATGGCAACTGTTTCAAACCATTTTTTTGCTGTTGGGTGGGGCTTGGCTGCCGTGTCAGGGGCTTGGCCATGGGCGAAGCCTACTGCCAGAAGCAAAAGGCTGGTTAACAGTTTCTTCATAGAATGGTAATGCTGGCGCAAAGAGCGGCATTACCTATTACTTCAATGTGACCAGACCATTACGCGAATGTTACCAATGGCCTTAACCTAACCGAGTTGCCACCACATGCGGCGCCGCTCCTGTACTGCAAAGCCGGGTAGCTTTTCTACTTTCGATTTCCGGCGTACTGATTTACCCCCATTCAATGAAATATTTTCTGGTAGTGATACTCGCCTGGCTAACCCTGAGCCGGGTTAGGGGTGCGGAACTGGTAGTAGCCCAGGACGGCAGCGGGCAATTTCGGACGGTGCAGGAGGCCATTAATGCCGCGCCTTCGCAAGCGGAGCAGGAGGTAGTAATCCGCATCCGCAGGGGCGTGTACAAGGAAAAGCTGGTAGTGCCGGCCGCCAAAACGCACCTGACGCTGCTGGGCGACGAGCGGGACCAGACCATCCTGACCTTCGATGACCACAGCGGCAAGGGTAGCCTCAACACCTACACCTCGTACTCGGTGCTGGTACAGGGGGCTGATTTCCGGGCCGAAAACCTCACCTTCCGGAACACGGCCGGCCGCACGGCGGGGCAGGCCGTGGCCCTGCACGTGGAGGCCGACCGCTGTACCTTCCGCAACTGCCGCATCCTCGGCGACCAGGATACCCTGTTTCTGGCTACTGCCCACACCCGGCAGTATTTCTACCGGTGCTTTGTTGAGGGCACCACCGACTTTATTTTCGGGAGCAGTACGGCCGTATTCGACCACTGCACCATTCGCAGCAAGAAAAACTCCCACATCACGGCGGCCGCTACCCCCGCGGACCAAGCCTACGGCTTTGTGTTCCGGAAGTGCCGCCTCACGGCCGATACGGCTTTGGCCACCAACGTGTCGTTGGGGCGGCCCTGGCAGCCCTACGCCCAGGTAGCCTACCTGCGCACGTACATGGGGCCGCACATCCGGCCCGCGGGCTGGGACAACTGGAAAAAGCCCGAAAGCGAAGAAACCGCCCGCTACGTGGAGTACCGCTCCACCGGGCCCGGCGCCGCGCCGGCCGCTACGCGCGTGGCCTGGGCCCGGCAGCTTTCTGCCCGGGAGGCGCGGGCGTACACGCTCAGGCGCCTCTTCGCCGGAACTGAGCCCTGGAAGCCAAAGCGCTAAACAACCGAAACTAGTTCTGGGCCCGCAGCCAGTCTTCGGCCGCTTCCAGCTCCTGGAACATATGAATCTGTAGCTGGTCGCCGATGCGCTGCTGCAGGTCTTCCATGGAAAACTGCCCGAACACATCCGGCGACACTACCTGCCCGATGTAGCGCAAGCCGGCCCCAATGATGAGCGGAGTCCAGACCTGCTGAATCCAGTCGTTGGCTTCGGTGAAGGCGCCCACCAGGCTGCGGTGGTCGTTGAGGAGCTTGGCACAGGGCTTCTGCCGCAGCATTTCCAGGTGGGTCAGGCCGCCGTCCATCACGGTGCCCAGGGTCTGGCGGCCGTGCCAGCGCGCATGCACCCAATTGTCGAGTAGGTTGCGCTCAATGGTCAGATAGGTGCTGCCGTCGCCCCGTTGCAGTGATGTAATCATGAATAAGCGCGCCAAATAAGTAGTGCCCGCGTGGGGCACATCAGTCGAACAGTGGTGCCCAAAGAAACGACATGTATAGGGGAATGTTTGAGGGCCAGGCCGTGGAAAGCGGTAAATAACCTTCCGCCGGAGGCCGCGTTCAAAAGAAAACTCGCCCCAAGGCGGCTAATTCTCTCACCTTCCACCGCTACCGCTATGCAGTCGCAACACACCCTCGAAGAGGTTTTGAATACTGAGCAGAAGAAGCTGAGCTTCTTCCAGAATTTACTGCTGATAGCCTCCGCCGACGGCCAGCTGGACGAGCAGGAAGGCGACTTTCTGCTGCAGATTGGCAACCGCCTGGGCCTGACGTCCAAGCAGACCCAACCCCTGGCCGACAACTTGAGCGTACTCAGCTTTGTGGTGCCCGCCGACGGCCTGCAGCGCACCCTGGAACTCCAGACGCTGGTGCAGATGATGCTGCAGGACGGCCAGATTGACCCCCGCGAGTACGGCCTGTGCATGGAGTACGCCAACCGCATTGGCTACGGCAAGGAAATCCTGGACGACATGGTAAGCCAGTTGGCCGGCGCCGGACCGGTAGTCAACCGCAACCCGCCTACGGTCAGCTAATTGCTTTCGGCCTTCCGCCAACGGAGGTAGCCTGGGGCGGGCACTACTGCCGCGCCGGGCTACCTCCGTTGCGGATTTATTCCGGTGCGAGGCCGGCCGATGCCCAACCCGGGGGGCAGATTTGGGGCTGATTATTTACGTGTTGGCGGCCCCCAAAGGGCGTTGCACCGGCTTGGCTTCGGCCAGCTCCCGCAGAATCCGGAGGGCCTTTTCCGCGGCGGCAGCGGGCACGAAAAGATGGTCGTGGTAGTAGGCGGCCACTACGTTGCAGCTGATGCCGCCCTGGGCCAGGGCCCGCGAAAAGGCGGCCGTCAGGCCCACGGCCTCCAGCGCCGAGTGCACCGTCAAGGTAATCCAGGCTGCCACAAAGGTGTAGGGCAGCCCCAGCCGGTCGGCCGTGGCCTGGGGCAGAATAACGGTAAGGCCCTCTCGTTCCCGAAAGGTGCCAACCACTTCCGTGAGTGGCAGTTCTTCCGGCGTGGCAACGGTGCAGTACACGTAAGTGCCTGGCTGCAGCTCCGGCTTCAGGGTACGCAGCAGCTGGGTTAAATCGGTTTGGCCGGGCATAGGGGGTAGGGGAAAGGGAAGGGATACGCGTACTCCCAGCTCGGAAACTTACTTCCGGCGCAGGTACAGCAGCGTCGATTGGTTGGAGGGGCCGTACTTGTCATTGATCAGGAAGTAGCCGCCCTGGTAGGCCGCCAGTCCTTCCCAGTTATAGGTCATATATTCCCGGGGCAGTTCGAACAGGGGCTTCCACTTCACCTTGTTGCGCTTGTAGCGCAGGCTAAGCAGGCGACAGTAATTCTGGTAGCCGCTGCCGTTGCGGATGAGGCGGGTATTCGGGTCCTGGCCCGGCGTGCGGTACACGCTGTCGTCGGCGCCGTTGTAGAAGTAGTTGATGGCCGTAAAGCGGTTCTTCCCCTCGTGTACCAGGTCCGTTACGCGGAAGGGCAGGCGGGCCACGGGCACGTAGCGCGGAATATCGGGGGTAGGGGCGGCGGTGGGCAGCCGGAAAGCGTAGTTGTCGTGGGTGAAGTAGTTGTATTCGAACAGCAACAACAGGCTCTGGTCGTAGTCGGCGGCGGCCTCAAAGCCGGCGTTGTTGATGTGAGTACCGTTGGAGAGGACGGGTTTGGGCAGCGGCACGAGGTAGCGCGAATCCAGGCGAATGGTGCCGCCGGCCTCATCTAACTCGCCCTTAATCAGGTAGCAGTAGGCCGAGGGGGTAGTGGTTTCAATGGTGAAGTAGGCCGTGCTGCCTACCATCGTAATTCCCTCCAGGCCCTCGTATTCCTGCCGTAAGCTGTCCATCCGGGTCCGAATCAGATCCAGGTTCTGCAGGGGGTATTTGCGGTACGCTACTTCTCCCGATTTCTGCTGGAGCTGGCTGCTGATGCTGTTCAGGTCCAGCGCGTACACCTTGGCCTCGGCCCGCTCCTGCAAGCGGCTTTCCGAAAGCAGCAGCAGCTGCTTGTTGCGTATGAACAGGCCGGAAAACTGGTTGTTGCGGTCCGCAATTCCTTTCGGCAGACTAACGGTCTGGATGCTAAAGGGTGCCTTTTGAGCGTGGGTCAGGGACGCCCCTAGTGCCAGAAAAGCAAGCAGGACAAAACGAAAGATGAGCAGCATGTAGCGCGGAAGCAACCTGAAGACAGAAACCGCACAAATATTACCCGAAATGCGCGGGTACTTCCTGCCTGAACGGGGTTATTTGGTTTCGAGAGCTGAGAAGAGGCACTGAACTGGCCGGAGCTAGCAAGCCCAACTGCCGCTCCCAGCCACCACCCTAGCCGGGGCTGAAAGCGGCGTGCACGCAAGCACATAATCAGCTACGGAATCAGGCGGTCGGCGCGGAGCTGCTCGAACAGGTCGAAGAACGATTCTTCGGTGGGCTGGTACACCAGGAAACCCAGCTTCCGGCTTCTGGTCATATCGGTTATCACCCCGGTGCAACGCCATCGAAAGGCTACCCCAGCACGATGCGCTTGGGTGCCATTTCCTCCGCGTAATCCTCTATCACCTGCCGCAGAATTTCCATGTCGCGGGGGCAGCTTTCGGCAAATTCCTCCCAGTTGGTTAAGGTCAGCACGGGCGGCATTTCCACAATGGCCACAATAGAATCCCAGAATGCGTCCCAATTTGCGCCGTACCAGTCTTCAAAGCCCAGCTTCTCCTTGAACAGCTGGTGGATGGCCGCTTTGCTGGTAATGCCGGTGAGGTCGAGAGTCATAGAGGTGTCGGTTTAACAATAGCAGTGGCGCAGTGGCGCGAACTTTGTAGTTCGCGAGTTGTGAGTTGTGCCGGCAGAAATATGCACGTAGACAAAGGCAAACCCCGTAATTCGGGCTAATGGGACGTTCGGCCGTTTTTGTTCTGAAGCGCGAACTACAAAGTTCGCATTACTGGCTGCAGGTCCGCGGCTTAAGGTTCGGCCCAATACGTGTGCGGCCATTGCTCCCACGTGTCAACCAAACCCGCCTTCACGGGATTATTCAGCACGTAGGCAATGATTCGCTGCATTTCCTCGCCACTGCGCACGATGTGGTCGTACGTTTCCCGTTGCCAGAACTGGCCCGTGCGCCCGAGCAGCTTGTTTGCTTGCAAAGCAGTGTAGCCTTTAATGCGTTGCAGCGTTTCAACCAGCAGCGGAGCATTATAAGCCAACGAAACAACCAAGTGTACGTGGTTCGGCATGATACAGTAACAGTGCAACTGGTAAGCTTTCCCGTCAAAATGACGTAGCGAATCACCTACCAGCGCAGCAATAGCCGGTTGTCGAAGCCAGGTGGAACCGTGCGCAGCTTCATCCAAAAGCTGATCGAATCGGCCGAAATACCGGCGTTGCTGCGCGTAGGTAGTTGTCATTGAGGTGGTTGTAGAAGAGCGGAATTGCGTTCGTAGGTAGGAGACAACCGCGGTTGGCAGCGAGTTGGCCAATCGGAACGTTAGAAATAGATCGGTGCCGGGTGGCAAACGGTGGGGGAGGTTACGCTCGTAGTATATCAGATTACTCATTGGACAGCAGGATAGGGAAGTAGCGCGAACATGGTAGTACGCGTCAGGAAGACGCAATGGAAATAGTTCTAGGGCGCGAACTGCAAAGTTCGCGTTACTGCCTCACGCCGCCGTATCCTCCACCTCGTCCCCATCATCTACCAACACGCGGGCCAGCTTCTCGATGTTGAGGCTGCGGGCGGAGGCGTCGAAGATTTCGCGGTAGGTGCCGCGCCGGTCGTAGAGCTGCTCGTGGGTGCCGCTTTCCACCATGCGGCCCTGCTTCATCACGTAAATACAGTCAGCATCCACAATCTGGGCCAGGGAGTGGGAGATGATGACCACCGTGCGGCCCTGCTTGATGGCGTCGAGGGAGTTTTTGATTTGCTCGGTGGCAATGGCGTCCAGCGAGGCGGTGGGCTCGTCGAGGAAGATGATGGGCGGGTTTTTCAGAAATAGCCTCGCAATGGCAATGCGCTGCTGCTGCCCGCCCGAGAGCTGCTGGGCGTCGCTCTGGTAGCCCTTGGGCAGGCCCATGATTTGCTCGTGCAGGTAGGCCTGCTTGGCCGCCTGCTGAATCTGCTCCGGGGTGGCGTCCATCAGTCCGTAGCGGATGTTCTCCTCAATGGTGCCCTTGAAGATGTGGTTTTTCTGCAGCACCAGCCCAATGTGCTGGCGCAGGGCGTGGGTGTCGTAGTCAGAGAGGGGCTGGCCATCCAGCAGCATTTTGCCGTGGTCGGGGGCGTAGAACTTGCAGAGCAGGTTGATGATGGTGCTTTTGCCGGCCCCGCTCAGGCCCACCAGCGCCGTAGTTTTGCCCGCTTCAATGGTCAGGCACACGTCGTGCAGGGCCTGGGTGCCGCTGGGGTAGGTGAAATCTACGTTGCAGATATCGAAGGTGCCCCGCAGGTGCGCCGGCTGCAGGGTGCCGGTCGGCTCGGTGGCGTTTTCCGCGTCCAGAATATCGAAGAACCCCTCGGAGTACGTGAGGGCGTCGTTCATCTCGTCGTAGATGCGGTGCAGCTGCCGGATGGGCGCCGACACGTTATTGAACAGCAGAATATGGAACATGATGGCCCCGATGCTGATTTGCCTATCCAGCACGAGGTAGGCCGTCAGGATGATGATGAGCACTACCCCAATCTGCTCGGTGAAGGTTTTGAGGCCGTCGTAGAGGAAGTTGGTTTTGCGCGTTTCCAGCTGGGCCCGCTGCAGCGCGTCCTGCTGCTGGTTCTGCTTCTGAGCTTCATAGTCTTCGCGCACAAAGCTCTTGATGACTACCGCCGAATCGATGAGGTTTACGAGGCCCTGGCTGCGGGCTTCGCGCAGGCCGCGCAGGGCCCGGCGGGTGCCGTTGAGCCGGTCGGCCTGGCGGTAGCTGAGCCAGAAATACACCGGCAGCACCGCCACGGCCACCAGCCCCACGTACACGTTGGCCGTGAACATGACCACCAGGGCCACGATGGAATTGGCGAACAGGGGCAGAATGTCGATAAAGAAATTCTGCACCAGCTTCATCAGGCTCTCCACGCCCCGGTCGATGCGCGTCTGCAGCTTGCCGGTCTGGTTGCCGGTGTCGGCGTAGAAGCCGAGCTGGTAGCCCACCACCCGCTGCACCGCGTCGTGCATGAGCCGGCTCGACACGTTGATGCGGATTTTCTCCCCGTAAAACTTCTGCCCGAACTGAATGAAGGTGTTGATGATTTCCTTGCCCAGCAGCAGCCCGCTCACCAGCAGCAGCAGGGGCATACCGGCCGCCAGCGTGGCATTGCGGTTGAGTAGGCCCTGTACCGTATCCACGGTGTAGCGCAGCACAAACGGGTTTACCTGGGCCGCGAGGGAGCCCACCAGCGTAAGCAGCAGCGTGGCAAGTACCAGCCCCCGGTAGGGCCGCACGTACGGAAACAGGCGCTTTATTATCTCCCAGAGGCTCATCAGGTCGTTCGGGGCTAGGTGAGGGGTAGCCGGTTAGACGAGCGTAGGGAGGTAGGGGTTATTTTGGGGTAGGCAGAGCGAACGGCAGGCAGAACGCAGCGAAGTATGACGGGTTTCATTCCACTACCGCGTAGTGCTGCATTTCCTGAACGCTCTGGTAAAACGGCTTCACTAGCTGAAAAAAGGCCCTAAACTCCAGGCTCTTGCGGAAGCCGTTCAGGTGCCTGATCAGCCGCTTGTGTGAGCAGGAGCCAATCTAGGCAACCATGAAGTGCTCCATAGCGTCCAGTGTTTCCGTTGGGGCACTCACGTGGGGGCAGTGCCCCGATACGGGCAGCGTGACCAGGGTAGAATCGGGGATGGTGGCCCGCAGGTATTCGCCTACCTCCTGCGGGGCCACAAAGTCCTGCGCGCATTGCACCAGCAGGCAGGGCACGCGCAGGCGGGCTACGTCCGGGCGATTATCCGAGAGGAAAGTGACGCGGGCAAACTGCCGGGCAATGGCCGGATCGTTCTGGCAGAAGCTGTGCGTCATTTCCACTGTCAGCGAAGGCCGGTCGGGGTTGCCCATAATGAAAGGCACAAACGAATCAGCCCAGCCCACATAGTCCTTCTCCATGAAGGCCAGCATGTCCTCAATGTCTTGCCGCTCAAAGCCCCCGTGATACCCTTCCTCGTTGAGGTAGCAGGGCGAAGGACACAGCAGCAGCAGCCGCTCAAAAGCCTCGGGTTCCTGAATGGCGGCCAGCACCCCAATCATGGCGCCCACGGAGTGGCCCACCAAAATGGTTTGCTCCAGCTGCAACTGGTGGCAGATGTCCAGCACGTCCTGCGCGTAGCCTTCCAGAGACGCGTATTTCTTCGGATCATAGGCCGTCGTGTCAGAGAGGCCCGCGCCTACGTGGTCGAAGAGCACCAGCTGATACTGGGCGGAAAATGCCGGCAGGATGTAGCGCCAGATGCTTTGGTCGCATCCGAAGCCATTCACGAAAAGCAACGTCTGAGCGCCTTGCCCGATAACCCGGACGTTGTTGCGCTTTAGCACATTTACCATGGGGCAGAACACATAAAGAAAGAGCAGAAGCAGTATATAAGAATATCTATAGAATAAGTCAAAGAATTACCAAAATAGGAAGCCACCCTACGCAAGAATCCCCGGCCCGTGCGTGAGTGCAGATGCAGCGTAGCGCCTACATGGGGGTAGCCTTTCTGCCGCGTATCCGTACAGAAACAGAGCCCGGTTTTGGTCTTTGGTCAGGTTGTATGGTTTATACAGTATGGAAGAGAAAGAGTTGAAGGAAACAGGACTTGGGGCGCCACTTAGTCGGGTTGATGGCCGGGCCAAAGTAACGGGCCAGGCCCGCTACGCCGCCGAGCACGCCGTACCCGGGGTGGTACACGGCGTGCTGGTGACCAGTGCCATTGCCAAGGGCCGAATGATACACCTGGATACCCGCGCCGCCGAAAAAGCGCCCGGTGTGCTGGCCGTGCTTACTTACCGCAACTCGCCCGGCGTGCCCGCCTACCAGGATGCCAAGGCCAACAACAACCCCCGCCTGGCAGGCCAGGAGCACCGCGTATTCCACGACGAGCAGATTCATTTCAGCAACCAGCCCGTAGCCCTGGCCATTGCCGACACGCTGGAGCACGCCCAGCACGCCGCCGAGCTGGTGCGGGTGCAGTACCAGGCGGCCGCGCCCGAAACCGACCTGCTTGCCCACCGTAGCCGAGGCCGGAAGCCCCAACAGGCTGAGGACTACCAGCGGGGCCAGGCCAATGCCTACCAGCAGGCCCCCGTGCGCCTGGAGCAGGAATACCGCACCGCCGTGCAGGTGCACAACCCCCTGGAGGCCCACGCCGCCATTGCCCACTGGGACGGCCCCAAGCTGGTGGTGTACAACAAAACCCAGGCACCGGCCCTGGCCAAGCAGGACCTGCGGCGTATGTTTCAGCTGCCCGAGGACGGGGTGCAGGTGCACTCGCCGTATGTGGGCGGGGCATTTGGGGGTGCCTCGCGTATCTGGCCCCAGGAGGTAGCCGCTATTCTGGGCGCGAAGCTGGTGGGCCGGCCGGTGAAGGTGGCTTTGCGGCGCCAGCAGATGTTTAACCTGGTGGGCTACCGGCCCTTTTCTTCCCAACGGGTAGGCCTGGGCGCTACCCCCGACGGGCAGCTGATCGGTATCACCCACGAGGCCTTCGGGCAGACCTCCCGGCACGAGGAGTTTACGGAGCGCATCGTGGACCCCACCAAATCGGCGTACCGCTGCCCCAACCTGAACACCCGCTACCAGCTGGTGCCCCTGGACGTGAGCACGCCCGCCTGGACGCGCGGCCCCGGCGAGTCGAGCGGCTCGTTTGCCCTGGAGTCGGCCATGGATGAGCTGGCGTATGCCCTGCGCCTGGACCCCCTGGAGTTGCGCCGCCGGAATTTCGCCGAAACCGACCCCAAGGACGACAAGCCGTGGTCGAGCAACCAGCTGCGGGCCTGCTATGAGCGCGGGGCCGAGCGCTTTGGCTGGAGCAGGCGGCCCCCGCAGCCCCGGGCTACCCGGGAAGGCGAGTGGCTGGTAGGGTGGGGCATGGCCATGGGCATCTATAAGGCCGAGCGGGTGAAAGCCGCCGCCCGGGCGCAGCTCTTCGCCGATGGCCGCCTGCTGGTGCAGAGCGCCACCGCCGACGCCGGCCCCGGCACCTACACCATCATGACCCAGATTGCGGCCCAGGCCAGCGGCATGCCGGCAGAGCAGGTGCGGTTCGAGCTGGGCAACTCCGCTTTCCCGCCCGCACCGGGGCAATTTGGCTCCCACACGGCGGCCTCGGTGGGCTCGGCCGTGCACGCCGTCTGCACCGCCCTGCACCAGCAGCTCCTGGACCTGGCCCGGAGCTCTCCCGCCTGGGGCCGCCACAAGCTGAAACCCACCGAGCTGGTAGCCGAAAATGGCGTAGTCCGGCAGGTGCGGCATCCCCGGCGGCAGCTCTCCTACCCCCAGATTCTGCGCGAACATAACCTGATGGGTCTCGACCTGACCCGCGAAGTAGATAAGGGACCCGAGCAGGACCAGTATTCTGGCAAGTCGTTTTGCGCCAACTTCGTGGAGGTGCGGGTGAACGAGGCCACCGGGGTAGTGCGCGTGAGCCGGGTGGTGTCGGCGCTGGATGTGGGCAAGGTGCTCAACCCCAAAACGGCCCGGAGCCAGGTGTACGGCTGCGTCACCTGGGGCATCGGCATGGCCCTGATGGAAGAGGCCCGCATGGACCACCGCTTCGGCCGGTTCGTGAACAACCAGCTGGCCGAGTACCACATCCCCGTGAATGCCGACATGCCGGAGGTAGAGGTTGTCTTCATGGATGAGCCTGACCACCGCCTCGACCCCATGGGCGCCAAGGGCATGGGCGAAATCGGCCTGATTGGGCTCACGGCCGCCATTGCCAACGCCGTGTACCACGCCACCGGCAAGCGCATCCGGGAGCTGCCCATTACGCCCGATAAGGTGCTGGCCGCCCGGCAAGAGGTTCAGGACTAGGAGGGGGGTAGGGTTCGGGAGAAAGAAAAGACGGCCTGGGAATAGGCGGCGCAACGTTGCGACTGGTTTCGGTTCTTTATCTTCCGAAAACATCTTCTCTACAACCAACCTTCCTCAATGAACGCATTTCGACTTCTGGCGCTAGCCGGCGGCCTCGCGGTAGCCGCGCCTTCCCTGGCCCAACAGGGTACCAAGGCCGACCAGGCCACGCTGGCTAAAATCAAGGACGAAGGCCTGAACCGCTCCAGAGTGATGGAAACAGCCTTCTACCTGACGGATGTGTGCGGTCCGCGCCTGGCCAACTCCGAGGGGCTGAACCGCGCCAACCAGTGGACCCAGAAGCAGCTCACCAGCTGGGGCCTGACCAAGGCAACCATTGAGCCCTGGGGCACCTTCGGCCGCGGCTGGGATATTGATAAGTCGTACGTGGCCATGACGGCACCCTACTACCACACGCTCATTGGGGCCCCCAAGGCCTGGACGCCCAGCACCAACGGGGTTCTTAAGAAGCAGGTAGTGGTAGTGAAGGCCACCACCGAAGCCGAGCTGTACAAGTACAAAGGCCAGCTGCGCGACAAAATTGTGCTGCTCGACGTAACGGCTCCGAAAACCTCCTTCGAGGCCGATGCCAAGCGCTACTCCGACGACGAGCTGCAGAAAATGGCGGCCTTCAAGCCCGAGGCTCCGGCCGCTGCTGCCCCCGCCAGTGCCGAAATGGAGCAGCGCATGGCCCAGCGCCGAGCCCTTCTGGCGTTGCGCACTAAGATGTCGGACATGATGCTGAGCGAAGGCGCGGCCGCTATCCTGAGCAGCCGCGGCGGCTCCGATGGTACCTTCTTCACCAGCAACGGCGCCCCCTACGCCGCCGACGCCAAGCCGGTATTGCCCGAGCTGGAAATGGCTCCCGAAGACCAGCTGCGCCTGATTCGGCTCGCCGAGGCCGGCATTCCGGTAGAGCTTGAGCTGGAAACCCGCACCCGCTTCCAGACCCAGGACCTGAAGGGCTACAACGTGGTAGCCGAAATTCCGGGCACCGACAAAAAGCTGAAAAGCGAGATTGTGATGCTGGGCGCCCACCTCGACTCCTGGCACGCCGCTACCGGCGCCACCGACAACGCCGCCGGCTGCGCCGTGATGATGGAAGCCGTGCGCATCCTGAAGGCGGCCGGCGTGCAGCCCCGCCGCACCATCCGGATTGCCTTGTGGGGTGAGGAGGAGCAGGGGCTGTTCGGCTCGCGCGGCTACGTGAAAAACCACTTCGCCGACCCCGCTACCATGAAGCTGCTGCCCGAACACGAGAAGCTGGCGGCTTATTTCAACCTTGATAACGGCGCCGGCAAAATCCGCGGCATCTATGCCCAGGGCAACGAGGCGGCGGCTTCTATCTTCCAGGAGTGGCTCAAGCCCTTCGCCGACATGGGTGCTACCACCGTTACGCTGCGCAACACCGGCGGCACCGACCACCTCTCGTTTGACGCCGTGGGCCTGCCCGGCTTCCAGTTCATTCAGGACCCCCTCGACTACGGCACCCGCACCCACCACACCAACATGGACACCTACGAGCGCCTGCCCGCCGACGACCTGAAGCAGGCCTCCGTGGTAGTAGCTTCCTTCGTGTACCAGGCCGCCATGCGCGACGCCAAGCTGCCCCGCAAACCCCTGCCCGCCGCCAAGCCCGAGCAGCGCATGTAGTGTTTAGGTGACAGGTGACAGGTGATGAGGTGAACTGGCGGCAGACTTCTGGCCGGAGGCCAGGCGTCTGCCCGCCGAGAAATGGGGCAAGTCTCCCGACTTGCGGCCGCCGCAGGCGGCCACCCCGTGTTAGGTTCGTCCGCGCCGCGTGGGGCCAGCTCTTTCCGCATTAATTCAATTGAAAAAGCCCGTGCAATATTATCGCACGGGCTTTTTTGGTTTCGATAAGAGCACTCCAAAGGTTAAGCACGCGGCCCCACGCGGCGCGGATGGCGCCAACGCGGGCTGGCCGCTTCGCGGCCGCAAGTCGGGAGACTTGCCCCATTGGCCGGCGGGCAGACGCCTGGCCTCCGGCCAGAAGTCTGCCGCCAGTTCACCTCATCACCATTTACCTGTCACCTGTCACCTGTCACCTGTCACCTGTCACCTGTCACCGCACCACTAATTTCTGCACCGAGATGCCGGCGGCGTTGGTTACCTGAATCAGGTACATGCCGCTGCGGAGCGGGAGGTCTTTTGCTATCCTCACTTCCGAGCCAAACGCTGTGGTTTGCCATACCTGCTTGCCCTGCACGTCCAGAATCTGCACCTGGGCCGGCGAGAGGTCCGAGGTAGGGAGCTGAATAGTGAGAGGCGAGCCGGCCGAGTAGGGGTTGGGGTACACGCTTAGGCTTTTGGCTTCCTCGCTACCCGCTGTAGAAGCCAAAACCGCTGTCGGGCGGGCGCTGCCAGCTTTCGTAATCCGAATCCAGTTGAGGTTCCAGCCGCCGGTTTGGGCAAACACCCCGAAGTTGTAGGTGCCTGCATTTACGTTCACCGTCCGGGATACGGTCGTCCAGTTCTGCCAGCCGCCCGTGGCCGGAATGGTGGTGTTGCCCAGCTGAATGGCCCCCGCGTTCAGGTCCGAGGACAGGGTGCCGCCGCTGGGGCTGGCCACCCGGTACTCCAGGGTGTAAGTGCCGGAGGTCGGGAAGTTGATGTTGCTGTAGGCCATCCAGTCGCCGGCGTCAATGTAAGCTACGTTCTGGCCGCCGCCCGTATCGGAGGTGGTTTCTTGCTGCACCCCGTTCATGGAGCTGTAGCTTTCGGCCTGAATGGTGGTGCTGGAGCCCGTGGGCGGCGGGGTAGTGGTGCCGCTTTTCTGGTACACCCGCACGTAATCCACGTACATGGTGGCGGGCAGCTTGCTTTCATCTACTGTCTGGCCCGGCCAGTTGCCGGCCACGGCCAGGTTCAGCAGCAGGAAGAAGGGCCGCTGAAACTCCTCGGTACTACCCGTGCCGCCACTGATGTTGATTTCGTGGAATTTCACCCCATCCACAAACCAGCGGATATACGTGGGCTCCCACTCCACGGCATATACGTGGTAGTCCTGGGGGGTAGTGATGACGTTGCCGCCGTACTCGGCGTGGCCGTTGCTGTCCCAGTGCACGGTACCGTACACCTTGTTTTCGGCGTTGACGTGCTCCATCACGTCGATTTCGCCGCAGGCCGGCCAGCTTACGGTGTTAATGTTGGAGCCCAGCATCCAGAAGGCCGGCCACAGGCCCTGGCCCAGGGGTAGCTTCATGCGGGCCTCAATCTTGCCGAATTTGAACTCCTTCAGGCCCTGGGTTTTCATGCGCGAGGAGGTGTAGGGCATGCCGCCTACATTTTCTTTGCGGGCCGTAATCTGCAGAATGCCGTTCACCACGCTGGCGTTGGCGCGCTGGTAGTACTGCTTCTCGTTGTTGCCCCAGCCGCCCCCGCCGGTTTCAAATACCCAGCTCGGGCCAATGCCTGTAGTGAATTCATCGGCCCAGACCTGCTGGTAGGTTTGGGCGTGGGAGGAAGCGGAGCCGAGCACGCACAGGGCAGCCGCTCCCAGAAGGGAGGTAAACCGGTGTTTCATTTGGTTGTGTGGGAGTTGGTGGAAAGAAGAGCAGCGAGGAAGAAGGCAGCCTGGTACACTGACTTCAGAAAGTAAAAGAGGCTGATAAAAGCTGTGTAAGGCAGCTGAAATCTGGGCTCAAAGAGTAAAGCACTACCCCAAGGTATTAGGGTAACCGGGCACAATGCAAGGCTTAAAAGTTGGGCCTCAGGCACTCGTATAGTCGAGCTTATACACTTACAACACATTGCTTCAGGCCCCTGTACTCTGGCTTTATTGTGCTACCTGCCCGGAAAACTTCAACCCCACGAACGGCTAAAAAACAACTGAAAAACATCCGGATGCCAAAGTTTTCTACTGCACTCCAGTAGCTGCGCCAGCGGTAGCATTGCCAGTTGCGCCGGATTTCCTCCTAAAGACAAACAGCCCACTACCTCCGGGGCAGTGGGCTGTTGGAGCGGCGCTACCCCCAGCTAAACCGTATGGGGCAGTTGCTAGCCCTAACAAGGTGTATGCAGCTCAATGCTTTCAAGCCGCCCCTGGTGGAAGAAAAGCAACCAGGTATAATCGTTCGGGACTTTGGCCGTTTGCAGCGTCACGACCACGCGCTTGCCTACTTGGTAAACGTCGAGCACTTGCTGCGCTTTTACAGCGTAAGGAAAAACGGTGGCCAGGCTTGCCAGAGTAGTGTTGCGCGTCAGGGGGAGGGTAGGATTCTGCAGTTCGATTTCCGGCTGGCGCTGAAAATCCAGGGACGATATCACGGCCGTGTCGCCGTACACTTCTGCGCTGCCCCGGCCGATAGTAAGCGCACTGCAGGGCCCTGTCGGGGTAATAGGGCATGCAGTAGTCGTTCATGTTGGGCGTTACCACGCTGTCCGGCGGGCCCAAAACCTTGAACAACGCCGCCTTTTTGCCCATCAGCGGCAGGGAGCCGTTGATGGCCACTTCGCCGACATCGATGTACTCAATGGGCAAAGATGCGGTTGGTGCTGATTGCGGGATGCGGTTTTGCCCCGGAGCCGTGGTGTCTGTAGCGTCAGCTGAAGTATAGGATGCATCTTGCTGGCAGCTACTCAGCAGGAGCCCCGCCAGTAATACGGTAAGCAGTAATTTGTGCCTGATACTGAGGGTCATCGAAGATAAAGCGGGGTATGCATGGAAAGTGGCACTCGGATTCTGCTACCCCAGCTTTTCCTTAAATAGCTTCAGGGTGCGGCTCCAGGCCAGCTGGGCGGCCTCGGCGTTGTAGCGGGCCGGGGAGGAGTCGTTGTTGAAGGCGTGCTGCACGCCGGGGTACACGTACTGCTCGTATTTAATGCCAGCGGCTTTCAGGGCCGCTTCGTAGGCCGGCATGCCGGCGTTTACCCGCTCATCGAGGGCGGCGTAGTGCAGCAGCAGGGCCGCCTTGATGTTGGGCACTTCCTCGGCGGGCGGCTGGGTGCCGTAGTAGGCCACGGCGGCGTTCAGCTGCGCATCATGGGTAGCGAGGCTGTTGGCCAGGGCCCCGCCCCAGCAGAAACCCACGCAGCCGGTGCGACCGTTGGAGTCGGGGCGCTGGCGCAGGTAGCGCAGGGCGGCCAGGTAGTTTTCCAGGTTCTGAGGCTTATCCAGCTTGCCAATGAGCGCGCGGCCCTCATCCTCGTTGGCCGGCGTGCCCCCGAACACCGACAGCGCATCTACGCCCAGGGCCAGGTAGCCGGCCTTGGCTACGCGCCGGGTTACGTCCTTGATGTGGGGCGTCAGGCCCCGGTTTTCGTGGATGACCACCACGGCCCCGCGCTTCTCCTTGCCTTTCGGGTGCACCAGGTAGCCTTTCATGGTCACGCCAGCCGCGCCGGGCCAGGTTGCGTCCTCCGTCACCAGGTCCTCGTCATCAGTGGGTACGGTGGCGGCCTGGGCGTAGCCGGGCTCCAGCACGGCCAGCGCGGCGGCGGCCAGGGCCGTGCCGCCGGCCAGCTTCACCAGCCGGTCCAGAAACTCCTTGCGGCTGAGCGGGGCGTGGGTGTACTCGTCGAACAGGTTGATGATGCGCTGATCCATAAGGCAGGAGAGTAGGAGAGGAAGTACAGGGGCAAGGTACGGGTTTGGCGCTTCCCGCAGAGGATGGCGGTGCGGCACTCCCGCCGGCTTTTCCGGCACTCCGGCGGTTTTTCCGGCACTCCCGCGAATTCGCCGGCTTTCGGGCGCCGGAAGCAGCAGTTTTGGGCATCGTCTCACCCCAACTACTACCCCCATGGATACCCGCAACCTGGCCCGCGACGTGAAGTTTCTCAAGCTCTATGCTCTGGTTACCACCCTGCTGCCCCTGGCCGCTCTGCTCTGCGCCTTCGCCAAGCCCGATAAGCCCGTGCGCTTCGGGGAAATATCGGTGGAGCGCCTGAACCTAGTGGAGCGCGACGGCACCGTGAAGATGCTCATGAGCAACAAGGCGCGCTTTCCGCAGGGCGTCACCATCGACGGCAAACACCTGGACTACAAGCGCCCTCACCCCGGCATGCTCTTCTACAACGACAAGGGCGAGGAGTGCGGCGGCCTGATCTTCGGGGGTGAAAAAGACGCTAATGGGAAGGTGTCGGCTGGCGGCCATTTGTCCTTCGACCGGTTTGGGCAGGACCAGGTTATTGCCCTGAATTACCAGGAGCAGGGCGGGGGCTACAAGGCTGGCCTCACCTTCAGCGACGCCCCCGAGGAATCTATAACGGCCCTGGAAGAGAAATATAAAACCGCTACCCCCGAGCAGAAGCAGCAGGCCGTGAAGGAAGGCAAGTTGGGGCTAATGCGCCGCCTGTACGTGGGCACCACCGCCGGCCGGTCGTCGGCCATGATTATGGCCGACCAGCGCGGCGAAACCCGCGTGATGCTGGTGGCCAACACCGAGCAGTCCACCCTCGACTTCAAGGACGCCCAGGGCCGCACCCGCCTCACCATCGGCGTCGATAAAAACAACCAGCCCGTGCTCCGCTTCCTCGATGAGCAGGGTAAGGACGTAAAACCGGCTGGTCTGTAGGGCAGCTAGCTCTAGGACAAGACCTGAGCCAAGCTAAGCGGCTGATACCAGCGGCGGCACCGGTATCCGCCGCCAACTGCTACCTTCCCGCTCGTGATGCGCAAGAAACCCTGGTTTTACGTATTCGTGCTCGGCCTGTCGGTGCTGCTGGCTCTGTACACGCGCCTGACTATGGCCGTGCGGCCCGAGGAATTCTATCTGTTCCCCGACGCGCCGTTCTGGATGTTTCTGGAAGCCTTGCTAGTGGTGTACCTGCTCGACCGCCTGCACGCTCGCGTTACGCAGCGGGACCGGGCCAGAGGCCGGGCCGGTTACTACTTCGGTTTGCTTTGGCGCGGGGCGCTGCTGTTTATCCTGCTCAAGCAGTTGCTACAGGCCGCGCTGGTGCTTGCGGGCGTAGGCCAGGGCGACTACGGCAGTTGGTACGCCGCCGTACGCGGCTTCTCCTCCGATGTATTTCTGTATCTGCTGGTGGGCAGCGTGTACCTGCCGTTTCTATACCAGCAGCACGCCGGCCAGGTGCGGCTGGAGCTGGAGCGCGCCGAGAAAGAAGCCGCCCGGGCCAAGCTGCAGGCCCTGCAGCAGCACGTCGATCCGCATTTTCTGTTCAACAACCTCAACATCCTGGCCGCCCTCATCGAGCCCGGCAATGCGGCCGCCCACGCCTACCTGGGGCACCTGGCCGAAGTGTACCGCTACCTGGTGCGCACCCGCGAGCAGGAGGTGGTGCCCGTGGCCGAGGAGCTGGCCTTTGCCCGCGACTACTGCGAGCTGCTGCGCAGCCGGTTCGGGGTGGCCTACCAGTTCGAGGAAGATGTGCAGGCTACCCCCGAGCAGCTCCGCAACCTGCTCCTGCCGCCCGGCGTGCTGCAAGAGCTGCTGACTAATGCCGTAAAGCACAACCTGGCCAGCCGTAACCAGCCCCTGCGCATCAGCCTGCGTGTTCGGCCTACTGAAATTGAGGTGCGCAACGACCGGCGCCCCCGCCCGCAGCCGGCCGCCGGGGCGGGCAGCGGCCTGGCCGGCCTGCAGGCCCGGGTGGCGCTGGTAGCCACCGTGCCCCTGCGCATAACCGCCACCGACGAAGACTTTACCGTGACGCTGCCCCTAACCGCCGCCCTACCCGTGCCTGCCCATGCGCATACTGCTAATTGAAGACGAGGAGCCCGCCGCCGCCCAGCTGCGCCGGTTTGTGCACCAGTACCAGCCCACCGCTACCATCGTGGCCGAGTGCCAGCAGGTGAGCGAGGCCGCCGCCTACCTGCGCCAGCACCCCGCCCCCGACCTGATCCTGTCCGATATTGAGCTGCTCGATGGCAACGTATTCGCGCTGTTCGGGCAGATTTCCGTTACGAGTCCCGTCATCTTCATCACCGCCTACGATACGTTTCTGGTGCAGGCCTTTGAGCAGAACGGCATTGCCTACGTGCTGAAGCCGGTGCAGTACGCGCAGTTTGCGGCGGCCCTGCAGAAATATGAGCGGCTCCGGCAGTCGTTCCAGGGGGCGGCTTTGCGGCAGCTGGTGGCCCAGGTAGCCCCCGCGCCGCGCTACAAAACCCGGCTGGTCAGCAAGAGCCGCGCGGGCCTGTACCTGCTCGAGGTGGCCGAGCTGGCGTATTTTCAGCTGCGCAACGGCGTCACGCACGCTATAGACGGGCAAGGCCGGGCCTTCATACTCAACGAAACCCTGAGCCAGCTGGAAGCCCTGCTTGATCCTGCCCAGTTTTTCCGCCTCAACCGCACGGAACTCGTGCAGCTCAGCGCCATTGAGCGCCTGGAGCCCTACTTCAATGATACGCTGGTAGTACACCTGAAAGCCCCCGTCACTACCCTAACCAGCAGCTCGCACCGCACCCCCGAGCTGCGCAAGTGGCTGCTGGGGTAACCTCTTACGCTTCCCCAGCAGCCACCGCGGCCAGTGCGTTGCTACCGGGTAAAACGCTGCTACGCTTCCTCCCGGTTTACGGTGGCGGGGCTGAACGCCGGCACGCAAACAGACCAGTACTCACACTCCTGGTCGAAGGGGTTAGAGTAGCGGACCCGGGCCCCGGCCTTAATCAGCAACGACTCGCCGGCGCCCAGCTCTACTACCTCGCCGTCGATTTCAAACCGCTTGCGGCCCCGCACCACAATGGTTACTTCGTCAAACTCGGGGCGCTGGTGGGGCTCACTCCACTGCGGGGGCGCCACCATGTGGGCCACGCTGTACTGGCCCGTGCCGGTGCTGGCCAGGCCAATGTGCTCTTCAATCAGCTTGCCATCGGTAGTGGGTACAATAAACGGGTTCTGCTGGCGGAAATAACGCTTTTCAGACATAAGGGAAAAAGCAAAGGATGGGCGAAGCCAACCCCAAGGCAGGGCTTTGCCGGTGGTGAAGGGGTAGGAGTTAGTTGGTGCTTTTCTGGGGGCACTCCCCGGGCGTCGAGCTGGTGACGCCGGCATTGGTGGCCTGGCAGGCATTACCGTAGGTTTTGCCGTCGCAGCCGCACACGGGCTTGTAGTCCATCGTGCACATAGCGTCCCTGCGGATTTTGCTTTCGTCGATGCAGGGAGACTGGGCCGTGGAAGCCGGGGTGCGCTGGCAGGCAGCGGCGGAAAGCAGCAAAGCGCCGAAAACAACGATTTTTCGCATGAGAAAAGGAGACGCGTGAGGCGCTAAAGGTAAAGGACTGCCCTGATACGCAAATCAAGAGAGTTGGCCGAATATTTTGCAGGGCTAATTTTTATATTGGCGCAAAACCTCGACCGCGCCCCGCCGTATAGAGGCCCATATCCTGTACAATGGCCCATTGCCTCGCAAGGCTGGCCTGCCTCTAACCAGGGGCTACCGGATTTACTTCGAACTCCATTTTTCATTTCTCTCCCCTACGAATCATGTCCTACCACGAAGAAGACAACTCGGGTAAAATTCTCCTCGCTGCATTGGCTGGTGCCGGTGCTGGTATCATTGCCGGCCTGCTGATGGCCCCTGACAAAGGCACGGCTACCCGCAGCAAGCTGGGCAGCGCCGCTACCAAGTACAGCGGCCAGCTGGGCGAGCAACTCTCGAAATACGGCGAAGACCTCGATGCCAAATTCAAAGGCTACATCGAGAAGCTCGAAGATATGGGCATCACCGGTGCCGGCTCCAAACTGAAGCTGAAAGGCAACTGGGACGAAGCCAAAGGCAAGCTAAAGCAGCAGTACGCCCAGCTGACCGACGAAGACCTGGAGTACGCTGAAGGCCAGGGCGATGAGCTGGTTGGCCGCCTGCAGAACAAGCTGGGCAAAGCCAAGCAGGAAGTAGTAAAGCTCCTGAACGAACTGTAAGCCACTCCGGCTTCCACGTTTTGAAAACCCCTGGTAGCTCAGCTACCAGGGGTTTTGTTTGGGTTCCTACCCCCGGCAGTTGGCTGAGCCCTACTAGAAACAATATTTAACCTACTCTATGCTTTTCGCGTTCTACCAGTAGGCCGGTGTGCTGCCGGAAGCTAGTGTGCTCATCTTAAACTTGTTCCGCCTCATGCAAGACACGAAAGGCAAAGTAATTCTCTCCCTGCTGGTTGGGGCTACGGCCGGAGCGGTAGCCGGACTACTGCTGGCCCCTGAAACCGGCGACGCCACCCGGGCCAGCCTCAAAAAGTCGGCCTCGAAGTGGGGCGACGAACTAAGCAAGCTGCTTAAGCAAGGAAAACTGGGCCTCAGTGCCCTAAAAGAGGAAGAGCCCGCCTCCGACCAGCTCCGCACCGACCGCACCGCCGCCGACAGCCTCCTGAACTCCCTCAGCGACTCGGCCTACGAAGTATCTACGTCCAGCGACGCCGATTCGGACTACGATGGGGTAGGCGGCGACTCCCGGCACTACCCCGGTTATAAATCCTGATAATTTTTTTCGGGCACACGTAACCTTCCTTTTGGCACCCCGTTAAAGAACATACAATCGGCTTAAAAGAAGATTGGAGAAAATACAGCAAGTAAAATTGCCGGCTCGTTGAGCTTCTAACAGGATCTGGTCAAACAACCCGTTAGTAAAATCGAACGCAGTCCATCGCAAGCTTCTTCTGTAAACCCATTCGGAAGGGTAAGCCAGTTGTATTAAAAGGAAAGCCTCTCGCATTTATTTAGCGGGAGGCTTTCTGTTTTTTCAAGGGGGTAGGGAGGCGGCCCGATTATTTTCTTCAGAAATTTTTCATTGCCGTGTAACCTTGGTCAAGCTACCCCGTTAAAGATATCATAACCGGCTTACAAGAAGTTGGATACGCACCTGTCGTAAAATTGCCGGCTGTAGAGCTTCTACAAAGGAATGGTTAACAAACCTTGGTAGTAAAATCGTACACGCCCATCGCAAGCTTCCTCAGGCAAAGGCGGTTCAACGGACCTAATTAGTCAGTTACAAAAGAAAGCCTCCCGCTGTACAGAGCGGGAGGCTTTCTGATTTTTCAGGGGGTAGGGAGTTATGCTTCGGCTTCGGGCTTCGGCGCGTTTTCCGACTTGGTGTACTCCGGCTTCATTTGCGGGAAGAAGAGCACGTCCTGAATAGAGTTGGAGTTGGTCATGATCATGCTCAGGCGGTCAATGCCGATGCCCAGGCCGGCCGTAGGCGGCATGCCGTACTCCAGAGCCCGCAGGAAGTCCTCGTCGAGCACCATGGCCTCGGTGTCGCCGCGCTTGCCCAGCTCCAGCTGGTCCTCGAAGCGCTGGCGCTGGTCGATGGGGTCGTTTAGCTCGGAGAAGGCATTGCAGATTTCCTTGCCGTTGCAGATTGCCTCGAAGCGCTCCACCAGGCCCGGCTTGCTGCGGTGCTTCTTGGCCAGCGGCGACATTTCCACGGGGTAGTCGGTGATGAACGTAGGCTGAATCAGCTTGGGCTCCACGTGCTCCCCAAAGATTTCGTCGATGATTTTGGCTTTGCCCATGCTGGGGTCGAGGGCCACTTTCAGGTCCTTGGCGGCGGCGCGCAGCTCGTCCTCGCTCTTACCGTCAATATTGAATCCGGTGTAGTGCTCAATGGCTTCGGCCATGGTGAAGCGCTTCCAGGGGCGCTGGAAGTTGATGAGGTTCTCGCCCACCTGCACTTCGGTTTTGCCGTGCAGGGTAAGAGCCACGCGCTCCACCATTTCCTCTACCAGGTCCATCATCCAGTAGTAGTCTTTGTAGGCAACGTACAGCTCCATCTGGGTGAACTCCGGGTTGTGGAACCGGCTCATGCCCTCGTTGCGGAAGTCCTTCGAGAATTCGTACACCCCATCAAAGCCACCCACAATCAGGCGCTTCAGGTACAGCTCGTTGGCAATGCGCAGATACAGCGTCATGTCCAGCGTGTTGTGGTGGGTTTTGAAGGGGCGAGCCGCCGCGCCACCGTACAGGGGCTGCAGGATGGGCGTTTCCACCTCCAGATAGCCTTTGTCGTTGAGGTAGTTGCGCATGGCCTGCACCAGCTGGGTGCGCTTCACGAAAGCGTCGCGCACATGCGGGTTCACGACCAGGTCCACGTAGCGCTGGCGGTAGCGCTGCTCGGGGTCAGTGAAGGCATCGTAGGTGATTTTCTCGCCGGTAGCTTCATCAACCCGCTCTTTCACTACGGGCAGGGGGCGCAAGCTCTTGCTTAGCAGCGTGAAGCCGGTTACGTGGATGGAGGTTTCGCCTACCATCGTCTTGAACACGTGGCCTTTCACGCCCACGAAGTCGCCCAGGTCCACGAGCTTCTTGAAGACTGTGTTGTACAGCTCCTTGTCCTCGCCGGGGCAGATTTCGTCGCGGTTGATGTAGAGCTGAATCCGGCCCGAGGCGTCCTGCAGCTCCGCGAACGAGGCCTTGCCCTTCACCCGAATCGACATCAGGCGGCCGGCCAGGCTGACATCCTGAAAGTTGTTGAGTTCGGGGTGGTAGTTCTCGAGAATCTCCTGGGCGTAGAAGTTCACGTCGAACAGCTCGGAGGGGTAGGGCTCAATGCCGAGCTTCTGGAGCTCTTCCAATTTGCCCCGACGGATTATCTCCTGTTCGCTGAGGTGCTGCATGGTACAAGGTCTAAAAAGAAAGCCCACGCGGGGCCGGTAAAGTCAAGCTGCAAAAATAGCGCGGCTCCAACACTTATTTGCATAAACCACCGAAGAGTTGGATGGTTGCCCGAAATGTAGTGGTAGTGGGGGTAGGGCCAAACAAAAAGCGCCGGCCCAGGGGGCCAGCGCTTACGTGTATATGCAGTCAGACTACTAAAAAAGCGCGGGTGCCTTAGGCCGCCATGCGCATGGTCGGCTCGTTGTCGCGGAGCTGGGGCTCAACGCGGGTGTGTAGGCGCTCCTGCACAAAGGAGTTCTGCAGGTGCTTCGGCAGCTCCGCCACCACCTGCTGGTAGCGCTCCAGGCCCATGGCCTTGGCCACGTAGGTTTCGTGGATGCCGTTGAGGTAGCTCACAATGTTGAGCAAAGACTGGTGGAAGAGCTTAAAGTCAATCTCGGCCTCTACGAAGCGCTCAATCTCGCGGCTGGTCTGGGAGATGCGCAGGCGACCCAGCAGGTCGAAGATGGTCGTGTAGCCGAGGCGCCAGGTAATCTGCTGCCAGTGTGCAGCCGTCCACTTATCCAGCACCTTGCCCGTCTTCTGGCTGCGCAGCGCCGTGTTCGGGTTGGCCTGCACCTGCTGGCGGGTGGCCTGGGCCTTCAGCTTGCGGGTGGTGCGCAGGAACTGCCCGATCTGGGCTTGGGCGTCAATCTCCTTGCTGGCAATGTGCAGCCCGGCTTTGTAGCCCGCCAGGGGCAAGCGGTGAATGCTGAAGTCGCCGTAGGCGCCAGCCGCATAGAAGGAAATAGGACGGGGGTAGGCATTGCGTACCACCAAACGTCCTACCTCCCGCCGGATCAGGGAAGGGTTGTTGCTGCGGACGCCGGCCGTGTACAGGAACGCCTGCAGCCCAGCCATGATGGTATGATAGGCCTGTGGGAAGGTCCAGTGCAGAGCGTTGCGCAGGTAGTCCTCGTCGCCCAGCTCGGCGGTAGCGCGCAGGGCGTACTCCGTGCTCCAGCTGGCGTGCAGCAGCTTGGTAATGGCTTGCACGTCGGCCTCGGTCAGCTCGGCTTGGTGGGCCCGGAAGAACGGCAGGTGCTGCAGGCCGCCCATGGCGTCGTCAGCTTCCTGAATGTGGTAGTTGATGGCGAAGAAGTAGTTCAGGAACACCTGGGCCGGAATGGATTTGCGCCAGATTTCCTCAGCCTGCTTCTGCTCGTCCGTTACGAGCGGAATAATGGTCGTTTCCATGTTCATCGTTGTCATGCTTAGTAAACCAAGATAGTAGGTTTTGAGTTCTTATTTGCTAAAAATATTGACACGATTTACTAAAAGCAATGAATTGGTTTACAGCAGTTTGCAAACTTGTAAATGCAGGTGAT
Organism: Hymenobacter latericoloratus; assembly: GCF_014199535.1. Lineage (GTDB taxonomy): Bacteria > Bacteroidota > Bacteroidia > Cytophagales > Hymenobacteraceae > Hymenobacter > Hymenobacter latericoloratus. Next base: position 203,512 of record NZ_JACHNV010000002.1, read on the forward strand.
AAATAAATTTTTTGGGGTTGATTTGCTAACGGTATGTAGTGGGCTGGTATAGAGCCAAAAAAGCCCCTGCACAGCAAGTGTGCAGGGGCTTTTAGTTACGTTACTACTGAAATTAAATCTGGTCTTTCAGCACAGCTACGGCTTCGCGCAGGGTGATGTCCTTCTTCAGGGGCTTCACAAAGCGAGAGGCGCGGTTTACCTTAATCGTATCGGCTCCCAACTGACGCAGGTCAAAAGTCAGCGGCGCAATGGCAATGGGCTGGGCTGCGTTCTGGATAGCCTCATACTTATCCGATTCAGCCTTGGCTTGCTCCTGCTCGGCGCGGTAGTTCGTCAGCTTCAACGATACTTTCGTGTCATCCTTCCGCTTCACCATGCGGGCCACCATATCCGACAGCTGCTTGAAGCTGGCGCTGCTATTCACGCGGGCGGTGCTGGCTTGGCGCAGTTTGTCGATAGCCGGAGCTGCATTCCAAGCGCGGTAGCGGGCGGGCGTAATTTCGTCCCACTTCAGGGGATAGTCGGTTTCCTTCTCACCCTGGTCGAGGTAGCTGTACGCGTCGGGCAGGATGATGTCGGGAATAACACCTTTGAACTGCGTCGAGCCGCCGTTGATGCGGTAAAACTTCGAAGTCGTGAGCTTCAGCGAGCCGAAGGGCTTGATGCTGTTAAACTCGGCGGGCATGGCTTCATCCAGATCAAAAATGCGCTGTACGGTGCCCTTGCCATACGTGCTGGCCGAGCCCATTACAACCCCACGCTTGTAGTCCTGAATAGCGGCGGCCAGAATCTCGGAAGCCGAGGCACTGTATTTGTTCACCAGCACTACCAGCGGGCCGCCGTACTGCACGCGCGGGTCACGGTCGTTGAGGATGGTAGGAGCACCCTGGGAGTTGCGTACCTGCACTACCGGGCCGCTTTCCACGAACAGGCCCGCCATTTCTACGGCGTCCTGCAGGGAGCCCCCACCGTTGAAGCGCAGGTCGAGCACTACGCCCTGTACGTTCTCCGCCTTCAGCTTTTCCAGCTCCTTTTTCACGTCGGCAGCCGAGCTGCGGCCCCCGTTGTCGTTGAAGTCGGCGTAGAAGTTCGGGAGCTTAATGTAGCCAAGCTTGGTGCCGTTGTCGTTGATGGTGGCCGACTGCGCGTAGGTTTCCTCAATCACGACCACGTCGCGGATGATGGAGATGACCTTCGTACTGGCATCCGGCTTTTTCACCGTCAGGCGCACTTCCGTGCCCTTCTTGCCTTTAATCATAGAAACGGCCTTGTCCAGACGCATACCTTCCACCGATACCGGCTCGGCCGGGCCCTGAGCAACGCGCAGAATAATGTCGCCGGCTTTCAGCTCGCCCTGGCGGTAGGAAGCGCTACCCGGAATAATATCCGAAACCTTAATCTGACCATCCTTCTCCTGTAGCGAAGCCCCGATACCCTCGAAACGGCCCGTCATGGCAATGTCGAAGGTTTCTTTGTCGCGGGGAGCAAAGTATTCGGTGTGGGGGTCGTAGGTGTTGGCAATGGTGTTGGCGTACATCGCCAGCCGGTCGTTAGCGTCCGTCTGCTGCAGGTCCTTAAAGTAATCATCAAAGTACTTTAGCACACGCTTACGGGCTTCGGCCTCCATCTGGGCCGGCGTACGGGTTGGCTCAGAAGTGGTAGCCGAAGAGGGGGTAGCGGAAGTAGAAGCCAACGGCTTGTCTTTCTTCTTGGCCTGCTCATCCATCATTTCCGATACCCGTACCATGGTCTGGTACTTCAGAAACTTACGCCACTCCTCGCGCTGGGCGGCTGCATTCGCCGCAAACGTCACCTTGTCCGATTCCGTCTCGAAGGTTTCGTCGGTGGTGAAATCGAAAGGTTTGGAGAGAATATCCCGGTACAGGCCCTGAATATCCTTCACGCGCTGGGCCATCAGTTGGGTACCCAGGTCCATGAACTCGTGGGTGCCGCGCTGCACTTGGTTGTCGATATCGTTCTGATACTTACGCAGCTGGTCCACATCGGACTGCAGCAGGAATTTCTTACTGCTGTCAAGGCGCTTCAGATACAGGTCGAAAACCCGTTTGGAGAAGGCGTCGTCAATGCGCTCAGGCTGGTAGTGAGCCTGGCTCAGGCCCTGGAGCATAGCCTTGATAAGAACTTCATCCTTCTGAGGGGAGCGGCCATCGTTGCGCCGGTACAGCTTGTAAGAAGCCAACACGAACACCGCCAGCAACACCGAGGCATACAAGCCTATCTTGAGTCGGGGGGAAGACATGAACTAACGGGGGGATGAAATGAAGAAAAGTCGGGAGAAGGGTGCCTGCTACAGGCTACGCACGGGCAATGCCGGCGGTTTTAGTAGAAAACGTTAGGGGAAAGGAAATAAGTGCCCGCTCAGGGTCTTTGCTAGTAGGATAAAGGTGGAAAAGAAGCCGGAAAGGTTGCACACGCGTAACCTAGCGCCCGCCGAATATAGGCCGAACAGCAAATAAGCACGGAATCGGGAATAGGCCGCATCCTTTAGCTGTTAAAAGCAAAAAAGCTCTTCCTGCCCGAAGGCAGGAAGAGCTTTTTGTTGCAAACCTGTTGCCAGATTAGTAGCGACGTACTTTGTCGCCACTGTGGCGACGGAATTCTTCTTCAAAGTAACGGGCATCTTCCTCGTTACGCGGACGCACACCCATTACGATGTTACCGTTTTTCACGTCGCTTTCATACTCAGCGGCGTGCTCTTCCGGGATGCCCGAGCCTACCAGGGCGCCTACCAGGCCACCCGTCAGACCACCGGCACCGGCACCAGCCAGCGCGGCAGCAATCGGGCCGGCAATTACCAGGCCCAAGCCGGGCAGAGCTACCGAGGTACCGATGGCGGCAATAGCGCCAATGATAGCCCCTGCGGTACCGCCAATGGCCGAGCCTACACCGGCACCTTCCATGGCTTTATCGCCCAGCTCGGTGTCAGGAGTGTGGTCGCCGAAGTGCGTTTTGCGGGTGTCATCCGACATCAGCACGTTCACGTCGTCTTTGCTGTAGCCCCGCGACGACAGTGACTGGTAGGCGCGCTCAGCGCTGTCACGGTCACGGAACGAGCCGTAAGTAGACGAGGAGCCGTACGTAGTATTGCTACCGGTTACAGCGCGGGCAGCATCGCCAGCGGCGTTTTGTACGGCATCAACACCAGCACCTACTGCAGCACCCGCCGAGCCGGCCATAGCTGCGCCCTTCTGGGTTGCGCTGTAATCGTGGTGAGCATTGGAGTCAGAGCCCGAAGTGCTGGACGAGCCATAAGAAGAGGACGAAGACGAACCCAGGCCACCTTGGTTAGAAGAATCACCGGTGCTGGCGTTACCCATGTTGCCGCTAGAGTTGGTGCTGCCAGTGCCGGCACCGTAGCCAGAGCCGGCCGAGCCAGTACCATAGTTAGCGCCTGAGCCAGTACCAGTGTTCGTCGGGTTGTTCGATTCGTTGGTGTTCATAAGGGTGGAATTGAAGTTGAATGGAAAGGAGAGAGTACCCCGATGCAGACTATTAATGAAGAAAATAATCCAACATCGGTTTCGATGTGCTTAACGGTAGCTCGTCTTACGGGGTTGCAGAAATATTTCTGGTCTTTGTATCCGCATCCATTCAAAAAAGGCTTCCGGAGCCCTTATGAGCCTTTTTATTTATTCAAATTTTTCGAAGTTGCTGTCGTCTTTCCAGAATTCACGGGCCTCACGCCGAATGGTTTTCAGGAAATCTTCCTGTTGCTTCAGCGCCCGCCACTCTCCCAGGCCCAACCGCTCGCAAAGCTTATAAAAGTTGTCGCCTTGGCCCTTGGATCCCTCTACTTTCACTAGGCAGCTCAGCAAGGGACGGCCGGCCCGGAATTCAGTTTCCGAGATTTCCGCCAGAATCTCGTTGAGTCGGGCTTTTTCGTGGGAGATGTCCAGATTCAGGCCTAGTTCTGCTTCCTGAACCAGATTCAGGTAACTGGTAGTGCCTACCTGGGTGCGGGCAAATCGGATCAAATGGCTGCGTACTCGGCCGGTCATGTGTGGGAAACGGGGGAAAGTGAAAGCGGAATGTAACAAAAAAAACACCCGCTGCTCCGGGAGAAAATCCGGGCAGCGGGTGCTCGCTAACCAAAACTGTGCCGATCAACTATATAGCGCTTAGGCCCGGGCTTTACGCCGGTTCATTTCTCTCTGTATCAGCAGAAACTCGCGGCTGCTTTGTCCGGCAATGGCCGTGTTTTCATCGGCCCGGCGGAGCAGGTAGGGCATTACTGCTTCCACAGGACCGTAGGGCACGTACTTGGCCGTATTATAGCCGGCATGCGCCAGGTTGTAGCTCAGGTTGTCGCTCATACCGTAAAGCTGGGCAAACCACACCCGGGGGTCGTTGGGGCGCAGACCGTGCTCGTGCATTAGCTCGGTGAGCAACAGCGAGCTGGCCTCGTTGTGGGTGCCCGCACAAATGCTAATGCGGTCAATGTGCTCAATGCAGTAGCGCAGCGCTTCGTTGTAGAGGTCGTCGGTGGCTTGTTTGCTGGAATTAATGGGATTAGGACGCCCCTGCTGCTGGGCCACCCGGCCTTCCTTTTCCATGTACGCCCCGCGCACCAGCTTGCCCCCCAAGTAATAGCCGCCGCGCTCAGCGTCGTGGTAGGCCTTGGCCAGAGCGTCAAGCCGGTCGTGGCGGTAGAGTTGGTAGGTGTTCCAGACTATGGCTGACTCGCGGTTATAGCGCTGCATCATCTCGTAGGCGAGCTGGTCAATGGTTTCCTGAAACCAGCTTTCCTCCGCGTCCACAAAAACCCGGACGCCATATTGATGCGCGCGGGCACAAATGGCATTGATGCGCTTTTTAGTCCGCTCGAAGCTAGCCTGCTCCGCTGGCGAAAGGGAGGTGCCCCGCTGTACTTTCTCCAGAATGGCCGCGTCGCCAACCCCGGTTACTTTGAATACGGAAAAGGGAATGTTCTGGGAACGGTGGGCCAGGTCAATAGTAGCCAGCAGCTCAGTGGTAGTGGCATCAAAGCTTTTATCGTTGCCTTCTCCCTCCACTGAGTAATCGAGGATGGTGCCAATGTGGTAGCGGCCTAGCTCCTGAATAACAGACAGACACTCCTGAATGGACTCGCCGCCACAGAATTGCTCGAAAATAGAGTTCTTGATCAGGAACTTCGTGCCGGGCAGCTGCCACTTCAGAGCGGTTTTCATCAGGCCCCCACCGGTTTTCACCAGCGAATTGTTGTTCATGGCCGCGAACAAGGCGTACATCTTGCGCAACTCACCATCCGACTTGGAGGCGAAAGCAACGGCAGTATTGTCGAAGGAAACGGGTGGGGCTTGCGTAGTGGGCATGGTGGGGGTGGTAGGGAATGAGTGGCAACCGGGTGGAAGTTGGTACCGCAAAGATAGCCGGTAAACATCGTTCCAAACCGGATAGTTGCCTCCTCATAATCCAAAACCAAGTAGCCCCACGGCCGAGCAGCGGCCGGTCCGCCGGCCCGGGCAATGCCGCGGCTACTGCCTACCGCGCCACCGTAATCCACACCAGGGCTGGCGTTCTGGGAAAGCCGCTACAGGCCTCTCTACAGGGGTGTACGCGCCGAGACTTCCGGCGCAGCCCGGATGTAGGTGTGGGCTGAGCTTTTGCCGCTGGCATCCTGCAGGTGCAGGCGGTTGCCGGAAACGGAGTAGTACTGATTGTTTTGGTAGCCCCGGTAAATAATAACGTGCTGTGAGGGTTTTCCGAAGCCGTTCATCACGCGCCGGACAGAGAAAGCCGCCGCACTTACCAGCTGCCCATCTTGGTAAAACCGCGCCCGCCCGCGCCGGTCAAACTCTACCAGCACCTGGTGGCCGGTATTGCCGGGCGTAAGTGCCCGTTGGTCGCCGGTTTCCGTTTGCTGCCACTCCCAGCGCCCCACTAGCTTTTCCTCTACAGTAGGCACCGATTCGCGGCTGCAGCCGCCCACAGCCAAGCCCGTAGCCGCCAATGCTAATCCAAATACACCACGCGTAAAAGAAGTCATAACTGAATAGAAAGTAAGTTGCACTGGTAGGAGCGAAATTCAGGCTGAATAGTTGCATCAAAGCAAGCTATTTTTGTCCGATTTCTTTTACTGCTGACAGGACTTTTTTTAAAACGATATTATTTTGAACGAAAACCTGTTCATTGGATCCGAGGCTTTGCCTGGACTGGGCACTCTGCTGAGCCGGCCGGCCGTTAGCCAGGTGTTTGTACTGCTGGATGCCAACACGGCCCGCTGCTGCCTGCCGCTGGTAGAAGGACAGCTGCCAGCGGGCTATACCCCTATTGAAATTTCGCCCGGCGAAGAATTTAAGACTCTGGCGACCTGCGAAGCCGTCTGGAGTTCTCTGACCGAGGCCCAGGCCGACCGGTACGCGGTGCTGGTGAACGTAGGGGGCGGAGTAGTAACGGACCTGGGAGGCTTTTGCGCAGCCCTGTATAAGCGCGGCATTGCTTTCGTGCAGGTGCCAACTACCCTGCTGGCCCAGGTAGATGCCAGCGTAGGCGGCAAAACCGGCGTCGATTTTCTGGGGTTCAAGAACCAGCTGGGGGTATTTCAGGAGCCCTTAGCCGTGTGCATCGAGCCGCGCTTCCTGCAAACCTTGGATCCGCGTCAGTTGAAATCGGGTTACGCCGAAGTAATAAAGCACTGGCTGATTGCCGATGCCGAGGCCTTTGCCCGCAACCGCAGCATTGGTGTCATGGTCGATGACTGGACGCCGCTCATCCGGGAATCGGTGGCGCTGAAGCAGCGCATTGTGGCCCAGGACCCCCTGGAGAGCGGACCGCGCAAGCTGCTCAACTTCGGGCACACGGTGGGCCACGCCCTCGAAAGCTACCTGCTTACCCAGCCCGGCCGCGAAATCCTGCACGGCGAAGCGGTAGCTGCCGGCCTGGTCTGCGAGGCCTGGCTAAGCCACCACAAGGGCCTGCTCAGTGCCCAGGAACTCGACCAGATTGAAACCTTCGTCTTCTCGGTATTCGAAAAGGTGCAGTTTGTAACGCTGGAAACCGAAGCCATTGCTGATTTCGCCCGCCAAGACAAGAAAAACGCGGCAAATAGTATCAACTGTACGCTGCTGGAAGGCATTGGCCGGGGAGTGTACAACCAGCCCGTAACGCTGGAAGAAATTGCGGCGTCGTTGCGCTACTACCACCGGTTATAGCTAACCCTTTGGGCAAAGCTCCAGCTTTGCCACTGCGGCCGCCTGTGGCGGGGCAGTGTTGTCATTGTTTCACGAGGTGCGAGGCTGGAGCTTTGCCCTGCAAAGTTGATAGTATCATTAATTCTTCCATCGCACTTTCCTGGAGCCGTGGGGCGCTACGCGGCAAAGCGCAGGTGCCGGCCTCAAAAAGCGAAAGCAACCGCGCCCTTATTATTCAGGCCCTGGCAGCAGGAGGGGAACTGCATAACCTCTCCGACGCCAACGACACGCGCCTGATGCGGCGTCTGCTGCAGGAGCCCACGGCTTCTGCCTTTGATGCCGAAGATGCTGGCACCGTGATGCGCTTTCTGACGGCTTACCTGGCCATGACGGGGCGGCAAACCGAGCTAACGGGCACCGCTCGCATGCTGGAGCGGCCCATCGGAATTCTGGTGGATGCCCTGCGCCAACTCGGGGCCCGCATCGACTACCAGGGCCAGGAAGGCTACCCGCCGCTGCGGCTGCAAGGCCGCACCCCGCAGCCCGCCACCGAAGAAGAGGCCGATTTCACTGAGTTGACCGTGCGTGGCGACATCAGCAGCCAGTACATTTCGGCCCTGCTCATGATTGGCCCTACGCTGCCCCACGGCCTACGCATCTGGCTGACCGGCAAGGTAGGCTCCCGCCCCTACATCCGGATGACGCAGGCCTTGATGCAGCATTTTGGGGCTAGTTGCCGCGACCTGGGCGAGGTGCTGGAAGTGCGGCCCCAAGCGTATCAGCCCACCAACTATACCGTGGAAGGCGACTGGTCGGCGGCCAGCTACTGGTACGCCATGGTGGCCCTGGCCCCGGCCGGTTCCTCGCTCACGCTGCCCACCCTGCGCCGCTACTCCTGGCAGGGCGACCAGGCCATTGTAGGCATTATGGAGAAGCTGGGCGTAAAAACCGAGTTTCTGGCCGATGAAGCCGTGCGCCTTACCCAAACGGAGCCTGCCGCTACCCTCACCCAGGATTTTACGGACTGCCCCGATCTGGCCCAAACGGTGGCCGTAGTGGCCGCTGCCCTCGGCGTCCCGGCGGAAATGACCGGCCTGGAAAGCCTGCGCATCAAGGAAACCGACCGCATTGCCGCCCTCCAAACCGAGCTGGCCAAGTTCGGGGGCAGCCTCACGGATGAGGGCAACGGTGTGTTCCGGGTGTCGGCGGCCGATTTCCGGGTAGCGGGCCAAACCGTGGCTACCTACCACGACCACCGCATGGCCATGGCGTTTGCCCCGCTGGCCTTGCGCGGCCCGCTCGCCGTGGAGGCGCCCCAGGTCGTGCGCAAATCCTACCCCCAATTCTGGGCAGAGCTGGAGCAGGCAGGGTTTACCACGGGCCCCACCCCGGCCCCGGTGTACTAAATCCGTAGCTTCTTCTTTCCCAACAAAACGCCGTGCATCACCTAATGCACGGCGTTTTGGTTAGCCGGCCTGAAGCTGTTTAACGTAAGCCGCCGAGTGGCGCAGCCGGCTGCCGTACCAGCTGAACAGCTCCCCATCCACAATCCGGATGCGAGCCTGGGGGCAGATTTCCTGGAACTCGGCCAGGTGCTTTTCCCCGAAAGGGTAGGGCTCGGAGGACAGCAGAATCTGCTGGGGCGCTGCGGCCCGGAGGAGTTCCGGCGTTACCTCGGGGTAGCGGCCGAGGTGGCCGAATACGTTGCGGAAGCCCGCCCGGCTCAGCAGGTCATCAATGAAGGTGCCGGCGGCGGCTACCATATACGGCTTACGCCAGATGAAATAGGCCGCCGGAATTGGGGCCGCCACCGGGGGTAGGGCTGCGAAGGACCACAGAATCTCCTGACTAATCTGTTCCGCCGCTTCCTTGCGGCCGGTAATCAGGCCCACCCGCCGAATCATATCCGTGGAATCGGTCAGCGTCAGAATGTCGCTCATCCACAGGGGGTAGCGGGCGGCCAGCTGCTCAATTCCGTCCTGATAGTTTTCCTCCTTGTTGCCAATGATAAGGTCGGGGCGCAGCTCGTCTATCTGCTCGAAGTGGAAGTTCTTGGTGCCGCCAATCACGGTGGCTGACTGCCGGGCCCCGGCCGGGTGCAGGCAGAATTTCGTGACGCCCACCACCCGGTCGCCCAGCCCCAGATCAAACAGCAACTCCGTCTGCGAGGGCACCAACGATACAATCCGGCGTGGTGGAAACGGCACGGCCACGCGCCGGTTCATCTGGTCGGTTACGGTTAGCGGCATCTGGAGCAGCGGCTCAGGAGTCATGCAACGGAGGTTAGGGTGAGCGACAGGGGTAGGAGGGAGCAAAAAAGGCTACACACTGAGCAGGGCCCAGGCTGTAGCCTTCTTTCAGATAAGTTGTTGCTGCTAAAGCTTAGCTGAAGTAGCGGAAATCGTGGCCATCCTCAATGCGCAACAGCGTCTCGTAGATGAGACGGGTCACGTTCTCTACGTCGTCCTTGTGCACGGTTTCTACGGTGGTGTGCATGTATTTGAGGGGTAGGGAAATCAGGGCCGAGGCGACGCCGGCGCTGGAGTAGGCAAAGGCGTCGGTATCGGTGCCGGTGGCGCGGGTAGCGGCGGCGCGCTGGAACAGAATTTCGCTGGCCTCCGCCGTTTCAATAATCAGGTCGCGCAGGTTGTTCTGCACGGCCGGGCCGTAGGTAATAACGGGGCCTTTGCCGCAGTGCAGGTCGCCGGAGGTTTTCTTCTCGTACATCGGGGCCTGCGTGTCGTGGATTACGTCCGTCACGATGGCCACGTCGGGCTGAATGCGGTGGGCAATCATTTCCGCGCCCCGCAGGCCGATTTCTTCCTGCACCGCATTCACAATGTAGAGGCCGAAGGGCAGCTGCTTGCCGTTTTCCTTGAGCATACGAGCTACTTCGGCAATCATGAAGCCGCCAATGCGGTTATCGAGGGCCCGGCCCACGTAAAACCGGTCGTTGAGCACCGTAAACTCGTCCTCGAACGTCACGACCGAGCCCACGTGAATGCCCATTTCCTCGACTTCCTCTTTGCTGGAAGCGCCGCAGTCCAGGAACACGGTTTCAATGGTAGGCGCCTTGTCCTGCTCTACCTTACGCACGTGAATGGCCGGCCAGCCGAACACGGCTTTCACGATGCCCTTCTTGGTGTGGATGTTCACGCGCTTGCTGGGGGCTACCAGGGGGTCGGAGCCGCCGTTTTTACGCAGGTAGAGGTAGCCCTCCTTGGTTATGTAGTTGACGAAGTAGCTGATTTCATCGGCGTGGGCCTCAATCACCACTTTGTACTTGGCCTCCGGGTTTACTACCCCCACCACGGTGCCATACGTATCCACGAAATACTCGTCGATGTAGGGCTTAAGGTATTCCAGCCACAGCTGCTGGCCTTCCTTCTCGAAGCCAGTAGGGGAGGGGTTGTTCAGGTATTGCTGAAGGAAGTCGAACGATTCTTGACGCATGAAAAAAGTGGCTAGATGGAGAGTTAAGCGGGGGCAGATATGCCCAGGTCGGCCCATTCTTCGCGGGCCGGACCATACACGCCCGGCACCCGCAGGCCAGCCTGGCGCATCAACACCGTGAGCTGACCGCGGTGGTGGGCCTGGTGCCGGATAAGTACGGACAACACAGTTCCCTTGGCCCAGGTATCACCATACATTGGCACCTTATCACGCAGCTGGTCGTCGGTCCAGTGCGCCGTAACAGCTGCAGTTACCTGAGGAGCCCAGTGCTGATACGCTGCATAAATTTCCTGAGCAGTAGTGGGCATAGCCTGTCCGTGCAGCTCGTCGGTGGACAAAACTCCGGCCGTGTGCGGCATTTCCGTCAGGCTTTGCACAATGTGCCAGGCTACCATTCCCAGGGTGCGGCCGCCGGGCGCAACCGGCTGGGCCAGCGAGGCATCCGTGAGAGCCGCCAACACCCGGCCGGTGGCGGCTACCTCATACTGCCAGTCTGTTGCGAAATCCGAAACAGAAGAATACATAATTCGACTAAGGAAAGAGGTGGCGCTTTACAGCGGAATGTTTCCGTGCTTCTTACGGGGTAGGGTATCGACCTTGTTCTCCAGCATCTTGAACGCCCGGATGAGCTTCTGGCGCGTCTGCGAGGGCAGAATTACTTCATCCACGAAGCCGCGGTGGGCGGCGCGGTAGGGGGTAGCAAACTTCTGCTGGTACTCATCCACCTTTTCCTGGAGCTTGGCTTCGGGGTCCTCGGCCGCGGCTATTTCGCGCTTGAAGATGATTTCGGCCGCGCCTTTAGCGCCCATTACCGCAATTTCAGCGGTGGGCCAGGCGTAGTTCATATCGGCCCCAATGTGCTTGGAGTTCATCACGTCGTAAGCCCCGCCGTAGGCTTTGCGGGTAATCACGGTGATGCGCGGCACGGTGGCTTCGCAGAAGGCGTAGAGCAGCTTGGCCCCGTTGGTGATGATGCCGCGCCACTCCTGGTCGGTGCCGGGCAGGAAGCCGGGCACGTCTTCCAGTACCAGCAGCGGAATGTTGAATGAGTCGCAGAAGCGCACGAAGCGGGCCGCTTTGGTCGAGGCGTTGATATCGAGCACGCCAGCCAGCACGGCGGGCTGGTTGCCCACAATGCCAATGCTGCGGCCGCCGAGGCGGGCAAAGCCTACCACAATGTTTTCGGCGAAGTTCTGGTGCACCTCCAGAAAAGAGTCGGTATCAATGATGCCCTCAATCACCTCCCGGATATCGTAGGGCTGGTTGGGGTTGTCGGGGATGATGCTGTCCAGCACCGCGCGCGACTCATCCTGGCCGGCTTCGTAAGGCACGACTGGGGCCGTTTCCTCGCAGTTCTGGGGCATGTAGCTCAGCAGGGCCTTGAGCTGGTTGATGCAGGCTACCTCGTTGGGAGCCGTGAAGTGCGTGACGCCGCTTTTGGTGGAGTGGGTGCTGGCGCCGCCCAGCTCTTCGCTGGTTACGTTTTCGTGAGTTACCGTCTTCACTACGTTCGGGCCGGTTACGAACATGTAGCTCGTGTCCTCCACCATCAGAATGAAATCAGTGATGGCCGGCGAGTACACCGCCCCGCCCGCGCACGGCCCCATGATGGCCGAAAGCTGCGGCACCACGCCCGAGGCCAGGGTGTTCTTATAAAAGATATCGGCGTAGCCGCCCAGGCTTACTACCCCTTCCTGAATACGGGCCCCGCCCGAATCGTTCAGGCCGATAACCGGGGCGCCGTTCTTCATGGCCAGGTCCATAATCTTCACGATTTTCTCGGCGTGGGTTTCGCTCAATGAGCCGCCGAACACCGTGAAATCCTGGGAGAAAACGTACACCAAACGGCCGTTTACGGTGCCGTAGCCCGTTACTACCCCGTCGCCGAGGTAATACTCCTTATCCAGGCCAAAGTCCTTGGAGCGGTGCATCACGAACTTGCCAATCTCCTCGAAGGAGCCTTCATCGAGCAGCAAGTCAATTCGCTCCCGGGCCGTGAGCTTGCCTTTTTTATGCTGGGCATCAATCCGGGCCTGGCCGCCGCCGAGCAGGGCCTCCTGGTTTTTCTGGGCGAGGATTTCGAGTTTGCTTAACTGGGCGGCAGTGCGCGAATCAGACATGCGGGGTGGGCTTGAGGAAGTCGGTTGTGCTAGGTAGGTCAGAAGCCAAAGGTAACGTACGGGTCAAGAAAAGCCGCACCAGAATTCTGGCGCGGCTTAGGAGGAAGCCACAGTGCTGATGATAGAGGTGGGGTACCCTTACGAAAGTAGATGAAGCTATGGGTGGTTTACGCTATAGCAGTTGATTACGAGCTGATTAAGCTGCTACACGATTCTTGCTAACAAGCTGCCTGCACGAACCAGTATAATTTATATCGATGCATTTTAATACCAGAAAATTTATGTTGTGGGAGGTGAAAAGACGATATTGCGGTACAAAGCAGTATTCCGGGCCGCGCCATTTCTTGCATGATCAACGTAACTAAGACCTTTTTGCCACCTCTCGAAGAGTATCATAAGCGGTTGCAAGGTGCATGGGAAAGTGGCTGGATAACTAACGAAGGCCCTTTAGTTCTAGAGTTAGAGGAGGCTTTGCGCCAATACTTAGGTGTGCGACACGTAATACTGGTGAGCAATGGCACGCTGGCCCTGCAACTTGCGGTGCGTGCCCTCGCCGTGCAGGGCGAGGTAATAACCACCCCATTTTCTTACGTTGCCACCACTAGCAGCCTTGTCTGGGAGCACTGCCAGCCGGTATTTGTGGATATCGACCCGCAGACGCTTTGCCTGAATCCGGCCCTGATAGAAGCCGCTATTACGCCTGCCACCCAGGCTATTGTAGCAACCCACGTGTTTGGCACGCCCTGCGATACCGAGGGAATAGAGCGGGTGGCCCGCCGCCACAACTTGCGCGTGATTTACGACGCCGCCCATTCGTTTGGGGTGCGCTACCGGGGTAGCTCGGTGCTGCAGTACGGCGATGTTTCAACCCTGAGCTTCCATGCCACCAAACTCTTTCACACCGGTGAAGGGGGGGCTCTCGTTACCAACGACGACGACTTGGCGCGCCGGTTAGCTTACTTGCGTAACTTCGGTCATCAGGATGCGCATTCATTTGCTGGTCTGGGTATCAACGCCAAAAACTCTGAGATTCACGCGGCGCTGGGGTTGTGCGTGTTGCCTTATGTCCCCCGGTTGATAGCCCGGCGCCGTAGCTTGGCGGAGCTTTACGACCAGCTGCTAGCCCCCGCCAAGTTGCAGCGCCCCCAATTGCCGGTCGGCACGGAAATGGTGCACTCCTACTATCCCGTCTTGTTTGAGTCGGAGGCCAGCCTGTTACGCGTTCGTAAAGCGTTGAATCAGGCAGAAATTTTCCCTCGGCGCTACTTCTACCCCTGCTTAACCACCCTACCGTATGTGCTGCCCGCCCACTGCCCGGTCGCGGCCGATGCGGCAAGCCGGGTGCTGTGCCTGCCGCTCTACTATGAGTTGGCCGAAGCCGACGTGGCGCGCATTGCTACCATTGTTCTGGCTGCTATTGGTAGTTAACTAATCCGACGGACGTGAAGGATGCTATGCACTTTCGTATCCTGCCTTCACCTGCCCTGCCCCTCCTTAACCCAGAATCATAATGCGCGTGGCCGTAATGCAGCCGTATTTGTTTCCCTACTTAGGCTATTTTCAGCTTTTGCGGGCGGCCGATAAGTTTGTGTTGCTCGACGATGTGCAATTCATCAAGCGGGGGTGGATTAACCGGAACCGTATTCTGGTAAACGGCCAGGAGCACTTGTTTACGATTCCGCTGGAGGGCGTCTCGCAGCACAAGCTGATTCAGCAGGTGCAAGTGCAAGCTGAGCAGCACGCCCGCCGCAAGCTTCTGCAAACCATCAGGCAAGCCTATAAAAAAGCACCGTATTTCGCCGCTTGCTTTCCGTTGCTGGAGCAGGTGCTGCTTTCTCCGCCCTCGCTGGCGGTTACTGACATGGCGCACGCAAGTTTGCTTGCCGTGGGCCACTACCTGGGCTGGGAGCCGCAGCTCTACCTGAGCTCGGCGCTACCGAAAGAGCCGGGTCTGAGCGGCGCCGACCGGATACTGGCTATCTGCCATGAACTGAAAGCTGATCAGTACGTGAACATGGAGGCCGGCCGCCCGCTGTACGACGCCGCTCATTTTGCCGGACGGGGGGTAGAGCTGCAGTTCTTGCGGGCCCGCTTGCTGCCATATCCCCAGGCGGCCCCGACCTTCGTGCCGGGTTTGTCCATCATCGATGTGCTAATGCAAAACTCTCCCGCCTGGGTGCGGGAAACTCTTGCGCAGGCAGAAGTGTCTGCGGCATAAGTAACGTTCTTCCACCTTTCTCTCTCACCTCATGCAGCCAACCAACACCTCCTCGCCTCATCATGCCATTGTTGCTCAGTGCGAAAGCTACCTGCACACTCACGGCGATAATCACTTGGGGGTAGGCTGGCCCAACGAGGCCGATGCGCATACCCGCTACGGGGTGATGCTGGACCTGCTGCGAGATGCTGGGGCAGCGCCCGCGCGCGTTCTGGATTTTGGGTGCGGCCCGGCGCACTTTTATCAGTATCTGCTGGATCAAAAGGGGGCAGACCAGGTGAGCTATACTGGGCTCGACGTATCAGAGCGGTACCTCCAGCTGGCCCGAGCTAAATACCCCGATGTGTCCTTTCTGGCCCTGGACGTGTTGCGTGAGCCAGAAAACCTGCCGGAATATGACTACATTCTGATGAACGGGGTGCTCACTCAGAAATGCACCGTGGGCTTCGACGACATGTGGGCTTATGCGCAGCAACTACTGCTCACCGTATTCGCAAAGGCACGGGTCGGATTGGCTTTTAACGTAATGACCAAGCACGTAGACTGGGAACGGGAGGACCTCTTTCACCTACCCCTGGATATGCTGATGGCTTTCCTAAAAAAGCATCTGAGCCGGCACGTGGTCATTCGTCACGATTATGGCCTGTACGAATATACGGCCTACGTGTACCGGGAGCCCCAGCGTTAGGCCCCAGGCATGGACACTTCTGTTTTCCCACCCACTGCGCCTAACTCCGAGCGGGTGCCCCTGGTGAGCGTCTGGTTGATTACCTACAACCACGAGCCCTACATCGCGCAAGCCATTGAAGGCGTACTAATGCAGAAAACAACCTTTGCGGTTGAGCTGGTTATAGGAGAAGACTGTTCCTCTGACCGCACGCGCGAGATAGTGCTGGCCTATAAGGAGAAGTACCCCGACCGCATCAAGTTGTTTCTCTCGCCTGAAAACCTGGGTATGGTGCCGGTGTTGGAACCAACCTTTGCTATGTGCCGGGGCAAATACGTGGCTATGCTCGATGGCGACGATTACTGGACGGACTCGCAGAAGCTGCAAAAGCAAATTGACTTAATGGAAGCTGATGCCACGTGCAACATCAGCTTCCACTCCGTACAGGTGTACGACGAAAGCTCCGGCCGGTATACCCTGCCACCTCACCCTGCTTGGTCCAGCGTCTCCCAAGGCCTGGATCTTCATGAGTTCATCCACCTTGGCAATCCTATATATACCGTATCAGCAATATTCCGGCGACTGACTCCGGAATTACCAGCTTACTATTATCAGCTGCCGTATCCGGATCTGGCTATTTACTACCTGGTGTTGGCTGCCGGTGGTAGGGCCTGCTACCTGCCCGAGGTAATGGGCGTGTACCGTCGCCACGCGAAAGGAGCTTTTACTGGTGCCAGCTGGTTGAAAAAACGTCAGGATTCTCTGCTCTTCTTTAACATTTTGCAGCAGCATCTACCCGCCCGCTATCAGCAGCAGTTAGCCGTAGAGCGTCAGCTTATTCTCTATGAACTGCTGTTTACCAAGCTGAAGCGCGGGAAAATGAAAGCCGCTTATCGCTATTTTCAGTCAATTGACTGGTCCTACGTTCCACCTTCCTCGGTAACTTTTAGTCGGCCGCACCGGTACACCGCCGCTGTATTGCGTGCGCTAGGGAAGCTGGCTTCCAAATAATCTACTATTCACCCGGTATGGGTAGCGCCTGCGTTATTAACTAAGTGTAGTAGAAAGTCTGCGCTGAGTTTAATGGTCAGGTTTCACAGTAGTAACTAAGTCAAACAAAAACAGCCGGTTCCTTTGCAGGAACCGGCTGTTTTTGTTTACTCCAGCTGATTATTCGCCTTTCTTCTTCGAGTCGTTCGGCTCGTCGTCGTTGGGCTCAGGAGCTTCTTCGGGTCGCTCGTCGCTGGCGAGGTTGAGTTGCTCACCGCTCTTGCTTACCGAGAAGGTCAGCTCTTCGGCGCCGGCCGTGTAGTCAGCCGTGATGACGTCGCCCTGGGCAATTTCCGCTTTCAGGATTTCCTCGGCAATCGGGTCTTCGATGTACTTCTGGATAGCCCGGTTCAATGGGCGTGCGCCGTATTTAGGATCGTAGCCTTTCTCGGCCACGAAGTCCTTGGCGGCGTCGGTCAGCTCCACGCGGTAGCCCAACGTCTGGATGCGGCCCAGCAGCTTCGACAGCGAAATGTCGATGATGCGGTGAATATCCTGCTTCTCCAGGGAGTTGAACACGATAACGTCGTCCAGACGGTTGAGGAATTCCGGCGAGAAGGTTTTCCGCAGGGCGTTGGTGATGGTGCCCTTGGTAATCTCATCCATGTTTTCCTGGCGAGCCTTGGTGCCGAAACCGATGCCAGCACCGAAGTCCTGCAGGTCACGGGCCCCAATGTTCGAGGTCATGATGATGATGGTGTTACGGAAGTCCACCTTACGGCCCAATCCATCGGTCAGGATACCGTCGTCGAGCACCTGCAGCAGCAGGTTATACACGTCGGGGTGGGCCTTTTCAATCTCGTCGAGCAGGATAACCGAGTAGGGCTTGCGGCGGATTTTCTCCGTCAGCTGACCGCCTTCCTCGTAGCCCACGTAGCCGGGAGGCGCGCCTACCAGGCGCGAGATGCTGAACTTCTCCATGTACTCCGACATGTCAATCCGCACCAGCGAATCTTCCTTGTCGAAGAGGTAGGTAGCCAGCACCTTGGCCAGTTCCGTTTTACCTACCCCCGTCGGGCCGAGGAACACGAACGAGCCAATCGGCTTCTTCGGATCTTTCAGGCCTACGCGGGTACGCTGGATGGCTTTCACCAGTTGCTTGATGGCCTTGTCCTGTCCGATTACCTTGCCCTGCAGCTCTTCGCCCATTTTCAGGAGCTTGGAGCTTTCGTTCTGAGCCACACGCGAAACAGGGATGCCGGTCATCATGGCAATAACCTCGGCCACGTTTTCCTCCTTCACGGTGTAGCGCTTCTTCTTGGTCTCTTCTTCCCAGTCCTTCTTGGCCTGGTCGAGCTGATCAATCAGCTTCTTCTCCGTGTCGCGCAGCTTGGCGGCTTCCTCGTATTTCTGCGACTTCACCACGCGGTTTTTCTCCGTCTTGATGTTCTCAATCTGCTCTTCGAGCTTGAGAATATCCTCGGGCACCACAATGTTATTGATGTGCACGCGGGCCCCGGCCTCGTCCAGAATGTCGATGGCCTTATCTGGCAGGAAACGGTCCGACATGTAGCGGTCCGACAGCTTCACGCAGGCTTCAATGGCCTTATCGGTGTACAGAACGTGGTGGTGGTCCTGATACTTGTCCTTGATGTTGTTCAGGATTTCGATGGTTTCCTCGGGCGTGGTGGGGTCCACCATTACCATCTGGAAACGACGGGCTAGGGCACCATCCTTCTCGATGTACTGACGATACTCATCAAGCGTGGTAGCGCCAATGCATTGGATTTCGCCGCGGGCCAGGGCGGGCTTGAACATATTGCTGGCATCCAGCGAGCCGGAAGCGCCGCCAGCACCTACAATGGTGTGCAGTTCGTCAATGAACAAAATCACGTCGGGCGACTTCTCCAACTCATTCATCACGGCCTTCATACGCTCCTCGAACTGGCCGCGGTATTTGGTACCCGCTACCAGCGAGGCAAGGTCGAGCGTAACGACGCGTTTGCCGAACAGCACGCGCGACACCTTCTTCTGGATGATGCGCAGGGCGAGGCCTTCGGCAATGGCGGTCTTACCTACGCCGGGCTCACCAATCAGGATGGGGTTGTTCTTTTTGCGGCGCGACAGAATCTGAGCAACCCGCTCGATTTCTTTTTCGCGGCCTACAATGGGGTCGAGCTTGTCTTCCTCGGCGAGCTTGGTCAGGTCGCGGCCGAAGTTATCGAGCACCGGCGTGCGCGACTTCTCGTTGCCCTTCTTAGGGGTAGCCCCGGCGCCGGCACCGCCGCGGCCTGCGCTGCCACCAAAGAGGCGGTCGTTGTCGTCGTCGTCGGCCTCGGGGCCGTTGGTGGGGTTGTTCGCCGTGTTACCGTGGTAGTCCAGCGAATCACGTACGGATTCGTAGTTCACGTTGAATTTGCTCAGGATTTGGGACGAAATGTTGTCTTCATCGCGCAGAATCGACAGCAGCAGGTGCTCCGTGCCAATGATTTCGCTTTTGAAGATTTTAGCTTCCAGGTAGGTAATCTTGAGTACTTTCTCGGTCTGCTTCGTCAGGGGGATGGAGCCGGTAATGCTCGTGCCCTGGGTAGCGGTATTGCGGGTAGCCTGTTCGAGAGCGTACTTCAGCTCGTCCACGGATACGCCCAATTTCTTGAGCAGACCAATGGCCGTGCCTTCCCCCTCGCGAATCATGCCCAGCAATAAGTGCTCAGTACCGATATAGTCGTGCCCGAGCCGGATGGCTTCCTCCCGGCTCAGGGAGATGACCTCCTTGACACGATTTGAGAATTTAGCTTCCATGCAGATAAGGTAGTGAAGAAAAACGGAACCCCGCAAGCCCTAAGACAGGCCTGGCGGGTTGGGCCGCTGTACTCTGAAAACAGAAGGAGGCGGGCTAAGGTTCGGAGGCGGCAAGTACACTACGTAAGAAAACTGCCGGCGGCCGGTCCCTGCGTAAAAAGCAGGTCTAAGATGCTGAGTCCCGGTACAAAATCTTTACCAAACGTCTGCCGGTAGGGCCGAACCGACGTCCTGTCAGGTTCCGCCGGGGCCGCTGCTTTCGGTGTCAGCCAATCGCGCCGATCCAGCAGAGAGACAGGGGTAGGAGAGGGGTAGTACTCGGGGGTGAGATGAATGGGCAACCGTAGCCGCAGGCAGCGCAGCTGCAGCCGCAGCAAGCTCAGGTTTAACTCGAACAGAAGGGAAGGCTTTTGTACGTAGATATCGTGCAGATAGTCGGCGTAGTACTCGAAATACGGCGAGCCGCCGTAAGCGGTTTGCAGGGTGCGCCAGTGTCGGTGTACCCAATTCTGGCGGTAGTCGATTTCAATGGCCGATGTTAGCACTTTTTCGCTCCGGTTGCCATCAATAACCGGCACGGTCAGCGGCTGTACTCCCTGGGCCGTGAGGATAAGACAGCGGTTGCGGTACGTTTGTTTGCGGTAGTTGTCATGGGCTTCCAGGTAGAGAGCCTCGGCGCCAAGAAGTTCAGCAAAAAAGGCCGCGGGCGGATTGTACTGCGACTCGAAAAGAATAGCGGGCATGAAAAAAAACTAGTGCCACCAACGGCAAGGAAAGCGTGATAATACGGCCCAACGGGCAAATACGGAGGCCCAGTGCCGAAACCGACCGGCGGCAGCGGCCTTGCTTCCGAATATGGGGAAGGTTTGTACAAAAGTGGGACAGTACTTTTGAAACGCCATCAGGGAGGACCGTGTTTGCCCACCGCCGTTTCAGGCGAACCGGCCTTTTTAATGTACCGACATTCTGACACTATGCCCTCCGGACTCAGACTTCTGCTGACCATTTGCCTGCTTTGCCTACCCTTCGCGGCGGTCCGGGCCCAACACCAGCTGCAGCTGGACGTAGCCCGTTTCCGGAGCACGGATGTGGCCGTGAAGGGCGGAACAGTAGAAATCTACGCTACCGTGTCGGGCAAGCACCTGACGTACCAGCGCCGGGGCCCCAAGCTGTTTCAGGCCGGGGCTACCGTTACGCTGGAGGCCGTGCGCCCCGATGGCTCGGCTATCTATCAGGAAACCATAACCCTGCGGCCCCCAGTGTTGCGCGATACCACAGCGGCCATCAAAAACCCGATCAGCTTTCAAAAGCGCATTACGCTGCCCGAAGGGCGCTATATCCTGCGTGGCCACCTCCGCGACCAGTACCGCGCCGCCAACACCGATATTGTAGAACGGCCTCTGGTAATGGAGTTTAGCAGCACGAAACCCGGGCTGAGCGACGTAGTACTGCTCAGCAAGCCGGCCAGCCGCTCTACTGTGGAAGCAAATAATTTTATACGAAATGGCCTGAGCCTGACCCGAACTCCGGGCGGACTGTATGCGCGCGGCATGGATAAGCTGTACTTTTACGCCGAGCTGTACAATGCCTCGGCCGGGCAGCCGCTGGTTCTTCGCTACCGGTTGCGGGCTGCCAAAACTACCAAGGATGCTGTGGCCAGCCAGGGCGCTACGCAAGGTGCGGAGGGTAGGCCCACAGTGCTAACCGGTGAGTTGGACCTGACGAAGGTACCAGCCGGCGAGTACCTGCTCACGCTGGAAATTCGAAACGCTAAAAATCAAGTGCTGACCACCCAAACCACCACCGTGCGCCGCAACCCGGCCGATTACGCTCCGGCTGGGGCCGTTATGCCCCGATGAGTGCGGCCCGCGTTGCCCCAAAATCCTACCCCTGGTATTACCGGCCGGTAGAATGGTTGCTCCTCGGCCTCTCGTACCTGCCCTTCCCAGTGCTGTACGCTGTGGCCCGGGGATTTTACCTGCTGCTGGCGTATGTGGTGCGCTACCGTAAGCGCGTGGTACTGGAAAACCTGCGCAATTCTTTTCCAGAAAAATCGGGAGCTGAAATTGAAAAGTTGGCGCACCAGTTTTACTGGCACTTCTCGCAGGTGATGGTGGAGGTCATTAAACTGGCAACCATGCCGGCGGCAGAGCTGAAGCGGCGTGTGTTGTTTCGGAATCCGGAAGTGCTGGAGCGCCACTTTGCCAACCAGCGCACGGTGCTCGGGCTTTCCTCGCACGCGGGCAACTGGGAGTGGGTCCTGACCTCCGGAGCCTTATGGCTGTCAGCGCACACAGATGGCGTGTATAAGCCCCTGAGTAACCCCTTCTTCGAGAGCTTCATGTATCGGTTGCGCACCCGCATGGGTTCGGGGCTGATTCCTATGCGCGACACCTTGCGCGATATGGTACAGCGGAAAGGCGAAGTGCGGGTAGTAAGCATGCTGTCAGACCAGGCCGCGGGCCCGGAGGACCGGCCGTACTGGACTACCTTCATGAACCAGGATGCTGGTTTTTACACCAGCACGGAGCGGCTGGCCACTCGTTTCCGGTGCCCGGTGGTGTACGTCAGCATCCGGCGCCTACGGCAAGGCTACTACGAAATCGTGCTGACGGAACTCTACGATGGTGATTCGCCCCTGCCCGCCAACGACTTCCCCCTTACCGCCGCGTTCGTGCACCAGTTGGAGCAGGATATTCGCCTGTTCCCCCCGGATTACCTCTGGACTCACCGCCGGTGGAAGCACAAGAGAGTAACGGAGTAAGCTGAGTAGCTGCTAACACTCAGCAAAGCCCCAGCGCCCCGACGCTAACCGTTCAACGGCAGGTGTCACTTCGCTGGGGCTTGGTTGGGTGTGAATAGCGGCCGGTTGCTACCCCTGTGCTACTGTTGAGGAGCTTTGTACGGCCAGGGGGGGTAGCGGACTGCGTATGGGTCGGCCTCGCGCGGCTACCCCAACACCTGGCGCCTGAGACTACAGATACTGTTCGATGTCGCCGGCGCCCTGGCGGATAATGTCGAAGTCCTCGTTGGTGCAGTCCACCACGGTGCTGGCAATGTTGTTGCCGAAACCGCCGTCGATGACCAGATCCACCAGCGGACGATACTTCTCGAAAATAAGGTCGGGGTCGGTGCTGTACTCCAGAATCTCGTCGTCGTCGTGAATGGAAGTAGAAACGATGGGGTTACCCAGCTCGCGCACCAGAGTGGTGCAGATCTGGTTATCGGGCACCCGAATACCAACGGTTTTGCGCTTGACGCCACCGTAGCGCGGAGCTTTGGTACTAGCTTCAAAAATAAAGGTAAACGGCCCGGGCAGCGCTTTTTTAAGCACCTTGTACACGGGTGTGGTAATGCCGTTGGCGTAGTCAGTGATATGTGAAAGGTCGGAGCAGATAAACGACAGATTGGCCTTTTCGGGATGAATGCCTTTAATGCGGCAGAGCTTTTCTACGGCGCGGGCATTATGAATGTCGCAGCCCAGGCCATATACCGTGTCCGTTGGATAAATGATAACCCCCCCGTTCCGCAGCACTTCTACGGCTTGGGCAATACGGTTCTGGGGTGGGTTGTCGGGGTGAATGCGAAGCAAAGTTGCAGACATAGCGAAGGCAGTTGAGTAAGCAGCAAACCCGGCGCCGGCGGACGACGGGGACGGTCAAGGTACAAGGCCCTAAAGAAACCTGCTACCCTTTTCGATAAAAACTCCCGGCGGGTTGCCGCTGCCTGCAGCAGCGGCACAAAAAAAGCCCCGGCGCCATGGGCCGGGGCTTTTCTTATAGATAGGCGGTCAGCTTATTGCTTGGTTACTTTGTGGGTGCTGAACGAGTCGCCGTTTTGTACCTGCACCACGTAGTTGCCGGCCTGCAGGGAGCGGAGGCTGAAAGTGCCATCGGCGGCGGCGGTGCCGCGCAGTACCGTGCGGCCCATCAGGTCCGAAACGGTTACGGCAGCTTTCTGGGCGCGGCCCGAAACCTGAATGGTCACAGCCTCAGCGGTGGGGTTAGGGAAAATAGCCACGTTGCTGGCGGCAATAACGTTGCGGCTGCTCAGCGCGGTAGTGCCCGTAGAAATAGCGAAATCATCAACGGCCAGCAGGGCATCGGTACCCCCGTCGTTGGTGTCTTTCCAGCGGATCCACATGGTAGCGCCGGCCGGCCAGGTGATATTACTGATCGAGCCAGCAATGGCCGCCCGGTTAGCGGCTTCATTGCCGTTAATAGGAGCCGTAGATACGTTAGCGTTAGCTACCTCCGTGATATTGAGAGCCGTTACAGCCGTCCAGGTGCCGGTGGTCAGGCTGGTGGCATCCAGGCTATATTCAAAGGCCAGCACTTCCGTCAGGTCAACGGCGCTACCGGATTTCCACTGCTCGCCCCGAAAGGCCATGTTCACCCGGGTTACCGCGGCGCCTGTGCCGTTGGTGAACGCTGCCCCGAAAGCGGGTACCGTCGAGCCCGAGGCAATAGTACCAAACGCACGGTCGGGGTCATTAGCCAGACCTACGTTATAGATGCCGCCCGACGTGCTATTGCCATCGGAAGCAGATAGATCCAGTGCCTGGTTCAGGGTGCCAGAGCCCCCCAGACGGACTGCGCTCCAGCCAGCCGGATACGTAGTACCCGCCACCCCAATGCCATCAAAGTTTTGGGTGTAAATAGCGCCGGCCGCTACGCTAACAGGAGTAACCGTTTGCGCCGAGGCTGAAACACAGGCGCCCGTGCCCAGTAGCAAGCCCAGCAGGCTGCGGAACACCGATTTGGAAGTGTAAGAGTGTTGCATGATAAAAGAAAAGAGAAAGGGGTGAAGAATTAGAACTCGTACTTTTGAGCAGCAAATCTACCTGCTATCCGTTGCCAGGTCCAATATAAGA
Organism: Hymenobacter latericoloratus; assembly: GCF_014199535.1. GTDB lineage: Bacteria > Bacteroidota > Bacteroidia > Cytophagales > Hymenobacteraceae > Hymenobacter > Hymenobacter latericoloratus. The sequence goes on from NZ_JACHNV010000002.1 coordinate 227,786, forward strand.
TTGGATATGCAATGTTACCGTTTTGTTACCTCTTCCGCTTCATGGCCAAAACCCGCATCGATTACAAAGCCAACGCCACGCGCCGTCGCAACCGGTTTGCATACGTTACCGGTATTTTTGGGTTGCTGCTTGTCACTTTTTCCTACTATTTCTACCAGGTTTTTTTCACGCCTAATATTGATACCAAGGGCCGGCCGGCCTACGTGGTCGTGCGGCGGGGAGAGTCGGCCAAAGCTGTGCTGGATTCCATTGAGGCCACCGGCGTAGTCATTGACAAGCTCAGCCTGCGCTTTGTGGCCCGCCTGCTGAAGTACGACCAGCTGGTAAAGCCCGGCCGCTACGAGCTGAAAAATGGCTACACCAACCGGCAGCTGATTAATGATTTGCGCACGGGTAGCAACAAGCTGCCCCTGATGCTGACGTTCCAGAACATCCGGCTGCGGCAGGACCTGGCCCGCAAGTTGAGCACCACCATTGATGCGCGCCCCGGCCAGTTTGATTCTCTGCTGACCTCGCCGGCCTACACCAAAAGCCTGGGTTTCGATACCACGAGCATTCTCACCATGTTCATTCCGAACACCTACGAGCTGCTCTGGAACACCTCCGCCGACAACCTCATGCACCGGATGAAGAAGGAGTATGAGAAGTTCTGGACGCCGGAGCGCGACGCCCAGCGCAAAAAGTTGGGCCTGAGCCGGGCCGAAGTGAGCACCTTGGCCAGCATTGTGGAGGCCGAGCAGCAGCAGCACGCCGACGAGCGGCCCCGGGTGGCCGGCGTGTACCTCAACCGCCTCAAGCGCGGCATGAAGCTACAGGCCGACCCCACCGTGGTGTACGCCAACCGCGACTTTACCATCAAGCGCGTGCTCAACGTGCACCTGGCCAAAGACTCGCCCTACAACACCTACAAATACGGCGGCCTGCCGCCCGGCCCCATCAACCTGCCCAGCATTGCCAGCATTGATGCCGTGCTGAACCCCGAAAGCCACGACTACCTTTACTTCTGCGCCAAAGAGGATTTCAGCGGCTACCACGCCTTTGCCCGCAACGAGCAGGAGCACCTCGTAAACGCCCGCCGCTACCAGGCCGCCCTCAGCCGGGCCGGCATTATGAAGTAAATTCAGTGGAGGGTTGCCAGTTACTGGTTGTCAGTGGAAGATGACCGGTAACTGGCAACCCGCAACTGACAACTCACAACTGATATGTATTCCTACGACACCCACATCCGCGTTCGGTACGCCGAAACCGACCAGATGGGCTACGTGTACCACGGTAACTATGCGGCTTATTTTGAGGTAGCCCGCACCGAGGCTTTCCGGCAGCTGGGCATCCGGTACAAGGATCTGGAGGCCGATGGGGTAGGCATGCCGGTAGGCGAAATCCGCACCCGCTTCCGCCGCCCCGCCCGCTACGACGACCTGCTGACCGTGCGCCTCCTGCTCCGGCAGCCCCCCGAAGGCTCCCGGATATTGTTTGAATATGAAATCCGCAACGAAGCCGATGAGCTCCTGACCGAAGGCCACACCCTGATGGTGTTCGTGAGCATGGCTACCGGCCGGCCCGGGGCTATTCCGGCCGATATTCAGGCCAAGCTGGCGCCCTACTTCACCGACGACGAAACCGCCGGCCCCCTCACGCCGCCCAAAGCCCCCACCGATGCTCCCGCCCCGGCGGCTTTCCTGAAATAGAGTAACACTAGAGTAGTTGAGGAGCTGCGTAACTGAGCATATGTGCAGGGCCGCTTGTTTTCGGCCGGCTGCTCAGGAACCGGGTGGTTACGCAGGGCGAACTGCCTTGCCGATTACTCCGTTACTCCGCTACCCAATTACTCCCTGTATGCGCCTTCCCGTTCGTCGTTATCATTTGCCCGATGTGCGTCGCCGCCGCAGCTACCGGCGCTTTATCGTGCTGCTGAAGCGGCTGCGCTTCCACGGCGGGCAGGCCTCGGTGTACGATGTGGTGGACCGGCTGCTGCAGGAAATCAAGCTCGATGGCATTGCCAAGCGGGCCAGCTACATGGCCTTCAATTTCACCATTGCCATTTTCCCGACCATCATCTTCCTGTTCACCCTCATTCCCTACATTCCCGTCCCCAATCTCAACCTCGACATTCTGCAGTTCCTCGCCGACCTGATTCCGCGGGAAATGTACGTGGCCGTTTCCGGGACTATTGAGGATATCGTGAACATTCCGCACGGCGGGCTGCTTTCCTTTGGTTTCGCTACGGCGCTGGTGCTCAGCTCCAACGGCATTATGGCCCTGCTCGATGCCTTCGAGAAGAAATACCCCTCGTTCAAGAAGCGCACCTACGTCCGTAAGCGCGTTATTGCTACCCTCCTGACGGTGGTGCTGTCCTCGGTACTGCTGTTCTCGGTGGCCGGCATCTTCTTCGGAACCTATATTATTGACGCGCTGGTGTACCACGAAATTGTGCCCGAGCACCTGACGAATCAGCTGATTGCCCTACTGCGCTACGGCTCGGTGGTGGGGCTGTTCCTGCTCACTACCTGCCTGGTGTACTACTACGTGCCCCCGGTGCACGATAAATGGCCGTTTCTTTCGGCCGGCTCAGTGGTGGCCACGCTGCTTATTTTCCTGGTATCGTTTCTGTTCATTCTTTACGTCAAAATTTTCGACAGCTACAACCACTTTTACGGCTCCATTGGTACGCTGGTGGGCTTTATGGTGTGGCTTGATTTTGTGTGTATGACCCTGATTCTGGGATTTGAAGTAAACGTGAGCATTGATGCCGTAACGGGCCGGCTTAAGCGCCCACTCCCGATGGCGACGGCCCGGTCAAAATAATTTGTGGTTGAAAATGAGCTGGTAAGAAGGAGCTTCCTAAAAAAAGTGGAAGGCATTATTGCGTATTGCGCATTCCTTGATACTTTTGCCATCCCAAACCGCTCAGTTGGAACCTTATAGAGAGGTGGCAGAGTGGTCGAATGCGACGGATTCGAAATCCGTTATACCCGCAAGGGTATCGGGGGTTCGAATCCCCCCCTCTCTGCATTGGTTTTTTCAGTCCGTGAAAAAGCCTTTTTTCTTGCTTGCTATATCCCGCACGGCGCGCTGGGCTTACCCCTACAGAGGAGTGGCAGAGTGGTCGATTGCGGCGGTCTTGAAAACCGTTGAGGGTTACACCTCCGGGGGTTCGAATCCCTCCTCCTCTGCAACGCACCCGCGGATACGGCAAGCATACCTCCAACAGAACAGCCTCCTGGCCCTTGGGTCAGGAGGCTGTTCTGTTGGAGGCGTGTGCGAAAAGGAAGGAGCAGAAGTATTTTACCCGCAGTACATTACTGCGCGCCAGGCAGTACCTTGCCGGCCCCGGCTCTTTAGCTGGTCCGGAGTTTGTTGACGCCTGCCGTATCTTTGTGGCCTCTATGTCTGAATTGCTTTTTGATGTTAATCTGCAGCAGCTGCCCGACGATTTTCTGACGGGCAACTGGCGGGTTGCCGACCGGGTGCTGAACCGTACGGACCCCGGCACTACCCTGGCGCAGGCCGAGCGCTTTCAGCTGGAGCCCGGGCGCTTGGAAATTCAGGCTCCCGGCGGGCCGGATGCCGGCCGCTGGCTGGTACAGCGCGACAATATCCTGAACCGGCCCTACCTGGAAATAGACACGGAGCAGCAGCAAACCCGGGCCCTGATTACCCGCCTGCGCCGCTCCCGCGACGGGAGCGTTAGTCAGCTTAGCCTTTATTTTCAGTCGGGGATGGAAATGCAGCTCACCCGCCCGTAGTCTTTCCTCCAGTTGCTAAACGTTTCGTTTTCAATGGCCACTTCTGCCTCCGCCACCCCGGTCCCCACTCCGGGAACTTCTGCCGACCGCTCCCTTCCTTTCGGGCCCGCTACCGCTACCGTGCTGCTTGGTATTGCCGATGCCACGGGCGCTCTGGTGTTTGCGAGCCCCCAGCTCGTGCAGTTTACGGGCTTGAACCTGGGGCAGCTAAGCGCTGAATGGGTGGAGCTGGTGCATGCCCAGGACCGGGACCGGACCGCTACCCAGTGGCAGCAGGCCCAGGCTAGCGGACAAACCTACCAGATTGAGTTTCGCCTGCGTCGCCACGATGGGCAGTACCGCTGGGTGCGCAGTACGGGCTACCCCCAACTCAACGGGCAAAACCAGGTGCAGCAGTGGATTATCAGCACCGTGGATATCGAGGAGCTGCGCGGCCCGGAAGCCGCTGACAGTAAGCCCTGGGCCGACTTCAGCTTCTTGGCCGAACTGATTCCGCAGCTGGTCTGGACCACCGACCCCACAGGCTACCACACCTACTTCAACCAGCGCTGGACCGATTACACCGGCTACACCTTGGCCGATAGCATCGGGGACGAGATGTGGAACAATCTGCTCCATCCTGATGACCGGCAACGGGCGCGGCAGGTGTGGGGCCACTCGCTGGCTACCGGCGAGTTCTACGAAATAGAATACCGCTTCAAGTCGCGGCAAGGCGACTACCGCTGGTTTCTGGGGCAGGCCCTGCCCGTGCGCAATGAGGCCGGCGAAATTGTGAAGTGGTTCGGCACCTGCACCGACATCCACGACCAGAAAATGCAGCAGCTGGCTCTGCGCAAGCGCGAGCAGGACTTCATGACGCTGGCCAACGCCATTCCGCAACTGGCCTGGATGGCCGACGAAACCGGCTCTTTGTTCTGGTACAACGACCGGTGGTTCCGCTTTACGGGTACTACCCACGAGCAGATGATGGGCTGGGGCTGGCAAAGCGTGCAACACCCCGACTATGTGGAGCAGGTAACCGCTGGCTGGAAGCAGGCCCTTCGCAATGGCGAAAAGTGGGAAGACACCTTCCCGCTGCGCCGCCACGACGGCGAGTTCCGGTGGTTCCTGAGCCGGGCCCTGCCCGTGCGCGACGAGGAAGGCCGCATCGTGCGCTGGTGCGGCACTAACACCGACATCACGGAGCAAAAGCAGCTGCAGGACCAGCTGGAGCGCGCTTACTCCGACCTCGAAGCCAAAGTCATGTTCCGCACCCTCGACCTGGAGCGGGAAGTGCAGGAACTGCGCCAGCGGCTGGGTGAGTAGGTGGTGACTGAGTTGTCATGGCGAGCAGCGCGAAGCCATCCTTCCTCTCTTTTGTGACCAGCCTGATAAACAGACAAGCCCTTGACGCTCGCGCAGTCGTCAAGGGTTTGTCACGTTTCAGGGGGTAGTACGCGGGTCAGGACGGATGGCTTCGCTCCGCTCGCCATGACACCTCACAACTTCACCATTTACTCCTCCGTGTCCTGGCCTTTTTTCAGCTCGGCATCTAGGAAATAGGCGCCGTGGCGGACGAGGCGGGTGGTGTCGGGGAGTTGGTCGAGGAGAGTGATGGCAACATCGCCGCTGTCGGTGGCGCCAGTTCGGACGCGGTAGCGGCGGTAGGTGGCAGGGCCGGTCTGGGCGAAAATGTAGTTGAACTCCCCGGCCTGGATAATGGCGTCTTCCGGGAGGGTACGCTGCCGGGCGCCGGCCGTCTGGATGTGAGCCGACACGTACTGGCCGGGGAGCACGTCGTCGCGCTCGGGCTCCAGATGGGCGTGCACGCTCACCGTACGGGCGTCGTCGTTGAAGGCCTTGCCCACCAGAAATACGCGGGCTCCCATGTCCTCATTCGAGCCACGGCTGGGAATTTTGAACAGAATGCGCTGGCCGTTTTTCACCCGCGCAATGTCTCGCTCAAACACCTTGAGCTCCAGGTGCAGGTCGGAACGGTCCACGATTTCCACCAGCACATCCTGCGGATTCACGAACTGACCGGGGTTAATGTTGACAGACTTCACGTAGCCCTTAATGGGCGACACCAGCGGCACGGTAGGCACTATTTCGCCCCGGTCGAGGCGGCTGAGTGAGATGCCCAGCATCCGGAGTTGGGCAGCCGTAGCGCGCACGGTAGCCTGCTCGGAGGCGTAGTCGCTCTGGGCCTGCTGGAGCTTGCGCTTAGCGCCCACATCCTCGGCGTCGAGGGTTTGCTGGCGCTGCAGCTCTTTCTGCAGAAACGTTACGCGGGCTTTGCTTTGCAGATAATCCTGCTGCAGCCGCAGGTAGTCGGGGTGGCGCAGCACGGCCACGGTGCCGCCCCGCGCTATTTGCTGCCCTGGCAGCACCGCCACCGACTGTACGTACCCGCCCATCACGGCCGATACCGACGCCCGGTTTTGGGGCGGCACGTCAATGCTGCCGTTGGCCTGTACATCGGTGGTCATGTTTTTCCAGACGAAAGAACCCGTTTCCAGCCCCGCTGCCCGGGCCTGGGCACTGCTCACATTGACTTCGTCGGGGTTGGGGGGAGGCGCAGGGGTAGTAGGCGCTGCAGTAGCCGCTTCGGGTGGAGCTGATTTATCGGTGCTGCAGGCGGTCAGTAAAGAAGCCAGCAGCAAAAGGTAGGTCGATTTCATAGAGAAGTTAAGGAGGGTTCGCGCCGGTGTCATGGGTAGCGCGAAAGGTTATGGCACGTCCGGGCCGGTCAGCGTCTGCAGGGACAGGGCCAGCTCGTTGTACTGGCGCACCTGCTCGAGGTAGGCCGTACGGATCTGCCAGGCGGGCTTCGTATTCACCACGTATTCCACGTAGTCGATGTCGCCGGCCCGGAAGCTTTTCTCGGCCGTATTCAGAATCAGGCGGGCCTGGGGCAAGGCGGTTTGCTCGTAGTAGGTGAGCGAGGCCCGCGCTCGGCCCAGCTGCTGACGCAGCCCGGCTAGTTGGCCGTTGAGCTGGGTAGTGGCATAGCGCAGCTGGGCTTCGGCCGCTTGCTCGCTTAGTTGCGCCGCCTGAATTCGGGCTTTTTGGATGCCGCCGAGCAGGGGCACCGCAATGCCGGCCTGGGCTACGTGGAAGCCGTTTTCCTTGTTGATGGTCTGGGTGAAGTAGCCCAAACGCAGGTCTGGCAGGCGGCGCAGCTGCTCTACTTTTGTCTGGCGTTTGCTCACGTCAATCTCCTGTTCCAGCAGGGCCAGCGTAGGGTTAGATGCCGCCGTAAGGGTAGTGGTATCAGTAGGAGAGAGGGGCGCCACGGCCGCTGCGGTTGTGTCGATGGCGGCGGGGCGACCCAGGTTCAGGAGCACCCCCAGCTGCTGCTGCTGCACCTGCCGGTTCGTCAGCACAATGGCCAGCTGGTTCTGCAGCTCCCGCATCCGGGCTTCGGCCGAAACCTGCTCCAGTCGGTTGGTTTCGCCGGTTTGGTAGCGAATGCGCGCCGCCCGGGCCGCCCGGCGGTACAGGCTGTCCTGCTGGCGCAGCAAAGCTGCGCGCCGGTAGCTCACCAGCAACTCATAATACGTGCTTCGGATGGCGTGTACCAGCTCCCGGCGCTGGCTGCGCACGCGCTGCTCAGCGGTCATAATCTGGCCTTCCAGCAAGCGCCGCTGCGCCCCGTACACGCCCGGCAGCGCCGACTGCTGCACGATGTTGAGGCTTTGGTCGCGCAAAGGCCCCGAAATCTGCCCTACCTGGTAATCCACCACCGTGCGGGGCAAGTCGTAGCCGGTGCGGGAGAGGGCCCGCTGGCGCTCCACTTCCAGGCGGCCGGTTTGCACCAGCAGGCTTTGGCCGAGGCCGGTTTGCAGGGCCTGCTGCAACGTCAGGGGCCCATCCGGTGCTGCTGGGCTTGCGGAGGTAGGAGGGGGTAGGGTACGCGGGGTTGTCTGGGCGTAAAGCCGGCCAGGCAGAAAAACGAGCAGCAGAAACAGAAGAAATGGGTGCTTCATATTCCAGAGAAAAGTGGTGCCACTCTGGTCCGACGCTGAAGGCGTCCGGCCGGTTGACGTTGCTGCAGCCTGCCGGGAGGGTTGGACGGGCTGCAGGGGGTAAGGAAATGGCCTTCGTTCTTTCGGCGCGAGTGGCACGGAAGTCAACCAGTCGGATGCCTTCGGCATGGGACCGGGGCAGATGGGCTTACAGCTCATGATTCTCGCGGGCATCGGCCAGGGCTTCCGGGGTTGACTCTACGGGGCTGGCCTCGCCATCTTTCGTGAAAAAAGTATAGAGCACGGGCAGCACCACCAGGGTGAGCAGGGTAGCCGAAATCAGGCCCCCGATAACCACCGTAGCCAGGGGCTTCTGCACTTCTGCGCCGCCGGAGTTGCTCAGGGCCATGGGCAGGAAGCCCAGGGAGGCCACCGCTGCCGTGAGCAGTACCGGCCGAAACCGCTCGGCGGTGGCCTTCAGCACCCGTTCCCGCACGGAACTCACGCCCACCAAGGCCAGCTCATTGATGCTGGCCACCAGCACGATGCCGTTCAGTACCGCTACCCCGAATAAGGCAATGAACCCTACCCCCGCCGAAATGCTGAACGGCATGCCGCGCATCCAGAGGGCCAGAATACCGCCAATGGCCGCCAGCGGAATGCCCGTGAAAATCAGCAGGGCCTGCTTGACAGAGTGAAAAGACAGGTAAAGCAGTACGAAAATCAGCAGGAGCGCCACCGGCACGGCCACCGCCAGGCGCGACTTAGCCTGCTGTAAGTTCTCGAACTGCCCGCCGTACTTGAGCGAGTAACCCTCCGGCAGCTTCAGCTTGGCGGTGAGTTGCCGCTGAATATCCTGCACCAGGCTTTCCACGTCGCGGTTGCGCACATTCACCCCGATGTTGATGCGGCGGCGGGCATCATCGCGGGAAACCTGGATGGGGGCGTTGCGGAAATCCACGGCAGCTACTTCTTCCAGGGGCACTTTCTCGCCGTTGGGCAAATCGACGTAGAGGGCGCGCAGATCCTGGATGCTGCGGCGGTTAAGGCTGTCGAGGCGCACCACCAGGTCGTAGCGCCGCTCGCCCTCGTACACCTGGCCGGCCACGTCGCCGGCGAAGGAAGCGCGCAATAGCGTGTTCAGGTCCGACACGCGCAGGCCGTACTGGGCCATTTTCGAGCGGTTGTAGGTCACGCGCAGCTGGGGTAGGGCCGCAATCTGCTCCACCTTCAGGTCGCCTACCCCTGCCAGCGGGCGAATAAGCGCCGCGGCTTCGTTGGCTTTGTCGAAGAGCAGGCCCAGGTCGTCGCCGTAAATCTTGATGCTGATGTCGGACTTCACCCCCGAAATCAGCTCGTTGAAGCGCATCTGAATGGGCTGCTGAAACTCCAGGCTCACGCCGGGCACGCCGGCCAGGGCCTCGCTCATCTTGCCCGCCAGCTCCTCGCGGGAGCCCGCCGAAGTCCACTCGGCCTGGGGTTTGAGCACCACAATCTGGTCGGAATCTTCCAGGCTCATCGGGTCAGTTGGAATTTCCGAAGTGCCAATTTTGCCCACTACCTGCTCCACCTCCGGAAACTTAGCCAGCAGAATGCGCTGCACCTGGGTGGTGGTGGCAATGCTCTGGGCCAGGGAGGAGCCCGGCGTAAGGGCTACGTTCACGGCAAAGTCGCCCTCGTCGAGCTGCGGAATAAACTCGCCGCCCATGCCGGCAAACACTACCCCCGCCAACACCAGCAAGCCCACGGCGGCGCCAGCTACCAGCCCGCGCAGGCGCAGTGCCCCGTGGATGATGGGGCGGTAGCCGCGGTAGAGAAACTTCATGATACGGTCGGCCAGGGTACCTTCCTCCTTGATGTCCTTGCGCAGGGCCCACGCCGAAACGGCCGGCACGTAGGTCAGGCACAGCAGCATGGCCCCGATAATGGCAAAGCTCACCGTCAGGGCCATGGGCCGGAACATCTTGCCCTCGATGCCGGTAAGGGCCAGAATGGGCAGGTACACGATGAGGATAATGAGCTGCCCGAACAGAGCCGAGCGCATCATGCGGGTAGCGGCGGTTTCGGCCACCTGGTCCATGGTTTCGTGCGCGGCCCGTTGGCGGAAGTGCACCAGGTGGAAAATCATGGCTTCCACGATAATCACGGCTCCGTCCACAATCAGCCCAAAGTCCAGGGCGCCCAGGCTCATCAGGTTGGCCGATACACCGAAGAGGCTCATCAAACCCAGCGCAAACAGCATGCACAGCGGAATCATGGAGGCTACCACCAGCCCGGCGCGCCAGTTGCCCAGCAGCACCAGCAGCACCACCATCACAATCACGCCGCCCTCAATCAGGTTCTTGGCCACGGTGTGAATGGCCGTGTCCACCAGCTTGGTTCGGTCGAGGAAGGGACGCACGTAGAGGCCCTCGGGCAGTTGGCGGTTGATTTCCTCTACCCGGGCCTTCACGCCCTTAATCGTCTGCTCCGACGAAGCCCCTTTCAGCATGAGCACAATGCCGCCCACCGTTTCGCCCTTACCGTCAAAGGTCATGGCTCCGTAGCGCACCGAGTGGCCAAAGCGCACGTCGGCTACGTCGCGCACCAGCAGGGGCACGTTGCCCGCCTGCTTGATAACCATGCTGCCCACGTCCTGCAGGGAGGTAGCGCGGCCCTCGCCGCGGATGAAATAGGCGTTGCGGCCGCGCTCCAGGTAGGAGCCGCCGGTGTTGGCATTGCCGGCTTCCAGGGCGGCAAACAGCTCGCTCATGGTTACGCCGCTGGCGTTCAGCCGCTCGGGGTTCACGCTCACCTCGTACTGGCGCACGTAGCCCCCGAAGCTGCTCACCTCCACTACCCCCGGCACGCCGGCCAACTGCCGCTTCACTATCCAGTCCTGCACGTCGCGGAGTCGGGCCAGGGAGAACTTCTTCTCGAAGCCAGGCTTGATGCCGAGGCTGTATTGGTAGATTTCGCCGAGGCCGGTGGTGATGGGCGCCATTTCGGGGCGACCCAGGTCCGCACCCAGGTCGGCTTCGGCGGTGCGCAGCTTTTCGGCTACCAGCTGCCGGGTTTGCAGGGTGCTGATGTCGTCCTCGAACACCACGGTAATCACCGACAGCCCGAAGCGGGAGGTGGAGCGGATTTCCGTGACGCCCGGAATGGTGCGCAAGCTCAGCTCCAGCGGAACCGTGAGCAGCTGCTCTACCTCTTGGGCGGCCAGCGCGGGGCTTTGGGTGATAACCTGAACCTGGTTATTGGTAACGTCGGGAATGGCGTCGAGGGGCAGGTGAGCAGCCGAGTAGCCGCCCCAGCCGACCAGCGCCAGCAGCAGCAGCACCACAAACAGCTTGTTGTGGATGCTGGCCCGGATAATGCGGGAAAGCATAAAGGGAAAGGTTGCAGCCTCCGCGGGGGGTAGGGGCCGTTTGTCATTCCGAACGAAGCGAGGAATCTGGGTTGGCCTCTTGTGAGTAACTCAGATTCCGCTCGTTGGTCGGAATGACAAATGGTGTCTCTACCCCGATATACCGGAGGCGAAGTCAGCAGGAAAAAGGAGGGGTTGCGCCAGGCAACGGGGGTAGCAACCGGGCACACTGCGCCCGGGGGCTTGGGGGCGCTACGCTCGGGGCGGCTGCAGCAGCGACTGGCTGACGCTGAACGTGTACAGCGGCCCGGCCATCATGTGGTAGTCGGGGGTGGGCCAGCTTTGCAGAGGTGGGGGCGGCAGCATGCGGCCCGTGGGCAGCACGAAGCTCACCATCACGCAGTCGTGGTGATGCTGCTCCAGGGGGAGCTTGTGGTGGTCCTGCTCGTCGCGCTGGGAGTAGGGGTGGCGGCGGTGGTCGGCGCCGTGGGGACCGTAGTGCAGCACCAGAAACGCCAAGGGCGAGAGGGTTCCGCCGGCCAGGGCCCGGTGGTAGCGGTAGTGTCGCGCCAGCTCCGGCAGCTTCCGCAGCTCCGACACGTCGCCCTGCGGCACGAGGCTGCTCACGAGCATCAGGATTCCCAGCAAGAAGGCCACCACGGGTTTCATCACGGCAAAGGTAACTTCTCCGGCAGGGACTTGTTCAGGAAAACGTGCAGCCAAGGCAAATTTGGAATCAGTATGATTTCAGGCCCACCGAAAAATAATAGGCTGCAGCCGGTTTGAAAACGCCGAGGGGGTAGGATAACTGCTACGTCGGCATCTTGGCGGGGCCTGATGTGCGTAGTACCCATGTACCTACAACCATGGCCGGCGGGGCCGCGTAAAGGCAGGGCCTGCGGTTGAGTTATTTTGCCTGGCCCGGCCTTGTTGCTTATGCTGAAATGGATACTGAGCGCGGCAGTTCTGCTAGGACTGACTGCGCAGCCGGCGGCGGCCTACTCCGTGCTTACTCACCAGGCCAACGTGGACTCCAGCTGGACGCGTTGCCTGCTCCCGCTGCTGCAGCGCCGCTACCCCGGCGCTACGGAGGAGCAACTGAATGAGGCGAAAAGCTTTGCCTACGGCGGCTCTATCCTGCAGGACATGGGCTACTACCCCTTCGGCTCGGAGCTGTTCACGAATCTGACGCACTACGTGCGCTCCGGCGACTTCGTGCGCAGCCTGCTGGATGAAGCCCACGGCAGCAACGAATACGCCTTTGCCCTGGGGGCCCTGGCCCACTACGCCGCCGACATCCACGGTCACCCCGAGGGCACCAACCGCGCCATGCCCAGCGTGTATCCGGAGCTAAAAGCCCAGTTTGGCGACGTTATTACCTACGAGGAAGCCCCCATTCAGCACACTCAGCTGGAGTTTGCCTTCGATGTGGTGCAGGTGGCCGCCGGCCGCTACCGCACCGCCGACTACCAGCGCTACATTGGGTTTCAGGTGAGCAAGCCGGTGCTGGAGCGGGCCTTTCTGAAAACCTACGGGCTGGAGCTGGGCCAAGTGGTCTTCAATGTGGACCTGGCCATCAGCTCGTTCCGGTTTGCCGTGCGCAGCCTGATTCCCATTGCCAGCCGCGCCGCCTGGCAGTCCCAGAGAAAGGAAATTCGGCAACTGAGCCCCCAGGCCCGCCGCCGCGAGTACGTGTACAAGGAAAGTGAGCGGGAGTACCGCCGCCGCTACGGCACCGACTACGAACACCCCGGCACCGGAGCCCGCGTGCTGTCGTACTTCGTGCGAGTGCTGCCCAAAATCGGGCCCCTGCGGCCATTTGCGTTCAAGCTGCCTACCCCCGAAGCCCAGGAGCTATTCAAGGCCAGCTTCCGGGACGTGCAGCAAAAGTATTGTGGCCTGCTGGAGCAGGAACCCCAGGACACGGCGGCCGTGGCCCCGCGCCTGCCTAATGCCGACTTCGATACGGGCAAGCCCACCCGGCTGGGCGAGTATGCTCTGACCGACGAAACCTACGGAGAATGGCTCCGCAAGTTGGCCGACAAAAAATTTGACCACCTAACCGCTCCGCAGCAGCAGCACCTGCTAACCTTTTTCAGCCAGCAAACCCGCGAACCAAAGGATGAGGATGAAAAAGGAAAGCGTCGGGAAACTATGGCGGCCTTGGAGCAGCTTCGGGCCGCGCCGGTAAAGTAGCTTCTCTACCGGCAGCGTTTCGGCGGGGCTAATCGGGCTGAACAAAGCGTTTGGCCGGTGGCGCACTAGTTAGCGCAGGCGGGCAGGACGATAGGCGCGGTAGTTGGGCCGGTGCACGTGGTGCTGTCCTTTCAGTTTGGCCCGCACTGCTGGCAACAAACCGCGCCCCCGCAGCGCGGCGGCCGAGGACTGAGTGGGTAGGCAGAAGGAGAGAGCAAGGAAAATCAGAAGCAGACGAAAGCCGGAAGCGAGCATAGCAGGAAACAACAGAGGGCACTGATGAAACAAAGCTAGTCTGACGATTCCCGGAGTTGGAATTTCTTCGGCCGGCCCCGGACTATTCCGTCTGAATAGGGTTTTTTCGCAGGCGAATTATTTCCCGATACTGGAAAGCCGGGTAAAAGCACGCATGCCCTTCCCAACATCAGGCAAGGAAGAGCACCCTAATGGTTGGAGGGAGTATGGGCTAGGCTGGTTGACCTAGCAGCCACTGCATAGCTAGGCCTTCCTGGATAAAGGTCCGCAGTCGGTAGGGTTGCGTCGGGCTTTCGGCGGCCATAGTAGTGGCCTGCATGTCGGAGTCGGTACGCAGCAGGGCTTCCCGGGTGGGAGCTAGTAGGTAGGCAATATGCAGGGTAGCGGGAGCAGCATCCTGGGCGGCGGCTGGTAGCAGCTCCCGTACCACCCAGCCGGAGGAAGTGGCGTCTAACTCCGTCCGACGTCGTACATCAACCAGCCAATGGGTTGCGCTGTGGGCCAAGCTGTGCTGCCGCACCTGTTGAAAACCGGCTTGCAACTCAGCCAGAGTAACTGAGCGCAGCCAACGAGCAGTTAATACACCAATATCCGTCCGGTAGCTAAGGTTTAGAAAATCAGCCGTAGGTGTCAGCAGTGCAGAGTTCATAGCAGGAGGAAAGTAGGCCTTCGGATAGGCACACTAACCAGTAATCAGGGCTGAACGGTTCCTTCCTGAACCAGGCCACTGCTTAGGCGGCGCAGTATAATTTCGGCCTGCTTGGCCTGGTAGCGGATATCCAGCAGGCGCACTTCGGCGTCGAGCTGGGTGCGCTGGGCCTCGCGCAGGGCCAGGGGCGTGAGCAAACCGAGGCGGTAGCGTTCCAGGGCAATGGCCACGTTTTCGCGGGCCAGCAGAATGTTGGCTTCCTCCAGCTCCAGCAGCTGCAGGCGGTTCTGGTACTGGGCCCAGGCCTGTTCGGCCTCCGCATCAAGCTGCAGCTGAGCTTGGTCGAGCTGCAGGCGGCTTTGCTCCTCCACAATACGGGCGTTCTGCTCGAGGCGGTTGCGGTTAAACCCATCGAAGATGGGCACCGAGGCCACTACCCCGTAGTTGAGGCCGTACGTGCGGCCGGTGTTGGTTACCAGCTGAGTCCCGAAGAAGGCGGCGCCGTTGATGTTGCGGTTCAGGCCGTAGCCCGTGGTAAGGCCAATCTGCGGAAAGCGCGAAGCCCGCACCAGGCGCCGGTCGTAGGTAGCCACCTCGGTATTGAGGCGGGCCTGCTGCAGGCGCGGGTTGTTCTGGCGCACGGCCTGCAGCACCACGTCCCGGTTCAGGTTTGGGCTGACCACAATGGAGTCTGCCGGCTGAAAATCGAGGTTAGGGTTGCGGCCCAGCAGGTTGTTGAGGTTGATTTTGGCGGTTTTCAGGGCCTCTTGCTGCTGAATCAGGGCCGAGCGGTCGGCGTTGTAGTCCACGCGGGCCGTCAGCACCTCTACCTTGGCACTCACGCCCACGTCCACGCGGGCCTGGGTCAGGTCGATGCGGGCCTGGCCGATTTTCAGCGCTTCTTCAATCGAGTTAATCTTGCCCGACTCGCGCACTACCACAAAGTAGGCATCGGTAATAGCAGCCACGGTTTCTTCCAGGGTAGCGCGCGTGAGCTGGCGTTGGCTTTGCTCCAGGGCCTGCAGCCGGTCGTAGGCAATGAACATCCCGAAGCCATCAAAAATGGTCCAGGTGGCGGCCACGTTGCCGTTCAGCAGGTTGGATTTGGCGTTGTTGGCAATGCTGGGCTCGGGCCGGCTCGAGGACTCCTGCCGCACGTTGTTGCGGTTGAACGTGCGGGTGAAGTTGCCGTTTACGGTGGGCAGCTGGCCGGCATTGCCACGCGTGACGTTGTTTTCGGCAATGCGCACGTCCTGGCGGGAAAGCCGGATGTTGTAGTTATTCTCGATTCCCGTCCGGATGGCGTCGGCCAGGGTCAGGAAGGGCGCCGGGGCCACCGTTTCGGGCTTTTCCGTCTGGGGTTTGCTTTGGGGCTGCGTGGTAGGCTGGCGCGAGGGTAGCACCGGCTGCTGAGCCAGCAGGGGTAGGGGAGCGGCGAGCAGGAAAGCAGCAAGAACAGAACGACTCATGAAGGAAATCAGCTGCTGAAAACAGGGCGGTTGAATGACAAAAGAATACGGCACAGTTAGGCAGCCACGGCCTTCTGCTCGGCCTCGGGCTGTTTGTGCTTTTTGGCCGTCGCGAAGTAGGAGTACATCACAGGCACTACGTACAGAGTAAGCGCCGTGGCAAAAAACAGGCCCCCCACTACCCCAATGCCCATGGCCCGGCGGCTCAGGGCACCGGCACCGGTAGCTACCGCAATGGGCAAGATACCCAGGATGGCGCACAGCGACGTCATCAGGATGGGGCGGAAACGGGCCGTAGCGCCTTCAATCAGGCCGGTCATGTAGTCCTTGCCGTTCTCTACCTGCTGGTTGGCAAATTCTACAATCAGAATACCGTTTTTGGTCACCAGGCCCACCAGCATAATAATGCCAATCTGGGAGAACAGGTTGAGCGTCTGGTTGAAGTACCACAGGCTGAGCAACGCGCCCGACAACGCCAGTGGCACCGTCACCATAATAATAATCGGGTCGCGGAAGCTCTCGAACTGGGCGGCCAGCACCAGATAAATCAGCACCAGGGCCAGGCCAAAAGCAAACACCAGCGAAGAGGAGCTTTCCTGGAAGTCGCGGGAAGCGCCGGCGAGTTCAGTGGAGAAGGTTTCGTCGAGGTTTTTATCGGCAACGGCCTGCATAGCGGCAATACCATCGCCGAGGGTGCGGCCCGGGGCCAGAGAGGCCGAGAAGGTAGCCGAATTGTAGCGGTTGAAGCGGTAGAGCTGAGGCGGGGTGCTGCTTTCTTCCAGCCGAATCACGTTGTCAAGCTGAATCAACTCCCCGTTCGCATTTTTCACCGACAGCAGACGAACATCCAGGGGCTGGCTGCGATCCTCGCGCGCTACCTGCCCGATAATCTGGTACTGCTTGCCTTCCCGGATAAAGTAGCCGTAGCGCTGTCCGCTCAGGCCCGACTGCAGCGTTTGCGAGATGCTCTGCACCGATACGCCCAGGCTCTGGGCTTTCTCCCGATCAATATTCACCCGCAGCTCGGGCTTGTTGAATTTCAGATTTACGTCCACAAACTGAAAGGTAGGGTCCTGGCGGGCGGCATCTAGGAACTTGGGCACCGCAGCGCGGAGCTTGTCGAAATCCTGGGTCTGGATAACGAACTGCACGGGTAGGCCGCCCCCGCCCCCGCCAATACTCTGGTCCTGCGATACGGAGGTGCGGGCGGCGGTCAGTTTTTTCACGCCGGCGCTGAGCTTGTCGGAAAGCTGCTGCTGGGTTTGTTTGCGGTCATCGGCATCGAGCAGGAGTACGCGGGCTGTGCCGGAGTTGGAGCCGCCGCCAAAACCGGGCGAGGTCACGGCAAACACGCTGCTCAGGTTTTGCTCGCCGGTAGTATCCATCGCCAGCTTGGTGAGCTGGGCCATGTAGGCGTCCATAAACTCGAAAGAAGCACCCTCCGGACCAGTGGCATTGATGTTCACCCGGCTTCGGTCTTCAATAGGAGCCAGCTCCGAGGGAAGGGTTTTCATGAAAAACCAGATGCTCACGCCCGTGCCCACTACCATCAGCCAGGCCATCCAGCGGTTGCGCAGAAAGCTTTCCAGGCTGCTCTGATAGCCGCCAATCATCTTTTCGAAGAAAGGCTCGGTTTTGCGGTAAAACCAGTTGTGCGTTTCCTGGCGCTTGAGCAGCACCGAGCACATCATCGGCGTCAGGGTAAGGGATACAAAGGCCGAAATCAGGACGGACCCGGCCACCACAATACCGAATTCCCGGAACAGGCGGCCAGTAATACCCGTCAGGAACACTACGGGCAGGAACACGGCCGCCAGTACAATGGTGGTACTGACAACAGCCATCAGAATCTCCTCAGAACCTTTGATAGCGGCCGTTTTAGGGTCTTCGCCTTCCTCAATGCGGGAGTAGATATTCTCCAGTACCACAATGGCGTCGTCCACTACCAGACCAATAGCCAATACCACGGCCAGCAGCGTGAGCACATTGATGGAGAAATTCATCAGGTACATCACGAAGAAGATACCTACCAGTGATACCGGAATGGCTACCACCGGGATAATGGTGGAGCGCCAGTCGCGCAGAAAGAGGAAAATGATAATCACTACCAGCACGAAAGCCTCAATAATGGTGTGCTCTACCTCATTAATGGACTTGCGGATAAACACCGAGTTATCAAAGCCAGGCTTTAGTACCAGGTCCTTGGGGAGGTCTTTGCCGTAGAGGGCAATGCGCTGGTTGAACTCGTCGGCAATGTCAATCTGGTTGGAGCCGGGCTGCGGAATAACAGCCAGGCCTACCATAGGTACCCCGTTCACCTTGAAAATGGTTTGGTCGTTTTCGGGGTAGAGCTCGGCGTAACCGATGTCGGAAAGGCGCACCAGGGAAGATTCATCCTGGCGGATAATCAGGTTGTTGAAGTCCTCAACCGATGACAGGCGGCCCATGGTACGCAGGGTCAGCTGGGTAGCTTCGCCCTGCACCGAGCCACTGGGTAGCTCCACATTTTCGCGGGTGAGAGCCTGTTGCACATCCACAGGGCTCACGCCCAGGGCTGAGAGCTTCACGGGGTCCAGCCACAGGCGCATGGAATACTTGCGCTCCCCGTACACCCGTACTTCCGAAACGCCCGGAATCGTCTGGAGGCGCTCTTTCAGGGTGTTGTTGGCGTAGTCGGTCAGTTCCAGCAGGTTGCGCTGGCTGGAGCTGAGGTAAGTCATCACAATGGGTTGGGAGTCGGCGTTGGCCTTGCTCACCACGGGTGGGTCGATGTCGCGGGGTAGGCGGCCCTGGGCCCCCGATACTTTGTCGCGCACGTCGTTGGCAGCCGTTTCCAGGTCGGCGTCGAGGTCAAACTCTACCGTAATCTGGGTGCGGCCGTCGCGGGAGTTGGAGGTCAGGTTCTTGATGCCCTGAATACCGTTGAGGGCTTCTTCCAAGGGTTCGGTCACCTGGCCCTGCATTACGTCGGCGGAGGCACCGGTGTAGGAGGCCGACACGGTAATGATGGGTGGGTCAACGCTCGGGTATTCTCGCACGCTGAGGTAGCGAAACCCAATCACCCCGAAAATCACGATGACCAGGCTCATCACAATGGCGAGCACCGGCCGGTTTATACTAGTGGAGGAAAGACTCATGACCTCGTTAATTAAGAATTAAGAATGAATAATTAAGAATTGAGTGGTTAGGATTTAGCTGATTTAAGAATAGCAGTTAAGATTTTTCGTAGTTCCTCGCAGTCTCCCAGCAGAGACTCAGCCAGATTATATTCCAGGTAGCCGGTATCGCGCAACAGCCTGAGCCAATAATGCGTTTCGCGGGCCTCTTTATAAGCAATGCTACATTTAGCAACGAAATCCCGCCGGGATTGTCCTCCTATAGCTTCTTCCACATTTGCACCAACGGAGGTACCGCTCCGGCGAATCTGATCGGCCAACTGATACGCGTGCTTCTCCGTGACGAGGAATTGGCTGAGTCGTACAATACGCACAGCAAATGCATAGCTCTTCTGAAGGATAATATTATCTTCTTTCATTAGCCACCTCGCAATTCTTAATTCTTAATTGCTAATTCTTAATTACTACCGCGTCACCGGGTTTAACCTGCAGAATGCCTGTGCGGATTACTGAGTCGCCAACGGCTATGCCTTCGGTAATTTGAATCAGGCGGGCGGAGCGCACGCCAATCTTCACCTTCTTCGGGACCATTTTGCCGCCTTGCACCGTGTACACGCTGTAGCCGGCGGCTTCGGGAATTACGGCCTCGGTGGGTACCTGCAGGGCTTCTGAGGTTTGGCCCAGCTGCAGGTTTACTTTCACGAAGGCGCCGGGGCGCAGCTCATTGTTGCTGTTGGCGTAGCGGGCGCGCACGGTTTGGGTGCGGCTCACGGGGTCAATCTGCGGATCTAGAGCATATACCTTGGCTTCATACTTCTTATTCGAAGCCTCGTCGGTGATGGTAATCGGGTCGCCGGTGCGCACTAAATTCGAGAAGCGACTGGGCACGGTAAAGTTGATTTTCACTGGCTTCACCCGCGAGAGAGTCGTTATTTCAGCTCCCGGACTCACGTAAGTGCCCACCGTGATGGTGCTTAGCCCCAGCACGCCATCAAAAGGTGCCCTGATGTAGGCTTTGGTCAGAGATGCACGCAGGGCCTGCAAATCGGCCTGGGCCGTGAGCAGCTGGTTGTTGGCCTGCTCGTATTCCTGGGCGCTGATGTATTCCTTATCGAGCAGGGTGCGCTGGCGCCGCTCCTGGTCGCGGAAAAGCTTGATGTTGTATTCCTGCTTGCGCAGCTGAGCCTGAATTTCGTCGGCGTTAATAGTCAGCAGCAACTGCCCTTTGCGCACCGGCTGCCCCTCCCGGATGTTGAGGCTGGTAATCTTCCCTGAAATTTCGCTTTTCAGCACCACCGATTCCTCGGCCAGAATAGAGCCGGTAGCAGCTACTTCGTCGGCCAGGTTGGTGGCTTTTACTACGTACACCTGCACGGGTAGCTTCTGGCCGCCGGCTCCGCCTTTGCCGCCAGCCCCTCCGGGGGCTCCCTTGCCACCACCGCCACCAGCGGCCCCTTTGCCGCCACCGCCTTTGCCTTCGGCTCCTTGAGAAGGGAAGTATTTTATCTTGATAAAGGCCAAAGCGCCTACCACGGCCAGGGCCACCAGCATCCAGATGATGCGCCGACCCGCGCCGCCGGAGCGGTTATCGGTTACTTCTTGTTCAGTTTCTTGCTGCGTTTGCATGTAGCTACTACGAGTGTGATGCCCTACCCAACGCGGCGTGCGGCTGTGGGTGCAACCGTCACAACGCTAACCGCCAGGATTAAGTTGGATGGGAGGAGGGGAGTCGGATAACGGGGGTAAGACACAAAAAATAGGTGCGGGTTGCTTAACTGCCGCCGCTGTGGGAGTAGTAGAGTACTATTGCTCTTTTCTGCAGTGTGCCCTTGGCAGCTTGTGCCGCCCAGTGATTTATTTGCCGTAAACCAGAGGAAACCAGAAGAACCCAGCCGCAACATTCACCGCCTTCCATGTCCTTACCCCGCAACCCCACCGAAAAGCAGCGAAATTTTTTCCAGGAAGTACACGAAGTTGTACGCCTCGTGCCCACTGGCCGCGTCACTACCTACGGGGCAATTGCCCACTACCTGGGGGCCCGGCACGGAGCCCGCATGGTGGGCTGGGCCATGATGGCCGCCCATACCGCCGACGCCTACGTGCCGGCCCACCGGGTAGTAAACCGCAACGGACTACTCACGGGCCGCCAGCACTTTGCCTCGCCCACGGCCATGCAGGAAGCCCTGGAAGCGGAAGGCATTCGGGTAGAGCAGGACGAGGTAGTTGAGTTCAGGCGCCTGTTCTGGGACCCCGCCGCAGAACTGGAATAAAAAGCCCTGTTCCCCGGTGGCTACACCTGGAAACAGGGAAAAAGCTGCCTCAGTGGCAACCCAAGAGGCAAGCTGCTAGAACGTAGTAGTCAGCAAAAATCGGGAGCTATCGGAGTTAGGGCGGTTATCAATGACGCTGTGAATGGCCCCGCGCACTTCCTCCGGGCTGGCGTTTTTGAGCAGGTAGCCGTGCGCACCTTCGGCCCGTAGCGAGTCAATCAGCTCCGGCTCATCGTGCATGGAAATAATAATGGAGCGCACCTGCGGGTACTGGGCCCGCAGCAGGCGCACCGTCTGCAGACCATCGAGCACCGGCATCTGCAGGTCCATGAGGATTACATCGGGGATGACGCCCTGGTCCAGCCGTTCCAGAAGTTCCTGACCGTCGCCGGCTTCAAACAGCACTTCCATGCCGGGAAAGCCGCTGATGAGTGCCCGCAACCCCTTACGAAACAGGATATGATCATCAACTACGGCTAGGCGAATGGTGGTAGAACTCATAGGACGGAAGAGGGAGCAGGTAGAATTGTAGAAAGGTACGGAACGGGTAAGGAAATCCAAACGCGGGTTCCTTCGCCCGGCGCCGATTCGTGGCGCAGCGTTCCGCGTAGTACGCCAACTCGGCTGCGTAAGTTGGTTAATCCCAGGCCGGTACGGGTTCCGGGCGCCGGGGGCTGATCGGGTAGGGTAGGGTCAAAGCCCACGCCGTCATCGGAATACTGCAAGGAAAGTTGGTCAGTCCCGAATTCCACGACAATATGGATGTGGGCCGCGTAGGCGTGGCGCAGGCCGTTCCCCAGCAGCTCCTGCACCACCCGGTACACAATCAGCTCGTACTTAGGATCGAGGCGGCGCGGCTCGCCTCGCTGCTCTACTTCAACCCGGGTAGGGCCATCAGCCGGGACCGTACGGGCCAGGGCCTCCAGGGCAAAGGGCAGCCCGAACTTCTGGAGAGCGGCGGGCAGCAGATTGCGGGAAATGCGGCGCACCTCGTTAATGGCCTGATCCAGCAGCGAGGAAGCCTCCTGGGTTAACTCCGGCTGATCCAGGGTATTGAGGTGGAGCTTGACAATGGCCAGGGTGGTACCCACCCCATCGTGCAGGTCGCCGGCAATGCGGCGGCGCTCTTCTTCCTGCGCCAGCAGAGCGGCTTCCAGGGCCTGTTGCTGGGCGGCTTCGTGCAGTTCCTGCATCTCTAGTTGCTGCTGAATCAGCCGCCGCTGGTAGCGCACCACAAAGCCCACAATGCCCAGCGCCAGCAGCAGCAGGATGGGCGTTACGAGAACTAAAGGGATAAGCGCGTCGGGCATGGAAAAGATAGAAACCGGCTTTGCCTGACCAAGATACGGGGTTTTACCTGACTAGGTGGGGTGGGAGCACCCGGTAGTGTGGCGGCTCCGTGGGCGGCCGCCAGCCAATACGAAACCTGAGCCAGCGGGGCAACGCCTGGCGTGGAGATATACTGAGCGCAAAACACAGATACATGCGCGTCAGCAAGCCCATATAAATGAAATTTATGAAAGGGAAGTAAGCAAATAAATCATCGTCATTGGAAGGGAATAAGGCTACCGTAATGTATAAAAGAGTGCTGCTGCTAGTATAGAAAAGTACAGCAATGGAAAACCAAAAAGTAGCTTTGCTTTGCAGCGGAGAGGATATGTTTTCGCTGATTTTATATAATGAAAATAAAGAAAGAGCTAACAAAATAATATTGCCAAAGGTATTGGAATATAGATTTATATCCTTGGTAATTCCGCCTAGAAAAAGTGCATCCAGTAAGAATACTAAGCTAAAGACGCCCCCTAATACATAAAAATACAGCTTCTTAAACAGCTGCAGTTGTTGAAAAGCCAAAAGGTAAAAAGTAAATTCAAAGAGTGAGTAATAGTGGAAAATGAATAAATTATTTCGAGCTACTTTTTCGCCAATCATGCCCAAAACCCATGTAGCCGCTATAGCCAGAATAAACGAGTAAGTCAGGCGGAATGCTTTGGGCATACTGCCTATCCGGTTAAGCCCTACGGCCAGCGGAAGTATAAAAAACAGCTCGCTGATCAGGATTAGCTGAAACATCTGAGTATCAGATAAACGGCTTACTACCCCTGCCGAGGATAGTAAGCCGTCAGACGCTAGGATTAGTTGCCAGCAAGCTCACCCGTGCTACAGTGGTCGGGGCAGCGGTGGCCCCAATTGCCTACCAGGCCGTCCTCGCCGGTTAGCTGCCCGTTGTTATCCTTCACTTTCAAGATGTCGTTGCCGTCGCTATCTACACCTACCACAATTATATGGCGCTCCTTATTGGCATCGACTGCCTGATAGAAGCGCAGCCCCACGCAACGTGGCTGCTCCATAAACTTCTGAAGAAAGTCGTTGTCGAAGTAAGTCGCGTACAGCACTTTCTTTACGGTACCATCATCTGCTAACTGCGGATGCTCTTTGCGGTAGGTTTTGGTCCAGTCGGCGGCCTCTTGGATGTTGGGGAAGAACTTGCCGGCTTCGGCAGTGAAGGGAGTGCTCATGCGACAATAGAAAGTAAGAAGAGAAGGCAAGCAAGAATCTCCTGAGAAGTGATGCTTTGCATGGTAGCAGAGGCTGGGCCGTAAGCTACAAAGGCCGAGGTAGAGTTCAGGGCTTCGTCAAATAAAAAGCATAGAACAAGCTGCCGCTCAGCACGCAGAGCATTATGCTATTCACCGAATAAAGGAGGGCAGTGCCAGCCGCGTCATTCGTTGCTATAAAGTGGTTGCTGAGGCTGTACACCATAATAGTGCCGGCCAAATAAAGCACTATGCCCATGCAGGCGACCACCAGCGGCCGGGCCAGCATAGGTACGGAGGAGGCAGGAGCTTGATGCAGCTCCTGCTCAAAGTAGAGCAGGCCCAGCAGGATACCCAGGAAACCCTCCAAAGACAAGGTATAGCTATTGAGCCGCGTGAAGCCTTCCAGCACCCAGGAATCCAGGCAGGCAAAAGCTAGAAACGCGACTAAGGTAGGCGCAAACCAGTAGCGCGGCAGCCGCCTGAGAGCGGCACGGAAAGCGAACAGGTACAGTATCGTTTCGCCTACACTGGCGCAGTGGGCAAGGATAATGTTGTTATGCCACACGCGCGCAGCTACTCGCATCAGTAAGTACACTACCAGCATGTAAGCTGCCAGGTATGCCAGTATGCGCAGAGACGAAGACAGAGAGCCCCAGCGGCGCCCAGCCATAAGCAACGGAAATACCAGGCTCCAGTACGCCACCGGCTCCGACCAGTCCGCGAGTTGAATTACCCAAGGCGAAACAGCCATGAGTAGTCGTTAACTGTTCAGTATATTCTGCATGCTACAGGCAGGTGGGCATGCTTTACCAGGGCCGATGATAGTGTCGTCGGTGGCGGCGGTGGTAGCCAAGGCGCTGCTCTCGGTCAGCAGGCTGGTGGCCTGCGGCAAAGATGCGGTAGGAAGCATGTCGTTATCCTGCGCATCGGTCCCGACGAGCACCAGTCGCCGCTGGTTTTCAGCATCGCGGCCGTAATAGGCCCGCACGCCCGTGCAACCAGGCTGCGCTAAAATGGCCTCCAGCGTAGCCCGGGAAAAGCAATGGCCCTTAACGCCATCTGTGTGTTGTTCGCGGTAGCGGCGGGTCCAGTCGCTGGCCTGATCAAGGCTGAAGGGCTCCTGAGAAAAATCGTTAGGTGTGGGCATTAGGGAGAAGCAGCAGGAATAGGGAGCAAATTGTAGCGTTCAAATATACCGTATTAGGTATGCAGTGCAAATGACAGCTTGCCTGCCCGTTACCTGGCTTATTGTCCTGCTTCGTCTTCTTCCTCCAGATTTTCGAACACCTGATCAATGGCCGACTCAGCGGAGCGCAGCTTTTGCTTGCAGAGGCGGATCAGCTCGGCGGAGCGCTGCACCCGGGTAGTGAGGTCATCCACATCTACGGCGTCGGTTTCCAGGGCGCGCAGAATGGTTTCCAGTTCTTCGATGGCTTGACGGTAGGTAAGGTTTTGGGGCGACATGGCGGAAAGTACTAAGAAAGAAGAAGGGGGAGCTGCCCCCCTATGCGGGCCGGTACTACCCCGTCGGGGAGGCGCAAAAGCACCTGCTGCCCCGCCCGCAACGGGCCCGTGAAGGGCTGGCCTTTGGGCGTCAGGAGCCGGATAGTGCCGCCGGTGGGTTGCGCGTTGAGCTGGGCCAGGCGCAGCTCGGCGCGGTGCAGCAGGCGGGTAGCGGCCAGCTGCAGCTGGTGCTGCCGGCGCAGCAGCTGCTCGCAGCGGCGGCGGTGCAGGCGGCGGAAGTGCCGGGCCAGCATACGGCCCCGCTGGCGCAGGCCCTGCTCGTGGTGTCGCAGGCTCGTGCGGGCCGCCCGGTGCAGCTGATGGCGGCGGCGGACTAACTGAAGCTCCTGCTGCCGCAGCTGGGCGCGGGGGGTAGCGGCGGCCTGCCGGATGCGCTGGTGCAGGGCATCGCGCTGGTCCTGGAGCTGGTTCTGGGCTGCCAGGTGGGCGTGGCGCAGCAGGCGGTTAAGGCGGGTGCCTTCGGCCTGCACGCGTTCCTGGGCCAGCTCCCGAATGCGCAGGCCGTAACCTTCCAGCGCCGCTTCCAGGCGGGCCAGGCGCTCAATGAGGAAGGCGGCTACTGCTGTCGGCGTTTTCAGGGCCGTATGGGCGGTCAGGTCCACCACGGCCTCGTCCCGCTCGTGGCCAATGCCGGTGAGTACGGGCAGCGGGAAAGCGCCAATAGCGGCGGCCAAACCAAAATCGTCGAAGGCCAGCAAATCAGTTTTGGAGCCCCCGCCCCGGATAATGACCACGGCATCATACTCGTCGCGGCGGCGGCGGATGGCATCCAGAGCCGCCCGGATGCTGGCCGGCGAATCGTCGCCCTGCATGAGAGCGGGAAAAAGCGTGAGGGAGAAATCGTAGGGCGCTTCCTGCAGCTGCTGCACAAAGTCCTGCCAGCCCGCCGCCGTCGGCGACGAAATAACGGCCACCCGCTGCACCCCAATGGGCAAAGTCAGGCGCTTCTGCCGCTCCAGCAAGTCCTGATCTTGCAGCTTCCGCAGGGTTTCCAGGCGCAGCCGGGCCAGGTCGCCGACGGTGTAGGTGGGGTCAAGGGCCAATACATCGAGGCTGAGGCCGAACTGCTCGTGAAACTTCACCTGCACCCGCAGCATCACCTTCAGGCCAATGCGCAGCGTCAGGCCGGTTTGCTCCTCAAACACAGCGCTCAACTGCTGGTAGCGCTGGCTCCAGATGGTAGCGCGGGCCTGGGCTTTCAGCTGGGCCCCGCGGGCGGTGGTATGTTGGTCGGTGAGGGTGAGGTAGCAATGCGCCCCATCGAAGCGCGGCAGGGTGAGGTCAGCAATTTCGGCCACTACCCAGTAGGAGTCCACGAACCGCTCGCTCAGCGTTTGGCGCACCCGGGCCAGCAGCTCGCTCAGCGGCAGGGCCGCGGGCGGCAACGACGACGGTGATTGGGCCGAAGAAAGCCCCGGCTCGGGGCGGCGGTTATACAGGGGCATCAGAGGCGCAAGTTACGCAGCGGGAAGTGGTGAAATGGTGAGCTGGTGAAATGGTGAGTTTGCTGTTTGGCTGACGCAAGGGGGGTAGGGCGGCAACCAGCGGCAACCCGCACCTACCCCCCTTGCGTCAGTCAAGTCCGGCGGAGCCACTTAAACCGCCGAACGGTGGACCTCGGTTCCGCCAGGCTGCCCGCTCTGGGGAGCTGAACGGCCAACTCCCCCGTTCACCAGCTCACCATCTCACTTAGCCAACGCCGGTGGCTGCGGCCGGAAATTATTTTACCTTGCCTTTACATACCCCTGGTTCCACCTTTCTATTTTTCTGTTTTCATGAAAAACCGCAATAGCCTGAAGTTGGCGGCGGTGGCAATGGCTGGCCTGTCGCTGGCTGGTTGCGCCTCCAGCAAAACCGCCGCACCCACGGCGGCCGCTACCACCACGGCTCCCGCTACCCCCGCTCCGGCCACCAACCCCCAGGGAGTGGGCCTGAACGTGGCCAACATTGATAACTCGGTTAACCCCTGCGACAATTTCTTTCAGTACGCTTCTGGCAACTGGCTGAAAAACAACCCAATTCCGGCTGCTGAAGTGCGCTGGGGCTCCTTCAATGAGCTGGCCGACAAGAACAACGCCCTCATGCGGCAGATTCTGCAGGAAGCAGCTGCCAACACCTCGGCCGCTAAAGGCTCCAACGCCCAGAAAGTAGGCGACTACTATGCCACGGCCATGGACTCGATGGCCATTGAGCAGGCCGGCCTGAAGTACCTGCAGCCCGAGTTGGCGCGCATCAACGCCATCAAGGACCTGAAAGGCGTGCAGAACGAAATCGTGCGTCAGCAATTGTACAGCACCGGCGCGTTCTACAGCGCCGGCGTAGGCCAGGACGAGAAAAAAAGCACGGAATACGCTTTCCAGCTCTATCAGGGCGGCCTCAGCCTGCCCGACCGGGACTACTACCTGAAGGATGACGCCCGCTCGAAAGGGCTGCGCGCGGCCTACACCACCTACCTCACCAACACCTTCAAACTGTTGGGCGACAACGAGGCCACGGCCGCGAAGAATGCCGCCGCCGTGATGCGCATTGAAACCCGCCTGGCCAAAGCCAGCCGCACCCGCGTAGCCCTGCGCGACCCGCAGGCCAACTACAACAAGATGACGGTGGCCGAGTTCAACCAGCAGTTCCCGAACCTGGCCCTGCCGCAGGCCTTGCAGGCCATGAAGCTGGGCGCGGTGAAAACTGTGATTGTGGGGCAGCCGGAGTTCTTCAAGGAGGAAAGCGCCATGCTTAAGCAAGAGCCCCTCTCTGACATCAAAACCTACCTGCGCTGGCACCTGACGACTTCCCTGACCTCGGCCCTGCCGAAGGCCTTTGGGGATGAGTCGTTCCGGTTCTCGCAGGTGCTCACGGGGGCCAAGAAACAGCAGCCCCGCTGGAAGCGCATGAACGCCGCCACCGACCGCGCCCTGGGCGAAGCCTTCGGCCAGCTCTACGTGGACAAGGCCTTCACGCCGGAAACCAAGCAGAAGGCCATGGAAATGGTGGCCAACATCCGCGAGGCCATGGCCGAGCACATTCAGCAGCTGGACTGGATGAGCACCGCTACCAAGCAGGAAGCCCTCAAGAAGCTGAATGCCTTCACCGTAAAAATCGGCTACCCCGACCAGTGGAAGGACTACTCGGCCCTGAATGTTTCGCGCGAGTCGTACCTGAAAAACGTGCTGGCCGCCCGGCAGTGGGCTTCCATGGACAACCTCAGCAAGTTTGGCAAGCCCATTGACCGCAAGGAGTGGGGCATGACGCCCCCCACGGTGAATGCCTACTACAACCCGCCGATGAACGAAATTGTGTTCCCGGCCGGCATCATGCAGCCCCCGTTCTTCGACCCCAAAGCCGATGACGCGGTAAACTACGGCGGCATGGGTGCCGTTATCGGCCACGAAATCACGCACGGCTTCGACGACCAGGGCCGGCAGTACGACTCCGAGGGCAACCTGCGCGACTGGTGGACCAAGGAGGACGCCGCCAAGTTTGAGCAGCGCGCCGACATGGTGGGCAAGCAGTACTCGGCCTTCTCGCCGCTGGACTCCGTGTTCGTGAACGGCAAGCTGACCATGGGCGAAAACCTGGCTGACCTGGGCGGCCTGAACATTGCCTACACGGCCCTGCAGAAGCAAATCAGGAAGCAGTATCCCAACGGCAACGCGCCCAAGTACGACGGCTTCACGCCCGAGCAGCGCTTCTTCCTGGCCTGGGCCCAGATCTGGCGTACCAATGCCCGCCCTGAGTACCTGCGCCAGCAGGTCATGACGGACCCCCACTCCCCGGCCCAGTTCCGCACCAGCGGCCCGCTCATGAACATGCCCCAGTTCTACGAGGCCTTCGGCTGCAAAGAGGACGCGAAAATGGTACGTGCCCAGACGGAGCGTGCCAAAGTGTGGTAGTATTTCAGAATACCCTTTAGTTTGCCAAAGCGGCCCGCACCAGGTGCGGGCCGCTTTTTTGTGCGGGGGTTACGCTACCTTGCCGTATGCAACAAGTTATTCGGGCGTGCAGTGCGTGGCTGCTGGGCGCCGTTCTGCTTACTGGCTGCCAGCCTTCACTGGAGGAGAAGATGCAAAACCCGCAGCAGGGCGACGTGTACGTGGTGCAGTTTCAGCCCCAGGGCGGAACAGAAACGCGGTATTTCTTCTATCAGCTCTACCGCGTTACGCCGGACAGCGTGTACCTGCACCCGGCCCGGACCGATGCTGCCACGGCTGATGCCGCCCTGCCCGATATGTTTGCCCAGGACAAGAGCCTCCCCTATACGCGCGCCGAAGCCCGGGAGCTACTGCAGGAGCAGCCTGGCGACGTGCTGCACAGCCGCCTGGTAGAGGTACGCCGGTAACACCAGCTGAAGGCCGGGGCTTGGGGCTTCCGGCAGGGGTAGGGCGAAGGTCATTGTATGACTTTCATCTTAATATGAACGTCCTGGTGAGGCCAGTTGTCGGTGCCTACGGGCTCGGCGGCAATCTTATCGATAACGTCGAGGCCTTCTACCACTTCCCCGAACACGGTGTACTCGCCATCGAGGCTGGGGATGCCGCCCTGGGTAGCGTAGGTGCGGAACTGAGCCGGCGTCAGTTTTCGGTTGGTGCTGGACTGAGCCTGGTAGGCCGTTAGCTTCTGGCCTTGCACAATGTAAAAATCGTGGCTGGAAGACAGCTTACCGGGGTTCTGCTCGTCGTCGTAGCGGGCCATGCCCACGGCGCCGCGCTTGTGGAAGTGCCCGGCCCTGATTTCGGGAGGCAGGCGGTAGCGGCTCAGGCGCATGGTGAGGCGGTCGGAGGTACCGCCCTGAATAGCAAAGCCCTTTACTACCCGGTTAAACACGGTCTGGTCGAAGTAGCCTTTGCGCGCGAGCAGCAGGAAGTTAGCCGTGTGCAAAGGGGTGTCTTCGTAGAGGCGGATGCGCATGTTGCCGTGGCGGGTTTGCAGCAGCACTTCGCGGCCAGGATACTGGCGGCCATAGGGCAGGAGCAGGGCGGCCGCATTGGAGTCGGCCAGGCTCATCAGGTCGGGGCCGGGTACGCTGACCGGGGCGGGAGTAGGGGGCGCGGCGGCTTCGGGTTGGGTACGGTTGCAGGCGGCAGCCAGCAGAACCAAGGCGAGCAGCCCGGCAGAGCGGCGGGAGCGGAGAAAGGACTGAAGCATACGTGGTGGGCGGCGCAAGTGGCGGTGTGCAATGATACGAACCGCGCGTCAGTCGGGTGAGAAACAAGGCTTATCTGGCAAGGGACGACAGCCGGCTGTAACGCACAAGCGGCTACCCCCGCCTGGCAGGGGTAGCCGCTTGTGCGCTGAAGGACGTGCTTACAGCTTGATGCCCATTTTCTTGGCAATATCCGCGAACATCTGCGGGT
This sequence comes from Hymenobacter latericoloratus, assembly GCF_014199535.1. Classification (GTDB taxonomy): domain Bacteria; phylum Bacteroidota; class Bacteroidia; order Cytophagales; family Hymenobacteraceae; genus Hymenobacter; species Hymenobacter latericoloratus. The sequence continues at coordinate 258,195 of NZ_JACHNV010000002.1, forward strand.
CGTAATCGTCGGCGCCGGGCGAGTTCAGTTGAGGTTCCTCCTCCAGCACGGGGTAGGGAACTCCCTCAAAGCCGCCCTGAACCAGCTCCAGCGGCTGCCCGTCCTCCGGGTGCTTGCCGTCCCAGATAACGCCCGCCGTCTTGTAGTCGTCGGGGCTGAAGGTATAGAGCTTCAGGTGCAGCTTCTGCTGATCCTGCAGCTTCTTGGCTTCGGGGAAGGCGTCGTTGCTTAGTTCCGGCACCGGCACCAGCTTGCTGACTTCTACGCCCGTCAGCTTCTCCAGGGCCTTGGCATAGGCTACTACGTGCACCCCGCCGCGCACGAGCAGATAGCCTACCACCGCGCGGGCGCAGGGGTCCGAAACCATTTCGTACACCCGCATTTTGTTAGCGCGGGCCCCGCACTCCAGGAAGAAGTTGTGCAGTAAATCCAGCTTCAGGTTGCCGCTGGCGTGTACATTCTGGCCGGTCCAGGGGTTGCCCATCGAATCCACCGGTAGCGCCGATTGAGCGCTGGTCAGGAAATGGTAGCTGTTGCGCGCATCCTTGGCGTCGGCGAGCGGCGCGGGCACGGGGTCTTTGCCCCGCACGGTCTGGCCGGTCAGCAACAGATTAATGGCGTAAGAAAGAGCCTCGATGTGGCTATATTCTTCGGCGGCAATGCTGCACGTCAGGTCATAGAACGGCCGCAACCGGTTCCGCCCCCGGAAGTTGAACGACTGAAACGTGTAGTTCATCAGGGTGGACATTTCCCCGTACTTACCGCCCAGCAGCTCCTGAATAGCGGCTGCGTCGTTGGGAGAGGGATTTTTGGGTTTGGGCAGCTCAACGGCCAGCCGGTCATAGCGCAGAATCATAGCAACTTGGGTTTGAGGTGAAGAACGAGTGCTACTGTTCCCCTATAGCGGAACGCTATACTTAACGGGTGGTTACCCGGTAGGTTAGCCCAATGCCCTAATGTTGTTCAGGCGTATCTGATTGATATTTATGGCTTTGTGAAAATAATAATGGTGATTTTTAGCAGAAAACTCAGATGAAGGCAACCCCGGCTCACGTTGCATGGCAAAGCTCCGAAACGTGGTAGCTGCTGGGGTAACAGCTTGGTTGAAAGCGCGTTACGTTTGAGAAAGAAACAGAGGCGCGCACAAGGAAAGGGCGGCGTCAGCCTGGTTGCCAACGCCGCCCTTTATTGTTCTTTCCACTGAGGAGCTGCCTACCAGCCCGAGCCGGCAGGAGTGTCCCACCCATCCGAAGCCGGTTTCTTCTTCGGTTTGGCGGGTTGCTCCGATTTGGTTTTCTGCTTTTGAGCCGGCCTGGCGGCGGGCTTGCTCTTCACCTTAACCGTGGTAGTGCCGACGGGCGGGGCCGGAGCGCCCGGAACGGGGGCTGCTACCACCGGCGTGGCTTCGGCATCGGCGGGTAGGGGCTGCATATCTTTGGCGGCGTTAATGAGGTCGGGGCGCTCGGCTTCTTTGTATTTCTGCAACGCCAGCAGCAGCTGTCCGTCCACCAAACCGTTGTCTTTCCAGGTTTTCAGCTCCTGGGCCAGTTTTTCCTTTTCTTCTTTGGTGGGTGCTTTTTTGAGCAGGGCCTCCAGGTTAGGGCTGCCGGCATCCTTCCAAGCCGTCAGCCACATGGAGGCCACCAGGGTAGGGGCCAGCTTCAGGCGGTAGGCTACCTGCCCACCCACCTTCTCGTGGTAAGAGTCGGCGAAGGCATCGGAATAGGAGCGCCGGGTTTTGCCGTATTTGTGGCTGAACACATACTTGGTTTCCGGGGTGTACTTGCGGGTTATCTCCTCTTCTTTATCGAAGGTATCGCCCAGGAAGCCATACGAGTCCTGTACAGTCTGCCAGATATCCTTCAGAGGGTCCTTGGAGTAGTCCGCCGATTCGCTGTCGAGTTTGTACTTGGCAATATGGCGCTCGGGTAGCTTGCTGTCCCACAGAGCCCGGATGCCTTCCTGCTTGGTTTTCTGGCCGTTGTAGTTCACGGTTGTGTTCAGGGGCACGTAGGCATCGGCTATGTAGTGGCCCAGGTCGGCGGAAAGCGTCACAATGGCGGCCGTATCGCGCTGGCGGAAGGCTTCCGTGAGCTTGGTTTTGGTTTCCAGCACGGCCCAGGGCAGGGTGCCGTATTTGCGCAGGGTATCGGCGGTGTACTTGGCCACGGCCTTGTCCCAGGCTTTGGGCATCAGGCCGAACGGGTCGTCGCCGTAGTGATCCATGTAGATGAAGTGCTTGCTGGCTTCCAGCGGGTCCTGGCTGCTGCGCTCATCGGCGGCAGTGCTCAGCCGGATCAGCTGGGGCAGGTGGCGGTAGTAGAAGCCGCGCATGGCGGAGGGCAGGGCATACACCGAAATCTGGGCGATGGTACGGTGACCAAAAACGCCCCAGCCCGGCGACCATACCGGGCAAAGTAGCACGACAAAAAGAGTGAGCAGAAGTTTTCTCATAGGAGCGGCACGACAACAGGAAAAGCAGGGCAAAGGTACAACCGAAGCACTTGATGTGCTGCCTTTTGCCGGCAAGATGTACCCCGGCGGTCAGGGGCCGGCAGCCCGTAAACTGCTGGCTGTACTACCCCCTGTTACGCTTCCAAACCAGATAAAGGCACTACGTACGGGCCGGGCGGCAAAAATGCCTGCATCTTTCCCGCCCGGCCCGTACGTAGGCTACTATCCGCCGCTTCGCCTTAACCACCCACCCCGTGACGCTTATTTCCAAAAAGAAAATCACCTACCCCATTCAGGAAAAGCTGCGCCACTACCTGCGCGACTACGACCGGGAAACCCCGCTGCCAGTGACCTACCTGGAACTCACGCGCATCAGCGGGGCCTTTCCGCTCCTGGACCGCAACGGCCGCGACACGCTCTGGGAAACCGTTTTCTACGAGCCCCAGGCCCTGCGCGAGCTGAGCGAGGGGCTGGCCCAGGTGTACGCCCTGCTGAAAACCGCCGGCGACCTTTCCTTTACCGACCACCTCATTGCCGACCGCATCGACTACTGCCGCTTCGGCAACTCCAACCCGTTTCGGGTGCGCATCGTCAATCAACTCAACGACAACTACGACTACTTTTACGTGAAGCGGGCCGACGCCTCGCGGGTGTATGGCCTGGAGCTGGAACACCTGCTCTCGCCCAACAGCATAAACTACCTGGTGCACGAGGATACCCTGATTGAGGAGCACATTGCCGGCATTCCCGGCGACGACTTCATTCGCCTGCATCTGCAGCGGCCTCACCTCAACCAGGTGCGCATTGCCAAGGAGTTCGTGAAGTTTAACGAGCGGTGCTTTGCCCGCCTGCTCGGCGACATGCGCGCCTACAACTACGTCATCGACGTAACGCCCGACTTCGAGGACGAGCAGTACCGGGTGCGCGCCATCGACTTCGATCAGCAGTGCTACGAGGGCAAGAAAAACATGTATCTGCCCCAGTTTTTCAAGGATAACCGCGCCGTAGTGCTACTCTGCAGCCAACTGCTGGAACCCGAAACCATCCGGCAGTACCAAACCGAGGAACGCACCCTAATGGCCCGCCGGGCCCGCTCGGAGCGCTACCGCCTCAAGGACCTCATCGACTGCCTGCGTCAGGACGAAGTATCGCCCCCGGAAAAAGTCCGGCAGCTCAAAGCCCAACTCAACCAGCACCACCGCACCGAGCAGTTCACCGCCTGCCGCTCTATGGGCGACGTAGTGCGCCTGAATCTGCTGCTGACGCTGGGCCGGGGGAAGAGGTGAGGAGGTGACAGGACTGGCGGCAGACTTCTGGCCGGAGGCCAGGCGTCTGCCCGCCGGCCAATGGGGCAAGTCTCCCGACTTGCGGCCGCCGCAGGCGGCCACCTCGCGTCTGGGCCGTTTGAGTGCGCAAGAGGGGTAGTAGATGTTGGCTGAAGGCCAGAAGCAGATGGATTGAACAGTTCCGGCAGAGCGAGGAGTGGGTGGCTCCACGCGGCGCGAATGGAGCAGACGCGGGGTGGCCGCCTGCGGCGGCCGCAAGTCGGGAGACTTGCCCCATTGGCCGGCGGGCAGACGCCTGGCCTCCGGCCAGAAGTCTGCCGCCAGTATGCCCCGTCACCCCCTCACCTCATCACCATTCACCTCTCCCCCCAAAATCACTTCATTTTCTCCTCAACGGCCGAACCGGCGTGCTGCTGGGCGTACTCATCGAGCAGGTTGTTGAGGTAGTTGAAAATATAGTCAACGGCTAACTGGCGCACTTTATCACAGTTGCCGGTAAACTCCTCCCGCAGCTCGTAGGCCCGGTTTTGGTGCAGCACGGTGAAGTACATGGTGCCCACCGGCTTCTCCTCCGACTCGGAAGCGCCGCCCCCGCACAGGCCCGTCACGGCCACGCAGATGTCGGCGGTGGGCAGGTGCTTGTGCAGGCCCATCACCATTTCGTTGGTTACCTGCTGGCTTTCGGCGGTGTACAGGGCCAGGGTTTCCTTTTTCACGCCCAGCAGGCGTTGCTTGGCAATGGGGTGGTAGGTCACCACGGAACCCAGCAGCACCTCGCTGCTGCCAAAGGCTTTCACAAATTCAGAGGCGAGCAAGCCGGCCGTGCAGCTTTCGGCAAAGGCCAGGGTTAGTTTATACTGCAGAAACTTCTGCGCGAGGATGTTCAGGTCGTTGGGCTTCATCAGAAAATAAAAAAGCGGCGTACCGGCTTTACGCCAATACGCCGCCCAAATGTTATAGCCGAGGTTGGCAATTTGCCCGGTTGAGGCAGCCTGCCCGCCTACTCCTGCCGGTACACTACCCCCTGCTTCATCACGAAGCGTACGCGCTGCATCACATTGATGTCCTGCACCGGGTCGCCCTCCACGGCTACCAGGTCGGCCAGCTTGCCGGGTTCCACGGTGCCCAGGTTCGGCGTCTGGCCCAGTAGCTCGGCCGCGTTTACGGTAGCAGCCCGCAGGGCCTGCAGGGGCGGCATACCGGCTTCTACCATGTAGCGGAACTCAAAGGCATTCACGCCGTGCCGGAACACCGAGGCATCGGTGCCAAACGCAATTTTCACCCCGGCCTTGTACGCCCGCCCGAACGTGCCCTGCAGCTTCGGGCCAATAGCCAGGGCCTTGGGCGTCACCAGCGGGGGGTAGTAGGTAGGGTTTTTGGCCGCCGAATCGGCTACGGATTTGCCGGCCGTGATGGTGGGCACGTACCAGGTGCCGTATTTTTTCATGAGCTGAATGGTTTCGTCGTCCATTAGGGTGCCGTGCTCAATGCTGGTCACGCCCGCCCGGATGGCCCGCTTCATACCCTCGGCGCCGTGGGCGTGGCAGGCCACGTTCAGGCCCAGGTCGCGGGCGGTTTGCACCACCGCCCGGATTTCCTCCTCGGTAAACTGCGGCGCCGAGCCGTCTTTGGCCACGCTGAGCACGCCGCCGGTGCTGGCAATTTTGATCAGGTCGGCGCCGCGCTTGTATTGCTCGCGCACGGCCTGCCGGCCCTGGTCGGGGCCGTTGGCTACCCCGTCGGCCGGGCCGGGCATGCCCATCAGGTCCAGGCGGTAGCCGTTGGTGGGGTCCATGTGGCCGCCGGTGCCCGAAATGGCTTTGCCCGCCGTAAAGATGCGGGGGCCCACTACCTGCCCTCGGTTGATGGCGTTGCGCAGGGCCAGGTTTACGCCCGAGCCGCCCAGGTCGCGGACGGTGGTGAAGCCGGCCTGCAGGGTTTTGCGCGCATACTCCAGGGAGCTGAAGGCCACGTCGGCGGGGTTCTGGGTGAACTCCTTCAGGTAGTTGTCTTTGCTGGTTTCGCCCTCCAGGTGCACGTGGCAGTCGATGAGGCCGGGCAGCACGGTGCGGTTTTTCAGGTCCACTACCTTATCCTGGCTGGCGGCCGGGGTAGTATAGCCGCGCTCCACGGCCACTATGCGGCCTTTTTCAATTATTACGGTCACTTCGGTTTGGGCGCGGTCCTGGCGCATGTCCAGCAGGCGGCCGCAGTGCAGGTAGGTTTTCTGGGCCCAGGCGGCGGGGGCCAGCAGCAGGGCGCTACCCAGCGTCAGGCCAGCGAGTAGTTTTGGTAGCATAGGGGAGGAATGAGGTGAAGTAGTGGGGGGAAGATACAACACGGAAAAACGCTGCATGCAGCCTAACTCCACCGCAATCCGTATCTTTTGCCACCGGTTCTGCTACGGCAGAGCACTAACCCCCTCTTTCCACTACTTCACACTTTCCTTGTATGGCCACTACCGCCGATTTTGAGGCCGCGCAGCAGCGCGTGCAGCAACTCCCCAGCAAGCCCGATAACTCTACCCTCCTGAAACTGTACGCCCTGTTCAAGCAGGCCAGCGAAGGCGACGTAACCGGCGACCGGCCCGGTGGCTTCGACTTCAAGGGCATTGCCAAGTACGACGCCTGGGCTAACCTGCGCGGCAAATCCCAGGACGAAGCCCGCCAGGAGTACGTTGATTTCGTGAACTCCCTGTTCTAAAAACCGCCCTGTACAACCGAAAAGCCCGCTGCCAGGTTCTGGCAGCGGGCTTTTCGGTTGTACTGATCTGTGCTAGGCCAGGGGCTGGTTGCCGGCATCGGGTGGGGTAGGGGCGGCCGGAGCCGGCGCGGCGGGCGCGCCGCCGGGCGTCGGCAGGTCGAAGGCTACGGCGTTATGCTCGAAGTGGCCTTTATGCGAGCCGTCGCAGAAGGGCTTGTTCTTGGAAAGTCCGCAGCGGCAGATGCTGATTCGCTCGCGCCCACCCAGGCCGTAGGGCTGGCCCTGGGCATCTACTAGTTCGAAATCGGTGCCCTCTACCCGTAGAGAGCCGTTGCTGAGCACGGTAAGTTTGGTGGCCATATGGTGAAGGTGATGAGGTGACGGGGAGGAATGGTGACAGGTGGTGAATGAGCGGGCAGCGTACGGCTTGGCGGCAGCCGGGGCTACAGCTCCTTGCGCAGTACGTAGTCGTTCATCCAGTAGGGGCCGATGGCAATATCTTCTTCGCGGTGCAGCTGGAAGCCCTGCCGCTCATAGAAGGCCAGGGCGGGGTTGTGGCGGTTTACGTTCAGCTCCAGGGCGTGGCCCCCGGCCGCGCGCACGGCCGCCTCCACGGCCCCAATCAGGTGCTGGCCCAGGCCTTGGCCCTGGGCCGAGGGTAGCACATAAATCTTGTGCAGCTTGTAGAGGCCCGCGGTAGGTTGGGCCGCAAAAGAGGCGTAGCCCCGGGGCTCACCCTCTACGTACACCAGCAGAAACGTGTGGCCCTGCTCGGTCATTTGCCGCTCCAGCGAGGCCGGCGTGTAAATAACCCGGTACATGTAGTCAATCTGCTCCCGCGAAATAATGAAGCGGTACGTGGGCTCCCAGGTGGCTTCCGCCAGCCCGATGATGGTAGGAATATCGGTGAGGGTGGCGGGCTGAATACGAAGGGGAGCGGCGGCAGAGACTGACATAGCAGGCAAAAAACGGCATTATTCAGCGCAAAACCGAACCCCAAGCCCGGTTTCACTCGTTTTGGGCCGGAAATTGCCTGCCTCCGCTACACGAGTTTGGCTCCGGGGCCGTTTTCGTGTTTTACCTCATCACCATTCCTTCCTCCGACTACGACACCCACCTGCTTATGAAACCTTTCCTGTTTTCGCTGGCCCTGCTTACGGGCTCGGGCCTGCTGGCAGCCCCGGCCGCCGTGGCTCAGCAAACCCCCAAGGCTACCCCCAAAACAACCACCAAAGCCCCCTCGGCCAGCTCCACTACGGCCGGCGTGGAGCGCGACCTGCGCGTGTTCAGCGACTGGGTAAACGAAAAGGTGGACCAGGCCGCCACCACGGCCCGCCGCGAGCTGCCCCGCCTCACGGAGGAGTTTGACCGCCAGAGCCGCCGCATCGATAAGGCCGTGGACAGCCTAACGGTGGAAGGCAAGCACGAGTACACCATCCAGAAGGGCCGCTATAAAAAATGGGCTACCCGCCAGGATAGCCTGGATGCCGCCGCCAGCCGCCCGGCCACCGCCGACCAGGCCCAGCGCCGCCTGCTGGGCGAAGACGTGAACATCAGCCGGGCCCGGCCCACGGAGCTGCCCGACCTGTACTTCCGCCTCATTGAAACCATGCGCACCGACCGCAAGAACTGGACCCAGGCCGAGTGGAGCGCCGCCAGTGCCGTGCTTAGCCGCCTGAACGCCCGCTACGAGCAGGTACGGGAGCAGCTGCCCCTGGAGGAGCGCCTGCGCATCCGGAGCCTGCAGGGCGAATTCCGGACCCTGGAAAAAGCCCGCGACGTGAAAGACGTAATTCGGGAATAAAAGCGCCCCAGCCAGCCAGCCTTCCGGCCCCTTAAAAAAAGCCGTGCCGCCTGATTAAAGGCGGCACGGCTTTTTTGCTGCTCTCGTATGCTCGCGGCCCATCAGGCCGGGTCTGGCTCCAGGGCAGCAGGGTTGGGCGGCAGGTGGTAGCGGCGCAGCCACTGCCAGGCCGAGGGCAGATCATAGAACATCTGAATGGGGATATACTGCCTGACCCGCTCAAAAAAGCGCAGACTGATAAGCTGGTTGTGCATATCGGGCGAGAAGACGTAGGCAATGGCCCGCAGGCCCGAGTCCATTACCTGCGGCAGCACCTCGTACTCTACCCAGTCCATGGCCTCACTCCAGTCGCCGGTGGCGTTACTCTTGTCGTTGAGCAGCAGGGGGTAGCGCAGCTCGGCCAGTATGCGCGCTACTTCCTGCGAGGCGTACGATACCTCCTGGCCCGTCAGGTTGCCAAACCACCGTACGTACAGCACCCGGTGCGTGGGCGAGTGCAGCAACTCAAGCAACAGGTTGCCGTGCGCATCAGGCAGGGTACCAAGCAATTCAAGGGGTAGGGAGTCCATGGGGAGGGTAGGACGCGAGGAAGATCAGCACGAATCCACGGAATATACTGAAAACAAGATTGATTCGGATCTGAGCTCATCCATTATTTTGGTTCGGCTGGCATCCGCTATTTTTGCCGCTCCGTTTTTTTCTGCGCTTCGCTCATGCACATTGCAATCGTCGGTAACATTGGCGCCGGCAAAACCACGCTGGCCAATAAGTTGGCTCACCACTTCAACTGGGAGGTGTTTCTGGAAGATGTGGACCACAATCCCTACCTCAAGGATTTTTACGACGACATGCCCCGCTGGGCGTTTCACCTGCAGGTATATTTTCTGAACAGCCGCTTCCGCCAGACCCAGCAGATTAAAGCCCTGCAGCAGGCCAGCAAGGGGGTTATTCAGGACCGGACCATCTACGAAGATGCCCACATCTTCGCGGCCAACCTGCACCAGTCGGGCCTGATGACGGAGCGTGACTACCAGAATTACCTGAGCCTGTTCACGTCGATGATCAGCATGGTGAACCCGCCCGATCTGCTGCTGTATCTGCGCGCGGACCTGCCCAAGCTGGTAGCCCAGATTGACAAGCGCAACCGCGACTACGAGAACAATATCAAAATCGACTACCTCAAACACCTCAACGAGCACTACGAGGAGTGGATCAGCGGCTACAAGGCTGGCCGGCTGCTCATCGTAGATGTCAACAACCTTGACTACGTGAATAACCCCGAGGATTTGAGCGTCATCATCGACAAGATTAACAGCACGCTGTTCGGACTGTTTTAAGCAGGCACACAGAGCAGAGCGGGGGAGTTAAGGCAGCAGGGCCGTGGCGTTATTCTTGCTGCCTTTTGCCCCGCCATTGCCAGTAGGGAGCGGGGCTTGCCCCCGCCCGCCGCCCGGGCTGCTCCACCGGTAGTTCTTCAGGCGCTGGGCGGGGGCAAGCCCCGCTCCCTACCACGGTTTGTTACATGGCGGGGAGCCCACCCAGCGGCCTTCCTCACCTAATTTCCTTCCTCCCGCATGGCTTCGTTGAGGAAGCGCACGAAGGGGCGGGCGGCCTGCCAGGCTTCCAGCACCCGGGCCGCAAAGTCGGGGCGGCGTACGTCGGCATCGGGGAAAGAGCGCCACACGAAGAAGCTTTTCAGGCGCAGCCACTCCACGTCGGGGTCGGCGCGGTCATAGCCTTTGGGGGCTGTTTTCAGGGATTGAGACATGTCTAGCCCATCAGGAAACTGGCGCAGCAGCGCGGCATCCTGCCGCAGGGCATGGAAAGCCGGCGCGTTATAATGAATTTCCTGGCGGATGCGGGCCAGCTGAGCCGGTTCGGGCAGCCAGCGGCCTGCCCCCACATAGGTTTCACCGCCGGGCTCCACGGCCACAAAATAGCCGGCCCAGGCGCTATGCCGCCCGCCGGGCTTGAGGCCCGCGCCCATGTGCCGCTTATACGGCTCGTCGCTCTGCTGAAAACGGTCGTTTTTGTTGATGCGAAACATCACGTCCTGGGGGCTGAGGCCCCGCAGACCGGGCTCCAACTCGGCGGAAGCCAAGCGCAGCAGCTCGGCCACAAAAGCCGTGTACTCGGCGCGGGCCCGGTGGTAGTCGGCACGGTGCGCGTCCATCCAGGCTTTGTTGTTGTTGGCGGCGAGGCTGCGCAGAAATTCCAGAACGGAAGTCAGGTTCATAAACGGGCAGAAAGCGTGAGGGAGGGGCAGGGCCTACTACACAAGCTGCCCCGCACCGCTAGGCGGTACGGGGCAGCGCACGCGCGGGTTGGCGCGCGGTTTAGCGTTTGTTCAGGGCATGGGAGCTGCTGAGCGCGCTCCGGTCGTTGAGGGCCCAGCTAAACGATTGATATTCCACCTGGGCAGTAGGCAACACCGGAATGCGAGCATAGCGGTTTACGAAGGCCAGCACCTGGGCATCCGTCCCGAACTCGGCGGAGTAGGCCTGAAACAAGCCCGAGAGCAGGGCGCGTTGGGGCGTGAGTTGGTTGAAGGCCGAGTCGTTGATGAAGCGCCGGGCCTGCTCGTCCAGTTGGGCGCCGAGGCGGGTGCCGTCGTAGGGCTCGGCCAGCACGGGGGCGTTGGAGGCGGCTCCGTACATGAGGGCAAAGTGGGTGCGCGGGTCATGAAACTGGTTGCGCAGCATGTGCTGCTCAATCTGGTTGAGGGAGTAGCTCTGCCCGCCCACGTTCACAACCGGCGCTTCCCACGGCGACTTCACGCCGCTCACGGTTTTTACCCGGATGTCGTTGATGCTGGCTACGGGGTAGTACTGCAGCACCAGGTAGGTAGCCGACGCGTTGTACACATTCAGCCAGAAGGCCTTGGTATCGTCGCGGGTCCAGGAGCTGGGGTCGGGCTTTACCTTGCGCAGGCTTTCGAGGTAGGCCAGCAGCTTGTCCTCCTCATCCAGCAGGGCTTCGTAGTCCAGGCGCCCATCGGTGGTTACATGGTGGTGCAGCAACCGGCCCCAGGGCTCGTGTAGCAGTTGCAGGGTATTATTATCCTCGGCCCGCAGCAAAAAAGGAGTCAGCAAACACAACCAAAGGAATACAAACCGGTGGGGCAAAAAGTGAAACTGACGGAACATGCAATAGGGAGGGGGCGAGGGCAACAAAGGTGGAGCAGACAAGTCAGCCCGGCAGTCACCTATTCTTCCAATAGAAGACTACTCGGGTGGAGAGCGGAGAATCAGCCGGCTGAGTATCACTACAGCAAGACCCGATTGACTTTTCAAATGTATTAGCATTATCTTAATAATATAGAAAAATAACAGAAATTTTTTCAAATATTATCCTATTCCATAAATAGAAGGCAACTGAGCAGCCGTTGCAAGCGGTACGCAGTGTGTCAGGGCACCTCAGCCCACAGCTATCAGCACAACCAGCGAGTTCCGGGGTCCCGGTGCCACCCCAGAAATTTTATACAACAGCTTAAAGAAGGAGTATAACGCCCGAAGGAATAATCGGGGCAGTAGCTTAGCTTTTGTAGTCCAACACCTCAATGGCATCGCCTACGCGGAGCACGCCTTGGCCACTGCCGGTCACATTCTGCCCGAAATTCACGCTGTTGCCTTCGGAGCGGTAGCCGGCCAGGGTGCGCAGAGGTTCGCCCAGGGCGTGGCGGGTAGCGGTGTGCTGGTCGATGGTAGTAAGCACGCACCGGCCGCAGGGCCTGACAGCCCGGAAGGGCAGTTCTCCGATCAGGAAATGGTGCCACGCGTCCTCACTGAAGGGCTGCCCCCCGCTGAACACCAGGTTCGGGCGGAAGCGGTCCATGCCTACGGGCTCGGCCAGGCGCCCGTTCAGCTCCTGCAACGACTCCTGCCCGATCATCAGGAAGGGGTAGGCGTCGGCGAAGCTCACCAGCTTACCTTCCGGGTTATAGTCGCGCTCCACGTCGCGGCGCACCATATCCGACATATAGACGAGCTTACAGGGCTGCCCCAGGGCCTCCGACAGCCACTCGTCGCACTCGGGGCGGGCACGCCAGGCAAATACCATATCGTCCCAAATGGTCACGAACAGGGTTTTCTCCGGGGTAGCCTCAAAGGGCACAAACAAGGGCAGCAGATCGGGGCGCTGCTGGTGGCTGAGCAGGAAGCCGTTGTAGGCAGCCGCTACCTTCAGGTGGGCCATGGCGGCCGTTTGCCGCTGGGTCATGAACTGATTGCGTTCATTCACAACCAGCCACCGCCGGTCATGGCGCAGGCCGCGGGTTTCCACCGTTGCTTCCGCCACGCGAATGCCGCCCAGGGACTTTACCGGATAGATATAGAGGTCAGAGAGAAGAAGAGGTGCAGCCATACCGCAAAGATGGGAAATAGTGGGATGCCGGTTGTCAGTTGCCAGCTGTGAGTTGTCAGAGATAGATGCTGGCGGGGCGGTCTGCCGGTCGTATTCCTACCCTCTCAGGTTGACCGAAGCCCTGGAGGGGCTGCGTATTGGTAGAGAAGCGGTGGTGAAACAATAAAGCCCCAGCCAGGCGACACCTTCTCGTTCAACGATTAGGTGTCGCCCCGCTGGGGCTTTGGTTAGAGTGAAGGGGTAGGGCCTGCTACCGATAAGCACCACCCCCGACAACAGTCAACTGGCAACCGATAACCGGCAACTCACAACTGACAATGTCTAGTGCAGCGGGCGTTTCTTGATCATGCCGCCTTTGGTGTCCCGGACGCTGTGCATGACCATGAAGGCCTGGCGGTCAATCTGCTCTACCTCAGCCTTTAGCTTGGAAACTTCGAGGCGGGTAATGACCGTGAAGACGATATCAACGGGGTTGGGCTGCTCGCCGCGGGTACCGTAGCCGCGCTTGCCGGTGTACACGGTAGCACCCCGGCCCAGCTTTTCGGTAATCATGCGGCGGATGGCATCGGAGCGGCCCGATACGATGGTGACGCCAGTGTATTCTTCCAGGCCGTCAATGATAAAGTCGATGGTTTTGGCCGCCGAGAGATAGGCCAGGATGGAGTACAGGGCCGTTTCGATGGACAAGACCCAGGCCGCTACTCCAAAAATGAGAATGTTGAATACCAGAATGATATCCCCCACGCTCATGCTCGACTGCTTGCTGAGGTAGATAGCCATAATTTCGGTGCCATCGAGCACGCCCCCGCCGCGCATGGCCAGCCCAATGCCGGCCCCTAGGAAGAAGCCCCCGAACACCGATATCAGCAGCTTGTCCTGCGTGACGATGGGGTAGGGAATGAGGGCCAGCACCAGGGCCAGGCCCAGAATGCCGAGTAGGGTCCGGATGGCCACGCCGGGGTCGAGCTGCCGCCAGGCCATGAGCACGAATGGAATGTTCAGGACCACGATAAGCGCCGGAAGGGGTAGGCCAAACACCCTGACAATCAGCAGCGAAACCCCGGTTACGCCCCCATCCAGGAAGCCGCCGGGCAGCAAGAAACTCTCCAGCCCGAACCCCGCCGAAAACACCCCCACTACCATTAACAGGGTATTCACAACCTGCCGCCGCCACCAGCGTCGGTCGCGGGCAGAGCGGGCGCCGGGGCCGGGGCGTTTCAGGCTGGTGCCGCCGGAAGAAGGGGTAGCAGGTAACTCGGACGAAGGCAGGGGGTGGAAATCAGTCATAGGCGAAACAGGAAAAACGCAGTGCTATCAGGTACGGCACCGTGCGGGTGAATGTTGAAAATTAAGGCACCCCGGCCCGGCAGTGGGGGACTGGCCTAGAATTTGGAAAAGTTTTTTCAGGGGTCCGCGTTGGCCCCCGAAAACAGGAGTAGTAGTTATGGCATTGCTAGAGCAGTATCAGGTGTTATGGGGGCGGCAGGAACGGAAGGAATTTGCAGTTGAACTGGTGCCGGTGGTGCTGCCACTGGCCTTGCTCTATGGTTTCACACCGGAAGGACAGGTGCCACCGCTGTGGCTGGCCTCGGGGCTGTGGCTGCTGGCTACCGCCCTGGTAGCCGTGTTGGCGGTGCGCCGCCTGCACGATATAGGGCGTAGCGGCTGGTACGCCCTGCTACTGCTGGTGCCGGGCCTGAGTGCCCTGATGTTACTGGCGCTGCTGGTGCTACCGGGGCTGCCCTGCGTTACCCGGCACGGGGCCACCAACCGGCTGCAGGCTACTGGCTGAAACCGCCGAAACCCGTAAAACAAACTGTCCTTCCAGAGTAGGTTCTCTGTTTTAGAGACTCCTCCGGAAGGGCAGGGTTGCGTAAAAGCGGCAGAAACTGCCGGGTTATTTCGGCTCAGGTAGGGGCTGCTGGGCCAGCTGCAGGGCGCGGTAGAGGTTCACGAGGCCGCCCGTGCGGGAGAGCTCCGCGAAATCAACCAGGGTAGTGGAGCCGGGTTTGCGCACCTTGGTGTGGTAGGGCACCGCCGACTCCAGGATGATGCGCTTGAGCTGCACCGCCGTCAGCTGGGGGTAGTACGATTTCAGGGTGGCGGCAATGCCGGCTACCACGGGGGCGGCCATGCTGGTGCCGCTCAGGTTGCCGTAGCGGCTGCCGGGCAGGGTAGCGTAAATCTGGTTGCCGGGCGCAAACACGTCCACCTGGTTTTTGCCGTAGTTCGAGAAGTCGGCCACCAGGTTTTCATCGTTGGTGCGGGCCGAAGCGCCCACCGTAATCATGTTGGGGATGCGCTGCCCGCTGAGGTACACCGGGGCTGGGTACTGCAGGGTTTTATCGAGGTCCTCGTTCTCGTTGCCGGCGGAGTGCACCAGCAGTACGTTTTTGGTGGCGGCGTACTTAATGGCTTCCTCTACAGCGGCGCGCTGGGGCGAGTAGTATTTGCCGAAGCTCATGTTGATGATCTGGGCCCCGTTGTCCACGGCGTAGCGGATGGCGTTAGCTACGTCCTTGTCCCGCTCGTCGCCGTCGGGCACGGCGCGCACGGCCATAATCTGCACGTTGGAGGCCACCCCCAGCACGCCTTGGTTGTTGTCCCGGTCGGCGCCAATGATGCCGGCTACGTGGGTACCGTGCATGGGGTCGGGGCCATGCACGTCGCGGTTGCCGTAGTCGCGCTGTTTGGTGTCCTCGGGCCGGTCGCCCACAAGGGGGCGCGGGTTGTACTTCAGGTTCAGGCCGTAGTCGAGCTGGTCCTGGGTTTCCTTCAGGCCCTTCTTCATTTCCTCCAGCACATCATCCAGGGAGGCAAAGCCCGTCTGAAGCAGGGTGGTGTAGAGGCCCTGGGTAATCTGGCGCAGCTCTGGGTCCTGGGTGGGCGGGTTGCGCAGGGTGGCCGTGTCGAGGCGGGCTACCCCCAGCGCCTGCTTAAGGCCGGCGGCGCCCTGCGCGTTTTCGAGGTAGGCCTGGTTGAACTCCTTGAGGCGCTGGGTGTTCTCCTTCACCTTGGCGTCGTAGCTCTTTTTCACCTTCTGATAAAGGTCGAACTCGGCGCGCTTGGCGGCGGGCACGGCGGTACGCACTTTGCCCGCGTACAAGGGCTGCAGCTTGGCCAGAATACGGGTTTCCTCCAGCGTTTCTACGTTGATGTTGCGCCCATCGGGCCCGCCCAGAAAGCTCCAGCCCA
The DNA here is from genome assembly GCF_014199535.1 of Hymenobacter latericoloratus. Classification (GTDB taxonomy): domain Bacteria; phylum Bacteroidota; class Bacteroidia; order Cytophagales; family Hymenobacteraceae; genus Hymenobacter; species Hymenobacter latericoloratus. The sequence goes on from NZ_JACHNV010000002.1 coordinate 273,999, forward strand.
GCACGTCGTCGGCGTAGCCGTTCTGGTCGTCGTCTTTGCCATTGCCGGCAATTTCCTTGCGGTTGCGCCAGAGTACGCGCTTCAGGTCCACATGCGCCGTATCGATGCCGGCATCGATTACGGCCACGATAACCGGGGTAGAAGTTTTGCCCTGCAACAGCTCCTGGTAGGCACGGCGGGCACTGATGCCCATCACGCCTCCATCCTGCTCGGGGTCAAGCAAATACCATTGGGGCGTGGCAGGGTTGGAAGCGGCGGGAGGGGTAGCCGTTTGGGCGGAAGCGGCCAGCACCGGAAACAGAAATGAGAGGCCCAGCAGCCGCAGCCGGGAGGTAAGGGGAAACGCCATGCAAGGGGAGGTCAAAATCGGAAAGGAAAGCAGGATGTACGCAAGGACCGCGCCACAGGATGAAGCTTGGCTGAAGCTTCGCCTCTTATCTTCCCGAATGCAAAAAATGGTAGGGTGGTTTATGCTGGTGATAGTCGGGTGGGCGGTGCCGGAGGTTGCGCGGGCTACCGCCCAGATACCCGACCTTCTGCTCTATCAGGGTGACACGCTGTATCTGCCGGAAAGTCCGCTCGAAACTTACTTCGAGGGTCGAAAGGATGCACCGTGCCGCCTGACGCCGTGCGTCCAATCCAGCAACTGACGCTGCTATCAGGCCACCTGGGCCATTGAGAATCAACAGCTTTATTTGCTGGCCATTACACCGACCTGTGCGGAAAGCGCTAAGCAAATCCAGTTGCGGCGCTGGTTCCGGCCTGATGTGAGGGGTAGGGTGAAAGCCAGCTGGGTAAGCGGGCCGCTGACGTTGGCGGACCCGGCCTCAGAGGTTGGAGGGTTTTATCCGGCGTATCTCTGCCAATGGTATGTGCAGGTGCTGCGGGGGGCAATTCAATCCGCGCCATTGCCTGCTGGGAGAAAGTTGTGGAAGAATCTACCTCTGGAAGAAATAAAGCAGCGTTACTGTGAAGCGCGGCGCCTGATGACGCCGGAGGAGCGGCATTACACCGGCATTCATAGCCTGCCGCCGGCTCAGGTGTGGGTGAAAATAGATAGGAGTGTTGCTGAGCCCATAACCGTTCTGGTGGCAGATCGGCCGGAGCTGGTGCCCGCCGCTTTGCGCGTGATGCGGCAGTACCTGCAGGCGCACCCGCTCCCCAGCTCAGCTCAAGAGCACCCGTGGGCCCTGCCGCTGGTGTTCGGGAGTGTATATATTGCCTGCGACCAAGAGTGAGCTTCGGGCGCAGGGTTTGCCGACAAAGGCAAGCGCGAGGCGGCCCTACCCCCGGTCCGACGCCGGAGGCGTCCGACCGGTTGACGTCCGCGCCACTGGCGCCGTCGGAGCCGCTTCGCCCTACCCCTCGCCGCCAGCTAAACCCTTACGGCCACAAACGTCAGCCCGAAGCCAACCGGTCGGACGGCTCCGCCGTCGGACCGGGGGTAGGGCCGCCTCGCGCTTGCCCGGAAACAAAGGGAGTGAAACACCATGTAAAGCGTGCGGTTATCTTCACGCCCTCAAGATGCTTCTCCGTATGCCCTTCCGCTCCTTGCGCCTTCTCCGCGCCGCCCTGCTGGCCGCCCTGCTTACTCAGTTACTCAGTTACTCAGCTACTACCCAGGCCCAGGCGCCCAAAACCTACTCGTCCTCCGAGATTCTGCTGGGGCTGAAGAAGCTGAACGTGCTGGGCTCGGTGCTCTACATTGCCGCTCACCCCGACGACGAAAATACCCGCCTGATTGCCTATCTGGCCAACGGCCGCCTGCTGGAAACCGGCTACCTCAGCTGTACCCGCGGCGACGGGGGCCAGAACCTCATCGGCCCGGAGCTGCGCGAACAGCTCGGTGTGATCCGCACCCAGGAGCTGCTGGCGGCCCGGCGCATTGATGGGGGTAGGCAGTTCTTCACCCGCGCCAACGACTTCGGCTTCAGCAAAACCCCCGATGAGACCTTCACCATCTGGGACAAAGAGCAGGTGCTGTCCGACATGGTATGGGTAATTCGGCAGCGCCGCCCCGATGTGCTCATCACCCGCTTCCCGCCCGATAGCCGTGCCGGCCACGGCCACCACACGGCCTCTGCCATCCTGGCCGCCGAAGCCTTCGATGCCGCCGGCGACCCCAAGCGCTTCCCCGAGCAGCTGAAATACGTGCAGCCCTGGCAACCCAAGCGCCTGTTCTGGAACACCGGCTCTTTCTTCGTGAAGCCCGGCGAAAACATGGAGGGTTACCTGAAAGTAGATGCCGGCGCCTACAACCCCCTGCTGGGCCAGAGCTACGGCGAAATTGCCGCCCGCAGCCGCTCCCAACACAAAAGCCAGGGCTTCGGCTCAGCGGCCCAGCGCGGCGAGGCCCTGGAGTATCTGCAATACGTGAAAGGCGATAAGGCTACGTCCGACCCCTTCGAGGGCATTGACATGAGCTGGAACCGGGTGCCCGGCGGCGCGGCCGTGGGCAAGCTGATAGACGAGGTGATTCGGAAGTACGACCCCGGCAACCCCAGCGCCAGCGTGACGGGGCTGCTAAGGGTAAAAGCTGCTTGTGAGAAACTGCCTACAGAGGCATTTTTTTGGAATAGTGATAAAAGTGATGAATTGGACGAGCTGCTCTATGCTTGCTTAGGATTAGACTTATCAGCTACAGCTCAGGAACATACAAACGCGCCAGCAACTAAAGTAGCAGTTACAGTCAGCGCTCTGAATCGTTCATCTATACCGGTTAAGCTCGCTTGGATTGAGGCACCATTCATTGAAGGCGAGTTTACAGTGATGGGAAATACAGCGAGAAAACCACTAGATGAACTATTGGTTGATAATAAAGTACTTGTCAAACAGGTTTCCATCACTGTCCCGACGACACAATTTGTTTCGCAACCTTATTGGCTGCGGGAGCCCGGTACCACAGGTATGTATAAAATACCTGAAACTGTAGAGAAGTTTACTTGGCCTGAGCATCCTCATGCTGTGCATATTGTTGAAGGTAGAGAGGAGCTTGGTCGCCCTGAAAATCTTCCGGTTAATGACATCCTCTTCAAAATAGAGGTTGCCGGGGTTCCGCTCTACTATACTAAGCCCCTCCAATACAAAAGCACTGACCCGGTAGAAGGGGAGAAGTACCGCCCGCTGGCCGTGGTACCGCCCGTGGCCGTGAACATTGGCGGGCGCGCCTACGTCTTCGCTGACAATCAACCCAAAACTATTCCCGTGACCTTGCGCGCTGGCAAGGCAGGCGTGAAAGGCTCCGTGGCTCTGACATTGCCGCAGGGCTGGAAGTCGGAGCCGGCGAGCTTCACCTTTGACCTCGCCAGCAAAGACGCCGAGCAAACTGTGCAGTTCCGGGTGCAGCCGGGGGGTGGGGCCCAGGAAGGCAAAACCGAACTGCGGGCCGTAGCTACTGTGGACGGGCAAACCTATTCGCGCGGCTACCAGGCCATCGAGTACAACCACATCCCGACCCAGGTGCTCTTCCCCGAAGCCGTGGCTCCACTGGTAAAGCTGGACCTCAAGCGCAAGGGCCAGGAAATCGGCTACCTCATGGGGGCCGGCGACGAAGTACCCGATGCCCTGCGCCAGATCGGCTACACCGTCACCCTGCTCAAGCCCGAGGACCTCACCGATCAGAACCTGCGCCGCTTCGACGCCGTGGTGCTGGGCGTGCGGGCCTACAACACCGTGGATCGCCTCAAAACCCTGCAGCCCACGCTGCTCCGCTACGTAGAAAACGGCGGCAACCTGGTGGTGCAGTACGTGGTGAACCGCGGCACCGTCCTGCCCCAAATCGGCCCCTACCCCCTTACCCTGTCCTCCGACCGGGTAACGGTGGAAAACGCGGCCGTCACCTTCCTGAACCCCCAGCAGCCCCTGCTCAACTCGCCCAACAAGATTACTGCCAAGGATTTTGAAGGCTGGGTGCAGGAGCAGGGCCTCTACTACCCCAGTGCCTGGGACCCGAAGTACCAGACCGTCATCAGCTCCGCCGACCCCGGCGAGAAAGCCAAGGAAAGCGCCATTCTGGTGGCGAAATACGGCAAAGGCAACTACATCTATACTGGTCTGAGCCTGTTCCGGGAGCTGCCCGCCGGCGTGCCCGGGGCCTACCGGATATTGACTAATATGGTGTCGTTGGGCAAGTAGTGAGTTGGTGAACTAGTGAAATTGTGAGTTTACTGTTCTGTCATCCTGAGCGGAGCGAAGGACCTTATCACGTTTGGACCGCTCAAACAGGTAACGTCACACGTGATAAGGTCCTTCGCTCCGCTCAGGATGACAAATGGGTAAAGCGCTTAAGTATATTACTATGACTATCCTTTGCTACCGGCTTCTGCTATTGAAAGGCCTGCTGGCTCTTGTTCCGCTTACCTTGCTTTGCATCTTTGTGGTGGATGAGCCGCTGGCCCGGCTGGTGCACGAGCACGGGGCGCCGGTCCGGCCTTTCTTTGCCGCGCTGATGGTTGCTATCGACCGTCTTTCGTGGCTGTTTCATACGCCTAGTCCTCTAGGGGTGCCGTGGGCGTGGTCCTTACTGCTGCTACTGTTTTTGGTGGGCAGGATGCGCCGCTGGCCCCACTGCACCATCTGGCTGGTGGTGCTCCTGACTATGGTGGGTAGCGAGGGGATAGGCAACCTGCTAAAACTATACTTTAACCGGCCCCGCCCGCTGGCTATATTAACTTACCAGGCTCCGAATGCTGACTTCTGGCAGCCAGTAGGCCATTTTGAGGCCTTTCCGTCCGGGCATACAGCCTGGGCGGCGGGCCTGCTGCTGCCCCTGGCCCTGCGCTTCCCGAAGGTGCGACCCTGGCTGCTGGCCTGCATCGGGTTGGTGGCCATAGGCAGGGTAGGGTTGGAAGCGCACTGGCTCAGCGACGTAGTAGCATCGGTGTGCCTGGCGCTGGTGCTCACCTGCACGTTTGAAATGGCTACCTGGTGGCTGCGGCCGAAAGGTACTTTTTCCGGAGCGCCGAGCGTTCCTGCTGCCGCCTGAGTTCCTATCTTGCGTCTCTCACCTTGCGCTAGCTGCTTCTTCCGTGTCGTCATCCGCTCCTACCCCCATCCCCGTTCCAGAGTCTGAGCCGCCTTTGCTACCCTCCTGGCGGGCCTGGTACGCACTGGTGCTGGGCGCTTTGGCAGTGGAAATCGGCCTGTTTGTGTACCTGACGCGGCTGTTCGCATGAGTGGGCTCGACTGGCTGATTCTGGGGGGTACGCTCCTGTTTATTGTCGGCTACGGCACCTGGCGCACGCGCCGCGCCGGCGACACCCTGGACGGCTACCTGCTCGGCGGCCGCCAGGCCTCCTGGTGGGGCATCGGGCTGAGCATTATGGCTACCCAGGCCTCGGCCATTACCTTCTTGAGTACGCCGGGCCAGGCCTACGACGATGGCATGCGCTTCATTCAGTTCTACTTTGGCTTGCCCATTGCCATGGTGCTGATTGCCGTGTTTGCGGTGCCCATTTACCACCGCCTGCGGGTATTTACGGCTTATGAATACCTGGAAGGCCGTTTCGACAGGCGCACGCGCACCTTCGCGGCCCTGCTGTTTCTGGTGCAGCGCGGCCTCAGCAACGGCCTTTCCCTCTACGCTCCGGCCCTGGTACTGTCGGCCATTCTAGGGTGGAACATTCACCTGACGGTGTGGCTCCTGGGCGGGGTGATGATTGCCTACACCGTTTCGGGTGGTACGCGGGCCGTAATGGTGACGCAGCAGGGGCAGGTGCTGGTGATTTTCGTGGGGCTGCTGGTGGCGGGCTACCTGCTGGTGCATTACCTGCCGGCCGGGGTCGGCTTTACCGATGCCCTGCGCCTGGCCGGCCACCAGGGCAAGCTGAACCTCGTCGATTTCCACTTCGACCCCAAAGACCGCTACAACTTCTGGTCGGGCATGACGGGCGGCTTGTTCCTGGCCCTGTCCTACTTCGGCACCGACCAAAGCCAGGTGCAGCGCTACCTCACCGGCCGCGACATTACCGAAAGCCGCCTGGGTTTGCTGATGAACGGCCTGCTGAAAATCCCGATGCAGTTCGGGATTCTGCTGCTGGGCGTGCTGCTGTTCGTGTTTTATCAGTTCAATCTGGCCCCGCTCACCTTCAACCGGCCCGTGTACATTCAGGTGGCCCACTCCGAGCAATACGGCCCGGCCTTGCGCGAGCTGGAGCGCGAACACGCAACCGTATTTGAAGCTCGCCGCCACGCTACCGGCCAATTAGTAGCCGCCCTGCAAACCAATGATGTGGAGACTGCCGCCGCCGCGCAAACTCACGTTCAGGCTACCCAGGCGGCTACCCAAGGGCTACGTCAGCAGGCGCAGAAGCTGCTGAAACAAGCCGTGCCCGCCACCGAAGCCAAGGATACTGACTACGTCTTCCTGACTTTCGTGCTGAATTACCTGCCCCAAGGGCTGGTAGGTTTGCTGATTGCCGTGGTGCTCAGCGCCGCCTTGGGCTCGGCCGCCGCCGGCCTCAATGCCCTGGCCTCCACCACCGTCGTTGATTTGTACCGCCCCGGCCAGCCTAGCTACCCCGAAACGCACTACGTGAAAGCCTCACGGGTAGCGGCCGTGGCTTGGGGCGTGCTGGGTATCGGTTTCGCCACTTTTGCCGCCCGCCTCGAAAACCTGATTCAGGCTGTAAACATCCTGGGTTCCTTGTTCTACGGCACTATTCTGGGCATTTTCATGGTGGCGTTTTTTCTGAAGAAGGTGGGCGCTTCGGCCGTGTTCTGGTCGGCAGTGGTAGCCCAAGCCATTGTGCTGATGTTGTTTTTTGCCACGGATATTGGCTACCTCTGGTACAACATCCTGGGTTGTGGGGTGGTGGTAGCGGGAAGCCTACTACTCCAAGGCCGCAAACCAGCAACGGCAGCATAGTTAGCTAAAGGTGGACGCTTAGTTGTTTCTGGTGTCAACTTGCTGGTAATCAATAACTCAAATTTATCTGGAAAAAGAAAGGCCTTGCTGTCCACGGACAGCAAGGCCTTTCCTTTGTTATTCAACTACCGCTTACAGCTTACCGGCTTTCTTGGCGTCGGCAATCAGCTCGTCGTTCATTTGGGCGTACTGGGTGTTTTTAGCTTCCAAAGCCAGTTTCTTCGACTGCTCGGCGGCCGTTATGGCGCCTTTATAATCCTTCATTTTCAGGCGGATTTTAGCTTCGGTGTGCACGTTCCAGAACTTGGGGTCGGTGGCGTTGGCCTTCTGCATCCACTCCAGCGCCTGCTTGGGGTCTTTGTTGTTGTCGAGGTAGTACACGGCGGCGGCGGCCAGGTCGCCGTTGGAAGGGCTGCTGTTCTTTAGCACCTTCTCGTCAATCTGCGCCATCACCTTCGACTCCACATCGGAGGTGATTTTGAAGCGGGCCCCGGTGGTTTCCCACTGCATGTCCACGGTAGCGGTGGCGGGCGTCAGGTCGGTGAAGTTGATGGTGAAGGTTTCCACCTTGCTGGCCAGCTTCACGGGCTTGATGGTGAACGAGGCTACGTCGTCTTCGGCCTTGAAGCCATCCACGTTGGCACCCTGCTTGGTGTTCTTGCTCAGTACCACCGTCCAGGACGCTTTGCCGGGGATGGTGTAGATGCCGTACTCGCCGGCCGGTACTTTCTTGCCTTCCACCGTCACGTCATCCGAGAATTTGATGCTGGTGGTAGCGTTGGCACCCGTGCGCCACCGCTGGCCGAAGGGCACAATGGCCTTACTGGCGGCATCACCAAAGCCTACCCGGCCTTTCAGGCTGGGGCGGTAATAGGTAATGGTTACGTCGGTGAGGCCCACGCGCTGCTGCACGGTGCTTTTGGGGCTGGCCTGGGGCGTGCTGATCTGGGCTTCGGCGGCCGAGGCCAACAGCAGGCCGCTTACCAGCAGCGTGGCGCCTAAGGTGCGCGACGAAGACTTCAGGAAAATCGAGGTGGTCATAGGATGAACAAGTGAGAGAAGGGATGGTGGGGTAAAAGTAGGCAAAACCAACAGACGGCTCAAGAATTTAGCTGAATGCTAAACCTGGGCCTGTTTTCTCAGATGCGCTGCTGCGGTATCTGGTGAGTGGCAAGCAGTTGCTCCACCGTAGCGAGGGTAGCGGGGGCCTGCAGGCGGCGCATATCCAGGTAGTAGCAGGCGGCCTCGGTGGGGTAGAGCAGCAGCCAGTGGGGCTGCACCCACACGGCCCGCCGGATCAGGCTCCACTTACCAGAAAATTGCCCCAGCGCGCTACGGCCCCTGATTTCGGTGTCGGTGAGGGTAAAATCGGTGGGGTGGTGGGCAGCCGTGTTCTTGGCGTAGCCCCGGCGCAGCTGGTAGCGCACCAGCCCGAAGCGCACCAGCGCGTACCCCACTGCTACCGCCAGAAAAACCAGGGAAGAGGACTGTGGGAGCCGGCCGCTCTGGTACACCTCCAGCCCCAGGCTCACGCTCAGCAGCGCAATGGCCGCGCCCAGAATCCAGTGGTTGAGGCGGGTGCGGGGCCGGGCGCGCCACAACCGAAAGTTCACGGCCACAAACTCATCGGCGGAGAGTTGCACGCCGGACAGAACGATGGGGGTTGGCTTCATCAGGAGGCGAAGGTAGGCGCTGGCCCGCTTACTTCCTGGTTGCCAATCAAGGCCAGCACATCTACGCCCGTATAGGGGTCTGGCACTTGCCGCAAATCCAGGTAATAGCAAAAGTCGGGACCGGGGTAGAGCAGGAGCCAGTCGCCTACCTGCTGCACGCGGGTCAGGTTGGGCTACGGCAGCCGCTGCCAGCCCTGCGGCCACTGCACGGCCAAGCTGGTTTCCGTTACCCGAAACCCCAGCGGCTGCGGCCGCCGCTGATATTGCAGGAAAGCCCGGCGGTATTCCCACCACTGGTACAACAGCCCCAGCGCAGTAAATACGCTGAATACCAGCAGGTATCCGGCTCCGCCGGCGGGCTCGAACCAGATAAAATACCCCGCAGCCCCGGCCAGCACGCCCAGCCACAACCGCACCCTGCGTTTCCACTGGTCGGAGGTAGCTGGCTTCTGCTGGTTGGCCAACTTCGGGTAGCGCTGCCGTTGCTGCGTCTGGTGAATCAGCTGGTACTCCTGGAACGTAGGAGGGGTGGCAGGGAACTGAATGATGGGTATTGAGGAGTTACTCGGATTCGGTAACAAGTACAATGTGGTTAATTTCTTGGGCTTGAATTTGCTGTAGAAACGGCATAACAACAGAAGCCGGCAGCCGCTGATCAAGGCGCAGACATATCACAGGGCGGCGGTAGTGGATGTCAAGGGCAGCCCGGTTGGCAACCCGTAGCATCGCCGTAAACTGGTCGTTTGGGGCAGAATATGGAATGCCATCAGGTAATTTCTTCCGCTTCCAGCCAGGCGCGATAAGCCAGCCCGGCAGTTGCCGTACATCCGAGCTTAGATACGGGAGCTGTTGCAATTGCTGTAGTTGCCTGCCTGATAGTTGCAGGCCGTACTGCTGCGCGAGCAGTTCAATGGCTTTGGTCTGCAGCTCGGTGGTGCTGGCATGCATGTACAGACGTTTCTGGGCATCCAGAGAGAAAATGATCTGAACTTCAGATAAACCTCTGGTGCAATGCACTATACTACTTGGAAGCTGCACAACAGGTAAATCAGCCGAGAACTTGGCCGAAGACATGAATAGTGTGCTCAGTAACAGCAGCAATCCGCCCCATAGCCCCAGTTCCGGCCGCAGCAACTCGATACGTGATACTCTGTGCGTCATGGTATAAGCCGGCTGTACTGTACTGCTGAATATAGCACCTGAATATACCAGAAAACGAAACGGGCGACGCCCAATGCGCCGCCCATTTCGGGTAGTCCGTCTATATCCATACCTTACGTTAGCTCAAACTGCAGCTTGAGCAGGTTGGCGTAGAGGCCGTTTTCGTCGTTGCTGAGCTGCTCGTGGGTGCCCTGCTCCACGATGCGGCCCCCATCAATCACCAGAATCTTATCCACCTTGCGGATAGTGCTGAGGCGGTGGGCAATGATAATGCTGGTGCGGTTCTGCATGAGCTCGTCCATGGCCTGCTGCACCAGTTTCTCGCTTTCCGAGTCGAGGGCCGAGGTAGCTTCGTCGAGGAGTAGAATGGCCGGGTTTTTCAGGATGGCGCGGGCAATGGCAATGCGCTGGCGCTGCCCACCCGAAAGCTTAATGCCCCGCTCGCCCACCACCGTATCCAGCCCCTCGGGAAACGACTGAATGAACTGCCAGGCGTTGGCCCGCCGGGCAGCATCCACAACATCAGCCTCCGGCGCGCCGGGGCGGCCGTAGAGAATGTTTTCCCGGATGGTGCCGCCAAACAGCATGGTTTCCTGGGGCACAATGCCGATGTGCTGGCGCAGCTCCGTCAGGTCCAGGATGTTGATGTCGCGGCCGTCCACGCTGATGCTACCCCCGCTGAGCGGGTACAAGTGCATGAGCAGCTGCACGATGGTGCTTTTGCCGGCCCCCGACGGGCCTACCAGCGCCACTTTCTCGCCGGCCTCAATATGGAAGCTGATATCTTTGAGCACGGCCAAATCGGGCCGGGTGGGGTAGCGGAACTGCACGTTCTCGTAGCGGATGTCGCCGTACACCGGCAGAGGAGCGGCGCCAGCCGGCCGCGGCTGGTGCACCGGCTCCGATTCCTCATCCAGAATCTCTAGCAGGCGCTCCGTGGCGCCCAAACTGCTTTGAATTTTGCCGTACATCTCGCCCAGGCCGCCAACGGAAGCGCCAATGAACATGGTGTAGAGGATAAACGACACCAGGTCACTCATGTAAAGGTGGCGAGGGTCGGCCTCCGGCAGATCCACGTAGGTAGCCCCGCGCCAGAGCACCAGAAAAATGCCGCCGAAGACCGCCACGATGATAAATGACACGAAGGCGCCCCGGTACAGGCTCGATTTCAGGGCTGCCTGCACGGTGCGGTTCAGGCCAGTCCCGTAACGGCTAACCTCGTGCTGCTCGCTGGTAAACGCCTTCACGGAACTGATGCCCTGCAAGGTTTCCTCCACGATGACGTTGGTCTTGGCCAGCTCATCCTGCGTTTGTTTGGAAAGCTTACGGATGCTGCGGCCGAAGAAAAACGCGAGCAGCACCAGCGGCGGAAAGGTAGCCAGCATAAACAGCGAAAGCCGCCACGATTCCCACATGATAAAGCCAACGCCAGCTAACAGCGTCAGAATCTGACGCATAAACTCGGCCAGCGTCAGTGAAAACGTGTCCTGCACGTTGGCTACATCGGAGGTCAGGCGGGAAGTAATCTCGCCCACCCGCCGCTGCTCGAAGAACGGAATCGGCAGCGTGACCAACTTCTGATACAGCGTGCGGCGAATGTCGCGCACGGTAAACTCACTGACCCGCGAGAAAAAGAAGATTCGGAAAAAGGAAAAGATACCTTGCAGCAGCACCACCCCGAACAGCAGCAGGGCAATGCCGGTAATGGTTTTGGGCACGAAGGCCGGCAAGGCTTTGGCCTCATGGTTAGCCACGCTAACGATATAGCCCAGCATTTTGGGCATCACCATGGTGGAAACGCTGCTCAGCAGCAGCAGCAGCAGGCCCGCAATGAACATACCCTTGTAGGGTAGTACAAAGCGAAAAATGCGCAGCCCCTGCTGAAAACTTTGTTTGGTGAGCTTCTTCTTTTCGGGCGCATTCTCTGCGTCAGCGCCACTGGTATTCAGTCCACTTCGGGCCATTGTGTGTTAGAAGTGAGAAAGGCGAAGTGAGAACCAGCGGGGGCTCAGGACTAACTGAACGCTCCGCTGGTTCTCACTTCTCTTCGCTCATGTCTGGAGTTCAGTTATTCAAATTTAGGCTTTCCCTGCTCTACCTGCAGCCCTTCGGAGTTACCGAACGGGATGGGCAGGCGCACCTGGGTAGCCACGGGCTGACCTTTGCGGGTAGCAGGTTTCCAGGCCGGCATCTGGCCCAGCACCCGCAGCGCCTCCGTGTCGCACTCCGGCGAAAGGGGCTGCACCACCGAGGGGTTGGTCAGGTGCCCATCGGCTTCCACCGTAAAGGTCATGACCACGTTGCCGCTGATTTGCTTGACGCTGGCCGCTTCCGGATACTTTAGGTTTTGCTGAAAAAAGGTGTTCAAACCCTGCGCACCGCCCGGAAACTGGGGCGGTGCATCGGGCCGGTTAGGCGCGGGCTTGGCCTGGGCCTGCATGCGACCGGGCTTCAACTCAATGGGTTGCTTGGCCGGCATGTTGCCAGCGGTAGTTTGGGCCTGGGCCCCGCCCGCGGCCGAAGCCACGAGCAGAAAGAGGAAGAACAGATGTTTCATAGGGTTTGGTAGGGTAGGGAGCTGAATGAGTGAGAAGTAAGCCGCAAACTCTATCATTCCTCCTTCCGGTCAGAAGGATAAGCATACGCTACTGCTCACTGCAGAATGCAAAGGTACGCTCCTCTAAACAACCCCTACGCAACAGGGTTCAATTCGGGCTGCGGAACCCGCCGCGAAACGGCCCATAAGCCAATAAAGGTGAGTAAGCCATTGTAAATGAGCTTCTCAAAGCCAATTTCGTAGCCATTAAGCCAAGTGCCCGCGTTCTTTACCAGCACCCACGTCAGCACCGGCGACAACACGCACACCAGGGGCACCCAGCGGTCCTGAGGGCGGCGCTGGGTATAGAGCCCAAAGGCATAGAGGCCCAGCAGTGGCCCGTAGGTGTAGCCTGCCGCGTCGAAGACGGCCGATACCACGTTTTGGTCGTTGAGGGCGCGGAAGATGAGAATTATCACGATGAGCACTACCGTAAAGGCCAGGTGCGTGAGTTGGCGCATTGATTTCTGCCGGGCCTCGGGGTAGCGCGAAATATTCAGGAAATCAACGCAGAAAGAGGTAGTCAGGGCCGTTAGGGCGGAGTCGGCGGAGGCGTAGGTCACGGCAATGATGCCCAGCACGAACACTACCCCGGCAAACAGGCTGAAGTGGTTGGTGGCCAGGTAGGGAAATACTTTGTCGGTATCAAGCGTGCCCTTCGGGTTCAGCAACTCGGGCAACTTGTCCAAGGCTAGGCCCTTCACGCTGGCATATTCGTAGAGCAGCACCCCCAGGCTCAGGAAAAGCACATTCACCAGCACCAGCGTGAGCGTAAACCAGAACATGTTTTTCTGAGCATCCTGCAGGCTGCGGCAGCTCAGGTTTTTCTGCATCAGGTCCTGGTCGAGGCCGGTCATGGTGATGGTGATGAACATACCCGCCGCAAACTGCTTCCAGAAGTACTTTTTGCTGTTGGGGTCGTCGAAGAAGAAGGTTTCCGACAGCGGACTCTCGCGCACTGTCTGCACCAACCCGGTCCAGCCCAGGTTCAACTCCTGCCCAATCAGCCCGATGCTCACCACCACGCACAGGAGCATGGCCAGGGTCTGGAAGGTATCGGTCCAGAGGATGGTTTTGAGCCCCCCGCGGAACGTGTACAGGTAAATCAGCAGGATGCTGACCGTGACGGTAACGGCAAACGGCACGCCCAGCTTCTCGAACACCAGCAGTTGCAGCACGCCCGCCACCAGAAACAGCCGGAACGCCGCCCCAATGGCCCGGCTCAGCAAAAAGAAAAACGCGCCGGTTTTGTAGCTCCAGAACCCAAACCGCTGCTCCAGATACGTATAGATGCTAACCAGATTCAGGCGGTAGTACAGGGGTAGCAGCACGGTACCAATAACCGCGTAGCCGGCCACATACCCAAATACCAGCCCCAAATAGCTCCACTGCCCCGTTAGCACCTGTCCCGGCACCGAAACAAACGTCACCCCCGACAGCGACGTGCCAATCATGGCAAAGGCCACCATGTACCAGGGCGCGTTGCGGTTGGCAATAAAGAACGATTCGCTGGTTGCCTTCCGGGAGGTGAGGTAGGCAATGATGATAAGAACAACGAAGTAGCCCGCAATCAGGCTCAGCACGAGGGTAGGAGACATGGGGAATTCAGTTGCCGGTTGTCAGTTGCCGGTTGTCGGGTTGCGCCAGAGCAAACCGACCGGTAGCAGCCGCATCAGTTGAAAACAGGTTTCAAAGCTACCAACAACCAATCAACAATAGCGCATACTCGTGCGCAATGCCCCAGCTGACGCCTGGCAACTCACAACTGATAACTGAGCCTACTCCCAATCCTGCCAGCGCAGCACCTCGCCCACGGCCGGTACATGTAGCTCCCCGCGCAGCATTTTGCCGTTGGCGACTAGTTGCAGTTCCCGGATGGGCTCAGAGGCGGGTTCGTCGCTCAGGTCGAAGGTGCCGTAGTGCATGGGCACCAAGTGGCCGGCCCGTAGTAGGTTAGCCGCTTTGGCGGCTTCATGGGGGTTTACGTGGCTCATCTGCATCATGTAGGGCGGCTTGTAGGCCCCGATGGGCAGCAGCACTACATCCAGAGGGCCAAACTGCTTTTCAATGGCCTCGAAATGGTCGGCCATGGAGGTGTCGCCCATGAAGTAAAGGGTGCGGCCATCGGGCAGGCGCAGCAGGAAAGAGCCCCATAGCACCGTGTTCAGGTCGAAGAGGCCGCGGCGGTGCCAGTGCGAGGCGGGCAGGTAGAACAGCTCGAAGGGCGCATCGGGGCCTAAATCAAACTGCTGCCACCAGCCGGCCTCCTGCACCGGCAGCGTGCGGGCCATGCCGCGCACCAGCTTCGCCATGCCCAACGGCCCGAACGCCCGCAGCTGCGGATTCTGGCGGGCCAGCAGCTTAATAGATTTTTCGTCCAGATGGTCGCGGTGGCCGTGGCTAAGCAGCAGGTAGTCGAGGTTGGTCAGGTCCTCGGGGCGGCAGGGCAGGGGGTGGCGGTGGCGCAACCCCAAGGACGAAAACAGCACCGGGTCAAAAAGGATGGTTTTGCCACTGATGCGCAGTAGAAACGAGGCGTGTCCCAGCCATACCAGGCCGTCTTCCTGGTTTTGCAGAAACGGCGTACAATCCACCACTTCTGGCACCCAGGTATCGGCCTTTTTCTCTTCCTTCTGCGGATTCTCGCTCAGCTGCCACTTAATCACGGTGCCGAAGTTCGGCTCGTAGAGCTCCTCGCCGTTGCAGTATTCGGCCCCTATCATTTTGTTGCCGGGATAATTGGGCTTGATGGTGGCTAGTTGCGGGTTGCGGACGAAGCGAGGGGTAGGGGCCATGCGCGGCGGAAGAAGACAGAAGAGACTGAACAGGGCAAAAAAAATCAATCCGTGTCATCCTGAGCACAGCGAAGGACCTTACCCAGCTAGAACAAGTCGTTAAGACAAGGTTTGTTCTGGCGTGATAAGGTCCTTCGCTGTGCTCAGGATGACAAAGAGGATTACCAGTACCCGCCCGGCCCGTAGAGCGGCGAATAGGCACCGGGGTAAGCCGTAGCACCATTGCTCACCCGCACCCCACCCGACACCGAGAAGTTCTCCGTGATGTGGTAGTCGGCGCGCAGGTTCACGCCGGAGCCCAGGTTACCCCCAAAACCGGCGTAAGGGTTCACCTGAAAACCGGAGGTAGGCGTCAGGTCTTTCCACGCGGAGCCGGTCAGGGTCACGCGCGGCGACAGGGCATACTGGCCGCCGCCCTGAATGAGGTAGCGGTTCTGGGCTGTGGCCCCGAAGCGGCCGGCCTCCCCGAAGGGCATGTACGCCGCACCCGGCATCATGCGCATATAGGTAACGCCACCAAACACCGAGAATCGGTTGGTAACCGGCACCGAAACCGTGGGGCTGAGGTAGGTAGCCGAGCCGTAGCGGCCCGCAAACATAGCCCCGGCGTTGAGGCTGTACAAAGGCTTCAGGCCCAGCCGGGGGGCAGATGCGGGCTGTTCGGGCGCCTGGGCCTGAGCCGCGCCGGCTAGCAATAAGCCAAAGGTGAGCAGGGAAAGGAATCGGAGCATAGGAAAAGCGGCCGGAACCGTTGGGTGAACCGGCATCTAAGGTACGAAACGCTGGGCGGCCCGTTACCGTGCCCGGCCCGGAAAAAACTGCCACCTTCACTGCCGTTTACCTTGCTACCCTATGTCTGACTATCAATCCTATCAGCGGTTTGCCTCCGTGGAAGCGGCTCAGCCTCTGATCCAGCTGCTGCACGAGCACGACATTCCCTACGAAACCGTCTTCGATCAGCCGCGCATCGACCCCTCGTTTGCCTTCAACCCCACCAGCACCTACTTCGTGGTGCAGCTGCGCCCCGAGGACTTTGAGCGCGCCCACGCCCTGGAGCTGGCCGCCAGCGACGAGCTAACCGCCAATGCCCCTACCGACCATTACCTGTTCAACTTCACCGACGACGAGCTACTCGACATCCTGCTCAAGCCCGACGAGTGGAACAGCTTTGATGTGGCCCTGGCTCGCCGTATTCTGCGCCAGCGCGGCCACGACGTTAGTCCGGCCCTGACGGAGCGCCTGCGGCAGCAGCGGATTCAGGATTTGGCCCAGCCCGAGCCCCGCCAAAAAGCCTGGGTGGTATTTGGCTACGTAACGGCCTTGCTGGGCGGCGTCATTGCCCTGTTTATCGGCTGGCACCTCTATTCGCACAAAAAGCAGCTACCCGATGGCCGGCAGGTATACGGCTTCCTACCCCAGGACCGCGCCCACGGCCTGCGTATTCTGGCACTGGGTGCGGTGGGCTTCCTGCTGGTGCTGGCCTGGCGCTTTTACACGGGCCAGTAAGCTGGCAAGCCCCGCGCTACCCTTTGCCGGAGGCTAAACCGAAATCTGTACTTTAGGCGCATCAACTGTATTTTTCTACTTTCTTACTTTATCTACTTCATGGAAGAATTTGTACCCGAGCAGCACGAGGAAGCGCAGCCAGTTCTGCACATCAGCGCCGAAGAGGCGGCCCGCATCCAGGGCACGTTTATGCAACAAGTGTACGGCTGGATGGCCGGTGCTTTGGCTCTCACGGGCGGGGTAGCCATGCTCGTCAGCTCCGTGCCCGAGTTGGTGGAAGTGGTAGCCGGAAACCGATTGGTGTTCTTTGGGCTGTTACTGCTGGAAATGTTTGTGGTGGGTTACATCTCCAGCCGCGCCTTCGACATGTCGGCCTCCTCCATCACGGGCGCTTTCATTGCTTACTCGGCTCTGAACGGCATTACCCTGAGCGTAATCTTCCTGGTTTTCACCGCCGATTCTCTGGCCTCTACCTTCTTCGTGACCGGTGGCACCTTCGCCGTAATGAGCTTGTACGGCTATTTCACGCGCACCAACCTGGCCCACTGGGGCAATGTGCTGATGATGGGTCTGGTCGGCCTTGTCATTGCATCAGTAGTGAATATGTTCTGGCTAAACTCGGTGTTGTACACCATCACCTCGTTCATCGGCGTTATCCTGTTTGTAGCCCTCACCGCCTACGATACGCAGAAGCTTAAAGCCCTGGCCTTTGTAGGGCTGGAAGATGAAGCCACCGACCGCAAAGCCGCCGTGCTAGGTGCCCTTACCCTCTACCTCGATTTCATCAATCTGTTCCTGTTCCTGCTGCGCATTTTCGGCCGTCGTCGTTAACAGCAGAACAAAGTTTTACAACAAACAAGCCCTACCTCACTGCAGTGAGGTAGGGCTTGTTTGTTGTAAAGGGGTAGGTGGGAAACGGGTTACCGCTTTCCGCCTGATTTGGCCTTGCCGTTCAGCCATTCCTCCCGGAATTTCTTCTGAGCTTTAGTCAGGGTACGGTCGGCTTTCTCATAAGGCACTACCTCAAGGTCCGAGTTTTCCTGGAGCGTAACCGGCACCGTGCGTACCCCGTCGCGGGCCCGGGCTTCCACCTGAATGACGTCGCCAGGTTTGTGTGCCGTTAGGAGCTTCTGCACTTCCCTGGCATTGGTGGGCTTGCGGCCATCCAGCCTCAACACCACATCTTCCCGGTCGAGGCCGGCGAGGTAGAAGGGGCTGCCCAGCAGGGTAGTACCCAGGGTGGCGCTACTGTCGGGGTTGAACTGCAGGCGGGCTTCCAGGGTGGCCTGTCCGGCCTGGGCCCGGCGCACCAGCAGCCCGGCCGGGGCCAGCAACTGCTCGTAGTTGTGCGCTTCGTGCCCCATGATGTGCTGGCGGAAAAACTGGCCGGCAAAGGTGGTATCCTTGGTTACCTGGCCCAGTACCCGTTGCAGGTCGCGGAGGGTGTAGGGCTTGGCGGGAGCGTAGTTCTGCTGCTGGCCGTGCTCCTTCCAGAGGGCGCGCAGGTAGGTGTCGAGGTCGGTTTTGAAGCGCTGGCGCAGCTGCAGGTCCAGGGCCAGGGCGTTGCCCGCGCCAATGTAGTAGTAGCTCAGGTAGGTGTTCGAGCGGTTGTTGGGGTCGATGGCGGCGGCGGCATCCACGAAGGGCGCCTGCTGGCTCATGTACACCGGCGAGTAGCGTTTCGGGCCGGGTATGGTCAGCATGGCATCCACAATGCCGCTGAGGGCCTCCTGGCAGTACTGCTCGTCGGTGTAGATGCCGGCCCGGCGCAGCAGCAGCTCGCCGTAGTACTGGGTAAAGCCCTCAGCAAACCACAGATTGCTGCTCATGTTGGCCCGCTGGAAATCAAACGGCTCCAGGTCCTGGGGGCGCAGACGCTCCACGTTCCAGCTGTGGAAAAACTCGTGGGCCACGGTGCCGAGGTTATCGATGGCGCCGGGGCCGCGCAGGGGACGGCTGCTGGTGAGGCTGGTGGAGTTGCGGTGCTCCATCCCGTCGGAGCTGGTTTGGGGCAGGTAGTTGGCCACGAAGGTGTAGCGCCCGAAGTCGTAATCGGGCAGGCCCCCGAAGATAGCGGCGGCCTCCTTCACAATCTTTTTGGTTTGCTCGGTGTAGGCGTCCAGCTCCGCGGGGGTGCCGTCGTGCAGCACCTGCAGCTCAATGGTTTTGCCCTGCTCCTGCCAGGTGCGTACCTGCTGGGGCCCCAGGGAGGTAGGCGAATCCATGAGGTATTGCAGGTTAGGCGCGTACCAGGTAGCGCCGCCCGCATCGGGCCGCAGCTGGGAGGCTACCGTCCAGCCTTGGGGTAGGGCAAACTTCACCTCGGCCGGGCGCTGCTCCAGGCCCTGGGCGTAGGCCAGGGTAGCCGGGATGTTCAGGTGGGCGTGGCGGCTGTCGATGCCGGCGTAGGTTCCGTCGGTTCGGTCGCCGAACAGGGTGTAGATAAACGTCACGGTACCATCGTGGCCGGCTACGGTCCATCCATAGGGGTCGGGCTTCATCACCGACAAGCGTTGGCCCTTGGAATCCGTGGCCTGTACGTCGTACACGTTCTTGGCAAACTCATGCAGGGCGTAGCGGCCGGGCGAGGAGCGGGCCATGCGCACCTGCAGGGGGCCGGCCGGCAGCTCCCGGAACGTAACCGTGATGCGCGCCTCGTGGTGCGCGGCATTCGGGAAGGAAAGGTTGTATTGAACCGGAGCCTGGGCCTGGGCGGGCCGGCCAAAGGCGAGGGGTAGGGCCAGGGCCAGCAGGGCCGCCGATTTCCGCATCGTCATACGCAGAGAAATGGAGAGGAACAGAAAGGAAACGCTAACCTAACAGGTATCCGGCAGAGCTGACAGTATTAGGGGCAGAAACTGAGCAGAGCAGATGCATTTTCAGCGCCGGCAGTTGCCTGCCGCCACACGCTGGCCTCTATCATCTCCCCGAAAAACCGGCCGGCCGGTGCTCTCGACAATCCTGCCCGCGTCAGCTCGGTTTCAATCGGCGGCCGCCGCCGGGCACTAATGCCGGTGGTGAGGCCGAAAAACCAGTACATCAGCCGCAGTAACAGCGCGTGCCACCAGCGCTGGGGCGCGGCAAAATCGGCCAGGAGCCAGGCGCCGCCCGGCGCCAGCGCCGTGTGCAGCCGCCGAACCAGAAGCCGCAGCCGATGCGGCTCAAACAGGTCCAGAAAGAAAAAGGTAGCTACCGTTGCAAACTGCTCGTCGGCCCGCAAAGTGGCCTCCGTACCCAGCCGGAATTCCACCTGGCCCAAGCACAGGGGTAGGGTTTTCGCAAGCCAGGCCTGGCTGCGGCGTAGCATCCGGGGTGAGGCTTCCAGGTACAGCACCTGCGCTGCGGGCCGGCGCCGCAGCACCTGGCCCAGCACCCAGCCTGTGCCGCCCCCAATAATGAGCACGCGGCCTTCCTGCTCCGGCAAACCTGCTTGCAGCGCGGCTTGCTGCGCCTGCTGCAGGCTGCGTCCGTACACCAGCCGGGCCAGCGGGTCGTAGAAAGAGGCCACCAAGTCGAAGCCGGAATCAGGGAGGCGAGGCATACGCAAAGCTAGCAGGGTAGGCGGGAGCGTCGACAAATTGCCGGCCGCATCGTATCAGGACCTATGACGACGACGTTGCGCCGGTTGCTGGCCGGTATTACCCTTTTCGTAACCGAATTTGCCATTACCCTCATGCTGGGGACGCTGGGCGTGGTGCTGTTCCTGGCCCTGAGCCGGGAAGTGTTCGACCAGGACGCCGCCACGTTCGACGCCGCCGCGTTTCGCTGGTCGCGGCAGTTGCTGGGCCCTGAGCGGCAGCAGTGGGTGGAAGCGGTTACGTTTCTGGCTTCCCGCAATTTTATTTCCGGGGCCGCGGGCCTGCTCATCAACTGGTTTCTGCTGGTGCAGCGCCACCGGTGGTACTCGCTGCTGGTGCCGGTGGTGGCCTTGGGCAGCATCACCCTGAACCTGGTGCTCAAGCAGCTCTATAACCGCCCGCGCCCCCTGCTACCCCTTACCTCGGCCTCGGGCCTGAGCTTTCCCAGCGGCCACGCCATGATATCGGCCTCCTTCTACGGCCTGCTCATTTACTTGGTCTGGACGCATGTGCGCCGCCCGGCCGTGCGCTACCCCCTGGTGGCCGCGCTGCTGCTGCTGATTCTGCTCATCGGC
Source organism: Hymenobacter latericoloratus (assembly GCF_014199535.1). Lineage (GTDB taxonomy): Bacteria > Bacteroidota > Bacteroidia > Cytophagales > Hymenobacteraceae > Hymenobacter > Hymenobacter latericoloratus. The sequence continues at coordinate 294,748 of NZ_JACHNV010000002.1, forward strand.
CTGACGCGGGTGTATTTGCGGGTGCACTACGCCACCGACGTGCTGGCCGGCTTTACGGCAGGGGCGGGCTGGCTGATTGTGGCCATTCCGCTGCTGAAACAAGTAGAAATTATGGTGAAAAAACGATTTAAAAAGCAACTGCAATCAGCTGAAAAACAGCCTATATAGCGTAAAATCAGGCTTTTTTCAAAAAAATTTATCAAGTTTTTTTGAGCAAAAGCTTGACACGGGTCGAAAAAGGCCCCTATCTTTGCAGCATCAAATGACAACCACCACGGCGGTCAGATGATAAAAAAAGCTGCGCTTGTGGCGAAATTGGTAGACGCGCTGTCTTCAGGCGGCAGTTCCGAAAGGTGTGAGAGTTCGAGTCTCTCCGAGCGCACGAAAGCCGATCCAGAAATGGGTCGGCTTTTTTGTTTTATCCCGGATTCGCGCTGATTGGATTGATTTCGCTGATTTCTCGTAAGGACGGTGTATTGAAGCCGGCTTCAGTGGTTTTTCCAGGACTTGCTGGTGGGAGGTGAGGCAGTGCCCCGTTTTCCTACCCCTGCCAAACAAACAAACCTATCCGCTACCAGCTCCTGAAAAATGAAGTCGTTTGCCGGCCGCTTACTGGCCCTGTTTAGCCTGCTTACCCTGGAAGTGGCGCTGGTAGGAGGCATGTTTCTGCTGTCGGCGCTGTTGTTTTTCTACCTCACGCGGGTAGTTTTTGTGCAGCACTCGGTGGCGTTTGATGCCTGGGCCTTCGGGCAGATGGACGTGCTGCGCGCCGCTTGGCCCGGCCTGACTACTCTGGTCTATGGCCTGACGTTTTTTGCTTCCCTGCCTTTTCTGGTGGGGGCGGGGGTAGGAATACCCGTCGTGCTGCGGGGGCGTGGGCATAAGCGCGAGGGGTTGGAGGTGTTTCTGGCCGTAGCCGGAGCCGCGCTGCTGAATCAACTGCTCAAAACGCATTTTCAGCGCGTGCGGCCTGCTTCGGCGCTGATTTTCCAGCAGGGCCTGAGCTTTCCCAGCGGCCACGCCATGATTGGGCTGGCCCTCTACGGCTGCCTGGCCTGGCTGCTCTGGCGGCACCGGCGCCACCCCATTTGGGCCGCCTTGCTGCTACTGTTCGCAATGCTCATCGGCCTCACGCGGGTGTACCTGCATGTGCACTACGCTACCGATGTGCTGGCCGGCTTCGCAGCGGGGCTGCTCTGGTTAATTCTGCTGCGCACCGCGCTGCTGCTCTGGTGGCGGGGAAAAGCAGGAAGTGAGGAAGCGAGGAGGTGATGGGGTGAAACGCGCTGGCGGCAGACTTCTGGCCGGAGGCCAGGCGTCCGTCCGCCGGCCAATGGGGCAAGTCTCCCGACTTGCGGCCGCCGAAGGCGGCCAGCTCGCGCCTGCGCCGTTAGGCGTCCGCTCAAATCTCCTACCCCCTCCCCCTTGGCTTCGTGAGCACCAAACCAGCAGGCATTTTACACACATCTATAAACAAGGCAACTACTCCTAGCAGTGCGAATGGCGCAGGCGCGAGCGGGCCGCCTTCGGCGGCCGCAAGTCGGGAGACTTGCCCCATTAGCCGGCGGGCAGACGCCTGGCCTGTGGCCAGAAGTCTGCCGCCAGTCCTGTAGCGCGTTTCACCCCATCACCTCAAATCACAATTTCACCGTTACCCGCAGGGCCAGCAGGCCCTTCACGCCCTGGAGCTCTTCCAGTTCCAGGTATTCCAGCCCGGGCTCCAGCAGGTCCCGGTCCTGGAGGTAGTCGATGTATTCTTCGTACTCATCGGCCTCACGCTGCTGGGAGTACACCAGGGCAATTTTGCCGGGTTGGGTCAGCCGCTCGCCGGTACCCTGCACCGTGGCCTTATCGATGCGCTTCTTGATGATTTCGTAGCGGATGTTATAGGCGCCGTCCACATCAAACTGGCGCTCATCCTGGCGGAAGCGGATGCTCAGGGGCTGGCTATGGATAAGGATGAGCTGGGTGGTTTCGAGTGGTACGGGCAGGGTTGGGCGCAGGGCGGCGGTGCGACGGGTAATTTCCACCATTACCAGCAGCTGCCACAGGCGCAGGTTTTTCAGGAAAACCAGGTCAAACGGCTTGTTTTCCACCAGCGAAGCCCCCACGTAGATGTTGTGCTCTACGCCGTCGGTCTTGAAGCGCTGGAAGTAGTGCGGAAACATGGCCTGCGCCTTGGCATCTTCCTCGTCGAGGTAGCTGCTGACGGCATCGTTGAGCAGGGTGGTGGTTTCCTCGAAGGCCTTGCGGCGCTTGTACAGGATGCCTAGCTCGGGGTCGATGTTGGCCCAGTACTGCCGGATGACAGGCCGCAGATCCGGCGTGTTCTGGCTCAGGTACTCAAACAGGGGCTCTACCTCCGTGCGCAACGACTCGAAAATGCTGACCTCATCGCCCGACAGAATTCCTTCGCGCAGACGGCGCAGGTTTTTATTGACGTAAAATTTTAGCTCGTCCAGAATGGGCAGCTGCTGAAACTCGGAGGCTTTCTTGAGCACTTTGCCGGCCAGGGTCAGGTGCTCAATCAGGTCGCCCTGAATGGCTTCGTTGCGGGCCGTGCTGCTGCCCCTGATGTCGCTGGAGCCGTGCAGGGGGTACACGTCGTGAAACACGATGTCCTCCATTTCGGCGCTCTTGTTGCCATCCTCCAGCTTTTGCAGCAGGTTTTGGGCGGCATCCGTAAAGCGCCACTCCATGGTAGGATGAATGGCCGTAAACTTCTCCTTGATGATGGCCTGCACCCGGGTCTGGATGTCTTCGGCGTTGCGCTTCACGGCCACCGCAAACAGGGGCACAAACTGGTTCACATTTTCCAGGCTGAACTCGTTGAGGTCGCCCACGTTGGGCGAGCCCAGCTCCAGCAGGCCCACCGTATCGTCGCCGTAGGGTAGCAGGGCCAGAATGGCCGAGCGGATGCCGAGGCTGAGAATCTGCTGGCGCAAATCCTCGGGAATATCGGCCTGCTCCACGTCTTCCAGCACCAGGGGCTGGCGGTCGGCCCACAGCCGGCTGTAAATCTGGCGGAAGCCGGAGCCGGCATCGGGGCTGTGGAGCTGCTTGGTTAGGAAGCTGTGGTTGATTTTGCGGCCGAAATCCACGAAAGCCCGCTTCTTGCCGTCGTAGGCGGCAATGCCCAGCTGCAGAAACGGCCGCCCAAACAGCACCCGCAGCTTTTCCTGGATCTGCTCCAGGCGGTCGGAGGCCTGCAGCACGTCGCGCTCCAGCAAATCGTACTTCAGCTCCGACAGAATTTCCTGCTCCGTGACATCGACCAGGTGCAGGATGTTAAAACCCACCAGCTCGAAGTGGTGGGGCGGGAGCATCTGCTGCCACAAATCGGCACGGTGGGGGTTGCGGGCCAAGTGGTCAAGCTGCTCCGGGGTCAGCTCCGGCTTGTCGCCGTGCACCCTGATTTCCACGAACGTGGAGTTGAACTCTACCCCATAGTGGCGGTAAAGGCCAATGCTGTAGTCGGGCACGGTGAAGATGATGGTGCCCTGCAGCGGCAGGTGCACTCCGTACACTTTCTCCAGAATCAGCTGGTAGGCCATGCGGGTGGTATAGACCTCCAGCGTCCGCATATCAATATTCAGCGGCTGCTTGATAGACTTAGACGGGTTCAGCAGCACCTCCGCGAAGCGCGGGGTATGGTAAAAGCTGTGGCGCTGAAACGGCGCAATGGCTCCCGCAATGTCGGTATCGAAGGAAGCCGGCGGAAATACGGCCAGCATCAGGGTTTCCACCAGGTCGCAGTTGCATTCCAGCAGCTTCAGATCCTCGATGTTGCCCCGCGACCAATCGGCGGTGGCTACCTGCTCACTGACGGCTTTGGCCAGCATGGCCACGCCCACATTCTGGGAGTTTTCACCCCGCTGCCAATAAGCAATCAGAGGTTCCAGGCTAAGCGTAGTCTGGAAAGGAAAAGTGGGCGTAACCGCCGTAGAGGGTTCTTTCAGCATAAACCAGAAACGCGCTACAGCCGCCGGCGGGACTGTGGCCGACAAGACGTAGTGCGGTAGTATATACGGCAGGAGCCGCCCCCACGGACATACGCGGCACCGGGAATCAATCGACCTCAGTGCCAGTAGTCCGGCGGTACGGTACTGCCGAGCTAAAAACGCTCCATGGTAATGGTCTTCAACTCGTTGTTGCCGCCAGTATCCGTCAGATCAAACTGCTGAGAAACGCCCTTCTGATTGGTAACAAATACCTTCTTACTGGAATTCTGGTAGCAAGTGCAGCACCCGTCGCCCTGGTAGCGGGTAGAGAGTTGAATGCTGTCAAGCTTATAGGTGTAGGTAGGGGTAGCGCGCCGCCGCTTGGCCAGGTACAGGGTATAGCGGTAGGCGTTGAGCTTGCGGCCGGTAACCAGCCCAAAAGGGGTAGCGTTGTTGATAATGATGGGCTGGGTAAACACCACGGCGCGGCTGCGGGTCAGGGCCACGGTATCGGCGCGGGGGCGCTGGGTAGTGTCGCGCGGGTTCCGGACCAGGTACACCGTATCGATGTAAGAGGGGAAAAAGCCGCGGAGGCTGTCCTGGGAATTGGCGAGGCTGAACTGCAGGCCAACGGCATCGGCGTACGTATCATTACACTCGCAGGCCACGGAGCCGCAGCAGGCCGCAACCAGTACAGTGGTAGTCAGAACAAGAAGCCAGGTAAGAAAGGAGCGCCGCATAGGCCGTAAAGATAACACGCCGCTCAGCAGCACCCGCCGCCAAGCCGAAAGTTGCCGAAGTGCCTGAAAACAGCACCAGCCGGCCCGCTTCCGCAGACCGGCTGGTGTAACGCGGGCCTTCCCTGCTTATTGAGGGGTAGGCCGTAACTAAGTTATTCCTTCACGAAACGCTTGGTTTCCGCGCCCGAGCGGGTTGTGATTTTGAAGTAGTAGGTGCCCACCGGCAGGTCGGCCACGTTTACTTGCAGCGTGTGGTTGCCTTTCTCGGCCTTGGTTTCCTGGGCTACGGTGCGCAGGGTGTTCCCGCGCCCATCGAGCAGCTCCACTGTTACGGGGCCGGCTTTCTTCACCTCATACTCCAGTTGGTTGGTGCTCACGGAGGGGTTGGGGTACACGCCCACGTTGCCGCGCCCGGCGGGGGTAGGCGTTTGGGTGGGTGCATTGGGGTTGAGCAGGAGGAAGGAGGTAGGCTGGAAGTAGCGCCGCATGCCCGCTCCGCTACCCCCGAGCAGCCAGCCCTTACCGGCCTTGGCTGGCTGCTCGGGGGTAGCGGAGCGGGCCAGAATGGCTTTGGTATCGGCCTGCCACTTTTCGCGCTGGGGCTGCACTTCCTGGGCCAGCTTGGCAATGTCGCCTTCGTACTTCTGGGCCAGCTGACCCACGTTCTGCAGAATAGCTTTGGTTTCGGCGCGCAGCTGCTGGAGCTGTTGCTTCTGGGCGTCGGTCAGCTCGGGGCGGGGGCCGGTGGGCGTGCCGGCCGGGCGGAAGCTCTGACGGAGGGCCTTGGCTTTCTGGCGGGCTTCCTTCAGCTGGGCCCGGTAGAGCGTGATTTGGGCTTTGTCGGAAGTAGTCAGCTGAGTTTCCAGCTTCTGGCGCTGCTGGCGCACTACAGGCAGCACTTGCTGCTGGTAGTAGGCGCGGAGCTCCTTGCGAGCGGGAGCGGCCTGGCGGGCCTGGGTGTTCTGGGCTTGCACGGCCGAGCCGCCGAGGAGCAGCGACAAAGCCAGCGCGAGGGTAATAGCTTTCATGAAGTCGTAAATGCTAGTGGGAAGAGATGGTGTATCCGGATTCACTGGCATAGATGCCGGGGCGGGGGTAGGGTTTAATCCACGAAAAAAGAAAAACCGCTCCGGAAGGCTATCCAAAGCGGTTTTGCTATATATGAGCTGTCATTCCGAGTGGGAGCGAAGAATGACAATGCAGAAGGCGTAGGTAATAAGTAAAAGTCAAAAAGACCGTGTCCTGCTGAGCTTGCCGAAGCATCTCTACCGCTTTGTTGTAATGCTATTGATTAGCCAGAGGGAGAGATGCTTCGACAAGCTCAGCAGGACACGATATTCAACTGATAATAGTTAAGCCTAACGGAACGTATCGTTGGTGTTAATCACCTTGACTTCCGTCACGTTGAGCTTGTAGGTGGCTACTTCGGCGTCTTCGGCTACTACCTCCTTGGGCAAGCCGGCCTTTACCACGTTGGCGTAGCTCATGGGCGAGGGCGTGTTGTTCTTGAGTACATCGGCCAGGGGCTGGGCTTCGCTGTCATCGGTCACGATGGTCACGAACATATTCTGCACCTGCCAGTGCTTGCGCATGGCGCGGTTCACGTCGTCCACCGTCAGCTTGGCGAGCTGGGCATCCACATCCTGCAGCCAGTTCTTGCGGCCGTAGAAGCGCGAATCAAGCAGGAAGCCGAGCTGCTTGGCGGGGGTAGTACCGTAGAGCTTCACGTAGGAGCGCAGGAAGGTACGGGTGCGCTCGAAGTCTTCCTTACTCAGGCCATTCTTCATCACGTTATCCATTTCGCGCACGGCCAGGCGCAGGGCAAACGGAGCGTGACCTACTTTCAGGTCGCCGAGCTCGGTGGGGTATTGCTTGCGCAGGCCTTCGGCAATTTGCACGGGGCGCAGCCAGAGGCTGGCGTAGTTGGCGTGGCGCGGCACACCGGGCACGGGCAGCATGTTGGAGCCGCCGGCTTCGTACCACTCGATGTAGCTGTAGTCGCCGTAGTTCATCGAGCGGGTCGTGCGGATTTTGTCGTAGAGCTTGCCGTAGCTTTTGCGGTGCTCACCCAGCCAGGAGTTGGCTACCATCAGGGCCGCGAAATCGTCCTCGGCGCGGGTGGTTTTGATGGGGAAACCCGCGTACACGGCCGAGCCCAGGGCGTCGGGCTTGCTGATAATTTCAACGTGAATGCCGTTGGGCATGGCCGCCACCGGAATGGGGGCCTTCACCGAGCTTTTGGGCAGCTTCTTCAGATCAGCTTCCAGCTGCTTGGCAAACGAAGCGGGGTAGTTGCCGGCCAGCCCAATGGTCAGGTTATCGGTGCCGAAGGCGGTAGCGTAATACTGCTTTACGTCGGCCAGGGTGATGCTCTTGACCCCGGCAGCGGTGCCGCGCGTCATGTGCTGGTAGCGGGAGCCGCGGAACAGCTGGTCCTCCAGCGCAAACTTGCTGTAGTCCTCATCCGACGAAGCCCGGATAACCTGCTCCACGTAGTTGAGCTGGTTGCTTTTCAGACGGTCGAAGTCTTCCTGGGTAAAGCTAGGCGTGAGCATCAGCCCGCGCAGTACCGGGTAAAACTTATCGATAAAGTCCTTGTGAAACTCGAAGGTGAAGGTGGTGACTTCCTTGTCAGTGGTGGCGTAGTAGCGCGCCGCCATGGGGTAGAGCAGGTCCTTGAGCTGGGCCGAGGTCAGGTCTTTGGTGCCGCCCTCGGTTACGAGCTGGCTGGTGAGGTAGGTTAAGCCCTCTTTGCCCACGGGGTCGGCGGCCGAGCCGTTGCGGAACTGCAGCTTCACCACCACCTTGGCGGCGTTGGGCTGGCGCAGTTCCACTACCTCAGCGGCGCGGGCCGCGGGGGTAGCTACCGGACCGAGCAGCGCCGCGGCCAGCAGAAAGCGGGAGAATGTATAACGCATGAGAAGAAAATCAGGAAGGAAAAGGGAAAGAGCTTACTGCACGCCGCCGGTAGCGTTCGGGCCAATGGTGCCTACGGTGAGGCCTTCGGGCACGAAATACTTCTGCGCCGCCGCCTGAATGTCCTGGGGCGTTACCTGGTCGTAGAGGGCGTAGAAGCGGTTCAGGGAGTTCACGTCGCCGGTCAGCCAGATAAACTGCGACAGGGCGTTGGCAATCTGGTCGGGGGCGTCGAGGCCCATCAGGAAGCCATACTTCAGCGCCGATTTGGTGTCGGCGAGGCGCTTGGCATCTACGGGCTTGGTTTTCATCTCATTCAGGGCCTTGGTAATCTGCTCCTTCACGTAAGGCATATCCTCGGCCTTTACTACCGAGGCCCGGATGGTGAGCAGGTATGGGTCGCGGGTGTAATTGGGCGAGCCACCCACGAAGCGCACCTTCTGCTCCTTCACCACCAGCTGCTGGTAGAGCGGCGAGTTTTCGGCGAAGAGCAGGGTAGTCAGCACATCCAGGGCAGGCAAGTCTTTCTGCTGATCGGAGAAGGCCGGAGCACGGTAGCTCAAACTCACCAGGGGCGGGAAGCTGGCGTTCTGAATGTGCACGTAACGGGTGGCCGTCTGGGCGGGCTCGGGCTTGATGTCGGGCTTGTAGGTGCCGCGCTTCCAGCTGGCGAAATACTTGTCGGCCAGCTTGTTTACCTCATCAGCCTTCACGTCGCCGACTACTAGCAGGGTCGTGTACTCAGGGCGGTAGAACCGGTCGAAGAAGGTGAGGGAGTAATCATACTGGTTGGGCATGTCCACCACGTCCTTGAAGAAGCCCATGGTGGTGTGCTCGTAGGTATGCTGGTCGAAAGCGGCGTCGGCCACCTTTTCGTTGAGTTGGGTGTAGAGCGAGGCCGAGTTCTTGGTGTACTCGCCCTTCACGGCCCCGGCTTCGGCCTTGAAGTCGTGCTCCGGGTACTTCAGGTTCTGGAACCGGTCGGCTTCTACCTCAAACATCTTCTCCAGCATGCGGGCGTTGCCGGTCATGTGGTACACGGTGCGGTCGAGGGAAGTGTTAGCGTTGGCCGCCGCCCCGATGCTTTGCAGCACGTCGTTGTACTGGTCTTTGGAGTACTTCTCGGTGCCCCGGAACATCACATGCTCAAAGAAGTGCGCGAAGCCCGTATGGCCCGGCTCTACCTCGTCACGGGAGCCAGCGCGCACCACCAAGAAAAACGAGGCCAGCCCCGGCGAGTCGAAGGGCACAGTCACCACGTTCAGACCGTTAGGGAGTTGCTTTTGCTGGATGGGGTAAGGGAAGGCGGCATTGGCGGCTGCGGCGGGGGTAGCGGCGGCGTTGGGCGCGGCTTTCTGCTTCTGGGCCTGGGCGGCCGGCGCGGCGGTCAGCAGAGCCGTACCCAGCAGCAGCGCCTGTACTGCGTGTTTCATCAGAAATGGTAAAGAGTGAGCTTGGGGCGGCGGCCTCGGAATGCGCCGCCCACGGCAAAGTAACCGAATCCGCCGCGACGGTTGCGCCAAATGGGCTTTTCACCACCCCGTAAAACGACCTTCCCCGCCCAAATGGCCCTAATGAGCCACCTAAGCGGGGAAGGAAACAACAGCTGGGAGAAGCGGCCTAATTCACGGCGGTAGAGTCAGTGGACTGCGCCGACTGGCCGATGATTTCCTCTAGTGGCCCCGAGGCAGCCAGCTGCTGACGCAGCGTATCCGCGTCGGCGTCCAGCTGGGGCCGGATCTGGTCGAGGGCCAAGCGCAGGGCTTGTACGTCGGAGAGGCGGGCCGCTTTGGTCTGGCTGTAGCCGTGGTACATGGCCACTCGCACTTTGCTGCGGCCCGTGCCGGTGTAGGTGCGTACTACGTCGCCCTTCGAGTCAATGATTTGCACTTCGGCCTTCAGGTTGGTGCGGTACCATTCCAGGGGCATGCCCAGCAGGCTGGGCGTCATCAGGGTCAGCATCTGGAAAGCCTGCAGGGCCCGGCCGGTGCGCTGCACCTTGGCCTGGGTTACCAGCAACTTAGCGTAGCCATACTTCACCGTGTCGGGCTGGGCCTCGGCCAGGTGGAAAGATAACTCCTGCCGAAACACTTTGCTGGCGTCGTCGGGGTAAGCGCCGTCGGTCTGGCCCAGCGGGCCGGACTCCACTACGGCTTCCAGCTGGGGCAGCCGACCCAGCGCCACCGAGTTGTTGGAGCGGATGGTCCGGAACACAGCCTTCTCCGTGGATTTGCAGCTACCCAGGCCCAAGCCGGCCACCGCCAGAAATACATAAGAGTAAGAACGAAGCATATGTATCACAATCAGAGTCCTACCGCACCAGCGGAATGTCAAAATTACAGCACAGGAACGCCAGAAAAACACAATTTGATTTATGATTTACAATTAAAATATATGATTTTTCTTCTATAATTATCAAGGCTATATACAGGATGTAAACCTGTATTGGTTAAATGCAAAATACCTTGCCCTCCATCGAAGAAGAGCAAGGTATTCAGGTAGTTATTCCAGACCAGGCATTATACCTGGGTTGAACTTATAGAAGGCCCGCCTTAGTGAGCGTGCTGGCTGAGGCTGCTGTCGGCCTCGGCCAAGTCCAAAACGGGGTCAGGAGCCACATAATTGTCCACAAACTCGCCTTCCCAGCGGGCTACTACGGCCGTGGCCAGGCAGTTGCCCATCACGTTGACGGCGGTACGGGCCATGTCCATCAGGGCATCAATGCCCAGGATGATGAACACGGGCCAGGCCGGCAGGTTAAATGAAGCTACCGTGGCCAGCAGAATCACCAGGGAGGCGCGCGGCACGCCGGCTACCCCCTTCGAGGTCAGCATCAGCGTAAACACCATCACCAGCTGCTGCCCGAACGACAGCTCCACGCCCGCCGCCTGGGCCACGAACACGGCGGCCAGGGAAAGATAAAGCGTGGTGCCATCGAGGTTGAAGGAATAACCGGTAGGCATTACAAAGGCCACAATGCGGCGCGGTACGCCAATGCTTTCCATGGCTTCCATGGCCCGGGGCAGGGCGGCCTCCGAGGAGGTAGTGGCGAAGGCAATGCTGACGGGCTCGGCAATGGCCTGCACGAAGCGCTTGAGCGGGATACGAGCAATCAGGGCCATGGGCACCAGCACCAGCACAATGAAAGCGGCCAGGGCACCGTAAAGCGTGAGCAGCAGCTTAAACGCGTTCAGCAGCGGCCCGAAGCCCATTTTGCCTACCGTATAGGCCAGGGCGCCGCCTACCCCAAATGGGGCGAAGAACATCACCACGTTGGTAAACTTGAACATCACCTCCGAGAGGCTTTCCGTGACTTGCAGCAGGGGCTGGCGGTGCTTCTGGTGCACCATGGCCAGGCCAATGGCGAAAATGATGGCAAACACGACCACCTGCAACACCTGCCCTTCGGCCACCGATTTGGCAATGTTCTCGGGGAAAATGTGCAGGATGATGTCGGCCGTGGTTTGCTTCACGGTTTCCAGCTTCTCGGTATCGGCGGCAATGCCGCTGCGGTCCACGCCCTCGCCGGCCCGGGTCAGGTTAATAGCGCCCAGCCCGATGAAGAGGGCAAACGTGGTAACTACTTCAAAATAAACCAGCGCCTTCAGGCCCATCTTGCCAACCTGTTTCAGATCGGCGTGGCCGGCAATGCCCACCACCAGCGTAGCGAATACCAGCGGGGCAATAATGGTTTTCACCAAGCGCAGAAACACGTCGCTGAGCACTTTCAGCTCTACGGCCTGCTTGGGGAAGTCGTGGCCGATTTCGGCGCCGACCAGCATGCTCACCACAATCCAGAAGGTGATGGAGCGGCGCTGCACGGCCAGGGCAATGGCCGCCAGAATGGCCAGCCAGCGGGCAGCCATGGCAATAGCCGGGTCGAGCGTAAGCCAGCCCTGGGCCGTAGCGGCCGTCAGCACGGCGGCTACCAGAAACAAAACAAGAACAAGGGGGGCGAGTCGCGAAAACTTCATGCGCGGCAATTCGGGGGAAAGACGGTAGCGGGAATGCAGCAAAGATAGGTTTCTCCCGGCAGTAGTGCAGTCAGCTGAGCGGGAGCCTGGCAATAGCAACTACCCGGCTTCGTGGCCCAGGAGCCGACCGCCACCGCCGGCCACTACCCGGCATCGGTTATCTTTCGCCCGAATCCACCCCTCAGGAGTTCCATACATGCCGATCTGGACGCTCACGCCCCTGGTGCTACCTCTGCGCTACACCTGGAAAATCTCGCGCAACGCCTCTACTACCAAAACCAACCTGCTCGTGCGCCTGCGCGAAGGAGCCCACGAGGCCCTGGGCGAGGCCGCGCCCAACGTGCGCTACGGCGAAACCCCCGAGAGCCTGCAAGCGGAGTTTGAGCAGCTGCAGCAGGCCGGCCTGAACCAGTGCGCTACCCTGCCCGCGCTAACCGAACTTCTGACCGCTCACCCACCGGCCCACGCCCTGCGCTTTGCCCTGGAGTCGGCGCTGGTACACCTGGAGGCCGCGCGGGCCGGGCAGGCGGTGGCCCAGTGGCTGGGCGTGCCTCCGCCAGCGGCGGCCGTGCCCACGGCGTTTACCCTGCCCATTATGGAGCCCGGAGCCGTGGCCGAGTTTGCGCGGGAGCAGCAGCTGGGCCGCTTTTCCTTGCTGAAAATTAAAGTGAACCGCGAAGGAGCCGTGGAACTGCTGCGCGAGGTAACGCGCCTGTTTCCGGGGCGGGCGCTGCTGATTGATGGCAACGAGGCCTGGCCCGACGCCGACAGCCTGCGCCAGAGTTGGGAGCAAATCCGGCGGCTGCCGGGCCTGAACGTGCGCCTGCTGGAGCAGCCCCTGCCTGCCACCCGCGCCGCCGACTACCGCGCCCTCAAAGGCCAGCTCGGCTGCCCCGTTTTCGCCGATGAATCGGTAACTGACGAGGCCGACTTTGCCGCTATAGCCCGGCAGTTCGACGGAGTAAACATGAAGCTGATGAAAGCCGGCGGCTACCTCAACGGCCTGCGTATTCTGCGCGAAACCCGCGCCCACGGACTGCAAACCATGCTGGGCTGCATGGTGGAAACCTCGCTGGGCATCCGCTCGGCCCTGCACGTAAGCGCCCTGGCCGACGTCTGCGACCTGGACGGCTTCCTTATCGTACAGGACGAGCCATTTCAGTTGGTGCGGGAAGAAAGCGGGCACCTGAGGGTAACGCAGTAAATGAATAGCTGAGTTATAAGCGGGAGTAGGACGAGGCCGCGCCGCTGTAGCTTCCTACCCCACATACAAGCACAAAGCCCCCGATGAGCAAACACCGGGGGCGCAGAATGCTCAGCTACTCACGTATTTAGTTGCTCTTCAGCTTGGCGTCAATGGCCTCAAGCTGCTTGTCCAGGGCAGCCGTGTCGGCGGGGCGCGGGACGCTGCCGCTGAGCACGCTGATTTTCTGGTTCAGCAGTTGAATCTTTTCGGCCATGAGGCTGATTTTGGTGTTCATTTCCGAAAGGCGGGTTTCCATGGCGGCGGGGGTAGCCGGAGCCGGGCGCGGGTCTAGGTAGGTGTCAAACTTGGCCGTGGCCGGCACCGAGTTGTCGCCGCGGGCCTGGGCGGCGCTGGCGGGGGTAGCAAACACAATGTCGCCGTTGGGGCGCACGTAGTCGCCTTCCTTGAGGGTCGTGATTTTGCCGCCGGGCAGCTCTACAATACCGCTCTTGTAATTAATTTTCGTGCCGTTGGAAAGTAGCACGTTTTTGGTAAGCGGCGTAGGGCGCTTGCCCTGCACCAGCACTACTTCGCCGTTTTGCAGCATAAACCGGTCGGAGGGGGTAGTAGCCACCGGCCCGGCCACGTTGGTTGAGCTAGTGGTTTGGGCCAGGGCAGCGGAGGCGGTCAGCATACTAACAGCCAGAGCGGGCAGAAGCACGAGGTTTTTCATGGGGCAGAGGGTAGGGAGGAAATACCCGCCTGTGTACGGCATTCAACCCGCCGCGTTCTGCCCCGGGCTTGGTCCGGCACCGGCAGGACATGGAAGGCCGGAAATTATTTTCTGCAAATCGATGAAATGGTGTTGCGACATTAAATGTAGGTACATATATTTGCAGCACCATTCGGCTTTTTCCCGCGGCCATGAAAATAGAAGACGAAATTAAGCAGCCCGCTTTCAAAGACGACTACCAGAAAGCCTACATCAATCTGGTGTTTACTGCCGGTTGGCTGCAACTGCGCCAGAGCGCTCTGTTCAAAGAATACGGCCTTACGTTGCCTCAATTCAACATTCTGCGCATCCTGCGGGGGCAGCACCCCAAGCCCGCCACCGTGAACCTGCTGATTGAGCGCATGCTTGATAAAACCAGCAATGCCTCGCGCATTGTGGATAAGCTGGAGGCCAAGGCGCTGGTAACGCGCAAGGTGTGCCCCAGCAACCGCCGGGCCGTGGATATCCGCATCACCGAGGACGGGCTGGAGCTGCTGCAGCGCCTGGATGCGGTGATGGCCGCGCAGAGCACCGGCCTGCAGAACCTCACTGCCCAAGAGGCTGCCCAGCTTAGCGACCTGCTTGACAAAATCCGCGACTAACGTTTTTCAGTTTCTTCCTGTTGCCCTTTTTCCTTTTTGTTGATAACGCCATGAAAAAAATGATTTTGCCGGCGCTGCTGGCTGCTTCCCTGTTTGCGGCTCCGGCCTTCGCTCAAAAGCCTGCCGTTAAGAAAACCACCCCCGGCACCGAGAAGGCCGCCGCCACCGCTTATGCCGTGCAGCCCCAGCTGAGCACCCTGGGCTGGGTAGGCAAAAAAGTAACCGGCCAGCACAACGGCACCATTCAGTTCAAGGAAGGCAACGTACAGGTGCGCGGCAACCAGATTGTGGGCGGCACTTTCCTGGTGGATATGAACTCGCTGAAGGTGGAGGACATCAAGGAGAAAGAGTACAACGACAAGCTGGTGGGACACTTCCGCTCCGACGATTTCTTCAGCATTGATAAGTACCCCACGGCTACCTTCAAAATCACCAGCCTGGCCCCGCTGAAAGGCGACGCCAACGGCAATAACGCCACCGTAACCGGCGACCTGACCATTAAAGGCATTACCAAGTCGATTTCCTTCCCCGCCAAGGTAGGCGTGAAGAACGGCGTGGCTTCGGCCAGTGGCACCGCTACCATCGACCGCACCAAGTTCGACATCAAGTACGGCTCGAAGTCGTTCTTCGAAAGCATCGGCGACAAAGCCATCATGGATGACTTCACGATGAGCTTCAACGTTATTGCCAAGAAGTAATTCTTCGGGTAGTTCCTCCCGTTCCGAAAAGCACACGACCCCGCCGGCAGCCGCCGGCGGGGTTGTGTGCTTGTGGTGGTTACTGGGGGAGGCGGCTTTGGCGCTGCAGCATCTGCTGGTGCAATTGCCGGCCGAGCGCGGCGGCGGGCTGGCGGACGGGTGGCGCGGCTAGGTCGCGGAGGTTGAAACGGAGCCAGTACGTGCCATCGGCGCGGGTGTATTCCCGGTCGTGGTTTGCATCGGGGCGTACTTCCACCAGCATGACAGCAGCCGGGGCGAGGTAGTAACGGGCTTCCAGGTGAGTACCGTCGGGCGTGAGCTGACGCAGCTGACGCCCGCTACGGTCAGAAGCAAACAAGGTGGTAGCATCCTCCCCGTTCTGCTCCCCGTCGGCATTGGTATCTGCTTTGATGATGCCGTAAAACAGGTAAGGCCAGCGGGCATCAGGCTTCTGCTGGTCATCAATCTGCTGGATAACAAACTGGCCGTGAGGAAGCAGTAAATGCTGCTCGTTCACGTTTGATTTGCGCATGAACACCACGTTATAGCAGGTGCCCTCAATGCCGCTTCTGCCCTCATCATCGCTGCCATAATAACTCCCCGATTCGAAGGTGCGGCTCCGGGCAGTACCGTCTTTCGTGAGTACCGAAATAGGCTGGTAATAAAAATCGGTGCTATCAAGGTCAACGGGGGAGTTGTAGTGTTCCCGGTATTCGCGGGCCGCTTTTTCTACGGCTACGGTACTGGGCGAGGCGTTGGCGCCGGCAGGTGGGGTAGGCGGGTCAGTAGAGCAGGCAGTCAGCGCGTAGAGGAATCCGAGGCAGCGAGCCCCTTTGGCAGAAAGCATAACGAACCGGATAAAATGGACCGGCAAGTAATCACCTAATCCGGTAGTTCCAGCTCACGGGGCAGCTCAAATTTCAGGCTGCGGCTTTTAGTGCGGGCGTGCAGCTGCTGCAGAAAATCATCTAGCTCCGGCTTGTACTCCAGCCACAGGTCTTCGTGCAGGTTCTGCAGAATCAGCTGGGCCGTGCGCGCCGCCAGCCGGGCCGTGCTGGTGTAAAAGCCCGCGTACACGCTCTCGAACTGCCCGGTATAGTTCTCGAAAATGTGGCGCAGGGTGTACAGGTTCAGGTCCACTTCCAGGCGCTTGTCCTTGGTGATGCGGCGGGCGCGGGCTACCTCTTTGGTGGCTTTGCCAAGGGCTTTGGTGAGGCTGCGGTTGAGCAGGCGCCCCGTGGCACCCACCGCAAACAGCTCATGAATCTGGTCGGAGGCCTGCTCGAACACGGTTTCGGTGGTCACGTCGGGTAGCAGCTCAAAGCTGAGCGTGTCGTAGAGCTCGGCGTCGCGGCGGGCCGCCCGCAACAGCAGCGCTTCCTTTTCTTTATCCGACAAACGTTTGAGGGCGCGCTTAAACTCGGCGGACGGAACGGGCATGGGAATGAAAGCTGATGTGGAGCGAAGGGGGTAGGGCCGGGTCAGACCTTTACGTGGCAAGTTGGGCCGTGGATAAGCGGAAGCCGTTGCGGCCTGCTTCGCGGATAGCGGTAAAAATACGGTGCGGCTTCCGCATCGTGCCGCTATTAGGCCGGCTGGCCCGGTGCTGAGCCGGGTTCAGGGCCCCGCGAGGGGGTAGGGCCGGGTGGCGGCTTACCGCAAAGAAAGCCCGCCGGAATCTTTCCCGATGCCCGGAAACGTTTCGGGCACTCAGCCAGTTATACTACACCTGCCGGGATAATAGAATCCGGCTTTTTGCCCGTTTCTCCGTATTTTTGTGCTATGAACAGCAAACCGCAAATCGAGTACGACGAGGACGTTCTGCTCCTGGAGGAAACCATTGACGTGCGCGACCTGGTCGTGTACAACGATGACATCAATACCTTCGACCACGTTATCAAAACCCTGATGGACGTGTGCGGCCACGAGCCTGAGCAGGCCGAGCAGTGCACGCTGCTTATTCACTACAAAGGGCAGTGCACCGTGAAGCACGGCGCCTACGACGAGCTGGCCGGCATGTGCACCGCCATCCACGACCGGGGTATTTCGGCCGACGTAGTGTAGGTAGCCACCGCCGAAAAAATCTGTCATCCTGCGCCCCGGCCAAGGACCTATCAGGCCGAAATCGGTGTTCTGATTCGGGTGGCCTGATCCTTACTGGCAAGCCCCGGATGACAGTTCTTTTATCCTCTTCCTGACCTGAATGGAATTCCCTTCCAAACTGATAGAAAACGCCGTGGGCGAGTTGTCGAAGCTGCCGGGGGTAGGCAAGAAAACCGCTCTGCGCCTGGCCCTGCACCTGCTGAAAGCCGAGGCCGACACCACCGCTACCCTGGCGGAGGCCCTGGCCAAGATGCGCTTCGAGATTCGCTACTGCGACACCTGCCACAACATTTCCGATACGCCGGAGTGCAGCATCTGTGCCAACCAGCTCCGCGACCAGAGCACGGTGTGCGTAGTATCCGACATCCGCGACGTAATTGCCATTGAGAATACGGCCCAGTACCAGGGCATGTACCATGTGCTGGGCGGCGTCATTTCGCCCATCGAAGGCATTGGCCCCTCTGACCTTACTATTGACTCCTTGGTGGAGCGCGTGACCCGGGAGGGCTCCGAAATCCGGGAGGTTATTCTGGCCATCAGCCCCACCATGGAGGGCGACACCACGGCCTTCTACCTCTCACGCAAGCTCCGCGACCTGCCCGAGCTGAACGTCAGCACCATCGCCCGCGGCATCCCGATGGGCGGGGAGCTGGAGTACGCCGACGAAATTACCCTGGGCCGCTCCATTGTGGAGCGCCAGCGTCAGGCCCGCTGAGCTAGAGTGGGCTACCCCTGATCAAGTAAAAAAGCCTGTTGTACCCCAACAGGCTTTTTTACTTGATCAGGGGTAGGGACGGTTAAGGTTGGTCGCGCAGCAGTTGCTTAAGCTGCTGCTCAAGTTCCGCCAGAGGCGCTACTATATTGTGGCTCATGTTGCTCCAGTGGTTACTACTTGGGCCGGCGCTGTAGTCAACCAAAAATTGGTATTCCAGATGGAGCGCCGTGCACAGGTAGTAGAAATAGTTAGGCCGGTAACCATCGTAGCAGAACTCCAGCACCTTGGTCCCGGGCTCGCACCACAGCAGATTAGTTAGTCCTGCTCCGTGAGGGGCAACCACCACCGCAGCTTCCAGGAATAGCTCAATCTGGGCACTGATGCTACGCGGCTCATCTTCCACTATCTCGAAGCCATATGACTGCATAAGCGCCCTGACGGGGTCTTCGTTCAGGACGCGCCGGCGCCCCGCGCGGGAGAGATACAAGCGCCGCCAGGGTTGCACGGCTGGCTTTTGCGGCCGAAAGCGGGTCCGCAGCAGGGCCAGGTCGCCCAGGCTCGACGACCAGCTTTGCTGGCTGTTGGCTACCAGGGCGCAGTCGGTGCGCAGCTCCGTGTTCCACAGGGCAGCGGTATCAATGATGTTGGCGGCCGGAATACCCAACAGGTTCAGAAAGTCGCGTTCAAAAGACGTGTGCAGGAGCGGATAGCATACTTTGGCCTGCTGCCAGATATCGGCTCCATAAGCCTGCTCGATGCGGCAGAGCTTGGCCACCACGAAGGTGGTGTAATCATAGAAGCTGGCCCACTGGTGGGGCCAAGGGGCTACTACCAGCGGATAATGCACCTGGCGCCGCTTAAAGGGCATATCAATTAAGCCGGCAGCAGCAGAGAAATCGACGTCGAGCAGGGTGCGACCGTTAAGAAGCAGGCCCCCGGTACGGCACACGGCCAAGGACCGGACCGCGTTGCGACCGGTGCTGACCTGCCACACGCGGTCCGGAGCAAAAGTGCGCGTTTCGGGCCGGTGGTGCGCCCCGCCTCCGTTGGCTGCGCTGGTGCCGGCTAACTGCACGGAGGGATATTGTTGATCATATATTTCCTGCCCCCGCAGCAGGGCTAGGCTCTCTGCCTGACTTAGCGGAACACGCCACAACTTTTTGGAAGCGGAAAGAGCCGCGGTTTTTAGCGTCTTCTTGGCCTGAGCAGCCATTTTTCTGAATGCCATAGAATGAAGTCAGGCGGAAGAACAGAACTTCGCCACCTTACCAGGTAAGCGTAAAAGGCCATTGTGATAGCAAGAAAGGATTATTTAGTTGATATTTTATGTTAGTAAAATTATAAATAATAGAATTCGACCCCTACTTAGGATTAATGGCATGGTGCTTCGTCTGGCTCTTATGGCAGCTATACTGCCTGGCCGCATTGTTTCATAAGCTACTCCAGGAGGCGAGTTGCCTCCGGCGCACTACACCCGGGCATAGCAGTGCACGGCAGTTGGCTGATGTTGAAACCCGGCCGGCAAGCCATGCAAGTTTCTAGAACAGATAGACTCTGCTTACCTTTCGCGGCCTTTCCTGCTCTGCTCCCTGTGCTGCCTGCCGTTACGCTGTCCGTCGTTATTGTCAACTATAACGTTTGCTACTTTCTGGAGCAGGCGCTGCTGTCGGTACGGCGGGCGGTAGAAAAGCTCGGCCGGCCGGTGGAGGTATTCGTGGTAGACAACAACTCCGTGGATGGCTCGGTGCAGATGGTGCGCAGCCGGTTCCCGGAAGTCATCCTCCTTGAAAACAAGGACAACCCGGGTTTCTCCAGGGCCAACAACCAGGCCTTGCGTCAGGCCCGGGGGCAGTACGTGCTCCTGCTCAACCCCGATACCGTGGTAGAAGAGGACACCTTCCGGCTCTGCTGCGAGTTTATGGACGAGCACCCGCAGGCCGGCGGACTGGGCGTGAAGATGCTGGACGGGCAAGGTACCTTTCTGCCGGAAAGCAAGCGGGGGCTGCCTACCCCCTGGGTGGCCTTTTACAAGATTTTCGGGCTGGCGAAGCTATTTCCCAAGTCCAGGCGCTTCGGGCGCTACCACCTGGGCTACCTCAGCCCCGAGCAAACCCACGAAATTGAGGTACTCAGCGGGGCCTTTATGCTCATGCGCAAGACTGCTCTGGATCAGGTAGGGCTGCTGGATGAAGACTACTTTATGTACGGCGAGGACATTGACCTCTCGTACCGCTTAACCCAGGGCGGCTGGAAAAACTACTATTTCGCCGGTACCCGCATCATTCACTATAAGGGCGAGAGCACCAAGCGCACGAGCGTAAACTACGTGTTCGTGTTTTACCGGGCCATGGTGATTTTCGCCCGCAAGCACTTTGCCCCGGGTCGGGCGGGGGCCTTCAGCTTCCTGATAAACCTGGCCATCTGGCTGCGGGCCGGCGCGGCCGTGGCCCAGCGCCTAGTGGTGCAGGCGGCGCCCGTGCTGCTGGATGCTGGCCTGCTCTACGGGGGCATGTACTTTCTGAAAACGTACTGGGAGCAAAACCACCGCTACGTGCGCGAGCCTTACCCCGAGCCCTACATGGCCGTAGTCGTGCCCGTGTACGTGGCGGTGTGGCTGCTATCGGCGTTTTTCAGCGGGGCCTACGACCAGCCCACCCGCGTGAGCCGCATCGTGCGGGGCATTTTTGTGGGCACGGTCCTGATTTCGGCCTTCAGCAACTTCCTGGATGCCTGGCGCTTCTCCAAGGCCCTGATTGTGCTGGGGGGGGCGTGGGCCGTGGCGGCCCTGAGTCTGCGGCGGGCGGCGGCCAACTTCCTGCGCTACCGCACCTTCAGCCTGACGGCTGAGTACCAGAAAAACGTGGCCATCGTGGGCTCGGCGGAGGAAGCCCAGCGGGTGCGCTACCTGCTGGAGCACGCGGCCGTGCCGGCGCGTGTAATTGGTTACATCGAGCCCGGCACGACTGCGGGCAAGGCCGCCACGCCCGCCGACGACCTGCTGGGCGAGGTGCGCCAGCTCGACGACATTATCCGCATCTATGATCTGAATGAGCTGATTTTCTGCGGCCGCGACCTGTCGGCCAGCCAGATTATCGGGCTCATGGTGGAGCTGCACCGGCAGCCCCCGGTAGCGTACAAAATCCTACCCCAGGGCAGCGAGTACATCATCGGCAGCTCGGGCAAAGACTCGCCCGGCGACTATTACGCCCTCGATATCAGCCTGAACCTGTTCCGGCCCGCGCAGGTGCGCACCAAGCGCTTGCTCGATATTGCCGTTAGCCTGGTGCTGCTGCTGGCGGCGCCGGTGGTAGTGTGGGCGCAGCGGCGTAAGGGCGGCTTTCTGCGTAACTGCCTGCGGGTGCTGGCCGGCTCGCGCACCTGGGTGGGGCTGCGGCATGCTACGGCTCCGCGCCGGCTGGCCCGGGCGGTGCTCTCGGCCGCCGACGCCGCCCAGCCTACCTCCGCGCCCCTCACCGAAGCCACCCGCCGCCGCCTGGAGCTGCTCTACGCCAAGGACTACGAGCCCGGCACCGACGTGCGTCTGCTGCTGCGCTGCTTCCGCGGGCTGGGGCGCGAAGAGTAACTTTCGGGAAACCCGGTGGGGGCGTTCTGCCCCGCGCTCCGTACATTCCGCCTACCTTTGTGGCCTTCCCTAACCACCCGTTTGCTATGCCCGACGCTACCGCCCTCGCGCCCCTTGTTCTCTCTGACCGCATCAACGCCATGCAGGAGTCGCAGACCATTGCCATGGCCAAAAAGGCCCGCGAGCTGGCCGCCCAGGGCGTGGATGTGATTAGTCTGAGCTTTGGTGAGCCGGATTTTCAGACCCCGCAGTACATCAAGGACGCCGCCAAAAAGGCGCTTGATGAGGGCTTTACCTTCTACACCCCCGTGCCCGGCTACCCCGATCTGCGCCAGGCTATCTGCGACAAGTTTAAGCGCGACAATAACCTCGACTACAAGCCCGAGAATATTGTGGTGAGCACGGGAGCCAAGCAGTCGTTGGCCAACGCCGTGCTCAGCCTCATAAACCCCGGCGACGAGGTGATTGTGTTTTCGCCGTACTGGGTGAGCTACGAGGAAATGGTGAAGCTGGCCGAGGGTACGGCCGTGCCGCTGGTGGGCTCCCTGGAAAACGACTTCAAGGTGACGGCCCAGGAGCTGGAAGCGGCCATTACGCCCCGCACCAAGCTTATCATGTACTCCTCGCCCTGCAATCCCACGGGGGCCGTGTTTTCGCGGGAGGAGCTGGGCGCCATTGCGGAGGTAGTGGCCCGCTACCCCCAGGTGTACGTGCTGGCCGACGAGATTTACGAGTACATCAACTTTGTGGGCGAGCATGTGAGCATCGCGCAGTTTGAGGAAATCAAGGACCGGGTAATTACCGTGAACGGCTTCTCGAAGGGCTACGCCATGACGGGCTGGCGCGTGGGCTACCTGGCCGCCGATAAGAAGATTGCCAGCGCCTGCGAGAAAATGCAGAGCCAGATAACCTCCGGCACCTGCGCCATGACCCAGCGCGCGGCCCTGGCGGCCCTGCAGGGCGGGCGCTCCTCGGCCGATGAAATGGTGGAAGCCTACCGCCGCCGCCGCGACCTGGTGCTGGAGTTGGTGAAGGAAATTCCGGGCTTCCGGACGCCTACCCCCAGCGGCGCCTTCTACATCTTCCCCGATGTAACCGGCTACTTCGGCAAAACCACGCCCACCGGCGAGGTCATCAGCTCGGCCCAGGATTTGGCGCTGTACATGCTGAACGATGGCCATGTGGCCGCCGTGGACGGGGCCGCCTTCGGGGCGCCCAACTGCATCCGCTTCAGCACCGCCGCCGCCGATGAAAAGCTCCGCGAGGCTTTTATCCGCATCAAAAACAGCCTGGCCAAACTGAAGTAGTAACCAAAGCCAAAGGTATTGTGGGGGTAAGAAAAGCGCCACTCCCTAACGAGGGATGTGGCGCTTTCCACTTTTTGAACTGTCATCCTGAGCGGGAGCGAGGAATCTGGGGGAATCATATTCGGCTAACTCCAATTCCTGGCTCCCGCTCGGAATGACGGCCAAAACTTACCTTTGCGGCCTTTACTTCCTGAATCTGCCGTGATGCCTGCTGCCGCTGCCGCCTTGCCCGCTTCCCTAACTGAGTTGTTTGCCGCGTTCAATAACCTGACCGTCCTGATTGTGGGCGACGTGATGATGGACGCCTACGTGTGGGGCAAAGCCACCCGCCTCTCGCCCGAGGCGCCGGTGCCCGTGGTAAACGTGAGCCGCACCGAGCAGCGCCTGGGCGGAGCCGCCAACGTGGCCCTGAACGTGCAGGCCCTGGGCGCTACCCCCTTGCTGTGCGCCGTAATTGGCCAGGACCAGGGTGGCGACCAGCTACTGGAGCTGCTGCATACCACTGGCCTCTCGGCCGAAGGCATTGTGCGCTCCGCTCACCGGCCCACTACCGTGAAGCAGCGCATTCTGGCCCACGGCCAGCAACTCCTGCGCATCGACTCCGAGGTTGAAACCGATCTGAACTCTTCTGAAAACGCGGATCTGGCTGTGCGCTTCGGGCAGCTGCTCGACCGCACCGACGTGGTGATTTTCGAGGATTACGACAAGGGCGTGCTTAGTGAAGTCAGCATTCAACACTTCATCAGCCTGGCCCGGCAGCGCGGTATTCCTACCGTGGTGGACCCCAAGAAGAAAAACTTCCTGGCCTACCGGGGCTGCACCCTCTTCAAGCCCAACCTCAAGGAGCTGCGCGAAGGCCTGAAGCTGGAGTTCGGCGACACCGACGCCGACCGCCCGCATTTCGAAAGCGCCGTATCTCGCCTGCGCGAGCTGCTCCAGCCGGAAATTGTACTGGTTACTCTCTCGGAGCGGGGTGTTTTCGTGGAAAACGGCACCCTGGCGCGCACCTACATACCGGCTCACCTGCGTACCATCTCCGACGTTTCCGGCGCCGGCGACACGGTTATCAGCATTGCGGCGCTGTGCGTGGCGCTTGGTTTATCGGCGCCCGTAACCGCCGCGCTGGCCAACCTGGGGGGCGGGCTAGTATGCGAGCAGGTAGGGGTAGTGCCCATCGAAAAGCAGCAGCTTCTGGCCGAAGCCGAAGGGGTAGGGCTGACGCTGTAAGGCATGCGCCGAAACAGTTGATTTCTCGTCACTATACAAAACACGTCATCCTGAGCGTGCGAAGGGCCTTGTCAGGCCAGCACAAGTCATAGGAACGACTGTAGCACTGACGTAATAAGGTCCTTCGCACGCTCAGGATGACGTGTTTTGTTTATAAAGTAGCTAAGCCTAGCGGCGGCTGTGCTCTTTCACGGTTTCGATGAACACCTTCACGTTGTCGGGGTTGGTGTCGGGGTACACGCCGTGGCCGAGGTTGGCAATGTGGCGCTGCTGGCCGAACTGCTCCAGCATCTGAAGGGTGGCGGCGCGCACCTGCTCCGGGGTGCCGTAGAGGGCGCAGGGGTCGAGGTTACCCTGCAGGGTTTTGTCGCCGACGAGGGGGCGTACGGCGCGGGCATCCTGGTTCCAGTCGAGGCCGATGGTGCGGCAGGGCAGCTGGGCGAAATCCTCCACGGCCCAGAACGCGCCTTTGGCAAACACCGTTACCGGCACCTCCGGAATGGCGGCACAGATTTCGGCAATGTAGCGCGTGCTGAACTCCCTATAATGCGCGGGCGGCAGAATACCGGCCCAGGAATCGAACACCTGAATCAGGTTGGCCCCGGCCTGTACCTGGGCGCGCAGGTAGGCAATGGTGGTGGCCGTGATTTTGCGCAGCAGCTCGTGAGCCAGCTCCGGCTCGGCGTACAGCATGCGGCGGGCCTTGCTGAACGTTTTCGAGCCGTGGCCTTCCACCATGTAGGCCAGAATGGTCCAGGGGGCGCCGGCAAACCCGATCAGCGGCACCCGGCCGTTAAGGGCGCGCTTGGTTACCCGAATGGCTTCCAGCACGTAGCCCAAGTGCTCCTCGGGGTCAGCTACGCGCATGCGGGCGACATCCTGCGCGGTTTTGATGGTTTCGGGGAAGAGAGGCCCGCGAGCTTCCACCATTTCGTAGGTCAGGCCCATGGCTTCGGGCACCACCAGAATGTCGGAGAAGATGATGGCCGCGTCCACGTCCAGCGCATCCACGGGCTGAATAGTGACTTCGGCGGCCAGCTCGGGCGTTTCTACCAGTTCCTTGAAGCCACTGAGGCGGGCGCGCAGGGCGCGGTATTCGGGGAGGATGCGGCCGGCCTGGCGCATGAGCCACACGGGGGTGCGCTCGGTTTCTTCGCCACGGGCGGCGCGGAGGAGGAGGTCGTTCTTAATCACTGATTTTGCTGATTACGCGGATTGCGCAGATTCGTAAGCGAATAGCGGCGCGGGGCAAAGGTACGCTTCGCTTAGAAATACAAAGGGCGTGCGGAGGAAATAGAAATCTACTTACTCATCAATTCTAGAGAACGTAATTGTTTGTTCGTCAGGCAGGAAATGTACGGTTTGATACAGGCCTCGCTCAGGCGTATGTTTCGTGAAAATTCTGCAGGAAGATGGCTTTAACGGAGTATAAAGGGTAGCAGCAGACTTCTCTGCTTCGCCGGCAAATGGGGCTTGTGTATCGCATGAGAAGCTGAAATCAGCGGAAATCCGACCTAATATCAGGTAATAATCCTTTGGGCTGACCTGAATTTGGGCATTGCTGTAATAGTCACCACCTAGATCAAGCCCCGACATTTCTCCCTTTACTACCTCTCCTGATTCAGGAAAAGACAGGCCGGTTAATTGCTCGAACTCATTTTCAAACTCCCTATCGAGCGGAAAGTAAAACGAGTAAACCACGCTCAGACAGAAGGCTCCAAAGCCCGCCAGTAGCACCTGAGCTGCCACGGCCGCCCGCTGGTGATTTCGACGCTTTAGCCACCGGGAAAGTGCCCACAATCCTGCGGCCGGAAGGCCTGCCAGTGCGCAGACGCACAGAACCATCAGCGCAAGGAGGCTAGCAACTTCACCCATATTCTGCCACTACCGGCTCAGCCCCGGAAACAGCGCCGCAATGGCCGTAGCCAGGAAATTCACCCCGATGGCCAGGGTGATAAAGCCCATGATGCGGGCCAGGGCGGCCATGCCGGGCCGGCCCAGAAAGCGCGTGAGCCGCAACGAGGACATAAGAATGAGGTAGGCGGCCAGGGCCACCAGCACGAAGCCCAGGAAAATCAGGCCCATATCCAGAAAGCTCAGCTTTTCGGTGAACAAGCCGATGCACACGGCCATAGAGCCAGGACCCGAGAGCATGGGCATGGCCAGGGGCGTGAAGCTGATATCGTCCTTGTGGCGGCTTTCGTCGAGGGTAGCATCCGAAACTTTGCTGCGGTTGCCGCCGGGCGTGAGCAAATCGAAGGCCGAGCGCATGAGCAGGATGCCGCCCGCAATGCGCAGGTGGTGAATGTTGATGCCGAAGAAATTCAGCACGTACTGGCCCGCGAAAAAGGAAACGGCCAGAACTCCAATCATATAGATGCAGGCGCGCAGGGCTATGCCGGCCCGGTGCGTCGGCGTATCCTCCTCCGTCAGGGTCAGGAACACGGGCATGGCACTGAAGGGGTTCACAACCGAAAAGAGGGTAGTAAACGTGGCGAGCAGGATTTCCATAGGCGGGGAACACAACGGCGGCGGGTAAAGGTACGAGCCTTTGAGAATCAGCAAACAGGGAAAATGCTATGTTTATAGGCTCAACCGCACCGCTGGGAGGTCGTAAAAGCCTATCCCGGCCCGGCCGGTCCTGTTTTTCCTGTACTCTCCTATGCCTACCACGCTTCCCGCCGCTGCGGCCCCCGATATGCCGGCTCCCCACGATACGCCCCTGGTGGGTATTATTATGGGCTCCCAGTCAGATTTGAAAACCATGTCGGCGGCAGCTGAGCTGCTGCAGCAGTTCGGCATCACCTACGAAATCACCCTGGTATCGGCGCACCGTACCCCGCACCGGCTGGTGGAGTACGCCGAAACCGCCCGTAAGCGCGGCCTGCGCGTACTGATTGCCGGTGGAGGAGGCGCGGCCCATCTGCCGGGCATGATTGCCTCTTTCACTACTTTGCCCGTCATCGGGGTGCCTATCAACTCCACTACTTCCTTCCACGGCCTCGACTCCATCCTGTCGATGCTGCAGATGCCGGCGGGAGTGCCGGTAGCTACCGTGGCGCTGGATGGGGCCACCAACGCCGCCGTGCTGGCCACCCAGATTCTGGCCCTGCAGAATGCCCGCCTGGCCGATGTGCTGGAGAAGTATCGCACTTCCTTAAAGGACAAAGTAATGCGCACCATTGAGGAGTTGCGTAAAGGAGGATTCAATGATGACTAAGCTGCCCGGTTGCCTTCCTCTTTCTCCCACGCTTACTCTCTCCCCTCCGTGCCCGACCTCGACGTTCCACTCTGGCTGCAACTTGCGCACGGCCTGACCCTGCTGCTGGCCGTAGCCACGCTGGTAGCCACGCTGCTGCCCCTGCTGCGCCAGACCGCCTGGTGGATTCGCATCTTTGATTTCCCGCGCCTGCAGATTGTGGGTGTGCTGGTGCTGGTGTTAGCCGCCGGGCTGCTGCTGAAGTGGCACCGGCCCGCTGACGACACGTACTGGGCCCCCGGCCTGCTGCTGGCGCTGGCCGCCGCCGTTGTCTACCAGCTGCTGCGCATTATGCCCTACACCCGCCTGGTAAAAAAGCAGGTCGGCGACAGCACTCACAAAGACGGCCGCCGGCACCTGAGCCTGACCATGATGAACGTGCTGCAGTACAACAAACAGGGCCAGAAAGCTCTGCGGGTATTGCAGGATGCCGACTCCGATCTGATAATGGCGGTGGAGACTGACTTGTGGTGGCTGGAGCAGCTCCGGCCCCTGGAGCAGACTCACCCCTACACCTGCCACGAGCCCCTGGACAACACCTACGGCCTGCTGTTCTTCTCGCGCCTACCCCTGCACGGCTGCGAAGTAAAGTATCTGCTCGATGACGACGTGCCTTCCATTCATACGCTGGTAGAGCTGCCCGACGGCAAAACCATGGTGCGCGTGTACGGCCTGCACCCCAAGCCCCCGGCCCCGGCCGAAGCCAAAACCAGCACCAAGCGCGACGCCGAGCTGCTACTAGTCGGCAAAACCATCGACCAGAAAGATGAGCCTACCATTGTGTTCGGCGACATGAACGACGTAGCCTGGTCGCACACCTCCGAGCTGTTCCGCCGCATCAGTGGCCTACTCGACCCACGCGTGGGCCGTGGGCTGCTGCCCACTTTCCACGCCGGTTACTCCCTGCTGCGCTGGCCCCTCGACCACGTTTTCGTTTCCCCGCATTTCAAGGTAGATGACATGGAGCGGCTGCCCTACGTCGGCTCCGACCACTTCCCCATCTACATTAAGCTCAGCTACGAGCCCCACGACAAGGCCGAACAGGAGGAAAATGCCGAGGAAGCCGACGCCGACGACCACCACGAAGCCGTAGAAAAAATTCGGGAGGGCTTTGAGGAGGAAGACGAGGAAGAGCAGGATGAAGCTGCCAACCCCGACCGCAAGAAAGAACTTACTACCTAACCGCCAAAGTCGAAGCACTGCTGCTTCGGCCTTGGCGGTTAGAGCTCATCGTAGAGCCAGGCCATCTGGCTGCGGCTCACGGCCGGGGGGAGTAAGCGCATCACGGTGTTGCGCAGCCCGGTTAGTAGCGGGCTTTCCAGCTGACCTACCCGGCCCAGCTGCCAGGAGGTGCGCACAATGCGGGCGGTGCGGCCGCGACGGCGCTGCTCAACCTGCCGAAAAGCCCGCCCCAAATCGGGTTGGGCCTCCAGGCACTGAGCCAGCACGGCGGCATCCTCCACGGCCATGCCGGCCCCCTGGCCTAGGTTGGGGGTAGTGGCGTGCGCGGCGTCGCCGAGCAGCAGCACCCGTCCAAAGGCAAAACGCCGCAGGGGTTTCACGTCAAGGATGTCGTTCCAGAGCAGCTCCTCGTCGCGGGTGAGGGCCAGCAGCTCGGGTACGGGCGCGTGGAAGCCGGCAAACGCGCGCTGTAAATCTGTTGTGCGGTAAGCCCGGTACTGCGGGTTCTGAGGCTGCGGGCTGTTCAGGCAGGCAAACCAGTACACCTGGCCCTTGCCCACGGGCACGTAGCCAAAGCGCCGGCCCCGCTCGCCCCACGTCTCGCACGATTCGCCCACGGGCAAGTCCAGCCGGCTGGCATCTACCACGGCCCGCCAGCAGGTGTAGCCCGCATAGCGCGGCTCAGCGCGAGGCAGCAGCTGCCGCCGCACCCGGGAGCGGATGCCGTCGGCGGCAATTAGCGCGTCAGCCCGCACGGTGCGGCCATCAGCAAAGTGCGCGGTTACGCCGGTGGCATCGGTTTCCAGCCGCTCAAAAGCGCAGCCGAGCGTTAAGACGTCCGGGGGCAAACCTTGAGAAAGAACCTGCTGGAGCGCCGCCCGATGAATGCCCAGGTTGGGAAAGCCCAGGCGGGTAGTAAATGGGGCAGTGTCGGCGGCCTGGAGCAGCCGGCCCCGTTGGTCGCGCAGGTCGAGGCGGGTTACGGGTGAGCCCAGGGGTAGGACGGCCGCGTCTAGGTGCAGCTGGTGCAGGGCGCGCATGGCGTTGGCGCCCAGCACCAGGCCGGCGCCCACTTCGCGCAATTCCGGCGCCGCCTCGTGCACCCGCACCCGGTGGCCTTGCTGGAGCAGCGCGTGCGCCGCCGTGAGTCCGCCAATGCCCGCCCCAATAATCAGAAAATCAGCCATGCGCTTTGGGTTAGTCGTTGGGTAGGAAAAGCCGGCAAGCATTCCAAAGACCGACTTTTCCTGAGGAAGCTACCCGGCTGCAAGCTCAGAAGAAAATGGAATGCCCGGCTAAATAACGCCCACAAAAAAAGCCCGAAGCATCACTGCTTCGGGCTTTTTTAATCACAATCAGCGGAATCAAGAAAATCAGCGGTAATCTGCGATTTTACTTGCCTACTTCTTCGTAGTCCACATCCGTCACGTTGTCGTGGGACTGGCCCTGCTGGCCGTTGCCGCCAGCTTGGCCACCGAAGGGGTTGCCACCGTCAGCACCGGGCTGGCCGTCGGCGCCACCTTGGGTAGCGGCGTACATTTCCTGCGAGGCAGCCTGCCAAGCAGCGTTGATAGCGGCCATGGCGGTGTCAATCTGGCCGAGGTCTTTGCTCTCGTGGGCCTTCTTGAGGTCAGCTAGCGCATTTTCAACGGCCGTTTTGTTGCCGGCGCTCAACTTGTCGCCGTACTCGCTGAGCTGCTTTTCGGTCTGGAAGATCATCGAGTCAGCCTGGTTAACTTTCTCAATGCGCTCCTTCTCCTGCTTGTCAGCTTCGGCGTTGGCGGCAGCTTCGTTGCGCATGCGCTCAATGTCGGCGTCGGTGAGGCCCGACGAGGCTTCGATGCGGATTTTCTGCTCCTTGCCGGTGCCTTTGTCTTTGGCCGAAACGTGCAGAATGCCGTTGGCGTCGATGTCAAAGGTTACTTCGATTTGCGGAACACCGCGGGGTGCCGGCGGAATCGAGTCGAGGTGGAAGCGGCCGATGGTGCGGTTCTGCGAAGCCAGCGGACGCTCGCCCTGCAATACGTGAATCTCTACCGAAGGCTGGTTGTCGGAAGCCGTCGAGAAGGTCTCGGACTTCTTGGTCGGAATGGTCGTGTTCGACTCGATGAGCTTGGTCATTACGCCGCCCATCGTTTCGATACCCAGCGAAAGCGGGGTCACGTCGAGCAGGAGCACGTCCTTCACTTCCCCGGTCAGCACACCGCCCTGGATGGCAGCGCCTACGGCTACTACTTCGTCGGGGTTAACGCCCTTCGAAGGCTTCTTACCGAAGAACTTCTCTACCTCTTCCTGAATGCGGGGGATACGGGTCGAGCCACCTACCAGGATTACTTCGTCGATGTCGGAAGTGCTCAGGCCAGCGTCTTGCAGCGCCTTTTTGCAGGGCTCCATCGAGCGGCGCACCAGCGAGTCAGCCAGCTGCTCGAACTTCGCGCGGCTCAGCTTTACTACCAAGTGTTTCGGGCCCGAAGCGGTAGCCGTTACGTAGGGCAGGTTGATTTCCGTTTCGGTCGAAGACGACAGCTCTACTTTGGCTTTCTCAGCAGCTTCTTTCAGACGCTGGAGGGCCATAGCGTCTTTGCGTAGGTCGAGGCCTTCGTTCTCGCTGGCGAAGGTTTCCGCCAGGAAGTTGATGATTACTTGGTCGAAGTCGTCGCCACCGAGGTGGGTGTCACCATTGGTGCTCAGTACTTCGAACACACCATCACCCAGCTCCAGAATCGAGATGTCGAAGGTACCACCACCGAGGTCGTACACGGCAATCTTCTGGTCTTTGTGCTTCTTGTCGAGGCCGTAAGCCAGGGCAGCAGCGGTGGGCTCGTTGATGATGCGCTTCACATCGAGGCCAGCAATGGCGCCAGCTTCTTTGGTAGCCTGGCGCTGGGCATCGTTGAAGTAAGCCGGAACCGTAATAACGGCTTCGGTTACCGTGGTGCCGAGGTAGTCTTCGGCGGTCTGCTTCATTTTCTGCAGAACCATGGCCGAAATTTCCTGGGGCGTGTACTGACGGTCGCCAATTTGCACGGCTACCGTGTTGTTGGAACCGCGCACCAGCTCGTAAGAAACGTGCTTAGCTTCTTCGGTCACTTCGCCGAAGCCGCGGCCCATGAAGCGCTTAATCGACTGCAGCGTATTCTTGGGGTTGGTAATGGCCTGACGTTTGGCGGGGTCACCGACTTTCCGTTCGCCTTTACCGTTATCGAGGAACGCCACGATGGAGGGAGTCGTGCGGCGGCCTTCGCTATTCGGAATTACCACCGGCTCGTTGCCTTCCATTACGGCCACGCACGAGTTGGTGGTGCCGAGGTCAATACCGATTATTTTGCCCATGTGAATGGTTGTATAGTAAGAGTTGAAGTGTCAGATACTAGATGCGAATCACTCGCACCGGGGGAATTACAAGACGCGTACCAGCCAAGAAAATGCCTTTCTTTCGTGACAGATTGTCATTTTGGAATAACTCGTGGTACCGTTTCGCGACGGTCTGACTTCTACGATAAAACCAGAGGTAGGATATGCTGACAGGTGGGCAGGATGTGGTACATTCGGATTTGTCATCCTGAGCTTGCGAAGGGCCTTATCGCGCCCGATCTATTCTTGTAGCGGTGCTTCGTGCTAGTGTAATAAGGTCCTTCGCAAGCTCAGGATGACATACTATTTTATCATAAACTCCCTCACCGTGCTTTCCCATAACGCTTTATGTTTCCACCAATACGGCTCGTGGCCGGAGCGGGGGAAATCCTGGCGCTTCCTGGGGCCGCGCAGGGCGGCGTAAATGGCGTCGGTTTCCGGGCGGGTTACGCGCGGGTCGGCTTCGCCCCACATCAGCAGGGTAGGAGTGGTGATACGAGCAGCGTACCGGGTAGCATCGAGGTCAAAGGCCCAGAAGTTGTTTTCCACTCCGCCCCAGAATACCAGCAGGTTGGCCATCGGAAAGGGCGGGACGTGCATGGAGCGGAAGCGGCTCTGGGCGGTTTCAAGCATGGAGCCGTAGGGGCACTCCAGCAGGTTGGCCGTGGGGCGCACGCCCAGCTCGGCTTCGGCCCGGAGGGTAGCCACGGCGCCCATGGAGTTGGCGTAAATGAATACCGGCCCCGGCCGCTGCTGCAGCCACTGCACCACCGCCGCCACATCTTCAGCCTCGTGGTGGCCCACGGTGCAGACGTTGCCCTCGGAGCCGCCGTTACCCGCAAAATCAGTCAGCACAACGCTGTAGCCCAGGCTGCGGAAATAGGCGGCCTCGGAGAGCAGTTTTGCTTTCGAGCTGGTGTAGCCATGAAATAGGGCCACCGTGCCGCGCGCGTTCGGGACCTCGCCGTGCCACACTTCCAGCCGCCCGTTGGGGCTTTCGAGGTAGGTAGTGACGTAGGGAAAGTCGGGAGCGGCGTGGTTGACGGGCTTGGGATTTTTGATGCCCGTGACCAGCACCCACAGCTTTTGCAGCAGCGTCAGCTGTTCGGGGTTATCAGTATGGGTGCCCACTTCGGTAGTGAAGTGCGTGAACCGCCAAGCGTGGAAAGCGGCTACCACGTTCAGCAGCACAAAGGCCAGGGCCGCCAGCACAGCCAGCCGCCGCAGTTTTCGGGCGTGGCGCATACTGCGGCTTAGCTACGCCCGGAGCGGCCCCCCGCCGCGCCTGGTTTGCGGGGCGCGCTACCCCGTCCGGCCGACTTAGGGCCGGGCTTGCTGCCGGTTTTGCCGGGGGTAGCGTTGCGGCCCGCGCCCCGGGTGCCGGCGGTGCGGGAGCTGCCGGCCGGTTTGGTGCCGGGGAGAGTATAACCGCTGCGGTTAGTGCTGCGCGGTTTTTCGCCGGCGGGCCGCACGCCGCCGGGCCAGTATTCGGAGCCTTTACCGGGCGTTTTGAAGGTGCCGGCCGCGGCGGTCTGGGCCGCCATGTCTTCGGTCAGGGCCTGTACTTCCTCTTTGGTCAGGTCGCGCCACTCGCCGGGCTGGAGCTTATCCACCCGCAAATCGGCAATGCCGACGCGCACCAGGCGCAGGGTGGGGTAGCCCACAGCAGCCGTCATTTTGCGCACCTGCCGGTTCATGCCCTGCGAAATCCGGATTTGCACCCAGGTGGTCGGGATGTTGGCCCGGAACCGCACCGGCTTGCTTCGCTCCCAAAGCTGGGGCGTTTCGGGCAGCAGGGCTACCTCGGCGGGGGTAGTAAAACCAGTTTTCAGGTCCACACCCCGGCGCAGGTTCTCCAGCGCTTCCTCGGTTGGCACGCCCTCTACCTGCACCCAATACGTTTTCGGTACCTTGAAGCGCGGTTCCGACAGACGGTGCTGCAGCTGCTTATCGTCGGTGAGCAGCACCAGCCCTTCGGAATCGTAGTCGAGGCGACCCACGGGGTAAATGTTCGGGACGTTAACAAAATCCTTGAGCGTTTTCCGGCCGGTTTCGTCGGTAAACTGAGTCAGGACTTCGTAGGGCTTATTGAGCAGAATGTAGCGCATGCGGGGCATGAGCCTTCCAGCTCACGTAAAAGCAGTAAAAACAGGATTCCGGACCAGGGCCGGAACCGGAGCGGCCTGCTCCCGTTTCCTACCCCGTCCGGAACGGCAAAGGTACGCTTTACTTCTGCAGGCGCTTCTGCCGGACGCTTTCCGCTATCAGCATGCGCACCTCGCCGTTGGGCCGCACCACGTACTCGCCACTGTCGCGCACTGAAATGCCGTTGCGCATCTCGTCGCGGTAGTCGTGAAGCACCAGCGTGCCAATGCGCACGGAGTCGGCGGGGGTAGGGGCGGGCGGGGCCGGCAGTCCGTTAATCCGGGCCATCTGAGCCAGGTATTGCAGGGAGTCGCGCTTGGTGTAGGGCTTGTGCCGGAATTTGCCCGGGAAGTAGTTTTTAGGATCAGAAACGCGCATGCGCACGAAATCCTGCACAGCCAGCTCGGCCTTCTGTTCCGCGTTTTTGTCGCAGGCGGTCAGCAGAAGAGTTGCGGAGAGCAAAGGGAAAAGCAGACGGTTCATGGGAGGAGAATGGAAGACGTAAACCTGGGCTCCGGTCCTCTTTCCAAAGAGGCAGCACTCAGCGCAACAGGTGTTTTTTCGGAGAGGTAAAGGTCTGCACTTCTGGCTTGCCACGGAAAAGCAGAAGGCCGAAGTCGTGTGGGCAGCGGTCTTATATCCCGCCCGAATACTTGCGGGTCGCCCATTCCACCGTCATCAGCCCCAGCAGCAGGAAAAACAGCCACTTCAAATTAATCAGGTCCTTTAGGTCTTCGTGCTCATAAATCACGGGCTTGTAGTTGGCCTTCTGAATGTCCTGGGCGAGTTGGGCGAACTGGGCGGGGTAGTAGAGGCGCTGCCCGCTGCGCCGGGCTACCTGGTAGAGCAGGTTGTGGTCGGCCCGCGACTGGAGGGCTTCCAGCTGCTGCTCCTGCACCAATACCTCGCCCTGGTCTTGCTGCGCCTGCCCACCCAGAGTAGCCCGCGCCACGTAGCGGTACAGGCCGGCCGGCAGCGGCCCCAGGTGCAGGGGTGAGCCATCGGGGCTGTTGGTGTACGTGAAGGTGCGGGTTTTGCGCTGCTCATCGGTGAGTGTGAGCGTGATTTGCTGGCCGTAGATGCGCTCGAAGATGGCGTTGTAAGTTTCGGCCCCGAAGGTCACGTCGTCCGGGGTGTTGAAGGCGTCCTGGGTGGGGTACACATCGAGGCGCTTCTTGTTGGCGTTCTGGGTCAGCAGCTGCAGGGTCCGCACCACCAGCCGGTCGTAGGCCTCGGGCCGGTCGTCGTGCTCGGCGGCTTCCTGCAGGCGCCACTGCCAGCTGCCTTCCGTGAGCAGGGTAGCCTGGCGCTGCTGAGGCGTGCCCCCGAATACCAGCAGGGGCTTCTGCGTTTTTACGCGGCCTGCCTGCTGCCACAGCGCGGCCTCAGCCCCGCTACCCAGGCGCGCCTCCCCGAACGGCACCGGCGCTGGGGGATAGGCCGCGAACCGGCGCAAAGCATCCTCTTCAAACGAAAAGCGGGTGAAGGTGGCATTGGGTACGGGCGTCACGTCATCGGTCTGCCCGCCGCGGGGCGTCACGGTCAGGCCCGTGCTCAGGGCGTTGTAGGCGCTGTAGTTCGACTGGGCCCCCAGAATGTACAGGGCCGGTACGCGGCGAGCTTTCACCTGGGCCAGCACCTCGGCGCCTACCCCCGTCTGGGCCGGCAACTGGTGCAGAATGGCCACGTCGAAATCCTGGGGTTGAAGCGGGCTGATGCCGGGCAGGTAGGTAGCGAGGTCGAAGTTGTCGTTTTGCAGAATGGCCGCGCGCAGGGCCTTTAGGTCGGGGTGGGGGGCGGCGCCGGCCAGCAGCACTCGCAGCTTGCCCTTCACGATGTCGAGGTAGGCAAACTTCTGGTTGTTGAGGGCCGTGAACTCGCCGGGCAGCTTTTCCACTACCACTTCGTAGCGGCGCTTGCCGGGGGCCGGGGCCGTTACCAGGAAGGTGGTTTTGGTGCGCCGCTGCCCGGCAGGCAGGCTCACGCGCTTGGTTTGCAGCACTCGGCCATTCTCGCGCAGCAGCACGGTTGCGGTAGTGCCAGTGGGGTAGCCGTCGTAAGCCAGCTCGGCTTCGATAGGAAACTGGTTGCCGCTGAACGCCACGCGGTTGTAGGTCAGGGCGGGCAGGCTGACGTCTTTCTTGGGCACCGTATCGCCGACGCCAATGGCGTAAATCGGGAAGCGGTAGGAGGTGTATTGGGGGGCGCGGCCCTGGTTTACTACCCCATCCGATACCAATACTACCCCCGCCAGGTTCCGTTCCTGAAACCCCTCGCCGATGCCCGTGAGCAGCCCATCAAGGTCGGTAGCCGGAGCCTGAAACCGTAGCGAATCGGGCCGGGCCGGACGGCTGCCGGCGGAAAGCGTGCGAGTTTCTACCCGGAAGCCCCGGCCGCGCAATGTTTCGGCCAGCTGCGCCAGCCCCTGGGTGGCCTGGGTCAGGACAGCCGGCGGCGTGAACAGCCCCACCGACTGCGAGTTGTCGACGGCCAGCACCACGGTCGGCGCTTCAGTGGTAGTGGTGGTGGTTTTCAGGAAGGGGGAAAGGAGCAGGAAGCACAAAAAGCTCACCACCGCAAAGCGCACGAAGGCCAGTGCGTAGTTGATGGTCCGGCTCCAGGGGGCCTTAGCCGAGTAGAGCAGGGCCGCGTAGCCCGCGCCTACCAGCAGGCACAGCAGTATAAACCAGGGAGAAGCAGATAGTAGCAAATGCCAACGGAATCAGTGTGAACCTAAGAACCCCGGATTACCACGCAGAGTTGCGCGGGTGAGGGTTGGGGCGGATAGCGAAGGTAGGGAGTTGCGGGGGGAGTAGGCCTGACGTTATAGCAGGCAATATACACGAGCCGAATAGTGGATCTTTGTATTTATGAACAGCAAGCTGCAGACCGCCATAGAAAATCTATACTGTGTCTTTGCCAAGTACCCACTAGACCCTCATATGGAGGGTAGCCCCTTGCATAGTGATTTGTTAATCTGGAATCGCACTTTGGCAGCTC
Source organism: Hymenobacter latericoloratus (assembly GCF_014199535.1). Classification (GTDB taxonomy): domain Bacteria; phylum Bacteroidota; class Bacteroidia; order Cytophagales; family Hymenobacteraceae; genus Hymenobacter; species Hymenobacter latericoloratus. Next base: position 331,452 of record NZ_JACHNV010000002.1, read on the forward strand.
GGCCACTACGAGAATTATCCGTTGACCACCTGGGTATCTTTTATTTCAAAGTGATGACTACTTGGGGTGATGTGGATGATTTCCGGCATTTTCTTCCTCGAATTTTTGAACTGCTTGCTACGCTTGATACTGGTTGGGAAGAATGGGTAGCATTGGATAAACTGCGTTATGGGCATTGGCAAACATGGCCAGTATCTGAACAAAACGCTATAAAGGATTATCTGTTAACGCTGTGGAATGAATTGCTCAATACAGATTTAGAAATAGCTGATGCTGCCTTCTCAGACTACTTTCCAGCTATTATGAATGTGTATCCTGACGTTGAACTATTGCTATCTATATGGAGTGAATTTAAGAGCCCAGTAAGTATTAAGCGGTTGATTGATTTTGTAGATCGTAATGCTGATATGGTAATAGGAAGTAAACGGCTATCCGTCTTTGATAGAGACGCAGGACCTGGAATTCTGTTCAGTCGCTGGCTTACTAACAAAACAATAATTGAAATGCTGACAACTATCTTCTTTCAAAACCCGGAAGCGGAATATGCTACCCAATTATCAAGCCTTATTCAACTGCTAGAAGCTACCAATAAAGTAGCCAACGCAGATTAACGCTACTCACCGCACCGTCACCAGCTCCGGGCTTTCCAGCATCCGGACCGGCGAAATAACCTTTTCATCCAGTGGAATGCGCTTGCCGTAGCGCTCCTGCAGCTTGGCTTGCACGGCTGGGTGGCCTAGGTCGAACTCGCGCAGGGCCTGGAGCTTTCCGATTTCACGGCCGGTGGCCTGGTGATACATCTTCCAGAGCAACTCCGAGCAGTACATCCGCTCATCGGACCAGCCGAAGTAAAGGTCGTAGTTGCGGCCGCGGTACTGTTCGCCGGCGGCTTGCAGACGCTGAAGGGCTGCAGGTGTCAGAACGGTTTCCGCATCGCGCAGGCGCTTAACCACAAACTGCCCGTTTTTGCCGCGCGCCACCCAAGCTGCCAATGACGTTTCGCTGACTGGCTGCACGGCCTCGAACACGCGCCACTCCCCGTTCTTTTTGAATAAAATGCCGCAGTGGCTGTACGGCGAGCGGGTGGCCAGCTGAATGGCTTGGCTTGGCTTTGCGCCGACTGGGAGGTGTGAAAGATCAGGTCGCCGTTGCGCAGGCGGGTAGAAATCTGCTCAGCAGCTTTGAAGGCAGTTTGCTGCCGCTGATAGCGCACGTATCGGTGGTGCAAATGGGGGTAGGCCACCAGCGAAACAGTAAGCAGCAACAGCAGCGCCAACAAAATCTTGAGCTTCATTCGAGGCGAGAAACGGGTTGCGGCTAAGGTAAGCGCGTGGCAGATTGGCTGTGCTACAGATTGCACGGGTAGTTAGAAAAATGTCTGTCATCCTGAGCGCAGCGAAGGACCTTACCCCGCCTGAAGAACGAGCATAACAGCGCCTCGTTCAAGCGTAAGAAGGTCCTTCGCTGTGCTCAGGATGACAGTCGCTTTTCTTGAAAGCGTATTTTCCTACCCCCTCTATTCTTATCTAACTACTGCCACTTCCGGCTCCGGCGCGGCGGCCTGACTGCGGCGGCGGAAAACCAGCGCCACGCAGAACAGGATGCCGCCCGTCACCAGCGCTGCGCCTACCCAGTCGGGGGAGGTGTAGCCCAGGCCGGCGGCAATGGGCAGGCCGCCCAGGTAAGCGCCCAGCGCGTTGCCCGTGTTAAAGCCCGATTGGCTCAGCGAAGAAGCCAGCATTTCCGAGCCCTTGGCCGAGCGAATCATCAGCATCTGGATGGGCGCGGCCGTGGAGAATGCCAGCGCCCCCGTGAGCATGGTCATGACAACCGTCGGGAGTTGGTAGGGCGCGGCCACGGGCACCAGGAGCAGAGAGGCCGTCATGGCTGCCAGTAGGAAGGTAGTAGCCCGCAGGGGCGAGATACGGTCGGTGAGCCAGCCGCCGAGCAGGTTGCCCAGGGCCATGCCCACGCCGGCCAGCACCATCAGAAACGCCACCGTATTGGGGCCGAACCCGCTTACCTCCGTGAACAGCGGCACGATGTAGCTAAACCACGCGAAAAAGCCCCCGTTGCCCAGCACGGTTATCCCGATAATCAGCCAGGGCTCCAGCTTGGTGAAGGCGTGAAATTCCTGGCGCAGGTTGGTTTCTTTGGCGGCCAGATTGGGCATCAGCCGCAGCACACTCACCACCGTCAGCAGGGCTACCACCACAATGAGCACAAACGGAATCCGCCAGCTGAAATGGTGGCCCAGGTAGGTGCCAATGGGCACCCCAATGATGTTGGCAAACGTGAGGCCCGCAAACATGATGGAAATGGCCTGCGCCTCCCTGCCCGGCTGGGCCAGCCGGCCCGCCACCACGGCGCCTACCCCGAAAAACGCCCCGTGCGGCAGCCCCGAAACAAAGCGCGTCAGCAGCATCAGGTGGTACGAGGAGGCCAGCACCGACAGCCCGTTGCCCACGGCAAACAACGCCATCAGCAAGGCCAGAATTTTCCGCGGCGGCAGCTTGCCGGTGAGGGCCACCAGCAGCGGAGCGCCCACCACTACCCCCAGGGCATAGGCCGAGATGAAGTGGCCGGCATCCGGAATGCTGATGCGCATGGCGCGGGCAATATCCGGCAGAATGCCCATCATGACGAACTCCGTCATGCCAATGCCGAACCCGCCCAGCATGAGCGGTAGCAATACAAGTTTCGATTTCATAGCGGGGGTAGGGGCGGGGCGGCGGGCGCAACAAAAAACGTGTCGGGCTGGCAGGCCCGCTTCGCAAGCCCGTACAACCCGACACGTACCAGTCTTGTTCAAAAAGAGGCTGCCCTAGGTCAGCATGCCGCCATCAACTTGCAGCACTTGGCCGGTGATATAGGCCGATTCTTCGGAGGCCAGGAAGGCAGTAGCTTTGGCCACGTCCTCGGGCGAGCCGCCGCGACGCAGCGGGATGGCTTTGCGCCACTCATCTACCTGCTTCTGGTCGAGGGCATCAGTCATTTCGGTTTCAATGAAGCCCGGCGCAATGGCGTTGCAACGAATATTGCGCGAGCCCAGCTCCAGAGCCACCGATTTGGTGAAGCCGATGATACCGGCTTTGGAAGCGGCGTAGTTAGCTTGGCCAGCGTTGCCCTTGATGCCTACTACTGAGGTCATGTTGATGATGCTGCCGGTTTTGGCGCGCATCATGGGCTTGGTGGCGGCTTTGGTCAGGTTGAACACCGATTTCAGGTTCACGGCCAGCACCTGGTCCCACTGCTGCTCGCTCATGCGCATGAGCAGGCCATCCTGGGTGATGCCGGCGTTGTTGACCAGAATATCCAGCTTGCCAAACTCAGCTACCACCTCATCTACCAGCTTTTCCGCCTCGGTGTAGATGGAAGCGTCGGACCGGAAGCCCTTCACCTTGGTGCCGAAAGCCGAAAGCTCCTGCTCCAGCTGCTGGCCTTTCTCCACGCTGGAGAGGTAGGTGAAGGCCACTTGCGCGCCCTGCTGGGCGAAATACACCGCAATAGCGCGGCCAATTCCTTTGGAAGCACCCGTGATGAGGGCCACTTTTCCGTCAAGCTGTTTCGTCATGCCAGCGAAGGTAGCAACGAAAGCCTAACCTGCTACCCCTTGGTTTGCGCTACACCCTCTACCCGGGCGCTAATGGCCGAGCTTTTGGGCAACTGACGCTACATCAGCTGTAGCCAGTTGGAGGCCAGCTCCTGATTATCGAACGCCAGCACAATGGGCCGGGTGCCGAGTTGCTGCTGCATGGAAAGGTCGGCGGAGAGGCGGCTGTACACGTTGGGCGAGTACACCCAGGCAAAATACTCCAGCCCGGCGTCGGCCATCATCGGAAACCAGGTGGCGCCCACCCACCCCGACGCATCGCTCCACATGCTGGTTACTTCCGTATTATCATTGAGGAGCTTGGTGCACCGCTCAAACTGTAGGTGTTCTAGCAGGCGCAGGCAGCCCGCCTGCACCGATTCCAGGCTCTGGTCGCCGGTCCAGTTGGCGTACAGCCAGTCGCGCTGGTAGTCGTAGGAAATGGTGATGGTAGGATCCTGATGTAAAAGTCGGAGAGCCATTGGCAAGTAAGGCAAGAGCCTAGAGTCGGGAAGCAAAATTATGAGAAGCCAGCCAGAAGCAGGCCTTCTGGTTGAAGTAGCGCAATTGGTTTGCGAAAGGCAGCAGCGCGGGGTACGCCGGTTGCGCTTTGGTTTCAGGTAGCACTGAGGCCGGCAAGCAAAGGCCGCTGTATGTATGGCTGAGGCTGCGTTGTGGCAGCAGTAGCGCAGATGGCAACCCAAAGGTTGCGGCTCGTATCTTCGCTACCCCTATGCCCGACACCGATATCTGCATTCTGGGCGCTGGCCCGGGCGGGGCCACGGCGGCCCTGCACCTGGCCCAGGCCGGCCACCGTTGCCTGCTGCTCGACCGCGCCACCTTCCCCCGCGACAAAGTATGCGGCGACGCCCTCAGCGGCAAAGTGCTCAGCGAGCTGCGCCGGCTGGGCCCGGAGCTGCCCGCCCGCTTGGCCGCCGAGCCCATTCAGCTGCCCAGCTGGGGCATTGATTTCTACGCGCCCAACGGCCGCCGTTTGGCCGTGCCCTTCAAGCCGAAGTACAACCCCGCCACCGACCGCAGCGCCGGCCACATCAGCAAGCGCCTGCACTTCGATAACTTTCTGATTGAAGAGGTACGCCGCCGCCCGGAAATCGACTTCCGGGAAAATACCGAGGTAGCCCGCCACGAGCAATTGCCCGACGGCCGCTGGCGCCTGTTCGGGCCCGATGACGTTGAAATAACCACCTCCCGGTTGCTGTTGGTGGCCAACGGCGCGCAATCCAGCTTTGCCCGGCAAGTGGGCGGCCACGCGCTGGAGCCGGCCCACCACTGCGCCGGCCTGCGGGCCTACTACCGGGGCGTGCAGGGCCTGCACCCCGATAATTTCATTGAGCTGCACTTCATTCGAGAGTTTCTGCCCGGCTACCTCTGGGTGTTTCCGCTGCCCAATGGCGAGGCCAACGTGGGGGTGGGTATGCTCACCGAAGCGGTATCGAAAAAGAAGGTAAAGCTGCGCGAGCGGCTGGATGAGATACTGCAGACGCATCCGGCCCTGAAGGAGCGGTTTGCCACCGCCGAGCGGCTGGGGCCGGTGCGCGGGTTCGGGTTGCCCCTAGGCTCCAAACGCCGCCCGCTTTCCGGCCCCGGCTACCTGCTGCTCGGTGATGCAGGCTCCCTCATCGACCCATTCAGTGGTGAGGGCATCAGCCACGCTATGGTATCGGGCCGCCACGCCGCCGACTGGGCCGGGCGGGCGCTGGCGGCGCAGAACTTCTCGGCCGGTTTTCTGCTCGGCTACGACCAGGCCGTGTACAACCGCCTCTGGCAGGAGCTGCGCCTGAGCCGGGCCATGCAGCGCCTGCTGGGCTACCCCTGGCTGTTCAACTTCGTGGCCAACCGCGCCGCCAACAACCCCACCCTGGCCGAAACCATCAGCAACATGTTCCTCGACCTGGACCTGCGCGAGCGGCTGCGCCAGCCCAGCTTCTACGTTAAGCTGCTGATGGGGCGGTGATATGGTGAATTTGTGAAGTTGTGAAGTTGTGTCATGGCGAGGCACGAAGCCATCCTTCCTCTTTGTGTGACAAACCTCATAAAGTGAAAAGCCCCTACTTCCAGCGCGGATGTAAGGGCTTCTCACAGTAAAAGGGGTAGCACGTTGGTCAGGACGGATGGCTTCGGTGCCCTCGCCATGACACCACTTCACCATCTCACTACTTGCCTGCGTAGCGGCGCAGGCTTTTTTCGGCCTCGGGGTTAAGCATGGTGGCTTTTTCCAGGTCGGCTTTGGCTTCGTTGGGCTTGTTGATGGAAGCGTAGCTAATGCCGCGGTACTCGTAGGCATCGGCGTAGTTGGGGTCGAGGCTGATGGCTTTGGCGAAGTCCGGAATGGCACCCTTGAAGTTGAACAGCTGCATCTTGGCGGCACCCCGACCAAAATAAGCCTCCTTGTCCTGGGGGTTGTACTTCACGGCCTTGGTAAAGTCGGAAATAGCGGCGCTGTACTCCTTAAGCTTGAGACGGTTGAGGCCCCGGTTGTAGTAGGCTTCCGCGTTGGTAGGCTTCAGGCGCAGCGCGGCGTTGTAGTCGGCTACGGCCTCCCGGTAATCTTTCAGGTGGCTTTTCGCTTTAGCCCGGGCCAGCAGGGCGTCGAAGTCGCGGGGTTTAGCCTTGAGGGCGGCATCGGCCGTGCGAATTTCGGCGCGGTAGTCGGCGTTGGTTTTGCGGGCGGCGGGTTCTACGGGTAGGGCAGGGGTAGGGGCAGAGGCCACGGAGGCCGTAGCCGTGCCATCGGCGGCCCGGGCTGCCGTGTCGGCCGAGCGGGCAATGGCCATTTCCCGGGCCGCGTTCCGCGAAGCCGAGGTCGGGCGCTCCACCTCCGTGGTGCTGCGGGCGCAGTCTGTCAGGGAAAGTAAAGCCAGGCTGGTAAAAAGCGAAAGTATAGGTGCTTTCATGGAGAGTTCAGAGTGAAAAAAGGGCAGGCGCAACGGCCCGTAATCGGGTAACGGCTCTTGTACGGGCACCCTTTAGGAAAGGCTAAGCCCGGCCCCAAAATTTTGTCCGGGGCCCGCAGGCCCCAGCGGAACCGGGCAGCGTGGCAGAGTAGCGCGGCCTGCCTATCTTTGCCGGGCCACCTGCCCGCCCGAAGCAGCCGGTGGTCCTTCCTTCTAAACCTTCAACCGAACACAACATGGCATTGCAATACGACCTGGTCGTTATCGGCAGCGGCCCCGGCGGCTACGTCGCGGCTATCCGGGCTTCGCAGCTGGGCTTGAAAGTAGGCGTGGTGGAGCGCGAGTCGCTCGGCGGCATCTGCCTCAACTGGGGCTGCATTCCCACCAAAGCCCTGCTCAAGAGCGCCCAGGTATTTGAGTACCTCAACCACGCCGGCGACTACGGTCTGAAGGCGGAAGGCGTAGGCTACGACTTCGGCGCCGTGATTCAGCGCAGCCGCGGCGTGGCCGACGGCATGAGCAAGGGCATCAACTTCCTGTTCAAGAAAAACAAGATTGACGTGGTATCGGGCACCGGCAAACTGCTGGCTGCCGGTAAGGTAGAAGTGACCAAGCCCGATGGCGGCAAGGAAACCGTAGAGGCCAAGCACATCATTCTGGCCACCGGCGCCCGCTCGCGCGAGCTGCCCGCCCTGCCCATCGACGGCAAGAAAATCATCGGCTACCGCCAGGCTATGGTGCTGCCCGCCCTGCCTAAGCGCCTCGTGGTTGTGGGCTCCGGCGCCATCGGCGTGGAGTTTGCCTACTTCTACCGCACCATGGGCACCGAGGTAACGGTGGTGGAGTACCTGCCCCGCATCGTGCCCGTGGAGGACGAAGAAGTATCGCGGCAGATGGAGAAATCCTTCAAGAAAATCGGCATCAACGTGCTGACTTCGGCCGAGGTAACGAAGGTGGACACCAGCGGCGAAGGCTGCAACGTAACGGTTAAGACCGCCAAAGGCGACCAGCAGATTGCCTGCGACGTGGTACTGAGCGCCGCCGGCGTAGTTACCAACCTCGAAAACCTGGGCCTCGAAGAATTGGGCATCAACGTAGAGAAAGGCCGCGTTATCGTGGACGACTACTACCAGACCAACGTGCCCGGCATCTACGCCATCGGCGACATCGTACCCGGCCCCGCGCTGGCTCACGTAGCTTCCGCCGAAGGCATCATCTGCGTCGAGAAAATTGCCGGCCACCACCCCGAGCCGCTCAACTACCAGAACATTCCCGGCTGCACCTATGCCTCGCCGGAAATTGCCTCCGTGGGCCTCACCGAAGCCGAAGCCAAAAAGCAGGGCTACGATGTGCTGGTAGGTAAATTTCCCTTCTCGGCCTCGGGCAAAGCCTCCGCTGGTGGCGTGAAGGACGGCTTCGTGAAGGTTATCTTCGACAAGAAGTACGGCGAGTGGCTGGGCGCCCACATGATTGGGGCCAACGTGACGGAGATGATTGCCGAAGTGGTCGTGGCCCGCAAGCTCGAAACCACTGGCCACGAAATCATTAGGGCCGTGCACCCGCACCCCACCATGAGCGAGGCCGTGATGGAAGCCGCCGCCGCCGCCTACGGCGAGGTGATTCACCTGTAAGCCTGGCTGCGGCTGCCAGCGCAACGCAGCTGGTGCTGAGCAAAAACGCCCCAGCCGGACCCGGTTGGGGCGTTTTTACTTGTGTTTACTTTTACCCTGCACATTTCGTATGAAACACATTCTACTTCTGCTCTGCGGCTTCTGCATCAGTTGGGTTACGGCGTGGGGCCAGGCTCCACCGCTTGAAAAACGGCAGCTACTCAACGGCCGGGTCGAGCTACTGGTGCCCGCAGGTTTCGCGCCCATGAACAAGGAGATGCTGGCGCTGAAGTATCCGGGCGGGCGGCCGCCCCAGGAAGTGCTGACCGACGAGCGGGGAGCCACCAACGTAGCCTTCTCTCTCACTACTACCCCCGTAACCCAAGAGAACCTGCCGTATTTTGAGCAGCAGATGCACGCCATAATGCAGAAAGCGCAGCCCAAAGCCATCTGGTACGGCCATGGAACGCGCAAGGTGCATGACCGGCAGGTTGGCTATCTGGAGCTGATGACGCCTGCGGTAGATACAGAGGTGTACAACCTCATTTTCTTTACGGACCTGGACGGGCACGTACTGGTGATGACCTTCAACTGCGTCAAAAAAGATGTAGCTCTGTGGAAGGATAAGGCCCAGGAGATGGTGCAGTCGTTGCGCGTGCTCAATCCGTAGCGGAAGTATCATCAAACACAAGTGTCCCATCGGCTAGGCTGATTTGCAGCAGTCTGGCCGATGGGACACTTGTGTTTACTAGTCACTACTGCGCCTGGTACTTGCCCTTGATGAAATCAAGCATGCCCTGGTCGTCTGAGGCTTCGGTTTTGGTGGCTTCCTGCTTCCAGAGGGCTTCTACTAGCAGCAGCAGCAGCTCGGTTTCCTTATCCGGGTCGGTGTAGCCCAGCTTCTGAAAGGCTTGGCGCAGCAGGGCCGGCACGGGCTTCATAAACCGCTCGTGCTGCTGCCGGGCCATTTCAGAGTCGGTAAGGCGGTACTGCAGCTTCCAGAAGTGAGGCTCCGCCTGCACCAGCTTGAAGGGCAGCTCAATAACACTATGGATAAAAGCCAGCGGATCGGGTTCGGCAAGGCCGCCCCGGTTATCCTCAATGATGCGCTTATAGCCATTGCGAATTACAAACTCTAGGAGCTGGTCTTTGGAGCCAAAATGCTTGAAAATAAGAGCTTCTGAGACTCCCGCTGCCTTGGCAATCAGCTGGGTCGAAGTATTCTCGAAGCCTTTGTCCCCAAATAGCTGCAATGCTACCTCTGCAATGTGCTGTTTGCGGTTCGTCATACGATTCGTTCGATTGTGGTGCGGCTCCAGCCGCGCTGAAGCTTCTGTCTGAAACAACAGAAACACCGCAAGTTCGGGCCTTGGAACCTAAATCAAGCTATTTTTTTAGAATCATCCACAGATTTGCCTGCTCCAGTAGATGAAGTAAAAACGGCTAAAAACAGAAGCCGGCCGATTTGGGGATACCAAATCGGCCGGCTACGTGGGTTTCCGATAACCAGCGGGCAGCAGCGCCGGGGGTACAGCTGCGCGGTCCTCGAAGGGTACCGGATGGGGTGGGGTTCATCCGGGTAAGCGGGGCGTGGGAATTATGTACCGGTAGTTAGTGGGAGTAGCTGCCGGATTGATGATGCAATAATAAGCAATAACTCGGAAAGCTGGTAAGTATTAGCTCACTTATTTTTGTAAGTAATCACTCACCAATGTTTATCTATTATGTAAGCGCCTGATAGTGAGCTAAGAATGATGGTGTTCAAAATTTTGTCTTTTTTGACAGCACTACCACCAACACTGCCAATGGGTTAGGTACAAGAAGTTGAGCAGAGGCAGCACTTACCCTCACCAGGCACGCGAAGTGTATGAAGCATTGCAAGTCTAGTGTGCCATCAGGGCACTATCTGTCCGGAACCGTGCAACCTTGGCGTGAATCTCTGCCAGCCCCAGGTTATGCACGCTGCCCAGATGCGTGGTCTGGAACTCCCGGTGCGGGCGGTAGCTGCCATCTTCTACGGCTTGGCCCACTTGTTTGTAGGCAGTGCGGAAAGGAGTGCCGCTTTGGATGAGCTGGTTAATGTTCTCTACCGAGAATACCGCATCATATTTTGGCTGGTTAAGCAAATCAGGTTTGATGCGCAGCTGAGGAAGGGCGAAAAGCACGATGTCCAGGATGTTGAGCAGCTGGGTCATGGGCTCGAAGAGCAGCTCCTTCAGAATCTGAAAGTCGCGGTGGTAGCCGCTGGGCAGATTGCTGGTGGCCAGCATCAGCGTGTTGGGCAGGGCCTGCAGGGCATTGCAGCGGGCCCGGATCAGCTCAAACACATCGGGGTTCTTTTTGTGGGGCATGATGCTGGAGCCGGTAGTAAACGCGGCTGGCAGCTCCACAAATGCCAGATCCTGAGAGTTGTAGAGCACCAGGTCGTAGGCCATTTTGGCCAGGGTAGCGGCCATGCCAGCCAGGGCAAAGGCCACTGTCTTTTCCGTTTTGCCCCGCAGCATCTGGGCCCCTACGCTGCTCACGGCCAGATTACCAAAACCCATTTCCCGCGTGGTTTGCAGCCTATCGATGGGGAAGGACGAACCGAAGCCCGCGCCCGAGCCCAACGGGTTCTGGTCAGCTACCGTATGGGCGGCTTCAAACAAGGCCAGATCCAGGAGCAGGTGCTCGGCGTAGGCCGAAAACCAGAGGCCGAAGGAGCTGGGCATGGCCGCCTGGAAGTGGGTGTAGCCGGGCATCAGGTCGGCGTGGTGCTGCTCGGCTTTCTGCAGCAGCACCTCTACCAGTTCCAGGGTGCGAGCGGCAGCACGCTTAGTGTAGTCCTTCAGAAACAGCTGGATAGCCGTCAGCACCTGGTCGTTGCGGGAGCGGGCGGTATGAATCTTTTTGCCCGCGTCGCCGAACTTTTCGGTGAGGTAGAACTCAATCTTGGAGTGCACATCCTCGAACTCGGCCTCAATGGTAAAGGTGCCGGCCTCCAGCTGGGCGACCAGCTCGGCGAGGCCCTGCTGCAGCTGCCCGTTTTCCTCTTCGGAAATCAGCCCAGCCTGGGCCAGCATGTTGGCCTGCACCCCGGACGCCTGCACATCGAAGCGGGCCAGATACATATCCAGCTCCCGGTCGTGGCCCACCGTGAACTGTTCAATTTTCTTATCGACGGCAATGCCTTTATCCCAGATTTTCATGCTTGGTTGGTTTTCACGACGAATGGAGCCGTGGTATGGGGTGGAACAGAGCGTTATGCTGAGCGCAGTCGAAGCATCTCGCGTGCTGATGTTGCCATGCTGACTCTCATGCTGAGCAAAGTCGAAGCAGCTCTACCGCTTCGTTGCCATGCTATTGAGTAGCCAGAGGGAGAGATACTTCGACAAGCAGACGACAGATGAAGCATGACGTTCAGGTAGGACTTTCTGTTGGGTTCGTTCAACACTATACGCCAGGCGAGAGCGGCGCGCTACAGCCCCAGCCCGTCGAGCAAAGCTACGTAGCCCTGCACCCCCGCCCGGATTTCGCTGAGCAGAATGTACTCGTCGGGGGTGTGCGAGCGGGCCGAGTCGCCGGGGCCTACCTTGACGGTGGTGAAGGGCATCATGCTTTGGTCGGAGAGGGTGGCCGAGCCGAAGGTGCGGCGGCCCAGGGCTACGCCGCGCCGCACCAGCGGGTGCTCCAGGGCAATACGGGAGGAGTTCAGATGGGTAGAGCGGGGCGTGACATCGGAGGTAACATGCTGACGCACCAGTTCCACTACCTCCTGGTTGGTGTACCGCTCATTGGTGCGCACATCCACCACGAACGTGCAGCGGTCGGGCACCACGTTGTGCTGGGAGCCGGCCTGAATCTGGGTCACGGTCATTTTCACGGGTCCCAGCAGTTCCGACACCTGCGGGAAGCAGTACTGCTCAAACCACCGAATATCGGCTACGGCTTTGTAGAGGGCATTTTCACCTTCCTCACGGGCGGCGTGGCCGGTGCGGCCGTGCGCTACACAATCCAGCACCACCAAACCTTTTTCGGCTACGGCCAAATCCATTTGGGTGGGCTCGCCCACGATTCCCAGGTCAATAGGGGGTAGGAGGGGTAGCAGCCGCCGGATGCCGTTGGCGCCCGAAATTTCCTCTTCGGCCGTAATGGCGCAGATTAGGTTAAATGGCGGTGCGGTTTCCTGTTGCTCGAAGCAGAGAAACGTAGCCAGCAGGCTCACGGCCGAAGCGCCCGCGTCGTTGCTGCCCAGGCCTATCAGCTTATCGCCTTCTACTGTAGCTCCAAATGGATCATGGGTCCAGGTGCTGCCCGGCTTCACCGTGTCGTGGTGGGAATTAAGCAAAATGGTAGGCTTACTGGCATCAAAGTGCTTGGACACAGCCCACACATTGTTGCCGTCGCGCCGGGGGCAGGCGCCCTGGTGGGTCAGAAATTGAAAAATCAGCGCGGCCGTCTGGTCCTCCTCTCTTGAGAAGGAAGGCGTCTGAATCAGCTTCTGTAACAGCGCAATGGCATACCCGGTTAGCCGGTGTACTAGCTCCGACATAGCACAGTTTTCACGGGTTTGTTGATGTTAAGCGCATTTTCAATCACTACACGCTCCACACCAGCTTCCAGCGCCGCGAAGGCATTATCCAGCTTTGGGACCATGCCGGCGGCAATAACTCCCTCGGCTTTCAGCTGCTGGTACTGCCGGGCGGTAATCTGCGGTATCACGGAGGTTTCGTCGTTGATGTCGCCCAGCACGCCGTCTTTCTCGAAGCAGAAGTGCAGCGCTACCTCATGCTCGGCGGTCAGGGCCCGGGCCAACGTGCTGGCAATGGTATCGGCGTTGGTATTGAGCAGCTGACCGTGGCCGTCGTGGGTGATGGCACAGAACACCGGCGTGATGCCGGCCCGCAGCAGCTGGCCCAGCAGCCCAACGTTGATGCTGTTTTCGGGCAGGTCGCCCACGAAGCCGTAGTCGATGTCTTTTACCGGCCGCTGCACGGCCCGGACAGCGTTACCATCGGCGCCGGAAAGCCCCAGGGCATTTACCTCGGCTGCCTGCAGGAGCGCCACTATCTGCTTGTTGGTTTTGCCCGCGTAGAACATTGTCACGATGTCGAGGGTAGGGGCGTCGGTAATACGGCGGCCCTGCACCATCCGGGGCTCAATGCCGAGGTGCTGCAGCATCTGACTGGCGCCTTTACCGCCGCCATGCACCAGTATTTTTCGGCCGGGTACTCGGGCCAGCTCCGTCAGGAAGTGGCGCAGCTGGGCTTCATCGTCGATGATGCCGCCGCCAATCTTAAAAATTTTCAAGCCTTCGCGCATGAAGTAGGAGTCGGGGAAAAGTGGCGTAGGGGGCCGGAAAGAGCCAAATGAAGCAGCCGCGCCGGCGGCAACCAGTCGCAACCGGCAGGCGGGCGGGAACTTTTTTTGCGGCCGGGCCGGCAAAGTTTCCAAAAAAAAACATCTAGTTTTGCAACGATTTAGCGGTCCTGATCATTTCAACCGCAGAAACACCCCACGCCGCCCCGCGGCTGCTGTCAATGACTCTTCTCTCTTCTATTGCGCTTCTGCGACGACCTACCCTGGTTGTGCGAACAATGCCAGCTTAAGAGCTGGCGTGCAATAATTCGCCTGAGGTTTTACCAGTACCAAAACCCGGCGAAGGGGCCACAACAAGTAGCGGCCCACGGAAGAAAGTTTCTACGAGTAACGAATTGACACGAGTGTAGGCCGTAGTGCACCCTTGCCCCAGTGAGTACAGCGCACAACCCGCGTAGCGGGCGTGTACCGTGGGCCTTCTTTCTTTTCCTGAGCTTTTGTGCGGGTACTGAACACGGTACCGGCCGCCGCGACGCCTTGTCCGGCCGCTGCGCTCTGGCTCCCTCCCCTTGCTTGTCTTTCCGAGTCCGTTGCCGTATAGCCAGGCAACCAACCGAGTCTTGACCATGATTTTACGCGTAGCCAATGCTGCTGATGCGCAGTACGTGGAAACCCTCTGTCAATGGTATGCCGAATCTGCCAGAACGCGCGGGGTCGGGATTGCCAAGCGTGACCCTAACTATCTGATAAAGAAGATGGAAAAAGGAGACGCTATCATTGCTTTCCTGGAAGAGCAGCTGGCCGGCTTCTGCTACATCGAAACCTTTGAGGACAACAAGTTCGTGGTGAACTCGGGGCTGATTGTGAACACGGAACTGCGCAAGGAGGGCCTGGGCCGCGCCATCAAGCACCGCGTGTTTGAGCTTTCCCGCACGAAGTATCCGGCGGCTAAGATCTTCGGTATCACTACCTCGGCGGCCGTGATGAAGATCAACAACGAGCTGGGCTACCGCCCGGTTACCTTTCCCGAGCTGACGCAGAGCGACGATTTCTGGAAGGGCTGCTCCAGCTGCAAAAACTACGGCATTCTGATGGAAAACCAGCGCAGAATGTGCCTGTGCACCGGCATGGTGTACGACACGCTGAACGACCAATTCAGCCAGGCCACCATCGACATCATCAGCCGGGAGCAATAGCGCAACCCTGCGGAGCCGGAGCAAGCCGTTTGGACTATCCATTGAAACGCAAGCCTTTGTGCTTGGATGACCAGCGGCAACAGGTTCCGCACCCGAAGATCAACGGGGCCAACGACGAGCGGCCGAATAGTGCGTCCGGCCTTCATCTCAAACGAGGAGGCTTAGCCAAGCAAAACATTCTAAAAATCTCTTTTGCCACTACATGAAAAAGGTAGTATTAGCCTACAGCGGCGGCTTGGATACGTCCTACTGCGTTGTGTATCTGACCCGGGAGCTGGGCCTGGAAGTGCACACGGTCATTGTCAACTCCGGTGGCTTTTCCGAGGAAGAGCTGGCCGGCATCGAGAAGCGCGCCTACGAGCTGGGCTCCGCGAAGCACGAGGTGATTGACGTAACCCAGCGTTTCTACCAGGACTGCCTGCGCTACCTTATTTTTGGCAACATCCTCAAGAACGATACCTACCCGCTGAGCGTCAGTGCGGAGCGCATGTTCCAGAGCCTGGCCCTGGCCGAGTACGCCCGGGAGCACAAGGCCGACTACATTGCCCACGGCAGCACCGGCGCCGGCAACGACCAGGTGCGCTTCGACGTGGCTTTCTCGGTTATCGCGCCCCACACGGAAATCATCACGCCCATCCGCGACCTGAAGCTCTCGCGCCAGGCCGAGATTGACTTCCTGCACCAGCACGGCTTCGAGATGAGCTGGGAAAAAGCCAAATATTCCATCAACAAGGGCATTTGGGGCACCAGTGTGGGCGGCGTCGAAACCCTGACCTCGCACCAGGCCCTGCCGGAGTCGGCCTACCCCACCCAGCTCAGCGAAACCAAGCCTGCTACCGTCGAAATTACCTTTGAGAAAGGCGAGCCGGTAGCGCTGAACGGCAAGGCCATGAACCCCGTGGAGCTGATTCAGGCCCTGAACGAGCTGGCCGGTGCCTACGCCATTGGCCGCGACACCCACGTGGGCGACACGATTCTGGGCATTAAGGGTCGCGTCGGTTTTGAGGCCCCGGCCCCGCTGATTCTGCTGAAGGCTCACCATTTGCTGGAAAAGCACACTTCCAGCCGCTGGCAGCTGCTGCACAAAGATTAC
The DNA here is from genome assembly GCF_014199535.1 of Hymenobacter latericoloratus. GTDB lineage: Bacteria > Bacteroidota > Bacteroidia > Cytophagales > Hymenobacteraceae > Hymenobacter > Hymenobacter latericoloratus. The sequence goes on from NZ_JACHNV010000002.1 coordinate 347,156, forward strand.
GTGGCCAACTGGTACGGTACGCTCCTGCACGAGGCCCAGTACCTCGACCCGGTGATGCGCGACTTCGAAGCCTTCCTCGCGTCGTCGCAGGAGCGGGTGTCGGGCACGGTGTTCGTGACGCTGAAGCCGTACCAGTTCGAGCTGCAAGGCATTGAGTCGCGCTACGACATGATGCGCTCCAAAGTGGCCACCTACGGGGAGGAAAACGACGCCTGGGACGGCCGCGACGCCAAAGGCTTCATCAAAATCTTCAGCAACCAGCTACGGATTCACAGCTCATTCAACGATGAAAATTAAGGTTGGCATCGTAGGCGGCGCCGGCTACACCGCCGGGGAGCTCATCCGCATTCTACTGCATCACGAGTACGCCGAGTTGGGCGCCATCGTCAGCTCTTCCAACGCCGGCAACCCCATCGCCCAGGTGCACGATGACCTGGTGGGCGAGACGAACCTGGTGTTTACCGCGGAGCTGGCCGGTGATGAAGACGTGGTGTTCCTGTGCCTGGGCCACGGCAACTCTAAGGCCTGGCTGACCCAGCACGAGCTGCCCGGAACCACCCACATCATCGACCTCAGCAACGACTTCCGCCTGGAGGTTGACGCCGAGTTTGGGGGTAGGGAGTTTGTGTACGGGCTGCCCGAGCTGAACCGAAGCCGCATCCAGCAGGCTCAGAGTATTGCCAACCCCGGCTGCTTCGCCACGGCCATTCAGCTGGCGTTGCTACCCCTGGCCCAGGCCGGAAAGCTCACGGACGATGTGCACGTATCGGCCATTACGGGCAGCACGGGCGCGGGCCAGAGTTTGTCGGAGACGGTGCACTTCTCGTGGCGCACCAACAACGTATCCATCTACAAGCCCTTCACCCACCAGCACCTCGGCGAGATAGGGGAGAGCCTGGCGCAGCTGCAGCCGCAGCTGGAACTGGACATCAATTTCATTCCCTACCGCGGCAACTTCTCGCGGGGCATTTTCGCCAGCGTGTACACGCCCTCGGACCTGACCCAGGAAGGGGCCCGGGAGCTGTATCAGCAGTTCTACCAAGATGCGCCGTTCACTACGGTTTCGGATAAGGAAATTCACCTGAAGCAGGTAGTAAACACCAATAAGTGCCTGCTGCACGTCCAGAAATTTGGCAAGCAACTGCTCATCACCTCGGTTATCGATAACCTCGTGAAAGGCGCTTCGGGCCAAGCGGTGCAGAACATGAATCTGCTATTCGGTCTGCCGGAAACGACTGGCCTAGGCTTGAAAGCGGGGCTGTTTTAACCCCGCAGAACGTCATGCTGAGCTTGTCGAAGCATCTCTACCGCTTCGTTGAAACCTTTAAACTATTTCTTCCTGCCCCCTTTAAGAGCTGAAAACATGAATTACTACTATAAATATGCTAATCAGGAGGATACTCTTTTCGGTGAAGGCTTTGCTTATGTTGAGTATGGTGAAAATCTAGAGCCTTTAAGGCAGGTTGAAGATTACGGGAGGATTTTACTCTACTCCTATATTAACCCTCATACCTGCAAACAAGCTGGTACTTGTTACTTATCTGAAACTGATTTGAATCAAGAACTAGAATTACCTGAAAACGTCATCGCTGCAGCCACTTTTGAGCAAAAATGGCTGCAAGCACAGTTGTTCAGCGACAGACTCCTAGATATAGATAGGCGTCGGGATTTGACCTCCTCAACTGTCCAAGAAATAATTGCGGGCCGTCGTTAAAATCAAATTCAACGAAGCGGCAGAGATGCTTCGGCAAGCTCAGCATGACGTTCTAGTTGCTAACCACTCTGACATCACCAAGAAACATGAACCTTTTCAACGTATATCCGCTCGTCAACATCACGCCGGTAAAGGCACTGGGAGCGAAACTTTGGGACGATAAGGGCCAGGAGTACCTGGATTTTTACGGCGGCCATGCTGTTATTTCCATCGGCCACAGCCACCCGCACTACGTGCAGCGTCTCACGGAGCAGCTGCAGAACATCGGCTTCTACTCCAACTCGGTGCAGATTCCGATTCAGCGGGAGCTGGCCGAGAAGCTAGGCCAGGTATCGGGCTACGCGGACTACTCGCTGTTTCTGTGCAACTCCGGCGCCGAGGCCAACGAGAATGCCCTGAAGCTGGCGTCTTTCCACACCGGCAAAAAGCGCGCGGTGGCCTTCAAAGGCGCTTTTCACGGCCGCACCAGCGGTGCGGTGGCGGCTACTGATAACCCCAAAATTGTAGCGCCTTTCAACGCCGACCACGCCATTTCTTTCGTGGAGTACGACCTAGCGGCGGTGGAGCAGGTGCTGCAGGGCGGCGACGTGTGCGCGGCCATCATTGAGCCCATTCAGGGGGTAGGCGGCATCATCATGCCTTCCGATGACTTCCTGACTGCCCTGGCGGCCCTGTGCAAGCAGTACGGCGCCCTGCTGATTGCCGATGAAGTGCAGAGCGGCTACGGCCGCAGCGGTAAGTTCTTCGCCCACCAGCACGCCGGCATCCGCCCCGATGTTATTTCGGTGGCGAAAGGCATGGGCAACGGCTTCCCCATCGGCGGCATCCTGATTGCGCCGGAGCTGAAGGCGTCTTATGGTTTGCTGGGCACCACGTTTGGGGGTAACCACCTGGCCTGCGCCGCCGCGCTGGCCGTGCTGGAAGTAATTGAGCAGGAAAACCTGCTGGCCCACGCCACCGAGCTAGGCCACTACCTCCGCTCGGAGCTCGAAGCCAACGCCGGCGCCGAGGAAATTAGGGGCCGGGGCCTGATGGTGGGCATCAAGTACGACTTCCCCATCAAGGACGTGCGCGACCAGCTGCTTTCGGAGCATCACATCTTCGTAGGCAACGCCTCCGACCCCACGGTGCTGCGCCTGCTGCCCCCGCTCAATATTACTAAAGCCGAGGTAGACCGGTTTTTGCAGGCGCTGTACGCATTAATTCCGGCCGAAGTGAAAAAGTAAACGACCTGTGGCCTAACTTGCAGCCCCAATGAGTAGCACCCTGAAGCTCCCGAGCCCCGCTCCCCTTCTGACAAGCTGCCCGCTGCCATTGGTGACTCCTGCGCAGCAACCGGCCGGTTCTTTCCCCGAAAGAACAGCCTCCCCCTTTTCCTTCCAGCAGTTGTGCCCGCCCGACTTCCCGATGCCTGACATCTGGGAGCGGCCGGGTGCGGGACCGATTGAACTACCTTCTTTCGCTCCCGTTTGGCTTACCTCCTCGTTCGGCTGGAATAGACCCCTACTGTTTGGTTCTGTTCCAGCCGAAATTGTATCCGGGCGGTTCCGAAAGCCGGCCGAGGCCACGCCACGCACTCACCAGACGCCCGGCAGCGGGATTTTTCAAATCGTCGCATCCCCTTCCAGAGGCAGGATGCGGAGTAGAGTTGGCGGGGCTGATAGGCATACTTGCCGCCTCCGCCTAACACAACGGGAAAGCCACGGGCCTGACTACCGCAGAAAACCATCCATAGAGTAAACCCTTTTTTCGCAAAACAGAGTGGAAAACGCTAAATCGGTAAAACTCATTCTCGAAGACGGCACCGAAATCGAGGGCCAATCTTTTGGCGCCTTTACCTCGTCTGCGGGCGAAGTGGTGTTCAGCACGGCCATGACCGGCTACCCCGAAAACCTCACCGACCCGTCCTTCGCCGGGCAGATTCTGGTGCTCACCTACCCCATCGTGGGCAACTACGGCGTGCCGGGCGAGGAGCTGTACGAGTCGATTTCCCGCATTTTCGAGTCGGACAAGATTCACGTGGCCGGCCTGGTGGTCAACTACTACTCCGAGGAGCACAGCCACTGGCACGCCGCCAAGAGCCTGGGCGAGTGGCTGGCCGAGTACAACATCCCCGGCATCTACGGGGTGGACACGCGCATGCTCACCAAGAAGCTGCGCGAGAAGGGCGCCATGCTCGGCAAAATCGTGGCCGACGGGGAGGACGTGCCTCTGCACGACCCCAACCAGGACAACCTGGTGGCCCAGGTGAGCCCCGACGGCGTGCAGCACTACGGCACCGGCAAAAACAAAATCGTGCTGGTGGACTGCGGCACCAAGACCAACATTATCCGCTGCTTCCTGGAGCGCGACGTGGAGCTGATCCGCGTGCCCTGGGACTACGACTTCACCCAGCTCGACTACGACGGCCTGTTCCTGAGCAACGGCCCCGGCGACCCGAAAATGTGCGTGCCCACCATCGAGCACCTGCAGAAAGCCCTGCAGCAGGACAAGCCCATTTTCGGCATCTGCCTGGGCTCCCAGCTCATGGGCCTGGCCGCCGGCGGCGACACGTTCAAGCTCAAGTACGGCCACCGCAGCCACAACCAGCCGGTGAAGCTCACCGGCACCCAGCGCAGCTACATCACCAGCCAGAACCACGGCTTCGCGGTGGACACCGCCACGCTGCCGGCCGAGTGGGACATGCTGTTCGAGAACCTGAACGACGGCACCTGCGAAGGCATCAAGCACAAAACCAAGCCCTTTTTCTCCACCCAGTTTCACCCCGAAGCCGCCGGTGGCCCCCAGGACACGGAGTTTCTCTTCGACCAGTTCCTGGACGAGGTAGAGAAGTATAAGGCGGGCAAGTAGCAGTAGCAGAACGACCGAAAAAGAACGTCATGCTGAGCTTGCCGAAGCATCTCTACCGCTTCGCTAGTACAGTCATGGAGTACGCCATATTTCGACAAAACACGATGAGATTCTTAGTTCTGCTGCCTGCAATGGCCCTGTTCTTTAAACCTCCGGTATTGGTGAAATATGAAGGAGGCAGCCGATACCATTCCCACCTTACTCTGATACTCTATCAGGATTCAACTTTTACTTACTCTGCTTGGTACCATAGCGGACAGAGGAAAGTAGGTGTATATAAAGGAATATGGCGTAGCGCACCTGGTAAGCTAATTCTTGATTCAAAAAAGAAAAACGCTGCTTTTCATAATAGAAGCTTCGTTTTGAAAGGTGATACATTAAAGTTTTATTCCAGAGAGGATTCTATCAAAAACTATAGTTTTTACAAAGAATATTTTACCCTTGTTCGCAAACCATAATAATCAGAATGTACGTCTACATCCTGACCAACCCCACCCAAACAGTGCTCTACATCGGCGTGACGAATGACCTCCAGCGCCGCCTGCACGAGCACAGCAGCGGGCGGGGCGACGCCGGGAAGTTCACCGGGCGGTATCAGGCGGATTTGCTGGTGTACTTTGAAATCTGCCCCGATGCCACGCAGGCCATAGCGCGGGAAAAGCAGCTGAAAGGCTGGACCCGGAAGAAGAAAGATGCGCTGATTGCCGCGTTTAATCCGAGCTGGCAACCAATTGATTTAGAAACCTGGACTGGTTGATTTTGCGACGAAGCGGTAGAGATGTTTCGACTCCGCTGCGCTCCGCTCAACATGACGTTCTGATTGAACACACACGACCTAATGAACAAACCCAACAAAGTCCTCATCCTCGGTTCCGGTGCCCTCAAAATCGGGGAGGCCGGGGAGTTCGATTACTCCGGTTCGCAGGCGCTGAAGGCGCTGAAAGAGGAAGGCATCCGCACCATCCTTATCAACCCCAACATTGCCACCGTGCAGACGTCGGACGACATTGCCGACGACGTGTACTTCCTGCCCGTGACGCCCTACTTCGTGGAGGAAGTCATCAAAAAGGAACAGCCCGACGGCATTCTGGTGGCCTTCGGCGGCCAGACGGCCCTGAACTGCGCCGTGGCCCTGTACCGCGCCGGCGTGTTTGAGAAGTACCACGTGCGCGTGCTCGGCACGCCCGTGCAGAGCATCATCGACACCGAGGACCGCGACATCTTCAAGGAAAAGCTCGACCAGATCGGCGTGCTCACGGCCCGCAGCGAAGCCGTGACGACGATGGAAGACGCCCTGGCCGCCGCGGAGCGGATTGGCTTCCCCATCATCGTGCGCGCCGCCTTTGCCCTAGGTGGCCTGGGCAGCGGCTTCGCCAACAACATGGACGAGCTGCGCGCCCTGGCCCAGAAGGCTTTCTCGACCTCGGACCAGATTCTGGTGGAAGAGTCGCTGAAAGGCTGGAAAGAGGTGGAGTACGAGGTGGTGCGCGACCAGTTCAACAACTGCATCACCGTCTGCAACATGGAGAACTTCGACCCCATCGGTATCCACACCGGGGAGAGCATCGTGGTGGCCCCGTCGCAGACGCTGAGCAACCGCGAGTACCACAAGCTGCGCAGCATCGGCATCAAGACCATCCGCCACCTGGGCATCGTGGGCGAGTGCAACATTCAGTACGCCCTCGACCCGCACTCGGAGGAGTACCGCGTGATTGAGGTGAATGCCCGTTTGTCGCGCTCCTCGGCGCTGGCTTCCAAGGCTACGGGCTACCCGCTGGCTTTCGTGGCCGCCAAGCTCAGCCTGGGCTACTCGCTGGCCGAGCTGAAAAACAGCGTGACGCAGACCACTTCGGCCTTCTTCGAGCCCTCGCTCGACTACCTGGTGGTGAAGCTGCCGCGCTGGGACCTAGGGAAATTTTCGGGCGTGCAGCGCCAGATCGGCTCGGCCATGAAGAGTGTGGGCGAGGTCATGGCCATCGGCAAAACCTTCGAGGAAGCCGTGCAGAAGGGCCTGCGCATGCTGGATACCGGCCGGCGCGGCTTCGTGGCCAACAAGCCCGAGCCCATCGACCTCGCGGACCTCGACCGGCTGCTGAGCGAGCCGAACGAGGAGCGTATCTTCGCCATCAACGAGGCCTTCCAGGCCGGCTACGACGTGGAGCGCGTGTACGAGCTGACGCGCATCGACCGGTGGTTTTTGCAGCGCCTCTACGGCATCTACCAGCTGAGCCTGCAACTCGCCTCAACGCGCCAGCAGGGCGGCCTCGACGCCCTCGACACCGACCTGCTGCGCCAGGCCAAGAAGTCGGGCTTCTCGGACCAGCAGCTGGCCGTGCAATTGCTCGGTCCGGCCGAGGTGAAGGCCAACGAAATGCTGGTGCGCGCCCGCCGCAAGGCCCTGGGCGTGGTGCCCGTGGTCAAGCAAATCGACACGCTGGCGGCCGAATTCCCGGCCCAGACCAACTACCTCTACCTCACTTACCACGGCACCGAAAACGACCTGGAACCCGAAACCGACAAGTCGGTGGTGGTGCTGGGCTCGGGCGTGTACCGCATCGGCTCCTCGGTGGAGTTTGACTGGTGCGGCGTGAATGCGGCCCAGACGGTAAACGAGGAAGGCTACAAGTCCATCATCATCAACTACAACCCCGAAACCGTTTCGACCGACTACGATGTGTCGGACCGCCTGTACTTCGAAGAGCTGAGCTACGAGCGGGTGATGGATATTCTGGACTTCGAGGAGCCGCAGGGCGTGATTCTGAGCACCGGCGGGCAGATTCCGAACAACATTGCCACCCGCCTCGAAGCGGCCGGCGCGCCCATCCTGGGCACCGCCGCCTCGCGCATCGACGAGGCCGAAAACCGCCACAAGTTCAGCAGCATCATGGACGAGCTGGGCATTGCCCAACCGCGCTGGAGCGAGCTGACCACCATGGAGGCCATCTACGACTTCGTGAAGCAGGTGGGCTTCCCGGTGCTGATCCGCCCGAGCTACGTGCTGTCGGGCGCGGCCATGAACGTGGTGTCGAACCCGCGGGAGCTGGAGGAGTACCTGAAGCTGGCCGCCGAGGTCAGCGCTGAGTACCCGGTGGTGGTGTCGCAGTTTATCCAGGATGCTAAGGAAATCGAGCTGGACGCGGTGGCCGACAAGGGCGAAATCGTGTCGTACGCCATTTCGGAGCACGTGGAGTTTGCCGGCGTGCACTCCGGCGACGCCACCATGTACTACCCGCCGCAGCGCGTGTACGTGGGCACAGTGCGCAAGCTCAAGGTCATTGCCGAGAAGATTGCCAAGCGCTTTCAGATCAGCGGGCCGTTCAACATCCAGTTCCTGGAGAAAAACCGCGAAATCCGCGTTATCGAGTGCAACCTGCGCGCCTCGCGCAGCTTCCCGTTCGTGAGCAAGGTATCGGGCAACAACCTGATCAAGAAGGCCACGAAAGTGCTGCTCGGCCAGCACGTGGACCGCGACGCGAGTGAGCTGGTGTACGACCTGCCCTTCGTGGGCGTGAAAGCCTCGCAGTTCTCCTTCACCCGCCTGCAGGGCGCCGACCCGGTGCTGCGCGTGGACATGACCAGCACCGGCGAAGTGGGCTGCCTGGGCGACACGGCCGAGGAAGCGCTGCTGAAGTCCTTGCTGTCGGTGGGCTACCGCATTCCGGAGAAGACGGTGCTGATGTCCAGCGGCCCGCTGACGTCGAAAGTAGCCCTGCTGGAATCGGCGCAGGTGCTGGTGCAGCGCGGCTATACCATCTACGCTACGCACGGCACGCACAGCTTCTTCGCCGAAAACGGCGTGCCCAGCTCCCTGGTCTACTGGCCCGACGAGCTGCAGGAGCCCAACGCCCTGACCTACCTGCGCGAGCGGAAAATCGACCTGGTCATCAACATTCCCAAGAACACGACCAAGGGCGAGTTGGACAACGACTACAAAATCCGCCGCACGGCCGTCGATTTCAACATTCCGCTCATCACCAACGCCCGCCTGGCCAAAGCCTTCATCCACGCCTTCACCACGCTGAAGCTGGAGGACTTGAGCATCAAGAGCTGGAAGGAGTTCAAGGCGCAAACCGAGCCGGTGCTGTAGGAAGTTAGCGGACTGTATCAGAACGTCATGTCGAGCTTGTCGAGACATCTCGCGTGCTCTGCATGACGTTCTTGTGTTTCTGGTGGTAGTCATCCTTTACTTGCTTGCCAACGATGGGACATAAAAACGTTTGCCTGAACTGTCACAAAGCATTCAATATGCCTTTTGGTATTACTGGCGAAATGACGTGCAGGGAATGTGGGCAGCAGATGATTCGACTGCCGCACCGGTTTCGTCCGCCGAAGAAAACGGAAACGGCTAAATGGGAAACGGTGAAGTTCCTCGTTGAACATGGGTTTTCATACCAGCACATCTATCACACGGATGAGAATCCAGTGCGAAATGGCAAGGTTGAAAACTATGTTCGGTATCCTGACAATCTGCGGGAGGCGCAGGAATTTGTAATCATGTACCACACCCAGGCTAAACAGAAATAGCCGTCAACAAGGCTACCCGAGCAAGGGCCGCAAATAAGGACTAGACAGGAGAAGTAGCGCTAGGCGGCACTTCGTACCTTCGCTCGACCGCACGGTTATTCCACCTCACCACACGGCTGCCTCCTGAAAAGGTGAAGCCCTTGGTACTGGAATACCAAGGGCTTCGAGAAGTAGGTGGAAGAAGCACCTAACTTCTTGTCGCAATGAGAAGAAATCGTGCGTCGAAGGTAAGACGTAACGTCCGCCTTCGCAAACCTATACCAACGCAGCCCGAAAATGGTTTCCGTTGGTGGTGGCTGGTTCAGGAGCTGGTCAAGGCGGTGCTTACCGCCGCGGCCCGGCACTGGATCGGCTAACCGGGGTTGGCAAGGAGCGGAGCCGATTGGCTCCGCTCCTTGTTTTGGCCTTACCGCTTTGTTGTCCTCAATGCCATGCCATTACCAACTTTCATATGAAACTACTTATCTGCTCTGGGCTAGCAGCGACTTTGCTTCTCGCCCCAGACCCTGTTCAGGTATATGAAGGAGGCCGACCGCGCTATTCCGGAATTACGCTTACTCTTCATTCGGATTCAACCTTTACCTATTCTTCCTGGTACCATCATAGCAAAGGCGTGCTGAAGGATAAAGGCACTTGGCAGCGAAAGGGAAACTACCTGGTGCTGAATTCGCGCCGCCAAAAGCCAAAAGGCTTTTTTAACAAAGAATACTTTAGAGTGAAAGGCGACACGATTAAGCTTTACTCGAAAGAAGATTCAATCAAGGATTACGATTTCTACAGATGTTATTATACGCTCCTGCTTCAACGACCTACAAAGTAGCTCCGCCTCAACCCTCGCAACGAAACGCGAAGTGAAACTTCGCGTTACTTCACCCCATGAAAAAATTCACCTCGTTTGCCGACGCACCCGACTACCGCGCCCTGCTGCAACAGGCGCTGGAGATTAAGCAGAACCCCTTCGGCTACCAGCACCTGGGCAAGAACAAGACCGTCGGGTTGATTTTCTTCAACCCCAGCCTGCGCACCCGCCTCAGTTCCATCAAGGCCGCCTACAACCTCGGGGCGCAAGCCTGGGTGCTCAACGCCGGCGCCGACTCCTGGACCCTGGAAATGGCCGACGGCGCGGTGATGAACGGCTCCACGCAGGAGCACATCAAGGAAGCCATTGCCGTGATGAGCCAGTACTGCGACGTGCTGGGCATACGCACCTTCCCCACGCTCAAGGACCGCGACGAGGACTACCACGAGGTAGTCTTCAACAAGATTCTGCAGTACGCCACCGTGCCCGTCATCAGCCTGGAAAGCGCCACCCTGCACCCGCTGCAGAGCTTTGCCGACTTGATTACGGTGGCCGAAACCAAGCAGAAGGAGCGGGTGAAAGTGGTCTTGACCTGGGCCCCACACGTGCGCGCCCTGCCCCAGTGCGTGCCCAACTCGTTCTGCGACTGGTTCTCGGAAATCGACTGGGTGGACTTCGTCATCACTCACCCCGAAGGCTACGAGCTGGACCCCAAATTTACCAAGGGCGCCCGCATCGAGTACGACCAGCGCAAGGCCCTGGAAGGCGCCGACTACGTGCAGGCCAAGAACTGGAGCAGCTACCATAACTACGGTCAGGTCCTCAGCAACGACCCCGCGTGGATGCTCACGCCCGAGCATATGGCCGGCACCAACGACGCCAAGTTTCTACACTGCCTGCCGGTGCGCCGTAACGTGGAGGTATCCGACGCCATTCTGGACTCGCCCAACTCCCTGGTGATTCAGGAGGCCGGCAACCGGGTGTTCTCCATGCAAACCGTGCTGCACGAGCTGCTGAAGTGATGCTGTTTTTTCGCGGCTCCGCAGTGCTATAAGGCCGAAAGTAGGACAAAAACAGGTCGAATTACAACATTCCCGGGCGAGCTTCGTTAGAGGCTGTCAGAAGCCGGCCGTGCGGTTGACTTCTAACGTTCCACTCGACCATTTTTGCTATGAAAAAGCTCCTTGCCATTGCCGCTGTATGTGTAGCTGGTATTTCGGCCGCTAACGCCCAAACCAACACCAGCACCACCACTACCACCACGACCCAGCCCGCGCAGAGCACCACCATTCAGACGCAGCCCACCCAGCCCATGCAGGGTACTACCTCCGGCTCCACCATCAACCAAACCACCACTACGCCCGCTTCTACCACTACCACGGTAGAAACCCAGTCGAGCACCTCGGGCACTATGAGCCCCACGACTACCCCCCGCGCAGACGTGAAGATGAAGGACAAGAAGAAAAAGTCGAAAGTAAAAGCTGACCCCCAGTAAGGTCGTTTGCTTTCCACCGAAGCCGCCCTGCCTACTCCAGTCGGGGCGGTTTTGCGTTTAGAGCAACAGTGCCAGCTGCTTGCCCACGGCTTCCTCGGGTGTTTCGAGGTTGGAAAGCGAGACGCCCAGCAGCCGGATCCCTTTGCTGATAGGCTGAATGCCGGTCAACAGCTCGTGGCTGAGGTAGGCAAAGGCCTCGGGGGTAGGGACCGGGCCGAAGAGGGTCCGGCTGCGGGTGATTTGCTGGAAATCGGCGTACTTGACCTTGAGCGTAACCGTGCGCCCCCGCAAGCCCGTGCGCTGGCAGTGCTGCCACACCGAATCGAGGCAGGGCTGCAGGCCCTCTAGCAGCTCTTCGGGCGTCCATAAATCCTGCTCGAAGGTGGTTTCGGAGCCAATGGATTTGCGCAGGCGGTCGGACACCACGGGGCGGAAGTCCTGGGCGCGGGCAATGCGGTAGTAGTGCGAGCCGGCCTTACCAAAGTGCTGACGCAGAAATGCTTCGGTCTGCTGCCGCAAATCGAGGCCCGTAAAGATGCCCAGGTTGTTGAGCCGCGCCGCCGTAGCCGGCCCGATGCCATGAAATTCGCCTACCCCCAGTTTTTCCACGAAAGCCGGGCCCTGGTCGGGCCGAATCACGAACTGGCCGTTGGGCTTGCGGTAATCGGAGGCTAGCTTGGCCAGAAACTTATTGTAGGAAATGCCCGCCGAAGCCGTGAGCTGGGTCTGGCGCAGAATTTCGGCCCGAATCTCGCGCGCTACCTGCGTGGCCAGCGTGATGCCTTTCAGGTTCTCCGTCACATCAAGGTAGGCTTCATCCAGGGAAAGCGGCTCAATCAGGGGTGTGTACTCGGCAAAGATGGCCCGGATCTGCCGCGACACTTCCTTGTACACCTCAAAGCGCGGTTTCACAAAAACCAGCCCGGGGCACTTGCGCAGGGCCGTACTGGAAGGCATGGCCGAGCGCACCCCAAACTGCCGGGCCTCGTAGGAGGCAGCCGCCACTACCCCGCGCTGCCGGGAGCCGCCCACTGCCACGGGCCGGCCGCGCAGTACGGGGTTGTCGCGCTGCTCCACCGAGGCGTAGAAGGCATCCATGTCGAGGTGGATGATTTTGCGGGTTTCCGGGAGGGCTTCCAAAGCAAAAAGGGCAACGCTGAACTTTACGCGGCCAGCATAAAGTTCAGCGTTGCCCCCGACATCCGGAACTATATAGCCCGGGCTGCCGTGTAATTTAACGCCGGTATTGCGGGTTAAACGGTTGTATGCTAGCTATGTAGGGGGCTGCGTCCTCGTTCTGGAAACTCACGCCCAAATGCTGTTGGCCTGGGTTAAAATAATAGGCCTGCCCTCCGTGACCACAATGGTGTGCTCGTGCTGGGCCACGAAGCTGCCGTCGGGGGTGGCCAGCGTCCAGCCGTCGCTGAGCTGGTGGGCCAGCGTAGCGCGAGTAGAAATAAAGGTTTCTACCGCTACCACCGAGTTCTTCCGGAAGCGCTTGTGATTGTGGCGGTCGTAGTAGCAGGGAATTTCGGCGGGCTCCTCGTGCAGGCTGCGGCCGATGCCGTGGCCCACCAGATTTTTAATAACCCGAAAACCCGCTTTCCGGGCTTCGGCCTCTATCAGTCCCCCAATATCGGCAATGCGGACGCCGCTCCGGATGCGGCCGAGGGCGGTGCGCAGAATCTGCCGGGAGGCATCCACCAGGGGCTGATGGTTATTGATATCAGTCCCGAGCACAAAGGACCCCCCGTTGTCGGCCCAATAGCCGCTCAACTCCGCCGACACATCAATATTGACCAGGTCGCCTTCCTGCAGCACCCTGCGGCCGGAGGGAACCCCGTGCGCCACCTCATGATTCAGGCTGATGCACGTCCAGCCCGGGAAGCCGTAAGCCAGCCGGGGGGCTGATGTAGCGCCTAACGCCGCCAGCATACGCCCGCCGTACTCGTCCAGCTCTTTGGTGGTCATGCCCGGCCGGGCATGGTTGCGCATTGCCCTGAGGGTAGTGCTTACCGCTTCACTGACGCGCTGCAGGCCGGCTAATTCTGCTTCTGAGGTAATGGACATATCGTGGAGGGTTCTGGGGTTTGGGGGCAGCGTTGGCTGGCCCTCGCTAGTTGGAGCTACCAGGCTGGTGCACGTCGCCCTGCACGGTAAAGTTGGTGCCGGTGTCGGGGGCGGGCGGGTCGCTGGCCTGCACGTCGCGGACGTGGCCGTTCGCGGCGGAAGGAGTACGGCTGCCGCTACTGCCTGATGCAGAGGTAGAAGCAGAGGGCAGGGGAGTAGCCGCGTCGGGGACACCGGTAGCCGGCTGCGGGTCCTTGAAACTGCCGTTTTTCTGCCAGAAGTAGAAGGCTGCCGTGCTGCCGGCTACCAGGGCCCCAATCCAGACGGGTGATGCTTTCATTTTCATACAACCAGGAGTTTAGCGAAGAAATAATAGCTGCGAAACAGCGCGGGCGTAGTTGCTGACCACCCACGCGCAGCGTAGTGTACGCCCCCAGGCCGCCGACGTTGTAGCGGAGCTTGGGTGCGGGCCGGCTGCCGCGGCAGAAACGCCGGCCGTGCCGGCCCGGCCCCGGCTACTTCCCGGCCTGCTGATCCAGCAGCAGGTAGCGCGCCCGGTGCTGCTCCGGCTCCGCTTTCGTCGTGACATCAATGCGCAGCAGCTGCGAGGCCTGGCCGGGGGTAGTAGCCGGCCAAGGGGGCAGGCCTTGGCCGTTGGGGTTGCCGGTTTTGATGAAGTTGGCGAAGTAGCTCTGCATCGTTTCGGACACCTTATAATCGTCGGGCGTCCAGGCAAACACCTTGTTGCCGGGCAGGTTGCCCAGGGCATACTCAATTTCGGCTGAGTGTACCGCACCCTTGGCGGGCGGGGCTGGGGCGGCGGCCGGGGCCTGCTTCACTACGCCGCCGGCCAGGCCGGTGGTAGCATTGCCCATTTCGGGTACCATGGCGGGGCGAGGCCGGGCGTAGAGGTACCGGTACACCGGTTGGCCACCCGTCTGGGCGTGGGCATCGGCCCATTTCCAGGTGCTATAGCTGATAAACCGGTCGCCGGCCAAATCGGTGGCAGCCTGCTCGGCCTGCTCGGGGGTAGCGGCGGGGTAGTGTTGCAGGACGTCGGCGGCGCGCTCCCCGTAGAGCTTCTGCACGGCCTGGCGGAAGGTTTCGGGGGTAGGCGGTTGGGGCCCGAGCAGGGCCTGGTAGCCCATTTCCTGCGAGTTCCAGCCTACCAGCAGCGGCACGCGGGCCTGCTGTCCGGCCGCGAAAATGGCGGTAGGCTTCTGGGGGAAGAAGTAGCCATCGAGGGTAGGGGCGAAGCGGGGCGTACCGGGCTGGCCGGCCGCTTCCAGCAACTGCTGCGCCGGCAAGGCCCGCAGCGCGGCCAACGAAGTGGCCCCCAGGCTGGTGGCAAACGCTACGCCCGCCTGCTCGCCTTCCGGGAGCGGAACGGGCCCGAAGCCGGTGTTCAGCATCGAGCCACTTTCGCCAATGGCGCGGGCAAACAGGCTTTTCGAGAGCGGGGAAGCCATTTGGGCACTCACCGACATGGAGCCCGCCGATTCGCCGGCAATGGTTATTTTCTGCGGGTCGCCGCCGAAAGCGGCAATGTTCTGCCGCACCCAGCGCAGGGCGGCCGTCTGGTCCTGGAAGCCGTAGTTGCCCGAGGCCTTGTTCGGCGACTCCTGCGTCAGCTCGGGGTGGGCCAGAAACCCGAACACCCCCAGGCGGTAGTTTACCGTGACGGCCACGATGCCGCGGCGGGCCATGCTCTCGCCATCGTAGCGCGGCTCCGAGCCGTCGCCGGCAATAAAGCCGCCCCCATAGAAATACACCAGTACCGGCAGCTTCTCCCGACTGGATTTGGCCGGCGTCCAGACGTTGAGGTACAGGCAGTCCTCGCTCACGCCATTGGAGCGGAAATTCATGTCGCCGAATACTGGTAGCTGCATGGCGCGCGGCCCGAATTGCGTGGCCGGGCGCACTCCGGTCCAGTTTTGCACGGGCTGCGGCGCTTTCCAGCGCAACTCCCCCAAGGGTGGCGCGGCAAACGGCACGCCCTTAAAGGTGCGGATGCCCGTGGCCGTAATCAAGCCGGCCACTACCCCATTGGCCGTTTTCACCTGCGGGTTTGCTTTTGTGGCTGTCACAACGGTAGGGGTTTGGGCCACGGCCGGGGGTAGGGCGGACACCGCCAGAAGGGAAAGTAGCAGCAGAATTTTCATAGAACAGGCAGGCAAGAGTGGCAGCAATAACGGGCAAGCCGCCCGCAGGATGCTCAATAGTACTGAACCCCCGGCAAAATCCGGCAGCTACCGCGGGCCTTCCAGAGTTTCGTAGGGGGTAGCAGCTTCCATAAGCTGTAGGATTCTAGGGCTCATGCTCCGGCTTTATTTGATGCGCAGACTGACAGGTTCAGTTTTGGCTTTCCGGAAGGAATAGAACCGCGTAGCGGCCGGCGCAGTAGCCTAATCCTGCACCGGCTCCAGCGGCGCGGCTCCGGCAGCCGGTATGGGCTGGCGGGGCTTACGGCTCACCAGAAACACGCCGGCAAAAATCAGGAGGGCCTGCAGGGCTTTAGCGGGCGTAAGCACATCCTTGCCCAGGGCTACGGCAATCAGCACGGCCAGGGCGGGCTGCAGGTAAATGTACGCGCCCAGCAGGGAGGGCGAAGCATATTTCAGGGCCCAGTTGTTGAGCAGGTAGGCCAGAATGGTCAGGCAGATGACCATGTAGGCAATAGCCACCCAAATACCCGTTGGGAAACTGCTGTAGTCGGCGGCTTGTACCTGCTGCCAGCCGGCGGGCACGGCCAGCACGGCGCCCACCAGAAAAATGCGGGCCAGCACCGTAAACGGGTGGTAGGTGCGCATGAGGGGCATCACCAGCACCAGGTACACCCCAAAAGCCGTGGCATTGAGCAAAATGAACACGTTGCCCAGCAGCCCATCCTGCCCGCCCGCCGCCACCGGCCCCCGACTCAGAATAATACTGGCTGCCCCCGCGCCCGCCAACCCAATGCCCAGCAGGCGCGGCAGCGTCAGCCGCTCGCCCAGGAGCACGGCCGAGGCCAGCACCGTGACTACCGGGGCAATGGTTTGAATAAGCGAGGCGTTGATGGGCGAGGTCAGGTTCAGGCCCGAGAAGAACAGCAGCTGGTTGAGCCCAATACCCAGCACCCCGCAGGCCACGGCCCGCAACTGATCGGCGCGGCCCCGGATGCGGTCCTGGGGCGCTACCAAGCGGCTGAGGGCGCCGAAGAACACGGTGGCGCCCACCACGCGCAGCAGCACCAGCCCGAAGGGGCCCATGTAGCGCGGCATCACATCCTTGGAAATGCTGTAGTTGGCGGCGTAAATCAGGGCCACCACCAGCAGGGCCGCGTGTACTTTCAACGAGTTCTTCATCCGGCCACGAAGGTAGCAGCCCGCCGCGCCCCCGCAGCGCAAAACCGCGGAATGTCGTAGTTACCTTTGCTACCGGCCGCCCGCACCCGCCGGCCGCCGGGGCGCAGCTGATTTCCCAGCCCCGCCCCGTGCCCTATTCACCTGCGCTTCCTTTCCTATGGCCACCGGCTCCCTGTTCGATTCTGACCCTACCCCCTCCGCCCAGCCTAACCTGCCCCGGCCCGGTGCCCCGCTGGCGGAGCGCATGCGCCCGCGCACCCTGCAGGAGTATGCCGGGCAGCAGCACCTTATCGGGCCCGAGGGCGTGCTGCGGCGCTACCTCAATGCTGGCCGCCTGCCCTCTCTCATTCTCTGGGGCCCGCCGGGGGTAGGCAAAACCACCCTGGCTAACCTGCTGGCCCAGGAGCTGGGGCTGCCCTTCGCGGCGCTGTCGGCTATTAATGCGGGCGTGAAGGATGTGCGCGAAGTCATTGAGCGGGCCCGCAAGCAGCGCGGCACCGTGCTGTTTATTGATGAAATTCACCGTTTCAGCAAGTCGCAGCAGGATGCGCTGCTGGGGGCCGTGGAGCAGGGCGTCGTCACGCTCATCGGGGCTACTACTGAGAACCCCTCGTTTGAAGTTATTCCGGCCGTACTGAGCCGGGCCCAGGTGTACGTGCTTGAACCCTTGGGCAGGGACGTGCTGACCAGTCTCGTGGACAAAGCCCTGGCCGAAGACGAGGTTCTGAAGCAGCGGAAGGTGCGCGTGCAGGAATACAACGCCCTGCTTACCATTTCCGGCGGCGACGCGCGCAAGTTGCTGAACCTGCTGGAAATAGTAGTAGAAGCCAGCCGCCCTACCCCCGAAACCGGCGCAATCGTCATCACCGATGAAGCTGTGCAGCAGCTGGCCCAGCAGCACCTCGCCCGCTACGATAAGGGCGGCGAAATGCACTACGATGTCATTTCGGCCTTTATTAAAAGCATCCGCGGCTCCGACCCCAACGCCGCGCTTTACTACCTGGCTGTGATGCTCGAAGGCGGCGAAGACGTGAAGTTTATTGCCCGCCGCCTGCTTATTCTGGCCTCGGAAGATGTGGGCCTGGCCAACCCCAACGCCCTGATGCTGGCCCAAAGCTGCTTCCAGGCCGTGACGGTTATCGGCATGCCGGAGTCGGATATTATTCTGGGCCAGACGGTGGTGTACCTGGCTACTTCGCCCAAAAGCAACGCCAGCTACAAGGCCATCCGGGAAGCCCGGGCCCTGGTGCGCCAGCAGGGTGTGCAGCCCGTGCCCATTGCCCTGCGCAACGCGCCTACCAAGCTCATGGAGGAGCTCGGCTACGGCAACCAGTATATGTACTCTCACGACTACGAGGGCAATTTTGCTTACCAGGAGTTTCTGCCCGAAGCCCTCAGCGGCCGCGTGTTCTACCACCCCGGCCAGAACCCCGCCGAAGCCAAAGCCCAGGAGCGCCTCCGCCAATTATGGGGCGAGAAATATGGGTATTGAGGTAGGGTAGGAGGGTAAGAGGGTAAGAAGTGAAGTGGTAAGCGTGTGTCATTGCGAGGAGGCACGACGAAGCAATCCGTCCGGGAAAATGTGCTACCCCCAAAGATGTGACAAGCCCTTTCAGCACAGGCGGAAGGGCTTGTCGCATTATCAGGTTTATCACTTGGAGAGAAAGGATTGCTTCGTCGTGCCTCCTCGCAATGACACAAGCCCACTACTTTCTACCCCTCCTCACACCCTAATCCGCGCCCGTTCCCGCCCCAAAACCGCCCGTTGGTTGAATAGCCGGAACGGGGGAGGAAAAGCCGATACTTTTGTTTCAAGACCGATCTGACTATCCAATTTTCTGACTCACGATGAGACAATTTTTTAAGTACGTGCTGGCGACGCTCACCGGCCTCGTGCTCTTTGCCCTGGTAGGGGTAGTGCTGCTGGTGGCCCTGATTGCCGCCGCGGCTTCTTCCGATAAGGAAGTGACCGTAGCCAGCAACTCGGTGCTGGAACTCAAGCTTGATAAACCCATTGGGGAGCGGGAAGAACCGCAGTCGATTGGACTGATGCTGGGTGGCGGTAGTCGGGGTAGCATCGGCCTCGATGAGCTAAAGGCGGCCATTCGCCGGGCTAAAGCCGACGGCGACATCAAGGGCATCTTCCTGAACCTGGAGCTGGTACAGGGCGGCATGGCCTCCATGGAGGAAATCCGCCACGAGCTGCTGGACTTCAAGAAGACGGGCAAGTTTGTGGTGAGCTACACTGATGCCCAGTCGGAGAAAAGCTACTACCTCGCTTCCGTGGCCGATAAGATCTACCTGAACCCCCAGGGCACGCTGGAGTTCAACGGCCTCAGCTCCGAGACGATGTATTACAAAAACCTGTTCGATAAGCTGGGCGTGCAGGCCCAGATTTTCCGGGTAGGTTCGTTCAAGAGCGCCGTAGAGCCCTACTTCCGTACCAACATGTCGGATTCGGCCCGCCTGCAAACCTCGTCGTTCCTGAACTCCCTGAACGATGCCATGCTATCGGAGGTAGCTGCCGCCCGCAAAATCGCGCCGGCCCGTCTCAAGGTGATTTCCGACTCCATGCTGGTGCACAACGCCGACGACGCCAAGCGCCTGAACCTGGTGACGGACCTGGGCTACTACGACCAGGCTACCGACTACATGAAGGGCAAGCTGGGGGTAGAGAAAGACGACAAACTCAGCCTCATTGAGCTGTCGGACTACAAAAAGACCGGCGACGATGACGACGAGGAAGGCAGCACCAGCGGCAACCGCATTGCCGTGGTGTACGCCGAGGGCGACATCGTGACCGGTAAAGGCGGCAACGAAAGCATCGGGAGCACCCGCTTTGCCGAGGCCATTCGCAAAGCCCGCTTGGATAAGAAAGTGAAAGCCGTAGTGCTGCGCATCAACTCGCCCGGCGGCTCGTCGCTGGCTTCCGATATTATTTACCGCGAGGTGATGCTGACCAAGAAAGTGAAGCCCGTTATTGCCAGCATGTCGGACGTGGCGGCTTCGGGCGGCTACTTCATTGCCATGGGCTGCGACACGATTGTGGCCCACCCGACCACCATCACCGGTTCTATTGGGGTGTTTGGGGTACTGCCGAACATTGAGCCCTTCCTGCGCGACAAGATTGGCGTGACGACGGACCGCGTGACCACCGGCAAGTTCTCCGACTTCCCCACCATCACCCGCGCCCTCACCCCCTTCGAGCAAAGCCAGTTCCAGGCCGAAATCAACCGCATCTACGCCGACTTCACCACCAAAGCTGCCCAGGGCCGCCGCATGCCGGTGGAGCGCCTGCGCCGTCTGGCCTCGGGCCGGGTGTGGTCGGGCACGGAAGCCAAAGCTCGCGGCCTCGTGGACGTGCTGGGCTCGTTTGATGATGCCCTACGCATTGCCGCCCGCCGCGCCAACCTGAAGGAGGGCGACTACCGCATCCAGAAGCTGCCACGCCAGAAGTCCTTCGCCGAGAACCTGTTCAGCTCCTTCTCCGAGGAAGCCAAGCTGCGCATGGTACGCGAGGAAATGGGCCCCATGTACCCCATGTACCAGCAGTACAAAAAGCTCTCGGAAATGAAAGGCGCCCAAATGCGCATGCCCTTCGAGGTGAACGTGCAGTAAACAGTTGCTGGTAAGTAGTAGCTAATCGGCTACTCCACTGTCATCCTGAGCCCAAGCAAAGGACCTTATCACGCCAACACGAGCCGTAATAACGACTTGTTCTGGCGCGGTAAGGTCCTTCGTCGTACTCAGGATGACAGACTTTTTACAAACCTTGCGGTTAAGACATCCTGACAACGGGCAACTGATAACTGACAACTCCTTCCCCATGCACGAACTCCACGAAGCCGCCGCCTACCTCCGCCAGACGCTCCAAACCTTTCAGCCCGAAGCCGGCATTATCCTTGGTACGGGCCTGGGGGCTTTGGCCAGGGAAGTGGAGGTAGCCCACCGCTTCAGCTACGCCGATATTCCGCATTTTCCGGTTTCCACGGTGGAAAGCCACGCCGGCGAGCTGCTGGCCGGTACGCTGGCCGGCAAGCGGGTGCTGGTGATGCGCGGCCGCTTCCACTACTACGAGGGCTATACCATGGAGCAGGTAGTGTTTCCGGTGCGCGTGATGAAGCTGCTCGGGATTCAGCGCCTGTTCGTGAGCAACGCCAGCGGCGGCCTCAACCCCGACTACGACTACTCCGACCTGATGCTGCTGGAGGACCACATCAACCTGCAGCCCACCAACCCGCTTATCGGCAAAAACCTCGATGAGCTGGGCCCCCGCTTCCCCGACATGATGGAGCCCTATGACCTAGGTTTGCTGCAGCTGGCCGAAGAAGCCGCTCAGGAGTTGGGCCTGGGCCAGTATTTGCGCCGGGGGGTGTACGCCTCCCTACCCGGCCCCATGCTCGAAACCCCCGCCGAGTACCGCTACCTGCGCACCATCGGGGCCGATGCCGTGGGCATGAGCACCGTGCCCGAAGTTATTGCCGCCGTGCACATGAGCTTGCCCGTGCTGGCCGTGTCCGTTATCACGGACCTGTGCGCCCCCGGCAAGCTCAAGAAGGTGGACATTGCCGACATCCTGCGCACCGCCGCCGTGGCCGAGCCCCGCCTCACGGCCCTGCTGCGCCGGGTGCTGGAAAAGCTGTAAGAGACGACCCGATGAAACAAAAAAGGCCCTTCATGATCAGTGGAAGGGCCTTTTTTTAATACGGCCAATAGGTAGGCCGCATGCTCGTCTATTTCAAAATCACCTGCCGCCGCTGGTAGCTCAGCACTGTAAATATCCCGATGCCGCCTTCCACGGTGCTTTTAATGGCCGAAGGCTGGGCGAAGGGGTTGCCGTTGGCGCCACGCGCATCTTCTACCGATTGCAGAAACTGAAAATAAGGCCGGTCGAGGTGGTAGAGCGTGACAATGACGGTATCCTGGGGGTTGAACTCGTAGGAGGTGCCCAGGGTAATGGCCTGCCCGTTGTTGAGCCGGTCCTCAATGGTGTATTCTACCTCGGGGTCGTCGTTGAGGCGGCTTTTGTGCACTTGCAGGCGGTAGTAGTCGAGGGTAGCGGCCGGGTCCTGGAATTTGGTAAGCACGTAGGCCTGGCGCTGCTCAGCGGGCTTGTCGTTGAATTTCCACTCCACCGCATCAATCGGCACGGTGGCCGGCACGGTGGCCGTGCCGGTCAGCCGGCGGCCGCGGGTGTCGTAGGCTTCCAGCCGGAACACGTCGCCGGGGCGGGCCGTGAGGCGGGTAGTGCCGCTGTGGGTGTAGGCCTTGCCGGAGCTCTGGTTGATGTTGGGGGCGTAGCGCAGCGTATCGCGGCGGCCGTTGGGCAGAGTCAGCACCACCTTTACATCCGTGGGCACCTGGGGGGTAGGCGCGGCCAGGTACGGCACCGATTCCGAGATGGTGACGCGCGGCACACGGCCGTTTTCCAGGTAGGCCTCTACCACCAGCTGCGGGGGGTAGGCGGGCAGCTCCACATCGATGTCCTTCTGCAGGTCGCAGTTGCTGAGCAGCAGGCCGGCTACCAGGCTACCCATTGGCATGGCCCTGTGCAGCGGAGCGGCTAGTTTCATCCTCAAAATCCGCGAAATCTGAGTAATTCGCATCATCCGCGCTTAAAATTTAAAGTTGTAGGTAACCGACGGAATCACCGGAAACAGCGACACTTGCCGGGCGCGGTAGTTCAGCACCTGGTCGGTGGCCTCATCCTTCACCTGGTCGAAATACACGAAGTAGGGGTTGCGGCGGTTGTAGGCGTTGTACACGCTAAACGTCAGGTCCGACTCGCCGCCCGTCCGGATGGGCTTAAGCTTGTACACCAGCCCCAGGTCCAGGCGGTTGTAGGGCGCCAGCCGGTAGGTGTTGCGCTCGGGGTAAATGGGCACGGCACTCGGCTCGGCGCCCACCACATCCTGAAACGCAAACCGGCCCAGCGGCAGAGTAGTGGCGGCCCCCGAGGTAAATACAAAGGAGCCCGTGAGGTTGATGCGCTGGTTCAGCTGGTGCAACACCACCACCGTGAGGTTGTGGCGCCGGTCGTAGGTAGGGTAGAAGGGGCGGCCGTTGTTGATGCCGTTGGTGCCGCGCTGGGCCGGAAACTGCCGCTTCGTCCAGGACAGCGTGTAGCCCACCCAGCCGGTGGTGCGGCCCTGCTTTTTCTCCAGGTACAGCTCGTTGCCGTAGGCCCAGCCTTTGCCGAACAGAAACTCGGAGTCCAGCTCGGGGTTCACGAACAGCTGGGCCCCGTCCTTGAAATCAATCTGACGCTGGGCCCACTTGTAGTACACTTCGTTGGTGAGCAGGTAGCGCCCGTCGCCGAGCAGCCAGCTCACCCCGCCCGCTACCTGCTGGCTGCGCTGGGGCCTGACGGACTGCCGCGAGGGGTACCAGATATCGGTGGGCAGGGAGGCGCCCGTGTTTGTCACCAGGTGCACGTACTGGTACATGAGGGCGTAGCTGCCTTTCAGCGAGACGTTGGGCGTGAGGGAGTAGCGCGCCGCCGCCCGCGGCTCCAGCCCCCCATAGGCATCGGGGCCCGACTGGAAGCCCGAGAGGCGCAGGCCGTACTCCAGCTGCAGCTTTTCGGTGGGCTTGTAGGTGTCGGAGGCGTAGAGGGCAGCCTCGGTGCCGTAGTAGGTAATATTGGAGCCGAAGTTGACGCTGCCATCCTGGGAGCCGGCCTGCAGGCGGCCCGTCCCGAAGCGGTGGTGCGTGGCCGTGACCCCGAAGCGCAGGGCGTGCCGCTCGTTGGGGGTATAGTCCAGGTCGGAGCGCAGGGTCAGGTCCCGGATGTCGGACGACAGGTTGAAGCCGAACTGGTCGAGCTTGTTGCCGATCTGGTACTTGTACTTGGTCAGCGAAGCCGTGGTGTTCAGAAACAACCGCGGGGTAAACACGTGGTTCCAGCGCAGGGCCGCCACGGTGTTGCCCCAGTTAAAATCGAAATTGAAGCCGCCCTGGGAGTTGAACCCGAATACGTCGTTGCCCAGGTAGCCGGTCAGGAACAGCTCGTCTTTGCTGCCCAGCTTGTAGTTGGCCTTGGCGTTGAAATCGTAGAAATAGTAGTCGGGAATGGGGTTGTAGTCCGGGTCGTCTTGGTTAAGTCGGTTGATCTGGCGGGTGAAGATATCGAAGTACGTGCGCCGCCCCGACACCAGAAAAGCCCCTTTGCCCTTCCGGATGGGCCCTTCCAGGGTCAGGCGCGAGGAAATCAGGCCCAGGCCGCCGCTGGTCGTGAACTTCTCGGGGTTGCCGGGGCGCATCTTCACATCTACCACCGAGGAAAGCCTACCCCCGTACTGGGCCGGAAACCCTCCTTTATACAAATCCACCGACTGCACGGCATCGGAGTTGAACACCGAAAACAGCCCGAACAAGTGGCTGGGGTTGTACACCAGCGCGTCGTCCAGGAGCACCAGGTTCTGGTCGGCGGAGCCACCGCGCACAAACAGGCCGCTGGTACCCTCGCCGCCGTTTTGCACGCCCGGTTTCAGCTGCAAGGTTTTCAGAATGTCCACCTCCCCGAACAAAGCCGGCAGCAGGCGGGCCTCGCGGGCGGTTAGGCGCTCCACACTCATCTGAGTGGTTTGCAGCTTCTGCTCCAACGAGCCCGAGCCCTCAATGACCACCTCGCCCAGCTCGTTGCCTGCCTCGGCCAGCTGAAACGCCAGGCGCTGGTCGCGGGTAAGGTTCACGTCGCGGGTTTGGGTAGCGTAGCCGATAAAGGACGCCACTACCTGGTGGCGGCCGGGCGGCAGGCGCAGCGAGTACGAGCCGTCGTCGGCGGTGGTGGTGCCAATGCCCAGCGCGGGCACGGCTACGGTAGCGCCGGGCAGGGGCTCGTTGGGGCTCGCCGCGGCGCGCACCACCCCGGAAAGCAGGTGCCGGACCTGGGCCTGCAAACGCGGCGGCAGCACAGCGCTCAGCAGAAATACAATACTTAAAAGAGTGAGCCGTAGGGTCATTCGGGGCAGCAGTACAGAGGAGTCCAAAAGTACGGACACTCTACCCAACCCCTACGACGCCCCGGAAGTTTACTCGCGGCTCCTTGCCCCGCTTACTTCAGCACGCCCTGCACCACTTGGCCCAACTGCGCCGCCGAAACCACGCCCGCCTGCCGCCATACCGGCTGGCCCTTCTGAAACAAAATCAGGGTAGGAATACTCTGCACCCGAAACTGCTGCGCAGCCGCCGGGTTGCGGTCCACGTCAATCTTGATGACTTTGAGTTTGCCCTGGTGCTGGGCCGCCACCTGCTCCAGAATGGGAGCCATGGTTTTGCAGGGGCCGCACCAGTCGGCGTAAAAATCAACCAGCACCGGCATACCGGGGCTGTTAATAAGCTCAGAAAACGACTTCTTCGGCATGAGATAAAACCGCAAAAAACGGTCGGCACCGCGCCGCCGCTCCGGCTTGTACGCAGGAAAGCGGGGGCGGGTAGCGGGTTTTTCCGGAGGGGGGCAAGCACAAAAAAGCCCGGTGCTGCAACACCGGGCTTTCCCTTGTAAGTGAGTGGGTGAAGAGGAGGAGGTTAGTTCTTGCCTAGCAAGGTAACATCATTTGCGACTTCAGAAAAACTAAAGCGCCCTCCCACCACTTTTTTTCCGCTTACCTGGCACTCCCAGGTGTAGCGGCCGGGGCGGGCAGCGGCGGCCTCTCCGCTCTCGGTCTTGAAATAATCGGCCTCCGAAGCCTCGGAAGGGAAAATAACGTCTATGCCGTTCTGGCCCTTGGGAATTTGCTTGGACAGGATGTATTCTTTGCCGGTTTCCTGGTTGATAACCACAAACTTAGCGGTGTAGGCGCCCAGCTGGCTGAACTTATCTACCACGCCCAGCTTCACGTAGGCATCCGTGGAAACCAGCCACGTTTGTGCCTTAGAAGTAGCAGGCGAGAAAACCATCAGTGCCAGTAGCAACCCTGCTACCCGCAACACACGAGACAAAGAGAAAGCAGGAGTAGAAACGCGCATAGAAAAACGGTGAAAAGTGAAAAAATGAGCAGTTGCCTGAACAGAGAAATGGATGAAACGAAGATGCAGCCCTTTTGCACGGTGTATGCGGCTGAGGCGCAACCAAATATAGATGTTATTTGAAAGTACTCACAAAATTTTGATTTCTATTTTATCAAAATAGCAAGAGTGAATCCTGGCGGCGGCATCGGTGTTGTTGTAGAGGATAGAAGAAAAAGAAGAAGCGATGCGAAGAAAAAAGTACGCATGGACGTTGCCCGAGCCGTTACCGGCAGAAATACGGTGCGGCCTGTGCGAGCGGGAAGTGCAGCACACCTCGCGCCACCATTTAGTACCCCGCGAAGAAGGCGGCCACCACGGGCCCATCGTGGACCTGTGTCAGCCCTGCCATAGCACGGTGCACTTGTTGCTCACCAACCGGGAGCTGGCCCGGCGCTACAACACCGTGGAACGTCTGCGCGCGGCCGAGGAGCTGCAGAAGTACCTGCACTGGGTGCGGCGCAACCGGGTAGAGCGCATCAGTAACCGCCGGGCCCGTCGGGGGTAGGGCCGGGCGCTTACCTTTGGGCTCTCTTCTACCGAGGCCTTTTCCGTGATGATAACCCGATTTTTTGTGCCGTTCCGGCAGCTGCGGCAGCAGCCCACCATTGTAGTCGATAGCACCGGCACCGGGGCGGCCCTGACACTGGCCCACTGGCGCGGCGCGGCAACCCCAGCGCTGCTGCGCGATGATACCAGCGCCGGATCCGTGCTGCGGGCTCTGCGCCAGCCGGCCACGCCGGGCCTGGCGGCGCCGGCCGTTACGGCCAATCATTTCGATGTGGACGGTTTTGTAGGCGTCTGGGCCCTGCTGAACCCGGAGCTGGCCCTGGAGCACGAGCACCTGCTGCGGCTGGTGGCTACCCTCGGCGACTTCCGCGAAATAAACTGGGCCGACCCGCTGGCCGACCAGGCCCTGCGGCTGGTATGCTGGCTGAACGCGGAGGAAAAGGCCCGCTTCTACGAGCCCTTCGGGGCGCCGGCCCGGCGGCGGCGCGAAGATGAGGCCTCAGCCGAGAAATTTGAGTGGTTTCT
The DNA here is from genome assembly GCF_014199535.1 of Hymenobacter latericoloratus. GTDB lineage: Bacteria > Bacteroidota > Bacteroidia > Cytophagales > Hymenobacteraceae > Hymenobacter > Hymenobacter latericoloratus. Next base: position 373,996 of record NZ_JACHNV010000002.1, read on the forward strand.
GCCGCGCTTTGCGGGGGTACTGCTTGATCCGGAAACCGGCCGGGCGGCCTGGGAGCCGGAGTACCTGCGCGTAAGCCAGGGCGTGGCCCTGATGCAAAGCCCCGCCACCACGCTGCGCCGCTACCCCGAGGTAGGGCTGGTGGTGGTGCGCACGCCCCGGCCCGTTCCGTACTACGCCTTGTTTGGCCCCACGGCCGGCGCCGATATGGTGCTGAGCCTGTACGATGGGCAGCGCTATGAATTTGAGTACAAGTACACCACCTGGATTGATCTGGAAAGCCGCCCCACCCTGCCGCGCCTACCCCTCGCGGCGCTGGCAACCCGCCTCAACGACCAGGAGCTGGCGCCCCACCGCTGGACCTTCGATGGCGTTACCGATACCGGCCCGCTGCTGCGCCTGAGCGGCAAAGCCCTCACCAAACCCCAGCGCTACGCCGACCCCGACCAACGGCCCATCCATGCTTCTTCCATTCCGGCGGAGCAGCTGGAAGCAGAAGTAGTAGCGTTTTTCCGGAGCCGCTACGCCGGTATCCGGCCCCGGCGCTACTGGAGCTGGGCCGAAATCCGGGAGGTAGGCGGAGGCGAGTAGTGTCATTCCGAGCGAAGCGAGGAATCTAGGTTAGTTTCTGGCCGTGAACCCAGACTTCCCGTTTCCGCTCGGGATGACAGTTTATTATCAGCCGCTACACTTCCTGCCCGAAGCCCAGCACTTGCAGGGAGCTGACGCCACCCGTGCCCTTGCGGACGCTGATTTGGGTGGTGACGCGCTCCTTCAGCGCCTCCACGTGCGAGATGATGCCGATGGTTTTGCCCGTGCCCTGCAGCATTTCCAGGGCCGAGAGGGCCACGTCCAGCGTGTCGGGGTCGAGGGTGCCGAAGCCTTCGTCGATGAAGAGAGTATCAATCTGGGTACGGCGGCCGGCCAGCTCCGAGAGGCCCAGAGCCAGGGCCAGGCTCACCAGGAAACTCTCCCCGCCCGACAGCGAGTTCATGGTGCGCACCGCGCCGGCCTGGTACTCATCCTGAATCAGGAGGTCGAGGTGCTGCTCGGGGTTGCGCTGGATGCGGTACCGGTCGGTGAAGCGGTGCAGGTGGCGGTTAGCCAGCTCCACGAGGCGCGCCAAGGTAAGGCCCTGGGCAAACTCGCTGAACTTCTTGCCATCGGCGGAGCCGATGAGCTCAGCTAGCTGGCGCCAGCGGCGGGCCTGCTGCTGCTGCTTCTCCAGCTCGGCGGCCAGGGCAGCGTGGCGCTCCTGCCCGGCCCGGTGGCTGCTCAGGCGCTCCTGCCGCTGCCCCAGCTGCTGATTCAGGGAAGCCAACTGCTGGTTGGTAGCACTGAGCTGGTGGTCGATGCTTTCCAGGGGCTCAGGGGTGAGGGCGCGGGCGTCTTCCTGCTCCAGCTGCTGGGTGGTTTCCTGCAGGGTTTGCGCGGCCAGGGCCGTTTCCTGCTCGTGGCGGCGCAGCTGGGTCTGCAGGGTTTGCAGCTCCGGGGGGGGTAGGAGCAGGGCCGGCAGGGCCGCCGGGTCGGGCGACAGGCCAGCGGCGGTGAGGGCCGTAGTTAAGGCCGCGAAGCGCTCCTGGCGGATTTGCTGCTGCTGCCCGGCATCCTGCTCGTGCTGGCGCAGGCGGGCGGCGGCCACAGTAAGGGCGGTATCATGCTGCTGAAACTGCTGATCGGCCTGCTGGCGGCGCTGGTCGGCGGCGCGTGCTGCCTCTTCCAGCACCTGCCGGGCGCGGGCTACGTCGGCATCTGGCAGCAGCTCCTGGCGGCGCTGCTGCTGCTGTTGCAGCTCGGTGTGGGCCGTGTGCAGCTCCGTTTTGCGCTGGCTGAGCCACTGCTGCAGCTCGTGGCGGCGCTGCTGGGCGGCGTTGGCCCGCTCCTGGTTTACTTCCAGGTCCCGTTCCAGCTTTTCGGCTTCCTGCAGCTTCTGGCGGTAGGTGGCGCCGGCCTGCTCCAGGCGGCGCACCAGCGCGGGGCCGTTTTCGCCGGAAAACTCCAGCCCGAACGACTTCAATAGACTACTGATGATTTCCTTGATTTTCGGGGCCTGCTCCTGGGCATCCTGCAGGCGCAGCTCCAGCTCTTTCAGCTCGGCTTGCAGTTGCTGCTGCTGCTGGCGGGCGTTGCGCTGGTCGGCCTCGGCCTGGGTCTGGGCCAGGCGGGCCTGCTGCTGCTGCTCTTCCAGGGTGCGCAGCTCCTGCACCAGCCCGCGCACAATGCCCGGCACGGTGGTTTCCTCTTCCTCCGTCAGCCAGCGTAAACCGGCATCGGCGGGGGTGGCGGGCAGCGTGTCGGTATCCAGCAGCCCACTAATGCTCACTAGCCGGTTAATGCGGCCTTTCAGGGCTACGGTTTGCTGGGTCAGCGCCTGCTCCCGCTCCTGGTCCCGGAGCAAAGAATCCTCACTTACGCCCAGCACGCCGGCCGCGTAGGGATGCTCCAGGGCCCCGCATAACGGGCAGGGCTCGCCGGTGCGCAGGTGCTGGCGGGCGTCTTCGTGGGTCAGAATGAGCTGGTGGGCGTGCATGAGGCGGCGCAAATCCTGCAGGCTTTTCTCCAGGGCTTCTTCCTCGCGGTGCAGGCGCCTAACATGGTGGCCGAGCTGGTGGCGCCAGTCGAGGCGGGCAGCGGTGGCAGCGGTTTGCTGCGCGGTGGCCGTGGCCAGCTGGGTTTGGGCCGCGCGCAGCAGCTCGGCGCTGGTTTGCTCGGTAACGGTGGCGGAAGCCAGCTGCTGCTGCCGCTGTTGCAGGGTACGCCCCAGCTCGGTTAGCTCCGTCTGGATGTACTGCCAGTCTTGGAGGTAGCCGCTGAGGGGCGGCAGGGCCTCGGCTACGGTGCTGAGCACGGTGCGCGGCAGCAGCCATTCGCGCAGCTCGCGCACCTGCTGGCGCTGCTCCTTGCTCTGGCTGTCGGCTTGGGTGGCTTCCTGGTTTTGCTGCTTCCAGAGCTGGTTTTGCTCCTGATACTCCTGCTTGCCCTGCTCCAGGCGCTGCTGCTTTTCCCGAATCTGATGGTCCAGCAGCTCGGCTTCCCGCAGCTTGGGGTCCTGGGCGCGCTGGGTGGCGGCGGCCTGCTCGTACGTGTGCTGGGCGCTGGTCCGGGCGTCGGCGGCGGTGGCGCGGCGCTCCTGCAGCTGGGGCAGCTGCCCGCGGAGCTGTTCCACTTCCCGGTGCAGGCGCGCCAGCTGCTCGTCGGTTTGGCGCAGCAGGGCGTAGTCGGTGGCGAAGGGGGCGGCCTGCTGGTGCAGGGCCAGGCGCTGGCGCAGGGGGGCCAGGGTTTCGGCCTGAGCCAGGAGCTGCTGCTGGCGCAGTTGGGTGGCTTCCAGTTTCTGGCGCAGCTCCCGCCGGCGCAGGTGCCACTGCCGGGCCTCGCGCAGCTGCTCCTGGGCGGCGGTGGCGGCGCTCAACTGCGCAGTAAACTGCTGGGCTTCTTCTTCCAAAAACGCTACCTCCTCCGGGGAAAGCAAGGTCACGCCGGCCAGCCCGGCCCGCAGCTGGTCCGCTTTCAGGGTTTCCTGCTTGGCCTGCTCGAAAGCCGCCCGCGAAATGTCGGAGTATTTGCGGGTGTCGGTAATCTTTTCCAGCAGCTGAGCCCGCTCGCCGGCCGGGGCCTTCAGAAAGCGGGTGAAGTCGCCCTGAGCCAGGAGCACGGAGCGCAGAAACTGCTTGTATTCCAGGCCGCTGAGCTCCGCTATGCGCACGGGCACATTACGCTTCATCGTTTCGAGGAAGGGCCAGGTTTCCTCGCCGTCATCAGCTACTTTCCGCTCGCTTAGCTCCATTTTCGGGTCCTGGAGCTTGCCTTCGGGGCGCTTGCGGGCGCGGTACTGGCCCCACTTGCTGCGGTACTGCCGGCCGTTTACTTCAAACTCTACCTCGGCCCAGCTTTCGCCGGTGCCATGGCTCATCACGTGCTCGGGGCCGCTGGTTTCGTGGCGGGGCACCTGGCCGTAGAGGGCCAGGGTAATGGCATCCAGAATAGTGGTTTTGCCGGCGCCGGTAGGGCCGGTAATGGCAAACAGGCCCGCGTCGGAAAGGGGAGTCTGGCTGAAATCAACGGTATGCTCCCCGCGCAGGGAGTTGAGATTGTAAAAGCGGACGCGGAGAATTTTCATGCGGGCAGAGCGGCGCCGAAGCAAATAGCAACTAGGGGAGAAGCCCCGCGCACCGAAGCTGCCGGGGGAGCTGCAAAGTTAACCGACCCGGCCCGCAATACATTCCGTTGCGTGCACTCCATGAGCACTGGGCCGTGGTGGCCGGGGCGTTACGGGAGAGCAGGGTTTACTCACGGACGAGGGGTAGGGAGCCGGCCGCAGCTTCGCCCAAAAGAGGAATCGGATGCACACGCTCGTCGAAGGAAGATAGAAATCCCCTGTATAGTTAGATCTTGCCGTCCTCCCCTTACTTTTTCCTACCCCCTATGCTCACCCGAACCGTGGCGTATGCCACCACAGTAGCCGCGTTGCTGGCGGGGCCCGGCACCACGGCCTGCACCGCCACCAAGCCCGCCGCTCTGGCCGTGTTGCCGCCTCCACCCATATCCCCGGAGCTGTACCGCACCATTGCCCGGCTGGATAGCGCCATGTTCGCGGCCTTCAACCGCCACGATGCAGCTCGGCTGCAAACTTTCTTCGCCGAAGACCTGGAGTTTTACCACGACAAAGGCGGCCTGGCCAACTTTGAGCAAACCATGCAGGGCTTCCGCAACCTGTTTGCTCAGAACAAAACCACCGGCCTCAACCGCCAGCTCGTGCCCGGCACCCTGGAAGTGTACCCCATCAGCGGCTACGGGGCCGTAGAAACCTACCAGCACCGCTTCTGCCACGTCGAGAACGGCCGAGACGACTGCGGTACTTTCAAGAACATGATGGTGTGGCGCCTACGCGACGGGCAGTGGAAAGTAACGCGGGTGGTGAGTTACGGGCATTAATTGCTTTGTTTTTTCTATTTGAAATATGAAAACCCTTACACAGAAACGAGACAATGATTCACTCGATAAGATAATTATAAGTAGAGGCTTAGCTCCCACAATGAGCAATGCTAAATGGGTAAAGCTAATCAAGGTATTAGTGGAAAACTGGCAGCTAGTACAAGAATGCTTAGTGAAGCTAATTTGGGAAGAAAATAGTTCGTCCCGAAAATTGATTATTTAAGAACAAATTAGTTACAAATTAGACTACTATGATACGGCTATGGAATCCATGGTTACAGGTGTGCCTGCACTCAGCGGCTGGTGCGCATACAAGGAAATAGAATGGCTGGATTTTCCTCGGTCTATCCACAATGACCAATCAAAAGAACAAGATATTATCTCTATTCGGCGCAAAGTTGAAGAAGTTGGCCAATTTCAAATAGAGTTATCTAATGACAGATTGCGGCTTTATTCTTATATATCTGCGTCTACAGTCAAGTAGCTGGTTCCTACCTTCCCAGCTTCAACGCTCTTGCTTGAAGCTGATGAAACTCCCGCTCCTCGCCGCGCTGCTCACGGCCCTGCCTACCCTCGCCCAGACTCCGAAGCCCGCCGAAAACCTGGTGCAGTATGTTCACCCCAGTGTGGGCACCCAGCGCATGGGGCACACGTTTCCGGGCGCGACGGTGCCGTTTGGCATGGCAACCCCGGCGCTGCCGATAAGCAGCGCTTCTGCCGCCAAACAAGCCCGAAACCAAGCCACCTAGCGTACCGCTCGGGCGGTTAGAGCCAACGTTGCTCATGATGGGCAACGGGAATGGGGAAGGGCTGTGTAGTATGGTTTGAATTAGCAGGGTTGGTGCAGCCAACTGTTCAGCTTCGCCGTACACAGGCTTACTAGCTGCTACCTGCTGAGCGGCTCTACTTCCTCCCTTCCCTTCCTTACCTGCATCATGGACATAGACCCCAAAGACAAGCCAAAGCAGCCGGCGCCAGCCGATAACACGCCACCCACCCAAGGCACCCCCGATACGCAGAGCGCCGCTACCGACGACGCCACCAACCTGCCGCGCCCCGAAAGCACCCCGGCCGACACGGAAGAAAATACGCCTTCCGCGGAACCCGAAACCGGCCCTGACATGCCCACTGATGCCACGGCCTCAACGGCAGCCGCTGACGCGGGCGGCGACGCGGACCCCGGCGCCAGCAACACCAGCCACGACGAGCCGCTGTAGCGTGGGGAAATCAGGTGCTACCTGTCATTCTGAGCGCAGCGAGGAATCTGGTTTCCTGATGAAGTAACCCGGATTCCTCGCTGCGCTCGGAATAACACAAGGTAAGCGTTGTGTACTGAGCCGGCCGGAGTGCTAGCGGCGCTACCTGCGCATTAGTTGGCGCTGGGCCAGGTGGCGCGCAGGTAGCGCTCCAAGCAGGCAATGGTGGCTACCGGGGCGCTAAGGTGGGGGTAGTGGCCGGTGGTGTTCAGGATTTCCAGGGTACTGCCGGCCAGATGGTCGTGCAGATAGTGGCCTACCTCGGCGGGAGCCACGGAGTCGTCGGCGCACTGAATAATCAGGGAAGGAACCTGTAGCTGGGCTAGCTGGGAGCGGTAGTCGGAAAGAAACGTAGCGCGGGCAAACTGGCGGGCAATGGCCGGATCGACGCGGGAAAAGCTGTCGAGCACCTCATCAACCAGCTCCGGGCGCATGTCGCCCCCAACCAAATTGGGAACCATCGTATTCGACCAGGCCCGGTAGTCGCGGTCCAGAAAACCGAGCAACTCCTCCAAGTCAGTCGCCTCAAAGCCCCCGGAATAGTCGCCGTCGTTGAGGTAGCAGGGAGAAGCCGCCAGCAGCACCAGCCGCTCGAACAGCTCCGGAGCCCGGATGGCCGCCAGCACCCCAATCATGCCACTGACTGAGTGGCCCACGTACACCGCTTTCGGCAGCTGCAAGGCCCGCAGCAAGGTCACCAAATCGTCGGCGTAGCCTTCCAGCGTGTTGTAGCGCGTGAAATCGTAGGCGGCTTTATCGGAGCTGCCGGCGCCTACCAGGTCAAACAGCACCACCCGATGACGGGCGGCAAAGGCGGGGGCCACGTATTGCCAGGCGTGCTGATCGGTGCCGAAGCCGTGCGAAAACAGAATGGGTTGAACTCCCGATCCGTAGGAAGAAACGTGGTGACGTTTAAGAATGTCCATAGCAATAACACTAGAAAAAGCTGGCGGAAGCAGTGCGTCTCCGTAGCAATTCTGCAGCCTGTTTTCAGGCAATGTGCTAAAAGCTCCAAATAATACACAGCCTAAGCAAGCGCTTCTCAATAAAGTAGCGTTTTCCCATTGTGGGATTAGTCAAGCCTGCCCCCAACTATCACCCGAACGAGAGGGCAGCAGAAAAGGCCGCAGCCCCGGAAAGAAAAGTAGCGGGCTGATTTCAAGGCGGAAGGCGGTGCGAGGGGCAGGCAGAAAGAAGGCGCTGCAGCGGTCCGACGAAAATTCTCCCTCGGTGCGTTGGCTACCCCATCAATCCGGCTAATTGCCAGCTCTCAAAACGATACCCGGATGAGTACGTACTGCTGAGATACGGGGCCCTGGCAGACACGAGCCTGCCAGGGCCCTAACAAGCGCGCAACATGCACAGTATTGTTTACAGCTATTGGGGGTTGGTGCACCTGCTGGCAGCTCTGGCTTCCTTGGTTTTGGGCACTACAGTGCTGGTACGGCCCAAAAGTGGGCAGCTGCACAAGCGGCTGGGCTACGGCTACGTAGGGGCCCTCGTGCTGATGTTGGTTACCTGCTTCGGGATTTACCGGCAGTTTCATGGCTTCGGCATCTTCCACGCAGCGGCCATACTCAGTGCCCTGACCCTGGTGGCCGGCATGGTGCCGGTGCTGCGCCGCAGGCCCATGCGCTCCTGGCGGCAGCTTCACGCTGGGTTTATGTACGGGTCGGTGCTGGAGCTGTACGTGGCGCTGGTGGCCGAGGTGCTGGTGCGGGTGCCGGGCCTTTTATTCTGGGAAGTAGCTGCCCTGTCCACGGCTACGGTGGCGCTGCCGGGCGTGGCGTGGCTGGTGCGGGCCTGGCCGCGCTGGCAGGGTAGGGAAGTGCCGGCGGCGGTTCGGGTGGTGGAGCACAAGGTTTGACGGGAGACCAGGGGTAGGGGCATCAGTGAAAAATACCCCTTACTTTAACGCTCACGGCCCCAGCCTGTCTGCTACCCCCTGTGTATCTATGAAATCCTACCTGTTCCTCTCCCTGCTTTCTTTCGCTACCCCCGCCTTCGCCCAAAATGCCCCGGTGAAGGTGGAGGTAAAACAAGCCAACGGCCGCTACGAGCTGCTGCGCGGCGGCCAGCCGTACTTCATTAAGGGGGCCGGCGGCGGTCAGTATCCGGAGCGCGTGCAGGCCTACGGCGGCAACTCCATCCGGACCTGGAGCACCCACAACTCTGACAACGTGCTGGCCGAAGCCCAGAGAAACGGCCTCACCGTGATGCTGGGCCTCGATGTGGCCCGGGAGCGGCACGGCTTCGACTACAACAACCCCCAGGCCGTAGCCGAGCAGCTGCAGAAGCTGCGCGCCGAGGTGCTGAAGTACAAAGACAACCCGGCGGTGCTGTTCTGGGGCATCGGCAACGAGCTGAACCTGGAGTACACCAACCCCAAGGTATGGGACGCCGTGCAGCAGATTGCCCAGATGATTCATGAGGTGGACCCCAACCACCCCACCAGCACCGTGCTGGCCGGCCTTAACCAGAAGGAAGTTGATTACATCAAGGCCAAGTGCCCGGCCGTGGACATCCTCAGCATCAACACCTACGCTGGCCTGGCCGAAATTCCGCAGCAGGTGCGCACCACCGGCTGGACCGGCCCCTACGTGGTAGCCGAGTGGGGTCCCACCGGCCACTGGGAAAGCCCCGTTACGCCCTGGAAAGCCTCAGTGGAAGAAACCAGCAGCCAGAAAGCCGCCGTGTACCGGAGCCGCTACGAGGCCTCCGTGGCCAAAGACAAAACCCAGTGCCTGGGCACCTACGTGTTTCTGTGGGGTCAGAAGCAGGAGCGCACACCCACCTGGTACGGCATCTTCACGGAGGATGGCAAGGAATCAGAAGTAGTGGATGTGATGCAGTACCTCTGGAGCGGCAAATGGCCCCAGAACCGCGCCCCGCACCTGGCGAGCTTCAAGCTCGATGGCAAGCAGGCCACCGACAACGTGCAGCTGCAGCCCGGCCAGAGCTACCCCGCCGTAGTGGCCATAACCGACCCCGACAAAGACCCGCTCACCTACCGCTACGAGCTGCTCCCGGAAAGCACCGACCTCAAATCGGGCGGCGACCGGGAAAGCCGCCCCGCCGCCATTCCGGGCCTCATCCCGGCCGGCGCCAAAGCCCAGACGACCCTCAAAGCGCCCACCCAGGAAGGCGCCTACCGCTTGTTCGTGTACGCCTACGATGGCAAGGATAACGTAGCCACGGCCAATATCCCGTTTTATGTGAAGGGGAAGTAGCTGATGGAAACAGATACTTGTAAAATCATAGAGGTTTTAAGGAAAGCCTTGATTGGCTCATACTACACAAAATTCTGCTATGGCATTACCTATTTCGAATTTGAATTATTTAATGATGATTTAGGTATAACGGCGAATGCTATTATTAGTGACTTCGAACTCGAGGACAAAAACGAATGGAATAAATTACTGGCGACCTACCCTTTTAGTATAGAAAACTTGTGTGGACCAGAAGAGCCGCTTCGAGGGTTCTTTATGACCCTGCTAACTCAGGTTAGTATTAATAATATTGAGTTAGAGAGTGGAGGAACTTTGATTTTTGAATTCAGAAATAATATCAGGATACGATTAAAAGGAGAAGTAGAAATAGAAGATGTATCGTGGAGTATTGAATTTAGGAATGAACAAGGACAGACTATTGGTAATTGCCGGTGTTCTTTCAATGAAATGTATTTGTCGAATAGTGAAGCCCTATTGAAAAAAGTGGGATAACACACCGTAAACAATTATGACACCTTTCACCCTCCGCCCCTGGGCCCCGGCCGATTTGCCCAGTCTCGTCCGCTACGCCAACAACCCGGCCATTGCCCGGTACATGAACGACCAGTTTCCGCACCCTTACACGGAGGAAGATGGCCGCGACTTCATTGCTATGGCCGCCGGGGAAAATCCGGTGAACATCATGGCTATTGAGGTAGGGGCGAAGCAGTGGGCGGTATTGGGCTGCATGTGCGCCCCAACATTGAGCGCAAGAACGCCGAGCTGGGCTATTGGCTGGGCGAGCCGTTCTGGGGGCAGGGCATCAGCACGGACGCCGTGCGGCAGATGGTGAACTATGGCTTCCGCACCTTTGATATTACCCGCATCTTCGCCCGGCCCTTCGGCACCAACCCCCGCTCCCAGCGGGTGCTGGAAAAGGCCGGCTTCGTGCTGGAAGCTCGCTTCGAGAAAACGTTCTTCAAGCACGGCCAGTACATCGACGAGCTGGTGTACGCCGTGCGGCGCCCATGATTCGTCTGGCAACGCCCCGCCTGCTGCTGCGCGACCTTACCTTGGCTGATGCGCCCGGCATCCTGGCCCTCGACTCCAACCCCGACGTACTGCGCTATGTGCCCAACAGGCTCATCAGCACCCTCGCGGAGGCGGAGGCCATCATCCGATACATCCGGCAGCAGTATGAGCGCAATGGCATCGGGCGCTGGGCCGTGGTGCGCCAGGATACCCAGGAGTTTATCGGCTGGTGTGGCCTGAAGCTGGTGAACGACAGCGAGGTAAACAGCCGCATCAACTACCACGACATTGGCTACCGCCTGCTACCCCCGCACTGGGGCCAAGGCTTCGCCTCTGAAGCGGCCCACGCTACCCTGCACCACGGCCTGGAAGTACTGCAACTCCCGGAAATCAATGCCACCGTTATGCAGGAAAATACCGCCTCCCGCCGTATTCTGGAAAAGCTGGGCATGCAGCCGCAGGAAGAATTCCTGGAGCCGGATGGCAGCTTGTGGTGGTGGTATGCGAGGCAAAACCCTATGCAGAAAACAGCATTAGGTCGAAGCAAGAACTAGCTCCCCTCCTCAGATGAGGAGGGGAGCTAGTCGTTATTCGCAGCCGGATAGAGAATAGTAGCACTTAGCAGATCAGCTACATCCGTTCCAGCAGCTCATCGAAGGTGCGGAGCAGCTCGACTCGGCTATCCTCAGGCTCGGCTTCTAGGCGCTGCTCAAATACTTCGCGCGCCGTGTAGTCGTGGAGGCTGCGGGTGAGGGGCGTGTCGTCGGTTTCCTCGGCCTCGCCGAGGGCGCGGAGCTTCACGAGGCGGAAGTGGCGGCGGGCCAGCACCTCCAGGTGGCGGCGGTCCAGTTCCTGAATTACGTTGAGCAGGGCCTCGGCTACTTCCAGCTGGGTTAGCTCGGAGTGAATCTGCACGTCGGCCCAGGCGGGGAGGGGGTAGCCCGTGTTGTCGTAGCTGGTCAGGCCCTGGGTTACCTCATCCAGGGTACCGTGGAAGCGCACCAGCCGCCGCGCCCCCGGCACCGGCAGGCTCTGTAGCTCGGCCAGCTTACCCTCTCGGAAGTCGAGCAGCAGTACTTCCTTGGGGTGGTCAACTTCCGAAAACGACAGCGGAATGGGGGAGCCCGAGTACCGGATATGCTCCCGGCCGCCTACCCGCTGCGGACGGTGCAAGTGCCCCAGGGCCACGTAGTCGAACACGACCGGGAAGTGGTCGGCGGTAATCTGGCCCAGGTTGCCCACATGAATGGTCCGCTCCGAATCGGAAGGGGCGGCGCCGGCGGCGTAGAGGTGGCCGGTAGCCAGTACGGGCAGGCCCAGGTCTTTCAGTTGCCACACTCGCTCTACCTCGGCGCAACGGGCGTAGTGGTCGGCAATGCCCTGCTTGATGCGGGCCTCGCGCTCCTCGGCGGTTTCGCCGGGCACCGAAAGCCGAATGTCCCGGTCGCGCAGGAAGGGCACGGCGCACACCACCAGTCCGGGCTTGCCCTGGGCATCGTCCAGCACCAGCACCTGGTCCTCGAAGCAGTCGGGTACGCAGCCTACCACATGCACGCGCAAGTGGCGCAGCAGGCGGGCCGGGGCGTTGAGGGTAGCCGGCGAGTCGTGGTTGCCGCCTACCACCACAATGTCGCGGCAGGTGGTGCCGCGCATGCTCAGCAGAAAGGAGTAATACAGCTCCAGGGCCTGATTGGAAGGCGAGCCGGTATCGAAAATGTCGCCGGCCACCACCAGCACTTCTACCTGCTGCTCGCGCACGGTTTGCACCAGCCACTCCAGAAAATGGCGGTGCTCCTCAGTTCTTTCGTGGCCCTGAATAAACCGCTGGCCCAGGTGCCAGTCGGCGGTGTGTAGTACGCGCATGACTACGAAGATAGTTCTTCTGGGCCGGAAGAGGAAGACCCGGCAGGTTCGGGCCGGGCGCGGGGGTAGGGAAGTATCGGGCCGCTACTGCTCCCAGACAGTGCGCTTGTACTTCGCATTGCTGAAGTTCTCGCCGTTGATTTGAATGCTACCTCCAAACCCGCCCAGATACCCCAGCGTGTTGCAGTCGGCGTCCGTTACTTCCGCGCTGCCATCGGCAATGCAGTTGCCCGCGTCGAACACATACACGGTTTTACCCTGGAAAGAATATTCCTTCACGTAGGCTCCTTCATCACAGGGAGTATCCCGTTCCAAGTTGATAATCTTTTGCCGCACGCAACTGGGCGTGCCCTTTTCAATATCCGCTTCATCACAGGCAGATAACAGAAGTGCTGCTGCCAGCATTGGGTATAGTGCTTTTTTCATAAGAGCTTGTTGATTAAAAACAGAAAGACCGAACCCTAGTGGGTCCGGTCTTTTTGGGAGTATTGGCATTGCCAAAAGGTTGCACTACCGCCTACACCGTTGCCGATTGGGGCTGAAAGGTGCTGATGGCTTCGCCTAAGTCGTACACTGGTACGCTGGCCGGCAGGGCGGCCTGCAGAATGCTGGCCCCGGCGGCCGAGCGGTAGCCGCCAGCACAGTGCACCAGCACGGGCTTGGTGGTCGGGACCTCCTGGGCCCGCTCCCGCAACTCAGGCAGCGGAATCAGCAGGGCATTATCAAAGATGGGCTGGTGGGCCTCCGTGCGGTTGCGGATATCCACGATGGTGTAGTCCTGAGGTTGCTGGCGCACGTGCTCCACGTCGGTATCGGGGCTGGTGGCGGGCAGCTCCCTCGGGGCCAGCAGGGCCCCCTTAATGTTGCCTTCGTACCCGATTTTCGCCGTTTTGCGGATCACCGTGTCCAGGGCAATCTGCGAGTCGGCAATGAGGTAGAAGGGCTCCTGGGGCCCCACAATGGAGCCCAGCCAGGTTTCAAACTTGCCCCCATCCATCAGGTTGATGGCTCCGGGCAGGTGGCCGGCCCGGAACTGCTCGGCCGGGCGGGTGTCGATAACCACTACCCCCGGCTCCAGGGCAATACCGGAGTGCAGGCGCGGCACGGCCCGCACGCTGTCCTCGAACGACGGGGCCCCGTTTTTATTCAGCACTACATCGTGGCCGAAATACTTGGGCATGAAGGGCTGGTCTTCCAGCAGTACCTTAATAAACTCCTCCTGCGACATGGGCTGCAGGGCGTAGTTGGTTTTCAACTCCTTGCCAATGGTGCTGTCGAGGTCGGGGGAGGTGGTTTTGCCGCAGAGCGAGCCGGGGCCGTGGGCCGGGTACACGCGGGTAGCAGCCGGCAGGGTCATCAGCTTCTGGCGGGTGCTCTGGTAGAGCTGGGCCGCCAGCTCCTCGCGGCTGTGCCCGCCCACAATGTCGGATTCGCGCAGGTCGGGGCGGCCCACGTCGCCCACAAACAGGGTGTCGCCGGTGAATACAGCCCGGCTCTGACCCAGCTCGTCCATCAGCAGAATACTGATAGAGTCGGGCGAGTGGCCCGGAGTGTTGAGAGCGTGCAGCTCCACCGTGCCCAGCGTAATGCGCTGGCCGTCATCGAAGGGCTGATGGGGGTAGCTGGCCTTCACCAGCTTGCTGGCATAAATGGTAGCGCCGGTTTCGCGGGCAATTTCCAGGTGGCTGCTGACGAAGTCGGCGTGGGGGTGCGTTTCGATGACGGCAATGATCTTGGCGTCGTGCTCGTCGGCGAAATCGTAGTAGGGTTGGGGGTCGCGGGCCGGGTCGATGATGGCCACCTGGCGGCCGCTGCGGATGGCGTAGCTCGCGTGGGCCAGGCCTTTGTCGTAGAACTGCTGAATCTGTACCGAACCGGTACTACTAGGCAGAGGACTCATGGGGTGTTGGATGTGGTGGTGCCCCCGGGCGGGCTCAGCCGTTGCCCGGGCGCATATTTTCAAATATAAGCAAGAAGAAAAGCCTGCCTACGGGTTCCGGAAAATATTGGGGGTAGCGCATGAACGGTTGCGGTTGCCTTTGGCCGCGAGCGTAGGGTAGTAACCCGCTTGATCCTGAAAAGGTTGGTGGCCCTGGCTTCCTCCCGGGGCCAGGCTTGCTTTCTCACGCGCCACTCGCACCCCGGCCCCGCCAGGCCTTGGCCCTGGGGTTATGGGGAGCCGCAACCCTGGGCGAGCAGCCGGGGTAGGCCCCGCACGGGGGTGGGCGGCTAGGGCCGGTAGCATAAGCATCTTTTGCGTCGGGGAGGCGTCTTTGCCCGCAAGCACCGGGGGGCTGGGCGCCGGGCTTCATTCCGGTTTCATCTCGGTGCCGAATCTGTCCGCTGGCATCCGGTTCAAGTTCAGCTATCCGGATAAAGGGCTATATTCGGCCCACGTAGCTGCTTGCAGGCGGCTTTTTTTGCAAATTTCATAATCCCCGTCTCACCCCTTTCTTTTCTCTCATCAACCTGTATGGCAAATATTTTCGCCAAAAAACCGCTGGCCCAGCTGCTGGGCGAAGCCAACTCCTCGGGGGAAGGCTCGCTGAAGCGCACCCTGGGCGCCGCTAACCTGGTGGCGCTCGGCGTGGGGGCTATCATTGGGGCCGGCCTGTTCGTGCGTACTGCCGCTGCCGCCGCCCAGGCCTCGGGGCCGGGCGTGACGCTGGCCTTTATTGTGGCCGCCATTGGCTGTGCTTTCGCCGGCCTCTGCTACGCCGAGTTTGCCGCTATGATTCCCATTGCCGGCTCGGCCTACACCTACGCCTACACCACCATGGGCGAATTTGTGGCCTGGGTAATTGGCTGGGCCCTGATTATGGAATACGCCCTGGGGGCCGCCACGGTGAGCATTGCCTGGAGCGAGTACCTGAACAAGCTCTTGGAAGTTTTTGGCACCCGAATACCCTTTGAGCTGTGCCACGCCCCGAGCGAAGGCGGCTGGCTGAACCTGCCCGCCCTGCTGGTAGTAGTGGCCCTGAGCCTGCTGCTCATCAAAGGCACCCAGGAGTCGGCCACGTTCAACTCCATTATTGTAGTGGTGAAAGTAGCCATCGTGCTGGTATTCATTGCGGTAGGCTGGCAGTTCATCAACCCCGCCAACCATACGCCCTACCTGATTCCGGACAACGCTGAGCCCGTGCGCAACGCCGCCGGCGTGGTAGTACGCGAGTACACCGACTGGAACAAGCACGGCATCTTCGGCATTCTGGGGGGCTCGGCCATCGTGTTCTTCGCCTTTATTGGCTTCGACGCCGTTTCGACGGCCGCGCAGGAAGCCAAGAACCCCAAGCGCGACATGCCCATCGGTATCCTGGGTTCCCTGGCCGTGTGCACCGTGCTGTACATCCTGTTCGGCCACGTGCTGACGGGCGTAGCCAACTGGCGCGAGTTTGCTGACCCGGCTAAGGGTGGCGAGGCCTCCGTGGCCTACGCCATCAAGGAGCACATGCCCGGCTACGAGTGGCTCTCGACGGCCGTAACGGTAGCTATTCTGGCTGGCTTCTCGTCGGTGGTACTGGTAATGCTGATGGGCCAGAGCCGGGTGTTCTTCTCCATGGCCAACGACGGCCTGATGCCGAAGGCTTTCTCCGAGCTGCACCCCAAATTCCGCACGCCCTACAAGTCAAACCTGGTGCTGCTGGTGTTCGTGGGCGCCTTCGCGGCGTTTGTACCCGGCTCCCTGGCCGGCGACCTGACCTCGTTCGGGACTCTGCTGGCCTTCGTGCTGGTGTCGGCGGGCGTGTGGATCATGCGCAAAACCGATCCGCAGCAGCCCCGTCCGTTCCGCGCGCCCCTCTCCGATGCCTCGTTCCCCTTCGTGCCGATTATGGGTATCGTGGTCTGCCTGGCTATGATTGCCGCCCTCGATGCCTTCACCCTGAAAG
Organism: Hymenobacter latericoloratus; assembly: GCF_014199535.1. Lineage (GTDB taxonomy): Bacteria > Bacteroidota > Bacteroidia > Cytophagales > Hymenobacteraceae > Hymenobacter > Hymenobacter latericoloratus. The sequence goes on from NZ_JACHNV010000002.1 coordinate 390,173, forward strand.
TAGCCCTGGGCTGGATGATTCTCGGCTTCATCGTGTACTTTATTTACGGCAAGCGCAACTCCAAGCTCCAGCAGGGCATTGTAGTGGTACCCACCGAAATGGAGGAGCAGGCCTTCATCGAGCCCGACCCCAAAAACGCCTAAGCAGCCTACCTCGCTTTGAACAGAAAAGCCCCGCCGATAACTCGGCGGGGCTTTTTTAGTATTCTAGCCGCCCGTTCCGGTCCGACGGCGGGGCCGTCTGACCGGCTGGCTTCGGGCTGACTTCCGGCCGATAGGGTTTGCGGCCGTGGCGGGGGTAGGCGGAAACCGCTCGGGCGGTTACTTAGCCGGCTTCACCTCACTTTGCAGCTTCAGCACCTTGTCGCCGTTGTCCTGCACAATAAGAAAAGCGGGGTTGTCGGGGGTGCCGTGGCGGGTGATTTCAGAGCCCTGCAGCTTGCGGGTAACCGACTCTTTGTGGGTTTCCTCGATTTTGCCGGTGGCCGTGCCGGTGCCGTATTTCCAGGTTACTTGGGTGCCTTTGCGCATGGGGTATGGGAAATGTCGGGTTTTGGTAGTTAGTTGAGCTTCTTCTTCAGCATACTGACCTGGTGCAACTCCGGTTGCCGAAGTGGTTCTTTGCTGCACCAGGGGGTAGGAATTTGCTGCTTCCGGGGCCGTTTTTCCGCGTCACATCCTTTCTATTTCTCATACCTCTACCCCATGCGCATTGACCTTCGCCGGCTGGGCCTGGCCGGTGGGCTGCTGGCCGGCAGCCTCACGGCCGCCCACGCCCAGCAGCCAGCCACCTTTCCCCGCAACGGCGTGTACGACCAGCGGCCGGGCCTGTACGCCTTCACCCACGCCACCATTTTTCTGGACTACAAAACCCGCCTCGACGATGCCACTCTGCTGATTCGGGACGGCAAAGTGGAGGCCGTGGGGCCCAAGGTGAAGATTCCGGCCGGGGCCGTGGTTCAGGACCTGAAGGGGCGCTTTATTTACCCCGGCTTCGTGGATTTGTACGCCTCCTACGGTGTGCCCGAGGTGAAAGCCCCCGAGCGCCAGGGCCGCCGCAGTGGCCCCCAGCTGGAAAGCACCAAGGCCGGCGCCTACGACTGGAACCAAGCCATTCATCCGGAGGTAAACGCGGCCGAGCTGTTTCGCGTGAATGCTGAGCAGGCCGAGGCCTACCGCCGCCAGGGCTTCGGGGCGGTGCTCACCCACCAGCCCGACGGCATTGCCCGCGGCACGGCCGCCCTGGTAAGCCTGAGCTCCAGCCGCCGCGAAAGTGAGGTGCTGCTCCAGGACCGGTCGGCGGCGACTTTCAGCTTCGAGAAGGGTAGCAGCACGCAAGATTATCCGTCGTCGTTGATGGGCAGCATTGCCCTGCTGCGCCAGAGCTACCTCGATGCCGACTGGAACCAGCGCAACCCCACCCGAGAGCAGAACCTCTCGCTGCGGGCCCTTACGCAGCAGCGCCAGCTGCCCGCCATTTTTGAGGTGCGCGACAAGCTCAACGCCCTGCGGGCCGATAAGCTGGGCGACGAGTTCGGGGTGCAGTACATCATCAAAGGCCGCGGCGACGAGTACCAGCGCATTGCTGATATCAAAGCCACCCAGGCCCCGCTCATTCTCACCCTCAACTTCCCCGATGCCTACCAGGTAGATGACGTGTACGACGCGGCCCGCGTAAGCCTGCAGGAGCTGAAGCACTGGGAAATGGCCCCGGCTAACCCCGCCATGCTGGCCAAAGCCGGCGTGCCCTTCGCCCTCTCGGCCGCCGACCTCAAAGACAAAAAGAAGTTTCTGCCCAACCTGCGCAAAGCCGTGCAGTACGGCCTCTCGGAGCAGCAGGCCCTGAAGGCTCTCACCGCTACCCCCGCCGCCTTGGTGAAAGCCCAGGACAGGGTAGGGGCCCTGCGGCCGGGCATGGAAGCCAACTTCCTGGTGTGCTCGGGCCGCCTGCTCGCCGAGGATAACGTGCTGCTCGACAACTGGGTGCAGGGCGAGCGGTACCAGCTCAGCACCCTGCCGGTCGACTACCGGGGCGTGTACAAGCTGAGCATGACGACTGCTGATAAAGTCAAGGATAATGAGTTCCGGCTTGGGGCAGATATGACCCTGCTGATTCAGGGCAAACCAGACGCTCCCCAACTAAAAGTTGTGGGCTCGCCCGGCGATACGATTAAGGGCAGCCTGACTGTTAGCGGCGAGTTGGCTACCATCGTATTCAATACCAGAAAGGGAAAAGACGCTGATGTAACTCGTTTAAGTGGCTACTATACCCCCGAAACCCGCACTTTTCAAGGCGACGGTCAGCTAAGCGGTACACAAACCGGCTGGACAAACATCAAATGGACGGCCCGCCGCCTCGAAGAAGCCACCCGCGCCGCCCGCCGCGACTCCGTGAAAGCGCCCGTGCCGCCTCAGCTGGGCGCGGTGCAGTATCCCTTCGTGGCCTACGGCCGCCCGGAGGTGCCGGCCCAGCAAACCGTGCTCATCAAGAACGCCACCGTGTGGACCAGTGAGGCCGCCGGCAAGCTCGAAAACACCGATGTACTGCTGCAAAACGGCAAAATTGTGCGCATTGGCCGCAACCTGTCCGTGCCCAGCGGCGGCCGCAGCATTGATGGTACCGGCAAGCACCTCACGCCCGGCATCATCGATGAGCACTCCCACCTGGCTATTTCCGGGGGCGTAAACGAGGGCACCCAGTCCGTAACGTCGGAAGTGAGCATCGGCGACGTAGTGGACCCCGAGGACGTGGATGTGTACCGCGACCTGGCCGGCGGGGTAGTGGCCGCCCAGCTGCTGCACGGCTCGGCCAACCCCATCGGCGGGCAGTCGGCCCTGATTAAAATGCGCTGGGGCATGACGCCGGAGCAAATGAAAATTGCCGGCGCACCGGGCTTTATCAAGTTTGCCCTCGGCGAGAACGTCAAGCAAAGCAACTGGGGCGAGCTGAACGTGGTGCGCTTCCCGCAAACCCGCATGGGCACCGAGCAGGTGTTCGTGGATGCCTTCACCCGCGCCAAGGAGTACGAGCAGGAGTGGAAGGCCTGGAACAAGCTCAGCAAAGGCAAGCAGAAGAAAGGCGAGGCCCCACGCCGCGACCTGGAGCTGGAGGCCCTGGTGGAAATCCTGAACCGCCAGCGCTTCATCACCTGCCATAGCTACGTGCAGTCCGAAATCAACATGCTCATGAACGTGTCGGACCGCATGGGCTTCCCGGTGAACACCTTCACCCACATCCTGGAAGGCTACAAAGTGGCCGACAAGATGAAGCAGCGCAACATCAACGCCAGCACTTTCTCCGACTGGTGGGCCTACAAAAACGAAGTGCGCGACGCCATTCCTTACAACGCCGGCATCATGCACGACGTGGGCCTGAACGTGGCCCTCAACTCCGACGACGCCGAAATGAGCCGCCGCCTCAACCAGGAAGCCGCCAAAATGGTGAAGTACAGCAACCTGTCAGAGGAGGAAGCCCTGAAAATGGTGACCATCAACCCGGCCAAAATGCTGCACCTGGACCGGAACATGGGCAGCATCAAGGAAGGCAAGGATGCCGACGTAGTGCTCTGGACCGATAACCCCCTGAGCGTGTACGCCCGCGCCGAGCGCACCTTCGTGGACGGCCGCGAGATGTTCAGCCTGGAAACCGACCAGCAGCTGCGCCAGCAGCTGGAGCAGGAGCGCCTGCGCATTGTGCAGAAAATGCTGGACGCCAAGAAAGGCGGCGCCGCTACCCAGCTGCCCACCGCCAAGCCCAACCAGCACTACCACTGCGACACCGAGGGCCAGGCAAAGGAGCTGGATAAGTAGCTTTTGGCTGCTCAGCCTACAATTCTTCGTCATGCTGAGCGCAGCCGAAGCATCTCTCCCGCTTCGTCCTCATGAATGCGTTAGCCAGAGGGGGAGATGCTTCGACTACGCCTCCGGCTTCGCTCAGCATGACACGTTCCAGACAAATAATAACCCCATGAAACATATTTTTCTTTCCCTGGCGCTACTGGCCGCTACCCCCGCCCTGGCCCAGGTGCCCGCCCCGGCGCCGGCCCAGAGCCGGCCGGTGCTGCTGCTGGGCGGCACCCTGCACGTAGGCAACGGCACGGTGGTGCCCGATGCCGCCGTGGCTTTCGATAAGGGCCGCATTACCTACGCCGGGGCCCAGAGCGGCTTTGCCCAGGACCGCGCCGCCTTCGAGGTCATCGACGTGAAAGGCCAGCAGATATACCCCGGCCTGATTCTGCCCAACTCCACCCTGGGCCTGACGGAGGTAGAATCCATCCGGGCCACGGTGGACGCGCGCGAGGTAGGCGAGTTCAACCCCAACGTGCGCAGCCTCATTGCCTACAACACCGACTCCGACATTATCCCGACGGTGCGCACCAACGGGGTGCTGCTCACCCAGGTAACGCCCCGCGGCGGTATTCTCTCGGGTCAGAGCAGCGTGGTGCAGCTGGATGCCTGGAACTGGCAGGACGCCCAGGTACGCGCCGATGATGGCCTGCACCTGAACTGGCCGGCCATGATTATCAAAACCAGCCCCACCGACGAGCCTGCGGTGCTGGAGCGCCGCGAGAAAAACCGACAGGAGCAGCTGCGCCAGCTCGAGAGCCTGCTCCAGGAGGCCAGTGCCTACCGCCAGCAGCCCGCCGGCCGCCGCGAAAACCTGCGCCTCACGTCCCTGGCCGGCCTCTTCGATGGCTCGAAAACCCTGTTTATTCACGCCGACTACGGCAAGGAGCTGCTGGAGGCCGTGCGGTTTGCCAAGCGCCTGGGCGTGCAGAAAGTAGCCGTAGTGGGGGCCCGCGACGCCTGGATGATGCTGGACTTTCTGAAGCAGAACGACGTGGCCGTGGTGCTGTCCCGCATTCATGCCCTGCCCCGCCGCGAGGGCGACGCCTACGACCAGCCTTTCCGGCTGCCCAGCTTGCTCCAGCAGGCCGGGGTGCGCTTCTGCCTCGATTACGAAGGCGACCAGGAAACCTCCGGGGCCCGCAACCTGGCCTTTGTAGCCGGCACGGCTGCCGGCTACGGCCTCAGCAAAGAGCAGGCCCTGGAAGCCGTAACCCTGAGCCCGGCCCGCATTCTGGGCATCGACAAGGACTTTGGCTCCGTGGAAGCGGGTAAAAGCGCTACCCTGGTAGTAAGCCGCGGCGACCTGCTGGACATGCGCACCAACGACGTGACCCGCGCCTGGATTGAGGGCCGGGCCTTCCGCCTCGATACCAAGCAAACCTACCTGCGCGACAAGTTCCGGGGGAAGTACGGCCTGAAATAGGCGCCGGTAAGTCCGGAGCTGGAAACCCGGCGTTGGGAGTGTGGGCCTGCCTGCGGGGTAGGGCCGGCCCCGGCGCCGGGTTTTGCGCGCCAGCGCCAGAAAACGCTCGCCTGAGGATATGTAAAAATCATAATATATACTATGGGTTATATTGACGGAAAGAGTAGATTATAGTATCTTTCTTTGTGGACCCGCGACCAACCTCCGGCCGGACAACCAAAGGCGTTACGCCCTGTACCTATGTCTGAACCATTGCCAGAAGACGAAGTCATTTCCCTTTTGCTGGTGGACGACCATCCGGTGGTAGTAGAGGGGCTCAAAAGCATGCTGCGGCCCGAAGCCCGCCTGCGCGTGGCGGCGCAGGCCTACAGCGGCGCCGAAGCCCTGCACCTGCTGGCCACCCACTGGCCCAATATTCAGGTGGCCGTGCTGGATTTGAACATGCCCGAAATGTCGGGCATTGAGCTGGCGCGCACCATCCGGACGCAGTGGCCATCCATTCGGGTTCTTATTCTGAGCATGTTTCATGACCACGCCACGGTAGCCGAAATGCTGGAGGCGGGTGGCTCGGGCTACGTGCTCAAAACCGCTACCCGGACGGAACTGACGGAGGCCATCCTGCAGGTTGCCGCCGGCCGCAACTATTTCAGCCAGGATGTAGCCGCCACCTTGCTGCAGAACCTGCACATCCCGGCCGCGCTGGAGGCCAACCGCCCCGCCGACCTGACCAACCGGGAGCGGGAAATTCTGGGGCTTATTGCGCAGGAGTACTCCAACCAGGCCATTGCCGAAATGCTCTTCATCAGTGAGCGGACCGTGGAAACGCACCGGCGCAACCTGTTCACTAAAACCAACTCCAAGTCGGTGGTGGGGCTTATTCAGTACGCCTTGCGGCACAAGCTGATTTCCTGAGCCGGCGCTATATAGCTAATGTGCAAGGTTCTCGCCAGATGTAAACTGGCGCCTCGCACCCCGCAGTAGGCTCCAAAAAGTTGAGCAGCCACCGGCTACCGGCCGGGAAGCCAACGGCTAACCCGTGGCCGGTAGTGGGGGAGAAGAGGGGGTAGGCCAAGGCCCTGCTTTTAAGATGAGAAACGAAATGCAAATCGGGCTTTTAGCGCCGTAAGGGCGTTTTGTGTTCGATCTGAAGCCCATAGCGCCGGGAAAACGTGGGGTGTGATAGGGCGCTGAGCGGCCCGGATAAATATCCGTGCTAGTACGGAGGTAAAATAAGGGTTGCTACCTATTTACATTTATCAAAGAAAAAATATACCTTAGCATCGTTCAATCAAATGATAATATCTTTATATTTGATCTGAGCAAAAGCGGCTCCGAATCGCTTTAATTAAGTTTTTTCTCATCTAAATACCGTTTTGCCAGTGTCTAAACATTTAACCACTAACGGAAAACAGACCATGCCTTCGAAGATTCTCTCCTTTATCTGCCACGTACCCGGTATGGCTCCCGGCGCATATCCGGCCGTCCCGACGAGTTCTGCCGCCAGCCCCAAAACCACGGAGCGCAAAACCGACTCCAAAGCGGATTCTAAAACAAGTGGCGGGCACTTTACGGCCATCTATGAAAACGACCGGTTTGTTCGGTTCAAATACATCAGCAACAACTAAGCAGCCGCTGTCAAGGAGGCTGCTTAGTTCTGTTCGTCCGCCGGGGTGGCCGCGGGGCCAGCCCGGAAAAAACCTAGCAAAAACCTACACCAAAAGGCGCTGTTCTTCCTTCGGGGAGGCGGCGCCTTTTCTTGTTCTGCCCGGGCTGGGCCGGAATTCGGCTAACTTGCACCCAGGTTCATCCGTTTCGCGTGCATGATAAATCCGCTGTTTCGTTTTGTGTTGCCGTTGCTGGCCCTGCTTTTTTCTGCTCCCTCGGGGCTACGCGCCCAGGTAGCATTTGTGCCCGATGAAAATGCCTGGTACGGCGTTATTGCCCGCGGCAGCGGCCGCTCCCTGGATGTTACCAACGCCTCGACGGAGGCCGGCGCTACCAGTGTGCAGTGGGAGTTTACGCACGCTAACAGCCAGCAGTGGCGCTTTGTACCGGCCGCTAAGGGCAGCGACTTTTACCGCATTGAGGCCCGGCACAGCGGCAAGTGCCTGACCCTGGAAAAGCCCGATGAAAATGCCGCCATTGTGCAGCGCCCCTGGACGGGCAGCTTTTACCAGCAGTGGAAGCTGATTCCGGCCGGGCCCATGGGTAGCTTTATGCTGGTGAGCCGCGGCAACGATAAGTGCGCCGCCCTGGCCGCCGCCGACAAGTTTAATGGTACGCCCGTGGTAGGGCAGCGCATCCTGAACCGGGCCACCCAGCAGTGGAAGCTGTTTAAGCTGCGCCTGAACGTGGACACTACCCAGCTGGGCTTCGGGCTGCCCGCCCCGCTTTCGGCCCTGAACACGCCCAGCGGCAACGAGCTGCAGCCCGTAGTGGCCCCCGATGGCCGCACCCTCTACTTTGTACGCACCCGCTATGCCGGCAACACGGAAGGCGTTACGGAATCGGGCGACATCTGGACCAGCACCTCCGCGGACGGGGGCCGCACCTGGGGGCCGGCTACCCGCCTCGATGCCCTGAACACCACCCAGCACAACGGGGTAATGGCCCTCACGAATGACGGAAAAACCCTGCTGGTGCGCGGCCAATATCAGCGCGACGGCTCTTTCCGCGACGAAGGCCTGAGCCAGGTGCCGCGCGGGGCTACCGGCAAGCAAGCCCTGCCCGTCCCCCTGGATATTGCCAACTACTACTCCGCCGGGCCGGCCACGTCGTTTTTCATGACCCCCGACGAGAAAATTCTGCTGCTGTCCCTGGAGCGCGGCGACTCCCAGGGCGGTAACGACTTGTACATCAGTCGGCCCGGGGCCGATGGCATCTGGAACGAGCCGGTGAGTCTGGGGCCGGTTATTAACTCGCCCGGCTTCGATTTTGCGCCCTGGCTGGCCCCCGATGGCAAAACCCTCTACTTCAGCTCCTACGGCCACGCCGGCTACGGCAGCTCCGATATGTTCGTGAGTCAGCGCCTCGATGAAACCTGGACCCGGTGGAGCGAGCCCCGCAACCTGGGCGCCCCCCTGAATGGGCCCGGCTTCGATGCCTACCTCAGCCTCACGGCCGATGGTAAGCAAGCCTACTACGTGGCCTCTCAAACCGCCAACGGCCCCGCCGACCTGTTCCGGACCGTAACCGGGGTAGCGCCCCGCCCCGCCGCGCCCGACTCGGCCCGGCCCGTTGCGCCGGCCGTTTCGCCGGGCGCGGCGGCCCGCACCCTGCTTGCAGGCCGGACCCTCGATGCCAAAACCCGCCTGCCCCTGGCCACCGAGGTAAAAGCCATTCGGCTGGGCAATGAGCTGGCCTTCAATGCCACGGCCCGCACCGACGTGGCCGGCGGCGCCTTCCAGCTAACGCTGCCCCCCGGCCGCTACCGCCTGCTGGCTTCCCGCGTGGGCTACCTCACGGCCACCGACACCATTACCATGAGTGGCTCGCAGAGCCGGGAGCTGCTGCTGGTACCGGCCGCCGTGGGCTCCAGCCTGGAGCTGCCGACCCTCATCTTCGCCCAGGGCAAATACACGCTGCTGCCAGCCTCTTACACCGAGCTGAACCGCCTGGCCCGCACCCTGCAGGACAACCCCACCGTGAACATCCGTCTGGAAGGCCACACCGACAACCAGGGCCGCGCCGACCTGAACGTGAAGCTCTCGGAGGAGCGGGTGGCCGAGGTGAAGCGCTACCTGGTAAAGCGCGGGGTACCGGAAAACCGCATCAGCACCGTGGGCTACGGCGGCAGCAAGCCGCGCGCCGCCAACGACAAGGAGGAAACCCGCAAGCTGAATCGGCGCGTAGAGTTTACGATTGTAAAGTAGGGTAGCCGGCCTGGTGTGTGCAAAGAGCCTGGTAGCAGCCGAACAGCTCTGCGCTCCTCTGCGAACCGAAGGAAGGCGTTAGCCGAAACCTCTGCGCCCCCTGCGGGCTAAAACCGTCTGAACAGCCTATTGCACTTAAGGTTATGATGCGCGCTCTTATTCAACACGAAGCTGTATTACCCAACCTGCCTTCGGCCTCCGGGGTAGAGGTAGTGGGCACCGTGGCCTACGTCATCGGGGATGATGCGCCCTACCTCTACCAGCTGGATGCGGCCACCCTGGCCGCCGGGGAGCCCACCCGTCTCTTCGAAACGGCCCATTTCAGCAGCGGCCGCATTCCGAAGGAGCTTAAGCTGGATCTGGAATGCCTGACGGCCCTCACCATGGCCACCGGTGAAACCGGCCTGCTCGTGCTGGGCTCGGGCGCTACGGCGGCGCGGGAACAGGGCTTTTGGGTGCCCTTGCCCAAGGGCAGCCCGGGGGTAGGGGCGGTGTACCCCGTGTCGCTGAGCGGGGTGTACGCGGCCCTGCGCGCTTTGCTACCCCCCGGCATCGTCCTGAACCTGGAGGCTGCTGCGGCCACGGCTACCGAGCTGCTGCTGTTTCAGCGCACGGTAGGCGCCGCTACCGGTAACCTGCTGTTTCGCCTGCCCCTAGCCGCTACCCTCGACTACCTGCACCACCGCACCTCCCAAGTACCGCCCGTGCAGCAGCAACTCTTTGAGCTGCCGATTATTGATGGCAAGCCCGCCGGCTTTTCCGGAGCCACCTGGTTTGATGACACCCTTTTCGTGACGGCTTCGGTGGAAGATACCCAGGATGCGGTGCTGGATGGGGCCGTGCTGGGCTCGTTTGTGGGTGTGCTGGAACTGGCGAAACCCTCCGATAAAGTGCTGCCAGTGCGGCTGGCCCGGTTGGAGCTGCCCGGCGGCAAGCCCTACCGGGGCAAAGTAGAAAGCGTGGCCGTGCGCCGCAAATCGGGGCCCAAAGGCTACGAGCTGCTGCTGGTGACCGACGATGATGCCGGCGGCTCCACGGCCGTAACAGTAGCGCTTCAGCTATAAGCAGCGGGTAACTGCTTGTTGTACAGTTTTTAGGGGGTAGGCAACCGGTACGAATAAAAACGCATCCGGCCATCTTGGAAGTCATTCCGGGTGGCCGGATGCGTTTTTATTCACCCTTACCCTCGTGCTGTATGCCGTTTTCCCGATTGAAACAACTACTGGGCGGAGCCCTGTTTCTGCTGTCCCTGGGCGTGTATGGGGCTACTCTGGAGCCCACGGCCTCGTTCTGGGACTGCGGCGAGTTTACGGCCAGCGCCTACAAGCTGCTGGTGCCCCACCCGCCGGGTGCTCCGCTCTACTTGCTTATCGCCCGCTTGGCGTCCCTGCTGTCCTTCGGCGACGTGACGCGGGTAGCGGTGCTGGTGAACCTGGTGTCGGCGGTGGCCAGTGCCGCTACGGTAGCGCTGTTGTTCGGCATCATTACCCACCTGGCCGAAAAGCTGGTGCCGCCCGCCCCGGAAGCCGGGCTGCCGCAAGGAGCTGCGGCGGGGTTGGTGCTGGGCAGTGGGGTAGTGGGCGCCCTGGCCTTTGCCTTCTCCGATTCGTTCTGGTTTAACGCCGTAGAGGCCGAGGTCTATGCCCTGTCCACCCTGGGTACGGCGCTGGTAGTGTGGCTGATGCTGCAGTGGGAAAAGCGGGCCACTACCCCGGGCGCCGACCGGTGGCTGATTCTGATTGCCTACGTAATTGGGCTGGGCATTGGGGTGCACCTGCTCAACCTGCTGGCCATTCCGGTGCTGTGCCTGGTGTGGTATTTCCGCTGCTCCGGTCAGCCCACCGGGCGCGGTGTTCTGCTGGCTCTGCTGGGTGGCAGCGGGCTGGTGCTGGTGGTGCTGGAAGGCATTATTCCGGGCCTGCCTACCCTGGCCGGGGCCAGTGAAGTATTCTTCGTGAATACGTTTGGGCTGCCCTATAATACCGGGCTGGTACTGTTTCTGGTGGGGTTTGGCGGGCTGTTGCTGCTGGGCTTCCGGTTTGCCTACCGCACCGGCCGAGCCGGGCTGCACACGACCCTGCTGGCCCTGGTGTTCGTGCTGATGGGTTACTCCTGCTACCTGATCGTGCCCATCCGCAGCTCCTTCAACCCCACCATCAATGAAAACGCGCCCAACGAGGTGCTGTCTTTTGTGAGCTACCTGCGGCGCGAGCAGTATGGCAACCGGCCCCTGCTCTACGGCCCTCACCTGTTTGCCCAGCCCACGGCCCAGGAAGAGGGTGCCCCGCGCTATACCCGCCAGCAGGGCCGCTACGTCATCACCGACCACCGCCCCGAGCTGCGCTACCCCTCGGCCGACAACGTGCTGCTGCCCCGCCTGTACGGCGGGCCCGCCGGCACTACCCCGGAGCTGGTGCGCCAGTACCGCAAGTGGGTGACGGATTTGCAGGAAGGCCGCAAGCCCACCATGAGCCAGAACCTGAGCTTTCTGTTCACGTATCAGCTGGGCCATATGTTCTGGCGCTATTTCGGCTGGAATTTTATCGGGCGGGAAAGCGACGTGCAGCACGCCGGCGTGCTGTGGCCCTGGGACGCTACCCAGGCCGTGCCCGCCAGCGTGGCCGAAAACCGCGGCCGTAACGCTCTGCTGGCCCTGCCGTTTCTGTTGGGGGTAGGGGGCCTGATCTGGCAGCTGCGCCGAAGCCGGCGGCAGGCCTTGGTAGTAGGGCTGCTGTTTGTGCTGACGGGTCTGGCCATTGTGTTCTACCTCAACCAGCCGCCCCAGGAGCCCCGCGAGCGGGACTACACCTTTGCCGGGGCCACGCTGGCCTTCTGCATCTGGATTGGCCTGGGCGTGCCGGCCTTGCACGCGGCCCTCAGCCGGCTGCTTTCCGCCGCGCGGCTCCGGGTAGCCCTGGCCACGGCTCTGGGGCTGGCGGTGCCGGCCCTGATGGCCGCGGAAGGCTGGGACGACCACAACCGCACCGGTCGCTTCAGCTCCGTGGATTACGCCAAAAACGTGCTGAATACGCTGGCCCCGAATGCCATTCTCATCACCGAAGGCGACAACGACACCTTTCCGCTCTGGTACGCCCAGGAAGTGGAGGGCGTACGGCCCGATGTGCGGGTGCTGGTAGCCGGCTACCTCAACACCGACTGGTACGTGGAGCAGCTGCGCCAGCGCAGCTACCAGTCGGCGCCGCTGCCTTTGTCCCTCAGCCCCGCCCGCTACCGCCAGGGCACCAATGATTATCTGCCCTTGGTGGAAAATCCGGCCGTGCGGGAGCTGAACGTGCGCGAGTTTGTGCAGCTGGTGGAGCAGAACAGCCCCCTGCTGCAGGTTAGCTACGCCGGCGGCTCCAAAACCCTGCTTTCCTACCCCACCAACCGCCTTGTACTACCCATTGATACGGCCACCGTACGCCGCAGCGGCATGGTACCCACCGAGCGGCTGGGGCAGGTGGTGCCCCGCATGGAGTGGGAAGTGAAAGGAGGGGTCCTGGAGAAAAAAGACCTGGCCCTGCTGGATGTCTTGACCTCCAACAACTGGCAGCGGCCCCTGTACTTTGCCAATACCACCAGCCCGGCCAGCCGCCTGGGCCTGGAGCCCTACCTGCAGCTGGAGGGGTTGGCGTGTCGGGTGCTGCCCTGCCGGGCCCCCGCCGTGCGCCAGCCGGAGGTGCGCCTGCCCGAAGAAGGCGTAGTAGCCCAAGACCTCCTCTATGATTCCCTGATGCGCAAGTACAGCTACCGCAACCTCAACAACCCGCGGGTGTACTACGATGAAAACCAGCGCTTCACCCTGGCCGCCTACCGCCAGCAGTTTGCCCGCCTGGCCCGCGCCTACGTGGAGGCCGGCAACCCGGCCCGCGCCCGCCAGGTGCTGCGCAAATGCCTTGCCGTGCTGCCCGATACGGCCCTGCCCTACGATGCCTACACCCCCGACCTGGTGCCTTCCCTGGTGGCAGTAGGCGAAACCCGGCGGGCCCGCGAAATCATGGACACGCTCACTACCCGCACTACCCGGCACCTGGCCTACTACGCCGCCCGCCCCGATGCCGCCCTCTTCGAGCGGGAAATTGCCCTGCAGCTCTTCACGCTCCAGCACCTGTACCTGGCCGCCACCGACACCAACGACACCGCCCGCGCCCACCAGCTGGCCGGTGTGCTGCAGCAGTACGGGGGGTAGCCAGAGTGCCCTCCTGGCGCAGGAGAAATCTGGGTTTATCTGCTGAATAGTGACCCCAGATTCTTCCTGCGTCGGAATGACCGGTTTTTATGATTTCTTCCTGAAAATTGCGCCTGTTGTAGTTCGGCGCCGCCTTTGCATGAGGCTGTTGCTTCTTGCCTCGTCTGCTTTCCGCACCCGAATAAAGTTGAGTAAAGGCCAGGTTGTCAGGAATCAAGCGCGGCAGAAAAGTGTTCGGGAGGCAGACTGTATTGGTTTGATTTTCCTGCCTCATGATCTTGTTCCACACCCGTTTTCTCTACCCCGTCAGTGCCGTGAAACTGCAGGAGCAGCAGGGGCTGCTACCCGCCGAGTTTCTGCAAACCATTCAGCTGTTGCAGCCCTTCCTGGAAAAGGAAAAGGCCTACGGCGACGTCTGCACCACGCAGGTTACCTCGCCCCGCGGCCGGGAGCTGGTGGTGCACTACCGCAAAACCTACTCACCCGAAAACGGCTTCGTGGTCGAAATTCTGGACGCTGAAGTAGTACAGCCGCTGGCCAAGGCTGCCTAACAGGGCCCTATCCTTTCCTGCGCCTGAAATATGCAAAAACGCCCGGCTCAGCTCAGCCGGGCGTTTTTGTGTGGCTTCCACATCAGACGCCGCGTCGCCAGATAAAGCCATCCAGCACGTAGTGCGTGGCCTGGGGCAGGGCCAGCAGCGGCACCAGCAAACTCAGCCCCAAAGAGTCCGTGACGGCGGGCAGCTGCTGAAACCACCCGAACACCGGGGCGTGCTCCCGCCACACGAGCCCATCCCAGATGCCTTCCTCCAGGTAGGCCAGCCCGGCCAGCAGCCCCAGAAACAAGCCTACCCCGTAGCGGCCCTGCCACCAAGCGCGGCCGGAAGGCTCCGACGACGGGGTGGGGGTAGGCTGGCTGGTCGTCCAGATCAGGGCCAGGTAGGGAATGCCGTGGGCTACCACGTTGAGCAGCGTAAAGGCCAGGTCGCCGTTGAACAGCACAATGCCCACGTACCACGAAGCCGCCGTACCCAGCACCAGCAGGTTGCGCGGCAGGTTCAGGTGGCGCGTGCGGTGCCATTGGCGCGTTTCTTTGAGCAGATACAAGCTCAATACACCCACGTAGAGAACCGTCAGCAGCAGGCGGCCCAGCGGCCAGTCGTGCTGCACAAAGTCGCCATCCACAAACCAGTTGAAGTTGCGGGGCGGGGCCAGATGCCACCAGAGCAACGGGTAGAGGGTAGCGGCGTAAATCACTATCTGGTCTAGCAGGCGGTGGGCGGCCGGGATGGTTTCCTGGCGGCCGTACAAACGCAGAAACCCGTATTGCTGCCGAATAAAATGAAACACGGCCGCGTAGGCCAGCACCCGCCAAAACCACAGGCTACCCGCGTAGTGCAGCGCCACTCCGGCCGCGTAGCAGCCCAGGGGCACTACCCACAGCAGCGTCCGGAACCGCCGCCGCCGCACTGGGTCAAGGTACGTGCGAAACAAGGTGCTGTACACGTGGGCCACATCAATGAGCACGACCAAGCCCACCCAGGCTAGCACCGGCATCTGGCCCGAGGTGCGGTAGGCCGGCGGCAGCCCAGCTACCACCAGCAGCGCCAGAAACGGCGGACCCAGCACCCAGAGCCCATCAAATCCTGCCGAGCGAATCCAGGGCTGGCGAAAAAGGACAGTAGTGGGCATGCGTTGATGGGTAGAAGAAGTAGCCGAAAGTAGCGCTTTGGCGGTTGTGCTGTATTCTCAAGGCCGCTTTCCTAGTGTGCTTACTTTTTGATTTCTGGCTGATAAACTACCAGTTGGTTATCGGCCTGCAGCCACGTAATAACATGGGGCCGCGGCTGCATACGACGGACGCCCTGCTGTCCTGAGTCATGCCAGGTTTCGCCATGGTCACGCGTTTCAAACACGTTGCCGCTTTCTGTCAGGGCGTAGCCCATTGGCGTGTTCGGCACGAATGCCACTTGCCTTACACTTGCCCCTGGAGCTACTGATACGGGCACCCAACGACCAGCATGGAAGCGCAGTAAGCGTTTGGTAGGTAGGATGGTATGCTTTAACGCACCCTTGCTCAGATACGGCTTTCGGTTGTCTAAGCTGACCCAAAGCTCTCCGGTTTCCGATTGCGCCAGCGAGTGTACGTCCACTGTGTCGGGTACATCAATGAGCTTACCCTTAGGCTTTAGCGTGATTGGAAGAGCATAAATATTCCCATTTGTAGCGCTAAGAACTGAGCTTGGGATAGTAGGCATTCGGTCACTGCCATACATGTAGAGCGCTGAGTCCCGTTGGGAAATGAAAAATCCCTTGATGCCACGACTCGCTCTCAGGCCATATGGGTGTTCTGCCAGATTAGCAGCCAACTGCGGGGTTAAAGTTGGATCGGAGCCGTAAATCCATACGTCGCCATCGGCATGCATTGGGATAACACCGGCTTCTTCCCGGGCGTACGTGCCTACGAAGAAGTTTTGTCCTAGCGCCGTTAAAGCCGTCACGAAGAAGTTGCTGGGCACCTCATGAGTCTGCCAGTGGCTGCCTTCATCCTGCGTTATGGCAATGAAGGACTTTTGGCCCTTATTGCCTACGTAGTGATGGAAAGCTGAATGGCTGAGAGGATTATGGCTCAAGAAATGCGTGTAGGAAGAGGTAGGATCGGCCGTACGGTATTGCTGCCAAGAGGCAGCACAGGAAACCAACAGGCCGCAACCTACTATCAGACAACTCGCGTACGCAGCCAAGAGCCTAATGGGCCCTCGTCGGTTTTGCCATACCCAACACAAAAGGAGAAGAAGGCCTACTACGCCGAAGGAGCCCTGTTGTGGAGCCGCTTTTACGGTCTGGGCATTGCCAGCAATAGCACCGTGGGTGGCATCAATGAAATGGAAATGAGAGATAATAAAGTCACGCGGCGTTTCCATTAGGAACGTCTTGTTTCCAGAAAAGCGGTAAAGCCGCCCGGTGTGCGTCAGCACAAAGCCAGAAGAGTCTGATATAAATTGGAGGTCTTGAATAGGTGGTAAGTGATTGAGCGCAATTGTTCTCATGCACAATGATCAGGCTTATTTTTACGATGCTACTCAGAAGTAACCTAGCTTACCAGAGATGCTAAGGTTGAACGCAACCTTCCATTGGGTAATTGCCTAGCCACTTGACAAAAGGCCCTGAATCAGATAAGGAAGTCAACCGATTAACTTGGGAATCCTATTGGCTTTTGTTTTTCAAGCAATAAGATAATGCTACTCCCTGCCACGTAAGCCACAATGTCCAGCCACTCAAAACCGCTGCCCAGGATTAGGTTTGCTATAAGTGAATCTTGTAATCCTAGTCACTGGATAAAATGGATGTATTCCTAAGTAGTAGAAGCCGCTACCTCTGCAGCGGCGCGCAACCCCTGGTAGAATCCCTCCTCGAAAATGGAAATACCGCTTAGGTCGGTGTGGGCGAAAAACAGCTTGCCCTGCCAGGACTGGGCGGCTTGCTGGCGGGCTTCGCTCCACACAAAGCCGGGGGTAGGCGCCACCATGCCGTGGCCCCACACCCACACATCGGCGCGCTGTACGTGGGGCGTCAGGCCGGGGTGGGCAGTTTCCAGCTCAGCCAGAATCCGGCGTACCCACTCATCGTAGGGGGTTTGATGGGCTTGCTGGCGTGCCTCAGTGGGGTTATCAGCCGGCAGGGGGAGGTAGCAGGTAATGACTTTGGAGCCCGCCGCGTTCAGGCTCAAGCTTTGGTGGCTGGCATTTACGTAGCCCACAGAAGCCGTGCCGTAGAGTACATTGTCCCAACTCAACGGCGCGCCGGGGCCCTGAGGCAGGCCATCCAGGGTAACGTTGATAACGGCCCACGGGGCCCGGTGGCAGGGTAAGGCGCGGTGGGCGGTGGTGGGCAAGGAATTCAGCAACCGTTCTGTAATGAACAGAGGGGTAGCCAGTATTACCCGTTGAGCCTCTACGCGGGTACTTTGCCGGGTAGCCACGTTGTAGCAGTTCGCGGCCAAGCCAGTAGAGGTTTCCTGCAGGGCGTAGGCTATGGTGTTGGTCAGAATGGGAGAGGTGGCCTGTTGGCGAAGCTGCTCGGCCAGAAAACCGTTGCCTTCGGGCCAGGTCAGCACATCGGAGGCGGCTGCATTGCGGGCGCGGCCCTTGCGGGAGGCAAAGTAGTGCAGCCCGGCCCACGCCGATACCTGGGCGGTAGTGGCGCCGTAGTCGTCCTTGCAGCTGTAGTCGAGGTACCAGCGCAGGTGGGGGCTGCTGAATCCTGCCTGATCCAGATACTCGGCAAACGAAACCTGGTCCAGCTTCCGAAACCGCTCATCGGCCGACGATTCGGCTACCGGAATCCGGAAGGCGTCGCGACCATCAGAGCCGGTAGCGAAGCGCAGCAAGTCAATCAGCTTGAAAAACCGGGCAATCTGCTGTTTCTCCTCCGGGGGCACGCCTAACTCCGGCACTAGCCCATTTTGCCAGTGACCGTGCAGGTAAAGGCGCTCCTCGGGGTCGTGGCAGAGGTAGTATTCATTGTAGAGGGGTAGGCCCGAAGCCGCATCAGTGCCTGTAATAACGCCGGCTTCCTGCAGGAACCCTAGTAGCTCGTGGTTGCGTGGGTCGGGGATGGGCAGGTAGTGGGCACCCCAGGGGTAAGCGGCTACCTCGCTGCGGCCAGCGCGGGAGTTGCCGCCGGTCTGCTCATCCAACTCTACCAGCAGCACCTGCTCGGGACTGAAGCCGCGGCGCTCCAATTCGCGCCGTGCCGTGAGTCCGGCTACCCCGCCACCCACAATCAGCACTTCCACCTGCCGGGTATGGGTAGGGACCGGTAGTCGGGAGGCATCTCGCAGCAAATGCCCCGTAGTGTGGTTGGCCCCGTGCAGGCTGCCCCGAATGTGGCTGCGGCTGGTTCCAGGCGCGCAGGAGTGCAGGCCGGCCAGCGGCGCCAGTAGCAGCCCCGCGCCGCCCGCCGCGGCCTGCTTCAGAAAGTTGCGCCGGGTAGGCATGAGTGAAAAGGTAGTGAAATTGAAAAATGTTGATTTCGAGGTTCAGAAAGGCTTTCTGCCTAGGCCAAGAGTAGGGAGTAGGCACTCGACCAATCTGACGCTTGCGCCACTCATAACAGGCGCCTACCCCCTGCACTTGGCCAAACCCTCAGCAGGTGTGCGTAAGAAGTTAAGTGGTCAGATAGCGCGTAACCATCCGACCTGCACTCTAGTGCACATACGGGCCCCAGTCTTCCTCAAAGTAGCGCACCAAAGCCTGGTTATTGAGCTGGTTGACTTCAGTGGGAATCTCGCTCATATCGGGCGGGAAGAAGCGCATGTCGCGGATGGTGGCGGGTGTGATGTAGCGCAGGCCAGGGGGTAGGGGGCCGGCATCGGGGCGCCAGTGCGCGTTGCGGCCGGCCAGCACGAAGCCCCATTCCCCGAACGAGGGCACGTAGCAATGGTAAGGCAGGGTTGTAAAGCCGGCGGCCTGCAGGGTGTGGCTCACGCACCAAAACGACTGCCGGGCTACGTAGGGCGAAGTGCTCTGTACCACTACCCAGCCGCCGGGCGCCAACCGTTTTTCCAGCTCTCGGTAGAACGCTACCGAGTATAGCTTACCGATAGAGTAGTTGCCCGGGTCGGGAAAATCGACCACAATGCAGTCGTAGCGAGCTGTATCCTGTCGTACCCACTGGTAAGCGTCGCCGTTGATGACCTCTACTTTGGGGTGAAGCAGTGCACGCTTGTTTAGGCCCAGCAGCATTTCATTCTGTCGAAACAGCCGGGTCATGCCCGCATCCAAGTCCACGAGGCGGATGCTTTGCAATTGAGGGTACTTGAGCAGCTCGCGCACGGCCAGGCCGTCGCCGCCGCCCAGCACCAGTGCGCGCCGGGCCTGGGGTAGGGCCTGCATGGCCGGGTGCACCAGGGCCTCGTGGTAGCGGTACTCATCCAGGGAGCTGAACTGCAGGTTGCCGTTCAGGAAAAGCCGCAGCTCGCGCTGGTTTTTGGTAAGCACAATGCGCTGGTAGGTAGTGCTCTTAGAGTAGATAACCTGGTCCTGGAACGCCATGCCCTCGGTGTAGGTCTGGATGCGCTCGGCATAGCCAAAGCAAACCCCGAGAGCCAGCAAGGAAACCACCAGGCCACCCGCCAAGCTGCGCCGAAACGGACGGGTTTCGGGGAAGCGGTACAGGGCCACGCCGGCCACTACCACATTCAGGGCCCCAAAGAGCAGAGATGTCCGGATAAGGCCGAGCTGCGGCACCAGCACCAGCGGAAAAATCAGCGAAGCCAGCAGGGCCCCGATATAATCGAAGGTGAACACCCGGGAAACCAGGTCCTTAAACTCGAAGCGGTTTTCCAGAATCCGCATCAGCAGCGGAATTTCCAGCCCCACCAGCACGCCCGTCAGGCTTACCAGGGCGTAGAGAATCAGCCGGAAGGAAGTGACGTACTCAAACAGCACAAATAGCAGCGGCGCCGAGAAACCGCCCACTATCCCCACCATAATTTCCAGCCGGATAAACCACCGCAGTAACGACCCGCCCAGGTAGCGCGACAGCCAGGAGCCAATACCCATCGAGAACAGGTAGGCCCCGATGATGGTGGAAAACTGCGTTACGGAGTCGCCAAGCAGGTAGGAAGCCAGCGTGCCCGCAATCAGCTCGTAAATCAGTCCGCAGGTGGCAATAACAAACACCGAGCCCAGCAGCAGAGCCGGGTGGTAATCGGCCGGGGCGGGGGGTAGGGCCGCTGCCAGAGCAGCCCGCCGCGCCCGGCGCACGGGCACTTTATCCATGAATGGCAGAACTGATAATCAGGGCTACGGCAATCATGAAGGCCGCCGCCACAATGGCCAGGGCCGTGTTGTGCTCCTCCATAATTTCGCGCCAGAGCGTACGTGGCGTCAGCTTTTCAAAAATCACGAAGCTGATAACCAAAATGGTAATGCCTATTACGGAGTAAATAACCGAGGCGGCAATAAGCTTGAAGTTGAGGTATTCCATAGAATCAAATGATGAATTGGTGAGATAGTGAGATGGTGAACTGGTGAGTTTGACGTTCCGCGGGCGCAGTATGCGTAAGTGGCGCAAATAGAACCTCAAACTCACCGATTCACTATCTCACCATTTCACTACTTGTGGTAGAAGCTGCTGCGGCCACCGGTACCGGTAGTGTGGCTGTTGCCGTTCAGGTTTTCGGTGTTTTCATCGTCGGAGCCCAGCCAGCGGCTGCCGTGTAGCCCCGCCCACAGAAAGCCGCCGTAAATAAGCAGGGCAAACAGGGCGTAGAACTTAATTTTCCAGAGGGAGCGAAGCCAATCCATGCGGGGTAGGGGTAGCAGGCGTTAAGAGGCGGCGCCAGGGCCATAGTCGCTGTTTTCCCAGCGCTGCTGCTCGTGGTAGTGGCGCCGAACAAACTGAATAGCCGGGTAGAGCAGCAGCAACACCAGCGCCAGAAACGCATTGGAGCCAAAGGAAGCTCGGGCCTGCACCGTAGCGTGGAAGGAAATAGGGTTCTGGTTGCTGGCGTCGGCGGCCGGGTAGAAATTGAGGTGGTAGCGGCCGGCCGGTACGCTGTTGAGTAAGGCATCGGTTTCGGTGCTGCCTTCGCTCCAGCTTTCCCCATCCTCTACGCCGTGGTAATACTCCATGCCGCGGGTAGCCTCAAACAGCTGGCCGGTTTGCTCGTTTACCACTGTGAAGGGGAGCTCCAGCCAGCTGTTATCCACGTTGGCGCTGAGCCTGATGGAGAGGGCGCCGGTGCCGGGCACCGTAAACGAGGGCGATACACGCATGGGCCGGTCGCCGCCGCTGCCCACGGGCTGCTCCAGCGGCACGGTTTGCGGGTTGCTGACAAAATCCGTGTCGAGTACCGTTTCATTGCCCCAGGCCATCAGGAAAAGGTGGGTGACTACTACCAGCAGAGCAGCCACCAGCGAAAAGGTGCGCAGAATAGGCCAGGTAGCCTGGCTTGGCGCGGGCTCAATGGCCCCGGTGCCCGTGCGGAATGGAATGTGGCTATTGACAACGCGGAAGCCGTTCTGAATTTCGAGCGGATCGAGGTGTTGGGCCCGAAACCAGTGCACCCGCTTGGTAGCAGTCCGCTCGCGCACCAGCATCAGGGGCGGACTAATGTATTCGGAAATACTGAGGCTTTCATCGTCCAGCACGTTCCAGTCGAACTCGCCTTCGGCGTAAAGTACACGCGGCGAGTAGCGGTTGTAGAGCCGAAAAGTATCGTCGGTGGTTTCCACGAAGGCCCGGCGGCTGTTGCCCTGCTGCACGCGGTACTGTTCCTCGGTGGGCTCCAGCAGCATCCAGTGGCCCTGATACACGGCCAGCTGATGATAAGCCCCCGTTTCTTCGTGCCGCAGCTGATATTCCTCCCAGTGGGCCGTGGAGTTGACTTCGCGCCGCCACATATAGCCCGTTACCCGGTAGGGTACGCCCTTCAGGGTTCCCGTAGCTCCGAGGGGTAGGGTGCGCTGCATGGAGGGCTTGGCCTTGAACTTCTGGAGCTGCTTGGGCTTGCCTATTTCCGGATACTCAAAAAACGTATGGCACTTCGGGCAGCCAAAGAAGGCGCTGTTGATGGCATCGTAGTACGGAAGCTGTTGCCAGCAACTCGGGCACTCCACCTGGGCTGGCGCAGCGGGTGGGGGTAGGGCGCTGCTCATCGGCGAACCTCTGTTCTGGACTGCTCCTCGCCCCCGAAGAAGGCCAGCGTGGCGGCGTACAGCTCCCGGGCCCGGTCGGCGTTGTCGCGGCGGAAGTTGGAGAGGAACACGTCGAAGGTAGCCAGGCCGTGCTCGGGCCAGGTATGAATGCTCAGGTGCGACTCGGTGAGGGCCAGCACGGCCGTAAAGCCGCCTTCGGGGAAGGCATGGTAGGCTTCGCCCACGCAGGTAAGGCCCAGCGCCGCTACCTGGGCCGTAAAAAAGGCGCGGCAGGCCGGCGCATCGAGCAGGGCCGGCGGTGGGGCCGTGAAGGTGGCCAGAATATGGAGGCCGGGTGCGTAAGAATGCATCAGATAACCAGCGGGCCGCCTACTTCACGGCAGCCCATCAGCAATACTACGCAGGCCCCGGCTGGTATCAAAGCCAAGGCCCTCCGGAGCAGGGCAGGGGGTAGGCGGGGCAAGCAGAAGCAGATAAAGCGGGCTGCCGGGAGCGGGTTGCGCAGGAAAACCGGGGTAGCCCATGTTTCCTGGCCTGGAACCAGCTCAACTTCCGGGGGATAGAAGCAGTACAGTAGTTTGCCTGGGCAGTTGCCTCAGTACCCCCCCCCGACTTCAACTTTGAAACCGGCCTTCTACCTTCGTGTTTGCGTTGGGGCAAATGCCCGGCTGTAGCGGGCATTAGGGCCGCTTTTCGCGCTTTCCTCTTGATTTCCATCCTAGCTCCTGATTATGCAAACCACCCGGCTTGAACACGATTTCCTTGGCGAACGGGCCATTCCCGACGAAGTATATTATGGCATCCAGACCCTGCGGGCCCTGGAAAACTTTCACATCACGGGAATTCCGCTGAAATCGGAGCCGCTGTTTGTGCAGGCCCTGGCCTACGTGAAGAAGGCCGCCGCCATGGCCAACCGCGACCTGGGCGTGCTGGACCCCACCATTGCCGAGTGCATCATCCGGGCCTGCGACCGGGTGGCCTCCGGGGAATTGAACGACCAGTTCCTGACCGACATGATTCAGGGCGGGGCCGGTACGTCGGTGAACATGAATGCCAACGAAGTCATTGCCAACGTGGCCCTGGAATACATGGGCAAGCGCAAGGGCGAGTACGCATTCTGCCACCCCAACAACCATGTCAACTGCTCCCAGTCCACCAACGACGCCTACCCCACTGCGTTTCGCATCGCCCTGAGCAACAAGCTGGTGGGCTACAGCCAGGCCCTGGGCGAGCTGGCCGATGCCTTTGCCGCCAAGGGCGAGGAGTTCCGGAACGTGCTGAAAATGGGCCGCACCCAGCTCCAGGACGCCGTGCCCATGAGCATGGGCGACGAATTCCGGGCCTTTGCCACCAACCTGCGCGAGGAGCTGCTGCGCATTGAAGACAGCCGCCGCCTCATCAGCGAAATCAACATGGGGGCTACGGCCATTGGTACCGGCGTAAACGCCCCCCACGGCTACGCTGACCTGGTAACCAAGCACCTACGCGAGGTAACCGGCCTCGACCTGAGCCTGGCCGGTGACCTGATTGAAGCTACCTACGACACGGGCGCCTACGTGCAGCTGTCCGGAGTGCTGAAGCGCACGGCCGTGAAACTCTCCAAAATCTGCAACGATTTGCGCCTGCTGTCGTCGGGGCCGCGCACGGGCCTGTTCGAAATCAACCTGCCGCCCCTGCAGCCCGGCTCCAGCATCATGCCCGGCAAGGTAAACCCGGTGGTGCCGGAGGTGGTCAACCAAACGGCGTTCTACGTTATCGGGGCCGATTTGACCGTGACCATGGCGGCCGAAGCCGGCCAGCTGCAACTGAACGTGATGGAGCCGGTAATTTCCTTCGCCCTGTTCACTTCCATTTCCTACATGACCAACGCCTGCCATACCCTGCGCGAGAAGTGCGTGGTGGGCATCACGGCCAACGCCCAGCACGCCGAAAACATGGTGCGCAACAGCATCGGCATTGTGACCCAGCTGAACCCCGTGTTGGGCTACGAAACCTCAGCCGAAATTGCCAAGGAGGCCCTGAAAACCGGCAAAACCGTGCACGACATTGCCGTGACCGAACGCCAGCTGCTGAGCCAGGAAAAGTGGGACGAAATCTTCACGTTCGAGAACCTGATCCGGCCCGATTTTATCCGGTGAGGCAGCAATAGTACGCTGGAAAGCAGCTTTCAGAAGAATTCTGCGTCTTATCGGGCCCTTCTTTTGAAACTCGTTCAGCTCCCCATCCTTTTTTCCCACGTATGAAGCATCCTACTCGTTTCCGACAATGGCATAAGCACGGTACTAAAGGCCAGATGATCAGTGATTTGAAAGTAGGGGATACTATAGCTACCGCCAACGGGCAGCAGGCCGTGACCCTCCCGGACCTTAAAAGCACAGCGTTCAAGCAGGTGCACTGCCTGATGCTGGCCAGCGGCACGCAGGATATGACGGGGCAGGAAATCTACGAAACCGATGTGGTGCAGGTGTTTTGGCAGCCGGGCGCCACTGGCCCCTCGTATTTTGCCTACGTGTTTTTTGACCCGGCTCGGGGATTCGTACTGCGCAATGCCCAGGACGTGCCCCTGGCGGCAGTGCCGTACAAGCGCATATGGGCCAACTTTTACGCCGAGCCGCACTGGCGCCGGCAGTTTGAGCACCACGCCCGCTTCATTGAGGACCATTGGGCGTAGGCTGAGCGCCCCGCCGAAGCGAAACCACCATCGGGCCCCGGCACCGCGCCGGGCCCGATGCGTTCGGGCGTGGTGTAGCTCCGAATCTCTTTATATTGGCTGTGCCCCCTGGTGTGCTATCTGTTTGTTTCATGGCTATGAAGCTGCCCCCGAACCCACTGTCGCCCGCTCCCTGCCCGCCTGACCCCGCCGCCCCTACCCCCAACCCGACCGGCAAGCGCGACAGGCTGCTGGATGCTACCGCCACCCGGCTGGTGCCGCTGGTAGAGCTTCTGGACCGCATCCGGCCGCACGTAGGGCACAGCACCGTGTTCAGCACCCGCCGCCACAAGATTGACGCCCAGATTGCCTTGGCCTACGAGCTGCTGCGCTCCGAGCAGCCCAAGCGCCAGGCTCTCACGGAAGCTTTCCACAACCTCAGCGAGTTTGTGCTGGCCGAAACCCGCGAAGTCAGCAAGGACGAAGTTAAGGAATCGGCCAAGCGCTTCGTGCTGGCTACCCTCAAAAACGCGCCCACCCTCATTGGGGCCGCTAAGCAGGCCGGTCTGCTTTCCTGAGGCGCGAGGGGGGTAGGGGACCATCTGACGTATCTGCCCACCAAGTACCCCACTATGTAAGCAATATGACGAACGAGTATTGTCGTTTCACGCGGCGCCTGGCAAGTGCAGTTCTATTCGGCCTTTTGAGCTACACAAGCTATGCCCAGCACCAAGATTCCCATTTAGTGCCAGCCCGGGCAGCGCTATCTACCTGGGCGCATGGCACGGAGTATTACGCTGAGGTAAGAAAGGTGTTGGGCGCTGGTCTGTCCAGTAATGCCCTGGCGCAAGTAGTGGTGCTGCCTTCTTTCGAGCCGGAATATATAGTGTCGGTGGAAAAACAGAACGGGCGCTACCTACTTCTGTATAACACGGTGCAGCGCAACCTACACAGCTCCTTCCGGGATGAGAAGGCTGAAAAAGCAGTGCTACACACTCGGCGAGCGGAGATAAGCCCGGAATTGGCCACCGCCCTGGCCCGCCTGTGGAACAGGGCCATTCAGCAGGTGCGCTACCCTGAACCCCTGGTGAGCATGCGCTCCGATGGCGTCAGCTTTGTGTTCATGGCTTTTCAGGCTGGAGTAGGCGAGCGGGCGGGGGAAACCTGGTCGCCGGCAGCGGGCAGCACAATGGCCCTGCTCACCGGCATTGTCACCGATTTAAAGGAAGTAGCCCTGGCTCCTCAGAATAAAGAGCTGCAGCAGAGGCTGCTACACTACGCAGATCTGCTCGATAAGCAACTGCAAGTACCATAACGCAAGAACCGTCGGTGCGGGCCTAAAACTCCAGAATAAACCCGATGGTGGGCGTTACCGTGGGGTCGTCGTCCTGCAGCAGGGTAGGCACGGCGTTGGAACCGTCGGGGCGGATGGGCTGGCCGTCGGTAGAAACGAAGCCGGCGTTATCGGCGGTGCGCTGGAAGGTGTAGCTGGGCAGGCTGGGGTTTTTCAGCAGGAAGGCGTTCTGCACGTCCAGAAACAAATCGATGCTGGTGCGGCGCCAGTTAAACTTCTTGTCGAGGCGGAAATCGAACTGCTGAAAGCTGCCTAAACGGATGGTGTTCAGACGCGAGTAGTCCAGCACGCCCCGGCCCACGGCCAGGTAGCTGGCCTGGGAGGCTTCGAGGTCGAAGGGGGTGTAGGGCGAGCCGCCGGCGAAGCGGTACTTGAAGCCCATTTCCCAGCCCTTTGTGAACTTGCGCCCCAGCAGAGCCGAGGTCAGAAAGCGCGAATCCCAGGCCGAGGGCCGGTACTGCCCGTTCGCCCCCGAAAACTCCGAGCGGAAGGCCGTGAGGGAAGCCACCGCGAAGATTTTCTTGGCGAGCTTCTGTTGGAAAAACAGCTCGGCCCCGAAGGCCCTGCCCTTGCCCGTGCTGCTCACCGCCTCGTTGCCCAAGGCCGAGAAGTCGCCGCCCAGGTTGGCCAGCGAGATACCGTCGCGCACCGAAACGGGGTAGTGGCTGTATTTCTTATAGAAGCCTTCCAGCGTGAAGCGGGTGGCGGCCGTGGGCAGGAACTCCAGCCCGGCTACGTAGTGGTCGGAGCGGATGTAGCGGCTGCCTTTGTTGACCGGGTTGCCGTTCTCGTCCCGAAAACCCAGGATGGTAGAAGGCGGAATCTTGTAGTAGCGGCCAATGGAGCCGTTCAGGTTCCAGCGCGAAGCCAGGGCGTAGGAGGCCGACACGCGCGGCGACAGGGTGCGCAGCAGGTTGCCCCCGTCTTCCGTGAATGAGTTGCCATCGGTGCGCAGGCCCGCCGAAACGGTCAGCCGGTCGTCGGGCAGCAACGTGCGCGTTACCTGCCCAAACGCCCCGAAGCGTGCGAAGTCAATATCGGTCCGGAAGTTCACGTCCACCCGCGGCGACACCAGGTTGCCCTGGGCGTCGCGCACTTCGTTGCGGATGCGGTTGAAGAAGCGGCTGTCGTACTGCACAAACTGGCCCACCAGCCCGTAGGCGTACTGCCAGCGCCCCACGGCCTTATTCACATCAATGCGCAGCTTATTCTCGGTTTCGCCGGAGCGGGTCAGCAGCACCCTCCGGGATTCCTCGGTGGTGGTGCGGTCCTCGAACTGGTCGAGCTTGTTATTGAGTTGGGTGCGGCTGAGGGCCACGTTGAGGTAGCCGTTTTCCAGCAGCTGGCGCAGGGCCAGGCCTACCGTGTAGTTCCACTGGTCGATGGTAGGGGTAGAGCGCAGGGTGTATTCTTTATCGGGCGAGGTTTTGCGGGGCACGGCCAGCTCAAAATGGTCGATGGCGCCCAGGCCCAGGGAGGTAAGGGTGGTTTTGGGCGAGAGTTTGGTGGTGACTTTGTACTGGAAATCCCAGTAGTTGGGCCGGATGGGCAGGTCGATGGCTTTGAACAGAAACTGCAGGTAGGAGCGCCGGGCCGAGGCCAAGAAGGTGGTATTCTTTGCCAGGGGGCCCTCCAGCGTGGCCGCCACCTCAGTGCCGCTGAGGCGCACGTTGCCCTGCACCCGGTCGGGGTTGCCGTCGCGCTGCCGGAACTGCAGCACCGAGGACAGCACGTTATCGTAGCGGGCCTCAAACGCCGAGGAGCTTAGCGTCACATCCTCAATAAACGACACATTCAGAATGCCCGTGGGGCCGCCCGAGGAGCCCTGGGTCTGGAAGTGGTTGATGACGGGCACCTCAATGCCATCGAGGTAGTACACGTTTTCATTGGGCGCCCCGCCCCGGATAATAATGTCGTTGCGGAAGCCGGCGGTGCCGCCCGTGCCGCCCCCGCCTACCCCCGGCAGGGTCTGAATCACCTTCGAAATATCGAAGTTGCCGCCGGGGTTGCTCTTGATTTCCTCGGTGTTGATGCGCTGCACCGACAGCGGCGTTTCGGCCGTAGCCACCCGAATTGCCCGGTTTCCGACTACTTGCACCTCGCTGAGCTGCTGGCTGCTGCTGTTCAGCTCCAGGTTGATGATGGAGGCGTTGCCGGAGGTAATCACCACGTTGGCCCGCAGCAGGGGCTCGTAGCCCACAAACGACGCCCGCACGTTGTAGCTGCCCGTTGGAATATCCGTCAGGCGGTAGCGGCCTTCCTCGTCGGAAGAGGTGCCCAGCGTAGTGCCTTCCAGCACCACCGTCACGCCCGGTACCACCTCCTGGGTTTTCCGGTCGCGCACGGTGCCCGTCAGAACGCCCGTGGATTGCGCCCAGGCGCTGGTAGCACTCACAAGAAAAAGCAGGAGGTAGAAGATTCTCATCCTAAGTCGATGGGTTGAAATGTGTGTAAACCCATCAACTTATATCGAGTTAGTATGTTTTCATGATAAATCAGATTTTTCTATCCTTCTTTTCGCCCCGTTATCTTTGCCGCATGAACTACGCCTTTTTTCGCCAGCTGGTAGATCTGGCCGAGGCTTTTGAGGCGCAGCATCCTACTGGGCAAGGCCCCGACGATATGGCGGCGTTTGCTACCTGGTTGCACACGCGCACCGTCGCACCGCCCGATGCTACCCCCGTTACGCGCACCCAGGCCCATCCGGCCGAGTTCGACGAGTCGCGCATCAGTAAGCTCATCACGTTTATGTACCGCTACGCCCGCGGCTACATGCGCCTGGCCCTGGAAGGCTCTCCGCTACTTTCTTATGATGACTTTAGCTATCTGGTGACGGTGTACGGGCAACAGCCGCTAACCAAAACGGAGGTAATCGTGCGCAACATCCACGAAAAGCCTACCGGTACCGAGATTCTCAAGCGCCTGCTCCGCCAAGGCCTGCTGGTGGAGCAAGCCCACGAAACCGACCGCCGCAGCAAGCTACTCACCATCACCGACGCCGGCCGCCAGGTGCTTTTCCGGTTGTTTGGCCGCATGGGGCAGGTAGCGCACATGGTAGCCGGTACCCTGGAACCTGCCGAGCGCAAGCAACTCCTCTACCTGCTGCTCAAGCTCGATACCTTCCACCACGACATCTTCCTAAACGACCGTTCCCAAACCTTTGAGGAGCTACTGAAGAACAGATTCCCCGACCTGCCGGCTCCGGAGGCACCGAGGGGGTAGGGGTGGAATAGTAGAGAAGAGCAGATTTACTCTGAGAAGCTGCTGCAATTCAAACGCATAGCGGAAACTTCTACCTAGGATTTTTTTAGGAATCGTGGGGAAGGCTTCGCGGATGGATTACCGTACAACGTGCTGACGAAGAACTTGCGGGCCACGACGTAGTTCTGACCGATGAGCGGGAGCTGGTAGGAAGCTGCAGAGGGAAGCGCCGACCACTTTTCTCTGGGCGGAGCAAAGTAGGTTTCAACCTTATGACGAGCACAGATTGCGGCGGCAGCCTCCGCAACGGCGAACGGTGCGCTATTGAGTATAATACCTCCGGTGCGCGTTAGGTCGGGTACGATGTTGTGGACTTGCAGCCGATGCCACCACATGGCCCAAGTGCCGGGAGCGAAGCCGTACCACTCTCCCGCCTGTACTCGAATATTCTCCTGCAAGTCAGCTACCAGAGTTGAAGCATCTGTTATGTAACGCGTAGTAGCACGAGCCATAAGGGTTGTAGCCGGGCCTTGAACACCTTGCAGTAATGGATGGTCGTAGTGGACGGAAACGGGGCCATGAGTACCACGTTGCAAGTGCCAACTGATTTTACCTATAAAGTCGATGCGGTGAACTTCGGTAGCGGTAACCAGCTCTAGAAAGGAGGTTTGTGTGTAGCGGATTAGGCCGTAAGGATAGAGCTGAGCAAATTGCATTATCATGCCCGGAATCTACTGAGTTCTTGGTAGTAAAAATCCGCTCAGTAGCTGAAAACAATAAAAGCGGCCTTTCTGATTGCTCAGAAAGGCCGCTTTTACGGCTAGTGTGGCAGTTTTAGTGCCTAAAAGTACCCAGAGCCGGGGTCCGATAGAAGCCTGAAAATGACGCTACAAGTGGTTGAAAAACTGTTTGTTGCGTGTGATGTAAAGATAGTTGAAAAACGCTTTGGTAGCAGTATTGGTAGCGTACTCAGTTAGATAGGTTTTTTTGAGGAATCGTGGGTGCCGCGCTGCAAGTGGCTGCTGAGTTTGCCTATGAAGTCGATGCGGTGGACTTCGGTATCGGTGACGAGTTCGAGGAAGGTGCTTTGGGTGTAGCGGATTAGGCCGTAAGGATAGAGCTGAGCAAATTGCGACATCATGGCCGGAAGCTAGTGGGTTTTCGGCGGTTAAATAGCCAGTTGCTGATGCGCGTTTTAGTTATCCCTGATATTCACGGCCGCACGAACTGGGTGGCGCTGGTGGCTGATTTCCTGTCCACTGCTCAGGCTGCGGATCGGGTGGTATTTCTGGGTGACTACAACGACAGCTTCACGGTGCCGGACGGGGTGATGCTGGATAATTTTATTGATGTGCTGCTACTGAAAGAGCGAGAGCCGGAGCGCGTGGTAGTATTGCTGGGCAACCACTGTTTTCCCTACCTGTTCTGGCCGCAGTTTCAGTGCTCGGGTTTTCGGCCGACGCTGGCGCCGGCGCTGCATTTGCTGTTCAAGCAGCATAGCGGGTTTTTCCAGATTGCCTACCAGGCGGGGGCTTACCTGTTTACGCACGCCGGCGTATCGGAAATGTGGCTGGACGTGAACCGGTTGGCTATTCGGGTGCTGTGCGGCCGGTACGCGACGACGGAGAACGTGGCAGCCGTGCTCAATCAGCTGTTGACGAGTGAGGAAGGCCGGCAGCGGCTGTGGCAGGTGTCAGGCTACAATGGGGGGCGCGACCGGGTGGATGGTCCGTTGTGGGTGCGGCCGGTGCATCTGCGGCGGGGGCTGCTGCCGGGTATTATTCAGGTAGTGGGGCATACGCCGATGCCGGGCATTGTGAAGGAGGTAGATGAGGTGACGCAGACGGGCGTACTATTCACCGATTGCCATGACCGGCGGCCGGAGGAGGTGTTGCTGCTGGAAATATAACACGGTGGAATGTGCCGGATTGAGGGAGTAGCGTAGCGCGCAAAAGGGCAGCATTCCATACCTGTTTCATACCTAAGCCATACTGGAAGCATACTTCAGCCATACTATAGGCTGGGAAATACGTGTACTTACTAATGTTTACTTTGGTGCTATTATTTAGCACTTAAATAAATTTTGTAGATATTTGGGTCAGCTGATGGGTTGACCTGACGGACGGACCCAATTGGCACAATATCAGGCGGCCTGGTTGGGGGACTGCACCCGGTAGGAGCGCGACGTGAAAGCAGTCGGACAATCATTTTTCACTCTTACCCCTACCACTATGGCACGTCAGACCGGCGTAATCCAAATCAGTGGCACCGTGGGCGGCGTCGTTTTTGCGAAGGACGGCACGGTGCGCCAAAAACAGGGCTCGAACAAGAGCCAATTCAACTCGTCCGCCTCGATGCAGCGCGTGCGGGAAAATGCCAGCGAGTTCAGCACGGCGGCCAAGGCCGGTAAGCTGGTGCGCGACGCCTTGCGCCGCGTGGTGGTGCTGGCCTCCGACCGCCTGATGGTGTCGCGCCTGGCGCAGAAGATGAAGGAAATCCTCAACCTGGATGAGGACAGTGACCGGGGCGGGCGGCAGATTCTGCCGGAAAACCTGCCGGCGCTGCTGGGCTTCGACTTCAACGCGGGCTCGGCCTTTTCGGGCACCTACTACGGCGGGGTGCAGGCCACGCTGGACCGCGCCACCGGCAACCACGCAGTGAACCTGGGCGAATTGAATCCGTCGCGGGACGTGGCCGCCCCGCAGGGGGCGACGCACTACCGCATCACGGCGGCCGTGGGTAGCATCAACTTCGAAACGGGCACGGTGGCCAGTGCCGAAGCCAGCACCGAGGAGTTGCCGCTGAGCAACGCCGTGCGGCCGGCTGAGGCGCTGCAGCTGGTTCGCGCCGCTGCGGCCGATGAGTCGCTGATCGTGGCCGTGGGCGTGGACTTCTTCCAGCAGCTTAACGGCAAGTTCTACCCGCTCAACAGCAACGCCTACAACGCCCTGAGCGTGGTGGCGGTAGGTTAGTAAAAACCTGAGACGGTGAGAAGTGGGGTGGTCGTTCTGGCCTCCTGCTGCTCACCGTCTTTAGTTTCTATCCTCTCACTTCAAACTTCTAACTCAAGATGGCAACCATAACTGCTTATCAACGACAATTCCGCGCCCGCATGAAGCGTGCTATGCGGATGCGGGCCTCGGCCGACACGAAGGCGCGCCGCTACGCGCAGAAATTGGCAGATGCGCTGGGCGTAGCCGAGGACGCGGCGGCGCAGATGAACGCGCTGAATCAACTCTACAACGTGGACGTGAGTACGCAAACGATACTGGTGCACGACCTGCAGCAACTGGTGACGCCGGCGCAGCTTACGGATGCGTTGGCCGCCAGTACACCCGGAGAGGAACTGGTGATTTTCAACCAGATTCCGGACGGCAACGGCGGGCAAGTAATGCCGGGCAATGCGCTGTTTGGGGAAGTAGTGGCAACTCCGCCGGTTGTGGGCGGGCAGCCGGATATGGCGCAGGCCGTTATCGAGTCGCCGCCGCAGATAATTGAGCGGGAGCAGGTGGATGGCTAAGCCGTTCATCTACTTACACAAAGCAAAAGGCCAGCCTCCTTATGGGGCTGGCCTTTTTCGCGCTAGGCAGCGGTTGATATGCTTTGCTGCGCGTGGGCCCGCAACAGCCGCTGGTACTTCTTGCGGCCCTGCTCCATGAGGATGAGGTTGGCACTGACTTCCACCGTCCAAAGCGCGTGAGGGGCTTTTTTCTGCACGCCGATAATGAGGAAACGGTCGGCCTGGAGGGCGTCGAGGTAGAACGCGGCTTGGCGGTCGTAGTCGTACTGCTCGATGGTGGTCAGGAAGTGGGCCCGGTCGCGGCAGCTGGTGGTTTTGAAGTCGATGAGGGTGAGGCGGCGGCCGGCGGGGCTGCGCACGAGCAGGTCGGGGCGGACCTTCACTTGCACGCCGGTGGCGGTATGGGTGGCCGTGTGCGTCAGCTCGGGCGTGCCCCGGTAAAGCAGGTCGCGGCAGTAGCGTTGGCGGCGCACGTGGCGGGCCAGTTGCTCCAGCTGCTCCCACGGGCACTTGTCGGGGGTGCGGGCGTAGGTGGCGGGCTCCAGGGTGGCGGCGTGGAAGGCGGTGCCGTAGGCCAGGGCGACGGGGTTGGGGGTGCGGAGCTGGCCGAGCGCCTGCGCCTTCAGGGCGGAGAGGTCGGTGTTGCTGACGTGGGGCAGGGCGCGGTGCTGGTCCTGGGTGAGGCCGAAGTGAACGGTAAGGTTATGAAACATGGGGGGTAGGGCTTGAGAAAGTGGTTGCTACTTTGGTGCTACTTAGCAGATGATGGCCAGGCGTTGGTGGTCGGCCGTGCGGTGCAGCCAGATGTGGGCGCCGCCGCACCCGACCTGGTAGGCCGGGGTGGGAAACAGGTGGCGCACGGCCGGGGCCAGGTCGCGCAGGTCGGGGGGCGTGTCGGTGGTGGCCAACAGGTGGGCCAGCTGCTCCAGCTGCCGGGCTTCGGCGTCGGAGAGTGGGGGCAACTCAATGCGCAGTTGCGCGGCTTCGGATGCGAGCATGGGAGAATGGGAGCTGAAAAAGGATGGGAAGGCGCAGGCGGCCCCCGGCCCGGTAGGGTCGGGGGCCGTTAGCGTTACTCGGCCAGGGCGGCGGTGAGGGCGGCCTCGATTTGGACGGGTTGTTCGGGCTCGGAAGGGAGGCGGTAGCCGTGGCTGGTGCGCACGTCGGCGGTGGCAGTAGTGGTTTCCTCGCGCCAGATGGGAAAGTCACGGGCAAAGTCGCGGCGGGCCTGCACCTCGGCTGAGTCGGCGGGTTCGTAGCTGAACTCGGCTATGTAGTAGGTGGCCTTCTTGCCGTCCTTGGTGGTTTCCTTCCTGCTAGCCTGCACCTTGACTACCACGTCGGCCAGGGTCAAATCATCATAGAACAGCGGCTCGATGAGGCGGTAGAGGTTTTCGACGCTGTAGCCGTGAAAGAGGACGGCGCAGATGGCGCCCTTTTCGTCGGCGTAGAACAGCTCGGCCCATAGCTTGCGACCCATGTTCAGGATGTCGTCCTGGAAGATGCGCCAGGCCAGGGGGATAAAGGACAAGGACGGGCCTAGCGGCATGGTGCCGTTGATGTTAAACTGGCCGGCTTTGGCGTCGAAGCGGATTTGGCGCGGGTGGCCGGGGAGGTAGCGGAAGCGTGGCACCTGCTGCACTTCGCCGGTAGTTTCGTCTACTTTTTCGACCAGGTAAGCCGGCGCGGCTTCGGTGATGGGAGCGGCCGGGAGTTGAGCGGTGGAGGTTTTGGGGGCTTTGGAGGCGGTTGCCATAGTAAAAGGGAGTAAAAAAGGTGGGGCCCGTTGACGGCCGGCCCCTTCGCCGAATGCGAGAAGACAGGGGGGTAATTGGGCAAGCGGCGCTTGCACAATTGCAGGGGTTAGCGGAATTGCTTGTCGTGGCAGAGGATGGCGCGGCCGACGATGCTATCGACGCCGCGGGCCTGGGGCTGGTATTGGTACCAGAGGTAAGTAGCCAGCAGGTTGAGGTAGCAGGGGTTGCGGAACTTGCCTTCGTCGTCGATGATGAGTATTAACTCATCCGTCAGGCGCACCACGTCGACTAATTGACAGTTGAGCAGTTCGTACAACTCGGGCAGCTTGAAGCTGCGGCCGTTGCGGGGTTGGATGGGTTGGGGCTCGGCGCTGTGCGGGTCGAGCAGGTGGGGCTGGTAAGTCGTAGCGGTTGCGGGCATGATGCGGGGAGAGTAGGGCCCGCGCCGGACGCGGCGCGGGCCGGTGAAAGGATTATTTGAGGTCCCAGGGGTGGGGGTGGTAGTCGTCGGCCGGCGTGGGCAACTCGCCGTAGCGGTCGGCCGGGCGCAGGCGCAGGACGGGCGGCGCGTTCAGGGCATCAGCGGCGGCTTGGGCCTGCTCGTGGGTGGCGTAGGCGCCGGGGGCGGCCTCTTGCTGGTAGTGGCCGGGGCCACCGGGCTGGGTGCCGGGTTGGGCCACGTCGCGCACCACGGCCCAGCCCTTGTTGCCGGCGTACAGGCAGGCCGTGTGCCAACGGCCTGCCTGTGGGGTGCTACCAGCGAGCATACTGTTGGCGCAAGCGTTGCAGCTGCTCGCCTTCCGGGCTGGCGTGGAATGCTTCGCAGGCGGCCTTGTAGGCGGCGCGGGCCTGGCGCAGGCGCTGGATGGCGGCGCGGATGCGGGCAAAGCGGGCGGGCTGGCGGGGGTACTCGTCGCGCAAAGCGTATAGCGCGTGCCGGGCATCGAACAGGACCGACTGCGTGCGGGCCAGCTGCTGGCGCATGGTGGGCGCCGGAGCCGGAGCCGGAGCCACCCCCACCGGTGCGGCGGGGGCGGCCACTAGGGCAACGCTAGGCATGAGCGGGCAACCCGGCGTATTCATCCTCGGCCTTCATAACCTCCCACACGGCCGCGAAGGCATGGGCAGGGGCCACGGCACGCAAGGCACGGAAGGCCTCGCGCAGGGCCTGAAACGGGCACTGGTGGTTGCCGACAAAATCCGGGCGGGCGGGCCCTTCGGCGGGATGCTCCGCCAGCTTGAGCATGACGTACCAGCGGGTACCGCCCTGGTTAAAGGTGGCGGCGGACTGAGAAACCCAAATACCGGAGAAGGGGCACAAGGCGGGGCCTTTCCAGGCGGCAGCGGCAAGCTGCAATAACTGAGTAGGTAGCATGGCTGTAGGTGTTAGCCGTGGGGGTGCCCCTGCCGTAGGCCTCCGGGTAGGGCGGGCGTCCGGGCCTCTCCCGAACTTTCTACTCAAATATACAATTTATTTCTTTAAGTAGTGTATCAAAGTAGTGAATATTTTGCTTGATAATAGCACTAAAATACATAAAATGTGGTATCTTTAGATATGGAAAATATGCAAATTGATTTATTTGGCGAGGCTGGCCGCAGCGTGTGGACGGTGGCGGTGGTAGGCAGCCGGAGCCTGGCTACGTGCCCTGCCCTGGTGGGCCGGCTGGAAGCCCTGCACGCGGCTGGGCAGCTGGGCCTGGTGGTGAGTGGGGGCGCGGCCGGGGTGGACGCCCTGGCGGCGGCCTGGTGCCGGGCTAACGGGGTGCCCCTGCTGGAACTGCGGCCCAACTACGCGGCCCACGGAGCCGGCGCGCCCCACGTGCGCAACACGGAAATAGTGCACCGGGCAGGGCTGGTGCTGGTGTGCTGGGATGGGCTAAGCCGGGGGACGCTGAGCGCCGCCCGCGCTGCAACCCGCCTGGGGCGGCGCTGTGAGTGGCTGGCCGCCCCGCCACCCCGCGGCAACTAGCCGACTGGCCCTGCGGCACCGGCGGGCGGCCGACATACCGAACAGCTGGAAGCCTCGGCCGGGGGGCTTGGGGGGCGGCCTGAGCGCCCCCAATGTGCCGGCCCGAAGGGCACCTTATGAGGGGGTAGCGGCCGTTTTAGGCTGCGGAGCCCGAGGCAATGCAGAGCAGGGCGGAGCATGGTACGGGGGGCTTGGGGGGACGCCCCCAATGGGTACTCGCCGCAGGCACCGAATCGTGTGGGGCAAGGCGGGGCGACCAGCGGGAGGCCGGCCGAGGCAGTGGGTAGTTGGTAGCGGAGGCTGGGCACTGGTGCGGGGGGTGAAGTGGGGCAAGCAGTGCCGGGCCGGAGCGTAGGGCGGTCGGCAGGGGCAGCAGTAGCGGGAGGAGGCGGGGTGGTGGAGCGCGGGGCAGGCTGCAAGGGCCGGCGTGAGTGGAGCAGAGCAAGTGCAGGGAGTGAGGAGCGCAGCGTAGCGGAGCGACGAACGAGCGTAACGCAGCGGGGCGGAATGAGCAAAGGGAGTGGAGGACTGGCCGGCGCGGGCGGAGGATTTCGGTAGCGGAGGCCGGCCGCCGGCGGGGAGGTGGTGCGGGGGCTCGGTGGTGGGCCGGAGCGTGGAACGAGCGGTGAGCCAGGCGCCGGGCGGCGCTTTTTGGGGGGCGCGGCCCGGTGCCTGGCGTGGGGCGGTAGCCGGCAGCTGGGGCCCGTTTTTCAGGGCCTGGGCTGCGGGCGTAGGACGATTGAAGCAGGAGAGGTGGGGTGAGTCGGCAGGGTGCGCAAAGGATGGGAAGGGTGGCGACGCAGGAGCCAGTGCGTCAGCACCGGAGCGAAGCGCAGCCCTGGACAGCCTGACCCGAAGGGATGCGCCAAAAAAATACAATTATTGGCTTCGATAGTGGATTGTTCTGGTCTGATAATCTCAGTTGCTTTTGTTTACTTTGATAAACAAAACTAACACTAACTCTACGCTTATGGCAGCTGGCAATAATACTTTGGTAAACAAACGGGTGGTTCCTTCGCTGAGCGAGGCGCAACGGCTACAGCAGAAAACAAGGCTGGCGCAGGCGGTGCCGCATTTAGCCGCGGCGTTTGCGCAGGCGTTGAGCCGTTGGCAGGGGGACCCGGTGCTGCGGCTGGTGGGACTCCCGTTTGTGACGGAGTGCTACCGGAGCCCGGAACGGCAGAATGAGCTGTATGCGCAGGGGCGGAGTAAGCCGGGGCCGATTGTGACGTACAAGCGCGGCGGGCAGTCGAAGCATAACGTGGGGCCGCCGACGCCGGCCCTGGACGTGGCATTTCGGCTGGCTGATGGGTCGGTGTCGTGGTCGGGGCTGCTGCTGAGCAAGTTTGCGCGGTTGATGAAGGCGGCCGATGCGCGGGTGGTGTGGGGCGGGGACTGGGCCACGTTCAAGGACCGGCCGCACTTCGAGGTACTGACCGGGCAGAAGGGAGGGGTGGGCCTTGGCTAACGTGGTGCTGGACAACTGGGGCGTGGTGACGTCGGTGGTGGGCGGCGGGGTGGCGGTGCTGCTGTACTTCGTGAAGAGTTGGCGCGACGTGGAGGAGCTGAAGGAGCACCGGCGCAAACAGGAAACGCAGACATCGGTGCTGACGGAGAAGGTGGACAACTACCACACGGCGGCCGTGGCGCGGGAGGCTAAGCATCAGCAGGCCTACGAATTGAAGCTGCAGGAGCACCGCTCGGAGGTGTTGCGGGAGCTGGGCGTGGTGCGCAAGGAAGGGGCCGACGCGGTGTTGCGCCTCAACGAGAAAGTGGATGCGCTCGACAAGCTGCTGACGGTGATGGTGGAGCGGCAGAATCAGCTGCTGGACGCCTCAAGGCGGCAGGAGGCCCGCAACGAGCGGGTAGACAGGGTGCTGTGGGCGCGGAGTCGGGACGGGCCGGAGGAATAGGCGCTTGGCCGGCGCACCGGTGCTGGCGGCCGGTTTTAAGATGGTTTTTCAACTCACCAAACACATACAAATCATGGACAAGAAAGTGACAGTGCTGGACCGGGTGACCTTGCCGACGCCCCGGTTTTTTCGGAAGGTGCGCACGATTGGGGCGGCCCTGGCGGCTGTGGGTGGCATTATTGCGACGGCGCCGGTGGCGCTGCCGGCGGTGGTGGTCACCATTGGTGGCTACCTGGTGCTGGCGGGGACAGTGGCCGCGGCGGTGTCGTCGGTGGCGGTGGACCCGGAGGCGGCGCCGGTGCGGGACGATGGGCGCACGGCGGCCGAGGTGCGCGACATGGTGGAGCGCGGGGACGCGGCTTCGTTGTAGAACTCTTTTTACCTGTTTACCCAATGGCAACTAACCCACCTACCGGCGACAACGCCCGCAAAGGAGCCGTGCGCAAACGCTCTCAGACTTTTAACCCAACCACCGGACAGTATGTAAAGCGGGACGCGGAGACGGGGCGCTTTATGGATGTAAAGGAGGACGGTAAGCCGTTCAAGGGGGTGAGGAAGGAGCGAAGGAAGCGGGCTTCGTAAACGGTAACGGCCACCTATGGGGTGGCCGTTTTTATTTGCTTTGACCGTGTAATGGTGTCAGTATGATGCTGTCTATATTGCGCTCTAAACTCTAACAAGTATTGCAATGCGTTTATTGGTAACTCTTGCTTTCGCAGCTATTTCCTACGTTGCTCAAGCACAATCCTGGATTCCTCCTGTGCAAGTTCCTTATATACCTGTTCAGAAGGCTCGACCGTTTACGAGTGCCGACGCACAACGAATCAGAGCAGAGGTAGACGCAGAACTCCGCCAACAAACGGCCATGTGTTCTGAGCATACCAAGAACATTTACGCAACCTTCAATGCTTACCCACCAACCATTAATGATGGATGGCATACGATTACATCTACAGATGAACTTACATGGTGCAGGGAAAACACCGTTTATGTGCTTAACAGCCGGATTACACGCCTGTACGATGGTGTTAATGAATTTTCTGTAGAGGCTGCTTCACTTATTGATAAAGGCAGGGCAGTTGCCAAGGTGAACGGGAGGATGCTGCAGTGCTACTTTCTGAATGCTATTCTGGATCCAACTTCGCACTCCGAAGAACCAAAATCTGGTTCTGTCAACTTCTATACTAACTATACCAAGCTACGTGGGCCTATCGACGTGTATGTTGATGGCCAGTGGTGGGGTAAGTTGGATCGGTATTTTGCATCGGGTACTCCAGAATGCGGGCAAGATGCTACCGTCAAAGTTCTGCTACCTCCCGGGCTTCATACCTATCAAGCGTCCTGCGACAAGTTAACTTGGAACGGGACAATTGAAGTTCGCGCCGGGGAGTGCCTGCCCTTTGTGTTGCGTGAGAAGTAGGTAAAACCAGTTGCTGCTCAGCTTAGGTTGACAGTTCCCAAAGCTTTAACAAGCCATTCGTTTTTTCAATATGAGCGTTACGCATCAAGAGGCAATTGCCAAATGTGTCACGGCCATTTTAGCTCTTGACGAGGAAATAGTCACTGAATTCAGGCGAGGTAATCCGTTTGATAAATTGATCAGAAGCTTTGACGAATTTACGGCCGATGGTAAGCCGCTCTATCGGAATAAAAGAGGAAGCAATCATTATAAGATGTCGGTGGCAGCAAAGACTAGCGGACTTACTGCTGACAAGTTATATGGTGAGCATAGAATCCCTGTCTCGGTTATCATACGCAGACTCTTAGATTCTGACAGGAGCTATGAATCCATTTACAAAATTTTGAAGGAAGGTGAAGTAGTGCTAATTACTGAAGGCGAAGCTAAGCTGCTAGATAGACGCGTCAGTAATGGTGGTTCGGGGCTTAGAAACCGAATGCCGGAAAGTGGCTTATGCCGCTTGGATGAAGCAGGTATTATGATAGATTCATCAACTTTAACTAATCAACTCTGAGGTACCTCCCCGCGGAAGAGCAGTGAGTAGGCTAGGGTTGAATCTCTAGCAATTTGAGCTGCTGGGAGAAACCGCCGCGCTCTTGGCGGCGGGTGTGTTGGATGGCGCGTACATCGGCTTCGTTCAGGTTGTGGGCGGCCAGCAGCGCGTCGAAGACTTCCAGCACGTCGGCTAGCTCGGTGGGTAGCTCCTGGGGAGAGGCGGCTTGTACTTCTAGGGCTTCTTCGACGAGTTTGGCGCGCAAAGCCTGGCGGTACTCCTCGTCGTTCATGGTTTCCGTGCGGCACTGGCGGCCGGACTGGGCAATGATGGCGGGGATATGGTCGCGGATGAGCTTGGGGTACTGCATGGGTTAGAAGCGCTGGACATAGCGGGCGGCGGCCACGTCGTCGATGAAGTGAATGGTGCGGTGAGCCAGCTCGGTGGGGAAGGTAGGGCCGGGTGTGAGGCCGGTGAAGCGGAGGGCGGCGTCTTCGTGCATGACCTGGCGGAGCGTGGCAGACTGCTGGTAGGTGGCGTAGGCTTGGGCTAGCAGGGGCTCGGCGGTGACCAGGCGCTGCGAGCTGGGCAGACGGTCGCGCTTGGTGTGCTGGTTGAACTGGCGGTCAACGGGCAGCAGGTTCCATAGCTCGTTGACGGGGTAGATGGTGAGGGGAAGTAAGTGGTCGAGGTCGTAATGCTCGGGGTGGGTGAGGGGCTTTTGGGTCCAGGGGCAGACGAAGCGGACGTTTTCGTGGAGCAAAATGTCCACTTGGTTGCGCTCCCACGTGAGGGGGCGGCGGTTGTCGGGGCGGGCGGTGAGCAGGGTGTAGACCTGGCCGCGAGTGACGAGCTGGCCGGCGTCCTGGGTGACGGTTTCGGTGAAGAGGCTCCACTCGTGCAGGCAAAGGGCTTCGACGTAGAGCGAGAGGCGGTGGAAGGCTTCCCACAACGAGGCGGGTACAACCAGGCAAACGTCTTGGGGGCGGGTGCCGGGGAGGGTTAGCGTGTGTGGCGGAAGTTGATCGAGGCGGGCGGGTTTGTCGAAGACGGACCACTCGCCGGGGCCGGCGTAGCGGATAGGCATGAGCAAGGCCTTGGCCGCGGCGGTTACGGCTTGGGTGTAGGCCTGCTGCAGGGCGGGGGCGTAGGTGGCCCGGCGGCGCGGGGTGCGCATCTCGGTGAGCAGGAAGAAGCCGTCGGCGGTTTGGGCCGGGAGCTGCACGGTGGCTTGCCACTGCTGGCGGAGCTGGGTAAGGGCGGGACGAAAGGAAACGTCGTTGCGGAGCTGGCCGTCGACGATGGCGCGGGCGCCCTGGTAGATGGGCTGGGTGGTGTCGGCGAAGGGCCAGTAGTAGGCAGTCCACAACTCGGCCAGGCGCGGGAGGGGCACGGCTACGGGCTGGCCCTCTCGCACGAGGTCGGGGTAGAGGAGTACGAGGTCGTTGATGGCCCGGAGCAGGGCTATTTTGTAGCTGTTGGTTTTCTTATCGTGCTTGAGGATAGTGGCAATGGCTTGCTCGCCGGATATGGGAGGCATAAGCACCGGTTAGTTGCGGTAGTCGGCTTTGAATGATTGGGTGGCCAGTAGAAATTCTGACACTTCGGATAAGAGCTGCTTCTTCTCGGCGAAGGTTAGTTTGTTGAAAGATTTGGCAGACAGGTTCGCTTTGCGCGCTGCGCGGACCTGGTCGTAGATGCCTCGTCCGCCTCTTTGGATGGAGTGGCGGTAGTCGTTGGACTTGTAGTGCTTGGCAGATTTGGCGGGGAAACGGTCGGCTTCACTGCCGGATACGATGCCGTACATGACCAACTGGGGCGCATTGTAGCTGCCTTCAATGGCTATGGTGAAGGTGTTGCCCACTGCTCGTATTGTCATACCGGAATGGTTGCCCTCCACGTAGCTGTTGCGGTCAACCTTTTCCTCAATGTAATCAGCCAGTATTTGGCCGAACTCATGGTCTTGAAAATGCC
Source organism: Hymenobacter latericoloratus (assembly GCF_014199535.1). Taxonomy (GTDB): domain Bacteria; phylum Bacteroidota; class Bacteroidia; order Cytophagales; family Hymenobacteraceae; genus Hymenobacter; species Hymenobacter latericoloratus. The sequence goes on from NZ_JACHNV010000002.1 coordinate 432,461, forward strand.
GCTCTTCTTTGCTGAGTTGGGATGGAGCAGCTGCGGGTGTGGGTTGAGGCTTTGGTGCTGGGGCACCAACTTCATGGGGAGTGATGAACTGCGCTACGAAGAGGCGAAGCTCGTCGAGTTCTTCGGGGGTTTCCAGCTGGCCGCCTATTTCGATGGAATTGCCAATGGAGCTGCTGAGCAGGTTTAGCGAGGCAATGAGGCCAGTGGTTTCGTTGAAGTAGAGCTTGGCGTGAAGGTTGGGAATCAGGCGAGGGGTGATGCCCATGCTGAGTACCTGCTCCTTGCTGACGGCGTTGCTGGGCTCGTCGCGGATGTAAAAGTCGATTTTGATACCCTTGTTGCGGGCCGCTATTAGGGCGGCGGATACCTGCTTGGTGTAGGTTAGGTTGACGTAAGGAGAAACAATGACCAATTCCTTTTTGGCGGTCAGAATGACGTTCATCAGCTTGCTTTGAACGTCGTGGGACTGAATAATCTTCATAATGGGCCAGATGGCAGGAACGCCCTGCGCAGGGTGGTAATTCAGCGCTGAACTTGAATTGGGCGGCTGTTAGAAAAGAAGGAGGCTAGTAGCACTTGTGGCAAGCCCGTTTGCCAAGTTCCTGGGCGGCGCTGGCGGACATGCTGCGCACTTCGTGGGTGCAGCGGTTGAGGCCGGCGCAGCTGCTGGAGGAATGGTAGGCCACGGAAGACTTGCTCATGCACACGAAGACGGCCGCTGCGGTAGAACGGTGCATGGCTGGGCTAGCCGGGAGGGTTGAAGCCGAGAGGGTGGTGAGGAGTAAAATGCTAGCTAAGAGTAGGGTTCTGAGCATAAGCAAGGATGTGTGTAAATAAACGCTTGCGGTAGGATTTGGGGAATGGTTGAGACTTACTCAAATGTAGCTATTTCAGGCTACTGAGTGGACTTTGATACATCATATTGTCCCGAATAGGCATACTGAAATACACTAAATTTATTAGTATATGAAACTAAATTGATTAGCAAGCACTATACTTGCCTACACACTTGACGCAACGTAGTGCTATGACTGAGCTTGAATTTGTAGTTGGAAACCTGCCGCCGGAGCCGCTGTGGGTGCCTGTAATTGACTTTAAACTACCCTGCGGCTTTCCTTCGCCGGCCGATGACTACCAGGTGGAGTTGATTGACCTGAACCGGATTTTCTTTCGGAATCCGGATTCGAGCTTTCTGGCCCGAGCGACGGGGGAGAGCATGACGGGGGCGTTTATCCAGGATGGGGACCTACTGGGTATTGACCGAAGTGTGACGCCGCGGGATGGAGACGTGGTGGTGGCTTGGGTGGATGGGGCCTACACGGTGAAAACCCTATCAAAGCGGCCGGACAGGGTGCGGCTGCTGCCGGCGAATCCGGCATTTGAGCCGGTAGATATTAAGTGCCCGGAGGAGGTACGGATTTGGGGCGTGGTGATTGTGGTGCTGCACACGCTGGTGCACGAAAGCCGATTAGGATTGAGCTATGTTCGCCCTTGTTGATTGCAATAACTTCTATGCCTCGTGTGAGCGGGTATTCCGGCCGGAGCTGGAGGGGCGGCCCGTAGTGGTGCTGTCAAATAATGACGGGTGCATCATAGCGCGGTCGAACGAGGCGAAGGCGCTGGGGCTGAAAATGGGGGACCCGTACTTTCAGGTGAAGGAACTGCTGCGGCAGCATGATGTGGCCGTGTGCTCGTCGAACTACGAGCTGTACGGCGACATGAGCCGGCGGGTAATGTGGTATCTGGGTCAGGTAGCGCCAGAGGTGGAGGTATACTCCATTGACGAGGCGTTTCTGAACCTGGCGGGTATGACGCGGCACCTGGGCGACCTGACGGCGTATGGGACGCGGGTGCGGGCGGAGGTGCTGCAGCGCACGGGTATTCCGGTGTGCGTGGGAATGGCGCCGACCAAGACGCTGGCAAAGTTGGCTAACCGGGTGGCGAAGGCCCGGAGCAAGGCGGCGGTAACGACGGCCGGTGGTAGTGGGGTGCTGTGCCTAGATACGCCCGACAAGCGGCAGGAGGCCTTAGCGCAGGTGGGGGTGGAGGATGTGTGGGGCGTGGGGCACCAGTACGCGGCGAAACTGTACGCGGCGGGTTACCGCACGGCGGCCGACTTGGCGGTTTGCCCGTTACCCTGGGCCCGGAAGAACCTGGGCGGGGTGGTGGGGATGCGGCTGGTGCGGGAGCTGCAGGGCTACCCGTGCTTGAGCATGGAGGTAGGTGAGGGTATGGGTACGGCGCGGAAGTCCATTGCCTGCACCCGGTCGTTTGGTAAGCCGGTATCGGAGTTTGAGGACGTGATGGGGGCGGTGGCCACATTCGTGTCGAGGGCAGCGGAGAAGCTGCGGCGGCAGGGCTCAGCGGCGCGGGTACTGACGGTGTTTGTGAGTACGAACCGGTTTGGGAATGAACCGCCACCGTTTACCCGGTCGGCGCTGGTGACGCTGCCGGTGGCCACGGATGATACACTGGAGCTGGCGGCGCAGGCGCGGCTGTTGCTGCGGAAGGTGTGGCGGCCAGGCACCCTGTATAAGAAGGCCGGCGTGATGCTGGACGGGCTGGAGCGGGCGGGGGAGCAGCAGTTGGGACTATTCGAGGCACCGGTGGCGGTGAATGAAAAGCGGGTGGAGTTGATGGGGACGCTGGACGCGCTGAACCGGCGGTATGGGAAAGGGGCGGTGCTGGTGGGCTCGGCCAGTGTGCGTAGGGGTGCGGGGGCGGCTTGGGCGATGAACCGGGAGCAGAAGAGTCCGGCTTATACGACTAGCTGGGGGGAGTTGTGGCGGGTGCGGGTGTAGGTAGTCCCCACTTCAAGGCTGAATCTTGTTGCTTTTGAAATGAATCAGATATAATGTTGCAACATGTTTTTATATGCAATTTTGATTGTAAACATTTGATATATAGTAGTTTATTGCAAAAATGGTGTGTGGTTCTATGTTTTGTATTGTAAATTTTGAATATTATATTTTGGATGTTTAACCAACTTATCTAGTTAGTTTGGATGCTTGAATTACAGAACAAGAGCTAGAACTATCTCTAGTTCTTGATTTGATCAGGTATAACCTATAAGACATTAGTTATTTAGTGAGCTCCTTGGTATCCCTTGATGTCAGTAATGCGGAGTTTCAGCGTGCACTGAACCTTATCGAGCACACCAACCAAAGTCTGTTTCTGACTGGTAAGGCTGGAACGGGTAAATCGACGCTCCTACGCTACATCATTGAGAATACCCACAAAAAGACAGTGGTGGTAGCCCCGACTGGGGTGGCGGCACTAAATGTAGGGGGTACTACAATTCACCGCTTGTTTGGCTTTCCGTTGCGGGTATTGCAGCCGAATGATCCGCAAATTCCCTATTACGGCCCCCGCCCTGGTGGTGCATCAGCACTTGACCAGAGCAAGCAGCGCCTCCTGCAAGAAATGGAGTTACTCATCATCGATGAGGTATCCATGGTGCGGGCAGATCTGTTAGATGGCATCGACTACTCCCTGCGCAAGCATACGGGCCGGCTCAAGGAGGCTTTTGGGGGCAAACAGGTGCTGTTGGTAGGGGATGCATTTCAGCTGCCTCCCATTCTGAAGGATACAGAGAAGTTGCTGTTTGAGCGGTACTATCAGCAACCTTACTTCTTCGGAGCGAAAGTATTCCAACAGGCCCCACTTACGATGGTGGAACTGCAAAAATCGTATCGGCAGCAAGACCAGCAGTTTGTGGATCTACTGGACAATATCCGCTTGCAGACTGTTACCCCAGCTGACCTAAACTTACTCAATCAGCGGGTAGCGCAGTCCGGCGGTTCAGCATTAGGTAAGCGTATTACGCTCTGTACTCGCAACCAAGACGCGGAGAATTACAACGGAAGCGAATTAGGCAAGCTCACTCAGCCCGCTCGATCTTATCAAGCTACGGTGACGGGTAATTTTCCAGAGGGCGACTACCCGACCCAGCGTGACCTGGAGCTAAAGCCGAACGCCCAGGTTATGCTTGTGCGCAATGACCGCCTCAACCGGTGGGTGAATGGCTCTATTGGAAAAATCATCAGCCTATCCGACCAGTCGGCGGTAGTGGAACTAGAGAATGGTGCCACACACACAGTTGATTGCGAAACGTGGGAGAAGCTGGAGTATAACTGGGACGAAAAGAACAAGCGAATCACAACCAGTGTAACAGGCAGTTTTACCCAGTTACCTCTGAAACTAGCCTGGGCCATCACTATTCATAAAAGCCAAGGACTGACGTTTGATCAGGTTGATATACAACCAGGCAAAGGCTTTTTTGCGGCGGGTCAGCTCTATGTAGCTCTCAGCCGCTGCCGTTCTTTTCAGGGGCTGAGCTTGCACACGGCCATTCGACGGCAGGACGTTATTGTCAGTGCGGAGGTACTAGCGTTTCATAGACAAGCGCAGAAAAAGCAGACCAGCTCATCCCAGCCAGCTCCGCCGCCAGCAGTACCTCTCACGCCAAAGCCTATTCCTGCCACGCCGGTGCCTGTGGTGCCCCAGCCAGTGACGCCTGCCCCCGTCAGTCTGCCAGTGGTAGCAGCCAGTACTCCAGTCAACGTGGACTTAGTACAGCAACTGGAGGCAGAGTTAGCCAACGTAAAGCAGCAACTGGGCGCGGCCCGTACCCGCCTGTTGGCTCAGCAGCAACGCCACCGTGAGCAACTTGACGAACTGGAGCAGCAACAGCTGTTGACTATAGCTGACCTGCAACGACAGCTTTACCAGATGCGGCTGCAAGATGATCGACGGCTCATGCCGGCTGTACAGCTGGCGGCCAAGCCCGATCAGGAGCTGGTTGACTGGCAGGACGAGTTCTGGCAGCTACAGCGGCAGCTTACCCAGGAACGTAGCGGGCATCAGCAGCAGCTGGTGGCCGAGCAAGAAGCCGTAACAGCCCAGGCACGTCAGCTCCAACGACAAGAACGGCTCCGGCAAAAATTGGAAGCCGAGAACAGCCGACTCCAAGAGGCCAATCATAAAGTTTGGACTTGGTTTGTATTAGCGCTTCTAGGAGGCTCCGGTTCCGTATTGCTGTCGTTGTTACTAACCTGATCCACTTTCACACTCCGAAAATCTCCACTCTTTTCACCTATCACTATGTTTGAACAACCTCCCGTTATCGGCAAGGTCAGCGTACCGCGCAATTTCCATCAATTAGGCGTTCTGATTCTGGACGGTAGCGGCTCGATGGGCAATCTTGGCAATGGTAATCTGACCAAAGCTGACGAAGTAAACATTGCCGTGCGTGATCTGCTCACCCGCTTCAAGATCAGCCGGGTGAAAAATAACTTCTCGTTTGCCGTGGTCACTTTCGACACTCAGGCAAAACTGCATACGCCAGTGACCAGTGCTGGTACCGTAGATGACAACGAAGACTATAACCCTCTACCCGGTCACGGCGGTGGTACTAACATCGGAGCTGCCTTGCAAGAAGGATGGCGGGTGGCGGAGTCGTTTATCAAAAGTGCCCCAGCAGATGGTGTAAAACATAGTGCTGTACTGTTAATAATGTCGGACGGTGAATGTCAGTATGCCCAACAGACTTTACAACTGGTAGAGCAACTGAAGAGTAACCCACAGATAACAATATCGGCTGCTCTACTGAACAAGCTAGGTGAAAATGATGTAGCCGGTCGTCAAATACTGCGCAGTGTTGTAACAAACCCGGTACTCGATTTCAAGGACGTGTACGACGCAGAAACCTTGCGTAGCTTCTTTGAAAAATCAATGTCCCGGGCCTCGGGCGGAATCACTATCGGTTAGTTGTCATGCCTGTATTAACTGCCGCCGCTACCCGTAGTGTGAAGCCCACCAATCAGGATGCGTGCATGGCCACGTCGGATGGGATTGTTGTGGCCGATGGCATCGGCTCTTTTTATCAAGCGGAGGTGGCCGCCCAACTGGTTACTCAGGAGATGACCAAGCAGTTGGATAAGCTGCTGCACAACGCCAGTGCGGAAGATTACACTTTGGCCTTTAGGAAGGTGCAAATCGCGCTGGGCCAGTCGGAGGCAGCCAGAAAAATAGTTGTGCCCGATAGTCATCCGGCCACGGACGTGCTGGGCACTACGCTGCTGTGTGCCAAGGCCGAAGGAAACCGGCTGACCGTGGCCTACGTGGGCAATGGGGCCGTTTTGCACCTGCGCGGAGGCTTCAATGAGTTTCCAGCGAATGTGCTGCTGCCCTGGAACGCGCTGAACTACCTTAATCCGCATACTATTGCCCACGACGGCCGCAATATGCTGGTGCGTTTCATCTCGCCCCATAGCAACGAGGCACAAATCCAGCCGACGGTTTTGCAGCTGCAGCAAGATGTGACTGATACGGGAGATATTCTGATTCTGTGCACAGACGGTATTCACTCCAATGACCAGGTACCGGTGGGGAGGGATGAAGAAGGGAATTTGTGGATTAGCGGAGAACAGGCACTCAAGCGGTTGTACAAAGCTTTGGGTACTTACCTGCTGGAAGCCGAACCAACTTCGGAAGGCTTACAGCGGCTATTGGAGCACTATCTCGAAGAGCTGGAGCAAGCACAGATGATTAGTGATGACTGCACAGTGGCCGTGCTGATTACCAACCAGGCGCTAAAGCATTTTCAGCGGCTACGCACTACTCTATACGCCGCTCCAACCGCCTATGCCGCAGATTGACATTACCCTGCACCACAGCACGGGCCTAGTGCCCGAGTTTGAAGTGCTCAAGTTTCTGGACGTTGACGACAAACCCTTGGGAGAAGGAGGGTTCGGTGCAGTGTACCGGTGCCGGTCGGTCAACGGGCAGCCCGTCCGGCCGGCTCAAGTAATCAAGCTGTTTCGCGACAATGGTCAGGGCTCAGCCCAGAAAGGTCTGAACACCATTGAGCGGTTGCAGGAGCGGCTGCGACTGGAACATGCGCAACTACAGAAAGAAGGCAAGGAGCTGTTGGTAGAATACCCGGCCCTGGCTGGGGCACCGCAGTTCAGCTTCCAAGGGATTATGCAGGGCCAGGCCGTGAGCGGCTACGCGGCTAATAACCTCCACGAACTGGGCTTTCTGGAGTTCAAGGATATATTGGAGGACGAGCCAGCTGGTACATTGGAGCGCTATCAGCGCATATCGGCCGACCAGAAGCTGCTGCTGGCATACCAGTTGGCCTCGGCATTCGGCTTGCTACGGCGTAACCTGTACGTGCACGCCGACTTCAAGGCAGGGGCCTTATTCGTGAACCCGGATACGCTGCAATGTGCCCTCATCGATTACGATAGTGGTGCCGTGCTGCACCATAAGGATGACCGGCCAACCACTTTCGGGGAAATGCAGGATTGGCTGGCGCCAGAAATTATCCAACAGCTGGCAGAGCCTACCAATCAGACCCGCACCATTCAGGTGGACTTCGCCTCTGATACCTGGTCGGTGGGCATTGGCATTTTCTACTTGTTACACACGGTGCATCCGCTGTACTTCCTCCAGGAAGTAAGCGTGCGGAGCCTGCGGACTTACTTGAAGCAGTACACTTGGCCGGAAGTGGATCCTGCCTTTACCTATTTTGACTCAGCTCACGCCGATACGTATCCCCTGATTCGGCGCTATTACGAAACCTTACCGGAACTTATCCGGGACAAGTTTGGGGCACTTATCAACCGGGGGTTTACGGAGAAACACCGGCGGCCATCTTACGAGCAGTGGCAATCCGTATTGCGGGCCGCTCAGCTGCCACCTGAAGTAGAATACTTTGCCGTGTCGCCGCCCGTGGTGGTGAAAGGGCAATCGGTTACATTGACCTGGGCGGTACAATCGGCTACGAAAGTGATGGTGAACCGGCAGGAGCAAGCAGCTACTGGCTCGCTGAAACTACCGGTGGAGTGGGCACAGGAATTTCAGCTGGAGGCCAGCAATGCTTTTGGAACTAGCCAAGCCAGCACCCAGCTGGTACATGTAGTGGCGGTGCCGGAAATAAAGCTGACGGTGCCCAGTCCTAATTTCACTATTAACGTGGCACCCAGCGCGGTGCTCACCCGGCTTCCGACCATTGAATTGGGCGTGCCTTTTGACTACGACAACCTAATTGACTTGCACGGGGAGGCTCTGCCACAATTGCCCGATGGGGCTCCTGTGCATCGCACTTTGCGCCTGCGCCTGCGCAGCTGGATTCACAGCCTTATCCATTAACTCGCCCAATGTCTACCTCTACTCACTCTACATCACTAGCGGCCACGTTGGCTGCCTACACACCCCCACCGGCACCTGTATCAAGGTTCATGCGGTTTTTTTGGTGGTGTGCCGGGGCTAACCAAGCCTTTTTGGAGAAGTCACCGACTGACCACATCAAATATGGCAACATCGGTGCTACGGTCGTGATGACTTCCTTCATGGCTGGTATCTCTATGACCTACGCCTTGCACGCCGTGTTTGAGGCAACCTGGATAGCAGTAGCGATGGGACTCGTCTGGGCAGGAGCCATTTTTCTAATTGACCGCTCCATTGTGACAAGCATGCGCAAACCTTCACGGGATGCCAAGTTCTGGAGCTTTGAGACGTGGAGCGAAATTCCGTTTGTGGTAGTGCGCTTTGCCGTGGCCATCGTTATTGCCTTCACAATAAGCAAACCGCTAGAGGTGAAGATTTTCGAAAAACGCATTGCAGCCCAGATTAGCAAGGATAAGCTTGAGGAAGAGCTCTTAGCAAAGGACGCTATCAGTGAAATAAATGGAGTAGAAGAGCAGAAACAAGCCGTTCAGCTAGCCAACGAAGAATTAAAACAGCTTGAGGAAACCAGTAAAGAAGAGCCTCCGCGTCAAGACTACCAAGCACTAAAAAGTGGTAGAGTAACTCAGGTAGACGCATTTAATATAATATCCCGCGATAATAGCAAGCAAATTGCCAACAATGAGTCGAAGATTCGCACAACAAAAAATCGCCAAACGCGTGCTGTAAAGGATGCAAATGGCAGCATACTCGGTTATGAATTAACCGCTGCAGGTAAAAGAATTATTGGCGACCTGACCCGCAAAAACAAACAATTGAAGAATGCTATTGCGGAAAAACGCTCGGCTGTGGAAGTCACTGACCGAGAAATGAAGCGGATTCGGACTGATTATGAGAGTGAGTTGGCAGTGCGGCGCGGGGATGCGATGAAAGCAAAATTGAAGCGCAGCAAAGCCGCTGAGGCAGCAGATTCGGCAACTTCCGCACGTCAGGCAAAAAACGATAAAATATTGCGCCAGTCTTATGATACACTGGCTAACGGTAATTATCCGTTGATGACCCAAATTTCTGCTTTGGGTAAGCTCACTGCTGCCAATGAATTGGAAATAAAGGACAAGACCGGTAAGGTCATTGAAAAGAAGGCTACCGGAGATGAAGCGTTGAAATATGCCAGTTGGCTTATTACCCTGCTATTCCTGTCTATTGAAACGGCGCCCTTATTAGTAAAATTATTTTCCAAGCGCGGGCCTTACGATGATGAGCTGGAACTGGCCGAGCACCTGGCCTGGGTGCGGATGCAGTACGAGAAATCGGATATCAACTCTAAAATCAACCGGAAGCTGGAAGCTATTAACCAGACGGATGAGCGAATTAAGCGCACGGTGGAGGCACGGCAGCAAAGCATGTTTGAAACCAGCACCAAAAGTCTGGAAAAGAAACAGGAGCTGGAGCTGGCCAACAATGAGCAATTACTGCGTCTGATTGCGGAGAAGCAGTTGAGCCTAGCTGACGAACTGGTAAAGCAGTGGTATGAAAAAGAGGTGGAAAAGCTAAAGCCTGCGCCGGCAGCAGAACTGCCTCCTTCCCCTATAACCACTCCGCAAAATACTACAGCGTAGTGGTAGGTAAGCATACAGAACAGCTAGTGTGAGTACAGTTCGTACCACACTAGCTGTCTTGCTTTACTACTGAAAATCCATCACCGCCCTATCCAGCTCGCGCCAGTTGGGGAGGTGGTTGGCTAGCTCGGCCCAGAAGGACTTGGAGTGGTCCTTGACTTTGGTGTGGCAGAGCTCGTGGACGATGACGTAATCAATAAGCGTGAAGGGGAGGCGGATGACGTCGGGGTTGAGCAGGATGGTGTTAGTGCTGGTACAGCTGCCCCAGCGTTTGGCCATACGGCGGAATTTGAGCTCTTGGTAGGAGAGGCCGGTTTGGGCAGCCCACTTGCGCACCCGGGGAGGAATCTTTTCCTGGGCTTTGCGGCGGTAGAATTCCTGGATGGCAGCCTGAATGGCTGGCTGCACCTCGCCGCTGTTGGGGCAGAGGGTAACGAGAAAGCGAGAGTGGTTGAACTCAACCTGGGGGGTGGGGAGGCCGGAGAGGAAACGAACCTCCGTGTAGTAGCTGCGGCCCAGATAGGAAATACGGGAGCCGGTGACAATATCGTCAGAGGGAAGGGCGCGGACTTGCTGAAGTTTTTCCAGGACCCAGCGTGCTTTGCGCAGTACCAGAGTATCGGCCTGGGCGGCGGGTAGGGGGCGGCCTTTGAGGACCACCCCCTCGGCCTGGTCGACGCTGAGGTAATGGGCCTTGAGGTGAGCGGCCTCTTGGATACGGTAGTGGATGGTGTGGGGACCGTACTGGACGCTGGGCATGCTTAGTTTTTACGCAGGATTTCCACCAGCTCGCGGGCTTTCTGGCGGGCTTCAGTGGGCTCGAGCTGGTTTTTGAGCAGGCGGTGAATCTTGTTCTCCATATCCTTCTTCACTTCGCCTTTCTCACGCCAGCCAATAATTTCCAGCTCGCCAGCCACCAACTCAAAGAGCTGGACGGTGGCCTGGGCGGCTTCCTGGGCAAAAATAGTCTTCATAGAATTGAAAACGGCAATCTGGCCCTTGGAGAGGAAGCCTTCGGCGTGGCCTTCCTGGTTTTCGTTGCGTACTTCTTCGGCCAGCTCGGCAAAGGCCAGCAGCAGCTGGGTTTGGTCGAGGCGCTGGGCTTCGTACTCCTTGAGCAGTTCCTCGAGGCGCTGGGCCAGGGGTTTATAGAAGTCGGGGTTGCGTTCCATGCCCAGCTTGATGACGTGCTTGAGCTGGTTGCGCATCTTGAGCATCTTGGTAGCGGGCGAGGCGTTCAGGATTTCCTGCTTGAACTTCTCCCGGTCGATGATGCTGACAGGCTCGGCCAGCAGGTTCTGCACGCCCTGGGCGGTGAGGTGCTCATTGATGAGCTGCTGGAGCATGCGGCTTTCGTCGGGGCTGATTTTTAGCTCGTCGTCGTCGGGGTAGGTGTTGCGGGCCCGGACTTTGATTTCGTTGAAGAGCTTGAAATCGGGCTGGTACTTGAGGGCGGCCTGGTTGGGCAGCACGATGTTGATGGACTTGTTGAAGGCTTTGAGCATGGTCTTGAACTCGTCGCGCTGGAAGTGGGGCTCGATATAGCGGATGCACTCCTCGATAAAGGCCTCGCGCTGGTAATGGCGGTCGGCTTTCAAGGGCTTGCAGAAAGCCAGGAGCTTGGCGTGGTTGAGCTCAAGCTGGGGAATTTCCTCGCTGAGGTTGCGCAGCAGGTCGTCGGGGCGCACGTCGCCGCTGAAGATTTCCAGGGCCTGGATGAGGTGGCGGGTGATGCCGTTGTAGTCTACGATGTAGCCGGCGGCCTTGCTTTTGTAGGTACGGTTGACGCGGGCAATGGCCTGGAGCAGGTTGTGCTCCTTAAGGGGCTTGTCGAGGTAGAGACAACCGGCAATGGGGGCGTCGTAGCCGGTGAGCAACATATCGGACACGATGAGGATGGCCGTGTTGTCGTACTTCTTGCGGGTGCCCGACTGGTCGAGCTCCGACTCATCGCCGAAGGGGAGTTTGAAATCTTCGGTGACGGTTTTGATGTCGTCGGACGGGGTGGCCAGTAGGGGCTTGGGAGCGTGAGGGTTGGCCTTGTTCCAGTTGATATGTTCTTGCTGCTCGGCGGCCAGTGCGTCGGACTTGGGGGAACCCAGGCTGACCACCACTCTGGTGGTGAAGTCGTGGAAGCCGGCCTGGCGGAGCTGCTCGATGATTTGCTGGTACTCGATGGCGGCGCGGCGGCCGGAGCACACCAGCAGGGCCTTGTGGCCGTCGGGGTAAATTTTGGTGCGGTAGTGGGTGAGCAGGTGCTTGGCTATTTCGGTAAGCCGCTCGGTGGACAGCTGGTATTTGAGCAGGGCGGTGTCCTTGAGCTTGCTCTTTTTCTCCTCCGACTCGTGGCCGAACTTCTCCTCGAACTCGGCATCGAGCTCGGCCTTCTTCACGTCGAGGCGGGCAATGCCGGCATCGTAGAGCAGGGGCACGGTGGCGCCGTCGGCCACGGACTCGACGATGGTATAGATATCCAGGTACTGGTCGCCGTAGAACTCGGCCAGGGTAGATTTGTCTTCCTTGGAAATGGGCGTGCCGGTGAAGGCTACGAACTTGGCGTGGGGCAGCACGGTGCGCATGAACGCCGCCAGGAAACCGTAGTGGCTGCGGTGGGCTTCATCGACGAGTACGTAGAGGTTATTTTTGTGGCTGAGGGCCTGCAAGGGCACGGCGGTACGGCTGGCTTCCTCCCACTTGCCCTCGCGCAGGGCGCGGGTGATGGTGACGAGCAGGTTTTGCTCGATGCGCTTTTCGATTTGTTCGTGCTCGGAGCCAGTGGTGGCTTCCTCGTCGGGGGCAGCGGCCGCGTCGGCGGGAGCGTCTTCGTCGGGCTGCTGGAACTTCTGGAGGGTGGTGGTGATGAGGCCGCCGTAGTCGTTGAGCAGAAGGCGGCGCAGGTGGCGCACCGAGGACGCCTGTTGCACGTTCTTGAAGCCCACGTTCTGGAACGTGGTAGTGATTTGCTGGTCGAGGTCGGTGCGGTCGGTGAGGACGAGGATGGTGGGGTTGTCGAAGCCGTACTCGGGGGCGCGGAGCTTGCGGGCCAGGTAGGCCATGGTGAGCGACTTGCCGCTGCCCTGGGTGTGCCACACCACGCCGCCCTGCTGGTGCTGCTGGAGCTTGGCCACGGTTTTGTTGACGGCGCGCACCTGCTGGTAGCGGGGCAGCTTCTTGATGACACGGCCCTCGTCGAGCTCGAACAGCACGAAGTGGCGCACGATGTCGAGCAGGCGCGCGGGCTGGAGCAGGTGGTAGAGCAGGGTGTCCTGAGCTGTGGGCGTGGCCCCGTCCAACAGCGCTACCAGGGCGGGCTCGGGGCCGACGCGGTAGTGGGAGAAGAACGGCTGGGGGGAGGCAATGGCGCCGTACCGGCCGCCCACGCCCCAGATGCCGGCGCAAATCTGGTTGTAGTGGAAGAGACGGGGGGAGTTTTTCTGGTAGAAGGCCAGGTCGCTGAAGGCGCTGTCCCAGGCGTTGGGGGCGCCGCTGGCTTTGCACTCGAGCACAGCCAGGGGCAGGCCGTTGACGAAGACCACCAGGTCGGGGATGGAGTTGCCGGTGAGGCCGTGGAACTTGAGCTGGCTCACCACCAGCCAGTTGTTGTGGGCGGGGGTGTGATAATCGAGGTAGCGCACGGGCAGGAATACTTCCTCGCCGGTGGGCAGCACTTGCTTGAGGGTGGCGGTGTCGCCGCGCAGCAGCTCCCAGATGCGCTGGTTGATTTCCAGGAGGGAGGTGCCCACCTGGCCGGTGAGCTGGTCGAAGGCGCGCTGCTGGTTGGCCGCGTCGAGCTGAGGGTTAAGGCGGGCAATGGCGGCGCGCAGGCGCGGGGCTAGCACCACATCGGTAATGGCGGGGCGCTCGGCGGCCAGGGCACTGCCGGTGAGGTGGGTATAGCCCAGTTTTTCGAGCAGGGCAATGGCGGGCTGCTCGGAGGTCAGGAATTCGGGGTTAGCAGACATACACGAGGGATACAGTGTAGTGGGAGGGAATTAGACAGCCAAAGCGGCCGGGGTGGGCCACAGCTCGTCCAGGGTGGCGGGGGGCACGCTGCCGGCAAACAGGAAGCGCACCAGGCGCTCGACTTCGCGGGCGGTACGGGCCTGGGCCTTGGCGGGCGTCCAGGTGCGCGGGGTGGCGTCGGTGGGTTCGGCGGTTTCCTGGAGCAGGCGCGCTACGCTGTTGACTTCGCTATCGACGTAGCCGTTGGTACACTTGAAGTGGAAGTCGTAGTTGCGCACGGCGCCGGAGCGGTTCAGGCTGCGCTCCAGCAGCACCAGGTTGCCCAGCTTGTGCTGGTCGGCGTCCCAGTCCTCGTCGGCGGCATCGGGCTGGTCGGGGTTGCAGGGGTGGATGTGCTCCACGTCGTATTCCTGCTCGAAGTACTTGGCCCGGAGGCCCGGCTCGTCCCAGTCGGGGTGTTCGAGTAGGGCACTTACGCGCATCAGGAGCTGGCAGCGGGAGGCGTTGTCGAAGATGGTTTCGCGCACGAGCTGGTCGCGCAGCCACTCGGGGCCTTCCGCGGCAATTCGTTCCCGGAGCAGGGCGTTGACGCTGGCCGGGGTGGCATCCGGGGCCAGCAGGTGGCGGATAACGTCGAAGGTGAAGTTGCGGGCCGCGTATACCTTGCGGAAGTAGCGGAACGACTGGATGAGGTAGTACCGCACCAGCAGGGTTTTCCACTCCCGCAGTTGGGCGGGGTGGTAGTCGGGGCGGCGGCCAAACTGGTAGAGGTACACCACGTCGAGGAGCCAGAACTCGCCGTAGCGCGTCCACCACTGGAGGGTGTACCACAGGTGGTAGCTGCCCTGAAAATACGCCTGCCAGGCCAGGCGGGCATCCAGAATGTGGTTGAGCTGCTGGAGGGGATTGTGGTTGAGGGCGTCTTTGAGCTTGCCGAACTCGGGGCGCTTCTCGTTCAGGAGCAAGTAGGCAAACAGCTGCTCGAAGAAGGTGTCGGTGGCCAGGCCATGCAGGGCGCGGTTGGCTTCGGCTTCCTCGATGAGGATGTATTTGTAGACTTCCAGCACCTCGCCGATGGAAGTGATGGGGCTGCCGTCTTCGTCTTTGTTGGCATTGATGCGGCCGTACAGCTCGTCTATCTGCCGGAAGATGCGGTCGGATGCTTCGGCGTCGGTGACGTTGGGCCGGCGGGCCAGGTAGTCGTAGAGCTGGATTTTGAACACGTCGCCGCCGTTGAGGTCGAGGCCGGCGGTGTTGATGGTGTTGAAGATGTCGAGGGTTTTGGCCAGGCCGGCGCGGGTTTCGATGACGACCACGTGCAGGCCGTGCAGCACGTACTCCAGAAACGCCGGGCCGACGCGGAAGGGCGGGCGGCCTTCTTCCTCGGCTTCCTCGGCGGCCAGCAGGGCGGCGCGGATGTGGGCCGCGTTGGCCACGTAGGGGTTGGGGTGCTGGGCGGCCTCGGCGGGCAGCTCGGAAAGAGCCAGGGCCTCGGCAAACCAGCGCTGCTGCTCGCCGTTGTTGACGGTGGTACGCAGCCACTGCCCGCCGCGCAGGGCGGCCGGCACCGCCACGATCGGGAAGCACAGCTCCAGTACCTGGAAGAACAAGGCCAAGGTGGTGAGGCGCTGCTGCCCATCGATGATATCGAAGTGCTTGGCCGGCGCGGGCTGGTCGGGGTGGGGCATCAGCTGGGCGGTGCCCAGAAACGACGGTTCCCCGCCGTTCTGGTATGCCGCCACCATGGTTTTGAACAGCCGGGTGACTTCCGCGTGGCCCCAGGAGTAGGGCCGCTGGTAGATAGGAATCACGAAGCGCGTGCCGTCCAACAGCCCCGGCTTTTGGCCGGAGGAAAGCAGCGTACACGACCGGGCCTCAATAGCGAAATCGGGGTAACTCATAACAGGCGGATAGGCCCTGATAGGATTGAAAATCAAGCCATAGCCGGCTCCGCCACCTTCACCCGGCGTTGGCCGGTGAGGAGCTGCTGCATCAGCCCGCGCTTGAGTTCTTGATATTGGGTTTTCTTGTCGGTGAGGACTTGCAGCTTGTCGTCGACTGTGGTCAGGATTTCAGCTATTCGACGTTGTTCTTTTTTGTTTGGTAGGGGAATGACAAAGTCTCTAATTTTAGCTAGCGCCAGCTTAGGTTGAGCATTGTTTGTTCTTTCACGTTCAATAGCATCTTGAATTAATGGAGATTTCATTACATATAGTAAGAATTTCTTTTCGCATGTAATTTTTGTTAACTTATCCGCATTCTCAGTTAAGTTAGCCCCATTTAAAATAGGTGGAATCTCGCCTACTAAACCTAGTGTTCCCGCTACCGAAATAAAAAGGTCATCCTTGCTAATAGTATATCGTGCAATGGTATGTTGAATTTCTACTGGCACGTAAAGAATACTGCTAGTATCTATTCCGCCCATATACATATCTGACACTCTTATGTAAGGGTAAGGAGTGGTTTCTTGTGTGAGAGTGTAGCCTTTGGGAAGCCTTTTGCCTCCCTTGACATCTGCTACTTCTCCAATTGTTACTGTATCCCAACTCTCCGGTATCTGCCCCAGGGACGAATCCTTGAACGTGGTGTGGCCGATGCCGCGGGTGAGCAGGCGCTGCATCAGGCCCTTTTTCAGCTCCTGGGTTTGCACCAGCTGTTCGTCAATCACGGCTATCTTCTCATCCACCGTGGACAGGATTTCGGCTATCTTCTGCTGCTCGGCAAGCGGGGGGAGAGCAACAACGAGCATAGAAGGTAGTGAACTTGGAACATGCGGTATTCCAGAGCCTGTTCTATTCCGTTGTATCCAGTCGAAATCCTTTTGTAGGTGATAGAAAAGATATTTCGCATTTACACCATGTTTGGGAGTAATCTTGGAAACAGTGGAGCCGATAATTCCATTGTGCCCAATTGAGCAAAGGCCTGACCTTTCTCCGTCCCAGAGCATTAGAATATCTTCTTTATTACAAGAGATACCCGCCTCTGAAATTGTGAAGGTGTCATACTTGCCACTAAACCCACTTGCTCCAATTACTGGCGTACTACCTTCAATTGGTCCCTTAATAGTGTCAACTTTTTTCCCTTTTTGGAAGGAAGCTAGGGTGCCTATTTTATCTACAGACCAATCTTCTGGTATTTCTCCAATTACTGTTTGCTTCATTCCAATCTTCATATCCCGATTTCTTCCAGCAAGCGTTCCAGTTTCTCACCAATTTCGGCTTCCTTAGCTTCCAGTTCGCGCAAGGCAGCGTGCACAGTGGGCAAGTCAATAGCGGCGGCGGCTTCGCTGCGGTCGATGTAGCGGGAGATGTTTAGGTTGTAGTCGTTGGCTTTGATTTCGGCCAGCTCTACCGCTCGCATGAACTTGTCCTCGTCCTGGGCCGCTGCATAAGCTGCCAGAATGCGCTTCACGTGGCGGTCTTCCAGTTCATTCTGGTTTTTGCCTTCTTTGAACTCCTGGCTGGCATCGAGGATGAGCACGCGCTTTTTCAGCACCTCGGGCTTGGTTTTGGCCAGCACCCAAATGGCGGCCGGAATGCCGGTGTTGTAGAACAGGGCCGAGGGCAGGCCCACGATGCCTTCCACCAAGTCGGCTTCGAGCAGCTTCTCCCGGATGGTGCCTTCGGCGCCGCCCCGGAACAGGGTGCCGTGGGGCAGCACCACGCCCATGCGGCCATCCTGCTTGAGCACGGCCAGCATGTGCTGCAAGAAGGCCAGGTCGGCGTAGCCGCGGGGCGGAATGCCGTAGTGCAGGCGCCCGAACTTATCGACCACCACCTTGGCGTAGTTGGGGGCCACTTCCTTTTCCTGGCCCTTGCGGTCGAGCTTTTTCTCCTGATTGACTTCGGCAGGCGTCCACCAACGGTCCTGGGAGAAGGGCGGGTTGGCAATTACCCGGTCGAAGAGCATGAGCTCGTTGTGCTCGTTTTTGTGCTGGGGGTTCACCAGGGTGTCGCCCTTGCGCAGGTCGGCGCTGTCGAAGTTGTGGAGCAGCATATTGAGCTTTGCAATGGCCCAGGTGCCCAGGTTCTTCTCCTGCCCGTAGAGCGACACGTTGACGTTGTTGCCCACGCGGCCGCCGGGCTGCTGGGCAATGTGGCGGGCACTCTCGATGAGCATACCGCCCGAGCCGCAGGTGGGGTCGTACACCTTGTTTTTGGGCTCGGGCCGGAGCAGGCCCACGATGAGCTTTACCACGCCGCGGGGGGTGTAAAACTCGCCGCCCTTCTTGCCGGCGTCGTCGGCAAATTGCTTGATGAGGTATTCGTAGGCGTCGCCGAGCAGGTCGGGGGTGTAGAGGTCCTGGTTGCGCAGGGAGTACTGGTTGAAGTGACGCAGCAGGCGCTGAAGCGTGTCGTCGGAGAGCTTTTCCTTGTCGCCGAACTTGGTGGCCGTCATCACGCCCTCTAGCTGGGTGTTTTCGCGCTCAATGGCGGCAAAGGCTTTATCGAGCACCACGCCGATGTTCTCGGTGGCTTTCTTTACCTCGGCCCAGCGGGCTTCGGCGGGTACTCGGAAGTAGGTTTCCTCCTCGGCGTCGGCGCGGCTGAGGCCGTCGCGGGCCATGATGGCGTCCACTTCCTCGTCGAACACGTCGTTGGCGCGCTTGAGGAAGAGCAGGCCGAAGATGTAGTTTTTGAAATCGGAGCTATCGATAGAGCCCCGCAGGATATTGGCCGAATCCCAGAGCCAGGATTCGAGGGTTGGCAGGTCGAGTTTGGACACGGGCTTGGTAGAAGATGGCGGAGCCGGCGCGGGGGCACCGGCAAAAAGCGGTAATTGAGCCATGAAAGCGGTTTTGGCAAGGGGCCGGTAAGGGCACGTTACCAAAAGTAGGGGATGCGGGGGAGGTTTGGAAATGGGACCTCACCCCCCGGCCCCCTCTCCTCGGGGAGGGGGGAGCCTGGTGGTAGTTGCTGCCTAGAGCGTGAGTAGGCCTGTGTTGGGTTGGAGCTGCTGGTAGCGGAAGCAGGGGCCGTATTCCTCGCTGAGCTCAGGCAGGCCGGGGCGGTGGAGGGTGAAGGTGAGGCCCTGGGGAGTGGGGCGCTGGTGCATAACGGCGCAGATGCCCAGCTTGCCCAGGAACAGCCAGTCGCCGGTTTTTACCTTGTTCGCTGGGACGGTGTGGCGGTGGGCGGGGGCGCGTTTCAGATTTTTGTGGTGGGCCTGAAGGCGGGGGGCCAGCGTGGGTAGTAGTTGCCGGAGCAAGGGTAAGGCGGTGGCGGTGGGGAACAGTAGTTTGCCGGCCAGCTCGGTTAGGTGGCTTTCCAGGTGTTGGGGAACCTCGGCCAGATTCCAGCTGGTGGGGCGGAGGTAGTGCAGGAGGTTGGCCAGCAGCAGGTCGCGAGTTAGGTATTCTGGTTTACGCCAGGGAGCGGTGAGAACCAGGAGCAAAGCGTTGAGTAAGCAGCTTTGGCGCAGCTCGGCCACGCGGGCCTCGAAGTGGGGCAGGGGGTGCTGGTAGTGTTGGAGGCCGGCGGTGTACTGGAGCAAGAAGTTGCCGATGAACTGCGCGCAGAATCCTTTGTGGGTATCGTACTCGTGAAGTTCACCGCCTTTGAACATAAACCATTCCTGCTGGGGTGTGCCCTGGTGCTCGGTGGTGAAGCTCCGGCCGGTGTAGTACAGGGCGGTATGCAGGGCGATATTGAAGACAGCAAGGTCGCGCACGGAAAGCGGGGGCAGCTTAATAGCAGGCGGGACAATGGCCTGTTCCACGGAAACAAGGGCGCGTTGCTGCTGCTGGAGGTAGCGCCGCAGGAAGCGGTCCAGGCTTTTTAGCTCCCGTACGGCCTGCTTGGTTCGTTCCCGTTGGAGCGCCAGTTCCAGGTCGATGCTTTGGCCGTCTTCTTCCTCTTCAGAACCGACCGCGAAATCGGATTCGGAAGACGAGGCAGGGCTTGGCCCACCCGGCGTGTACAGCCGCTTGCTGACCTCGTTGAGGAAGGTGCCGATTTGCACGCTGCTGGAGCTGAGCAGGCCCTGCTGGCGCAGGTGGTCATCGGCTTTCTGCTGGTTGAACTCTTCGGGGGAGAGGTGCAGCACGGTGGTAGCCGACGAACTGGGTTTTTGGGCGGCAGCAGTGCCTTTGCCAGGGGTGGGCGTATCGTCGGCGTCGATTTCGACCAAATCGAGCACCAGATTGGCGAATCCTTCGAAACCGGACTGGAGCAGGGCATCAAAACCTTCCTGTAGCTTCCGCCGGGTGGGGTCGGGGCAGTACTGCTCCTGGCGGGCGGGGTGCTGCACAAACTGGCGGCCGACCACTGTACCGTCGGGCGCAACCAGCTCCACGCGGTTGATGGACACGGGCAACTGCTCGGGTAGCTCGGTTACGAGGGGGTGCGTCAGGGGGCGAAGCGGGGATTCGTGCTCCACACCCCGCGGGGAAAATAGACGGATGTGGACGGCGCTAAGGGTCGGAGCAGGCTGGTAGGCCAGGTGGATGGTGAGTTGACGGGGCTCCATTTCAGCCAGGACGATACGCACGGGCAGAGACAGGGCTTCATCGGAGCCCCCTTCCTCGGTAAGCCCCGCGGGCCGGGTCTGGCGTTGGATGGCGGCCAGTTTTACGGCGTTTTGTTTGGAGGGCTTGATGCCCAAGCCGGTCAGGTAGCGCGCGGAAGGATGGTGAAGCAGAAGGCTGGCCTCGGCATTGCGGGCCAGCTGCGGGCCTGCACCCATGCCGGCCGTGGTGACGTTGGCGCTGCCGAGGAGCAGGAACTCGCCCTCATCGGTGGTAAAGTGCAGGAGCTTGGCGTGGAGGCGGCTGGGCGTACCGGCCTCGTCCGGACCGCACTCGCTCCAGTAGTGAAAGGTCAGGCGCTCGGGCTGGGGGGCGGGAAAATCGGTCGGTAGTAGGCCCAGCCGGTCTTCGACAACGCACTGCACCGTGGCGCGGGGAAACTGCCGGAGCAAGTAGGAGAGGACCTGGCCCGCCTGGTCGTAGTAGGGCGACACCGTGACGATGCGCTCCACGGTGGCGCTGGCGAGGTGGTCAAGGGTTTGGGACAGGATGCCGGAGTCGGTGTTGGTGAGCAGGGCCACGGAAACGTCGTGGTCGAGCGTGCGCAGGGTGCCGGGCGCCACCGGAGGGAGCTGGGCCAGCCACGGGGTGAATTGCCGAATCCAGGCCAGCTTGGTGGCGGCCATGCCCTGCACGGTGGCGGTCAGTTGTTGGGTGTAGTGCCAGGCATCGGCAAAAAGGGCGGCATTGGGGGCCGTGGGGTTGGCCACGTGGAAGCAGCCCCAGGCTTCGTCGTTGCCGCCCAGGCCCGACGCGGTGAGGTTGCCGGAGCCCAAAGCCAGCAGGCCTTCCTTGGCCCCGAAGAACAGCGCGAGTTTGGGGTGGAATACGCCTTGGGGGCGGTAGATTGGATAGATGGTAAAGCCCGATGACTCCTGAAACTCGCGGCCCGAGGCGCTGGCCGATACGTATTCGAGCAGGGGGCCATCGGTTAGCACCAGGATGTTCTGGATACCCGCGGCGCGCAGCTGGCGCATGACCCGCAGCTCGAAGAACTGGAAGTCGAAGGTGTAGCAGGTGAGGATGCAGGAGTGGTAGTGGCCCTTGCCCAAGGCCTCCAGGTAGTTCTGCCGGGGAATACGCATGACGGAATAAGCTTAGGCTAGGAAGTTTCGGCCGCGGGCGGTAAGGATGTGGTCGTCGTTGAGCAGGCCTAGGTCGATGGCCATTTGCAACAGGATGTTTAGGCGGGGGGTGGAGAAGCGGGCTTGGATAGTGTCGAGGCAGCGGACCCACTCGCCCTCTATCTCGAATTTGAGCGTAGATTGGTGCCCGCCGCCCATTTTGCGCATGGCCACGTACTGGTGGCGAACAATCACATCGTGGTAGATGAAGTGCTGGATAAACTGCCCCAAAGGCCAGTCTCGGTACTGCGTGAGTAACTCGGCATAGGCCAGGAAATTGCCTTCGCGGAGTAGCCCGAGGGGCTGGGCATACTCCCGCAATTGGGGCAAGTGGGGAAGATTACGCTGGTAGATGCTACCCAGCAACCCGAAGGCCGCGGCGGCCTGCAGAGGAGGGTCTTGGTCGGTTTGAGCTGCAAGACACTCGTCGACGAAATCTTCTTCTTCGGATCCCGTCTGATGGATAGTGGTGAGCAAGTCGTCCAGCGTGGGCTGGGAGGGGAGGTCGGGGGCCATCTGCTCCAGCACCTCCTGAGTGAATTGCGTGAGGAAGTTAGGTAGGTAGGCATAGCCGCCGGGTACAGCTTCGAGGCGGCGTAGTAGGGCCTCTAGGACAGAACTGCTGGCAAACTGCCAGTACTCGTTGAGTTGGTAGTAGTACCAGCCCCGGCGGGTAGGCTCGTCGGTGCCATCTCCTTGCGAGTCGTAGTTATTAATAAGAAAGCTCACCCAGGGATATTCGGGCTGGTGCTGCTGCATATGGGCGAGCAGCAAGCGCAGCGAAGTAAGGCGATGGTAGGAAGGGGTTTCGGTGTGCAGGGCGGGGTAGTCGGCCCCCGTAAGCATGCTGAGATAAGCGACTTGCTCGGCCCCGTTGCGGCGGAGGCGGGACAGGTCGAAATACGCGGCCAGGGTCTTGATATCGTTGGGGTTCAGGCGGCCGCGCTTCACGCTGGAGAGAAAGAGCTCCTGGATATCGGCCGGAATGTCGTGCGCAAACTCGTTGGCTAATTCTTCGCCCGTCAGCCGCCCAACTTGGCGTGAGGTGCGCACCAGGAGTTTTTCGTGGTGTGCGCTGGTACCGATCAGACCCAGGGCGCGCAGGGAGCCGGCGTAGTACTGACCTAAAGCACCCAGCCGAGCTTTCCAGTAGGTGCCGGCGTTACCGTTAGCCCGGGTATCGGCACCCTCATCAAGGCGGTAAGGAGCGCCGGTATTCTGGTCAATCAGCTTATCGGCAAACTCGCTGCCGGGAATATTGATGGCCGAACGGTCGATGTGCCGAACGAGGATGGCGACTAGGAGCTCGGCACGGCGGACGAAATCTTGCTGGCTTTCGGGGTCGACTTCACCAACCCGCAGGGCGTACTCCTGGAGTAACCAACAATTGAAGCCATAGTAACGGATACGGTTGGTGACGTTGGTGAGCCCAGGTAGCAGAATAGTGTAGGTGGCTTCGGACGTGATTTGGAGGCCAAGTAGGTCCAGGCCGCGAATGAAGGATAGTTTGTCACCCAGGAATGGAACGAGGGCTTTGCCTTTGGTTAGAACGGCAGTGGGCATACTGAACAGAAATAGGAGGTAGCGTAAAAGCGGGGCTTTTCGGGCTAGGGCAGGTAGCGCCGAAAATGCTGCTCGGAGACGATATGTAGCTGGGTGCCCTGGGCGCGGAGCTGCACGGCCTTTTGAAGCTTGCGGCCCTGGCTGCTGGTTACCCAGTTGGGGCTGCCGGCTGCGCCCACTACCACGTAGTGCGTGCCAGCGGAGGGAGCAGCATCGGAGGGCACCCCGCCCAGGGCCTGAATGGCGGCGAAAACTGCGGCGCGGGTGCCATACGCAAACTTGCCGGTTACGACGAAATGGCGACCAGCAAACTGGACGGGGTGGGGAGCTGGCTCGCACAGCGGCAGCTCTTGGTCGGAGGCAGGCGTTGAGGGAGCCGGTTGTCTTGGTTCGTCGAGCAGGGCCGTCATGACTTCCCGGAGTTCCGCCCGCTCCGCGGCGTCGCAGACTCCGTCGGCAAAGATGCGCTCGACGCGCGTGAGCAAGTCGCTAAAGGGCCAGACCGGTTGAGCGGGCGCATGGGTGCGCAACCAGTCGGCAAAGAACCGCGCTTCGGCTTCGTTGACTTCGCCATCGGCCAGAATACCGCTGCACAGGCCCAGAAGTTGGGCTAGGAGCGGTTGTAGGTCGGGGGCGGCGGGCAAGCTGGGAGCGGGAAGTGATGCAACAGCTAGGGAACCTGCCGGTGGACGGGGGGCGGCCAAGCCCAGGCAAAGCTCATGGAGTTCCATGGGGCAGAGGCCAGTGAGATGCGGAGAGCTGCCTCGCAGCCGGAGTAGTTCGGGTAGCTGGCTGCGGCTCATGGCCTGTAGCACTTCGAAGGTGGCCGTTACATCGGCTTTGGCCTGATGGGCACCGGTATGTGGACGCTGGAGATAGTGCTGTACCGCAGCGGATAGGGTTCGGGAGGGAAGCTGGGGATGGAGCAGGCGGAATAAGTCGAAAACGTCGACGTGCTGGGTGGCCGGCGCCGGAAAGTTCAGTTGCACCCGCGCAAATTCCTTGGCCAGGAGAGGCACGTCGAAGCGGCGGCCATTGAAGGTGCACAAATCAGCGTCGTCAAGGTAGGCTAACAGTGCCTTGGCTACTTGGCGGAAAGTGGGCTGCTGGGCTACGTCGGCCTGGCGAATGCCGTGCACGGCGGTAGCATGGTAAGGAATCGGCTGCTCCGGATTAAGGCGGCGGGTTTTGTGCTCGTGGGTACCGTCGGGGTAGACCTTGAGGATAGAAATTTCGACAATACGGTCGGTGGAGGGACTCAGACCGGTAGTTTCTAGGTCGACGACGGCGAGGGGGCGAGTAAGATGAAGCATAAAGAAGGATGATTGCACAGTGCCCGCAAATACATGGAATACCAATTGAGCGAGCGGGTAGCTGTGGAGTATAAAAGCACTAGATGACCACGTGTAGCCTCTCTGAAAATATTGACTTGCTCAACTGCTAGCTACTTTTTGCTGCTAAGATGAAGTAAGTTTATGATATCATCTGGCTCGTAGAAAACTTTTAGGTTTACCTCCCAACTATTCTGCAATTCCGCGCCGCCCGGCTAGTTTCGGGCAATGATAGTATAATTGGTCACGAGGGCTGCTTACGCTGCCACAAACCAAAGCGGTGCTTTGGGTAACAACATTTAGAAGTCCATTTTTTGATACCAATTTTAATGAATACACCCGTCTATTTCGCCCTGGGCACCATGCAGGCACCCAACGGACAGCTAGTAGATATGACGGCTGATTTTCTAGCCAAAGGTTACTGGAGCCATGACCACGATGGTAAGGTAGATGTGGAAAAACGGGTGCGCAGCATTCCGGTGGGGGCCATGGTGGCTCTAAAGTCGTCCTTCGTGAGCGGGAAGAAAGGGCATAAGGTGGGGATGCTCCGCATCAAAGGGCTGGGAACGGTTACGCACAATCCGGGTGATGGAATGCGCGTGGAGGTGCAGTGGCAACCTGATGTTAAACCCTTTGAGCTGCCGGTCGGGTATCGGCATACCATTAGCCGCGTGAATAGCTCCGAAAATGTGCAGGCTATATTTCATGGTAAGCCGCTGCCGGTCAAAAACCAACAAACGACCGTGACTCCAGACAAGCCGCAGACCGAAGAAATTGTGCATCCCCTAAACCAGATTCTGTACGGACCTCCAGGCACGGGCAAGACGCACGCTACGATGGCCTGGACTATTGCGCTGCTGGAAGGGCGGGAGTTTGCGGAAGTGGTGGATGCGTATGATGATAAGCGCCAGGAACTATTGGCCTTGGTGGACGACTACCGCCAGCGGGGGCAAGTAGAGTTTGTGACCTTCCACCAGTCGTTTAGTTACGAGGATTTTGTGGAGGGCATCAAGCCGGAGCCAGCATCGAACGGGCAGTTGAATTACGCCGTTGCCGATGGGGTGTTCAAGCGCCTGGCCCGCGAAGCCCGAAAGATATGGCAGGCGCAGCAGGACGGTAAAGCCGACAGTGCACCACTGGTGGCCGAGGACACGTTCGATGAATCGTACGCAGCCTATCTGGATAGCTTGAGCCAGCAGTTACAGAAAGGCCAGCGGCCCCGGCTGAACACGCGCCAGGGGCATCCCGCAGACGTACTGAAAGTGGATGCGGACGGAACGTTGATACTGGAACACGTGAACAGCGCCCAGATGAAACACCGAATCGGGCGTGAGTGGATTCGGGGCATTTACGCCAAGTACGACCAGCCCGATGATATTCAGCAGGTGTACCGTGAGCTACGGCTCCTGGGTGGCCCGAACGTGTCCCTGCAGTGGGCGATTTTCAAGGGTTTGAAGGATTTTGAAGCGGCCCGCCGCCCGGCGACACCGAATGCAGAAGCGGCCGAAATAGCACCCCTGAGTAAGTTGGCTGGAGAAGCCCCGCGCTACGTGCTGATTGTGGATGAGATTAACCGGGGCAACGTGGCTAACATCTTCGGGGAATTAATAACGCTGCTGGAAGAAGACAAGCGTGTGGGCGGTGAAAACGAGCTGACGTTGACGCTGCCGTATTCCAAAACCGGGTTCAAGGTACCACCGAATCTGTACCTGCTAGGGACCATGAACACGGCTGACCGTAGCGTGGAGGCACTGGATACGGCCCTGCGGCGGCGGTTTGGTTTTGTGGAAATGCTACCGCAACCCGAATTACTAGACCCGCTGGGTGAGCCGACGGACGCACAGCACCTCGACTTGAGCAAGCTGCTTCGGGTGATTAATGAGCGACTGGAGTACCTGTTGGATCGGGACCATCAGCTGGGGCACGCCTGGCTGCTGGAAGTAACCGACTTAGATGACCTGCGCCGAGTGTTCCGCAACAAAGTAATTCCGCAGTTGCAGGAGTATTTCCACGGAAGATGGGGCCGCATCGGGCAGGTGTTAGGGGCCGATTTTGTGGAGGTGAAGACCAGCACAGTCCAGTTGATGCCAGGCTTCGACGATGATTTGGACGGGGGAGAAGAGCGCTCGGTCTACCACATTCCCCTGGACAAAGACTGGTCGGAGGAAGCGTTCCGCCGGATTTATCAAACGACGTAACCCTGCTGGCATGGCCTTGACTTCCGCTTACCTGGTAGCCTATGAGCATGAGCGGGTGCGCGTGACTTCGGAGCAGCAACGACGACTATTGCAGTTTCAGGCCCGGCACGGGGCTGCCTGGTTTACGGCAGGGCACCAGACGCTGCGCCTGTCGAGCTACGTGGGTATCATCCAGCTGCCCGGGTTGACGCTGGAGATTTTGCCAAAAGCGGATGATCCGGCACGCACGATTACCGGCGCAGGCCAATGGAAGCACGTATTACTGCAGATGCTTCAACGCGTGTACGAGATGCCCGTAGCCGTTCCAGCAGCTGCGCAGCTAGCGCAGGCGCCTCACGCCATGCTGGATTTGTTCGTAGCTGCTTTTGTGCAAGCGGCCGAAAGTTTGCTGCAACGAGGGTTGGTGAAGCGTTACCGCGTCACGGACGAAAACCGACCAGCCTTGAAAGGCCAGCTGCTTTTCGCCCAACAGCTACGTCATAATCTGAGCCACGGGGAGCATTTTTTTACCCGGGCGCAGGTATACGACGTGGCGCACCCGTTAAATAGCCTAATACGAATGGCTCTGCAGGTAGCGGCTGGTCAGGCACGAGGGACAAGCCTGGCGGCCCGGGCCCGCACTTTATTACTGCACTGGCCCGAAGTTGCTGCGGTAGCCGTTCCGGCCGAAATGCCGCGACTGACCAGGAAAACGGAGCCCTATCGGACGGCCCTGGAGCTAGCCCTGTTACTTCTGAACCATAGTAGCCCTACTATTCAGGGGGGAGGTACCGAAGCCGTGGCGCTGCTTTTTGACATGAACCGCCTGTTTGAGCTGTACGTGGCCAAGCAACTGCGCCGGGCCGCCGGGAGCCGGGCGAAGGTGAAGGTGCAAAATCAGCAATCATTTTGGGGAAGCGTGCGCATCAGGCCGGACCTAGCCGTTACGATTCAGGGGCAGTGCTTTGTGCTGGATACCAAGTGGAAACTGCCGAAGCACCAGCGACCAGCCGCCGCTGATCTGCAGCAGTTGTATGCGTATTGTCACCTGTGGAAATCCCCCCACGGCTTGCTGCTCTATCCCGGAATAACAAGACAAGGCAAGGCGCAGCAGCAAGACTTCCAGGCTAGTGGGCTGATGCCGAATCAATCCGTGACGGCCCACGTCTATTTCGCGGATGTTCTCGACCATAAGGAGGGCCTAAATCCCGCATTTGGAGCTACGTTGTTAGGGTATCTTGAGAACCTGCTAAAAGACTCCATTCATTTGAGCGTAAGGGAGCAGAAAGTTGGATAGAACATACCACTAAGCGCAGGGAATAAGGCGAAGCCCCTAGATAAAAAGTGCGGTAGGAGAAGTAGCTTTGTTCTTTTTATTCCGCACAATTGCCCCAAAGCCGGTCATCTACTCGGTTCTGGAGAGTATTTGAATACATGCTTTATTACCTAATTATCGGAGCATTGCTCCTGTTATTGATAGTTTTTTGGCAGCACGCCAGGCAGGCAAAGCGGCAGCGTAGTACCATGGCGCTGCGCCTGCGCCTAGAAGAAGTTGAGCAGGCCGAGCGGGCCTTTCGGCATTACCTAGTCCCAGAAGCAGGCTATTTCAGGCACTACGTCCTGCACACCTGGCAGGGACAGTACGAGGAACTGAAACAAGCCGTAGAAGCGGGTCAGTATCTAAAAACCGACTTGTCAGCAACTGAAAAAGGGCTGCTAACGGCGTTTGTGAGCTACTACGCCGATGGGGAAGCAATGCGGGCGAAGTTCAATCAGGGCTTTGTGGCCCGGGAGCTGGCACGGTATGATGCCCTGTTCAGCCGGGTGGAGGGTCGCAGCTTGGATGAGCAGCAGCGCAAGGCCATCGTCAGCGACGAGGACAATAATCTGGTGGTAGCGGGGGCTGGCTCAGGTAAAACAACGACCATTGTGGGCAAGGTGCAGTATGTGCTGGACAGGTACCGCGTGGCTCCTGAGCGGATTCTGCTGATTTCGTTTACCAATAAATCGGCGGCGACGCTGGCCGAGCGGATAGGTATTGCTGGCATCGAGCCGCGTACCTTTCATAAGTTCGGTAAGGACATTATTACGGCCGTGGAAGGGCGGCAGCCCTCGTTGTACGACGAAAACCAACTTAACACGTTTATAGCCGGGGCGCTGCAGGACCTGCTCCGACAACCGGCCTATGCCGAACTGGTTATCGACTTCTTTCTGCGCCAACTCAAGCCCCAGAAACCCAACGAGGCATTTCGGAGCCGGGGCGAGTACATTCAGTTCCTGCGGGACTTTGGGATGCAACCCTACCGGGCTACGAAGCAGGAAGCCAATGGCCGGGTGACCTACCAGCGGGAAGCGGTGAAGAGCGCGGAGGAGTGTCACATTGCCAACTTTCTGTACCTGAACAATATCGAATACTATTACGAAGCCCCCTACGAGCACCCCACAGCCACCGCGCACTACGCGCAGTGGAAGCCCGACTTCACCATTGTACAGGATGGAAAGCGGGTGTACCTAGAACACTTCGGGGTGGACAAGAATGGCAACGTGCCGGCCTTCTTTGCCAAGTCGGGCCAGAGCGTATTAGAAGCTAGGACCCGGTACTGGGAGAAGATTGAGTGGGCCCGCCAGACCAGTCGGAAACACGGGACGATGCTGCTTGAGACCTATAGCTACCAGCACAGTGAGCATCGGCTCACAGAAGCATTGCGGAAGCAATTAGAGGAGTACGGTATTCGGCTGCGGCCCAAGACCGCCGCCGAGGTTTGGGAAATCCTAAGCACGGTGGCGGAGGATGAAGTAGGCTCCTTTCAGACGCTGTTGCGCACGTTTTTACTACATCTAAAATCCAGCAACAGCACCGTGGAGCAGGTGCGGGCGCGCAACGAGCGGGTGCCCGCAGTACATGAGCGGGAGCGAAACCGACACTTCCTGGCCATAATAGAGCCGTTGGTAGAACGCTATGCCCAAGAGCTGGCGCGGCGAGAGGAAATTGACTTCAACGACCTGATTAACCGAGCCACGGACTATGTGCGCACCGGCCGGTATGGACGGAGTTTCGATTACATTATCATTGATGAATTTCAGGATATTTCGCAGGGACGGGCTCAGCTAATTCGTTCCCTGACTGAACGGCACCCGGCCACCAAGCTGTTTTGCGTGGGCGACGACTGGCAGTCGATTTACCGCTTCGCTGGCAGCGACCTGGCCTTGTTCACGAACTTTGGGCAGCACTTTGGCCATAGCCTGCTTTCGCGCATTGAAACGACTTACCGTTTTCACGAACCGCTACTGGGCCAGTCGAGCACCTTTATTACCCGCAACCCTAGCCAAACACCCAAGCATTTGCGCAGTGGGCTGCCAGGCCGACGGACCCAGCTGCGGGTGGTAGCCACTCCGGCGGGCCAGCAAGACGATACAGTGACGCTGGTGGAGCTGCTGGAGGAGCTGATTGCTACTGTGTCGAACCTAGCCCACAAAGAGCTTCTGCTGCTGGGGCGCTACTCTTTTGACTTCCGCCGCATCCGCAACACTATGCGGGTCTTCCGGGTGGATGCAACGCGGTCAACGCTCTATTACGATTACACAGACGCGGCCGGGAGGCCCCAAACGCTGCAGCTACCCTTCCTGACGGTGCACAAGTCGAAGGGATTGGAAGCGGATATTGTGGTGGTGCTGAACTGCAACACCGGGCGGCGGGGCTTTCCCTCGGAAATGGCCGATGACCCAGTGTTAGGTCTAGTGCTAAGCACCGCCGACCAATTTGCCAACGGAGAGGAGCGGCGACTGTTTTACGTAGCTTTGACCCGAGCCAAGGAGCAAGTCTTTCTGTTATCGGACCCAACGTCCAAATCGAAGTTTGTGCTAGAGCTGGAAGGCCAGGGGAGCCCGGCGTCGGGCTCGTCGGTCGGGCGCCGTTGCCCGGCGTGCCAGACCACGGAACTGGTTCTGAAGACCGGCGTCAGTGCCAAGGGCAAGCCCTGGAGCTTCTACGGCTGCCCGAATTTTGCTTATGGCTGCGACTACCAAGAGTGGGTAAAGCCTGTGGCGAAGGAAATACATGTGAATTGAGAGTCAGGCGGCGGGGTTGGGACGGTATTTCTCCGCCAAGCGGCGGTCTTCGGCGCGGTGGCGGGCGTCGATGAGCTGTTGGGCTTCGGGGCTGGGTTGCCAGTCGGGGCGGGGGCGGCGCTGGGCGGCGGCGTGGGTTTCGTCGCGCAGCTGCTGGGCTTGGTCGGGCGGGAGGAGGCCGCGCTTCTCTTTGAGGTTGATTAGGGTGAGGCGCTGGCGCAGGTGCTCGACGTTGGGGTGGTCGGGCGGGAGCTGGCGGCCGATGCCGGCCAGTAGGTGCGGGGCGGCTTGCTGTAGGCGGCCCACGGCGTTCTGCTCGGCGCTGGTGCTGCGGGCCTTCTGGTCGAGGTGGCGCTGTTCGAGGAAAGTGGCTTTGCGCTCGAAATAGGCGCGGAGCAGGCCGTAGATGGTGGCGGGGTCGAGAGCTTGGTAGAAGATGGTACCACCGGTGCGGGCCTGTTTGAGGGCCAGCACGATGTCGCGCAGGGAGTCGTGGGAGTAGGTTTGGAGCAGGGTGTCGGCCAGGTCCAGGACGTCGGCGGGGGTGGGCTTGTCGGGTACGCGCACGGAGTCGACGAAGGCGCGGAGGATGACGGCCAGCAGTTTGCGGATTTCGTCCTCGCCGTACTGGCGGCTGAGCTGGAAGAGCTTGGGCGCGGCGGCAGCCTGCTCGAGGGTAAGGCCGGCGCTGAGCTGGGCGACGAGGATAGCCGTGGCCTCGGAGGTGGGTTGGCTAACCAGGACGCCGAGGGTAGAATTGCTCGTAAAGCGCATCAATTGTGCTGCCGGGTTGGGGCCCGCCGGGGCCGGCAGGTGTCCCGTGGGGCGGGGTTGGGGGAGCGAGTTTGAGGCGGTTGTCATGGGCGTCGTTGAGCATGAAGCGCTGGGCGGTGGCCAGCCAGTCGCGGCGGCGGGGCGGCTCGCCGGTTTTTCGGTCGCGCCAGAGGCGCACTTTCTCGTGGTAGAGGCGCAGGTCGGCCAGGGCGTAATCGGTGCCCTCGAAGGCCAGGATGAACTTCTCCACGTCGGCGTACTCGGACTCGGCAAAGGTGATTTCCGGGCGCGTCGGCCGGCCGGGGCGGGGGGTAGCCGCGGCCTGGCGGATGGTGGCCGTGTGGGCGCCCCGGCCATGGGGGCGGGCGGAATCGGCGAGCGGGGTATCCTCCAGCAGAATTTCCACCGCTGAAAGCTCGTCGTCCACGGCCGCCGCGACTGGCTGACCTATTTTTTTTTCGGGGTGCGGCGCCTC
Organism: Hymenobacter latericoloratus; assembly: GCF_014199535.1. GTDB lineage: Bacteria > Bacteroidota > Bacteroidia > Cytophagales > Hymenobacteraceae > Hymenobacter > Hymenobacter latericoloratus. The sequence goes on from NZ_JACHNV010000002.1 coordinate 464,274, forward strand.
ACTACGACCGAAGGGAGTAGGTTTTGTAGTGGAGTGTTTACTACTACCTCCTGTTTTCCTATATAAGGAGTGTGGGGGCACTTCTGGCCCCGATGCGGGCGGCATGAGGGGCAGTACTGCCCGGGCTGGTTCGAGCATTTGTGCCCCCGATGCGTCAGGAGTAGCGGAGGCAGAACTGGCCCCAGTGGTGGGCAGCGCGGGCACTTCTGCCCCCGATGAGAGCGGGGCATGGGAGGCAGATTCGCTCCCGATGCTTGGGGTGGCAGAGAGGTCGGCTAGCCGGCAGGTGCTGAGTTGGTAGCGGGTGTGGCTGGGCTGGTAGGTGAGCAGTTGCCAAGCGGTAAGGTCGCGCAGGGCAGCGCGGTAGGTTTTCTCGTTGCCGATGTGGGCGGCCCGCATCAGGGCGGCGTGGTCGAGGGGTAGGTCGGCGGGGAAACGGGCGGCGTTCCACTCGAAGAACAGGGCCCAATACAGGCTGACGTGGTGCGGGGTGGCCGCGGACTGAGCGGCCAGCTGCTGGTGGGCGGCGCGGGTGTGCTGGACGTAATTCATGCATGGGCCGGCACGGGAATCAGGGGAATGAGGGCGGAGCCAGGCTCAGCGGTCGGCTCGAAGAGGTCGAGCTGGCGGTACTCGGTGCACTTGCCGCGCAGGGCGGCTTCCACTTCGGTAAGAGCTGCGTCGAGGGCAGTTTCCAGCAGGCCGGCGTAGGCGTAAGCGGGCTGTTCGTCGTCGAAGGAGACGTAGGGGCTGGTGAGGTTGAGGACCTTGCCGCCGGCGAGCTGGCGTTGGCCGATGAGGGTGACGCCCCGGCCCCCGTTGCCGACGCTGAAGCCGGTGAGGGTGAAGGCCTCGAAATGGGGTGGGAGGGTACCGGTGTCGTCGTCGGGCCAGTAGGTGGCGGTTTCGGTTAGCTGCTCGGTGAGCAGGCAGAGGTGGGGGACGAGCTGGGAGAGCCAGTGGAGGAGGTCGGGGTGAACCTGTTCCTGGGCGGCCAGGGTAAAGGCGCGGGGTGGGGCGTCGTCGGTGCGCTGCTCGGTGAATTCGCAGGTAAGCTGCTGATTTTTGACGCGGGCTTTCTGGATGCGGATGATGGAGCGCGGGGCGGGCGCGTCGGGGCCGACGATGGGCAGTAAGGGCGTAGTCATTGGGCAGTGGAATCGGATGAATTAGGGGAAGATGGCGGTAGGGGACCGGGCCGGAAGGAGGTGCGGAAGTAGCGGCGCGGGTACTGGTCGAGGGCGGAGCGACGAAAGCCCCAATCCTTTTCATTGAGCCGGACGCCCTGGATGCGGCCGACTCGCCGGGCCCGGCGAAGGGCCTCCTCGCTGAGGCCGATGTAGGCGGCGGCCTGGCGGGTGGTCAGTACCTCGTCGGGCGGGGTGGAAGGGGCGAGAAGCTGGGCGAGGGTCGCGCCTAAGCGGGCCACTTCGGCGTGGAGCGTATGCCACTCGGCTTCGGAAACAAGCACTACAAGCTGCATGGGATTGGACGTGAAGGGTTAAACCATATCCAATAGACAAGCCGGTAGCGGTAGTAGCTCTACTTCAGGCGGCTTGGGAAGGCGCTGCCGCGTCGAGGTAGCGCACGTAGCGGTTTTGGTAGCGCTTCAGCTCGGAGCGGTAGAAGCCCCACTCTTTCTCGTTGATGCGCACGCCTTTGAGGCGGCCCTGGCGGCGGGCTTTGCGGATGTTCTCGGGCTTCATGCCGAGAAAGGCCGCGGCCTCGCGGACGCAGAGCACCGCGTCGGGCTCGGGGGCGGAGGTGGTGCGCTGCTGCTCGGCGGATTCGAGCTTTTCGAGGCGGCCTAGAATCTGGCGCCACTCGGGTTCGGGGATGAGGACGACGGTTTGCATCAGGCGTTGTGGATTAGGCGGGCGGCGCGTTCCCGCACTTGCCGGCGACGTTCAAACTCGGCTTCGGCCGTTTCGAGAAAGGCCTCAATCAGCTCGCGGCGGTTGCTGCGGCCGTCGAGGGCCTGGTACATGGCGGAGCGGCTGACCTTAAGGCCACGCTCCGCCAGTAAGGCAATGGTGTCGCGGACGACGGTGTTGCCGGTGCCCAACCGCTGCAGGATTTGCTGGAACTCGGTGGGCTCATTAGTATTTTGTTCCATGAATTTGTGTATTTTGGTGTATAAGTGATGTTTGTTCACTACCTTAGCACACAAACATAAAAATCTTTGAGTGCTAATAATACACTCAAGTGCTAAAAAATTATGGAACACTCCTCTGCTGCCCCTGCCGCCACACCTGTCAGCGTATCGGACCGTATTCAGCAATTGCTGGATTATTACGGCCTGAACGTCAATAAAGCCACTCAAAAACTGGGCTACAGCACCACCAGCAAGCTGTACAAGATTTTGAAGGGCGCCGAGCCGAGTTATCCTACTTTGGTAGATTTTCTGGCTATGTGGCCGGAGGTATCGGCGGAGTGGTTGTTGATGGGGCGCGGCGGTATGTTCGGAGAAAAGGCCACGGATGCTGCGCCTTCGGCGCCTAAACGGAAGGAGGCAGATGCCATGTCAACTTCGCAAGCATTGGCCAATGGACTGCGGGTGCTGGCGGTAACGGTGGATAAGGTGGGCAACGACAACACCATCCTGATTCCGGCGCGGGCGCAGGCGGGCTATACCCGCTCGTACAACGAGGCAGCGTACCTGGAGCAGATGCGGCCCTACCAGATTCCGGGCTTCGAGCACGGCTCGTACCGGGCGTTTGAGGTGAATGGGGACAGTATGGAGCCGACCATCAACCACCGGGATATTGTGGTGTGTAGCTACGTGGACCGGTGGGACCTGCTGAAACCGGGGGAGATTTACGTGGTAGTCACCCACGAAAACATCCTGCTCAAGCGGATTCCGCGCCGGGTAACGGACCGTAAAGGCATGGTGGATTTGCTATCGGATAACTCAACGGTGAAACCCTACGACCTGCCGGCGGCGGATATTACGCAGATCTGGATGGTGCTGGGGTACATCTCGACCTACATTCCGAGTCAGCCGGACGTGACGGCGGAGCGGCTGTGGGAGGTGATTGAGTTGCTGGGCCACGACCGGGGCGAGGTGAAACGCTACCTGCAGGAAAACTCGGCGGGCGTGGGAGCTAGCTCTTACGACAAGAATGAGGCCCGGCCGCTGAATATTTGAGAAGGAGGTAGTATAGTACTGTAGCCTAACTGCATAAGAAAAGCCCCGCTAACCTGGTAGTTGGCGGGGCTTGTCTGTGAGGGAATGAGATTTAAGCGGCGGTGGCCGCTACGCAAACTTCCCCGGCTACCAAAGGGGGAGTTGAAGTGGTGGGGCCGTCCCATGCCAGCTGTAGGGCCTGGTGCTGGAAGTCTTCGACCATTTTGGCGTAGTGCATGGTGGTCTGCAGCTTGCTGTGGCCCATCACCCGTTGCAGCACGGCCGGCGACACGCCCCGCAGCAGGCTTTGCGTGGCGAAGGTGTGGCGGGCCGTGTGCATAGTCAGCAGCTCGTAGGCTGGTACCGACGTTTTGACCACTTGGCCGTTTACCACTTCCATCGTTTCAACCGGAGTAGTCAACCCTGCCAGGTGGCCGAGCCGCTTAAGGCCGCGGTTCATGACTTGGTTGACGTAAACCGGGAGCAGGCGCAGGCGCTCGGTGTTGGCGTACTTGTCGAGGATGGCTTCGGCGGCGGCCGTGAGGTAGATGCTGACTGGGCGGCGGGTTTTTACCTGGACCAGCTTGAGGATACGGTGGCCGTTCCAGTGGTGCAGGTTGGCGGGTTGGAGCTGCTGGACGTCGGAGTAGCGCAGGCCGGTGTAGCAGCAGAACAGAAACACGTCGCGCACGGGCACCAACGTATCGGGGATGGCCACGGCTGCCAGGGCCGTGAGGTCGGCGGCGGAGAGGAAGTGCTTGGGCGCTTCGGTCCAGCGCACCTGCATCCGGTCGAGGTCCAGGCCGAGCGTGAGGCCTCGCTCCCGCTGGAGGTGGCGGAGAAAGGTTTTCACGTCCTTGAGGATGGTGAAGATGCCGTTGGGGCCTAAGCCATGTTTGAGGCGGAGGAAGTGGATAAAGTCGTCGTGGTAAGCCAAGGTGTAGTCGGCCAGGTACACGGTTTTCTTGCTATGGGCCTGCTCAAATTTCTGCAGCCAGTTGCGGGCCGTACCGTAGTGGCGCAGGGTGTTGAAGGCGAATCCCCGGCCGCGCAGCACCTCGCGGTACTGGTCGAACAGCTCCAATAGGGTAGGTTCGGCCGGCGGGGCTACCTCGGCCATGGGGTGCACGGCCTCGCGCATGAGGGCTGGGGTAGGGGCAATGCCGGCGGAACGCAGCTCCCGGTAGCGGGCATGCAGCCGTAGGGTTAGGCTGTCGAGGTAGGCGTTGGCGTCCTGGTAGCCGGGCAGGGAGCGGCGGAACTGCTGCTTGTCCCGGTTCCAGTCGGCGGGCCGGCATTTTTCTTTGGTGGTGGTTTGCAGGCGCAGCCCGTCGAAGCTGGCGCATACGAAGACGGGGGCCAGGCCGGCGCGGTCCGTCTTGTCTTCCCGGAGGGTGAATGTGACCTTCATTTTGGTAGCGGATTTGGTAGCGCAAATCCGGCCACATATAGGAATTTATCCCGGAAGGGCTAGAATGCAAAAAGCCTGAAAAACTGCTTCTGTGGCCAGATTCGCAGCTTTTCAGGCTTTTTGGAATTGTATTCTAGTACCCAGAGCCGGGGTCGAACCGGCACACCTTGCGGTATTGGTGTTTGAGACCAACGCGTCTACCGATTCCGCCATCTGGGCAAGAGGAACAACGCGGACCGTTGTTCAGGATCGGGCAGCAAACTTAGCCAGACTTTCTTGAATGCGCAACAGGTAGCGTTTTTTGAGGTAGTAAGTGCGCACCTGTTCCAGGGCCTGGGGCCGGGCATCCTGGGGCAGACCTTCGTAGCCCGCCAGCACCGGCTCAATGCCGGCATCGAGCGTGTCGCTCAGAGCGTTGGCTTCCGTGGCTACCCGTTCCGCAGCGGCTGGGTCGAGCTCAAATTCCAGCTCCATCAGCTGCTCATTGAGGTCCATTACTTCCATTAAAAAATCTGCGGGAAGCTCCTGTTTTCCTTCCTCCATCAGCCCGTGCCGCCCTAAGATGTAGGCCATGCGCTGGTCGGGGTGGGAGAGGGTGCGGTAGGCGTTGGTGTTCAGGGTAGCCAGCTGCAGAATTTCCTGCTGGCGTTCGGGGCTCTCGGTAGCGTGGAAATCGGGGTGGTATTCGCGGCTGAGGGCGTAGTAGCGGCGCTTCAGCGCGGCTTCGTCGGGCCGGAAGGTTTCGGGCAGTTCATAAAACTCGAAGTAGTCGGGAGTCATAGGAAGGGCAGTGGTGGAGCTAAGCAAACAGCTTGCACCCTTTACGCGGGTGGGTGGGGTAGGGATGAGCCAGTTGGGCGAACGATGAGCCGGTTATGAAGACGAGCAGCGCCACCCGGGCTTTACGCTATATCGGCGGGTAGGGAGGCAGCATCTACCTGATGAACGGAGAAAGCCACCGGGGGAGCGGCAAACAGGGTTTTGGTAGCGGGCCACACCTGCCCAAACAGCTCGGAGCGGCGGTAGGCATTCAGCGCATCGGCGGAGTCCCAGTGGCTATGCGTGCAGAAGACGGCGGGCTGATCGGCATCCTGCCACAGCTCCAGGAACCGGCATCCCGGCATCTGACGGATCAGGTGCTCCGAATTCCGAAAAATCTGCAGAAATTCCGGCACCTTTTCCAGTTCAAAAGTCATGCGGACAATCCGAATCAGCATAGGTGGGGCAGTCTAAAAAGAAGTGAAAAGCAAGTGGAAGTAGAATGACATTGTGGCATCATATACTTAACATAATAAATACATGAAAGCAAAAGGCCTGTTTACAGCCTTATGAGCCACAATCTGGCTCGATTCATACCTTAGGAAAGTCCATCGGAGGGGAAGCGCACGTCCACCTGGGAGTCAAAGTACAGACCCAGCAGTTCCGAGGCATTTCCCTGATTAATGCCGATGCAAAGCTGGTCGGTGCTGTTGAAAACACAGACGGCCTCACCGGGAGGGGTGGCCTGGAAATGCACTGCGATGTCGCGCACGGTTTCGCGGGCGAAATGAATAGTGAAGGGGCGGTTGCGGCCAATTACTTCCACCGCCGTGCGCGTAATGTCCGTCACGAGGTTGCCGTAATGGTCAACGTGCACCACGTGGCCCGTAATGCGGTTGTCCTGCAGGCGCAGCTGCCGGTTCAGGAGCTGATACACCTCCGTGGCCGCAGTTCCTAACGACACTAGGGCTTCACCCTGGGCCAGGCGCACGGCAGCCGGGGCCAGCAGGTCGCGGGTGGGGGAGGGGGTAGGGGCCGGGCCGGCGCTCAGCAGCACCAGCTCCTCGGGCTTGCCGTCGCAGAGCAGGGGTAGGAGACCATTGTCGGCCGACACAAAGTAGTGCCCCTGAAAGCGGGCCGCGTGCCAGGCCCCGCGGGGCGAGCCCTGGTCGTTTACGCCAATCAAATGCACTGTGCCGGCCGGAAAATCCTGGTACACGGAGCTGAGCACGTGCTGGGCGTGGGCAATGTTGAAGGGCTCGATGCCGTGGGTAATATCCAGCACCGGCACCTGCGGGGCCAACTGCAGAATCCGCGCCTTAACGGCCGCTACGTAATGGTCGCGGTACCCAAAGTCAGACAGAAACGTTATCAAGCCCATGACCGGAAATTCGGAGTTATTCGTACTATTGCCAGGACCCCTGCGGGGGCGGCAAAAGTAGGTGTTTTGCCGCGAAACGGGAGCAGCAACGATTCGCTCGTTTTTGCTGTTACCCCAGGCAGGAGGCTCCGCGGGTTCGGCCCGCTCGCTCTTTTCTTCTCCTTTCGCACTTAAATTCCCTCTAGTTTGGTCGAGAAAGTCATCACGCTCGAAAACGTGTCCCTGGTTGAGTTCCTGGGGCCCGATAATCAAAATATCCGCCAGTTGGCCGCTGCTTTTCCGGGCAGTAAAATCATTTCCCGCGGCAACGAAATCAAAATCCAGGGCCAGACGGCTGTGATTAGCCGCATCAACGAAATTCTCTCGGCCCTACTGGAGCACTACCACCAGTACGGACAGATTACCGACAAAACCGTGAGCCAGTACCTCTCGTCGGCCGATGAAGATCAGCAGGACCGGATGCTGGCGGCCTCGCCCGACGTGATTCTGTTCGGGGCCAAGGGCGGCGTTATCAAAGCGAAAACGGCCAACCAGCAGCGCCTGGTAGATGCCGTACTCAAGAACGACCTGGTGTTTGCGCTGGGGCCGGCCGGTACGGGTAAAACCTACATTTCGGTGGCCCTGGCCGTGCGGGCCCTGAAAAACAAGGAGGTCAAGAAAATCATCATTTCGCGCCCGGTAGTGGAAGCTGGCGAAAGCCTGGGTTTCCTGCCCGGCGACATGAAGGAGAAGGTGGACCCCTACCTGCGCCCGATTTACGACGCGCTGGAAGACATGCTGCCGCCCGAGAAGTTCAAGTTCTACCTCGAGAACAAGACCATTGAAATTGCGCCCCTGGCCTATATGCGCGGCCGGACGCTGAACAATGCCTTCGTACTACTGGATGAGGCCCAGAACACCACGCCCAGCCAGCTGAAGATGTTTCTGACCCGCATGGGCCCGAACGCCAAGGTGATGGTGAACGGCGACCGGAGCCAGATTGACCTGCCCACCAAGCAGAAATCGGGGCTGATTCAGGCTCTGGATATTCTGCGCGACGTGCGCGACATCGGCTTCGTGGAAATGACTTCGGAAGACGTAGTGCGTCACCGCCTCGTGAAGCAGATTGTGCAGGCCTACGACAAGTTCGATGTGCAGCAGCAGAAGGAGCAGGCCAACCGCCCGCCCCGGGAGTACCAGCAGTCCTACCGCCGGCGCCAGGACGAAGTTGCCCACCACGACCCCGGCAAGCACCCCGATGCCCGTCGCGAGGACGATGGCACCCGCGACCTGCCCGTGAATCAGGAGCAGCAGATGTAGCTTGGGCCGCAGTAGCTTACCAGAACAGCCACCTGATGGGTGGTTGTTTTGCTTTAGGCATAGGCGAAGTTGCTACCTTCGCTGCTAATCCAAAGGGTGGTCGTAACCGCGTCCTACCTCCTTTCTACCGTTAAAACCTACCTTAAGCCTGTGCTCGTAACCCGTATTTCCGGCCCCCAGTCGCCTGAGCTGGATGAGGCCCTGGCTGTGCGCCACACTGTTTTCGTGCTGGGCCAGAACGTGCCGGCCGACCTGGAAAACGACGCCCACGACCGCACCGATGCCACCCACTACCTGGCCCGCACCGACGAGGGCAAGCCCTGCGGCGCGGCCCGCTGGCGTGTCACGGAGAAAGGCGTAAAGCTGGAGCGATTCGCTGTGCTGGAAGCCTACCGCAACCAGCAGGTAGGAGCGGCGCTGCTGGCGGCCGTGGTACAGGATGTGCGCGCCCAGTATCCGGAGGCCACGGTGTACCTGAATGCTCAGCTGCCGGCCGTGCGCTTCTACGAGCGGCACGGCTTCGAGAAGGTGGGCGAGAAGTTCGTGGAGGCCGACATTGAGCACTACCAGATGCAGCTGAAGAAGTAAGTCTGCTTCGCAGTAAAACGACAAAAGGCCGCCCGGTTTCTGTTCCAAGGAGCCGGGCGGCCTTTTGTCGTTTAGCTTATTTTCCTCATTTTGAATACCCGATAAGAATGCGCTTTTACTGACCCGATTAACGGGCGCTTCAGTTTGTGTTGCTATGGAAATTAAATGGGCCCCGAATGCCTTCTTGCGGCTGGTGCTGCCGCTTATGGCGGGCATTCTTACCTACCTCTGCACCGGCGAAAAGCTGCCTGATCTGCTACCAATCGTAGCTGGTTTAACCTTGCTATTTGTGGCGGCGCAGCTGTGGAGCGCCCGCCAACCAGGGCCGGCAGCCACCGATGCAGCCGGGCTGCTGGCCATTGTGGTACTCTATGCCGCCGGGGCGGCGCTGACCCAGCAAGCCACCGAAAGCCGGGCCCCCGACCACCTGTACCGTTTCGAGAGTCGCGTGGAGTTTTACCGGGCCGTGGTGGACGATTACACCGTGACGCGGCCGGCCACCTACGCCACTACTGTGCGCGTGTCGGCGGTGCGGGTGGCGGGGCAGTGGCAGCCGGCGCGGGGCGGCATTCGGGTAAGTATTCCGCGGGAGGAGGGGGTAGGGGCCCCAGAGTACGGCGACGTGTGGCTGGTGCGCGGGGCGCCGGCCCCGAGCAAGCCGCCCCTCAATCCCGGCGAGTTTGATTACCGCCGCTACCTGCAGTATCATCAGGTGTACCACCAGCAGTTCATCCACCCCGATCAGTACCAGAAAATTGCCACCGCTCCGCCCAGCATTCTGCGGGCTACGGCCATGCGGGCAGCGCGGGTGCTCGATGGCGTATTCCGGCAGTACGTGCACGCCCGGCGCGAATATGCCCTGGCCTCAGCGTTGGTGCTGGGCATTAAGGACGAGGTAGATCAGGAAACCAAGCAGGCCTACGCCAACACCGGTACCACCCACATCATGGCCGTATCGGGGTTGCAGGTGGGGCTGCTGTTTGGGGCCGTGACGTGGCTGCTAGGCCGTCTGCCGGGTAGGCGCGGGCCCTGGTTTCGGCTGGTGACGGCGCTGCTGGGCTTGGCCACCATCTGGAGCTACGCTTTCCTGACGGGACTATCGGCTTCGGTGCTGCGGGCGGCCGTGATGTTCTCCTTTATCATTATCGGGAGAGCCAGTGGTCGGCAGACTTCCATGTACAACCTATTAGCTGCGGCCGCTTTCTTCCTGCTGTGCTACGACCCGTATCTGCTCTGCGACGTAGGCTTTCAGCTCTCGTTTCTGGCCGTGCTCAGCATCGTGTATCTACAGCCGCGCATAGCCCGTTGGCTGCAGCCGCAGGCGTATTTTCTGGAGCGGCAGCGGCCCTGGCAACCCAAAACCGTCCGGAAATCGTGGCAGTGGCTGGGTAAGGGGCTCGACTATGTCTGGCAGGCCACAGCCTTGTCGTTGGCGGCCCAGGTAGCCACGTTCCCACTGGGGCTGTTCTACTTTCATCAGTTTCCGCTCAGCTTTCTGGCCTCCAACCTGGTGGCCGTCCCGATTTCGAGTCTGGCCGTGTACGTGGGGCTAGGGTTGCTGGCTTTGAAGGGGGTAGTAGCTACGGTAGGGCTGCTTTCAACGGGTGCCGCAGCCGCCCTCGATTGGCTGCCGCAGTTGGTAGCGCGGGTGTTTGAGTGGATGATCTGGCTGTTCAATGAGTACATCTTTTCCATCGGCCGCCTGCTGCCGGGCGCCCTGATTTCAGGCATTCACCTCACGGCTCCGCAGACTTGGTTGCTCTTCGCCTTCATCCTGACCGTACTGGTGTTCCTGCGCCTGCGCCGCCTGCCGTGGCTGGGCGTGGCCTGCGCGCTGCTAGCCGTGCTGGAAAGCAGCCGGGTGTGGGCCGCCCACCAGCTGGCTCCCGATGCCCGCCTGATTATCTACAGCATTCCGCGCCGCTCCGTAGTCGGGTTCTGGCAGGGCGCGGCTGCCGAAGTTGTCACCGTCGATTCGTTGCCCCTCACGGAAACCGAGCGTACCTACCGCATTGTGCCGGGCAGCATTCAGCGCGAGGCCCGGCAGGTAAACCACTGGGTAGGCTGGCGGGGCTGTCCGGTGCCCGCGCGGGTCGCCGAGCCGGGCCTGATCCTGGCCGCGTGGCGCGGACTGCGGGTAGCCTTTGTGAGCAGCCGCCTGAGTCCGGCCCGCCAGCCGCTACCTGGTTTGCAGGCTATTGTGCTACGGCGCAACGCCCGCGTAAGGCCCGAGGAGCTGGCCGCCACTTTCGGAACCAAGGCGCCCGTTGTGTTCGATTCTTCGTGCAAAAGCTGGTACGTGGCCCGGCAGGATTCTCTGCTGCAGGTAGCTGGTTTTCAGACCTATGATGTAACCACGCGCGGGGCATTTACCGTTCAGGCGGGGCCGTAGGTAGGGCAGCCGCCGGGCTTCGGCGAAACTTGTAGGCCCCCGCCTACGCTATAGCATGTATCGTAGCATCAATTTTGTTACGTTTGGTTTTCGCGTCCTTTGGCTTTAGCTGCTCCGCGAGGGGGTAGTTCTCTGCTTGGGAAGCCCTCCTCTCACCGATTGCAACGCGCCGGACTATGGAAAACATGCCCACTCAGGAGTTGGAAGACCTCCGTTTCATTCGCTATGAGGCGCAGGATCTTATCGGATACATTACCCTCAACCGACCCGAAAAGCGCAATGCCCTCAGCGCCGACATGGTTACGGAGCTCAAGCAGGCCTTCGAGTTTGCCGAGGACGACGAGGCGTGCAAAGTGATTGTGCTGCGGGCCGAGGGCGACGTGTTCTGTGCGGGCGCCGACCTGGGCTACATCCAGGAGCTGCAGGGCTTCGGCTACACCGATAACCTAGCCGACTCCACCAACCTCATGCAGCTCTTCCACCAGATTTATACCCTCAAAAAGGTGGTCATCGGGCAGGTGCAGGGCCACGCGCTGGCCGGGGGCTGCGGGCTGGCTACTATCTGCGACTTCGCCTTTGCCGTGCCGGAAGCCAAGTTTGGCTACACGGAGGTGAAGATTGGTTTCCTGCCCGCCATTGTCAGTGTGTTTCTGCTGCGCAAAATAGGAGAGGCCCGTACCAAGCAGCTCCTGCTCACCGGCGACGTGATTCCGGCCCAGCAGGCTTTAGATTTTGGGCTGATAAATTTCCTGGTACCTGGGGCCGAGTTGGCCGACAAGGTGTACCGGTTTGCGCGCCGCCTGTGCGTGGAAAACTCGGCCCAGAGCATGGAAACTACCAAGGAAATGCTGGCCCGTGTGCCGGAAATGCCCCTGGAGGACAGCCTGCGCTACGCCGCCCGCCTGAACGCCGAAGCCCGCGCCTCCGACGACTGCCGCCGCGGTATTGCCGCCTTCCTAGCCAAAGAGAAAATAACCTGGGAAAACTAGGTTTGCCGCTTCTGCGCACTTATAAAGCAACAGCCGCCCCGCAAAAGGCGGCTGTTGCTTTGCCGGCAAGTAGTCTGGCAGCAGCGTAAAGCGGTAAAACCTGATAAGCTGCGGCACCCGAATGGCAGTTTTCGGGAAGATTGGTAACTTCCTCCCTTAAACTTTTTCAAACTTCTTAACAATGCGGTGGTTTTAGCCCCATGACAACGCTGGCAGCCGTGGCCGTTACGACGGCTACCTTTCTCGGAATGGAATTCGTGGCCTGGTTTATGCACCGCTTTGTGCTACACGGGCCGCTGTGGTTTTTGCACCGCTCGCACCACGTGCGGCACCCGCACCGCTTCGAGCGCAACGATTTCTTTTTTCTGTTCTACGGCTCGCTGTCGATGCTGCTCATCATCTACGGCTCTGAGGCCAAGGACTTCCGGTTCTGGATGGGGGTAGGGATTGCCGCCTACGGCACGCTCTATTTCTTCGTGCACGACGTGCTTATTCACGGTCGGCTGCGGTTCTGGCGGAAGTCGCGCAACACCTACTTGCGGGCCTTGAACATGGCGCACAAAATGCACCACAAAACCACTGGCCGCGACGGCTCCGAGGAATTTGGTCTGCTGTGGGTATCGCCAAAATATTTCGCGCTGGCTCTGCGCAAGCCCGCCCCAACGCGGGTATTCCGTTCGCCGCAGTCCGGCGCTTCGGCATAAGTAATTGAGAGGGAGAACAAGTATAGTGGGACATTTTTCTATCAGCGACCTGGAGCAGCTTTCCGGCATCAAGGCGCATACTATCCGCATCTGGGAGCAGCGCTACGGTATTCTCCGGCCGGTGCGCACCGCCACCAACATCCGCACCTACTGCGACGACGATTTGCGCCGTCTGCTGAACGTGGCTACCCTGTGTAACCGGGGTTACCGCATCTCGCAGGTGGCTAAGCTCACGGAGCAGGAGTTGGCCAACGCCGTTGTTTCCTGCGACGACGACGCGCACAACTATTGCCAGCAGGTAAACGGGCTGCTGGCCGCCATGCTGGAAATGAATGAGCTGCAGCTAACGAATCTACTGAATCAGGCCATTCAACAGGCTGGCTTTGAGCAGGCTATTCTGCACGTGGCCTACCCGTTTTTGCAGCGCATAGGGGTGATGTGGCAGACCGGCACCGTGAATCCGGCCCAGGAGCACCTGGTTACCAACCTGCTGCGCCAGAAGCTGATGGCTGCCACCGACGCCCTACCCCCCGTGCAGCCGGCCAATGCCCGGCGCTGGGTGTTGTTCCTGCCCGAAGGCGAAATGCACGAGCTGGCCCTGCTGTTCATGAACTATATCCTGCGGGCCCGGGGCCACCATGTGCTGTACCTGGGCCAGAACCTGCCCGTATCGGAGCTAAAAGCGGTGTGCAGCGCCTACCAGCCCTACGCCGCCCTCACCGTTCTGACGGCCGTTCCGGAACGGGATGAGGTACAGGATTTTGTGAATGAGCTGCACCAGATATGTCCCGACATCACGCTATTCCTGTACGGCCCACTAGCCCAGCTAAATTTCAAAATGCCTCCCAATGCGGTTCGGCTGCGGTTAATCACCGATTTTATTGCCTTGGCCGAAGGCATCTGCGCCTGCGCCTGCGACCGAAAGGTGGAGCTGCCTACCGAAGCTTCATAAAAGCGTAACCTATTCTGGTTCAACAAACCCGCCGCCCGGCCGTAGGAGTAACATCCGTTCGGCCGGGCGTTTGCGTAGGCCTAAATGGGGTTTCTGATGGGCAGGAGGGGTAGCAAAGCTTTCGGTTGAAAAGAAAGATATTGCTGGTTATATATTGATTGTCAGTTAGATATAATCGAGTAGTTGATTTTTGCGGCGGAAGACGGCAGGAGAAAAAATAAATTAGTGTAGGTACTGATAATTTCAGATACGCTCGTATATTTGTTTAACCTTTTGCCACGAAAAGCTAAACAAGTATGACCTCTTTGGAATTCACCAACCAAGTACAGAAGATTTCTTACTCCCTTAAGCCCGTGGCGATGAACCTGACCCGCGACGCCGACGATGCCAAGGACCTGGTACAGGAAACCCTGCTCAAAGCGCTGCTGAACAAGGACAAGTTCAAGGCGGGCACCAACCTGAAGGCGTGGTTGTACACCATCATGCGCAACACCTTCATTAACAACTACAACAAGATTACCAAGCGCAATAGCAATATTGATAGCACGGAGTATTTCCAATATTTTAATACCGACGAAAACTACATTACGCACAACGGTGCTACCTCCGATTTCGTAGTAACAGATATCAACGAAGCCATTGCCGGTCTTTCGGCCGACTACCGGACTCCGTTCATGATGTACTACATCGGCTACAAGTACCTGGAAATTGCGGAGAAGCTGCAGATTCCGATTGGAACCGTTAAGAACCGTATTCACATCGCCCGCAAAGAACTGAAGCAGGCGCTGAAGACATACGCCCCCGGCGTGTAGGGAATAGGGAGAGAGTACAGACCCGCCCCGGGCGTATCGCGGGCCGCGGACAACGTTAGCTTCTGGCGGCGTGGTTCGCGGCCCGTCTGTTTTTGCGGGGTAGGAGGGTACAATGGCCTGTTTTCTGAAACATCTGTTGAGCTTGGGAGTATCTAGAAAAGCCAATGGTCGGCTGCTACTCCAATAGTTTACATCTTCGCGCATTAACCTTTACCAATACCCTGCTCGTTTGACTGCTGCCTCTACTTCTAAACATGTCCTGGTAATCGGGGCGGGCTTTGCCGGGCTGGCCGCCGCTACCTCCTTGGCCCAGCGCGGCTACCGCGTTACCATTCTGGAAAAAAACGAAGGGCCAGGCGGCCGGGCCCGCGTGTTCCGGGCCGAGGGCTTCACCTTTGACATGGGCCCGAGCTGGTACTGGATGCCTGATATTTTCGAGCAGTACTTTGCCCGCTTCGGCAAAAAAGTGTCGGATTACTACGAGCTGGTGCGCCTAGACCCCTCGTACCAGGTAGTGTTCAAGAACCAGGAAACGGTAGATATTCCGGCCCGCATGGACGAGCTACGGGCCTTGTTTGAGCGCTACGAGCCCGGTAGCGCCGCCCGCCTCGATGAGTTTCTGCGGCAGGCGGCCTACAAGTACGAGGTGGGCATTGGTAAATTCGTGCACATGCCCGGCCGCTCCCTGCTGGAGTTCATGGACCCGCGCCTGGTAGTGGATGCCGTGCGCCTGGATCTGCTGCAGAGCATGCACAAGCATGTGCGCAAGTTTTTCCGGGACCCGCGTCTGCTGGAGCTGGTGGAGTTTCCGGTGCTGTTCCTGGGGGCTACCTCCGAGAATACGCCGGCCCTGTACTCGCTCATGAACTACGCCGACCTGGCCCTGGGCACCTGGTACCCCATGGGCGGCATGCACAAAATTGTGGAAGGCATGGTGCAGCTGGCCCAGGAGCGCGGCGTGCTGATTGAGTACAACGCACCCGTGCAGGAAATTGTGGTGGAGCGCGGCCGCGCCACCGGCGTGCAAACCGCCGCCGGCTTCCGCGCTGCCGATGTGGTGGTGGCCGGCGCCGACTACCACCACGCCGAGCAGCGCCTGCTGGCCCCCGAGTGGCGCCACTACGACGAGAAGTACTGGGACTCGCGCACGATGGCGCCTTCGTCGTTGCTGTTTTATGTGGGCGTAAACAAGCGCCTACCCCAGCTGCGGCACCATAACCTCTTCTTCGACGAGGACTTCAGCCTGCACGCCGAAGAAATCTACGAAGACCCGAAGTGGCCCACCCGCCCGCTGTTCTACGTGTCGGCGCCCTCACAGACGGACCCCTCCGTGGCCCCCGAAGGCTGCGAAAACCTGTTCCTGCTGATTCCGGTGGCCCCCAACCTGCCCGACCCCGAGGAAACCCGCGAGCATTACTACCACCTGATTATGGACCGGCTGGAGCGCCACTGCGGCACCAGCATCCGCGACGCGGTGGTGTATAAGCGCAGCTACGCCCACCAGGATTTCGGGCAGGACTACAACAGCTACAAGGGCAATGCCTACGGCCTGGCCAATACCTTACGCCAAACGGCCATTCTGAAGCCGGCGCTGAAAAGCAAAAAAGTTAGTAATCTGTATTTTACGGGTCAGCTTACGGTGCCTGGTCCGGGCGTGCCGCCTTCGCTTATATCGGGGCAGGTAGTGGCCGGGGAGGTGGAGAAAGAGAATTAGGAATTACTAATTAAGAATTAAGAATTGGTAAAACGGAAGAAACCCACGGCACGAAGCACTGCAGCAGAGGCCAATTTTTCATTACTAATTCTTAGTTATTAATTCAAAAACATGGACCACGTTGCTCTTTTTACCGAAACCAGCCGGGCGTGCAGCAAGCTGATTACCAAACGCTACAGCACCTCTTTCACGCTGGGCATCCGCACCCTTGATAAGCGGTTTCACCTGCCGGTGTACTCGGTATATGGCTTCGTGCGCTGGGCCGATGAAATTGTGGATACCTTCCACGAGCACGATAAAGCAGCCCTGTTTCAGGATTT
Source organism: Hymenobacter latericoloratus (assembly GCF_014199535.1). Lineage (GTDB taxonomy): Bacteria > Bacteroidota > Bacteroidia > Cytophagales > Hymenobacteraceae > Hymenobacter > Hymenobacter latericoloratus. The sequence goes on from NZ_JACHNV010000002.1 coordinate 480,722, forward strand.
CAAGCGCCAGACCTACGAGGCCCTGGACCTGCGCATCAGCCTGAACCCTGTGCTGCACGCTTTTCAGGACGTGGTGCACGAGTACGGCATCGACCGGGAGTTTATTGACGCCTTCCTGTTCAGCATGGAAATGGACCTCGACGACCGGAGCTATAACCAGTCGCTCTACGAGCAGTACATCTACGGCTCGGCGGAGGTGGTAGGGCTGATGTGCCTACGTATTTTTTGTGAGGGCAACGAGGCGCTGTTTCAGCGCCTGCGCGAGCCGGCGCGGCGACTGGGCTCGGCCTTCCAGAAAATAAATTTCCTGCGCGACATCCGCTCCGATTACGAGGAGCGGGGGCGCGTGTACTTCCCCGGCGTGCAGTACGAGCGGTTTACCGACGAAGTGAAGCAGCGCATAGAAGCCGACATCCGGCTGGATTTTGAGGCGGGCTACGCCGGCATTGTGCAGCTGCCGCGGGCCGCGCGCCTGGGCGTGTACCTGGCCTACGTGTACTACCTCAAGCTCTTCCATAAGATTCGGCAGCTGCCCGCCCAGCGCATCCTGGGCGAGCGGGTGCGCGTACCCAACAACACCAAGTTTCTGCTGCTGCTGGGGTCTTATTTCCGGTATCGGCTGGCGCGGGTGTAGCTTAACTGATTTTTGGCCCGGATTTTATGAACAACTTTGCAGCTGCTTGCTTCCTTATTGTTCTACAAATCCTGCGCCGCGTGAAGCTGCTCCGACCTCTGTTTCTCTCTTTTCTCCTGACCCTTTCCGCCCTCGTGTCCACCGAAGCCAATCCGTACGCTGTAACTCATTTGCGCCGCCAGTATCAGCAGGCCGCCGCCAGTAAAGAAGCCGGCGAGAAGTTCTATCAGCTCATGGCCGCCTACAACAAGCAGGACGCCGTGGTGCTGGCCTACAAGGCTGCCGCCGAAGCCATTCGGGCCCGCGACGCTTCTATGTTCAACAAGCTGACCTACGTGCAAAACGCCAGCAAGCTGTTTGAGCAGGCCGTGAAGCTGGACTCCGATAATGCGGAAATCCGGTTTCTGCGCCTGAGTGTGGAAAGCAACCTGCCTGGCTTTCTGGGTCTGAGCCCGCACGTAGAGGAAGACCGTCAGTTTCTGGTTGCTACCCTGCTCCGGCACCCCAACTCCGGCCTCGATGCCGAATCGTTTGGGCTGGTGCGCACCTTCATGGTGGATCGGGGGCACGTATCCGATGCCGAGGCGCAAAAGCTGCGGCAGCTGTAGGGCTGCCTACCGTTTGCTATTGCCGAAAAGCTTCTGCCCCGCAGGAGCTTTTTTTACCTGTAGGCTGCCGGGTTGCGGTCTGCCAAGGGGGTAGCAGGGGGCTGCTTAAGGGGGCCGGGTATAGTTGGCACACTTTGGGCAAGGAAGGAATTCGTGGAAAAAAGGAGGTTAATACATCAAAAGTGCTGCTTCCTCGTTTTTATGCCACCTAAGATGGGGTAGGCAGCCCCCCCAGCCCGCAATTTCCAACCTGATAGATGAACTACGCTTTAACTCTGACCCTGGCCCTCACCACCGTTTCGCTGGCTCAGGCTCAGCAACTCGTTTTGAAAGGAAAAGTACTCGACGAGCAGCATCGGCCGGTGCCTTTTGCCAACGTAGGCCCGCCCGGCGCCGAGCCCGGCACCGCTACCAACGAGGCCGGTGAGTTTAGTTTGCGCGTAGCCAAGCTCCCCCAAAAACTGGCCGTGGTCAGCTTGGGCTACACGCCTGCTATGCTGGAGGTTACAACCCCTGGCCCCCTTACCGTGACCCTGAAGGCCAGTACCGTGGCCTTGCCCGAGGTGCGCGTGCGCAACCCCCAGCAGGTAGCCACTGAGCTGGTGCAACGGGCCTACGCCAAGCTGGCCCGCCACCAGAAGGAGGAGCAGTACGGCAAGGCCTTTTACCGCCAAAAACAGCAGCACAACAGTCACTACACCGAGTTTCTGGATGCTTTTTACGATGTGCGCTTCTCGCCCCAGGGCATTAATGGCTGGCAGCTGGAGCAGGCCCGCTACGGTACTGCCAACGAAGATACGGGCGTGGACATGAGCAACTTTTCGGCGGCCCTGCGCCTGATTCCGGTGTTCGACCCCAAGCCCAGCCGTCGGTCCTTGTCGGTGCCGCTGAGCCCACTGGGCCCGCAGCAGTTCACCTTCACCTTGCGCCAGGTGCTGGAAGACAAAGGGCAGGAAACGGCCGTTATCGACTACGGACCGCGCCCCAACCTCGACCGGTTTGTACCCCAGGGTACGCTCTACATCGACTTTGCTACCGCTGCGCTGCGCCGAATTGAAGCCCGCATCCCCATTGAAAACCTGATGTCGATGCAGCTGCGGGAGGGCACAACCCTTACCTCCCAAACCATGCACATGACCACCGACTTCGTGCCTCATCGGGACTCCCTGAGCCGGATTCAATCCATCCGGGCCGCTCAGCGCATTGTGCTCAGCTACGAAGGCAAGCCGGATACCACCGAAATCAGCGGGAATCTGTTTTTTTACCAATACACTGCCCGCCCGGCCGCCAAGGGCTACAAATCGACCGGGGCCAACTACAACGACCTGAAGCAAGCCGCCAAGCAGCGCTACGACGCGGGTTTCTGGCGCAACCGGGAAGTGTTGCGGGCCAGCCCCATGGAGGAAAAAGTAATCCGGGACCTGGAGCAGCGCAAGGCGTTCGGCTCTTTCTAGTCCTGCCCGGCGCCGCTGCCGCTGGTGTAGTAAGTGACCCGGCCCTGAATCTAGGTCGGGCCTTTTGGCGTACGTGTTGGCTCAGATCGTATCTTTAGCTGAACCGTAGGGCCATCAGGCCGGACGCCAGTGCCGCCTGCGTAATGCTCCGGAGAACGGGGAATGCAGGGTAAAAAATTGGCTGCCTGCCCTTTGAGTCAGCTCGCGAGAAAGGCAAGACTCACTGGGCCTGAGTGTTAACTTTTGGCTGCGGGTTTTTGTTACGAAAACGGGCCCCGCTTGGCTGTAGCGGTCAGAACATCAAACTTCTTGTATCTTCTGGCCGCTGTAACCTTCTGGCCACCTCGACAGTTACTCTGTTCGCTATGCCGCACCACCTGAGCGTCCGCATCGACCCCAATTCCGGCTTCTGCTTCGGCGTAATCTATGCTATTCAGATGGCTGAGGACCTGCTGGATGAGCAGGGATATTTGTATTGCCTCGGCGACATTGTGCACAACGATGAAGAAGTAGAGCGCCTGGAGCAGCGCGGCCTGCGCATCATCAACTACGATGAACTGGCCCAGTTGCGCAATGAAGCCGTGCTTATTCGGGCCCACGGCGAGCCGCCCAGCACCTACCAGATGGCCCTGGAAAACAACCTGACGCTGGTGGATGCTTCCTGCCCCGTGGTATTGAAGCTGCAAAACCGCATCAAAACCAGCTACGACCGTCAGGACCAGATATTTATCTACGGCAAGCACGGCCACGCCGAGGTGCGGGGCCTGCTGGGGCAAACCAGTGGCAACGCCGTGGTGTTCGAGAATCTGGAGGAGCTGCTGCGCCACGAGTTGCCGGCCAACATCACCCTCTACAGCCAGACTACCAAGAGCACCAACTCGTTTTACCGCATCAAAGACGAGCTGGAGCAGCGCGGCTACCTGGTAAACGCCAACGACACCATCTGCCGCCAGGTAAGTAACCGCGACAAAGATCTGCGGAAGTTTGCCGCTCAGTTTGACCAGGTGGTGTTTGTGTCGGGCACCAAGAGCTCCAACGGTAAAGTGCTCTATCAGGTCTGCAAGGAAACCAACCCGGCTACTCACTTCATTTCCAAAGTGGAGGAGCTGTGCCCTTCCTGGTTTCAGCCGGGGCAGTCGGTAGGGATTTGCGGCGCTACCAGCACGCCCATGTGGCAGATGGAGCAAGTGCGCGACGCCCTGCTGGCCCTGTAAATGCGTTTGTGAACTCATGCGTGAGGAGGAAGTACATAGCCCGCTGACAACCGCTAGCCCGGATACGGCGCTGCTCGTTACGCCTTCGCGTCGGGTGCGGCCTACCCCGTTGGGCAACAAAGGCGTGCTGATGGCCGCTCTTATTGTGGCCGCTTGGGCCGGGCTTTTGGCCTACCTCCTGGCATTCTATGAGCCCAACTGGCGCACGCCCTGGCCCTACCTGCTGGCTTTGCTGCAGATGCACCTGTACACCGGGCTTTTCATTACGGCCCACGACGCCATGCACGGGGTAGTAAGCCCGCATAAGCGCCTGAACGACGCCATCGGAACCCTCACGGCGGGCCTGTTCGCCTTCAACTGGTTTCCGCGCATGCTGCCCAAGCACCACGCCCACCACCGCCATGTCGGCACCGAGGCCGACCCGGACTTCCATGATGGCCGCCACCCCGGCTTTCTGTTCTGGTTTGTGCGTTTTGCCTGGAACTACGTGACCGTGGCGCAGGTGCTGCTGATGGCCCTCACGTATAACGTGCTGAAACTGTTTTTCCCGCAGGCTAATGTCATTGCCTTCTGGATGGTGCCGGCCGTGCTGGCTACCCTGCAGCTGTTTTACTTCGGTACCTACCTGCCTCACCGCGGCGAACACGCCCCCGACAACCCGCACAAGTCGCGCAGCCAGCTGCGGCAGCATATATGGGCTTTTGTCAGTTGCTACTTTTTCGGGTATCACTACGAGCACCACGACCAGCCCTACCTGCCGTGGTGGCGGCTGTGGCGGGCCAAAGAAGCGGCTAGCTAACTACCTATCTACCTGAATTGCCCGACCCGGGGTTAGTTCTGGCGCCGGATCAGGGAGCGGTTCACGATGCGCTCCGTTACCCGCTCCCGGTAGGTTTGGCCCAGGGGCAGCGCGTGGCCGCCCACCTTTACTTCCAGATTGCTCACAGAATCAATGCGAGCCGCATTGACCAGGTAGGAGCGGTGCGTGCGGATAAACAGGCCGGGTGGCAGCTGCTCCTCCAGGTTTTTCAGGTTCACCAGCGTCAGGTGCGTGCGGCCATCAGAGGTATTGATTTTGGTGAAGTCCTTCAGGGCCTCGATGTAGAGCACTTCGCGGTAGTGCAGGCGCACAAACTGGGCATCAGTGCGAATAAAGAAGGAGCCCCAGCCAGTCAAGGCATCGGCCTGGGCATCGGAGCCCACGGTGTTCACGCGCAGAATGCCGGCTACCTTGTTCACGGCCCTCAGAAAACGGTCCAGGGAAATAGGCTTCAGCAAAAAGTCGATGACATCGAGGTTGAAGCCTTCCATGGCGTACTGGGGGTAGGCCGTCATGAGCACTACCAGCGGGGGCTGCTGCAGGGAGCGAACCAGGTCCAGCCCGCTGAGGTGGGGCATGGTTACATCCGAAAACAGCACTTGCACCTGGTTTTCCATCAGGTAGCGGTGCGCCTCCAGCGGGTCGGTGAAGGCGGCTTTCACATCCAAGATGTCGGTCATCACCACGTAGGCCTGTAACAGGTCCAGCACAAGCGGATCGTCATCGAGAAGCAGGCAGGTGATTTTCATACAGAGACTATCATTCCAGGTAACAGCCTCAATATAAAAAGATAAAACTGAATCGTCTTATTATTTATTGAAAGAAAACAATTTTAGACGGGTATAGGAGTTTGCTGGTCGACTTTATGGGGGAGTTGCTATACTTTATCTGAAACTATAAGTAGCACATTGTTAACTTCTTCCGTAAACAGAAATACTGTTGCCACAGGTTTTCGCTGCCTTTAGCCTACTTGCTGCCCCCGTTTGAGTGGGCGGTTCTTTTTGCCCATTCCGGCTATGAAAACTATTCCCGCACCCGTCCCAGCCGCCGTGCCGCCCGTGGTACTGGGCGTAACGCTCACCATTGCTCACCACGAAGGGCTGCGGCGTTCGTTACGGACCGCTTTTGGCCTCAGTACCCGGGCCATCAACCTGCGGATTGACCCCGGCATGGACCTGATTTTTTTGTGCGAAACTACCCTGCCCGGCACCCTGCCTTGCCTGGCCTCGCTGACCCACCCCGGCGTTACGGCTGTTACCCTGCGCGAAGCCTACCTGACCTGGGACCAGCCCGCCGGCCAGGCCATCGGCCGGGGTACGCCCACCCTGGGAGCACTGGAGAGTGGTAGCTGCTTTCTGACGGCCAACAGCCGCAAAATTCCCATTGCCACCTTCGGCCCCCACAACATCCATTCCTCGCGCATTAACATGGAACTGCAGGGCCAGCCCAACCTGCTGGAGTTTCTGCGCTCTGAGTGGTTTACGCTCGAAATTTCGGGTACCAACCGGCGCCGGCTCACGCGCCCACTGGCATTTCAAGCCAACCTGCAATTCGAAATCCAGATGGTACCAGCTCCGGTGGCCGCTGCCTGAACCAATAGTCTTTCATCACAGAAAAAGCCCGTCTGCAAGCTGCAAACGGGCTTTTTCTGTGGATATAACTCAAGCCAGACTAGTGAGTGGCATTGGTTTTCTTGCAGCACTCGGGCAACCGGTCGTAGGCGCGGGCTTCGGCGGTTTTGTCGTCGGCATCGTAGCCGGTTTGCTGCACGGCGGCCCGCAGGGCGTCGGGCGTGGTTTTATCGGGCCGGTAGGTAAGCGTCAGGATTTTGCTCGGAACGTCGAGGTTGGCCTGCTGTACGCCCTTCTCGTAGGCCATGGCCTTTTCCAGACGAGTCTTGCACATGTCGCACACGGCCGAGGTCTTTACCTGCAGCGTTTCGGTGGCCGGGCCTTTGGCCTTGGGCTTGCTGCCCTGGGCAAACGTGCTAACGGAAAGGAACAGGAAGGAGAAAGCGAGGAAGAAGGAAGTCAGAAGTTTCATAAAGAAGAAACAGCAAGGGGTTAGAAGAAAGTGCCGCCCGCCCTGGTGAAAGAAGCGTGCCAAATGTACGCGCCAGTAAAGCCCGACGCTAGTTAATAGTAAACCGCAGCCCGGCGTAGGTCAGCCGGCCGTAAATCGGCCCCCAGATCATGGCCGCGTCAAAGTCGGGGCCGAAAGGAGCGTAGGCGCCCTGAATGGGGTTGCGCTGGCGGTAGTTGGTCAGGTTCTCTACCCCCGCGTACACCTCAAACCGCTTGAAAGCGCGGGTAAGCTGGGTGTTCAGCAAAGCGTAGCGCGGAGCGAAGGCCAGCGTACCTTCGCCCGAGCCGTGCAAGTGGCCCTCACTACCCGGCGCGTGGGCCAGGGGGCGCTTGCCAAAGCCCTGCACCGTGAAGTCGGCCCGCCACTTATCGAAGGCCGTGGCATAGCCCAGGTTCAGGAACAGCCGGTGCCGGGGCGTAAGCACTTTAGGCAGGAGCTCCCCGGCGTAGGTGGTCTTTACGTCGAGGTACTTGTAGGCTGCTTTGGCGTGCAGCCCTTTCACCGGCTCTACCTGCACTTCGGCCTGGAAGCTGCGCGAGTAGGAGCGCCCCCCCGTAACATCCAGATTGGTGATAATCAGCTGCTCGGGATTGGTATAGGGGTCGGCTACCACCTGGTTCTGAAACTCGGTGTGGTAGTAGTCGGTAATGAACGTGCCCGGCCGACCGAAGGCGTTGAAGTACTGCGTGAACGAGCCGCCCACATTCCAGGCCGTTTCGGGCCGCAGCACCGGACTAATCACAAACTCGCGGGAGCTGACCAGCATACCCGAGTTTTCGGCAATGGGGTTGGCCGTCCGGAAGCCCCGACCGGCCGCCAGGCGCAGCACAGTGTTCTTAGCCGGGTCGTACTTCACGTTCAGGCGCGGCGTCAGGTACCAGCCGTAAAGGTTGTGGCGGTCGAGGCGCAGGCCACCCACTACCGTCAGGTTGCGGCTGTTCTGGTAGGTGTACTCCGTGAAGGCCCCAGGCACCTGCTCCAGACGGTTACGGTGCTCCCGGGCGTAGCGCTGGGCCGGCGTTTCGGTAGGGTAGGTGAAGCCGGTTTTGTACACCTCGTGGTAGTCGTCGTGCAGGAAGCTCAGGCCCGCCCGGTAGGTGTGGGCCGTGGTGCCGATGATGCTCTGAAACAGCAAGGTAGCCTGCCCGGTGCGCTGGGTGCCATCGTAGGTGCGCACCCCGTAGCGGGAAGTAAAGTCGTGGTCGGTGCCGCTGAGCATCAGCCCCAGGCTCTGGTAGGGCCGGCCGGGCCAGGTATAGCTGGTTTTGGCGTAGCCGGTGTAGCGGTTGGTTTCCTGGGTAGTGCCGTAGAAGCCGCCGGGGTTATCCTCGCGGTAGCCCAGCTGCCCGCCCTGGCGCGTTTCCCGCAGGGCGCCTACCCCTACCTCCATCACCAAACCATTGCCCGAGAGGTACTTCCACTTGTTGAAGAGGTTGTATTGGGTAGCCAGCGGCAGGTCCAGGAAGCCATCCTTATTACGGTCCACGCGGCGGCCCAGGTGGTCGGTGTGCAGCAGCAGAGCGGTGCTTACCTTTTTGCTGAGGGGCGTGGCCAGGTTCAGGTTGAGGTCGAACTTACCCAGGTCGTTGCCATAGGCGTTGAACAGCAGCCGTTCGGCTTTATCGGGCTCTTTGAGGCGCACGTTTACCTGGCCCGAAATGCTTTCGTAGCCATTCACCACCGAGCCCATGCCCTTAATAATATCGATGCTCTCAATCCAGGGGCCGGCCAGGTAGCCCAGGCGGTAAGGCGAGGCCAGTCCGCGCAGGGCCGGCTGGTTGTCAATAGTCAGCAGAGAGTAAGCCCCATCCAGCCCCAGCAGCTGAATCTGCTTGGCCCCCGACACGGCATCGGTGGTAGAAACCTCTACGGAGGCGTTGGTTTCAAAGCTTTCCGCCAGATTGCAGCAGGCCGATTTGGTCAGGTCGCGGCTGGTAATTACTTGGGTGTTAGTGGGCGTGAGGCCGGAGTAGGAGGGGGCGCGGCCTTCTACCGTTACCTCGCCCAGCTCGGCGGAGCGCCGCAGCGGAATGCGCAGGTAGCTGCTCCCGGGGGCTTGCACCGTATCGGGGAGGTAGCCCAGAAAGTTAATGATGAGGCGGGCGTCGGAACCCGCGGGCCGAGCCAGGGAAAAAGAGCCCTGGCTATCGGTAGTAGCGGCGGTGGTGGGGGCGCTCAGCCAGCGCACTACCGCACCGGGTACGGGCGAGTTGGTAGTGCCATCGAGCACCTGCCCGCGCACGGGGGCCGTAGAAGCATCGGGGGTTTGGGCCGCAGCGGCAAGGGCGCTACCCAGCACGAAGCTGGCAGCCGTCAGCAGACGGCCCGGACCGGGAAAAGTGTTCATATCGTCAGGAAGTTAGGATTTCTCTTCGGGAACCCAACAAGGCCTTTCAGCCCCGTGGAGAAACAGATGCAGAAGAGAAGCCCTAGACGATGAGGACGCCCACAAACGTGAGCAGCGCCCGCCCGGCTCGCAACGGCGGCGAGGAGTCGGCGGCGTGCCAGCGGGCTTCGGCGAGCCGCAGGGGGGTAGGGGGTACCGAGGGCCACACGGTAGCCGCGGGCCACGCGGGCATCAGGGCTGGTACGGGGGCTTTTACCCAGGCCAGCTCCGCCGAGGGCGCGTCCAGCTTATGAAAGTGGGCGCCAAACTCGCAGCACGCCTTGGTCAGCTGGGCTTTGTTGGTCTGGTGCGAGTTGTGGTGGGCGGCAGGCTTGGGAGCCGGGCAGCCATGCCGCTCCGGACTGAAAATAACGGACGCCGTGTGCTTGCCGCTTTCCCGGCAGGTATGCTGCTGCACCGCCAGGCCTACCGAGGTGGTAAGCACCAGCAGAGCCAGCCAGATGCTGAAGAGCCGATGACGAAGCGGACGTTTCATTACCCCGCAAATATACGACATAGCTGCCGCTTGCTCAGGTATAGAATCCGGAAACAAAAGGTGCGGAATCTTTCCCTACCCTTGCGCGCGGGCTCACTCCTTGGTCTGGCCATTAAGCTACTTGGTGGCGACTGACATTCTGGCAAGCCTGGTTTTTTCTACCCCCTCAGTTTTCCAAAAAGGCTTCTAATCGGCCCGAAAAGGCCTATTTGGGAAGTGGTAGAAAATGGTAAATCGTGGTGACCTTTTCCGGCGGGTTCCGTACTTTTGCTATACCCCGTTCCCATGCCCACGCCACTTCCACATGATAACCCAGCTGCTCTCCGGCGAATACGAGTGCAAGCTCGACCCCAAAGGTCGGCTGGTGCTGCCGGCGAAGGTGAAGGCCAATCTGCCCGAAGCCTCCGGCAATCAGCTGGTGCTGGTGCGCGGGTTTGAGCCCTGCCTGGTGCTCTACCCCCGGGCCGCGTGGCGCGTGATTCACGAGAAGGTGATGGCGCTGGACGAGTTTAATGAGGAGTACCGGCAGTTTCAGCGTAACTTCTTTCGGGGCATGACGGAGGTAGAGCTGGACACCATTGGGCGGTTTATGCTGCCTCGTACCATGCTGCGCTACGCCGGCATCGAGAAGGAAGCCATTATTGTGGGGCTGGGCAACCGCTGCGAAATTTGGGACCCGGAGCGCTACGACGACTTCCTCATCAAAGACCAGCAGAGCTTCTCGAAGCTGGCCCAGAAATTTTTGACCACCGAAACCGGCCCTGGCGGCCCCCTGGCCGCATGAGCAACGCCTTGAACGAGTACGACAACGATACCGCCTACCACCGCCCCGTGATGCTGCAGGAGTGCCTCGAAGGCCTCGACCTGCAGCCCGCCGGCCGCTACGTGGATGTTACCTTCGGGGGTGGCGGCCACTCGGCCCGCATACTGGAGCGGCTGGGCGAGGGGGGCCACCTCTACAGCTTCGACCAGGACGCCGACGCCGAGCGGGAGGCGGAAAAGCTGGTCCGGCCCCAGTTTACCTTTATTCGCAGCAACTTTCGCTACCTCCACCAGGAGCTCAAACGCCACGGCGCCCTGCCTGTGGATGGGCTGCTGGCCGACTTAGGTGTGTCGTCGCACCAGTTCGATACGCCGGAGCGCGGCTTCAGCACCCGCTTCGACGGGCCCCTGGACATGCGCATGAACCCCGACGGCGACGAGGCCTCGGCCGCCGATATTATCAATGAGTATTCGGAGGCCGAGCTGCACCGCATCTTTGGCATGTACGGGGAGGTGACCAACGCCCGCACCCTGGCCGCGACGGTAGTAGCCGCCCGCCGGGGGCAGAGCATTATCACCATTGCCGCCCTGAAAAAGGCTATTGCGCCCGTCACGCCCCGCGGCAAGGAAAACAAGTACCTGGCCCAGGTTTTCCAGGCCCTGCGCATTGAGGCCAATGATGAAATGGCCGCCTTGCAGCAGATGCTGGAACAAACGGCCCAAGTTTTGCGCCCCGGTGGCCGGCTGGTGGTCATGAGCTACCACTCGCTGGAAGACCGGCTGGTGAAGAACTTCATTGCCAAGGGCAAATTTTTCGGGGAGGTGGAAAAAGACCTGTTCGGCCGCAGCAGCGTGCCCTTCGAGGCCCTGACCCGCAAACCCGTGGAGGCCTCCGCTGAGGAAATAGCGCTGAACAGCCGCGCCCGTTCGGCCAAGCTGCGCATCGCCATCAAGAATTAGGAACTCAGCATGAAGAATGACGGCTTTCGTCCCGGACCCGGCTTTGCGCCGGTTGTGCCAAGAGCAAAGGGTAGTTGTCGGCAGGCTTGCGCGACATCAGAAAGCTACTCATTCTTACTTGCGGTTTCTTCTTAGGTACTAATTGAAAATAATGGCTACCAATACGCTCCGACCCGCAAACCAGCCCCGCGTGAATGCTCCGCGGCAGGTAGCGCCCATTGCGCCCGAGCCGGTGCGTCCGCCGGAACCGGAGCTTGCTCCGCCGCCTCGCCCCAAGGCTCCGCGGGAGGCCCGGCCGGCCGTGCAGAAGCGCAGCACTTGGAGTGTGTTCTCGCTGCTGGAGCGCGTAACCAAAGTTGATGGGCTGTTTCGGGAAGGGCTGCCGGTACGCTACCTGCCCCACCTGCTCTTTATCATGTTCCTGACGCTGGTGTACATCGGGAATACGCACTACGCCACCCGCATGAACCGCAGTATCCAGAAGCTCAAGCTGGAAACCGAAGACCTGCGCGCCGACTATACCACCCTGAAATCGGACTATATGGAGGCCAGCAAGCAAAGCGAGGTGGCCCGTAAAGTAGCCGCCTACGGGCTGGTAGAAAGCTCTTCGCCGCCCTTCCGCATTACCGTGCCCGCTGGCCGCCTCGATGAGGCCGAGCTGGACATGCTGCCCATTCTCACCGCCGACTCGGTGGCCGCCATGACGGCCCGCGCCAAGGCCGACTCCCTGCGCCGCGCCGGCGGCCCCGCCGTGGGCGACACCGTGGAAATTGGCGCCCCGCCCGCTCCTATCGGCACCGACCTCAACGGCGAACCAGCCGCTGCGGAATCTTCCAATCGTTCTGCCCCTACCCGCCGCAATGAAAGGAAACGTTAAAAAAAGCATCGTCACCCGCGTTCGGCTGGCCTTTCTGGGCGTGTGCCTGTTTTCCTGCGCCATTGTGTGGCGCATTACGCAGGTGCAGTTCAAGGAAGGCGCCAAGTGGAGCGCCCTGGAGCAGGAGCGCCGCATTGTGTACCAGCCCGTGTTTGCCACCCGCGGCAACATCTACTCCGACAACGAAAGCATTATGGCTACCTCGCTGCCCTTCTACCGGGTAGCCTGGGACCCGAGCGTGGTCAATCAGTCCTTGTTTGACGCCAAAGTCGATTCGCTGGCCGGAATGCTGGCCGGCTTCTTCGGTGACCGAACAAAATCGGAGTACAAGCGCCGCCTGAAAGACGCCAAAAATGCCAAGCCGTCGGTACGCTACCTGCGGCTGAACTCCCGGCAGATCAACTTCCAGGAGAAAAAGGAGCTGGCCAAGTGGCCTATCTTCCGGGAGGGTAAGAACAAGGGCGGGGCCATTTTCGAGAAGGTAGATAAACGCTTCCGGCCCTTTGGGGGGCTGGCCCAGCGGACTATTGGCTTCGTGAACGAGGACAAGAACGGTGCTGGCCTGGAATTTACCTTCAACCGCCACCTGGCGGGCAAAGATGGCGAAGCCCTGTTTGAGCGCCTGCCCGGCGGCAACAAACCTATCTACGACGGTACCGAGGTAAAGCCCCAACCTGGGTATGATGTGAAGACTACCCTGGACATTAACCTCCAGGACGTGGCCGAAAATGCCCTATACAAGTCGTTGGTGGAAAACAACGCCCAGTACGGTACCGTGATTCTGATGGAGGTGAAAACCGGCGAAATCAAGGCGGTGGCCAACCTAGGCAAGGTGGACGAAGGAGTGTACCGTGAGGACTACAACTACGCCATTGCCGACCAGGGCCGCACCGAGCCGGGCTCTACCTTCAAGCTGGCTTCCATGATGGCCGCCTTCGAGGAAAATCCCGACCTGCAGCTGACGGACACGATTAACACGGGCAACACCGGCTCCAAAAAGATAGGCGGAGCCGTGAAAACCGACTCCCACCCCTACGGCCGCATTACCCTGCAGCAGGTGTTCGAGAAGTCCTCCAACATTGGGGTAGCCATGCTGGCCGACCAGGTGTTTGGTAAAACCCCCGAGAAGTACACGACTTATCTGAAAAACTTCGGGCTGGACAAGCCGCTGGGCTTTCAGATGGCCGGCGAGGCCCGCCCCTACATCAAAGACCCGCGTGACCGGAGCTGGAGCCGTACCTCCCTCACTACCATGAGTATCGGCTACGAGCTGAAGCTGGCCCCGCTGCAAACGCTGGCCTTCTACAACGCCGTAGCCAACGGCGGGGTGAAGGTGCAGCCCATCATCGTCAAGGAAATTAAGCAGGCCGATAAGGTGCTGGAGCGGTTTGAAACCCAGGTGCTCATTCCCAAAATCTGCTCCGATGAAACCCTGCAGAAGGTTCGGGCCATGATGGAGGGGGTAGTGGAGCACGGCACGGCCCGCGGCATCCGCACCAACGACTACCTCATTGCGGGCAAGACGGGCACGGCCTGGAAGTTTAAGAACGGCGCCTACACCCGCACCTATTCTACCAGTTTCTGCGGCTATTTCCCCGCCGATAATCCCAAGTACAGCTGCATCGTCGTAGTCGATTCGCCCAAAAACGGGCGCATCTACGGCGCCGATGTAGCTGCGCCCGTCTTCCGCGAGGTTGCCGATAAGGCCATGGCCCGCGACGTGGCCTCGCAGCGGCCCCTGCTGGCCCGCGCGCCGGTGCGCAAGTCGCGGGTGCCGGCCGTGCCGGCCGGCATGCAGGAGGAGTTGTCGATGGTGTTCACCAAGCTGGGCGTAACCCACCAGGGCGCCACCGGCGCCGAAGACTGGGTGCGCACTATGCCCGCCGATTCGGAAGGCGAGAGTCTGCACCTGAAACCCTTGGCCGTGCGGCCCGGGCGGGTACCCAACGTGCAGGGCCTGACCCTGCGGGACGCCCTGTTCTTACTCGAAAACCGCGGCCTGCGCGTGCGGGCCCTGGGTACGGGCCGGGTAAAAACGCAGTCGGTGGCGGCGGGTGCGGCGGCGCGGCGCGGCACTACCGTGGTGCTACAGCTGGAGCCCATTGGCGGGCGCCAGCAGGCCCCGGTCCCGGCTGCGCCGCCTACCCCCGGCTTGGCTACCCTGGCGGATGGTCGCACCCCCAAAGCCACGGCCAGCGCCGAGAGCCACAACGGCGGCAAGCTGGCCGCGGCAACCAAGAAAACGGCGGCGGTAGCACCAGCCGCCCGCAAGCCTGCATCTGCTACCAAGAGCGCCGCTGCCAAAGCGGCTCCTACCCCCAAGTATAAGCTGAAAGCCTGATGGCGGAGGGCGCCCCCGCTACCCCCTCCAACCGGCTCCACGTACTACCCAACTCCACGTTGAATAACTCCGCTTCTCTTTCTGCGCTCCTCGCCGCCGTACCGGTCCGCTCCCAGCACGGCCCGGCGGATGCAGCCGTCACCAGCCTCACGCTCGACTCGCGGCTGGCTGGGCCCGGTGCCGTATTCTTCGCCCTGCGCGGCACGGCCACCGATGGGCACCAGTTCATTTCCAAAGCCCTGGAACAGGGCGTTGCGGTAGTAGTGGTAGAGGACCTGCCCGCCGAATTGCACCCAGGCACTACCTACGTGCAGGTGCCGGATAGCGCTGAAGCCATGGCCCGCATGGCGGCCGAGTTCTACGGGCACCCTTCGCGCCAGCTGCAGCTGGTGGGCGTAACGGGCACCAACGGCAAAACCACCTGCGCCACCATGCTGCACAAGCTGTTCCGGGAGTTGGGCTACCACTGCGGGCTGCTGAGCACGGTGCAGAATCAGATTGACGAGGAAGTAATTCCCAGCACCCACACAACACCGGATGCCATCCGGCTCAATGAGCTGCTGGCGCGCATGCTCCAGGCCGGCTGCACCCACGTGTTCATGGAGGTCAGCTCCCACGCCGTGGTGCAGCACCGCATTACCGGCCTGCACTTCGCCGGGGGCATCTTCACCAACCTTACCCACGACCACCTCGACTACCACGGCACCTTCGACGCCTACCTCAAGGCCAAGAAGGGCTTCTTCGACCAGCTGCCCAAGTCGGCCTTTGCCCTGACCAACCAGGACGACAAGCGCGGCCCGGTGATGCTGCAGAACGTGGCGGGCCGCCGCGAAACCTATTCGCTGCGTAATGCCGCCACCTTCCGCGGCCGCCTGATTGAAAACGCCGTGCACGGCCTTCACTTGGAAGTGGATGGTAGGGAAGTGCAGTTTCGTCTGATTGGCGTCTTCAACGCCTACAACCTGCTGGCCATCTACGGCGCCGCCGTGCTGCTAGGGGAGGAGCCCACCGAGGTGCTAACGGTACTGTCGGGGCTGACCTCGGCGCCGGGGCGGTTCGAGCCGGTGGTGTCGCCGAAAAACCGGATTACCGGCATCGTGGACTATGCCCACACCCCCGACGCCCTGGAAAACGTGCTGCAAACCATTGCCGACATCCGCCAGCCCAGCCAGCAGGTGATTGCGGTAGTGGGCTGCGGCGGCAACCGCGACGGGGCCAAGCGCCCCGTCATGGCCCGCCTGGCCGTTCAGCTCTCCGACCGCGCCGTGCTCACCTCCGACAACCCGCGCTTCGAGGACCCCAACGATATTCTGGCCCAGATGCAGGCCGGCGTGCCTACCGAGAACCAGGGCAAAGTCCTGACCATTGCCGACCGGCGCGAAGCCATCAAGACGGCCGTAGCCCTGGCCCAGCCCGGCGACATTGTGCTGGTAGCCGGCAAAGGCCACGAAACCTACCAGGAAATTAAAGGGGTGAAAACCGACTTCGACGACAAGCAGGTGCTTACCGAAATGTTCGGGTTATTAGGCAAATAGCGCTGAATAATCCAAAATACGCACAAACGCAACGTTTGACCAGCTTTAAAAAACCTGAACCTTTGCAGCTTGGCTACCCTCTGAACCCCAACTGCTGACCCTCGCGCCCATGCTCTATTACCTCTTTGACTACCTCTACAAAGTGCACCACCTGCCGGGCGCGGGTGTGTTTCAGTACATTTCCTTTCGGGCGGCGCTGGCGGTAGTTACCTCGCTTATCATCGCGCAGTTCTTTGGCGCGCCGCTTATCCGGGCGCTGCAGCGCAAGCAAATCGGCGAGACGGTGCGCGACCTGGGCCTGCAGGGCCAGATTGAAAAGAAAGGTACCCCCACCATGGGCGGGCTCATCATTCTGCTGGCCATTCTGGTGCCGGTGCTGCTCTTCGCCAAGCTCGACAATATCTATATCGTGCTGATGCTGCTGAGCACGGTGTGGCTGGGGCTGATTGGCTTCGTGGATGACTATATTAAGGTAGTGAAGAAGGACAAGGAGGGCCTGGCCGGACGGTTCAAGGTACTGGGGCAGGTAGGACTGGGCATCACGGTGGGCTGGGTGCTGTTCTTCTCCAACGACGTGACCGTGCGCCAGTACGCCCTGCCCAACGGCTCCTTCTCGGCTGTGGATGCCAGTACCGTGTACCAGGATGTGAAGCTGATGATTACCACGGTGCCCTTCCTAAAAAACAACGAGCTGAACTACGGCGACCTGTTTGCCACCGCCGGCGACTTCTTTAATGAGTACTACGCCTTCTTCTACATTCCCATCGTCATCCTGATTATCACGGCCGTGAGCAACGGGGCCAACATCACCGATGGCCTCGACGGGCTGGCGGCGGGCACCTCGGCCATCATCGGCATTACGCTGGCTATCTTCTGCTTTGTAAGCGGTAACGCTCTGCTGGCCGACTACCTCGACGTGATGTTCATTCCCAACTCGGGGGAGCTGGTAATCTTCTGCACCGCCTTTGTGGGGGCTTGCGTGGGCTTCCTGTGGTACAATTCCTACCCCGCCCAGGTGTTCATGGGCGACACCGGCTCCCTGGCTATTGGCGGCATTATTGCGGTGCTGGCCATCATCGTGCGCAAAGAGTTGCTGATTCCGGTGCTGTGCGGGGTGTTTCTCATTGAGAACCTTTCGGTTATGGTGCAGGTGAGCTACTTTAAGTACACCAAGCGCAAGTACGGCGAAGGTCGCCGCCTGCTGCGCATGTCGCCCTTGCACCACCACTACCAGAAGCTGGGCTACCACGAATCGAAAATCGTGTCCCGCTTCTGGATTGTCAGCATCATGCTGGCTGTCCTGACGCTGGTTACTCTCAAATTGCGCTAATGATGGTTCCCGCAGAGGAGCGCAGTGGTTTCGGGGAGGTTCGCAGAAGAACGTCCTCCGCGAGCCTCCCCGAAACCTCTGCGCTCCTCTGCGGGAAATCTATAAAGAACGAATCATGCACTACGTCATTTTAGGAGCCGCGGAAAGTGGGGTAGGAGCTGCGCTGCTGGCGCAGGCCAAAGGCCACACCGTATTCGTGTCGGATAAAAGCCCGATTCAGGAGCGTTACAAGCAGAAGCTGACGCAGGCTGGTATTCCCTTCGAGGAAAACCAGCACACGCTGGAGGAGATTCTGCGGGCCGATGAGGTAGTGAAAAGCCCCGGCATTCCGGAAAAAGCCCCGGTCATTCAGGCCCTGCGCGCCCAGAATACGCCCATTATTTCAGAAATCGAGCTGGCCGGGCGCTACACCAAGGCCCAGTGCATCTGCATTACCGGTACCAACGGCAAAACCACCACCACCCTGCTCACCTACCATCTGCTGAAGGAGGCGGGGCTGAGCGTGGGCCTGGCCGGCAACGTGGGCTACTCCCTGGCCGAGCAGGTAATGGAGGACCAGCACGAGTACTACGTGGTGGAGTTAAGCTCTTTTCAGCTCGATGACACCTACGAGTTTCAGCCCTGGGTGTCGGTGCTGCTCAACATCACCCCCGACCACCTTGACCGGTACGGCTACTCCCTGGAACAGTACGCCCAGGCCAAGCTGCGCATCACCCAGAGCCAGGACAGCGAGCAGTACTTCATCTACAACGCCGACGACGAGAATATTCAGCGCTACTTCCCGGCGGCGCTGCGGCCCGTAATTCAGCTGCCGTTCAGCCTGCATCGCCGCCCCGATTTTCAGCTGGCCGGCTACTACACCCGCGAGGACTGCCTGTGCACCAACTTGGTGCCCGGCCTGGGCCTCGACGGGGAGGAAGTCAGCGTGGCCGGCTCGCCCCTGATTGGGCAGCACAACCGCCAGAACATGCTGGCCGCTGTGCTCTGCGCCCGCATTGCGGGCCTCTCGGCCGAGCAGATTGAAGCCGGCCTGGCCTCTTTCCGCAACGCCGACCACCGCCTGCAGCCCGTGGGCGAGGTAGGCGGCGCTACCTTCATCAACGACAGCAAGGCCACCAACGTGGAGGCCGCCTGGTACGCCCTCGACGGCATTCGGGAGCCCATCATCTGGATTGCCGGCGGCACCGACAAAGGCAACGACTACACGACGCTGATTCCGCTGGCCAAGTCGCGGGTGAAGGCCCTGATTTGCCTGGGCGTGGACAACGAGAAGCTGAAAGCCAGCTTTGGCGGCGTAGTGCCTCACCTGGAGGAAACCCAGAGCGTAACCCAGGCCGTGCAGCGCGCCGCCGCGCTGGCCGCCCCCGGCGACGTAGTGCTGCTCTCGCCCGCCTGCGCTTCCTTCGACTTGTTCCGCAACTACGAGGACCGGGGCCGGCAGTTTACGGCGGCCGTAGCCGCGCTGCAGGAACAGCAAACCTCTAACTAAGCCGCCGGGGGTAGCCGGCCGGCAAGCTACCTCACCACCTCACCACTTCACCGTATGGAACCTGTTACCAATTGGCTGCGGCAGAATCTGAAGGGTGACCCCGTGCTGTGGGGCATCGTGCTGCTGTTCTCGTTTATTTCCATTGCCGTGGTGTACTCGGCCACGGGTACGCTGGCCTATAAGAAAATGGGCGGCAACACGGAGTACTTCCTCTTCAAGCACACCAGTCTGATTTTCGTGGGCCTGTTTTTTATGTGGCTGGCCCACCGCATCGACTACCGCTACTACTCCCGCCTCTCGCTCTACGCCCTGCTCATTTCGGTGCCCCTGCTCATCTTCACCTTCATCATGGGCGGTGAAGTAAATGGCGCTTCCCGCTGGCTGACTATTCCGGTTATCAACCAAACCTTCCAGCCCTCCGACTTAGCCAAGCTGGCCCTGATTTCGCACCTGGCTTCTATGCTTAGTCGTCGTCAGCAGCATGTTGAAGACTTCAAGAATACCCTGCTACCGGTTATAATATGGGTCGGCGTTATCTGCGGGCTGATTATTCTATCCAATGCCTCCACAGCAGTGCTGCTGTTTGCTACCTGCTTGCTGCTAATGTTTATTGGCCGGGTGCCGCTCAAGCATATGATGCTTACCGTGCTGATTGTAATGACCTTAGGCGGCGTGGCCCTGACGGTAGGGCAGCGGTGGGGTACGGTGAAATCCCGCATTGAAAGCTTCACCGATAAGAGCAAGCCGGTGCCCTTCCAGCTAGAGCACGCCTACATCGCCGAGGCCACGGGCGGGCTGTTCGGCAAGGGACCTGGCAAGAGCACGGAGCGCAACATCATGCCCCACCCGTACTCCGACTTTATCTACGCCATCATCATTGAGGAGTACGGCCTGTTCGGGGGGGTAGTCGTCTTGTTTCTCTACCTGGCGTTCCTGTATCGGGGGCTGAAAACGGTAATCAACAGTTACGGGGCCTTCGGGGGGTTGCTTTCGGCGGGGCTGAGTTTTAGCCTAGTCTTGCAGGCCATGGTGAACATGGGCGTGGCCGTGGGCCTGGGCCCGATTACCGGCCTGCCGCTACCCCTGCTGAGCATGGGTGGCACTTCCCTGATTTTCACCGGTATCAGCATCGGGATTATTCTGGCCGTGAGCCGAGGCGAGCGGGAAATCCGGCCTATGGTAGGCGAACCCGAAGACACGGCCCGCATTCCGCGGGTGTCGCAGTACGCGTAAATAGTGGCTGTTAGCTGATGGTTGTTGGCCATTGGCTTTTGCACCGAAAAGCTATCAGCCATCAGCTAACAGCTTAACAATGAAGCTAATCATATCCGGCGGGGGTACCGGCGGGCACATTTTTCCGGCCGTAGCCATTGCCAACGAGGTGCGTCGCCGTCATCCCGACGCGGAAATTTTGTTTGTGGGCGCCAACGGCCGCATGGAGATGACCCGCGTGCCAGAGGCCGGCTACGAGATTGTGGGCCTTGACATTACGGGGTTGCAGCGCAGCTTATCGCCCCAAAACCTGCTGTTCCCCATCCGGTTGATGCGCGCCGTGCGCAAGGCCGGCAAGCTCATTGACATGTTCAAGCCCGACGCTGTAGTAGGGGTAGGGGGCTACGCCTCAGCTCCCGTGCTGCTGGCCGCTACCTCCCGCGGCATCCCCGCCCTAATTCAGGAGCAGAATTCCTACGCCGGCTTGGTGAACAAGCTGCTGGCCCGGCGCGTGCAGCGCATCTGCGTGGCGTACGAGGGCATGGAGGAGTTCTTTCCCGCCGACCGGCTGGTGCTCACCGGCAACCCTGTGCGCACCGAAATTGCCGACGGGCAGCGGGCCGAGGCCCTACCATTTTTCGGTCTGGACCCTGCCCGCCCGGTGCTGCTGGTAATTGGCGGCAGCCTGGGGGCCCGCACCCTCAACCAGGCCACGGCCGCCGCGCTGCCGCGCCTGCAGGAAGCAGGGGTGCAGCTGCTCTGGCAGACGGGCAAAGCGTACTACCCCCAGGCCCAGGAGCAAGCCGCTCCCTTCGCGGCTCGTAACCTGCAGGCCCTGGAGTTTGTACGCCGCATGGATTTGGCCTACGCCGCCGCCGATGTGGTGGTTAGCCGGGCCGGGGCTTTGTCGGTGTCGGAGCTGTGCCTGACCGGCAAGCCTAGCATTCTGGTGCCCTCGCCCAATGTGGCCGAAGACCACCAAACCAAGAACGCCCTGGCCCTCACGCGCCAGGATGCCGCCCTGCTGGTCCGCGACGCCGACGCGGCTGCCACCCTCTACGACCAGGCCCTGGCCTTGCTCCAGGACCCCGCCCGGCAGCGGCAGCTGGCCGCCAACATCCGGGCGCTGGCCCGGCCCCGGGCCACGGCTACCATCGTGGATGAGCTGGAAAAGCTGCTGCCCGCCACCGTCCGTTCCTAAGTACTACCCCTTACCAACTCCTCGACCTTGAACCCTGTTGCGGCTTTTCCTCACGTATTCTTCCTGGGCATCGGCGGCATCGGCATGTCGGCGCTGGCCCGCTGGTTCCAGGCCAACGGCCACTCCGTTAGTGGCTACGACAAAACGCCTACCCCCCTAACGGAAGCTCTGAGCGCCGAAGGTATAGCCGTGCACTACGAGGACGCGGTAGCCAACATTCCGGTTGAGGTGCGCCAGAACTCCGCCCAAACGTTGGTCGTCCTGACCCCGGCCATCCCCCAGGACCACCAGGAGTGGGCTTGGCTGCGGGAGCAGGGCTACGATATCCGCAAGCGCAGCCAGGTGCTGGGTCTGCTCACCCAGGGCCGCCCGACCATTGCCGTGGCCGGCACCCACGGCAAAACTACCACCAGCAGCATGGTGGCCCACCTGCTACACCACGCCGGCGTACCCAGCGCGGCCTTCCTGGGGGGCATTGCCGTCAACCTCGGCTCGAACCTGCTGCTACCCCCTGCTTCGGCCCCAACCGCCACTACGCCAGTAGTTGTGGAGGCGGATGAGTACGACCGGAGCTTTCTGACCTTATTTCCTACGGTGGCCATCGTCACAAGCACCGACGCCGACCACCTCGACATTTACGGCCACAAAGAAGCTCTGGTGGAGTCGTTCCGGCAGTTTGTGGGGCAGATTCAGCCCGGCGGCACCCTCATCATCAACCACACGGCCGACCCCAGCGTGGCAGCCGCCGCGCCGGCCGGGGTGCAGGTGATCCGCTATGGCCTCTCGCCGGAGCAGGGCCCGGAACTGTACGCCGACCACATTACGGCCGAAGGCCACCGGTTCCGCTTTAACCTGCACGGCCCGCAAGGTTCGGTGGAAGAGCTTGAACTGGCCGTGCCGGGCTACCACAATGTCGAGAATATGCTGGCCGCCGCCTGCGTGGCGCAGCTCCATGGCCTCTCGGCGGCGCAGCTGCAGTCGGCTGTGGCTGCCTACCGGGGCGTAAAACGGCGCTTCGAATTTATTCTCACGGCCGGTACGCCCGGCAAGCCCAAGGTGTACGTGGATGATTACGCCCACCACCCACGCGAAATTGAGGCGTTTCTCCGTTCTCTGCGGGCGCTGTACCCGGGCCGGCAGCTGCGGGTAGTGTTCCAGCCCCATCTGTTCAGCCGCACCCGCGACTTCGCGCCGGGATTCGCTGAGAGCCTGAGCCTTGCCGATGAGGTAGTGCTGCTGGATATCTACCCGGCGCGGGAGCTGCCCATGCCCGGCGTAACGTCGGAATTAATTTTATCCCAAATAACCGCCCCCGTAAAATCTCTCCAGACAAAAGAAGAAATTTTGCGGAATGCCGAAACCAATCCGAATTTTGACGTATTAGCCACCGTCGGGGCCGGAGATATTGACCAGTTGGTGCCTAGATTAAGGAATATTTTGAATCTTCGCTGGAATGGAGCTGAAGCGTAAAGCCAATAACCTACTGTTTGCTACGGGCTGCCTGGTGCTGCTAATTGCGCTGGGTACCTTTGCAGCCGTGCGCCAGGCTACCCGGCCGGTAAACGGGGTTATTGTGTCCATCAGCAACGAGTTCAATAACTTCTTTATCAGTGAGCGGGAGGTGACCAGCCTGCTGACCCGCCACGGGGAAGACCGCCTGGAAGGTGCTTCCCCCGCCGACGTGGATCTGAAGGATCTGGAGGCCCGTCTTAAGGCCCACAGCTTTGTGAAGGAAGCGCAAGTGTACCGCGACCTGGCCGGCAACCTGCACGCCGACGTGCGCCAGAACCGCCCCATTGCCCGCCTGGTGCACAGCGATACCCGTCGGGACAGCTACCTTGATGCCGACGGCCGCCGACTGCCCTTGTCGCCGCTGTTTACGGCCCGGGTAGTGCCCATTTCCCGGCTCGGAGGACAACCCCTGTCGGCCAGCTTTTTCCAGGACAGCACCGGCCGGCGCTACCTGGAGTTTTTGCGCTACATCGATGAAAAGCCTTTCTGGCGCGCCCAGGTAGCAGAAGTATTCGTTGAACCTAACGGCAAGCTCTCTTTTACCCAGCAAGTAGGCGACCAACGTATTGAATTTGGCTTTCCTGAGAATATTTCGGAAAAATTTGCGAAACTGATGGTATTTTACCGTCAAATTCCCCCTGTTCTCGGCTGGGATACCTACCATCGGGTCAACGTCGAGTTCAAAGACCAGATAATCTGCGAATAAAACTATTGGTTTAAAGCGCTATCTTATAGCGCATTAAGCCGCCTACTTCCTGCAACCAACCGCAACTCTCTCGCCCTCCCTTCCATGCAACACGATAAGATTGTAGTCGGCCTCGACATCGGCACCACCAAAATCTGCGCCCTGGTAGGGCGTAAGAATGAGTTTGGCAAGCTCGAAATTTTGGGCATGGGCAAAGCCGTGTCGGAGGGAGTGGTGCGTGGTATTGTATCCAACATCGACAAAACCGTGGACGCTATCCGGAAAGCCATCCGGCAGGCCGAGGAACAGTCGGGCATCAACATTGGGGTAGTAAACGTGGGCATTGCCGGGCAGCACATCAAAAGCCTGCAGCATAACGGCAGCATCACGCGCACTTCCACGGATAACGAAATCACGCTGGGCGATGTAAACCGCCTCACCAACGATATGTACCGGCTGGTAACCCCGCCCGGCTCCGAAATCATCCACGTAATGCCCCAGGATTACAAGGTGGATTACGAGGAGGGAATTCTGGACCCAGTGGGTATGTCGGGAGTACGCCTGGAGGGCAACTTCCACATCATCACGGCGCAGAGCACGGCCATTAACAACATCAATAAGTGTGTTACCAAAGCCGGGCTGGAAATCGACAACCTGATTCTGGAGCCGCTGGCCTCCAGCATGTCGGTACTCTCGGACGAGGAGAAGGAAGCTGGGGTAGCTCTGATTGACATTGGCGGCGGCACCACCGACCTGGCCATTTTCAAGGACGGTATCATCCGACACGCGGCGGTGCTACCCTTCGGCGGCAACATCATCACTTCCGATATTAAGCAGGGCTGCCTGGTTATGCAAAACCAGGCCGAGCAGCTGAAGGTGAAGTTTGGCAAGGCCATTGCCGAAGAAGCCTCGGAGTACGAAATTGTGAGCATTCCGGGCCTGCGCGACCGGGCACCCAAGGAAATTTCCCTCAAAAACCTGGCGTACATCATCGAAGCCCGGATGGAGGAAATCATTGAGTTGGTGTACGCTGAGATTCAGCGCCTGGGCTTTCATGATAAGCTGGCCGCCGGCATTGTACTGACGGGTGGTGGCTCGCAGCTGCAGAATCTGGTGCAGCTTACGGAGTACGTAACCGGCATGGATACCCGCATTGGCTACCCCAACGAACACTTGGGTAAGAGCAAAATCGAGGCGGTAAAGTCGCCGATGTACGCTACCACTGTGGGGTTGGTGCTGGCCGGCTACCGCTCCATCGATGACCGGGTAGCCCAGCGCAGCTACGAGGAGCCTGAGCAGAATTACTACCGCACGGCTCCGGAGGTGCGGCCTACTCCCGCGCCGGCGCCCCAACCAACCGTGCCCCAGCCGGCGGCTCCCCAGCCCCAGCAGGCCGCACAACCGACGCCCGAGCAACCCAAGAAATCGTCGGGTGCTGGCGACTTTTTTCAGAAGATCATCAGCCGCACCAAAGGGCTGCTGATTGATGACTTCGACGATAAGCAATATTAGGTGATGGGGTCTTAGGAACTTGGGGTCTTGGTTTTGCCTTGGTGGCAACCAAAGTCAGACTGCAAGTACCCACCAGCCAAGACCCCAAGTCCCCACGACCCGAAGACCCCAACTCATGAATTTTACTTTCGATATTCCGGCACAGTCTAGGTCCATCATTAAGGTGATTGGCGTGGGGGGCGGCGGCTCCAACGCCGTTAACCACATGTTCAGCCAAGGCATCAAGGATGTAGAATTTGTCATCTGCAACACCGACAAGCAGGCGCTGGCGTCTTCCACCGTGCCTAACCGCCTGCAGATTGGGGCCGACTTAACCGAGGGCCTTGGGGCCGGTGCCAACCCCGAGCGGGGAAAGCAGGCGGCCATCGAGAGCCGCGAGCAAATTCGGGAGCTACTTAGTAACGGCACCAAAATGGTGTTTATCACGGCCGGGATGGGCGGTGGCACCGGTACCGGCGCGGCCCCGGTTATTGCCAAAGTAGCCAAGGAGCTAGGCATCCTGACGGTTGGCATCGTGACGGCACCCTTCATGTTTGAAGGCAAGAAAAAGCGTCAGCAGGCGGAGCACGGCATCAAGGAGCTGAGCGACAACTGCGACACGGTGCTGGTAATTCTCAACGATAAGCTGCGCGAGATTTACGGCAACCTGCCCATCCGCTCGGCCTTCGCCAAAGCCGATAACGTGCTGAGCACTGCCGCCAAATCTATTGCCGAAATCATTACGGTTACCGCCGACGTGAACGTGGACTTTGAAGACGTGAAAACCGTCATGAAGGACTCCGGGGCGGCCGTAATGGGTAGCAGCATCACGGAAGGCGAGAACCGGGCCCAGCGCGCTGCCGAAGAGGCTCTGGCCTCGCCGCTGCTTAACAACACCGACATTCACGGGGCGCAGAAAATCCTGCTCAGCATTATGTCGGGCGACCAGGCCGAGCTGGAAATGGATGAGCTCACCGAAATTACGGAGTACATCCAGGACAAGGCGGGCCAGAATGCCGAAGTTATTTTCGGGCACGGCATTGATCCTACCTTGGGCCAGAGCATTCGGGTAACGGTTATTGCCACCGGCTTCGCCCGCGACGCGCACAACATCACCAATGTGGTAGCACGTAGCAGTGAGCCCGAAAACACTACGGTCACAACCCAACCCGACCCGCAGATCAACATCTTTGATAAGGATCGGCAGGAAGCGCCCGTGGTGCCTACCTTTGGTACCCAAGTGCCGGCAGCCCCGGAGGCCCAGCCAGTGAAGTACGATCTGGAGGCTTCTCCTGCCCCGGCCGCTTACGTGCCCCCGGCGGTTTCGGCTCCCTCCGCGCCGGCACCGGAGCCTGTGTTGTATCAGCAGCAGACAACTCAGCCGGCTGTAACTCACCATACACTCCCGCGGCCTTCCCTGGATGCGCGGGCCGAGGAGCGCCGCCAACGTCTGCAAGCCCTGAGCAACGGCCTCACCAACGACGCCATCAAGGACCAGCTGGAAACGCCGGCCTATTTGCGGCGGCAGGTGAAGCTGGAAAACGTGGTACCCTCCTCAGAGCAGAACATCAGCCGTTTTAACCTCTCTGACGACAACGAACTGCTGGGCGACAACCGCTTCCTGCACGACAACGTGGACTAACACCCCACCAACCTGGCGCTGAAAAAATACTTTCCAGCCAGATAAAACACGCGCGCAGCTTTTTCCTGGTTAGGACGAAGCTGCGCGTGTTTTTTTTAGGGCCTGGATGTTAGAGAATCGGCCGGCAATGTAACGGAATCAGTGGGGATAAGCGCTGGAGCGGCTAGTTCCCGATCGGGGTTGAGCATGCGACCGTGTTTGGCCTGGGGCGTGAGCGTGCAGGCCGTAGCCAGCACCGCGCAACAAAGAAAGCCAGCTAGGCGAAAATGTAGCATAGGAAGGAAAGGTAGGGGTACAGGTTCTTAAACACTGCGAACTGTCGCAACAGCAGGCCGTAACCACCGGTTAAGCGGCTCCTCGATGACGTAGTGCAATCCAATGGCCAGCAGATTAAGCACGATGAACAACAACCCATTGTGTGGGGTCAGATGCAGCGCCAGCCAGTCGCGTACGGAACCCAGGTGAATCAGATAAAAGGCGTAGGAGCTTTTGCCGAGAATCTGGAAAATGCGGGTAGAAAGCAGGTACCGTAGCCAGGTAGGCTCAGTGAGTAAGCCCGCAAAAAGCATAATAATTCCGCCAGGCAGTACTACATTGTTAAGAGCTACGCCAAAAGCATGCTCCTGCCCGTACGTATAGCCTCCTTTGGTCCAGACCATACCGCTGAGGGCCGCTATTATCAGGCCACTACCCAGCAGGGTCAGAAAAGCGGGTTGCTGGTAGCGGCGCAGCCGTCCCTGCTGGTACCACCTGGCCAGCTGCATGCCGGCGTAAAACTCAAAGCCCCTGCCGAATATAGAGAACAGGAGCATAAGCCGAAAGGAGCCCAGGAAGCCATACGTGTGGGCGCCCACCGGACTTAGCATTAACACCAGCAAAAGGCCTACCCCCAGCAAGGCGAATGGCTGAACCCACAACGGCACGCGGCGGCGCAGCAGCCAGAAGGCTATGGGCGCCAGCAGATAAAAGCTTTCCTCCACCGTTAAGGTCCAGGCCTGCGCAATGCCGGCGTATTTGGCATCAGAGAAGAAGGCCTGCGTAAGCGTAAGACTAAAGAAGAAATGATGCGGCAGAAAGTGGTTGGCCCGCCAGAAAGCATAGTAAGTAGCCAGGCAAAGCAAAAAGTATAGCGGATAAATGCGCGCGAGACGCCGGCCCATATAACGCCGCCACGGCACCGGTTGCTGCCCATAGCGGAGCGTGATCAGAAAGCCGCTCAGAACAAAGAAAACCGGAACACCGATGTGAAATTCCAAGACCCAGGCGTGTAGCCGGGGCCACTCGGGGTTATGGCGAAACGGGTTGAAGTGATGCAAAAACACCAGGTAGGCGGCCAGCGCCCTTACCCCGGTAAAAGCAGGCAGATAGATTCGGGAAGCAGCCGGAGTAGAAAGAGTAGCAGAAGTGGCCACGTAGCAAAAGCGAATACACGCCAAACCTACTGCTTTCCGGCGTACTGAAAGTGACGCTAGGGTTTGAATGGATCAGAAAACCGCTGATCCGTAATGAACGTGGAGTCAGTCAGGGTTTTCAAGAAAGCAATCAGCTGGGCTTTCTCCGTACGGGTAAGATCCAGGCGGGTACCGCCCGGGGTGTTGGACAGCAGCATATTCGGATCTATTCCCGGACTGTTAAGCTGAACGTGCTCATTGTAGTGGTCCAGCACTTGCTCCAGCGTCTGGAAGCGACCATCGTGCATGTACGGGGCCGTCAGGGCGATATTGCGAAGGGTAGGAGCCCGGAATTTGCCCCGGTCGGCGCTTTGGCCAGTCACACCGGCGCGGCCTACATCGGCGAAGGCTACATCCAAGCCATTATTAAAGAAGTCTGGGGAGCTGAACAAGCCATCCTCGCTGGTGTGGCAGTGATGACAGGTAGCGCCCCTGATAAACAGGCCGCTCACTTCGCTGGGATGATTGATAAACAAGCCGGCCCCGGCCCGCTCCGCTGCCGTCAGGGAGGCTTCCTTGCGCAGATACTTATCGTAGCGGGAGTTGGCCGAAATCAGGGTACGCTCGAACTGGGCCAGCGCCTTCAATACCATGGTTTCGCTGATAGTGGAGCTACCGAAGGCTTTCTGGAACAGGGGCGGGTAGAGGTCAGTTTGCTGCAGTTTCCGCACGCCATCGGCCAGCGACTGGTGCATCTCCAAGGGATTTTCGATGGGCAGCCGGGCCTGCTGTTCCAAGCTGGTAGCGGCGCCATCCCAGTTCAGAGTCTTTTCCCACAGGACATTAGCCAGCGACATGGTGCCGCGTGGGTGCGGCTGACCTGCTACCCCCACGGCGCGCGCCAACCCATCCGTGAAGGCTTTGCTTTGTTGGTGGCAGCTGCCGCAGGATTGAGTTCCGGTCCGGGAAAGCCGAACCTCATAAAACAGCTTCCGACCCAACTCCACGCCCTCCACGGTAAGCGGATTGTCGCTGGGTATACCTACTTTCTGTGGCAGATTAGTCGGTAAAATCAGCGTGTAGGGGGTAGCAGAGGTAGGGTTTTCGTCGGTTTCCTCCGTGCCGGTGGGGCTGCAGGCTACCAGCAGGCTACCGAGCAGTACTAGGGTAGGCGCCAGCCACTGCGGAAAGCGGATGCCGGTAAAAGAAACCATAAGCAGCGTTGCGTAAGCAGATACTTCAAGATAGCACTTTCAGCTCGAACGTAGGCCCGGCACTGGCAGGTTCCGCTTCATGGCCCGGCTGTAGAAACATTCACGAAGGCTTGGTTGCAGCCGAGTAGCGTTTTGTACCATAGGCTAGAAGGCCAGTAACGCTTCAGCCTGTTCTTGCAGCAGCTGCTGATAGAGGGGCTCCGTAATCAGGCCCTCGGCGGTCAGAAACTTATCAATGAAAGGCAGGCGCACCCGTTGGGGCAAAACGGCGGTGCCCAGGTACATGAGCACGTCGGTGAGGTGATTAAGGGGCAGAATACCTCCCTGGCTGCCGCTGCTTAAGCCCACCAGCGCGGCTTTCTTTCCGCGAATACCACCGGGGTAGGGCAGCCCGTCAATAAACGCCTTCAATACCCCGGGAAAGGAGCAGTTATACTCCGGCACCACAAAAACCAGCTTTTCCGCACTCTCAGCCAAGGCCGCCAGGCGGTTAAATTCGTCGTGGCGGCCGGTGTTGCCGTACAGGGCGGAGGTTGTAAAATCCAGAGGAAGCTCCGTTAGGTCCAGCAGTTGGGAGGAGGCTCCTTGCCGCGCCAGCAACTGAGCATAAAAGTCGGCTACGCGCCGGGCGCGTGAATTGGGCCGGTTGGTACCGGCAATAATGGTTATCATCAAAGAAAAGATAAATGATGAAGCAGCCGCGCCGACAACTTTACCGGGCGCGGCATAGTGGGTCGAAAAAGCAACAAAAAAGCGAAACGGATTTCCGTTTCGCTTTTCTGGAGTCCTGTTGAGATAACCAGAAACCTTACGCCAGGTTATTCGAAGTAGCTTTAGCCGACAGGAATTCGCGGTTCAGGATGGCAATATTTTCCAGCGAAATGCCAACCGGGCACTCCGCCGCGCAGGAGCCAATGTTGGTGCAGGCCCCAAAACCTTCCTTGTCCATCTGGGCTACCATGTTTTCTACCCGCGACTTGCGCTCTACGTGGCCCTGGGGCAGTAGCGCCAGCTGCGACACCTTGGCCGACACGAACAGCATGGCCGAAGCATTTTTGCAGGATGCTACGCAAGCGCCACAGGCAATGCAGGTAGCCGCTTCAAATGCCCGATCGGCAATGTCCTTGGGAATCGGAATTTCGTTGGCATCGGGGGTGCCACCGGTGTTTACCGAGATGTAGCCGCCCGCCTGAATAATCCGGTCGAAGGCCGAGCGGTCCACGCTCAGGTCTTTATTGACGGGAAAAGCATTGGCACGCCAGGGTTCAATGGTGATAGTATCTCCATCGTTGAACTTGCGCATGTGCAGCTGGCAGGTAGTTGTGCCCGGCTCGGGGCCGTGAGCCCGGCCGTTGATGAACAGGTTGCACGAGCCACAGATACCTTCGCGGCAGTCGTGGTCAAAGGCAACCGGCTCTTCGCCCTGGCGCAGCAAATCTTCGTTTAGTACGTCCAGCATTTCCAGGAATGACATATCGGGCGAAATGTCTTTTACCTGGTAATCCACGATACCGCCTTGCGCGTTGCGGTTTTTCTGCCGCCACACTTTCAGCGTGAGGTTCATGGGTTTGGCATTGGGGTTACTTCCAGCCATTTTATTTCAAGAGTATTGAGTAGTTAGTAGAAGGTAGTGAGCGGGTGAAGCGGAGGGCAGGGGTAGGAAAAATGCTACCCCTGCCTTCGGGCTCACTACTTATAGCTGCGTTGGGTGAGCTTCACGTTCTCGAAACGCAAATCTTCCTTGTGAAGTGCCGAAGCCCGGTTATCACCGGTGTATTCCCAGGCCGCTACATACGTAAAGTTCTCATCGTCGCGCAGGGCTTCGCCTTCGGGCGTCTGGTATTCCTCGCGGAAGTGGCCGCCGCAGCTTTCATTGCGGTGGTAAGCATCGTCCACCATCAGCTCACCCAGCTCGAGGAAGTCGGCGACGCGGCCGGCTTTTTCCAGAGCCTGGTTCATTTCGGCCTCGGTTCCTACCAGTTTCAAGTCGCTCCAGAACTCCCGGCGCAGCTTCTGAATCTCGGCTTTAGCGTATTGCAGACCCTCGGCCGTGCGGGCCATGCCGCAGTATTCCCACATAAGGTGTCCCAGCGCTTTATGGAAATCATCGGGGGTGCGGGTGCCGTTGATGCTCATGAGCTTCTGGACGCGGGCGCGCACTTCGGCTTCGGCCTCCTTGAAGGCGGGGTGCTCGGTGGTAACCGGCTTGGGCGGCGTCTGGGCCAGGTAGTCCCCAATGGTGTAGGGAATCACGAAGTAGCCGTCGGCCAGACCCTGCATCAGGGCCGAGGCCCCCAGGCGGTTAGCGCCGTGGTCAGAGAAGTTACACTCGCCGGTAGCGTACAGGCCGGGTACCGTGGTTTGCAGGTTGTAATCTACCCAGAGGCCACCCATGGTGTAGTGTACAGCCGGGTAAATGCGCATGGGCTGCTCGTAGGGATTCTCGCCGGTAATCTTGGCGTACATGTCGAACAGGTTGCCGTACTTCTGGCTTACCCAGTCGGCACCGTTACGCTTGATGGCATCAGCGAAGTCGAGATATACGGCCAGGCCCGAGCTGCCTACCCCTCGTCCTTCGTCGCACATCATTTTGGCGTTGCGCGAAGCTACGTCGCGCGGTACCAGGTTACCGAAAGCGGGGTACTTGCGCTCCAGGAAGTAGTCCCGGTCTTCTTCCCGAATATCACCCACCCGGATTTCGCCTTTACGCAGGCGCTCGGCTGTTTCCTTGGAAGCGGGCACCCATACGCGGCCATCGTTCCGCAGCGACTCCGACATCAGCGTCAGCTTCGACTGGTAGTCACCGGATACGGGAATGCAGGTAGGGTGAATCTGAGTAAAGCAGGGGTTAGCGAAGTAAGCTCCCTTTTTGTGCGCCCGCCAGGCGGCCGTGGCGTTGCTGTACTTGGCGTTGGTGCTCAGGTAGAACACGTTGCCATAGCCGCCGGTAGCCAGTACCACGGCGTGGGCCGCGTGCTGCTCAATTTCGCCGGTAATCAGGTTGCGGGTAATGATGCCCCGGGCCTGCCCATCCACGATAACCACATCCAGCATTTCGGTGCGGGTGTAGAGCTTCACCTTGCCATAGGCTACCTGGCGCGAAAGAGCCGAGTAAGCGCCCAACAGCAGCTGCTGGCCGGTTTGGCCACGGGCGTAGAACGTGCGGCTTACCTGCGCGCCCCCGAAGGAGCGGTTGGCCAGCAGTCCGCCGTACTCGCGGGCGAAGGGCACACCCTGGGCCACGCACTGGTCGATGATGTTGACCGATACCTGGGCCAGACGGTACACGTTGGCTTCGCGGGCGCGGTAGTCACCCCCTTTAATCGTATCGTAGAACAGGCGGTACACCGAGTCACCGTCGTTCTGGTAGTTTTTAGCGGCATTGATACCCCCTTGCGCGGCAATGGAGTGCGCCCGGCGCGGGGAATCGTGGTAGGTAAAGGCCTTTACGTTGTAGCCCAGCTCCGCCAAAGAGGCGGCGGCCGAAGCCCCGGCCAGGCCGGTGCCCACCACAATAACGTCGTATTTCCGCTTGTTGGCGGGGTTTACGAGTTTAACGTTGAATTTATGCTTGTCCCACTTTTCGGCCAACGGGCCTTCGGGAATTTTGGAATCCGGAAACATCGGCAGTCGAGTTTAGGACTTATTTGAAAAAGTAGAAGTAGATCGGCATGGCGGCGAAGGCGGCGCACACAACAATCGAGAAGCCGTAACCGATAAACTTGATGGCCGGCGTGTACTTGCGGTGGGTCAGGCCCAGCGTCTGGAAGGCGCTGCTGAAGCCGTGCAGCAAGTGGTAAAGCAGGGCTACCTGGCCCACCACGTAAAGCAGTACATACAGCGGATCTTTGAAGGCCGCAAGTACCAGGGCGTAAGCATCTTCGTTGCCATTGGCGTCGCGCGGTACATCAGTAAAGCGCAGGGAGCCGAAGAAGTTGTAGAGGTGCACAATCAGGAAGAACAGCACGATGCTGCCCAGCAGGGCCATGCTGCGCGAGTGCCAGGAGCTGTTCTGCTCAATATGGTCCACCACGTAGCGCTGATTGCCCCGGGCGGCGCGGTTTTTAGCGGCCAGGGCCAGGCCCTCGTAGATGTGGAAGCCAAAGCCCAGCACCAGCACAATTTCCATGGTGCGGATCAGGGGATTATGGCCCATAAACTCGGAGTAGGCATTAAAGGCCGCTCCATTATCGGCGTTGAATAACTGCAGGTTCCCGACCAGGTGAACCACCAGGAAGGTGCAGAGAAACAGGCCCGTAACGGCCATGATAATCTTAC
Source organism: Hymenobacter latericoloratus (assembly GCF_014199535.1). Lineage (GTDB taxonomy): Bacteria > Bacteroidota > Bacteroidia > Cytophagales > Hymenobacteraceae > Hymenobacter > Hymenobacter latericoloratus. The sequence continues at coordinate 514,339 of NZ_JACHNV010000002.1, forward strand.
GGCCGATGCTACTGGAAAAGGTTTTTGTAATCCAACTCATAGAGAGCTACTGAAGGGGTGTGGGTAGGTCAGTTGTAACGGTCAAAGGTAGGCGCCAACCTAGTAGGAAACAATCTGAATAAGGCTTTCACGTTACAGTGAATCTATAGCTGCCGGGCTTCGTTAGTACCTTGCGGTAACTACTTAACCTAAATGCAAGGGCTTTTGTTAGGTTCTAGCTAGGTTTTTGCTGAACTTCCCTGCCTTCCTTTCCGCCTATCAATACCCTGACTCTATGAATCTTCCGCTACTGAACCGCCCGCTGCGGCTTTGGCTGGCCGGGCTCCTATTGCTAGTAGCCTGGCTAGGGACACCCTCTGCGTCCTACGCCACCCACCTGCGGGCCGGCGACATCCAGGCCAAGACGGACACTACCCTGCCCGCCGAGAACCGCAACCCCCGCCGAATCTTCTTCAAGATGATTCTCTATACCAGCGTTACTACCACCGGCGGGCAGTTAGCAGCGGATGAGCCCACTGTAACCATATTTTACGGTGATAACACCAACTCGGGGGAGGGGGGCATTCCCCGGGTCAAGAGGACGTTGGTTGCCCCCAATGTCTATCGGAACGTGTACTACTTCGAGCACACGTACAATGCCCCCGGGAACTATCTGGTTAGCTACCTGAGTGTAAACCGGGTAGCCGGGGTGCAAAATCTGACTAACTCGGTGAATGAGTCGTTCTATATCTCGACGCGCATCATTCTCGACCCTATTCTAAAGGAAAACAGCTCGCCGGCCCTACTGGCTCCGGCCATTGACCAAGCCAGCCGTCGGCAGGTGTTTCTGCACAACCCGGCCGCGTACGACGCGGATGGCGACTCACTGGTTTTCCTGCGGCGGGAAAGTCAGCAGGCGGGCAACCCTAGCACGCTGGTAAGCAACGGCTCTAACCCCCGGCCCACCACCGTTTCGGGCTTCCGCTTCCCCGATGATGGGTTTTTCCGGGCCATTCAGGTACCCTATATAGGCCCGCCCGTGGGGGTGCCGAATGACCCGGCCATCTACCGGCAGGACATCAATACCGGGCAGATTGTGTGGAACTCGCCGGAGGTAGTGGGCGAGTACAACGTGGCTATGGTGGTGCAGGAATGGCGCCGCATTCCGGGGGCTCCGCCGCGCCTGATGGGCGAGGTAATCCGGGATATGCAGATTACGGTAACCCCGAGCAACAACCTGCGCCCTACCCTGGTAGTGCCGCCCGATTTGTGCGTGGTAGCCGGCACGCCTATTCCGCCCATTGTCGTGACGGCCACCGACCCGGAAAATAACCGCATCCTGCTGGAAGCTTACGGCGGCATGATTCCGCCGGCTACGTTCGTGCAAAACTCGCAGGGGCCGCCTACCGCCCGCGGTACGTTTAACTGGACGCCTTCCTGCTCCGATATTCGCTCTGACCCGCACCAAGTGCTGTTCAAAGCCACCGACCAACCGGCTGCTGGACTCACGCCCTTAATTGACGAGCGGCCGCTGCGCATCACCGTAGTGGGGCCGCCGCCCCAGAACCTGCGGGTAACCCCCGTGGGCAATACCGCCCGCCTCGACTGGGACAACTACCTGTGCCAGAACCCCGGCGCCGAGATTCGGGTGTACCGGCGTGAAAACGAAAGTGGCTGGACCCCGGGCCCTTGTGAAACGGGTATTCCGGCCTCGCGGGGCTACACCCGGATTGGGACCATCAACGTGGGTAGCCGCACTTTCCTCGATGACAACAACGGCCGCGGGCTGGAGCGGGGCAAAAATTACTGCTACCGCATTTACGTGGAGTTTGCCCGCCCCGCCGGGGGCGCCAGCATTGCCTCCAACGAAGCCTGCGTGAAAGTAACCGGCCGCTCGGCCCGCCTGACCCACGTGACCGTGGACCGCACCAGCACCACCAACGGGCAGATTACGGTGCGCTGGAACAAACCCGCGCCGACGGCAGCATTCAACGCGCCGGCGGGCTATTTCCTGTACCGGGCGGTTGGGCAAAACCCGGCGGCCGGCAGCTACACCCGAATCGACCGGGAGTTTGGCCTGAATGATACTACCTGGGTAGATGGCGGCCTGAACACCACCGAAAATGCGTATTCGTACCGCTTGGTATTCTTCCGGGCGGCTACCGCCAACCCCTCCGATACTACCCGCATTCGGGAACGGCCGGCCCCGGCTTCCAGCGTGCGCATTGAAGCAACCCCGAATCCGCTGACCAACAGCATCGGGCTTACCTGGACCTACAACGTACCCTGGGACAACTCGCAACGGCCTACCACCATCTACCGGCGCCTGCAGAACGGTACGTTTGCGCCGGTTGGGAAGGTAACCGGCACCGCCCCGGGCGGCACATTCACCGACCGGGGCACTACGGCCCGGCCCCTGGTGAAAGGCGAAACCTATTGCTACTACGTGAAAACGAACGGCACCTACGACATCTCCCTGCCGGATTCATTGATTAACCTGAGCCAGGAACAATGCGTGTCGCTGCTACCCATTCCGTGCACGCCTATCCTGACGCTCAAGCCCACGAATTGTGACAGTCTGGCCAGTCGCCTCTTCGACCTGCCAGCTACCACGCCCGCCAGCGGGGAAATCTATAACAACTACCTGAGTTGGACGCTGAGCAATGAGCCTACCGCTGATTGCAGCCGCGACATTGTTACCTACATTATTTACTACGCTCCCAACGACACGGAGCCGCTGAAAGAACTGGACCGGGTGCCCGGTACCCAAACCACCTACGTGCACCAGGGCCTGCGCAGTGCCGCCGGCTGCTACGCGGTGCAGGCCGTGGATGCCAACCGGGCCGTGAGTGCACTCAGCAACAAGGAGTGCAAAGACAACTGCCTGCTGTTTTTGCTGCCCAACATCTTCACCCCGAACGGCGACGGCCGCAACGACACTTTCCGGCCCAAAGTGTTCAGCCCGATTGAGCGGACCGTGGTGAAAATCTACAACCGTTGGGGCACGAAGGTGTACGAAAGTGACCGGGATCCGCTTATCAACTGGAGCGGGGGTAGCACCGGACCTGAATCCGGCTCCGGAACCCGCGTTTCGGAAGGCATGTACTTCTACCAGGCCGAGGTAGAGTTCAAGGACGCCAACCGCACCAAGCGTACGTTCAAAGGCTGGGTGCAGATTAACCGCTAAATCCGCCGCATACAAAAAGACCGGCCGAGCTCCAGCGCTCGGCCGGTCTTTTTATATGCGCTGTACTTTCTTTGATCTATGAACCGACTCATTCCTCTTCTGGTAGTGCTGTCCATGACTGCCTGCACCTCCACTAATTCAGCTTCTACCACGGAGCCCACTAGCGCTACCAGTGCCGCGGCCACCACTGAAGCCCAGGCCGTTGCTTTGGCCAGCCGCTACTTTCGCGCCCAGCCCGATTCGGCTGTGTATCAGCTGCAAACCCTGACGGTGGTGGATGCTGGTACCAGTTGGCAGGTACTGGTCAAGCGTTCCGACAGGGTAGGAGTGAAGCCCGATAACGCGGCCGTGAACGTAGATAAGCAGACCGGCCAGGTTAGTCGGGTATTGGTAAAGTAGCGCAGCACCAGCTTTGGGCTTTCCGGCCGATTTGTGCAGCTTGCGCCCTTATCTTTTCCACCCTTGCGCAGCCCTCCGCCGAAAGGCAGTTCGGCTGCCGTATTTCTGAACTGATGAAAGCAGTAATTTTTCCCGGGCAGGGCAGCCAGTTCAGCGGCATGGGCCGCGACCTGTACGAGCAGCACCCCGCGGCCAAGCGCCTGATGGACCAGGCCAACGAAATCCTGGGCTTTTCCCTCACCGACGTGATGTTCAGCGGCTCCGACGAAGACCTGCGCCGCACCGACGTAACCCAGCCCGCCATCTTCCTGCATTCCGTGGCCCTGGCTGCCGTGCTGCCCGATCTGAACCCAGCTATGGTGGCGGGTCATTCGCTGGGCGAGTTTTCGGCGCTGGTAGCCGCCAAGGTGCTCAAGTTTGAAGACGCCCTGCGCCTAGTGGCCCAGCGCGCTCAGGCCATGCAGGCCGCCTGCCAGGAGCAGCCCGGCACCATGGCCGCCATCCTCGGCCTCGACGACGATACCACGGCCCGCATCTGCCAGGAAATCAGCGCGGGCGGCAACGTGGTGGTGGCTGCCAACTATAACTGCCCCGGCCAATTGGTCGTGTCGGGTTCCCAGCGCGGCATTGAGCTAGCCTGCGAGCAGCTGAAAGCGGCCGGTGCCAAGCGCGCCCTACCCCTGCCGGTGGGCGGAGCCTTCCACTCGCCCCTGATGCAGTCGGCGGAAGCAGCCCTGGCCCAGGCCATTGCCGGCACTACTTTCTCGGCCGGCATTTGCCCCGTGTACCAGAACGTGGACGCCGCCCCCCACACCGACCCCGACGAAATCCGGGAAAACCTGGTGCGTCAGCTCACCGCTCCCGTCCGCTGGACCCAGAGCGTGCAGCGCATGGTAGCCGATGGCGCCACCGAGTTTGTAGAGTGCGGCCCCGGCAAAGTGCTGCAAGGCCTAGTGAAGAAAATTGCCCCGGAAGCAGCGGCGAGTTCGGCAGCGGTGTAGGTTGAATTCACTACAGAAATGAAAGCCCGTTAGTTATGCTAGCGGGCTTTTTTATTAGATACTACCTCTACTGGTTTAAATAACGCTAATCTACTCGCTTCACTTCCAACATATCTGCACACTCCACCAATAATTCCGCTACCGGCTTTTCCAACCCTGGATGCACAACATTAGCTGCAATTTCAGCGAGTGGTACCAACGCAAAACGGCGCTCCGGCAGGCGCGGGTGAGGCAGGGTGAGGCGCTCCGTGTTGAGAACAAGGTCATCATAGAGCAGAATGTCCACGTCGAGGGTGCGGGCGCCCCAACGAACCAGCCGCTCCCGCCCAGCGCGCTGCTCGGTGGCCTGGCATATTTCCAGCAGTTGGAGGGGTAGGAGAGTGGTCTGCAGACAGACGGCCTGATTCAGAAAAGCCGGCTGGTCTTCGAGGCCCCAGGCGGCGGTTTCGTAGAGCGCCGAGGCGGCTACCACGTTGCCGGCGGTAGCATTCAAGTAGTCTATAGCCTCGCGCAGAATCGTGGTTCGGTCGCCGAGGTTGGAGCCGAGGAGGAGGTAGGCGGTGGGCATAGGGCTACAGAACGCGGCCCAGAAACTCCATCGTCACTTCTGCGGCGGTCAGGGCCTGAGTGGGTAGCTCCGGATTTGGCCACGGGTGGCTACCCCCAAAGTTGTGCGTAACCCCCGGCAGGATGGCCAGCTCGGCATCAGGCTTCCAGGTTTTGAGCTCGTGGGCGCGTTGCACAGGCACGGTTTCGTCCTGGTCGCCGTGCAGCACCAGGAGGGGCTGCCGGAGCTTGCGGCGCACGTTGTGCGGAATATCCAGGCGCAGCCGGTTCTGGTGGTAGTCCTCCACGATCTGGAAGTAAAGCGGGAGTTGCTGTTTGGTGCGGCTGTTTTCCACGTAGTACACGCCCTGCTGCTGCCAGTGCTGCATGAGCTCCTCGGTCCAGCCGGGGTTCACGTTGTTGATGGCGGCCCAGCTCACCACGGCCTTCACGCGGGTGTCTTCGGCGGCCTTCAGCAGCACCAGCCCGCCGCCCCGGCTGTGGCCGATGAGGGCCAGGCGCGCCAGGTCCAGCTCGGCGCGGGGCAGCTGGGTTTCGTCGGCCTGGTGGAGGTAGTCGAGCAGAGTACCGATGTCGTTCAGCTCCAGGGAGAAGTTGTTGCGGCCAAAGGCTTCCAGGTCCTCCAGGTCGCCGGTGCCATTTACTACCACGCCATTATGCGAGAGGTTGAGCTTCACGAACACTACCCCCTGGCGGGCAAACCACTCGGCCAATACATTGAAATGGCCCCAGTCTTTGAACCCCTTAAACCCGTGCACGAACACCACCACCGGCTTAGGCTGGCCGGTGGGCACGTAGCGCACATCGGCGGCGAAAGGGCGCGCATGATGGAGGCTGGTGAGCGACAAATCAAGGCGGATAGGCTGAGAATGGGTCATAGAGGCGAAGGTAAGCGGTGAAATGGGATATGGCGAACCAGGCCAATTTGGCGCTCTGGCTGCGCTAACGGCATAATCTCGGCCGCCTCTCCCGAAGCCCTACCCCTCCGAATGCCACAAACCCATTCTGCCGGTCCTTGTTATGTCCTGAGCCGACGGTGGTATTCGTTAGTTGTTTATTGCCTAGTCCGCTGCTACTCCTATACCCGTTCCGACGCGCTTGGAAGGCGTTGTTATTTTCAGGCTGGTTGCAGTAAGAGGAAGCAGAGAGTCGGCCTTCACCCTGGTTTACGGGGCCTTTCCCTCGCCAGCTCACCCACTCATGATTTCACCTTTTTCCCCGTATCATTGCAGCGCTCAACCCACCCGCATGACCGTAACGCTGGACCAGATACAGGCGCCCATCGCCGCCGAGATGGAGGAGTTCGAAAAGAAATTCCGCCAGTCCATGCAAACGCGGCAGCTCCTGCTCGATAAAATCATGGGGTACATTGTGAAGCGCAAGGGCAAGCAGATCCGGCCCATGTTTGTGTTCTTCACGGCTAAAATCAGCGGCGGCGACCCGCTGCCGGAAGCCTCGTTCCGGGGCGCGGCCCTGATTGAGCTGCTGCACACGGCCACCCTGGTGCACGACGACGTAGTGGACGAATCGAACTACCGGCGCGGGTTCTTCTCCATCAATGCCCTCTGGAAAAACAAGATTGCCGTGCTCGTGGGCGACTACCTGCTGAGCAAAGGCCTGCTCCTGAGCCTGGAAAACAACGACTACGAGCTGCTCAAAATCGTGAGCAACGCGGTAAAGGAGCTGAGCGAAGGCGAACTGCTGCAGATTGAAAAAGCCCGCCGCCTCGACATTACCGAGGACGTGTACTTCGACATCATCCGGCAGAAAACAGCTTCCCTGATTGCTTCCTGCTGCGCGGTAGGGGCGGCTTCAGCCGGGGCCGATGCGAAAACTATTGAGCGCGCCCGCCTTTTCGGCGAAAAGGTGGGTATGGCCTTCCAGATCAAGGACGACCTGTTCGATTACGGCACGGCCGAAATCGGGAAGCCGCTGGGCATTGATATCAAGGAGAAGAAGATGACCCTACCCCTCATCTACGCCCTTCAGCAGGCCGACTGGCTAACCAAGCGCCGCGTCATTTATAACGTGAAAAACAACGACGGCCGCAAGGACCGGGTGCAGCAGGTGATTGAGTACGTGAAAACCTCCGGGGGCCTGGAGTACGCCATTAAAGTGATGGAACGCTACCGCGACGAAGCTCTGGAAATCCTGCGCACTTTCCCGGCTTCGGCCTCGCGCACTTCCCTGGAGCAGCTCATTAACTATACTATCGAGCGGGAGAAGTAAGCCGTACATCATTCAGGAATTTACTTAACACGAAAAAGGCTCGCCGAATGGCGAGCCTTTTTCGTGTTGAAGCATCAGGTAACCGGAGTTACTTCAGCTGCTTATAAGTGGCTTAGTGTTCAGGCTCGGCAATCTGGTAGGAAACGCTGTCCGGCGCTACTTCCGATACCTCAAAATGTACCCCATCAAAGGTGCTTTTCACGGTGATTTCGTGGGTCATGTCGCAGCCGGGGCACTTAATTTCTTCCGTTTCAAACTGGCCGTCGTCTTCCATGGAGTTGGCCAGATGGTCGGGGGCGGGCACGCCGATCAGGTCGGTAAACACTTCGGTGTGGCACTCGTTGCATTCGAATTTGAGGCCTACGGTACGGCCTTGCAGTTCATCGAGCGGGGCGGGGGTATTTTTCTGTTGAATCCACATAAGGAGCCGAGAGTTTGGTTGTTGGAGAAAGTTCGGGAGGCCACAGGGGCTAGTAGGCTGTACGCGCGAACGGTGGCTTGGGGTTGTGCTAAGGGGTAGGAGAGTGCAGCTCGCCGGCCCGGTGGCCTCGTTTTTGTTTTATCTTGGAAAGCATTACTGCGCTATTTCCGTATGCCTACCCCCTTGTTACCTGCTATAGAGGCGCCGACGGCGCCTTTTCCGTGGGTGCCCCGCTGGCGCACCCTGCTTACCTCGCTGGCCATGGCCCGCGACCCTATCGGCAACCTTAACCGCGCCCACGCTGCCCACGGCGACACGGTGGGGCTGCACCTGGGCGGCATCCGGCCGTGCTACGTCACCCGCGACCCGGCCCTGGTACAGCATATTCTCCGTCAACACCACCGCCGCTACCTCAAGTCGGACCTCACGCACGGCCTGATCCGCTACATCGGGCGGGGGCTACTCACCAACGAGGGGCCCGACTGGCTACGGCAGCGCCGCCTGATTCAGCCGGCCTTCCACCGCCAGCGCCTGGCCGGCCTTACCCGTCTGATGCAAGCCGCCGCCGAGGAGTGGACCCAGGAGCTGCAAGCCCGCACGGCCACCGGTCCGGCCCTGGTCGATATTCATGAGGCCATGACGCGGGTAGCGTTCCGGATTATTGCGCAGGCCACCTTTGGCACCAGCATGAGCGACGCGGAGCGCGACCGGCTGTCGGATATCCTGACCCAGATTCAGGCTTTTTACGTGCGCACCATCCGGCAGCCCTACCTCCGGCCCTGGCTGCAAGGCACCGGCAGCTACCGCCGCCACGAGGCCCTGAGCCGAGAGCTACGCGAGCTGGTCCGGACCTACATCCGCAAGCGTCAGCGGGCCGGTACCAGCCCCGCCACTCCTCATAACGACCTGCTGCAAATGCTGCTGGATGTGCGCTACGAGGACACTGGCGAGCCTATGATGGAAGAACAGCTGGTAGATGAAGCCAACATCCTGTTACTGGCCGGCCACGAAACCTCAGCCAACGCCTTAAGCTGGCTGTTTTATTTGTTGGCTGAGCACCCCGAGGCCGCTGCCCAGATTCGGCAGGAGCGGGCGGCAGCTGGCCTGGCCCATCGGGCCCCGGAGTTCGAGGAGCTAGCCCGCCTGCCATACTCCATGCAAGTGATTCAGGAAACCATGCGGCTCTACCCCCCGGCCTGGATTCTGGACCGCGTAGCTTTGGAAGACGATGAGTTTCAGGGGCACCCGTTTCCGAAGGGCACGCTCTTTTCACTTTACATTTACGGGCTGCACCGCCACCCTACGCTGTGGCCCGCCCCCAATGCGTTTCGGCCTGAGCGGTTTGCTCCGGGTGCCCAGCCGCCGGTGCCGGCCTACGCCTACCTGCCTTTCGGGGGCGGACCGCGTCTGTGCATCGGCAACCACTTTGCCCTGGCTGAAATTCAGTTGGTACTGCTGGAAACGCTCCGGCACTTCACCGTCGCGCCCATCACGAAGGAGGAGGTAGTACCCGTGCCCTTGGTAACGTTGCGGCCCCAGGAAGGAGTAGTGCTGCAGTTTGAGCGGCTAGCGTAGCCGAAATAGCTGTCATCCGGAGTGCAGCGAAGGACCTTGTCACGCTAGAACAAATCGTTATTACGACTCGTGCTGACGTGATAAGGTCCTTCGCTACACTCCGGATGACAGCTATTTTTCACTTAATCCTCACTGCAGGCCAGATTCTGCTTTCTGCTTAATTCGTCTAATGCTCATCAGAACACCCCTACTGCCACCACTTCGTTTGCGGAAGTGGGCCGGCACCGAGCGTAATAGTTTGGCCCAGCAGGGGAGTTGTCATAGGTAAATTGAGGCGAGCAGCGGCGGCCGAAGCCCGTTGCACTGGTTCGTTCCAGGCATGATGGGCCTCCGTGAAAGCGCCCCAATGCACGGGTAACAGCAGCCTGGCTTGCACATCCAGGGCGGCCTGCACGCTCTGCTCAGGCAGCATATGAATCTGAGCCCATTGCGCGTCGTACTGTCCGCATTCCATCAGGGCCAGGTCGAAGGGGCCGTGCTGTTGGCCGATGGTTTGGAAGTGCGGTCCGTAGCCCCCGTCGCCGCTATAGAATACGCGCTTTGTAGCCGATTTTATCACCCAAGAGCTCCAGGAAGTGGAGTTGCGGTTGGTGAGACCCCGGCCGGAAAAGTGCCGGGCCGGCGTGCTGGTGATGCTCAGGCCGCCGGGCAGCTGCACCGAGTCGTTCCAATCCAGCTCCCGTATCCGCTCCGGCGCCACGCCCCAGGCCCGCAGGTGGGCTCCTACCCCCAGTGGCACGAAGAAGTGGGTAGTTTTGTCTTTGAGCCGCAGAATGGTCTGGTAATCAAGATGGTCGTAGTGGTCGTGGGAAATGAGCACGGCATCAATAGGCGGCAGCTGCTCGGCGGTAATGGCTACCTGCGGATTGTAGCGCTGGGGCGTAATCCAGGAAATAGGGCCCATCTTCACGCTCAGCATGGGGTCAAGCAGAATGTTCTTCCCGGCTATTTCTACCAGGCTGGCCGAGTGCCCAAACCAGGTTACGCGTAGCACTTCCGGCGTTTTTTGCGTGATGCTCACGGAGTCCAGGGGCTGCATGGGCAGCGGTCCGGCGGGTTTGTCGTTGGGGGTTTTGCTGAACAAGAAGCGCCAGAGCGAGCCAACCGTGCTGCCCCCCGTCATGAGGGTGGTAGGCACTAGATTCTGAAATTCCCCATCCTGGTAGTGCCCCGATTTCGCGTAGGCTGCCCGCTCGGCCTTGGTGGGCTTGCCCCCAAACTCGGGGCTGAGGTTGGCAAAGGCTACGCCTATTACCAGCAGAACTAGCAGAAGGCTGACCGTGAGGCGGCCCAGGAAGCGGAGAGGTTTGCGCATGCGAGTGGGGTAGGAGGTAAGCCCGTAGTCGATTATATACGGGAAATACTTTACTGCATCCGGCAAAAGGCCACAATGCTTTGCCAGTGAGCCCCTGACCACAGGAACATTGCAATAAAAGACGTGTCATGTCGAGCTTGTCGAGACATCTCACGTGCTGACGTTGGAATAGTAATCCAACGATTCGAGCGAGATGTCTCGCGGGGCTCGACATGACACGTCCTATTGTGTAGCAAATGTGTTTCTACCGTTTACCCGCCCTACCCCCGCCTCCACGCAAAACCGCCCTGCCCGAGCGAACGGACAGAGCGGCTTGAACAGGTTACGGCCTAAGCAGGGGGTAGGAAATTAGCTGCGGCCCCCGAAGCCGCGGCGGTCAGTACCTTGGTGGTCCTGCTGCCGGTCGCGGCGGTTGCTCATTTGGCGCATGCGCTCCTGGCGTTTGGCTTCCAGTTGGGCATATTGCTTTTTCGAGAGGGCGTCTTTGAGCTGCTTATCGGTGTTTTCGCGGATGCGCTTGAACTCGCTCATCTGCTGGCCCCGGTCCTGGCCCGAACGGCCACGCAGGGCTTGCATCTGCTGCTGTTGATCCTGGAAAATCTTCTCGATTTTCGACTTCTGCTTTTTGCTCAGGTCCAGTTCTTTGGCCAGTTCATCGGTGCGGCGTTGGCGCTCCTGGGCACTGAACTGGCCCCGGCGGTCGTGGTCCTGGCGGCGGTTGTGGCGCTGTTCGCGGCCCTGGCGGCCATCATCCTGGCGCAGGTCGGTGGCAAAGCTAGTGCTTACAATGGAAGAAGATAAACCAAGAAGAAGGGCGAGGCTGAAGAGTTGCTTTTTCATGATAGTGAAAAGGTTGAAGGCTGAAATGAGGGTAGCGTCCGGGGCGCTACGTTCTGCCAGTCTTCATTCAAACCCAGTGCCTTATTCCGGGGCGTTTGCCCAACTATCCAGCACTACCCCTGAAACATCGACCAACCGCCTCTTTTAATCGTCCTACCTTTTCTTCCGATTCTGAAGCCGGGAGCTATTTTGCTATACTTGCCCGCATGACCCAGCCCCTGAGCCTGCTCGCTACCCCGCCTTCCTTGGTTCCCGAACTGGAAACCCCCGATTTGCGGCTGCGCGGCCCCCGAATCACCGACCTGCCTGAAGCGGCCGCTATTGCCGCCGACCCGGCCTTTTATCGCTACCTGGGTAATAAACCGCAAACCGAAGAAGATACCTGGCGTCGCATGCTGGGCCAGCAAGGTCACTGGTCGCTGTTAGGGTTTGGGGCCTGGGCCATTGAGGAAAAAGCTACCAGTCGCTATTTGGGTACGGTGGGTTTCTTCGACTTCCAGCGCGACCTGACGCCCTCCCTGAAAGGCACCTTGGAGGCTGGCTGGGTGCTGGCACCCCGCGTGCATGGCCTCGGTTACGCCAGCCAAGCCGTGCAAGCCGCCCTGAACTGGGCCGAGCCGCGCTTTCCTACCGCCCGCATTACCTGCATCATCGACCCTGATAATGCAGCTTCTTTAGGGGTAGCGCAAAAGTTTGGCTTCCGGGAATTTGCCCGCACTACCTACCACTCCGAGCCCATTGTGCTGCTGGAGCGCCCCCGGTCATAGGCGTAGCGCTATGGGGCGTCACTTGGCTTTGCTTGGGAAAAGAGGGGTAGCCTCCGCACTAGCCCTTCACTGAGCCAAAACAAGAGCAGGGCAATAGTGGCTCCGAGAAGCGTATCGAACACCCGCCCCTCCACCGAAATCAGGGTATTGCCAGGGTGCCCGGCCGTGGAGTTCAGCAGCGCCATAGGCGTAATAAACAGCAGGGCCAGCGCATAATTGCGCGCTACTACTACCTCTGTGGCCGCCTGCAACAGCATCAGCAGGGCCACAAGCCATAACCCCGAAGGCTGCTTCAAGGTCAGCAATTCAAAGACCCCAATGCCCAGCAGCGTGCCCATCATGCGCTGCACCGCCCGAATGGTAGTTAGCCGCCGGGAGGCACTGGCTTGTAGCACCGCCACTGCTGACAATACCACCCAGTACGTCCGGTGCGCTCCCAGGGGGCTACTTACCAAGCTGGTAATGAGCACGGCCACCACTACCCGTAGTGCCATTAGGGCGGCTTCCCGATCAAGCTTGAAGCGCGGATACAGCACCCGCAGCCCCGAGGGCGGCCCGTGGCGCTGCCGAACCGAGGGCAACAGCAGAGGCGCAATAATTACCAGGTAAGCCAAAGCAGCTCCCACTGCTACCAATCCTACCAGCGGCAGGCCTGGCAAACCTGCTCCACCTAACTCCTTTGGCCGGGCCAGGTGGGCACTCACGGCGCTTACCAGCACAAACATCATGGGGCCGGGCGGCCCCAGTCGAAAGCCCAGCGCCACCACGCAAGCCACCGCACTTACTACCACCAAGCTTGCGTTGCTCAGCCAGAGGCTGCTAGTGCACGCTACCCCCAACCCCGATGCTAGAACCAACCCAGCCGCTACCAGCGGCAGCAGGTCCATCCGGTCGCGGCGGCTCAGGCTGGCTCCGTACAGGGCAGTAAAGGCTCCTAGCGCTGCCTGTAGTCCCCAGCCTTGGTGTCCTAGCACGGTAAACAGCCCCAACGGCAACCCCAGCGCTAGCCCAGCCTCCAACCCCACCTTCCAGCGCCAGGGTGCCGGGTGAAGCTGAATCAGGCTCCGAATAACCCGCCGCGTGCGGGGTACATAGCGCTGCATAAGGGCTGACATGGACGGGAGAGGGGTAGGAAGCTAAGCAAAGGGCGGGGCGTCTTCAATCGGGCAGACACAGCCGTCATAGCTAACTAACAGTACGAACAAAGTAGGCTTTGGCTACAGAGCAGGGGTAGGAAGTAAGGCCTGATATAGCACAACGGGCCTGCCCTCCAGAGAAGAGCAGGCCCGTTGTAGTGGCTGTTTGATCAAGAAGCTACCAGGGTTTACTCGGCCAGCAGTTGGTCAATAGTTTTGTTGAACTCGGCTACTTCCTGCTCATAGTACTTGCCGGTGCCGGGGCCCGAGAAGCCAGTGTGAATCTTGCGGACCTCGCCTTTCTTGTCGAGGAAGATAGTAGTAGGGAAAGCTAACACTTTCTGCACTTGGGGCAACGACTGGCTGGCGGCATCCTTGTTAGCTTCGCCGGCCACGGCTAGGTCGTAGCCCACGTTCATGCGCTGCTTCATCTTCAGCAGCTTCTGAGCGGCTACTTTCTGGTCGGTGGTGCGCTCGTAGCCCAGCCCGATAATTTCTACCCCGCGCTGCTTGTTCTTCTCGTACCAAGGAGCCAGGAAGTTGGTTTCGTCCATGCAGTTCGGGCACCAGGAGCCCAGAATCTGCACTACTACTACCTTGCCTTTGTACTTGGGGTCAGCAGGTGAAATGCTACCGCCTTCCATGATGCTCGGGAATTTGAAGTCCAGCTTTTTCTGGCCGGGCTTCATGCCGGTGAGGGCGTTAGCGTCGGGCAGTTTGGCGTTCGGGTCGAGGGTAGCCGTCCAGGTTTCGTGGCCTGATTTACCGCTGTAGAAGTCGCCGGAAATCTGGTTGATGTTACCCGGCTTGGCCAGCTTGCCATCGAACAGGAAGCCGTGGCTGCCATCGAAAGTAGAAAGCATAATGTGCTCTTGTCCACCTTTGGTTACCAGGTTGCCCGCTAGGTAGCGGTAGTCGCCGGTCGTTGTCAGGAAGGTACCCGTCAGGGCCGAACTGTTGGTGCTATCTTGGCGGATAATGCCTACGGCCGGATACGTTTTGCCTTCATCGTCGCGGAACTCCACGCGGAAGGTCGCACCCCGCCGCAGGTCGCCAAACATTGACGCCGATTTAGTATCACCCGCGAACAGGGCAGGGGTATCAGTGGTCTTAGTGGCCGTAAATGCCACCCGGTACGGGTCCTTGGCATCGTACTTCACCCAGGCCCCTTTCAGCTTGTCGGCGCCATCAGTACGCACCACCAGTGCGGCATCGAACACACCCAACCGGATGGTGGTGGAGTCGCCCACGGTTTTGATTTCATCCAGCTTCAGGCGTTCCTCACCGTTGCGCAGGTACACGGCTACGGGCTGGTTGTTATTGCCCGCTTCTACATCAAACAGAAACGGAATTTCCTGGCCCTGGGCTGCCAGCACCCCGCGCCAGGTACCGGCCGGCAGGTAGGTGGCATTGGCGCCGGTGGTTTCCACGGGCTCGGTTTTTTCGGAGGAAGAGTTGGACTGACAGGCCACCGCGGCCAGCGCGAGTCCGGCCCCGGCTATGGCCTTGCGTAATGCAATGGCTACGGGCATGGTGAAAAGTTAAAGAAGGTTGATGCGAGGCTAAACTACTACCCCTTGCTATTAGTTTAAGGAAAGCAAGGTCGCGAATGTAAGGCCGGCAGCGCATTCTGCCTGCCAGCAAGGTAGCAGTGCCTTTTGGAATGATTCTAAATCAGGCTTCCAGGGCCGCCCAGGGCCCGAAATTTTAGGCAGCGCAACGACCGGCAACTATATTTGCGTACCTGTTTCCGATAGGTTCGTTCTCTCCACTTTTTCCATTTCGCATTATGGCGTTTGACTTAGAAATGATCAAGGCCGTGTACGATGGCATGGGCTCTCGCATTGAAGCCGCCCGTACCGCCGTTGGCCGCCCGCTTACCCTGACTGAAAAAATCCTGTACGCTCACCTGTACGGCGGCTCTGTTTCGCAGGCGTATGAGCGGGGCGTTTCCTACGTCGATTTCGCTCCGGACCGCGTAGCCATGCAGGACGCCACCGCCCAGATGGCCTTGCTCCAGTTCATGCAAGCTGGTAAGCCTCAGGTAGCCGTGCCCAGCACCGTGCACTGCGACCACCTGATTCAGGCAGAGCGCGGCGCCGACCAGGATTTGGCCGTAGCTAACTCCGAAAACAAGGAAGTATATGACTTCCTGGCTTCGGTATCCAATAAATACGGCATCGGCTTCTGGAAGCCCGGTGCTGGTATCATTCACCAAGTAGTGCTCGAGAACTACGCCTTCCCCGGCGGCATGATGATCGGCACTGACTCGCACACCCCCAACGCCGGCGGCCTGGGCATGATTGCCATTGGGGTCGGCGGGGCCGATGCCGTGGACGTAATGTCGGGCATGGCCTGGGAGCTGAAGTTTCCGAAAGTAATTGGCGTGAAGCTGACCGGTAAGCTTTCGGGCTGGGCTTCGGCGAAAGACGTTATCCTGAAAGTAGCAGGCATCCTGACCGTAAAAGGCGGCACCGGCGCTATCGTGGAGTACTTCGGCGAGGGCGCCAACGCTCTGTCGGCCACGGGCAAAGGCACCATCTGCAACATGGGTGCTGAAATCGGGGCTACCACTTCGGTGTTCAGCTACGACGAGAAGATGGGCGACTACCTGCGTGGCACCGGCCGCGCCGAAATTGCCGATGCCGCCGCCGCGGTAGCCCAGCACCTGCGCGCCGACGACGAGGTGTACGCCAACCCCGGTGCTTTCTACGATCAGCTGATCGAAATCAACCTCTCCGAGCTGGAGCCCTACGTGAACGGTCCGTTCACGCCGGACGCCGCCTGGCCCCTGTCGCAGTTTGCTGCGGCCGTGCGCGAGCACAACTGGCCCGCCAAGCTGGAAGTTGGTCTGATTGGTTCGTGCACCAACTCTTCCTACGAGGATATTACCCGCGCTGCCTCGGTTGCCAAGCAAGCCGCCGACAAGGGCCTGACAGTACAAGCCGAGTACACCGTAACGCCCGGCTCGGAGCTGGTGCGCTACACCGTGGAGCGCGACGGTCTGCTGGATACCTTCGCCCAGATGGGTGGGGTAGTACTGGCCAACGCCTGCGGTCCGTGCATCGGGCAGTGGGCTCGCCACATGGACGACATGAAGCGGCCTAACTCTATCATCACCTCGTTCAACCGCAACTTTGCCAAGCGCAACGACGGCAACCCAAACACCCACGCTTTCGTGGCCTCGCCCGAAATCGTAACGGCCTTCGCTATTGCCGGCGACCTGACTTTCAACCCCGTTACCGACACGCTGACGACTAAGGACGGCCAGCAGGTGAAGCTCGATGAGCCCCAGGGCATCGAGCTGCCCCCGCGTGGTTTCGACGTGGAAGACGCTGGCTACCAGGCTCCCGCCGCCGATGGCTCGGGCGTTCAGGTAATCGTTGATCCGAACTCCGACCGTCTGGAGCTGCTGGAAGGCTTCAAGCCCTGGGAGGGGGTAGATCTGAAAGGTCTGCGTCTGCTCATCAAGGCGCAGGGCAAGTGCACCACCGACCACATTTCGATGGCCGGCCCCTGGCTGAAGTACCGCGGCCACCTCGACAACATCTCCAACAACATGCTCATTGGGGCTATCAACGCCTTCAACGGCGAGGCTAACTCGGTGAAGGACGCCCTGACCCAGGGTACGCCGTACTCGGCCGTGCCGCAGGTAGCGCGTAACTACAAAGCGCTGGGCATTGGCTCGGTGGTAGTAGGCGACGAAAACTACGGGGAAGGCTCCTCGCGGGAGCACGCCGCCATGGAGCCCCGCCACCTGGGCGTGCGCGCCGTGCTGGTGAAGAGCTTCGCTCGTATCCACGAAACCAACCTGAAGAAGCAGGGCATGCTGGCCCTGACCTTCGCCAACAAAGCCGACTACGACCTGATCGAGGAAGACGATACCATCGACATCCTCGGCCTGACGGAGTTTGCCCCCGGCAAGCCCCTGCAGGTTCGTTTGCACCACGCCGACGGCGACACTGACCTCATCACGGTAAACCACACCTACAATGAAGGTCAGATCGAATGGTTCAAAGCCGGCTCGGCCCTGAACCTGATCCGGATGAAAGAATCGGGCGCGGCGCAACTGTCGCAGAAGTAATTCCAGCATTAGTTTTCTGAAAAAGGCCGCTCCAGTTTCTGGGGCGGCCTTTTTATAATGATCAAAAATCATATGAGTAGATACGAACTACATGCCAATCTATCTGAAAAGCAAATAGAGTCTGATTTAGCAGGATACATGGGTTGGATTTCCAAGTCCACTCCATTTAGACTAATAGATATAGATGAGCAGATAACAGGCTCAGATAAAATGATGTTGAATAATGGATTTGCATTCTATATGCAATTCAAGAAGTCGAAGGGTTTAAAATCGATTTCTGAAATTGCATCTTCAACAAGAAAAAATAGGAGTGCTCTAGAAGACATAAGGGAGTTTAGACATAAGAAACATTTACCTGATGATCCTACGCTCTATTTTAAGCTGAGGGAGAAAGCGCAGCACGCATATGATTATCAACATAATATATTACTTAAGTTTGCGAACCAAGCATATTCTCAAGCTTTTTATGTGGCTCCACTTATTTTAGATAAAGAAGAGTATTATAGATGCTTATTTGACTCAGCTAATAGATATGTGGACTTTCCATTTTATTATTATGATTTACAATATCATGTTAAAAATTGGATTTCTTATATTAGCTATGTGCCTATATTAAAAAATCATATTTCAATAATACCTCATGAATCTGTGAATACTTGTGAGCATTACTATTCATATTCTACGGTCGGAACTGACATAGGGTGGCATTCACCGGAGTTGCTATCTGAGCGCCCTTCTAGACTAAGCGACATTTTGTCACAGGAGCTATTTGCTTTGATTAATAATACCGAAAGATTTGTTCCTTTAAATCAGCTGTACGGAGCAATAACATCTATATATGAAGCTGGTGACATAACGTATAATAGCTCTTTGTTAGATGATATTACTGACATCGAAAGGTTGCAGGTTTTCGGAAGAGAACTGTATAAGAACTATGGTATTAGGCAACTGATATGTGCTGTTAATATCGAGTCTATAAATAAATTAAAATGAGAGTTGAATTTATTAAATATCACTTCCCATAATATGAATTGGCTTCACGCGCTTTACATATGTTTGTTATTATTGTTGCTTGCCGCCTACCCCCTGCGGGCGCAGCAAACCTATGTAGTCGATGATTTCTCACCGGGCTACTTCGGCAAAATCTACATTCAAGATACGGCGGAGGTGTTCAGTCCCGGCTGGGTTGCCATTTACGACAAGAAGACGAAGAAAGAAGTAGTCAAGATTGAGTCGGAAGAGTTGGCGCTGTCCCTGCATAACGGCAAAGTGCAGTCCAATATTCAGGAGGTGCCTTACGGCGAGCAGAGCCTGATTATCAGTGAGGATTTTAACTTCGACGGCCGGCCCGACCTTGCCATTGAAGATGGGCAGAACAGCTGCTACCACGGTCCTTCTTTCCAGATTTACCTGGATCTGCCCACGGGTCTGAAGCACAGCCAGGCGTTTACGGATCTGGCCCAGGACTACTGTGGTATGTTTCAGGTAGATGCCAAAACCAAGCGCCTCTACACCTCAACCAAGAGTGGGTGCTGCTGGCACCAGGACTCAGAGTTCATTATTCGCAATGGGGAGCCGTTTCTGGTGCGTCAGGTGGAAATGGACATGATGCGGTTTCCATTCCAGACGACTACCACCACTACCTGGAGCGGTACCCGCATGGTGCAGACCACCAGCCAGGAACTGTATCTGGAGGACGAAAGCACCCGGGTAGTCTGCTCATTTCAGGTTGCTGGCAATGGCAAGCAAGCCGTGCTATTCACCACCGATAATGACCTGGCGTTGTACTACGCCCTGCTGCGAAAAGATGGGCAGTTGGAATTTACTTATCCTGAGTTTGGAGCTGAAACCGACAAGTTTACTATTCAGGTAGCTTCTGGCATCACCAAGTTGCGCTTTGCGAATAAGAGTGCTCAGTACACCGTGCAACAAGCCTCCAATGGCGCGCTCAGCATTCAGGTGAAAGTAGGGGGTAGGGTAGTGGAGCTACGGGAGCAACCAGGCACCCGTAAAGGCAGCCTGCAGCCCTTGCTGAAGCTGAAGCCGGAAAACCTGAGTCGGATCTAACGAGCAGCTGGGAAGCGAAAGTTTAATGATGAAGTGGTTTATCAGGTAGTAATGTTATTAGTTTATGAAACTTTGAAATACAAAGTACTTTACAATATGTTTGTGCGTTCATTACTGTGTTCGTCTTTATCAGCTAGCTATGAATACCTCACGCACAAAAGCCTCAGTGCTATATGGCAGCATAGGAGCTGGCTTTTTGCTCTTAAAGTTTGCTTACGCCGACGCTACATCCACTGACCTGTTGTGGCTGTTGGGCCCCACGAATGCTTTAGTAGGAGGGGCGCTAGGCTCTGGTTCCTTCTTTGATCCGGCCCAAGGATTCGTGCATCCCGATCTACAGTTCACCATCGACAAGTCCTGCTCAGGCTTCAACTTCTGGTTGGTATGCACAGGCTTGCTGCTTGCTATTGGGGGGCGGTACGCTGGGCCTGGCAAACGGCTAGGGGCCGGGT
Organism: Hymenobacter latericoloratus; assembly: GCF_014199535.1. Lineage (GTDB taxonomy): Bacteria > Bacteroidota > Bacteroidia > Cytophagales > Hymenobacteraceae > Hymenobacter > Hymenobacter latericoloratus. Next base: position 534,358 of record NZ_JACHNV010000002.1, read on the forward strand.
GGCTGTTGAGCTTGCCCGTGCTTGGCTACCTAATAACCATACTGGTGAATGCCTCCCGCATTTTGTCGGCGGTGGCCCTGCAGCGGCTTATTCCGGGGCTCGGACAGCGCTACGCCTGGGCGCATCAGGCAGAAGGCGTGCTGGTGTATCTGTTTTTTCTGATTCTTATCTACGGCGGCTTCCGGCTGCTTTGCTCCCGCTACCTCGTTTCCTATGCAAAACCTGCTTAATCCGAAATGGCTGTTTGTGCTCAATACGCTTCCGCTGGTCGTGCTGGCGTTGTTGTTGGGCGCGGAGTATGGTGTTATTCATACCCTGTTACCCCCTGATAGTAAGAAGCTGTGGCTGGTGCTGGGCAGTTTGTTGGTTGGCTTAGGGGTAGTGCACGCAGGCTACGCTGGGTGGCAACTAAAGCGTAAGCAGCCCCTGCCAGCACTTTACGGTGCGCTGACTTTGGCCGCATATATAGCGTTCCTGTACCTATACGGATACCACCTGGACCACTTATTCCCGCGGGAGGTGCCGCGCTGGATGGTGCCGGGCGAAATGCCGCTGTATGCTGGCACTTTCCTGATGCCCACCCTCGCGCATGCCGCCCTCGTCATTCTGCTCAACTTAACCCCAGCCGACCAGCCCCACCGGGCCCTGCCCAATTTTGGAGTTGCCCTGGCCGTGCCGGTCGGCGCCTACCTATTCGGGCAACTGGTGCTCCCGTGGTGGCGAGTGCCCGGGGGCCAGTTTGGGCAACACGCGCTGGTCGTGCTGTTCATAACCGGAACCCTGGTTTTCCTGTTTTTCCTGGCCCGCGGCGTGTATATTCTGCTGACCCGAAAAGCGGGGGTGTGGGCTGAGTATCAACTCCTCTGGAAGGTGCTGATTACGTTGGTGATGCCGGTGCTCGGGCTGCTGGTTAATTCAGGAGTTCTTTTTAGAGACTTAGGAGCCCCTGCCAGCGGCATCTTCGGGAATTTCCACGGTTGGTGGTTTTATGGGCTGGCCGTACTGAACGGGGCGCTGCTGTGCGTGCCCGCCCCGACGGATAAGTGGTGGCGCCTAGCCTTGCTGGCCGGCCGAAGCTTCACACTGGCTTATACACTGTACTTTTTTCTCGTCTTCCTGCCGTTCCTACCCCTATCCGTCGTTGCAGTGGTGGCCGTAGGGGTTGGCTTCCTGATGCTGACGCCCCTGTTGTTGCTACTGGTGCATTTGCGCGAGCTAAGTCAGGACGTGGAGGTACTACGAACGTATTTCTCACGCCGACTTGTGATAGGAGTATTGATTGCCAGCAGCCTATTGCTGCCCCTGGGCATTACGGCCAACTATCTGTACTGTCGCCAGGCCCTGCACCAAGCCCTGGCCTATATCTACACTCCGGATTACAGCAAGCCTACCCCTCAAATTAATGCCAACCCGTTACTCTATACCCTGGAGCGGGTGCGGGCGCACAAGGACCCTAGTGCCAGTGTTTTCGGAAGCGAGCTGCCGTATCTCTCCACTTACTTCAACTGGTTGGTGCTCGATAACCTCACGCTGTCAGAAGAAAAGTTGCAGCGACTGGAGCAAGTGTTCGGCAGTGAGCGGCCGGTGTATAACCGGGAACAATTTCAAAGGGAGGAGCCCGAGGAGGAATCACGCCCCCAGCTAACCAAGCTAACCAGCCGCAGCCACTACGATGCCCGGCAGGCGGCCTGGAGCAGCTGGGTAGATCTGGAAATTACCAATCCAGACCAGTGGGGCAATGCGGAATACCACACCACACTAGCGCTGCCCTTAGGCTGCTGGGTGCAGGAGTACTACCTGGATATGCACGGCCGCCGCGAAAAAGGCATTCTGGCCGAAAAGAAATCGGCTATGTGGGTATTTGCGCAAATCCGGAATGAGCAGCGCGACCCTGGCATTCTGTACTACCTTACAGGCAACCGGCTAGCCCTGCGCGTATTCCCGTTTGCGGCCCGGGAGGTGCGACGCACCGGTTTTCGGGTGCTGCACAAAGAGCCCGTAGCTCTACAGATTGCCGGACAGACGGTGCAACTGGGCGAAGTGGCTGCTTCCGCTACTCAACCACTTCGGCAATCTGTTACTACCTCCGGTGGGCAAGTGGTATATCTGAGTGCCACCGCCAAGCAAGCCCTACCGCTAGTACAGCGTCGGCCTTATTACCACTTTTTGCTTGATGCCTCAGCTACTGCAAGCGCAAAGCCCACGGTGTATCAGCAACGCATAGAGAGCTTTCTGCAGCAACGGCCGGGTGCCAAAGCTACCGCCCGTTATAGTCTGGTGAATAGCGAAATAACCACCTTGCCTGCCGGAACAGATTGGCTATCTGCCTGGCAAGCAACACCAGCTACTGGGGGCTACTACCTGGAAGGGGCTATGCAACGCCTCTTAGCGGAAGCCTGGCTCCACCCAACTCCGGAGTATCCCGTGCTGGTAACCGTTACAGGGTCGTTGGAGTGGGCAGTGCTGCCCGCCAATTTTGCTGCGTTGCAGGCGGCTACTCCTGAGCAGTCTACCTTTCTGGTGTTGGCCGCCGATGGCTCCGCCCAGGCTCATTCTTTGCTGCAGCATTCCAGTCAGCCGCTCCTGCCAACCGAAACCCCGGCGGAGGGTAGGGCCGTACGGGCCTGGCCGACGGCTGAGCAGCCCCGCGCCTACCTGCCCGACAACGAGCAACCCTCGGTGGTGCTAGGGGCAGAAACATTCTACCTACCCCCTGCGCTGGGGCAAACCTGGCAGGATGGCTTGTGGCTGCAGGGCTACCAGCTATACCAGGCACGCAACCCCGCTGCCGCCGAGCCCATGCGCCTGGCAGCCATTCGGGGCAGCTTCCGGTCGGGCATTCTGAGCCCGCTTACTTCCTACCTGGCTCTGGAGAACGAAGCCCAGAAAGCCGCCCTGCTGCGCAAGCAGAACGAGGTGCTAGCCGGCAACGCCGCCTTGGATGTTGATGATGACGTGCAGCGCATGTCGGAGCCGGAATTGTGGGTATTGCTGCTAGCGGTAGGGATATGGGGGCTGCGAAACTGGTATCGGCATCAGAAAGGGGTCGCCCTAGCGAAGTAGGCCGAATAGCCGCTGTTGGGCAGTAGAGCAGAACAATCATAAAAGTGAACCGCCGAGCTTCGGCCGCTTACCTTTGCGCCGCGTGGTTTCCCGCCGATTCTGCCGCGCCGTTCCTGCATGAAGCATCTTCTACTCCCCGCCTCTCTTCTGTTAGCCGCTACCCCCGTGGCGCTGGCACAAACTCCGGTAACACCAGCAGACTTCACGGCTACGGACAGTACCCAGGCGCTGCCGGAGGTGGCCGTAACCTACCGCGCTGGCAGCCGCACGCCAGTTACGTTTCTGAACCTGAGCGGGCGGGAGCTAGCGGCCCGCAGTGTGGGTCAGGAGCCTTCTTTCCTGCTAACTCAAACGCCAGGCGTCACGGCCTATTCCGATGCCGGCAGCACCCAGGGTTACGCTTACTTCCGCCTGCGCGGCATCGACCAGACCCGCATCAATACCACCTTGGATGGGGTGCCGCTCAATGAGCCCGAGGACCAAGGGGCCTATTTCTCGAACTACCCCGACCTGTTCAACTCCCTAAGCAGTGTGCAGATCCAACGGGGGGTAGGCACTACCCAAAACGGCGTGGCCAGCTACGGTGGCAGCATTCAGCTGTTCTCTCCCTCGTTGCTCGACTCAGCCCGCACGACGTTGGGCGGGGGCTACGGCTCATTTGGAAGCTACCGGGCTTTTGGCGAGTACGCCAGCGGACGGCGAGGACGGACGGCCTTATATGCTCGGGCCTCCCACCTGCACTCCGATGGCTATAAGGAACGCTCGGCCAATACCTCGCAGTCGGTGTATGTTAGTGGAGGGCTGTTTTATGAGAAAACCAGTTGGAAACTGAGTGTGCTGGCCGGGCAGCAGCGTAACCAACTGGCCTGGCTGCCCGTGCCCGACTCGGTGCTGCGCCGCAACCGCCGGGCCAACGCCAACGGAGCCGAAAACGACCGGTTTCAGCAGGCCCTGGTGCAGCTCCAGAACCGGTGGCTGGTGGGTAGCCGCTCGGAGGTGAATACCAGTGTGTACGCCTCAAGCCTGCGCGGGGGCTACGATTTCGACCTGAATACCTTCCTGGGCCTGCCGCCCACCACGGAGCTGTACCGCTACGATTTCCGCTCGGGCCTGCTCGGGGCCTTCAGCACCTATACCTACCGCACCGACCAGCTAACCTGGACCAGCGGCCTGCACCTGAGCACCTACAAGCGCCGCCACCTGGGTAGCGAGCAAACCGCCGGAGAGCTGTACCGCAATACGGGCTACAAGCGCGAGGGCAGCGTATTCAGTAAAGTTGAGTACCAGTTGGGCCGCCTTACCCTGTTCGGGGATGTGCAGGGCCGGGCCGTTTCATTCCGCTACGCCGGCAGCGTGCCGCTGGAAACCCTGGAGTGGCGCTTCTTGAACCCTAAAGTGGGCGCCAGTGTGGCCGTGGGCCAGGGTACCACCCTATATTACACCCTGGGCCGCACCGGTCGGGAGCCTACTCGCAATGACTTGTTCGGGGGCAACGATGACCTGCTGGCCGACAGCACCGGCCAACCTCTGCTCAGTAGCACCCGCGCCGAGTACGTGAATGACCACGAGCTGGGAATCCGGTACCGGAGCGCTACTTTGGAGGCGAGCTTGAACGCCTACTACATGGATTTTCAGAACGAAATCGTGCTGAATGGGCAGTTGGGGCCGAACGGATTGGCGCTGACGGATAACGTGGAAAGCAGCCGCCGGACCGGGCTGGAGGCCACCGTGCGCTGGCAGCCGCTGCCTCGCCTCACACTTACCAACAACTCGGCTTTCAACCGCAGCCGCATCCGGGAGCAGGAGCAGTCCTTCCGGCCTATTCTGACCCCGGCGCTGCTTATTAATCAGGAAGCTACCTACCAAACCGGGCGCTGGTTGCTGGGGGTAGCAGGCCGCTACCAAAGCCGCTCCTACCTCGATTTCGCCAACTCCGCCGCCATCAGCGGGTACGCTCTGCTGAATGCGCGGGTGCAGTACGCCCGGCCCCGCTGGGAGGTAACCCTGTTCGGGAACAACCTCACCAACACCCGCTACTTTAACAACGGCACGGTAGAGCCCGATGGCACCCGCAAGTATTTCGTGCAGGCTCCGGCCAACTTCTACCTCGATGTGCGCCTGCATATCTGAGCCCCTGGCAAACTGTACTACAAGGCTAGGCACTTTACTTACTTCGGGAGGGTAGGGGCGCGTAGCTTCCTGCCCCGGCACCTATGACGCACGCATTCGTATTCGGAAAATTTCTCCCCTTTCACCAGGGGCACGCCGCCCTCATTGACTTTGCCCGCCGCCACTGCGACTACCTGACGGTGCTGGTGTGCGCCAGCAACCACGAAACCCTGCCCGGCACGCTGCGTGCCCAGTGGATACAGGACACCTATGCGCACTGCCCCGAGGTAAGCGTGCAAGTACTGGACTACCGTGAGGAGGAATTACCGAATACCTCAGTTTCTTCCGAGGCCGTGGCCCACGTCTGGGCCGATACATTTCGGGAGGTAGTACCTGGAGTTTCGCTGGTAGTCACCTCCGAGCCGTATGGGGCGCTGGTAGCCGCCCGCATGGGCATTCGGCATCTTGATTTTGATAGGGTACGGGCGCAGGTGCCGGTATCGGCTACGGCTATCCGGCAGGGGATGCGGGCGCAGTGGTCCTACCTGCCCGCGGCGGTGCAATCCTACTACCGGCGTACGGTAGCTATTCTGGGCACTGAATCGACGGGCAAAACCACCCTGACCGAGCAACTGGCCGCGCATTTCGGAGCCAGTTTCGTGACGGAAGCCGGCCGCGACCTGATTTCGGACTCCACCAGCTTCAATCGGGCCGATCTGCTACTTGTGGCCGACGAGCACGCCCGGCGCATTGCCGCTGCCCGCACCACGGCCGGGCCTTTGCTGCTGCTGGATACCGACATTCACATCACCCAGTCTTACGCGCAACTAACACAAGGCGCCTACCTCCCGGTACCCGCCGAAACCTACGTCCGCAACCGCGCCGACCTCTACCTCTACCTGCTGCCCGATGTACCCTTCGTGCAGGACGGCACCCGCCTGCCCGCCGCCGAGCGCCTCCACCTCGACGAAATTCACCGCCAAACGCTGTCCGACTTTGGTATCGAATACAAGGAAATTGGCGGCGACTGGCCCGCACGGTTCCAGCAGGCAGTGGCCCTAATAGAGGAGATGCTGCGCGCAGCCGGCACGCTATGAGGCAGCTACCGTTTCGGCCCGCGCTTCCCGGGGCTTCTGCACCAGGTAGTAGTACAGTAAAATCAGTAAGCCCGCGAGGAAGGGGAGCAGGGCTAGGTGCTTGCCCGTGGCACCGCCGCCTAGCTGCACCGTATCAAAGCCCACAAACTCGCTGATCATCCAGTAGGAGTTAGCCGAAATCCAGAACACAATGGCCAGGTTATGGGCCAGCTCGGCCTTGATGCTACGAGTGCGCCAAGTGATAAGCACGGCAATGAGCAGGGTAGGAAAAACCATAAGAATGCCCAGGGGTTTCCACACCATGCACCAGCCGATATCCTTGAGCAGCCAGAACAGGATGTGCAGGTTCTCCATGCGGCGGTACGGAGCCGGGATGGTATATAAGTGGTCGTTGGGCTGACTCATGGGGGTAGGGAAAGCACGAAGATAACTTGAGCCTACGGGTCAGGAAAGCTGAAAATCGGCTAGGTTGCCACGACCAAGGCAGGCACGCGGCTTTTTTCGCGCTGCTGCGTATGAGGTCCTGATTTCAGTTGTACACGTAAGTTCTTTTTATGCCCGATGCTTTTCGGAAAGTAGCCAAAGGAGCCGCCTACGTAGGCGGTGGAGTAGTGGGGGCGCTGGCCCTGTACCTGGCCGCCGCGGTGGGCCTTTCTGCTGTTCCCGTTGGTCGCCGCAACTCGCCCGAAACCGGCGAAATTGAAGCCTACATCCTCTCCAACGGCGTGCATACCGACGTGGTAGTGCCCGTACGAACCGACCAGATGGACTGGACTCAGCTGGTTTCCTACTCCGATACACCTGCCATGGACACCACCCGCAGCTACGTGGGGTTTGGCTGGGGCGACAAGGGCTTCTATCTGAACACGCCCACCTGGGCCGAGCTAAAGCCCAGCACCGCCGTAAAAGCCATGTTCTGGCTGAGCACTACGGCCATGCACGCTACCTTCCACCACGAGCCCCAACCCGGCCCCGACTGCGTGAAAGTGCTGCTGACCCGCGCCGAGTACGCCCGCCTGATTAGCTTCATCAAAAAGAGCTTCGACTACGACGCCCGCGGCCGGACGGAGCTCATTGGGGGCTACAGCTACGGGCAGCACGATGCCTTTTACGAGGCCACGCGCACTTACAACCTGTTCTATACCTGCAACACCTGGGCCAACGACGCCCTGAAGGTATCGGGGCAGAAAGCAGCCCTCTGGACGCCTTTCGATTTTGGCATCTTCTGGCAATACCGCTAGCAGCTTAAGGGCCGGAGTTCTAGGCTTAATGCTTCTGCTCGCAGCAGGCTGAAGCCTGGAAAAGAAAAACCCGGCTGGTTTCGCGCGGAGCGACACAGCCGGGAGTGGAGGGTGGAAAGGATGAAGGCAGCTAGTTCAGCCACACTTGGGCCACCGTTTCGAAGCGGTGGCGGGCAAAAGCCCCGTAGGGGCGCTCGGCGTAGAAGCCCAGCACATGCACCTGCACCTCGCCGCTACGGGCATTGCGGCGCATCTGGATGGGGTACACCTGGCCGGTAACGGGCCAGTCTCCGATGTGGTCGGCGGGGCGGCGGCTGGCATCAACGCAGCGAGCATATTGCTGCACGGGAAGCGGGACAGGAAGCTTTACTTTCGACATATCCAAAGATAAGAATATTGACGTTAATAAGCTAAAAATGTTGGGCGTATTTTTCAGATGTGATATTATGTATTTTATGCCGTAAAAGTTGTGATAATGGGCTTTGGTATATAAAATAATTAAGTTGACGTTTAGGGGTTATATACTGTTGAGTTAGAGCCTGAGCGCATTTAATTTGCTAATAATATTAGTTTATTGCGGCAGTAAAAGGTTAGGGGGTAAGCAGGATTTGAGCGGACAGCCAACGACTGCTGTGCTTCGCTCTTTGCCATCAGCACCCCGCAAGACTGAGTAGGCGTCTTCGTGATCTGAATTGTGGGAATAGTAGCAGGCATTGCGTATCTAGCTGCCGGATTGCCCCGGAAGCGGGCTGCTGATCTTATCGTAGCTTTTACCATATCACCTTCGTTTCATGCGTATCGCTTGCTTGTTCTACTCCGGCGTTCTTATAACAGCCCTGGGCCTGGGGTCGTGCAAAGACCCCAAAGAGCAGGAGCCGGCGCCGGCTCCCAATACCGTTTCCTATAAGCTGAATGGGGTGAAGCGTGCAGGAACCGCCCGGGCCACGCGTACGCCCATCACCATAACTGACCAATCGGGCTCCTATGCGGGCGAACGGCTGACGCTGCGGTTTACCTGTGCCTACGGCTCTAAAGGCCTCAAAACGGAGTACGTGACTATCAGCTTTATGAAGGCCGCCACGGCGCCCGACGATGACTTCCGGGTTATGTTTACGCCGGCTATTGACCTGGCTGCCGATGGAGGCACGGTCAACTACGTCACGAATACGCGGCTCCACGTGAGAAAAATCAGCACTGGGGGCTTTTCCGGTACTTTTTCGGGCGAGCTGCCTGCTGCTACTGGCCGGCCCGCCAGTGCCTTCACGGAGGGCGTCTTCACCGACGTGCACCCCTAGGAGAACCTACCGCGGCTGCCCACCCCGCGTGCTACTTGCAATCCGGCAGCAAGGCAACGCCTCTGCCGGGCCTGGAGGCACTGCCAAGGCTCAACCACTAGGACAGTAAGCTACGAAAGGCGAAGCTGGCACCGTAGCTAACGGAAAACTTCCCTGGGGTTAAGGCTGCCGCACCACCCGCCGGGTAACGGTGCCACCAGCCGTGCCTATCTGAATCAGGTACACCCCTGCCGGGTAGGCGCTTAAATCGAGTGGGATGCTGGGGCCGGTGGGCACACTGCGCACCTGGAGCTCCTGCCCCAGCGCCGAGAGTACCCGTACCGTAGCCGCCCCCGCGGGCAGCTCCACCAGCAAGCGGCCGGTAGTGGGGTTAGGATAGAGAGCTACCTCCAGGGCCCGGGCCGTACGCACGGGCAGAACCTGCTGGTAGCGGGTAGCGGCAGCATCGGCGGCGGCTTGCAACTGGGGGAATGAGGGTGCTGCCAGCACGGCAAAAGCTACCACCGCTGAGTCGGCAGGGGCGAGGCGGACGAACGTGGCGCCTACCACCTGCGAGGCATCGGTGCCGACCGGTAACCCGCTGGTTTGCTGGCTGGTGCCGCTGTTCAGCGTCAGTAGTTTCTCGGCGGCGCTGAAGCCATCGGCCAGGCGCACGGCGGTACCGGCGGGTGCCTGGTTGTCAATGGAATAAACGCTGGCCTGCCCGCCCGAGAGGTGCCGCACCCCGGCGTAAAGGGTGGGTTTGGCCGGATCGTAGAGGTAGCCCAGGTGGCGGGCTGCGTCCCAGGTGGCCGTATTGCGAGCCGGCTCGCCGGGCAAATCCCAGTCCATGTACAAGCCCACGTGCAGGGGCCTGAGCGTGTCGGTTGTAAGATTCGTGAGGGTGTAAGTCAGCACCACGTAGTCGCGGTGCGGAGCGGCGGCCCAGGCGTAGCCCCGCTGCCGCACCCGCACGCCCACGGAGCGCCCGTTGGTAAGGCCGGGCAGCGAGTCTTGTAGCACCCCGTAGGCTTCCTGGTCGGCCCGCAGAGGTTGGGTCCGCATGCTGGCGCGAACCAGCGCGGAGAAATCCTGGTCGGCGCCGCGCCGGTCGTTGCGCACGTTGTCAGCTACGCGAGCTGTGGGCGTAGCAATCAGCAACCCTCCTTCGGCCAGCAGCGGCGCGCTGCCCCGGTAGCTGACGCCCTCGCCCACCTCGGAGCCCAGGCCATCATACCCCAGGTTGCCGCGGCTGGTAAGGGTAAGGTGTAGGTTGTTGGCATCCAGCACCACGTAGTCGGGGTTGAGGATGAGAGTTTCGTACTGGTCCTCCTGGTAGCCCGTGGTGGCATCCTGCAAGCGGTAGCGGAGTACAGCGCGGGTATTGAGGGGCACAGCAGCGGCCACGGCCAGCCGGAACGGAGCCCTGGCGTTGCTGCGCTGGGCCAGCGTGGCCAGCGCCCCCACTTCAAACGCACCCTGGCGCACGGTAATGTACGGCGAAAGCGAGGTAAGCGTAACCGTCAGGTTCATGACGGGGCGGAGCAGGTTCTGGACTGTTACGGCCAGCTGCAGGGTATCCTGGAGGGCATAGGCGCGGCGGGCGGGCGCGGTGGTGCGGCTGATTACCCGCGCCGACTGCTGGGAGGTTTCCGTGAGGGCGCGCAGCACATTGAGGCGGCCCGACCCAATGCGGCCCGCGTAGGCCACGTTGCCGGGCAGGGCGTTGATGTTGTCGGTGGTGCGGCGCAGCTGGGCGGCAATCTGGGCGGCGTTGTACTGCGGAAAGTGCGTGCGCAAGAGCCCTGCCGCCCCCGACACCAGCGGCGCCGCAAACGATGAGCCGCCTACCCCCACGTAATCCGTATCCGTATCGCCCCAGGTAGTCAGGATGTTGATGCCTGGCGCCGAAAGATCAACGCGGCGGCTGTAGGTGGCATTGGAGCTGCGCTCATCTGAGGGCTGCAGGGTAGCCACGGACAACACGTGGTCGTAGCTGGCGGGAAAAAAATCCAGCTCGGCGGGCGTGTTGCCGGCGGCGGCCACTACCACCGCGTCGCGGTTTACGGCGGCGTAGGTAATTACGTCCTGCTCGAACTGGGAGCGGCTTCCTACCCCGCCCCACGACAGGTTGATGACCCGGCAGCCGTGGTCGGCGGCGTACACAATGGCCTCGTAGCCCCCAAAGCTACCGGTGGCAGTGTTGGGGTAAATCTTGAGGGGCATAAACCGGCACCGAAACCCGACGCCCGTAATACCCTTGCCGTTATCGGGGGCGGCGGCGGCGGCGCCGGCTACCAGAATGCCGTGCACGCTGCTGGGGTCCCGGGAGGGGTTGTTGTCGTTGTCCGCGAAGTCCCAGCCGTAGTAGTTATCCACGTAGCCATCCTGGTCATTATCAATGCCATCAAGTGGATCCCGGCGGTTAAGCTGCAGCTGGGTCTTCAGGTCTTCGTGGGTCAGGCGGGTGCCCCCGTCCACAATCCCGATAACCAGGCTGGTGTCGCCTTTGCTAATGTCCCAGGCGCGGTAAGCCCGAATGTTTTTCAGGTAATATTGCCCGTTGGTGAGGGTAGAGTCGGCCAGCGGATCATTGGGTTGGTACAGCATAGGGTAGCTGTACAGAGGCTCGGCGTACTCTACCGCCCCGGTTTTGCGCAGGGCCCGGCAGGCTTCTTCCACGGGCAGAGCAGCCGGCAGATCAGCCTGAAAAACCAGGCCCAGATTTACGGCGCCTAGCTGTTGGGAGCTGGGCGGGGAACTGAGCGGAAACTTAGGCCGCACGTTGCGGGCGTTCAGGCGGGCCAGGGCCGCGTTGAGGGCGGGCGTGCGGGTTTGCTCCGGAATGTTGCGCTGCTGCGCCGCCGCGGCCTTCAGCTTGAATACCAGCCGGCCCGGAATAATGGTTCTGGCCGTGGCCTCCGCGGCCGGGCTTTGCCCGTGGAGCGCGGCGGGCAGTAATACCAACCCAGTAATGCAGCAGCGGAAGAAAAAGCGCAGTAGGGATAGAGGCATACGCAACGAAAAAAACAGAATAACAACCCGGCCGTGCCCATGCTCAGGGCCGGGCTTGGTAAATTTAACTATTCCGAGCCAGCTCCCGGGTAGGCAGTGTCTGCTTTTCGATAAACAGCGGCTGCCGACCCCTGGGAACCTTGGTTTACCGCGCCGGCCGCGCTACCCGCTTCCCGGCCAGGCCCCGCCGCAATAAAAAAAGGAAAGGCCGCCCGTATGTACTCAGGCGGCCTGCGGAAGGCATGGAGGGCGGCCGCCTTACCGGCCGCCCTTGCTGTACTTGTAGCGCTTGGGCGCATTCACCATCCGGAACTTGTGGGGGTTGTTCGAGTTCAGATCGATGCCCAGCCCGATGGGGCTGTGGTTGCGCTTAAATTGGGATTTGTCGTTGGAGCGCCGGCTTTTCTCCATGGAAACCGAGCGGTATTCCCGGGGCTTTTCCATGGCGGTAGTATCCTGGGAGCAGGAGGCCGAGCCCAGTAGCAGGGCCAGGGCAGATAGGAGTAGTATAGGCTTCATGAGAGCAAAGGCTAGGAACGAAAAAACGGACTGCCGCGGGGGCAGCTACCTGAGCCTGTGTACTATAAACGGCCCCAAAAGGATGCAGTCAGTCCGGAATAATCCTGAGTCTGGCCGCGCGCCGCCTACAAACTCAGCATCTCCCGAAACCGCACCGACTGCTGGCGCGATACCTCTACCTCCGGCCCCCCGCGCAGCCGGATTTTCAGGGAGTTGCTAAACCAGGGCTCAATGCCTTCCACCCACTTCAGGTTGATGATCTGCTGGCGGTTGGCCCGGAAAAACACCCGCGGATCGAGGCGCTGCTCCAGGTGCTGCAGGGTGCGCGGAATCAGGGGGCGGTTTTGCTCAAAGTAAATCTGGGTGTAGCTGCCATTGATTTCAAACAGCCGGATGTCGGAGAGCCGCACAAACCAGCACCGCTCCCCATCCTTCACAAATACCTGGTCGTGCTCCGTGAGCAGGGTAGGGGCCGGCTCCTCCGGCGGGGGCGGCCCGGCCACCCCTGTTTCCGCGGCCACGGCCGCGGCCGTGGTCTGTTTCAGGCGGGCTTTGGCCAGGGCGGCCGCCAGGCGGTTCTCCTGAATGGGCTTGAGCAGGTAGTCGAGGGCATTTACCTCGAAAGCCCGCAGGGCGTACTCGTCGTAGGCAGTAGTGAAAATAACGCGGGGCGCCACGTCCAGCGAGGCGAGCAGCTCAAACCCGGTTTCGCCCGGCATGTGGATGTCCAGAAACAGCAGATCCGGCTGCAGCTCCCGCAGCTTTTCGCGGGCTTCCTCGGCGTGGCGGGCTTCGCCTACCACCGTCACCTCCGGAAACGCCTGCAGCAAGTGGCGCAGCTCCGTCCGGGCCAGGCGGGAATCATCAACAAGTAAGGCATTCATGGAAGTGCGGGATGTACGCTGAATATTCATGATTTCATGGATTGCCCCGGCTGCCCCACCTCCCGCCCGACGCCAAAGGCGTCCGGCCGGTTGTCGTTGCTGACACCCACCCGAGGGGTTTGGGCCGATGGAGGGGGTAGGCGGAAGTGGCGCGAACGGCGCGGCCGGCAACCGGGCGGACGCCTCCGGCGTCGGACCGGGGCGACGCTGCAGTATAGCGCCAAAGGCATCATCCTGCGGCGGGGGCCAGGGCAGCGGCGGCCGGAACCACGGCGGCCACCGGCAGCTGCAGGTGGGCTACCACCATGTCGGGGGTGTGCGGGTCGTTGGCGAGGTGCAGGTGGGCGGCGGGGCCAAAAAGCAAGGCCAGCCGCTCGCGGGCGTTGCGCACGCCTACCCCCTCGTGGCCCGGCCGGGGGGCGTAGCGGCCGGTGTTGCGCACCGTCACGTGCAGGGTGTTGGAGTCGTTGAGCTGGGCGCAGAGACGGATGACGCCGCCGGCCGGCCGGGGGGCCAAGCCGTGTTTAATAGCATTTTCTACCAGCAGCTGCAGCGTCATGGGCGGAATAAGCACCGCAAGGGCGGCCGGGTCCACGTCCAGGGAGTAGTGCAGGCGCTCTTCCAGCTGCAGGGCCTCCAGCTGCAGGTAGTGCTCCACAATTTCCAGCTCCCGGCCCAGGGGCACCTGCTCGGCGCTGTTGAGCTGAATGGAATAGCGCAGCAAGTCCGAGAGGTGGGTAATCATGTCGCGGGCCCGGGCCGGGTTTTCCATCACCAGCGCCCGGATGTTGTTCAGGCCATTGAACATGAAATGAGGGTTGATCTGGGCCTTGAGCGTGCGCATCTCGGCCTCCTGCACGGCGGCGGCCAGCTTCCACTTGTCCACCTCGGCCTGCCGGAAGCTGGTGAGGTAGTGCCAGCCAAAGTAGAAGCCGCTCCACAGCCACAGCAGAATGTTCACGTTGATGGCGTAGCCGATAAACTGGGGCCAGCCCTGGGGGCTACCCCCCGCCCGGGGCCGGATCAGCAGAATGATAATGGCCCATATTAGCACTTGGCTCAGCACCGAGAGCACCGCGTTGGCTACCAGCAGCCGCCCTAGCAGGGGTAGCGGCCCCAGCCGCGCCCAACCGTTGCCCCGGATGTGGTAGCGCAGCCAGTGGGTGATGCCCAGCATGGTGGCGGCAATGGTGAAGTTAATCAGTAGCATGTCGCGCGAGCGGGCCCCCATAAAGGCGAAGGTCACTGCGCAACCCACAAAGTACAGGCTCCAGCCCAGCAGCTGACAGCGCCAGTAGAGGCGGCTAGGAGGCGGAACGGCAGCGTAGGAAAGCATAAAATTAAAGCAACGGGGTAAGCAAGCAGGCGGCTGTAAGCTATTGGGCCGGCAGTACCGCCGGCACGAGGTAGGCTTTCTTATTCTGGCGGTACGAAACCACCAGTAGCCCCCCCAGCACCAGCAGGGCGCCGGTAATAAACACCGGAATCAGGTACAGTTGGCTTGGCTCCGTGAGGCGCAGGCCCAGCACCAGGCACCCCACCGGAATTATGCCGGCCATAACGGCGAACGGGCGGGCGTTGTAAAACCAGGCGTACGGGAAGAAATGCGCGCCCGTAATGATGCCGTAGGTCATGATAAAGTGCTGCGGATACTTGCTGTAGATAAAGATGAGGAAGGGAAAATAGAACAGCTGCGCGAAGTTGAGCCAGAGCCCCAGCGGCTGCAGGGGGTTGTGGGGCAAGGTCCAGGTGGTGCCCAGGGCCTTCGAGAGCAGCCAGGCCAGGGGTAGCGTGGCCGAGCCCAGAAAGAAGGTGATAAAGCCTTTCTGAGCCAGGGTGCCGGGCAGCAGCCACACCACCGCAATGGCGGCCCACACCACACTGGCGGCCATAATAAAATCGAGGCCGTTTTTGGCCTTCACGGATAGCTCCAGCTTCAGGGCTGCAAATTCTTGTTGGCGTAGCATAGAATAAAGGTTTCTCAGCAGGGTAGGGTACTGGCAGGCGCGCGAGGTCCCGCGCCCATCTTCGGCGCAAGATAGAAGTCCGGATGCGCTTCGGAAGCGGCTACTTGCGGGCCACCGGGTTTTGCTTCAGAAAAGCATCGGTCTGGCTGAAAAACCACTGGGTGTCATCCCACATCAGAAAGTGCCGGCCCGCCTCCGACATTACCACTTGGTGCTGGGGCAGCTTGGCGTACTGCTGGTCAAAAATAGCCTTGGTGCTTTCCTTGGTGGAGCCGTACTGCTTGTAGGCGGCCCAGGCGCCCAGTACCAGCACGGGCTGCTGAATGCGGGCAACCTCCGGGCGCAAATCGGTCGTCATCAGATCATAGTAGGCCTGGGCCACGGTGGCGGGGTCCGAGGCCACCGACCAGCGCGTGGCCTGGCTGATGCGGGCCGTATCGGTCATCATGGTGGCCGACATCTGGCGGGCGGCGGCTACGGTCATTTTGCCGCTGCTCATTTGCTGGCGGATGCCCTCGGCCATGGGCTTGGCGGCCTCCGCCGTAAGGGTAGGGTTTTGCACCGCCGCCAGGAAGGGCAACGAATCGACGATAACCAGGGGGCCGGCTGCCTCGGGCTGGGTGCTGCTCAGCCACAGGGCCAGAAACCCGCCCAGGCTGTGCCCGATGATGGTTGGCTTCTGCAGCTTCTGGGTTTTGATGTAGGCCAGCAGCTGGTCGCGGACGTTGCGCAGCAGCTGGTTGGTGCTGGCCGGGGCGGGCGTGCCACCAAAGCCGGCCAGGGAAATAATGTGGCACTGGTACTGCTTCTGGTAATGGGCCACGGTTTCGTCCCACACCGCGCCGGGGCAGGTCAGGCCCGGAATCAGGAGCATGGGCTGGCCTTTGCCCACCACCCGCACCGTGAAGTTCGGGTGACTGGCGGGGTTGTCGGCGGCGGAGGGGGTAGGGAGCGTGGCGGCTTGCGCGGCATGGGGCGCAGCAAGTAGGGTAGCCGCGAGCAGGAAGGCTGAGCAAACGGGGCGGAGGATGGCGGTCAGGTTCATGGCAAAAGAGAGGGTAGCAGGTAGAGGTTCGGGTTCGTTGATGAGTCAAACCTAGCACCTCCCGCCCCCGGCCGAAACAACTTTTCCGCGAACGGTAAATCAGCCGCCCGAACTGCTGAAAACCCGGCCCGAATTGTCGTGGGTTCGGCCGAAAACCAGCCCCGTATTTCGCAAAAAAAAGGACGCCCCGCAGTAGGGCGTCCTTCCGAAATAGAAAGCAAACCAGCGAAAGGCGGGGCCTTAGATGATGTTACGTAGGTCCTGGCGCAGGTTTTCGATGCCGTGCCAGATTTCGTCCCAGGCGCTCCGGTCGTGGTTCTGGTCGGGGCCCGATTTGTCGGTGGTGGCGGGGGTAGGCGAGTTGGGGCCGAGGCGCTCCACCAGGCGGGCACGCTTGGCCTCCAGGGCGTCGGCGTGCTGGTGATAGGTGTTCTCCGAGTTGGCGGCGGTGGCGTGGGCGCGGTTGCGCAGGGTCTGAATTTTGGCGTCGAGCTCCGTGAGAGCCTGGCGCAGGTCGTCGGCGGTAAGGTGGGCGGGGGCCCGCATGTGTTCGGGGGAAGGAGTGGTAGCCATGGTAGCAGAGCAGTAAGGAGTGGAGCGGCGCCGGGTGGGCCCGTCTGCTATGTACTTGCCCCCGCCCAAAAAGGATACAGCGCCCCGGGCCAACAAATAAGCAACGGAATGATAACCGAGCGGTTACCCGCGGCCTGGTTGAGCCCGGTAGTTTTGCCCAGACCTCTGCCTCCGCTTTCCGCTCCCTATGCCGCACCTCCTACGCCTGTTCCTGCTGCTTGGGCTGCTGCCCGTTGCTACCCCCTCTTCTGCTCAAAAGCCCGGCCCCAACGTACAACCCGACGAGGCCCCGGCGCCAACTCCCGCCGTGTACCATGTTGCCGAGGTGATGCCGGCTTTTCCTGGTGGCGCGGCGGCTTTTCAGAAGTTTCTGCACAACGAGGTGCACTACCCCGACGAGGCCCTGCAGCGCCACGTTTCCGGCAAGGTGTACGTGCGCTTTCTGGTGACGGAAGAAGGCCGCATCCGCGACGCGGAAGTAGTGAAAGGACTGGGGGCTGGCCTCGATGAAGAAGCCCTGCGCCTGGTCCGCATCATGCCTTGGTGGAGCCCCGGCCAGAACGCGGGCCGGCCCGTGCGGGTTCTCTACACCATGCCCATCGTGTTTCGGGCGCTGGAGTAGCGAGCGGCCCCGCTGGGAGGCCAGTTTTGGCCGCCAGACCGTCCATTCACCTCTTCACCACCACCTCACCACTCCCGCGGAATGCCCAGCTCGCGGGCCAGGGGCGCGGCGGCCGAGGCGTAGAGCAACACCAGCAGCTCGTTCAGGGCGGGCGCAAACTCTACGTGGTAGTCTTCGTGAAGCTTTTGAATGGATTTAATGACTTCGGCGGTGCGGCGGGCCAGGTGCTGCAGCAGGGGCTGGGTGGGGCCGTGCAGGCGGCCGGTGGCCTCGGGCTGGTGGCGCAGCACGTTGGTGAGCAGGCGCAGGGTCAGCTCGATTTCGCCCTGGGTATCGCCCGTGATTTTGCAGTGGTAGGTGAGGCGCTGCTGCAGCTGCCGCACAATATGAAGTAGGTCGTTGGGGGTTTGGTGGAAGCCGCGCACGGGGTCATCTACCTGCTGCTGCAGGCGCTGGCGGCGCACTTCCAGGGCGTCGTCGCCTTCCAGCAGGCGGAAGGCCAGCTGCTCCGTCAGGACGGCATCCTGGGAAACCAGGCGGGTCAGGAGTTGGTCTTTTTCTTTTTGCGGCAGGCCCAGGAGGGCTTTGCGCAGATCGGGGGGTAGGGCAGGCATAGAAACTATAAACGTAGTTCTGCCCCGCCGGATTCCCTAAGCGCCTATGTTCTGAGCAGCCCCCCGCCGCCACTGCCGCACCACCCGCCACCCCGAGAGTAAGCTTATGAGTAGCAGGAGCAGCCAAGTGTTACGCCAGTCGGGGGAGAGAAAAGCCTCTGTGAGAAAACGGAAAAGTGCTTCTAAATTACCTATGAATGTTGTTGGTGAGACGTATGCATCACAACAGCCGCACCGCCATATTTCAATGTCCGCGTTTTGATTTTCTGCTTCAATTAGTGGCTTCTCGGTATAGGTGTAAAATGTAGTAGGCTCGTGAGTTATATCGAGCCAGTGCTTGCCAGCTTTCACTTCACTGAGCCGATCATACAGCTGAATGAAGCTGGTATAGTTAGAACCGGGCGCAAACTGCACCCGCATCCCCCTATCCAGGTTCGGCTCATGCTCAAATTGTCGCGTGACAATACGGATGTTTTGGACTGTGAAATAGTCGGGCAATGTCTGGCCAACAAAAGAGAAAGTATACCATGGTCTAAATTTCTCTAGTGCAGTAAGCGGCAAACATGGCGGAGAATTGCGCATTTGCTCGACAAAGGTGTTCTCCTCTTGGGAGCATATCCTCTTAGACCACATTGCAATTTCCAACACACTGAGCCGATGTCGTGAATGTATCCGCGGCAGCGCCACGCATCCCAGCAACAGCAGCCACGCCAGCGCCACTAAACCTGGCGGGAGTAGTAAGGGGCTTAGGCGGTGGCGGGGGGTAGGGGGTAATAGCATGACAGTAGATTCTCGTTAAAGTAAGTATAACGACTGAACACAACGTATGCTGGCCCTGACCCAGGTTGGCAGACTCAGCAGGGGTAGCAAATCCTTAACGTGCAGAAGTAGGGTATTTGTATTAATTCAATCAATACTATAAATTTTCTTTCCTACCTTAGCCTGGCAGGTTCACTTGCCACCTTGGGAATACTGTACTTGCTGCCGCTCCTCCTGGTCTGACCCCCACCCGTCTGGCTCCCAAAGCTCATTTCCTTGTCTGGATCAGGTTATCGGTGTGGTGCTGATAATCAACGAGGTGGTTTGTGGACTGCTCCGCAAGCAAACCCTGCCGCACCTTCGCCTTTCAAGTACCGGTCACCCTTGAAAGCTGTCCTATGAAACGCATGATACGCTTTGCCCGCGTGGGCAGCCAGCTGGTAGTGGGGGCGGCGCTGCTGGGGTTGGCCGCGCCCGTCAGTACCTGCACCGGGCCCCAGCATCCTGCTGCCCCGCGCACCCCGCACACGGCCGAAAGCTACGTGCGCCCCTACACCGCCGATTTTGGCTACGGCTGCAACATGGGCTACTACGGCAGCGGCTGGAACGATGAGCAGCTGGCCTCGGCCATCAGCCGGGCCGGAGGCCAGACCATCCGGGTAACCTTGCCCGAGCAGTTTCTGGCTAAGTGGGAGTGGCAGGCCCGGCGGGCAGCCTTCCGGCACCACACCACCAACCTGGGCCTGCGCGAGCTGGTATGCTTTGTGGGGGAGCCCTCGGCCGAGCACCGCGACAAAACCGTGTACCCCGGCTGCCGGGAGCCCTCCAAGCTGTTTGCCAACCTCTACGAGCCCATCTGGCTGCCCGACAGCACCGTAAATCCGTGCAACTACTACGCCGCCTACATCTACCGGCTTACCCAAACCTACGGCAAGCACATTCGCTTCTGGGAGGTAGTAAACGAGCCCGATTTCATTACCAACGTCAGCAACAAGGAGTGGCTGGACCGGGCGCCCAACCCGGCCGAAACCACCAACACGCTGGCCCCCATCTACCACTACATCCGGACCTTGCGCATTACCTGGGAGGTAGTAAAAAAATACTGCCCCGAGGACTACGTAACGCCCGGCGGCCTGGGCTACGCCGAGTACCTCGATGCCCTGCTGCGCTTCACCGATAACCCCCAGGGCGGCGCCGTAACGGCCCAGTACCCGGCCCGGGGCGGCGCTTACTTCGATGTGGTGGACTACCACGTCTATCCGTCGTACTACCTGCGCCGCCGCAACCTGCTGCACACCGGCTTCAACTACCAGCGCAACTCCGACAATGCCGCGGCCCAGCTACTGCGCCACAAAGCCCGGTTCGAAGCCGTGCTCCGCAAGCACGGCTTCAACGGCGAAACCTACCCCGAAAAGCACTTCATCATCACGGAAACCAACATCAGTCGGCGCACGGCCGAGTGGCGCTATAGCTCAGATGAGATGCAGCGCAACTTCGGCATCAAGGCCCTGGTGGCGGCCCAGAAGAACGGCATCCGGCAGGTGCATTTCTACAGCGTAGCCGAGGCCGCCGACGCGCCCCCGGAGCCGTCCGGGGTTTCCTCCGCCGATGAGTTCAAGCTCATGGGCATGTACGAAAACATGAACCGCGACCTTCCCGGCCGCGAAAAGCTGACTCAGTTGGGGCAAGGCTTCAAGACCACTGCCGGGCTGCTGGCCGGCTGGCGCTACGATGCCGCCCGCACTGCCGCCCTCCAGCTCCCCGATGAGGTGGAAGGGGCGGCTTTTCGCCGCGCCGACCAGTATCAGTACGTGCTGTGGGCCAAAACCCAGCTCGATCAGCAGGAAACCGCCACGGCCCGCTACAGCTTCCCGCCCGAGTGGCGCGTGGCGGCCATCGAGCGGCGAGCCTGGGACGCTGGCAGCTCGGAGGTAAGTACGCGCCTGCCCGGCCGCGAGGTGCTGCTGGACGGTGCCCCGGCCTTCTTTACCCTGCTGGAGCCTACCGGCCTGCAGCTGGCTGCCGCCCCCCGACCGGCGAGGCCCCGCAAGTAACAGGGCGGCGCCAACGCTTAAAAACAGAAATCTTAGATTGAATACCCTACGCAGACGAGTAGGAATGAGATATCATTGTTTTTGTATTATTTTGCTATTGTATTTATAAATATCAACAAAATTGCCTTGTATCAGTCATTTATGATGGTGTGGTTATTTGTGAATTGCATTTTTTACGAAATTTGAATGCCGGTCAGAGGAGCCGGGCGCAGGAAGGCGTGTACCGTTAGAAGCAGGAGGATACCGGGCCGCGTAACCGTTGGCCCACGCAAAGCAACTGGAGAAGTGCCCCGCCTCTGGCCCATACGGCCGGGGTAGCGGGGTAGCAAGTAAGAGTCAGGATACAGTTTGCGGGCCCATTCAGGCGGCAAACGCGGAGCTTCCCCCGGCGGGAGAGCAGGGGACCCTGCCCCAGTGAAATAGCAGCAGTATGGCGGCTGTTTGGCTTGGAGAGAGGCCCACAGGAGAAGAGAAGAACCACCGTTTGTGCCTGCCACAGCAGGTACTATCACCTTGTCTGCGCACCAGTACCCTCACCATCAGCTCCGTTTCAGGCGGGGCTGGCTCACCACAACAGGGTAGCAACCGGCCCCATGCCGCACGGCTACCCGCACCTTCACCAAACCTCTTTCGAAATGGCGAAATTTTCTGGATGGATGGCGCTGCTGGCCTTTGCCGTGTGTTTTTTCCTGACAACGTACGTGGCCCGGGCTCAAAGTGAAACGCGCGTAAGCATCACCGCCATCAGCCCCAGCCTGAACACCGGCCAGGACTACTCGCCCTGGCTCACCGACGACCTCAGCAGACTGGTCAGCAACCATTGGGAGCCCGCCAACTTTCAGTACATCGACGTGACCCTGTCCCTGGCCCAGCGCACCAACATCACCCGCGTGCGCCTCTACGATTTCGAGGGTTCCTTTGCCGATAATCCGGCCTCCATCTACGCCCTCAACGGCACCCAGCGCACCCTGTTGGGCACCTTCACCGGGGCGCTTTACCAGCAGTGGGTGGAGCTGAAAACCACGTTGCCAGTAGCTGCCGATGCCATCATCGTGCGCAAATACTGCAACAACATTCCCCAAAAAATTCAGGTGTACGGGTATGCGGGTGGTGCCACGGCTACCCCCGCGCCAAACCCCGCGCCCGGCCAGACGCAGGCGACTATCAGCTTCGGGGCGCTGCCGGCGAAAACCGTGGGCGACGCTCCGTTCGGCCTCAGCGCCACCAGCAACAACACAGCCACGCCCATCACGTTTGCCTCGTCCAATACGGCCGTGGCTACGGTTTCCAACGCCGGTGGGCAGTGGCAGGCCACCGTGGTGGGGGCCGGTACCACTACCATTACGGCCGCGCAGGCCGGCAACGCCGCTTACCTGGCCGCGGCCAGCGTCAGCCAGACCCTGACCGTAC
This sequence comes from Hymenobacter latericoloratus, assembly GCF_014199535.1. Classification (GTDB taxonomy): domain Bacteria; phylum Bacteroidota; class Bacteroidia; order Cytophagales; family Hymenobacteraceae; genus Hymenobacter; species Hymenobacter latericoloratus. Next base: position 556,604 of record NZ_JACHNV010000002.1, read on the forward strand.
AGGCAGCGCCAGTTACTACCCCGGTGCCCACTACGCCCACTACCCTGGCCTCGGGTCCGCGGCCCATCAAGTTCAAGCAATCCTTGGGCGTTAATGCCTTTGAGTGGGATTTGGAAGACCCCAACAAGCCCTGGGAGGTAGAGGCCACCCGGTTGGCGGGCATGAAAAACTTCACCGGCATGCGCCACTACCTCGACTGGGAGCGGCTGGAGTCCTCGGAGGGTAGCTACACCTTTAACCCTACCCACAGCGGCGGCTGGAACTACGATGCCATGTACCAGCGCCTCAAGGCCGAGGGTATTGAGGTGCTGGCCTGCATCAAAACCCTGCCGGGCTGGCTGCTGAACACCTGGCCCGCCGACCAGCGCGACCATGAGAACGTGCCCGTGCGCGGTGGCGCCGACTTCAGCAAACCCGCTTCCTACCGCGAGCAGGCCCGCATGGCCTTTCAGTTTGCTGCCCGCTACGGCAACAACCCCGGCGTGCCCCGCAGCCTGGTAACCGTTAACGCTACCCCCCGCTGGCCCGGCGACGGCATCAATGAGGTGAAGATTGGCCTGAACCTGATCAAGTACATGGAGTGCGACAACGAGCGGGACAAGTGGTGGAAGGGAGCCAAAGCCTACCAGACGCCGGCTCAGTATGCCGCCAACCTCTCGGCTTTTTACGACGGGCACAAGAACACCCTGGGCCCCGGTATTGGGGTGAAAAACGCCGACCCCACCATGCAGGTGGTAATGGCCGGCCTGGCCAAGCCCGACCCCGAGTACGTGAAAGGCATGGTGGAGTGGTGCCGCCAGAACCGCGGCTACCGCCCCGATGGCAGCGTAAACCTGTGCTGGGACATCATCAACTACCACAACTACTCCAACGACGCCGGCACTTCCCAGGGCGGCAACTCCACCCGCGGCGCCGCCCCCGAGGTGTCCGATGCCGCGCCGGTAGCGCGCAGCTTCGTGCAGATGGCGCGCCAGTACTGCGGCAGCATGCCCGTCTGGATTACGGAAACCGGCTTCGATACCAACCAGGGCAGCCCCTTTAAGGCCATTGCCATTGGGGGGCGCTCGGTGCAGGAAACCCAGGCCGACTGGATTCTGCGCACGGCCCTGCTCTACCCACGCTACGGCGTGGAGCGCGTGTTCTTGTATCAGCTCTACGACGATAACCCCGGCAGCGCCACGCAGTTTGCCACCATGGGCCTGCTCAACGCCGACCGTACCCCCCGCCTGGCTACCCGCTACCTCACCCAGGCCAACCAGCTGCTGGGCGAGTACGCCTTTAAAGAAAGCCTGAGCACTAACCCCGTAGTGGACCGCTACGAGCTGAATGGGCAGCAGGCCTACGCCCTGGTAGTGCCCGATGAGAAGGGTCGCACGGTGCAGTACACCCTCAACCTGGGCACCGCCGCCTACGCCGACGTGTACCGCCCCACCAGCGGCAACGCCCTGGCCGTGCAGCGCGTGAACCTGAGCAACGGGCAGCTGAGCCTGCTACTGACCGAGACGCCGCTGTTTGTGGTGCCGGCCGCCGGCAGCACGGTTGGCAGCACGCCGCCGCCCGCCACTTCGCCCGCTACCTGCTCGGCCACCGGCACCATCCTGCGGGAGCAGTGGAACAACGTAGGCGGTGCAGCCGTGGCAGCTATTCCGGTGCTGGCGGCGCCCGCCAGCACCAGCCAACTGACCCAGTTTGAAAGCCCCCGCAACCTAACCGATAACTACGGTGCCCGCCTCCGCGGCTACCTCTGCCCGCCCCAAACCGGGGCTTACACCTTCTGGATTGCCGGCGACGATAACTGCGAACTGTGGCTGAGCCCCACCGATGACCCGACGCAGAAAGTGCGCATTGCTGCGGTAACCGGCCACACCAACGTCCGTGAGTGGAACAAGTATGCCAGCCAGAAATCGGCGGCGGTGACGCTTACGGCCGGGCGGCGCTACTACGTGGAGGCCTTGCACAAGGAGCAGGGCGGCGACGACCACCTGGCCGTGGCCTGGCAGCTGCCCGACGGTACTCTGGAGGGGCCCATTCCGGGCAGCCGGTTATCGCCGTACGCCGGCAGTGGCGCCGGTCTGGCCGCCACGGCCAATAGCGCCCTGCGGGGCACCGGCCCGGCCGCCGCTGCCCCGCAAACCGAAACCTTTACCGTCGCCCCGAACCCGTTTACCACCGCCAGCGAAATAACCTTTCGGCTCCAGACTGCCGGCCACGCCAGCATAGCCGTGTATGATATGCAAGGGCGACTGGTGCGCCAGCTGTTTGCCGGTGCTGTGGAAGCTGGCGCCACCCAGCGTCTTGCGCTGCCGGCGCACGGCCTCCCTACGGGCGTGTACCTGGTGCGGCTCACTACCCCTGCGGCCGTGCTGAACCAGCGGGTGGTGCTGGCAGAGTAGTAGGTAGAAGCCCGGCAACCGCTCCCTTCCGGGTCGGGCCAGCAGTCTGAGGTAGCTCAGGCTGCTGGCCCGACCCGTTTTTAGGGGTAGCAGGCCGGGGCGCGGCCAAGCTTAGGCGGTTTTGTAGAACGTCCGGCGGCCCATCGCCAGCAGGCGGCGCACAAAATAGCGGCTGAACGGCGCTTTGAACAGGGATTTGAGGGCGTACTTAATGCCGGCCCTGGGCTGACGGTTAGCGAAGGCGTAGAGCGAGCCTTCGCGCAGGCGGTCCACTTCTACCTGCCGCTGCCACTGGAGCGTCAGGTGTTGCACGCACTGCAGCCGCTCCGCCAGCAACGACTGCGTGAAGTTTTCGCGCAGCAGAATAGACAGCTGCTCATCCATCAGGCGCTTCTGGCGGCGCCCCCAATAGTGGCACACAACGGGCCGGGCGCTCAGCAGTTGGGTTTGGTGTTGCAGCACCAGGGAAAAGGCCAGCTGCTCGCTGACAAACCAAGCCGTGTGCTCGAAAAAAGTGTCCATTACCTGCCGGATGTCGGGGGGCAGCGAAGCCTGCTGGTGGCTTAGGGCCAGCACGCCCGAGTTCCAGGCTACCTGGCGGGAATAGAACCGGGCGGGCTGCCCGGCTACCTCAAACACGGCGCTTTCCAGCAGCTCCAGAAACCGCTCCGGGTACTGTTGCTGACCAAAGGCGGCAAATACCCGTACGGCGTCCTGCAACCGGTACTCGGGTTGGTGCATGAAGCTGGTGCCGGGGGCTAGTCGCGCCAGCAGGCCAGCTGGATCGGTGGTGAAAAATGTGTCTGTATCGGCATACAGCACATCATGCGCCGGAAATACGGCAAACACGTGCTCCAGAATAACGGCCTTTACCCGGTGCAGGTACTGCGCCGCGCCCCGCATATGCGTTAGCCGCCCCGGGGTCAGCAGCTCGTACTGCACCGGCAGCCCGGCCAGGTAGGGCCGGAAATAATCCGGGTTATCGGTATAAATGATTGTCTGTACTTCCGCCTTATCGCCACCATACCACGCCCAGAAGCTCAACACCGCAAAAACGGCCCGTTGATACTCGTTTCTCCGGCCGTAGGAGAGGACGACGAAGTTCTTCATAGCGTAGGATTCCGGTTGGTAATCAGCTTTACTTTCTGGAACAGCAGATCCAGGCGGCTGCGGAACTCGGCCAGGGCCAGCGGGAAGGTGTCCTGGTAGTGCAGGGGCAGGTATTTGTTGAGCACCCAGTAGCCGTAGCCCAGGCTGGCGACCAGCGTGAAGGCCGAGGCCACGGCCGCCCCGTAAATGCTGCCCGTGAACTTGATGCAAAGGATATCGGCCGTGGTATTGATGGCCAGGGCAATGAGCACTTTTATCAGGTTGAGCTGGGGCTTGTTGGTGATGTCGAGGGTAACGCCCAGAAACCGCTCAATAGGAAACAGCAGGGCGCACACAATCATGATGCGGTAGAGGTTGGCCGCCTCCGTGTGCACGTACTTCTGCCCCCCAATCAGCAGCACAATCACATCGGCGAAAATCAGCACCCCCACCGTTATCGGGATGAAGAGCAGGGTTAGGGAGCCGGCGTACTTCTTGAGGGTGTGGGCTACCTCGTCGTGACGCTTGCGGTTCACGGCCGCCGACATATCGGGCATGGCCGTGGCCAGGCCGCTGCGCAGCGGAATCTCAATGATTTCGAGCAGGCGCTGGGGCAGGTTGTACACGGCCAGGGCGGCCGGGCCCAGCATAAACTTAATGATGAAGGTATCGGAGCTGCGCAGCAGGGTAGCGCACAGAAACGTGCCGAAGCTGTACTTGCCGAAGTGGAATACCTCCCGCACGCAGGCTGCCGTTTTGTGGCGCAGCGCCCCCAGCCGGGCCCAGCCCATTACCAGGGCCACCACGCTGGTGAGCAGGGAGCTGGCCAGAAACGAGTATACAATGCCCGGCAGACTGATGTTGCCCAGCGCGTACAGCAGCACGGTCAGCAGAATAAAAGAGCCCTGGTTGAGCAGCCGGATGGCGAGGATGGCATCAAAGCGCTGCTCGGCCTGCAGCAGCCACACGGCCACGTTAAAGGGCAGCGTCACGACCAGGCTCAGGCCGAAGTAGCTGAGCAGCAGCAGTACGCCGGCATCGGTGGTGTATGGCGCCAGGGGCAGGCAGGCCAGGTTGAGCAGCACAAAGAAGCCCGTCACGAGCAGGCCGATAAACCAGGAGGAACCGGCCACGGTGGTTTGGCGGGCCAGGTCGGCGCCGGCGTAAAACTTAATCAGGGGCGTTTGCAGCAGCCCGGTCCGGAAGGTATCCAGCAGCAGAAAAGCAAACTGAAAGAACACCCAGTTCCCCATGTCGGCTTCGGGCAGAAACCGGTACAGAATGCTGTAGGTCAGGATGCTGAACACGGCCATGACCCCGTTGCCCGTCAGGGACAAAACATGTCGGTTTTTAAAGACTGCGAGCATCAGGCGGCAGGAAATTACGGTGGGAGTGGGGTAGGCGGCAGGAGCGGCGGGAAGGGGAGTGCGCGGTAGCTCAGGCAGGGGCCAGCGCGGCCGCCGGACCGGCAGCCAAGGCCGGCGAAACCGTGCGGATGGCCTGGTAAATCTGCCCCACGCTGTTGGCCCAGGTGTGGGTGGCGGCAAAGGCAGCGCGCTCCTGCTGCCGCTCGGCGGAGTCTTCGCGCAGGGCCTGCTCAATCAGGGGCACGTAGTCGGTTGCGGCGTCGGCCAGGTAGGTGTGCCCGGCAAAGATGTCCATGGCCTGGGTGCGGGTGGCTACCACGGGCCGGCCCAGGGCCAGGTACTCGTCAATCTTGCGGGGGTAGTTGCCAATGGTCATGTCGTTGACCAGCTGGGGGTTGAGGCACACGGCAAACTCCCGGATGTAGGCCGGCAGCTCCTCCGGCGCCTTCGGGCCCAGGAAGTGCACGTTGGGCAGCTGGTGCAGGGCGCTGGCCCGGAATTCGTCGTCCTCGGGGCCCACCAGCACCAGGCTCCAGTGGGGGCGCTGCTCGGCCAGGGCCTGGAGCAGTTGCAAATCGAGGCGTAAACTTACCAAAGCCCCCACGTAGCCAATCAGGGGGCCCGGGAGGCCAGCCAAATCAGCAGGAGTAGCGGCTTTGGTAGCGGTGGTGGGGGTAGGGGCCACGTCGCAGCCCTGGCCCACGTAGTAGGAGCGGGGGTTATAGCGCTGGCAGTACGAGGCCAGGTAGCTGGAGTTAGCCACGCACACATCGGTTTTGGCAATGAGCTGGGGCTCCAGGCGGCGGCCGTGCTTGCGCCAGTAGTCCACGGCCAGCATATAGTCGCGGGAGTAGTACACGCTCACGGCGGGCCGGAGCAGCTCTTTCAGGTAGAAGCTCCGGAAGATGTCGTTGTCGTTAAACAGGATGAAGTCCTCGAAGCCCAGGGCCTGGCTGCCGCTCCGGATAGAAGCCGCGAAGCGCCGGTTGTTCAGCTTGTTGAGCACGGTGTACACCGGCGAGGGCGGCAGCCAGTTGATAGATTCCACCATGCAGTTAGGGGTGAGCACCCACAGGTTTTCGCCCGCAACGGCCAGGGCCTGCTCCTCGCCCTTGGTAACCCGCAGCCGGCGCTGCACCCAGGCCTCGTGGCGGTGCTTGAGCACGGTGTTGCGGTCCAGGGGCGAGTTTACGTAGAGCACCCGGTTGTGGCGGGCAAACTCCAGGGCAATATTCTTGCAGTTGCTGCCAATTTCGGTGTCCCAGGGCTGCTGCCCTACCACTACAATATCACGGCCGTGTATGGGGTTTTGCATCAGAAGAGAAGTGGGGGTAGGCGAAAACAAAAGGGCAGGCATCAGGAAACGGGCTGCAGCGGGGCCGCCAGCAGCACCTCGTCCACGCGGTTGAGCACGGTGGCATCCACGGTGGGGTCAAACTTGCGGGCGAACAGCTTGTAGCTGGTGCGCAGGCTCTCGAAGTCGTCGGAGGTGAGCACCTTGGGGTTGGCCCCGCCCCGGCTCCAGTCGATGTAGCGGTAGTTGTCGTTCACGATAGTAGCGCGGAAGGGCGAGTTCATCAGAATGGTCGAAATCAGAAACTCATCGGAGCCCCAGGTAAACATCGTGAAGCGCCGCAGGGTAGGGTTATCATCCACGAAATCAACCAGGTACTGGGCGCAGGGGCGGCTGATGGTCCACCAGGAGCCATCCTTGCCGCCGTACAGGGTGTAGGGCAGCGGAAACTTGCGCTTGGGCAGCAGCCAGTTCAGGGTGGACTGCAAAAAGTACTGCCCCTTGAAGTGGAAATAAGTGGAGTGGTACTTCTCCACGCGGGTAATAGCGTGGGCCCACCACTCCGAGTCTTCCTCACTCGATTCAAACGAGAGAAACGAGCGGCCCAGGTTGCGGGCAAAGAAGCGGTAAATGGTTTCAGCCGGCTTGATGGGGTAGTCCTGTGCGCTCATCAGGTTGATGAAGTCGTAGGCAATGCCGGTGGCCAGAATTTCGCGGGTGCACTCCAGAATGGCCTTGGTAAAGCGGTAGGAGGCCCAGCGCACGAACAGGCGGGTGGTGGTGAGGCGCACGCCGGGCAGAGCCTCCAGGAACGCAAACTCCCGGCGGTCGGCCTTGGCATCCAGATGAATGTAAAAGTCGAAGCCCTCGTGGGCCATGGCCGTTACCAGCCGGGCTACTTGCTCCGGCCCCTTATGCGCCATAATCAGGTGGGCTATTCTCATCGCCGGGAAAGTTGGGTGAAGGGCTACCAAACAGGCGGGTGGGGGTAGGGACAGGGCGCGGCGCTCAGGCCTTCGGGATGCTCAGGTTGCCTTCCAGCGGCTGATTGCGGGCGGCTTTCTCCCAGGCGGCGGGCTGGGTGCCGCGCAGGTAGCGCCGGAAGCCGGCAAACACCGCCAGGTTCATGATGGTAAAGTAGAGCGGCACCAGCAGCAGCTTGGGGCTGCGGCCCCGGCTTTCAGCCAGCCAGCCCAGGTAGGCCAGCCCGTAGAACAGCACCTGACCGGCAAAAAACAGGGCGTAGAAACCCCCCTGCAGCCCCGCCAGCACGGCGCCCAGCACGAGCAGCAGGGCCAGCGCCACCGGCGTAACGCTCCAGCGCAGCACCCGGTGCGAGACGTACAGGAACGTCACCAGGGGCTGCCGCAATGGGTTCAGCAGGGAGCGTAGCCGCACCATCGACTGCCAGCCGCCGGCGCAGATGCGGATTTTGCGCTTCATTTCCTCGGCCAGAGAGGCCGAAGGCGCTTCGGCGGCGTAGGCGGCCGGCTCGTACACCACCCGGTAGCCCTTCTCCACAATGCGCAGAGACTGAATAAAGTCGTCGAGGATGGTATCCTTTTCCAGGGGCTGAAACAGGTTGGAGCGGAACGACACCAGCTCCCCGGCGGCCCCCATCAGGGAGTAAATCTGAGAGTCGCAGCGCTTCAGAAACGACTCGTACTTCCAGTACAGCCCCTCGCCGGCCCCGGAGGCCGAGGCGTGGGCCAGCACCTTTTTCTCGCCCGATACGGCCCCCACCAGCGGGTCCTGGTAGTGCTTTACCAGCTCGCGCACCGCTTCGGGGTTCAGAAAAGAGTTGCAGTCGGTGAAGATGACGTAGGGGGTGCGCACAAACTCCATGGCCCGGTTCTCGGCCAGCGACTTGCCCCCGCGGAAGGGAGAGTGCAGGTGCTCCACCTCAGGGTAGCGGGCCAGCACCTCCCCGGAGTTATCAGTGGAGCCATCGGTAATAAACAGGAGCCGCAGCTTCTGGCGGGGGTAGCTCAGCGCCAGGCAGTTGGCTACTTTGTCATCGAGAATATCGGCCTCGTTGTAGGCGGGCACCACCAGCGTAACCTCGGGCTCGAAGAAAGCCAGGGGGCGGGCCGGGCGCACCAGCCGGGCCAGGCAGGCCAGGGCCCAGGCCACCAGGCCGTAGCCCACGTAGGTGTAAAACGCCACGGCAAAGGCCGCCCAGAAAAGGTAGAGTAGGAAGTTGCTCATTCTTAAGGGAGTAACTGAGTAGCGGAGTAAGGAGAGGCTAGGCTGCCGCCTGCCCGGTCGGACGGGCACAGCCCGTCCGACCGGGCAGGCTTCGTGCTGACGCTTGTTGCGGTAAAGGGTTGGGCCGGTGAAGGGGGTAGGCAGCCGACTTGTGCAGATGGCGCGAACGGCAACCGGTCGGACGGGCTCCGCCCGTCGGACCGGGGCGGCCATATCAGGACTGCTGGCGGCCGGCCCGCAGACCCCGGATGAAGCCGAAGATCAGACAGGCCGCGGCGGGTAGGGCAATGATTTCGAAGGGCATAAGGCGCGGGTAGGTTAGTGCTCAATGGAGGCATCGAGGGCCTGCACCCGGTGCGGAGTAGCCAGGAAAGCCGTTTTGGAGCGGTTGATGCGCAGCAGGGCCAGCACCATGCACAGCAAGGCGTAGGGCAGGCGTACCACGGCCGCAAAGAGCTGCCGGTTGTAGAGGCGGCCCGGCAGGGAAATCAGCAGCGTGGCGGCCAGCACCGCCAGTAAGCCGCCCCAGAACAGGGGCGAGGGCCCCACGGGCAACACCAGGCTCAGGCCCGCCGACCCTACCAACAGCACCCCCAACACTCCAATCAGCAGCACGCGCGGGACCAGAAAGGCCTGCACTACCTTGTTGAAGAACTCGAAGTTGTCGTGGTCCAGGAGCTGCTCCACGCCTTCGGCGGCGTACTTCTTCAGGAACTCCAACTGCGAGGCCAGCCAGCGGCTGCGCTGCTGGGTAAATACCTGCGCATTCTCTACCTTCTCATCGTACACGAACACGCTGTTGAGGTAGCAGATTTTCTCCTGGTCGCGGGCAATGCGGAAATCCAGCTCCTTGTCTTCGCCCACCGTTTCGCCAATGCCCTGCAGCAGCTGGCGCAGGTAGCCAAACTCGAAGGCCATGCCCGAGCCGATGAGGGCCGCCGAGAGGCCCACGGCAAAGTGCCCCTTGCGGTAGATGTGGTTGTTGATTTCCTCGTTGCAGGCATCGAGCAGGGCAAAAGCCGAATCGGTGTTTTTGGCGGTGCGGTGGGCCTGCACTACCTGGTAGCCCGCCTCGAAGGCCTGGTTCACGGCTTCCAGGCAGCCCCGGCCCATGAGGTTGTCCACGTCCAGCACCATGGCTACCTGGTAGCGGTGCCGGGGCAGGTTTTCCAGGGCGTAAAGCAGGGCCTTGCCCTTGGTGCTGCGCTCAAAGTGCACTTCCAGCACCTGGGCGCCCAAGTTGCGCAGGGCCTCCACGGTGGTCGGCTGCAGGCCGTCGGCAATAACGCATACGGTATGAGGCCCGCTGTACGTGTGGCGCAGGGCGGCGCGGGTGGTTTCCAGAATCACGGAGTTTTCGCGGTAGGCCGGAATCAGTACACACACGGCGCGGGCAGGGCGGCCGGCCTGGTTCGACTGGGCCGGAGCCGCTACCCGGGGCTGCCGGAAATGGCCGGCCAGGGCGAAAAACAGCAGATACGCACAGTTCAGGGCCAGGTAAATACCCAGTGCCCACAGCAGGCCATCAAAAAAGAGAGTAATAAGGGACATAGCGCGCGGTTAGGAAGTAGCAGAAGAGGGACCCGCCAGGTGCTGCAGATTCCACCACAGCCCGCGCCCCAGGGCCCGCAGGTGGCTCCACTCGGAGCGCCACGAAAACGACACGGCCTTTTTGGGCAGGGCCGCCAGCAGAAACACGCAGGTACTCGTCCAGCGCGACCAGCCCGTGAAGTTGCGGCGGATGAACAGCAGGCGGTTGCGGTTCATGTAGTAGGTTTTCAGCACCGAGGCCTTGCCCACCGACATCGACTCTTTGTGGTAAATCGTCGATTCAGCGACGTAGTGGCAGGTGTAGCCCCAGCGCTTAATGATTTCGCAGTAGTCCAGCTCCTCGTAGTACAGGAAGTACACTTCCGGCATCAGGCCCACCTCGTCAATCACGCGGCGGGGCACCATCATGGCGGCGCCGTCGGCTAGTTGGGTGGGGCCGGAGGTGTTGTGCTGGCCGTAGTCGGGCTCCAGGTGCCCAATGGTCACGCTGCGGCCCGTCCAGGTATTAATGCCCCGGGAGCCGGCGTACTGAATAATACCGTTTGAGCCGTGAAAGATGATTTTGGGCGAGGCAATGCCGGCCTCCGGGTTTTGCTCGAACAGCTCGACCAGGGGCTCCAGAAAGCCGGGCGCTACCTCCGTGTCGTTGTTCAGGAACAGAATGTACTTGCCCCTGGCCTGCCGGATACCCAGGTTGTTGCCGCCCGCGAAGCCCAGGTTCTGGGGGGAGCGGATGAGCTGCACCTCCGGGAACTGCTCCGTAATCAGGCCGGGGTCGTCGGCGGGGGAGGCGTTGTCCACCACAATAATTTCCACGGCCGGGTACGTAAGCTGGCGCAGGGAAGCCACCATCTCGCAGGTAACGCGGGCCTGGTTGTAGTTGATCGAAATAATGGATACCAGAGGCGTGGCCATAAGCTGGTCAGGGTTGAAGGGGTTTCGGATCAGAGTCGAGCTTGGGACCCAGGAAAATGAAAGCCCAGGAGATGTACACGATGATGGCCGAGGGCATGAAGTTGATGACCTCGTTGCCGTAGCTGCAGAACAGGATGCCCGCCGCGCCCGCCGTCAGGGCGTTCAGCTTCACGCGCAGCCTGGGGTCCCGGATGTTCCAGACGATGCCGCACCCCTTGCCCACGATGTAGAGCATGATGCCAAACCAGATGATAAAGCCCACAATGCCGTACATCACCCACACCTTCACCCAGTAGCTGTCGGGCGGAATGGTGGAGAGGTAGCTGCCTGGGTTATACTTAATGCCCCAGGTACCAATGGTGCCCACGCCGCCCCCAAACGGGTGCGAATCGAGGTAGTTGCGCAGCACCAGCTGGTTGTTGAGGCGCACGTTCAGGGAGGCGTCCTGCGGGTCGAGGGCCGTGCGCATGCGGTACACGTTGTAGTTGCTGTCCCCGATTTTGGTGTACTTCAGCACATACAGGGCCGAGAGGGCCAGCACCGAGCCTACCACCAGGGCCTTGATGTTCTTGCTGATCAGCAGGGCTACCCCAATGCCCACCAGCAAGGCAAACAGCGCCCCCCGGGTGCCGGAAATAAACATGCCCGTAATCAGCAGGCCGGCCGCCAGCAGCAGCAGCATTTTCTGCCACTTCTTAAACGGCCCGAACCCCAGAATCAGGGCAATTAGGGCAATATGGGCCTGCGAAGCCCCAAACTGGCCGGCGTCGCTGTAGAAGGAAAACACGCGCAGCTTGCCCCAGAGCAGGTGGGTTTTGGCGTTGCCCACGTCCAGAAAGTGCTGCTCGCCCGGCGAGAGGCCGATGTAGAGCTGCTTGAGCCCGTTGAGCGTGCCCAGCAACGACAGCCCAATCAGCAAAACCAGAAACAGGTTCAGGTCTTTTTTCTGGTTGAACAGCAGCAGGGCCAGCGGCACCGTCAGGAGCCAGTAGAACGAGGCGCTCCGGAACTCCTGTACCCACCCCATCACACTGGCCCCCGAGGGGTTGCCCAGCTCCAGAATGTTCACCCCGAACCAGAACAGCGTCAGCAGCATCAGGTCGTTGCGGAGGTAGCTCCAGTCGAAGCGGCGGTGCTGCACCAGCACCGCCACGGCCGTAGTCACCAGCAACCCATCAATAGCCAGCCCAAACGGCGCCCCGCCCACTTCCCGGTCAATGATAAAGAACAGAAAGCAGTAGCAGAGCAGGGCGATGATGCCTACCCGCGGGGTAGTGAACAAGATGATGACAAACGGCACCACCACGGCCAGCACAATCAGCAGGGCCGGCACCAGCAAACCCGCCTGGGCCGTGCCCCAGCCCACTACCACAGCCGCCAGCACCGCCAGCAGAATCTGCATCCCGCGGGTTTTTAGGGTAGGAACTGGGGCAAATTGGCTCATGAGGGAAAAGCAGGTAGGGGGTAGCTGGTGGCTGGAGCAGGAAAGGCTGCTGACGTGGAAAGCCACTTGCCGGACTTTGTGGTCGGGCCTGGCTTTTCGGAGGAAGTTGGGCTAGGGATTGAGCAGGCCCTGGAGCGGACGCGGGGGTAGGCCGGCTTTCTTGCCGGTGCCAGCTTTCACGCGGGCCCCGATGAAATCCGTCACGTACTCGGGCAGCACTCCGTTCAGCACCACCTCAATCGGGGCCCGGGTCACGTTCTTGATGTTCTCGAAAATCTTCTTGTCGGCCTGCTCCCAGCTGCGGGTGGCCTTCACGGCTACCAGAATCAGGTCGAGGCTTTGGAGCAGGGAGGCGGGGTAGGTGGCTTCCAGCAGCGCCGGAAACTCCACAATAATCACGGCGTTGTTGTAGGCCCGTGTCCCGGCCAGGTCGGCCACCGTCACGCCCTGCGAGAGGCCCTGCAGGGGCGAGTAGTAGGCCGTGTGCCCCTCCATCCAGACGTGCACGGCGTGGTCGTTCGGAAACAGGCCCAGCGTCTTGATTTTCATGTTGTTGAGGCTGGCCGTCAGGGAAGTGCTGAGGGTAGTTTTGCCCTCGCCGCTCTGGCTGCTCAGGACCCCAATCATGAAGGGCTTGCCGGAGTCGTCCTTCTGGTGCATTTTCAGCAGCAGCTGCCGCGCCAGCTGGTCTTCGGCCCGTTGGGCGTCCAGCAGCTGCTTCTGGTTCAGGTTGGTCGTGCTCGGGATGATGCCCATCACCGGAAAGCTAGTCACCTTGGTCGCCAGGGCCGGTTTCTGCAGGGAGTTGTTGAGCAGATCAGCCGCTACCAGGCCGGCGCCCGTGAACAGAAACGACCCGATCAGGCCGCCCAGCAGCAGCACCAGCAGGCGGGTACCGCCAGCCGTGGCCGGCAGGTTGGGCGGGTCCACCACCTTCAGCTGCGAAGCCAGCTCCACGTTCTGCTGGGAGAGTTTGCTTTGCTTCAGCCCCTCTACCTGCGACATGTACTCCTTCTCGGCAATTTCCACCTCCCGGCGGATTTTGCGGATTTCAGCGCCCAGCGGCACCAGGCTGTTGTACTGGCTGGCCACGCTGTTTTTCTGTTGCCGCATGGAGCTGAGCTGCCCGCGCAGGTCTTCTACCTGCAGGGCGTTTTTGCTGTAGTCCTGCAGCAGGTCCTTCACGGCTACCCCCTGCACCGAGCGGGAGTCGGCGTCGTAGCTGGTGGTAGCGGCATCCAGGCTGCTGCTCACGCTGGCGGCCTGCTGGCGCAGGCTGGCCACGCGGGCTGCCCCCTCGGGCGTGTTGGCGCTTTTGGTCAGCAGCTCAGCTTCCGAAAGCTGCTCGTTCAGCTCGGCCAGGCGGTTGCTCAGGCGCAGAATTTCCTGGCTTTTCAGGTTCGATACGCCCCGCCGGCCCAGGGAAGCCTGCGTCGATTTCAGGGCCGAGCTGGCCCCGGCGTACTGCATTTCCAGCTCGTTGAGCTTGTCGGCCGTGAGCTGGCGCTCTTCGGTGGAGGAAATAATCTGCTTATCGTAGTCGACGATGTTGTGGGCCTGGTGAAAGGCCAGCAGCTTTTTCTCGGCGGCCTGCAGCTTGGCGTAGGCCTTCTGGGTCGCCTCATCAAAGTAGCCGATGACGTTGGCGTTCTGGCCCACAAACAGCTCCTTGTGCTTGCGGATAAACACCTGGGTCAGAATATCCAGGGTTTCGCGGCACACCTGCGGATTCTTGGAGGTGTACTCAATCTTGAGCAGGTCGCTGTCCTTGATACGGTTGGCCGAAATATTCCACATAGCCACCTCCGAGTAGTAGGGGTGCTTGGAGTACAGCAGCCGGTAAATGGCGTTGGTGTTGTTGATTTTGTAGGCCGCCGTGAGGTGGGCCAGGGTTTCATCGGCCGTGCTGCCGCCCAGCGTAGCGGCCAGCGAGTCGAGCATATGCTCATCGGCGGCGTTAAGCTTGGAGGGCATCAGCACGCGCTGCACCGAAGCCAGCAGGCCAGTGGGGGCGGTAGAGGCTTGCTGGGTTTTTACGGCGGCAGCGGCTCCGCTGGCCTTGCGCTCCTGCAGGTGCAGGGCCAGCAGGCGCAGGCCCACTTCCTCGCGCGTTTCGCGGGAGTTAATCAGGGAAAGCAGGTTGTCGAAGGCCGTGGAAGCGGCGTTCCAGCCCCCCCCGGCCGCGTTGTTGTCGCCGTCAATCTTGTAGCCCGAGGCAATGCCGGTGTAGATAACCGTATCGGAAGTGTACTTCTTGTCGCGGTTACGGCCGAAGAAATAAATGGAAACGCAGGTAGCCAGCGGCACCAGCAAGAGCAGCAGCCAGTGGCGGCGCAGCAGCCGGTAGAGGTCTTTCAGGGTCATCGGCCATTCATTAAGAGGTGGAGGGGCGTGCCCAGCAGATCTTCCAGCAGCAGCAGGGCCGTCTGGTATTTGTTGCGGGCTTCTTCCTGGGCCAGCAGGGCCTTGTTGTGCAGCTCGGTAGCGGCCATCTGCTCGTCCACGGGCATTTCGCCGCTGCGGAATTTGCTGTCGGCCAGCTTCTTGCTGATGCCCGCTGTTTGTACGGCGTTCTGGTAGTGCTGTAGGTTGGTGCGGGCCAGGGCCAGTTCCTGATACAGCAGAATCACCTGGCGGCGCACTTCAGTTTCGCCTACGGCCCGCTCGGCGGTGGCCTGCTGCAGAAGCAGCTCCTGCTTATGAATGGTGGCCCGGCGGCTGGAAAGCTGCTCCAGGGGCACCATCACATTCAGGCCCACGTTGTACTGGGCCCGGGCTCCCAGGGCAAAGGCATTCAGCTGCTGCACCCGCTCCGTGGAGCCATTGGTGGCAAAGTAGGGCAGGGTGCCGTAGTTGTAGCTGGAGCCCAGAGCCACCGAGTTCAGGATTTTCTTGCGGGCCAGCCGAATGTCCTCGTTTGCTACCTGCTTGGCCAGCTCCAGCTTTTCCAGCCCCGCCGAGTGGCTGATGGCGGCCTGGTACAGGATGGGCAGCACCGCTTCGGGGGACTTAAAAAAACGCTCTTCCCAGGGCAGGGTAGGGGGGGGCGGCGGCCCGGCTACCTGCTGCCCCCGGCCGAGCAGGGGCGCGGCCGCCAGGGCAATAACCAGTGAGTAGAAAGCAATTTTCATCAGACGTTTTCCTTTTGCAGCAAAGCCGGGAAGGTTTTCAGCAGAATCTGCAGGTCCTTGCGGAAGGAGTAGTTGGTGGCGTATTCCACATCCAGGGCCTTGCGCTCCTCCGCCGACATGTCGCCGCCCTTGCCGCGCTTGCTTACCTGCCACAGGCCCGTAATGCCGGCCGGGGCCAGAAAGCGGGTAGCAAACTGGTCGGTGGTGAGCTTTTCGGCCTCGTAGAGGGGTAGGGGGCGGTTGCCCACCAGCGACATGTCGCCGCGGAGCACGTTGAAGAGCTGGGGCAGCTCGTCGATGCTGGTGTTGCGGATAAACATGCCGATGCGGGTGATGCGCGGGTCGTTGGCAATTTTGATAAAAGTGGCCTCCTCCCGCGCCTTTTTGGTTTGGTAGTAGTGCTTCTCACAAATCAGGTTGCCGTGCTGGTCAATCAGGTGGCTCTGGCAGGCCCCGCCCTCGTGGCCGCAGGCGCAGATGCCCGGCTCCACGGCCGCATCCTCGGGGGAGGCGGCCTGGTACTGGTTCTGGTTTTTCATGGATGCCAGCAGCTGATCCGCGTCGGGGCGCATGGAGCGGAATTTCCAGAAGCGGAACTTGCGGTAACCCGTACCCACGCGGTAGGAGTAGTACAGCACCGGCCCCTTCGATTCGAGCTTAATCAGCAGGGCTACCACCAGAAACAGGGGTAGCAGGGCCAACAGAATCAGGGAGGAGAAAACGATATCGAAGAGGCGCTTGGCCACCGGCATGCGCATGACGCGGCCCCGGGGGCGCACGGCTCTCGGTTTCCGGAGGGGGCGGTGTGTGAGCTGCCAGCCGCCGGGGAGCAACGGTTGAGGGGCACTACTGGAAGGATAGAGGTTGGGAGCGGTAGCGTTCATAGCCAGAAAGTGTTGGTAGTCTTGGACCAATACAGATCGGGAATTTTAGGTAGTACAGGTCGGGTAGGCGGCACAGGAGAAAGGCCCTAGGCCCGCACGCGGTTGAGCACATTCTTGATTCTGATTTCCAGCTCTTCCGGGTTAAAGGGCTTCACGATGTAGTCGTCGGCGCCCTGCCGCAGGCACTGGATTTTCTTGCTGCTCTCGTCGGCCACCGACAGCATGAGCAGGGGCGTAGCCGCGTGGGAGGCGTGGGCCCGCAGGCGCTTGAGAAACTCCAGCCCGTCCATCTGCGGCATCTCGTAGTCGGCCACAATGGCGTCGGCCTGGTGACCTTTCTGCAGCCAGTTCAGGGCTTCCTGCCCGTTGGAGGTAACCACCACATCGTACTCCGTGGAAAAGTAGTGCTCCAGAATCAGCCGGATAGAGGGCTCATCATCAATGATGAGGAGTTGTTTCTTGGGGAAGACCATAAGTGCCAGAAGTTATGGTGAGTAGAAAGTGTCAGGGTCAGCTGAATTTGATGCTGCTAATCGGATAAAAAATTGGGCTTCCGGGAGCCGAGCACAGGAAGTAGCCCGGTACCGACGCACCAAAAAGCCCTCCGGCAGCCCCAGGAGGCTGGCCGAGGTGGCCGGGTGGGAGTAGAGGGAGAGAGGGCTGCCAGCGGGCTGAGGCCTGATGGTGCTGGGGCAGCAGAGCGGGAGCGAAGCGGACGGCGGGCGCGCTTCAGGAGAGCAAATGGGGTAGCCAGCTATTTCAGTAGTCGAAATATGGCTATGAGTGAGGTAATTAGGTATGTTCGGCCGCAGGGCCAGGGTAACGAAAGTACAGTGTCAAGGGATGCGCACAAGGCAGTAGCTAGAGCAGTACAACCTTACCAAACTTCTCAACTCACACCGTACGGCATAGTACGACTATGAGTCTTGTATGTTCTAATTTTATGTAATTATATTGATTAATATTTGTATTAGAAAATAGAACTCGTGAAAATAATTATGGCGTAAGTTAAAAAAATGCCTCAATAAGGCCTAGCGCGCCACGAATTAACAGGGGTGATAGAGGTTGGATTGGGCATAATATGCTGCTTGTTAAACAGGTACCAGGTTTTTTTCAGTGGTGTTGTCTGGCAACAGCAGGGCGGAGGCAGCTGCGTGGCCTTGTGCCTCAGCCTGCTGCTGGAGGTGCTCGGCAAATGTGTCGGCCATGCGGCTGGTGATGGTGGTGAGCAGGCCCAGCAGGTTCAGCAGGGGCTGGGGGGTAGGCGGTGGGGGCTGCATGGCTTTTTCCAGCTGCTTCAGGCAGTGCATAGCTTCGGCCATCTGCAGGCTACCATACGTGGCCCGGAGGCTGTGCGTGAGCAAACTAGCCGCTTTCCAGCGCCGCTTGCCCAGGGCTTCGCGCAGCTGCCCCAGCTGCGCGGGCACGGTATCCAGAAACAGTTGCTGCATCTTCCGGATAAATTCCTGGTCGTGGGCCAGCCGCCCCAGCTGGGAAAAGTTGTAGGAAGGCCGGGGCAGCTCCGGGGCCGCTTCCGTGCGCCCGGTTGCCCGTACCAGAATGCGGTACAGCTCGGCCTCGGAGTAGGGCTTGATGAGGTAATCCGTGAAGCCCTGGCGGGTGTAGGCGCCCACCTCCTCCTTGAGGGCGTTGGCCGTGAGGGCGATGATGGGGGTGTGGCGGTTGGGGTTGGCGGTAGCGCGCAGGTAGGCCGTGGCGTCAAGGCCGGTAAGCTGGGGCATCTGAATATCCATCAGAATCAGGTCGTAGGGCTGGGTTTCGGCCAGGTCCAGCACCTGCCGGCCGTTGGTGGCTACCTCCACCTCGGCGCCCCAGCCCTGCAGCAACGTGGTGGCCAGCAGCTTGTTCACGGAGTTGTCCTCGGCCAGCAGCACCGAGAGGCCCTGCAGCAGGCCCGGGGCCAGGGAAGGCAGCACGTCCTCGGCGGGGAGAGTATAGGCGCTGATGGGGTAGGCCAGCGAGAAGCGGAAGCAGCTGCCGCGCCCCGGCTGGCTTTCCAGCCAGATGCGGCCCTGCTGCAGCTCAATGAGGCTTTTGCAGATGGCCAGACCCAGACCCGTGCCGCCGTAGCGCCGGGCCGTGCTGGTGGCCGCCTGATCAAAGGCCCGGAACACTTCCTGGGCTTTTTCGGGACTGATGCCCACGCCCGTGTCCTCCACGCAAAAGTTCAGCTGCACCTGCCGGGCATCTTCCGCGGCCACTTCCACCGTCACGCTGATGTGGCCGGCTTCCGTGAACTTCAGCGCGTTGGTCAGCAAATTCAGCAGCACCTGCCGCAACCGGAACGGGTCGCCCTCCACCGTAGGCATAGCCGAATCCTGCATGTGGGTGTGCAGAGTCAGGCCTTTGCTCTGGGCCAGGTGCTGCACCGAGCGGGTGGCGTCGCGCACGGTAGCGGCCACATCAAAGGGCACGCGCTCCAGCTCCATGCGGCCCAGCTCCACCTTGCTGAAGTCCAGAATGTCGTTGACAACCGTCAGCAGGGTTTCCGCCGACGATAGAATAATCGTCAGGTGCTCTTCCTGCTGAGGCGTAATAAAACTTTCCCGCAGCAGCCGGGTCAGGCCCATAATGCCATGCAGCGGAGTCCGGATTTCGTGGCTGACGGCCGCCAGGAACACCTGCTTGCGCTGGCTGGCGGCCTCGGCCGCCTGGCGGGCCAGCCGGGCCTGCCGCAGCGCCAGCTCCTGACCCGCCTGCTGGGCCAGCAGCCGCAGAAACGTCTGCTGTTCCGGCGTCAGGTCGCGCGGGGTGGTATCGTACACGGCCAGCACGCCCACGGCGTGGCCTTCGGCCGTTCGGATGGGGTAGCCGGCGTAGAACACCACGCCCAGCTGCTCACCGCTCAGCGGGTTGCGGCCAAATATTTCGGGCGATTGGGCCTGGTGCAGCTGCAGCAGCGAGCCGGCCCCGAGGGCATGAGCACAGAACGAAACGCTCCGGGGCAGCTCCAGCAGCCCGGGCAGGCCGGTTTGGGCTTTCACCCACTGGCGTTCCGCATCCAGAAAGCTGATGGAGGCCATGGGAGTGCCGCACAGCTGAGCCGCCTCCTGCACCAGCGCATCATAGGATGGCTCGCTTTCCGAATCGAGCAGGTGCAGGGCCTGTAGCGCCGCCAGACACTCGAGAGCCGGCGCCGGAGCACCGTACCCGACTGCGGCAGCCGGAAAGGGCAAGCTATGCTGATATCCGGTAAGTAAAGATTCCATGCATTCCTCTACGTTAGTTGTGCCGCTGCCCGGGTTCCCCTGCTACCATTCGCTACTGAAGTGAGCCAGCCCTTCATCTGACGAAGCAGATAGTAAGTTGCAATACTATAAGGTAAGAATAAAGTTTTATTTTTTATTGTTAATGTTATATTAAGTAGGTCCGATATAGAGCTTCTGTTTCAACAATGATAGGGTGGTATCGGCACCAAAAACTGCCTACACTGGCGAAATACAGTTGAGATTGTAACAGGGTATATAGCGGAAACACAATTAAATTAATAAGCTGACAGTAAGCTACTGATACAAGGCCCGGTGCAACTCCACGACAGAGGCCACGGGCTGGTTGCTTGAAAGCAGCTGGAGCCCCGGCGTGGCTCGCCTGGCACAGCGGAGCAGGGAAAAAAAGGCTAAAAAAAAAGCAGGAAGATAGGCTCCGGGGTAGTGCCTGAGCTGCTGCGCCGGCGGGCGCTGGGTTACCTGGAGCGGGAGCTCGTAAACGAAATGGCCGCAATCGGGTATAGCATTCGGGTTACCTGTGTCCGGCAGCCCGGGACTGAGGCGCGTTGCCCGGCCCAAGTTCAGCTTCATCCCCATGACCTACCGCTACACCGTGCCGCTGTTGTTGCTGCCCCTTTCCGTAGCCGCCCAGCAGCCAGCCCCTATCCCTACCCCCCCCGATACTGCCATGCTCCGGCCCCAACTGCTGCCCGAGGCTACCGTGACGGGTTACGGTCAGCAGCTTCCTTTGCGGCGCACGGCGGCGGCAGTTAGTGTGCTCGATGCCCGCGTGCTGGAGCGGTTTCCGCAAAACGCCCTCACGCAGGCCGTCAATACGCTGCCGGGGGTGCGGCTGGAGGAGCGCGCCACGGCCAGCTACCGTCTGAGCGTGCGGGGCAGCACACTTCGCTCGCCGTTTGGGGTGCGCAATACCAAAGTGTATTACCAGGCGCTGCCCTTCACCGAAGCCAGCGGCAGCACCCCCCTGAACATTCTGGACCCCGCCCTGCTGGGAGGCCTTGAGGTGATAAAAGGTCCCGCTGCCAGTGTGTACGGGGCCGGCACGGGCGGGGCCGTGCTGCTCACGGGCCGGCGGCCGGCCCCGGGCCAGGCCCGGGCCCAGGTGGGTTTCACAACGGGCAGCTTTGGGCTGCGGCGCTACACGGCATCAGCCGAAACCGGTACTGCCACCGGTTACCTGCGCGCCGCCTACGCCCGCCAGACCCTGGAGGGCTACCGCCAGCAAAGCGCCCTGCGCCGCGACGTGCTGACGCTGGACGGCGAGTGGCAGCCCACCGAAAAGCAAACGCTGAGCCTCCATGCGCTCTACTCCGATATAAGCTACCAGCTGCCCGGCGGCCTTACCCGGGCTCAGTTTGAGGCGAATCCGCGCCAGGCCCGCCCCGGCACGGCTACCAGCCCCGGCACCGTAGAGCAGCGCACCTACTACGCTTCCCGCACGGCCCTGCTGGGAGCAACCCACGAGGCCCGGTTCTCGGAGCGCCTGAGTTTGCGCACTACCCTCTACCTGAGCGGCAGCCGCATCAACACACCGTATCTGGTCGATTTTGAAAGGAATACGGTGCTCAGCTGCGGGGGCAGGGTAGTGGGCAGCTACCGCACCACCCTGGCCGGGCGTACGCTGCGGCTGCAGGGTGGCGCCGAGGGCCAGACGGGGTTTGAAAGCTCCCGCAACTACCAGAACCGCGCCGGCACGCCCGGCCCCCTGCGCTACGACGATGAAATCCGGACCCTGACCGGCTTTGCCTTCGCCCAGGCCGACTACGAGTTGCCGGCCGGGCTGCTGCTCACGGCCGGGGCCAGCTACAACCGGCTGCGCTACCGAATCAGCCGCCTCTCTGAGGCCGCCACCCGCCCCGATGCCTACGCGCTGGAGCGCAACTTCCGGCCCGAGGTGTCGCCGAGGGTAGCCTTGCTGCGCGAGTTCGGAACGGGCCTGTCCGTGTACGCCAGCATAAGTGCGGGCTTCTCGCCCCCGACGGAAGAGGAAATCCGGCCCTCCGATGCTTCCATCAACCGGGCGTTGCAGGCCGAGCGCGGCACCAGCTACGAGGTGGGGGCGCGCGGGCAGTTGTGGCAGGAGCGGTTGCGCTACGACGTGGCCTTCTACGACCTGCGCCTGCGCCAGACCATTACTACCCGCACCACCGAGCAGGGCGTGCAGCTCTTTGCCAACGCCGGCACTACCCGGCAGCGCGGAGCCGAAGTGGCCCTGAGTGGCTGGCTATGGCGGCCGGAAGCAGGGGCGTCCCTCGGCGCCCCGGCACAGCAGGCCCGCGCCTATGGCCTGCGGGCCTTTGTGAGCTACGCCTATAACCACTACCGCTTCGGGAGCTACGAAAGTGGGGGGAGCAACTTCGGCGGCAACCGCCTCACGGGCACGGCCCCGCATACCCTCACCACCGGCCTCGATTTTACGGAGCAGCTGGGTTTCTACCTCAACCCCACCATAAACCACCAGGCCCGCCTACCCCTCAACGATGCCAACACCGAATACGCACCCGGCTACTGGACCTTCGGGAGCCGCGCTGGGTGGCGGCGGGAGCTGTTGGGCGCGCTGGCGCTAGATGTATTTGCAGGCCTGGAAAACGCCACGGACCGCCGTTACTCGCTCGGCAACGACCTCAACGCCTTCGGGGGGCGTTACTTCCAGCCCGCGCCGGGCCGCAACTGGTATGCCGGCACGCAGTTGGGGTGGCGCTGGTAACAGAAGCCGCTGGCCCGGCCGGCTAGGTTGTATTTGGGTCCGCCGCTACCTTATACTTTCCAGCTAGAGGTAGCGGCGGCAACGCGCGTCGCTTGGCTAACCCAGGGAAGGGAGCAGCAGCATGGGGAGGTGCCCGTGCAGCACTACCTGCGCGGTAATGCTACGGTTGAAGAGCTGGCCGAGGAAGCTGCGCCGCCGGGCTACCAGTACCAGCAAATCGGCCTTGGTTTCGGCGGCGGCTTGCAGAATGCCCAGCGGAATGCGCCGGTGACGCGTGCCGTGGCAGTGCACCCGAAAGTTGTTGCCGGCCAGCAGGCCACTGGTGGTTACCGCCGTCAGTGCGGATTGGCAGGTGTCGCTGTCCTCGGGCTCGGCTACGTGCGCCACCGTCAGGTGGGGCTGCAGCTTCTGCAGCATTGCCTGCGCCCCCGCCGATTGCTCTTTCAGGTCAAAGCTGCTGTTATCGGCGGCAATGGTAACGCAGTGGGGCGGCACGGCTGCCTCCGACCCTATGGGTATTACCAGCAGCGGCGTGCGCGTGGCCCGCAGCAGCTTGAGGGAAGTAGTGCTGACCAATTCATCCGGGGTCGTGTCGGTATTGGGTTTGCCCAGCACCACCAGAGCGGGCGCATGGCGGCGCACGGCATCGGTCACGGCGGCTTCCACCCCCTCAACTGCCGACTCTACGGTGGTGCTAACGCCCAGGGGCTGTACCCGCTGCTGCAGCGCCGCCGCTATTTCGCCCTCGCTCAGGTGCCGGATGCTACCGTTGAAAGCGTCCGGATCAAGCAGGGTTTCGCGTCGGACATGTAGCACCACCAGCGCGGCCTCTGTAGCGGCCGCCAGGGCGGCCGCATACCGCAGGGCGTGGTCAGCGGCGGGAGTGAAATCGGTTAGGACAAGAAAAGGAGCTGCCATGGGAGTGGATTGTTGGGAGAGCGGAAAAGTACGGAAACCAGCTATACGTAAAACTGCCGCCGATGTCAGCCGTCACAGCACTGAAACCTGCCGCCAAATGGCCGATACGGCCAATATGGGGCTTCCGGAGGCCCTTTCCACCGGGCTGCTAGTTACCCTGGTGTGGGCCAGAAACCCACAGGCTGCCGGCCCGGCGGGTAAGATATCCTTGGCTACTAGTTGAGTGAGCCGGCCCGCTCTGAAAGCAAGCAGCACGCGCAAAGTGCCAGTGGCATCTCGCGCGTGCTGCTTTCCAGAGGGCGGGCCGGTAGCCTTGCCTCCGCCGCCGTTTCTGCCCCCTTGCACACCGGCCAGGGGGTATGAACGGCTAGCGGTTATTATCGTCAATGGGGTTGTTGAAGCCCGGAATGTCTAGCTCGTCGCGGCGGCTCATGCTGTCGGCATCGGGGCCGGAGTTGCCGGAGCCATCCAGCGGAATACCCGTGGTTTCTTCCTCCAGGCGTGCCGAGGTGTCGAGGGTGCCTTCTTCATCGCGCTTGTAGCTGTAGAGTTCCTCGCGGTGCTTGCGCTGCGCTTCCGTCAGGTTAGCGCCCGAGTCGGGGTTGAGCGCAGCGGCGGGGTCTTGGTTGGGTTCGGTTGCCATAGTCTAAGAAAAGTAAGGAAGCTGTCGCGCAGCCGGGCCGAAGTCCGGCTGCGCGCCGCTTCAGTAAAAACAAGTCAGGCCAGCAAGGCTATTTGTCCTTGTCGGACGCTTTAAGAAGATCTTCCTTGCCCGAGCCGGGAATTCCGCGGCCCTCGTCGGGGCGGAAGGCGCTGAACTCGTCGGGGTTGTCGTTTTTGCCCACGTTGGGGTTGCGCGGCTTTTCGTCATCCTCAGGGGCCGGGCCGGTGCTGTGGTTGGCCGGCTCGTTGGTAGCCCAGTTGCGGGTGCCACCGCCGTAGCGCGGGTCATCCTGGGCCCAGCCTTCGCGCTGCACTCCATATTCGTCGTCCGCTACCTGGCGGGCCAGCGACGGGTCGAGGTTCTGCGGGGTGCTGCCGCGCTGTTCCGGGAAGGCTACCGGCGGAGCAACTTGGCCGCCCTGCGTTACACTGGCAGATGGGCTGGCACCTGCCCGGGCCTGGGCGGCCTCCGTGGGCTTGCCGAACTCGCCGTACTGGGGGGTGTTGTGCCCCTCCGAGGAGGTAGGCTGGGCGGAATCCTGGGAAGAAAAATCGGGGGTTTCGGGAGTATGTGCCATAGGGCCTGAAGTAGAAAGAGGAGGGAAAGAGAAAGGTAGCGGCCGGTACCAATGACCGGTGCTGCTTCTCATACGTAAATACTCGGCAAATGGCGGTACTGCTCTGTTCTGCCGGCTTGTTTTGTCTTACCTCACTACCTTACCTATGACTTCTTCCGTTGCCCACAACGCTTCTGATCAGGAATTTACGCTCGTTCAGGACGGCTACACCGCTGAGCTGGCCTACAGCTACCCCGCGCAGCACGTCATCGATTTCACCCACACTTTTGTGGAGGAAGCACTACGGGGCCAGGGAGTAGCCGAAAAGCTGGCCCGGACCGGGCTGGCCTACGCCCGGGAACAGCGCCTGAAAGTGCGCACCAGCTGCGAGTTTATGCAGCACTTTGTAGAGCAACACCCCGAGTATAATGAACTGCTGGACGAGGCTGCCGCCTAACGGTACTGCAACCGCGCTAACACCAGGCAGACAGCCCTGTTTCCCGCATAGCCCGCCCAAGGCAGGCGCAACAACTTGCGCGCCTGGCCTTGGGCGGGCCGGCGGCCCTCCCGGCAAGCGGGGTTGAAATATCTGATTATAAGACGTTTTTAATGTGGTATTAATTTTCGATACTCTGGAATAAGCTACCTTTCCTGAAAGGGTTTATCTGACCTCTTGTGGGGCCTGTTGGTATGCTGACGTTTCATGTCCTGACGGATTTTTCGGCCACGGCCACTAACGCGCTGTACTACGCGGCGGGATTGGCCCGGCATATCGGCGGGCAGTTGCGGCTGTGGCATGTGCTGCCCGAAGCAGCCGGTACCTATTTCCATGTGCCCCTGGCTGGTACGGATGCGCCTGCCCCGGTGCTGGCCCTAGCCCAGTTGGCGGAGCAGATAAGCCAGTTGGTGCCGTGCACCTGGGAGGTGGTTGCCACGGACCCGCTGCGTCGGCTGAGCGCCGCTATGGGCGCTGCGGCTGGCCATGTACTGGTAGTTGGAAACAGTAACCCGGCCAAGAGCCTGGCCTCGGCGGCTACCAGCACCGCGCTGTACTTGGTGCGCCAGCTGGCCCAGCCGTTGCTGGTGGTGCCAATTACGTTTCGGGCGGGGCCGGTGCCGCGGCGCATTGTAATGGATACCGACCGCCGGGCCGTGTGGTTGCCCCCGACCGCTCAAACCATCCCCGACTTGCTGGCCCAGCTCACGTGCTCACGCTACCCCCTGGTTCTCAGTCATCTGCCCAGCGACGTGGATCATCTACTCACGCGCATCATTCCGGAGGTGGTGGGCATTCATGTGCACACCAGCGAGTCGTCGCCGGAAATAAAGGAAATAGCTACCCAACTCCGCCTGATGGGGCTGCTGCGCGGCGTGGCCCATACAGTGGCTACCAGCCGTTACCCCAGCATAGAGCAGGGTATCCGGCGCACGGCCACGCGGCACCACGCCGATCTGCTGTCCTTCGTGACGCGAACCCGCTCATTTGCGGGCGTGCCGTTTCCGCGCAACGTTACGGCGGGCTTGCTGGCGCACAGCACTATTCCGGTTCTCACCATTGCGGAGGTATAGACCGGATTGTTTTTTACAATTATCGTATTGAATGAGTGGAGAATACACCGCATGTACCTAACGGCCCGCACTGCAATGCGGGCCGTTTTATTTTCCCTAGTCTGCCTGCTAGTCTGCCCACAGCAGGCACTTAACGGCGACATAGGGGGTAGGCAAAAACCGAAAGCCCGGCAGC
The DNA here is from genome assembly GCF_014199535.1 of Hymenobacter latericoloratus. GTDB lineage: Bacteria > Bacteroidota > Bacteroidia > Cytophagales > Hymenobacteraceae > Hymenobacter > Hymenobacter latericoloratus. The sequence continues at coordinate 582,717 of NZ_JACHNV010000002.1, forward strand.
CACACTCGGGGTAGAGCATAGCTGCCGGGCTTGTAGGCCGGCTTGGTAAAAGCTTGGTTTGCTTAGTGCTGCACGGCTACGCGGCTGCTGTAGCGCACCCCGCCGGCTAGTACCCGCACCGAGTACAGGCCGTTCGCCAGCGTCCGGACATCGAGCGTAGCGGTTTCGGCGCCGCCCAGGGCCTGGGTACGAGTCAGCACCAACTGCCCCAGGGGATTGTAGAAGCTGATAACGGCATCTTGGCGACCCCGCAGCTCAGGCAGGCGCAGCTGCACCTGGCCGGCGGCCGGGTTCGGGAACAGCTCAATACCCATGTTCAGGGGAGCCGCGGTGGCGGTGCCAGTTACCGTGGTGCAGTTGCTGATGTGGGTGCCTACGTTGGTATATACATCGGCGCCCAGAGCCTGCCAGCCGTCCTGGGCCTGGCTCCAGCGGGCCTGGCCGCGGCTTACGGTAGGCTTGCGCACCAGGGTATTGTCGCGGGTTGAGCCGCCGGGCACGGTCCAGGCGTTGTTGGCCGGCGTCTGGCCAATCACCCCAATCACGTCGAGCGTATCCGCATCCGAAAACAAGCCAATAGCGTGGGGACCGTTAAAGAAGCCTACCCCCGACTGCAGATCGGTCTGGGCCTGTACCACAGAAGAGGTGACGCCCGTATTGGCAATAACGTACACGTCGCCGGGGGCAATGATGCCGCTGAGGGTGGCCGTTTGCGAGGGGGTAGTGGAGCCGGGCGCGTATAGGCGCACCTGCATGCCTTCGAGGCTAACGGCGGCCGGCGAGGGGTTGAAGATTTCCAGCACTTTGGTGTTGCCCGCCACGCCCTCCACGTATTCCGAGAAAAACAGGTCGGTGCAGGGCGAGCCCACCGGGGCCTGGTCGTCGTTCTGAATAGTAAGGACGTGAGCGGCCGGAGCGCCTAGCACGGCCCCGCCCGTAGTGGGGGCACCCAGCACCAGGCGCAGGGTTTCGTTGGGCTCGGGCTGGGCGTCGCCCACTACCGTTAAGGTTACCGTCTGGGTCTGGGAGGCCTGCCCGGCCGCGAAGGTTAGGCTGGTGGTAGTCAGGATATAATCGGCGGGGCTGGTGGCCGTGGTGCCGGTGGTGCTAACCGATACGGGCACGGTTACCGCCGCGGTGGGGGCGCTGCCGCTGAGCGTCACGTTTACCGAGTAAGTGCTGCTCGTGCCGGCCTCGCCCTCGGGCAGGCTGCCGCTGGCCGAAGCAAATGTGATGGTCGGTGCCGGACCGTCGTCGTTGGTAACCGTCAGCTCGTGCGAGGCCGGGCCGCCCACAGCCCCGCCCTCCGCGGGGTTGCGCAGGGTCAGCACCACCGTTTCGTTGGCTTCGGGCTGGGTGTCGCCGTTCAGGGTTACGGTTACCGTCTGGGACGTTTGGCCGGCCGCGAAGGTCAGGGTCTGGGGCGAGGCAAAGGCGAAATCCTGGCCGGCCGTGGCGGTGGAAGTAGCCGCATCCAGGGCTACTTCCACGGTCAGGGGAGCGGTAGGCGCCGGCGTCACCGAAACAGTAGCCGTATAGGTACTGGTGCCGGTGTTACCTTCCGGCGCGCTGCCCGTAGCCGTGGCGAAGAAGAACGTGGGCAGCACCTGGAAGCCCCAGGCCCGGGCTACCAGATCGGGGTAGGTGATGTAGGGGTTGAAGTTGCCCTGGCTTTTGGCGGCGCGGCGGTTTCGCTCCCGCTCCCGGGCATCCACCGGGTCGGCCAGGTGCCACTGGTAGAGGGTCTGCAGGTTGGCGGCGGCCGTAATTACTTCCTTGCCCGCATCAAACTTCTCGTTCTGGTGCATGGTGTAGAAGTAAAAGATGGCCCGGGCCAGATTGCCCTTGTGGTCTTCGCGGGGCTCAAACTGCGTGTCCGTATCCTCGCTGTACTCGTTGATGTTGGCCGTCGGGATGCTGGTCTGGCTCTGGTTGTTGCGCATCCAGAGGCGGGTTTGGGCATCCGGAATTTCTGCAAACGGGTCGGAGCCGCGGTTGCTGTTCCAGGTGTCGTAGGTCGGAAACAGGTGGTGAATGTCGGAGCGCATGCGCACTACCTCGTCAAACCACGACTGGGGCACGGTATGCTCGCAGTTGATGCGCGTGACCACGCCGGGGTTGGTGCTGCTGGAGTCCAGGGGCGCGTTTTCGGTGTAGCCCGAGTACACGCATACCACCTTCCCGTTCTGGTTATCAACGTAATTGTACATGCGGCCCCGGGCCGCGTTGTAGCTCAGCTCGATGCGCTTGCCATCATACCAGTTCTGGCGCAGCCAGGTTTTCAGGTCCTGGCCCTGCAGGGTAGTAGGCGGAGCCGCCGGAAGCGTTTGAGCCGCGGCCGAACTGAGGCCGAGCGCCACGCCAGCCAGCCAAGCGAAAAAGTGTTTCATAAGAGCAAGTGGGTGTGGTAAAGAAAGGCGAAGGGCAAAGGTCGCAAATCCTGTTCGCACCCCTAAGCTACGAAAGCCTTGGCCGGGTTTGGTAACAATTCCGTAATACACCGCCCCAGTCGCCCGCGCACGGTTACTACGCAGAAAGGCCGGCCCCGTTTCCGGAGCCGGCCTTTTTGGTCGCGCAAGCAAGATGCTTACTTCGTGGGCATTAGCACCGCGTCAACAACGTGGGTTACGCCGTTCTTGGATACCACATCGGCAATGGTCACGTTGGCCATGCCGCCCTTCGCATCGTGCAGCATTACGGTGTTGCCGGAGCGGTGCACCATCAGGGTTTCGCCTTCCACGGTGGTCAGCATCTGGCCGTCCTTCAGGTCGGCGGCCAGCAGGCGGCCGGGCACCACGTGGTAGGTCAGGATGGTCGTGAGCTTCTGCTTGTTTTCGGGCTGAATGAGCGTATTCACGGTACCGGCCGGCAGCTTGTCAAAAGCGGCGTTGGTGGGCGCGAAAACTGTAAAGGGGCCCGCGCCTTTCAGCGTTTCCACCAGGCCGGCGCCTTTTACGGCGGCTACCAGGGTAGTGTGCTCGGTGGAGTTTACGGCGTTATCCACGATGTCCTTGTCCGGGGTCATCATGGCACCGCCTACCATCACGCCCGCCCCCGACGACATCGACATGTTTTTCATGTCCACGCCTTTGCGGGGCTTGGTGGTGGCCTTCAGCTTGGCGCCGTCCTCCGACTCACCTTTCACCTTCACTTTGCCATCGTCGGCAACTTTGGTTTTGGTGGTCATGCCACCTTCCTTGGTTTTGGTTTTCTCGTCGTCCGATTTGGTTTTCATCTTGCCCTGAGCCAGGGTGGTGCCGGTGCTAAAGGTGAAGGCCAGAGCCAGGGTCGAGAGCAGGTACTTGTTCATCGTGTGAGAGGGGTTGGGGTGAGGATCAGGGGTAGGGGCCCGCCGCCTCGGGCGGGAGGCCAGAATGCCGCTGTATACGCAGGAGCTTACGCTTGGATGCGCGGGGCCGGCAGCCGGATACTGAATTCACTGTACTCGCCCTCCTGGGAGCAAACGGAAAGCGTGCCCCCGTGGCCCTTGGTCACAATATCATAACTCAGCGAAAGGCCCAGGCCGGTGCCTTCGCCCGGTGGCTTGGTCGTGAAAAAGGGGTGAAAAACCTGTTCCAGCACCTGCGGCGAAATGCCCGTGCCGTTGTCGCGCACCTGGATGAGCACCTGCCCGGTGTTTTTCAGCTGGCGCGTGCTTACGGCAATGGTAGGGTGGTAGGTGCCGGGGGCGGCGTGGCGGGACTTTTGCTGCACCGCGTACAGGGCGTTGGTAAACAGGTTCAGCAGCACCCGGCCCAGGTCTTCGGCCACTACCGCCACCGGGGCCAGGTGCAGGGCAAAATCGGTGGTGAGGGTGGCATTGAAGTTGGGGTCCTTGGCGCGCAGGCCGTGGTAGGCCAGGCGCAGGTATTCGTCGCAGAGGGCATTCAGGTTGGTGGGCTGGCGCTGGCCGGTACCGGCCCGGCTGTGCTGGAGCATGGCCCGCACAATGCTGCCGGCGCGGTCGGCGTGCTCGTGCACCTTCTGCTGGCTCTGAGTCAGGTCGTCGAGCAGCAGGGCCACGTTTTGCTGCGCTTCCTTCGACAAGGTTTCGGTGGCCAGCGCCTCGCGCAGCTCCTGCACCATTTCCAGGCCTACCTCCGAGAAGTTGTCCACGAAGTTGAGCGGGTTCTGGATTTCGTGGGCAATGCCGGCCGTGAGGGCCCCCAGGCTCGCCAGCTTTTCCTGCTGCACCAGCTGGGCCTGGGTGGTGCGCAGGTGCTGCAACGACTGGGCCAGCGACTCATTCTGGCGGCTGAGCAGGGTTTCCTGCTGCAGATTCTCGCTCCGGAAATAGTACACCACCAGAAACAACGTTAGAAAGCACAGGGCCACGTTGATGTTGTAGAAGTAGGCGCTGCCCGGCACGTAGAGCGAAAACGTCACCACCGTCATGGCGTAGCGCACGGCGAAGTAGGCGGCCACGTTCACCAGAAACAGAAACGTCAGCTTCCAGAACGTGCGGAAAAAGAGCATGCCCACAATGCTGTTGGTAATCAGGAAGTACTCCACGCCGTTGTAGCGCCGTACCACGGCCGTCAGGGAGCAGATCAGGGTTACGCTCAGGATGTTATAGTAGGCCGAGGCGTCGTAGCGGTGGTAGTAGTTCAGGACCAGGGGCGGCAGGTGCAGCACCAGCCCGGCCAGGCAGATGCGCAGCGTCAGCCAGTCGGGCGAGTTCAGGTACACCAGCACGTAGCCGGCGTAAATACCAATGGTAATCCAGCAGATGCCGTTCAGCAGGTGAAGCCGCTTGAGCTGCCACACCGTGAGGCCCGGCTGCACCCCCAGGTTAATGGCCCGCCACCACCAATGGCTCAGCCAGGCACCCACCCGCCCCCTAATGGTGCGGGCCGCGGGCCAGGAGCGCAGAGAGGAGGAAGGAGCAGACATGAGGGTAGAAACCGCGGCGTACCTGAGCCTGCTGGCCCCGGCCGCCGCCCCGGAACCGTGGTCCACCTCAGCCCACACCTGTACTTACGTTGAAGCCAGACCCACCAGACGGCCAGTGGCCCTGGCTTACTTCACCATCTCGCCCACGGCCAGCCCCCTGATTTTCTCGTTTTGGAGGCGCAGGCGCTGGCAGAGCACCCGCAGAATGTTCTGCAGCACCTCGGCGCACTCTTCCATCACATCATAGAAATCTTCCTGATCGAGGCGGAAGGCAACCACCGGGCCCTGGGCCACGGCCGAGGCCGAGCGCGGCTCGGCATCCAGCAAGGCCAGCTCCCCGAAAAAGTCGCCCTCATGGAAAACCGCCAGCTGGTGCTCCTCGGTAAAGATGCCCACCTGACCGGTATAGATGATGAACAGGGAAGTTCCCAGGTCGCCCTGGGCGAAAATCCGGTGCTGCTCCTCGAAGCTCACTTCCTTCATGATGGGCACGATGCTGCTGAGCACGTTTTCGGGCGTTTCGGCAAACAGGGAAGTGTTTTTCAGCAGCAGTACCCGCTCCACCGCCGACACGCGCGGGGCCAGGGGCGTAGGGTGGGCCGGCCCGCCAGGGGTGGGGTAGAGGCTGAGCCAGTGCTCATGCACGGCCGGGTAGCGGGCCGGCAGCAGCTCCAGCACATCCTCGGCGCTTTCCCGCACCAGCACGTTGGCCGCCTGCAGGTAGGCGCGGAGGGTAGGCACGGTAGCCGGGGTAGGCTGCCACTGGCGCAGGGCCACGCTGATGGTCCAGGGCGCAAAGGCCTCTTCGCCCCGCTGCAGAATGGTCGTCAGGATGGACTCCGGCGGCACAGGGCCCAGCAGCTGATCAAAGGTCTGGACCTTTTTGGTGAGGCGGCCTACCTGTACCAGGGCCTGCAAGCCCTGGTACAGGGGGCGCGGAATCAGGTTGTCGAGGATTTCCAGGGCGTTGGCCTGCCGCTCCTGGCCCACGCGGGCAATGCTGCGCTGGGCGTCGAGGATGGGCTGCCGGTCGTAGAGCTGCAGCAGCAGCCCGAACAGGCGCTGCTGCACCTTGCTCAGCTCGTATTTCAGGCAGGAACGCAGCTCCACGTTGGCTCCCAGCATACCGTGCAGCAGCTGCTGGGCCAGGCGCATTTCCTTCTGCATCAGGTGCTGAAACAGCGGCGCGTCGGTCACGACGGTATCGAAGCGGGTGAGGGCCTGCAGGGCGGCCGCGCGCCGGGTCAGGTTGGTTTGCTGGGCCAGCATCACCAGCACGCGGCGTGCGGCCGGGGTAGCCAGGCGGGCACACACGGCGGTTAAGCGGCGCAGCAGGGGGTAGTCGGTGAGGCGGTGCACGGCTTTTTCCAGGGTAGGCAGCACGGCCGCGCCCATGCCCACCAGCGCATCGGCCGCTGGTTTGCGCACGGCTTTTTCCTCCAGCAACTCAATGAGTAGGGCTATAACCTCGGGCCCGGGTACCTGGCTGGCCGCCGCCACGGCTGCCTTCGTAAGCCCCGGCTCCAGGCTGTGCAGGCAGCTGCGCAACAAGGCTACCTGCTGGGGTGGGGGTAGCAATTCCAGCAGCCCCAGGGCCGTTTGGCGGTGCTCGGCCTCCGGGGCGGCGGCCAGCTCGTGCAGGCGTGCCAGGGCAGGAGGGTGGGTGGGCTCGGCCCGCAGACAGGCCCTGATGGCGGCCTGCTGCACCGCCGCGTCAGGGTGGTGCAACGCCTCCGTGGGGTCTGTAGGCAAAGCCGAGCCCCGCCGCCCGGCCAGGTCATGCTCCGGGGCGTCCGCGTCCTCCAGTGAGGTAACTTCTTCTCGCATCTCAAACACGCTGGTCGGCGGGCCGGCAGGCGGCTGGTTAGGAAACCGGCGACTAAGCACCGTTTTCAGCTGCGCGAGGTAATACTGATGCGTACGCTGAAGCAGCAGCATAGCCCCCAGCAGCAGCAGGCCCATCCACAGGAAAGGCACCCAGGCCCCAAGAGCAGGTGCCGCCTGCACCGCCAGCAGCAGCAGGGCCGTCAGGCCCATGCCCACCGGCTCGTAGAAACCCTTCACCAGCGTATGGCCCTTCAGGCGCTCCGGGGGCGAAAGTGGCTGAAACAACACCAGAAACACCGGCTCGAACACGGCCCGCCGCAGCACTTCCAGCCCCAGATACAGGCCGCAGAAGTACACCAGCTGGCCGCCCGGCCCTACGCCCAGCAGCTGCAGGGCCCCAAACAGCACTACCCCGCCCAGGGCCGTGAGTGGCAGTAGCAGCAGGGTGCGGGGCAAGCCCAGCCGATCGAGGCCGTGGCGCGTGAGCAGGAGCTTGCCCAGCATGGCCAGCCCGTAGGACAGGGCCAGCACCCCGCCTACATACTGCAGAATGGTGGCCTGCTCCAGCAGCTTGTACTTAACATTGACAAAGAAAAAGTACTCTACGCCCGTAGCCACGCCCGCCACGGCCAGCCAGCTCAGGCCCATGGACCCCACCAGCGGGTTGCTGCCCGGCAGCCTTCCCAGCAGGGGCGAGGGAACGGGCTGGACCGGCCGGGCGGGGGTAGGCCGGGCTTCTACTACGTGCGCCCGGAAGGTGCGGTGCTGGGTGTACAGCGCCGCCAGGTAGGCGCCAAAAGCCAGCACCAGCAGAAAAACCAGGTCGGTGCGGGCGTGTACGAAAACCGCCAGCACGGCGCCCAGGGCCTTGGCGGGCATGTCACCGGAGCTGATGACGCTGAACAGGCGCCGGCCCTGGCGCACATCAAACACCACCGCCGACAGCCCCCAGAACTCCAGATTGGTCAGCAGGTAAATAATGCGGTAGCCCACCATGAGCAGCACGGCCGCGCCCACGGCGCTGGCCTGCAGCAGCACCAGGCCACCCAGCAGCCCCGTGAATCCGATGGCCGCTACCAACGTGCGACGGGCCAGCGTTTTGAGGGGCCAGGCATGCTCGCAATAGGTATAGGCTTGGGCTACCCCTACCATGCCCAGGGCCCCTAAGCCATAGGCTAGGGGCAGGTTGCGCTCGGGGTGGTGCTCCAGCAGCAGCACGTTGGCCACCACGTACACCAGAATGGTGCCGATGCCCAGCAGGAAGTTATGCAGAAAGAACAGCCACACCGTCTTCGCCTCCCGCGCCCGCACCCCCAAAAACTGCTGCCATGTTTCCATTGCCGTACTGCTGCGTCAAAGCCTGATATAACCCAAAAGGTGCTACCGGGCCGGATGTGCTACCCTGCTCCGCTAGTGGAGCGGACGTTTCTTGATCAGGCCGCCCCGGATGTCGCTCACGCTCTGCATCACAATGAAGGCGTGGGGGTCCAGCTTACGAATCTCATCGGTCAGATGAATCACCTCCAGCCGCGTCACGACGGTGAAAATGGCCTCGATGCGCAGGTGCTGGTGGCCGTGGGAGCCGAAGCCGCGGGTGCACTCGTACACGGTGGCCCCGCGGCGCATCTTGTCAGTAATCAGCTGGCGGATGGCCTCGCTCTGAGCTGAAATGATGGTCAGGCCGGTATACTCCTCAATGCCGGCAATAACGAAATCGACGGTTTTGGCCGCCGAGAGGTAGGCCAGAATGGAGTACAGGGCCGTTTCTACGGAAAGCAGCCAGGCCGCCACCCCAAAAATGATGATGTTGATAATCAGGATGATGTCGCCGATGGAGCCCGGCAGCTTCTTGCTGATGTACACCGCCAGAATCTCGGTGCCGTCTAGCACGCCCCCGCCCCGCATGGCCAGGCCTACCCCCGCCCCCAGGAAAAACCCCCCGAACACCGCAATCAGCAGCTTATCCTGGGTCAGCGAAGGAAAGGAAACCACCAGCAGCACCCCGGCCAGAGTCAGGATGGTCAGCAGGGTCTTCAGGGCAAAGCGCGGGCCTATCTGGAAGTAGCCCAGAATGATGAAGGGAATGTTGATAGCCACAATCAGCGCCGACAGCGAAATGCCCGTTACCTGACTGACCAGCAGAGAAATACCCGTAACGCCGCCATCAATAAAGCCATTGGGCAGCAGAAAGGCTTTCAGGCCCAGGGCCGCGCAGAATACGCCCACCACCAGCAGAGCCCCGTGCACCAGCAGCTGCCGCAGCCACTGCCCCGAGAGCCGGTAGAACAGGCCATAGTCGTGCCGGGAAGCTAGGGTAGCTTCCAGAACCGGCGCCGCCGCCGGCCGGGGTGCCCGCCGGGTGCGTAAGCGCAACGGAATAAGTTGCTCAATCAGCATGATGCACTGCCTGCTTGGGATGGAAACGCGGGGCCGGGGCCACCTGCGCACAAAAGTTTTCCCAATTAATGACGGCCGCTCTGGGCCGGACCGGCGAAAACTTCCGCGTCCTACACTACCTCACTCGCACGCTCAGCTGGCTTCTGGCCCCAGCCAAGTCCCGGGCTCCGCAACAACCGCCAGGAGTAGGACAGTTAAAGCAGGCCCCTACCGCTTGAGTGCTGCGCACTTTTCTTGTTTTCTTGGAAGAATAAAAATAAAGATAAAATAGATGATATGCAGCAAAAGACCGCACTTTATTCTGCGCACTGCCTTTCGGCATTACCGGTTATTTAAGAAGTTGCCTGCAGCGGTAGTGAAATGCTAAACTCCGTAAACTCATTTGGTTCCGTGTCTAGTGTGAGCAGGCCGCCGTGGCCCTTGGTAATGATGTCATAGCTCAGCGAAAGACCCAGGCCGGTGCCTTCGCCAGTGGGCTTGGTGGTGAAGAAGGGCTGAAAGATTTTTTCCCGGATGGCCACAGGAATTCCCGTGCCATTATCGCGCACCGTAATTACTACGTACCCGCCCCGTACGCTTGTGCTCACCGTCACCTCGGGCTGGTACGGGGGGGCGCTTTGCTGCTGGCGCTGCTGCACGGCGTAAAAGGCGTTCAGAAACAGATTGAGCAGCACACGGCCTACGTCCTGGGGCACTACGGATACCGGACCCACGCCCGGCGCGTACCGGGTAGTGAGGGTAGCGGTAAAGTTTTTGTGTCGGGCTCGCGCGCTCTGGTAGGCCAGCTGCAGATATTCCTCGCACAGGGCATTAAGGTCCGTGGGTTGCCGCTCGCCGCTACTGGCGCGCGAGTGCTCCAGCATGCCCCGCACAATGGCAGCCGCGCGCTGTCCGTGCTGGGTTATGCGCATCAGGTTTTGCTTCAGGTCGGCCAGCAGCTCGGTTTCCAGCGCGGAGCGGCCGGGAGCTTGCTGCTGCTCGGCTTCCAGCTCACTGAGCAGCTCGCTGCTGACTTCGGAGAAGTTGTTGACGAAGTTGAGGGGGTTCTGGATTTCGTGGGCAATGCCGGCCGTCAGTTCCCCCAGCGAAGCCATCTTTTCCTTCTGAATAAGTTGCGTTTGGGTGGTGCGCAGTTCCTGCAGGGCCTGTTCCAGGCTGTTGCGCTGGGCTACCACCTCCGCCGTGCGCAGCGCCACCTGCTGCTCCAGCATCTCGTTCTGCTGGGCCAGCAGCAGCTGCTTTTCCTGCTCCTGGCGCAGCCGCCGGTGCTGCTCCCGAATCAGCACACCCACGATGCCCACGGCCAGCAGCAGCAGCAGGGGGCCAACAAACAGCAGTGGTAAAAGTTCTTCGGGCATGGGTGGCTGCCAGCTTGTGCAGGAAAAAATACCGGGCTGGTACGGAGCGGCCCGGTAGGCTCAGGGGGCACTCCAGCGGGGCCGCCGGGGTAGGCGCAGGCCCGGCAGCGAGCGGCCCAGCAGGTGGTAGTGCCGCGGATGCCAGCGGCTGTAGTGCAGCCAGTGGGGTAAGGCGCGCCGGGGCGATACGCTCAGCGGGAAAAGCTGAAACATCCAGGCCAGCAGGCCCATCTGCGTGGCCATCAGCAGCATATCAGGCACGCTCAACAAGGTGTCCAGCCGAATAACGGTAGCTACGTCGTAACCGGCGTGGTAAATAATGTTGAGTGCCACGGCGCTGACCACGGAGCTGGAGCAGTACACCAGCACGGCCGTGCTCAGGAAAAACTCGGGCTGCTTTTCCAGCGGGCTGCCCTGGGCGCTGCCGCGCGTGAGGTGGAGCACGTGCCAGATGGCCAGGGCCAGTAGCAGGGCGCAGCCAAAGGCCTGGGAGTACGTGTTTACGTCGGTGAAAAGGCCGTTGAGTACCGCCGCGTCCAGCAGGGCTACCCCCAGAAACAGCAGCAGCCCGGCCCCCATAGCGCGGTGAAGACGCTGGGGTAGCAGCCGCCGGTACGCCCCCAGCAGGCAGCAGACCAGCACCACGGTATCGGCGTGGTACAGGTACACGTTGTTGCGGAAGACGAGCCGGCTGAACATGTCAAGAACGTAAAACAGCGCCTCAATGCCCACGTAGTAATACACGGCCCGAAAAGCGGGCGGCAGGTGGTGCCGCCGGACCCAGGCGCAGGCAAAGGTTCCCAAAGGGGCGGCTTCCAACGCCCGATTGAGCACGTGCAGGGTCGCCCAGTTGTCCATTGCACAGGGTAAGCAAATCAGCGCTTGGTGTACAAACGCCCATCCACGTCGCAGTTGGAAGGACATTTGTCATCGGTCTGAATCATGAAATAGGTGGCTACCTGGGCGGCGCCTTTAACTTCGTCCTTGTTGGTGGTCGGCAGAAGGTCGATGTTCCGTTGCAGGGACTCGCTGTAGGTAGTTCCCACAATTACCAGGTAGGGTTCCGCGCCTTTCTTCTCCTGGGCCAGATAAATCCGCAGGCCGTTGCACTGCTGCGTGGCAACGCCTTTGTTGAATTCCTCCGGGAACAAAACACGTTTCAACAGCTCCCTGGACACGAAAAAAGCCTGCGGATAGCCAACCCGGCTTCGATCTTGTTGATGATTGCCGGTGAAAACTTTGATGCGCTCAATGTCTTTTCGCTCAACAAAGCCCTCCCCACCCTTGTATCTTGGATTGTAAGGCGTAGGGGCCGGGTCCATAAAATCAGCCGAGGAGTTCTTCGACGGACTTTGAGCCAGCTGAGTTGCGCCGTTTGAGTGAGTGGGTTTAGAATCGCAGGCTGAAAAACCAACGCCCACAGCCAGTAACACAGATGCGCAGGGAATAAACGGGTAGGCGTTCATGCAGAGCTGACGGGGAAGAAGTGCTAAAATCTGCTGGTGGTTCGCCGTCATGCACACAAGACTGTGCCTGAAGTGCTTAATGTGATATTACTAAAATATCTTTGAATAATAAAATATCCAGCATCTGGCATCAGGCTCCTGGCCCGCTGTAAATCAAAAAGCCCCTGCCTGGGTCAGGCAAGGGCTTGAGGAGTGGTGGCGCCAGGAATCGAACCTGGATCAAGAGCTTCGGAGACTCCCATACTATCCGTTGTACTACGCCACCAGGGGGGTAGTGGGTGGCAAAACTAGAGAGAAAATGCGGGGCCGCCAAACAGTAATCCGCATTTTCCGCAAAATCCTGTACAGCTCATCGGTAACCTTCGGCGGCTCAGGGCAGTTAAATTCGAATACCAACACCACCTGAACCTATTTTGTATGGCAAGCACCGAAAAAAAGACTCTATATACGGCCGATGCGACGGCCATTGGCGGCCGCAGCGGCCACGTACGTTCTTCCAGCGGCACCATTGACCTGGATATGTCGGTGCCGGAAGGCTTGGGCGGCAAAAAAGGCGCCACCAACCCCGAGGAGCTGTTCGCGGCCGGCTACTCGTCGTGCTTTCAGCAGGCCCTGCTGGTTATTGCCCAGCGCGCCGGCGACCGGCTTGATCCGCAAACCGAGGTCAAGTGCTCGGTTTCCTTGTTCCAGGACGGTGAGGCCTACGGCCTGTCAGCGGTACTGGATGTAGATCTGAAATCCTTTGACCGGGAGAAAACCATTGATATGGTACGGCAGGCGCATAAAATCTGCCCGTACTCGGTGGGCACCCGCGGCAACATTGAGGTAGAACTGCGCGTGCAGGGTGAGCCCCTTCCGGTGCAAGCCGAAGAAAATGCAGGCGTAGCCGCAAACGGCGGAGTGCAATAGGCACGGCTGATTGCCCTCACCCTACAACACAAGGCCCGGCTACTCCAGTAGTCGGGCCTTGTGTTGTAGGGTGCCTGCCCGGAAGCAGCTAGCGGTCCGCGTCAGTGCCTGCCGCCAACCAATCGATGTTGGTAGGGGCAGCGTAGAAAGTGGCTACCGAGTTGGTGTAGCGCATGTTATGAATGGCTTCGGTGCGCTGAAAGATAACGGGCTTGTGAGCCCCCAGCGGCACCAGCATCAGCCCGGTACGCGCTGATTTCACCCCGTAGCGGTTATCCATGACGGTATCAAAGTAAAACAGGTACTGATTCAACCACTTAAAATAAGACTTGGGCTTGGCGTCCGTAGAGGTAAGCACGCTGAGGGCAGGATCGTCAGCCGAAAGGGCCTGCTGGAGCTCCACGGCGTGCAGGGGCTTACCAGCGAGCAGCGGAATAATATCGGCCTGGGCATCCACCATGACCCATTTACCCTGGTCGGGCAGCCAGGCTTCGGCCAGGGCGTGCCCGGCGGCCGAGGCTTTGGTTTGCACGTTGGCTGCCTTCAGGTACAGCGGCCGGGCCGGAATGCCTACCGCGTTAAAAGCCGCCGCCAGCACCAGCCCAAACTCCACGCACTGCACCTGCTGGCCCAGCATGGCGGCTTTCAGAATCGCAAACGGGTCCTGAGACTGAAACTGCTTGTGCCCGTCGTGGCTCAATCGGAAGTGCACCCAGCGGCACAACGCGCGGGCGCGGCCCAGGTCGGTGGTTTCTTGGGCTACCACCTGGTCCAGACCATACATTTCCCGGAAGCGGGTCAGGTAGTCGGATTTGGGCGAGCTGTACTGGAAAGGGTAGGAAACCGGGTCGAGGGTAGTGAGGTAGGGAAACGAGAGGCCGGCTCCCGGCCCCGTTTGGGCCCAGGCAGGAGAATCAAGAAAGCTTACGGCCAGCAAACAAAGCGTAAAGGTCTTCGCGGACATAGTAAAACGCTGATGAGCTGCTGTAAACGGAAGGAAATTGGGCCAGGTTGGCAACCGGCAAACAAAATGCCCACCCGGCGAACCGGATGGGCATAGTAAGGTACCAGAAAATATAGGAAAAAAACTATGAAATACCTTGCTCAGCCAGCACCTCTTTCACTTTCTGGGCGGCATCTTTCAGCAGCACAGCCGAATACACCTTCAGGCCGCTCTCATCAATGATGCGGGCGCCTTCCTCGGCGTTGGTACCTTGCAGGCGCACAATGATGGGTACGTTGATGGTGCCGATGTTCTTGTAGGCTTCTACCACCCCGTTGGCTACCCGGTCGCAACGCACAATACCCCCGAAGATGTTGATCAGGATGGCCTTCACGTTCGGGTCCTTCAGGATGATGCGGAAGCCAGCTTCCACGGTCTGGGCGTTGGCCCCACCCCCTACGTCGAGGAAGTTGGCCGGCTCACCACCCGAAAGCTTGATGATGTCCATGGTTGCCATGGCCAGGCCGGCGCCGTTCACCATGCAGCCCACGTTGCCGTCGAGCTTCACGTAGTTCAGGTTCGACTCCGAAGCTTCTACTTCCAGCGGGTCTTCCTCGTTGGTGTCGCGCAGGGCCGCGAAATCCTTGTGGCGGTAGAGGGCGTTTTCGTCGAGGGTTACTTTGGCGTCAACGGCCAGAATCTTGTTGTCCGAGGTCTTCAGCACGGGGTTGATTTCGAACATGCTGGAGTCGGTGTCGTCGTAGGCTTTGTACAAGGCCTGCACGAATTTCACCATCTCCTTGAAAGCCTCGCCTTCGACGCCCAGGTTGAAGGCAATTTTGCGGGCCTGGAAGCCCTGCAGCCCCACGCGCGGGTCAACGTGCTCCTTGTGAATCTTCTCGGGGTGCGCCTCGGCTACCTCCTCAATGTCCATGCCGCCCTCGGTAGTATAGATGATAACGTTCTGGCCCGTAGTGCGGTCCAGCAGCACGCTCATGTAGAACTCCTTGGTTTCCGACTCGCCGGGGTAGTACACGTCCTGGGCCACCAGTACGCGGTGCACTTTGCGGCCTTCGGCGCCGGTTTGCTTGGTTACCAGCTGCATGCCGATAATCTGGCCGGCAATTTCTTTGACTTGCTCCAGGTTCTTGGCGAGTTTCACCCCGCCCCCTTTGCCGCGCCCGCCAGCGTGGATTTGGGCTTTGATAACGTGCCAGCCAGTGCCGGTTTGTTCGGTCAGCTTTTTGGCGGCTTCAACGGCTTCTTCGGCCGTATCGGCCACGATGCCTTCCTGCACGCGTACGCCGTAACGCTTCAGAATGTCTTTGCCCTGATACTCGTGAATGTTCATAGAGGTCAGTTAAGGGTCCGGTATGGGGGTGGTTTACTAGGCGCGAAAGTAGGCAGTTTTCCGTTGCCAGTTGCCAGTTGCCGGTTACCCGCCCGGAGATTTTACGTTTTGCGGGCCGAAAAATTCGCTTTGCCTACCTCCCGTACCCGCTGAAACCTTCCGGACCTTGGTTTCGGCTCCGATAACCGGTAACTAAAAACCGGCAACCGATAACTGACAACTAGCAACTCATAACCGGCAACGCCCTACATTCCGTAGATTTGTTTCCCGTACCCGCCCGGGCTCACTTTACCTGGTTCCGTTTTGCTGCAAGCCATCAACATCCGCAAGAAATACAACACGCTGGAAGTGCTCAAGGGCATTGACCTCACCATTGAGAAATCGGAAATCGTGTCCATCGTTGGCTCATCGGGGGCGGGAAAAAGTACGCTGCTGCACATCCTGGGCACCCTCGATAACCCTGATTCCGGTGAGGTGCTGTTTGATGGCGAATCCGTCAGCTCCCTGGGCCGCTCCGATCTGGCCCGGTTCCGCAACCGCCACATCGGCTTTATTTTCCAGTTTCATAACCTGCTGCCCGAGTTTACGGCCCTCGAAAACGTGTGCCTGCCCGCTTACCTGGCTGGCCGCTCGGAGAAGGAAACCCGCGTGCGGGCCCGCGAGCTGCTCGGAATGCTGAACCTGGAGCGTCGCGCCGACCATAAACCTTCCGAAATGAGCGGGGGCGAGCAGCAGCGCACGGCCGTGGCCCGGGCCCTTATCAACTCTCCCGAAATCATTTTCGCCGACGAGCCCTCGGGCAACCTCGACTCGCAGAATGCCCAGGAACTGCACCAGATTTTCTTTCTGCTGCGCAAGGAGCTGGGCCAGACCTTCGTCATCGTGACCCACAACGACCAGCTGGCCGAAATGGCCGACCGCAAGATTACCATGAAGGATGGCAACATCTGGGAGGGGTAGGGAAGCGGAACTATAACATAGCAGAAATTGATTATTAGAGGAGCGGCCACCTGACAGCCGCTCCTCTTTTTTTGCTATTAGGTTGTGCCCCAGGGTTGCCCCGGTCCGACGGCTAAGCCGTCGGACCGGTTGACGCCTGCGCTACTTGCTCGGTTTCCGCCTACCCCTTCCACGGCCGCAACCCCTTGCCGGCGGAAGTCAGCACGAAGCCAAATAGTCCGACGCGCAGCGTTGGAGTGGGGTGGGCGGAATCGTCGGGAAGCGTGTTTTTGCGAGTACGGGTTGCTAAAAACAGAGGCCAGCTAAAGATTTTGGAAATTATATTTACAACTAGCTGATAATCAACAATAAAAAATACATATTAAAAGCAGTGTTTTTGCACCTTTTAGCGGGCTGTTTGGTTATATTCACGTAACACAATACGGTACTACAGGACATAAAAGGAAAGACGCCATGAGCGAAGCAACTAAGACCATCAAAGAGCCGGTTCGTAAGACTAAAGTGGAGAGCTTTGACATCTCGCGCTCCGACGAGACGCTGCACCTGGCGACGGACCTTGCTAAATTCATCAAGGATAACAAGCTCAGCACGACGGTGCAGGGCAAGGAGTTCGTGAACGTGGAAGGCTGGCAGTACGCTGGCTCGCGCCTGGGCATCGTGCCCATCGTGGACCACGTCATCAACGTTTCGACGGAACAGGAAATTAAGTACCAGGCTAAGGTGACCCTCTTCGATATGAAGTCGGGCCACACGGTGGGGGCGGGCTTTGCCATCTGCTCGAATAAGGAGCAGGGCAAGAAGTTCTACCAGGAGTTTGCCATCATGAGCATGGCCCAGACCCGGGCCATCGGCAAAGCCTACCGCAACATTCTGGCCTGGATTATTCGCGCCGCTGGCTACGAGCCTACCCCGGCCGAGGAGATGGAGTACGGCGGCAACACGCCCGCTGCCCAGCCCGCCATGGTAGTAGCGCCGGCCGCCGCTCCGGTAGCCGTAGCCGCCGAGGCTCCGGCTCCTATGAAGGCCGTGCCTGCCGAACCCGCCGCAGCGGCCCCGGAAGCCCCGGCTCCGGCTTACGCCACGGCTGCCCAGAAAGAGGAAATCATCCGCTTGTTGAACCACCCGGTTATCACCCGTCCGGAAAAGACCAAGATGCTGCTCAATATTAACCGTCTGGACGAGGAGCGCGCCGTGCAGGCCATTGCCAAGCTGAAGAAGGCCATCGACGACCGGGAGAATGGTCAGGCCGCCGCTGCCTAAGGTTTGTGCACCCTATCTGTGAGAAGCCCGCTACCATTTGGTAGCGGGCTTTTTGCATAGGTGGGCAGCCTGGTCGCAACAGCAGGGGGTAGCAAACGGTTGGGGCCGTGCTCCTGACATTTCAGCCACTGGAACAGGCGCTTCAGTAACCTGCGGTTGCGGCCGGTCGGATGTGGGGCCACCTTCGGGTCGTCAATTCAGTTCCACTTCCGCCGGATAGCGCTATGTTTCACTCCACCACCGGACTTATTCATCTGCTAAGCGCCCTGCTTGCCATGCTGGTCGGGGCCGTAGTACTCCTCAACCGCAAAGGTGGCCGCCTGCACCGGCAGATAGGCTATCTGTACGTGGTAGCCATGCTGGTGGTAAATGCCACGGCCTTTACCATTTTCCGGGTTACAGGCAGCTTTGGCCCGTTTCATTGGCTGGCGCTGGCTAGCCTGGTTTCGTTGGCCGGCGGCATGGTGCCACTGCTGGCGCGTCGGCGCCTGGGAGGGTGGCTGTACTGGCACTATTACTTCATGAACTGGTCGGTGGTAGGGTTGTACGCTGCTTTCTGGGCCGAAACGTTTACCCGCCTGTTACCCATGAACGTATTCTGGCCCGTGGTAGTGGCCGCCACGGCCGGAACCACCGCCGTAGGGGCCCGCCTGATCCGGCGCCATGCGGCCCACCTGCTGCCGCCGGCTGCCCCGAAAACCGTCGGCCACTAGCGCCGGGGGCGGGGAGGCGCTACCTTTGCCCTATGCCCGAGCAAGCCACCGACGATATTCTGCACGTACTGCGCCAGACCTGGGGCCACACCCGGTTCCGGCCCCTGCAGGAAGACATCATCCGGGCGGTGCTGGCCGGGCACGATACGCTGGCCCTGCTACCCACGGGCGGGGGGAAAAGCATCTGCTTTCAGGTGCCGGCCCTGGCCCGGCCGGGCCTGTGCCTGGTGGTGTCGCCGCTGATTGCCTTAATGAAAGACCAGGTGGAAAACCTGCGCAAACGCGGAATAAAGGCGGAGGCCGTGTACGCCGGCATGAGTCACCAGGAAATCGACCAGACCCTGGACAACTGCGTGTACGGCCCGGTGAAGTTTCTGTACGTAAGCCCCGAGCGGCTGCTGACGGATATGTTCCGGGCGCGGGTACCCAAGATGAAAGTAAGCCTGCTGGCCGTGGATGAGGCGCACTGCCTTTCCCAGTGGGGCTACGATTTCCGCCCGCCCTACCTGCGCATTCAGGAGCTGCGCGAGCTGCTGCCGGGTGTGCCCTGCATGGCCCTCACGGCCACCGCCACCGAGCAGGTGCGCCAGGATATTGTAGAGAAACTGCAGTTTGGCGCGTCCCACCGGGTGTTTCAGCAGAGCTTCGCCCGGCCCAACTTATCCTACTCGGTGCTAACTACCGAAGATAAGATGCGGCGCCTGTTGGAGGTGGTACGGGGGGTAGGCGAGGGGAAAACCAGCATTGTGTACGCCCGCACCCGCCGCCAGACCGAGGAAGCGGCTACTTACCTGCGGCAGCAGGGGGTAGCCGCCGCGCCCTACCACGCCGGCCTGCCTGCTGAGCAGCGCACCCGCACTCAGCAGGACTGGATGCAAAACAAAACGCGCTGCATGGTAGCCACCAATGCCTTCGGCATGGGTATCGATAAACCCGATGTGCGGCTGGTAGTGCACCTGGAAGCCCCCGATAACCTGGAGGCCTACTACCAGGAGGCGGGTCGGGCCGGCCGCGACGAAAAATACGCCTTTGCCGTGCTGCTGCAGGGCCCCAACGACGCCGACGAGCTGCGCCGCCGCACTCAGCAGGCCTACCCCCCGCTGGACACCGCACGGCGCGTGTACCAAGCGCTGGCCAATTTCTCGCGCACGGCAGTGGGCGGGGGCGAGCTGGTGGCCTTCGACTTCGACCTGCAGCAGTTCGCGGAAACCTACCGCATCAGGGCTCTGGATGCGCACAACAGCCTGCGTACCCTGGAGCGCGAGGGATTCGTGCAGCTGAATGAAGCCGTCAACAACCCCGCCCGCGTCCACATCCCCATCGACCACACCGACCTGTACCGCTTCCAGGTAGCCAACCAGCAGCATGACCAGCTGATCAAAAGCCTGTTGCGCTTTAATGGGGGTGAGCTGTTTGCGGGCTTTCAGCGAATTTCGGAGAACAGCCTGGCCCAGTACCTGCGCCTGAGCGTGACGGATGTGCGTAAGATGCTGCTGTTTCTGCACCGCTCGGGCATTATTCAATACCAGCCCAGCCACAACGCGCCCCAGGCCCTGTTTACTACCCCCCGCTTTGATGCCGACAAGCTGCCGCTGGATCAGAAGCGCCTCCAGCTGGCCCGGGAGCTGGCCCGCCACAAAACCGAGGCGGTGATTGGCTACGCCGCCGGGGGGCGCTGCCGCCAGCAGCTGTTGCTGCAGTATTTCGGGGAGCTGGACGCGCCCGCCTGCAACGTCTGCGACTTTTGTCTGGCGAAAAAAAAGGCCCGCCAGGAAGCGGTGCCTGCCCCCGAGGTGCGGGCCCAGCTAGTGTCTTTGCTGAAGGCTACCCCCCAAACGCCCCGCGAAGTGCTCAGGCAGTTTGCGCCGGGCCAGGCCGCGGTGGTTACGGGGCTGCTGCGGGAACTGGTGGAGCTGGGCGAGCTGAAGTACGCGGCGGACGGCCGGTTAGGGTAGCCAGGGTGTTGTCCGGCGCGCGTATGGGGGTAGCCCTGGTGGCCAGCACCACATCAGGCAAGCTTCACAATGGCTTTGCCCGTGTTTTCGCCCCGGAACAGCCCCAGGAAAGCCGCCGGAATCTGGTCGAAGCCCTCGGTAATGGTTTCTTCAAACTGCAGCTTACCCTCCTCATACCAGGCGGTAAGCTGCTGCACCCCCTCGGGCCAGCGGGAATAATAGTTGCCAATAGTGAAGCCCTGGAGCCGGGAGCTTGTTTTAAGTAGCTTGGCTTCGGGGCGCGGCCCTACGGGTACTTCCGTGGCGTTGTACATAGAAATCTGCCCGCAGATGGCAATGCGGGCGCCCGTGTTCAGCAGGTCATATACCGCGTCGGTGATGGGGCCGCCCACGTTATCGAAGTAGCAGTCCACGCCGTGGGGGGCCGCCGCGGCCAGAGCCGCCGGGATATCCGTCGTTTTGTAGTTGATGGCCTCATCGAAGCCTAGCTGTTTCAGGTAGGCCACTTTGTCCTCGGAGCCGGCCGTGCCTATTACCCGGGCGCCTTTGATTTTGGCAATCTGCCCCACCACTATTCCTACCGCGCCCGCCGCCCCCGATACCACTACGGTTTCGCCGGCCTGGGGCTGGCAGATGTCCAGCAACCCGAAATATGCCGTCAGGCCGGGCATACCCAGCAAACCCAGGTAGTAGCTGGCTGGAGCCTGGCCAGCCGGAATCAACTGTAGCCCTCTCCCGTCCGCCACCTGATACTCCTGCCAGGGCAGGTTGGCTACTACCAGGCTGCCCACGGGTAGGCGGTCCAGGTGGCTTTCCTGCACTTCGGCTACCATGCCACCTGTTATGGGCTGGCCCACTTCGAAGGGGGCAATGTAGGATTTGCCCTCGTTCATGCGCCCGCGCATGTAAGGGTCCACGGAAACGTAGCGGGCTTTCAGGAGCACTTGTCCCTGCCCGGGAGCCGGTATCTCGCGGGTTTCAAAGCGAAAATTCTCGACTGAGGGCACGCCCGTAGGGCGGCTGGCAAGCAGAATGGTGCGGTTTTGCATAACGCAGGCAACGGAAGTGAACAGAATGGAAGGCCGACGGAAGCCAGGAAACGAAAGCTGCCATCCTGGGCTTATGGCCGGCCTTTTCAACTCCTTGAACGGTAGGCTACCCGTTCGGGGCGAATAAGGCCGGCCAAGAGCTCAGGATGGCAGCCGGTAAGAAGCCGCCTAAACGGCTACGCGGCGTTGGTAGTAGTGGTGAGGGCTACTTCAATGTTGCCTTTGGTAGCGCGCGAGTAGGGGCAGATGCCGTGGGCGGCCTCTACCAGCTGCTCGGCCTGGCCTTGCTCTACGCCCGGAATGTTCACGTGCAGGTCGGCTGAGATGCCGTAGCCGCCGTCCTCGGCTTTGCCAATGCCGATGAAGGCTTCCACCGTCACGCCTTCCAGCTTCACGCCGGCCTGGCGGGCGGCTACCCCCAGGGCGCCCTCGAAGCAGGCCGCGTAACCGGCCGCGAACAGCTGCTCGGGGTTGGTAGCGCCGGCTTTGCCGGGGCCGCCCATGGCTTTGGGCGTACTCAGGGCCAGGTTCAGCACCTGATCCTCGGAAGTAACCTGACCGTCGCGGCCTCCTTTGGCTTTGGCCTGGGCCGTGAAGATTTTCTCGATTTTCATGAGAGGGGGGGAAAGAAAATGTGAAAGAAAAGTGGCGCTAGGCCAAGTGGTTCAGGAGCGTATTCAGCTGAGTGCGTAGCGTTTCAAACTCAGCTGGGGTTATGTTGAGCTGGGCGAAAATCTGCTCGGGCACCTTGCAGGCCCGCTCGTGCAAGGCGCGCCCCGCCGGCAGCAACTCAATAATCACCGAACGTTCGTCGCGCGGGTCGCGGCGGCGACTGATCCACTGCTTTTGCTCCAGGCGCTTGAGCAGGGGCGTCAGGGTTCCGGAGTCCAGTAGCAGCTTCTCGCCTAACTCCTTTACCGTCAGCTCCTGGTGTTCCCACAAAAGCAGAAATACCAGGTATTGCGGATAGGTCAGGTCCAGTTCCTGCAGCAGCGGCTGGTAGGCTTTCGTAATCATCCGCGACAGGGCATAGAGCGGAAAACACAACTGATTTTCCAGCTGCAGCGCGGGATGTACAACAGAAGGCGACGTTGGCTTACGCATAGAGACTCCGCAAAGGAAGTTAATTAAATTTTATGCTATTTAATTGTGTACAACTAAATAACGAAATTCATTTCAACTAGTTGAGAAACAGAAAGTAAATTTTTTCGATAGGAACAGTTGCAGCACACAAAAACCGACTCCCCACAGCTGGTAGAGTCGGCTTTTGTGGTGCGGAGGTGGTCCGTTAGGCTTGCTGGTAGGCCTGCATGCCGCCCACTAGGTTGCGCACGTTCTGGAAACCTTGCTGCTGCAGAAACGCTTTGGCCGAGGCCGAGCGCCCGCCCCCCTTGCAGTGTACTACCACCTCTTCATTTTTGAGGTGCTCCAAGTCGTCGAGCTTGCCGGGCAGCTCACCCAGCGGAATGTTTTGGCTGCCTGTAATGCTGGCCTCGGCGTTTTCCCACGTTTCGCGCACGTCAATAATAGTGGGGGCCGTACCAGCGGCCTGGCGCTCCTTGAGTTCGGCGGGGGTGATGTCAGTCATGGGGACTAGTTTAGGGTAAAGGGTGAAGAAAAGTAGCGGTTTACGCCCGTCGGGGGGGGGGTAGCAATAACAAGAAACCGGTACACTGTTGCCAGCTGCTGCTTACGGCGCCAGCACCGACAGCCGTTTCGTCACCAGCTGACCGCCGGGCAGAATCAGGCGCACAAAATACAGGCCCGCTGGCAGGGCAGGTAGCACAAGCTCCGCCTGGCCCTGCTGCCCCGTCGGTTGCTCCCAGGCCACGCGGCCCAGCGCATCCAGCACCGTGGCACTAACGTAGCGGCCCTGCACCCGCACCCGGCCCTGGGCGGGGGCAGGGTTGGGGTAAAGCAGGTAGGTAGCCGCCACCTCGGCCGGGGCCGCCGTGCCCGTGACAGTGCTGCCGGTTACGGGCCGCAGCATCAGGGCACCCGCGGGGCGGGTGGGAGTAGCCGTGTTATTGATGCTCCAGGTATCCAGCGCGTTCAGCAGCAGGTAGCCCGGGGGCGAGGCGTTATTCAAATCCAAGCCAAACTCCACAAACTGCGGCGTGGCAGCCTGCCCGTAACCAGCATAGAACCGATTGCTCACGGGCACCGGCGCATCAAAGGCCACCTCCACAAACGCCTGCCCTTCCGGGAGGGTAGTGGGTACAGTGTAGGCTTTGGTGGCTTTGGGCCGGGCGGTGGGCTTGCCCGTGCCGTCATCGTCCCAGATGTTGAGTGTGATAGCGCGCCCGCCGGCCGTGGCCAGCACCGGGTACAGCCGCAGGGCCCGGATCTGGTCGGGCTGGTTCAGGTCGAAGCGCAGGGCCAGGTAGCTGGCCGGACCGGTGGAGGCCGTGGGCAGACTCACGCTGGCCTCAGCCGTGCCATCGTCGTAGGCAAAATAGTCGGTCAGGGGCGTAACGCGGCTTATCGTGTCGTTGGGTTGGGTAAGCGGGTTGGTTTCGTTGGTCAGCAGGGTAAGGCGCTGGCGCAGAAACTTGGGGGTAGTAGTCAGAGGTACGGTGGCCGTGCGCACGCTGCCCGTTACCGGCAGCTGGCGCGCGTTGGCATCGAGGGAGCGGCCGCCGGTGAGAAACTGACTGGTGGGGCCGCCGGGCAGCACTGCCAGGGTTCCGGTCCAGCTGATGGGGGTAGGGGCCGGACCAATATCAAAATTGTTGACGGTGGTGCCGGTGCGGTCCGTTAGCTCCTGGGCCGCGTTCTGGTTGAACTGGGCCACGGGCAGGGCGGTGTAGCGCTTCAGAGCGCTGGGCAGGGCGCGGCTTACGGCTATGTCGCGGAACGTAGAGTCGGTGGCGGTGCGGTTGCGGTCCAGGCGCACGTAGTCCACGCTCCAGGCGTCGCGGTTGTTGTAGAGCACCCCGTTCATCCGAAACCGGAACCGGAACCCGGCGTGCAGAAACTGCGCCTGATTAACGGGCAGGGCCTGGAAGCGAAATACGGTTGTGTCGCCGGGACTGCGCAGCTGCCACACCTGCTCCCACTGGTTGCTCTGGCTCAGAAAATCGACGTACAGGGCAATGGGCCGCGAGCCGCTGGGAGCCGGCGGCCCGAAGATGGAGCCGGCCTGCCAGAAAAAGCTCAGGTACACGTTGTCGGTGGTTCTGAGGGCGCTTAGGTCCAGGGGCTGGGAAGTCAGCAGGTCGCCTTCCCCAATAAACGACACCGGCCCCCGGGCCTTACCCTGGGCATCCAGTCCATCCAGGGTGGCCACGTTCTTGGTGGGCGGACGGCGGGGGTAGCGGTTATTAATGAGGGTGCCCCCCGAGGTTTCCCAGCGCCGGGCGTCGGGTTGTCCTTCGGGCTGGCTTGAAAAATCATCGAAGAACGGCAGGGCCAGCACTGCCGCCCGGCGGGCCGGGGCGGGCGCGGCCCGGTGCGCGGGCTCGGTACCCAGCGGGTGAACCAGCACTTGCCCAAAGCCAACCCGGGGCAGCAGGCTCAGCGCTACCAGCACAGCGGGCAGAAAGCGTAGAAAACGAGTCATTGATAACAAAGTAACAGAAACCAACCAAGAGCAGGCGGCCGTGCTTCTCTCACGGACAGAAACGAAAAAAGGTTCGTGGTATAACCAACGAACCTTTTTCACTTGTATTTCAGCCTTGGGTCGGCGCAGAGTTAGCGCACTTCCTTCACGGGCTCCTGGCCGGCTACCCAGAGGTCCACGAGCTGGCCCATCCGGATGGTGGTGCCGGGGCCGGGCACGGGACGCTGCTTCACCACGGTGCCTTCGGCCTGGCCTTCTTCGGGTTCCTGGTAGAAGATTTCACCGGGCTGCAGGCCCTGGCCCACGAGCAGGGTAGTGGCCTCATCGACGGGCATGTTCACGAGGTTGGGTACGGGGAACTCCTGGTTGCCCAGGCCGTCGCCTACCTCCAGGTCCACGCGGGTACCTTTGGTGATGGCCGCGCCGGGTGCTACCTCCTTGCCGCCCACAAACTGCCGCAGCACGGCATCTTTCTGGATGTTGGGCACCAGCTTAATCTGGCCCACAATCAGGTCGTAGCTTTTGAGGATGAGCTGGGCGTTTTTCAGGGAGCCGTCCGTCAGCTTGGGCATTTTGATGACGGGTGGGTTCTTCATGGCCACCGAAATGTAAATCTTGCGGCCTTCCTTCACCTTTTCGCCCGCCTTGGGCTCCTGCGTAAGCACCGTGCCGGGCCGGATGGAGGCGTCGTAGGTGCTGTCGTCCACGAAGTAGGCCAGGTCCCGCTCGTCGAGGTAGTCTTCCAGCTCGGCCTGGCTCATGCCCGTAATCTTCGGTACCACAATGGTTTCGCCGTGGTTGGTGGTGATGGGCAGGTACACGTAAAAGAACCCGAACACCAGGATACCCGTCGCCAGCAAAATCACCAGCACATGCTTGAGCAGGTCAGCGGGAGTATCGGATTTAAAGAAAGACATCAGGGGAGAAGCTAGGGGTTAGAAGCCGGAAGCTGACAAAGCTAGAAATTAGAAGGCTAGCACGAAGAAGTTGACCAGGTAGGGAGCGGGGCTTGCCCCCGCCCATCGTTCGCGCCGTCCGGATGGCACACCTGAAGCCGTGTGGACGATGGGCGGGGGCAAGCCCCGCTCCCTACCTGTTTTCTATCTGCGCTACGGCACTTGCCGTGCGCTGCTTGCCGAACTCCAGAATCTGGTCGATAAAGTCGTAAGGGGTGTAGCCGGCCAGGGCGGTTTGGTGGAAGATGCAGGTGGCGGGCGTCATGCCGGGCAGGGAGTTCACCTCGATGATAATCACCTCCACGGCCCCGTTCTGGCGCACCCGCACAAAGGCGTCAATGCGGGCGTAGCCTTGGATATTCAGGATTTCGGCCACCCGGCGCAGCTCCTTCTTCACTTCCTCCGATATGCGCTGGCGCTCCGTGAGGTCCGGGGCGTAGCGGGCGGGCGTAATATTCTGGCCTTCGCCGGCCAGGAATTTCTCTTCCAGGCTTAGCACCTCGCCGGTAGCCAGGGCTTCAGAGGCCTCGAACACTTCAATCTGCAGCTCGCCGCCGTCGGTCCAGTGCGTGAGCAGGCCGCCCGTAATTTCCAGGAAGTGCGCAGCCCCGTCGCGGTCAATCAAGGTTTCGACCAGGAAGGCATCCTTCTGCGGGAATTCCTCCTTGAAGCCCAGGCTGAGGGTAGTGGCTTCGGCCTCGCTGAGGGGTTCTTCCTGGCGGAAAATAAGGCGGGTGAAGGCCTCCAGTTCCTGGCGGTTCTTGATTTTCTTCACGGCCGAAGAGCACCCATCGTCGGCGGGCTTGGCAATGAAGGGGTAGGGGAACTGGGTTTCCAGGCTGCGGTAGAATCCTTCCGGGTCGGCGTCCCACTCCAGGCGGTTGGCCATGCGGTGCTCGGCCACACGCATGCCGGCCTCGCGCAGGCGGCGGTTGGTTTCAAACTTATTGATGGTGATGCTGGAGCTTTCCACGCCGGAGCCGTTGTAGGGCAGGCCGAACTTTTCCAGCTCCCGCTGCAGGGCGCCATCCTCGCCGGGGCGGCCGTGCAGGGCAATAAACACCTCATCCACCATCTGGGCCAGCTCCTCAAACGACACGCGGCGGGGCTGGGCCGTGGGCTGCCCGGCGTAGGTGCTGGTAATAGCCTGGGCCTCGCGGCGGATGCGCTCCAGGATGGGGTGCAGGCCGTGGCCAGCTTCCAGGTGCTCTACCTTCTCGCGGATGTCGTCGGCGTTGTCCTTGAGCATCACGTTGATGGGTAGCACGTAGAGGCGGAACTCCTGGCTGCTACCCGTCAGAAACACCGGCACCGGCTCGTACTTCACGCTGGAGCTGAGCTTCTCGTAGATGTTGCGGCCGCTTTCCACCGAAATGTGGCGCTCCGAGGAGTAACCGCCCATAATCACGGCCACCTTGGTGCGGGTGCGCTCCTCCGCGGCCCGGGCCGCTACGGCTGCATCTAGTTGCCGAATCTGCTCTTCTAGTTTGGTTGGCGCCATACCACTACGCCGCCGTGCAACCAAAGAGGTGCGGATGATATAGGTTAGGAACTGCGAGGGATTGAGCCCAATTTCTGCGGCCTGGTGGAAGAAGAACGAAGCCGGCAGCATGCCCGAGGTGGTATTCGGGTCATTCAGAAAAATGGTGCCATCAGCCTGAATAAATCCATCGAGGCGGGCGTAGACCTGGAAGCCAAACGTGCTGAACATCGTTTGCGCCTGCTGGCGAATCCGCTGGATATCAGCTTCCGGCAAATCGATGGGCGTTACTTTGCGCGCCAGACCAGGCAGATATTTTGAGCGGTAGTCGAACATTTCATCCCCTTTCACAATCTCTGTGGGTGGCAATGCCAGCGGCTCGCCCCGCTCATTCTCCACTACGATGCAGCTGAACTCACGGCCGGCAATGAATTGCTCGACCAGCACCTGCGTTTCGCCGGTGGTGCTGCGTAATCGAACTTCATCAGCTTTTGGGAAATGCTGGTCAAGGAAATTCAGCAGGGCCTCTGGATGATCCACAACAGGGATGACATAATCAGAGGAAATGGCTCCAAAACCGGCGTAAGCAGCAAGCGCCGTGATGGGTAAGCCAATACCCTCTCGGATATCTGTCACCCGTCGTACCCAGGCCAAACGGGCCGTCTCGTCCAGCGCGGCCCACTCCTCGCGTGTTATCGTATGCTGGAAAAGGGCCCGCTCGATGGCTTTTGTAAAGGCCATTGAATCCTCTTCTTTCAGTATGCTGATACCCAGACTGCTACCTTGGCGTGGGGCCTTAATAACCAGAGGTAGACCAAGGTCCTCAACTAATCCCCGCAGATATTTGGGATGTGCGGCATTCAGAGCCCATGATTCTTCTAGCACCCGAAACTTTGGGGTAGGAAGATTGAGAGCTTTGAGTAGCTTTTTCTGGGCAATCTTATCAATACCGAAGGCCGAAGGCAGAATGCCGGAGCCGGAGTACGGAATGCCGTACCACTCCAGCAGGCCCTGAATGGCCCCGTCCTCGCCGGCCGGGCCGTGCAAAGCCAGGAAGGCGAAGTCCATGAGGGGGCGCAACTCCTGGGGCTGAATGCGCCGGCCCACTTCGGAAATGATGCGGTCCTGCTCCTCTTGGCTCAACTCTCCCAGGCTTTCAATGTATACCTGCCAGGGCAACTCCGTGCGCGGCAGCGCCGACACGGGCGGGTAAAAGTCCCGGATAGTGCCCTTATAGATGTACTCCCAGTTGAGCAGGATGAAGTTGCCGCGGCTGTCCACGAACACGGGCACAGCCTCAAACAAGGACTTATCCAGGTTATCATACACGGTGCGGCCGCCCGCAAAGCTGATTTCCCGCTCGCGCGACGGGCCGCCGAAGAAGATGCCTATTTTCATACGTAGGGGCAAAGATAGGTAATGAGGTGATGGGGTGATGAGGCGAGGAGGTGACAAGTGACAGGTGACAGGTGACAGGTGACAGGTGACAGGTGAGCCAGCTACCGGATGGCAGAATTCTCGCTGGAGGTGTCTGCCCGTTGGGGAATGGAGCAAGTCACCTCCTCGCCTCATCACCTCATCACCTATCTTCGCCCCAGCCAAACCCATTTCCTTTTCCATGAAAACCCTCGATCAGTACAACTTCGCCGGCAAGCGTGCCGTGGTGCGCGTGGACTTCAACGTGCCGCTGGATAAGAGCTTCGCCATCACCGACGACACCCGCATCCGGGCGGCTACCCCGAGCATCAAGAAAATCCTGCAGGATGGCGGCTCCGTGGTGCTGCTCTCGCACCTGGGTCGGCCCAAGGGCGGACCGGAGGAGAAATACTCTCTGAAGCATATTGTAGCCCGCCTGGGTCAGGAGTACGGCCAGGAGGTGCAGTTTGCCGATGATGCCCTGCAGGCCGAAGAAAAAGCCAATGCTTTGCAGCCCGGCCAGATTCTGTTGGTAGAAAACGTGCGTTTCTACGGTGAGGAAGAAAAGGGTAACCCGGAGTTTGCCGCCAAGCTGGCTAAGCTCGGTCAGGTGTACGTGAACGACGCCTTCGGGGCGGCCCACCGCAAGCACGCTTCCACCGCCGTTATGGCCGAGAGCTTCGCGCCCGAAGACCGGGTAGGCGGCTACCTGCTGCAAGGCGAGCTGGACAACGCCAAGAAGGTGCTGGAGCAGGCCGAGCATCCCTTCACGGCCATCATGGGCGGGGCCAAGATTTCCGACAAAATTCTCATCATTGAGAAGCTGCTGGACAAGGTAGATAACCTGCTGATTGGCGGCGGCATGGCCTACACCTTCGCCAAGGCCCAGGGTGGCCAGATCGGCAATTCCCTGCTGGAAGCCGACAAGATGGACCTGGCCCTGGAGCTGATTGAGAAGGCCAAAGCCAAAGGCGTGAACCTGGTGCTGCCCACCGACAGCGTTGTTGCCGACAAATTCGCGAACGACGCCGAAACCAAAGTGGCCCCCAACAACCAGATTCCGGACGGCTGGCTGGGCCTCGACCTCGGCCCGGAGTCCATCAAGGCTTTCTCCGACATCGTGCGCCGGTCGAAAACCATCCTGTGGAACGGCCCGATGGGCGTGTTCGAAATGAGCAGCTTCGCCAAAGGCACCGAAACCGTGGCCCAGGCCATTGCCGATGCTACCCAGCAGGGCGCCTTCAGCCTCATCGGCGGCGGCGACTCGGCCGCGGCGGTAAACCAGCTCGGCTTCTCGGAGCAGGTAAGCTACATCAGCACCGGCGGCGGCGCCCTGCTGGAGTACATGGAAGGCAAAGAGCTGCCCGGCGTTACGGCGCTGGGGTAGAGAGTAGCTGAGTAGGGCGTCATGGCGAGCAGAGCGAAGCCATCCTTCCTCTCGTCTGCGACAAACCTGATAATGTGACAAGCCCTTACCTCCACGCCGGAAGTAAGGGCTTGTCATTTCCTAAGAGGTAGGAAATCGGTCAGGACGGATGGCGTCGTCGTGCCTCCTCGCCATGACAATCGAGCGGGGCTTGTCATGTTTCAGGGGGTAGGGAGTTGGTCAGGACGGATGGCTTCGTCGGGCCTCCTCGCCATGACACGTCACTCATGCACTGTTAATTCACGTAGGGCGTTTCCAGCTCCTGGCCCATCAGGTTGAGAGGGGCCAGGGAGAGGCGGCCGGTGAGGCGGGTGCTGAGGGTTTGCAGCTCTTCGTTGCTGAGCACCCGGAGCTGGTGTAGCCAGCGCAAGCGGTGCAGCTGCAGCTCAATGGGCCCCAGTGGGTTGATTTGGCCGTATTCTTCGCGCAGGTAGCCATGGGCCCGCAGGCGCAGCTCCTCGGTGAAGGCCTCCAGGACCGCGCGCTGACTGCGGCGGTTGCGG
This sequence comes from Hymenobacter latericoloratus, assembly GCF_014199535.1. GTDB lineage: Bacteria > Bacteroidota > Bacteroidia > Cytophagales > Hymenobacteraceae > Hymenobacter > Hymenobacter latericoloratus. The sequence continues at coordinate 613,141 of NZ_JACHNV010000002.1, forward strand.
AGCACAACACGGAGGCGGTTGGTGCCCAGCGTAACGGTGCGGGCCCGGCGGCGGCGCACCAGCACCACTACCCCCAGGCCCAGCACAAAGCCCAGACCGCCCACCAGTAGAGCGGCCGTGTCTTGCCGATTTTGAGTTAGGTGGAGCGCCGCCTGTGCAATCAGCCACGCCAGTATCCAGAAGAACTCGGTGCGCAGAGGCGGCGGACTGGCGTATTCCAGCTCCACGGGCAGCAGCTCTTCGTAGGGAATTTCGGTTTCCAGCCACGCCGCCCCGCGCCGGCTGCGCTGGCTTACGTGCAGGCCGTGTTGGCGCAGCAGTAGCTGAGTAGAACCCCGAAGAAACTGATATTGAGAAAATTGCGGAACTGTCATTCAAAAAATCGGGGCGGCAGGCCCTGCTGCCGGCCGATAAGGCTTTAGCGGAATGTAAGCGGAAAGGGCGTAAAGCAGAGCACAAAAATAACCAGCATCAGCCAGCCCAGCACCTTACGGCCCGTGGAAAGCGGCCGCTCATCGGGGGCCGGTGGGTGAAAAATGCCGGTCAGGCGGGCCAGCACCAGCCCGAACACCAGCCAGCCGGGGTTGCCTTCAGCCCCAGGAAACGCCGAGGCCAGCGCCACCTGCGCCAGCCATACCGCCCCACCCAGCAGCACGGCGCGGCGCACTGTGGGCACCACCCGCCGGAACACCAGAAACAGATACCCCGCGTAAGGCCCGGCCCAGTACAGCCAGGTAGTGCCCTCGGAAGCCAACGAAAACAGCCCCAGGCCCGCGTAAAAGATAAAGCCCACAAACAAAACCACCGATACCCGCGCCGCCCGCCGCGGCCCCAGCAGGCCGTACACAATGTGGCCGCCATCCAGCTGACCAATCGGCAGCAGGTTGAGGGCCGTGAAGAACAGCGAGAGAATGCCGGCCACCAGCAGGGGGTAGTGCACCAGCTCGTTGGGATGGGGCAGCAGGGCCGGGTCGGCCAGCACGGCGGCCATGGCCCGGAACAGCAGGGGCTGGGCCAGCACTGTGCCCGCGCCCTGGCCCGCCTGGTACACGTACTGGGCGTAGCGGGAACCGTAGAAGCGGTACTCCGGGTGAATGTTGTAGAGGTAGTCCAGCGGGGGCAAATGCGTGAGGCCGTAGGCCAGCACCCCTACCGCTACTATAAACCCTGCCAGCGGCCCGGCCAGGCCCACATCAAAAAACTCGCGCCGGGAAAAAATCCGGTCCTTGATGCGGATAACGGCCCCGAACGTACCGAACCCCATGGGCAGAGGGATGAAGTAAGGCGGAGTTGCCCGGATGCGGTAGTAGCGGGCCGTGAAGTAGTGGCCAAACTCGTGCACGAGCAGCACACCCAGAAAGGGCAGGGCGTACCACAAGCCCGGCTGCACGGCCGGCCAAAGGTTCTGCCAGGGCCCGGCCAGCAGCTCATAGGGGGCATAGGCCTGCCCCAGCGCCCCGGCCACCAGCACCAGCCCCTCGAAGGTGGTAGTCACCAGCGTGAGCAGTAGCAGCAGCAGATGCAGGCCGTAGCGGGCCCAGCGGGGTAGGGCAGGGCGTTCGTAGCGCGTGAAGGCGGCCTCCACATCATCGTCCTCCGCCGGGGGCGCGGGGGCCGGGTTGGGGAGGTGGTGGGGCGCTGGCGTGATATCAGACAGAGGCGGAGTATTCTCGGGGAAAGGCACGGAGGGCGGCGGGCAAAGCGTCTTGCAGCGTGAGCGGCGGGGTCAGGAATAAGGTGCGCAGCCCCAGCCGGCGGGCCGTTTCAATGTGCTGGGGGCTGTCTTCAATGAATAACGTTTCCTCGGCCTTCCAGTTCATCTGCTCCAGGGCGTGCCGGAAAATTTCCTCACCGGGCTTGCGCCAGCCTACCTCCTGGGAGTAGAACACCCGGTCCAGGCAGTCGGCAATGCCGTGCCCGAAGCCGTACTGCTCCCGCAGGCGCCGGTTGATTTCCTCAATATGAATCTGGTTGGTGTTGGAAAGCAGGGCCGTTTGGTGGCCCTGGGCCCGCAGCTCGGCAATCAGGGCCAGGCGCTCGGCGGGTACATCCAGCAGCATGGCATTCCAGGCCGCGTCCAGCTCGGGGTCGGTGGCCGCCAACTGGTAATGCTTCCGCAGGCCCTGGCGGAACTCCTCGGGCGTGAGGCGGCCGGTTTCCATCAGGTCGAACAGCTCGGCCTGGGCGGCCTGGGTGAACTCAATGCTGCTGCCGTGCCGGCGCATGGCCTCCCGGGTCAGGTTATAATCAATATTGATGATGACGCCCCCAAAATCGAAGAGCAGGTTGGGTAGTTTGGTTGGCATAGCGGATTGGGGTGGCCGTAAACGGTTTGCGGGAAGTCAGGGGGTAGGCGTTGCAAATCTGCCGACAAAAGTCGAAGTTTGCGCAGCTGAAACCAACCGCCCGGCGGTTGTGCAAGGCAAGGGCCTATAGCTCAATCGGTTAGAGCAACTGACTCATAATCAGTAGGTCACTGGTTCGATTCCAGTTGGGCCCACAAAAACCCGCTTTACGCTCGCGTGAAGCGGGTTTTTTATTTATTGCCAATACTTTTGCCATTAAGCTTGCGGCCCAGGCCCGGGCCGCCGCGTGGGGAGGTTTCAGGTCCGGATGGGGGGGAGGGCCCAGCCCTTACGCAGGGCCAGCAGCCGAAAGCCCGTGATAACGCCCACCGCCCCCAAAAAAAGCCCAGTGGGGTTCAGGCCCAGGGGCAGGGCCAGCACGTACAGAATGGCGCCCGTCAGGCAAGGGGTAGCGTAGAGGTGGCGCTCAAAAACCAGCGGCACCTCGTTGGCCAGCGTATCCCGAATGACGCCCCCGAACAGGGCCGACACAACGCCCAGCAGCACCGCCGCCCACGGATTCACGCCCTGGTGCAGGGCTTTTTCCAGCCCCAGAATGGTAAAAATACCGATGCCCAGGGTATCGAACAGCAGCAGGGGGCGCTGCAGAACGCCCAGCCACCAGCGCCGGCAGGCAATGGCCAGCAGGGTGCTGCCCAGAATCACTATCAGGTAGGTACCGTCACTGATCCAGACCACGGGGGAGGCCTGCATGATGACGTCGCGCAGGGTGCCCCCGCCCACGGCCGTAACAAAGGCAAACAGAAACAAGGTCAGCACGTCGAGGTCTTTTCTCCTGTGCAGCGCAGCCAGCGTGCCGGATATGGCAAACACGCCGGTCCCGATTAAATCCGTCAGGTAAAGTACGTTCATAAAAGCTGTTGACTGCCTGAGCGCCTCGCCCGTCCTGCCTACCAAAACCGATTGGTACACACTACCTGGGCTTTTTTCTTGAGCCGCAACCCCAGCAGCACCTCGTGGCTGCCGCCGTGGTAGCCAGCCAATCGGGAAAGGCCCGCATCATAAGAATAGCCCAGCGTGAGCTGCTCGTAGTTCAGGCCCACCATGGCCACAAACGAGTCGAAGGCCCGCCACGAGATGCCTCCCCACAGCAAATCCTGGTACTTGAGCTTGGCGTTAAGGTCAAGGGAAAGCGGGGCCGGGTTCACGGCCTTTAGCAGCACCGAGGGCACCAGGGACCAGTCGTCGCTGAGCGGTACGCGTACCCCGGCCGTGGCAAAGTAGTGGCGCTTGAGCGTGTTGCCCGCGCCCGCGCTTACCCCATCGGGGCTGTAAGAAAAATCGAGCTTGTTACCCAGCAGCTGCGCCCCCGAGATGCCCACGTAGAAATCGGAGCTATAGACCCACAGGCCGATAGAGCCATCGAGCACCCGCGAGGCGGCGCTGCCCGCCTGAAAGGTGGTGTCATAGAACCGCAGCTGCTGCCCATCCACGGCAAACTGCTGCATGCCCGCCGACACGCCCAGGGCGGCTCGCAGGTTGGGTGCCAGCACTAGGTTATAGGCGTAGGAGAGGTAGGCCCCCTTGCGGCTGGTGGGCCCGGTTACATCGTTATAAATCAGCCCCCCGATGGCGTGAAACGGCCGGCGCCGGTCGCGCAGGGTGCGCTTGCCGGTGCTGCGCCACTTGCCCAGCGAGGAGCTGGCGCTGAGGTAGTAGGTTTTGGGGGCGCCCTCCAGCCCCGTCCACTGGGTGCGGTAGCTGGTTTTCACGTCGATGTAGTCCTCCACGCCCGTAGTGCCGGGGTTCAGGATGTAGTTATTGTTCATGTACTGGCTGTACTGCGCCTGCTGCTGGGCCCGGAGGGGGGCGGCAGCCAGCAGCAGCAGCGGGAGCAGCAGTAGCGTTAAAGCTCTTTTCATAGCAGAAGTTGCCTGAGAACCTCGCGGGGAGGGTAGAAGGTAGCCCGGCCGCGGCTGGCACGGCCGGGTGTTTGGTTAATACAGAATGGTAATGGACCCGCTGTAGGACTTGCCCAGCGGCCCCTTCGTGACGACGACGTAGTAGTAGGTGCCTACCGGGGCGGGCTGGCCGTTGATGTCACCGCGCCACTCATTGGCCCGGCTGTAGTTGGTGGCCGAGAAAATCTGGTTGCCCCAGCGGTTGAACACGGTCACGGTATTGTCGGGGAACTGCTCGATGTTCTCGATCTGCCAGGTATCGTCGCGGCCGTCGCTGTTAGGCGTAAAGGCATTCGGAATCCGGATGGCCGGGCGCACGGTAATCGTTACCTGATCGGAGTCGGCGCAGCCGCCCGCCCCCGCCGAGAGGGTGTACGTGGTCGTGACGCGGGGCGTAGCCACGGGCCGCAGCGAGTCGCCGGTAAAGCGCAGGCCCGCGGCCGGCGTCCAGCGCACGGGGTAGCGCCCATCGGCCCGGCCCTCCAGCGTGATGGAGGTGCCGGCCAGAATTTCCCGGTCGGGGCCGGCGTCCACGTCCACCGGAGGCTGAATCCGCACGGGCACTCCGTTGGAAACCGCCGTAACAGGCTGGGCGCAGATGTTGGTAGTGCGCAGGCGCAGCGTCACGACCTGCCCGGCCTGCAGGGTGGTGCTGGTGAATACCGGGCCCGTGGCGCCCGGTACATCGGTGCCGTTTACCTGCCACTGGTACTCCGGCGCCGGACCCGCCCCGTTCACGTTGGCCAGACTGAAGGTGAGAGGCGCTCCCAGGCACACGGGGCCGCCCGGTTGCACGGCAATAGTAAGGGTAGGCAGGGAAGTAGGCGTGCGCGTGACGGTAACGGAAGCCGTTGCCGGCCCCGTGCTGCACAGCCCCGCCGTGGGCGTTACCTCCACCCGCACTTGGTCACCGGTGACGAGGGTGCTGCTGGTAAACGTGGGGCCACTGGCCGCGAACACGCCGTTCACCAGCCAGCGGAACGTGGGATTAGCCCCCACGTTGGTAGCCGCGGCCGTAAAGGTCAGGGGGGTGCCGGGGCACTGCACCGGGGCCGGGGCCAGGGTTACGGTGGGTGTCACCAGGGGCGTCACCCGCACCGCTACCACGTTGGAAACCGCCGTGGCGCAGGTGCCCGTGCCCGAGGTAACGCGGCGCCGGAAAAAGGTAGTAGTCGTGAGCGGGCCGGGGGCAAAGGTTGATGCGGTGGCGCCGCTGATGGCCGCCCAGGTGGAGTTATCCGTGGACGCTTCCCACTGGTAGGTGAAGGTGCCGGTGCCGCCGCTGGCCCCGCCCCCGCTCAGCGGAGCCGGGGTAGCTCCCGCACAAATGTCCTGGTCGGTGCCGATGGTGCCGGCCAGCAGTTCGGGCAGCACTGTTACCGCCACCGAAGCCGTAACCTCGGGTCCGCACGGACCGGAAGTTACCCGGCGGCGGAAGTAGGTGGTAACCGAAACCGGGCCCGGTGCGAAGGTTTCGGCGGTAGCCCCGTCAATGAGCGTCCAGGTGCTGTTATCCGGAGAAGATTCCCACTGGTAGGTGTAGCTGCCCGTGCCGCCCGTAGGGGAGGTAGTGCTGGTAAGGGGCACGGGGGTAGCGCCTGGGCACACCGTCTGGGCGGGGCCAACGGCACCGGCGGTCAGGGCCGGCGCTACCGTAATAGTTACCACGTTGGAATAAGCCGGGCCGCAGGGCCCGCTGGTTGCCCGCCGCCGAAAGTAGGTGGTAGCGGCCAGCGGAGTTGGGGCAAAGGTTGATGCGGTGGCGCCGGGGATGGTAGTCCAGGTAACGTTGTCGGGCGAGGCTTCCCACTGATAATCAATGGCGCCCGAGCCGCCGGCAGCCAGGGTAGTGCTGGTAAGCAGAGCCGGAGTACCACCGGTGCAAATGGTTTGGTTAGCGGCGATGCTCCCGGCAGTCAGGGCTGGTACCACCGTGATGGTGACGGCGTTGGAATACACCGGCCCACAGTCGCCGGAAGTTACCCGGCGGCGGAAGAAGGTAGTAGCCGTAAGCGGGCCAGGCACGAAGGTGGCGCCGGTAGCCCCGCCAACGGCCGTCCAGGTGGTGTTGTCCGGGGAAGATTCCCACTGGTAGGCGTAGCTGCCTGTGCCGCCCTCAGGGCTGGCCGGGCCGGTAAGCGGGGCGGGGGTAGCCCCGGCGCAAATGGTCTGGTCGTTGGCAATGCGGCCCGGCGTCAGGGTCGGCAGTACCGTGATGGTTACCACATTAGACAGGGTAGCGGCGCAGGGCCCGGAGGTAACCCGGCGGCGGAAGTAGGTGGTAGTCGTGAGCGGACCGGGCGCGAAGGTTTCGGCGGTGGCACCCGCAATAACCGCCCAGACGTTGATATCCGGCGAGGACTCCCACTGATACGCAAACGTGCCCGTGCCGCCCGTAGCAGGGGCCGCGCTGGTAAGCGCGGCGGGGGTAGCACCCGAACACACTGTTTGGCTGGCGGCAATAGTGCCGGCCACCAAGGCGGGCGTTACCGTAATGGTTACCACGTTGGACAAGACCGGCGCGCAGCCGCTCCCCGAAGTTGCCCGGCGGCGGAAGGAGGTAGTTACGCTGAGCTGACCCGGCTCAAAGTTTGGTCCGGTGGCCCCGCCAATGGGCGTCCAGGTGGCATTATCCACCGATGATTCCCACTGGTAGGTAATGGTGCCGGAGCCCCCCGTAGCCGCAGTTTCGCTGGTTAGCAGGGCCGGTATGCTGCCCGCGCAGATGGTCTGGCTGGCCGCAATGGTACCGGCCGTCAGGGCAGGTACCACGGTGATGGTAACCGTGTTGGAAGGCGTAGTCGTGCAGGCCCCGGAGGTTACCTGGCGGCGAAACGACGTAGTAACCGTGAGCAGTCCGGGCGCGAAGGTTTCGCTGGTAGCATTTGGAATAGCGGTCCAGGTAGTACCACCATCTACCGACGATTCCCACTGATACGCAAACGTACCCGTACCGCCCGTAGCGGGACCGGTGCTCGTCAGGGGGGCAACCGGGCTGCCGGCGCATACCGTCTGGTCGGCGGCAATGCCGCCCGGCGTCAGGGCTGGCAGCACGGTAATGGCTACCGAAGCGGTAAAGGTGGGGGTACAGTACGGACCGCTTTGGTCAGGCAAAAGCAGCAGGGCGCGCCGCCGGAAATACGTAACGCCCGCAGGCAATGAGTTGCCGGGCTGATAGGTGGCGGCGGTGGCCCCGGGAATATCCGTCCAGGTAGCATTATCCGTGGAGGTTTGCCACTGGTACTCTAAGGGCAGGTCAGCATCACTGGAGGCATTGGTAGTGCTGGTAAGCGCGGCCGGCGCAGCGCCAGCGCATAGCACCTGCGGGCCCGCGATGCTACCCGGCTCCGGCAGATCGGGCACCTGGATTATCCCCGAGCTTTCGCGGCAAAAGCAGTCGGTGTCGATGCGCAGCGTGATGGTGTAGTTGCCGGGCCTGGCGTAGGTATGAACGGGGTTCTCTTCGGTTGAGGTAGCACCGTCGCCGAACGTCCAGAGATACTTCTTATTATCAAAATCAATGGGTGGGGCCTCAAATGAAATCTGTCGGCAACCCGTTATCTGCGCAATAGGTCCCACGCGCAACAAAGAGCTCTGGTTGAAGTTGACTAAGCCCAGGCCACTCAGGCGACCACCCAGCTGTAGGCTGTCGTCGGCGTAGCGGGACTTGGCCCCCAGCGAGTCCGGGTACGGAATGACGCCCAGCGCGGGCTGGTTGTCACGGGCCACGTAAATCTTGCCGTCGGGCGCGGCCTGCAGGGAGCCCAGGTCGGCCGGGGTTTTCTGTTTGAGCGGAATGTCTTCCTTGGTAACCGGCCCGCGGCCGCTGATGTCGAATTGCAGCAGTTTGGGCGGGTTGCGCACCGTAGCATAGAGGTAGCTGCCAGGCGAAAACCCTACTCCATAATATTTCCCGGCGCCGCTGTCCACAATGTACGGCACCTGTGGGTTAACGCTGACCTGGCCCGAGCCGGTATCAAACCCAAACAGCTCCACGGTGCTGCTGCTGTCGCCCACTACTTCGCTGTAGCGGGCCAGGGCCAACTGCTGACCATTGGGAGTTACCTTCATCTGGCCCTTATAGCCCAGGGCCGCCACACTTGGCGCGTGCAGGCTGCCGACGGTTGAAATAATGGGCTCGTCGATGAGGACCGGACCTACATAGCCGGCTGATTGCCGCACACGGTAGGCCAGAAAGGCGTCGCCGCGGTTATTATTCCCCCCCTTGGCAGTGCCCCAGCCGTGCGCGATAACCCAGATGTCGCAGCCGTTTTTATGGAATACGGCTGTCAGCTTCTCCGCCGTGCCGCGGGCCAGAGGGGTGTTTTTGGTAGCCGCTATAACGGTGCCCGGCCCACCACCCTCAGGAATTTCAATTTCCGAGTAGCTCAGGCCAACGGTGTCTTTCAGGGTAAAGAGCAGGTAGCGCGTGGGTTGGCCAGCTATAGGTTTGCCCGGCAGCTTGATGGGAAGGGGGCCGTCGGTAGTGAAGCGGCTGCCTGCCAGCCCCGTGCCGTTGGTCATCACACTACCGTCGCCGTTCCAGACGGTTTCGCCGTTGCTGTAGAACAGAATTTCGCCGTTGGCGTCTGACATTACCCCCGAGCCGGCCGGGGCATCCATTGCCCCATTTGTGAGCACCTTCGGAAGGGAGTCGGCAGAGGCCTGGTTGAAGTCGAGCCCCGCTTTAAAGCCAAAGTACCAGGTGTTGGCAAACTTTTCATCGGCCGCGCACTCCGGGGGGGGAGGGGGTGGTGCCTGACCGAACGTGGTGGTAGCGGCTCCGCTCAGCAGCAAAAGTAGCAGCAGGCTCAGCAGCCGGCTGGCCGCCGCGCCCGCCCGTCCGGCTGGCCGGCGGGGTTGGGTAAGGCACAGAAAGGAGGTACGGGTAGAGTGCGGTAGTTCTGCACGCATAGTAGGGCAGGTGAAGAGCAAAGGAGAAAGCAGATGCGCAAAAAAGAAGCTGCCACCCACTACCTTAGAAACGAAGCACAACGGCCGGGTATTGCTGAAATGCAGCTAGCCGTTTGTAGTAAAGCTACACACTGCCCGCCAGGTTTATGCAATGCAATGTCAGAATAGTGATAGGCACCGCTGCCCGCCAACTGCTACAAGCCTTTCTGGTTACCCCAGGGCCCTAAACCGGGCTTATGCGCCCCGGTTTAGGGCCGGAAAAAAGCGGTGCGCCCTACCCCGGCAGCTGGCCTGAGTTTCTGGTAGTGTCCGTTGCGTAACGTAATTTGCTCAGCACTTTCGGGTGGGGCGCTTCGGCAAAGGGCCGTACCTTTTTACCCAGGTACTGTAATGGAGCAGGAGGCGCCCTTGCCCCATAAGCTGCTGGCTGCCACAGGTCCCGCTGCCGAAGCCGGCAGCCGTTCTCTTCTTTGCTGCTTTCTATGTCTATTGTCTGCTTTGGGGAAATGCTCTGGGACGTACTGCCGGGCGGCCGACAGCCGGGCGGCGCGCCCCTTAACGTAGCCGTGCACCTGCGCCAGCTGGGTTGCTCCGCAGACCTGATCAGCTGTGTTGGGGAAGATGAGCCGGGTACGGAGCTCCTGCACTTTATCCAGTCGCGCGGCCTGGATACTACCTTCATTCAGCGCAGCAAGCACTACCCCACCGGACGGGTAACTGCCAGCGTAGATGCGGCCCAGGATGTAACCTACCAGATTGACCAGCCCGTGGCCTGGGACTACATCCGGCCCGGGGCGGCCCCGGAGCAGCGGGCGGAGCAGGCCGAGGCAGTGGTATTTGGCTCCCTGGCCGCCCGCCAGCCCGATTCCCGCCAAACCCTGCGGCGCCTGCTGGAGCGCGCCCGCCTCAAAGTATTCGATGTGAACCTGCGCCCGCCGCACTACACGCGGGCGGTAGTAACCGAGCTGCTGGCGCAAACCAACCTGCTGAAGCTGAATCACCACGAGCTAGCGGAAATTATGGCTTGGTTTGGCAAGGAGCCCGAGCTGCCCGCTGCTATGCAGTGGCTAACCGAAAACTTTGGGTTGCAGGCCGTGTGCGTAACCTGCGGGGCCGCCGGGGCCCTGCTCTGGACCGGCAACCACCTCTACCGCGCACCCGGGGTGCCGGTAGCAGTAAAGGACCCCATCGGTAGCGGCGACGCGTTTCTGGCCGCTCTGCTTAAAGGCTGGCTGGCCGGCACCCACCCCGGGCAGGCGCTGCGCCTGGCCTGCGCTACCGGCGCGCTGGTGGCCACCCATCCGGGCGCAACCCCCGCGTTTACCGAACACGACGTGCAGGCGCTGATGGCCAGGCCGGCCATGTAGGCAGCGCCGGCCTGCCCCGAATGCAAACCCGCCGCTTGCTACCTGCTCCCTACGATGCACCAGCCTGCCCGGCGGCTCCCCGAGCATCCGAAGTCTTTTAGGTAAACAAAAAGGCCCCGCAATTAGCGGGGCCTTTTTGCCACGGATAAACTTGCTTATGCCAGCACCTGAATGACGGCTTCCGAGAACCGCTCCATTTCCTCCAGCTGCGGGCTGCACTGGAGCAGGAACAAATCCACGCCCACGGCTTCAAACTCCCCGATGCGGTCCGCCACCTGCTGGGGGGTGCCGGTGAGGCCGGAGCGCAGGCCGCGGTTGGAAACCGAGTAGTCCTGCAGAGAAACCTGGTTTTCGAGCTGGGTGCCGGCCAGCCACTGCTGGTAGTTTTTGTAGCCCGCCGCCGAGCCCTGCACGTTGGTAATGCGCTCCAGCTCCTTCTTCACCTCGGCCTCGGTGTTGCGCACGATGCTGTAAGCTGCTACCCCGAACTTCATGGGCGGCAAACCCAGCCGGTCGCGGCGCTCCTGCAGGTCCCGGATGCGGCGGCCGATGGCCTGGGGCTCGTCGCCGTGCATCACGTAGCCGTCGCACTGGGCGGCAATCAGGTTCTTGGCCGCCTCCGATTCGCCGCCGGCGTAGATGAACGGCCGGGGGCGCGACACGGGCTTGGGCTGCAGAATGGAGTCCGTCACCTTATAGAACTTGCCCTCGAAGGAGAAATGGTCCTGCTTCCAGAGGTTGTCCACTACGTGCAGCCACTCGGCGGTGCGGGCATACCGGTCGTCGTGCTGCTCGAAGTGCACGCCGTACTTCTTGGCCTCATCCTGCCACCACGACGACACCACGTTCAGGGAAATCCTACCCCCGCTGATGTGGTCAATGTTGGCGGCCTGCTTCGCCAGCAAAGCCGGCGAGTGGAAGGTAGGCCGCACGGCCACCATCAGCTCGATCTTCCTGGTTACGGCGGCCAGAGCAGCGGCCGTACTCCAGGCATCCAAGCTCGGCGCTTCCTCGCCCTTGATGTCGTTGAGGTTGAGCTCCGCAATCAAGGACAAGTCGTAGCCCAGGTCCTCGCTGCGCTGGGCCAGCGTTTTCACGTAGTCCCAGTCGGCGCGCATGTTCTCGTCCTCCACATTGCGCAGCCACCCGCCAAAAACGGGCATCCAATATCCGTACCGCATGGCTTAGTGAATGGAAGCCGCTACCGGCTGGTGGGTGGAAGAAATGGCCTCAGCGGAAGCAGGCTGACTGCCGGGGTTGGGGGCGCCAATCTGGGTTTCGAGGTAGTCCACGAAGCGGGCGTAGGGGTCAAAGCCCACCACATTCACGGCGTCGGCCACGAAGTTGGACAGGGCATTCACGTCGTAGAACAGCACCTCGCCGGTGCGGTCATCCACCAGGTACTCAATGCCGCCCACGTCGATTTTGGCGGCGGCCACAATGCGCTCCACGGCTTCTACTACCTCGGCCGGGGGCGTAAAGGCTTCTACCTGAATCCCCTTCTTGGGGGCTTCGGTAAGGCAGAAATCACCGGCGGCGGGCTCCTCCGGAATCTGGCAGATTTCGGCGGGGCACAGGTTAAAGCTCTCGCCGGTGGTGTACACCTTCATGGCGTAGAGAAACTTGCCGTTCAGGGTTTCTACGCGGTGAATGTGGCCGCCGCGGGGCGCCACGTACTCCTGCACCAGGGCTGTCTGGTCGATGCCCAGGTCAATCTGCCCGGCGGCCACGGCGGCTTCTACCCCCGCCATGGTATCGAAGCGGATGATACCTGCGCCGCTACCCCCGATGTTGACTTTCACCACGATGGGGAACTGCAGCTGCCGGGCCGCGTCGGGCACCCGCGAGGCGTGGTTAATCACGAAGGACTTCGGGAATTTCAGGCCCAGCGAGGCAAACAGGCTGAGCTGGCGGGCCTTGTTGGTTTCGATGGCCGTGGCCGCCGAGCCGTTGATGATGCGCGTGCCGATGCGCTCCAAGTGGGTGGCGTAGCCGGCCGTGTGGAAGATGCCCTGACCGTGTCCGCGCAGGTAGGCCGAGGAGCTCATGCGGTTGACTACCAGGGAGTAACGGCTCTCGGTTTCGGCGGGGTCGAAGAGGTGGTGGGCGGCGTCGATTTTCTCGTAGGGCAGGCCCCGGCGGTTCAGCTCGGCAAACAGGGGCTTAAACCACTCGGGGTGTTCGAAATAAATGCCAATGGGCTTTACAGGCTGTGACATGAGAAGGAAAAAAGAAATAGGTAGTTGAAGTCAGCGGAAAACGCTACCCCCTGTAACCGCCAGAACCTCCGGAAGTCAAGCCGGGGTCAAAGACGCCACGCAGTCGCATAAGCCCGAACAGATTTCGGGTTGAGCACGCATGAGGGAGGTAGGAAAAGGGCCGGTTAGGGCAGGGGAGGGCCAGCGCGTTAGGCCGTAGGCCAATGCCCCGCCTTAGCAGCGGTGGCGGTACCTCCAAAACTCAGAATTGCCCCGACCAAGGCCAGTGGACCGGCGGATTCTTACGCGGCCAGCGGCGTACAGACGGCCCAACACCACATGCCACAACAGCCATGCTGTACGGGAGCAGAGGTGGCAGGAGCTGGGGCGAAGTGCGGGAAGCGGTTCACGGTACGTTGTTTTTATATGGTCAGGACTTGGCACCGTTTCCGTACTGCTACGGAAGGTTGCCGGCGTTTCGTCGAGCCTGTCTCTCCACGCCTCTGTATAAAAACAATCCTTTGTGGGGAAAGAATTGAGTGCGGCAAAGGTACGGCGCCCCACGTCAGAAAGCCAAATTTTCTTTGGATGGCTGCTGGGGCAGGGCTTAGGTTCTGCCAAAACGGCTTGCCACTAGCACGCCACCCGGCCCGTCAGAAAACAACAGAAAAGGCAGCCGTCGAGAAGAGCTGGCAGAGCAGTAAAAGCAGCAACCCGTACCGGAATAGATACGGTGAATATAGGCTGACAATCAGCATGATAGGCTGTATAGCCTGGAAAACGTATGGCTGGTTTACGAACGCGGTAGCAGGTAGGCCGGGACGCTCATGTGCGTCTGCTGGTTGAACAACTGGCCAGGCATCGGCTGCCCATGCAACGCCAGCCACGACAAGACGCAGGTAGGCGTTTCCGTTCTGTTCACGAAGTCGCTATACCTAAGCTTGCAAATCAAATTTTGAGTGGATCAAGGCTGAACGGTTGCCTGTTGGGGCGTTGGATTTCTCTACTATCCGGACCGTAACACCGTCAAAAAAGTTTGGAGTTTAGCTCGTGGCTGGCAGCAGGCCACCGGCAAACAAAAAGCCCCGGCTCGTCAGCCGGGGCTTGTGTTGCAATAGGTGCAGCTCTTGCCAACCGACACACACCTGTAACGGTTGGCATGTCAAACCTACGGATTTTGTTGGTTAGCGTTACGCTTAATCAGCCACTGGGCAAGGGAGGCCCCGGCGCAGCAAGGCCCGGCAGAGCCAAAGGCTGGCTGCCTGCCCGGAGCTTAATGCCACTTGATTATCTGCATCAGTAGCCGCCAACACAAGGGCTGGCAAACCGCCCTGTGGGGCCTACCCCCGGTGGGGTGCATAGGCTGCACGCTGCGGTTGAAGGCTTGCTGAAGGGGAGGATTATATAGAGGTAAAAAGAAAATAGTGAGGTGAAACTTTATGAACCATTCTAAGGTATAGTTTACTGTGTGTAAAAATTAATCATATTTATTATTGATAAAAGAATAATTATACGTTTCTTTGTTCATACCGCCCCCGTAGGCTATACCGCTGATTGCTCCACACTTAGTTTCCTTAGCACTTCTCCCCTCAGGCTTATGGAACGTTACAGACACTACTCTGATACTTCCCGTTTTATTCTGCCCGCGGTAGATGTTCTGCTGATTTTCGCGGCCTTCCGGCTGGCGGGTTACCTGTTTCTGGGCAACTGGTATTTCGGGGGGTACTATCCCTTCTTCTACGCCATTTTCGCCCTGCTCTGGTGGATTCTCTCGGGGCAGTTTGCCAACCTGTACCGTACTGACCGGCTGATTACCTACCCCGAGAAGCTGCTGTATCTGATGCGCACCTTTCTGCTGCACGCGGGGGTAGTGCTGCTGGGGGTAGTGGCCCTGCACATGTACTGGCTGCCGGCCCGCTACCTGTTTTCGGCCTACAGCTTTTCGGTAACGGCCGTGGTGGCGGGGCGCTTTCTGATTACGTTTTTCTACCGGGCCTACCATAAGCACCTGGCCCGCCCGCACAGCCGCTTCGTGATAGTAGGCGCAGGGGCCTCCGGGCAGGAGCTGTACCGCTTCCTGGAGTCGCACGACCCGATAGCCAACCAGTTTATGGGCTTTTTCGCCGATAGCACCGAGCCCGTGCCGGCCGGCATCCGGCCGCTGGTGCGCGGGCGCCTCTCGGAGCTGAAGGACTACTGCCTGCGCACCCAGGTCGATGAAATCTACTTCGCCATGCCCCTCGACCGGCGCCAGCTGATTGAAGACCTTTCGCGCTTCGCCGACGACCATTTCCTGTCCTTTCGCATTGTTCCCGATTTCCGCGGCACCGTCCGTAAAGATGTGAACGTCTATTTCTACGACCACCTGCCCATTCTCACCATCCGGCACGCACCGCTGGGCATCCGGACCAATCAGCTGCTGAAGCGCCTGTTTGATATTGCCTTCTCGCTGCTGGTGATTGTGGGCGTGTTTCCGGTGGTGCTCACGCTGCTGGCCCTGCTCATTAAGCTCGACTCGCCGGGGCCGGTATTCTTCAAGCAGATGCGGCCGGGCAAGCGCAACCAACTGTTTCCGTGCTACAAGCTGCGCACCATGCGCCAGGGCCACGGCCAGACCGAGCTGCAGGCTACTAAAGGCGACCTGCGCGTGACGCGTGTGGGCCAGTACCTGCGCAAGTACAACCTCGACGAGCTACCCCAGTTTTTCAACGTCCTGCTCGGGCACATGTCGGTGGTAGGGCCCCGGCCCAACATGATTTCGCAACTGGAGGAATACAGCAAGCACATCCGCACCTACCAGATGCGCCACGCCGTAACGCCTGGCATCACGGGCTACGCCCAAGTAAACGGCTTCCGGGGTGAAACCCGCGAGGCCGGCACCATGGAAAAGCGCGTGGAGTACGACCTGAAGTACGTAGAAAACTGGTCGTTCGGGCTGGATATGAAAATCATCGGCCTTACCGTCTGGAACATGGTGAAAGGCGAAAAGAACGCTTACTAGCGGTGAAATAGTGAGTTTGCCCCGGTCCGACGGGCGCAGCCCGTCGGACCGGTTGCCGTCCGCGCCATTCGCGCCGAAAGGCCGGCACCCGCCTACCCCCTCTATCTTGCCAAACCCTCCCGGACCGGAAGTCAGCACGAAGCCAATCGGTCGGACGGGCTGCGCCCGTCGGACCGGGCAATGCCGCGCCGTTCGCAGTTACTGAACTCTTAAACTCACTATCTCACCAGATGCTGCCAAAACTACCCGTTCTGGATTCCTGGATTTCAACCGGCTCGGTGGCTGATTTTGTGGCGACTATCCTGAAGCTGGGGGCGGCGCGCGCCTCGGCCTACGTGTGCTTTGCCAACGTGCACATGGTAGTGGAGGCCCAGCACGACGCCCAGTTCCGGCAGATTCTGCGCGAGGCCGCCCTGGTAGCCCCCGATGGCAGCCCCGTAGCTGCCGCCGTACACTGGCTCAACCCCCGCAGTGCGCCCCAGGCCCGCGTGGCCGGCATGGACCTGCTGCCCGTGCTGCTGGAAGCCGCCGCCCGCAGCGGGCAGTCGGTGTATTTCTATGGCACCACCAACGAAGTGCTGACGGCTATGGTAGCCCGGGCCCGGCGTGAGCTGCCCACGCTGCGCATAGCCGGCACCCACTCGCCCCCGTTCCGGGCCCTGACCCCGGAGGAAGACGCGGCCGAGGTAGCCGCCATCAACGCCGCCGACCCCGACCTGCTGTTTGTGGCCCTGGGCTGCCCGCGCCAGGAAAAATGGATGGCTGCCCACCAGGGGCGCATTCGGGCCTGTATGCTGGGGGTAGGGCAGGCGTTTCCGGTGTACGCGGGCCTGGAGCGCCGCCTGCCCCTGTGGGCCCGCCGCCTCTGGCTGGAGTGGGCCTACCGCCTGTGGCTGGAGCCGCGCCGGCTGTGGCGCCGCTACCTGGTTACCAACACCCGCTTCGTGTACCTGCTCACCCGGCGCACACTCGCTAACCTGGCCGGCCGGCCGGTTGCTCAGTCCGCCGCCTAGCTCCGCTGCCCCGTGCGAAAACCCTGCTTCTCCCACCCACAACAGGGCGGGCGGACTCATTGTGCGCGGCGAATGGATAATACACACGTTTATTTTAATTTTTATAAAAAATATTAATAAAAAATATTGTCAAGATTATAATTACATCTATATTTCAGCAACCTTAGCTCACTATAGATCATGCCGTAAATGCGTGTTGAGCTCCTTTTATCGACTTCTCTCCCCTGATAATGATTTAACCCTTACACGTATGAAAGCAGTGATTCTGGCGGGTGGCTACGGCACCCGAATCAGTGAGGAAAGCGGCGTGCGGCCTAAGCCCATGGTGGAGATTGGGGGGCGGCCGATTCTGTGGCATATCATGAAGATATATGCCCACCATGGCATCCGCGACTTCGTTATCTGCTGCGGCTACAAGGGGCACCTGATCAAGCAGTACTTCTCTGATTATTTCCTGCACAACTCCGACGTGACATTCCGTATGGACCGTAACGAGATGCAGATTCATCGTAACCACGCCGAGCCCTGGACCGTGACCCTGGTAGATACCGGTCAGGAAACCATGACCGGCGGCCGCCTGCGCCGGGTGCGCGAGTACGTGGAAAACGAAACCTTCTGCCTGACCTACGGCGACGGGGTAGGCGACGTGGACATTCGGGAGGCCGTGCGCTACCACCGCCAGCAGGGCGCCCTGGCTACCCTCACGGCCGTCCGCCAGCCCGGCCGCTTCGGGGTGTTTAACCTGCAGGATTCCAGCAGCCTGGTTTCCAGCTTCACCGAGAAGCCGGAGGGCGGCGAAACGCCCTGGATCAACGGGGGATTCTTCGTGCTGGAGCCTGCCATTTTCGACTACATCGACGGCGACGACACGGTATGGGAAAAGGCCCCGCTGGAGCGCCTGGCCGCCGAAGGCCGCCTGGCCGCCTTCCGCCACACCGGCTTCTGGCAGCCCATGGATACCCTGCGCGACAAAAACATGCTGGAAGAAATGTGGCAGCAGGGCCGCGCCCAGTGGAAAGTATGGAGCAACGCCCCTGAGTCGGCGGAGCCCGACCCGGTGCTGGCCGACATCCTGGCCTCTCCCGTAGTGGCCCCGCTCAGCCAGCGGGTAGCCGCCCCCACCATCATGCCGGCCGATTGATAGGGCAGGAGGGGTAGGGGGTAGTAGGGCAGGCGTTATTGCAATGAGAAGGTAGGAAAGCATAGCGGAGAAGCTGACAGCGTGGCTTGTCGGGTTTCCTTCTCTCTTCCGGACACTTCGCCCCCTTATCCCCATACCCTACACCTCCTCACCCCCCCCCCTCGCCCTCACACCCCCATACCCTCCTACCCTCATACTCTACACCATATGCGCATTCTTATCACGGGTAACATGGGCTACGTGGGCCCGGGCGTGGTGCGCCACCTGCGGCAGCAGTTTCCGCAGGCCGAGCTGATTGGCTACGACATGGGCTACTTTGCCCACTGCCTCACCGGGGCCCGCCGCCTGCCCGAGTCGCGGCTGGACCGGCAGATTTTCGGCGACATCCGCCACCTGCCCGAAGGCTTGCTCGAAGGCGTGGACGCGGTAGTAAACCTGGCGGCCATCAGCAACGACCCCATGGGCCAGACCTACGAGCAGGTAACCCTGGATGTAAACTACCTGGCTGGCATTGAGCTGGCCCGTAAGGCCAAGGCGGCCGGCGTGGGCAGCTTCGTGTTTGCCTCCTCGTGCAGCATGTACGGGGCGGGGGGCGAGGGCGCCAAAACCGAAGCCTCCGACCTGAACCCCCTCACGGCCTACGCCCGCTCTAAGGTGCTGACCGAGCAGGCCCTGCGCCCCCTCGCCGACGACCACTTTGTGGTGACCTGCCTGCGCTTTGCTACTGCCTGCGGCTGGAGCGACCGGCTGCGGCTGGATCTGGTGGTAAACGACTTCGTGGCCGGGGCCGTGGCCGCCGGCGAAATCAGCATCCTGAGCGATGGTACGCCCTGGCGCCCCCTCATTCATGTGCAGGATATGGCCCGGGCCATTGCGTGGGCCTTGGGTCGCACCCCCGAGGTAGGGGGCTCCTTCCTGGCCATCAATACGGGCTCGGAGCAGTGGAACTACCAGGTGCGCGAGCTGGCCTACGCCGTGGCGGAGTCGCTGCCCGGTACCCGCGTGAGCCTGAACCCCGCCGCCCCGCCCGACAAACGCTCCTACCGCGTCGATTTCAGCCTGTACCGCGAGCTGGCCCCCGACCACCAGCCCCGCCGCACCCTTGCGGATACCATTGACGAGCTGCGCGACGGGCTGCTGGGCATGAACTTCCGCGACGCGGCCTTTCGCTCCTCGGAGCTGATGCGACTGCGCGTGCTCACCAGCCTGCGCGAAGCGCACGAGCTGGCCGACGACCTGGGCTGGGCCCGCGCCGCCAGTGCCCGGGTGGTAGCGGCTCCGGCTGCTACCATAGCCTAGGACTGCGGGTGGCCCGCCGCCGCTTTCTGCCATCAACTTCCAACACCTACCCCCTTATGATTTTCACCGAAACCGAGCTGCCCGGCGCCTTCATCATTGATGTGGACCGTATGGCCGATGAGCGCGGCTTTTTCGCCCGCTCCTGGTGCGCCGATGAGTTTGAGGCGCATGGTATTCTGATGCCGCCCCTGCAAGCCAACGTATCCTCTAACCCCCAGCGCGGCACCCTGCGCGGCATGCACCTGCAGCTGCCGCCCCACGAGGAAACCAAGCTCGTCCGCTGCACCCGCGGGGCCATTTACGACGTGATTGTGGACCTGCGCGAAGAGTCGCCGACTTACGGGCAGTGGCTGGGCGTGGAGCTGACCGCCGACTCGTTCCGGATGCTGTTCGTGCCGGGCCGCTTTGCCCACGGCTTCATCACCCTGCAGGACAATACCGACGTGTGCTACCAGGTATCGGCCAAGTACGCTCCGGGCTTCGAGCGGGGCCTGCGCTGGAACGACCCCGCCATCGGCATCAAGTGGCCCCTGGAGCCTACCCTGATTTCCGAGAAAGACCAGCGCCACCCCGACTTTGAGCTGCGCGTGCCCGTGCCGGTTGAGTAACGGAGTAAACTGAGTAGCGGGATAATCGTGCGGCTGGTGTGCCATGTGCTAGCAGTCTGATTATCACAGCAGTTACTCAGATGCTCATTTGCTCCGTTACTCGCTATTCCCCTCACTCCGTTACTCTCTCCCAGATGCTCATTATTGATACGGCGCTGCAACAGCGCCAGCGCGAAGGCCGCCCCATTCGGGTGGGTATGGTAGGGGCGGGCTTTATGGCCCGGGGCGTGGCCCGGCAAATCTGCTGCTACGTGCCCGGCATGGAGCTGGTAGCCATTGCCAACCGCACCCCAGATAAAGCCCGCGCTATTTACGCCGAAGCCGGCGTGACCGAGGTAACCGAAGTCGGGACGGTGGCGCAGCTGGAGGCCTGCGTAGCCCAGGGCCGCCCCGCCATCACCGACGACGCTCTGCTGCTGAGTCGGGCCGCGGGCATCGAGGCCATTATTGAGGTAACCGGAGCCGTGGAGCATGGCGCCCGCGTGGTGCTGGAAGCCATTCGGCACGGCAAGCACATCATTCTGCTCAACGCCGAGCTCGACGGCACCGTGGGGCCCATCCTGAAAGTGTACGCCGACCGCGCCGGGGTAGTATATACCGTGGCCGACGGCGACCAGCCGGGCGTAACCCTCAACCTGGCCCGCTTCGTGAAGGGCCTAGGGGTAACGCCGGTGCTGTGCGGCAACATCAAAGGTCTCCACGACCCTTACCGCAACCCTACCACCCAGGAAGGCTTTGCCCGGCAGTGGGGCCAGAACCCCAGCATGGTGACCAGCTTCGCCGATGGCAGCAAAATCAGTTTTGAGCAGGCCGTGGTAGCCAATGCCCTGGGCATGCGCGTGGCCCGCCGGGGCATGCTGGGGCCCACCGTGGAGCCGGGCACCCCCATCACCAAAGCCGCCGAGTGGTACCCCCACGAGCTGCTGTTGGGCAACGGCCCCGGCATAGTAGACTACGTAGTGGGCGCCGAGCCCGGCCCCGGCGTGTTTGTGCTGGGCACCATTGATGACCCCGTGCAGCAGCACTACCTGAAGCTCTATAAGCTGGGGCCGGGGCCGCTGTACTGCTTCCACACCCCCTACCACCTCTGCCACTTCGAAACCCCCACCACCGTAGCGCGGGCCGTACTGTTTCAGGATGCCGCCCTGGCGCCGGCGGGCCCCATGTGCGTGGAGGTAGTAACGGCCGCCAAAGTGCCCCTGCTGGCCGGGCAGGTGCTGGATGGCATCGGGCACTACCACACCTACGGCCTGGCCGAAAACGCCGACGTAGCTGAGCGCGAAAACCTGCTGCCCATTGGCGTGGCCGAAGGCTGCATTCTGCGCCACGACGTGCCCAAAGATCAAGTGCTGACCTACGATGACGTGCTGGTGCCCGAGGGCCGGCTGATTGACCAGCTGCGCCGCGAGCAGGCCGCTTACTTCCAGTCTCTTGCGCGGCCGCTTACCCCGCTTACCGTAGCGGCGGCGCCCTCCGTAGCGTAGCGGCCGCCGCGCTTATCTGCATCTGTCTGCTCTTTCCGCCTATTTCAACTCCCCTCACCTTTTTATGGAATATCTGTCCTCGCTCGTTTCCGGTGCGACGCTCACTGCTACTTGCCCATGCGTCGGGGCCGATGCCCCCCACCTGCTGCCCGAGCCCGTAGAGCCGCCGGCCAGTCCGTGCCGGTTTTGCGGGGAGCCGCTGGACTACACCTTCGTGAACCTGGGCACCTCGCCGCTGTGCCAGAACCATGTGCGGCCCCACGAGTTCAACCGGGCTGAGGCGTTCTACCCCCTGCACGCCCGCGTATGTCGCAGCTGCTTTCTGGTCCAGCTCGATGAGTTCGTGACCTCCGAGGAAATCTTCCAGAACGACTACGCCTACTTCTCGTCGTACTCCGCCTCCTGGCTGCGCCACGCCCGCCGCTACACCGACATGGCCACCGAGCGGTTTGGGCTGAACAGCCAGAGCCTGGTGGTAGAAGTAGCTTCCAACGACGGCTACCTGCTGCAGTACTTCGTGGAAAAGGATATTCCGGTGCTGGGCATTGAGCCGGCCACCAACGTAGCCGGCCACGCCCAGGCCAAGGGCATCAACACGCTGGTGCGCTTTTTCGGGACGGAAACGGCCCGGTACGTGGCCGAGCTGTCGGGGCAGGCCGATTTGCTGCTGGGCAACAACGTGCTGGCCCACGTGCCCGACATCAACGACTTTGTGGCCGGCATGCGCATTCTGCTCAAGCCGGGCGGCGTGATTACCATGGAGTTTCCGCACCTGCTGCGCCTGATGGAGGGCAACCAGTTCGATACCATTTACCACGAGCACTTCAGCTACCTGTCGTTTTACACCGTGGAGCGCATCTTTGCCCACCACGGCTTGGTGTTGTTTGACGTGGAAGAGCTGCCGACCCACGGCGGCTCCCTGCGCATCTTTGCCCGCCACGCGGCTAACCTGCGTCGGCCCGTAACCGAACGGGTAACAGCCCTGCGCCACCGCGAGCTGGAGGCCGGCATCACGGACCTGGCCTACTACAGCGACTTCGAGGAGAAAGCCAAGGCAACCAAGCGCAAGCTGCTGGAATTCCTGATTGAGGCCCAGCGCGCCGGCAAAACAGTGGTGGGCTACGGCGCCCCCGGCAAGGGCAATACGCTGCTGAACTACTGCGGCATCCGGACCGACTTTCTGGAATATACCGTGGATGTGAGCCCCCACAAGCAGGGCAACTTTCTGCCCGGCACGCGCATTCCCATCTGCCACCCCGACCGCATCCGCCAGACCCAGCCCGACTACGTGCTGATTCTGCCCTGGAACCTGCGCGAGGAGATTATGGAGCAGATGCAGGACATCCGCAGCTGGGGCGGGCGCTTTGTGGTGCCTATTCCGGAAGTGCAGGTGTACGAGTAGCAAGGGGGTCTGCCCGCTGCCCGTTCACCAAGCCTCGTTTTCCTACCCCTGCTGCTGATGCCAACCTCTACGGCGCTACCTGCCCCCGCTGCTGCGGAAGCAGCCCTTGCCTCCGGCGAAGCCATGCATGCCCTACTGGCGCGGCTGTTTCCCATCTGCCGCAGCCTCACGGGCAACGGGGTGCGCGAAACCCTGGCCATCGTGCGCGAATACCTGCCGGAGCTGCAGGTGCACGAGGTGCCCAGCGGCACGCCCGCCCTCGACTGGATGGTGCCCGCCGAGTGGAACATCCGCGACGCCTGGGTGAAAAACGCCGCCGGCGAGCGGGTTATTGATTTCCGGGCGCACAACCTGCACGTACTGCAGTACAGTACGCCGGTGCGGGGCTGGTTTTCGCGGGCCGAGCTGGAGGAACACCTGTTTTCCCTGCCCCAGCAGCCCGACCTGATTCCCTACCGCACCAGCTACTACCAACCCAACTGGGGCTTCTGCCTGAGCCACCGCCAGCGCCAGCAGCTGCAGGAGGAGCACTACGAAGTCTGCATTGACAGCACCCTGGATGAGAGCGGCGCCCTGACCTACGGCGAACTGGTGCTGCCGGGCGCTTCGGAGGAGGAAGTACTGTTGTCCTGCCACTGCTGCCATCCTTCGCTGGCGAATGATAACCTCTCGGGACTGGTGGTAGCCGTGTTTCTGATGCAGGAACTGGCCCGGCAGCCGCGCCGCTACACCTACCGCCTGGTGCTGGGGCCGGGCACCATTGGCTCCATTGTGTGGCTGAGTCGTAACCCCGAGGCGGTGGGCCGCATCCGGCACGGGCTGGTGCTTACGCTGCTGGGCGGGCCCGGCGGCTTCACTTACAAGCAAAGCCGCCGCGCTACGGCCGAGGTGGACCGGGCCGCCGCCTTGGTCCTGCGCGACTCCGGAACAACCTACGAGGTGCGGCCCTGGCTGCCCTACGGCTACGATGAGCGCCAGTACTGCTCCCCCGGCTTCAACCTGCCCGTAGGCTGCCTCTCGCGCACTCCCTTCGGCGAGTTTGCCGAGTATCATACCTCCGCTGATAATCTGAGCTTTGTGCAACCCGCGCAGCTGGTCGAAAGTCTGCGTCTGGCCGAAGATTTTTGCGCGGCCCTGGAAGCCAACCGCACGTACCAGAACCTCAGCCCCTACGGCGAGCCCCAACTGGGCCGCCGGGGCTTGTACAAAGGGGTAGGCGGTGGACAAGAGGGCGCCGACTGGCAAATGGCTCTGCTGTGGCTGCTTAACCTCTCCGACGGAAGCCACAACCTGCTGCAGGTAGCCGAGCAGTCAGGGCTGGGGGTGGCGCTGCTGCACCGGGCGGCCCGCGCCCTGGAAACGGCCGGACTGCTGCAACCTTTGTAACCTTCTACCACCGGCTCCGGCCGCTCCCCTCACTCATGGAATCGACCCTGACCTCCGCCTCCTTTGCTACCCCGGTTGCGGCTCTGAACCCTTCTTTTGAGCGCTCAGAGGCGCTGCGGGAGCGGTTTCATGCGGCCATTCCGGGCGGGGCCCACACCTACGCCAAAGGCGACGACCAGTTTCCCGAGCACATGGCGCCCTACATCGTGCGGGGCGAAGGTTGCCGGGTATGGGACCTGGATGGCAATGAGTACGTAGAGTTTGGGGCTGGGCTGCGCTCCGTAGCGCTGGGGCACGCCTACCCCCCGGTGGTTGCCGCCGCGGCGCAGGAGCTGAGCCAGGGCTGCAACTTCGGGCGGCCGGCCGTGTTGGAGCTGGAAACCGCCGAAGAGTTTCTGGACTTTACCAAAGCCGGCGACATGGTGAAGTTCGCCAAAAACGGCTCCGACGTGACCAGCGCCGCCGTGAAGCTGGCCCGCGCCTACACCGGCCGCCACCTGGTGGCCATCTGTCAGGACCACCCGTTTTTCTCCGTCGATGACTGGTTTATCGGTACCACGGCGGTAGGAGCCGGGATTCCGCCGGCCATCCGGAACCTGACTCTGGGCTTTCGGTATAACGACCTGAGCAGCCTGGCAGCCCTGCTGAGTGCCCACCCCGGCCAGGTAGCCTGCGTGCTGATGGAGGTGGAAAAGGAAGTGCCCCCGGCGCCCGGCTTTCTGGAAGGCGTGCAGGCCTTGTGCCGGCGCGAGGGGGTAGTGCTCATCTTCGATGAAATCATTACCGGCTTCCGGTGGCATAACCAGGGCGCCCAGGGCTTCTACGGCGTCCGCCCCGATCTGAGCACCTTCGGGAAGGCCCTGGGCAACGGGTTCAGCGTGGCCGCCCTGGCCGGCCGACGCGAGCTGATGGAGCGCGGCGGCCTGCACCACCCCCACGAGCGGGTTTTCCTGCTTTCCACTACCTACGGGGCCGAAACGCACGCCCTGGCCGCCGCCCGCGCCGTGATGCAGGTGTACCGCCAGGAGCCCGTGGTGGAGCACCTGCGCCACCTGGGCCAGCAGCTAGCCGATGGCCTGCACCAGTCGGCGCGGGAGCATGGGCTTGGCCAGCAGGTGCAGGCCCTGGGGCAGCCCTGCTGCCTGATCTACACCACCCGCGACGCCGCCGGACAGCACTCGGCCGCCCTGCGGACCCTGTTTCTGCAGGAAACCATGCGCCGCGGCCTGCTCATGCCCTCCCTTATTGTAAACTACTCGCACACCGAGGCTATTATTGGGCACGTGCTGGAGCAACTGCACGAGGTGCTGGGCGTGTACCGCCGCGCCCTGGACGAAGGGGTAGAAAAATACCTGCGCGGCCAGCCAGTGAAATCGGTGTATCGGCGCTACAACTAGCCCGGCTACCCCTGCTTCCGGCCCAAAGGCCCCATCCGCACTGCACCGCAGGGTTTAGTACCTGGTGTCGGTTACGAATGGGGCCTTTGGGCCGGAAGCAGGGGTAGCACTTCCACGCTGCCAGGGCCTACGCCGTAGGGCGCAGCCAGCTCAGGCGGTTCAGGCGGGGTGGCGTCACGTTCAGGCGTACCAGCACGCCCAGCCCCCACCGGATGGGCAGCCAGCGCAGCGGCGTGGAGAGGTGGCGCAGGGTAGGCAGCTGAAACAGCCGGAGCGCCTGCCGGGCACCGTCGGCATCGTGGCGGCGCAGGGCCCGGTAGGCCCCGGCCAGAATAAACTGGTGGAAAAACTGATTCTCGGCCCGCCGCAGCCGGGCTTCCGGCAGCAGGTTGTGGGTACGCGCTTTCTGGAAAATGCGCTGGAGCAGCTCAATGTTCTGCTCATGAAAAACCCCGGTGGTCAGGGCCCCTTCGTGCACCGAGTATGCCGCCGTGAGGGCCGGCACCAGGTGCACCCCGCCGAACGCAAACACCCGCAGCCAGAGGTCGGTATCGTCGGTGTTGCGCTGGCTGGGGTCGGGGCCGCCGGTGTGCTGGTAGGCTTCGCGGCTGACCACCAGGGCTGGCATGCGCACCAGGGCCGAGTCGGTGAGCACGGCCTCTACGGCGGCGGCGGGTGGCAGATAGCCGGCCCCGGTGGGCTGCTGGCGCTGTAGCTCCCGCTCCTGCGCATCCACCACGCTCACGCCAAAGAGCACGGCGTGCACCGCTGCGGGCTGCTGCCGGAGCTGCCGGAGCGTAGTCAGTACCGTTTGTAGGCCGCCGGGCAGCAGGTAATCATCATCATGCAGCATGAGCACGTACTGGCCGCGCACCCGCTCTATGCAGGCTACCCAGTTGGTAGCCGCCGAGCCGCCGGGTGCGTTGCGGTAGTAGCGCCAGGTGCCCGGCAACTGCTCCGCCAGGGCCTGGGTAGTTACCTGCTCGCCCTGGTCGGCGGCGGCGTCGTTGTCGGAGATGATGACTTCCACCTCGGCTGGCAGCCGCCCCAGGGAGCGTAAGGCCCGGTCCAGCAGGTCGGGGCGCCGGTAGGTGGGCACGCAGATGCTGAGCAGCGGCTGGGTTGTCTCCGGGTTGGCTGATGAGGAAGCGGCGGGAGCTGCTGTCGGGGCAGCGGCGGCCGGAAACGGAGCAGACGACATGAGGGAAGGAAGGGGGGAGAGTTTCAGAAACAGGAATGCGCCTACGCCAGGGCGTTCAGCTCCGGCCGGGCCGTAGCCCGTTGCCACTCCGCCGACTGCAGCACGGCGGTAATACCTTCGCGCAGGCCAATGGAGTGCTGCCAGCCCAGGCCGTGCAGCTTGCTGACGTCCAGTAGCTTGCGCGGGGTGCCATCGGGCTTGGAGAAGTCAAACAGGATTTCGCCGGCGTAGCCCGTGAGCTCCGCCAGCAAGTCGGCCAGCTCCTGAATACTGATGTCGCGGCCGGTCCCGATGTTGACGGGCTCGGCCCCATCGTAGTGCAGCAGCAGGTGCAGGCAGGCGTCGGCCAGGTCATCTACGTGCAGAAACTCGCGGCGCGGCGTGCCCGTGCCCCACACCGGCACGCGGGGTAGCCCCAGCGCCACGGCCTCGGAAAACTTGCGCAGCAAAGCCGGCAGCACGTGCGAGTTGCGGCTGTCGTAGTTGTCGCCGGGGCCGTAGAGGTTGGTGGGCATCACCGTAATAAAATTGCAGCCGTGCTGGGCACGGTAGGCTTCGCAGAGCTTGAGGCCCGCGATTTTGGCAATGGCGTAGGGCTCATTCGTGGGCTCCAGCGGCCCCGTGAGCAGGTGCTCTTCCCGGATGGGCTGCGGGGCCAAGCGGGGGTAGATGCAGGAGGAGCCCAGAAACAGCAGCTTGCGCACACCCTGGCGCTGGCTTTCGCGCAGCACGTTGCTCTGAATCATCAGGTTATCGTACAGGAAATCGGCGCGGTAGGTATTGTTGGCCATGATGCCGCCCACCTTTGCGGCGGCCAGCAGCACGTAGGCCGGCTGCTCCAGGGCAAAGAAATCTTCCACGGCGGCCTGGTCGCGCAGGTCCAGTTCCTGAGAGGTGCGCGTAATCAGGTTGTGGTAGCCCGCGCGCTGCAGGCGGCGTAGCAGGGCGGCGCCCACCATGCCCCGGTGGCCGGCCACATAAATCTTAGCGTCTAATTCCATGCGGGAGAGGGGAAGTTGATTTAGGGTAGGAGGGTAGGAGGGTAGGAGGGCGTGAGGGTTTTGGGTGTGGAGGAAGAGAGAAAAAAGGCGGAAGCGCTGGTAGTGGGGGCTATCAACTCCTGCCCTCACACCCACCTACCTTCTTACCCTTACAAAACCTCCTACCCCCGCGCCCTCATCCAACCGCTACTCGTCGTGGTACATAATCTGGTGGCCGGCTTCCAGCAGCACGGCGTCGCGGCGGAACAGGCGCAGATCGGCCTGCACCATGTCCTGCACCAGGGCCGGCAGGTCGTACTGCGGCTCCCAGCCCAGCTCGGTTTTGGCGCGGGTGGGGTCCCCGATTAGCAGTTCTACCTCCGTCGGGCGGAAGTAGGCCGGATCCACGGCCACTACCTCCTGGCCCAGAGGCAGCTGAAAATCGGGGTGGTGGCAGGCCACTACAAATGCCGTTTCGGCGGCGCCGGTGCCGCTAAAGCCTACCTCAATGCCCAGCTCGGCAAAAGCCAGGCGCACAAACTCGCGCACGGTGGTGGTTACGCCGGTGGCTACCACATAGTCGCGGGGTTGGTCCTGCTGGAGCATGCGCCACATAGCTTCCACGTAATCTTTGGCGTGGCCCCAGTCGCGCTTGGCATCCAGGTTGCCCAGGTACAGCTTTTCCTGCAGGCCCAGGGCAATACGGGCGGCGGCGCGGGTAATCTTGCGCGTCACGAAGGTTTCACCGCGCTGCGGGCTTTCGTGGTTGAACAGAATGCCGTTGCAGGCGTACATGCCGTAGGCTTCGCGGTAGTTGACCGTAATCCAGAAGCCGTACAGCTTGGCCACGGCGTAGGGCGAGCGGGGGTAGAAGGGGGTAGTTTCGCGCTGGGGCACTTCCTGCACCAACCCGTAGAGCTCCGAGGTGCTGGCCTGGTAGATGCGCGTCTTGTGCGTGAGGCCCAGAATCCGGATGGCTTCCAGTAGCCGCAGCGTGCCAATGCCGTCCACATCGGCCGTGTACTCGGGCGTATCGAAGGATACCTTCACGTGCGACATGGCCCCGAGGTTGTAAATTTCATCGGGCTGCACTTCCTGCACAATCCGGATCAGGTTGGTCGAGTCCGTTAGGTCGCCGTAGTGCAATTTGAAGCGGACATGGGGCTCGTGCGGATCCTGGTAAAGGTGGTCCACCCGCTCCGTGTTGAACATCGAGGAGCGCCGCTTAATGCCGTGCACCTCGTAGCCCTTGCTCAGCAGTAGTTCCGCCAGATAAGAGCCGTCCTGACCCGTAATTCCGGTGATGAGTGCGCGCTTCATGAAAGAGGGGAATGAGAAGTTAGCTGGATAGAATCGGGGTAGATTCTTTTTAGAACTTTAGTGACAAATTATTGCATTATGATTGATATATCAAAGCTCCTTGGTAAAAATATTCATCTTTAATATTAAATAAAGTAAATTATATGCTGTGATTACCGTGCTGGCACCCCGGAAATGCAAAAGCCCGGCCCTGAACAGGACCGGGCTTTGCCGGAAAAAAGCATGTAGCAGACTGCTGGCGCCGCTAAATAAGCCGCAGGCCTACCCGCTGCTGACGCGAGCCGGGAGCCAGCACGGCTACCAGCGCCGGGCGCAAACCGGCGGCGGCCGGTGCCTGCCCCGCGGCCGGCCGGAAGCCAGACGAAGGCAGCGTTACGGGCTGGAAAGCCGTGGAAGTGGATTTCCGCCATACTTCCACGCCCGAGAGGTTCAGGTGGCCACCATTGCTGGTCAACTGAATGGTACCGTTGGTCACATTCACGGCGTAAGGCCCAATCTTCTTCCAGGAGCCGGCCGGGCCAGTGTTAAAGTTGCTCAGCACCTTCTGGCCGTTGAGGCTGATGTTTACCGTTTGGGCATTATCATCTTCCCACACGTAGGCGTACACCTCGTACGTTCCATTGGGCACATTGCTCATGGTGAAGTTGATGTTGTTGCTGTACACCGAGGAACGGATCATCTGAGCCCGGTCGTCGTCGGTGGCCGGGTTCAACGTCACCTTCTGGTTGGCGAAGGAAGCGCCGTTAACGCTGTAGTTGCTGGTTTTGCTACCTTCCCAGGAGTTGCCATCGAGGGTGAAAGCACCGCCGTTGAGGCTGATGGCCCGGTAGAAGGTAGAGCCCGTAGCGGCCACCTGAGCGGCATTTACGGTCACGTTTACCGCCGCCGAGGTGGTAGCAGCCCCGGCGTTGTCAATGGCGCGGGCCGTGAGCGATACGCTGCCCGTAGCGGTGGGCGTCCAGCTCAGCTGATACGGGGAGGACGTATCCTCGCCCAGCTTCGTTGAGCCGTTGTAGAATTCCACTTTCGCCACGGAGCCATCCGTATCGGCGGCAGTTGCCGACAGGACCAGGGCCGTGTTTACCGTAACCGTGCTGTTGGCAGCCAAGCTCACTGTAGGAGCCTGGTTGGCCGGGGCCGGAGCCGGCGTGGTAGGCGCTGGGGTAGTAGGAGCGGGAGCCGAGGCCGTAGCGCCCTGGCGCCAGATTTCCAGCCCGGAAAGGTTGGCGTCGCCACCGGAGGTAGTAAACGTGATGTTGCCGTCGGTGACAGTGGCCGCGAACGGACCCAGCCGTTCCCAGCGGCCCGTTGAGCCACTGTTATAGTTGCTCTGTACCACCTTGCCTTCCAGGCTGATGCTGTAGGTTTGGGCCGCGTTGTCTTCCCACACGTAAGCATACACCAGGTAGGTACCGTTGCTGACGGCTACGTTGGCGCTGAGGTTGCGTGAGTACACCGAGGAGCGGATCATCTGGGCGCGGCCGTTATCGGTGGCTGGGTTCAGCGTTACGTTCTGGTTGGCAAACGGAATTCCGTTAATCTGCACCCCGCTGGCGTTACCAGCATCCCAGTTTTGACCGTCAAGGGTAATAGCGCCGCCGTTTACGTTGATAGCCCGCACAAAGACTGCTTCGCTGGGAGTAGGAACTGGCGTGTTAACAATTGGGGTGTTGGTGGTAGGCGGAGCTTCGGGGAGCGGCGCGGGAGCCGAGGGGCTCGGGGCGGCAGTGTTGGTGCCGTCGGCGCCAACTACGATGTTGTTCTGCTTCAGCTTCTGCTGCCACAAAGCCCACTCATTCTGCTCGGTTTGCAGGGTAATGGGGTTGGGCAAATGGTTGGTGCCCGTGCAGTTGGTGCAGGAGCCGGAGCTCAGGTCGTGGCGGTCAGCGAAGGGTACCTTGTAACCCCACTTTACAAAACCAATGGTGTTGTTGGTGGTAGCGTTGCCGAAAAATACGTTGCCCGGCTGCTGGTAGGCATTGAAAATGGAAGTAGCCGCGTACGTCGCATTCAGGCGGGTGCCATCGGGGAGCAAGCCGCTGGTCACCATGCGGTTGTTGTAGTACTTGATGTCGTGGCCGGCGGCAATGTTCATGGCCGCGTTGCAGGTCGAGATGAACTGGTTCTCGTAGGCGTTGAGGAAGGCCGTAGTGGTCGAGGGCGAAGAGCCGTCGCCATCGGTGGTCATGCCCGTGCCGGTGAACTTGTTGGCAGTGGCCGGGTAGGGGTAGGCACCCTGCACGTAGTTGTTGTGCACACGGGCCGGGCTCTGCTGCGTACCCCCAGAGTTGTAGAAGTTGATGTTGTCTTCTACCAGGCTGTTGTTGGGCTCGTTGACCACCTGGTTCCACGCAACTTCAATGTTGCCTACGTTGCGCACCTGATTCAGGCCGCAGAACTGCACGTACTCGCCGCCGCCGTTGCGGAAGCGGCCGTCAATGTTTTTGGCTTGGTTGAAACGAACCGTCAGGGTTTGGGAGGCCGAGCCGTCGCCGCCCCACTTATAGGCGGCAATACCCGAGGTGTGCTCAAAGTAGTTGTTCTCAATCCGCACGGAGCGGCCCGAGTTTACTTCCACAAACCGGCCGTGGCGCCGGTTGTCCACACTCTGTTTCGTACCGTAGCCCTTGTTGTTGGTAATAACCAGGGTAGAGCCACCGTTTTTAGCGTCAATCAGGTCGCCGGCGCCAACCAGCACGCAGTTCGTGATGGTGACTGGCTCGGTGGTCTGAATCTTGATGCAAGGCGTGTTCGAGTCGGTGCTGCGGAAGTTGCCCGTGTACGTGCCCCCCTTGGTAATAGTAATGGGGGCCGAATACGTGAGATTTGAAGGAAACTGTCCCTGGGCGTGGCTGGCAGCGGGAGCCAGCGTAAACAAAGACAGGGCTACTGCCGCCAGCGGCAGATAATGGGCACCAGAGCGGTTGCGTTGAGTCATCAGGAAAAATTGTGGTCCGAGGGCTTTTTGCATTCTGTGAGCCTTCAAAGAAAAAAACCAGGTTGGAAACGGTGTGAAAGCCTATTCCGTAAGTCAATTCGTTCCAGATGGCTGGATGGAATTTGTGCTATTCGAAAGCCGTGTTATTGCTGCAGGCTGGCTGCTGTAGTACTGATCTGGCCTGCAAATTGCGCCCGGCGCCTGACACAATTCTGACCATACCTCGAAGCACTCAGTACCAACATCTCAGCTGCGCAATTTGGTTCGAAACTACTGTGGCAAACCTGTTTATCACTCTGCACTACCCATTCGCAGCCACCAGGGGCTTACTGCGCCCCACAGAACTGTCGGTTCTCCCTTCGGTGCAATCGGGATGCTGAAAACTACGCAACCCTGCCCGTTTTGAAAAAACCTGCTCAATAATAGACTTGGAAAAGTTCTATACTGATACCCTTGGTTCACTGCAAATGTATAAAATAGATTGAAAACTCAAACCCGTTATTGAGCTCCGGATATTGTATTATTCTTATTTATAGTCCTCTGCGTAGCCCAAAAAATAGCTTACTGCTACCGTGCAGGGGGTTTGTATAAAATTCGGGCATCGAAAAATCCCGCCACTGGTAATCAGTTCATTACCAGACAAATTTTGGGTTAAGGCGCGGCAGAAACCGGGTTACGGCTGTTGTCAGGCCCTACGGCCTGGCCTGTCTGGCGCAGCCGGGCTTGCCAGGCTGTCAGCTCTTGGCGCTCCTGCGCCAGGGTAATGGGCCCCGCCAAATGAACAGTGCCCGTGCACTCAGCACAGTTTCCCTCGCTCAAGTCGTGGCGGTCAGGTCCGGGCAAGTGGCGGCCCCAGCTCACAAACCCAATCGTATTGTTTTCCACCCGGTTAGCGAAGAATACCGTGCCCGGCTTCTGGTAGGCATTGAAAATGGAGGTAGCCGCGTACGTGGCCCGCAGGCGGGTGCCATCGGGCAGCAGGCCGCTGGTCACCATGCGGTTATGATGAAATACGTTGTGGTGGCCGGCGGCAATGTTCATGGCCGCGTTGCAGGTACTCACCACATGGTTCTGGTAGGCTTCCACATAAGCCGTGGTAGTAAGTGCCGAGGACGCATCCCCGTCCGTCGTAATGCCTGAGCCGGTAAACTTCGGTGCCGTAGCAGGTAGGGGGTAGGCTCCCTGCAGGTAGTTGTCGTGCACGCGCAGGGGGCTGGCAGGCGTGCCCGAGGAGTTGTGCAGGTTGATGTTGTCTTCGACCAAGCTGTTATTAGGCTCATTTATCACCTGGTTCCAGCCGATGTCAATGCGCTCAACGCCGTGCACTTCGTTCAACTGCAGAAAACTGACGTGCGCGCCGCCCCCGTTCCGAAACCGGCCATCGATGTTGCGCGCCTGGTTGTAGCGCACGGTTATGGTCTGGGTGGCTGAGCCGTCGCCGCTCCACTGGTACACCAGCAGGCCAGCCGTGTGCTCCAGGTAGTTGTGCTCGGCGAGTAAGCTTACCCCTTTGTTTATTTCCAGAAAACGGCCGCGGGTGCGGTTATCGGCCGTCGGGGGCTGGCCGTAGCCGCGGCAGTTGCGTACGGTGAGGCGGGCGCCGCCGGCGGTGGCATCAATCAGGCGGCCGGGGCCGCGCAGCTCGCAGTTTTCCAGCACCACGGGCTCGGTGGTGGCAATCCGGATGCAGGCCCGGTCTGAATCCTGACTTTCGTAGCGGCCGGAATACGTGCCGCCCTGCGTAATCACAAGTACGGCATCCTGGCCCACCAGCCTGCAGAAACTGCCCAGCAGCAACAAGCCCAGAGCCCCGGCCAGCCGCAGGATAGAAGTGCCCATCATAGCGCGAGAATAAAACAGAGACAACGGGCAGGGGCCCCGCACCCGCGGGCCGTGGGGTGAGGTGCTAGTGCAAAAAGTATCCTACCAGGCGGCGGGCGTAGCCGTTCAGCAGAAAGTAGGGCAGGTAGGGCCGGGGGCAGTTTTTCAGGCTGAAGTACGTGAAGTTGCGCAGGTTGCCTCCGCCCCGAATCCCAAACAAGTGCTGGTAGTAGCCGCGCAGACTGCGCTGGCGGCGGGTTATTTCCTGGCCGCTTTCCTCGGGGTAGGTGCTCAGGTGAGCGTCGTAGTTGCAGTACACCGGAAAGCCGTGGCGCCGGGCCACGCTGGTGTAGTCGAAGTCGGCGAGGTAATGGGGCAGGCGCCGCTCATCAAACAGCCCAATGGTTTCCAGCACCCGGCGCGGAATCAGCAGGCCGCGGCCGGGCAGGTAGGTAACCGGGTGCAGGCCGTGGCGCTGCTCGGCCGGCAGGGTGGCCAGCAGGTCGCGGCGGGTGTTGGTGCGCCAGTCCAGGGTTTCGCCCCCGTACACGGGCCGGGCGGTGGCAATATCCAGCTCCAGGGCTCCCAGCACGGCCGTCGGATGAACATCAGCCCAGGCCAGCATGCGGGCCAGAAAATCGGGGGCAGCTACCACGTCGTTGTTGAGGGTCATTACCCGGGAGGCCCCCTCGGCCAGGGCCCGCCGGATGCCCCTATTCACGCCGGCCGTCCAGAACAGGTTGCCGTCGCCTTCTTCAAGTAGCACCTCGGGGAACTCCGTGCGCAGCATCTGGCCGGTGCCATCAGTGGAGCCGTCATCGACCACTACCACCCGAAAATCGGGATGGGTTTGGCGGCGCAACGATTCCAGGCAGGCCCGGGTAAATTCTTTCCGGTTGAAAACGGGTATAACGATGTAGAGCATAGGGGAGGAAGAAAGCGGGGCGAGGTACTCAGATGCAAATCAGAAACGCGGCTAACCAGCGGGTACCAGGGGCAACGCCGGTGGCCGGTGGTAGCGCACCCGGCGCGCCGGTACCAAGTGGGCAGTCAGCTTCAGGAGGCGGTAGGTGCGGGCGGCCCAGGTTTGGGTGCGGGCAAAGCGGTAGCCGGCCTGGCCCATTGTATGGCGGGCGGCCGGGTGGTCGTGGAGGTACTCCACGGCGCGGGCCAGGGCGTTGGCAGTAGCCTCGGGGGTAGTAACCGGCACCTTAATGGCCCCCGCAGCCGGAATAAAATCGTGGGCGCCCTGGTGGTCGAGGGTGACGATGGGCAGGCCCGTGGCCATAGCCTCCAGAAACTGGGATGCGAAAGAGTCGCGCAGGCTGCCGAACAGGAATACATCGTGCTCCAGAAAGGCCGCCCGCGCTTCCAGCCACGGCACCGCCCCGCGCCACGTAACCCGGTCCGTAAGTCCGTACTGGGCAATCCAGCCGGGCACCTGCTGCCCCAGGGGCCCATCACCCACAATGGTCAGGTGAAAGGCAACCCGCGGATTTACCCGCGCCAGGGCATCGAGTACCAGCACCAGCGCCTTGCGCGGATACAGCCGGGCCAGCCACAGCAGCCGCAGCACCGGGCCCGGCGGGCGCGCCGGAATTGTTTCCGGAAAGTAGGATTCCGGCAGGCCGGTATCCAGGAAAAGCTCGACCCGGCGCGCCCCGAGGCGGCGGGCCAGGGCGGCAGTTTCGGAGTTGGCG
This sequence comes from Hymenobacter latericoloratus, assembly GCF_014199535.1. GTDB lineage: Bacteria > Bacteroidota > Bacteroidia > Cytophagales > Hymenobacteraceae > Hymenobacter > Hymenobacter latericoloratus. Next base: position 648,578 of record NZ_JACHNV010000002.1, read on the forward strand.
GCCAGCACGAGGGTAGCGTGGCGCAGGGTCTGGCGCACGTTCGGGTCGAAGGTCATCAGCAGCCAGCTGATGGCGTTGCGTAGGGTTTCGGTCTTGAACCACCCGGGAATAAGCGGCCGGAAGGCGGCCGGAGCCTGCTGCCCTCCGCCCACCGGCCCGAAAACAAAGGGTTTACCCAGCCGCCACAGCCAGGAGCCCATCTGCAGACTGCCGTAGGTAACGTGGTGCACGTAATCGAAGGTCACCGTTTGGCTCAGGTGGCGGGCCTGCCGCCAGGCCTGGTACTGCCACACCAGGTAGTGCAGGTACACCCCAAACTGCCAGCGGTACAGGAACTGCACCCAGGCCGGCACCGCCACAAACAAAAACCGGAGCTGCTCGGCCGGTAGCTTAACCTCATGCGTTGCCAGGAAGGCCGTGATGTTTGCCTGCCCGTCGGGGGTAGTAAGGCACCACACCCGATGCCCCCGCCGGGCGGTTTGCCAGGCCCAGTTGAAACCGTTGCTGTCCTCGCCGCCGTGGGCCGGGTTGCAGGCGTAGGCCGATAGTAGAGCGTTCATACCAGTTGGGTGTGCGGAACAGGGGGCGAGGAAACCGGAGCCGGCGGTGGGCCGGACGGGCGGGGCAGGAGGCGGGCAGCGAGGCGCCGCGCTTTGGCCGCCAGGCGCCCCCACAAAAATTCCCGGAACCGCTGCTGGTCGCGGCGGCGGTCGGGCAGCACGAACGCGGGGTGCTGCAGCGGAAAGGCCAGATCGGTGGTCGGGATGTCGGCAAACGCATCGGTGGCGTCCAGGGTGTGCGTGCCCTGCTCCCCGAACCCAATGTTGCCCACCAGGTTCACGGCCGGCACAATGCAGAGGCCCGAGTGCGCCGCCACCGTAAAGTGCCACTGGTAGTCCCATACGTCGGGGGGCTGGGGCAGGCCCACCACACTCCGGATTTTGCCGAGCCGGTAGCGGTTTTCGAGCCAGGAGCTGTATAGGCCACGCAGCTTGCCTTGGGCCGCGAGGCGGTGGTACTGGCTCAGGTGAAAATCGTAGAGGCGCCAGGCCCGCCGCCAGGTGGCCCAGCCCCAGCTGTTCACCTGGGTCGAGAAAAAGTACGAATCGGCGCCGGCAGGCTGGGGCCGCCGGGCCTCCCGGCTGAAGTTGTTGCCCCCGATGTGAAGCACCCGGGTATCGTGGCGGTAATGGGCCAGCAGCTCCTCGCAGAACCGAAAAAACGAGGGCGCCGGCACGCAGTCGTCCTCCAGAATAATACCGGCTTCTTCGTGCTCAAAAAACCAGTTCAGGGCGCTGGCCGGGCCTACGCCGCAGTTCAGGTTGCTGGTCCGAAACAAGGTAAATACCTCGCAGGGCCAATCAACGCGGGCCACCTCGGCACGGGCCGCGGCGCAGCGGGCGGCGTCCTCCGGGTGCGTGGCCCGCGGGCCGTCGGCGGCAATGTAGAGGCGCCGGGGCCGGGCTCGGCGAATGGCTTCAAACACGCGCCGGGTGGTAGCGGGGCGGTTGAAGATGAGCAGCAGCACCGGCGTGTGCAACGGCGCGGCGGCAGCAACGGCAGCGTCAGGAGTGGAGAGCATGCGGGGCGGGAGCTGGAGGGGCAGAATACGGAAGCCGAACCGAACCTTCGCCAGGGCTAGCACTGCCGAAGGCGGGGGAGGTAGCCGGGGCCGCAATGGGGGCCGGCGCGGCCAGGGCCAGGGTGAGGCCCAGCAGGCCGTAGAGGTAGGGAGGCCAGTCATAGGAAACGCCGTAGAGCAGGCTGCAGCCCGCGTAACACACGAAGGCCGCCGTAGCTCCACTGAAGGGCACTGGCTGCCGCGCCCGCTTCCAGAGCTGACCGATGGGCACGGCCAGCACCAGTAGCAAGCCCAGCACCCCAAAGTAGAACAGCCGGTCGAGGTAGAAGCTGTGGAAATGGTGGCCGGTGCGGTCGGCCCACACGGGGGTGTCGCCGTCGCCGTAAAACTGCACGGGCAGCTCAAAACCTTCCAGGCGCATGCCCGCCACGGGGTGTTCCTCCACGAAGGGCAGGTAGGTTTCAATCTGGTGCAGACGCCAGCTGCCGGTTCCCTGCTTGTCGGCGTGCTCAATGTCTTCCAGGCTGGTTTCCAGCCGGCGCAGCACCTGCGGATTGTCCAGTACCAGCGCCGCGCCCCCCAGCAGGCCGGCTATCAGGGGCATCAGCACAACCGGCAGCAGGCGCGGCATGCTCAGGCGTGCGCCCGCTACCCGCCCTGCCGCTACCAGCAGCCCATTAAGGGCCAGGGCCAGAGCCGTAGTGAGCCACACCGTGCGGTGCTGCAGAAATACAATCAGCCCCAGAATCAGGAAAAATACCGCCAGCCGCAGCAAGCCGCCCCGGGTCAGGTAGTGGTTGAAGTGGTACAGCGCCGGCAGCAGCAGCAGAAACGCCGAGGTAACATCAAAGCCCCGCTCGTTTTCCAGGAAGGCCGAGACGCTCAGGGCCTCGGGGTGGTAGAACGCCAGGTTAATCACCAGCCCGCCCAGCAGCAAGCCCATAAACAAAGGCAGGGGCAGCGGGTGGCGCCGGTAGTAGGCGTACAGGGCAAAAATGGGCAGCAGAATCAGCAGCTTGGCAAATACGTGGGGGTAAACCAGGGGAGTGCCCCAGCCATTGTACGACTCCAGCGCCAGGGCAGCAGTGGCGGCCAGCGTAACCAGTAGCCACCGGCGCATTACCGGGCTCAGGTAGCGGAAGTACCACCCAATCAGCAGCAGCGAGAAACCCGTAATGGCATAGTTGTACAGGCCCAGGCGAGGGTCATCGGGGTCCGGGAACACAAAGTCGGTGAAGGCCCGGTCGGTGGCTACCACTACCAGCACGGGCAGCACATGGCGAAAGCGCAGACTGATTTTCATAGCTCAAGCACGGGAATGCGAGGGGGCACCGGTGAGAGTACGGCGTGAGGGTTAGCATCCTGGGCGGCGGCTTCGTACACGGCGCGGGTGCGGCGGGCGGTTTGCTGCCAGGTAAAGTCGAGCAGGCGCAGCTGGCCCGCCCGCACCAGTTCGCGCCGCCGAGCCGTATCCAGCAGCAGGCGCTCCAGTTGCTGGGCCAGCTCGGCGGGCTGGTGGGGGTGGTGATACAAGGCCGCATCCTGGGCTATTTCCGGAAAGCACGAGGCGCTGCTCAGCAGCACCGGGCACTGCTGGCCGAAAGCTTCCAGAATAGGCAACCCGAAGCCTTCATACTGCGAGGGAAACACAAACACCTGGGCCTGGCGGTAGAGCTGGTTGAGTTGGGCGTCGGAGACGGGCCCGAACTGGTGGGCGCGCCCGGCCCAGCCTATGCGCTGCAGCTGCTCCCGCTCATCGGCCGTAAACGGACCACCACCGGCACACACTAGGTGCAGGTTGGCGGCTACGGCCGGGGGGAGCAGGGCCAGGGCCGCCAGCAGGCCGCCGAAGTTTTTGTACAGCGCCCGGCTGCCGGTAAACAGCACGTAGCGCGCCGGCAGGGGTAGGGCGGGGCCTGCGTTCAGGTACTCGCGGTCGGCATAGCCGTGGTGCACCACGCACACCCGCTCGGGCGCTACCGGCAACAGGCGCAGCACATCGGCGCGGGTGTTTTCCGAAACGGTAATAATACGGCTGGCGCGCCGCACAATACGCTCCAGTACCTTCCCGTCGCGGTCGGGGTAGTACTGCGGAAACAAGGTCGGAATGGTGTCGTGCAGGGTAATGACCAGCGGCCGGTCTTCCAGCAGCTCCAGAAAGTAGTCGTCGTCGGTGAGGGTCGGATGGAAGACATCATACGCGCCCCGGCGCAGCGCCCGCACCGAGGCCCGGTGGTTGAAGTAGCGCATCACGCGCCAGCGGCCCCGCACGGGTACGTTGGGCAGGAAGGTGCGGTGGTGGGAGTAGCTCCCGTCGCGCAGGTACAGGTTGTTGCTCAGGGCTACGGCCAGCTCCGACTGCCAGCTGGCGTGGCAGAGCAGCTCGTGGTGGTAGCGCGAAATGCCCCCGAAATCCTGCAGCGTAAAGGCCTGATGATCGTAGAGTACCCGCATAGCTATACCAGTTCGGTTTCCGGATCGGGCAGCAGGGCCGGGTGGGCCCGGCGCGGGGCCGGGGCGGCGGCGGCAGGTGTTGCAACCGGGGGCAACTCCCCATCGAGGCGGGCCAGCCGGGTGGCAAAAGCACGGAGCAGCCGCTGGGCGCGGCCCGGGCCGGCCGGGCCTTCCTGCAGGCCGGCCAGCAGGCGGCGCAGCACGCTACGCAGGCGGGCCGGCGGCGCCCCCACGGCCAGGGCGCCCAGCAGCAGGGCGCCGGTCAGCATTTCAGCTAGCAGCACTACCGAGGCGGGCACCGTGCCGGGCGGCAACAGCAGCCGGACGGCCGCAATGCCCGCCGCCACCAGTGCCCCCGCCAGCAAACCGGGTACGTACGAACCCAGCACCTCCGCCGTCCGGACGGCCAGCACCCGGCGCATGAGCAGCAGGTAGAGTACCGTCCGAATCACCTCGCCGGCCACCACCGCGCCGGCCACGCCCAGCAGCCCAAATCGGCTTAGCCCGAAGAACAGGCCCGTAAGCAGCACGGCGTAGCCCAGGTTCAGCCACAGCTTGGGCGTGAGGGTGGCGGTAGCATCGCATACTACCCCCGCAAACATCGTGACCATGCTCAGGCCAAAGGCTGCGCACACCACCCGCAGAATCGGGACGGTGGCCGTCCAGTTCGGGCCCAGCATCACCTGCACAATTTCGGGGGCGGCTACGGCCGCGCCGGCGCAGATAGGTAGCACCAGGGTGGCAATCAGGGTAATGCTGCTCAGGTACACCGTTTTCAGGCGGGGTCTATCAGCCTGCAGTTGGCTGAAGGAAGGAAACACCACCTTCGAGACGCTGGTAGTCAGGAAGTACACGGGCAGGCCAATCAGCTGCCAGCCCCGGCTATAAATGCCCAAAGCGGCCGCGCCCAGCAGCCGGCCAATCAGCAGGGTATCAAGGGAGCCGGTAATAAACTCCAGAAAGCTGATGGCCGACATGCGGCTGCCGTAAGCCAGCAGGGGCCGGTACGTGGCCCAGTCGAAAAGCGGGCGGATATCGTGGCGCTCCACGGCGTAGCTCAGCACCGTCAGCAGCAGGCCCTGGCCCAGGGTAGCCGCTACCAGGCTCCAGACGCCGTACCCCTGCACTGCCAGCCCAATACCCAGGCCGCCGTAGCTCAGTACGTAGGAAACTACTTCCATCAGGGCCAGGGTCCGGAACTGCATCCGGCGCCGCAGCAGGCTCAGGGCCGTGGCATTGAGGCCCGTCAGGAGCAGGCCGGCGGCCAGTACGCGCACCACGGGTACTACCTCCGGCTGGCGCACCAGGCCGGCGGCCAGGGGGGCGGCCAGCAGCAGCAGCCCGGCAAACACAAGGCTCAGAGCCACCGATGAGGTAAAGGCCGCCCGGATATCGGCGCGGGTAATGTGGGGCTTCTGAATAATGGCCTGCTCCATGCCCATTTGGGCGAAGTAAGAGCCGAACCGCAGAATAACGCCGGCCAGGGCCACCACCCCAAAGGCCGCCGGGCTCAGCAGGCGGGCCATGGTAGCGGTGTAGCCGATTTGTAGTAAAGAAGTGGTAAGAGTTGCCGCAGTAGTCCACTTGACGCCATGTACGGCGGCGGTGGTCAGGTTAGGAGCAGAAGATGCCATAAGGCTATCCGGGTAGAAAGGTACGGGAGCAGCGCGGGGGAGTACAGGGCGGGAATCTGACCGGAAAGCTGCGGGCGTATGGCCAGCGGTTTTCCGGCGGGCCGGAAGGAGGCAGGGTGACAGGAAGAAGCGGAGCGCTACCTAATAACCGTAGGCATAGGCTTTTTCCTTATGGCGGTATTCGTAGGTTTTGGTGAAGTGCATATCGTTGATGACGATGTAGATATGCTTTACTTTCTGTTCGCGGTGCAGCTCATTGATCTGGCTGATCAGGCCCTTGTCGGTGTAGTTCTGGCGCACCACGTAGATGTTGGCATCGAGGTGGCGCAGCAGCATAAAGAACTCCGATACGTAGCCCGTGGGCGGGGTGTCCACAATCACGTAATCATACTGCTGGCGCAGCTGGGCCAGCAGCTCCTCCATGCGGGCGCTTTCCAGCAGCTCGGTGGGGTTGGCCGGAATCGGGCCGCAGCACATCACATCCAGGTTGCGCACGCCCGAGGGGTGGCGGCTATCCTCCAGGCTGCTCAGGCCCATCAGGTAGCTGCTCAGGCCGTGCTCGGCGCAGGCGTTATCCAGCTGAAAGTAGCCCGCCACGGTGGGGCGGCGCAGGTCGCACTCCAGCAGCAGCACCTTGCGGCCACTCTGGGCCATTTCGGCCGCCAGATTCACCGAGCAGAAGGTTTTGCCTTCGCCCGGCACCGAGGAGGTAACCCCGATCAGCTTCTTGTCGAGGCCGGCGGCCAGATACTGCAGGTTTACCCGGATGGAGCGGAACGACTCGGCCAGGGGGCCTTTGGGGTCATGCAGCATGTTTTCCTTATCCTGCTTGCTGCCGTGGGCTACCACGCCCAGCAGCGGAATGGCGGTAATGCGCGAGAGGTCCTCCTTGCTCTGAATGCGGCGGTTGGCTTTGTCCAGCAGCAGCGTGAGGCCCAGGGGCAGGCCCAGGCCGGCCACCAGGGCAATTAGCATCACCACCCCCGGCTTAGGGGCGGTGGGTGCGTCGCCCTGCATGCCGGCCGCGTCCACCACTTTCTTGTCGGTGGCGTTGGTAGCCAGGGCAATGGCCGCTTCGGCCCGCTTCTCAATCAGGAACTGATAGTTTTTGTCGTTGAAGTCGGTTTTGCTTTGCAGCGAAGCCAGCTGCCGCTCATTTTCCGGCATCTGGCTCATGCTGCCCCGCACCCGGCTGAGCTGGGCATCCAGGTCGCGCAGGGTAATATCGGCGGCGCGGGTCATGTTGGCCAGGGTCTGGGTCAGGCTTTCCTTGGCTACCTTGATGCGCTCATTCAGCACCGTTACCATGGGGTTTTCTACGCTGGCATTCACGCCCAGGGCCGCCCGCTGGCTGTTCAGGTCGGTGAGCTGCAGAATCAGGCTGTTTACCACGGGGTCCTCAATACCAACGCTGCTGGGCGCCACAATCTGGGTGGTGCCCTGGTTTTCGCGCAGGTAGCTGAGCATGTTCTGGTAGTACTTGCGGTTGGTGGCCACTTTGGCCCGCATCATCTCCAGCTCGCCTTGCTGCTGAATGCCCCGCGCCGACTGGGCCCCGGCATCGACTACCCCCCGGGCCGCCCGAAACGAGCTGAGCGCCGCCGTAGAGCGCCGCAACGAATCGGAGAGGTGGCCGATTTCCTTGTCGAGGAAGGCGACCGTTTTCTGGCCCGTCAGGTTCTTGCTCAGCAGGTCATTTTCCACGTAGCTCTGCATCAGGGTGTCCAGAAACTGTACTTCTTTCTGGGGCACCGTGCCCTTGCTGGTCAACTCAATTATCCGCGACTCCCGGTCGATGGGCTTGATGGTCAGGTGCTGGGTGTACTCCCCAATCAGGCTGTTGTGGTCGCGCAGCAGCACAAAATACCGCTCCGCGGAGCCGCCGGCCGGGTAGCCCGGCTCGGGCAGCAGCACGGCCGTGAGCAGGGGGTGGCGGAGCGTGTCGCCGGCGCGCACAGTTTCGTTGAGGTGTACGTCCAGCACCTCACGCACCAGCTCACCGGTGGGCAGGCTGTAGAGGCGGCCTTTGTCGGCATCGGCTGTAATCGTGAACCGCCCATCTGCCTGGGGCTCCACGTAAATGCGGACGTCTGTTAGTTGGGGAGCATTCGGGTCGGGCACCAGCCGGAACGGTACCGCGCCGGCGGCTCGCTCGCGCACCTGCACCTCCTTGAGCGTGTTCAACCAGGTAGCGGGAGCCGCGTAATACGCCACGCTAAACGGCAGGCGGTTGAGGGCCTGGCTGACCATATCGGCTGAGGTCAGTAGCCCGATTTCGTCCTCCATCTTTGTGCCTTTCTCCTTTACCTCCAGGATTTTGAGTAGCTCCTGGGCTTGCTTGGAGCCCGTGCCCTGGTCGCCCAGCAGCATGGTGGCCCGGAAGGCGTACACCGGCTCTTTCACCTGCAGATACAGGAAGGCCAGCAGGCCCGCCAGCAGCCCCGACACCAGAAATAAAGGCCACCGGTTGCGCAACCGGAATAGCAGCTCGTGCAAATCAAGTTCGTCGGAGGGAGTGTGTGGACGTGTTTCCATGCCAGAACAGGTTAGGGTAAGAGGAGCGCGGGGAAAGGAGAGTACAGGCTTAGAAAACTTTCAGGTAGCTCAGAATGAGGGCCAGGGCCGAAACTCCCGAGAATACCAGGGCCAGGTTGTTGGCGTTGCCGCGGTCGGTGCGGGCTTTCAAGGGCTCCACGTACAGGGCGTCGTTGGGCAGCAGGTGGAAATAGGGCGAGCTGAGCAGGGCCGGATCGGTGAGGTTAAGCAGGACCACCTCAGAGCCCTTGGCCGTCTGCCGGATCAGCTTTACGTTGTTGCGGTTGCCAAACTCGGTCAGGTCGCCGGCCAGGCCCAGGCCTTCCAGCACGGTGCACTGCGCGTTATACACAAAGTAGCGGCCCGGATTGCGCACCTCGCCCAGTACGGTTATCTTAAAGGAAAGCAGCTTCACCAGCACATTGGCGTCGCGCACGTAGCGGGCTACCTGCTGCTGGGCCTGGTTCTGGGCTTCTTCCACCGTGAGGCCCTGCACCTTCAGCTTGCCTACCGTTGGCAGGTTAATGGTGCCGGCTTCATCCACGGAGTAGCCCGTCAGATACAGGTTGCCCGGGTCGCCGCTGAACACGGCCCGCGAGTCGGTGGTGTTGAATATATCCGTGAGCTGGGGCTGCACACTTTGCACCCGAATGCTGAGCACGTCGCCGGGCTGAATGCGGTAGCGCTGCGGGGCGTTTTCGGTGACTACCGGCGTGCGTGCGTTGTAGTTTTTGCCTTGCAGGTAAGGAAGGTTTTTCTGGGATACGCAGCCCGTCAGGGCGGGCAAAACAAACAGTAAAGACAATAACAGGGTACAACCGAAGCGGCAGAACGTGGGGAGCATAGCAGCAGGGGGAGAGGAGTGAGGCAGGGAAAGCGGCTACTGGCGATAACCAGAGAGAAGATGAAAAATGGAGAAGTTGGATAAAAAGGGCATGGAATATTTCCATAAACGTATTGGATGTAATCTATAAAGTCAAGGAGTATTTAAATTTTTTCTATAATTATTAGTATTTGTGCAAGCAACGCAATTATGGCCTGGGCGGTTGCGGCTGAGCTGCAATTCGGCTGGTCTTCTGGTAAGGCGCTACCTTGCCTGCCCAAACTTGCGTATGCCTGCCCATGAAAATTCTGCTGGTTGAAGACGAACCGAAAGTGGCCTCCTTTCTGCACCAGGGCCTGACGGAGCAACAGTACACCGTTGACCTGGCCGCCGACGGCCTGCTGGGCCTGCGCCTGGCCCAGGCCGGCGGCTACGACCTGCTGATTCTGGACACGCTGCTGCCCGGTTTGAGCGGACTGGAGGTATGCCGCCAAGTGCGGGCCCAGGATACGAGTGTTCCTATTCTGATGCTCACGGCCCTGGGCGAAACCGACGACAAAATCCGGGGCCTCGATGCCGGGGCCGACGATTACCTGGTGAAGCCCTTTGCCTTTCAGGAGCTGCTGGCCCGCATCCGGGCCCTGGCTCGCCGCCGCAACGAGTCGCCGGCGGCGGAGGCGGTGCTGCGCCTGGCCGACCTCACCCTGGACCCGGTGCGGAAAGTAGTGCAGCGCGCCGGCCAGGTAGTGCAGCTAACGGCCCGCGAGTTTGCCTTGCTCGAGTATCTGCTGCGCAACCAGAACCGCGTGGTCTCGCGCGTTGATATTCTGGAGCACGTCTGGGAAACATCTTTCGATACCGGCTCCAACGTCATCGACGTGTATATCAACTTCCTGCGCAAGAAGCTGGATAAAGACTTCACCCCCAAACTGATTCATACCCTGGTAGGCATGGGTTACGTGATGAAGGAAGACTGATTCAGTTGCCGGTTGTGAGTTGCCGGTTGTCAGTTCCAAGACAATGCGCTACACCTGCAGGCGTCGGCATACCTTTCCGCAACCGGCAACTGATACCCGGCAACTCACAACTGGTACCTGACAACTGATCCATGACTATCCGGACGCGCCTGACGCTGCAGTTTGCCCTTATTCTGGCCATCACGCTGCTGCTGTTCTCGGTGGCCATTTACTACTTTACCTACACTTCGCGGCGCGACTTTTTCAGTGAGAGCCTGTTTGCCCGGGCCCGCATTGTGGCGCACGTTTACCTGGATGGCACCAACCGCGCCGACGAAGTCAGCCGAGCTTCCTACCGGCGCTACCTGCGGCAGTTCTACCGCACCCTACCCCAGGAGGAAGTGCGCGTGTTCGACGCCCGCAACCGGGTAGTGTTTAAGGAGGGGCGCGACGGTCCGGAGCCTGTGCCGCAGGAGCTGCTGGCGGCAGTGCGCGAAGAAGGCCGGGAAGTAATTCGGGAGCAGAACTACCGCCAGACGGTAGGCCTGCTCTACCGCGACGCCCGGCGCGGCGACTTCGTGGTGGTGGCTTCTTCGGTGGATGACGACAGCCGCCAGAAAATGAGCGACCTGCTGACGGTGCTGGTCACGGGCCTGCTGGCCTCCTTTGTGATAGTGGGTATTGGTGGGTTTTTCTTTGCCGGCCAGGCCCTGCGGCCCATGCAGCGCATCATTCAGGAGGTGGACAACATTACGGCCTCCGACCTGCACCGCCGCCTTTCCCAGTCTGATGGGCAGGACGAGGTGTCGTTGCTGGCCCAGCGCTTCAACAGCCTGCTCAACCGGCTCGAAACGGCTTTTGCGGGACAGCGCACCTTCGTCCGCGACGCCTCCCACGAGCTGCGTACGCCCCTCACGGCCATTATCGGGCAGCTGGAAGTGGCCCTGCTGCAGCAGGAGCGCACCCCCCAGGAGTATCGGCGCGTGCTGCAGAACACCCTCGACGCGGCACGCCTGCTCAAAGACCTCACCAATGGCCTGCTGCAGATTGCCCGCGCCTCCGACGACCCTTCCCAGGTGCCCCTGAGCCTGATTCGGGTGGATGAGCTGCTGCTGCAGGCCCACGAGGAAGTGCACCGCCGCCATCCTACCTGCCGCATCGACCTGGAGTTCAGTGAACCCGCCGACAGCCGGCGCCGGGTACCCTACGGGGTGCTCGGCAACGAACCCCTGCTGCTGTCTGCCTTTCTGAACATTCTGGAGAATGCCTGCAAGTTTTCGGCCGGGTGCCCCAGTCCGGTGGTGGCAACACTCACGGCCACGCAGCGCCGGGTACAGCTGGTGGTACGCGACAAAGGGGTGGGCATGACGGAGGCCGACCGCCAGCAGGTATTTGTGCCTTTCTTCCGGGCCGAAACCGTGCGCAACGTGCCGGGGCACGGCATTGGACTACCCCTTACTGCTAAGATTATGGATCTGCACGGCGGCCATGTGTCCGTGGAAAGCCAGCTGGGCCAGGGCACGGCCGTTACCCTCGACCTGCCGGCTGCGGTGGTATAAAACCGCGCCGTATGTTGCTGTTTTCCAGGGTTTTGTCCCCGCAGCTACGGGGGCTGCTGCTTTTAATTTACTTTTAACTCACTTTTAATGGGGTCTTAACAAGCGAGTCGTAGCATTGCATACGTTCGGTGTGGTCTTCGGGCTTTCATCGAAATGGTCTGCCCTCAACTCCCCTCTCTCCATGTTAAAGCCTACATTGGCGGCCGAAGCATCCGCGCTTCAGCCACCACCAAATGTGCCTTCCTCACCGTGGCAGACCCTGGGTAAAGACCTGCCCGCCGGACTGGTGGTTTTTCTGGTGGCCCTGCCCTTGTGCCTGGGTATTTCGCTGGCTTCGGGGGCGCCGCTGCTGGCTGGCATCATCGCCGGCATCATAGGCGGGGTAGTTGTATCATGGGTTAGCGGCTCTCAGCTAAGTGTAAGCGGCCCGGCCGCCGGCCTGACGGCCATAATCCTTTCGGCCCTGAGTACGCTAGGCTCATTTGAGGCTGTACTGGCCGCCACCGTAATAGCCGGGGTGCTGCAGTTGGTACTGGGGGTAGCTAAGGCCGGTATCATCGGGCTTTACTTTCCTACCTCCGTTATCCGGGGTATGCTGGCTGCCATTGGTCTGATTCTCATTCTTAAGCAGATTCCGCACTTTGTAGGCGCCGACTCGGACTACTTCGAGGACATGGACTTCCTGCAGTTTGATGGCCAGAATACCTTCTCAGCCGTTACATCAGCACTGGGGGGCGTCAGTGCCGGCTCGGCCCTGGTGGGGCTGGTTTCCCTGGCCATCCTGCTTTTCTGGGATACGTTCAGCAAGCACGTTGCCCTGTTGCGGCTGGTGCCGGGCGCCCTGGTGGTGGTGCTGGTTTCCATTGGGCTCAACAGCCTGCTGGATGTCGCCGCCCCCGTTCTTCGCATTCGGCCCGAGCACCTGGTCAGCCTGCCTTCCATCACGGCCTGGCAGGATTTCACCCGGGTTTTCACCTTCCCCGACTGGTCGGCGTTTCAGCGGCCCGCTACCTATACCGTAGCCTTCACCATTGGCATTGTTGCCTCGCTGGAAACATTGCTGAGCGTAGAAGCCGTGGATAAGCTGGACCCCCTCAAGCGGGTAACGCCCACCAACCGCGAGCTGCTGGCTCAGGGGGTAGGCAACATCCTGAGCGGTCTGCTCGGGGGGCTGCCCATGACGGCTGTTATCGTGCGCAGCTCGGCCAACATCAACGCCGGCGGCCAAACCCGCATATCAGCCTTCTTTCACGGACTGCTGCTGCTCACCAGCCTGCTGTTTCTGGAGCCTGTGCTGAACCGGATTCCGCTGTCGGCGCTGGCGGCCGTGCTGCTGATGGTGGGCTTCAAGCTTACCAAGCCAACCTTGTACCGCACCCAGTGGAAGCTGGGCTGGCAGCAGTTTCTGCCTTTTGTCGTCACCATTATTGCCATTCTGCTTACCGATCTGCTAAAAGGCGTAACCATAGGACTGGTGGTGGGCATTTTCTACATCCTGAAGGCCAACTATGAGTCGGCGTACTTCCTGAGCCGGCCGGCGGCGCAGGTCGGGGGGCCTATTCATCTGAAATTATCGGAGCAAGTGTCGTTCCTTAATAAAGCCAGCATCGTAAAAGTGCTCAACGAGCTTCCGCCCAACTCCCAGGTGCTCATTGATGGCTCCGATTCCTCCTTCATCGATTACGATGTGCTGGAAGCCATTGAGAACTTTCGTCTCTCGGCCCCCGAGCGCGGCATTGACCTGGAATTGCGCGGTATTCAGCAAGTGCATGTGCTGGGGCACTAGCCGGCACGTAACCTGAAGCGGCCCGTTTCTCGTCTTCCCAAACCTGCAGTATCCTTTCCCTTTTACCTCTCCATTTCTCTCTCTATGAAAGGCATCGAGCCAATTCTGGAAAATAACCGCCAGTGGGTTAGCGACAAGCGCGCCCAGGACCCCGACTTTTTCAACCGCCTGGCCAATGGGCAGAAGCCCAAGTACCTGTTCATCGGCTGCTCCGATTCGCGCGTGCCGGCCTCGGCTATTACCGGCACCGGCCCCGGCGAAATGTTCGTGCACCGCAACATCGCCAATATGGTGGTGAACACCGATTTCAACCTGCTTTCGGTGCTGCAGTACGCCGTGGAAGTGCTGGGCGTGGAAGACATTATGGTGGTAGGTCACTACGGCTGCGGTGGGGTAGCGGCAGCGGCCGGTAACAAGCAGTTTGGCCTGATTGATAACTGGCTGACCAACATTCGCGACGTAATCCGGGTGCACGAAACCGAGTTCCTGGCCATTTCCGACGAGGATGCCCGCCTGCGCCGCCTGGTAGAGCTGAACGTGATAGAGCAGGTGCGCAATCTGGCCAAAACCAGCATTATCCAGAACGCCCGCAAAGGAGCCAAGCCCCCGCGCCTGCACGGACTGGTATATGATATCAAGGAAGGCCTGCTCAAGGACCTCAAGGTGGAGGACGACCTCATCACGGAGCTGGAGCACATCTATGGCACGCAGACCGCCGCCGAAGCCGCCGCGCCTGCTGCACCGAGCGGTACGCCTGCCCGTTAGAAAACCAGCAACCAGGTGCGCCGGGGGTAGTTACTCCGCGCACGCAGCATCATCGGGCGTAGTCTGAGGGGAGTGCGCTTTCGATGTGTGGAACCGCCGCGTCCGTTGGGTGCGGCGGTTTTTTGCGTACTACGGAGCTAATTACTTTCCTGGGTGAAGGCTATCAGCACGGCCCCGGCGGCCATCAGGGTAGCGCCCAGGATAACCTGCCAGGTTATTTTTTCCTTGAGAAAGAGTGCAGCCAGCAGGATAGAGAAAACCAGGGAAATCTTATCGAAGGAGGAAGTACGCGACGCCTGCCCCAGTTTCAGCGCCTGAAACGAGAACAGGGAGGAGGCGCAGGTAATGACGCCCGCAGCAATCAGGAACAGCCAGGTGCGCCGGTCAATTTCGGCTACCTGCCCCAGGTGCCCCTGCCAGGCCACCACTCCCCACGCCACCGCCACAATCAGCACCGACTGTATGGCGAAAGCCACACTGGATTCAATATTCTTCACGCCCACCTTGGAAAGCGTAACCACTACCGCCGCCGACAGGGCGGCCAGCAAGGAAAACATCCACCACATACAATTCCTGAAAAGAGAAGCTTCGGGATGCAATACGCAGCCCCTGGGCATTCAGCTGAAAACCAAGCGGTAGGTAACTCCCTTCGCACATTGCAAGCCCGGGGAGGGGGGCAGCTGGCTCCGGCTCTCAGTGACCCGGAGCCTAGGAATTGAAGCGCCACCGTAGGTAACGGTGGTAGCCGGGCAGTGGGGAAAAGCCGCCGCTGGAAATTGTTTTGCGGTCGAGCTTGGCTGTTTGTGCAGCGCTAACAGGTAAGAGGCTGGTAATCAGTAATATGCAGATATTATTTTGTCAATATTTTATAACTATATTTACTATATATTGTATTATTAATTGTGTAAAGTTGGCTTAGTCATAATATCTTGCCGCATAATACAAAGTATATAGTGTCGTTGTCATGCACGGTTTGAGGAAGATTGAAGAACTGTTTGCCTATGACTCACTCGTCCAGTTGGCCGGGGAGGTGAAAAAACACGAAGCGGAATACCGTGGGGCGCTGCTGCAGAGCGCCCAGGAAAATATTCCTTTCGGGCTGTATGTTCTTCAGTTAGCCGATGAGGGCCACCCGTGTTTCTTTGGCCTCAACGCCGAGAATGAGCCCCAGGTGATTACCCTGCCGCTCAGCCAGGCAAGCCGGTTCACCTCCATTGGTTACTACGTGAATAGCGAAGCGGGCACCTTCCGGCTGCACCGCACTACGCTGGCGCTGTGGGTGGCCAGTCTGAGCTTCAGTCAGCTAAAGCAGTACTACCCCCGCATTTTTGAGGGCAACAACTCCGCCACCATGGTCCTGACGCCGCCCGATGAGTTTGGGGTACTGGTGCCGCCGGATAACCGCTGGGGCCACCTCCACGCCGATCAGGAGGACTACGAGCAGGAACTGCAGCAGGTGGCGGCCAAAAGCGGCGTGGTGGTTACGCACAACGAGCAGCAAAACCTATTTGGATTGTACCACCGGGGTAGCTTGGTGGGGCAGGGCCCGCAGCTGGAAGTAGAGCACTTGGTGCGCCTCATTACCCACCGCCTGAACACGCCCGTGGCCTACCACCGCGTAAAGCAGAAAGTGCTGGACGAGCGTTACGACAGCGCTTTTCCTTCTGATTTAGATAATTTCAGCAATTGGGATGGCGAAATCCGGGAGCACCGTCAGTTCCCGATGGCCAACCTGTTTTACGTGCGCGTACAGGCCTCCTCCGAAACGGCCGCGCTCCACATTGCCCGCGAGGAAATTGCCCTGCAGCGCCGCCTTAACCCGGTGCGGGTAGCGGCCCGCGGCCTACCCTTCGAAATTGAAAGCGTAGTGATGCTGGATCGGGTGTCTGATGCGGGCTTCTATGAGGTGCGCTACCACTTCGTGACGGCCAACCAGCTGGAGCTGGCCTCCGCCTCCTGAAAGATGGTGTAGATAGAAATTGGACGTCTTCGCCCCGACTTTTTCTCCTGTTATCTTTGTTGATTCCGTACTGCTTCCGCCCCGGGGGTAGGATATTCATCAGCGAGAATCAGCCAGTAGTGAAAGTTTGCATTGCCGAAAAGCCCAGCGTAGCCCGCGAAATTGCCCAGGTGCTGGGTGCCACCCGCAAAATGGACGGGTATTTCGAGGGCAACGGCTACCAGGTCACCTGGACGTTCGGGCACTTCTGCCAGCTGCGCGAGCCCGAGGACTACCGCCCCGAGTGGAAGCGCTGGAGCATCCATGATTTGCCCATGGTGCCCGAGAACTTTGGCATCAAGCTCATGCGCCGCGACGACGGGGTAGTGCGCCAGTTCACCGTTATCAAAAACCTGCTGGCTAATGCCGAGGAAGTCATTAACTGCGGCGACGCCGGCCAGGAAGGGGAGGTGATTCAGCGCTGGGTGCTGCTGGAAGCCAAGTACCGCAAGCCCACCAAGCGCCTCTGGATTTCCTCGCTCACGGAAGAAGCTATCCGCCAGGGCTTTCAGAACCTGCGCGACGGCTCGGAGTTTGACTCGCTCTACCAGGCCGGCAAAAGCCGGGCCGTGGGCGACTGGCTGCTGGGCCTGAATGCTACCCGCCTGTTTACCCTGAAGTACGCGCCCGGTCAGCGCCAGGTGCTCAGCATTGGGCGGGTACAGACGCCTACCCTCGCCCTGCTCGTGGACCGCTACCACGAAATCCAGAACTTCCGGCCCGAGCCCTACTGGGTGCTGCGCACGGAGTACCGGGGTACTATGTTCAGCCACGTAGCCATAGTAAAGAAGGGTAAGGACGACGACGAGCCCGACGAAAAGGCCCGCCTGAAAGCCCGCGGCTACTTCGTGACCCAGGAAGAGGCCGACGCCGCCTTGGCCGCCGTGAAGGACGTGCCGCTCACCGTCACCAACGTCGAAATCAAAAAGGGGCTGGAAACGCCGCCGTCGTTGTTCGACCTGACTTCCCTGCAGGTGCAGTGCAACAACCAGCTGGGGCTTTCCGCCGAGGACACGCTGAAAACGGTGCAGGCCCTCTACGAGAAGAAGGTGGTGAGCTACCCCCGCGTAGATACCACCTTCCTGCCCGACGACCAGTACCCCAAAATTCCGGGCATTCTGCGCGGGCTGGGGGCTTACCACAGCCTCACCCAGCCGCTGCTGGCCGGCAAAATCAAGAAGTCGGGCAAGGTTTTTAATAACAATAAAGTTACCGACCACCACGCCATCATCCCGACCGGGGCCAGCGCTGGCGGCCTGGGCGGCACCGAGCACAGCGTCTATGACATCATCGTGCGCCGGTTCCTGGCCGCGTTCTACCCCGATTGTGAAGTATCAAACACCACGGTAACGGCCGAAGCCGCGGGGCGCACCTTCCGGGTGCGGGGCCGGCAGATTCTCAGCCCCGGCTGGCGCGTGGTGTACGGCGACCCAGAGAAGCAGCAGGCCCCCTCGGCCCCCAAAGCCGCCGGCGAGGGCGACGATGATGTAGTCAGCACCGTGCTGCCTTCGTTCGAGAAAGGCGAGAACGGCCCCCACAAGCCCCGCCTCGACTCTAAGATGACCCAGCCCCCGCGCGAATACTCGGAGGCTATGCTACTGCGCGGCATGGAAACCGCCGGCCGCAACGTGGACGACGAGGAGCTGCGCCAGGCCATGAAGGAAAACGGCATCGGGAGGCCTTCTACCCGCGCCGCCATCATCGAAACCCTGTTCAAGCGCGGCTACATCCGCCGCGACAAAAAGAAGATTGTGCCTACCGCTACCGGCGTGGAGCTGATTGGCCTCATCCGCAACCCCACCCTGAAATCGGCGGAGCTGACGGGCCAGTGGGAGCGGAAGCTGCGCCAGATTGAAGGCGGCCAGCTGGATCAGGAGCAGTTTCTGGGCGAGCTGAAGCAGCTGGTGCGTGAAATGGTGCACGAGGTAAAGCAGGATGGCTCCGGCCGGGCCGTAACGGTAACTTCTGCCGAAACCGCTACCCCCGCCAAAGCCGCCAACCCTCGCCCGACGCCCGCTGCGGCGGCTACCCCCGCCGTACCCGGCGCGCTGGGTCCGTGCCCGGCCTGCGGGAGCGGCCATGTGCTGCGCGGTAAAACGGCCTTCGGCTGCTCGCGCTGGCGCGAAGGCTGCCAGCTGCGGCTTCCTACCCAATACGAAGGCAAGAAGCTCACCGATAAGCAAGTCGGTGATTTGCTCAAGAAGAGCCGTACCCAAGTCATGCAGGGCTTTCTGGATGACGCCGGCAACAAGTACAGCGCCGCCATCAAGCTCACTCCCCAGCACACCCTGGAGCTGGTGCGCGCCGCCGAAAGCAAGCCCACCACCGCCACCGACCCCGGCCAGATACCCTGCCCGGTGTGCCGCTTGGGTCAGATGCTAAAGGGCAAAAGCGCCTGGGGCTGCTCCCGCTTCCGCGAGGACTGCCAGTTCCGGGTACCCTTCGAGTGGGGTGGCAAAACCCTCACCGACGCCCAGATGAACCAGCTCCTGCGCAAAGGCAAAACCGGCGTCATCCGCGGCTTCATCTCCTCCAAAACCGGCAACCGCTACGAAGCCGCCCTGCAGGTAGGCGCGGAGGGCAGGATTGAGCCCGTGTTTGATAACAAGGGGTGATGGGCAGATGGCAATTGAGCGGGTTGCTGCTACTGCTGAGTTATGGTGCTACAGCGCAACTGTTAAGAAAGAGCCGATTAGCTCCCGTTACAGCTTTAACCCCGCGTGTAGTTGTTGCCCGTATTCCTAACAGCATTGATTCACTGCGCGCAAATGCCGACGTAGAACAATGGGTTAGAAAACACGCTGGGTGGCGAAAGCGCAGTTATTTCTACCCGGCTTTTCAATTAGATACCGCACTAGTAACCTACAATGCTGACTGTCAGCAATACTGCACTACGCTGAATGTAAAGCCCTGGGCAGTAGTTGATGTAGATGGGAATGGGCGAAGTGATTTGATAGCTTTTCGGCTGAGAGAATCCTTCGGACGGTTCTCGCATGAGCCCTATATCTTCTATGATTACGGGCCGAATGACGGAATCCGAACAGAGTACTTGCAGGGGCGGGGAGCAGGGCCCTGCGAAATAGTGTCCGTAACGCAGCTAGATGGACGGCCCGCCTTACTATTTGTGCACCACGTCACGCCACCACAATCAGACGGCTTTTCTTCACCACCAGTACTACAAATAGATACACTGGTACATCGTTTCGGCGATTTGGTAGAATATACTACTTCTATTGCTACCCCACGTTTCAGCCGCCTGGAAGTAAGCTTTGGGTTTGACTGTTGCGCTAGCTTTACTATAACCATACACGCCGACCGTAAGCTGGAATATCAGGTGGGATATACCAGTGGTAGTGAGTATTATTTATTTAACAGGGAGCGGGGTAAATTTCAGAGCGAGTTAGACAGCGCACAGTTCGAGCAGTTGCAACAGCTCTTTCAATACATAAAGCCTGATAAGTTAGCTAAATCCTACGCAGTGAGCTGGACGGATGCAGGTACGGCATGGCTAACGGCTGAATATGGCAACGGCAAGGTTGTACATATTAAGGATTATGGCGAACGGGCAACCTGGGGAGTAAGTAGGCTTTACGAACTGATAGCCCGCCTCCGCACTCAGCAGCGCTGGTATTCCGTTGAACACCCATATGACGTTCCTGTTCGATGACCCCTCAACTCGGTAAAACCCTCATCCTTCTCGGCCTTGTGCTGGTAGCCCTGGGGGCCTTTGTGTGGCTGGGTGGGGGTAGTCTGTTGGGCTGGTTTGGGCGGCTGCCCGGCGACATTCGGGTGGAGCGGCCGGGCTTCCGCTTTTATGCACCAATTGTGTCCATGCTGCTGGTGAGCTTGCTGCTGAGTCTGATTATGTGGCTGGTGCGGCGGCCGTAGCTGGGTTTAGGCGATACGCTGCCCCGACTACCGGCTGGCGTGCCAGCAAGCGCCCCTAGGTTGCAACAAAAAAGACACCCCTTCTTCCACTTTCGGGAAATTCACGCGCAGGGCTGGAATGCCGCGTCCTGCCTGATTTATCCCAATTTGAATCCAGCGCTGAACAGAAGCTAAGTTTAAGCTGGTATAGTCATAGAAAATAAAAATCGTTTTATGTTAAATATAATATTATAGCAATATAATTACACTGTATATTGCCGCTGTCTTAGTCTCATTTTGGAACAGTTATATGATAAAACCCTTTACCTCCTGGAAGC
Organism: Hymenobacter latericoloratus; assembly: GCF_014199535.1. Lineage (GTDB taxonomy): Bacteria > Bacteroidota > Bacteroidia > Cytophagales > Hymenobacteraceae > Hymenobacter > Hymenobacter latericoloratus. The sequence goes on from NZ_JACHNV010000002.1 coordinate 668,876, forward strand.
TGATAGGTTGTGTGGTTGGAGTTACGGCGTTGACCTCTTGCGAAAAGCCTGAGCTGGAAGGTCCTGACGCTTTGCAGGTTACCGTGTCGTCGAATGACGAGGACGATGATGATGAATTGGACGTGGACTGGGGGCGGGTCTTTGCCTCCTTTACCGCCGCCGGCGGTGCAACCACCGTCAACAACTTCAGTAGCCTGAGCATGATTCAGCCTGCTCCCAATTTGGGCGGCGCCGACCTGACGGCTCACTTGAACGGTAAGGTGCTGTTTCAGCGCACGTTCGAGCTGGGTGAGGTAGCCCCCTTGTGGAACAACGTGCGGTGCGAAAGCTGCCACCTGGGCGGGTCCCGCGCGGGGCTGCCTAAGGTGAATGCCACTACCGGCGAACTAACCCCGCAGTTGCTGTTTCGCGTGAGCCTGCCGGGCACCGGCCCCCACGGGGAGCCCAGGCCCGTACCTGGCTTCGGCGACCAGATTCAGCCGCTGATGGTAGTAGAGGGCATTGACGCGCAAGACGAGGTGCGCGGCGCCAGCGCCGAAGGCAACGTACTGGTGCGCTACACCGAGCAGCGAAGCCTGCCGTTTAAGGATGGCAGCACCGTAAGCCTGCGCCGGCCCACGTACACGTTCGCGAAAACCACGCAGGATCTGCCCGCCGGTACCATGATTTCGCCCCGCACGGGCTCTCAGGTAACGGGCCTGGGCCTGCTGGAAGCCGTACCGGAGGAAACCATCCTCGGTTTTGCCCGCAACAACACCAACAACGGCGTATCGGGCCGGCCCAACCGCGTGTGGGATGAGGAGCAGGGCCGCACCCGCCTCGGGCGATTCGGCTGGAAGGCCAACCAGCCCAGCCTGCGTCAGCAGAATGCCGGTGCTGCCAACGGCGACATGGGGCTGACCTCGCCGGTGTTCCCCATTGAGCCCGGTGAATCGGTTGCCTCGGCTCAGCTTAACCTCAGCGAGCAGCAGTTGCGCGACCTGACCATCTTCACCCAGACCATGGGCGTGCCAGCCTTCCGCAACAACAGCAGCGCCCAAGCCCAGCTAGGGGCCGTGATGTTTGCCAAGGCAGAGTGCGGCAGCTGCCATGTGCCCCGCATGAAAACGGGTACGCTGCCCGGTCGTCCGGAGGTATCGAACCAGGTAATTGCTCCCTTCACCGACCTGCTGCTGCACGACATGGGCCCCGGCCTGGCTGATAACCGCCCCGATTTCCTGGCTTCCGGTCGCGAGTGGCGTACGGCTCCGCTGTGGGGCCTCGGCTTGCAGCAAACCGTGAACGGCCACACCAGCCTGCTGCACGATGGGCGCGCCCGCAACGTAGTAGAAGCCATCATGTGGCACGGTGGTGAAGGCGAAAACTCCCGCAAAATCGTGACGGAAATGAGCAAGGAAGAGCGGGATGCCCTGGTGGCCTTCCTGAACTCCATCTAAGCAACCCGCCAGACTTCCGCGGCAGCAGCGCCAGCTGCCTGGCCACCCCGCCCCGGAAATTGGTAGTGCTAGAGTTCCAACTGAAAAGAGTGCGTGCTTCGGCCGCACTCTTTTTTTGTGGGCGACGAGTGCAATTTCTCTTCCCCTTCTACGAAGACCAGCCAGAAGGCGAACAGCGGGAATCCGGTGGTAGCCGGAGCCGTTTGCGTGCAGCCGCCAGCCCCGCAACGGGCATTGGGAACGTTCCCGATAACGATTGCACAAAAAATGCCACCGACGGGTGCGGCTACCCCCAACTATTCCGCTAACCTTAATGGGTATATCAGCACTCACTCACCAGCACCTGGTCCTGGAAAACTCCAGTTGCCCATGCTGTCTGAGCTGGGATGCCTTGCTTCCGAACTCCTACCCGCTCCGTATGAAACAGCTCACCGTTCTGTTGCTGGCCATTGTGCTGCTGGCTTTCCGGCCGGCCGCCGACCAGAAAACCACCATTTTCCTGGTCGGCGACTCCACCATGTCCGACAAGCCCCTGGACAAAGCCGAGCGCGGCTGGGGCATGTACTTCAAGCAGTATTTCGATGAAGGCGTGACCATTCAGAACCACGCCATGAACGGCCGCAGCACCCGCAACTTCCGCCACGAAGGCCGCTGGGCGAAAGTGCTGGAGCAAGTGAAGCCCGGCGACTGGGTGTTTATTCAGTTCGGCCACAACGACAGCAAGCAGGAAGACACGGCCCGCTACGCCGCGCCCAAAACCGCCTACCGCCAAAACCTGACCCGCTACGTGCAGGAGGCCCGCGCCAAGGGCGCTAACCCGGTGCTGCTCACGCCCGTTGGCCGCCGCTACTTCGATGAGCAAGGCAAGCGCAAGGACGACCACGGCGACTACCCCGGGGTAGTAAAGGAAGTTGCCAAAACTCAGAAGGTGCCCCTGATTGACCTGCACGAAACCAGCTGGGCGATGTACTCCCAGCTCGGCGACGCGGGCACCAAGCCCCTGTTCTGGAGCTACCAGAACGGTGCCAACAACACCAAGCTCGACAACACGCACTTCTCGGCCTACGGGGCGGAGCGCGTGGCCCAACTGGTAGCCCAGGACGTGAAGAAGATGAACCTGGGCATTGCCTCGCACCTGCAGCCGCTGGCCTTCGCGGGCAAATATCAGTATGACCTGCCCGTGGTACTGCAGCCCTATTTCCGCAAAGACACCTTTAACATTACCAAGTACGGGGCCGTGGCCGACGGGCAGACCCTGAACACCGAAGCCTTCCGCAAAGCCATTGACGACTGCAGCAAGCAGGGTGGGGTAGTGCTGGTACCGCGCGGCCTGTGGCTGACGGGCCCCATTCAGCTGAAAAGCAATGTAAACCTACACGTAGCCAAAGGCGCCCTGGTGCAGTTCAGCAACAAGCTCTCTGACTACCAGCTCATCAAAACCAATTGGGAAGGCGAGGACGCCGTGCGCAACCAGTCGCCCATTTCGGGCTACGACCTGGAAAACATTGCCATTACCGGCCAGGGCACCTTCGATGGGGCCGGCGACGCGTGGCGCATGGTGAAAAAGGAAAAGCTGAACGCTGGTCAGTGGCAACGGTTGGTGAAGTCGGGAGGGGTAGTAGATGAGAAGGGTACTACCTGGTATCCCTCGGCCAGCTCCCTGAAAGGCTCCACGCTCAACAAGCCCTGGACCATTCCGGCCGGCCAACAGCCCGACTACAGCAAATACCAGGAGTTTAAGGATTTCCTGCGGCCCAACATGCTCAGCCTGCAGCGCTGCAAGCAAATTCTGCTGGAAGACTTCACCATTCAAAACTCCCCGGCCTGGACGATTCACCCCCTGCTTTGCGACAACATCACCCTGCGCAACGTAACAGCCAAAAACCCCTGGTACGGCCAGAATACCGACGCCCTCGACCTGGAATCCTGCCGCAACGGCTTGGTGGAAGGCTGCACGTTTGACGTGGGCGACGACGGCATCTGCATCAAGTCGGGCCGCGACGAGGAAGGCCGCAAGCGCGGCGTGCCCACCGAGAACTTCATCATCCGCGACACGAAAGTGTACCACGCCCACGGCGGCTTCGTAATCGGCTCGGAAATGTCGGGCGGGGCCCGCAACATTTACGTGAGCAACTGCACCTTCATGGGCACCGATGTGGGCCTACGCTTCAAAACTACCCGGGGCCGCGGGGGGGTAGTAGAAAACATCTTCGTGGACGGTGTGGACATGACCGACATTGCCGGCGAGGCCATCCTGTTCGATATGTACTACGCCGCCAAGGACCCGGTGCAGGTAAACGGCGAGGCCTTCGGTATTCCCGAAATCAAGGCCGAGCCCCTGAACGAGGGCACCCCCCAGTTCAAGAGCTTCCGCATCAAAAACGTGACGTGCAAGGGCGCTAACACTGGTATTCTGGTGCGAGGACTGCCGGAAATGGCCATCCAGGACGTGGACATTGAAAACACGGTACTGGAAAGCAACAAGGGCCTCGTGTGCCAGGAAGCCGACGGCATCCGTCTCAAGAACGTGACCTTACTTTCCAAGCAAACCAACCCGGTAATGGAAGTACAGAACAGCCGCAACATCAGCCTCGATAACATCCGCTACGCCCCCGGCGCCGACCTGCTGCTGCGCGTTACCGGTAGCCGCAGCAAAGCCGTGAGCCTACGCAACACCGACACCAAAGCCGCCAAAAAAGGCTTGGAAACCGGCGAGAAGGTAGCCAAGAAGACGGTGACCGTGTCGAAAATGTAGCGGTTTGCCCGCTCGTTCTGGCGGGCGCCTCACCCCCCGGCCCCCTCTCCGGTGGAGAGGGGGAGCCTGACAAGAAAACGACAACACGTACGCCTGCTCCCGGCATCCGAATTGTTCGGCTCCCCGTCTCCACCGGAGAGGGGGCCGGGGGTGAGGCGCACCATCAGCACATCCCTACCCATGCTCTCTCGCCGCTTCCTCCTTTCCGGCCTGCTACTCGCTTCTCTGTCAACTCAAGCCCAGACCACGCCTGCTAGCTCGCGGCCCATGTCGCAGCGCATGGCGGACGCCTTTATCAGCTGGCACCCGGACTCCATCCTGATTGGTAACCGCAAAACGGCCCGTTGGGACTACGAGCAGGGGCTGATGCTGAAAGCCCTGGAACGGGTGTGGCAGCGCACCGGCGACGGGCGCTACTTCACCTACATCCAGAAAGACCTCGACCAGTTCGTGCGCCCCGATGGCACCATCCGGACCTACAAGCTGGAAGACTATAACCTCGATAACCTGACCACCGGGCACATCCTGCTCACGGTGGGGCAGATGTCGGTGCCCCAGGCCGAGAAGTACCAGAGGGCGGCCCAGCTGCTTCGCAAGCAGCTAGAAGGACAGCCGCGCACCAAGGCCGGCGGCTTCTGGCACAAGAAGGTGTACCCCAACCAAATGTGGCTGGATGGCCTCTACATGGCCGAACCCTTCTACGCTGAATACAGCAAGGTATTCAACCAGCCCGCCGGCTTTGATGATGTAGCCAAGCAGTTTGCTCTGATTGAAAAGAACCTCGTGGACCCCAAAACCGGCCTGCTCTACCACGGCTATGATGAAAGCCGGGAGCAAAAGTGGGCTAACAAAACTACTGGCCAGTCGCCGAACTTCTGGGACCGGGGTATGGGTTGGTACGCCATGGCGCTGGTAGATGTGCTGGATTACTTCCCCGAGAACCACCCCCAGCGCCAGCAGCTCATCAAAGATGTGCAGCGACTGGCTCCGGTACTGGCCAAGTACCAGGATTCGAAAACAGGTACTTGGGCCTTGGTAGTCGATCAGGCTTCGCGCAAAGGCAACTACCAGGAGGCCTCCGGAAGCAGCATGTTTGTGTATTTCCTGCAGAAGGGCGTGCGCATGGGCTACCTCGATAAGAAGTACGCCGACGTGGCCCGCAAAGGCTACGACGGTCTGCTGAAACAGTTCGTAGCTACTGAAACCGGCGACGCCCTGGCCTTCAATGGCACAGTGAGCGTAGGCGGCCTCGGCGGCAACCCCTACCGCGACGGCAGCTTCGAGTACTACCTCTCGGAACCCCTGCGTAAGAACGATTTGAAGGGGGTAGGGCCGTTTATCCTGGCTAGCGTGGAAATGGAAGTGGCCGCCGACAGCAAGCTGGGCAGCGGCAAAACCGTGGCCGTAGACAATTACTTCAACCACGAGCTGCGCAAGAACTCCCTCAGCGGGCAGGAGGAACCCTGGCACTATACCTGGCAGGACCGCACCCACGGGGGCTTCTACTTCTGGGGCCAGCAGTTCCGCGACCTGGGCGCCAAAACCGCTACCATCAGCACCGCGCCCACTGCTACCTCCCTCAAAGGCGTCAATGTGTACATCATCGTGGACCCTGACACCAAAAAGGAAACGCCCAAGCCTAACTTCGTGCAGCCCGCCGATGTGCAGGCCCTGACCAAGTGGGTGAAGGACGGCGGCACGCTGGTGCTTATGGCCAACGATACCAGCAACTGCGAGATTCCGCGCTTCAATACCCTGGCTCAGGCCTTCGGTATTCAATTCAAGTCCCTGAACCTGAATATGGTGAAGGGCAGTCAGTTTGAGCAAGGCAAAGTGGCGCTGCCGGCTGGCAACGCCGTGTTCAAGAATGCCCGCACGGCCTACATCAAGGAACTGGCCCCGCTGGACGTGAAAGCCCCGGCCCAGCCGGTTATTACCCAAGATGGCCACGTCATCATCGCTACGGCCAAGGTGGGCAAGGGCACTGTTTTCGCCGTGGGCGACCCGTGGCTATACAACGAGTACGTGGATGGCCGCAAGATTCCGGCCGAGTACCAGAACTTCCAGGCAGCGAAGGACCTGGCGGCCTGGCTGCTGCAACAGGCTGGCCGCTAAACAGGTAGCGCCCCGGCAACTGGCTCTGGTGAGTGGGGCGGTGGTCGGGGCGCATTGCTTCGTGTCATTCCGACGCAGGAGGAATCTGAGTCAAGCCATTGGATGAATAACCCAGATTCCTCCTGCGTCGGAATGATAGTTCTTCTTGCTTCTTCGCTACCCTGTCCTTGCTGCCTATGCGCCGACTTCTTTCCCTATTGCTGCTCTTGCCGCTGGGCTCCTGGGCTCAATCTACTTTATCAAAAGTATGGGTGCCGGACCTGGGCAACGGGACGTATAAGAACCCGGTTCTTTACGCCGACTACTCTGACCCCGACGTGGTGCGGGTGGGGGAGGACTACTACCTCACCTCATCGAGTTTTAATGCCGCGCCGGGCCTGCAAATCCTGCACTCCCGCGACCTAGTGAACTGGACCATCATCGGGGCAGCGTTTACGGAGCAACTGCCCAAGGCGCGCTACAGTGAGCCCCAGCACGGCAACGGCGTATGGGCCCCGGCCATCCGCTACCACCGCAAGGAGTTCTACATCTACTACCCCGACCCCGACCTGGGCATCTTCGTGACCAAGGCGAAGAACCCGGCCGGGCCCTGGAGCACGCCCGTGTGCATCAAGGAAGCGAAGGGCTGGATTGACCCCTGCCCGCTCTGGGACGAGGATGGCCGGGCCTACCTCGTGCACGGCTTTGCGGGCTCCCGGGCTGGCATCAAAACCATCCTGGCGGTGTCGCCGATGGCACCCGACGGCCTGAGCCTGACCGGGCCCGATGCGTTGGTATTCGACGGGCACCAAGGTCACCCGACGCTGGAAGGGCCGAAGTTTTACAAGCGCCGTGGCTACTATTATATCTTCGCGCCGGCTGGGGGCGTACCCACCGGCTGGCAACTGGTGCTACGTTCCAAAAACGTGTACGGCCCTTACGAAGAGCGCATTGTGATGGACCAGGGCAAAACGCCCATCAATGGGCCGCACCAGGGCGCCTGGGTTGATACTAACGCGGGCGAAGACTGGTTTCTGCACTTCCAGGACCAGGGGCCCTACGGCCGGGTGGTGCACCTGCAGCCTATGCAGTGGAAAAACGACTGGCCTGTTATCGGGGAGGACCCCGACGGTGACGGCAAAGGCCAGCCCGTACTGACCTACCGTAAACCGCGAGTTAAAGCCAAGGCTCAGCCCCCGGCTACCCCACTAACTTCCGACGAGTTCAGCAGCAACCAGCTGGGCCTGCAGTGGCAGTGGCACGCCAACCCCCAGGACTACTGGGCCTACCTCAACGGGCCGCAGGGGTACCTGCGCCTCTACGCCATGCCATTGGCCGAGGGCTACAAAAACCTCTGGCAGCAGCCCAATTTACTATTACAAAAGCTGCCCGCCGAGGTGTTCACCGTTACCACCAAGCTGCGCTTCGATTCCCGCCTGGATGGTGAAAAAGTGGGCTTGGTAATGATGGGCTTGGATTACGCCTACCTCTCGCTAACCAACCAAGGCGGCAAACTGCAGCTCAGCCAAAGCACCTGCCTGAACGCCGACAAAAGCACCGCAGAAACCACCACGCCCGCCGTGGAAGTGCCCGCCGCCCAGGCCAAGCAGCCCCTCTACCTGCGCGTAGCCGTAAAAGCCGGCGCCAAGTGCCAGTTCAGCTACAGCCTCGACGGCCAGACCTTTCAGCCCCTCGGTCCCGAGTTTCAGGCCCGCGAAGGCAAGTGGATTGGGGCCAAAGTCGGCCTGTTCGCTACCCGCCCCGGCAAGTTCAACGACTCCGGCAGCGCTGACATTGATTGGTTTCGGGTGGAGTAAAGCGTGTCCTAGCGAGGCGGCATGATGCCATTCGGCCTACCCCTTGAAATGTGACAAACCCTTTCCAGCTGTCATGGCGAGGGCACCGAAGCCATCCTTCCTTTCTCCTGTGCTAAGCCTGATAAACCGACAAGCCCTTGGCGCCAGCACGGTCGTCAAGGGCTTGTCACATTTCAGGGGGTAGGGCGTTAGTCAGGAAGGATGGCTTCGTCGTGCCTCCTCGCCATGACATTCACAATTTCACCACTTCACTACTTGTCATCGTGGAGCTGCGCACGATGAGCTCCGTCGGGATTTTGACGGTTTCAATGGGGAGGGCGCGGTGCTTGCGCTCAATCTGGTCGATGAGGCGCTCGGCGGCCACCTGCCCGATTTCGGTGGCGGGCTGCACCACCGTGCTCAGGGGCGGGGCCAGAAAATCAGCCACGTTGAGGTTGGTAAAACCGATGAGCGACACATCCTCCGGGATGTGCAGGTTGCGCTGGCGCAGGGCCTGCAGGCAGCCCACGGCCAGGCGGTCGGAGGCGGTAAAAAACGCATCGGGCGGGGCGGAGTGGCGCATCAGCTCGTCCACCATGGGGCCTACCTCGTCGGGCCCGAAGGTGCCGTAGCGAATCAGACTTTCATCGAATTCCAGCCCGTGCTTCTCCAAAGCGGCCCGGTAGCCGGCCAGGCGCTCTTGCGTGATGCTGAGCCAGGGCTGAATGGTGAGATGAGCAATGCGCCGGCGGCCCGACTGAATCAGGTGCTCGGTGGCGGCAAAGGCCCCGCCGAAATTGTCGGCTACTACCTTGGTTACGTTCAGATCGGCCGAAACCCGGTCAAACAGCACCAGGGGCACGTTTTTATCCAGCACTTCCTGCAGGTGGGCCACGTCGGAGGTTTCACTGGACAAGGACATCAGCAGCCCATCTACCTTCCTCGACATGGATTGCTGCACGTTAGCTACCTCCCGCTCGTAGGATTCCTGGCTTTGGAAGATGATAACGTGGTAGCCCCGGTTGTAGGCAATGGCCTCGATGCCGTTGATGGCCTGCGAGAAGAAGTAGTTGGCAATCTGGGGCAGAATAACCCCAATGGCCCGGCTGGCGCTACCCTTCAGGCTCAGGGCAATTGGGTTGGGGCGATAGTTCAGGCGCTCAGCGCATTCCATCACCAGGCGCTTGGTTTCGGGGTTGATTTCGTAGCTCCCGCGCAGTGCCCTCGATACGGTAGAAGTAGAGATACCCAGCTCGCGGGCAATGTCTTTAATCGTGTACGTTTCCACAGGCAGAGGCAACAGGAAGGTGGGACGGGTAGGAGAGTGGGTACTTACTAAAGTCCAAGAAACAAGCCGGTAGCAACCAACGGGTTCCGGGCCTGAAAAGTAGAAATACCCGCCGGATATAGAGCCATTGCTGCCGCCGAAACCGCGCAATTAGTCGAATGGCAACGTTCCCGACATCGTTTGCGCAAATTATTAAGATCATCCTCTTCCGTTTCGGAAAAGCATCATTTAACCTTAATCATGCTGATGGACAGTCGGCTGCTTCAAAAGTACACCGGATTTCTCCGAAAAGTTTATAAACCTGCTTGCTCATGTCTGCTGCTTCCTGGTTCGATTTATCTGGTAAAATAGCCCTCGTGACGGGCTGTAACAAGGGAATCGGGCAGGCTATGGCACTCGGACTGGCCGAGGCCGGCGCCGACATCATCGGGGTATCGGCCTCCCTACCCCCGCGCGGCTCCGAAACCGAGCGGCAAGTGCAGGCCCTGGGCCGGCAGTTTCACGCCTACCAGGCCGATTTCAGCCAGCGCGAGCAGGTAGATGCCTTTATCAGCCGGGTGCAGCAGGATTTCCCCCGCCTGGATATTCTGGTCAACAACGCCGGCACCATTCAGCGCGCCCCCGCCGCCGAGCACGCCGATGAGCTCTGGGACAACGTGTTGGCTATTAACCTGGATGCCCCGTTCCGGCTGGCCCGCGCCCTGGGTGGGCGCATGCTGGAGCAGGGCGCGGGCAAAATCATCTTCACGGCTTCCCTGCTCACGTTTCAGGGCGGCATCAACGTGCCGGGCTACGCGGCCAGCAAGGGCGCCATCGGCTCTCTGGTGAAAGCCCTGGCTAACGAGTGGGCTGGCCGCGGCGTGAACGTGAATGCCATTGCCCCCGGCTACATCGCCACCGACAATACCCACGCCCTGCGCCAGGACCCCGACCGCTCCCAGAGCATTCTGGCCCGCATCCCGGCCGGCCGCTGGGGCACCCCCCAGGACTTCAAAGCCCCCACCGTTTTTCTGGCTTCGGCCGCTTCTGATTACATCCATGGCACCATCCTCACCGTCGATGGCGGCTGGATGGGACGATAGAATACCTGAGTAAGCTGAGTAGCTGAATGGCCTGCTCGCTTCCGCCAGAACCCTGTTTTCGCTCTACCCCCTTTCTGTGTCCACCTACTGAGCTGCCCTGCTGGCTCAGTTACTCAAATACCCAGCTACTCCATGACCCAACGATATGCCATCGGGCCCCGCGAAACGGCGGGCATGACCTCCGCCGAGCTGCGCGAAAACTTCCTGATTGAAAGCCTGTTCGTGGCCGGCGAAATCGAGCTGGTATATACCCACTATGACCGCATGATTGTGGGCGGGGTGATGCCTGCCCAGCAGGCCATTGCGCTACCCTCCCCCGAGAACCTGAAGGCCGACTACTTCCTGCAGCGCCGGGAGCTGGGCATCCTGAATACCGGGGCCGCCGGCACCGTAACCGTGGATGGCACCGCTTACGAGCTGGGCCGCCAGGACTGCCTCTACGTGGGCAAAGAGGCCCGCGAGGTAACCTTCGCCAGCCAGGATGCTGCCGAGCCCGCCAAGTTCTACCTGCTCTCTACCCCCGCGCATGCCGTGTACCCCACTACCCGCATGACCCAGGCCGAAGCCACACCGGTAACCCTGGGCGCGCTGGAAACGGCCAATCAGCGCACTATCTATAAGTACATCTACTCCGAGGGCATCCGGAGCTGCCAGCTCGTGATGGGCCTGACCCAGCTGCACAGCGGCAGCGTCTGGAATACCATGCCGGCCCACACCCACGACCGGCGCATGGAAGCCTACCTCTACTTTGATTTGCCTGAGGGCCAGCGCGTGCTCCACCTCATGGGCCAGCCCCAGGAAACCCGCCACCTGTGGGTAGGAGAGGGGCAGGCCATTCTTTCCCCGCCGTGGTCTATTCACTCAGGCTGCGGTACGGCCGGCTACACCTTCATCTGGGGTATGGGCGGCGAAAACCAGGAATACACCGACATGGACCCCGCCCCGCTAACCGACATGCGCTAGCCACCTGCGGCGCTCCAATTCCCACTTAATTCCCACACACTCTACGTCATGAAAAGAAATCTACTGTTGCTGGCTCCGCTATTGGCGGTAGCAGCACCGTCCTGGGCGCAGCAACAGCGCGTGCAGGGCGTCGTTAAGTCGGATAAGGGCGAGGCCCTACCTGGTGTAACGGTAGTGGTGAAAGGTACTACGGCCGGCGCTACCACCGACGCCGATGGCCGCTTTGTGCTGACCGTGCCGGCCAATGCTACCCTGCGCTTCAGCTACATCGGTTTTCTGCCCTACGAGGTGGCCGTGGGCACGCGCACCGACCTGAGCGTTACGCTGAAGGAAGACAGCAAAACCCTCGACGACGTAGTAGTAATCGGCTACCAGGCCGTGCAGCGCCGCGACGTAACCGGCTCCGTATCGTCGGTGAGCGCCCAGCAGATCAAGGACATCCCGGTCAACTCGGCCGCCGAGGCCCTGACCGGCCGCCTGGCGGGTGTGCAGCTCACGTCTTCGGAAGGCACGCCCGGCAACCTCGATGTGCGGGTGCGGGTACGGGGCGGGGGCTCCATCACCCAGGACAACTCCCCGCTTTACGTGGTGGATGGCATTCAGATTGAAAATGCCCTGGCCGTTATTGCTCCCCAGGATATTGCCTCCGTTGACGTGCTGAAGGATGCCTCGGCCACGGCCATCTACGGGGCCCGCGGCGCCAACGGGGTAGTAATTATTACCACCAAGAAGGGCATTGAGGGCAAAACGGTCATCAGCTACAACGGCTTTGCCGGCTTCCGGCGCATTGCCAAGAAGCTGGACGTGCTGAACCCCAAAGACTACCTCGACTATCAGTTTGAACGCTCCCAGCAGGTAGGCGCTACCGGCAGCGGCAGCCTGGAAACCTACCGCCGCCTGTTTGGCTCCTCCAATTACCTGAGCGACACCCTGGCGCGGGCCCGCAACTCGCCCTTCCTGGACTGGCAGGACGAAGCCTTCGGGCGCGACGCCTTCCAGCAAACCCACAACCTCTCGGTTTCGGGAGGGGTGAAGGGCACTACCTACGCCCTGAGCCTGACCCGCAACGACGAGGACGGCATTCAGCGCGGCTCGGGCTTTGTGCGCAACCTGGTAAACTTCCGCTTCGACACCAAGCCTACCGACAAGCTGCGCATTGGCCTGAACATGCGCTTCAACGACCAGGAGGTGAACGGGGCCGGTACTTCCACCACCGGCTCGAATACCACCTCCCGCCTGCGCAATGCGGTGCAGTACCTGCCGCTCTCGGTGCCGCGCAGCACGGGCGTCCTGCTCGACCCCAACGCCTTCGACCCCGACTTCTTTACCACTTCGTCGCTGGTAAACCCCATTGTGGCCATCGACAGCGAGTTCCGCAACGATAAGCGCCGCACCTTCAACATCGGGGCCAACGCCGACCTAACCCTGGCCAAGGGCCTGGTGTTCCGGACCACGGCCGGCTTCGATATTACCAACGCCGACCTGAGCACCTTCAACGGGCGCAACTCGCCTACCCTGCGCCAGCCGGCCGGGGGCTACAACGAGCTGCCCTTCGCCACCATCACCACCACCAACCAGTCCACCATCAACAACTCGAACGTGCTGGATTATAGCTTCACCAAGGGCAAGCACGTGGTGGGCCTGCTGGTGGGCGAAGAGGTGTACCAGCAGCGCAACAAGCTGCAGTACATCCAAACCAACTACCTGCCCCTGGATATTACCGCCGAGCGGGCCTGGGCCAACATCAACCAGGGGGTGCTGCCTTCCGGCGTAACGGCCCAGCCTGTGCTGCCCCGCACCGATATTCCGCAGAACTTCCGGCTGCTCTCGGGCTTCGGCCGCCTCACCTACTCCTACGACGACAAGTACCTGTTTACGGGCACCTTCCGGGCCGACGGGTCCTCGAAATTCAAGGAAGGCAACCGCTGGGGCTTCTTCCCCGGCGCTTCGGCGGCGTGGCGTATTTCCAAGGAAAACTTCTTTACCGATGTCTCGGGCGTCTCGGACCTGAAGCTGCGCCTGAGCTACGGGCAGGCCGGCAACAACCGCATCGGCGACTTCCTCTACGACCAGCTGTTTTCGGCGGGTAGTGCTCCTTATTTCCTCAACCACGCGCAGGTGCTGGGCGCCACGGCTACCACCCTGCCCAACCCCAACCTGAAGTGGGAAGTAACTACCTCCCGCGACCTGGGCGTTGACTTAGCGTTGTGGGACAACCGGGTGCAGTTCACCGGCGACGTGTACTACAACACTACCTCCGATCTGCTCATCAACGTGCCCATTCCGCCCTTCCTGGGCTACACCAGCCAGCTGCAGAACGTGGGTAAAACCTCGAACAGGGGTATTGAGCTGCAGCTGACGGGCACCATCTTCAACAAGCCCAACTTCACCTGGACGGCCACGGCCAACGCCTCCATGAACCGCGGCCGCATTGAAAGCCTGGGCGGCGACCTGCAGGAAATTACCCCCATCAACTCGGGCTGGGCCGGCTCCAACTTTGCCTCCGCCGCCGACTTCAAGGCGCGGGTAGGGCGGCCGGTGGGCGAGATGTACGGCTACGTCACCGACGGCTTCTATACCGCCGACGATTTCGAGGGCTTTGATCCGGCTACCAACCTCTGGATTCCGAAGGCGGGCCTGCTGCCCTCGGGTACCGCGGTAGGGCAGGTGGCTCAGCCCGGCGTAATCCGGCTGAAGGACCTCAACAACGACGGGGTAGTAAACGACCAGGACCAGCAGGTAATCGGCAATGCCAACCCCAAAGTAACGGGCGGCCTGAACCAGCAGTTTACGTACAAGAACTTCGATGCCAGCATCTTCCTCAACTTCGTGCTGGGCAACGATGTGTACAACGCCAACAAGATTGAGTTTACCTCGAACACGCCCAACACCGTGTATAGCAACGTGCTGGGCATTATGGAGGACCGCTACCGCACCATCAATGCCGATGGCAGCCGGATTACGGACCTGAACACCCTGCGCCAGGTAAACCAGAACGCCTCGATCTGGACGCCTACCCAGCGCTACTTCCTGCACTCGTGGGCCGTGGAAAACGGCTCGTTCCTGCGCGTGAACAACGTAACCATCGGTTACTCGCTGCCTAAGGCCCTGATTGCACCCGTGAAGCTGACTCAGGCTCGCTTCTACGTGACCCTGAACAACCTGTACACCTTCACCAAATACACCGGCTACGACCCCGAGGTGAACACCCGCCGCTCGTCGCCGCTCACGCCCGGCGTTGACTACGCCGCCTACCCCCGCAGCCGCGCCTTCCTGTTCGGCGTGAACCTGGCCCTGTAATTCCCACCCACTGCTTTCCCACTTCAGCATATGAAATCCACATTCCCCTTCCGGGCCGTAGCCGCCGCCCTGGCGCTTACCGGGACTGCCGGGCTGGTATCTTCCTGCAAAGATTTCCTGGATGTAGAGCCGGTGGCCCTCAACACCACGGCCTACGTGTTCAGCACCGTGGCCGGCGCCACCACCGCCGTTATCGGGGCCTACGACCCGCTTTCCGGCGACAACGGCTACGGCCAGCGCATCAGCCTGTACTACTCCGTGGATACCGACGAGATGATTGGCTCGCCGGGCGCCCCCGACGGGCAGCGCCGCAGCATTGCCCGCTACAAGGCGCTTTCTACCAACACTGAAATTACCAACCCCTGGAACCAGCTCTACCAGGGCGTGGAGCGCGCCAACATCTGCATTCAGCAGATTCCGCAGATGGCGCTCTACACCAGCGGCTCGGCCGCCGACACGGCCGCCCTGCACCGCCTGCACGGCGAGGCCCTGACCCTGCGGGCGCAGTATTACTTTGAGCTGATCCGGAACTGGGGCGACGTGCCGGCCCAGTTTACGCCCTCGGTATCGGGCCAGGACTTTAACCTGCCCAACGCCGACCGCAACGCAACCCTGACCCGCCTGATTGCCGACCTGGCCCAGGCCCAGAAGCTGGTGCCCTGGCGCTCGGCCGCCGGCACGGCCAACGAGCGGATTACCAAAGGCGCCGTGAAGGCCCTGCGCGCCCGCCTGGCCCTGTACCGGGGCGGCTACTCCCTGAAAGGTACCCAAATGGTACGCCCCTCCGACTACCTGGAATATTACCGCATTGCCCGCCAGGAGTGCGCCGAGCTGATGGCCAAGCCTACCGAGCACCGGCTGAACCCCAGCTTCCAGGAAGTATTTAAGAGCATTAACGAGCAGCGTGCCGAAGCCGCCAACGAAATTCTGTTCCAGGTAGGGGCCGGCGGCTCCAACGCCGTATCCGACAGCAAGCTGGGTTACTACAATGGCCCCCGTCTGCAGAACGCATCCAGCGCCTACGGCTCTACGCAAGGCGCCATGGTCATTGCGCCCACCTACTTCTACGCCTTCGACTCTACTGACACCCGCCTGCCCGTCACCATTGCCCCCTACGGCATGGCCAGCACCAGCACCTTCTTCTCGGGCGTGGCCCTGAACGTGGTAGCCGACGGCAAGTTCCGCCGCGACTGGCACATTCCGCTCGTGACGGGCTCCAGCAACTACCTGGGCTACAACTGGCCCCTGATTCGCTTCTCGGATGTAGTGCTGATGTTTGCCGAGGCCGAAAACGAGCTGAACGGTCCCACCCAGGCTGCCCGCGAGGCCCTGCTACAGGTGCGTACCCGCGCCTTCGGCAACGCCGCCAAGGCCGCGGTTGGCCTGAGCCTGAACTCCAAGGAAAGCTTCTTTACCGCGCTGGTGAATGAGCGCTACCTCGAGTTTGGGGGCGAAGGCATCCGCAAGTACGACCTGATCCGCTGGAACCTGTTTGCTACCCGCCTGAACGAGGTAAAGGCCGACATCGAGAAGCTGGCCCGAGCCCAGGCGCCCTACCAGAACGTGCCGCAGTATATGTACTTCCGCACGCCCGCCGCCGGCCCCGTGCAGTGGACCCGCTCGTTCTACCGGCCTTCGCCCAGCAACACTACCGCTCCCAGCGGCACCGTGCGCGTAAACTGGCGCCAGGCCCTTGACGCGGCCTACCTCGCCAACCTGCGCCCGGCGGGTACTTCCTACACCCTGGGCACCACCACGGCCTCCAGCACCGGCGCGGGCCTGGCCGCCGAGTACGTGCCCGGCCAAGGCAAAGAGCTGCTCCCCATTCCGCAGAGCACCCTGGCCTCTGACCCCGCCCTGGTTCAGAACTCGGGGTATTAAGTGAAGAGGTGAAGGGGGTGAGAAGGTGAATCGTGACAGGTAACAGGTGACAGGTGACGAGGTGAATGGTGACAGGTAACAGAAAGGAATCTGGCGTGCTGACGTCTGATTACCGCAGCAACCTCAGCCCGCGAGATGCTTGCCTACGGCGACCTTCGGTTCGGCTGCGCCTCTGCATGACAAACGATTCACCCCTCCCTTTCCACCCTTTACCTGTCACCTGTCACGATTCACCTCCTCACCCCATCACCTCATCACCTCATCACCCAAATGAATAACCCTACCTGGCTTACCGTGGGCGAAGGCGTGCAGCGCCGGATTCTGGCTTACGGGCCCGAGCTGATGCTGGTGAAAGTGGCCTTTGAAACCGGCGGCATCGGGGCGCGGCACCACCACGTGCACTCCCAGATTACCTACGTGGAAAGCGGGGTGTTTCGGTGTACGGTGGGGGAGCAGGAGCAAGTGCTGCGGGCCGGCGACACATTCTACGCCGCCCCCCACGTGTGGCACGGCGTGGAGTGCCTGGAAGCGAGTGTGCTGCTCGATTCATTCAGCCCCATGCGGGAAGATTTTGTGTAAACGCGGCGGCTGACGCTTTGCTTATGAAACGACTACTGAGTTACCTGTTCCTGCTGGTGGGGGTTGGGGAAATGGGAATCTTATCGGCCCAAGCCCAGCAGGTAACGGTGTCGGCGGATGGTTCGGGGCAGTTCCGGACCATCCAGGCCGCCATTAACAGCCTGCCCAACGAGGCCGCCAAGCCGCGCACGGTGTACATCAAGAATGGCACCTACCGCGAGAAGGTCTTCCTCGATGGCAAGCAGAACATCATCCTCAAGGGCCAGAGCGAGAAGGGCGTCGTCCTGACCTCGGCTCAGGCCCGCGACGCCTGGCGCTGCGACCCGGCAGCGGGCCAGGACGACTGGGGCGTGGCGACGCTAAACCTGCGCAACTCGCCCGACATCACTCTGGAAAACCTCACCGTCATCAATAGCTACGGGTTTGACGCCACGGGGGAGGTAGTAATCGACTGCCCCACGGAGCCCAGCGGCAAGAAAACCATCAGCAAAACCGGCCACCAAATGGCCCTGCGCACCATGCCCGGCACCACCCGCCTGGTAGTGAAGCACTGCACCTTTCGCGCCCTGGGCGGCGACACCGTCAGCCCCTGGGATGTGGATGCGGGTTTGTACTACTTCAAGGATTGCACCCTGGAAGGTGGGGTAGATTTCTACTGCCCCCGGGGCTGGGCCTACGCCGAAAACTGCCGATTTATCTGCCACAACCCGAACGCGGCCATCTGGCACGACGGCTCCAGCGACGAGGACTCGAAAACGGTGCTCCGAAACTGCTCCTTCGAGGGGGATGCTGGCTTCAAGCTGGGCCGCTTCCACCGCGAGGCCCAGTTCTACTTGGTGAACTGCACGTTCAGCGAGAACATGGCCGATGCGGACATCTACTGGGCTCAGTCGGGGCCCGGGGCCAAGCAATGGGGCCGCCGCGTGTACTACCACAACAACCACCGCAAAGGCGGCGACTACGCTTGGTTCAGCAACAACCTGAGCTCGGCCAAAAACGCCCCAAAACCGCGCAAGATTAACGCCGACTGGACCTTCGGGGGGCGCTGGTACCCGAAGTCAGGCAAGCCAGCCACGGTACCGCTGAAGCCCTCCAACCTCGGCGGACCCGACAAGTACTCAACTGCGCCGAAGCCCGAAGCCACGGCCATAGCCTCCACCGCCAACCCTACCCCCGCGCTAGCCCCCAAGGTCGATTCGGTAGCGGAGCGCATGCTGCTGTATCAGCGCACGGTGGGCGGCTGGCCCAAGATGGTGAACAACATCAAGGTGAAATACGACCACCCGCTGACGGTGGCCGAGGAAGCTGCCACCCGCGACGACGCCGGCCGCAACGACGCCACCATCGACAACGAGGCTACCACCCGCGAGATTCGCTACCTCGCCGGCGCCTACAAAGCCACCGGCAACGCGACTTACAAAGCGGCCGCCGAGAAAGGTATCTGCTACCTGCTTCGGATGCAGCAGCGCACCGGCGGCTTCCCGCAGTACTACCCCGATTCCAGCAGCTACCGCCACTACATCACCTACAACGACAACGCCATGGTGCGGGCCCTGCAAGTGCTCCGCGACGTGAGCCGCCGCACCAACGGCCTGGAAGTAGTAGATGCCAGCCTGGTAGTCCCCGCCACCCAGGCCGTAGCCCGCGGCATTGCCTGCATCCTCAAAACCCAGTACGTGCAGCGCGGCAAGCTTACGGCCTGGTGTGCCCAGCACGACGAGAAAACCTTTCAGCCGGTAAAAGCCCGCGCCTTCGAGCTGCCCTCCCTGAGCGGAATGGAAACCGTGTACATCGTGCAGTTTCTGATGGACACCGAAAACCCTACCCCCGCCATCAGGAAAAGCGTGGCGGCGGCCGTGGCCTGGCTGGATGCGGTGAAAATCACGGGCTACACCATCAAAGACCAGCCCGACCCCAAACAGCCGAAAGGTTTTGACCGGGTGATTCTGCCCGAAGCCGGCTCCACCATCTGGGCCCGTTTCTACGACCTCCAGACCAACCAGCCCATTTACGTGGGCCGCGACTCCCAGCCCCGGCCGAAGCTGTCGGACATCGAATACGAGCGCCGCACCGGCTACGCCTACGCCGGCGTGTGGCCCGCCAAGCTGCTTAGCCGCGACTACCCCCGCTGGCAGCAAAAATGGAACAGCACCACCCCGTCCACCCCGGGGAGCAAACAATAAAACGGTTTTATCATGCCGCAACTATCCAAACAACTGGTTTCGCAGGCACCCGCGGCTGCTGGGGCGCTGCCCCCGTCCGCCCTGCTGGAACTCCCCGAGAAAGTCCTCCAATTTGGTACCGGCGTGCTGCTGCGCGGTCTGCCCGACTACCTCATCGATAAAGCCAACCGCCAGGGCATCTTCAACGGCCGCATTGTGGTGGTGAAGAGCACCGACGGCGGCGACATCGACGCCTTCACCCGTCAGGATGGTCTCTACACCCTCGGCATTCGGGGTATTGAAGACGGCCGCGAGGTGTCGGAAAACGTGGTGTGCTCGGCCATCAGCCGGGTGCTGTCGGCCAAAAGCCAGTGGGCCGACATTGTGGCCTGCGCCGCCAACCCGGAGCTGACGGTGGTTATTTCCAACACCACCGAGGTAGGGATTCAGCTCGTGTCCGACGACATCAGCCAGAGCCCGCCCCAGTCGTTTCCCGGCAAGCTGCTGGCCTTCCTGCTGGCCCGCTACCAGGCCTTCAACGGGGCCAAAGACAAGGGCCTCGTGATTGTGCCCACCGAGCTGATTCCCGACAACGGCACCAAGCTCGAAGCCATTCTGCTGGAGCAGGCCCACCGCAACAACCTCGACGCCGAGTTCATCGATTGGCTGGAAACCGCCAACCAAGTGTGCAACTCCCTGGTGGACCGTATTGTGCCCGGCCGGCCGGATGCCGCCACGCAAGCAGCGCTGGAAGCCGAGCTGGGCTACGAGGACGAGCTGCTGACCATGTCGGAGGTGTACACGCTCTGGGCCATTGAGGGCGACGCGCGGGTAAAGGAAGTCCTGAGCTTCGAGCGGGCCGACGCGGGCGTTATCGTGCAGCCCGACATCAACCTGTTCCGGGAGCTGAAGCTGCGCCTGCTCAACGGCACCCACACCCTGAGTTGCGGCCTGGCCTTCCTGGCCGGCTTCCCTACCGTGCGCGAGGCCATGGACGATGCCAATGTAGCCGGCTTCATCCACAACCTGATGCTGGCCGATCTGCTGCCCGGCATTCCTTATCAAGTGGATGAGAAGCTGGGCCAGCGCTTCGGCATGCAGGTGCTCGACCGGTTCCGCAACCCCTCCATTGAGCACAAATGGCTGTCGATTTCGATGAACTACACGGCCAAAATGCAGATGCGCAACGTGCCCACCCTGCTGCACTACTACCAGAAGCTGCGCGCCGTGCCGCATTACATGGCCCTGGGCTTTGCCGCCTACCTGCTCTTCATGCGGGCAACCCGGCAGGAGGGAGGCAAGTGCTACGGTGAGCTGGAAGGCCAGCCCTATGAAATTCAGGACGAAAAAGCCGGCTACTTCCTGGACCTCTGGGCCCGCCTGGAGCCGGCCGAGCTCGTCCGGACCGTGCTGCACAACCAGGCCCTCTGGGGCCACGACCTCTCGGCTCTGCCCGGCTTCCCGGAGTGCGTCACGCGCTACCTCGAGAAGCTGCTCGAACACGGCGCCCGCGCCACCGTGGCTCATGCCCTGAACCGCAGCGTGGAGCAAAACGTGGCCGTGTAAACTCATCTGCTTTTCCGGCAGTTGTACGGCCAGCAATACCACTTTAGAACACACTCCAATGAAACATTTGGTAGCCAAAATTCACCCCGACGATAACGTGCTCGTTGCCCTCACGGACCTGCCCATGGGCACGCCTGTCACCTGGGACGGCACCACCGTCACGACTACCGATAAGGTACCGGCCAAGCACAAGCTGGCCCTGCAGTTCCTGGCCCCCGGCGACCCAGTGCACATGTACGGGGTGCTGGTGGGCACGGCCCGCGAAGCCATTGGGGTAGGCGGCCTGCTGACCACCAGCAACATCAAGCACGCCACCGATAGCTACGACGAGCATCACCAGCGCCGCCAGGACTGGCAGGCTCCGGACGTAACCAAGTGGCAGGAGCGCACCTTCATGGGTTTTCACCGCCCCGATGGCCAAGTAGGCACGGCCAACTACTGGTTGGTGATTCCGCTGGTGTTCTGCGAGAATCGCAACATTCAAGTGCTGGAAGAAGCCCTGGTGAATGACCTCGGCTACGCCCGCCGCAAAAGCTACCAACCCCAGACCCAGGAGCTGATTTCGCTGCTGCAAGCTGGTAAGTCGGTAGAGGAAATTTTGGCGACAGATCTGCACTCGGCGGAAAATGGCCACCAGAAGCCCAAGCTGTTCCCCAACGTGGATGGCATCCGGTTTCTGAGCCATGAGGGCGGCTGCGGTGGTATCCGCCAGGACGCCCAGACTTTGTGCGGACTGCTCGCCGGCTACATCACCCACCCCAACGTAGCCGGCGCTACCGTGCTGAGCCTGGGTTGCCAGAACGCCCAGGTAAGCATGCTCCAGGACGAAATCAACAAGCGCAGCCCTAATTTCCAGAAGCCGCTTTATATCTTGGAGCAGCAGAAGATTGGGACCGAGGAAGCACTGGTAAGCACGGCCCTGCGCCAGACGTTTGCCGGCCTGATGATGGCTAACCAGGTAACGCGCCAGCCGGCCCCGCTCAGCAAGCTGTGCATTGGGCTGGAATGCGGCGGCTCCGATGGTTTCTCGGGCATCTCGGCTAACCCGGCCGTGGGTCACGTTTCCGATCTGCTGGTGGCCTTGGGCGGCTCGGTGATTCTGGCGGAGTTCCCGGAGCTGTGCGGGGTAGAGCAGGAACTGGTGGACCGCTCCGTGGACACCGCCACCGCTGAGCGCTTTAGCTCCCTGATGAAAGCTTACGGCGACTCGGCTGTGGCCGTGGGCTCCGGCTTCGACATGAACCCCTCACCCGGCAACATCCGCGACGGGCTGATTACTGACGCCATGAAATCGGCCGGCGCGGCCCGCAAGGGCGGTTCCTCGCCAGTAGTGGCCGTACTCGACTACCCCGAGCTGGTGACGAAACCCGGCCTGAACCTGCTCTGTACCCCCGGCAACGATGTGGAATCGACGACGGCGGAAGTAGGCTCGGGTGCTACCGTGGTGCTGTTTACTACCGGCCTGGGCACGCCCACCGGCAACCCCATTGCCCCGGTGGTAAAGATTTCCAGCAACACGGCCCTGGCCCGGCGCATGCCCGACATCATAGACCTGAACACCGGCACCGTCATTGATGGCGAAGAAACCATTGAGCAAGCCGGCGAGCGTATCCTCGACTACGTGATTCGCGTGGCCAGTGGGGAAGAGGTATCTGCTGTGCGCCACGGCCAAACTGATTTCATTCCCTGGAAGCGCGGCGTTTCGCTGTAAGCTAGACCGTAGGATGGAACCTCATAACCCAGAACGTCATGCTGAGCTTGTCGAAGCATCTCTACCGCTTCGTTGCAGTTGCATTGATTAGTCAGAGGTAGAGATGCTTCGACAAGCTCAGCATGACGTTCAAAAAACCAAGCTTTTTAGCAGTAAAGCCATCTAGCCTACTCCTTGCCGACCGGCAACGTTTGCGTAGAAAAACTTGCCTGGTGCCGCCGAAAACGGCCTGTTCTGGTGCCAGTCCGAATACCTTTACCTATCCCGCCACCCACTTTTCTGCGGGTACCGCCCACTTCATTCGAGTTGACTATGAAGCCATTTCTCAACGACGATTTTCTGCTGCAAACGGCCACGGCCAGCACGCTCTACCACGAGTATGCCAAGCAGATGCCCATCATCGACTACCACAACCACCTGCTGCCCGACCAGATTTCGGAGGACAAGCAGTTCGATACCATTACCCAGGTGTGGCTTTACGGCGACCATTATAAGTGGCGCGCCATGCGGGCCAACGGCATCCCGGAGCGCTACATCACCGGCGACGCTTCCGACTGGGAGAAGTTTGAGAAATGGGCCGAAACGGTGCCTCAGACCGTGCGCAACCCGCTCTACCACTGGACCCACCTGGAGCTGCAGCGCTACTTCGGCATTACGGAGCTGCTGAATAAAGACAGCGCCCGCCGCATCTTCGACCAGTGCAACAAGAAGCTGCAGACGCCCGAGTATTCGGTGCGCAACCTGCTGCGCCGCATGAACGTGGAAACCCTCTGCACCACCGACGACCCGGCCGACTCCCTGGAGCACCACCGCGCCATTCGGGAAAGCGGCTTCGAGGTGCAGGTGCTACCTACTTTCCGCCCCGACAAGGCCATGGCCCCGGAAGACGCGGCCGCCTACAATGCCTACCTCGACAAGCTGGGCCAATCGGCGGCCGTGGACATTAAGACCTACCGTGACCTGGAAACGGCCTTGCGTCTGCGCCACGATTACTTCGCCGCCCTGGGCTGCCGCTTGTCGGACCACGGCCTGGAGCAGATCTACGCCGCTGACTACACCGACGCCGAAATCAGCGCCATCTTCGCTAAGGTGCGGGGAGGGGAGACGCTAGGGGAGCAGGAAATCCTGAAATTCAAGTCGGCCATGCTGGTGCTGCTGGCCGAAATGGACTGGGAGAAAGGCTGGACCCAGCAGTTCCACCTGGGTGCCTTGCGCAACAACAACTCCCGCATGCTGCGTGAGCTAGGTCCTGACACCGGCTGGGACTCCATCGGCGACTTCTCGCAGGGCCGTGCCCTTTCCAGCTTCCTTAACCGCCTCGACTCTCAGGACAAGCTGGCCAAAACCATCATCTACAACCTGAACCCCGCCGACAACGAGCTGATTGCTACCATGATTGGCAACTTCAACGATGGCTCGGTGGCCGGTAAAGTGCAGTTCGGCTCGGGCTGGTGGTTCCTGGACCAAAAGGACGGCATGGAAAAGCAAATCAATGCCCTGAGCAACATGGGCCTGCTGAGCCGCTTCGTGGGTATGCTCACCGATTCACGCTCCTTCCTTTCCTACCCACGCCACGAGTACTTCCGTCGTGTGCTCTGCAACCTCTTCGGCAACGATGTAGAAAACGGCGAGCTACCGGCGGATATGGACCTGCTAGGCGGCATTGTTCAGAACATCTGCTACGGCAATGCCAAGGAGTATTTCGGCTTTGCCTCAGTAGCCCAGCCGATTGAAACGGCAGTAGTCTAACGCTATAAGCTAGAGCTAGAAAACTAGCTTCCCTCCTCAGATGAGGAGGGGTTGGGGGTGGTTGACTTGTAGTTGAACATCCCTTTTAGAAGTTAGCTCTAGCATCGTTCCTACCCCATCAACCACCCCCAACCCCTCCTCATCTGAGGAGGGGAGCTAGTATAGCTTCTCACTTCTCTTGTCCATGAAGCAAGTTGTCACCTTTGGTGAAATCATGATGCGGTTGTCGCCGCCGTTGAATTACCGGTTGTCGCAGGCCAGCTCGCTGGAAATTACCTACGGCGGCGGCGATGCCAACGTGGCGGCGGCTCTGGCTTACCTAGGCGTGCCAGCGGCTCACGCGGGTTGCTTTCCCGATAACGCCGTAGGGCGGGCCGCGGCTCAGCAGTTTCAGCACCACGGCGTGGACATGAGCCATTGCGTGTTCCAGGGCCAGCGCCTGGGCCTGTACTTCCTGGAAGTAGGCGCTTCCTTGCGGGCCAGCCGCATTGTGTACGACCGGTACGATTCGGCTTTTGCCAACCTGCAACCGGAGTGGTTTGACTGGGACGAGATTTTCAGCAACGCCCAGCTTTTCCACTGGACGGGCATCACGCCCGCCATATCGGCTTCGGCGGCCCAGGCTACGAAGGAGGCCATTGCGGCCGCCCGGCGGCTGGGCCTCACCGTGTCGGCCGACGTGAACTACCGCCGCAACCTGTGGAAGTACGGGCAGCGCGCCCAGGATGTAATGCCTGACCTGGTGGCCGGCTGCGACCTGGTAGTATGCACCGAAGGCGACGCCGAAGACCTGTTTGGCATTAAGGCCGAAGCTGGGGCTGAGAACAGCTTTGTGTCGATGAGCCAACAGCTGATCCGGCGCTTCCCCCAGATTCAGCAGGTAATTGCTACCCGCCGCGAAACTCAAAGCGCCTCCCACGAGCGGATCAAGGGCATTGCCTTCAGCGGAGGGCAGTACCACGAAACCGAGTTCTTCGACATCAACCCGGTAGTCGACCGCATTGGCGGGGGCGACTCCTTCATTTCAGGCTTCATCTACGGGCAGCTTACGTACCCCACCCTGCAGGAAGCTCTAACGTTTGCCACGGCCGCGTCTGCCCTTAAGCACACTATTCACGGCGACATCAACCTGGTGACGGCCGCTGAAGTGGAGCACATTGTGGCCGGCAATACGTCGGGCCGCCTGCTCCGGTAATTCCCTTGAATCTTTCCTACCCTTGGCTTCTGGCTGAGGGGTAGTGAACCAGCCTTCCTTCCATGTCCCGATTCTCCTCTGCCACTGCCCTGGAAACCGTATTGCGCTACCCCATAGTGCCGGTGTTCTACCACGCCGACGCAGCGTATACCAAGCACATTCTGCAGGCCTGCTACGCTGGCGGGTTGCGCGTATTTGAGTTCACCAACCGTGGAGCCAACGCCTTTGATGTGTTCCAGGAGCTGGTGCCCTTCGTGCAGCAGAATTGCCCGGACATGCTACTCGGTATTGGCACGATTTACACCGCTGCCGATGCGGAGCGCTTCATTCAGGCCGGTGCCGATTTTGTGGTGCAGCCCTGCCTCACGGCGGAAGTAGCCGAGGTTTGCCGCCAGCACAACACGCCCTGGCTGCCCGGCACCATGACCATTTCGGAGGTGTACCAGGCTACCCAGCTCGGCGCGGCCATCGTCAAAATCTTCCCCGGCAACGTGCTTGGGCCAGGCTTCATCAAAAGCCTGCGCGGACCCATGCCCACGGTGCCTTTGATGGTAACCGGAGGGGTAGAGCCTACCGAAGACAGCCTGCGCGAATGGTTTACGGCCGGCGTGAACGTAGTGGGCATGGGCTCCCAGCTCTTCAAAAACGCCGACGATACCGAGGCCCTGAGCCGGCAGATTGCCGGGCTGCTGACCGTTGTAGACTCCCTGAAAAAGTAAGGCTCCCAGGCCTAGCTTTCGCCTTCCGTACTGCTGCCTTTCCCGAGTATCTCCCACCGAATTCCCTGAACTCGATGATACCATCCGCCACTCAAGCTCCGCCCGCCCCACCAGCTCCCGTGTCGGGCATGGGGAAATACCGCTGGACCATTTGCGGTCTGGTGTTTTTCGCTACCACGGTCAACTACCTCGACCGGGCCGTAATTTCCCTGCTCAAGCCCTACCTCGAAACCGAGTTCAACTGGAATGCCGGTGACTACGCCAACATCGAAATAGCCTTTAAGCTGGCGTACTCCTTGGGCATGCTGGGGGTAGGCCGCGTGATTGACAAGCTGGGTACCAAAATCGGGTACGCGCTTTCCACGTTTCTGTGGAGCCTGGCCGCCATTGGACACGCCTTCGTGACTACTACGTTGGGATTCAGTGTAGCGCGAGCTTTCCTGGGCGTAACGGAGGCCGGCAACTTCCCGGCTGCCATCAAGACTACCGCCGAGTGGTTTCCGCAGAAGGAGCGGGCCCTGGCCACGGGTATCTTCAACTCGGGCTCCAATGTGGGAGCTATTATTGCCCCGCTCACGGTGCCCCTCATTGCCGAAACCATTGGCTGGAAGTGGGCTTTTATCATTACGGGGGCTATTGGCTTTATCTGGCTGGCATTGTGGTTCTGGCTCTATGAAGTGCCGGCCCGCCACGCCAAGCTTACGAAAGCCGAGTTCGACTACATCCACAGCGACGTAGATGACCTGGCGGCCGCCTCGATTGAGACGGAGCCGAAAGTATCGTGGTTTAAGCTGCTGACTTTCCGCCAAACCTGGGGCTTCGTGCTGGGTAAATTCCTAACCGACCCCGTGTGGTGGTTTTACCTGTTCTGGTTGCCCGACTTCCTGAGCAAGCAGTACGGCCTCAAAGGCACCGATATTGCCCTGCCCGTGGCCATGGTGTACATGCTCTCGAGTATTGGCAGCGTGGGCGGCGGCTGGATTCCGCTCAACTTCATCAAGCGCGGCATGCCGGCGTTCCGGGCCCGCAAAACTAGCATGCTGCTCATTGCCCTGTGCGTGTTCCCGATTGTGTTTGCCCAGCAGCTCGGGCAGATTAATATGTGGCTGGCCGTGTTGGTAATTGGTATTGCGGCGGCCGCCCACCAGGCCTGGAGCGCCAACATCTTCACTACCGTATCGGATATGTTCCCGAAGCGGGCGGTGGCTTCTGTGACGGGTATTGGCGGCATGGCTGGCGGCATGGGCGGCATCGTGCTGTCGGCGCTGGTGCAGAAGCGCATGTTCGTGTACTATGAAAGCATTGGGCAGCTGGACAAGGCCTATTTCATCATGTTCTGGATTTGCGGTGGGGCCTACCTGCTGGCTTGGGGACTGATGCATCTGCTGGCCCCCACCATGAAGCAGATCAACCTGGATACTACCTCCCCGGAGGCGCGCTAACCTTTTGTCTTTCTGAGTTATGAAAAAACTGCAGTTGCTATTCATGCTACTGGGGCTGGCCTTGCCTACCCTCACATTTGCCCAAACCAAGAACGATCAGGCTGCTGCTAAGCTGGTAGAAACTCTGGAGCGGCAGCGCTTCGAGGCCCAGGTGAAGAAGGATTACACGGTGCTGGAAAAAGTCTTCGCCGAGGACCTGGTGTACACCCATTCCAACGGCAAGCAAAACAACAAGCAGGAGTACATCCAGAGCATCCGCGACGGCAAAAGCCAGTACGAAAAGATTGATGTGGAGGCTCTGAACGTGCGCGCCTACAACGATGGTAAGGCCGCCGTGGTCAACGGCACCATCACCATCACCCTACCCCCCAAACCCGATGGAACCCCCAATCTGGCCCACCTCAAATACGTGGTGGTGCAGATCAAGGACCCCAAAAAGGGCTGGCAGGTAGTGCTGTGGCAAAGCCAGAAACAGCCCGAAGCCAAAAGCTAAGCCAGCATAGCCGGGCTCAGGCAAAAGCAGATAGCAGCGCGTCATGCTTCATCTGGCGTACGCGCGGCCGGAGCATCTCTACCGCTTCGTTGAGCAGGTAGCACATGTTAACCAGAGGTAGAGATACGTCGGCTGCGCCTCTGGCTTTGCTCAGCATGACAATACTTGTCCACGGTGCACTTACGTAAGCCTGTATTCTTGTAAGGCCTAGTCGTTTCCCCAACTCATTCAGCTTACCTCACCAGACTTCGCGACGGCTTCCTAGAAAAGCAGTGGCGCAGGCTGCGGGAGCTTTTGTACCCCTACCACGCATGAATATTTCTACTGAAAACACTATTGCTCAGCCGGTTGGTACCACGCTGGAGCGCTACATCATGCGGAAACAGGCAGAGTTTCCTTTTGCCACCGGCGAGCTGAGCCAGCTGCTGCGCGACATTGCGCTGGCCGGCAAAATCGTGAACCGTGAAGTAAATCGGGCAGGCCTGACGAGCATCATTGGCAGCATGGGCCAGCAGAACGTGCAGGGCGAGGCCCAGCAGAAGCTCGATGTGGAAGCCAATATTCGCTTTATCCGGGCCCTCACAAATGGGGGCGAGGCCTGCGCGGTGCTCTCGGAAGAAGAAGATGACATCATTCACACCGGCAACTGCCAGGGCAAGTACGTGGTGGCCATTGACCCCCTGGACGGCTCCTCTAATATCGACGTTAATATCAGCATCGGCACCATTTTCAGCATCTACCGGCGCGTGACGCCGGTAGGGGAGTCGGCCACGCGCGCGGACTTTCTGCAGGGCGGGAGGCAGCAGGTAGCAGCCGGCTATATTCTGTATGGCTCCAGCACCATGCTGGTGTACACCACCGGCCACGGGGTAGCGGGCTTCACCTACGAAAACTCCCTGGGCGAATTCTTCCTTTCCCACCCCAGCATCACCATTCCTACCTCCGGCACAGTGTTCAGCTGCAACGAAGGCTATTGGTTCGATTACCCCCAGTACGTGCGCGACTACCTGATGCAGTGCAAGCGCGAAGGGCAGAGCGGGCGCTATGTGGGTTCCCTGGTAGCCGATTATCACCGCAACCTGCTCACGGGCGGCATTTATCTATATCCGCCCACCGGCAAGAACCCCAATGGCAAGCTGCGGGTGCTGTATGAGGCCTTTCCGCTGGCTTTTCTGATTGAGCAGGCCGGCGGCCGCGCCGAGTCAGGCACTGGCCCTATTCTGGATATTGTGGCTACTGAGTTTCACCAGCGTACCCCGCTGTTCGTGGGGTCCCCGGCTTTGGTGGAAAGGTTGTTGACTGAAACCGAGGTAGCACCGAAAGAAGAAGCCATAGAACAAAATCACGCCTGATCTGCTTACTTAGCCCGGTCGGCGGCAAATGGCTGCCACCGTGTACCTTGTCGGCCGTGGGCCGTGCTTTTCCAGTGAGCGACGCCGGCTTGTCGTATGTCGCCATTCTACTCTTTCCCCAACCATGCCTAAAATCGTTTCCCCTCAGGTAGAGTTTGGCTACCTGCTCAACCAAACCAAAAGTGTAACCCCCGAAATCTTCGCGCCCGATGGCGTCGGCTTTCTGAACCTATTGGAAGGACGCTGGCAGGAGCCCGGTAAGCCCCGCCCGTTTGTGTCGCCCGTGGATGGCTCCGAAATCGGCTCCCTACCCATGCTCGACCACGCCACCGCCCTACGTGCCGTGGTAGCGGCCAAGCAGGAAGCCGCCGCCTGGGGCGCTACCGACCTGGATGAGCGCAAGCGCCGCGTGCAGGACTGCCTCGACCAGCTCCGGCCCCAGGTAGACCTCATCGGCAAGCTGCTGATCTGGGAAATCGGCAAAACCTTCAAGCTGGGCTTTACCGACATTGACCGCGCCATTGACGGGGTGCAGTGGTACGTAGATAATATTGAAGGCATGCTGGGCCAGCGCAAGCCTTTGGGGCTGGTAAGCAACATTGCCTCCTGGAACTACCCCATGTCGGTGCTGCTACACGCGGTGCTGGTGCAGGCGCTCTGCGGCAATTCGGTTATTGCCAAAACGCCTACCGATGGTGGTTTTATTTCTCTGAGTTTGGCCTTTGCCATTGCCCGCCGCTGCGGCCTGCCTGTCACGCTGGTGAGCGGCTCGGGCGGGGAGCTGAGCGACGTGCTGGTAAAGCACGAAGCCGTGGACTGCCTGAGCTTTGTGGGCGGGCGCTACAACGGCCGCAACATCGCCGACGCCCTCAGCCAGGAGCACAAGCGCTACATGCTGGAAATGGAAGGCGTGAACACCTACGGCATCTGGAACTACTCCGACTGGACCAGCCTCGCCGATCAGCTCAAGAAAGGCTACGACTACGGCAAGCAACGCTGCACGGCCTACGTGCGCTTCGTGGTGGAGCGCCGCCTGTTCCCGCAGTTCCTGGAAACCTACTGGAATACCATCAAAGACCTGAAAGTGGGTAACCCTACCCTGGTAGATACCGCCGATGATAAGCTGCCCGACCTGGCTTTCGGTCCCGTCATCAACGCCCGCCAGGCCGAGGACCTCGACCGTCTCTACGCCGACGCGCTGAAAACCGGCGCTACCCCTATCTACGAAGGCAAGCTTGACAACAGCCTGTTCCTGCCCGGCCAGGACCGCTCGGCTTACCGCGCCCCGCGGGCCCTGGTGAACCTGCCGCGCCAGAGCGAGCTGTACTTCAAGGAGCCCTTTGGCCCCATCGACAGCATTGTGCTGGTGGATAGGGTAGAAGAACTGGTAGGCGAGATGAACATTTCCAACGGGGCCCTGGTAGCCGCCGTGGCCTCCGACGACGAAAAGTGGGCCGCCCGCACGGCCAAGGAAGTGCGCGCCTTCAAAGTAGGCCTGAATAAGCTCCGCTCCCGCGGCGACCGGGAAGAGGTATTCGGCGGGATGGGCGAGTCGTGGAAGGGCGCGTTTGTAGGCGGCGCCCTGCTGGTAGAAGCCGTGACGGAAGGCGACAAAGCCATTTTGGGCAACTTCCAGGACGCGCTGCTGCTGCCGGAGAAAATCTAACTAGCCTGCCGTTACAGCGGCAGCTTTTCACGCTTGACAGGCCCTTTCTGCTCCGTAGGAAGGGCTTGTTTTTTCTGCTTTTCTATGAAATCCGTTTTTATTCTACTAGCAGCCCTCAGCCTGCTGCTGCCTACCCCCGCTACCGCGCAAAAGGCCTACAACGTCATCGATTGGAAAGCGCCGGCCACGCTCAGCACCTACCTGCTGCAGCAGATGCACGGGCAGTACAACCAGCGCCGCGCGGCTTGGAGCCAGGCCACGCAGTCGGCGGAGCAGATGCGGGCGTATCAGGACAGCGTACGGGCGCGGTTTCGACGGGTGCTGGGGCCGTTGCCGGCGCGCACGCCTCTCAAGGCCAGGGTGACGGGCACGCTGGCGCGGACCGGGTTTCGGATTGAAAAAGTTATCTACGAAAGCACGCCGGGCCACCACGTAACGGCCAACCTGTACGTGCCGGATGGGAAAGGCAAGCGGCCGGCGGTGCTGCTGTTCTGCGGGCATGAGCAGGAATCGAAAGCCACAGAATCGTACCAAAAAACGGCTATTCTGTTTGCGCAAAATGGCTTTGTGGTGCTGGTTATCGACCCTATTTCTCAGGGCGAAAGAATGCAGCTGACTGATGCCGCGGGCAAGCCTTTGACGCGAGGAGGTACGACGGAGCACACCTTGCTCAACGCCCAGGCGGCGCTGCTGGGCCGCACGGTGCCGGCGGCTCAGCTCTGGGACAACGTGCGCGGCCTCGACTACCTCCTTACCCGCCGTGAAGTGGATGCTGAACGAATCGGCTGCCTCGGCAACTCCGGCGGAGCCACCCAAACGGCGTATTTCTTGGGGTTTGACGACCGGGTGAAGGTAGCGGCCCTGTGCAGCTACGTGGCTGCCGGCGAGCGAAACCTGGAGCTGACCGGCCCCGCTGATGGCTGCGTAATGCTGCCCGGCGCCGGGGCGGCCGGCCTCGACCTGACAGAGTATCCGCTCATCTTCGCCCCCAAGCCCCTGCTGTTGCTCGCAGGCCGCTACGATTTCGTGGACTACCCCAGCATGGAGGCAACCCACCGGGAACTGCAGCAGGCTTACCGTCTGCTCGGCCAGCCCGAGCAGGTAGGCATGTTCACCTACGATGATGGGCACGGCATCTCCCAGCCTAAGCGTGAAGCCGCCGTTACCTGGTTTCGAAGGTTCTTTCTGCAGGATGCTACCCCCGTGCGGGAGTTAAACCTGGCTGTGCTCCCCGAAAAAGAGCTGTGGTGCACGGCCACCGGGCAGGTAAACACAGCTTTTCGGCAGGAAGTAACCTTAACCCAGATCTACGCTGAAGAAGCCAAAAAGCTAGGTCAGGCACGCGCTTCACTTACCGCGGAACAGCTCCGGGCTCAGGTGCAGCAGCAACTGCAGCTAGCGCCTACCTCACCTACTGTGGCAGAGGTAAAGGAAGAAACGACCATAAAAGGAATAACCTGGCAGAAACTGCTACTGCGCCGCGCCGGGGAACCCCCGCTACCCTTGCTGTTGGCGCTACCGGCCGCCGGTACTGCTCCGCAGAGAGTGGTTATAATGCTAGCCGATGGCGGCAAAAACACGCTTGCCGATAGCACTGCCCTCATCCAACGCCACCTCCGGCAGCAAACCGCCGTGGTGCTGCCCGACCTGCGTGGCCTGGGCGAAACCACCGACCCCGCCGCCTTCAACGACCCCAAATACTACAACCGCGAGTACCGCCTGGCCCTGCTCAGCCTCCACCTCGGGCGCCCGTTGCTGAGCCAGCGCGTCACTGATATTCTGACGGTGCTGGACTGGGTAGGAGGTACGGCCGGGCTGCAAGGCCGGCCAACAGGGGTACGCGCTACAGGCTTGGTAGGCATAGCGGCCCTGCACGCCGCCGTGCTTACGGAACGCATCAGCCGGCTGGAAATGCTGCAAGCGCCGGCTTCTTTCCAGGAAATGCTGCGGGAGCCTACCCGCAAAGACACCTACTCCTGGGTGCTGCCGGGCGTGCTGCGCCGCTACGATTTACCGCAACTTCGGCAGGCCCTGGGGCCGCGGCTCCTGGGAAAGTAAGCCCCTGAAAAACTAGCGGGCACTCAGGCGGCGACTGAGCCGCAAGCCTACCTGCCGCTGGTTGGAGTTACCGAAAAGGGCAAACGAGTTGACCTGCCAGGCCGGGGTAGGGCGGAAACCCACCTCCGCAAAGCCCGACCACCGACTGGCTCCCTCCTGCACATCGTAGCCTTTGCTGCTGGCCGCGCCAGCCAGTAGCTGCCATTTGGAGCCGCCCAGCCCCGTGCCGATACCAAAGCGCTGCTGCGGGTTGCCCGGGCCGTAGTTGAGGTAGTTGTAGTCGGCTAGGGCGTACACTTGCTCGCGCTGCCCCACCCGCACTGAGGCCTGCATATCAAATACACTGACCCCATCTCCGGATAGGTAGCGGTGGTAGCCCAGGTTGCCGACCATCAGGCCCAGGCCCACGCCTACCCACGGGCGGTCGAGCTGCACGTAGGGGTTGAGGGCGAACAGCGTGGTGCGGCGGCGGTAAAGGCCCGCGCCCAAGGGCGTTTCCTGGTCGCCGCCCACGTGCAGGCGTACGCCCACGGTTCTTTCGGCCATATGCACGTCGCCATCAACGTTCGTACCGGGCATTTTGGTGCGGGAAAAGTCGAGGGTGCCGGTGGCGTAGCGGTGGCGGTACAGTTCCAGGGGCGTACTACCCCCGCAGCCGCCTTCGGTGTTCTGTTCCCGCAGAAAACGGCCCGAGCTGAAGCTGCCGCTGAGCGTGTAATACTTTTCGGGAGTGGCAGCCGGCAAAGTTGAATCGGGCGAAACCTGGCTGGTCAGCACGAATACGGTACTGGCCAGCCCGAGGGGTAGGGCCGCCCGCACGGGTCGGGCCGTGGAGGCCACACTTCGCAGGTAGGCGCCGGCTTCCAGCGCCAGTACGGCCAGCAGCAAGGCCTTCACCACCAGTACCTCCGGTAGGCTCAGCGCCCACGGGCCTACCCAGGCCGTGAGCAGCAACAGGCCCCCAACAGCCAGCAGGTTTCGGCCCGAAAGATTAACCGGCGTTGGTTCCGGCGCGGGAGTAGTCCGGCCTGCCTGCCGCACCTGCCACCACCAGCTGCCCAGCGCAACCGGAGCCATCATCAGCAAAGCCCATTGCAGCTGCAGCATCGTCAGGCCGGCGTGGGTGTGGGCGGCGGCGCCCACCGGCTCACTGGCCGGGTCGCGCCAGAACTCCAGCACAAAGCGCCCGGCCAGCAGCAGCCCTACCTGCAGCCAGCGGCGGCTGCCGCCCGGCCACACCCGGTGGCGCGTGAGCAGCAGCACCGCGCCTACCCCCGCGCACAGCACCAAGGCATACAGCTGGGTAGGGTGGGTAGGAAGCGAAGCCGGCGCTCCGGCCGGAATCAATCCTTGGTACACCTGCACGAGGTAGGGCAGGGTGCCGGGACCGTAGGTGAGGCCCCAACTGCCCGCCGTGGGTACTCCAAAGCAGCAACCCGTCAGCACGCAGCCCACGCACTGCACCACCAGGGCCGCGCACAGCGGGAGGGCAAAGGCATCGTACACATGGCGGCCGTAGCCGAAGGCCCGCCGCAGCAGCGGCAGCGCCATGCCCGAGGCCAGCGCCCCGCCCAGCACCGAGCGGGCTTCCGAAGCCGGCAGCTCCCCGCTGCGCATCAGTACTTCCCATTCCGGGCCCGACAAGGCCAGCAGCTTGGTGCCCAGAATAAACGGCACGGCCACGCAAGCCAGCAGCAGCAGCCAGGAGCGGAGGGGGTAGCCGCGCTGCCGGCCCTCCCACAGCAGCAAGGCCAGGTTCACCCCGAAGCCCAGCACGTAGAACAGCGCGTAATAACCAGAACCGTGCGGAACGGCGACAACAGCGGACGGAAGCATAGTCGGCAGAATAAGACGGAGAAAAATCAGGTGCTTGGTGCGTGAATTAATCTTAACTAAAAACCGCCGCCCCACCCCCGGAACGAGGCAAAGGCGGCGGCTGGGATGCAGCAATAAAAACCGGCCGGTAAGGGGGGAGCCCGAAAGCTCGTCACGGAGGAATAAGGTGGTGGATAACGAACGGAAGGTAGGCGCCTTCGTAACCGATTCGCCAACGAGGATTTGGCTACGCCAGACTTATCAGGGAAAATATGCGGCTCGTATGTAGTTGATATATAAATAGATAATTATATATAGAAAGGACTTTCCGGGCCGGTATAAAGGCTTCTTCAACGGCACAAGTGCTACTAGCCGCAGCTTCCGGGTTTAAGTGAATCCAGCTTATTTCTCTGGGTAGGCCACGGTGACACATAGCCTGCCCACACGAACGCGCTCCGGATGCTACCAGGGCAAGTAGCAGCAGGTGGAGTTTTCAACTTCGGTACCTGAATAAAAGAGCGGGGCTTAGCGCCAGTGTTATCTGGCTCCCTGTGCCGTTAGCCCGGCGCGGGGGTTGGGGCTGAGGAAAGGGGTAGGGGCACGGTGGCCCCGTACTGCACAATGTTCTCAATCATGCCCTTGAAAATGACGAAGTGAAACGGCACCAGCGAGTACCAGTACAGGCGCCCGGCCAGGCCGTGGGGCCGGAATGCGGCCAGCTGCTCCAGGGTGTGCGACCCATCGGGGTTGTCCAGAATGCGGAACTGCAGCCAGGCTTCGCCGGGAAGTTTCATTTCGGCGTAGAGCAGCAGGCGGCGGCTGGCTTTATCGGCTACGAGCACGCGCCAGAAGTCGAGCGGGTCGCCGGCCCGCAGCTTGGTGGCGGAGCGCCTGCCCCGGCGCAACCCTACGCCGCCTACCAGCTTATCCAGCAGCCCCCGCACGCGCCAAAGCCAGTCAACCTTGTACCAGCCCCGCTCGCCCCCAATGGCCCACACGTTGCGCAGCACCTCCTGGGGCGGGCGCGTAAAGCGCAGCGTCTGGCGGTCTTGCAGCAAGCCGTGCTGCGGAATCTGAATGTGGTCCATGTAGCCCTGGGGCATCACGCCGCTGCTTAGCGCATCGCTCCAGCTGCTAACCACCTCGTTTTGCTCGATGCGCTGGAAGGCCAGCTCCACGGCGGCCCGGTAGCTCATGCAGGCGTGCGGCACTACCGCGCCAATGCTGCGGCGCGGATTGACGATGGTATCGTTGCGCAGGCTTTCCACCAGGCTTTGGGCCAGGGAGAAGGTAGTGCTGGTAACCAGGTACAGCCACCACGAGGACAGCCGGGGCGTGAGCACCGGCACCGTAACGATGTAGCGCCGCAGCCCGCGCACTTCGGCCAGGCCCAGCAGCATCTGCCGGTAGGTCAGCACGTCGGGTCCGCCGATATCAAACGACTGGCCCAGGCAAGCGGGGTTATCGAGCACGGCCTGCAGGTAGTGCATCACGTCGCGGATGCCGATGGGCTGGCAGCGCGAGTTCAGCCAGCGCGGCGTCACCATCATGGGCAGCTTGTCCACCAAATCCCGGATAATCTCAAACGAAGCCGAGCCCGAGCCGATAATGATGCTGGCCCGCAGTACGGTGAGGGCGGCTTTTTCAGCCTGGCGCAGCTCTTTTTCCACGGCTTTGCGGGAGCGAAGGTGCACGCTCAGGGCCCGGTCGTTGGCAATGCCGGAAAGGTAAATGATCTGCCGGCAGCTGCTGCGGTTGAGATAGGCGGCAAAGTTCCGGGCCGACTCCTGCTCCAGCCGGAAAAAGTCTTTGTTATGCCCACTCATGGAATGCACCAGGTAATAAGCTGCCTCAATGTCGGGGGGCAGCTCGGCCAGCGAATCGGGTTTCAGCAAGTCGGCCTGGGCTACCGTAACGTGGGCACGCAGGCGCTCCGGCAGCTCGTAGCGGCGGGCGTCGCGTACCACACAGATAACGTGGTGACCCGCTTCCACTAGCAGCGGCAGCAGGCGCTGGCCAATGTAGCCATTGGCCCCGGTAAGCAGAATGGTCATGGCAGCAGCAAAGACGGTGGGTGTACTCGTCTAACTACTTTGTGTAACAGGAAGTTGTCGAGCTGACGCCTGTCGTTCCGAGGAAAGCAAGGAATCTGGGTTTCTCGCCCCGCTCAAAGGAGTAACTTACTTCCGCCTGGGGCGCTTCCGGCGGCGGGCCGCCACCCGTTCCCGCTCGGCTTTGCGCTCGGCCCGGAAGGCCAGGCGCTCCTCCATCCGGCCCATGAGCTGGCGCCGGACGTGGTGGGCCAGGGCCGACAGCGTGACCAGCTGCGTGGTGCGCAGAAAATTCAGCACGTCGCGGCGGCGGTAGGTGCTCACGCCCACCAGCCCCTGGGCCAGCAAAAACTGCTTGATTTCCTCTAGCCGTAGCAGGGCCGCCACCGCCGGGCGCTCCACGGTGGCGTTGTACAGGGCCGGGCGGTGCGGGTGCAGCCCCGCCGCCGAAGCGACCAGCACGCCTACCCACTCCGGCAGCTGAGGCAGGAGCTTGGGCAAGTGCTTTTCCGTGACGACGAAGGTGACAAAATCGTAGGCCTGGCCGTAGCAGGGCAGCTGCCTGGCTACCCGCTGCAGGGTGTCGCCGTCGCCTTTCAGCTCGTAGCCGTGCATAAACTGCTCCGTAATGTGCACCACATCGGCGCGGGTAGTACCGGTGGGCAGCTCATCTACGTACACGCCGCCCTGGAGCAGGGGATACAGCAAAGCACGGATTTCGGGGTCGTTCATGGAAAAACAGGTAGCCGCAGCAGCGCCCGCAAAGTTCGGCGGAATAGGTTAAACGTGCTACCCGTTCTGTACTTTGAGGAATGAACACGCTGTTTGGTCGTTATCAGCTGGCTCCCATTTTCTATGCGGGCCTGGTGTGGGTGCTCATCGGGCTGTTTGGTAAGCGCCAGACCACCTTCCTCATCCTGGGGCTGCTGTTTATGGCTATGGGCCTGAAGCGCGTAGAGCCGCCTTCGCCGGAGCCGCCGCCGCCGGCCGCTTCCTCGGGCGAGTAAGGGCAGCAGCGGCCCGGCTTTCTGGCTACCTTTGCGGCTTTCGCCGCCCTTTATTCGCTGCTCCCATGCCTTTTCCGATGACTTCCCGCCGCTGGCTCTGGCTTTTTCTTCTGGTATTGGGCGGCGCTTTTCTGTGGCAGCTGGGCAGCTGGGGACCGTTGGAAAGCAGCGAGGCCCGCTACTCCGAAATAGGGCGGGAAATGCTGACGGGCCAGGACTGGCTGCACCCGCGCCTGCTGGGCATTCAGCACTTCCACAAGCCGCCCCTCACTTATTGGCTTACCGCGGCGGGGCTGGGGTTGTTCGGCGAGAATACGGTGGGCGTGCGCCTGCTGCCGGTGCTGGCCGTGCTGCTGCAGGTGGGGCTGATGTATGGGCTGGGGCTGCTGCTGTTCCGGCAGGACCGCGCCCGCGCCCTGGCTGCCGCCGTCATCTACGGCACCCTGCCCGTGGTGCTCATTTCGGCCCTCAACGTGACCACCGATGCCTACCTGGCTACCCTGGAGCTGGCCGCCGCCTACGGTATTCTGCGCTACTACCACGGTGGCGGGGCGCGGTGGCTGTACCTGTTTTGGCTCGGGCTGGGGCTGGCTTTCCTCACCAAAGGCCCGGTAGGCTTCGTGCTGCCGCTGATGGTTGTTATTGGCTTCTACGTAAAACAAGGCCAAGTTAAGCGCCCCTTCACGGTGCATCATGCCCTGGGGTTTGCGCTGTTTGTGGGGGTAGGGCTGAGCTGGTATCTGTACCTGATGGCCGAAAACCCGGCGTTCCTGCGCTACTTCCTGTTCGAGCACACCGTGGAGCGCTTTGCCAACGCGGCCACCTTCAACCGCAGCAAGCCCTGGTGGTTTTACCTGGTGCTGGCCCCCGCTACCAGCCTGCCATGGGCAGTGGCATTGGTAGTCAGGGCCGTGCGCACCCCCTGGAATACGGTGCCGCAACAGTGGCGCAACGTGCTCATCTTCTGGGTGCTGGTGCCGCTGCTGTTTTTCTCCCTGTCCAAGTCCAAGCTGCTGCTCTACGTGCTGCCCGTCTTCCCGGGGGTAGTGCTCCTGACGGTGTACTACCTGGGCCGCTGCACCGAAGCCGCCCTGCACCGCTGGTACGTGGGCATCGTGGCGTTCTACGGGTTTCTGCTGGGGGCGCTATGCTTTCTGCCCATTCTGACCACGGTAGTTCAGCTGGGTTTTGAGGTGAAGCCGCTCACCGCCATCTGGCCCGCGGCGGGCATTATTACGCTGGTGCTCACCCTCACGCTCTGGAATCAGGTGCGCATTGCCCCGCGCCTGCTGGTGGCCACCACTTTGTTCACGGTGTTTCTGCTGCTCGCGGCCAAGCCCATTCTGCAGCAGAACGAGCTGGCCTTCAACGGGAGTCGCCCCCTGGCCCAATTCCTGCGGGATAAGCAGCTGACCAACCGCCAGGTGCTGGTGTACGACCAGCTGCTGCCGTCCCTGGCCTTCGAGCTGGGCCAGTTGCCCGTATTTCTGAATGATGGCAACCACAACCTCAACCGCGAAACCCAGTTTGAGGCCGGCACTAGCTGGCAGCGCTACCTGCTCTACCTTCAGGACCCCCAGCAGGAGCCGGCTCTGGGCGCCTTACTGCTGCAACACCCCGTGCTCCTGGTGAAAGGCGAGCTGAAACCCGAGCGCCAGTGGATGCGGCGCTACTTCACCCAGCAGGAAAAGCTGGGCAAGTGGACGGTGCTGTGGTAGGAAGACTGGCGGCAGACGCCTGGCCTCCGGCCAGAAGTCTGCCCGCCGGCCAATGGGGCAAGTCTCCCGACTTGCGGCCGCCAACGGCGGCCAGCTGGCGTTAGATTCGTCTGCGCCATCTGCATACTCCTACCCGCTCCTCAAAGCCAAAGGCCTGCATGATTGTCATTGAACAGGCTTATAATCAAGCGCTGCATTAACACCAGGAAGCCACCTAATGCCCCAGGCGCCAGCTGGCCGCCGTCGGCGGCCGCAAGTCGGGAGACTTGCCCCATTGGCCGGCGGGCAGACTTCTGGCCGGAGGCCAGGCGTCTGCCCGCCAGTTGTTAGGAAGGCTGGCGGCAGACTTAGGCCACGTTTCCTACCCCCTGAAAACAGAAAAGCCGCTACCAGAGGTAGCGGCTTTTTATCTACGGGGCTGCAGCTGGCTATTCTATATATCCACCCTACTCCTTTCACCAGCTGCAACACACCACGCGGAGGGCCTTCCTTTCCATAAACCCTTCGTGCGCCGTTTGTTATTGAGTCAAAGGTAGCAAGGCCCGTATGCAGCTTGCTGAAAGTTTTGGTCAACGCCTAGTTCTACCCGGCCAGAATCAACTTTCACCCGACGGGCGAAAAATACTACCCGGCAAGTAAGCCCAAACCTTGAAAATGACTACCGGTAAACGGCTTCGGCTTTCTCGCGCAGGTTGTAGGCCGACGACATCACCTCCCCGTAAGCCCCGGCCGAGCGGATCGCCACCAGGTCGCCGCGCTGGGTTTCGGGCAGGGTAATGGCCTTACCAAACGTATCCGACGACTCGCAGATGGGACCCACAATATCGTAGGTTAGCTCCGGGCGCTGGCTGGTCAGGTTCTGGATGAGGTGGTAGCTGCCGTAGAGGGCCGGGCGGATCAGCTCCGTCATGCCCGCGTCGAGGATGGCAAAGCGGGTTTGCTGGCTTTCTTTCACGTAGAGCACCCGGCTTACAAGGGTGCCGCACTGGGCCACCACGGCCCGGCCCAGCTCCACGTGCACCTGCTGGCCCGGCCGCCGCTGCAGGTGCTGCTCAAACATGCCGAAGTAGGCCGCGAAGTCCGGAATGGGGTTTTGGTCGGGCTGGTGGTAGTCGATGCCCAGGCCGCCGCCCACGTTGAGGTGAGGGAGGCGGTGGCCCCGGTCTTCCAGCCAGGTTTGCAGCTCGTTGAGCTTGCGGCTCAGGTTGGCAAACGCCGACAGCTCGGTAATCTGGGAGCCGATGTGGGCGTGCAGGCCAATTAGCTCCACATTGGGGAGGTTGTCCAGGCCCTCGACTACCCCTGC
The DNA here is from genome assembly GCF_014199535.1 of Hymenobacter latericoloratus. GTDB lineage: Bacteria > Bacteroidota > Bacteroidia > Cytophagales > Hymenobacteraceae > Hymenobacter > Hymenobacter latericoloratus. The sequence goes on from NZ_JACHNV010000002.1 coordinate 710,060, forward strand.
CAGATCGGCCAGGTTGATGCCGAACTTGTTGGCGTCGAGGCCGGTGGTGATGTAGGCGTGGGTGTGGGCGTCCACGTTGGGGTTGATGCGCAGGGCCACCCGCGCCGTGCGGCCCTGGGCGCCGGCCAGCTCGTTGAGCACCTGTAGCTCCGGCACCGATTCGGCGTTAAAGCAGAAAATATCGGCGGCCAGGGCCCGGTTGATTTCCGCGTCCGATTTTCCTACCCCCGCAAACACCACATGGTCGGGGGAGAAGCCCGCATCGAGGGCGCGCTGCACCTCGCCGCCGCTCACGCAGTCGGCCCCGAAGCCTGCCTGCTGAATGCGCTGCAGAATAGGCAGGTTGGAGTTGGCCTTCAGGGCGTAGTGCACCTGGAAATTGCCTGGCCTGGCGGCCGCTGTAAGTGCCGCCAATGTCTGGTCGAGCAACTGAAGGTCGTAGTAATAAAAGGGGGTAGGCTGCTGGGTAAGCTCCGCCGGAAGTTGAAAAGCCATCGAAATAGAGAATTACCGCTGAAACAGCCCGGCGTTCAGGGCCTGCAGAGCGCTTACTTTGTGGTTGTTATGCACCAGAATGCTGATGTTGTTCGGTGAGCCGCCGTAGCTGATCATGCGCATCGGAATGTCGCGCAGGGCGGCAAAGGCTTGGTTGGCCGCCCCATGCGCGTCCTGCCCCAGGCTGCCTACCAAGCAGATAATCGTCTGATTTTCATCAACTTCTACGGTGCCGAAGCGGCGCAGCTCTTCCAGAATCTGGGGTAGGCGGGTAGCGTCGTCAATGGTCAAGGAAACGGCCACTTCCGAGGTCGTAATCATGTCGATGGAGGTGCGGTAGCGCTCAAAAATCTCGAACAGGCTGCGCAGGAAGCCGTGGGCCAGCAGCATCCGGCTCGACTTCACGTTGATGGCCGTAATGCCATCCTTGGCCGCTACTGCCTTAATAGCCTCGGAGCCCGTTTTGGCCGAAATGAGGGTGCCGGGGGCCTCGGGCTGCATGGTATTGAGCAGGCGAACTGGAATGCCGTGCTGGCGGGCGGGCAGCACCGAGCTGGGGTGCAGAATCTTCGCTCCGAAGTAGGCCAGCTCCGCCGCTTCATCAAACGACAGCTCCCGGATGGGGTAGGTGCCCTGCACGATGCGCGGGTCGTTGTTGTGCAGGCCGTCGATGTCGGTCCAGATCTGGATTTCCTCGGCCTCCACGGCCGCCCCGATCAGGGAAGCCGAGTAGTCGGAGCCGCCGCGCTTGAGGTTATCGATGTGGCCCTGGGCGCTGCGGCAGATGTAGCCTTGCGTGATAAACAGCTGCTGGTTGGCGTAGGGCGCGAGGGTAGCGGCTAGGTGCTCCCGAATGTAGGCCGCATCGGGCTCCTCATCTACATCCAGGCGCATAAAATTCAGAGCGGGCAGCAGCACGGCCGGGCGGCCCAGCACCTGAGTTACGTAGCGGTGCACCAGCAACGTGCTCAACAGCTCGCCCTGGGCCAGAATCACCCGTTCCCCATCGGCAGAAAGTGGAGCTGAAGTCAGGGCCAACACCGCGTCGAAATGCTGATTCAGGGTTTCAATGGCTGATTCGGCCAGGCCTGCGCCGGGTAGTAGCTCGCGGGCTACCTCATGGTAGCGCTGGCGCAGGGCCTCCAGGCGGGCGGTAGCAGCGGTGGCATCGGCGGCGTAGAGCAGGGTAGCAATTTCAACCAGGGCGTTGGTGGTGCCGCTCATGGCCGAAAGCACCACGATGCGGCGCTGCAGGTGCGGGGCATGAATCAACTCGGCTACTTCGCGCATCCGCTGCGCCGACCCTACGGACGTGCCGCCAAACTTGAGAACTTTCATAAACAGGGAAAAAACAGGAGATAAGTGGCGCAGAAAACTCCGGCAGGTTGCGAGCCGGAAATGAAAAGAGGAAAAAAAAGCGCCGATCCTGGGAGGACCGGCGCTTGAAGGTTCAGTGGTAGGTAGGTACGACGAACAGGTGCGACGGTCAGGTCGGGTTGCGTTTCTTCGATTTCTTGACCATCAGCAGGCCCACCGACAGCGGCGAGGCTACCTGTTTGCCCAGCTTCACCCCCATACACGCGGCAGCCACCCCAGCCGAAGCCAGAGCAGTAGAAGTGCCGAATGAGGTGGTAGTGAGCAGCATATGCAAATAAAACGCGGGCCCTACCCCGCTTTGCGGCCGCAAGTACGCAGTTCCTTGGAAAAACACCAACGGCTGAGCTGGAATTTTTGACTATATGCCGGCTGCCTACCCCCTGGTGCAGGCAGTAACCCCGGGGTGCAGGTTGGGCAGTAGCTTCAAGGGTAGGCTGCGCTAAAACGTGCGGACAGCGGAAGAACGGGCCTGTTTATTCGCCTTAGCAAGCCCGGCCGCTAACTTTTCTGGCCCGGCGTTTTGATTGTGTTGATGACCGTGTCGCTGAGCGGAGAAACGGCGGGGCCAAAGTAGTGGGTCAGGCGGCCATCTTCGCTGATGAGGTACTTGGAGAAGTTCCAGTCGGGGGCTTGCTCGTTCCAGCCGTTCTGGCGGGCGTTGCTGAGCCACTGGTACACAGGGTTCTGCTCGCCCTTCTTTACTACCACGCTCTTCTTCATTAGGGGAAACGATACGCCGAAGTTTACCTGGCAGAACTGCTCGATGGTTTTATCGTCGGCCTTTTCCTGCTCGGCAAAGTCGTTGGCCGGGAAACCGAGCACCACCAGCTGATCGGCAAACTGCTCGGAAAGCTGCTGCAGCTCTTCGTACTGATTGGTATAGCCGCAGTTGGACGCCGTGTTTACCACTAGGACTTTCTTGCCCCGCAGCTCATCAAAGTTCAGCTGCCGGCCGGAGTTCAGCTGGCCCGCGAGATTGTAGAACGGCACGGGAGCGGAGACCGGCTTCTCATTCCGGAGCACCTTACCCTTGCTGCCCGACTTCGACAGCTTCATGATGAGTGGGTAGAGAGCTTTCAGCAGTTTTTGACGGAAAGAGGACATTGCTTTGGAATTGATAGAAGGTCAAAAGTACATCGTTGGGCCCGGTGCCTGCCCGCTCACCCGACGGAGAAACCGATTTGAAGCCCAACAGTTGCGCAGCGGGGCAGAATGTCATTAAACGGCACCGGGCCCGACGCGTTGAGAAACGCAGTCGGGCCCGGTGAGTTAAAAGGTGTAAAATTCCGGAGAATCCGAGTGCTCTAGCGCACCGGCTTCGGGATAATGGGTAGGCTCTCGTGGCCCTCGGCATCCAGGGATACTACTCCGAAAATGTAGTTGTCCTTGCTGTGGGGCAGGTCGGCTTTGGTGTCGGTCACGAAAAATTTCTGCTGCCACTCCGGGGCGCTGGTTTCGCGCATGAGCACGTAATAGCCGGCCGGTTTTTCGCCCGCTTTGGGCGCTTCCCACTTCAGCTCGGTGCGGTTGGTCAGGTTGGCCGTGAGCACGCCCACGTTTTCGGGCGCGGCCGGGGCGAGAGCCAGGGAAGCCAGCGTGGCCAGGTTCACACCGGTGTTGCGGCGCAGGTAGGGGAAGTCCATGAACTTGGCATAGTCGCCGTACTCGGTGCCGTTTTCCTGGCGCAGATCCTGGTGCTGGTGGCGGAAATCTTCGTTCATCTCCGAGAAGCGCACCGCCGTGAAGCCCTGCTGATTGAAGGGTGTATGGTCGCCGCCGCGCAGGAACCGGTCGGGGCGGTACTCCAGCACTACCTCATGGCCGGGCACGTACTGCTGGCAGGCCAGGCGGGTGTAGCGGGCCAGGTTGCGGCTGGGTGAGTCGTTTTCAGAGGACAGCGTGCGGCGCACGCGGGCTTCGTCGGCGGTTTCGGTGGCGGGCACACCTTCGCTGAACACGCGCAGGCGCTTGTCGTCCTTTATTTCGGGGTCGTGGCCCGAAGAGTTGCCCATGATGTCGTTGTTGAGCATGGCCACCAGGTTCCAGCCCTCTTTCTTGGCGCGCTTGGCCAGGTGGGTCGAGCCATAAAGGCCCTGCTCTTCGCCCTGCACGGCCACAAAAATGATGGTGGCCGGAAACTGCTGCCGGCTCATCACGCGGGCCAGCTCCATCACGGCCACCGTGCCCGAGCCGTCGTCGTTGGCGCCGGGTGCGTCGGCGGTGGCATTCATCACGTCCGTTACCCGCGAGTCGATGTGCCCGCTCACAATGAACACACGCTTATCCGTGGGGTCGGTGCCGGGCAGGGTCGCCATGACGTTGGCCATCACCACGGGCCGGTCGATGCGGCGGCCGTCGGGCTTGATGGTGAAGGTATCCTGCTCCACTTTCAGGCGGCCCCCGCTGGCCTTGCTGTACTTGCGGAACTCGCTTTCCACCCAGCTGCGGGCCGCCCCGATGCCGCGTTTCTTACTTTTGGTGTCCGAGAGGGTGTGGCGCGTCCCAAAGCTCACGAGCTTGTCAATGTCGTCGCGCAGGTTTTTCTCCGAAATGTCCTGCACCATCTGCGTAATGAGCGGATCGGGGGTGGTAGTGGGCTTGTTCTGGGCGAAAATGGGGGTAGCAAACCCGAGGGAAAGTAGCAGCAGCGAAGCGGAACGGCGCATGGAAAAGGGTAGGGTTCAGGTTGCGGAATTGGGCAAGAGACGCGGAAGGGTGGTCCCACGTTGCGGCACAAGGTAAGGCCCGCAGCGGGTTAGCCGGGTATAAGTTATGGACTAGTGAAACACTTTGTGTTTTACTGGCAGCGGTAAAGCGGTACTCCGGCTACATCTCTAGCGCCGACACCAGCGCACTAGCCGCGTTTCCCCCGAAGCCGGCCGCATTCACCAGAATCCGGCGGATAGGCTTCGGGGCTGCGGAAGCTATGTCGGTGGCAAACGGTGCGGCCGGCCACTGCTGAGTTTCGAGGATGTGCAGGGCAAAATCGAGGCTGAGGGCGGCCGAGGCGCCCAGGGTGTGCCCCACCAGCCACTTGTTGGACAGCAGTGGGGGTAGGCTTCTCCCGAAAACTGCCCGCAGCGCCGCCCGCTCGGCCGCGTCGCCGGCGGGGGTGCCGGGGCTGTGCAGCACCACGGCATCCACGGCGGCGGGCGTGAGGCGGGCCTGAGCCAGGGCCTGCCGGATGGCCTGCTGAAAGTGCTGCCCCTCGGCCGAGAGGCCCGTTTTGCTCCCAATGGCCTCGAAGCCAAACCCCACGCTTTCCAGCACGAAAACCGGAGCGGAGGCGGCTTCCGCCGCCAGCTGCTGCCGGCTCACTTTCTCCAGGGCAAATACCGCCGCACCTTCACCCAGCACAAACGTGGAGGGCTTGCCCGCGCCGGGCCGACAGGGAAAATCTTCGGCGGCAAAGGGCGAGTAGATGCCAATGGCCCGCATCTGGGCCAGGGTGAAATCGGTGAGGGGCGCCTCGGTGCCGCCCGCCAGAAACCGCTCGGCCATGCCCGCCCGCAGCCAGGCCGTGGCATTGCCCAGGGCCTGAAACGCGCTGCTGCAGGTACTGGAGTGGCTCAGGGCTGCGCCGCCCGCGCTGCCTGCGTCATAAGCCACCCAGCTAGCCACGTTGCCGAGGGTAGTCAGTGGCGAGGCACCCGCGGGCACAACCCCATCAGCCAAGAAACCAGCGTGAAACTCCTCCGTGCGCCCCGTAGCACCCCGGCTGCTCCCGATGCTGACGGCCAGAGGGGAAGTGGTGAAATGGTGAGAGGGTGAGAGGGTGAGTAATGGGTCGTGTTCTTGCTCACCACTCACCCCTTCGCTACGTTGCCAGCCGGCTGCCGCGGTGGCTTGGCGGGCCGCCAATAAACCCAGCAGTACCGTGCGGTCGAGTTGGCGGTAAGCGGCCTGGGTGCGGCGCAGCTCCGCGAGGGTTGCCTCGGCGGCGGGGGGTAGGGCGGCTACGGGCAGGCCGGTGGCGTGGGTGGTGAAAGGCGAAACGTGCGCATCGGCCGGTGCCGGCTGCAGCCCCAGCGCCGATACCCGGCCCCGGCCCCGGATAACAATCAACTCGTTGGGGGCAAACTCAGTCATGCAGGTACTCGGGTAGGGTAGGGGCCGGCTCGAAGTTCAGGACCACTTCGCGCATGCGCCGTAGCACCGCGTACAGCAGCTCCAGTTCGGCATCGGTGGTGCAGTAGGGGGGGAGCAGGTACACTACGTTGCCCAGGGGGCGGAGCACGATGTGGTTGTCGATGGCGAGTTGATAAAAGGCGTCGCGGAGGCGGCTGAAGTAGCTGGTGCCCTCGCCGGGGTCGTACTCCACCGCCAGAATGGTACCCCGGTGGCGCACCTGCCGGATGCCGGGCAGGGCCTCAATCTCTTGGCGGAAAGCCGTGTGGGCAGCCTCAATCCGCTGGCGCTGCTGGTGGCATTCGTCGGTGCGGGTGAGCTCCAGGCTGGCCAGGGCGGCGGCGCAGGCCACGGGGTTGGCCGTGTAGGAGTGGCCGTGAAAGAGGGCCCGCATCTTGTCGTCGCTGAGGAAAGCAGCGTAGATGGGCGCGGCGCAGGTGGTCAGGCCCATGGCCAGGGTGCCGCCGGTCAGGCCCTTGGAGAAGCACATGATGTCGGGCTGCTCCTGAAGCAGGCTGCTGGCAAACAGCGGCCCGGTGCGCCCAAAGCCCGTCATGACCTCATCGGCAATGCACAGCACCCCGCGCTGGTGGCAGCGGCGCAGCATCTCGCTCAATACCTCCGGCTCGTACATCACCATGCCCGCCGTACCCAGCACCAGGGGCTCAAAGATGAAGCCGGCTACATCGGGCCGGCCGAGCAGAGTATCGAGCTGGGCCAATGCCTCGGCCTCCCGGCCCGGCACGGGTACGTCAACAAACTCCACGTCGAACAACAGGGGCCAGAACGGCTCCGTGAAGGCCCCGCGCGCACTCACAGCCATGGCCCCGAAGGTGTCGCCGTGGTAGGAGTTCTGGAAGCAGAGAAAGGTGCGGCGCTCCGGCTGGCCGAGGTTATGGAAATACTGCAGCACCATTTTCAGGGCCACTTCCACGGCCGTGGAGCCGTTGTCGGAGTAAAAGACCCGGGCCTGGTTGTCGGGCAGAATAGCCAGCAGCTGCTCGGCCAGCTCCACGGCGGCGGGGTGGGTGAAGCCGGCAAACAGCACGTGCTCCAGGGTGCGCAGCTGCTCGCTCACGCGGGCCGCCATGTGCGGGTGGGCGTGCCCGTGCAGGTTCACCCACCACGACGAAATACCGTCGAGGTAGCGGGTGCCGTCCTCGGCAATCAGCCAGCTACCCTCCCCGCGCACAATCGGCACGGCCAGCGGGGCAGTCTGCATTTGGGTATAAGGGTGCCACACCACGGCGTGGTCCCGCTCAGAAAGAGTAGGCATGGAAGGAGGGGTAATGGAGCGCGAAGGTACAACCGGGCACGCAGGCAGCAGTTTTGGGCAATCAGCCTCTCCCGTCATCCTGAGCTTGCGAAGGACCTTATCACACCTGAGTCACTACTAACGACTTCATTCAACGTGATAAGGTCCTTCGCAAGCTCAGGATGACAGGAGTTTTCAAGCTTCAAACCACTCTCGGAACTCAGCAGCATAACGGCTTACTACCTCGGGGGTGACTTCGGTTTCGGGCCGGACGCGGGGTAGGAGGGGCACGCCGGTATGCTGCTGAATGAAGTTTTCGGTGGCGGGCGTTGGCTCCCCGTTGAACACGAGGCCGCGCACCCGCAGCCCGCGCGCCTGCAGGGCTTCCAGCGTGAGCAGGGTGTGGTTGATGCTACCCAGGTAATTGCGCGAAACCACCACTACCTCCAGGTTCAGCTGTTGGGCCAGGTCGGCTATCAGGAAGCCGGGGGCCAGGGGCACCAGCAGGCCGCCGGCCCCTTCCACCAGCAGGTGGTTGTCGGTTTCGGGCAGCTGAAAATCTTCGGGGCGGAGGGTGAGGCCCTCAGCGGCGGCGGCGGCGTGGGGCGAGGCGGGCAGCTGCAGGCGGTAGCGCTCCGGCCAAAAATGGCTGCGGGTGTTGCGTACGAGGCCGCGGACCGTGCCCGCGTCGGTACTGGGCTCCAGGCCGGCCTGCACGGGCTTCCAGTAATCGGCCTGCAGGGCCTCCGTCAGGATGGCCGACACCACGGTTTTGCCGACGTCGGTGCCGATGCCGGTGATGAAAAGTCGTTCCAAAGGAAAAAGAAAGAACAGTGAAACCGGCTACCTGCCTGCCGTAGCGGTCAGACGGCCTGAGTAAGGGAAAAAGCAAAGATGGGGGCCTTTTTTCTAACGTGGGTCGGCACCCGCGGCCGTTGAAAGGCCCGCGGCTGGTGCCGGCCCAGGACTACCCGGCCAGCGTAAACAGGGCAACCTCTGCTCTTGCCCCGAACCTGAGGGGCACCACACTGGTGCCAATCCCTTTGGAAACGTACAGCCTCGTGGCGTTTTCCTGGTACCAACCCCTCACGTACTTCCCGCTGCCCCGGGGCAGAAGCGGAGCAAAGCCAGCCAAAGTAATTTGCCCGCCGTGCGTATGCCCCGACAAGATAAAGTCCACCTTGCTGCGCCCGGCAAGCTGCTGTACAATGGTGGTTGTATAGGCAGGGCAGTGGTTTAACAGAATGTGATAATCACTGCCCGAATACGTTTGCAAAGCAGCCGGCACATCGGGGGAGCCACCTACGTAGTCATCCAGGCCCGTAAGGGCAATGGTTTTATTGCCGATCCGGTAAGTTACCGTCTGGTTGATAAGTAGCTGACAGGTGTTTTGGCTGTAGGTTGAGCCAAGTTCCGCTATGTTGATGTTGCCCCAATATTCCCAATTGCCCAGAATAGCAACCTTTTGCAGGTTAGTGGGCAGGAGCTGCAGAAAATCGTGTAGCACCGGAATGTTTTCTGCCTTATCAATGGCGTCGCCCGTAAAAACCAGTAAATCGGGCTGCAGCTGAGCTATTACTCTGACGAGTCTGGTTATTGAATAAGAAATTGACTGCAGGTGTAAATCGGAAATCTGCAGGACCCGCAAACTTGGTATGCCGGGAGTCGGAGCGTTGATTTCAAATTCATTGACTTCAATACACAACTGCTCTAGCCAGCAGGCGTCCAGCAGCAACACCCCCGTTGTAAGCACTGCACCCGACCGCAAAAACGTACGTCTTGATACTGGCATCTGAATAGGTAACACGAGTAAAATAAAAATACACAGCGCAGTACGCTCCTAAAAAGCGCGCCCTGCTTAGAACCGCCCTAGCACTACCGCCAGCCCGTCAATTTCCGCCTCTGTGTTGTAGCTGTGCAGAATAAGCCGCAGCCGCTCCGTGCCGGCCGGTACCGTAGGGGCCACGATGGGGCGCACATCGAAGCCGGCGGTCTGGGTGGCCGCCGCTACCGCCCGCGCACGGGCCGGACCGGGCGAGTCGGTGAAGAAAACCGGGTGAATGACATGGCTCTCCGGCGGCACGCGCAGCCCCGGTACGGCGTTCAGGCGGGTTTTCAGGTAATCGGAAAGGGCGAACAGCTGCTCCCGCTCCGCCGATAGAGCCGGCAGCACTTCGTACGCGGCCCGCAGGCTTGCGACGGAGTGCGGGGGTAGGGCGGTGGTATAGATGAAGGGTCGGCTGAAGTTGAGGAGGTAGTCGCGGAGCACGGCCGGGCCGGCCACGGCGGCACCTTGGTTGCCGAGGGCCTTCCCAAACGTGAGCACGCGGGCAAACACATCGGCTTCCAGCCCCAGCTCCGCCACCAAGCCTTCACCCCGGGGGCCGTAGAGGCCGTTGGTGTGGGCCTCATCTACCACCAGGTACAGCTCCCGTTCCCGGCACAACGCCGCCAGCTCCGCCAGCGGGGCCATGTCGCCATCCATAGAATACAGCGCCTCCACGGCCACGAATACGGCTCCGGTGGCGCGGGCTAGCTTGCGGGTCAGGTCGGTGAGGTCGTTGTGGCGGAAGCTCCAGGCCGTGGCAAACGAGCCCCGGATACCGTCCTTCACGGAAGCGTGCGAGGCCTCGTCGTAGAGAATTGTGTCGCCGCGCCGGGGCAGGGCGGCGAAGAATCCCAGGTTGGCCGCGTAGCCGGAGTTGAAGAGCAAGGCTGCCTCGGCCCGGTGGAACTGCGCCAGATGCTGCTCCAGGGCCTCAGCCTCCATAGAGTTGCCGGTGAGCAGGCGGGAGCCGGTGCTGCCCGCTGCTTCGGCAGTGGCCTGCTGCAAAGCTAGTTGCACGGCCGGGTGGCGGCTCAGGCCCAGGTAGTCGTTGGAGCTGAAATCCACCAGCCCGGCGGCGGGCTGCGTAAGGCGGCGGCGCGTGCCGGCAGCTTCGCGCTGCTCTAGCTCGCGGGCGAGGCGTTGGTGGAGAGGCAGGGGGGTAGCCATGAAAGCGGCTTAAAAAATGAGCCGGGTAAAAAACGTCTGTCATCCTGAGCCCAGCGAAGGACCTTTTCCCAGTAGCACGACCATCGTAACAACGACTCGTTCCGCCGTGAGAAGGTCCTTCGCTGGGCTCAGGATGACCGACGTTTTCTAAAAAACAACTGCTACTTACGCTACTACCGGCGCGGCTTCCTTGCCCAGCACTACGGCGCCTTCGGGCACATCTTTGAACGACTTGCGGGGCTTCAGGCCCAGCAGAGCGAACATCTGCTTGTCGGCGTCGAAGTCGGGGTTGGGGGTCGTGAGCAGCTTCTCGCCCGAGAAGATGGAGTTGGCGCCGGCCAGGAAGCAGAGGGCCTGCTCCGTTACGGGCATTTCCTGGCGACCGGCCGAGAGGCGTACCATGGTGCGGGGCATCAGGATGCGGGCCGTGGCAATCATGCGCAGCATTTCCCACACGCTCACGCGGGGCTGCTGGGCCAGGGGCGTGCCTTCCACGGGCACCAGCGCATTCACCGGCACCGACTCGGGGTGCTGGGGCAGCGTGGCCAGGGTGTGCAGCATGGCAATGCGGTCCTCGTCGGTTTCGCCCAGGCCAATAATGCCGCCCGAGCACACCGAAATACCGGCTTTCCGTACGTGCTCCAGCGTGTTCAGGCGGTCGTCGTAGGTGCGGGTGGTAATGATGTCGTCGTAATGCTCGCGGCTGGTGTCCAGGTTGTGGTTGTAGGCATACAGGCCGGCTTCCTTGAGGCGCTCGGCCTGGTATTCATTCAGCATGCCCAGGGTGCAGCACACTTCCAGGCCGATGTTGTTGACTTCGGTTACCATGTTCAGCACCCGGTCGAAGTCGCGGTTGTCGCGCACTTCGCGCCAGGCGGCGCCCATGCAGAAGCGGGTGGAGCCGCCGTCTTTGGCGCGCTGGGCCGCGGCCAGCACTTCGGCATCGGGCAGCAGCTTGTGAGCCTGCACGCCGGTGTGGTAGCGGGCCGCCTGGGGGCAGTAGGCGCAGTCTTCGGGGCAGCCGCCGGTTTTCACACTCAGCAGGGTGCACACCTGCACTTCGCCGGTGGCCTGGGTTTCGGCGTGAATGGCGGCGGCCTGGGTTACCAGCTCCAGCACGGGCTGGTTATAAATGGCTTTTACTTCGTCGAGGGTCCAGTCAGTACGCATTATCATGGGGCGGGGAGGAAGTAGTTTCTGGTTTGTGGTTGGGGGTGGAAGCTAAGCAAAGCAGCCCGCCGGCAGAGCGGAGCTACGGAGCGGGCTGCAAGATACACGAGAAGTATATTCTAGAAGATGAAGCAGCTGTACTGCTGGTGCCTTCTTTCCTGAAGCTGCAGTGTTACAGTGCTGTGTGTGAGATGGTAAACTTCTTCAGAAGCCCGAACGACGGCATCTTTTAGCTTTCTGCCTACTTCAGGGCGTGACTGCTATTCTGGCGCGGCTACCTCCCGCAGTACCCGGCAGGGGTTGCCCACAGCCACTACCCCTGCCGGAATATCGCGCGTAACCACGCTACCGGCCCCAATGGTAGTGCCCTCGCCGATGGTTACGCCCGGCATGACCAGCACCCCGGCTCCCAGCCACACATTGTTGCCGATAGTAATGGGCTTTGCAAACTCCCAGCCCGCAATGCGCGGCGCCACCTCTACGGGGTGCCCGGCCGTGCTCAGCACCACATTGGGGGCAATAAACACATTGTCGCCGATGCTGACGGGGGCGCAGTCGAGGATGGTAAGGTTATAGTTGGCGTACACGCCCTGGCCCAGCCGGATGTTGTAGCCGTAGTCGCAGCGCAGGGGCGCTTCCAGGTGGGCGTCGGTTTCGTAGCCCAGCAGCTCGGCCAGCACCTGCCGGTTCAGGTGCACGGGCTCCTGGTTGTAGCGGTGGCAGCGCTGCTTGGCCAGCAGGCGTTCGGCTACCAGCTCGGGGTCGTTGGCGAAGTACAGCTCCCCGGCCAGCATCTTTTCTTTGTGCGTTGAAGACATAGCAAGTTGAGCAGAGAAGAATCAGGCCCTGCCAGCGGCAAGGTACTACCCAGCCCGCTACCCCCGGTCTTAGCTCAAAGCTGTTGCCTCGGCGGAGGTGGTGCTTGAGCCGCGGTTGTCGCGGGTGTTTTTCTGCACGGCAATGGCCGCGAACAAACTCAGCAGGAACGACATGGCGTAGAAGCCTTTCTCGCTGAGGGTGAGGGTGGCGTTCCAGAGGCCCACCGTGAGCATGGCTACCGAGAGCAGGGTGGAAAACCAGCTCAAGCCATAGTAGATACCCGTCACGGGAATGCCCTCCAACTGGTCGCGCACCGATTTCTGCAGGGAAATGGCCGCAAACAACCCGTACATAAGCGTTGCGAAGTAGTAGCCCTTTTCATTGAGCTGCATCTGGGCGTTCCAGAGGCCGATGATGAACGCAGCGACGCCCGCCAGCAGGGCTACCCAGGAAGCGGCAATAAAGGCGTTGGATGGTTTGGTGTTCATGACGCAGAAAGTTTGAAGTAAGTCTGCTCAGCCACCCTGGCCGAACAGTTCAAACATACGCGGCCCCTTCCCTAGTGTACATCCGAATTTGTGAGTCTATCAGACTTTACATCATCAGTATGATGACTGAGAATATTTAGGATATGTTGCTGGTAATTGATTGATATTCAATGATATTATTCCGTATATGGTTTTGTAATTGAATTGATAAATCAGACTTTGATTTTTGTGAAGTGTCCGGAACAGGTCTTCCCAAATCGTGCCCCCTTACTGCTTGATCGGACCTTTACTGGCCCTAAGGGGGTAGGAAGGAGTCGCGTCCGTAACGTGTCAGAAAGGTTGTGTCAGGCGCAAATGCGCTTGGCCTTTGCTCAGTCCAGCGCCCACCCCTCTTAAAACGAGCAAGCGGCCCATCCTTTGTGGCAGGATGGGCCGCTTGCTTTAGGCTTTGTGATACTAGGAGCGTTTGCCGGGCCGACTGGCGCCCCGGGTGCCGCGGGTGCTGGTTTTCCCTTTGGGTGGTCCGGCCGGGGTAGGCCGGGAGCCTTTGCTGGCGGCCGCGCCGCGGGGGCGCGGTCCGCTGCCCGGCCCCGAGGCTCCGGCAGGACGGCGGGCTTTGCCGAAGCTCGGGCCGTCGGGGCGGACGCCGGTGGCGGGGCCATTGGGCCGGGCCGGACCCGTGGGCCACTCGGGCGGGGCGGAGGGGGTAGGGGCGGGGCGGCTGGCGGCCCGTTTGCCGGTGGGCTTTTCTACCCAGGCGCCGGCCGGCTTGGCGCGGCCGGTGGCATCGGCGGGCCGTTTGGGGGCCGCGCCCTTGCGGCCCGGGCGGTCGGCCCAGAACTCGGCCGAGGAAGGACGCTTGCGCCGCCGGGGCGTGGAGCCGTCATCGGTGCCGTCGGAGTCTTTAATCATCTCGAACAGCACTTTCAGCTCTTTCTCCTTCAGCTCGCGCCACTCGCCCACGCCCAGGCCCTTCACGTTGATGTTCATCACGCGGATGCGCTCCAGCTGCACCACCTCGTAGCCGAAGTACTCGCACATGCGCCGGATCTGACGGTTGAGGCCCTGCACCAGCACAATGCGGAAGATGTAGGACGTTTCCCTGGTTACTTTGCAGGGCTGGGTCATGGTGCCCCCAATCGGCACGCCGTTGGCCATGCCTTCAATAAACAGGTCGTTGATGGGCTTATCGACCATCACGATGTACTCCTTCTCGTGCTTGTTGCCGGCCCGCAGAATCTTGTTGACGATGTCGCCGTTGCTGGTCAGCAGAATCAGGCCCTGCGATTCCCGGTCGAGGCGGCCGATGGGGAAAATACGCACCGAGTGCTTGATGGCCCGGATGATGTTGTCCTTGATGCCGGTATCGGTGGTGGAGATGATGCCCGGCGGCTTGTTGTAGGCAATGTACACGGCATCTTCTTCGGCGCGGGGCTCAATGACAATGCCGTTTACCGAAACCCGGTCCTTGCTCGACACCTGGTCGCCGATGCTGGCCCGCTTGCCGTTCACCAGCACGTTGCCCTGCTCAATAAAGCGGTCGGCCTCCCGGCGGGAGCAAACCCCACTTTCGCTGATGTATTTATTAAGACGAGTAGGCATGGGCAACGGGTGTTGAGGGCAAAACAAAAATGATCCGCCCGGGCCGTTTTGCCCAAGCGGACCACAAAGATACGGCGGAAGTGCATGGGCCGGGGTGTGTTACTGAAATAGATTGCGCCAGATCAGCAGCCGGGGCTCCCGACCCGGGCCAGCTTCTGCCCAATCCGCAAGCCCTGGCCCCACAACGGTTTGCGCCTTGAGTAGGGGTAGGAAGACAAGGCGCTAGGCTCCCACAAAATAGCGCTGAATGGCTTCGTCGAGCGCAGGGGGTAGGGAAGCCGTGCTGCCCACCCGCACCGAAGAGCTGGCTCCATCCTTGGCCGCGAAGGTGCCGCTGGCCCCATTGAACTGCAGCCGCCCCTGCCGAAACTCCCGCTGCTCCTCGGCACCATCCCGGTTCATTGCCACGAACTCCAGGTGCTCGAGGTGGTGGCTGGCTTTATCGAACCGAAACCAGAAGTACACTTCGGCCGGGTCGTCGCTCTGCACGTCCAGCAGCTTGATTTCGACCAGGGAAAAAGCATCGGCTTCGAGCAGGAACAGGGTTTTATAGGAGATGGGCATGGTACCGGGAGAGTGGGTTTCGTGGGATATATACCGGATATGCCCGCGCAGGGATATAGGGTTGCCGGTATTTTGAGGGGTAGGCCGGCCGCTGCCGCGCCGGAAACCCAGCTACTCCGCCAGCCACTGCATGGCCCGGTACTGCCCCGGCCCGAAAAATAGCTGCAGCACAGCATCCGTGACGCGCAAGCCATTAGCGCCGTTGGTGAAAAACACCAGGCTTTCCTGCGTGTCGGGGAAGGCGATAAAGAAGCCCTTGAAGTCGCCGTTGTCGCCCCAGTGCCAGAGGGCGGGGCCGCGGCTGGTGGTGGCCAAGCCTACCCCGTAGGCCCAGGCAACGAACGGGTCGGTAGCGCTGGTCGGTTTCGCGCAGCGTTCAGCGGTGCTGGCGGGGGTAGTCAGCAACTTGGCCGTCGCCGGCTTCAGCCCCTGGCCTTTTACTAGCGCCTGCACAAACCGGCTGTAGTCGGTGGCCGTGGTGAGCAGGCTGAAGCCCGCGTTGGCTTCCTGGAAACGGCGAACTTCCGTGGGCTTGCCCGCGTCGGAGTGGCCAAAGCTGGCATCCTTATCGAACTCACCGCGCCAGACGAAGCTGCTGTTGCGCATGCCCAGCGGACGGAATACCTCCTGCTGCGCCAGCGTTTGCAGGGGCTTGCCGGTGATGCGCTCCAGGGTTTTCTGCAGCAGCACGAAGCCTTCGCCGGAGTAGTTTCAGCAGCTGTCGGGGGTGTATTTTAACTTCAGGTCAGAGCTTTTCCAGCTGGCTTCCAGCGGGTTTTCGGCCCAATTAGGCAGGCCGGAAGTGTGCGTGAGCACCATGCGGGCCGTAATGGTGGCGGCGCGGGGCTGGGTGCGCAGGCGGGGCTCCGCGTAATACGTTGCTAAGGGCTTGTCCAGGTTAAGCCGGCCCTGGTCGTGGAGGCGCAGGGCGGTGTAGGCCAGCACCACCTTGCCCAGGGAAGCCGCCTGAAACGTGGTGGCAGCCGTAACGGCCTGCGCAGTGCCCGCTTTGGCCAGGCCTAGGCTGTACCGGATGGTTTCGCCTTTCCGGGTATAAACCAGCTGCATGCCCGGTACCTGCTCTTTTTCGAGTAGGGCTGATAGTTCCTGCTGATGTTGTTGGGCTACTGCCGCCACCGAGTAAAGCAGAAACAGCAGGGGTAGTATCTTCTTCATAATAGAGCTTACCAGCATAAACGAACGCGCAAACAGGTGAATAGCAGCTGCCGCCCGAAAACAAACGTGGGCAGCTCTCCGCAAAGAAAGCTGCCCACGCGTTCCGAACGCCATAAGCACAGATGAAAGAATCCGTGTAATCCGAAGAATCCGGCTAAATCCGTGACTTAACCCAGCGTGTGGTACACGGCCTGCACGTCGTCGTCCTCTTCAAACTTCTCGATGAGGTTCATTACTTCCTCCAGTTGGTCGCCTTCGAGGTGCACGGTGGTGTTGGGCACGCGCTGCAGCTGAGCCGAAACCACGTTTAACTGCTTTTCTTCGAGGGCCTTCTGCATCTGGCCGAAGTCGGTGAAGGCGGTTTCTACCACAATGTACTCTTTCACGTTGCCGTGCTCGTCTTCTTCCTGGTCGGCGTACACGTCCTCGGCACCGGCATCAATCAGCTCCAGCTCCAGCTCGTCGAGGTCGAGGCCTTCGGCGGCCAGCTTGAACACGCCCTTGCGGGTGAAGGTGTAGTCGGAAGAGCCGGCCGTGCCCAGGGCGCCGTTGCCCCGGTTGAAGTACATGCGCACGTTGGCTACGGTGCGGGTGGGGTTGTCGGTGGCCGTTTCAATTACAATAGCCACGCCGTGGGGCGCGTAGCCCTCATATACCACTTCCTGGTAGTCTTTTTCCTCTTTGCTGCTGGCCCGCTTAATGGCGGCTTCTACCCGGTCTTTGGGCATGTTCACGCCCTTGGCGTTCTGCATGGCCGTGCGTAGGCGGGAGTTGGTATCGGGGTTGGGGCCCGATTCCTTCACGGCCATGACAATTTCCCGGCCGATGCGGGTGAAGTCCTTCGACATTCGGTCCCAGCGCTTCATTTTGCGGCCTTTGCGGAATTCAAACGCGCGTCCCATCTATCAGTGAGTTGGTGAAATGGTGAAATAGTGAGTTGACGTTTCGGCGGGTGGGGCCGAAAGGGGGCTGCAAGTTAGCAGAAACCCCGGCGGGGCGCAACGGCGGAGCCTGGGCGCAGACTGGTGCGGGAAGCCTACTGCTGACGCAGGGTATAAATGCTCTGGTTACCAGCCGGAAAGCCCGCCATGGTCAGCGTCAGGAGGCCATGGCGCAGCTGAAACGTGCCTTCGTCGGTGCGGACCTGCCCCTTTTTGTCGGTATAGGAAAAACTGATGCGGTTGCCGGCGAAAGTGAAACGCCCGTCCTGGTCAAAGGGCATGGTGCCGCCGTTGATGCTGAGTGTGAGGTGCTTCTGGTAGGTGCCATCGGGCCGCAGCGTGAGCGTGCCGCCTACCCCCCTGGCCGGCATGGGCGTGGGGCTGGTGGCTTTGTCCAGAATAGAATACGTGAGGTAGGTGTACGTAGTGAAAAACGAAGGCGCCAGTCGGGGCACGGCCGGGGCGGAGCGCTGGGCTACCCCCCGAAAACTGCCCAGGCAAAGCGAGGCCGCAAGAAGAACACGATAAAGCATACCGCAAGGTACTCGGCCGCGCCCGTTAAACGCTCCGGTCCAACGGCGGAGCCGTCCGACCAGTTGGCTTCGGGCTGACTTCCGGCCGATAGGGTTTGCGGCCGTGGAGGGGTAGGCGGAAACAGCTCGGGCGGCGGGGCGTCAACCGGTCGGACGGGCTTCGCCTGTCGGACCGGGCCGGTGAAACGTTGGCCGCGGGGCAAGCTCCGGTTTCCCGCTACATTTGGGCATGCCCACCTTTATCCGCGACTTACTGCGCCCCGCCACCGAGCTTGCCCAGGCCGATGTCTGCCTGGTGGGGCTGCCCCTCGACTTTGGAACTGTGCTGGAAGGCGGCCGCGCCGGCGCCGCCGGCGGGCCCGAAGCCATCCGGCGGGAGCTGTGCCGCTACCACAAAACCTATAACCTGGAGCACAACGTGAGCCTGGAGGGCCTGCGCATTGCCGACGCCGGCAACCTGGACCTGCGCCCTACCCCCGACCACGAAGCCAACCACCAAACCATTCGGGCGGAGCTCACGCGCCTGCTCCTCCAGTACCCCCGCGTGGTGGTGCTGGGCGGCTCCCACGACTGCACCTACAGCACCGTGCGGGCCCTGCGCGACGCCACCAACGGGCAGGCCGTGGGCGGCATCAACCTCGATGCCCACGCCGATGTGAAGGACCGCCCCGGGCTGCTCAGCAGTGGTACGCCCTTCGGCAGGCTGCTGCGCGAGGAAGTGCTGGCCGGGGAGCGGTTCACCGAAATCGGGCTGCATTCCAACCTCAATACCCGCGAGGATATCGACTTCCTACACCAGCAGCAGGCTACGCTGGTACCGCTGGCCCATGTGCAGCACGATGGCATGGCCGGGTACATGCGCCGGGCCCTGCGCCGGGCCACGGCCGCCGGCCCCGCCTTCGTGAGCTTCGATATAGATGGCTGTGCCGAAGCCTACGCCCCGGCCGTTTCGGCCCCCAGCGCCGATGGGTTCACGCCCCGGCAAGCGGTGGAGGCCGCTTTTCTGGCCGGCAAGGAACCGGAAGTGCTCTTGTTTGAACTGATGGAGCTGAACCCCCTCTTCGACCGGGACAACCAAACCGCGCGGCTGGCCGCCACCATCCTCACGGCCTACCTGACCGGCATAGCTGCTACCCTCAGTGCCTGACGCTACCCCCTTACCCGGCATAAAGTCAGGGCTTTTGCCTCCTTCTTCTGCTATGAAACACCTGTTTACTTGTTTGTTGGGCGTAGTGCTGGGGCTGCCCGTCGCGGCTCAGAAAGCACCCGTTAAACCTGCCGCAAAGCCCGCCCCCGGCCCGGCTTTTACCCTGGCGTGCCCCGTGGTGCCCGCTTCTGCTTCCCTGCAGAAGCAGCACTGCGAAACCCGGACCCTGACCTTGCCGGCCCCGCCCGCCGGGACGCCTCTCACCGTGGATGCCCGCCTGCATGGCAGCATTCTGGTGCGGGCCTGGAGCGGCCCGGACGTGCGGGTTCGGGCGGTAGTGACGGGTAGGGCCGCTACCCCGGCGGCGGCCAAAGCCCTGGCCGCCGCCGTGCGCGTCAGTTCCCAGAACAACGTGCTGCAGGCTGCCCGCGCCAATGAAAGCCTGGATGGCTGGGAGGTCAGCTACGAAGTGCTGGTGCCCACCCAAACCGACCTGCTGCTGCGCTCCACCAACGGCAGCATCAGCGTTGAAAACGTGCGCGGCACCCTGCGCTGCGAAAGCACCAACGGTAGCCTGGCCCTGACCGGAGTAGGCGGCGACGTGCGCGGCAAAACCACCGCCGGCAGCCTCACCCTCACCCTCACCGGCAGCGCCTGGCAGGGCCCCGGCCTGGATGTCAGCACCGTAAATGGCAGCATTGCCTGGCAGCTGCCCGCCGTGTACGCTGCCACCATCATGGCCCGCACGGTGCAGGGCCGCGTGCAGGCCGAGCTGAATACCAAGCGCAAGAGCGTACTACCCCACAACCTGGTGGCAACCCTCGGCAAGGGCGGCGCCCAGCTCCGGGCCACCACCGTCAACGGCAGCGTAACGGTAAAGCAGGAAGCCCTACCCCTGGATGTTCAGCTGACGGAGGAAGAAGGAAGTAAATAAAAAACGCCCGCTGAAAGCGGGCGTTTTTGTTGCGGATCAGGAAGGATAGATGGACCATGAAATGAACGTCCTGTCGAGCTGGTCGAGACATCTCGTGTGCTGACGTTGGATTACTACCTCAACGATTTGAGCGAGATGTCTCGACCAGCTCGCCATAACGTTCATTTTGCTACCTGACCACGCTTCTTAGTACTGCTCGGGGTAGCGTACTACTTCCTCGGTGCGGGGGCGCTTGGGCAGGGGCGAGGTTTTCTGCGGGTATTTGTTTTGTTTGTGCTTCTGGTAGCGCTTTACCAGCAGGGCTACCCCCGCCAGGGCGCCCAACCCTACCGCGGCAATGGTAAACTTCTGCCGGATGGGGTCGTGGGGGGCCGGCGGGAGGTAGGCTACGCCGTTTTCGTCGAGGCGGGCGGGGTCCTGCACGTAGCGGCCCTGGGCCGGAATCCGGAACTCGTCGGCCAGTTTCTGCAGGCCCGCGGCAGCTGCGGGGCCTTTGATGACGGGGCCGTGGCCGCAGCCGATGGCCGCGGGCCGCAGGGCCGCCAGCTTCTGAATGGATTCGTGCACCTGCTGCCAGTTGTAGTTGAACGGCGCGCCCGCCACGCTGATTTTCGGCCGCTGCAGCAGCAATTCCGGCAACGACTCGTGGTTGGCCGTGGCAAAGGCATCGGCCCCGAGCAGGGTGCGGTCTTTTTCGCGGAACAGGGCAATCTGGCCCGGCGCGTGGCCCGGCACGTGCAGAATCTGCCAGTCGGGCAGGAAAGGGACCTCCGCGTCATCCTCGGGCAGGCGCTGCACGTAGTCGCTAAGCTGGAACGACTGGGGCGGGAAAAAACGGGCCACAAACGCCAGGGAGCCGCCGCCCGCTACCGTTGGGTCGGCGGGCGGATACACGGCCCGGGCCGTCAGGAAGGGCATTTCGAGGGGGTGGGCCAGCACGGGCACTTTCCAGTGCTCGGCCAGGGCCTGCGCCGAGCCCGAGTGGTCCATGTGGCCGTGGGTCAGCAGAATGGCTTCGGGGTGGGTGCCGGGGTAGAAAATCTTGTCGGCCGCCTCAATGATGGCCTTTTCCGAGCCGGGCAGGCCGGTATCGACCAGCACCCAGGCCCCGGCGTGGCCGGTTTCTACAAAATATACATTAACAAAGCGTTGAATAGAGAGCTGGTGAACCCCAGCAGCTACCTTTTCCATGAGTTCAGGGGTAGGTGAAACGATACAGTCAGTACGAGCCTCCTTTGAATTGGGT
The DNA here is from genome assembly GCF_014199535.1 of Hymenobacter latericoloratus. Lineage (GTDB taxonomy): Bacteria > Bacteroidota > Bacteroidia > Cytophagales > Hymenobacteraceae > Hymenobacter > Hymenobacter latericoloratus. The sequence continues at coordinate 730,930 of NZ_JACHNV010000002.1, forward strand.
ATGAAAAGCGCAAGGTGTCATTCCAAGTGAAGCGAGGTGCCTAGCGTGCTGGCGTTGTGATAGTACTTGTCATGTCGAGCCCCGCGAGACATCTCGCGTGCGGACGTTGTGATGGTAACTGTCATGCTGAGCCCCGCGAAGCATCTCTACCGCTTCGTTGCCATAGGTCTAGGCCAGTCGTTCACTAGCCCAGGGTTTAAGCCCTGGGCTATGGAGCGGTTGCCGAGGGAGTTCCCGGTGCAACGTCAGCACGCGGGATGTCTCGCGGGGCTCGACAGGACGGTCCTGCCGCATACAAAAGGCCCGGCTGGCAAACCAGTCGGGCCTTTTGTGAAAAGCGTAAAGCACTACTGCTTACGCCAGCGCCTCACGCAGGGCGGTAAGCAGGGTACTTACTCCCTGGGCTTCGCCGGCCGAGCCCAGGTGCACGCGCAGGGTGCGGCGGTTGTAGTCCTGCAGAGCCTTCAGGTCGCCGGCAGCCTGGGCATTCTGGAAGGTACCGAAGGTGTAGGGGCGGCCGGGCAGGGGCAGGTCCTGGGCGTGGTCGGTAGTAATTTGCAGGAACAGGCCGTTGTCGGGGCCGCCTTTGTGGTACTGGCCCGTGGAGTGCAGGAAGCGCGGGCCGTAGCCCGACGCCGTGGCAATGTGCATGTGCTGCTGCACCAGGCTGCGTACTTCCTGCAGCTCCTGGTTGAGGGCTTCCGATTCCTGCAAGTAGGCCTGAATGCAGAGGAAATTACCGGGCTTGCTCTGGCCGAAGAAGGCGCGCAGCACTTCCACCGCGTTGCCCCCCGAAACATTGGTGTAGTAGGCGAGGCCGTTTTCCTGGAGCACCGGGGTGCTTTCTTCGGGCAAAGAGCCTTTTTCTACTACCACCTTCATCAGCTGGTCGGTGGCGGTTTTGGCCGCCTGCACGTTGGGCTGGTCGAAGGGGTTGATTTCGAGTACGGCGGTGGCAATGGCCGTGGCTACTTCCCAACGGAAGAACTCAGCGCCCAGGTCCAGGGCGTCGCGCATCAGAATGGTAACCACTGGGTGGCCGGCAGCCTGCAGGGCAGCTACCTTCTGGCGGTTCTGCTCGTCGGGCTGGTTTTCGAAGCCTACGTACACGAACACGCGGTCCTGGCCGTACACCTCGGGGCCATTGAGTGGGTCGCCGGCCAGGGGCATGATGCCCTTGCCTTCCTTGCCGGTGCTTTCAGCCACCAGCTGCTCCAGCCACAGGCCAAAGTCAGAAATGGTGTCGGGAACTACCAGGGTGAGCTTGTCGCGGCCTTGCTGGGCCAGCACACCCAGGGCCACGCCCAGCTCCAGGCCGGGGTTTTGCTCTACGTCGCCCTCCGAGCCAGTGGCGCGCATCATGTCAATTGCGCGCTCCAACAGGGTTTTAATGTCGATGCCGTACAAAGCAGCCGGCACCAGCCCGAAGTAGGAGAGGGCCGAGAAGCGGCCGCCTACCTCGGCAAAGTTCAGGAAGATGCGGCGGTAGCCTTCTTCCGTAGCCTGGGTTACAAACTTGGAGCCGGGGTCGGTAATGGCCACGAAGTTCTCGCCGGCCTTGTCGCCTTTAATTTCCTTGAGGCGAGCGTAGAAATAGTCGCCGAAAGCCAGGGGCTCGGCCGTGGTGCCCGATTTGCTGGCTACCACAAACAGGGTCTGGGCCAGCGGCACCGACTCCTCAATTTCGCGCACGGTGCCGGGGTTAGTGGTATCGAGCACCGAGAGGGGTAGGGCGTCGGGGCCCTGCTGGAAGGCCTGGCGGAACACAATCGGGGTCATGGTGCTGCCGCCCATGCCCATTACCACTACGTGCTGAAAGCCGGCGGCCTTCACCTCGCGGGCAAATTCCTCTATCTCGCCCACGCGGGGCAGCATGGTTTCGGCTACCCGCAGCCAGCCCATAAAGCTGCGCAGGCTCTGCTGGGCTTCGGCGTCCTGCACCCACAGGTCGGCCTGCTTTTGCCAGAAACCGGCGGTGAAGTTACGAGCCTTGAAATCCTGCAGTTTGGCGTCGATGGCAGCCTGGTAAGCGCCCAGCTGCAGGGTCATGTCGGAGATGTTGGAGGGAGAAGTTTCCATTCGATTCGGGTTCAGGAAGTGTCGGGGCAGGAGCCGGCCGCTGCCCGCGGCCGGCCGCACGGGTACCGGGCAAAGGTAGAGAAGTAGCCAGATACGCCGCGAGATTCCCTTAAATTTCCGCATTCGGGGTGTAGCCTGTGAGCGGCAGCCTCACGAAAAACAACGAGCCGCCATTCCCTCCGCGGGTGGAGCGGAAGGAACAGCGGCTGGCAGAAACCCGGCTAAAAAATTTCCCGTCCTAGGTGTTGGAAGGGGTGACGGCTACACTTCGGAAGAAGGCCGAAATTTCTTCCGAAAGGGTAAGCTGGGCGAGCGGACGCTGCCGGTTGGCCGCGCCCAGCACCAGCAGGAGAAAGAGCGCAAAGAAGCGCAGGAGAGTAGAAAAACGCTGCATAACAGGGAGAACGAGTGAGTGAAATACCGGTCTGGGTGAACCGGCGCGGGTACATACGGCAGAATTTGATTCAGGTATAGGAATCCTGAATATTTATTTGTCGAACTCCCCTTTAATACCCGTCCAACCAGAAATAAGCCGGTAAAAATTCTGCAAGGCGTGAGGCAGCTGCTGGCTCCGAAGCCAGAACTGCGCACCGGGCTTGCGGGAACGGCTGACCAGCAAGCGGCCCGCTGCAGCAGCGGCGGCCGCCCCCGCGAACAAGCATTTGCCAACCGCAAAACGCGCGGCGTTTCGGTATGTACGAAAAGTTTCGTGGTGGATGCAGCCTTTTTCGGCTGCCCGCTGTCAGTAGGGCATGTATTTCACTTTCACTATTTTACTGGTATGAAACAGGTGCTTCTTGCTTTTCTAGTGGGCGCTTCCGCCCTAACGGCGACGGCCCAGGCCACGCAGCCCGTATTCACCTCTACTTGCGAAGAAGGCAAGTGGGGCAGCTCCGGCCAGAAGCGTTCCTGCGAAACCCGCGACCTGACCCTGCCGGCCCCGGCTGCCGGCCAGCTCTTAACCATCGACGGGCAGCGCAATGGCGGTATTTCGGTGAAAGGCTACGCTGGCGCTGAGGTGCGGGTGCGGGCCAAAGTGCACGCCTGGGCCGGCACCGAAGCCGAAGCCCGGGAGCGGGTGCAGCAAGTAAAAATCAGCACCGAGGGCAATACACTGCGCGCTACCGGCCCGGCCGCTGCCGATGGCTACGCCGTGAGCTATGAGGTGTTCGTGCCCAGGCAAATGGCCCTGGCCCTGACTACTCAAAATGGCGGCATCAACCTGGAGCATCTGCAAGGGCCGGTTTCATTCGAGGCCCAAAACGGGGGGGTAAGCATCACGGGCGCGGGCGGCGACATCAGGGGCCGCACCCAGAACGGAGGCTTGAGCATTACACTAACCGGTAGCCGCTGGGAAGGCAAGGGCTTGAACGTGACTACCATTAATGGCGGAATTTCCTGGCAAATCCCGCCGGCGTATTCGGCCCAGCTATTCACCAGCACGCAACAGGGCGCTATCCAAACCAGCCTGCCCGGCAACAGCAGTGGCAGCCGTGAGGTAGCCGTGAACCTGGGCCAGGGCGGAGCACCCGTTAGAGCGGTAACCACCAACGGCGGCATTGTACTGCGTAGCACGGGCAACTAGGCACCGTAGCTACCAGCCAGCATCCAAATAAGAAAAGGCCCTCCATCAACCGATGGAGGGCCTTTTCTTATTTGGATGCTGGGCTAAGCAGCTACCTACTGGGCGGTAGTGGCGCCAGCCGTAGTGCCGGTAGCACCGGCGGTGGTGCCCTCCGTGGTGGTCGAGCCGGCCGTGGTAGCAGCATCGGTGCCGGTCATGGTCGTGTCGGTAGCAGTGGTGGATTCGGTGGCCGGAGCTTCGGTGGCCGAAGCGTCATCGGCACCGGTGCCGCCTTCGTTGGTCGTGGTAGCGTCGCCGCCGCACGAAGCAAACGTGAACGAAGCAGCCGCCAGCGCGAGGAACAGAACTTTTTTCATGGTGAAAGCAGGTGATGGGTAAATGAAATTCGAAAGCAGCTTCGCCACTCTTGGGCAGCAAATTCAGGCCTTGATACCGGCAGCGGGGGTAGGTAACCCGCGAGAAGTAAAAGTTTTCTTGATTTTTTAGTGCGGTTGAGCTTGCCCCTATGCCTGCCAGCGTGGCCGCGTCATCAGTAACCCAGCGTATGGGCCGGTGTCATTGCCTGACCAGTAGCTCGCAGCAACCGTTCTTGTTGCTGCCCGCGGAGTGGGGGTAGGCCGGCTCCCGGGAGGGCACAAAAAAAGCCCCTCACAGGGTGAGAGGCTTTCTTTATCTGTACGTCAGGCCGGCTTAGCGGCCCGTGGTGCCACCACCGGCGGTGGTGCCGCTGGTAGTGCCCGTGGTGCCGGCCGTAGAGCCACCTGCAGTGCTGCCACCTGCGGTGGTGGTGCCGGCCGTGGTACCCGTGGTAGTACCGGCTGTGCTGCCGCCCGCGGTGGTGCCCATCCCGCCAGCGGTGCTACCACCTGTGGTGCTGGTGCCGCTAGTAGTAGAGCCCGCGCTTTGGTCGCCGTTGCTGGTGGTGCCGCCACCGCCCGAGCCCGTGCCCATCGAGCTGGTGTCGCTGCTCATGCTGGCGTCGCCGGAGCCGGAAGCATCCATAGAGCCCGAGCCCGAGCCGCTGCTCGACTCCATGCCGGTGCCGCCTTCGGTACCCGTGCCGCTGGCACCTTCCTGAGAGTTACCGCCGCACGAGGCAAACGTAAACGAGGCCGCAGCCAGAGCTAAAAAAAGAACCTTTTTCATGGTGTTGGTTGGATAAGGAATGGGGTGTTTTCAGATGAATCCGAAGCCTACTAGCGCCGAATCAGGGCTTTATACTCCGAACCGGGAAGAGGTAACCTGATTTTGATTAATAAAATCTTGGTTATTTTATAATGGTTGAGCTTGCATGATGAATTGCTGCGCTAAAGCGGGCTTGGGTGAAGCCTGCCACCAGGTTGCTGGTTGCGGCCGGTTCTGGTTGGTTTGGCTTGCCAGATGACGCGCGGCCAGAGGTAGGGACGGAGCCAGCCGGTTACGGTTGGCCGCTCCCAGCAGCAGCAGAAGCAGCAAAGTCATTACCTGGAAATAATCGGTGAACTGACGCATGGTGCACTGAAAAGAGTGAGGAAAGGCCCTGAAAAAACTTCTGACTGGTACGGAGCCGGGCCTGAACCAATGCCTTACAGGGCGTTAAGCTTTGATGAACATTGCCCTTCCGGCCGGGGGGAAGGGGTAGCCTGACGCGCCGGAAAATCCTACCTTCCAGCCCCATCCAGCCACTCGTCCCTATGTCCACCTCTTCTGCTCCTACCCCCGCTCCCGAGCTCAACCTCGAAGCGTCCTCCGTCTCCGATACTGCCAACCCCTCTCCATCGGGCAGCCCCTTGGCTGGCCGGCAGGGGGTAGGGGGCGCGGCCTCCCAGCGCCCGATGTACTACGAATATAAGCCTTCCGAAATAGTTCGGGCCCAGCACGGCCCCGAGCTGCGCTGCAAAACCTGGGAAGCAGAGGCCGCCCTGCGCATGCTGGAAAATAACCTCGACCCGGCCGTGAGCCTGGTGTATGATGAGCTGATTGTGTACGGCGGGGCTGGCCGGGCCGCCCGCAACTGGAAGGAATACCAGACCATAGTACGCACCCTCAAAACCCTGGCCCCCGACGAAACCATGCTGGTGCAGTCGGGCAAGGCCGTGGGCGTGATTCGTACCTGGGCCCACGCCCCGCGGGTGCTCATCGCCAACTCCAACCTGGTGCCGGCCTGGAGCACCCAGGAGTATTTCGATGAGCTGGACCGCCAGGGCCTGATGATGTACGGGCAAATGACGGCCGGCTCCTGGATTTACATTGCCACCCAGGGCATTCTGCAGGGCACCTACGAAACCCTGGCCGCCGTGGCCGACCGGCACTTTTCGGGCACGTTGGCCGGCACCATCACTGTCACGGCCGGGCTCGGGGGCATGTCGGGTGCCCAGCCCCTGGCCGTGACCATGAACGATGGGGTGTGCCTGGTGATTGAGCCCATTGATGCCCGCGTGAAGCAGAAGGTGCGCGAAGGGTACGTAGACGAGCAGGCCCGCGACCTGGCTCACGCCCTGGAGCTGTGCCAGCAGTACAAAGCCGAGCGCAAAGGCTACTCCGTGGGCCTGACGGGCAACGCCGCCACCGTGCTACCCCAATTGCTGGCCCAAAGCTTCCCAGTGGATGTTGTAACTGACCAAACCTCGGCCCACGACCTGATGGACTACATCCCGGAAGGCAACCTGGACGAGGTGCTGCAATTGCGCCAGGACAACCCCGCGGAGTTTAAGCGCCGGGCTCTGCAGTCCATTGTAAAGCACTGCCAGGCCATTATTGATTTGCAGGCGGCCGGCGCCGTGGCCCTCGACTACGGCAACAACCTGCGCGGGCAGGCCGAAAAAGGTGGCCTGCGGGTGCGCGACGAGCACGGGCAGTTTCTCTACCCCGGCTTCGTGCCCGCCTACATCCGGCCGCTGTTCTGCGAGGGCAAGGGGCCGTTCCGCTGGGCGGCCCTCTCCGGCGACCCCCAGGATATCCTGCGCATCGACCGCGCCCTGCTCGAAACCTTCCCCGAAAACCGCATGCTGCGCCGCTGGATTGAAAAGGCCCAGGCCAAAGTGCCCTTCATTGGCTTGCCGGCCCGCGTGTGCTGGCTGGGCTACGGCGAGCGGGCAAAGTTCGGCCTGATTATCAACGACCTGGTAGCCCGCGGCGAAGTAAAAGCCCCCATCGTCATCGGCCGCGACCACCTCGACTGCGGCTCCGTGGCCTCGCCCAACCGCGAAACCGAAGGCATGCAGGATGGCTCCGACGCCGTAGCCGACTGGCCCCTGCTCAACGCCCTGGCCAACTGCGCCTCCGGAGCCGACTGGGTGAGCCTGCACAACGGCGGCGGCGTGGGCATCGGCAACAGCACCCACGCGGGCATGGTAATAGTAGCCACCGGCACCCCCGAAAAAGCCGAACAGCTAAAACGGGTGTTGACCACTGACCCCGGCATGGGTATCTTTCGCCACGCCGACGCCGGCTACGAGCTGGCCCAGCAGGTAGCCCGGGAGCGCGGAGTGAAGATTCCAGGGTGGAAGTGAAGTTTATTGTAGCAAAAATTAGAACATCGTAAATGAAATTCTCTCAAAGGATTGGAAAAACTCCTGTCAAAAACTTGTTGCAGGTAGATGGAATTGATGAAGCATTAAAAAATAGGCTTTGGGACTGTATTGTATATCTAATTGCGAATGTAAATAGAAAATTTATGTATGAAACAATAAGATTTGATAATTTCTTAATTTTAATATGGACTGAATTTTTTGTGCGTACAAGTGATTCTATTCCGTATAACTCTTCATATCAAAGATATGATGGCTTTTTGAATAAATTGAGAGAGTGGTTTTTTACAGCAAATTGGTATGAAATATACGATATTATTGAATTTTTGTGTTCCTTTAATCATATTAATGATCTGCGTGAGCGTTTTGTTAATCACTGTAATATTGCTCTTTCTAAGGAAGTATCAGGATACAGAATTGCAAATAATAAAATAGCACAAATCACTTCCGAAGAAGAAATTTCTGAGATTGAAGAAGCTATCAATGACTCCGGTCTCTGGAAGCCAGTTACTCTACATTTATCTACTTCACTAAATTTGTTGTCTGATAGGAATAACCCTGATTATAGGAATTCTGTAAAGGAATCAATTAGTGCTGTTGAGTCTATGTGCAAAATTGTGATAGGTGATTCTAGTGCGACTTTGGGGAGAGCTTTGGCTGAAATAGAAAAATTGTATCCTCTTCATAAAGCCTTAAAGGCTGGGTTTTCATCTATTTACGGGTATACTAGTGATGCTTCCGGAATAAGGCATGCTCTGCTTGAAGATGACATAGAAGTCAAATTTGAGGATGCTAAGTTTATGTTGGTTTCGTGCTCTGCATTCATTAATTATCTTAAAATGAAAGTGCGGGTAGATTAAGCCAACCGTCTTTCAAAAGGTAGTATGTATGCGCCGACAAACCACCAACGCCGCCCGAGGAAACTCTGGCGGCGTTGCTCGTTCTAGCCTACCCCCAGAAAAAAGCAAAACGACCACTTCCGTTGTTTCCCTCCCTGCGCCGGCACATCACCGGCGTATGAACCAAACCACACAACTATGAACATCGGAATCATTGGCGCCGGTAACATCGGCAGCGCCCTGGCCGTGCGGCTTACCAGCCTCGGCCATTCGGTTTACATTGCCAACTCCCGCGGCCCCGAAACCCTGCAGGACCTGGCCCAGAAAACCGGCGCTACCCCCGTAACAGCCCAGGAAGCAGCCCAACGCGGCAGCGACATCCTTGTGGTAACCATTCCGCTGGAGAAAATCCCGGACCTGCCCAAAGACCTGCTGGCCGACGTGCCGGCCGAGGTGCCCATCATCGACACGAGCAACTACTACCCCATGCTGCGCGACGGCCACATTCCGGAGCTGGAAACCGGCGACCTGACCGAAAGCGGCTGGGTGCAGCAGCACCTGGGCCGCCCCGTAGTGAAGGTGTTCAACAACATCTTCGCTGAGCACCTCGAAAAGAACGGCACGCCCGCCGGCACGCCCGGCCGCATTGCCCTGCCCGTGGCTTCTGATGATGCCGCCGCCAAGCAGAAGGTAATGGCCCTGGTAGAAGAGCTGGGTTTCGACGCCCTCGACGGGGGCACCATGCGCGAGTCGTGGCGGCAGCAGCCTGGCGGCCCCATCTACTGCAACGATTTGCCCGCCGACCAGGTGCGTGAGCATCTGGTCCGCCTCGGCTCCGAGCGCACCGAAGCCCAGCACCAGGAGTTCCTGGCCAACCACGCCAAGGCGGAGCAGGCCATGGCCGACCAAGGCATCAAGCTGAAGTAGCCGCCGCCGGGAAACGAATGACTTATTCTGAGTTGGTAATAAAGCAAGAACGGTCATTCCGAGCTTGCCGAGGAATCTCGCTTACGTGGTTCGCCTCACCCCCCGGCCCCCTCTCCAGGGGGAGAGGGGGAGTAGATACTTTGGCAACGTCAGCACGCCAGATTCCTCGACCAGCTCGGAATGACTGTTCTTGCTTTATTAGCAGTTCAGCCTAGCATAAGCTTGTGATTCTATTGCCGCGTCATCGGCAAAACGCGCAGCAAGCGCCGCCCTGGTTTCCGGGGCGGCGCTTTTCGGTTGAAGGAGGGGTAGGGGATAGGGAAACGGTCGTCATCCGCCAGGTAAAGCTTGCCGGGGCGTTTCGGGTGCGGGCGGTGCAAAAGCAGCCTGCAGGCCGGGCTACCTGCTTTGGCTTGAAGGACTTATCAGGGGTAGGAGTTTCCTGCGCTCGTTTGCTCTGGAAGGGTGCGCCTGCTGACCACAGGCTAGTACGAGCCATTACAACTATACTTGCGCACATCTATATTCTCTATGAAGCTTTTTATTTGCATTGCGCCTTTCCTGCTGAGCCTGGCCGCTTGCCAGAGTAGCCCCACTACCCCCGCCGCAACTGAGGCAGCGGCACACGCGCCGCCTACCCCCTCCGCCACCCCGGAACCTAGCCCAGAGCCTACCGCATCGGCCAACCCCGAGCGCATACAAGACGGCCTGGTGACGGTTAATGGGCAGCCGAACAAGGAGTTGACGGTTCAGGAGCTGAAGCGCCAAATGGGCCGCCCCGACAGCGTGGAGAAGGGCGCCGTGGAGTGCGGCAGCCAGCTGGATACGCCCCCGAATGCCCCCGCCGGCGACTGGTGGTACTACGGCAACACCCTATACGAAGTGAGCGGCACCCAGGCCCTGCTGCACAGCTTCGACGTGACGACGGGCCAATTCAAGGGGAAGCTGGGGAAACTCACCCTCGACCAGAACACGACCCTGGAAGACGTGCGCCGCCTCTACCCCGTAGCCACCAAGCAAGCCGAAGAACCGGAGCCCGAGTCCGGCGAGCTAACTGTAAACCTGCCGTTTGAACACAACGGCGAGCTGACCGACGCATCCTTGAATCTGGTATTTAAAAACGGCCGTTTGCAGGAAGTGGAGTTCTTCTTCCCGTGCTAAGGTCTGCGGACGGGAAGCCGTTTCTTGTCTCATCTTATAGAACGTCAATCCGAGCTTGCCGAGGAATCTCGTGTGGGGTCTTTGCCACGCTATCCAGACGTTAGCCGAGCGAGGTTTCTCGGCAAGCTCGGAATGACGTTCTTTCACTGTTCACACGTCCTGGAAAGATGACCGGCACCCAACAGCTTGTCGGACTCCGCTACCATAAATTCCGCGCGAATTAAGCTCCTCACGCTTTTCATATCTGCCCTTATGAAACCTGAACTGCAAAACCTCCCGCTTACCGATAACAGCGGCAGCCACCGCTTCGAGTTGACCGTGAACCACGCCACGGCCTTTATGGAGTACGGCGAGCGGGAGGGGGCCCTGGCTTTGTTTCATACCGAAGTACCGGGGCAGCTGGAAGGGCAGGGGGTAGGCACGGCGCTGGTAGAAAAGGTGCTGGCGGAAGTGGAGCAGCGGCAGCGGCAACTCATTCCGCTGTGCCCCTTCGTGACCAGCTACCTGAAGCGACACCCGGAGTGGCAGCGCCTGGTGGCCCCCGCCTACCTGCGCTGGTTTCAGCCGAAGGAGCAGGAATAGTCGTGCTTAGGTTGTAGTCGGGCTTTAATGATAGCCGGCTGCAGCGAAAAAGTCTTAAAAAGGACTTCTAAAACGTCGTGCTGAGCCCACGACGCATTTCTAGTTGCCATAGCATTGCTTATCATTAGGGAATAAGGCGTGAATCTGCCCGAGCAGCAGGTCCGGTACCTGCCTCCGCCGTGGCCTTTCATCCTGCCTTCTATACCCGTAGCATATGGAGCAAATGCTTGATTCGCCAGCCGTATTGGTCCCGGCCGGGGCAGCGCCCCGCGTGCAGGGCATTGATGTGGTGCGCGGGCTGGTGATGGTGGTGATGGCGCTGGACCACGTGCGCGAGCTGTGGAGCCCTACCGCCTTCCGGCCCGAAGACGTGACCCAGACCACCGGCCTGCTGTTTTTCACCCGCTGGATTACCCATTTCTGCGCCCCAACCTTCGTGTTTCTCTCGGGCGCGAGCATCTGGTTGCAGCAGCAGAAGCGGGGGAGTCGGGCAGCCACCAGTCGGTTTTTGCTGAAGCGCGGGTTGTGGCTGGTTCTCACTGAGCTGCTGATTATTGGCTTTCTGCTGCAGTGGAGCTACAACGTATTGCTGCTGGAAGTTATCTGGGTTATTGGTGTTGGCATGCTGCTGCTGGCGGGGCTGCTGTGGCTGCCGCGCCCGGTGCTGGCCGTGCTGGCCGGTGCTATTCTGCTGGGCCACGACGCGCTACCCTTCCTGCAGCCCGTAACCCCTGCCAACGTGGGCTGGGCACTGCTGCACAACACTCCTTTCGTAATACCCTTTGGGGGCCTACCTTCGGTTGTAGTGGCCTACTCCGTGGGGCCTTGGCTGGGCGTGATGCTGGCTGGCTACGTGGTAGGCCCCTGGTTTACGCGGCCTTTAGCGGAGCGTGCCCGGCTGCTGAGGTGGGCCGGAGCGGGGCTGCTGGTGTTCTTTGTGCTGCTGCGGGCCGGCAACTGGTACGGCGACCCCAGCCCCTGGAGCCCGCAGCCGCGCGGCTGGGAATACACTGCGCTGTCGTTTCTGAATGTAAGCAAGTACCCGCCCTCCTTGCTGTTCGTAAGTCTGACCTTGGGCGTTATGCTATTGCTGTTGGGCCAGCTGGAAACCGTGCACAACCGCCTCACGCGCTGGCTGCGCACCTACGGGCAGGTGCCGTTTTTCTACTTCCTGCTGCACCTGGCCCTAATCAGCAGCGGGGCCTGGCTCTGGACGCGCCTCGCCTTTGGGCAGGCCATCAATCTGTCGGTGGCCGCCCCGCCTACCTGGCCGCCGCAGTACGAGCCAAGTCTGGTGCGCACGTATGGGGTGTGGGTGGCCCTACTGGTGGTGCTGTACTGGCCCTGCCGCTGGTACCAGGGCGTTAAGCGGCGCCATACCTACTGGTGGCTGTCTTACCTGTAAGGTAAACCGGACTGTTCGGGTATCAGGAAAAGGGCAATACCTCTTGCCGTAGCAGCGGGTAGTATCCAGCAGTTGCCTATGCTTTGAGGTACCAGCGGGGGGTAGGGGGTAAGCCTGGTTTTGCTACATTTATGCGGCTTGTATTGCTATTATACCCTCTTTTATGTCTCGATTACATAGTTATTTCGCGCTGAATTGTAAGCGTTTGGGGCTGTTATGGCTGATATGGTGCGCGGCGGCTACCCTGGCCGTGGCCCAAAAGCCCCTGGAAGTGCTACTGGTAGGTACCTCCCACTACAACGGCGAATCCGACGCCAGCTACCGGCCCATCATCAACAAGCTCAAAGCCTACCAGCCCGACCTGGTGATTGGCGAATACCTCGCGCCCGCCGATGCCCGGCTGCTGCCCGCCACCCAGGGCGAGGCGCGGCCCTATCAGCGGAGCCTGCGCTACCTGCAGCGTCGGGAACTGCAAACCCCACCTCTGGACGATAAGGCTGCTGCTGCCGTGCGCCGCCAGTTGCGCAAGAATCCGCTGCTGCACCAGCAGCGCATTGATTTGGCCCGCTACTACGCTTACAACCACGACCGGGCCAACGCCGAGTACCAACTCTATCTGCTGGAAGAAACTTATAAGGAGCGCCTGAGCGCCGCCGACCAGGCCTACTACCGGCAGGCGTTTGGCCCCGCTGATTCGCTGCGCAAGGTTCTGAAGATGGTGCGCCCCCTCACCGAGTATCACCGTATCTTTTTCCCCTTGCTCCAGGAGCTCGGCCAAGGGCAGCTATACTCCATGGACTGCCAGCGCCACGGGCAGGCGTTCAGCCAGGCCTCCGGCCAGGCGTACGGCCAGTTCCTGACCCTGCAGGCCGCTTTCAAGGCCGATTCTACCACGGAGCAGGCTGCTACCTTCCGTCGGATGACCGCCGCCAAAACCGCTTTTTTCGCCTACCTCGATGCCGCCGCAACCAGCGAAGAGGCCTACCGGATTATGAACGCGCCAGCCTTTGGCAAGCTCAACGACGACCTGAATTTCTACGGCGATGAGGCCCTGTACGGAGCGCCGGGCTTCCCTACGGCTGCCGTGCAGGCCATGAAAACCCAGTGGGAGCTGCGCAACCAGGGCATGTGCGACAATATTGTGCGGCGGGCGCGGGAGCAGGGAGCCCGCCGGGTGGTGGTGGCCGTGGGCTCGGCCCATACCATGATTATGCACCGTATGCTCGCGGCCATGCCCAACGTGCGCGTCAGTACCTACCACGATTTGCCCTAGCCCGGCGCAGGAGCAGATTACTTGGGTTTTGGCTTAAGAAAGATGGCGTTGAACTTAAGCCGGAAGCAGTTCGTTAGCCCGCCGTATCCTATTGCCTGTGTAAAAGGCAACCCGTTTACAGGGTTGTCAGAATAAAAGGCGTATGTTTACACCGTTTAAGGCAAATTGTCTCGATTTCTCTACTCTCTATTCGCTTGCAGAATCAAAGTAGCGTTCCGTTGTCAGTTGCTTTCTTTTCATCCATTTCCTAAAGCATCATGTCAACAGGAACCGTAAAATTCTTCAACGAAACCAAAGGTTTTGGTTTCATCAAAGACAACAGCACTGGCCAGGACATCTTCGTTCACGTAACCGGCCTCGTTGATGAAATCCGTGATAATGACACGGTAGAGTTTGAGGTAGAGCAAGGCCGTAAGGGCCTGAACGCCGTTCAGGTGCGCCGCGCCTAACCGCTCCCTTTCTCTGAAAAACAAAAAAGCAGGCCGCCCGGCCTGCTTTTTTGTTTGCGCATCTGCCAGAAGCAAGAATGCTACGCCTGCGAGGCGGCCAATACCTCCCGCACCGGAGTCCAGCGGATATCGGGGTAGCGGGCGTTGTCCAGGGGCTCCAGCTTCGGCCGGCCGCTGAACATGTTGTGCAGGTACTGCATGCCCTGCCAGGGCGGAAATACCTCCTTGGGGGCGGTCATAAGGGCTTTGGTCAGCTTGATGACGTTTCCGAAAGCGGCTAGGCTACCCACCCGCAGCAGCTTAAACTCCCGGCCCGTAACGGCCTGGGCTGCCGCCTGCAGCCCCCGAATGCTGGCTACCTCGCCGGCTACGCGCAGGTAGCGGGGCGCGGTGGCATCGAGAGCGGCGGCGGCGGTAAAGGCGGCCGTATTGCGCATGGTGGTGAAGTCCAGGGGCTGGTCGGCGTCGCCCCAGTACACTACCCGTCGCAGCCCCATCAGAATAACCGGGGCCTGCCCAGTCAGCAGGTCCGTGAACATACCGTTGAGAATGGAAGTGGCCCGAATGGGGGCCTGATCCAGCCGGCGCTGAAACTCGCGGCGCAAATCGAGGTTGCGGTTGGAACCCTCGGGCAGCTTGGTGTAGTCAATGGAAAAGTCGGAGGGGATGAACCGGGGCACGTCCGCCGCCACGGCGGCCTCCAGCAGGCGCGTCTGGCCTTCCACAATTACCTCGCGCAGCCCCGACAACGCCGATACCACGCAGGCGGCGCCCTCACAGGCCTGCCGGAGCTGGTCGGCCTGGCTATAGTCAACCGCTACCAGTTCCACCCCCTGCAGGCGCAGCGAAGCGGCCTCGGCCGAGTCTTGGGTTTGTGGGCGCACCAGGGCCCGGACCGCTGCGCCGCGCTGCCGAAGATGGTGGGCAATCAGCAGGCCCAGGGCGCCGGTAGCGCCGGCCAGCACAATCCGGGCCGGCGCGGCGGCGGAAGCAGAGGAAAAAGTCAGATCAGGGGTGGTCATCAGAAAGAAAACGATACGTAAGCGCCAACGGGTGGCGAACAGGCGAAACATCAGCCCGGGCGGGCAGTTCGGCAGAGTGGAGCGTCCCTTGTAGTTTCCGGCTGCCCCCAGGGTAGGGCCCGCCCTGGAGGTGGTGCCCCACTGCCACTGCTACTACCACCTGGCCCGGCGGAAAGTTATTGGGCGGTTTTCCGAAGGCTGCCAGCCCCATGCAGGGTGCGCCCCTGACCGGCGGAAGCAGGCCGGGGGCGCCCGGTCAGGAAGGTAACCCCGGCGGCCCGGCAGAGCCGGTGAGGTCGGCCGCTTGCTCAGGGCGGGGAAAGCAGCCAGGTAAGCGCCTCCGGCATGTTGCCGGTGCCAAAGCAGCGGCTTTGCAGCCCGTAGCGGGCACCGGCCTCCCGAAATAGATAGTCGGCCTGGAGGCGCACCGTCAGGCGGGAGGAACCCATGAGGGCCACGCGCTGCAGAAGCCGGGTGGGTACTACCCGCGGCAGCCAGTCGGCCAGCAGCCAGCCCACCACGTCGTCGCCGTAAGTCGTTAGCTGGCGGTGGTCGGTCAGCAGCCGAGGGTAGCCGGTTTGCTGCAAGAGCTGCAGCGCCTGCTCAAACACTTCACGCATAGCTTTTTCGGGCCGGGGCGGGCCCGTCTGCCAGACCAGATGGAGGTAGCCGGCCGGCAAGGAATACAGGCTGCCGGCCTCGTTTTCGTACGATACTACCTCTGGTGCACTACTCATGAAGAACTAGTCGGGGGCCGCGCTGCGGGTCGCGCCGGGCTAGCAGGAAGCGCCGGGCACTGGCGGGCCAGATACGTACAGGCCGGAGGTTGCGGCATCTTGCTGATGTCGGGTGCGCCGGGCCTGTGCCCAGCAGATAAGCAGATCAAAGGTGGTATTTCCGACTGCCGACAGCAGCCGGAGGCTAGTAGGGTAAGAAGGTAGTTTAGTGAACGGTAGCGCTTGGCAAAAGTTTAGCACGGCCCGTAGCGCAGTTCTCCAGACAGGGTAAGCTGGTCAGGCCCCCGGCGCCGGGTACACCCGGTCGGGCAGGGGGCGGGGGGCCGGGCCGGTGGCTGCCTGGGAAGCCAACATTTGGCTGGGGTGGGTGGTTAGAGGATTTTTCAGCACAACTCTCTGCCTATGAAAGCATATAAGCTGCACGGACCCAAAAGCCTGGCAAACTTCACGCTGGGTGACTACAATGAGCCCGCCGTGCGCGACCAGGAGGTGAAAATTCAGGTGAAGGCCGTGTCCCTGAACTACCGCGACTGGGCCCTGGCCAACGGCTGGTTTGGCTACCCCGGCGAGCAGCTGCCCTTTATCCCCTTCAGCGACGGGGCGGGGGTAGTAGTGGAGGTGGGCCGCAGCGTTACCAAGTTCCGGGCCGGCGACCGGGTAGCCGTAAACTTCTTCCCGGATTGGCACGATGGCGCCTTCTCGGGGGAGAAAACGGCCCGCTCCCTGGGTGGCAGCACCGATGGGGTGCTGGCCGAATACGTGTCGTTTCCGGAGCAGGCCGTCGCCAAAGTGCCTGATTCCTTTTCATTTGAAGAGGCCGCTGCGTTTCCGTGCGCCGGCGTTACGGCCTGGCATGCGCTGGTAGAGCAGGCCCGGCTGAAACCCACTGATACGCTGCTGCTGCAGGGCACCGGCGGCGTTTCTATCTTCGGCCTGCAGATTGCCCGGCTGCTGGGTGCCCGCACCATTATCACCTCCAGCTCCGATGAAAAGCTGGCCCGGGCCCGGGAACTAGGCGCCGACTTGCTCATCAACTACAAGCAAACCCCCAACTGGGACGAAAAAGCCCGCGAGCTGACCCAGGGCGCAGGGGTAACCTACGTGCTGGAAGTAGCCGGCCAGCTGGCTCGCTCCATCCGAGCCCTGCAAGCCGGTGGCAGCATCTTTCAGATTGGGGCCGTGGGCGGCCCCCACGAGGAGGCCCCCAACCTGGGCATGCTGCCCATCAACACCCAGCGCCTGCAGGGTATTTACGTGGGCAGCACCCAGATGCTCACCGACCTGATGCAGGCCTTTGACCGCAACGGCCTCAGGCCCGTTATCAGCCAGACTTTCGCCTTCGAGCAGGCCAAGGAAGCCTTGGCCTACATGGGCAGCGGCTCCCACTTCGGCAAAATTGTGGTGCGGGTAGGCTAAGGTGCAACACGGCCCACGCGGCGGCTCAAACCATGTCGTGCATTCAGCAAAAGCCTTTCCTGACCCCGGGAAAGGCTTTTGTGCGGGTTAGTGAAGCTTAACGCGGGTCGGCGTTGCGGAAGGCGGCGGCCCAGTCCTCTTCGGTTCGGGGAGCAGCAGCCTTCACCACGGGGGCCAGCTCCGGGGCGGCCGCCAGCAGGCTTTTGCCGGTTAGCTTCACGGGCAGCAGCCGGCCGTCGGGGCGCCGCACATAGTACAGGTTCTGGTCCTGCAGTTCCGCTGTTTTGCTGTCCGCGCCGTAGCCGCTGGAAACCGGGGCTTTCTGAACCACTTTGCGGTGCTGCTTCAGGAAGGCGTACTTGCCTTCGTGCAGCACCTCCACGTACTGGGCGCGCTGCGGGGCCAGGGGGGCCTCCGTGAAGCGGCGAAACACCCGTTCCCGGGCCGGCGCCGTGGAGGTGGCGGGCTCCTCCAGCACAAAGCCGGTCAGCAGCCGGTCGTCGAGGAGCAGCGAGTCTCTGGAGCCCACCCGCCGCATCAGCAGCCGCTGGTTCAGGACATCATACTTCAGGGGCACGGGGGCCAACGGTACCGGGCTGCTGGTAACCAAGCGGGCCGACAGCCACCGGGCCACCACGTAGGGGTTGCCGACTACTCCATCGGTGCGGCCCATGTACACGGGAGCCGCCGCGCCAGTGCCCAGCGCGTTCAGGTTGGCCTGGCCGGCGGCGCCTACCTGCTCGATGTTAGGGTTTTGGGCCCGGGCCAGGGTAGCAGTGAGTGCAAAGAAAAGGATGGGTGTAAGGCGCATAAGACTTCGGGCGTGGGGGAGGGGTAGGGGGCACAGCGGCTACCTAAAGTACACACCGCGAGAAAGGAAGCAAGTAGGCTCTCCGCAAAAAAAGCCCGCAACGCCGGGGGCTGTTTAACCTGGTGCGTAATGCGCGGGATGCGGCAGGCTCTTCGTTCCAATAAAAAGGCCGGCAGCTACGCGCTACCGGCCTTTCTGCCTGGCTGTGGGTGGCGGGAGTCCGGGGCCTTATTCCACCGTGAGGCGCAGGGCCTGGGTTCCGGCCCGCACTACGTAAATGCCGGTAGCCAGGCCGGCGGGCCAGGTTAGGCGGGCCGTGCCGGCGGGCGTGGCAGTAGCCGTAGTTACCTGGCGGCCCAGGGCATCCAGCAGCTGCACCGGCTCGCCCGGCCGCAGCCCGGTCAGCGTAGCGGCTCGGTGCGCCGGGTTCGGAAAGAGTGTCAGGCCAGAAGCCGGGCTGCCGGGCTGCGCAGCCAGTACCTGCGTGCCCCCGTTCAGGCGCACGCTCACGGTATTGCCCACGGAGTTGCCGGTCACTACGTCAAGGTCGCCATCTTTATCTACGTCGCCAACGGCCAGGTTGCGTGGGGCTTCGCCTACGGCAGTGGCAGAGCCGCCGCTGAACGTGCCTTTACCTCCGTTCAGGCGGATGCTGACGGTATTGGTGCCGGTGCTGTAATTCGCGCCGGTCGTCAGCAGATCCAGGTCTCCATCGGCATCTACGTCGCCGAGCACGATATCGTGCGGGTCGTGGCCAGCGGATACCGTTGATTGGGTGGTGAAGCTGCCGGTGCCGTTGTTCAGCCGCACGCTTACCGTGCCGTCCGTGAAGTTGGCCGTCAGCAGGTCCGCGTCCCCGTCGCCATCCACGTCGCCGGTAGCTATGCTGGCCGGGCCGTTGCCCACCGTCACGAAGCCGCTGCCGCTGAACAGGCCCGTGTTCGAGCCGGTAGCATCGCCGCCGTTTAGCTTTATCAGAACCACATCGGCAGCCATGGAGGCCGCCAGCACGTCCAGGTCGCCGTCACCATCCACGTCGGCCAGGCCAACCCCGTGGGACTCCGTGCTGACGCTGATGTTCTGGCCTGCGCTAAACTGGCCGGTGTTGGAGCCGCTGGCGTCGCCGCCGTTAAGCCGCAGACTCACAGTGTTGCCTACCCCGCCGCCAGCCAGTAAATCCAGGTCCCCGTCACCGTCCACGTCGCCCAGGGCAAGTTGGTGGGGGGCACTGATGACGGCCACGCTCTGGCCGCCGCCAAATGTGCCAGCGCCATTGTTGAGGCGGATGCTCACGGTATTGTCGCTGAAGTTGGAGGCCAGCAGGTCCAGGTCACTGTCACCGTCCACATCGGCCAGAGCTACGTAAATGGGGGCTGCGCCCACGGCCACCGTAGTTCCGGTGCCGAAGTTGCCCGCACCATTATTTAGCAGTACGCTCACCGTATTGCTGCTGCCGTTGGCTGAAAGCAGGTCCAGGTCCCCGTCGCCGTCCACATCGCCCAGGGCTACCCCTTCCGGCCCGGTACCTACTGTCAGGGGAGGGCCCGGCAGGAAGGTGCCCCGACCGGTACCCCCTACGGCAGTAGTAAACTGAAATACCTTTTTCGGGGCCTGCAAGCCGCCCGCGCTCCGCACCGGGCCGGGCACACTCACGCGAATCATCTCCCCGGGCTGGAAATCAGGGGCTGAGGTACCCACCGACGCAGAAAACTGGAAGGCGTTGCCCATTACAGCAGCGGAGCCCCTCTTTTTGCCGCCAGCCTGAGCCGAGTACACAGCCAAATTGCCGGCAGGGGCAGTTACTGGCTCACTGTAAACAACCGAAACCACAGAGCCGGTCCGGGCGCCGCTGGCGGCATTTACGGTGGGGCTGGCACTGATTGCCCGCAGCTCGGCCGTAAAGCCGGAGCTGGTTGCGGAGCCGGCCGCCGTTGACACTACCAGGGACCCGGTGGCCGTGGCGCCGGCCGGGACTACAAACGTAAAGCTGGTATTGGTGCTGCCTGTAATGGCCGATAACGGCACGGTGGCGCCATTTACTACCAAGCTCGTGATGCTGCTCAGGTTGCGGCCCGCAACGGTTACCTCCGCGCCGGCCGCCGCCCGGGCCGGGGTTAGACTGGTCAGCACCGGAGTAGCGGTATTGATAACCGTGAAAACATCCGGGCTGGTGGCCGAGCCTACGGGGGTAGTAACGCTGATCGGCCCTGTCTGGGCCCCAGCGGGCACTACCACACCCGTAATCTGGGTGCCGGCGGTATTCACGGCAAAGCCGCTGGTTACGGTAGTGGCATTGCTACCGCTGAAGGTGATGACACTGGTCCGGCTGAGGTTTGTACCCGTGAGGGTAAGCGTAGCGCCCACCGCGCCGCTGGCCGGCGCGAAACCAGCTAGTACGGGCGGCTGGGGTACGGTGACGCTGAATGGCACGGCAGCCGAAGTACCCCCGCCCGGCGACGGGTTGGTGACGCTAACGGGGTAGCTGCCCACCGTAGCAATGGCGCTGGCCGGCACCGTAGCCGTCAGCTGCGTAGCCGACACGAGGGTAGTGGGGAGGGGTACGCCGTTGAAATTCACCACGCAGCGGGCTACGAAACCCGTGCCGGTCACGGTCAGCGTGAAGCTGGGGTTACCGGCGGGAGCGGTGGCGGGGCTCAAGGTCGTGATGGTAGGCACCGGGTTGGGCACGGCGGGCGTCACGGTAAAAACGCCTGTACTGGTGGCAGTACCCCCAGGAGCCGCCAGGCGAATAGGGCCGGTTTGGGCGCCACTGGGCACGATAACCCCCGTAATCTGGGTGCCGGCCGCATTAATTGTGTAGCCGCTGCTGACCGTGTTATTTTCCGAACCGGCAAACGTGATAAGGCTGGTGCCGGTAAGATTAGTGCCGTTAATGGTCAGACTGACGCCCTCGTAGCCGCTGGTAGGCGTAAAGCTGGTCAGGGTAGGGGCCGACTCCCGGATGCGGCCCAGAAAATTAACGTTGGTAGCCGCCGGGTTGGTCAGGGTAAAGCTGCCGAAGGTGGCTGAAGGGGTAGTGTAGCCGGCCACGTAAATATTAGCGCCGCTCAGGGCTAGGCTAAAGGCCACGTCGCCGCCCGCGCCACCCCCGCTCACGGCCAGGCTGCCGCTCACGGTGCTACCCTGGTCGGTGTAGCGGGCCACGAACAACGTGCTGGCCGTACCGCTGCCAAACAAATTGCTGCCCGCAATTCGGGTGGTGGTGCCCCCGGCAAAGCTGCCCGCCACGTACACGTTCGCGCCCGTAACGGTCAGGTCGCGGCCGATATCTGCGCCCGTGCCGCCGCCACTCACGGCCCAGCCGTCACTGGCCGATGCGCCCAGATCAAGGTACTTGGCCACAAAGATGTCGGCGCTACCTGCCCCCGGCAATTCCGTGCCGGCAATGCGGGCGTCGGTGCCACTGGTGAAGGACCCGGTCACGTACACCGCATTGCCCCGGACCGCCACGGCGTTGCCCACGTCACCGTCCGAGCCACCCCCGCTCACGGCCCAGCCGTTGCTCACGGTAGTGCCCTGATCGAGGTATTTGGCCAGAAACATATCGGCGTTGTTGCCAATGCCAGTGAGGGCCGTGCCTGCAATGCGTGGGTTCAGCTGGAAGTACCCGGTTACATAAACTGCGGAGCCGTTCACGGCAATGTCATTACCGTAGTCATACCCCACGCCCCCTTCACTGATGGCCCAGCTGCTGCTAACACTGCTGCCATTATCGGTGAATTTGGCTACCACTATATCGGTGTAGGCGGCCGCCGATAAGGTGGTCCCGGCAATACTGAGCTGCTTTTCAAAGCGGCCGGTGATGTACACGCTGGAGCCGGAAACCGCAATGCCGTTTCCAACATCGAAGCCCGCGCCGCCCCCACTGACTACCCAGCCGTTGCCGACGCTGCTGCCATTGTCCGTGTACTTGGCCACAAATAGGTCGGAGAACCCTGCGGCCTCCAGGTTCTGGCCGGCAATGCGCGTGTTGCCGCTGTAGTATGAGCCCGTTACGTACACATTATTACCGCTCACGGCTAGGCCCAGCCCCTGATCGGTGTCGGAGCCGCCCGCCCGAATGGCCCAGGCCCAGGCGCTGGCGGTGGCATCCCACTTAGCCAGGAACATATCCGTTTTGCCCGCACTGGAAAGTTGGGTGGTGCCAAACTGCACGTTACCTGAAAAATCACCCGTTACGAATACGTTGCCGCTGGCATCGGTGGCCGTAGCCAGGTTGCGGGAAGTAGTGCCCTGTAACGGTGCTTCGGCCCGCTGCCAGGTGCCGCTGCCGGCATCCAGCTGACCCAAGGCACCAGCTTTGGCGGGCGCAAAAAACTCATTACCAAAGCTGATGGCCCCGTTGCCGGACGACGCGGCTACAAACACCTGTGAACCAGTAACGGCAAGGCCATACCCAGTATCCACCTCGGTGCCGCTAATGCTGGTAGCCCAGCCATTGCCAACGGCAGTGCCCTGGTCGGTGTACTTCGCTACAAACGCATCGTAAGAGGTGTTCGTGTTTTGCAGGGTGGTCCCGGCAAAGCGCGCATAAAACGCCAGAAAAGAACCCGTTACGTAAACGCCCGTGCCGTTTACAGCGATGCCCAGGCCTTGGTCATCGCCGCCGCTTCCACCGCTGGCGGCCCACACGCCGGTGGTCGTGTTGCCTTGGTCGGTGTATTTCGCCACAAACATGTCGTCGCCGTTGAACTCGCCGGGAATGGGGCGGCCGTCGATGGTGGCCGTGGTGCCGGTCGTAAATGTGCCCGTGATATACACGCTGGTGCCGCTCACGGCCACGCCGTTGCCGCTGTCGTTGCTGGTACCACCGGCGCTTACCGCCCAGCCGGCGGCCACGCTGCTACCGTTGTCGGTATATTTGGCCAGGAAAATGTCGCTCTCACTGCCTGGGTTCGTGAGGGTGGTGCCGGCAAACAGGGCGGTCTTGCTCTCAAAGCTGCCCGTCACGTACACGTTGCTGCCGTTCACGGCCACACCGTTGCCTACGTCCGTGATGGCGCCCCCGCCCTTCACCGCCCAGCCGTTGCCGGCCGAGGTGCCGTTGTCAACGTACTTGGCCAGAAACATATCGGTGCGGCCCATGCCCGTCAGAACCGTGCCGGCCACGGTAGCGCCGCTGGCGGAGTAGAAACCCGTCACGTACACACTCGTGCCGCTCGCGGCTACGCCATTCCCCACTTCAGCTCCAAAACTTTCGCTATTGATGGCCCAGCCATTGCCCGCCGATGTGCCATTATCGACGTACTTGGCCAGAAACATATTGCCGTCGGTGCCACCGCTGCTCAGGGTTTTGCCGGCAAAGCTGGCGCCGTTCCCGAAGTAAGAGCCGGTAATAAATACCGAGGTGCCGCTCACGGCCACGCCCCGGCTTTGGTCGTTGCTGATGCCACCTCCGCGCACAGCCCAGGCCCAGGTGCTGGTAGCCGTGTTCCACTTCGCCAGGAAGATATCCGTGCCGCCGGCACTTGTCAGCATAGTAGTGCCGAAGGTAATCTGGCCGGTGAAGTAGCCGGTCAGGAAAAGGTTGCCGCTGGCATCGGTGGCCGTGGCGCGGGCCACGGAGGTACCGGTGGCAGGCTGGTTGCTGCTGCCACTCAGGGCCATTTGCCAGGTAGGAGCCTGGGCGTCGGCCGGGCCGGCCCCCATCAGGAGCAATAGCAGGGCCGCGCACAGAATGCACGCTCGGGCGAAGGCCTCAACTCGCCCGAGTAAGGAATAGAAGTAGCGCATGGGCTAACAGATAAAAAATAAGTTCTCGGCTGCCTGGTCAGGCAATCGGTAAAGACATTGGGCCAGGCCCGACCTTAATTGCGAACGATGCGCCCAGTGGCCCGGCGGCCGTCGGCGGCTCTTACCTGCACCAAGTACACCCCTGCCGGAAGGGCCGCCGGCAGAGCAATGGTATAGGCCGGCTCTGGCCGGGTAATCTGCCGGGTATATACCGGCTGGCCCAGGGTAGTCCATACGCTGAGCTCCACCGTCGTGCGCGCGAAAGCAGTCATATCCACGGTGAGCAGCCCGTCGGCGGTAGGGTTGGGGTAGCAACTCAGGGGTAGGGCGGCCGCGGCTGCAGCCACCGGGGCTTTGGTTGCCAGAACCGGGGCCTGTACCGAGCCGTTGAAGCGCACGGCCACGTAGTTGGCTTGCTCGCAGGAGGCTAGAATATCCAGGTCGCCGTCGCCATCCATATCTGCCAGTACCAACCCATCAGGCTCCACGCCCACGGACAATACCTGGGGGGTAGGGCTGAACTGGCCGGTGCCGTCGCCGAAGCGCACCTGCACCTGGCGGCCCAGGTAAATACTGGTCATTAAGTCCAGGTTGCCGTCGCCGTTCACGTCCCCGAGCTTCACATCCGACACAACCCGGCTCGACGCCACGGGAGTAGTAGCTGGAAACGCGCCCTGGCCGTTGCCCAGCAGCACCGTAACCTTGTACTCCTGAAAGTTACCGATGACTACATCCAAATGCCCGTCGTTGTTGATGTCGCCGGAATCGATGCAGTTGGGGCTACCTCCGGCCGGTGTCTCGGCCAGCTTGCTGAAACCACCCTGGCCATTGCCCAGCCAGATGCCCATGCTGTTGACGCCGATACCGGAGTTAATAACCAGCAGATCAGGGTGCCCATCGTGGTTGACATCATCGACCACGAGGCCATAGGGACCGTAGGAGTTGCCGATGGCCAGGTTGGTAGTGCCCGTAAAACCGCCCTGCCCATTTCCCAGCCGCACGCTCACAGTATTGTTGCTGTAGTTGGAGCCAAACAGGTCCAGGCGGCCATCATGGTTGCAGTCGGCCAGTATCAGCACGTTGGGGGCCCCGTTCGTGTTCAGCATAGTGGCCGTCCCGAAACCGCCCTGCCCGTTGCCCAGGCGGACATTTACGTTCGCCGGGTTGTTGATATGGGCCGTTAGCAAATCAAGCCGCCCATCGTTGTTAACGTCGCCGAGAGCCGCAAAGCGGGAGCCGTCACCTACCGCTAGGTCGGGCAGGCGCCGGAACGTGCCCCGGCCGGTGCTCAAGTGAATACTAACGGTGCCCGCCGTTTCGCTGGTGGTTACAAAATCCAATAGGGAGTCGCCGTTCAGGTCGCCGGTGGCCGTGTGCGCGGGGCCCGCGTCTACCGGTAAGTTAAGCACGCTGGTAAACTCTCCGCGCCCGTTGCCCGGCCGGATGCTGACGGTATTGTTGTCATCGTTGATGATGCCTTCGTTGGCGGTCAGCAGATCCAGGTCGCCATCGGTGTCCACGTCGGCCACGGCCAGGCTCACGGGGTGATGGTCGGTGGCTACCTCCGCCGCACCACTGAACCGCCCATTGCCTGCTCCCAGCCGTACGCTCGCGGTGCTGCTGAGCGTGTTAGCCGATAAGAGGTCGGGGTTGCCATCGGCATTCACGTCGCGGATGAGTAGCTGGCGCGGTGCTATACCGATAGTAACATCGGGCAGGCCCGCGCTAAAACCGCCTTTGCCGTCCCCGAGCCGAACGCTCACCAGGGCGTTGGCGCTGGTGCTGTAGTTGCCAATAATAAAAGCCAGATCCGGCAGCCTATCCCCGTTGACATCGGCTATAACTAACTCGCGGGGCTGGCTACCTACCGTCAGGTCCTTGATGTTGCTGAACGTGCCCGTACCCGTCCCGAGGCCTACGCTCAGGGAGCTTTTGTTGGTGTTGGTAAGAACGAAATCCAGCTTTTCATCCTGGTTTATATCCGCCAAAGCAACATGGGAAGGCGTCTGGTTCAGAGAGACGTAGCGGGTGCCCGTGAAGCCACCTTTGCCATCGCCCATGCGAATATTGATGGTGGCCGGATAGGTATTGGATACCACTATATCCGGGTTGCCATCAGCGTTCAAATCGCCCAGCGCTAATTGGTTTGGGCTGTTGCCGGGGTAGGTGCTGCCCATATAGCTGAAGCCGCCCTTGCCGTCGCCCTGGTATATCTCCACCAGACTGGCAACCATATTCAGGGCAAGAAAATCGAGCTTGCCATCTTTGTTTACATCCGCCATAACCACTTGCTCCGGGGTATAGCTTAGGGATATATCAGGCATAGCCATGAAGCTACTACGCCCGTTGCCCAGGCGCACGCTCACCGACTTTGCCTTGCGGTTGCTCGTGAGAAAGTCGGGGTAGCCATCCTGATTAATGTCGGCAACCTGCAGGTAGTTTGGCTGCCAGGCCACGGTTTCCTCCTGGGGCACCGGAAAAACGCCGGGGCTGGGCGTTACCCCGGCCCGAAACAGGTAGCTGGCCGGCGCCGCGGGCGCGTCGCCCAGGCTGGTAGCGGTGGGCAGCACGCCTACCCGCACCGGCTCCCCGGGCAGCAGCGGGCGGGTAGGCTGGAAGACGATGGTTGAGGTACCGGCGCCGGTGTACGTGCCCGTCAGCGGGCCGCGCCAGCCGCTTACCACCCGGATAGCATCGGGCCGGGCCGCGGCGGCGCTCATGGGCTGAGAAAAGGTGAGTTGTACTGGCGCCTGGAGGCTGGCGTGGTGGCTGCTGGCCGCGGGCAACCGGTTGGTAACTACTGGTACCTGCGCCTCGGAGGCGAGCCAGGGCATGAGTAGGGCGGCGCTAAGTAGCGCCGCCCGGCTGGAGTAGAATGACATCAAATGCTGACAGTAAATAAATACACGTTTTTATTGATTTGTAAAGGTAATACGGAAGGCCAACGAAGCAGCTTGATACTCTTACGATTATAGAAAATTGATCAGCCTGCACCGGCCGCTGCTGGTACAATGCCCAGGCGAAAGAAAAACAGGCTACTGGTCCAAAAAGCCCTTTTGTAGGCTATACTGCGCCTCGGCAGCCCACGGTGGCCCAGCACCGGCCTCGTTGTGTCAACCGTAATGAATACATCTTGTGATGACACAAATGCTTGTGTCGTAAATCAACAAATCGTTCATGCGTTGACACAGGCTGTGAAGGCAACAAGTCCATAGTGCAATTCATCGGTTGTGCCCGGCCTCAGGCTGTCAGGTAGGCAGGCAGCCACAAGCCGCGGGTTTTTGCCTTCGGCGAACAGGGGTTTTCCTGCTGCAGAACCGGCGCCTCGCGCGAGGGCCGGGGCCGGCAGATGAGCAGCGCGCCCGCAAGGGGGCAAGAATCTGTGGCAAGCTGTTTATTTGCGGCGTCCACTTCACTCATGTCCATGCAGGCTGCTTCCACTGTTTTTCTCGTCCGCCCGACGCGCTTCACGTTCAATCCCGAAACGGCCCACTCCAACCACTTTCAGCAGCCGCTGGCGGGGCTAAGTCCGGAAGCCATTCAGGCGCAGGCCTTCGCCGAGTTTGATGGGGTAGTAGCCCGGCTGCGCGCCGCCGGTGTGCAGGTGTTGGTGTTCGAGGATACCCCCGAGCCTCACACGCCCGATGCCGTGTTTCCCAACAACTGGGTTACTTTTCATCCCGATGGGCGGGTGCTGCTCTACCCCATGTGCGCCCCCAACCGCCGCCTGGAGCGCCGCCCCGATATTCTGGAGGCGCTGGGCCGGCAGTTTCACATCCGGGAAGTAGTTGATCTAGCGGCCCACGAGCAGGACAACCGGTTTCTGGAGGGCACGGGCAGCATCATCTTCGACCACCTGCACCGCATTGCCTACGCCGGGCTGTCGGTGCGCACGGAGGCCGGGCTGTTTCGGGAGGTAGCGGCCCGGCTGGAGTACGAGCCCGTCGCCTTCCGGGCCTACGATGCCGCCGGTCAGGAAATTTACCACACCAACGTGATGATGTGTTTGGGCGCTAGGTTCGCTGTCATCTGCCTGGAAAGCATCCGGGACGAGGCCGAGCGCGCGGCGGTAAAGGCCTCGCTCACGCGCACCGGGCACGAGCTAGTGGATATCAGCCTGGCTCAGGTGGCGCGCTTTGCCGGCAACATGCTCACATTGCAGCCCGCCGAAGGGCGCGAGCTGCTGGCCATGTCGCAAAGCGCTTACGATGCTCTGCGCCCCGAACAGCGGGAGGTGCTGGGCCGCTACGCCACGCTGCTGCCCCTACCCATCCCCACCATTGAAACCATTGGCGGGGGTAGCGCCCGCTGCATGATGGCCGAGGTATTTCTGCCCGCGAAAGGGTAAGGACAGGGGCCGTTGTGCTGCAACATAATATAGTTGTAAGCAGCTGATATACAGCAAGTAAATATTGAATGTGCGGGAGCTATCCGGGGGCGTTGGGTGTTATAACTAGCTATGACCCAAACCCAGCTGTTTCCTTCGCTCGATATTCTTGCCCCCACTCCAGAGCCCCGCCAGCACAGCGCCAAGCTGTGGCTGCCCAAGCGCGTGGTGTTCACCCCCGACGCCCTCGACCAGCCTTTCGGCCAGCAGATGCTGGAGCGCGTAACGGCCCAGGGCCTGGAGGTGGAGCTGCTGAAAAGCAACCGCCTGACCAGCGTGCGCGGCGAAGATGCCCGCGACACGTACCGCCGCGCCAAAAGCACTCTGGCTGTGGTGTGCGCCCCGCCCAGCGCCCTGCGCCTGCAGCCCACGCCGCCTTCCGCCGACTGGCAGATGAACCTGGCCGAAGGTTGCCCGGCTCACTGCCAGTACTGCTACCTGGCCGGCTCCCTGACGGGGCCGCCCGTGGTAAAGGCCTTCGCCAACCTGCCCCAGCTGCTGGAAAACACCCAGGCCTACGAGCAGTCCGGCCGCGTCACTAGCTTCGAGGTGAGCTGCTACACCGATGTGCTGGGCATTGAGCACCTGACCGGCTCGTTGGCCGAATGCATCCGCTACTTCGGGCAGCGCGAAGGCGCCCACCTGCGTTTCGTGAGCAAGTACGACCATGTTGATTCCCTGCTGGGTTTGCCCCACCACGGCCGCACCCGGGCCCGCTTCAGCCTCAACGCCGAAGCCGCCGTGCGCAAGCTGGAGGGCGGTACCGCCTCCGTGGAGGCCCGGCTGCAGGCGCTGCGGAAGCTGGCCCTGCCCGTGGAGCAAGGCGGTGGCGGCTACCCCGTGGGCGTGGTGCTGGCTCCCATTATGCCCCTGCCGGGCTGGCAGGATGAGTACCGCCACCTGCTCGATAGGTTGGCCGCTACCCTCGATTTTCCCTGCGACCTGACGGCCGAGTGCATCACCCACCGCTTTACGCCCGGCTCCAAGGAGGTGCTGCTGCAGTGGTACCCGAACACTTCCCTCGACCTGGAGGAAGCCACCCGGGCCGTGAAGCGCAACAAGTTTGGCGGCACCAAGTTCGTGTATCAGCCCACCGATATGCGCACGCTCAAGGAGTTCTTCTATCAGGAGTGGCAGCAGCGCTTTCCCAATGCCCCGATTCTGTACTGGACTTAGAGGTTTAGCAGTCGGGCGGGGGTAGCAGGAGCAAGTCCGCAGAGGAGACATCAGTATATATTTGCTATCCTGACCAACGAAAAGGCCACCCGGTATGCCGGGTGGCCTTTTGCGTTTTCAGTTAACTCTGCCGGCTTACTGCACCGGAGCGGCATCTACCTTCAGGCCGAGTACGGCGCTGGTATGGCTACGAACCTGTTCCACCAGGGCCGGATTATTGGCTAGGGACTGACCAAAGGAAGGAATCATCTGGCGGAGCTTGGCCTGCCACTCCGCCGACTGCGCCTTCTCCGGAAAGCAGCGCTGCACCAGGCCCAGCATAATGCTTACGGCCGTAGAAGCGCCGGGCGAGGCCCCCAGCAGGGCGGCAATAGAGCCATCGGAGGCGGCTACTACCTCCGTGCCGAACTCCAGGATGCCGCCTTCTGTCTCATGCTTCTTGATGACCTGCACGCGCTGGCCGGCAATTTCCAGCTGCCAGTCCTGGGCCCGGGCTTCCGGCAGGTACTCGCGCAGGGCTTCCAGCCGGTCTTCCGGCGACTGACGCACCTGGTTGATGAGGTACTTGGTGAGCGGCATATTTTTCAGGCCCGCAATAATCATGGGGCGCATGTTGCTCAGCTTCACCGACAGGGGCAAATCGAGGTAGGAACCCTGCTTCAGGAACTTGGTGCTGAAGCCGGCGTAGGGCCCAAACAGCAATTCCTGCTTGCCGTTGATAACGCGGGTATCGAGGTGGGGCACCGACATGGGGGGCGAGCCCACGGCGGCCTTGCCGTACACCTTGGCGTGGTGCTGGGCAATTACTGCGGGGTTAACGCACTTCAGCCACTGCCCGCTAACCGGGAACCCACCAAAACCCTGGCCCTCCGGAATGCCTGA
Organism: Hymenobacter latericoloratus; assembly: GCF_014199535.1. GTDB lineage: Bacteria > Bacteroidota > Bacteroidia > Cytophagales > Hymenobacteraceae > Hymenobacter > Hymenobacter latericoloratus. The sequence goes on from NZ_JACHNV010000002.1 coordinate 760,924, forward strand.
CTTGATGAGCAGAGGTAGGGAGCCTCCGCCCGCCCCGATAAACACGAACGGCGCCCGGATTTTAAGCGGTGCACCCGTCGAAACGTCCTCGGCCTTTACTCGCCAGAGGCCATCCTTCTGGCGCAGCTTTTCTACGTTGTGATTAAAGTAGAAAGTAACGCCCGGCTTTTGCTGCAGCAGCGTGAACATGCCGCGGGTCAGGGAGCCAAAGTTTACGTCGGTGCCCAGGTCCACGCGGGTGGCAGCCACGGGTTGCTGCGGGTCGCGGCCGTGCATCACCAGGGGCATCCACCGCTCCATCTCCTCGCGGTTCTCGGTGTACTCCATGCCCTGAAACAAGGGCGACTGGGTGAGGGCCGCGTGGCGCTTCCGCAGGAAGTTCACGTTCTTATCGCCCCACACAAAGCTCAGGTGCGGGATGTGGTTGATAAAGCGCGTGAGCTCCTTTACGGCGTAGGTTTCGGCCAGAAAGGCCCAGAATTGCTTGGATTCCTCGAACTGCTCGGCAATTTTGACGGCCTTGCTGATGTCAATGGAACCGTCGGCCTTCTCGGGGGTATAGTTCAGCTCGCAGAAGGCCGAGTGGCCGGTGCCGGCGTTATTCCAGGCATCGGAGCTTTCGGCGGCGGCCACATCCAGCCGCTCAATAATGGCAATGGTCAGGTCGGGCTGCAACTCTTTCAGCATCATGCCCAAAGTGGCGCTCATGATGCCCGCCCCAATCAGGACTACGTCGGCAGATAGGGATTCAGCGGGTTCGGTAGTGCTCATGCGTATTTCGGAATAGGACTTACGAAGTACGGGGAAAGTCGGAAAAGGTGGCTTTTGTTGCCGAAGAAACTGATTTACCCCGTTACTGGCAGGGGCTGGGGGCCGCCCGCGCCGGTAAGGCAAAACACCGGGCGGGGCGGGCTCGTTCCGCAGGACAAAACCTTGGCGACAGGGCCGCCCCCGGCCCACCGGCTCACGGTGGGCCAGTCCACGCTACAACTTCTAAACCTGCCTTGGTCTGAGCCTACGTGGTTTCCGGGGTAGGCGGCTGAATCTGGGTCCGTAGCTGCTGCACTTCCCGTTCCAGGGCCAGGGTGCGGAAGGTTACCTTCAGCTCCAGGTCCTGGTAGGAGCGCTCCAGCTGCTCCTGGAGCTGTTTGAGCTCCGTAATATCGGTGTTGGTGCCAAACCAGCGCAGCACCTGGCCCTGCTCGTTGCGAATGGGCACGGCCCGGGTCAGGAACCACCGGTATTCGCCCTGGTGGCTGCGCAGGGGAAACGTAAGTTCCCAAGGCTGCCCGGCGGGCCAGGCAGCGCGCACAAATTCCAGCACCCGGGCTACGTGGTCTGGGTGGTGAACCTTTTCCCAGCCCCAGCCGCGCATTTCTTCCAGGGTGCTACCCGTGTACTCGTACCAGCGCTGGTTGTACCAGGTAATATTGCCGTCGGGGAGGGCCATCCAGGCCAGTTGGGCGATGGTGTCGGCCATGGTCGTGAAGTCGGCCTCGCGCTGGCGCAGGGCTTTCTCCGCCTCCCGCTGGCGGGTTACGTCCTGCATGGCCCCAATCATGCGCAAGGGCTGGCCCTCGGCGTTGCGGGCTACGTGGCCGCGGTCCATCATGCTGGCATAGCTACCATCGGCCCGCTGAAAGCGGTATTCGTCGCTCCAGTCGGTGCGGCCCCCGTCAATGGCCTCATGGATGCCATGAACCACGCGCTCGGCATCGGCGGGGTGAATGTGCTCGTACCACCACTGAGCGGTAGTTAAGCGGGCCTCGGGGCCGTAGCCGAGCACGCGCTGCACGGCCGGGTTCCACTTCACCTCGTTGGTTTGCAGGTTCCACTCCCAAATGGCATCGTTGGTAGCCAGGGCCGCCAGGGCGTAGCGCTCCTCGCTCTGGCGCAGGGTTTCCTGCACCTGCTTCTGGCGGGTAATGTCGGTGATGGTACCAATAAAGCGCAGGGGCTGCGTGCGGGTGGCATCAAAGAAGGCCCGGCCCGTGGCCCGCACCCAGCGCACCTGCCCGCCGTCATGCTGGCCAATGGTGCGGTACTCAACATCGCAGGTGCCGGTGCCGGCCGGGTCGAGGGCTTGGGCTACTGCGGCTTCCGTAGCGGCCCGGTCGTCGGGGTGCAGGCCGCGCAGAAAGTCGTCGTAGGTGATAGTGGCCGTTGCGGGCAAGCCAAACAACTCCTTACAACGCGTGGACCAAATCAGCTCGCCGGTGGCCGGATTTAAATCCCAGGTGCCTACTCCGGCGGCATCCACTGCGGTTTGCAGGCGTTCGTAATCGGAAGAAAAAGCGGAAGGTGTACTCATGGGAGCGGAAAAACGAAAACAGCAAGCTTAGGGCTGCACTAGTTGCAACTCCATACCCGAGTGAAAGTAAAGCGTAAGCGCGCGGTGGGCGCCCGAGACGGAGCGCCGGAGGCGGGTAACCAAGGCCGTGGTGGTTTGCTCAGCCAGGCTGAGCTGCAGGTAGGGCCGGCTGAGCAGGGCATCGCGCTCCACTGACCAGCGCCCCAGCAGGGCTCCCTCATTCAACGCCACCACAAGCTGCTGAGGCTGCAACTGCAGTTGCGTGGTGCGGGCCAGCGCCGTGGCAGGATCCGCCTGGCTCAGCACCCGGCTGGCAACCCGCCACGTACCGGCCAACTCCTGGTCTGCCACTTGTTGCAGATTGACATCGAGTAGGGTTTCTGGCATAGTAATGCGCTAATGCACTAAGCAAATGGCAGCAGCAAGATAGCCTCTGCTTATCGTTTCGCAGATATTGACCCAGGACAAAAAATGACCTGCCCTTACCAGAAGCAGCTTACAAAGCCAGCGCCTGCTAACGTAAAATGTAGCGGATCAGAGGGTTGGATGCGGGTGGCTAACCTGCGCAGGTGTTACAAGCAGGCGCGGCGGGCAGCGCTTAGGCGGCCTCGTTGCTGGCCGCCTGCCGGGCGGCGTGGTACTGGGCCACCAGCGGGGTGCTGGCTACAATGACCGTCGCGTAGCCTTTCGGCATTTCGGTGTAGAGCAGGCGCACTTGGGGGTTGGTCCACTGCTGGGCGGAGGTAGCGGCTACCTGGCCGGGGCCGTAAGTACGCGTGAGCAGGCCGTAAATACCCTGGCAGTTGGCCGGGCCCAGCACGCGCACTTCCACGCAGCAGAGCAGGCCTTTGTAAAAACCGTAGCTGATGCCCGTAACGGCGTAGCCGCCAATAGTCAGGGCTTCGTCGGGGCGGGTGTAGTAGCTGATTTGCGAGCTGGTTGCCCGCCGCTCGGGCACCAGGCGCTTAAATTGCTTAAGCGGAGCGCCTAGCCAGGCCGCGCGCAGGTCGGCGGCCAGCTCCTTCCGGTGCGTGGCAGTAGCAGTAGGGGCTGCGGGGGGAGCCGGGGCGCCGGTAGCTGCCTGCGCGCTGCCGGAAGCGGCACTAAGTAAGGGCAGCAGGAAAAGGAGGCAGTGCTTCATGAGCGGGCACCCAGGACCGGGCAGCTTGAGGGGCTGGACATCGAAGGGCGGAAGGTACATAAAAGTGCGGGGCAAACCCGCAGAAAAGTTACTTTTTGATTTTTCCGGCCCGCCGCAGCCATTTCCGCCGCCCGGTGGCAGGGCGGGGCCGTAGGTTATGGGCTGCGCTAACGCACCCCCAGGCGGTTTTTTCCGTAGCAGATTAACGGCCGCAACCATCAGCGCCGGATACTCGGGCGGGGGGCGTAGCCTTCCCCTTCTCTTACTACCCTTCCTCCTTTCATGAACCTGACGGAAAATATAGTGCTCATTACGGGCGGCGGCTCGGGCATCGGGCTGGCGCTGGCCGAGCGGTTTCAGCGGGCGGGCAGCATGGTAATTGCCGTGGGCCGCCGCGAAGACAAGCTCCGGGAGGCCCAGCGGCGCCTGCCCGGCCTGCACATCCGGGCCTGCGACGTGGCCCAGGCCGCCGACCGGGTGGCCCTGGCTGAGTGGGCCCGCCAGGAGTTTCCCAACCTGAATGTGCTGGTGAATAACGCCGGTATCCAGCGGCGCTTTCAGCTCATGGAGGAAGAAGACTGGGAAACCCGTCGGCAGGAGCTGGTTATCAACGTGGAAGCGCCCATTCACCTGACTACCCTGTTTATTCCGCAGCTGCGGGCGCAGGCCAACCCGGCCATCATCAACGTTACCTCGGGGCTGGCGTTTGCTCCCATGGCCCAGGCCCCCATCTACAGCGCCACCAAGGCGGCTCTGCACTCCTTCACGCTGTCGTTGCGGCATCAGCTGGCGGCTACCCCCATTCGGGTGCTGGAAGTGGTGCCCCCGGCCGTAAACACCGACCTCGGCGGGGCCGGCCTGCACACCTGGGGAGTACCCGTCGATGATTTCGCTGACTCCGTAATGCAGCGCCTAGCTGCCGGCGAGCAGGAGGTGGGCTACGGAACATCCGAGGAAATCCGCCGGGCTTCGCGGGAACAGATCGACGCCCGCTTCCAGCTCATCAACAACCGGTAAGCGGTGTGCTACCCCCTTCTGCAGCGCAAAGCCCCGAGCCGCAGTTAGATCAGCGGCTCGGGGCTTGGGTGTTATTGGAGGGGTAGGGGGTTAGGCCGTTGCCGCAGCTACTTGCACCGGGTGCAGGGCCTGCCACTCCGCTTTAAGCATGCTCATTTCCACCAGGCTCCAGTATTCGTCCTCGTACCGGAGCACGTCGCGGGAGCAGCCTTCCCGCTGCATGCCGGCGCGGTTGTAAGCCCGGATGGCGGCTTCGTTGAAGCTGTACACGCCCAAGGCAATACGGTGCAGGCCCAGCTGCTCGAAACCAAAGCGCAGCACTTCCGTGAGCATGCGGGCGGCAAAGCCCTGGCCCCGCCACTGCGGATCGATAAACACCCGGCTCACGCGGGCCGCGCTGTTTTTCTGGCTGATGCTGCCCAGGGAAATATGGCCCACCACCGTTTCGGTAGTGGTGTCAATGGCCTTGAAGATAAATACATCTGAGGAGCCGGGCACGTTGCTATCCTGCAGGTACCAGTCCAGCTTGTCGGGGTTGAGGGGGTAGTTGAACATGGGGCCCGACCAGTTCATGAGCAGGTGGGGCGAGTCAATCCAGGTAATGAGTTGGTCGAAGTCAGAGGAAGTGAAATATTCCAGTCGGATCATGCCATACGAGAGCAGCTTATTTCTTATGGGTATAGTACCATAACTGGCTGCGTAATCTACAAATATAAGGCTGAAAAGCTGATTTTTGTTCAATTTATTGCTGGTTAATCATCGCCGGGCGCCGGGGTAAACGGCTGATCCGGCGCTGCTACCAGGGTGCGGGTTTTGGGCAGGCTTTCGGGGTAGTGCTGCTGAATAAAAAGCACCAGCTGCTCGCGCACCGCGCACCGCAAGTCGAAGGCCCGGCTGGAGTTGGAGGCACTCACCAGGCAGCGCAGCTCCAGGGTGCGCTCCTTGGAATCGGTGACTTGCAGCACGCACACGCGCCCGTCCCAGAGCGGATTTTCCTCTACCAGGCGCTGCAGCTCGGTGCGCACGGCTTCTACCGGAATGGTGTAGTCGGTGTATAGGAACACGGTGCCCAGTAGCTGGGAGGTGGTGCGGGTCCAGTTCTGGAAGGGCTTCTCAATGAAATAGTTGAGGGGCAGCACCAGGCGCCGCTCGTCCCAGATGCGCAGCACCACGTAGGTAAACGTAATTTCCTCTACCCGGCCCCACTCGCCCTCCACCACCAGCACGTCATCGAGCCGGATGGGCTGGGTGAAGGCAATCTGGAAGCCGGCCAGCAGGTTGCTGATGGAGCGCTGCGCCGCGAAGCCCACAATCACGCTGGCAATGCCGGCCGAGGTGAGCAAACCCGTCCCGATTTTGCGCACCGTGGCAAAGCTCATGAGTACCAGGGCCGTAGCCACGAAAATAATGAGCGTGACGGCCAGCTTCTTCACGAACTGCAGCTGAGTAAACAGCTTGCGCACCCGCAGGTTGTCGTCGTCGGTGAGGCGGTAGTGGTGCTGCACCAGGTCTTCCACCACATCCACGGTTTTGACCAGGCCCCAGGCAAAGGTGGTGAGCAGGGCCGTTTCCACCAGGCGGCGGGCCACCTCCAGGGCGCGGTCTTCGAGGCGGGTGAGGGGTAGCACAAAGGACAACACCAGCACCGGAAAAAACCAGGCGCTGGGTCGGCTCAGGTGTTGCAGAACTGACTGGGCCAGCAGGGCGGGCTCGCGCCGGTTGTAAGCTGCCAACAGCCAGAAAGCCAGCTGCTTCAGTAGCCAGCCGGCCACCAGGCTACCCGCCACTACGGCCGTGGCGTGCATAATCAGGCGCAGCTGCTGCAGATCAGAAAAGAAGTCAGACATAGGCACCGGCCGGGCAGCATTGGGCCGCGGCCGGGTGGTTTTTCTACCCGAAAGCTGCCGGAAAGGTTAGCCCGGCCCGGTGGGGCGGGGCTAGCCCAACTGGGCCCCGCGCCGCTGCAGTTCCTGCCGGGCCCGGGCATAGCCCTCGGCCGAAATAGCCCGGGTGGCCGCTTCCAGAAACCGCACCTGGAAACCTTCCTGCAGGGCATCTAGGGCCGAGAAGTTCACGCAAAAATCGGCGGCCAGGCCGCAGAGGTGTACCTCCCGCACCCCGCGCCCCCGGAGGTAGTCGGCCAGCCCCGTGCTTTTGCGGTGGCCGTTGTCGAAGAAGCCGCTGTACGAGTCGATTTCGGGGTTGGTGCCCTTGCGGAAAATGGCCTCGATGCGGTGCTGGTCCAGGGCGGGGATGAACTCGGCCCCGGCGGTACCCTGCACGCAGTGGTCGGGCCAGAGGGTTTGGGGCAGACCATGCAGGTCAATCTGCTCGAAGGGCTGGCGGCCGGGGTGCTGGCTGGCAAAGCTCTGGTGGTCAGCCGGGTGCCAGTCCTGGGTAGCCACCACCAGGTCATAGGCCGGCTGCAGCTCGTTGGCGAGAGAAATGATTTCGTTGCCACCGGGCACGGCCAGGGAGCCGCCCGGCAGGAAGTCGTTCTGAATATCAATCAGCAGCAGAGCTTTCATGCAAACAGGAAAAAAGCGGGGGAGTAGAAATTTGCCGGCCCAAATTAGGAAGGCGGAAACTCAATTAGGGATGGGCATGAAGTAGCCTCCGTAGTACTCTATTCGTATTTCTTAGGACTAAGTTAGCCTCGCTCTTGCTATTTCCTTTTTATGAACTTGTTGCATCATCTGATTTACCAAAGCGAAGTGGTGGCGCCTTTGTCGGAGGCGGAGCTGGGGCGCCTGCTGGAGCAGTGCCGCCACCATAACCAGGCAGCGAGCATCACGGGAATACTGCTTTTTGACGGGAGTCGTTTTTTGCAGGTGTTGGAAGGGCCGCCCAAGGCCGTGGCCGACGTATTCAGCCGCATCCACGCAGATTGCCGCCATACGGCCGTGCAGGTGCTGGCCGATGGCCCCATTGCGCACCGGCAGTTTGCCGGCTGGGCCATTGGTCTGGTAAACGATGTGCGTGAGCCTGCCGCCCTGGGGTACAGGGACCTGCCCGGCCTGCACACCGTTACCGATGCGGCCCTATGGCTGCTGATTCGGGAGTTTCAGGCCAACACCCTCCGGGCGCGCCGGTTTGTGGCCTCGTAAACGATAGGCGGCGCGGTGGAGAAACCAGCGGAGCGCCGCTGGCTGGTAAGTGGCCTATTGCGCGTCAGCCGCTCGCACGGAGCCTGATTGCCGCCGTGTGTGGTTCAGGCCGGATTCATGCTACCTTGCGGGCCGTGGGCAGCAGCTGAGCCGCCGGTGGTGTGGCTGCAGGCCCGGTTTGCGTATGACACTTTTCTCGACTCCGCGTACTGTATGCTTGCTGCTGCTGCTAACTCTGGCCTTGGGTAGCCGGGCGCAGGGCCCCGCGCGGGCGGTGGCCGGCACCCAAGTGTGGCTGGTGCCCCCGGCGGGCTTCACGGCCACCCCCGGCCTGCCCGGTTTCCGGCGGGGCGAGGCCGTGCTGCAGGTGTACGACGTGAAGGGCGGCAACTACTACCGCCAGGCCGCCGGCTTCAACCAGGCCCGGTTTGCGGCGCGCGGGGGCAAGGTGCTGGATTTTCGGGAGGTGCCTGGGGCCTACCCCGCCCGCCTGGCCCGGGTGCAGCTCACGCCCACCCAGGAGTCGGTGCAGCTGCTCTTCGGCGACTCTACTTTTGCCGTGCTGCTCGATGCCCGCTACCCCGCCGCCGATACGGCCCTGGCTACGGCCCTGCGGCGCAGCCTGCTGACGGCTACCTACCAGAAAGCCAGCGGCGCCGGTCCGGCCTCGCTGGCTGGGGCGGTTTTCGGGCTGGACGAGAAAAAGTCGCCGTTTGCGTTGGCTGAAATCCGCGCCGGGCAGTACCTCTACACCCTGGGCGGCCAGCGCAAACCCGACGACGGCCCGGAGCCAACCGTAACGGTCCTGACGCTGCCCTACAACCCCTCCCTAACCGCCGCCGACATCAGCCAGCAGGCCCTGAGCCGCCGAACGGGCCTGGCCGGTTACACCGCCCGCAAAATGTCCTCGGCCAAAGTCAATGACCTGGTTACCTACGAAACCGAAGGCTTCGCGCAACTGCAAGGCCAGCGGGTGCTGGTGTATCAGCAGGTCAGCATTATCGGGAGCACGGCCGTGGCCCTGCAGGGCCTGGCCCGCCAGGATTTCGAGGCGGCACTGGCCCAGTTCAAATCCCTGACGCACACCATCACGGCCTGCGGGAAGTAGCGGCCAGGGCTGGTGTTGGGGCTTACCATCAGCCCACAAACGGGAACTGCTGCAGCTGCTCCCAGGGGCCGTTGCGGTACGCCCAGAGGGTGAGCCCCGTGCCGGCAGCTTCGAACGGCATGAACTCCGCGGTAAGCTGCTGGTGTAGGGCGCGGGCCACGGCAGGCTCTACTTTATTCTGCACCGTAATGTGGGGCTTAAGCCGTTGCTGATCTTGGGGCGTCAGCCAGGCGGCCCAAGCCGTTTGCAGGCTCCGGTGCAGCTGCAGCAGCTCGGGGTTGTGCAGGTCGTAGGCCACGCCACGGCCCAGAAACCGTAACCCCGCCACCTGCAGGGGGAGGGGTGGGGTAGTAGCCGCCACCCGGGCCAGGTACTCGGTAATAGCCCGCGCCTCAGGGCCCGGTAAGTGATGAAACAGCGTAACGTGGGCCTGCAGATAGTTGCGCTCGGGCGGGAAATACTGCTGGCGCAGGGCGTTAAAGTGGGCCTGAGCCGCTTCGTCGAGGGTAAGGGTCAGGATAAGCGGCGCATCAAGGGGTAGGAGCATAGCGAAGGTTGGTCGGCACGGACTAGCAGTACGGCTGTGGGCGCGGCGTGGCTATGATGGGGGGCTTTCCTACCTTGCTGCCATGCCAACGCCTGATCAACACCCTGACTACCTCGACGTAAACCGCACCCTCTGGAATGCCAAGGTAGCCTACCACCTCCGCTCCGAGTTTTATGATGTAGCCGGCTTCCGGGCGGGCCGCTCCTCGCTTAATCCCCTCGAGTTGGCGCTACTGGGCGAGGTAAGCGGGCAGCGGATTCTGCATCTGCAGTGCCATTTCGGGCAGGATTCCATTTCCCTGGCCCGGCTCGGGGCCCAGGTAACGGGCGTCGATCTGTCGGATGAAGCCATTCGGGCGGCCCGGCAGCTGGCCGCGGAGCTTCAAGCGCCCACGGAGTTTGTGTGCTCCGATGTGTACCGCCTGCCCGAAGTGCTGCCCTCTGCGCCCGGTTTCGATGTGGTCTATACTTCCTACGGGGTGCTGGGCTGGCTGCCCGACCTAAGCCAGTGGGCTCAGGTAGCGGCCCGCTACCTGCGGCCCGGCGGCCGACTGGTGCTGGTGGAGTTTCACCCGGTTGTCTGGATGTTCGACGACCAGTTTACCCGCGTGGAGTACAGCTACTTCAACCGCGAAGCCATTGAGGAAACTACCACCGGCACCTACGCCGATGCCACCGCACCCCTGGCCCACCGCTCCATTTCCTGGAACCACGATTTGGGCGAGGTGCTGGGCAGCCTCCTGCGGCAAGGCCTGGTGCTGCAGGATTTTCAGGAGTACGACTACTCGCCCTACAACTGCCTGGCCGGCTTGCAGGAAACCGCGCCCGGCCGCTACCAGCTGGCTGCTCTGCCCGGTAAGCTACCCCTGGTGTATTCCGTGGTGATGCAGCGGCCCTGCTAAAGCAACAGGCCGGCGGGTGCTACCTGCCGGCCTGTTGCTTTAGTAGAACTATTGTCCGCTGCCGGCCACCGCCACGCGGGTAGTGCTGGTGCCGCCGGCCTGCTGCACCCGGAGTACGTAAAGGCCGGCCGCCAGTCCGGCCGTCGGGAGCTGAATTAGGGGTGTGCCTGGGGTAGGCTCCCAGCGCCGTACCACCTGCCCGCGGGCGTTCAGCAGCTCCAGGCGGCTGGCCTGCTCCGGCGCGGCCAGTACTACCTTAATTTCGTCGCGGGCCGGGTTGGGGTAGGTGGTGGCCAGTCCGCGCGCCGGAGGGCTCACCACCTGCACCAGGGAGTGGGCCACGCTGCCATCGGCGTCGTGCATGGCAAGGCGGTAATAGGTTTGGCTGATGAGCGCGCCCGGCTCGGAGGCCGAGTAGCGCTGCCCCGCGGGCCGGTTGCCGGCCGCTACCCGTGCCACGGGCTGCCAGCTGGTAGCCGTGGCGCTGCGCTCTACCTCAAAGTAGGCCGCTTTTTCCTCGCTGGCCGTTTCCCACTCGAAGCGTACGCCGGCGCTGCCGGCTGTGGCCGAGAAGCGCACCAGGTTCACGGGCAGGGGCAGGGCGCCGGGCATGCTCACGGCGTCGCCGCGGGAGCAGCCGAAAGCCGAGCCGTAGGAGCGGCCCGAGTAGCTGCCGGTCAGGCGGTCAATCTTGTAAATGGTACCGCCATCGGCATCCACCGCGTACACGTTGCCGTCGCGGTCCGTGAACATCGAGCCGATGTTCTGCTGGGTTGGGATGGCCGTGGCCGGAATGGTGGTAACGCCCTTGGGCGCAGTAGCGGGGTTGCTGATAGTCAGAAACTTATCTTCTTGCCCCAGGTAGCTCACCAGGTTGCCGGTGCGCACATCGTACACCCAGTCCTGAATACCGCCTTCGGGCACCGAGCCGCTACCCCCGCTATTAAGGTAAGCCTGCAGCTGCGCCTGGTAGCCAGCCAGCACGGCGGCCGTAGCGGGGTCCGAGGTATCGAGGGGGCGCCAGACCGGGGCGGCTGTCGTGAAAGGATTCAACTGCACTACCCCCACGTACAGGCGCACATCGGCCACCCGAAGCCCGGCAAGGCCCAGAATAACCCGGCCCGTAACCCCGCCCACGTAGTACTCGGAGCCCGGGCCGCCGTCGCCGATGAAATTAAAGGTCTGGCGGATTTCGCGCAGCACGGTTTCAAAGCGGCCCACCGGCGAGAGGCCGGTAGTGGGCAGCGGCGGGGGCGTAACCGTGCCCAGGTTGGTGGCTGCTGCCGTGGACAGCGAAACCCAGTACAGGTTGGGCGGCGTGTCGAAGTTGGCTATTGTTACGGGCTGCAGCACGTTCATGGCATATACCGCCGTGGGGTCGGCTACGTCGCAGCCCAGCGCATTCAGAATTAGGGGGGTGGTGCCGTCCAGTACGGTGGCTATCGGGGTCAGGGAGCCATCGGTGTTTACTTGCTGTAGCACCGACGGATTGCCTGCACTGGCCGGACACGGCGCCGTAACGGCGAAGCTGTTGGTGGGAAGCTGGGCCCATACCTCGCGTCCGCTAAGCAAAACAGAAAGAGTGAGTAAGATCTTTTTCATTTTGAGAAAGGGCGAAATGGGTAAGTGGCTGACTGTAGGATGATTATCCTACTGATAAGATACGGAGGAATGCGCTATAAACTTATGTTTCCCAAAAATGGATACACTTTTGGGAAGTTATTTTTGCATTTTATGTAGGGTGTGTGGAGGATGAAAAGATCAAGCCGCTGACCGCTATGGGTAATAAGCCGGTTTTGCTACCTTCCCCCGGTCCTGGTTGCTTGTTCTGTTTTTGCCCATGGGATATACCTTGCTTATCCGCCACTGCGGCCAGCTGCTTACCATGGCCGATACTGGCCGCGCCGGCAGCCCCCTGACCGGCTCCCGCCTGCGCGACTGGCACAGTATTCCCAACGGCTACGTGGCCTGCAAACAGGACCGCATAGTGGCGCTGGGGCCCATGGCGGAGCTGGACGAAAGCCTGGTAACGGCTGCCACCCAAATCGTGGAGGCCCGGGGCCGGGTGGTAATGCCGGGGCTGGTGGAGTGCCACACGCACCTGGTGTTCGGGGGCAACCGGGCGGCCGAGTTTCAGCGCAAGCTCCAGGGCGAGTCTTACCTTGATATTTTGGCCAGCGGGGGCGGTATTCTGAGCACCGTGCGCGCCACCCGGGCCGCCTCCGACGCCCAGCTGCTGGAAAACGCCCTGCACCATTTGGCCGGTTTCCGGCGCTACGGGGTAACCACCCTGGAAGCCAAAACCGGCTACGGCCTCGATGCGGCCACCGAACTGCGGCTGCTTCAAACAGCTCGGGAGGCCGGCCGGCAGCAGCCCGTACGGGTGGTTTCCACCTTTCTGGGAGCCCACGTACCCGGCCCGGAGTACGCCGGCCGCCCCGCTGCCTACCTCGACATGCTGGCGGCCGAAGTCCTACCCCGGCTCGACCCCACTGAGGTGCCGTTCGTGGATATTTTCTGTGAGCAGGGGGCTTTTTCCGTGGCGGATGCGAGGCGCTACCTGACGCGGGCCCGGGAACTGGGCTTCGGGTTGAAAATCCATGCCGAGCAGCTCCACGACCTGGGCGGCTGCGAAATGGCCGCCGGGCTGGGCGCCGTCAGCCTAGACCACTGCGACTACCTGACACCAACTGCGGCGGCCCGTATTGCGGCTCTTACCGGTGGGCGCACGGTGGCCGTGCTGCTGCCGCTGGTACCGCTGTTTCTGCGCCAGGAGCAGTACGCCCCCGGCCGGCAGTTGATTGACGCGGGCCTGCCCGTAGCCATCAGCACCGATTTCAACCCCGGTTCCTGCCCCACCAAAAACCTCTGGCTGGCTTTGTCGGTAGCTTGCCTGAAGATGGGGCTCACGCCCCGCGAGGCCCTGGCCGCCGTGACACTCAATGCTGCCTGGGCCATTGGGCAGCAGCAGGAGTGCGGCAGTCTGGAGCCCGGCAAGCGGGCCGATGTGCTGGTGCTGGACGTGCCCACCCCCGAGGAAATACCGTACTGGCTGGGCGAAAACCCGGTCCGGCACGTCATTATCGGCGGGCAGGTGCAGGCAAGCTGAACGGGCCGCCAGGGCGCTGCAGCGCGGGCTTCAGACCGTAGCCCTTTAGTTAATCTGAAAGCAGGAAGCCGGCTTCAAGGCTGCGAGCTAAAATCCACGCTTGACGGTAGCCCCTGCTACCTCCTGCAACTGATTTGGGTGGCTGCTCGGAGCAGCACTCAGGGCATTAAAAACCGCATATTAGGGCCGGAACCAGTAGTTTCGGCGCTGAATCCGTTTCCTCATCCACTGACTTTTCCTACCCCCGCCCTTATGCTGCTACCCCTCTACCAGGTCGATGCCTTCACCGACCGGCCCTTTGCCGGTAACCCCGCTGCCGTGTGCCCCCTCACCGAGTGGCTGCCCGCCGAAACCATGCAGGCCATTGCTGCCGAAAACAACCTGGCCGAAACCGCCTTTTTCGTCCCGAAATCGGGCCAGGAGTACGAAATCCGCTGGTTTACGCCGGCCGTGGAGGTAGAGCTGTGCGGGCATGCTACCCTGGCTTCGGCCCACGTGCTCTACCGCCACCTCAACTTTCAGGAGGCCGAAATTGTGTTCCACTCCAAAAGCGGGCCGCTGCGCGTGAGCCAGGCCGCGGAGGGGCGCCTGACGCTCGACTTCCCGGCCCGGCCGCCCAAGCCCCTCCGCCAGCACCCCGATGGCCTCCTCGATGGGCTGCGGGCTACCCCCCTGAGCATTCACGCCGGCCCCGACCTGGTGTGCGTGTTTAACTCGGAAGCGGAAGTGCGCGCCCTGCACCCCGACATGGCCCACTTGGCTAAAGTGGAGTACCGCGCCGTTATTGCCACCGCCCCCGGTACCGAGGGTATCGACTTTGTTTCGCGGTTTTTCGGCCCTCGTGTGGGCGTGCCCGAAGACCCGGTAACCGGCTCGGCGCATACTACCCTGGTGCCCTACTGGGCTGAGCGGCTGGGCAAAACCACCTTCCACGCCCGCCAGGTATCGGCCCGCGGCGGCGACCTATGGTGCGAGCTGCGCGGCGACCGGGTGCTGATGAGCGGCCACGCCGTAACCTACCTGAAGGGCGAGATTGAGGTAGGGTAGAAGCTCTGCCCCGTACCCCGGTCGAACGGGCTTAGCCCGTCGGACCGTGACGAGAGGAAATAAGCCGGGCGTACGCGAAAATTTTCGCGTACGCCCGGCTTATTTATTTTATACCTTTTGCGAAGCCGGCTTACTTCCAGCCGCCCCCCAAGGCCCGGTACACATTTACCACGGCCGTGAGCTGCTGGAGCTTGGTCTCGGTCAGGTCGAATTTTGATTCCAGAGCTTCGCGCTGGGTCAGGAGTACCTCGGTATAGTCGGCGCGGGCGGAGCGGAACAGGCTGTTGGAGATGGTAACAGACTGGTTCAGCGCTTCCACGGCGCGGGCTTTTTCGGCGTAGCTTTTATCAAGGTTGCCGAGGTTGGCCAGCTGGTTGGCAACCTCTACGTAAGCCTTCAGAATGGTCTGCTCGTACTGGTAGGCGGTCTGAATCTGGCGGGCGTCGGCGCTGGAATACACCGCGTTAATGCCGTTGCGGTTGACCAGCGGCACTATCAAATCACTCCCCAGGGAGTACAGCATGGATTCGGGGGTAGTGAACAGCAGCCCGGGCTTGAAGGCGCCGGGCGGTGTCAATGAGAGCTACCAGATTGGGGTCCTGGAAAAACTGCTTCCATTGCACCTTGCCTGTGGTATTCACGGAGCCCTGGGTGCTACCCGTGTAAGTGACCGGAACCGCACGGTTCTCAGCTTTTTGCGTCAGCTGCGGGGTTTTGCAGGCGCCCACGGCCAGGGCGAGGGCGGCGGCGCTCAGGCCTTGGTAGATGCGTCTTTTAAGCATGCGCTTCAACTTCAACTAAAGTCTGTGGACAGCAAGGGTTAGTTTTGCCAGATGCGTCGTCATGAATTAAGCGAACGGGAATGGCAGCTGGTCGAGCCGCACACGCGGGGGCGGCTGGGCACGGGCCGCGACAACCGGCAGTTTGTCAATGCGGTGCTCTACCGGGTGCGCACGGGCTGCGCCTGGCGCGAGTTGCCGGAGCGGTTCGGGCCGTGGAACACGGTGGCGCGGCGCTTCCGGCGCTGGGCCACGGCGGGCGTATGGCAGGCCCTGTTCGAGGCCGTGCAGGAGCCGGACTACGCCTGGGTGCTCATCGACTCGACCAGCGTGAAGGCCCACAAAGCCGCGGCCGGGTAAAAAAAAGCACGGCGGCCGCCGAAGGCCTCGGCCGCAGCCGGGGCGGGTGGACGTGCAAGGGGCACGCGGCGGTGGAGGCGCTCGGCAATGGGCTGCGCTTGTTGCTCCCGCCCGGCCAGTGGGCCGGCAGCCCGCAGTTGCCGGGCTTACTAAAGCAGCTGCCCCACCCGCCGGGAGCGGTAGTGGCCGACAAGGCCTGCCATACCAACCGCGTGCTGGCGGCCGTGGTGCAGGCCGGCGCGGAGACGGTGATTCCGCCCAAACGCACCCGTGCCCACCAGCGCGCCTTCGATCAACACGTGTATGCCGACCGCAACAAAGTGGAACGCTTCTTCGGCCGCCTCAAAGAAGCCTGCGGCTTTGCCACCCGGTATGAAAAGACGGCGACGTCGTTTTTAGCGGTGGCCCACTTGCTCGCTGCCCTCGATTGGCTGCGCTAGATGCCCACAGACTTTAGGCTAGGAAAGAAAACTTCGATTTAATCGGGTTCAGGGAAACCATCTTTCGGCACTGCCTTTCCCTGAACAACTACCCGCGCACCTGCTCGCGGCCGTAGCCGCCGCGCTCCACTACCTGCTCCACAAACATGGCCTTGCCCGGCACCTGCAGCAGCGCCTCATAAATAGCAACTGGTACGCCCGTATAACGCACCAGCCCGCCGTGCCGGTACTCTATTTCCAGCGTGAGGGTAACGGCATCGTAGCCAACGGCTTTCAGCGAGGACGAGCGGACGGGGCGGCGTTGCATAATTGGAAATAGATGTAACCTAACGACGTGATTCGCTTATTGGGGTAGTCTCCAGATCTGGCTCAGCTTCCTCCGAATCGTCGGAGGTATCTTGTTGATCCAGCAACTGACGCAGGTATGCTTCCTTGCGCTGTACCAGCACCACATATACCGGCCTGCGATTGTTTTCAGAAGTGCGGACCGAAGTAGAAATAATGAAGTTAGCCCCTACATACGTGGTGCGGATGCCGCCATTAACCACGCTGCTGCCTAGACGCTCCATCTTGTACGCAGCAATCTTGGTGCGCAGCGCATCGTAATACAACTTATTGCTGGTCTGATAAAATAAAAGCTGATCTGGACCTGGGTTGTTGATTTGCAGCCACGCCTGGGCCCGCGCACTGCTGTTATTATAGTAAGAGGCGGTCTTTTGGTAGGCCCATGAGGCATGAGCGACTTCCTCTTCGCCTTCCTGCTGAGCGTCATCGAAGGCCCAACCACGGCTAGCCAAATATTCGTTTATCTGATCTACATCCTGCTCC
The DNA here is from genome assembly GCF_014199535.1 of Hymenobacter latericoloratus. GTDB lineage: Bacteria > Bacteroidota > Bacteroidia > Cytophagales > Hymenobacteraceae > Hymenobacter > Hymenobacter latericoloratus. Next base: position 777,619 of record NZ_JACHNV010000002.1, read on the forward strand.
GACAGGGCGGTGAGTTGATCCAAGGATAACTGCTGACCCTGAGAGTTGTCAGGAAGAATAATCAAAAAGAGCAGTAAAGCTATCGTAGGTAATAATGCGCGCATAATGGGCAAAGCAAACCAGATTTTACCGCAAAGTAAATGGTGAGAACCTTACGCCGCTGGCTTTTTCTTCGCGGCAGTGGCCTTCTTGCCGGCGACGGGGGCGGCTAGCTTGCTGGGGTTGTCGGCCAGGAACTTGCCCCAGCTTTTGCCGCCGGCTTTCACGTTGTTGCCCTTCTGGTAATGGTGGCACATGGCTACGGCCAGGGCGTCGGTGGCGTCGAGGAACTTAGGTGCCTCTTCAATGGGGGGCAGCTTCAGGGTCTGGCGGAGCATGTGGGCTACCTGTTCCTTGGTGGCATTGCCGGAGCCCGTTACCGCCTGCTTTACCTTGGTGGGCGCGTACTCCACGTACGGAATCTGGCGGGAAAGGCAGGCGGCAATGGCTACCCCCTGGGCCCGGCCCAACTTCAACATACTCTGCACGTTCACCCCGAAAAACGGCGCTTCAATGGCCAGCTCATCGGGCAGAAACTCCTCAATCAGCTCTGTCATGCGCTCATAGATGCGCTTGAGCTTGAGGGCGTGGTTGGTGCCGAGCTTTTTCATGTCGATGACATCGTAGCGCAGCACGTTCACCTGCTGGCCCTGCACCTCAATCACGGCGTAGCCCATAATCTGGGTGCCGGGGTCAACGCCCATAATCACTTTGGGCAGCAGATCAGCAGAGGCAAGGGGTAGAATCATAGCGCGTTAGCAGGGAGCGAGAAGATAGGCAGAGTGAGGTGAATTTTCGTCGGTAACTTGCCGAAGCAAACCAACCAGCTGCCCACTTGTCTGCGCCTCACCTACAAAACTACGTCCAAAAGCCGGAAGAACCGGCTTCCCGGCGGCGCGGACTGGTGGTAGCGGGCAAACTCCTCATCACGCTCCTGACCCTGGGGCTGCTCTGGCACTCCGTGGTGGCCGATGAAGCCACGGCCGCCGCGTGGCGGGGCCTGCTCCGGCGCACCCTCAGCGGCGAAGGCCGGGGCCCGGTGTTGCTGGCTTTGCTGCTTATGCCCCTGAACTGGGGGCTGGAAGCCTGGAAATGGTGGCGCCTGGCCCGGCATCTGGAGCCCGTATCGTTTCGGCGCAGCTTCCGGGCGGTGCTGGTGGGCCTCACCCTGGGATTCGTGACTCCCAACCGGGTAGGCGACTACGCCGGCCGCATTATTGAGCTGAAAAGCCGGCGGCTCGATGCGTTGGGGGCGGTGTTTCTGGGGCGCTATTGCCAACTGGTGGCAACGGTAGTGGCCGGCACGGCGGGGCTGCTGTATTTTCTGCTGCGGTTTTACCTGGCGGGCTACCCGGCGGCCCAGGTGGGGGTAGGGCTGGCTACGCTGCTGCTGAACGCGGCGGTTTTGCTACCCCTCTATTACTCGCAAATGCTGGTGGCGGCCGTGCAGGCCGTGCGCCCACTCCGGCGCTTCAGCCGGTTTCTGGCCGTGATGCCCACTTACCCCGCCCGCGCCCTCACAGCCGTGCTGCTGATTTCCAGCTTGCGCTACGCCGTGTTCTGCGCGCAGTTTGGGTTGCTGCTATGGGCCTATGGGGTGCAGGCGCCGCTAGGGCCGGCCCTGGCGGCCGTGGCGGGCACGTTTCTGCTAAAGTCGTTGGTACCCTCACTCAACGCCCTGGCCGATGTAGGTGTGCGGGAGCTATCGGCCACGCACTTGTTTGGGCTGCTGGGCGAGCCGGTGCTGCCCGTGCTCAGCGCCAGCCTGAGCCTGTGGGTGCTCAACATTGCCGTGCCCAGCGCCATCGGGCTGGTGTTTGTGCTGCGGATGAAGGTGCTGCGCAAGCGCCAGAAAAGCCGGCCCGCGCCGGAGGCGGCCCGATGAGCAGTGCCTGGATAGCCACACTAGCTCTGCTGAGCCTCAATGGCAGCTACCTCTGGCAGATGCTGCGGTTTCGGGGTCCATGGCAGCGGCAGATGGCATCAGGAGGTAGGGTAGGAGGGCAGCCGCTGGTAGCAGCAGTCGCCGCTGCTGAAACCAGCGGAGCTCCAGAAGAAGCCGAAACTCCCGGCTTTTCTATCATCATAGCGGCCCGTAACGAAGCTGAAAACTTACCTAATCTGCTCCGTGACTTGCAGCAGCAAAACCCAGTTTCGGGCGGGATAGAGCTGATTATAGTCGATGATCATTCAACCGATAACACGGCCAGGATAGTAACTGAAGCGGCACAGGAGCTGCCGTTCCCGGTGCGCTTGGTGCAGCTGGCGCAGGTGCCCGGCGCGCCCACCGGCAAAAAAGCCGCCGTGCAGGCCGCCGTGCAGGTGGCCCGCGCCCCCTGGGTTCTCCTCACCGATGCTGACTGCCGGGTGCCCGCCGGCTGGGTGCAGGCCTATGCTGAGCTAGTAGCTACGGATGCCGCCGCGCGCTTCATTAGTGGCCCCGTCCTCCTGACGGGCACCGGCTGGCTGGCAACCCTGCAGGGTCTGGAGTTGGCCGGGCTGGTAGGGGTAGGGGCTGCCAGTATTGGCCGGAACCGGCCTACCATGTGCAACGGCGCCAACCTGGCCTACCGCCGCGCCGATTTCTTTGCCGTGAATGGCTACCAGGGCAACGAGGCCGTACCCAGCGGCGACGATGAGTTTCTGCTGCACAAGCTGCACGCCGCCTTTCCCGGCAGCATCCGGTTTCTGGCCCAGCAGGCGGCCCTGGTGCGCACGGCGGCCCAACCCACGGTGCGCCGGCTACTGCGGCAGCGGGTGCGCTGGGCTAGCAAGTGGCGCCATTACCAAACCTCGGCGCCGCAGCAACTGGCGGTGCTGGTGCTGCTGAGCAACCTCACGTTTCCGGTGGGGCTGGGGCTGTGGGGGTTTGGGGTGGTTTCGGGGGTAGGGGTACTGAGCGCCTGGGCTATCAAGCTCCTGGCCGATGTGGTGTTTCTGCGGCCGGTGCTGCGGTTTCTGGGGCGGCCGGAGTGGCTTTGGTGGGTGCCGGTACTGCAGCTGGCCTACGGGCCCTACGCCCTGGCCACCGGCCTGCTGGGCCTGCGCGGCAGCTATGAGTGGAAGGACCGAAGGTTGGGCGCCAAATAGGGGGTAGGGGCGTCAAACAAGCAAGCAGATAAAAGCGTGCGTACACTTGTGTTTACGGTGTTTCGGCGCGTACTTATTCTGTCTTTGTTGTTTCATCCTTCGTTCCCGTTTCCTATGAATAAGGCGTGGTTAGAAGTTGTGATGCCGGCTAGTTTGGTGCTGATTTTCTGTACGATTATGGTATTTGGGTTTTCGATGAGCGGACTGCTAGTTGAGCCTGCGCCCGTGGCCCCGGAGCTAGCCGGTGAGCCTGCTAAGCCAACGGCGAAGCCCATTATGCCAAATCCAGTACCAACCGGAGCCGATGCCGCTGCAGTTGCCGCTGGTGATGCTCTTTTCAAAAGAAACTGCGCCCAGTGCCACGCCGTGAACGATGTGGTAGTAGGCCCTGCGCTTGCTGGTATTGCCAAGCGGCGGCCTATGTCCTGGATCATTCCCTGGGTGAAGAACTCCAGCAAAATGGTGGCAAAGGGCGACGAATATGCAGTGAAAATCTTCAACCAGTACTCTAAGCAGCAGATGCCCAGCTTTCAGCTCTCGGATCAGGAAATCAAAGCCATTGTTACGTATATCGAATTCCAGGAGCAGCAGATGACGGACCCGGTTGCTACGGGGGTAGTAGCTTGCCGATAACCCAGATTCCTCAATTCGCTCGGAATGGCAGTTAGGTAAGGATTGCTTTACGGTTTCCGAAAAAGCACATTCCTTCTTCCTACCCCCAAACCCTTCCAAACCCTACCTTTGCCCGCACAACCACCCGCCTTTCCCCGTGACTGACGCTGAATTTGACATCCTCGACGAGCTGTACTTCGTCACTTCCTTTACCGACCTGGGCCAGAAAACCGGCCTCGCGCCCGCCGAGCTGGAGCGTACCCTGCGCGGCCTGCTGGAGCAGGGCCTGATCCGCAGCTTCTGGCCCGACCCCGATACCGAGCTGGCCTTCGAGGAAAGCTCCTTCGGGGCCATTGTGCGCGACTGTTACTTTCTGGCCTCCAAGGAAGGGCTGCTCCAACACAACACCCGCTAGCCGTGGCAGTTACTACGGCTCCCGTAGCCGCCGCTTCCGTGGCCCGGCCGCCCAGCTACTACGTGCGCCAGCGCCTGCTGCGCAACGCGCCGGCCATGCTGGGGCTGGGCTTTATCGTGCTGTGCACGCTGGTAGCGCTGCTGGGCTACTGGGTACTGCCCGATAACTCGCCCAACGCCAACAACGGCCTGGTGCAGCTCCAGAAAGAAGCCCCCGGCTTCCGGGCTACCGTGCTGCGCCTGGCCCTGCCCGATTCGGCCCGCGCCGGGGGTAGCAACTTCCTGCGTACCTGGTGGGAAGGCCAGGCTCCGCAGGTTCAGGAAGTGCCCATCGGGGGCTACCGTTTCCAGGGCGATTCGCTCCTGACCACGCCCTACCAGAACCACTCCGCCCTCGCCGACCAGCCGCAGGCCTACCCCCTGTCGGCCGTGACGGGCCACGCCGGGCCCGCGGCGGCGCTTCGTCAGGAAATAGAGCAGGACCACATTCTGCCGCGCACCTACTGGCTAGGCACCGACAAAGCCGGCCGCGACGAGCTGAGCCGCCTGCTGCTGGGCACCCGCGTGAGCCTGGGCATCGGGCTGGTGGCCGTCCTGATTTCCGTGGCGTTGGGGATGCTTATTGGGGCCGTAGCGGGCTACGTGGGGGGCTGGGTCGATAGTTTGCTGCTGGGCCTGATGACGGTGGTGTGGAGCATTCCGGGCATCATGCTGGTAATTGCCATTTCCCTGGCCCTCGACAGCAAAGGCGTCTGGACCTCCTTCGTGGCCGTGGGCCTGACGATGTGGGTGGATGTGGCCCGCGTGGTGCGGGGCCAGATGCTGAGCCTACGCGAAAAAACCTTCGTGGAAGCCGGCCGCGTGCTGGGCCTGCCCCAGAGCCGCCTGATTGCCCGCCACCTCTTACCCAATATGATTGGCCCCCTGATTGTGCTGGCAACCAGCAATTTCGCGGCGGCCATTCTGCTGGAAGCCGGCCTGAGCTTCCTGGGGCTGGGGGTGCAGCCGCCGGCGCCCTCGTGGGGGCTGATGGTAAACGAAGGCTTTCAGCTGCTGGGCACCGCGGCCGGTTTCTGGCTGACGCTGCTGCCGGGTCTGGCTATCAGTCTGCTGGTGCTGAGCTTCAACCTGTTAGGCAACGGCTTGCGCGATGCTTACGACCCCAAAACTCCGCTGAGCTAACGGCGCCGACCGCTGGCCGCACAGATAAACTCCCGGTTCAGGTTTCGAGTAGAGTGGCACCGTCGTACTTTCGGGGTGTTTCTTTCTTTTGTAGCCTTTCTTTCTCCCTGCCTATATGCCAACGATTACTCCCGAAAAGCGCCTGTTCCTGAAGGAGCGTGAGCTGGGGGCGCTACTGGAAATCACCCAGGCCATCAACCAGGACCCTACCGAGGCCGCGCTGTACAAAATCTTCCAGTTTACCCTGCTCGGCCAGCTCAATATCCGGCGGCTGGTGCTCTACGTGAAAGAGGAAGGCAAGTGGCAGTGCACGGTGTCGTTCGGGGCCGGCCTGCCCGATTTTTATAAAATTGCCCTGCCCGCCGCCATTCTGGAAAACTGCACCAGCGTCCCGTGTCCCCTTAGCAGCTTCGGCAACCTGGGCCCGGCGTGGCAGCACCTGGAAACCGTTATTCCGGTGGTGCAGAACGGAGAGGTGCTGGCTTACGTGCTCATCGGCAACGTGCACGAAGACTACGCCAGCGAGGAAGCTACCAAGTTTCTGCAGACGCTGAGCAACATCCTCATTGGGGCCATTGAAAACCGGCGCCTGGCCCGGCAGCGGGTAGCGGCGGCGGCCATGCGCAAGGAAATTGAAATTGCCCAGGAAGTGCAAACCATGCTCTTCCCGCGCAAGCTCCCCAACGACGCCCACGTAGCCGTGCATGCTTCCTACGTGCCCCACACGGCCGTGGGCGGCGACTACTACGACGTGGTAAGCCTGGATGCCGACCGGTTTCTGTTCTGCGTGGCCGACGTTTCGGGCAAGGGCGTGGCGGCTTCCCTGCTGATGTCGAACTTCCAGGCCGGGCTGCGCACCCTGCTGCGCCAGCAGGCCGATTTGGGCACCGTAGCCCAGGAGCTCAACAACCTCATCTTCCGCAATGCCGGCGGCGACAAGTTTATCACTGTCTTTTTCGGCCTCTACAACCGCGCTACCCGGGAGCTGCAGTACGTAAACGCCGGCCACAACGACCCGCTGCTGATTCCGGACTCCGGCCCGATTCTGCTGCTGAAGGAAGGCTCCATAATGCTGGGCGTTATGGATGAGCTCCCCATGCTGAAGGTGGGTACTATCGTTGTGCCCCCGCGCACCCTGCTGTTTTCCTACACCGACGGCCTGACGGAAGTGTTTGATAAAGACCAGAATGAGTTTGGGGAGGAAGGGGTACTGCGCGTGCTGCGCCACAACCGCTACGCCCCGTTATCCACCGTACACCGCGAGCTGCTCCGCGAAATCGAAGCGCACAACGTCAACGGTGCCGGCTTCGCCGACGACGTAACCATCCTGAGCTGCCGGTTTAAGTAAATGAGGGGAAACGTGATGAGGTGACAGGTGAAGGGTGACAGGTAAAACGTGATGAGGTGAAAAGACTGGCCTAGCGGCAGACTTCGGGCCATTTACCTCATCACGTTTTACCTGTCACCCTTCACCTGTCACCTGTCACCCTTCACCCTTCACCTGTCACCAGTTCACCTCTGGCCCAGGAGCCTATCCGGATCAGCATAACCAGGTTCAGGAAGAAAAAGGAGCCGATTTTATCTACCTCCACCAGCTCATTGAGCAGCAGATGGAACAGAATAATCACGAAGCTCATGCCGCAGGCCAGCAGTACGTAGCGGGGCTGGGAAGCCGGCTGGGTGCGGTGGTACAGCGCCTCGAAGGTAAGCAGGGCAACCCCCAGCAGAATCAAAAACAGCAGCAGCCCCGGAAAGCCTTGTTCGGCCAGCACCAGCAGAAAATAATTGTGGGTGGTTGATTTTTCGGGGTTGTCGCTCACGTAGGTCCGGAAGCTGCGCACGGTATAGCGCTTGTACTCCGGGTAAAACGTGCTGGGGCCGCTGCCCACCAGAGGCTTGGCCGCCGTCATCCGGACGGCCGCCACCCAGCGGTACACCCGCTCCATGCCCGATACGTCCTGCAGCTTATAGGTAGCCTCCAGGTGCTTGCTGAAGTTCTGGCCGTTGAACACCGTTTTCTCAAACTCCGGGGCGTAGAGCATGTAGTTGTTCTGGCTCAGGAAGTAGGTAGCCCCCGCCACCAGCCCCGCCACGGCCACTACCAGCAGCAGCCGGGTCTGGCGCAGGCGGGCCACGCCGTAGAACAGGCCCGCTACCGGCAGGGCCAGCACCGAGGCCCGGGCGTAGGCCGTAATCAGCCCATAAAGCAGAATAACCAGGCCTACGCGCCAGCCCAGCCGGGCCGCACCCTGCGTGCTGCGCGCCCCGTACAGCGCGAAGGGCAGCAGCAGGGCCAGCACCGTGGCGTAAATTACGTGGTTGCGGTACAGCACCTGTACGGCCTCATTAATCGACTCGAAGCTGAAGCCGTGGGCTGCGTGCCGAACGGCTACAATGAGCACGCTGAGGCAGGCCCCTGCGGTGTACAGGCCCGCTACGCGCCACAAGTCCTGGGGGCGGCGCACCAGCAGCAAGGTGCCCAGGCCAAACGGCACCAAGTACCAGGTTTTAGCCAGCAGATACTTCACTGATTTGGTGGTATCCACGGAAAACGTGGTGGCTACTACGGCCCACAAAAGCATCAGCAGCAGCAGAATAACCAAGGGGTGCCGCAGTTCGCGCCCCGGAATAGCAGTCGGGCGTAGCAGCAACGTAGCCAGCACGCAGCCGGTGAGCAGCAGCAGCAAAGGCTCGGAGGGCACATCCATACTCAGGCCGCCGGGCAGAGCTACCTCCCGCGAGAAGGCCAGCGTAACAAACAGCAGGTAGTAGAGCAGGCGCCACTCCGTCAGGAGCAGCAGCAGGCCCACCCCGGCCGCCAGGGGCAGCAGGGCCGCGGGCGTGCCCAGCAGCAAGGTAGCCGCGCCCCCACCCAGCAGCAGCACAATAAACCCCGCGAACAGCCGCTGCTCCGGGGAGCGGGGAAGCCACTGGGCCAGGCGCTGGCTCATAGGCCCGCCGGGGCTTGGGGCCGGCGGGTGCGCCGCCACAACTCCAGCAACGTAATGACCACGACCGAGAGGGCCAGGGTCAGGAACACCGAGCCGGCCACAATCAGCCAGCGCACGGGCTTGCTTTTCTTGGTAGCGGGGTAGGCCTTCTGCACCAGATACAGAGAAGAAAGCTTGCCTTTCAGGGCAATGTCGGCGGTTTCGTAGTCGCCCCGGGCTCTTACCAGCCGCTCCTGCAGATTGGTCATGCGGGAGGTAAACAGGTTCAGCGAGTCCACGCCCCGGGTATAGTCTTCCAGGTTGATAACGTTACCCTGCTCCGCCTCCGTAAGGCCCCGCAGGGCCCGGCGCAGACCGGCCACCGTGCGCGCATCGGCCCCGCTGCCTTCCGCCGTGCGCAGCTCGGTTTCCACCTTAATGATTTCGCGGGCCAGGTAGCGCGACTGTTGCTCCAGGCCGTAGATGCCGTAGCGGCGGCGGGCGCGCAGCAGCTGCTGGCGCGAGCGTTCAAACTCGCTGCTCAGGAACTGGTAGCGCTGCTGGTACAGGCCCAGCACGTTGCGGCGGTTTTCCAGGGTCAGCTGCTGGTTGATGGAGTCAATAACCTGCACCAGCGTGTTGGCAATGCGGGCGGCCAGCTGCTTGTCCCGGTCCTGGAACGTTAGCTCGATGGCGTCCCGCTCGTTGTGCACGATGCCCAGGTTGCTGCTAAACTCGCGCAGGGCCGCGTCGTCGGCCAGGTCCGTGCCCGGCTGGCCCGTGCCGTAGTGCGCATGCAGCCGAAAGCGCCGGATCAGCAGCTCGGCCACCGGCTGCGACTCGCCAATGGTGATGATGCGGTCCAGGTCCTCGGTGCGCCCGCCCAGCTCCAGTTTGCTGCCCTCGGTGGCAATGCGGTCGGGGTCAGTGGTTTGAGGGTTGGTGGGAAAGAAAACGGCGGTTGACTTATAAATATTCGGCAGCGACAGGGCCACGATAATGCTCACAACCAGGGCCAGAATCAGGGCGCTACCTACCAGCTTTTTCCAACGGTTGATGATGGGCCACAGCCCCAAAAGCGAATACGACGACTCTGACATAGTGCAACAAGGCCGCCCGCCCGAGAGATGGAAAGGCCGAGCGGGGGCGAACAAATATAGAGGAAAAATGGCCGTAGGAAGCGCCTGCTGCGCCACGCCTGCCGCCTCAAATTTGCCTAGTTTTGTGCCCGGCAGCCAAGCTCAGCCAGAGAATAAGCCCGCGGCTGCCCCTGTACTTCGGCGCTTTAAGACGTATCGCATCAAACGCTTTCTAGGAAATATCAGCTTCGTGGTGCTGCTCAATCTGCTGGTGAAGCCGGCCTGGGTGGTACTGGAAAACGTGGTGCAGGACCGCCTCGGCCACGAGGTGTTCGGCACCTTTACCGCCCTGCTCACCCTGGCTACCATCGTGGCCGGCATCTCTGATCTGGGCACTACCCAGCTCACCACCAAGCGGCTGGCCGCCGCGCCGGGCTTTTTTCAGGAGTACTTCCCAACCCTGCTGCCGTTGCGCGTGGGACTGGGGGTAGGGTTTCTGGGGGCTACCGTGGGCGTGGGATGGGCGCTGGGCTACCGGGGCCACTGGCTGCTGCTGCTGGCCATTACGGCCGCCGGCCTGCTGCTAACCCAGTACATGCTGTTTCTGCGGGGCGTGCTGCAGGCCCACCAGCGGTTTAATACGGATGCGGTACTCTCGGTGCTGGAGCGGCTGCTGCTGCTGGGGCTGGTGCTGGCTTTGCTGCCCCTGGGGCTTACGCTGGACCGCTACGTGGGCGTGCGCACGGTGGCCGTAGGCTTTACCTTTCTGCTGCTGCTGGTGCTGATCCGGCGGTTTTACGGCCGCGTGGCCCTGCGCCCCCGGTGGGAGCAGGTCCGCCAGGTTTTGCTTGATAGCTGGCCCCTGGCCCTGATTACCTTGGTGTACGGCCTCAACGAGCGGGTAGATATGCTGATGCTGGAGCGGCTGGTATCGGCGAAAGAGGCCAGCTACTACGCCGCCGCCTACCGCTGGGTCGATGCCGTGATGATGTACCTCTGGACGGTGCTGCCGCTGTTTTTTGCCCGCTTTGCCCACGCCACCGGCCGCCGGCAGGAGCAGCAGGACCTGCTCTGGTTTGGGCAGCGCGTGGTTACGGTGCCGCTCTTGTTCGTGGTGGGTTTCGGGCTGTTTCGGGGCGAGCTGCTGTTTTTTCAGTTTGCGCACAGCACCCCCGCCGAGGTAGCCCGCATGACCCAGTGCCTGCAGCTGCTGTTTCTGAACGTGCTGGTGCACGCCTTCTTCGCCCTCTACAGCACCCTGCTCACCAGCACCGACCACGAAAAGCCGGTTTCCTGGCTGGTGACGGGCAGTATAGCCCTGAATGTGGGCCTCAACTTTCTGCTCATGCCCCGCTACGGCGCTCTGGCCGGGGCGGCCAATACCCTGCTCTGCGCCGTGGTAGTATCGGTGGGGTACGTGTGGCTGGTGCCGCGCCGGACCGGAGTGCAGCTGCCCTGGGCGATGCTGCTCCGGCTGGGGCTGGTGTTTGGCGGCCTGTGCGGCGGCTGGTACCTGCTGCGGACCTACGCTGGCCTGCCGTGGTGGCTGGAAACCGCCCTCGCGGGCCTCTGGCTGCTGGCCTTGGTGGCGGGGCTGGGGGTAGTAAAGCCTTCCGAAATTCGGCAGTTGCGGGGAAAGGCGTGATGAGGTGATGGGGTGATGAGGTAAATGGTGACAGGCGACGGGCGGCAGACTGCGGACTGGCGGCAGACTTCTGGCCGGAGGCCAGGCGTCTGCCGCCAGCCAATGGGGCAAGTCTCCCGACTTGCGGCCGCCAACGGCGGCCAGCTCGCGCCTGCTCTATCCGGGCCGCGTGGAGCCGCCACCTCTACACTCTCCGCCGGAGCTGTTCGGTTCATCTTTCAGGCCTGAAAAAATTGCTACCCCCTCTTGCGCACCCAAACGGCCCAAAAGAACCTAACGCGAGTTGGAAGACTTGCCTTATTTGCCGGCAGACTTCTGACCGGAGGCCAGGCGTCTGCCCGCCAGTAGGCCCCTGTCACCTGTCACCTGTCACCATTTACCTCATCACCTCATCACCTCATCACCAAATTGGAAATAGCCGTTAACGTCCGCTTTCTACTGCCCGGCGACAAGCTGGAGGGCATTGGGCGCTTCACGCTGGAAACGCTGCGCTGCTTAGTGCAGCAGCACCCCGAGCATACCTTCCATTTCCTGTTTGATCGGGCGTTTGATGAGCGGTACCGGTTGGGGCCGAACGTGGTGCCGCACGTGCTGGCCCCGCCGGCCCGGCACCCGCTGCTGTGGGTGGCTTGGTTTGAGGGGGCCGTGGCCCGCTGGCTGCGCCGGCACCGCCCGGCCGTGTTCCTCAGCCCCGACGGCTACACCACCCTGCGCACCCACGTACCCCGCGTAACAGTCATCCACGACCTCGCTTTCGAGCATTTTCCTGAAGACGTAAACCGCCTCGTGCTGAAGTACTACCGCTACTTTACCCCGCGCTTCGCGCGGGCCTCGCGGCGGGTAGTGGCCGTGTCGGAGGCTACCCGCCAGGACTTGATGCAAACCTACGGGGTAGCCCCGGAGAAAATCAGCGTGGTGTACAATGCCGCCGACCGCCACTTTCGGCCCCAGCCGGCGGCGGTGCAGCTGGCTACCCGGGAGCGGTTCAGCGCGGGCAAAGCCTACTTTTTGTTTGTGGGTGCCCTGCAGCCGCGCAAGAACCTGGTGAACCTGCTCCGCGCCTTCGATGCGTTCAAGACCAGTACCGGCGCGCCCGTGAAGCTGCTGGTAGTAGGCCGCACGGCCTGGAAAGCCGGCCCCATCTTCGAGGTGTACCAGCAGATGCGCCACCGCTCCGACGTGCACCTGACCGGCCGCGTAACGGACGCCGAACTGGTGGAGCTGTACGCGGCGGCCCTGGCTACCTGCTACGTGCCGTACTTCGAGGGCTTTGGTATTCCGGTTATTGAGGCCCAGGCCTGCGCCTGCCCGGTCATTACCTCCAGCTGCAGCTCCCTGCCCGAAGTAGCCGGCGGGGCGGCCCGCCTCGTCGATCCGTTTTCGGTGGCTTCCATTGCGGAGGGGCTGGGGGAGGTGTATGCCTCCGAGAGCTACCGCGCCGAGCTTACAGAACGTGGATTGCGTAACGTGGAGCGGTTTTCCTGGGAAGAAAGCGCCCGCCGCCTGTGGCTGGAAATTGAAGCATGTGTGGCGTAAGCCGTAGCTTGCGGCTCTGCCGTGGCCGGAGGGTGTGCTAATCCGGCGCGGCCCCGGCTGCCAGTACCTGACGACCGACCTTCCATGCACTTACACCGAATGCCGGGCCTGGTTCAGCAGCTGTTTCCGGACTGCCTCTGGCAGATGCCCGCTACCGCGCCGCCTACCCTCTACCTCACCTTCGACGATGGACCTATTCCGGAGGAAACGCCCTTCGTGGTGGAGCAGCTGGCCAAATACGGGGCCAAAGGCACGTTCTTTTGCGTGGGCGACAACCTGCGCCGCCACCCCGAGGTAGCGCGGCTGGTTCTGGAGCAGGGGCACCGCCTGGCCAACCATACCTACCATCATATCAGCGGCTGGAGCCACTCGCGGGCCCACTACCTCCAAGATGTGGCCCGGTGCCAGGAGCTGCTCCGGGAGCTGCAGCCCGAGGCCCGGCCCTTGCTGCGCCCGCCCTACGGCCGCATCACGCCCGGCCTGGCCCGGGAGCTCAACCGCACCCACCAGATAGTAATGTGGGACATGCTCACTTGCGACTACGACCGGGAGTTTGCCCCGGAAGCCTGCCTGGCTACCGCCATTCGGCTGTCGCGGCCGGGCTCCATTGTGGTGTTTCACGACAGTCTGAAGGCCAGCCCCAACCTGCGCTACGTGCTGCCCCGCTACCTCGCCCATTTCGCTGAACGCGGCTACCGCTTCGAGCGGTTGTAAGGGGTAGGAAAGCTGCCGCCCGCCTTCCGAACGGAAGGGTTTGGCTGGAAGCAAGGGGTAGGCGGATGGCGGGCAAGAGGCGCGCACCTTAGGCCGGAAACGGGAAGCGCACAGATAAATGCAGCGGCTGCCCGTTCTTTGTGCCCTATGCTGCTGTTGCTGACCCTGTATTTTCTGAGCTGGTTTGGGCTGCTGGCCTTGTCGATGGGGCTTTTTGCCCGGCAGGGGGGTAGCAGACCGGGCCCATTGCCGGAGCCGCTGCCGCGCATCAGCATTCTTATTGCCGCTCGCAACGAAGAAGCCGCCATCGGCCGCTGCCTGCAGGCCATCCGGGCCCTGCGCTACCCCCCGGAGCTGGTTGAAGTCCTGCTCGGCGACGATGCCTCCACCGACGACACTGCCGCCGTGGCCGCCGCTGCTATGCAGGGCTACGACGGCTCCTTTCGCGTAATTCCTATTGCTGAGGCGCTGGGCACGGCCCGTGGCAAGGCCAACGTGCTGGCTCACCTGGCCCGCGCCGCCACTGCTGACTACTTCTTTATTACCGATGCCGACATTGCCGTGCCGCCCACCTGGCTGCAGGGGCTGCTGGCCCACGCCGGGCCGGGCGTAGGTATTGTTACGGGCCTGACGCTGGTAACGGGGCCGCGCCTGTTTCACCGCCTGCAGGGCCTCGATTGGCTGATGTCATTGGGGCTGGTGCAGGTGGTCACGGACCTGGGGCGGCCCGTAACGGCCATGGGCAACAACATGCTCATCACCCGCGTCGCCTACGAGGCCACCGGCGGCTACGAGCGGCTGCCTTTCTCCGTCACGGAAGACTACGAGCTGTTCCGGGCCGTGCTGCGGTGCGGCTACACCTCCCGCAACCTGTTCCGGCCCGAAATCCTGGCCGAGTCGCTGCCCCAGTACACCTGGGGCGGGCTGCTGCACCAGCGGCGGCGCTGGATGCGCGGGGTAGAGCAGCTGCCCGGCTGGCTGAAGCTTTGCCTGGCGCTATACGGCTCGTTTTACCTGGTGCTGGCGGGGTTGGCGGTGGCGGCAGGGGTAGGGCCGGCCCTGGGGGTGTGGGGGAGTAAGCTGCTGCTGCAGGGGGCATGGGCGTGGCTGTGCTTTCGGCGAGTAGGGCGCCGGGCGCCGCTGGAGCTGCTGCCTTTGTTTGAGCTGTACACGATTGTTCTTAGCGTGGGGCTGGTCATTTTCCGTCTGCTGCCGGTAGCCTTTATCTGGAAAGGCCGGCAATACCGATAAAAAGTAGTTGTTTTTTAACTGCCCGATTTTCGCGGTGGAGCTTTGGCAAGGGCGGGCAGGAGCGGGGCTGCGTGTGCCGTAAGCGTATGGGCTGGAAGTGAAAAATGCCTTAATGGCCTTGCGGACGCATTTTTCGGGTGGATTTTCGGTCACACGGCTAATATCTTTGGCTACTCTGCTTCCGCTGGCAGCCCCATTGCCCGAGTGTTTCGGCCGGGGCAGGCCGGGAGGTGGCACTGGCTGGCCGCATCATCTTACCGCGTATTTATCCTTCCCGTTCCATGCCCTTGTTCCCACCTCATTCCCGGGCCGTGCTGATGGCCGTCCTGTTCTGCGCTGCCAGCCCGACGACTTTCGCCCAAACCGGCAAGGCTGCCCGTACCGCTACCCCGGCGGCCTCCCAAACCGCTATGGCTATGGGCGCTACCGCTAACCGCCAGCAGGCCCTGATGGGCAACGAGGCGAAGATCGACCAGCTTCTGAAAAAGCTGACCTTGGAGGAGAAGATTGCCATGATTCACGCTACCTCCTCCTTCAACTCGGGGGGCGTGAAGCGCTTGGGCATTCCGGAAATGGCCACCTCCGACGGCCCCCACGGCGTGCGCCTGGAGCACGGCCGCGACTGGAAACCCGACGAAGGCGTGAACGACTCGGGTACCTACCTGCCCACCGGCAACACCCTGGCTTCTACCTGGAACCCCGAGCTGGGCTACGCCTTCGGCGCGGTACTGGGCAGTGAGGCCGCGTTTCGGGGCAAGGATATCATTCTGGGCCCCGGCATCAACATCGTGCGCACGCCCCTGAACGGGCGCAACTTCGAGTACCTCAGCGAAGACCCCTACCTCGTCTCGAAGATGGTGGTGGGCTACATCCGCGGGGTGCAGGACCAGGGCGTATCGGCCAGCGTGAAGCACTACGCCGCCAACAACCAGGAGGAGCACCGCAACGACATTGACGTAGAGATGAGCGAGCGGGCCCTGCGCGAAATCTACCTGCCGGGCTTCCAGGCGGCTATTCAGGAGGGCGGGGCGCATACGCTCATGGGTTCCTACAACAAGTTCCGGGGCCAGTACGCCACCCACAACGCCTACCTCATGAACGACATCCTGAAAGGGGAATGGGGGTTCAAGGGGTTGGTTATCAGTGACTGGGGCTCGGTGCACGATACCCAGGAGGGCCTGCGCAACGGCACCGACCTGGAAATGGGTACCGACCTTTCGCTGATGTACAACAGCGTGGACCAAACGGCCAGTCAGGTGAAACAAGAGGACATGCCCAGCCTCTACGACCGGTTTTTCTTTGGCCGGCCGGCCCTGGAAGCCGTGAAAAAGGATAAGTCCCTGGAGCCCCTGCTCGATGACAAGGTGCGCCGGATTCTGCGCGTGATGTACGCCACCCACATGCTGGACGGGGCCAAGCGCAAGCCCGGCGCCTACAACACCCCCGAACACCAGGCTACGGCCCGCAAAGTGGCCGAGGAAGGCATCGTGCTGCTCAAAAACGAGGGCAATATCCTACCCCTCCGGAAAACCACGAAGTCCTTTGCCGTGATTGGGGCCAATGCTACCCGCGAAAACGCCCTGGGCGGCGGCAGCTCGCAGGTGAAGGCCAAGTATGAGATTACGCCCCTGCAGGGCCTGCAGAAAGCCCTGGGCCCCCAGGCGAAAATCACCTACGCCCCCGGCTACAAGATTGCCCGCAACCAAAAGGCCGATCCGCAGCTGATTGAGCAGGCCGTGGCCGCCGCCAAAGCCGCCGACGTGGCCATCATTGTGGGGGGCGCTACCCACGGCTACGACTACAAAGTGTGGGCCGATAACGCCTACGACGCCGAAGGCTACGACAAGCCCGACATGAAGATGCCCTTCGGCCAGGACGAGCTGATTCAGGCCGTGCTCAAAGCCAACCCCAACACGGTGGTGGTCCTGCTCAATGGCGGCCCCATTGATGTATCGGCGTGGGCGGGGCAGGCCAAGGGCATCGTGGAGGCCTGGTACCCCGGCATGGAAGGCGGCAACGCCCTGGCCAGCATTCTGCTGGGTGACGTAAACCCCTCGGGCAAGCTGCCTTTCACTTTCCCCGTAAAGCTGGAAGACTCGCCGGCCCACAAGCTGGGTGAGTACCCCAGCACCCCCGGCAACCCCCTGAAACAGACCTATAAGGAAGATATCTTCGTGGGCTACCGCTACTTCGATACCTATAAGGTGGCGCCCCAGTTTGCCTTCGGCCACGGCCTCAGCTACACCTCCTTCGACTACGGCAAGCTCACGGTGAAGCCCGCCGCCCAGAGCGCCACGGTAACCCTGAACGTGCGCAACACCGGCAAAGTAGCCGGCGCCGAAGTAGTGCAGCTCTACGTGCATGATCACCAGGCCAGCGTGAAGCGCCCCGAGAAAGAGCTGAAAGCCTTCCAGAAAGTCTTCCTCAAGCCCGGCGAGTCGAAAACGGTGACCCTTACCCTGGGCCCCGACGCCTTCCGCTACTACGACGAAGCCAAGAAGCAGTGGGTGCTGGAGCCCGGCAAGTTCACCCTGCTCGTGGGCAGCTCCTCCCGCGACATCCGCCAGACGGGAGAGGTGAAGTTGTAAGTGCAGTGCTGTCCTGGCGAGGGCACCGAAGCCATCCTTCCTGACCAGCTCCCTACCCCCTGAAATGTGACAGGTGACTGGAAAGGTGACATGGTGAAGTGCTGTCATGGCGAGGAGGCACGACGAAGCCATCCTTCCTGGCCCGCGTGCTACCCCCCTGAGATGTGACAAGCCCTTGACGACTGTGCGAGCGTCAAGGGCTTTTCACGTTATAGAGCTGGGCACAGAAGAGAGGAAGGATGGCTTCGTCGTGCCTCCTCGCCATGACAACCCGCCGCCGCCTCGCCATGACAACTCACTTCTTCGCCTCATCACTATTCACCCCATCACCATTTACCTCATCACCTCATCACCTTCTTACCTTTGCGGCATGCAACTTTCTGATTCGCACGCCCACGTTTACTCCGAGCAGTTTAAGCCCGACCAGGACGAGATGCTGCTCCGGGCCTTCGAGGCCGGCGTGACCACCATCTTCATGCCCAACATCGACCACGCCAGCATTGACCCCATGCTGGAGGTGGAAGCCAAATATCCTTCGCAGTGCTTTGCCCAGATGGGCCTGCACCCCTGCCACGTTACCCGCCACTTCGAGAAGGAGCTCTACGAGGTGGAAGCCTGGCTGAGCCGCCGGCCCTTCGCGGCGGTAGGGGAGTGCGGCATTGATTTGTACTGGGACAAAACCCATCTGGCCGAGCAGCAGGAGGCCCTGCGCATTCAGGTGGACCTGGCCAAAAAACACAACCTGCCCCTGGTGCTGCACACCCGCGAGGCCTTCCGCGAGGCCGCCGACATTATCACGGCCGCCCAGGATGGCACGCTACGGGGCGTGTTTCACTGCTTTTCCGGCACCCGCCAGGAGGCCGAGGAGGCAATCCGCCTGGGCTTTAAGCTGGGTATCGGGGGCGTGGCCACGTTCAAGAACGGCGGCCTCGACCAGGTGCTGCCGGGCCTGGAGCTGGACCATCTGCTGCTGGAAACCGACTGCCCCTACCTGGCGCCCATTCCGTACCGGGGCAAGCGCAACGAGCCCGCCTACCTGCCCTTCGTGGCCCACCGCGTGGCGGAAATCATGGGCAAGGACCCCGAGGAAGTAGCCCAAGCCACCACCCGCAACACCCTGGCCCTGTTTGGGGAGGTAGGGAAGTAGGGAGGTCGAAAGAGCAGATAGAACGTCATTCCGAGCTTGTCGAGGAATCTCGCGTGCTGACGTGGCCGTGCTATCCACTCCTGCTCTCCCTGAGGCAATGCGCATCTAGCATAGGGGAGGCTCCCACGCCAAACGCCACAATAAGCCCTCGTTGCTAACTTGGCGGCTTATCCGGTCCACTCCCGGAGGTCTATTCCACCACCCAAACCACCCGCCCCGTTGCCTACCCCCTCGCTTCCGCCCAACCCCGAAACCGCCATTCTGGTTATCTACACCGGCGGCACCGTGGGCATGGCCTATAACAAACGCGGCGAGCTGGTGCCGATGAACTTCGAGCAGATCCGGAAGAAGATGCCCGAGCTGCGCCAGCTCAACATGCGGGTGGAAGTCACGAACCTCGGCGAGCCCATTGACTCCAGCAACGTGACGGTGCCGGACTGGCTGCGGCTGGCGGCGCTTATCGAGGAAAACTACGCCCGCTACGACGGCTTCGTGGTGCTGCACGGCACCGATACCATGGCCTACTCGGCGGCGGCGCTCAGCTTCCTGCTCGAAAACCTGGGCAAGACGGTGGTGTTTACCGGGGCGCAGGTGCCCGTGGGCCGCATCCGCACCGATGCCCGCCGCAACCTGGTTACGGCCCTGGAAATGGCCGCCGCCCGCCACCCCGCCACCGGCGCGGTGCGGGTGCCGGAAGTGGGCCTGTTTTTTAATGATGTGCTGATTCGGGGCAACCGGGCCAAAAAGGTGGAAAGCCAGCAGTACAACGCCTTCCGCTCCGAAAACTACCCGCCCCTGGCCCGGGCCGGCATCGAGCTGGATTTCAACGACCCGCAGATCCGGCCGCTGCCCGCCGCGCCCCTGCGGGCCCACCAGCACCTCGACGACCAGGTAGCCATTCTGCGCCTGTTTCCGGGCCTGACGGAGCGCATGCTGCGCACCCAGCTGGAGGCCGAGGGGCTGCGCGGCTGCGTGCTGGAAACCTACGGCTCGGGCAACGCGCCTACCGCCCCCTGGTTTCTGAAGTGCCTGCGCGATGCCGCCGACCGGGGCGTGCACCTGCTCAACGTGAGCCAGTGCGAGGAGGGCCGCGTGATGCAGGGGCGCTACGAAACCAGTGCCTACCTCACCGATTTAGGGGTAATCGGGGGCGACGATATAACCGTGGAAGCAGCTATTACCAAGCTCATGTTCGTGCTGGGTCTCAGGCAGAATGCCCCGGAAACCCGCCGCCTGCTTACCCAGAACCTACGCGGCGAAATCACGATACTGTAGGCTGACTGCGCGTAAAACTTGCGTATTCCGAAAATCGGGTGTTATTTTGCGCCACTTCCCCGCATCCTAGAGAGGTGTCCGAGTGGTCGAAGGAGCACGCCTGGAAAGTGTGTATGGGTCTCAAGCTCATCGAGGGTTCGAATCCCTTCCTCTCTGCACTAAAGCCCGTTTCTGAATCAGAAACGGGTTTTTTGCTTGTCAGGGGGGTAGGGTGCGGGGCTTGTCCCCGCCCGGCTTGTCGGGGGGTTGCTTGTCCCCGCCCGGCTTGTCGGGGGGTTGCTTGTCCCCGCCCGGCGTTGAACGACCCATAACCGCGCGAGGGGAAGCACAATTCGTGGCACGGAGTTGGCGCGCGGTAGTCTATCCATTGTCCTTATTCCAAACGCGTATGAGAAAGCTATTCTGTGTGGTGGGGTGCCTGATTGTGTTGAGCCGGGCGCCGGCTTTGGCGGCTGAGCCGGCCGTAGTGGTGGTGCAGGTAGTAGAAAATAGCATGGAAGCGGACATCTTCATCGCGCGCGGCGAGAGCACGCCGGAACATATCGAAATACCAGTCGGCATTACGGATAAAAAAGCCGCCGCAGCGGCCGTGGGCTATCAGCGGGTGCTGGCCAGGCTCTACGCCGAAGGCTATGTGCTGCAGGGCTCGTCGGGGCCCCGCACGGACGGGGCCTTTCGTACTACCACCTACATCTTCGTGAAAGCTCCTAAAGCCTAGTTACATGAGAAAACTACTGTATATCGTGGGCTGCCTGCTGCTGCTGAGCAGCTCACCCGTACTGGCGCAAGGCGAGCCCGAAATGGCCGTGGTGCGCATAGACCTGCCTGCGCGCAGAATAGTGATTACCCGAGGTGAGCGGAAAAGTGAAGTCACGGAGTTTTCCCTTCGCATGGGGGCCGAAAAATCCGCCATAGATGTCAATGAGCTCTACTACACCACGCTCAAAAAGCTTCAGCAGGAAGGCTATGTGCTGAAGGAGCGGCTGGATGCGAATCCGGGCATTAATACCTACCTCTTCGTTAAGGCCCCGAAGCCGTAGTCAGGCGCAGGGCTTCCTGTTCCTTCGCCACACCAGGGGAACAGGAAGCCCTGCCAATCGGTTGAAAACGTGGCTGCAGGCTATGGAAGCTACCTCAAACGCCTTGCTTCAGCTGACACTGGCATAGTTCGCCCCACCCGGCACAAGCCGGCAAACAGCCGGGCAGGTAGCGGGTTACCCCGCCTCCGGATTCGGAGTAGCCGAAGAAGAGGCGGGTTGTGGGGGCTGGCTCGGAGGGTAGTTGAGCCACGAATACGCCATTTGCGTTGAAGGCCTACTATGAAACGACCCCACGTAATCTGCCACATGATGTCCACGGTGGACGGAAAGATTCTGTCCGTGAACTGGAAGGACGAGAAGCTGACCGACACTTTTGCCGGCTACTTCGAGAAGTACCACGAAACCTTTACCAGCCAGGCCTGGATGTGCGGGCGCATCACGATGGAGCGCGACTTCTCCGGTGGTGTGCAGCCCGATCTGCAGCCGGCTCCGCACCCTATTGCCCGCAACGCCTTTATCGGCGACCCGAATGCTACCTCCTTTGCCGTAGCCGTGGATGCGCACGGCAAGCTGGGCTGGGAAACCAACCAAACCGGCGGCGACCATCTTGTGGAGGTGCTCACGGAACAGGTCAGTGATGAGTACCTGTACTACCTGCAGCGCCAGCGCATTTCCTACCTGTTCGGGGGCGAGAAAGAGGTGGATTTTGCCGTAGTGCTGGAGCAGCTGGCGGCGCTGTTTCCCATCGACACCCTGATGCTGGAAGGCGGGGGCCACCTGAACGGCTCCCTGCTCAATGCCGGCCTGATTGACGAGCTGAGCCTGCTGATCCTGCCCCTGGCCGACGGCACGCCCCAGTCGCCGACCACGTTTGAGGTGAGCGACTACCTGCCCAAAGGCCCCGCCACGCGCCTGTACCTAACCCAGGTGCAGCAGCTGGATAACGACGTGGTGTGGCTGAAGTACCAGTTTAAGGCGGCGTAGTCAGTATCAACCTGCCCTTATGAATGCGCAACGCCAGCTCCCTGCCTTGGTCAAGGTGGGGAGCTGGCGTTGCGCGCTACTAAGGGCGGCGGTGGGGCTTGGGTTTTCCGGCCGGGCCCGCACGTCGCCGGTCAGCTTGTAGCGGCCAGGCGAGGAGCCTGCTACGCCGCGTAGGCGCCTTCCTCGGTGGTGCGGAGCAGGCTGAGGGCGGTGAGGGTGTCCAGGAGGGGCTGCACGCGCTCCGGCTTGGTGCGCCGGAAGCGGGCGGCTACCTGGGCGGCCGTTACCGACTGGCCCGCCTGCTGCACGGCGTCGCGGATGGCCTGCATCTGCTGGGCCAGCTCGGTGGGCCAGGGCTGGGGGCCGGTGGCATCGGGCAGGGCCGAGGGGGTAGCGGCTGCGGCCTGGGCCGCGGGGAGGGCCAGCTGCGCCTGTTGCAGCTCGGGGGCCTGGTAGGCGGGGCGGAGGTAGCGAATGTGGCCGCCGGCTTCCTCGCGGGCGCGCTCGTGGTTGAGGCGCACCAGGCGGCTGAGGACGTCGGCGTCGGGGAGGTCGTGGGGCCAGCCGTAGGCTTCGGCTACGGCGGCATCGAGCTGCTGGTGCAGGCTCAGGACCACGGAGGCTAGGCCCTGCTGGTTGATGGTTTGCTCTTTGGCCGTGGTGAGGGGTAGGCCGGCGCGCAGCTTCTCTACCACGTTGTAGAGGTCGGTGAGGGTGAGGGTGGGGTGCTGGGCCTGCTGGCGCTTGCGGTGGGCGTCGAGCTGTTCGGCCAGCTCCCGGATGCGTGCCTGCTGCTCCGCCGTGGCCGCCGGGAAGGGGAACGGGTCGAAGCAGCGGGTTTTGTCATACACCGGGTCGTTGCCTGCACCTAATCTGCCACCTGTGGCTAATGCCCAAACCACATGGGTTCTGCTTGACAATACGCCAAGATGGTAGGCATCATCCGAAGCAAAAACGACTACCTTATCGTCGGGCAGCACCTCTCCGTCGAAAAAGGTAAAGAAGCTATGCTTCGAAACTCTCGGGGTTGAAACATAACGCGTCAACCCTTCAATTGCAGCCCTAAAATCTGCACGGCTTCTTCTATGAAGCCACCATTGAGCTTTGAGCTTTGGGTCACGGTTTTGCTCCCGTTCAGGCTTCACTCTTTCTGACAGCCATTGATAAACTGTCGGAAAAGATGTTAAAACCTGTGCCTCATTCAAGCCAAACAAATCAATGATGTAAACGCCTCTAGGTCTATCTGTAAGGTCGCGTCCATTCCTATAAGGTTTGATATGGTGTTGCAGTCCTTCAATTGAACCTAAGCCGATACTTTGAGCTTCTTCCTGAGTTACAATAAAGCCGGCTCCGCCTGGTTCTAAGCCTCGGTTTCCGATTTGGTCATTTGCTTTCAGAGGATTTGTAGAATCCAATGCGGCTCCTATTGTTAAGTCAGAAAGAATCTGACCTTGCTGCTCTGCAAAAGTCACGTCAGCCGCGTCATCATCTTCCGCCGCGCTTTCTGTTTTCACCGTCAATAATTGACCTGCCACCGGCACGGTGGGGGTGCGTTCAACTACGGTCATGGCAATGCGCACGGCAGCCCCGTCGCCGGAATCTACCCACGGGTGGTCGGGCACGGCGAAGGTGAGGGTGAGTGGGGCCGGGTCGCCTTCCAGGAAGGGCTGCATTACCCGGCGGTTGAAAGTTTGTTTTAGGCTGTTGGTGGTAATGAAGCCGAACCGCTCCGAGGCTCCGCGCTGCACGGCGGCGGCGGCGTTGTGCCACCAGTACATCACCAAATCGGCCGAATCGGGCACCTTGCCTTTGTAGGCTTTGCGCAGGGCTTCGGTGTACCCGTCGCCGAGGGCCTCGCGCATGCGGGCCGGCCCCACAAACGGCGGGTTGCCTACAATGAAATCGGCCTGGGGCCACTCGGCGGGGCGGGGGTTGGGGTAGTCGAGGACGGGCGTGCGGGCGGTTTCGTCGGGCACGGGCTGGCCGGTGGCCGGGTGCAGCTTGGTGGTACCGTCCCAGCGGGTTACGGGCAGGCCTTGGGCATCGAGGCGGGGTAGGGGCGCGTCGTGCTGGAGGGCGGCATCCTGCTGGCGGATGTTCTGGTACTCATCCAGCAGGGGCTCGCGCAGCTCGGAGGGGCCGTAGGTGCGCAGGTGCCACTGCAGGTAGCCAATGCGCAGCACCACGTCGGCAATGGCCGCCGCGCGCGGGTTCAACTCCAGGCCCAGCAGCTGGTGAGGGCTTACGGTGGTGCCGCCGCCCAGCTCCAGCAGGCCCGTCTGCCCGTAGCTGTTGATGGCGGCCAGCACCTCGCCTTCCAGGCGCTTGAGGTGTTCCAGCGTCACGTACAGGAAGTTGCCGGAGCCGCAGGCCGGGTCCAGGATTTTGATGCTGGTGAGGCGGCTCAGGAAGCGCACCAGCTCCTGACGGGCCTCGCGGGGCTGGCCTTCCTCGAGGCGGCGGGCGGCGGCGGCCTGGGCGGCGGCCCACTCCCGGCGCAGGGGTTCCAGCACGGTAGGCAGCACCAGCCGCTCTACGTAGCGGCGCGGGGTGTAGTGGGCGCCCAGGCTGTGCCGCTCCTTGGGGTCGAGGGCGCGTTCCAGCAGCGTCCCGAAAATGGCCGGCTCCACTTCCGTCCAGTCCGCCTTCGCCGACTGCAGCAGCAGCTCGGCCTGGGCCGCGTTCAGGGGTAGGGCGGTGGCATCGTGGAAGAGCTTGCCGTTGAAGCGGCGCAGGCGGGCTTTCAGGTCGGAGGAGAAGCCGCCGGTGTCCATGGTGCGCCAGAGGTTGGTGAGGGCATCGGGCAGGAACTCCAGCAGCTCCGGGGTGCCGTACTGACTGAGCATGCCGGTAAAGCTGGTTTTCGGAATCAGGTTGACATCCTCCGCAAACATGGTAAACAGGCAGCGCATCAGGAACTGGGCCACCACGTCGGGGGCGTGCCCGGCCCGTTCCAGCTGCTCCGAGAGCTTGGCCAGGCGGGCGGCCAGCTCCCGGGTTACGCGGGCGGCGCGGCGGCTGGGGTCCAGCTCCCGGGGCTCCAGGAAAATCTGGCGGAGCATGGCCCGCGTCTTCTCATCGGCCAGGGCCGCCAGGGGCAGGCGGAAGCGGGTCTGGTCGGGGAAGGGCACGAAGGAGTCGCCTACCCCGGCGAAGTTGCTGTACACGTCCAGGCAGTAGCCCACATCGGCCACCAGCACAAACAGGGGGCGGGGCTCGTCGGGGGGTAGGGCGCGCACGTAGCCCAGGGCCTGCTGGCGGGCGGCCTGCATCATTTCGGCCCACTTGGCCGAGCCGCGCACGGCGTGGCCCTTGCGGCGCTTGCTGGGCTCCAGGCCCAGCTCGGCGCGGGCCTGCTTCTGCTGTTGGTCGGCGGTGTCGGTGCCCTGTTTGGTTTCCAGCACAAAGCAGCCGCGCTTGTACAGGTCGATGCGGCCGGTGCTTTTCCTGGCTCCGTCGTTGAACTGCACGGCCCGTTCCAGCACGTACTGGTCCTGGGTGGGGTCGTCGGTGGTCGGGTCGGGGCGGGGTACGTCGAGTAAGTCGCAGAGGTCTTGCAGGAACAGGCCGTAGTTGGCCCGCTCCGCGCCGCCGGAGTTCTTCCAGCGGGCTTCAAATTCGGGGTAAGTCACTGAGCGGATAAGGCTAGGGTAGAAATCGGGCGGGGAAGATAGGCAGTAAGGCGAGGATTTGCCGGAAAAACCGCGTTACAGAGCTCTGACCGGTGCGGGAGGCTATGAAGCTGTTTGGAAAGTCAGCGACAGGTATCAGAACGTCATGCTGAGCGCAGTCGAAGCATCTCTACCGCTTCGTTGAACGAACCTGGCGAAGCGGTAGAGATGCTTCGACTGCGCTCAGCATGACGTTCTAGACTTTCCAAACAGCTTCTATACCTTGCGGGCCATCTGCCTTACCCGGCGGCTACTGCACCGCTACCGTTCACCTGCTACATGGAATCCTGGCGCACCGTCTATGATTTCGCCGACCGCCTGCCCAACTTCGGCGTTATGGCTATTCCGCTGCTGCTTGCCGCGGGCGGGTTCGGGCTCTATCAGCACCACAAGGCCTCCACGGATGAGACGCTGATGCCGGTTTTTGGCATCACGAAGCGGCGCTATCAAATGCTCATGGGCCGCATCCTGATGGGTTTTGCGGGGCTGATAGCTCTTATTGTTATTCCCAGCCAGCTGCTGGAGTACACGCGCACCCGGCAGGCCTACACCCAGCGCCAATACCAAACGGTGGAGGGCGCGGTGGCCGACTTCGACCCCATGCCCTACGGGGGCCACCGCCACGAAACCTTTACCGTGGCCGGGGTGCCCTTCGCCTTTTCCGACTACGACGAAACCGACTACGGCTACAACCACACCGCCTCGCACGGCGGGGCCATCCGGGCGGGCCTGCGGGTGCGCATTGCCTACCTGCCCACCGAGCGGAAAAACGTCATTCTGAAGCTGGACACCCTTGCGGCCCGCCCGCCGGACGGCCGGTAGCAAGACCGGCCGCCCGCGTCGTGGGGCCGCACTGGCTGCCGTAACCTGCCTGCTTGCTAACAGCAGGGCCCGCGCTACTTCCGGGGCAGGAAGCAGCGCGGGCCGTATGAGGTAAGCGCCGGTAGCTGGGAAAGGCTACTGCTTGATGAACTTGTGGGTTTCGAGGCGGCCTCCGCCCTCCAGGCGCACCTGGTAGAGGCCGGCCGCCAGCCCCGATACATTGAGGCGCTGGCCGGCGGGCGAGCTGGTGAGGGTGCGGGTGAGTACGGGCTGCCCGGTGGCGGAGTAGATGCGCACGGTAGCCGCGCCTACCCCCGTGGGCAGGGTCAGAGTCAGCACATCGGTTACGGGGTTGGGGTAGAGGCGGCTGGTGACGGCCGCAGCCGGTCCAGTGCTGCTCAGGGCCGGAGCCGAGGTCTGGAAAAACTCCACGTTATCGAGGCTGCACCAGTTGCCCGCGTTGGCATCCGACCACAGCCCGATTTCGCACTGGCCCTTGCTGACCTGAATGCCCGTAATCTGAATCTGGGCCCAGGCCTCGGTGACGGGTAGGGCCACGGTCTTTTCTACGCCGTTGAGGTTGTGGGCGTAGAGGTGGCAGGCTTTCTGGCCGCCGCCGTTCAGCACCCAGGCCCGCAGGGTGTAGGTGCCGTTGGGCAGGCCGTTCAGCAGCTGGAAGGTGCTGGCCTGGTAGGGCGTGCCCAGCCAGTGGGTGAGGCGGTAGGTGCCGTGCTGGCCGCCGGTTTCGGTTTTGTCGGCGGCCTGGTTGGCGGTGTTGTTGGCCCAGGTGGACCAGGCGGTAGGGTTTTGGGTGGTGGCGCCGTTGGCCTCGAAGCTGGGGTTGGCCAGCAGGTTGGTAATGGGCGCCGTGGGCGGCGGGGCGGTAGGCGTCACCAGAAAGGCGTTCAGGGCCGGGGAAGGCTTGCCATCATTACCCCAGGCGCTGAGCTGGTAGCCGCTGAAGCTGCGGTAGCCCTGGGGCTCCCAGTAAAACACGCCCAGGCCCTGGCCGTTGGGCACGGCCGCCACGGCATTCTGCACGGCCACCAGCATGTCGTAGGCGTTCTGGGGCTGGTTGGTGCAGTCGGCGCCCACTTCGGCTACTATCACCGGCTTGCCGTAGCGGCTGGCCAGGTCGGTGAGGTTCTGCTGCAGGCCGCTGATGGACACGCTGTAATCCTGGTTTAGCCAGTAGGGGTAGTACGAGAGGCCGATTACGTCGTACTTGCCGCCGTTGGCGGTCAGGCGGTCGAAAAACGAGCGGAACCGGGCGTTGTCGTGGCCCTTGTCGAGGTGCACTACTACTTTGGAGGCGGGGCTCACGGCTTTCACGGCCTCGTAGCCCTGGTTAATAAGCTGGGTGAGCTGGGCGAAGTTGGTGGCGTTGCCTTCGGGCCAGAGCATGCCGTTGGGAATTTCGTTGCCTACCTGCACCCACTCCGGGGTTACCCCGTTGTTTTTCAGGGCCGTCATGACGCTGAAGGTGTGGTCGTACACATCCTGCTGCAGCTGCTGGAAGCTGTGGCTGGCCCAGGCGGCGGGTTTGGTTTGCTGGCCGGGGTCGGCCCAGGAGTCGCTGTAGTGAAAGTCAATCATGAGCCGGAAGCCCAGGTTTTTGGCCCGCGTGGCCATTTGCACTACCTCGGCCGGGCTGCAGTGGCCGTTCACCCAATCCACCATGGAGGGGTTCACCCACACCCGCAGCCGAATGGAGTTAATGCCCTTGCTTTTCAGAATCTGGAAGCAGTCCTGCTCCACGCCCTGCTCGTTGTAGAACTTGTAGCCATTGGCTTCCATCTGCTGCAGCCAGCTGGTGTCGCCGCCCTTGGCGAAGGTTTGGGCCGTAGCGGAAAAGCAGCCGAGCAGGTTCAGGCACAGCGCCACCCCAACAAACAGGGCCCGCCGGAATGTACGAGTGAGGAAAGGTGGTTTCATAGGGAACAGAAGTGAGAAAGGGATGACAACGGAAGGCTTGGCCGGGGCCTAAGCCAGCGTAGCCGGCAAATAACCCCCGGAAGCTACCCTGCGGGGCGCGGGCTAGCCGCACAGCCGGGCTACTGCTACCACCAAATATAAAGGAAATATATGCAAACGTTTGCACCTGCGCTCAAGGATTACTCGCTCTGGTTCCGGCAAGCTCAGGGGCATAAAACAGGTCAGCGCACAGAACTATGCAAAACTACAGATGAGTAGGAACGCCTGAAATAGTCTGTTTTGCCTTATACTTACGCAATCGTTTATGCAGGGTAAATGGGCCGGCCGGTTCGGGGCGGTAGCCCTACCCCGCGGGTCAGCTTCGGCCTAGTGGTTCACCAAGCAGGGTTGCGCCGCGAAAAAGCTGGCTCCCGCTACTCCTGCCTTGCCCCCATTCCCGCCTGTTCAGCGCGGGCTGACTGTTTTCTTCCTTTTTACTGCACCTATGACAAAAGACTTTTTCGCGCGGTTGGCGCTCCGGGGCGTGGCCGCAGGGGCGCTCCTGCTGCCGGGTTTCATGGCCGCAGCTCAGGCGCGCCAGGAATATCTGCTCACCAACGACTGGAAATTTGCCCGCGGCGACCAACCCGCCGCCCAGCAGCCCGGCTTCCGCGACGCCAAGTGGCAGACGGTGAGCGTGCCCCACGACTGGGCCATTTACGGTCCGTTCAGCAGCACCAACGACCTGCAAAAAGTGAAGATTGAGCAGAACAACGAGCAGCAGGCTACTACCAAAGCAGGCCGCACCGGCGGGCTGCCGTTTATTGGTACGGGCTGGTACCGGCGGCAGCTGTTGGTGCCGGGCTTCGGGCCGGGCAAGCGGGCCGTGCTGCTCTTTGATGGGGCCATGAGCGACGCCCACGTGTTCGTGAACGGGCAGCAGGTGGCCGCGTGGCCCTACGGGTACAATTCGTTTTTCGTGGACGTGACGGGCGCGCTCAACGCCTCCGGCCCGAACACCCTGGCCGTGCGCCTGCAAAACCTGCCGGAGGCTTCGCGCTGGTACCCCGGCGCGGGGCTCTACCGCAACGTGCACCTCATCGTGACCAACGATGTGCACATTCCGGTGTGGGGCACCTACCTCACTACCCCCGAAATCAACGCCGACTACGCCAAGGTAAAGCTGCGCACCCAGGTAGAAGCCCCGGCCGGCGCCACGCCCGCCCTGCGCCTGCAAACCGAAATCCGCGACGCGCAAGGGCAGGTGGTAGCTACCCTTACTACCCCGCTCCGTGTTACCGACGGCCAGACCTTCGAGCAGAACCTGGTGGTGCCCCAGCCCCGGCTTTGGTCGCCGGAAACGCCGGTGCTCTACACGGCTTCCTCCAAACTCTTCGCCGGCGAAGAGCTCAAAGATGAGTACGAAACCCGCTTCGGGATTCGCTCTTTCGCTTTTGAGGCCGGGAAGGGCTTCTCCCTGAACGGGCAGCCGCGCAAGTTCAGGGGCGTGTGCAACCACCACGACCTGGGCCCCCTGGGCGCGGCCATCAATACGGCCGCCCTGCGCCGTCAGCTCACGCTGCTCAAGGATATGGGCTGCGACGCCATCCGGACCGCCCACAACATGCCCGCTCCGGAACTGGTGGAGCTCTGCGACGAAATGGGCTTCATGCTGATGGTAGAGTCCTTCGACGAGTGGAAAACGCCCAAGGTGAAGAACGGCTACAGCCAGTATTTCGACCAGTGGGCCGAAAAGGACCTGGTGAACATGGTGCACCGCGACCGGAACCATCCCAGCGTGATTATGTGGAGCATCGGTAACGAGGTACCCGACCAGAGCACGGCCGGCGGCAACAAAATTGCCAAGCGCCTCCAGGACATCGTGCACCGCGAGGACCCTACCCGCCCCGTGACCATGGGCATGGACCGTTTCGACGACGACCTGAAAAACAACTTTGCCTCGGTTATTGACATTCCGGGCTTCAACTACAAGCCCCACCGCTACCCCGAGGCCCAGGCCAAACTACCCCAGGGCATGATTCTGGGCTCCGAAACGGCCTCCACGGTCAGCTCGCGCGGGGTGTACAAGTTTCCGGTGGTGCAGGCCAAGGAGCAGCGGTACCCCGATAATCAGTCCTCGTCCTACGACCTGGAGGCCTGCAGCTGGTCGCAGGTGCCCGACGACGAGTTTGTGGCCCAGGACGAGCTGCCCTACACCCTGGGCGAGTTCGTGTGGACCGGCTTTGATTACCTCGGCGAGCCCACGCCCTACGATGAGCGGTGGCCTTCGCACAGCTCTTACTTCGGGATTCTGGACCTGGCCGGTATGCCCAAAGACCGGTACTACCTCTACCGGGCCCGCTGGAACACCCGGCAGCCTACCCTGCACCTGCTGCCCCACTGGACCTGGCCCGGCCGCGAGGGCCAGACCACGCCCGTGTTCTGCTACACCAGCTACCCCTCCGCCGAGCTGTTCGTGAACGGCAAAAGCCAGGGCCGCCAGACCAAAACCACCGCCGGCAGCCCCCAGGCCCGCTACCGCCTGATGTGGACCGAGGTGAAGTACGAGCCTGGCAGCATGAAGGTAGTAGCTTACGATGCCGCCGGCAAGGCCGTGGCCGAAGAGGAAGTGCGCACCGCCGGCCAGCCCCACCACATCCGGCTGGTGGCTGACCGCACTACCCTCCGGGCCGACGGACAGGACCTGGCCTTCGTGACGGCGCGGGTGGAAGACGCCCAGGGCAACCTCTGCCCCGAGGCTACCCCCCAGTTGCAGTTCAGCGTGGGCGGCGCGGGCCGGTTCCGGGCCGTCGCCAACGGCGACGCCACCAACCTGCAGCCCTTCCACGAGCCCCGCATGAAAGCTTTTCAGGGCCAGCTGGTGGCCCTGGTGCAAACCACCGACAAGGCCGGCAACGTTCAGCTGAGGGTTTCTGGCAAGGGCCTGAAAGATGGTGTGATTCAGTTGCAAACCGCCAAAGTCGCCGGGAAGTAGCCACTGGCAAAAGCCTGGGCTAAGCGGCTCGGCTATACACCGAAAAAGGCCCGGCGCTACGTAGCGCCGGGCCTTTTTCGGTGTTGATGGGGGTAGGCTATTCTACTATCAGCTGCGCAGACTGGGTGCCGCTGCGCAGGATGTAGAGCCCCGGAGTAAGGCCGCTCAGGTCGAAGCTGGGGCCGGCCGGCTGGCGGCGCTGCTCCCGGCCCAATACGTCAAACAGCACCAGTGGGGCGTGAGGGGTAGCATGCTCCAGGCGCACTACCTGCCGGGCCGGGTTGGGGTACACCACCAGCTGCGGAGCCGAAGCCAGGGCTGTGGTGGGCTGCCGCACGGGTAGCACGGTGCCCGTGAAAAGCCCGTTCAGACGCACCGACAGGCTGCGCGCGGCCCCGTGGGGTAGCAGCGCGTCCAGGTCGCCGTCGTTGTCCACGTCGGCCAGCAGAATATCGGAAGGGGAGGGTCCTACCCCCACCTGCCCGCCGGCAGGGGGCACCGTCAGGCCACCTTTGCCGTCGCCGAAGCGCACGGCCATCCGGCTGCGGTAGGTAGCCGAGGTAACCACATCCAGGTTGCCATCCCCGTTCACGTCGCCGAGGGCTACGCCGGAGGGGTCGAGGACCACGCGCAGGCTGGCGACGGCCGGGGTAGTGAAAGCGCCGGTACCCGTGCCCAGCCGGATGCAGATATTGGTGCCGCCCCCGTTGAGGCCTTCCACGCTGCAGATGACAAAGTCCAGCTTGCCGTCGTTGTTCAGGTCGCCCAGGGCAATGTCGTTGGGCTGGTCTTCGCCCAGCTGCACCTCGGCCGGGGCGGGCGCGGCGGGCGGAGCAAAGCGGCCGGTGCCATCACCCAGGCGAATAGAAACCGAGCCCGCCAGGCGTTCATTGTAGTTGGCGGTGGCAAAATCCACCTTGCCATCATGATTAAAGTCGCCGGCGGCCAGCGCCAGGGGGGCATTGCCAACCGGAACCTCGGGTACGGCTGGCCGCGTGAAGGTGCCCGTGCCGGTGCCCAGCCGCACCGAAACCTGGCCGCTGTTGCGGCTGCAGCCGAGCAAATCCAGGTTGCCGTCGCCGTTCAGGTCCGTCAGGACCATATCCACCAGATCGAAGAGGATAGCCACGGGCGGTACGGAGGCAGGCAGGGGGCTGAACCCGCCGCGCCCATCGCCCAGGTAAATAGCCAGCCGCGAAGCAGACTGAACCGTAATGTTGGTCACGAAGTCCAGGTTGCCGTCGTTGTTCAGGTCGCCCAGGGCCAGGCAGCCGGGGTAGGTACCAATACTGCTGATGTCGGCGGGGGTAGGGGCGGGCGGGGCAGCAAAGCGGCCTTTGCCGTCGCCCAGGCGCACGGAGGCTACGCCCTGCATCGTAATGCTGAGGATGTCCAGGCGGCCATCATTGTTCAGGTCGCCTACGGCCATCTTGATGGCAGCATCGGCCAAGGGCACCGTTTCGCCGGCGGGCACCACAAAGCGGCCCGCCCCGTCGCCGAGGCGCACCGTCATGCTGTACGAGCTGATCGTCGTGGAGGAGTAGTAAATGCCCATATTGCCGGCCAACAGGTCAGGCTGCCCGTCCTTGTTGACATCGGCGAGGGCCAGGGCGTAGGGTTGCAGCCCCACCGTAACTTCGGGTACGGGGGCCGGGCTGAACCCGCCGGCCCCGTTGCCCAGGCGCACCGATACGGTGTTGTTGTTCTGCTGATTATTGGCCGTGACAAAGTCCAGCCGGCCGTCGCGGTTGATATCAGCCAGAACAATGTTGCGGGGCCTGGGACCTACCTTCACCTCGGGCACGGCCGGGGCCGTAAAGTTGCCGCTACCGTCGCCGAGGCGCACCGACACGGAGTTGGTGTTGCCGCTGGTAGTCAGGATATCGGACGTGCCGTTGTTGTCGATGTCGCCGAGGGTAATGGCGTAGGCATCGGGCGCCACAGCTACCGCGGGGCGGGCCGTAAAGCCCCCAGCTCCATTGTTCAGGCGCACCGACACGGAGCTACTCGTGGAGCCGGTAGTCAGGGCAAGCAGATCAGGCCGGCCATCGGCGTTTACATCGGCTGCGGCCAGCTCCAAAGGAGGCGAGTCGATGGAAATGAGGGGCTGGGCCGTGAAGCCACCCTTGCCATTGCCATAGTACATGGGCACTTGCGTGCTGCCGTTCATCCCCACGGCGAAATCCAGGTTACCGTCGAGATTGAAGTCCGCCACGGTTAGTCCGCGCAGCTCCCGCCCCTCCGGATAGATATTTCCACCCGACACCGGAACCTTGAACCGACCGGTACCGTCGCCCAAGGAAACAGCCACTGCCGAACTTGATCCATCAGCTATCAGCAGGTCCAGGAATTTATCTTGGTTGAAGTCGGCCATCACCAGGTTTCTTGGCGAAGTGCTGCCGCTGTAGGTGGTGGCGGGAATGGGGGCCGGCGGCGGGGTAAAGCCTCCCTGCCCATCGCCCAGGCGCACGGCCAGTTCGAACCCTGATCCGCCGGCTACAAAGTCAGGGTTGCCGTCGTTGTTGATGTCGCCCACGGCCATGTAGCGCGGGCCCAGGTCCAGGTTGACATTCTCATCTAGAAAGCGGCCCGTGCTGGGGGCGGTGGCGGCGGTGAACTGGTAGAGCGAAGCCGCGGCCAGGGCCGCTCCGGCCTGGCTGGTAGCCTGCGTGCTGATGCCCACCTGCACCGGCTCGCCGGCCAGCAGGGGCTGGTTGGGCGTAAAGGAGAGGGTAGGGGTGCCGGCGCCCTGGAAAGTGCCCGCCAACCGCCCCCGCCAGGCGCTTACAACCCGCACGGCATCGGGCGAGGCCGCCTGGGCGCTCATGGGCTCGGAAAAAGTAAGCTGCAGCGGGCCGGTGCGCGGGGCCGCTACGGCATTGGCCCGGGGCAGCTGGCTCTGGAGGTAGGGCGCCTGAGCCCGGGCCGCACCCGCCGCTAACAATCCGCCCATTAAGAATAAAGACTTGTAGAATAGAGCCATGCAGTAAGGAAATGGGGCTAAATAATCTGCTAAAGGTAAGGCCGCGTGGAGCAAAGGCCGCGAAATAGTTTCCCGGCTACCCCCGCCGGCCCGCACAAACCGGCGGGGGCGGAGCCCATAAAAAAAGCGCCGACCCGGCTGGGTCGGCGCTGCGTGGGCGCTTTTGGTTTACACCGTTACACTTTCCTCTATGGCCTCGGCAATGCTGATTTCCTCCAGCGGGGGCACCGGCGCAAAGCGCGACTCATGGAAATTAGCTTCCGGAAAGCCGGGCGCCACCTCCGCGTTGTTGATTTCATGGAGGGTAATGCCGTAGCCGCGGTGGGTATCGTAGAGGCCGCGCACGGTGTAGATGGGGCCCCGCTTGGGGGTTTGGATGTTGGGGTTCTGGACCAGCAGCAGGGTAAAGTCGTCGTTGGTGCAGATAACTTCCTGCCCGATGTGGAATAGCGGCGGTTTCATGGCGGCAAAGGTAAGGCGAACGTCGGGGCCTTCGCACTCCGGCTGGGGGTAGGGGCGGGGCTATTTCTGAGCCGGGGCCGCGGCGGGCGTCAGCACGGTATCAATGGAATGAATCACCCCGTTTTCGGCCACAATATCATCGTCAATGATGGTGGCCACGGTGCCTTTGCTGTCTTTGAGCGTGATGCTGTTGGGCTGGCGTACCACGGTCAGGGTTTCGCCCTGTACGGTTTGCAGCTGCAGCCCATCGGTAAGATTAGCCGCCAGGTAGCTGCCGGGCACTACATGGGCACCAAGGAGCTGCGCCAAGCGGCCTTTGTTGGCGGGGCGCAGCAGCTCGTTGAGCTTGCCGGCGGGAAGCTTGTCGAAGGCCGCGTTGGTGGGCGCAAACACGGTGTACTTGGTGGCGCCCCGGGCCGCATCTTCCAGGCCGGCGGCTTTCACGGCTTTCATGAGGGTCGTGTGCTCCGGGGAAAGCTTCGACATACCCAGCAGGGTGCCGTTGGCCGTGGCATTCACGGCCTCTCCGGTTTGGGCCGCGGCCGGGCGGGCGCCCAGGCCCAGGGTAAGCAAGCTGCCCAGCAGCAGGGAAAAGCAGAAGGTATGACGCATGGCAAACAGGTAATGATTTATAAAATAGCTGTTTACGCCAGGGTCGGTTTGTGGTTCAGTAAAACCTACCCCGGGGCTGCCCGCCGCCCGCGCCTCGCTACGGCCGCGCCGCTGCCAGACCGGCGGGTTCAGCAACCTTCCGGGGGTAGGAACTGTGCCCAATGCGGGGCGGCGCTATCTTTACCCCGCATACGGTGATGGATTTCCACCACGGACCGCCGGCGCCCCGGGCCCCGCGCTGATGATTCCTGCTGAACCGGCTGCTGCGGTAGCGGCCGGGGTGCCTCATCGTGTTGTTCGTCTTGCGTATGCGTCCTCTTCCTGCGTTTCTGCGGCTGCTTCCGGCCCGCCTTCGTTTGCTCAATACCCCGGCTACCCTATTGTTTGTGCTGCGCTGGGTGCTGCTGAGCGGCTTGGTAGGCGTGGCGGCGGGTTCGGCTTCGGCCTTCTTTCTGGTGGCTCTGGACTGGGTGACCAACTGGCGGGAGCTGCACCCCTGGGCGCTGGCCTTGCTGCCGGCCGCGGGCTTCCTGATCGGGTTGGCTTACCACTACTTCGGTAGCCGGGCGGGGCGGGGCAACAACCTCATTCTCGAGGAAATACAGGCGCCGGCCGGCCCCGTTCCGCTGCGCCTGGTGCCGCTGGTGCTGGGCGGCACGCTGCTGACCCACCTGTTTGGGGGCTCGGCCGGCCGCGAGGGTACGGCCGTGCAGATGGGCGCTGCCCTGGCCGACCAACTGCCGCCCCTGCTGCGCCTGCGCCCCCACGACCGGCGCCTGCTGCTGCTGGCGGGCATGAGTGCGGGCTTTGCCTCGGTGTTCGGGACGCCGCTGGCCGGGGCCGTGTTTGGGCTGGAGGTGGTCCGGCTGGGCTCCATTCGCTACGAGGCCCTGCTGCCGGCCTTCCTGGCTGCTCTCAGCGCCGATTTCGTTACGCGGGCCTGGGGCGTAGGCCATACCCACTACCCCCAGCTTTCTGCCCTGCCCGTTACCCCGGCCGGAGTGGGGTGGACCCTGCTAGCCGCTGCGTTGTTTGGGCTGGCCGCCCGCAGCTTTGCTACCCTCACCCACTGGCTGAGCCGGCAATTCGCCCGTATTTCCTACCCGCCGCTGCGGCCCGTAGTGGGCGGAGTGCTGCTGGTGGCCGCCGTGTGGGCACTGGGAACTACCCGCTACATCGGGCTGGGCGTACCCGTTATTGCAGAGGCATTCCGGGTCCCGCTGCCACCCCAGGATTTTCTGCTGAAGCTGCTGCTCACGGCCCTTACGCTGGGTTGCGGCTTTAAGGGCGGCGAAGTAACGCCCCTGTTTTTTATGGGGGCCACGCTGGGCAGCGCCCTGGCCGTGGTGCTGCCGCTGCCGGTAGCGCTGCTGGCGGCCATGGGCTTTGTGGGCGTGTTTGCGGGCGCGGCCAATACCCCCCTGGCCTGCCTGCTCATGGGGCTGGAGCTGTTTGGGACGCTGGCCGGCGGGTATCTGGCCCTGGCCTGCGTGGTAGCCTACCTGTTCTCGGGCCACCGGGGCATCTATTCGGCGCAGCTGATTGAGCAGGCCAAGCACCCGCGCCCGGGCCGGCGGTTGGGGAAGGTATAGGACGAGCAGGGGGTAGGAAAAGACCCTACTCCTTCATGACCCGTAGGGTTTGGTTGATACCCTTGCCTCGTAGCTGCACCACGTAGATACCCGGCGCCAGGTGGGCCGTGTACCGGTTCAGCTCGGCCTGTAGCAAAGCCCTCGAGCCTTGCAGGTGCAGCAGGGGCGGGCCCTGGGGTAGGCCTAACTCCAGGGTAAGCGGCCCCGTGCTGGCCAGCAGCTGGTACACGCGGTTGCCGGCGGTAGGGGCGGGGTACACAAACAGGCGGGCTTGGGCCGGGTTGGCCGGCCGGATGCCCGCAAAGTTCAGCCCGATCAGCACCGGGTCGTGGTCGGAGGAGCGGAAGGGGCTGTTGGCATCGGTGGCTTCGCCGGCTACATCGTACTGCTGAAACAGGGGCTCAAAGGAATTGATATTCCACTTGTGCACATCAATAAAGCCCACCAGATTAGGCGTCACGATGCAGTGGTCGAGGGAGCCGGTAAGGCCCTTAAATACGTAGGACGCGCTGGTAGGCGGGGTTACGGCCACCAGCCCGGCCGCCCGCAGAATGTCAAGGGGGTCTTCCTCGTAGTTGGCATTGTAGTCGCCGAGGCAGAGCACGCGCCGGGTGCCGGCCGGCACTACGGTGGTGTTGATGAACTCCACCAGCGCCCGCGCCTGCCCGCGCCGCCGGTCGTTGGAGCCGCCCTGCCCGTCGTTCTGGTCGGCGTTCAGGCCCGTGCCGCTGCCCTTGGACTTGAAGTGGTTGATGACCACGGCCACCGTATCGGGGCGGGGCTTGCGGCGGGTGATGAAAAGCTGGGCCAGCGGGGGCCGCTCGAACACGCCCGGCACCGCCGCCACCAGAGCGGGCCCCAGCAGCCGTACCTCGGCCGGCTTGTAAATCAGGGCGCAGTGAATCTGGTCGGTGTTGTTGGGCTGTTGGGTGGCGCCGCCGTCGTTTACGGCCGCGTACACTTCGGCCCCGGCGGCCTGGTTCAGCCCGTTCACCAGGTCCTGGATGGCCGAGGCCGGCCCCGTGCCGTCATTCTCAATTTCCGTCAGCCCGATGATATCGGCGTTGATGGCGACCAGGGCCCGGATGATTTTGCTGCGCTGGCGGGCAAAGTCGGCCACAGTTTTGGCCCCGCGACTGGTCGGGAAGCCGCCCCCAATGCCATTGCCGTTAAAGTAGTTCAGTACGTTGAAGCTGGCCAGCTTCAGGTCCAGGGGGCCAAACTTCGGTACGGCCGGCCGCACCACCGTCAGCAAGGGCGCCTCGGGACCGGGCAGGGGCTGCACCCGCCACTGATTGAAGCCGTAGCCCAGCACGCCCCGCAGCACCGTCACCGTGCTGCCCACCCGCACGGTGCGGTAGGTGGCATCGGTGTACGGAATGGGCTGGGGATTGGAAGCCGCGCTACCGTCGTCGAGCAGAATCGAGCGGTCGAGGTTGGCAGCCTCGTACTGCCGGATAGCGGCCAGGTTGCTGGTGCCGGTGCTGGTAGTGCCCGTGGCGGGGTTGTCGTTGGGGTCGATGAACTGGGTAGGCTGAAACAGGGTGCCGCCGGGGGTAAGCGTGAGCTCGCCCCGCCGCTGTAGGTTGTACACATCGGTAACCGTTAGGGGCCCCGAAAACTGCACCCGCATGCCCTCGTAACGCTCCAGGCCCGCCGCCGAGAAGGTGGCGTTCGGCAGCACCGTGAAGGCCGGCAGTGGGTTGCCCGAAGAAATGACCGTAACAGTAGGCTCTGTCAGGACTGCCTGCCCGGAAGAAGGCGCCGCGGGACCCTCGAGCACGGTGCCCGTCACGCGCACCAAGTCGCCGGCCCGGACGGTAGCCCCGGGCTGCACCACAAAAAGAGCATCCGAGGTGGCCGGGTCGGCATCGGCGGCGGCGGCAGGCTCCTGCACGTAAAACCCACCCGGCGCCAGGCCGTTGTACGTGGCCGTCACAATAGCCTCAATGGTGTAGGTGCCCGGCGTAGCCGCTGCCCCACTGCCCTGAATCTGGCCGATGCGGGAAATGGCCGCCTGTTGCTGACCGGAGTATGAAACCTGCGGCGGAGTGGAGGAGGCAAGCATGCCCCAACCCGCCAGCGCCAGCTGGCAGGCGAGTAGTCCTGGTAGCTTCATGCGTCACTGAAATCAAAACCCCGCTGGAAGAGCGAGATAGATTTATAAAAGTAATATTATTTAATAAAATAATTATATAATGTATCCTGCTGATGCGGTTACCTACTCTAATCAGGGTTAGTACTTAGGCTGTCGTGTACGGGTTAGGCCCGGCCGGCCCCGCGACAGAATCAACGGTTTACCGACTTTTTGCAATGAACCGCGTATAGGCTCAGTAATCGGCTGATAGCCTATCAGCAGCACATTGTTCCATCCAACCTGCATTCTATGAAACTCACTTCCCTTTCCGCATGGTCTGCCCGTTTAGCGGCAGCGGTAGTATTCTGCGGCGGCGTTGCCCTGGCTTCCTGCTCTACCACCAGCACAGATAGTCCGGCCGGTTCCGGCACGGATGCCTCTACCAGCGGCTCCACCAGTGGCTCAGCTACCACGGGCTCTACCAGTGGCTCTACTACGTACAGCACGTCGGGTGCCAACACTACCGGCAGCACTTCCGGTAGCACGTCGGGCGTTACTACCACGGGTACTACCAGCGGCACTACGGGCACCACAGCCGGCAACACCACCGGTACCACGCGCTAGACTAAGCAGCTACTGCTGCCAACATCGGCCGGAATTCACGCACTAAAGCGGGAGTTCCGGCCGGTTTGTTAAATATCCAGCTTGAAAAACTCGCCCTTGTTTTTCAGCGAGGATTGCCGGATAACCAGGTCGCCGGTAATAACGAAGGTGCGGGGCTGGAACTGCTCTTTTTCGCGCACCTGCTCCAGAAACAGCCGCGCTGCCTGCTGCCCAATGCGGTAGGGGTGCAGGTTTACCGTGGTCAGGCCGGGCTCAATCATGGAAGCCATAAACTCGTCGCCGAAGCCTACCACCGCCACATCCTCGGGCACGCGCAGCCCCCGGGCCTTGAGGGCCACCAGCAAATCGAAGGCGTTGGTGTAGTTAATGGCAAAGATGGCATCCGGGGGGTGGGGGAGGGCCAGCCAGGAATCCAGGGCGGCTACCGCCTGCTCGGGCTTGAAGTTGATGTGAATGCGCAGCTCGTCGCGCAGGGGCAGGCCGTATTTCTGCAGCGCGCTGACGTAGCCGGCCAGGCGGTTGCGGCTGATGAGCAGGCCCTCGGGCCCGGCCAGAATGGCAATGCGCCGCGCCCCCTGCTGAATCAGGTGCTCCGTCACGCTGAAGGCCCCGTTCCAGTCGTCCAGAATTACTTTGGCCGTATCAACCTCGTTGCACACCCGGTCAAAGTGCACAATCGGGATGCCCCGGCTGGCGGGCTGCTTTACGTGGTCGAAGTTTTCGGTTTCGCGGGAGTGGCAGATCAGCAGCCCGTCCACGCGGCTGGCAATCAGGGCCTGTACGTTGCTGACCTCCATATCGTAGGACTCCTTCGACTGGCAGATCATGACGCGGTAGCCGGCCTCGGCGACTACTTGCTGAATGCCACTAACGGCCGTAGCGAAAAAGGGCCGCTCAATATCCGGAATTACTACTCCAATGGTTTTGGTTTCGCTGCTTTTCAGGCTTTGCGCCAGCAGGTTGGGCTGGTAGTCGAGCTGGCGGGCTACCTCCAGAATAGCCTGCCGGGTATTCACGTTGATATCGGAATGCCCGTTGAGGGCCCGCGAAACGGTGGAAGGCGCTACCCCCAGCTCTTTGGCCACGTCGCTGATGGTAGTCTGGCGGCGTTTTTTCTCGGGCAGGGGCAGAGCCTTCTCGTCGGTGAAGTGGTAATTACACGCCTTGCAGTGGTACCGCTGCCGCCCCCGAATGAAGCCGGCGCGCATCACGGCGTCGGCCGACCGGCACTTGGTGCATTTAATCATGGGTGGAATTGAATTATTTCAAAGGTGGGCAGATGATTCGGAAAGTCAAGGCCAAGGCGGTACTTTTTCGTTCAAGGATAATCTACAGAAAAATTTTTACTGCATCCGGTATTCCTGCTGCCTATCGAAAACGTTTCCGAAAACGTTTTCGATATTTTTATTTAGAAATCAGGTATTTAGGCCGGTTTTTAGGTTGCTAATCCACTGAATTGTTCTTCTATCTTCGGTAGTAAGTACTCCCTAACTGCCGCGTTAACCGAAAAGGTTACTAAGTAGGCAACGGGGCTGCTTCTGAATAGTTAATAGGACTTTTTGGTTAGAAGAGTACGCGTTTATGCTGCACACCATGCGCTGGTTCGGGCCCCAGGACCCGGTTTCCCTTTTCGCTCTCCGCCAAGCTGGCTGCGCCGGCGTGGTTACGGCGCTGCACCAGCTGCCCGTGGGCGCCGTCTGGAGCCAGGAGGATATTCGGGCGCGCCAGCAGCTAGTGGAAGCTGATAACGACCGGTACGCTCCCCTGCACTGGGCCGTGGTAGAAAGCCTGCCCGTGCACGAAGACATCAAGAAAGGCCGGCCCGCCCGCGCCGAGTACATCCGCAACTACCAGCAGAGCCTGCGCAACCTGGCGGCCTGCGGCATTAGTACGGTGTGCTATAACTTTATGCCGGTGCTGGACTGGTCGCGCACCAACCTCCACTACGAGATGCCCGACGGCTCGCGCGCCCTGCGCTTCGTGTGGGAAGACTTCGCCCTGTTCGACCTGTGCATTCTGCGCCGCCCCGGCGCCGAAGCGGACTACGAGCCGGAGGTGGCCGCTGCGGCCCGCGCCAAGTTTGCTACCCTGACCCCGGAAGAAATTACTACCCTCACCAACGTGGTGCTGCTGGGCCTGCCCGGCTCCGAGGAGGCGTTCGAGCTGGACGGCTTTCAGGAACTGCTGAACGAGTACGCCGCCATTGACGCCGCCGCCCTGCGCGAAAACCTGTACTACTTCCTGCGGGAGGTAGGGCCGGTGGCCGAAGAAGTGGGCATCAACCTCTGCATTCACCCCGACGACCCACCGTTTCCGCTGCTGGGCCTGCCCCGGGTAGTAAGCACCGAGGCCGACCTGGTAGGTTTGCTGCAGGCCTACGACTCGCCGGCCAATGGCCTGACCTTTTGCACTGGTTCCCTGGGCGTGCGGCCCGATAATGACCTGCCCGGCATCGTGCGGCGCCTCGGCAACCGCATTCACTTTGTGCACCTGCGCGCTACCAAGCGCGAGGAAAACCCCCGCAACTTTCACGAAGCCGACCACCTGGAAGGCGACGTGGACATGTACGCCGTGGTGCAGGAGCTGGTGCGCGAGGAGCGCCGCCGGGCCCGCACCGGCGAGGGCAACCCCAGCCTGCCCATGCGCCCCGACCACGGCCACCAGATGCTCGATGATCTGGAGAAGCGCACCTACCCCGGCTACTCCGCCATTGGCCGCCTGCGCGGGCTGGCCGAGCTGCGGGGCCTGGAGCTGGGCATCCGCCGCAGCCTGGAAGCCACGGAAGCAAGCGCCCAGCTTTCCGCCGAAACGTCCGCTACCCGCTTCGTTTAGCCTAACCCGTTCCCGCCCAACCCCGACCTTCCTACCTGTTTCCTCCTATGCTACCTCGCTTTTTTCTGCTACTCGCGCTGCTCTGTTTCGGTGCCGGCCTCCAGGGGCGCGCCGATGATGGCTACCGCCTGTGGCTGAAGTACGATGAGCTGCCCGAGGCCGGCCTGCGCAAGGCCTGGCAGGCCCAGGCGCGGGGTATTGTGGTGGAACGCAACGCAACCCCCACCCTGCAAACCGCCGCGCACGAGCTGCAACTCGGGCTGCAAGGACTGCTGGGGCGCCCGGTGCCGATAGGGGCGGCGCCGGGCGGTAGGGGTAGCATTCGGCTGCGCGTAGCCCCGGACCCTGCCCTGGGCCAGGAAGGCTACCGCATCACAAGCCAGAAAAACGGGCTGGAAATTACCGGCCCCACCGATGCTGCCGTGCTCTACGGCTGCTTTGCCCTGCTGCGGCAGGTGCAGACCGGCCAGCTGCCTGAAAAGCTGAATCTCAGCAGCCAACCCCGCATTCAGTACCGCCTGCTCAACCACTGGGATAACCCCAACGGCACCGTGGAGCGCGGCTACGCCGGCTCCTCCATCTGGAAGTGGCTGGAGCTGCCCGACCGCCTCGACCCCCGCTACCAGGACTACGCCCGCGCCAATGCTTCCATCGGTATCAATGGGGTAGTACTCAATAACGTAAATGCCAGCGCCCGCTACCTCACGGCCGAATACCTGCAAAAGGTGGCTGCCCTGGCCGGCGTAATGCGCCCCTACGGCATTCGGGTGTATCTCTCGGTGTTCTGGGCCGCGCCCAAAGTAATTGGGGGCCTCCCCACCTCCGACCCCCTGGACCCCCAGGTGCAGCAGTGGTGGAAAGCCAAAACCGACGAAATCTACAAGACCATTCCCGACTTCGGGGGCTTTCTGGTGAAGGCCAACTCCGAAGGCGAGCCCGGCCCCCAGGACTACGGCCGCAACCACGCCGACGGCGCCAACATGCTGGCCACGGCCCTGGGCACCCACGATGGGGTAGTCATGTGGCGGGCCTTCGTGTACAAAGCCAACTCCAAGGGCGACCGGTTCAAGGAAGCCTACGAAGAGTTTCAACCCCTCGACGGCAAGTTCAACCCCAAGGTGCTGGTGCAGGTGAAAAACGGCCCGATTGACTTTCAGTCGCGGGAGCCGTTCCACCCGCTGTTCGGAGCTATGCCGCGCACCCCCCTGGTGCTGGAGGTGCAGCTGACCCAGGAGTACCTGGGCTTTGCTACCCACCTCGTGTACCTGGGCCCGCTGATTAAGGAATGTCTTGAAGCTGATACGCACGCCAAAGGCCCCGGCTCCACGGTAGCTAAAGTGGTAGATGGCTCCCTGGAAAAGCACAGCCTCAGCGGTATTGCGGGGGTAGCCAACATCGGCTCCGACCGCAACTGGACCGGCCACCCCGTGGGGCAAGCCAACTGGTACGCCTACGGCCGCCTGGCCTGGGACCACACGCTTAGCTCGGCGGCCATTGCTGAGGAATGGACCAAGATGACCCTGACCCGGGAGCCCCAGGCCGTAGCCAGCGTAACCCGGGTCCTGAATCAGTCGCGGGATATTTATGTGCGCTACACCACGCCGCTGGGTTTGCACCACATCATGGGCCAGAGCATTCACTACGGCCCCGAGCCCTGGCTGGAGAAAAGCGCCCGCCCCGACTGGACCTCCGTGTACTACCACAAGGCTGATGCGGAGGGCCTCGGTTTCAACCGCACCGCCAGCGGCTCCAACGCCCTGAGCCTCTATGCCCCCGGCGCCCGCCAGGTGTGGAGCAACCCCGCCACCTGCCCCCCCGACTACCTGCTCTGGTTCCACCATGTGGGCTGGGGGCAGCAGCTGAGCACCGGCCGCACCCTCTGGGATGAGCTGACCACCCGCTACTACACCGGCGCCGACTCCGTGCTTTGGATGCAACGGCAGTGGGAGCAGGCCAAGCCGGCCGTGGACCCC
This sequence comes from Hymenobacter latericoloratus, assembly GCF_014199535.1. Lineage (GTDB taxonomy): Bacteria > Bacteroidota > Bacteroidia > Cytophagales > Hymenobacteraceae > Hymenobacter > Hymenobacter latericoloratus. The sequence continues at coordinate 821,702 of NZ_JACHNV010000002.1, forward strand.
GAGCTGCACGCCGATGTAGCCGCGCGCCTGCGCATTCAGCACCGCGAGGCCCTGTGGTGGCGCGATGCCTGCGTGCTCTACTTCCAGACCTACGCCAAGCGGCCCCTGCCCCCCGGCCTCCCGCCGCCTGCCCGCCCCCTGGCCGAAATCAAGGAGCTGGTGGATATCTACCAGCTGCGCTAACTCCCTACAAGACAGTTCTATTCCTTCTCGCATGGCACACATCGAGTCCTTTGTTTCTCCGCATACCCAGCCCAATGGGCAGCACCAGCCGGGTACCTTCTCCCTGGAAGGCAAGTTGGCCCTCGTGACGGGGGGCGGTACCGGTATCGGGCTGGAAATAGCCCGGTGCATGGCTACGGCCGGCGCTACCGTCATCATCACGGGCCGCCGCGAGGCCGTGCTGCAGGAGGCCGTGGCCGACCTGGGGCCCTCGGTGCACTATCTCACCAACGACGTGTGCGCCCTCGATACCCTGGAGGACCTGGTGGAGCAGATTGAAACCACCCACGGCCCGCTGGATATTCTGGTCAACAATGCCGGCATTAACATGAAGAAACCGGCCCTGGATGTCACCGATGAGGAGTTCAGCCGCATCATCCATACCAACCTGAACGCCGTGTTCGCCCTGACCCGGGTGTGCGCCCGCCGCATGGTGGAGCGCAAAAGCGGCGTGATTCTGATGATTTCCTCGATGGCCGCCTACTACGGCATTGATCGGGTAGTAGCCTACGCCGCTTCCAAATCGGCGGTGGAGGGCATGGTGAAGGTGCTGGCCTCGGAATTCTCCAAGCACAACGTGCGCGTGAATGCCATTGCCCCCGGCTTCATTGAAACCGAAATGAGCCGCACGGCCATGAACTCTGACCCCGACCGCCGCGACCGGGCCATGCGCCGCACGCCCATGGGCAAGTTCGGGCAGCCTTCCGATATCGGCCACGCGGCCGTGTTCCTGGCCTCCGAGGGGGCCCGCTACATCACCGGCGCCTCCTTACCCGTCGATGGTGGTAATTCCATCGGTTTTTAACTTCTGCTGCGGCGGATAACCTGCAACATCCCACAATTTAAAGTTCCCACTCCTCATGCAATCAACTATACGAAAATCGGCCCTTGGGCTGGGTTGGCCGCTGATGCTTGCTGCCGGCCTGCCACTAACCGGCGCGCTGCTGGCCCCTACGCAGGTACAGGCGCAAACTGCCCGTACCATCACGGGCCGGGTAACCGACCAGGCTACTGGCGAAGGCATTCCGGGCGTGACGGTGCTGGTGAAAGGCACCTCCGCGGGGGCTTCTACCGGTACTGACGGCTCCTTTACCGTACAGGCCCCGGCTGGCGGCACTACCCTGGTGTTCTCGGCCATCGGCTACGTGTCGGTGGAGCGGCCCATCGGCTCGAATACAACCTTTAACGTTACGCTATCCACGGATGCCAAGGCCCTGAGCGAGGTAGTGGTGGTAGGCTACGGCGTGCAGAAGAAAAGCCAGGTAACGGGCGCTATTTCCTCCGTAGATGAGAAAAGCCTGCGCGACGTACCGGTAGCCAACATCGGCCAGGCCCTGCAGGGCCGCGCCGCCGGCGTGAACATCTCCAGCGCCAGCTCCTCGCCCGGCCAGAACCCGGTTATCCGGATTCGCGGTAACCGCTCGTTTGCCGGCTCCAACGACCCGCTGCTGGTGGTGGACGGGGTGCCTTTTGACGGGAACCTGAACGACTTGAACCCCGACGACATCACCTCGCTGGAAGTGCTGAAGGACGCCTCCTCCACGGCCATCTACGGGGCCCGCGGTGCCAACGGCGTTATTCTGATTACCACCAAGCGCGGCAAAACCGGCGCCCCCCGCGCCACCTATAACGGCTACTACGGCACCAAGCGGGCCATTGGCTACTTCGACCTGCAGGATGGGCAGGAATACTACAACTTCCGGCGGCAGGCCTACCTGGCCAACGGCATTGCCAACCCCGACAACACGCCCGGCTTCCTTACCGACGACGAAAAAGCCAACCTGGCCGCCGGCCGCACCACCGACTACCAGGATCTGCTCTTCCAGAACGGCCACATCCAGAACCACTCGCTGGGCCTCTCGGGCGGTACCGAGCAGACGCAGTACTCGGCTTCCCTGGGCTACTACGACGAAACGGGCATTGTGCCCGTGCAGCGCCTGCAGCGCTACTCCCTGCGCGCCACCCTGGACCAGCAGATTGGCAAGCGGGTGAAAATCGGCCTGAACACGCTCAACAGCTTCACCGACCAGGACGATCCGGGCCTGAACATCATCAACGGCATCCTGACGGGTAGCCCCCTGGCTTCGCCCTACGACGCCAACGGCAACCCGGTGCTGTTCCCCAACACCGATACCGCCCTGGGCAACCCGCTGGCCTTCTACACCGAAGACGCCCACCTGGACAAGCGCCGCCGCATCCGCACGTTCAACAGCCTCTACGGGCAGGTCAACATCCTGAAGGGCCTGGATTACCGCCTCAACATTGGTCTGGACGGCCGCTCGGAAAACAACGACTCGTTCTTTGCCTCCCAGACCCCGGCCCGGGGCGGCGGACAGAACGCCGCTTCCCGCTCCCAGAACCTGGCCTTCAACCTGCTGGCTGAAAACATCCTGACCTATAACCGCACGTTCGCGGAAAAGCACGATATGAACCTGACGGCTCTCTACAGCGCCCAGGAATACCGTGCCGAAGGCTTCAACGCCGGCTCCCAGAACCTGCCCACCAACTACCAGCTCACCAACAACCTGGGCGCGGGCACGCCCACGGCGCCGGGCAGCTACCAGAGCCAGTTCGACATCATCTCGTACATGGGCCGCGCGAACTACTCCTACGACAACCGTTACTCCGCCACCGTAACGGTGCGCGTGGACGGTTCCTCGCGCCTGGCCCCCGGCAACAAGTACAAAGCCTTCCCCTCGGCCGCCGTGGCCTGGAATATTGCCAATGAGAGCTTCCTGAGCAGCCAGTCCTGGCTGAACGCCCTGAAGCTGCGCGCCAGCCTGGGCCGGGTGGGTAGCACCGCCGTGAACCCCTACCAGACGCTGGGTTCTCTGCAGTCGGCCCTGGGTAACGGGTATTACAACGCCGGCGGTACGGGCCTGATTGGGGTGGTACCGGCCACCATCCCCAACCCTAACCTGGGCTGGGAGTACACCACCACCACCAACTTTGGTCTGGACTTCGGCTTCTTCAACAACCGCCTGGCCGGCTCGGTAGAAGTGTACCAGCAGCGCACCTCCGACCTGCTGCTGCCCGACGCCCTACCCACCGCCAGCGGCTACAGCTCCTTCACCCGCAACATCGGCCAGACCCAGAACCGTGGTCTGGAAATCAGCCTGACCACGGTGAACGTGCGCACGGCCAGCGGCTTCGAGTGGGCTTCGGACTGGAACTTCACCGTGAACCGCGAGAAGGTGCTGGACCTGGGCCTGGGCGACGACGAGAACGGCAACCCGCGCAGCGACCTGGGCAACCAGCGCTTCATCGGCCAGCCCCTGTACGTGATTTACGACTACAAGAAAGCCGGCATCTGGCAAACCAACGAAGCCGCGGAAGCTGCTAAGTATAACTCCCGGGTTGGCCAGATCAAAATTCAGGACCGCAACGGCAACGGTACCATCGACCCCGGCGACCGGCAGATCATCGGTACGCGCCAGCCCAAGTTTGAGGCCGGCACTACTCAGCGTCTGCGCTTCAAAGGCTTTGATCTGACGGCCGTGGCCCTGACCCGCGTGGGCGCAACCATCGTGGATCCGCTGCTGTTCGGCAACTCCTACTTCACCACCTTTGAGGGCCGCCGCAACCAGGTAAACCTCGACTACTGGACGCCCAGCAACCCCACCAACGCCTTCCCGCAGCCGCGCCAGGGCAACGGCGACTTCCCGCCCTACAGCCAGACGCTGGCCTACGTGAGCGGTACCTTTATCAAGGTGCGCAGCATCGACCTGGGCTACTCCCTGCCCGCGGGCCTCGCGGAGAAAGTGCGCGTGAGCAGCGCCCGCCTCTACGTGCAGGTGCAGAACCCGCTGATCTGGTCGCCGCTGGCCTTCTACCGGAAAAACAAAGCCATTGACCCGGATGCGCTGTCGTACTCCACGCGCTTCTCGGCTTCGGGCCCCAGCGGTATTGCCTTCGCCGAGGGTGACCTGAACGGCAACGTGAACAGCACCACCGCCGGTCGGGGCGTGAACTACCCCGCCACCCGCGCCTTTATTGTGGGCCTGAACCTGGCCTTCTAGTTTCACCTCTCTACTCTTTTTCTGGGCTTCCCACGCCCGCTTTTCATATGAAAAAAGTATTCTTAAGCGCGTCGGCCCTCGGCCTGTTGCTGGCCGCCACCAGCTGCGACAAGGATCTGCTGGACGAAAATCCGCGCTCCATTCTGGTTCCCTCCTTCCTGGGCACGCCCGAGGGCGTACAAGCCGGCCTGACGGGGGTGTACTCGGGCCTGCGCAACGTGATGGGCAACGAGGAAGCCGAGTACATGGCCGTGCAGGGCACCGACGAGTGGATGCGCGGCTTCGCGGCCACCCAGGGCTACGAGGACTACAACCCGGCCCTGCTGAACTCCCAGAACTCGGCCGTCACCAACCAGTGGGCCATCATCTACCGCTACATCAACGGGGCCAACGGCGTGATTCAGTACGCCGGCACCGTGCAGGGGCTGGCCCCCACCACCATCACGCAGGTGGTAGGCCAGGCCAAGCTGCTGCGGGCGCACTACTACTTCATGCTGGTGCAGTATTTCGGCGACGTGCCGCTGATGCTCAACTTCGTGGATGCGCCCACCAAGGATATTTCCCGCGCGCCCAAGACCGAGGTGTACAACGCCATCATTGCCGACCTGAACGACGCGCTGACCAACCTGCCCGACCGCACCAGCGGCTACGCGGCCACCGGCACCGGCCGCGTAACCCGCGCCACGGCCCTGCACCTGCTGGCCAAAGTGCACCTGACGCGCGCCTCGTCCACGGCCAAGCAGGCCGACGACTACGCCAAGGCCAAGCAGTACGCCGAGGAGCTGATCAGCAACCGCACCCGCTACGGCGTGGACCTGGAAGCCGACGTGGCCGACGTGTTCCGCGAGGGCAACGAAAACGGCAAGGAGGTGCTCATGAACGTGCAGTTCAACACCGACCCGACCTTCACCGGTCAGGATCCGTTCTCGCCTACCGGCGCCAACCAAACCAACTTCTTCTTCCGCAGCCGCTACGACCTGCTGCCCAACATGGTGCGCGACATCCCGAACGGTCGCCCTTACGGCCGCTTCTGCCCCACGCCCTTCCTGCTGGATTCCTACATTCTGCCGGGTGAATCGGGCCGCAGCCTGCGCTCCACCGACACGCGCTACAACAAGTGGTTTACCACCGTGTACCGCGTGAACTCCACCGGCACCGGTGCCGCCAACGGGGGCCGGGCCACGGCCGTCATCGGCGACACGGCCGCCTGGTACACCGGCCGGCCGCTGTCGGCCGCCGAGAAGGCGCGCATTGCCGCCCGCCCCAATGGCCCCTACACCGTCATCGAGCCCGCCGGCTACAGCAACCTGTTCTCACCCGTGATGAACAAGTTTGACGACGTGACCCGCACGGCCGTGAACAACCCTTCGGACCGGCCCCTGATTGTGTTCCGTTTTGCGGAAACCTACCTGATTGCGGCGGAAGCCAACCTGTACCTCGGCAACACGGCAGCAGCAGTTGGCCAGATCAACACCCTGCGCCAGCGGGCCGGAGCGGCGGGCCGCAAAGCCCAGATGGACATCACGGCCTCCCAGCTCAACATCGACTTTATTCTGGATGAGCGGGCCCGCGAGCTGTGCGGCGAGCAGATGCGCTACTTTGACCTGGTGCGCACGGGCAAGCTGGTGGAGCGTGTGAAGGCCTACGTGCCCGTCAGCCAGAACCGTACTACCGCCCCGGCCGGTCCCTACGGCTCCGATGCGGCCCGCAACGTGCGCGACTTCCACGTGCTGCGCCCGATTCCGCAAACGGAAATCGACCGTACCGGTGGCAAAATCACCCAGAACCCCGGCTATAACTAAGCCTGACCAGTGCCCGAAGCCGTGGTTTTCCGCAAGGGAAGCCACGGCTTCTACTTCTGGCCGGCTTTTTCTCCCGGAAGCGTCACTTCTCTTTTCTTCATGAAGCCACTCATTCTATCACTCGCCGTAGCAACCGCATTGCTGAGCCACGCGGCTCCGGCCCAGGTGCGGCTGCCGCGGCTCGTGAGCAACGGCATGGTGCTCCAGCGGGATACGAAACTGACCCTCTGGGGCTGGGCCGCCAAGGGCGAAAAAGTCGCCCTGACGTTCAAAGACAAAACCTACCCCGCCACCACCGGCCCCGACGGGAAATGGACGGTAGCGCTGCCGGCCCAGCCGGCCGGCGGGCCTTACACCCTGCGCTTCAAGGCCAGCAATGAGCTGGAAGTGCAGGATGTTCTGGTCGGGGACGTGTGGCTGCTGTCGGGACAGTCGAACATGGAAACGCCCATGGCGCGCCTGCGCGACAAGTTTCCGGAGGCTATTGCCCAGGCCGCCAACCCCCGCATCCGGCAGTTCGAGGTGCCTATGACCTCTACCCTGCAGAAGCCCCGCACCGATGTAGCCGGCGGCCGGTGGGTAGCCGCCGACCCTCAGAGTGTGCTGCAGTTTTCGGCCGTGGGCTACTTATTCGCCAAGGAAATCAACGCCAAGTACCAGGTGCCCGTGGGCCTGATTAAGGATGCCGTGGGGGGCTCGCCCGCTGAAGCCTGGCTGAGTGCCGACGCCCTGCGCCAGTTCCCGAACTACCAGCAGCAGGCCGCCAAATACCAGGACAGCGTGCAGGTGGCCGGGCAGCGCCAGCGCGAAGGTGCAGCTGTTGCCAGCTGGTACCAGCGCCTTTATCAGGCCGACCAGGGCGAGGCCCGGGGCCAGCAAAAGTGGTCGGACCCGGCCTACGACGCCCGCGGCTGGCGCACCATGGGCGTACCCGGCTACTGGGCCGACCAGACCCCGCTGGGCCCGGTGAACGGGGTAGTATGGTTCCGGAAAGAGGTGGAAGTGCCCGCCAGCATGGTGGGCCAGCCGGCCCGCCTGGAGCTGGGCACCCTTGTCGATGCCGACTCTACTTATATCAACGGGCAGCTGGTGGGCACTACCGGCTACCAGTACCCGCCCCGCAAGTACGAGCTGAAGCCCGGCGTGCTGAAGGCCGGTAAAAACGTCATAGTGGTGCGCCTGATCAGCAACGGCGGCCGGGGCGGCTTCACGCCCGACAAAACTTACGAGCTGCGGGCCGGCGGCCAGACCCTGGACCTGCGCGGGCCGTGGCAGTACCAGCTGGGCGCTACCCTGCCGCCCACCCCGGGCACCACGTCTTTCCATTTTCAGCCCGGTGCCTTGTTCAATGGCATGATTGCCCCGGTGCTGCCCTACGCCCTAAAGGGGGTGCTCTGGTACCAGGGCGAAAGCAACGCGAGCCGCCCCCAGGACTACCAGGCCCTGATGACCAGCCTGATCGGCGACTGGCGCGCCCAGTTCCGGCGGCCTGACCTGCCGTTTCTGTACGTGCAGCTGGCCAGTTTCATGGCCATGCGGCCGGAGCCCGGCGAAAGTGGCTGGGCCGAAATCCGCGACGCCCAGCGCCGCACCCTGGCCGTGCCGCGTACCGCCATGGCCGTGGCCCTGGACGCGGGCGAGTGGAACGACATTCACCCCCTGGACAAGCAAACCGTGGGGCACCGGCTGGCGCTGGCGGCCCGGCAGGTGGCCTACGGCGACAAAAAAGTAGTGGCCTCGGGGCCGCTCTACCAATCCATGCAGGTTAGCGGCAACCAAGCTACGCTGCGCTTTACCAGCGTGGGCGGCGGGCTGGTGGCCAAGGGGGGCGGCCCGCTGAAATATTTTGCTGTGGCGGGGCCCGACAAGAAATTCGTGTGGGCGCAGGCCCGGCTGGAAGGCAACACGGTGGTGGTGTGGAGTGATGCCGTAGCTACCCCCGTGTTCGTGCGTTACGCCTGGGCCGATAACCCCGAGGGCGCCAACCTCTACAACCAGGAAGGACTACCCGCTTCGCCGTTTCAGGCTAGCGTGTCGGCAACTGCTCCGGCGCAGTAACTGCTCTTTTGCTGCTTCTGAAATCTTTCTTCCGAAGCAGCCCTACCTACCCGTCGGCTCCCCAGGCCGGCTTCCCGCACCTACCGCACAATGCCGCTTTGTTAAGTCCCGAGTTTTCGGGGCCTCAGGGCGTTGCGTTTCCTGACTTCTCCTTTCCCACCGCATGAAGAAACATCTGCTCTTATCGGGGTTGCTGGCCTGCCTGAGCTTGCCCTCGGTGCAGGCCCAGCAGGCTCCGGCCGCCTACCTCGACCCCACCAAGCCCGTGAACGTGCGGGTGCGGGACCTGATTTCGCGCCTCACCCTGGAGGAAAAGGCCGATCAGATGATGTACAACAGCAAGGCCATCGAGCGGCTCAACATTCCGGCCTATAACTGGTGGAACGAGGCCCTGCACGGGGTAGGGCGGGCAGGTGCCGCCACGGTGTTTCCGCAGGCCATCGGGCTGGGCGCTACCTTCGACGACGACCTGGCCTTGCGCGTGTCCACGGCTATTTCCGACGAGGCCCGCGCCATGTACAACGCGGCCGTGGCCAAGGGCTACCGCCAGCAGTACAGCGGCCTCACGTTCTGGACGCCCAACATCAACATCTTCCGCGACCCGCGCTGGGGTAGGGGACAGGAGACCTACGGCGAAGACCCCACCCTCACGGGCCGTTTGGGGGTAGCCTTCGTGAAAGGCCTGCAGGGCCCCGATCCGCAGCACCTGAAGGTGGCGGCCTGCGCCAAGCACTTCGCCGTGCACAGCGGCCCCGAGAAGCTGCGCCACGAGTTCAACGCCGTGGCCTCGCCCCAGGACTTGCAGGAAACCTACCTGCCGGCCTTCAAGCAGTTGGTGGATGCCGATGTGGAAGCCGTGATGTGCGCCTACAACGCCACCAACGGCGAGCCCTGCTGCGGCAACACGTATTTGCTGCAGGATGTGCTGCGCAAGCAGTGGGGCTTCCGGGGCCATATTGTGTCAGACTGCTGGGCGCTGGTGGATTTCTACAAGGGCCACAACGTGGTGAAAACGCCCGCCGAGGCGGCAGCTATGGCCCTGGAGCGCGGCGTAAACCTGAACTGCGGCAGCGTGTACCCCTCCTTGCCCGAGGCGGTGCAGAAAGGCCTGACCACGGAAGCCAAGATGGACAGCTCCCTGGCTATTCTGCTGCGCACCAAGTTCAAGCTGGGTCTGTTTGATGCCCCCGGCAGCAGCCCCTACGATAAGCTGGGCGCCGACATTATCAACAGCCCCCAGCACCGCGCCCTGGCCCGCGAGGCGGCCCAAAAGTCTATTGTGCTGCTGAAAAACAACGGCGTGCTGCCCCTGCGCAACGACCTGCCCAAGTACTTCGTGACCGGCCCTAACGCCGCCAACCTCGATGCCCTGCTGGGCAACTACTACGGCGTGAACCCCGAGATGAAAACCATTCTGGAAGGCCTGGTGGCCGGCGTAAGCCCCGCCAGCCAGATGCAGTATCGCCCCGGCGCCCTGCTTGATAGGCCCAACCAGAACGGCGTGGACTGGGTGAGCGGCACGGCCCGCACCTCCGACGCTACGTTTGTGGTGCTGGGCATCAACGGGCTGCTGGAAGGGGAGGAGGGCGAGTCCATTGCCTCGCCGAGCTTCGGCGACCGGCTCGATTATAACCTGCCCCAGAACCAGATTGACTTCCTGCGCGGCCTGCGCAAAAACAACACCCAGCCCATTGTGGCCATCGTCACCGGTGGCTCGCCTATGAACCTGGCGGAGGTGCACGAAATAGCTGATGCCGTGGTGCTGGTCTGGTACCCCGGTCAGGAAGGCGGCAACGCCGTGGCCGACATCGTGTTCGGGAAAGTGTCGCCCTCGGGCAAGCTGCCCATTACCTTCCCCAAGAGCCTCGACCAGCTGCCCGCCTACGAAAGCTACGGCATGCTGGGCCGCACCTACCGCTACATGAGCCAGGAGCCCATGTACCCCTTCGGCTACGGCCTGAGCTACGCCAAATTCGAGTACAGCGGCCTGAAGCTGCCCAAGAAAGCAGCCCGCAACAAGCCGGTGGAAGTAGAGGCTACCGTGCGCAACACCGGCAAAGTAGCCGGCGAGGAAGTGGTGCAGCTCTACCTCACCCACACCCCCCGCCAGGGCCAGCAAATTCCGCGCTACGCCCTCAAAAACTTCCGCCGCGTGCAGCTTCAGCCCGGCGCCAGCACCACCGTTAAGTTCACCCTTACGCCCGAGCAGCTGGCCCTCATCGACGCCCAGGGCAAAAGCGTAGCGCCCACCGCGCCCGTGACCATTGCCGTGGGCGGCTCCCTACCCTCGGCCCGCAGCCAAACCCTCGGGGCCAGCAAGCCGGCCACTGCCGTGCTGGCGGTGAAGTAAAGCGCAGCAGTTCTCTCTGGAAAAACAGCCAAGTTACTGAGAAATAGGATGTTCACTATCACTTGCCTTTCAGCTTAAAGAGGGGGTAGGGGCTTGGCCGCTTACAACGGATTAGAGCGCTGCGGAAACCAGTAACGCTTCAGCCAACCCCACTTTCCCTACCCCCTTAATCCGCTTTCAACCACAGCCCGCGCGGGCTCCCACGCTGCCCGCCGGTGCTGCTTTCTAACCCCCCACTTTTCTTTCTTTATCATGTTCAAAACCTCTACTCTTTTTGCCGGGGCGCTGCTGGCGTTCCTTGGCAGTGAGGCCGCTTGGGCGCAGAACGCGCCCGTGGTGCAGCAGGCCGAAACCGGCACCCTGGGCGCCGACTGGAACACCGCCACTCAGGCCGATGTGCAGTACGTGACCATAAAACCCACGGCTACCATCAACGGCCAGAACCCCGGCACGGCCGCGCGCGTCATCACCTACTCCGTGACGTTCCCCGGCGCTGGCTCCTACGACCTCTACGCCCGCGTGCGGGTAGGAGCCGCTGCCGCCAACGACGACAGCTTCTACTACGCCAATGGCTTTGGGACCAAGCAGCCGGATGCTGACACCGACTGGATTACCGTCAATCAGCTGAACTCCGTGGGCTACACCAGCGGCAACATTGCCGTGGACGGGGCCGGCGGCGCCACCAATGGCGTCTGGAAGTGGATTAACCTCTCGAAGTTCAACGGGGGCGAGGCGCCCATCAACTTCACGGTGGCCGCCGGCAGCCTCACCCAAACCTTCCAGATTGGGGCCCGCGAAGACGGCCTGGACATTGATAAGCTGGTGTTTGGCGCCACAGGTTTGTTTTTTACCGTAGCCAACCTCGATGCTGGGGCTCAGGGCTCCACTACCGCGCCGGTTACCTTCATCCCGAAAGGTCCGGTGCTGGCCGCCGGTAAACCCAAGTTCCTGGGCGGCGTGTACAGTCAGCCCCAGAAGCCCTTCTTCAACGCTTACTTCAACCAGGTAACGCCGGAAAACGCCGGCAAGTGGGGCAGCGTGGAAGGCACCCGCAACCAAATGAACTGGACCGAGCTCGACTCGGCCTACGCTCTGGCCAAGACGAAAGGCTACCCCTTCAAGATGCATACCCTCATCTGGGGACAACAGCAGCCCGTCTGGATTGAAAGCCTGCCCGCCGCTGAGCAGCTGGCGGAAATCAATGAGTGGTTTGCGGCCGTGGCCCAGCGCTACCCCGACCTCGACCAGATTGAGGTAGTGAACGAGGCAGCCAACGACCTGCCCCTGAACGGCTCTACCGGCAACAACGGCCCGAATACGCCCGGCAGCGGCGCCGGTAACTACTACGAAGCCCTGGGCGGCGCCGGCACCACCGGCTGGGACTGGGTGATTAAGTCGTTCCAGCTGGCCCGGCAGTATTTCCCCAAGGCCCAGCTTCTGATCAATGACTACGGCGTAATTACCAGCAATACCAACGCTCAGCGCTACCTGGGCATCATCAACCTGCTCAAAGAGCGCAACCTCGTGGACGGGGTCGGGATTCAGGGCCACGCCTTCGAAACCCGCAACATTCCGGCCGCTACCCTGCAGGCCAACCTCGATGTGCTGGCTTCGGCCGGTAAGCCGCTCTACATCACGGAGCTGGATATTGACGGCGTGAATTCCTCGAACCAGCTTGATGACGCCGTGCAGCTGGCCGAGTACCAGCGCGTGTTCCCGACCCTGTGGACGCACCCGGCCGTGAAGGGCGTTACCCTGTGGGGCTACCGCCCCGGCCACTGGCGCACAGCCCAGGGCGCCTACCTGGCCAACGCCGACAATACCGAGCGCTCGGCCCTGGTCTGGCTGCGCACCTACGTGCAGGCTACCGTGCTCAGCAGCAAAGCCGCCCAGGCCTCCACAGTGCGGGTGTACCCCAACCCCGCCACCGATGGCCGCATTACCCTCAGTGGCCTCAGCAAAGCCGCGCAGGTGCGGGTACTGGATCTGCAGGGCCGGGTAGTGCAGCAGCTCAGCGCCAAAGCCCTGCCCACGCAGGAGCTGCAGCTGGCAGTAGCCCCCGGTTTGTACGTAGTGCAGGTAGAGGAGAGTAGGCAATTACTTTCCTATAAACTAGTTCTGCAATAACGGCAGCAGGCCGTGAAGGCCTGAATCCAGACAAATAGAATTATCACGAACAAAGCGTGTAGGGCAGCTATTGGCCTGCACGCTTTGTTCGTTTTACTATTCGAAGATAATCTGCGAAAATAAAATTATTGCTGTCTGCCTATCGAAACCGTTTTCGGAAACGTTTTCGGTATTTTTATTTGAAAATAAGCGCGTTACAAGGGTTTTGATAGTGTCATCCGGAAATTTCATTGCTGTATATTCGACTACCAATCGTTGAGAATAGCATTTCAGCGGCTGCCAGTAGCGGGCTTGTATAGGCGGTTGCTGTAGCGGTTGAAATTGAATATTTCCAAGCGAATCTGATCTGCTGCCTGGCTCGGCGGCTGGCCCTGACTTCCCACCCTGCTACCCCGGTAGCTCCCCTGAACTCCCACCCATGAACTACCTGCTCGGGTACGATATCGGCAGCTCGTCCATTAAAGTGGCCCTGCTCGATGCCGATTCTGGCCGCTGCCTGGCCAGCGTCACCTCTCCTAAAAAGGAAATGGAAATTTCGGCGCCGCTAGCCAGCTGGGCCGAGCAGCGCCCGGAGCGGTGGTGGCAGGAGGTAGTCAACGCTACCCACGAGCTCAAGCAGACCTATGGTTTCGATGCCACCCAGGTAGCTGGTATTGGTATTACTTACCAGATGCACGGCCTAGTGCTGGTAGATAAGAACGGCAAGGTGCTGCGCCCCGCCATTATCTGGTGCGACAGCCGCGCGGTGGAGTACGGCAACCAGGCCTTTGAGGGGCTAGGGGAGGAGTACTGCCTGCGCAACTTCCTGAATTCGCCCGGCAACTTCACGGCTTCTAAGCTTAAGTGGGTAAAGGAAAACGAGCCCGCCATTTTCGAGCAAATCCACAAAATTCAGCTCCCCGGCGACTTTATTGCTTTCCAAATGACCGGCCGCCTGTGCACTACGGTGTCGGGCTTGTCGGAAGGGGTGTTCTGGAACTTCCGGGAGCAGGCCATTGCCCAGGACTTGCTGGATTTCTACGGCATCAGCCGCGACCTGCTGCCTGAGGTAGTGGATACCTTCGCCGAGCAGGGGCGCCTGACACCCGAAGCGGCCCAGGAGCTAGGCCTGCACGCTGGTACGCCCATTGCCTACCGCGCCGGCGACCAGCCCAACAACGCCTTCTCCCTCAACGTGCTGCAGCCCGGCGAAATTGCCGCTACGGCCGGTACCTCGGGCGTAGTATATGGCATCAGCGACCAGCCAGTGGTGGATGCCCGCTCCCGCGTGAATGCCTTTGTGCACGTGAACAGCACCCCGGCCCAGCCCCGCAACGGCATGCTGTTGTGCGTAAACGGCACCGGCATTCTGAACAGCTGGCTGCGTAAGGTAGTGGGCGAAATTCCCTACGACGAAATGAACCAGCTGGCGGCGCAAGCCCCGGTAGGGGCGGAGGAGCTGCAATTTCTACCCTTCGGCAATGGCGCCGAGCGGGTGCTGGAAAACCGCCCCACCACCGCCGAACTGCGCGGCCTCAGCTTCAATATTCACGGCCGTTCGCACGTGCTGCGCGCCGCCCAGGAGGGCATCGTTTTCGCCCTGAACTACGGCATGGACATCATGCGCGAGTCGGGGGTGCAGGTGCGCAAGGTGCGTGCCGGCAACGCCAATATGTTCCTGAGCCCAGTGTTCCGCGAGGCCTTCGTGAACAGCGGCAACGTGGAGCTGGAGCTTTATAACACCGATGCGGCTCAGGGTGCAGCCCGCGGCGCCGGCATCGGGGTAGGGCTTTACGCCAGCCCCGCCGAAGCCTTCAGTGGCTTGGAGCGCATCCTGACGCTGGAGCCTACCCCGCAGCTGCAGGAGCAATACCACTCGGCCTATGCCCGCTGGCATGAGGCCCTCACCCAACAGATTCTTTCACCTACCACTACTTCCCACCATGTCGCTCAGCACGCTTTCTAAGACGGAGTACTTCAAGGGCATCGATACCATTAAGTTTGAAGGCCGGGAGTCGGATAACCCGCTGGCGTTCAAATGGTACGACGAGAACCGCATCGTGGCCGGCAAGACGATGAAGGAGCACCTGCGCTTCGCCACTTCGTACTGGCACACCTTCACGGGCACCGGCGGCGACCCGTTCGGCCCCGGCACCAAGCAGTTTGCCTGGGATGCGCAGGGCGACATTCTGGGCCGCGCCCAGGACAAAATGGATGCTGCCTTCGAGTTCTTCACTAAAATCGGCACGCCCTACTACTGCTTTCACGACATCGACCTGGTGGACGAAGGCTCTTCGCTGCGCGAGTACGAGAGCAACCTGCAGCGCATTGTAGAGTACGCCAAGCAGAAGCAGCAGGAAACCGGCATTAAGCTGCTGTGGGGCACGGCCAACGTGTTTTCGAACCCGCGCTATATGAATGGCGCCTCTACCAACCCCGATTTCGCGGTGGTAGCCCACGCCGGCACCCAGGTGCTGAACGCCCTCGACGCAACCATTGCCCTGAACGGTGAGAACTACGTGTTCTGGGGTGGCCGCGAAGGCTACATGACCCTGCTCAACACCAACATGAAGCGCGAGCTGGAGCACATGGGCCGCTTCCTGACCATGGCCCGCGACTACGCCCGCAAGCAGGGCTTCCAGGGCAAGTTCTTCATTGAGCCCAAGCCCGCCGAGCCCACCAAGCACCAGTACGACTTCGACGCCGCGACCGTCATCGGCTTCCTCAAGGAGTACGGCCTGCAGGACGACTTCATGCTGAACCTGGAAGTAAACCACGCCACCCTGGCCGGCCACACCTTCCAGCACGAGCTGCAGGTAGCGGCCGACGCGAACATGCTGGGCTCCATGGACGCCAACCGCGGCGACTACCAGAACGGCTGGGACACCGACCAGTTCCCGAACAACATCAATGAGCTGACCGAAGCCATGCTCATCATTCTGGAGAATGGTGGCATCAAGCCCGGCGGCATCAACTTCGACGCCAAAACCCGCCGCAACTCCACCGACCTGGAGGACATTTTCGTGGCCCACATCGGCGGCATGGACACCTTCGCCCGCGCCCTGGTGGTAGCCAACGACATTCTGGAGAAGTCGGCCTACCGCAAGTTCCGCACCGAGCGCTACGCCTCCTTCGACTCGGGTGAGGGTGCTGCCTTCGAGAAAGGCCAGCTGACCCTGGAAGACCTGCGCCGCATTGCCCACGAGCACGGCGAGCCCACCCTGCGCAGCGGCAAGCAGGAGTGGCTGGAAAACATCATCAACCAGTACATCTAAGCGACTTACCAAACGAAACTGGCCGGCCTTCCTAAGGGCGTGGGAACCCAAGGGGGAAAGGCTGGCCAGGATCGTTTGTTGCTTGTACCGGAAAAACATAGAACGTCATGCTGAGCTTGTCGAACCGAAGGTCGGCATAGCCAAGCATCCCTACCGCTTCGCCGGGGTTTATCCTAACGAAGCCGGTAGAGATGCTTCGGCAAGCTCAGCATGACGTTTTTTTGTGCCTGATCTTTCCCACGGTTTCCTACCTCCCGCCCATGTCCCAACCTTTCTCTCAACCTTTCTTCCTACCCCGCCTGTTGCGCCAAACCCTTGGCCTGGCTACTGGCCTGGTCCTGCTAACGGCTGCTCCAACAGAGGCCCAAACCATACCCGTAACTGTGCAGCCCGGCGACCCCAAGGTGGTCATCAGCAAGCACATTTACGGGCACTTTGCCGAGCACCTGGGCCGGTGCATCTATGATGGATTTTGGGTGGATGAGAAGCTGAACGTGCCCAAGCAGGGCCGCATCCGGATGGACATTGTGGAGGCTCTGCGCAAGATTAAGGTGCCCAATCTGCGCTGGCCCGGCGGCTGCTTTGCCGACACGTACCACTGGCGCGATGGGGTAGGGCCCGTGGCCCAGCGCCCCAAAATGCTGAACATGTGGTGGGGTAACAACCTGGAGGACAACTCCTTCGGGACCCACGAGTTTCTGGAGCTGTGCAAGCTGCTGAATACCGAGCCCTACCTGGCGGCCAACGTGGGCAGCGGCACGGTGCAGGAAATGGCCGGCTGGATGGAGTACCTCAACTCCAACGACGACACCCCGCTGGTGCTGGAGCGCCGCAAAAACGGCCACCCCGAGCCCTACGGCGTGTCGTGGTGGGGCATTGGCAACGAAAGCTGGGGCTGCGGCGGCAACATGACGGCCGAGTACTACACCGACGTGTACAAGCGCTACGCCACCTTCGCCCACAACTACCCCGCCTCGCCGCCCCTCAAGAAAATCGTGAGCGGGGCCAACGGCGACGATGCCCACTGGACGGAAACGTGCATGAAGAACATTCCGCTCAATCAGATGTGGGGCCTCACGTTGCACCAGTACACCCTGCCCACCGGCAGCTGGACGGGCAGCAAGGGCAAGGCCACCGGCTTCGATGAGCAGCAGTACTTCAATACCCTGCGCAACTGCCTGAAAATGGACGCCGTGGTAACCAAGCACGCGGCCATCATGGACAAGTACGACAAGGACAAGAAGGTAGCGCTGCTGGTGGATGAGTGGGGCGTGTGGACCGACGTGGAGCCGGGCACCAACCCGGGCCACCTGTACCAGCAAAACACCCTCCGCGACGCCCTGGTGGCCGGTACTACCCTCAACATCTTCAACAACCACGCCGACCGGGTGCGCGGGGCCAACCTGGCCCAGGCCGTGAACGTGCTGCAGGCCCTCGTCCTGACCGACAAGGAGCGGATGCTGCTCACGCCCACCTACCACGTCTTCGATCTGTACCAGGTGCACCAGGATGCCCAACTCCTGCCCTTGCAGTTTACCAGCCCCGACTACGTGCTGAACGGCGAGAAACTGCCGGCCCTGAACGCCTCCGCCTCGCGGGATAAGGCGGGGGCCGTGCACATTTCCCTGGTAAACCTCGACACGAAGAAAAGCCAGAAGCTGGAAACCGCCCTGCCCGGCGTCAGCTGGAAAACTGTGTCGGGCCGCATCCTGACCTCCGGTAACGTGGCCGACCACAACACCTTCGATAAGCCCAACAACGTGAAGCTGGCCGCCTTCAACGGCGCCCGCAAGCGCGGCGACAAGCTGAGCGTGGAAGTACCCCCGCAGTCGGTGCTGGTGCTGGAAGTAAAGTAAGTATTCTTCAGGGCAGCTGCGGCGCGTGCCCGGCTGCCCCATTACTCATAACCGATTTATGACAACTCATAAAGTACTCGTGTGCCTCGCGCTAGCCGGCCTGGGCCTTGGCTTCGGGCCAAAGGCGGACCAGCCCTTGAAGGATGCCTTCAAAAAGGATTTCTACGTGGGCGCTGCCCTTAACAACCGCCAGATAAGCGGCCAGGACGCTAGGTCGGTGGCCTTGGTCAAGCAGCACTTCAACACCATCAGCCCTGAAAACCTGCTCAAGTGGGAGGCTGTGCACCCGAAACCGGACACGTACAACTTCAAGCCCGCCGACGACTACGTGGCCTTCGGGCAGCAAAACAAGATGTTCACCATTGGCCATACCCTGATGTGGCACCAGCAAACCCCCAAGTGGGTGTTTGAGGATGCCGAGGGCAAACCCGCCAGCCGAGAGCTGCTATTGAAGCGGCTGGAGGACCACATCAACGCAGTGGTGGGGCGCTACAAAGGCAAAATTGCAGGCTGGGACGTGGTAAACGAAGCCATCGACGACCAGCAGGGCGACCTGCGCAAAACCAAGTGGCTGGAAATCCTCGGGGAGGATTTTGCCGCCAAGGCCTTTGAGTATGCCCATAAGGCCGACCCCAAAGCCCAGCTCTACTACAACGACTACAGCCTCTACCGGCCCGAAAAGCGGGCGGGCGTCATCAAGCTGGTGAAGAGCCTGCAGGCCAAAGGCATCAAGGTGGACGCCATTGGGATGCAGGGGCACTACGGCCTGACCAAGCCCAGCCTAAAGGATGTGGAAGCCAGCATCATAGCCTTCTCGCAGTTAGGGTGTAAGGTCAATTTCACGGAGCTGGACATCGACGTGCTGCCGAACCCGAGCCGCCGCCAGGGCGCCGACATTGCCGAAACCTTCGCGGCTGATGCCAAATACAACGTGTACACCACCGGCCTGCCTGATTCGGTGCAGCAGCAGCTGACCAAACGCTACGCCGACCTGTTTGCCCTGTTTCACAAGCACCGCGACGTTATCGACCGGATTACGCTCTGGGGCGTGACCGACGCCGACTCCTGGCTGAACGACTGGCCCATCAAAGGTCGCACAAGCTACCCCTTGCTGTTTGACCGCAATTACCAGCCCAAGCCGGCGGTTCAGGCCGTGCTCCGGGCAAGCAAGTAAGCCCGAATCGGAGGCGCTACCGATTGCTGATGCGGCAGAATGTTGAACACTCGCTGCCTGAGCCACGGTTGCCTGGTCAGTTTCATTCCATCTTCACGGTTATTCGATGTCTCCATCCATCCATAGGTTGACCCGCTTCCCGCTCGTCCTGCTGCTGCTCTTACTGGCCTACACGCAAAGCTGGGCCAACACCCCGGCTGGCCTGGGTGAGCAATACGTTTCGGCTAAGAAGAGCAAAGGCAGCTTTGCCTTGGCTGCTTCCGGCAAGGTAGCGCCGCTCTACGCCAGCGCCCAGGACTGGCCCGGCGTACTGCGCGCCGCCAAGGATTTGCAGGCCGACGTGCAGCGCGTGACCAAGCGGCAACCTACCCTGACGACTGACCAGGACCCCAAAGGCAAAGAGGTAGTGCTGATTGGCACCCTCGGCAAAAGCCCGCTGATTGACGGGTTGGTGAAAGCCGGCAAGCTGGATGCCTCGGCCCTGACGGGCAAGTGGGAAACGTTTGTGGTGCAGACTGTGGACAAGCCAATGGCGGGCGTGGACCGCGCCCTGGTTATTGCCGGCAGCGACAAGCGCGGCACCATTTTCGGCATCTATGATGTGTCGCAGCAGATAGGGGTGTCGCCGTGGTACTGGTGGGCCGATGTGCCGGTGAAGGAGCAGAAGTCGCTCTATGTGGCGGCGGGTCGCCATTCGCAGGGCGAGCCGAAAGTGAAATACCGCGGTATCTTCATCAATGACGAGGCCCCGGCCTTGCAAAACTGGTCGAAGGAGAAGTTTGGGGGCGTCAACTCCAAGATGTACGCTCACATGTTCGAGTTGATTCTGCGCCTGAAGGGCAACTACCTCTGGCCGGCCATGTGGGGCAATGCCTTCAGCGCCGACGACCCACAAAACCCGGTATTGGCCGATGAGTACGGCATTGTAATGGGCACTTCCCACCACGAGCCCCTCACGCGCGCCCACGACGAATGGCGCCGCTTCGGCAAAGGCGCCTGGAACTACCAGACCAACGCCCCGGCCCTGCAGGAGTTCTGGCGCGGCGGCATGCAGCGTATGGGCACCCGCGAAAACATCGTGAGCATTGGCATGCGCGGCGACGGCGACGAGCCCATGAGTGAGGAAAGCAACATTGCCCTGCTGGAGCGCATCGTGGCCGACCAGCGCAAAATTATTGCCGAAGCTACCGGCAAACCCGCCGAGCAAACGCCCCAGCTCTGGGCCCTCTACAAGGAAGTGCAGGACTACTACGACCGGGGCATGCGCGTGCCCGACGACGTGACGCTGCTCCTCTGCGACGACAACTGGGGCAACATCCGCAAGCTGCCCAAGCCCGGCGAGAAGCCCCGCAGCGGCGGCTACGGCATCTACTACCACTTCGACTACGTAGGCGGTCCGCGTAACTACAAGTGGTTGAATACGAATCCGCTACCCCGCATCTGGGAGCAAATGCACCTGGCCCACGAGTACGGCGCCAACCAGATCTGGATTGTGAACGTGGGCGACCTGAAGCCTATGGAGCTGCCCATCAGCTTTTTCCTGGATTACGCCTGGAACCCCGACCAGATTAGGGTTACCGACGTGGCCGCCTACACCCAGCGCTGGGCCGCCGCGCAGTTTGGGGAGAAGCATGCCGCCGACATTGCCGACATCCTGGCCAAGTACGCCAAGTACAACGCCCGCCGCAAGCCCGAGCTGCTCGACCAGAAAACCTACAGCCTCGCTACCGGCGAGTGGGCCACGGTAGTAGCCGAGTACAACCAGCTGCTCACCCGCGCCGAAGCCATCAACCAGAAGATTCCGGCCGCTTCCCGCGACGCCTACTACCAGCTGGTGCTGCACCCCGTGCAAGCCTGCGCCAACCTCAACGAGCTGTACTACACCGTGGCCCTAAACCACGATGCCGCCCAGAAAGGCCAGGCCAACACCAATGAGTTGGCCGAAAAAGCCCGGGCCCTGTACGCCAAGGATGCCGAAATAACGAAGCGCTACCATGCCCTGGCCGGGGGCAAGTGGAACCACATGATGTCCCAGACCCACATTGGCTACACCTACTGGCAGCAGCCCAACGAGCAGAAAATGCCCGAAGTAAAAACTCTGGCTACGGCCACCACTTCGGCGGCTGCGCCCGCGCCTACCCCCGCCGCCACGCCCAAGCCCGCCGCCGTATCCGGCGCTGGTTTCGTGGAGGCGGATGGCTACGTGAGCATGGAGGCCGAGCACTACACCAAGGCCGTAAACGCTGGCTCCGTTACTTGGCAGCACCTGCCCGACCTGGGCCGCACCCTGGGTGCCATGACCACCTTCCCGGTTACGGCGGCGACGGAGGCAGCCCCCGGCGGCCAGTCGCCTCACCTGCAGTACACCATCACGCTGCAGCAGGCCGGCCCCGTTACGGTGCACGCCTACCTGGCGCCTACCCTCAATTTTACCGCTGGCAAAGGCTTACAGTATGCCGTTTCCATTGATGACGAAGCGCCCCAGCTCGTCAATCTGCACACCGGCATGGTGGCTGATAATGGCAACAGACCCTGGGAACGGGCGGTAGCCGAAAACATCATTATCAAAACCTCCCAGCACAACGTGGCCGCCGCGGGCACCCACACCCTGAAGTTCTGGCGCGTGGACCCCAGCGTGGTGCTGGAAAAGCTGGTCATCAGCCGCGGTACGTTGCCGGCTACCTACCTGGGCCCACCGGAAAGCCCGGTTGCCGGAGCCGCCGCCGGCAAAGGCAGTGTCGGCCGCCGCTAGTAATTGTTAGCATCTTGTTCAACCCTGTTCGGCCCGGCGCCGGGCAGGGTTGTTTTTGCTGGTCCCGGCCCAATGGCGGAGCCGTCGGACCAGAGCTGGTGAAGTCAGAACGGTCATTCCGCGCTGGTCGAGGAATCTCGCGTGCTGACGTTGCCAAAGTATCCACTCCCCCTCTCCCCCTGGAGAGGGGGCCGGGGGGTGAGGCGAACCACGTAAGCGAGATTCCTCGACCAGTTCGTAATGACCATTATTCTGAAACGTGTATACAGCCTAGTAGGGGAGCAATAGCCAGCCTTGAACAGTCGGGGAGGGGTAGGAAACCCGTGGCTATATCTGAACAATACCCCTGTTCCGGCGTAAAGACAATGCAGGCCTCCTGACAGGCCAAGATGTTACACCCTACGGAAGCTAACCCGGCCCAACGGTAAGCGGTTGTTTGCAGTAGCGTGTGGTACGTGGTGCGGGCTTTTCACCTTTCTATTTCTATGTCGACGACCTCTTCAACCGATAACCCGGGCGAGTTTCCGCAGGAGCCCCGCCCCGAGGATGGCACGCGCCGCTCCTTCATGAAACAGGCCGGCGGCATCCTGGGGCTGGCCCTGGCGCCGCCCTTTGTCGGCCCGGCCGAGCGCCTGGCCGCCTACTCCAAAACGGTGGAAGGCGTAACGACTATGCAGCTGAAAGTAAACGGCGCCGTGCGCTCGTTTCAGGCTGAGCCCCGCGTGAGTTTGCTTGATGCCCTGCGCGAGTATCTCGACCTGACCGGCACTAAGAAAGGCTGCGACCATGGCCAGTGCGGGGCCTGCACCGTGCACGTAGATGGCCGCCGCATTACGAGCTGCCTGACCCTGGCCGTGATGAACCAAGGCAAGGAAATAACTACCATTGAAGGCCTGGCGAAAGGAGAGGAGCTGCACCCCATGCAGGAGGCCTTCATCAAGCACGATGGGTTTCAGTGCGGCTACTGCACTCCCGGCCAGATTATGTCGGCGGTGGCGTGCGTGCGCGAGGGCCACGCCGGTTCCGATGCCGAAATCCGGGAGTATATGAGCGGCAACCTGTGCCGCTGCGGGGCCTACCCCAATATTGTAGCCGCCGTGCGCGAAGTAGCCGGCAAAGGGTGACAGGTGACACGTGACAGGTTAGGCGTCCTACCCGGTCACTTGCTCTAGAGCATCTTACTATCCCAAACCTGTCACCTGTTACGTGCTACCTGTCACCGCAACAAATGAACAACTTCAGCTACACCCAGGCCGGTTCGGCCAAGGAAGCCACCGGCATCCGTAAAGACAAGCCCCAGGCCGCCTACATTGCCGGCGGCACTACCCTCCTGGACTTGATGAAAGCCAACCTGGAGGAGCACCCGCAGCTGGTTGACATCAACCTGCTGCCCTTCAAGGGCCTTGAGCAAACCAAGGACGGGCTGCGCATTGGGGCCTTGGAGCGCATGAGCGACGTAGGCGAAAATGCCCTGGTAAAACAGCAGTTTCCGGCCGTTTCGGAGTCGCTGCTGCTGGCGGCCTCGCCCCAGCTGCGGAATATGGCCAGCATCGGGGGCAACATCTTGCAGCGCACTCGCTGCGGCTACTTCCGCGACGCTGCCTTTCCGTGCAATAAGCGCGTGCCCGGCTCCGGCTGCCCCGCCCAGCAGGGCGACAACCACAACCTCGCCATCCTGGGCGTGAGCGAGGCCTGCATTGCCACCAGCTACCCCGGCGACCTGAGCGTAGCCCTGGCTGCCTTCGATGCCGTCCTGACCCTGGAAAACCAGAAGGGCAAGCAGCGCCGGGTGCCCATCACGGAGTTTTACCGGCTGCCCGGCAACACCCCGCACATTGAAACCGTGCTGGAACCCGGCGAGCTAATTGTGTCTGTGCTGGTGCCGGCAGCCGCTTACACCCAACGTTCCACTTACCTGAAAGTGCGCGAGCGAAGCAGCTACGCCTATGCTCTGACCTCGGCGGCTGTGGGTCTGGACGTGCAGGGCGGTTCCATCCGCGCGGCTCGGGTGGCCCTGGGTGGGGTAGGGGCCCAGCCCTGGCGCTCCCGCGAGGCCGAGCAGATTCTGACCGGCGCCCCTGCTACCGAAGCTACATTCCGGGCCGCCGCGGCTGCGGCTCTGCGCGGCGCTCAACCCCGGGAGCATAACCGCTTCAAGGTAGAGCTGGCCCAGAATACGCTGGTGCAGGCTTTGCAGAAAGTAGCGGGGTAGGCTCCCGCTGAATGGGTAGGCAAGTTCATGCCGCTTCAGACGCGCAGTCTTGGCCTACCCCCCAATCCTTGCTGAACCCAGCGCCCGCGAAGGGCAGAGCAGGATGTTGTTTTCTCCGCTTAACGTTTAGACTTCCTCATGGATACCGAACCCGCATTCTTTGAAACCAACCCCAAGGCCGGCTCCGTGGGCCAACCGCTGGACCGGGTGGATGGCCGGGCCAAAGTGACGGGTCAGGCTCGCTACTCGGCTGAGTTCAACAGCCTGCCCGGCCTGGTGCACGCCGTGCTCAAAACCAGCGAGGTAGCCAAAGGCCGCATCCAGAGCATCGATACTAGTCTGGCCCTGAAAGAGCCCGGAGTGGTAGCTATTCTCACCCATCAGAACCTGCCCCAGCTGGCCAAAACGCCCAATAGTCCCGAGGGGAAAAAGGCCATTGGCGCCCCCATGGGTTTCCTACCCCTCACCACCGACCAGGTGCACTACGCCGGGCAGCCGGTAGCTATTGTGCTGGCCAACACCCTGGAGCGGGCCCAGCACGCGGCTGCCCTGGTGCGGGTAAATATTGCTGCCGAAAAGCCCCTGGCTTCCTACGCCGATCCGCGCGCTGAGCTGTTCGATCCGCAGAAAGTGCAGGATGGCAAAACCCAGGGCCATACGGTGCGCGGCAACCCCAAAGCGGCCTTCGCGGCGGCTCCGGTGCAGCTTACCCACACCTACGAGCACGCCATCAACCACCACAACCCCATGGAGCCGGGCTCCACCACCGCTCACTGGGAAGCCCCGGACCGGGTGACGGTATATGAATCGACCCAGGGGGTGACGCGCACCCAGAAAGCCCTGAGTGCCATGCTGGGCCTACCCACCGAGCAGGTGCGCGTAGTAACGAAATACCTGGGCGGCGGCTTTGGTTGCAAGGGCTCTACTTGGCCCCACACCGTGCTAACGGTGCAGGCGGCTAAAGCGGTTGGTCGGCCCGTGAAGCTGGCCCTCACGCGCCCCCAGATGTTCACCAGCATGGGCCACCGTGAAGACCAAACCCAAACCCTGAAAGTGGGAGCAACCAAGGAGGGCAAGCTCCTGGCCCTCATCCACGAGAAAACCTCCACTACCTCGCCCTGGGACAACTACGCGGAGCCGAACAGCCGGATTATCAACCTGCTCTACAACTGCCCCACGTTTGAATCGACGTACCAGCTGGCCCGCGCCGACGTGATGACCTCCACGTTCATGCGCGCGCCCGGCGAGGCTCCCGGCTCCTTTGCTATTGAGTGCTCCCTGGATGACTTGGCCTACCAGCTGGGCATTGACCCCTTGGAAATCAGGCTGCGCAACTACGCCGAGAAGGACCCCAGCAACGGCAAACCCTGGAGCAGCAAAAGCCTGAAGCAGTGCTACGCCCGCGGGGCCGAGCTGTTCGGCTGGAGCAAGCGCAACCCCCAGGCCGGTGCCACCCGCGACGGCCGCCTGCTGGTGGGCTGGGGCATGGCCACCGCTTCCTACCCCGTGCACAACAACCAAGGCACCGCCCGCGTCCGCCTCTATGCCGATGGACACGCCGTGGTGCAAACCGGGGCCACCGACCTGGGCACCGGTACCTACACCGTCATGACCCAGGTAGCGGCTGATGCTTTGTGGCTCACGCCCGATAAAATCCGCTTTGAGCTGGGTGACACCCGGCTGCCCACCGCGCCTAACTCGGGCGGGTCGGTAGCGGCGGGCACGGTGTCGTCGTCTATCTACATGGCGGCGCAGGATGTGTGGCAGAAGCTCATCAAGCTGGCGACGCAGGATAAAAAGTCGCCGCTGTATCGGGCCAAAGCCGCTGATGTGGTGGTAGAGAATGGGCGCATGGTGCTCAAGGCCAACAAAGCCAAGGGCGAGGACTTTGCGACCCTGATGAAGCGCAACGAAACCACCGACATTGAGGGCACCGGCAACGGCAAGTACGGCGCCGGCTACGAATCAGGCTTGGCAGCTGGCCCCGCCGATTCCGGCCACCAGGACGACATGGCCGGTCACTCCATGCATTCCTTTGGCGTGCACTTCTGCGAGGTGAAAGTGGACCCCGACCTAGGCACCGTGCGCGTCTCGCGCTGGGTAAGCGTGCACGCCGCCGGCCGCATTCTGAATGCCAAAACCGCCCGCTCCCAGATTATCGGGGGCAGCATTTTCGGCATCGGTAACGCCCTGATGGAAGGCACCTTCCGCGACCCTAACTTCGCGCGCTATACTAACTCCAACCTCGCCGACTACCACGTTCCCGTCTGCGCCGACATTCCGGATATGACCGTGGAATTTATTGAGGAGCACGACCCCTACATTAACGCCATGGGCGTGAAGGGCATCGGCGAAATTTCGATGGTAGGCGTATCGGCGGCCGTGGCCAATGCTGTATTCCACGCTACTGGCAAGCGTATTCGCAGCCTACCCATCACCCCGGATAAAGTGCTGGAAACGAAAAAGGTGCAAGCCTAAGTTATCGAGCCGTATGCTTCGGCTGCACCCTAGAACTGTACAGAAAAGCTGAAAACAGTTGGCTGCATGCTCGGGTTAGAACATCCGGGCATGCAGCCTGAGGCTCCCTATCTGCGTAGTGCTTGTTGATCAGCAGTGAGCTGATGTATCGATTATGACCGAATTGCAACGCCTTCTGCGGGCTTATGATGAACACCGCGCCGCCGGCCGGGCCTGTGCCTTGGCCTCGGTGGTGGACGTAGCTGGCTCGGCCTACCGCCGGCCCGGCGCCCGTATGCTGGTAACAGATGAAGGCCAACTGACCGGGGCCATTAGTGGGGGCTGCTTGGAAGGGGATGCCCGCCAACGGGCCCGCCGCACCATTCAGCAGGGGCGCCCCACGGTAGTTACCTACGACTCGACCGACCCCGACGATGACCTGCAGTTCGGGGCGGCCCTGGGCTGCCAGGGCGTTGTGCAGATTCTGCTGGAGCCCCTCGATTTTCAGAACCCCGATAACCCCGTGGAGCTGCTGCGCCGCTGGGCCGAGGGGGTAGAAAAACCTGCCGTGGTAGCCACTGTGTTTGGCGTAGCCGGTTTAAGTTCCGAAGTAGGGGTAGGGCAGCGCCTGCTGCTCACCCACGACCACGCTGCCCAAGGCACCCTGCCGGAACAAACCGCACTCTACCCCCAGATTCTGGCTGATGCGCAAGCTGCCCTAGCCGCCGGTCAGCCCGCTACCCGGCACTACCCCGTAGAGGCCGGCACCGTGCGCGTAAGTCTGGAAATACTGCGACCCCCGGTGCGCCTAACCGTGTACGGAGCCGGCAACGACGTGCAGCCCCTGGTGCGGCTAGCTTCGGGGTTAGGCTGGCGCGTACAGGTAGTCGATGGTCGGCCAGCTCAGGCTCAGCTTAACCGGTTTCCGGAGGCTGATGTGGTGCGGGTGCTACCCCTGGCCCAGGTGGAAACCGAACCCTACGACGGCAGCTTCGCCCTGCTGATGACCCACAACTACTACTACGACTTAGCGGTGCTGCGCCATCTGCTGCCCGACCCGAGCACTACCTATATTGGCTTGCTAGGCCCTCGCAAGAAATACGAGCGCCTCCTCGATGACCTCCGCCAGCAAACCCCCGATGCCGCCGAGCAATTGCAGGGCCGCATCCACAGCCCCATCGGCCTGAACCTGGGAGCCGAAACGCCCGAGGAAATTGCCTTGTCTATCATAGCCGAAATTCAGGCGGTACTGACCAAGCGCCCCGCCGGCTTCCTCCGCGACTCCCCGCACCCCATCCACCCGCCCCTGCGTGCTGATGGGCCACTGGTGGCCGAGGGCCGGGTAGATGCCGTGTGCGGCTTGTAGGGGCGGGGCTTGTCCCCGCCCGCCGTCCGCGCCAGTGCATGAGCCCGCACCCGTTGGCGGGAGCAAGACTAGGCTTGCCGTAAACGAGCGGAACTAACCTAACGACGGGCGGGGGCGAGCCCCGCACCCTACTATGCCAAACGCCATTATTCTGCTTGCTGCCGGCGCATCCGCGCGTTTGGGTCGACCCAAACAGCTACTGCCCTACCGCGGCCAGACGCTCCTGCGCCGTGCCGCCGAAACGGCCGTAGCAGCGGCAGCCGGCGCGGCGGTAGTGGTAGTAACCGGGGCCCAGCACGAAGCCCTGCTGCCGGAGCTAGCTGAGTTGCCAGTAACTATAGCACACTGCCCAGGGTGGGAGCGGGGGATGGGAGCATCCATAAAATACGGTTTGGCGGCACTGGAAAAGCTGCAGGCCCTGGGCGCGGGCGTGACGCTTATGCTCTGCGACCAGCCGCACGTGAGTCCAACACTACTGCAGCAGCTTACCGCGGCCCACGCCGCTACTAGCCGCGCCCTAGTGGCCTGCGCTTACGCGGGTGTACAAGGAGTGCCCGTGTTCTTCAGCGCGGCAGCTGTTCCCTTGCTCCGTGAACTACCCGATGGAGCCGGTGCAGGGCAGTTCCTGAAGCGCTACCCTGCACTAGTAGCTGAAGTGCCGTTTCCTGAAGGCGTTATTGATGTAGATACTGAGGCCCAGTACACCGCTCTGCTAGCTGAAGAGTAGCGCCGGCCGCAGGAAACACAATGGTAGTGCGGAGCCGACAACCGCAACCAGGAATTCCCGTTATCTTGGCCGGAGCACACTTTTCCCCTCGTCTGTATGAGCACTACCCCGGCCGCCGCGGCGGACCCCTCCTTTGATACTATTCCTAAGGACGACAAGCGCATTACCCGCGGCTGGACCTTTTACGACTGGGCCAATTCGGTATATCCCCTCGTCATTACCAGCTCCATCTTCCCGATTTACTGGGGTTCTATGGTAAAGGCTGTCACCAACACGGACAGCGGTAAAACGCCGGTTGAGTTCCTGGGGCTGCATGTGCCCGGCACTTCTCTGCAGAACTATTCCGTATCGGCAGCCTTTCTCATTATTGCCTTAATCAGCCCCCTGCTTACTGCCCTGGCCGATTTCTCGGGACGGAAGAAGCTGTTCTTGCAGATCTTCTGCTACATCGGGGCTATTTCCTGCGCATGTCTCTATTTCTTTGAGCCCAACACGTTTACCATTAGCGTATTTGTGTTTATCATGGCGACGGTGGGCTTCTCGGGCTCCATTGTGTTCTACAACTCCTATCTGCCCGATATTTCCTCGGAAGAGAACTTCGATTCTCTTTCAGCCAGGGGCTTTTCGATGGGGTACATTGGATCCGTGCTCCTGTTGATCCTGTGCCTGATGCTAATCCAAGGGCCTACCTTGTCGGGTACGCCTATGTTTGGCCTCGACGCCGGCACCGCCACGCGCTACAGCTTTCTGCTCACCGGTATCTGGTGGGCGGGCTTTGCCCAGATTCCGTTTTTTACCCTGCCCGCCGACCGTGGCCGCCCCGCTGGTGCTGTTTCAGAGTCGGGCTGGCTACTAAACGGCTTCCGTGAGCTGGGCAAAGTGTGGGAAGAAACCAAGCACCAGCCCAATCTGAAGCGCTTCCTGCTGGCCTATTTCACTTACAACATGGGCGTGCAAACGGTGATGTACGTCGCTACCCTCTTCGGTGACGAGGAATTGGGCCTGGATAGCAAGTCGCTAATTATCACTATTCTGCTACTTCAGATTGTGGGTATTTTGGGCGCTTACCTCTTTTCCAAGCTCTCGGAGCGCATCGGCAACACGCGCGCCCTCAGCTGGGCCGTGTTCATCTGGATGCTGATTTGTGTTGCCGGCTATTTCGTGCAGGCCGGCTGGAGCTTCTATGCCCTGGCGGCTATCATTGGCCTGACCATGGGGGCGGTGCAAAGCTTGTCGCGCTCCACCTACTCCAAGATTATCCCGGAAAACACGCCCAACTCCGCCGCTTATTTCAGCTTCTTCGACGTAACCGAGAAAGTCGGTATTGTTATCGGTCTGGTTGTATTCGGGGGCATTTCGCAGCTAATGGGCGGCAACATGCGCTACAGCATTCTGGCGCTGATTGTGTTCTTTATTCTGGGGTTGATTTTCCTGCTGCAGCTGCGCGGCAAAAAGCTGCGCGACACAGACGCTTCAGAAGCTACCACGCTAGGCCCGCCCCCCGCTACCCCCAACGTGGGCATGCCCGCCTCCGCCCGCTAATTCGTGCTACCCCTTCGCAAGAGCTAAAGCCGCTTCGGATGCCTGAAGCGGTTTTTTGCATCAACCAGCCAATCAACCTTACCCGAAACGGTTACTTTGGCGTCGTTTTCAATTACCCTTTCTCAACTCATGACCGACACCCAACCCACCCTGCAAGCTGCCCTCAGCCAGGAGCTGCGCACCGAGCTGAAACTGACCCGCCGCCTGCTGGAGCGCGTACCCACCGAGCAGTTCGGCTGGCAGCCCCACCCCAAGTCCATGACCATTGGGGCGCTGGCCTCGCACATGGCCAACCTGGTAGGCTTCCTGGAACTGTCCCTGACGGGTCCGGATACCGACGTAACCACCGTGCAAATGCCCCAGGGCGAGAATACCGACGCGGTATTAAGCCGCTTTGATGTGAACAGCGAGAACATTCACAAGGCCATAGAGCAGGTTGACGACGCCACCTTCCACGGCAGCTGGTCCTTGCGCCGGGGCGAGCAGGTGCTCATGACGCTGCCACGCGCCGCCGTGGCCCGTACCATGGTGCTCAACCACCTTATTCACCACCGCGGCCAGCTGTCGGTGTACCTGCGCCTGCTTGATATCCCGGTGCCCGCCATCTACGGCAGCTCCGCCGACGAAGGTCCGCAACGAGGATAGCTTTATGAAGGGAGTGTACTACTTATCATTATATAACTGTTATATTGTATATTAATAAGTAATGTAACACTGCTAGTTAAAAAAACCTGCGTATGGCCGTGCCGACAATTACCCAAACGTGGCGCATTCTGGCCGCCATGAGCTGCACATTGCTAGGCCAGGTTTTTTCCGGCGGCGCGCGGGGGCAAGTGCTTGATACGGGTTTTCAGCCTACGCAGGTATGGCAAGAAACCGTAGGAACGCGTGTGAGCGGTGTACTGAACGCCGTGATACGCCAACCCGATGGCAACTATGTACTAGGCGGCGTATTCACGGAAATCAACGGTACGCCGGCCAATAATCTGGCCCGGCTACTACCCGATGGGACTGTGGACGCCGCCTTTACCGCCGCTAGTGGTGCCAACGGGCCGGTATTGGCGCTAGCCCTGCAACCCGACGGGAAAATTGTGGTAGGGGGCTCCTTTTCAGCTTTATCGGGGCAGAAACGCCTGGCAGTAGGCCGCTTACTAGCCACCGGCGCCATTGATAATGCTTTTATGCCCTCCTTGGCCGACCCCGGCAATGCAGGCTCTACGGTGTATAGTCTGGCCGTACAGCCAGATAACCGCATCCTGCTGGGTGGGTATTTCAGTGTCCGGGGCGGCGCCACCAGGCAGCTGCTCGACCGTCTTGACGGCGCTACGGGCCAGCCTGACGCTGACTTTCAGCCGTATCAGCCGGCTAATACGGGTGTTTATTCGCTATTGCTGCTGCCCAGCGGTAAAATAGTGGTAGGGGGAGCTGTAGCATCTTACCAGCAAGGCATCCTACTGACCCAGCTACACCCCAACGGCGCGCCAGATAACAGCTTTACCAGCCTCACTAATAGCTACACCTCAGAAATCAGGGCGCTGGCCGTGGATGAGGCCGGTAACATTTACGCCGCCGGGTCCTATAACAGCGCCGGCACGGGTCATCCTTTTCTGCGGCGCTTGCGGCCCAACGGCACCACCGATGCTTCCTTTGACTACCGCGGCAATCAGCTGAACACCATAAAAGCCTTGCGGATGCAACCCAACGGGCGCCTTCTGGCGGGCGGGCGGCTGCTGGAAAGAATGATGCCCGTGGGGGAACTGGATGCTAGCTTCTTATCGAAGGATGCGCCCCAGGCGGCAAGGAGTCCCCATAACAATCTAGGTATCAATGCCCTGCTGGTGCAGCCTGATGGGGCCATACTGGTAGCCGGCTCCCTGCTGCAGCCTGGCCTGAATTACACCACGGCCCTGGTGCGGCTGCGCGATGCTAACGTTTTGCAGGTGAGCTCATCCACGGCTGAGGCACGCACCAGCGTATGGCCCGTTCCTAGCCGGGAGGTGCTTCATCTGAGTCTCGACGCCTCCAGTGCGCCTCAACGGGTGCAGCTACTTGATGCGCTGGGCCGGCCCGTTCGCACACTGCTACAGCCTACACCGGCGCTGGCCGTGCCCCTGACGGGCCTGGCCCCCGGCGTTTACCACGTGCAAGTGCAGTACGCCAAGGCCGGACCGGTGGTACGGCGCATCGTAATACAAGACTAGGCTAGTGTAAACAAAAGCAGTAGCGCCAGACAGCCTTCGGAAGTGCTGCCTCACGCTACTGCTAGTAAAAGGCTTATTCTTGAACTAGTTTATTACTTGCCGCCAAACACCCGCTCACCGGCAATCCAGGTTTGCTGTACCTTGGCGCCGCGCAGCTTCTCTTTGGGGGCCTGCAACAGGTCAAGGTTGAGGATAACAAAATCGGCAGCCATACCGGGGCGGATGCTACCCTTCTGCTTGTCCTCGAAGGCAGCATGGGCGGCCCAGGTGGTCATGCCGCGCAGGGCATCTTCCCGGCTCAGCGCGTTTTCCATCTGGAAGCCCTGGGCGGGGTAGTTCTTGGCATCCTGCCGGGCTACGGCCGAGTGGAAGCCAAACAGCGGGTTGATATCTTCCACCGGAAAGTCGGAGCCCAGGGCCACCTGCCCGTACTGCTTGCGCAGGTCGTTGAAGGCGTAGGCGGTTTTGAGCCGCTCGGCACCGAGCCGCTCCCCGGCCCAGTACATATCAGAGGTAGCGTGGGTGGGCTGCACCGAGGGTACGATGCCGTACTGCCCGAACTTGGCTACATCCTCGCGGCTCACTACCTGGGCGTGCTCAATGCGCCAGCGCCGGTCTTTCTGGCCCTTCAGCGCCTCGCCGTAAATATCCAGCAAGAGGCGGTTGCTGGAGTCGCCGATGGCGTGCGTGTTCATCTGGAATTTGCTAGCCGCCAGCTCTTTGGCCAGGTTGCGAAAATCAGCTACCGACGACAGCAGAAAGCCCGTTTCCTTGGGCCGGTCGGAGTAGGGGTGAATCAGGCAGGCCCCGCGGGAGCCCAGGGCCCCATCGGCGTACACCTTAAAGGAGCACACCGTGAGGCGGTCCTTGAACACGGGGCCGTGCTTGAGGTAGTGGTCCTTGTTTTCCTTAGTGGGCGCGAGCATGGCGTAGAGGCGCACTTTCAGCTTGCCTTGCTGCTGCAGACCGTCGATGCGGTCCACGTTGGCTTTTTCCAGGCCGGCATCGGCCATGCTGGTGAGGCCCACGGCCACACAACGCTTTTGGGCATCCAGCAGGGCAGCTTCAGCTTCGGCGGCAGTGGGCTCCGGAATCTTACCCGACACCAGACGCACGGCATTATCGACCAGCAAGCCCGTGAGCTTGCCGCTGGCATCCTTCGTGATGGTACCCCCGCTGATGGGCGTGCGGGCCGTAACGCCGGCCAGGTCCAGGGCCTTTTGATTGACGAGGGCGGCGTGCCCATCAACCCGGATAATAAAGACCGGCGTGTTGGGAAACAGGGCGTCCAGCGTGTCCTTCGTCGGAAATTGCTTGTTAGGCCAGTCGTTCTGGTCCCAGCCGCGGCCGGTAAGCCAAGCGGCCTGCGGGTACTGCTGGCGCTGCTGCTGGAGCTTCTGCACTACCTCTTGCCAGGAGCCGGTGCCCACCAAATCCGCGTCGCGCAGGCCCAGGGCGTAGCGGTAGAAGTGGCAGTGCGCATCATAAAAACCAGGGTAGATAAACTGGCCCTGGGCATCCACTTCCTGCTCGGCCTGAAACTTGCCGCGCAGCTCATCGGCCGTGCCTATCCCCACAAACTTGCCATCCTTCACGGCAAAGGCCTGCGCCTTGCTAAAGGCCGAATCGACGGTGTACACGGTGGCGTTGTACACCAGCAGGTCGGCGGCCTGGCGGGAGGTAGTCTGGCAGGCCGTGAAGCCCCCGAGCAACAGGGGCAGCGCCAGCAACGGGCGGAAACGTGGGGTCATATGGATGGGAACGGTTGTGGTGAGGCAGAGTCGGGATTTACTGGCCGCGGGCTGCAAGTTGAGGTAGAAATTCGAATGTTGGATGCGTGCGCTTTTTCGTGGGGGTAGGGAGCGGGGCTTGCCCCCGCCCGCCGTCGTCCGAAATGAAAGCATTCGGTACGCCCGGTGGGCAGAAACCAACTCGGCTCCCTGCCCACCGGGCGCGGCAAAGCAGTAGGGCAACCCCAAAAACTAGAATAACAAAGCGCATACTGGCCCAGCCACCGGGCGGGGACAAGACCCGCTCCCTACCCCCGGCAGCAGGTACAAGTCCCGTTCCGCACATCTCACAAAAAAGCCCCAACACCTGAGGAGGGTTGGGGCTTTTTTGTGGGGTAGTAAAGTGCTTACTCGAAGCGCATGTGCTTCACTGATTCGCCGGAGTTCTTCAGCTCCAGCAGCGACTCAATGCCAATCTGCAGGTGGGCGGTTACGAAGTCGGCGGTTACTTTCTTGTCGCTCTCGGAGGTTTTCACGCCTTCGGGCGTCATAGGGTTGTCCGATACCAGCAGCAGGGCGCCGTGGGGAATTTCGTTGACGAAACCTACGGTGAAGATGGTCGCCGTTTCCATATCCACGGCCATGGCCCGGATCTGGCGCAGATACTCCTTGAAGTTTTCGTCGTGCTCCCACACGCGGCGGTTAGTGGTGTACACGGTGCCGGTCCAGTAGTCCTTCTCGTGCTTCTTGATCATGGACGATACGGCGCGCTGCAGGCGGAAGGAGGGTAGGGCCGGAATCTCGGCGGGCAGGTAATCATCGGAAGTACCCTCGCCGCGGATAGCTGCAATGGGCAGAATCAGGTCGCCGAGCTTGGTTTTGTTTTTCAGGCCCCCGCACTTACCCAGGAACAGCGCCGCTTTCGGCTTAATGGCCGACAGCAAGTCCATTACGGTAGCGGCCATGGGCGAGCCCATGCCGAAGTTGATAATGGTGATGCCGTTGGCCGTAGCCGTTTGCATGGGCTTGTCCAGGCCGCGCACTTCGGCCCCAAACTGCTCGGCGAACATGTGCACGTAGTTAATAAAGTTGGTCAGCAGGATGTACTGGCCAAACTCATCCAGGGGTACGCCGGTGTAGCGCGGCAGCCAGTTCTCAACAATGTCGGCTTTGGTCTTCATAAGCTATGTCAAATATGTGTTGCTTGTGGAAAGGCTGCGCGAGCATCGGCCGCGGCTAGTTGCCGCCACCAGCCACGTACAGCCGGAAAGTTGGGGTACAAAAAAACCGTCGGGACCCAGAAACCTGGGTGCGACGGTACGGGGCGAAAAGCGGGAGTAAGTACCCAGGGCCGTACCTTTGGAGGTGATGCAAGAGTTGAACCTGCCGCCTTTCGAGTACAAAGTTACACAATCCAGCGAAAATTTGCTAATCTGGGATGTTCTGCGCCGCCGCCACGTGGTGCTCACGCCCGAGGAATGGGTGCGCCAGCACGTTGTGCACTACCTCATCAACCACCGCGGCTACCCCAAGGGTTTGCTCAGCCTGGAGCGCGGCCACCGCTACAACCAGCGCCAAAAACGCACCGACTTAGTAGCCCTGGATGGCCACGGCCAGCCGCTCTTGCTGGTGGAATGCAAGGCCCCCTCCGTGCCCATTACCGCCGCCGTAGCCCTGCAGGCTGCTACCTACAACCAGACCATTGGGGCTCCGCTGCTGCTGCTCTCCAACGGGCTCAGCCACTTCTGCTGGCGCGTCAACTTCGAGCAGCGCACCAACGAGCGGCTGCCGGAAGTGCCGAGGTACGGTGAATAAGTGAAGGACTGTCATGGCGAGCGGAGCGACGCCATCCTTCCTCTCTTTTGTGACCAGCCTGATAACCTGACAAGCCCTTACCTCCGTGCTGGAAGTAAGGGCTTGTCACATGTTGGGGGGTAGCACCTTGGTCAGGACGGATGGCTTCGTCCTGCGTCCTCGCCATGACACATTTACTCCTTCACTGCTTATACAAGCTGTTGTCGGCCAGGCCGTTCAGGAAAAATTGCACGCAGGCTTTTAGCTCGTCGCCGTACTGCTGCAGCTTCTCGGGGTTGGGGTTGGTCAGGGGGGTAGGGGGAAGCTGGTGGTTGGCGTAAGGGTAGAGGCGCACCTGGTTGTCTGCCGTTAGCTCGGTTACAAAGTCGGAATGCACCAGAAAGTAGCTGCCGCCGCTCAGGAACAGGGCCCGGCCGGTAGTGGCGGTGTCGAACACGGAGTAGCCGAAAGACAGCAGCCGGCCCTGCGCGGGCACACCCAGGTAGTCGAGAATAGTGGCCGGCACATCGGCCTGCTGGGTGATGCGCTCCGGATTAGCGGCCGGCAGCGGCCGGCCGGGGTGAAAGAGCAGCAGGGGGGTTTTGTAGGAGCCCAGCGTGTTTTGGTAGTCGGGCCGCAGGGTTTGGGAAGTGTGGTCGGCGAGCAGAATGAACAGGGTATTGCGGTACCAGGGCTGCCGGGCGGCCGTCTGAAAAAACCGGCGCAGGGCAAAATCAGTGTACCGAATGGAGGCATGAATGGGCAGCTGACCGGGCGCAAACCGGCTCTTGTACTGTTCCGGCACCGGGAACGGCTCGTGCGAGGTGAGCGTGAACACCGTGGAGAAAAACGGCTGCCTCTGCTGGCTCAGCTGCCGGGCGAAGTACTGCAGGTAGGGCTCATCGAAAATCCCCCAGTGCCCGTCATAATCGGGACTTTGCATGCCTTTGGGGTACTCCTGCAGGCCGTAGTACTGCTGCATACCCGTGATGCCGGCAAAGGTATTGAAGCCCATAGTGCCGTTCTGGGCCCCGTGAAACACGGAAGTAGCGTAGCCCTGGCGGCCAAGTAATTCGCCCAGGCCGTGCAGCTCATCAGTCTGAAAATTGGAGGTGATAAAAGGGCTTTCCATCAGGGAAGGCAGCCCGGCCAGCACCGCCGGCAAGGCCTCAATGGAGCGGCGGCCGTTGGCGTAATGGTGCCGGAACAGCAGCCCCTGAGTGGCCAGCGAATCGAAGAAAGGCGTGTAGCCCTGCCCCCCGTTTTCAATGCCATTGTACTCCGAGGCGAAGCTTTCCACCAGCAACACCACCACGTTGTCGCGCGGGGCGTTGGGGCGCACCGCGGGCTGATGCACCGCCAGCGCGGCCTGCAGGGTTTCGGGGGAGGCGAAGTAGCTGCGCCGCTCCGGGGGCTGGTAGCCCAGGCTTTTCAGGAAAGTAAACGTGCTGTTGAGCGTCACGTGGCCCAGGATGGGCGGGCTCTGGATGAAGGCGTGGCCGGTGCGCAACGGCTTGAGCTGCAGCCCACCCCGGATGCCGAGCACCGTCAGGCCGGCCACCAATACAAATTCCAGTCCGGGCCGCAGCCAGCGCCGCGGTCCTATTCCCATAACCGCGGCGGAGGCTGCGCGGTGCGGCATGGGGTAGGCATACCACAGCAACCCGAACAGCACCCCGAACGGAATCAGCAGAAACCAGTAGTGGCCCACCAACTGCCCGGCCTGGCGCTGAATGTCGCCGGTAATGGTAAACAACTCGTTGCTGGTGCGCCGACCAATAAACTTAAAGTACTGAGTGTCAATCAGGTTCAGGGCAATGCCGGTGGCATTCAGCGTCAGGTACACGCCCCGCACCAGCTTCTGCCACGAGCGGCCCACGGAAGGCACCACCGACAGCAGCACGAACGGCAGATTCAGCAGCAGCAGCCCCGCCACATCAAACCGCAACCCATACACAAAGGCCCACGCTACCTGCCCAGCCGCTGCCTCCTGAAACACAGCGTAATTGGCCCAGTAAAAGCCCAGCCGCAGCAAGGCATAACTACCGAGCAGCAGCGCAAACCGCCGCAGAAGCAGGCGCAGAAACAAAGAAGGCATAGAAAAGACGAGCTACACTAGCGGCCGAGGAACGCACTAGCTCTACGGCAACGCAAAAGCGCCGAAGTTATGTGGTTAAAGTTGTGTGCACCTGCTTCCGTCGGTCCGGTGCCGAAAGCATCCGACCGGTTACCGGCTGCGCCGCTAGAACCGCAGCTGCCTACCCACTTCCTCCGCCCAAACTCCGTTGGGCAGGCGTCAGCAACGTCAACCGGTCCGATGCCAAAGGCGTCGGACCGGGTAGTGGCAGCTGGAACGCTCAGAGCGGCTTGAGGCGCACCGACTGGCCATCGGGCAGGTTTTTGATTTGCTGATAGAAGTCTGCCAGCCAGGCCAGCCGGGCGGCGGCCGGTACAGCGGTAGCCGTGGGCTTGCTGCTCGCCGTGGCAATGCACACCGGCGGAATCAGGCTCAGCAGCTGCCCCGGCTGCAGCATGCCGCCGCGCTGCTGAAACGCGCGCAACGGCTCCATGCCCAGCGCATCGAGCGGAAATTTCTCGGCCCCGAACAGGAAGTGCTTGAAGTCAACCTCTAAGTCGGCCAGCTCGCCGGTTTCGGTGTCCAGGAACAGCACGGCATCGCCGCGCAGCAGAAACTGGTTGCCCGCGCAGTCCTGGGCAAACGGAACGTCGGTTTCCTGCACTTCGTCGTAGGTGCGCCAGAAGGCCCGCTCGCTCTGCCAGGCTTCGGTGAGGGAGTGCCAGGCCGGCTCCTGCACGCAGCCCCGGATGTGGAGTCCGCCGAAGTAAGCAACTACCCCGTTCTGCTCCCGCAGGAAGCTTTGCAGGTAGGAAGGCAGGCGGGCAAAGCTCACCAAGTCGGTCAGCTCGCCGCCCGTATATAGAATGCCTCTCATGGACAATTGGTAATCAACAATTAGTAATTAGCAATGAAAAATTGGCTGTTGGCTGGTGTATACCAGAAGGCAGCCAGGTAAAGAAAAATTGAGCGTTCCGGTAGCATTTACGCCGCCAGAACGCCCAATTTTCAATTCCTGATTATCAGTTGCTACTTAAGCAACGGCTACTTCCATCACCGAATCCACCGTTTCCAGGGGCAGGCCCCAGGCTTCGGCTACGCCTTTGTACACCACTTTGCCGTTCACCACGTTCAGGCCGAGGCGCAGGGCCTCGTCGCGGCGGCAGGCCTCCTGCCAACCCAGGTTCGCCAGCTTCACGGCGTAGGGCAGGGTAGCGTTAGTCAGGGCCAGGGTAGAAGTGTAGGGCACAGCACCCGGCATGTTGGCCACGCAGTAGTGCACGATGTCGTCGATGATGAAGGTGGGGTCTTCGTGGGTGGTGGGCTTGCAGGTTTCAATGCAGCCACCCTGGTCCACGGCCACGTCGACGAGCACGGTACCGGGCTTCATAGTCTTGAGCATTTCGCGGGTGATGAGGTGGGGAGCCTTCGCGCCCGGAATCAGCACGGCACCCACAATCAGGTCGGCAGTCTTAATGGCTTCGCGGATGTTGTACTCGTTGCTGTACTGGGTCACCACGTTCTTGGGCATGATGTCGTCCAGCTCGCGCAAACGGTTCAGGCTGATGTCCATGATGGTTACGCGGGCACCCAGACCAGCGGCAATTTTAGCCGCCTGCGTTCCCACGATACCGCCGCCCAGCACCAGTACCTCGGCGGGCTTCACGCCGGGTACGCCGCCCAGCAGAATACCGCGGCCTTTCAGGGGCTTCTCCAGGTACTTGGCGCCTTCCTGCGGAGCCATGCGGCCGGCTACCTCGCTCATCGGGATAAGCAGGGGGAGGGCGCGCGAGGGCAGTTCCACGGTTTCATAGGCCAGGCACACGGCCTTGCGCTCAATCATGGCGTGGGTCAGCTCTTCGCTCGAAGCAAAGTGGAAGTAGGTGAACAGCAGCTGGTTTTCCTTGATGAGGGGGTATTCCTGCGCAATCGGCTCCTTCACCTTCACAATCATTTCGGCCTTGGCGTACACGTCTTCAATCGAAGGCAGAATGGTAGCACCGGCTTGCTCATATTCGGCGTCGGAGAAGCCACTGCCGTTGCCGGCGGTAGCCTGCACGAACACCTCGTGGCCATGCTTGCGGAATTCAGCTACGCCAGCGGGGGTCAGGCCCACGCGGTTTTCGTTGTTCTTAATTTCTTTCGGTACGCCGATAATCATGGCTCGAAGCAAGAGTGAAAGTGGGTGGATGGGTGTTGCCGGGAAAAGGCGGGGCAAAGATACGGTGTAATTGTCATTGCGAGGCGGTAGCCGAAGCAATCCTTCCCGGCCAAAGTGCCTACCCCTTGAAATGCGACAAACCCTTACCTCCAGCTCGGAAGTAAGGGTTTGCTGCTTTATTCTTTATCAGGATGGTCGTACCGGGGCTACCATAACCACCAACTGACCTTTTACCTGTCACAATTCACCTCTTCCCTTAAAAGTCAAAACTACTTAAACGGAACCGACGCGCCGCTTTCCTTGACCATGCTGCCGGCGTTCAGGTCCTGCACTACCTGGGCTTTCAGAGTCAGCTTGGTGTCGCCGGTCACGTCGTTGCTGGTGATGGTGACGGTTTCGGCTTGGGCACCTAGTTTGCGCTGATTGTACACCAGCTCCACTACGGCGCTTTGGCCGGGCTTGATGGGCGCGGGAGCATTTTTGTAACCCACGCAGTAGCACTGCGAGGTAATAGCGCCCAGCACCAGGTCCTGCTTGCCCGTGTTTTTTACCGTGA
This sequence comes from Hymenobacter latericoloratus, assembly GCF_014199535.1. Lineage (GTDB taxonomy): Bacteria > Bacteroidota > Bacteroidia > Cytophagales > Hymenobacteraceae > Hymenobacter > Hymenobacter latericoloratus. The sequence goes on from NZ_JACHNV010000002.1 coordinate 862,139, forward strand.
AGCGCGCTACCAACGACTGACCGGCTTCCATTTTGCCGAAATCGTGGGTGGTACGGTCCACCGTCAGGCGGGCCGATTGCGCGATTTGCGCCGGAGTCAGGGTGGCCTTCATCTGGTCTTTGTTCAGCACATTGCCTTTGATGGTGAGCACCGTGCTGGGGGTAGCGGCGTTGCTGGTTACCGTCACGGTTTTATTGAAGATGCCGGGGCGGCCGGCGCTGCTGTACACGGCCTTCACGATGCCGGTTTTGCCGGGCAACACAGGGGTTTTCGTCCAGTCGGGGGTAGTGCAGCCGCAGCTGGCCTGCACGTTGGCGATGATGACGGGCTGGTTGCCCACGTTCCGGAAGCGGAACTCGTGGGTGGCCATGGTACCCTCCGGCACGTTGCCGAAATCGTGCAGCTCCTGCTCGAACTTGAGTACGCCCTGAGCTTGTGCTGCCACGGCTGCCAGCAGGGCAATCAGAAAGAAGAATACGTGTTTCATGACAGTAGAGTAGGAGGGTGTGAGGGTAGGAGGGTATGGGGGTGGGAGTGTGGGGGTGTGCGGGTAGGAGGTCGTGAGGTAAACCTGGGCAGCGCGTGTCCTGACGCGTAGCTTCGCCACCCACTACCTTTTTCACCTCCTACCCCCACACCCTCCTACCCTCTCTCTACCCGCATACCCTACCCAAAGATAGCCAGAAAAACGCCTGTCACCGCATCAGCCGTAAATCCGTACTTTTGGGGGCCTGCTTTCCGGGCGGCAGCTTCCCACCACCACCAGCGCCCGGCTCCTAACTCCACCCGCCTTTCTATTTATGTCCACTGCCGAAACCGCCGCCGACGTGCCAACCAGCGTCGCCTCCCTCAGCAAAGAAGACCTGCTCCGCGACTACCGCCTGGGCTGGGAGAGCCGCCAGGCCTCCCTGGCCGGCCGCAAGGAAGTATTCATGGGTAAAGCCAAGTTCGGCATCTTCGGCGACGGCAAGGAAGTGCCCCAGCTGGCCATGGCCCGCGCGTTCCGGGCCGGCGACTGGCGCTCGGGCTACTACCGCGACCAGACGTTTATGCTGGCCATCGGCGAGCTGACCCTGCAGCAGTACTTCGCCCAGCTCTATGCCCACCCCGATGTAGAAGCCGAGCCCTCCACGGCCGGCCGCGCCATGAACGGCCACTTCGGTACCCGTCACCTCGATGAGGACGGCAACTTCCGGAACCTGGCCCAGAGCAAGAATTCCTCGGCCGATATTTCGCCCACCGGCGGCCAGATGCCCCGCCTCGTGGGCCTGGCCTACGCCTCCAAGCTCTACCGCCAGAACCCCGAGCTGCACCAGTTTTCGCAGTTTTCGGTGAACGGCAACGAGGTGGCGTTCGGCACTATTGGCAATGCCAGCACCTCGGAGGGGATGTTCTTCGAGGCCATTAATGCCGCCGGCGTACTCCAGATTCCTATGCTCGTCAGCGTCTGGGACGACCACTACGGCATTTCGGTGCCCGCCGAGTATCAGACCACCAAGCAGAATATCAGTGAAATTCTGAAAGGCTTCCAGCGCGAAGGCGAGGGCCAGGAAGGCTTCGAGATTTTCCGGGTGAAGGGCTGGGACTACCCCGGCCTGGTGGACACCTACCAGCGCGCCGCCGAGGTGTGCCGCACCCAGCACGTGCCCGTACTTATTCACGTACAGGAAGTTACCCAGCCCCAGGGCCACAGCACCAGCGGCTCGCACGAGCGGTACAAAAGCAAAACCCGCCTTTCCTGGGAAGAAGAGCACGACTGCCTGCGCAAACTGCGCGAGTGGCTGTTGCAGGAAGGCCACGCCTCCGAGCAGGAGCTCGACCAGATTGAAAACGAGGCCAAGGAAACCGTAAAAGTGGCCCGCACGGCCGCCTGGAACGAGTTCTTCAACCCCATCAAGCAGGAGCGCGACGAGGTAGTGCCACTGCTCAACAAGCTGGTGGCCGAAACCGGCCGCGAAAACAGCCTGCACGAGCTGGTAGAAACCCTGGAGCACAACTCGGCCCCCATCCGCGCCGATTTGGTGCGCACTGTGCGCCGCGCCCTGCGCCAGGTACGCGGCCAGCGTAGCGCCGCCCGCCGCGACCTGCAGAACTGGTTGGAGCAGGCCCTGGCCGAAAATGCCGACCGCTACAACTCCTACCTCTTCAGCCAAAGCGAAGAGGCCGTAGGCAACATCGAAGAAGTGCCCGCCAAGTTCGACGCCAACGCGCCCCAGGTAGATGCCCGCGAGGTGCTGCAGGCCTGCTTCGATGCCAATTTCCAGCGCGACCCGCGCATCTTCGCCATTGGCGAGGATGTGGGCCGCATCGGCGACGTAAACCAGGCCTTTGCCGGTCTGCAGGAAAAGTTTGGCGAGCTGCGCGTGACGGATACCGGTATCCGGGAGTGCACCATTGTGGGGCAGGGCATTGGCGCGGCTATGCGCGGCCTGCGACCCATCACCGAAATCCAGTACCTCGACTACCTGCTCTACGCCATCCAGATTCTCTCCGATGACGTGGCCCCGCTGCAGTACCGTACCAAAGGCGGCCAGAAGTCCCCGCTGATTGTGCGCACCCGCGGGCACCGGCTGGAAGGCATCTGGCACTCAGGCTCACCCATTCAAATGATTCTGGGCTCCATCCGGGGTATGCACCTGTGCGTGCCGCGCAACATGACCCAGGCCGCCGGCTTCTACAACACCTTGCTGCGCAGTGATGAGCCGGCCATTGTGATTGAGTGCCTGAACGGCTACCGCCTCAAGGAGCGCATCCCCAGCAACGTGGGCGAGTTCACCCTACCCCTCGGCCGGCCCGAAACCCTTAAGAAAGGCGAGGACCTGACGATTGTCACTTATGGCTCCATGTGCCGCATTGTGCAGGATGCCGCCAAGCAACTCGAAGAGGTAGGCATCAACGTGGAAATCATCGACGTACAGACCCTGCTGCCCTTCGACGTGGACCACGTCATTGCCGACTCCCTGCAGCGCACCAACCGCGTGTTGTTCGCCGACGAGGACGTGCCCGGGGGCGCTACCGCCTACATGCTGCAGCAGGTGCTGGATGAGCAGCAGGCCTACCGCTTCCTCGACTCGCAGCCGCGCTGCCTCTCAGCCCAGGCTCACCGCCCGCCCTACGGCTCCGACGGCGACTATTTCAGCAAGCCCAACGCCGAGGACGTATTCGACGCCGTGTACGAAATCATGCAGGAAGCCGACCCCAAGCGCTTCCCGGCTATCTACTAGGGAGCAAAAAACCAGCCGGCTCCGGCCCCTACCCTCCGTACGGGGAGTAGGCGCCGGAGCCGGCTGCTAAACGGGCCGCAACCCCGCGCTTAGCGGGTGGCAATGGGGTCGGTGATGATTTCGTTGCTTTCGTGCAGGGCCCGGTCCACGATCCGGACCTTGAAGCGCACCATAATCTGGGCCGGCAAATCGGGCTTGATAACCCGCAGCGTGCCTTGGGTAATGGTCAGGCCGAAGGTGAGGTCGCCGCGCAGGGGCGTTTTGCGGCTGCCCTGAGCCTCGGGCGAGAGGCGGGGGTAGCGGCTGTTGTAGTCCAGGGTACCCAGCGGCAGGTCCACGTAGTTGCCGCTGCTTTCCTGCACCTGCATGGTCATGAAGTAGTTGTTGTAGTATTTATTGAGCTTGCCGCTCTGGTCTAGCCGGCTGTAGGGGAAGCCCGTGTCGCTGTCATCGAGGCCCAGGTCCCCGTCGCCGTCTTTGAAGGAAATGGTCACCGATACGGTATCGTAGGACCCGGTTTGTTTTACAATCCGGGCTGTTTCTATCTTTTTAAAGGAAATTTCCGGCGTGTCAGGGTAGTCGGGCGGGCTGACGCAGGAGGCAATTCCGAGTCCGAAACAGACCACCAGGGCCACATAGCAGAGCGTACGAAGTATGAGCATAAGGGGGAAAAGAACGAGGTGGAAAAGCAGACCTGGTGGGGGAAGGTACAACATCTAAACGAACGAAGTAACGCCCGCATTGTTCTATCCTTTCGCTAACCCCGCACCCGCTGAATGAGTTTCCGCACCGATTACCTCCACCAGCTTCCCTTCCTGACGGCGGCCACCGCCGAAGCGGCCGCCCTGCGCTTATTCCGGTATCAAGCTACCCATTGTTTGCCCTACCAGGAGTATCTGGCCGCGTTGGGCCGCCGGCCCAGCGAGGTGCAGAGCTTCGAGCAGATCCCCTTCCTACCTATTGAATTCTTCAAAACCCACGAGGTGCGCACCGACGGAGCCGAGTGGGAGCCGCAGGAAGTATTTCTGAGCAGCGGCACTACCCAGCAGCAGCGCAGCCACCACTACGTCCGCGACCCGCAGCTGTACCGCCGGCACGCGGCCCGCATCTTCGAGCACTACTACGGACCGCTGACGGGCTGGACGGTGCTGGCTTTGCTACCCTCGTACCTGGAGCAAGGCCAGTCGTCGTTGGTAGCCATGGTCGATTATTTCGCCCAGGTTTCGGGGCAGAAGCAGCCAGCCTTTTTCCTGCACGACCACGCCGCGCTGCTCTCGGCCCTGCGCGAGGCCAAGCAGGATACCAGCCGCCGCGTACTGCTGATTGGGGTGAGCTATGCCCTGCTGGATCTGGCCGCGGCCTACGCCGGCGACCCGGCCCTGCACGGCCTCACGGTGCTGGAAACCGGTGGGATGAAGGGCCGCCGCCGCGAAATGATTCGGGAGGAGCTGCACGCCGAGCTGCAACAGGCTTTCGGCCCGGCCGGCATTCACTCTGAGTACGGCATGACGGAGCTGCTGGGCCAGGCCTACAGCTTCGGCGACGGTCGCTTCCACGCTCCGCCGCAGCTGCAAGTGCTCCTGCGCGACCCCTCGGACCCATTCTCGGTGTCGGCCACCAGGGCCAGCGGCGCCATCAACGTCATCGACCTGGCCAACGTGGACTCCTGCGCCTTCATCGAAACCAAGGACCTGGCCCGCCTGCACCCCGATGGCTCGTTTGAAGTGCTCGGCCGCCTGGATAATTCCGATATCAGAGGGTGCAACCAGATGGTGTAGAGTCTGATTAGGAGCGTCATGGCGAGCGGAGCGACGCCATCCTTCCTGACGAACGTGCTACCCCTTAAAACGTGACAAGCCCTTACCTCCGGCACGGAAGTAAGGGCTTGTCACTTGTCTAAGCTTATCACAGAGAGAGGAAGGGTTGCTTCGCTCCGCTCGCAATGACAGAAGATTACTTCCCGGCAAAGGCGCGGGCGTCAGCTTCGGTAATGGTGTCGTCGCTCATGATAACGAGGCGTTCCACCACGTTGCGCAGCTCCCGGATGTTGCCGCGCCAATCGAGGCTTTGGAGGTAGGTGAGGGCCGCTTCCTCGATGCGCTTGGGCTTGTTGCCGTAGTCGGCGGCAATGTCCTTCAGGAATTTCTCGATGAGGGCCGGAATATCGTCGCGGCGGTCGTTGAGGGCCGGCACCTGAATCAGGATGACGGAGAGGCGGTGGTAAAGGTCCTCGCGGAAGTTACGGTCGGCAATTTCCTGGAGCAGGTCCTTGTTGGTAGCCGCCAGCACCCGCACATTCACCGATATTTCCTTCTCGCCGCCCACGCGGGTAATCTTGTTTTCCTGCAGGGCGCGCAGCACTTTGGCCTGGGCCGACAAGCTCATGTCGCCGATTTCGTCCAGGAACAGGGTGCCCCCATCGGCTTGCTCAAATTTACCGATGCGCTGCTTGACAGCCGAGGTGAACGAGCCCTTTTCGTGCCCGAACAGCTCCGATTCAATCAGCTCCGAGGGAATAGCGGCACAGTTGACTTCAATCAGGGGGCCGCTGCTGCGGTTGCTGAGCTCGTGCAGCTGGCGGGCCACCATTTCCTTGCCGGCGCCGTTGGGCCCTGTAATGAGTACGCGGGCATCGGTGGGGGCTACCTTCTCAATGGCTTTGCGCACGGCCGTAAGGGCCGCCGAGTCGCCAATCATTTCCGAGTTCTTGGCCAGCTTTTTCTTGAGCGTCTTGTTCTCAGTGGCCAGCTTGGTAGTTTCGGCCGTGAGCTTGGTGCGGTCCAGGGCGTTGCGCACGGTTACCAGCAGGCGGTTCAGGTCTGGTGGCTTCTGCAGAAAGTCGAAGGCGCCTTTCTTGGTGGCATCCACGGCCATTTCTACGTTGCCGTGGGCCGATACCATAATGAAGGCTGCGTTGGGCGCCACAATGCGGGCCCGTTCCAGCACCTCAATGCCATCCATCTTGGGCATTTTGATGTCGCAGAGCACTACGTCGTACTTGTCGCGGATGAGCATGTCCAGGCCCGTGGGGCCATCCTCGGCCTGATCTACCTGGTAGCTTTCGTACTCGAGAATTTCCTTCAGCGTGTGCCGAATGGCCTTTTCGTCGTCAATAATTAAGATGCGGGGCATAAGCTAGGAAGAGCAAATGAAGGAAGCCAAAGTAACGAAAAGCCGGCGGCAAAAGATGAAGCCTACCCCCGAACCTTGGGTGAAGGGGCCGAAGAAAATGGTGACTTGCTACGGCTAGCCCGGCTGATTTCAAGGACAGCTTAGACCAGCGGCCCGGTTTACGGTTTAACGCTGCGCACCGATAGGGTAGCGGCCGGCAAGCCCTCGGCCGAGGCCGTAAGCTGCACCGTGCCCGGGGTGCGGCCGGCCCGTAGCAGCAACGTGGCAATGCCCGCTTCGGCGGCCACGGGGTTGTCGCCGAGCAGCTCGGCGTCGCCGGCGGTTACGGCAAAGCGGATGGGGGTAGCGGCATCCGGTACGGGCGTGCCCTGGGCATCTACTACGGTAGCGTACACAAACACGGCATCCTGGCGGTCAGCGGTCAGGTCGCGGCCGCTCCGGTCGAAGCGGAGCTGCAGGTGGTGGGCCGGGCCGGGCGTGCGGCGGGTGTGCTCGGCCGCTGCCTGACCGTTCAGATAGGCCACGGCCCGCAGCGTACCGGTGCTGAACGGCGGCACGGTGAACGTAAACGAAGGGTGAGCCAGGTGGTCGGAATAACGGTCCTGATCGGGGCGCTGGCGGGCCAGGGGTTTGCCATTCAGCTGCAGCTCTACCTCGGCGCAGTTGCTGAACACCCGCACCTGCCGGGGCGCGGTGCTGGCCTGGGCATAGCTGGCCACGTACACCATGGGCTTGCCGAAGCCCTGGGCATCGGGGGTGGGGCCGTACTGGCTCTGGTAGAAGTAGAAGGCAAACTTGGGCAGGCGGTAGATGTCCATAATACCCGACGACTCGATATCCGGGGCGTAGCCGCGCTTGTAATCGAACTGCAGCCAGTTGGCGTCGCCGATGGCCGGGCCGATAAAGTTGTCGTTGTGAGCCTCCTGGAAGTTGAGCGCCTGCTGAATCAGGGCCCGCTCGCCCTGGCCGCGCAACTGGCGCGAAGTGCGTTCGGCCTCCTTCAGGCCGGCGTAGGCCGTTTGGTTGAAGCCGGCGTTCTGGGCGTAGTATTCCCAGTCGCCGTACTCGCAGAGCAGGATGGGCTTCTGCTTATTGTACTTGTGCCAGTAGTCGGGGGCTTTGGCGTGCTGGCGGGCCGGAATGAACACGTCGTAGGCGTAGTCGAGCCAGCCGCAGGTGTACACGTCGGTGGGGAAGGGCAGTTCCTCGTGCACGGCCTGGTGGGCCTGATCCATGAACGACTTGCTCATGTCGGTTTCGTTGAGGGCGGCCTCCCAGAGCACAATGCTGGGGTGGTTCCGGTCGCGGCGCACCATGTCGCGCACGTTCTGGAGGCTGTTGCGCTGAAAGTCCTCGGCCCCGAAAAACTGCCAGCCCGGAATGGAGTTCATCACCAGCAAACCCAGCTCGTCGCAGGCCTGCAGAAAAGCCGGCGAAGGCGGGTAGTGGGAGCAGCGCACAAAGTTGAAACCGGCTTCCTTGATTTTCCAGGCGTCGCGGTACTGCATTTCATCCGATAAGGCGTAGGCCAGATAGGGGTACTCCTGGTGGCGGTTGGTACCGCGCAGGCGCGTTTTCTGACCATTGAGGTAGAAGCCTTCGGGCGCGAAGCGGATGGTACGCACACCGGTGGTCAGCTCCTGGCGGTCGAGGGCGCGGCCCTTGTCGTCCAGCACTTCCGTCACTACCCGGTAAAGGTAGGGGCGCGTGGGCGTCCAGAGTTTGGGCTGGGTCAGGGGCAGGGTTTGCCGCACCAAGGTAGCGCCGCCGGGCGTGAGCAGGGGCGCATCGGTGAGGGCGCGGGCCACTTCCTTACCCCCGGCATCGAGCACCACGGTGCGCAGGCGGGCGGCCCGGTCGGTGCGGTAGTCGTTGCGGATTTCGGCCTGCAGGTGCAGGGTGGCCTGCTGCTCGCTCACGTTTTCGTAGCGAAGCAGCAGGCCGCCCCCGGCCACCCGCCCCGATTCTACGGCGTCGGTCAGGCGCAGGCGGTCCTGCACTACCAATTGTACGGGGCGGTAGAGGCCACCGTAGTAGTTAAAATCGAGGTCTTTGAGGGGCTTGCCGGGCGGAATGGCGGGGTTGTCTTGGTTGTTGAGCTTCACCAGCAGGCAGTTCTCGGCGCCGGGACGGAGGTAGGGCGTCAGGTTTACGGTGAAAGGCAGGTAGCCGCCCTGGTGATGGGCAAGGCGGCGGCCGTTCAGGTACACATCGGCTTCCTGCATGGCTCCCTCAAACCGGATGGCCACACGGCGGGCGGTATCAGCGGCAGCCACCCGGAAAAAGCGGCGGTAGAAGCAGGTGCCCTGCCACTGCCGGGCGGTGGTTACCACCGGCTCCAGGCGGGGCGTGTGGGGCAGGCCCACCGCGGCCCAGGGCCGGGCGGCATCGGCAGTGCGCGCGAAGAAGGTGGGGCCCACGGCCGTGTCCACATCCTTCACAAACTCCCAGTCCTGGTTAAAGGTCTCGGGCTGCAGAGCCGAGGCGGTCCGGCCGGCAGTACCCCCCGGGCGGGTGCAGGCGGCCAGCGCCAGCAGCCCACTCAGGGCCAGCAGCTGGGGCGAGAGAAAAGCACGACGAAAACTACTCATTAGCGCAGATAGATGGATTCGAGGTCGAGGAAGGGGCGGGCGTTGGCGGCCGGGGCGGGGGTAGCGGCGGGCTCCAGCAGCACCTGCAGCACTTCGGCCTGGGCCAGGGGTAGGGTAGCCGGGCCGGCCGTCTGGAAGCTTAGGGGCAGGAAGCTAGGGTAGGGCCGGGGCAGCAGCAGTTGAGCACCAGGCCGGAACGCCGACAACGGCACGCGCACTTCCTGCATATCCTCGCCGAACTCCACTTCCGCTACGTAAGCCGCCGCGTCGCGGGTGGTCAGCACGAGGCGGGCGCGGCCTGCCCCGGCTCCCCGGCGGCCCCGGATAACCAGCTCGCGGAAGGTGCCCGCCTCCGTAGCACGCGAGGCCAGCCGGTCGGCGAAGTAGGCGCGCAGGAAGGCCACGGGAGCGGCGGCATCGGCAAAAGGAATGGGGGTAGGGGCCGGGGGGCTCTGGAGCAGGCGCAAAGCCAGCTGGCCGTTGCCGCTGGTCACGTAATCGGCCCAGCCGGCTCCGTTCACGCCGCCCACTTCAACCCGCTGCTGATCCTGAGCTGCCACAAACAGGGGCAGAGCCGCGCCGGCCGCCACAATCGGGGCCTCCCAATGCTCACGCGGGGCGTAGTCCCAGTCCTGAGGGCTGCCGGCAAAGCCGCCGGGGAAGGTGGTGGCGCGGCCATTGTGCTTCACGACCACCCAGTAGCGCAGCAGGCCCGGGTAGAGCAGGTCGGCGGGTACGGTGGCTTCGGCGGTGGTCAGGGTAAGGCGGCGCATGGGCAGGGCGCGGGTGCGGCCGTAAAAGTGCTGGGCCACCAGAAACAGGGAGTCAGCCGCGTCGGCGCCGGCCACGGTAGCCTGCAGGATAGTGGGCCGGCCGGCCGGCAGCTGGGTGGGCGCGGTGTGCACTACCTGGGTAGGGAGGGGGGTAGGGGCCGGGGCCACAAACTCACCCAGCCGGATGGCGCCGACCTGGGTTTGGGCCGTGAAGGCCGCGGTGTTTTTGCCCCGGGCCGCTACCACGTACACGCCGGGCTGCAGGCGCACGGTGCCGCCGGTGGCCTGGCCCTGGAAGGTGTTGCCTTCGTTCAGGCCGCGCACGGTAAAGTCAGTGCCCAGACCGGGCAGGCGCAGGCGCAGGGGCTGGGTGTTCCAGGCAATGCGCACCACGGGCTGGCGCAGGGAGGTGGTGGCAAACGGGTCGCGCACCGGAATAGCGTCGGGCATCACCTCCAGCCGCCACACGCCGGTAGCCAGCTGGTCGAGGAAGTAGGCGCCGGTGCCTTCGTAGGTTACCAGGGGCGAGGAGCCGGTGCCGGCCAGGCGGCGCAGGGCGGTGGGCTTGCGCGGCTGGGTGGTGGTAGTGCTGGTGTAGTAAAACTCCTCGGGCGTGTTCAGCTCACTCAGGCCCGCGCGGTAGCTTACCCGGAAGTTGTTGAAGACCGAATCCTGGGGGTAGGCCCCGAACGGCTGCCCCCGCTTCACGTCCCGGAATACCTTGCCCGCAATCAGCAGGCTCAGGGCTTTGGCCGGGGTATAGGCCAGGTTCAGGTAGTGGGTCTGGTACTCGGTATTGGCAAAGGCAATGGCCAGCGGGTCGTAGGCAAACTGGGTGGCCCACTGCATGCCGGCGCTGCGGAAGGAGCGGGCCATCAGGGGGTACATCACGGGCTGCAGAATATCCGCCGACTCGAACTCGTACACCATGCGGGGCTTACGGCTGAAGCGCGGGTCCTGGGCGTACGGAATGGGGTACTGGCTTACCAGGGGCAGCATGTTGCCCTGCAGCGTGTGCCCGCCCACCAGGGCTGAAGGGTACCACTGAAACGTAAAGCCTTGCACCGGGCTGTTGAGAATGGCGTTGGCTACCGTGGGGCTTTCGGCAATGTTGTAGAAGATGGGCTTCTGGTAGCCTGTGCTGCGCATGGCCTGCACCATACGCTCCACAAAATGGCTCACCTCAGCCTCGGGCTGGCGGTAGTGGGGCTCGTTGCAAACCTCGTAGGCGATGATGTCGGGGTCCTCGCGGTTGAGCTGGCCGGTGTATTGGTTGCGGTGATTGAGGAACTGCTTCAGGTAGTTTTCCTGGGCCCGCACGGCCCGCTCGTTGTTGTAGGCCCGGCCTTTGGGGTAAATGCTGGAGAAGCCCGTCTGGGCCGTGTCCTTTTCCGGATAGCCGTTGCCCCAGTAGGCAATGGGGGTCAGAATGATTTTGATGCGCCGCTGCTTAAGCCGCTGCACCAGGTAATCAAGCAGGCGCAGGTGTTCATTCTGCAGGATGTTGCCCAGCGTATCGGTGATTTCCACATCCCAGACGTGCACCCGGAAGGCATCGATGCCCAGGCGCGAAAGGTGGTACACATCCTGGTCAATGGCTTTTTCCAGGTTGATGCCCAGCTTCTGGTGGGCGCGGTAAGAGTAGGCAAAGGGCGTGGTGTAGTTAACCCCGAATAGGGCTACCTCCTGCTTGCTACCCTGCCAGCGCAGTACGCCTTTGGCGTCCACGTACACGTCGGCGGCTTTGGGGGATGGTTTTTGGGCCAGGGCTGTCGGGGCAATGGCAAGCAGCAAAAGCCAGGCAAGACCGGCCAGAATCAACCGCCAGCCACTCCGGCCAGGCACACTGTGACGCAAGGAATCAGACATAATGCAAACGTTTGAATTCGCGAAGTAACACCATATAATTACAAAAACGGCCGCCGCACCCGAAGTTGCAGCGGCCGTTTGATGCGTGGTGATGAGTCTGTAAGCCGGGTTTTGTCCGCCTCTGCAAGCAGCGGCGGCCCCACCATTTATCTAGGCCAGTCCTCGCGGAAAGGCTCCATCAACCTACCCGCTGGCGCCCAGGCGAGCCGCCCGGTGCCGGCCCCCGAAAGGGCCGACGTGCCAGCTTATTTGGTCTTTCAACCCCTGAGGTTTACCCAGCCGGCATAGTCACCCAGCCGCTGGTGCGCTCTTACCGCACCTTTTCACCCTTACCGGTTTTGGCAGGGTAGGCCGGTGTTAGGGTAAGAGTTTGGGAGGTAACCCCCTTGCCCTCCTACCTTCTTACCCGCCTGCCCTTAAAAACTGGCGGTACTTTTCTGTGGCACTGGCTGTCCGGCGCAGCTTTACGCCACGCCGTCCTTCCCGTTAGGAAGCAGGGTGCTCTGTGTTGCCCGGACTTTCCTCGTCGCCGTTCTTGCGTCGGGCGCCGCGGTGGGGCGACCCATCACTAGGGGCAAAGGTAGGGGAATACTGTTTACATACTTTCCATCAACTCTATATTCAGGGTGTCATGCTCAGGCACTATTACCCTTTTACAGTCGTAGCTTAGCATGGTTACCACAAGTATTCCGTTTGATGGAGCATTGATTTGGTAGCGTCCATACGCGTCACTATGAGCTACTATATTGCTTCCCTCAAGTTGAATTTGAGCGTCCGCAATACGCTCTGTTTTATGATGAATGAATCCTGAAACGAGGTGGGATTTACCTAGTGGACTTTCAGAAGGGAGCTTTGGGATTTGCTCACAATCAGTAGTGCTCAGCGCATGATACTGGCTGTTGCGAGGCGTTGTACCTATGCAGCCAATCGACGAAAGCAGTAGTATGAATGCTAGGCAATTCTTAATCATGAATACGATTCACGTAATGTCAATTACTCTTTTGAGCAAACCCTACTTTCCCTCCCACACGTTATCCTTCGGGTAGCTGTCGGGTACGAGGGTAGCACCTAGCTTCACTTGTTTCACGGCTTTGGTGGTGGCCACGGGTACCGTGACGGTGCGGGCGCCCTGCTCCCAGACGGCAATGGTGCGGTGCAGCTTCTGGGTAGAGTTATCGGCGAAGGTAATGGTGAGGTCCACGGGCACGGGCTTGGTGCCTTTGGATTCTACTACCACATCGTAGCCGGTAGGGGTTTTCGTGAGGGTTTGAATGGCCAGGTCGGGGTAGCCGCCCTCGAAAAACCAGCGCTGCCAGAACCAGTTGAGGTTGCGGCCCGCCCCGGCGTTCATGGAGTTGAAGAAGTCGAAGGGCATGGGGTGCTTGCCGTTCCAGTTGCGGATGTAGGTGTGCAGGGCCTTAGTGAACAGCTCGTCGCCCAGCATGTCCTTCACGTAGAGGTAGCCCAGGCCCGGCTTGGGGTAGGAGTTGAGGAAGAAGGCCGTGCCGGTTTGCTGGGTGCTGAGCGTGACAATGGGCACATCGACCTCCGTGGCAGCGGCGGCGGCGTAGGGCGCAATGCCGTAATCGTCGTCCAGCTTGGGGTCGATGATGCCGGAAATCAGCCACTCCCCGATGGTGGCCCAGCCCTCATCCATCCAGCCGTACTTGGTTTCGTTGATGCCCATGTAGAACGGGAACATCGTGTGGAATATCTCGTGGTCGGTGAGGGTAATGGCGTCCTCGCGGGTTTCCGTGGGGTTGTCGTTCACCATCATGGGGTACTCCATCTGGTCGAGGCCATCGAAGATGGTTTCGTGGGAGTAGGGGAAGGGCCACTTGGGGAAAGTGTACGACATGGCCTCCACCGTTTTGCGGGCGAAGTGAATCACTTCCTCGTAATCCTTGTGCTGGGGGTTGTACACGGCATCCACGCGGGTGCGGCGCTTGGTAGCTGGGTCAACTACCAGACTGCTCGATTGCCACACGTAGTGGTCGGTGGTAGCAAACACGAAATCCGTCACGTTTTTGGCCTCGAAGTGCCAGGTGTTTTGGGCAGCGGGGGCCGTGATGCCGCCGGTTTTCAGATCTACGGTGGTGATGATGCTGGTGATGCCGTCCTTGGTTGAGGCATCCTGGAGGCGCTGGGCGTATTTTTTGGTCAGGACTTTGTCGGCGTTGGTCAGGTCGCCGGTGGCCCACACCACAAAGTTGCGGGGCACGGTAATGTCCACAGAGAAGTTGGCGAAGTCGTTGTAGAACTCCTGGCTTCCGAGGTAGGGGGTGCGGTTCCAGCCGTCAATGTCATCGTACACCGCAATGCGCGGGAAGAAGTAAGCGACAAAGTCGGCGTTGGGCTCTACCTCGCCGGTGCGGGTGTGGGAGCCTTTATTGAGAATGTAGGAGTAGGTGACGGAGACCTGCGCCGTTTGCTTAGGCCCAATGGCTCGCTTCACCGGAACCGGCAGATTGGTGAAATCGGCGCGGAGCTTGGCTACGTCGATAGGCTGGCCGTTGATGGTCAAGCGGGTAATCTTCACACCCTCGCTCACGTCCTCGGGGCTGATGCCGCTGGCGCGGGGCGCGCCCTTCTGATAGAGGTTGGGGTAGAGCTTAAACCAGAGCTGCCGCAGCGAATCGGGGCTTTGGTTGTGGTAGGCAATGTCCACGGTGCCCGCCACGCGCCGGGTGGCCGGGTCAAAATCAACTTTGAGCTTGTAGTCAGCGGAGTTTTGCCAGTAGTTGGGGCCCGGCAGGCCGCTTTCGGCGCGGGTACCTTTGGCGTAGGTGGCCTGCAGGTTGCGGGGCACGGGCAGCTGCTGGGCCGAGGCGGTAAGGGCGAGGAGGGAAGCGGCGAGAAGCGCGGGTAGTTTCATGCGGCGGGATAGGTTTCGGCCGCAAGGTAACCAGATGTGCCCGAGGGTTGCCTTGGATTAGGTTGGTGAGCTGCAGGAACGTCATGTCGAGCCCCGCGAGACATCTCGCGGGCTGATGTTGTGGGGGTAGCTAATCAAACTGACTGGCCTAGAACATCACAAAAGCACGTCATTCTTCGTCGCCGCTTGATGCGCGGAATACTCAGGATGACGTGCTTTATATAGGGTTACTTTGGCAACGAAGCGGTAGAGATGCTTCGACTCCGCTCAGCATGACGTGCTGTTGTACCGGGCTGTTTCTATCCTCTGTTCTTCATTCAAACAGCCTGCTACGTCAGGCGCTGACCAGATTCTGAGCGCTCAGTTTCTGCTCGCCGTGCCAGCGGTAGGCTACCAACTCGCCCCCCTTGGCTACGCTGTAATCCAGGCACACGGCGTAGGGACTGAGCAGTTGGGGCGTGCCCCGCATCCAGTAGTGACCGAAGAACACAGGCACCGCGTCCTGGTAGTGCCATACGTCGGTTAGCGCATTGACTGCAACGGGGAGAGCGTTCAGGGCTTCGATGGGTTCGAGGTAGTAGTCGAGGTAGGTGCAGGAGCGCGGGTCGGTCCACCAGCGGGTGCGCATTTTGGTGCGCGGGTTGCCGTCTTTGTCGTGAAACTGCACCCCAGCCGGCAGGTTTACTTCCTTGCCTTTCAGGGTATCTTCCACGGCCACGTATTCGGGCGTGCCGCGCTCGGCGCTGCGTAGCAGGAACTCCGGGGTCAGGCGGCCGTCGGGCAGGGCCTGGCGCAGGAAGGCAATGTGGCGCGGGTCCCAGCAGGCGTGCACTACCCGCAGCCCCGGCAGCTCCAGAAACAGGGGTAGCGTTTTGAACCAGGCAATGTAGTCCTGCCACTCCCCCCAGCCTTCCCGGCTCGAAAACTCTTCTAGGGTGCGCAGGTGCTGGAACATATTGCGCGGAATGTGGGGCCGCAGGTGGCCGCCGCGCGGGTGCTCCTCGTGAAAGCAGATGGCGTTGTACTCGTGGTTTCCCATCACGGCCAGGGCCGCGCCGCCCTCCACCATAGCCCGCACCACCTGCAGCGTTTCCCGGATGTGCGGGCCGCGGTCCACAAAATCACCCAGAAAAATGGCCTGCCGGCTGGGGTGGCGGTAGCAGCCATCCTGCTCCGTGTACCCTAGTTTCTGAAGCAGCTGCCGCAGCTCTTGGGCGTGGCCGTGGATATCACCAATGAGGTCGTACATAGAGCGTAATAATAACAGGAAAAAGGCCGGACAGCCTGCCTTGTGCAGACCATCCGGCCCTTATCAACAGAGTGGGACCGGTTACTTCAGCCGCACCAGGGTAGCGCCGTAGCCGAACTTCTCCTTCTTTGAGTCCTCGAAGAACTTGATGTCGCGGTTGCGGCTGAGCAGCTTGTGCAGCTCCTTGCGCAGGGTGCCGTTGCCCGAGCCGTGGATGAACACGATTTCGTGCATGTTGGTAGCCAGGGCGCGGCTCAGGGCATCTTCGAAGGCCTCCAGCTGCAGCTTCAGGATGGCCGTGTTGCTCATGCCCTCCGCGCCTTCGGGCATGAGAGCCTCCAGGTGCAGGTCCACCTCGTGAGGCGGGGCCACAATAGCTTTGGCCGGCTCGGGAGCGGGTGCCACGGCGGCTGGTTTGGCCGGGGCGTTGCCGCTGAGCTGGGCTTTCAGCGTTTCGGCTAGCTTCTCGGGGGCAATGGCAGCGGGCGCGGCGGGCTTCTCATCCAGCTGAAACAGGTAGGCCTCCCGCTGGAGTACCGGCACGTTGGGCTGGCGGCTGGTGTAGAAGCTGGCCGCCTTAAACTGCAGACGTTTGGTGAGCAGCTCGTAGGCCGAGGTTCCGTTCAGCTGGAAGGGTAGGAGCTGCACCACAGCGGCGGGCCACTGGTCGAAGTCCTTGAGGTGCCAGTGCCCCAGGGCCGGGCTGGCCGACTTCGCCGCCAGCTTCTCGGCGCGCAGGCCGCGGTACTGCCCGTTACGCTCCTCCCCGAAAGTGTAGAGCACATCCCGGTCGGTGTGGTTAACGATCTGCAGGGCCAGCAGCTCCGGCGACTGGTGAGTGAGGGCCAGGTACAAGCCTTTCTGCACGCTCGGCGGCGCGGTTTTGTCGGCCTTCACGGGGGTAGGGCCTTCGGTTTTAACCGGAGGGGTAGGGGCCGGCGGTGCTACGCCGGCGGCCTTGGCCGCCCGGTTGGCGCCCGAGGTAGCGGCCTTTTTCTCGGCGGCTACCGCGGCGGCACTTTGCCCGAAGGCTTTGGTTTCTTCGGCGGCTACTACCACTACCTCGCGGCGCAGCACCGGAATGGTGAAATCGTTATCAATGGCCACTTCCACCAGCTCGTCGCTGAGCAGGCGGGTAATGATGCCTTCTTCGCGCCCGGTAAGCAGGCGCACTCGGTCTCCAACGTTCATATGATCAGAAAGAAATTGCGGATGGAATAGAAGAACAAAGGTAACCGGCAAAACGAGCCCGGCCCGTTGTGCTTTACGAGTGTGCGGCGGCCGCCGGTTTGCTACCCCCTTGCGTCCGGGCAAACCTAGTAATACAGGCCATGCGCCACCAGGCCGCGCTTGCGGTTCCACTCCAGGGCCGGAGCGGGCAAGTGAAAGATGCTGGCCACGTAGAACACCCGCTTGAGCAGCTTGGAGCGGGTAGGAATGTGGCGCAAGTCCACGTCGAGAGAGAGGTAGTACTGCCGGTAAGGGTGCAGGCCCAGGGCGGCGTTGGCATCGGGGTCGTTGTACACCATCTGCTGGGCGCCGTAGCCCACGGCGGGCTGCAGCCAGCGCGGCCAGCGGGAAGCCGCCGGTAGCCAGGCGCCTACATCCACGCACAGCCAGTAGGTCTGGCCGTTGTAGTCTTTCAGGTGCTGCTCGGCCAGGCTGCGGCCCAGCACGTTGGGGCGCAGGTCGGCGTAGCGGGTGGTATGAAACGAGTACTTGGGCATGATGCGCACCTCGTTCCAGGCCAGCTGCTGCCCGATCAGGCCCGCCGAACCCAGGAAATTAGCGGCCAGGTCAGAAGCCGACGCGCCGTACTGCGGGTCGCGGCCATCCAGAAGCTCAATGGGGCTTTGCAGCAGAACCCCCACGAGGCCCCCGTACCAGAGCGCTTTGCGGCTGGGCACGCCGGCCCAGCGCAGCATGTCCACGGCGCCCCGGCTCTCGTGAAAGGCCCCCCAAAAGTGTCCGGCTTTGTCCATCTGCTTCCACTCGGGCAAATCGTTAAACCAGTGCAGGCGGCTTCGCTCACCGGTGTACCAGCTGCTGCTGAGCAGATAAAGGGTGGCGGAATACGACACGGCCAAGCCACCCGCCAGCACGGGCAGGCGCCGGCTTAGCCGGGAGGTATCGGGCGGGGCTGCTGAGGGAAGGGAAGCCGCCGCCGGCCCCGCCTGGGCTACTTGCGCCACGGCGGCCGGCGCCAGCACCGCGCCCCCCACTACTGCCCCCAGCCACCATGTAAGGCGGACGAAGCACGAGGGAAAAGCAAGGGAGAGCAACATAAAGAAGAGAAAGGCGACGGCCGGGCAAGCTCATCAAAGCTACGATAAAAGCCGCTATTGACTTGGTGGGGTCCGGTACATTCGCCTATCTTTAATGCCCTCTTGCGCACTACTTGAATATTCTGATTCTGGTAGGGTTAATAGAGCATTGGTTTTGTTGTTCTTTTTCCAAAATTCCCAACCCCTGTTTTTCATGAAAACACTTCGACTTTTGCTGAGTCTGGTGGCTTTACTGGCTGGAATGCCGGTTTTGCGAGCCCAGGTCGTCACGACTCAGCCTACCTTCTTCCGCGACACAGATGCGGTTACACTCACCTTTGATGCCAATCAGGGCAACAAGGCATTAGCCGGTTACACCGGCGACGTGTACATCTGGACCGGTGTTATCACCAACCAGAGCACGTCCAACGCCGACTGGAAGCACGTAAAAGGCACGAACTTCAACGTGCCTACGGCGGCCGAGAAAATGACTTCGCTCGGCAACAACAAGTACAGCATCACCTTCACGCCCCGCACCTACTACCCCGGCCTCACCGCTTCCGAAACCATTCTGAAACTGGCCATGGTGTTCCGCGGTGCCAACGGCACTCCCCAGGGCAAGGGCGAAGGCAACACCGATATCTTCGTGGATGTGGCCCAGGCCGCTCTGTCGGTGGCGTTTACCAGCCCCCTGGTGCAGAATAACAACCCCATTTTCGTGAACAATGGTGGTAGCGTTAGTGTAACGGGTGCTTCCTCCACCGAGGCTACCCTCACCCTCACGCTGAACGGCACGCAGGTAGCCCAGCAAACCAACGCCAAAACCATCACGGCCAACGTGCCCGTTACGCAGGCGGGCCGCAACGAGCTGCGCCTGACCGCCACCAGCGGTGGCACCACCGCCTCGAGCACGCTCAGCATTATTGCCCGTGCCCCCCTGACCACGGCTCCGCTGCCGGCCGGCGCCAAAAAAGACGGCGTCACCTACCTCAACAACGGCACCTCGGCAGTGCTGGCCCTCACGGCCCCGTTCAAGAAATCGGTGTACGTTATCGGCGACTTCAATAACTGGCAGCCCGATGCGGCTTACCAGCTGAAGCGCACCGACACGACTACCGCCAACCGCGCCGCCGACGACCGATGGTGGGTGCAGATTGATGGCCTGACCCCCGGCCAGGAATACGCCTACCAGTTCCTGGTCAACGAAACCCAGCGCATTGCTGACCCCTACACCGAGAAAATCCTGGACTCCGACAACGACCGGTTTATTCCGGCCATTACCTACCCCAACCTGAAGGCCTACCCGGCCGAGAAGACCAGCGGCATTGTATCGGTGCTGCAAAGTAACGCTCCGGGCTACACCTGGCAGACCACCAACTTCCAGCGCCCCAGCCGGGCCAACCTGGTCGTATATGAGCTGCACCTGCGCGACTTCATTGCCCGCCACGACTACAAAACCCTGACCGATACGCTGGCTTACCTCCAGCGCCTGGGCGTGAATGCCATTGAACTGATGCCGGTGAACGAGTTTGAGGGCAACGACTCCTGGGGCTACAACCCCTCGTTCTACTTTGCCCCCGACAAATACTACGGCACCGCCAACGACTTCAAGCGCTTCGTGGATGTGTGCCACAGCAAAGGCATGGCCGTTATTCTGGACATGGTGCTGAACCACTCCTTCGGGCGCAGCCCCATGGTGCAGCTGTACTTCAACGGCGACAAGCCCGCCGCCAACAGCCCCTGGTTTAATGCCGACGCCAAGCACCCCTACAACGTGGGCTACGACTTCAACCACGAGAGCCCCTACACCCGCTACTTCAGCAAGCAGGTCATTAAGCACTGGCTGCAGGAGTACCACGTAGATGGCTACCGCTACGACCTGGCCGGCGGCTTCAGCCAGATTCAGAAAACGGAAGCTACCTACGAATCCATCTTCGACCAGTCGCGGGTGGATATCTGGAAAGACTACTACGCGACGCAAATGGCGGCCGACAACGGGTCGTACCCCATCCTGGAAACGTTTGTAGCCAACGACGAGGCCAAGGTTCTGTCGGCGGCCGGGATGATGCTGTGGGGCAACATGAACCACAATTACAACGAGGCCACCATGGGCTATCTGAGCGGCTCCGACCTGAGCTACGGCTACTACGGCACCGGGAACGGCGGCCGGGGCTGGAGCGCCCCCAACCTGATTACCTTCATGGAAAGCCACGACGAGGAGCGCCTGCAGTTCAAGAATAAGGTGTACGGCAACACCAGCGGCAGCTACTCGGTAAAGGACGAAGCTACCGGCCTGAAGCGCAACGAGCTGGCCGCCACTATGTTCTTCACCCAGCCCGGCCCCCGCATGATCTGGCAGTTTGGCGAGGTAGGCTACGATTACTCCATCAACACCTGCTCCGACGGCACCACCATCAGCAACGACTGCCGGGTAGCGGCCAAACCCATCCGCTGGGACTACTACCAGGATGCCAACCGCCGCCACCTCTACGACACGTACCGCGCCCTGATTGCCCTGCGCAAGCAGCCGGTCTTCTCGGCTCCCACGTCCTTCACTCAAAACCTGGGCGGGGCCGTGAAAACCATCAGCATTGCCAACGCCGATCTGGCGGTGGTTTCGGTGGGTAACTTCGACGTGACAGCCACCACGGCTACCGTTACGTTCCCGCAAACCGGCACTTGGTACAGCTACCTCACCGGCGAGCAGCTGGCCGTAACCAACACCAGCATGAGCCTGAACCTGGCCCCCGGCCAGTACGCCGTGTACACCTCGCGCAAGATTTCGGTGCCGGCTGGTACCGTGCTTACCACCAAGCGCCAGCGCGATGCCGCCGTGCTCCAGCTGACGGCCCAGCCTAACCCGGCCGCTGGCAAGGCGCAACTGCGCTACTCGCTGCCGCAGGCTGCCAGCGTGCAGGTAACCGTAACCAACCTGCTGGGCGCTACCGTCCAGACCCTGCCCGCTACCCGCCAGGCCGCCGGCGCCCACGAGTTGGAGCTGCCCCTGGGCCAGCTGGCCAACGGCGTGTACCTAGTGCAGCTGACCACCGGCGAGCAGCAGCAAGCCATCCGTCTGGTGGTGCAGAAGTAATTCTGCCGGCGCATTTGCCACTTGCCAGCACAAAAAAGCCTTCCTGCATGCAGGAAGGCTTTTTTTATACGCTAGCGGGGAGGTGCCAGCCCAGCAGGGGCTAAGCTACTTTTTCAGCTCTCCTTCATGGAAGGAAACCAGGTCGTCGATGGGGGAGCGGATGATTTTGCCGACTTCCATGCCGTTGTCGCGGGCTACCTGGCTCAGAGCATCGCGGAAGTTGTAGCCCACCGAGCCGATGCAGTTGAAGGTATAGTCCTGGTAGCGGGGGTAGTGCCGCACGATGTTGGCGAAGAACGTCTCGAAGCCCTGCAGCACAATCTCGCGGCAGTAGCTGATGTTGTTGTGGTCGTAGGTGAACTTGGCGAAGCTGGCCAGGAAGCGGTTGGGCAGGGGTTGGTTGTAGAGCCGGTCCAGAATATCTTCGCGGGTGAGCTTAAACTCCTGCTGAAAGATTTCCTGCAGCCCGTCGGGCAGTAGGCCGCGCAGATAGTCGCGCAGCAGGCGCTTGCCGATAAACGAGCCGCTACCCTCGTCGCCCAGGAAATAGCCCAGCGAGTCCACGTTATACGTGATTTTGGTACCGTCGTAGAGGCAGGAGTTAGTGCCGGTGCCCAGAATGGCCGCGAAGCCCGGCTGACGGCCCAGCAGCGCCCGCGCGGAGGCCAGCAAATCGTGGTCTACTACCACCCGGGCCTGCGGAAACACCTGGCGCATAGCCTTGGCCAGTACCTCGGCCTTCTTTGCCGACGACACGCCGGCGCCGTAGTAGTGCACCTCCGTTACTTGCTGGCGAGGTAGGGTATCGGGAAGGTTCTTCTCCAGCGAAGCCACTACGCCTTCGGTATTGATAAAATCAGGGTTGTACCCCTCGGTGTTGAAGTACACGCGGTGGCCAGCCTCATCAAGCTGGCACCAGCTGCTCTTGGTCGAGCCGCCGTCGGCAATAAGAATCATATCCGGTCGGAAAGGTGAAGGAAAGAAGGCGGTTAGCCAGATTTTCGATGGTCCACGGACAAATTCCGCGGGTAATATCAGCGAAACACGGAAAAGATTTCGGCAGAAAAAAATGCCTGCCGAAATCCCTAAAACCAGCGTTCCGGGTGGGCTGGTCGCCCTGGGCGGGTTGGAAAGCCGTAGGGGCCACCACGCATACGGAGCCGTGCTACCCGGCTGGCGTACCGGGCTACCCCACCCAATACAAAAAAGGGAGCCGGAGCTCCCTTTTTGTAGTCGATATCGAGAAGTAAGACCTTATTTCTCGATGGAGTAAGAATAGTTGCCGGCGCCTTTGCTCAGGTCCAGCGTTACGGTGTAGGTGCCCGCGGCCGGAACCTTGATGTTCTTGCCCTTGAGGTCGGGCATGTTATCGGGCTCGTTGTCGCCGTACTCAATATCCCAGGCGCCGTTGGCCCGGAACTTCAGCTCGTCGGCCTTCAGGGCTACGGTAGCAGTCCACACTTTGCGGGTTGCGTCGTAGGTCAGCGGGGTATCCTTGTCCCAGCCGCCGGGGGTAGCCGATCCAATAACGGCCCAGGTAGTTTTGTCGGCCGTGTATTTCATCGTGTTCAGGTCCACGATGAAGCGGTAGTAGCCAGCTTCAGCCAGCTTGATGTCGCCGCCCTTGGCCTTCAGGGTGCCGGGGGCGGTGTCAGTGCCGTAGTCGTTGTCCCAGTTCCGGGCGGGCGTGAACTTGAACATGTTGTCGGCCGTCGGGAAGTTGATGTAGCCTTCGTACACCTTGTTGCTGTTCACCGAAGCCAGGAACGGAGCTGTTTCCGGCGACCAGCCCTGGTAGCTGCCCGGCACGAAGATGGACGGGTACTCAATAAATACCAGGTAGGGGGAAGCCGTGAGCGAAGAAGCGGCCGATACCACCGGCTCGGTGGTGCCGCCCACGCTGGCTTTCACGCGCACATCTACGTTGCCCGCCACGCCCGGAGCCATTTTCAGCCGGATCAGGGCGCTGTTCAGCTCGGCCACCGTGAGGGTGCGGGTAGTAGCATTGCCTACCTCAATTTCAACCGGTGAGGCGAACGTACCGCCTTTTTTATCGAACTGCAGCACGTATTTCACGGCCGCCTGATAGCCGAAGGAAACCGGCTCCCAAGTGTAAGTTACGGCGTTGGCGGAGGCATTGGCCTGGGCCAGCGTTACGCTGCTGGTAGAAGCCTTCAGGGCCGCCGTACCACCGGGCTGAATTACGGCGCGGTCTTCGTCTTTGTCGCACGAAGCCAAGAACAGAGTCGCCATCAGGCCGAGCCCTGCCAGTTTGGTAAAATAATTCATGTGAAGCTGGAAATGAGTGGGAATTGATTGGGTTATCCGCCCAACCGGAAACTGGACGCTACCAGTTCCCGGTTGATGCGAACGAAGCAAATTAATACCCAGGGTTCTGCTTAAGATTCTGATTTACAGAAAGATCAGCTGCCGGAATTGGGTACAGGTTGCGGAAGCTCTCCACGCCCCGGCCGGCCGGCACCCCACCCTTGAAGGGCCACAGGTACGAAGCTTCTGTGAAGCGGTTAAAGCGGATCAGGTCGGTGCGGCGGTGACCCTCCCAGAACAGTTCCCGGCCGCGCTCATCCAGAATAAACTCCGGCGTCAGCTGAGCGGACGTGATGGCGCTACCTGCCTGACCATTGAAGGCACGAGCCCGGATGGCATTCACGTAGTTCAGGGCCAGGGTCCGGTCGCCGGTGCCGCCGCGTACTACGGCTTCCGCGTAGTTCAGCATCACTTCAGCCAGACGAATCATGGGGAAGTCAACGCTGGAGAAGTTCTGCGAGCCACCCTGGGCCTGACCGGCCGAGTTGACGTTGCGGAACTTAATCACGCCGTAGCCTTCCTCGAAGTTATAGAGGTCGGTGATTTCCAGGGGGCGCAGGGTGTTGTCCACCTTTTTCACCCAGAACCGGCCGCGCGTGTCGCGGGTGGTGTCGGACACCAGCCCGCCGCCGGGGCTCTGGAACAGGTTGAACAGGTTTTTAGTAGTACGCATACCCTGCCAGCCGGTGGACATACCCACCAGGGCCTGCCACTTGCTGGAGGTACCGGTGGCACCGTTTACCAGGAAGGTAGCGCCGCCGTAGCTCTGGGTGGTGTTGGCGTCAAAGGCAATGGGCCAGATGATTTCGTTACGGGCCGGACCAGTATTGTTGTCGGCCAGGAACAGGCGGGCGTAGGGCGAGGCCACGGTGCCGGCCCCGGTAGTCGAGAGGGCATAGCCCGCGTCGATTACCTTTTTAGCCTGGGCAGCGGCGTCAGTGTAGCGGGCGGTGCCGGTGTACACCTGCGCGTTCAGGTACAGGCGGGAAAGCATGGCCCAGGCAGCGGCTTTGTCCACGCGGGCGTACTCGTTGGTACGGGCGTCGGCAAAGTCCGCGTCAGAACTCAGCGCTGTCAGCTCTTTCTCCACGTAGTCGAACAGCTGCTGGCGGGTAGCGTAGGCTGGCTTAGCGAAGCCTACGGCATCGTTTTCCGTCACGAACGGGCCATTGCCGAACAGATCCAGGGCGTGCATGTACGACACGGCGCGCAGGAAGCGGGCTTCGGCGCGGAAGCGCTTCACCGTAGCTGCTTCGGTAGCCGAAAGGCGGGCCGACAGCTTATCGTCCGACGACTCGCGGATGAACTCGTTGCAGGCCGCAATTTCAAAGTAGATGCGGCTGTACAAACCCCGGATCAGGGGGTTGCTGGAGTTCCAGTTCATGTTGTGCCAGTCGCGCACCCCGAGGTCGTTCCATACAATGGCCGCCTCGTCGGTAGAAAGCTCCTGAGCGCTCCAGTACTGGCGCAGGTAGTCAGAGGTGCCCTCGTCGATGCCGCCGATGTCGCCGGCGCCGGCGGGACCCGTCTGCCCGGTCAGGGCAAAGCCGCCGTAGAGTTTGGCCAGCACCTGACGGTAGCCGTCCAGATTGGCATACACTTTATCGGGCGTAACCTCGTAGCGCGGGGTCTGATCCAGCTCTTTGGTGCAGGAAGTAGTACCCCCAGCGAGGGCCAGGCCGGTGGCCGCAACGGCCAGGCCGCGGAATATCGTTTTGTTCATGGGTGGGAATATTAGAAGCCTACGTTCAGACCGAAGGTGAACGTGCGGGCGCGGGGGTAAAAGTTGTTGTCGATACCGCCAAATATCTCAGGATCAAGTCCGTTGTACTTGGTGATAAGGAACGCATTCTGAACAGCAGCCGAGAGGCGCAAGTTTGCTTTCTCCGAGAAAATTTTGCCCACGTTGTAGCCCAGCGTGATGTTTTCGCCGCGCAGGAACGAACCGTTCTCCAGGTAGTAATCGGAGAACAGCTGTTGAGATACAAAACCAGTGTTCCGGATATCGGAGGGCAGGTTCAACAGGTAGTTGGTCGAGCCCTTAGCGTTGGAGAAGTTGCCCAGGTTGGCGGCAATGGAGTTGTACACGTAGTTACCCAGGTTGCCGCGCAGCGTGAACGAGAGGTTCAGCTTCTTGTAAGCCACGTTGGACGAGAAGCCCAGCACTACCAGCGGAGCGGCCTGCTTGTAACGGTAGTTGTCCCGTTCGTTAATGGTGCCGTCGCCGTTGCGATCCACGTAAATGCCTTCCAGCGGCCGGCCATTGGTATCGTACACCTGCTGGAGCACGTAGAAGGCGTTGTTGGGGAAACCTACGGTATTCACCTGAATGGTGCTGCCCGTACCGCCGGGGATGCCACCCGTCAGGTAGCCCTCGAAGCCAGGCTGCTGGTCGCCCAACTCCGTGATTTTGGTTTTGTTGTAGGCCGCGTTGAAGTTCACGTCCCAGTTCCAGGTTTCGGAGCGTACCGGCGCGGCGTTAATGTTGAGTTCAATACCGCGGTTGCGCAACGAGCCGATGTTGGCGTTGAGCTGGTTCGTCAGGTTCGAGCCGGCCGCTACGTTTACCAGCGCGAGCAGGTCGTCGGAGGTCCGGTCGTAGGCATCAATCGAGCCCGAGAGGCGGTTATCCCAGAAACCGTAATCCAGACCTACGTTCCACGTAGTGGTGGTTTCCCAGGTCAGACCTTCGTTGTAGCCCGAAGGACGCAGGGTAGTAACCCCGTTGTACTGAGCGGCGGCGTTGCCCACCACGTAGCGCGGCAGGTAGTCGTACACGCCCCCAATGTCCTGCTGGCCGGTGCGGCCCCAGCCGGCGCGCAGCTTCAGCTCGGAAATCGTGTTGTTGTTGGCCAAGAAATCCTCGCCCTTCAGACGCCAGCCCAGGCCAATAGCCGGGAAGATACCGCTGCGGTTGCCATCGGCGAAGCGCGAGGTGTTATCGTTCCGCACGGTAGCCGTCAGCAGGTAGCGGTCCTTTACGTTCACCGTCGCGCGGCCGAAGTACGAGAGCAGCACCAGCTTGGAGTAGTAGCCCGGTACGGTCAGCACGTCGGTGGAGTTCACCAGCGTCGTGCGGTCGAAGCGGTAAGCCAGGAAGTTGTCGCCTTTGTTAACGAAATCCTGGTAGGAGTGACCCGCCTGAATGTCGAAGCGGGTACCGCCAAATTGCTTGCCGTAGGCCAGGTAGGCTTCCAGCAGGCGCATGTCCTTCTTCTGGTTGTACTGGGTGTAGCGACCCTGGTTGAGGAAGTTGCCGAAGTCAGCCAGGTTGTTCACGGCCGAGCCTTCACCCCGCGAAATGTCGGTAGCCAGGTTCAGGTTAGCGCGCAGGCCTTCCACACCGTGGATTTTGTAGTCGAGCTGTACGTTACCGATCAGGCGTTTCACCTCGCTGACGTCCTCGCGGTTGTTAAGAGCCGCTACCGGGTTACCAATGGCCTGGCCCAGCGGGTTGCCGTTGGCCTGCAGGAACTGGAAGTAGCCGCCGTAGGGAGCGAAGGGAGCCTCGCTGCTGCGTACCGGCTGGGTGGGGTCGAATAGCACAGCGTTGCCAATCTGGGCGCCGTCGATGAAGCGGTTGTTTACCTGAGTGCCTTTGGCGTTGATGTCGATGCGCAGGTGGTCATCAAACAGCATGGGCGAGAGGCTAATGGCTCCCGTATTCCGCTTCAGCTTGTTGGTGATGACGATACCCTCCTGCTGGAGGTTACCGTACGACACCCGGAAGGGCACCTTGCCGGCGCTGCCGGTCAGGCTCACGTTGTTATCGTAGGTAGCGGCGGTGCGGAAAATCTCGTCCTGCCAGTCGGTGTTGGCCGTGCCGAGGGTTGCAATCTGCGAGGTCGAGCCGTTGGCGCGAATAATGTCGGCGAATTCCTGAGCGTTAAGTACGTCGTAGGTTTTCGTGCGGCGCGATACCGAGGTTTGCGACGACAGGTTAACCGTCAGCTTTTCGCCCTGCAAGCCTTTCTTGGTAGTAACCAGAATAACGCCGTTGGCGGCGCGGTTACCGTAGATGGCCGTGGCCGAGGCATCTTTCAGCACGGTCACGCTCTCAATATCGTTGGGGTTAATCAGCGTCAGCGGGTTCGAAGCGCCCGAAATCCCGTCTTTGTCAACTGGCACCCCATCAATTACATACAACGGGTCGTTGTTGGCGTTCAGCGAGGAGTTACCGCGGATACGCACGCTGGCCGGCGCGCCCGGGGCACCACCGCCGGTAGTAATGCTAACACCCGCAATCTTGCCCTGCACCAGCTGCTCGGGGTTGGTTACCTGGCCCTGCACGAAGTCCTTGGCCTGCACCGAAGCCACGGCGCCCGTTACGTCCTGGCGGCGCTGTACGCCGTAGCCCACTACCACCGCCTCGTTGAGCAGGGTGGTGTTCTCGGAGAGAGTCAGCGTGGTTACGGCCGTGTTCTGGCCGGCGGTTACGTTAATCGACTGCCGCTGGGTGGTGTAACCCACGAACGACAGCACCAGGGTGTGGGGGCCGGACGGAACGTTCTGGATGGAGAACGTGCCGTCGGAGTTGGTAGAGCCGCCTACGGTCGTTCCCTCAATCAGGACCGTTACGCCGGGCATGCCTTCACCTTTCTCGTCGAGTACGCGGCCGCTCACCGTCCCGATTCCCTGCGCGTATGCGTTGCTAACGCCTGCACTTGCGCACAGAAGAGGCAGCGCCAGTTTCGCTAGATAGGGGTGTTTCATTGAAAAAATGTTAGGGGTTGAAATGGATTTTTCCGGACAAACCGGAGTGGGAATTTAGTGGTCCATACAAGCAAACGGGCCCGGGTAACTGCACTGGCTGATGCCCGTTTTAGCGCCACATTTGCCTGGGTTCAACATCACCAAATTGTTAAGAAACACCGCAAGTTACTGTGGTGGTCACAACAAAAACAATGGGGTAGGAGAGGTAAGCCGGTATAGTGATAATTGGACTTTGTGCGTGACGGTGGGATATGCTTCAGTTGCGAAGGCCTGGCAGGCCGTACAGATGCCGTTACAGCGGCTTCGGAATAGGGGCGTAATGCTATAGCAGACAAGATATGGATGCCTGCGAAGAAGGAGAGAGGGGGGCGTGTTGCTGGGGCTAAGACCTATGCTGTATTAACAAAACATGATTCTGAATTGCCCGTGGATACGGGGGCTCGTCAAAAGGATAGGGTTAAGCATTCTTTGCTTTGGTTAGCATAGGTGGTGTTCTTGTGGGGTATTTTATGCAAAAAATGCAGAATTATTGACCACTAGTGGTTTTTAATTGCCAAAAAATGTCAAAAAAGCACTCAATATTATAACGCAAGGGTATAGAACGGGGAGGAAGGTGTTTGTCAATGCAGGCTTAGTGTCACGTAGCTAAAATCGGAGGTGTAATGACATTTTTTTGCATAAATTCTAGGGCGTTCCGCACACCCAATTTTCCTGCTTCACGCGGAACTTTTACACTTGCGGCCTACAAGGTCCGGCCTGTTTAGGTGAGGGCTTACTTACTGGCTTAGGTGGAAAGAAACGGACAGGCTAAACAAGATTCTAGGAAAAATACAGGTTGGGTTTATCCACTATACGGGCTTGCTTGTTTGGAAAGCAGAAGTAACACAATAGCTGGGCCCACCCGGCCCTTCAGCTGAGAAATAGTAGTAGCTTGCCTGGCTCTTAGCTGGTCTTTTTATGAAGCTTCTCGTTCTGTTAGTCACAGGTCTTTTACTTGCCGGGGGAAGTGCCGCGCAAACCATCGTCCGATTAACCCAGGTGCCCTCCACTACTCCTGCTGGTGCCACGCTGTACTTGGCGGGCTCGTTTAACAATTGGCAGCCGGGTAGCCCTACCTACGCCTTCAGCCGCAACCCCAACGATGGCACTTACCAGCTGACCCTACCTGCCTCCATAACAGGAAGCCTCTCCTGCAAGATAACCCGCGGTACCTGGGAAACCGTGGAAACCGATGCCGCCGGCCACGATATACCGAACCGGGAGTTTACGGCCGGCCAGGGGGTAGGCACCGTAGCGCTTGCGGTGCTAGGCTGGAAAAACCCATCGGCAGCGCCCGTCACCCCTGCCTGCCAGAGCACGGCCCGGCAGCCCAACGTGCAGGTTATTAGCGCCGAGTTTCAGATGCCCCAGCTGGGTCGCACCCGCCGCGTGTGGATTTATCTGCCCAACGACTACCCCACGGCCCCGGCCAAACGCTACCCTGTGCTGTACCTGCACGACGGCCAGAATGTATTTGATGCCTGCACCAGCTTCTCAGGAGAGTGGGGCGTAGATGAAACCCTGAGCCGGCTGCAGCAGCAGGGCCTCGACGCGGCCGGCTGCCTTGTGGTGGCCGTGGACCACGGCGGCTCCGAGCGGCTCAATGAACTCTCGCCCTGGAAAAACCCCGAGTACGGCGGTGGGCAGGGCGACCAGTACGTTGATTTCCTGGTGCAAACCCTGAAGCCCTACATCGACCAGCACTACCGCACCCTATCGGGCCGGGAGTTTACCGGCATTGCGGGCAGCAGCATGGGTGGCCTGATTTCGACCTACGCGGCCCTGAAGTACCCGCAGGTGTACAGCAAGGTAGGCGTGTTTTCGCCGGCCTTCTGGTTTGCGGATAAGCCCTTGTTTCAGTACCTGCGTCAGCATCCGGCCAACCCGGCCACGCGGTTTTATTTCGTGAGCGGGACGCAGGAAAGCCAGACGATGGTGCCCCTGATGCAGGCCATGCGCGACTCCCTGGCCCGCGGTGGAGTACCAGCGGCTAACATGAGCTTAACTGCCCACCCAGATGGCCAGCACGCCGAATGGTTCTGGAAGCGGGAGTTTGCGGCGGCCTACCAGTGGCTGCTGCAGCCGGCCGTGGTGCTGTCTCCCAACGGACGTCAGTACCAGAAGATTCTGCTGGGAGCTTATCCCAATCCTGTAAAGGACCGGCTCCGCCTAAGTATTTTGCCTGGGGTTGGACTAGTAAAAGTGGAGATGCGCGACTTGAATGGCCGGCTTGTTCTGGAGCAAAAAGTACGTTCCACCGACTCGCTGAACGTCAGCCGGCTAGACAAGGGCGTGTACATCCTGCGTGTGCGGGCCGGCCGGCATAACGCGGAGGAAGTTAAAATCGTCAAGGAGTAAGGATAACCGGTTTGGTAGGGAAGAGGAAGCCCGCTGCCGGAAGCTGCCTGTGGTTCAGATAAAAAATTCGGGCCGGCTGTTGCGCCAATCCAAACCCAGTGTACCTTTGCCCCGTTCAACGCCCAACCCTATTTGGCAATGACCTTCTCAATGACGCAGCAAGCATGGTGGTGGCCCTACGGAAATTCCGGACGGGACAGCATGTGCGTGCGCTAAGGTCAACTGAACCACTACCTTCGCAACAGCTCAAAAGCCCGGCCGCCCCGCCGGGCTTTTTTATTTCCCGGCGCTGGTCACCCTCCAATCACCACAACCAGCCAATGAAAACCTTCCAACTGCATACCCGCTTCCTGCGCGTTCTGGCCGATACGGTAACCCCCGTGGGCCTCTACCTCCGGCTGCGCGACCGGTATGCCAACTGCCTGCTGCTGGAAAGCTCCGACTACCACGGCCAGCAAAACGCCTTCAGCTACCTCGCCTTCGACCCGCTGGCCCGCTTCGAGTTGAGCGGCCGAGAACTGACCCTGACCTACCCCGACGATACCTCGGAAACCGAAACGCTGACCGAGCCCCGCCAAGCATTGGCTCGCCTGCAGGAATTTGCCGGCTGCTTCCAGACCGAGGAAACCGGCCACGATTTCATTACGGGTGGGCTGTTTGGCTACCTGGGCTACGAGGCCGTGCAATACTTTGAGGACCTGGAGCTGAACCCCGAAAAGCCCGTTGCGGGCCAGATTCCGGATATCCTCTACAGTACTTACCGCTACGTTATTGCCGTCAACCACTTCCGCAACGAGCTGTATGTGTTTGAACACACACTGGCGGGGCGAACGGTAGACGAAGATGGCCTTACCCGTTTGGTAAACCTGATTCGCAACCCCTCCTTACCCGATTTCAAATTCAAGGCGGTAGGTGAGGAGCAGACTAACCAGACCGACGAGGAATTCTTGCGGGTGCTGGCCGAAGGACAGCAGCACTGCCGCCGCGGCAATGTGTTCCAGATTGTGCTGTCGCGCCGGTTTCAGCAGGGTTTCAGCGGCGACGAATTCAACGTGTACCGGGCGCTGCGCTCCATCAACCCCTCGCCCTACCTGTTTTACTTCGATTACGGCTCGTTCAAGATTTTCGGCTCCTCGCCCGAAACCCAGCTGCTGATTAAAGGGCGCCAGGCCAGCCTGTACCCCATTGCCGGTACCTTCCGCCGCACCGGCCACGATGCCGAGGATGCCGCCCTGGCCCAGAAACTCGCCGACGACCCCAAGGAAAACGCTGAGCACGTGATGCTGGTAGATCTGGCCCGCAACGACCTGGCCCGCCACGGCGACGAGGTGAAAGTGAAGGTGTTCCGCGAAATTCAGTACTACTCCCACGTTATCCACCTGGTAAGTGAGGTGACGGCCCGCCTGGCTCAAGAGGCCAGCCCCCTGCAGGTAGTGGCCGACACCTTCCCGGCCGGCACCCTATCCGGCGCCCCCAAGCACCGCGCCATGCAGATTATTGACGCGCTGGAGCCCACGGCCCGCGGCTACTACGGCGGGGCCATCGGCCACCTCGGCTTCAACGGCGACTTCAACCACGCCATCATGATTCGCTCCTTCCTGAGCACGGCCGGCCAGCTCTACTTCCAGGCCGGAGCGGGGGTAGTAGCCGCCTCCGACATCAACTCCGAGCTCAACGAAGTGCATCACAAGCTGGCCGCCCTGCGCAAAGCCCTGAAAGAAGCGGAGATGGTGTAAAGCAGCCGTCCCAGGGCTGAAGTCCTGGGCTACGTAGCGCTGTAGAAATTTAATTAAAAGTACCTCACTAGCCCAGGGCTTCAGCCCTGGGACCATTGGGCCGACTGGCCGAAAAGCATGAAAATCCTCGTCATTGATAACTACGACTCCTTCACCTACAATCTTGTGCAGGTGCTGCGAGAACTGGGTCATACGGATAACGTCACGGTGATTCGTAACGACAAGCTGGCGGTGGAAGACGTGGCCGGCTACGATGCCGTGCTGCTGTCCCCCGGTCCGGGTGTACCAGCTGATGCCGGGCTGATGCCGGAAATCATTCGCCAGTACGCCCCCACCAAGCGCATGTTGGGTGTGTGCCTGGGCCACCAGGGCCTGGCCGAAAGCTTCGGCGGCGAGCTATACAATATGCCCGATGTGCTCCACGGTTTGGCCACCGACGCCCAGGTAACGGCCGAGGACCGCCTGTTTGCCGGCTTGCCCCCGCAATTCAAGGTAGGGCGCTACCACTCCTGGAGCGTGCTGCCGGAGTCGGTGCCGGCGGCGCTGGAAGTAACGGCCGTGGATGCCAACGGCCAGGTGCTGGCCTTCCGCCACCGCGAGTACGACGTGCGCGGCGTGCAGTTCCACCCCGAGTCCATCCTGACCGAGCACGGCCACCAGATGCTGGCCAACTGGTTGGCCTGACCTACGAGGGTAGGCGCTTGCCTGCCCAACCACTGCTCTTCTTTCGATTCCCACCCAAACAGCTGAACGCTCCCGGCCGCCAGCTACCCCTCATACGTGAAACAGATCCTGAATCAACTCTTCGACCAGCAGCAGCTCACCCACGCCGAGGCGCACGAGGCCATGCTGCGCATCGGGCAGGGCGAGGCCAACGCCTCGGAAATGGCGGCCTTCATGACGGTGTACCGCATGCGGCCCATTGCCGTGCCGGAGTTGGCCGGCTTCCGTGAAGCTCTGCTGAGTTTGAGCCGCGACCCGGAGCTGGGTACCCACGACACGGTAGATATTGTGGGCACCGGCGGCGACGGCAAAGACACGCTCAACATCAGCACGCTGGCCTGCTTTGTGGTGGCCGGCGCGGGCTACAAAGTAACCAAGCACGGCAACATTGGGGTATCGTCGGTGTGCGGGTCGTCGGATGTGCTGGCCCAGTTGGGCGTTGATTTTGGGGTAGGGAACGACGTGCTGAAGCAGCAGTTGGAACAGGCTAATGTCTGCTTTCTGCACGCGCCCTCCTTCCACCCAGCCATGCGCTACGCTGGCCCGGTGCGGCGGGAGCTGGGGGTGCGCACCTTCTTTAATATCCTGGGCCCCCTGATTAACCCGGCCCGCCCGAAACACCAGGTGGCCGGCACATTCAGCCTGGAGCTGCTGCGCCTCTACCACTACCTGCTGCAGCAAACCGAAACCCGCTACGCCGTGGTGCACGCCCTCGATGGCTACGATGAACTCTCGCTAACCGGGGCCGCCAAGCTGGCCACGCCCGCCGGCGAGCAGCTCCTCTCGGCCACCGACCTGGGCCTGACCGCTACCCGCCCCGAAGAGCTGGCCGGCGGCCGCACCCCGCAGGAGTCGGCCAAGCTGTTTCTGGAGGTGCTGGAAGGCTGCGCCACCCGCGCCCAGCGCGACGTAGTAACGGCCAACGCGGCCCTGGCTATTGGTTGCCTGGAGCCCACGTTCAGCTTTGCTGAGGCCCTGGCCGCCGCCCAGGAATCTTTGGATTCTGGTCGGGCCCGGCAGGCCCTGCGCAAGCTGGTGGCCGTCACGCACAGCCACGCAACTACCTTATAGCACTGCGGAGGGTAGCGGCTAAGCCACGGAAATACGTGGTAGCTGGCTCTCTTTTCTCCTGAATACTGTTCACCCAATTCCTTGCCGCCAGGTAGGAATTCACCTTCAAACCCCGCCGCAATCCATCGGCGGCCCGCCAATGCCTACGATTCTCGACCAAATCATTGCTCACAAGCGCCAGGAAGTAGCCGACCGCCAAAGCCTGGTGCCGGTAAAGCTGCTGGAAAAAAGCCTGTACATGCAAAGCCAGCCCTTAAGCCTGCGCCGCTACCTGCTGCGCG
The DNA here is from genome assembly GCF_014199535.1 of Hymenobacter latericoloratus. Classification (GTDB taxonomy): domain Bacteria; phylum Bacteroidota; class Bacteroidia; order Cytophagales; family Hymenobacteraceae; genus Hymenobacter; species Hymenobacter latericoloratus. The sequence continues at coordinate 896,456 of NZ_JACHNV010000002.1, forward strand.
AAGACCTGAGCGGCATTATCGCGGAGTTCAAGCGCAAATCGCCGAGCAAGGGCTTCATTAACCCTCATGCCCCGGTAGAGCGCACTACGCTGGGCTATATGCAGGCCGGCGCCTCAGCCTTGTCGGTGCTGACGGATACGGAGTTTTTCGGGGGTAGGAACGAGGACCTGATTACGGCTCGTCGCTTCAATTTCTGCCCCATTCTGCGCAAGGATTTTGTGGTGGACGAGTACCAGATTCTGGAAGCCAAAAGCATTGGGGCCGATGCCGTGCTGCTGATTGCGGCCGTGTTGTCGGGTGAGGAAGTGCTGCGCCTGGGCCGCCTGGCCAAAAGCCTGGGCTTAGAAGTGCTACTGGAAATCCATAACGCCGAAGAGTTGGATAAGACCCTGCACCCCGACGCGGTGAGCCTGGTGGGCGTGAACAACCGTAACCTCCACGACTTCAGCGTGAGCCTCGACACGTCGGGCGAGCTGGCCCAGCGCATCCCCGATGAGTTTGTGAAAGTGACGGAAAGCGGCCTCACTTCGGCTGCCGACATGGAGGCCCTGCGCCAGGTAGGCTACCGTGGCTTCCTCATCGGTGAGACGTTCATGCGTCACTCCCGCCCCGAAAAAGCCTGTGCCGCCCTCGTGCAGCAGCTCCGCGCCACTGAAGCCGTAACCCTACTCTAAAATGAGCGTGCGCCTGAAAGTCTGCGGTATGGCCCGGCCCGACAACCTGCGGGCGGTAGCCGCCCTGCGCCCCGACTTTCTGGGCTTCATCTTCTACCCCAAGTCCCGGCGCTACGCTGCTCCTACGCTCAATCCCGCTGATGCCGCCGCGGTGCCGGCCAGTATCCAGAAAGTGGGTGTGTTTGTGGATGAGGATATGGCCGTTATTCAACAGCGCATCACCGAGTACGGCCTGCAGGCCGTGCAGCTCCACGGCTCGGAAACCCCCGAAACCTGCGGGTTGCTGCGCGCTACGGGGGTAGCGGTTATTAAGGCCTTTGCAGTGAGGGAGCAATTCGACTTCGAGCGGTTGCGGCCTTACGTGGGGGTAGTTGACTACTTCCTCTTTGACACGGCTGGTGCCCAGCCTGGCGGCAACGGCACCGCCTTCGATTGGCAGCTGCTGCAGAATTACGCCTTGCCAGTGCCTTATTTCCTGGCGGGCGGGCTGGCCCTGGAACACGCTGATACACTGCGCAACCTGCAGCTCCCTGGCCTGTTCGCCCTGGACCTGAATAGCAAATTTGAAACGGAGCCCGGCCTGAAAGACGCCGATTTACTGCATCAGATGTTTAGTCAGCTACGAGCCTGATAAAATTTCGCGCAGAGCCTTGCAATGGAAAAAACGCCGCGCTTCGCGGTGGGCCTTCCGTGTGAAATCCTGCGCTACCCACCCCGAAACTTGCGAGAAACCTCATGCCTACTACCTATCAACAACCCACGGAGCGCGGCTACTACGGCCAATTCGGCGGCGCCTTCATCCCGGAAATGCTCTACCCCAACGTGGAAGAGCTGCGCCAACAATACCTCGATATTCTGGCTGACCCCGCGTTTCAGCAGGAGTACCAGCAGCTGCTCCGCGACTACGTGGGCCGGCCTACCCCTTTGTTCGAGGCTAAGCGCCTGTCGGAGAAGTATAACACCCGCGTGTACCTCAAGCGGGAGGACCTTTGCCACACCGGGGCCCACAAGGTAAATAACACCGTCGGGCAAATTTTGCTGGCCAAGCGCCTGGGCAAAACCCGCATCATCGCCGAAACCGGGGCGGGCCAGCACGGCGTGGCTACGGCTACGGTGTGCGCCCTCATGGGCATGCAGTGCATTGTGTACATGGGCGAAATCGACATGGAGCGCCAGAAGCCCAACGTGTACCGCATGCGCTTGCTGGGTGCCGAAGTGCGGGCCGCTATGAGCGGTAGCCGCACCCTCAAAGACGCCACCAACGAAGCCATCCGCGACTGGATTTCCAACCCCGTCGATACCCATTATATCATCGGCTCGGTAGTCGGCCCGCACCCGTACCCCGATCTGGTGGCGCGGCTGCAGGCGGTTATCAGTGAGGAGATGCGCAAGCAGCTGCTGGAAAAAACCGGCTCCGAGCTGCCCGACTACGTGGTAGCATGCGTGGGCGGCGGCTCCAATGCGGCCGGCGCGTTCTACCATTTCCTGGAAGAGCCGTCGGTGAAGCTGGTGGCGGTGGAAGCGGCCGGGCACGGCGTCAACTCGGGGCACTCGGCGGCTACCTCGGTGCTGGGCAAGCCGGGCATTATTCACGGCTCGCGCACCCTGCTCATGCAGGACGAGGACGGCCAGATTACCGAACCGTACTCCCTGTCGGCCGGCCTCGACTACCCCGGTATCGGGCCCTTGCACGCCTTCCTGGCCGATTCCGGTCGGGCCCGGTTTATCAGCATTGAGGACGAGGACGCGCTGCGCGCCGTGGCCGAACTGAGCCGTCTGGAAGGCATCATTCCGGCCCTGGAAACCGCCCACGCCCTGGCTGCCCTGGGCCAGTTGGGTGCCGGCCCCGACGACGTAGTGGTGGTAAACCTCTCGGGCCGCGGCGACAAAGACCTGGAAACTTACCTTAAGTACGCCGATACCATTCTGTAAAGCGCAAACCGTCTGTCATCCTGAGCCCAAGCGAAGGACCTTATCACATCTGAATTATTACCGACAACTCGTTCAGGCGTGATAGGGTCCTTCGCTCCCGCTCAGGATGACAGAATTGATGATATGAACCGAATCAAAAACGCCTTCGAGAAAAAGCAGAAAGGCCTGCTCAATGTGTATTTCACTGCCGGCTACCCCAGCCTGCACGACACGGTGCCGCTCATTAAGTCGCTGACCCAGGCCGGGGCCGACCTCATCGAAATCGGCATGCCATTTTCCGATCCGCTGGCCGATGGTCCCGTGATTCAGGCCAGCAGCACGGCGGCCTTGCAGAACGGCATGAACATGCGCGTGCTGTTCCGGCAGCTGGAAGGCATCCGGCAGGAAGTCCCCGAAACGCCCATTCTGCTCATGGGCTACCTCAACCCGGTGATGCAGTTCGGGGTGGAGAATTTCTGCCGCGAAGCTGCCGAAGCCGGCGTAGATGGCGTGATTCTGCCCGACCTGCCCCTCGACGACTACGTGGCCGAGTACCAGGAAATGTTCCGGCGCTACAACCTGCGGCCGGTATTCCTCATCACGCCCCAAACCGCCCCGGAGCGTATCCGCCGCATTGATGAGCTGACGGATTCTTTTCTCTACCTCGTGTCGGGGCCCGGAACCACGGGCGGCGCCAACACCCAGGCCGAAGGGGTGCAGGAAGCCTACTTTGAACGCATTGGAGCCATGAACCTGCGCAACCCCCGCCTCATCGGCTTCGGCATCGGCGACAAAGGTTCTTTCCGGCGCGCCTGCGAGTACGCCGAGGGCGCCATCATCGGCTCGGCCCTGATTCGGGCCCTGGAAGGCACTGATGATGCGCCGGCCGCCGCCGCTCGGTTTGTGCAGTCAGTACTTAACTAAGATTTCCCGCAGAGGGCGCAGAGGTTTCCGCAGAGGACGCGGAGGTCGTTCTTCTGCGCCCTCTGCGCAACCTCTGCGTCCTCTGCGGGAACCTCCGAAAGAACATGATCATCCAACTTGACCCTAGCATTAGCGAAGCCGCGCAGGCAACTATTGAAGCCCACATCAAGGCTCTCAAATACAAAGTCACCGACGTTAAAACCCAGCGGGCTCACTACCTCGTGGCCATCGGCAAAGCCGATATAGACCTGCGCACCATTGGGCAGTTGCCGGGCATTCTCGACATTCATCAGGTGTCTGACGACTACCAGCTGGTGTCCCGGAAATGGCGCGTGCGCCCTACCGTGCTTGACCTTGGCGACGGGGTGCGGGTGGGAGAGGGTAGCCTCACGCTGGCCGCCGGCCCGTGTAGTATCGAGAATGAGCAGCAGATGGAGCTGATTATGCAGCACCTCGTGGATAACGACGTGCGCATCATGCGCGGGGGCGTGTTCAAGCCCCGCTCTTCGCCGTACTCGTTCCGGGGGCTGGGCATGGAAGGGCTGAAGCTGTTTCACCAGATGGCGCGGGCACGGGGTATCAAAATCGTGACCGAAGTCATGCAGGTCTCGCAGGTAGAAGAAATGCGCGACTACGTGGATGTGTTCCAGGTAGGGGCGCGCAACACCCAAAATTTCAACCTGCTCGACGCCCTGGGCGGGGTTGATAAGCCGGTGCTGATTAAGCGCGGCATCTCCGGCACCATTGAGGAACTGCTGTCGTCGGCGGAGTACGTGTTTTCGGGCGGCAATGAAAAGCTGATTCTCTGCGAGCGGGGCATCCGGACCTTCGAAACGGCCTCGCGCAATACCCTGGATTTGAACGCCGTACCTATTCTGAAGGAGAAAACCCACCTGCCCGTCATCGTGGACCCATCCCACGGCATCGGCATCCGGGACTACGTGCCTTCCATGGCCCTGGCCGCTGTAATGGCCGGCGCCGACGGCATTATCTACGAGGCCCACGAGAAGCCCGAAGAAGCCGCCTCCGACGGTGCCCAAACCCTGAACTTCCAGGAATCGGAGCGCCTGATCCGCAATCTGCGCAAGGTGTACCAACTGCGCCAGGAGCTGGAGTAGATTCCGGGTTTCTGTTCCGAACCGCCCCGCACTGCCCTTTCGGAAGGGGGAGTGCGGGGCGGTTCGCGTTCTTCCGGTAGCTTTAGGACATGGCCTTTACATTCAACCTGTATAGCAGTTTGCTGCTGCCGTTCTTTTTGCAGGGAATGGTAGTGGGCGTGGTAATGCTGGTGCGCCGGCACCGGGAAGAAGCGGCGGCTGATGGGTGGCTGGCCTTGTTGCTGCTTCTGCAGGCGGTGCGCCTGGCGCAGTGGATGCTGGGCTTCGCGGGCTGGTATGATGCTCACGATGCCACCACCACCTTCATGTTTTACTTCCCCTTCAGCAACTGGCTGGCGGTAGGGCCCGCGTTCTATTTTTACTTTCGGAGCCTCACCAACCAAGAGTTTCGGTTTAGCCGCCAGGCCGCCCGGCATTTCGTACCGGCCTTGGCGTATCTGGGGTGGAAGCTGTTCGTGTTCGGCGTGGACGTAGGGTGGCTGCACGGCGTACGCGGCCAGCCGTTGCCGTGCCATTTCAACACGAAAGGGGCGCTGGCCTGCCGGGCCGACGCCGTTGATGATTGGGTGGCCTTGCTGGGGTACCTCTCGGTGGCGGCCTACGCCTGGCTGACTCTGCGGGAGTACCGCGCGTATTCACTCTACCTCAACAACAACTTCTCGGATACCGAGCAAATTCGGTTTCGGTGGCTGCGCAACGTGCTGGTGGCCGTGCTTATTGGTGCGGCCGTGGCCCTGGGGTTTCAGCTCGTGGACGCGGTAGTAACGCCGCTCAGCTACTACCAGGCCTGGTACGACTACCTGTTTACCGGGCTGCTGATTTACTACCTCAGCATTGCGGGCCTGCTCACCAACCGCCGGCTCCGGGCCCTGCAGTTTCAGCCCGCGCCACCGGTTGTCTTTCCCGTTGCGGCGGAGGCACTAGCTGCGCCTACCCCCGCCGCCGCTGCCATTGCCGCTGTGCCCGCCGAAGCAAACCCGCCTACCCACGTGTCTGAGCCGGAACCGGAGCTGCTGCGTTGGACCGAGCGCCTGAACCAGCACATGGCTACCCACCGGCCCTACCTTGCTCCGGAGCTGACGCTGGGCGAGCTGGCGGCCCAGCTGCAGACCAACACCTCGTGGCTGTCCAGGGTCATCAACTCGGGCTGCGGGCAGAACTTTAATGATTACATCAACGAGTACCGGGTGCGGGAAGCCGAGCGCCGCCTGCGCGACCCGCAGTTCCGGCACTATACGCTGTTGGCAATAGCGCTGGAGTCGGGCTTCAACTCAAAATCTACCTTTAACCGGGTGTTCCGGAAGCTGCGCGGCGCTACCCCCAGCGAAGTGGCGCGGCAGCCCTAAATGGCCCCCGAATTGGGAGGTGCCAAACCATAAGTTGGGACGTGCCAAACGGCAAAATGAGGCGCTTTAGGGGTAGCAGGTGGGTTTCTTTGGCCCATTGTTTCACCTAACTCCTTACCGCTATGCGCACCCCAAAACACCCGGGAACGTGGCTTTTGCTGCTGACCGGCCTGCTGTTTGTAACCGGCTTGCTTGCCGCCCGGCAGCCGGGTCTTCACTCCGATTTACTTATTGAGCCTGGCAAACAGTTCGTGCTGGGAGGCGGGCAGCCCGGGGCCTTCAAGGTCGAAGCCCGCAACGTGGGCAAAGTACCTGTCGAGTTTAAGGAGCGGCCCCGCGGCGGCGGCATCTTCGGTCGGGCTACGTTGGCGCCCGGCCAGCGCGCTACGCTGCGGTTCCTAGCCGGCTCCTCGGCTTTGCTGCTCAACCCTTCGGCCCAAACTGCCAACCTGAACCTGCACGTAACCGGCGACACCCGCCTGAGTATGGGCTACGAGCCCAATGGTACCCTCGAAGCAGTCCGCAAGCCATGAAAAAGCTACTATTCGGGGCTGCCCCGCTTTCTTCCCGCGCCGCCGATGTAACCTGGTTGTTGTTCCGGCTGCACCTGGGGCTGTCCATTGCCATTGGGGCCGGCTGGTCTAAGCTGGTAAACCTGACTACCGCTACCGAGGCGGAAAAGATGGTTGGCGGTGCCGGCAGCCCGCCCGACTGGTTTGTGCAGCAGGTGGCCGACCTGGGCTTTACCCTGCCTTCGGCCTATTTCTGGGCGGTGCTGGCGGTCTGGGGCGAGTTTGCGGGCGGCTTATTGGTTGCGCTGGGACTTGGTACCCGCCTGGCGGCCTTTCAGCTGGCGGTGCAGTTTCTGGTTATTGCGTTTTTTTGGTACGACAAGCCCGAGCCTTTACTAGGAATGTATTACCAGCAGCTGCTGTTCTGGGCGTTTGTGCTGGTAACCGGGGTAGGGGGCGGGCGCTACTCGGCTGACTACTGGATTTGGAAGCGGGCCACAGCCCGGCTGAATCCACCTGCCGCCCGAGCTGCAACGCTGCCGGCCATACCTGTAGCCGGGTAAGAAGGCCTTTTACATGTCGGCCCGGTGCTCACGTGGCTGGGCACCGGGCACAGACTCTGCCTGGCACCGCTCAGGCCAACCCGCCGGACCTCAGGTGTGGGTGAGCTGGTTGCCGTTATGCTTAACCATCTCAACACCAGATCCATCAGCGGCCGGGGGGTAGGCGGGAAGCGGCGGCTTCGTCCAGAAACCAGTGCAGCTCGCCGGAAATGGGCGCAATGAGCTGGGCGGGGTACTCCTCAATATTCCGTTCGCCGGCCAAAACGTGCTGCACGGCGGCGGCCTTATCGGGGCCGTACACCAGGAACACGGTCGTGCGGGCCAGGTTTAGCAGCGGGGCAGTGAGGGTGATGCGGTAGGCCTGCTTTTCTTCCACAAACACCTCCCGGGCGCCTACGGTGGCATCGTGCAGCACGGGCGTGTGCGGGAACAGAGAGGCCGTGTGGGAATTATCGCCCAGCCCCAGCAGCATCAGATCGAAGCGGGTCTCCTCCTGACCAAAGAACTGCTCAATGGCTTGAGTGTACTGCCGGGCGGCTTCGGCCGGGGGGAGGGCCGTGTCCACGGCAAACACCTGGGCCGGGGCAATGCCCAGCGGCTCCAGCATGGCCTCGCGGGCCATGCGGTAGTTGCTCTCGGCATCCGTGGGCGGCACGTAGCGCTCATCCCCGAAGAAAAAGAACACCTTCTCCCAGGCTACCCGAGTGCGGTATTCCTCCGAAGCCAGCAGTTCATACAGTTTCTTGGGCGAGCTGCCACCCGACAACGCCACGGAAAAGCGGCCCCTAGCCTGCGTAGCCCGCGCGGACAGCTCCACAAAGAAATCGGCTAAGCGGTTCAGGCTTTCCGCGGGGGTAGGGAAAATGTGGAGGCTGCTATTTCTTGCCATGGAGCGGGAGCGTAAACCAGTGAAATCCGTCGCGGGCAATGAGGGCCTCGGCCACCTCCGGGCCCCAGGAATCGGCGGAATAGTTGGGAAAGTTCTGGCTGGTGCGGTGCTGCCAGGAGTTCAGAATGGGCATGATCAGGTCCCAGGCAGCTTCTACCTGGTCGCCGCGCATGAACAAGGTCTGGTCGCCGAGCATGGTATCGAGCAACAGGGTTTCGTAGGCTTCGGGCGCCTGGTTGGTGTAGGTGCCTTGGTAGTCGAACACCATGTCCACGGTGTTAAGCATCATGTCGAGGCCGGGGCGCTTGGCCTGCACCTGCAGCCGGATGCTCATTTCGGGCTGAATGCTGATGATGAGTCGGTTTTGCTGCCAGCTTTCCGCCGTTTCCGCCGGGAAGATGCGGTGGGGCACGTCGCGGAACTGAATGGTAATGACGGAGGCCGAGCGGTGCAGGCGCTTGCCTGTGCGCACGTAAAAGGGCACGCCCTGCCAGCGCCAGTTATCCACGAAAAACTTCACGGCCGCGAAGGTTTCGGCGTTGGAGGTGGGGTTGGCGCCGGGCTCCTCGCGGTAACCGGGCACCTGCTCGCCTTCCATCCAGCCGGCCCCGTATTGCCCCCGCACCGCCGATTCGCGCACATCCTCGGGGGCGAAGCGGCGCATGGCCCGCAGCACATCCACCTTGCGGTTGCGCACCTCATCGGCGGTGAAATCGACAGGCGGCTCCATGGCCACCAGGCACAGCAGCTGCAGCAGGTGGTTCTGAATCATGTCGCGCAGGGCCCCGGCCCCGTCGTAGTAGCCGCTCCGCTCGCCTACCCCCAGCTGCTCCGTCACCGATATCTGCACATGCTCGATATAGTTGCGGTTCCAGAGAGGCTCCAGCAGGGCATTAGCAAACCGGAAGGCCATGATGTTCTGCACGGTTTCCTTGCCCAGATAATGGTCGATGCGGTAAATCTGGCGCTCGGTAAAATGGCGGCCCAGCAGCTGGTTCAGCTCCCGCGACGATTCCAGATCGTGCCCGAACGGCTTCTCAATGACGATGCGCGTGCGGTCGGCATCGGTGGCCAGCTTGCTCTGGGCAATGTTTTCGGCAATGATGGGGAAGAACTCCGGCGCCACCGCCAGGTAGTAAATGATGTTGGCCGGCGCCCCCCATTCCTTCTGGTAGGCCCCGATGCGCTTATCGAACTGCTGGTAGGTAGCGGCGTCCTTTACGTCGGCGGCCTGGTACACTACATGCTCGGCAAACGCGGCCCAGGTCTTTTTATCGGCCTTGCCGGTGCGCGAGAACTGGTTGATGCCCTCCAGCAGCCGGGCACGGAACTGCTCGTCGGAAAGTGCCGTGCGCCCCGTCCCGATGATGGCAAACTGCCCGGGCAGCCAGCCTTCCAGGAACAAATGGTAGAGGGCCGGGGCCAGCTTGCGGGCGTTCAGGTCGCCGGTGCCGCCAAAAATGACGAAAATGGTAGGAGGAAGCTGCGGTTTGGCGCTCATGCGAAGAAGGTCACGGAAGTGAATAAATCAGAAAACAGAGCCTTGTGAGGTTGGCGGTATCTGCCCATTTGGCTTGTTTTCAATTCCTGAAAACCGGCTTTTCAGATGATAGTGCAGGTCCGGTTTCAGGAACACAGTAGTGCCGCTAGCTCAGCTGCCGCGGTAGGTAGAGTAGCCGAAAGCCGACAGGGTAATGGGCACGTGGTAATGCGCCCCGTCCTTCAGCTCAAACACCACATCGATGTAGGGGTAGAACGACTTGAGCTGACGAGCCGCGAAGTAAGGCTGGGTTAGGAAGGTGAGCTTGTAGATGCCGGTGTGCGCAGTTTTGGCGCTGCCCGTGGGTAGGAAGTCGCCGATACGACCCGCGTCGTCGGTTTTCTTCTCGGCCACCGCCGTCCACGTCTTCTTAGCGTCGTCGTACTTTTCCAGGCGCACCGTTACGCCGGCGGCCGGCGAGCCCGCGCTGATATCGAGAATGTGGGTGCTGAGCTGGTAGGCGGGGGCCTGAGCAAACCCGAGCAAAGGCAACAGGCTCAGCAGGCAAATAAGGAGGGTTTTCACAATTGGAGGGGGTAGGGAAAGGTTGTCGGGAGCCTATGGGGAGCGGGCTCCGGAAGTAAAAAAACCAGAAAGCGCAGGCTCTATTGATTGGGCTGCACGGGCCGCTCCTGCTTGTTTTCTTCGCCTACGTGGGTATCCTGCTTGTTGGCAGCGTCCTCGTGCTCGGGCGTCCATTGGGTATGAAACAGACCTTCTTTACCAATTAGCTCGTAGGTGTGCGCCCCGAAATAGTCGCGCTGGGCCTGGATGAGGTTGGAGGGTAGGCGGGCGGTGCGGAACGAGTCGAAGTAGCTGAGGCTGGCGGCGTAGGCGGGCACGGCCAAGCCCGCCGTTATGGCCCCGGCTACCACCGTGCGCGCGCCGGGCACGGCCTGCTGCACCAGTTTTGCTACCCCCTCATCGAGCAGCAAGTGCTCCAGCTCGGGCGCCTGCTGGTAGGCGTTGTAGATGTCGCTGAGGAAGCCGGAGCGGATGATGCAGCCCCCCCGCCAGATGCGGGCAATGCCGGCCAGCTGCAGCTTGTAGCCATACTCTGCCGAGGCCTTTGAGAGCAGGTGCATGCCCTGGGCGTAGGTAATTACCATGCTGAAGTAGAAAGCTTCTTCCAGCTGGGTTAGAAAGTCTTCTTTATCGGCGGCCAGGGCCTGGGCTTCGGGACCGTACTGCGTCGCCAGCTTCTCGCGCAGGGCTTTGTACTTGGAGAGGTTGCGCAGGGCCACGGCCGTGTCGATGGTGGAAAGCGGCACTTCCAGGTCCATGGCTACCTGCGAGGTCCACTTGCCGGTGCCCTTGGAGCGGGCCTCGTCCCGAATGTCGTCGAGCAGAAGGTGGTCGGTGTCGGGCGCCCGGAAGGCGAAGATGTCCTTGGTAATATCGAGCAGGAAGGACTGCAGGCGGCCGGCATTCCACTGGGTAAATACCCGCCCGATGGCGTCATTATCGAGCCCCAGGCCTTGCTTGAGCACCCCGTAGGTTTCGGCAATGAGCTGCATCAGGCCGTACTCGATGCCGTTGTGTACCATTTTTACGAAGTGACCTGCCGCGCCCGGTCCGATGTAGGTCACGCAGGGCTCCCCGCCGACCTGGGCGGCAATGGCCTCGAACATGGGCTTCATCACCTCGTAGGCCTGCTGGTCGCCGCCGGGCATCATGCTGGGGCCGAAGCGGGCGCCTTCTTCGCCGCCGGAAATACCCATGCCGAAAAAGTGCAGCCCCGCCGCTTCCAGGGCGGCCGCGCGGCGGTCGGTGTCGGTGAAGTGGGAGTTGCCCCCGTCGATGATAATGTCGCCGGGCGCGAGCAGGGGCCGCAACTCCTCAATTACGCTGTCCACGATTTTACCGGCTGGTACCAGCAGCATAATGGAGCGGGGCGTCTGCAGGCTCTGCACAAAATCCGTCAGCTCCGCGAAGCCGCGCACCGGCAGGCCCGCACCCTCCTCCGCGAGCAGAGTGAGTTTGCTGGCATCTTTGTCGTAGCCGGCCACGGCAAAATCGTGGTCGGCCAGGTTCAGCAGCAGGTTGCGGCCCATGGTGCCCAGGCCAATCATGCCAAACGAATACGTAGTTGGCGTTGCGCTCATCGTGCGGGTAGTTTCAGGGTGAAGACGTAGCGAAGAAGGGCAGGAAAAGCCCGGCAGCCCACCGGCTACCTGTTCATGATTCATCTAGCTCAACTTAAACTGGAGGCAGAAGGTTATGGCTGGCTTGTTCTCCTGGCCTGATGCGGGAGACTACAAGTAGATGCATTTCTGCCCTGCCTGCGCCTACCCCTTTCCCAAAGTTGAACCTATCTTGAGCCAATAATCCTCTGGGGCGGGCCATTCGCTCCGGCTGTTACCGTTGAGACGCCGTAAGCGCATAAGCGCCTCTTGGCAATGCTTTTCGCCTCAATCCTTCCAGCTCTTCTATGGCTATAGCTCCGGTAATTATTGTAATGGGCGTGTCCGGCTCGGGCAAATCCACGGTGGGTTCCTTGCTGGCCCAGCAGCTGCAGGTGCCTTTTCACGATGCCGATGATTTCCACTCGCCCGCCAACATCGCCAAGATGGCCGGCGGCACCCCGCTGACTGATGAAGACCGCCAGGGGTGGCTGGAGGCTTTGGCGGCCGGCATCCGGGAGTGGAGCCAGAACGGCGGGGCGGTGCTGGCCTGCTCGGCCCTGAAAGAAAGCTACCGACAGCAACTGATGGCCAGCGGGCCCGTAACGTGGGTTTTTCTGGATGGGACTGAAGAGCTGGTGCGGCAGCGGCTCACCAACCGGGAAGGCCATTATATGGGCTCGGCGCTGCTGTCCTCCCAGTTTGAAGCCCTGGAGCGACCCGCTTACGGCCTGCGCCTGCCCATCGACAACACGCCCCCGGATCTGGTCGGCCGGATAGTAGCCTACCTGGAGCAGGAAAAAGGCAGTGCCCGCTAACCGGAAGCCGCTCGCCACATGACGTTCCTGATTCTGCTGGTAGCCATTCTGGTGCTGATTGGGCTCATTAGCTGGGCTAAGGTGCACGCCTTTCTGGCCTTTTTGCTGGTCACGATAGGGGTAGGGCTGGCTTTCGGGTTGGCGCCCGGCCCCCTGATGGCGGCCATCTACCAGGGCCTGGGCGATACGCTGGGCTCGGTGCTGCTGGTGATTGTGCTGGGGGCCATGCTGGGCAAGCTGGTGGCCGAAAGCGGCGCCGCTCAGCAAATTGCCGCCGTCCTGATTTCCGCCTTCGGTACGCGCCACATTCAATGGACGATGATGGTAGCGGGTTTTATTATCGGCATTCCGCTGTTCTACAATGTGGGCTTCGTGCTCATGATTCCGCTTATCTTCTCGGTGGTGTACAAGTACCGGCTGCCGGCCGTGTACGTGGGCCTGCCCATGCTGGCGTCGTTGTCGGTGATGCACGGCTTCCTACCCCCGCACCCGTCGCCAACCGCCCTGGTGGCGCAGTTTCACGCCAACCTGGGCCTTACGTTTCTCTACGGACTACTCATTGCCATTCCGGCCATTATTCTGGCCGGGCCGGTGTACGGCCGTACCCTGCGCGGTATCGTGTCGGTGCCCCTGGCCAGCTTTCAGGTAGAAGCCCTGCCGGAAAGCGCCCTGCCCGGTAAGCTGAACAGCTTTCTGTCCTCGTTGCTGCCGGTGCTGTTGCTGGTGGGCGTGCTGGGCTTGCAGGCCGCGCTACCCCTCAACAATGCCCCAACCCCCGCCCTGGCGTTCCTGGCCGAGCCGGCGGTGGCTATGCTGGTATCGGTGGGGGTAGCAACCTTCAGTTTAGGCACGGCCCTGGGCAAACCGCTGCCGGCCGTGATGGAGGCCTACTCGGCATCTATAAAAGACGTGGCCCTGATTCTGCTCATTATTGCCGGTGCGGGTGCTCTGAAGCAGGTGCTGGTGGCCAGCGGGGTCAGTGCCGATTTGGCGGCCGGGCTGCAGGGCACCGGGTTGCCGCCCCTGCTGCTGGGCTGGCTGATTGCGGCCGTCATCCGGGTGTGTTTGGGCTCGGCTACCATTGCCGGCCTCACGGCGGCCGGAGTTATGCTACCCACCGTAGCGCAGGCCCACGTCAACCCGAACCTGATGGTGCTGTCCATCGGGGCGGGCAGTTTAGTGCTGTCTCACGTCAACGACGCGGGCTTCTGGCTGTTCAAAGAGTACTTCAACCTGAGCGCCCGCGACACGTTTCGCTCCTGGACCATGATGGAAACCATCGTGTCGGTGGCGGGGCTGGCGGGGGTGCTGCTGCTCGACTGGATATTGGCCATCTGAGAAAAACCAGGCTCAGGCTGTGCGAGTTATTTCTGAAATACTATATATTTGCAGCATCATGCTGAACCTAACCGCGAAGTGCTTTAACCTGATGAATATTCGCCCCGTGCAGGGCGAGGTCGGGCCACTTTGCGGACGTAGAAGGTAGCAGCACAGCATGACACTTCTCTGAAAATCAAGCAAAAGCCCGACTCCGAAACAGGAGCCGGGCTTTTTTTCTGCCCTATAACCGGCACATTCTCATGGTACAGCAACACTACGACCAGTACACCGCCCAGGACCAGTTGGTTTGGAAGGTATTGTTCGACCGGCAAACGGCCCTGCTGCATAAGCGCGCCTGCTCGGCCTTCGGGCAGGGGCTGGCAGCGGTAGGCTTTCACCGCAACGCTATTCCCAACTTCGAGGAAGTAAACCAGCGCCTGCAGAAAGCCACCGGCTGGCAGCTGGAGCCAGTGCAGGGCATGCTGAATGATGCGGAGTTCTTTGGGCTGCTGGCCCAGCGCAAGTTTCCGGCTACCGTCTGGATCCGGTCCATGGAGCAGTTCGACTTCATCGAGGAGCCCGACTTATTCCACGGCGTTTTCGGGCACGTACCGCTGCTGATGGACCAGGCCTTTGCCGATTTCCTGCACTTCCTGGGGCAGGTAGCCGCCCGTCACCTCCACGATGCCGTGGCGCTGCAGCGGCTGGAACGGCTGTATGGCTTCACGGTGCAGTTCGGACTGGTAGAGGAGGGCGGCGCAACTCGCATGTACGGGGCCGGTTTGCTTTCTTCCTCGGGCGAAATTCACCATTGCATCGGCGACGTTACCCGCCGCCAGCCCTTCGATTTGGCTACGGTGCTGCACACGCCGTACAGCGAAGCGCACCTGCAGGACCAATACTTCGTGCTCACTAGCTGGGATCAGCTCTCGGAAAGCGTGGCCGATCTGGCGGCTCTGTTCTCCTCCGGCTGGCAGTTGCAGCCCGTGGAGTAGGTTTGGGGAAATTGATGGGGTAGGGCTTAGGAGGATATGATACGGCAGAGTTGAACTATCGTCATGCAGGGCGAAACATCTCGCGTGCTGATGTTGCGGACGTGGGCGCCTCACCCCCCGGCCCCCTCTCCAGGGGGAGAGGGGAGTGAATACCTTTGCAACGTCAGCACGCCAGATGTTTGCCTACGGCGACCTTCGGCTCGGCTGCGCCTCTACACAGCGCGTTTTCTGCATCATGAAAAACGCTTGTTCTACCCTGTAAAACCGAAGCAAGTCGCTTGCCGTTATAACGGCCACGCTGAAAGTTTCCTTTGACTTGCTGATTTCGTTTCCTGTAGTACATTTGCCCCCGATGCTATTGACTTCCCGCTATTACGCCTACGCTTATTACGCTCCCCACCGGAGCGGAGCGGCCACGGCGTGTCAGCGAGGATAGCAACTTTCTCTACCGACACTTTTCAAAAGCCTGCTTCCGCTTCGTGCGGAGGCAGGCTTTTTCTTTTTCACTCTATTTCTTCTTCTCAGATGATGACTTCTCTGACCGCCCCCGCCGCATCTGCCGCCCTGCCCCTCCTGACCCAGGATTATAGCCGCTACACCGCTGCCGACCAGCACGTGTGGCAGCTGCTCTTCGACCGGCAGATGGCCTTGCTTCCCGGCCGGGCCGCCGATGCCTTTCTGGAAGGGGTAAAGCAAATTGGCTTTACCCGCGAAACTATACCGGATTTTCGGGAAGTGAACCCGCGCCTGCGGGAGCTGACGGGCTGGGAGCTGGTAGTAGTGCCCGGCCTGGTGGACGATGCGGAGTTTTTCGGGCTGCTGGCCGAGCGCAAGTTTCCGGCTACTACCTGGTTGCGCAAGCTGGAGCAGCTCGATTACCTGGAGGAGCCCGACATGTTCCACGACGTATTCGGGCATGTGCCCTTGCTGACCAACCCGAGGTTTGCGCAGTTCCTCCAGCAGTTGGGCGAGGCGGCCCAGCACCACGCCCACCGCTGGCCCGGCACCCTGGAGCTGTTCACGCGCCTGTACTGGTTCACGGCCGAGTTTGGCCTAGTGCAGCAGCCCGATGGCCTGCGCATCTACGGAGCCGGCCTGCTGTCCTCGCACGGGGAGGTGAAATTCAGCCTGGGCGAGCAGCCCACCCGCCTGCCGTTCACGCTGGATGGGGTACTCAACACGGCCTTCGAGAAAGACAAGTTTCAGGAGTTGTACTTCGTGCTAAGCAACCTGCCGCAGCTACCCCAGGCCCTGGAGCAGCTCCTGGCCCGGCTGGTGGAATAGGTGAACGAGTACGTGAGGGAGGGCGTGAAGTGCGAGCGGAGCAAGGAATCTGAGTTAAGCGGTTGGGTGATTAACCCCGATTCCTTGCTCTGTTCGGAATGACAACGAAAAGTGCTCAGGTCTATGGAAGCCCTAAGCCGTTCGTACAAACGCCCGCAGCTCAGTCAGCAAAGCATACAGGCCCACGTAGGTGCGGTTGAGGTAGATGAAGTGCTCGGAGCCGCGGGGCTCGCGCTGCTGGCGTAGCTCGGGCTGCTGCATGAGGTCGTCGCCGAGGGCGTAGAGACTCTGCAGATACGCCGGGTCGCCGAAGTCGAAGGCGGGCTGGCGGAACGGGCGGCCCACCAGTTCTAGGGAGGCCTGCATGGTACGCACGTAAAACGTGCGCTGCGCCTCCGGGTCCTCGGGTTTTACTACCCCCGCCTGGGTCAGCAAAGCGGTCAGGCGGGCTTCGTTGGCCAGGGTTTCGGGGGCGAGCAGGGCTGTAAAGAGCTGGTGCACGTCGGCCGGAATTTCCTTTACGCAGCCAAAATCCAGCACGCCTACTGTACCGCCGTTGTCAGCCCGCAGCAGAAAGTTACCGGGGTGGGGGTCGGCATGCACCTGGCGCAGGGTGTTCAGCTGAAACATGTAGAAGTCCCAGAGGGCCTGGCCCAGTTGGTTGCGCACCTCCTGGCTGGGGTTGGTAGCCAGAAACTCCTTGAGGTGCTGGCCGGGCAGCCAGTCCATGGTCAGGATGCGGGGGGCCGACAGCGCGGGGTAGTACCGGGGGAACTGCAGGTTGGCCAGGTGGGCGCAGGCGGCGGCAATCTGCTGGCCGCGCCGCAGCTCCAGGGCATAGTCGGTTTCCTCGATCAGCCGGGTTTCCACTTCCTGCAGGTAAGGGCGCACGGTGGCTTCATCGAGGCCCAGCACGCGCAGGGCAATGGGCTTCACCAGCCGGATATCGGAGCGGATGCTGTCGGCCACGCCGGGATACTGCACCTTTACGGCCAGGGTGCGGCCGTCTTTTTCGGCCCGGTGCACCTGCCCGATGCTGGCGGCCTGCCGGGCGTTCAGGTCAAAGGTGTCAAACACCTCAAACGGCGACTTCCCGAAGGCATCCCGGAAGGCCTTCACCACCAGCGGCCCCGATAGGGGCGGCGTCTGATACTGGGCCTGGGCAAACTGCTCGGCGTAGGCCGTGGGCAGAATGTTTTTCTCCATGGCCAGCATCTGGGCCACTTTCAGCACCGAGCCCTTCATTTCGCTTAGGGCCCCGTACAGCTCGGCCGCGTTGGCCTCGTGCAGGTCGGCGGTGGAGCTGTCGGCCCCTACGGCCCGTTTGGCGTAGTGCTTCACGTAGTTGGCCCCCACGTTGAGGCCAGTTTTGGCGAAGCGGGCCGCCCGGGCGACTTTGGTGGTGGGCAGGGAGTTGAGCGGGGTATTCTCGGCGGAATCAGGCATGGAAGAAGGTTGAAAAGCCAGCCGTCATTCCGACGTAGGAGGAATCTGGATTTAACCGTCGAATGGCCACCTCAGATTCCTGCCGCGTCGGAATGACGGGCTATAGGCCGTAGCTACTAGCGACGATTCTGCACCAGAAAGCGCACAAAATCGGTGGCCGAGTCGAAGGTATTGCGCCCGACCAAATCGAAGCTCAGGGTAACGGCTTTCTCAATGGCGGCATCGGTGCGCTCAAAGTTCACCGACTCATCGCGGGCGAAAAAGCCCAGCACGAACAGCAGTTGCTGCCAAAAGAAGCGGGGGTACGTGTTTTCGATAAGTGGGCGGGTAGCAATTTCTCCACTCTGCCGACCCTCCCGCAGGATGTTTGTCACGAACTCCTCAAACTCCTGGCGCAGCCCATCGAGCACGCGTGGGGTCAGGCCGGGCATGCGGTGCAGGGAGCGGCGCAGGGCCTGCAGGGCGAAGCTGCGGTTGCGCTTCAGCACTTCCAGCAGGGTATAGTAGAAGCCCAGCAGTTTCTCGCGGGCGCCGTACTCGGCCCACACGGGTTCTTTGGAAGCAATATCATAAGCCTCGCGGCCGAAATCAGCCCACAGCTCCCTATCGAGCACGTCGAAGTTGGCGTAGTAGCGATAGAATTCCTGCTCCGGCAGGCCCAGCTTTTTGGTTAGCTTGAACACGGAGGCCGGGGGCGTGCCCTTGCGCAGCACGTAATCGAGGTAGGCTTGTTTGATGCGGTCCTTTTCCATGCCTGTATAACCAACTGAAGGGGTAGGAAGTTGCTGGGCAGTCAGGAATGAAAAGGGGGTACTATAGTGTAAACATAATCGAATGGGACTGCCTGATTAGGCTGTGTGAACAGGCTGGGTGAGTAGCAAGAAAGACCGTCATTCCTCGCGGGGCCCGGAATGACGGTCTGTTTTTTCTGGAATGTCGCTCATTGCCCCGCTGCCCGGTAGGCGGTGCGCAGCGTTTCTATGGCCCGCTCCCGGGCAAACTTGTGGTCCACAATGGGCTGGGGATAGGCGCTGGTGCCCAGCTCGGGCAGCCAGCGTTTCACGTAGGCCCGGTCGGCGTCGTAGCTGTCGAGCTGGCTCTGGGGGCTGTACACCCGGAACCAGGGGGCGGCCACCACCCCCGTGCCGGCCATCCACTGCCAGTTGCCCACGTTCTGGGCCATGTCGTAATCCAGCAGCTTGTCGGCGAAGTACCGGTCGCCCCAGCGCCAGTCGATGAGCAAGTGCTTCACCAGAAAGCCGGCCGCAGCAATGCGGGCCCGGTTGGGCAGGTAGCCCGTTTGGTTTAGCTCGCGCATGCCGGCATCTACCAGGGGGTAGCCCGTGCGGCCCTCGCACCAGGCCTGAAACTCCGCCTCGTTGTTGCGGTAGGGTACCTGGCGCAGGCGCGGCTCGAAGCTTTCGGTGGCCGTGGCGGGGTAGTGCCAGAGCAGCAGCATGAAGTAGTCGCGCCAGATAAGCTCGGCCAGCAGCTTGGGGTTCAGGTCGCGGGCCTGGCGCATCAGCTCGCGCACGCTCAGAGTGCCAAAGCGCAGGTGCACCGAGCGGCGGGTGCTGCTGTCCACCCGGCCCGGCGAGTCGCGGGTAAGGTGGTAGTTGCGCACCAGCTCCTCGGGCGGCAGCTCGTTGGCCGGCACCTGCTGCCGAAACTCCTCAAAGCCCATGCTCGCCAGGGTCGGGCGCGGCGCGGGCTGGGGTAGCTGGGCCAGGTTGGGGGCGGTGTAGAGGTCGGCGGAGGGGTAGGGCTGCAGGTGCTCGTCGCGCAGCTTTTCCAGCCAGGCCTTGCGGTAAGCCCCAAACACCCGCGCCGGCTTCCCCGACTTGCCCAGCAACTCATTCTTCGCGAAGATGACCTGATCCTTGAGGGCGTGAAACGCTACCCCGTGGCGGGCGGCCAACGCGGCCACGGCCGTGTCCCGCTCGGTGGCGTAGGGCTCGTAGTCCTCGTTGGTGTAGATGGCTGCCACCTCGTGCTGGCTCAGCAGCTGCTCGAAAACCTCCAGCGGCCGGCCGTAAAACGCCAGGAAGGTGCCGCCCTGCTGCTCGGTCTGGCGGGCCAGGCGCTCCACTTCATCATAAATGAACGTCACCCTTGCGTCGCGGCGGGAGGGTAGTAAATCCAGGATTTCCCGGTCGTAGATGAACAACGGCACCACCGGGTGGCCGCTTTGCAGAGCCGCCGCCAGGCCCGCGTTGTCGTGCTGGCGCAAGTCGCGCCGGTGCCAGAACAGGGTAATTTTCATGGGAGGTAGCGCGAAGCTTCCGCTTCGCATGTAGGGTGAAACCGGCGGAAATGATACGGGCAGTACGCAAAGCGGAAGCGTTAGGCTGCTTCTATTTTAACCGCCCCATACCCCCATCTACGGCGTGCACCTGCCCCGTGATGAAGGCGCTGTGGTCGGAGAGTAGAAAAGTGGTCATGTAGGCCAGGTCCTGGGGCTCGCCGATGCGCTGCAAGGGGTGGCGCTTGGCCCCGGCTTCTACCTTCTCGGGCGTGCTGAGCAGGGCGGCGGCCAGGGGCGTGTTGGTGAGAGAAGGCGCTACGCAGTTAATCCGGATGCCGCTGGCGGCGTACTCGGCGGCCAGGGCGCGGGTGAGGCCCTCCACGGCGGCTTTGGCCGTGGCAATGCTAGCGTGAAAGGCCATGCCGGTATCGGCCGCTACCGTGCTAAACAGCACCACGGAGGCACCGTTGGCCTTTTTCAACCGCTTCATAGTAGCCTGCAGGATTTGTACTGCCCCAAGTACGTTCAGCTCAAAGTCGGCCCGAAAGTCGTCGGCCGGAATTCGCTCGAAGGGCCGCAGCTTGATGGAGCCAGGGCAGTACACCACCCCGTGCAATACTTCGGGCAGGCCATCCAGGGCAGCACCTACGGGCTGGGTTACGTCCAGCTCTATAAATGTAGTGTTCAGCTCAGCCAGCTCCGGCGACAGGTGCCGCGAGGCCGTGAACAGGTTGGCGTTCAGCTTTTGAAGCAGCTGAGCTGTAGCCAGCCCGATACCGGAGGAAGCCCCCACGAGGAGGATGTTTTTGTTCGCAAATTCCATTCGAGGAAGATCAGGTGAGAAGGTTTCTACTCAACTCAACCGTGCCGGGAAGGTTTATGGCGTAGCCTTCGTAGCGAATATCAACGCTGACTTGGCTACTGACGCCTGATTACGCATATTGCTGGGTTGCTACTGATTTTCAACCCTATGCCCGCCGCTACTACCGCCACGCCGGATATCATCCTCTATCAATCCGCCGACGGCCAAACCCGCCTCGACGTGCACCTGCAAAACGAAACCATCTGGTTAACCCAGGCCCAGATGGCAGACTTGTTTGGTCGGGAAAGGAGCGTAATTACCAAGCACTTGCGTGCTATTTTTCAGTCTGATGAATTGGACGAAGAAAGCAATGTGCAAAAAATGCACATTGCTTTTTCGGACAAACCGGTGACGTATTACAACCTCGACGTTATCATTTCCGTGGGGTACCGGGTTAACTCTAAGAAAGGCACGCAGTTCCGGCAGTGGGCTACCCAGGTGTTGCGGCAGTACTTGGTGCGGGGTTACGCCCTCAACGAGCAGCGCCTGCGCGAAGACGCCCGCCAACTGGCCGACCTCAAGCGCCTGCTCCAGCTCCAGGGCGAAATAGCCGACAGCCAGGAGCTGACGCCTACCCAGACCACGGCTCTGCTACGGGTACTCAGCGACTACGCCCGCGCCCTCGACGTGCTGGACCAGTACGACCACCAGCGCCTGCGCATTACTGCTACTTCACCCGATACGCCGTTTGAGTTAACCTACGAGGCCGCTTTGCAAGCCGTGGACAGCCTGCGGGAGCAATTTGGGGGTAGCATTCTGTTCGGGCGCGAAAAGGACGAGTCGTTCCAGAGCTCCGTGCGCACGATTTACCAGAGTTTTGGCGGCGTAGAGCTGTACCCGAGTGTGGAGGAGAAAGCGGCCAACCTGCTCTATTTCGTCGTCAAGAACCATTCGTTCTCGGATGGGAACAAGCGCATCGCGGCTTTCCTGTTCGTGTGGTTTATGGATAAAAACGGCTGCCTCTACAAAGCTGATGGCTCCCGCCGCCTCGCCGATAATGCGCTGGTAGCCCTTACCCTGCTGATTGCCGAGAGTAAGCCGGAAGACAAAGAAGTGATGGTGAAGCTCGTTGTCAATCTGATTAATCAGGAAAACTAGCATTGACAGATACTGTTAAGTAAATCAGTGCTATAAGGCGGTTGGGTTTGCCTTACGCCGCCAGCCAGCCGAAGACAAGGTTGTACACTATTGGCTGCGAAAAAATATGATTTAGCAAAAATTCGCTACATGTTCTGGGCTTCGTTCCGTAGCTTGCACCACGCCTTCCACTTCTACTCCCTACACCGCTTTCCACGATGAACATCCGCAAACTGCTGGTCGCCAACCGGGGCGAAATTGCCATTCGCGTTATGCGCGCCGCCACCGAGCTGGGCATTACCACGGTGGCCGTCTATACCTACGAAGACCGGTACTCCCTGCACCGCTACAAAGCCGACGAAGCCTACCAGATTGGGCGCGATGATGAGCCGCTAAAGCCCTACCTCGATATTGAAGGGCTGATTCGCACGGCCAAGGAAAACGGCGTCGATGCCATTCACCCCGGCTACGGCTTCCTGAGTGAAAACGCTACCCTGGCCCGGCGCTGCCGCGAGGAAGGCATTATTTTCGTGGGGCCGCGGCCGGAAGTCATGGAAGCCCTCGGCGACAAGGTGGCCGCCAAGAAAGTGGCCGTGGAGTGCCAAGTGCCCATTATTGAAAGCAGCCAGCAGGACCTCACCGACTTTGAGGTGGCCCGCGAAGAAGCCCACCGCATTGGCTACCCCGTGATGCTGAAGGCGGCGGCCGGCGGCGGGGGGAGGGGCATGCGTGTGATTCGGGATGATGAGCAGCTGGAAAAAGGCTTCTTCGAGGCCCGCAACGAAGCCCTGAAAGCCTTCGGCGACGATACCGTGTTTCTGGAGAAGTTCGTGGAGCGGCC
Organism: Hymenobacter latericoloratus; assembly: GCF_014199535.1. GTDB lineage: Bacteria > Bacteroidota > Bacteroidia > Cytophagales > Hymenobacteraceae > Hymenobacter > Hymenobacter latericoloratus. Next base: position 918,944 of record NZ_JACHNV010000002.1, read on the forward strand.
CAAGCACATTGAGGTGCAGCTAGTGGCCGACAACTACGGCGGCCTTACCCACCTCTACGAGCGGGACTGCTCGGTGCAGCGGCGGTACCAGAAGGTAGTGGAAGTAGCGCCTTCGCTCAACCTGCCCGACCACATGCGCCACCTCTTATATGAGTACGCGCTGCGCCTGGGCCGGGCCGTGAACTACAACAACGTGGGCACCGTGGAATTTCTGGTGAACCCCGAGCACGACCGGATTTACTTTATTGAGGTGAACCCGCGCATTCAGGTAGAGCACACGGTGACGGAAATGATTACCGGCGTGGACCTGATTAAAACTCAGCTCCACGTAGCGGACGGCCGCCGCCTCACCGACCCCGAAATCGGGCTGGGGCTTGATGTGAAGCCGCCGAAGGTGGGGGTAGCCATTCAGTGCCGCATCACCACCGAAGACCCCGAGCAGGATTTCAAGCCCGACTACGGCACCATCACGGCCTACCGCTCGGCCGGCGGCTTCGGGATTCGGCTGGACCAGGGCTCGGTGTACACGGGGGTGCGCATTTCGCCCTTCTTTGATTCCCTGCTGGTGAAGGTGTCGGCCCAGGCGCCCACTCTGGAAGGCGCGGCCACCAAGATGGCCCGCACGCTGGATGAGTTCCGGGTGCGCGGGGTGAGCACCAACATCCAGTTCCTGCAGAACATTATTGCTCACCCCATGTTCATGGCCGGCGAGGCCAACGTGGACTTCATCAAGGACCACCCCGAGCTGTTCAAGTTCAAAACCCGCCAGGACCGCGCCACCAAAGTTCTGAGCTTCCTGGGCAACGTCATCGTAAACGGCAACCCCGACGTGAAGGGTCACGTGGACCCCAAACGCGAGCTGCGCAAGCCCCTGCTGCCGGAAGCCGACCTGACAACACCGCCGCCCCCCGGCACCAAGCAAAAGCTCACGGAGCTCGGCCCCGACGGCTTTGCTCAGTGGTTGCGCCAGGACAAGCAGATTCACTACACCGACACCACCCTGCGCGACGCCCACCAGAGCCTGCTGGCTACCCGCATGCGTACCTACGACATGCTGAAAGTGGCCGAGCGCTACGCCCGCCAGCATCCGCAAACCTTTTCCCTGGAGTGCTGGGGCGGGGCTACCTTCGATGTGGCCCTGCGCTTCCTGCACGAAGACCCCTGGGAGCGGCTGGCCAAGCTGCGTGCCGCCGTCCCCAACATTCTGCTGCAGATGCTGATTCGCGGGGCCAACGGCGTGGGCTACAAAGCCTACCCCGATAACCTCACCGAACGGTTCGTGGAGCAGGCCGCCGAAACCGGCATCGACGTGTTCCGCATCTTCGACTCGCTGAACTGGATGCCGGGCATGGAAGCCTGCATCGGCTTCGTGCGCAACAAGACGGACCGCCTGGCCGAAGCCGCCATCTGCTACACCGGCGACATTCTGGACCCCAAGCGCAATCAGAAATACAACCTCGGCTACTACCTGCGCCTGGCCCGGCAAATCGAGGAAGCCGGCGCCCACATCCTCTGCATCAAGGACATGGCGGGTTTGCTGAAACCCTACGCCGCCACCGAGCTGATTACCGCTCTGCGCGACACCATCAGCCTGCCCATTCACCTGCATACCCACGACACCAGTTCCCTGCAGCCCGCTACCTACCTGAAAGCCGTGGAAGCCGGCGTTGATGTGATTGATGTGGCGCTGGGTAGCCTCTCGGGCCTTACGTCCCAGCCCAACTTCAACTCTGTGGTGGAAATGCTGCGGGGGCAGGAGCGCCACCGCGAGTTCAACCAGGAGTCGCTCAATGAGTTCAGCAATTACTGGGACACGGTGCGGGAGCACTACTACCCCTTCGAGTCGGGCCTGAAGGCGGGTACTTCGGAGGTGTTTCAGCACGAAATTCCGGGCGGGCAGTACTCCAACCTGCGGCCCCAGGCGGCGGCCCTGGGCCTCCTGGATAAGTTCGAAACCATCAAGCACACTTTCGCTGACGTAAACCAGCTGTTTGGCGACATCGTGAAGGTAACCCCCTCCTCGAAAGTAGTCGGCGACATGGCCCTGTTCCTGGTGTCCAACAACCTGACCACGGCCGACGTGCTGGAGAAAGGCCCCACCCTGAACTTCCCCGAATCGGTGCGGGAGCTGTTCCGCGGCGACATCGGGCAGCCCGAAGGCGGCTGGCCCCGAGAGGTGCAGAAAGCCATTCTAAAAGACGAGCTGCCCTTCACCGACCGGCCCAACGAGCACCTCGCCCCCATCGACTTTGACCGGGAGTGGCAGCGGTTTGAGGAGAAGTTCGGGCAGCGCGGCAAGTTCACCGATGTGCTTTCCTGGCTGCTTTACCCCAAGGTGTTTGAGCAGTACTGGCAGCACCAGCAGCAGTACGGCGACGTATCGGTGGTGCCGACCCCGGTGTTCTACTACGGCCTGCAGCTGGGCGAGGAAACCATCATCAACATTGCCCGCGGCAAGAGCATTATCGTGGGCCTGCAGAGCGTGGGTCCGGTAAACGAAGACGGCTGCCGCACCCTGTTCTTCACCCTCAACGGCCAGGGCCGCAACCTGGAAATCCGCGACAACTCGGTGGAGGTGAAAAAGGTGCAGAACCCGAAAATCGACAAGGCCAACCAGAAGCAGATTGGGGCCCCGCTCCAGGGCCTGCTTTCCAAAGTGCTGGTGCAGTCGGGCCAGCAGGTGCGCAAGAACTCGCCCCTGTTCATCATTGAAGCCATGAAGATGGAAACCACCATCACGGCCCAGGATGATACCACCGTGCAGGCCGTGAATCTGCCCGAAGGCACCCTGGTGAATGCCGACGATTTGGTGCTGACCCTGGGGTAGGTTCGAAATTTGAGCGGAAACCAGTAGCTTAGGGAATAGAACGCTCCCTCTTTTTCCTTGTGTCCATGACCTTTCGCTTTTCCGCAGTAGTACTGGCGCTGGCGTTGCCCGTAGCCGCCGTTGAAACGGCATATGCCCAGCAGCCTCAGATTGAGCAGGTAGGGGCCGCCGCCCAGTCCAACCTTAACGCCCTGGTAAATGGCTCCCCAACGGTAGTTCCCACCGCCTCCGCTGAAGCCACCAAAGGCTCGCCCTACGCTGATAACCGCTGGCTGCCGGCCCGCCTGCGCATGACCAACAAAATACCCCTGGCCCCGGTGCCCCTGAAGTACGATGTGCTCAACCAGCGCCTGCTCATGCGGCCCGTGAACCGCCCCAACGACTCCCTGCAGCTGGATGACCGCCTGCTGGCTGGTTTCGAGCTGGAAGAGCCCGCCCTTACAGCTACCGGCACCCGCAAACGCACATTTCGGCGCTTTACTGATGCTCCCGAGCCAACCCAGCGCACCGATTATGTAGAGGTGCTGCATGAGGGCAAGTACACCCTGCTGAAGCGCTACGGCAAAGCCCTGCGCAAAGCCGACTTCCAGGGCGCCTACAGCACCAACCGGCGCTACGATGAAATTGAGGACAAGACCACCTATTACCTGCGGCACCCCAACGGCACTCTGGTGCCCGTAAAGCTGACGCTCAAGTCCCTGCAGGCTGCCGCCCCCGAGTTGGCCAGCGCCCTGAAAGCCGCGCCTAAATCTTCCGCCGCCAAAACGGATGCGGAGTGGTCGGCTGTTCTGGCGGCGGCCGACAAGTAGCCCCTGCCACGGCCGCCCTGTTCCCGGGCGGCCCCTTCCGGCAGTTGCCGGAAGGGGCCGCCCGATTTTTTTATTGTCTCTGCGCTTGTAGGGTGGCCAGCACAGTGGCGGTTGATTCTCCGTGCAGGTAAAGCGTATCGGCGCTGATGCGGTAGCGGCGGGCGTTGTTCAGGGCCGTAAGAAACGCCGTTTCAGTGTTCAGATCGGGGCAGGCCATTTTGGTGGCCAGCAGGGGGCCAAACCGCAGTTCGCCGGCGGCGGGTAGCGTGAAGCTCCCCCGGAAGCGGTTGCAACCGGCCTGGCCCTCGGCCCGCTCCTCCGCGGCGTTCAGCTGCAGATAGATTTCCTTATCGGGGCTTGCGGTAAGCGGCTGGTTGCCAACCTGGCGCAGGAGCCAGCGCGTGCCGCGCAGGGCAGTTGGTGTGGTACCGGCGGAGTTAGCGGCGGTGGTGGGGGTAGCGGCAGGGACCAGGTTAGACTGGCAGGACGACAACAGGCCAAGCCCGCTAAGCAGGGCAACACAAACAGCAGAATTGCGCATAGGTGGTATTAAAGAAAAGCGGAAGAGTAAGCAGGGAAAGAGTAACTGTGATTAAAGCAAATTGGCTATTTTGGGCCATGCGAAATTTCTTTTTACTCTCCCTTTTATTCTATTGCACACACACGGCGGTAGGGCAGAAAAAAACAGCTCCCGTAAGTAAAGCCACCGTGTCGGCGGCCACGGTAGAACGGGTTGTACGCACGCTGGCCGCCGATGATATGCAGGGCCGGGCCTCCGGCAAACCCGGTGGGCAAAAAGCGGCCCAGTTTCTGGCCGCTGAATTTCAGCGCATCGGCCTGCAGCCCTTGCCCGGCCTGAAAGGGTTCGAACAAAGCTTCCCTACGTACGAGGTGCGCACGGCGGCGGCCTTCGTTACCATCAACGGCGCCAACCTCAGCCCCGACAAGATGCTGCTGGTGTCGGGGCAGCCGCACCTGAACTGGACGGAGGCCGACGAGCCGGCGGCTCGCATCCTAACCGTTGGGGCCGACGGTAACCTACTGCGCGAAGCCCGGCCCTTGCTGGAGCCCCACGAAAACACCATCGTATTCGTTGATCCGGCCCAGGCCGCGGCCTTCAAGCGCCTGGCCGGCTACCTGCAGCGCGGCGGCCTGCGTCCCGAAAAGCCCGCGCCGTTCACGACTCTGTTCGTGCTGGGTGCTACCCCGCCCGCGCCCCTGAAATTCCGGGTGGCCGCTACCACCACCATCCGGACGGTGGAGCTGCGCAACATTGTGGGTCTGCTGCCGGGCAAAGATGCCGCCCGGGCTTCGGAGCAGGTCGTCTTCAGCGGCCACTACGACCACATCGGGATGCTGCCGGCCGTGCAGGGCGACTCCATTGCCAACGGTGCCGATGATGACGCCAGCGGCACCTCGGCCGTGGTAGCGTTGGCTGAGTATTTCAAGCAGAAAAATGACAACGCCCGCTCCCTCGTATTCGTGGCCTTTGTGGCCGAGGAAATCGGGGGCTTCGGGGCGCGCCACTTCTCCCGCCAGCTTAATCCCAAGCAGGTGGTGGCCATGTTCAACATCGAAATGATTGGCAAGGAGGCGAAGTTCGGCCCCAACTCGGCCTTTATTACGGGCTTCGATAAATCAGACTTCGGCAAGCTGCTGCAGGAAGGTGCCAAGGGCACCACCTTCCGCTTCGAGCCCGACCCGTACCCCGAGCAAAACCTGTTCTACCGCTCCGATAACGCCACCCTGGCCCGCCTGGGCGTGCCGGCCCACACCATCAGCACCGACCAGATTCCGGACGATAAGCGCTACCACAGCGTGGACGACGAAGTAGAAAGCCTGAACCTGGTGAACATGACCAACGTCATTTCCGCCATCGGCCGCAGCGCCGCCGGCATCATCAGCGGCCAGCAAACTCCCACGCGCATCGCCCCGGAATCGGTGAAGCAGTAACAGCGAGGTGGTGAAGGGTGTCATGGCGAGGACGAAGGACGAAGCCATCCGTCCTGACCAATGTGCTACCCCCTGAAATGTGACAAGCCCTTGACGACTGTGCGAGCGTCAAGGGCTTGTCTGTTTATCAGGCTGGTCACGGAAGAGAGGAAGGATGGCGTCGTCGTACCTCCTCGCCATGACAACACCTCACTCATTCACTACTTCCCTAGGCGCATACTCAGGCCGGCGCCTACGTTAAAGCCGCCCGCCGCGGGCGTCAGGCCGTGGGCGGCCGTCACATCCAGGCGCAAACCGGGGGTAGGGCGGAAGAACAGGCCCGAGGTGAGGCCCGGCCGCCAGCCCTGCTGGCGCTGCCAGGTGGCGTAGGTTTCGGCAAAGAAGCCCAAGTGGTTGTTGGCAGATATCGGGCCGTTGAGGGCCAGGGTCGTCAGGTACTGGCCCTGTTTGGTGCCTTCGGCTTTGAAGCCCTGCTGCCGGAAGCCCAGGTTGCCTTCCAATCCGAACCGCTGCCCCAGCTGCTGCGACACCAACAGGCGGGCGCCGGGCTCGAACTGCTTGTTCTGAAAGGAGGCGTCGCCGTTGCGCAGGTTCATATCGAAGAGCACGACTACCTGGGAACGGGCATTCTGGACCGTGGAAGCCAGAAGCTTCGCACCCACATTCAGCGGCGCGAAGCCCGCCGGGCCGGCAAATGGGGCAGGAGCGCCCTCGGCCGTCAGCGGGCGGGTAGCAGGCGTGAGCAGATAGTTCTGGGTGGCGCGCAGCTCAATATGGTTGAAGAAACCTACTCGCAGGGTGCTACCCCAGGCCGTGCGCCCCGCGTAGCCCGTGCTGCTACCCCCATCGTAGCGGGTAAGGCCGGTTTCCAGCTGAAACTGGCCTGGGTAGAGCATGTTGGTGGTGATGGTCTGGCCCGGCCGGTCGGGGCGGATGAGGCGCACAAACGGCGACTCCTCATTGCCGAGGTTGGGGTCAGTGGTTTGGGCCAGGGTGCAGGCCGGGCCGGCAAGCAGCAGCGTACCGGCGGTCAGCAGAGTGGTCATTCGCATGCTTACTCCGACGCCAGCCACGCCAGAATAGTTCGATTTTCCGAAGATGCTGTAACCCTGATCAGTAATTTACGTGGCTGGATGCTACCTCGAAAACAGCCTTCTGTAAGCTGTATTCCAGAAAATAAGGACAAGAAAAAGGTCGGAACCCTGTTCCGGCCTTTTTGAAGAAATCAAGAAAATTACGGACTTACTGCGCCTGCCTAATGGCCTGCATAGCAGCCTGCACTTTGGCTTTCTCGTCGGCAGACTTGCTCTGCTGCACCTTGTCCAGCATAGCCAGGATGGGCTCATCTACCCCGTACTTTTTGTACTGCACGGCCAGTTTTTGCAGACGCTCTACTCCCTCGTTCAGCACGGTAGCATCGTTCAGGCGCGACATGAAGCCTACCAGGCTCTCCAGCATATTAAACTTGCCCTGGGGGCCGGCCGCGTCAAACTGGTCGCGGACGTAGGCCCAGGTGCTGGCGTCGCCGTGCTCGGCGTACACGGCGGCCACGGCGGCCGCGACGGTCCCATTGGCATCTTTCTGGAGCGCCTGCGCTTTGGCCAGGGCCTGCTTGGGCTGCACGGAGGCCAGGCCCTGCAGCGCTGCACCCTGCACGGCGTACGACTGGCTGTTGAGTGCCTGCGTGAAGGCTTTTGTATCCTTTTTGTCGCCTAGTTCGCCCAAGGCCAGCAGCATAGCCGCCTGGTTGTTGGTGTTCTTTTCCTGGGCCAGCTGCTTGCGGATAGCCGGCGCGGCCGCTTTCTGCACGGCTTTGTCATCGAGCTTCAGACCCGAGAGGGCCGAAAGGCGCAGGCCGGCGTACTTGTCGTTGAGAGCCGAGAGCAGGAGCTGGCGGGCGGCGGCATCGGTGGGAGGCAGCTGGGCGGCGGCCGCTACGGCCTCGCGGCGGTCCACGAAGCGCGGGGCGTTTTTGTACTGGTAAGCGTACTCGGCGAAGGGCTTGTTGTCGGTTTTCTGCCACAACAGCACCTTATCGGCATCCACGTTCACCAGGTTAGGCTTGCTGGCGCCCGGGAAGCGGAACGTTTGGGTTGCCTGGCGCATCACTACTTGGTGGCGCTGGGCTTTGCCGTTCACGTACACATCCACGGCCATGGGCAGCTGGAATACCTGACCGGGCTGGGTTTGCTTGATGGTAACCGTCTGCTCCTTGCGGCCGGCATCATAGGCGTAGTCGATGGTAACTACCGGGTGGCCGGAGCTAAAGTACCACTGGTTGAAAAACCAGTTCAAATCCTGGCCCGATACGGCTTCCAGAGCCAGGCGCAGCTGGTGGGCTTCGCCGTTGCCGAACTTGTTGTCGGTGAGGTACTTTTTCAGGCCGGCAAAGAACACGTCATCGGTGAGGTAGTTGCGCAGCATGTTCAGGATCTGGCCGCCCTTCTGGTAGCTCACCAAGTCAAACATGTCCTCCTTATCGGCGTAGTGGAAGCGCACGAGGTGCTTCTGGGCATCCTGGGGGCTGCGCAGATAGTTGCGCATGTTCATGTAGGCGTGGGCGTCGCCGGCATCCTGGCCGTACTTGTACTCGGCCCACAATGCTTCCGAGAAGTCAGCAAACGACTCATTCACCGTCAGGTTGCTCCAGCTTTCGGCCGTTACCAAATCGCCGAACCACTGGTGGAACAGCTCGTGAGCAATAACTGATTCGCCGCTGGCGTACTCGGCATCCAGCAATCCGCGGGCATCTTTCTGCAGAAACTCACCGTGCAAAGTTGCCGAGGTGTTTTCCATGGCCCCGCTCACGTAGTCGCGCACCACTACCTGGGCATACTTGTTCCAGGCGTAATCTACCCCGAGGCGCTGAGAGAAAAACTCCAGCATTTCGGGCGTATTGCCAAAAATCTGCTTGGCGAAGGGCGCGTACTTGGGCTCGAGGTAGTAGCTTACTTCCTTGCCCCGCCAGGTGTCCTTGGTAATCTTGAAGTCGCCCACGGCCATCATGAAGAGGTAGGGCGAGTGGGGCAGCTCCTGCTTCCAGGTGTCGGTGCGGGTACCGTCGGGGTTATTTTTCTGCGAGTCGAGGCGGCCGTTGCTGAGCGTGACGTAGCGGGCGGGCACTGTCATGCTGATTTCGGCGGTGGTTTTCTGGTTGGGCTTGTCGATGGTGGGGAACCACGCTGAGGAGGCTTCCGTCTCGCCCTGGGTCCAGATTTGGCGGGGCTTGCCGGCCTCGGTGCTGTCGGGGTTGATGAAGTACAGGCCCTTGGCGTCGGTAATGGCCTCACTGCCCTTGGTTTTCAGCTCATCGGGCTTGGCCACGTACTCAATGTACACGGTGTACTGCTGGCCGGGGGTATAGAGTTTGTCCAGGTGCACCAGCATCTGCTCCTGGTTGTAGTCGAACTTCAGCGTTTTGGTATCGTTGCCATTTACCATCGTCACCGACTTGATATCCATGCCTTTCGCATCGAGGCGCAGGGAATCAGTAGCGTAGGCCACGGGCTGCAACGTCACCCACTCGCGGCCCAGCAGCTGGCGCTTGGTGTAGTCGAAGCGCACATCCAGCTTGGTGTGCACCAGGGCATTGACTTTGCGGGCAGTTTCGCGGTAGGGGAGGGTAGCGGCGGAATCGGGGCGGGCGGCAGGCGACTGGGCCAGGGCGGGCATAGCACCCAGCAGGCCGAGGCTCAGCAGAAAAGCTTTCGTCATGAAATAAGAAGCAAGGATTGGGCTGCTAGTTGCAAACTTTTCTGCACAGATGCGCCGGAAACCGGCTTGGTTGCACGGCAGGGGGTAGGGAGCTTATAGGGGAAAATCAGCCTAATGCTTTACACCCTGGGTAGTCACCGCCTCTGGTCCTCTATCTTCGTCCCATTAACGCGTGGTGGTTAACCCACCTCACCGAACTGCGGGTGCTTTAGAAAAGCAAAACCCCGGACTGTTGGTAGCAGCCGGGGTTTTAAGAAGCAGGTGGGACAAACACCTAATCTTCTTACTCACGATGAAGAAAAAGCGTGTTAAAGCGAATGAGCCCGACAAAGTCGGGTTGATTCGCGTGCTGCTCGAACTGGGAAAATCAGTTCTGAGCGGCATTGTTCGCGCCGTGGTAACTGAATGGTTGCACCGGCCTTAGAGTAGTAGCAGGGGTAGGCCTTCGGGCTGGCCCCTGCTATTTTGCTTTCTGCGTTTCAAAAAGATGGTCTGCAAATGTAGACAAATACGGACGAATACGGACGTTTCGTGTACGTAAATACAGCCTCACGGTTGATGAAACGTCTGTATTCGTCCGTAAACAATCAGCTTTGATTAATGCACTAGCACAGGTGGCTGGTGCCGCTCGGGGTGGAGCGTAAAGTCGTCGGCATATTTGGAATGCTCGGCGCGGTAGGCTTTTTCGAAAATGAGGGGGAAGATGAATAGGGTCAGCAGGGTTCCGGTAATCAGGCCGCCAATCACCACAATAGCCAGGGGCTTGGAGGTTTCGGAACCGATGCCGGTGCTCAGGGCGGCGGGTAGCAGGCCGATAGTCGCCATCAGGGCCGTCATGACCACGGGCCGGACGCGGCTGGTGACGCCCTCGTGAATGCTCCGGTCGAGGCTCAGCCTGCGGGCCATGTTCTGCTTGAATACCGAAATCAGAATCACCCCGTTCTGAATACAAATGCCGAACAAGGCAATAAACCCAATACCGGCCGAGATGCTGAAGTTGGTGTGGGTGATGAGCAGGGCCGCAATACCGCCAATAATGGCGAAGGGCACGTTCAGTAGCACCAGGCCCGCATCTTTCAGGTTGCCGAACAGAATGAACAGGATAAAGAAAATCAGGGCCAGGGACACGGGCACTACCTGGGCGAGGCGCTCGGTGGCGCGGCGCTGGTTTTCAAAGTCGCCGGTCCACTTCATGCTGTAGCCTTTGGGCAGATTCACCACTTGCTCCACCTTCTTCTGGGCTTCCTCGATGGTGCTACCCATGTCGCGGCCCCGAATGCTGAACTTCACGGCGGCAAAGCGCTGGTTATCGTCGCGGTAGATAAGGCTGGGGCCGTTCACGGTGCCGATGGTAGCAATTTCGGAGAGCGGAATGGTTTTGCCGCTTTGGGTGGGCACCATCAGGGCCGCAATGCGCTCCGGGGTTTGGCGGAACTGCTCCTGGTAGCGCACCCGAATGGGGAATTTTCGCTCGCCCTCGTACATCTGGGAGGCCTGTTTGCCGCCCACAGCCATTTCCAGCACCGCATTGGCGTCGGCCTTGCTTACGCCGTAGCTGGCCATGCGCTGCTCATCCAGCTCTACGTGCAGCTCCGGCTGGCCAATGTTGCGCAGCACGCCCAGGTCGTCGATGCCCTTGATGTGGCGCAGCACTCCGTACACCTGGCGGGCCTTTTCTTCCATCAGCCGCAGGTCCTGGCCGTAGATTTTCACGGCAATAGAGCCTTTCACGCCTGAAGCGGCTTCCTCCACGTTGTCGGTGATGGGCTGAGAGAAGTTGAAGTTCACGCCGGGGAAGCGGGCCAGCTTTTCCTTCATGTGCTCAATCAGGGCCTCGCGCTTGTCTTTGTGCTTCATCTCGGCCTGCACCTCGGGCGTGTGCTTAAGCTGCACCAGAAACTCGTTGTTATAGAAGCCTGTCGGGTCGGTGCCGTCGTTGGGGCGACCGGTCTGGCTGACCACGTCGCCTACCTGCGGAAATGAGAGAAACACCCGGCGCATTTCGTTGCAGAGCTTATTGCTCTCATCCAAGGAAATGCTCAGCGGCAGCTGGGCCCGTACGTAAATGGAGCCTTCGTTCAGCTCGGGCAGAAACTCGGAGCCCAGGAAGTGGAAGCAGCCCAGCCCCAGCACCACCGTGACGGTGGCAAACAACAGACTGGCTGTTTTGCGGGCGTAGGTAAAAGAAAAGAACCGCTCGGAGCCACGGTTAATGCCGCGCACGAAGAAGTTGTCCTTCTCCACCACGTTCTTTTTCAGCAGAATGCTCGTGAGCACCGGCACCAGCGTGAGCGTGAAGATGAGCGCGCCCAGCAGGGCAAAGCCCAGCGTCCAGGCCAGGGGCGAGAATACCTTGCCTTCTACCTTTTCAAAGGAGAAGATGGGTAGCAGGGCCGTGATGATAATGGCCTTGGAGAAGAAAATGGCCTTGCCCATGTCGCGGCCGGTTTTCTTAATCAGGCCCAGCTTGGCGAGTTTATTGAACCGCTCCATGCTCATTCGGTGGGCCTTATGGTCGAGGGCCACGAATAGCCCTTCCACCATCACCACAGCGCCGTCGATGATGATGCCGAAGTCAATGGCCCCCATGCTCAGCAGGTTGGCCGACATGCCCTTCAGGCGCAGACAGATGAAGGCAAAGAGCAAAGCCAGCGGAATAATCACCGACACGATAACCGTGGTGCGCCAGTCGGCCATGAACACGAACACGATAACCGTCACCAGAATAATGCCTTCCAGCAGGTTGTGAATGACGGTTTCGGTGGAAAAATCAATGAGCTGCTGCCGGTCGTAGAAGCTCTGGATCTTCACATCGGAAGGCAGAATCTTATTATTGAGCAGGGCTACTTTCTCCTGGAGGCGGGTAATAACTTCCGAGGGGTTTTCGCCCTTGCGCATTACCACAATGCCTTCCAGCACGTCGTCGTTCAGGCCCCGGCCTACCTTGCCCAGGCGCGGCAACGCCGACTCATGCACCACGGCCACGTCCTTCACCAGAATCGGGGCGCCGTTCACGTTCTTGATGACCGTATTGTTGATGTCGTTGATGTTGTTGAGCAGGCCGATGCCGCGCACCACGTAGTTCTGCTGGCCCGCGTTTATCACGTCGCCGCCCACGTTGATGTTGCTGCGCTGAATGGCATTGTAGAGGTCCAGGGGGGTAAGGCTCAGGGCCTGGAGCTTGCCGGGGTTTACCGATATTTCGTAGTCCTTCACCTCGCCCCCGAAGCTATTCACGTCGGCCACGCCGGGCACCGCCTTCAGGTTGCGCTCTACCACCCAATCCTGCAGGGTTTTCAGCTCGCGGGTGGTTTTGTTCTTGCTTTTAAGGGTGTAGCGAAAAATCTCGCCGGTGGGGCCGTAAGGCGGCTGCACGTCGGGGTCGGCGCCCTCGGGTAGGTCGGCCTGGTCCAGCAGGTTATTGACCTGCACGCGGGCAAAGGCATCGTCCACGCCGTCATCGAAAATCACCTTCACTACCGACAGCCCAAACAGGGTTGTGCTCCGGATGCTAGTTTTCTTCTGCACCGGGTTCAGGGCAATTTCAATGGGAGCCGTCACGAACTTCTCAATCTCCTCCGCCGAGCGGCCGGGCCACTGCGTGATGATGGTAATTTCGGTGTTCGTGACGTCGGGGAAGGCTTCAATGGGCGTGTTCCGATAGCTCATGACCCCGGCCACAATCACGACCAGCGTCATCAGGAACACAAAGCCCCGGTTCTTGAGGGAAAAGGCAATAATGCCCTGGATGAATTTGTTCATTTTCTTGAGCTGTTAGCTGATGGCTATTAGCTGGGAACTTTTTCAGAAGGCAAAGCGCAGCCAATCGGCTGAAAAATCAGCCCGGTTATTCGGTAGGAAGAAGCGGAAAGAGCTAATAGCTAGCAGCCATCAGCCAGAAGCCAAAAGTCTAATCGTTCAGCTCGTCGTACACCAGCAGCTGGTTTTGGGAGATGATGAGCTCTCCGTCGCGCAGACCTGAGGCCAAGTAGCTCACGTCGCCGACGGTTTTGGCCACCTGCACCTCGCGGGTTTCAATGTGCTGACGGTCCCGAAAAACCATCACAAAGTGCCGGTCTTTGGCAAACACCACGCTTTTGGCGGGCACGGCCAGCATCTTCTGGTCTTCGGTGTTCTGGATTTTGATTTGGGCGTACATCTCGGGCTTCAGCTGGTAGCCCGGGTTGGGCAGGCGCACCCGCACTTTCATTACCCGGCTTTCAGGGTCGAGTACATTGAAAATCTTGTCGATGCGGCCTTGGAAGTGCTTGTCGGGGTAGGAGAGGGTCGTCACATCGGCGGCGTAGCCTTCCTTCACCTTGCTGATATCGGACTCGAACACGTTGGCCAGTATCCACACGTCTTCGAGGTTCGACACGGTAAACAGGTTGCCCACATTATCGGCGTTGAACTGCATGTGGTCAGTCACGTTTTTCTCCGTGATAAAGCCCGAAATCGGGGCCCGCAATGTGTAGGTGCCATCAGCCGATACGCCGTACACGTTCATCTGCTTGCGGGTTTTGCCCACGTTGCCGGCGGCCTTCTGCAGCTCCTTGCGGGCCAGCGTTACGTCGCGCTCCGAGGCTAAGCCGGCGGCGTACTGGTCTTCCAGCACCTGCAGGTTCTTGCGGTCAATATCCAGGTCGGTGCCGGCGGCGCTGCTCTGGTTCTGCAGGTCGGCAATTTCCCCGCTCTTAATCACGGCCAGCACCTGGCCTTTGGTCACATGGTCGCCGAGCTCTACCGTAAGCTGTTCCACCACGCCGCCTACCAGTGGGTACACCTTCACGGTTTTGTCGCCGTTGGTGGCAATCTGGCCGGAAAGCGTCAGCTCATGGCGCACGGGCTCGTTGCGCACCGTGTCGATTTTCAGCTCCCGCATCATCTGATCGGAAAGTGAAAAGCCGGCCTTGGCTTTCTGGGGTTCAGCGGCGTCTTCTGATTTCGAGCAGCCCAGCAGGGTTGCGCTCAGGGCTAGGGGTAGGAAAGCGGCAATGCGGTTCATATTGGTTGAGTGCGTAAAGGCTTAGGGAGGCCCAGGCAGCAGGCCAAGGCTAGGGTATTGGCTAAGAAAGAGAGCTTTAGGCTCCTGCAAGCTTCAGTTTGGCAGCAGGGGTAGCAGCTGACTTATTCAGCGTTGAATACCGGGCGACCCACGGCGTAATTCAGCTGCTCGAAGGCACGTAGGCGGCTGGCGCGTAGGCTATTCAGCTGCACCAAATTGTTTTTGTAGCTCTCGTAGAAATCCAGGAACTCTACTACCGTGAGGTTGCGCTTGGCGTAGCTCTCATCAATACCCTGCATCAGCCGGTCGAAATCGGAAGTGCTGCTGTCGGTGCTTTGGTAAAGAGCGTCGGTTTGGCCGGCCAGGCGCCAGGCTTCCTGCACGTCGTTCTGCACCAGCAGTTGCTGCTGGCCCAACTGCGCCTTGCTGACTTCTACCTGATTCTGGGCCGTGCGAATGTTGCCCTGGTTGCGGTTGAAGATGGGCACGGCAATACCCAACGTAACGGCATTGTAGTTCTGGATGTAGTTGCCGGCGCGGTCGTAGGTGTATCCCACGGCTAGGTCGGGGGTAGCCAGGGCCCGCTGCAGGCGCAGGTTCTGGGCCTGGGCCTGCACGGCCGCCTGGCGGGCTTTCAGGTCGGCGCGGTTGGCCTGTGCAGAGTCGATGAGCTGCTGCTCGGTGCGGCCGTTCAGGCTCAGGGCACGGAGGCGGTTAGGGTCGGCAGTGGGTAGGTAGTACGTGCCGGTGGTGTCACGCATGAGCGTGCGCAGGTCGGTCTGCTGAGCGGCAATGTCGCTGAGCAAGGCCTGGCGCTCGTTGCGCAGCTGAAACAGAAAAGCTTTCAGGCGGACTACCTCCTTCAGGGCAATGTTGCCGCGCTGGTACTGGCCCTGGTATGAGCTCACGGTGCGCTGGAAGCTGGCTACTTCCATATCATACACGCTCACGCTCTGCTGTTTAAAGTAGAGGTCATAAAACGTGGTGCGAAGCTGGTAGCGCAGCGTGCGCAGCATGTCCTCGAAGGTAAATTGCTCTACCAGCGCATTCTGCCGGGCCGCATTGGTAGCCGCTTTGCGGCGGCCAGCCAGGGCAAACAGCTGCTCTACCTGCACAATGGAGTTGCCGGTTTTGGTTACATCCAGCACCTTGCGCGTGTATTGGTTATAGGCGTTCTGCTCCAGCGAAATGGTAGGGTTGTCCCAGAGGCGGGCCTGGGTAATCTGGGCCTCGGCCGCCGATACGTTGTAGCGCTGAGCCAGCAGGCTCAGGTTGTTGCTGACGAAGCGTTGTTCGGCTTCCGAAAGAGTCAGACGTACCGTATCGGCGCCAAGCGGGGCGGCCGAAGCGGTATGGGCAGAAAAGCTGAGCAGCCAGGTGGCCAGCAGCAGGAAAAAAGGACGTTGCATATCCGGTGAGGGGTAAGGATATGCAAGAGTACGCCCCCCGTATTAGGCCTGAATTAGAGGTAGATTAGAAACGGATTAGAGCGGAAATATTTCTCCAGAAAGGCTCTGCGGGGCCTTTGGCCGGCGCCCGGACCAAGGCAGGGGCTCGGGGCGGATGCTGCCGGCAGCTGCAGCTCGCGCACGGAGGTGGCCATGGCCAGGCGCATCCAGTAGCAGGTAGTTGAGGTAGGGAAGGGCATGGCGGAAGAGGTAGGAAAGAGGAGGGTTGGAGCCACTACCGGGGGTAGGCGGCCTACCCGAAAGCAGCAGGCACCTCCAGCAAGAACCTGTAGTGTTTAGCAAGCCTACGCCATTCCTATTAGAGCGCAGTTAGAAACCCATTAGAAACGCATTAGAAAATGCGTTTTTCAGGGAAGGTTTTAGCGGCGGCTTCTATTGGGCGCTGGTTGCTACCCCCGTCGGCGGCTCAAACCCTCGCCGCAGGCAGCGTTCCTACAGAACAACTTCGGCCCGCGTGCCCTGGCCAAACTGGGAGGTGATGTGCAGCTCGCCGCCGTGCAGCTGAATAATCTTGCGGGCCAGAGGCAGCCCAACGCCGTGGCCTACCACGTCGCGGGCATTATCGGCGCGGAAGAAAGGCTGAAAAATGTGGGGTAGCGCTTTGTCGCTGATGCCAATGCCGTGGTCCTGCACCCGTATGAGGCGGCGGCCTCGGTCATAATCCAAGCGTACTTCTACGGGCTGTTCGGGAGCGGAGTATTTCAGGGCGTTATCCAGCAGATTGGTCAGGGCCCTGCTGAGCAGTTGGCGGTTGCCCCTAATTTCTAACTGCTCTGCATCGTCGGGCAGGTTGCCCAAGATAATGTGCACGCGCGGCCGTTGGGCAGGCGCTACGGCTTCGCGGGCTTCCCACAGCAGCTCATCCAGCCGAACGTCGTCGGTGGCGCCGGGGTTGGTTTGGGTCAGCTCCAGGAGGTTGTTGATCAGGAGCTTGAGCTGTTGCAGCTCGTGCAGCACCGAGGCTACCCCCTCGCGGTAGGCGGCCGGGTCCCGCTCCCGGTTCAGGAGCACCTGCAGCTCCCCGATGGTGGCCGTAAGGGGCGTGCGTAGCTCGTGCGAGGCATTACTAACGAAAGTGCGCTGAGTCTCAAAGCCATCTTCGAGGCGCTCCAGCATGCGGTTGAAGGTGCGAGCCAGGCGGGTTATTTCATCCTGCTCGTGGCTGATGCCTTCGTTCACGCGCAGGTGCAGATCCTGGGTCGTAATGCGGTCCACCTGGTCGTTTACGGCGGCGATGGGCGCCAGGGCTTTGCCGGCAAACACCCGCCCAGCCACGTAAATCAACAGCAGGCTTCCCACAAAAATGCAGACCAGAATCAGGCCCAGGTACTCCAGGCGAGCCGTGCCCGAGCGGTTCTGGGCGGCGGCCACAATGATGAATTTGCCTTGGTTGTCGCTGTAGAAAATGCCTACCGCTTGGCGCGGTCCAATCTCAAAGTACACCTCCTTCTCCAGTAGAATCCGGGCCAGAATCTGGTCGGAAATCCGGACCCGCACGTCCTGCTCAATAAAGCGAGGCTGCAGGTCACTGTCATAAATCTGCAGCACTTCCTCTGCAAGTGTGCGCATATAGCGGCGCTGAAAGTCACGGAACGCTTCGGCCCGCAGCTCATCCTGCTCCAGAAATACGTAGCCCGTCACCTCGGCCCGGTCGCGCAGGCGCTGCCGGAATTCCTCATGGGTATAGTCGGTCTGCAGAATGTACACCGTCGTCATGGCCGCCAGCAGAATCACGGCTACCAGCCCCAGAAAAAGCCACGTCAGACGGTTGCGAATGGTCATAGCAGGTGGTGAAGTTGTGAAAGGCGAAATGGTGAATCAGTGGGTAGAAGAAAAGCAAAGTGCCACTTACGCCTTATTGAAAGGCAGGCTCACAACTTCACCTTTCACAATTTCACTCTTGTACCCGTAGCACATAACCCATGCCTACCACGGTATGAATCAGCTTCTGGGAGAAGGCCTTGTCCACCTTGTTGCGCAGGTAGTTGATGTACACGTCTACCACATTGGAGCCGGCATCAAAGGAGTCTTCCCACACGTCGGCGGCTAGCTCGGCGCGGCTAAGTACGCGGCCCGGGTGGCGCATCAGCAGCTCCAACAGGCCAAACTCCCGGGCCGTAAGCTTCACAGGCTGCCCGGCACGCGTCACGATTTTGGCGGCGGTATCCAGGGTCAAATCTTCGAATGAAAGCACGGCCCCTTTGGTCTGTTGGCCCCGGCGGCGGGTGAGGGCCCGCACCCGCGCTACCAGCTCCGGGAAGTCGAAGGGCTTCACCAGGTAGTCATCGGCCCCGCCCCCAAAGCCTTGCAGCTTATCTTGGGTGGTGCCCAGGGCCGTGAGCATGAGTACCGGCGTTTCATGATCCTGAGCTCTAAGGGCTTCCAACACCTCCAGGCCACTGAAATAGGGTAGGATGACGTCCAGAATGATCAGGTCGTAGGCGTGAGCCAGGGCCAGTTGTCGGCCAAAGCGCCCATCGTAGGCTACTTCCACCTCAAAGCCTTCCTCCTCCAGTCCCCGCCGAATAAAGGCCGACACCTTCGGTTCATCTTCTACCAGCAATATTTTCATAACCGAAAGGGACTTAAGAATACGTAGCGCGAGGCGGGTGATTAATTACTTAGCCGAGGTTAGGCCGAAAAGAAGGGTAGTACGTTTATCGTACTACCCCCATTTTAGTCTTCGTCTTCGTAATCGAGGCCGAGTAACTGGTTGAGTGCCTGTTGAATCTCGCTGGCGGCGTGCAGCTGGCCGGCCCGGCGGGCTACGGTCAGGCCTGTGCGGTAAACCTTTTCAGCTTCTTCGGGCTTTTCAAGCTGCTGCAGCATCTTGCCGGCGTGGTAGTACGTACCCACGTACTCCGGATGCTCATTAAGTAGCTTCTGGTAATATTCCATAGCCCGCAGGGGTTCCGCGGTCCGGTATTCGGTGGCTAAGGCGTAAATCGTGAACGGATCCGTCGGATCATCCTGGTAGAAGGCCAGGAGTTGCTGTAAGCGGCTTGGTGCTGTTTCCATAGGGCGGCAGATTTAAGTATCTTCGCCCCAAATTTGGGACTTTCCCCGTGTTCTTCTCATATAAGTAGCCGTAGATGAAGTTTCTCGTTTGCATAAGTAACGTGCCCGACACGACCACCAAAATCACCTTCACTCCTGATAATAAGGAGTTTAACAAGGCTGGTGTCCAGTTCGTGATTAATCCCTGGGATGAGTATGCACTCACTCGCGCCATCGAATTAAAGGAAGCCCAGGGCGGCACCGTAACGGTATTGAACGTAGGCGAGGCGGATACCGAGCCTAATATCCGCAAGGCCCTGGCCATTGGCGCCGATGATGCCATCCGGGTTAATGCCTTCCCGAAGGACGCTTTCTTCGTGGCGCAGCAGATTGCCGCCATTGCCAAAGAAGGTAGCTACGATGTAATTCTGATGGGCAAGGAGAGCATCGACTACAACGGCTTTCAGGTGCACGGCATGGTAGGCGAGCTGCTCGGCATCCCGACGGTGGCTCCCGCTATGAAACTGGATATGAGCGGCAACACCGCTACCCTGGAGCGTGAAATTGAGGGTGGCAAGGAAATCGTGGAGGTGAATGCGCCTTTCGTGGCTTCGTGCCAGCAGCCGATGTGCGAGCCCCGCATCCCGAACATGCGCGGCATCATGACGGCCCGCACCAAGCCCCTGAAAGTAGTTGAGCCCACCGGCGAAGGTGCCCGTACGGAGGTTGCTTCCTACGCCCTGCCCCCCGCCAAGCAAGGCGTGAAGCTCATTCCGGCCGAAAACGCCGGCGAGCTGATCAAGCTGCTCCGCAACGAAGCCAAGGTCATCTAAATATCAATTAAGAATTAACAATTAAGAATGAATAATTGCTCTCAACAGCGAGAGTAGCAGTTCCAATGCTCCATTTTTAATTGTTAATTCTTAATTCTTAATTGAAAAAATCATGTCTGTACTGATAGTTGTTGAATGTGACGGTGGCGAGGTAAAGAAATCCTCGCTGGAAGTGGCTTCCTACGGCAGCCAGGTAGCCCAGCTGCTCGGCACCACGGCTACGGCCGTGGCTGTGGGCGAGGCTACCGAAGCCAACCTGGCCAAGCTGGGTGAACAGGGCGTTGCCAAAGTGCTCTACGACAAGGAGCCCCGCCTGAAAGATTTCGTGAACGGTGCCTACACCAAGCTGATTGCCACCGCGGCCCAGCAGGAAGACGCCAAAGTAATTGTGCTGGCTAACTCCAACATTGGCGCCGCCGTAGGCTCGCGCCTGTCGGTGCGCCTGCAGGCTAGCTTGGCTACCAACGTAGTAGAGCTGCCCAAAACCGAGGGCGGTTCGTTCACGGTAAAGCGCGGTGCTTTCTCGGGCAAGGCGTTTGCCGATGTGAAGCTGGACGGCGAGCGGAAAATCATTGCCGTTAAAAAGAACTCCATCGAGGCCCTGCACGAGGCTGGCAAAACCGCTGAGGTGGTATCCTTCTCGGCCCAGCTAACTGACGCTGACTTTGCCGATGCTCCCAAGCAGGTAGTAATGCAGGATCAGGCTGGCGGCATTCTGCTGCCTGAGGCTGATAAGGTAGTATCGGGTGGCCGCGGCATGAAAGGCCCCGAAAACTGGAACCTCATCGAGGACCTGGCCCAGGCCCTGGGCGCGGCTACGGCCTGCTCTAAGCCGGTGTCGGACGTAGACTGGCGCCCTCACCACGAGCACGTAGGCCAGACGGGCATCACTGTTTCGCCGAACCTCTACATTGCCTGCGGTATTTCGGGCGCTATTCAGCACCTGGCCGGCGTGAACTCGTCGAAGGTAATTGTGGTCATTAACAAAGACCCCGAGGCGCCGTTCTTCAAGGCTGCCGATTACGGCATCGTAGGCGACGTATTTGATGTGTTGCCCAAACTGACCCAGGCCGTTAAAGAACTCAGCTAGGACTTAGGAGTTAGGGTCTCAGGAAATGACTCGGCTGCGGCCGACGAAAATTTCCTGAGACCCTAAGTCTTTTTTGGCCGTATGCAGACGGATACGCGGGCATTGGTTTCTTTTGCATCCAGTTCCCTTGCCTTCCTAACCCATTCATGCGGTCAGGTGCTACCTCTCCCGATCGTAAGACCCTAAGTCCCTTAGTTCCTTTGAAAAAGATACCGCTCGAAATTCTGGGCCTCTCGTCCAGCCAGTCGCAGTCGGGCTCCTTTGCCCTGATTCTGGGCGAAAAGACCGGCAACCGGCGCTTACCAATCATCATTGGTATGTTTGAGGCGCAGAGTATCGCCATCCAGATAGAGAAAATCAGCCCGAACCGGCCGCTTACCCACGACCTGTTCAAGTCCTTCGCCGAGCAGATGCACGTAGCCGTGCTGGAAGTCCTGATTTCGGATCTGAAGGAAGGCGTGTTCTACTCCAAAATCGTGTGTTCGGATGGCGCCAGCACCTTCGAGCTCGACGCTCGTCCTTCTGATGCCATTGCCATCGGCCTGCGTTTTGGAGTGCCCATCTTTACGGTGGAAAGCGTGCTGAGCGAAGCCGGTATCATTCTTTCGGACCTCGACGAAAACGCCGATGAGGACGATGACGATACCGATGATGACGAAGACGAGGACAACGACCAGCCGACGCCCAAGCCGGCCGAGCCGCGCGAACCCAGCGGACAGGTTTCTCTGGATGAGCTGACCAAAATGCTGGCCCAGGCCCTCGAACGTGAAGACTACGAGAAGGCCGCCAAAATCCGCGACGAACTCAATAAGCGCAACGGGTAATACTACCTCCGCACTTTCAGAAAATGGCTTCCTGCACCAGGAAGCCATTTTTGTTTTCCGTCGCCAACTCTTTATGCCTTCACCGGAAATAGAGGGGTAGGCGTACCTTGCACCTTCTTTATTATCTCCTTTCTCCTGACGATGAACACTGCTGCCCCCGACCTGAGCTACCCCATTGGTCACCCCGTACTGCCCGATGAACCCCTGGACCGCGGCGCCCGCACCGCCTACATGGCCCAGGTTGCTACCCTCCCTGATCTGGTAAGGTCGTCGGTATTGGGCCTGAGCCCCGAGCAGTTGAACACGCCGTATCGCCCGGAGGGCTGGACGGTGCGGCAGGTACTCCACCACCTGCCCGATTCGCACATGAATAGCTACACCCGCTTCCGCCTGGCCCTGACGGAGGATAACCCCACGATTCGGCCCTACGACGAGGCCGCCTGGGCCGAACTGCCCGACGTGGAGGCGACGCCCGTAGCCGTGTCGTTGGCTTTATTGGAGGCACTGCATATCCGGTGGGTGAAGCTGCTGCGCAACCTGACCGATGAGCAGTGGCAGCGCACCTTCTTCCACCCCGAAACCAAGCGCAAGTTCACCCTCGACCAGGCTCTGGTTCTCTACGCCTGGCACGGCCGCCACCACCTGGCCCACATCACGGAACTGCGCAAACGGGAGCAGTGGTAGAAAGCGAGTTGTCGGTTGCGAGTTGTCAGTTATCAGAGGGGCGAAGCTATTAATCCTGACCAGAGTGCTTCCCCAAAAGATACGACAAGCCTCTTACCAGCGGTCATGGCGAGGCACGACGCCATCCTTCCCGACTAACACCCTACCCCCTGAAATGTGACAAGCCCTTGACGCTACCATACGTCAAGGGCTTGTCTATTTACTAGGCTTGTCACTGAAGAGAGGAAGGATGGCGTCGCTCCGCTCGCTATGACGGCACTTAGATGTTGATAGCTTCGTCGGTAGTGGCGGCGGCGAGGCCGCCTTCGGTTTCGTCGTCCACTTTCTTGGCGGCGCGCACCAGACTGCTGCTGAAGATGAACTCCTTGAGCTCGGGCACCTGGGCATTCAGGATTTCATCCTTATTGCCGTCCCAGAGCTTTTGGCCCTTGTAGAGGAAGATGATATGGTCGCCGATTTCGATGACGGAGTTCATATCGTGGGTAACTACCACGGTGGTAATGTTGTACTCGTGCGTGATTTCGTAGATCAGCTCGTCGATTTTAATACTGGTGAGCGGGTCGAGGCCGGAGTTGGGTTCGTCGCAGAACAGGTAGGTGCAGTTAGGCGCAATGGCGCGGGCAATGCCCACGCGCTTTTTCATGCCCCCGGAAATTTCGGAAGGCATCTTGGTGCCCGCATTTTCTAGTCCTACGCGCTTGAGGCAGAACTCCACCCGGTCGCGGCGCTCTTCGCGGGTCATGTCGGGAGTCAGCATTTTCAGCGGAAACTCCACGTTTTCGTGCACCGTCATCGAGTCAAACAGAGCCGAGCCCTGGAAGAGCATCCCGATTTTGCGCCGGATTTCCTGGCGGATATTCACCTTGTTATTGGTGAACACGGTGCCATCGAAGGTAATGCTACCCAGGTCAGGCTTCATCAGGCCCACAATGCACTGCAGCAGCACCGATTTACCCGTGCCCGAACCCCCCAGCAATAAGTTGCACTTACCCGTCTCGAAGCGGCAGGTAATGCCCTTGAGGACCTGGTTGCCATCAAAAGATTTTTGAACGTTATGAACTTCAATCATCTGTGTAGAAGCTGAGAGCTGGGAGCCTGGCCCTATACCGTAGGGCCAGGCTTCCGGCGTCTGGAATTAGAGGAGGAGAGCCGCCAGCGCGAAGTCGGCCACCAGAATGGCGATGATGGAGTTGTTCACGGCCGTGGTGCTGGCCGCGCCTACCTCCAGTGCCCCTCCCTGGGTGTAAAACCCTTTAAACGACGAAATGGCCGACACCAGGAAAGCAAATACCACCGATTTAATCAGGGCAAAGACGATGTTGTAGGGAATGAAATCGGTGCGAATGCCCTCAATATATTCCTGAGCCGACAGCGCGCCCGTAAGGGAGCCGGCCAGGTAGCCGCCAATAATGGAAAGCGCCATGGCCAGAATCACCAGCAGCGGAAACATCAGCATAGAGGCCAGAATGCGGGGTAGTACCAGGTAAGAGGCAGAGTTGATGCCCATTACTTCCAGCGCCGATACCTGCTCCGTGATGCGCATGGTGCCTAGCCCGCCCGCAATGCTGGAGCCTACCTTACCGGCCAGCACAATGCTGGTAATGGTGGGGGCCAGCTCCAGAATGGTCATTTCGCGCACCATGTAGCCGATGGTGCTCTTGGGAATCAGCGGATTTGTAAGGTTGTACGCAATCTGAACGCAGGTTACAGCCCCGATAAACGCCGATACAATGGCGACGATGAAGATAGAGTTGATGCCGATGATAACGCACTCATCCAGTGTGCGTTGCCACAATACCACGGCCCGTTCTTTCCGCGTGAGCATGCTCTGCAGAAAGAGCAGGAATTCACCGAAGGATTTAACCATAAAGAGGAAAAAGAAAAGAAAAGCGGAAACTTGCGACGGTTAGCCGCCGGCCGAATGCTGAGCTGACTTGCTTACGTAAAAACCGTTTCAGGAATCAAAGGAATGCAAAAAAATATCGTTGTTACCGGTGGCACCAAAGGAATTGGCCGGGCCCTGGTGTTGCGCTTTCTGCAGGCTGGCTACCCCGTGGTTACCTGCGCCCGCTCGGCCACGGACTTGCAGGAGCTGCAAGCCGCTGCTGCGGAGCAGGTTCCGGGCGCCGTGTTGCACACCCTACCCGCCGATTTAAGTCAGCGCGAAGAAACCAGCCGCTTTACCGATTTCGTGCAAAGCGTAGGAGAGGTAGGCGTACTCATCAACAACACGGGTTCCTTTATTCCGGGCCGCCTGCAAGACGAGCCCCAGGACGGTAGTCAGTTGCGCAAGATGCTCGATGTGAACCTGCTGAGTGCTTACGATGTGACGCTCGCTTTGCTACCCGGCCTCTTGGCACAAGGGCAGGGCCACATCTTCAACATTTGCTCCACGGCCAGCCTGACTGCCTATCCTAACGGCGGCTCCTACGGCATTGCCAAGCATGCGCTGCTGGGTATGACCCGTAATCTGCGGGAAGAGCTGAAAACCTCCGGCATTCGGGTGACGGCCGTGCTGCCGGGGGCTACCCTCACCGCCAGCTGGGAAGGCGTGGACCTGCCCGCCGAGCGGTTCATCAAAGCCGAAGATGTAGCCGAAGCCATTTTTGCCACCTACAGCCTCTCGCCGCAAGCTGTGGTTGAAGAACTGCTGATCCGGCCCCAACTAGGCGACTTGTAGGGCTGGTTTATTCCCGCGTCAGCTTGCCCTTGCCCGTCACACGTAGCGTTACGGCGCTAGGAGTGCCATGGTAGTACACCGTGCCGGCGCCGGCGTGGTTGCCGGTGAGCAGGCGGGTAGGGGCAACATAACCTTTGCCGTTGCTGTCGGCGTTAGTTTGTAGGTATAGGTCCTGTAGGGCAAAGTCCTGGGCGTACATACTGCCGTTGCCGCCAATGGTGTGGTGCAATTCCTGGGTAGTGCCGCTAAGGTAGATGTCGCCTAGCTCATACTGGCTCATACCCAGGTAGGTACTAGACAGCGTCAGGTGAAAGTCGCCGGAGCCGATGAGGTGAGCAAATAGGGTATCGGCCTTGAAAGTGCCCTGCGTTTGGATATCGGCCTGCCCACGCAGAAATATATCAGTGAGGCGGGGGGTGTGCAGGGTTACTTCGCGGGGTGTGTTGTAGCGGCGCACCCAGTTGCAGCGGCTGGTATTGCGGATGGTCAGGTGGCCATTCTGCACACCCAGCCGGATGTCTTCCTGCAGGTTTCTACCGGCCCTCACCTCGGCATAGGTTTCCGAGTCCTGCACCAGGGTCACGCGCACGTTGTCGTTGGAGGTTAGCACACGGAAGGGGGGTAGGGCGCGCCGCTCCGTCACGATACTGCCCGTGCTGGTAAAGCAGCCAGCCTCGTTTTCCTTCTGGCAGGCAGATAATGTGAGGGTTACCGCCACTCCGGCCGCCACGACACGTAAAAGCCGCCAGGGGGCGCTAACTTGCGCCCAACTTTCAAACCAAGACATCACAACAGCTATGGACCTAAGCGGCAAGGTAGCCATTATCACAGGTGTCAGCAAAGGAATTGGGCTGGCTACGGCCGAGGCGCTGCTGGCGCGCGGAGCGGTGGTGGCAGGCTGGGGGCGCACCGCACCGCAAGGCCTGCAGCACGAGCGGTTTCAGTTTTTCGAGTGCGACATCCGCAACGAAATTGCCGTGCAGGAAGCCTACATGAACACGCAGCGCGAGCTGGGCCAGGAAATCCATGTACTGGTCAATAATGCTGGTATTGGCAATTTTGGCCCCGTAGATGGCTTTTCATCCGACGACTGGCACGCTATGTTTGACACGAACGTGCACGGCCTGTTCTATTGCACCAAAGCCGTGCTGCCCCAGATGAAAAAGCAGCGCGAGGGCCATGTTATTAACGTGGCTTCTCTGGCGGGCACGGCCGGCACGGCCAATCTGGCGGGGTACTGCGCTACCAAATATGCCGTCCGTGGCTTCTCCGACGCCCTATTCAAGGAAGTGCGCCCCGATGGAGTACGGGTAACCTGCCTGATGCCGGGCTCGGTGGAAACCAACTTCAACGGGGCTACCCCCGGCCAGGAGCCCAACCCCCACAAGATGCAACCTCAGGACGTTGCCGCCGCCATTATCCATGCCCTGGAAGCTCCGCAAACCGTTATGATTTCGGAGCTGCAGATGCGGCCCACCCAACCTAAATGAGTTGCCAGTTACCAGTTGTGAGTTGTCAGGAGCAGAGAGTGTATGGCTGTTGCGTTAAGAATCATTTGCCTTGAACCTGGGTTACTGACAACGCATAAATGAAGGATTATAAGCAACTCGGTGTTTGGCAGAAAGCCCGAGCGTTAGCGAATCTGGTTTATCAGCTCACGCGCGACTTTCCTCGGGAAGAAGTCTTTGGGTTAGCTAGCCAGATGCGGCGGTGTGCGGTTTCTGTTCCCTCTAACTTGGCAGAGGGATGTGGTCGTAACCATGCTCGTGATTCGCTGCAGTTGTTCTTCATAGCTCGCGGCTCCTTATATGAGTTGGAAACGCAGCTTTACATTTCTTTGGACCAACAATATCTTTCTCAGGCCGCCTTTGATGATGCCGTAGCTCTGTTGGTGGAGTGCCGACGGATGCTCAGCGGATTCATTAATTACTTTCAAGAACTACCGCCGAGTACCCAGTAACCCTTGTCTCAAAAACCGGCAACTGAAAACTGGTAATTGGCAACTCAACCATGGTAGAAGTTCAACAGCTTACCAAAACCTTCGGCGCCCAGGCAGCCGTGAATAACATCAGCTTCACGGCGGGCAAGGGCGAAATCCTGGGCTTTCTGGGGCCGAACGGAGCAGGGAAATCCACGACCATGAAAATTGCCACCGGCTACCTGCCCCCCTCGGCGGGCACGGTGGTGGTGGATGGCTTCGATGTGCAGACGGCCCCCCTGGAAGTGCGCCGCCGCGTAGGCTACCTGCCCGAGCACAACCCACTTTACTTGGATATGTACGTGCACGAGTACCTCGAATTCATCGGTTCCGTGCACGGCCTGAAAGGAAGCCAGCGCCGACAGCGGGTACAGCAGATGGTGGAGCGGGTAGGGCTGGGTCGTGAGCAAAACAAGCAGATCGGGGCCCTCTCCAAAGGGTACCGCCAGCGGGTAGGACTGGCTCAGGCTCTCATTCACGACCCCGGCGTGCTCATCCTCGACGAGCCTACCACCGGCCTCGACCCCAACCAGATTGGCGAAATCCGCAACCTGATTCGGGAACTAGGTCAGGACAAAACGGTCATCTTCAGCACCCACATCCTACCTGAAGTGGCGGCCCTCTGCAGCCGCGCCGTTATCATTAACCGCGGCCAGTTGGTGGCCGACTCGCCGGTAGCTGAGCTGGGTGCCCGCGCCGCTGGCGAAACTATTATTCGCGCTGAGTTTGAGCAGCCCATTGAGGTAGCCCCGCTGCAGGCTTTGCCGGGCATCAATAGGGTAGAAGCCGAAGCAGGCAACATCTACCGCATTCAGGCGAAAGGCGGCACCGACCAGCGCGGCGCCATTTCCCGCTTGGCGGCTCAGCAAGGCTGGGTGCTGCTGGGGCTGCGGCAGGAGGAGCAAAGCCTAGAGCAGGTCTTCCAGTCACTGACGAAATGAATAATATGATAATATAAGTTTGATATGCAAAATTTAAAACTAATTCGCTACTTGTCTATTTCAATTCCTGTAGTGTTTGTATTTGTGTTCGTTATATTTTTTACTAGTAACAGAGCTGTATTTAACGAGTTAGGTGTGCTGAATTTGTTTCAATATAATATTCATGGTATTAATTATCGTTTCATGCCTGTGCTATTTGGATATATTTTGTTAGGTGGTGCAATAATTGTCTTGTGGCAGCAAGTGCGTACGGTAGCTCCTAAAATCAAGCTAACTTCTTGGGTGTTTACTTTATCCGGTTTACTGCTGTTTGCACTCGGAGTTATTCCTGTGAATCAAAATTCATTTCTTGCAGAATGGGTTTCACTTGTATTTGTGTTCATCAATGTACTAGGTCTTTTATTTTTGCTTTCCAAAACTGATGCCTTCATAAATAAAATATTTATACTTTGTTTGATGGTGAGTATTTTGTATGAAGTAAGTGAAAGATTTATTTTTCTACACGGTGATATATTTGATTTTAATAAGTCACTTGTTATGTGCTTTCTGCAGTATTTGTTACTGTATAAATATCTATGTAGTGAGTTTCGGCTAACAAAGGCTAATCTTCTTTAATTGTCACCTCCCCTGATGCTGACTATTCTTCGCAAAGAATTTAACTCCTTCCTTAACTCGCCGGTGGCTTACGTGGTCATTGGGGTGTTTTTGGTGGCTACCGGGCTGTTTGTGTGGGTATTCCCGGATAGCTCGGTGCTGGACTACGGGTATGCCGATCTGCAGACGCTGTTCAACATGGCGCCCTGGATTTTTCTGTTCCTGATTCCGGCCCTTACCATGCGCACTTTTGCCGAGGAGAAGAAGGCCGGCACTATGGAGCTGCTGCTCACCCGCCCGCTTACCGACGGGCAGATTATTGGCGGCAAGTACCTAGCCTGCCTGCTGCTAGCCCTACTGACCCTGCTGCCCACGTTGCTTTATTACTACTCAGTGTACCAACTGGGCAACCCTAAGGGCAACATCGACTCGGCAGCTACCGTGGGCTCCTACCTGGGCCTGACCCTGCTGGCGGCGGTGTTTGCGGCTATTGGCGTCTTTGCTTCGGCTCTTACCCGCGACCAGATTATTGCCTTTCTGGTAGCTGTAGTGGGCTGCTTTCTGGTGTACTCAGGCTTCGATTCGCTGGCTTCGGTGTTTGATGGTGCCCCGGCGTACTACATCGGGCAGCTGGGCATTGCGGCTCACTACCGCGACATCAGCAAGGGCCTCATCGACTCCCGCGACCTGCTGTACTTCGGTAGCCTGATTGTAGGGTTATTGCTGGGTACTCGCTTGGTGCTGCAAAGCCGCAACTGGTAATCCTTTCCCTACCCCCTCATTCGGCCCCAAACCGGGCGCTGAATTCTAACTATCTGATCTGCAATACGCCGCCTTATGGCTTCACCTGCTCCCGAACCTACTACCCCGGTAACCACCCGCAAACGCCGCGACCTGACGCGCTTTGGGGTGGCCGTGCTGGGGCTGCTGCTGCTCAACTTTCTGGGCGGGCTGTTTTTCTTCCGCCTCGATCTGACGGAGGAAAAGCGCTACACCATGGCCGGGGCCACCAAGCAGCTGCTGGAAAATCTGAAGCAGCCCGTAACCGTGACGGTGTACCTGGAAGGCGACTTCCCGCCGGCCTTTCGCCGCCTGCAGCAGTCGGTGCGCGAAACCCTGAATGAAATGCAGGTGTACGGCGGAGCCAACTTGCACTACGTGTTCGTGGACCCTTCGGCCGCCGGCACCGAAAAGGCCCGCAACGAGTACTACACAACTCTGCTCAAGAAAGGCCTGCGCCCCACTAACCTCGGAGCCAACGAAAACGGCAAACGAGTTGAGAAAATCATTTTCCCGTGGGCCACGGTAGCCGCCGGTGGCAAAGAGCAGCAGGTACTGCTGCTGCGCGGCAACCAGGCCGCCCCCTCCGATGTGCGCCTCAACCAAAGCATTGAAGGCCTGGAGTATGAGTTGGCCAGTGCCATCCGTAAGCTGAACCCCGGCCAGCGCAAGCGCATTGGGGTGCTGGAAGGTCACGGCGAGCTGTCGAACCAGGAAGCCGGCGACCTGATTGGCTCCCTCCAGCAGTTCTACGACGTGTTCCGGGTAAACCTGAACCAGGCCCGCCCCCAGGACCTGAAAACCCTCAGTGCCATTATTGTGGCCAAGCCTGCTACGGCTTACTCCGAGCCCGAGAAGTTCAAGCTCGATCAGTTCATTACCCAGGGCGGCAACGCGCTGTTCTTCGTGGATGCCATGCGCGTCAACCTCGACAGCGCCAACCGGGGCGGCATGCTCTCATTTCCGCTCCAGCTGGGCCTGGAGGATATGCTGTTCAAGTACGGGGTGCGCGTGAACCCCGATCTGCTCCTGGACCTCAACTCCGGGGTTATTCCGCTCGTGACGGGTAGCCTCGGCGACAAGCCCAAGGTAGAGCCCATGCCCTGGCAGTTCTATCCGCTCATCAACAACTTCAGCCAGCACCCCGTCACGCGCAACCTCGATGCGGTGTACACCAAGTTCGTGAGCAGCATGGACACGGTGAAGGCTGTCGGGATTCGGAAAACGCCCCTGCTGTTCACCTCGCGCTACTCCCGGGTGCTACCTGCCCCCGTGCCCGTCAACCTCAACGACGCCCGCCTGGAGCCCAATCCTAAGCTGTACACGGCGCAGTTTAAGCCGGTGGGCTACTTGCTGGAAGGTCAGTTCCGGTCCTTGTTTGCCAACCGCGCCGAGCCCGGCACTACCCGCTTCCAGCCCGAAACCTCGCCCCAGGCCCGTCCGGCCAAGGTGCTGGTCGTTTCCGATGGCGACTTCGTGCGCAACGACGTGGACCCCAAAACCGGCCGGCCCTTCCGCCTCGGCTTCGACCGCCTCGCTAACACCGAATTTGCCAACCGCGAGCTGGTCCTGAACGCCGTAGACTACATGCTGGATGAGTCAGGCCTGATTGCCGTGCGCGGCAAGCAAATCACCCTGCGCCCCCTCGACAAGCTGCGCGCCATTGCCGAGCGCCGCCAGTGGCAGCTGCTAAACCTGGGGGCGCCGCTGGTGCTGCTGGGCCTATTCGGGTTGGTGCGCGCCTGGCGCCGGAAGCGGCGGTACGCCTCCTTCTAGCCGCAACAAAAAAGGAGCCGTGATGCGGCTCCTTTTTTGTTGCAGTTACCGCAGTTACAGCCGAATTTCATCCTCCGTGACGAAGCTGGTGAGCAGGGCGTGCAGCGACTCGTTTTCGTTTTCGGAGTAGGTGGAGAGGTAGGAGGAACTGGTCAGGTTGCGGTAGCCGGTAAGCTGCTGGAAGGCGGCCGGATCAACAACTTTGAAGCCCATGGACCACTGCGAAAAGTTGCGGAAGCTGATGGGGCCGTCGGCCAGCTTCAACACGTTTTGGTGGCGCTGGTCGAGGCGGATGCGGCTGAAAATGTATTCCACCTCGTGCTCCGGGCCTTCCAGCACCTGCATAATATTGCCGTGGCTGTAGAGCAGCAGGCCGGTAAGATGGTGCGCCGTATTCCAATGCCGGGACTGCGCTAGCAAGTCAGCTAGTTCCTGTTCGCTCATGGGGGTAGTAGCCGAGCTGTGATAGACAAGATGATGCAGCCGCAGAGAAGACATAGTGGGTAGTGGAAACAGGGGCGGAAAATACAACGACGCTAAATAGCAGCTATTCCGCGCTTAGTTCAATAGCTGAGTTTAACTATATTTTGTTTCGCGCCCGGAATAAGCGGCAATAGAGGGCAGCAGTGCGCGACCGGCAAGGATTGTCGGTACTGCTTTCCTGCACCGTTTCCAAACCCGCCGCCGTTCCCTATCTTTGTCCTCTTCGAAAAAACCGACCGAAACCCGCCCCGTTATATGAAATTTATCGTCTCGTCTTCCGCCCTGCTCAAGCAGCTTCAGGGCATCAATGGCGTGGTCACGAACAACCCCGTGGTGCCGATTCTAGAGAACTTTCTCTTTGAAATCGAGGACGGCAAGCTGACGATTACGGCCTCCGATCTGGAGACCAGCATGATGACCGAGCTGCCCGTAGAAGCCCGCGAAAGTGGCCGCATTGCTGCCCCGGCCCGCATCCTGCTCGATACGCTGAAAAACCTGCCCGACCAGCCCGTGACCTTCACCCTGGACGAGGAAACGTACACCATTGAAATTGCCAGCTCCAACGGCCGCTACAAGCTGGCCGGCGAAAACGCCACCGATTTCCCCCGCGTGCCGGTGGTAAAGGGCTCGGCTCCCGTGGAAATGCCGTCCTCCTCGTTGTCGCGAGCCATCAACAAAACCATTTTCGCGGTAAGCACCGACGAGCTGCGCCCCGCCATGACGGGTATTCTGGTACAGTTGGCTGATAATCAGGTGACTTTCGTGGCTACCGATGGCCACCGCCTGCTGCGCTACCGCCGCTCCGATGTGGGTGCCGGCCAGACGGCCAACATCATCATTCCGCGCAAGGCCTTTAATCTGCTGAAAGGTGCCCTGCCTTCTGAGGCGACGACCGTGCGCGTGGAGTTCAACAACTCCAATGCTTTCTTCAGCTTCAACCAGATGCGCCTGGTGTGCCGCCTGATTGATGAGCGCTACCCCGACTACGAGAACGTAATTCCGGTGAGCAACCCCAACAAGCTCATTATCAGCCGACAGGAGATTCTGAACTCGGTGAAGCGCATCAGCATCTACTCCAACAAAACCACCCACCAGGTGCGCCTGCGCCTGGCTGGCTCGGAGCTAACGGTTTCGGCCGAGGACCTGGATTTCAGCAACGAAGCCAACGAAAAGCTGGCCTGCCAGTACGACGGCGAGGACATGGAAATCGGCTTCAACGCTAAGTTTCTGACGGAAATGCTGAGCAACATCGACTCCGAAGAAATTACCCTGGAGCTGAGCACGCCCAACCGCGCCGGCCTGCTGATGCCTACTACCCCCGACGACAACGAAAGCATCCTGATGCTGGTAATGCCCGTGATGCTGAACAACTACGTTTAATCACGGTTTGACTGAACAATCCAAGCAGTTCGTCATGCTGTGCGAAGCCTTAAAACTCGCGCAGCATGACGTTCTTTTTTAATTTTTCGCAGCATGAAAAAATCTGAAATCCGCTTCAGCATTGCCCTCGACGATCAGAAGGTACCCGAGGCCATCAGCTGGTCGGCTACCGATGCGGGCCCCGATATTCACTTTGCCAAAGCCATCAACATTGCCCTTTGGGACCGGGACGAGCGTGGTACCATGAAAATTGACCTCTGGACCAAGGAAATGCCCGTTGATGAAATGAAGCGCTTCTACGTGGACACCATGGGCGCCATGGCCGAAAGCATTGTAACCGCCACCAACGACTCGGTAATGGCCACCAAAATGCGCGACCTGTGCCGCCAGCTGATGGACCACATCGAAGAGGAAGAACGCAAACAGCGCTAGTTCTGGTAGCAATACTCACCAAAAAGCCGCCCCCGGATATCCGAGGGCGGCTTTTTGGTTTGGACTTGGCTTCCGGGAAGGGTACTACTTAGTGCCGGGGGTAGGGGCCGCGGAGCGGGCCGGCCCAATGGTGGTACCGTTACTGCTGGCCGGCAACGGGTTCTGCACCGAGTTTACAAAGATAGCATCGGCCGCCTTGTTGTAGTTCATGCTAAACGCGTTGTACGTGGGGCGCGAGCCGTAGTAGTCGCTGTACTGGTCGGTGCTGAGCACGGCTTGCAGCTCCTTGTCGCGCTCCTTGCACACGGCGTCGCACTGCTGCTTGATCAGCTTGTCGTTGCCGGCGTTTCGCTGGTTGATAGCTACGATTTTAGCTTGCTTATCCTCGTTGATGGCTTGCAAACGATTTTTCTGGTAGCCATTCAGGCGCAGGTCGCGGGCCATCTGCTCCGAGAGCTTGCGGGCGTGGTCCTGCACTGGGTTGAGGCGGGCAGCGGCCGGAGTTGGTTTTTTCTGCGGGGCCTGGGCGGGCTTCTGCTGGGCATGCGCCCCCAGCGAAGCAACGAGTAAGGCAGCCGCAGCGGCAAGGTTCTTTTTCATCGGAAAGGATGCTTAAGACAGGTCGAAGTCACAGAAAGACAGTGGATTCCGATTGCTCGAAACCTCACCGTATGTCTGTTCTTAACGAAAAACTGTGCCAGTGAGTTTAGTCACCCCAAAAAAAGCGTCTGGCCCGGAGCATTGCTACCCAGCGCTTTAGGTAGCAACGCCCCGGGCCAGACGCGGGCTTCTAGAACTTGTTTTTCCACATCATCGACTCCACGGGCTTTACCGTGCGGTCGTTGTACTTGGCGTTGGCTTTGCGGTTGTAGAAGGTTTCTACGTCGCCCTGCACGGCAAAGTAAATCAGCTGGCCCACGGGCATGCGGTGATACACGCGCACGGGCATGGACACGCTGATTTCCAGGGTCCAGGTGTTGCAGAACCCAATGTCGCCTTTGCCGGCCGTGGCGTGGATATCAATGCCCAGGCGGCCGACGCTGCTTTTGCCTTCCAGGAACGGCACATGGGCGTGGCTTTCGGTGTACTCCTCGGTTACGCCCAGGTACAGGATGCCGGGCTGCAGCACGTAGCCTTCCTCGGGGATTTCAAACACGTCGATTTCGTTGTGCTTGCGGGCGTCCAGCACGGCGTCGCGGTAGGTAGCCAGGTAGCGGCCCAGGTGCACATCGTAGGAGTTGGTGCCGAGGCAACTCCGGTCGTAGGGCTCAATAACAATGTTGCCCCGCTCCATTTCGGCGAGAATCTGCTGGTCGGTAAGGATCATGCGTTCAGTTAAAAATTTAGGAATTAAAAAGTGAGAACCGGGCCTAAACCGGGCGCCAGCAGGCCAGGCTTCTTACTCTTTAATTTTCATCCTCGTAGCGGTCCTCGGGCAGCGGGGCGGGCCTACGGGTACGGGGGGCAGGAAGTTCCTGGTCTTCGGTGAGGGCATCGAGGCGGCTGCGCAGGTCGGGCAAAACGCTGGTAACCAGGTAGAGCAGCAGCAGCAGGGAGCTACCCGAAAGCAATAGGTTCAGGTAATCCATCCAGTCGTGGCGCGGGGCCGTGTCGAGGGAGCGGGGCCCGGCATACCCCGTGGCGGGCGAGGCCAGCGCCACCTCCGGCTCGGGCTGCGGATCTTCGGCGGCTACGGCCTCCGGGGTTGTGTTGGCCGAGGACGCCGAGGCGGGGTCGATATCGGCGGGCGGCACGGCGGCGCCGTCGGCGGCCAGCTCCTCAGGGGCCGGGTCCTGGGAGGCGTTGAACTGGGCGGCGCCCTGCTTAATGGCCCGCTGCAGGCTCCGGATCAGGGCAATGCGCTCGTCGCGGGGGAGCACCCGGATAAAGAACTCAAAGTTGCGGTCAACCAGAATGGTATTCAGCTGCTTCTCGAACTCTACCAGGTCGGTACGGCCCTTGCCGAAGCGGCTTTTGAAGCGGTCCGAAACGCTGTTGTAGTTCTGGAACAGCTTTTTCAGGTCGTCGCGACCGGGAAAGTTATCGAACTCCCGGCGGGCTTTGGCCGTGCGCAGCGACACCGGGAATTTGCCCCGCGCGAAGGACTTGTCGTACACGGTTTCCATGGTCCGGAAGTTCAACTCATCCACCGTGCGGTCGAAGAGGCGCTTATTGGCCGCGGCGGGCGTCTCGGTTTGTGCCAGCAACACGGCCGGCACGGCAAGCCACAGCAGCAGAAACAGCAGTAGCAACTGTCGGAATCGGGGCATAGGGCAAGAATGGTTTCGGGCAAAGGTCGGGAATTTGGGCATGTACTGCGGAAGGAAGTGCCGGGAAAGGCCAAAAATGTGCATAACCCCAGCTCAATCCCCCGTTTCCTACCCCCGATAAACGAGCAAACCCCTACCTCCGCGTTGGAAGTAAGGGTTTGTCAGGGAAGGAGAGGGTAGGGGCCCGCCGGCTTGTAACTCCAACCAGCCCCGGTGTTTCACACCTTCACCATTTCACCAACTCACCTACAAGCCGTGGGCTTCCTGCATGGATTCGCGGCAGGCCGTGAGGTAGTGGTCCACCAGGTCGTCGGTGATGGCCGTGCTCACGAACAGGGCCTCGTACTGAGCCGGCGCCAGGTAGATGCCCCGGTGCAGCATGGCCCGGAAGTAGCGGCCAAAAGCTTCCGTATCAGAAGTTTTGGCTGACTCCAGATCGGTAACGGGTTGGCTGGTAAAGAACACGCTGAACATAGAGCCCACCTGATTTACGGTGTAGTTCAGGCCCAGTTCCTGGCAAATCTGGCGGGTGCCGTCGGCAATGCGGGTAGTAATGCGGTTGAGCTCGTCGTAGAGTTCGGGGTGCTCGTTGAGGTAGGAAAGCTGGGCGATGCCCGCGGCCGTGGCAATGGGGTTGCCCGAAAGCGTGCCCGCCTGGTACACCTTGCCGGCGGGGGCCACGTTGTCCATAATGTCCTGGCGGCCGCCGTACGCGCCCACCGGCATGCCACCCCCAATGATTTTGCCGAGCGTCGTCAGGTCCGGGGTGATGCCGTAGAGCTCCTGGGCACCACCGCGTGCTAGCCGGAAGCCGGTCATCACCTCATCAAAAATCAGCACGATGCCGTGGCGGGTGCACAACTCGCGCAGGCCCTGCAGGTAGCCCGGCTGGGGCGCTACCAGGCCCATGTTGCCCACCACCGGCTCCAGAATCAGGGCGGCTACTTGGCCTTCGTTGGCCGAAATAACCGCTTCCACGGCGGCCAGGTCGTTGTAGGGGACCGTGAGCGTATCCTGGGCCACGCCCTGGGTAACGCCCGGCGAATCGGGGGCGCCCAGGGTGAGGGCCCCGGAGCCGGCCGCAATCAGGAAGGAGTCGCCGTGGCCGTGGTAGCAGCCCTCGAACTTGATGATTTTGTCGCGGCCCGTGAAGCCCCGCGCCACCCGGATGGCCGACATCGTAGCCTCGGTGCCGGAGTTGACCAGGCGTACTTTCTCGATGCTGGGCACCATCTGCTTGATGAGCTCGGCCATTTCCACCTCGCGGCGCGTGGGGGCTCCAAATGAGAGGGAGCCCTGCACGGCTTGCTGCACGGCCTCCAGCACCAGCTCCGGGGCGTGGCCCAGAATCATGGGGCCCCAGGAGTTAATAAAATCAAGGTAGCGATTCCCGTCCACGTCGGTCAGCCAGGCGCCCTTGGCCGACTGCATGAACACGGGGTGGCCGCCCACGGCCCGGAACGCGCGCACCGGCGAGTTTACCCCGCCCGGAATGTGGTTTTTGGCGCGGGTAAACAGAGCATCACTCGTGCTTAGGTGCAACTCGGGGGTAGTAGTGAGGTTGGAAGATTCCATAAGTGGGGATGTAGCGCGAAGCGCCTGCTTCGTGAGTCGTGGATGATGCTGGATAAACGGCCCCGGTAGCTGCCCCGTGCCGGGGCACAACAGCAGCTTGAGACCAGAAGGTAAACCTAACGGATGCCGACAGGGTTCAGCACTTCTACCTCCAGGCGCTCCAATTTGGTCAGGGGCACGTACTGGTTGTCGTGGCTGCCGCCGGGGTAGCCGATGCCCTGGAATACGGTGCCCGAAACCGGGCCACCGGTGGCCAGCGGCTGCTGGAAGGCCGGGCCGTGCTGGTGAAGCTGACTGGCGAAGTAATACAGCAGCTCGAAGCCGGACAAGGCAAACACCGAAGGCGGCAGGTTCTGGCGCTGGGTGTAAAGCTGGCGCACCCGGCGCGCGCCGGGGCTGGTGCGGTCCACAAACTTGGGGTGCACGAAGTACACGTCGCGGGCATCCAGCTGGCCCAGACCAATGCGGTTATTTTCCAGCCAGGAAGCGTACGTAATAAGGGGGGTGCGGGCATCCTGGGCTTTCAGTACCCCGAGGGTGTAGGGGCCGGCCTTTTTGGCGTCGGAAGCAACCACCAGGTGGCCCACCGTTTTCAGATCAACGCCCGCAAAGCCGCTGGCCAGGGATTCTTCCACGTCGGAGTTGATGCGGCGCAGCTGCAGCACGCGCCCGCCCAGCGCCTCGTAGGCCTGTTTGTAGGCTTGCCCGAACGCGGCCTCGTCCTTGCTGTCTTCGTAGAGCACCACGGCCGTGCGCGCCCCGCCCAGGCGGGTAAAAGCAAACTGGGCCGCCAGCCGGGCCTGCGTAGCCGTGCTGGGCTCAAAGAGGTAGTGCCAGGGGTTATCCAGCACCAGGTCGCCGTCCTGGGAGAGGGGGTTAACCACCACAATCTGCTTTTGCTGGGCGTAGCGGGCCAGAATCTTGCTGCCCGATTTATACACCGGCCCGATAAGCATATCCATGCCCGCCAGTTCCGGCAGGGTCAGCACCTGCTTCAGCTGCAGGGTATCGGCGCCGGTATCATAGGCGAACAGCTGCACGGGCCGGCCCTCACGCTGCAAGGAATCCTGGGCCAGGCGCATGCCGGCGTACAGGTCCGTTACAAACTGGTTTTTGCGCCGCGTTTCCCAGCTGGGGTCGTCAAACTCGAAGGGCAGCAGCACCCCAATGTTGTAGGTGCTCTTCTTCTGGGCCCGGGGGCGGGGCGTGTAGCGGGTACGGTCGAGGGTAAACTGGGCAATGAGTTGGTCGAGCTGGGGCTTGTCGGCCTCAGTGTACCACCCCCCGTTGGCAAGCTTATCGGCGTAGGCACGGGCCAGCGCAGCATCCTGAGGGTAGGCTTTTAGCAGCGTCTGGAAGGTAGCCTTGTCCTTGACGCGGGGCAGATAGACGGCCTTCATGTTCTCGCGCTCCGTCGTCAGCTGGTCGGGCGGAAGCTGGCTCAGCACGCGCAGGGCGTTGTCGAAGTCGCCCTGTTCGAAGGACACCTGACCTTGTAGAAAGAAGGCCTCGGGCAGGTTGGGCCACCGGGAGTACTCGGTGCGCAGCAGGTTCAGCATCTGCTCGGCTTCGGCCCATTTTTTAGCCCGGCTAGCCGCCACGGCGTAGAGGTAGGCCGCTTCCGGGGCCCGCTGAAACTGGCTGCCGGGGGCCGTAATGGGCTGCAGCTCCTGCAGGGCCAGCTCGTAGCGGGTTTGGTCGAGCAGGGTTTTGCCGTTGCGGTAGCGGGTGGCCGGGTCGGCGGAGCCCAGGTTGGCCGGTAAAGGTGGTCCCGTGGGGGCGGCCGGTTTCGGCGTGGCAACGGGGGTAGCCGGCCTGGCCGTGGTGGCCGGTTTGGTCGCGGCCGGTGCAGCCGGTTTGGCCGCTGGCTTGGCGGTGGTGGCCGGTTTAGCCGCGCCCGGTTTAGCAACCGCACCCTGACCGGGTTTGGCGGAGCCAGCTGGGGTAGCAGAAGCCGGGCGGGTAGTAGGCGCCGGAGCAGAGGGTTTGCCGGTAGCAGCAGGGGTAGGGGCCGGCTTCTTGGCGGGAGCCTGCTGGGCCCCCACGGGCCCCGACCAGGCAAGGCCGCCGCAGAGCACGGCAGCAGACAGGAGAGAGTAAAGCCTCATACGTGAGGAGCCAAATCAGGTAGGCAGGAGGAACCACGAGTTGCAACGCCGCAACTCGCCGGGCAAAGGTACGCAGATACGCCGGGGAAGATGTACCAAGGGCTGGAAAGCGGAAAAAGCGACCGATCCGCGCATTTTTAATCGAAACTTAAGCTCCATTTAATTTGGTCTTAAGTTCAGCAGTAGGAGCAATACCTACCTTTGCAGTGTAGAATCCGCCGCCAGCAAAACGGGACTCAACTGGTCCTGAGTGGCTGAATACTACCCTTACATGAAAGTAATACTATCAACGGCAATAGTAGCTTCCCTTTGGGCCAACTGCCTACCTGTATGAGTACCTCGCTGCGCATAGAAGTAAACTGCAGACTGTACCTGCGCGACCCCCAGGAAACGGAACTGGGGCGTCGGCTGATAGCGGAAAGCGTCCGGCTGATTGACGAAATCGGGCTGGAGCAGTTTACCTTCCGCAAGCTGGCCCAGCGCATGCAGTCCACGGAAGCCTCCTTGTACCGCTACTTCGAAAACAAGCATCGGCTGCTAGGCTACCTGGTGTCGTGGTACTGGGCCTGGCTGCGGTTTCAGATCCGGTTTCACACCCACAACGTACCGGCTGCCGCCCGGCGCCTGCGCCTGATTCTGGAAATTCTGACCCGCGCCCACCGCGACGACCCCACCACCACCGAGCTCGACGAGGCTGCCCTCTACCGCATCGTGGTCCGGGAGTCCTCGAAGGCTTACCTCACCCACGAGGTGGATGAAGACAACCAGGCCGGGCTGTTCCGGGAGTACAAGTACCTGGTGGCCGATATTGCCCGCGTGGTGCAGGAGCTGAGTCCCGCCTACGCCTACCCCCACGCCCTGATCAGTACCGTGGTGGAAGCCGCCCAGAAGCAGCTCTTCTTCGCCCGGCACCTGCCCTCCCTGACTGATACCTCGCCCGACGCTACCGAGCAGTGTATTTACTGCTTTCTGGAAGGACTGCTGTTCGGGGCGCTGCACCCGCCGGAGCCGGCCTGACCCGCTTCGGTTCCTACCTCCTCCTTGCACCTCAACCCTTTTTTGCATTCATGGCCGATCATTCTGAATCTACGCTTACGCCGGGCCAGCGCCTGCTGCGCCTGGTGTCTGCCGAGCGCCGCGACATTGTTTACCTCTACGTGTACGCGGCCCTGGCGGGCCTCATCAGCCTCACCCTGCCCCTGGGCGTGCAGTCGGTAATTGGGTTTGTGAGCAGCGGCGACGTGAGCACCTCCCTGGTGGTGCTCATCGGCTTTATCGTGTTTGGTACGTTTGTGGTGGGGGCTCTGCAGGTGATGCAGCTCCACTTGGTCGAGTACATTCAGCAGCGCCTGTTCGCCCGCATCAGCTTCGATTTTGCCGTGCGCCTGCCCCGGGTCCGCACCGAGTCGTTGAACGGCCAGTATCTGCCGGAGCTGGTCAACCGCCTGCTCGACACGCCCACCCTGCAGAAAGGCCTCTCCACGCTGCTGGTAGAGTTTACGGCCGCCGCCATCCAGATTCTGTTCGGCCTGATTCTGCTTTCCCTCTACCACTACGTCTTCATCGCCTTCGGGCTGCTGCTGATTTTCCTGCTGGCCCTGATGGTGCGCTTCACCGGCCCCAACGGCCTGGAGTCCAGCCTGACGGAGTCGAAGTATAAGTATCGGGTGGTGGCCTGGCTGGAAGACGTGGCCCGCACGGTGCACACCTTCCGGCACGCCCCGCGCCAGCAGATGGCCATTAGCCGCACCGATAAGCTGGTGGAAGGCTACCTGACGGCCCGCCAGACCCACTTCCGGGTGCTGGTGACTCAGTTCTGGGGTTTCGTGGCCTTCAAAACCCTCATTACGGCCGCCCTGCTGATTCTGGGCTGCTGGCTGCTGATCAGCAAGCAAATCAACATTGGGCAGTTTGTGGCTGCTGAAATTGTGATTATTCTGACCATTTCGGCCGTGGAAAAAGTGCTGCTGAAGCTGGACGTGGTGTACGACGCCCTGACCTCGCTCGACAAAATCGGGCACGTACTGGATTTGCCGGCCTTGCCCGCCCGCCAGGGGGTAGCCCTGCCCCTGTCTGATACTCGTGTGGGGCTGCGCGTGGAAGTGCGCCACCTGTCCTACAGCTACCCCGGCAGCACCAAGCAACCCATTCAGGAGGTGACCCTGAGCCTGGAGCCGGGGCAGCACCTGGGCCTGGCCGGCTTCGATGGCTCGGGCAAAACCACCCTGCTGCGTATTATGGCCGGCTTGCTCGATGACTACACGGGCGTCATTGCCTACGACGGCCTGCCCCTGCAGGACATTTCCAGCGAGGCCCTGGGCCTGCACGTCGGCGACAATATCTCCCACCAGCATCTGTTTGAGGGCACCCTGCTGCAGAACGTGACCCTCGACCAGGCCAGCATCAGCCCCGAGGACGTGGCCTGGGCCCTGGAGCTGGTGGGCCTGCGCGACGCCCTCTACACCCGCTCCCAGGGCCTGAACTCACACATCGGCATTGGCACGCCGCTCTCCGACAGTGTGCGCCAGAAGCTGCTGCTGGCCCGCGCTCTGGTGCGCCGCCCCCGCCTGCTGCTGCTCGATACCTTCCTGCCCGGCGTGGAACCCGGCGAGCGGCTACGCACCCTGGCCCGCCTCCTCGACCCGGTGCACCCCTGGACGGTGGTAGTGGCCTCCAACGACGTGCGGGCCCTGCAGCTGTGCCCCCGCCTGGCCGTACTGCGCGAAGGCCGCCTGGTAGCCGAGGGTCCGTTTGCTACCCTTTCGCAACACTCCGATTTGCAGGAGCTGATTTAAGCGCCGCGTCTCACTCCCCCCGACTTCTCAGCACCCTTTGCTATGCCTTTTGCTGAACATCCGCTCGAAGAAACCAACCCCCTGACGGCGCAGTTTAACTCGTTTAAGCGCGTCCAGACGCCCAGCACCGGCCGCACCCTGGCCCGCTGGCTGGGCGGGCTGTTCGTCCTGCTTTTCCTGGCCGGCTTCCTGCCCTGGACCCAGAACATCCGCTCTACCGGCCGCCTCACCACCCTGCGCCCCCAGGACCGCCCCCAAACCGTGCCCAGCACCATTGCCGGCCGTATTCAGCAGTGGCGGGTGCGCGAGGGCCAGCAGGTGAAAAAGGGCGACACGCTGGTTGAAATTGCCGAAATCAAGGAAAAATACTTTGACCCCGAGCTGCTGCAGCGCACCCGCGAGCAGCTGGAAGCCAAAATTGCGGCCCTGGAGGAAAACCGGGGTAAAACCGCAGCCTTGGGCATTCAGCAGGAAGCCCTACGCCAAGGCTTGAGCGTAAGCCTCGACAAGGCCCGCAACAAAGTAGCCCAGACCCGGCTGAAGGTGAACTCCGACGAGGCTGAGCTGCGCGCCGCCAACAACGACTTCGACATTGCCCGCCAGCAGCTGCAGCGCCAGGAAGCGCTGTATCAGCAGGGCCTCAAGAGCCTCACCGAGCTGGAGCAGCGCCGCCTGAAGTTTCAGGAAAGCACCGCCAAGCGCCAGGCCGTGGAAAACAAGCTGGGCGCCTCCCGCCAGGAGCTGGTGAACGCCCAGCTGGAGCTCTCCTCGCTGCAGGCCGAGTACCAGGACAAGCTGGCCAAGTCGGAATCGGACCGCCGCTCGGCCGTGGCGTATCAGTTTGATTCCGAGGGGCAGATTGCCAAACTGCGCAACGAGCTGGCCAACCTCAGCATCCGCTCGGGCTACTACCACATCACAGCCCCCCAGGATGGCTACGTGGTGCGGGCCCTGAAAGAAGGCCTGGGCGAAATTGTGAAGGAAGGGGAGGCCGTGGTGACGGTAATGCCCAACACCCCGGCCCTGGCCGCCGAGCTGTACGTGCAGCCCATGGACATTCCGCTGCTGAGCGTGGGCCGCAAGGTGCGCCTGCAGTTTGATGGCTGGCCTGCCCTGGTATTCAGCGGCTGGCCCGGCACCAGCTTCGGCACGTTCGGGGGCCGCGTGGCCGTCATCGATAACATTGACTCCCAGGGGCAGTACCGCATTCTGGTTACCCCCGACCCCGGGCTGGAGCCCTGGCCCAAACCCCTGCGGGTGGGCTCCGGGGTGTACGGCTGGGCTCTGCTGGACGATGTGCCCATCTGGTACGAGCTCTGGCGCCAGCTCAACGGCTTCCCGCCCAACTTCGTGGGGTTGCCCACTGATAGCGGTAAGGGCGGAAAAGAAGCCAAGAAAGCCGATAAAACTGCCGACAGCGGCGGAGAGGAGGAAGCCAAATGAGTCAGGAGTCGTCAGTTATCAGTTGCCAGTTGCCAGGAGGGCACTGCCCGCCGGCCTGGGCACTTGCCACGGCGCGGCCTGGACGCGGCCGGCTAGCGTGCCTCAGCCGGTTTCTGCGCACCGTGGGGGTAGG
Organism: Hymenobacter latericoloratus; assembly: GCF_014199535.1. Lineage (GTDB taxonomy): Bacteria > Bacteroidota > Bacteroidia > Cytophagales > Hymenobacteraceae > Hymenobacter > Hymenobacter latericoloratus. The sequence goes on from NZ_JACHNV010000002.1 coordinate 962,517, forward strand.
AGCACTACTGCTATTGTGGCTGAGCGCGTCGGGGCAGGCCCAGCCTAGGGCTGCGGCTGCCTCGGCCCCGGTCGATTCCGGGCAGGTGTTCACCCTCACCGACCTACTGAACTATGTGGCCCTGCGCCACCCGGTGGCCCGGCAGGCCGGGCTGCTGCCCGAGCGGGCCCTGCAGGAAGTGCGCTACGCCCGCGGCCTGTTCGACCCCGCTGCCACCAGCAAGTACTACGGCAAAACCTTCAAGGGCAAGGAGTATTTCCACGACTGGGACACCCAGCTCCGGATTCCGGTGTGGTACGGGCTGGATGTGAAGGCCGGCTTCGAGCGGGGGGTGGGCGCTTACGTCAACCCCGAAAACTACACCTCCCCGGCCGGCCTGAGCTACATCGGGCTGTCGGTGCCGCTGGCCCAGGGGCTGCTGATTGACGAGCGGCGGGCGGCCGTGCGCCAGGCCCAGGCCCTGCAGGGCCTGGCCGAAGCCGAACGACGCGGCGCCCTGAACAAGCTGCTGCTGCAGGCGGCCAAAGACTACTGGGAGTGGAGCCTGAACTACCAGCGCCTGCAGCTGCTGGACCGCAATGCCGGGCTGGCCAGTGTGCGCTTTCAGGCCGTGCGGCAGCGGGTGCTGCTCGGCGACCTGGCGGCCATCGACTCGGTGGAGGCCCTCACGGAAGTGCAGAACCGCCAGGCTACGCTCAGCCAGGCGCGGGTGCAGTTTCGCAACGCTACCCTGCTGCTGAGCAACTACCTCTGGAATGAGCAGCAGCAGCCGCTTGACTTGCCCCCGGCCGCCGTGCCCCAGCCTTTGCCCGGTCCCACCGACTGGCGCACCCTGCCCCCCGACTCGGTGGCTGTTCTGGCTCAGCAGGCCCAGCAGATTCATCCGGATTTGCAGAAAAGCCGCGCCAAAATCAGCCAGCTGAGCGTGGAGCGTCGGCTGTTGTCCAACAAGCTCCTGCCCAAGCTGACCCTCGATTACAACCTGCTGCAGGCTGGGCAGCCCTTCAACCCGGAAAAGGCCGCCAGCCTGAGCGGTAGTTACCTCGAAAACAATTACAAGCTGGGCGTGAGCTTTGCTTACCCCTTGCTGCTCCGCCAGGAGCGGGCCAAGCTGCAGCTTAACCGCCTGAAAACGCGCGAGGCCGAGCTGGACCTGCAGCAAGATTCCCGCGAAGTGCAAACCACCGTGCGCAGCGTGGCCAATGACTGGGAGGCCCTGCGCGAGCAGCTAAGCCTGCAGGAGCGGGTGGTGCGCAACGCGGAACTACTGCGCAACGGCGAGCAAATCCGGTTTGAAAACGGGGAAAGCTCCGTGTTCCTGATCAACTCCCGGGAAGCCAGTCTGGTGTCGGCGCGGGTAAAGCTGGCCGAGCTGCAATCCAAGTACGCCCAAACCCAGGCCACCCTGCGCTGGGCCGCCGGGGGCGTGCCGGAATAGAAGTGGGGTTGTTTGCGTAATTATTAAACCGTCATTCCTCAATCAGCTCGGAATGACGGTTTTTGTTTCCTGTCAGAGCGTTTCTGGAAACTGTTTCCGGAGTGCAAGGCAATGAGGGCCCGTACCCTGCCGTTACTACCCCTGGTTAAAATTTCGTACATAGTGTTATGTCAATGTTCGTAGCTACTTTATCTGTGCCCCAACTGCGGCAGCGTCTCAATCTGATGCTGGTGCTGGGGGCCTCGCTGGCCCTGAGCGTGGTACTGATTACGTTTCGGGTCTTTCTTACCCACAAGATTTCCTTTGTCTTTCTGCTCTGGAACCTGTTTCTGGCCCTGATTCCGTTCGGGCTAAGCACGATGCTGGGCCTCACGGCCGGCCGCCTGAAGGCCCGGGTGCTGCTGCCAGTGGGGGCCATGTGGCTGCTGTTCTTCCCTAACGCCCCCTACATCCTCACCGACTTGTTCCACCTGGAGCCCCGTCCCGAGGTACCCTACTGGTACGATCTGGCCCTGATCCTGAGCTGCGCCTGGAACGGGCTGATGCTGGCCTACGCCTCCCTCACCGATATGCAGCTGCTGGTTGCGCGCCGCCTGGGGTGGTGGGCCGGCTGGGCGTTTGCTACCGTAGCCCTGCTGCTGAGCAGCTTTGGGGTGTATCTGGGCCGCTACCTGCGCTTCAATAGCTGGGACATTTTCACCAACCCCATCACGCTGTTCTACGATATCGTGACGCGAATTCTGCACCCCACCGCCTACCGCGACGCCTGGGGGGTAACTCTGCTTTACGGGGTGTTCCTGCTGCTGGGCTACGCCACCGTGCGGCTGCTGGGGCAGCAGCGGGAGCCACAGTCAGAATTATAGATTCAGGAACCAGTCGTTCTTTAATGTTACTGTTTCAATCAATTCTACTTCTATTCCAAGCCGTAACTCTTTAAGCTTTTCGCAAAGTAGGTCACCATCAATCAGGTCAATTGGTGGTGCACCGTCTCTTGTTGCTTCTCTGGCAGCATCTCTAGTAAAGCTTCCTGTTGTAATAAACAGGCCTTTGTCAGCTCTACCCTGCATTGCGCCCCGAAAGTCTCTTATCTGTCCGGCTGATATGGAGCCTTTATATCGTTTACACTGAAAAATAACGTGAAAGCTTAGAAATCCATTTATTCGGACGATGCCTTTTCCATCAATGCCTCCATCTCCTGTTTTACCCGTCACTTCGACCTGAACAAAGCCGCTTTCTCGCAAGATGCGCTGAGCTAATCGTTCAAAGGCATCAGGAGCAATGCCCTGCAGAGTTATGAGTAATTGCTCTTTCCAAGTGGCTATTTCCTCTGCTTCTGTTTGAGTAGAAGAGGATGGCCCAGGAGAGTCGAATTCTTGTGCCTTTTTGGATTCGGCACGCACATTCCGCACTATTTGCTTGACATCAATTGTCGCAATTTTGACGTCTGGAGAAGCCAATGACCAGACTTTACGGGCCGAATTTTCTATAAGACCAGACTTTCGAAGGTACGTTCTGGCCCAGGCAAGCCTGTACTCTATTTCACTACGTCCAGTTTCCCCGTGTGGTACCTGTAAGATGGAATCTGTGAACCGCAGGTCATTATAAACACGCTCGTTTATTTCTTCAATTGTGCCGGACCCACCTAAAGAAAGAAGCGCCTGTAGTACTGGCTTCATGAGCTTGTCGTAGGTAGGAAGTTGAGGTTTTGAAGACATAGGAGAACATTAAAAGCACTTGCAAGGTAGCGCATCATACAGGGATAAAATACCTTTTCGCCTACCTTGCCTTTCTGATGATGCACCTCCAGCCCGACTCGCCCGATACCCCCACCATGACCTGGGAACGGCTCCTGAGCCGCCGCCGCTACCCCGAGCAGCCCCAGCTTCACCTCGTGACGGATGCCCCGCCCGTGCGCGGGGCCTTCGTGCAGGACTACGACCGGGTGGTGTTCAGCTCGCCGTTTCGGCGGCTGCAGCGCAAAACCCAGGTGATGCCCCTGCCCGAAACCGATTTCGTGCACACCCGCCTCACCCATTCCCTCGAAACGGCTTGCGTGGGTCGCTCCCTGGGCCGGCTGGGCGGGCGCCTGCTGCTGGAGGAAACCCCCGACTTGGCCCGGCAGCTGCCCCACCTCGACAGCGACTTTGGCGATATTGTGGCCGCCGCCTGCCTGGCCCACGACATCGGCAACCCGCCCTTCGGGCATTCCGGCGAGGACGCCATTTCGGCCTACTTCCGCAGCCCGGCCGCCGAGCCCTTCGTGCGGGTGCTGAACGCCGCGCAGCGCGCCGATTTGCAGCAGTTTGAGGGCAACGCCGCTGGCTTCCGCACGCTGACGCACACCTACGCGGCCCATAGCAGCGGCTCGGCCGGGCTGGGCCTTACCTATGCTACCCTCGGGGCGTTTACCAAGTATCCGCGGCCTTCCGTTGTGGAAGAAGCCTCGCTTACGCGCGGCACCAGCGAGAAAAAGTACGGCTACTTTCAGACTGAAGCCGACCGGTTTCAGGAGGTGGCCCGCGAGCTGGGGCTGCTGCCCAAGCCGCCCGGTACCCAGCTCGGGGGCTTCTTCCACCGCCATCCGCTGGCCTTCCTCGTGGAAGCCGCCGACGACCTCTGCTACCGCATCATCGACTTTGAGGATGGCCTGAAGCTGGGGCTGATTCCGTGCGAAACCGGACTGCGGGTGCTGCGCGAGCTGCTCGGCGACGCCCCCGGTCGCCGGGGCTCCCTGGAGTGGCGCGACTGGCGCGAGGAACTGGGCTACCTGCGCGCCCGCCTCATCAACCGCCTCGTGCAGCAAACCGCCCGCCTGTTCGCCGACCGCGCCGACGACCTGCTGCGCGGCCGTTCCGACGAGCCCCTGGTGCAGCAGCTCGACTGCTGGGAGCAGCTCCAGCACATGCATCAGCTTACCATGGAGCACCTCTACCGCAGCCGGCCGGTGCTGGAAATTGAGGCGGCGGGCTTCGAGGTAATGGCCGGCCTGCTTGATGCCTTCCTGCACGCCACCTTCGACCCCCAGGAAAGCCCCCGGTCCCGGAAAGTGGTGCAACTGCTCCCCGAGCAGTTTCGCGGCATCGGGCACCAGCAGGGCGTTTCCGCCTACGAGCAGATTATTTTACTGACGGATTACATTGGGGGCCTCACGGACCAGAATGCCATCAGCCTGTTCCGTACCATTCGGGGGATTGATCTGCCAAAAGGATTCTAACGGCGGCGCTTCCGGCTATTGCAGCAGGCGCAGGGTAGTATCCAGGGGCTGGCGCCGCAGGAGCTGATGATACTCGCGGAGCAGCTCCTGCTGCTGCAACTGCTGTTCCTGCTTCTGGAAAGGGCGCACTTTGTAGGGCTGACCCGGCTCCCGGCGCAGGTTCAGATACACCAGCCCCCGACTCGGGCGCTGCTCAGCTTCGCCGCTCCGGATGCGGGCAATGCGCCTCTCATTGTTGCCGAACAGGGCCTGCAGCGGGCTTAGCCCCACGTACAGGTTGGCTTGGCCCGTGAGGTAGTACTCGCCGGTAACACTCATGTCGGTCAGGTTACTGCTCAGGCTCAGGCTCGGAATCAGCAGGCGGCTGCCATCCAGAACGAAGCGGGGCTGCACGGGCTCGAAGTAGAGGTGCCCGGTGCGTTTCTTGCTCAGAATCTTCATGGCCTGCATGGCCGCTTCTACTTCAATCAGTTCCAGCTCCTGCACATCGGTACGCAGAAAAGCCTGGGTTTTGGCCAGTCGGGGCAGGAAAGTGGCCCCCAACTCCGTGTGCACGTCGGCCTCGCAGTCCATACTGCCCCGGATATTCTCCGGGCCTAGCACATCAAACCCCAGCGCGGTGGCCAGCTCAAATAGCTTGGGCAGATGGATATGGCGCAGCCGTACCTGGGTGTGCAGAGGGTAGCGGCCCGTGTCGGCGTCGGTGCGCAGGGTGCCGCGCAGGTGCACCGAGCCATCGAGGGCCTGCAGGCTGCATTCGGTTACCTGCACCTGCCCGGCCTGCAGGGTACTGAGCAGGCGAAACTGCCGCCCCCGCAGACTGCCGTACTGCATCTGATTGGCGGTTACGCGCACCCGGCCGGTAACAGTGCCATCCAGAAACGGCGAGTCCTGGGGGTTGCCAGGGCGGGAGGGGGTAGGGGTATTAGGTTTAGCAGCCCCGGAGCTCAGCCCCGTCAGCAGTTGCAGCAGGTGCTGCACATTCAGGCTGGCATAGTGCAGGTTGATGTCGGTGTTCAGGTTGGTGAGCTGACTGCCCCGCAGTTCGGCGCTGCCGCTGAGCCGCCCGCTCCCCCCATGACTGATGCCAAAGGTGAGGGCCGGAATCAGGAAGCGGGGCCCGGTCTTATCGAGCCGCAACCGCAGGTTGGTAAATTGCTCACTGTCAGAGAATACAAGCCGGTCGATAGTTATCAGGCCCTGGCCGTTGGCGGCCAGCAGCACTTCGCGCAGGGTAGGGGCGGCGGGCGCGGCCGGGTCGCGGCGCGAGGGGCGGGTGATGCGGGCCAGGAGCTCGTGGTAGCGCAGGGTACGGAAGTGCACGGCCAGCTGCGCCGCTACCGGCTGCAGATTCAGCGTATCCGTCGGCCAGCTGACGACCCCCTTCAGGTCGCCGCCCCACATGCGGCCCCGTAACTCCGTCAGCTGCACCCGTTGCCCGTCGTGGCGCACGGTGGCCGCCAGGTGCTGCAGGGTGTCGGAGGCCACCACCAGCTGCCCGCAGTGCAGCCGGATGTTCAGGTGCAGCCCGGGGGGTAGGAAATTCAGGACCTGCGCGGCCAGCTGCTGATTCGGCGTGTAGCCCGGCCGTCGGGCCTTGGCCAGTCGGGCCCGCCCGCCCGGCGCGGCCAGCAGGCGCCGCAGCTCCCGCAGGTCCAGGGCATCAACCCCAAACTCCCCCCGGATGGTAGTAACGGGCTGCTGCCCACTGAAGTAAGCCAGCAAATAAGTGGTAGTGGCATTGGCCCGCACCCGCATGCCATTGAGGCGCCCCGTCAGGTTTTCCAGCGCCCACATGCTGTCGTGCAGGCGCACCAGCACGTTGAGGTTGCTCATGGAGGCCTGCCGGCCCGGGATAGTAAAAGAAGCCCGCTCCAGCCGCACCGTGCCTTGGGCCCGCAGCAGGGGTAGGAGGGTATCGGGGCGGAGGGTGCGGCGGGCCTGGCGGTCCGGAATTTCGGGCACGGCGCCATCCAGGCGCAGGTCGAGCGCGGCTTCGCCCCGGCGGGCTTTCCAGAGGCGGGGCGCCACCACGGCCGCCAGCGTTTGCAGCTCGGTGCGGCCCCGCACATGGCCTAGCAGGTGGGGCCGCGTGAAGTCGCGCACCGTCAGGGCCGCATCCAGCTGGCCCGCTTTAGAGTAGATCTTGCAGTGGCTGAAGGCAAGGGAAGTGGAGCGGGGCGAGTGCTCGGGGCCGTTGTCGAAGGTGCCGCGCGCATCCCAGCGCCGAATCCGGCGGGCCGAGTCGGCCCACTGCACCTGGGCCCCGCGCAACGCAAACCGCAGCACCGTGCGCGGCCGGGTGGTGGGCCCGCTCACGCCCCGGATGGTGTACCAGATGCTGGCCCGACTGGGGCTGCGGGCGCCTTTCAGGTAGCGCTGCAGCCCGGCCGGCAAGGCCACGTGCAGCACCTCCAGCAAAGGCTGCGTACCCTGAAAGCGCAGGTTCAGGCGGGTGCCGCGCGCCTCGCCGGGCCCGGCGCCCCGGTGCGTACCGGTTACCAGCACGGTGTCGCCGTTAAGCGTAGCCCGGGTCCGGAGGAAGGTGCCTTCGCGCCGGCGGAAATCGTAGCGGTAACGCATCAGGGCCACAATAGGCTCCTGGGTGAAGAGGTTGCCGCGCCCGCTGCGCAGGTACTCCAGCTGCCCATCCAGCCGGCCGCTGGTGTGGGCTACCCCCCGGCGGGCGCGCACCGTCAGGCGGCCAGCGCGCACGTAGGCCGAGAACCCGCTGCGGTGCAGCTCATTCCGGTCGGTGGCCCGCACATTCATCAGCACCAGGGAGTCCAGGTCGAAGTCGGGCGGGCCCTGGGGGGTAGCGCGGCGCGGCCCTTTTCCCCGCAGACCCCAGTCGTGGCCCCGGGCATCAGTAAACTGCCGAAACTCGCCGTCCTGCAGCGTCAGGTGGCTAACCCGGAGTTGCCCGCGCCAGATTTGTGCCAGCTCCACGCGCGCGTCGGCCCGCCTGATGCGCAGCACCTGCACCGCCCGCCCGTAGGAAGTATCGGTAAGGGCCAGGTGGTGCACGGAGGCCGTCAGGTGCGGAAAGTGGCGCAGTACCGATAGCTCCACGGTAAACGGGGCCACCATCAAATCGGAGTGCTGGCGCAGCCGTTGCCGAATAAGCTGCTCCAGCTGGCGCTGCCCCCACCGCGTACCCAGTAGCCAAGCCCCCGTTACTACCCCCAGCAGCAACCCCAACGTCGTGAGGGCAAGTAGCTGGCGGATAGAGGGTCGTTTCATAGAAGCAGGCGCAACAAGACAGGGGCAGAAGCCCATTCTACGCAGAAACCGGGTAGCACGGCCGCCTGACCAGTGCGCTGAGGCTGAAAGAAAAGGCCCACAAAAACCCGCCGCTATCCGAGCTCAACAAAACAAACTTCTTATTTTAGAATTATTCTAAATAGTTATACTTGCATCGCTAAATCACCTAGGCAACTGCTTTCCTATGGCTCAGTTCTTTCATCACAACGAGTTTGGGTACTGCGCCCGCTGCCCGCGCACGCGCCACTTACACCTGTGCTTCGGCAACGTAGCCATGGCCACCACGGGGGCCGAGTTTCAGGAGTTTCGGGGGGTAGTAAGCGCGGCCTGGGAGCAGCACTGCCTGTGCACCCACGACCCGGAGGCCCGGTGCATTGCCCTGCGCACGTCGGCCGCCAAGCTGGCGCTGGTGTTCACCCTGATTGAGCTGACCCAGCTGCGCGACATCCTGGAAAACACGGCGCTGCTGCTAGAGGTAGAAGCGCTACTGCAGCCAAACGAGTAAGCCCGGCAGTAGGGGGTAGGCTGCTCAATAGAAAAACCGTTTCTTGGCGCACCTATTTCGTGTGACTCATGAAACTTCCTTCCCTGCAGCACCTGGTATCCGAGGCAGCCACCGTGCTCCGGCGCTTCCCGCTCACCCTGCTCTGCGCCTTTGTTCTGGGCGGCGTGGGTATCTACCTGATTTACCTTTCCGACTCGGGAAAAGCTCAGCCGGAATGGACATTGCCGGTGCTGTCGGCAGCTGGCCTGGGGCTTAGCTTTAGTCTGGCGGTGGCGCTGGCGGCCGAGCGGTACCGCTGGCCGGCCTGGGGGAGGTTGGCCGCGGCGGTGGGGGTAGTGGCCTTGCTGGGGCTGTGGTACGCCGCGTGCCCCCCGGAGCTCAATCTGATCTGGGGGTTGCGGCTGTTTGTGCTGCTGGTTGCCCTGCACCTGCTGGTGGCGGTGGTGCCTTACCTGCCGGAACTGCGCCGCAACGCCGACACGCCCGGCTTCTGGCGCTACAACGAAACGTTGTTTCTGCGCATTCTCATCTCGGGTCTGTATTCCGGAGTGCTGTTTGCGGGGTGCGCGCTGGCGTTGGTCGCCATTGATAATCTGTTCGATGTCGAGCTGGATGAGCGCCTGTTTGGCTACCTGTTCACGGTACTGGCTACGGTGTTCAACACCTGGTTTTTCCTGGCCGGCGTGCCCCAGAATTTTGCCGCCCTGGAGCAGGAGGCTACCTACCCCAAAGGCCTGAAGGTGTTCACGCAGTTTGTGCTGCTGCCGCTGGTGGTGCTGTACTTGGGCATTCTGTACGCCTACCTGGGGCGCATTCTGGTGCAGTGGGAGCTGCCAAAAGGCTGGGTTTCCATTCTGGTCCTGGCCCTGGCGGTGGCCGGCATTCTGGCTCTGCTGCTGATTCACCCCATTCGCAACGCCGCCGAAAACACCTGGATCCGGACGTTTGCGCGCTGGTTTTACCTGGCTTTGTTCCCGCTGCTGGGGCTGCTGGCCGTAGCCATTGGTACCCGCATCCGGGCCTACGGCATCACCGAAGAGCGCTACTTCGTGCTGGTGCTGGCTGCCTGGCTGCTGGTAATGGCTACTTACTTTTTGGTGCGCAAAGGCCAGGGTATCATCTGGATTCCGGCTTCATTAGCGGTGGTAGCCTTGCTGTCGGTCGCCGGGCCCTGGGGCGCGTTTGCTACGGCCGAGCGCAGCCAGCTCAGTCAGCTGCGCGAAATCAGTGCCCAGTACAAGCTGCTGAAGGATGGTAAGCTGGACGGCGCCGGCCAGCGGGTGCCGGATTTGCCTTTTGTGGTGAGGCAGCGGCTGACGTCCATTTTCAATTTTTTCGCCAAGCGCGAGGCCGTCGATAAGCTACAACCCCTGTTCGCCGCCTCCCTGCAACTACCCGATTCGCTGCTGCAGGATAATCCGTGGAGAAAAACATCCTGGCAAACCGACCGCCTGTTTGCACTGAGCAATCTGGAGCGCGTCAGCCGCTACGCCAGTGCTGCCGATGAGGAGGAAGTATCTGCCTCCTTCGGCGTCAAAAACCCTGATGTGCTACCTCTCGGTAACGGCCGCTACCTGCTCACCAACCTGAATGTGTATCAGTTTAGGGAGCCCAACGAAGATGCATTGGCCGAGGTGAGTGTGCCGGAGGGCTCCTTCCGGCTCCGCACCCTGCGGCGCGGCCACCAGCTGCAGCTGGAGCAACAGCGCCCCGGCGGCAGCTGGCAGCCCCAGCTCAGCCTCGCACCCGGCGCCCTCGCCGATTCCCTGGTGCGCATCCACGGCCGCAACCCCTCCGTCGGGGTCGATTTGCCCAACTCGGCTCTGACCCTGCATGCCGCCAACCAAAATCTGCGTTTGCAGCTGCTCCTGCGTGGCCTAAACCGCCACCAACGCCAGGATAGCGTCTGGTACAGCTTCGAGGGACAGGCAATAGTAGAGGTAAAGCGCTGAACGAGCAAAGAATAAAGTCCCGTCACGGCCGCACGCCGGCCGCCTTCCTACCCCCTTGCAACCCTCAAAGCCCCAACGGGGCGACATCCATCGTTCAACGATAGGTGTCGCCCTGCTGGGGCTTTGGCACGATGTAGCCAGTGTTTGCTACCAGTGTGTCGATCCTCCGGGGATTTGGGCAGTTAGCAGGGGTAGGGGCCAGGTCACTTTACTCAACTACTCCGTTACTCAGCTACTCTCTATTCCCACTCAATGGTTGCTGGCGGCTTGGAGCTGATGTCGTACACCACGCGGTTGATGCCGCGCACCTGGTTGATGATGCGGTTCGAAACGTCAGCCAGGAACTCGTAGGGCAGGTGGGCCCAGTCGGCGGTCATGCCGTCCACGCTGGTTACAGCGCGCAGGGCCACTACCCGCTCGTAGGTCCGCTCGTCGCCCATCACGCCCACGCTTTGCACGGGCAGCAGCATCACGCCGGCCTGCCACACCTTGTCGTAGAGGCCGTGGTCTTTGAGGCCATTGATGAAGATGGCATCGGCGCGCTGCAGCAGGTCCACTTTCTCGGGCGTAATGTCGCCGAGGATGCGGATGCCCAGGCCGGGGCCGGGGAAGGGGTGGCGGTGCAGAATGTTCTCGGGCAGCTCCAGGGTGTGGCCTACCTCGCGCACTTCGTCCTTAAACAAGGCCCGCAGCGGCTCCACAATCCGCAGGTTCATTTTCTCGGGCAGGCCACCCACGTTGTGGTGACTCTTAATAGTCACGGCCGGGCCTTTCACCGATACCGACTCAATCACGTCGGGGTAGATGGTGCCCTGGGCCAGCCAGCGGGCGCCTTCTACTTTCTGGGCTTCCCGGTCGAACACCTCAATAAAGGTGCGGCCAATGGCTTTGCGCTTCAGCTCGGGGTCGGTGAGGCCCACCAGCGCATCGTAGAACTCCTGGGAGGCATCCACGCCGCGCACGTTCAGCCCCAGGCCCTGGTAGGAGTGGAGCACGTCCTCGTACTCGTTCTTGCGCAGCAGGCCGTTATTCACGAAGATGCCGTGCAGGCGCTTGCCAATGGCCTTGTGCAGCAGCAGCGCCGCCACCGACGAATCGACGCCGCCCGAGAGGCCCAGAATCACCTGGTCTTCCTCGCCAATGGTGCGCTGCAGGGTTTCCACCATGCTGTCCACGAAGTGCTCGGGCGTCCAGCTCTGGTCCAGCCCGCAGATATTCACCACGAAGTTCTGGAGCAGGGTTTTGCCGTCGGTGGAGTGCGTCACCTCGGGGTGAAACTGAATGCCGTAGGTTTCCTGGCCCTGAATCTGGTAGGCGGCCACGGCTACTTCCGGGGTGCTGGCAATGATGTCGAAGCCGGCGGGCAGGGTCTTAATCGTGTCGCCGTGCGACATCCATACCTGCGACTCGGTGGGTACGCCGTGCAGCAGGGGCGAGCTGTGGTGGACGCGCGCGAGGCGGGCGCGGCCGTACTCCCGGATGGTGGCCGGCAGCACCTCGCCGCCCTGCTGGTGGGCCAGCAGCTGCGCGCCGTAGCACACGCCCAGCACGGGCACCTGGCCCAGGTAGCGGGAGAGGTCGGGGTTGGGCGAATCGGCGTCGCGCACGGAACAGGGCGAGCCCGAAAGCACAACGCCCCGGATGTCCTCAGTGAGGTCCGGGGCGTGCGTATAAGGGTGAATTTCGCAGTAAACGTTCAGCTCCCGGATGCGCCGGGCAATGAGTTGGGTGTACTGCGACCCAAAATCGAGAATGAGAATCTGTTGAGGCATGGGCAAAAGTACGGCGCAGATTTCAGACCTGCCGCACCCCGCCGCCGCGGTAACCGCATTTTTCTTGCGGACCGGCCTTGGTAAGCCTGGGCGCTTCCGCCGGAGATGGCCGTAAAATCCGACAGGCTCCGGCTGGACTCCAGTTGGTTACAGTACCGCCCACGGAGCCCTTCGGTGCGGCGTGTAAATAACTTGTTTACCTGATTATAACGTCACAAATAAAGCCTGAAGTGAAACCGCTGAACTGCTGTAACCGCTGATAAACCCCGAAAACGTGCGAGTGTATGCCTATAATCCTATGGTTTTCTCTAACAAGTGCTAGTCACAATAAGGGCATGATCTGCCTTTGTACCCCGCCGAGGCCGATAGTACTTTGTAGCAGTGTTATAGCCGTTAGCTTACCTGCTTTTTTTTATGGATTCCGCTCTTCCTCTGCTGGCCTTGTCGCTGCTAGGTGCCCTCACCATTCCCCCACCGGCCGTGGCCCAGCGCCTGCCCGATGCTACCCCCGAGGCCTTGGCCAAAGCGGTGCAGCTGCCACCTGCCCCGCCCCAGAGCGGAACGTCGGGTAAACCCAGTTCCCGAACCCTGACGGGCAGCGTGGTAGATGAGTGGGGAAAGCCCCTGATGGGGGCCACCGTGATGGTGGTGGGGGAAAAGGAGCACTCCGTCAGCACCAACTCCGAGGGCAACTACCTGCTCCCAACCACCGCCGCTACCCCCGTTATTCAGGTCAGCTTCGCGGGCTACCAGAGTGCCGAGCGGGTAGTACGCGGCCCCGCTGATTTGTTGTTCAAGCTGGAGCCTGTGCAGGGCTACAAGCGCGACCTGAAGAAGCGCAGCAAAGCTGCCACCAAAGCCTGGAAGCACTAAGCCGGTAGCTGAAACAAAGAGCTCAGAAATTTAAATAGGCTGATAATCTTGCTACTACTGCCCCGGGTGAAAAAATATCTGCTGGAAGTATGATTTCTGCCGCAATAGCTGCGTACCTTTGCCCCGGCGAGTCAGAACGACCAGCTCCTGCTGAACTCCCCCAGGACCGGAAGGTAGCAAGGGTAGGTGGTTGAGCGGTGCGATTTTGGCTCGCTTTTTTTATCACGGATTCAGGTGAGCCGTCCGACTTTTACGGATGCTTCTGTATCTGCTCAGTACCGGCAAGCGCCTCCCAGAGGGAGGCGCTTGCTGTGTTTAGGGGCCCTGGCAAGCGGCTGCGCTTCGGCAGAATAGCCCGGGATTCTCGCCGCCGCTGTACAAAATCCGCGCAATCCGAAAAATCCGTTTAATCCGTGATTAGCTTTGCGCGCATCGTTGTTTCCAATCTACCCGCATGAAATTTTTCATTGATACCGCCAACCTGAAGGAAATTCAGGAAGCTGTTGAGCTTGGAGTGCTCGACGGCGTAACCACCAACCCTTCGCTGATGGCCAAGGAAGGCATCAAAGGCACCGATGCCGTGATGGCCCACTACCGGCAGATCTGCGAAATCGTGGACGGCGACGTGTCGGCGGAGGTAATTGCCACCGACTACGAGGGCATCATCCGGGAGGGCGAGGCTCTGGCCGAGCTGCACCCCAACATTGTGGTGAAAGTGCCCATGATCCGCGACGGGGTAAAAGCCATCCGCTACTTCTCCGATAAGGGCATCAAAACCAACTGCACCCTGATTTTCTCGGCCGGACAGGCCCTGCTGGCAGCCAAAGCCGGCGCCACCTACGTGTCGCCGTTCGTAGGTCGCCTCGATGATATCGGGCACGATGGCCTGCAGCTGATTCAGCAAATCGTGGATATCTTCTCCAACTACGGCTACCCCACCCAGGTGCTGGCCGCCTCGGTGCGCCACGTGCCCCACCTGATTCAGTGCGCCGAGCTGGGCGCCGACGTGGTAACCTGCCCCCTGAACGTAATTACCGGCCTGCTCAACCACCCCCTCACCGACAAAGGCCTCGCTACCTTCCTGGCTGACCACAAGAAGGTGAATGGGTAATTTATAATGTGTGAAATGTGGAGAATGTGAAGAGTGTGCCGGAAGGCCATTTCCACATTTTTCACATTTTCACATTTCCCACATTATCACCATGTACATCATCAAAGTAAAAGGCAAGGCCAAGATTCCGGACTACATCCAGCTGCGCGATGAGCACTTCGTGCTGATTGCCTACTTCCGCGCCGACCGCCCCCTGAAGGATTTGCACCGCTACGGGCTGGAAGGCAAGGAAGACGAGCTGGCCACGGTAATTGCAGGGCTTGAGTTCGGCAAACTGCAAAAGCTGGACCTCTAGCTGGCTGATTTGCTTGTTGTTCCGGGTAGTGCAGGAAACCTGTCGGCACCTCATGGGGGGCTGGGGTCTTGTGCTGCCCGGAACGCTATTTTGGGGATTTATCTGCCTCACCTACCTTCACTGCCATGCCTACCTCTTCCGTCCCCGTTATTGAGCTGCACGACGCCTATATTATGCAGGACGTTAACACGGTGCTGCAGAAGGTCACGTTTACGCTGGAGAAAGGCGAGTTTGCCTATTTGGTGGGTCGTACCGGCTCGGGCAAAAGCTCCCTGCTCAAAACCCTCTACGCCGACTTGCCCCTGCCGGCCGGTACGGGCACGGTAGCCGGCTTTCCGCTGCCCAAACTCGCCAGCACCGATAAAGTACCGTTCCTGCGCCGGAAGCTGGGCATCATCTTCCAGGACTTTCAACTCCTGTTTGACCGGTCGGTGGCGGACAATTTGCTGTTTGTGCTGAATGCCACGGGCTGGTCGGGAAAGGCGCGCAAGCAGCAGCGCATCTCGGAGGTGCTCATGCGGGTAGGGCTGGCCAACGCCGCCGCCAAAATGCCCCACCAGCTCTCGGGCGGCGAGCAGCAGCGCGTGGTGATTGCGCGGGCCCTGCTGAATGAGCCCCTGCTGCTGCTCGCCGATGAGCCCACCGGCAACCTGGACCCCGACGTGGCCGACAGCATCATGCGCCTGTTCGTGGAAATAAACAACGCGGGCACGGCCGTGCTGATGGCCACCCACAACTACCAGATTATCCGGCAGTATCCGCAGCGGGTGCTGAAGTGCGAAGGCGGGCAGTTGCTGGATTCGGCCGTTACGCCTTTCGAGCTGGCCTTGTAAACCGGGCCCGGGGGCCGCCGCTACACTACCTGCCGCAAAGAAGCGTTATGTACCGCCCCAGGGCGCGGGGGCGCGTCGCGGTATGCGGCTACTGCTCGGTCCCGGGAGAAAATGCCTGAAAATTCAATGCTTTCGGCATTTTTGCTTTCCAATTCTTCTCTAGTAAGCATGGCTGGCCTTTCAGTGCTGATTCCGGTGTACAACCACGATGTGCGGCCGCTGGTGCGCGCATTACTGGCGCAGACCGCGGGCTGGCCCGGCCCGGTAGAGGTTCGCTGCCTCGACGACGGCTCGGAGGAAGCCTGCCGGCGGCAAAATCGGGAAGTGGCCTGCCTGCCCGGCGTGCAATACCGCGAGCTGGAGCGTAACGTAGGCCGCGCCGCCATCCGCAACCAGTTGGCCGCCGAAGCCCGGCAGCCCTGGCTGCTGCTGCTCGATAACGACAGCCTGCTCCCCGATGCCCGCTTTTTGGCCCGCTACGCCGCCGCCCGAACCAAGGCCCCGGTGCTGTCTGGCGGAACGGCTTACGAGGCGGTGCCGCCCCAGGAAGAAGCCCTGCGGCTCCGCTGGCTCTACGGCCGCCGGCGCGAGGCCCGGTCGGCTGCCGTGCGCCAGCGTGCGCCCCACGGGCAGCTCACGCTCAATAACCTGCTCATCCGGGCGGAGGTGTTCCGCCAGTTGGGCCTCGATGAGAGCCTGACTCGCTACGGCCACGAAGACACAAAATTCGGGTGGCTGTTGCGCCGCGCCGGGGCCCCGGTGGTGCACCTGGATAATCCGGTGCTGCACAACGGCCTGGACCCGGCGCCCATCTTCTTGCAAAAAACCCATGATGCCGTGCGCAACCTAGTGCAGCTGTACCGCGCCGAGGGCCTGGGGGCCGACACCAAGCTGCTGCAGGCCGCCCTGCGCCTGCAACGCTGGGGACTAAGCGAGGCCGTGCGCGCGGCCTTCAGTCTGCGCCGTGAGCAGGTGCGGCGTAATCTGCTCTCCAGTCGGCCCAGCCTGCGCCAACTGGATGCCCTGAAGCTGTACTGGCTGCTGACCGAGTTACGCTAGCGGCAGAAGCCCCAGCACTCCCTGAAACCAACAGCGCCGGCCCCTCAGAGAGAAGAGCCGGCGCCGTGCCCGAAAAAGAATGTTGGCTAGTCGTTATCGGTGTTTTTAACCTCCGATTTTACTTCTTTATAAGCACCTTTCACGGCGCTGCCTACCTTTTTGCCCACTTTCGCGGCCCCCTGGCCTACATCTTTGCCGGCCTCTTTTACATCGGCGGCGGTGTTGCTGGCAGCGCGGCCCACGGCCGAGCGCTCATCCTGGGTTTCGGCGGCGGCTTGTTCGACGCCGCGTTCCGTAGCGTCGGCGCCCTGGGCTACGCGGGCTTCCGCTTTGTCATAAGATTTGAAAGCCGCGTACTTCAGCTTTTCCTTCTGAATCTCGGCCAGGTCGCGGGCCGGAATATCTTTCTTTACCTGGTCGTAGGCCTCGTCGAGAGCCCGCCACTCGGCGTTAATGTTGCGCCAATCGTCAATGTCGTACTTGTTTTCATTGACCTTGATGTCGCGCACAAAAGCCTCGTAGGTCTGGCGGGCGTTGGCCGCCGTAAGCTGGGCTGCCGGGTTAGTAGGCTTGTAGTACTGGCCCATCTTCGTGCCGCTGCCGGCTGTGGTACTGGCCGAGCCCGACATGGCGCTGGTAGCGCCGGGACGGCTTTTCCAGGCCATTTCGCGCTTGTCGTAGGCCGTGGTATAGCGGGTGCGCAGTGCCTCAATTTCCTGCCGGCGGGCGTCATCGTAACGGTCCGCATATTTGTCAACGGCGGCTACTTTAGCGTCAAAATCGGCTTTGAGCTGAGCCGTTTCCTGGTTGTAGTCGGCTTCCGCTTCCGAGGCTACGGCGTCGGTTTTAGCTTCCGTATCCGACACGAAGGTTTTGAAGTCGTTATAGGCTTGGTCGGCTTCGGCCGAGGCTTCATTTTGCTGATTCTGGTTGCAGCCGGAGGTAGTAACTGCCGCGCCGCCCAGCAAAAGCAGGGCGGTGAGGGCGTGCAGGGAGAGGGTTTTCCTGAACATGGCGAATAGGTGAAGGGGAGAGAATATAGAACTACTACAATGTAGCCGTTAGCCCGCTTAACGCAACACGCGCTTGCCTGGTTGCGCCCCGGCGGGTTTGGGGTAGCCTTCTATCTTTGGTGCCTGCTTCTTTTACGCCAAGCCGTTTTCCGTGTCGTCACCTCCTGTTTCGCGCCCTTCCATTCAGATGCTGGACTTGGCCGCCCAGCATGCTCCCCTCCAGGCCGAGCTACAGGCGGCCCTGGCCGATACGTTGGAGGAAGCCGCCTTTATTCAGGGGCCGGCCGTGGCTGCGTTTGCCCGGGAGCTGGGTGCCTACCTGGGTGGCCCGCACGTAGTGCCCTGCGCCAATGGCACCGATGCCCTGCAGCTGGCCCTGATGAGCCTGCAACTGCCGGCCGGGGCCGAGGTAATTGTGCCGGCCTTCACCTACGTGGCCACCCTGGAAGCTGCGGCCGTGCTAGGCCTGCGCCCGGTTCCGGCTGATGTGCTGCCCGGGACGTTCAACCTCGACCCGGCCGCGGTGGCGGCGGCTCTTACTGCCCGCACCGGAGCCATTGTAGTGGTCCACCTGTTCGGGCAGTGCGCCAACCTGGAGGCCCTGCGGACCCTCGCCGACCAGCATGGGGTAGCCCTGATTGAAGACAATGCCCAGGCCATCGGGGCGCAGTTTACGACCAGCGAAGGTGCAACCTGGTGGGCCGGCACGGTGGGGGAGGTAGGCACTACGTCGTTTTTTCCCAGCAAAAACCTGGGTGGCTTCGGCGACGGGGGGGCCTTATTCACCCCCGATGCGGCGCGGGCCGCTACCCTGCGCCAATTGGCCAACCACGGCCAGACCCGCAAATACCACCACGAGCACATCGGCCTTAACTCCCGCCTCGATACCCTGCAGGCCGCCCTGCTACGGGTAAAGCTTCGCTACCTGCCCCAGTGGACCACCGCCCGCCAGCGCATAGCGGCGCAGTACGATGCTGCCCTGGCCGCCGTGCCCGGCGTACAGGCGCCGGCCCGCGACCCGCACAGCACCCATGTGTTTCATCAGTACACTATCACCCTGGCCGATGAGCCCGGCCGCCGCGACGCCCTGCAGCAGCACCTGGCGGCCCACGGCGTACCCAGCACCGTGTACTACCCGCTGCCGGTACACGCCCAGCCGGCCTACGCCTACCTGGGCTACCAGCAGGGGCAGTTTCCGGTGGCCGAGCGCCTGTGCCGGACGGTCTTGTCTTTACCTATTCACCCAACCCTGGCCCCCGAGCAGGTAGCGTACGTGGCGGAGGTAGTGCAGGAGTGGGCCCTGTCGGCGGGCTAGGCGCAGGCCACAGTTGAAAAGCTGCACGTACACTGGCACTGTTTTTTCTCTTCTGCGTAGTAGTTCCGTCCTGTTTCCCCTCTTTATTTCTCATGCGTCGTACCATCCTGACCTTCTTTCTTCCGCTGGCCGCGGTGGCTGGCCTGACCACGGCCGCCGTGAACAAGCCCGCGCAGGGCCTTAATCTGTTCTCCATTAACCAGGATATTGCCCTGGGCGCGCAGGTGGCCAAGCAGACCGACTCCCTGTACCGTGCCAAAGGCCAGCTCCTGGAACGCTCCCGCAACCCCCGGGCCTACCAGCTGCTCGATGGGGTAGTGAAACGCGTGCTCGACAACGGCAACATCAAGTACCGCAAGCAGTTTCCGTGGGATGTCCAGATCATCAAAGACGACCAGACCCAGAACGCCTTTGCTACCCCTGGCGGCCACATCTACGTGTTTTCGGGGTTGATTAAGTTCCTGGACGATGAAAACCAGCTGGCCGGGGTGCTCGGCCACGAAATTGCCCACGCCGACCGCCGCCACAGCACCCAGCAGCTGCAGCAGCAGTACGGCACCAGTCTGCTGCTGGGCCTGATTCTGGGCAACCGCTCCTCCAACCAGTTGGTGCAGATTGCGGCCGGCCTGGGGCAGCTCAAATTCAGCCGCAGCTTTGAAACCGAGGCCGACAAGTACTCCACCATTTACCTCAACGGCACCCGCTACTACTCCTGCGACGGAGCCGCCGGCTTCTTTATCAAAGCCGAAAAACAGGGTGGGGCCGGCACGCCGGAGTTCCTGAGCACCCACCCTAACCCCGGCTCGCGCATCCAGAACATTCAGCGCAGCGCCCAGCAGCTGGGCTGCGCGGGTAAGAGTGTCAGCAACAGCAATTTCAATGAGCTGAAGCGGCTGTTGTAAGCCTCCCCCGTAGTAGGCGCCATCCTTGGTCGAAGGAAAACAAAGCCCGGAGATACCAGAAATGGTGCTCCGGGCTTTGTTTTGGCGGAATTAAACGCTGGTTTTTTCGCAGCTTGCGGCCGTGTTATCCCGAGCAGTATCTGATTCTGGCGGCAGTGGAGCCGTTCGGTTTGTAATTTGTGGCGTGGGCCATATCGGGCGGCGGCATGCGGCCCTGGTGGCCCGGCATGCCCGCGCGCAGCTCGTGGCCCTGGTAGATTCCGACCCGGCCCTGGCCCCCGGGCTGGCCGCCGAGTTTCCTGGCGTGCCCTTGTATTCCTCCCTCAACGCCTACTTTGCTGCTGGCCCTGAGGCCGATGTGCTGACTATAGCTACACCAAATGACCAGCACGCGCCCCAGGCCATAGCCGGGCTGCGGCACGGTCTGCACGTCGTTATCGAAAAACCGATAGCCCTACACACGGCCGATGCGGAAGCCATTGTGCGCACGGCGGCCCACACCCACCGCCTAGTGTTTGGGGTGATGCAAAACCGGTATTCGCCCCCGGCGGCCTGGCTTAAGCAAATTTATGAGGAAGGGCGCCTGGGCCAGGTGTATCTGGTGCAGCTGACCTGCTTCTGGAACCGCGACGCCCGCTACTACCGCCCCGGCGGCTGGCGCGGCACCCAGGCCCAGGACGGCGGTACCCTGTTCACGCAGTTCAGCCACTTCGTGGACTTGCTCTACTGGGTGTTCGGGGAGGTGACCAATCTGACGGCCCGCTTCCACAACTTCAATCACCAGGGGCTCACTGAGTTTGAGGATAGCGGCCTGGTAACCTTTGACCTCGTGCGCGGGGGCAGCGGCACGCTGCAGTACAGCACGGCCGTGTGGGACCGGAACCTGGAAAGCTCCCTGACGGTAGTGGCCGAGCGCGGCAGCCTGCGCATTGGGGGGCAGTACCTGGATAAGGTGGAGTACTGCCACCTGCACGAGTACCAGCTGCCCGCGCTGCCCCCCACCAACCCAGCCAACAGCTACGGCGCCTACCAGGGCAGCGCCGCCAACCACGTGCAGGTGATTGAGAATGTAATAGAAACCCTCCGCAACGGCGGTTACGCTACCACCAATGCCCTGGAGGGCCTGAAAGTGGTAGAGATAATCGAGCGGATTTACAGCCTGCGGTAAGCGCGGCCCCCGCACCGGTGAGAGGACCCGGGTTACTTCCAGCGGCGCATGTACTGGTCGAAGGCCTCGCGGTAGCCCTCACTGATGGGGATAGTGGCCGCGCCAATTTGCACCAGGCCCCGGCCGACGGCGGTTATCTGGTGGAGAGCCACGATGTAGGAGCGGTGGATGCGCATGAACTGCCGGGGCAAACGCTCTTCCAGGGCCTTCAGACTTTGCAGCGAAAGCAAGGGCCGCGGCTTGCTGCGGCGGTACACTTTACTATAGTCCTTGAGCCCTTCGATGTAGAGAATATCATCGTACGGCACGCGCACCAGCTGATATTCTACCTTCAGATACAGAAAATCTTCCGCCGGTTCCGGGGTTGGGGGCGTGGCGAGGGGTAGGGCCGGGGGGTGCTGCAGCTCGGCGTAGCGTTGCGCTTTCTGGGCGGCACGCAAAAATTCGTCGTAGGAAAACGGCTTGAGCAGGTAATCCAGCGCATCCACCTTGTAGCCTTCGAGGGCATAGTGGTTGAAGGCGGTGGTAAAGATGACGCGCGGCCGGTGGCCGGGCCCAGGGCCGCGGTCCAGGACCCGCGCCAGCTCCAGGCCGTTCAGGTCGGGCATCTGAATATCCAGAAACAGCAGGTCGATGGGCTGCGCGGCCTGCAGCCTCCCGCTGCCCCCGCTGCACGGCCGCTACACTGGTGCCCAGGCCCAGGGCCAGCAGCGTGACAAGAAAAACAGGTGGGTTAAACAGCCCAAACCGATGGGTGCCCCCGGGCCGTAGTGGCCCCATGCCGTGAGAAGCGGCCGGGGGCAACCCATTCGGGCGGGCTAGCGGAGGGCGCAACCCGGGGGGCGGGGGCAGGGCACGGGCGCCGGCGTCAGGTTGTGGCCTTAGTACCCGCTCCAGCTGGTGGTGCACCGCCAGCACCCCTACGACGGCCACCACCAGAAAAGCAGCGTAGCCGAGCCAGTACCGCCGGTACAACAGGCGCGGTACGGCCTACCCCCGGCTTTTACCCAAAGATATTCGTACCTATGTCCACGCACTGCCCTGTACTATGGCATCCCTCGACGAAGAACCTCTGGCCGAACTGCGCGCCTGGCAGCGCCGCATGCAGCAGAAGCCCACCTTGCTGGGCAGCTTGACGCGGCGTATGCAAACGCGGCTGAACGCCCTGCTACCCGAAAAGGTGCACACTGCCATTACCGCCGCCATTAAGCAGATGGTGCGCGGCGTGCTCTTTGGCTCTACCCATACTACCCGCCGCCCCGAGGCCAGGGCATCACTAGCCGAGCGGGAGGCCGCCGTCAGGACTACCTTGCGCTACTACCGCAACACGGCCGCGGCCGAAGGAGCCGTAACCGGGGCCGGAGGCTTTCTGCTGGGGCTGGCCGATTTTCCGCTGCTGCTGGGCCTCAAGCTCAAGTTCCTGTTCGACGTAGCCGCCCTCTACGGCCACGATGTGCGCGACTACACCGAGCGCCTGTTTGTGCTCCACATCTTTCAACTGGCCTTTAGCAGCCAGCATACCCGCAATAAGGTGTACCAGCGCGTAGCTGCCTGGGATACGTACCGCCACACTCTGCCCGCTGATGTGCAGGAGTTCGACTGGCGCACCTTTCAGCAGGAGTACCGCGACTACATCGACCTGGCCAAAATGGCCCAATTAGTACCCGTAATTGGGGCCGCCGTGGGGGCCGTGGCCAATTACCGCCTGCTGGAGCAGCTCGGCGACGCGGCCATGAACTGCTACCGTTTGCGCTGGCTGAACGCGCCCGAGAAAGACGATAAAGCGCTACCCTCTTTCGCCTGAGCGAAACAAACACGAACCCCGGCTTTACTAACAAAGCAAACGCCTCGCTCCGGATGGAACGAGGCGTGCAGTAGGCGGGGTGTGGCAACTTAGCTTTTGGCTTTGCGCTGCTCCTGCCGGCCTTTGTGCTTGGCCTGCTTTTCGGCCTGCAGCTGGGCGTATTTCGTGTACTGCTCAGCGCTCAGAATCTGCTTGAGCTGGGCTTCGTAACGGTCCTTGCTGGCTTTCAGGGCCTGGTGACGCTGCTTTTTGTCGGCGGCGGTAGCAACCTGGGCCCGTTTGGCCTGCAGCTCCTGGAAGCGGGCGAGGTTCAGCTGGCGCACTTGCTCGGTCTGGGCAGCCGAGAGGCCCACCTTCCGGGCCAGGCTTTGGGCGGCGTGGTCAGCGCGCTGCTCGGGCGTTTTGGCGGACTTGCTGCCCTTTTGGTGCTGCTTGTGCGCGGCTTTTACGGGGGTAGTCTGGGCCGAAACAGCGGCAGTTGAGAAGGCGAAAGCGGCGAGAAGAACGAGAAGCTTTTTCATGGCTATGTTGGAAGAGTTAAATTCGGGAAAACAGATGCCCGGCAGTGTCCACCAGGTTTTTTTGGGTTTCTGTATGATCAGTAGGCAACTCAGATGCCAACTTTTGCCAAATTCCGGACGCAGGCGCTCTGAAAATATTTAAATTTTCAGGTTAAACTTTGGGGCTCCCTTCTCATCGTGGATGATAAAGTGCTGTTTGCCTGCTGGTTGTACAGGGTAGCGGGGCGCGTACCGTGGGGCCTGGCAGCGTTGCGCGCCGTCCGCAACGCGCGGGAGGTGCGCTTCCGGTGGGCCGTTTGCAGCGGTAGATTTCCGGCCCTACCTTTGCGCCATCAATTCTTTCTAGCCCAAAGGATTGTTTTTATACAGAGGCGCTGAGAGACAGGCTCACTGACGCGTCGGCAACCATCCGCAACTGCTGGAACGGTGCCAATTCCTGACCATATAAAAACAACAAGCCGTGGACTTTTGCCCCTGCCGTAATACCCGTTCCGTAGTTTCTGCTGCCCGCTTCCGGATGGCCTGGCCAGGGCCGGCCGGCTGTTGGAGCGGCTGTTGTTGCGACTGAGAGTACGCGGCTGGCCTGGGTACGCACCCGGGCGGCTACGGCCCCCGCTTTCCTTCTCCCTTTTCCGACGCGGCTCTCGCTCGGGAGCCGGCGGTATGCCACCTCTTTCTTCTTTCTCAAAGTAACGGTCTGCAGTGCTGCCCACCGGGCTCCGGGGACAGGCTTTCTGCCCCGAATCTGGGGTAGCACCACGACCGGGCTTTTTACTTACCAGCCACCCCGGGGGTGGTACCTGCTTTTTTATGCTAAAAAAATCATTGGAACTGCTGCGGCAGGAAGCCGCCGCCACCGGCGCCGGCACCCTGAAACGAACCCTGAACGGGTTTAACCTGATTGCCATTGGCATTGGGGTAATTATTGGCGCGGGCTTGTTTTCGCTCACGGGCCTAGCTGCCGCCAACAATGCCGGTCCGGCCGTAACGCTCTCGTTTGTGGTGGCGGCCATTGGGTGCGCCTTCTCAGCCCTGTGCTACGCCGAGTTTGCCGCCATGGTGCCCGTGGCCGGCTCGGCCTACACTTACGCCTACGCTACCATGGGCGAGCTGTTTGCCTGGATTATCGGCTGGGACCTGATTCTGGAATACTCGGTGGGCGCGGCGGCCGTGTCCATCAGCTGGTCGCAGTACCTGGTGAAGTTCCTGAGCAAGTATAACCTGCATATTCCGCCCCAGCTGGTGATGTCGCCCTTCGAGACGGCCACCCTGGCCGATGGCAGCGTGGTGCGCGGGCTGGTCAATATTCCGGCCATGCTCATTGTGCTCGGCATTACGCTTGTTGTGGTGCGGGGTACCAAAAGCTCGGCCTGGTTTAATGCCCTGGTCGTGAGCCTGAAGGTGTCGGTGGTGCTCGTGTTCATTGCCCTGGGCTGGCAGTACATCGACCCCACGAACTACCAACCCTACATCCCGGAGAATACGGGCGTATTCGGCGAGTTTGGCTGGAGCGGGATTCTGCGCGGAGCCGGCGTTGTGTTCTTCGTGTTCATTGGCTTTGATATTGTGGCGACCATGGCCCAGGAAACCAAAAATCCGCAGCGTAACATGCCCATCGGCATCATCGGCTCCCTGCTGATTTGCACGGTGCTGTTCGTGCTGTTCGGGCACGTGCTCACGGGCCTGGCCAACTACACCGAGTTTAAGAACAGCGCCGCGCCCGTGGCCATTGCCATCGAAAAAACCCCCTACGCCTGGCTGTCCTCGGCCGTCATACTGGCCATCATCGTGGGCTATACTTCCGTAATTCTGGTGGATTTGCTGGGCCAGACCCGCGTGTTCTTCGCCATGTCCAAGGATGGGCTGCTGCCCCCCGTGTTTGCCCGCGTCCACGAGCGGTTCGGCACGCCCCTGCAGTCGGGGCTACTGCTCGGGCTGTTCATTGCCCTGTTTGCCGGCTTCGTGCCCATTGCAGTGGTAGGCGAAATGACTTCTATTGGCACCCTGCTGGCCTTCGTGATGGTGTGCCTGGGTGTGCTCATCATGCGCAAAAAGGAGCCCAACGCCCCCCGCGGCTTCCGCACCCCGCTCGTGCCGCTGGTGCCCATCCTGGGCATCCTGACCTGCCTGGTGATGATGGTGTCCTTGCCTTGGGAAACCTGGCTGCGGCTGTACGTGTGGCTGGTGTTGGGACTGCTCATCTATTACATCTACGGCCAACGCAACAGCAAGCTTCAGCTTAGCTTGACAGGTGCTGCCCAGCAACAGTTGTCGCTTGCCCGGTTATCAGTCTTTATTATCAGCCCCCTGGTATTGTACGGCCTGTATATGTTGTTGCAAACTTATGTGTTAAGCTCATTTAACGGGGGGCACTACTAGGTAATCGGCAAAAAGGTCTCTACGGCAGAGAGGTACTTTCTAGGCCATATAGCTACCACACGAACAAGCCCCGTTGAGCACTCAACGGGGCTTGTTCGTGTGGTAGCTTTTTAGATTCACGTTAAAAACACCTTGCGCAGGGCCCACAGGCTCCAGACAATGACCATCAGGCCCACGCCCACCAGCATCCAGCGCACCGGAATGCGGCCGGCCAGGCGGGCGGCCAGGGGCGAGGCGGCCACCCCGCCCACAATCAGCCCCAGAATAATCTGCCAGTGCGAGATGCCCAGGGTGGCAAAAAACGTAACGGCGCTGGCAAACGTGACGAAGAATTCCGTGACGCTCACCGAGCCGATAACGTACTGCGGAGTGCGCCCGCCGGCAATGAGCGTGCTGGTCACGAGCGGCCCCCAGCCGCCCCCGCCGAACGAATCCAGAAAGCCCCCGGCGGCGGCCAGCAGCCCCAGTTTCTTGTGCTTTTTGCGGGCTGCTTGCTTCGTAAAAGCTTTGGAAATGATGCGAATACCAAGCAGCAGCAGGTAGGCGGCCAGCAGGGGCTTGACGTAGCCGGCGTAGGTTTCGCCGAACTTCGAGAGCAGGTAGGCCCCCGTAATGGCCCCGAGTACGCCCGGAATCAGCAGGACCTTAAACAGGCGCTTGTTCACGTTGCCGAAGCGGTAGTGATGGTAGCCCGAGGCCCCGCTGGCAAACATTTCGGCGGTATGAATGCTGGCACTCACGGCTGCCGGGGCAATGTTCAGGCTCATCAGACTAATGGCCGTGACTACCCCGTAGCCCATGCCCAGCAGGCCATCAATCAGCTGGGCGCCAAAGCCGATAGCCACGAACAGCCAGAACATTTCGGCGTGCGTGGCGGCCCCCCACACTTGCTGCCAGGTGAAGTAATAGGAAAGAATATTAACTACCAGCATGGCCGCAAACGCCAGCAACGAGGCCGTGGCAATGCGCCGCCACCGCGCCGCCGCCGGCGACTCGTAGGCCGGGCCGCCGGTCAGCTCGGCCGTTACGGCGTTCAGGGACTTCACCTTGTGGGCAAAGTCGCCGCCTACCTTGTCCCGGATGATGGACATGCGCTGCAACACGTCGTGCAGCTCGTCGGGCAGGGCCTGGGTCAGCATTTCGCGCAGGCGCTTGGCAATGGTCGGCGACTTGCCGTTGGTGCTGATGGCAATTTTCAGGTCGCCTTTCTGCACAATGGAGCCCAGGTAAAAGTCGCAGGCTTCGGGCGTGTCGGCCACGTTGCAGAGCAGGCGCTGGCGGGTAGCATCGGCCTTGATGCGCAGGTTCAGGGCTTTGTCGTTGGTGGCCACAATCACCAGGTCGTGGCCCACGAGGTCGGTCGTTTGGTAGGGCTGCTCGCGCAGCTGCACGCCCGGGTGGCGGGCCGCCAAGGCTTTCAGCTCCGCCGAAAACCAGGTAGCTACCACCGTTACTGCGGCCCCCGGGCTGTTCGAGAGCAGAGCCGCGAGCTTTTCATGTCCTACGTAGCCGCCACCCACGAGTAGTACGTGCAGCTGCTCCAGCTTCAGAAAAACAGGAAACAGCCGGTTGCTATTCAAGTGCGGCGGCGGCTCCGGTTGGGGAAGAAGTTCGTTGGAAGGAAGAGGCATGGGTTGGTGTTGGTTGAGGGCGGAAGGGTAGGAAGCGGTAAAAGAACGTCATGCTGACGAAGGAAGCATCTCGCTCGGATGACCCTCGAAACAGCACCACAATGTCAGCACGCGAGGTTCCTCGCACGCTCGGAATGACGTTCTAATTTAAGGCGAACAACTACTCATGAAACGTCAGGCCGCTGGTGGTGGCCTGCACGTAGCCCTGGCGAATCATGAAGTCGCCGAAGCGCTCCTGGGGCTGGCGGTGTTGGGCGTAGTCGGCGAAGAGCGGGGTGAGTTCGGCCACGATGCCGTCTTCGTCCAACATTTCTTTGTAGAGCTTGTTCATCCGCTCCCCGTTGAAAGCGGCGCCGAGGTAGAGGTTGTAGCGGCCCACGGCCCGCCCCACCAGCCCGATTTCCCCGAGGTAGGGACGGGCGCAGCCGTTGGGGCAGCCCGTCATCCGAATCAGGATATCATCGTGGGTGAGGTGGTGAGCCGCCAGGATAGGCTCCAATCTATCAATAAGTTGCGGAATGTAGCGTTCCGCTTCGGCAAAAGCCAGCGAGCAGGTATTCAGGGCCACGCAGGCCAGCGCGCCCCGCCGCAGCCCCGAGGAAGTTGCCACGGCTACCCCGTACTTGGCCAGAATCGCCTCGATAGTAAGCCGGTCCGTGGGCGCTACGTTAGCCAGAATCAGGTTCTGGTTGCCGGTCAGGCGGAAGTCGCCGCGGTGGAAGGCCGCTATTTCGCGCAGGGCGGTTTTGAGCTGGTGGCCGGGCCGGTCGGCCACGCGGCCGCCTTCCACGAACAAGGTGAGGTGGTGGGCACCGTCGGGGCCCTGGCTCCACCCGAAGGCGTCGCCGGAGCTTTTGAACTCATAGGCCCGCACGGGCTCCAGGGCAAATCCCAGGCGGCGGTCCAGCTCGGCCTTGAACACGTCGAGGCCCACGCGGTCCAGGGTGTACTTGAGGCGGCTGAACTTGCGGTTTTCCCGGTTGCCCCAGTCGCGCTGAATGGTGACTACTTTCTCGCACACGTCCACTACTTTCTCCGCGGGCACAAACCCGATCAGGCTGGCCAGGCGGGGGTAGGTTTCGGGCATCCCGAAGGTCATGCCCATGCCGCCGCCCACGGCCACGTTGAAGCCCAGCAGGCGGCCGTTTTCCTCAATGGCAATCAGGCCCAGGTCGTTAGCGAAGATGTCGGTGTCGTTGTGGGGCGGCACGGCCAGCGCAATCTTGAACTTGCGGGGCAGGTAGGTTTTGCCGTAAATGGGCTCGGCGTCTTCCTCGCCCTCGTTCGGCGCGCTGCTGTACTTCGATTCCCCATCCAGCCACAGCTCCCAATAAGCCGAGGTGCGCGGGGTGAGGTGGGCACTGATTTGCCGGGACACCTCGTACACCTGCTCGTGCACGCGGCTTTGGTGCGGGTTGGGGTTGAACATCACGTTGCGGTTCACGTCGCCGCAGCCCGCAATGCTGTCCAGCAGGGCCTCGTTGAAGCCCTGAATGGTTTTTTTAAGGTTGCGCTTGAGCACGCCGTGCAGCTGAAAGGCCTGGCGGGTGGTGAGCTTGAGCGTGCCGTTGCCGTACTGGTCGGCCAGCTCATCCATGCGCGTCCATTGGGCCGCGGAGGCCACGCCGCCGGGCACCCGCACCCGAATCATGAGCGAGTACAGGGGCTCCAGCTTCTGGCGCTTCCGCTCCGAGTCCAGGTCCCGGTCCGTTTGCTGGTAGGAGCCGTGGAACTTGATCAGGTGGGTATCGTCGGGGTAGAGGGCCCCGGTAATGGGGTTGACGAGGCTTTCGGCCAGGGTGCCACGCAGGTAGTTGCTGGCCTGCTTGACGTGCTCAACTTCGGACAGTTTTTGAATATCAGCCATGAGGTTACGGGGCAGTAGTAGGGGTAGGCGGGACCGGCGGCGGGGTCGGCCGCAGGTCGAAGTTGTGGAAGTAAAACAGCCGGATGGTGTGCTGATTGCGGTAGCTGCTACCCGTCGGCAGCTGCTGAAACAGGTGCATGTAGCCCCCGTGCAGCTGGGCGTGCGGGTTGAGCTGGTACACCAGGCCGGCAAACAGCCGGTTCTGGTCGAAGTAGTTGAGACGAATCTCCCGGCCGAAATTCATCATCACTTCGTTGTTGAGCAGAAACTGCAGCCCGCCGGGCGTAAAGCCCTTGTTGGTCAGGGGCAGAAACAGGGCGGCGTTGTAGCGGGCGCGGTAGTTGAAGTTGAAGCCGTCGGTACGCTCATTGCCCCCCTGAATCGTGCGCCGGAACCGTTCGTCTAGCCGTACCCACTGCATCAGGCGGGCCCGCGGAAACTTGGTAAACCACTGCACCTGCTGCCAGGGCCGGTGCTCCGCCTGACTGATGGTGCGGGTGCCTTCGGGAAAGTGGTGCACGTAGGCGTAGCCGGCCGTCAGGCGCACTTCATCGGTGAGGTAGTAAGTCAGGCCTACCCGCGCCAAGCCCTGGGCGAGGTCCCGCACGTAGTGGTCGTGCAGGCGCAGCTGCAGGTCGGTCCAGGTGCCCCAGCGGTCCGAGAAGCGCGTTTGGTTGAACACTCCCAGCCAGGTTTGCTGCTCGCGCACGTACTGCTTCTGGGCCGTTGCGTGCTGGCTCAGGAGCAGGAGGAAGCCCAGGAGAGGTAGGAGGTGTTTCATGGCTAGTTCTAGTCGCCTCACCCCAACCCCTCTCCGGAAAAGGAGAGGGGTTGGGGTGAGGCAACGAGGAAGGGTGAAGGAGCTACCGTAGCACGGTATTATCAAAAGTTAACGCCACGTAGTACAGCCCCCCAATGGTGGGGCCGGCGGCGTACTGGAAGTAGCGGTTGTTGAAGAGGTTGGCCCCGCCGACTTTGATGGTCGATTTCAGGCTGGGCACGCGCACGTTCACCTGGGCATCTACGGTTTGGTAGGCGGGCACCCGGCCGTTGGCCAGGGGGCTTTCCCAGGTGAAGGTGCTCTGGCGGCGCCACACCACGTTGAAACCCACGTTGCGCACGATTGCGCGGTTGCCGAAAGTCACGTTGGTTACCCAGTGCGGGGTGTTGAAGCCGGTCACGAAGATGTCGGCCTCCTGGTTGTCGGACAAAGCGTTGTAGTTCACGTTGCCGCCCAGGGTAAACTTCTGGTAGAAGTTGTAGGTCAGGCCCAGGGTAGCGCCGTAGCTGTGGTAGTTGTTGCGGGCGTTGGTGTACACGCGGTACCGGTCCTGGCGGGCGGCACGGTTGGCGGCCAGGGCGGCCAGCACGGCCTCATCGGAGCCTACCGGCACCTGCTGGCCGCTGGCGTTCTTGGGCACGCTCACTTCCACCTGCCCCAGGAAGCCGGAGTAGATGTTGTAGTAGGCGTCGGCATCAATCGACAACCGATTGTCCAGCAGCACGCTGCGGTAGCCCACCTCGTAGGCGTTGATTTGCTCGGGCTGCTCGGTGGGCAGGTTGCCGACTTGCAGCAGGCTGCGGATTTCAGGGCGCAGGGCGGCTTGCGAAGCTGTGGTACCGGTGTTGGCGGCCACGTAGGCATTCACAGCGGCGTTAAAAGTCGAAATGGAAGCCAGGGTGTAGGAGTTGTCGAGGTAGTTGAGGCCTTCGTTCACGCGGGCTAGGCCGCCTACCCGGCGCACGTTGCCGTTGTTCACGAAAGACAAGGCCTCGAACAGGGACGGGAAGCGCCAGCCGTTCTGGTACGACGCCCGGAAGTTGTGCTTGGCCGCCAGGGTGTACACGGCCGCTACCCGCGGGTTCAGCTTGGGGTCGAACTCGGGGTTATAGTCGAGGCGCAGGGACGCGGTGAGCTTCAGGCGGTCCTGGAGCAGCCGCTTGGTAGCCTGCCCGAAGCCTCCGATTTTCTGGTAGTACTGGTTGCGGCCGCCGGGCTGGGTGCGTTCCGAGAGGGGCCGGCTGAAGTCCACGAAATTGTTGCCGTCGGGAATAACCTCGTAGAGGCGGGCATCGGCGCCCACCACCACATCCACGAACTTCACCCGCGGGCCCAGGTTCCAGAGGGCATCGGCGTGGTAGGTGCGGCTGCGCTGGGTGAGGGCGGCCCCGCCCGGAATGGGCGCGCCGGGCACGTTCACGCCGCTGTCCCAGTTGTTGGTGCTGGTAATCTGATTTTTAAGAGCATCAAAAGCGGCGGTGCCGGGCACGGCGCGGCCGGCATCGGCCACGGTGCGGGCCTGGCGCATGGCCTCGGCCAGGGGGACGCCGGCACTCAACCGGCTCTGCAGTTCCGTGCGGAACTTGGCGCCCCAGGCCGCGTTCGAGCCGTTTTGCAGGTCCAGGTTCAGGGCCAGCGGGTTCAGGTTGTAAGAGTCGCCGGTGTTTTCGACCAGCAGGTAGGCGCGGGCCGTGAAATCCTGGCCGCGCAGCTCCAGCTTGTGGTTCTGCACCGTCACGCCATCCAGCTGAATCTTGTTGCCGCGCTGAAACACGCCATCCATGAGCCCAAACCGGTAGCCGTAGCTCAGCTCCAGCTTGTCGGTAAGCTTGTAGTGCAGACTAGCATCGGCCTTGATGTTGCGCACAATGGGGTTGGTGAGGTCCCGCTCGTAGTAGCCCGTGCGCCGGATGTTAAAGGTTTCGGTGCGGCCCTGGTAGGGAATGGTGATGCTCACGTTGCCCGCGTTATCGTCGCCGTAGCGGTTCCAGAGGTCGGCGGCCGGGTTGTTGGTCCCGCTCAGCTCCGGGAAGCGCGGATTGGCCGAGCTCAGGTTTTGGGGGTTTTGGTCGTTCTGGGTGTCAGAGAGCCAGTCAGTGCCGCGCAGGTAGCTCAGGTTCACTTTGTAGGCCCAGCGCTGGGCGCCGCCCAGGGCCTGGGCCCAGCGCACGGCCGTTTCGGTCAGCACGCTCGGGTCCCGGTCCTGGCCATCCACGTGGTTGACGCCTACCTTCTGGTACACGCTCAGACCCTGGTAGCTGAAAGGGCTTTTGGTGGTGAGGTTGGCCATGCCGTTGATGGCGTTCATGCCGTAGAGGGCCGAGGCCGCACCGGGCGTAATTTCCACGCTGGCAATATCCAGCTCCGTGGGCCCAATGGCGTTGCCCAGCGGCACCCCAAGGGTAGCGGCCTGCATATCCACGCCGTCCACCAGCTGCATAAAGCGGAAGTTGTTCGGGATGTTGAAGCCGCGGGTGTTGGGCACTTTGAAGGTGAGGGAGGAGGTAGTCATCTGCACGCCCTTCACGTTTTCCAGGGCGTCGTAGAAGCTGGGCGCAGGCGTTTCCTTGATGGCCCGGATATCCAGCTTCTCAATGGCTACCGGCGACTTCAGTCGGCTCTCCTCCACCCGCGAGGCCGACACCACCACCTCGTTCATCGCCACCGCCTTTGATTCCAGCTGCATGGCAATGGGCTGGCTGCCGCTGGCAATTTCCAGCTCCCGGGCCTCGTAGCCCAGAATGTTGAACACCAGCGTAAACGGAAACCGCAGCTTAGCCTTGAGGGCAAACTGCCCGTTCTGGTCGCTGAGCGTGCCCGCCGACCCCCCCTTCACGCTAATACTCACGCCCGGCAATGGCTCCTGAGTACCTTTTTCGCGAACGGTGCCGCTCACAGAAATCAATGCGTCTTGGGCGTGCAGGGAGGTAGCGCTGGCCAGCACCAGAGCCGGCAGCAGAGAAGCGTATGCGTGCTTCATGACAAATCAGATGAGGTTCTGGAAAGAAGAAGGGGTAGGGAGCAGGTCTGCGCTTGGAAAGACTCTGCCCACGTAAAGGCCGCGAAAAGCGCAGGCGGGAATACCCGCGTCAGGCAGCGCGGCAGCAGTTACCGGCTACAACAACATCGTCTCGGCAGAAGGCGCATCATCAGATTGGGAGGAGAGGTAGGAAAAGTGAGAGTTAGGCTCCCCTCCTTGGATAAGGAGGGGTTGGGGGTGGTTGATGGGGTAGGGCGGTTTTTAGGATTAGTATCCCTTGCCCGGAGGAGAGGGGTAGGACGGTCTTTAGGGCTAGTTTCTAAAAAGGATGTTCAGACGCGCGGTCAACCACCCCCAACCCCTCCTCCTCTGAGGAGGGGAGCTAAGTTTTAGCTCTAGCTTTAGTTTCAGTGGAATAGGCTAGTACACGTCCTCGAGGTAGCGGCGCGATTTGCGGAGCTGCTTGAGGTAGTCGGCGGCGTAGGTTTCGCCCTGGCCGCTTTCTTGGCTGATGACAGTGAGCAGGGCGCGCTGCACGTCGGCGGCCATGCGGGTTTTGTCGCCGCAGACGTAGAAGGTAGCGCCGTTTTCGAGCTGGTCGTAGAGGCGGCGGCTTTGCTGGAGCAGGCGGTGCTGGATGTAGATTTTCTCCTGCTGGTCGCGGGAGAAGGCCACGTCGAGCTGGTGGAGGGTGCCGCGCTTGAGGTGCTGCAGCCACTCGGTTTGGTAGAGAAAGTCGGTGGTGAAGTGGGGGTTGCCGAACACCAGCCAGTTCTGGCCGGTGGCGCCGGTTTCGGCCCGTTCCTCCACAAAGGCCCGGAACGGCGCCACGCCGGTACCGGCCCCCACCATGATGATGTCGGTGCCCGGGTCCTGGGGCAGCTTGAAGTACTCGTTGCGGTCCACCCACACCCGGGCCGTGTCGCCGAGGTGCAGCTGATCGGCCTGGAAGCTGGAGCAGGCGCCGTGCTTGGCGCGGCCGTTGCTCTGGTAGCGCACCGCGCCCACGGTCAGGTGCACTTCCTCGGGGTGGGCCAGCAGGGAAGAAGCAATGGAATACGCCCGGGCCGGCAGGGGCCGCAGCACCGCCGCCAGCTGCTGCCCCGACAGCTCCACCGGAAACTCCTGGAGCAAATCGGCTACGTCGCGGCCGTAGAGGTAGGTAGGCAGGGCCGCCTTGTCGGCCAGGATTTCGCGTAGCTTGGGGTAATGCGGAGCCAGGGCGGCGTAGCGTTCCAGTACGTCGCGGGTCACCACGGAAAGTTCGAGGCGCTCGGTGAGGGCCGTGGTCAGGTCCAGCTCCGTGGTTTCCAGGCGCACGGGGGCGGTAGCCTCCAGGCGGGCGGCATCCAGCACTTCCTGCACCAGGCCGGGGCGGTTGCGGGGCTGCACCATCAGGGCGTCGCCGGCTTCGTATTGGATGCCCGAGTCGGCCAGGGAAAACTCCAGGTGGTAGGTTTCCTTGGTGGAGCCGCGGCCATTGAGCTGAATCTTTTCCAGCAGTTCGGCCTCGAATGGGTTACGGCTGTGGTATTCTACCCGTTCCTCCAACTCCACTTCCGCCCCGCCTACCACGACCGAAACCGCCACTGGTTTTACCGGCGCGGCGGCTGCACTGGCCGCCACCGGCGCCGCTACCTGTGGCAACGATTCGGCAAGCAGCCCCAGCACCTGTCCGGCCCAGCGGCGGGCTTCGGCTTCGAATTCCACGTCGCAGTCCACGCGCTCCAGCAGGCGCGTGGCGCCCAGCTCGGCCAGGCGCTGGTCGAACTCAAACCCCGTCTGGCAGAACTGCAGGTAGCTTTTGTCGCCCAGGGCCAGCACCGCAAAACGCAGCTCCGGCAGCTTGGGGGCGCGGTTGCTTAGTAAGAACTGGTGTAGCTCTTCGGCGGCAATGGGCGGGTCGCCCTCGCCCTGGGTGCTCACCACCACCAGCAGGTGCCGCTCGGTTTTGAGGTCCTTGGGGGGGTAGTCGTTCATGTCGCGCACCGTAGCCGGGAGGCCGCGCTGCCGGGCCGCTTCGGCCACCAGGCCCGCTGCCTTCTTGCTGTTGCCGGTCTGGGAGCCGTAGAGAATGGTGAGGCTGGGAGCCGCAACAGGGGCCGCTGCTGTAACGGGAGCGGCGCCGGCGGCTGGGGCGCTGGCGGCGGTAGCCGGGTCGGTGCCTGCCCGACCGTAGAGGTAGCCGCTCAGCCAGAGCAGTTGCCGGTCAGAAAGCCCCGCCGTCAGCTGCTGGAGCGTGGCTTCATCAAAGCCAATGGGTAGGGTACTGGAAAAGGAAGACATGACGAGAGGGATTCTGGCAGTGAAAAGCGCGAGGCTGAACAGAAGGGCAATCAGGCTACCTTGGCGTAGGAAGCCGGGGTAGCAACGGCAAAAGCGGCGGGCGGCAGCGTAGCCGCCAGGCAGCCGGCAGTGGCAAGGCGAGCTACCTCGCCAATGATGATGATGGCCGGGGCGCCGATGCCCGCTGCCGCGGCCAGGGCCGGCAGCGCTGCCACCGGACCCGTCACCAACTGGGCGTGAGGCAGGGTTCCGTTCTGCACGATGGCCGCCGGCGTATCGGCCTGCCCGTGTTGGCGGAACACAGCCACAATATTTTCCAGCTCGCCCAAGCCCATCAGTAGCACGGTGGTAGCGCGCGACTGAGCGGCCTCGGCCACGCTACCCGACAGCTCGCCGGTGGCCGTGGTGGCGGTAATCACCCGGAATCCTTCGCTCAGCCCCCGGTGCGTAACCGGAATGCCCACGTTGCCCGCCGCTGCCACCGCGCTGCTAATACCCGGCACGTAGTCGGTGGCCAGGCCGTGGGCTTCGGCGTAAAGCATTTCCTCGCGGCCCCGCCCGAACACAAACGGGTCGCCGCCCTTTAGCCGCACGACGTGGCCATAGCGGTGGGCGTACTTCACAATCAGGGCGTTGATTTCGTCCTGCGAGTGGCTGCGCATACCCCGGCGCTTGCCCACGGGCACGGTCACGGCCTCGGGGCGGGCGTGTTGCAGCAGGGCGTGATTGGCCAGGGCATCATATAGGATAACGTCCGCTTCGGCCAGCACCCGCGCCCCCTTGAGCGTGAGCAGCTCCGGGTCGCCGGGCCCGGCCCCGAGCACCGTCAGGCGCGGTAGTTTAGTGGTGAGCATGGGGGTAGGGAAAGTGAAAATCTGGTTACTATTTGCACGTCCTGCTGAGCGCAGTCGAAGCATCTCTCCCTCTGGCTAACTCATTCATGAGGACGAAGCGGGAGAGATGCTTCGGCTGCGCTCAGCATGCCCCGTGCTTTATGGCATTCTATTAGGTCGTCCAGCTACAGTCGCACTAAATAGAATAGGCCACCGGCGGGCCCACGGGCAGGGTGAAGTACTCGGAGTTGGCGGCTTCCACGAGGCCAGCCGCTACGGTGTCGCCGGTCAGCTCATCAACCAGGATAAAGGAGCCGGAAGCCCGGTTTTCGAGGTAGGTATCCACGGCCAGGGGTAGGGCAGTTTTCAGGCGCACCCGCACGATGTCGTTGAGCTGGGCCGAGTCGGCGGCGTTGCGGGCGAAGGTGTGCACGTTCACCTTATAGAGAATGGCCGGAATGGCAGCCTTCACCAGCGCCGAGTGGTGCTGGACCAGCAGCTTGCGGCCGGGCCAGAGGGGCTGCTCGCTCATCCAGCACAGGGTGGCTTCCAGCTCGCGGGTAGGGGTAGGAGCCTCGGCCAGCGGCACAATGGAGTCGCCGCGGCTCACATCCACGTCATCGCGCAGGCGAATAACCACAGCTTGCGGAGCCGAGGCCAATTCTACTTCTTGCTGATTGACCTCAATGGCTTCGATTTCTGACTCCAGACCCGAGGGCAGCACCGTTACCCGGTCGCCGCGGCGATACTGCCCGCTCTGGATCTGGCCGGCGTAACCGCGGTAATCCGGCAGCTCGGCGGTTTGGGGCCGGATGACGTACTGCACCTGGAACCGACCTGGCGCGGCCGTTTCCGAAGCGCCGGGCACGCTTTCCAGGTGTTCGAGCAGGCTGGGGCCGGTGTACCAGGGTAAGAGGGCGGAGCGCTTCACCACGTTGTCGCCGTTGAGGGCGCTGAGCGGAATGGCCGTGGCCGCGGGCAGGTTGAAGTGGTTGGTCAGCTCGGCGTAGTCGTTGGCAATCCGGGCGAAAACTGCTTCATCGTAGCCCACCAAATCCATCTTGTTCACGGCCAGCACAAAGTGCCGGATGCCCAGCAAAGCGGCAATGAGCGTGTGGCGGCGGGTTTGCTCAATTACGCCCTGGCGGGCATCTACCAGCACAATGGCCAGGTCGGCGTTGGAGGCGCCGGTTACCATGTTGCGGGTGTACTGCACGTGGCCCGGCGCATCGGTGATGATGAACTTGCGGCGGGGGGTAGTAAAATACTTGTAGGCCACATCAATGGTGATGCCCTGCTCGCGCTCAGCCCGCAGGCCGTCGGTCAGCAAAGCCAAATCCACGGTGCCATTGGAAGCCTGCCGCTTTTCCAGGGCGGCCAGCACGTCCAGCGACACCGATTCGGAATCGTAGAGCAGCCGCCCAATCAGCGTGCTTTTGCCGTCATCGACGCTGCCGCAGGTAATAAATCGAAGTAAGTCCATGTTGGTGATGAGGTGAAAGGTGATGAGGTGAAATGTGTTGTGGGATGATGGAGTAGAGGGAGGAAGCCATTACAGGACCATTCTTTTCACCTCATTACTGCATCACCTCATCACCCCACTTAGAAATACCCGTTGCGCTTGCGGTCTTCCATGCCGGCTTCCGAGATGTTGTCGTCGAGGCGGGTGGCGCCCCGCTCGCTTACTTTGGCCAGCAGCAGGTCCTGAATGATATCCTCCACGGTGGCGGCGTCGCTTTCCACGGCGGCGGTGCAGGTAGAGTCGCCCACGGTGCGGAAGCGCACCTGCCGGGTCACGATTTCATCGTCCTCATCGAGGCGCAAGTGCTCCGAAAGGCCCAGCAGCTGGCCGGTGGGGAGCACCACGCACGTCCGCTCGTGGCCGAAGTAGATGTCGGGCAGGGCAATGTTTTCGCGCTGAATGTAGCGCCATACGTCCAGCTCGGTCCAGTTGGAAATCGGGAACACGCGCACGTTTTCGCCCTTCTGAATGCGGCCGTTATAGATGTTCCACAGCTCGGGGCGCTGCCGCTTGGGGTCCCACTGCCCAAACTCGTCGCGGACGGAGAAAATGCGCTCTTTGGCGCGGGCCTTTTCCTCGTCGCGGCGGGCCCCGCCAATGCAGGCATCGAACTCAAACTCCTCGATGACCTCCAGCAGCGTGTAGGTTTGCAGCGGATTGCGGCTGGGATATTTACCGCCCGGCTCGCGCAGGCGCTGGCGCTTGATGGTGTCTTCTACCTGGCGCACAATCAGTTTCTCGCCCAGACTTTCGGCTAGCTGGTCGCGGTAGGCCAGTACTTCGGGGAAGTTGTGGCCGGTATCCACGTGCACCAGCGGAAACGGGAAGCGGCCGGGCCGAAAGGCTTTTTCCGCCAGGCGCGTCAGCACGATGGAGTCTTTGCCACCCGAAAACAGCAGGGCCGGGCGCTCAAACTGGCCGGCCACTTCCCGCAGAATGTGGATGGCTTCGGCTTCCAGCCGGTCGAGGTAATCGAAAGAAGGGGTACTCATCATAAGGTCGTATGTCGGTTTCTTATCTGTCATCCTGAGTGGAGCGAAGGACCTGGTCACATCAGCACGAAAACCACGCAAACGATATTTCCCGCTGAGGTTCGCTGAATCGGGCAGGCGCTGAGGTTTGCTGAATCGGGCAGGCGCAGAGGTTCGCTGAGTCGGGCAGGCGCAGAGGTTCGCTGAGTCGGGCAGGCGTAGAAAGGTCCTTCGCAAGCTCAGGATGACAGGGGGCTTGTTACCGGCTCCACTACCGGGTCGGGGCCGTTGTGATGGGCCGTAGCGTGCAGGCCGCATTCCTTGGCCGAGAGGTCTTCCCACCACCAGCGGCCGGCCCGGAAGTCCTCGCCCGGCCGAATGGCGCGGGTGCAGGGGGCGCACCCAATGCTCACAAAGCCCTGCTGGTGCAGGGGGTTCACCGGCACGCCGTTTTCCTGGGTGAAGGCCACGGCCTGGTCCCAGGTCCAGTCGAAGAGCGGGTGAACTTTCACGAGGTTGTGCGCCGCGTCCCATTCCACCGGGTCCATGGTCTGGCGGTTCTGCGACTGCTCGGCCCGGATACCCGTGACCCAGGCGGCCCGGCCGGCCAGGGCGCGGTTCAGGGGCTCCACCTTGCGAATATGGCAGCACTCCTTACGGTTCTCTACGCTCTCGTAGAAGGAGTTAGGGCCTTTGGCCAGCATCAACTGCTCCACGCTTTCCCGCTGGGGGTAGTACACCGCAATGGGCTGCTCGTACTTTAGCAGGGTCTTGTTCCAGGTGGCGTAGGTTTCCTGGAAATTGCGGCCCGTATCGAGGGTGAAAACCTGAATGGGAAGCTGGTGGCTGAAAATCAAATGGCTGATAATCTGGTCTTCCAGGCCGAAGGAGGTCGAGAAAACGGCCTGTTCGGGGAAAAACTCAGCCACAAGGCGCAGCCGCTCCAGGGCAGTAGCCTGGATCAGCCGGGGGCGCAGGTCGTCGAGCAAGGCGCGGACGGCCGGCGCAGCAGTTGCTGCGGACATAACAAGAAGGGGAGGGAAGCCGGCCCACAGGCGCAAGCTTCAGCTGACAGGATGGCCCTACCCCGCGGTGGCGGCCCAATAAGGGGGCGCAGCCAGCAGCGGCAAGGGCGAAAAGCCGGGCGTGCGGGCAGAGTCAGCTACACAAAAAACCGTGTCAGCGGAGCGGCCAGGCGCACAAACCAGGAAAAAAAGGAGGGGTGCGTTACGCCTGACAACAACACGCCATGCCCATCATAGCACAACACCCATGCTGTAGAGCAGTGGGGGTGGCGGATGCGGCGGCGGAGTTAGACAAGCGGTTCACGGCTAGTTGTTTTTATATGGTCAGGAGTTGGCACCGTTTCGGATGGTCCGCTGGTTGCCGGCGCTTCGTCGAGCCTGTCTCTCCACGCCTCTGTATAAAAACAATCCTTTGTGGGGAAAGAATTGATGGGGCAAAAGTAGCGGCCAGAATTTTATACTTCCAAATTTTATTTTTCTGGTCTGCTAAAAATCCTACTTACTGGCCGTGGCTGACGCTCGTAATTGTGCCATCGGCCCCAATGCCCAGGTAGATATTATCGGAGGCGGCCGGCGAGGCCTTATACACGTACGCTGAATCAGCAGAAACGCCCGATATTCTGCGCGACGGAGCGCCGCCCATTACCCTCACTGCCTGCTGTTTAGGCATGCCTACCCGGACCAGATAAGAGTTGTGCTGGTTTCTTTTTCCGGGTATATGCTCCCTGAAAATCACAACCAGTAACAGGAAGAAAGCAATGGCTAAAATCGACCCAAGAAACTGTTTCGTCGCGTTCATAAAATATCGTATATCAGTCTGTAGAGTGAATACTATATATAACGACGACTAGTGTTTTCGTTGTGTGAGTTTGCTGAGAAAAGCAGTTGCTTCGGGGGCCGAGTTTGTCACCAGAATCAGCGTGCCGTACACCAGCGTCAGCACGGTGGAGCGCAGGAGCATGGTAAGCAGGGGCGAGCTGAGAGCTGGCATCAGCCAGCCCGCTACCCCCGCCACGGCCGCAATGCCTAGTATCAGGGGAATGCGCCAGGTGAAGGGCTGCATGCGGTAGCTGTGCCACACAAACCAAGTGCGGGCCACGTTAATGCTGACCTGCGCAATGCAGGCCGCCACGGCGGCCCCCACCATGCCCAGGCGCGGAATCAGCAGCCCGTTCAGCAGAATAGTGAGCAGCGCCAGTGACACGTTGAAAATCAGGTCGAAGCGGTAGCGCGGGGACGTTACGACCATCAGGCCATTGACGCCCGTGATGCCATCGAAGAGCTTGCTGCCCAGCAAGAGCAGCACCACCACGGTACCTTCGGCGTAGCGGGCGTTGCGCATCAGGGAATAAATAAAGTCCAGATTCAGGGCAATGCCCAGGAATAGCAAACAGCCGATGAGCGTGTTGAGGCGGGTAGCGCGGCGGTAGAAGTCGGCCATGCGCGGGAGGTCCTGCTGCTTCCAGTAGTCGGCCAGGAGCGGAAAGGCTATTTTGTTGAGGGAGCGGGCCGGAATAGCCAGGGCCGTGCTGATGTTGCCGGCCACCACGTAAATGCCGGCCGCCGCCACGCTTACCTGGGCGCCCACCATCAGGGTATCAATGAACATGATGATGCTGCCCGACAGGCTGCCCAGCAGCGTGAAAGCGCCCATGCCCAGCATTTCGCGCAGGGGCCACACCGTAAGCACCTGCCGCGTGGGCCGCCAGTGCAGCTCCCCGATGGCCGCCGTGTAGGCTGTCAGCAGCAGGGCAATAGCGCTGTTCACGCTCACAAACCACAGCACGTAGCCCGAAAAAGACAGGTAGCCCAAGCCAAACAGGAAGGCTCCCGTCACAATCAGGACCCGCAGCAGAATATCCTGCACGAAGGACGAGAAAGCCGTGTGGTACAGCGCCTTCAGGTAGGCGTCCTGCACCGAGTAGAGCATGGTAAACAG
The DNA here is from genome assembly GCF_014199535.1 of Hymenobacter latericoloratus. Lineage (GTDB taxonomy): Bacteria > Bacteroidota > Bacteroidia > Cytophagales > Hymenobacteraceae > Hymenobacter > Hymenobacter latericoloratus. The sequence continues at coordinate 1,003,770 of NZ_JACHNV010000002.1, forward strand.
CGCCAGCACGGCGCCCCAGGCGTAGTACGGGGCCAGCAGGGGAGCATCATGCCCGTACCAGGGCAGCAACAGAGGCTCGCCCAGGAAATACAGGGCCGTGACTACCGCAAACCCCAGCAGCGGCACGCCCAGCAGCAGCGGCAGAAACCCCCGGTGCCCCGACTCGGGGTGGCGGAAGTAGGGGAAAAACCGGATGCCCACGCTGGCGAAGCCAAAGGCCGCCACCTGGGCGTAGAGCGTAGCCACCGACGAGAGCGTGGCCGTAACGCCCAATTGCTCGGGCTGCAGAAAGTTGGGCAGTACCAGAGCCGTGCTCACGAAGCCCAGCGCCAGCCCGATGTAGGAAATAATGGTGTTGCGCAGCCCCTGCCGCTGAACGATACCCAAACGGTGAATAAGTGAAGTGGTGAAGTGAGAGTTGGTCAACCCCGCTGTTTGTCATTCTGAGCGGAGCGAAGGACCTCTACCGCTTCGTTGTGACGGTAATTAATTACTCACGGTAGAGGTCCTTCGCTCCGCTCAGGATGACAAGCGGGTCCAGACAAACAACTCGCAAATTTCCCGGCCGTTGACAAAGGCCACGTTGCGGCTGCGAAGGTACTCCATGATTTCGGCGAACTGGCGGGGGCCGGTATTCTCGTTGGCCGGGTCGAAGTTCTCGTTGTGCCAGAGCACCGTGCACACGCCCCCAAACCGCTCAATTTCCTGCAGCATCGGTGTGAGGGCCGGCAGGATTTCCTCGGGAGCCAGCTGGAGGTAGCGCGGGTGGTGCAGGGTAGCATCCATCACGTTGAGCGGGATTTCGAGGAATGTGGATGTCTGAATAGAGTTTTTTGGTCCTGGAGTGAAGAAAGCTGGTGCTTCTGATGGTAGGGTATAAAGCCTCATGTGGGGAGGATTGACAGTAAAAGAATCAGCATCGAAATTGAAAGTATAGAACGGCAGGCAGTAGGAATTTCGGAAGCCAAAGTGCTCCGCAAACCCTAGCGTGGAGTCATAAGTGAAACCATCCAAACTCAACAAGGTGGACGTAATGCGCGGCTCCCAACTCAGGTAGTGAAACCGGATGCCGCTACACGGTACCGGAATTTTAAGCCAATCCATCTTCAACTTTCCGCCATGTACTGCAGTACCCAGACCCGCGTGCAGGCCTACCTCTGCATCCTGAATAGCTGCGGCTATTTTTGTCCACACCTTACGCAGTTTATAATCCGCATTCGGCGTGCCGTTGGGGGCTTTCCGGTGCTCGGGTAGGAAGAAGAACGTGCTTTTGGCGCCATAGCTGGCTACGGTTTCCTGCACCTGCCGGAGGTTGTCCCAGGCGTCGGGGGTAGTGAGGTGGCGCCACAGGTGCCGCCCGAAGCGCAGAAGCCGGCCCTGGCGCAGGGCGGCTTTGGCGGGGGCTTTCCAGGCGCTGTACAGGTTGTCGATGTCGTGGGTGATGAAGGCGGCCCAGAGGGCCCCGCTAGCCCAGCGGCGCGGCTGCAGCGGCTGGCCCGCGACGTGCTCCACGGCGGTTTTCAGCACATCGAAGTAGTAGTTCACCACCGGCACCGCCACGAAGCCGTAGCGGTGCTGCACGCTGGCCGAGTACGGGAAGCGGCCGTGCTGGTCGCGCTCCGCCGAGAAGTACTCCTGCCAGCCACTGAGCAGGTAGAAAGCCGCCGAAATAATATCGGCGCGAATGAGGGCCCGGCCGCCCGGCAGTAGCTCCAACAGCGGCTTCTGGGGCTCGGGGTCGAAGAAAAAAGGGATGCCCTGGCCCAGCCACTGCCTTTGGGTGGGCGGCGGGGGGTAGGGCTGCTGCCCGCCGAAAAACTGCCCGGCAGCCTCCGCTACCTCTACCTGCGGCTGCAACCCGGCATACCCAATGGACACCGCCGGCACGGCCTCGTAAGCCATACGAAAATGCCGGAGCACGTAGGCTAACCGAGTTTCGGCGGAAACGGGGAGCGGCGCAGTGGGGAAGGCAGGGGCAGTCATGGGGGCAAAATACGCCCTCCTGAACAACTCTGCGTTTCTCCGCGAAATCCTCTGCGCTCCTCTGCGGGAACCTACGCCTGCCCGGCCAGCCACTCCCGCAGCAGTCGGGCGGCTCTTTCCTGGCTGTACCCCTCGTCGGCAGTGCCCAGGGTAGCGTTGTAGTAGGCCGCCCGCCGGTACAAATCGGTGGGCTTGTGCTGCTGATGGCGCCGCAGCAGCGCCGAAAGCTCCGGCAGCGTATGAGCCCGTTCTACCAGGCCGTGGGCCACGTAGCCGTAGTAATCTTCGGCCACGCCGTGAGTACCAAAGCGAAAGTAAATGCTGGCCAGGTTGAGCAGGGTAGCCTCCAGATGGGTGCTGGTGTCGGCCGCAATCAGGGCGTCGTGCCCGGCCAGAAACTCAAAAACAGTTTGCTGACGGGCGTCGGAAAACTGCAGCCGCGGGTGGCGCTGGCGCAGAAACGAAAAGTCGCGGGTGTCGCCGGGGTGGGGGCGGAAGGTGAACGTGAGGTTCGGAAACTCCTGCAGCAGATGGGCGAGGGTAGCGGCTACGGCTTCCGTTTCGTCGAGGGTGTTGATGGCCACGGCCACGCGCTGTACGGTAGGGTTCAGGTTTTTGCGGGACAGGAAGGCATCGGCCTTGGGCATGCCCACCAGCTCCACCCGGCCCGCTACGGGGCCGCACTGCCGGTACTTGTCCAGGGCGTCCTGGCCTTCCAGCAGGCTGAAGTCGAAACCCAGGGGCGGAAAGTTGGTGCTTACGCTGGCATGCTGCACGTAGGCCGTGGGCACGCCGCAGGTGCGGGCCGCCAGCAGCAGGGCCCGGGCGTCGTCGTTGTGGTCGTTAGCGAAGATGATGGCCTGGGGGCGGTAGTGGCGCAGGGCCCGCACGTACACCTCGTAGTAGCCAATGGCGTTGAAAATCAAGTCGAAAAAGCGCCAGGCTTTCCAGCCTTCCGTGCGCTTCAGGCCCCAATAGAGGGTAGGAAACTGCCCGTAGTACAGCAGCTTACGCCGCAACGACAGCCGGTTTACTACCCCGTTGTAGCGGCCAATCTGTTTGCTCTGCCCCGCCACCAGCACCGCGCCTGGCAGAGTTTCCCGCAGGAAGTGCAGGGAGTCGTAGTTGTTCTGGCTGACCACGTATAGCCACACCGCGCCGCGCAGCTGCTCGGGGTTGCGCACCGGCCGAAACATGTTGCCCACCAGCCGCAGCCCCGCATAACCGGCCACCTTGGCCAGGCGCTTCCAGGGGCTGGCCGGCGAAATGGCTTCCAGCATGTGGGCCGGCAGCGAGGCAAACAAGTCGGTAAAACGCAGCTGCAGGATGTCGCGCAGGCGGGCGGTGGCAGAATGGGGCATAAGGTACAAAAATAGCGCGCCCAGCTGGCCTCTAAGAATTTGCCCCATTTCCGGCTCAGCTGCCCCACGGTAGGGGCGGGGCTTGCCCCCACCCGCCATCCGCGCCGCATGCATAGCTGCTTCTAACGACTTGTGCTGGTGCCGGGCGGGGGCAAGCCCCGCTCCTTACTGGGACAACCGCTATCCGCGCTGCATGCATAGCTGCTTGCAACGACTCGTTCCGGTGGCGGGCGGGGGCAAGCCCCGCTCCCTACCGTGGGGCAGCTGGGTAATACATCGAGCTGTCAGAAGCCTACAAAGCGTCCCAGGTCAGGGGGGTGCCGGCCTGTAGGTTCTGGCGAGCGGGTTTGCCGAGCAACTGGTCGTAGTAGCGGGGCGGTAGTCCGTCGCCGGGGCGCACCACGCGCAGGTTGTCCTTGGTGAAGACCTGGCCGGCGGCAATATCCTGGGCCACGTAGAGGGAGCGTTTGTAGAGGCGGCTCTTTTCCTCGGCGCGCTGCACGCCGTACTGCACCTGCCCCAGGGCCTGCCAGGCGCGCTCCGTTTCCGTTACCAGCTGGGCTACCTCCTCGGGCTCCAGCGAAAAAGCTGAATCCACGCCCCCGTCGGCGCGGCGCAGGGTTACGTGTTTTTCCACCACGCAGGCACCCAGGGCCACGGCCGCCACGGCGGCGCCTACCCCCATGGTATGGTCGGAAAGGCCCACCAGAGCATCGGGGAAGAGCTGCTGGAAGTGGGGCAGGGTGCGCAGGTTGGTGTTCTGGGGCGTGGCGGGGTAGGTGCTGGTGCACTTGAGCAGCACCAGGTCGCGGCAGCCGGCTTCGCGCAGCACCTGCACGGCCTCAGCCACCTCGGAGAGCTGACTGGCGCCCGTGCTCATAATCACGGGCTTGCCGGTGGCCGCCACCCGGCGCAGCAGGGGCCAGTCGGTATTCTCGAAGGAGGCAATTTTATAGGCCGGCACATCGAGGGTTTCCAGGAAATCGACGGCGGTTTCATCGAAGGGCGAGCTGAACGCCAGCATGCCGTGCTGCCGGGCCCGGTCGAACAAGGGCTTATGCCACTCCCAGGGCGTGTGGGCCTCCTGGTAGAGCTCGTGCAGCTCGCGGCCAAACCACAGAGAGTTGGGGTCGTCGATGCGGTAGGCGCCGGGCAGCGTCATGGTATCGGCGGTGTAGGTCTGGAGCTTAATGGCGTGGGCTCCGGCAGCGGCCATGGCATCCACAATAGCCAGGCCACGGTTGAGGTCTTGGTTGTGGTTGCCGCTGAGCTCAGCAATGATAAGCGGCGGCTGATCGGGGCCGATGAGGCGGGAGCCAAGAGAGAAATTCATGCTGCAAAGAAACGAAGCTGCCGCCGAAATGGGATGTCTGAGTTAGGAGGCAGGTGATGAAGTATCAACATGTCATCCTCTCGTCGCTATTCTTAGCTAGATTGACATCCATCTCCTTTACTTGTTCAGCCAAAAGGTTACCTGAGCTGAGATGTAACTATTGCGAGTTTGGAAGCGGCCCATTGTATCCCGCACATCCGCGGCACTTTGTTCGCTGCCCAGCTCAGTAGTATAAGTCAGGATACGTGAACTCGTGAAGTTGTGCGTGTATCCTACAACTAGGTCAACACCATCATACAGGCGCAAGCCTAATCCGGCCTCTGCCCCTGACAGCCACTGCGGAGTTGGCGCTGTATTATAGTCCATCATAGTATAAATCGAGTTATACCTGTTGCTGGAAAAGGAGAAGCTAACCCCGGTATAACGCGTGTTGTGGTATTCTAGACTATTAATTAATCCGGCTTTCAAATACAACTGCTTGTCCTTGTGAGCCAGCAGCCGGTAGGTAGCACCTACTGCAGCCGAGTAGATATACTGCTTGATTAGCCACCCGTAACGAACTTCTGCATATCCGGGAATGGTTTGGATAAGCGCAGCATCGAAGTGGTTATAAGAGAAGGTTGGAGCTACATAGAGGCTAGTTCGATTTCCCAGTGCTTTTTGCCCGTATATACTGCCGATAAACCCAACTGTTCCTGTGCCCTGAAGAGATTCACCTTCTCCATAATCGGCGTGGTTCAAGGTATTGAGCAACTGTCTGTTTACTCCAGCCGAAATGCCTACTCTGATCAAACCCGTAGAAGTTTGCCCGTTCCCTTCAAGCATCAGGAAGAATAAAATCCCGGTGAGTATATACTTCATCTAAGTAAGAAGTTATGGTAGGAATAATGATTAACTGATTCCACATCGGCTCTCTTAGTCCTCCGCTGTGGCCGCTTCATTCTCAATAGCAAAGCGTCAGATATTTGACCTTTAATTTTTGCTTAAAGAAAGCTAAGTTCTAAAGAAGCTTAAACTCCAGCGGTATACCAAAGAAAGCCAAGAGTATCGGAGCTTTCACTGGACAGCAGCTGAAACCCTGCCCGCTCAAAAGCCCGCACCGACGCTACATTGGCCTCCTGCACATAGCCCAGCACCTGCCGCACCTGCGGGAAATGCTCCATAACGCGCCGCGTGCCGGCCAGCAGCAGCAGCGGCGCCAGCCCCCGGCCCCGGAAGGCGGCATCCAGCAGGTAGCTCAGGGTAGCCCTGTCCTCCTCGACGGCAAACCGGATGAGCCCGGCCGGGCGGCCCGTGGCGGCATCTTGAGCCAGTAGGAGCAAGGCATTCGGGTCTTGCAGGCGGGCGGCCAGCCACTGCTCATGGTTGGGGCGCTCCACGGGGGTAGGGTTGAAGGAGAACTGCCGCACGGCCGGCTCGTTGGTCCAGGCCAGCAGCTGGTCGGAATCGGCGGCCACAACCGGGCGGAGGTAAAACGGCGGCGGAGGCAGCAGCAGGGCCCGGAACTCCTGGCGCAGGCGCACGGGCGCGAGTCCATCGAACACCTGCCGTTGCTGCCGGCGCAGGCGCTCGGCAATGCGACCGGCCTCGGGAGAGGTCAGCACGTTGGCGGCGGCTGGGTAGGGTAGGGCCAGGCCCGTTTCGCGCAGGTACCGGTCAATATCCTGTTGATTGTCGGCGGTGGGCAGCAGGAACAGCAGGCCGCCCCCGGCCGCCGCGTACTCGTAGCTCACGGTGCTGGCCGAGCACACGGCCGCGCCGCATTCTTGCATGAGCGCCGCCAGATCGGGGCCCGATAAGTTGCGGTGGAGCAGGAGCCGGGGTTGCTCCTGGGCCCAGGCGCTCAGGCTCTCCCAGCCCAGGTAGGCCCCGCCCACCACCGCGTACACCTGCTGCACGGAAGGCAGCGCCAGCAGCTCGGCCACCACGCGCTGGGTCTGGTGGGTGGGGTCGGCCCCGCCCAGGCATACCAGTACGGTATCGGTGGGAGCTACCGATTCAGCCGTTAGCTGGGTGCGGAAAGCAGCGCGCAAGGGGGCGAAAGCCAGACCGCTGAGCAGGCGGGCACCGGGTTGGCGCAGCTCGTAGTCGCGGAGGGTGAGGCCGCCGGCGGGGTTGAGGATTAGGTCGGCGGCGAGGGGGTAGGCGTGCAGGTCATCGAGGTACACCAGCCGCGCCACGGCCCCGCGCACCGTGTTCTGGTAGTCGTAGCGGAAATCGTAGCCATCGAGCACCAGCAGGTCGGTAGGGCGCAGGACGTGGCGCACCAGCCAGGCGGCTTCCTCGGTCAGGAGTTGCGCGGGTAGCTCGTGCACCATCAGGCCGGCCGCCCGGAGCTGCTCCGCCAACGCCGCGTCTGGCTCCCGAATCAGGAAGAGCTGCTCCTTGAAGTCAGGCTGCAGAATTTCCGCCAGAGCCAGCAGCCGCATCACGTGGCCCAGCCCAATGCGGGAGTTGCCATCGGCCCGGAGCACGAGGCGGGGGGCGGGGTTGCGGACGGGAGCAGGGGTAGGCGCGGGCGTTTGCATGGCCCGAAAGTAGCCACCCGCGCCCGATACCCCGGCCGCGGCCTAGATTTTCTTCTGCTCTATGTGGGCGTTCAGGGCTACCAACTCGGGGTGAGCATCCAGCAACTGAATCAGCTCATCCCCCGACAACTTCGCCGCGCCGTAGTTTTCAATCAGCGTTTTAATCAAGGTGAAATCGTCGGGCGTATCCACCGTGAGGCGGTAGGCGCTGCGGTCCTCGGCGCGGCGGACGTGGCGAAACTCCACGCGGCCAGAGCGGTTCTGGTGAAGGTAGGGCGTGACGTGTTCCCGGTCGGCGGGCAGGACAGCGTGGGCGTGGGCTTCCTCCAGCAGCTCCCGCGAAAACACCTCAAAATCGAAGCCGCGCGGGTAGGTGCGCTCCAACACATTGGAAAGATAGAGGCGCGGGTTCTTTGCCGCCAGATACTCCTGCACGGCCTCCCCCATCAGCTTGCCATCCAGCAGCGGGCAGTCGGAGGTGACTCGCACGATGACGTCCAGGTCGTGCTCCTGAGCGCATTGCTGAAAGCGGGCCAGCACATCGTCCTCGGAGCCGCGCGTGTAGGGCAGGCGGTGGGTTTCGGCGTAGGCGGCCAGGGCATCGTCGGGGGTGTTGGCCGTAATGGCCAGGTACAGGGGCAGCTTACTCCACGCGAGCCGCTCCACGTGGTAGTCCAGCAAAGGCCGGCCAGCTGCCAAATGAAGCACCTTACCCGGCAGCCGGGTGCTGGTCATGCGGGCCTGGGAGATAATACCGACGTTGGTCAAGGGTATGGGGGTAGAAGGGTAGGAGGGTAAAAGGTGCTTTGCCCGGCAAGGGGCGTGATTATGCCAGAACAGCTCTGCGAACCTCTGCGCAAACCTCAGCGCCCTCTGCGGGCTAAAACTGTCTGAACGAATTACCCCACAAACTCCCGGATGCAGTCAATCACGTACAGCTGTTCCTCATCAGAAAGGCTGGGAAACAGCGGAATGCTCAAGCAGTGGGCGTAGTAGGTTTCAGCCAGGGGGAAGTCGCCGGGTTGCCAGCCCAGTTGCTGGTAGTAGGGCATGGTGTGCACCGGGATGTAGTGCACCTGGGCAAAAATCTGCTTTTCCCGCAGAAAATCGTAGAGCCCTTTGCGGTCGGCTACCTGAATGACGTAGAGGTGGTAGGCGTGCCCTTCGGCCGGCGTCAGGAGCTGCACACCGGGCGCATCGGCGAAGGCGGCATCGTAGCGGGCGGCCAGCTCGCGGCGGCGCCGCAGACCTTCCTCGGCACGGGTGAGCTGGCTGATGCCCAGGGCGCAGAGCATATCGGGCATGCGGTAGTTGTAGCCCAGCTCCTGCATTTCCATGTACCAGCCGCCGTCATTCCGACTCATAAGCGCGGGCTCCTTCGTGATGCCGTGGGTGCGCAGGCGCAGCAGGTGCTCGTAGAGGTCTTGCCGGTTCGTGGTAATCATGCCGCCTTCGCCGGTAGCAATGTGCTTGACGGGGTGGAAGCTGAAAATGGCTAAGTCGGCAAACTGCCCATTGCCGCAGCGCTGCTCCCTACCCCCCTTATCCACGAAAAACCCGCCGGGCGCGTGGCAGGCGTCCTCAATCATCCAAAGGCCAAACTCGTCGGCTAGCTGGCGGGCTTCCTCCAGGTTCACGGGCAGGCCCGCGAAGTCCACCGGAATCAGGCCGTGGAAGTACCCTTTGGGCTGACTCTCCAGCAGGCGGCGAACGGCCTTCAGGTCGATGAGGGCGGTAGCGGGGTCGATGTCGGCGAAGTGCACCTCGCCGCCGCAGTAGCGCACGCAGTTGGCTGAGGCCGAGAAGGTGATGGAGGTTGTAATAACCCGCTGGCCCGGCTGCACACCCAGCGCCAGAGCGCACAGGTGCAGGGCGGCCGTGCCGTTGGCAACGGCCACGGCGTATTTCGCGCCCACGTAAGCGGCAAACTTCTGCTCAAACTCCGCCACTTTGGGCCCCTGGGTAAGGTAGTCGGAATACAGGGTTTCCGTTACGGCCTGCACATCCTCGGGGGTGATGTGCTGGCGGCCGTAGGCGATGGGGCGGGTAGGGGAGAAAGCAGGTGCAGACATAGTAGATCAAAGGTAGCTGGTGCAGTAACAACTCGAAAAGCAAAAAAGGCTGCTTCCTGACGAAAGCAGCCTTTTCTTTTATCAAACCAGCGTGATGCTACACCGTGAAATCGGCATCGACGTGCAGGCGGATCTCCTCCCGGATCTGCTCGGCGTCCATCCACTCGGTATTGTTGCTGGAATCGTAGTGGAAGCCGGCTTCCACGCGGCGGCCCCCAAAGTGCTTGATGAAGTCGTCCACGTCCCAGCGCGGGGTGAAGGGCAGAATAACGTAGTACTTCTCCAGCTCCACGGTGCTCAGCGCATCGGTTTCGGTAATCATTTCCTCGTGCAGCTTCTCGCCCGGCCGGATGCCCACAATTTCCTGGCGGCAGTCGGGGCCGATGGCTTTGGCCACTTCCGTAATCTTGTAGCTCGGAATCTTGGGTACGAAAATCTCCCCGCCCCAGCTGTGCTCCAGCGCGTACAGTACCAGGTCCACGCCTTCCTCCAGGGAAATGTTGAAGCGCGTCATATCGGGGTGGGTGATGGGCAGCACGCCGGTGTGGCGGCGCTGCAGGAAAAACGGCACCACTGAGCCGCGCGAGCCGATTACATTGCCGTAGCGCACCACCGAAAAGCGTAAATCCCGACTGCCTTTCATGTTGTTGGCGGCCACGAACAGCTTGTCGGAGCAGAGCTTGGTGGCACCGTAGAGGTTGATGGGCGCGGCGGCTTTATCGGTGCTTAGGGCTACCACGTCCTTCACGCCACAGTCCAGGGCCGCGTTAATCACGTTTTCGGCCCCGAAGATGTTGGTTTTGATGCACTCCATGGGGTTGTACTCGGCGGCCGGCACCTGCTTGAGGGCGGCAGCGTGCACAATCACGTCAATACCCTCGCAGGCCCGCTTCAGCCGCTCTCCGTCGCGCACATCCCCAATGAAGTAGCGAATAGCGGGGTACTTGGAGTGGGGGAAAATCTGCGACATCTCGAACTGCTTCAGCTCGTCGCGGGAGTACACCACCAGGCGCTTTACCTGAGGGTATTTCTCGAACACGGTCTGCACGAACTGCTTGCCGAACGAACCGGTGCCGCCGGTTACCAGAATGGATTTATGATTGAGGTCGAGGGCCATTGGGAGTAATGAGGGGAGGCGGAAAACAGGTGAGACATCACCCAAACACGACCTCCGGGGGGTAAGGCTGGCAAAAATAGACATTCCGCCGGGAGCTTCCGTACTTTTGTCCTTCTTACCAGATCCTGCTTGTCATCCTGAGCGCAGCGAAGGACCTTCTCACGTCAGATCGACATCGGAGGGGTAGTAGCTCAACCGTAAGAAGGTCCTTCGCTGCACTCAGGATGACCGCCTTTCCTTTTGCTTACTATGGCCGCTGCTACCCCCATCCAACCCATTAAAGTCATCATCTGGGACCTGGACGACACGTTTTGGAAGGGTACGCTCTCGGAAGGCGCAGTGGAGGCGCTGGAAGATAACCTACAGCTGGTGCGCGACACGGCGGCCCGCGGCATTGTGCATACCATCGTCAGCAAGAACGATTTCGCGCCGGCCGAAGCCAAGCTGGTGGAGCTGGGCATCCGCGACCTGTTTGTGTTTCCGCAAATCAGCTGGCAGCCCAAAGGCCAGATTATCAAGCAGCTGCTGGAACAGATGCAGCTGCGGGCTCCCAATGCCCTGTTTCTGGATGATAACTCCATGAACCGGGCCGAGGCGCAGTACTACAACCCCGAGCTGCAGGTAGCCGACCCTGCCGACCTGCCCGCGCTGGCCCCGCAGCTGCGCGCCAGCGGTAAGCCCGACCCTACATTTTCGCGCCTGGAGCAGTACCGGTTGCTGGAGCGCCAGCAGCAGGCCCGCGCCGCCTACGACGATAACCTGGCCTTCCTGCGCGACGCCCAGGTGCGCATCGAGTTCCGTGAAGGAGCGGGGGTAGGGCCCGATCTGGACCGCATCGAGGAGCTGATCAACCGCTCCAACCAGCTCAATTTCACCAAGCGCCGCGTTACCAGGGATGAGTTGCGGGCCAGCTTCACGGATGCCACCCGCCGCTGGGGCACCGTGCGGGTGCACGACCGGTTCGGCGACTACGGCCTGGTGGGAATTTATTGCCTGAACACGGCTACTAATCAGTTGGAACAGCTGGTGTTTTCCTGCCGGATTCTGCATTTGGGTGTGGAGCAGTTCACCTACGCCCACCTCGGTTTTCCCGCGTTGGAGGTGCAGGGCGAGGTAGCTACTACCCTCAACAACACGGAGAAACCCGACTGGATTACTGTTGAAACCGGAGCTCCGGCTGCGGCGGCCTCCGCCCCGGTTGGGGAGCGGCTGCGGGTGCTGCTGAAAGGCGGCTGCGACTTAGGGCAACTCACGCCCTTTTTGCAGGCCTTTGAGCTGGACGTAGTGGAAGAGTTCAATTACAACAACGAGCATCAGATTCCGGTCCACCTGGAGCATACGGCCCTATTACGCGCCGGGCGCGAGTGGCCCGCCGCCGAGCAGCAACGCCTGGCGTCCTTCCTACCCTTCCTCGGCCGCGAAGCCTTCGAAACGCAGCTCTGGAGCGGCACCTACGACGTGCTGGTGTACAGCCCCCTCATGGACTACACCCAGGAACTGTACCGTGAAAAGACCTCTGGTCTAGAAATTCCGTTCGGTGGCTACCAGAACCTCACGGCCGTGGACCCCGCCACGCAGGCCGCCAAGTACGCCCAGCGTCGTTTTCAGGGTATGGACGAAGCCTTTCTGCGCCGGTTTCAGCAGGAGTTTGAGCTAGTAGGGCAGATAACGCCTGAACAATTCACAGAAAACCTACGCTGGCTGCGGGCACAAGTACCAACTCAGGTTCCCATCTTCCTGTTAAACGGCGCCGAAATAGAAGTACCCGGCTCGGGCGAAACCGGTGCCAAGCAACGGCACCAGCTAATGAATCAGGCGCTAGCCGATTTCGCCGCCTCCGCCGAAAACTGCCAGGTAGTAGATGTGCGCGACTTTGTGCAGACGCCCGCCGACGTAACCAACAACCTCCGCCACTACCACCGCCAGCACTACCGCACCCTGGCCCAGCGCCTGGCCGCCGCCATCGGTGAGTGGCACGGCCAGCACCTGCACCACTCCGCCTGGACCGACCTCAAAGCCCGCGCCACCAGCCTGGTGCTCAGCAAGCTGCGCGGGTTGTTTAAGTAGCCAGTTGTCATGGCGAGCAGAGCGAAGCCATCCTTCCTCGCTTCAGTGACAAGCTCTATAATGTGACAAGCCCCTGACGCTCACACAGTCGTCAAGGGCTTGTCACGTTTCAAGGGGGTAGCACCTTGGTCAGGACGGATGGCTTCGGTGCCCTCGCCATGACAACTCGTTATTGCACCGCCACCAGCTTCGCTAACCGCTCGGTCAGGGCGCGGCGGGAGTAGGCGGTGGCGCGGCCGGCGGGCAAATCGAGGTTGGGGTTGATGCGCCACTGCGCGGCTAGGGCTTCCAGATGTGCCAGCATGGTTTCGTAGTCGGCGTAGGGTAGGGCCTGGCCGGCGCCGCACTCGCGCAGGAGCAGGTCGGCATCCGAGCCAGCGGGACCCACGCACAGGATGGGTTTGCCGGCGGCCAGGTACTCGAACACTTTGCCCGGCAGAATGCCCAGGTTGTTGGCTACGTCCGGTATGGCCATCAGCAGCACCGTGCTTTGCAGCAGGTAACCCACCGACTCATCGTGCGGCACGAAGGGAATGAACTCCGTCTGCTCACCAAGCCCGGCCGCCACTACCTGCTGCCGCAGCCCATCCGATACTTTCCCCACGAAACGCAGCCGCAGCGGCACCGCGGGGTGGCGGCGGGCACACTCGGCGCAGGCGGCCAGCAGCTGCTCGATATGGTAGGTTTCGGAAATGGTGCCGGTGTGGGTGATGAGCAGCGCATCCGGGGGCGGCATGCTCAAGGCCCGAAAATCATCCTCATCGTAACCGTTGGGTACCACCTGGATTTTGTCGGCCGCAATTCGCTCCGATTTGCCCAGGAATAGCCGTTTAGTATGGGGACTGGTCACCAGCACGGCGTCGGCCTGCTCCAGCACCTGCCGCTCGTAGCGGGCATCGAGCCAGCGGGCCAGTGGGGTATGGTTCAGCTCTTTGTAGTAATAAATGTCCGTCCAGGGGTCGCGCATATCCGCCAGCCAGCGCAGGCCGAAGCGGCTTTTTAGCTCCAGGCCAATCAGCTGGGTAGAGTGGGGCGGAGAAGATGTCAGGACGGCGTCAAACTCCTCGCCGGCCGCCAGCAAATCGGCCACGGCCTGCAGGGCGTAGCGGTTCCAGCCCCGACGAGCATCGGGAATGAACAGGTTGCCGCGCACAAACTTGAACAGGCGCTGCAGGCGGCTGGTTTTGCTTTCGCCCACGAAGCCCCCGTAAGGAACCTGCTTGCCGGTCAGGCGTTTATAGCTGTCGAAGGGCTCGAAGGTGCGGGTGCGAATTACGCGCACCTGGGGCGGCACGTCGGCGGCCAGGGAGTGGTCGAGCACGGGGTAGGCCCCTTGGCTGGGGTCCACGGTAATGACCGTCGGCTCCACCCCGAACTGGGGCAGGTGCTTTACAAACTTCAGGCTGCGCTGCACGCCTGCGCCGCCGGAAGGTGGCCAGTAGTACGTAAGAACAAGCAGGCGAAGCGGGCGAGCAGCAGACACGGACACGAAGCGGGGGGGTAGCAATGAAACCGCGAAGGTAAGCACCTGCGGCCTTTCGGGGTTTTCTGGTTACTTTTGGAGGCTGAACCCGGTCCTTTCCTCTGTACACTTCTCTATGGCTGCCGATTACACCGATTTACTAGCCCTGATGGGTGACGTGCTCCGTGCCGTGGACCGGCAGACGGAGGAAAACAAGAAAGCTATTCAGGAGCTGGGCCTGCGCTTCGAGCAACGCATGGAGCAGTCCGATGCTCGTTTCGAAGCCATCTTCGACCGCTTTGCTACCGCCGTAGCCGACGGCTTTATCCGGATGGAAAAGAAGATCGAAGGCGTGAAGGAAGAAGTAGCGGGTGTGAAGCAGGAGGTAGCCAGCGTGAAGCAGGAAGTAACCAGCGTAAAGCAAGAGGTTGCGGGCGTGAAGCAAGAAGTTGCCAGCGTAAAGCAAGAAGTAGCAGGCGTGAAGGAAGAAGTGGCTAACGTGAAGCAGGAAGTTGCCGGCCTGCGCACCGACGTGCAACAAATTGACCAGCGCCTGGCGCGGGTGGAGCAAAATCAGGCTACGCAGGCCGATATGCTGCACCGCCTGGAAGTGCTGGAAAACATCGTGTTGCGAAAAGCTTCTTAGCGTCGGCCGTAATCAGCAAAATCAAAAAAATCAGCGCAAATCTGCGACTCCATGTTCGATAACCTTAGTACCAAACTCGACCGCGCCTTTAAAACCCTTAAGGGTCAGGGCAGCATCACCGAAATCAATGTTGCCTCCACCGTAAAGGAAATCCGCCGGGCCCTCGTGGACGCCGACGTGAACTACAAGGTGGCCAAGGAGGTAACCGACAAAATCAAGGACGAGGCCATGGGCCGCGACGTGCTCATCAGCGTGTCGCCGGGCCAGCTGATGACCAAAATCGTCTATGATGAGCTGACCCAGCTCATGGGCGGCGAAAAGCAGGACATCGTTATCAAGGGCGAACCGGCCGTAGTGCTGCTCTCGGGCTTGCAGGGCTCGGGTAAAACCACCTTCGCCGGTAAGCTGGCCAGCCACATTAAAAAGCAGGGGCGCAACGTGCTGCTGGTGGCCTGCGACGTGTACCGCCCCGCCGCTATTGACCAGCTGAAAGTGCTGGGCGAGCAGATTGGCGTGGAAGTGTACTCGGAGCCGGAAAACAAGAATCCGGTGGAGATTTCGCAGAACGCCATTGAGTTTGCCCGCAAGAACAACAAGAAGGTGGTCATCATTGACACCGCCGGCCGCCTGGCCGTGGACGAGCAGATGATGGCCGAAATCGAGCGGGTGAAGCGGGCCATCAACCCCTCGGAAACGCTGTTCGTGGTGGACTCCATGACGGGGCAGGACGCCGTGAACACGGCCAAGACCTTCAACGACCGCCTGAACTTTGACGGGGTAGTACTCACCAAGCTCGACGGTGACTCGCGCGGTGGTGCGGCCCTCTCCATCCGGGCCGTGGTGGAGAAACCCATCAAGTTCATCTCGACGGGTGAGAAGATGGAAGCTCTCGACCTGTTCTACCCCGACCGCATGGCCCAGCGCATTCTGGGCATGGGCGACGTGATTTCGCTGGTAGAGCGCGCCCAGCAGCAGTTCGACGAGGAAGAGGCCAAGCGCATCAACCAGAAGATCCGCAAAAACCAGTTCAACTTCGATGACTTCCTCTCCCAGCTAGAGCAAATCAAGAAGATGGGCAACCTGAAGGACCTGGTGGGCATGATTCCGGGCATGGGCAAAGCCCTGAAGGACGTGGAAATTGACGACGACGCCTTTAAGCCGATTGAAGCCATCATCAAGAGCATGACGCCCAAGGAGCGCGCCCAGCCGGAGCTGCTGAACGGCTCCCGTCGCCGCCGCCTGGCCAAAGGTTCCGGCACCGACATCCAGCAGGTCAACAACCTGATGAAGCAGTTCGAGGACATGCGCAAAGTGATGCGCACTATGAACAAGATGAGCCAGACCAAAGGCGGCATGCAGCAAATGGCCCGCATGATGGGTATGAAAGGCCCCCTGCGCTAAGCAGCCAGGAACTGCGTAGCTTTATACACCAAAAAGCCCGAATGCTTTAGCGTTCGGGCTTTTTGGTTTTAGCGCAAGGTGAAAATTCAGTTCCTACCTCTCAATCAAAACCTTGACCGGAGTAGTGACCAGCTGGCCGGTTGGGCTCAGTGCCCGGAGGTAGTACAACCCCGGCGCTAAGCGCTGCACGTCGAGCCGGGTTTGCTGCTGAAACTGCTCCCGCATTACTACCCGTCCGTTGCGGTCCAGGACCTGCAGCTCGATTTGTTGTTGCGGATCGGGGTAGGAAACCGTCAGGAAGTCGTGGGCCGGAACGGGGGCCACCGTTAGCGTGGCGGCTGCAACGGCGGCGGCTACCTGCACCACGGAGGAGTAGTGCGCGGTGCCATCCTGGTCGTGCTGCTGCAGACGGTACTGCACGGCAGTGGTAGGTGCGGCCTTATCGGTGAAGCGGTACGTGGTGGCCTGGGCGCTGGTACCCTGGCCAGGCACAAACCCGATGTTCTGGAACGTGCGGCCGGCATCCTGGCTGCGTTGCACCGTAAAGCCCCGGTTTTGCAGTTCCGCTGCGGTTTGCCAGCTTAGCTCTGTGCTCGTAGCCTGTCGGCGGGCCGTGAAAAAGGTGAGCACGACCGGAAGAGGCCGGCCAATGGACTGCACTGCCACGGATGAGGCCTTGGTCAGCTCAATGGTGAGCAGCCCCGTTGCGGCGTCGTAGCTTGAGTGAGCCACTCCCGGCCCCGTAGCCGCTACCGTAGCCGAGGGCATACGCAGCGCTAACGTGGTGGGGCGGCTCACGTATATATCGAATTGGTTTTCCGTCATGTGCTGCCAGCTGATCGTAGCCCGGCGCGACGACTGCAGCACTACCTCCGAGCCGTAGCGCAACTCCGTGCCCTCATCCAGAAAAGCCTGTACGGGATTTCCTGCCTGATCAACCGAAAGAAAAGTCAGCAGCGCGTCGGAACTGATGGAGCGGTCCGGTCCGGGGCTGGTAGTCAGGATAGTATCGGTTTGGGTGAAGGCCACGTCCCGGAAGCCATCGGCGGTGGTGGTTAAGCCGGCGGTGGCAGCCGTGCTGGTACTGACAATCTGGGCGGGGGGAGCAGTAGCAGGGCCAGGGTAGAGGGCGGCCAGAAACTGCGTTTGGGCTGCCCCAGTTTGCTCAACCAACAGGGTAGTATGGTTTTCGGTTGAGTTGTAGGCCAGCTCGTGCACGCCCGTTGCCGTTCTGTACGTAGCGGCAGTGCCCGGAGTAGCTACGTGCGCCGTCAGCCGGGCTCCGTTTTTCTCCCAGGAGCCTTCCTGCTGCGCCAGACTGTTATGGAAAAGACCCGTTTGCGCAGTACCTCCCGCTAGCCCGTAGCCGTGCAGCTGCCAGGTGTAGCGCCGCGGCCCCGCCGACTGCACGAAGTCGGCCAGCAGGTAGTAGCGGCCCCGCACAAACAACGCTTTGCGGGTGACGGAAGCATTCTGGCACGTGGTGCGGGCTTCGCCGAAAGCCAGGCCTCCGGCCTCAAAAGCGCGGGGCAGGATAGCATTCGGTTCATTAGCAGCGCCGGCGTTGCCAAGGGCCGGACCGGCGCCATCTACCAGCACCATGTTATGGTTGGCGGCCTGGCCTACTTCCGCCCGGCGGCTATAGCTCAGGTAGCCGGCATCGAGGGCCAGTAGCTGGCCCTGGGCATGGAGGATGAAGCTGGTGGCATCGGCCTGGTTATGGCCGCCGGAGTTGGTTTGCACCGCACCGCTTTTACCGTACAAATGGAGGTAGGTAGCTACCGAATCGGGACCAGCCTGCAGGATCAGGTTGCCGCTGTGGGGCAGGTGGGTAAGGGTAGGGCGGGAGCGAGGGGTAGGCGTTACCTGCGCGGCCAGGTAGGCCGCGCGCATGTCCACCGTCGCGTCGCGGAGCTGGGCGTTCAGCGAGTTCAACTGCCCCCCCGACAGGCGTCGCAGGTGCAGCGGCACCGCGTAGCGGCTTTTGCCAGTAAGCGCCAGCTCGGGCATGGCCATATCCACGTACGAGTCTTCCAAGGCCGGGAAACGGCCGTCCGGCATCAGAATAGCCGTTATCCACTCGTATAGCTGGTCGTAGCGCGGGTCAAAGTAGGGGTTGCGGATGCGGCGTGTGGTGCCGTTGTAGGTGCAAGAGAAACTGATATCCGGAGCGAAGTTGCCCAAAGCCCGAAAAAACGGCAGACAGTTCAGAAACGCATACTTGAAGTAATACGGACCTTCGGCGTAGCCAGCTACTGCCGTTGGGTCCGACTGGCGCTGGGCGTCTTCCCACAGCACGTTATCGAGGTGGAACAGCCCGGTGTTTATCCAGTTTATTGGCTGCTGATTCACGTCGGGGCTGGTGGCGTCATTCAGCACCACGGCCGCCATACCCAAGGCGGCCGCGGTCATCAGGGTGTGGTTGTTTTTGACTTGGCGAAAGAAATACACGCCCAGGAAAGGCCGGTTTGATTCGCGGTACAGATTACCAGCGAACTGCTGGAGCTTTGTTTTACCTACCTGCAACTCGGCCTCCGTTACTCCGGCGCCCCGAAGTAGGTCGTAGGCAATCAGGTAATCGATAAGCTCCTTGGAGCGCCACTGCCACTCGGTGTATGTGGTACCCGAGAAGCTGGCAAAGGCCTCCACCGCCGGGTTCAGGCTTTCCAGTGCTCCTACCGCCTGCTGCTGGTACAGGGCGCGCTCTGGCCCGGGTAGAGGAATAAGGGAAGCGCCAATCGGCTTCCGGTCCATGAGCAGCACAAAGGCGGTATTTTTCGCAAAAGTGGCCCTGCCACGACGCTCATCCGCAGTAGCATTTCCGTTGGCCGGGCCGGCGAAGATGCTGGTGTACAAGCTGGCGTAGAGCGTCTGGTTCTGCGGTGCGGCCAGAAACTCCCGGCCGCCCGGTACGGCGGCGGGCGTGAGCAGGGTGCGGGGGTAAGTAGCGGTAATGCCCGCCGGGCTCCAGCTGCCCGTTTGGGCAAATGCTGAAGATGCTAAAAGCCAGAAGAGAACAAAAGAAAGTAGAGAGTTTTTATTCAAAACTTATATTGGTTTAATTATAGTTAAGCCGCTGCTCGTTTCGGCTGCTTAGTGGGGTAATAGTTTTATCTAGAAAAGAGTTTCCTTCTATTTCGACAGCCACTAGGGCGTTAAGAAGCCGCAAAAACAAAATCCCGTCCTATTCCAGAAATAGGACGGGATTCCCAGGATGTAAGGGGCGACGACTTGAATATGTAAATAAAGTTTAATAATCGGTACGGCCTTCCTGCTGCTCCCAGGCCCGGAAGCCGGCTCTGGCTTCGTCACGTAATAATTCCACCATTGGGATATGGCGGGCGCCCAACGGCTTCTCTAATTCTTCATAAATAAATTGGTCGTCGAAGCCGATAGCGGCCGCATCCTGCTTGGTGTTGCCGTAAAACACGCGGCGGGGTCGGGCCCAGTAGATAGCGCCGAGGCACATGGGGCACGGCTCGCAGCTGGTGTACAGGTCGCAGCCATCGAGCTGAAAGGTGCCCAGGGCGGCGCAGGCCTTGCGAATGGCATCTACCTCGGCGTGGCAAGTAGGGTCGTGGGTGCTGGTAACCTGGTTGAAGCCTCGGGCAATAATTTGCCCGTCCTTAACGATTACAGCCCCGAAAGGTCCGCCGTGGCCAGCCTGCATTTTTTCAACGGACAAGCGAATTGCTTCGCGCATAAACTCAGGGTTGGGCGCTTCCATACGGGTAGGGTCAGGGAATGAAGAAAGGTGAAAGCCGAAGAAACCGGCCAAAAACTGCGCAAAATACAGTATTCAACCCTTTCCGTCGCGAGTCGTCATACCGCGCGGAAAGAGGCTTCTGCCCCAATCGGCACAAATTATAGCGGGCTAGTACCCCCGATTTCTCTTTTATTTATTTCTCCATGCAACCCCAGGGCCCCACTTCCGACTCTATATCGTGTAGACACTACGAATGCTGTTCTTCGAACAGATAATCAACTGGTGCTAATGTAATTTGGCCCGGTATTTGGTTGTCTGTAAAACGAAAGAATAGTTTTTTAGGTGTTTTGGTTGTGGAAAAGGGGGCTGTCGTTGGCAGCCCTTTTTTTGTTGCCCAAAGTGTGCGTTTGGAGGTTGTTAGGGCACATTTGATTGTTATTCACAGTATCGTTCTCCACAATTGGTCAGTACTTATTTGTAAAATTGGTCAGTATACGGCCACAAATACTGACCATTTAGCCCCCAGTACTGACCAAATTTACTCGGGACTGACCTGATTTATTACCTGTACTGACCTGATTTGTTCTCTGGGCTGACCAAATTATCAGGGAAGGAAAGAGCCGGAAATTATTCTGGGCATAGGTAGGGGAGCCAAAATTATTCTGGGTTGAAATCTTTTCTGCATTCGGTTGAAATGCTTCAGATAGTGCTAACTATTTGGTGAATATTTGAAGCTCAGTCTATCACTCCCGCAAGTATCCATATGCCTAAGAGCCGTAGCCGAAAAGGAAGGAAGGTTGAACCTGTAGCGAAAAAAAGGAAGGAGGAAAAAAACCCTGACTCATTTCATAGAATCGGTAACGCTTATTACAAGCTAATGAAGGAGGCCGGGGAACGCATTGATGCTCTGCGCCCGATGATTACCGATTTGACCCTTAGGGAGAATTATCTACTTAACTTTGAAGCAATAGCTTTGAGCTATCGAAAGATTGCTGAAGTGATTGTCTTCGCAAACCTTGCCGGTCATGAGAGAGAGTATGCTGACCTATACCCGAAGTACCAGCAGGAATGGAGAATAAAGGAAATTATTCAGCGTATAAAGGGCATCAATCCCGGTTACTATCCTCGTCCACGCAGAAGGAACCCAACAAAGGATATTAACCAAATAGAACATCTTCAACTGCTATCAGATGGGGAATGGATGACAGAAGATGAGCTAATTGACATGTACAATACATGTAGCGGCTTGATTCACGCCCAAAACTCCTTTAAAGAAGATATCGATTTGACACCTTTTCCTGCTTTGTTTCAGAGCTGGGCTAACAAGTTAGTGGGGTTACTCAACTATCACTTAGTACACTTACCAGATGGAAAGCATTCGGTTTCTTTCCAAATGAGGGATAGTAACACTGGTTTACCATCAGTTTTCCTGTTCGAGGATATTACTGACCAAATGCCGGAGAGTGTGTTGTCTGAACTCCAAGGAAATCAATCGGCTTCATGAGGTAACTGTAATCCAGCAGCTATTACCAGCCTTCAGCAGGTCATCCAGCAGCTTGTAGAATTTGTCACAGGCTTTGCGGGATTCGCCTACGAAGTCCTTGCTTCTGGTAGAACCCAGTAGCAAACATCCATCACTGTCGGAAGCAGTATTGCCCGAGTGTATCCGGATACCCAGAAAGCCGCGAACAACTACCAGAAGGGGCATGATAGCCTTATTCTAAGAGCTGTTAATTCGTTTGCAGTACATTTTTTTGAAAAAAATTTCGTGGACAAGAGCCACAGAATCTTCGCTTGGGGGAGGGGGGAGGTAAAGTACGGGATACGGGTGCAGGGGAGGGGGTAAAAAGGACCTCAACCAACTCCAAATCTGCGAGAACTAAGAGTATTAGGACCCATTTATAGTCTAATATATATATATGTATGATTTGGATAGAAACAATGATTTTGAATGAGTTAATGAGGTATGGTTATAGTACCATATAGTACAGTAAATCTTGATTAAGGGAGGTATAATTTTTAAGTTGTACTTTAATAAAATTGAGAAATCAATTGCTTGAGTATTACGCGAAATGCGAGGGATTTATACCAATTGCTGCATCATGATGATTGGTGTGGTAGGTACGCATATCGAATCTGTGACACATGGCTACATAGTTCTTTTAAAGCCTTGCTTGTAGTGACAGTCAACGGAACCAGCGCATGGTAGCATAACTACACCTACATCCGGAAGAACATGCGGCCTACCCTCTCGTTTGATTCGAGGGGGTTTTTTAATGCCATGCGTGGGCCGCAAAGAAGGTAGGTAAATCGAATCGGAATGTAACGGTATAGTCTGCTGGGTCTTCCTTCAAGAAGCGGCATTGGTCTTCGAATTCCGTAATAGCTTTCCTACGTGTTTCCTCTATTGTATCACCATCAACAAATAAGCTGTAGCCCTGGGCATAGGCTATGATTCCGTTCGGTACCTTTTCAATCAAGAATGTTACAGTAGTCATACGTGGTAGCCTATCGGAATTATACTGCTGCTGCTAACCTCATGACCTGGGTAGCTGTGAATTCCTTCCCCCTTCTGGTTCGGTAGCCGTTTTGATTCAGGATGCTTGCTACTTCCCTCAGGGTCTTGTTCTGCTGAAGAAGCAGGGGTATCAGGTGTGCGGCCTGAACGTTACTCAGGGCCTCCTTGGCTTGCTGCTGTTGGGTTTCCCGGCCTTTGTCCCGGCCTACCTGCGTGAAGTTTTCCGGCTTCCCCAGTGTTTCACCTTTAGCTCGTTTAGCCCCCAGCGCGGCCTTGGTGCGTAGGCTGATGGTTTCCCGTTCGTGTTGGGCTATTACGGCGAAGATGCCTACTGTTAGCGTGTTTGCATCGGGCATATCACAGGCAACGAAATCAACCCCGGTATCCCGTAGGGTGAAGATGAACGCTGCATTTCGGGAAAGCCTATCCAGCTTGGCAATGACCAACCGGGAACGGGTACTCTTCGCTTCAGCAATAGCCGCGTGTAGCTGCGGCCTGTCGTTCTTACTGCCTGATTCGACTTCCACGAATTCCTTCAGGATGGTACCCGAGTTACCTACGAACTGGTTCACGGTAGAACGTTGGGCACCGATACCCAATCCATCACCACCTTGTACTTTGGTTGATACTCGGAGGTAGGTCACGTAGGTCTTCATCAGAAATAGGATTTTATCTGCTGGGAATACGTGAAGATATACCTTTTGTTACAATGGTACAACGCCCATTCTTCCAATGTAACAAGATTGTTGATTCCAATTTAGTACAACCAAAATGGGTTCAATCCAATAACCGCTCGGACGAATATGCTTCAGCTACCTCGGGGCTGATAGGGGGTAACCGCCTTCGAGAATCGACCTGTTTTGAAGTAGAGAGCAGCAAGGGAGTGATTCTAATAACTAATAATGTAGTTATGAGGAAGGTTATTAGGAGCTGGAAGTAGGGAGTAGGTGGGAAGGTAAGTACCCGAAAACTTGGATTCCAGTGAGTATGACAAGATTCTGTAGGGTAGGTAATGGCCTAAGCCTCGTTACGGGGTAGGTAGGGGAGTCAGGTAGGAGGGCAGTTCACCCGAGTACGAGTTTCGAGGCTTTTTTCCACCCCGATAAGCGGTAATTCCCCGTAACTTGGAGCGAGTTTAACGACACGGAAAGCAGCTTCTGTAGCTATATGAACATTGTTATCGATACCAACACTATCAGGACGAACTACATGTTCCGGACGAATACGGCTTTGGCGTTTCTGGATTTCGTAGAGAAGACCGAGAGTGTGATATATATCCCTCGTATCGTCTGGCAGGAGGTAGAAAAGAACTACCGTCAGGATTTGGAAACCCGGCAGAATCAGTACGTGCAAACCTGCAAGCACATGGCCGCCGTGCTAATCAATATGCCCGAGTTTAAGGTTCTCAAGATTGACATAGATAGCGAGGTTGCTTCCTATATGGAGTGGCTTCGCAAGAAGTTGAAGATACGAGAGGACTACCAGTTCATAGAGCACAAACCGGACTACTTGGAAAGGGTAGCGGCACGAGCATTGGTGAAGCGTAGGCCCTTTAATGATAAGAACCAGCAGGAATTCAAGGATACCCTGATATGGGAAAATGTTCTTGATGTTATCAGCGGTGCCGCCGGGAAAGAACATGATGAAGTTGTTTTCATCAGTTCCGATGGCAACGCTTTTGGTGTTGTTCCTTCAGGTGGGGGAAAGAAGGTTCTGCATTCTGATTTAGCAGCTGAGGCGGAGGAAGCACGTCAGAAGGGTAAAACGCAAGGATTTTACTATTACACCAGCTTGGAAGACTTCGTATCCGCTCACAGTCTCCCAATCCAAGGTATTACTGAAGAATCCGTAGGAGAGTATCTACGGGCACAAAAGGCAGCATTAGAATCAGCCTTTGCAATTGCCCTGCAAGAAGATGTGGTAGACTTTGCTAATGCTGCCAGACTGCGTAATCCGGAGTATCAGTTGCCATTAATTGAGTCCGATTTAGCGAAGCACGTAGTTACTGATACGTCTGACGTATTCGCGTTGAATGTGTACACCTTCGAGAAGACGAAGCGGATTGTGATATTCTGTCGTGTATATCTGACGATAGAAGTTCCGTTGACCTTTGCTCCGTTGGATAACCCAGAATCTATTCGCGTTCATTCTGCTATAGCTACCTATCAGGTAAGCTTAAGCATTCAGTTCAAGGATGGTGAAATGGGTGAAATCAAGATTGAACATGTAGGCTTAACGGGAGAAAAGAAACTGGCTATTGATAATAGTTATCAAATCAGTGCTTTATTGAAGGCCATAGACAAAACCAGTGACGTATCACAATCTATGGAAGAAATGAAAAAACAATTTGCATTGCTTAATAAATTTAGTGACATGCTCAAAGAATTTGAGCGCATCAACAAAGGATTCTATAGTACTTCACAGATTGAAAGGGCGGATAAAGTGATTGAAGGCTTAAATAGTAGTGTTATGGAACCCCCAGCGGTTAAACTTCCTCCTTTGAGCCCTGAGCCTGTCAAAGGTTCTAATCGGACGCCAAGAAAGAAGAAGAAATAACTTTGCCGTACTTCGGGTACTGCCTTATAATTCTATCTTCTGATAGATTCTTCAGTATGTATATTATTCTTGATACCAACATCATTCAAAAGAGCTGGAAGTTCGAATCATTAGAACACCGTGCCTTACTTGACTTTGTTGAAAGGACTGGGGCAATAATCCTAATGCCAGAAGTCATTTGGGATGAAGTAGCGGGACAATACTTAGAGAAGCTGAAGCCTCAGGTTAAATCCTTGAATGATACTGCTGATAACATTGAAAGATTCTTTCCTGATTCCCCAGGAATTGTTATCCCTCGTTTTGACTATCAGCAATTATTAGAAGAATATCAGGCTTTCCTTCGGGATACGTTACGAGAGGGCAAAATTATGTGGCCTGATACTGTGTTTCTACCTTATCCGGAGAACGCATTAGGTAGTATAGCGAAGCGAGCAATAGCCCGTAAAAAGCCATTTAATGCCAAAGGAGAGGAATTCCGGGACGCTATCATCTGGTTTACTATCCTGAAGTTTCTCAGGGATGGTGCGTATGATTCTTTGGTATTTATATCAGATAACGTTAATGAGTTCGCTAATGTACCCAATGACAGAAATAGCTTACACCCTGACTTGCAAGCTGATGTTCAGGATGAATTAAATAGAAACTTATTCAAGTATTATTCTTCTCTAAAGTCATTCCTCGATGACTATTACGAGCCTGTTAAACCTCTGACACTGGAATGGATACATGCTAACCTTGATTATCAAGAACTCAATGCTAAGGCGTTATATGTACTCACGAAGAAGAATTCAAATCTGAGGGA
Organism: Hymenobacter latericoloratus; assembly: GCF_014199535.1. Lineage (GTDB taxonomy): Bacteria > Bacteroidota > Bacteroidia > Cytophagales > Hymenobacteraceae > Hymenobacter > Hymenobacter latericoloratus. The sequence continues at coordinate 1,029,322 of NZ_JACHNV010000002.1, forward strand.
AAAGCTTGCGCAACTTGATTACTATCCATTTGATTCTACTGATTTGGTTCTTCAAAAGGCTGTTGTAAAAGAAGGTACTACCAAGATATTTAGGTCTAATATTTACTCTTTTCTAAATGGAACATTATGGTTAAGTATTAGTGTAGCTATGGATGTAAATTTCTTAGAATACAGTGAATATGAATTGCACGTAACGACATTAAGAATTGCTTGTCCGATTAGTTACCGCATCGAAAACGAGAAACTTACCAATATAGACCTGAAAAGAGTTTATGTATCCGATGTGCATCTGCGGATAGTTCCTCTGGACTAATCTCGGGTTACATCTGTTAATAGTTCTGGGTTAATTACCAGATAGTAATCGATTATTCCCCACTGATTAGGTTCTGAGTATTTGATAAACCCCATGCTTTCATATAGGGTTCGGGCGGCTTTATTGTCTTAGTGGGCACCGAGTACAATAATCGTTTTACCCAGCGTGTAAGCTTCCCTGATTGCTTCCCCGAGGACGTATCGGGCGTACCCCTTGCTCCAGTACTCGGGATGGGTATGTACGGATTGGAACTCGCATTCATGTTCTTCTTCGCGGGTACTCAGGTCGATTCTAACCTGAGTAACGGGTACTTCATCTACTATCAGCAGTAGTTGTACGTTGTGGTAACCATCTATTAGGGTTTCATTACGATATAGTTTCTTCAACTGGTAGAATCGTTATCTGGTAGGTGTTATGCGGTAGTAGGAGGTTGGGTACGATGGTAATTCCTCGGTAGATATGCTTGTTATCTTCTTTGATAATCTTCATTTCCCTAATTAGGTCATAAAACACCTTGCTACCAGCAGTGAGGTTATCACAGTCCATCCGGCTATTGTATTCGATATGGAGTCTGAAGGCCAGTAGGGGTGGAATCTGGGCCTGTAGGAGTAAGGGCCGGAATAATTCCTTGTACTCGTTCTTGACCTTGTTCCTCTGCTGGTAATGTTTGTTGTAGGCTGCGTTAATGGATAACCATCTGCCCCGGAATGTTAGTTGGTACATGTACCTGAATACGGGGTTCAAGTAGGGTACCAAGAATCGTAGAATGAAAAAAGGCTACCCCAGTTAAGGAGTAGCCTTCATCATCCCGAAGAGGGCAGGGGAATTACTTATTCTTCTTTCTTCCTTTGGTACTGCCACCGTGGCCGGGACGGTCAGAATCGGTATCAGTGTCCTCGGCTACGTTGCTGCCACCGTGGCCGGGGTCGGAAACCTTCTTATCAAATAGCTCGGGATACTGCATCCGGAAGGCCATTGCTTCCGCGCTAAGGGCACCTTTGCCGGAAGCCAGTTTAGGAGTTCCATCAGCCTTTCTACCGTAGGGGGCCTGGGGGTACTTGGTTACGTTGGCTTGATACTCGGGAGAATCGTTAGCGGGTTCATCCCCACCTTCCAACATAGCAATAGCTTCTTCAATCATTGCATGTCCCTTCCGGAACAGTTGTAAGGCTTTGCTGATGTCTTTCTGTTTGGCGATTTTCTCTGGCTTGCCTTCGTTTTTGACTTTACTCAGCAGAGCTAACATTTGTTCTTCGACAGTTGCGGATTTCCGGGGCATAGTAGTAGGTTATCTGGGGTGAAGGATGAAGATTCGGTAATGATACATTCATTTACCAGATAACCTACCGCAGGGTTTACTTATTCTTTAATTTGATATTCAAGTGAAGTTTCTTCAATTCTTTAGCGAAGATGGTACGGGCTTTCTTTTCGTCTTGCTCTCGCACCATCAAGGCATCGTGAAGGGTAATAATCTTGGTTCGTTCAATTCCTGCGTCTATCAAAGCTTTGACTACTCGGGTATATATGATACCACTTTCAATACGTTGTGCCAGTAGACAGTTGTTAGAATGCTTATTTCCGGGGTTTATTCCTTTCCAGTCGAATAGCTTAATCTTTCGGAACAATTCATGTACGCTGGGGAACATGTCCTTGAAGAGGAGGTAGCTTCTTAGGGTGAACAGATACCCTTCCTTCTTGTCGATTTCGGCTTGAGGTGCTCCCTGAAGGATTAGCGTCAGGACTTCCATTTCTGCTTCCGCGAGGTCATATCGTTCCATCACTTCATAATCGGAATATGCACCCCGGTAGTAGACTCCCTTAGCATCGTTGCGAGTCAGGGAAGTTAGAAGCTTGCTGCCGTAGGTTTCATTGAATCTATCCCGTAGTTGCTCGTAGATGTCGCCCGTAGCGCACAGTTCTTGGTAGTGCTGATAGTTCGTGTCATTGGCAACCTTCGCGTACAAGGGTGCGGCCTCTGTGCACTCAGGAGCGAACTTCATGATTAGCTTGGGGGTAATACTTGCCAGGATTGCGGGTTGGCTGTTAACCAGGTCGATTTCTACCAAGGGAGAATCTTCATCACCCCGGAAGCGGTACCAAGGCCGTACCACCTTATGGGTATTTACAATATTGGAATGAACCCGATGTCCGAACTCACAGATAGGGTTTTCCTTGATGGGGGTGGTATTGAAGAGGGTAATGAAGTCCTGAGGTGTTACCCTCTTGTTCTGCGCTGCGAGGATATCTTCAATCTTCTGCCGGGATTCCGGGGTATCGAGTAGAATCACATTCTTCATGTTCTGCGCAATGATTTGACGATAGCGTTCCTCGTAGGCTTGGCGTTCCGGGCTAACCGTGTTCAGCTTGAGTAATTCCCGTTGACCTACGTGTTCCCTCAGGACTTTGTAAAGTTTCTCTGTACCCTGAAGATGCTCCGGGATTTTGAACGACTTACAGCGGCCTGTATAGTCTCCCTTGAAGTAGAAGCCATCCTGGAAGTATTCCCCTTCCCGGTTGTGGCGTAACATTGTCAGGAAGTCATTATCCAGTAGGAGCTTCATTACTTCCGAGTAGTCATCCCCGAGGAAGGAACGTTGGATAGAACGGGATATCTGAACGTAACCGGGGAAGTCAGGGTCTTCATCCTGCTTTTCCCTGAGTAGGGTAAGCTTTTCCGTATAGAGGTAGGTGTAGAGGAACAAGACTCCCTGTAGGAGCTTGCCGGTACCACGTTCACCCGTTAGGCAAACGTTAAGGTCATTGGTGTTAAGGTTTGGGGGAAGGAAAAGACTGATTTCATAAGGCTTCCCTGTCGATACTTTCGTTGTTGGCACTTAGGTTCTATGTACGTACTCTGAGTTAGGTAGTACCAGTGTTCTAAAACTGGGGGTTCGTATGGTGCGGGTTAGAACGGAAGGGAGAGCATAGAACCAAGACTCTCCCTTCCCCCGGTCACATGTAAATACTGTGACTGCACCAAACATACCCTCAATTGTAGCTTCCGCGAAAGACAATCCTTCAACTTTCCTTCAATCGAAGAGGAAGTATTGGATTGATGAACGAATCGTTATTTCAACTCGGTACCCGCGTTTACACGTACGTGTTATACATAAGTTCAACGATTAGATACTTTGTATCTTTATTCTCCTTTTATCACTATATACTGTTCAACGAAGCGGTAGTAAAGGATATATACTAAAGGTAGTAGATGTTCGGTAGTGGAAGGGTATACATAAAGGGATAAGGAATGGGAGTTGGTTATATGGGAATGCGTACGAACATTTTGTAAGTAACTGATAATCTACCAAATAAACCATTTAAAAATCGTTGAACATAGGGTAGTAACGAACGGGGAAATAACGGGGAAGCCCCCGTAAACGAAGAAAGCTCCCCCGTAGGAGAGCCTTCGTCAATCTGGTTCAGTAGGTAAGCCAGTATGGGAGCTGGAAGAATCTTACCATGTAGTAAGCCTTACCCCTAAGGCTATCAGGTATGCGGTATGTCAACCCCAATATACCCTCAGTACGAATCATGGGAAATGAAGAAACACTGTTTTCAAATCAATCATTTGTGCCAAAGGGTAACCATATACTTATTTTTTATTTCACCCATATCATTTTCGCCAGAGCCTACTGCAACTTTTACTAAGTAATTTGTTCCGGAATAATATTCAACAATAGTGGTTTTGCCTTCAGCATTAGTTACAACATCTGACTTTGTTTGTGTCATGTTATAGCGTTTTATAGCTGCTATTATCATATTATATACAGCAAGATTCGGGGTTTGATACGTTACTGCATACATACAGTCTTCGTCTTTTCCCAATGTTAAAAAGGCAACCGCTTTCCCACTGGAATATGATAATGGTTGGTAAGCCCAAAACACATCGGTGAAATCGCAATTCACATGACCTTCATCAACCCCCTTGAATATCCAGCCTTTAGGTAGGAGTAGGCGGTTTACACCACTTGGACCGCCTTGCTGCATAGCAATGAGGTTATCCAAGGTGAGAGCTTGTTGAGCCTTACAGAAGCCAGATGATAGGGCAATCAGGCAGATGATAAGAACGAGTACTCGTGTACGCATATAGGGAAGTTTGAAAATTAGACCTTCAAAGATAAGCTCGCCTACAAATCAAGCATGGTAGAAAACAAAAAAGCCCCCGGATTCGAAGGCTTCATCCTTTCTGTTCAACGTTATTGAAGAAGTTCAGGGGCTTGTCTCGGGTAACCTTCGCTTTACTGAAGTACAGGGCTAATGTGTTCATTTCCGTATGGCCTGTTACCCCCATGACTTCCGGGATGGTGTAGCCACTCTGGATAGCCATATTAATCCACGTACGGCGTCCGGTGTGTGAACCCAGTTCTTGCCATACCAACGGCTTCCTGCGTGTCTTAGGGTCAAGATATGGTACCTTTTCTTGGCCTTGGAAGTCGAACCATGTTACTTCCTGCTGGAACGAGGGTATGTCTTCGCAGAACTCCCGGAGCAAATCCCGGAAGTAGTCGTCCCGCATCGGTTTGAACTGATAGTCGTTCCGAACAAGGATTGACTTGACCAACGGGGTAACCGGAATCTTCACCCGGATTTGTTTCTTCTGGGTCTTCTGCGGAGTCATGACGATGTATTCCGTAGTGTTACCGTGCCTGTCGGTATCCACCTGTATTAGTTCCCGGAAGTTCACGAAGATGTCGACGAACCTTAGGCTGGTTCCACACATGAACATGAACAAGTCCTTCACCCGCTGGTAACCCTTGGGGGTAGTGCGGTTGGGTTGCTTCTCGTACGACTTCATTGCCTTCTCGTACTTCCAGAAGTCTTGAAGCTGTTCGAGGCTCAGGTACACCACATCGTTCGCGTAGATGGGTAGTTTGAAGGTGTAGCCCTTATAGCTGGTACCCAGATTCAGTTCGTCCACGAAGTAGTTCAGGATACCCTTGATTTTGCTCGTGTAGTTCTCGATGCTGGTATTCGAGAGTTTCTTCTGAATCATGTAGTCTTCCAGCTCATACATGATGGTACGGTTCACGTCCTGAATCCGTAGGGTCTTGCTGTAGCCTTCCACCATCTTCATGATGGATACATACCCAGCGGAGGAATTACGCTTCAGGTTGTTTCTCTTCTCATCGAGAAAGCGTTGGAAGTAGGTAACCAGTAGGTCTTTCTTGGTGCTCTCCAAGGTGCTGATGTTGCCTTCGAGTTCGTCAAGCCTACGCTGATTGTTTTCCTTCCACTGTAGCCGTTCCTGGATTTCCTCGTCAATCCGTCTGAGGTATTTCTTGGTGTTGTAGATTTTCTGGTTCTTCGCGTACTCGTCACTCTTCCGAAAGAACAGCCTACGTTTTTCTTCCAGAAGCCTGTCAGCAACGATTCGGTCATACTCAGTTCGGACTAAAGCAGCGGTTACCGCTTCCCCTCGCTTGAGTACGATTTCGAACGCCTTATACAGCTCCCCGCTGATGGTAGTGACCAGCTCGTTCAGGGCAATCGATTTGTCGCCTACTACCTTCCCCCGTTTCAGCTCCGAGGGGTCAATGTTCTCCCCGGTGCTGATAGCTACTTCCAAGCGAGTACCGTCACTGTTCTTGTGTCTGAGAATAACCCAAAGTGGGTTCTCTGCTTTCTTCTTGTTCTTGACTCTTACCAGTGTTGATACGGTAGCCATTCGGGTAGGGGTAACGTGTACATCAGGGCGTTAAGGTGAAGCCAAGGTAGTACATGTTCCCTGAAAAATGGTCAGTCCAGAATCTAAAATTGGTCAGTCCAGTTATTAATAATCTGCGTTTTTAGCCAAATAAAACAGGTTTTGAGTTTCAACCTGTTTTGGTTGTGGAAAAGGGGCGGGCTGTTAGTCCGCCTTTTTTTATGCTGTTACACAGGCTGTTAGCGGTATCTGCCACCTGCTTTCCCAGGGTTGCTGCGCGGGTAGTCTGGAGCTGACATGCAGAAAATATAAAAGACTACCCCATAGGCGCCGCCCAGGCGGTGCCCATGGGGTAGTCTTTTTGTTGCTGGCGGTTCTACACCACTACGCGTAGCTCATAGGCAGCATTCGCGCCGGGCGAGGCCGTAGCGGGCGTAGTGCTGAATGCTCCCACCCGGCTGGGGCCGTACCCCAGGTTCACTTTAATCCACTCATCGCGCACCGGCAGCAAGGCAATAACTTCCTGCCGCAGCCGGTCTAACTCGTCGCGCAGATGCTCAAGGCTGAGGCGAATTTCTTCGTGGGGCTGATCGTAGCTTCCCGCTGCCGAGCGCTGCTCGTAGTCGGTGGGGGGAGCAGATGGCTGGTGCCGGTGCGTAAGGTCGGTAGCTTTTACTTCGGCCCGCTGCAGCTCCTTTTCGGTTTGCAGGTACGCTTGTAGCTTATCGGCCAGCGGCTGCAGCGTGGGGTCGAGGTAGTCGAGATTGGTTGCCATGAGTGGGAAAGCGAAGAGAATGGTTGCTGAGCTTCACAACGCAGCGGCCACCGGAAAGGATGCACGCGGCCAGCCCGGTGCTTGGCCTTTCAGGGGGTGGCAGGGGTAGGCCGACGGTTGCGCTGGCACTTCTCGCCGCAGTACTTTACCTCGTCCCAGAAAGGCTCTCAGTTGAAGGAAACAAGGTTTTTGAGTTCTCATTGACACATGCTTTGATACACAGATTGATACATGAAATCATGTGTTATCGGGCCTTTGAAAACCAAAACCCAAGTTCAAAATGTCCAAAATCACTTTCATTCTTCGGCCTGAAAACAAGAAAGGAGAGCACCCAATTAGTATAAAACATACCCATGATGGCAGTCCATTTGTCAAGGCTACAGGTGTAGCAGTACAAGCCAAATACTTTAATCAGATTACAGGTAAAGTAAGTAATAAGTTGCCTATGGCTCCTGAGTGGAATGCTTGTATAGCACAGGTATATGCAGACATAGAAGCATCAGCCAGAAACATATTAGGAAAAGGCGGTGAACCGACTACTCAAACTATGGCAGATGAATATGCTGCTATTGTTGCCCAAAGAAGGGTAGGGGAGGGGCAAGAGCCTTTGCAGGTTAAAGAGGCTACCACTCTTATTGAGAGGCTATATCAGGAATTAGAAGCATTGGAAGCTGCCGTATCAAGTAAGAAGCAAGAGATTCAAAATGCTGAGTTGAAGCTTGGAATATATGAAGGTGCTTTATTTGTGCATTTTATAGATAGATATACAGATGAAAAGAAGAATTTAATAAATACAAAAACTTTGAAGTTATATACTAATCTCAGGAATCTGGTAAATGAGTTTAAATCGTGTCTTAGAATTGATGATATTACACTTACAGTAATGAATAGTTTTAGAGATTGGTTAGTAGATAGAGGACTACGTAATCTAACTATTCGGTCTATATTAATCAAATTTAAAGCTGTTATAAACCACTTCTCTGAACCTCTTGGCCTAAACACTAAAGAGTTGCGTAAGTTTGTGAATGTTAAGAAGATAAAGAATAAGAATTTGATATATCTAACGAAAGAGGAGTTAGGGGATTTACTCACTATCAAGCTAGATAATCCAAGATATCAAAGAGTTAGAGATATATTTGGCATAATGTGTCTTACTGGTTTAAGATGGTCTGATGTATTCTTTAGTGAGGCTAATGTTAAAAGTAACGTGCTTAGCTTAACCACCAATAAAACAGCTACTACTATTACACTTCCTTTGTCTTCTCAAGCTGTTGAGATTTTGGAACGTAATAACTATGCATTACAACGAATAGCACAAAGTGAATTCAATACTCAAATAAAAGTAGTATGTGCTATGATTCCTTCATTGTGTGGTTTAGAGGAAATAATACATTATACAGGCACTAATAGAGTAAGACAAGTAATGCCTAAGGCAAAACTAATTAGTGCTCATGCAGGTAGAAAGACTTTTATTAATCTCTGTTTACAGAATGGAGTTAATCCAGCAGTGATTAAGGGCTGGGTAGGCCACTCAGATATTAAGATGATTATGGAGCATTATGCTCACCTGACAGCAAACCAGAATGAGGAGATAGCTAAAGTATTTGTATAGATTGATGCATAAAATAAGAAAGCACAGAAGGTAGGAATGAGTTTCTATCTCTGTGCTTTTTTTAATGAAAATTGTTGTGTGTATGTTTAGTGATTTGATATTATATTTTATAATGAAATATATTTTAATTTATAACATATTGGGTATAATATCTACTCTATATCTATTATGTAACCTGTAATTGGTTTGCCAGTTTTACTATCTCTCTGTTGCTTTTTCTTGGCAGGTAGAAATTCTGTTATATCCTTACTTTTTGCCTTTTTAATAATCTTATGTCTTTTATAAGCTTCTTCTAAAACATCTATAATCTCATTAGAAGAATAAAAGCCGCCTTTCTTTAATCGTGTGTAAACAGAATGTTTAACTGCATCTTTTGCCTCTCTGCTTTCTGAATACATAAGCTCCTTTATTGCCTTCTGCGAGTATCTACTGGTTTCTATTTTCTTTGCCCCTAAAACTTCATACATTTTCTTTATTTCAGGCTCAAGATTCTCTAGTATAGGTATTCTTTCATTAGAAGCGTCATATTTCATAAGACTAATATATTCTTTCATTATTTCTTTGAATGACAACTTAGTAGCTGCATTAACAAAGGCTTCTTCATAATCCACTCTCTGCTCAGATGAAACAACATCATACCCTTGTTTAAGATAAGCATTTCTCACAGATAGGCCGTTGGAATATATTTCGTTAGTGATTGAAAACTCGAATGCCTCACTCATTTCTTTTAAGTCATCATATTCCAGTTGATTTGTTTCTTCATTATAAAATAAATAATCATCTTCTAAGCTCATTTCCATTCTCTTCTTGAATGCTTCCTTCTCAATACTAGAGAATTTATTAAATACACTTAATTGAAGCTTAGTAGAGATTTTTTTATTATTAACCCAATCTTCAAAGTCTTTTTTGTTCATCTCAATAGCACCTGTATTATAAATATGAATAATAGTATCTTTAAAGGGGTTATCAATCGTCCTTATCCTTCCTGCAATCTGATATACATCTGTAGCAATATCTACTAATGTGTGCTTTTTCTGTACGTTAGAAACAACAATAGCCAATCCGTTATTACTATATATATCACATCCACTAAATGCTTTACTAGTAAGGAAATTAATTGGCTTGTTATCTCCAATAGGCTTTGCTATTGAATATTCACCTAATAAATCTCTATGAGCTAGAGTATCGGCACATATAATTTTTACCTCACTAGGAACAAGATTAGTGTTATCTATAATGTCTTTAATTGCTATTACTGAGTTTACATATACAAATAACTCATTAGTAATATTAGGACCAATCTTTTCCGCATAACCATTAGCCTTAAATCGTTTGATAATATTGCTTACACTATGATATGGTTTAGCAGTCTTGAGTGTAACAGGTTTGATTACTGACACATCTTCCCAAAGCAATTCAGTATACTCTAATTCTTTAAAAACTTTAGGAGTGTATTGTTCATCTATTGGGGTGGCACTCATGTAAGTTGTATAATTAAATTTACTAGCTTCTTTAACCAGTGAATTAATAGCCTTGTTACGGTAACTGTAAGCTTTTAATAGCTCTGTGTATTCATCTACTAGAAGTCTAAAGTGATTATATACATCTATCCCTAAATCTTGTAATTCTTTTGTTACTTTATGTAAGCTATCATAAGTAACCATTATAACAGGGACTGCAACTATTTCTAAATAGAAACTAAGTGACATCGGATTAACAGAGGCACCTTTCTGGTAGTATACACCGAAAACATCTGGGTGCTTCTCCATTTTATTCTCAATCAGAGCAGTAGTGGGAACAGCAATGATATAGGGGTGCTTACTGTCGATAGCTAAGGTACTCCCTCCTACCCCTGTACCTCCTTTGGCTAGTATGCCTTTAGGCAATTCAAATCCCTCAATCTGAGATAGGTACAATAGAGGTTTGCCATTGGCTCTAACTCTTGGGATGTTGATGACATTTTTCTTCATAATACATTGATTTTAAGTTGTTTATAAATTTAAATAATGGTTACATTGTAACTGAAATCCTGTTTTTACACTCTTGTATAGGCTATAATTCTGACATTTCGATTACAGAAATGAGAAAAATAAAAGCAGTTGTCTGCCTCTTTCGTATTGATGCAAAGATACTCAAATTATAGTATAATTAAAACATCGCCATCATATTATATCGCCTTTAATTGCCTGACCTTCAAGTTCTTTTTTTCAATGTTAATCTTTCTTTTCATGCTTTCATTCATTGGATTCATTGCACTTTTGATTTTTGGTAAGTTCCTTTGGGATACTTATGTAACTGGTAAAACTAAGCAAGATTGGGATAGATATTCCAGGAATAACCCAGAGTCAGCGGCTAGATTGGAAAGAAACAACCTGTTGGATTTTGCAACTCATAGTGAATCAAACCAAGTACACAGGAATGTTTCTATTAAAGCTTTAGCAGAATATCATCAATGTAGTATAGATAATGTTAAGGATATTTTCATTCAAAGTATAGTTGAGCTTAAAGTGTCAGTTAATGCAGCTCAGAAATATATTAAGACATTGAGGCAGAACACTTATGCAGAATCATCGAAACTTAACTTTGACCCTGCTGATACTCCTTCTGCTATTAAGGCTGAATGGATGAAAGAGTATTTAGATGATAAACTATATACTAAGAGATGGATTAAGAAGGATGATATGTTTGAAGATATTTTTGCTATTAATCCTGAATTCAAACAAGTTTATTGTTCCGAAGATAGAAATATGATTATTGAATTCGGAAATAACAATACCGAATTTATGATGTATATTATAGAGCAGGCCAATAGATTTGCTATGAATGCTCAAAGGTATTTGAATGAAGCCGAAGAAGCTCTAAGTTCTAAAGAATACACATTAGCTACTGACTTAGCTAATAAAGGACTTGACATAGAAGAATCATCTATTATGCCTTATTTGCTTCGGGTAAGAGCATTATGCTACTCTAATAGTAGAGATTACGATTTGGCAATCAAAGACATAGATAATGCTCTGTCCATGCTTACGAATATAAATGCTTCTAAAGATGATATTGAATTGTTTGAAGAAAGTAAAAGGAAAATTAATATAAAAAGTGCGCTTAGCTTGTTTTTTAAGAAGACCTACACAAATAGTATTACAACAAAAGAAGAAGGAGTAGAGGGTGATGATAATGACTATATATAAATAATTGAGAGAGTTCAAATGCTAAACTATGCGTAGGGCTAGAAGATTCGTTTTCTTGCGTAATAAGCTAAAGACACTCTCTCAATTATATAGCTTTAAATTTTATTTTTTAAGTATATATAAACCCTTGAGATTACATCAGAAACAGGCCCCAACTAATCTTTGAGAGTCTGGTACCGGGGAGACTTTTGTGGTTAAACTATCTTTCAGAAGTAGGCAGTTTCTTAAAATATACTCATATTGGTAGAGAAAAAGGCTTCTGCTGAATCTTTCTGTAAAATAGAGGTCATCTATCCACCTAACACTATTGAATTGATTGTAGAGCTTCTTTGAGATTTAAGTAAAAGGAAACCATTGTACCTCTTAATCTTTCTTTTCATGCTCTGTTGTTTGTGTAAGCTACAAAGCCTTATCACTGTTAAATGCAATTTCAGAAACCAACTCGAAAATCACTTCATAGACAGTCGTAAATCAACTTGAAAAGCTAGAATTGATACATAACTGATTCTGATACTCAAAAACCCTCTCCATTAGCTGTAAACAGTCTTTTCTTGTTGCGCTGGCACTTCTCGCCGCAGTACTTTACCTCGTCCCAGCAGGCGCGCCACTTTTTACGATACTCAAACGGGCGCCCGCAGGTAAGGCATATTTTGGTGGGCAAATTGCCCTTAATCAAGCGCTTGGGCAGGGGAGAAGATGGCATGGAAGAGCAGCAGAGGGAAAGCTCTGTAACGGCCCCGCGACGGGGAAGTTCGCGGCGGGCGTCGGCGGGCCGGGCCGGGCCGCGTATCTTTGTCTCCATGCCTACACCTACTGCTACCCCTACCCCTGACCCCATCGGCCAGGCGCTGCTCGCTTATCAGCAAGGCCACCTGAGCGCTACCATAGCCGTGCACAGCTCCGTGGCCGATGAGGAGGTGCTGCCCGCCGCCTACTTTTTCCGCTCCCTCTGGGAAATGCCCGAAATGGAGCGCACGGCGCTGGAGGAATGCCGCGGCCGGGTGCTCGACCTGGGCGCCGGGGCCGGCTGTCACGCGCTGGAGCTGCAGCAGCGCGGATTTGCCGTAAAGGCCGTGGATGCATCCGTGGGGGCCGTACAGGTAATGCAGCAGCGCGGCGTGCAGGAAGTGGCTCACCACGATATTTTCGATGCGGCTCTCACCCAGGGCGAGAAGTTCGATACCATACTGATGCTCATGAACGGCATCGGGCTGGTGGGTACGCTGGAGGGCCTGGAGCGGTTTCTGGCTCACGCCAAGCACCTGCTGGCACCCGGCGGCCAGATTCTGGCTACTTCCTCCGACATCAGCTACCTCTACGAAGATGAGGAAGGGGCCCTGGTGTTTGACCTGAATGGGCCGTATTACGGTGAAGTAGAATACACCATGCAGTACGCCAACGAAACGGGGTCGGCTTTCCACTGGATTTTCACCGATCCGGCCTTGCTGCAGGACTACGCCGAGGCCGCTGGCTACGAGGTAGAATTCCTGGAAGAAGACGACCAGCAGCAGTACCTCGTTCGGCTGACGGTGCGCTAAATCATTGGCAGTTCACTGGAGCTGCCAGCTACCGGGTAGCCGTCCGGCTGAGGTAGCTTACCACATATAATTTCTTTCGTATGTCTGCTGTTTTTGAACGTATGTACACCGTGCGCTGGGCCGATATGGACCCCAATGGCCACATGCGTCACTCGGCCTACGCCGACTATGCCGCCCAGCACCGCATTGAGTATCTCGCTCAGCATGGCTTCACGCTGCAGCGCTTCGCTCAACTCAGCCTTGGGCCCATTCTGTTTCGGGAGGACACCCGCTTTCTGAAGGAGCTGCACCTCAATGAAGTTCTGCGCGTAACCGGGGAGCTCTCGGGCCTGAGCGAAGATGGCTCGCGCTGGAACATCATTCATACCCTGCACAAGGCCGACGGGCGCCCGGCGGCCACGGTGGCGGTAGAGGGCGCCTGGCTCGACCTGCGGGCCCGTAAACTGCTGGTGCCGCCCGCCGAAATAACGGCTCTTATGCAGGAATTGCCCCGGCACGAATCGTACACTGATATCGTTCGGAAGTCCAGCTAGCAGCAGACAGCCGGCGCCGGCCAATGCCTGCCGTAGCGGGCCGGGCTTCGGTGGGCGTCGGCTTACCGTACGGCTTTTGCAATGCGCTCTACCTGCTTTTGGTGATGAAGCACGTGGTCGAGCATGAAATCCAGGGTCTGGTAGATGGTGAGCATGCCCGAGCGCGGATGCTTGAAAATGGCGCGGTCGAGGAGGGTGCCGGGATATTCGTTGAGCAGGCGCTCCAGGCGGCGGCGCACGGCCTCCCACTCGGCTCGCAGCTCCGGCAGCGGCGGTACTTCCGTCGGCGTTAGCTTGGCGAGGTGGGCGGGGGCCTTAAAGCGTGTAAATGGCAGCCGCAGCAGGGCCCGCAGCAGCCACGATTTCAGGGTGGAGCCTACCCCGGCTTTGGCCAGCGCATCGGCTTGCAGCAGCTTTTTCTCCATGTACTGGCCAATCCCCGTTTCGGCAACAACCAAATGCTGCACTACCTGCACCGCCGACCACTGGCCCGGCCCCGGGGCCTGCTGGGCTTTGTTGCCCAGGGCGGCAACCGACTGCAGTAAGCGGGCGGTAGCGTGTTCGAGTTGCTCGAAGCGAAGGTGTAACCGATGATTCATGGGGTAGGGGCAAGCGTAGCGTTGGGCAAAAGGTACATAAATTATGCCCGTCCTGTTTAGCTACTCAACAGCCAGGGGGGCTTTGGTGGCCAGATTTCCGGTCCTTTCCGGGCCCGGCAGCCTCTGTATTCGCCTACACTCCCGGAGCCGCCTAACTCCCCCTGGGCCCGGGCAAATATAGAGGCCGCTCGGATGCCGGGGCGTCAAAAACGCAAAAAGCCCGCGTGCAGCGGGCTTTTTGGTATTACAGACGAGGGCAACCCGGGTTGCCGAGGGGGCGTGACTACCGGTTTACGTAGAGCACTTCTTTTACGGCTTTCACTGTGCGCTCCACGTTGGGTAGGGAGGCTTCAATGAGGGTAGGGGCGTAGGGCAGGGGTACGTCCATGCAGGTGATGCGCAGCACGGGCGCGTCAAGGTAGTCGAAGGCGCGGCGCTGCACCATGTACGCCAGCTCCGAGCTGATGCTGGCCAGCGGCCAGGCTTCTTCCACTACCACCATGCGGTTGGTTTTCTTCACCGATTCTACCAGCGTATCGTAGTCGATAGGACGTACGGAGCGCAGGTCGATTACTTCGGCCTTGATGCCTTCCTTGGCCAGCTCGTCGGCGGCGGCCAGGGCTACCTTCATCATTTTGCCGAAGCTCACGATGGTAACCGACTCGCCTTCGCGCACCACATTGGCCTTACCAATCGGAATCAGGTACTCTTCCTCGGGCACCTCGCCCTTGTCGCCGTACATCAGCTCCGACTCCATGAAAATCACTGGGTCGGCGTCGCGGATAGCCGACTTCAGCAGGCCTTTGGCGTCGTAGGGGGTAGAGGGTACCACCACTTTCAGGCCGGGGGTGTTGGCGTACCAGTTCTCGAAGTTCTGGGAGTGCTGCGAGGACAGCATGCCGGCGTTGCCGGTGGGGCCGCGGAACACAATGGGGCAGGAGTACTGCCCACCCGACATGGAGTAGATTTTGGCGGCCGAGTTAATCACCTGGTCAATGGCTACCAACGAGAAGTTGAAGGTCATGAACTCGATGATGGGTAGCAGGCCATTGGCGGCGGCACCCACCCCGATGCCGGCGAAGCCCAACTCGGCAATGGGCGTGTCAATCACGCGCTCCGGCCCGAATTCGTCGAGCATGCCCTGGCTTACTTTGTAGGCGCCGTTGTACTCGGCTACTTCTTCGCCCATCAGAAACACGCGCGGGTCGCGGCGCATTTCTTCAGACATGGCTTCACGCAGGGCTTCCCGGAATTGGATGGTCCGCATACTTGTCAGGTGCTTGTCAGATCAGAAAGAAAAAGCCGGCTCTAAACCGGCGCGTAAAGCTACGACGAGTAACTGGGACGGACAAACAATGCATCTGCGCAGTATCCACGGTATTACCCGAATAGTGAGTAAGCAAAGCAAAAGCAGCACAGCGCCACCAGTGGCAAAAAAACACGAACAACCCTTACTGCCTTTGATTCTCCTTTGCTCACCCAAAATACTACACCTACACCACCTATAATTACACCAAAGAGAATGGCTGCCGCCGCTATAATATAGCCTGCCAAACTAAGTATGGCGGTTTCGTTGAGTAAGATTGAATTTAGAGTTGTCATTGCCTGAATAGATCTAAACGGTTCAGCCAGTAGTTACCGCAGCGCCTCTAAAAACTGCTTGCCTTTGGCAAAGTCGCGGAACTCCAGGTCTTCCACGGCGCGGTTGGCGTAGGTGCGGCTGAGTTGCACGGCGCGGCGCAGGTGCATGGCCATGGCGGGCTCGTTCTGCTGGCGGGCGGCCACAATGGCCAGGCAGTAGTACAGCAGCGGGTCCTGAGGGCGCAGGGCAATGGCTTCGGCGTAGATGTTGGCCGCCCCCTGGTAGTTACCCTTCAACACGTAGATGAGGGCGCGGTTCATGATGTTCTGGTAGGTTTTGGAGCTGTAGCTGAGGCTGCGCAGGGCGTCGTCGAGCTGGCCTACCTCAATTTCCAGAGCGGCCTTATCGGAGAAAATCTTGCTGAGTACGGCCCGCGGGCCGCCCAGCTTGATGGCGTAGTCGTAGTTCTGCAGGGCTTCCAGCTTGTCACCGGCGCGGTGGTAGGCGCTGCCCACGCGGTAGAACAGCTCGGCGGTGGGGTTGCGGTGGGCGGCCAGGGTGAAGTTCACGGCCGAGCGCCGCAGGTAGGCGCGCTGCACCTTCGGGTTTACTTCTTTTTCGGAGCGCAGCAGCAGCACCACGGCCAGGTTGTGGTAGGCCTGCCAGAGGCCGGTAGTAGCCACCGAGGTTTCGTAGATGCGCTGCTTTTCGGCCAGCAGGGGGGTAAGGGTAGCGGAGTAGCGCAGCTCCTCGGGCGTGAGGGCGTCGGCCTCGGTTTGCTTCTCCACAATCTTTTTGGAGAGCAGATAGATTTCGGAGTCGTAGCGTTTGGGGGCGGTGTAGCGCACGGCAATGGTGCCGAAGCGCATCACCGGGTAAATGTACTGCTCCAGGTAGTCGTAGAAGGTAAGCCGGCGCAGGCTCTGCTCCTTGGTGGCGTAGGATCCGGGTGTATCGTTGATGAGCAGCAGCACCGAATCGACCTGGGCCGGCTTCAGAGCCGACTCCTGCACCTTGTTCAGAAACAAATCCCAGCGGCGGTGGTAGGCCTCCGTCTCGAAGTCGATGTTGCTGACTTTGTTGAGGTAGGAATCCGTATCAACCCGCTTTTTGTAGTAGTTCAGCAGGGCGCGCACCCGTTTATCGGCCAGGCGTGGGTCGTGGCGGTCCAGGGAGTCGGGCGAGTGGCCGGCCACAATCATCACCTTGTCGGTGTGCTGGTTGGCCTCGATGAAATCTTCCAGGGCCGCCACGTTCGTGCCCAGGTAGTTGCGGATTTCGGCCTTGCCGGCATCAAAGAAAAAGGGCATCACCCGGGTGCCGCTCATGTTGTTGCTGGCCGTTTCGGGCAGCAGGGCAATGGTCGTATCCTGGCGCACCACCAAGCGGGAGGTAGTGACGATGCCGCGCGTCAGCCGGATTTCCTTGCCCTTCACCCGCTTGCCGTTGGGCTTGGTTTCGCGGGCATCGGGGAGGGCCAGCAGCTCGCCGGGGCTTTTCTGGGGAGCGTAAGGGAAAGAGAACTGCTTCCGGATGACCAGCTTATTTTTCTGCTCCTCATCGTAGAGGTATTCACCGGAGATAAACGTGAGGCGGCCCACCGTGTCTTCGCGCAGGCCGTTGTTGTAGCGGTAGCTCAGGCCCAGGTTGTAGGCGGCCCCTTTGCGCAAGTGGCTGGCAGATACTTTGGCCGTTACCTCAAACAGCACGTTTTCGCCGTTACTTTCCAGTACCGTGGGCTGCACCGTAATTTCCTGGCCGGCCTGAGCATTCTTCAGCACCTTGGCCAGAGGAGAGCAGGCAGATAGAAAAGACGCGCTGAGCAGGGTACCGGGTACTAGGCGTAACAACGAAATTCTCATGGGCAACAGGCAGGGGTAGCGCGAAATTCAGACAACAAACGGAAAAAGGCAGCCGACAGACGTATCTTGCGGCGAGCTTTCCGCGTAAGTGCTTGACACAGGCTACAAATCATTGTATTTTACATCAGGTTAGCCACTGCCGGCAACTGGAATAGCAGGAGTTATGAAACGACTAACCGACTTTATTGAAAAGCAGAGCTTCGGCGTCTGCGATGCCATCGGCAAGCGGGTGGGTTTCTCAACCAGCAGCGTCCGGTTGTCGTTTGTGTACGCGTCATTTTTCACGTTCGGCTCGCCCATTGTGCTGTACTTTGCCCTGGCCTTCTGGATAAACGTGCGCCGGGCCCTGCGGCGGCAGCGCAGCACTGTCTGGGACCTGTAACCCAGGGCACGCCCCGATTTACTGAACTTAACTCAAAAGCCTACCTCTGCTGGAAGCAGCAGAGGTAGGCTTTTTTTAGCGCAGCAGGTGGTCGGGCAGCTCCGAAAACCGGCGGCGGCCCTGCGCAAAATAGGCCCATACCAAGCTGCCCTGGTACACACCCGCCCGCTCGGCGGCCCGCAGGCGCGGCGGAAACTGCCGGCGCCGGGCGCGCCAGTAGGAAAGCCGCTTCAGGAAATGCCAATGCGCCCGCAGGATGGCCCGAAAATCGGGGGTAGCACCTTGCAGCAGCAGGCGCAGGGCCGCTACCCAGTCCAAGGCTACCCGGCTGATGAGCACGGCCGGCAGCTCGGCGGGGTGGGTGTTTTTGTATACCAGGGCCAGCCCGTTGCGAAAGTTGAGGTAGGTTTTGCGCGGATTCGACTTGTGCAGCGTGCCGCCACCCACGTGAAACACCGTAGTGCCGCCGTGGTACCACACCTCGTAGCCCGCGTTCTGCAGCCGCCAGCACAGGTCAATTTCCTCCATGTGCGCGAAAAAGGTGGATTCCAGCCCGCCTAGCTCGTGCCAGGCGGTAGCGCGCACCAGCAGGCAGGCGCCCGTGGCCCAGGCCACCGGGCGCTGGTCGTCGTACTGGCCGGCATCGGTTTCCAGCGTGTCAAAGAGGCGGCCGCGGCAGAAGGGGTAGCCCAGCTCATCGAGGTAGCCGCCACCAGCGCCGGCGTACTCAAACTGCTGGCGCTCTTCCGGATTCTCGCTGTACTGACGGATTTTGGGCTGGCAGGCGGCAATGCGCGGGTTGCTTTCCAGCAGCTCGCGCTGGGGCCGAAGCCAGCCGGGTGTTACTTCCACATCAGAATTCAGCAGCACGTAGTACGCAAAGCCAAACGTATCAACCCAGTCAAGGCCGCGCTCTTTTGGGGTGCGCTTCTGCTGAAGCTGATTAACCAGTGAACCCTCCCAGCGTACGTCATCCAAGGCCGCGTTGTAGCCTCGGCAAAACCCCAGATTATCGGCTAACTGAATAAGCCGCACCTGCGGAAACTCCTGGGCCAGCAGCGCCACCGAGTCGTCGGAGGAGGCGTTATCGGCCACGAAAATCGTGGCGCCATCAGAGTGCGCTAACACAGAAGGCAGGAACCTTCGGAGAAAGTCCCGGCCATTCCAGTTCAGAATTACTACCGCTACATCGGCACAAGAGGCAGGTGGCGCTGCCACCGAATCAGAGGCCAAAGCCGCCGAGGTCGAGGCCAGGAATGTTGGGGATAAGGCCCGCGGTTTTGGTTTTGATTTCCTCTTTGGCTTTCTCGCCGGCTTCGTCCATCACTTTGTTCACGGCAGCCACCACCAGGTCGGCCAGCATGTCGCGGTCCTGGGGCTGGAGCAGGCTTTCGTCAATTTCCAACTTCAGGAGGCGGCGCTGCCCGTTGGCCGTGGCTTTTACCAGCCCCCCACCCGACTCGGCGGTGGCCGTGAGGTACTGCAGTTGGTCCTGGGCCTGCTTCATCTTGTCCTGAAGCTCTTTCATTTTGCCCATCATGCCCATCATATCAAACATAGGGAGGTCGTGCTAAGTCCGGCGGACCGGACGGGGTGGAACACCAAAAGGTAAGCGGAACGTTGGGTGGTGTTTCCTGCTAGGCCGAGTGGCTACCGTAGCCACTTCTGCTCCGGCGGGAAAGCCCAAACGAACGCCCGGCAATTTACGGCAAACCGCCGGAAGCGGCCAGGTTGAAGCGGGAGCAGGGGGTAGGAAAGCTGTCCATGAGCAGGAGAGGGTGCCCAGCTCGGATAGCCGCGCCCGAACATAAAAAACGGCAACTGCCTGATATATCAGGCAGTTGCCGGGGTAACCTTGCCAATACGGGGCCGGAGCAGGCCCCTAAGCTTGCGCCGCCTCCTGAAGCTCTAGCGCCTCGGGGGCAGCGGCATCAGCAGTTAGCCAGTCGATGCCCTTTTGAAGCCACTGCTGGGTAGCCGCTTCGGGCGAGCCGGGCTGGGGTTGCAGGTTGTAGTGCCACTCGCACTGCGGGGGCAAGCTCATCAGGATGCTTTCGGTGCGGCCGCCCGTTTCCAGCCCGAACTTGGTACCTCGGTCAATGGCCAGGTTGAACTCGGCGTAGCGGCCGCGGCGCACCAGCTGCCACTGCTTCTGGCGGTCGGTGTAGGGGAGGGCCGCGTTCTGGCGCACAATGGTGGAATAAGCGCGCCCGTACACCTCACCCACGGCCCGCACGAAGGCGAACAGCTCGGCAAAGGAACCGTCCTTGCCCACCGTCAGGCGGTCGAAGAATAGGCCCCCAATGCCGCGGGTTTCCTGGCGGTGGGGCAGGAAGAAGTATTCATCGGCCCACTGCTTGAAGCGGGGGTAATAGGTAGCGTCGTGCTGGGCACACATGGCCTCAATTTGCTTGTGAAACCAGCGGGCCTGCGCCACATCCACGTAAATCGGAGTCAAATCCAGTCCGCCCCCAAACCAGGCCTCGCCGTTGGCCGCCTCGAAGTAGCGCACGTTCATGTGCGAAATCGGCACCAAGGGGCTGCGCGGGTGCTGCACCACCGACACGCCGGTGGCGAAGTAGCCAGGGTCGGGCATGAGCAGCTGGCGGGCGGCCTGCTCGCTCATGGTACCCCACACGGCCGAAAAGGCTACCCCGCCTTTTTCCAGCACCCGCCCTTGCTGAATGACGCGGGTGCGGCCGCCGCCCCCGCCTTCGTGGCGCCAGGCGTCCTCGGTAAAGCGGGCCTCGCCCCCATCGGCGGCTTCCAGCTGCTGGCACAGCCAGTCCTGAAACTGGCGCATCCAGTCTTCCACCACTACGCGGTTGGCGGGAACGGGGATAGAAGCAGGTATATTCATCGGAGAAGACATCATAGAAGAAGGAAAAACAAGAAATCAGGCCCAGTGCATGGCCGCGTAATCGGGGAGCAGGCGGCGGGCCGACGGCGGGGCAAGCCGCTCGGCGCACTTCTCACAGCAGGCTTCAGTAGCCGCCGGGCGCTCGGCGGCACGCAGCACCAGCACCGGAATCTGGGTGTGGTAGGCCCGGGTGGTGGTGTAGCACCTGTCGAAATACTGCAGCAGCTGCCCCGCGCTGCCGGGCGCAATGATGAGCAGCTGGGTTTGGGTGCGGGCGCAGAACTCGCTGCCGCCCTCCAAGGGAGCATCGTCTTCCAGCAAATGCGGGGTAATCAGGGACCAGGTCAGCTGGGCGGCGGCCTGATTCAGGGCCTGCTTGAGCTGGCGGCGCTGGGGCCGCTGGGCCGGGGAGTAGAATTGCACCAGGTCCAGGGGAGCCGGGAATGCCTCCCGCAGGGCCGAGAGGCGGGGCAATACGTTCAGCCCGAGGGAGGTAAAATCGGCGGCCAGGGCCAGGCGGTTGGGCAGGGGGCGGCGGCCCGGCGGCACCACCAGCACCGGGCAGCTCACCAGCTCCGTGATGGCGGCGGCGTGGTTGCCGGGGGGCGCCTGCCGGTTGCAGTCAACGTGCTCCAGGCCCATCACCACCAGGTCGGCGGCGCAGCGGGCGGCCTCGGCCCGGGCGTGGTCGTGGAGGCAGCCGGCCAGCACCCGGTAGTGGTAGCGGATGCGGCGCCCGTCCTGGCGGGTAAGCTGCTGGTAGCGCAGGCGCTCCACCAGGCTGCGCAGGCGCTGCTCCTGCTCGGGCAGGTTGGTGGGCGGCTGGCCGGGACCGGCGCCGGGGTGGCAGTAGAGCAGCACGATTTCGGCGGGCCAGCGCACGGCCAGCTTGTTGGCGTAGGCCAGGGTGTACTCGGCGGCAGCCGTGTGGTCAAGAGGGACGAGGATGGTTTTCATGCGCGGGGCTGGGCGTAGAGGGAAGGACTTAGAGGAGAAAATTAGTGGCAGTAGTGCACGCTGCGCGGCGGCTGGGCGTGGGGCGCGGCGGCCGTGGGAGCCGGGCCGAGGCGGGGGCTGAGGTAAGGGATGCCCAGGCCCAGGCCGCGCACGATAAAGAGCACCGCCAGCCCCGTGGCCGCGTAGGGCACGGCCAGGCGCAGGCGCCGCCGCCAGTGCAGCGGTACCAGTTGCCCCGTCAGGGAGAGGCCCAGCATCAGGGGCAGCGTGCCCAGCCCGAAGCAGGCCATGTAGGCGGCCGCGCCCGCTATGCCCGGGGCACTCAGGGCCCCGGCCAGAGCCAGGTACACCAAGCCGCAGGGCAGCAGGCCGTTAAGCAGGCCCGCCCCGTAGAGCGCCCCGCCGGAAGTCTTTTGAAACAGCGTGGCCAGCGTGGTTTTCACCCAGCCCAAAGGCCGCGCGAGGCCGAGCAGGCCAGCCAGGCGGGCCGTGTGGCGCTCGGGTACGGCCACCAGCAGCAGAATCAGGCAGCCCGAAGCGACGGACAGCCCTTGCTGCAGGCCGGCCAGGCGCAGGCTCTGGCCTACCAGGCCGGCCAGGGCGCCCAAGGTAGCGTAGGTGGTAACGCGGCCCAGGTTATAGAGCAGCCGGCCGGCCACGTAGCGCCCCGAAGAAGAGGCTGCTCCGGGCCGGCCGGGCAGGGCCAGGGCAATGGCGCCACACATGCCTACGCAGTGGAAGCTCCCTAGTAACCCAAAAACAAAACCGGCCCAGAACATCAGCGGAAGAAGTGAAGCGTACTTGAATCAGGAGGCAAGTACGGCCGCTGCGGCCGGGCCGGGCATGACGAAAATCAGCCCTAGAGGGTGATATTTCTCTCCACGAAATAGGCTTGCCCATCGGCCGTGAAATCCAGGCGTACGCGCCAGTAGCCGGATTGCATGCGGGCCGTGCTGATCTGCTGCTGAAGGGTTGCGGAAGGTTGCAGGGGTAGGGAAAAATCCAGGTGCTGATCGGAGGGGCGGAACAGATGCACCTGCCCCCGCACCTGCTGCCCGGCCATGGCGGCGGGCAGCCGCAGGGTGAGGCGCCGGGCGGCGGCATCGTGCTCAATTTCCACCGGGGCCGGCAGGGCCGCCGTGCGGGCCACGGTTTCCATGCGCTGCTGATAGGCCAGCTCCTGCTGGTAGTAGTTGGGGCTGACCAGGTCCACGCTGGTGCGCATGGCCTGCTGCACGAGGTAGCCGATAAAGCCGGCAAACAACACGAACGCCGCCACAATGGCGTAGGGCCAGAACGTGCGCTTAGTGGGAGAAGTCATGGTCGTCATCTTATAGTACAGTAAGCCCGGCCTCCGGTCCGACGGGCGGAGCCCGTCCGACCGGTTGGCTTCGTGCTGAGGTTTGGAGTTCGGGAGAGGGTAGGCAATGGCGGTGCGGGCAGCCCGGGTGGCTCTTGGCGGCGCAGACGCGGGATGGCCGCTGCGCGGCCGCAAGTCGGGAGACTTGCCTCACTTCCCGGCGGGCAGACGCCTGGCCTCCGGCCAGAAGTCTGCCGCCAGGGGAACTAGGCGGCGCGGGCGGCGCGGGCGGCGCGGGCGGCAACCGGCCCGGTGGGGGGAGCCCGTCGGACCGGAGCGGGCTACTGCACCGGGCCCAGGAACTTGGTGCTGGTTTCGGCAATCAACTGGTTGCCGCTGTAGAGGCCAATGCGCAGCGGCTGGTTGGTGCGGCGCAGGGCCGTGCGGGGCAGCTCGGCGAAGAATACACCCTCCACAATGCCCTGGGCCGGCAGCTTCAGGCCCTGGCCGCCTACCAGGGAAATTCGGCCCTGGGCCGGCTCCAATACCCGCAGCGTGAGGGGGTAGGGGGCGTTGGTTTTGTTGATGACGGAGATGTTGTAGAGGTTGGTGATGGTGCCGTGGCCCGTTTTCTGGAACAGCTGCCCCGGCGTGCGCAGCACCGTGGCCTGCACGTTGGAGCGCGTGGCCAGCAGGCCCGTCAGCACGGCCAGCAGCACCACCAGCACTCCGGAGTAGGCCTTCACCCGGCCCGTAAGGCGGAAGCGGGTGCCCTCGGCAATGTTGTTCACGGAGGCGTGCCGGATCAGGCCCTGGGGCAGACCGGCCAAATCCATCATGCGGTTGCAGGCATCAATACAGGCCGTGCAGTTCACGCACTCCAGCTGGGTAGCGCCGTTGCGGATGTCGATGCCGGTGGGGCAGACCTGCACGCACTGGTGGCAGTCAATACAGTCGCCGGCGGTGCGTACCTGGTTTTTGCGCAGCTTCTCGCGCCGCTCGCCCCGGCGGTAATCATAGGCCACTACCAGGCTGTCTTTATCCAGCAGCACGCCCTGCAAACGGCCGTAGGGGCAGGCAATGGTGCACACCTGCTCCCGAAACCGGGCAAACACGGCGTAAAACACCCCCGTGAACAAGACCATGGAGCTCAGCCCGCCCAGGTGCTCAGTGGGCGAGTCGGTGATGATGCTGATCAGCTCCTCGGTGCCAATGATGTAGGCCAGGAAGGTGTTGGCAATCAGAAACGAGATGACCAAAAAAAGCGCGTGCTTGGTGGTTTTGCGCCAGATTTTGTTCCAGGTCCAGGCAGCGCGGTCCAGGGCTTTCTGCTGGGGCGCGTCGCCTTCCAGCCAGTATTCAATGCGCCGGAACACCATTTCCAGGAAGATGGTCTGGGGGCAGACCCAGCCGCAGAAAGCCCGCCCGTACACCACCGTAAACAGGATGATGAATACCAGGAACGTGAGCGACACGAGCAGCAGAATAAAGAAATCCTGGGGCCAGAAAATTTGCCCGAAGATGATAAAGCGCCGCGCCGGCAGGTTCAGCATCAGTACCGGCAGGCCATTAATACGTAGCCAGGGGCCCGCAAACAGCAAGGCCAGTAGCCCGTAGCTCAGCCACTTGCGCAGATCGTAGAGCCGCCCGATGGGCTGCTTGGGGTAGAGCCACACCCGGCGGCCTTCCGCATCTACCGTCGCAATGGAGTCGCGGTACGAGTCGTCGGGTTTGAACTGGGTAACGGACATAAGTCTGGGTACTGATGAAGGTAAAGAGGCGGCCCCCGGCCCGGTCCGACGCCGGAGGCGCCTGGCCGGTTAAGGCCTGCTGACGCCCGAACAATCAGGTTCGGGCGTCAACCGGGGGTAGGCGAATGTTTGGGTGGCGCGAGGGGCGCGGGCGGCAACCGGCCGGACGGGCGGAACCCATCGGGCCGGGTGGGGCTAGAGCTTGGCTACGGGCTTGGCCGCGGCTTCCTTTTCGCCCTGGGGCTCTTTGGCGCCGGCGGGTTTGGTGCCCTGCAGGCTCAGGATATAGGAGCTGACCTGCAGAATCTGCTTGCCCGAGAGCTTGCCTTTCCAGGCCACCATGCCCTTGCCCTGCACCCCGAACTTGATGGTTTTATAGACGTGGTTGACCTCGCCGCCGTGCAGCCAGTACTCGTCCGTGAGGTTGGGGCCTACTTTGCCCTCGGCGTTCTGGCCGTGGCAGGCGGCGCAGTTGCTGGCAAACAGGGTTTTGCCGCTGCTGATATCGGCCGCCGAAGCCAGGGCCTCGTAGGTAGTCAGCTTGGTGGGGTCGTCGGCGTCGGGCGAAACGAGCAGGGCGGCCTGCTGCATTTCGGTTTCGTACTCGGCGTGGCTGAGCTGCCCGGCCTGCGCTACGTGGTAGTAGCCCAGGTACCCAAAGGCAAACAGGATGGTTACGTAGAAGCTGTACTTCCACCAGGGCGGCAGGTCGTTGTCGAACTCGTGGATGCCGTCGTAGTCGTGGTCCAGAATTTCGTCGCGCACCTCGCCCCGCACCAAAGTCGGGTCGCCTACCAGCAGGCCCAGCACCTTGCCACTCCAGGAGCGGCGCACCGAGGGCAGCTCGTACACCCGGCGCAGCTGGGGCCGCATCTGGGCCACAATGGCCACGAACAGCACCAGAAACACCAGCAGCACCAGGCCCAGCACGCCCACCAGAAACCAGAACAGCAGCAGCTTGGGCTCGGCGGCCGGGGTGGGGGTAGGGGCCGCCGCGTCGGCGGCCCGGGCCAGGGCCGGGCCCGCGTGTAGCAGCAGGGCTCCGGCTCCGGTCAAAAGGTAGGGTAGGCGTCTCATGCGGCAAGTACCTGCTCGGGGGTGAGGGCCGGGGCGGCCGTAAGAACCGGCGTGGCCGCGGCGGGCTGGGGCTCTGCGGCTACGGCCGTCAGGGAGGTAGCCGCTTCTGCTTCCGCGGGGGCGGCCTGCTCGTCGGATTGGGCGGCGGCCGTGGCCAACGATACGCCCGTCATCAGGCCCATCAGCAGTACCACCACGGCCAGGGCGCCGGCCAGCCAGCTGAGAATATCGGTGGGCTGCGGGCCCGTGGCGGCTGGGGTTTGCGCCGTAGCCAGATAAGAGGTCAGCAGGCCCATAACAGTCAGGAGAGAGGTGCGCTTGGTTAGCATAACACGTCGTGGTTAAGGTGGTACTCTAGGGTTTGGTCGGGGGTAGCTTCTTCGGGGGCGGCGGCCAGGGGCAGCTCACTCATGGCCTGCAGGTGCTGGCGGCTGGTCAGGAGCACGTACACCAGCAAACCCAGAAAGAAGAGGAAGAAAATGGCCAGGGAAATGAGCGGATACAGCTCAATGCCGGCGATGGATTGCAAGACTTTCTTTTCCATGGGGCGTAGGAACGAAGGGCCGGGGGCTACTGCACGGCGGCCGTGGCGGCGGGCTCGGGTTTCACTTTGATGTCGGTGCCCAGGCGCTGGAGGTAGGCAATCAGGGCCACGATTTCCTTGTCGGTTTTCACCTCGATGTCCTCCTTCTTCAGCTCCTGCACAATGCCCTGGGCCTGGCGGCGGGCGTCGTCCACGGCCACTTGGTCGTAGTCCTGGGCGTAGGGGGTGCCCAGGTTGCGCAGGGCCTTGATTTTGGCGGGCAGAATCTTGTAGTCGATGTCTTCCTCAAACAGCCAGGGGTAGGCCGGCATAATCGAGCCCGGCGACATGCTGGTGGGGTCGAGCATGTGGTTGTAGTGCCAGGAGTGCGGGTACTTGCCGCCTACGCGGTGCAAATCGGGGCCGGTGCGCTTGGAGCCCCACAGGAAGGGCCGGTCGTACACAAACTCGCCCGCCTTGCTGTACTCGCCGTAGCGCTCGGTTTCCGAGCGGAAGGGGCGCACCATCTGGGTGTGGCAGTTCGAGCAGCCTTCCTTGATGTAGATGTCGCGGCCCTGCAGCTCCAGGGCCGTGTAGGGCTTCACGGAGGCAATGGTGGGCACGTTGCTGCGCACCAGGAACGTCGGCACCATCTCAATGGCGCCCCCGATGAGGATGGCCACGGTGGCGGCAATGCTCAGCTGCACGGGGCGGCGCTCAATCCAGCGGTGCCAGTGGCCGCCCTGGTGCTCTTCTACCAGCAGGGCCGGTACCAGGGCCGGGGCCTGGGCTTTTTCTTCGGCCAGCAGGGTGCCGGCCTGGGCCGTTTTCACCAGGTTGTACACCATGCAGAACACCCCGCTCAGGTAGAGTACCCCGCCAATGCCGCGCAGGTAGTACATGGGCACAATCTGGAGCACGGTTTCGAGGAAGTTGCTGTACTGCAGCATGCCCTCACCGTTGAACTGCTTCCACATCAGGCCCTGGGTGAAGCCGGCCCAGTACAGGGGCAGGGCGTAGAACAGGATGCCCAGGGTGCCCAGCCAGAAGTGGGTGTTGGCGAGCTTTTTAGAGTGCAGGGGCGTGCGGTAGAGGCGGGGCCACAGCCAGTACAGAATGGCGAAGGTCAGGAAGCCGTTCCAGCCCAGGGCGCCTACGTGGACGTGGGCGACAATCCAGTCGGTGAAGTGGGCAATGGCGTTTACGTTCTTGAGGCTCAGCATCGGCCCCTCGAAGGTGGCCATGCCGTAGGCCGTTACGGCCACCACCATAAACTTGAGTACGGGCTCCTCGCGCACCTTGTCCCAGGCCCCGCGCAGGGTCAGCAGGCCGTTGATCATGCCGCCCCAGCTGGGCGCAATCAGCATGACGGAGAAGGCCACGCCCAGGCTCTGGGCCCAGTCGGGCAGGGCGGTGTAGAGCAAGTGGTGGGGTCCGGCCCAGATGTAAATGAAAATCAGGGACCAGAAGTGGATGATGCTCAGGCGGTAGGAGTACACGGGGCGCTCGGCGGCCTTGGGCAGGAAGTAGTACATCATGCCCAGGTAGGGCGTGGTCAGGAAGAAGGCCACCGCGTTGTGGCCGTACCACCACTGCACCAGGGCATCCTGCACGCCGGCGTACATAGAGTAGCTTTTCAGGAAGCTCACCGGCAGGGCCATCGAGTTGACGATGTGCAGCACAGCCACGGTCAGGAAGGTGGCAATGTAGAACCAGATGCCCACGTACAGGTGCCGCTCGCGGCGGCGGGCAATGGTCCCGAACATGTTCCAGCCGAACACCACCCACACCAGCGTAATGGCAATGTCAATGGGCCACTCCAGCTCGGCGTATTCCTTGGAGGTGGTAATGCCCAGGGGCAGGGTAGCCACCGCCGAAACGATGATGAGCTGCCAGCCCCAGAAGTGGATTTTACTTAGGATGCTGGAAAACATCCGGGCCTTGCACAGGCGCTGCAGGGAGTAGTACACACCCATGAAAATGCCGTTGCCCACGAAGGCGAAAATCACGGCGTTGGTGTGCAGGGGCCGGATGCGGCCGAAGGTGGTGTAGGCCGTGCCCAGGTTTACCTCGGGCCGGGCCAGCTGGAAAGCGGCCAGAATGCCCACCAGCATCCCAATAATGCCCCACACTACCGTGGCAATGCCAAAGTCGCGGACAATTTTGTTATCGTAGAAAAAGGTATCAACCGCCCGCGGGGGAGTGTGGGGGCGGGCCGGCGACTGGGGCGCCGCAACCGGCGGTAGGGCTTCGACTTGCATAGCCTGTTGGAGTGAGTGATTTAGTACTCCAAAGGTCCTGCAAGGTCACTGCGGAAAGGATGACGAAAGTCAGGTGCGGGGGTTGATTGATGTCAGGTAGGTAGGCGGTGGGGCCGCCGCAAAAGCGCGCAGCTCCCGCCTCACGTATCGGTGCCCGATGGTTGCTGCTGTGGCACGGCCGCCTGCAACATGCATGGGGTAACAATACGTGAGGCGGGAGCCCTGCACTACAAGCCAGCGGTTTACTCAGGATCTTCGTCCTCAAACAGCATGCGCACCGAGGGCGTGTAGTCGTCTTCGTACTGGCCCGAGCGCACGGCCCAGAAAAAGCCGCCCAGAAAGAGCAAGGCCACCACCAGGCTGATACCGATAAGCAGAAAAATAATGTTCATGAGCGGGAGCGGGTTAGAGGCGGCACCGGTGGGCGGCATAGCGCACCAGCAGGGTAGCAACTACCATCACGCTCAGGGAGCTGATGGGCATCAGGATGGCCGACACGATGGGGGTGAACTTGCCCTGCACGGCCAGGCCCAGCCCAATGCCGTTGTAGCAGAACGAGAGCACAAACGTGCCCAGCACCACTTGCAGGCAATCCTGCGAAAACTTCAGAAACGTGCTGAGCTGGCCGAAGCTGCCGGCGTCCAGAATGGCGTCGCAGGCGGGGGAGAAGTTGGTGAGCGTATCGGTGAGGGCAATGCCGGCGTCGGCCTGCTGCAGGGCCCCGGCGTCGTTCAGCCCGTCGCCGACCATGATGACAGTGCGGCCCTGCTGCCGGAGCCGGGCAATGTAGTCGAGCTTTTGCTGGGGCGACTGGCGGAAGTGCAGCTCGGCCTGGGGCCCGAATAACTCCCGCAGGCGGTCTTGCTCCGTGTCGTTGTCGCCGGAAAGCACGGCCAGGCGGTAGTGCCGGCTCAGCTCGGCCAGCACCGGGCGCAGCTCCGCGCGGTACACGTTGCGCAGCAGGTAGCAGCCTTGCGCCCCCGCCACGCGCACATACACCCGGGACTGCAGCCCATCGGTGGTAGCGGCTGACTCCGTGGTGGGTGCTTCAGGGGCCGGGGCGGAACCTTCCATCCCCACAAACGCCGCCGACCCGACCCGCACTTCTAGTCCGGCCACGGTGCCCGTCAGGCCCTGGCCGGGCACTTCGCGGAAGCTCTCTACCGGCCCCAGGGCCGGGGGTAGCTCGGCGGCCAGGCGCTGGCTCAGGGGGTGGGTTGACTGCCCTACCACGGCGGCCAGGGCCTGCTGCTGGTGCGGGCTCAGGGCCGGACCGCGGTATTCTACTGCCGAGCGTTTTACGTCCGTCAGGGTACCGGTTTTGTCGAACACGATGGTATCGGCGCGGCCCAGGGTTTCCACTACCCCCGAGTTTTTGAGGTAGAGCTGGCGGCGGCCCAGCGCCCGCAGGGCGGCGCCCAGGGCAAAGGGCGTGGCCAGTGAGAGGGCGCACGGGCAGGCAATAACCAGCACCGAGGTAAAGGCCCGCAGGGCCATATCGGGCTGGCCCTGCAACTGCCAGTAGGCCACCGCGCCCAGGGCCAGCACCAGGGTCACGGCCACGAAATAGCGGCCGACGCGGTTGGCGTAGGTTTCCAGGGTAGCCTTTTCTTCCTTCTGGAAGGCGGGGTTGTTCCAGAGCTGGGTGAGGTAGCCCTGCGACACCTCGCGCACCACTTCCAGCTCCAGGGCCTCGCCGGTTTGCCGGCCGCCGGCGTACACCACCTCGCCCGAGGTGCGCGCCACCGGCACACTTTCGCCCGTCACGAAGCTGTAGTCAATCTGCCCCTGGCCCCGCAGCAGCACCGCGTCGGCCGGAATTATTTCCTGGTGGCGCACCCGAATCCGCTGGCCCGCCCGCAGCTCCCGCACCGGCACCGACTGCTCCTGCCCGCCCGGCCCGAGCAGGGTAACGGCCACGGGAAAGTAAGAGGTGAAGTCCCGGTCGAAGCGCAGGGCGTCGTAGGTGCGCTGCTGCACCCACTTGCCAATCAGCATGAAAAATACCAGGCCCGTAAACGAATCGAGGTAGCCGGGGCCGCGCCCGGTGGCAATGTCGTAGAGGCTGGTCAGGAACAGGGCCGTCAGGCCCAGGCTGATGGGAAAATCGAGGTTGATGTAGCGCTGACGCAGCCCCTGCCAGGCCGAGCGGTAAAAGTCCCGGGCACTCACCAGCAGCACCGGCACGCTCAGCAGCAAACTCAGCCACCCGAAAAACCGCCCGAACGAAGCCTGCAGCTGCTCCGTGAAGGAAAAGTAGTCGGGGAAGGCCATCAGCATCACGTTACCAAAGGCAAAGGCGGCCAGGCCCAACTGGTAAGTGAGCGTGCGGCCCGCGTGGTGGGGTTGGGCGCCCAGCTCGGCCAGGGTAATCTGGGGTTCGTAGCCCACGGAGGCCAGTAGTTTTACTACCTCTTTGAGGGTAGTGGCCGTGGGGTTGTAGCTGACGGTAAGTTCTTTGCGTAGGAAATTAACCCGCGAGGCCGTGATGCCGGGGTTGAGCTTGAACAGGTTTTCCAGGAGCCAGATGCAGGAGGCGCAGTGCATCTGCGGAATACTCAGGGTGAGGCGGTTGAGCGCCTCCGACCGAAACGCCAGCAGCTGGCTTTGCACCGATTCCACGTCGAGGTAGTCGAAGCGGCCGGGCAGCTCCACGTTCTTTACTTTCTGACCGGGTTTGTCGTCGAGGCGGTAGTAGGTGCAGAGGTTGCTTTGGTCGAGTAGCTCGTACACGGCCTGGCAGCCCTGACAGCAGAAGCGCAGCTCGGGCCGGGCCGCCAGCCGAATGGGCTGGTCGGGGCAGGCGTCGCCACAGTGGGAGCAGGCCACGCGAATGGGGGTAGGAGCGGGGGCAAGAGTCGGCACAGGTTCAGAGAGCTGATGTAAACCCAAAGCTCTTCCGGTTCGCGCGCCCGTTCCCTGACGAAAATCAGCCCGCTCGTTGATTTATCTCAGCGTATCCCTACCCCCAGCCGCCAGCCCGAACCCCCATCTTTGGGGTAGTGTTCTGGTCGGCAGAACTGTCTTTACCGAAATGTTTACTATGTTTCACTCCCGTGCTACGGCTTCCTTGCTGCTGGTGCTGGCCCTGTTTGTGTGGGCCGGCATGGTGGCCGGCATCTCCTTTCTGGAAGCGCCGCTCAAATTTACCGCGCCTCGCATCACCATCCCGCTCGGACTGGGCATTGGCCGCATTGTGTTTGCGGCCCTCAACAAGGTAGAGCTGGGGCTGGCGGCAGTGGCCGTGGCGAGTGGCATCTACCTGCGGGTACCCACGCGCATGGGCGGGACGCTTGGAGTAGTCGTAACTATCCTGGCCCTGCAAACCCTGTGGCTGCTGCCGGCCCTCGATGTGCGGGCCCTGGCGCTCCTAGCCGGCCACCCGGCCCCGCCCAGCTCCCTGCACACGGTGTACATCGGGCTGGAAGTAGTAAAGCTGCTGACCCTGCTGCTGACCGGCTGCTGGGTGCACCGCTGGGCCCTACGGGCAGCCCACCAGCAACCCCGCCCCACCACGGCTCAGGCTGTCTGATCTTCCGTATTTTCCCTACCCCTTACGCCTCCCTCTATGCCCGATATTGCTTCGGAAGCAGACATCCGCCTGCTGGTGGATACTTTCTATGAGCAGGTAAACCACGACCCGCTGCTGGCGCCCGTGTTCAACGAAGTGGCCCATGTGCAGTGGCCGCGTCACCTGCCCATCATGTACGATTTCTGGAGCAGCATCCTGCTGGGCACCGGGCGCTACCATGGCCGGCCCTTCCCCAAGCACCTGCCCCTTCCCATTGATGCCACGCACTTTCAGCGCTGGCTGGAGCTGTTCGAGGCCACCGTGGACATGCTCTTCGCCGGCCCGAAGGCGGAAGAAGCCAAGGTGCGCGCCCTCAACATTGCCACCATGTTCGAGTACCGGCTGCGCCAGCGTGGGCCGCTGTCCGTGCTGTAGTTTTCCGGCTGCCTTTCGCGGGAAGGCCCGCTTCTATCCCAGAGATGGAAGCGGGCCTTCCCATGAAATCAGGAGGTAGTACCGGCCCCTGACACGGTGCTCTGCCAGGGTTAGCGGTAAATCAGAATGCGGGCGTCGTCGAGGCAGTGCAGGGAGTGGGGCGCGCCGCTGGCAATAAGCACGTAGTCGCCGGCGGTTACTTCCACGGGCGTACTTTCCTGGGTGATGAGCAGGCGCCCCGCCAGCACCACCACCAGCACCTCTGCGCTGGCGTGGTGGGTAGGCATTATCTCGCCGGCCGCAAAGGTTTTGTAGATGATTTTCTGACCGGCCTTGTCGAGCAAGACCAGGGCTTTCTGGGGGCCGGCGGGCGCGTGCTGGCCGTTCAGCAGGCTGCCGGTTTTCAGGGAGGGGAACATGAGCAGTAGCGGCTGAGCCGAACGGTGACTTCCGTTCCGGCTTGCCGGCCCGAAGTACGGCCCTGCGTTTCTCATCTACCATGACAAAACTCACCCCCGACCGGCCCGTCGGACCGGGGTAAGCCAGCTGGTTACCAGTTCGGCTGGCGCAGCTTCTGGGGCTGCAGCACCCGGATTCCTTTGGGCGTCAGCTCCACCAGGCCATCCTGCTTGAACTCACTCAGCGTCCGGATCAAGGACTCGGGGGCGGTGCCAACTACGGCGGCCATGTCGTCGCGGGAGAGCTGGATGAGGGTTTCCGGGGTAGCGCCGGCTTCCTGGTGCATGCGCAGGAGCGTATCGGCTACCCGGCGGCGCAGGGAGTTGTAGGCCATGCCCACCAGCTGCTGCTCCCGCTCGCTCACGCGGCCGGCCAGCAGCCGGATAAACTGCTGCCCCACGGCGGGGTTGCGGTGCACGAGCTGGGTGAAATCCTCGCGCGGGATGTAGAGCAGGGTCGCGTCGTCCAGAACCACGGCCGTGTCGTCGTGCGGGGTTTGCTGCAGCAGGGGGAGGTAGCCGAAAAACTCGCCGGGGCCGTACACGCCCGTAATCAGCTCCTTGCCGCCGGCGGTGCGGCGCACGGTTTTTACCCTCCCCTCCTGCACGAAGTAAAGCCGCGTAGGCTCGTCGCCCTCCACGTACACTTCCTGCTTTTTGCGCAGGGCATGGGGCCGCCGGTCGGCCACCAGGTCCGTGAGCTTACCCACGGCGGCGGCATCGTCCAGAAACTCGGTCAGGACGCCGGGCTGCTGCAGGTCATACTCGGGCCGGAGGTGGCGGAAGCGGTTGAGGCGGCCCGTAATGGCACTTAGCAGCTCGGTTTCGTCGAAGGGCTTGGTCAGGTAGTCGTCGGCGCCCAGCTCCATGCCCCGGCGCTGGTCGGTGCGCTCGGTTTTGGCCGTCAGGAAGATGAACGGCACGCCCGCGAGCTGGGGGTTCTGGTTGAAAATCTGCAGCACGCCGTAGCCATCCAGTACGGGCATCATAATGTCGCAAATTACCAGATCGGGGCGCTGGGCCAGGGCCTGTTCCACGCCCACTTTGCCGTTTTCGGCCGTCAGCACCGCGTAGCCGGCCAGCTCCAGCAGCTCGGCCGTATTTTCCCGAATCAGGTCGTTATCTTCAATCAGCAGAATGGTCTTCATAGGGGAATGGTAACAGTGACGGTGGTGCCGACGCCCACCTCGCTTTCCAGGGCAATGGTGCCGCCCATCAGCTCCAGGTACTTGGCAATAATGTAGAGGCCCAGGCCGGTGCCGGGCACGTTGGCCACGTTGCGGGCCCGGAAAAACCGCTCAAACAAATGCTGCTGGTCTTCCGGGGAGATGCCCACGCCCTGGTCCCGCACCTGAATCAGCACCTGGTGGGGGCGGCACTCGGCGCGCACCCGCACCTCGGAGCCCTCGCCCGAGTATTTCAGGGCGTTAGAAAGCAGGTTGACCAGAATTTTACGCAGCAGGGAAGGGTCCAGCCACACGGAGTTGGCACATTCCAGCTCGGGCACAATGGTTTGGCCGGCTTTGCGCAGGCCCTGCAGGTCGGCAATGGTTTCGTGGAGCAGGGCCGGCAAATCGAGCTGCACGGGCCGGGCCTCAATGCGGCCTTCCTCAATGCGGCCCACCGACAGAAACTCCTCCAGAATGTCGTTGAGGTGGTTCACGGAGGCCCGGATGCGCTGCAGGTGCTTCACGCGCTTGTCCTGCTGGTCGGCGCCGGGGTACTTTTCAATCAGGGCCGTGGAGGTCAGCACGGCCGTGAGCGGGGTCCGGAACTCGTGGGAAGCCATGCTCACGAAGCGCGACTTCAGCTCGCCCAACTCCTGCTCGGCCCGCAGGGCCTGGCCGAGCTCCTCGGTGCGCTTTTCCAGCTGGGCCAGCGTGGTCAGCAGGGCGTGGGTGCGGTCGGTTACTTTCTGCTCCAGCTCGGCGTTGAGGCGCTCCACGCGCTGGCGCTGGGCAATCAGCTCGCGCTCGGCTTCTTTCTTGAAGGTGATGTCGATGACGTAGGAAACCACAAACAGCTCGTCTTCGAGGTGAAAGTAGCTCAGGCTGACTTCCACCGGAAACACCGAGCCGTCGCGGCGGCGGGCCTGCAGGTCGCGGTTGTGACCCATGGCCCGCACCTGGGGGTTGGCGTTGAAGGAGGCCCGCAGCTGCTCGTGGCGGTGGCTCACGGCTTCGGGCACCAGCACATCAATGCGCTGGCCCAGCAGCGTGCCGGTGGGGTAGTCGAACAGCTCCTGGGCTTTCTCGTTGGCCAGTACGATGTCGCCCTGCCGGTTGCACACAATAATGCCGATGGTGGCATGGGCAAACACGGCCTCGAAGCGGCCCACGCTCTGGCTCAGGCGGCGCTCGGTGGCCCGCAGGCGGTCGGTGTCGGTAATCCGAACCAGAAGATGGGGCCGGTCCTCCAGGCGGAGGCTGTGCAGCTCCAGGCTGGCCCAGAACGTGCCGCCATCCTGCCGCCGCAGCTCTACCTCCAGCTCCTGGTAGCCGCTTCTCAGCACTTTTTCGCGCAGCTGGTCCCACTCCGGGGGCATGAGCTGCCGGGAGCGGAGGCTACGGGCCGGATCGGCGTACAGGGCGGCGGCCGAGGGGTAGCCCAGCAGCTGGTAGCCAGCCGGATTTACCTGGGTAAACCAGCCCAGCTCCAGATCATAAACGCCAATAAAGTCTTTGGCCTGCGCGAAAAGAATATCAGTGAGCGAGCCGGGAGACAAGGATAGGGGCATAGGCGAAAGACACCACAAAGAGAAGACAACGGGGCAACTTCCGCAAAGAACGGCAGATGATCAATATCAGTTGGCGGGGCTGATGCCTGTCATGCCGCAGGCCGGGGCCGGCCGGTAGTTTTGGGCTAGGATCAATTACTCTGCTCGCCATGTCCGGTCTTCTGCCTCTTTCCGCCACCGACCCACCCATTGCGGCCATGCTGCTGGTGATGGTGCCGCCGCTTGCCCGCCGGGGTGGGGCCCCTGCTCAGTTCTTCTCGGCCGCCGACCAGGCTGCCCTGCAGCGGCAACTGGGCGCGGCCGTGCAGGTCCTCACCATCGACGAAGCCAACTACCCCGCCGTGGTGCGCAGCTTCGCCCCCCTGCAGCTGCCGGCCTACGTGCTGGTGCACGAGGGCCGGGAACTGTGGCGGCAGCAGGGCCTGCCCCACGCCGATGAGGTAGTGCCCCTGGTGCTGGCCAAGGTAGCCCCCGACTGGGTTAAGTCGGCTGGGTAAGCCACTGTTCCCATCCGGCCCGTGGCCCCGGCCCGGGGCTGGCTTTTTCGCGTTTTCTTCTTCCATTGTTTAGCGCAGCTCATGGCAACCTCCCTGCTTCTGCTCACTGATTTCTTTCAGGCCGCCGGTCGGGCCCTGGCTTACGCCACCAACCTGGCCGAGCCCCTGCAGGCGCGCCTGGTACTGCTGCATGTGCGCCGCGACTCCGTGCTGGACCCCGAAATGTTCAGCGGGCAGCTTTCCAACCTCAGCCGCGAAGCCATTGCCCTGGCCTTGCAGAGCGTGACGCGGCAGCTGCGGGTGCCAGTGGTGGCCGAGGTAGGGCACGGGCGGGTGGCCTTCGCCGTGGCCGATGCCATCAGCCGCCATCAGCCGGCCCTGGTGGTGCTCGGGCGCCCCGACTACAGTGCCACCCCCGACGCGCTGGTGCAGACCACTTCCCTGGATATTCTGCGGGCCTCACCCTACCCCATGCTGGTGGTGCCCCATCACGTGGAAAGCAGCAGCCCGCCCCGGCGCCTGCTGCTGGCCCTCGACGGAGAGGCCTTCGACCTGGGGCAGCACGCCGGCCCGGTGGGCGAGCTGCTGGCGGCTCTGCAAGCCCAGATAACCGTGGTACACGTGCGTGATGCCGAAGGAGCCGCGCCCGGTCCGGAAGCCGCCCTGCTAGCCAGCCTGGGGCCCGATCTGCCGGTAACTGATATTCGGGTGGTGAGCGGGGTCGATCCGGCCGAGGGCATCCTGCGGGCCGCCCGCCCCGCCGAATACGATGCGGTGGTGCTGATTGCCCGGCGGCGCAGCTTCCTGGGTAATCTGTTCCACCGCAGCGTCACGGCCCGGGTGCTGCTCCACAGCGAGGTTCCGGTGCTGGTGCTGCCTGCCCAATAGCCCGCGTACGAGCCACCAGCAAGTGACCCGCCCGGGCGGCGCAGTGGTGTTTTCGGCTAGCGCAGCAGCGTGATGGTGCCACTCTGGACCACGCGGTTGCCCAGCTGGTCGGTGGATTCGAAGCGCCACACGTAAGCGCCCGGCACCGGAGCCGCCGTACCGATGCGGCCGTCCCAGGTCTGGGTGCGGGAAGTAGCCTTGAACACCGGCTGCCCGTTGCGGTCAATGATGGTAAAGCGGAAGTTATCGAGGTAGCGGCCCTTCAACTCCAGCACATCATTCAGCCCGTCGCCGTTGGGGGTGAAAGCCGTGGGAACAAACACCTGCACCCGCCGGGCCACGGCCGCCACGTTGGAGTAGCTGATGAACGCGCCCGCAGTGGCCTCAATACGGTAGCGCACCACCTGCTGATCCGGGGGGGGCTGCAGATCGAGGTAGGTAAGGCCGCTGGCTACGGGCCGACTGCTGAGTACCGTATTCGTCGCTGACAAAACCAGCACCCGGTAACTTACCGGGGCCGTGGCATCGGGACCCCGCAGGGCGGTCCAGTTCAGCCGGATGGTGCTGGCGTCGGCGGCTTCGGGGCGGGCCTCCAGCACCACCGGACACACGGAGGCGCTTTCGTCCGAGCGGTTGCCGCAGGCATCCTGCTGGCGCACAGTGTAGCACAGCTCGGCGCCAAGGGTAGGGCTGATGAGGGAGTCGAGGAAGGAGCGGGCGGCCGTGGTAGCTAGTGGGCTGCCGTTGCGCAGGTAGGTGAGCGGCCCGGTGCCTGGCGCGGTAACCCGCAGCTCGACCTGGTTGCGCAAAGTGAAGGAAGCCGTCAGGCGGGGGGCTACCGGGGCCGGACCCGCGGTGGCCGTTACCGCCACCTCGTTGGAAACCGAGGTGGCCGCGCCGGTTGCCAAACTCAGGCGGTAGCGGTAGGTAGTGCCGCAGGCTACGTCCGGGTCCTCGTAGCGGGTAGCCCCGGCCGGCAGCGGCAGCTGCACCGTGTTCGATCCGTCCGTCCGGGTCAGGGTGAACGTGCCGGTGCTGCCGGTGCTCCAGCTCAGCTGGTTGCGCCCGCTCAGGGAAGTGCCCGTGAGGCTGACGGAGCATACCGTAGCCGACGGGCTGCTGGCCACCGCGGGCTGGCAGGCATCCTGGAGCAGCAGGCGGTAGCAGCCCGGAAGCGTAGCGTTAGAAAGTGCAAACGAAGCAGCCGTACCCGGCACGGTAGCCACCGTGCGGTAGCCGCCGGCGGCATCGGCTACCTGCAGGCGGTACTGGTACTCGGGCTGCAGCGGCCCAAACTGAAACTGCGCCGTGCTACCCTCCACGCTCAGCCGGGTCAGGACGGGTTGCCGGGGCGCGGGCAGGGGCGTGAACGTGCGGGTGCTGACGCCGGCGCACAGGCTGGCAATGGCATAGCGCCCGGTAACAGTGACTGTACTGGCGCCATTGGTGGGGTAAATAACCGGGGCATTGCGCGGGGCGGGTACCGGCGGGCCAGCACCCACCTGCACCACGTACTGATCGTAGTGGGTGTCCGTAACGGTTACTTCCACAAAGCCCGGGGCGCAGGCCGTCAGCGTAAAAGTAGGCTCCGGGGTGGTCTTTACTTCGAAATTCCGGGAGTAGATAATGCCCTGGCTGCCGCCCTGGGGGCCCTGGGTGTTTTGGGTGATAACCAGCACGCCCGCCACTGTGGGCGTAAAGGTGGTGGCGGTATCCGTGAAGCCGCTGCAGGTAATGGCCGCGCCGCGCTGGTAGTAAATCTGGGCTGGGTCGAGGTTTTTGCCACTACAGTCGCGCAGGCGCACGGGGCGGTTAGCGCACAGGTAAAACGGCAGCTCCTGGCCCGTGGCGGCGTCGTAGGCCTTGAAACAGGCGCCGGAGTTGGGGGTAGGAGCACACTGCCCCTGGACCGGCACCTGCCAGCCCAGCAGCCCGGCGCTCAGTATCAGCAGAAAGACAAGTAGATGGTTCACCATGCCCATAACGAAGCAGCTGCGCGCTTGCGTACCCGCGCCGGGCTAAAGTAGCACGTTTCGCGTGGTGCGGGCGTTGCGGCTCGTAACTCTGGTAACCTGGGCGGGGGCGCCGTACGTCCTTGGCCTTCCGGCCTGCTGCCTGCTTACGCCCACCCGTAGTCCCGTACAAAAGCGGCGGCGGCGTGCAAATCGGGGTACAGCACCCGGTCCTGAGCCACGAAGGCCGTTTTTTCCCGGAAGGCGGCTACTACCTGCTCCAGCGCCGCGGAGGTGCGGGCGGGCCGGCGAAATTCCAGGGCCTGGGTGGCGTTGAGTAGCTCAATGCCTAAGAGCTGCTCCACGTTCTGGACCACGCGCAGGGCCTTGGTAGCGGCGTTGGCCCCCATGCTTACGTGGTCCTCCTGCCCGTTGCTGCTCACCAGGCTGTCCACGGAGGCGGGCGTGCACAGCTGCTTGTTCTGGCTGACAATGCCGGCGGCCGTGTACTGCGGAATCATCAGGCCCGAGTTCAGGCCCGGCTCGGCTACCAAAAAGGGCGGCAGGCCGCGCTGCCCGCTAATGAGCTGGGTGGTGCGCTGCTGTGAGATGCTACCCAGCTCGGCTGTGGCAATAGCCAGCATGTCGAGGGCCAGGGCCAGGGGCTGACCGTGGAAGTTGCCCCCGCTCAGGATGACGTCGCCTTCGGGGAAGATGTTGGGGTTGTCGGTGACGGCGTTGCACTCGGTTTCTACTACTCGCTCAACGTAGGCCAGCGCATCGCGGGAGGCGCCGTGCACCTGGGGCAAGCACCGGAAGGAGTAGGGGTCCTGCACGGCGGTTTTGGGCTGCTGCTGCAGTTCGCTACCCCCCAGCAGCTCCCGAACCCGCGCCGCCACGGTGAGCTGCCCGGCGTGCGGCCGCAGGCGGTGCAGGCGCTCATCAAACGGCTCGGGACGGCCATCAAACGCCTCCAACGACAAGGCCCCGATGACGTCGGCGGCGGCCAGCAGGCGGCGGGTGCGCAGCAGGGCGTGCACGGCGTAGGCCAGCATAAACTGGGTGCCGTTGAGCAGGGCCAGGCCTTCCTTGGCTTCCAGAGTCAGGGGCTGCCAGCTGAATAGGCTCATGGCATCGGCAGCGGCCAGGCGGTAGCCTTCATAGTTGACTTCGCCCAAGCCCAGCAGCGGCAGGCACAGATGAGCCAGCGGGGCCAGGTCGCCGCTGGCCCCCAGGGAGCCCTGCTGGTACACCACCGGCAGCATGCCCCGGTTATACAAGTCGAGCAGGCGCTGCACGGTGCTGACCTGCACCCCGCTGTGGCCGTAGCTCAGGCTCTGGGCCTTCAGCAGCAGCATCAGCCGCACCAGCTCGGCCGGCACTTCCTCCCCGGTTCCGCAGGCGTGCGACATGACCAGGTTCACCTGTAGCTGCTGGCGCTGCTCCGTCGGGATAACCTGGTTGCAGAGGGCGCCAAACCCGGTGTTGATGCCGTAAATGGCCTCGTCCGGAGTGCGCTCCAACCGCCCGTGCAGGTAGTGGTGGCAGTCTTCCACGCGCTGGCGGGCTTCGGGGCTGAGCACCACGCGGGCTTTGGAGCGCAGCAGCTCCTCCAGGCTGGTAAGGTCAAGAAAAGTAGAAGGTGTAAGGGCGAAATCCTGGGCCATGCGGGTCAGAAGGGGGTAGGGAAGATACCTGGCAGCAGACTTAGGCGGCAAATAACGCAAGTCTCCCGACTTGCGGCCACGTAGCGGCCAACTTGCGTCTGCGCCGTTTGGGCGGTTTTCGCTTTGTAGATTTTGCTAAGGTGCCGCCAGTACAAGAGGCTCATACTGGCGGCCTT
Organism: Hymenobacter latericoloratus; assembly: GCF_014199535.1. Classification (GTDB taxonomy): domain Bacteria; phylum Bacteroidota; class Bacteroidia; order Cytophagales; family Hymenobacteraceae; genus Hymenobacter; species Hymenobacter latericoloratus. Next base: position 1,070,400 of record NZ_JACHNV010000002.1, read on the forward strand.
TTGGCTTCAGAAGAGGGGTAGCAAACGGTGCAGGCGGCGCGGACGAGCCTCGCGCGAGCTGGCCGCCTGCGGCAGCCGCAAGTCGGGAGACTTGCCTTACTGGCTGGCGGCAGACGCCTGGCCGGCGGCCAGAAGTCTGCCGCCAGGGGCCTGCCACCCGAGCGGGGCTACTTCGCCAGTTCCGTCAGCACTTCTTCCAAAAACAACGCTTGTTCCGCGCCGGTGGCCAGGGTCTTGAGCTTGAACTGACCGGCCGCTCGTTCTTCCGAGCCTTGAATCAACACGTAAGGAATGCCCTTGGCATCGGCGTATTTGAACTGCTTGCCCAGCTTGCCGAACTCCGGGAACAGCTCACTTGGGATGCCGGCCGCGCGCAGCTGGCGCAGCACGGGCAGCACGGAGGCTTCGCTTTCGGCATCGAAGTTGGCCACCAGGCAGCGGGTGGTGGTGGCCACGGCTTCCGGGAACAGCTGCAGCTCCTCCAGGCAGTCGTACAGGCGGTCCACCCCGAAGGAAAAGCCTACCCCCGACACCCCCGGCAACCCGAAGGCGCCGGTGAGGTTATCGTAGCGGCCGCCGCCCGACACGCTGCCCATATTCACGTTGTTGATCTTGATTTCGAAGATGCAACCCGTGTAGTAGCTCAGCCCGCGGGCCAGGGTCACGTCGAACTCCAGGTTCTGCCATTGCTCAAAACCGAAGCTGCGCAGGTACTCCAGCACCCGCGCCAGGTCCTGCAGGCCTTTGTAGCCGTCGGTGTTATCGGGCTCCACGCCGGCCGTGGCAAAAGCCGCCAGCAGGCGCTCCAGCTTCTCCTCGAAGTCGCCGCCTACCCCCAGCAGATCAAACAGCCGCTCAATGGCCGCTGCCGAGAAGCCGCGCTCCGCCAGCTCTTTCTCCACGCCCTCGCGCCCAATCTTGTCGAGCTTATCAATGGCCGTGAACAGATCTACCTCGGTGCCTTCGCCGCCCAGGGCCTGGTAAAAGGCGCCCAGCACGCGGCGGTGGTTGATTTTAATGGTGTGCTCCGTCAGGCCCAGCGTGGTGAGTACCTCCGACATCATCAGCACAATTTCCGCCTCGCAGAGCAAAGAATCAGTCCCCACCACATCGGCGTCGCACTGGTAAAACTCGCGGTAGCGGCCACGCTGGGGCCGGTCGGCGCGCCACACCGGCTGAATCTGGTAGCGTTTGAAGGGGAAGGTGAGCGTGTTGCGGTTCATGACCACGTAGCGGGCGAAGGGCACCGTCAGGTCGTAGCGCAGGCCTTTCTCGGCTACTTTGGGCAGCAGGCGCTTGCTGCGGTTTTCCGCCGCCAGGTCCTCGGGCGTTACGTCCTTGGCAAAGTCGCCGGAGTTCAGCACTTTGAACAGCAGCTGGTCGCCTTCCTCGCCGTACTTGCCCGTCAGTACCGATAGGTTTTCGAGGGTAGGGGTTTCGAGCGGAGCGTAGCCGAACTTCTCGAACACGCGGCGAATAACGCCGAAAATGTAGGTACGGCGCGCTACTACGGCGGGGCCAAAGTCGCGGGTGCCGCGGGGGATGCTGGGTTTCTGAGCGCTCATCAGGAAAATCGGGATGCGGAAATACGGCCGCGAAATTCGGGGTTTACATCGAATTTCGCGGCCGTATTTCCTGAAGCCTTCGGAAAGAGGGCGCGCTACTGCAGGTTATGGCTGCTACGCCTACCCTGTGCGTGGTCAAAGCCCGCGGTAAAATCTATTTCCTGCATGGCATCTAGCAGAGAAGGAACCAGCAGCGGCTGAGAAGCCGCGTCGAGGTAGAGGAAATGATGCTGGGCGTGCTGAGGAACGTGGCACAAAATCAGGCGCCGCTCCTGGGCGTGCAGCATGAAGGCATACGCCAGCAGTAACTCAATGGCCTCATCGGAAAGGGAATCCACCAGGCTCAGGTCCACCAGAATAGCGCCTTTGTCGCTACGGCTGGCCCGGTGCAGGGCCCGGGTAAGTTTTACTTCGTCGGGAGAAGACGTATCAGGCGAAAGAATAAGCAGGAAACCGTTGGGTAACAGCTCGCGGTGGACATCCAGCATAGCCAAAACGCAGCATTGCATAGTTAACGTATCCTCTATTAGCGCGATAGAACGGTGGAAAGTTCTGCGAGAAAAGGGGAATAAATAGAACTTTGTGACCGAAAAACCGCCTCTACTGCGTTTAATTTGGGTTAACTGCGGAGCGGATTGTACTTAAGCTCAACCAGTGGCCGCGAAGGCCTCAGCGGGCCCGCCGGACCTGAAAGAGCACCGAGCCGGCCAGCGGCGCCTTGAGGGCGGCCCGCAGCCCCGCCCGGCGCAGGCCCCGGTTGGTCCAGTCGTTGCAGGTGCGCAGGGCGTGGTAGCGGCCCTGGCCCACAAAGAAAAAATCCTCGGGCGTGTAGCCTGCGGGCTGCCGCAGCTGCAGCCGGCCCAGGCTGTCGGGGCGGAAAGACTGCTGCACGTAGGCCGTGAGCCGGCGGTACTGCGCGGGCGAAATGCGCAGGGGCACCACCCGCGCTCCGGAGTCGGGCGCGGCCCGGTAGAAATCGACGTGCATGAGGGTACGGGACGGAAACAAAGCGCCGGCCACGGCCTTCGGACCTGGAAATTTGCCGCCCATGGAGCCCAGGTAAAACCCTTCGTTGCCCCACCCGAACGCCACGTAGGAGTAGCGCGCAAAACGGGCCGTCAGGGCCGGCTGGTGTAACGTCCGGAGCCAGTCCTGGCCGGTTTGGGCGTCGCGCAGGGGTAGGACTACATCCGTATGAAATCCATTGGATACCACGTAAACAGGTATTCCGCCGGGAGTTTGCTGAAACCTGTGGTTTACGGGCACCAGCGTGCCGGTCAGCAGAAACAGGAGAAGGGCAGCAAGGGCCGACATAAGCAGGTGGATAACAAAACGTAGCGAAGGTAGGGGCATCAGGCGCGGCAAGCGGTAAGGCTGGACATTGATACCGGATTCTGCGCGGGCGTAACCCCTGCCATGCGGGCAGTTTTCTGATCCGTGCCTGACTAGCTGGCTAACGCCACTGCCCCCCGCTAACTCTCCCAGGAAAGCTAACGGGCGGCAGAAATACCGGCGCTTCAGCGCGGCCTCGGAGCAGCTAGGACCGGACGCGCACCACGGGCCGGCGGGGCTCCACGGCGGCTATGGCTTTGCTGCGGGCCGCCCAGGCCTGCTTGTCGGCGCTGGCTACCTGCATGCCCAGGGGCACCATCACTACGGTACCCAGCGCGTGCTGGGGCCGGGCCGGGTGCAGGGCCACCCCCGCCTGCAGGCCGTGGTAGCCCAGCACTGTAGTGCGCACCGTGTAGCGGCCCAGCGGCAGCCCGGAGGCCCGGAACCGGCCGTTGGCGTCGGTTTCCACGGCTTTCATAAACCGCCCGTCGGAGGCGCGCAGCACCACTACGTAAGAATGGGGAATGGGCTCCTGGGTTTGCCCATCGAACAGGCGCCCCGATACGGTGCCGCGGGCGGGGGGAGGGGTAGCCTGGGCGGGCAGTTGAGGAGCGGCAACCAGAACGGACATAGCCACCAGGGCAGCGGAAGCAAAGGAAGTTTTCATGGCAGATACAGTGGAAAAGAAGGGGGTGCCGGCATGCGCAGGGCCGGGGAAGGGCGTAAGCCATTCCGGAGCGGAAACACGTCGGCAGGAAACGAGAGGGTAGCATCGAGCCCAGCGCGGTGGGTGGCAGTGGGCCAGGCACCAGTGGGGCGGCGCCCCAGCGCAAGGCGGGGCAGCGGGGGGACTGCTACAGAAGCAGGTAGCCGGGCTAGTAAGAATACCAATAAGGATAAAGGCGCTACTACCTGGCAGAGCAGGGCAGCTTACTGGAGCGAGGCGTAGGCGCGCTGGGTGTAGCGGCGGTTCAGGGCCAGCACATTGGTAGCTACCACGGAGTTAGCCTGCAGGCGCTGCACCTGGTCCAGGGCGGTGCCCAGCATTCGGGCCATGCGGCGGTGGGTAGCCTGGTTCTTCAAGGGGTTCAGGCAGATGCCGTTCAGCCGCTCCTCGTACAGCACCGAGTGGTCGTCGTTGTAGAAGCGGATGATGGTATAATCCTGCTGTCTGGGGTTAGTTTCCAGGGTCCAGTAGCCCGATTTGGCGATGATGGGCGCTTCGCTGTAGAAGGTAGTCTGGGCCTGGGCCAGGGTAGAAGAGAGGGCCAGGGTCAGGCCGAGCAGGCTGAGGCGGGAAAGCAGGGAGGTTTTCATGATTTTTGCAGGAAAGAAAGGGATGTAAGAAGCCACTCTCCGGCTACCCACACCCGCGGGCCGGCCGAGAAATCAAGAGCAGCAAGAAGAAAATGTGAGCAGTAGGTCCCCGAGGTGCGCTTCAGCAACTACTGCGGCACGGTGGAGGACAACGCCCCGCCCGGGGGCAGAGCAGCTTCGGTGGGCGGGTGGCCATGACTTGGCGGAGGCAAGTCGCCGCGGACCGAGGCAGGAGCGAAAATCAGCAGAAGTAGCTACCTGTCTGCCGGTAAGATGCGCAACTGATGAATAGATGATAAACTAAGCAGGGAGGATGCCTGATCAACAATAAATACTTGTATATCAGATGATAAGGTGGGTGGGGAGTGCGAGATTGGAATGATGGCCTGAGCGGTAGCTGCTGTTGTGGAAACTGACCGTGTGCCCGGGCGTTACAGCAATTCAACAATTTATTTTCAGGAGCCAGCCTGCATTAACCCCCGAAGCCCCCGCCCCCGCCCTGGGGCTGGTTTTCAATCTTCTTGGGCGGCTTGTTGGAGCCCAGGTACCAGCTCAGGCCCAGGTAGCCCACCCGCGACTCCCACTTGTTGTAGTACTCAGCCCGGAATTTCTCGGTGTACGACTCGGTGCGGTTGCGCTGGGTGTTAAAGATGTCCGAAACGCGTAGGGTGAGGGCGGCGCGGTCGTGGAGCAGGCGCTGGCGCAGCGCAATATCCACGGAGCCCACCGGAGCAATGCGGCCCTGGGCCGTGACGGCGGCGGCGCGGTAGTTGCCCGTCAGCTGCAGGTCGAGCTTGGGGGTAGGCGTGAAGGAATTCATCACGCGGGCCGTGCCCGATACCACCCGGCGGTTGGCCTCGTTGCCCGTGGCGGCCGTTACGGTGTTCTGGAACAGCGAGCCGCTGGCCGTCAGGCGCCACCACTTCGCCAGGGGCTGATTCAGCGAAACCTCGGCCCCGTAGCTCGTGGCCTGCCCAAAGTTATCGACGTACTGAGCCGTAATCACCGCGCCGGCCCCGTACAGGCGGGTGGCTTCCTCATCAACCCGGACCAGGCGCTGAATGGTGTTGTCGGTGTGGCGGAAGAACAGGGTCGAGGTCAGTGAGGCCTGGCCCATGGTAATCTGGTGGCCCAATTCAAAGGCGTTGATGTACTCCGGCCGCAAGGAAGGGTCGCCGATGCGGTAGGTGCGCTGGTCCTGGTAAAGCGGGAAAGCCAGCAGCTGCATGAAGTTGGGCCGGTTCAGGCGGCGCGAGTAGCTCACCTTCACGCGCTGGTCGGCGGTAGGGAGGGTGCGCTCCACGGTGGCCGATGGGAACAGGTTGAGGTAGCTGAGCCGGAAGGGGCCGTTGCCGTTGAGTACCTCGCCGCTGGTGTTGGTGTACTCGGCCCGCAGGCCGCCCTGCATGCGCCACTTGCCTATTTCCTGCTGATAGGTGAGGTAGCCGGCCTGCTGGTACTCCTGGAACGTGTACTGGTACGAGCGGTCCGCGAGGCGGTCGAAGCCGGGGCCATCGGTTTGCTGGCGCAGGAAGTCGTCGGTGCCCTCGTTGGTTTGGTACTGGGTTTTGAGGCCGGCATCCAGGCGGGCCTTTTCACCCAGGGGGTGCACGTAATCCACCTGGCCGTTCAGGGCGTGCAGATTCACGTGCAGGTCCTGCTTCCACTCGCGCAAATCCTCGGTGCCTTCGGTGTTGCGCTGGGCCACTATCACATCGGCGTTCAGGTAGGTGTAGCCGGCGCTGGCCGTCAGCTCCCGACCCTTGTGGGCCTCCCAGGTGCGGCGGTAGTCCACCGAGTTATCAATGTTATCTACCTTTTCCGTGACCCCGAAGGTGCTGCCAATGCGGGCATCGGTGGCCCCCGAGAGGGTGGCCAGCTGGGTGCCGGTGTTATTGCCCCGGTTGAAGTTGGGCTCCACCGTGAAGGTCAGCGTCTGGCCTGCGGGTAGGGTGTAGTCGAAGCCCAGGCGGCCGCTGTAGTTTTGCTGGTGGCGCAGGTTGTTGCCCTGCTGATAAGTGCGCAGCTCCCGGCCCTCCCGGGTCGTGAACTGGTCGCTCCACATGCGGCTGCGGTAGTGGTCGTCGCGCAGGTCAAACGAGCCAAACGCGTTGAGCTTGCCCGTGCGGCGGTTCAGGCTCAGGCTGGTGTTGTATTTGTCGCGGGTGCCCACGTTCAGCACCGCCTGGCCGTTCCAGCCGTCTTTTTTCTGCTTTTTCAGGATGATGTTGAGCACCCCGCCGGCCCCGGCCGCGTCGTAGCGGGCCGAGGGGTTGGTTACTACTTCTACCCGCTCAATGGCGCTGGCCGGAATCTGCTCCAGGCGGTTGCCGCCGGCCCCACTGTTAGCGGAGTTGCTGGGCTTGCCGTCAATCAAAATGGTGATGTTGGAGGAACCCCGCATGCTCACGGTGCCATCGGCGGCTACCGTTACGGAGGGCACGTTCTGGAGCACATTCACGGCCGTGCCGCCCACGCTGCTCAGGTCTTTTTCTACGTTAATGACTTTCTTATCCAGGCTTTCCTGCACGGCGGCCCGCTCGCCCTGCACCGTTACGCCGGCCAGCTGGGTGGCAGTGGGCGTTAGCTTCATAGTGCCCAGTTGCAGCGAAGGGGTAGCGCTGGTCAGGCTCACGGAACGCCGGAAACCCTTATAGCCCACGGCCGAAGCCTTCAGCAGGTAGTTGCCCAACCCCAGCTTTTCCAGCTCAAAACGGCCGTTTTCCAGGGTTTCGGCGCCGGCCACAAAGCTGGAATCCTGGGCGCGGAGCAGGACTACGTTGGTGAAAGGCAGGGGCTGACCATTGGCCTGGTCGAGCAGGGTGCCGCTGACGGAACCGGCGGGTTGCTGCTGGGCCGCGGCGGCCAGCGGAAAGAGCATAGCAAGGAACCCCAGGCCCCGCAGGGCCCGGCCGGAAGACAGGGAGGAAGTCATAAAAGGGAGTGGTTGGAGGACGAATCAGGCAAGGAGAGGCCGTGCCCGGCGGCCGCGGTTCCGCTGGGCTGGCATGGTTGCCAGAAATTCAGACACGAAAAGCAGGGACACGCGCCGCACTAAATGCGGGCTGCCAAGCGGCCAGAACACGAGCGCAGCGGCGGGAAACAGCGTTTCCGGCAGGCTGCCCAGCACCCGGCCCGACTGGCCTGCGGTGGTGTCTGGCATCTGCCGCGGGCGGCTCGGGTCAGGAGGAGCGCCGCGGCAAAGAGTTCAGCTAATCAATGGTCCAAAGGTAAGCGAAGGTACTATGCAACGCAAGGTACTAGCAGAATTTATTTTTCAATTCGATGAAAACGTTGTGTTCTGCAGGAATTAGGCTGTCGGGGCTCCGCCTGCTAACCAGGGGTAGGAGGGGGCGACCTGCAGTACTAACTAGCTGTCAGGGGAATAGATGCAGAGTAGGAAACACCCGTTGCCTGAGAAGCAGAAAATATCTTATCAATCTGATATATAGCTGCAAAGGGCTTTAAAGCTGGCCGCTTTGGCAGGTAGCAGGGGGTAGGGAACCGATAGCTACAGGCACTTTCAGGGGCAGCACAGGGGTAGGGGCAAGCAACATCGCAAGCCAATTCACCAAGTGCTACCCAACGCTCTTGGTTGATCCTTTCTGCTCTCGCGGTGATGCTGGCGCAGTTCTCTTTTGGTACTATAGAAAAACGGCGCGGGCCCGCGCATAGGGGCCCGCGCCGCAGTTAAGCTGGTCCAGAATGCGCCGCCGATAGTCCTCGTCGTGGACGTAGGCTAGCAGTAGAGCGCTTTATTCACCCGGCCCAGTTTGAGGGAGCCACTCCGCCGCAGCATATCCTCCCAATGGTTGCTAATGAGCCGGGTGCTGACGACGGGCCGGCTTAATTTGCTGAGAAAACTGTAACCATCTTCCTTACTGCAGCGCCCAAACCGTGGTCGGAAAGATCCGCTAAATGGGAACTGAAAGGGCTAGCCACCGATACCACCCTTATCGCCCTGCGGCTGGTCCTCGATGGTGCTGGCGGCCTTTCTGGTCCCCAAAAACCAGGAGAATCCTAAGTAGCCCACGTGCGTTTCGTATTTGGTTCGAATGTCGGTGACAAGTCCGTCGGCCGCGAGCTGCGTGTACTGGCGGCGTGTATTGAATACGTCGCTCACGCGCAGGGTCAGCGCCGCCCGGTCGTGAAACAGGCGCTGGCGCAGGGCTACGTCCACCCCGTACACGGCCAGAATTCGGCCCTGGGGCACCACCAGTGGGGCTCGGTAGTGACCGCTAAGCTGCAAAGCCAGGGTCTTGGTCGGGCTAAACTGGTTGAGCAGGTAGGCCGAGCCAGTGAAGCCGGCGCGGGTGCCGCTGCCGGTAAAGCTGGCTACTTGATTGCGGTAGCAGGAGCCGTTGGCCGTCAGTTTCCACCACTTGGTCACGGGCTGAGTCAACGAGAGCTCCACCCCGTAGCTGGCCGTGCGGCCGAAATTGGCGTAGCTGGTGCGGGTAATAAAACCAGGCTGGCCGCTGCGGCGGGTCGCCACCGTATCGATGGTGCGCAGGCTCTGGATGGACTGGCTGGCCAAGCGTCCAAACAAAGTTGTGCTGAGCGTCATGGCGCGCCAGGTCAACTGATGTCCCAACTCCCCAACGTGCACGTACTCGGGTCGTAAGTTAGTGTTGCCCACTACGTAGTTGCGGGCATCAGAGTAGATAGGCAGCGGAATGATCTGCAAAAAATTGGGGCGGTTCACGCGGCGCGAGTAGCTAAGCTGCAGGCGCTGGTCGTGGGGTAGCGTACGGGCTACGGTGGCTGAGGGAAAGACGTTGAGTATCCGTTGGCGTGCCGAGCCCGTGGGCAGCACCTGGGCGGAGAGCCCCGTGAACTCGGCCCGCAATCCGGCCTGATATTCCCACATTTCCGATTTATGTTGGTAGGCCCCGTAGGCCTGCGGAATAAGTTGCCGGTAGGTATAGCGGTACGAGCCCGCGTCCTGCCGGAAAAATTCACCCCCCGGGGTCGATTGCACCGCATAGTCGCTCGTACCAGCCGTTACCAGGGCGTCGGTCTTGACGCCCGCCTCCCAGCGCCGCTGCTTGTCCAGGGGATGCACGTAGTCTACCTGCACCGAAGGCATCTGAATAGTAACGTCGAGCAATTGCTGACGGGCGCCAAGCGGGTAGCCCGCCGGCCCCTCCAGAACGCGCTGCTGGGGCATGACGGTGCCGCCATCCAGGTAATACGAGGCACTGGCGGTTAACGCCCGGCCCGGGGCCGCCGCCCAAGTGCGCCGGTACGTACCCGAGAAACGACTGCCGTACAGGTTATCGGCCTCCGCGTTTTGGTTGCGCAGCAGATACGAGGGGTAGGAGTCCTGGGCAAGCCGGGTAGCAAAGTCCTGCGTGGTGCGAAAGTCTTGGGCATAGTACTGGGCTGTCAGGCCAACGCGCTGCTCATCGCTGAAGGTGTACTCAACGCCCAGGCGCAGGCTGTGACTGGTTTGAAGGCGGGTGCTGGCTCCCGTCTGGTCGGTACGAATGGTGCGGCCATTCACCGTAGCAACTTGCCGCAGGGACGAACTGCCGTAGAATCGGTTGCTCAACCCGTCGGCACTGCCAGAAACATTGAGTTTGCCGACCTGCCGGTTGCCGCTGAGCGACGCAGTGTATTTATCCCGAGTGCCTATGGTAACCAGGGCGTCGCCGTTCCAGCCGGGTTTATCCTGCTTTTTCTGCACCAAGTTGATGATACCTCCGGTGCCCTGGGCCGCGTACTGAGCGCCGGGATTGGTGATAACCTCAATGGTTTCGAGGCGGCTGGCAGGTAGCTGGTCTAGGCGCAGGTTAGGGGGGGCGGGTCGGCCGTCCAGGTAGAGCGTGACGCTTGCATTGCCCCGCAGGCTGATTTGCCCGTTGTCATCCACAGCCACCGAAGGTACTTTCTGGAGTACATCCGCCGCCGTACCGCCCGCGCTGGTAAGGTCCTTGTCCACGTGGAGAGTGATTTTACCCAGTTCGTTGACTACGGCCGCTTTTTCGCCCTGCACAACCACGCTGCCGAGCTGCACGACGGTTGGGAGTGCCAGCCACTCGCCCACGCGAACAACCGGAGCGGCAGCCTCCAGCGTGGCCGAGCGGCGGACGACCTGGTAGCCCAACGCCTCGGCCCGCACGACGTATCGGCCCAGCGCGAGGTTGTTCAGGGCGAAGCTGCCATTCTCCGCGGTTTGGGTGTGGGCGACCAGGGTCGAGTCAGACAGGCGCAACAATACCACGTTGGCGAAGGGCAGGGGCTGGCGCGTGCGCTGGTCCAGCAGGGTACCCGACACTTCCCCCAGCCCCTGGGCCAACAACCTACCGGGCAACAGTCCCGCCGCCACCAGCCCAAACCAGCCGAGGCATCTTAGCCCCCGGAGGCAGCCAGCAACTCGGGGCCATAATGACGCAAGAACTTGATTAGTAAAATTGTTTGCAATGCATGTTACCTTGTAATACATGCTAGTTAGTATGCAAGAAGCGGGCTTTTTCATGACGCTTTACGGAAACAGTTAGGGAAGCTGGTTGCGTGCGGAATGATTACTGGTTCGGTGAACCCTGCTGTGGAACCTGAAGTAAATTGGTTGAGCCAAGGGCCGTAGCGGATGCTGTAGCCTTACTGCCGAAGGCTGGCATCGTGGAGGAAATCAGCTTAATCCTCCGGATGGATGAGCCATAGTTCCAGGTATGTACCCGCACCAGGCCGCGGTGCACAGTGCCACTCGCCTGCACCCACACGAGGTAGCGGCCACTGGGCACTTGGCTGAAGTCAAACCGATGGCCGTATGCCGGAATGGTGTAGGTTTCAGTAAAGAGAGTTTGCCCGCTACGCAGGCGCACGACCTGTACGCTTCCGGCCTGGGCGCCAGGATTTTCGATGCGCAGGCGCAGGGCGGCGGGGGCTACTTGGGTAAGACTAATGGCCCCGGTTGTTTGGGCCCGGGCGAAGGTGGCGCCAGCGCACAGGGCTGCCACGGAAAGGACGCGAAAAAGGACGGTCAGGGAGGACATACAAAGAGCATAAGGGGGTCGGCTAACTACCTTTGGGGTAGCAGGAAGAAAGGGAATTGTGCTGGATGGAAGAGGGCTTACTTTGTTTGGCGGCGCAGGAAGAGGTAGTAGGCCAGGAAGCCAACGGCGGTGCTGAAGAGCAGAATGATGACCGAGTGCAGGCCCCAAGGCAAGTACCGGTTGCAAAGCGCGAGCCCCGTGCCCGTACTCAGCAGCAACACGACCCACTTCACCACCTTGTTTTGCTCATCCTGCGGGCGGGGCAGCAGGCGCTCGACAATGCTTTCCGAAGTAGCGGCTGTCACAATCTGCTTTTTCAGCAGGTAGTTCAACACCATTCTGACGGCGGCCAACACGAAATTGCAGAGCAGGAAAAGTCCTGCCAGAGGCATAAACACCCGGCGGGCCAATTCCAATGCACTACCATCCAGGACGGGAGCCAACGCATCAGGACCTTGGGCTGAAGCCTCCCAAGTAGCGAGGCAAAAAAGCAGGAGCAGCCAAAAACGTTTCATAAGTTGAGCCGGGGGAGGGACGGTGCCGGATGAGACCGGCCACCGCCCATCATGTTGCAAAAGTTTTTAAGAAAAAGCGAGCTGGCGCATCTGCCGACGATGCTGGGCCAGCAGCTCCAGGCACTGCCCGGCCACGAACAGGCCCGCCACGGTTAGCAGCCCAGCTCCCAGGCCAGTCGATAAGCTGTAGAAAATTGGTGTCAGCAGGCTACCAAACAAGGCTAGAAATGAGATAACTACCCCCAGTACAAGTGTGGCCACGCCCGCCAGCACCCAAGGAAAACCGGGTTTGGCCCGGGGCAGCTGCGCCAGAACGCTCGCCGACAAGTCGAATGCAAAGGTGGGGTGTGCCTGGTGCGCCACGGCCGTCAGTAGGTGCCGGTAGGTAGCTACCCGGCTCTGGCACAGGGGGCAGCCGCGCAGGTGGGTTGCTTGGGCAAGGGGTAGTAGGGAAGTCGATTCGGCGGCCTCTTGCTGGGCGCGCTCGGAAAGATGGGGGCTCGTCATAAGTCGTCGCGTTGATAGCTGGCCAGTAGGTATTCCTTTAACCGTTTGCGCGCCCGGAAAAGGTAGTTTTTCACGGTTCCGTCCGGCAGGGAGGTTATCTGGGCAATTTCCTCGTAGCTCAGTTCCTGCTGATGGTACAAGGCAATTAAGGTGCGGTAGAGGGGCGGCAGTTGCTCGATGGCGGTGCTCAGAATAGCGGCCAGGTCCTGGTCAAACAAGGCCGTTTCTGGGTCGTAGCCCGACCCGGCTACCAGGCTGACGGGAGGGCTGCGGCCTTCTTCCGATAAATCGTCCGGTCGTTGTTCCGACAAGTCCACCAGCACCAGCTTTTTCTTCTCTAGGTAGTGCAGGCAGGTATTGTAGGCAATTTGTCCCACCCACGTTGAGAGCTTCGCCTGAAATTTGAACCCTGCTAAATTTTTAAAAACCTTCAGGTAAATCTCCTGCGCGACATCCGGGCGGTCAGCGGAATGTCGAATCATTTTGAATACCATCTGCGTGACGAGCCCTTCCGTGCGCTGCACAAGTCGCCCAAAAGCCGCAGTGTTTCCTCCCAGCACTTGCGCCACAAGCTGCTGGTCGGTTGCGGGGGAGGTAGGCAGGTTGCTCATCTAGGCATGAGACCGGTCAGCCGGGATGTTGTTGCACAAAGATGCTCTGGCGGTGGCTCTATTATTGAAAATAATTCTCTACCGACAGTTCAGGTAAGCGTAGCAAGGCCGCCAGTGGGCCTAATCCGAGCGGCGGGCCTATTTCGGCTACCATTTTATTCAGTTGCAAGCAAAAGGTCTTCGCCGCCTGCGCTCCGGAAAGAACTTCCTTGGCGAGGTCTTTATCCTGGAATCCCGTTACCAACCTGACCAGGAAGAAGAGGGCGGGGCGTTCCTTCACGGACGATACTTTGCCTGGGTTACCTCTGCGCATCCGTAGGCCTGCCCGGCGGCGGTTTGCAGGTGCAGGTAGAAGGAAAGGGCGCGGGTGTAACCGAAAATCATTGCTATTTCCCTCAGGAAACCAATGTAGGCGAAGATAATGAGTCCTTGATTTTCGAAACCGGATAGAAGACAAACTTGGGTAGCTTTTCGAGGTGCTTAGGGGGCTAAGCAGATGGGGTGCTGAAACGGCCATTTCCTAAGACCGCCGCGCGCAATTTTCTCCTATCAATACGTTCTGTTCCTGCTCTTTTGCTACCCCTTCCGGTGGCGCAGAGGGGGTAGGAGTCTATACCAGCCGGGCGGGCTTGCCGGAACATTTAACCTGCTGACCTTGCCACCTGATTTGCTACCCCTCTCCAATAAGAGAAGGCCGAGATGAAGTTCAGCTACAGCACACGGGATACCTCCAAGCGACTTGATAAGGGCTTCCCGCTACGGCATTGTTTGTTCGCCGGTTTCCTGCTCTCAAAGCGTTTCCGAACAGCGTGTCCATTTATGGACATATTTCTTGAAGGGATAGATAATTGTTTGTGATGTAAATAGTTGATAATAAGAAATATATGTAAATGGCACGGCCCTTGGCTGACAGTACAGGAACTCCTTTCCTTCCTGTACGAAAATGGACAGAGCTATATCTTCTACTACTCAGTCTCGCCACCAGCGCCGCCGCTGGTTGGTGGGGATAGGTATTCTGGTGGCGCTGGCAACCAGCCTGCTGGCTTTTCGCAGCGTACTCAAGCCCAGCCTGAACCGCAGCAGCATCCTGACGGCCCGCACTGAAACCGGCGACGTGGAAGCCTCGCTCACGGCCGCCGGCATCATTATCCCGGCTCATGAGGCGGTCATTACCAGCCCTATTCAAAGCACCATCCGGCGGGTGGCGGTGCCGGTGGGCAGCAAGGTGGAGCCGGGCCAAACCATTCTGGAGCTGGACAAGGAGCTGACCAACACGGCGCTGGCCAAGCTCCAGGACGAGCAGCAGCAGAACCGCAACAAAAACGGCCAACTCCAGCTCAGCCTCGAAAAAGCCCTCAACGACCTTCGCTCCCAGGAGCAGGTGCAGCAAGTGAAAGTGCGCAGCCTGCAGTCGGCCCTGCGCGACGAGCAATACCTGCTCAAGATTGGGGGCGGCACCGCCGAGAGCGTGCGCCAGGCCGAGCTAAACCTGCGGGTGGCCCAGTTGGAGCTGCAGCGCCTTGGGGAACAAATCCGGAACCAGCGCGCCGCCAACGCCGCCGATGTGCGCGAGCTGGGCTTCACGATGCAGATTCAGGACCGTAGCATTGCCGAGCTGGCCGGCAAGCTGCAGCAGGCCAACATCAGCAGCCAGCAGCCCGGCGTGCTCACCTGGGTAAACGAGGACCTGGGCACCACCGTGCAGGCCGGCGACCCCCTGGCCCGCGTGGCCGACCTGAGCCGCTTCCGGGTGCGGGCCACCATTTCCGATACCTACGCCGACGCCCTCCACCTCCAGGACCCGGTAGTCATTCGGGTGAACGGCACCGATTTGCGCGGCGTCATCAGCACCATCAGCCCGGCCGTGGAGAAGGGGGTAGTCACGTTCTACGCTACCCTAACCCAGGACCACCACCCTGCCCTGCGCGCCAACCTGCGGGCCGATGTATTTGTGGTGACCAAGTCCCTGCACAACGTGGTGCGCGTCAAGAATGGCCCCTTTTATCAGGGCGGCAAAGAGCAGCCCGTGTTTGTGGTGCAGGACGGCAAGGCTGTGCGCCGCACCGTGCAGTTCGGGGAAAGCAACTTCGACTACGTGCAGATAACCGGGGGCCTCGGGGCCGGGGAGGAAATCATTGTGTCCGATATGAAGGACCACGCCGAGACTCCCGAGCTGGCCATTCACGACTAATTCTTCCGCCCAGCCGATCCATCCAAACTCATACTCCTTTCTATCCCATGCTACCCCTTCGCTCCCTGACAACCGCCCTGGCTTTCTCTGTTTCTGCTCTATGCGGCTGGTCTGCTCAGGCGCAGGCGCCCGCTTTTACTTCTTACCAACAGTTCAACGACTCGCTGATTGCCCAGTTTAACCGGGGCGATTTTAAGGCCAGCGAAGCCTACAGCAGCGCGGCCCTACGCCAACTAGAGGCTGCTGGCAGCATGACCAAGTTCCTGACGGATCTAAAAGCCAAAACCGGCCGAGTTACGTCCACCGCGGCCCTGAGTGACCAAGGCAAGCACCATGAGTTTGAGTGGAAGGGCGAAAAGCAAAACCTGCGCGTAATGCTGGTGTCCTCGACCCCCGGCGTGCTGGATGACTATATTATTTCAGATTTTATTGCCCAGCCCACTGCCCGTGCTACCCCGGCCCTGACGGATAACCGCCAGCAAAGCCCCTTGGACCAAGTGGTGCACCGCGCCGCCACGCTCTACATGCAGCACCCCGATGCGGCCGGCCTTTCCATTGGTATCTATCAGGGAGGCAAGATGTCGGTTTACAACTACGGCGAGGTAGAGAAAGGCTCGGGCCGCCGGCCTACCGCCGCTACCTACTACGACCTGGGTTCCGTGGCGAAAACCTTTGTGGGGACGCTGCTGGCGCAGGCCGTGCTGGATAAAAAGCTGAAGCTCGAGGATGATATCCGGAAGTACCTGCCGGGTTCCTACCCCAACCTGGCCTTCGAAGGTGAGCCTATCCGGGTGCTGCACCTGGCCAACCACACCTCCGGCATGCCCACCACGGCCCAGGTGTACAGCCCAGCCCGAAAGGAGTGGCAAAGCAAGCTGAGCCTAGTAGAAAGAACGGCCTACTACAACCAGTATTCCGCCGACAGCCTGCTGCGTGATATGCATCAGTTTCAACTCGCTACAAAGCCCGGCACTACCTACCGCTACAACGGGGTAGCCATGCTGGTGCTGCAGTTGCTGCTGGAGCGCGTGTACCAGCAACCCTATGAGCAGCTCGTGACCAAGTACGTCCGGACTCGGTTTGGCATGACGGACACGAAACGCGTTCTGTCGGCCACCGAGCACCAGCGTTACGCCACCGGCTACGATAAGCACCAGCAGCCCCAGCAACACCCCAACTACACTGGCTACTGGGGCGGACCCAACATGAGCTCTACGGCCGCCGACCTGCTGAAGTACGCTGCGGCCAATCTGGCGGAGCGCGAGCCGGCCGTGCGCCTGGCTCACCAGCGCACCCAAGGCGCCGAGGGGGAGTTTGGCATGGGCCTGGCCTGGATGCTGGACACCGATACCAACGGCAACCGCCGGATTTACCACGATGGGCAGTCTATTGGCTTTAACACGCGCTTTGTGGTGTACCCCGAGCAGAAGGTGGGCATTGTGCTGCTGGTGAACGAAAACGTTAGCCAAAGCCGCCTGACCCAGCTGGAGCAGTACCTGCAGCAGGAGCTGCCCGCGGTAGCCAGCGTCCGGCTCGCGAAACCCGCACACTAAGCCTGTGCCCTTGCTTTTTGCGCCCTTGTTATACGAATATCTCTAAGCCATGAAGCCTTTCCTGTGGCTGCTGCCCGTAGTAGGGCTCCTGCACCAACCGGCGGCCGCGCAGGCCCCGGCTTCCGCCCTGACCTTGCCCAACGTTATTGACCTGGCCCTGAACCAATCGGCCGCCGCCAGGCAAACCCAAACCACCCGCGACAAAAGCTACTGGGTGTGGCGCACCTACCAAGCCAACTACCGGCCCCAGCTGGGTTTGCAGGGCACCCTGCCGGGCTTCACACGCGCCGTAACGCCCGTAGTGCAGCCCGATGGCACCACCGACTTCCGGGCCGTGCGCATCAACAACTCCAACCTGGCTTTATCAGTAACCCAGAACATTGGCCTGACGGGCGGGCAGGTGTTTGTGGCGTCCGAGGTGCAGCGCTTCGACGATTTCAACGGCCGCCTGAAGCGCTACAACAACCAGCCCGTGGCCATCGGCCTGACCCAGCCCCTGGGCAAGTTCAACGGCCTGAAGTGGGACCGGCGCATTGAGCCCCTGCGCTACGAGGAAAGCCAGCGCCAGTACGTGGAGGAGCGCGAAAGCATTGCCCAGCGCATTGCAGAGCTATATTTTGATGTGCTGGAGCAGCAGGTAAATGCTGAGGTAGCCAGCCAAAACGTGCAGGCCAACGAGGAGCTGCTGCGCATTGGCAAGGAGCGCTACCAGCTCGGCCGCCTCTCCCAAAGCGACCTGCTTCGGCTGGAGCTGAACCTGCTGAATGCCCGCCAGGCCATGGCCCAGGGCCAGCTAGATGCCCAGAACGCGGCCGTAAGTCTGCAAAGCCATACGGGGCTGCAAGCTGCCAGCCTACGCCTGGCCGTGCCGCCCGCCGCCCCACGCCTGGTGGTGCCCGCCGAGCAGGCCCTAACCCAGGCCCGCCAGAACCGGAGCGCGGCACTGGCCTTCCGGCGGCGGCTGTTGCAGGCCGAGCGGGAGGTAGCTCTGGCCCGGGGCACCACGGGCTTTCAGGCCACGCTGTCGGCCAATCTGGGCTACGTAAACCAGGCCGGCAACCTCTGGGATACCTACTTGGCCCTGCAAAACCAGCAGCAGGTGCAGCTCACGTTTGCCCTGCCGCTGGTGGATTGGGGTAAGCAGAAATCCATCGTGAAAACCGCCGAGCTGACCCGGCGCCAGGTGCAAACCGATGTAGCTCAGGAAGAAATTTCCTTCGAGCTGAATGTGCAGGTGCAGGCCACCCAGCTTGCTACCCTCAGCCAGCAGCTAGACCTTGCCGCTCGCGCCGACTCTCTGGCTCAGCAGCGCTACACTATTGCCCAGGCCACCTACAAGGTCGGGCGCATCAGCCTCACCGACCTCACTATTGCTTCTGCGGAGAAAGACCAGGCCCGCCGCGCCTACATTCTGGCCCTGCGCGCCGCCTGGGTGGCTCATTACCGCTTGCGTGCTCTCACGCTCTACGACTTTGAGCGCCAGCTGCCCCTGGCTGCGAAGTAGCCAAGACCTAGGCCCGAATCACCGCCCTACCTCTCTTAGCTGTCTGAAGAGGGGTAGGGCGGTGGGCGTTACCGGCTCTTTGACTGCACACTTGTCGTCCTGCGCGCTGCTCAGGATGACAGATAAGAAAGCAGATGAACACCTGCGCTTTGTAAGACCGAACACCCTGTCCGGAAATGGACATATTTTATTCTAAAGATAGTGTGATAATTGAATGTAAATTGTTGATTTATAATAGTTTATGAAATTGGTACGCTGCTTGGCTACTCTACTGTACACCGGGTAGGGCATGGCTCAAAACCGGACACTCTTCCAGCACCTTCCTCATCTTTTCTTCCGCCTTCCCATGGAAAACATCCTTGCCCAATCGGCCGTGCGGCTCCAGACCAACGGCGCCCCCCTTGCAACTGCTAGCCAGCCCGTTATTCAACTGCGCGACATCGAGAAAGTGTACCAGACCAAAACCATTGAAACCGTAGCCCTGAACCGGGTAAACCTGACCATTAACAAGGGCGAGTTCGTGTCCATCATGGGGCCTTCGGGCTGCGGAAAATCGACGCTGCTCAGCATTATGGGCCTGCTCGATGAGCCCACCAGCGGCGTGATTGAGCTGGATGGCCGCCCGGTGCAGTCGTACTCCGATAAGGAGCTGGCCGCGCTGCGCAACCACAAAATCGGGTTCGTGTTCCAGAGCTACCACCTCATCAACGACCTCACCGTGCTCGACAACGTGGAGCTGCCCTTGCTCTACCGGCCGGGGGTAGGCGGCAAGGAGCGGCGGGAGCGGGCCTACGCCGCCCTCGATAAGGTAGGCCTGAGCGCCCGCACCAACCACTTCCCCAGTCAGCTTTCCGGGGGGCAGCGCCAGCGCGTAGCCATTGCCCGCGCCCTGGCAGGCCGGCCCGAAATCATTCTGGCCGACGAACCTACCGGCAACCTCGATTCCGTGATGGGCGAGGAAATCATGGACCTGCTGCTGGGCCTGAACCGCGAGGACGGCACCACCATTGTGATGGTGACCCACGATGAGCAGCAGGCCCGCCGCACCGAGCGCCTCATCCGCTTCTTCGACGGCAGCCAGGTGCAGTAGGGAGCGGGGCTCGCCCCCGCCCAACATTTGCGCCGCCTGCCCATTATCCGCGCCAGCTGCCTACTCTTTCGTTCGACGACGGGCGGGGACAAGCCCCGCTCCCTACCCCTCCAGCAAAAGCCAACCCCTATGCGCCGCGAACAAAATACTGATGCTGACCTGGTTGCGGCTTGCCGCCGGGGTAGCGCCGCCGCCCAGGAGCAGCTGTATCAGCGCTTCGCCCCGAAGATGCTGGCCCTGTGCCTGTGCTACGTGCACCACCAGTTCGATGCTGAGGATGTGCTGGCGCGCGGCTTCGTGAAGGTGTTCCGCTACCTGGGCCAGTTTGAGGGCAAGGGCAGTCTGGAAGGGTGGGTGCGCCGCATTATGGTGCACGAGGCCCTGAGCTGCCTGCGCCGCCGCGAGTCGCTGACGCTCCACCTGGAGGACTGCTACACCGGCCACCTGGCCACCGATCTGCCCAACGCCGAGGCAGAGCTGCAGGCGGCCGACCTGCTCCGGCTGGTGCAGGAGCTGCCCGCCGGCTACCGGGCCGTGTTCAACCTCTGCGCCCTGGAGGGCTACACCCACCCCGAAGCGGCCGCGCTGCTCGGTATTTCCGAAGGCACCAGCAAGTCGCAGCTCAGCAAGGCCCGCGCGGTGCTGCAGCGGCAGGTGGCCGCGCTTCAATCTTCCCTTTCTACTTCCTACGCCCACGCTCATGTTGCTTAGCTACCTCAAAATTGCCTGGAAAGTCTTGCTGCGCCGCAAGTTCTTCACCTTCATCAGCCTGTTCGGCATCTCCTTCACCCTGATGGTGCTGCTGGTGGTGGCGGCCATGTTCGACCACCTGGTGGGCGCGCATGCTCCCGAAACCCGCCTCAACAAGATGCTGTTCGTCAACTTTATGCACGTCCGCTGGACGAGTGGGGGCAACCAGAACTCGCCGCCCAGCTACTACCTGCTCGACAGGTATGTGCGCCCGCTCAAAACGCCCGAGAAGGTGGCCGTGTACTCCAACTTCCACGCCACGCCCAGCTACGTTGGCAATACCCGCCTCGATCTGGACCTGAAGTACACCGACGAGGTGTTCTGGCAGGTGCTGGATTTCAACTTCCATGAGGGCAAAGCCTTCGGAGGAAACGAAGTGAGAGCGGCGGCGCGGGTGGCGGTTATCAACCGCACCACGGCCCGCAAATACTTCGGCACCGATACGGGGGTAGTAGGCCGCAACATTGAGGTTAACCAAACCAACTACCGCGTGCAGGGTGTGGTGGAGGATGTGCCAGCCATGCGCTTCAGCTCCTACGCCGATGTGTGGGTACCCCTGACCACCAGCCCCAACGACCTGCAGCGCGTGCAGCTCAACGGCGACTATGCGGCCATTATCCAGGTGAAGTCGGAGGCGGATATACCGGCCGTGCAGGCCGAATTCGACCAGATGGTGAAACGCGTGCCCCTGCCCGACCCCAAAAACATGAAGTACATGGAAATGCACGCCGAGCCGCTGCTGGCTTCCTTGTCGCGGCAGCTGATGAACCCCTTCACCAATTACGGCTCCGATGGCTTAACACTGCTGTTCTCCATTCTCTCGGGCATTGCCTTGCTGTTCATGATGCTGCCGGCGCTTAACCTGGTGAATATCAACGTGAGCCGCATCATGGAGCGCTCCTCCGAAATTGGGGTTCGGAAGGCGTTTGGGGCTACCAGCCGCACGCTCATCGGGCAGTTTCTGGTCGAGAATATTTTCCTCACGGCCATTGGGGGCTTGCTGGGGCTGCTGCTGGCCTACGTAGCCCTGCAGCTCATCGGCGGCTCGCAGGTACTGGCCTACGCCCACTTCGAGCTGAACTGGCGGATTTTCGGCGTTGCCCTGCTCGTGACCTTGATTTTTGGGGTGCTCTCGGGCGTGTATCCGGCCTTCAAGATGTCGCGGCTGCAGCCGGTTCAGGCCCTGAAAGGGGGTAGTAAGTAAGTCAAGCCCACGGTGTAAAAAGCAGAATCCCTATGATACGTCACCTGTTTACTCTGATCTGGAACCGGAAGCGGTCCAATTTCCTGCTGATGGCCGAAATTCTGCTGTCGTTTTTCGTGCTGTTTGTGGTAAGCGTGCTGCTCGTGAACAACTACTACAACTACCGCCAGCCCATGGGTTTTGCCTCCGATAATGTGTGGCAGTTTGATGTAAACCCAGGCCAGGACACCATTGACCGCAAGGAAACCCTGCAGCGGCTGGTGCAGGAGCTGAAAGCCACGCCCGGCGTGGCCGCCGTTACCTGGACCAGCGACAATACGCCGTTTTCGTTCAGCAACATGAATACCGATGAGTATCTCTACAAAGACAAGCAGGCGCCCCTGACGGAGTTCTACGATGCCGACGATGACATGGCAAAGGTGCTGAGCCTGAACGTGGTAGCCGGCCGCTGGTTCGACCGTCGCGACGATGCCTCGTCGCGCCACCACGTGGTAGTAAATAAGCGGTTTGCGGAAGAGATGTTCGGGCAGGAGTCGGCGGTAGGTAAAGTAATGACCAATGAGAAGCACGACGAGGAATGGCAGGTAGTAGGGGTAGTGGAGGCCTACCGCTCCGGCAGCGACTTCGCCGCCAACGAACCAGCCTTATTCTCCCGGCGGGCGCTGCAGAATACGGCCCGGTTAGGCAACACGGAGCAACCTATTCTGCTGGTGCGCGTGCAGCCCGGCAGCGCCGCCGTGCTGGAGCAGCAGCTGGTCCGCAAAATCAAGGCCGTAACCAAAGGCTGGGATGCTAACGTGAACACCCTGGCCGAGAACCGCAAGGATAAAATGAAGTTCGTGATGACGCCCCTCATTGCCCTGGGTATGGTAGGCGTATTCCTGATTCTGAACGTGGCGCTGGGCCTGTTCGGGGTGCTGTGGTTCAACATCAGCCAGCGCAAATCGGAAATCGGGCTGCGGCGCGCCCTAGGCGCCACCGGCAACGCCATCAGCGGGCAGTTTCTGGGCGAAATGCTGGTGGTGACTACCCTGGGCGTTATCGGCGGTTGGGCCTTGGCAGTGCAGTTTCCTTTGCTGGGCGTGTTTGGCCTGCCCGCGCCGGTGTACTTTATGGCCATGATACTGGCTACCGCTCTGATTTTTCTGCTCACGGCCATCTGCGCGTTCCAGCCCAGCCGGCAGGCCGCCGGTATTCATCCGGCCGTTGCCCTGCGCGAAGAGTAGGGGGAAACTTAGGCTTGCTACCTCGTACTTCCGCCCCAACCCCTCCCCGGTAGGAACAGATGGGGGCGGGGGCACCAGCGAAGCCACGACATTCAGCGGAAAGTTTTCTTTTCTGCCCCAATTTCCGTCCTTCGCCTCCCTGAGCTATGATACTGATTATTGACGACGATATAGCGGTGCGTACCTCGCTGGGGCTGCTGCTAAAGCAGGCCGGCTACCCCGCCAAGAGTGTGGCCACGCCCGCCGAAGCCCTGCGCCTGGTGCAAGAGGCGCCGCCCCGCCTGGTGCTGCTGGATATGAACTTTTCCCTGGACACCAGTGGCCATGATGGGCTGCGCGTGCTCGGGCAACTCAAGCAGCTAGCCCCGGCCATGCCCGTCATTCTGATTACCGGCTGGGGCTCCATTGCTCTGGCGGTGGAGGGCATGAAGGGTGGCGCCGCTGAGTTCATTACCAAGCCCTGGCACAACGACTCCCTGCTCCAGACCATCCGCACTATTCTGGCCCTGCACGAGCCCGACGAGGAAGCCGACCCCGCTGCCTTCTCGCGCCGCCAGCTCGATAAGCAGTATAATTTCCGGGATATTGTGGGCCAGGATGCGCGTCTGCTGCAGGTGCTGCGCAACGTAGGCCAGGTAGCCGCCACGGATGCCTCGGTGCTCATCGAGGGCGCATCGGGGACGGGTAAGGAGCTGATTGCCGAGGCCGTGCACCAGAACAGCCAGCGCCGCCGCCAGCCCTTCGTGAAGGTGAACCTGGGTGGTATTTCAGCCAGCCTGTTCGAGAGTGAAATGTTCGGGCACCGCCGCGGGGCCTTTACCGACGCCAAAACCGACCGGGTGGGCCGCTTCGAGCTGGCCAACGGCGGCACCATCTTTCTGGATGAAATCGGGGAGCTGGACTTAAGCAGCCAGGTAAAGCTGCTGCGGGTGCTGCAAGACCGCACCTACGAGGTGCTCGGGGACAGCAAGCCGCGCCGCCTCGATATCCGGGTAATTTGCGCCACCAACCGCAACCTGGCCGACATGGTGCAGCAAGGCCGCTTCCGCGAGGATTTGTTTTACCGCATCAACCTGATTACCGTGCGCCTGCCGGCCCTGCGCGAGCGGCCCCAGGATATTCCGCTGCTGGTGCAGCACTTCGTGGATGGCTTGCGGGCTACGTATAACCGCCCGGCCCTGAAAGTAGGCGTCCGGGCCCAGCACTGGCTGCAGGAGCAGCCCCTGCCGGGCAATATTCGGGAGCTGAAAAACCTGGTGGAGCGGGCCGTGCTGGTCAGCGGCAAAGACGAGCTGGGCCCCGAAGATTTCCAGGCTCAGTTTCAGCGCCACCCCCCGCGCCCCGCCGAAACCGGCGAGCTGCCTGAACCTGGCACCATCACCCTGGACGAGCTGGAGGCCCAAATGATTCGGCGCACCCTGGAGCACTATAACGGCAATATCAGCCGCGTTGCTAAAGCCCTGGGCCTGAGCCGGGGCGCCCTCTACCGTCGCCTGGAAAAGTACGCTATTCCGTTTGACGTGGAGTAGGGGGTAGGAATAGGTGGTACATCCCTGGCTGCAGACACCTAATCTTTGGCCAGAAGTCTGCCGCCAGCGGCTACCTTGCCGTTTTCTATTTTTCTGCATGACCCTACGCGTCAAGTTTCTGCTCTTCGTCACCCTGATTCATGCTGTGCTCATCGTGCTGGCGGGGCAGGTAATGCGCACCAATGCGCCTTTGTTCGTGGGGCTGGAAATGCTGCTGCTAACTAGTATCATCCTGACAATACAGCTGTACCGGGGCTTTGTACGGCCGTTTCAGCTGATTGCGGCCGGCACCGAGGCCATTCGGGCCCGAGACTTCACGATGAAGTTTGTACCCGTGGGACAGCGCGAGATGGATCAGCTCATTGATGTGTACAACCACATGATTGACGAGCTGCGCAAGGAGCGCGTAACGCAGCACGAGAAAAGCTACCTGCTCGAAAGCTTAATTCAGGCCTCCCCGGCCGGGGTGCTGCTGCTGTCTTTTGATGGGCAGATTGAGGGGGTGAACCCTGCCGCCGAGCGGATGCTGGGGGTAGGGGCCCCGGAGCTGCTGGGGCAGAATCCGGCCCACCTGCCCGGCGACTGGGGCGCTACCCTGTCGGCCCTTACGGAGCAGGCCCCGCAGGTAGTGCAGCTCTCGGGCATTCAAACCTACCGGGCCCACTGCTCCCAGTTCATCGACCGAGGGTTTACCCGCCGCTTCATTGTGCTGGAGGAATTGACCCAGGATCTGATCCGGCAGGAAAAGCAGGCGTATGAGAAGCTGATCCGGATGATGTCGCACGAAATCAATAACTCTATCGGCGCCATCAACTCCATCCTGCAGAGCTTCCACTACTACGCCCCCCAGCTCCGCCCCGACGATCAAGCCGACTTCACGGAGGCCCTCGACGTTTCCATTGGCCGCAACACCCACCTGGCTAACTTCATTGCCAACTTTGCCAACCTGGTGCGCCTGCCGCTGCCCCAGCCCCAGCCCACTTCCGTGCACGAACTGCTGCGGACCACCGAGCGCCTGCTGCACGTGCAGGCCGAGCGCCGCCGGGTGCAGTGGCACTGGGAGTTGGCTCCCGATGATTTGGTGCTGGCCCTCGACCCCGTGCAACTGGAGCAGGCGCTAGTGAACATCTGCAAAAATGCCCAGGAGGCCATTGGGGAAAACGGAAATATCTGGGTCCGAACTACCCGAAAACCCGCGCAGATCATCATAGAAAACGACGGGCCCGGCATTGCGCCCGAGGTGCAGCGCCGCCTGTTCACGCCCTTCTTCAGCACCAAGCGCGACGGCCGAGGCATTGGCCTGACGCTGGTGCGCGACATCCTGCTGCAGCACGGCTTCGCCTTCAGTCTGGAAACGCAGGAAAACGGCCGCACCGCCTTTACTATTCGGTTGTAGGGCGCGGGGCTTGCCCCCGCCCGCCGTTGCACGGAACGCCAGGTAGTTTATCGTTAAACGGTGCCACCTCCTTGCCATTCACGGCCAATTACTCTTTTTATTCAATGGCGGGCGGGGGCAAGCCCGCGCCCTGCAACCCAGCAGGAGGACTATTTCCGCTTCACCGGCGCGGCAGGTTTGCGGGCGGGAGCGGGGGTAGGCGCGCCGGCTGGTGCCGCTTGCCCGTTGCGGAAGGTTTTTTTCTCGCGCACGGTTTTGCCATCCGCCTCAAAGTAGCTCCACACGCCGGTTTCCTTGCCGTTGCGGAACGCGCCGGTTACTTCCGGCGTGCCATCTTCACGCAGCTGGCGGTAGGGGCCCATCTTTAGGCCCTTCACGTAGGTAGTTTCGGCTTTGAGCTTGCCGGAGGGGTAGTACTCCTGGCCCAGCCCGGTGGCCTTGCCGTTTTCGTAGGTGAGCTTGCTTTGCAATGTGCCGGTGGGGTAGTAGGTGAGCTGTTCGCCGGCCAGCTTGCCGTTCAGGTAGGTTTCCTGCTTTTGCACCTGCTTGCCGCCGGGGTGGAACGTGCGCCACAACCCCACAGGCACGCCGTTTTTGTACTGCTGCTCCTCCTTGGGCAGGCCGTCCTCGTAGTAGCCCGTCAGTTTCCGGTCGCGGCCCTGGTTGGCGTACTCTATCTTCTGCTGCACCTTTCCCGACTCGTAATAATCCTGCTGGGTGCCTACCAGCACGCCCTGGCGGTAGGTTTGGGTGCTTTTCACGGCCCCGCTTTCGTAGTAGGATTTCGCGGGCCCATCGAGGTTGCTGGTGCCGCCGGCCAGGTTTTTGGCCTGCTTGGTGAGGTCGTCGGCCAGGGGGTTTTTCACGGCCCGGCCCACCAGCGTGGCGGGGGCGTAGGTACCTTCGGTGCGCAGCTTGCCCGAGCGGTAGTAGCTGCGGTACGTGCCCCGGCCCGACTTATCGGCCTGCACGTCGGTTTCTACCTGCCCGTTATCATAGTAGGTTTTATAGGGGCCGGCCAGCAGGCCTTTGCTGAACACCCCTTCGCTCTGCAATTGGCCGTTTTCGTAGTACGTTTTCACCGGGCCATTGGCCTGGCCGTTGAGGTAGGTGATTTCCACCCGTGGCTTGCCCGAGGGATACAGCTCCCGGATGGCTCCCGCCGGCTGGCCGGCGCTGAGGGTGGTTTCCAGCTTTACCTCGCCGCTGGGGTGGTAGTAGCGCAGTGCGCCGGTAGGCTGGTCGTCCTCGTAGGTGCCCTCCTGGGCTACTTTACCGTTGTCGTAGTAGGTTTTGAACGGGCCCTGGCGCACGCCCTGCTGGTAGGTTACCTCCAGGCGGCGCCCGCCAGTGGGGTGAAACTCCACGTAGGCCGAGTCGCGCTTGCCGTCGGTGTAGCGGGTTTGGGCTTCCAGCTTGCCGGAGTAGTAAAACCGTTTATACAGGCCCTGCATCACGGTATCGGCCCCCACCAGAGCCGAAAAAACTTCGCGCTTGCGGGTGTTGGTAGAATCGAAGTAGGTAGTGAGGCGCCGCAGCTTCTGGGCCTGAGCAGCCGTGGAAGCAAGCAGTAGCAGCGCAAGGGTAAGTCGTTTCATAGGCGCAAGAACGCGGTAAATCAGAAAGTATTTTCGGGTTAGAGCCAGCAGAGGGGGTAGGGGCATCGGGTTACTACCCCGGATGAAGCTCTTTTATTCTCCCCGGTATGCCCACCAACGCCCAGCCAACCCAGCCCCCAAACAAAAGCCCTGCCGCAAAAAAAGATGCAGCAGGGCCTCCGTAAAATCAGCCGCTTGTTTTCGTCACCGAAATCCGCGTAATCCAATCAATCTGTACAATCCGCGCTTTACAGCTTCTCGACCACGAGGGAGCTGGCGCCGCCGCCGCCATTGCAGATGCCGGCTACCCCAATCTTGCCACCTTCGTTGTGCAGCACGTTTACCAGGGTAGTCACAATGCGCGCACCCGAAGCGCCCAGCGGGTGACCCAGCGACACGGCCCCGCCGTAGGGGTTTACCTTGGTGCCTTCCAGCTCCAGCAGCTTGTTGTTGGCCAGCGAAACCACCGAGAAAGCCTCGTTGATTTCGTAGAAATCGACATCCTTGGCTTCCAGGCCGGCGTGTTTCAGCGCCTTCGGAATGGCCAGGGCCGGGGAGGTAGTAAACCACTCGGGGGCCTGCTCGGCGTCGGCGAAGCCCCGGATGCGGGCCAGGGGTTTTACGCCTAGCTCCTCGGCCTTCTCGCGGCTCATCAGCAGCACGGCGGCCGCGCCGTCGTTGAGGGTAGAAGCGTTGGCAGCGGTTACGGTGCCTTCCTTGCCGAAAGCGGGCTTCAGGCTGGCAAACTTGGCGAAATCGGCCTTGGTGTACTCTTCGTCGTCGCTGATAACGGTTTCCTTGCCGCGCACCGAAATGGTTACGGGCACGATTTCGTCCTTCTTCTTGCCGGCCTGGGCCGCGGCGGCGCTGCGCTCGTAGCTCTGCTGGGCAAAGGCGTCCTGCTCCTCGCGGGTAATGCCGTAGTGAGCCGCCGTGCGGTCGGCGGCTACGCCCATAGCGAAGTCGTGGTAGGGGTCCCAGAGGCCGTCTTTCATCAGGCCGTCAATCATCTGGCCGTGGCCGTATTTGGCCCCGAAACGGGCTTTATCGAGGTAGTACGGCACGTTCGACATGCTTTCCATGCCGCCGGCCAGTACTACTTCCGACTGCCCCAGCATAATGGCCTGGGCCCCGAACATGATGGCTTTGGTACCCGAGGCGCACACCTTGTTCACAGTGGTGCACTCCACGGTATCGGGCAGGCCGGCTTTCTTGGCCGCCTGGCGGGCCGGAGCCTGGCCCAGGTTGGCCGAAATAACGTTGCCCATAATCACCTGGTCCACTTCTTTACCCTCAACGCCAGCTTTTTCCAGCGCACCTTTCAGGGCAATGGCGCCCAGCTCCGTGGCCGACAAGGAGGCGAGGCTACCCCCGAACGAGCCGATTGGCGTGCGCACAGCCGCAACAATAACTACTTCTTTGATTTGCATAAACAGGTTGGGTGGGGTTGGTTACTTGGTGAGGTAAAGGTAGAAATTCGGCCGATAGGGGAGAAGGGTAACCCTGTTGCTACCCCCGCGGGTAGCGTAAGCGTCGTGGCCAGAAGAACTGCCAGCCGGGTGGGTTGTTTACCAGCCAGGCTTGCCCTGCGGTTGCGATTGGGTGGCTTTGCGGGGTAACTGCTGCAGGTACTGCTGCTCGGAGGCGTGCAATGCTTCCAGGAGCTGCCGCGCCTGCCCCGGACTAAGGTTCATCTGTTGCAAACGAGCCCGCTGCGTTTGGATGTTAGCTTCCGCGTTGGTAGCGGCCTCCGTTCCGGCCCGGCGGCTGGCGCCAGTAGCGGCCTCTGCTCCCGTTTCAGAGTCGCTGAGGCCCCGAACCGACCCCGGCTCACTACCCTGGGCCACGCTGCGCTCCGGCCCCTGCCCCGGGCGTAAACTGCCCGCCGCGGAAGTGCCGGGGCGGGAAGATGGACGGTTCGGGTCGGCCTGGCCAGCCAGGTCGGGGCGGGTTTGCGGGGTAGCGCGCGGATCTTGCTGCTGAGTTGGGTCGGCAACTTCACCTGGATTATCCGCTCCGGAGCGGGATTGGGGGGCGCTTTCGCCCGGCTTGCGGGAGCCAGGGCTGCCGTCGGAGCCCGGTGGGGGCGGGGTAGGAGCCCGGTGCGAGAGGAAGGTGCGCAGCACTTCATAGTTGAAGCGGGCGTCGGCGTTGGCAGGGTTAGCTACCAGGGCCTGTCGTAGGAGGCCGACGGCCTGCGCATAGTCGTGCTGGGCCGCCGCCAAAGCGGCTAGCTGCTGGAGGGCCACGCTTCGGGTCGCGGCCTCTTTGCTGGTAACCAGTCGGCTGTAGTAGCCCCGCGCTTCGGCGGCCCGGCCGGCCCGGGCCGTGGCATGGGCCAGATTGAGCCACACGGCCTCGTCGCGGGCCCCGAGGCTAAGGGCGGCTCTCCGGTAGGCGGTTGCCGCCAAGGCATACCGCCCCTGGGCATAGGCCGCCGCTCCCTGCCGGATGGCTTCGTTCCGGTCGTGGATGCGGGTCAGACTGCCCCAGGTGCTGAGCAGCAACAGGCTGCCGACTACTATATTTTTCACGGCCGAATCACTTTTACGGTAACTACCACATCCAGCAGCAGCAGCAGCAGCGCCAGCACCAGGGGGTAGCGGTAGCGGTTGTCGGCTACCGAAACAGTGCGCACCTGCTCGGCCTGTCCTTCCAGGCGGTTCAGGGCATTCAGCAGCAACGGAAACTCGTTGCGCCGGTCCGTAAGTTCAAAGTACTGCCCGCCGGTTTGCTCCGCCAGGCGGCGCAGGGGAGCCGGCACCAGGCGCGTTATAGCTTCCCGGCCGCGGGCATCCCGGACGTAGCCCCGGCCACCGGCCTGCGGAATGCGGCTGCCCTCGGCGGTGCCCACGCCCATCGGAAACACGCGCGTGCCCGAGCGGGCCAGAATCCGCGTGGTCGGCTCCAGATTTTCACCAAAGTCCTCGCCGTCAGTTACCAATACAATAGCTACGGCGCGGGGCAGAGCCTCCGCCGCTGCCGACGGAGAGCGTTCCAGTCGCCGGAGCACCAACTCCAGCGGCGCGGCCAGGTCGGTGCTGCCCGCCGGCACCAACGACGTTTGCAGCGTACTCAGAAACAGCTGCAGGGCCGCCTGATCGTAGGTAAGCGGGCATTGCACGTAGGCTTCTCTCCCGAACACGATAAGGCCCAGCCGGTCGGCCTGAAACCGATTGACCAGAGTCGTTAGCTCCTGCTTTACCTTCTGCAGGCGGGAGGGGGCCACGTCCACGGCGTCCATGGAGCGCGAGAGGTCCACCAGCAGCCACACATCCTTGCCCGCCGTCCGGACGGGGCGCTGCGTAATGCCGTAGGCCGGTCCCAGCAGCGCCGCCCCCAGCAGGCCCACGTAGGCCACCCGCAAAACCAATTTCCAGCCCAGAGCCCAGCCGCGCTGCCCCAGCGGGGCGGCCAGCCGGCGGGTGCGGAGCGCGTAGCCCAGGTAAAGCAGAAAAAAAATAATTGCCGCCAGCCCCTCAGGCCAGCCCAGCGGATACGCCCAGTTCAGCACTATGGTAACTTCTTAGCGTTCAAAATACAAGCCATGCACAGGCAAGGTAAAGTTGAGCCCGGAAAGGCCTAAAACGGCGCATACAGCCCGCTATTGAAGCAGCAAGATGGAAGATATTTTTTTTGAAAAGGGTTTGATTCTCCATTCTGCTTGTATATTTGCACACCTTTCAGCCGGAAAGGTGTTCTACCTGGAGAGGTGGGTGAGTGGCTGAAACCAGTAGTTTGCTAAACTGCCGTAGCTCTAAAGGCTACCGGGGGTTCGAATCCCCCCCTCTCCGCGTTTTTCTGAATGAAGAATTAAAAACGAAGGAATTAGAATTGGACTAGCGCCAATTCTAATTCCTTCGTTTTTAATTCTTCATTCATTCCGGGGTGTAGCGTAGCCCGGTATCGCGCCTGCTTTGGGAGCAGGAGGCCGCAGGTTCGAATCCTGCCACCCCGACTTGATAGCCGTCAGCCCGCCTCTGGGGCGGGCGGCTATTTGTTTTTGACCCCGTAGCTCAGCTGGATAGAGCAGCTGCCTTCTAAGCAGCCGGTCATGTGTTCGAATCACATCGGGGCCACATCAAGTATAAGCCACTTAGCGTATGCGCTGAGTGGCTTTTTCGTTATTGAATCCTGCCGCGGCGCCGGAGTTGAAACGGCAGGATGGCTGCTACCCGGCTGGTACCGCCGCCCGTTGCCCGAAGCGCCGGCGGCCTCGCCAGCCACCTGGCTTCTGATCCAGGGAACGGCCACGCCACTGACAGGGCAACGTTTACCGGTTTTATATGAAAATAAGTCGTGTGTTTCTGCTAAGTATTTGGGTGGGTGTGAGCACGCAGGCAACCGCTCAGCGCCGGCTAAACCGGAATGATTTTCAGTCATTGCCCTTCTTCGAAGAGGAGTTTGCTTACCGCTCCCCAGCCGATGCGGAGTTTCAGCGGCGGTGGGTAGCTGACCATCCGCAATCAACCATCGGCAACGGCTCAGA
Source organism: Hymenobacter latericoloratus (assembly GCF_014199535.1). GTDB lineage: Bacteria > Bacteroidota > Bacteroidia > Cytophagales > Hymenobacteraceae > Hymenobacter > Hymenobacter latericoloratus. The sequence goes on from NZ_JACHNV010000002.1 coordinate 1,101,775, forward strand.
ATATTACGTGCCGGCCCAGCTTGAACTGCTACCCGACGGCCTGCCGCTGCCCGATGGCTCCGTTTCGCCGGGTAGCTTCCTGAGGATAAAAACCACCAGGCTCACCCAGGCCGAACGGGATACCGCCAATGCCCGGGCAGGGCGGACTGACATTGTTTATGCTTCGGGCAAGCTGACTTCCCGGATGAAAGGCGACCCTATTGCTCCGGCCGATGCGCAGGCCCACCGGTTTGAGGGCTTTACGTACGGGTTGTTCGAAATTCGCTGCAAGCTCCCGGCCAGCGGACGGGGTATAGCACCGGCCTTCTGGCTAAATGCCCCGCGCACCGAGATAGACATTATTGACAATCTGAATGATAATCCGGCTCGGGAGTGGCAAATGGGCGTGCTGGACTGGTCCCGGCGGGATAGCTGCGCCACGGGCGTTGACTGCTGGACCAAAGGCACCAAAATGCGCAAGCGGGGAAAGGACCTGGCCGCCGAGTTCAACGTGTACGGTGCGGTATGGACGCCGGAGGCAGTTACGTTCTACTTCAACGACCGGAAAATACTTTCCGTACCCCGCACCGCAGTGGTTACCTACAATCAAACCGCCCGGCTGATTGTGAACGTGGCCACGCAGGCCGATGCCTCCTTTGCTGGCGGCGAGATGGTTATAGACTATATCAGGGTGTGGAAATTCAAAGAGAAACCGGCATCCCGGGCCAGATCTCCCCGCAAGCCTGAACAGACAACCAACTAAGGCATTTCGCGTCGGCGGGCGGAAACAAGGGCTCGCTGCCGCACCAGGCGGCCCGCTGGTTGTGCCGGGTAGCCTGTTGGTAGCACGGGGGCTGGCGCGGGTAGTGAGGGAATCTGCTCTGGTCCGGCAGGGAAGCATAGCAGCTGCGCTTCCCGTCTCTTGGGGCTGCCGCTAAGCAGGAGGCTGTTGTGTTGTGGCATTCAAAGCTGCCAGGCCCGATTAAGAGCCAGGTTCAGAATCAAAGCCGTTAAAGATCAGCGTGTCCCGGTTGAGGAACGTATAGGTTTTGCGAAGCGGTCAGGCCTGCCCCCAAGACCCGGCCGCGGGCAGAGGAGCAGCGGGCTTGGGAGGGGTGGCAAATCGGCCTTCCCGCTGGTAAAAACCGAATTTTTTCGGTATCTTTGCCTACTTACGCACTAAGCGCTGAACCAACCGCAACATGAGCGAAACCAAAGAGAAAAAAGCCCCCGCCGAGTACTCCGCGAACAGCATTCAGGTACTCGAAGGGCTGGAAGCCGTGCGCAAGCGCCCGGCAATGTATATCGGTGACATCGGTATTAAAGGCCTCCACCATTTGGTATGGGAAGTAGTTGATAACTCCATCGACGAAGCGCTGGCCGGCTACTGCGACACCATTCAGGTTACCATCAACGAAAACAACTCCATCACCGTCCGCGACAACGGCCGCGGTATTCCCGTCGATTTCCACCAGAAGGAAGGCCGCTCGGCCCTGGAAGTGGTAATGACGGTGCTGCACGCCGGCGGTAAGTTCGACAAAGACACCTACAAGGTATCCGGCGGCTTGCACGGGGTAGGCGTGAGCTGCGTGAATGCACTCAGCCAGGACCTGAAAGTGACCGTGCGCCGCAACGGCAAAATCTACGAGCAGGAATATAAAATTGGGGCGCCACAGTACCCCGTACGCGAAATTGGCGAAACCGAGGAGCACGGCACCCAGGTGGACTTTCTGCCCGATGATTCCATCTTCACCGAGTCGGTGTACAAGTACGCCACCATTGCCTCGCGTCTGCGGGAGCTGTCGTACCTCAACAAAGGTATCACCATCATCCTGACCGACCGCCGCGAGAAGGGCGAGGACGGCGCGGAGTTCCTGACGGAAACCTTCCACTCGGAGGGCGGCCTGGCGGAGTTCGTGCAGTACCTCGATGGCTCGGAGCGCCACGCCCTGATGCCTACCCCCATTCACGTAGTAAGTGAGAAGGGCAACGTGCCGGTAGAGGTAGCCCTGCAGTACAACGACTCCTACCAGGAGAACATCTTCTCCTACGTCAACAACATCAACACCCACGAGGGCGGCACGCACGTAGCCGGCTTCCGGGCGGCCCTGACCCGCACGCTCAAGGCCTACGCCGATAAGTCGGGTAAGCTGGAGAAGGCCAAGGTGGAAATTTCCGGCGAAGACTTCCGCGAGGGTCTGACGGCCGTTATTTCGGTGAAAGTAGCCGAGCCGCAGTTCGAAGGCCAAACCAAAACCAAGCTGGGTAACAGCGAGGTAAACGGGGCCGTGAATACCGTTGTAGGCGAAATCCTGACCCAGTACTTGGAGGAAAACCCCAAGGAAGCCGGCATTATCGTGGAAAAGGTAATTCTGGCCGCCAAGGCCCGGATTGCGGCCCGCAAAGCCCGCGAAATGGTGCAGCGCAAAACGGTGCTCGGCTCGGCTTCCCTGCCGGGCAAGCTGGCTGACTGCTCGGAATCGGACCCGGAAATCTGCGAAATCTACCTCGTGGAGGGCGACTCGGCCGGTGGCACGGCCAAGCAGGGCCGCAACCGCGCCTTCCAGGCCATTATGCCGCTGCGGGGTAAAATCCTGAACGTGGAAAAGGCCCAGGAGCACCGCATTCTGGAAAACGAGGAAATCCGGAATATGATTACGGCCCTCGGCGTAACCTTCGGGGTAGCGGCCGATCCGGAGAAGGGCATCGAGGCCGATGCCAAAGCCCTGAACACGACCAAGCTGCGCTACCACAAGGTCATCATCATGACCGACGCAGACATCGACGGCTCCCACATCCGGACGCTGATTCTGACCTTCTTCTTCCGCTACATGCGTGAGCTGGTGGACCGGGGCTACATCTACATTGCCCTACCCCCCCTCTACCTCGTGAAGCGCGGCAAGGAGGAGCGCTACTGCTGGACCGAAGAGGAGCGCGCCCAGGCGCAGGAGGAACTCGGCCGCGGCAAGCCCGAAACGGTAAACGTGCAGCGCTACAAAGGGCTGGGCGAGATGAACGCCGAGCAGCTCTGGGAAACGACCATGCAGCCGGCTACCCGCTCCCTGAAGCAAGTAACCGTCGAATCGGCGGCCGAGGCCGACCACCTGTTCTCCATGCTGATGGGCGACGAGGTGGCTCCCCGCCGCGACTTTATCGAGAAAAACGCCAAATACGCGAAACTCGACGTGTAACAACACCCGGAAAGGCCCGCTGCAAAGCGGGCCTTTTTTGTTAGGGCTTAGATACCAGTAAAGCGACTGCACTGCTCAGGGCTGGCGTTTTCCTAACTCATCCATTACCAATTAATGTATGCGACAGACTATTTCCTCTGGCGCCCCGTGGGAACCCATTGTTGGGTACTCCCGGGCCGTGCGGGTCGGCAACGTGGTGGAGGTAGCCGGCACTACGGCTCAGGATGGGGCCACCATCACGGGCGACGACGCGTACACGCAGGCTACACGGGTGCTGGAGAAGATACGAGAAGCCTTGGCAGCGGCCGGCGCCTTGCCGGAACACGTCGTCCGGACCCGGATTTACCTGGTAAACATAGCCGACTGGGAAGCCGTGGGCAAAGCGCACGGCGAAGTGTTCGGTAACATCCGGCCGGCCTCTACTATGCTGGCAGTGAGTGGGCTTATTGATTCAAGGTTACTGGTGGAAATAGAAGCCACCGCTATTATTCCGGACTAACCATACTTCTACGGCCGTTTGCTCGTATTTTGTCCGGCCTTTCTTTTCCTCGCATGAAACTGTTCAAATCCGCCGACCTCATCCGCAAAAGCAAGTACATCAGCCGCGACCTGAGCTGGCTGCGCTTCAACTACCGGGTGCTGGACCAGGCGCGCGACGCCGGCCGCTCTCTGTTCGACAGGCTGCGGTTTATGGCTATTACCAGCAGCAACCTCGATGAGTTTTTCATGATTCGGGTAGGCTCGCTCTATAACTATATCGACTACGGCAAGGAGCGGGTTGACTATTCGGGGCTGCGGGAGCTGCCCTTCCGGCGTAAGCTGCTGGACTTTGCCCACCGCTTCATCAACGACCAGTCCCTGACTTACCTCAATGAGCTGAAGCCCCTGTTTGAGAAAAACGGCTTCAACGTGCTCAAGATGGAGGAGCTGACGGAGCTGGAGCTGAAGAAGGCCGATGGCTACTTCAAGAACACCATCTTCCCGCTGCTCACGCCCATGGTGTACGACTCCTACCATGGCTTCCCACTGATGATGAACCAGATGCTCATTTTCGGGGTCGTGACGCGGGCCGGGGGTGGGCTGGATGCCGAGGCCGAGCGCGGGCAGGAGCGCCTGACCTTCGTGCAGATTCCGCAAAACCTTTCGCGCTTTTTTGAACTCACGCGCAAGGATAAAGTGATATTCGTGCCCATTGAGGAGATTGTGCGGGCCAACCTGCCCAAGCTATTCCGCAACGTAGAAATCGTGTCGGCCAACCTGTTCCGCATCACCCGCAACGGCGATTTTACCCTGGAAGAGTCCGACGATATTGACGTGGACTTTATCAAGGAAATCCAACTGGGACTTAAGACCCGCAAGAAGGGTAGGGTAGTGCGGCTGGAAGTAGAGCCCAACGCCTCGGGTTTGCTGATGCAGGTGCTGAAGGAGCGGTGGAATATTGATAACGGCAACGTGTTCGTTATCAATTCCCTGATTGATCTAAAGGGCCTGCTTCAGATTCTGAAACACCCCAACTTCCGGGGTAAGGGCTTCAAGCAGCCGGCAGCCGTAGCGCCCCTGAGCTTGCCGGAGGGCGCCGATGACAACCTCTTCGAGTACCTCAAGCACCACGATGTACTCCTGCACCACCCCTACAACAATATTGACCCCGTGGTGCGGCTGCTGGAGCAGGCCGCCGAGGACCCGCACGTGCTGGGCATCAAGCAAACCATCTACCGCCTCGCCGACGACTCCAGGGTGACGGCCGCCCTGCTGAAGGCCGCTGAAAACGGCAAGCACGTGTCGGTGCTGTTTGAGGTGAAGGCGCGCTTTGATGAGGAGCGCAATATTCGGGAGGGTGCGCGGCTCGAAAAAGCGGGCTGCTTCGTCATTTATGGGGTGAGCAAGTACAAGACGCACACCAAAATGATGATGATTATCCGGAAGGAAGGGGAAAAGGTGACGCGCTACGTGCACATTGGCTCCGGTAACTACAACGAGCAAACCTCCCGCATCTACACCGACGTAAGCCTGCTGACAACCAATGACGTGTACGGCCACGACGTGTCGGAATTCTTCAACGTAATCACCGGCCACTCCCAGCCCGACGATTACGAGTACCTGATTACGGCGCCCAAAGACATGCGCCAGCAGCTCATTTCCCTGATTCGGGAAGAGGTGCGCAACGCCAAGAAAGGCCTGCCCAGCGGCATCGTCATGAAGATGAACTCCTTAGAAGACAAGGAGATGATTGACGAGTTCTATAAGGCGAGTAAGGCCGGCGTGCCCATCCGGTTTATTGTGCGGGGCATTTGCTGCCTGCGGCCGGGCCGGGCGGGCCTCAGCGAGAACATTGAGGTGCGCAGCATTGTGGGCGACTACCTGGAGCACTCCCGCATGTTCTACTTCCACCAGGCCGGCCAACCCAAAGTATATGCCGGCTCCGCCGACCTGATGGTGCGTTCCTTCGACCGCCGCATTGAGGCCCTGTTCCTGATTGTAAATCCCCAACTCAAGCGCGAGGCCATCAACATCCTGTATTTCAACCTGAAGGATAATCAGAACACCTACGTGATGCGCGAGGATGGCGCCTACATCCAGCGGCTGCCCGAGGCCGAAGAACCGGCCTTCAACGTGCACAAAGAGTTCTACAGCAAAAACTTCGGACTGGTATCGGAAACGCTGCTCTATGATGAGTGGCTGTCCTGCGCCACCATCCGGGCCAGCGCTACCTCCGATGCGGCCGAAAACCCGCCCTCCGTGCCAGTGGACGACGAGCCGAATGCCTCCGATGAAACGGCAGTGGCCGTGGACCTGGGCGCTGAGCCAGAGCCGGAACAAGAAGCGGCGCTGGAGTAAATCAGGTGGCCACCGGCATACCTTACAGAGCTAAAACAACAACCCCTTACCTCCAGATTTGGAGGTAAGGGGTTGCTACTTTCCAGGGGGGTAGGGAATAAATCAGGACCGACGCGCTGAACAAGCCAGTCAGGCTATCAGACGGCACAAGAAGCGTTTATTCTACTTCCGTGGAGCGGCTTTGCACGGCGGTTTTCGGGCGACCCGGTTTCAGGTCGCCGGCGGCCCGAAACTCGTCGAAGTGTTCCTCGAACAGGGTCTGAAGCATGCCATCTTTCAGACCGATATCGGGCACAATCATCTGGTTGACGTTGGCCCACTCCATGGCCGAAAGGTAGATGTGACCGGCAGGCACAATCACGTCGGCGCGGTCAGGGTTGAGCAGGGCCACGTTTACCCGCTGGTCCATACTCATGGAGGTGAGGTGGTCGAGGATGGTGGCAATGCGGCGGCGCGTAACGGGCTTATCTACGGAAGGCTGAGCCATGCTGTAGAGCTTGTTGATGTTGCCGCCCGTGCCAATGGCGCGGGTTACGTGGTGGCGGCGGGCATTTTCGGTTACCCATTCCTCCATGCGCTGCCAGGTTTCGCGCATGGCTTCGGTGCTCAGCCCGGCTTCCTCTTGCTGCATCCGCCGGATGGAGCCCACCTCAAACGACTGCGAGGCGACCTTGCGCCGGTCGTGATAGATGTTGAACTCGGTGCTACCCCCGCCCACATCAATGTGGATGTAGTGCTTCTTGTCTTCGAGCAGGTTTTCGATAACCCGGTTAATGTAGGCGGCTTCGGCCTGCCCGTCAATCACCTGCACCGTCATGCCCAGCTCCTGCTGGATGCGGGCGGCTACCTGCTGGCCGTTTTTGGCCGTGCGCATGGCCGAGGTGGCGCAGATCAGGTAGTGGTTGGGGGCCACGTCGTGCACCTCCATCAGCAGGCGCAGGGCATGCAGAAACTTGATGAACTTCTCCTGTTTTTTCTCCGAAATGTGGCCGGTCGCAAATACGTCTTCGCCGAGGCGGAGGGGGTAGCGCACGTACTCCACGCGCTTGAGTCGGTACCGGTCGCCGTAGTGTAGCACAGCCGAAATCTGGCACCGTACAGCGTTGGACCCGATGTCAATGGCAGCCAGTTTCAGTAAGGGGTATTCCATTGTCAGAACCGCAGATGGCAAGGATTTTTTGATTGACCAGGATGCAGGCATCAGGGCACATCCTAAGTAGATGGATGGCTGCGCTGCCAGGAGCAATGCCTTGCTTTACCGGCGAGGCGTGGACTTTACCAGCCGCCGGAACTCGAGGCTGGGGGAGCCAAAGTTAAGCAACAGCCCCACATCCAGATAAAACGCTTCCAGGTAATTGAGGCCCTGAGCCAAGTGTACCTTCTCTAACTGACTGACAGCCTTTAGTTCAACTAGGATACAGCCGGCCACTAAAAAATCAACTCTCCGCGTTCCGATGTGCTCCTGCTCGTAATAAATCGGCATTTCTACTTCCCGCGCGAACAGCAGTTGCTGCTTGGTCATTTCGACTGCCAGTGCCCGCTGATAAATCACTTCCTGAAAGCCACTCCCTAGAATCGAATGAACGCGCATAGCGCACCCAATAATCTGCTTGGTCAGGTCGGTGTGCTTGTAAAAATTCGTTTGCTCACTCATGCATAAGGATAGTAGTTATAAGTTGAAAACATAACTATTGGTGGGGAGAAGTAAATGATTGTACACTTACTCCGTGCGCCTAGCATCCTGGTCAATCAAAAAATCCTTGCCATCTGCGGTTCTGACTTTAGTTATCAATACGGAACCCTAACCCGAATTGAATCAGCCCGTTCTCCGGCGACTTTTGGTAGGAAACCGACAAGGCCAGCTGATCGGAAACGGGCGCGATGTAGAAGCCCGCGCCGTAACCATCATGCCAGCCGTCGGGCGAGGAGCCTTTGAAGTACACGCGGCCTCTATCATAGAAACCGAACACCCCGTAGGAGAAGGGTAGGAAGGACGTTTGGACGCGGCCGAGGGCCAGACGCAGCTCAGTGTTCAGGTACAGGCTGGCGTCGCCGGTGAAGCGGTTGCGGTAATAGCCCCGCAGGTTTTCGCGCAGGCCCAGGCTGGTGAACTTGTAGAACGGAATGTCGTCGTCGTTGCCATAGTTCTTGCCGCCACCCCCTTTCACGACCAGCGTTACCGGAATGCCGAGGCGGGCTGTGCCATAGTATTCGGCAAAGCCCTGGGTCAGGCCGAAGTTGCCTTTACTGCCGTTAAGCTGATGGTATGTGTCATGCTGTACCCGCAGGCGCACGCCGCGGCGGGCAAACTGCTGCCGGTCGCGCAAATCCACATCGAGCAGGGCATTTACGCCAATGAGTCGCTGAAAATCGGTGTTCGGAATCCGGTCGTCAGGCACAGGAATTAGTTGGCGTTCCAACTGGCCCAGAAAGCTGCCGGACGCATAGCTGGAGGTGTACTGCTCGTAGGTAGGCCCGATGCGGAAGAGGCTGCGTTGCCAGAACACTCGTTCCGTAAAAGCATTCAGCGTGAAGCCTTTGTAGCGGGCTTTGTAGTACTTATCGTCGTAGAGGTCCTGGTCCTTACGGGTGTCGTTGCCGAGGCCAAAGAAGTTGTAGAAGGGGAAGAAGTTGCCGTACTCGGTGCGGGCGCCAATGTCCCACTTCCCGAAGGCGTAGCGGTGGCGCGTAGCCAGTGACACCTGAAAATTGCCGCCGCTCGAGCCCCGGATATCAAAGGAATACAGGTTCTTGAAGCCTGGTTTGCGGAAGCCCTGGCGCACGAAATCAACCCCGGCGCCTACCCCCAGTCCGTCGTTGGCATTCACGATGACGGTAGCGCGGGGCTTGTAGGTATTGTACTCAAACTCTTCCCGGTCGTAGCGGTTCACATCGGGCCGCGTGGAGGTGCGGTTGTCACTTTCAGAACCCAGCTTCAGGTCGGTATCGGGCACATCGTACACTTTGGTAAGGGTGCGCAGGCCGCCGGCCCGCGAGTCGTCCGTAATCTGGTCTTGGCCGTCGCCCCCGATGATGCGTACCAGCACGCTCTTTTTCGCCGAGCCTGTAACGGTAAACACATCCTTGCCATCGAGGCCGTAAAGGCTGATTTCCTCGGTTTCGCGGGGCGAGAAGGTACGGTCAAACAGGGCGGGGCCGTTGGGCTCGTTGCCTTCCTTTGCCTTATCGAACATCTGCACCCGCACCTTGCCATCAGCCAGCCGCTCTACCCGAAATACCTCGGCTTTGTTGGAGCCCACTACGTCCACCCGCTTGGCCAGGAGCAGGTAGTATTCGTCGAGGGCCTGGGGTAGGGCGTTGATGCGGGCTTTGAGCTTGCGGTTCAGCTCGTCGGTGGAAAGCGCCTTGAGCTCGGGCGGCAGCGTGGCGGTTGCCTCGTCGATAGCAGCGGGGGTAATGTGCTCTTGCATGTAGCGGGCAATGTCCTGCCACTGCTCCCGGCTCAGGCTTTGCAGCAGGAACCGGTCGAGGTGGCGGGCGGGCCAGTTCAGGCTTTTCATATCGTGAAACTCCAGCTGGAAATCCTCGATGCTGGGTACGGCCCACTCCCGGTTCGCCAGGTAAGTCAGCACCCCGTTCCACTTAGTAAACGACTGGTCCCGGTCGCGCGGGATGGGCTTGTACACGGTTTTCTTCCCGTCTTTATAACCCGCCCATTTCCAGTTGTCCTCGTGCTTGCCGAAGTCGGCCACCAGCATATCGAAGGCGCGGGCGCGGCCCAGGTTCACGGCGTCGATGCGGTTGTCGTTGTCTTTGTAGAGCTGGCGGAAAAAGCTGAAGGAGCGCCGCACCTCGTCGGCGCCGCCAAAGCCGGGCAGGTTGGGCTTGGGGTCCACGGGGCGGTCTTCCAGAGTGCCGAACAGGCCGGCGTACTCCTGGCGGTAGGGGCCCAGCTGGCGGTTATCGGGCAACACAAACAGGCGCGGCCGCGCGTGCAGAATGTCGGTTTTATCGAGCAGGGAGCCGGTAACCAGCGCCGAGTAGGGGTGAGCCGTGGGGGTGATGTCGCGCAGCACGTCGGCGGCAAAGGAGCGGCGCAACTCCGGGGGCAGAATCCGGGTTACGTCCTTATCCACCGAGCGAAACACGTACTCTGAGGAGTCAGCGGCAATTAGTTTCAGGGAAGTAGTCTGGCGCCCGCCCCCACGGCCGAAGGGGCGCAAGCCGCCTTTTTCGGTGGCGAGGTTGAGGGTTTGCACCTGTACCGGCTGGGTCCAGGAAGTGCGGTATAAGTCGCCGAGCCAGAAACGCGACGATCCTTTACCGGCGTACTGCTTGCCCGCCGCCAGGGTCTGGGTGGCCTGGAAAGGCACATCGGGTTTGGTTTCCGCTACCCCCTTCGGCGCTGTAGGGCACTCCGGAATAAAGCTGTTCACGGGCACCTGGGGCAGCCGTGGCTCCTGGCAAGCTGACTGAAACAAAGTGGCCGCGTAGGCCTCCTTCACGGCGTTACTACCCCCCTCGAAGGTGTAGAAGGTAGTTTTGACGGTACCATCGGGGTAGTACTCCAGCTTCGAGAAGCCTTCGGCCGCCTCATTAAACTGGGAGCGGCCATTCACACCTACGTGCTGTTTTTCCGCGAACGAGCCTGAAACCAAATGGTAGCTGCCCTCGGCCTGGGTGAGCTGCAGGCTGAAATCGTGGGCGGCGGCATACACGGCGCCGGGGTGGTCTTTCAGAGTGTTCAGCATTTCCTTCCGGAACTGCTGATAGGCCGGGTTGGCCAGGTCGCGGGGCGAGCCCACGTTCTGGCGGTAGGCCGCGTAGATGGTGCCGGCTACGGGGGGTAGGAGGTGCCGGCTCAGGGGCATGTGGCCTCCGTAAACCCCATTGCTGATGACGGGCTGATGGCCCACCAGCAGCACGTTGCGGCCCTTGGTGTCATCCAGCACGTCCTGCAGCTGCTCCCGGAACTCCTCCTGGGTCATGGTTTTGCAGTCGGTATCCGGGGCTTCGGGCCGGTCAAAAGGATGAGTCCACCAGGGTGAGTTGATGGCAACCAAGCGAACCAGCGGGGCTACGTCCACGATTTCGGGGCCAGGGCAGCCGCCCGTGGGCACGAAGGCATTCTGGCCGGGCAGTTTTTCCTCGATATACTTTTCGAGGCGGCGTACGCGCTTCAACCCATCGGGGCCGGAGTTCGCCCAGTCCTTGTCGCCGGGCACAAAATAGAGCTTGCCATTAGGCAGACCCTGCACCAAGGCAATAAGCGCATCAGCACGGGCGGTTTGGCCGGCCTGGCTTGAATCCTTACGGCTTCCTAAGCCCTCATTACCCACAATGTCGCCGAGGTGGACAACCGTGAAGGAGCCTGATTGCTGCTCTAAAGTCTGGCGCAGGGCCTGCAAACGACTGGCCGGGAGTTGGGCGGAGGCGGTATTGCCCAGCAGGAAAACCGTATGGGCCGGCGGCACGGTTTGGGCAAAGGTTGGAAAGGTGGCCGCCAGACCTAAACCAGTCAGCAGCGCGCAGGTGTAACGAAGGGGCATAGAGGAGGGGAGTGTAGAACCCACTTCTACGCAGGAATCAGCAATCCGATTTAATCCGGCTTTAATTTCAGGACTGATCCTTAAAGGCAGCCTTACGAAGCCACCGATGCGGTAGCAAACCGCCGCAGTAACTTCTGCGCCAGCAGCATCACTAAGCATGGCACTAGCACCCAGTTTACTTCGCTGCGAAGCACGCGGGCACCCCACTCGCCCAGAAAGTTTTTCACCCCAATCGGCGACACGGCAACGGGTCGGAAATCGAAGAAGTACCGCTCCGGTTGGAACGGGCTGTAAAAGGCAACCCCCAGTCCACCGGTGGTCATGGCATCGAGCACGCCGTGCGAGGCCGTTGCCAGAAACAGCAGCAGCCACAGGCGCATTGGGGGCGGGGCGGGGGTAGGCCCTGGGCGCAGCCGACCTAGCCCCGTACCAATGGAAGCTACTACCCCCGCCGCCAGCAGCGAATGGCTTATTCCCCGGTGGCCCCACAGGCTGCCGTAGGCGACGTGAAATTTAAAGCCCACTACATCTGCATCGGGCAGGAAAGCACAAGCGGCGGCCAGCACCCAGTAGGGCCAGTGGCGGCGGTCGGGCAGCAGAAGCTTGCCCACGGTAGCGCCCAGTACGCAGTGTCCGAAGATAGAGGCCATAAGTGGGGTAGGGAGATGCGCCGGAAACCAGGAAAGCTACTCGGCCTGTAGCTCTGTGGCTACCCGGGGCACGCCCGTGGAAGCCGGCTCCGTTATGAAGTGCAGGTTGGGTCGGGAAGTGACGGGTGGGCGGCTGGGGTCGATGATATAAACGGGGGTAGTGCGCGGCACATAGTCAAGGAGGCCCGCCGCCGGGTACACCTGCAGAGAAGTACCGACTACCATAAATACATCGGCGGTGGCGGCTTCTGCGGCAGCGCGCTCCATCAGGGGCACGGCTTCCCCAAACCATACAATATTAGGGCGCAGCTGGTGACCTTTCTCGCACAGGTCGCCCAGCTCAATCAGGTCATCATCCATGGGATAAATCAATTGATCAAAGTAGGAGCTGCGCGATTCAAACAGCTTGCCGTGCAAGTGCATGACGTTCGAGGAGCCGGCCCGCTCGTGCAGGTCGTCCACGTTCTGGGTGATGATGACTACCTCGAACTGGTCTTCCAACGCGGCCAATGTCAGGTGTCCGGCGTTGGGCTGAGCCGCCCGGGCCGCGGCCCGGCGCTGATTGTAGAACTCCAGCACCAGCGCGGGGTTTTTCGCCCAACCTTCGGGGGTAGCTACTTCCTCAATCCGGTGTCCTTCCCAAAGTCCATCGGAGCCACGGAAGGTGGCCAGGCCACTCTCCGCGGAAATGCCGGCCCCGGTCAGGGCTACAAGTTTCTTTTTCATAAGTCGAGAGACGGTGCTTAGGAACTAGACGAGGCTTTGGGCCCACAGGTTGGGTAGGAAATACGGGCCGGAGCTACTCAAACCGCCCCAATTCATGGCGGCTGAAGGTCCACTCCGGCGTATACACATGCTGCTTGTCGGCCTCCAGATTAAACCACGCCCCGGCTTTGGGCTGCGGGCCAGCTTTCAACACATGCACCTGCTGGGCCGGCATGTAGCTCTGAGCTAGTAACACCAGCCGCCGGCCCGTAGCCGGCTGGGTTGCTACATCCAGCACCAGTACCGCATGCCCCGGCGAACCACCCCGAATAAGCACGTCGCCGGGCTGCACCTGCGCCAGGGGCATCGGCCGCAGCTCTTTGCTCAAGGAAAGCGTACCGGCGTAAGTAAAAATCTGGTCGAGGTAGCGGCGGAAGGTAGCGTGGTCGGGCTTCTCCACGGATTTGGGGGTAGGCACCACGTCGTTGCCTACTACCCGAAAGCCCCGGCCCTGGTACCAGTCCTGAAACCGAATATCGTGGCCGCTGGTCAGGTGAAAGTGCACTTGGTCGGGGTTCTGGCTGAACTGATACTCCGCCCGCAGCCGAATGACGGCATCGGCGCACTGTTGCAGGTCGCGGGTTCCTACGTCTAAATCCAGCACGGCGGCGTGCACATCCTGGCGGTCCTTGAGCTTGCTGTTGTGCAGGTGTACCGCGGTGCCGGTCGGTAGCAGCGGCACCTCCCGCAGCCAGGCCCCAAACGAGCCGGGTGCTACCGCTACGCGCTGGTAGCCCGCCGGCACCGGAAACCGGGCCGCCAGGGTTTGGCCCGAGCGGTAACGTCCGGCCGGCAGCCAGGGGTAGTGGTTCAGCGGAGGGGTTAAGGTATCAGGAAGGGGTAGTAAAAGGGGCGAAGTAGCCGGCGCATACGACATAACAGCGCTTAGGCCAGCACTCAATAGAATAATCTTACCAAGCATACGAAACCAGATATTAAGTAGAGCTAATATAACGGGTTAGACTAGCTGATATTGGGTGTATGCGCAAAATAAAAAGGCCCACCTGCTGTAGGTGAGCCTTCTTTCAAGAAAATCAGGATTCAGGTTATTTGGCCTTGCCGGTTGCTTTTTTAGCGGTAGTGCTGGTTGCCTTTTTCGCCGCTGGCTTTTTAGCGGCGGGTTTTTTAGCGGCCGTTTTCTTAGCCGGGGTATCGGCCTTTTCAGCAGCTTCAGGTGCTGCCTTCTTCGCAAAGCGGCCCCCTTTGGCCGGCTTGTCGGGGGTAGCCTCCGCCAGCTCCAGGCAGCGCTCCAGGGTCAGGCCGGCCGGGTCCTCGCCCTTCGGAATCTTTACATTCTTCTTGCCCGCCACAATGTAGGGCCCGAAGCGGCCATTCAGCACCTGCACGTCGGGGTTCTCGGGGAACTCCTTAATCAGGCGTTCGGCATCGGCTTTGCGCTTGGCCTCAATCAGGTCAATGGCTTCCTGGGCCGTGATGGTGTGCGGGTCCTGCTCCTTAGTTAAGGAGTAGAACTTGCTGTCGTGGCGGATATAAGGACCAAACCGGCCGAGGGCGGCAGTCATATCCTTGTCCTCAAACTGGCCCACAATGCGCGGCAGCTTGAACAGGTCCAGGGCCTCTTCCAGGGTGATGCTCTCAATAAACTGGCCCTTGCGCAGGCTGGCGTACACCGCCTTTTCTTCCGAGCCTTCCTTCGGCTCAATCTGTACGTAAGGCCCGAAACGACCCAGCCGCGCCGTGATTTTCTGCCCGGTTTCGGGGTGAGTCCCGATTTCACGGTTGCTGCCCAGGGTGCTGCGCTCAATGTCCTGGCCACGCTCCACAGTTTCATGGAAAGTGCCATAGAAACCAGCCAGCATATCGGTCCACTGCTCCTGCCCGTCGGCAATGCGGTCAAACTCGTCCTCCACCTTCGCCGTGAACTGATAATCAACGATTACCGGGAAATGCTCCACCAGGAAGTCGTTAACTACCATGGCCGTGTCGGTAGGGAAAAGCTTGGCCTTATCGGCGCCGTAGGTTTCGGTTTTTACCTCCGTTTTCACCTCGGCACCGTCCAGCGTCAGCACATGGAATTTACGCTCTTTGCCTTCGCGCGAGTCCTTTTCCACGTAGCCGCGCTTCTGAATGGTGCTGATGGTGGGTGCATAGGTGGAAGGACGGCCAATACCCATTTCTTCCAGCTTTTTCACCAGCGAGGCCTCGGTGTAGCGGGCGGGCGGCGTGGCGTAGCGCTCCGTGGCGCGCAGCTGCTGCAGGGGCAGCTCCTGGCCTACGCTCAGGGGCGGCAGCCCTCGCGAAAACGACGATTCGCCGTCTTGCTCTTCGTCATCCTTGCTTTCGGCGTAAGCCTTCAGAAAACCTTCAAACGTGATGACCTCGCCGGTAGCGGTGAGAGTAGTGCCGGGCTGGGTGCTGATGCCAATGGTAGCCACCGTGCGCTCAATCACGGCGTCGGCCATTTGCGAGGCCAGGGCACGCTTCCGGATCAGGTCGTAGAGGCGCTGCTCCTGCGAATCGGAGCCCGCCTTTACCAGCGCGAAGTCGGTGGGGCGGATGGCTTCGTGGGCTTCCTGGGCCGAGGCCGACTTGGTTTTGAACTGCCGGGTGTGGGCGTACTCCGCACCGTAGGCGGCCGTAATGGCTTCCTTGGCGGCGCCCAGCGCATCCTGCGACAGGTTCACGGAGTCTGTCCGCATGTAGCTGATCTTGCCCGCTTCGTACAGCTTCTGGGCCACGCTCATAGTCTGAGCCACCGAGAAGCCCAGCTTGCGCGAGGCTTCCTGCTGCAGGGTAGAGGTAGTAAAAGGCGGCGCCGGGCTGCGTTTACCGGGCTTCTTCTCCAGGTTCTCAATGCGGTAAGCTGCCCCCACGCACCGGGCGAGGAAGGCTTCGGCCTCTTCGCGGGTCTTAAAGCGGGTAGGAAGCTCGGCCTCCAACACGGCGCCCCGGCCCGCATCGAAGCGAGCTACTACGCGGTAGGCCGAGGACGTCTTGAACTGGCTGATTTCCCGTTCCCGCTCTACCACCAGCCGCACGGCCACCGACTGCACCCGCCCAGCCGACAGGCCAGTCTTTACTTTTTTCCAGAGCACCGGGCTCAGCTCGAAGCCCACGAGACGGTCGAGTACGCGGCGGGCCTGCTGGGCATTCACCAGGTTCAGGTCAATTTCCCGGGGCGTGGCAATGGCATTGAGAATAGCGTTCTTCGTGATTTCGCGGAACACAATGCGCCGCGTCTTCTCGTCGTTGAGGTTCAACGTTTCAGCCAGGTGCCAGGAAATGGCTTCGCCCTCACGGTCATCGTCACTGGCCAGCCAAACGGTTTCTGCTTCCTTGGCAAGCTTCTTCAACTGGCTGATTACCTCCCGCTTATCAGCCGACACTACATAGGTGGGCTTAAAGCCATTGGCAATATCAATGGCATTATTGTCCTTGGGCAAGTCGCGGACGTGGCCGAAGCTGGACTTTACCACGAAGTCCTTGCCCAGGTAGCCCTCGATGGTTTTGGCCTTGGCAGGAGATTCGACGATGACTAGATTTTTAACCATAGGGGGTGGGAAACGCTAGGCTTGTTTCGTAGGAAACGGCGGGTGCAGCGCAAAAGTTGAATTTTGCCGCAAAGATGCTGGAATAATCCGGCCTGGCAGCGCTGACAATAGAATATTAGCCTCGCCGCAGGCCGTTATGACCGGCAGTGAGTACCGTTGTTTAAGGCAATTAGTTCACAATCCGGGAGTTATTAGGCAGTAGTAACTTTTTGGGAAGAATTGTGAGCTGACAAGTCTATTCGCTACCTTTGCCTGTTCCTGAACCCTGCTATCTGGGGTTCTGTTAGTGCACCGCCTTGCTTTCAAGCAGGTTTCGCTACCACACCTAGTTTATGGCATCAGCTAAGACGCCCAGAAACAACCGCCCGGCTCCTGCCGCTCCGGATACGTTTGAAGAAGCAACCCTGGAAACTGCCGCCGATAACGACGGCGCTACCTCGTTGCCACAGACCAACAACTATACCCGCAAACGGGGTACGGCCAGCACTGCCGGCTACAGCACCCAGGATCCGGACTATATTAACGATCAGCTGAACCGGGTGCTCTACGCTCTCGACGCCTTTAAGAAGGGGGACGTATCGGTGCGCCTGACCAAGCAGGACGATGACATCTTCGCCGAGATAGCCGAGGCCTACAACTCCATGGTGGAGATGATTGGCGGGGTAGGGGGCGAGGTGTCGCGCATCTCGAAAGTGGCCGGGGTAGAGGGTAACCTCAAAGCCCGTGCCTCCGCCGACAATGCCGCCGGTTTCTGGCGCGACATGATCAACAACATCAACGGCTTGGTAGATAGCATTGCCGTACCGGTGTTGGAGGTAGGCAAGGTCCTCAAGAACATCAGCAAAGGCAACCTGGACGAAACCTTCCAGATTCCGGTGTCGGGCGACTTCAAGGTGATGGCCGAAACCATCAACAAGACCATCGACAACCTCAACCTGTTCGCCGGCGAGGTAACCCGCGTGGCGCAAGAAGTAGGCACCGAAGGTAAGTTGGGCGGCCAGGCGAGCGTGCCGAACGTGGGCGGTATCTGGAAAGAACTAACGGACAACGTGAACTACATGGCCTCGAACCTGACCTCTCAGGTGCGGGACATTGCCAACGTAGCCACCGCCGTAGCCCGCGGCGACCTAAGCCAGAAAATTACGGTGGACGTAAAGGGCGAGCTGCTGCAACTAAAGCAGAACCTGAACCAGATGGTGGACTCCCTGAACCTGTTCGCCGGCGAGGTAACCCGCGTGGCCCAGGAGGTAGGTACCGAAGGTAAGCTCGGCGGCCAAGCCAGTGTGCCGAACGTAGGCGGCGTGTGGAAGCAGCTGACGGATAACGTAAACACGATGGCCTCGAACCTGACCTTGCAGGTACGCGACATTGCCAACGTAGCCACCGCCGTAGCGAAAGGCGACCTGACCCAGAAAATCACCGTGGATGTAAAGGGCGAGCTGCTGCAGCTGAAGCAGAACCTGAACCAGATGGTGGACTCGCTCAACCTCTTCGCCGGGGAGGTAACCCGCGTGGCCCAGGAAGTAGGTACGGAAGGCCGCCTGGGCGGCCAGGCCGTGGTACCGAATGTGGCCGGCGTATGGAAGGAGCTGACCGACAACGTAAACTACATGGCCTCGAACCTGACCCTGCAGGTGCGAGACATTGCCAACGTAGCTACCGCCGTAGCCAAAGGCGACCTAAGCCAGAAGATTACGGTGGATGTAAAGGGCGAGCTGCTGCAGCTGAAGCAGAACCTCAACCAGATGGTAGACTCCCTGAACCTGTTCGCCGGCGAGGTAACCCGTGTGGCGCTTGAAGTAGGTACCGAGGGTAAGCTGGGCGGCCAGGCGAGCGTGCCGAACGTGGCTGGTGTGTGGAAAGAGCTGACGGACAACGTAAACTACATGGCCTCGAACCTGACGCTTCAGGTACGCGACATTGCCAACGTAGCTACCGCCGTAGCCCGCGGCGACTTGTCGCAAAAAATGACCGTAGATGTGAAGGGAGAAATCCTGGAGCTGAAGAACATCCTCAACCAGATGGTGGACTCGCTCAACATCTTCGGTGACGAAGTAACCCGCGTAGCCCGCGAAGTAGGTACGGAAGGGAAGCTGGGCGGCCAGGCCAACGTGCCCCGCGTAGGGGGTACTTGGAAAGAGCTGACGGACAACGTAAACACGATGGCCTCGAACCTGACGCTGCAGGTACGCGACATTGCCAACGTGGCCACGGCCGTAGCAAAAGGTGACCTGACCCAGAAAATGACGGTGGATGTAAAAGGCGAGATTCTCGACCTGAAGAACATCCTCAATCAGATGGTGGACTCGCTCAACATCTTTGCTGGCGAGGTAACCCGCGTAGCCCGCGAGGTAGGTACCGAAGGTATTCTGGGCGGCCAGGCCAATGTGCCGAGCGTTTCGGGTACCTGGAAAGACCTCACCGACAACGTAAATACGATGGCCTCGAACCTGACCTCTCAGGTGCGGGACATTGCCAACGTAGCCACGGCCGTAGCCCGCGGCGACCTAAGCCAGAAGGTGACGGTAAACGTACGCGGCGAGCTGTTGCAGCTGAAAGAGAACTTGAACCAGATGGTGGACTCGCTGAACACGTTCGGCGACGAAGTGACCCGCGTGGCCCGCGAAGTAGGCACGGAAGGCCGCCTTGGCGGTCAGGCCGTGGTGCCCAATGTGCGCGGTACCTGGAAAGACCTGACGGACAACGTAAATACCATGGCCGCCTCGCTCACGAGCCAGGTGCGCGACATCGCCAACGTAACCTCCGCCGTAGCCCGCGGCGACCTGAGCCAGAAAGTATCGGTAGATGTTAAAGGCGAGCTGCTCGACCTCAAGGACAACATCAACGTGATGGTGGACTCCCTGAACGTGTTTGCGGGCGAGGTAACCCGCGTGGCCCTGGAAGTAGGTACGGAAGGCCGCCTCGGTGGCCAAGCCAACGTACCCAGCGTGAGCGGGGTGTGGAAAGAGCTGACCGACCGGGTAAACACCATGGCCTCCAACCTCACCACGCAGGTACGCGGTATCGTGAAGGTAGTAACGGCTGTATCGCAGGGCGACTTGACTCAGAAGCTGACCCTGGACGCTAAGGGTGAGGTAGCCGACCTGGCCGAAACCATCAACCGAATGGTGGACGACCTGAACCGTCTGGCTTCGGAAGTTAGCCGCGTGGCTCGCGTAGCGGGTGGCGAAGGCAAGCTGACCGAGCGCGCCACGGTAACCGACGTGTCGGGCTCCTGGAAAGAACTGGTGGACACCCTGAATGCCCTGATCGAATCCATTGCCTCGCCGGTACTGGAAGTGTCGCGGGTAGTACGGGCCATTTCGGAAGGCGACCTGCAGCAGCAGGTAGAAATCGAAACCACCGGCGACATCCGCGCCATGGCCGACGCCTTGAACCTCGCCGTGGACAACCTCAACGAGCTGCTCGGCGAAATCAACGAGTCGTCGCAGATTGTAGGGGAGTCGTCGGAGGAAATGGTGGTGAAAGGGCAGGAGATGAGCCGAGTAACCGTTGACGTGGCCCTGGCCATGCAGCAGATGGCCGAAGGCGCTCAGAACCAGGCTCTCAAGACCGACCAGGCCTTTAAGCTGATCGAGGAAATTATGCAGGCGACCAAGGAAACGGCCGGTAAAGCCGACGTGGGTATCAAAGCCGCTATCCTTGGGGAGCAAACCTCGCAGCTGGGTCTGAAGACGGTAGCGGAAGTGGTGAAAAACATGGAGGAAATTAGCTCGGCTGCCGCCCAGACCTCCAAAACCATTGAAGTACTAAGCACTCGTTCCCAGGAAATCAGCAAGTCGCTGGGCGTTATCACCGACATTGCCTCCCAGACCAACCTGCTGGCTCTGAACGCCGCCATCGAAGCGGCCCGCGCCGGGGAAGCCGGTCGTGGTTTCGCGGTAGTAGCCGAAGAAATCCGCAAGCTGGCCGAAGGCTCCCGCAAGTCGGCCAGTGAAATTGCTACCCTGGTTGAGGACGTTAAGAAGGATACGACCTCGGCGGCCACGGCTATCAGCACCATGGAAGGCCGGGTACTCAAAGGCAAGAACGCCACGTTCGAAGCCAGCTCGGCCTTTAAAAACATTGCCACCAGCAGCGGCGAAACCCTCCGCACTTCCCGCGACATTCTCACGGCCACCGAAGTACAGAAGACATCGATTGGTGACGTAGTAAAGTATGTGGAAGAGGTGGTAGCCATTGCCGAGCAAACGGCCTCCGGTACTCAGCAGGTAGCCAGCACCGCCAAACAGCTTTCCACGAGTATGCAGGAGCTGACGACCAGCAGCCAGAAACTGACTGACATTGCCGATGACCTGCAGCTGGGCCTCTCGGCCTTCCAGCTCATGGAAGACCTGGAGGCAGAGCCTGAGCCCGAACCGGAGCCTATCCGTCGGCGTTCGATGCTACGCCGGGCAACCGCACCAGCTCCAACAGCAGTTCCCGCTGCGCGCCGCCCCAACCGGCGCGCAGCTGCGGCCCCCGCAGAGGCTCCGGCGGCCCCCGCCCGCAAAACGGCACGTCGGGTTCCTCCGTCCTCTTCTCTCACAACCGCCGAGGAAAACGGCAATACCACCGAACAGCCTACGACGGTTGCTCCTGCCCCCGCTCGCGCGCAGCGCAAAGAAGGAAGCAAAAAGACTTCATCGGCCGATGCCCCTGCTCCGTCCAAAACCCGGACTGGTAAAGGGAAAACCAAGTAAGTATTCATTCTAACCGCACCCCGGCCGCTATAGCTATAGCGGCCGGAGGTGACGACTAGTAGCTCAGGCATGCCTGATTCAGAGAAAAACGTCAAACAGGACCCCATCATTCAGCTGATTGTATTCCGGCTGGGAGATGAGGAATATGGAATCCGCATCGAGCAAGTGAAAGAGGTAACAATTACCCCCGAAATTGCCCGTATGCCCAAAACGCCGCCCTTTGTAAAGGGCATAGCGAACCTGCGCGGCGATATTATTGCCATTGTTGATCTGGAGGAGCGGTTCCGCCTACGTCCGGCTAATGCCGAGCTTCCGGCCATGTCCTACACCATGGCGATTGAGGCCAAGGAGTACACCATTGGTATTATGGTGCGCGAAGTGCCTCAGCCGTTGTCAATTCCGGTATCCAGCATCGAGAAAGCCCCGGAGTTCATCCAAGACATCAACATTCACGATAAATACATTGAGGGAATTGCCAAAGTTGAAGGCCGCATTGTGGTGGTCCTCGACATGCTGAAGCTGCTCACCCCCTCCGAAATCATGCAGCTACAGCCTAAAGCGGAATCTTCCGCTGCCGGCAGCCGTACAAAGGCATAGTTCATTGTACCGTTCAGCTTTCTGTTTTCCCTCATTTTCCCTTTCCATGAAAAACCGCATCCTCATCGTCGACGACTCCTTTTACATGCGCACGATGCTCAAGAACATGCTTACCGACGCCGGCTATGAGGTGGTGGGAGAAGCTGCAAATGGGCAGCAAGCGTTGGAAATGGCCGCCGCAACCCAACCTGATTTGATTACGCTGGATGTAATTCTGCCCGACAATACCGGGCTGGACGTGTTAAAAGGCATCCGTCAGGAACAGCCCGAGGTGAAAGTTGTGATGTGCTCAGCAGTCGGGCAGGAAGTTATTGTCAATGAAGCCCTTGAAAGCGGGGCTACGGCGTATATCGTAAAGCCCTTTTCGGAGGAAAAGGTGCTGGAAATAGTGGGTAGTGCCCTTCAGGAGTCATCTGCTTCTGCCCCTGAGCAGGAGTAACAACTGACCTTCCGGTACGGTAGCTTTTTGCTTGCTTCCAGTAGTTCCTTTTTCCCGTGTCCTTCACAACTGATTCTTTCACTATACTGCTTGGCAACCTGCCCACTAGTGTGCGCACGGAGCTTACGCGGCTACTACACACCGATCCGGAACTGGAAGTGGTGGGCACGGCTGTGACTGCCAGCGAACTGCGGACGGCAGCCCGCCGTTTGCAGCCAGGCGTGGTGTTAGTAGGGGAAGATCAGTTGTTAGGGCTAGAGCAACTCCAACGATATTTTCCGGTGCCCGTGCTACTCTACAGCATGCGGCCTCCCTTGCCGGCTATGTTGCGCGAAGTAGCCCGCATGGGAGTATATGATTACATCCCGCACCTGCCAGTAAATCCTGCTGAACTTCCTGAATGGCGGAATAATGTCCGGCGTAAGCTGCTGGCGGCAAAACCCCGGCTTGCCTCAGTAGTTGAGCCAGAACGAGTCGTTTTCGAACGCCACCCTGCCGCACCCTTGCCCCCGCGCGGGGTAGTAGTGATTGGGGGTTCGACTGGTGGTGCGCCTGCGGTAGAAGCCGTGCTTCGCGGCCTTCCGCCTGATTTTCCCTGGGCTGTACTGGTGGCAGTGCACCTCCCCGAACTATTTACGGATACGCTCGTCGAGCGCCTGCGTCGGGCTTCAGCCTTGCCCGTGACTGCCGCCAGCAGCGGACTCCTGCTGAAGGCCGGGCACGTTCTTGTGGCTCCTGGCGGCCGCAACCTAGTCGTGCGCACCGTAACGGACAGCCCCTGGGTAGGCTGGCAGACTGATTTCGTAAGTGAAACCAGCCTCGATGTGCCTTCCGTAGATGTATTGATGCACTCGGCTGCCCGCGTAGTAGGCCGCAACATCCTGGGCGTTGTGCTAACTGGGTTTGGGCAGGATGGAACAGCAGGCGCACGTTACATTCGACAGCAGGAGGGGGTAGTAATAGCCCAGGACGAAGCGACGTCGGCGGTATTTGGGATGCCCAAAGCGGTTATTGATGCTGGTTTGGCCAGCGCGGTTCTGCCACTATCAGCCATTGCTGATTTCGTCGTGCGCTATGTACACACCACAGGACCGGCTACCCGCGCTAGCCGTTTCTCGGCGCTCTCTCAACCTGTGCAAGCACGATGAAGTCAAGAGAGCAGGAGTACCGCGAGATTTTCATGGCTGAGGCGTTGGAGTACTACGACGCCATGAGCCGCCACATCAGTGAGCTGGAACGCAACCCCTCCGACGAGCCGGCGCTCAATGAGCTGTTCCGGCTCATGCACAACCTCAAGTCCAATGCCCGCGCCATGGGCTTCAACGGTATTGGGGAGGTAGCCCACCACATGGAAACCATTTTCGGGCTGATTCGCAGTCGGGAAATGGCTTTTACCGGTTACGTGGTGCCGGTGCTGTTCACGGGCATTGACACCATCGGGGAAATGGTGCGCGCAGTTGGTGCCGGAGAAGACTTGCCCGAAGTAGAGCAGCTGCTGGAAAACCTGGACCGGCTGGTACGGGGCGAGGAGCCGATTCTGAATGCGGATTCAGATGATGACGAAGATGCCAGCCGGAAGCTGGAGTTGTCGGATTTGGTGTACATTCAGATCCGTAAGCTGGACCACTTGCTGAACTTGGTGGGGGAGCTGACCATTGACCGGGACCGGGTGCTTACTCTCAGTCAGGAAATTGGAAATCCGGCCCTGGCGGCTGCCGCCGCCCATCTTTCCCGCATAGCCGATGAGCTGCAGTACAGCGTGATGGACGCACGTCTGGTTGGCGTCGGCTCGTTGTTCAGCAAGTTCCCGCGGGTAGTGCGCGACGTAGCCACCACGGAGAAAAAAGACGTGGAGCTGACTATCGTCGGGGAAGACATTCAGATTGACCGCAACATCCTGCAGATCATTGCCGATGCATTGCTGCACTTGGTGCGCAACGCCATCGGCCACGGCCTGGAAACGCCGGAGGAGCGCGTCGCGGCCGGAAAAACTGCCCAGGGTCACCTAACGCTGTCGGCTCAGGCGGAGCGGGACGATGTACTAATTCAGGTGCGCGACGACGGCCGCGGAATCAATGTGAACAGTGTGCGGCGCAAAGCCGTGGAGCGCGGGCTCGTGTCGGCCGAAGCTGCCGCTCACCTCGACGAAGATGCGGTGCGTAGTTTCCTTTTCGAGCCGGGTTTTTCCATGGCCCAGGAGGTAACCGAAATTTCGGGCCGCGGTGTGGGGCTGGACGTAGTAAAAATAGCCATCGACTCGTTGGGTGGTCAGTTGCGCGTAGAGTCAGTGCTGGGAGAGGGCACCACCTTCACGCTGGTGCTTCCTACCTCCATTGCCGTGAAGGGCGCTCTGCTGTTCCAGCTTGATCAGCGCAACTACGCTATTCCGCTCATGCACACGGACTCGGTAGTGTCGTTGCTGCCCGAAAATTTCAACGTGGTGGGCGGAGTGCTGCTCACCCGGGTGCAAGACGAGAACGTGCCGGTAGTGTCCTTGCGCCGGCTGCTGCACAACGGCGACGGGCCCCTGCCGGCCGCCACCAAAGCAGACCTGAGCGGCCGGCAGGACATCATCATCGTTAACTACAACAACCGTCGGCTTGGGCTCATTGTCGACCGGTTTTTGCGCCAGCAGGATATTGTGGTGAAACCCATGAGTAAGCCGCTGGATACCATTGACTTGTTTGGCGGCGTTACCCTGCTGGGTAGCGGGCAGGTGTGCCTCGTGCTTGATGTGCCCGCACTCACCCGACTATTCTTGGCCAAACGACCGTAACTCACGTATTGCAGACCTGTGGCGGACGACAGTAGCCGGAAGCCCTTTCAATTGATTCCTATGGATTTGCACATGACGGAACTGGAGCGGGATATCATCCGCGAAATCCTGAATATCGGCTTGGCTCGCGCTGCCGATTCATTCGCGGTTGTCGCCCAGGAGAAGGTGTTGCTGGAAGTGCCTAACCTCGATATTGTATCGGGGAAAACCATTCTGGATAAGGTGCGCGACCTGCAGGCTGGCCACGTTATTATTCAATCCGATATCCGGGGCGAGTTTAACGGTACCACGCTCATGTTTTTCTCGGGCCAGCACGTGCAGCGACTCTCGCGGGTGTGCCTGCGCATGAACACCTCCGACTCCACAAGCATCGACGAGATGCAGGAGTCTCTGTTACTGGAAATCAGCAACATCATTACGGGGGCCCTGGTTACGCAGCTTGCCAACATTTTGAAAGCCAGTATTTACGGTGCTCCGCCTACGCATCCGCGCGGGGATATGGCTAACTCGCTGAATAGCCTGCTGTTAGACCGACCCATGGTGCAGCCGCTGATTTTCTCGGTTATTACCCAGTTCTCCGATAAGGATAACTCCGTAGAGCTACCCCTGATGATTTTCTTCGACCGGGATACGTTTGAGAAAATCCTTGAAATCATCCGGACCTACGATTTCATGGGCGGGCAGCAATCTGGCGCATAGAGAATTTTCCGTCCGGATCAGGCGCGGCCAGTGCGGCTCCCAATACCAGTTACCACGCTTCTAAGGCGGTAGTAGCTGGGCGCGGGGGCCGCCGCCGTTATAGCGCCTGCCCGTACATGCACTTTAACTTTTTCGTTTATGGCTGACTCTGCGTCTTTGCTACATCAAAAGCTTGCCAACTTCGACCCCAACGCCCTCGGCGACACCGCCGGAGGTATCTATGGTCTGCCCTTCACCCCAGAAGAAGCTCAGGTGGTGATTGTACCTGTGCCCTGGGAAGTAACGGTGTCCTACCGGGCCGGCACTGCCGAAGGCCCGGAAGCTATCCGGGCAGCTTCCCTGCAAGTTGACTTATATGACCCAGACTTGCCGGATGCCTGGAAAATGGGGCTGGCCATGGAAGAGGCCGACGAGAAAATTGCGGCCGAGAGCCTGGAGCTGCGCCCTACTGCTGAGAGCTACATTGGCTGGCTGGAGGAAGGGGAGCCCGAGGCTACCCACGGCACCTTCTCTGCGGTACCGGCCCGTGTGAATGAGCGGGGCCAGGCCCTGCTGGAGTGGCTAAAGCACAAGACCGGCGCTCTGCTTGATGCCGGCAAGGGGGTAGTAGTGCTGGGTGGCGACCATAGCACGCCGCTGGGCTACCTCCATGCGCTGGCAGAACGCCACCAGGAATTCGGGATACTGCAGATTGATGCCCACTGCGACCTGCGCCCGGCTTACGAAGGCTTCGAGTTTTCGCACGCCTCCATCATGTACAATGCCCTAAAGCTGCCCCAGGTGAAGAAACTGGTGCAGGTTGGTATCCGGGACTACTGCCAACAGGAGGCCGAATTTATCGACCAGAGCAACGGCCGCGTAGCCTTGTTTGCCGACCGGTTCCTGCAGGCGGAAATGCTGGGCGGTAAATCCTGGAAAAAGGAATGCAAGAAAATTATTGCCCAGTTGCCCGACAAGGTGTACCTGAGCTTCGACATCGACGGGCTGGACCCCAAGCTGTGCCCCGGCACCGGCACGCCCGTACCCGGCGGGCTGGAGTTTGAGCAGGCGCTGTACCTGATTCGGATGGTGGTGCGCTCGGGCCGCACCATCATCGGCTGCGACCTAAACGAAGTAGCCCCCGGCGACACGGAATGGAATGCCATTGTGGGCGCCCGGCTGCTGTACCACATGGCTAACTGGATGGGCGTGTCGCAGGGCCGTCTGAAGGCCCGGGCTACGGAGAAATAAAGCCCATCTGCGCCACTCACTCTTGCCCGTATGCGTGAAAAAGTGCGGCAAGTGGTTGAACGGATTCAACCACTTGCCGCACTTTTTTGTGCGCCATGCGTAAGGAACCCAACTCCCTTAATCTGTCTCTCACCTAAACCCCTACCTCGTCCAATGGGATTTATCCTCAAATTTATTCTCAGCGCCATCATCACCTACGTGCTGGCCAAGTTTCTGCCTGGGGCTTATATCGATGGCATCAGCACGGCATTCATTCTGGTGATTGTGCTGGCCATCCTGAATGCCGTAGTGAAGCCAATCCTGAAGATTATTGGATTCCCAATTACGGTATTTACCCTGGGGCTCTTCTTGCTCGTTATCAATGCCATTATTGTCATGATAGCCGACTGGCTACTCGCTGGCTTCAAGCTAGATGGGTTTATCTCCGCGCTGATTTTTAGCATTGTGCTGTCGTTGGTAACCTCTGTCATTGACATGGTAACGGACCGCAGCTAGGAGAGTGAACGTTTACCAGAAGCCCGGGCCAGCGCACTGGTCCGGGCTTTTTGCTGTCAGAGAGAACAGCTAGTCTGCTTACGATACGAGTTGAGTAGGGTGCCGGCAACGCCAGCGTAGCAGTGCCCAGCCCGCCAGGCCAAGCAAGAGGGGCCAGCCGTAGCAGGCCAAAATCAGAACGACGCCCACCACTCGCCAGCCAAACCACAGGCCCGCCTGCAACTGCGGGGCAAGCGTGGCGGTAGGGGAGGTTTCCAGGGCGGGCCGGAGTTGAAAATAAGTGAGGCGTAAAGTAGCGAGGGCCGCTTGCTCGGCCAAGGCCTGCGCCTCCTGAGCCGAAGTCTGCGCCGTAAGTGGGTCGGTGGTTGCGGAGTGCGCAGCTGCGCGCAGCCTCGTTAGCTCAGCGGCAACATCCCGCGACGTTAGCTCTTTGCTGCGTACCGTGCCCAGCCGGGTGAGGTCGGCGGTAAGGGCCAGGAACTGCGCCGAAGACACCCGAATGGTCAGCACCTGTTGGTGCCGGTCCGAATCGGTGGTTTCGAGGGCGCTGGTGAGGTAGGCGCCCCGGCGCGCAAGGGCCGTATCCAGGCGGGCGGATGCAGCCGCGAAATCAGCTACTTCCAGCTCCATCGTTCCCTGGTAGATAACCGGGTGGCCCGCTACCCGCCATAGCCGGGCCAACGGCACATCAGCCGTACTTTCCGCAGTAGCGGTGGTGGAAGCGGCAGAAACGGAGGCCGTGGAAGCCACCTCTTGGCTTGGGAAAACTTCCTGCTCGGCTGACTGGGCGCACCCCGTCAGCATCAGCCCCAGCAGCGGGAGCAGACGCACATATTTTTTCATCGGAAAGACACAAAGATGGTGGATGAAAAAGCTGCGCAGCTTCTGCTGGTTTATACAGGCCGGGCCAGAACGTAACCCACCGGCCTGGCCCTGTGCCATGGGGTAGGGGACAGACTAAACAAAACCGCCCGGCTTCTTTCGAAACCAGGCGGCGGAATAGGTAGTGGCTTAAATGAGCCGGGGAGGCTACAGACGACGAATCTGCGCGCCCAGCGCCGTCAGACGCTTATCAATGTTCTGGTAGCCCCGGTCGATCTGCTCCACGTTTTCAATTACGCTCCGGCCGTTGGCCGAGAGGGCCGCAATCAGCAGGGCTACCCCCGCCCGGATATCGGGCGACGTCATGGTGATGCCGTGCAGCTGGGTGCGCTTATCGAGGCCGATGACGGTGGCGCGGTGCGGGTCGCAGAGAATGATTTGGGCGCCCATGTCGATGAGCTTGTCCACGAAGAACAAACGCGACTCAAACATCTTCTGGTGAATGAGCACCGTGCCTTTGGCCTGGGTAGCCACCACCAGCAGCACGCTCAGCAGGTCGGGCGTGAGGCCGGGCCAGGTGTGGTCCGAAATGGTCAGGATGCTGCCATCGAGGTAGGTAGCAATTTCGTAGTGGTCCTGGGCGGGCACGAAAATATCGTCGCCACGGAACTCCAGCTGAATACCCAGCTTGCGGAATGTGTCCGGAATCAGGCCCAGCTCCGGAATCTGACAGTCTTTAATGGTGATTTCCGAACCTGTCATGGCGGCCAGGCCAATGAATGAACCGATTTCAATCATATCGGGCAGCATGCGGTGCTCAGTGCCGCCCAGGCGCTCTACCCCTTCAATGGTGAGCAGGTTGGAGCCGATGCCGTTGATTTTGGCGCCCATGCGCACCAGTATCTTGCACAGCTGCTGCAGATACGGCTCGCAGGCCGCGTTGTAGATGGTGGTAGTGCCTTCGGCCAGTACCGCGCCCATTACAATGTTGGCCGTACCCGTTACCGAAGCCTCATCCAGCAGCATGTACGCGCCGCGCAGGCGGCCTTCGGTGTTGATGCGGTAAAAGTCGTTGCCTTCTAGGGTGAGCTTGCCGCCCAGCTTTTCCAGGCCCAGGAAGTGGGTATCCATGGGCCGGCGTCCGATTTTGTCGCCACCGGGCTTGGGCAGCTGGCACTTGCCGAAGCGGGCCAGCATCGGGCCCAGAATCATGACGGAGCCGCGCAAAGCACCGGCCTGGGCCACGAACTCGGGCGTATCGAGGTAGTCCAGGTGCACATCATCAGCCTGGAAGCGGTAGGTGTCATTCGACAGCTTGCCCACCTTCACGCCCATGTCGCGCAGCAGCTCAATGAGCTTATTGACGTCGCGGATGTCAGGGATGTTGGAAATCGTCACCTGCTCATCCGTGAGCAACACCGCGCACAGAATCTGGAGGGCTTCGTTTTTAGCGCCCTGGGGCACGATTTCACCTTTCAGCGGCTTACCGCCAATCACTTCAAAAGAGGCCATGTTGTGAGGAGCTACTAGCTGATGGCTATTAGCTGTTAGCTTGATGTTCAGAAGAAAAAAAGTGTCAGGAGAATAACCTGGCTCCCGACTACAAAAGCAGAAAGCTAACAGCTAAGAGCCATCAGCTAACAGCCAGAATATTATTGCGGGGGTTGCTGGGGTTCCTGCCGGCCTTTTTTTCCGCCCCGGCGCTGCTTGTCGCGCCGGTTGTTGCCGCTGCCGCCGCCCCGGCGCACGTCGCGCTCCTGGCGGGGTTGGGGCACGATGAAGGGGGTAGGGCGCCCGTTGCTGGTAAACTCAAACAGGTTTTGAGCGTCCACCTGGGCCGGATCAAGCACCAACTGACCGCCCGACAGCTCCTTCAGGTGCTTGAGGATGGTGACATCCTTGGCGTTTTCCTTGTTGTGGGAACGATACAAGAACTTCATCGTGCGGCCAATGACAACGGCGGCCTGCTCACGCTCGGCCGGGTCCTCCAGGGTCAGGGCTTTTTCTACCAGCTGCTCCACGGCCCGGCCGTAGGCCCGGAATTTGGGGCCTTTGCTGGGGTAGGCCACCCGCTGGGGCGGCGTTTGGTTGGCAGGAGAAGCCAGCGGGAAGGGCGCATCCACGTCCAGTTCCCCATCAGCCATTTCAAATAAGTGGTTCCAGACTTTCTGTTGGGAGTCGGGCTGGTCGCGCAGGGCAGGCTGAATCCGGAAGATAAGCTGCACGATTTGCTGGGCGCGGCGCGTCCGCTCCGTGCGGTCTTCGATGTCGCGCAGCTGCTGCACGAGCTGGAAAGTGCTCTGGCCGTATTCGCGCTGGAGCAGCTCGTGCTTATGAAGGGAAGGTAAGGTCATGAAAATGGTATTCGAAGGGCCAAATATACGCCAAACCTTGCCCCAATGGCATCCTATTTTGCACAGGAAGGCCAGCGGCAAGGTTTGGCAGGAATGAGTGGGTAGGGAGGAGCTGCCCTATCAGCGTCTAAAGTAACGCGAAAGGGGCAATTTGGGTGCGTCCGGCTTTTGTCAATCCGAGCGGAGCGAGGAATCTGGGGTTACTACCCAACGGTTTAACCCAGATTTCTCGCTCTGCTCGAAATGACAATCAGTGCACGCGCAGCTTGGCAAAGCTCAGAAGCAAGGTTTTCTCCCCAACTTCTTCAAACTGAATAATGGCCTTCACCGAACCGGCTTGGTTTTCCAGCTTCGTGACGGTGCCGAAGCCAAACTTGGGGTGCTCCACGCGCTGGCCGGTTTGCAGGTTGCTGGTGTCCGAGGGCTTGAAGTCGGCAGGGGGGGAGTACTTGGTGGCGACGGTTTTGCGCGGAGCGGGCGGCACCAGGTTGCTGCGGCGCTCAAACACGTGCCCAAACGGCGACTCGCCCGGGCCGGCGCTACCCACCGGGCCCGCCGAGAACTTGAAGTCCACGTACTGCGGGTCGATTTCGTCGAGGAAGCGGCTTTTCTCGCAGCTGCGCAGGTTGCCCCACTGGTAGCGGGAGGTAGCGTAGCTGAGGGTCAGCTTTTTCTCGGCCCGCGTGATGGCCACGTAGAACAGGCGGCGCTCTTCTTCCAGGTCGGCCCGCGAGGTAATCATCATCTGGCTCGGGAAGAGGTTTTCTTCCATGCCTACGATGTACACGTTGCGGAATTCCAGGCCCTTAGCCGAGTGAATCGTCATGAGGGTTACCTGCTCGCCCTCGCTCTGAGCATCTTTGGTGTCGGCGTCCGTTACCAGGGCAATATCCTGCAGAAAGGAGCTGAGGCTCTTGTCTTCGCGCTCCGGGTCTTCCACAAAGGCCTTGATGCCGTTCAGGAGTTCCTGGATGTTTTCGTAGCGGGAAAGGCCCTCGATGCTTTTATCGGCGTACAGGTCCTCAATCAGGCCCGAGTTTTTGGCAATGAACTTGGCCGCCTCAAAGGCATCATCCTTAGCCGCTACGGCGGTATAGGCCTTAATCTTCTCCGCGAAGTCCACGATGGGGTTAGCGGCGCGGGTCGGCAGGAACTGGTCGGCGTTGGCGACTACCTCCCAGATGGTGTGGTTTGACTCTTCGGCGGCGCTGATGAGCTTGGCAATGGTGGTGTCGCCGATGCCGCGCTTGGGGTAGTTGATGACGCGGCGCAGGGCCTGCTCGTCGTTGGGGTTTACCGTCAGGCGGAGGTAGGCCACCAGGTCCTTAATTTCCTTGCGCTGGTAGAAGCTCAGGCCGCCCACAATCTTGTACTTGATGTTGAGCTTGCGCAGGGCTTCTTCCATGGCCCGGCTCTGGGCGTTGGTGCGGTACAAGATGGCAAAGTCATCGTAGGATAGATGATGATTCATCTTGTCCTCGTAGATGCTGTTGGCCACCAGCTTGCCCTCCTCGTTGTCGGAAGCCGCCTTGAATACTTCAATCAGCGGGCCTTCCTCGTTATCGGAGAAAACGTCTTTACGCAGCTGGGCCTGGTTGTTTTTGATAACCGAGTTGGCGGCCCATACAATGTTCTTGGTAGAGCGATAATTCTGCTCCAGTTTGAACACCTGCAGCTCGGGGTAGTCCTTCTCGAAGTTGAGAATGTTTTGAATATCAGCGCCCCGGAAGGCGTAGATGCTTTGCGCATCATCACCCACCACGCAGATGTTCCGCTCCTTGGCCGCCAGCTTACGCGCAATCAGGTACTGCGAGTAGTTGGTGTCCTGATACTCGTCCACCATCACGTACCGGAACATGTTCTGGTACTTGTTCAGCACGTCGGGGTGGTCCTTGAACAGCACGTTGGTCTGGTAGAGCAGGTCGTCGAAGTCCATGGCCCCCGCCTTAAAGCAGCGGCTGGCGTATTGCTGATATATCACGCCCAGCTTAGGCCGCAGGGCCGCCTCATCGTCCTGCCGGATGACAGGGTCGTTGAGGTACTGCTGCACCGAAATCAGCTTGTTCTTGGCAGCCGAAATCCGGCCCAGCACCATGTTGGGCTTGTAGAGCTTGTCGTCCAGTTCCAGTTCCTTCAGGATCTGTCCGATGAGGGTTTTGGAGTCCTGGGTATCGTAAATAGTAAAGGAGCGGGGGTAGCCAATCTTGTCGGCCTCGGAGCGCAGGATGCGGGCGAAGATGCTGTGGAAAGTACCCATCCAGAGGTTTTTAGCCTCGGGTCCTACCACCTTCTCAATACGGGCTCGCATCTCCTTGGCCGCCTTATTGGTAAAGGTCAGGGCCAGAATGTTGAACGGATCTACGCCCTTTTCGAGTAGGTGGGCAATGCGGTACGTGAGCACCCGGGTTTTGCCGGAGCCCGCACCGGCTATAATCATGCAGGGGCCTTCGGTGTGCAGCACGGCCGCCGCCTGGGAGGGGTTCAATAACGAGTGATAATCCAGTGCCATGCGTGTCAGTCAGATCGGAAACTAAGCTTTTTGGCTTGTTAGCAAAGGTAGGGCTTTCGGGTGGGGTAGCGAAACGCAATGTGGCGCCTACCCCCGCCACCGGCGGTAACCTGCCAGCGTGTGGCGCCACCCCGAAAAGTACTAACCGAAACCGGTGGCATTTGGTGCGCTGCGGCGGCATTGTCGCGTAGTGGAGCACTGGCCGTATCTTCGCGGCGTGAATTCTGCTGCTGCCTCTGCTACCCCCGCTGTGTTTCCCATCTCGCTGCTCTGCCTTTCCAACAGCTGGGGCGGGCTGGAGCTGAACACCGTGCGCTTCGCCGACTGGATGCGGCAGCGGGGCTGGCCCGTACAGACTATTACCCTGGCTAATTCCCCTATTGCTACCCGCGCCGCCGAGCTGAGCCTACCCCTCGCTACCCTGCACAACCCCTGGAAAGCCGCCGATATGCCGGCCGCCAGGCGGTTGGCTGATCTGCTACGCGGATTCGGCACGCGGGTGCTCATCATCACGCGCAACGGAGATTTGGGGCTGGCTGTGCTCTGCAAAACCTTCCGGCTGCCGCAGCTCAGGCTGGTGTACCAGCAGCACATGCAGCTGGGGCTGGCCAAGCGCGGCCTTCTGCACACCTTGCGCTACCGGGCCCTGGATGCCTGGCTTTCGCCGCTGCCCGGCCTGGCCCGGCAGGTACTGGAAAAAACGCGCCTCGCCGCCGAGAAGCTCCACGTGGTGCCGCTGGGAATTGAGCTAGAGAAATTTGCGCAGCCTGGTTTCTCGCAAGCGGAGGCCCGCCAGCAGCTGGGTTTGATCTTGCCGGATGGGGTAGTGCTGCTGGGCCTGATTGGCCGTTTCGATGATGGCAAGGGCCAGGATTTCGTAGTGGAAGCCTTAGGAAAGATGCGCGAAAAGCACCCCCAGCTGCAGGTACTATTCGTGGGTGAGCCGACCCGCAACGAGGGCAACGCCTACCGCGAAGCCGTGCAGAAACGGGTGCAGGCGCTGAGCCTGACGGAGGTGGTGCATGTGCGGGAGTTCATGCTGAAACCCGAGGTAGCCTACCGGGCCCTGGATATATCCATTACGGCCTCCGTAAACGAAACCTACGGCATGGTCACCATTGAGGCTATGGCTACCGGGCTACCCGTGGTAGCCTCCGCAACCGGTGGTACCCTGGAAATTGTGCGGGATGGCAGCACCGGGCTATTGTTTCCGCTGCGCGATGAAGCGGCGTTTGTGGCCGCGGTGGAGCAGCTGCTGGCATCCCCAGAGCTGGCTCAGCGCCTGGGTAAGCAGGCCCGGCAGGAGGCGCTGGCTACCTACTCGCACCATCGGCAGTGCGAGCTGACGGAAAACGTACTGCGGGCGCTGATCTAATTCGGTATCTTTGCGGATTGTTTGCTCGGTAGCAACGGCACTAGGCGTACTTCTGGCGTGTTAGTGCTCCAGCGGCCCCAAACCCCCGAGCCCGACACTGCCCCATGATTCAGATTCAGAATACCCTGATTTCCGACGACGTTCGGGATAACTTCTTTGTGTGCAACCTGGAGGCCTGCAAGGGTGCCTGCTGCGTGGAAGGCGACCTGGGCGCGCCCCTGGAAGAGGACGAGCTGCAGATTCTGCAAAACGAGTACGAAGCCATCAAGCCCTTCCTGACCGAAGCCGGCCGCCAGGCCATCGAGCAGCAGGGCCTCTACATCAAAGACTGGGAGGGCGACTTCAGCACCACCACCATTAACGACCGGGAGTGCGCCTACGCCCTCTACGACGAGCGGGGCATCCTGAAGTGCGGCATCGAGGATGCCTGGCGGGCCGGGGCTACGTCGTTCAAAAAACCCATCAGCTGCCACCTGTACCCCATCCGCATCACCAAATACGACGGTTTTGAAGCCCTGAACTACGACCGCTGGAGCATCTGCTCACCGGCCTGCTCCTTCGGGGCTAATCTGGGCGTGCGGGTGTATCAGTTCCTAAAAGAACCCCTAATCCGTAAGTACGGGGAGGAGTGGTACGGCGAGTTAGTGCACGAAATTGAGCACGGCGACGCACAGGTGAAGTAGAGTTTGCTACGTTGGCTTGAAGCCTGAACCCATACTGGCCGTTTGGCTGGCCTCAATAAAAAAGGCTAGCCAAACGGCCAGCCTTTTTGAATACCAAGGGGGTAGGAAACTTAGTTGGGTACCCACACCGAGTAGCTGCGGGCGTTTACCGGGAAGTTGCCGTAGCCATTAGCATCCGTGGTGACAGTACCGGTGCGGTTTCCGGTTTTGTCGGTGAGGGTGGCGTTTTTGAAGGGTGAGGTAATGCCCTTGGTGCGGGCACTGCTGCCGTCGTTCAAAATCATCATCAGGCCCTTGTGGGTCGAGTCGCCGGCGCGGGAGTAGGCATAGTAGTCGGCGTCGTTTACACTGGTGTATTCGAAGGCGCTTCCGTAGGCGTTGGCCTTGCGAATGGCCATCAGGGTCTTGATTTGGCTACCCAGGCCGTAGTTGTAGTAGTCTTTGTAGAACACGCAGGGGTAGCCGTTGGCCCGGGTCAGAATGTAGGCGTAGGCCAGCATCTTCAGGTTAACGACTGGTGAATACAGTGCGCCGGTCGTGTGGTCGGTGTCGTGGTTATCGACGAAGGAAACCGAGAGGGTGGGGTTCGACTCCGTGAAGCCCGCGAACTGCAGGCCGCGCATATCCCAGCTGCCGTTGCCGTTGCTCATGCTCTGGAAAGTGTAGTGCAGGGGCACATCGAAGAGGCTGGTGCGCCCACCGGTAGCGGCGGCGTAATTTCTCAGATCGGTCAGGTTGCGGAACCAGGCCTCACTCACGGCAAAGCGGGAGCCTTTCACTGCATCCAGCCACTCATTTACAAACGAGGTCTGGATGTGCTTAGTGGCATCGACGCGGTACCCATCGAGGCGGAGCTTGGTGGTAATCCAGTTGCCCCAGTTCTTGGTTTCGGTGCGCTGGTTTACATCAGCATACCGGATTTCCGAACCCAGCAGGTTGTCGTAGGCGTCGTTGTTGGCGTAGGGCTGAAAGTCCCAGGCGTTCCACTGATACCAGCCGTTGTTGGGCGCCTGCTGGGTGCCGTTGAAGTTGTAGTAGCGCCACTTAAACGAGCTATAGGTGTTGCCGCGGCCAGGGTAGGTAAAGCTAGTCCATACGTTGTAGTTCTGGCCGTTGTAGCTGAACTGCTCCTGAGCGTCGGCCGAGGTTAGGTGGTTCATCACCATGTCCTCGTACACCTGAACGCCCTGCCCGTGCAGGGCCGTAATAGCCGACTGCAACTGGGCCAGTGTGCCGTAGCGGGTGGCTACCGTGCCTTTCTGGTTGAACTCGCCCAGGTCGTACCGGTCGTACACGCCGTAACCGACATCATTAATGCTACCCCCTTTGTAAGCCGGAGGCAGCCAGATGGCCGTAAAGCCCGCCGTTTTGAACTCTGAGGCCCGGGAGCCCAGCACCTGCCACCACGTGCCCTGGCTGTTGCTGATGGGTGTATCCCAATAAAAGCCCTGCATCATCACGCCGTTTACGGCCACGGCGTCGTTGGCTTTGGGGGTGGCAACGGGGGTAGGGGCGCCCGGGGTTGCGGTTTCCTTGCTGCACGACGACAATAGTGCGCCGGCAGTCAGCAACCCGAATAGGGCCGCCGCTGATCCTTTAAACATACTGGGTGGGTTTGGTTGTGGGAATTGGATGAAGCAAGTATAAAAGACGCTAATAGGAATTATGCAATATCATTTTGGCTATTGATAAATAAATAGTAAGTGGTTACTAACCAATATTTAGCCGTTTTTGCGACTCTATTCGGTGCTCTATTAACTTAAGTGGTGCAATTTATAGCAAGGCTTCTATAGGTAATGTTCTATTTGCATGAAATGGTGTTTAATTGATGTGGCTTGTTTTGTGGAGAAAATAAAAAGGGGCCGCCTCTCGAGAGGCAGCCCCTTGTATATAGAGTCAGAACTTTTACAGTTCCGAGAAGTCAAAGGAAGTTTCCAGAAACTTCGTGGTGAAGTTACCCGCTTTAAAATCCGCGTTGTCCATGAGCTTGAGATGGAACGGAATAGTGGTTTTGATGCCTTCTACCACGAACTCCGACAGGGCCCGCTTCATTTTCACGATGCACTCCTCGCGGGTTTGCGCTACCGTGATAAGCTTGGCAATCATGGAATCGTAGTTTGGCGGAATCTGGTAGCCCGCATATACGTGCGTGTCCACGCGCACGCCGTGGCCACCCGGAATGTGCAGCACCGTGATTTTACCGGGCGAAGGACGGAAGCCATTGGCCGGATCCTCGGCGTTGATGCGGCACTCCATGGCGTGCATTTTGGGGCCGTAGTTGTTGCCCGTAATCGGAATACCGGCCGCTACCTTGATCTGCTCCTTGATCAGATCGTAGTTGATTACTTCTTCGGTCACGGGGTGCTCCACCTGAATCCGGGTGTTCATCTCCATGAAGTAGAAGTCCCGGTTCTTATCTACCAGAAACTCAATGGTGCCCACGCCTTCGTAGCCGATGGCGGCGGCGCCGGCAATGGCAGCCGCGCCCATCCGCTCACGCAGCTCCTCGGTCATGAAGGGCGAAGGGGCCTCTTCCACCAGCTTCTGGTGGCGGCGCTGAATAGAGCAGTCGCGCTCCGAGAGGTGGCAGACGTGGCCGTACTGGTCGCCGCACACCTGAATCTCGATGTGGCGGGGCTCCTCCACAAACTTCTCCAGGTACACGCCGTCGTTGCCGAAAGCCGCCTTGGCTTCCGTGCGGGCATCGTTCCACGCCTTCTCAAACTCGTCTTCGGAGTTGATGATGCGCATACCCCGGCCACCGCCACCGGCCGTAGCCTTCAGAATTACCGGATACTTAATTTCAGCCGCTACTTTTTTGCCTTGCTCCACCGATTCCAGCAGGCCCACCGAGCCCGGAATGCAAGGCACGCCCGCGGCAATCATGGTAGCTTTGGCCGAGGCCTTGTCGCCCATCTGGTTGATCATCTCGGGCGAGGCCCCGATGAACTTGATGCCGTTTTCCTGGCATACGCGCGAGAATTCGGCATTTTCGCTCAGGAAGCCGTAGCCGGGGTGAATGGCATCGGCGTTGGTGATTTCGGCAGCGGCAATCAGGGTAGGAATGCTCAGGTAGCTTTGCGCCGAGCTGGGCGGACCAATGCACACGGCTTCGTCGGCGAAGCGAACGTGCAGGCTTTCCTTATCGGCAGTCGAGTAAACGGCTACCGTCTTGATGCCCATTTCCTTGCAGGTCCGAATCACGCGCAGCGCAATTTCGCCCCGGTTGGCAATCAGTATTTTCTTGAACACAGGTCTGAAGTAGATAAGAGAAGCTAGAGCTTAGAACTTAGACGTGGCAGCCTGTGCTACCCCGCAGTCTAAGCTCTATGCTCTAGCTTCTACGTTCTCAAATTACATCGGCTCAATGAGGAACAGGGGCTGGTCGAATTCCACGGGAGAGGCATTTTCCACCATGGCTTTCACCACCCGGCCCGACTGTTCAGCTTCAATTTCGTTGAAGAGCTTCATGGCTTCGATGATGCAGATAACCTGCCCTTTCTCCACCAGGTCGCCTACCTGCACGAAAGCCGGCGAATCGGGGCTGTTGCTGCGGTAGAAGGTGCCAATCATCGGGGCTTTCAGTGGCACGTAGTTGCCACCGGTGGCTTCTGCAGCGACCGGGGCAGCCGGCGCGGCCGGGGCGGCCGGAGCCGCCGCCGCCGGAGCGGGTGCGGCCACGGGGGCCGGGGCAGCGGCGGCCGGAGCCAGCATGCCGCCGCTCACCACTTTCGTGTTGGGCTCGCGCTGCACCGAGATTTTGAACTCCTCGGTTTCGATGTTGACTTTGTTCAGACCCGACTTGGCAATGAAGTCGATGAGTTCCTGTAGTTCTTTGGCTTTCATGAGGGCGTCGGTGGGCTTGTTGGGCTGCTTACTTGACTCTTTCGACATAGGAGTAGTCGCTTGTCTTGATGCGAATTTTGGTATCGGTATCAATAAACAGCGGCACCTGAATGCGGGCCCCCGTTTCCACAATGGCGGGTTTGAGCGTGTTGGTGGCCGTGTCGCCTTTCAGGCCGGGCTCGGTGTAGGTTACCACCAGCTCCACCGTAGTGGGCAGCTCGGCGGTAAGCGGCTGCTCGGTTTCGGCGTGGAACAGGATGGTTGCCTCCTGGCCTTCCTTCATCAGGTCGGCAAAGGGCACCATGGCCTCGGGCAGCACCACCTGCTCGAAGGTTGCGTTGTCCATGAACGTGTAGCCGTAGTCGTCCTTGTACAGGTACTGGTGGGGGCGCTGCTCCACGCGGGCCGTTTCTACCTTCACGCCGGCGTTGAAGGTATTGTCGATGGTGCGGCCGGTTTTGATGTTGCGAAGCTTGGTCCGCACGAAAGCCGGCCCTTTGCCGGGCTTCACGTGCTGGAATTCGGTGATGACGTGCAACTCGCCGTTGTAGTTCAGAACGAGCCCGTTGCGAAAGTCTGCGGTCGTGGCCATGGTGGGAAAAGAGTTTGAGAGGGAAAACCAGGTAGGAGAAGCCGGAAACGGCGGGTTCAAACCTGCATTTTCAACAGTCAGAAAGTGAGTTACTAGGGTGGAAACGCAACGAGCCGCCCCGGAAAGATGGCGGGGCGGCTCGTCGGGAGTGCAAGTATAGAAGTTTTCTACTTGTGGGCCGCCAATTTAGGCTGCGGTAGGATCGGGCTTGGGGTCGTAGGCCCACTTCAGGTACAGAGAGCCCCAGGTGAAGCCTCCGCCAAAGGCGGCAATAATCAGGTTGTCGCCCTTGCGTAGGCGCTGCTCATAGTCGGCCAAGCACAGCGGAATGGTGCCGTTGGTGGTGTTGCCGTACTTATGGATGTTGAGCATCACTTTCTCGGGCCCGATGCCCACCCGGTTGGCGGTAGCGTCAATGATGCGCTTGTTGGCCTGGTGAGGCACCAGCCAGTCGATGGTATCCGGGTTGAGGCCGTTACGGTCAGCTACCTGAGCCGCTACGTCGGCCATGTTTTTCACGGCGAACTTGAATACCGCCGCGCCTTCCTGGTACACGTAATGCTCGCGGTTGGCTACGGTTTCGGCGGAAGGCGGGCGGCGGGAGCCACCGGCTTTCTGGTGCAGGTACTGCTCTCCGGTGCCATCGGAGTGCAGCTCCTGGTCGAGCAGGCCCAGGCCTTCGGTGTTGGGCTCCAGCAGCACGGCCCCGGCGCCGTCGCCGAAGATGATGCAGGTAGCACGGTCCGTATAGTCGATAATGCTCGACATTTTATCGGCGCCCACCACAATAACCTTTTTGTAGGTTCCGGTCGCAATAAACTGCGAACCCGTGGCCAGAGCATACATAAAGCCCGAGCAGGCCGCCTGCATGTCGAAGCTGAAGGCTTTGGTAGCCCCCACGGCCGCCGAAATGATATTGGCCGTAGCCGGAAAGACCAGGTCCGGGGTAGTGGTAGCGCAGATCAGCAGGTCGATGTCCTCGGCCTTGTTGCCCGTTTTCGCCAGCAGCTGCTCCACGGCCTTGATGCCCATTACGGAGGTGCCCCGGCCTTCGCCCTTCAGAATGTGTCGCTCCTGAATTCCGGTTCGGCTCATAATCCACTCGTCGGTCGTGTCGACCATGGTTTCGAGCTCCTGATTGGTAAGCACGTAATCGGGCACGTAGGCGCCGACTCCGGTAATGGCAGCGGTAATCTTCATTAGAGGGAGGACGGAAAACGCGGCAAAGGAAAAGTCCGGCTCGGCGGCCGGACTCATGGTTGCCCTTAGGACTTGAAGGTGTTTTTTATCTGGTCGGCGATGCCGGAGCTGGCCATTTGGTAGCCTTGCAGCAGCATGTTGCTGATAGCCAGCGGCGTGCTCACACCGTGCCCGATAATGGCGTTGTCGTTGATGCCCAGGATGGGGGAGCCCCCCACGGCTTCATAGTTGAATTTGTCGAGAAAGGGGTCGTGAATATTCTTTTCGGCGATGATGTCATACACCGACTCGGCCATCTTCAAGACCACGTTGCCCGTAAAGCCGTCGCAGACAATCACGTCGGCTTTGTCATTGAACAGGTCGCGCCCCTCGATGTTGCCGATGAAGTGAATGTGCGGGTTCACTTTCAGCAGCTGGTGCGCGGCCTGGGTAATAGCAGTTCCTTTGCCTTCTTCTTCGCCCAGGTTCATGAGGCCTACTTTGGGTTTCCCGATGCCAAGCACGTACTGAGCGTACAAAGAGCCCAACTCCCCGAACTGCTCCAGCATTTCGGGTTTGCACTCGGCATTGGCCCCTACGTCGAGCATGATGCCCATGCCCCCGCTCAGCTTCGGAACGAAGTTGGCAATGGCCGGTCGCATAACGCCCGGTACTGCTTTCACACTGAACATAGCCCCCACCAGCATCGCGCCGGTGTTGCCCGCCGAGCAGAACGCTTCCACCTCGCCGGTAGCCAGCATCCGGTACCCGACGGCAATGCTGGAGTCCTGCTTTTGCTGGTAGGCTTTGGCCGGGTGTTCGCCCATCTCAATGATTTGCGAAGCGGGAACTACCAGTAGGTCGGCCGCGTCAGGGCCGTGCTGGGCCACCAGGGGGCGCACGGCGTCTTCCTGGCCGATGAGCACAATCTGGGCCTTGCCGGCCAGCGCTTTGGCGGCCAGTACGGCCCCATCGACGGCGGCCTGAGGTGCGAAATCGCCCCCCATTGCGTCCAGGGCTATCTTCATGAACGGAAAATCAAAGAGGTCCGGGAGAGAAGCACTGCAGCGGCGCCCACATCCCCGGCCCTACCTCGGCTAAGAGGCCGAAAGCCGGGGATGCTTGAAACGGGCCACGCCACTACAAGGCGGGTAAGCAGCTAACGAGCGACTATTCCTCGTCGTTGTCGGTAGCGGCCGGAGCAGCTACGGGAGCGTAGTCTTTGATGGCTACTTTACCGTTCAGGTACAGGTCGCCGTCAACTACATAAGCTTTATGACGCAGGTGCAGCTCACCAGTGGTCGAGCAAACCGAAACAGCCTTCGGGGTCAGTTTGTAGTGGCTACGACGCTTGTCACGGGTTGCGGAGGAGGTCCGGCGCTTAGGATGTGCCATGGTTGAAAAAAGGGATGATTAAAAGCAAAGAGAAATTATAAAAACGGAAGTCAGCGGAAGATGCGCTCCTTTAGTTGAGGTTGCGCAGCGCATTCCAGCGCGGGTCGATGCCGTTGTTGTCGTCATTGTCATCATCCTCGCCCTCCTGGCGGGTAGTGAAAATGAGCTTGGCATCGGCCTCAGGGTTTTCGTCGGGCTCATTCTGGAAGCGCGGGTGCAGCTTCTTCATGGGCAGCGAAAGACCAATATAATCGAAGAGGTGCTGGGCCAGGGGCAGGCTCTGGGTGTCGGGCGTGATTTGCAGCACGTTGTCATCCAGCTCCAGGTTCTGGTCGCCGAAGCGCACCAGCAGTTGCTCCTGGGCCTCCACTTCCTGGTCGTACTCATCCAAGCTACGGTCGCAGATCTGGCGCACGGTGCCGTGCAGGTCGAAATCCACGGTAATCAGCCGGTCGGTTTTGGTCAGGGTTACGTCGGCGTGCACCTGGCCATCGGGGATGAGTTGCTGGTCGAACTGCTCAAAGAAGGCTTTGTCCAGGTCAAACGCGAAGTGGTGCGTTTTATCGGCCAGCTTGGCAATGTTGATGTCGTATTGCGAGTCCTTCTTCACGGCTAGGTTGTAGCAGGGGGCAAAAGTAGAAAGTTTTGCCGGGTTTGTAAAAGCAGAGGCGGGGTAGGAAGAGCTAGGCGTTTTTCAGAATAAAGTCTGAGGGAATGCCCAGGCGCTCATACAGCCGCTTGGCTAGATCAAGGGTTACGCGCCGCTTGCCACTCAGGATTTGCGACAGGCGCCCGGCCGGCACTTCCAGCAGCTCAGCCAGCTCTTTCTGTTTCAGCCGCATTTGCTGGCGCTTCAGCTCAATCATCTCGGCCAAAGAGGTTGGCAGGTTCGGGATGGGTAGCAGACCCAGCTTGCTCTCGTACGTATCCAGGGCGGTAATCAGCTCCCGAAACTCCGCTTCCAGCGTGGCGTTGCCTTCAATGCCGGCAGCCACCAGCGCGTCGAGGCGGCGCAGGGCAGTGCGGTAGTCTGAAGGAGTAGTCAGCGTCATGAAAGGAGGCAGAAAGCAAAACGGAACCGAAAACGGCCCCGCTGATTACGCTACAAAGGTACAAGCTGATTTTAAAACAGCAAAGTAAATTTCGATTTTGAAAAGAATGTTTCCGTTTGGTTTAAAATGGCTAGGCAGAATTCTTCGCTCTAAACAAAGGTGCAGGCCTGCAAGATTGGGCTTACAAGGGGGGCGTAAAGAAAAGGGGTAGGACGCCCTGGCAAACCAAGGCCGCCTACCCCTCTTGGTGTTTTGCACCGCCCAGCGCTACTCGTGGCGGCCGCCGCGAGGTGCTGGCCCGGGAACCAAGGGCTTTATTTCGGCCAGCGCTTTGCGCTTGCGCACCAGGTCGCAGGCCATATAGAGCGCCTCACGGAAAGAGGTTGCATCGGCCTTATACTGCCCGGCCAGGCCGTAGGCCGTGCCGTGGTCGGGGGAGGTGCGGATGACGGGCAGGCCGGCCGTGAAGTTCACGCCGCGCTCGAAAGCCAGGGTTTTGAACGGAATCAGGCCCTGATCGTGGTAGAGGGAGAGGGTAGCATCGAACTGCCGGAACTGGCCAGTGCCGAAGTAGCCATCGGCGGGGAAGGGGCCGAAGACCAGATGACCTTCCTGCTGAAACTGTTGGAGTACGGGCGTTACCACCGCCGCTTCCTCGGTGCCCAGCAAGCCATTTTCGCCGGCGTGCGGGTTGAGCCCCAGCACGGCCACGCGCGGCTTCTCAATGCCGAAATCCTGCTTCAGGGAGTTTACCAGAATGCGCAGCTTGGTGGTCAGCAGCTCCCGGGTTACGCGGCTCGGCACATCCTTGAGCGGAATGTGACCCGTGACGGTAGCCACGCGCAGATCTTCGCTGGCCAGCAGCATGAGGCTTTCCTTAGCCTCGAAGAAAGTGGTCAGAAACTCCGTATGGCC
Organism: Hymenobacter latericoloratus; assembly: GCF_014199535.1. Taxonomy (GTDB): domain Bacteria; phylum Bacteroidota; class Bacteroidia; order Cytophagales; family Hymenobacteraceae; genus Hymenobacter; species Hymenobacter latericoloratus. Next base: position 1,145,881 of record NZ_JACHNV010000002.1, read on the forward strand.
GGGGTAGCGGAAGTCGTCGGCCTGGGTGTTTTCCTTACTGATGGGCGCCGTTACCAGGGCATCGAGCAGGCCCGCTTTCAGGTCGCGGGCGGCGGCCAGCAGGCTCTGGCGGGCGGCGGTGCCGCTGGCCTGGCTGGGTTGCCCGGGCGTGAGGGTGAAGTCTTCGTCCCAGCAGGTGACGGCGTTGTGCTTGCCGGGGGCAATATCAGCGGCTTCGCGCACCTGCCGGAAGGTGAGGGGCTCGTGGGTTGCGTCGGCCGGGAAATCATCGAACAGCACCGTAGCCGTGCCATACACCACGGGTGTGCAGAACTTGAGCAGGCGCTGGTCGAGAAAGGTTTTATAGATGATTTCCGGCCCAATGCCGGCCAGGTCGCCGACGGAAATGCCAATGCGTGGAAGCATTTGTGGGGGTAATGAGGTGAGGGGGTAATGAGGAAAAACGGTCGTAAAGCAGACCATCGTTCCAGGCCAAGCAAGGACTCTCGCGGACTGGGGCTGCTATCTTATCCTGACAGCAACACGCGAGGTTCCTTGCTTAGGCTGGGAATGACAATGTAGAGCCAACGCTCTGTTACACCCGGTTTTTCAGGAATTCATACGTGAGGCGCACGGCAGCACCGGTGCCACCCTTGCCGCGGTAAGAGTCGGGGGCGGTGAGGAAGGCGGGGCCGGCAATATCGAAGTGCACCCAGGGGTAGCCCTCAGTAAAGCGCTCCAGGAACTTACCCGCCGAAATAGCGCCGGCTTCGGCTTTGCCCAGGTTGCTGATATCGGCAATGCTGCTCTTAATATGCTCGGCGTACTCGTCCCAGAGCGGAAACTCCACCAGCCGCTCGTGGGTAGCGTGGCCCGCTTTTTTCAGGGCGCTCAGGGTTTCCTCTCCGGCCGTACCCATGCACACAATGCCCTCGGTGCCAATGGCACGAACCGCCGAGCCGGTGAGCGTAGCATAGTCGAGCACCAGCTCAGGCTCGTACTTTTTGGCGAAGGCCAGGGCGTCGGCCAGGATGAGGCGGCCTTCCGCGTCGGTATTCAGGACCTCTACCGTCAGGCCGCTGTACATGGTAATCACGTCGCCGGGGGCCAGGGCGGGGCCGCCGGGGCGGTTGTCGGTGGCCGGCACCAGCCCGATAACGTGCAGGGGCACCCGGTTTTTGGCCAGCGCCGAGAGCACGCCTACTACCACCGCCGCGCCGGCCATGTCGCACTTCATCAGGTCCATGCTGTTAGGCGTGGGCTTGAGGCTGAGGCCGCCAGTATCGAACACTACCCCTTTGCCTACCAGTACAATAGGCTGGGCGTTGGTAGCACCCTCGGGCTTGTACTCCATAATAGTGAAGGTCGGCGGCTCGGGACTGCCCTGGTTGACGGCCAGCAAGCCCCCCATGCGCAAGGCCTCAATGCGCACCAGATCCAGCACCTCTACCTGAAAACCGGCCGCGTCGCCGGCTTCCTCGAAGCGCTGAGCCAGCTGGGTGGCGTTGAGGTGGCTGTAGGGCATATTCACCAGGTCGCGGGCCAGCTGTACGCCCTGCAGCACGTTGTCGAGCTCCTGGACTTGCCCGGCGGTCAGGTTAGGGCCAACCAGGGTGAGCAGCTGGAGGTCGGGCGCTTTTTTCGACTTCTCGTCGGTTTTGTAGCCTTCGAACTGGTAGGCCGTGAGGGCTAAACCTTCGGCGAGGGGTAGGGCCCCAAAGCCGGTCAGGTCATTGATGAATAGCTCGGGTACTTTATCGGCTTTCAGGCGGGCGTGGAGCTGGTGGCCGGCCTTGCGCAGGGCTTCGGCGGTGAGGTCGGCGGTTTTCTTTTCTTCCGCTACCACGTAGTAATGGCGGTGGGTGTACTGGTTGATGCCCAGGAGCTTGTCGCCGGAGGCCAGCTGGGCGGCCACGTATTGGCGGGCGGGCTCGGGCAGGTCGGCGGCGGCGCTGACGGGCAGCTCGGTAGTACCGGCGGGCAGGATGAAGACAGTATCCGCGAAGGAAGGAAAATCGGTGGCGTAGGCGAGTGATAGAGACATAGAGCAGGGTCGGGTAAGGCGAGCGGCTGCCCCTCTCCGGACCCGAAGCACGGAGAAACGGCAGCAGCCGGCGTATCTTTGGGCGTGAAGGTAACAGGTAGTACGTAGTTGCTAGTAGGCCGGAAGAGGAAAGTCAATCGAAGTGGGGCTGATCGGAAGCCGACCAGCCGCTGACCTCACCCCAACCGCCCCTTATCTAATGCGCTGCCCTGCCATCTTCAGCCACTTACCCCTCCCTGTACATGGATTCCGTTAAAGCCAAAAAGCACCTCGGGCAACACTTCCTCACTGACCCCAACATTGCCCGCAACATTGTGGAGGCTTTGCGCCTGCCCGATGGGGTAGCCGAAGTGCTGGAAATCGGGCCGGGGATGGGCGTGCTGACCCAAACGCTCATTCAACACCCCGAGTACCGGACCTCGGTAGTGGAAATCGACCGGGAATCGGTGGAGTACCTGGGCAAGCACTACCCCGCGCTGCAGGGCCGCATCTATTCCCAGGATTTTTTGAAGATGGACCTCGGCAAGCTCTACCAAGGCCAGCCAATCAGCATTATCGGCAACTTCCCCTACAACATCAGCTCCCAGATTTACTTTCAGGTGCTGGCTCACCGCCAGCAGGTGCGCGAGTGCGTGGGCATGATTCAGAAGGAAGTAGCCGACCGCCTGGCCGAGGGGCCGGGCACCAAAACCTACGGTATCCTGAGCGTGCTGCTGCAGGCCTTCTACGACATCGAGTACCTGTTCACGGTGCCCCCGCACGTGTTCAACCCCCCGCCCAAGGTGCAGTCGGCCGTTATTCGCCTGACCCGGAACAAAATTGAGCAGCTGGCCTGCGACGAAAAGCTGTTTTTTCAGGTGGTGAAACAGGCCTTCCAGACCCGGCGCAAAACCTTGCGCAACGCCCTCAAGCCCTTCGGCCTACCCCCCGAAGCTACCACCGACCCCATCTTCGACAAACGGGCCGAGCAGCTCAGCGTGTCGGATTTCGTGGGCCTGACGCAGCGCGTGGAAGAGCACAAGGCGTCTTAAAGATGACTTGGAAAGCGAAGGCGAGCCTGCTGCTGGTGGTTACAAGCGGGCTTTGCGGTGCGTTCTTTTGGAAAGCAGGCCAGACGATGGATGCAGGCTGCTGGCAGCCGCTAGCAGCGGCCCCTCACTTCTACCTCCGAACCGATTACGAAGGCCGCACTACGCTAGGCTATGCCTGTGCCTGGTGGCAGCAGCCAGAACCGCTGGCCGGTGGGTTTTATGAGTTTCGCCGGGTAGGGAAGTAGATAGTTGGGTATGATGCGGAGACTGGCTCCCGTATAACGGTTAACGCTACCGCATGGAATTTTAAAGAAGCAGAGGTGTCGGTAGCCTACTCAACCAACACGTTGACGGATAAGGTGCAAAACCCAATTTCTAATTTTTTAATTCTTAATTCTTAATTGAAACCCTCCCTCTGCCTCGTCATCGACGAAATGCACCCCAACCTGCCCGAACTGCTACAGCCGCTGGGGGTAGAACTCCATTACCGCCCCGACCTGAAAGCCGCCGAAGTGCCGGCGGCTCTGGCCGCGCACCCGTACGATGGGCTGATTGTGCGCTCCAAAGTGCGCGTAACGGCCGGGCTACTGGCCCAGGCGCCTCAACTGCGCTACGTGTGCCGGGCCGGGGCCGGAGTTGATAATATTGATGAAGAAGCCCTGGCTGCGGCGGGCGTAACGCTGCTCAATGCGCCGGAAGGCAACCGCGACGCGGTGGGGGAGTACGCCGTGGGGCTATTGCTGGCCTTGTTCCGTAACATCGTGCGCGCCGACCGGGAGGTACGCGCCGGGGAGTGGAAGCGGGAGGCCAACCGGGGCGAAGAAGTGGGGGGCAAAACGATTGGGCTGCTGGGCTACGGGCACATGGGCAAGGCCTTTGCCAAGCGCCTGCAGGCCTTTGATTGTACGGTGCTGGCCTACGACCACGACCCAGCTTGTGAGGCCAACCACCACGCTACCCTCGTGAGTCTGGCGGAGCTGCAGGCGCGGGCCGAGGTGCTGAGCATTCATGTTCCCTATTCGCCGGCCAACCACCACTTCGTAAACGAGGAGTTTTTGGCGGGTTTTGGCAACGCGTTGTGGTTGCTGAACACGGCCCGCGGCGAAGTGCTTGACCACGCGGCCCTGGTGCAGCGCCTGCAAACCGGCCAGCTGCGCGGCGCCGCCCTGGATGTGCTCGAAAACGAAAAGCTGGCTACCCTAAGTCCCGAGCAGCAAGCCCGCTTCGAGTACCTGCGCGCCGCCCCCAACGTGGTGCTTTCGCCGCATGTAGGCGGCTGGAGCTTCCAGAGCTATGAGCGCATCAATCAGGTGCTGGCCCGTAAGCTGCGCGAGTTTTTGGTGGGATGAAGAGGTGATGGGGTGAAGAGGTGATAGACGGACTGGCGGCAGACTTCTGGCCGGAGGCCAGGCGTCTGCCCGCCGAGAAATGGGGCAAGTCTCCCGACTTGCGGCCGCCAACGGCGGCCATCCCGCGTCTGCGCCGTTCGTGCCACCAGCCCAACTTGCTACCCCCTCTTCAAAGCACAAAGGCAGCCAACATGCGCATATCGCGCCGGCTGCCTTTTTTATATTCAAGCACTCCTGTCAGGCGAGCGCCACCCAAATGAACCCAACGGCGCAGACGCGGGATGGCCGCTGCGCGGCCGCAAGTCGGGAGACTTGCCCCATTTCTCGGCGGGCAGACGCCTGGCCTCCGGCCAGAAGTCTGCCGCCAGTCCGTCTATCACCTCTTCACCTCATCTCCATTTACTTCATCACCTCTTCACCTCCTTACGGCCTCACCTGTTTTTCCCAAGGTTTCGTATATTTGCCTAAACCTGTTCGGGGAGAACGGCCAGCCGCGCTGGCCGTTCTCCTTGTTTTTTGAGCTTACATCACCCCACCATGGCTACTATCAACTATTACACTCCGGAAGGTCTTCAGAAGCTGAAAGATGAGCTTCAGGACCTGAAAATCCGCGGCCGGGCCAAAGCAGCCGACGACCTGCGCGAAGCCCGTGACAAAGGCGACCTGAGCGAAAATGCTGAGTACGACGCGGCCAAGGAAGCTCAGGGCCTGCTCGAACTGAAAATCTCCAAGCTGGAAGAAATTGTAGGCAACGCCCGTCTGCTCGACGAGTCGAATCTGGATACCAGCAAGGTGCTCATCATGAGCAAAGTGAAGCTGAAGAACCTGAAAAATAACATGGTCCTCGACTATACCCTGGTGGCCGAGGAAGAAGCCAACCTGGCCGCCGGCAAAATCTCGGTGAAGTCGCCGATTGGCAAAGGGCTGCTGGGCAAATCGGCCGGCGACACGGCCGAAATTACCGTGCCGGCCGGCAAGCTGCAGTTCCAGATTCTGGAAATCAGCCGCTAGAAAGAGTAGCTGAGCAGCTGAGCAACTGCGTATAGTTGGAGAGGGCGAAGCACTAGCTTCGCCCTTTTGCGTTTTGCCCCGTACTTTGCCGCCATAGGAGCTCAGCTTCGGCTGGCTACCGTGTCTTTTTACTCAGCTACTCCGTTACTTCCTCAAGCCCATGCCTTCCATTTTCTCCCGCATCGTTTCCGGCGAGCTGCCCGCGTACAAGGTAGCCGAGGACGACCACCATTTGGCGTTTCTGGACATCACGCCCCTGGTGGAAGGCCACACGCTGGTTATTCCGAAGAAGGAAACCGACTACATTTTTGATTTGCCGCCAACGGAGCTGGCCGCCTTACACCAGTTTGCCCAGCGCGTGGCCAAAGGCGTGCGCGCGGCCGTGCCGTGCCGCCGCATTGGGGTAGCCGTTATCGGGCTGGAAGTGCCGCACGCGCACATTCATCTGATTCCGATGAACAGCGTGTCGGACATGAACTTCGCCAACCCTAAAATTAAGGTGGCCGAGGCGCGCATGAAAGAGCTGGCCGCCGCCATTTCGGCGCAGGTGCCGGCCGCCGAAACGACTACAGCCGCTGCCGCTACGCTGGCGCCTCAGGACAGCAAAGGCGGCCGCGAAACCACCGAGGCCAGCGCGGCTGCTACCCCTGCCGCCAACGGCAACGATGCCACCCTAAGCCAACTGCAGCAACTGACTCAAGGACTGGTGTTTATGAGCGAATCGGAGGCGGCGCTGGAGCCGGTGAGCTACACGGCTCCGGCCGGTGGCCTCACGGATGCCGCCCTGGCCCAACTGGCTGGCGTACCGGCGGGCACCACGGTAGAAAAGCAGGAGCTAACCTACTTCCTGCGTAACCACACCGCCGACGAGGGCGTGCTTGGTAATGCCGAACTGGCTAACCGCTTCAAGGCCCTGCAGATGTACCTGAAGCAGGAGCTGAACGAGGTGCAGGTGTACCGTTTCGGCAGTGGCCCGCAGGTACCCGTGCTGGTGCTCGGCGAAGCCGAAGGCGGCAAGCTGGCCGGCTTCAAAACCGTCCTGACGGAAACCTAAGCTCAGCAGCATCACGCGCATTACGTGAAACGGTCGGCTTTGCCCGCAAAGCTGACCGTTTCACGTACGTATAGGGGTAGGAGTTTCCGGCAGGAAGCCTTAGCCACTGGCCGGGGGTAGCAAATCCTGCTCGGGCTTGCCGGAGCGCAGGCGCTGGCGGATGCGGTTTTCGCGCTCAAATACCTTGATGAGCACGATGAAGTAGGAGAGCAGCAGCGGGCCCAGTACCAGCCCCAGAATACCGAAAATGTTGACGCCTAGTACTACCCCGGCCAGGGTAATCAAGGGGTGAATGTCGCCGATGCGCCGGGCCAGCAGGATGCGCAGCAGGTTGTCGATGTTCATGATGACGATAACGCCGACCAGCAGAATGCCCACGCCCTGGGTGGTTTGGTTCTGGGCCAGCTTGATGATGGCGGCCGGGCCCCACACCAGCGGCGTGCCCAGCACCGGAATAAACGCCATAAAGAAGGCCACCACCCCCCAGAAGGTAGAATCTGGCACGCCGAAAATCCGCAGCGTTACGCCCGTCAGGATGGCCTGAACCAGCGCAATGAGGGCCTGGCCGAGCACGTTGGCATTCACGTTGTTTTTCAGGGAGTCGCCGAGCTCGTGCAGGGTGCTGGGGCGGAAGGGAAGGTAGCGCCGCAATCCGCGCAGAAAGCTGGCCTCCTGGATGAACATGAAGTACAGCGTAAACAGCATCAGGCCAATGATAACCGTGAAGTGCAGCAGCCCACTGGCCAGAGACGGCAGCCGCTGGCTTAGCCAGCTGACGGCCTGCTGTAACAGCGTCCGGACGCTTTGCTCGTTGGTGAAGGTGTAGCCGGTTTTCTGCTCGATTTTGTGCAGCACGGCCATAATCTGACTGGTATCCTGACCGTAGAAGCGGATGCGGTCCACCAGCATCAAACTCAGGGCCATGAAGGGCAGGATAATCACCACGAAGGCAAACACCAGCAGCCCCACCGCGACGAGCTGCCGGCTCCAGCCCCGCCGGTGCACCAGTCCCACAAACCACGGCCGAAACACCACGAACAGAATACCCGCCCCCAGAAACGCCGTGATGTAGCTGCCCAGTCCTATTAGAATCAGCGTACTAATGCCCACCAGGCACACAATCAGGAGCACGTACTGCTGGCGCGGGGTGTAAATGTTGGTGTCGGGGGTAGGGGTAGGAGGCATGGCAGCAGCAAGCAAAGAAAGCAGCGGCAAAGTACGGATTTGGGTTGTGGCGTATAGTGGCAGCGCACTATATAAGCCCGACAGCAGCCCCCGATTTTACTCTACCTCAGCCCGGCGCGCCAACCCGGCCACGGCCAGCCCCATCAGGGCAATGAGGCCAAACGACACGCGCAGGCTGGTAGCCCCGGCCACGAGGCCAATAACCGGCGGCCCCAGCAGAAACCCCGCGAAACCCACTGTAGAAACCGCTGCCAGCGCCACTCCCGGCGACATAGTTTTAGACCGGCCCGCCGCCCCGTACACCAGCGGCACCACCGACGAAACCCCCAGGCCCACCAGCATGAACCCCACGGTGGCCGGCACCACGCCGGGCAGCAGCACGGCCAGCGCCAGCCCCAGTGCTTCCAGCAAGCCGCTCAGCACCAGCGTGCGCTGTCGGCCGAAGCGGTCGGTGAACCAGTCGGCCACAAAGCGGCCGGCGGCCATGGTGCTCATGAAAGCGGCAAAGCCTACCCCTACCAGGTCCTTATCGGCCTGTACCACCTTGCGGAAATACACCCCGCTCCAGTCGAACATGGTGCCCTCGCAGAGCAGGGAGCAAAAGGCCAGCACCCCCAGCAGCAGCAGCGACTTATCGGGCAGCACGAAGATGGGGGCGTTGGCTTCCCGCGGGGCATCGGCGGGCAGCAGGAAAGGCCGGGCAATGAGCAAACCGCCTATTACCACGGCCGCTATCAGCAGAAAATGGGGTAGGGGCGCAATGGCGTGCGAAATCATAAAGGAGCCGATGGCGGCCCCGGCAAAGCCCGCCAGGCTCCAGAGCCCATGGAACCGGGCCATGATGGACTTGCCGTACAGGGCCTCCACGCCCACGGCCTGGGTGTTGATGCTGATGTTGGCCATGTTGCTGGCCAGCCCGAACAACACCAGGGCGCCCAGCAGCACCGGCACGGAGGTTGCCAGGCCCAGCAGGGGTAGGAAGGCGGCGTACAAAAACAGGCCCAGCAAGGTCAGCTGCCGGCTGCCGTAGCGGGCCACCAACCACCCCGAGAGCGGCAACGACGCCATAGAGCCCACCGGCACGGCCAGCAGCACCCCACCCAGCTCGGTATCCGAAAGGCCCAGCTGCTGCTGTACCGTGGGGATGCGCGCCGCCCAGGTGGAAAAGCACAGCCCCTGCAGCAGAAAGGTAGCGCTAACGGCTATGCGGTAGGTACGCCGAGGATGGCGTAAGCTAGTAGAAGGAGACGAGGTCAGCATAAAGAGAGCTGTAGGAGGGGCAAAAAAACACCCATCTGGGCCCGGAAAAGGGCAAGATGGGTGGGAGTTTCTGGCGGAATGACCAAGCGCGTGGGGGGGGCGCGCCGGGGCAAAGGTTCGGAAAAGCGGCCGGAACAGCTTATCTGGCGGCATGGGAAGCGCAGGTTCTACGGCGCGCTGGGCTGCAAGTTAACCCTGAACGGGTAGGCTACCACCTTAAACTTATGCCGGAGAATCAAGTTATGGAGGAGGTGCCACAAACCTCCACGGTGGCGCCAGACTCCTCGGAAAGCCGGACCTTCACTACCCAACCCACAGCCACAGAAACGAATGAAGTCAACTCTTATGCTTACGGCCGTGCTGGCGGCTTTTGCCCTGCAGGCGCAAGCCCAAACTGCTACCGCACCGCGGGCAGCTGCCGACCAGATTGCGACCAAACAAGGCCCCCTCACGGTGCAGCCCATCACGCACGGCAGCGTGGTATTTACCTGGAACGGAAAAACGATTTACGTTGACCCCTACGGCGGCGCCGAGGCCTATGCCGGGCTGGCCGCGCCCGATGTGGTCCTGATTACCGACATCCACGGCGACCATATGGACCCGAAAACACTGGCTGGCCTCCCGGTGGGTAAGGCTCTGCTGGTGGTGCCCAACGCCGTAGCGGAAAAGCTTCCGGCCGAGTACAAAGCGCAGGTCCGCATCCTCGGCAATGGTCAGCAACTCGATACGCTGGGCATGCGGGTGTCGGCTATTCCGATGTATAACCTGCCCGAAGCCCCCGATGCCATGCACCCCAAAGGCCGGGGCAACGGCTACGTGCTGACCCTGGGTGGCAAAAACGTGTACCTGTCCGGCGATACCGAAGACATTGCCGAAATGCGCGCCCTCAAGAATATCGACGTGGCCTTTGTGTGCATGAATCTGCCCTACACCATGGACGTGCAGCAGGCCGCTCAGGGCGTGCTGGCCTTCAAGCCCGGCATTGTGTACCCCTACCACTACCGGGGCCAGAATGGCCTCAGCGACGTAGATAATTTCAAGAAAGCCGTAAACACAGGCAATAAGAAAATCGACGTGCGGCTGCGTAACTGGTACCCAGCGGCCAAGTAACGCCCCAGGAGTACCTACCAACACGTCCGGCCAGGCATCTGCCTGGCCGGACGTGTTGGTAGGTACCCAGGCCACCGCCGCCGCGTCAGGCTAAGTAAAACTTCCTGGGAGCTGGTTAGAAGCAGTTTCAGCACCCCGCTCAGATGACCTCGCTTTACTTGAATGAGAGGGGTAGGGTGGCCTAGCGCACGGGGCCGGCATCTACCCGCGACTCCAGTTGCTCCTGCGCGGCCAGGGGTAACTTGCTGAGCAGGTCCAGGCCGGAGGCGGCTTCAATGGCGTCCACGCTCACGCGGTAGCGGCTCCAGTCGGGGCTCACGGACTGGTCGTTGGGCGTATCCACGGCCACGATGCGGGCCTGGCCGGCGGCAATGCGCTGCAGGTCGTTGGTGCCTTCGGGCAGAATCACGAGCACCTTCCAGATGCGGGCCGGCACCGTCACGCGGCCCTGGTCGATGGTGGTCATCTTGCCGTTCTGGCCGGTGCCGCCCTTGCCGTAGCTGCCCATTAGCACGTACGCCTCCTGGCCCTGGCGCACTTGGTCGCGGGTCCACTCTTCCAGGCTGCTCCAGGTGCGCTGGTTGTTGTTGCCGGCCTGCGGAATCATGTTGGTCATCAGGAAGGTAGCCGAGTTGTCGTCGAGGTCGGTGGTGCGGTCGGCGGAGGGGCAGTTGTGGCCTTTGTCGAAGCCGGAGCCCGAGTAGGAATTGCGCGTGACCTGGTAGAACTGGCGGGGTAGGGCGGGGTCGGGGCGGAAGTCGTCCTGGCGCGGGGCCTCGCCCATCCAGGCCCGGCTCAGGTGCCAGCTCACCCAGGTAGGCGTGCCGCGCTGGGCGTTGTAGCCGATGGTGAACTGGGGCTTTACCAGCAGATAGTTGGTGGGCATGTTCACGTTGGCCGTGGCCCCGCTGGGGTTGCCTAGCGCCAGATTGTCGTCGCGCTGCCCGGCTTGCGGACTACCACCCACCGGTGTGGGGCTGCCGGAGGGCTTGGGTGCTGGGGCGGGGGTAGGAGTGGTGGCAACGGAACCGCCCGAAGCCGCCGCGCCGCTGCCCATTTCCAGGGCAATGTCATCAATGTTCAGGCGGCCCTTGCCCCCGTCGGTCTTTCTGATTTCCAGGCGCAGGCTACCGGCTGCCCCGCCCTGAAACGTAGTCGTGAGCAGGCGCGGGCCCTGCACCTGCACGGGCTGCCCGATGCGACGGAAGCTGCGGCCCCCGTCCACGCTGCCCCACAGCTCCCAGGTGCTGGCCGGGTCGTTGCCGTAGGCGGCGCTTTTGATACGGATGGTTTGCACCCCGCGAGGCGCGTCGAAGTTCATGCGCAGGCGGCCCTGGCCGCGCAGACGGGCGGCGTGCTGGCCGTTTTTGTGGTCTTCCTCCGAAGAGCCGATGAGGGCATCTTCGAAATGCCAGGAACCGGTAGTCAGGGTTTCGTCGGCGGTGGCATAGGCGCCTTTGTCGGCATCCTCAAACGTTTCGGGGAAGCGGCCGGTGCCTTGGGCCACCGTCGTTGCGCCGGTTTCCAGCGGAATGGCGGGCGGCGTATCGGCAGTAGGTGCGGTAGGGCGGGAAGTTTCACGGGAGTTTTGCGAGCAGCCCAGGGCCGTGAGGCTGAGCAGCAGGCCGGAAACCAGAGGAAGGGAGAAGCGGCGCATAAAAGAAAGTAAGTCTGCCCGGCGAAGGTAGCAGAACCAGGCATAGATGGCCAGGTGTAGCCTTTGGTAGGTACTGGCAGTCTCCCCTGGCGGCAGACTTCTCGCCTTCGGCGAGGCGTCTGCCCGCCGGTAAATCAGGCAAGTCTCCTGACTTGTGGCGGCCGGAGGCGGCCATCCCGCGCCCGCGCCGTTAGGGGGCATCTGGAGTTGCCTGTCCCGCCTCACCTCTGTAAGTGTTCAAGCAGCAAGCGTCGTATAGCTATTCACAAAGCAGCCCACTACTTCAAAAGGCCCGGACAAACCTAACGCGAGCTGGCCGCTGCGCGGCCGCAAGTCGGGAGACTTGCCTGATTTACCGGCGGGCAGACGCCTCGCCGAAGGCGAGAAGTCTGCCGCCAGAGGGGTACGGCCAGTGCTAATGCTACCCCCACTTTAGCAAAGAGCCTTATCCTTGTACGGGCCGCCTGCGTAGGCACTAGCTCCACTCTCTCCCGAAAACGCCCGTTGGCACCTCTCAGGCCGTCGGGCCTCTACCTCCGTTTCGGTATGACCAAAACCGTCTTTATTGCTTCCGCCGAGCCCTACAGCGGCAAATCGGTGCTGGCCCTGGGCCTGGTGAACCTGCTGCTGGGCCAGGCCCAGCGGGTGGGCTACTTCAAGCCCATCATTGCCGGCGACCAGCCCCAGGACCCGCACATTGCTACCGTGCTCAGCTACTTCAAGCTCCCGCTGGCCTACGAAGATACCTTTGCCTACACCCGCCCCGAAGCCCTGCGCCTGCTGGAAGCCGACGCCCAGGGCGAGCTGATTGACACCGTCATCCACAAGTACAAGCAGCTGGAGGAGCAGTACGACTTCACGGTGGTAGAGGGCAGCGACTTTGTGGGGCCTGGCGCGGCCTTTGAGTTCGATGCCAACGTTTCCATTGCCAAAAACCTGGGCGTACCCGTGATTATCGTGGTGTCGGGCGAGGGCAAAACCACGGCCCAGGTGGTCAGCACGGTGCTCACGGTGCTGCGCAGCTTTGAGGCCCGCGAGGTGCAGGTGCTGGCGGCCGTGGCCAACCGCGTGCGGCCCGAGCAAGTGGAAGATGTGCGCGAGCTGCTGCGCACCCAGCTGCCCCAGGAAGTGCTGCTGGCTGTCATTCCGGAAGATAGTAACCTGCTCCACCCCACCATGCGCGAGATTCACGAGGGGCTGGGCGGCAAGCTGCTGCTGGGCGAGGCGGAGCTGGGCAACCAGGTGGATAACTACGTGATTGGGGCCATGCAGCTGCCCAACTTTCTGAATTACCTCAAGGAGAACGTGCTGATTGTAACCCCCGGCGACCGGGGCGACATCATCATTGGGGCGCTGCAGGCTAACCTCTCGGCCAGCTACCCCCGGGTGGCGGGCCTGGTGCTCACGGCTGGCTCGGAGCCGGAGGAACCAGTGCGCCGCCTCATTGAAGGCCTGCAAACCGTAGTGCCCATTCTGGCCGTGCCCACCGGCACCTTCGAGACGAGCACGAGGGTAGGAGCCATCAAGTCGCGCATCTCGCCCGACAATCCGCAGAAGATTCAGCTGGCCATCCAAACCTTTGAGCGCTACGTGGATGTGCGGGCCCTGCAGGAGCGCATGGTGAGCTACCAGCCCGAGGGCATCACGCCCCACATGTTCCAGTACCGGCTGCTGCAGTGGGCCAAGCGGAAGCGCCAGCACATTGTATTGCCCGAAGGCAACGACGACCGGATTCTGCGCGCCGCCGCTTTGCTGCTGCACCAGGATATCGTGGACCTGACCATCCTCGGCAACCCCCAGGAGGTAGCAGCGTCGGCGAAACGGTTGGGCCTGCACCTGCCGGTAGGCGAGCATCTGCAGGTGCTGGACCCGGTAAACTCCGATTACTACCCCGGCTACGTGCAGGCCTTCTATGAGCTGCGCCGCAGCAAGGGCGTGAACGAAGACATGGCCCGGGACATGATGCGCGACGTGTCGTACTTCGGGAGCATGATGGTGCACCAGGGCCACGCCGACGGTATGGTATCGGGGGCGGTGCACACCACCCAGCACACCATCCGGCCGGCCCTGCAGTTCATCAAAACCAAGCCGGGCGTGTCGGTGGTGTCGTCGGTGTTCTTTATGTGCCTCCCGGACCGCGTAGCCGTGTTCGGCGACTGCGCCGTGAACCCCAACCCTACGGCCGAGCAGCTCGCGGAAATTGCCATTTCCTCGGCCGAGAGCAGCCAGGCCTTCGGCATTGAGCCGCGCATTGCCATGCTGTCGTACTCCTCGGGCACGTCGGGGGCGGGGGCCGATGTGGAGAAGGTGCGCCAGGCCACGGAGCTGGTCCGCCAGAAGCGCCCCGACCTGAAAGTGGACGGCCCCATTCAGTACGACGCCGCCGTGGACCCCATCGTGGGCCGCCAGAAACTGCCCGACTCCGAGGTGGCCGGCCAGGCCAGTGTGCTCATCTTTCCCGACCTGAACACCGGTAACAACACCTACAAAGCCGTGCAGCGCGAAACCGGGGCCCTGGCCATCGGGCCGGTGCTGCAGGGCCTCAACAAGCCCGTCAACGACCTGAGCCGCGGCTGCACCGTGGACGACGTGTACAACACGGTTGTTATCACGGCCATTCAGAGCCAGCAGGGGTAGGGCGCGGAGCTTGCAGGAAGCGGAGTGGCGGAAAATGCAGCTACCTCGTTTGCTTTGCCGTAGCTTGCCGCCTGATTTGGCCCCAGAATACAAGTACCACCTTTCTCACGAACAACAGAACCAGCGCACCCAATCTGCCCTATGCCTTCCGGACTCTTTGCTTTACTAGATGATATTTCGGCCCTGGTAAAAGTCAGCGCCGCCAGCCTCGACGATGTTCCCACCCAGGTGGCCAAAACCACCAGCAAGGTTTCGGGCATTGTGATTGACGATACGGCCGTTACGCCCAAATACGTGGTCGGTCTGGACCCCTCCCGGGAGCTGTCCATTATCTACCAGATTGCCAAAAAATCCCTGATCAACAAGCTCCTGATTTTAAGTCCGGCGGCGCTGGTGCTGGGCTACTTTGCGCCCTGGGCCATTACCCCGATTCTGATGGTAGGCGGGGCCTATCTGTGCTTTGAGGGCTACGAGAAGGTGCATTCCATGTTCAGCAGCCACCCAGAGGTAGATGCTGAAAGTGAGCAGGTAAAAGCCATTACCCCCGAAGAGCTGGAGCAGGAGCGGGTGGCCGGCGCCGTCCGGACCGATATTATTCTGTCGGCCGAAATTATGGCCATTGCTTACAGCCAGGTAACCGGCCAGCCACTGGTAAACCAGATCCTGGTGATGCTGGCCGTGGCGGTTTTTATTACCGTGGCCGTGTATGGCTTCGTGGGGCTGCTGGTGAAGGCCGATGACATTGGCCTGCACCTGGCCGGGGAGAAGTTTGGCTCCGCCACGCGCAAATTCGGGCGCGGCATCGTGAAATTCATGCCCCACTTCCTGCGGATTCTGAGCTACGTAGGCACGGCGGCCATGCTCTGGGTAGGCGCCGAAATCATTGCCCACGGCATCCCGTTCATCCATCATCTGCTCCAGGACTTAGAGCAGGCTTTGGCCAGTGTGCCGGCCGTGGCCTGGCTGGCGAAGGTGCTGGCCTGCGGTATTGGCGGCCTCATTCTGGGCTTCTTTATTGACCAGGTGGTTCGGCTCGTGAAGAAAGTATTGCCCAAGAAAACGGAGGCGCACACCGCCTAGGGGTGAGGACAGTGCGCCGCAAGCTCAGCCCGACGCAAACCCCCCTTTTGGGCTACTGCCCAGGCCGCCTGGTAGCATTGAAGCTGTTTAGAGAGTCAGCGACAGGTATCAGAACGTCATGCTGAGCGCAGTCGAAGCATCTCTACCGCTTCGTTGAACGAGCCTGACGAAGCGGTAGAGATGCTTCGACTGCGCTCAGCATGACGTTCTAGACTTTCCAAACAGCTTCATTGTTTTCTTTGGTGGACTTTCCGCCGCTCTTCCTCCGCCATGAACATATTCGTTGTTAACTCCGGTAGCTCCTCCATCAAGTACCAGCTGTTCGGCTGGCCGGCCCGGCAGCCGCTGTGCAGCGGCCTGGTGGAGCGCATCGGCTACCCCAATGCCACCATCACCCACAACGTGTTTACCGCCGCGGATGCGCCCCGGGAAACCCGCCGGACCCTGGCCCTGCCCGACCACGAGGCCGGTCTGCGCGAGGTGGTGGCCCTGCTGACGGATGCGGAGCAAGGGGTGCTGCGCGACCCGGCGGAGGTGGAGGTGGTGGGGCACCGGGTGGTGCACGGCGGCGAAACCTTCGCGGCTACCACCGAAACAAGCCCCGACGTGAAGGCCGAAATCCGGCGGCTGTTTGCCCTGGCTCCGCTGCACAACCCGGCCAACCTGCTGGGCATTGAGGTGGCCGAGCGCATCTTCCCCCAGGCCCGGCAGGTAGCGGTGTTCGACACGGCGTTTCACCAGACCCTGCCCGAGCACGCCTTCCGCTACGCCCTGCCCGAGCGGCTTTACACCGAGGAGCGCATCCGGGTGTACGGCTTCCACGGCACCAGCCACCAGTACGTAGCCCAGCAGGCCGCTACCTACCTCGGCCGCCCCGATGCCCGCCTGATTACCCTGCACCTGGGCAACGGCTGCAGCGCCGCCGCCGTGCGCGCCGGCCGCTGCCTCGATACCAGCATGGGCTTCGGGCCCCTGGCCGGCCTGGTAATGGGCACCCGCACCGGCGACCTGGACCCCTCGGTGGTCCTGCACCTGATGGGCCAGCTGGGCTATTCGGCCGAGCAAATCAGCCACCTCCTGAACAAGGAAAGCGGCATGCTGGGCCTCACGGGCCTCAGTGATATGCGCGACATCACGAAAGCCCTGGAGCAAGGCGACGCCCGCGCCCGCCTGGCCTACGACCTCTACGCCTACCGCATCCGCAAGTACGTGGGGGCCTACGCGGCCGTGCTGGAGGGCCTGGATGCGGTGGTGTTCACGGCGGGAGTGGGTGAAAACGACGCCCTGGTGCGCCAGAAAGCCTGCCAGGGGCTGGAGTTCCTGGGCCTGGAGTTGGATGAGGCCGAAAACCAGCAGCGCCGCCCCGGTATCCGGGAAATCAGCCGGGCGGGCTCCCGCGTGAAGGTGCTGGTGGTGCCCACCAACGAGGAGCTGGAAATTGCCCGCCAGTGCGCCGCGCTGCTGGTAAAGGTAAGGTAGGCGGTTAACCGGGGGGCTTTGGCCTGCTTTATCGTCACCGGGAGGGGTAGGCTGCTTCGGACCGGAATGGCGTTGTCGGGGCCTTGCACGAGGATGACACGGCTGTCATTCCGAGCCAAGCGAGGAATCTGGGTTAGCCTCTATAGTCAGACCCAGATTCCTCGCTTGGCTCGGAATGACAGCCGAGCGGCCCACCCGACGCGCGGGCATCGGAGCTAGGGTCTGTGGACAGCAACTAAAAAGATCGTCATGCTGAGCTTGTCGAAGCATCTCTACCGCTTCGTTCGGACGAAACTGTTCGGTAGAGATGCTTCGACAAGCTTAGCATGACGACCTAAAGAGCCCCGAAGTACTTAGTGCTGTTACTATCCACACAGCCTAAGCGCCCGTACTAGTCGCGCAGAAAATCGGGGTACACCTGCAGGCACACGGGGGCCGGGAGGGCTACGCTGGCGCCGGTGGGGCGGAGGCGGCCGGTGCGGGCATCGGCGAAGTAGGTCACAATGGTATCGGACTGCTGGTGGGCTACCAGCACTACCCGCCCGCTGGGGTCGAAGGTGAAGCTGCGCGGGGTTTTGCCGGGGAGCATTACGTGCTCAACCAGCGCAAGGCGGCCGCTGCTGGGGTCAATGGCATACACCACCAGGCTGTTGTGGCCACGGTTGGAGCCGTAGAGGAAGCGGCCGTTGGGCGATACGTGCACGTGGGCGCAGGCATTCCACTCGGTAAAGCCGGCGGGCAGGGTGGTCAGGGTCTGGATTTCCCGGAAGGTGCCCCGGCCGGGGTCGTAGGCCAGGGCCGTCATCGTGGAGTCCAGCTCGTTGATAAGGTAGGCCCAGGGCTTGCTGGGGTGGAAGGTGAGGATGCGCGGCCCCGCACCCGGCTTGGCCCGGAACGCCGGCTCGGCCAGGGCCTGCAGCTGGCCGGCCGCATCCAGGGTGTAGCCGTACACGGTGTCATTGCCCAAATCCACGGCGAACAGGTGCTGGCCGCCGGGGTCGGGCAGAATGCAGTGGGCGCGGGCGTTTGCCTGGTTTTTGTGGGGGCCGAGGCCCTGGTGCTGGTCCACCGACGAGGCGGCCCGGAGGGTTCCGCCCTCCCCGAGGGGTAGGGCGGCCACGGTGCCGTTGCCGTAGTTGGCCACCAGGGCGTGCCGGCCCTGCTTATCCAGACTGATGTAGCACGGAATGGTGCCGCCCGAGGCCTGCTGGCCCAGCAGCGTGAGGCCGCCGGTTCTGGGGTCAATGGCAAACGCGCTGACGCCGCCGTTGGGCGTGTTCTGGAAATTATCTATCTCGTTTACGGCGTAGAGGGTGCGGCGGTCCTTATCTACGGTCAGGAAGGACGGGGCCACGCCACCCTTGGCCCCGGTTACCCGCGTGAGGGCTCCGGTGGCGGGCGTGAGGCGGTAGAGCACAATGTTTTCCTGGTCCGGGGGGCCGTAGGTGCCCACGTACACCAGGTAGCTGGTGGCAGCGCTGCTCCGGGCCGTGCGGGCGCAGGCGGCCAGCAGGGCGCTACCCCCCAGCCCGGCGCCCAGGGTCAACAGGAAGTTACGACGGTTACGGAAGGGTTGGGACATAGCGGAGGGGTAGGGAGGCGGAAAGAAAAGCCGGCAGACAGGGCCCGATACGGATACGTGAACACCACCGAAAGAACGGCAGTAATGCCAGAAGTTGCTGGCCCTGGGTGTGGTAGTTGTTAAGCTAGGTTGGTGTATCCACTTGATTGCATTGTCCAAGAAAAATCATCCGTTTAATATTTGTACGTAATCTAGGTAATCATTCAGCCAGTTGATGAAGTGCGCTTTTTCATCGGCCTCCCATTCATCAACGAGTTGTTTAGCTGTTGCATAGGTTGTTTCATTGCCATTTTCTAGTAAGACAACAACACCAACCCAGGCTATTGTAATAAATCCAAACCACGGCTTTTTTTTATTGTATTCGTCCCTGACAGTATCGGCTATATATCCGCTGGTATGGTCCGATACTTTAGCCCCCAACGCAGCCAATGCGCTAGCTCTAACTTGTGGAGAAGCATGATGAAGTTGGTTAGCTAATACATCAACGGGAAGGTTTTCGTACTGCGGTAAGGGGGGAATATTTGCTGTTTAGAGGGTGTTGGGGAATCAGCGGCATCGGTTCAGGCCCAAGGTGATGTTGGCCAATAGCAGCCAAGTGACGTGGCTGGCGGGTGTGTGTTCGT
>NZ_JACHNV010000003.1:0-236713 GCF_014199535.1 Hymenobacter latericoloratus
GAACACACACCCGCCAGCCACGTCACTTGGCTGCTATTGGCCAACATCACCTTGGGCCTGAACCGATGCCGCTGATTCCCCAACACCCTCTAAGTACCGCAGCCCCGAGCGGCCCTCCGCGGTGCGCATAGCGGCCGGGCGAACCCCGCAAGCCGTAGTGCTTACCGTGCAGGATAATGGGTTGGGCTTGAGTGAGTTGCAGCAGCGCCAGCTGTACGGGCTGTTTCAGCGCCTGCATACCCACGTGGAGGGTACGGGCGTGGGGCTCTACATTGTGAAGCGCCTGATAGAAAACGCGGGCGGCAGCATTGCGGTGCAGAGCGAAGTAGGGGTAGGCACCACGTTCACCGTCACGTTTCCGGCCTGATTGCCGGCCCACAAACCCTACCCATACACCTCGTAGGCCACCCGGAAGGTGTTGCAGTGGGCGTCCACAATGTCGCGGAGTTGCTCGGAGTAGCCCCCGCCCATACTCACGGCCACGGGCAGCTGGTGCTGCCGGCAGAGGCGCAGCACGTACTCGTCGCGGCGGCGGCAGCCGGCCTGGGTGAGGGCCAGCTTGCCCAGCTTGTCGGTGGCCAGCACATCTACCCCGGCCTGGAAGAAGATGAAGTCGGGGCGGGTTTGGGTTAGCAAAGGGGGTAGGGTTTCCTCCAGAATCCGGAGGTAGGTGGCGTCATCGGTGCCCAGGTCCAGGGCCACGTCCAGGTCCGACTGCTCTTTGCGCAGGGGGTAGTTGGCGCCGGCGTGCATGCTGAAGGTAAACACGCGCGGATCATCCCGGAAGATACTGGCCGTGCCGTCGCCCTGGTGCACATCCAGGTCTACTACCAGCACCTGCTGCACCAACTTGTGGTGCAGCAAATGGGCGGCGGCAATGGCAATGTCGTTGAGCACGCAGAACCCTTCGCCCCGGTCGCGGAAGGCGTGGTGGGTACCGCCGGCCAGACTCATACCAATGCCGTGCTCCAGGGCCTTACGCGCCGATTGCACCGTGCCGGCCGAGCTACTCAGGGAGCGGCGCACCAGCTCCGGGCTCTGGGGCAGCCCCAGGCGGCGCACTTCGGCGGGCGTCAACTGCAGGTCGCGGACGCGGTGCCAGTAGTCTTCGGAATGCACCCGCAGAATATCTTCTTCGGCGCAGAACCCCGGGTCGTAGAAATCCTCGGGCGGCGCAATGCCCTGCCACAGTAGCTGCTCCCGAATCAGGGCGTATTTGGCGATGGGGAAACGGTGGCCGGCGGGCAGCTGAATGCTGTAACGGTCAGAAGTAGCAAGGCAGGGCATGCGGGAATGGGCAGTAGCGGGGAGCTTGCTGTACGAAGAGAAGCCGAAAGAAGGCGAAGGGCCGATATCAGCCTGGTTAATCCGCCTCAACCTCTCCGTTAGTCTGGCTTAAATCGAGCAGCCACCGCGGCGGCTCGGCTTCCAGGGCCAAGGCTGCCACATTAAGCCAGGCCCCGGCCCGGTCAAGCACGGCCGAATCAGATGTCACGACGATATCCGGGGTGTCGGCCAGCACAGTATCGGGGTTCATGACTACCTCCACCGTCCAGGACAACCCGAGGGCGGGGCCCAGCTCCCGCAGGCGCGCCGCCAGCCGGCCGCTGTTAGACACGGGCTGATCCAGCAGCCACCGTACGGGACCGGGCGCCAGGGGGAGCAGGGCCGCCGCGGCCAGCCGAATGGCCCGGTCGGTTTCCTGCACGGCCCGGTAGGTGCCGTGTATGCTCGATAAGTCGCGCAGGGCGCCGTCGCGGCCGCGCAGCACCACGCCCCCACTCAGGGCCGTTTCCAGGGTAATCAGCAGGTTAAAGCCGTCGATAGAAACCGGACGGCCGCCCAGGGGAACCGCCGGGAGCTGGGTAGCTTGGCGCCGCTGGTACTGCTCATCGGTGCAGGCGGCCCGGCCCACGGCCCAGCGCTGCCGCTCGGTCAGGGCGTACCGGTCGCCGACTAGCTTGAGGGTAGCACTCGGTGGGTAGCCGCGCGTCAGGAGCCAGGACAACTCCCCAACGGCCTTACACAGCACAGGTACCCAATTGGGGGCAAACAGTTGGGTATCGGCCGGGTGGGGGCCCCGGTGGCGCGTGTCGGCAGGTCGCATAGGTGGCTTTGTGGACGGATAAATGGACAGCAAAGAAAGAACGTCATATCGAGCTTGCCGAGGAATTTCCCTGGCTGACGTTGCCAACGTATTTGACATGTCGAGCTGGTCGAGACATCTCGCTCGAATCGTTGGGTTAGTACCACAACGTCAGCACACGAGATGTCTCGACCAGCTCGACATGACGTTCTCAAGTACTTATTATTAAGTGCTTATACTATTGGTCAGGTGAGGCTACCCATCTACACACTTTGGCAAGAACTGAGGGGTAGCGAAGGCAGGATGCGCGGTAAAGCACCGGATTTCTTCGGCAACGGCGGTCCATCAAACTTACCATCTCACTACCTCGCCACCTAGTGCATGTTGCGCTCCTCAATCAGCTTGAAAAAGGCTTCCGCGTACGACTCGCCGATGGGAATGATGGCCTCGCCCATGTAAATGCGGTTTTTGCGGATGGAGTCGATGTGGGCCAGGGCCACGATGTAAGAGCGGTGCACACGCACGAAATCCTGGGGCGGCAGGCGGTCCTCGAAGGCTTTCAGGGAGTTGAGGGTTAGGATGGGCTTGGCGCCGGCGTAAATCTTGATGTAGTCCTTGAGGCCCTCCAGGTAGCGGATGTCGCGCAGGTTGAGGCGCTGGGTGTGGTAATCGGCCTTCACGAAGATGTAGTCGTCGGGCGGGGTAGGGTTGGGGGCGGGCGCGGGGGTAGGGGCCGGGGCGGCAGCCGGCTCGGGCAGCTGATGGGTGAGGCGGGCCTGGGCTTTCTGGGCCGCTTTCACGAACCGCTCGAAGGCAATAGGCTTGACCAGGTAGTCTACGGCGTTCAGGTTGAAGCCTTCCAGGGCAAACTGCTCGTAGGCGGTGGTGAAAATGACCAGGGCCTGGGGCTGCATGCTGCGCACGAATTCCACGCCCGTCAGGTCGGGCATCTGGATATCCAGAAACAGCACATCCACGGCTTCGCGCTGCAGCACCGTCATGGCTTCGAGGGCGCTGCGGCAGGTGCCCACCAGCTCCAGAAACGGCACGCGCTCCACGTAGCTGGTGAGCAGGCGCAGGGCCAGGGGTTCATCATCAACGAGCAGGCACCGGAGCATGGGCAAGGGTTAGGGTTAGTTCTACCAAAAATTCAGCGTCGGTTTCCTCTACGTGCAGGTGGTGGCGGCCGTCGGGGTAGAGCAGGTGCAGGCGCTGGCGCACGTTGGGCAGCCCAATGCCCGAGTTGGGGTCGGGGGCACCGGTGCGGGGAAAGCGCGAGTTCTGCACTGTAAACAGCAGGTGGTCTTCGCGCACCAGTACATTCACGGCAATGCGCGAGAAGTTGCGGGCGCTGATGCCATGCTTGAAGGCGTTTTCCACGAAGGGAATCAGCAGCATGGGCTCAATCAGATGCCCATCCAGTGGGCCATCGACGGTAAATCGAATGTCTACTTCCTCAGGGTCGAGGCGTAGGCGCTGCAGGTCGATGTAGGTGCGCAGGTACTCCGTTTCGCGGGCCAGCGGCACCCTCGCGGCGGCCGACTCATAAAGCATGTAGCGCATGAGCTGGGAAAGCTGCATGATGGCCTCCGGGGTATCATCGGACTTGAGCTGGGCCAGGGAATAAATATTATTGAGCGTGTTGAAGAGAAAATGCGGGCTTACCTGCGACTTCAGAAAGGCCAGCTCGGCGGTCAACTGCTTGTTTTCCAGCTCCCGCCGGGCACCTTCCGCATCAAACCACTCGCTGGTAATGCGCATGCCGCTGCTAATAATCCAGACCAGAATACCCATCAGCCACATGCCGTGCGGGGGTCGGGAGTAACGCATGGCGCCGGGCGGCGGCCCGTGGTGCAGGGGCTGCAGTACGCCAGTGATGCGGAGCAGCAAGGGCATATACAGCAGGGCCAGCAGCCCCAGGGCTACCAGGAAATAGAGCGTGAACTTCTTCCGGGCAAAAAGGCGCGGAATCAGCACGTAGTAATTCAGATAGAAGTAACCCGCCAGCTGCAACGGCAGCATCAGGTGCCGGGGCTGGAGCGGCGGCGGGTTGTCTGACAGCAGCCGCGGAATGGCCGCTACCCCCACCCAGGCCGCCACGTGCACAATCACGCGCAGGATCCGCTGACGGGTGGTTTTGTCTTGGTTGAACATGCAAGAGGGGCGTAGCTAAAAGCCGGTAAGAATACGAAGGGTACGAATAAACTCGTCATCCTGAGCATGTGGCGTATCAAGCCAGCGACGAAGGACCTTCTCACGTTTGGACAGGCTACGGGGCACTTGTCGTGTAAGCGTAAGAAGGTCCTTCGCTGCGCTCAGGATGACAGTCCTATTGTAGGGGCCGGCTAGCGGGTACCGCCGCCCTGAGGGCCGGGGCGGCGCATGCGCTCCTGCTTTTTAGCCTGGTACTGCTGAAACTGCTCGGGCGTGAGCACGCCCTGCAGCTTGGCATCGGTGCTTTCCTCCAGGCTACGCATTTGTTGCATGCGGGCCTGGCGGCCGGTGGTTTCGCCGCTGGCGCGCAGGCTCTTCATCTGCTGCATCTGTTCCTGCTGAATGGCAGCTACTTTGGTTTGCTGGTCGGCCGTGAAGTTCAGCTCCTTGGTCATTTCGGCCAGTAGGTTGCCGCGTCCGCCACGGCCACCACCCGGACCACCGCGGCCCTCGGCAGGGGTAGCAGCTTCGGCCGTGCCTTTGGCTTTCACCTTGTCTTTTTTGGCTTTGACTTTGGTTTTGGCGGGAGCCGTCTGGGCCAGGGCGACGGGAGCGGTAGCGCCGGCCAACAGGCCGAGCAGGAGGGAAGCTGCCAGAAACTTTTTCATGGAGTAGTACAGAGAGAAAGAAGAAGTGGAATGCTGATCTGGTTTGGTAGATCAGTGCACAAACCTACCCTGCGGCCTTCCTGACACACGAAAAACATCTACCAACTCCGCCGTTTCCTCGACGCTACCCCCACTGGGCTGCACAAAAGGGTGAACCAAGGCGGCCTACTCCCGCTCCCAGGGCTAACAGGCGGCTAGCTTACACAAGGCCATGCAAGTAACATAGTAGGCATATTCCTGCCATCAGGCGCTGATGAAGTAAATTGTCAACCGGTAAAAACTACTGCGGTATGGCTATTTGCGTTCCTGTTGTATATAAATTTGAATTTAAATCATTCTAAATAATTATTAAAAAGGCCGAATAGATAATCTAAAACGATATTTCCGTGTAGGATGAAAAATATTTTATAAAATTTTTGAACTCCTATTGTATAGTAGAAAATAACTTTTCTATCTTTGTCACGTTCAACAGCCCAAATACTAACGACTTTACGCCTTCCTCTGTCATGCGCTGCCACTTTAATCAATATATGCCATCACTCAGCAAGCTGGATCGGGAGATTCAGCCGGGGTTCGGCGCGCCAGCAGACAGGTAAGGTTTCTATCCTAGGACCATCCTCCGCAAAACGCCCGAATCCTGCCAGATTCGGGCGTTTTTGTTTTCTCTGTTACCCTATTCCTACTTCCTGCCATGTTATTCTTCCTACCCTCGCACTCCATTCTTACCGACGCTAATTGCCAGTTACCTTCAGGGGTAGCACGTTGGCAACACGGTAGTAAACCAGAGTAGCAACAGCAGCTAATGGCTACCTCTTACGCGCAAGTAAGCGCCGCATGAGCTCGAATTAGCTACCCTATTTTCCTGTTACTTTAAATAATAAACGCTGCCGATTTGTGGCGTAACGAGAAAATATTGCCTCTGTATTTTATGGGTTATTACTTAATAATTCACGTCGTGAATTATGCTGGGAAAATTATGCGCTCTTCTGAATAATAATTGCGAGTTGTTTATTCCAGCTACAAGCTCACATCTACTTCTCACTACCTGATCTTTTCATCCGATGCGTTTCAATTTACCCTTCCGCCGGCCTACCCCGGCTCCGGTGCTCAACCATGAGGGCGCACCGGCCTATACTCTCACTCCTGCGCTGGAACTGTACGCCGCCGTGGCTACCGCCGCCCTCAGCGACCAGTTCTATGAAACCGCCGACACCCGCTTGGTGCGGCTGCAGGAACTGGTAGCCCGCAACGACCCCGAGTTTGTGGCCTGCTTGGCCGTGTATGCCCGCGAAAAGCTGCATCTGCGCTCTGTGCCGTTGGTGCTAGCCGTGGAGCTGGCCCGCCGGCACCAGGGCACCAACCTGGTTAGCCGCCTGGTAGCCAGCGTGGTGCAGCGCCCCGATGAAATCACGGAACTGCTGGCCTACTACGCTCAGGCCAACGGTCGTACCGGCCTCAAAACCCTCAACCGCCTCTCCAAGCAGGTGCAGAAAGGGCTGGCTCAGGCCTTCAACCGCTTCGATGGCTACCAGCTGGCCAAGTACGACCGGGCCGGCGCCGTGCGCCTCCGCGACGCACTGTTCCTGGTGCACCCGCGCCCCGCCGACGAGACCCGGCAGGCCCTGTTCAACCAGCTGGTGGCTGGCACCCTGCCCACGCCTTACACCTGGGAAACCGAGTTATCGGCCCTGGGGCAGGTAGGCTTTGCCACGGAGGCGGAAAAAGCGGCCGCGTTCCGCCAGAAATGGACGGAACTGGTTGGCAGCGGTAAGCTGGGCTACATGGCCCTGCTACGCAACCTGCGCAACATTCTGCAGGCCGGCGTGCCCCCGGAGGTAGTAACGCAGGTGTGCGCTACCCTCGCCGATGCCCGGGCGGTGGCCCGTAGCAAGCAGCTGCCGTTCCGCTTCCTGGCCGCGTACCGCGAGGTGCTGGCCCTGGAAGAAGGCACGCTGAAGTCGGTGCTGGCGGCGGTGGGTTTGCGCCAGAGCCCGGTGCCGCAGGTGCTGGCCGCCCTGGAAGCCGCCATCGGCCACAGCGCCGCTAACCTCCGTGGGTTCGGCTCCGAAACCCGAGTAGTAGTGGCCTGCGACGTATCGGGCTCCATGCAGCAGCCCATTTCCCCACGCAGCAAAGTGCTGTACTACGATGTGGGCCTGGTGCTGGGAATGCTCCTGCAGAGCCGCTGCCAGAACGTGGTAACCGGCATGTTCGGCAACACCTGGAAGCGGCTGACGCTGCCCCGCGGTCCGGTACTCGGCAACGTGCAGGAGTTCTACAAGCGCGAAGGCGAGGTAGGCTACAGCACCAACGGCTACCTCGTTATCGAGGACTTGCGCCTGCGCCGGGAGGTAGTAGATAAAGTGATGCTGTTCACCGACTGCCAGCTCTGGAACTCCCACTTTAACGGCTCCAGCGTGGTCAAAGAGTGGGCGGAGTACCGGCGCACCGTCGCTCCGCAGGCCCAGCTCTACCTCTTCGACCTGGCCGGCCACGGCACCACGCCCCTGCAGGTACATCCCGAGCACGGCGCCGCCCTGATTGCCGGCTGGTCGGATAAGATTTTCGACGTGCTGGCGGCTCTCGACAACGGCGGCTCTGCCCTCACCGAAATCGAGCAGATCGAGCTGTAAGTCAAAACGAATGTGAACCACTATACAAGCTCGACATGACAGGTAAGGCTATGGTATTCTTAATATGAAGTATCCATTTACAAGAATTACTACCCCCTTACATCTATCTAAACTATGCGGCCCTGGGAGTGGCTTGCGGCAGCCCAACAGCGGTGCCACTCCCGGGTCACGTCCCGACAACCTGTACTCCCATGAACCGAGAAATACGACAACGCATAGCCCACAGCACCCTTGATGCTTTGCAGCGAGGTAGCTACGAAAACCCAGCCGGCCAATGGATAGACCTCCGGGAATACCAGCAAGCCGCCGAAACCGGCAGCCACTTGTACCGCCCCGAAGACGGTGCTGACCTACTGCGCGAGTTTGACCAGCCTGCGGGCGAGCCGGCCGAAGTGCGGGTATGTCCGGCTACTACCCTCGAAGCGGCCGCAGGCCTGGTGGGCCAGTTCGAGCGGGTCGGTTGCCTGAACTTCGCTTCGGCTCGCAACCCCGGCGGCGGGTTTCTGGGCGGGAGTCAGGCCCAGGAAGAAAGCCTGGCGCGCTCCTCGGGTTTGTATCCGTGCCTGACGCAGTTCAAGGAAATGTACCGCCACAACAGCCTTCCCGGCAGCACCGGCCTCTACAGCGACTACCTGGTGTACTCGCCCCAGGTGCCCGTGCTGCGGGGCGAAGCAGGGGAGTGGCTACCCCAGCCCTTCCAGTTGGATGTGCTGACGGCCCCGGCCGTAAATGCCGGCGCCCTGCGGCGCAACTCCCCGGAGCTGCTACCCCAGCTGGAGCCCGTGATGCGCCACCGCTTGCGGCTGGTGCTGGCCGCGGCCGCCCGCCACGGCGTGGAGGCGCTGGTCCTCGGGGCCTGGGGCTGCGGGGTGTTCGGCAACGACCCAGCGCAGATAGCTGGGCTATTTGCCGAAGCCTTAGCTGACCCGGCTATCCGGGGCCGTTTCCGCCGCCTCGACTTTGCCATTTTCGACCCCAAACCGCCCCACGCGGTACTAACAGCCTTTGAGCAGGAACTTCATTCTCTGATAGCGAAGGCCTAGTAGAAATACAAACACGGTAGTAAGGAAGTGGTCAGGTGCTACTACCCCTGCAAAGAGGCCTAAATCTATCTGAAGCGTAGATTTTTTACAGTTTTTCGCATATCATAATCACCCGTTGTCACGTTCATACCCATGAAGTTTTCTTTTAAGCTCCTCGTATAATAACATAACTACTCCCAGAAGCCACGGCTTCTACTGCTTGGGACGGCGGCTGACCACTTGATGGCTGCCGCCGGCCGGGGCGGCTCACCGCCGGAGCCCTGTGCTTCGGCGGACCGCTCCAAACCGGCTGACCTCTGCCCGTTTGGGTGCCGTAGGCAGGCGTTACTTCGTCTTGGTTGAATACGCCGGTACTCCCGGTGTAGGGTTCGATTCCCATCCCGCAGCTCCGGCTGCGGGGTACTCGCCGGCCGCTAGTTGCCCCAAACGCCGAGGTTCAGCCGAAAAATCACCCCGCCGGGTGTCGTAGCGCAGCGTTCCTTCGGGTCGCCCGTTCGATTCGGGCCAGTCCAACCCCGTTTTTACCTTGGGCTGTAGCTCAGCTGGTTAGAGCAGAACAGCCTTCGGGCCGGTCATTTCGCTGCTCGTTGGTTGCCCCGGCAGGTTACCTTTTTTCCGTGGGAGTGGGTGCCGTAACCAGGCCCTACTTCGCGCTCTTAACGCCCAGGTCGCGGGTTCGAATCCCGCTGGTGGCTGCTTCGGCAGTTGCTGTAGCTCAATCAGGTAGAGCAGGACAGTAGGCCCGGCGCTTGTTGCCCCACCCCCGCGGAAAACAACAAGGTGAGTGTCGTAGGAAAGCGGTACTTCGTCGGTTGGCCTTCTGTGGCCCGCGGGTTCGAATCCCGTCTTGCCCGTCCGCGGGTAAGTGGCTGAGTGGTTGAAAGCACCCAGTTTACAGAACGCTTTCCGTTTATTACCTCACCTCTAATATCATCTGTTCGGGTGCCGTAGGGCGGCCATACTTCGCATTTGCTTTGCCCGGGTCGTGGGTTCGAATCCCACCAGCTGCTACCCTCGGGTAGGGGCTGTAGCTCAGCTAGGTAGAGCAGGATACAGGGGCCGCCCGCCTGTTGCCCCGAACAGATATAATTGATTACTCCCGAGCGGCCGGCTGGTGTCGTAGGGCAGGCATACTTCGTCTGAAAAACCTAAGGGCTTGTCCGCTTTATTACTCTGACGGTTGCTCCTTTTTCTTCCGCTTTCGGATGCCGTAGGGTCGCGTTACTTCGGCCTGACTGCGGGTGCACACCCACCCCTCAGGATACGCCGCCCGCCCGTTGCTCCGTCGCCGGAAATTTCTTTCAAATACATTTTACCTCGCATGGCCTCACAACTACGCGGCAACGACCTTCGGCAGCTTGGCTTCCCGGAGGGTCGTGCCATCGGACTCGCGCTGGCGCAACTGCAGCGCAAACACCTCAAAAAACTCTCTCAAACCGACCAGCTCACGCTCCTGAAAAGCCTGCTGGCCGACCCTACTACCTACCTCACCCACCTCGACTGGAGCCACACGGCTGCCGCGTTGCTACCCCCGCCCAGCCGGCACATTGCCCTCTCCGAGCGCAAGGAATACGCCGTGTTCGGGGCCGAGTACATCGAGCAGGGCGCCATCCATCAGATGGAAACGGCCATGAAGCTGCCCGTTACCGTGGCCGGGGCCCTCATGCCCGATGCCCACCACGGCTACGGCCTGCCCATTGGCGGGGTGCTGGCCACCGATAACGCTGTAATTCCCTACGCCGTGGGCGTGGACATTGGCTGCCGCATGGCCCTTTCAGTATTTCCACTACCCCCGAAGTTTCTGGACCAGCGGGTGCAGGAGCTGCGCAAGCTGCTGCTGGAGTACACCAAGTTCGGTAACCGCGACGTATTCCGCCACGGTCAGAAGCTGGGCCACGCCGTCCTCGACCGTGCCGAGTTCCAGGAAATCCCCTTCCTGCGCAACAAGCTCGACACGGCCGCCGCGCAAATCGGCTCCTCCGGAGGCGGCAACCACTTCGTGGAGTGGGGCGTGGTCGACATCACCGACCCCAGCAACGAGCTAGGGGTGCCCGTGGGTCAGTATCTGGGGCTGCTTTCGCACTCTGGTTCCCGCGGCCTGGGCGCCAGCATCGCCAACCACTACACCAAGCTGGCCCAGGATACCTGCCAGTTGCCCGCCGAAGCCCGCCACCTCGCCTGGCTAAGCCTCGACACCGAAGCCGGGCAGGAGTACTGGGCCGCTATGAACCTAGCCGGTGACTACGCCTCGGCCTGCCACCACCAGATTCATCAGCGCCTGGCTAAAGCCCTCGGCGAGCGGCCCCTGGCCAAAGTGGAAAACCACCATAACTTCGCCTGGAAAGAGCGCCTCCTCGGCGGCCAGGAAGTGGTCGTTCACCGCAAAGGGGCTACCCCGGCTGGTAAAGGCGTACTCGGTATCATCCCCGGCTCCATGACGGCCCCCGGCTTCATTGTGCGGGGGAGGGGCGAGGCGGCCTCGTTGGCCTCCGCTTCCCACGGGGCGGGCCGGCAGATGTCGCGCACCCTGGCCAAGCAGGAATTGGGCGAGGCGGAGGTGCGCCGCTACCTCCAGCAACACGGCGTAGAGCTACTAGGCGGCGGTGTGGACGAAGCGCCCCAGGCCTACAAAGACATTCACCAGGTCATGCAAAGCCAAACCGAGCTGGTGGACATACTGGGTTCCTTCTCGCCGCGCATTGTGCGTATGGAGGGCGGCGTCTAGCTATCAGCAGGCGTCGGCAACGCAGTCGGAGTTGCCTGCTTCCCCGCCCACCAACATAAAAATAGCCCCAGTCCCGCTTCGCGTCGGGGCTGGGGCTATTCATATAAAGTCAGCAGAAACAGTTAGTGCGGGAAAGCTCAGGCATTATGGGCGATGACGCCGATGACGATACACTACTACCGGCTGGGCAGAGGCACCTGCGAACAAACCTGGCCCGTGGTTCGGCCGGGGAAAGGCGGGTAGTAAATCAGCCAGCAATAACAAGGCTACCGCAGTAGCCGCCAAGTTGGGGATAGAGCCGGAGGAATTCATAGGAGGCGGAGTAAAGCATACGGAATGTGAGCAGTTGCCTACGGCCGGTGTGTGAACCTGAGGAAGTATGGAATAGGGCGGGGAAGCTAGCACCGGCAGACACAAAAAGAGCCCTATAGTAACTAGCTCTTTTATATACGAAAACAAAGGTATTAATGGATTGGCAGGGTAGTGAAAATTTTGGTATGAACCGCGCTTGGCGCCCGATGAACAATGCTTTAATGCCTACTAATCAGCTAAAAGGCCAGGTAGAAATACTGCTTCGGGTAAGAGTTATAAATAGTATTTAATTTATTCTACTCACCCCAAAGCGGGCTGGGCAATCCAGTAATTAACCCCGCTTGATTGCCCCTTTGCGCCCAGTAGCTTCCGTTGAAGAGGAGGTTAGAATACGCTCTATTTCAGCTGCTTCCGCAAGTAGGGCAGCTTGCCGTGCCTGCAGCAAGGCCTGGGCACTACTGCCGCTGCGCAAAAGCTCCGCACGAGCCTCCGAGGCAAACTCATGCAGCCAGGAAGGAGGCGTGCTGCCAGCCGGGGCCACCACCGCCGTAAGGGTAGGAAGCGCTGCCAGCCGACGACGCGCCCATACGGCCCGTTCGGGCAGCCGGCGTAGCTCTGCCGCAAGCTGCTCGGCTCGGTGCTGGCACGTTTGCTGGTGCTGGCGCAAGGCGGCAGCATCTGGTGCCTCGGCGGCCGGTTCAGAGGGGGTAGCCTGCTGAGCCAGGGTAAGGGCTGCCTGGGGCAGCGACGCCCGCAAGGGGAGTCGGCGCACTCCGCGCTCTACCTGCGAGACCATGGCTTTGCCCAAGCACAGACAGCGGCCCAAACCTGCCTGGCTCAGGCCAAACCATGCCCGCAGAGCAGGCAGCAGGGTAAGTGGTTCAGTTTTCATTTTTGCGACACTGCTTTTCTCTATTCGTAACGTTGAAAAATGAGAAGCAGTTGCCTTGCTTAGTTGCTTTATAATTAACAAAAGTTAAAAATTATAAAGCAATAGCCTCGTCGCTTGCCGCCTTGGTGGGTGTAGTGTAGTCCCGGAGCCAGAACCCGCCCGAAGCAAGTGCACGGACTGAACCCGAAGCAGGCGCGTCAAGGTAAGAAAATAGAGGACACCTAGCGGCTGTTAGCTTCTTTAGCTAAGAGCTACTCCTGACAGAAAAATGGCCTTGTGACTGGCTTCCCAAATTAGTAAAGCTCTCAGCACAAGGAATTGGCCGCAGGTTCCTAGATTTCCGGCCGCTACTCCCGGTACGAGGGGTAGCGGCCGGCCATTCCCACGCGTCGGCCCCGCTCTGATTTCTCAGCTAGTATGACTACTTCCGCTATTAAGCGAACCGCTGCTGCCCGCTGGCAGGGCCGCGGCACGGATGGTGCCGGGCAGCTTACCACCGGCAGCACAATTCTGCAAGGCGCCCGCTACAGCTACCTCACCCGCTTCGAGGAAGGCATCGGGACCAACCCCGAGGAGCTGATTGCAGCTGCGCACGCGGGCTGCTTTGCCATGAAGCTGGCCTTCAACCTGCAGGCTGCTGGCTTTGCGGCCGACTACATTGACGCGCGCTGTGAAGTAGTGCTGCAGGATGGCTGTATCAGCGCCTCGCACCTAACAATAAGTGCCGGCGTACCGGGCCTGAACCTGGCTCGCTTTCAGGAAATGGTGGACGATGCCCGGCAGAACTGTCCCGTGTCGCAGGTGCTACGGGCCGATATTCACTGCACCGCTCACTTAACCCAATAGGGTAGGGGTAGTTTCGCTTGCTGCTAGGTTGCCGCAGGGGAGGAGGTGGCAGCAGGCGTCGGCTCCAGATATACGGCGTCGCCGACCCGGATGCGGCCGCCCTGTACAATGCGGGCCGTAAGACCCCCGTGTCCGCGCATGGCGTTGTAACCGCCCGGGCCCAGCTCTTCCTCCATGCGCGAGCAGGGGTGGCACTCGCCGGTGATATCCAGGATAGCCTCTTCGCCGATGCGGATGCGACGGTTTTTCAGGGCCAGCAGGTTCAGGCCGCTGACTACCAGGTTACGGCGGAGGCGGCCCGGCTCTACCGGCTCGGTGAGCCCCAGAAAGCCGGCCACGGCGGCCAGGTGCTCGTGCTGCACCAACGTGACCTGGCGCTTGCCGCCGGGTTTGGGGCGGGCGTGGTCGCCCAGCAAGTGGCGGTCGGTTTCCAAGGTGGCCTCGGGCACCGCCTGTAGGGGCTGGCGCCGGGCCGGGCGCAGCCCAATCCACTCTAGGCGGCCTACCTGCGGCAAGGTGCCCAGCAGCTGGGCGATAGTGGACTTGTCGTCGCCAACGAAAGGGAAAGGCATAGAAAGAACGTGAAAGGTGAAAAATACAAGGCCGGTGCGGCAAGCCTGCCGGGCCGCCAACCGGATTTCCGGGTGCCGGATGGCGCCGCTCAGGTTAGCCGCCCGCGCCAGCAGCACCAGGCTCAGCAGGACCCCTACCACCGTTAATCCGGCCATGGGCCGAGAGCGGCTAGTCAGCTGCAGCGTCACCAGCGCCAGTGCCCCGGCCAGAGCGGGCCGGGCGGGGCAGGCTCAATAAAGTGCTTCCGCCGCGGAGTCTGACCACCTGCCCAGGGCGGAACAAACCTAACAACGGTAGCGGCGCTTTTTGGTGCCTGCCAGGGGGTAGGCTTGGCCCGGCCCGGCTCAGTACGCTGTTGTGCAATACGGCTGGGCTGGTCGGGTAGTCGTTGGGGGAGTGAATAAGCCAAATCAGCAGCAAATATAAGCCCCCCGCTAACCCCGTGCGGGCTTATGCGTATGGTAACACGGCGGTACGACCTGCGTTGCCGCCTTCTACGCAAATCAATTTCCTGCAACTATCATGGCCAAAACCACCGCCAAAAATGCACCGGCTGCTGCCGCTGCCCCAAAAGCTTCGGCCGCCAAAAAGGCTGCCTCTGCCACTGCTCCGGCTGCCAACGGCCAGTCCGGCCCCAGCGTGCAGCCCATCCTCAACCAGCAGTTTAACGCCCCCGCGGCCCTGCAGAAGTACGGAACCGTGTCGCAGCGTCTGCCCATCGGCCTCGACACCCAAGTCCGCCAGGAAAGCGTGGAGATGCTCAACCAGATGCTGGCCGATACCTGCTCCATTCGCGACATGTACAAGAAGCACCACTGGCAGGTAGTGGGCCCCACGTTCTACCAGCTGCACCTGCTCTACGATAAGCATTATGAGGAGCAGGATGCCCTGATTGACATGATTGCTGAGCGCATCCAGATTCTGGGCGGCGTAGCCGTAGCCATGGCCGCCGATATTGCCGAAGTAACCAGCATCCCGCGCCCCCCGCGCGACCGGGAAGAGGCTCCCATCCAGGTGTCACGTTTGCTGGAAGCCCACCAGATCATCCTCAAAAACTGCCACGAGTTTGCCAAGCGCGCCGACGAATCCGGCGACGACGGTACTAACGATCTGATTGTGAGCAATGTATTGCGCACCAACGAAATGCAGGTGTGGTTTGTGTCAGAGCACGTAGTGGATACGCCTCTGGCCCGCGCCGAGTAAGTTCTCGCACATCAGCAGTATAAAAAGGCTCCCCTAAGGGAGCCTTTTTTATGCCCGGACCCACTGCCCGCAGACACCAGGCAGTGGGTCCGGGCGAAAAAATGCAATGTTTTTTCCGCCTGACAATGAGGTGGAAACCGCTTGAAAGGAGAAAATGAGGGGTCTGCCAGCGAAAAAATAGCCCCATGGATTTGGTCCCTTCCGCCTGAGGCTCTACTTTTGTCCTCGATTCGCCGCCTCAGTGAATCCAGAAGCTCCGGCTTTTGCTTTGTAAGAAGAGTGCTTGCCGTTATCTGCGCACGTGGTGAAACTGGTAGACACGCCATCTTGAGGGGGTGGTGCCTTCGGGTGTGGGAGTTCGAATCTCCCCGCGCGCACTCTCAGAAACCCTGCTTCAGCCCGCTGAAGCAGGGTTTCTGCATTTTAGAGCGACAAGGCGTGCTGCTTCCAGATCGGCCCTGGCGGCCACAGTAACAAGAACGTCATGCCGGGCTTGCAGAAACATTTTGTTGGCTGACTATTTAGAGTCGCTAACCTAGCGATTCAGACAAGATGCTTCGACAAGCTCGATATGGTGCATCAGCTATTCCGACTACCTATTCCGCTCGCTCAAAAGGGTTAGCAGGCACCACCAACAGCACGTTTTCGCGCTCCACTACTACCTGCCCGGCAATGGCGCCTTTGGGCTTGCGCACAAA
This sequence comes from Hymenobacter latericoloratus, assembly GCF_014199535.1. GTDB lineage: Bacteria > Bacteroidota > Bacteroidia > Cytophagales > Hymenobacteraceae > Hymenobacter > Hymenobacter latericoloratus. The sequence continues at coordinate 15,834 of NZ_JACHNV010000003.1, forward strand.
TTTCTTGGGGGTGTAGGTAACGGGACAGAGCGAATCATTCTTGCGGCGCGAGTACCAGGCGGCCAGCTGCGCGGCTCGCTCCAGCACCGGGGCGGGCACGGTGTGGCCCGGCCGCTGCCGGATGACCACATGGGAGCCGGTTACGTCCTTGGCGTGCAGCCACAGGTCGTCTTTGTGGGCGTAGCGCTGGGTGAGCAGGTCGTTGTTCTGGGCATTGCGGCCCACCAGAATAGTAAACCCGCTGTCTTCGAATACCTTGAAGGGCAGCTCCTGGGCGGCTTTGGCGGCCGTGGCCGGGTCGAGGCCGTGCTGCTTGCGCCACTGCCGGAGGGTTCGGAGGTCGCCGGGAGGTAGGGCGGCCAGCTCTTCCAGGCGCTCCAGGCACCACAGGGCCTCGGTTTCGCGGCGCTCGGCGCGGGCGCTTAGCTCCCGGGTTTCCAGCTGCTGATTTTTGGCCTTGCGGTAGAGGTTCTGGGCTGTGCGCTGGGGTGTTTTGGCGGGCTTGAGCTTGATGACGCGCGGTTGGTTGTCCTGGTAGAAATCGACTACCTCCACCTGCTTGGCACCGGCCGGAATCTGGCTGAGGTGAGCCATAATGAGGTCGGCGGTTTGGCGGTAGCCCACGGTGTTTTCCAGAGCGTGCAGGCGGCGCTGGGCGTGCTGGGCGCTGGTGGCGGCTTCGTCGGCGCGCTTTTCCAGCTGCTGGCGCACCTGGCGCAGCTCGGCCTCATAGGCGCGGCGGTTGAGCAGCAGCGGCACGAAGCGGCGCAATGCCCTGGTGGGGTCGGTGGCGGGCAGGGTCAGCTCCACTTCTCCCACGGGCAGCAAACTCAGGCGCGTGCGCCCATCCAGCCGGATAACGTAGAAAGCCGCCGGGTTTTCCAGCTCCTGCACCACCTCGCGCACCAATTGCCATTTAACTTCTAGCGGAGCTGGGTCGTAGCCGCGGGTATGCAAGTAGGCTACCACTACGTCGTTGAGGCTGGGGTAGGCTTTCAGCGGATTGCCCGTGGGGCTTGCGGCCTCGGCAGGGGTAGGGCTGATGCCAGGAGCCAGAGGCCGCAGTTCCGCATCGGCGGTGTAGCGCTGGTGAAACAGTTGGGCCTCGGCCTCGGGGGTAGTCCGGAAGATGGCATTGGGTCGGGTGCTGTAGAGCTTCAGCAGCAGGGTAGCACCGCCCTGGAAGGTAAACTGCAACACCCGGTCGTTCGTCCAGGCAGAAACTTCCGCCACCTGCTGGCCCAGCAGCTCCGGCAGCAGGTCCACGGAGTTCTGCCGCGCCCGGTGAAACGACTCGGGCAGGCTAATGAGCGGGCCCGCGGCGGCCAGCAGTACCCGCAGCCAGAATTCTTCTGCGCCATTGGTCAGGCCTAGCACCAGCTCGTCTTTCTCCTGCGAAAAGCACGCTACCACCGTGTAGCCGGCCAGTTGTTGAGTAAGAGCCGGGGCGAGCTGGCGCAGGAAGTAGTAGTTGGTGTGCACGATGGGCTACGTGATGAGAACGACAACCGGTGTATCCAAGTCAAGGACACTATTTCCGGTATAGCTATCAAATAAGGTGTAGAAGTGAGAATAGTATTTTTTGAAAAAATCCTGCAAATCTGTTCTCTTGAAGGATATAAAACGACTATAGCTATTAGCTTCCCACTCGAATGCCAAAAACAAATAAAGCTCGTCCCCCGGATACGACGTTGCCACATTCAATAAGAGGTGTACTAACTGCGTTTCGCCTCTATCGGCATATTCAAAAATAGATAATTCATAAAACGCCTCCTGGGAATTCGGTCCTATTTTTCGGCGCTTTTCTGTGTCGATGTACAAAAGCCTATCAATTTGCTGACACTCACAGAAAGACTGTAGTCCTGGACTAACCTCCAGATCTACCGAGAAATCATCGACGACAGCTTGGTGATTTAGACCTTCGATGCTATCGATAACATTTGCTACCCAAGCAGCTAGGTTGGGAGAAGAATCAGACCGAAAGCCAAATGCACAAAAACTAGACATCAGATTTCACCGCCTATACCACCACCCGCAATCCATCATAGGCCAGCTTGATGAAGCTGGGCAGCTCGGCTTCAATTTCGCGGTGGCGGCCCAACTGGTGGCTGATGTGGGTGAGGTAGGCGCGGGTAGGGGCCAGGTCCTCCAGAATATCAATGGCTTCCTGCAGGGTGAAGTGCGAAATGTGCTGCTCGTGGCGCAGGGCATTGAGCACAATTACCTCGGAGCCGCGCATGCGCTCCAGGGCCTCGGGGCTGAGGTAGTTGGCATCCGTCACGTAGGTGAAGTTCTCCACCCGAAAGCCCAGAACGGGCAGCTTGTAATGTAGCGCCCGAATAGGCTGAAACTCCACGCCTTCCACCCAAAAGCTATCGGTGTCGCTGAGGATGGGGTGCACCTGCACCTGCGGGATGCCGGGGTACTTGTGCTCGGCAAAGATGTATTCGTACTCGCGCCGGAGCTGGTCGAGCACGCGGGGCTCGGCGTACAGGGGCATATCCTGCTGCTGGCGGAAATTATAGGCCCGAATGTCGTCGAGGCCGCCGGTGTGGTCCTTGTGCTCGTGGGTGAACACCAGCGCATCGAGGTGGTTGATGTGCTCCCGCAGGGCCTGCTGGCGGAAATCAGGGCCCGAATCAATAATGATGCTCTTGCCCTGCACCTGCAGATGCACCGACACGCGCAGACGCTTGTCGCGGTAGTCCACCGAGCGACATACCACGCAGGAGCAACCAATAACGGGCACGCCCTGCGACGTGCCCGTACCAAGGAAGGTAATTTCCATAGGGGGTAGGGGCTTAGGATTTGTAGTCCCAAACCCCATCAGTTAACCAATGTACTGCTTCACCACACGCACCAGAGCGTCAAAGTCGAGGGGTTTGGGCAGGTAGTCGGTTACGCCGGCCTCCCGGAACTGCTCCATGGAGTAGTTGTTGGCGTTGCCGGTAATGGCAATAACCGGAATCTTGGCGATGCGCGGATCGGAGTGGCGGCGGATTTCGCGGGTGCATTCCATGCCATCCTTCACGGGGATGTTGATATCCATCAGCACACAGTCGATGGGCTGGCTCTCTACCTGCTTGATGACTTCGCCGCCATTCTTGGCCGATACGATACGGTATTTCTGGAGTTCCAGAATTTTTTTAGTCAGGTTCAGGATAACGGAGCTGTCCTCAGCAATCAGAATCGTCTTAGAGTCGGCCATGAGGGAGTAAGGTTGGGGTAGTTCAGTGAGAGGGTTATAAGTTCGTTTTCAGGGAGTTCGCTCAGAAGTTCCGGGCGAATGGCCGCCTACAGGGCTTGCGTTAGAGAAGGGTACGCAGCCTTGAATTGTGCAAAGTAATCAAGCAGACGTTGAAATTCCGCCGGTGTTGTATCCGTACGGCCGTTTTTCAACTCATGTTCTAACGCTTTGGCACATTCTGCCATTTCCTGAATCCCCAACGTGAAGCCCGTGCCCTTTAACTGGTGCAAATGGGGTAGGATCTGCTCATACTGCCCGTCGGCCACCAAGGCAGCGGCCTCCTGCAGCACCTGCTCGGCTTCCTGCTCGAAATCCTGGTAGAGCCCGGCCGCGAATTCGCCGCCGCCCAGCTGCCGGAGCTGTTCTACAATTTCCAGGTCAATGGGTGGGTTGGTGGCGGGAGCTACTTCCTCAGGCGTGCCGGCAATACCGGCTTCGGCCTCAGCAGCGGCCGTGGCCCGGCCTGTCGTCCAGCGGCGCAGAATGGCGTAGAGGTCCTGGCTTTTCACCGGCTTCGAGACGTAGTCGTCCATGCCCTGCTGCACAAACCGCTCGGCATCCTCCTTCATGGAGTAAGCCGTCATGGCCACAATGGGCGGACTGGCCGCCCCCAGGCGCTGCCGGATTTCCTGCATGGCCGTGACGCCATCCATTTCGGGCATCTGGATGTCCATGAAAATCAAATCGTAGCGGGCTTTAGGGGCCGTGGCCCGGCTGATGGCCTCAAATCCATCGGAAGCCACCACAATGTTGCAGCCCAGCTTATCGAGCAGGCGGGTGGCTACCTTCTGGTTGATGGGGTTGTCATCAACGAGCAGCACCCGCGGGGCCGACTCAAAGCGGACCACTTCCTGGGGCCGCTCCCGGGCCGTGAGGCGTTCCTGCACAATTTCCTCCTCGTTGCGGGCTACCTGGCAGCGGATAGTGAACCAGAACGTAGAGCCGTCGCCGACGTTGGAGTACACCCCAATTTCGCCCCCCAGCAGCTCGGCCAGCTGCTTGCTGATGGCCAGGCCCAGGCCCGTGCCGCCAAAGGCCTTGGTAGGGGTAGTGTCGAGCTGGGTGAAATTGGTGAAGAGCAGCTTTTCGTTTTCCTCTGATATACCAATGCCCGAGTCCTGCACCGCAAAGCGCAGGGTGTGCTCCTCGCCATCCGTCACCGTGGAGGACACAATGATGCTTACCGTGCCCGAAGACGTAAACTTGATGGCGTTGGAAGTGAGGTTGCTCAGGATCTGGAGCAGGCGCGTTTCGTCGGTAATGATAAAGCGCGGCGTGTGCGGGGTGATGTGGTAGGTAAAGGTGAGGTGCTTCTGGTTGGCCCGGTTGGCAAACAGGGAGTGAATCTTGTCCAGGGTGTAGTGCAGGTCAATCCCCGACTCGCTGAGCTGGAGCTTGCCGGCCTGAATTTTCGACAGGTCCAGAATGTCGTTGAGAATGGCCAGCAGCGCATCCGACGACTTGCGCAGGGTATCCACGTACTCCTCCTGTTCCTCGGAGGCCACGGTCTGGTGCAGCAAATCAATCATGCCGATGATGCCGTTCATGGGCGTACGCAGCTCGTGGCTCATGTTGGCCAGGAACAGCGTTTTGGCCTCCAGGGCCTGCTCGGCGGCTTCCTTGGCCTGGCGCAGGTCGTCCTGCATTTGCTTCAGCTCCGTAATGTCGCGGGCAATGCCCTCGGTGCCCCCGCCGGCCCCGTCGCCTACCTGCCGGGCGTTTACCAGCACGCTCACGGCGTGGCCGGCCTTGTGGCGCATGGCAATTTCGAAGTTGCGGGCCACGCCGTTCTGCCGCACGCTTTCCAGCAGGGAAATACGCTGCTGCGGATACATGTAAAACTCGCCGATGTAGTGTCCCAGGGCTTCTTCCGGGGTGTAGCCCAGGATGTCGCGCACGGAGGGGCTCAGCAGCGTGAGCATACCTTCGCCGTCGGTGCGGTAGTACACGTCCTGGAACGACTCGAAAATGGCCCGGAATTTTTCCTCCTGAGCGGCCAGCTCCAGCTGGGAGCGTTTTTTGTCGGTGATGTCGTGGGCAATGCCCGAAATTTCCTCGAAGGAGCCGTCGTCGAGGTAAATCGGGTTGAGGTAGATTTCGCGCCAGGTGTCCTGGCCGCGGGCGTCGCGCAGGCGCACCTCAAAGCGCTGCGGGTGGCCCTGGAAGGCCTTGCGGTAATTTTCAATGAAGGCGCGGCGGGCTTCCTCTTCCATCAGGGCCACGTCGGCCTGCCACAGGTTCACGTTCAGGGCCGGGTACACGCCATTGCGGCGCAGGAAGTAAGCGGCGTAGTTGCGGTTAAAGGACGACAGGCGGGAGTGCGTATCCACCGACCACATCAGGTGGGAGCCGCTCTCAAAGATGGCGTTCAGGCGGGCGTTCTGCTTCTGAATCTGCACCTCGTTGCGCTTGCGCTCAATGGCCAGGGCTACCTGGTTGGAAATAAAGTGCAGAATCTCAATGTCGGCGGCCGTATAGGCATCGGCTTTCTGATAGTCCTGCACGGCAATCACCCCAATAATCCGCTCCCCAATGCTCAGGGGTGAGCAGAGCATCACTTCCGGCATCAGCCCGTAGGCCGTGATGGTGCCACTCTGAATCAGCTCCTGCAGGTCGTCGCGCAGCAGGTACTGGGGCCGCCCCGTCCGGATGATGTACTCCGAGATGCCCGAGGAGAAGGGCCGGGCCATCATGCTCTGGTCGCCCTGGGCGTTCTGGTCCACGAAGTAGGCGAACTGCAGCTGGGTGCGGGCCTCATCGCAGAGGGCAATGTAGAAGTTGTTGGTTTCGATAATCTTGCTCAGCTCCCGGTGAATGGCCCCGTAGAGGGAGTGCAAATCCTTGGAGCTGATGGCCAGGTTGGCAATGCTGTAGTACACCTTCTGCAGGCGCTCGGCCTTGATGCGGTCGGTGATGTCGTGCAGAATGGCGCGGGTGCTCACCGGCTCCCCGTCCTGCCAGGAGCAGCTAATGGAGCCAATTAGGTGCACCGGCTTGCCCGATTTGGTCAGGAAAACGGTTTCCAGCTTATTGACTTTCTCGCCCTTGTACAGGTTGCGCAGCTGGTAGAGCAGCTTGGACTTGTAGTAAGGGTGCACCACATCCGAGAGGCTCAGGTGGGGCAGGTCGTGGTCGTCGTAGCCCAGCTTCTCCTTCCAGGCTTTGTTCACGAACAGAAACCGGTTGTCGATGCTCAGGTTCTGAATCAGGTCGTGGGCATTGTCGAAGAAATCCTGGAGGCGGTTGCGGTTGTCGGTGAGGGCGCGCACGGCCACCTGTTTGTCGGTGATGTCGCGGCCCACAAACAGAATGCCCGTGATGGTGCCCTGCGTGTCCCGCTCGAACTCCGAGTGCCAGAAGAAGGTGCGGCCCTGCCCGGAAATGGTGAGCAGGGAGCGTTCAAAGAAATCCTGGAGCTGCTCATCTTCAATGGCCCGCTGGAAAGCAAAGCGGCGGGGCTCCTGCTCCGTGGCGGGCGCAAACAGCGAAAAATATTCCTTGCCGTACAGAGTGGCGGCCGGGCGGCCGGTCAGCTCACAGAAATACTCGTTGATGTCCTGAATCCGGGCTTCGCGGTCTAGCAGCAGGTAGCACATACCCGCCCGGCTAAGCACGTCGCGGAACTGCCCGCGCGAAAAATCGGCCAGTTGAGCGCTCGTTGAGTCCAGCAGGTGGGCAGAAGCCGCCGGTGCTGCCGGCACATACGGAGCCACGTCGCGCAGGGTCAGCAGCACCAGCGAGGTTTCGCCCACACCCAGGCGGCTCAGGGTAGCCCAGGCCGCCAGGCTTACCCCGTCGGTGCGGCGGCCACTCCAGCGCAGAGAAGCCCGTTCCTCGGTTTGCAGGCAGCGGATAACCTGCTCGTGCAGCTGCTGCTCCGAAACAAGCTGGTTGGCCGGGGCCGGATCGGGGCTCACGGAAAAAGCCATGAGTCCGGCGCCCAGCAAGATGGGACGGGTAGTACCCAGGTAGTGCACCGCCCGCTGGTTGCAGTCGAGCAATGCGCCCGCGGAGTCATATAGCAACAGGCCGTCGAACGATTCTTCGAACAAAGCCCGATATACGTCGGCTGACAAGCCAGACCCCTGGGAGGGAGCCGCTGCCGTTGTATTCGGAAGTGTATTCATGGAATAAGGAGGATGCGCGGGAGCAATGCGGCCGGTGGCCGGCACCAAATGAAGTTCTTAAATTTGCGACAATTCCTGAAATTACTGCCTTTTTTCACCCAGGACCTTGCCTTCTACCGTGCCGCTTCGTCTGGTTTTCACCGTTACTACGGATTTGAATTACGACCAACGGATGCAGCGTATCTGTGGTTCCCTGGCCCGGGCCGGCTACGACGTGGTGCTGGTAGGCCGGCAGTGGCCGGCCTCGGAGCCGCTCACGCCCCAACCGTACCAGCAGCACCGCCTGCACTGCCGCTTTACGCGGGGCAAACTGTTTTACCTGGAGTACAACCTGCGCCTGCTGGGGTACCTGCTCGGGTGCCGGGCCGCCGCCTGGTGCGCCATCGACCTGGATACGGCCCTGCCCGTATGGCTGCGGGCCCGCCTGGGCGGTCAGCCTTTCCTGTATGATGCCCACGAGTTGTTTACCGAAACGCCGGAGGTAGTGGCCCGCCCTCGGGTGCAAAGCCTGTGGCGGCGGGTGGAGCGGTTTATTGTGCCGCGGGCTACCCGGACCTACACCGTGGGGCCGGCGCTGGCCCGCCTGCTGGAGCAGCGCTACGGCCGGCCGTTTGGGGTGGTGCGCAACATCAGCCGCCTGGCCGAAGCGCCGCTGCCGCCCGCCCCGGTGGCAGCCCCGGAAAACGGATTTATCCTCTACCAGGGCGCCCTCAACGTGGGCCGGGGGCTGGAGCAGCTGCTGGAAGCCATGCCTCACGTAAACGGGCGGCTGGTGCTCTGCGGGGAAGGCGACTTGTCGGGGGCGCTACGGACGCGGGCCGCCGAGCTGGGCCTGCTGCAAACCGGCCAGGTAGAGTTTCGCGGGTACGTGCTGCCCGCCGCCCTCCGCGAGCTGACCCGCCAGGCCACGGTGGGCGTTATGCTGCTCGAAAACCAGGGCCTGAGCTATTATTACTCCTTGGCCAACAAGTTCTTCGACTACCTGCACGCCGGCATTCCGCAGGTGGTCATCGACTTTCCCGAGTATCGGGCGCTGACCGAGCAGTACCCCGTCGCCGACCTGGTGGCCGACCTGCAGCCCGCTACCCTGGCCGCCGCCCTCAACCGCCTGCTGCCCGGCGGCGACGCCGCCCATTACCACCGCCTCGCCGCAAGCTGCCGCCACGCCCGTCTGGAGCTGAACTGGCAGCAGGAGGAAGCCCGGCTGCTGGATTTATACCAGGCAGTGGTAGGAGGGAAGAGGGTGCATGGTGAACCGTGACAGGTGACAGGGAAACCGTCATGCGAAGCCTCTTGCTCGGGTCGTTCTGGTAGGGCCTCACCCCCTCCGGCCCGCCCTCCAAGGGAGAGGGAAGCCCCCCGATTGAGTTAGCCAGAGGCAGAGATGTTTCGACTCCGGCTGCGCCTCCGCTCATTAGGACTGTGCTTTTCACCCGCCCCCACTTACCTCCTCCCTTTTACTTGTCACCTGTCACCTGTCACTTTTCACCTCATCACCTTTTCGCATGCTCGCTGAACTCTTTGCCGCTACCCAACCTACGCTCCTGGTAATTACCGGGCCCACGGCCGTAGGCAAAACAGAGTTGTGCGTGCGCCTGGCCCGGCAGCTGGGTACCGAAATCGTGTCGGCCGACTCGCGGCAGTTCTTTCGGGAGCTGACCATCGGCACGGCCAAGCCTACCCCCGCGGAAATGCAAGGGGTGCCGCACCACTTTATCAACTCGCACAGCATTACGGAGGAATACAACGCCGGGCGCTTTGAGCAGGACGCCTTGGCCTTGCTAACTCAGCTGTTTCAGCGGCACCGCGTGGTTATCCTGACGGGCGGCTCGGGCCTGTACCTGCAGGCCGTTACGGAAGGCCTCGACGAGCTGCCGGCCGTGCCGCCCGAGGTGCGCCAGCAGCTGCGCACCGAGCTGGAAGCCCACGGCCTGCAGCCCCTGGTGGCCGAACTCGCCCGCCTCGACCCCGTTGCTCACGCCCGCCTCGACCGCCAAAACCCCCAGCGGGTGCTGCGGGCCCTGGAAATCAGCCGGGGCACCGGGCGGCCATTCAGCTCTTTCCACGGTGGAAAATCGGCCGAACGGCCCTTCCGGCCGGTGAAAATTGCCCTAACCCGCGAGCGGGAGGAACTGTACCGGCGCATCGATGAGCGCATGGACCAGATGCTGGCCGCCGGGCTGGAAGAAGAAGCCCGCGGCCTCTACCCCCACCGCCACCACAATGCCCTCCAGACGGTAGGTTACCAGGAGCTGTTCGGTTACTTCGAGGGGCACTACGACTACGCCGAGGCCGTGCGCCTGCTCAAGCGTAACTCCCGCCGCTACGCCAAGCGCCAGCTCACCTGGCTCCGCCGCGACGCGGAGTATCAGTGGTTTCATCCGGAAGAGGTGCAAAGAGTAACTGAGTAGCTGAGGGAAGTGTCAGGGCGAGGACGCAGGACGACGCCATCCTTCCTGACCAGCGTGCTACCCCCCCCCCCTTGAAACGTGATAAGCCCTTGACGTATAGCAGCGTCAAGGGCTTACTCTATTTATCCGGTTTGTCACATGGGAGAGAGGAAGGATGGCTTCGATACCCTCGCCATGACAGCACTTTACTCTGCTGCTCCGTTCCTCTCTATACGCTCAGGATTTCCACCATGCGCATAAAGCTCTGGTTGATCATCTTCTTTTTGTGAATGGTATCCACGAAGGGCGTGTACACCAGCTTGCGGTCCACGATGCCGGCCATCACGTTGCGCATGCCGTTCATGAGGCCCTCCACGGCGGCAATACCAATCTGGGAGGCCAGCATCCGGTCGGAGGCGGAGGGGGCGCCGCCCCGCTGAATGTGCCCGATGATGGTCACGCGCGTGTCGAGCTCTGGAATGGCGGCTTTCACCTGCTGGGCTACGGCGTGCACGTTGCCTTCTTCCTCGCCCTCGGCTACTACCACCAGAAAAGAGGTTTTGGAGCGCTGCCAGCTGGTTTTCAGGCTGTCAATGACGGCTTCCGTGGACATCTGCGTTTCCGGTACCATTACAATTTCGGCCCCGCCGCCAATGGCGCACGGAATAGCAATGTAGCCCGAGTCGCGGCCCATTACTTCTACAAAGAAGCACCGGTCGTGCGAGTCGGCCGTGTCGCGGATTTTGTCGATGGCCTCCAGGGCCGTGTTCACGGCCGTATCGTAGCCAATGGTATAGTCGGTGCCGTACAGGTCATTGTCGATGGTGCCGGGCACGCCTACCGTCGGGATGCCGAACTCCTGCTCGAAAATCATGGCCCCGGTGAAGGTGCCGTTGCCGCCAATGGCCACCAGCCCATCAATGCCGTGGTTCACCAGCTGGTCGAAGGCCTGCTGCCGGCCTTCCTTGGTCAGGAATTTCTGGCTGCGGGCTGATTTAAGGATGGTGCCGCCCTTCTGAATCGTATTCGCGACGGAAGCTGAATCCAGCTTCACAAACTCGCCCTTAATCATGCCGCTGTAGCCGCGCATGATGCCATATACCTCAATGCCGTGGTACACGGCCGTGCGCACCACGGCGCGAATGGCCGCGTTCATACCGGGCGCGTCGCCGCCGCTGGTGAAAACTGCAATGCGTTTCATCATATACTCGCTCTTCCGTACTCAAACAAAAACCCGACGAGGCCGGGTCGGGCAAAGGTGGTAAATCCGGCCGGAAACTACAGCCTTTGCCCCAGTAAAAGATAAAATAGGGCCGGCCGCCGGCTATTTTTTTACGGCCTGCGTATCGGCCTATTGCGTACTGCGCGGCCGCTGGTTAACTTCCCTAACCGGCCGCCGCTCCCTGGTTGCCGCCCGCCCGGCTGTTCTACCCCACCTAATGCCCGCCCGTATGTTTGGTTTTTTTGAAAACGAGCAGACCAGAAAAGTCAAAAGCCACCTCATGAACCTGGTGGCCCTGGCCAAGGCCGATGGCCACCTCGACGAGCGGGAAATGAACTTTATTGTAGCGGTGGGCCGCAAAAACGGCATGCGCCCCGACGAGGTGCGCTCCATTGTGGGCAATGCCAGCACCATTCACCTGGTTATTCCCGAGAACGACTCCGAGCGGTTCGACCAGATTTTTGACCTCGTGGACATGATGCTGGCCGATGGGGTAGTGGACGATACGGAAATGGATTTCTGCGTGGATATGGCCGAGAAGCTGGGCTTTCGCAAAGACGTAGTGGCCGTGCTGGTTCGTCGTATTTCCCAGGGTGTGAAGGACGGCTTCCCCCGCGAGCAGATCAAAGAAGACACCCAGACCTTTCTGGGGAATTAATATTACTAATGAAGAAATAAGAATGAGCCGTTCAGCATCCCTTGTTAGGGGTAGCTGAACGGCTCATTCTTCATTTTTAATTCTTACTTGTCAATTGACCTAAGCAGGGCGGCGCAGGCCTCGTCAATCTGGGCGTCGGTGATGGTCAGGGGCGGGGCAATGCGCAGGGAGTTGTCGCAGAACAGAAACCAGTCGGTGAGCATGCGCTCCTGCCAGAGGGCCCGGTCGATGATGGGCTTGAGCACCGCAAACGACTCAAACTCGACGGCCATGAGCAGGCCCTGGCTGCGCACCTCCCGGATGGCCGGGTGCACCAGCTGCCGCCGAAACCGCGCCGCTTTTTCGGCCACCCCAGCCAGCAGGTTTTCCTCCTGAATTACGCGTAGCGTAGCCAGTGCCGCCGCGCACGACACCGGGTGCCCCCCAAAGGTGGTGCAGTGGCCCAGAATAGGGTTGGTTTTGAAGCCCGCCATGATTTCCTGCGACGAAATGAAGGCCCCGATGGGCATGCCGCCGCCCATGCCCTTGGCCGTGAGCAGAATATCGGGCTCGATGCCGAACTGCTCGAAGGCCCAGAACGTGCCCGTGCGCCCAAAGCCGCACTGAATCTCATCGAGGATGAGCAGGGCCCCTACCTCGGTGCAGCGCTGGCGCAGGGCCGGCAAGTAGCCGGGGGCGGGCACGCGCACGCCGGCCTCGCCCTGCACCGTTTCAATGACCACGGCCGCCGTGTGCTCGTCAATCAGCTGAAGGTCCTCGAAGTGGTTGTGGCGGAAGTGGCGCACGTCGGGCAGCAGGGGCCGGAAGGAGTTCTTGAAGCCCTCGGAGCCCGTGATGCTGAGGGCGCCGTGCGTGGAGCCGTGGTAGGCGTTGTAGCTGCTGAGCAGGCCGGTGCGGCCGGTGTGGCGCTTGGCCAGCTTGAGGGCGCCCTCCACGGCCTCGGTGCCGGAGTTGGTGAAGTACACGTTGTCGAGGTGGGCGGGCAGGGTCTGGTGCAGGGCCTCCGCGAGCTGGGCCGGCGGGGCCTGCACTACCTCGCCGTACACCATCAGGTGCAGGTACTTATCGAGCTGGCTCTGGATGGCCTGCAGCACCCGCGGGTGGCGGTGGCCCACGTTGCTGACCCCAATGCCGGAAATCAGATCGAGGTAGCGCTGGCCGTCGGCGTCGTACATGTACACGCCTTCGGCGCGCTCAATTTCCAGCAGCAGCGGAAAATCGGAGGTTTGGGCCTGGTGGCGCAGGAAAAGCTGGCGGGGAGTAAGCATACTGGTAATAACAACTTCGGCCCGCAAAGGTACGCCCAAAGCCGGGGTTTGCCGGCCTGCCAGGGGTAGGAAAGGCCGGGTGGGCAACATAAAAAAGCGGCTGCCGGGGCAGCCGCTTTTCGCCTGTCAGAAAGAAAGGAAACAAGACTAGTCGTCGGTGCGGGGGGCTGGGGTGCGGCCACCGCGGCGGTCGGCCACGCGCTTGATAACTTCGCGGGTGAAGTCGCGCTCGGCGGCGTAGAGCTGGCCTACCTGCCGGATGCTCAATACCTTCTGAAACTTCTCGAAGTAGTCTGTTTCCAGTTTTACCTCCTGCTGGCGCAGGGCCAGGGCCTGGGTCAGGTTTTCCCGGATCTGCTGGTCGGTAAGGGCTTCGGGGCTGGCAATGCGCAGCTGGCGCATGCGGCGGTTCAGGTCGCGGCGCTTGGTGGTGAAGTCGTTATAAACGGGCCAGAACTTCTGGGCCTGGTCCTGGGTCAGGGAAATCTTATCGGTGAGGTAGGCGATTTTGGCATTTTCCAGTTGGCTGAGCCGATCGGCCCGCCCGGTCTGGGCAAAGGAGAGGGCCGGCACTACTGCCAGCAGCACCAGCACCAGCAAGCGACGAAGCACGTATGTCATGAGAATAAAACAAGGGGTACGCAAAAGCAGAAATTAGAGGTAGGCATCCTCGGTGGGCTGAGCATCCAGCAGGTCCTGCACTTCCTGGTCCGAGGCATGCAGGTAGCTTTCCGTGGGCAGAGCGGTGGCGGCCGCGGGCAGCTCAGCCAGGTCCGTCAGCGTTACGCGCTGGTCGCTGGCCAGCAAGTACTGCACCATCTGCTCGCGCGGTACCTGAGCCAAGGCTGCCGCGGCCGAAGTGCCCGGGGCAGGGGCCGGGCTCAGCAGCACCGACGCCGCAAAGCCGCCCAGTACCACCACCGAGGCCAGGGCCGTGCGCACGGGAGCCGATAAGGCCGTGAGCCAGCCCCGGGCCGTTTCGCCGGGAGCATCGGCCTGCACGCGCTGCATTACCCGCATCGGCAACTGCTCGAAGTAGCGGTCCGGGGGCGGCGCCAGCGGCGGATGCGGCCGGCGCGGGTGTTCATCCAGACGAAAAGGAGTAGGCATATCGGTTAGAGGCGGCCGGGGGCGCCGGGTTTAATCGTTGGGGAACTGGTGGTTTACGTACTGCTCGATTTTCTTGACGGCGTGATGGTAGGAGGCTTTCAGGGCCCCTACGGAAGTGCCCGTTACCTCGGCCATCTGCTCGTAGGGCATCTCGTCGTAGTAGCGCAGGTTGAACACGAGGCGCTGCTTGTCGGGCAGGCGCAGGATGGCTTTCTGCAGCTTCAGCTCCACCTCGTCGCCGGCCAGACTGTCGTCGGCCTCCAGCTTGGCCGTTAGCTCGGCTCCCACATCATTGAGGGGGAGGAAAAACCTGCGGCGCTTGCTTTGCAGAAAACTCAGGCACTCGTTGGTGGCAATGCGGTACAGCCAGGTGTAGAGGGAGGCATCCTGGCGGAAGTTCTCCAGGTGGTTCCACACCTTCACAAACACATCCTGGGTCAGGTCGTCGGCGTCGTCGTGGCTGACCACCATTTTGCGCACGTGCCAGTACACCTTCTGCTGGTACTTGCGCACCAGCTGGTTGAAGGCCACGTTGCGGGTGGCGGGGTCACGGAACTTGGCGAGAATCTCCTGGTCTTCCAAGGGGCGCAGGCGGGGCGGGTTAGGGCGGGTGTGGGAGCTTAGAGGGGGTAGGGCCCGCCGGGTTTAACGGCCGGCTGAAAAAAGGGTGGACCGGACCCGCCGAAGTAGGATATGCGTTGATCTATCCAGTAATTTGGCCAGATACTGTTCACCTTACTACTTAATATGAGCCAACCTTCTACCCAAGTTGAAATTGAGGACGAATACGCCTGGACTTTCTTCGGCTCAAACGCTGAGTACTACTTGAAATACTGGCGGCTTCGACAGCAAGGCAACAGTATTAGCTTTAATGCATCTGCCTTCTTCGGGGGCTTATTCTGGTTTGCCTACCGCCGCATGTACCTGATTTTATTTCTCATCGTGGTGGTTGCTATGCTGGAAGGAATGCTGGAAGATGTTGTCTTCAGGCTACCGCCAAGTACGGGCCGGACATTGCTGGCAAACCTGGTGTTCTGCAGCTTGTATGGCTTTTTGGGGAATAGCCTTTATCTGTGGTATGCAGAGCGCAGAATGCGGAAGATTCTGCATCTGGGCCTGCCCAAAGAAGAGTTGCTACGGCGCCTACGCCGGGCCGGCGGCACCAGCTGGAGTTTGCTGCTGGTGTTGCTAGGCGTAGCGGCGTTGAGCATAGGGGCTTATTACTGGCTTAGCCATACGTAGCCAGCTAGTACGCTACTTCGTACTGAACGACACGCCCACCGTCACGTTGGTGTTGTCGCGGGGCTTGCCCTCCAGAATGCGGTTTTCGAAGGTGTAGGTGTAGGTGCTGGTAATGGCAAAGCGGGGGGTGAAGCGCAGTGCCAGGCTCGACTGTTGCGTGACGCGGTAATCGTCGAAATTCTGCAGGTTGGGCTGGTAGAACGTAACGGAGTTCAGGCTGAACCCGCGGTAAGTGTAGGCCACCTTAAGGCGCGTGGAGTTGCGGGCCACCGTGCGCCGGGAGCCATCCTGAAAGTAGGTAGCCTCCCGAATGATCAGGTTACTCACGGCTACCTCCCGGTTCAGCGAGTCGGTGTAAATAGCCCAGCCGGGGCCGGCACCTATCTGGTAGCGGTTATCAATGCCGCGCAGGTTGCTGCGCTCGTAGCCCCCGATGCCGTAGAAGCGGAAGCGCCCTTTCCAGTAATAGGGGGTGGTATTGAGCAGCCATTCCCGCTCCCTAAGCCGACCTTCCTGCTTGCCAAACGTGAAGCTGCCCGTAACCGGCGCCCCAAAGTGCAGCCCCCGCAGCAGGGTAACGGAGTGGGAGGTAGCAAACAGCGTCCGGTTGACGCCGCCCGAGGTGTACTGCCCCGTCAGCTGCCCGGTGTAGCGAATAATGGTGGTATCGGCCCGCTGGGCTCGGGCGGGGCGGACAAGCAGAAGCAGCAGAGGAAGCAGAAAATAGCAGAAACGCATGCGGGCGGCGGAGAAGCCTCTCCAAAGTGTCTGCAAGTATAAGCCCGGAAACGGAGGTAGGAAGGGGCGTGGGGCAGATTGGAATATAGAGAAATGCTACTTTTAGCCCTCCACTCGTCCTTTCCGCCATGAGCAGCATGATTCAGTTCGTCGCCAACCACGACGATTTATCCACCGACAAAGGCTTTCAGTTCAAATTCTACTGCGACAAATGCCGCAATGGGCACATGTCGCGCTTCCACCCCAACGCCATCGGCATTGCCGGGGAGCTGATGCGGGCGGCGGGCAGCCTGTTCGGGGGCAGCTTCTCCAGCGCCGGCAGCGCCGCCTACCACGTGCAGCGCGCCATTGGCGGCAAGGCCCACGATGCGGCCCTGGAAAAAGCTGTGCAGGAAGGTAAAACCTACTTCAAGCAGTGCACCCGCTGCGGCCACTGGGTGTGCCCCGACGTGTGCTGGAACCACCGGGCCAGCCTCTGCGAAACCTGCGCCCCCGACGAGCACGAGGAGCTGGCCGCCCAGCAGCGCCAGGCCGCCAGCGAGCAAATCCGCACCAAAACCCGGGAGCAGGACTACACCCAAGGCCTCGATTTCCTCAACACCGGCGGGCTGGTGCAGTGCCAGAGCTGTCAGGCCAAGCTGGCCCCCGGCCAGAAGTTCTGCCCCACCTGCGGCACCCCCAACGCCGCGGCCCAACCCAAAGACAAATTCTGCGGCGACTGTGGCGCTAGTGTAAAGCCTGAGCAGCGGTTCTGCAGTGAGTGCGGCGGCAAGCAGGGGTAGGACCCAACTCCCTGTCTTTCGGGAGCACGCGTGAGGTTTCAGAGGAAGTAGCTCCTGTAGGTGACTTAAAAGCAGCACAGTATCAACCAAAGCATTTTTTACAGCTTCGGAATAGCATTCTCTATCTATCGTCTTACCTATGGAAGATATTTTTGAAGAAAAGCTGCAGGGATTACTGGACCAGCATAAACTGGAAGAAGCTATTGCAGTTGTCGAGCAGCAGATCCTGCAAAATCCGGTTGCTGATTTTAAGCCTGTCGTGGGTAAAAACCTGCTCCATATCACGGAGGCCTTAGTGCAGTATCTTGACCATTGCTTCGCCGCCGCCGAAAACAAAATCCAGGTCAAAAGTCTGTATGCGGAAATGAATAGTTTTACTATCAACTACGACCTGTGGTATGTTGATGTGTTTGCCTATGATCGAAACGAGGGCCTTGAGGATACGGACTGGCTGGCCGATTCTGACTACCAGTCGGCAGCCAGTCAGCCTATAACCGGGCTGGAGGATATCCAAGCAGTTTACCAGGACTATATGGATACGGCTAAGTGGGAGGATGATGCTAGGGAAGTGGCTGCTCATGAGTGTGCCGCCTTGATTGTGCTGCGCGTACAAGAACTCTTTAAAGCTGCGAAAGCAGTAGCTACAGCCAGAAAGCTTGCCTGGGCCTCCGTACCGGTTTATGTAACCGCGCATGACGCTTATTTCAATCTGCTTTATCAAGTATAGAGCAAGAAAAGCCCCCAATTGCGAACCGCAGTTGGGGGCTTTGTAGTACTGGTGAAAGATCTACTTCCGGCGGGCCATTACTTTCTCCACGGCGGCCACAATGGCCTGCTCGTTAAGGCCGTATTTCTCCATCAGCTGGTCGGGCGTGCCCGATTCGCCGAAGGAGTCATTCACGGCTACCATTTCCAGAGGCAGGGGCTCCTCGCGGATCAGCAGCTGGGCGATAGAGTCGCCGAGGCCGCCGTTCATCTGGTGCTCCTCGGCCGTTACCACGCAGCGCGTCTTGCGGGCCGATTCCAGAATCAGCTGGGCATCCAGGGGCTTGATGGTGTGGATGTTGATGATTTCGGCGTTGATGCCTTTCTCCGCGAGCAGCTTGCCCGCCAGGATGGCTTTCCATACCAAGTGGCCGGTGGCGAAAATGCTTACATCGGTGCCTTCGTTGAGCACGATGCCTTTGCCTACCTCAAACTTCTGGTCGGCGGGGGTGAAGTTGGGCACTACGGGGCGGCCGAAGCGCAGGTACACCGGGCCTTCGTAGTCGGCAATGGCGATGGTAGCGGCCTTGGTCTGGTTGTAGTCGCAGGGGTTGATGACCGTCATGTGGGGTAGCATCTTCATCATCCCGATGTCCTCCAGAATCTGGTGGGTAGCACCATCTTCGCCCAGCGTGAGGCCCGCGTGCGAAGCGCAGATCTTCACGTTTTTGCCCGAGTAGGCAATGCTCTGCCGGATCTGGTCGTACACGCGGCCGGTCGAGAAGTTGGCGAAAGTGCCGGTGAAGGGAATCTTGCCCCCGATGGTGAGGCCGGCGGCCAGGCCCATCATGTTGGCTTCGGCAATGCCTACCTGGAAGAAACGCTCGGGGTTGTCCTTGATGAAGGCGTCCATCTTGAGCGAGCCGATAAGGTCGGCGCAGAGGGCCACCACGTTGGGGTTGGTTTTGCCCAGCTCTTGCAGGCCCGCGCCAAAGCCGCTGCGGGTATCCTTCGATTCGGTGTAGGGAAAGTCTTTCATGCTATTGGTAGGTTGTAGGGTTCTTGGTTTTTTTAATCATTTGTCATGCTGAGCTTGTCGAAGCATCTCTACCGCTTCGTTGCAGGCTTCATTAATTAGCCAGAGGGAGAGATGCTTCGGCTGCGCTCAGCATGACGGCCTTTGTAGTAGCTGATTCACTTCCAGCCGCTCCCGCCACTGTACTCCTGCGGGCAGCTCAGCGGCGCTGAACTCCAGATGAATCACGCGGCGCGGGCGGTTGCTGGTGCTACGGTTGGAGGCGTGAAGCGTCAGGGGCTGCATCAGCATCAGGCCACCGGCTGGTACGGGGCAGGTAACGGCTTGGGGCGTATAGGCAGGGTGCTGCTCGTTCGGGATGACGCCGTGCCGGTGAGAGTCGGGCACCACGCGTAAGGCGCCATTGGTTTCGTCGCAGTCGTCGAGGTGAAGGCGTAGCGTGAAAATGCCTTCCAGAATCGCCTGGGGCGGCAGTACTGCTACTTCACCGCTTTTGCTACTCCAGGGGCCGTAGCCGGGCAAGTCCAGCCGATGGTCCACGCTGATCATCACATCCTGGTGCCAGGCCACCAACCAGTTGGAGCCGGCGGGCTTATCGAAATAAATAGCCTTGGTCAGATGCGGAGTAGCACCAGGGAACAGCGCCGCCAGCACTTCCCGCAGCCGAGGCGTCAGGAGTTGCTCCCGGAGCTGCGGAATCTCGCCCAGCAGGTTTCGAATGGCAAATACATCCTGGCTGCGGCGAAAATTAGAAGAAGTAGTTTCTACTGCCTCAATGGTTTGAAGCAGTGCCCGGACTTCTTCCGGAGAGATGATGCCCGGTAGGGTTGCGTAGCCATGTTTCTGCAGATTTTGCGCTACGTTCTGCAGACCGTCAGGCAGCGGCGCCGCCGAAGCATCTTGTGTGCTGCCGGTGCAATGAGAATCAGGCGTCAGCACGCGAGATGCTTCGCTCCGCTCAGCATGACCGTTCAGCTGGGTTTCTTTTGCTACACTGCTTCTCATCGCCCAAAAATGCTGACCGACGAGGTTTGACCCGGCCGGATGGTGAAGTTGCGGACATCGGTGAACTGGCTGCCGGTGGCGGTTTTGGTGCGGAACACCAGGCGGTAGGCCCCCGGCTGCAGGGGTAGGTTTATTTTGCTGCTACCCCCGTCGGGCAGGTTGTACACCCACGTCTGCGACTCGTCGTTGTTCAGCTTATAAATGCTGCCGTAGCCCTTTAGATCCGACACGATGTTCAGGATGCCGGGCGCCTCGTAGGTCACAGCGGTTTCCTGGCCCTGCTTCACCGAGATTCGGCGGATCTGGCGGGGTAGGGTCAGTAGCTCTACCTCGTAGTTGCCGGCCAGCAGCTTTTGCCGGCTCCCGAAGGGTAGGGCCACCACCGTGGCCGCGTTGCCCTGGGCCCGCACCACTGCCTGCACCGTACCATAAGGGTTGGGGGTGAGGCTGGGGTTTTGGAGCCAGAGCGTGCCCTGGGGCGTTTTGTAGGTGAGCACATTGGCCTTACCAGGCCGAATAGGCAGGTTCTGCTGGCGCACCGGTGGCACCGTGTTAATGACCAAATCGTAGCTCTGCAGGGCGTCGATGTCGAGCACGTCGGGTTTTCCCTGAGCGTCGCGGAAGTGTACGTAGTTGTACTCCGGCTGCTCCGTGACGTTGTTCAGGAAGGTCATGTTCACGTTCGACTCCACCGGCCGACCCGCCTCATCGGTCAGGTTGACGGCCACCGTGGTTTTGGCCAGGGTCTGGGCTACTACATCGCCCAGGATGGTGCGAAAGGTCTGCACATCGGCCGCGTTGTAGTACTGCCCCAGGCATTCCAGCTGCTTGCCAAACTCCCGCTCGGCCCCAATGCCAATCACAAACGGCTTTAGAAACACATGCTTGCGCTGCAACGCTACGGCCGTAGCGCACGGGTCGCCTTTGCAGGATTCCAGACCGTCGGTAATCAGAATGAGCACGTTGCGGGCCGTGCGGTCAGCAGGAAAATCCTGGGCCGACTGCAGCAAGGAGTAGGTGATGGGCGTGTTGCCTTTCGGCTCGATGGTTTTCAGCCGCGCCTTGATGGCCCCCGCGTTTTTGGGCGCGAAGGCCACTTCCAGCTTCGAGTCCTCGCAGTTATTCTCCTTGTTTTCGTGCTGATGACCGTAGGCGCGCAATGCCAGCTCCAGGTTGGGATAGGCGTTGAGCGAGTCCACCATCTTCGAGAGCAGGTTCTTAGCCACGTCCCAGCGCTGCTGCCCTTCCCAGGGCGCCCGCATCGAGCCCGAAGCATCGAGCACGAACAGGATGCGGGTAGTCCGGGGCTTCTCGGGCGCTACGTTCTGGGCACGGCTTGGCCCGGGAGCCAGCAGGCTCAGCAGCAAGCACGTAACCAAAACCAAGTAGCGCATTTCAGAAGCGGATAGAAAAAAGAACTGTCATGCTGAGCGAAGCCGAAGCATCTCTACCTCTGGCTAACTAATGATGCTCGCTCAACCAAGCGGTAGAGATGCTTCGACAAGCTCAGCATGACAATTAGGATGCTACTAATAGTCGCCAGCTTTTTCAACTACCAGCTGCTGCAGGGCCTTCTCCAACTGCTCGTCGTTAGGAGCCACGCCGTGCCACTTGTGCGAGCCCATCATGAAGTCAACGCCGTAGCCCATCTGCGTGTCCATCAGCACCATGATGGGCTGACCCTGGCCGCTGAGCTGCACGGCTTCTTCGATGGTGGGGAGGAGTTTCTCGAGGTCGTTGCCGTCGGTTTCGAGTACGCGCCAGTTGAAGGCTTCGAACTTGGCGCGCAGGTCGCCGAGGCCACCAATTTTTTCGGTCGGACCGTCAATCTGCTGGCCGTTGCGGTCCACGAAGGCAATCAGGTTATCAACCTTATGGTGAGGAGCGTACATGGCGGCCTCCCAGATCTGGCCTTCTTCCAGCTCACCATCACCCATTAGCACGAATACCTTACGGTCGTCGTTGTTGAGCTTTTTGGCTTGGGCAGCTCCGATGGCCACGCTCAGGCCCTGGCCCAAGGATCCGGAAGCTACGCGCACACCGGGCAGGTGCTCGTGGGTAGCGGGGTGGCCCTGCAAGCGCGAGTTCAGCTTGCGGAAGGTAGCCAGCTCGCCCACGGGGAAGTAGCCCGAGCGCGCCAGCACCGAGTAAAATACCGGCGAAATGTGGCCGTTGGACAGGAAAAACAGGTCTTGCCCGATGCCGTTCATGTCGAAGGGCTCGGGGGTGTGCTTCATCACCTTGAAGTAGAGCGCCACCAGCAGATCGGTGCAGCCGAGCGAGCCGCCAGGGTGACCCGAGTTAACGGCGTGTACCATGCGCACGATGTCGCGGCGCACCTGGGCAGCAATCTGTTTCAAATCATCCACCGAGCGGGTGGGGGTAGGGGCGTGCGTTTCGGCGGAAGCGGCAAATGAGGAATCCTGAGCCATGTGCTGAGTTAGGGTTTGATGGGGAAACAAAGGTAGGAAGTTGGGGTGAGGAGGTGATGGGGTGACAGGTGATGAGGTGATGAGGTGATGAGGTGATGAAGTAAATGGTGAACGGACTGGCGGCAGACTTCTGGCCGCAGGCCAGGCGTCTGCCCGCCGGGAAATGGGGCAAGTCTCCCGACTTGCGGCCGCCGCAGGCGGCCAGCTCGCGTCAGGGCCATCTGCGCCGCTAGGGTGCTTGGGTGAAGTGATGCTAGACTGTAAGTAATCCAGGTGAAGCAAACGGCGCAGTACCGGATGGCCGCCGTTGGCGGCCGCAAGTCGGGAGACTTGCCCCATTTCCCGGCGGGCAGACGCCTGGCCTGCGGCCAGAAGTCTGCCGCCAGTCCGTTCACCATTTACTTCATCACCCCATCACCTCCTCACCCCAACCCCCACAAAAAAGCCCCGCCGCAACAGGCGAGGCTTTCAGTACTTTACAGCAGTTGAGCCGCGTGGTTCTTGGTATCGACTTTGGTGATGACCTTCTCAACGCGGCCCTGCTCGTCAATCAGAAAGGTGTAACGCATGGTGCCCATGTACTTGCGGCCGTACATTGATTTTTCCTGCCACACGCCGTAGGCTTCCACTAGTTTCTTGTCCTCGTCCACCAGCAGGGGAAAGGGCAGCTCGTACTTGGTGGCAAACTTCTGGTGCGACTTTTCTGAGTCGATGCTCACGCCCAGCACCTGAATGCCGGCCCCGAGCAGGCGCTGGTAATTGTCGCGGAGGTTACAGGCCTGGGCAGTGCAGCCCGAGGTGTCGTCTTTGGGGTAGAAGTAGAGAGCCACTTTGCGGCCCGCGTAGTCCTGGAGGCGGTGCGTAGCGCCGGTTTGGTCCTGGGCTTCGAAGGCCGGAGCCTGGTCGCCCACTTGAGGTAGTGCCATGGCGCGAAGATAAGAGTGAATGAGTAAGTGAGTGGATGAGTGACTTTGATAATCTGTCATGGCGAGCAGCGCGAAGCCATCCGTCCTGAACACTGTGCTACCCCCTGAAACGCGACAAGCCCTTGACGACGACTGCGCGAGCGTCAAGGGCTTATCACATTATTAGGCTGGTCACACGAGAGAGGAAGGATGGCTTCGTCGTGCCTCCTCGCCATGACAGGACTGCACTCACTCTCTCATTCACTAACAGGCTGGGGCGTGAAGAGCAGATTTTCAACGGGGAAGCCCAGCTCGCGGGCGTGGGCTACCAGCCGGTCGCGGATGCTGCGGTCCAGGTGCGGGGTGCGGCTCAGAATCCAGAGGTTTTCGCGGCCGGGCTCACCTACCAGGGCGTAGCGGTAATCGGAAAGGTCGAGGTCCAGAATCCAGTAGTCGCCCTCGAAGGGCCAGAAGAACTGCACTTTCAGCTTGCTGTTGGTGTCGTCCACAGCGCGGGCTGTGGCGGTGGCCTTTTTCACGGGGCCGTTGATGCCTTCCTGGTGGCAGGTATTGACTACCCGCACCTTACCGTCCGGCAGCAGCTTGTACTCGGCCGTCACGTGCTGGCAGCCTTTCTCGAAGCGGGCGGGCAGGCGGGCCACCTCGTACCACCGGCCCATGTACTTATGCAGGTTGACGTGGGCCACGGTGGGCAGGGGTGGGTGGAGCTTGCGCCGGGCGTAGGCGTAGGCCGCCACGCCGGTAGCTACCGTGGCACCAATGACGGTAAACAAAACCGGGCGCCGACGCTTGAGCAGGTTTGCCATAGGAAAGGGGGGTAGGGGAAAGCCCACTATACGCATGGCAGCACCTCCCGGATACCCCCGGACCAACGGCGCAGCCGCCGGGCTGGTTGACGTTCACGCCGACCGGCCCGGCGGCTGCCTACCCCGGCCATCTGCTTAAATCTCCAACGGAAGTCAGTACGAAGCCAACCGCTCCGGCAGCGCACCCTGGGGCCCAAGGTCAACGGTAACGGCCGCTTTGCGAGGGCAGCCGTATAGCTTCAGGTTACTCTTTCCTTCCGATTATGCTGCACCTGGAACAACTCTCGCTCAACATCCCGGAAACCACTAAGCCGCGCGTCGTAATTATTGGGGGCGGCTTTGGCGGCGTGAACCTGACCAAATACCTGCCCGACGACCAGTTTCAGGTGGTCATGCTCAGCAAACAGCACTACTACGGCTTCTGGCCCCTGCTCTACCAAGTGGCAACGGCCGGCCTGGAGCCCGAAGCCATTGCCGAGCCCATCCGCAAGCTGTTTGATGACCGCACGGATTTTCACTTCCGCTACGTGCGGGTAACCAACATTAACCCCGCCACCAAAACCGTAACCACCCTGATTGGCGAGGTGCGCTACGACTACCTGGTTATTGCCACCGGCACCAAGTCCAACTACTTCGGCAACGAGCAGATCAAGCAGAACTCCTTCGGGCTGAAAAACCTGACCGATGCCGTGAACCTGCGCAGCCAGCTGCTGCAGAGCTTCGAGCAGGCCAACATTTCCAAGGACCCCGAGCTACGGCAGAGTCTGCTGAACGTGGTAATTGCCGGGGCCGGCCCCACGGGCGTGGAGCTGGCCGGCTCCCTGGCCGAAATGCGCCAGCACGTACTCCCGCGTGACTACCCCGGCCTCGATTTCCGGCTGATGAACATCTACCTCGTCGATGGTCTGGATAGGGTGTTGCCGCCCATGTCACCGGAGTCGAGCAAGAATACGCACGAGTACCTGGAAAAGCTCGGCGTCAATATCAAGCTCAATAAGCTGGTTTCCAGCTACGACGGTGAAACCGTGACCTTTAAGGACGGGGAGCAGATCAAAACCCAGACTTTGGTGTGGGCCGCCGGGGTAGCCGGGGCCACCATCGACGGCCTACCCCCCGAAACGGTGGAAAGGGGCCGTTACCTCGTCAACCACTTCAACCAGGTTCAGGGCTTCGAGGACGTGTTTGCCATCGGCGACATTGCCGTGATGAAATCGGAGAAATGGCCCAAGGGGCACCCGCAAGTGGCCCAGCCGGCCCTGCAGCAAGGGCGCCTGCTGGGCAAAAACCTGGTGCGCCGCATGCGCGGCGAAGCCTGGGAGGCCTTTGACTACTTCGACAAAGGCTCCCTGGCTATTGTAGGCCGGGGCCGCGCCGTGGCCGATTTGCCCGGTAACAAGAGCCTGAAAGGCTTTATTGCCTGGGTGGCCTGGCTGTTCGTACACATTTACTACCTCATCGGCTTCCGTAGCAAGCTGATTGTGATGACGAACTGGCTCTACCGCCTTTTTACCTACCAGCGCGGCACCCGCATCATTATCCAGCCCTACGTACAGCCCGGCGACAAAGTCGCCGAGGAATTCGTCCGGCAGCACGTGAGTGAGTGACGTTTTTGGCTACATAAAAAGAGCGGCTTTCCTAAACTAGGAAGGCCGCTCTTTTCGTGTGGCTCACGTAGTGTGAATCTAAATAGAACGTCTTGTCGGGACATCTCGCGGGCTGATGTTGAATTACCGCTACAACGTCAGCCCGCAAGATGTCTCGACAAGCTCGACATGACGTTCTGCTGCTTCTCTATTCGCAGCTTTAGTTGCCGCATCCCCAGACGCTACAGCGTCACGTGAATTACTTTTTCATTGCCGGCCTGGTCGGTGAGGCGCAGGGTAGCGGGGCCGCGCAGGGGCGGGCCCAGCTTGTCGTCGCGCTCCGAGAAGAGGGTAGCGTTTTTGTGCTCAAAGCGCAGCAGCCGGAACTGCCCGTTTACTTCCAGCTGGTAGCTGGCAATGCCCGAAAGGTCGTCGCCGATTTTGAACACGACTCCGCCGGGGCCTTTGCTCAGCAGGCGGGCCGAGGGCGGAATGGTATCCGTCAGGATGCGGAACTGGCCGAAGGTTTTGATGGGGGCCGTGATGGTGTTGCCCTGCCACTTGCCGCCCACGTAGGCCCGCCCGCCCTTGGGCGTCACGCTGTAAATGGCCGAGCGGCGCTGGTCCAGCACGGGCGTTTCGGGCTTAAGGGTGAGGGCCAGGGTACCGTAGAGCGGCGTGCGCGGCTGCTGTACCGTCCAGAGGCCTTGCTTGTAGCTGGTTTGCACGAAAAGCGTGTCGAACAGGGTGTTCGGCCCGAAACCCAGGTTCAGATTCGCCGTGGAGAAGCCAAACTCCCGGCCCGCCGGAATCAGGGCCTGCTGGTCGAAACGCTTGGTTACGCTCCCGAACTGCAGGGAGTCGGGGCGGCCGGCCCGCAGGTCGTAGAGGTACACGTTCTGGCTCTGCTCGGTGTAGCTGGGCTTGAGCGTGAGGCGGCGGTTGCCGCGGTAAAGCGTAAGGTTGCCCCCTACGGAGGCTGTATCAGGGTCGGCCGCGGTGGCTACCAGCAGGTTACGGCTGATGTCGTAGCGCAGGCTCTGGGTTTTAACGGCCGCCGAGCGGGTTTTGCGGTAGGCCGGCTCCGTACCGCGCAGCACGAAGCGCAACGGGGTCACGTTGCCGTAGGAGTCACTCATCCGGATTTCCACGCGGTACACCTGGCCCGGCTCCACGCGCAGCTTGCCTTTGCTGGGGCCGGTTTGGTAGATGCTCAGCCCGTTGCCGTCATCCACGAACAGCTTTTCCAGTTGCCGGCCCTGGGTAGCCCGCCACTCGTAGTCCATGTGCTGGTTTACCTGGCGGGAGCCCTCCGGAAACGGAATGTCATCGATGACGTGGGCGTAGTGCGGCTGCCCGTTCACCAGCACTTCCACCTTCTGAAAGCCGTTCTTGTTCCAGGCCTGGTCGAACCTATCAAAGCCCTGCACCAGTAGCCCTACCGTGCCGTTGGCCGCAATGGTATCGGCCCACACGTAACCGCCCCCGTTGGGCAGGGGCGGGGCTTTCGGCACGAACACGGCCTTGCCAAAGCGGCCCTGCACGCGGGCATTAATGTCCAGGGCTTCCACCGCAAACGCCTGCAAGGAGGGCGCTACGTGGTCCTGAATTTCCTGAAATCCGCCCCACTGCAAAGGGTTGAGCTGGCCGCCCTCGGCCGTGCGCACCTCCCAGTGCAGGTGCGGACCGGCCGAGCCGCCGGTATTGCCCGATAGGGCCACCACCTCGCCGCGCTTCACCGGAAACTGCTCGGGCTTGAAGAACAGCTCCAGCTCGTAGGTTTTCTTCTCGTACTGCTGGCGGCGCATTTCCTCCGCTACCGGCCCCCGGAAATGGTTGAGGTGGCCGTACACCGTCGTCAGGCCGTTGGGGTGGGTGATGTAGAGCACGTTGCCGTAGCCGAAGCTGCTCTGTTTCATGCGCGAGATGTAGCCCTCGGCGGCGGCATACACCGGCAAATCCACCCGGCCATCGGTCTTGATGTCGAGGCCGCCGTGAAAGTGGTTGGGGCGCAGCTCGCCCATGCTGGCCGCCAGAAAGTTCTGCTGGCCGGGCTTGATGGGAAACAGGAAGTAGCCTTGCGGTACTTCGGGGCGCTTACCGGGGGTAGGGGCCGTAGCCCGGGACACTTGGGGTTCTTTGGTCGAGTCGGGCTCCTGGCCCCCGCACGAAGCCGGCTGCAACCCCAGCAACAGAACAGGAATGGCTACGCTGAGAAGGCGGCGCGGCCGGGTATTCAACAAATCAGGCATTCAGGAAAGGAAATCAGCAGCGGAAAAAGGTGGCGCTGGCGCCAGTGAGCCCGGGCAAGCCATTATCGTGCCTTCCCGGACGCAAAGGCCGGGGGCAAGGTTGCGCCGAAGGTAAAAACGCGCCAGATGGCAAGAGCATAGTGCAGCGGCCCGCAGGGGTAGGGCGACTGTCGTTGCGCGCGGCGCGCGGAATAACAACCAGAGCGGAGGATAGCTTACCCTATGCTACCCCTACTTCACGGCCAGATTCAGCAATTTTTCCTCCCCGATGAAGCCCGTCAGCTGGTCGCCTACCTTCACCTGGCCCACACCGCTGGGCGTGCCCGTGAAAATCAGGTCGCCCATTTTCAGGGTGATGAACTGGGAGATGTAGCTGATGATTTTGTTGAAGTCGTGGAGCATGAGGCTGGAGTTGCCCTGCTGGCGCACCTCGCCGTTCACTTCCAGGCGAAAATCGATGTTCTTCAGGTCCGGGAAATCCGTAACGGGCTTGAACTCCTGCGAAATCGGGGCTGAGCCGTCGAAGCCTTTGGCCAGCTCCCAGGGTAGGCCTTTGCCTTTCAGCTTGCTTTGCAGGTCGCGGGCCGTGAAGTCGATGCCCAGGCCGATGGCGTCGAAGTAGGTAGGGGCAAACTTCTCGTCGATGTTCTTGCCGTTTTTGCAGATGCGGAGCACCAGCTCAATCTCGTGGTGAATGTCCTGGGAGAAATCGGGCAGGAAAAACGGCTGGTTGCGCTGGAGCAGGGCCGTGTCGGGCTTGGCGAAGATGACCGGGGCGTCGGGCGTTTCGTTCTGGAGCTCGGCAATGTGTTCGGCGTAGTTGCGCCCGATGCAAAGAATTTTCATACAGCGGAAAGGCTTGAACTGGAAAATGCGTAGGAGCCTGACACGGGCCGGATTAGCCCGCGCCGGTTTTCCGAAGAGAGAAAAACCGGCGCCCGGCGGGTGGCGCGCCGACTCCAAAGTCCTCAAAAGTAGCCTTAATTCGTGGCGCCGAAAAGGTAAAATTCCTCCCGTCTGGAGGGCGGCGTGGTTGGTTGCAAACATTTTGCCCGCCGCCTCACGTATAGCCATTCTACTACCGTCCGGGCCCATCCGCTACGCAAAGCCCCGTGCGACGGGTCCATCCGCCTTTCTCTCACCTCTTCCCCTTGCCTATGAAACTCCACCGATTTGCCCTGGCCGGTTGTCTATTTTTCGCGGCGGCTTGCTCCACAGTTCCCATCACCGGGCGCCGGCAGCTCAGCCTTGTGTCAGACACCGAAATGAATACGATGTCGGCGCAGGAATACCAGAAAGTGCTGGCTTCCAGCCGGGTAATCAACAGCGGCGAGCAGGCGGCCATGGTAAAGCGCGTGGGTCAGCGCATTCAGCAGGCCGTGGAAATGTACTTTCGCCAGCAGAATGCCCAGGCCCAGCTGGAGGGCTACGCCTGGGAGTTTAACCTGCTCGACGACAAGCAGGAAAACGCCTGGTGCATGCCCGGCGGCAAGGTGGCCGTGTACAGCGGTATTCTGCCCATCACGCAGGATGAAAACGGCCTGGCCGTGGTCATGGGCCACGAAATTGCCCACGCCGTAGCCCGGCATAGCTCGGAGCGCATGAGCCAGCAGATGGCCGCCCAGGGCCTGGGTAGCGTGCTGTCGGCCTCGGCCGGCCAGAACCCTACGGCCACCCAGAACGTGTTTCTGCAGGCGGTGGGGGTAGGCTCGCAGCTGGGCCTGCTGAAATACGGCCGCAGCCAGGAATCGGAAGCTGACCACCTCGGACTTATCTTTATGGCCATGGCGGGCTACAACCCCGATGGCGCCGTCGCGTTCTGGCAGCGCATGGATGCCCGCGAAAATGCCGCTTCCCCGCCCGAATTCCTTTCTACTCACCCCTCCAACGGTACCCGGATTGCGGCCATCCAGAAAGAGCTGCCCGAGGCCCGCACGTACTATAAAGGCCGGTAAGCGCGGCCGGCTTATTTACTTCGATGAATCGTTTTCTGCGTTTACCTTTTTCTTCGCTGCTGGGAGCTGCCCTGCTGGTAGCCGGCCTGAGCGCCTGCGAAACCACCAAGCGTGGCTTTCCCGAAACCAGCTCCCCCACCAATGACCCCGACGTAATAAACCGCCGCAAGCTGGAAGCCAGCAGCAAGCAGGTAGCCGAAGTAGCCGATGGCAAAATTCGCTACATCGTGCCCCGGGAGCAGCTCTCGGGAGCTTTTACCCGCGCGTTCGGCGACGGCACGGCCATCGACAAAACCATGATCCGGAAGGTGCAGGAAACGCCCAAGGATAAGGCCGTGTACTACCTGGTAGGCATTGGCCTGCGCGACGGTATGTTCCGGGCCATGGCCCTGCCCCTGCAAACCTCCTCCGATAACAGCCTGTACCTGAGCTCCAACGCAGCCCGCTACATCATTACGGGGGTAGGGTGCACGTTCTGCTTCTTCAACTTCGAGAAAAACGAAATCGTGGGTACTACCTGCGAGGAAAATACCGGCGGCAGCCGCTGCGACCTGCGCGTAGAAGACAACAACACATTCTTTCCCCGCCGCTAGCCATGCTCAGCCGCAAATGGATTCTGCGCCTCTCGCTTACGGCCCTGGCCCTGCTCGTCACCACCGACCGGCGTCGGCCCAAGCCTGCGGCTCCCCCGCCGCCCAAAGACAAGGACGACAAGCCCGCCGATTAGCCCTCACGAAAAAGGCCCGCCAACTGGCGGGCCTTTTTCGTGGGAAATGTACCTTACCCGAATTTTATAGCTATGCCCATGAAATACCGTTCGTTGATAATCAGTGGGATAAGTGGAGCGGTCCTACACTTCTTTCTGATGTTCGGGAGCCCGTTACTAATGACCTGGGGCGGGAAACCCACCTGGTGGCAGCATGTTATGAAGGCTTTACTTAGTTGGCCTATGACTCTGTCAGGCGCCACACTCCAAGGCCCGATGCCCTCCTATGTATTCGTGGCTCTTATCCTGTTCAATGGCTTTTGCTGGGGAGTGGCTATGTACTTGCTGCTCCGGGGGCTGCGCTCTTTACAGCATGCCTTCCTCGGCTAGCTCCACGAAGCGGGCAATGCGGTTCACCAGCAAATCGGGGTTTACCTTGTCCAACGGGTGCGGCGTGTTCATGATGATTTCGAAGGTAGCGCGGGGCATGTGGTCGGCGAAGTAGCGGGAGGCATCTACGCCGGCGGTTTTGTCCAGCTCGCCCACCAGTACCTGCACGGGCACCTCCAGGGCGGCCAGTTTTTCGGGCGTGAGGGGGGGCGCGTCGCCGAGGCCGCGCATGAGCGTGCTGGTGGCCTGCAGCAGGTCGGGGAGGGGGGTAGGGGCGTGCTGCTGGGTTAGCTGCTCCACGAATTGAGGCACCTTTTCCCGCATCTTTTCCAGGTCCAGATGCCGGGTTTCCAGCACAGCCGAAGCCGGCGACCAGTCAAACTTGGTGCCCAGGGTGGTGATGCTGCTGAACAGCTCGGGCCACTGCACGGCCGCCGTCAGGGCCGCGTAGCCGCCCATGCTGTAGCCGAACACGTGCACGGGGGGTAGCAGCTGGTCCTGAACGAACTGCCGGATTTCCTGCGCGAAGTGCTTCATGGAAAACTCGCCGGCTACCAGGGGCCGGCCGCCGTGCCCGCTAAAGCAAAAGCAGTGCACCTGGTAGAAGGACGGCAGCTCGCGCGTCAGAAACTTCAGCTGAGCCTCCGAGGCCAGTGCTCCGTGCAGAAGCAGAATGGTATGTTGCATGTCTTGATTCCGACAGAAGCAGAAAGCACCGGGCGGGAAAAGCGCGTAAGCCGTTTCGCCGCCCCAAGTACCTGCTACTCGGTATTACTTCGTCACTTCAGCGGCCAGCTGGGCCAGGTCCAGCCCGTCAAACGTACCCGACGACATCATCAGCAAGTTGGCCTGCTGCCAGCTCTGGGCGTGCAGGAAATCGGCCAGCTCCCGGCTGTCCGTGAACACCCGCAGGTCGGGGCGCTGGAAGGCCTGCTGCACGGCTGCCGCAGGCAGGGGGGGTAGGCGCTTGTGCTCCAGCACATGGGGGTTGAAGTACACCACGGCCACGTCGGGGGTGTCGAAGGTGTGGGCGTACTGGGGCAGGAAGGCCGGGTTCAGGGAGCTGAAGGTGTGCAGCTCCAGGCAGGCCACCAGCTTGCGCTGGGGGTACTGCTTTTTGAAGGCGGTAGCGGTGGCTTTCAGCTTGCTTGGGGCGTGGGCAAAATCCTTGTACACTACTGATTCCTGACCTTCTCGCACCAGCTCCAGCCGGCGGGCCGCGCCCTTAAACGAGCCCAGGGCTTCATAAAAATCCTTGCCCTTGATGCCCAGCTGCTTGCACACTTCCTTGGCGGCCGAAATGTTGCGCAGGTTGTGCTCCCCGAACACTTTTACGGGCACTTCATCGTCCTTCTTGGTAATAAGGTAGGTTTTCCCGTCCCGGATAACGTGCTCGTGCGGGCCGTAGCCAATGTAGGTTACATCGGGGTTGCTGGGCACGGTTACCAGCTGCACTTGCTCGTCGTTCTGGTCGTAGATGAGCACGCCGGCCTTGGGCGTCATCTCCGCGAAAATCTTGAACTGCTCGCGGTAGATTTCCTCGGTAGGAAACACGTTGATGTGGTCCCAGCTGATGCCGGAAATAACCCCAATGTGGTGCTGGTAGAGGTGAAACTTGGGCCGCCGGTCAATCGGCGACGACAGGTATTCGTCGCCCTCAATGATGATGATGGGCGCATCTTCCGTGAGCTGCACCATCAAATCGAAGCCTTCCAGCTGGGCCCCCACGGCGTAGTCGAACTTGCGGCCATGGTAGCGCAGTACGTGCAGAATAAGGGAGGTAATACTGGTTTTACCGTGCGAACCCCCAATTACTACCCGCTGCTTGTCGCGGGAAGCCTCATAAATAAACTCGGGGAAGGAATACACCCGCAGCCCTAGCTCCTGGGCCCGCAGCAGCTCCGGGTTATCGGGGCGGGCGTGCATGCCCACAATCACGGCATCGAGGTCCTGGGTAACCTTCTCTGGAAACCAGCCTTCCTCGGCCGGCAGCAGGCCAGCTTTGGCCAGGCGGCTTTTCGCGGGCTCAAATATTTCATCGTCGGAGCCGGTAACGTGGGCGCCGCGCTGGTGCAGGGCCAGGGCCAGGTTATGCATAATACTGCCCCCGGTAGCAATCAGGTGCAGGCGTTGGAGCGAAGAGGGGGTAGCAGTCATTCAGGATAGAGAGTAAGCAGGCGGCAAAGGTAAGGGTTTGGGTTTTGAGTGGTGAGGTGAAGAGGTGACAGGTAAATGGTGACAGGTAAATGGTGATGAGGTGATGAGGTGAGGAGGTAAATGGTGACAGGTAAGTAAATGGTGAGAGGTAAAAGGTAATCTGCCGCCAGTACGCCCTGTCACCTCTTACCTGTCACCATTTACCTCATTACCTCTTCACCCCATCACCTTATTCACCCCAAACTCAAAAAAGAAACCTTTCCCGGCGCTTCCGGATTGTAGGCCTCAGCCGTTAGCTTTGTACCCCTTTGCGAAAATGGGGCGTCAGGCCCGAGGAAATTTCTCTCGCCTCAACCACAAACGGCCCAACCTGCTTACCTTGTAGTGCTACCTCAGTGATGAACGACCGGATGGATGACCGCCTGAAACTATCGGCCTCGCGGGCCAAAGCCGCCTGGAATAACCGCCCCGCGGTGGTCCCGATGGGTGGCCCGGCCGGCAAGCTGCCGCCGCAGGCGCTGGAGCTGGAAGCCGCTGTACTAGGGGCGCTGATGCTGGAGAAGGACGCCCTTACCACGGTAATTGATATTCTGAAGCCCCAGAGCTTCTATAAAGATGGCCACCAGCGTATTTTTAAGGCCATTCTGAATCTGTTTGATAAGTCGGAGCCGATTGATATTCTGACGGTTACGCACGAGCTGCGCGAGATGGGCGAGCTGGAAGCAGCCGGCGGCGCGCACTACGTAGCCAACCTGACCTTCAAGGTCAACTCGGCGGCCAACATTGAGTACCACGCCCGCATCATCACCGAAAACGCCATTAAGCGCGAGCTAATCCGTATTGCCTCGGACATTCAGCGCGACGCGTTTGAGGATACCACCGACGTGTTCAACCTGCTCGACAGCACGGAGCAGTCGTTGTTTGAAGTGTCGGAATCGAACATTCGGAAGAACTTCGACGACATGCGGAGCCTGATGGGCAAAGCCATCAAGGAGCTCGAAGAAAAGAAGGACCAGAAAGACGGCCTGACAGGCGTACCCTCCGGCTTTTCGGCCCTGGACCGCGTAACCTCTGGTTGGCAACCATCTGACCTTGTGATTATTGCGGCTAGGCCCGGGATGGGAAAAACGGCTTTCGTAGTGTCGGCGATGCGCAACGCGGCGGTGGAGTTCAAGAAGCCGGTGGCTATCTTCTCGCTGGAAATGTCCTCGCTGCAGCTCGTAAATCGTCTGATTTCGGCGGAGGCGGAGCTGGATTCCGAGAAGATCAAGAAAGGCAACTTGGCCGACTACGAGTGGGCCCAGCTCAACCACAAGATTTCGGCCCTGTCGTCGGCCCCGATTTACATTGACGACACGCCGGGCCTCAGCATCCGGGAGCTGCGCACCAAGTGCCGCCGCCTCAAGGCCCACCACGACATCCAGATGATTATCATCGACTACCTGCAGCTGATGACGGGTAACACGGATGGCAAGGGGGGCGGTAACCGCGAACAGGAAATTGCCTCGATTTCGCGGGCCCTGAAAGGAATTGCCAAGGAATTGAACGTGCCGGTGCTGGCCCTGTCCCAGCTTTCCCGCTCCGTGGAAACCCGCGGCGGCGACAAGAAGCCCCAGCTTAGTGACCTTCGTGAATCGGGGTCTATCGAGCAGGACGCCGACATGGTAATCTTCCTGTACCGCCCCGAGTACTACAAGATTACCGAAGATGAAATGGGTAACCCCACCCAGGGTACCGGCGAGGTAATTATTGCCAAGCACCGAAACGGCTCCCTGGAAACGGTACAGCTGAAGTTTATCGGCCGCTTCACCAAGTTTGCGGACCTCGACGGCGGCGGAGGGGGCTTCGGCGACGCCGGCTTCAACCCCGGCGCTTTCCCCACCAGCACCTTCGACGACGATGCGTCTGGCTTCGCGCCCAACACTATCCGGCTGGGCTCCCGCATCAACAACGACGGCCCGCCGCCCGCGCAGCCCTTCCCGCGCAGCACCTTCGACGACGGTCCGCCGCCATTTTAATGGATGGGTACTACATGAAAAAGCCTCCTCAGTATGTGCTGAGGAGGCTTTTGTGTTTTCCAGTAAGTAGGAAATAGCCTTGGGCTACGCTCTACTTATACGCCGCTGGCGTAGTCCGAATCATCAGACGAGGAGCTGGAGCTGCCCCGGTAGCCCTGGCTACGGCCGGCCATCGACGACGACGAGGAACCCGACGACTTGTTGTCGGAGTCGTAGCCCGAAGAGAAGCCAGACGAGTAATCGGAATTGCCTGAGTTGTAGCTGCCGCCTACGCGGTTTTCGTTCTGGCGGTCAAAGCTGCTGGAACCGTAGCTGCTAGAAGAGCTGGCGCTGCGGTTAGGGCCTTTGTCCATGCGGCGGCTCTCATCTACCTGTGAGCTGGAAGAGGAGTAGCCCGAAGGATGTACCTGGCTGCCGGAGCGGTAGTTCTGGTTGGGGCGCTGGGCCTGGGCGCTGTCGCCGTAGTAGCTAACGCCTTTTATCTTTTTGCTTGATTTGCCCGAGCGGGTAGCCAGGTAGCCCAGGCCTGCCAGGGCCACAACGCCGGCCACTTTCTGGGTGGTAGAGAGCTTGTTGATTTGCTCCCAGGAATTGGGCAGGAATTCACGGACGCCCTGAGGAAGCTGATCTACAATTTTCTGGATGCCAGCCTGTTCCATCCAGTTCTTGGCACCGCCGGAGGACTGCTGATCTGAAGATTTGTTGGAGGAGCCCCCAGCTTTTGGCTGGTTGCTGGCATTTTGCTTCGAATTCTGGGGCTGATCAGCTGCGGATGAGCCGGCCGCCTCGTTGGTGGGAGTGGCAGATTGATTGGGTTCCATGCAGTTGAGTTGCGTTAAGGGTACACAGATAAGCCCTGCCTGCGTGGCAGTTAGCTACCCTATGCGCAAAAAACAGCCAATGGGTTACACATTAGACAATGTTTTTTCTGGTTTACACCATATTCTATTGCTTGCTCTTGAGCTGATAGAGAGCGTATGTAGCACAGTTCTCTGAATGAAAAAGAGCGCCATGCACAGCGCAGCAATGCTACCCGAACATGCCCACGGCGTCCTTGCTCGGCAACGCAGTTTTGCCCATCAGGAAAACATCGACCTGCCGGGCGGCCTCCCTACCCTCCGCAATGGCCCACACCACCAACGACTGCCCCCGGCGCATGTCGCCGGCCACGAATACGCCCGGCCGGGAGGTGAGGTAATCAGTGGTAGCAGCCTGCACATTGCCCCGTTCATCCAGTGCCACCCCTAGCTGCTGCAGCAACCCTTCGTAGCGGGGCGAGGTGAAGCCCAAGGCCAGCAGGGCCAGCTGGCAAGGAATTTCGCGCTCCGAGCCCTCTATTTCCTGGAAGCCCAGGCGGCGACCCAGCACGTCGGTTTCCCAGGTTACGTCCGTCACCAGCAGGGCGCGCAGGTGGCCGTGCTCGTCGCCGAGGAAAGCCTTAGTGTTCACGCCCCAGTAGCGGTGGCAGCCTTCCTCGTGGGAGGTGCTGGTCCGGAAGAGGGTAGCAGGGTAGTGGGGCCAGGGCTCAAAACCGGGCCTCTCGGGGCTGGGCTGGTGCATGAGGGCCAGCTGCGTGATGGTACGGGCCTGCTGGCGGTTGGCCGTGCCCACGCAGTCGGAGCCCGTGTCGCCGCTGCCAATGACGACTACCTCCCGGCCCGTGGCCAGCAGTTCCGGCGTTTCAATCGGCAGGCTGCTCACGCGGCGGTTGTGCTGGGTGAGGTAGTCCATGGCGAAGTGCACGCCGGCCAGTTCCCGGCCCGGAATGGGCAGGTCGCGTGGCACCAGAGCCCCGCCGGCCAGCACCACCGCGTCGAAGGTGCGGGTTAGCTCCTCGGCCGCAATGTCGCGGCCTACCTCGGTGTGGCAGCGAAACACTACCCCATCCTCCTGCAGCAACCGTAGGCGCCGGTCGAGCACCCATTTGTCGAGCTTAAAGTCGGGAATGCCGTAGCGGAGCAGGCCGCCGGGCTGGTCGTCGCGCTCAAACACCGTGACGGTGTGGCCGGCCCGCACCAGTTGGGCGGCGGCGGCCAGGCCGGCCGGTCCCGAGCCCACCACGGCCACCGTTTTGCCGGTTTTCAGCAGCGGGGCCGTGGGCTGCACGTAGCCTTTCTCGAAGGCAATTTCGATGATGTGCTTCTCGATTTCCTCAATGGCCACCGGTGCCGCGTGCAGGCCCAGCACGCACGCCGACTCGCACGGGGCCGGGCAGATGCGGCCGGTAAACTCCGGAAAGTTGTTGGTGGAGCTCAGAATCTGGTAGGCCTGGGCCCAGTCCTGGCGGTACACGGCGTCATTGAACTCCGGAATGATGTTACCCAGGGGGCAGCCTGCGTGGCAG
The DNA here is from genome assembly GCF_014199535.1 of Hymenobacter latericoloratus. GTDB lineage: Bacteria > Bacteroidota > Bacteroidia > Cytophagales > Hymenobacteraceae > Hymenobacter > Hymenobacter latericoloratus. Next base: position 52,933 of record NZ_JACHNV010000003.1, read on the forward strand.
AACGGAATGCCGCACTCCATGCACCGCCCCGACTGCCGGTGCAATTGCCCCTCATCGTAGCGGCCCACAAACTCCCGGTTGTGGCCGATGCGCTCCTGCGGGTGCGCCTTGGCGGGCGCCTCCCGCTCAAATTCCTTGAAACCGATGCTATTACCCATGGTACTGTATAGAGTAGGGGAAGGAGTGGTTAGAACGAAGGCTCCCCTCCTTGGATAAGGAGGGGTTGGGGGTGGTTGACAATCGTTGAATGTTGACTAGCTCTAGTTGTCGTTCTAGGGTTTCAACCACCCCCAACCCCTCCTCATCTGAGGAGGGGAGCTAGGTTTTAGTCCTAGGTCTCGAATACTACTGAGCCGTTTCGTAGCGGGCTTTTTGCAGGACCTTCTTGTATTCCGAAGGAAAAACCTTCACGAACTTGGCGGCTTCCTCGGGCCAGTTGCTGAGCAGGAAGGCGGCCAGCTGGCTACCGGTTAGCTCGGCGTGGCGGTGCAGTAGGTCTTGAATGTGGGCGTCGTCGTCGGCGTCGAGCGGGTCCAACTCTACCATTTCCTGGTTGCAGTTCTGCGGGAAGGAGCCATCCGGGTCATAAATCCAGGCGATGCCCCCGCTCATGCCGGCGGCAAAGTTGCGGCCGGTGCGGCCCAGAATCAGGGCGCGGCCGCCGGTCATGTACTCGCAGCCATGGTCGCCGACGCCTTCCACCACGGCGGTAGCGCCGGAGTTGCGCACCGCAAACCGCTCCCCGGCCTGCCCGCGCACGAACAGCTCGCCGGAGGTAGCGCCGTAGAGGGCCACGTTGCCGATAATGATGTTCTGCTCGGGCACGAAGCTAGCCGCCGGGTCGGGGCCGATGATGAGGCGGGCCCCACTGAGGCCCTTGCCCACGTAGTCGTTGGCCTCGCCCACGAGGCGCAGGGTGAGGCCCCGCACGTTGAAGGCCCCGAAGCTCTGGCCCGCGGCCCCGCGGAACGTAAAATCCAGGGTGCCATCGGGCAGGCCGGCGGCGTGGTAGCGCTTGGTTATTTCGTTGGAAAGCAGCGTGCCCAGGGTGCGGTCGGTGTTGCGCACCTGGAACTCGGCCCGCACGGACTGCTGGTGTTCCAGGGCTGGCTGGGCGTGCCGGAGCAGCTGCCAGTCGAGGATGTGGCTCAGGCCGTGGTCCTGGTCCTGGCTGTGGTGGAGGGTGCTGCCGGGCTCGGGCGAGGTCAGGTAGAGCAGGTCACGCAGGTCGAGGTGGCGGGCCTTCCAGTGCTGAATACCGGGGCGCGGCTTCAGGAACTGGGCCCGGCCCACCATCTCATTTACCGTCCGGAAGCCCAGCGCGGCCATGATTTCGCGCAGCTCCTCGGCCATGAAGCGGAACAGGTTCACGATGTGCTCAGGCTTACCGCTGAACAGGCGGCGCAGCTCGGGGTCCTGGGTGGCCACACCCACGGGGCAGGTGTTGAGGTGGCACTTACGCATCATCACGCAGCCGCCCGCCACCAGGGCCGCCGTGGCCACGCCCCACTCCTCGGCCCCGAGCAGGGTAGCCACAGCCAGGTCGCGGCCGGTTTTCAGCTGGCCGTCGGTTTGCAGCACCACCCGGCTGCGGAGCTGGTTACGCACGAGCGTTTGGTGCGCTTCGGCCAGGCCCAGCTCCCAGGGCAGCCCGGCGTGCCGGATGCTACTCAGGGGCGAAGCACCGGTACCGCCGTCGTAGCCGGCCACCAGAATCACGTCGGCGTGGGCTTTGGCTACCCCGGCGGCAATGGTTCCTACCCCTGCCTTGCTCACCAGCTTCACGTTGATGCGGGCCTGGCGGTTGGCGTTTTTCAAATCGAAGATGAGCTGGGCCAGGTCCTCGATGGAGTAGATGTCGTGGTGGGGTGGGGGCGAGATGAGGCCCACACCGGGGGTAGCGTGGCGCACCCGGGCAATCCACTCATCTACCTTGTGGCCGGGCAGCTGGCCGCCCTCCCCGGGCTTGGCCCCCTGGGCCATCTTGATTTGCAGTTCGTCGGCGTTGGTGAGGTAGTGGGCCGTGACGCCGAAGCGGGCCGAGGCCACCTGCTTGATGGCCGAGCGCATGGAGTCGCCGTTTTCCATCACCTCGTAGCGCAGCGGGTCCTCGCCGCCCTCGCCCGTGTTGCTCTTGCCCCCGATGCGGTTCATGGCAATGGCCAGGGTGCTGTGCGCCTCGTGCGAGATGGACCCGAACGACATGGCCCCGGTAGCAAAGCGCCGCATGATGCTTTCGGCCGGTTCCACCTCGGGCAGGGGCACGGCCGGGCGGTGGTAGGCAAAGTCCAGCAGGCCGCGCAGGGTAGCGGTGCCCGCCGCGGGGCCGTTCACCAGCCGGGCGTAGCGCTGGTAGGTGTCGTAGGAGCCGGTGCGGGTGGCGTGCTGGAGCAGGTGCACGGTTTCGGGGTTGAACTGGTGGGCCTCGCCCCGGCGCCGCCACTGGTACACTCCGCCCTCGGGCAGCAGGTGTTGCTCCTCCAGGGTGCTGCTCTTAAAGCCCTGGAAGTGCTTGAACAGGGTTTCGCGGGCAATTTCGTCCAGTCCCAGCCCGCCAATGCGCGTCACGGCCCCGGTGAAGTAGGCATCCACTACCTCCCGGTTCAGGCCCAATATCTCAAACACCTGGGCCCCGTGGTAGCTCTGCAGGGTGCTGATGCCCATCTTGGAGAAAATCTTCAGCAGCCCGTCGCACACGGCTTTGGTGTAGTTGGCTTCTAGTTTTCCTACCTCCTGCCCGGGGGCCAACCGCCCGCCCGCGTGCAGGGTCCGGATGGTGCTCAGGGCCAGGTAGGGGTTGATGGCCGTGGCCCCGAAGGCCAGCAGACAGGCAAAATGGTGCACTTCCCACACGTCGCCGGCCTCTACCACCAGCCCCACCGAGCCGCGGTAGCCTTTGCGAATCAGGTGGTGGTGCACCGCCGATACGGCCAGTAGGGTCGGGATGGAAGCGTGCTCCGAGTCGAGGTAGCGGTCCGAGAGAATCAGCACCTCGAAGCCATCATCCACAGCGTCTTCGGCGTAGCGGCAGAGGCGGTCGAGGCCGGCTTTGAGCGCGCCCGGCTTGCCATCGGCCCGGAAGTAGGTATTGATGGTTTTGGCGTTGAACAGGCCCGTGTCGATGCTGCGCAGCTTTTCCAGCTCGTGGTTGGTAAGGATGGGGTGGCGCAGGGCTACGCAGTGGCAGTGCATCTTGTCCTCGTCGAGGATGTTGCCGTTGTTGCCCAGGAAGGTGGCCAGGCTCATCACCAGCCGTTCCCGGATGGGGTCGATGGGCGGGTTGGTGACCTGAGCGAAAAACTGCTTGAAGTAGCTGCTCAGGTGCTGGGGCTGGTCGGAGAGGACGGCCAGCGGGGTGTCCACGCCCATGGACCCGATGGGCTCCTTGCCTTCCAGGGCCATGGGCGTCAGGATGGTGTCGATGTCCTCGCGGGTATAGCCGAACACCTGGTGGTACTTGAACACCGACTCGGCCGAGAGGTCGGTGAACACCAGCCGGGGCTCGGGCAGCTCCTCCAGCCGAATCTGGTACTCGCGCAGCCACTGCCCGTAGGGCTGGCGGGTAGCGGCCTGGGTTTTCAGCTCCTCGTCGGTAATAATCTGGCCGGCCTGAGTGTCAATGAGCAGCATTTTGCCCGGCTGCAGGCGGCCCTTGCGCACTACGCTGGCCTCGGGCAGGCCCGCGCCCAGCACCCCGGCCTCGGAAGCTACCAGCACCCGCCCGTCGGTGGTGAGGGCGTAGCGCAGGGGGCGCAGGCCGTTGCGGTCCAGCATGGCCCCAATCATGCGGCCATCGGTGAAGAGCAGGGCCGCCGGGCCGTCCCAGGGGGCCATAAAGGTGGCGTGGAACTCGTAGAAGGCTTTTTTGAGCGGGTCCATCTGCTCGTTGCCGTCCCAGGCCTCGGGCACCAGCATCATCATCACGTGGGGCAGCGAGCGGCCGCAGTGCAGGAGCAGCTCCACGATGTTGTCGAGGCAGGCCGAGTCCGACTGAGTCGGGTCGATGACGGGCAGCAGAATCTCCATTTCCTCCGCTGTAAAGTAGGGCGAGAGGTAGGAGGGTAGGCCGGCGTAAAACCAGTTGAGGTTGCCGCGCAGGGTGTTGATTTCGCCGTTGTGGGCCAGTAGCCGGAAGGGCTGGGCCAGCCGCCAGCTCGGGAAGGTGTTGGTGGAAAAGCGCGAATGCACCAGCCCCAGCCCCGAGGTGACCCGTTCATCCGACAAATCGGGGTAGTAGCTGCGCATCTGGTAGGTAGTCAGCTGCCCTTTATAGATGATAACCCGACAGGAAAGCGACGCGAAGTACACCTCCGCCGCGGGTAGCTGGGCGCCTACTTCGCGCATCACCAGGCGGCGCAGCACGTAGAGCTTGCGCTCAAAATTCTCGGGGGTAGTCACGCCCGCCGGGCGGCCCACGAACAGCTGCTCCACGGCCGGCTCGGCGGCCAGGGCAGTGGGCCCAATGCCCGCCGGATTCACGGGCACGGGGCGGTAGCCCAGCACCGGCAGGCCCAGGCGGGCGGCAGCGGCGTTGATAATCGTGCGGCAGGTTTCGCGCAGTTGGGCATCTTTGGGCAGAAACGTCATGCCCACCCCATACTCGTCGGGCTCGGGCAGGCGGATGCCCAGCGCGGTGCATTCTTCCAGCAGAAACCAGTGCGGCAACTGCAGCAGCAGCCCGGCCCCGTCGCCGGAATCGGCGTCGCAGCCGCAGGCGCCGCGGTGTTCCATGTTTTCCAGAATCGTCAGCGCATCCGCCACAATCTGGTGCGATTTACGGCCATCGACGTAGGCCAGCAGGCCCGTGCCGCAGGCGTCGTGTTCAAACTCGGGCTGGTAGAGGCCCTGGGGCGCGTGGTGCTCCATCGGAGAGAAGGGTGTCGTGGTTCGAGCGTGGAAAGGTGACCCCCGGCAGCAGGTCCGAAATAGCAACCTAGGCACTGGCCGCAACCCCCGCTACCCGCCCGCGCCTCGTTTTCCGGTTTCTACCTTCGCGCCGCCTACCCCTCCGGCCGGCTCAAAACCCCCTCAAGGCCCGGGTTAGCGTATACCAGCGGCGCAGCCCGCCGGCCAACCGCCTACCCCCGCTACGATTTCAAACCGTTCGTTCTGCCATCTTTACCCCATGAAAAACCTGCTCCGCCCCGACCTGAACTTTCGCCTCACCGGCCGCCTCTGGGTAGAAACCCCCGACGACCGATTCATGGGCATCGGGCGGCTGGAGCTGCTTACGCTTATTCAGGAGCACGGCTCCATCTCAAAGGCGGCGCAGGAAATGGGCATGTCGTACAAGCGGGCCTGGGACTTGGTGTCGTCTCTGAACGCCCAGAGTGCTACCCCCTTGGTGCAAACCCAAACCGGCGGCAAGCGCGGCGGTGGAGCCGAGGTGACCCCCGAAGGCCAGCAGCTGATTCAGGAATTTCGGGAGTTACAGGAACGGTTCCAGGAATTTCTGCGGGTAGAAGCTGCCCGGCTGCTATAAAATCAGGGATCATACTTTTATATATTAGTACTAATGTAAGCACTTACGTAAATTATTTATGTTTGCAGTATGGACTTCTTTGATGAATTAGGCTCCGCCGGGCTGGGAAGCCGGCTGCGCCGACTGAGTGAAGTAGTGACGAGCCAGGCCGCCGAAGTGTACGAGCTATACCATGTAGCCTTTGAGCCTCGCTGGTTTCCCGTGTTTTATGTGGTAGCCACGGAGCCGGGCCGGCACGTCGGCGACATTGCCGAGCGAATCGGGCAAACCCACGCCGCCGTTAGCCAGGTAGTAAAGGACCTGGTAAAGCACGAGCTAGTGCAGGTACAGCGCGGCGAAACCGACCAGCGGCGCAGCGTCATTTCGCTCACCGAAAAGGGTGCCGCCCTCTGGCCCGCCCTCCAGCAGCAAACCGCCGACGTACGCCAAGCCACCGAGACGCTACTCGCCGAAACCCGCCACAACCTCTGGCTGGCCATCGGGGAAATGGAATACGCGTTGTCGCGCCAAAGCCTGGGGAGCCGGGTGAAAGCCATCCGGGATGCGCGGGTGGGCAGCGCAGTGCGCATTCGGGAGTATGAGCCGCAGTTTCAGCCGGACTTCAAGCGCCTCAACATCGAGTGGATTGAGCGGTATTTCCGGGTAGAGGAGCCGGATTTGAAAGCCCTGGACCACCCCGAGGAATACATTCTGCAGCCGGGCGGGCGCATTCTGCTAGCCGAGTACCAGGGGCAGATAGTAGGCGCGTGCGCCCTGCTGCGTATGGACGCCGATACAGTGGAGTTAGCCAAAATGGCCGTGTCGCCGGCGGCGCAGGGCCTGGGCATCGGATTCCGGCTGGGCGAGGCGGCCATTGCTCAGGCCCGGGCGCTGGGCTCGAAACGACTGTATCTGGAGAGCAACACCAAGCTGGCGCCGGCCATTCAGCTCTACCATAAGCTGGGCTTCCGCAAGACGGTGGCTGGTCAGCCCTCGCCCTACGAGCGCTGCAACATCCAGATGGAGCTAGTGCTGCAGGAAGTGAAAGGGTAAGGGCCGTAGCCAAAGCGTCAGGTGCACCGCCGAATGGCTTGCGGCTGGCCGGAGCAAACCATTCGGTGGGTTCTGCGTTATGTTTGTCGGAATATAACGACGCCTGAATCCGCCTGCATGCCTACTACTACCCCCTACAAGCCCGCAAAGCCCAACGTACGCGCCCTATGCCGACCGGCACTGATAGGCGGAATCATGGTAGTGGCGAGTGGGCCAGTGCTGGCCCAACGCAGTCTGCAACCCACGGCCCTGGCCGATACGACGCGGCTGGGGGAGGTAGTAGTGGCCGCCTCAAAGGTGGAGGAGAGCATGCTGCAGTCACCGGTGACGGTGGAAAAGCTGACGGCGCGGCAGCTGCGGCTCACGCCGGCTCCGTCCTTTTTCGATGCTATTGAGCATGTAAAGGGCGTGCAGGTGATTACACCCAGCCTGGGCTTCAAGGTGATAAACGCCAGGGGCTTCACCAATACCACCAACGTGCGCTTCGTGCAGCTGGTAGACGGCATCGATAACCAAGCCCCCCACATTGGCGGGCCCATCGGCAACGTGCTGGGCCCGAGCGACCTGGACATTCAGGCGGTGGAAATCGTGCCGGGCACGGCCGCGGCGTTGTACGGGCTGAACGCCATCAACGGGCTGGCCAACTTTAGTACCCGCAACCCCTTCCGCAGCGAAGGATTGAGCGTGCAGCAGAAGGTAGGGGTGAACCATGTAAACGACCCGAACACCGGCGCGCACCTGTTTTCCGAAACCAGTGTGCGCTACGCCAAAGCCGTGAGCCCCAAACTGGCGTTCAAGGTGAACGGCACCTACCTGCGCGGCTACGACTGGATGGCCACCGACCCCACCGACATCAACCCGAACGGCAACGCCACTACCGGCTTGTTCGGCACCGATAACCCCGCCCGCGACCCGGTAAGCAGCTACGGCAACGAGTCCTCCAACCGCTCGAACCTGACGCTGGGCGGCAAAACCTACCAGGTAGCCCGCACCGGCTACCGGGAGCAGGACGTGGTGGATTACCGCCTGCAAACCTTCCGCTACGATGCCGCCCTGCACTACAAGCTGACGCCCACGGCCGAGCTAGCCTACACCTACCGGGGCGCTAACTTCGACAACGTGTACCAGCGCAGCAACCGGTTTCAACTCAGTGATTACCACCTACAGCAGCACGCCCTGCAGCTGACTACCCCCGTAGTGCAGGCCCGCACCTACTTCACCCAGGAAAACACTGGCCGCAGCTACAACCTGCGCTCTATGGCCGAAAACCTGGACCGCAGCTTCAAGCCCGATGCGCGTTGGAACCAAGATTACACCGCCGCCTGGAACAGGGCCACGCAAGACGGCCAAACCGTAGCCCAGGCCCACGCCGCGGCCCGCGCGGCCGCCGATGCCGGCCGCCTGCAGCCCGGCACCCCCGAATTTAAGCAGCGCCTGCGGGAGCTAGCCGGCATCAACAACTGGGACCAGGGCGCGGCCCTGCGCGTGCAGGCCGAACTGCTCCACGCCGAAGGCCAGGTGAACGTGGGGGAGGCTTTGCGCCGGGGTGGCAACGCCCTGCCCGCCTGGACCGACCTACTGGTAGGTCTCGACCACCGCACTTACTTCATTCAGCCTGATGGCAACTATTTCATCAACCCCGAACAAGGCGAGGACCCGTACGGCACCCTGACTTATGGCAAAACCGGCGGCTTTGTGCAGGCCGGTGCCCGGCTGCTGCAGGAAAAAATCCGTTTGACGGCTACCCTGCGCGCCGACAAGAATGACTACTTCAGCACCCGCTTCAACCCGCGCCTGACGGCAGTGTACTCGCCCACCCAGCGCCACAACTTCCGGGTAAGCTACCAGAGTGGCTACCGTTTCCCGAGCTTGTTTGAGGGGTTTTCCAACGTGAACAGCGGACAGGTGAAGCGTATTGGAGGGCTGCGGGTTATGTCGGACGGGGTCTTCGAGAACAGCTACCTGCGCAGCTCCATTGATGCCTTTAACGCGGCTATAACGCGCGACGTGAATACCGGCGGCCTCTCGCGCAGTCAGGCTATTGCCAAAAATCAGGGCACCCTAGTGAAGAACCCCTATACCTACCTGCGGCCCGAGCACATCAAGTCCGTGGAGTTGGGCTACAAAGCGGCCCTGCTGCCCGGCGGCCGCCTGCTGGCTGACGTGGACTTCTACTACAATACCTACCGCGACTTTATTGCCCAGGTAGAAGCCTACGTGCCCATCAACGCCGCCGGCCAGCCGCTGTCTGCCGACGCCGACCTGAATACCGTGGCCACTGCCCTGAGCGCCCGTGCCGGCCAGGCCCGCTACCGCCTCTGGACTAACTCCCAAAGCCAGGTGTACAACTACGGCGGCTCCCTGGGGTTGCGCTACGACGTAGCGGGCGGCTACCTGGCCGGCGCCAGCGTCACCTACGCCCGCCTCGACCGCACCGAGTCGGGCGACGGATTAGAGGACGGCTTCAACACCCCGCGCTGGGCGTATAACCTGAGTCTGGGCAACGAGCATGTGGTGAAGAACTTCGGCTTCGGCCTCAACTTCCGCTGGCAGGCGGGCTACTACTCCCAAACTTTCCTGGTGACCGGCCACGTGCCCGCCTATAGCACCCTCGATGCCCAGGTCAGCTACCGCCTGCCTACCCCCAACCTGCGCCTGAAGCTGGGCGCCAGCAACCTGCTGAATCAGTACTATGTGAGTTACCTCGGCGGCCCCAGCGTGGGCGGACTATACTACCTGCAGGTGACGTACGGACTGTAAGCACTGACCTGCTCCGCTTGCCGGGTTACCGCGAAGCATAGGGGGTAGGGGGCGCCCTAGTAGCAGCCGGTTTCAGCCTAAGGCATTTATTAAATATGCAACAATGATGCATATTTAATAAATATCCTACCTTTGCCGGATATGATGCAGAAACAAGGGTAAGTGCATACAGGACGCAGACTAATAGCGTGGTGGCTGTTGAGCCTGCTACTTCGGGTGTTGGCACCCGAGGCCGCTATCCTGCGCCTGCACTTCCACCAGCACACCGAGGATGCGCCCCTGACCAGCAGTACGGTCACGTTGGGCAAGCACAAGGCTATGCTGTCGGCTAAGCACCAGCACTGTTCTACGGAGCAGCTGTACAATGCGCCTTTTCAGCCGGCTGTGCGTATCAAACTGCCGGAACCCGTGCGCCTGTTAGCCTACGCGGTCTACCGGCCGCAGGCCCCCGTATGCCGGGCCTCACACCTGCTGGATGGGGCTTCGCTACGCGGGCCGCCGGCTCGCGCCTAGTCTTGATTTAGGCTGCTACCCCCTCCGGGGTAGGGTAACCTGCCGTGCCTATCCGGCTGCGCTGCTAATTCCGCGCCCGTAGTGGCCTGCGTCCTTTTTCCGGCAGCCTGAATTCAGGCTAGTGGGCTCCTGCTGTATTTCAGCGGGTCGTCCGGCGCGGTGGGCGTGTAACGGCCTCCCCCTTCTTCCTCTGTTTTTCTGGTTTATTATCAGGAGCTGATGCCTCAGCTCACGGGCCCGGTGTGGCCCTGTCCTATGCCCCGCATTCTACTGGTTCTACTGCTCGTTCTTCCCCAATTGGCCCTGGGCCAACTCTCCGGCCACATCAGCGGCCACCTCATCAGCCCTACCGGCCAGACCCTAGAGGGCGTTATGGTGGTAGAGAAAAGCGGGCGGTTTTCTGCCCTTTCTGACGCCGAAGGGCATTTCTCCCTTGATCAGCTGCCCCTGGCTGAGTATACGCTCATCACCCGCAGCCTGAGTCACCAGCAGGAGCAGCGCACGGTTATCCTGAGCGCCGAAACGCCCGCCTTGGTAGTCGATTTTACCCTGCGCGCCAGCACCAATGCCCTGCAGGAAGTGGAAGTGCTGGGCCGCAAGGAAACCACCTACAAGAGTAACTACAGCTTTGTGGGCACCAAAACGGCCACTGCGCTAAAAGACGTGCCACAGTCCATTTCTACGGTCACCAAGGAGCTGATGGAGGACCGCCAGGCCCTGCGCTTGCCCGACGTGGTGAAAAACATTGCCGGCGTCACGCAGTACTCCCACTACGACGACCTGACCATCCGGGGCTTCCGCAACGGCTACGAAAGCGGCTTCCGTCTCCTCAACGGGTTGCGCTCGGGTTTCAGCTACGGCAACTCCTTTACCCAAGCTCCCCTGACCGTGAACCTGGAGCGGGTGGAGGTGCTGAAAGGTCCCGGCGCGGCTCTGTACGGCGACATCAACCCCGGCGGCACGGTGAACATGGTCACTAAAAAGCCGCTTGATGTGGCCCGCAAGGCAGTGAGCTTCTCCAACGGCAGCTTCAATACCTCCCGCGCCACGGCCGATTTCACGGGGCCGATGAACGAGCGGAAAAACCTGCTCTACCGCTTCAACGCGGGCTTCGAGAAGTCCAATACCTTCCGCGACGTGAACGACACCCGCTCCGTGATGGTGGCGCCCACGGTCACCTTTCTGCCCACCGACAACACCACCCTCAACGCCGAGCTGGTGTACACCCACATCGACGGCTACCTCGACCGGGGGCTTGCCATTCGGGGGGGCGACTTGTACGCCCTGCCGCGCTCCTTTACCCTGAGCCAGCCGAGCGACTATTTCCGCACCAGCACCTACTATCTCAACGCCTCGCTTAACCACAAATTCACCGACTGGCTGTCGCTGAACGCCTCCTACCTCGACTTCACCTACAACGAAGACCTGAGCGAACACCGCACCCTGAATTCCTATGCCGACGCGCCGGCCAACACGGTGATGAACCTGCGCTATTTCGACCGCCGCGCCGAGGAGTACACCAAAAACCTGGCGGCCTACTTCGCCCTGAACCGCTTTACCGGCTCGGTGGCCCACAAAGTGGTGCTGGGCGTCGACTACATCCGCTTCAACACGGATAAGCAAAGTACCATGTTTGAAGCGCGGCAGAAGCTGGTGGATGGGGTGAAATCTCCCCTGACCTTCGACCTGAAGAACCCGGTGTATGAAATCCAGGACCCCACTAAGTACATCCGCCGGCCGCTGCCCCTGTTCTTCATCGACTACATCAACTCGGTGTACCACACCACGGGCATTTATGTGCAGGACCAGCTTACCGTAACGCCGCGCCTGAGCCTGCTGCTGGGGGCCCGCTACGAGCTATTTGCCGATGAGCGCGACTACCCCGACGGGTCGCAGACCATTCCGCAGCGCCGGCTGCTGCCCCGCGCTGGCCTTACCTACGCCCTGCGTGACAACCTGAACTACTTCGCCAGCTACAGCGCGGGCTTCCGGCCCCTGAAGCCGGAGCTGCTGCGCTTTCCGGAGCGCTACGGCCGCGCTACTCCCTTCGATACCGAAACCAGCTACCAGGTAGAAACCGGCCTGAAGGGGGAGTTTTTCGATAAAGCTCTGTTTGGCACCCTGGCCGTGTATCAGATAGATAAGCGCAACCAACTTGTGCCAACCAATGCGCTGATGCCTGACGGAACGACCATCTACCGCCAGAATGATTTGGTCCGTTCGCGTGGGGCCGAAGTGGAGCTGACCGGCAACCTGCTTCCGAATCTGAATCTGAACGCCACTTACGCCTTCAACCACTCCGAGGTACTGGATGCTGCGCTGGCGGTGGAGGAGGGCCAGCCCCTGGCCAACTCGCCCAAGCATTCGGCGGGTTTGTGGACCAAGTATACCTTCACTCTACCTGCCCTGCGCGGCCTGGGAGTGGCCTTCGGTGGCAACTACGTAGCTGCCCGCCGTACCGAAAACCAGGTGACCAATACCACGACGGGGGAGGAGTACTGGGGGCACTGGCCTTCCTACACCGTGCTCGATGCGGCCCTGTTCTATACCGTGGACAAGTTCAACTTCCACCTGAACGTGAACAACCTGCTCGACCGGTACTACTTCGTGGGCGGGTATGACTACTTCCGCACCAGCCCCGGCGCCCCGCGCAACTTCATGGCTACCGTGGGCTACACCTTCTAAGGGGCGCCTCACCCCCCGGCCCCCTCTCCGAAAAAGGAGAGGGGGTGCCAGCCGTCAGCAACCTCCGCAACGCGCGGAACTGGTCGGCGCGAGTAAGGTCGCTTAACTCACCTCACCCTGCATTCATCAATCTTTTCACTTAAACGCCTGCGCCGCCGTGGCTCCCCCTCTCCCCCGGAGAGGGGGCCGGGGGGTGAGGCCCCTACTATGAACTACATTCTGGAAGCGCGCGACTTGCGCAAGGAGTACCCTAATAAACTGGCCCTACAAGGGCTGAACCTGCAAATTGAGCCGGGAGAGGTGTTTTGCCTGCTCGGCCAGAACGGCGCGGGCAAATCCACGACCATCAACCTGTTCCTGGGCTTCATTGCGCCAACGTCGGGGGCGGCCTTCGTGAACGGGTTGGAGGTAGCCCTCAATCCGCTCAAGATCAAGGAGCACCTGGCCTACATTCCCGAAAACGTGATGCTCTACCCCCACCTGACAGGCCTGGAAAACCTGGCCTTGTTCAGCAGTCTGGCGGGTTTTAAATACAAAGAGGCAGAGCTGCTCGACTACCTGCACCACGCCGGCTTGCCGGCCGAGGCGGTGCGGCGGCGGGTGGGCACCTACTCCAAGGGCATGCGCCAGAAAGTAGGCATTGCCATTGCCGTGGCCAAGCACGCCAAAGTGCTGCTGCTGGATGAGCCTACCTCCGGCCTCGACCCCAAAGCCTCCAATGAGTTTTCGCAGCTGCTTACCCAGCTAAGCGCCGAGGGCACGGCCGTGCTCATGGCTACCCACGACATCTTCCGGGCCAAGGAGGTAGGAACCCGCGTGGGCATTATGCGGGAGGGCGAGCTAGTGGATGTGCGCCCCACGGCGGCCCTGAACGCCCAGGAGCTGGAGCAGCTTTACCTCACCTACATGCACAACTAGCCCACCCCCGATGATGCATAGTATTGCGCAAAAAGAATTCGTCAGCACCCTGCGCGACAAGCGTTTCCTGGTGCTGAGCGTGCTGGTGCTGGCCTTGCTGCTGGCCGCTACCCTGGTGGGGCGGGCCAGCTACCAGACCCTGCAGCAGGAGCGCCAGTTGGCCCAGGAAACCGTCAATGACCAGTTTCGCCACCAGCCGGCGCGGCACCCGCACCGCGTGGCCCACTACGGCTCCTTTGCCTTTCGGCCCCGCTCCGGCCTCAGCCTGCTCGACTCGGGCGTGGACTCATTCACGGGCACCTCGGTGTTTCTGGAGGCCCACCAGCAGAACAGCGTCAACTTCAGCCAGGCCCAGCAATCAGGCTCCCTGATTCGGTTTGGGGAAATGACGGTGGCCTTCGTGCTGCAAATGCTGGTACCGTTGCTCATCATCTTCCTGTGCTTCGGGGCCTTCACCCAGGAGCGCGAAACGGGTACGCTGAAGCTGCTGCTCAGTCAGGGCGTATCCTTGCGGCAAGTGGCCTGGGGCAAGATTGTAGGGTACAGCCGCGCTGTGGCCCTGGTGGTTGCCCCGGCTCTGGCCCTGGCCGCCGCGCTGCTGTTCGGGACCGAGGAGTTTGCTTCCGGCGCTGACCTAGTAGGGCGGCTGGGGCTGTTTGTGCTGAGCTACGCCGTATACTTCTTCCTGTTCATTGTGGGGGCCGTGGTGGTATCGGCGGTGCAGGCCAGCTCCCGGGCGGCGCTGGTGACGCTGCTGGGCCTCTGGATTCTGGGCTGCATCATTCTGCCCAAAGCCACCGCCAACCTGGGCGCCACGCTCTACCCCGCCGTGACTAAGGCCCAGATGGACGCCGACGTGCACGAAGAAGCCCAGCACGGCATCAACGGCCACGACCCGCAGGACCAACGCTCGGCCGCCCTGAAGGCCGGGCTGCTCAAAAAGTACGGCGTCGATTCGGAGGAGAAGCTGCCGGTGAGCGTGGGTGGCATTGTAATGAGTGAGAGCGAAGCCTACTCGGCCAAGGTGTACCAGCAGCACTTCGCCGACCTGAATGCCACCTACGAGCGGCAGAACCGCCTTTCTGATTGGGTAGGGCTGCTAAACCCCTACCAAGCCATCCGGCCCCTGTCCATGGGTCTGGCCGGCTCCGATTTCGCCCACTACGTGCACTTTCAGCAGGCCGCGGAGGCCTACCGCTATAGCCTGGTGCAGCGCCTGAATGCCCTGCAAGCTAGCATGGGCTACGGCGACAAGGAGCGCAAGCTCGATGCCCACACCTGGCAGCAGCTACCCCTCTTTGCTTACCAGGCGCCACCCCTGGGCTGGGCCCTGCCCCGCCTGCTGCTGCCCGTTGTGGCCCTATTGCTTTGGGCCGTGGGCCTGAGCTGGCTGGGGCTGCGGCTGATTTCCAACTCCCGACTTGCCTGATCTGATGAGAATATTCTGGCTTCTGTTTTCCTACGAGTGGCGACACTTCCGCGCCGCCAAAGGGCTGGTGCTACTGTGCGCCTTACTGCTACTCACGGGCCTCTACGGCATTTACTACGGCACCACCGAAATTGAGCGCCAACGCCAGCACCTTACCACCCTGCCCGAGCTCACGCGCCGCAACGTGGAGGAGCTCAAGGTGAAGTTTCCTGGCCCCGCCGATGCCGGCGACATTGGCTACTACCACACCACCTACGCCGTGCACCACCCCGATGCCTGGGCGGCCCTCTCCCTGGGCCAGCGCGACGTAAATCCCTACTACGTGAAGCTGCGCCTGCTGGGCCTGCAAAACCAGCTCTACGCCACCGACAACACCAACCCCATGAAGGTGCTCAGCGGCAACTTCGACCTGGCGTTTGTGTTGGTGTACTTGTTTCCGCTGCTCATCATTGCCCTGAGCTTTAACCTGCTGTCCAGTGAGCGGGAAGAAGGCATCCTGACGTTGCTGCTGGCCCAGCCCGTAAGTTCTGGCGTGGTAGTGGGCGCCAAGCTGGCTTTCCGTCTGGCCGTGGTGCTAGGGCTGGCCTGGCTGCTCTCCGTCGTGGGCATGCTGTGGGCCCAGGTGCCGCTGGATGGCCGTATGGTTACCTGGCTGGGCCTGAGCACGCTGTACTGCCTATTTTGGTTCGGGGTAGCGCTGATTATCACGGCCTTGCAGCGCACGTCGGCTTTTAATGCGGTAACCCTGCTGGGCGTGTGGCTGCTGCTAGTGGTGCTGGTGCCCAGCCTGCTGAACCTGGGCGTGGCCGCCGCCCGCCCCGTACCGCAGGGCATTGAGCTGACCATCAAGCAGCGCGAGGAAATTCATGCCGGCTGGGACCGGCCGAAAACCCAGACCATGAACCGGTTCTTTGCCCTGTATCCGCAGTGGCGCGACACGGCCACCATCCGGGAGCGGTTTGTGTGGCGCTGGTACTACGCCTTCCAGCACCTCGGCGACTTGGCCGTGGCCAAGCAAGCCGCCGCCTACGCTAACGGCCTCCAGCAGCGCTACGACCTAGTAGAGAAATTGAATCTACTCTCCCCGGCCATCAACGCCCAGAGCAGCCTCAACGCCCTGGCCGGCACCGACTTGCCAACCCACCTGAAGTTTCAGCGCAGCGCCACTGCCTACCACGATGCGCTCCGGGCCTTTTACTACCCCTTCCTGTTCCGCAAAGTCGAGTTCACCCACGCCGATTATGCCCAGGAGCCTACCCACACCTTCACCAGCCAACCCGAGTTGGACACCGCGCTGCGCGGCCTCGGCAAGTTGCTGTTGAGCGTGGGGGGCGTATTTGCGGCCGGACTGCTGCTGCTCCGGGCGCGGCCCATCAATCCGCGCTAGGATTTAGCCAGCAGGGGCAGAAAGACGCAACCGCAGCCGCTAGTGACCTTCCTCCACGAATTGACGCAGGCGCCGACGGGTGATGGTCTGGTTGTTCCAGTAGAATGAATCGGCCATTTCCCGTCGGTTCAGCGTGGCATCCGACTGTTGGCTGAGCCAGCTTACGAAAGCTGCCCGGTCGGGGAAGGGTCGGGCGTAGGGTGGGCGCTCATCCAGGGTGTTCAGGCCCTGCAACTGCCCATCCCAGACTTCGGCGTAGATAAATGTGCCTTCTACGCAGGCCAGCCCGAGGCCACCATAGTCGCGGTGGTAGGGCACCAGCGTCCGGCCCGCGGCCAAGGCATCGGCTACCTGCTCGGCTAATGGCAACCCGTAGGCGCGTGGGGGCATGGCGGCTATAGTGGGGCTAGTACTCTAGCACGTCGTCAATCTTATAGCCCTGGTCCGTTTGGAGCACCTTGATGTCGCCCTGGTTATCCATTTTGTAGGTCACGTCCCGGATGGTAACGTTAAAGAGGTACCCGTTATCCTTGGTGCGCTCTTTGAACGTGCAGCGCGTGACTTTCAGGTTGCCGTAATCCTGAGCGGTGAACAGGAAGCCACCCGTGCCCACGTACTTGGTATTGTACTGGCCCGCCCACTTCTTTTCGAAGTCCGCTATTGCCTTATCCTGATCCTCCGCAAATTCCAGGTTGATGGATTCGAGCTTGTAGGCTTTGTAGCGCCGGGTGTAAATGCCAGCGGTAGTATCCGTATCGGCCTTGGCATCGGCGCCGGGGCTGTCCGTGTGGTAGTAGTCTTCCACGCTGGTCATGAGCCATTGCCGGGCACCGGCTACATCATCAGCGGCGGCCTCGGATGCTGTAGGTTGAGTGGGCGTCTGGGGTGCGCCTGCTGCGGGCGTGGAGGCAGCGGCTGGTGTTTCAGTGGGTTGGGTCTGGCAAGCCGTGAGCAGGCCCGCTAAGGCGGAAAGCGGCAACAGGAATTTAAGCATACAGGCATCTGGCGAATAGAGGGGGGTGAATAAAGAAAATCCTCTTCTTACAGGCGAGAAATTAAATCGGTTAGAGCCTCTTTTACGGTGGGTAGATGAGTGCAAACTCTTGGGTCCATCAGATTGCCCCCGAAACCTGCTCTATCTTCGGACGCTTTGCTAATTAGCTTTTGCAGGTTTGTCTTTAATGCTTTAGGCTGATGGGCACCCAGAGTCCAAATGGCAACTACTTTGGGGAAATCCGGCGTCTTGGCGTCTGACAGCAGAGTGAGCAACTGCTGATTTGCTTCCTGGGTGTTAACGGCCGTCAGCGCCCGAGCAGCGGATATTTGGGAGTGGAAGTTTTGGCTGTCGCGCAGGAAGGGTAGGGTAGCGGCGTAATAATCAGTCAGCCCCAGGTGATAAATAGTTTCCAGGGCGGCGTGCTGCTTAAAAAAGATAGGTAGTTCTTCCTCGTTCAGCGCGGCAGGCTTTTGGGCCAGCTGTTGCCCGATAAAAGTGCGAACTGCCTCGGCTGCGTATGGTTGCTGATGGTAGTGCTGAAAAATAGCCGTCATGGTTAGCTCATAGGCTGGTCGCTCCAGCAAGGCTTGATGGTAGCTATGGCGGTAGGTAGCGGAAACGCGCTGGCCTTTCACGAGGGCAAAGCCCGTGGTAGGGGTAGCCAGGCTGTAGGTACCAGTCTGATTTTTCTTAAGGAAAAAGTAAGCCGTATCCTGGGGGGTGAAGTGAAACTCTGGTCCGTGCCCGCCCGAAGTGCTGCACAAATCAAGTGCGTAGAAATCGGTGAGCTTAACGGTGCCCGTGAGCGGGCTGCCCGTCGTGCCCAGGGTAGCAAGTACAGTAAGAGTGGCGCTGTTCTTATCAGCCGCCGCGACAGTGGCCAGCACGAAATAATCTGCTTGCTTTACCACTTGGTCGTGCCAGGGTTCATTCCAGGTAGTAGCGTAGGTTAGGTGAGAACCGCCGAGCAGCAGGAGCCAAATCAGAACGAAGCGAAGAAAATGCTGCGGATTGCGCATACCAGCAATAGAATAGAAAAGAAGGTAGTATAGATTTGACGCAATACTATCAGATTCCTGTTGTTTTACTGCTACCTCATCCGCTTATTGTGCTTGACGCCCTGCGTACCTACCTGTCTGATAAATTCCCGCTCTCCGAAACACAGTTCGCGGAGTTGGCCGGGTTGCTTCTGCCGCGTCACCTGGCCCGGCACGAGGTGTTGGTGCGCCAGGGGGAGGTAGGGCGCTATGGGGCTTTTGTGGTACGCGGCTGCCTGCGCAGCTTCGTAACCGACGAGCGCCAGAAGGAGCACATTCTGCAGTTTGCGCCCGAAAACTGGTGGATTTCCGACCAGCACAGCCTCACGCGGCAGCAGCCAGCCCTGTTTTCCATTGATGCCCTGGAAGACTCCGAGGTGCTGGTGTTCGGGGCTGGGTTTTACGCGCGGCTGCCGTCTTTCGGGCCCGAGTTTCAACTGTTCTTTTACCAGTTGCTGCAAAACAGCCTGGTAGCGTTGCAGCGCCGCCTGATTGGGGTGCTGAGCGCTCCGGCGGAAGTGCGGTACCAGGAGTTTCTGCAGCTCTACCCCACGCTGGCCCGGCGCCTGCCCCAGCGCCACATTGCCGCCTACCTCGGCATCACACCCGAGTCCCTGAGCCGCATTCGGGGCGAGCTGGCCCGGAACGGGTAAGCCTGGTACTTTGCCAGTGGTTTAGGTGAGCCGCTGCCGGAGCGACGAGCAGTAGCGGGTCGCCGTTGTGTACGGTGATATATAACGCGAGGAATAGCAGGGACTCAGATTGAATTAGGGGGAATAGGGCGAATATTTAGAATTTGTATGCATAACCAATTAACTGCCTGAGGATTAGTCTTTCACCGTCGGGATTTTGGGCATATAGGATTTTTAAGAGAGAAAATACGCGCAAAAAAATAACGTGGGGCCGAGGTCCGGCGTAAAGCAAACCCACTATTCGGTCCGTAGCTCCTCTGGGCGCAGCAGGCCGGGTAGCTGCTTTCCGCTCGCACCTTCACCTAACTATCCTTTCGCTCATGATACAACAGTCCTCAACCTCCGCGGCCGCAGCGGGTGGGGTGGCCGCGCCGCCTCCCACGGGCACAGTGCGCCTCACCATCAACGGCCAGCAGCACACGCTGCAGATTGCGCCCTGGACTACCCTGCTCGACGCCCTGCGCGAATACGTGCACCTCACGGGCACCAAAAAAGGCTGCGACCATGGCCAGTGCGGGGCCTGCACGGTGCTGGTAAACGGCAAGCGCATCAACAGCTGCCTCTCGCTGGCCGTGATGCACGAAGACCACGACATTACCACCATTGAAGGGCTGGGCAGCCAGGAGAACCTGCACCCCCTGCAGCAGGCCTTCATCGACCACGACGCTTTCCAGTGCGGCTACTGCACGCCGGGTCAGATCTGCTCGGCCCAGGGCCTCCTCAACGAAGGCCGGGCCCACACCGAGGAGGAGATTAAGGAGCACATGAGCGGCAACCTGTGCCGCTGCGGCGCCTACGCCGGCATTCTGAATGCCGTGAAGGAAGTAGTGGATAGTCAATTAAGAATGAAGAATTAAGAATTAAAAATGGCTTGTCTGACGATGCGTAGCTGCCAGTGGCCCAAGCCTCAATTCTTAATTTCTAATTGTTAATTTTTAATTGACCTCAACCATGAACCCATTCACTTACTCCAGCGCTACGGCCGTCGAGGACGCCGTGCGCGACAACGCCAGCCACGAGGGCGCGGCCTACATTGGGGGCGGCACCAACCTGCTCGACCTGATGAAGGAAAATGTGGCGCGCCCTACCCACCTGGTGGGGCTGAACAAGCTGCCGCTGACTTCCATTGAGCCTACCCCCGAAGGCGGCCTGCGTCTGGGCGCCCTCGCCACCAACGCCGATACGGCCTGGAACGAGGAAGTAAAGCGCCGCTACCCCCTACTCAACCAAGCTATTCTGGCCGGGGCTTCTCCTCAGCTGCGCAACATGGCCACCAACGGCGGCAACCTCCTGCAGCGCACCCGCTGCTACTATTTCTACGACACGGCTACCCCCTGCAACAAGCGCGAACCGGGTTCGGGCTGCGGGGCTATTGGGGGCTTCAACCGAATTCATGCCATTCTGGGGGCTAGTGAGCAGTGCATTGCTACCCACCCCTCCGATATGTGCATTGCCCTGGCCGCCCTGGCCGCCACGGTGCGCGTGAGCGGGCCCCGTGGCGAGCGGACGATTCCCTTCGAGGACTTTCACCGCCTGCCCGGCACCACCCCGGAGCGCGACAACAACCTGGAGCCCGGCGAGCTAATTACCGGCCTCGATTTGCCGGCCAAAGGCTTCGAGAAGAACTTCAGCTACCTTAAGCTGCGCGACCGGAACTCCTACGCCTTCGCCCTGGTATCGGTGGCGGCGGCCCTGGAGCTGGACGGTGACA
Source organism: Hymenobacter latericoloratus (assembly GCF_014199535.1). Taxonomy (GTDB): domain Bacteria; phylum Bacteroidota; class Bacteroidia; order Cytophagales; family Hymenobacteraceae; genus Hymenobacter; species Hymenobacter latericoloratus. Next base: position 73,576 of record NZ_JACHNV010000003.1, read on the forward strand.
CCATCAAGGATGCGCGCCTGGCCCTGGGTGGGGTAGCCCACAAGCCCTGGCGCGACCAGGAGGCCGAAAACCTGCTAAAAGGCCAGCCTGCTACCCCCGAAACCTTTGCCCGTGCTGCTGCCAAAGTGGTAGAAAGCGCCGTGGGCCAGGGCTCCAACAACTTCAAGATTGAGCTGGCCCGCCGCGCCATTGTGCGCGCCCTTAAGCAAGCCGCCGAAGGCAGCCAGCACGCATCCGACGTCTTTTTAAACTCGAATCCATGAGCACGACCAACTATATCGGCAAGCCCACGAGTCGGGTTGACGGCCCGGCTAAGGTGACGGGCGCCGCTACCTACGCCGCCGAGTTTCAGGTGCCCAACCTGGCCTACGGCTGGGTCGTGAGCAGTGCCATTGCCAAAGGCCGCATTACCAAAGTGCACTCCGAGGAAGTGCTGGCCATTCCGGGTGTGCTGGAAGTGTTTTCGCACGAAAACGTGCCCAGCCTGGCCTGGTTTGACCGCAACTACAAGGACGATGTGGCCCCCGGCGGCTCACCCTTCCGGCCCCTGCACGAAGACAAAATTCAGTTCAACCAGCAGCCCATTGCCCTGGTAGTGGCCGAAACCCTGGAACTGGCCCGCTACGCCTCTTCGGTGCTGCGCATTGACTACGAGGAAGAGAAACACGAAACCGACATCGAAGCCAAGCGCGACGAGGGTTTCGAGCCCGGCAACGGCAAATCGGGCTGGATGCCGCCGCCCCCGCCCCGCGGCAACCCCGATAAAGCCTGGGAGGAAGCTGAGCACCGCCTGGAGCACGAGTATGTGCACGGCGCTCAGCACCACAACCCCATGGAAATGTTCGGGGCCACGGTGGAGTGGCGCGGCGACAAGAAGCTGACGGTCTATGACAAGACCCAGGGGGTAGTAAACGTGCAGAACTACCTCACCAAAATCTTCGGGCTGAGCAAAGACGACTGCCGGGTAATCAACCACTACATGGGCGGCGGCTTCGGCTCGGGCCTGCGCCCCCAGTACTCGGTATTTCTAGCTGTGCTGGCCTCGCTGGAGCTGAAACGCTCGGTGCGCGTCACGCTCACGCGCCAGCAGATGTTTAGCTTCGGCCACCGGCCCCACACCCTGCAGTACGTGAAGCTGGGCACCAACCCCGATGGTACCCTGGCCGCCCTGCAGCACCACGCCCTCCACGAAACCTCGCAGTTTGAGGAGTACACCGAAAACGTGGTGAACTGGAGCGGTATGCTCTACCAGTGCGAAAACGTGAAGCTGGGCTACCAACTGGCTAAGCTGGATGTGTTTACGCCCCAGGACATGCGCGCGCCGGGCGCCGCTACCGGCTCCTTCGCCCTGGAAGTAGCCATGGACGAAATGGCCGCTGCCGCCGGAATTGACCCCATCGACTTCCGCATCCGCAACTATGCCGAAGAAGACCAGAACGCTGGCAAGCCCTTCTCCAGCAAGCGCCTGCGCGACTGTTACCACCAGGGAGCGGCCAAATTCGGGTGGGACCAGCGCAACCCCCAGCCCCGCTCCATGCGCAAGGGCAACCGCCTGGTAGGCTATGGCATGGCTGGCGGCGTGTGGGATGCCACCCAGAAGAAAGCCGCCGCCAAGGCTACCCTCACCGCCGATGGCCAGTTGCTGGTTTCCAGCGCCACCGCCGACATCGGGACGGGCACCTACACCATCATGACCCAGATTGCGGCCGAAACCCTGGGCCTGCCGCTGGAGGCCGTCACCTTCAAGCTCGGCGACACCGACATGCCCGAAGCTCCCGTGCAGGGCGGCTCCTGGACCGCCGCCTCCGTCGGCTCGGCCGTGAAGAGCGTGTGCGAGGCCATCGGGGAGAAGCTGCTCAAGCTGGCCCAGAAGATGGAAGGCTCGCCCCTAAAAGGCGCCAGCCCGGACGAGGTGGAGTTCGTGAACGGCCAGATCCGGCTGCGCCAGGACCCCGACAACGCCGTAGTCATCCGCGACGTGCTCCAGGCCAGCGGCGAAACCAAGCTGGAAACGGATAGCTCGGCCACGCCCAATATGCTCAAGCAGGGCACCCACTCCATGCACTCGCACAACGCCGTGTTTGTGGAGGTGGAGGTGGATGAGGAGTTCGGCACCGTGCACGTTACGCGCGTGCTCAACGCCGTAGCCGCCGGCCGTATCCTCAACCCCAAAACCGCCCGCTCGCAGGTGCTGGGCTCCATTGTGTGGGGCATCAGCATGGCCCTGATGGAGGAAACCATCATGGACCACCAGTTTGGGCGCTACATGAACCATAACTACTCGGAGTACCACATCCCCGTGCAGGCCGATATCCACGATATCGAGGTGCTGTTCGTGGAGGAGGAAGACGACGTAGTGAACCCGCTAGGGGTGAAGGGGGTAGGCGAAATCGGCCTACTGGGCGTAGCCGCCGCCATCACCAACGCCGTGTACCACGCCACCGGCAAGCGCGTCCGCGACCTGCCCATTTACCTGGATAAGCTGCTGTAATCCAGTTTGTCGTAATACAGAAAAGCCCCGGTTCCGTAAGGTACCGGGGCTTCTTCTTATTATGTCCTTTCTATTAGAGATTCATAAAGCTTCGTTCTCCAAAAATTTCTAGATATGACATCGTCATGTTCAAATAATTCTTCAACTTCTCTTAATAACTCGAAAAGTTTAAAAGTATTATCTACGTTTATGGTTGTCAACTTTTTATAAACTGCGTCTTTGTAGGTTTTAAACTCTTGATTCTTAGAATTTTTTACTTTTTCGCTTATAAATTTTCTGACATCATCAGGGTTTTGAATATTCGCTATTTTCTTAGCATCATCACTAACTTGCTTTATGAAGAAATCAATGAGTTGAGGAAGTTGTTTAGTTTTATCGAATATAGTTTCTACTTTGCCTCTGTGTGGAAAAGTAAGAAGATCTACTGGATGATTATATTCATCTGTTTTAATTCCTTTAGGCCTGATGTATATTTGACTAGTTTTGGAGTTGTCTTCAAATTTAAGTTTAAAAACCCCATTAAATGATACCGAACTTCTCTTTATCTCATCATTTTCTAATATTAAGTTGAAGGATAGATGGAGGTTATTGCTAACCCTTACCTGGTTCTTCATACTAAATGATACATATAGTGTAGAATCGTCTACTCGATAATTGTCAATAAAAATCTCGTTCTTAGATGTTTCAACGTATCTGCCTAAAGCAACTAAGGCAAAGAATACAGAAAAATTTATTCCAAAGTCCTTGTATCCATTGCCTGACGTAAAAGCGCGGATATAGAATTTTTCATCAGAATTCTTGTAGATTAATCTTAGGTTTTTTTCTTCTTCATTGTTAGAATTTTTATCACGTAAATATTCTTTTATTGTATTAATTAAGCTATCAAATTCTTTATCTCTACAATAGTTTGCAAATTTGCTAAAATTGAAGTAGTCTAATATGTCATTTTTGGCTGAATATCTTGTCTCTGCTATCAGTAAATCGGATTTTGTTTTTGATCTAATGAAGTTGTCATTTGTTGAAAATACTTCAAATAATGCCTTTTCTTCTTCTAGTATTTTGGAAAGATATATATTTTTAATCTTTGATGTTATATCAATTTTCTCACATTGTTTGTCTAGTCTGTTTAATGACGACAAAAGGTAACTTGCGTTTCCTATTTTGAAAACTTCATTTTTATTTTCATCTATCTCGAATATTTTTTGTAAATCTTCTTTGAATTCGTTTCTCTTTTCTAATATTCCTAATAGTTGCTTAGCTGTAACGAAGCTGTTAGATTCGAAATCATCCTTTTTACTCGACTCGCTTTCTAGTATCATTTGTGATGTTTGGTAATAGGGTTAAAAGAACAAATTGATAGAGTACTGTTCATGTATGCATCGACACTCCAAAGTAGATAGTTATTGATGTAAACTATGACAGTATATCTAAGCCCAAGATAGAAGTAATTGTAAGATTTGACAAACATATAAATTGACTGTTTGCCAACATGCTATAATGTTTTCAACACCTCCACCGCATTCGTGTTCTTCGGATTAAGCTCTACGGACTTTTTATAGTTGGCTTTTGCCAGCTCTTTGTTGCCGGAGGTGAGGTAGGCTTCGGCGAGGCTGTCGAAGGCGTTGCCGCTTTGGGGGTGGAGCACGGTGTTGAGCTTGAAGATCTCCAGGGCTTTCTGGGTTTCGCCCTAGCGCAGCAGCGTGTAGCCCCAGCTGTTCAGGTCGCTTTCGGAGTGGCGGTAGTGGTTACTCTGCTTTGATCACAACTGGACCGGTTGGTAGGGGTGAACTGGTTAACTGCTGCCTGACTTGGTTTGAAAGTGTCGTTAGCACGCTGTATTGGTTGATAGCTGCCGACAGCACGAAGACCGTAAGTGTGTACTTCTCGAAATTCTGCTGGTGCTGCAGGTTCTTGTCGAAGGTAAGCAGGGCGTCGAATCCTTCGGCCAGCATCCGTTTCAGCAGCTCGCCGTTTTTGATGCCGGCCCATCCTTTGTCGCGGACGGTGTACACTTCGTGCTCGGGGAAGTCTGCCTTCAACCGCTTCGGTAGGTTCTCATCAAGCAATAGCCGCATACCAGTGGGCTACGTTGCGGGAAGTCAGCAACTTGTTGGCGACCTCCAAAACGGCCACAGCTTGCTCCCGGCTTACCGTGGGGAAGTCGTCCAGGAATTCGGCCAGCGAAACGCCAGCTTCCAGGTGGTCGAATAGCGACTCCACAGGCACGCGGGTACCGGCAAACACCGGCTGCCCGCCCTGAATGTCTTCATCAACAGTAATCAGCGTCTTAATGTCCATAGCGAATTCAAGGTACTGCTTATTGGTCTTTTACGCGAGTACGCCTGGTTTGCTACCCCGCCGCAACCCCCAAAGCCCCAGGGCCGGCCCAATGGCCAAGGGCAGCAGCAGATACGGCGGCTCCAGGAAGTGGCTTAGCCAGTTGGTAAGCTGAATGCTAGCAATGGTCAGGGCAAACCCAAGGCAGTTGACAATAGTCAGAGAAGTACCCCGCGAGGCGGCCGGCGCGTTCTGCGCTACCAGCGTCGAGAACAGCGGCGAATCGGCTACCACCACTACCCCCCAGAAAAACAGAAACCCCAGCAGCAACCCCACCGAGCCACTCCCCAGCACCAGCGGCGACACCACGCAGCACACCCCCGACAAAGCCAGTGCCGCCGTAGCCACCGGGCGCGGCCCCAGCCGCTGGGAAAGCAGCCCGCTGCCCACGCAGGCCAGACTACCCACCCCAATAATCAGAAACGAGAGCAGGGGCACTGGCAGCGCTGCGCCGGCATGCTGCTGGTTATACGCCGCCAGCAGCACTGGCACGAAGGCCCAGAACGTGTACAGCTCCCACATGTGCCCGAAGTAGCCGAATGCCGCCGCCCGAAACGCCGGCTCCCGGAACCCCGCCAGAAACGCCGTGAGGCGCAGCTGCTGCCCGGCGCGGCGGTAAGGCCCATCGGGCACCAGCAGTACCAGCGCTACCCCGCCCAGCACCGCCAGTCCCGACGTAGCCAGCGTCACGTACTGCCACGGCAGCTGGGCGGTAGCGGCCTTGAGTAGGTGCGGAAACGCTGTGCCCAGCACCAGCGCCCCCACCAGAAACCCCAGTGACTTGCCCAGCCCGGCCTGGTAGTAGTCGGCGGCTATTTTCATGCCCACGGGGTAAATGCCGGCCAGGAAAAATCCCGTCAGGAAGCGCAACGCCAGCAGCTCCGGGGCCCCAATGCCGCCGAGGTTGACGCCCAGGTTGCAGGCCGCCGCCAGCAGCGCACTCACGCAAAATACCCGCGAGGGCGAAAACCGGTCGGCCACAGCCAGCAGGGCGAAGGTGAGCGTGCCGGTGATAAAGCCCAGCTGCACGGCGCTGGTGAGCGTAGCCACGAAGCTAGGCGGCAGGTGGAGTTGAGCGGCTATATCGGGGGCTACGGCGTTGCCGGCAAACCACAGCGAGGTGCAGAAAAACTGCGCCCCCACAATGGTGGGTAGGATGCGGGACATGAATGGTTGGGCGGGACGGGTGGGTAGGAGCGGAACAGGTCAGCAAGTTGCCGAAAGTTCGGCGGAGGTGCTCAGGGTATGTGGACAGGTAGCAATACCCGACCAATTAGAACAGTCATTTCGAGCTTGTCGAGGAATCTCGCGTGCTGATGTCTGATTAGTAATCCAACGTCAGCATGCGAGATTCCTCGACAAGCTCGGAATGACGTTCAGTAAACGGACGTGTTATTCCAGCTTCTTCGCGGTTTTGCAGGCCAGCTCGTAGTAGTGGTTGCCGTTGAACGCAAACTCCCGAATAACCTCCAGGCCCAGCTTTTGGGTGTGAGCGGCGTAGGAGCGGCCATTGATGCGGTTGATGAACGTGACCAGCACGGGGTAGCGCGCCGCCATCTGCTCCCTGGAGAACTCAAAAATCCGCTCCAGCAGGCCGCTACCCCGGTAGGCTTTGTCCACGCAGACCGGGCCGTACTGGTAGGAATTTTCGGTGCTCAGCTGCCGGTCCGCGTACGTTAACGTTGGCAATTGCTCGATCATAAAGGCAAAAATCGGCCACTCCGCCCAGAACTGCCACGAAGCCGCCATGACGTAGGCCACTACCTGACCCTGGTGGGTGGCAACGGACAGACCTTGTTCCTGCTCGATCAGCTGCATGAGCTGCTCGCGGGCAAAGGCCGTCGTCACGAAGCCGTCGGGCTTGTCTTCCTCGGCAATAGTGGCTAGCTGGTACTTCCGATGCAGGGCCAGCACGCCGTCGATGTCGCCTATGTCGGCTAGTTTGAGTTGCATAGGGGGGTAGGGGAAAGGGAGGTTGGGAGTGGAGAACTACAGGAAATAACCAGAACGTCCTATCGAGCTGGTCGAGACATCTCGCGGGCTGACGTTGCGGTGCTAATAAAACTGGCCTAGAACAGTATATAGCCTGTCATCCTGAGCTTGCGAAGGACCTTCCCCCGTCAGCACGAGAAGCTAGGCCAGTCGTTCACGCGGGGTAAGGTCCTTCGCAAGCTCAGGATGACGTGCTTGTATAGCGGGTTACCACTCCAGCGTCAGCCCGCGAGATGTCTCGACCAGCTCGACAGGACGTTCTGGTTGTTTTGAGGACGACTTCCGGACAGCAGCAATATAAGTGACGCCTTGCCCATTTCTTACCCTACATCAAGGCCCCGCCACCTAAGCCGGGGTACTTTTGTTAGGTAACTATTACCAACCGCATGCATCGCCAAGATTTCCTCAAAGCTCTGGCCGTGCTACCCCTCGCTACTGCTATGAATTCCCTGCAAGACCTCCACAAAACCGCCAGTTCCTTCCAGAAAACGGCCAAGATGCCCGTGCTTTTCGTGGGTCACGGCTCGCCCATGAACGCGCTGGCCGACAACCCTTTCACCCAAACCCTGCACCAGCTCGGCCATGATATCCGCAACCGGCAGCCTCCGCGGGCCGTGCTGGTGGTGTCGGCGCACTGGCTGACGCGCGGCACTTTCGTGGCCGTGAACGAGCGGCCCGAAACCATCCACGACTTCGGCGGCTTCCCGCAGGAGCTGTTCGACATGCAGTACCCCGCCCCCGGCGCCCCCGATGTGGCCCAGGAGGTGCTGCAGGCCCTGCCCGACGCCTACCCCACCGAGGAGTGGGGTCTCGACCACGGCACCTGGACGGTGCTGCACCATATCTTCCCGGAGGCCGATATTCCGGTGTTCCAACTCAGCATCGACTACTATAAGCCCCTTACCTACCACGCCGAGCTTTCCCGGCAGCTGCAGTTTCTGCGCCGCCGGGGCGTGCTCATTCTGGGCAGCGGCAACATCGTGCACAACCTGCGCCAGAGTATGCCCAAGCTGATGCAGGGTGACGCCACGCCTTACGCCTGGGCGCAGGAGTTTGATGAGTGGGCCAAAGCCAAAATAAACCAGCGCGACCTGCACGCCCTGGCCCACTACCAGCAGGCCGGGGCCAGCGGCCCGCTCTCCGTGCCCACCCCCGACCACTACATCCCCATGCTCTACAGCCTGGCCCTGGCCGAGCCCGCCGACGACATCCGCCACGCCTACGAGGAAGTGAGCTTCGGGGGCATGAGCATGCGCACCTTTGTGGTGGGGTAGGGTACGGATAACTGCCGTCTGCTGCTAAGCAGGGTTCAGTGTGGTGGGAGGGGTAGGAAAAGAGCCGTGGCAGGTTTTCGCGCTACCTCCTCCGTAGCAACCATCCTGCCCGAAACAGAGTAGGGCAAAGCTCACCTGAGAAGACCAGCTGCCGCCGGGCCGGGGCCCGCAGGCTACCCGGCGCCGTGGGCGCCCCGGCTCGGCGGCAGCTGGTCAATCGTGCGGCTCCTGGAAGTTTTAAGGAGCCTCTCCCGAGCTATTACTCTATGACGCAGGAACAACTACGCCTCGCAGAAACGAATACACACACCGCCCCCTGGAAAAAGTTTGGCCCCTACCTCACCGAGCGGCAGTGGGGTACCGTGCGCGAAGATTACTCGGCCGAAGGCAATGCCTGGAATTACATCAGCCACGACATGGCCCGCAGCAAGGCCTACCGCTGGGGCGAAGAAGGAATCGGCGGCATCTCCGACGATCAGCAGTTGCTGTGCTTTGCCGTGGCCCTCTGGAATGGGAAAGATGAAATTCTGAAGGAGCGCCTGTTTGGCCTCACCAACGGGCAGGGCAACCACGGCGAGGACGTGAAGGAGCTGTACTACTACCTCGACAGTACGCCCACGCACTCCTACATGAAAATGCTCTACAAGTATCCGCAGCGGGCGTTTCCGTACCGGAAGCTGGTCAGGGAAAATGCGCGCCGCACGCGTCAGGAACCCGAGTATGAGCTGCTCGACACGGGCATCTTCAACAAGGGCCGCTACTTCGATGTGTTTATGGAGTACGCCAAGGCCGGCCCCGATGACATCCTGATTCAGCTAACGGTGCACAACCGCGGGCCCAAGCGCGCCTCGGTGCAGGTGCTGCCCCAACTGTGGTTTCGCAACACCTGGAGCTGGGGCTACGATGCTGCTCGCCCCGTAATACGCGAGCTGGAGCCCGGCACGGCCCTGGCCGAACATCCGGCCCTGGGCGCCTACCACCTCTACTGCGACCAAGCCCCGCCGCTACTCTTCTGCGAAAACGACACCAACGGCGCCCGGCTCTATAACCTGCCCGCCGATGGCCTGCATTTCAAAGACGGCATCAACGATTACATTATTGATGGCAACGCGGCCGCCATTAACGCTGAGCAGCAAGGCACCAAACTGGCCGTTCAGTACCACCTTACCCTGCAGCCGGGCCAGTCGCAGCAGGTGCGGCTGCGGCTGCGGCAGCCGGCCTGCCCCGAGCCCTTCCTGGACTTCGACCACATCTTCGCGGCCCGCCGCCGCGACGCCGACGAATTCTACGACTGTCTCCAGGAAAACCTGCCCCCCGACCCCGATGCCCGCAACGTGCAGCGCCAGGCCTTTGCCGGCATGCTCTGGAGCAAGCAGTTCTATTACTACGATGTTACGCAGTGGCTGGAAGGCGACCCGGCCGTATCTACGCCGCCGGCCGAGCGCCGCAAGGGGCGCAACCGGCAGTGGGGCCACCTGCAGAACCAGGACATTATTTCCATGCCCGACAAGTGGGAATATCCCTGGTACGCGGCCTGGGACCTGGCCTTTCACTGCATTCCGCTGGCCATGGTCGATGCGGAGTTTGCCAAAAGCCAGCTGCGCCTGCTCACCAAAGACTGGTACATGCACCCCAACGGGCAGCTGCCAGCCTACGAGTGGAACTTCTCCGACGTGAACCCGCCCGTGCACGCCTGGGCTACCTGGCGCGTGTACAAAATGGATAAGAAGCTACGCCAGGACCAGGGCGACACGGCGTTTCTGGAGGCCGTGTTTCATAAGCTGGCCCTCAACTTTACCTGGTGGGTAAACCGCAAGGACAAGAGCGAGCGGAACATCTTCGAGGGCGGTTTCCTGGGCCTGGATAACATTGGGGTATTCGACCGCTCGGCTCCGCTGCCTACCGGGGGCTTCATCGAGCAGTCGGATGGCACGAGCTGGATGGCCATGTTTGCCCTGAACCTGATGCGCATGGCCCTGGAGCTGGCCCGCCACAACCCGGTGTACCAGGATATGGCCAGTAAGTTCTTCGAGCACTTCCTCTACATCGCCGATGCCATGACCCGCGGCGGCGACGGTCTGTTCAACCTCTGGGACGAGGAAGACGGCTTCTACTACGACGTGCTGCACACCCCCGATCAGGAGCGCATCAAGCTGAAAGTGCGCTCCATTGTGGGCCTGATTCCGCTGTTTGCGGTAGAAGTAGTGGACCAGGCCCTGCTGGACGCCATGCCCGAGTTTACCCGGCGGGCGCGCTGGCTGCTGGATAGCCGCCCGCACCTGGCCAAGCTGGTGGCCCGCTGGGAAGAGCCCGGCAAGGGCGCCCGCCACCTGCTGGGCCTGCTGCGCCGCTCCCGCCTGAAAAAGCTGCTCACCCGCATGCTCGATGAAACCGAGTTTCTCTCGGATTACGGCATCCGGGCCATGTCGCGCTACCACCTGGAGCACCCCTACGTGTTCAGCACCGAGGAAGAAAACTTTGAGGTACACTACGTGCCCGGCGAGGCCGAAAGCAGCATGTTCGGGGGCAACAGCAACTGGCGCGGGCCCATCTGGTTTCCTATCAACTACCTCATCATCGAGTCGTTGCAGCGCTACCACTTCTACTACGACAGCAAGTTTCAGATTGAATATCCCACCGGCTCCGGCACCTTGCTCACGTTGCAGGAGGTAGCCGCCGCCCTGGCCGGCCGCCTGACCAAGCTGCTGCTTAAGGACGAGAACGGCCACCGCCCCGCCTTCGGTGATAATGAGCTGTTGCAGCAGGACCCGCACTTCCGGGACTACCTGCTTTTCCACGAGTACTTCCACGGCGACACCGGCCTGGGCCTGGGGGCCAACCACCAAACCGGCTGGACCGGCCTGATTGTGCGGTTGCTGCAGTTGCAGGAGCAGCGTTAAACTGCCAGGGACCCGCCAACAAGCTGTTAGCGGGTCCCTGACGATTTGACGACGGTCGTTGCGCTTATTCTTTCAGTTTGGCCTCAATCAGGGCAATGACCTTCCGGTTCTTGCTTTGTTGAGCTGCCCCCAGTACCGTAGTGCCTTGGCCATCATCGGCCCGTACGTCGGCGCCGTGGGCCAGCAGCAGCTCCACCAGCTCCGGGCTGCCTTTGCCGGCGGCGTACATCAAGGCCGTCGTCTTGAACCAGTCTTTCCATTCGAGTTGGGCCTTGTGCTCTACCAGCAGCTTCACAATAGGAAAGGTACTGGTGTTGATGGCCATAGTAAGGGCGCTAAACTGAGCGCCCGGGCCCATTTGCATGATGGCGCTGGCGTCGGCACCCTCGTTGAGCAACTGCTCTACTTTCCGGGCGTCGTTGTCGTGAATGGCGGCAAACAGCTCCTTGGCCTTCGTCTGAGCGAGGCTTGCAACGGATAAACTAACGATGAATAGGAAGGTGAGGAAAGCTCTGAGCATACCGCAGCAGCAAATGTGTATTAGGAATAAACCCTAAAGGTAAGGTGCCTCGTCAGTAAACCAGTGCCGCAGGAAGCTGCCTGGCTGTAAAACAAACCGTCTGATTACCCGCTTTAGCACCTCAGCTGCTTTCCAACAACCGCACAGCTTCCATATGAGCTACCCCAACGCCGTTTCGCTTACTGCCTCCGATAACACCCAGTTCAACGCCTATACCGCCTTCCCGACTACGGAGGGGCCACATCCCGGCATTATTCTGCTGCAGGAAGCCTTTGGCGTAAAAGGCCACATCCGCAACGTGGCCGACCGGCTGGCTCAGGCGGGCTACGTGGTTATTGCTCCCGAAGTATTCCACCGCACCGCCGCGCCCGGCCTGGAAATACCTTACTCCGACTTCGCCAGCGCCATGCCCCACTACCAGGCGGTTACCCCAGAGGGCGTAACCGCCGACGTGCAGGCCTGCTACGACTGGCTGCGGGCCCAGCCCACCGTAACGGAGAAGATTGGCAGTATCGGGTTTTGCCTGGGCGGGCGGCTCTCGTTTCTGGCCAACGCCGTACTACCCCTCGCGGCGGGCGTATCCTACTACGGGGGCGGCACTCACCTGCTGAAAGACCGCGCCGCTGACTTGCACGCGCCGCACCTGTTCTTCTGGGGCGGGCTCGATCAGCACATCAGCAAGGAGAAGATTGCGGAGGTAATTGACGCCGTAGAAGCGGCCGGCAAGCCCTACCTCAACACCGTTATTTCCTACGCCGACCACGGTTTCCACTGCGACGAGCGCCCCAGCTACCACCCCCAGGCCGCCGCCGAAGCCTGGGCTCTCACGCTGGCCTTCTTCCAGGAAAAGCTGCGCTAGGCACTGCTTTATCGTGGGTGAAAACAACGGCGCCCTACCCCTCATTGTGGGGGTAGGGCGCCGTTGCTGCTTTATGGCATCTACTTGGCTTTGGCCTGAATCAGCTTGACTACCTCGGCGTTGCCGCCTTCCTTGGCGCTGGCCAGTACATCTTTGCCGTCCTTGTCTTTGGCTTTGGGGTTGGCCCCGCTGGCCAGCAGAAACTCCACCACTGGCAGGTGCCCGGCGGCAGCGGCGGCTATGAGGGCGGTGGTGTTAAACGAATCGGGCTTATCGACCTGGGCTTTGTTTTTAACGAGGGCTTTCACCACATCCAGGTGCCCATTGCCGGCTGCAATAACCAGGAAGGTTGTCGGGAAGCCAGGCATCATTTCTACCGCGGCGTTGGCATCGGCGCCGGCCGTGAGTAGGGCTTCCACTTCGGCCGCTTTGTTCTTCATTACAGCGGCGTACACCTTTTGGGTGAGAGTTTGGGCGTGGGTAAGGGTAGCGGTAGCTAAAAGTATCGTGAAAGCGAGAAGAAGTTTTTTCATGCCGGGAAATCCAATTACAAGCGGGAACCAAGCCCAAAGATAGTGCTATGCCACCGGAATATCCCTATTTCCGGCCCGCTGTGTGGCCCGGCAGCCAACGCGGGGCAGGAACGCAGGTAATTTTGGTAGAGCAGTTATAAGAGGACCAAAGCGAGTTGGTTATGGATATTTATATAGAATTAATCTAAATAAATTTTACTTCTCGGTTTTTCCGCTCTTACTTTGCAGCGTTTTAGAACGGTTCTAAATAAGTAGCTCGCATGAACACACTGCAACGCCTGGGTCTGGTTTCCACCTTAACGGCCTGTTCTCTTTCCGCTGTGGCCCAACAAGCCGCCTCCATTCGCGGCACGGTTACCACGGCCGACGGCCAGCCGGCCGAAGCCGTAACGGTTGGGCTGAAGGGCCGGAGCCAGGGCGCCATTACCAACGGCCGGGGCCAGTACACCATCGACCGGGTGCGCGACGGCGAATACACCGTCGTTGTATCGGCCGTGGGCCTAAAATCGGAGGAGAAGACAGTAACGGTAAGCGGGGGCCAGGGCGTAACGCTGGATTTCATGCTGACGGAAAGTGCCCAGCAGCTGAAGGAGGTAGTGGTGAACGGCGCCCGCGTGAACCGCTTCGCCCGCAAGCAGTCCGTGGACGTAAACAAGATGCCGCTCGACAACCTGGAAAACCCGCAGGTGTACGCCACCGTGGGCAAGGAGCTGCTGACCGAGCAAGTAGTATTCTCCGTGGATGATGCGACGCGCAACGCCCCGGGCCTGCAGAAAATGTGGGACGCCACCGGCCGCGGCGGCGACGGCGGCGCCTTCTACGCCGCGCGGGGCTTCGTTACGCAAAGCCAGCTGCGCAACGGCGTGGCCGGCAACGTAACCGGCAACATCGACGCGGTGAACCTGGAAAAGCTGGAAGTTATTAAAGGCCCCTCGGCCACGCTGTTTGGCTCGGCCCTGACCTCGTACGGCGGCCTGATCAACCGCGTCACCAAGAAGCCGCTCGACACCTTCGGCGGCGAAATCAACGTGGCGGCCGGTAGCTACGGCTTCCACCGCGTGAGTGCCGACGTGAACCTGGTGGACCAGAACACGCCCGCCGACCAGCTTAAAACGGTGGGTTTCCGCCTGAACACGGCCTACACCTACGAGGACAACTTCCAGAACCAGGGCTACACCGGCTTCAACAAGAACCTGGCCGTAGCCCCCAGCCTGCAGTGGCGCCCCTCGGACCGGCTGACGGTAAACCTGGACGCGGAAATCTACAAGGGCCGGGGCACGGGCAACCAGTTCATCTTCCTCTACTTCGCCCCGAACGTGCTGGGCTTTGACCGGGCCGACCAGTCGCCGTTTGACTACCGCCAGTCGTACCAGGGGCCGGGCCTGCTGCAGGATTCGCGCAGCACCAACCTGTTTGGGCAGGTGCAGTACAAGATTTCGCCCGCCTTCACCAGCACCACCTACCTGACCAGCAGCAACAGCTACTCCAACGGCAACTCGGCGTATTTCTACCTGACGCCGTCGACCGAGAAGTTCCGCCGCCGCCACCCCGAGCTGCCGGCCGCCGACAATTACCTGGTGCGGGCCGACCAATCGACGGACAATAGCCAGAAGCAGCTGTGGGAAGTGCAGCAGCTGTTCAACGGCGACTTCCAGGTGGGCAACATGCGCAACCGCGTGGTGCTGGGCCTGGACTTCCTGCGCATCGACTCGGACGTTAACTTCGTGGGCGCCAACTTCGACACGGTAGCCCTGGCCTCGCCGCGGCCCGTCCTGGACCGCTTCAACGGCCCCAATATGAACGCCGTGTACGCTAGCGGCGGCGGCGGGCGCTACCTGGTCACTACCAAATCGAACACCTACAGCGCCTTCATCTCGGACGTGCTGAACCTGACCGAGCAGCTAAGCGTGCTGGCCGCCCTGCGCGTGGACCACGTCAACAACAAAGGCGGGCTGTACTACTCGCCGGTGGCGGCCTACAAGCAGACCACTTTCTCGCCGAAGTTCGGGCTGGTGTATCAGCCGGTGAAGGAGCGGGTGAGCGTGTTTGCCAACTACCAGAACAGCTTCAACAACCTGGGCATTTACCTGGCCGCCGATGGCAGCCGGCCGCTGGCCCGGCCTGAGCGCGCCAACCAGTGGGAAGGCGGGGTGAAGCTGGACGCGGCCGGTGGCCGCCTCAGCGCCACGGTGAGCTACTACGACATTCGGGTGCAGGACCGGCTGCGGCTGCTGGGCTACGCGCCTACCACGTTTGAGGCCATCAACGCCCAGGATGCCACCCAGCGCAGCAAAGGCGTGGAAGTCAATTTCACGGCCAACCCGGTGCCCGGCCTGAACATGGTGGGGGGCTTTTCCTATAACGATTCGAAGTTTGAGGACTCGCCCGAAGATGTGAACGGCCGCCGGCCCAACACCGCTTCCTCGCCCTACCTGGCCAACGCCTGGGTAAGCTACCGCCAGCCCGAGGGCGCATTGCGCGGCCTGGGCGCCGGCATCGGTGGCAACTACGCCAGCGAAAACCGCGTGCAGAACTCCAGCACCAACGTATTCATCCTGCCCAGCTACACCATTTTCAACGCCAGCCTGTTCTACGACCAGCCCAAGTACCGCATTTCGGCTAAAGTGGATAACCTGACTGACCAGCGCTACTGGACCGGCTACACCACCATGAACCCGCAGAAGCTGCGCAGCATCATCGGCAGCGTGGCCTACAAGTTCTAACCTAATCCTTTCCCGCTTATGACGGCTAAGCAGCTCGTTGGCAAGCTACACCTCTGGCTCGGACTCGCGTCCGGGCTAGTGGTGTTTATTGTAAGCATCACGGGGGCCATCTTCGTTTTCCAGGATGAAATCCGGGACCTGACCGAGCCCTGGCGCAAAGTGGAGGCCCGGGCTATGGCGCCGGTGCTGCCCTCGCGCCTGCAAGCCGCCGCCCTGGCCGCCCACCCCGATGTTGCCAGCCAGGACACCTGGGTAACCTATTTCGGGCCCGCGCGCTCGGCTACCGTGTTCTTTACCACCAAGGCCGGGGCGCCCACCCAGGTGTACCTGAACCCCTACACCGCCGAGGTGCTGCACGAGCACGACCTGCGCACCCACTTCTTTGCGGTGGTGCAGGAAATCCACATGACCCTGCTGCTGCCCGAGGCCATTGCCAAATGGGTAGTGGGTGGCGCCGTCCTGATTTTCGTGGTGATGCTTATTACCGGCCTCGTGCTGTGGTGGCCCAAGCGCAAGCAGGAGCGTAAGCAGCGCTTCACCATTAAGTGGGGTGCCCGGTGGCGGCGCGTGAACTATGATCTGCACAACGTGCTGGGCTTTTACGCCGCCAGCATGGGGCTGCTACTGGCCCTGACGGGCCTGTTCATGATTTTTCCTTCGGTGCTGACGCCCATTGCCTACGTGGCTAA
The DNA here is from genome assembly GCF_014199535.1 of Hymenobacter latericoloratus. Classification (GTDB taxonomy): domain Bacteria; phylum Bacteroidota; class Bacteroidia; order Cytophagales; family Hymenobacteraceae; genus Hymenobacter; species Hymenobacter latericoloratus. Next base: position 89,894 of record NZ_JACHNV010000003.1, read on the forward strand.
CGGCGGCAAAACCTACCCCCAGGACCTGATAACGGCCAAAGTAGACACGTTGCAGCCTGTGGCCGCGGCAGCCCTGCCCGTCCGCGACGTTATCTACCAAGCGGCCCGCCGCCGCTCGCCCCAGGCCGAAATGATTCTGCTGGGCCCCACCGGCACCGGCAAGCAGCCCGCCTACTGCTGGACTTACCGCCAGGCCCTGCACTACTACTACCGCGACGACTACGCCTTCCACCCCGTTTCGGGCCAGGAGCTGCAGGCCAGCCTGCACGACACGAAAAGCGCCGGTACCCGGCTCACGGACATGAACTACGACATCCACACCGGCCAGATTCTGGGCCTGGGTGGGAAAACCGTGGCGTTCCTGGCCAGCCTGGTTTCGGCCAGCCTGCCTGTAACCGGCACCATTATCTGGTGGGGGCGGCGTAATAAAAAGAAAAAGCCCCGGAAGCGGCAGGTGCAGGTTGCCTGAGCAGGCGGGGGTAGGGCGCTGCCGCCGCAATGCAATGATAATAAGCCAAAAAGCTGGGCCCAGGGGTCCGGCTTTTTAGTTGGTGTGAAAACCAAACCGTCTGTCATCCTGAGCGCAGCGAAGGACCTTGTCACGTTAAAACGAGCCGTTAATACGTCTATTGTTCTACCGTGACAAGGTCCTTCGCTGCGCTCAGGATGACAGACGGTTTACGCCAGAAACTAGCTTACTGCCTACCATCAGCCTCCCTACCCATGCGCTGGGTCATCATGCTGGCCAGAATGATTTGCAGGGCGTGGTAGAGCATGAGGGGTAGCAGCAGGAGGCCCGTGGCGGCGGTGGCCGGGAATAGGAGGCTGGCCATCACGCTGCCGTGCACCAACGATTTTTTGGAGCCGCAGAACAGGGCCGTAATCCGGTCTTCGCGCGAGAAGCCCAGTACCCGGCTCAGGCCCCACACCACCCCGAAAATAGCCAGGTACAGCCCTACCATGCCCAGGCCCAGCAGCACAATGTCCTGGGCGGCGTAGCTGCGGAAAATACCCTCGGCAAACGACTCGCAGAAGGCCGTAAAGACAATTAGCAGAATCACGACCTGGTCGGAGATGCGCAGGGTGCCCTTGTGGTGCTCGGCAAAAGCCCCGAAGCGGCGGTTGAGCAGCACGCCCGCCACCACCGGCAGAATCACCTGCCAGGTCAGGCTCAGGGCCAGGCCCCAGAGGTGGCCGCCATCGGCGGACGTGTGCAGGAACAGGCTGGTCCAGAGCGGGGTGAGCAGGATGCCCAGCAAGCTGCTGATGCTGGCGTTAAAAATAGCGGCTGGCAGGTTGCCCCGCGCAATGCTCACCATCACCACGGAGGTAGAAACCGTGCTGGGCAGCGTGCACAGAAAGAAAATGCTCTGCCACAGCTGCTCGCCCTTCAGCCCCGCAAACAGGGGCCGGGCCAGCAGCGCCAGCACCGGAAAGGCCACGAACGTAATCAGCTGCACCACCACGTGCAGGCGCCAGTTGCGCAGGCCGGCCTTTAGCTTGTCGAGGCTCAGGCGCAGCCCGTAGAAAAAGAAAATCAGTGCCACGCCGGCCGTGGTAATGGCTTTCCACGGAATCGGGCTGGCCTTGCTGCCTACGTCTGGAATCAGGTACGCCAGCACCACCGCGCCAAGCAGCCCCAGCAGAAACCAGTCGAGCAGGCCCGCCCGACGGAGCAGGGCCAGGAAACGGTTTTCAGAAGGGTTTGGGGGCAGAAGGGGGGTAGGAGATGAAGCCATAGAAGCACAAAATAAAAGCGTCAGGCTGAAGTAGCCTGACGCTTTTTGCAAGTACGGACGCGTAACGCCCGGGTTATAGCCCGGCCTTATACGGCCGTAGCCAGCTTGCGCTCCTTCTTCCGGGCCTTACGCAGGCGGTTCAGCCACAGAATGGTGCCCGTGATGGGAAACGTGAAGCCCAGTACGCACACAATCAGGCTGATAACCTTGGACGGCCAGCCCCAGATAGAGCCCGTGTGCACGGGCTTAAATAGGCCGCGCACCCGCTGGCCGAGGCTGCGCTGCTCGTAGGTCTGCTGGCTAAGCACCTGGCCCGAGTACTGGTCGAGGTAGGTTTCGTCGGTGGCGTTTTCGTAGCTGGCATTGGGGCGCAGGGTAGCTACCCGAATGCTACCGGTAGGCTCCTTGGGCAGCTGCAGGGAGTAGTACACCGAAGTGGGCGCCAATGCGCGGGCCCGGGCCAGGGCCGCGTCGGGCGTGAGGCCGGGGGTAGGCGCTACTTCCGGGGTAGCAGTGGTTTCGGGGGCGGCGGCGGGGGTAGGGGCCGACGCTACGGCCGGGGCGCCCGGCACTACAGAAACCGGCGGCTCGGGGCGCTGCATGGGCGAGTTGGTCACGGCGTAGATGCCCTTGTTAAACCACTCAAACGACCAGGCCAGGCCCGTGAAGGCAAATACAAACAGGAACAACGCCGAGTAGAAGCCCAGCACAATGTGCAAATCGTGGTTGAGGCGCTTCCAGCCCCCGCTCCACTTCACCCGCAGGCGCTGCTTCAGGGCCTTGCGGGTAGCGGGCCACCAGAGCACAATGCCGGTGATGATGATGAACAGAAACATCACGGTGCACACGCCCACCACCAGCTTGCCGATGGGGCCGCCCACCATGCCGCGGTGCAGAGCCATCATGGTGAAGAAGAAGGTTTCGCGGTAGTTCAGCTCGCCGGTTACGGCGGCGGTATAGGGGTTCACGAACACCACCGGGCCGCGGCCGCCTTCGCCGCCGCCGCCCTTGCCTTCGCCTTTACCTTCTTTGCCGCCTCGCTCGCCCCGGCCTTCTCCCTGTCCGCCTTCGGGGCGGCGTTCTTCTCCCTGCGGGGTTTTGCCAGCTTCCATGCGGCCTCCTGCCGCTCCTTTGCCTTCGCCCTTGTGCTCACCACCGGGGCCACCGGGGGCGCCAGCCAGGTTAACCTCCACGGTGCGGGTAGGGTCGGCGTACACTTTCACGCCCGTAATTTTCGCATCGGGCTTGTAGGCTTTCACGGCGGCCGTGAGGCGGTCCAGGGGCAGGGCGGGGGTAGCGGCGGCCGGCGCGGCCACGAAGTAACGCTCCGGGTGCCAGGCCTGCTCCAGCTCTTTCTCGAAAACGAGCACGGCGCCCGTCAGGCAGACCACGGCAATAATCAGCCCCGAAACCAGGCTGAGGTAGAGGTGAATGTTGCGGAAGAAGATTTTCATGGGGCTAAAATACAAGGCGGGACGTCGGGCGAAAACCCGGAAGGTGGCTAGTTGCAGCCAGCACCTTCCGGGTTTCCTTTTCACTCACTTTTTGTTCGGCCAGCAAGGTCAGGTTCTTCAACCCGGCTGCCGTTAGGCGCTTACAGGCGGTAGCCCAGGGTAGCCGCGAAGTTGCGCGGGGCAATGGGGTTCACGCTGTTGTCGTCGTGCATGTTGTAGCTTAGCTCGTTGAGCAGGTTGGCCAGCTTCACGCGCACCGAGAACCGGTCGTAGCTGTAGCCCAGTGAGGCGTCCAGCTGCATGTAGTTCGGGATGGTAATGAACTGGTTGGCATCGGCGCCGGTAGCCCAGGGCTTGCCGTCGGCGGGGTTAACCAGGCGCGGGTTGCGGCCGGCCAGCTTATCGCCCACGTAGTAGGTCGTGATGCCCGCCGTCAGGCCCCGCAAGAACCCGTTGTCGCCGAAGGTGCTGCCGAAGTTGTAGAACAGGCTGAGGTTGGCCGTGTGGGCGGGGTTGTAGCGCAGGCGGCTGCCGTTTTCGAAGATGTTGCTGTTCGTGTACGCCGTGTGGTTGTAGCTGTAGCCGGCAATAAACGACAGCCCGTACATCGGCTTGCTCTGGATATCCACCTCCACGCCCTTGCTCGTCACCTCGCCGGCCAGCTCCTGGGGGCTGGTGGAGAACTGGGTGGTAAAGCGCGGGTCGGTGGGCAGTACGCTCTGAATCTGGTTGCTGTTGACGATGCGGTAGGCCGTCACGTTCGCCGACAGCGCCCCCTTGAACAGGTCGTTCTTGATGCCTACTTCGTACTGGTCGATGATGGACGGGGGCAGGGGCTGGCCGTTGAGGTCAACGGCCGTGTTGCTCTGCGGGGTAAACGAGTTGGAGTACGAGGCGAACAGGGCCGTCGTCTTGATGGGCTGGTACACTACCCCCAGGCGGGGCGAGAAGGCGTCATCGTAGCGGCGGTTGTTCACCAGCTGGCCGGCCAGGGGGCCATTCTTGTTGGTGCCCGAGCGGTTGGCGGCCGTGTTGTAGTAGTACAGGTCGCTGGGGGTTTCCTGGTAGCTCCAGCGAATGCCGGCCAGCACCTTCACCTTCTCCGAGACGCTAAGCAAATCCTGGGCGTAGAAGCCGGCCCGGCGGGTGTTGCTCCGGGTGGAAAGGTTGCGCACCAGGTCCCCAAAGCCCCCGATTCGCTCCTTGGGCTGGGCTACCACCTTGTTGCGGTCCAGGATGTTGATGGCGTCGTAGGCCGTAACGCTGGTGCGCGAGTTGGTGGCCGAGGTCGGGCCGGAGTAGGCCAGCGTGTTGGTCAGGTACTGGTCGGCATCGGCGCCCACCAGCACGGTGTGCTCCAGGGCGCCGGTGCGGAACTTGCCCGTCAGGTCCAGCTGGGCCAGGAAGTAGTTTTCGTTGGTTTCAGTGCGCTGCAGGCTGCGGGTCAGGTCGCCGTAGGTAGCGGCGGCGGCGCTGGCCACCGGGCGGCTGGCGCTGCGCAGCTCGTTGTTGTAGCGCTGGTAGCCGGCTACCCCCCTAATCTGCCAGGTATCGTTCAGGCGGCTGGTGAGGGTAGCGGTGGTGCTGGTTTGTTGGGTGGCGTTGTTGGCCCCGGACACGTTCAAAAAGCGGCTCCGCGACTCCTGAACCTGGTAGTTGATGGCCCCGATGCCGAAGTCGGGCGTGCGGTTGTCGCGTAGGTAGTCGCCTTCCAGCACCAGGGTGGTCTTGGGCGTGAGGGTGAACAGCAGGGAAGGGTTCACGTACACCCGGTCCGACTTCACCTCGTCGCGGAAGCTGTTGCCCTGCTCGTAGGTGCCGTTCAGGCGGAAGGCCACGTTTTCGCTGTTGCCCACGGCCCCGTACACGTCCACCATGGGCTTCCAGAAGCCGAAGCTGCCCACGCGCAGGCCCACCGAGCCGCCGCGCTCAAACTGCGGCTTCTTGGTGACCAGGTTCAGCACGCCGCCCGCGGCCACGTTGCCGTACAGAATGGCCGCGCTGCCTTTCAGCACTTCCATGCGCTCCAGGGAGCTGGCCTCGGGCATCACGCCGTTGTTGAAGCGCACCCCGTTCTTGAAGGTATTGTTGCTGCCGTAGGCAAAGCCCCGGCTGCCCAGCTCTTCTTGGGTGCCGCCGGTGGTGCTGGTCACGTACAGGCCGCTCACGTTCACCAGGGCATCAGAAAGGCGCAGTACCTGCTGCTGCTCCAGCACCTGGCGCTCCACCGTCACGGCGCTCTGGGGCAAATCCAGGGAGGCTACGGGCAGCTTGCTCACGCTGGTGGGGCGCTCGTTCAGGCTACGGTTGCCGGTTACGGTTACTTCGCTCAGCTGCTGGCTGCTCTGGGCCAGCGTAAACGAGGACAGGGTAGTGGTTTCGCCGGCCGCCACTGTTACGCTCAGCTCCTGCGTGGTGTAGCCCAGGCTGCTCACTACCAGCTGGTAAGAGCCGGCCGGCGCCGAAAGGCGGAAAGAGCCATCCGTGTTCGTCGTCGTGCCGAAGGAAGTGCCTTTCAAGGCCACCGTCACGCCTTCTACCGGCAGGCCTTTCTCGTCTTTTACTACCCCGGCCAAACGGCCGCGCTGGGCGGTTTCATCACCGGTATGTTTGGTAGTAGCCGGGCCATTATCACCGCTGAGGGAGGTAGCAAAGCCAGTAACCGGGAGAGAAAGCAGCAGCAGAAGGGGGAGAGGTCGGGCCATCGGGCGGGGGCAATCTTGTTTAGAACGATTTAAAACAATGCAAAGCTCGGCTCTATTTAGATAGATTCAAAACAGTTCTTTAGAAATATTCTACCCTTGGTTTAAGGCTTTTGAAAATCAGAATGATACCCAACAAAAAACCCAACGCGAGCAGGGCTTTGCGTTGGGTTTACACGATAGATAAGGGGTAGGCAGGGCAGCGCGCTACCCTGCTACGGCAGTCTGCGCGGCTGCTACCCCCACTGGCAAGGCAAAAGCCTCCGCCAGCAACTCGTAGGAGCGCAGGCGGTCATCAAAGTCATGGGTGATGGTAACAGCTACCACCTCGTCCACGGCATAGTCGGCGGCCAGGGCCAGCAGGTCGGCCTTTACCTTATCGGGCGTGCCGCTGATGATACGCTGGTGGTGGTAGGCCAGGCGGTGCAGCAGATCGGCCGAGAGGTTCTTCAGATTTACTTTCTCCACGGCATCAATGGGCGAGTAGTTGCCGGTTTCCAGCTTTAGCATCTGCAGGGCCAGGTTGTCGGCCAGGGCCTGGGCGTAGCCGGCCGTATCGGCGCACACTACAAATATGGCCACATTGGCCTGGGGCGCGGCCAGCTCGGCGGAAGGCTTGAACCGGTCGCGGTACAGCTTCATAAGCTTGGGGCCGCTGTTGGGGTTGATGAAATGGGCGAACGAGAAGGCGGCGCCCGCCTCCGCCGCAAACAAGCCGCTTTGGCCGCTGGAGCTGAGCAGCCACAGCTCGGGCTGGGTATCAGCGAAAGGCGCGGCTTTCACGGTGGCGTGAATGGTATCGGCCACTACCTCGTCGCGCAGGTAGGCCCGCAGGTCCATGAGCTGCTCGGCGAAGTCCTCGTCGCTGAAGGTGTTGTGCGGGTTGAGGGCGTGGGCCGTGATGCGGTCGGAGCCCGGAGCGCGCCCGATGCCCAGGTCGATGCGGCCGGGGTAGAGGGTTTCGAGCAGACGAAAGTTCTCGGCCACCTTCAGGGCCGAGTAATGGGGTAGCATCACCCCACCCGAGCCCAGCCGGATGCGGTCGGTTTCGGCCCCGAGGCGGGCCAGCAGCACCTCCGGCGCCGAGCCGGCCAGGGTATTGGTATTGTGGTGCTCCGACACCCAGAAGCGGGTAAAGCCCCGCTGGTCGGCCAGGCGGGCCAGCTCCAGGGTGTGCTGCAGGGCCTCGCGCGGGGTGCGGCCCACCGGCACCGGCGACTGGTCGAGGACGCTGAGATGTATGGTCGAAGAAGTTTTCATGGCAGAAGAGTAACAGCTACCATAACCGCCGGGCGGCCGGGTTAGTTTGCCGCCGCTACTCCGCGCATTCCAGGGCCGCCACGTCGGCGGCGTTGAGCAGGGCCAGGTGGCGGGTGATTTTCTCGGCCGGCCAGTCCCACCACGCCAGGCGGTTGAGGCGGGCAATGGTGTCCTCATCGAAGCGGTAGCGGACCAGCTGGGCGGGGTTGCCGGCCACAATGGCGTAATCGGGCACGTCGCGGGTTACCACGGCCTTGGTAGCCACCACCGCCCCGTTCCCGATGCGCACCCCGGGCATGATGGTGGCCTCGTGCCCCATCCAGACGTCGTGGCCCACCACAGTGTCGCCCTTCGAGGGGTACTTGTCCCGGATATCGACGCCCGCCATCAGCTGCTCCCAGCCGCCCCCGAAAATGGCGAAGGGGAAGGTGGAAACCGGAGCGGTTTCGTGGTTGCCGCCGTTCATGATGAACTTCACCCCCGAAGCCAGGGCACAGAACTTCCCGATAATCAGCCGGTCGCCAATGAAATCGAAGTGGTAGAGCACGTTCCGCTCGAAGTTGGCCGCATCGTCCAAGTCGTCATAGTAGGTGTAGTCGCCGACGATGATGTTGGACCGGGTGATGCTGTTTTTCAGGAACACCAGCTTGCGGTGGTGGGGTAGGGGGTGCAGGGTAGCGGGGTCGGGGCCGTGCATAGGAAGTCAGCAAAAAGTCGGCGTAAAGATAGATTGGCGCGTAGCTGCGGAGCGGCAGGTACCACCTTTTCTGGTGGCGGCGCGCACAAAATCCGGGTAAGATGGCGCACGCGTAGAAGTCTGCCGGCCGGCGTGCGCTACCTTCGCGCCCGCATGATTTCTACCCTTACCCTCGCCCTGCTCTGTGTATTTGCCTTTCTGGCTGGTTTGATTGACGCCATTGTGGGCGGGGGCGGCCTGATTCAGCTGCCGGCCATGCTGGTGCTGCTCAAAGATGTGGGTACGCCGGTGCCTACCATTCTGGGCACGGGCAAGGTGTCTTCCCTCATGGGCACGGCCGCCGCCCTGCGGCGCTACGCGGGCCAAGTGCCCATTCAGTGGCGGGCCGTGGGTACGGCGGCGGCCGTGGCAGGCATATTTTCGTTTCTGGGGGCGCGGGTGGTGAGCCGGCTGCCCCAGGAGCTGCTGCCGCCCCTGGTGCTGGGGCTGCTGGTGGTTATTGCCATCTATACCTTCTGGCGCAAGGATTTCGGCTCCATTCACGCCCCGCGCCTGCCCAAAAGCCGGGAGGCACTGTATGGTGGACTGGTTGGGCTGATTATCGGATTTTACGACGGATTTTTCGGGCCGGGCACGGGGTCTTTCCTGCTGTTTGCCTTCGTGGGGCTGTTCGGCTACGACTTCATTACGGCATCGGCTTCGGCTAAGCTGGTGAATGTGGCCACCAACCTGGCGGCCCTGGCCTACTTCGCTTATACCGGCCAAATTCTGTGGGGCGTTGCGCTGCCCATGGCCGTGAGCAATATCCTGGGCTCCACGCTGGGCGCCCACCTGGCTTTGCGCCACGGCACGGGTTTCGTGCGTATCCTGTTTCTGGTTGTCGTTGGCGCCTTTATTATTAAGCTCAGTCTGCAAGTCTTCGAGGTGAAGTTTTAAAGGGGTGTCATGGCGAGGAGGTACGACGAAGCCATCCTTCCTCTGCGTGTGAAAATCCTGATAACGTGACAAGCCCTTACTTCCAGCACGGAGGTAAGGGCTTGTCACATTTCAGGGGGTAGTGCGCTGGTCAGGACGGATGGCGTCGCGCTGCTCGCCATGACAATCCTTTGCCGCGCTACTCCTCGTAGCGGCTGGGCAGGCCGGGGGCGGCGTTGCCCTGGGCGCCCTGGCCGCTGGGCACGCCCATTTTCTCTTCGCGCTTGCGCTGATATTTATCGAACTGCTGGGGCGTGAGGGTTTCCTTGAGCATGGCCATGCGCGACTGCCCGATGTCGTCGATGACGGCGGCCATCTTGCGCACATCCTGGCGGTAGGTCTGGCGGGCCGTTTCCACGCCGCGCACACTAATCAGGTTGATCTGGCGCACTTTCTCTACTTGCTGCGGATTTAGCCCCAGGGCCTTCTGCATGTTATCGGTGAGGGCGTTGGCGCGGGCTTCTACCTGAGCCGGGTTGGGAGCCGCCGGACGGGTAGGAGCCGCCGTGGCCGCCGCCGCTGGCTTGGGTTTGGGCTTAGCGGCGGGGGTAGTCTGGGCCAGTAAGGCGGCGGGGGTAGCCAGCAGCAGGGCCGCGAAAAGGGTAGTCTTCATGTGGGAAAAGCAGAAAAATCGGGGCGCCGATAGCAGAGGCGCGAGGCTTTGCAACTGTAAAGATGATGCCAGATTATGAATGTCCTGGTCCGACAACGCAGAAAAGGCCTGGTGTATTCCGTGGGGTAGCAAAAATCTGGCGTTAGCGGGGCGCAACCTTTCCGGTCGGGTTTCCATACACTCCAATGAACCGGCCGTCCGGTTCTACTTGCATCCTACCTGCCTATGAAACCTGAAACCCGAAATACGCTTCTGGCCGCCGCGGCCGGCGCCGTGGGCCTGCTGGCCGCTACTCTCTACTCCAACCGTCGCGGCAATTACGACCTCTCGGGCCGCGTGGTGCTGATTACGGGTGGCTCGCGGGGGCTGGGCCTGATTCTGGCGCGGCAGGCGGTGGCGGAAGGCGCCAAAGTAGCCATTTGTGCCCGCGATGCCGACGAGCTGGAGCGGGCCCGCCAGGAGCTAACCCAGGACGGCGCCGAAGTGCTGGCCCTGGTCCGGGACCTGACCAACGCCGAGGAAGTGCAGACCCTGGTGGCCGAGGTGGAGCGCCGGCTGGGCAGCATTGAGGTGCTGGTCAACAACGCCGGCATCATCACGGCCGGCCCCCTCGACAACATCGAGCTGCGCGACTACCAGGATTCCATGGATACTCACTTCTGGGCTCCCCTGCACGCCATGCAGGCCGTGCTGCCGGGTATGCGCCGCCGGGGCGAGGGCCGCATCGTGAACATTGCCTCCGTGGGCGGCAAAGTGCCCGTGCCCCATCTGGCGCCCTACTGCGCCAGCAAGTTTGCGCTGGTGGGCCTCTCGGAAAGCTACCGCGCTGAGCTGCTGCAGTACGGCATTCAGGTGACTACTGTTTGCCCCGGCCTGCTGCGCACGGGTAGCGCCCGCCACGCCATTGTGAAGGGCCAGCACCAAAAGGAGTACGCCGCCTTCATCATTGCCGACTCCCTGCCCATGCTGTCCATGAATGCCGACCGGGCCGGCCGCGAAATCTGGAACGCCTGCCGCCGCGGCGAGGCCGAAGTAATTCTGAGCGTGCCCGCCAAAGTGCTTTCCACCCTGCACGGCCTCTTCCCCGGCACTACGGCCGATGTACTGAGCTGGGTGAACCGCGCCCTGCCCGGTCCCGGCGGCCCCCTCGGCGACGAGCGGCGCCGGGGCTACGAAAGCGAATCGGAAGCCAGCCGATCTTGGTTGACGGCGCTAACCCGCAAGGCCGAAAAGCAGAACAACGAGCGGTAATTCGGTTGTCAGAGGTGAGTTGCCAGTTGCCGGTTAGCCGGGTGAACTGCTGAGCAACACGAAGGACCTTGGTGTAAAAGCCTCCTGGGGAGTGCCCCAGAACGTTATGCAGAGGCGCGGCCGAAGCATCTCGCGTGCTGAGTTTGCCAAAGTACCTGTCATGTCGAGCCCCGCGAGACATCTCGCGTGCTAACGTTGTAATGGTAGCTCAACATCACCACGCGAGATGCTTCGCCTTCGGCTCTGCATGACGTTCAGTCGTTTTTAATACCTTCCAAACAGAGAGCCAACTATAAATACCTTTTTGAGCGCCGGCTGACAGGCCTTTTGTAGCGGTTCGTTTTGTGTATCATTGCCCCCTGACAACCGGCAACTGGTAACCCGCACCTCCTTTGTCCTACCCCGTTCACCTCACGTTAGGGCCCCTGCTCGTTCCGGTGCATCTGCTGCTGGAGGTGTTGGCGTATTCGGTGGGCTACCGCTTTTACCAGCACCTGCGCACCCGCACCCCGGACCCGATATCCGACGAAAACCGCCTCTGGATTTTCATCGGCTGCGCGGCCGGCGCCCTGCTCGGTTCCCGCGTACTGGGCCTGCTGGAACACCCGGAACTGCTGCTCGATCCGCCCGGCGGCTGGCTGTACTACTTCACCAACAAAACCATTGTTGGGGGCCTGCTGGGCGGCCTGGTAGGGGTAGAGCTGACCAAAAAGCGCCTCGGCGTAACAACCTCCAGCGGCGACCTGATGGTGTACCCGATTCTGCTGGCCATGTGCATCGGCCGGCTCGGCTGCCACCTCTCGGGCCTCGAAGACGGCACCTACGGCACGGCCACTACCCTGCCGTGGGGCTTCAACTTCGGCGACGGGGTAGCGCGCCACCCTACCAACCTCTACGAAATCGGGTGGCTGCTGCTCACGGCGGCCGGCTTATGGCTCTCGGAGCGCCGCGGTCCGCTCCCGAACGGCTGGCGCTTCCGGTTTTTCCTGGCCGGCTACCTGCTGTTCCGGCTGCTGGCGGAGTTTCTGAAGCCCACGCCCGCCCCGTCCGGCTGGGGCCTCACCGCCATTCAGTGGGCCTGCTTGGCGGGACTGGGGTATTACGGGTGGTTGTTTGCCGCCGACCAAAGGAAAGCTCTATCTTGAAATAAATACACTCTATTCTAATTCTATAAAGCTTTTTGAAAACCAATATATTATGAGAAAATCCATTACGATAGGTAAAAGAAGCTTCTTGTCCAAGAAAGAAGCATTGCTTTATTACAAGAATATACTCAATAGCTACAAATTCGGCCAATCATTAAATGATAATGATTTTGATAGCCTGATAGCCTTGCTTGACTATGACTACCAGATTAATACAGAGAAATTAGATAATTCAGAAAAGATAGATAAAGCAATAAATAATAAATGTGAAGATGAGTCAGAGAAATTAGTAGTAGAAGATATAATCGTGTCTAAAGCTCAATTTAATACTAAATGCTTCGAGGTAGTATATAGTGATAATACAAGCTGTTATATATCATATATAATGATAATCAATAGAAAGGAATACACACACGAATCATTGTTTAATATTGCCTGTAGAAACTGTATTCAAAAAGATCTACGCAAGGTAAAATTGGAATATTTTAAAAATAATTCTGTTCAAGGAAGGGTAAAGTGCCAAGAAACAAATGTCTTATCAAGATGGGAAGAATTGGTTGTGGATCATAGGCAGCCAAATACTCTTTCTATGATCATAGACAGATTTAAAGAAATTAATAATATTTTTTTAGAAAATTTGGAATATCAAACTGATAAAAATAATCTAATAATGTTTAAAGATCAGGATTTATTACAAAAATTTTCTTTGTATCACCAGGCTAAAGCTACATTACGTGTGGTTCGTAAGGAATGTAATTCTTCTCGGTCGTCTATGGGTCGTGTAAAGAAAAATTTAAAAGACTTGACAATTGATCAGACACAGCTCCCTCTGTTCTAGGTTTTCCAATCGTCCCTACCATGCCCGAACGGCCCTACACCTATTACGACTTCACGCTAAGCCTGTGCCCGCACTGCCTGCGGCGGGTGGAAGCCAAAATCGTGTTTGAAGACGGCGGCGTGTACATGCTCAAGCGCTGCCCCAGCCACGGCCGCCAAAAGGTGCTCATTGCTACCGATATTGAGTACTACAAGAGCATCCGCAACTACGTGAAGCCCAGCGAAACGCCGCGCCGCTTCAACACCGCTACCCACTACGGCTGCCCTTACGACTGCGGCTTGTGCGCCGACCACGAGCAGCACAGCTGCCTCACCGTTATCGAAATAACGGACCGCTGCAACCTCACCTGTCCTACCTGCTACGCCGAGAGCAGCCCCCTGCACGGCCGGCACCGCACCCTGGCGGAGGTAGAAGCCATGGTGGACGTGCTGGTGGAAAACGAAGGCGAGCCCGACGTGGTGCAGATATCCGGCGGGGAGCCCACCCTGCACCCGCAGTTCTGGGAGATTTTGGATATGTGCAAGCGCAAGCCCATCAAGCACCTGATGGTGAACACCAACGGCGTGCGCCTGGCCAAAGATGAGGCCTTCGTGGCCCGGCTGGCTACCTACGAGGGCGCGTTTGAGGTGTATCTGCAGTTTGATTCCTTTAAGAAGGAAGCCCTGGAAAGTCTGCGTGGCCGCGACCTGCGCGAGGTGCGCCTGCAGGCCCTGGAACACCTCAACAAGTACAACCTCAGCACTACCCTGGTCGTGACCCTACAGAAGGGGCTGAACGATGATGAAATGGGCCAGATCATCGACTTTGCCCTGCAGCAGCGCTGCGTGCGCGGCGTCACGTTCCAGCCCACCCAGGCCGCCGGCCGCCTCCAGAACTTCGACCCCGCCACCGACCGCCTCACCCTCACCGAAACCCGCCAGCGCATCATCGAGCAAAGCCCCGTCTTCACGGCCGAGGACCTATTGCCGGTGCCCTGCAACCCCGATGCCCTGGTGATGGGCTACGCCCTGAAGCTGGGCGGCGAGGTGTTTCCGCTGACGCGCTACGTGCAGCCCGCCGAGCTGCTCCAGAGCAGCGGCAACACCATCGTGTACGAGCACGACCCGCGCCTGCGCCAGCACCTGCTGCGCCTGTTCAGCACGGCCAACACCGTGGATACCATCACCCCCGAGCTCAACCAACTGCTCTGCTGCCTACCCTCCATTCAGGCTCCCAACCTTCGCTACGAAAACCTGTTCCGGGTAATTATTCTGCAGTTCATGGATGCCTGGAACTTTGATGTGCGCGCCATCAAAAAGTCCTGCGTGCACATCGTGAGCAAGGATTTGAAGATTATCCCTTTTGAAACCATGAACCTGCTGTACCGCGACGAGGAAAAGCTGGCGCGCCTGCAGCAGTTGCGGGACATTCCGGTCCTCTAACTTTCCTACCCCATGGAAACGCCTGAACCTTCCAAACCGCCCGAGCTGTCCACAGGGGCCCTGCTGGGCCGGGTAGTGGCAGCTAATTTCGCTGCGCTGCTGGTGCTCGGCAGCGTGGGCGGCTTCATCGGAATGCTGGCCCTGCCAGTACTGAACCTGGTAATTGGGGTGGCGCTCCTGTTTACTGCGCACCGCAAGCTGGGCAAGGTCATGCTGGTGTCGGGGCTGGTGGTGGCGCTGCTGGGGCTGGGCACCTGCGCCCTCATCCTCAGTAACCTGCGCGTCAGCCACTGACGCCCCAGGTAGGGTGCGTTTGGGCCTGTGCTCAGAGTCTCGGAAACTGCTTGACGGAAAACAAAAAGCCCGGCTACCACAGCCGGGCTTTTTGCACTTGAACAGGGAGAAAGGCGCTTAGCGCGCGAATACCGAGGTATAGGTGGTAGTGCCTTGCTCGCCGGTCTGGGTTAGCTTGAGGCGCAGGGTCGTGGGGGTCAGCTCTTCTACGGCGTAGTGGCGGGTCACGTCGGGCTGGGTAACCGTCAGGGAGTCGCCGGCCAGCGTCCAGGAGCCGGTGAGCTGCTGGGGAGCTTCGGGGTGTGCTTTAATAGCGGCCTCATCGAGGGTGTAGCTGCCGCCGGTGTTAAACAAATGCAGATTGTCGCGTTGAGCGTCCTTGATGCGCGAAAACAGGTCCACGGCGGGGGTAGCGGCGGCACCCGGGGTAGCAGTAACCAGCGTCAGGCCGGTCAGGCGCCAGGGGCCGGCAGCCAGCAGCTCCGGTTTCGATTGGACGGTTGTAGCGGCAGCTGCCACTTCCTGGGCGGGATCTTTAATCTCCTCAATCTCTTTTTCGCAAGAGGCAAATACGAGGGTACTAGCCAGCAGGCTCAGGAATACGGGCAGTTTCTTCATGAAAACGGGTTTTGGTGATTGTACAACAACACGCTTCGAGGCGTAGTACATCTGCGGCATAAGCCTCACTTTTTACGTCCAACTTCTCTACTACCTGGTTGCCCGTGGGCTACCGATATCACAAAGGTAATGGATTGTAATTAATACTGGTTCAGGCGGTTAGAAAAATTACCTGATTCGTGCTACGCGGTACCCATGAGGTGCAATATCAAGCGTATTTTCTTGCTATATAGCCCTGTATATCCCCGAAAAATAAAATCAGCCGACTGTATCCCAGTCGGCTGTACCAAATAGAGAATATGGTTTTTTAAGTATTTACCCGGCGGGCTGGCAGCGGGGGCAGGTGTAGGTAGCCCGGCCCCCGACGTACGTTTTTTCAATTTTGGTAGTAGCATGCCGCGGACAGAACTGGTGCTGATCCGTGCCGGGCGTCGCGGAATCGTCCCATTCCCGAGCATGAATCAGGAAGCTGGCCGGGAAATCCCGGTAGGTGGCCTCGTGGCCGATGGCCGTGCGCAAGACCAACTGAATAGCGTCGTGCAGGTCGTTGAACTCAGCGGTAGTCAGGGTATGGGCCAGGCGCTCCGGGTGGATCCGGGCCTGGAACAGCACCTCGTCCACAATCCAATTACCGAGGCCCGCCGTGATGCTCTGGTCGAGCAGCAGCGGTTTTAGGAAAGTTTTACGTTTGGCGAGCTTGTGCTGCAGCTGTCCGGCGGTAACATCCAGCGCATCGGGGCCCAGCTTTTTCGCCTGTTGGTATTGGGCTACTCCTTCGGCCAGCCGGATGCGGCCAAACTTGCGCGGATCAACAAAGGCCACGCGCAGCCCCGACCCCAGGTGGAAAGCCACGCGGGTGAACCGAGGCGCGTCGGGCTCGTCGCGGTAGGCGCCTACGTCGCCGGTCATGCCGAAGTGCAGCACCAGCACCTGCCCGCTGCTCAGGAGCAGAAAGCAGTTTTTGCCCAGCCGGCTGGTACCGGTTACCGTGTGGCCCACCAGGGCCCGGCGCAGGGTGTCTTCGTCGGTGGCTAGTACGTGGGCGTCTTTTACTTCGAGGGCCGCAATGGATTGGTGCAGCATCACCTCCTCCAGAAAGCGGCGGTAGGTTTCAACTTCCGGTAGTTCGGGCATGTAGAGAAATGGGTAGGTTAGCAGGACGCACCTGCACGGAGGGAGCAGGGCAGCCCTTAGTAACAAGCGCGGCACCAGGCTACGTTCCCGGCCCGCTCAACCTCTGTGCCCGCCCGGCCGCGTCGCCGCGAAAAAGTGCCCCGGCGGCTTGCCCGTGTGCCTGCTAGAGCCGGAGCAGGCCTTCCAGCACCACTACGCCGGTGCCGCCTATCTGCACCGCCTCAATGGCCTCGCGGGGGCCGTGCACACTCACCTGCACCGTGCCCGGCCGGCCCAGCCAGTGACCCTGCTCGGCCACGAAATCAGGGCGGCTGAGGTAGCCGTAGTGCCAGAGGTAGGCGGCCATGCCGCCAGTGGCCGAGCCGGTTACGGGGTCTTCCAGCACATCGGGCGGGGTGCACAGGTGGCGGGCAAAGGTGGCGCCGGCGGAGGTAGCGCCTTCCAGGCAAAACAAGTGGGAGCTGAAAAAATCGGTGCGCCGCCGGTATTCCTCCAGCGCGGCCGGGTTGGGCAGGTAGGCCCGGCGCAGGGTAGCCGCGTCGCGCACCAGCACCATGAGCTGGGGCGTGCCCGTGCTCACCGTCTGCACCACGGAACCCGGCACCAGGTCATCGGGGGTAAGGCCGAACAGGGGCAGCACCTGGGCCGCATCGTGTATCTGCCCAAACACCGGGCGGCGCTGGGTCATGAGCACCTGGGCCGGCGCCGTGGGGGTAGCGGGTGGCAGCACCGCAATAGCAATGGGGCCGTGAATCAGCTCGAGCTGCAGGGCCAGCGGCTCCGTTGTGGGGCGCAGCAGGCGGCCCGTGTGCAACAGCGCCGTGATGGTGGCAATGGTGGGGTGGCCGGCCAGCGGAATCTCCTCGCTAGGCGTGAAGTACCGCACCCCAAACTCGGCCACTTCCGAGCGCCGCACAAAGGCCGTTTCCGACTGGTTAAACTCCTGGCCCAGGCGCTGCATCTGCTCGTCGGTGAGGTCGTCGGCGTCCAGCACTACGGCGCAGGGGTTGCCGCCCAGAGCGGTTTCGGTAAAGGCATCCAGCAGCAGAAAGGGGTAGGAGGGCATGGCAAGGGAACAAGTACAGGGCTAAAGGTATGGCAGATTAGAGAGTACTACCCTAGCAAGCTATAGTACGCTAGTAAACAAGCCCTGACAACCTGAACATGAAAAAGGCCAGCCTCCGTGCGGAAGCTGGCCTTTCGGGACAGTGCTTACAGCAGATGCACTACGACGGATCGGAGAGCAGGGCTACCTGCCGGCCGCTGGTGTCGTAGATGCCGCCGGTGCGGCTGATGTAGAGGCGTCGCTGCTGGCCGTCAACCAGCACGTAGGGGTAATTGGTGCTTTCCGAGCGGGTCAGGCGGCCTACTACCTGGGCGGTCCGGTCCTGCCGATCCACGTGCACCACGCTCAGGCGGTTGGTGATGTAGTAGGGCTCAGCGGGGTTGTCGCGGAAGGTAATTTTGCCCAGCACGCTCACGGGGCTGGCGGTGGTAGCCACCGTGCGCACGGGAGCCGTGGCGCGGTCGGCCAGCACGGCGGGGGTAGCCGAAGGGGCTGCCGTGCGGGTGCTGGCTACAATTTGCTGATTAGCCCGCTGCCAGCCTTCGCCAATGGCCGTGAGGCGGGTGCGGCGGCCGGGGTGGGTCGGGGAGGCCTCATCATCAGACACAACGGCCATACCGGCCTGGGCCTGGGCCAGGCTGGCCCCCATCTTCCGCAGCACAAAGCCCGAAAACTCGTCGGCTTCCAGCTCATCGGCGGGGTTCGAGCCCCCGGCGCGCAGGGTGTGGCCGTTGAGGTGGTGGCCCATTTCGTGGGCCAGAATGCTGATGCCCGCCCAGTCGGTGCGGCCGGCGCGGTTTACCGCCGCCACAAACTGCGGGTTATACAAGAGGTAGCGCTTGCCGCCGTACACCACGGCAGCGGCATTTTGTACTTCGGTGGTAGCACGCAGCTCAAAGCGCGGCTTAAGCCCCACTACATCCGTTATTTCGCGTAGCACGTCGCGCTGGCCGGTGGAGGTTTGCGCCGCTAACGAGCCGGTAAGTAGGAGCCACCCGGCAAGCACCAAGCCTGCGAAGCGGCGGAAGAAGCGAGGGTGGTTCATGAAAAAATCCTGTTAGATGGATGTATCGAGTTGACAATAACCTTGCCGAAAATCCGCAGCCGACATACAGGCGTCAGAAGCAAGGCAGGCAAAGATGGCGGCAAGGAACAATATCTTGAGCGCCTGAGTTGAAGCTGCTACGCGAGCAGGTTAGGGGGGAGAAGATGCGGAATACTTATTGAGCTACATGAAAAAAACACAATTAACCCGGCATTGGTTCATACGGGCCGGGGTAAGCCTACTACTTGTGCTGGGGCCGGCGGCCGGCCTGGTACGAGCCCAGGAAACCTGCCTGCTGGAGCCACTCCCCCTGAGCCAGCGCGTAGCGGCGGCCGCTCTGGTAGTAGAAGCCCGGGTAACCGCCGCCCGCAGCCAGGACGAAGGCGCCCACATCGTCACCCTTAACGAGCTGGAGGTCTATAAAGTATTTCGGGGGGCGCTGCCGGTCGGCAACCTGACCGTAGCCACGGCGGGCGGCACGGTAGGGCTACGGCGGGAGCAGGCCACGAACTCGGCCCAGCTGGCCGTGGGGCAGCAGGGCGTGTTTCTGCTGGTGCCCGATGCCCGGCAGGCGGGCCGCTACCGCCTCTACGCCGGCCCTCAGGGCATCATCAGCTACGATTTAACCACGGCAACCGCCTCCGAGCCTTTTGCGCGGTACGCCTCCATTGAACAGGAGTTGTACCCGGCCCTGGAAGCGCCGGCGGGGCAGGCTTTTCGGGCCGTGCGCCCCAACTCCCTGCTGCAGGCGCGGCTGAGCCGGGCGGCCCGGCCTACTGCCGCGCCGTTTATCAGCAGCCTGAGCCCGGCCGTACTTACGGCCGGTACGGGGGCAGTGCTTACCATCAAAGGCTCGGGGTTCGGGGCCACGCAGGGCAAAGGGATGGTAGGCTTCCGCAATGCCGACAACGGAGGACAGTCTTTTGTCTCGCCCCTGCCTTCGGAGTACGTGAGCTGGTCGGATACCGAAATTAAGGTGCGCGTGCCCTCGGTGGCCGAAGGCGACGGCGGAACGGCGGGCTCAGGAGCCGTGCTGGTCACCAACGGAACCTCGGAAAGCGCCCTGAGCCTGGACAACCTCACCGTTACGTACGCCCTGATCAACCTGGATTATCAGCCCAACGACAGCTCCCCGCTGCTGGCCTACCCCGTCGCGCTGGCCGGGGCCGACAAGCAGGGCGGTTACACCCTACAGTATAACGAGCGGTTTGCGGCTAACACGGCCGCTAAGGAAGCCTTCGAGCGGGCCCTGCTGACCTGGCGCAATGGGGTAGGGGCCAACCGCAAAATAGCCGCCACTACCACCACAACCAATGCCGAGGACCAGCGCGACAACATCAACCTGGTAAGCTTTGATGATGCCCGGGAGCTGGACGCCGGGGTGCTGGGCGTTACCTACTCTTACTACACCGGCTGCAGCAACGGAGGCCCCATCAGCTGGGTACTCACCGGCACCGATTATATTTTCGACGGGGAGCAATTCTGGCAGTTTACGTCCGCTGCCCCCACCAATGGGCAGTTCGATTTTGAAAGCGTAGCTCTGCACGAGCAGGGCCATGGCCTGCAGCTGGGTCATATCATCAAGCCGGGGGCCGTTATGCACTACGCCATTGCTCCCGGATCCAGGAACCGGGCGCTAAGCACCCTCAACGAGGTAGCCGGCGGCAACGCAGAAACGAATTTCAGCCTGACGGCCACTACGTGCAGCCTCGGGGCCTACGCCCGCCTGGCGCCGGTGCCGCTGCCCGTAACCCTGGTGAGCTTTGGGGCCGAGGTGAGACCCGAAGGCGTGCAGCTGCAGTGGCGCACGGCCATGGAGCTGAACAGCCGCTTTTTTGCCCTCGAAGCGGCCGACGACCCTACTGCCTCGGCCTGGACAGAGGTGGCCCGCCTGCCCGCCGCCGGCACCAGCGCCAGCCCCCGCGACTATGCTTACCTCGATGCCCGGCCCCTGAGCGCGTTGCGCTACTACCGCCTGCGCCAGCAGGACCTGGACGGTACCTCGCACTACTCCGAAGTCCTGACCGTGACGCCCGCGGTGGCCGACACCCAGCTGGCCGCCTACCCCAACCCGTTCACGACGGAGCTGCGGGTGCGCCTGCCCGCCGCGCCGGCCGCTACCCTGCGCCTGCTCGACCTCGCGGGCCGGAGCGTGTACGCGCTGCCCGTACCAGCCGCCCAAACCTCCCTGACGCTTACGCCGCCCGCGCTGCAGCCGGGGGTGTATCTGCTGGAGTGGCGGAGCGGCAGCCAGGTGCAGCGTACCCGCCTGCTGAAGCAGTAAGTTGCTGGGAGCAATAACGAAAGAAGCCGCCGGGAAATAGGTCCGGGCGGCTTCTTTTGGTTGAGAAGGGGTAGGCCGACGTACTTACACGGCGGCTGGCTGCCGGCCGGGGGCAACAGCCGCCTGGGGCCGCTCCCCAATCTGCTGGCGCCACATGGCGTAGTAGAGGCCGCGCTGGGCCAGCAACTCTTCGTGGCGGCCGGCCTCGGCTACGTGGCCGCGCTCCAGCACAAATATGCGGTCGGCGTGCAGGATGGTGCTGAGGCGGTGGGCAATCAGGATGGTAATGTGCTGGCGCGAGCCCGACAATTCCCGCACCGTCTGGCCGATTTCCTCCTCCGTCAGCGAGTCCAGCGCCGAGGTGGCTTCGTCGAAAACCAGCAGGGTAGGGCGGCGTAGCAGGGCGCGGGCGATGCTCAGGCGCTGCTTTTCGCCCCCCGAAACCTTCACGCCCCCTTCGCCAATAACCGTATCGAGGCCCAGCGGAGCCCGGGCCAGCAACGACTCGGCAGCGGCCTGGTGCAGGGCGCGCAGACACTGTTCGTCGGTGGCCTGGGGCGCCACAAAACGCAGGTTCTCCCGGATAGTGCCGGCAAACAGCTGAGTGTCCTGCGTGACGAAGCCGATTTGCTCGCGCAGCAGGTCCAGGTCCAGCTCGGGGCCGGGAATGCCGTTATAAAGAATCTGGCCCTGAGCAGGCGGGTAGAGGCCCACCAGCAGTTTCACCAGGGTAGTTTTACCCGAGCCCGAGGGCCCCACGAAGGCAATGGTTTCGCCGAGCTTGGTCTGGAAGCTGATGCCAGCCAGAGCCGGTGTGCTGGCCGTCAGGTGCTGGAAGTGTACCTGCTGGAAAGCCAGGGTTTCAATCTTGCTGATCAGCTTCGGGTGGGTAGGCTTCACTTCCTTGGGCGTGGCCAGAATAAGCTGGTAATTGGCCAGGGAAGCCTCCGTTTCGCGGTACACATTGATGATGGTGCCCATTTCCTGCAGGGGCCCGAAGATGGCGAAGGAGTAGATGAAGAAGGAGAAAAACTCGCCCGGCGAAATCAGCTGCTGCACCACCAGAAACACCAGCATCAGCAGAATCACGTTGCGCATCAGGTTCACAAAGGTGCCCTGCACAAAGGACAAGGAGCGCAGGTAGCGCACTTTCTTCAGCTCCAGCTTCAGGATTTTTTCGGTGGTAGCGTTCAGGCGCTGGGTTTCCTGCTGGGCCAGCCCCAGGCTTTTCACCAGCTCAATGTTGCGCAGGCTCTCGGTGGTAGAGCCGGCCAGGGCCGTGGTTTCGGCCACAATAGTTTTCTGAATTTCCTTGATGCGCTTGCTCAGAAACAGGCTCAGGGTACCCAGCAGCGGAATGGTGAGGAAGTACACCACCGCAATGGGCCAGTACACGCTCACGGCGTACCACGTCACGAACAGAATGGCGACCAGGGAAATAAACAGCACGTTCACGAAGCTCTGAATAAGCTTTTCCACGTCGGTGCGTACTTTCTGGAGCTTGCCCAGGGTTTCGCCGGAGCGCTGATCCTCAAACACCTGGTAGGGCAGCTCCAGGGAATGCCGCAGCCCATCGGAGTACAGCTGGGCCCCCAGGCGCTGGGTGATGACGTTGGTGTAGTAGTCCTGAAAATTCTTGGCAATGCGCGACACCATGGCCACGCCCAGGGCCTTGAGAATCAGCAGGCCCGCGCCTCCGGTCAGAAAAACCCAGAAGGTAGGCTGCCGGGAATCTTGCAGGGCGGGCGTTACGTACCGGTCAATTATCTGCCGCAGAATGTAGGGGTCGAGCAGGGAGAAAATCTGGTTGATGGCCGCCAGCAGCAACGCCAGGGCCAGCAGGCCCCAGTAGTTGCGCAGGTAGCTGTAGAGAAGTTTCATGGAGAGTGGAACAGAGGGGAGACGGGTAAGAAGCACAAACCTACCCGGAAGGTTTAGTTAGGGCATGGGGGTAGGAGGGGTTGTTTCGGGTAGGAAGGTAGGAGGGCGCGAGGGTAGGAGGTGGGCCAGGGCAAGTTCGGCATCCCTAAGGTGCTGGTCAGGTGAGTATTACGTCTGGCAATGTGCTAAAGTCTTATCCAGCCCTAAGCCAATTCTTCGCAAGCAAACCGCCCTGTATTCCTCCCCAACTACCTCTGCTGCCCTCTTGCCCTCACACCCTCACACCCTCTTGCCCTCTTGCCCTCTTACCCCCCACACCCTGAAAGCCCCTACGCCGTAGCCTCGCCGGCGGTACTGGCTACCAGGCGGGTGCTGCCGGGCACCATCACGGGCGGGGCGGCGGTGGCGTTGTAGTGCTGGGCCAGCAGGTGGGTCACGGCGGGCGGCTCCGGCCCCTGGTGCAGCGCCCGGATCCGATTTTTCAGCTCTGCCTCGTCGCGGCTTACGCCCCGCTCATGCTGCTGGGCGTGCTCCGCCCACGATTCCGTCATGAAGTACTCCACCATGCGCGCAGGATCGGCCAGGTCGGCGTAGAGGCCCCAGCCAATGGCGCCCTCGCGGCGCCGGATGCGGGCCAGCTGCTCCATGAGGTAAGTGAAAGTGGGGCGGTCGGCGGGGGCCACGCGGTAGGTGGTGGTGATGATGACCGGGCCGGCCGCGGGGTCCGGGTCCTCGGCCAGCACCGGCTCGGGGCGGGGCCGGGCGGGGGTGTGGTCGAGGCTTTCGGGGGAAGTGCGCAGGGAGAAGCGCAGGACCAGCAGCATCGTCAGGGCCAGCCAGGCGGCGGCTCCGGCCAGGGCCAGGGGTAGGCCCGCGCGCTCCGCTACCGTGCCCCACACCACACTGCCCAACGCCATGCCGCCCTGAATAGTAAGCAGGTACAGGCTGATGGTGCGGGCCTGCACCCAGCGCGGTACCACCGTCTGTACGCCCACGCTAAACGAGTTCAGGACCAGCATCCAGGCCATGCCCACCAAGGTCAGGAGGCTATACAGCAGCCAGTGATTATCGGCGTAGCCCAGCCCCAGCAAACTCACGGCAAAGGCCCCGGTAGCCAGCGTTACGCGCCAGTCAATGCTGAGGCGGCGGTTGAGGCGGGGTAGGATGAACGCCGCCAGAACGGCCCCCAGCCCCATGCAGGAAAGTAGCAGCGAGTAGAATGAAGTCGGCTCGTGGAGGCGGCGCGCTACCACGGCCGGCATCAGGGCAAACAAGGCGCTGGCCCCGAAGGTGAAGCTGACGCCCCGAATCAGAATGTGCTGCACCGCTGGCGCAAACCGGGCGTACCGAATCCCGCCCCGGATGGCCGCTACCACCCGTTCCGTAGCCAGGGTGGAGGTGGCCTGTGGCTCGCGCTGCCAGCGGTACACCATGTAAATCGTGGCCAGAAACGACAGCCCATTCAGCAGAAACGCCGCGCCGGCCGAAAAGTAGCCGATAACCAACCCGCCCAGGGCCGGCCCAAACGCGCGGGCCAGGTTGAAGCTCACACTGTTCAGGGCAATGGCCTGGGGTAGCTCCTGGCGGGGCACCAGCTCGGGCGTCACGGTTTGCCACACGGGGTTGTTCAGGGCCCCGCCCAGGCCCAGCAGAAACGTGAGCGTCAGCAGCAGCCAGGGGTTGTTGAGGCCCAGCAGCGTGACGGCGGCCAGCAGCAGGGCTACCACGGCCATCCAGGTTTGGGTGGCCAGCAGCATTTTGCGGCGGTCCACCAGGTCGGCGAGGGCGCCGGCGGGCAGGCTCAGCAAAAACACGGGCAGCGCCGAAGCCGTCTGGAGCAGGGCCACCAGCACGGGCGAGGGCGTCAGCTCCGTCATTAGCCCCACGGCCCCCACGTTCTGCATCCACGTCCCGATGTTCGACACGAAAGACGCAATCCACAGCATCCGGAAAAACGGAATTTTCAGGGGCGTAAACGGCGAGCTGGACGGCGCAGGTGGGGCAGTAACGGAAGCAGACATGTAGCTCCCTTGCGTAGAAGTGGTGAGGAGGTGATGGGGTGAGGAGGTGAGGAGGTAAATGGTGACAAGTGACAAGTGACAGGTGACAGGTGACAGGCGAATGGACGGCAGACGCTTGGCCTGCGGCCAGAACCTTCCCTTCCTCACCTCCTTACCTCCTCACCCCATCACCTGTCACTATTCACCTGTCACCTGTCACCTGTCACCTGTCACCTGTCACCTGTCACCTGTCACCTGTCACCTGTCACCTGTCACCTGTCACCTGTCACCTGTCACCTCCTCACCCCTTACAGCCTGAGGCCGATGCCGGGGCCGAGTAGGATGAAGGGCTTGCCCTTGCCCAGCAGGTAGCCGCCGCCCAGGTAGAGCGGGAACGTGAGCTTGGCGTCGCTGCGGGTGGGATAGATAGAACCCAAAATAACCACACCCAGGTCGCGGTTAGCGTCTTTGTTGCTGGTGCTGGTCAGGTTGAAGGCGTTGAGGGCCACGAAGCCGGCTCCCACTTTGTAGGGCCGCAGGCGGTTGATTTTTTCGGGATGGTAGAAGCTCAGCTGGCCCAGCATGGCCAGGGAAATACCACCAAACGAGGTATAGCTCGACTCGCCCGAGTACTTGGTCAGCAGACCGCCCGGAAAGCTCACGTCAATATCAAACTTGATGCGACGCTGCAGCACCAGCTCCAGCTTCTGCGAGAAGCCCGGCTCCTGGTACTGGCTTTGGGTGTGCTTCACCGTGATGATAATGGTGCTCCAGTCGTCGAGGGCGTAGGTTTTGCGGTAGCTGAGCAGGCTATTGAGGCTGATGTTACCCACCTGGCACTGCTTGTCCTGATAGAAAGCCGCCCGCACCGAGCTGCCATCGGGGCACACCACCACGTTGTCCACGGTACGCATTTCAATCAGCTCGCCTTTGGCATTCTGGGTTCGGATGTCAAAGGTCAGGTACTGCTTGCCGTAGAGCTGCTGCTCCGAGTCGATGGCGCCGGTATTGAAGCTGAACACTACGTCGCTGATGGTGCGGTTGTAGAGCACCGGCCCGTTCAGGCGCGTCAGCGGCCGGGGCGACTCGCCAAACGTCACGCCCACGAAATCGAGCGGGTGCGGGCGCTGAAACTCCCGCACCGAGAGCCCAAAGCCCGTGGGCTGGCCCGCGTTGAAAATGGTAATGCGCTTTTTATCAATGGTAACCGGCACCTGCACCCGGTACACCACCGCCGCATCGGAGCGGATGCTGGAGTCGGAGGGAATAATCTGCACGTCCTCGAAGTGAAACCGGGCCCGGGTCAGCGACTCGCCCTCCAGGCGCACGTCCACGGTTTCGCCGGGATTTACGGTGGGGTTGGTGCTCCAGTCGCCGCCGCGGTGGCGCACGCTCACGGCCGTAATAGCCGTTTTAGGCGAAATATTAAAATTGGTGACGTACTTAGCCTGGTCGTTTTCCTTGATGTAGAGGTAGCTTTCCGTCTGGCGGTGGGTGTTGTACACGCGCAGCCAGCACAGCACCCGGTCGTTGGTAAGATACTGGCGCGTAAACAGCTCAGCAATCAGGGCGCCGCCGGCTTCCTCCTGATCCTCAATGCGGTAGGTGCGCTTCAGCTCAAAGGTGCGGCCGTTGTCCAGAATCAACTCCACGCCCCGGCGGCGCGAGGCCTCATCCAGGGTAATTTCCTTTTTATCAACGCTCAGGAAACGCAGCCGCGAGGCCTTTACCGTGAATTCCTGCCGGATGGGGGGTAAGGAGTACGTGACGCGGCGGTTATTGTCGGTCAGGAAAGGACGCTCGGTCTGGGGGCGCAGCGTCAGCTGGCGCGTACCCAGAGCGTTGGGCAGCACGTGCAGGCGCAGCACGCCTTTCTCCTGCTCAATGCGGTAGTCAATGTCCTGCCCGCGGGTCCATTCCGTCGTGACGCGGATGTTTTTGGGGTTGTTGCTGCTCAGGTCAAACACCTTCTCTTCGCCCACAAACAGCTCCGTATCCGCAGGCCGGAACTCCAGCACCGTGCGCGTAACGGGCAGCAGCTTCACGGTTTGGGTAAGGGGCGGGCGCCCCACTGAGTCGGCGGGCTGCCGGAAGGTCAGGCTCAGAAACTTGTTGCCGCCCAGGTCCTTGAACCGCAGCTTGGCCCGGTAGTACTGGCCCCCGTCCACAGCCGTGAGCGAGTCCACCAGGGTGAAATCGGCGGAGCGCTGCAGGCGCAGGGCGCCGGCGCGCGCCACTGCCTCGGGGTACACCAGCAGCTCGGCGGCCTCGTCGTCCTGGCGGTAGAAAAAGTACAAGTGGGGCTCACCCTGCACGGCCACCGTGTGGCGGCTCAGACTGTAGCGGGTGGTATCGGTGCGCAGGCTCAGGTCGCGCACCAGGGAAAGTTGTTGGGCCTGAGCAGGCAGGCCACAGAGCAGCAGCAGCAAGGCGGCCAGGCCCCACGCGCCCGGCAGCCTGCGGAACCCGGAGAAGTTCAACACGGCAATCAAAAAAGAAAAAGCAGCTCCCGACCCACCGAAAGCTGCGCAAAGGTAGGACGCGCCGTAGGCCGGTTGCACTCTGGCAGTCCTTTTTTTCAGCAGCTCGCAAGCGCAATTTCCTTCCTCGTGAAAACAGAAGCGCCCCACGCTGCCACGTACGGCGGCGCGGGGCGGCCCGCCGGCTACCCCGGTAGCAGGGGCGGAACTGCCTGGGGGCAACAGGTGCTACAGCTTACCGGCGTTTTGGGCGTGCCAGGCCTTGAGCTCTTTAATCTCCTGCTGTTGGGCCTCCATCATCTGCCGGGCCATTTCCCTGAGCCGGCTGTCCTGGCCGTGGTCAAGCTCAGCGCGGGCCATGTCCACAGCGCTCTGGTGGTGTAAGGTCATGAGCTGATTGAAATTCAGATCGGGGTTAGTGCCCGCCTGCGCCATATTCTGCATCATCCCCTTCATGGAGGCGTTCATTTTGCGGGCGAAGGGGGCAGTGGGCTGGTAGTTAACGGGAGCATTTGCCAGGCGGGCAATACTGGCTTCCAGTTCCCCGATTTCCTTTTGCTGATCAGCCTTAATCTTCTCCGCCATCCGGCGCATCGTGGGGTCCTGGCCGTCGCGCAGTTCAAGGTCGGCCATCACCACGGCACCCCGGTGGTGCTCCAGCATATGACGGGCGAAATCGTAGTCGGTGTTGCCGCGGGGCTTGGTGGCGTGCATCCGCTGCATCATCTCAGTCATGGCCGTTAGCTGGGGCGAGGTGCCGGCCGGGCCAGTAGCGGCAGAATGCCCCATGGCCGCGTGGTCCATGCCGGCCATACCGTCGGCGGCCGGGGCGCCTGGCTGGGTAGCAGTGGCCGCCGGGTCGGGGGTGTGGGTGGCGTTGTTGCAGCTGCTGAGCAGCAGGCCCACTGACAAGAAAGCGGTAAGGCCAAAAGCTGAAGTTTTCATGAGAGCAGGGGGTAGGGTGGGGAGGCCTAGTAAGGGTCGTGAAAATCATGCAAGAATCCGGAAAAATTCCGTACGAACTCCGGCGCATTTCGGCTGTTCCTTTGCAGCAGATAAAAAAGGCCGCCACGCCCCGAGCAGGCCGCCTTTCCGCTTCGCTTTGCTGCGCACCGCCATGGAACCTACTACTAGAACCGAAACCCTCGCTATTGAGGGCATGACCTGCGCCTCGTGCGCTTCCTTCGTCGAAAAGTCGCTGAGCCGCACCCCGGGCGTGCAGCGGGCCGTGGTCAACTTCGCCACCGAAAAAGCTACCGTTGACTACCTGCCCACCCAGGCCACCCCGGCCACCCTGAAAGAGGCCGTAATCAAGGCGGGCTTTGGCGTCAGTGAGCGGGCTCCCGACACCAGCGCCGCCGACCGGCAGGCGGAAATTGATCAGCAGAAAGCGCAGGCCTATCAGCAGCTCCGGCGCCGGTTCGGGGTAGCCGCGGGCCTGGCCCTGGTCATCATGCCCCTGAGTATGCTTATGCTCTGGCCGCCCCTGCTGCAGCACATCACTATGCAGTGGCTGAACTACTTACTGCTGCTGCTGACGCTGCCCGTGCTGCTGTACAGCTGCCGCGAGTTTTACGTGGCGGCCTGGAACGGCCTGCGCCGCCGCACCGCCAATATGGATACGCTGATTGCCGTGGGCACCGGCGCCGCCTTTCTCTATAGCGTGGCCGCTACCCTCGCGCCCGGCTTGTTTCTGCGCCGCGGCCTGATGCCCGAGGTGTACTACGACACCACCGCTACTATCATTGCCCTGATTCTGCTGGGCAAAGTGCTGGAGCTGCGGGCCAAAACCCAAACCTCGGCCGCCATCAGGGCCCTGCTGGGGCTGCAGGCCAAAACGGCCCGGGTGGTGCGCCCCGGTGGGCTGGAGGTGGACGTACCCCTGGAGCAGGTTCAGCCCGGCGACCTGGTGGCCGTGCGCCCCGGCGAGAAAGTAGCCACTGATGGGATAGTAGAAGAGGGCCATTCCGCCGTGGATGAGGCCATGCTGACGGGTGAAAGCCTGCCGGTGGCGAAAAAGGCCGGCGACCCGGTATTCGGGGCTACCCTCAACAAAACCGGGGCCTTCCGCTTCCGGGTAACCAAAGTAGGGGCCGATACCCTGCTCTCGCAAATTGTACAGCTGGTAGAAGATGCCCAGGGCAGCCGCGCCCCTATTCAGCGCCTGGCCGATAAAGTCAGCGCCGTCTTCGTGCCCACGGTCATTGGCATTGCCCTGCTCACCTTCGTGCTCTGGTTTAGCCTGGCCCCGGTAGAAAGCCGCCTGCCCCTGGCCCTGGTCAATTTTGTGGCCGTGCTCATTATTGCCTGCCCCTGCGCCCTGGGGCTGGCTACGCCCACGGCCATCATGGTGGGCACGGGCAAAGGAGCCGAGTACGGCGTTCTGGTCCGCAGCGCCGAAGCCCTGGAGAAAGCCTACCAGGTAACCACTGTGCTCCTCGACAAAACCGGCACCATCACCCGCGGCGAGCCTACCGTCACGGACCTGGTGGCCGCGCCGGGCTGGGCGGCGGATCAGCTGCTACCCCTGGTGGCGGCCGTAGAGCGCCTTTCTGAGCACCCGCTGGCCGAGGCTGTGGTGCGCTACGCCGCAAGCCAGGGGGCCGCGGGCCTGCCCGCTACCGACTTCCGGGCCGTGGCAGGCAAAGGCGCTACCGCTACGGTGCAGGAGCAGGCAGTGCTGATCGGCAACGGGCGGCTGCTGGCGGAAGCCGGCATCAGCCTGCCGCCGGACCTGCAGCAGCAGGCCGACGCCCTGCTGGCCCAGGCCAAAACCGTGCTCTACGTGGCAGTAGCCGGACAAGCCGCCGGGCTGCTCGGGGTAGCGGACACCGTGCGGGCTACCTCGGCGGCGGCCATTAAGCGCCTGCAGAGCTTAGGAATTGAAGTGGTCATGATGACCGGCGACAACCCCCAGACGGCCGCCGAGGTAGCCCGGCAGGTAGGCATCAGCCGGTACTTCGCTGAGGTGCTACCCCAGGACAAAGCGGCTAAGGTGAAAGAGCTGCAGCAGGAAGGGCGCACCGTAGCTATGGTCGGCGACGGCATCAACGACGCCCCGGCCCTGGCCCAGGCCGACATTGGGCTGGCTATGGGCCAGGGCACTGATGTGGCCCTGGAAGCCGCCGGCATCACCCTCATGCGCTCTGATCTGCACGGCGTGGTAACGGCCATTGAACTCTCGCGCCAAACCATGCGCACCATCCGGCAGAACCTGTTTTTTGCCTTTATCTATAACACGCTGGGCATTCCGGTGGCCGCTGGGCTGCTTTACCCCGTCTTTGGAGTGCTGCTCTCGCCCATGCTGGCCGCCGGCGCCATGGCCCTGAGCTCCGTATCGGTACTGACCAACTCGCTGCGGTTGCGTCGTTTTTCGCCCCTAGCACCCTAAGTTTCACCGATACTGCAGTGCCTGCCCGGGGCCAGGGAGCCAGAAGCTGCTTTCGTACCGGGCAGGCTAAGTAGGCGCCCAATCAAGCTGGCTGAAAAAAAACGCCCTGTAAACCTCTTGTTTACAGGGCGTTTTTTGAGTTGTAGTCCGTAGGGGAATCGAACCCCTGTTGGCAGAATGAAAATCTGCAGTCCTAACCCCTAGACGAACGGACCATGTTACCAGCGGAGCGTTTTCCGTTTTGGTGGTGCAAAGATACAAGGCGAAGACTTTCGCGCAATGCCTGGCCAGGAAAATTTCTTTCAAAAGAAGCTAACTACGCCAAAGTCAGAGAGTTTTTTTTTGATTCCGCGTTCGGTCCCACCAAACGTAGGCTCCAAACAGCAGCAAACTGACCACCGTCACCCACAGTAGCCCCGACTTCAGCCGTTCACTGTCCTCACCCAAGTAGGCCAGCAGAGCAATGAGTGGGGTTACGCCGGCCACCGTGGCCAGCATAAACCGCAGGTAGCCCATGCGCGCCAGCCCGGCCACAAAGCTGATGGCATCGTCGGAGAGGGCCGGGGAGAGGCGGGCAATAATGACGGCCCACATGCCGTAGCGCTCCACCACATCCAGCACCTTCTGCTCGTTTTTCTGGCCCAGCACCCGCGTCACGAACGATTCGCCGAGGGCCCGGCCCAGGCCGTAGCCTACCGATGACGCCACAATAATGCCCACCAGCGCCAGCAAGGAGCCCCACCACGGCCCGTAAGCCAGGATAGCCACCAGAATCAGGAGCACCACGTTGACTACGAACAGGAACATCTGGGCTACCATGGCGGCTACTATCACCACGGGGCCCCAGTAGCCAAACTGCTGCATCCAGGCGGCAATGCGGGGCTGCTCGCCGCTCCTGAGCACCGTCCAGCCCTCGCGGATAGTGGACTGAAAATCGGGCCAGGCAAACCAGCAGACCGCCAGCGCCAGCAGCAGGGCCAGCGTGATGTAGAGCGGAACGTGGTTGGTTTTGCCGGGGGTAGGCTTGGCTGAGGAAGCAGGGGTAGCGGAAACCAAGAGCAGAAAAGTTGCGGGGTGAGGTACTCAGGAAAACAAGCCTTACGCAGCCCGCCGCCAAAAAGCTACGGCAACCCCAGGGCCGCGAGTGGGGTACTACCTTCTGAAAATGCAGCAACCCGGCCGGCTGGCGGTGGGCTGACAACCTCTCTTTCCTGATGACAAAACATACCTACGACTTCGGCCTGATCGGCAACTGTGCCTTTCTGGGGCTGATTGGCACCGACACGGCGGTGCGCTGGCTGTGCTGGCCCCGCTTTGACAGCAGCTTCGTGTTCGGCTCCCTGCTCGATGAAAAAAAGGGCGGCGAGTACAGCATCCGGCCCGCCGATGAGTCACTGAGCTTTTCTTCGCGCCAATACTACCGCAGCAACACCAACGTGCTGTGCACCGAAATTACGGCCCCCGACGGCAGCTACCGCGTCACGGACTTTGCCCCGCGCTTTCAGCAGTACGAGCGGTACTACAAGCCCCTGATGTTTATCCGGAAGGTGGAGCCTCTGGCAGGCTCGCCGCGGGTGCGGGTGGCCTGCCGGCCGGTAGGGCAGTACGGCGAGCTGGAGCTCAGCCGCCGCCGCAGCTCCAACCACATTGCGTTTCTGGGCCTGGAGGAGGAAATTCGCCTCACCACCAACATCCCGCTTACTTACGTGCTGGATGAGGAGGACTTCGTGCTTAACGAAACCAAGTACCTAGTGATGACCTACGGCGCCCCGCTGGAAGCGCCTCTGGAAAGTACCGCCGAGCGTTTCCTGCGCTCCACCATCGACTACTGGCGTATTTGGGTGAAAAGCACCAGCATCAGCAACTTCCGGCAGGACCAAGTAATTCGCTCGGCGCTGGCGCTCAAAATTCACCAGTACGAGGACACCGGGGCCATTATTGCGGCCAGCACTACCTCCCTGCCCGAGGCCCCCGGCAGCACCCGCAACTGGGACTACCGCTACTGCTGGATGCGCGACACGTACTACATTCTCACGGCCTTCAACAACATTGGCCACTTCGAGGAGATGGAGCGCTACTTCCACTACATCGCCAACATTTCCACCAAAATCAAAGGCAAATACCAGCCGCTGTACGGCATCAGCGGAAAGTCGGAGCTGGTGGAGCAGGAGCTGCCCCTGGCCGGCTACCTCGGCAACCAGCCCGTGCGCATTGGCAACGACGCCTACACCCACATTCAGAACGACGTGTACGGGCAGGTGCTAGTGGCTTTGCTGCCCCTGTACGTGGACTGCCGCTTCCTGGACCCCGAGCGGCCCAACCCCGAGAAGCTGGTGTTTGAAACGCTGGGCCTGATTGACGCCACCATGGACCAGCCCGATGCCGGCCTCTGGGAATTCCGCAACCTGGCCCAGTATCACTGCTATACTTACCTGTTTCACTGGGCCGGCAGCCACGCCGCGCGCAAAGTAGCCCGTTCCCTGGGCAACCAGGAAATGGAAGCCCGTGCCGAGCGCCTGATGCAGGCCGCTGCCGACCACATCGAGCAGTGCTACAACCCCGAGCTGGGCGCCTATACCAATGCCATCGGCTCGCCCCACCTCGATGCCAGCTCCATGCAGCTCATCCTGATGGGCTACCTCGACCCCAGCTCCGAACGGGCCCGCACCCACCTGGCGGCCCTGGAAAAGGAGTTGAAAACGCCCGAGGGCCTGTTCTACCGCTACCGCCACGCCGATGACTTCGGCACGCCCGAAACCACCTTCCTGATCTGTTCTTTCTGGTACGTGGAGGCCCTGGCGAGCGTAGGTAGGGTAGAAGAGGCCATTACCGAGTTCGAGAAGCTGACCACGTACACCAACCACCTGGGGCTGCTTTCCGAAGATGTAGATGCCAAAACCGGCTCGCAGTGGGGCAACTTCCCGCAGGCCTACAGCCACGTAGGGCTGGTAAACGCCGCCTACCGCATTGCCCAGAAACTGGCCAAGCCGAATTTTATCTAGAAGGGTCTTGGATTTACAGACATAAAAAGCCCCGTCATCAAATGATGACGGGGCTTTTTGTATAACCCGTTTTCGAAAAAGTCATACACCCGAAGTCCCGAAGTCCCTGGTTACAACAGGCTTCGCAGCAGGTTGCGCACTTCGGTAGGCGACGCCACGCTGAAGCGGGCCAGAGACCGAACGCCGGAGCCCACTTTGATAGTGTAGGCCTCATTGGGCAGGGCCCGGAACGTGTCCTCATCGGTCCGGTCGTCGCCGAGGGCCAGGATAAAGCTGGGGTTGTAGGCCGCCAGCCACCGGGCGGCGGCGGTGCCTTTGTTGATGCCGGCCGTTTTTACCTCAATTACCTTGTTGCCTTCCATCACCTGCAGCTCGGTGTTAGAGGTCATGAACGTAAGGTGGTTGAGCAATTCCCGGGCCCGCACGTCGCCTAGCTCCACATCGGCGCGGCGGTAGTGCCACACCAGGGAGTAGTCTTTGTCCTCGATGAAGGAGCCGGCCGTGCGCGCCACGTACATTTCCATGATGGGCCGGATGTCCTGCTTCCAGTTGTTGTTCAGGGGCTGAAACAGCTGCCAGTCCTCCCTGACCGGGCGCAGCCACACGCCATGCTCGGCAATAAAGTCGAGGGGTAGGTGCCCGAGCCAGTTCTGCAGGGTAGTCCGGTCGCGGCCACTGATAATAACCACGTGGTTTTGCGGATTGGCCGTCAGGGCCTGCAGCAGCAGCAGCAGTTCCTGATCGGGTTGGGCACGTTGGGGCAGGTTATGAAACGGCATCAGGGTCCCATCATAATCGAGCAGGAGCAAGCGCTGCTCCGCCGCCTGAAAATTGGCGGTCAGCTGCGCCGTAGCTTCCGGGGTTAGCTGCTCGGTGGCTAAGGTCAACTGCTTGATTTTGCTGTAGGCCAGGCGGTCTATGAACAGCTTGGTCCAGGCAAACACATCATACTGCTGCACCAGGGCCCGCATGGAGGCCATACGATGTTCCTGCTCTTCCTCGGGCATCACCAGCGCGTCGTGCATGGCCTCCGCCAGCTGGGCCGTATCCGTGGGGTTGATGATCAGGGCGTCGGATAGCTCCCGGGCGGCGCCGGCCCGCTCGCTCAGAATCAGCACGCCCCGGGTTTCCACCTTGCTGGCCACAAACTCTTTGGCTACCAGATTCATGCCGTCGCGCATGGGGGTTACCAGTGCTACCTCGGCCAGGCGGTACAAGGCCGAAAGCTCTTCCAGCGGGAAGGAGCGGTAGAAGTAGTGAATGGGCGTCCAGGTAATGGTGCGGTACTGGGAATTGATGCGCCCCACGAGCTCATCAATTTCTTCCTTAAGAGAAGCGTACTGGGCCACCTGGTCGCGGGAAGGTACCACCACCATAATCAGGCTGACTTGCTCGCGCCACTCGGGGTAGCGTTGCAGCAACACCTCAAACGCCCGCAGGCGCTCGGCAATGCCCTTGGAGTAGTCGAGCCGGTCGATGGAGAGGATAACGCGGGCATTATGCAGGGCGGCGCGGTACTCAGCCTCGTGCTGCCGGGCCCGCTCCGAGGCCGCTACCTGCGCGTACCGCTGGTAGTCAATGCCCATGGGGAAGGCATCAATCAGCACGGTGCGGTTGGCGGTTTCAAGCTGCCCGTTCTGCGAAGAAAGCCCCAGCACCTGCGACACGGCGCTGAGGAAGTGGCGCATGTACCCGAAAGTGTGGAACCCGATGAGGTCGGCGCCGAGCATGCCGCGCAGCAGCTCTGAGCGCCACGGCAGCGCCCGCACCAACTCGTAAGAAGGAAACGGGATGTGCAGAAAAAAGCCGATGGTGCAGTCGGGGCGGGCTTTGCGCAGCATCTCGGGTAGCAGCAGCAGCTGATAATCGTGCACCCAGATGGTATCCTCGGGGCCGGCCAGCTCCAGCACGGCCCGGCAGAATTTCTCGTTCACCGCAACGTAAGCCTCCCAATGGGCCTGCTCGTAGGTGGCGTACTGCGGGAAGTAATGAAAGGTAGGCCAGAGGGTAGAGTTACTGAAGCCTTCGTAAAAGTCACGGATTTCCGATTCGGTCAGAAACACCGGCGCCATGCTGTCGGCGCTTAGTTCCTCCACAATGTATTGTTCTTCGGCCGCTGCTTCTACAAAGAGCCCCGGCCAGCCTACCCACACGTTGCCTTCCTGCCGGTAAATGGAGCCCAGTCCGGTGGCTAGCCCTCCTTCGCTGGGCTGAAACGTAAGGCTATCTGCGGTGCGTTGAACTTTAGTAGGCAGGCGGTTAGAAACGATAATCGTGCGGGACATGAGCCGTGGCGAAATGATGATTATCCCTCCTTACGGGAGAAAACGGCCTCTAGTCGTTATTTTTTCCGCCGCGTTGCCCCGGCGCCCTCGTAGCGCTGAGCTTAGCTAAACAGTAGCTGGCTGGGCGCCGGCCGGGCCGTTTTGGCTTAGCAGGCGGCTGTTGTTGCGGGGTAAAAAATTGCGAGCCATGCACTTGCCTGAAGCAGCCCAGCCGCCAGTTGCGGCCCGGCCTGCCGGCCAAAAAAAGTAGCGGACTACTGCCCGCTACTTTCTTCTTCCGACCAATGCGGCTCGGGGCGTTTGCCTACTGCCGGGCCACGCGGTAAATCACGCCGTTCGTATCATCCGACACCAGCAGCGCACCGTCGCGGCCAACGGCTACCCCTACCAGGCGGGCGAAGTGGGAGCGGTTATTATTTACCAGGAAGCCAGTCAGGAAATCGTCGAAGCGCACCGGCTGGCCGTTTTCGAAGTGAACCCGCACCACCTTGTAGCCCACGGGCGTACTCCGGTTCCAGGAGCCGCGCAGGGCCACAAACGCATCGTTCTGGTACTCGGCCGGAAACTGCTGACCCGTGTAGAACACCATGGCCATGGGCGCCGAGTGGGCCTGGTAGGTAAGGGTGGGCAGCGTGGTCAGGGCTTTGTACTGGGCGTACGTGGTGTCGCCCCGGGGCCGGTCGGAGGGGTTGTACTTACCTTCCCCGTAGATGTAGGGCCAGCCGTAGTTGGCGCCCCGCACAATTTTGTTAAGCTCCTCCTTCTGCTCGTCGTCGCCCAGCCAGTCGATGCCGTGGTCCAGGCCCCACAGCTCCCGGGTTTGGGGGTGCCAGCCGAACCCAATGGTATTGCGCAGCCCTTTGGCGTAAATCTGCCGGTTAGAGCCGTCGGGCTCGGCCACCAGCAGGGTGGCGTTTTCCTTATTGGGCTCGGGGCAGGAATTGCAGGTGCTGCCCACCGATAGGTACAGCTTGCCATCGGGCCCGAAGGCAATGGTGCGGTTGGGGTGCTGGCCTCCGTCGGGCAGGTCGCGCAGCAGCGTCTGGGGCGTCATCAGGGTGCCGTCCATGTTGATGGTAGCCACGTAGAGCTCCTTAACGGCCACAATGTAGAGCCGGCCGTTCTGGATGGCCAGCCCGTGCGCCTGCCGGATGTTGGCTACCGTTTCCTGACGGTCGGCGGTGCCGTCGCCGTTCGTGTCCTGGAGCAGCAGCACCTTGCCCGCTTCCCGGTCCGTAACGTACACGTGGCCAGCGCTGCTGACGGCCATAATCCGGGGCTTGCCCACATTTTCCGCAAACTTACCAACGGTAAAGCCTGCGGGCACCCGCAGCTGCTGCACATTCGCGGCCGAGGCGGGCAGCAGGGCGGGATAAAATACAAAGCCCTTAATCTGCGCGGTAGTCGGCTCGTCTTCGTTTTCCGGAATCATTGATTCCCAGAAGTCTTCCTCGTCGTCATCGTTGCTGCAGGCGCTCAGGCCGGCCGTGGAGAGAAGAAGTGCGAGGGTAAACTTAGCCCATGTTTTCATCCTGACGAACGGTTAGGTAGGGTAGGCTAGACGTAACGCATGAACCTGATAGTGGTTGCTGTTCAGCTGGTTATGCGCTGGGGCTAAGCAACTGGAGCGGCGTTTTTCCGGCGCTACGCCGGGGCCTGATATGCCTTCAGAAGCAAACCGCGGGGGGAGGGCGGGAGCTGGGAAGCTGCACTGCTGGACTGAAAAAGAAAAAACCCGCTTATCAGATTGATAAGCGGGTTTCTCAGGAAGAGAGCCCAAACGGGAGGCGAGTAGTCCGTAGGGGAATCGAACCCCTGTTGGCAGAATGAAAATCTGCAGTCCTAACCCCTAGACGAACGGACCAGATGACGCGGCCTTGTTCCGTTTTGGTGATGCAAAGATAGGAAGCCAAACATTCAGCGCAATACCCGGTTTAGAAAAAAATCTGCCCTGAGGGGTAAATAGGCTGATTTTCAAGCCGAAATTTTTTGGCGGATAAAGCTAGCGGCTACCGGGATGCCAGTGCTTTCAGAAGTTCTCCCAGGGCCTTATTATAGGATATTGGGTTTGATTTGGCGAAGTACCCCGAGCCCGTTACCTTCGCTCCGCGTTTTCACCCGGCCCCTCCGGACCGATAAACCTCCCATTTCCCCAACCTATTATGGCTAAAATCAAAGTTGCCATCAACGGCTTCGGCCGCATCGGCCGCCTGACGTTCAAGTCGCTGCTGCAGCGCGAGAACGTAGAAGTCGTGGCTATCAACGACCTCACGGACAATAAAACGCTGGCGCACCTGCTGAAGTACGACTCCGTACACGGCCGCTTCGATGGCACTGTAGCATACGACGAAGAGAGCCTGACCGTAAACGGCCAGCGCATTGCCGCCCTGGCCGAGCGCGACCCCAAGCTGCTGCCCTGGGGCCAGATGGGCGTGGACGTGGTGCTGGAATCGACCGGCCGCTTCGTGGACGAGGCCGGTGCCGGCCAACACCTGACGGCTGGCGCCAAGAAAGTAGTTATTTCGGCTCCCGCCACCGGCAACATTCCGACCGTGGTACTGGGCGTGAACGAAGACATCCTGACCGGTGAGGAAACCATCCTCTCCAACGCTTCGTGCACCACCAACTGCCTGGCTCCCATGGCCAAGGTGCTCGACGATGCCTTCGGCATTGAGAAAGGCTACATCACCACGGTGCACGCCTATACCTCTGACCAGAACCTGCAGGACGCGCCCCACAAAGACCTGCGCCGCGCCCGCGCCGCTGCCTACAGCATCATTCCTACCAGCACCGGTGCCGCTAAGGCCGTAGGGCTGGTGCTGCCCCAGCTGAAGGGCAAACTGGACGGTATTGCTATGCGCGTACCCATTCCGGACGGCTCGACGACGGACCTGACCGTCATCCTGAAAACCGAAGCTACCAAGGAGCAAATCAACGAAGCCATTCAGAAGGCGGCCAGCGAAGGCGCCCTGAAAGGCATTCTGGAGTACAGCACCGATCCGCTGGTGAGCATCGACATCGTGGGTAACACGCACTCGTGCATCTTCGATTCGCAGCTGACTTCGGTGAACGGCACCCTGGCGAAAGTAGTAGGCTGGTACGACAACGAAACCGGCTACTCTACCCGCACCGCCGACCTCATCCAGAAGCTGGGCGAGAAAATGAACGGCTAAGCCGTTTTCCTAATGAGCAACAAAAAAGGGCTGCCCACGTGGGCAGCCCTTTTTTGTTGCTCATTAGGAAAACGAGTAATTGAGTAAGGTGCTGATAACTTCTAGTGGAGCGTATTCATAAGGTAGCTGTAACAGATTAAGCTGCTAATGATATAATTGAGTAACTGAGGAAAATGCTGATCGGATGGGTTTGAGCGAGGAGAAGGGGTAGGGTGCGGAACCGGAAACGCCGGGGAAATGCCGTAGCTGCTCACTCACTACCTTTGCCTGCCTCGCCGAAAAGCTTTACTCAGCTACTCCGTTACTCAGCTCCTCTCTCCGTGCGCATCTGCTTTATTCTGAACCCTACTTCCGGCACCAACCGCACCCAGGACGTGCCCGCGCTGCTCACGCGCTATGCCACGGCCGCCGGCGCCGACTTCGAAATCAGGCCCACGCAATACGCCGGGCACGGGGAGGAGCTGGCCCGCCAGGCCGCCGCTGAGGGGTGCCGGGTGGTGGTAGCCGTGGGCGGCGACGGCACGGTGAATGAGGTGGCGCGCGGGTTGCTGAGGAGCACGGCGGCCCTGGGCATCGTGCCCCGCGGCTCGGGCAATGGCCTGGCCCGCCACCTGCGCCTACCCCTCGATTTGCCGGGAGCCGTGCGCCGGGCCTGCCAGCCCACGTTTCAGCGCATCGACGCGGGCCGCATCAATGGGCGCTGGTTTTTCTGCACGGCGGGCCTGGGGTTTGATGCCCACGTCAGCAAGAAGTTTGCCCAGGCCGGCACGCGGGGGCTGAGTACCTACGTGAAGGTAGCCCTGCGCGAATACCGCTCTTACCGGCCCGTACCGGTGCAAGTGGAGCTGAACGGGCAGGTAGTGGAAACCAGCTGCTACGTGCTGGCCTTCGCCAATGCCGCCCAGTACGGCAACAATGCCTACATCGCGCCCCGCGCCAACATTCAGGATGGGCTGCTGGATGTGTGCCTGATTGATGCGCTGCCTTTGCTGCGGGCCGTGCGGGTAGGGGTAGGGCTGGCCCTGGGTACCCTGCCTACCTCCGGCGGCGCCGTGTACCACACCAGCCACCACATCCGCGTCCGAACCCGGCATCCGCTGGGCTTCCATGTTGATGGCGACTACGCCGGCGACGCCACCGAGTTTGAAGTGCAACTCACGCCCCTGGCCCTGGAGGTAGCGGTGTAGCGAGTAACGGAGTAGCGGAGTAACTGAGTAAATTTGCCGCTTCCAGCACCATTACTCAGTTACTCCGTTACTCGCTACATGAAGTCCAATAAAAACCGCCGCGAAGGGGTCGTGTACTCCACCAACCCCGATTTTGAATACCAGGAAACCGGCGACGAAGCCGTGGCTACCCTGCCTCCCCAACAGCAAAACCTGCGCGTGCAGCTTGATAAAAAAGCCCGGGGTGGCAAGCAGGTTACGCTTATCACGGGCTTTGTAGGGCAGGAGGCTGATTTGCAGGAGCTGGGCAAGCTGCTCAAGACCAAATGCGCGGTAGGCGGCAACGTGAAGGATGGCGAAATCCTCATCCAGGGCGACTTCCGCGACAAGGTGATGGCCGTGCTGCTGGAGAAGGGCTACAAAGCCAAGAAAGCCGGCGGGTAGAACAGCTAGCTTTCGTGGCTTACTGAGCGCGCAGGTAGCGCAACGCCCGCTCTACATCCTCGGGCGTATCAATACCAATGGTTTCCAGCTCGGTTTCCGCCGTCAGGATGCGGTAGCCGTGCTCCAGCCACCGCAGCTGCTCCAGGCTTTCGGCTAGTTCTAGTGCAGAAGGCGGGAGCTGGGTTATTTCGGCCAGCACATCGGGGCGGTAGGCGTAGAGGCCGATGTGGCGCAGGTAGCGGTGGTGCTGCAGCCAGTTGGCCGGGTCCTGCTGCCGCTGATAGGGTAGGGGGTGGCGGCTAAAGTACAGGGCGTGGCCGGCCGCGTCGCGCACTACCTTGGGCAGGTGGGGGCTAAACAGTTCTTCCTTATTCACAACCGGCTTAACCAGCGTGGCCAGCTGGGGCGGCTGGGGCTGGTCGAAAAGGCGCACCAGGGCATCAATCTGGGCCGGGTGAATGAAGGGTTCGTCGCCTTGGATGTTGATGATGCAGTCGGCGGTAGTCTGGAGCTGCTGGTAGGCATCCCAGATGCGGTCGGTGCCGCTGGGGTGGTCGGCGGAAGTCAGCACGGCCTCGCCGCCAAAGCCGCGCACGTGCGCCAGAATTCGCTCGTCGTCGGTGGCTACTATCACCCGGCTCAGGCTGGCTTGCCGGGCCTGGGCTACTACGCGCTGAATCATGGACTGGCCCGCCAGATCAACCAGCGGCTTGCCGGGCAGGCGGGTGGAAGCGTAGCGGGCGGGGATGATGCCAATGGCTTGCATGTGCGGACGGGGGTAGGGTGAAGTCCTGCAAAAAACGGGAATTTCCACTCACCAGCCCCGGTAGTCAGTTTCAAGGAGAAGCGGCAGCAGCCCGGCCCGCCTATGAAAACGGGAATGTCCTGAAATCAAGCAATAAAAAAGCCTGGGCGTCATATAGTAGCGCGGGCTTTCGGCCGATTCCGTAACTTTCGGCAAACTTTATGTACGCCGGCAGTGACTTTCTCTCACCGGCCTGCTCATTGCCTTTCCGCCTCCCCTAGTATGTTCCGATTTTCGTTGCTGACCACCGCGCTTGCCCTCACTGGTTTCACTGCTGCGGCCGGGCCCCGGCCAGTGGCGCCGCCTGATTCCATCGGGGTGGAGTACCGCAACAACATTATGCTGATCAAGCACCGCGTGGGACCCGGCGAAACTCTGTACGGGTTGGCTCGCCGCTACAAGGTACCCGTAGAGCAGATTGTGGAGGCTAACTCGGGACAGAAGGGCGCTTTGGTAACCGGCCAGGTAGTGCTGGTGCCGCGCAGCCGCGTTGTGCTCAGCCAGCCGGCGGCCCCGCGTACGGCAGCTGCGGCCACTTCCACTTCGGCGGCTATCCGCTCCTTGCCCACGGATGCGCGCGGCAACCGCATCTATAAGGTAGAGCCCGGCGTGACGCTGTTTGCCATTGCCCGCCGCTTCCAGACGACTCCCGCCGAGCTGTACCGGCTCAATAACTTCCCGGCCAACTACAACGTGCGCGTAGGCCAGACGGTGATTGTGGCTGCTGGATCAGGTAGCACGCCTGCCCCGGCTCGTGTCGCCACTCCAGCTCCGACAGCAACTGCCCCAGTTCGCCCCGCACCAACAACCCGCCCGGAGCGCGACGATGAGGCCGAACGAGATGCCCGGGAAACCCGGGAACGAGAGGCCCGGGAGCGGGCCGCCCGCGAACGGGCCCGCGACTCGGCAGCTTCCGCAGCAACGCCGGCTACCCCGGCTGCTGAAGACCCTGATAAGGACCGGGGCCCCTCCCGCGCCAGCGAAATTGTGCGCCGGGTGTCGGAAAGCGGCCTGGCCACGGCCATTCAGACGGATGCTTCCGACAAGTACCTGGCCCTGCACAAAACCGCTCCGGTAGGTACCATTATGCAGGTGCGCAACATCATGAACGGGCAGTCGGTGTACGTGCGCGTGATTGGGCCTCTGCCCGATACGGGCGAGAATACCAACATTCTGGTTCGCCTCTCCAAGAAAGCCGTGCAGCGCCTGGCTACCCCCGACCAGCGCTTCCGCGTAGAAACCAGCTACGTGCCGTAGCAGTGAACTAGTGAGCTGGTGAGTTGACGTTCTGGCTGCTCCACTTGTGCGGATTGCACTACCGGATCATCAGCTCACCAGTTCACCAACTCACTAGTTCACCTTATGAATCACGCTCAGGTTCGGGCCCTGCTCGACGAAAAATATCTTCACTACGACCAGCCCGGCTTCATTCTGGCCGACCCGGTTAGCATTCCGCACCGCTTTACCCAGCGGCAGGATGTAGAAATCAGCGGTTTATTCGCGGCTCTGCTGGCCTGGGGGCGCCGGCCTACCATCATCAGTAAGTGCACGGAGTTGCTGCGCCGCATGGACGATGCGCCGTATCAATTCATCACCCAACACCACGACGAGGACCTGAAAAAGCTGCTGGGCTTCTGCCACCGCACCTTCTGCGACACCGACCTCTTATACTTCGTGCACTGGCTGCGCTGGTTTTACGCTGACCATGATACACTGGAAGATGCTTTCCTGGTAGGCAGCACCCAAAAGGAACGGCTGGAGAACTTCCACAATCTGTTCTTTAGCCTCGACGACGCGCCCCAGCGCACCCGCAAGCACGTGGCTACCCCCGCCCGCGGCTCGGCCTGCAAGCGCGTGAACATGTACCTGCGCTGGATGGTGCGCCCCGACCCGCGCGGCGTCGATTTCGGCCTCTGGACCCGCCTTTCCCCCGCCGACCTCATCTGCCCCTGCGATGTGCACGTGGAGCGCGTGGCGCGCCGCCTGGGCCTGCTGGAACGCAAGCAGGTGGACTGGCTGGCCGCCGAAGAGCTCACCACCCACCTCCGCACCCTCGACCCCCTGGACCCCGTGAAGTACGATTTTGCCTTGTTCGGGCTGGGCGTGGAAGGGGAGATGTAATGAAGTGAAGAGGTGATGAAGTGATAAGTGAATGGTAAGGAGGCAGAAAGTAAGCTGAGGAATCAGCAGCCTCTTTATTCATTTGTGCAGGATGA
Organism: Hymenobacter latericoloratus; assembly: GCF_014199535.1. GTDB lineage: Bacteria > Bacteroidota > Bacteroidia > Cytophagales > Hymenobacteraceae > Hymenobacter > Hymenobacter latericoloratus. Next base: position 133,273 of record NZ_JACHNV010000003.1, read on the forward strand.
AAGTTTGTTAGTCCTATTACCGGTTATCCATTACCGCTTACCTGTCACTTGTCACCCTCTCACCAGATATTCCAATTATTGAATCTTTCCCGCCCTCGCGAGTGTTTATCTTCGCATTCCCATTCTATTACCAAGTACCTACTACCAACTACTTCGTTTGATTCTTCCTCAGAACTTTGAGCAAAAAATAGGTTTTTCGCAGCTGCGCGAAATGCTGGAACAGCTATGCCTGAGTGCACTGGGCCGGCAGTTCGTGGCCAAGATGTCGTTTCAGACCAAGGCCGATCAGCTGGAAAAGCTCTTGCTGCAAACCGACGAATTCCGTCAGCTTCTCAACAGCAGCGCCGATTTTCCCAGCCAACACTACCACGATGTGCACCAGCATTTGGTGCGCGCCAATCTGCCCGGCTCCTACCTGGACGTAGCGGCCTTCTTCGCCGTGAAAATGAGCCTGCGCACCATTCGGGAGGCGCTGACTTTCTTTACCCGCGCCGAAGAAAACCTGTACCCCACCCTGCGCCTGCTGGGCATTGGCGTGCAGGTGGACCGCAACCTGATGGCTAACCTGGACAAGGTGGTGGACGACGAAGGCCAGGTGCGCGAGGATGCTTCCCCGCTGTTGCGCCAGATCCGGCAGGAGCTGATTAACCGCCAGGGCCAGCTGCGCAAGCAGATTGCCGGTATCCTGCGTCATGCGCGCAGCGAGGGCTGGGTGCCCGAAGGAGCCGAGCCTACCATTCGGGGTGGGCGCTTGGTGCTGCCTGTAATTGTGGAACACAAGCGCCGGGTAAAGGGCCTGATTCACGACGAGTCGGCGACGGGCCAGACGGTGTTCATCGAGCCAGAAGCCGTATTCGAGCTGAACAATGACATCAAGGACCTGGAAAATGCTTATCAACGCGAGTTGGTCCGTATTCTGACCCAGCTCACGGCCCAGCTGCGCCCTCACATTCCCGACCTGCGCAAGGCCTACCAGTACCTCGGCCTGCTCGATTTTATTCGGGCTAAGGCCCAGCTGGCGCGGCAGCTGGAAGCGGTGCTGCCGAAGCTCAGCCCCCGCCCCCTGATTCGGTGGCAGCGGGTGCGGCACCCGCTGCTCTACCTCACCTTCCAGACCCACGCCAAGGACGACCCCCGCGAGGTAGTACCCCTGGACATCGAGTTAAACCAGGAACAGCGGATTCTACTGATTTCGGGGCCGAATGCCGGTGGTAAGTCGGTGAGCATGAAGACGGTGGGGCTGGTGCAGTACATGCTGCAGTGCGGCCTGCTGATTCCGGCCGGGGAGGAGTCGGAGGCGGGCGTGTTCGATGATATTTTTCTGGATATCGGCGACGAGCAGAGCCTGGAAAACGACCTGAGCACGTATTCCTCTCACCTGCTGAGCATGAAGCAGTTCGTGACGCTGGCCAACAAGCGCAGCCTCATTCTGATTGACGAGTTTGGCACCGGTACCGAGCCCAGCCTGGGCGGGGCCATTGCCGAAGCCGTGCTGGAGCAGCTCAACCGGGCCCGCGCCTTCGGAGTTATTACTACCCACTACACCAACCTGAAAAACTACGCCGAGCGTACCCCGGGCATTATCAATGGGGCCATGCGCTACGACCCCGAGCAGCTGCAGCCCCTCTACCGCCTCGAAATCGGCAAACCTGGCTCCAGCTTTGCCATTGAAATAGCCCGTAAAATCGGTTTGCCCAAGCAGATTGTGGAGCGCGCTACCCAGCTGGTGGGCAAGGACAAAATCCGCTACGACCGGCTGCTGGAAGGCCTGGAAAAGGAGAAGACTGAGTTGGAGCAGCGCACCGCCGAGGCGGCCAAGCAGGAGCGGCGCATGAAAAAGGCCGCTCAGGAATACCAGGACCTGAAGAAGTACCTCGACGATACGACCCTGGAGGTACTACGCGACGCCAAGTCCAAGGCCAAGCTGCTGCTCAAGGATGCCAACCAGCAGATCGAGGCGACCATCCAGGAAATCAGGGTGGGGCAGGCCGAGAAGGAACGCACCAAGGAGGCCCGCGGCAAGCTGGACACCTTCGTGCGCGAAAAGCTGCAGATGGAGCCGCCCAAGCCCCGCGCTTCCCGTGAGCTGGCCGACCCTACTACCCTCAAGCCCGGCGATAAGGTAGCGCTGCTGGGCCAGGAGGGGCACGGCGAAATCATGGCGGTGAAGGGCAAGACGGCCGAGGTTTCCTTCGGGGGCCTGAAAACCATCGTCAAGGTGAATCAGCTGGAGAAGCTGACGCGGTCTGAGATTCGGGAGCGGGAAAAGGAGGCGGCCCGCAAGGCTCCGGCCCAGCACGCTACCCTCGATATTACCGGCCGCATGTCGGGCTTCAATACGACCCTCGATTTGCGCGGGGAGCGGGCCGAAGATGCCCTGAACCGCATCATGGCCTACGTGGACGATGCCGTTATGCTGGGCGTGCCGGAAATCAAGATTCTGCACGGCCGGGGCAACGGCATCCTCCGTCAGATTGCCCGCGACTACCTGCACAAGGTGCGCGAAGTGGCCAGCGTGGCCGACGAGCACGCCGACCGGGGCGGCGACGGCGTAACCATTGCCGTGCTGAAATAACCTCATTCATTTTCATTCCGACCGTAGGGAGGAATCCGGGTTACTCACAAGAAGCTGACCCAGATTCCTCCTTGCAGTCGGAATGACGCTTTTTTCGCTTCTCATTCCCCGTCATATGCACCCTCGCAACCCCCACGCCGCCCGCTACAACTTCCCGGAGCTTGTGCAAGCCAGCCCCGAGCTGGCGGCTTTCGTCATTCCGAACCCCACCGGCGACGACAGCATCGACTTTGCCAATCCGGCCGCCGTGAAAGCTCTGAATCGGGCCCTGCTCAAGCAGCACTACGGGGTAGCGCACTGGGATGTGCCCGCCGGCTACCTCTGCCCGCCCATTCCGGGCCGGGCCGACTACCTGCACTACGCCGCCGACCTGCTGGCCGCTGACCACGCGGGCGTCATTCCGCGGGATAAATCGGTGCAGGTGCTGGATGTGGGGGTAGGCGCCAACTGCGTGTATCCCATCATCGGGACGCAGGTATATGGCTGGCGGTTTGTGGGCTCGGAGGTGGATGCGGTGGCCCTGCGCGCGGCCAAAAGTATGGTAGCCGTGAATCCCGTGCTGGCCGGCCGCGTTGATCTGCGCCTGCAAAGTCATAAGGAGAACATCTTCGCTGGCATCGTGAAGCCGCGGGAAGAGTTTGACTTGGTGATCTGCAATCCGCCGTTTCACACCTCCGCCGCTGATGCCGCCGCCGGGAGCCGCCGCAAAGGCCGCAACCTGGGCTACGCCAAAACCAAAGCCCCGGAGCCGTTGCTGAACTTCGGGGGCCAAAGCACGGAACTCTGGTGCGAAGGCGGCGAAGAAGGCTTCCTGAAGCGTATGGTAGCGCAAAGTGTGCCGCTGGCAACCCAGGTGCTCTGGTTTTCGTCGCTTATCTCCAAAAAAGAAACGCTGCGGAGTGCCCACTATTTTCTGGGTCAAACGGCCGCTACCGAGGTGAAAGTGCTGGATATGACCCAGGGCCAGAAAGTGAGCCGCGTGGTGGCCTGGACCTTCCAGGACGAAGCCCAGCGCCAGGCCTGGGCCCAGCGCCGCTGGAAACAGGGGGTAGGCTCTGGTCAATAAGGTGTAGTCAATAACACAGCTATGCAAAAAGGCCGTTCCCAGGGTGGGAACGGCCTTTTTGCTGTAAAGAGAAGAAACGATTACTCCACTACCACCCGGCTAACCTGGGTTGACTCAGGCGTTTCGATTTGCACCAGATAAAGGCCGGCGCGCAGCGACGAGGCATCTACGCTTATCTCCTGACCGTTCAGGGCCTTGGTTTGGTTGAGGACCACACGGCCGGTAGCGTCGCGCAGGATAATGTGAGCGGTGCGGGCCGCGCTGGCCGGCACGCGCAGCTGGAACTTGCCGCTGGTGGGGTTGGGATACACCTGCACGGCACTCTGGGCCACAGTTTTCTTATTGCTCAGCACCAGGTTGCACACCTGGAAGCCCCGGTTTTGCTCCGCAATCCGGGCCGAAAATTCCTGAAAATACTGGTTTACCACGCGGGCATCGTGCACGATGAGCGTGTTCTCGTCATTCTCCGTGTCGGCCGAGAGCGACCAGTTATGGGAGCCCACAAACACCTGCGGGTCCGATTGCGAGGCGCCGGCATCCACGATGGCATATTTGTGGTGCATGATGCCAGAGGTATTTTTCACGATGGCCCGGTCGCCGAGCGCCGTGCGGATGGTGCGCAGAATGGCGCCGGTCCCGGCGTTAGTGGTGTCGTTGAGCAGCACTTCCGAGCAGGCCGCGATGTTGCGGGCCCGTACCTGGTCCACGATGGTGCGGCTCAGGTCGGTGCGCGTAATCAGCATGGTGGCAATGTGCAGGTCGTTATCCGCTGATTGAATAGCCTGAATCAGGCGGGTGTTTACCTGGTCCGTCGGCGAAAACCACGACTCCACACTTTTGCCGCCAATAAGGAAGTAGTGGGGCGTGTTGTCGGTTTTGGCCGAACCGAAGCGGGCCGTGGCCGTGGTACCGCCGCCCCACATTTCATTGAACTCTAAGGTGTAAGTCCGGGCCAGAACCTGGTCCTGAATGGCAATGGCGTTGTTGCGGTCCTGGTTCAGCTGGGCCGGGGTCCAGTTCGTGGAGCCCGTCCACACCCACGGCACGTTGGGGTTGGAGTCTTCCGCGTCAATCACCACAAACTTGTTGTGCATGATGTTCTGCTGGGTCTGGCGGCCGATGCGGGGAATGGCTGAGTTCAGGCCCGAGACGCTGGCATTGGTATTATCATCCTCGAACAGCACGCGCACCTGCACGCCGCGGGCGTGGGCCGCGTTTACGGCGTTGAGAATAGTAACGCTGTTCCAGTTATAAATGGCAATATCCAGCGTTTTGGTGGCCTTGCTGATGTAGCGGGCCACGGTATCGGCAATGGCGCCGTTGGCCAGGTAGGTGGCGCCGTTGCCCGGCAGGGCCACGCTCGTATTCACCGAGCCGGTGAAGTAGGCGCGCATCTTGCCGCTGGAAAGCGAAGCCGTTGCCATGGGTACCACCCGCGACTCCGAGGTGCCGATGGCGTTGGTTGAGGAAGCCTTCACGTAGTAGATAGTACCCGGCTGCAGACCCGTCAGGGCAATGCTGTGCTGGGTGGCGGCGGTTGTAGCGCCCGTTACGGTAGTAAAGGGGCCGGCCAGGGCCGTGCTGTATTCCACCTTCGCAGTGCCGGCATTCTCGGTAGCAAAGTGTACCGTGAAGCCGGTATTGCTGATGTTGGTGGGGTAGGGCGAGCTAAGGAAGTTGGGCGTGCCCCCCAGAATAAAATCCTGGTAGCGGCGGGGCAGCAATTGGTAGCCGCCTACCCCGTTGCTGGCGAACTGGCTCATAATGCCCAGCAGATCAAACTGGCCGCTAGGGGCCTGCTTACCCACAATGTCGTTGCCCACGTTGGCACTGGCAGCCGTGCGCACCACCGCGCCGGTCTGGCCGTTGAGCAGATAATTGGTATTGCCCCCGAAGGTGCTGACGGCCCCGCCGGTGCTGGTAGTAACGGACGTGTTTTTGTTGATGCGCACCACCCGCGACTCGTACTGCTCGGCAAAAACTGAGGTTATGGCCGAGGCATCGACGGTAGCGGCGGGCCGGATGACGCGGTTCTGCGCCAGCAGGGTTACGCTGCTCACCGGGTCTATTTCCAGCAGGCCGTTGAAATTTTTCAGGGTACCACTGATTTCGATACTGTCGCCGGGGGCCAGGGCCGAAAAGCCCGCCGCGGAAGTGGAGTAGGCGGCCAGGCCGGCCGTGCCATCCTGCAGGTAGCGGATAACCCCTAGCTCGGGGCCGTTGGTTACCACGCCGCGTACGGTCACGGTAGCGCCCGCCCCATCGGCGCGGGCGGCCGCCACCGATTTTACAGTTTGGGCCGTGGCGGCTGGTAGGGCGGCTCCGCCAAAAAGCAGAGCCAGCAGAGTAATTTTCTTCATCAAATGAAAGAAGTGGGGGATGAGGTGGGAAGCAAAAGCTGCTACAAATATCCTGATCTTACACCAAACAATAAGCCGGCGCCAAAGAAGATTTTCGGAAATAGGCCAGCCGGCGGATGGTCGGTATATATTTGAAAATCAAATATATAATTAGAGTATATTGTGCCGGGCTGCTACCAGAAAACTCCGGCCGATGCCCCTCCATCGGCCACCGGTGAGGGTAGGTGGCAGGTGCGGGTGGCATCGGCCGGGGCGCTGGGCAGAAAGCATCGGGGGCTTACGGCCGGGCAGTCAGGCGCTTTTTGTTGTCCGTAATCATGGGCACGGCCGCCGAGCTGGAAGTGCCCGCCGCATTGCCCGACGATACCCGCACGTAGTACACGGTGCCGGGCTCCAGATTGGTCAGTTCCACGGAGTGCGCGGTAGTAAGTGCCGGCAGGTTTACTTTGGAGCCTAGCGCGGCCGTTTTGCCGTATTCCACCACCGTAGAGCCGGGGTTAATAGTCTGGAAGGTAACCGTGAAGCCGTTGCGGTGCACCGCCGTAGGCACAGGCTCGCCCTGAATAGCGGGCATCCCCCCGGCCACCACAAAGTCGGCGGACAGGCGGGGGAGCAGCTGGTAGCCGCCGGTACCGCTCTGAGCAAACTGGCCCAGCGTCCCGACCAGATCAAACGGGCCAGCCGGGGCCGTTTTTTCCACCAAGCCATTTTCTCCCGTGGAAGCCACATTGATGCGCAGCGGCAGGTTGCGCTGCCCATTGATAAAGTAATTGGTGTTGCCCTTCAGAGGGCCGGCGGGTGCCCCGGCGTAGCTGGTCAGGCTGCTGACTCCGGTAATGCGCACCAGCCGGCCTTCGTACGCCTCATCGAAAAGTTTAGCTGCTTCGGCGGCGGGTACCTCAACCGCCACTACCCGGCGCCCGGCCGCCAACTTCCGGACGCTGGTTACGGGGTCCATTTCCAGCAGGCCGTTGTAGTTTTTCAGTGTCCCGGTAACCTGCACACTGTCGCCGGCTGCCAGGGCGTGCAAGTCGGGGTTGGAGGTGGAAAAAAGGGCCAGGCCGTGCGTGCCGTCCTGGATGAAGCGAAGCTGCCCCAGCTCCGGACCGTTCTCAATGACGCCCCGCACCGTGACGGTAGCGCCGGGACCGGCCTGGCGGGCGGCGGCCAGCGTAGGCGGGGCCAGAGTTGCAGCAGCGGGAGTTTTACCGGCAGGTTGAGTAGGGCGAGGTGTGCGTTGGGCCTGCGCAAGCAGGGCGGAAAGAAGCAGGGAGGGTAATAAAAGTTGTTTCATCAAACGAGCGGTGAAAGTAGCCCACAGGCCCTAGAACCAGCTGAAAGGCGCGAAAACAGCTGCTCTGGCTGGGGTGGTCGGAGGAGGTAAAACTACAGGAATCCTGCGCTAAAAAGTGCGGGCAAAGTCCTGTCGCAGGAAAAATATCCTATGAAAAGAAAGACCCGACTGCCAGAAGGAAGCCGGGTCCGTGGGAGAAGCGCTAGAAGATGTTAACCTCCGGGTGCAGCTCAATACCGAACTTTTCGCGCACGGAGGCAATAATGTCGTGGGCCAGCTCCCGGATGTCGTGGCCCTGGGCGCCGCCGTGGTTGACCAGCACCAGGGCCTGCTTGTCGTGCACGCCGTGGGCGCCGCGGCGCTGGCCCTTCCAGCCGCACTGCTCAATCAGCCAGGCGGCGGGCACTTTCACGCCGCCTGGTACGGGGTAGCCGGGCAGCTCAGGATACTGCGCTTTTAGCTCGTCGAATTTCAGCTGGGATAGTTCGGGGTTTTTGAAGAAGGAGCCGGCGTTGCCGATCTGGGCGGGGTCGGGGAGCTTGCTGCGCCGGATGTGCATCACGGCTTCACTGACCTCGCGGGGGGTAGGGTCGCCCCCGATGCCCATGTCTTCGAGGGTGGTTTTGATGGCGCCGTAGCTGACGTTGGGTCGGGCCTGGCGGAGCAGGCGCAGCACCACGCCCGTCACGATAAACTGGTTTTTCAGCGGACCCTTGAACACGCTTTCCCGGTAGCCGAATCCGCACTCGGCGGCCGAAAACGTGCGCACCTGCCCGGTGCTGATTTCCAGGGCTTCCAACAGCTCAAACGTATCCTTCAGTTCCGAGCCGTAGGCTCCGATGTTCTGCAGGGGGGCCGCGCCCACCGTACCCGGAATCAGAGAAAGGTTCTCGATGCCGCTCAGCTCCTGGTCCAGGGTGTACTGCACCAGCCCGTGCCACGACTCGCCGGCGCCGGCCCGCACCAGGGCCGTTTCCTCGTCCTGGCTGATAATGTCGAGCCCCCGGATTTCATTTTTGAGTACCACGCCGTTGAAATCCTGGGTGAAAAGCAGGTTGGAGCCGCCGCCCAGCACCAGCTTTTCCGCCGCCTGCACCTCGGGCAGGGCCAGCAGCGTCCGCAGGTCTTCCACCGAGGTAAACCGGGCAAAAAGCCGGGCTTTCACATCCAGACCGAACGTGTTGTGGGGGCGAAGGGAAACGTGGTGTTCGAGAACGGGAGCCGAAGCCATACGAAAAGCGCTGAAGGTGATTTCGGGGCAAAGGTAGCCGTTTGGCTATTGTAGGAATTACGGCGGGTCACAAAAGAAAAGGTTCGCTACCCCCGCGGGGTAGCGAACCTTGCAAACCGTCGGGCGGGTATCTAGCGCACCCGGTAGCCGCGCAGGGCATAGAACAGCAGGTAGGCGTAGCAGAGGGCCGGAATCAGGAAGGCCACGCGTAAACCACCCGCGTACGTAGCTACGGCTCCCATCAAAAATGGAATAGCGGCGCCGCCTACAATGGCCATAATCAGGTAGGAGGAGCCCTGCTTGGTGAAAGCCCCCAGCCCCTGAATAGCCAGCGGGAAGATGACTGGCCACATGATAGAGTTGCATAAGCCGCAGAGCACCACCAGCCACAGCGCTGTCTCGCCGCGCACCAGCACGGCCGCTGCCACGCTCAACAATGCCACGGCGCACACCAGCACCAGGGCATACCGGGCATTGATGCGGCTGAGCAGCGGAATGCCGATTACGCGCCCCACCAGGGAGCCAAACCAGTAGGAAGAAACCAGCACGGCGCCCACCGCCTTAGTGAAGCCTACGGTGGTATCAATAGGGGCAGGGGCCTGGCCGAACAGGGCCGCCGCCCAATTGGTAGCTACGCTCAGGCTGCGCACCAACGCCTGCGTGAATCCCGAAAGCTGCCCAATGTTTTGGGCCTCCCCGAAGCGGATCAGATAGTCGCCCAGGCCTACTTCTACCCCCACGTACAGGAAAATAGCTACTACGCCCAGAACCAGATGGGGGTAGCTGAGGGCTGAGGTCCGGGCCGGGAGGGCTTCTGCAGCCGCACTGACTTCCTCGTCGGCGAAAGTTTCCAGCTCGGGCAGTTTCAGGAAAGCGAATATGCCGGCCAGCACCGCCAGAAACACGGCCAACCCAATGTAGGGCCCCTTTACCAGCGCCGCTTCTTGGCTCAGGCGCTGAGCCACGGGCAGGGTTGCCAGTTGGGCTTTTAGCACCTCCGAGCCCCCGAAGAGCAGCAGGCCGCCCAGCAACGGCGAAAGGGTGCCGCCAAAGTTGTTGGCAACGCCCACCAAACTCACCCGGGAGGCGGCCCCGCTGGCCGGGCCCAGTACCGATACGTAGGGGTTGGCGGCCACCTGCAGCAGCGTAATGCCCGCGCCCAGCACTGCCAGGCCCAGAAGGAATACCCCAAACACCCGCGAGTTAGCCGCCGGTATAAATACCAAAGCCCCCACGGCCATAATCAGCAACCCTACCACTATACCCCGCTGGTAGCCCAGCCGCTTAAGCAGCACGCCGGCTGGTAACGACATCAGAAAATACGCCCCAAAAAAAGCCACCGATACTGTAGAGGACTGAAAATCGGTGAGTTGGCATACATCCTTGAGGTAGGGCATGAGCACGCCGTTGAAGTTTGTGACGGCCCCGAACAGAAAGAACAGGCTCGTCATGGCCGCCATGGGCAGGGCGTAACTGCGGGCGGCAGTTGCAGTGGCGGTTGAGGTGGCAGAAGTAGTGGGAAGGGCCATGCAGCGGCAAAGGAGTAGAAAACAGAGGAGCCTTAAAGATAGAAAGACCCTGCGGAACAGTGGCGCTGGCAGTTACAGCGGAAACTGCCGCCGCAGTTGTTGGTAGCCGGGGTGGTCGTCGAGGCTGGTGAGGCTCTCGAACATGCTGATGAAGGTGCGCACCAGCTCCGGATCGGCCGACTGCAGGGCGCGGGTTTCGGCCACCCTGTCCAGGTTGTACTGGCCCAGAAATACCACCAGGGCCCGGAAAGGCTCCTTGGCTTCGGCGTTGAAGCGCAGCAGCAGCTGCAATGGCAGCACCGGCAAGTGCTGGTGGGGCGCCAGGCCGGCGGCCCGCTGCTCGGGGTGCTCGGAGAGGGTCGTAAACGTTTCGTGAATCTGGCGCAGGGTAGAAAGGTGCTGTTCCCGGTGCTCCTGCCAGTGCTCTTCCACCGGCGCTTCGGGGTGAAACTGCTGCCACACCCCCTGCACAAAATGGTGGAGCAGTCCGTGCTCGTCGCGGGTGGGCGGTTGGGCTTCCGGAGTGGCATCAGCGGGCAGGGTAGCGAGGTAAAACTCGCGGGCGTCGCGGGCCCGCTCCAGCAGCAGGTCATGAATCCGGTCGGTGAGGGCCCGCATTTCCCGCTGGTTGAGGGCCGGCTGGTGGTGGCGGGCATAGAAGGTGCCAATGGCGGCCGAGTCGGTCATGACGGCCAGGTACTCGCTACCCTCCGCTTCGGCCAGAAACCCTGCCACTTCCTGCATAATTGGCTGAAAACCCTTGTACAGCTCCCGTGTCGCGTCGCTGATAGTCACCACGGCACTTTTAATTTGCTCTTCCACCGCGTTACTGCTCTCAATCAGCTGGCGGGTTTCGTGCACTAGCTCCTGCATCTTGGTCAGCGTCTCATCGGTTTTGCGCGAAGCGTTGTCGGCGGCTTTCCAGCTCTGAAAGGCCACGAATAACCCCAGAAACGAAGCCACGCTGCCCACCACGGAGTAGTGGCCATTGAGCGCATCATAGGCAGTCAGGCCCAGCACCGACAGCGTTAGAAACACAACCAGATAGAAGACGGAGCTTTGGTTGGGGTCAAAGAGAAAGGAAGGACGCATGGCGTAAAGATGCGCGACGGGAATTGCCTTGAAAAATAAACCGCACCGCATCAGCCCGGAGCGCTGGGCTGCCTGGCGGTGGAGCGACCTAGCCGGTAACTCTTGCGGTATAGGGTAGGTCAGTTGGCCTGCCGTTACGGCCTGGGGTAGTGCTGCGTGGTGTACTATGTTTGCTGCCAGCCGGGTTTCTATACGCGCTCCGGGCGCTGCACAAAATAGAACAGGTCCCGTTCCAGTTCATAGGCTGCCTTCTGCATGTGGCGGCGAGCCGATGCATATGGGATACCAACCATGAAACCACCCTGCAGCAGCATAGCAAACAGGATGAAAAATATGGTAGACATCGTGGTGTCGCTACCCTGCATAAGGAGGGATGTCAACGCGAAAACCCAAAACACCAGATAGAAAAGCGCAAAAAACAGGAAAAAGCCCGAGGCACCCCTTAGTTCAGCTTCCAAACGGGTTCCGGATGCTAGTGGCACGATGTGGCCTTCAATGGAGGGAATAAACGCTTGGTTGCCCTCAGTCCGGGGTTTCAGGCGAAAATAATCACGCTGTACTACCCCGCTATAAGGCGCTACGGTTGGGGAAAAGATGCGCCCTAATCGACCAAAAGGATTTGTGTTTGGTGGCGCAACGTGTTGCCGCAGCCGCTGCACAAACTCTTCCTGTCCAACAGGTAGCTCAAGCGTAAATGGCGTAATCAGGCGCAGCCGGCGTAGGACTCGTTTCATAGGCAGATAGGAGGCAGACCTGTTATTGTAAGTCTGAGCGGGTAAAGATAGAGGCTGGTGCCAGCAAGGCGTCGTAAATTGCGCCTCACTTCGTTTTTACTACCCCCCCCGTATGCCTGCCAACCGCCGCTCCGCTCCGTTTTATATGACTGCTACCACCCAGTTTGGGCTGGAAGAGGTGTTGGCCGAGGAGCTGCGCCAGTTGGGGGCTAAGATTGAAAAAGTGGGTCAGCGGGCCGTAGAGTTCACCGGCGATACGCAGCTGCTCTACGAGGCCTGCCTGTGGTGCCGTACCGCCATGCGCATCCTGCGGCCCTTCGCCGGCTTCTACGCCCGCGACGAAAAAGCCCTGTACCGCGAGGTAGGCCGCATCGACTGGCAGCGGTTTATCCGCCCCGACCAGACCTTTGCCATTACGGCCGTCGTCAACAAATCCACCTTCGAGCACTCCCTGTTCGTGGCCCAGCTCACCAAGGATGCCATCGTGGACCAGTTCCGCAACCGCACCGGCTCGCGCCCCAGCGTGGACGTGAAGAACCCCGACATCCGCCTGCACCTGCACATGATTGAAAACGAGGTGACGCTGAGCCTGGATGCCTCGGGCGAATCGTTGCACAAGCGCGGCTACCGCCAGCAAACCAACGTAGCTCCGCTCAACGAGGCCCTGGCCGCCGGCCTGCTGCTGCTGGCGGGTTGGGACGGCCGCAAAACCCTCATCGACCCTATGTGCGGCTCCGGCACCCTGCTCACCGAGGCCGCCATGCTGGCCCAGCGCATTGCCCCCGGCCTCTACCATCAGGGCAGGTTCGGCTTCGAGAACTGGGCTGATTTCGACGCGGCCCTCTGGGAATCGGTGCGGCTGGACGCCCGGCAGGCTCGCCTGGAGGAGCCCCAGGCCTACCTGGCCGGCTCCGACTTGTCGCGCGAGTACATTGAACTGGCCCGCCAGAACGTGGCCGCCGCCGACCTGGAAGACTTTATCCGGCTGGGCGTGCGCGACGTGAAGGAAGCCAAAGCGCCCGCCAAAGAAGCGCCCGGCATCGTCATCATGAACCCGCCCTACGGGGAACGGATTGGGGAAGAAGCCGAAATGGATGCCCTCTACAAAACCATCGGCGACACGCTCAAAAGTGGCTTCCAGGGCTACGACGCCTACGTATTTACTGGCAACCTGGAGGCGGCCAAGCGCATCGGCCTGAAAACCTCCCGCCGCATCCCGCTCTACAACGGCCCCATCGACTGCCGCCTGCTCAAGTACGAACTCTACCAGGGCACGCGCAAGGCGAAGTAGGGTAGGAGGTGATGAAGTGATAAGTAGAACGTCAGGCTGAGCGTAGGCGCAGCCCTAGTCGACGCATGACGGGCTATTTTCACCAACACCGGTAGGCTGTCCGCTTCCGCTTCGCGCTATGGCAGTATCTTCCGCTTCTCAATGCTCCTGTCCAATATGAAAAAGAAGCTTTACGCGCTGCTGCTGGCCGCTGCTCTGCCCCTGGGGGCTGCGGCCCAGTCTATTACCCGCCTGAACCCTACCAACTGGTGGGTGGGTATGAAGCACAACTCGGTGCAGCTGCTGGTGTACGGGCCCCAGGCGGGCACCCTGGCCTACTCGGTGAATTACCCCGGCGTGAAGCTGGTGAAAACCAACACTGTCGAGAACCCCAACTACGCCTTCCTCGACCTGGTGATTGCCCCCACCGCCAAGCCCGGCCAAGTGAAGCTGGTGGGCAGCAAAGGCACCCAAACCGTTACCCAGAACTGGGAGCTGAAGGTCCGCGACAACGCGCCCAAGGGCCAGGGCGTCACGCAGGCCGACTTCATCTACCTGGCCATGCCCGACCGGTTTGCCAATGGCGACCCGTCGAATGACAAGTTTGCCGATATGGCCGACCCGAACTTGGACCGGGCCAACCCCTTCTACCGCCACGGCGGCGACCTGCAGGGCGCGGCCCAGCGCTTGGGCTACCTCAAAGACCTGGGCGTCACGGCCGTGTGGTTTACGCCTGTCATCGAAAACGACCAGGGTCTGACCAACGAGGCAGGCACCATGCGCGCCGCCTACCACGGCTACGGCTTCACCGACCACTACAATGTTGACCGGCGCCTGGGCGGCAACGTGGCCTATAAAGCCTTTGTGCAGCAGGCTCACGCCCAGGGCCTGAAGGTGGTGCAGGACGCCGTGTATAACCACGTGGGCAACCACCACTGGTTTGTACAGGATCTGCCCATGAAAAGCTGGCTGCACCAGTGGCCTGCCTACACCAACACTTCGTACCGCCAACAGCCCATTACCGACCCCCACGCCGCCCAGATCGACCGTAAAGTTACGCTCGACGGCTGGTTCGTGCCCTTCCTGCCCGACCTGAACCAGCAGAACCCCTACGTGGCCAACTTCCTCATACAGCACGCCTTGTGGTCGGTGGAAACGTTTGGGGTGGATGCTTGGCGCATCGACACGTACATGTACAACGACCAGCCCTTCATGAACCGCTGCAATGCGGCCCTGCTGGCCGAGTACCCCCGCATCCACATCTTCGGGGAGTCGGCGGTGACGAGTGTGGTGGACCAAGCCTACTACGTCAAAAACAAGATTGACTTCCCCTTCAAGTCCAACCAGCCCGGGGGCCTTGATTTCGTGCTGGAAGGCGGTATGCTGGCCGGCTTGAAGGAGGTAGGCACGCCCGCCGCCACCGGCTGGGACAACGGGGCCCAGCGCGTGTACCAGGCCCTGGCCCAGGACGCCGTGTACCAGGCCCCCGAGAAGCTCGTGACCTTTCTCGACAACCACGACCATAACCGCTTTCTTTCGGAAGTAGGGGAGGACCTGGACCGCTACAAAATCGGCCTGACGTGGCTGCTGACCACCCGCGGCATTCCGAGCATGTACTACGGCACCGAAATTCTGATGAAGAATTTCAAAAACCCTACCGACGCCGAGGTGCGCAAGGACTTCCCCGGCGGCTGGCCCGGCGACCCGCACAACAAGTTTACGGCCGCCGGCCGCACGCCCCAGGAAAACGAGGCCTTCGGCTTCGTGCAGAAGCTGGCCCAGTACCGCAAGTCGCACCCGGTGCTGAGCTCCGGCAAGCTCATGCAGTACCTGCCCGAAAACGGCCTCTACGTGTTTTTCCGCTACGATGCCACGGGCACCGTCCTGGTCGCCACCAACACCACCGACAAGCCGGCCACCCTGCCCACGGCCCGCTTCTCGGAGCGGCTAAGCGGCTTTAGCAAAGCCCGCAACGTCCTCACCGGCGAAACCCTCAGCAGCCTGGCTACTCTGCAGCTGCCGGCCAAGACGGCCCTGGTGCTGGAGTTGGGAAAATAGGGTAGGAAATGAGCCTGGTTAAGTCCCGCCTGTTTCCTCAGGCGGGACTTGTGGTTTATTGCCACGATGCCGAGCCGCAATAGCCTGCGGCTCGGCGTTGCTGAGGTGGTTTAGCCTAGTATTCCAAGCACTCTGCGCAGCAAGCAGAGTAAAGGAATCCGGGTTAAATCGAAGCAGCACCCCACCTGTCATTCCTCCTGCGTTAGGATGACAGGTGGGGTGCTGCTTCCCTGCCCCTGGTAGGGCCGCTGAGCTTACCCGCCGGCGCCTCAGGCCCACAGGATTCGGCTCCGGAAGTGCACGATTTACCCGGCCGGCTGGTTATATTCACTCTTTCACCCCGCCGCGTTTCGCCCTATCTTTACCCCATGTTATTTGCTGCCGAACAACTCGCTCCAACCCTCGATTCTGCCCGTCGCGTCCTGAAGAAATACTACGGCTACGACACCTTCCGGCCCATGCAGGAAGACATTATCGGCAACATTCTGGGTGGGCAGGATACCGTGGTGCTCATGCCCACGGGCGGGGGCAAAAGCATCTGCTTTCAGGTACCGGCCGTGGTGCAGGAGGGCGTGTGCGTGGTCGTCTCGCCGCTGATTGCTCTGATGAAAGATCAGGTGGAAGCCCTGAAAGCCAACGGTATTTCGGCCGCCTACATCAACAGCAGCGTGGGCCAGAGCGAGCAGAACAACATTGCCGGCGACTGCCTCAACGGCTACCTCAAACTGCTGTACGTAAGCCCCGAGAAGCTGCTTTCCGAAGGCTTTCTGACGTTTCTGCGGCGCCTGCGCATCAGCATGTTCGCCATTGATGAAGCCCACTGCATCAGCTCCTGGGGCCACGACTTCCGGCCCGAGTACACCCAGCTGCGGGTGCTGCGCGAGCAGTTTCCGCAGGTGCCCATCATTGCCCTCACCGCCACCGCCGACCGCCTCACCCAGCGCGATATTCAGCAGCAGCTGCGCCTGAACGAGCCGCGGGTGTTTCTTTCCTCCTTCGACCGGCCCAACCTCAACCTGATTGTGCGGCCGGGCCAGGATAGGGTAGGGGGCATTCTGGAGTTTCTGGAGCGCCACCCCGGCGAGGCCGGTATCATCTACTGCCTCTCGCGCAAGCAGTGCGAAACCCTGGCCCAGAAGATTCAGGCCAAGGGCATCAAGGCTGGGTTCTACCACGCCGGCCTGACGCCCAACCAGCGCGGGGCGGTGCAGGAAGCTTTCCTGAAAGACGATCTGCAGGTGATTGTGGCCACCATTGCCTTCGGCATGGGCATCGACAAGAGCAACGTGCGGTGGGTGATTCACTACAACCTGCCCAAGAACATTGAGGGCTACTACCAGGAAATCGGCCGCGCCGGCCGCGACGGCGCCCCCGCCACGGCCGTGCTGTTCTACTCCTTCGGGGATGTGATGAGCCTGCGCGACATGCTCACGAAGGAAAACCCCAACCTCACCCAGCTGAACCTGACCAAGCTGGAGCGCATGCAGCAGTTTGCGGAAGCCGCCAGCTGCCGCCGCAAAATCCTGCTCAACTACTTCGGCGAAACCCTGGCCACCGACTGCGGCAACTGCGACATCTGCCGCAACCCGCCTACCACTTTTGATGGTACCGAGCTGGCCCAGAAAGCCTTGTCGGCGGTAGTGCGGGGTAGGGAGCGGCTCAGCATCAACCTGCTGATTGATGTGCTGCGCGGCATGCGCAACCAGGCCGTGCTCAGCCAGGGCCTCGACCAGATTAAAACCTACGGCGCCGGCCGCGACCTGCCCTACCTCGACTGGTACAGCTACATCCACCAGATGCTCAACGACGGGCTGGTGTACATTGCCTACGAGGAAGGCTACGCGCTGAAAATCACCGAGCTGGGCCGCGAAGTGCTGCAGGGGCAGCGTCCCGTGCCCATGAAGAAGTTTCAGCCCGCCGAGAAGGCCGAAAAAGCGCCGAAGGGTCGGAAAGCCGCCGCTACCACCAAAGCGGCCCCGGTTTCCCGCGAGGCGCAGCTGTTCGAGGCCCTGCGCACCCTGCGCAAGCGCATCGCCGACGAGCAAGGCGTGCCGCCCTACGTTATCTTTACCGACAGCACCCTGCAGGAAATGGCCGAGGAGCGCCCGGTGAACCGCACGGCCATGCTCTCTATTTCGGGGGTAGGCATGAAGAAATTCGAAACCTACGGCGAGGCCTTTATCCGGGAGGTGCTGGCCCACGGCGGCAACCCCGCCGCCCAGGCCGAGCTGGAGGAGGGCGACATTGCCAGTAACCTCGACCCGGACGACTACAGCGCCGCCCGCGCTCCGCGCAAGCGGGAGCCGCGAGCCGCTCGCGAAACCAGTGGCACGGAGGTGAACGGCACCATGGAAACCACCCATCAGCTCCACCGCATGGGCCTGAGCGTGGAAGCCATTGCCCAGCGCCGCGACCTGGCCATCTCCACTGTGCAAACTCACCTTACTACCTGTTACGGCAAGGGTATGGAGCTGCGCCTGGAGGAATTTCTGAAGCCCGAAGAGCTGGCCGAAATTCAGACGGCTCAGGCTCAGCTGGGGGGTAGCCCCATGCTCCGCGACTTGTTCGACCACCTGCGCGAGAAGTACGACTACTTCCGGCTGCGGCTGGGCCTGATGTACCTGAAAAAGCTGCGGGGGGAGTAAGGAGTGAACTGGCGAGTTGACGTTCGGCAGACGCTGAAGGGGTAGCCTGCAGGCGGCTCATCCGTAGCAAACCCTACCCCTCTGAAAGGCCCAAAGCCGCAATGGGGTGGCTGTTGGTAGGAAAGCGTAAGTAGAATAGAGCAAAGCTCCGGCGGGGCGGCGTCCATCGTTCAACGATTCGGGGCCGTTCCGTCGGGGCTTTTCAACTTTATTACCTTGCTTTGCTGTCGGTGGGTGGTTGCTGCGCGAGCAGAACGCCGGAAGCCCGCTGAGTTTTCCCTTTCACTACCTCACTGGTTCAACTCATGCTGCGCGTTTTACGGCTGCTGTTACTGCTGGCGGTGGCGGCTTTCAGCCTGCGCATGCTCACGATGGTGCTGCCCTACCTGGGGTTCGAGAAGGGCATCCTGTTTTTAACCACCAAGTCGGCGGATATCAACGACAATCCGTGGTTTCGGGCGGGGTTCTACGTGCATATTACCAGTAGCTGGTGGGTGATAGTAACGGGCCTGTTGCAACTGGTGCCCGCCCTGTACCGCTGGCGCCCGGCCTTGCACCGGCGCCTGGGGCAGGTGTACGTAGCGAGCATTCTGGCCCTGGCCGCCCCCTCGGGGCTGGTGCTTGCCGCCTTTGCCA
This sequence comes from Hymenobacter latericoloratus, assembly GCF_014199535.1. Taxonomy (GTDB): domain Bacteria; phylum Bacteroidota; class Bacteroidia; order Cytophagales; family Hymenobacteraceae; genus Hymenobacter; species Hymenobacter latericoloratus. Next base: position 151,763 of record NZ_JACHNV010000003.1, read on the forward strand.
ACGGTGGCCTGCCGGCCAAGGTGGGCTTTACCCTGCAGTGCCTGGTATGGTGGCTGGCTACCTGGCAGGCCTACCGCCTGGCCCGGCAGCGCCGCTGGCTGCTGCATAGCGAATGGATGCTGCGCGCCTACGCCGTGACCTTAGCCGCCATGAGCCTGCGCCTGGAAAGCTATGGGATGCACTCTTTCTTCCAGACCCGCCCCCTGGAAACCTACCTCACGGTGGTGTGGCTGTCGTGGGTAGGCAACCTGCTGCTAGCCGAAGTGCTGGTGCAGGCTGGATTGGGCAAATGGTACCTGCGAGCCTTCGGGCCCCGGGTAGCCCCAGCAGTTGCCGCTCCAGAGCCGGTAGTTGCGGCTCGTATCGGGTAAGTTGTATATTCCGGTCTGCAATCTTGTTCAGCTACTTTATCCGGTGTTTCTGATGCGCTCCGCCTACCTCTCCACTGCCTTGTTAACCTTATTGACTGCCTGCCAGCAAAAGCCCGTCGCTGATGCTTCCGGCCCGGCTGCTAGCGCTGTACAGGCAGTTGTAGCTCCAAAAACAGGCACTCCAGTGGCCCCGGCTGTCGCGCCGTTGTCGGCTGAGGAGCTGACGTTTCTGCGGGAGTACAGCCTGGCCGCCCTGCTTGCGAAAGAGCCGGACGACCACGAGGTAATGAACGGGTTCTATGGAGCGGACCACTACCGCATTGAGTTCGCCATGCTGGAAGTGCGCCGGGACCCAGCCAACCCCGCGCACTACTTCGTGAAAGGCAAAAATCGATTCAAGAAGTCTATTACGCCTTTCGAGGGAGATATTTTGCTGACCCAGCTGATGAACCAGCCCCAGGCTGAGCTTCCTAAGGGAGAAACCGATAAGAGTGTGAAAGATTACTACCGGGAGCTGAATCGGCGGAATGCGTACTCCGTGCTGGGGACCTTCACCTTGCGCGAAGACGCTGCCTACAAAGGGGCGGGTACATTCCGGGGCGATGTGCTGATTGACTTCTCGGTATCGGAAGAGGGCGACATCGAACTGTTTACCCGTAACATTAGCAAAAACACCCGGGGCGGGGGCGTGCTGTTTGAGGGTACTTGGGAAAACCCGGAAACGCACCAGCAGAAGCCCGTGCTCTTGGTTCAGAACATCTTTGAATATCAGCAGGATATTTTTCGCGACTTCATGGTGGGGGAGCGGGACCGGGATTTCAACCCCAAGTATGCCAAGCTGGGCTGGGATACGTACTGGCAGAACGAGGAGTGGTGGGCCGAGCCCGGGCAGGCTACCGCAGCTAACGAGCCGGAAGCCGAAGAAACCTACTACGAAGACACCACCACGGTTGCCCGCACCTTGCTGTAACGGCCACTCATGCCTCCCTATGCCTGCCTTAGCCGCTACCCTGCGGAGTTAAAAGCAGATGCGAGGTAGCATAATGCAAGGCTGAAGAGGTAAAATTCAGGGCCAGAGCCGCGTAAAATTTTAGTAAAAATTTCAGCTAATTGAATTAGTATTCGCGTACTGCGGTTTGTACCTTCGTGAGCCGGTACTTGCTTTGCCGATGCAGCCATTTCTCCCGGCTCCCCTGCGTTATGATTAACACGAACCTTAAATTCTGGCGGCGCGAACTGAGCCTCACGCAGGCGCAGATGGCCGAAAAACTAGGCATCAAACGCTCCCTGGTGGGCGCGTACGAAGAAGGCCGGGCCGAGCCCAAGCTGGCTACTCTCGTGAACATGGCCCGCCTGTTCGGCATTTCCCTGGATGCCCTGGTCACCACCGACTTTAGCAAAAAGAAGAACGCCAAGGCGGCTCTGCAGCTGCAGGCTCAAACCGCTGCTACCCCCGAGGCTGGCGCCAACCGCTCCAACGGCAATCTGCGCATTCTGGCCCTGACGGTGGACAAGGAGCAGAACGAGAACATTGAACTGGTGCCCCAGAAGGCGGCGGCCGGTTACCTCAACGGCTACGCCGACCCGGAATACCTCGAGGAGCTGCCCAAGTTCCGCTTGCCCATGCTGGGCAACACCGGCACCTACCGCGCCTTCGAAATTGCCGGCGACTCCATGCTGCCCATTGCCAGTGGCACCGTCATTGTGGGCCGCTACATCGATGATTGGATGAGCATTAAAGACGGTACGCCCTGCATCGTGGTGAGCTCCAAGGAGGGCATCGTGTTCAAGCGCGTGTTCAACCGCCTCAAGGACGCCGCCATGCTGGCCCTGCACTCCGATAACCCCCTCTACCAGCCCTATCAGGTTGATGTGGAGGATGTAGTGGAAATTTGGGAAGCCAAAGCCTATATCAGCAGCACCTTCCCCATTGCCGACCTCTCGCTCAGCCGCTTGGCCAGCATTGTGCTGGACTTGCAGCAGCAAGTGAGCACCATGAAGAAAGTATAGGCTTCGCTCTGCGCCTCAACAGGTAAGCGCCCGCCCTTCCTTCCGGAGGGGTGGGCGCTTTGCATGTAGCCCAGGGAAGCCCAGGGAAGCAAGCCTGCGGGTGCGGCGCCGGGCGGGAGAAGGTAATATCTATTGAGCGGGCTTTCCCGTTTAACTAACCGCGCCTTGCCGCGTAAGCTCATCTCAACCCTCAACACCTCCTCTCCCAATGCTTAAAATTATTCCTGCCACCGACCGGCATCATGCCGCTCCCGTCAACTGGCTCAGCAGCTATTTCCTGTTCAGTTTCGCCGACTACTACGACCCCCAGAACGTACAGTTTGGGCCTTTGCGCGTGTTTAACGATGATTCTATTCAGGGCAAGGCGGGTTTTCCCCAGCACCCGCACTCCGAAATGGAAATCGTGACGCTGGTGCTGGACGGGGAGCTGACGCACGTGGACACCATGGGCAACCGCGCCACCATTAAGAAAGGCGAGGTGCAGCGCATGACGGCCGGAACGGGCTTGGCCCACTCCGAACAAAATGACACCGATAAGCCGGCCCACATTTACCAGCTCTGGTTTCAACCCAACCAGAAAGGCCTGTCGCCCAGCTACGAGCAGAAGGACGTTGATTTTCTGGACAAGAAAAACGAGCTGGTGCCGCTGGTATCGGGGCAGAAAGTGCTGGAGGACGTGGTGTACATGAACTCTAACACAACGGTGTACTGGTGCAATCTGGCGGCTGATAAAACAGTGACGTTCAAAACCTTCCCGATCCGGAATACTTTCATCTACGTTAAGGAAGGCAGTCTCTACATCAACGGCGTGGATATTGGCCCCAACGACCAGGTTCGCTCCACCGACGAGCACGTCCTGGAAATCCGGGCCTCCAAGGATGCGCAATTCATCCTGATTGATCTGCCGGGCAACGAGGCTAACTTTTAGGCTCCAGCGCTCTGAACTTTACGGCGGGCCGGCAGTTACTAACTGCCGGCCCGCTCTTTACTTATAGCTTTCTACGATGACGAATATTTTCCCTGACCGTCTGGTGCCTACAAACGAAGCGGCGCGCCTGCGTACGCTGCACGTGTACCAAATTGTGAACACCACCCCGGAGCAGATATTCGACGACTACGTAGCCTGGGCCGCTCAACTCTTCAACACGCCCATTGCCCTGATTTCCTTTGTGGATAATGACTACGTGCACTTCAAGGCCGTAACCGGGGCCGAGGGCATCCCCGGGCTACCCCGCGCGGAAAGTATGTGCTCGGCGGCCATTCTGCCCGATATGCCGGTCGTAACCTCAGATTATTCGGCTGATAGCTGCCGGCTCATCAGCCCCGACGTGGCGCAGGCGTTGGGCCTGAGTTTCTATGCCGGCTCGGCCCTGCGCATGCCTGGTGGCGCCCGTATTGGCATGCTGGCCGTTATTGGCCGCGAATACCGCACGCTCTCAGGAGCGGAAGAGGACGTGCTGACCCGCCTGGCCGATCTGGTAAGCCGCACGGTAGAGCTGCGGTTTCAATATCTGCGCACCGAGCGCCCGGAAACCTGGGAAGCGGCCCAGCAGGACCTGGCCGATACCCTGGATGACAACGCTACCCTCACCCGCTACCTCAGTACCCGCAACCACGGCATCAACCTGGATGATACCGAAGTGCAGGACCTGGTTTTGCGCCGTCTTGCGGGGGTAGGGAAGGTGCTGGAGCGCCGCCTGCGGGAAGCCCTTGCCGCCTAAATACAAACGAGCACAAAAAAACCGGCCCATATAGGCCGGTTTTTTTGTGCTCGTTTGTATTTATCGACTTAGGAGAAGCGCTAGTCTATCCCCCAGATCTGGTACGTACTCTTCCGCATCACAGCATTCTGGTTCCTCCAAGCGCTTTTTGTTGAAGCGCGCCTGTGCAACCAATAACTCTCGGCTTATACGCAGGGAAAGAAGTACGTCGCGCCAGAACAGCTGCCGTAGCTCTGCGGGATGACAAGGACCGTCGCGACCATCTTGCATTCTACTTGGGTCAATACTAAGTAAGTCTGTTTCGTCGAGTCCCATTTGCAGTAGCTTCTCGCTGCGCAACTCCCGTAGGCCCCACTTATCGAACCAATGCCCTCCTACATCATTGTCCATACAGAAGTGGCGGCCAATCCATACTACCTCATTCCACTCAACCAAGCCCAGCTGCCGAACTACGGCAGCCTAGCCTGGATGAACTAGAAAGCAGTCCAGTTCAGCTAGATAGGTAAAGACTTGATATTGCACAGGGGACACGAAAGGGCTGGTTACATCGTGTACTTGCGGCCTTTGTTCTGCTGCTTAAGGTAGGCCATCAGGGGCTGGAAGTACTCCACCATGGCGCGGGCCGAGAGGTCTTCACCGGTTTTTTCCTTGAGCACGGCGCGCCAGTCTTTGCTGGAGCCGGGGCGCATAATATCGGCCAGGAACTGGCCTACCTCCTTGCTGCCGTAGTAGTTGGTCGCGTGCGGGTCCTGCTTCAGAATCTTCTTGGCAATGTGGTCGTGCAGCTGGAACAGGATGACGTAGGAGAGGGCGTAGTCGTAGTACTGAGCCGGGTCGTCGTTGATGTGGGTTTTGGTGGCGGGGTCCAAATAGTTTTCCCCGCGCGTAGTAGGCGGCACGATGCCCTGGTACTGCTTGGCCAGCTGCCACCAGCGGGCGTTGAGCTGATCGGCGGGCAGCTTATCGGCGTAGAAGGAGTTTTCCCACTCACTCATCACGCCCGAGGCAAACGGAATGAACACGGCGTAGTTCAGGGCTTCTTTTAGCAGGGTCTGAGTTTCGTCGGTTTTGGCTTTTGGGTCAATCAAGCCCAGGCCAGCCAGGAAGGGCTTTTGGGTGGCCGCCAGGCCCATTAGGGAGCCCATGGCCTCGTGGTAGCCGCGGTTGGCGCCCTGGCGCAGCAGCGGCGGCACCTCGGGGTTGGTGTAGGTGAGGTAGTAGTAGATGTGGCCCAGCTCGTGGTGGGTGGTTTCGTACCACTCGGTGTTGCCCTCCACGCTCATCAGGCTGCGCACATCCTGGTTCAGGTCCATGTGCCAGGCCGAGGCGTGGTTGTTCTTCTTGTAGGTTGCGCCCTTGGGTAGGGGGTAGAGGCTGGACTTCTCCCAGAATACCGCCGGCAGGGCCCGGAAGCCCAGGCTCTGGTAGAAACGCTCGGCCTGCTGTACCTGCCACTCTGGCCCCTTTTTGGCCAGCACGGGGTCGAGGTTAAGGCCTTTCACATCTACCATGGCGCTCCAGTCCTGGCCCCAGCGGTTGGGCAGCCAGGAAGCGGGCAAGTAGTCGGGCACCTGCTTCACGCCGTACTTCTTGGCCAGCTCGTAGCGGGCGTAGGTGTGCAGCTCGCGGTAGAGGGGGCGCAGCTCTTCGTTTATTTTACGCACCAGCGTCATCATTTCCTCCCGGCTCATGCCGTAGTCACTGGCCTGGTAGGAGAAGTAGTCGGGGTAGCCCAGGGCCTGCACGGTCTGGTTGCGCAGGTCGCGCAGGTTGAGCAGTCCGTCCTTGAGGGTAGGGCCAATGGCCTTGCTGGCCTCCCAGATCTGCTGGCGCTTCAGGGGGTTATTCTCCTTGCGCAGCAGCTCGTCCAGGTCGTTGGTGGTGACGGATTTACCCTGGTACTTATAGTCGTAACCGTAGAGCTTCTCGGTTTGGGCAGTTTCGGCCTTAATGCGGCGCTTCACTACGTCGGCAATGGTTTGGGGCGAGTTGGCAGCGTTGTAAAGGGCGGTTTGCAGCTGCTTCACCTGCAGCTCCGTCAGGTCCTGCTTGTGCTCCAGCAGCTCCCGCAGGCGCTGAATGTTCCGGGTCGAGCCGGTGAAGGCCGCCATTCGCTCATTGGCCCGGGCCGTGGCGCCGGCATTGCTGGTGTCGCCGGCCACAATGCGCGTGTTGGAGCGCCACTCCGCCTCCGACGACTGGGTGTAGAGGCGCTGGTATTCAGCGGAGTATTCTTTCAGGAAGGCTTCGGCCTGCTCCTGCCAGTTGGGGGCAGCGGGCGGGGTAGCCGGTTCAGCTGCCGGGCTAGGGGTAGTAGCGGCGGTAGGTATTCTGGTGCTGGGCGCGCAGGCCGTCAGGACAGCCGCGGTGAGGGTAGGGAGGATGTGTTTTTTCATGGGCCAGCAGAAGGCTTTGGAAGAAATAGTGGGTAGGCGAAGGTACACAACTCCTGACGGCACGCTCGCCCGGGCGGCCAGAGGTCTGCCGCCCGGGCGAGCGTGCCGTCAGGAGTTGTGTACCTTACGCAGCGGTCGGCTCCTGCTGCAGCAAATGGCAGTCTTTGTACTTCTTGCCGCTGCCGCAGGGGCAGGGCGAGTTGCGGCCGAATTTGCGACTGCGCAAACTCCGGATCCATTCGCGCGGGTCCACGCTCAGGCGCAGGAAGCGTTTCTTGGGGTTCTGGCGCAGCGCCCGGCTTAGCAGCTGGTACAGCTCAGGGTGGTGTTCCTGCAGCTTCTCGGGCTTCTCGAAAAAGTACTCGGTTACCACGGCAAAAAACTCGGCTTCGTTGGTGCCCGCGTAGTCATTGATTTCTGAGTTGCCGGCCCGGATGGCGGCAATTTCGCGCTGCATCACGGCTTCCCACTCCGGGCGCAGCTCGGGGGGTAGGGCCAGGGCCGGCACACCGTCAATTACGCCATCGGCCTCATCCAGCAGGTGGGCAAACTCATGAATGCCCACGTTCTGCTTGTCCATAGCATCCTGGAAGCCTTGTTCCAGGGAGGCTTTCGAGAGGCGCATGTAGTGGGAGGTCTGGAACCCCTGCACGCTCCCCAGCAGGGTGCCTTCCAGGCCCACAAACTCCTTGTTGGGGTCGCGCTGCTGGGTCCAGGCGTCGGGTACTACCAGCACTTCGCTCAGGTTGGCATACTCCCAGTCAGGAAAGCCGAACACCGGAATTACGGCCGAGGCCGCCACCAGCACGCGGGTCGTGTCGTCGATGTCGGTCTGAATGCCGGTTACGCGGGTCTGGGCCAGAAACACCTGCACTTTCTTCTCGAAACGCAGCTTGTCACCGGGCGTGAGCGAGAGGTAAAAGGCCACACGTTGGGCCAGAATCTGTCGCCACTCGGCCGGAAAGTCGGCGGCGGCAGCGGCCTGCTTCAGGCGCGCTTCGCGGGTGATGTACCGGTAGAAGAAATAAGCCACCACGGCAACCAGGGCGGCAAATAGGAAATACTGCATGGGGCGCTAAACGCGCCAGCGGCCGGGAGGTTGTGCACCCGGCTTGTGGCCGCCAAACTACAGCACCTCGGGACCCAGCTGCTCGCGCAGCCGCTCCCGGAGCAGGTCCAGCAGCACATGGTCAAGGAACTGAAACTTATCGGGAATGCGCAGATTGATCAGGCGCTTGCCGGCCAGCGCTTCCCCAAACTTCTGCCGCAGAATATCAGCGTGCCGGCGCTCCATTACCAGCACCACATCGGCCCAGCCCAGGTGCCCGGCCGTTACGCGCACCCGGGCGCCCGGCTCGGTGCCGGCGGAGCGGGCTTCGTAGCGCGGATGCTGGTCGAAGAGGCGCTCGGCCGAAAGGCTGCGCCAGCGGTTCTGGCTGCAGATAAACAAAAGTTTTTGGGGCGGAGCGGTTGCGGAAGAAAACGCCAAGGCGCTATTGCGTGGATGGAACAGGCGCAAGGTAGCACCGGAAAGGCAGCCCCCGGCATCGGCTGAGGCGTGGTTGCGTATGCTACGGAGCAGCTTCGGGTACCCGCCCGGCCGCCTGGCCACCGGGTGGGCCCCGGCGGAACCCTTGGAGGTTGCTGGTAAGAATGATAAGTTAGGTTCTCTGTACCGCCCATGGCCTCGTCTTCCACCTCTTCGCCTAAGCACCACCAGCTGTACGCCGCCCGCCCCGACGAGGCGCTGCTGCGGGCCTTGCGCGAGGACGACAAACTGGCCTTTGCCGAAATATATGAGCGCTACTGGGAGCTGCTGCTGGGTGTGGCCTACCGCAAGCTTCACTCCCGCGAAGCGGCCGAAGAAGTAGTGCAGGACCTGTTTGCCGCCCTCTGGCTCAAGCGCCGTACCCAGGCTATTCAGCACCTGAAAAGCTACCTGCTGAAAGCAGCAAAATACCGGGTAATTGATGTGCTGAAGGCCCGCCTGACCCAGACCGCGTACCTGGAGCGTACCCGCCCGCACGTGATGCCGCAGGACCATAGCACCGAAGAAACCGTTGCCGCCGACGACCTTTCGCTGGCCTTGCTGGCCAGCCTGATGCGCCTGCCCGAGCACACCCGGGAGGTATTTCGGCTGAGCCGGCTGGAGCACCAGTCGGTGCCGGAAATTGCGGTGCGCCTGAACCTGTCGCGCAAAACCGTGGAGTACCACCTCACCCGCGCCCTGAAGGCCTTGCGCGTAAGCCTGCGCGATTTTCTGACCCTGGCCCTGGTGTGGTGGTGGTAACGTTGGGGCCGCGGGCAGTAGGCCGGCGCCAGAGCAGTCGCTACTTTTTAGAAAATTTTTCGGGGCAGGACTAGGGTGCGGGCCCGGTTGATCGACTGTAGGAATAGCGCGCCTCTTGTCGTCACGCTGTTCGACCATGAAACACCCCGACCTACTCACCCTTTTGCGGCGATACCAGCAAGGCGAGTGCACCCCCGAAGAGAAGCGGGTGGTAGAAAACTGGTATGCCCTGCTGGGCGAGCAGCAGCCACCCCTTACCCTAAGCCCGGCGGAGCGGGAACAATTGCGTGCCTCGCTCTGGCAACGCGTTGAAAACCAGCTCGCCGCCGAGGATGAGGATGCCGCTTCGATGGGCCCAGCGCGGCCCTGGTACGCGGGGCGGTGGCCCTGGGCGGCCGCGGCGGCATTGGCCGTCGGGCTGGGGGTAGCAGGAGGCAAGAAGCTGCTAACGGCTCCGGCGGCCGGACCTTCAATAGTCGCCGGCCCGGGGCGGCAGGCTTCCGGCTGGCACTCTTACCACAACACCACCCGGCAGTACCGGCGCATCCGGCTAGCGGATGGCAGCACGGTGGAGGTGTCGCCGGGAGGTCAGCTGAAGTACCCGCGCCAGTTCGCAGATCGGCACCGTACCGTTTACCTGCAGGGGGAGGCCTTCTTCACCATTGCCCACGACAAGGCTCATCCCTTCCGGGTGTATACCAACCAAGTAGTAACTACCGTGCTGGGCACCAGTTTTTTAGTACGAGCTCCGGCCGGAGGGGCCCCGGTGGTGGTGAAGGTGCGTACGGGCCGGGTGCAGGTAACTCCCCGGGCCGTGCCTGCTGCCGCAGTCCGGCCGGCCAGCCTGGTGGTGCTGCCCAACCAGCAGGCCGTGTACTCGCCGGGACAACAGGCGCTGCAGCGCGAATTGGTTGCCGAGCCCCTGCAGCTGGCGGCGCAGTCGTTTGCCTTCGATGACCGGCCGGTAGCGGAGGTGCTGGCGGCCCTGGAAACAGCCTACGGGGTAGCCATTGACTACGATGCCCAGGCCCTGGCCGGCTGCACCGTCACGCTGCATCTGGGAGATGAATCACTGTACGGCAAGCTGGACGTGCTCTGCAAAACCCTTGGGGCCAGCTACTCCACCGTTAACGCGCGCATTCTGTTCCGAAGTCCGGGCTGTGTGGCCCACTAGTTTTCCTTACCGTCCAATGTTGTTGCTGCCCTACCTGCTGCCTATGGTGAAAACGCTGTAATTCCGTTGCCTACCCCCGCCCTTGGTGGGCGCGGCAACTCCCACCGGCGCTCAGCGCAGCCCCGGTTGCCGCGTCTCTCGCTCCCTCGCGAAATGCCTTTGTAGTCGTGAGCCACTCCTTCCAATTCCCACACGCATGAAAAATCCCCTACCTTTTTTTGCCCCGCTTCAGCTGAAGCGGGCGGCGCTGCTGCCGCCTTTGTGTTTGGCGGTACTGAGTAGCGCCGCGGCCGCGCATCCTTTCTCGCAGCAATACCTGGAGCAGCCCGTTACCCTGCAGGCCCAGGACGAGACCATGCAGGCCGTGCTGACCACGATTGAAAACCAAACCAAGGTGCGCTTTCAGTACAGCCGCCAGCTGATTGGGGCCGGCCGGCGGGTGTCTATCCAGGCCGAAAACCAGCCCCTGGGCCAGGTATTGCACCGCCTCTTCGACCCGTTGCGCATTGCCTACGAGCCCCTGCCCAGCGGCATCGTGCTCAAACCCGCCGCCAAGCCTGCGGCCGATATTACCGTCAGCGGGCGGGTGCTGGACGAGAAAGGCTCCCCCTTGCCCGGCGTGAACGTGGTCGTGAAAGGCACCAGCATTGGCACCCAGACCGATGCCGACGGCCGCTACACCCTCGCGGCGCCCGAAGGAGCTACCCTGGTGTTTTCGTTTGTGGGCTACACGGCCCAGGAAGTGGCCATTGCGGGCCGCACCAGCATCGACGTATCGTTTGCCCCCAACCAGGCCCAGCTCAATGAGGTGGTGGTGGTGGGCTACGGCACCCAGCAGAAGCGCGACGTAACCGGCTCCATTGCCTCGGTAAAGGGCGACGTGCTGGTTAACCAGGCTTCCCAGAACCCGGTCAGCTCCTTGCAGGGCAAGGTGGCCGGCGTGCAGATTACCAACAACGGCCAGCCCGGCGCTTCCCCCCAGATTCGCATCCGGGGCACGGGCTCCATCCAGGGCAGCGCCAACCCCCTGTACGTGGTGGATGGCACCTTCGTGGACGACATCAGCTTTATCAACCAAGAAGATATTGCCTCTATTGAGATTCTAAAGGATGCCTCCAGCGCGGCCATTTACGGGGTGCGCGCCGCCAACGGGGTAGTGCTGGTGACCACCAAGCGCGGCAAGGCCGGGGCGCCGCGCATCAATTACAACGGTTTCGGGGGCGTGCAGCGCGTGACCAACAAGGTGGACATGGTGGACGCGGCCGAGTACGCCACCCTCATCAACGAACGCACCGGCACCCAAACGCTGGCTACTAACCTGCCCAGCACCGACTGGTTTGACCAGATAACGCGCACGGCGGCCATCCACAACCACCAGCTTAGCCTTTCGGGCGGCTCGGAGAAGATAAGCTACAGCCTGAGCGGCAGCTACCTCAAGCAGCAGGGCATCGTCAAGAACAACGACTACGAGCGGATTACGGCCCGCCTGCAAACCGATTTCAGCCCCACCGACCACATTAAGGTGGGCTACAGCGCCATCTTCCAGAACTTCCGCTCCACCGATGTGCCGGCCGACGTACTGTTCTACCAGGCCTTTGTGGCCCCGCCGGTGCTGCCCGTGTTCAAGGCCAACGGCAACTACGGCGACGCGGCCGACTTCCCGCTGGGCAACTTTGCCAACCCCAGCGCCACGCTGGCCCGCTATAACCAGAAATCCAACGGGCAGCAGCTGGTGGGCAACATCTACGCCTCGCTGAATTTCCTGAACGCCTTCACCTTCCGCACCAGCCTGGGCCTGAACTACGGCATTGCCCAGTACCGCAACTACCAGGCAAAGGACTCGCTGACGACTACCCAGTTTGCCCAGCGCAGCCTGCTGACGGCCTCTAACGGCAAAAACAACCGCTGGCTCTGGGAAAACACCCTGACCTACGACAAAACCATTGCCGACGACCACCGCCTGACTTTCCTGCTGGGCGTCTCGTCGCAGCGCGACCAGTCCAACCAAACCATTGGCTCGGTGAACGACGTGCCGTACTTCAGCGAGTCGTCGCTGTACCTGGGGCTGGGCACGGCCACTACGGCCCGCATCCAGACCAACGCCGACAAGTTCACGTTTGCCTCCTACTTCGGGCGCCTGAACTACGCCTTCCGCGACCGGTACCTGCTCACGGCCACCCTGCGCCGCGACGGCTCCTCGAAGTTCTCGCCCGATAAGCGGTTCGGGACCTTCCCCTCGGTGGGGGTAGGCTGGGTGGTTTCGGAAGAGGTATTCCTGAAAGACGGAGTGTTCGATCAGCTGAAGCTGCGGGCCAGCTGGGGCCGCCTGGGCAACAACAACATTCCCTCCAGCATCTCCATTCTCACGGTCAGCAACTCACCGGGCTACACGGCTATTTTCGGGGGTAGCCCCTTCCCCGGCCGCAACGTGAATGCCCTGGAAGCCCGGGTGCTGGACTGGGAAACCACCACTGAAACCGACGCCGGAATTGACGTAGGCTTCCTCGATAACCGCCTCACGGCTACCCTGGACTTCTACAACCGCCGCGTCAATAAAGCCATCTTCGATATTCCGATACCGGGCACGGGCGGCCTGGCCGACCCCCGGACCCGCGGCAACTACGCCAGCCTGCGCAACCGCGGCGTGGAGCTGACGGTGGGCTGGAACAACCAAACCACCGAGCGGTTCAGCTACACCACGGGCTTCAACGTCACCTACAACCAGAACCGGGTGCTGGATCTGCAGGCCATTGGGGCCGATTTCCCGAGCGGCAACCTGCCCGTGGGCGGGGTGCAAACCACCATTACCCGCGTGGGGCTGCCCCTGGGCTCCTTCCTGGGCTACGTAGTGGACGGCATCTTCCAGACCGAGGACGAGGTTAACAACTCCCCGCAGGCGGGCTCCGGCGCCGCGCCCGGCTCTTTCCGCTACCGCGACCTGAACAACGACGGGGTAATTGACGCCAACGACCGCCAGATCATCGGCAACCCCAACCCGCGCTTTACCTACGGCGTGAACCTGGGCTTCCGCTACGCCAGCTTCGACGTGGCCCTGGACGTGCAGGGCGTGGCCGGGGTGGAAATCTACAACGCCACCAAGGGCGTGCGCTACGGCAACGAAAACTACACCCAGGACTTCTACGACAACCGCTGGCGGGGCCCCGGCACCTCCAATTCCTACCCCTCGGCCGCCATCGGGGGCTCGGACCTGAACGCCAACACCTGGTACGTGGAGAAGGGCGACTACATCCGGCTGCGCAACGTGCAGCTGGGCTACACCCTGGCCAAATCCTTTGCCAGCACCCTGCGGGTGCAGGGCATCCGCTTCTACGCCAACGCCCAGAACCCCCTGACGCTGTTCAAATACAAGGGCTTCACGCCGGAGGTGGGGCAGTTGCGCGGCAGCAGCGGCAACACCAGCCAGGGCATTGATCTGAACGTGTACCCGCTCTCGGCTACCTACAACCTGGGCGTGAACGTGACTTTCTAACCACCCCGTAAACTTCCCACCCCATGCTACCTGTATCAGTCGCCCTTAAGCGTAGTTTGCTGGGCGCCCTCTGCCTGGCCGCCCTGGCGGGAGGCACCGCTTCCTGCAGCAAATCCTTCCTCGACGTGGACCCCCAGGGCCAGCTCCCGGCCGAGGGTTTTTTCGAAACGCCGGAGCAGGCCATAGAAGCCACCAACTCCATCTACGGCAACCTGCGCAGCTGGCCCCTGGTGGCCTTTGCCCACCTGGCCGTGACCACCCTTACCTCCGACGACGCCGAGAAAGGCAGCGTGGCCGGCGACGCCTCCTTCCTCAACGACTACGACAACTTCACCTTCACCTCCAGCCAGGGCATCCTCAACGATTACTGGCTGGGTCAGTACCAGGGCATCAACCTCTGCAACCAGGTGCTGGCCAACGTGCCCGGCATCAGCATGGACGCGGCCCTGAAAAACCGCCTGCTGGCCGAAGCCAAGTTTCTGCGGGCCCACCACTATTTCAACCTGGTGCGGGCCTTCGGTGGCGTGCCCCTGGTGCTCCGGCCCGTTACCTCCAGCAGCACCCCCGACGAGATTAATCCCCTGCGCAACACCCGCGAGGAGGTGTACGCCCAAATTGTGACCGACCTGACGGAGGCCGGCGCGGTGCTGCCCGTCAGCTACCCCGCCTCCGACCTGGGCCGGGCCACCAAGGGCGCGGCTCTGGGCCTGCTGGCCAAGGTGAAGCTGTACCAGAAGCAGTGGGCCGAGGTGCTGGCTCTTTCCGATCAGGTCATCGGGCTGGGCTACTCCCTGGCCCCCGACTACGAGAAAATGTTCCGGATTGCGGGCGAAAACGGGCCGGAGTCCATCTTCGAGATTCAGGCCCAGACCATTCCCGGCAACTGCGACGCCTCCAACAGCCAGTGGGCCGAGGTGCAGGGCGCCCGCCCGCAGTTCGGCTGGGGCTTCTTCAACCCCACCGCCGACCTGGAAAACGCCTACGAGCCCGGCGACAAGCGCAAGGACGCGACCATATTGTTCCGGGGCGAAACCACCGCCGAAGGCGACAAGATTGACGCTACCGCCCCCAACCCCCGCTACAACCAGAAGGCCTACGTGCCCTCGTCGGTGGACCGTGCCTGCGGCTACGGCAAGGACCAGAACATCCGCCTTCTGCGCCTGGGCGAAGTCCTGCTCATCAACGCCGAAGCGGCCAACGAGCTGGGCCAGACCACCAAGGCCCTGACGGCCGTGAACCGAGTGCGCGCCCGCGCCGGTCTGGCCCCCCTGACCACCACCGACCAGGCCGCCCTGCGCCAGGCCATCTGGAAGGAGCGGCGGCTGGAGCTGGCCATGGAAAATGGGGACCGGTTCTTTGACCTGGTGCGCCAGGGCCGTGCCGGCACCGTGCTCCGGGCCCAGGGCAAGCAGTTCGTGGACGGGAAAAACGAGGTGTTCCCCATTCCGCAGCAGCAGATTACCATCACCGGGGGCAAGCTGACCCAGAACCCCGGCTACTAACCTAGTAATAGCAGGAGCGCCGGCGTAGTTAGCTGCCCCGGCGCTCTTTCGTGCTACCTCTCCCGTTCCCACCCTCATGAAAAAGCATTGTCTCCTGCTGGCCTTGCTCTGCGGGCTGCTGCCCGGCCTGCTCCGGGCCCAGCAAAAGTCCGCCCCCCAAAAAGCGCCGGCCCCCGCTGCTACTGCCAGGTTCGACCCCCGGCAACGGCCCAAAAACCTCACCGACGAGCAGCTGCTGGACCTGGTGCAGCGCCAGACCTTCCGCTACTTCTGGGACTTCGGCCACCCCGTGTCGGGCATGGCCCGGGAGCGGAGCAACGTGGCCTACGATTACGGCAATGAGGTAGTAACCACCGGCGGCACGGGCTTCGGTATCATGGCCATTATTGTAGCCGCCGAGCGCCAGTGGATTGCCAGGGAAGAAGCGGCAGCGCGCATCTACAAAATCGTGCGGTTTCTGGAGAAGAAGTCCGACTCGTTTCACGGCGTGTTTCCGCACTGGCTGAACGGGGCCACCGGCAAAACCATCCGCTTCAGCCAGAAGGACGACGGGGGCGACCTGGTGGAAACCTCCTTTCTGTTCCAGGGGCTGATCTGCGCCCGCCAGTACTTCACCGGCGAAAGCGCCACGGAGCGGGATTTGCGCAACCACATCTTGTGGCTGTGGGAAGGGGTAGAGTGGAACTGGCACCAGCAGGGGGGCCAGAACGTACTGTATTGGCACTGGAGCCCCAACAACGGCTGGAGCATGAACCACCAGATTCACGGCTGGAACGAGTGCCTGATTACCTACGTGCTGGCCGCGTCCGCGCCCAAATACGCCATCGACAAGAAGGTGTACGACCAGGGCTGGGCCACCGGCGACTACTTCAAAAACGGCAAGGAGTTCTACCAGACCAAGCTCCCCTTGGGCTTCGATTACGGCGGGCCGCTGTTCTTTTCGCACTACAGCTTCCTGGGCCTCGACCCGCGCGGCCTTAAGGATCAATACGCCGATTACTGGCAGCAAAACCAGGCCCACACCCGCATCAATTACGCCTACTGCGTACAGAACCCCAAGCAGTACAAGGGCTACGGCCCCAACAGTTGGGGCCTGACGGCCTCCGACAGCCCCAAAGGCTACGCCGCCCACTCGCCCACCGAAGACCTGGGCGTCATTTCGCCTACCGCGGCCCTCTCGGCCATGCCCTACGCGCCCAAGGAGTCAATGGCGGCTTTGAAGCACTTCTACTTTGATCTGGGGGACAAAATTTGGAGCCAGTACGGTTTCGTGGATGGCTTTAGTGAGCACCACAACTGGTACGCCAAGTCCCACCTGGCCGTCGACCAGGGCCCCATCGTGGTCATGATTGAAAACCACCGCACCGGCCTGCTCTGGCGCCTGTTCATGAGCAGCCCCGACGTGCAGCGCGGGCTCGGGAAGCTGGGCTTTGAGGGCGCGCAGGTGAAGAAGTAAGCTGTTGAAGTGTTAAAGACCACAATTTGCTCTGTCATCCTGAGTGCAGCGAAGGACCTTATCACGTCTGAACGAAATCATTAGGTAGTAGCGCTGAAATGATAAGGTCCTTCGCGGCGCTCAGGATGACAGGAGTGAGGTAATGTCGAATAGTGCCCCACCGCCCCGCTAACTTCCTACCCCCACCCATGCGCCAAACCCTACTTCTGTGCCTGGCGGTGCTGCTGAGCCTGGCTACTGAGGCCCAGCCTATGGCCAGCCCGGGCGGGCAGCGCACGTACTGCAACCCGCTCAACCTCGACTACGGCTACACGCCCATTCCCAACTTCGCGGAGGCCGGCCGGCACCGCGCCACCGCCGACCCGGTTATTACCCTCTACAAGGGCGACTACTACCTGTTTAGCACCAACCAGTGGGGCTACTGGTGGAGCCCGGATCTGTACAGCTGGAAATTCGTGCCTCGCCACTTCCTCAAGCCCGAGCACAAGGTATATGACGACCTCTGTGCCCCGGCCGTGTTCGTGCTGGGCGATACGCTGCTCGTGTACGGCTCCACGCAAGAGAAGAACTTTCCCATCTGGATGAGCACCAACCCCAAGGCCGGGGAGTGGAAGGAAGCTGTGGACCCCTTCCAGGTAGGCGCCTGGGACCCGGCTTTTTTCCTGGACGATGACGGCAAGCTTTACCTCTACTGGGGTAGCTCGAACGTGTATCCGCTCTACGGGCAGCAAATCAGCCGCAAAACCCTGCAGCCCATCGGGCAGCGCAAGGAGCTGTTCAAGCTGAATGATGAAAAGTTTGGGTGGCAGCGCTTCGGCGAATACTTAGATAACACGTTTCTCGACCCCTTCATGGAGGGCGCCTGGATGACTAAGTATCAGGGAAAGCACTACTTACAATATGGCGCGCCGGGCACCGAGTTCAGTGGCTACGCCGATGGCGTGCAGATAAGTGACAAGCCCCTGGGCCCCTTTACCCCCCAGAAGCACAACCCCTTTGCCTACAAACCCGGCGGTTTCGCCCGCGGAGCCGGTCATGGCAACACCTTCCAGGATACCTGGGGCAACTGGTGGCATTTATCGACCATGGTGGTATCGGTAAAAAACAATTTTGAGCGCCGCCTGGGGTTGTGGCCCGCCGGCTTCGATAAGGATGGGGTGCTGTACTCGAACACCGACTTCGGTGACTACCCCCACTACCTGCCCAAAGGCCCCGCTGACCACCTACAAAGTCGCTTTACGGGCTGGATGCTGCTCAACTACCAAAAGCCGGTGCAGGCCTCCAGTACGCTGGGCGGCTACCAGCCCAACTATGCCGTCGATGAAAGCATAAAAACCTATTGGAGCGCTAAAACAGGCAATAAAGGCGAGTATCTGCAGACGGATTTGGGCGAAGTAAGCACCGTGCACGCCATCCAGATCAACTACGCCGACCAGGACGCCGAGTTCCTGGGCAAGCAGCAGGGGACCTACCACCAATACAAGCTTTGGGAGTCGAAGGACGGTAGGAAATGGAAGCTGCTGACGGATAAAAGCCAGAACAAAACCGACGTGCCTCATGACTACATCGAGCTGGAAAAGCCGGTGCAGACGCGCTACCTCAAACTGGAAAATATCCATATGCCCACGGGTAAGTTTGCCCTCAGCGGACTACGAATTTTTGGCAAGGGAAACGGTTCAGTACCCAACCAAGTCAAAGGTTTTGTAGTATTGCGAACCGAGAAGGACAAGCGCAGTGCCTGGCTAAAATGGACTCCTTCCGCTGATGCGTACGCCTACAACATCCACGTAGGCGTGGCGCCCGACAAGCTCTACAGCTGCATACTGGTGCACGGAGCCGCTGAATACTACTTCAAAGGCATGGACAAGGACCTGCCCTACTACTTTACCATCGAGGCCCTCAACGAAAACGGCGTTTCCGCGCGCACTCCCGTCGCGGAAGTGAAGTAGCGTTGTGCGTTTTGTCCGGTGACAGTAGAACGTGTTATGCTGAGCCCCGCGAAACATCTCTACCGCTGACTAATCAATAGTCGTCAGGCTCCCCCTCTCTCTGCCGGAGAGGGGGCCGGGGGGTGAGGCGCCCCGCCAGAACAAAGCGGTAGAGATGCTTCGGCTGCGCTCAGCATGACGGGCTGGGAGTACTTTCCAGTCCATAGCTCGCCCATCTGACTTCGCCTATTTCCTAATTCCATTCCCACATGAAACGAGTTTTTCGTACCGCTTTGCTTATGTCGCTGGGCCTGCTCGCGCCACAGCTGCAGGCTCAGAAACCAGCTGCTACCACGACTACCCGCGCCGCGGCCGCCGATGAGGACAAGATGAACAAGTTCATCGCGGACCTGATGCAGAAGATGACGCTGGAGGAGAAAATTGGCCAGCTGAACCTGATAACGGTAGGCTTCGACGTGACCGGCCCGGTAGTAAGCAAGGACGTGGACGCCAACATCCGCAAGGGCAACGTGGGGGCCGTGCTGAACACGTTTACCCCGGTGGCTGCCCGCAAGCTCCAGGAAATGGCCGTGAAGGAGTCGCGGCTGCACATTCCGCTCATTTTCGGCTACGACGTCATTCACGGCCACCGCACCATCTTCCCCATTGCTTTGGGCCTGGCTTCGAGCTGGGATTTGACCGCCATTGAGCGCAGTGCCCGCATTGCCGCCGAAGAGGCCTCGGCCGACGGATTAAACTGGGTGTACTCGCCCATGGTGGATATTGCCCGCGACCCGCGCTGGGGCCGCATCAGTGAGGGCTCGGGCGAGGACCCCTACCTGGGCTCCCAGATTGCCCGCGTGATGGTGCGCGGCTACCAGGGCGACGACCTCTCGAAGAACAACACCGTCATGGCCTGCCTGAAGCACTTTGCCTTGTACGGTGCTGCCGAAGCCGGCCGCGACTACAACACCACCGACATGAGCCTGGTGCGCATGTACAACGAGTTCCTGCCGCCCTACAAAGCCGCCCTCGATGCGGGCGCGGGCTCGGTTATGTCTTCGTTCAATGACATCAACGGCGTGCCGGCCACCGGTAACAAGTGGCTGATGACTGACCTGCTGCGCAACCAGTGGGGTTTTAAAGGCTTTGTGGCTACCGACTACACCGCCATTAATGAAATGACCGCCCACGGTATGGGCGACGATGCCCAGGTATCGGCCCTGGCCCTGAACGCTGGTATTGACCAGGACATGGTAGGCGAGATTTTCCTGCGCAACCTGGCCCAAAACCTGAAAGACGGTACCGTGAAGCAGGAGCAGATTGACCAAGCCTGCCGCCGCATTCTGGAAGCCAAGTGGAAGCTGGGCCTGTTCAAAGACCCCTACCTCTACACCAACGAGAAGCGCGCCAAGGCTACGATGATGAAGAAGGAGTTCATTGCCGATGCCCGCGACATTGCCCGCAAGAGCATGGTGCTCCTCAAAAACAGTAACAACGCCCTACCCCTCAAAAAGCAGGGAACCATTGCCTTGGTGGGCCCCTTGGCTACCCGCCAGCGCGACATGATTGGCTCGTGGAGCGGGGCCGGCGACTGGAAACAAGCCGTGTCCTTGGAGCAGGGCATCCGGAACGTGGCCGGCAACGGCGTGAAGATCGTAACGGCCCAGGGCGCCAATTTCACCGACGACCAGCAGATGATTGACCGCCTCAACGCCCACGGCGGCGAGCTGAACGTGGACAAGCGCAGCTCGGAGGAAATGATTCGGGAGGCGGTGCAGGTAGCCCAGGGCGCCGACGTAATTGTGGCTGCCGTAGGGGAGAGCCAGGGCATGACCGGCGAGGCCGCCAGCCGCGCCGACATTGGCCTGCCCGGCCAGCAACTGGAGCTATTGAAGGCCCTCAAGAAAACCGGCAAGCCCCTGGTAATTGTACTCATGAGCGGCCGCCCCATGACGTTGCCCTGGGAAGATAAAAACGCCGATGCCATCCTGGAAACCTGGTTTGCGGGCACCCAGGCCGGCAACGCCATTGCCGATGTGCTGTTCGGGGCCTATAACCCCTCGGGCAAGCTCACGGCCACCTTCCCCCAGCACGTAGGTCAGATTCCGCTCTACTACAACCACAAAATGACTGGTCGGCCCTACCAGGGCGTGGCGCTGGATAAGTACAAGTCGCGCTACATGGACGTGAGCAACGACCCGCTCTATCCCTTCGGTTACGGCCTGAGCTACACCACCTTCGAGTACGGCAAGCCCGAGCTGAGCACCACCACGCTGCCCATGAACGGCACACTGGACGTGAAAGTGACCGTACGCAACACGGGCAACTACGACGGTGAGGAGGTAGCCCAGCTGTACATCCGGGACATGGTCGGCTCCATTTCGCGGCCCGTGAAGGAGTTGAAAGGCTTCCAGAAGTTCATGCTGAAAAAGGGAGAAAGCCGCACGCTCACCTTCCGCCTCACGCCCGAGGACCTGAAATTCTATAACGCCGACCTCAAGTTTGTGGCCGAGCCCGGCGACTTCCAGGTGTTTGTGGGTGGCAACTCCCGCGACGTGCAGACGGCCGCCTTCAAGCTGGCTGCTCAGTAAGAGCCAGAACTACCTGCGCCTTGTTGTGGGACGAGCGCGCGGGGGCTTCCGGAAGCTAACCCGCTGATAGGGGAGTGGGTTAGCACGCCGGAAGCCATTTTCAACAGCAGCGCGAAGTTTCCTCGAAGGAAGCTTCGCGCTGCTGTTTTCAAGGCACTGTCATTCCGAGCGGAGCGAGGAATCTGGGTTGCTCTCAGGAAGCTGACTCATATTCCTCACTCCGCTCAGGGTGCTATTGGCTGAGTGAACCGTGTGGCGTAAACAGCCCCCAACAGAACGTCATTCCGAGCCCCGCGAGGAATGACCGGTTTTCTTTGCTATCCACATGGCCTGGAATCAGGTTGATGCTTACGATGGACCGACTAACTGTCATTTAGTCAATAGCGCACGGAAAGCTGGCAACCCCGACGTAGCAGATTGCCCGCAGGAGCTGCAACTTGCTGCTGCGTATCTTCCCCGAGCTTTCTTGCCCGGCAAGACATGCCGAACTCTCTTTTCCTTCCCACCATGCTGATTGACCGCATTAGCCGGCCGGCTTCCCTCGGGGAGCAGCCTCAGGCTCAGGTACTACCCCCCGCCTTGCCTTCAACCCTCCGCCGCTTCCGCCGTGGCGCGCTGCTGCTTTGTGGCCTGCTGCTACTGGGAGGCGCGGCGGAGGCCGAGGATATTCAGTCGCCGAACAAGCAGTTTACGCTCAGCGTGAACGTGCAGGAGGGCGGCGTGCCTACCTATAGTCTCACCTACAAAGGCCGGCCCGTGCTGAAAACCAGCCGCCTGGGCCTCGACCTGAAAAACACCACCGCCCTAACTAGCGGCTTCACCCAAACCAGCGCCGAGCGCCGGACCTTCGACGAAACCTGGCAGCCGGTGTGGGGCGAAAGCAAGAACATCCGCAACCACTACAACGAGCTGGCCGTGACCCTCACCCAGGCGCAAACCAACCGCGTAATGCGGGTGCGTTTCCGGGTGTTTGATGATGGTCTGGGCTTCCGCTACGAGTTTCCCCAGCAGAAAGGCCTCGACTACTTCACTATTAAAGAGGAGCGCACGCAGTTTGCCCTGGCCGGCGACCACAAAGCCTTCTGGCTGCCCGGCGACTACGACACGCAGGAGTACAGCACCGTTACCTCCAGGCTCTCGGAGGTGCGCGGGCTGATGAAGGCGGCTACTACCCCCAACGCCTCTCAAACCCCGTTTTCGCCCACCGGCGTGCAAACGCCCCTGATGCTCAAGAGCCAAGATGGCCTCTACATCAACATCCACGAGGCGGCCCTGATTGATTACTCGGCCATGCACCTGGAGCTGGACGACAAGAACATGGTGCTGGAAAGCCACCTCACGCCCGACGCGGTAGGGGACAAAGGCCTGCTCCAAACGCCAGCCAACTCGCCCTGGCGCACGGTAATCGTGAGCGACAAAGCCGGCGACATTCTGCTCTCCAAGCTGGTGCTGAACCTCAACGAGCCCACCAAGTTCAAGGACGTTTCCTGGATTAAGCCCGTGAAGTACGTGGGCGTGTGGTGGGAGATGATTACGGGCAAGAGCACGTGGTCGTACACCAACCAAGACAACATCAAGCTCGATTCCATCGACTACCGCAAGGTGAAGCCCAACGGCACCCACGCCGCCAACACGGCCCACGTAAAGGAGTACATTGACTTTGCGGCCAAGCACGGGCTGGATGGCGTGCTGGTGGAAGGCTGGAATACCGGCTGGGAAGATTGGTTCGGCAAGCACAAAGACTACGTGTTCGACTTCGTGACGCCCTACCCCGACTTCGACGTGCAGGAGCTGAGCCGCTACGCTGCCAGCAAAAACATGAAGCTTATCATGCACCACGAAACGTCGGGCTCGGTGCGCAACTATGAGCGCCACCTCGACACGGCTTTCCAGTTCATGAACAAGTACGGCTACAACGCCGTGAAAACCGGCTACGTGGGCGACATCGTGCCCCTGGGCCACAAGCACTACGACCAGTGGATGATCAACCACTACAACTACGTGCTGGAAAAGGCGGCCAAGTATAACATCATGGTGAACGGCCACGAAGCCGTGCGCCCCACCGGCCTTTCGCGCACCTACCCCAACCTGATCGGTAACGAGGCCGCCCGCGGCACCGAGTACGAGTCGTTCGGGGGCAACAACGCCGACCACACCACCATTCTGCCCTTCACCCGCCTCATTGGCGGCCCCATGGACTACACGCCCGGCATCTTCCAGACGCGCATCAGCACCTTCAACCCGCAGAACAACTCCTTTGTGCACAGCACCCTGGCCCGGCAGCTGGCCCTGTACGTGACCATGTACAGCCCCCTGCAGATGGCGGCCGACATGATTGAGCACTACAACCAGCACCTCGACGCCTTCCAGTTCATCAAGGACGTAGCCGTGGACTGGGACGACACCCGCGTGCTGGAAGCCGAGCCCGGCGACTACATCACCTACGCCCGCAAAGCCAAGGGCAGCCCCAACTGGTTTGTCGGGAGCACCTGCGACGAGCGGGGCCGCACCTCGAAAATCGACCTGAGCTTCCTGGAGCCCGGCAAAAAGTACGTGGCCACCATCTACGCCGATAAGAAGGATGCCCACTACGAGAAAAACCCCCAAGCCTACCAGATCCGCAAGCAGAACGTCACTAGCAAAACCAAGCTGAGCCAGTACTGCGCCCCCGGCGGCGGCTACGCTATCAGCCTGATGGAGGCAAAGTAACTCTTTGCTAACAAGTAGATTGAGTAAGAAAAGGCCCGGCTGGAATCCATGGATTTCAGCCGGGCCTTTTCAGTTTGACTTGGTGTATAGATGTAACAGCTTGGGGTAGTAAACCAGATAGTCAGGGAAGTTAGCCACAAGCCGTTTGTCATGCAGAGCCGGAGGCGAAGCATCTGTACCGCTTCGTTCCCATACAAGGAGTTAGCCAGAGGTAGAGATGCTTCGACTGCGCTCAGCATGACGTTCTAATTACTTGAGCAGTTAAGCAGCTTAGTTCACCAATAGGGTCATGATGGAGCGGGGGCGGCTAGTGGCCTGGGCGGCCTGGCCCTTGATCCAGAGCTGAAAGGGCTGCTCCTTATCGGTTTGGTTCATGACCACCACGGCTACCTTGCCATCGGTGTTCAGGAAGGCCGTGGTTTGCAGCACGTCGCGGCTGGAGGCGGTGGCGATGCGCCGGGCGCCGGGCCGCACAAACTTGCTGAAATGGCCAATGTAGTAGTAGGCGTTGGTATAAATCAGCTGCCCGCTGCGGGTGTCGCCGATGACGGGGGCGTAGCAGAAGTTGCCCACGTGGTTAGGCCCGCCGGTTTCATCGAGCAGGATGTTCCAGTCGGTCCAGGCCACGGTGCCGGCGTTGAAGTCGTTGATCATCGAGTTGCCGTACCGCTCGCCCAGCTTCCAGTCCTGCACGTTGCCCAGCTGGAAGTTCTCCACGCAGCCTTCCGTGAAGATGAGGTGCTTGTCGGGGTAGGTTTCGTGTACGCGGCGCAGGTTGTCGAACTGCATGGCGCTGCCGGTCCAGGTTTCGTACCAGTGGTAGCCCAGGCCCCAGAAGTACTTGCTGGCTTCGGGGTCATCGAAGAGGGTAGCGGCCCGCTGAAACGCCAGGTCGCGGTTGTGGTCCCAGCCGATGAGCTTCTTGTCCTGGAGGCCGCTTTTGTGCAGGGTAGGGCCCAGGTAGTTTTTCACGAAGTCGCGCTCCTCCTCAGCTGTGAAAATGCACGACTCCCACCGCTGCTTGGCCATGGGCTCGTTCTGCACCGTGAGACCCCAGATGGGGATGCCGGCCTTCTCGTAGGCCTTGATGAACTTCACGTAGTAGTTGGCCCAGCTCTGGCGGAACTCGGGCAGCAGCTTGCCGCCCTGCAGCATGTTTTTGGTGTCCTTCATCCAGGCCGGCGGGCTCCAGGGGCTCACGTAGAACGTGAGCTTGCCGCCCGCCGCGGCCGTGGCCTGCTTAATGAACGGCATCTTGTACTGCTCATCGTGCTTCAAGTCGAAGGTTTTCAGCTCCTTGTCGCCGTCCTGCACGTAGGTGTACGTGTCGCTGGAGAAGTCGCAGCTGTTGATGTTGGTGCGGCCCAGGGTGTAGCCAATGCCCTGGCTGGGGCTGAAGTAAGCCTGCAGAAACTCTTGCTGCCGGGCCTTGGGCAGCCTGGCAAACGTTTCGGCTGAGGCGTCGGTGAGAGCCGCGCCTATGCCCACCATGGTCTGGAACGTATGGGTAGGGTCCACGAACACCGTGGGCTGGGTTTCCAGGGGCTGACCCACCTCCTGGAAGCTAAGTTTGTCGGTGGCCGAAAGGCGCAGGTCGGTTTGGTTGGCGGTGGTGTACACCTGCACCTGGCGGCCGGCCGCGGAGTAGGCTTTGGGTGAGGGGGCGGATTTCTGGGCGAAAGCTGCCGTACTCAACCCAGAGGCCAGCAGCACGGCTACAACAGTTTTTTGCATATAGGAAGCGGAGATGTGCAAGTGAGAACCACGCGGGCGCGGCCGGTTTGAGCTGCCCCCCCGGCGCGGCCGGCCCTTACCAGACGTACGTCCCGACGGCTCCCCCGTCGAGCCGGGTAGTAACTACCTGGCCGCGGTACCGGATGTCGAACGTTTGGGAAGCGCCCGTGTTAAGCACGATGAGCACTTTCTGGCCGGAAGGAGTTTTGAAGGCCACATTCGGCAGGGTGCCGGGCAGGTTGGTGGCAATGCGCACCGAGCCCGGCCGCGCGAACTTGGCCGCGTGGGCCACCGTGTAGTAGGCCGAGTTGCGCGTGACGGCGTTGCCGCTGATGGTGAGGGCGCCCAGGCAGGTACTGCACCCACCAGTGGTGTGCGGGCCGTAGTTCTGGTCGGCGGCCAGGTTCCACTCCAGCACGTTGCGGCTCCAGTTGCGGGTAGCCCCGATGATGAGGTTGTCCAGGTGCCAGCTCAGGTCGGCGGCGAAGTTGCCGGGGCCGCCGGTCCACTGCTCCGTGAAATACACGTGCTTGTCGGGGTAGGCATTATGCACCTGGCTCATGGTCGAAATAGACCCCCCGTAAAGGTGAAAGGCCGAGCCATCGACGTACTGCCGGGCCTCAGGGTCCAGCAGAATGCTCAGGGGGTAGTCGGGCCGGTCGAGGTTGTGGTCGTAGAGAATGATTTTGGTACTCAGGCCCGCCGCCCGCAGCGCCGGCCCCACATGGTCGCGGATGAAGGTGGCCTGCTCGGCGGCCGTCATCAGCATGCTGGGGTTGTTGCCCCCGTGCAGGGGCTCGTTCTGCAGCGTAATGGCATCCAGCCGGATGCCCTCGGCCTGCATGCCCCGCAGGTACTGCACAAAATACTGGGCGTAGACAGCATAGTACTCGGGCCGCAGCGAGCCGCCAATGTAGCTGCCGTTGGTTTTCATCCAGGGCGGGGCCGTCCAGGGCGAGCCCAGCAGCTTAAGGCTGGGATTGATAGCCAGAATTTCCTTGAGCACCGGAAGCAGGTGCTGCCGGTCGGGGGCCAGGCTGAAGCGGGCCAGGGTGGGGTCGGTCTGCCCGGTGGGCAGGTCGTTGTAGGTGAAGGGGCGCTCATCCAAATCCGAAGCCCCGATGCTCAGGCGCAGGTAGCTGGTCCCGATGTGGCCTTCATCGGTGGCAAACAGCTCTTTCAGCAGGGCGGCGCGGTTGGGGGCGCTCATCTGGTTGAGCAGCTGGGCACTGCCCCCCGTCAGGGAGTAGCCGAAGCCGTCTATGGTCTGGTAGGTGCGGGTAGTGTCCACGTCAATGGTGGGGTTGCTGCCCGTGCCGGCCTTGAAGTTCAGGGTTACTGCCTGCTTGCTGAACAGGGCCGTTTTATCCGGCGTGGTAAGCCACAGCGCCACCTGCGAGGGCCCGGCCGTAGTAGGTGGGGGCGGTGCCGTGGGGGGCTGGGGGGTAGGGTCGGAGCCGGCGTTGCCGCCGCAGCCCCCCAGAAGCAGGGCACCACCCAGCAGGGCCGCGGCAGCGCCCGGGTAAACGCGCGTGAGTAGCTGCATACAATAACAAAGTGACGGAGCCACCGGGCTGCCTACCATACATAGGTGCCCGCCGCGCCTGGGTTGAGCGTAGTCGTAAGGGTTTTGCCCTGGTGGCGTAGGCTGAAAGCCCGGGACGCTGGCGTGTTGTTCTGCACCAGCACTACCCGCTGCCCGGTCGGGGTTTTGAAGGCCACGTTGGGCAGGGTCTCGGAGGCAGTGGAGGCAATGCGCACCGAGCCGGGGCGCACAAATTTGCTGGCGTGGGCAATGATGTAGTAGGCATCTTCGCGCCGGACGGTGTTGCCGTCCAGGGTGAGGGCTCCGCGGCACTCGGTGCAGCCGCCGGGCGTGTGCGGGTTCTGCTGCGGGTCGGCGGCCAGGTTCCACTCCAGCACGGTGCGGGCCCAGTTGCGGGTGGCCCCAATCATCAGGGTGCGGATGTGCCAGGGAAAGTTGTCCTCAAACTTGCTTTTCGAGCCCACCCACTGCTCCGTGAAGTACACGTGCTTGTCGGGGTGGGCGTCGTGCACCTGGCTCAGGGCCTCAACGGGGCCGGCGTAGAGGTGAAAGGCCGAGCCATCGACGTACTGCCGGGCCTCGGGGTCCTGCAGAATGCTCAGGGGGTAGTCGGGCCGGTCGGCGTTGTGGTCGTACACGATGATTTTCGTGTCGATTTTCTCCTGCCGGAACGCGGGTCCCAGGTGGCGCTTCACAAATTCGGCCTGCTGCTCGGGCAGCATGAGCAGACTGGGGTTGTTGCCGGGGTGCAGGGGCTCGTTCTGCACCGTAATGGCATCAATCCGGACGCCCTCCGCCTGCATGCCCTGAATGTATTTCACGAAGTAGCGGGCGTAGGCGTCGTAGAACTCCGGCTTCAGAGAGCCGCCTTTGGAGTCCCCGTTGGTTTTCATCCAGGTGGGCGGCGACCAGGGCGAACCCAGCAGCTTGAGGCTGGGATTAATGGCCAGAATTTCCTTCAGTACCGGAAGCAGGTGCTGCTGGTCGGGGGCCAGGCTGAAGCGGGCCAGGGTGGGGTCGGTCTGCCCGGCGGGCAGGTCGTCGTAGCTGAACACGCGGGCGTCCAGGTCGGAGGCGCCAATACTCAGGCGCAGGTAGCTGACCCCGATGTTGTTTCCATCCGTAGCAAACAGCTCCCGCAGAATAGCCCGGCGCGCCTCCGGGCTCATGGCATGCAGCGGCTCGGCGCTGCCGCCCGTCAGGCAGTACCCAAACCCATCCATGGTCTGGAAGGTCTGCTTTTCGTCGATTTCAATCACAGGTGTGCCGGCCGCCGGAGCCGCCAAGTTCCAGCGCAAGGCCGTTTGGGGCTGAAACAGCACCGATTTGTCGGGATTGGTCAGCCAGAAGGCGGCGGTGCCTTTCGCGGGAGTGGCGCCCGTTTGGATCGGGCGTTGGCAGCCGGCGCCTACCCCCAGCGCAAGCAGGAAAGCCAGAGAGCGGGCGGCGTAAGGAAGGGTAAACATGCGGGGCAACAGGGAGAGGAAGGACAGATGCCAGGCTACCGGATAGTTTGGTCCGTAGGGTGGCCAAGGCGTTGGGAAGATGCACGGGGGTAGGGAGCGGGCATATGGTGGAGCCCAAGCCGCCGGGCAGGAAACTGGCAGCTCGCCGCACCGCACAGAAGCGGCATCAGCCAAATATATTGGCCTTCCAGTGGAGAATACAAGCCTTGAAAACTGTGTTTCCACCGCTTAGCGGTTGCTTTATACGCTTACCGCACACGCCCCCGGCAGGCTTTTTTGGTGGGTTGAGGCCTGAAAGAAGGTACAGGCAGCCCAGCCTCGCCGGATAAGAAACAATAAAGTCGGGGGTACTTTTTGGCGGCCGTTTCCAAGCAGCAACCCTGATTTCATCCTCGTGGGCCGGCACCACCAGAGCAAAAACAAACCGGGGCCGCAGCAACAGCTGCGGCCCCGGTGGGCAATCTGAGAGAAGAGGTGCTGAGGCAGGGGCTACTCGACCACCGATACCCGCACCTTTTTGCCTTTCACTTTGGCTCCGGCCAAGCGCTCGGCCACTTCCTTGGCCTGCTGGCGCGGCACGGCCACGTAGCTGTAGTAGTCAAACACCTCAATGCGGCCCACTTCCTCGCGGGCTACCCTCCCTACGTTCACAAAGGCCCCCACCAAATCGTGGGCGCTAACCTTGTCCTTCTTACCCGCCGAAACGTGCAGGGTTACGTTTTCGGGGCGCGGGGCCTTGGAGGCGGCTGGGGGCAGCTTGGGGGCGTGCATGGCTTTCCACTGAATGGACGCCGCCACCGGCCACTTCTTCACGTGGGCCTGTTCTTTGTCGGTTACCAGCAGGTGGGCGGTGCCCTCGGCGCCGGCGCGGGCCGTGCGGCCGGCCCGGTGCTGGAAAGCATCGGCCTTGTCGGGGGCGTCGTACTGCACCACCGTATCGAGCTGGGTTACGTCGATGCCGCGGGCGGCTACGTCGGTGGCTACCAGCACCTGGCTGGAGCCGTTGCGCAGCTTCAGCAGGGCTTTGTCGCGCTCGGGCTGGGGCATTTTGCCGTGCAGCACCTCGGCCGCTACCCCCCGGCCCACCAAGAAGCGCGTCAGCTCCATGCACCGCTCGCGGGTGTTGCAGAACACCAGGGCCCGGCCGGTTTCGGGCTGGTGCAGCAGGTGGAGCAGGGCGGCGGGCTTCTTTTCCACGGTGCCCACGTGGCCCAGCAGGGTCAGGTTTTCGGGCAGCTCATCGGTGTCCTCGCCCGCGTTTACCACGCGGGGGCGGGTCAGGTTCTTGCGGATCAGCTCTACTACTTTGTCCGACATGGTGGCCGAGAACAGCAGGGTCTGGCGGCGGCGCGGGAGGCGTTTCACAATTTCCACCAGCTCATCCTGAAAGCCCAGCTCCAGCAGCTTGTCGGCCTCATCCAGAATCAGGGTTTTCAGCTGGTTGGGAATGATGCTGCGGCGCTCGAAGTGGTCGAGCAGGCGGCCCGGCGTGGCTACCACAATGTGCGGGGCCTGGGTCAGGGAGGCGGTTTCTTCGCGGAAGGCGTGGCCGCCGTAGAAGGCTGCTACCCGCAGGTTGGGCATGAACTTGCCCAGCTTTTTGAGGGCGTCGCGCACCTGCAGGGCCAGCTCGCGGGCGGGCACCAGCACAATTACCTGCACGGCATCCAGCTTCAGATCCAGCAGCTGCAGCACCGAGAGGCCATAGGCGGCCGTTTTACCCGAGCCCGTGGGGGCCTGTCCGGCCACGTCCTGCCCGGCCAGGGCCATGGGCACTACCTGCTCCTGCACGGGGGTAGGCGCCTGGAATTGCAGTTCTTCCAGGGCTTGCAGCAGCTCAGGGGTGAGGCCCAGGTCGGCGAAGGAGGGGGTAGTCGAAGTCATAAGCGGGTTGTTCGTCCTGCAAAGGTAGCCGGATTTGGGCTGGAAACCGGAGCCGTTGACTTCCCGCCCGGCCCGTGCCGCCCTACCCCCCTTCAGGCGCCAAAGCCCCCAGGGTAGAATAGAGGAAGATTACTGGGCCGAAAACCGGAAGGCGGCGGGCGTTTGGCCGGTTTTGCTTTTGAACAGGCGGGTGAAGTACTGCGGGTACTCGAAGCCCAGCTGAAAGGCGGTTTCGTTGATGGAGAGGGAGGTAGTGAGCAGCAGGCGCTTGGCTTTCTCAATCAGGTGGTGATGAATGTGCTGCTGGGTATTCTGGCCGGTGAGGCTGCGCAGCATGTCGCTGAGGTAGGCCGGCGACACGTGCAGGCTGTCAGCAAAATACTGCACCGAGGGCAGGGGCTGCTCGGCTTCCCGGGCAAAATACCCGGTCAGCAGCGCCTCGAAGCGGGTGAGCAGGTCGTGCCCGGCCGTGCGGCGCGTCAGGAACTGGCGGTGGTAGAAGCGGTTGGCGTAGCTCAGCAGCACGTCGAGCTGGGCTACCAGCACATCCTGGCTAAAGGCATCAATCGGCAACTCGTACTCGGCCCGAATGCCCTGCAGCAGGTTTTTCAGCAAGTCTTCTTCTTTAGCCGAGAGGTGCAGGGCCTCGTTGGCCTGGTAGGAGAAAAAGCCGAAGCTGCCAATTTTCTTCCCCAGCGGATGCTTCAGCAGCAAGTCGGGGTGAAAGACCAGCATCAGCCCTTCAATCTGCGAAACGTCCAGGGTTTCATCGGCCGCAAATACCTGCCCCGGCCCTAAAAAGAACAGCACGCCCTCCCGGAAGTCGTACGACTGCCGGCCGTAGTAGATGGTGCCGCCCTTCAGGCCGCGCTTCAGGGCCACGGTGTAGAGCTGCTGCACTACGGGCGTAGCTACCCGCGGCAGGCAGCGGGCATAGTCCAGGTCGATGACGGTAAGCAGGGGGTGGGCCGGCGCCGGTAGCCCGTAGAAGCGGGCATAGTCCGTTACGGTGTTGAGGACCTGAAATTCTTTGGCGGGATGTTTCATGGGAAAGTCAGCGTAAAGGAGGCGCTATTCCTACCCCGGCCGACAGTGGAAAGCCTGCGCGGTTTTCCGCTGTCGGCCGGGGTAGGCACTGGCTTACAGCCCGGCGGGGTAGGCGGCCCCCACGGCACTACCAACCGGCATGATGGCATCAAGTTCAGCTAGCTCCTGGGCCGATAGGGTAAGGCTAGCCGCCGCTACGTTCTGCTCCAGGTACTTGCGGCGCTTGGTGCCCGGAATGGCTACTACCCCCTGCATGAGCACCCAGGCCAGGGCCAGCTGGGCGGTTGTCACGCCTTTGGCCTGGGCCAGGGCCTGCAGTTTCTCGACCAGGGCAACGTTCTTGTAGAAGTTTTCGCCTTGGTAGCGCGGGAAAATGCGGCGCGAGTCGTTGGGCTCCAGGTCGTCCGGGGTTTTGATTTCGCCCGACAGAAACCCCCGCCCCAGGGGCGAGTAGGCCACGAAGCCAATGCCCATTTCCTGGGTGGCCTGCAGAATACCTTCTTCCTCTACGTGCCGGTCGAAGAGCGAATACTCGGTTTGCAGGGCCGTGATGGGGTGCACGGCGTGGCCCCGGCGCAACACCTCCACCGATACCTCCGAGAGGCCCAGGTAGCGCACCTTGCCTTCCTCTACCAGCCGGCTCATGGCCCCCACAGTTTCCTCAATGGGCACGTTGGGGTCCACGCGGTGCAGGTAGTACAGGTCCACGTAGTCGGTGCCCAGGTTGCGCAGGGAGCGTTCAATGGATTTGCGCACGTAGGCGGGCTGGCCGTTGTAGCCGCCGGTCCAGTTTTCCTGGTCGTCTACTTCAAAGCCGAATTTGGTGGCCAGGGTGAACTGCTGGCGCCGGCCGGCAATGGCCCGGCCCACCAGCCGCTCGTTCAGCATGGGGCCGTAGAGGTCGGCCGTGTCCAGCAGGGTCACGCCCAGCTCCAGGGCCCGGTCAAGGGTAGCCAGGCTTTCGGCTTCGTCGGCCTCGCCGTACACGCTCATGCCGTTTACGCCGGCTGTCATGCCCATGCAGCCCAGCCCCTCTACCGATACGTGCAGGCCCTGGCTGCCCAAGGCTACTTGTTTGATGGTGCTCATACTCAAGTTTGTGTAGTAAGATGGTGAATAGATTACTGCACAAAGGTCTGGCCGCCACCAGGGGTAGGAGCTATACAAACCGAGGCTTCTGCAACACAAAACGCCGCACAAAAAAGGCCGACTACCCGGCGAGGGTAGGCGGCCTTGGTGGGTAGGGCAGCAGCCAGTTAGCGGCCGAAGTCGTCCTGCACGCGCACGATGTCGTCCTCGTCGGAAGGCTCATCGGCGTTGGTGTGCTGCCAGATTTCGGCTACGGTGCCCCAGCCGTCGAGGCCGATGAGGCGGTGCCGCTCGCCCTGCTGCAGGGTAATCTGCTCGCCGGGGCTGTACGTTTTCAGTTTGCCTTCCTCGTCGGTAGGGCTGGTGATGATGCCCACGGTGCCGCTCACCACGCGCCAGATTTCGGCGCGGCGGTGGTGGTACTGCCACGAAAGGCGCTGGTGCGGCGCTACCAGCAGCACCTTGGGGCTCAGCTTGCCCGCGATGCGCAGGCTATCCACCGAAAGACCATCGAAATAGGTGTCAGCGAACGGCTGGGCCTGGTTTTCGTCAATCACGAAGAAGCCGCCCCAGGGCCGCGTCTGGTCCTGGCGCTCAATGCCGAAGCCCTGCTGCCGGAGCTGCTGCTCAACTTGCTGAAATATCTCTGGTTTGGTCGATTCTGAACGCATAGGCAGGGAAAACAAGTCAAAAATAAACCTGGCAAGGCCGGGGAAACCCGTCTCAAACTCGCTCATACCGGCAACGAGCCCAGCAAAGCACTACAAGCTACCAGGACCCGGTTGAGGCCGGAAAGCTAGAAAAGAACCTGTAATTCCCTCAAGAAGACGAAGCCTGCGCCTTGGCCGTAGCGCCGAAAGCTGAATTTGGCACTCAAGATAAGAGCGTTTCAAAAACAGCTGGCGAAATATGTTGCTTTTGACAAGATTAAATTGTCTTGAATAAAGCAAACGAAGAGAATACTCAAGCCGTAAGCTGCCCTGCAATGCCCATTGCCGCGTCAGCCGGCAGACAGTTCAGCCCAGCGCAAGCAGATATCCGGCAGCATCGACTATTTGCTTGCGCTGGGTTGGCAAGACCGAAGGGGGTAGGGTGGCAGCCGGCAGGCAGCCTATAGCTTACGCACCCAGATGTTGCGGAAGCTAATGGGGGCGCTAGGGTCGCCGTGGGCCTGCAGCTTGATGGGCGAGGGGCCGTGGGCCTGCTGGTAGCTGGGCTTGCCAATGTACTGGGTGGGGCCGGCCAGCACGGTGTTGTTTTGCACTACCACCCCATTAAACCACACTGTCACGCGGGCCGGCGTTTGCAGAGAGCCATCGGCCTTGAACACGGGGGCGGTCCAGAGCACGTCGTAGGACTGCCACTCGCCGGGCTTGCGGGCCGGGTTGGCCAGCGGAATGTGCTGCTTGTAAATGCTGCCCGCCATACCATTTACATAGGTTTTGTTCTGGTAGGAGTCCAGAATCTGCAGCTCGTAGCCCAGGTCGCCTTTGCCGATGGAGGCCAGAAACACGCCGCTGTTGCCCCGGCTCTGCCCCGTTTCCCGCATGCCCGTTGGGATGCGCCACTCCAGGTGCAGCTGGTAATTGGTGAAGACCTGCCGGGTTTCGATGTTGCCGGCCTTTTTGTCCACGGTCAGCAGGCCGCCCGCCACCTGCCACTTAGCCGGCGCGGCGCGGTTATCGGTGCTTACCCACTGGCTCAGGTTCTGGCCATTGAAGAGCACCACCGCGTCGGAGGGCGGGGGGGCCAGGTTGGGGCTGGCCGTTACCGTTTTCGGGGCGGGTTCCCATACTTCGGTGTCTTCGGGTTTGCCGGTTTGCTGGGCCTGGGCCATCAGGGAAAAGCTGAGCAGTGATGCGGAAACGAGTACGGCAACCTTCATGGTAAGCAGAGAGAATCGCGGATTAAATGGATTAATCGGACTGCGCGGATTTTGGTGAAGTTTGGACTGATTCGCTTGGGGTTTGCTTCCGCCTGAGGGGTAGGGCGCCCGGCAAAGGCAGGTAGTCGGGCCCAAGCTTTGTGCGCTTATACGTCGCAGAGCTGCACGGCCTGGCGCAGGGAAGCCAATTTATCGGTTTGCTGGGGCATAAATTCCTGGGCCACGTACCCCTGAAAGCCGGTGGCTTTAATGGCGCGCATAATGGCCGGGTAGTTCAGCTCCTGCGCATCCCCGATTTCGTGGCGACCGGGCACGCCGGCCGTGTGGTAGTGGGCAATGTAGGGGTGGTACTCGGTGAGGGTCCGGATAACGTCGCCCTCATTGATTTGCATGTGGTAGATGTCGTAGAGCAGCTTGAAGTTCTCGGAACCCATTTTTTTGGCCAGGGCCACGCCCCAGCTGGTCCGGTCGCACTGGTAGTCTTTGTGGTCGATTTTGCTGTTGAGCAGCTCCATCACCAGCACCACCTTGTGTTGGGCGGCCAGCTTTAGCAGGGGCTCCAGGCCCCGGGCGCAGTTTTCCAGCCCCGCCGCATCCGAAAGACCCCGCCGGCTGCCGCTAAAGCAAATCAGGTTGCGGTAGCCGGCCTGGGCCACTTGCGGAATCATCGCGGCGTACTGCTTCTGCAGCTGGGCATGAAAGCGCGGGTCGTTGAAGCCGTCGGTCAGGTTGATTTCGGCCCCATTGCACATCGACGACTCCAGCCCGTGCCGTTGAAGCGTAGGCCAGTCTTTGGGTCCTACCAGGTCGATGCCCCGCAGGCCCATTTCCTTGGCAGCCGCGCAGAGCTTTTCCAGGGGCACATCCTGAAAGCACCAGCGGCACACGGCCTGTTTCAGGTTGTCTTTCAGCCCCATTGCTTCGGTGCTTTGTTTCTCTTCAGCCGGTGAGCAGGCGCTTGCCAGCCCCAGCGCACCCACGGTGGCGGCGCTGGTGAGCAGGCCCTGCAACGCAGCCCGACGGTTCCAGGTAGCCATAGGGGTAGGGTTAGTTGGTGGCCGACGCCAGGGTAGGAGCCGCATCGGTCGCGCCATCGTACGCAGCGGTTTCCGTGGGCTGAGCCTGCGGCCGGTCGCGGAACAGGAGCAGGAACAGCACCACTACTGCCCCCGCAATGCCGGCCGGAATCAGCCAGATCATGCGCCAGTCGTGGGAGGTGGGGGAAAGCTGGTAAGCATCGAAGATGCGGCCCGAGAGCAGGGTGCCGATGAGCATGCCCACCCCGTAGGTTGCCAGCGTGATAAAGCCCTGGGCCGAGCTTTTGAACCGCTCACCCGCGAGGTTGTCGGTGTAAATCTGGCCCGTCACGAAGAAAAAGTCGTAGCAGATGCCATGCAGCACAATGCCGGCAATCAGCATCCAGTAGCCGCTTTCCCCGTTGCCGTAGGCAAAGAACACGTAGCGCAGCACCCAGGCCACCATGCCAATGGCCAGCATTTTCTTTACGCCCAGGCGGCTGAAGAATACCGGAATCAGGAGCATAAACAGCAGCTCCGATACCTGCCCCAGGCTTTGCACGCCGGCCGCTTTCTTCATGCCCACCTCATTGAGGAAGGGGTTAGTGAAGCCGTAGTAAAAAGCCAGCGGAATGCAGATGGCAATGGAAGAGAGGAAGAAGATGAGGTAGGAGCGGTTCTTGAGCAGGCCAATGGCATCGAGGCCCAGCATGTCGCCCAGGGACGTGGACTGCCCGCGCTTTACCGGCGGAGTAGCGGGCAGCGTGAAGCTAAATACGCCCAGCAGGGCCGAGGCGCCCGCCGCCATCAGGAAGGTGTTCCGTAGGCTGCCGCTTTGCTCCCAGTTCAGCCAGCCAATGGTCAGG
The DNA here is from genome assembly GCF_014199535.1 of Hymenobacter latericoloratus. Classification (GTDB taxonomy): domain Bacteria; phylum Bacteroidota; class Bacteroidia; order Cytophagales; family Hymenobacteraceae; genus Hymenobacter; species Hymenobacter latericoloratus. Next base: position 187,937 of record NZ_JACHNV010000003.1, read on the forward strand.
CCGGCCACAATCCAGCCCAGCGTGCCCAGCACCCGAATGGTGGCAAACTCCTTTTGGGGGTTCTGCATCTGCCGGAAGGCAATGGAGTTCACCAAGGCCAACGTGGGCATGTACAGCACCATGTAGGTGAGGATGTTGGGGTAGAAGGAGCTGAAATCAGCCGCCGTAGAGGCCCGCCACAGCAGCGCAGCTCCGGCCAGATGCAACACCCCCAGAATTTTCTGGGCCGAAAAAAACCGGTCGGCAATGAGCCCGATGATAAACGGGGCCACAATGGCGCCAATCGACTGGGTCAGAAACGCTACCCCCACCTGGGTGCCCGAAGCGCTGAGGTTGCGCAGCAGATAAGTGCCCAGCGTCACGAACCACGCCCCCCAGATAAAAAACTCCAGGAACATCATGATAGACAGCTTAATCCGGGTCGTGGCATTCATACGCGGTGGGTTTAGGGAGGGAAAGGGGGTAGGGAGGGGCAGTTATGCAGTGAGGCCGCTACCCCGTCAGAGGTGAAAAAAGCCCTGTCATCCTGAGCGCAGCGAAGGACCTTACCACGTCCGCAGTAAGCGGAGAAACGGCCTGTTCAGATGTGACAAGGTCCTTCGCTCCCGCTCAGGATGACAGACGCGGGGTAGCGGAAGCTTCTATTTCAGGCTCAGGATATAGCGGGTCATTTCCTGGGCGTCGGCTTCGGAGAGGCCGGGGTGGGGCGTCATGGCTATGTCGCCCCAGTTGCCTTTGCCGCCCTGTATTACTTTCTGGGCCAGCATCTTCACGTTGGCGGGCGTGTTGGGGTACTTCGCCGCTACGGCCTTGTAGGCCGGGCCGAGCAGCTTGTCGTTTTCGCGGTGGCAGCCGGTGCAGTCGGAGCTTTCAATCAGCTGGGCCCCCCGGGCCACTGCGCCGCCGGTAGGCGCGGTGCCGATTTTGGTGGAGTTGGTATCGATCTGGGGCTGATGGGCTACGGCCGTAACGTTGGAGCCCGTAGTGCTGTCGGTATTCAGCGTTTCTTCGGAGTCGGCGAGGGTGTATTCTTCTTTGCCTTTACCAGCCGTTTTATCCGATTCGGAACCACAGGAGGCCAGGACGGCGCAAAAACTCAGAAGCAAAAAGGCGTTTTTCATAGGAGAAGAAGCAGGAGAGAAGAAAGTTACAGACCAAGCAGCTGGCGGTTGCGGGCATCGTCGGTGCCGGCCGCCGCGAAGTCATCAAAAGCCTTGTCGGTCACGCGGATGATATGGTTTTGGATGAAGGCCGCCCCTTCACGAGCCCCGTCTTCGGGGTGCTTGAGGGCGCACTCCCACTCCAGCACGGCCCAGCCAGGGAAGTCGTATTGCGCCAGTTTGCTGAAAACGGCTTTGAAATCAACTTGTCCGTCGCCGAGGGAGCGGAAGCGGCCGGCGCGGTCCACCCAGTTTTGGTAACCCCCGTACACGCCCTGGCGGCCGGTGGGGTTAAACTCCGCATCCTTGATATGGCAGGCCCGAATTCGCTCGTGGTAGATGTCAAGGTACTCCAGGTAGTCAAGGCACTGAAGCACAAAGTGAGAGGGGTCGTAGAGCAGGCAGGCACGGGGGTGCTGCTGTACCTTGTCGAGGAACATCTCGTAGCTGATGCCATCGTGCAGGTCCTCGCCGGCGTGCACCTCGTAGCATACATCTACCCCGCACTCATCAAAGGTATTCAGGATGGGCAGCCAGCGCCGGGCCAGTTCCGTGAAGCCGGTTTCCACAATGCCTGCCGGGCGCTGGGGCCAGGGGTACACCATGGGCCAGAGCAGGGCTCCGCTGAAGGTGGCGTGGGCTGTGAGCCCCAGATTTTGGGAGGCTTTGGCCGCGTACTTAAGCTGCTGCACGGCCCACTGCTGGCGGGCCTGCGGGTTGCCGCGCAGGGCCTCGGGCGCGAAACCATCGAAGAGCTGGTCGTAGGCCGGGTTCACGGCCACCAGCTGGCCCTGCAGGTGGGTAGAAAGCTCCGTGATTTCGAGGCCGGCAGCCTGCACTTTGCCTTTCAACTCGTCGGCGTAGGTTTTGCTTTCGGCGGCCAGCTGCAGGTCGATAAAGCGCTTGTCGAGGGTAGGCAGCTGCACACCCTTGAAGCCCAGCGAGCTGGCCCACTGGCAAATAGACTGCAGGCTGTTAAACGGCGGCTCGTCGGAAATGAACTGCGCCAGAAAAATGGCGGGTCCCTTGATGGTTTTCATGCTTTAGCTGTTAATGAACAGCTGTTAGCTGCTAGCTGATGGCTGTTAGCGCCCGTTCTGGCGAAGAGCTAACAGCTATCAGCTAGCAGCTAACAGCTAAACGAAGTCCACTTCTGGTCGGAGCGGCCCGAGGCAATAACGTTTTCAATAAAGGCCATGCCCCGCACTCCTTCCGCAATGCCGGGGTAGTCGAGGGCCTCGGGCGGGGCGGTGGTGCCGCTGAGGTCGGCCTGCAGGCTGAGGGCGAAGTTGCGGTAGAGGTTGGCAAAGGCTTCGAGGTAGCCCTCGGGGTGGCCGGCCGGGGCGCGGGTGTTGTGGCGGGCGTAGGAGCTGGTGTAGCCCGCACCCGTCCGGCGGATTTCCGTGGGGCGGTCCAGCCACTTCACCTGCAGGGTATTGGCATCGGCCTGCTGCCATTCCAGCCCGCCTTTTTCGCCGTACACCCGCAGGCGCAGGTTGTTTTCTTCGCCGGCCGCTACCTGGGTAGCCACCAGCACCCCGCTGGCCCCACCCGACAGGCGCAGCAGCACGGCCCCGTCATCATCGAGCTGGCGGCCGGGGACTACCGTGTTAATGTCGGCGCAGAGCTGGGTGACCGTCAGGCCGGTTACGTACTCCAGGAGGTTGAACGCGTGGGTGCCAATGTCGCCCATGGCGCCGGCCACGCCGCTGCGGGCGGGGTCGGTGCGCCAGGAGGCCTGCTTGTTGGCGCCGCCCTCCTCGAAGGTGCTGAGCCAGCCCTGTGGGTACTCCACGTAGGCCTTCCGAATGGTGCCCAACTTGCCGGAAGCTACCAGCTGCCGGGCTTCTTTTACCATGGGGTAGCCCGTATAGGTGTGCGTCAGGCAGAAGCGGCAGCCGCTGGCGGCGGCTATCTGCTCCAGCTCCTTGGCCTCAGCCAGGGAAAACGTCATGGGTTTATCCAGCATGACGTGGAAGCCGTTTTCCAGGGCCAGCCTGGCCGGCGCGAAGTGCAGGTGGTTGGGGGTTACAATGGATATCACTTGCACCCGCTCGGCCTCGGGCCGCTGTTTTTCCTGCTGAATCAGCTCCTGGTAGGAGGTATAGACCCGTTCGGGGGGAAGGCCCAGCAGGTGCCCGCTGGCTTTAGAGGTGTCGGGGTTGCTGCTGAACGCGCCGGCTACCAGCTCATATAGGCCATCGAGGGCGGCGGCGTGGCGGTGTACGGCCCCGATAAAGGCCCCTTGCCCGCCGCCAATCATTCCTAATCGTATCATGGAGTTGTGAGTTATCGGCTGTCAGTTGCCGGTTGTGAGTTGTCAGTTATCAGGTCGCCAAAACCTTCTACTGACAACTCACAACCGGCAACTCACAACTGATTTATGTAGTAGCCCAGGCCCGGTCGCCTTTTTTGTAAGGCACGCAGCCGTCGTACCGGCCCGGTACGGGCACATAGCGCAGGGCCTGGGTGCTGCCGACCTTGGAGGTGAAGTAGCCCAGCAAGGTCAGCTCCTTCATCATGCGGAAGTAGTGGTTGGGGGCTTCCAGGGCTTTGGTTTTGCTGTAGTTCTTCTGCTCGGCATCGAGGGCCGTAAGCAGGGCCATGCGCTGGGCCGGAGTGCTTTCCAGGAAGCCTTTGCCGTTTTTCTGCTGGCTGGCCTGCTCCAGCTGGGTCAGACCTTTCAGGAAAATCTGCTGATCGGCGGGCTTGTAGCAGTCCTTTACCATTACAGCCATAAAAGAACCCACATCGGCAGCTTTGGCACCGGGCGTTTTAGTGGCGGGCAACATGGTTTCGCCCACTTCGTTGAGGTAGGAAACCTGCTCCTGGCTAAGGAAGGGCTTTTCCTGCTTCTTGGCTTTGGCGGAGCCGTTCTTTTCCTTCTCGGCCTCCGGCGAGGAGCAGCTGGTCAGGAAATAGTCGCCGCCAATGAGGGCGCCACCCATGATGAGGGCTACGCGGGCAACTGCGTCTCTTCTGTTCATAGGGGTAGGAAATTATACGTTTTGCTTTTTCAGCTCGCTCACGGCGTGGTCCACGGCGCGGGCCGTGAGGGCCATGTACGTGAGGGAGGGGTTCTGGCAGGCCGCCGACGTCATGGCGGCGCCATCGGTTACGTACACGTTGGGGGCGTCCCAGACCTGGTTATGCTTGTTGAGCACCGAGGTTTTCGGGTCGCGGCCCATGCGGGCGGTGCCCATCTCGTGAATGCCGCCGCCCATGTTGTAGCCGTTGTTGTAGGTTCTTACATTTTTAAGACCCGCTTTTTCCAGCATCTCCTGGGCGTCCTGCATCATATCGATGCGCATTTTCTGCTCGTTTTCGCGGATGCTGGCGTCCATGGCCAACACGGGCAGCCCCCACTTGTCCTTCTTGGTTTTGTCGAGAAAGACGCGGTTATCGTGGTAGGGCAGAGTTTCACCAAAGCCCGTCAGGCCCATGGTCCACTGGCCCGGCTCGGTGAGGGCATCCTTGAAATCACCACCGAAGTTCATTTCGGCAATTTCCCGGCTCCAACCCTCGCGGCCGGCTCCGCCCTGGTAGCCAAAGCCCCGGATATAGTCGCGCTTGTCGCCGAAAAGGTTGCGGTAGCGGGGCACGTAAATGCCGTTGGCCCGCCGCCCGTACACGTATTTGTCTTCGTAGCCGGGCATTTCGCCGTGGGCGCCCGCCCGGAAGTGGTGGTCCATTACGTTGTGGCCCAGCTCGCCGCTGCTGCTACCCAGCCCCTCGGGCCACACGTCGGTAGCGGAGTTCATCAGCACCCACGCCGAGTTCAGGGCCGAGGCGTTGAGGAAGATGATTTTGGCGTAGTACTCGTAGGTCTGGTTGGTTTCGGCGTCGAGCACCTCTACCCCCTTGGCCCGCTTGGTATCCTTATCGTAGAGGATTTTGGTGACGATGGAAAATGGGCGCAGGGTGAGGTTGCCGGTAGCCACCGCGGCCGGCAAACTGGCCGACTGCGTGCTGAAGTAAGCCCCGAAAGGGCAGCCCAGCCAGCACTTGTTGCGGTACTGGCAGTTGGTGCGGTTGTTATGGGCTTTGGTGATGTTGGCCGTGCGGCCAATGACCATGTGGCGGTCTTTGTAGTTCTTCTTAATGCGGGCCGCCACGTCTTTTTCCACGCAGTTCATCTCCATGGGCGGCATAAACTCGCCGTCGGGGAGCTGGGGCAGGCCGTCGCGGTTGCCACTGATGCCGGCAAACTTCTCTACGCGGCTGTACCAGGGGGCCAGGTCCTGGTAGCGGATGGGCCAGTCCACGGCAATGCCATCCTTGGCGTTGGCTTCAAAGTCGTAATCGCTCCAGCGGTACGACTGGCGCCCCCACATCAGGGAGCGGCCGCCCACCTGGTAACCCCGGAACCAGTCGAAGGGCTTTACCTCCACGTAGGGGCTTTCCTTCTCATTCACCCAAAACTCCAGGTTGCTCTCGTTCAGGGTGTAGTCGCGGCCCAGCACGGGGTAGTCGGCTATCATCTGCTGGGTTCGGCCACCGCGGTGGGGTAGCTCCCAGGGGTCTTTGTTGGCGTTCACGTAGTCCTTGATGTGCTCTACGTTACGGCCCCGCTCCAGCATAATCGTCTTGAGGCCTTTCTCCGTCAGCTCCTTGGCGGCCAGGCCGCCCGAAATGCCGGACCCAATGACGATGGCATCGTAGGTATTTTTCTCCATAAAATGGGTGGGATTGTTGTGAGTTGCCGGTTGTCAGTTGCTAAGTATCAGTTGAGAGTTGCTGGTTGTCAGTTGCCCGTTGTGAGCTATAGAGTACAAGGTCTAAGCGACCTGATAACTGGCAACTGGCAACTCTCAACCGGCAACTGATACCTAAACCAGAGTGCGCTTGATGTGCGTGATGCTTTTCTGGATGCTGTCGAAGGGAGAGCCAGGCGTCTGGTCCTGCTCCACGAAGAAGTACTTCATGCCCGCCGTATTGGCCTGAGCGAAGATGCGTTTGAAGTCAATGACCCCGTTGCCTACTTCCGTAAAGTCGCGCTTGGGCGTATTGTCCATGTCCTTCACGTGCCAGAGCGGGAAGCGACCGGAGTGCTTCTGGAACAACGCCACAGGGTCCTGCCCGGCCTTGGTGGCCCAGTACAGGTCCAGCTCTATCTTCAGCAGGTCTTTGTCAGTGGCGCTCAACAGCACGTCAAAAGGCATCTGGCCTTCCAGGGGCATGAACTCGAAGTCGTGGTTGTGGTAGCAGAGCTGGATACCGGCTTTTTTGCACCGCTCCCCGGCCTTATTAAGGCGGTCGGCCAGTAGCTTGTAGTGGTCGAGGTTGCCCCGCTCCGCTTCCGAGAGGTAAGCGCACACCATGTACTTCACGCCGGCCTGAGCGGCATCGTCCACGGCTTTGTCCCAGCCGTGCAACATAGTACCCTGCACGGGCTGGCCTTTCTCCTGCTCCTCGCCGAGGCGGTAGTGGCTGCTGGGCATAATCAGGCCGGCCTGCTTGAGCTGCTTGGCAAAGGCCGCCGGTTCCAGGCCATAAAACTTCTGGCTACCCGTATAGGTAGCGCCCTCCACGGAGGTGTAGCCTAGCTTTGCAATACGGGCCAGGGTGCCGCTGGGGTCCTTCTGCATGGCCTCACGCACGGTGTACAGCTGCAGGCCGATGTAGGATTTGGGAGCAGGGTTGGGGGCGGCCAGCAGGGTAGGCGACACCAAGGCCCCGGCCGAGAGCAGGGCAGCCGACTTCAGAAAGTCGCGGCGGGAGGTTGACATGATGGAAGGGGGTAGGGTAGGAGAAACAGCGGCGGCGGTTGAGGAAGCCAAGCCACTAAAAAGCAGCAATCAGGCTTCGTGGCCCACTAAAATGAGGGCTAGCTGCTGCCAATGTATCGTTCCTTTTTCCCAGAATCAAAGCTCCGGCAACCGCTGGATTATCAGGCAAATGAACTTGGTTTGCCCACTTATACACTTACGGCACACGCAGCCACCTGCGTGTGCCTGGCAGTAGGCTGAAATCGGGCTTTTCAAGAAAACTATCTTGTCATGTAAAAAACACTGAGTTATCTGACGCTATTTACTGCCGGACTCAACAGGGGCGCCTCCGCTCGGGGTAAAAATCTTTATGCTATATCATGGGTAAGTAAAAGGTCACTTACTTATTTCAACTAAGCAGTGGTTATTGCCAGACTATTCTTGTGAGCGACTTGTAAACACAAACCCCCTGCTTTCGACCAAACCAGGTCAAAAACAGGGGGTGCTTAGGGCACTCGCGAAGGAGGCTACTGTTGAGCCTGGCGCTTTTTCAGCTCATCGTAGGTTTTCTGCGACTGAGCGTACTGGCGCTCTACTTCCTGGCGCAGCTCGCCGGTCAGGCTCTGGCTGCTCAGGGCGTCCTCGTAGGCTTTCAGGGCCCACTCCTCGCCGTAGATATTAGCGCCAAGAATGGCTTTTTCATCGGAGCCGGTAATAGCGGCTTTGGCGTCCATCCAGCGGCGGTAGAGCTTGCCTTTCACGGTAGTGCTGGTCTGGCGGCCGCCGCCCAGCTCGCGCAGGTGGGCGTTGAGCTCGTTGGCAAAGCGCTGGCTCTGGCTCACCAGCTGCTTGTAGTAACCGCGCTGCTGCGGGTCCTGGCTTTCGTCCACGGCGCGCTGGTAGCCCTCAATCCGGTCGTTAACAAAGTACAGCAGCTCGTTCAGGGTCGAGGCTTCATCGGGCTGGCTGCTGCCGGCGGCCTGCTTGTTGCGGGTGGAAAGGTAAACGGCGCCGGCCGCGAGCAGGGCCCCGCCCACAATTTTCTGGGTAGTGCTGAGCTTGGAGAAGCTCTTGCCGACCTGGCCGAGCAGGCTGGCTACGTTGTCTTTGCCCAGCAGCTGCTGCGCCTGGCCAAGTAGCGAGTTGTCGGAGTTTGAAGAAGAGGAAGCGGAGTTGGTTTGCGACTGGTCCATGCAGGGGAAAGGAAATAGTGAAACTGTTGGTGCCGTTACGGCTACCAAAAGCAGTTCGTTACCTCCGTGTTATTTTTTTCCTGCTTTTCTGCTATCATATTAGGTGGTTGCCTTGCCGTTTCAGCGCACCCTAGCAAGACGCGGGGTAACTTAGCCAACGGTAGAAAGCACGAGCGGCATCCCGATCAGGATGCCGCTCGTTGCTGGTCAGATTAACTTGTCCGGGGTAATGGGCAACTCCCGAATCCGTTTGCCGGTGGCATTGAACACGGCGTTGGCAATGGCCGGGGCCACCCCAATAATGGCAATTTCCCCGATGCCTTTGGTACCCAGGGCATTTACGTGCGGGTCGGGCTGGTTCACGAAGGCCACTTCCACGGCCGGTGAGTCGGCGTGCACGGGTACGTGGTAGTCGGCCAGGTCCTTGGTGACGTAGCGCCCGAACCGGTCGTCGAGGAGGGCGTGCTCCATCAGGGCCATGCCGATGCCGCCCACGGCCCCACCTTTCATCTGGTTGCCAGCGGTTTTCTCGTTGACAATGGTACCGGCATCGGCGCAGGAAACCAGCTTGCTCACCCGCACCTCGCCCGTGAGCTGGTGCACGCGCACCTCGGCAAAATGCACCGAGAAGGAGTACATGGAGTATTTCTGGCCTTCGCCGCCGGGCTTGGCTTCCACCATCACGGTAGTACCGCCAGCCTGCTTGAGCACATCGGCGTAGGAAACGCGGGTGTCTTTGTTGCCGCCCACTGTAAGGTAGCCGTCCTGCATGGTCACGTCTTCCTTGCGGGCCGACGTAAAGGCCGGGTTGCTGGCAGCGGCCAGGGTGCGCAGCTTGTCTTTCAGGGCCAGGCAGGCTTCCTGGGTAGCCGGACCCACGCTGTTCACGGTAGAAGAGCCACCCTGGGTGCCCGCCTTGGGGAAGGACGAGTTGCCCAGCTCAAACCGGATCTTATCAGGTGAAATGCCCAGGGTATCGGCGGCAATCTGGGTCATGGCCGTGCCGGTACCCGGGCCGATATCGGTGGTAGCGCATTGCAGCAGCACGGTACCGTTAGGCAGCAGCTGGGCGCTTACGGTGGCCGCGCCGCGGTGGGCCCCGAAGGTTCCTACCCCCATGCCGTAGCCAATCAGCCAGTCCCCGTCGCGGAGGGCGCCGGGCTTGAGCTGGCGCTTGCTCCAGCCAATGCGGTCGGCGCCCAGCTGGTAGCACTCCTTCAGAAACTTGGTACTCCAGGGCTTGTTCTTCTCCGGGTCCTGCTCGGTGTAGTTGCGTAAGCGGAATTCCAGCGGATCGATGTTCAGTAAGTAGGCCATTTCATCCATGGCCGACTCCAGAGCAAACGCGCCGGTGGCTTCGCCGGGGCCGCGCATCCAGATGGGCGAGCCGATATCCAGGGCAGCCAGGCGGTAGCGCGTCGTCACGTTCGGCGACTGGTACATCATGCGCGTCTGGGCCAGGGTAGCTTCGGTAAACTCCTCGTAGGTAGAGGTTTGGCCGATGCTCTCGTGGGTGATACCCGTGATTTTGCCGTCGGGGGTGGCACTCATGCCCAGCTTCTGCCAGGTGTAGGGCCGGTAGCCCACCATGGTAAACATCTGTTCCCGGGTCAGCATGAGCTTGACGGGCCGGTTTACCACTTTGGCCGCCAACACGGCCGCCGCCTCGTGGGGCCAGCTGTGCAGGGCGTTACCGAAAGCGCCGCCCACGTAGGTGGCAATAACTTTCACGTTTTCCTCGGGCAGGCCCCACTGCTTGGCAAAGTCGCGGCGGGTGGCCATCGTGCCCTGGGTTTTGTCGTAGAGCGTGAGCCGGTCGGGGGCTTCCCAATGCGCCGTAATGGCCTGCAGCTCCATGGGATGGTGCACCTCGGTGGGAATAACGTACTCCGCTTCCAGCTTCACGGCGCCCGTTTTATACGCATCCACCTGACCGCGCTGGTAGTCGTTCATGGGGTGCTTGGGGTTTTTCTTGGCCGCGGTGGGTAGAAAAGCCTTGTCGGCGTTGGCCTCCAGGTTGGTTTCGTGCTTTTCCTTGGCGTACTGCGCCTTCACGAGCCCAGCGGCGTAGCGGGCCCGGGCCCAGCTATCGGCTACCACCACGGCAATGGGCTGGTCGTTAAAGCGGATCTTATCGTCGTTGAACACCTGCAGGGGGTTGCCCTGGGTTTGGGGCTGCGAAGGGTCCTTGCCCTCGGGCTTGGGGCCGGGGGGCTTGGGCGCGTTGAGGTGGCTGATGACCGCCAGCACCCCCGGGGCGCGCTCGGCGGCCTTGGTGTCGAGGCCAGTGAGGCGGCCTTTCGTGACGGTGCTACCCACCAGCACGGCGTAAGCCATGTTGGGCAGCTGGTATTCGGCCGAGTAGGTAGCCGCGCCCGTCACTTTCTGGTGGCCGTCCACCCGGTTCAGCGGCGCCCCGATTTGCTTTTTCGGCTTGGGTTGTTCGTTCATGAGTTCGGGGCTTAGGCTACGCTGGCGGCGGTTTTCAGCGCCTGAATAATGGTATTGGGGCCTAGCTTGAGCTTATAGGCATTGTGCTGGAAGGCCTTGGCGCCCTGCATGGCAATGGCGGCCGCCTGCCGGAAGCTTTCCTCTGTAGCGGGCTTACCGACCAGGGCTTGCTCAGCAGCAGTCAAGCGCCAGGGCTTGTGGGCCACGCCGCCCATGGCCAGCCGCGCGGCTTTGATGTTGTTGTTGCTGTCGAGGTCCAGCGCTGCCGCTACCGAAAGCAGGGCAAAGGCGTAGGAAGCCCGCTCGCGCACTTTTTGGTAATGCACATGTTTGGTGAAAGGGCCATCCGGTACGTCCACGGCCGTAATCAGCTCGCCGGGTTCCAGGGTCGTGTCCTTTTGGGGCATGTCGCCGGGTAGGCGGTGCAGCTCGGCGAAGGGGATGCTGCGGTTACCTTTCGGGCCGCTCACCTGCACGGTAGCATCCAGGGCCACCAGGGCCACGCTCATATCAGAAGGGTGCACGGCTATGCACTTATCCGAGAAGCCGAAAATGGCGTGCATGCGGTTGATACCCTCCAGGGCCCCGCAACCCGTGCCCGGCTCGCGCTTGTTGCAGGGCATGGTGGTATCATAAAAGTAGGAGCAGCGGGTACGCTGGAGCATGTTGCCGCCCACGGTGGCCATGTTGCGCAGCTGAGCCGAGGCGCCGGCGTTCAGGGCCAGGGCCAACAGGGGCTGCCGCTCGCGCACTTGCTTGTCGTCGGCTACCGTGGAGTTTAGGGCCAGGGCCCCGATGCGCAGCTTGCCAGGGTCGGCATCAATGCGGGTTAGGGGCAAGCGGTTGATATCCACCAGCTTCTGCGGAGTCATCACCCCGCGCTTCATCAGGTCAACGAGGTTGGTACCGCCGGCAATGAAGGTAGCGGTGGCATCTTTCGCCACGGCGTCAATGGCGGCCTGCTGCTTGGTGGGGCGGACGTATTGGAACTGATTCATAGGGGGTCGTTATACTTTTTGTCCGCCGCCTTTAACCTCCTGAATAGCGGCCACAATGTTGGAGTAAGCGCCGCAGCGGCAGATGTTGCCGCTCATATACTCCCGGATTTCGCCCTCCGAGTCGGCCTTGCCCTCCCGGATGCAAGCCACCGCCGACATAATCTGGCCGGGGGTACAGTAGCCGCACTGGAAGCCGTCGTGCTTCACAAAGGCCTCCTGCATGGGGTGGAGCTTGTCGCCCTGGGCTAGGCCCTCAATGGTGGTGATTTTCTTTCCCTCGTGCATCACGGCGAAGCTCAGGCAGCTGTTCACGCGCTGCCCATCTACGTGCACCGTGCAGGCCCCGCACTGCCCGTAGTCGCAGCCTTTTTTGGTGCCCGTCAGGTTCAGGTTTTCGCGCAGGAAGTCGAGCAGGGTCGTGCGGGGCTCAATGGAAACCTTGTGCTTAACACCGTTTACTTCCAGCTTGAGCGGGATTTTCTCGAAAACGGCGGCCACTTTTTCGTCGAGCTCGGCGGCGGCGGCCTGCACCAGGGGCCCCGGCACCAGGGCCATGGCCGTTAGCAGCGACGATTGTTTCAGGAAGCTGCGGCGGGCTTCGTCGGGGCCGGTGCCGGGCGTATCGTGTTCAGAATTCATAGCCATGGTTGAAAAGGGCAAAACAAAGGGTGGCCCAAGTGGGCCAAAGACCCGATACTGCCGCTGTAGTTGCGGCCAGGGTGGGTCAGTAACCGGCGTTCTGCACTTAAGTTAAGGACAAGCGCAGGAAATTCATCCAATAAATCCCCGAAAAAAGACTGCTTATTTGACCAAGCAGAACCGTTTCAGCCGGTGGGTTTAGCAGCAAGCAGGAGGTAGCAGAACAGGGCCCCATCATATCAGGTTGCTAGTGAAGTTGCTACCCCTCGGCCAGAGCCCGGCACTCGGCGTGACGAGGACAGGTGGTGAGGTGGTCGTTGACGAGGCCGGCCGTTTGCATAATATTATAACACGCTACCGGGCCGGTCATCACAAATCCGCGTCGTTTCAGCTCCTGGCTCAGGGCCAGGCTGGCCGGGGTGGAGGGCGGAGGCGGGTTGTCGGGGGTGCGCTGGGTGTCAAGTGGGCTGCCCCCGACAAAGTTGTAGAAGAAGGGTAGGAGCCCAGCAGGGCCGCCTACCTCTTCGCGCAGCCGCAACCAGGCGCGGGCGTTCTGGAGGGTAGCTTCCAGCTTGCGTCGGTTGCGGATAATGCGCGGGTTTTGCATCAGCTCCGCTACCTCGGCCTCCCCAAACCGGGCCAGCCGCTCCGGCTCGAAACCGGCCAGCAGCTCCCGAAACGCCTCGCGCCGCCGCAGCACCACCGGAAAGTCAAAGCCCAGCTGGAAGGTGTGGAGCACTAGATACTCAAACAGAATATCCGGGTCGGCAACCGGCTCGCCCCATTCGTGGTCGTGGAAACTTTGGAGCAGTTCGTTCTGCTGCATCCAGACGCAGGGTGGAGGAGGGTTCATGATGAAACAGGGGGTAGGGAACAGACAGGGTAACGCAGAACGTGTTTCAGTGGATGCCAGGCGGGTTGAGCCCCTGCGGCAGTTTCAGCAGAAAGCGGGGGTAGGAACCCATTGTTCCTACCCCCGCTTTTTATTCGAGGCCTGCCGTATCCCGCTCGGAATGACAACGAACTTTTACTTACCTACCGTCACTTCCTTCGGCTGGCGCGACACCAGATCTACGTCGGTGATTTGCTGGGGAAACCACACCACCATTTCGCCTTTGCCACGGTTGGCCCAGGCGTAGTACGGAATGGCCCTCATGATGTAGCGAGTGGTGCTGATGGAGGCGTTGGCGGTATCAATTTGTACGGCGGGTACCATAGCCTGCAGCTGCATGATGCCGTTGAGTTCCTCGGGCTGGTAGCTGGTAGTAAAACGGGTAGTGGCCGGCACGATGAGGTTGCTGGCTTTGCCGTTGTTGTCCTTCCACTCGGCGCAGTACACCACGGGGCCGCGCTGCAGGGCCACCCGGCCGAGGTTGTCCTGCACTTTGGGGTTAGCCACTACCTGGCGCACTTCCATGGGCAGCTTCACCTCTACCACATCGCCGCGGTGCCACTTGCGGGGCAGGACGGCGTAGCCCTGGCGGGTGGTATACTGCACAGGCTTGCCATTCACCGTGATGCTGATTTTCTCTTGAGAGGGGGTAGCAAAGCGGTATAAATCGGAGGGAATGGCCTCGTTGCGGGCCCAGCCGGGCAGGCGCACCAACATGTTGAAATCGGTAGCAGCAGCGGGGCTGACGGTGAACTTCAGGTCGCCCTGCCAGGGGTAGTTGTGTTGCTGGGTAATGCGCACGGCCTTGTTGTTCACCTTCAGGTCAGTAGTGCCGCTGATGAACAGGTTGGCGTACACGTCGTTGCCTTTCTGGGCGTACACGTAGCCGGGCAAGGAAGGCATCAGGCGGGCCATGTTGGTGGGGCAGCAGCTGCAGTCGAACCAGCCGGCGCGCTGGGGCTCGGTCTGCGGAAAGCTCATGCTGTTCTTGATCTGCATGGCGTTGGAGTAGAAGAACGACTTGCCATCCAGCCCCACGCCCGAAATCAGCCCATTGTAGAGCACTTTCTCCATCACGTCCACGTACTTGGCCTCGCCGTGGAGCTGGAACATGCGCTGGTTCCAGTACACGTTGGCTACCGAGGCGCAGGTTTCGTTGTAGGCCGTGGTGTTGGGCAGCTCGTAGTTGCCCCCGAACCTTTCGCCACCGGGCACGGCGCCGGTGCCGCCCGTTACGTAGAGTTTTTTGCTGACCATGTTCTGCCAGATGCTGTCCACGGCCGCCAGCATCCGCTGGTCGCCGGTGAGAGCCGCTACGTCGGCCATGGCGGAGTACAGGTATTCGGCGCGCACGGCGTGGCCCTCGGCCTCGCGCTGCTCTACCACTGGCTTGTGGTCCTGCCAGTACGAGCCGTTGCGCCAGGCATCCGGGCTTTTGGGGTCGTAGCCCTGGTACTTGCCGCGCTCTTCCAGGAAAAACCTGGCTGTGCTCAGGTATTCGGGCTTGCCCGTAACGCGGTAGAGCTTCACCAGGCCCATTTCCACAATCTCGTGGCCGGGGGCTACTCCGCGCTTGCCCGGCCCGAACACCGAGCACACCAGGTCGGCGTTCTTGAGGGCAACGCTGAGCAGGTTTTTCTTGCCGGTGGCCTCGTAGTGCGCCACGGCGGCCTCGTATAAGTGGCCCGAGTTGTAGAGCTCGTGGCTTAGCTCCCGCTCCTTCACCCAGCGCTCCGGCCCGGCCCACGCGTGGGGGTGGGCCGGGTCAATGGTGCGGGCCGTGTAGAGGTAGCCGTCGGGCTCCTGGGCGGCCGCTACTTTCTTGATCAGGGCATCCATGTACTCGTCCAGCTTTTCGTCGGGGTAGAGCCTGAGCGAATACGAGGCGCCTTCGAGGGTCTTGTAGATGTCCGTGTCGTCGAAGGGGAAGATGGTGGCGAACTTGCCCGACTTGGCCGCCGCCATTTCAAAATTTTTCACCCGGTTAGTGGCCTCGCAGCGCTGAAACGAGGCTGGAATGGTGACGTGGGTGTTGGTTTTGAGCCGGGGCAGCCAGAAGTTATCGGCCAACTTCACCTGCGTAAACGAAACGGCTTGGATAGGGTAGTCAGACCGCTTAACTGATTGCGCGAAGCCCGTGGTGGAAAAGAAGCCGGCAAAAGCTAGGAAGGGAAGAGAACGGTTCATGGGAAGGACGGGGGTAGGAGGTTCAGAGCGAAGGTGATTTTGCGGAGTCAGCCCGCCGGCAACTAATTGGGCATCAATATAACTACTGCTGCACAAACGATTGTGTTGCTTGTTAAAACAAAAGGGCGGTAACCACACCACCCTTCTGTTTTACTACGCCTTGATAAAGGCTAAGCAATGATGACCAACGGAGCCTACCAATAAATGGTGTAAAGAACCGTGAGCAGCGCGATAATTACAGTGGAGCCAATAACGAAGCCGCGGTGAGGGCGGAACATGCTGGCATCTACCTCAAGGCCTTTGGTTTTCACGCCCCGGCCGGTTTCAATCAGGCTGATTACCACCATGGCCAGCACGCAAAGCACGAACACAATGCCCATCCGGTCTAGGAAAGGAATTTCGTAGGGAGCGCCCGGGCTGGGCTGCACGGCAAAGCCAATGGATGACAGGCCCGATAGGTCCGTCAGGTTCGGCAGGGCCTTCAGAATAACCGAGAGCACAAAGCCGCCCACAGTAGCAAACAGAGCCGCCGAAGAGGTAGTGCGCTTCCAGAAGAAGCCCAAGATGAACATAGCAAAAATGCCCGGCGACACGAAACCAGTGTACTCCTGAATGAACTCGAAGCCACCCTTCTTATCGATACCCAGATGGGGGGCAATCAGCACGCCCAGCAGCATGGCTACTACCACCGTAATCTTACCCACCGATACCAGCTTCTTTTCCGAAGCCTCGCGGTTGAACACCTTCTGGTACACGTCGAGGGTGAAGATGGTAGCAATAGAGTTGGCTTTACCGGCCAGCGAGGCTACTACGGCCGCCGTGAGAGCGGCGAAGGACAGACCCTTCAGTCCTACCGGCAGAATGTTCAGCAGCACGGGGTAGGCGCGGTCGGGGTTCAACTCCCCGTTCTGCATCATCTCCGTGCCGAACACGTTTTCCTTGTACAGCACGTAAGCGGCGATACCCGGCAGCACCACGATAATGGGCATCAGCAACTTCAGGAAAGCAGCGAACAAGAGGCCGTTACGAGCCGTGGGCAGGTCGGCGCCGAGGGCGCGCTGGGTGATGTACTGGTTGCAGCCCCAGTAGTTCAGGTTCACAATCCACATACCGCCGAGTAGCACCGTCAGGCCGGGCAGGGCGCTGTAGTTGGGATTTTCCCGCTCCAGAATCATGTGGAAGTGGTCGTTGGCCTGGGAGGTCATTTGCGAGAAGCCCGCCAGCACGCCCGACTGGCCGTAGTGCTCAGCTACCAGGTTCAGGGCCAGGTAGGTGGTAGCCAAACCGCCCAGAATCAGGAAGAACACCTGAATTACGTCGGTAAAGCCGATAACCTTCATGCCCCCCAGGGTGATGATGATGGCAAAGGCCGCCAGCGCGTACATGCAGAACGTCAGGTTCAGGCCCGAGATGCTGCTTACGGCAATAGCGCCGAGGTAGAGAATGGAGGTCAGGTTTACCACCACGTAGAGCGCCAGCCAGAAAATGGCCATAATCATGGCTACGGTGCCGTTGTAGCGCTGGCTCAGGAACTGGGGCATCGTGAAGATCTTATTCTTCAGATACACCGGAATGAAGAACACGGCCACAATAATGAGCGTGAGAGCGGCCATCCACTCGTAGGTAGCAATGGCCAGACCCATCTTGAAGCCGGAGCCCGACATGCCCACAAACTGCTCAGCCGAGATGTTGGAGGCAATGAGCGAGGAGCCGATGGCCCACCACGTCAGGGAGCCTTCGGCCAGAAAGTAATCTTTAGAATCCCCCTCCATGGTACCGTCATGACCAGTTTTCCGACGGTAAATCCAGATGCCGTAGCCGGCAACTATGGTGAAATAGACAAAGAAAACGATGTAATCAATCGTAGCGAGTTGGTTCATTGGGGAGGAAACAGTAGGGCTTTAAGGTGCGGATGCGGATGAAGATTTCAGAAAAGTAGTGAAATTATCGTCCGCTAAAAGCCACTTCGTTGTAACGAAGCTCATTTTTAAAGGTCCGCAGCTTGGTTTCCTCGTCGATGATGACATACTCGATGCCGGCCATTTCGGCAAAATCTTCCAGATACTCAGCGGTCAGGTTCTGGCTGTAGCCGGTGTGGTGGGCGCCACCGGCGTAAATCCAGGCGGCCGCGCCTACGCTCAGGCTGGGCTTCACTTTCCAGAGCACGCGGGCCACGGGCAGCTTGGGCAAATCCTGCTCCGGGGCTACGGCTTCCACTTCGTTTACCACCAGGCGGAAGCGGTGGCCCAAATCCACGATGGTGGCGTTCAGGGCCGGGCCGGCGGGGCAGTTGAACACCAGGCGGGCGGGGTCAGCTTTGCCGCCAATGCCCAGGGGATGTACTTCCACCTTTGGCTTGCCCTCGGCAATAGAGGGGCAGATTTCCAGCATGTGGGAGCCGAGCACCTGCTCGTTGCCGGGCTGGAAATGGTAGGTGTAGTCTTCCATGAAGGAGTTGCCGCCGGGCAGGCCGGCGCCCATCACTTTCATGGCGCGCACCAGGGCCGAGGTTTTCCAGTCACCTTCGCCGCCGAAGCCGTAGCCCTCGGCCATCAGGCGCTGGGTAGCAATACCGGGCAGCTGGGCCATGCCGTGCAAATCCTCGAAGGTATCCGTGAAGCCAATGGCCTTGGTGTCCTGCAGAAACTGGCGCATGCCCACTTCAATCCGGGCCGCCTCGCGCAAACTCTCGCGCTGGGCGCCGCCTTCTTTGAGGTCAGCGGCCAGTTCATACTCCTGCTCGTAGGTTGCCAGCAGGGCGTTTACCTGCTCGTCGCTTACCTCCTTGATAACGGCTACCAGGTCGCCGATGCCGTAGGTGTTCACGGAGTAGCCAAACTTCAGCTCGGCTTCTACTTTGTCGCCTTCCGTTACGGCCACGTAGCGCATGTTGTCGCCGAAGCGCACGATGCGGGCGCCCTGCCAGTCGGCCCAGGCCGAGGCGGCGCGGGCCCAGATGCTGAGGCGCTCATGCACCTCCGGGCTCTGCCAATGGCCTACCACCACTTTGCGCTTCAGCTTCAGGCGGGCCCCAATAAAGCCAAACTCCCGGTCGCCGTGCGCCGATTGGTTGGTGTTCATGAAGTCCATGTCAATGTCCTGCCACGGAATGTCGCGGTTGAACTGGGTGTGCAGGTGGGCCAGGGGTTTCTGCAGAATCTTCAGGCCGTTGATCCACATTTTGGCCGGCGAGAAGGTGTGCATCCAGGCAATCAGGCCCACGCAGTTCTGGGTGGTGTTGGCCTCCTGCACCAGCTGGTAAATCTCGTCGGGGCCCGTCAGCACGGGCTTGTACACGATTTTGATGGGTAGGGCCGAGCCGAGGGCCTCGGCAATCTGCTGGGAGTGCTGGGCTACCTGCTCCAGGGTTTCGGGGCCGTAGAGGTGCTGGCTGCCGGTGATAAACCAGGCTTCGTAGTGCGAAATGTCAATCATGAGGAAAGGCGGTAGGGGCGGGGCTGGTCCCCGCCCATCGTTGAACGATGTAGGTGGTCGGCGCAAGGGGTAGGCCGGCAGCGTACGATGAGGTTGCCCTGGCGCGGATAGTGAAGAATAGTAAGCTTTCGATGGTGCCGCCGGTGTGGGCGGGGGCAAGCCCCGCACCCTACCGGACGAACCCTGAATAGTGCGAGTGCATGGGCGGGGGCGAGCCCCGCACCCTACTGCCCGTAGTACGAATGCAGGCCGTGCTTGCGCTCGTAGTGCTTCTTGATGAGGGAGTCCTTGAGACGGGGCACGTCGGGGCGGAGGGTGCAGCTGAGGTAAGCCATGCGGGCTACTTCTTCCAGCACGGCGCTGTGGTACACGGCTTTTTCCACCGTTTTGCCCCAGGTGAAGGGCGCGTGGTTGCTCAGGAGTACCATTTCCACCTCCTCCGGCGAGAGGCCGCGGCGCTGGAATTCATTGATGATCTGCCAGCCGGTCTGGTGCTCGTAGTCGCCGGCAATCATGTCGTCGCTCATCGGCGGGGCGCAGGGGATGTCGGCCGTGAGGTGGTCGGCGTGGGTAGTGCCCAGGATGGGAATGTCGAGCTGGGCCTGGGCCCAGGCAGTAGCGTAGGTGGAGTGCGTGTGCACGATGCCCCCGATGTGCTCCCAGTGCGAGTACAGCACGGCGTGCGTTTTCGTATCCGACGACGGCCGCTTCGTGCCTTCCACTATCTCATTAGCAAAGCTCACGATGACAATGTCCTCGGGCCGGAGGGTAGCGTAGGGCACGCCGCTGGGCTTGATGGCAAACACGCGGTTCTCGCGGTCCACTACGCTGGCGTTGCCGAAGGTGAAGAGCACCAGCCCGAGCTGGGGCAGCTGCATATTGGCCTCGTAGCAGGCCTGCTTTAAGTCTTGGTACTGGCTCATGCGTGGTCAACCAGCTCGGTTTCGGCCACTTCGCCGGCCGGCAGCTGGGTAGCTTGTTCAACATACTGCCCGAAGGCCTGGTACTGCTCGTAGCGGCGCTGGTGGTCGGCTACGCGGGCGGGGTTGGGCGAGTAGGTTTCGGCGAAGCCATTGCCCATGGCCTGCTGGGCCGCTACCACGCTGGGGTGAATGCCGGCGGCTACGGCCGCGTACATGGCCGCGCCCAGGGCCGGAGCCTGGTCCGATTCGGCCACTTTGATGGGGCGGTTGAGCACGTCGGCCAGGGTCTGCATCATAAAGCCCGATTTCTTTGCTACCCCGCCCAGGCCAATCACCTGCTTAATAGGAATGCCTTCCTGCTCGAAGCGCTCCACAATTTGCTTGGAGCCGTAGCAGATGGATTCCACCAGAGCCCGGAAAATCTGGGGCGCCGAGGTACCCATGGTCAGGTTCATGATAGCGCCTTTCAGGGCCTGGTTGGCGTCGGGCGTGCGGCGGCCGTTCACCCAGTCCAGGGCCAGTACCTGCGACTCGTCGGGGTGTACGGCGGCAGCGGCTTTGTTCAGCTCGGCCATCATCCTGTCGCTCAGCTCCTCGCGCAGGGCGGCTTGCTGCTCCGAGGTTAAAGCCGCTGACTGGGGTAGGAGGGCGCGCAGGGGCCACTCAATTACCCCCCGGAACCAGGCCAGCAGGTCGCCCACGGCCGATTGGCCGGCTTCCAGCCCCAGCATGCCGGGAATCACGGAGCCATCCACCTGCCCGCAGATGCCGGGTACCAGCTTGCCGCCGACTTCGTTCATGGGGGCCACCACAATGTCGCAGGTGGAAGTGCCCATCACCTTTACCATGGAATAGGCCTCAATTTCGCCCGCTACGGCGCCGGCGTGGGCATCGAAGGAGCCCACGGCTACCACCGTGCTGGTGGTTAGGCCCAGGCGCTGGGCCCACTCCTCTGACAGCGTGCCGGCTACTTCATCGGCGGTGTAGGTTTGCTCGAACAGCCGCTCGCGCAGACCGCCCAGCTTGGGTTCGAGCAGGGTCAGGAACTCCTCGGAGGGTAGGCCGCCCCAGCTTTCGTGCCACATGGCCTTGTGGCCGGCGGCGCAGCGGCTGCGCTTAAAGGTTTTCAGCTCGCCGCCCGTGAGCAGCAGGGTCAGCCAGTCGCAGTGCTCCATCCAGGAGTAGGCGGCCTGGGCCACGGCCTCGTCCTCGCGCACCACGTGGGCTATCTTGGCCCAGAACCACTCCGAGGAGTAGATGCCGCCCTCGAACTGGGTATAATCAGGGCCGCCCCAGGTGCGGGCTTTGTGGTTGATTTCGGCGGCTTCGGGCAGGGCCGTGTGGTCCTTCCAAAGCACGAACATGGCGTTCGGGTTGTCCTCGAAGCCCGGCTTGAGGGCCAGGGCTACCCCGTGCTCGTCCACCGGACCCGGCGTGGAGCCCGTGGTATCCACGGCCAGGCCTACAATCTGCTCAGCCGACACGTGCTGGGCCACCCGGCGCACGGTAGCTTCCAGACCCTCAATGTGGTCCAAGGGATGCTGGCGGAACTGGTTTTTGGTGGCGTTGCAGTAGCGCTGCTCTTTCCAGCGGGCGTAGGGGTGCACGGCCTGGGCTATTTCCTGGCCGGTATGGGCATTCACCAGCACGGCCCGCACGGAATCGGAGCCGTAGTCGATGCCGATAACGTAGGCTTCGGAGGAGGTTGGGTTTTCCACAGGGAAAGGTAATGGGGTGATGAGGTGAATCGTAGTGAGGGAAGGTGGTGGGCGATGAGGTGAATCGTAAGGAGGTAAGGAAGAATAGAGCGTGATAAGTCAACCGAAGCAACCTCTCCCGCAGATCTTTGGGTATCGTCTGGTATCTTCATCACCTCCTTACGATTCACCTCATCACCTTATCACCTCCTCACTGTTTAACGCCAAACGTGTAGATGGTCGTGGACTGCAGCGTTTGGCCGGGCTTGAGGATGGTAGTCGGGAACTTGGGCTGGTTGGGTGAATCGGGGAAGTGCTGGGTTTCCATGCAGAAGCCCGCGTGCTTGCCGTACACGGTGCCGCCCTTGCCCTTCAGGGTGCCATCGAGGAAGTTGCCGGTGTAGAACTGGAGGCCGGGCTCGGTGGTCTGCACCGTCATGGTGCGGCCGGTGGTGGGCTCGTGCACCGTGGCGGCGGTATGCAGGCCGCTGGCTTGGTTGAGAATCCAGTTGTGGTCGTAGCCGCCGGGCACCTGCCCAATCCGCTCCCCAATGGGGTGGGGGGTAGTAAAATCGAAGGGTGTGCCTTTCACGGGGCGCAGCTCGCCGGTAGGGATGAGGCCGGCATCCACCACGTTGTAGCGGTCGGCGGCAATGGTTACCTCGTGACCCAGCACGTCCTTGGTCTGGCCCAGGCCCAGGTTGAAGTAGGCGTGGTTGGTGAGGTTGACGGGGGTAGCCTTGTCGGTGGTGGCCGAGTAGCTGATTTTCAGGGCGTCGTCAGCGGTGAGCGTGTACACCACTGTCACGTTGAGGTTGCCGGGGTAGCCTTCCTCGCCGTCTTTGCTCAGGTAGGTAAGCGTAAGGGTCTGGCCCTCGGCCGAACTGCCAGGCTGGGCCTGCCATACTACCTTGTCGAATCCTTTTTTACCGCCGTGCAGGGTGTTTTCGCCGTTGTTTTTGGCCAGGGTGTACTCCTTGCCCTCCAGGGTGAACTTGCCACCCCGGATGCGGTTGCCGTAGCGCCCGATCAGCGCCCCAAAGTAGGGGCCCGACTTCAGGAATTCCGGGCTCTGGTAGCCGCTCACATTGTCGAAGCCCAGCACTACGTCGCCTAGCTTACCGCTGTTGTCGGGCACCATGAGGCTGGTGATGGTGCCGCCGTAGTTGGTGATGCTCACCTTCAGACCGTGGGCGTTGGTGAGGGTGTAAAGCTGCACCTCGGCGCCGTCCTGGGTTTTGCCGAACGAGGCCGAGGTAGGAGCGCCCGCCGGGGCCGCCTGGGTCGCGTCGGAGGTGGCTGCTGGCGTGCTGCCCGTTGCGGTCTGGTCCGTTGGGGCCGACTGCTGGCAGCCGGCAAAAGTCAGTAGGCCTGCCACACTCGTTGTTACCAGGGCAACGCGGTTAAATTTTGTCATGGGGAAAGGGAATTGGGAAGGAGTAGGCCGAGGATGGAGAAGAGCAGAGTGCCTCGAGGCTGTGCGGTTGCAGCAAATAATGGATTGTGTGCTACTTGAGCTGATGTATGGGGCTGATAGAAAGAGGTTTACTAAATGGATTGTCTATGCCATCCGCTTCATCCTCCTGCTGCCTAACCCTTATCGACGTGTAAAGTAGAAAATCCTTTCTGATATGCACAATCGTTTGTGTTGTTTTGTTAGTACAAACGCTGCCCTAATAGCCAAAAATCAACGACCACTCCTCCTGCATGCTAGAGCACAGAAACCTTTTGCGTGAAGGAGCCGTCGGGCCGCCGAACCTGAACCAGGTATAGCCCCGGCCGCAGATTGGCTTCAACGCGCAGGGTAGTCAGTTGCTGGCTAAACTCGCGCCGGTACACCACGGCCCCTGCCTGGTTTACGACCTCCACGAGGGTGGCCTGCTGGGGCAGTCGGGAGTCTAAATCAATGGTGAAACCTTCCGCAGCGGCCGGCACGGGATACACGCGTACTCCCTGCAGCCGGGCCGCGGAGGCGGATAGTGGCCCACTCGCGGCCGGGGTCAGGGTCCAGTGCTGGCAGTTGCAGCCGTTGTAGTCCCAGAGGCCCAGCTGCTGTCCGGCCACCTGGGAGGCGTTGGGGACTTCCACTACCCGGTTGCCATTGGCCGAGGCCAGCACCAGGCTGCCATCGGCGGTGCGGTCAATGCGGTAGCGCTGGCAGGGCGCGCCGCTGTAGGCAAAGAGCTGCAGCTTGGCGCCGGCATCGGGGGAGCAGCCCGCTACATCGGCGGCCAGTCCGCCCAGGGCGTTGGTGATTTTGTACTCACCGTTGCCTAGTGGCGTAACATCCCAGCGCTGGCAGTCCAGGCCGGCGGGCGTGCCCTGGGCAATCATCTGGCCCGAGGCGCCGGTGCAGCCCCAGGCGTCCCACACCAAGTTGCTGTTGCGGCTCTTGATTTCGTAGCGGCCCGCGGCCACCCAGTCGCGGCTGACGGTGGGCCAGCCGGCGGTGCTCCAGGTCAGCTTGGCCAGGCTAAGCTTGGGGGCCCCGTTCTGCTCCCCATCGTAATAGTGGTGGGAAAAGTAACTGGTGCCGCTCTCCTCAAAAATGCCCGTGTGCCCCGGGCCAATGTAGCGGCCGCCGCTGCCCAGCACCAGGGTGCCGCCTCCGGTGTTCAGATCAACGCCGTCCTGGTCGAGAAACGGCCCGCTCGGGGAAGCGGAGCGGCCCACCAGAATGTGGTACGTGCTATTGATGCCGTTGCAGCAGCTGCCCCGGTTGATAAACAGGTAGTAAAAGCTGCCGCGCTTGGTCAGGTAGGCCGCCTCCACGTTGCCGTTGGCCACGGTAAACTGCTGGGTTGAAGCGCCATTCAGGGGCTTGCCGGTGGTGGGGTTCAGCTGCAGCACCCGGATGCCCCCGAAAAAGGAGCCGTAGGTAAACCAAACGTCACCGTTGGTATCCCGGAACACGGCCGGGTCAATGGCGTTGGCGCTGCTGCTGGCGTTGGAGGAAACTACCTCGCCCTGATCTTCCCACTTGTAGTTGGGGCTGGTGGGGTCCAGGGTAACGTTGGTGGCTACTCCCATGGCCGACACCTTGGAGCCGAAGGTGGAGCAGGAGTAGTACAGGTAGTACTTGCCGTTCATGTAAATGCACTCGGGCGCCCAGAAATTACCCTGGAAGCCCGGCACCTTGGTATTGATCCAGGCGGGGTAGGCATTGTTGACAAATACGGCCCGCGGCCCCGGCGTCCAGTTTACCAGGTCCGTGGAATACATGCTGTAGATGCCCTGACCGGTAGCAAAAATCCAGTACTTGTTGCCTTCCTTCATAATGGTGGAAGGGTCGTGCACGCCAGTCAGGCCCTGCAGGGCGTAGGCGTGGGGCCGGGCCGGGCCCAGCAGTAGCAACAGCAGCGCACCTAGCCGCAGCAGGTAGCGCATCCGGGTAGAGAGTAGGGGGGCAAACATAGTAGGTGGGGGTAGTAGAAGGGGATAAAGCAGCCTGACCGAAGGGCTATTCGCCGCCGGGCCGGGGTAGGGCCGTGTTGATGGCTACGGGCGTCCCGAAGTTGGGCGTCCCGTCGGGGTTCCAGGTGAATTGCTGCATGCGCGGGTTGCGCTTCTCCACGCAGCCCTCGTTGGGGTTAGAGTTGGCGTGGTAGAGAATCCAGCTTTCCTGCCCGTCTTTCGAGGTGAAAAACGAGTTGTGGCCCGTGGCATACGCCCGGTTCGCGGGGCTTTGGGAAAACACTGGCCGCGTCGATTTAGTCCAGGAAGAAGGCAGCATGGGGTCGGCGGTGCTGGCGGCCGTGAGCATGCCCAGGGCGTACTGATCGGTGCCGCAGAAGCTGGCCGAATACACCAGGAAGGTTTTGTCGCCGCGCTTCAGAATCTCGGGACCTTCATTGACATAGGGCGGCCCCACGTTTTCCCAGATGTACTCCGGGTGCGAGAGCTCCACCCGCGCCCCGGTCAGGGTCCAGGGATTGCTCATGCGGGAAATGTAGAGGCGCTGAATGCCATCCTGCCCATTGTGCCCCGACCAGATAAAGTAGCGCTGGCCGTTTTGCTCCAGTATGGTGCCATCAATGGCCCAGAAATCGGCGGCGGGGCTGAACAGGCGGCCCTTATCCACCCAGGTGCCGGTGGTGGGGTCGGGGCTGGCGTTTTCCAGCACCCAGGTGCGCTGCTGGCCCAGGTTGGTACCCGCCGGCCCGGCCGAGTAGTAGATGTACCACTTGCCATCCAGGAAGTACAGCTCCGGCGCCCAGAGGTTGCCCGAGGCCGGCCCGGCGGGTGGGGGCGTCCAGGCCACCACGCTGGAGGTAGAGCCCAACTCCGACATCTTGGCGGTTTTCCAGATGCGCAGATTGGTGTTGGTGGTGTGCATGTAGTAATAGAAGCCGTCCTTCTGGTACACCCACGGGTCGGGCCCGGAAGCCAGTAAGGGGTTGGTGAAGGTGGCACCCGCCGGCGGCGTAACCACGGGCGGCGCGGGTGCCACGGTGGCTTTGCCGCCGTCCTGGCAGCTCAGCAGCGCCAGCAGTCCCAGGGCCGGCAAATAGCGGCGGCATGCGCCAGCGTAGTGGTTTATCACGGTATCAGACAAGAAGTGGAGGAAAACTCACCGACCCTCAGAAGCCAACAGCCGCTCCAAGCAGGGGCCAGAGCGGCTGTTTATGGTTGCGGGCAAAAGCGGCCTTAGTAGCCGGGGTTTTGCTTGATGTTCGGGTCGATGGCCAGGTCGCGGCGCGGAATCGGCAGCAGCTTCGAAACGCCCAGGCGGAAGTTGGTAAAGTCAGGGTCCCGGGCTTTCAGCTCATCAATGCCGGCCTGGTTGTCCAGCAGCTGCCAGCGCAAAATGTCAAACCAGCGGGTGCCTTCCCCGGCCAGCTCCTTGGCCCGCTCGCTGCGGATGAGCAGGCGCATGGCGTTCTGGGTGAAGGTGCCCATGAGCGGGGCCAGGCCCACGCGGGCCCGTACCCGGTTTACCAGGGGTAGGGCCGTGCCCATCTGGCCCAGCTCGGTCAGGGCTTCGGCCTGCATCAGCAGCACGTCGGCGTAGCGGATCACGCGGTGGTTGATGCCGGAGGAGAAGTTTTCATCCACGCGCGTGCGGTCATTGAGGTACTTGCGCCAGTACTGCTGGTTGGGGTTCCAGTTCCACTGGGCAAAGGTGCGGCCGTAGAACCGGTCAGGGTTGCCGGCGTGAATGATGCTGATGTCGCGGCGGGGGTCGATGAGGTGGCGCGTGGTGCTGCCGGGAGCAAAGGCCACCGTCGAGTCTTTGTACTCATCCAGCAGCCAGCGGCGGGGCTGCACGTCAGCGAAGGTAGGACCGGGAGGACCGAAGAAGTTAGGCCGGTCGTGGCTTTCCGAGGACGAAGCATTGTCCTGGCCCTGACCTACTTCCAGCACCGCGCCGGTGAACTGCACCTCAAACACCGACTCGCGGTTGTTTTCGTTCACGTCGGTGAAGTTGTCGAGGTAGTTCGGCACCAGGTCGTACTGGTTGCTGGCGGCCATCTGGGTGAACAGGGCCGAGGCCTCCGACCACTTGCGCTGCTGCATGTACACCTTCGCCAGCAGGGCCTGGGCGGCGCCCTTGGTTACGCGGCCCTTGTCGGCGTCTCCGTAGGAGAGGGGCAGGTCCGGAATGGCCGCCTGCAGCTCCGTAATGATGAACTCTTCCGTCTGGGTCTGCGTGGCCTGGGGCGCCCGCGTGGCCACGGTGGGCTCCACGGTAATCAGGGGCACGTTGCCGAAAAAGTAGGCCAGGTCGAAGTACGACAGCGCCCGCACAAACCGGGCTTCGGCTACCAGGCGCTTTTTCAGCGTTTCATCCATCTGAATGTTCGGCACGTGGGTTACTACCTGGTTGGTGCGGTAGATGGTGCGGTAGTAGTCATTCCAGGCAAACGAGGAGATGAAAAAGTCCACGTCGGGCTGAATGAAACGCGTGAAGTCGGCCAGGGCCACGAAGGGGCTTTGGCTGAACGACTCGTCGGAGCGGTGAGCCATGAAATGCCAGCTACGGTAGTAGCAGGCAAACTGCTGCAGGCCCGAGTAGCAGGCATATACCCCCTTAACGGCGTCGCTTTCCGTTTTCCAGAACTGGTCGGTGGTGGGGGCGTTGGGGTTTGCTTGATCCAGCAGGTCCTTCTCGCAGGCCGTGGTCAGGAACAGACCGCCCGCCAGTAGAAGGGTAGCTAATTTATTGGTTTTCATTTAGGTAGGAAAAACGGTGGGAAGAGGGGCGCGGCCGGGAAGCCCGCACCCGGCACGAGTTAGAAGTTCACCTGAATGCCGCCCGTGAAGCTGCGCACGTTGGGGTAGGCGCTGAAATCAACCCCGCGGCTGAAGAAGCCGGTGCCCGTTACTTCCGGGTCGTAGCCCGTATAGTCGGTGATGGTGAAAACGTTGCGGCCCGTTACGTACACCCGCACGCTGCCCAAGCTGGGCACCTTGCTGGTGAAGGTTTTAGGGAAAGTGTAGCCCAGCTGAATGTTGCGCAGGCGGATGTAGGAGCCGTCTTCGAGCCAGCGGGTGGTGTTGAACAGGGAGTTGGAAGAAGCGGCCAGGCCCAGGTTGCCCAGCCCCCCGCCCTGCAGCAGGCGCGGGGTAGTGGTGGAGGGGTTTTCGGCCGTCCAGGGCTCCACGTCGGCGTTGTAGTTGTTCGGGCCCACGTAGCTTTCCAGGTCGCGGCGGGCCGTGTTGTAGATTTTGTTGCCGCTCGAGGAGTTAAAGAACACCGACAGGTCGAAGCCCTTGTAGGCTGCCGTCAGGTTCAGGCCCATCACCAGGTTCGGAATGGATTTGCCCGCGTACACGGCGTCGCTATTGCTGATCACGCCGTCGTCGTTCGTGTCCTTGTAGCGCACGTCGCCGGCCGAAGCGTAGGGCTGGATAATCTGCCCCTTGGAGTTCTTGTAGTTGGCTACCTCGTCGTTCGACTGGAAGATGCCATCGAACGGAATCAGGAAGAACTCGCCCAGGGAAGTGCCCAGGGCCGAGCGGGTCAGCAGCTCGCCGCCCTCAAACACCTGGCCTTCCACCGGCACTGCCGTAATCTTATTTTTCACGGTGGTCAGCGTGAAATCGGCCCCGTAGGTAAAGGCGCTGCGGGTGTCGTGGTAGCCCAGGGCCAGCTCGATGCCGCGGTTTTCAATGTCGCCGGCGTTCTGGTACAGGGCCTGGCCGAAGTGGCCCAGGTAGGTGAGTACCTGCACGGGGGCCAGGGCATTCCGGGTTTGCGAAACGTAGTAGTCGGTGGCCAGCGTGAGGCGGTTATCCAGCACGCTCAGGTCCAGGCCAATGTTTTTCGTGTAGCGGTCTTCCCACCGGATGTCGGGGCTGGGCAGGGCCAGCTGCGAGGCGCCGTTCACGATGGTTTGGCCGGTCCCGATGACGTAGTTTACGTTCTGACCCACAACGGGATAGGGTAGGTAAGAGCCGCCGTAGATGCCGGCCAGGGCATCGTTGCCGTTGGAGCCGTAGCTGGCCCGCAGCTTCAGGTTATTGACAGCGGGCAAGGAGTTCTTAAAGAAATCTTCTTCGCTGATGCGCCAGCCGATGGAAGCCGCCCCGAAGTTACCCCAGCGGTTGGCCGGGGTAAAGCGCGAGGAGCCGTCGCGGCGCCCGCTCACCGACAGCAGGTAGCGGTTCTTGAAGTCGTAGGTGGCCTGGGCGAAGAAGGAGCGCTTGGTGTACTTAAAGGAGCTACCCCCGATAACCCCCTTTTCCGGGCCGGCGCTCAGCTCGAAATAGTATTGGGGCGAGCTGGTAAAGCCCTGGGCGCCCGCCTGCACATTGTGCTGGCGGTAGCTTTGCTCGGAGTAGCCGCCCACCACGTTAATGCTGTGGTCCCCGAACTGCTTGTTGAAGTTCAGCGTGTTTTCACCCAGCAAAAACAGGTCGTAGCCCAGAAACTCGTTCAGGGATGAGGTGTTGATGCGGGTGTTCTGCCGCAGGATGCCCACCTTCTGCGCGTCGGCGTTGCTGTAGGTGTGCCCGTCCATGGCCACGTTCAGCCGGTAGGTCAGGAAGTCGAAAATGGTCAGGTCGGTGCTGATGTTGCCGGCCAGGCGGTTATCCGACTGGGTGCGCCGCAACAGCTGCTGGGCCCCGATGGGGTTGGTAGCGAAGGTGTTGAGAATGGGCGAACCAGTACCGAAGCCCCCTTCATTGGCCGGGTCATACACCGGAATGCTGGGGATAATCGTCAGGATGTCAATGAAAGGTGCCCCGTTCAGCAGCGTCACATCGAGGTGGGTCAGCTGCACGTTTTCCTGAAACTTCAGGCGCCCGCGGGTCAGGCCCGAGTTCAGGCGCAGGCTGTAGCGCTTGAAGTCCGGACCTTTGGCAATGCCTTCCTGGTGGAAGTACTCGCCCGAAATTAGGAAGTTGGTGGCCGTTTTCTCGCCGGCGCTACCCCCGGAAAAGGTGAGGTTGTAGTCTTCCGTGGTGCCGGTCTGGAAAAACTCATCCTGCCAGTCGGTGTCAATATTGGGGTTGAAAGCGCCCCCTGGTCCTTTCACGGCCCCGGCCAGGCTATTCTGCCCGTTGTTGAGCGGGTCCAGCCCGGCGTTCCGGTACGCCGTAACGGCGCGGTCGGCCCACTGGCTGGCGTTGGTGAGGTTGTAGCGCTTGTACACCTGGTCCACGCCGCGGTAGCCGTTGAAGCTGATGGCCGGCGTGCCGGCCCGCCCTTTTTTGGTGGTAATCTGCACTACCCCGTTGGCGCCCCGCGACCCGTACACGGCCGTGGAAGAGGCGTCCTTCAGAATGTTCAGGGTTTCGATGTCGTTGGGGTTCAGGTCGCGGATGTTGTCCGTCCACAACCCATCAATCACGTACAGCGGGCCGCTGCCGGCATTACCCAGCGTGCCAATGCCCCGGATGTTCACGATGGGCGCATCACCGGGGCCCCCTGAGCCCGTAACCACCACGCCCGGCAGGCGGCCCTGCAGGGCTTGGGTGGCCGTAGCAACGGGCGCTTTCGTGGCTTCTTTTACATCCAGGCTGCTGACGGCGCTGGTTACGTTCTGGCGGTTTTCAGTGAGGTAGCCCACTACCACCACCTCCGAGAGGGCACGGTTGTCGGGGGCCAGGGAAATGCTAATGGACGTGCGGCCACTAACCGGCACTTCCTGCGACGTATAGCCCACAAAGGAGATTTGCAACGTGCCATTATCCGGGGCGGTAAGGCTGAAACGCCCATCCGCATCGGTCTGGGTGCCGGTGGTGGTGCCTTTCACAATCACGTTGACGCCGGGTAAGCCCGCGCCTTTTTCATCAACCACCCGCCCCGACACGGTGATGTCGGCGAGGGTGGCGGGGGCAAAGCGCGCCGTAGCGGGGGAGGCAGCAGAGGCCCCCGCCAGCACAGGCTGCAGGGGAAGGCAGCAAAGAAGCGCCGGAATGGTTACCCGGCTCATTTTGGGTAAAGGCTTTTTCATGTACGAGGGTGTGGGAATTGAGGTAAGATTAACACAAACGATTGTGTTACGTGGTTTTCACAATCGTTTGTGTAGTAAGTCACAAAAAAAGGCTCGGTGGGAAATACGGACCTGGGAGGGAAAGCTACCGCGAAAACTGCTTCGCGTCGGCACCTGAAGAATGAGTGAGTAAGGTTACTGATTTCATAACAAATTACCAATAAAATATTGCAACTCTTTTTTAGAAGTAACTACTCACTTAATGCCAGTACTCTGCGCTGCCTCCCAAACCCCGGGGTCCCCCGTTATAACAATTCACCCAGGTGAAGCAAGGCAGGCCCGGCCGGGCAGCCTGCCAGGAACAAGGAAACCTCTACGCCAGGTTAGTGCGCGGAGGCCGCTCCTACGTCTTGCATAGGCAGGGGCTGAGAAGACGTAGGAGCGGGAGTAGCACGCGCGGCCAGTACACCAATGGCGGCCCCAAGTCCGGCTACTAACCCGAATGATACCCGCAGGCTGGAAACTTCGGCTACTAATCCAATGAGCGGCGGACCCAGCAAAAAGCCAAGGTAGCCGATGGAAGAAACCATAGCCAGTGCCACTCCCGGCGAAACCGTAGCCGATTGCCCCGCCGCACTGTACGCCAGCGGTGTCACGGAGGCAATGCCAAAACCTACCAGCAGAAACCCCGTAACCGAAGGCCCAAAAGCCGGCCATACCACGGCCGTCAGCAACCCCGCCGCAATCAGGGCGCTGCTGATCTGCAGCATCCGGGCGGTGCCGAACCGGTGGGTAAAGAAATCGGAGATGAAGCGGCCCAGGGCCATAGTGCTCATGCAAGCCACGTAGCCCGCCGTGACCAGGGTAGCATCCGGGCGCACTACCTTCTGGAAATACACCCCGCTCCAATCGAACATGCACCCCTCGCAGAGCATGCCGCAGAACGCAATCAGGCCAACGCGGAGCAGATAGGGCTCGGGACGGCGCAGACCAGAGCTGCCGCCCGCGGCCCCGACATCCTGGGGCAGGGTGCGCTGATGAGCCAGCACGGCCAGAACCAGGCCTACCCCCATCACCAGCAGAAAGTGCCGAAACGGAGTTTGCTGCCACCGGATGAGCAGCGTGCCCAGGGCGCCGCCCAAAAAGCCGGCCAGGCTCCAGAGCCCATGGAAACTGGCCATAATAGGCTGACCGTAGGCGGCCTGCACGCCAATGGCCTGGGTATTGACGGAGATGTTGAGCAGGTTGCCGGCAAAGCCAAACAGCACCAGGCTGCCGGCCAAGGTCCAGAAGCCGGTTGCCCAGCCCAGCAGGGGTAGGAAACCCGCGTACAGGCAGGTAGCCAATAGCACCACCTGGCGGCTGCCATAGGTGTGCACCAGCCAGCCGGCCACGGGCAGGGCCAGCATAGAGCCGACCGGTAACGCCAGCAGCAACTGCCCCAGCTCACCCTCACTCAGGCCCAGCTTCAGCCCGATATCCGGAATGCGCGAGGCCCAGGAGGCAAAACACAGCCCCGCCACAAAAAACAAGGTACTCACGGCCACCCGGCGCTGAGTCGGCGTGCTTTCCGCCATACTGGAGTAGGTAAAAAAGCGGGGAGCCACATGGTGGCTCCCCGCGGGTAAGTGTTATTCTCGGCAGCGCCAGTACCTCGACAATAGGTTAAGCCGATTTAAGCCGTAGCACCGGCCAGGGCCTCCTGGCGCTTCTGCTCCAGCACGTCCATCAGCTTGCCGAAGGGCTCGGTGAACTTCTTGGCGCCTTCCTGCTCCAGCTGGTTGGTGAGGGCCTCCAAGTCGAGGCCCAGCTCGGGCAGGCGGTCCAGCACGGGTACTTCCTGCTTGTCGGCCAGGCGGTTGGCGGGCTGGCCCTTGGCCCGGTAGAAGTCCAGGGTTTCCACCGGAATGGTGTTCACGGTGTTCGGGCCGATGAGGGCTTCGACGTACTTCAGGTCGTCGTACTTGGGGTTTTTGTTGCCGGTGCTGGCCCACAGCAGGCGCTGGGGCTGGGCGCCCTGGGCCTTGAGGGCTTCCCAGCGCGGACCCGCGAAAATTTCCTCAAATACCTCGTAGGCGCGTTTGGCGCTGGCAATGGCTACCTCGCCCACCAGGCTCTGGGCCAGCTTGCCCTTCTCGCCGCCTTCGGCCGCCAGCTTTTCCAGCAGGGGGTCAATCAGCACATCAATCCGCGAGAGGAAGAAGCTAGCTACCGAATCGAGGCGCTTTACCGAACCTCCGGCTTTTACCCGGTCTTCCAGGCCGGCCAGGTAGGCTTCGGCCACCAAACGGTAGCGCTCCACGCTGAAAATCAGGGTCACGTTTACGTTCACGCCGGCCGCAATCAGCTGCCGGATGGCGGGCAGGCCTTCCAGCGTGGCGGGCACCTTAATCATGACGTTAGGGCGGTTTACTTCCTTCCAGAAGTGCAACCCCTCGGCTACCGTGCCGGCCGTGTCGTTCACCAGCTCCGGCGATACTTCCAGGCTCACGTAGCCATCGCCGCCGTTGTCGGGGTGGTCGTAGAGGGGGCGAAGCAGGTCGCAGGCCTGCTGCACGTCGGCCACGGCCAGGCGGGCATAGATTTCATCGGCCGAAAGGCCTTCCTTGGCAAATTGTTGAATGTCGGCGGCGTAGTCGTCGGAGCCGGCAATGGCTTTCTCGAAGATGGCCGGGTTGGAGGTTACGCCCCGCAGGCCGTCCTCGGTAATCAGGCGCTGCAGCTCCCCGTTGTGCAGGATGTTGCGGCGGATATAGTCCAGCCAGATGCTCTGGCCGAAGTCGTGAATGGCAACAAGAGGGTTCATATAGGTGGGGTGGTTTACTTCAGAGTAAGTGAAAAAGAACGTCAGGCTGAGCTGGTCGAAGCATCTCTACCTCTGGCTAACTCCTGCTACTTGCTCGTGCGAAGCGGTAGAGACGCTTCGACCAGCTCAGCCTGACGTTCGTGGCAAATCAACAACTGGAAAGCTCTTACGACAGCACTTCCTTCTTTTCAATTTCAGCGGGCTGGCCCTGCAGCACCCAGGTGGCTTGCTTCACCACGTTTTCCACGGAGAAGCCAAACAGCTCCATTACGGCCTCGCCGGGGCCCGATTCGCCGAAGCGGTTCAGGGCAATGACGGTGCCTTCGTCGGTGACGTACTTGTGCCAGCCCATCGGTGAGCCGGCCTCGATGGCTACGCGCTTGCGCACGGCCGGGGGCAGCACCTGCTGCTGATAGGCCTTGTCCTGCTTCTCAAACAGCTCCCACGACGGCATGCTTACTACGCGGGTTGCCACGCCCTGTTGCTGCAGCGCTTCCTGGGCCTGCAAAGCCAGGGCTACTTCGGAGCCCGTGGCCAGCAGTAGCAGCTGGGGCTGGCCGCCTTCGGCTTCGCGGAGAATGTAGGCGCCGCGGGCTACTCCCTCGCGGGCCGAGCCATACTGCCCCTGGTCCAGCACCGGTAGCTTCTGGCGCGACAAAATCAGAACCACCGGCGACTTGGGCGTGGTCAGGGCCACGCGCCACGATTCTACGGTTTCGTTGGCGTCGGCGGGGCGCAGCACCACAATGTTCGGGATGGTGCGCAGGGCCGCTACCTGCTCTACGGGCTGGTGGGTGGGGCCGTCCTCGCCCAGGCCAATGCTGTCGTGGGTGAACACGAAGGTAGCGCCCGACTCGGCCAGGGCCGTGAGGCGGATGGCCCCGCGCATGTAGTCGGAAAAGGTCAGGAAGGTGCCGCCGTAGGGGCGCACGCCGCCGTGGTGGGCCATGCCGTTCATGGCGCCACCCATGGCGTGCTCGCGCACCCCAAACCAGATGTTGTTATGCTCATACGAGCCGGGTTGGAAGCTCACGGCGCCGCTGGTGGGCATTTCGTTGGAGCTGGCCAGGTCGGCGGAGCCTCCGAACAGGAAAGGCACCGTCTGCTTGAGCGCATTCAGGGCTTTGCCCGAGGCCTGGCGGGTAGCCAGGGCGCCGTCGGCGGCGGTAAAGACGGGCAGCGAGGCATCCCAGCCTGCAGGAAGCTCTCCCGCAAACGAAGTCCGGAACAGTTCCCACTCTGCTGGGTACTCCTGCTGGAACGCCTCTGTTTTCTGCTGCCATTCAGCCTGAAGCTGAGCGCCGCGCTGGCCGGCTTCGGCCAGGTGGGCACGCACTTCTTCAGGCACTATAAAGGTGGCTTCGGGGTCGAAGCCGAAGAATTTCTTAGCTTTTTTCAGGTTATCGGGGCCCAGGGGCGAGCCGTGCACTTTGCTGGTGCCTTCCTGGGGGCTGCCGTAGCCGATGATGGTTTTCACCGAAATGATAGAAGGCCGCTCGGTTTCCTGCTGGGCCGCCTTGATGGCGGCCTCGATGGCGTCGAGGTCGTTGCCATCCGTCACGCGCTGGGTGTGCCAGCCGTAGGCCTCAAAGCGGGCCAGGGCATCCTCGGTGTAGGAGAGGTTGGTGGGCCCGTCGAGGCAGATGTCGTTGTCGTCGTAGAGGTAGATGAGCTTGCCCAGCTTCAGGTGGCCGGCCAGGGAGGCCGCTTCGGCCGCAATGCCTTCCATCAGGTCCCCGTCCGAGACAATGGCGTAGGTATAGTGGTCCTGCAGGGTGTGGCCGGGCTTGTTGTACACGGCGGCCAGGTGGGCTTCGGCCATGGCCATGCCTACCCCATTGGCGAAGCCCTGGCCCAGGGGCCCCGTGGTTACCTCCACACCGGGCGTCAGGTTCGACTCGGGGTGGCCGGGCGTTTTGGAGTGCAGCTGCCGGAAGGCTTTCAGATCATCCAAGGACAAATCGTAGCCGTACAGGTGCAGCAGGCTGTAAAGCAGCGCCGAGCCGTGGCCGGCCGACAGCACAAACCGGTCCCGGTTCGGCCACGTGGGGTCCTGGGGGTTGAAGCGCAGAAAGCGCGAGAACAGCACGTAGGCCATGGGGGCCGCGCCCAGGGGGAGGCCCGGGTGGCCGGAGTTGGCCGCCTGCACCATATCCACCGACAGCAGGCGGATGGTGTTTACACTGAGGTCAGCAAGGGGGTTGGTCGGCTTAGTCACGAAACGATAATAAAAAAAGAAGGGAAAGATGCTAAGCTACGGCTTCAACGCCCCGGAAGACAGCCTTCCGAGAAGTGTAAGGCCAGAAAAAGGACCGGTATCGATACCGAAATCGGTGCCGGTAGCTACCCTTGCTGCGGGCAGGGGAAAAGTAGTGGATTACCCCATTATACACAAACGATTGTGCACACTGGCCAAGCCCCGGAGCAGTCAGGGCTGCACTTGGGGCCAGCCGGCTGCGTCCCAGGCAAGCTTTTCCAGGCGCAGCTTCGAGCGGCCCTGGTCAGCGGCATCATACCCATGAAAAACCAGGTAGTCGGTGTTGTCGAAGGTGTAAACGGAGTTGTGGCCCAGCCCAAACCAGTTCTTGTCGCCGGCCAGCACCTCGGTGCCGCCGCCCTGGTCGAGGGGTTTACCGGCTTGGTCCAGGTAGGGGCCCGTTACGCTTTTCGCGCGGCCTACCATAATCTTGTACGTGCTTTGGGGCCCACGGCAGCAGTAATCGAAGGAA
The DNA here is from genome assembly GCF_014199535.1 of Hymenobacter latericoloratus. Classification (GTDB taxonomy): domain Bacteria; phylum Bacteroidota; class Bacteroidia; order Cytophagales; family Hymenobacteraceae; genus Hymenobacter; species Hymenobacter latericoloratus. Next base: position 224,138 of record NZ_JACHNV010000003.1, read on the forward strand.
GTGAAAAGGTAGTAATACTCACCCTTCCGAAAGATGAACGGGGCCTCAATGGCGCCGTCGCCGGGGAGGGAGTCGTTGAGCTGGGGGCTGCGGGGGCGCCGGGCCAAGGTGCGCCACTGCTCGGGCTGGGCCGGGGCCGTCAGGTCGGGGCGGAGCTTCACCAGCTTGATGCCCTCCCAAAAGGAACCAAATGACAACCAGGGGGTTCCGGCTTCGTCGCGGATTAGGTTGGGGTCAATGGCGTTCCACATGTCGCGCCCCGGCACCGACTGCACCACGCGGCCGTGGTCAACCCACTTGAAATCTTTGGAGGTAGGGTCCAGGGTTTTGTTGGTGGCCAGCCCGATGCAGGACGTGTTTTTTCCGAACGCGGAAATGGAGTAGAACAGCGAGTACACGCCGTTATGGTAGGAAATATCGGGCGCCCAGATGTGGTTGTTGCGGAAGCCCGGCACCGCCTGAGTGGCCCAGGTCGGGGGGGTAGCAAACACCGGCTTCTCCCGCGTCCAGTTCCGGCGGTCTTTTGATGACCACACCGCAATGCCCGGCCCCGTGCAGAACATGTAGTACGTGCCGTTCTGCCGGATCATCACCGGGTCGTGGGCCGGAATAAGCGGAGGAGCCGTCTGAGCCTGCGCCCACGTTTCAAGCCTTGCCAGCAGCAGAGTCAACAGGGCTAGTCGTATTATCAGCTTGAAATACATAAACGATTGTGTGGGGGTTTGGAAGGATAGAGGGGGTAGGGGGGCGAAGCGGTTCAGGGCACCGGGCAGCCCCGCTTACTTAGCCGGTTTTACGCCCTCCGTGGTCATCTGCACCCGCTTCATCGTGCCGTCCTTATTGTAGTAGAGGTAGTCGATGCAAACGGAGCGACGGAAAGAGCCTCCATCGGTGGGAATGCTGCCGTTGTGGTAAATAAAGTACGACTGCCCCTTGAAGTCGATGATGGCCTGGTGGTTGGTGTTGGAATTACCCGCCACTTCGTTCAGCAGGCCCTTGAACTCCCAGGGGCCTTCCGGGCTGCGGCTCATGGCGTAGGCAATCTTCTCGGGGAACTGGTAGGCGTAGCTGAGGTAGTACCAGCCGTTGCGCTTGTGCAGCCAGGGGGCTTCCGTGAACTTAGGGAGGGTAGTAACCTTGTTGATGGGGCCATCCAGCTCCGTCATGTTGGGCTTGAGCTTGGCCCAGTAGCAGTTGGTGTTGCCCCAGTAGAGGTAGGCCTGGCCCTTGTCATCTACAAACACCGTCGGGTCGATGTCGTCCCACATAATGGGGCTGTCGGTCATATTGTTGGTGATGAGGGCCGAGCCCCGGGCATCTTTGAACGGGCCGGTGGGGCTGTCGGACACGGCTACTCCAATGGCTTTGCCCGGCACGGAGCCGTGCTCCACCGCCGCGTACCAGTAGAACTTGCCGTTGCGTTCAATTACCTGCGAGGCCCAGGCATCGGCCTTGGCCCAGGCAAACGCCTTCACATTCAGGGGCGAGGGGTGCTCTTTCCAGGTCACCATGTCCTGAGAGGAGTAGCACAGCCATTCGTTCATCACGTAGCGTTCCTGCCGGGCCGGGGCTTCGTCGTGGCCGGCGTAGAGGTACACGGTGCCTTTGTGCACCAGGGCAGCCGGGTCGGCGGTGTATTTGTCTTTGATGATGGGGTTGCCGGCCGCCGGCTCGGGCGCGGCCTGCCCCAGCGCCGCGGTGGGCGCCAGGGTAGGAACAGATGCGGCCAGCAGAACACCCGTTAGCAGAGAGAGAGTCTTCGTCATGTCAGCTGCCAGATTAACGCTTGCCGGGAATGCGCAGCACCGTGAAGGAATTCGGGGCCAGCGTGTAGGTTACATTCGACGATGATACCTTAAACGAAGCCTCCTGCGGGGCAATGTTCAGGGGCTGGTCCAGGCTGTTCACGGCGTTCAGGTCGGGGCTGGACAGTACGGTGGCTTTGCCGGTTTTGCCCAGCTTCTTCACGCCCTGCAGGGCCACCGTCACGGGGCGGGCCTCGGCGGAGTAGTTCACCAGCTTCACCACGATGTCGCCGGTTTTGTCGTCGGCCACGGCGCTGCTGAACAGGTTGTCCTGGCCATTGCGGGCGCCGGCGCTCAGCTGTACGGGCAGCATGGTGGTGCCTTTGTTAAGCGAGAACAGCTTCTGCACGTAGTAATTGGGGGTGCCGTAGGAGCGCAGGTTATCAAACCAGATCATGTTTGGGGTCCACTGCCAGGCATCTACGTGGGCCAGCATAGGGGCGTACGAGGCCATGGTTACCTTATCGGCGTTGCGTTCCAGGCCGGTCATAAAAGCGGCTTCCGAAATAGCGGTGTCCCAGCTGTTCTTGTTGTCGGGGCTGCCGATGGCAACCGTCTGGGCGGCGTACTCGCCGGCGAAGATTTTGGAGCCGGTGGTGGGGTAGTTGTCGTAGCGGCCGGCGTTCTTCCGGAACCACTCGGGGCTGGCGTAGTAGTGCTCGTCAATCACCTCGGCCTTCAGCTCCCGCAGGCGCTTGGTGGCTTTATCGAACAGGTCGCCATCGGGGGCCGGGCCCGCGCTGGATACGATGTTGATGTTAGGGTACTTGGCCTTCACCGCCTTCATAAACGGCTCGTAGCGCTCCAGGTACTGGGGGCCCCACTGCTCGTTGCCAATACCAATGTACTTGAGGTTGAACGGGGCCGGGTGGCCCATGGCCACGCGCTTGGCGCCCCAGGGGCTGCTGGCCGGGCCGTTGGCAAACTCCACCAGATCCAGCGCGTCCTGAATGAAGGTTTCCAGGGTCGGGTCGTCGTCGTGGCTGTGCGCTTCGGGGGCGCTGGGCCCGGCGGCGGCGGTGCTGGTAACCGGGGCCAGCTCCGAGGAGTTGAACTGGCAGGCCATGCCCACGTTCAGAATCGGTACGGGCTCGGCCCCAATGTCCTCGGAAAGCTGGAAGTATTCAAAGAAGCCCAGCCCGAAGGACTGGTAGTAGTCGGGGGTAGAGCGGTGCTTGAACTCCATGTTCCAGCGGTTAATCAGCGGCACGCGCGCGGCTACGTCGCCGATGGTTTCCTTCCACTGGTAGCGCTCCGAGAGCGTGCGGCCCTCCACAATGCAGCCACCGGGGAAGCGCAGGAAGCCCGGCTGCATGTCTTTGAACAGCTGCACCAGATCGGGGCGCAGGCCGTTTTCGCGCTTGTTCCAGGTGTCCTTCGGGAACAGGGATACCACGTCCAGGTCGAGGGTACCGGCGCCTTCCATGGTAAGTTTCAGCTGGGCTTTGGCCGCCGTAGCCGTGGGCTTCAGCACCACGGTGTACTTTTTCCACTCCGGGGTAAGCCCCCCGATTTGGGCCTGCGCGAGCACCCGGCCCGCGGTAGCCGCTACGGGGCCGGAGCCCGGCCGGCCTTGCTCTTCCAGCGTCACGTTCAGGCCGCTCACATTGCCCGGGCCCCGGCGCAGGTACACCGAGAAGGTGTACTCCGCCCCCTGCTTGACCCCCATGCCGCGGAAGCCTTCGTTCACAATGCCGGCGTTAGGACTGGCCTGGGCGGCCGTGAGGCGGGCAAAATGGTTGTTGGTGGCGCTGAGGGGCCGGTCGGTGGTGACGGTGTAGGTTTGTAGGGCGGCGGCCCCCAGCAGGGCATTCCAGCCAATAAAATGCTGCCCCTGAATTTCAAACGACTTGTTTTTAACCAGTTCGGGGTAGAGCCCGCCGTCGGCGGCGAAGTTGATGTCCTCGAAGAACAACCCGTACATAATAGGCGAAACTGGCGCCCCAGGCTTGTTCACCTGCACGGTAATGGCGGTTGCGGGCTTGGTCTGGCCCAGGGCGGCTGTCAGGCCAAGAGTACTGCACAGCGCCAGGCCGCTGGCAAGCTGCAGGAGTCGGGTGGGAGAAGAGGTAGGCATGGAGTAAATGAAGTGGGCAGAGGATGGAAGAGGCGGAGTGGAACCCCCAGCCAGGGGGCAAGTAGTGCGGAGCAAGCATTCCGCCGGGCCGGCAGACCACGGGAAACCCGGTACGCAACAGGCACAATCGATTGTGTAAAGTAATAAGAAAAACTTAATAGGTAGGTAGCCTTAGCCGAAATGTATTTTGCCAGCCGGACCAAAGGGTAACAAAGAATGCGGGCCAATTCCTGTCTGATTCCTACGTTGCAAGGCGTAAAACCCGGTAATTGGCCCTGTGCTACCCGTCAAATCCTAAAACGTTCTATCTTTACACAAAGCATTGTGTAGCGCTTCTCCTCTATGGCTCCCCGAAAAAAACAAGTCGCCGACGTAAATAATACCAGCCCCGTTTCGATGGCTGATCTGGCCCGGGAGCTGGGCGTGTCGATGACGACGATTTCCCGGGCCCTGAGCGACCATCACAGCATTGGGCCCGCCATGAAGCAGAAGGTGCTGAAGCTGGCCAAGAAATACAACTACCAGCCCAACCGCCTGGCTTCCGCCTTGCGCAAAGGCAAAAGCCAGCTGCTGGGCATTGTGGTGCCTTACATTGAAGGCCGGTTTTTTCCGTCGGTGGTACATGGCATTGAAACGGCGGCCAGCAAGGCGGGCTACAACGTCATTATCTGCCAGTCGAACGAGGACGTGGCCCAGGAGCGGCGCAACCTCGATATTCTGCTCAGCGCCCAGGTAGCGGGCATTCTGGTGTCCCTCTCGCGCACCACCCGCGACTTTCGCCACTTCGAGAAAGTGCGCGGGCGCGGGTTGCCCCTGGTGTTTTTTGACCGCGTAGTGGAGGGCGACAATGTGAATGCCGTGGTGCTCGACGACCAGGAAGGGGGCTACCTTTCTACCCGCCACCTCATTGCCCAGGGCTGCCGCCGCATTGCCCACCTGGCCGGGCCCCAGCACCTGAACATCTACCGCAACCGCCGCCAGGGCTACCTCGATGCCCTGCGCGAAGCCGGCCTGCCCGAAGATGAAAGCCTGATTCTCTACTCCGACATGGCCCAGGACCAGGCCGCCGAAGGCCTGCACCAGCTGCTGGCCACGGCCCGCCCGCCCGACGGCGTGTTTGCCGCCGGCGACTACGCCGCCCTAGGGGCTCTGCAGGAAGCCCAGCGCCAGGGCCTGCGCGTGCCCGAAGACGTTGCCATTTCGGGCTTCAGCAACGAAACCTTCACCACCATTACCCAGCCCCCTATCACCACCGTTGACCAGCGCTGCGAGGAAATGGGGCAGGCCTCGGTGCGGCTGCTGCTGGATTTGATTGAGGCCGATGGCCGCCCCTTCACGCCCCGGCAGGTGGCCCTGCGCCCCGAGCTGCTGGTGCGCCAATCCACCGCCTACTCGGCCGATACCCAAGGCCGCTCCGTGCGCGACCCAGCCCTGAAATTTGTGGGCGACGTGGCGCCGTAGCCGTTGCGCGGCCCGCTGCACAGCAATGGCCGAACGGCTAACGTGTCAGTTCTTCCACGCCGGGCTTACGTCGGCAGCGGGGGGTAGGGGCTGTTGCATGTTTACACCGTAACTGCTGACTGTTCGGCCCTTGTTCTTAGAGTATTCTATTTTCACCGTTGCCTGATGGCGCAGGAGTATCTGCTTTTCCTGGACACCGAAACCACTGGGCTGCCGCGGCGCTGGGACCGGCCCTATGCCGAGGAAAAGGAGTGGCCCTGCATTGCTCAGCTAGCCTGGGTAGTGTACACCACGGCGGGTGAGTGGGTGAAGTCGGACCAGGACTACCTGCAGATTCCGGCCGGGCGCATGCCGGCGGCCGCCATTGCCATTCACGGCCTCACGCCGGAATTTTTGCGGGAGCACGGCCAGGAGCCGGCCGCCGTGCTGCGGCGCTTGCTCCAAGATCTGGAAACGTATCATCCGCGCGTTGTTGGGCACTTTTTGCGGTTCGATTTTCACGTGCTGGGCGCTGCTTTCAGTCGGGCCGGCCTGCCCAATCCGCTGCCCGGCCTGCCCCAGTTCTGCACCATGAAGGCTACCTGGCCCCCCTTGTCCGGAGCTCCCCACCACCGGCACCTGCGCCTCCACGAGCTGCACGAACTGCTGTTCGGTAGGCCCATGGACCGCCTCCACGATGCCTACCTTGATGCCGCCGCCACGGCCCGCTGTTTTTTTGAGTTGCAGCGCCGGGGCCTGTTGCCGCCCGCCAAGCTCGCGGGGCAACTGCCCCTATCGGTGCCCGGTGCCCCGGCATCGTTGGCCGCCCTGCGGTGGGTAGGCGTAGTGCTGGGCACCGCCTTACTGTTTCTTTTACTCTGGCTTGCATATGGATAACCGCCTGGCTTTTCTGCGTACCGTTGCCCCGTTCAATCTGCTGCCCGACGATGTGCTGGAAGGCGTGCTGGGGCTGCTGGAGGAAGTACAGCATCCGCGCGAAACCCTGCTCTACCAACAGGATACCTCCAAGGTGCGCAGCCTCGATATTATTGTGGAAGGCGGCTACGAAACGTTTTTCTTCGATAGTGAGCAGCACAAGCGCCTGCCCGAGGTATATGGCCCCGGCACCTGCTACGGGGGCATGTCCATCCTGCTGAATAAAAAACGCTCGTTACGCACGGTAATGGTGCAGAAGGGAACCCGCGTGCTACGCCTGCCCCGCCGCGACTTCCGGGCGTTGTGCCAGGCCTACAAGCCCTTTTTTCATTATTTCACGGCCCGCTACGGGGAGCGGATGCTCAACGAGGAGTTTGCCCACTTCGTGAAGCCGGTGAATCCGCCCGAGCAAAACTTTCTGGTGGCCGACCAGCTGTTTTCGCGCCGCATCAGCACCCTGGAGGCGCGGGAGCTGGTTACCTGCCCCGCCGGGGAGCCCATCTTCGAGGCGGCCCGCCGCATGGCCGCCGCCAAGGTCAGCTGCCTGTTCGTGACCGACGCCGCTACGGGCGCCATCCGGGGCTACTGCACCGATATTACCCTGCGCGACTCCGTCATTGCCCGCTGCCTTGATGCCCGGCGGCCGGTAGGGGAGGTAGCCGCCACGCCGCTGGTGTCCATTTCCCGCGAGGCCTTCGTGTACGAAGCCATTCTGCGCATGTTCCAGACCAAAACCCGCTACCTGCTGGTGGAGCAGGACGGGGAGTACGTGGGCTTTCTGAGCCGTAACAAGTTGCTCAGCGACCTGGCCCAGTCGCCGTTTATGTTTATCCAGGCCGTGAAGCTGGCCCAGGGCACCCGAGAGTTGAAGAGGCGCTGGGAAATGGTGCCCGACATCGTGAACCAGCTGCTGAGCCGCGGGGTAAAGGCCGACATCGTGAACCAGGTCATCAGTACCGTAGCCGATACCATTGCCCTGAAGGTGATTGAGAATGTGCTGGCCGAGCTGGGCCCGGCCCCGGCCAAGTTTGTGTTTATGGTGCTGGGTAGCGAAGGCCGCAAGGAGCAAACCCTGCTCACCGACCAGGACAACGCCATCATCTACGAGGACAAAGCCAACGAGCAGCGCGAGCTGGTGCGCGAGTACTTCCTGCGCTTCGCCACGGCCGTGTCCGACCAGTTGAACCACATCGGGCTGCACTTCTGCTCGGGGGGCTTCATGGCCAAAAATCCCAAATGGACCCACTCCCTTTCGCACTGGAAGCGCAACTACCAGCAGTGGATGAGCGAGTCGAACCCGGAAATGGTAATGCAGTTCGCTACCTTTTTCGACTGCCGCTACCTCTACGGCGAGGCCAGCCTGATGCACGAGCTGCAGGATTTCCTGAGCCAGGAGCTGGGCCAGCCCCTGGAGCGCTTCCTGTTTTTTATGGCCAAAAATGCCCTGCAGTACGAGCCCCCGCTCACCTTCTTCCGCAACATCCGCACCTTCGCCCAGGGCGACCAGCAGGTGTTCGACCTGAAGAAAACCATGGCGCCCATTGTGGACCTGGTGCGGGTGTACGCCCTCAAAAACCAGATTTTCCTGACCAACACCGGCGAGCGGCTGGCCCAGCTGCGGGAGCGGGGCGTGTTCACGGAGAAAGAATACCAGGAGCTGCTGCAGGCCTACTACTACCTCATGGGCATGCGCCTGCAGAAGCAGGCCCGCCAGATTATCAACGACCGCACTACCCCCAGCAACTACATTGACCCTACTACCCTCACGCAGGTGGAGCAGGTCACGCTCAAGGAAATCTTTAAGGTCATCAGCGACTTCCAGCTGAAAATAAAAGTCAGCTTTACCAAGTCGCTGTAACGGCCGGGTTAGCGGGGCGCGGGCAGAAAAATGCGTAAAAATCGCCGCCGGAATCCGGGTTTTAACGGGGGCGGTTTGCGGCTCGGCCGGATATCTTTGCTTTGCACGACTCACGTAACCGAACAAGCATCCGGTGCCCTTCCAACCCTTGCATATTGAAGTAACTGGTGTGGCGGCTGGCCAGGAGGTAAGCCTGCGCGGAGCGTGCCGCACGCCGGCCGATGCCCGGGACCTGCAGCAATTAATAAGCCGCAACATCTTCGGTGGGGCCAAGCCCCTCTGGATCGACTGTGAGCGGCTGACCTACATTTCGTACGCCGGCCAGCAGGCCGTTTTTCGGCTGGAGCAGCAGGCCCGCGCCGCCCGCGTCCCGATTTATTGGTGCAAGCTGTCGGGGCTGGTAGGCGAGCAGCTGGCCGCTTCGGGCATGTACCTGCTGCTGCGCAGCCTGCCGGGAGGCGGCTTTTGCGGCGCCGGTTTCTCGTCGGCTGCCTCGGGTGGGCGGGTTGGCTAAGCTCGACAGTATCAGGTAGTAAAAAAAACTGAGTTCCAGGATCAGGCAATCTGGCGGGGGCCGGCTTCCCGTATGTACCGGCGCACCATCCTTGATTGCCTATGCATTTCGAAGCACCACCTGCTTCTATGCCAGTGTCGGATCAGCAGGCCTGGGCCAAGCGCCTGCTGCAGGCAGAGTATATTTCTGGTATTAGCCAGGAAGGAGCGCCGTTGGTCACTGCGGCCACCATGCGGCTGTTGCGCCGGTTTGTGATGGGCGAGTTTACGCTGCCCGAGTTTATGGTTCTGCAAAACCAGCGCCTGCGGGGCTGGTAGCTGCGCGGCCTACCCCACAAACCCAAGCGGGGCGCCGGTTGCAGCCAGCAGCCCCGCAACAAAGCCCACTCACTTGGCTTTGCGGATGTAAATGTTGCCGTTGAGCGTTTTCATCAGCAGCTCGGCGCCGCCGCCGTTAATCCGGCCGCTGGTCCAGCTTTCCTGGCTCACGCGGTAGGTGCCGTCTTTGGCGGTGCGGGTTACTTTGGGGGCGCTGTTGTCCACGGCTAGGTCAAAGTCGCTGTAGATGTCGCCCCGGTCCGATTTTAGCTTCAGCGCCGCTTTGGCTTTGGCCGGCAGGGTCACGTCAATCTTGCCGTTTACGCTGGAAAAGGCCATGGGCGCTCCGGTGGTGATGTCGCGGAAGGTGGCTACCACCTCGCCATTAACGGTGTTCAGCACGGCCGAGCCGGCTACGTCTTCGAGGCGGATGGAGCCATTCACGTTGGAGATTTCCAGCTCCCCGGTCACGTTCTGCACCGTAATGTTGCCCTCGTTTACCGTGCCCAGCTGCAGGGAAAACTGGCGGGGTACTTTAATTACGAAATCCACCGGCTGCTGCCACGATTGGGTCCGGACGTACACGTGGTTGTCTTTTTCCTGCGCCGTTACCTCCAGGCCACTTCCCTTAGAGAGGCGTCGCATACCGGCCGGAGCGGCCTCGTCCGACGAGCTGGTTTCGCGGCGGCTGCCGCGGGTGGCCACGTCAATGACCACGTCTTTCCCACTGGTGCCCTCCACCCGAATGGAGCCCCCCACCAGTTTCAGGTGCAGCATGCCGGGTTTGCCGGGCGTGCTAAGGGCTACTGTAAGTTGTTCTTTGCTGGCTTGCTGGGCCGCCAGGGGCCGGGCCCAGGCCAGCACGAACAGGGCAAACAGGGCACGAAAAAGTATCTTGTTCATCGGGGTTGCTGTTTGATGGTGACGTTGCCGTTGAGGGTTTCGAAGCGGAAGTCAGTTCCGCCCTTACCCAGCCGCACGGCAGTTTCTTTGCTGAGTTTGTACCGGGTGCCCTGCCCGTCGGGCTGTTGGTGTTGCGTGACGCGGGCGGGTAGCACTTCGGCAGTAGGGAAATCGGTGAACATTTCGCCGTGCATGCTTTTGAAGTAGAGGTCGGCCGATACCGTGGCCGGGTAGCTCACCACAATGTTGCCGTTAATGGTATGGTAGGAAGCGGCCTGGGTAGGAGCCGAGGCATAGCTCACGTCCACGTCGCCGTTCACGGTGTGGGCCAGGGTAGCCTGCCCGGCGTTCCGGATGGTAACCGGCCCATTCACGTTGCGGGCCTGCAGGGGGCCGCTTACGTCCTGCACCAGCACTTTGCCGCCGTTTACCGTCGAGACGCGCACCTCCATGCCGGCAGGTACTTTCACGGTGTAATCGAACTGATACGCATAGCGCGGCCGCTCCTGGTTGTTCCAGTTGTCCCGGAAGCGGCCCGACTGGTGGCTGCGGTTCGGCCGCGAGTCCTGGGGGCCGGCCACGTACAGCAATACGCTGTCGGCGTGCTGCTCAAAGCCCGCTTGCGCTTCCTTTTTCCCCTGCTCCAGCAGCTCGGCGGTGGGCGCGGTAATGGTTTTGGTGACTTCCACCAGCACCGTGTTGCCGCCGTAGCCCTGCACCGTTACGGAGCCGAAGATGTTGTAGAGAGCCAGGGTGCCGCCGCTGGGGGCGCCGGTCAGGGCAAACTCGCGGGTGATTTTTTCCGTGGCTTCACGGTTCTGGGCGTGCAGTCCGCAGCTGGGTAGCCACAGCAGCAGGCAAATCAGACTAAGTAAGCGTGCGGGTTTCATGATTTGTGGAGGAAGTTGAGGGTGGAGGCGCTTGGTCGCCGGACAGCGTTTCAATGCTTTGCTCAATTTTATCTTTCACCTGCTCGTTCAGGTTGTCTTGCTGCAGCAGCTTGCGCAGGGGGCGCACCGAGCGGCGCTCCTGTAGCCGCACCATCACATCGGCCAGGGCCGACTGCACCAGGGGCGAGTCCTGCCGGGGCAGGGACCGGACCAGGCCCTGGCGCACCACGGGGTCGTGGCTGAGGCCGGCCAGCACCTCCAGGGAGGCCAGGCGCACATTCACGTTAGGGTCCTGATTCAGCGTGCTCAGCAGGGCCGCTACCACCCGCTCATTGGTGGGGGCTACCTCCTCGGCGTAGCTCACCGCCCGCAGGCGCTGCACGGCCGAGGGGTTGCTGAGCAGGGCCAGCACCTCCTGGGTGGGCTGCGCCTCCGGGCCGGCCGCAGCGGGCTCGGCCGCGGCCACGGGTTGCCCGGCTCCCATGCCGGTAGTATCGGGGCGACCCTTCAGCCCGTAACCGGCGACCAGACCTACCACCAGCAAGGCTACACTATAGGCCAGCCGCAGGCCATAAGCCGGCTGCCACCATGCCCGGATACGCTCCAGTATCCGGGCCACCGACCACCGCTGCCGACGCTGCTCAGCCGTCTGAAAATCAGCCAGCATGGCGTAAAAGGTGGGGCGCAGCTGCTCGCTGGGTTCCGGCACGGGGAGTTGGCCCATGGTTGTCCAGAGGCGTTGCACGGCCGCTAGCTCCTGCTGGCAGCCGGGGCACTCCGCCAGGTGGGCTTCCAGGGTTTGGCGTCGGGCGGGGGGTAGGGTGCCGGCCAGCCAGTCCATCAACTCCTCCTGCACGCCTTCACAGTTCACGAACTTTGCTTCCATTTTCCAGTTTGAAATAAACATCCTTGAGGTGGCAGAGGGCCCGGTGCGCGCGCACCTTCACGGCCCCCACCGTGGTATTGAGCAGCTGCGCAATCTGCTCGTACTTCAGCTCCTGCAAGCGGCTCAGCACCAATACTTCCCGTTGGTCGGGGCTGAGGCGGGCCATGGCTCGCTGGAGCAGGGCCAGGTCCTGGGCCTGCTGCAGGCTGCCATCGGCGCTGGGGCCGCCGGCAATTTTTTCGGCCCAGTCGGCCACGTCCTGGTGGTGAAGCGAGGCCTTGTTTTTCCGGGCGGCGTCGGCTAGCACGTTGCGCGCCAAGTGGTACATCCAGGTCCGGAACTCGCCCTCCCCGGTAAACGTGTGGCGGTACTTCAGCATCCGGTAGAACACGTTTTGCACCAGGTCCTCGCTGGCCGTAGCGTTGGCGCTGGAGTGGTAGAAAAACGCGAACAGTGGCCGGTGATACCGCTCGAACAGCAGGCCCATCTTCTCGACCTGGCCGGCCTTCACTTGCAGCATGAGCGAGTTGTCAGTAAGCGAGTTCAAGCGCGGAGGGGGTGAGGGGTGAGGGCCAATTCGGCGGTGGAAACTGCGCCTTTTGCGGAAGGTTACAGCTTCCGTAGGAAATATTTTTTGGTGCTGGGGCTGAAGCTGGATTTGCTGCGGCAGCGGCGAGAGGCGCAGTAGTAAAGATCTGAAAATGAAAGCGCTGACCACCGCAAACTGCCTCCCGGGCTGGCCCCGGCTGCCGGCCCCAGAAAACTTGCGTGGTAACGCGGAGCTGCTGGCCGCTCAACAGTAGCGCAGCCAGGTAGCCTCGGCCATAAAAACACCCGGCAGTGGGGGGGGGGGGCACCAAAAAAAAAGAACGACGCCCCAAGCAACGGGGCCTGGAACAAAACAGAGAAAAAACAGTTGATGACGAACAACCAAAAAAAAAACCAACAAA
>NZ_JACHNV010000003.1:236723-311279 GCF_014199535.1 Hymenobacter latericoloratus
GGCTTGTTCCGGGGGCGGGGGCGCCCTCCAACCCCGCCCCCCCCCCGCCCCCCCCCAAAAAAAAACCCGCCGGGGGGGCCGTGTCCCCACACCACCCCCGCCCCCCCCCCCCCACTGCCGGGTGGATGTAAGTCCCGATGAAAAACGGGGTTTGCTGCCTACCCCTCTAGTTCAGCCCAACCTTGCCTTTCATGGAGTCAAATAGCTTCATGGAGTCAAACCCTACCCCTTGCTTGAAGACCAGCTCCATGCGGCGCACCTGCTGTATATCCTTTTCCGGGTCGCCGTCAATCAAAACCAGATCGGCCTGCTTGCCGGCCTCAATCGTCCCGATTTCCTTGTCGCGGCCCAGGTAGATGGCCCCGTTCAGGGTGCTGATCTTGATGGCCTGCACCGGCGTAAAGCCGGCTTCTACCAGCAGCTCAATCTGGCGGCGGTTGGCGTAGCCGGCAATGGTGCGGCCCGCGCCGGTGGGGTCGGTGCCGGCTACCAGCAGGCCGCCGGCATCGTAGAACTGCTTTTCCCAGGCCATTTCCTTCTTGAACAGCCGCACGCTGGCCGAGTCTTTCTGCTGGTTCTGCTGCCAGGTGGCGGTTTCGCGCTCCTGCAGCTGCGGCAGCAGGGCGCTCAGGCCGCCACCGAGCACCACCTCCCGGCCGGTGTAGGGCTCAAACACGGGTAGGGTAGAAGTAAGGGCTACCTTCTTGCTGATCAGGAAGCGCATCAGGTCTTGCATGGCCGGGCTGTTGACCGGCAGCTGCAGCAGGGAGCGGCGCCCGGCGGGGTAGTCGGCTACGTCGGGGGCTTTGTTGGGCACGAAGTCGGAGCTGGCCATAAACCCGTGCTCCAGGTTGTCGATGCCGATTTCGGCCGCCTCGCGGTAGGTAATGGAGCAGAGGTGGCCGGTTACTTTAAGCTGGCGGGCATGGGCCTCGCGCACCACGGCGGCCAGGTCGGCGCGGGTGGCGTGCATGTACATCTTGAAGGAAGTACAGCCCTTGTTGGCCCAGAAGGTGGTAGTAGCCGCCGCGTCCTCGGGGCCTTTAATGGTGTTCAGGGCCGGAATATCGAGGGCCGGCTCCTCCATGTACGGCGCCGTCACGTCCATTTCCGGCCCGATGAGCTTGCCCTCCCGCACCATGCGCTGAATGGCCAGATCCGTCTGGGGCTCGATGCTGCCGGCCGTGCGGATGGTGGTAGCCCCGCCGGCCAGGTACAGGCGCGGAAAGGAGTACGGCATCTGGGCGATGTTGAAATAGCTGCCCGTGGGCATGGTGTAGTACAGGTGCTCGTGCAGCATCACCAGGCCCGGAATCAGGGTTTTGCCGGCGCAGTTAATCACCTGGGCATCGGCGGGCACCTTCACCTTTTTCGCGGGCCCTACCTGCACGATGCGCCCCTGCCGGAGCACCACCGTCTGGTGCAGCTGGGCCGGGCGGCCGGTGCCGTCAATCACCTTGGCGTCCGTCAGGGCCACGGTGGGGCTGTTCACCCTGATGAACTCCTGCACCTGCGGTGTGAATTGCTGGGCCCGGACTGGCAGCGCGGCCATGAGCAAAAGAAAAGCGCCCGACAGGAGCCGGTGGCGGGTAGAAACAAGCATGGAACAGGGAAGGAAGGAGGTGAAGGCGAACCGGACGAGCGGTTCGGCCGGCGCAAGGGTAAAGTGGTAGATGGGGGTAGGCTCACTTAGCTTGCTGCTACCCCGCAAAAGGTAGCAACGCGTATCGTCAGCCGGCAAGCCCTTACCGCTCTTGCGGCTCGATGATATCTACAATTCGGTAGCGTACAGCTGATTTTTTGGGCCGGATGTCCAGGCCTACGTAATGCGCATACGCTTTGGTAAAGCACGCTCCGAAGTAGAAGATCATGGCGGAGTAGAACACGAACAGCAGCACCAGCACAATGCTGGAGGCCGGCCCGTAGATGGGGCCCAGGTTGCGCGGGACCAGCAGGTAGCCCAGGGCGTTTTCGCCCAGGTCAATAAGCACGGCCGTTACCAGGGCGCCGCGCAGCACGGCCCGCGGCGGCACCCGGGCGCTGCTCAGGTTGCGGAACGTAACGGCAAACCAGGCCACCAGAATCAGCAAAGAGGCCAGCTGGTTGGCCACCTGGAACAGCACGAAGCCGAAGGTGGCATCGAAGTCGCGCACGTAATCGGCCAGGAAGGCCAGCGCCCCATCAAAGAGAAAGGCCAGCAGGGAAAGCAGGCCTGTGGCCAGCAGCAGCCCCAGGGAGCGGGCCCGCTCCTTCAGTACCTTATGGAAGCGGTCGGTATGGCGGCTGGGCCGGATTTGCCAGAGCTGGTTCAGGGAGCTTTGAATAACGCCGAACAGGGTAGTAGCAATGAAAAGCAGAAAGCCAAACCCCAGCCAAGTTACCAGTCGGCTGCGCTCCAGGTTGCTCACGTTCTGCAGAATCTGCTCTACTAGGCCGGCCGCGGAGTAGCCCAGCAGGTGCGAGAGTTTGGTGAGCAGGAGCGTCCGGACCTGGGAGGTAGAATAGAGGGAGCCCAGCACCTGAATCAGGATAATCAGGATGGGCGGCAGGGCAAACGTGGTGAAAAAGGCCGTGGCGGCACCCAGGCGCAGCGGGTCGTTGGCCGCAAACTCCCGGGCCGCGCGGCGCAGCAGCAGCAGGAAATCCAGCAGGAAATTGCCTCGGGCTCGGCCCGGCGGGTGTACTTTTGTCATCTCAGATGCGTAGGTAGCCGGAAGCAGATAGCCAGCCCGGGGCAGCCCACGAAGGTAACGCCCTCGCCGCGCATCCCCCAGCCTCCCTGGTTTTAACTTCGCCGCCCGTGACTGACCGCTCCGACCCCGCCCTGCCCCTTCCGCCCCCTGCTGCCCCGCCCCAGGGTTGGGTACGGCGCCGCTTGGTGCAGCCGCTGCTGGGGCTGCTCAGTCAGGGCCTTACCGCCCACCAACTGGCTCTCACGGCCGCGCTGGGCACTGCGTTCGGCTTGGTGCCGATGCTGGGTATTACCAGCCTGCTGGCCACGTTTACGGCCATGCGGCTGCGCCTGAACGTGGCGGCTATTCTGCTGATTGCCCACCTCTGGAGCCCGCTGCAACTGCTGCTCATTATCCCGTTTATGCAGCAAGGCGCCAAGTTATGGGGAAGCCACAGCCCGGCCCTTACCCTGGGAAAACTGCAGTATTTGTTTGCCCATAGCTGGGCCGAGGCGCTACGCCTGCTCTGGCACGCCATGCTGGGCGGGCTGGCCTTGTGGGCGGCAGCCTGTCTGGTGCTGGCCCCGCTCCTGTACTTTGTGCTGCGGCCCGTACTGGCCCGGTTTATCAAGTAGCCGCCGGGCGCAGTACCAAAAAACCTTCGCCCTGCCGTATCCGGCGCTGGCATGCGGCCGGAGTACAGCAGGGCGAAGGGTAAAGAATTCCAGCTACCGGCCGGATAAGGTCAGGGCGCTTAGGCGCGCTGATAAACGGGGGAAGTCTGGAGCAGGTACTGAATCAGGGGTTCCTCGGAGGCGGGGTCAATCAGCATCAGGTCCACGAACTGCGTCTCGCCAATCTTGCCCTGAATAACCGGGCCCAGCTCCTGCAGGAAAGCCGGGTCCTGCTGCTCCGTGTCAATGGCCACCAGAAGGCGGGCCTCCGCCGGGTTGTGCTGCATGCGCATTTCGGCCAGGTACACGTTGCGGATGTGGGACTGGGTAGCGCTGTACTCGCGCAGGGCCTCCATCAGCTCGGTGGGCTCGGGCTCCGGCTGGTGCAGCGACACCTGCAAATCCTGGGGGTTGGGCATTTCAAACAGCTGCCCGCTGAGCAGGGCCTGAATTTCATCGGCGGCCAGCAGCTTGCCTACGGCCGAGAAAGGGTTCAGGGCACACTCCGCGCCTTGCACCATCGTAAAGAAGTCGTGGCCCCGCAGGCGCATGTAGGTTACGCTGCCTTCGGGTACGGCGCCGTTGTCGAAAATGCGCTCAACAGCCGTGAAAACCGCAATTTTGCCGTCGTGCAAAGCCTGGAGCTGTACTTCCATGCCTTCGGTGGGCGTAATCTCGCCGGGCTCCTGCTCTTCGCGGGCGGCCAAGACTACCACCACTTCCTCACCGAGCAGGGCCTGGTAGAAGGGGCTGCGGAACTGAGGATCCACGGCCGCCTGCATCAGCAGCTGTTCCAGAATATTAAGGGGCTGGAAATCGGGCAGCTGGGGAGCTTCTTCGCTGAAGGTGCCCGGCAGCGGGATGGGCGGGGCCGGCGGAATGTGGGGCATGGGCGGCGCGGCCGGGGCGGGCGGCATCTGGTAGTTAGAGCCTTTATAGCGCGGGCCGGTAGTAGGAGCCGGTTCAGGGGAAGCGGGCGTAGCCGCATTATCGGCAGCCGGAGCAGGGGTAGGGGAAGACGCGGGAGCGTCTTCGGGTTTCTTTTTCAGGAAGTCAAACAGACCCATAACAAAACATACAGATGAAGCTGCAAGCTAAGCAGGTTTAGGGGAAGATGCACCTGCAGTGAACCAGGAACCAGTGAGATAGTAAAATAGTGAGTTTGCCGTGCTATAAAGCCGAGGGGCTCGGATTTGCTCCCCACCTCATCCGCTGGAACCTCGTGCCCATCAAGCGCACTACCTCACCCTCTTGCCGCTACTGGCCATCGGAGCCGTTGCAGCGGCCTAGCAGCTCCGAGGCTTCCCGAATGGTGTAGGGCTGGTTCTGGTTGCCCCAGTTGGTTTGCAGGAAGTTGAGCAGGTTGGTAATCTGCGAGTCCGTGAGGTCCTCGTGGCCGGGCATTACCTGGTTGTAGGCTACCCCGTTCACGGTCAGGGGGCCTTTCATGCCCTTCCGGATAATGCACGGCAACTCGGCGCGGTGCTGAGCTACGTAATCAGCAGCGGCTACCGGCGGAATCAGACGCTGCAGGCCCTGGCCCTGGTCGCCGTGGCAGTTAGAGCAGTGAGCGGCGTAGAGCTTGGCCCCCTCGTTCTGGCGCTCCGTGAAGCAGCCCCCGAGGCTTAGCAGCACCACGGCCCCGCCGCTGACCAGCGCCGCCCAGCCATTGCGCGTCAGACGGGAAGCTCGCCGGCTCATTTGGCCGCCGTTGGTTGATTGTCGGCTTCCTCCTTGAGTAAAATGGGCAGGTCGTGGATCAGTTGATCTACTTGGCTTGCCACCATGCCATCGTACACCCCGCGCACCCGGCGCCTGGAGTCCACCAGGGCAAAGGAACCGTCGTGGGCGTAGCCGCCGGCCGCTTGCTTGTCTATTTGGGCAGCGGCCATGTACGCTTTGGCCAGGGCAAACACGGTGTCGTGCGGGGCCGTGGCAAAGTGCCAGCGCGAGGCATCGTTCACGCCCAGCCGCTGAGCGTAATCCCGCAGCACGGGAATCGAGTCGTGGGCCGGATCAATGGTATGGCTCAGGAACAGCACGTTCGGGTTACCCTCAAATTTCTTGTACACGCGCAGCATCTCGCTCTGCATCTTGGGGCAGATGTCGGGGCAGGAGGCAAAAAAGAAGTCGGTCACATACACCTTGCCCGCAAACGTTTGGTTGGTAATCGTTTGCCCATCCTGATTAGTGAGGCGGAACGAGGGAACCGGGTCGGGCAGCGTATCGGCCGGAGTGCGGGGCTCGGTGAGCTTGATACCCAGAACGGGCAGGCGGTCTGCTTCGGCTGGTTTTTCGGTGCAGGCAAACGGCAGCACTCCAGCCGCAGTCAGCAGGGCGGCAAGAACAGCAGTGCGCAAGGCGGGCAAACGCATCATAAAAAAGGAGATCATAAACGGGCGGAAGAAGAGGTAGAAGATGCCGCCAGAAGGCGCCGGGCCGAGTCCTGGCTAGCCCGGAACAGGTGCCCGACGGAATCAATACGGGTTTGCTGGGCGGCGTAGTAGGTTAGCCGGCGCGCCACTGCCACGGTATCCTGGGGGCGGCGGTAGCGGTGCATCCAGTCCATCATGCCGGCTTCGGCCGCCAACAGCGCCCGGCGGCTGCGGCCAGCCGCCGCCGTATCGGTGGGCGGGGTTTTCTGCAGCTGCTGGCGCAGCTCGTACAACTGGCCCAACTCGGCCATCAGCTCGTTGTGGCGGGCCAGAACGGCTTTTTCGGCGGCCTCCGCTTTCTGCTCGTCACTTTGCAGCGACAGACAGGCGGACAGGAACACCAATACAGAAGCAAATCGGAGCGTTTTCACGGCGCAAAGGTACAACCGGATCAGGGAGTGTGTGGTGGTAGAACTGGCAAAAGCGGAATCGGTTCGGGCCCGGCCGGCAACCTCCTCACCAGCAGGCTGTACCGGAAAAAGGCTATTTCGCGCAAATAAGTTCGGGCCCAGCAGCTGCCGGGGCCCCGTACCCGTGGGTACCAAAAAGCCCCGGTACCAGCGGGCCGGGGCTTCCAGAGTTGAAAGGAAAACAGCGGTAGATGCGAAGGGCTTACGCCTGCTCCTGCTCCCGCAAATAAGCCAGCATATGGCTCAGGGTCAGCTCCTGCTGAGCCACCATGTTCAGCAGGCTCCGCTCATAGGGGGCCAGCACGCGGTCAGAGTCGTGGGTTAAGGCCAGCGCGGCCGCCACTATCCGTTGGCTGCCTTCCTCCGATTCAACAAGCGAAGGGTACTGGCTCAACCACAGAAGAAACAAAAAATGCATGCGTAAAAATTGCAAGCCCTATTCGCATTGCAAGCTCAGCAGGCGGGGGTTGAATGCCAACAGGAGCAACCAGCAGGCGAAGGAAGCCAAACCACCGACGAACGAAGCCGGGCGCTTGCTCTAGAACGCCTGCTCCAGCAGTTGATACAGGGCTCCGCCCAGCTTCCAGGCGCCCCACACCAGGGCGCCGCCCAGGGCCAGCAGCACCACTGCTACCCCTATAAGCAGCCCCTTGCCGCTGCCCTGGTACCGCCCTTCAGCGTAGTGCGCCCGCAGCAGGCGCACGTTTCGGTCGTTGGCTTTATAGGCGAAGTCGAACAGGTTGCCCAGCACCGGAATAGCCCCGATAACAGCATCGAGAACCACATTCAGTACCATTCGCATCACCAGGCTGCCACTGGCTCCGTGGCGCAGCATGGTCAGAATTAAAACTCCGGAAAGGGCGAGGGAGGGCAGTCCTCCCACCACCGGAATAAGGCCCATGAGCGGATCGAGGCCAAAACGCCACGTGGTACCCGGTACCTGAAACTGGCTGTCGAGCAAACGGGAAATGCGCTCCACCCAGCGCAGACGCTCATCTTGATCCAAAGGGGTAGGGGTAGCCATAAAAGCAGCAAGGAAAACCAGGTCAGAAAAAAGTAAACATGCCTAGTACGACGATGAGCCCTGGCTAGGCTGAGTGAACAGGAAGAACAGTTGCTGCCAGAACGGGCGTCTGCCGAGCGCCGCATCTCGCTCGGCTTAGGTTGAGGTAGCAACCAGATGGCAGCACGCCTGTTGCTGCGCTGCGCCGGCCCACTGGCCGGGCCGGAGCCCCGGGATTGGTACGGCGGAGTTACAGCCTTACGGTAGAAATTACGTATAAGAGGCCTGTTTTGGGTTGTGCCGGCCCCGGCCTGACCACCAGTATCTGCACAAACGGTTACAGAACCTACAAATGATCCGCATAGCCCTGGCAGATGATCATGCCATTATCCGGGACGGAATCCGGGCCCTGTTGGTGGGGGAAGCCGACTTACAGATTGCCGCGGAGGCAAGCAATGGTCGGCAGCTGCTGGAGTTGCTGGCCGAAATTCCCGTGGATGTAGTGCTGCTGGATATCAACCTGCCCGAAATGGACGGCCACGAAGCCATCCGGCAGCTGCAGAGGCACTATCCGGGCATACGGGTGCTGGTACTGTCTATGCTCAGCCACGAAGAATACGTAACCCGGGTGCTGGAAGCCGGGGCCCTGGGCTACGCGCTGAAGAACGTGAGTAGAGACGAAATCCTGTTTGCTATCCGGTCGGTGGCGGCCGGCCGGCGGTTTTTGTGCACTGAGCTGGGCGTTTATCTGCTACACAGGCTGAGCAAGCTGGGTGATAAGCAGGCCCCCGGCGAGGAGAAAAAGCCGCCGGTACTTTCGCGGCGCGAAACGGAGGTGCTCAAGCTCATTGGCGAAGGGTTTACCACCGGCGAAATAGCCGAAAAGCTATTCACCAGCAAGCGCACCATTGAAACCCACCGCCAGAACATTATCGAGAAAACCCAGGTCCGCAACACGGCCGCCCTCATTCGCTACGCCGTTACGCAGGGGCTGCTGTAGGTGGTTGGCCGGCGGCCCGGGCCGCAGCGCGCCGTTAGCGCCGCATGGGCGGGAGCAGGTCAATCCAGCCATCTTCGCTGACTACCACTACCAGCACGGGGTAGCGGCTGGTTTCCACGTAGCGCAGGGCCGAGTTGTAGCGGGAGCCCCGCGAGGAGTCGCCTTTTTCGGTGGCCAGACCGTCGAGAATAACGCCGATGGCGTAGCAGGTGCCGGCCGGGTCGATGAGCACGGCTCCGTCGATATTGGTAACCAGCCGCAGCACGGAGGGCGTCATCAGGCGGGGCGCCACCCGGAAGCACTGGCGGGTCAGGCGGGCGGCCTCCTGGGCTGCTCCTTCCGAAATAACTAGGATGGTGCCGTTGGTTTGGGCCGTGGCCTTCAGCGTCAGCTCCCAGAGGTAAGCCACGCCCGCCGCATCTACCCCCGGAAACACCCGGCGGACGGCCGCCGCAAAGTTCAGCTCATCGACGGTGCCCTGGGGCAGGCGCGGCGTGTTCGAGACTACCTTCATCATGACCTGCCCATTGTGGCTCAGCTCCCAGCTGTAGTGCTTGGTGAAGTGCACCGTGAACAGGGGCTCGTACTGCGCATCGTTGGACTCCACCAGGTAGCCCAGGCCAAACACGTCGGACGCATCGGAAATCAGGGCGTTACGGTCTTCGCTGAGCTCCAGTAGCTTGCGAATGCGCCGGTAGTCGCGCAACGGAATCGGGGATTCCAGGGTCATGATGGGTACCACGGCCGGGTGGCTGCGCCGGGCAATCAGCATGGTGCCTACCCCCTCGTCGCCCTCGTGGCGTAGGGCCGCAATGCCGTTGCAGGCATCATAGAGGCCGTGCGAGCCGGCGGCGGCGCGCAGCATAAACCGCCGGCCGGCCGCCCGCAGTACCTCGTTGTAGTCGCGGTCCAGCACGGGCCGGTCATCGTCGGTGTCTGACTCGCGCAGGGCGCGGGAAGCATCCTGCAGAAACTCCTGCACCGTGGCCGCCAGCAGGGAGGCCGGCCGCGTGGGGCCCGCCGGGCCGGGCAGGGAATAGTAGCTGTTGTACACCTCCGCCGAAAGCTGCAGCACCACAATCACCAGGTAGCCCCCCACACTCACGGGCAGGGAGCAGAACGTAACCCGGTCTTCTTCGCGCAGGCTTACCAGGTCGTTGAGGGCATGCTCGGTGGCCCGGCGCAGCAGTTCGTACCAGCGGTGTTTCTCAAACCGGTCGTGGTCCAGGGGGTGCAGGTGATACACCACCTCGCGGGGGCCATCGGGCTCCAGGGAAGCGGCGCGGGCTTTCACGGCTCGAAAATCGTAGGGACGGTAGCGGTGCGAAGTCGGCTCTACCACAATGGCTTCGGGCTCCGAGGTTTCGCGGGCGGAGGCCAGCCCCAGCAGGAATACTTCCGGCTTCAGGCTTCGGTCCAGCAGGTTAAAGATACCATCGGCCGAAAGCTGGGCCGAAACACGAAACAGACTTTGATTTTCCCACATAGGGAGGTAGCGGGGGTAGGCGTAAGGGGGCGCAAAGCTGGAAGTACGCGAAATCCGGCCGAAGGATCAGCAGGCGCATGAAATAGCCGCAATTTTTAGGAACCTTCTGCCCGCATTACGGTTAAAAAGCTGCCCGGGCCGTTGGGCGGGCTTGACTACTAGCGCCAAGCGGCGTATCTTCCGGAAAGTCCCACGCCTTGCCCCGTCGTGCTATGTTCGTAGATATTCTACTGCTGGGCGCCGTTTGCGCCCTGTCGCTGTTCCCGATTACGACGGGTTACTGCGCCTACAGCTACGGCCGCTCGTTCTGGCTGTGGTTTGCCCTGGGCATTTTCCTGCCTATTGTTTCCTATTTTGTGTTGTTTGCCCTGATCCTGCGCCAGCAGCTCAACCACGGTCAGCGCCTGCTCACTCAGGCCAAAGCCATCCTGGCCGAAGCCGAAGAAGCCGAGCGGGTCAGGGAAAGCGGCTGAGGCCGTGCGCTGGCAGCGCGAACCGGCCCGCTGGGGCTGGCTATTCGCACTTACGCACTACGCATACAGCTGGCTACACCAACCAAGCCTTGCCGCCACGCCGTAGGCAAGGCTTGGTTGTATTTTGAAGGGGTAGCCCTGCGGCCAGAATGGCGGGTGTGGCCCTGCTTTTGCGCCCGCCCGCAACCTTAAACCAGTGCTCCGTTACGCTCCAGCCACCGCCGGATGCCCCGGGCGGCCCAGGCGCCGGTGCTAAAGCAGCCCTGCAGCAGGTAGCCGCCGGTAGGAGCTTCCCAATCCAGCATTTCGCCGGCCACGAAAACGCCCGGCAGCCGGTTCAGCATCAGGTGCTCGTTCACCTCGGACCAGGCAATGCCTCCGGCCGTGCTGATGGCTTCTTCCAGCGGCCGCAGCCCCGCAACCGGCAGGGGCAGGTGGGTGAGCAGGTGAGCCAGTGCCGGGGCTGCCGTTGGCAGGTGGGGGGGGCTTACCTCCCGTAGCAGCGTCGGGACGGGCGGCCGGAGCTTGAGCGCCTCGCCCAGAAACGAGGCCAGGGACTTGCCGGCCCGCCGCCGGGCCAGCTTTTCGGTGAGTTGGGCCTCGGTCAGATCGGGTTTGAGGTTCAGCAGCAGCGTAGCCGGGGTGCCGGCGGCCAGGGCCTCGCGTAGGGCAGGCGTAAGGGCATACACGGGGGTGCCTTCCAGGCCGTAATCGGTGAGCAGCACTTCGCCGCGCACCGTTTGGCCGCCGCAGTGCAACGCAATGTTCTTCAAGGGGTGGCGCCCGACTGTCTCCCGAAAAAAAGCCGACCATTTTACCTCGGCGCCGCAGTTGCTGGGCGCGAAGGGCACGCACGCTACCCCGGCGGCCTGCAGGGCTGGCAGCCAGCGGCCATCGGAGCCGGTTTTGGTCCAGCTGGCGCCGCCCAGGGCCAGCAGCGTAGCCGCAGGGTGCACCACGGTTTCCTGGCCCGTTGCTTCGTGGCGGATGCGCAGGCCAGCATCAGGTGCGGCGAAGCCCAGCCAGCGGTGGCGGGTGTTCAGCGCTACGCCCAGGGTGTGCAGCCGTGCCAGCCAGGCCCGCAGCACCTGCGCCGGCTTGTGCTCCTCGGTCGGGAAAACCCGTCCGCTGGTGCCCACAAACGTGCTGATGCCGAGCTGCTGGGCCCAGGCCCGCAGATCCGCCGCCGAGAAATGCTGCAGGTACTGCGCAAACTCCGGCCCGCGGGCGGCGTAGCGGGCGGCAAAGGCCTCGGCCGGTTCGCCATTAGTCAGGTTGAAGCCGCCGTGGCCGGCCACCAGAAACTTGCGCCCTACCGTGGTCTGGGCCTCGTACACCGTTACGCGGCAGCCGGCCTCGGCCAGGTGTTGGGCCGCCAGCAGGCCGGCGGGCCCACCGCCCACCACGGCTACCCACGGCGTACCAGAATCGGGAGTTGTGTGCATGCTGCAAAGGTAGGAACCAGGGCCGCCGCCCAAACTACTTCCGGCGGATACCGGGCCGGCTGCGTATAGCACTGCACATAGCAAGGCGTACAAAAGCGTATGGGTTCCTATTTCATTCTCATTGGCCTCAGCCTGGCCGTTATTCTTTCCTACCTCTTTGATCTGGCCGCGCGCGCCACCAAGGTGCCCTCGGTGCTGATGCTGTTGCTCTCGGGCATTGCCCTGCGCCAGGCCGCCGACTACGTTGACTTCACGCTGCACATTCCGAAGGTGGTGCTGGAAATATTCGGCATTATCGGCTTGATTATGATTGTGCTGGAGGGAGCCCTCGACCTGAAAATCAGCCGGGAAAAAGCGCCCCTGATCCGGCGCTCCTTCCTGGCCGCCGCCCTCATTCTGGTGGTACAGGCCGTGGTTATTGCCCTTATCCTGCATTTCTGGCTGCAAGTGAACTTCCAGAGCTGCCTGGTAAATGCCATTCCGCTGGCCGTTATCAGCTCGGCCATTGCCATTCCGAGCGTGGCCGGTTTATGGGGCGAAAAGCAGGAGTTTATCATCTACGAAAGCACGTTTTCCGATATTCTGGGCATTATGTTTTTCAACTTTGCCCTGCAGGACAACTTCGCCCAGGGAGCCTCGGTCTTTACCTTCGGGCGCGACGTAGTGGCCGTGCTGGTGGTGGCCGTGCTGAGCACGGCGGCCCTGGTCTTTCTGCTCGACCGCATCCGGCTGCACGTGAAATTTTTCCTGATTCTGGCCTTCCTGGTCTTGCTCTACAGCATTGCCAAAAAGCTGCACCTGTCTTCGCTGGTGCTGGTACTGGTGTTTGGGCTGGCCGTCAACAACGCCGATCAGTTTCTGAAGGGGCGGCTGCGGCGCTGGTTCCGGCCCGAGCGCCTGCAGGAAGAAGTGCACCAGCTGCGCAGCATCACGGCCGAGTCGGCGTTTCTGATCCGCACGTTTTTCTTTCTGCTATTCGGCTTCAGCATCACGCTAAGCAACCTGCTCAGTGGCCAGCTGCTGCTGCAGGGCGTACTGATTGTGGCGGCCCTGACGGCCATTCGCTACTGCTACCTGCGCTACATTGCCCGCACCGACCTGATTCCGGAGCTGTTCATTGCGCCCAAGGGCCTAATTACGGTGTTGCTGTTCTACAGCATTCCGGAAAAGCACCTGATTGGCGAAGTCAGCGAAAACATCCTGTTCATGGTTATTCTGCTGACCGGCATTCTGATGATGGTGGGCCTGCTCATGGCCCGGCAGGAGCCGGAAATAGGAGAGTATTAGGTGAAATTGTTGGGTGTCATGGCGAGGACGCACGACGAAGCCATCCGTCCTGCCCACCGTGCTACCCCCTGAAACGTGCCAAGCCCTGCTCCATTGTCATGGCGAGCAGCGCGACGCCATCCTTCCTGACCAACGCCCTACCCCCTTAGATGTGACAAGCCCTTGACGACTGTGCTGGCGTCAAGGGCTTGGCTGTTTATCAGGCTTGTCACAAAAGAGAGGAAGGATGGCGTCGCGCTGCGTCCTCGCCATGACAATTCATTTCATCAAATTTCGCTCTCCTTGATCAGCTGGCGGCGGTAGTTGGCCAGGATGGTGGACTTGAGCAGGAAGCCGAGGTAGCGGTCATCGAGGCTAAGCACGGGCAGAGCCCAGGCGTCGAGCTGCTCCATGCAGCGCAGGGTGTCCAGCAGGGTATCATCGGGGCGGACGATGGCGGGCGGAGCGCTCATCAGGTCGCGCACGCGGGTGGTGTTGTAGTGCTCGTCATCGAACAGGGCGTCGCGCACCGTATCCAGGCTCACGACGCCGTGCAGGTGCCCCCCGGCGTCCACTACCGGAAACAGGTTGCGCGTGGCGTGGCGGAAGGTTTGCACCAGCTCACCCAGGGTATCGTCGGGGCGGACGGGTAGGAAATCGGTCTGGATCAGGGAGGCCACATCCAGCTGAGCCAGCAGGCCCCGGTCCCGGTCCTGGTTCACGTACACGCCTTTCTGCACCAGCTTACGGGTATAAACCGAGTAGGGCTCAAAGTAGCGGGTAATCAGGTAAGAGCCCGAGGTAACCACCATAAGGGGCACAAACAGCGCGTAGCCACCCGTAATTTCGGCAATGAGGAAGATGCCGGTCAGGGGCGCGTGCACCACGCCGGCCAGCGTACCGGCCATGCCCAGCACAATGAAGTGTACTTCGGAAATGGGGTAGAGGCCGCTCATGTTGATGAGGCGGGCAAACACGAAACCGCACAGTGCCCCGGCAAACAGCGAGGAGCCGAACATGCCCCCGTTGCCGCCCGAGCCGATGGTGATGGTCGTGGCTACCACCTTCAGCAGCATACTACCGGCCGCCACCAGCAGCACCAGCCACACGCTCTGCTCCTGAAACACATCAAACAACGAGCCGTTCACGAGCTGCTCGGCGTGGCCGCCCAGTAGCAGCTGCACAATGTTGTAGCCCTCGCCATACAGGGGCGGAAACAAAAACACCAGCCCGCCCAGGGCCAGCCCGCCCAGCAGCACTTTCCGGAACGTGCCCGGCAGCTGCTCGAAATACTTATCGGCCCAGAAATACACCCGGATCATGTACACCGACAGCAGGGCCGTAAACACGGCCAGCATCAGGTAAAGCGGCACGGCATCCACGGGCCAGGAGGTGGTAATCAGCACGAAGGGCTGGCCGGCGTACAGAGCCTTCGAGACCACCGTGGCGGTAGCCGAGGAAATCAGCAGAGGCACGAAATACGCCGCTGACAGCTCGGAAAGAATCACTTCCACGGCAAACAGCACCCCGGCAATGGGCGAGTTAAAGATGGCCGCTACCCCCGCCGCCGCCCCGCAGCCCGTGAGCAGGCGCCGCTCGCGCCGGCCAATGCGCAGCACCCGCGACGTATTGGAGCCAATGGCCGAGCCCGTGACGGAAATGGGCGCCTCCAGACCCGCCGAACCCCCGAACGTAACCGTCAGGAAGGAAGAAACCAGCTGCGAATACAGCTTGCTGCGCGGCACCACGCTGCCCTGGCGGGCAATGTTGTAAATAATCGGCCCGATGCCCCGGCCCAGGTTGCCGTCGAGGAAGTACCGCGTAAACAGCACCGTGAGGGCAATACCGATAATCGGGTAGAAGGAGCTGGTAAACACCTGGTACCGCCCCGGCACCCAGGCGTTGAGCATCTTCTGGGTATCGTGCACCAGGGTTTTGAGCAGCACCGCCGCCAGCCCGGCCAGCAGCCCCACCACCATGCTCACCAGAATAAGGTACACCCGGTCGCTGATATAGCGCCGGCGCCATATCAGCAACGGGCGTAACAGCCGGTGAATGGTGTTTTGGGCCATGGGCAAAGATGGTGAAATTGTGAGATGGTGAAATGGTGAGTTTGATGTTCTGGCGGCGCGAGTAGCCCGGTAGCCCCAGCGGGGCGGCATATCGGTAGCCGGCCCTACCCCTCTTGTTTAATCAAAACCCCAGCGGGGCGACACATTTCGTTCAACGATTGGGTGTCGCCCCGCTGGGGCTTTGTTGCTTCTATACCCGCTTATTTCTACCGATATGTCGCCCCCGCGGGGCTTGGGGAAATGTACAGGGGTAGGGATGCCCATCGGGGATGCCGCATAATTCGCGCCATTTGCGCCGTCAGAACATCAAACTCACCATCTCACCACCTCACCATTTACTGTCCCAGGGCGGGCACGCCCAGGCCGGCTCCTACCAATTCCTGCTTTACTTCCTGCATCACGCGGCTCTTGAGCTGCAGCACCCCGCGGCGGTAGTCATCGGAGTCGGCCCAGAAATACACGCGCAGGTCGGCGGTGGTGTTGCCGGCTTTTTCCAGGTTGATGTAGGGCGCGCGGGGCGTTTGCTGAATATCCGGAATGGTGCGCAGGTAGTTGAGGATGATGTTAATGGCCTGATCGGGGGTAGCATCCGGGCCCAGGTCCACCGTCACCGTAAACTCCTGGCGCAGGTTGCCGTCGCGGGTGTAGTTGATGAGGGGCTCCTTGAGCACCAAAGAGTTGGGCAGGAAAATGTGCTTGCCATCGAAGGTGCGCATGAGGGTAGTGCGCAGGTTCAGAGCCTCCACGTGCCCGATCAGACCCTTGATTTCCACGGTGTCGTTGATGTGAAAAGGACGATTAAAGGCCAGAATCACACCCGCCAGAAAGTTCTCGGCAATATCCTTGAAGGCAAAGCCCACGATAAACGCCGAAACGCCCGCCGCGCCTACCAGGCTGCCCACAATGCCTGAGAAACCCAGCACATTCAGGGCCACCATCAGGCCCAGCAGCACCATGGCCCACTTGCTGAGCCGGGCCAGAAAATCGGGCAGGAGGGGGTCGTGGGAGCGGCGCCGGAGCCGCCCGCCCAGCAGGGCGCTGGCGCGGTTCGCAATGAAAACAGCCACTACCAGCAGCACAATGGCAATGAGCAACTTCGGCAACACGTACAAGAACTGTTGCCAATAAGTAGAAAGCACGCGGTGCAAATCCTGCATCATGGGAGAGTGGTAACGTGGTACGTGGCAAGAGCCGTAAAGCAAAGCCCCACGGGCAGATGCCAGCGGGGCCGAAACAGGTGGCTATACGAGAAAAAACAGTGCCAGGGTTGAAAATGAGCGCCGCCTCAGGCCTGGGCGGGGCGGTTCATCCAGCGCCAGAACACCAAGCCGCCCAAAGTATAGGCCACCACGTCCAGCGGGTCGGCGGTCATGCGCGGGTTGAAGCGCGGCATAATCAGCTCAAACCACACCGCAATAACCACCCAGCTGGCTACTATCCAGGAGGTTGGCAGCACAAAAGCGGGCTGCCGGAAGTAAAAGCGGCGCATCAGCCAGAGCACCATCGTCAGCTGCAGGGGCAGGTCCACCAGGTCGGCCAGGTGGGAGTTGACGAAGGTGGGCAGGCGCCAGATGGGCCAGTAGCGGTTGACGCACGCGAAAACGTAGAGTCCTACCCCCGTCAGGAACAGCGGGTGCCGCAGCTCCGTGGGCAGCCTCATCCGGCCAGCACCGTTACCAGCCACACTATAAACGCCATAATGGCCGCAAAGGCCAGCTGCCCACCCCGGATGATGTACTTGAAAAAGCGCACCACCGGTCCGTCATCGGGCTTTATTTCGATCAGCATAACCGACGACAACGGCTGCTCCGACAGCTTTTGCCGGGCTTCCTCGCTGGCCACGCGGTAGGGCTCCAGCACCTGCCCGCAGTGCTGGCACCGGTCGGTGGGCTGCTGGCTCCACTCGGTCCAGCGGCCGCAGTGCGGACATTTCTTGGTGGCTGTCATCCTGCTGAGGGGCTTGGTTACAGTTCCATGATGTCCTCGTTCCAGAGCGTCGGCTCGGCCCGGATAAAGTCCTGCATCATCTGCACGCACTCCGGCAGGTTCAAAACCTCCACTTCTACCCCGTGCGACTCCAGAAACTCCCTGGATTCGCCAAAGGTCTGGTCTTCGCCTACTACCACCTTCGGAATTTTGAACTGCACAATGGTACCGGCGCACATGTAGCAGGGCATCAGGGTGGTATAGAGGATGGTGTCGCGGTAGGAGCGTTGGCGGCCGGCGTTGAACAGCGCGTCCATTTCGCCGTGCTTGATAGGGTTGTCCTCCTGCACCCGCTTGTTGCGGCCGCGGCTCACAATCTCGTCGCCGCGGCGCAGCACCGAGCCAATGGGGATGCCGCCTTCTTTGCGGCCCTGAAGCGCTTCGTCAATGGCGGCCTGCATGAATTTGTCCATAAGTCAAGTTTAAATGTAAATGCAAGGTAGAGCGCCCGGCTGTTATTCCGAGCTTAGGCGAGGAATCTGGGTTAGCCTCTTGTGCATAACCCAGATTCCTCGCTTAAGCTCGGAATGACACAGCTACCTGGCGCAGATGCCCTTGTAGGGGCAATACTGGCACTTATCCTGGTCGTCGGTTTTGCGGATAGGCTCTGCGGGGTCGAGGATGCGGTTGACGAGCTGGCTGAGCAGCTGCTCGCTGTGCTGCACGAAATCCTGACCGTCGGCGGTCAGAAAGCTCATGTCGGCCGACATGGGGCCGGCACCGAGGTTGCGGAGGGAAATAATGGCCGCATCGGCGGCGGGGCGGCCCTGCTGGGCCAGCAGGAAGCGGTAGAGCCAGAGCTGCCGCACCTTGTCGGCGGCGGGGGTAGCGTCGGTGAGCAGGCGTTGCACGGCCTCGGCGGGGCCTTCGCCGCGCTTGAGCAGCTGCAGGTGATACTTCTCCACCATACCGGTTTTGTAATCGACTACCCGCAGGCGGCCATCCGGAAACTGGTCCACCCGGTCAGCCTTGCCCAGCAGGCGCACCGGCAGCTTCTCGCCGCTGGGCAGGGGCACGAACACGGTGGCATGCAGCTCCTCTTCCAGCCCCTGAATCTGGAGCGGCAGAGTATCGGGCTGTTCCAGCAGGCTTTCCAGGTAGCGGCGCACCAGCTGCCCGGCCACCTGGCCCAGTACGTGGTTCAGGCCCTCGTCGGCGCGGGCGTGGCGGCCCTCTTCCTCCTTGCGCAGGGCCTTGGCTATCATCACCGGGGCCAGCTTCACAAGGCCCGGAATATCGGCGGCGGTGAGGGGCGGTGCCTGCGCATTTACCGTCTGCCGCCGAATGGTTTGCGCGAAAGGCGTCAGCAGCTCTTCCAGGGCCTCGTGGACTACCGTCCCGAACCCGTCCGGACCCAGGGCTTCCTCTACTTCATCGTTTTCGCGGAAGCGCGCCACCCGCTGGAAGTAGAACTGCAGGCTGCAGTTCAGGTACTGGTTCAGGGCCGTGGGCGAGAGCCCTTTATCCAGCACTTCCCGCAGGGCCAGCAGCATGCCGGCATCCTTTTCCAGCACCAGGTCGGTGGTTTCGGATGAGTTGTCAGTTGCCGGTTGCCGGTTGCCAGTGGTTGGCTGGTGAGGGGTTATTGATTGGCCCCGCTGAGAAGCTGGGTTATATACTGGCCCATCAGCTGGCAACTGATAACCGGCAACTGACAACTCACTGGTAACGGTTAAATTCCGCAGCACAAGGCCGGGGTTCTGCACGGCCAAGTCGTTTTCAATCTGCAGCAGAAAGCGGCTTCGTTCCCCGGTGCGGGTACCTTCGGCGCCGGGCAGAATATGCAGTAGATCTACCTGGCGGGCGCGCTGCAGCAAGCGCCAGAACTGGTGGGCCGTGGCCGATTCGTGGTCGGCGTAGGTGGGGAGCTGAAACGTGGTGAGCACGTCGTAGGGGAACAGGGAGCTGTGACGCTTGGGGGCTGGCAGCACGTTCTCGTTGCAGCTCAGAATAATGATGTGGTCGAAGTCGAGGGCGCGGGTTTCCAGCAAACCCATCACCTGCACATCGGCAATGGGCTCCCCACTGAAGGGTAGGCGGGTGGCCTTCATCTGCTCGTACAGGAACCGCCGGAACGAGCGCACCGACAGCCGCTGCTCCCTGCAGTCAAACACCGAATCGAGGCGCTTGACCAGGGTGAAAAACAGATAGAGGTATTCCGCCTCAATGGCCGAATGCTGGTCCTGGTAGGCCTGTTTCAGCAGGTTGATGAGCGTGTAGCAAGCCGCAATAATGTCGTCGCAGTTGTTCCAGGTGGCAAACAGGGCCTGCAGCAGCTCGTGGCCGCGACCCAGCTCCACCAGCTCCTCGGCGGGCAGCAGCACGGCGTGACGCTTCACAATGGCCCGGCAGACTTTGTCGAGCAGGCCGTGGTATTGGGCATCCTCCTGCTTATCAAGCCAGTGCTGGTAGCGGCGCAGAAAGGGGTGCTGCAGCAGCTTACTCACGGCCAAGTGGTGGTAGCGCGGAATGCCGTAGCCGGTTTCCGGCGAGCCTTCCCGCACGCCCGTCAGGTGCACTTCAAACAGCAGATCCACCAGGTTGAACAGGGGCGTACTCTGGAAGTTGAGGCCCATGGTGACGTTGTACTCCGGCACCGCGTCGAGGGGTAGGCCATGGAGTACAGGCAGCAGCAGGGTTTCGTCGGGCAGCACCACGGCTACCTTGGCGTTGGGGTTCAACCTCCGCGACTCGGCCAGTAGCTGCCCGGCCACTTTGCCCTGCATGGAGGCGTTGGCCACGCCTACAAACCGCACCTCCCGGGGCAGGCCGCGCAGCAGCTCGGCGGGCCCTCCGAAGTTCTCCCAGGGCAAATCAAACAAGTCCTGGTACTCGCGCAGGTGCTGACCGGCGCGGTTAGGCGAGCCGCGCTCCAGATAAAACGCATCGGCATCGAAAAACACCTCGGCCCGGTGGGCCTTGCGCAGCAGCCGAATCAGCCGCTCCTCGGCTTTCGAGAGCAAACCCAGGCCGATGAATACGTGCTGGGGTAGGGCCTCGCCTTTCTCCAGTTTATCCTGCACCCGGTTTACGGCCAGTCGGTAGGCCAGGCCGGGGTAGGCGAGGTGGTTCTGCTCCATGCGGCGGCGCAGGCGGCGGTACACCTTTTCCAGGTCGTCCCAGAAGCGGAAGTAGGCGGCCGTGGTGCTCTGGGGCGAGGGCTCGGCGCCCAGCTCCCAGCGCTCCAGAGCCTTGGCCTGACTCAGGTACTCAAATACTTTCTTAGGCGAAGCCAGGTTCTGGTCGAGGCTGGAAAAGTCCTGCACCAGCAGGCCCGACCACCCCACGAACTGGTCGAAATCCAGCTTGGGGTCGATGTCGCGCAGAATCTCGAACAGCAGCAGCTGCAGGGCAATGGGCTCTTCTACCTGCACGCCGGCCAGCTCCACCATGTAGTCTTCCATGGCCGCAATGCGCGGACTCCAAACGGCCTGGCCTGCTTCGGCCGCCAGGCTCAACTCGTTCTGCAGGTACACCACCGCCCGCCGGGTGGGCACCACCACTACCAAATCCGACAAGTCGCCCGAGGGGCCGTACTTGGCCACCAGCTCGCGGGCCATGCGCGTGAGGAAGGGCGTCGTATCGGGCCGGTTTAGGAGCGGGGCGAGGGTAGGGGAAGCGGGGGCGGTAATCATAGGGGTAAAGATAACGCCGACAAAAGTGGAAACTGTTTCCCGAGAGCGGTCAGTTATTACCTTCGCTGTGTAACTATAAGTCGTTATTCAAGTGAAATTCAGTATCCAGAAAACGATTATTCCAATACCTTCTCGGCTTCCTGTAACGGCAGAGAGTAGGGTGGAGCGTGTATTAACTATAGTTCTGGCAGTAGTTCTTGGTATTCCGGTGCTTCTCGTGGTAGGAATGATAAGCCTGATATTCGGAGGGTTTGTGTGGCTGCTAGAGAAGTTGAAAAAAGTAATGGGCTTGCCGGAAGCAACTGCCTCATCTTCAGTAATAAATTCGCCTCCGCAGAATTTATTTAATAATGAGCAGTTTAAGTTGAGTATTGTGGATTTAGATTTAGATTTAGAAGAGGAAGTAGGGGTAGATTTTTCGGATTGGTGTTATGATACTTTGGGAGCTTACTCGCCTGGAGTCAGCCGGCTGCTTACAACCCCTGAAATTTCTGGCTTGCACGGGCAGCTAGTAGGTACGTTGTGTCGGGAGTGGCCTGATGGTATATTCCTTCAGCTATTTGAGCCTACTATCAGGCAGCCATCGACTGGAACCTCGTGGTTGGTGTATCTGGAATTTGCCACCCTGAGATGGAATAAACTGGAAGAAGTCGGGGGCTTTTACTTATCAGCAAATTACGCTGAGCACGGCCTCTTTGATGGTCAAGATGCTGATGGGGTAGTCATACAGTTTAGGGTAGAGGGTATCGAAGATGCCTTCTTACCTTCTCTTGTTGTTTAGTAAACTATCTATGCCTCACTTCTTGTGGCGCTTTCTGTTTTTGAGCTTGGCACTTGCTACCGCCTGCCAGCCCTCCACACCCACCGAGCAAGTTACTACCCCACCCAACACGCCAAACCCGGTAGAAGCCGAAGCCGTTGCCGCACCGGCGCCGCCCGCTCCCAACACCACCGATTGGCTAAGCCGAACCCTGCCGGGCAGGGCCACCACCGACACTACTTTCCTTATAGATGGGAAGCCGTACCGCCTGCGCCTGAGCGCTACCGCCGACTCGGCCCGCATGCTGCGCATTGCCACCGGCGGCATTGTGGGGCCGGCCCTGGCGGCTGACAGCAACTTCGCCCGCAACCGGCTGGTGGAGGGCCCCACGGGCTACTACCGCATTGCGCTGAGCACGCCGGCGGGCCAGCCCGTGCTGCGCAAAGAATTCCAGAAGCCGGATTTCTACCAAGTGGCCGGGGCCGATATTGTGGTGGTGAGCGAGCCGACGCCGCCCCGGTTTCTGGGCTATTATCCGGAGCTGGGTGGATTGGCGTTCTGGCAGGAAATCGGGATTCCGGGCAGCGACGTGGGTAGCTACATTTTCTACCTGCTGAATCGGCAAGGGAAGGTTCTGGAAATGTCGGCTGGCAACGAGTTCGGGGAAGGTAGCGCCGACTGCGACCCGCTGCCCGCCCCGCGCGGCGGCGCCTTTATCACCTGCGGCAAGCTCCTGCGCGCGGGCCACCCGCCGCTACCCCTGCAAAAACCGCACGCCGACCTCGTGCTGGCCCGTTTCCTCTCCGATAGTACCCTGCTCACTATCTATCAATACGGGGAGTACGTCGTGACAAACGACAGTCTCGGCAACCCGGAAAGCATGGAGTGGCAGGTGCCACCCGGCATGCGTGCCCAGCCTAATGCCTTCGTGCTGAACCTGCAGGGTAGGCAATTGGCGCAGTTCCGGTACGAGGGTTTTGCCAGCAACCTCGGGTATTCTGTGCCCCGCGCCTACGTGCCCGCTACTAATACCTACTACCTGCTGGACTCGGAGCGCGGGCTGCGCCTGCTGCCCGGGCAGAACCCGGAGGCCACGCAGGAAGTAAAATTTAGGCAAATGACTCGGTTTCAACCCCCGGCCCGCCCTTCGGAAATTCGGTTCTTTATTGAGGTGGAAGACGCTCGCTTTGAGTTCTATGCTGAGAAAAACCACCCGGAGCAGCTGCGCTACCGGCGGGTGAAAACGGCCGGGTAGCTACCCGGTGCCAAGCTCCTCCTTAACCCTACCCCCTCCAGCGCACGTAACCCGGTAGCACCAACCACCTGCTATTCTTTTCTGATGGATCCTACCCAACTCAGCCTGGAGCTTCGCCACGGCAAAAGCGCCGACCTCAAACGCCGCCGCTGGATTATCGGCCTCTCCCTGGTGGGCGTAGCGGCCGGCCAGATGGTCAGCCTCTACCAAACCGGCATCATCAAGCACCTGCCCGATCCACCCCTGGACGTGTTTGACTCCGACAAGGTTGATGCCTCGGACTACGCCTACAAACGCCTGGATACGCCCGATGCCCTGCCCATGATTATGACCTATGGCCTCACGGCCACGCTGGCCGGGGCCGGCGGCATGAACCGCGCCGCCCAGCAGCCCCTGCTGCCCGTAGCCATGGGCCTGAAAACCCTGTTCGATACGGTTACCACCGTAAAGCTGGGTAGGGAGGAATGGCAGGAGAACAAGGCCTTATGCTTCTACTGCCAGGTAGCCACCGTCGTTTCTATAGCCTCCGTGGTCCTGGCCATGCCCGAAGCCCTGAAGGGCCTGAAGAAGCTGCTGGGCAAGCGCTAGGCTTTGGTTTGTTGATAAAGCAAAAGGGCCCGTGCTACTACAGCACGGGCCCTTTTGTGTGCCTGTAACCATCTGGAAATATTCTAATGCCCGGCACTTACCACGGGCTCGGCAGCAGCAGCGTCCTGCGGAGCGGGAGCCACGTACGAGGCCAGGGACCGAACCAGCAGCAGCAAGCTCACCAGAATAAGCACCGCACCCAGAATGAACGGGGCCCCGGGAAAATACAGAGGCGCTTTGGGGCCGGTGTAGTAGGAAAACAGGTTGGTCATCAGGGGTGGGCCCACGATGGAGGTCAGGCTCATCAGGCTGGTTAAGGCGCCCTGCAGCTCGCCTTGCTCGTTGGCCGGCACCTGCCCCGAGATGATGCCCTGTAGGGCTGGGCCCGCAATACCGCCCAGGCAGTAGGGTACCAGGAAGGCAAACATCATCCAGCCCTCAGAAGCAAAAGCGAACAGCACGAAGCCCACCGCGTACAGCAGCATGCCCAGAAAAACCGAGCGTTTCGGGCCCAGCTTCGGGTTGATGCGCCGGATCAGCAAACCCTGCACGATGGCCACCAGCAGGCCCAGGGCTCCCAGGGAGTAGCCTACCCAATCTTCATTCCATTTAAACTTCTCGATGACGTAGTACGACCATGTGGACTGGGTGGCGTGGGCCGCCACGTACAGCAGCAGCAGCGAGGCCACCAGCCCGGTAATAACGGGGTAGCGCCGCAGCATCTGCAGGGAGCCGATGGGGTTGGCCCGTGCCCACTCAAACGGCCGCCGCTTGTCTTGCGGCAACGATTCCGGCAGCACAAAATAGCCGTATACCACGTTGAGCAGCGTGATACCCGCCGCCGCCAGAAACGGCACCTGGTGCCCATATTTGCCCAATATCCCGCCCAAAGCCGGCCCGATGATGAAGCCCAGGCCAAAGGCCGCCCCGATCATACCGAAGTTTTGGGCCCGGGTTTCCGGGGTGCTGATGTCGGCGATGTAGGCGGAGGCCGTGGTGAAGCTGGCCCCCATCACGCCCGCAATGAGGCGGCCCGCAAACAGCCACCCGATGCTGGGGGCAAAGGCTACCAGCAGATAATCGAGGCCGAAACCCAGCAGGGAAAGCAGCAGCACCGGCCGCCGCCCATACCGGTCGGAGAGGTTGCCCAGTACGGGCGAAAACAGAAACTGCATCACGGCAAAGGCAAACACCAGCCAACCGCCAATCCGGGCCGCGTCGCTGATGGTGCCGCCGGTCAGGCTGCGGATCAGGGCCGGAATGACGGGTACGATGATGCCAATGCCGATTACATCCAGCAGCAGCGTCAGGAAGATGAAGCCAAGCGCGGCCTTGCGGGGTGTTGCCATGAGAACGAGGGGTAGGGCGAGCGGCAAAGGTAAGTTTTCCGGAAGCCCAATGGCGCTGGGTGCCGCCTAAAACTCCACGACTTCCTGCGTATCAAAATAGTACAGCACGCACCGCACCTGCTCGTAGCCGAGCTGCCGGAACAGTTGGGCGTAACGCTGCAGGGGCTGGCGGTGGTGCGGTTCGGGCGGAGGCGCCTTAAAGTCGATGAGCGTAACCAGGCGGCCGGTGGTTTCAAACACGATGCGGTCGGGCTTGTAGTCCTGCTTGCGCGTGCCGCCCACCAGAATTTCCCGCTCGGCCTCGGCCTCTACCTGGGCGCTAAAGTAGTGGGCCATTCGGGGGTGCTTCGTTACCTCGTGCAAGCGGCGCAGCAGCTCCGGCCGCTCGCGGGTACTCACCAGGCCCTCGGCCACCAGTTGCGCCGCCACCCGATCAATCTCCGAGGCGCGCTTCACCCGGCGCAGGGCGTAGTGCAGCTTACGGTTCCACTCGCGCTGGGCCTGCTGGTCATTAAAGTCGAACACCGTGTTGGCGTGCTGCTTCAGGCGCAGGCGTTCCTCCCAGGGCGTACTGGTCAGATTATGAAGGGGTAGGGAGTTATCGGTAGGAGCTTCCTGGGTTTTGAATGCAGGCACGAAGCCCTGGGCGTCGGCCAGCACGTAGGCCATCTGCTCGTCGTGCCAGTGGCCGGTGCTCAGCAGGTAGCGGTGCAGCAGCTCGGCTACGGTTTTGGCCGGCTCGGGCGGGGTAGGGGCGTCGACGTCCTTCGCGGCTTTCACCGGCCGGGGCTTGCGGCTAATGGCATAGAGGCGGTGCCGGGGTCGGGTAAAGGCCACATACAACATGTTCAGGCCTTCCAGAAACGTTTTTTCAACCTCCTCGGTGTACTGGCCGGCCAGCGGCGTGTGCAGCAGGGCCTGGGTTTGTGGTAGCACCACCACGGCCGGCATCTGGGCCAGCGGCTTGGCGGCCGCATCGGCCAGGCGGCCCCACAGCAAGGTGCCCATGTACGGTTTCAGCGACCAGTCGGCGAAGGGTACAATCACCACGCCGTAGTCGAGGCCCTTGGCTTTGTGCACCGTCGTGATGGTAATGGCGTCGCGGCCGGCGGGGGCGTTGATGCTGAGGCTGCTTTTGCGCTGGTCCCAGTAAGTCAGGAAGTTGTTGAGGTTATTGCCAAAGCGCAGGCTATACTCCAGGGTCAAGTCCAGAAACCGG
Organism: Hymenobacter latericoloratus; assembly: GCF_014199535.1. Classification (GTDB taxonomy): domain Bacteria; phylum Bacteroidota; class Bacteroidia; order Cytophagales; family Hymenobacteraceae; genus Hymenobacter; species Hymenobacter latericoloratus. Next base: position 262,452 of record NZ_JACHNV010000003.1, read on the forward strand.
AAGAGATACTCCTGTTCCGCTTCCCGGCGCAGCAGCCCAAACAGCCCAATCAGGCGCTCGGTCAGCTCGTAGAGGCCCAGGTTGCCGGTTTCCTGCTCCTGCACGTCGTAGCCCAGGGCGCGCAGCTCATCAAAAAACGGCCGCGCCGACTCGTGGTTGGCCAGCGCCGACCACTTGCGGGCCCGCTCGGGGGTAGGGGCCTGGTGGCGTACTACCCTGTCAACGAGCAGCAGAGCCTCGGCCCGGGCCAGCGTGTCGGCGGGCTGGTTGAGCACCCGAAACAAGGCCACCAGCAGGTTCACAACCTCCGCAAACTCTAATGACAGAGAGTCGGCCGAAATAATATCGTAGCCCCGCTCTTTCAGAAACTTGGCTACCCGGCGGCTTTGGTCGCGGCGGCGGCAGAGCACGGCCACGTCCTGCAGGCGGAAGCCATCGGCCAGGGCTTTTTCCACCAGCTGCAGCGTGAGGTAGAGGGTGCTTTCGGTATAATCCAGCGTCTGGCCCGTGAGGTAGCCCGGCAGCAGCGCCGGCGTGTAGGTGCCCAGGGCCGCATCGTAGCGGCAGGCCGGGGCCTCGTCCTCCGTGAACAGCAGCTCCACGTGGCCTCCGGCCTGAGCTGATGCCGACTCCGGGCCCCGCTGCACAAAGGCCGCATCATAAATGCCCTGCACCAGGGGCAGGGCCTCATGGGTGGCACTGACGTGAGTAAAAAAAGCGTTATTGAACCCGATGATGGCCGGGGCCGAGCGGTAGTTGGTGTTCAGGCTGGCCGCCTCCAGGCTCGGGTCGAGGGTTTGGTAGCGCAGGGCCAGCAAGTCGCGCAATTCTTCGTCGGCGGCCTTGTTATACAGGTGCTGGGTCTGGTTCTGGTGCAGACGCAGAATCTGCTCCATTTCGCCACCCCGCCAGCGGTAAATGGCTTGTTTGGCGTCGCCCACGGCCAGGCTGAGCTGCCCGCCGGCCACGGCATTTTCTACCAGCGGCAGCAGGTTGTTCCACTGCAGCACGGAGGTGTCCTGAAACTCATCAATCAGCAGATGCAGATACTTTTCGCCCATGCGCTCATACAGAAACGGCACCGGCTCGCGCAGCACAATCTGGGCAATGCGGCGGTTGAACTCGGCAATCAGCACTACCCCCCGGTCGCGGCTCAACTGATCCACCGATTTGCTCAGCTCGCTCAGCAGGCTTACCTGAAACAGGTAGGGTAGCATGCCCGTCACCAGCAGGTAATCGGGCAGCAGCGTCGCGCGGAGCTTTTCCACCAGCTCGTAGGCCGAGAGCAGGGCCGGCTTCACGGCGTCCACGCGGGCCTTGTCGGCGGCGGTTTTCACCTTGCCGCTGTACCACTTGTCCTGCTCCACGGTGGCCCGCACGTAGGAGTTGGCCTCTTTTTCGGGCTGCAAACGTTCTTCCCACTTGGTGAGGTAGCCCAGCAAGCCGCTGCGGCCCTGGTAGAGGTCCGAGTCGGTTACGCCAGCCGTGTCCACGGCCTCCTGGGCTACCTGCGCTACCTGGCGGAAGGCATCCTCAATCTCGGCTTTGCGCTGACGCAGGGCCTCGTGCAGGCGGCGGTAGTCCTGCATACTCAGCTTCTGCAGTTGCTCTACGGCCTCGTGCACCGGCTCGCTGAGCAGGAACTGCCCGAATTCCACCAGCTCTTCGGGCAGGTTGTTCCAGCTGCGGCCTTCCTCGGCCTTGCTCAGGGCAAAATCGGAAATGGTGCGGGAGAGCAGCCGGGCGTTCGGGTCGCGGTTCACGCGGTCCAGCAGCAGGGCCACGGCGCTCTGCAGCACGGTGGCGCTGTCCAGCTCTACCTCAAAGGTGGCGGGCAGGCCCAGCTCCCGGGTAAAGGCCGTCACGATGCGCTGCACAAAGGAGTCGATGGTGCTGACCGCGAAATCGGCGTAGTGGTAAAGTACCAGCCTAAAGGTGCGCGCTGCCCGCTCCCGCAGCACTTGCTGCCGCTCCGGGGGGGTAGGGAGGTAGGCCAGTTGCCCCTCGGCGGCTAGTTCCTCGGCAATATCGGTCAGCAGCGGGTCGGTTTGGCCTTCCGGCAGTTGGGCAAACCGGCGCAGGGCCCCGATGATGCGCTGCTTCATCTCGCCGGCCGCATCGTTGGTGAACGTAATGGCCAGAATCCGCTTGAAGTACGAGGCGTCATCCGTACCCAGCGCCAGCTTCAGATATTCCTTGGTGAGCTGATAGGTTTTGCCGGAGCCGGCGGAAGAGGAGTAAATGCGGAAGGTGGCGGGCATTGGGGTATTGACAGGGGGTAGAAGACGGATAATCAAGTAGATACCCGCCTCCACGCATCGAAAGACTAATCTTCTTTCTCCGGAGTAGTCACCGGAATCTGGTTTTCGACAACTATTCTGTTGGCACCGGCCCGCTGAATCATAACCTGCTTGCCAACTTCGGCCAGGTTACGGCTCTCGTAAATCTTCATGGCCGTGGAAACGTCAATGGCCTGCCGGGTTTGCTCGTCCAGGTCGAAGGTGAGCGTGATGAAATTCAGGTGTACCCCCAGTGGCTCCAGCGCCTTGTTCGACTGCACCAGCAGGCTGTTCTCAATTTCAGCCTGGTCCAGCTCCACAATATCTTCTGTCAGGAATAAGGCTTTGCTTACGTCGCGGATTCGCTTGTCAATCACCATATTTTCCGCGCCTTCAAACGCGGCCGGGCTGAGGGCCTCGTTGCTGTCTGCCTGGGCGTTGGCTTTGCCCAGGTATTTGGCTTGCCGGATGAAAGCCAGCGGCTTGGTAATCGAATAATCGTAGTCGATGTGCACGGAGGCGCGAACCCGGTCCTTTAGATTGGTTACAAACTTACTGTCGCCTTGCATCGGGAAATTGGGGATAACCACCTTCATATAGCACGGATTCATAGCCCCCTTGGGCACGGCGTCTCCCGCCGGAATCTGGCTCCAGCTCATGCCACAGTCGTCAGATACCAGCACCTGCTGATTTGATTTGGCGTAGCTGCAGCCGGCCAGCCAGCCGGCTGTTAGTAGGGTAGAAAGTGCGCGCATAAAGCCGGAAGTGAAATAAGAGATGAAGTGCATATCTAAGGTAGGAAGAAGTCGTAGAGCCAACCCAATCTACACCGGCCCCCACAGCCGCGCCACCACGTCCGCTTCTATCCGCACGGGCCGTTTGGTGGCAGGGTCAAGCAGCACCCACTGAGTTTCCGCCTCGCAGAGCAGCTTGCCATCTTGGGCCCGCTCGATGCGCACAAAGCGCTGGCACTGGGCCCCGCGCACTTCCCCAATCCAGGTAGTACAGCGCAGCTCCTCGCCCAGCAGGGCCGGGTGGCGGTACTGCACCCGGTGCTCGCGCACCACCCAGATATACTGTTCCCGCTCGCCGGGGGGGTAGGCCGTCAGCCAGTGGGCCCCGGCCGTATCTTGCACCCAGCGCACGTACTGCACGTTGTTCACGTGGTTTAGCTCGTCGATGTCCTGGGGCTGAACCGTGAGGAGGCGGGAAAAGCGAAAGGCGGCGGCAGAAGGTGTTTCCATGGAGCACAAATGTACCAGGCGCGCCCGAACACGAACGCCAATACAGGCGGGCTTCCGACAAAATAAAAGCCGAAATGCGTGAGCTGGTCAGGTTGTAGTAAGTTGATAAAAAGATACTTGGCTGCTGAACGGGGAAGATGCGCTTGCCTGTGCGCGTAGTATTTCTTCGTGCATAAGGTATTCCACATCTAAAATATCCGTGTATATTTGAGCAGAATAAGAAAACGCGGTTTCACCGTCCTGTTGAGTACTTCCGTAAGGGAGGGAAAGCAGAGTTGAGTGCGCTTTCCTAACAAAACATCCATCATCACCAGTACCATGCAGACAGGAACTGTAAAATTCTTCAACGAAACCAAAGGTTTCGGCTTCATCAAAGTTGACGAAACCGGCGAAGACGTATTCGTGCACGTAACCGAGTGCATCGACGAAATCCGCGACAAAGACAAAGTGGAATTTGAAATTGCTCAAGGCCGCAAAGGCCCGAACGCCGTGAAAGTGAAACTGGCTTAGTCCAGCATCCTTCCCCGGATATCTTTAGAAAAGCAGGCTCCTGAAGAGCCTGCTTTTTTTATGCCCTGCCAGGAGTTGGGGCCGGGGCAGGGGGTAGGAAATGGCAAGCTGCCCGGCCGCCGACCGGGGGTAGTTGCCCAGGCTTTGGTGTACTGCGCCCCGGATGATCTTATGCCATGGCTGGCCTTTTTCATTATTTCTGCGTAGCTTTGCACCCGCATTTGAGAACGGCCACGTTCCGCGCAGCTTAAGAGCTGCCTGTAAGAAACCTGTTGGGCCGGCTTTATCTTCCGTCCGTTGCTTCCGTCACTTGTCGTTGTGTTGAGTGGGAGAAGAGCGTCGCTGAATCCGCTGTTTTCAGAGCTACAGTCTCCACTCCATCAACACAGACATGGAAAACGAAAAGGAAAAAATGAAATTCAGTGAGCTGACCCTCTCTGAAGAAATGCAGCGCGCCATCTCGGAAGTGGGCTACGAGGAAGCCTCGCCCATTCAGGCCGGCGCCATTCCCGTGCTGCTCTCCGGCCGCGACGTAATCGGACAGGCCCAAACGGGCACCGGTAAAACCGCCGCCTTCTCCATCCCCGCCATTGAGCTGATTGATACCGACTCGCGGGAGGTGCAGGCCCTGGTGCTGTGCCCTACCCGCGAGCTGGCCGTGCAGGTTTCCGGCGAAATTCAGAAGCTGGGCAAGTACAAGCGCGGCCTCTCGGTAGTGCCGATTTACGGCGGCTCTTCTTACGACCGGCAGTTCCGCGCCCTGGAGCGCGGCGTGCAGATTGTAATTGGTACGCCCGGCCGCGTTATGGACCACATCGAGCGCGGCACCCTGAAGCTGGACGCCTGCAAGATGATCATCCTGGATGAGGCCGATGAAATGCTGGACATGGGCTTCCGCGACGACATCGAAACGGTGCTCAAGCAGATGCCCGAAGAGCGCCAGACGGTGTTCTTCTCCGCTACCATGAGCAAGCCCATCATGGAGCTGACCAAGCGCTACCAGACCGAGCCTCAGATCGTGAAGGTAAACCATCAGGAAATGACGGTTACCAACATCGAGCAGGCCTACTTTGAGGTGCGCGGCCCCCAGAAAAAAGACGTGCTGACCCGCCTCATCGACATGTACAACATCAAGTCGGGCATCGTCTTCGCCAACACGAAGCGCATGGTGGACGAGATTGTGGGTGACCTGCAAGCCAAAGGCTACTTTGCCGAAGGCCTGCACGGCGACATGGGCCAGCAGCAGCGCCAGAACACGCTCGATAAATTCCGCAAAGGCACCCTGGAAATTCTCGTAGCCACCGACGTAGCCGCCCGCGGCATCGACGTGGACAACGTGGAGGTAGTAGTAAACTACGACCTGCCCGCCGACGAGGAATACTACGTACACCGCATTGGCCGTACCGGCCGCGCCGGCAAGCAGGGCAAAGCCTTCACCTTCGTGAGTGGCCGCGACATCTACAAGCTGCGCGACATCATGCGCTTCACCAAGGCCACCATCAAACAGGAGCGCGTACCGTCCTTCGAAGATGTGTCGGAGGTGAAAACCACGCTCATGCTGGGCTCCATCAAGGAAGTAATTGAGAAGGGCAACCTCGACAAGTACATTGCCCGCGTGCAGCGCCTCATCGATCAGGACCAGGAGGATGGCATCACGTCCCTGGACGTAGCAGCCGCCCTGCTGAAAATGACGATGAAGGAAGACAAGCGCGCCCAGGAAAGCCTCGACGCCAGCCGCACCCAGGGAGCGGCCCGCCCCGGCTTCACGCGCCTGTTCGTGACCATGGGCAAAAAGGACCGGCTGCACCCCCGCGACATCGTGGACCTGATTGCCGAGAACACCAGCCTCACCGCCGGTAAAGTAGGCGACATTGCTCTGTATGACAAGTTTAGCTTCGTGGAAGTGCCGAACGAGTTTGTGGAGGAGGTAGTGAGCCAGTTGGGCCGCAGCACCATTCAGGGCCGGCCGGTAGCCTTCAATATTGCTACCCCCCGCCAAGAGGGCGACGCTCAACAGGAAGGCGGCAACCGCGGCGGCTTCGGCGGCGACCGTCCTCGTCGGGGTCCGGGTGGCTTCGGTGGCGACCGGCGGGAAGGCGGCTTTGGCGGCAACCGTGGCGGCTCCTATGGCGGTAACCGGGGCGGCTTCGGCGGCGGCGACCGGCGCGAAGGTGGCTACGGTGGCAACCGGGGCGGTGGCTCTTACGGCGGCAACCGCGGCGGCTCCTACGGGGGCGACCGTCGGGAAGGTGGCAGCTACGGTGGTAACCGCGGTGGCGGCAGCTACGGTGGCGGCTACAAAGGCAAGCGCGACAACGGCGGCTTCGACGAGTAAGCCCTAGATTCTGGTGAGTGAAAGCTAACTGGTCAGATTTCAGGCAATTAGCTTCCACTCAACCCAGCCTCAAACAGAAACAGCCACGTGGTATCACGTGGCCGTTTCTGTTTGAGGCTGGGTTAAAATGCAGCCTGGCCGCGGGTTGAAAACTGCCCCTCAACCCGCAAAATCTTTGAGCTTATTTAGAAGCGTTGCGCAGGGCTTTGATTTCGTCGTGGCCTTGCTGAATGCCTTGGTATTGCTTCTCAAGAATAGACTTCAGCTGACCGGGCAGCCCTTCTGCCTTAAGCGCCGTCTGGTAGGCTTTCACGGCGTAGTCTTCGCCCCGTTCGCATTCGTTGAGAATGCTCTCCCGGCTTTTGCTGGTAATGGCCGCCTTCAGGTTGATGAAAACCCGGTGCAGGGTGCCCGTTAGCGAGCTTTCCTCTTCCACCTTAATATTGAGCTGATGCAGTTGGTCTTCAATTTCCGTAAGGTAACCGTCGCGCTGCACGGCGTACTTCTTGAACACTTCCTTCAGGTCCTGATCTTCTACGTCGGTGAGGGCTTCGGAGTAGCCTTTTTCACCGTCTTTCAGCGTTTGAACAATTTCTTTGAGCAGGGCCTGGGTTTCGTTGGCTTCCATGAGGAGAGTAGATTTGGGTGTTAAGGAAAGGTAGTTGTGCCTTTCTTTACTGACAAAACCCAAATCAAGTTGCAAGAAGTACTAAATGGATCAAGGGCGAAACTACAGGTGGGCCCCGCTGCGGATAGAGATAGAGTGTGCCCGGCAGGAGCTATACTTACCAGATATGGAATGTTTGCCCTGGTCATTCAGGGAATGAAGGCAAAGGCAAATAAAAGAAACGGTATATAGCCGGTTTTGTAAAATCCAATCTACTCAGCGGCCCATCTGGCCACGGGATTCACTGAACACGTCACTCTCCGTGCTAAGCTTGTCATTCTACTAGCGGGCGGAACCTCTGCTAACCCAGCCGTCATAATGACTTAGTGGGTAGTGGCGAACAACTGGTGGGCGCTCTAAGGGCCGCTGGCTGCTTCCCGGAACTGGGGCGCCAGGCTGCGGTTTACACCAACTGCCCAGCCATAGCCCGGCCCGCCAGGTACCCGGTTGTCCAGGCCGCCTGGAAGTTGAAGCCGCCGGTAATCCCATCTACATCAAGCACTTCGCCGGCAAAGTGCAGGCCGGGTACCCGGCGGCTCTCCATGGTTTGCATGTTGATTTCGCTTAAGCTGATGCCGCCGCAGGTCACAAACTCATCCTTGTAGGTTGTTTTGCCGCGCACGGGTAGGGCCGTACGGAGCAAGCCTTCAATGAGGCGGTTCTGGAGCTTGGCCGGCAGCTCATTCCAGCGCGTTTCCGCTCCAATGCCAGCTTGCTCGGCGAGGGTGCGCCAGAGGCGCTGGGGTAGGCCAAACAGTGGGTTACTGACCACCACTTTTTTGCCGTGCAGCTCCCGGTATTCCAGCAGATGCTGGCGCAGCGTGTCCTCGGTGTAATCGGGAATCCAGTTGATGAGGGCTGTGCTCTGGTACTGCAGCTCGTGGAGGCGGCGGGCCCCCCAGGCCGAAAGCTTGAGCACGGCCGGTCCGCTCAGGCCCCAGTGCGTCACCAGCACAGGCCCTTCGTATTCCAGCTTTTCGCCGCTTACCCGCACCCGGGCCCGGGGCACGCTCACGCCCGGCAGCTCACGCAAGGGCGAGTCGGGCACGTTGAAGGTGAACAGGCTGGGTACCGGCTCCTGAATGCTGTGACCGAGTTGCTGCAGCCACTTGTACTGCTCCAATTTGGGCGCGCCTCCCGTGGCCACCAGCAGGCGGGCTACGCACAAGGCCTGGGCATGCGCGCCGGTGAGCGTCAGCCGAAAGCCCCCCGTAGGAAGGGGCTCAATATGCTCGGCAGTAGTTTGCTGCAGAATTTCGATGCCGGCCGCATGGGCGGCATCCAGCAGGCAGCGGGCAATGGTTTCCGACGAATCGGTGGTGGGAAACATGCGGCCGTCGGGCTCCGTTTTCAGGCGTACGCCGCGGCGCTCAAACCACCGCACCGTGTCCGGGGCGCCGAACTGCTTGAAGGGCTCCTTAAGTTGCTTGGCCCCGCGGGGGTAGTGGTGCACCAACTGGGCGGCGGTTTCGGCGGCGTGGGTCACGTTGCAGCGCCCGCCTCCCGAAATCCGGACTTTACTCAGCAGCTTCGAGGTTTTCTCAATCAGCACCACCCGCAGGGCGGGGTTAGCTTCGGCGCAGGCAATGGCCCCGAAAAAGCCGGCTGCTCCGCCCCCCAGCACGGCCACTGTATTCTTCGCTTCGTTCACGAAGGCAAAGGTACGGCTTGTACGGGTGGCAGAGAAGCCGCCCGCTTAGCAATACTCCAGGGCCGCTACCACATCCTCGTGCCGGAACTGGTAGCCCGTCAGCTCCCGGATCAGGGAGGAATCTATTTGCTTGCCACCCGTTGTTTCTTCGAGGAATGTAGGCGGCTGCAGCCCGAGGCGGGTAGCGGCGGCCGTGTAGAAGGTGCGTCGGGTGGGGTGGGTGGCGGCGCTGGCATTGAAGGTGTAGCCCCACAGCTCTTGCTCGATAATGCTGGATAGCAAGTTGATGCAGTCCTGCAAATGAATAAGATTCACCGGGGCCTCGCCGTGCGGCACCCCGGCCCGGCCCGCCAGGAAGCGGCCCGGGGAGCGGCCCGGCCCAATCAGTCCGGCCAGCCGCACCACCGTGTGCTGCTCCGACTGAAACAAAGCTTCGGCCTGCAACAGTGGAACCTCGGCGGTAATGGCTGCCTGCGCATCGGATTCGCGCATGATGCGGGGCTCATCGGCGTACACGCCGGTGGAGCTGACCAGCAGCACATGCCGGACCCCGGCCAGGGTAGCAGCCTCGGCTACCGGCTGGAGCAAGGCGGGGTAGGCCTCGGGGCTGCCGGCCGCACGGCTCGGTGGCACGTTCAGCACCAGCACCTCAGCCCCGTGCAGCAGAGCCTGCAGCGTATCGGCATCAATCACCGAAAGGCTGGGGGAGAGGCTGAGCAGAAACGGCCGGATGCCAGCGTCGCGCAAGGTCAGCAGCTGGCCGGGGGTGGTGGTAGAGCCGTGCACACGGTAGCCGGCCTCAACCAGCGTGCGGGCCAGCGGCAGCCCAAGCCAGCCGCAACCCAATACGGCCACTGTTGGGCGAGAGACGAGAGATGGAGCGTCGGTCATGTGGGGGTAAAGGTGGCAAAAAATCTTTCCCGGGCAAGGTGACTTCCTGCGAATGGACAAACTGTTACCTTGTGGCCCAACAAGTATGCAAGCATACTACCTATGACTTCCCCGTACCGCCTGTATCCTGACCACCCCGACGACTTCGAGGCCCGCGTGCGGCTGCTACGGCCCGACGAAGGCGGCCGACAGCTGCTCCCCTGCAATGGCATCCGCTGGGATTTTGGCTACGCCCAGGACCGCCCCCTGATCAGCTACATGTGGCTCCACCCGGATTTCTATGACCCCGAAACCGGCAACTCGCTGCAGGAGCTACCGCTGCCCGTGGATAAGTGGCTGCACGCGCGGGTTGCTATCTTGCTTGCTGCCGCCCGGTCCTTTCACCGGCCGAAGCTTTGGCCGGGAACCAGCTTTCATTACTGCGAGGGTAGCCGGATAGTGGCCGAGGGCACCGTTACCCGCCTAACCGGCTTAGGCCAGCCCCGGCCGTAGGCAGAAGCACTGAACAGAATTTTCCCACTTCAACTTTCTCATTTCTATGTCCTCAACTCACCCCTACGCCCAGCCCATGCTCCGTGATAATGCCCTGCAGGGCAAAACCATTGTGGTAACGGGCGGCGGCACCGGCCTCGGCCGCGCCATGACTACCTATTTCCTGCAGCTGGGCGCCAATGTGGTTATCAGCTCCCGCAAGCTGGAGGTGCTGGAGAAAACCGCCGAGGAGCTGCGCCAGCAAACCGGCAACCCGGGCGTACTGGCCGTGCAGTGCGACGTGCGCAAGTACGACGAGGTGGAGGCCCTGCTTCAGAAAACCATTGACACGTTTGGCGGGGTAGATGTGCTGCTCAACAATGCGGCCGGGAACTTCATCAGCCCTACCGAACGCCTGAGCCACAAGGCTTTTGATGTAATTGTGGACATTGTGTTAAAGGGTTCCTACAACTGCACCCTGGCTTTCGGCAAGCGCTGGATTGCGGAAAAAAAACCCGGTACCATCCTCAATATTGTAACCACCTACGCCTCCGTCGGCTCGGCTTTTGTGGTGCCATCTGCCACGGCCAAGGCCGGCGTACTGGCCCTGACCCGTTCCCTGGCCGTGGAGTGGGCCAAGTACGGCATCCGCTCCAACGCTATTGCCCCGGGACCCTTCCCAACGGAAGGCGCCTGGAGCCGCCTATTCCCCGAGCCGCTGGCTTCGAAGCTCGATCCGGCAGCTTCCGTGCCGCTCAAGCGCGTAGGCAACCACCAGGAGCTGGCCAACCTGGCTGCCTACCTGGTGTCGGACTTCTCGGCCTACATGAACGGCGAGGTAGTAACCCTTGATGGCGGGGAGTGGCTGAACGGCGCGGGCGAGTTCAACAAGCTGGAACTGCTGACCCCCGATATGTGGGACCACATCGAAAAAACCATGCGCCGCTGAATTGCGGATTAAGCGGATTGATAGATTGCGCGGATTCCGGTCACGGGCCCCATATCAATTCATGCTTGACTTACTAAGCGGGGCTTGCCATTCGGCAAGCCCCGCTTAGTGGCTACTCTCTCAGAATCATCACCAAAATCCGCGCAATCCATCAATCCGCTTAATCCGCGGTCAGAGTTTGTAGCCCTTGAAATCCTTGGTGAACTCCTGAGCCGGAATGGGTTGGTTAGCAACAATGTCGCTGAACTCGAATTTTTCAAACAGGCCTTTGTCGTCGTTTACCTGAATGACGAGGGGTAGGGTCATCTTCTGATCCACGGCGATGATGACGCGGCGGCCGTAGGCGTTGGGCACCTGCAGCGTGCGGCCGGCCGGTACCGTGGCGCCCGGCGTAAGGTCGTTGCGTTCCAGAATGCGGTACTCGCCGCAGCCAAACCGGTCGGCAATGGCGCTTACCGTTTCCGCTTTGGTGGTCTTGTAGGGTACGTAGCGGAACTGGGGGTAGTCGGCGCGCAGGATGTGGGCGGGGCGGCCCTGCACGGTGGTGTCGCCGGCGTAGCGGAAGCTTTTCTCGAAGCTGCGGTCCAGGCGCTGCCCGGAGCCGCGCAGCAGCTCGGCAATGGTGCCGTAGCCGGCGTCCAGCACGCTGTGGTGCTGGGTTTTGCGCATTAGGCTGCCTAGCGGATCGAGGCTGACCGTGACGTAGGGGAAACTGTTGGGGTACACCCAGGCGTCGCCGTCGTTCTGGCCCGTAACGTACAGCACCTCAATGCCTTTCTGGTTGCGCAGATATACTTTATAAGGCTTAAAGGCCATTTTCATGCTGGTGCGGGCCTGCTGGTAGCTGCCCGCAATGCGCTCCTGGGCCCGCACATTGCAGCGCAGGGTTTTCAGGTTTTCGATGGATGCCGTCAGGCGGGCAATAAGCTGTTCGGTAGTAGGCTTGGGGTCGGCTGGTACGGCGGCCATGCCCCCCAGGGCCAGCACGGCAACCGTAAGAAGTCGGAAATAACGAATCATGCAGAAAGTAAGAGAATTACCGGGTAAAAGCGCGTGGGCAAGGTAGCAGAAACCGGGCCGAAGCAGTAAACCAGCTTACAGCCTACCCCAGCCCCTCAATTAAGACTGATGCGCGGGAAGCGGCTGGCGGTGCTGTCGAACACAAACAGCTCGTCGATTTCAACTTCGCGGAAAAACCGGTACAGCGGAAATTGTTCCACTACGGCCTTCACGGTAGCCGCATTCAGCCCGTTGATGGTTACCCAACCGCGGGTGCGGTCGGCGCTGATGGCGTACGATTCCACAATGTTCTCTTCGATCAGACTGGTGATGAAGGCACGGTGACGCGGAATGAGGGCAATAAAATCCTCATCGAAAAAATCGGGCAGGCGCAGCGTAACAACGAATTTAGCCATGGAACAAGCAGCGGACACGGCCATAACGCCACTTGCGGGACGAAGGTTGACTACCACGGGGGCCTGTAACTTTTTTCGTCGCCAGCCGGAATAGGAACCATGCATTTCTCTGTCATCACCCCGACCCACAACCGCCGTGACTTTCTGCCCGAGGCGGTAGCCAGCGTACGGGCCACCGTATCGGCCCCGCTGGATTTCTCCTTTGACCACCTCATTTGCGAAAACGCCTCCACTGACGATACGGCCGATTGGTTGCGCGAAGCCAGTGCCCAGGAGGGCGTACCGCTGCGGGTGCGCCACCAGGCCACCAAGCTGCTGCCCGGTCCCGCCCGCAACCTGCTGATCCGGCAGGATGCCCCCGCCGACGGCTGGATTGTGCCCCTCGACGACGATGATCTGCTGTTGCAGCGCACCCTGCTGCACTACGCCCAGCAGATTGAGCAGCACCCCGGCCGGCCGTGGCTGGTGGCCGATTTTCTGCGCGTGGACCAGGACCGGCGCTACCTGCCGGGGGAAGATTACTACGCCTGGCAGTTCGACTCGCCCACGGACATGCTGCGGGCCATTTTCCGGGCCGAGCACTTTATTCAGGGTAACGTCTGCTACAGCCGCGAGCTTTTTGAAGAGGTAGGGGGCTACGATGAGCAGATTGAAATGGCCGAAGACCTGGACCTGTACGTGCGGTTTCTACTGGCCGGCCACCAGCCCGTTATCTGCCCCCACATCAGCCACCTGCACCGCTTCCACACCAGCAACGTTAGCATCGGCGTCGATGCCGACAAGCACGGCCAGGACCTGCGGGTGATTTATGATAAATACGCCGCGCAGCTCCGGGAGCTGGGTATTGAACGGCCGTGAGCAGGCACTCGATAAATGTCATTCCGAGCGGGAGCAAGGAATCTGGGTCCACGCAAGAGGTCAATCCAGATTCCTTGCTCCCGCTCGGAATGACCCGTTTTTACTCCTTCGCTACTACCCCGCCTTTCACCACCAACCGTATCTGCCGCAAGGCCTTGATGTCTTTAGTCGGGTCGCCGGCTACGGCTATCAGGTCGGCGAGCAGGCCGGGCCGGATGCTACCCCGGTCGGGTAGCTGGAAGATGCGGGCGTTGCCGGCGGTGAGGCCGCGCAGGGTTTGCAGAGACGTGAAGCCATACTCCTGCACCAGCAGCTCGGCTTCGCGCAGGTTGTCGCCGTGGGCGAAAACGCCGACATCGCCGCCAATGGCCAACTCTACGCCGCTTTGCAGGGCGGCTTTTACCGTCTGCTTTTTCTGCTGAATGCGCTCGGGTTCAGGGTCCTGGCCTTTGCGCCAGCCCCGGTACTGGGAGGTAGCGTCGCCGGCGGCCACGGTGGGGCAGAGGGCTACCCTCCGCTGCTTCATGAGCTTGAAGATTTCGGGCGTGCCCGCGTCGCCGTGCTCAATGGTTTGCACCCCGGCCAGGGTAGCGCGGCGCATGCCTTCGGGCGTGCTGGCGTGGGCCACTACCGGGCGGCCGGCGCTGCGGGCGGTTTGCACTAGCAGGTTTAGCTCGTCCTGGGTGAAAGTGGGTCGGCTGGGCTCGTTGGGACCCCAGCGGTAGTCGGCGTACACCTTAATCACGTCGGCGCCTTTACCGATCTGCTCGCGCACGGCCCGGATGATGCCGTCCACACCATCGGCCTCCTGGGCACCCTGGGGCACCTCGAAGCCCGAAAGCAGCTTGGGGCCGTAAGAGCCGGTAGCTACCAGGGCCCGGGTTGCCACCACCATGCGCGGCCCCGGAATCAGGCCCCGGTCAATGGCTTGCTTAAGGCCCACATCGGCGTAGCCGGCGCCCTCGCTGCCCAGGTCGCGCACGGTCGTGAAGCCCGCTTCCAGCGTCCGGCGGGCGTGAGCCGTGGCCCGGGCCACCCGCAGCGCCTCCGATTCCTGCAGCACCTGGTCGTTCCAGCTGGTTTCATTATAGGGGTGGAGCAGTAGGTGGGAGTGGCCCTCGATGAGGCCCGGCAGCAAGGTCAGGCCCGGCAGCTCCACGGTGCGGGCACCAGCCGGAGCCGGAATCTGGGCAGCGGGCCCCACGGCTTTGATTTTGTCGCCTTCCGTCAGCACGGCCCAGCCCACGTGCAGGGTTTCCCCGTCGAACACGGCGGCGGGCCGAAGCAGGAGGGCGGGGGTAGGCGTAGGTGAGGTAGGCTGTGCAGTAGTGACTAGGCTACTTAGTAAAAGGCCGGTAAGGCAAAGCAGGCGCACAGAGAACAAAATAAGAAATGGGATCAGAAGGAACGAGCGATGCGCTAAAACTACGGTGACCCTTCGCGCAGACGGACAAACTTATTTTCCGCTTCGATAGATTTTATCGAACTCCTTATGGGTCAAAAAGGTCAACTGTTGCTTCTCAATATCCAAGACCGAAACGTACTCCCGACCCATAACAATGTGCTGGGGAGCGGGAAAAGAATCTTTGTAGAGCAGCAGAGAACAAATATCTGTGGGCGTAATGTATGGGTGAGCCGGCAGGTGACTGTGCATACCCGCACGAACGGTTTGAGAGCCTTCGGGCAAGCGCATACCTAAGTAGCTATTGTGCAGGCGCTCTACTTTCTGCAGTTTCCCCACCGCTGTAAACTGCATCAGAAAATCATTGCCGATAGGAAGAACGCCTCCTTCCTGAGGGCCTACCAGCACGTACGCCCGCGGGGTAAGCCCCTGGTCTGATAAGATGATATTAGGACGAGTGTTTTCGGGGAACTGATAGGCTGCTCGCGCAACCCGCCCTGATTCAAGCTCCTCTTCAACAGCTTCGCGCAGTGCGTATAGCTTTTGCTCCCGAGCCGAGGCTTTTCGAAGTCCTTGCTGCCGGGCCTTAGCTGGTTCAATTGCTACACGAGGAAAGCTGAAACTATATGCAACTGTGAGAGGGCCAGGAGTAGCATTTCTTCTCACGAAAACGGTTCGGAGTGAGTCACCATCGGCGTAGGAGAAGTAGCCTCCAAGCGTACTCATGTCCGGCTTGCTAGCCAGCAGCAAGTCCGTTGCTACCCACGAGGCTCGTTCCGACTCGTACAAGGCCAAGCCCTCGCGCATGATTTCTTGTCCTAGTGCCTGTTGCTTAGTTGTTTGTGCGCCGGCCTGCTGACCCACGCAGATGCTCAGTAGCGTTGCAGCTAAAAGAGGATATTTCATAGAAGAATAAAGTGCAAATGGCGTTAAATGCGACGCCCGCCGGAAGGTATGAATTCCGGCGGGCGTCGTTTGTATGTGCTAAGAAAAAGATGCTAGGCCTTCTCCTTGGCGGGCTTGCGCTTCACTTTAATCTTCTCCAGTTTCTTGCCGTTCTCGGGGGTAGCGGCCTCGCTGCCCGGGCCGCCGACCAGGGTCATTTCCCGGACGAGGTGACCGGCACCGGCGAATTTATCGACTACGAAGAGCATGTAGCGCACGTCGAGGGTGATGTTGCGCACCCGGTCGGGGTTGAACATGATGTCGGACATGGTGCCTTCCCAGTTCCGGTCGAAGTTGGTGCCGATCAGCTCCCCGCGGCCGTTGATGACGGGTGAGCCGGAGTTGCCGCCGGTGGTGTGGTTGGTGGCAATAAAGGCAACGGGTACGGTGCCTTTGTAGGCGTAGGGGCCGAAACCCTTGTTTTTGTACAGCTCGGCGAGGCGGGCGGGCACTTCAAACTCGGGGTTGGTGGGGTCAGCCTTCTCCATAATGCCGTCGAGGGTGGTGTAGAAGTCGTACTGGGTGCCGTCGGCGGGCTGGTAGCCGGCTACCTGGCCATAAGCCACGCGCAGGGTGGAGTTGGCATCGGGGTAGAACTTGCGCTCCGGCTGCTGCAGGCGCAGGCCGGCCACGTACGTGCGCTGAAGCAGGGCAATGTTGTCGGTAGCGGCCGTGTAGGTGGGTAGTACTTGCTGGCGGTAGGTGGTCACGATGGCCTGGGCCAGTTGCACGGCGGGGTCGTTGCGCAGGTTGGTCACGTTGCCTTTTGCTACCTCATCGAGCACCGCGTAAGCCGATTCCTGCGTGGTCAGGCGCGACTTGCTGTAGAGCTGGGCCGCGTAGGCCGACCAGCCGGTGGTAGCGTACTGCTTCTGCAGGTTCTTGACGTAGGCGGGCAGCAGGGCGGCCGGGGTTCCGTTGGCGTAGAGGGGTAGGAGGGCGGCAGCCACCTTCTGGTCGGTGGGGGCGCTGTAGTTGCGGAAGAAGCCCACGGAGCCTTTCCGGGTTTTTTCGGCGGCGGCGGCCAGCTCTTCCAGCGGGACTTTTTTATCAGCCATATCCAGCAAAGGCAGCAGGCTGTTGGCGTAGGTCATCAGCTCCACACCCAGGGCAGCTTCCGTCACGTAGTCGCGGGCCAGGGTGTAGTCGCGGACGGTGGCGTAGTGTTGACGCAGCTCGGGCAGGAGGCCGGCAAAGGCCGCGCGACGGGCCTCGTCACCACTTTCGGCCCACTGCTGGAACTGAGCTTCCTGCTGCTGCTTCACGCGCACGGCGTCCAGCTTTTTCAGGCCCCGGGTTTCGCCAATCCACTTTTTCCAGTAGTTAGCAATGCTGGCGTACTTGGCCGCGTACTGAATGCGCACCTTGTCGGAGGCCTTCATGTCGGCATCCAGCACTTTCAGCTTGGCGTCGCGCACCTTGATTTTAGCCGGGTTCGACAGCGAATAGGTTTCATCAACGCCCCAGGAGGTCAGGTACTCGTTGGTGCGACCGGGGAAACCGAACACCAGGGTGAAGTCGCCGGGCTGCACGCCGCTCAGGGAAATGGGCAGGTGGTGGCGGGGCTTGAAGGGCTTGTTATCGGGAGAGTAGGGGGCGGGTTTGTTGTCGGGGCCAGCGTAGATGCGGAAGATGCTGAAGTCGCCGGTGTGGCGGGGCCAGGCCCAGTTGTCGGTGTCGCCCCCAAACTTGCCGATGCTGCTCGGCGGCGCGCCTACCAGCCGGATGTCCTGGAACACTTCCGTCACGAACAGATAGTATTCGTTGCCATTGAACATGGGCCGCACGAAGGCCTGGTAGCCAGTGCCCTGCACGGCGGCCTGGGCCACGCGCTGGCTGTTTACCTGCACCAGTTTCTCGCGCTCAGCCTCCACAATGCCTTTGGTAGGCACGCCCGCCAGCACCTGGCTGGTCACGTCTTCCATGCGCACGATAAAGGTAGCCGTCAGGCCGGGGTTGGGCAGCTCCTGCTCCCGGTTCATGGCCCAGTAGCCCTTCGTGAGGTAGTCTTTCTCGACGGAAGAGTGGCTCTGAATCTGGCTGTAGCCGCAGTGGTGGTTGGTCAGGAGCAGGCCCTGGTCGCTGATGATTTCGCCGGTGCAGCCCCCGCCGAACTGTACCACGGCGTCCTTGAGGCTACCCTGGTTGATGGAGTAAATCTGCTCGGCCGTGAGCTTGAGGCCTTTTTTCTGCATGTCGGCCTCGTTGAGCTGCTTGAGTAGCAGCGGCAGCCACATGCCTTCATCGGCGCGGGCCTGGGGCAGGCAGGAAAGGAGGGTAAGGGCCAGCAAAGCCAGCCGGGAGCGTACGCGCATAGGGAAAGAAGTTATGCTGCTGGGTGGTCAGCAAAAGGATGACGCAAAAATAGCGAACCGGCTGCTTGCAGGGCCCGACAAGAGCTTTTATCGGCAATTTTCCACGAAAAAGCCCTACCTCAACCTTGGGGTTGAGGTAGGGCCAGAGGGGTAGGGCGTACCTGCCGTAGTGCTTACGAATGACCCATTTCGGCCACGGCCGGGGCGTTTTCGGCATTGGTGTTCGAGGCGGCGTAGGCGGGCTGGGCGGCAGCGGCCGGAATGTCGTCGGTTTTTTCGGAGGCGTGGGTTTGCTCCCACTCCCGGAAGCGGGTGATTTCGCCCTGGAAGCTATCCACAAACCAGCTCAGCAGGGCCAAATCATCCAGGAAGCCTACCACCGGAATGAAGTCGGGCACTAAATCAACCGGGGAAAGGGTGTAGAGCAGCACGCCCAGCGCCGACACAATGGTACCGGTTTCAATCTGGCGGTAGTTGCCGCTCACGTAGTTGCGCACCAGCCGGACCACGGTGTAGGCTACGTCGAAGAGTTGCTTGAACTTGTTGTCTTTGCTTTCCTTGCTGGCGAGCTTGTTGGCCACTTCGTTCAGTACCATTACTACCTTAAACGGGCGGCCCAGCAATTTGCCGGCACGGTTGAGGAAGACACTAAACAGGGCGTTTTTGGAAATTGAAATACCTTTTTCTACGAGAGAGGCCATAAGAACGGGGTGATAAGAAGTGTGCTTCCTCTACGCTTGCTGCCGGCCCCGTGTTGCCCACTAGCGGCCTCAGCCGAGCAGGTAGGCGTAATAGGCGAAAGATTCCCGGAGCAGGGCGTACGCATCGCGCCACTCGTAGTAGGTGGCGTGCGCCGCGTGTACTACCGGCACACCTTGCTTCCGCAGGAGCAGCTTGGTGCGGCTGAGATGAAAGAACTGCGACACGACCAGGGCCGAGCGTAAGTGCCGCTGCCGGGCTAGGCGGGCGTAATTGCGGGCGGTAGCTTGCGTGGTATTGCCTTCGTTATCAATAAGAATAACCTGGTTGGGTACGCCCTGCGCCACCAGGTAGCGCTGCATCACAGTGCCTTCATAATGGCCCTCCTTGCCCAAGCCTCCGCTCACCAGAATCAGCGGGCTGACTCCCTGGCGGTACAGTTCCAGGGCCTTATCCAGCCGGGCCTGCAGGCGAGCAGATAAGCTGCCATCCGGATTAACCGTGTTGCCCAGCACAATCAAACAGTCAACCGGCTGCACATCATCGGTGAGGCCATCAACCGTAACCACCGCGCTGTGTATGATAAGCCAGCCGAGTAATAAAGTCAGACCCGTGAGTACGCGACGTTTAACCGTGGACATGTGCCGGTAAAATGGAGGGGAAGAGGCTTTGCGAGCTGAGCGGGGGTAGCAAAACACCAGAATCAGGTAGCATCTGCCAATCTGTACTATCTGCTCGGAAAACTACTGCTTTCCTGTAGCTTCGCCGGCATGAGCCACCTCACCACCCGCCCCGCTGCCACTGAGTACGCGCCCTTCTACGAAACCTACGTTCGCCTGATTCCGGCGGGCCACGACCCATTGCAGCAGCTGCGGGAGCAACCCGCTACCCTGAAGCAGCTGCTCCACGGCCTCACCGACGAGCAAGCCCGCCTGCGCTATGCGCCCGGCAAGTGGAGTATCAAGGAAAGCCTAGTGCATGTGCTCGATACGGAGCGCATCTTCGCCTACCGGGCCCTGCGCATCGCCCGCGGCGACCAGCAGCCTTTGCCCGGCTTCGACCAGGACGCCTACGTGCCCGCCTCCGACGCCGATGAACGGCCGCTGGAAGATATTCTGGCTGAGTATGATGCGGTGCGCGCCGCTACCCTCAGCCTGTTCGGCTCGTTCCGGCCGGAGGCCTACGAGCGGCTGGGCACGGCCAGCACGTTTCCGGTGAGTGTGCGCGCCCTGGCCTACATGACGGCCGGCCACGAAGCCCACCACCTTACCCTGTTACAAGAGCGCTACCTGCCACTGCTGAAGTAATTCGTACTTTCACCGGCGTACAACACCGGCCCGAACGGGCGCGTTAAAGTACCAGAATCCTTCCTCTCATCATCCCTACCACCATGGCAAAAGCACAAGACGCCCGCAAAGAGAAAAAGAAAGAGTCAACAAAGACGGACAAAGAAAAAAAGGCCGCGAAGGATGAAAAGAAAGCCGCTCGCGCCCGCAAACAAGAGTAGCATGGAAGGCAGCCTGGGTAGAATTACCCAGGCTGTTTTTGCTTTCTACAAATGCCATATACATGCGTGCAAACCAGCGAATTGCGCTGCTTACCCTGGTAGTAGCCGACTACGATGAGGCCATTGCTTTTTACACGCAAAAGCTGCACTTCCGGCTGATAGAAGACACCGATCTGGGCTCCGGCAAACGCTGGGTCCGGGTGGCGCCCCGTGGCGTAACCGGTGGCACTGAGCTGCTGCTGGCCCGCGCCAGTACTCCTGAGCAAGCTACGCGGGTGGGCAACCAGACCGGAGGCCGCGTAGCTCTGTTTCTTTACACCGATAACCTGGCGCGGGATTATCAGCAGCTGCTCGCGGCGGGCGTATCCATTGTGCGCCCACCCGCAACCGAACCCTACGGCCGAGTGCTGGTATTCGCGGACTTGTATGGCAACCTGTGGGACTTGCTTGAGCCGGCTTCCGGTCAGAGCGTGTAGTACACCTCTTTCTGCTTGTCGTGGTGCTTGATGTAGCCGTGTAGGGTAAGCTTGATGAGGGTGCGGTAAGCCCGGCGCTGCCCGATGTTGAGCAGCTTCATGTACTGGGCCAGCGTAATGCGCGGGTTTTTCTGGAGGTAGTCCAGCACGGCCAGTTCTTCCCTGTTCAGCGGAATGCGCTCAAACTGAGGGGTAGGGTCGGTGCGCTCCAGCACTTTTTCGGTGAGCTGACTGGTTTGCACGCTTTCGTCGCGCACGCGCACGTAGGCGCGCCAGTCGCCCTCGGCTACCTGGGCGCGGTGAGGTTTGTGGGCGCTTTCCGCCACCGTCACTACCAGCACTACCCGGTCATCGTGCTCCACCTCCCGAAACCGCAGCTCCAGGGGCGGGTCGATGTAGTGCCGGGCGGCTTCGCGCAGCTGAAATAGTTCTTCTTCCGCATCGCGCACGCCCACAATCCGGCCGTCGTCATCCACGCCCACCAGCACCCGGCCGCCGTGCGTATTGGCCAATGAGGCCAGGGTGCGGGCAATGCGGGTCGGGTGGGTAGTCCGCTTCTTGAACTCCAGCCGCTCACCTTCGCCCTGCCGAATCAGTTCCTGCAAATCAGTCATGTTGAGAAGGTTTAGCCCGACGTAGGGGGTAGGAAATTGGTACTTCTTTAACGCTGCAGCACCGCAGAAGGTACCCGGCGGGCTGCCGAATTCTTACTCAATGCCGGTTTCCTCGGCGGATATGCGCCAGAGGCGGCTGGCCTCCGTGCGGCTCTGGGCGCGCTCCGAAGTCCGGGCGGGGCGGGCGCCGGCAAAGTACCGGCCGCTGACCCGCGCCACTTCCGGCGAGGTAGCCAGGTACAGAGTGGTTAGGGCCCCCCGTTCGGGCGAAATCATTAGGGGCCGGGCTGCCCACCACAGGGCTTTCATAACGGGAGAAGTGCCGGGCCGCATCAGGCCAGTGTCCACCAGGCCGGGGTGCAGGCAGTTGGCCGTGATGCCCGTCAGGTCGAGGCGGTGGGCCAGTTCATTGGTAAACAGAATGTTGGCCAGCTTGGAATCGGCGTAGGCGGTGAGCCAGCTGTACTTGTCAGGGGAGTTGCGCACGTTCCGGTCGGGCTCAATCTCGCCCACCCAGTGCGCCACCGATGCCACCGTGACTACCCGCGCCTGCCCGGCCGCATCAAGCAAAGGCAGGAGCAGGTTGGTCAGGGCGTAGGGGGCCAGGTGGTTGGTAGCCCAGCTCAGCTCATGGCCCTCTTCGGTGAGAGCAAACCGCCCCGGCATGATGCCGGCGTTGTTGATGAGAATATCCAGCTGGCTAAGCTCGTTCTCCAGCTCCCGGGCCAGGGCGCGCACGTTCCGCAGCAACGAGAGGTCGTAGCACTTCACGGCTACCGGCGCCTCGGGGCCCACGGCGAGCTGTACCGCGGCCAGCGCGCGGGCCGCTTTGTCGGGGTCACGGCCTACCAGCACCACGCGGGCTCCCTGCCGGGCCAGCTCACGAGCAGTTACCAACCCAATACCGCTGGTAGCTCCCGTGACAAGGGCCGTTTTTCCGGAAAGTGGGAGAGAAGAAATCATAGAGCAAATTAGCAGGCGGCCCGGCCGTAGCCTGCCTAGCCAAAACAGTTTGACAAAGGAGCAGGTAGCGCCGGAAGGAAATACGAAAAAAGTAGGGGAGAGGTAACCCGACTTGTCCGGCCACCCAGCACGGCGGAGCGGCGGCCCCTGGCGGCTACAAAATTCTCGCCACGTTACACAAAAAGCCGCTTCCCAGCCTGGGAAGCGGCTTTTGTGTACTGCCTATAGCAGCCTGCTCCTTATATATTAGAAAGGCAGGTCGTTGTCGTCGTCGGAAGTAATCGGGGCCGCCGAAGCACGCAGGTTAGGGTTCTGGTTCTGGGCCGGAGCCGCCGCACGCGGAGCCGCCTGCTGGTAGTTGCCACCGCCCTGGGGAGCCGAAGCGCCACCACCGGCACCCGACTCGATGCGCCAGGCCTCAAGGTTAGTGAAGTACAGCATCTGGCCGTTCTTGTTGAACCCACGGCCCCGCAGGTTAAAGGAAATTTTTACCTCGTCACCTACTTTATACGAGTCGATGAGGGCCGTCTTATCCTGTACCAGCTGAAACTTGATATGCTCGGGATACTGGCCGTCTACGACCTCCAGCACGAACTCGCGCTTGCGGAATTTTTCGCTCACCTGCTGTTCGTCGAAAATCTCGTGCAGGCGGCCGGTAGCTTCGTAAGCCATAAGAAAAATAGGTTTGGGAAGTTGAAAACAGTAAACCAAACCTACGAAAAAAAACGCGGTTCGTTCGGGTCAATCCGGGGCTGCTGAGCCCAGATGCTTGCCTACCTTTGTCTTGCGTTTTTACCTGCCCGCTAATTTTTTTCGCTTTATGACAAATTCCTTCGCTTTGGCTTTGCACGGTGGTGCCGGTACTATCTCGCCCCAGTACATGACGGCGGAAAAAGAGCAGGAGTACCGGGCGGCGCTCGGCCAGGCCCTGGCCGTTGGCTACGCGGTGCTCGCTCAGGGAGGCTCGGCCCTGGAAGCGGTGGAACTGGCCGTTCGCAGCCTCGAAGACTGCCCCTTGTTTAATGCCGGCCGGGGCGCCGTGTTCACCCACGAAGGCCACCACGAAATGGACGCTGCCATCATGGACGGGCGCACCCGCGCCGCCGGGGCCGTAACCGGGGTGCGGAGCGTACAAAATCCCATCCGGGCGGCGCGCCTGGTGATGGAGAAAACGGAGCACGTTCTGCTGGGCTACCCCGGCGCCGACGCTCTGGCCCGCCAGCACGGCCTGCCCCTGCAGCCCGTAGAATACTTCTTCACCCAGCAGCGCTACGACCAGCTGCAGGAAGCCCTGGCCGAAGGCCGCATGCGCCTTGATCATAGCCAAGCCCAGGAAACGGCAACTCCCCTGCTGGAGCCATCAGCTTTTCCTAACGAAGACCCCAAAAAGAAAATGGGTACCGTGGGAGCCGTGGCTCGTGACGTGCACGGCCACCTGGCCGCCGCTACCAGTACCGGTGGCATGACCAACAAGCAGCACTCCCGCATCGGCGACTCGCCCATCATCGGGGCGGGCACCTTCGCCGACAACCGCACCTGCGCCATCAGCTGCACCGGGCACGGCGAGTTTTTCCTGCGCGCCGTGGTGGCCCACGATATCAGCTGCCTGATGGAGTACCGGGGGCTGAGCTTATCGGAGGCCTGCCGTATTGTGGTGCACGATAAGCTGGCGCCCGTCGGAGGAGAGGGCGGGCTGGTGGCCGTGGACGCGGCCGGCAACGTGGCCCTACCCTTCAACTCCGAAGGCATGTACCGCGCCTACCAAACCAGTGCCGATGCCGGTCCGTTCGTGGCTATTTACAGGGACTAACCGCCGCCTCAGTTTTGCGCCTATATATATAAGGAGTAGCCGCAGAAAGTAGCACGGAGGGTTCTGGTTAGATATCATTCAGATTTTCAGATGATAAAGCAGGAAATACGAGCATCCGTGCTTTTCCTGAACGGATACCCCATGCTGGTCCCTACCCCCATGCGTAAGGCAAAGCGCAGCAACAAAAAAAGGCTTCCCGAGCGGGAAGCCTTTTTTTGTTGGTAGAGCACAGGGCTGGCTTAAACGGCCGGTGCCGGCTCGTTGGCATCCTGGCCGGCAGTCAGGCGCACCGACTCGGCCGCCTGCAGTCGAATTTTCAGATCGGGGTAGAACTCGCGCTGCCCGATGTCATAGACGTTGCCCTTCACCAGCACGTGCAGCAGCATTTTCTCAATGGAAATGGCCTCCCCCTTTTTAGCCGCCGCCGCGTTGTTGTGCTCCAGGTGGTGCCCATCCATGATGATAACCAGGTTGGAGCCGATGGTTTCAATGTGGTTGCCCTCCGTGATAAGTACGCCGGTGTCCTCGCCCAGCCCAATGCCGATGAGCTTGGGGTGCAGCGCCACTGCCTCAATCAGGCGGCCAAAGCGGCCCCGCTTCACGAAGTGCGAGTCGATGACGACATTGTTGATGAAGCCCAGGCCGGTACCCATCTTCACGGCCCCCTTCATCAGGGCATCCGGTACGCTACCGCCCTTGATCATGGTTTTGGACATGGCCATGGCCCCGGCCGAGGTGCCCGCAATAATAAAGTTGGGCTGATGGTAGTACCGTTCCCGCAGCGTAGCCAGAAACTCGGTGCCGCCGAAGATATCGGTCAGGCGCGACTGGTTGCCGCCCGAAAACATCACAATATCGGCCAGCTTGAGCCGCTCAATGTAGGCAGGCTGCAGGGCATCCTCCGGCACCCGAATGTCCATGATGCCCACATTATTGCAGTTGAGCATGGTGAAGGACGAAATATAAATACAGGCTACCTCCTCCGGAATCATGGAGGCAGTGGTGATGACCTCAATGCGCGGGTCTTCCTTGCCTGACTCCAAAACGACCCGCTTCAGAATGCCCAACTCGAAAAAGTTGAGGTAGTATTTCTTTTTGGTGCGCGGGTTCGGGTACGTGCCCTTGTCTTCATTGCCTCCAATAGCAATGAGCTTACCAAGCGGTTTAAGATTTTTCAAGGCGGAAAGTCAGCTTAAGCAACACAACTAAAAAGGAACCGGCTCATGCAAGCAAGGTTCAGGCCACCTCTGGGGGTAGGCTGAGGGCAGCAAACAAGGCGAGGCCGCCGGCTTGTTCCGGCTCGCTTCGCATTTGGCCGCGCCAAGTAACCGCATACCCGGTGGCCGCACGCTTGCTTCTGGTCGAAACGGCCAGCTTACTCGACCGGTTTACCCAGCAGCGCGTCGAAGGTGTTAGTGGCTACCGCGTGGTAGTTGCCCCGGGCCTCGGCATAAATGCGCCGGGCCTGGTCGGCGCCGTCCGGTACGGCTAGCAGGGCGCGGTAGAGCGGCACCAAAAACTTACGGCGCCCAACCCGCGTCATGAAGTGGCGCAGCGCTTCTGCGGCCGGCGCATACCCGGCTGTAATGGTGTGCGGAAACCAGGCCGCCAGAACTTCGGCATTACCCGAATGAGTAAACCCAAACGTGGTATCCAATTCCGTTAGCTGCACCAAGGTCAGGCCCGGGGGTAGCCTTTGCAGGAAGTACACCCACTCGTGGCTGCTCCAGGCGGCCGTGTCCAGGGCTGCGGGCGGCGTACCCTCCTTCCACTGCCGCAGGCCTTCCGCTACCGCCGCGAATCGGGATGCCGAAACCGGCGGTGCTACCGCTGGTAGGCCGGGTCCCTGAATCCAGGCATCCAGCTGCAGCTGCTCTTCCAGCCCGGGATGCTGGTCCAGCAATTCCTGCCGGAGATAGTGCACAAAGGAGGCCGTGTCCATGCTGCGGAAGCTGTGGCGGGCAAAGTATTCCTTGATAAATGTGTCAAGCGTTGCGCGGCCGACCAGGTGTTCCAGCGTAAGAAGCAGGTAGTTGCCTTTCTCGTACGCAATTTCATTGAGTCCCTCGTCGGGGTCCCGGCCGGCCAGGTTGAGGTGCAAGTGGGTATCGGGGCTGGTAGGACCCAGCTCAACCAGCGTGTGCTGCAGGGCCGTGTGGCCGAGTACTTGCAGCATATCGGCATAAGTGCGGCCGTAGAGCTTTTCCATGATACGCCGCTCAAAGTATACCGTGAAGCCCTCGTTCAGCCAGAAATCATTCCAGGTGGCATTGGTTACCAGGTTACCACTCCAGGAGTGCGCCAGCTCGTGGGCTACCAGGCTGGTCAGGCTCCGGTCGCCAGCTAGGATGGTGGGCGTCACGAAGGTCAGCCTGGGGTTTTCCATGCCGCCGAACGGGAAGGAGGGGGGTAGCACCAGCAAATCGTACCGCTCCCAACGGTAGGGGCCGTACAGGTCTTCGGCGGCCGTCACCATTTCTTCCAGGTCGCTAAACTCTGCCGCCGCGCCGGGCAAGGTAACGGCTTCGGCGTACACTCCGGTGCGGGCACTCAAAGGGCGAAACTCTACGTCGCCCACGGCCAGCGCCATGAGGTAGGCAGGAATAGGCTGGCTCATACGAAAGTGATACTCGCCTGTCGCGCTCCGCTCCTGCGGATTTTCGGCGCTCATCAGGGCGAGCAGATGAGCGGGCACCCGCACCCGGGCCTCGTAGGTGAAGCGCACCCCCGGCGAGTCTTGGCACGGCAGCCAGGTACGGGCCAGAATGGCTTGCGACTGGGTGAAGAGAAAAGGCTGCTCACGCCCGGCGGTTTGCTCCGGCGTCAGCCACTGCAGGGCCGCCGCAGCGGGGGTAGTGCGGTACTGAATCGTGACGGCAGTAGTGCCGGGTTGAAGGCTGATGCGCAGGCACTGGCCCAACACCGCATCGGCCGGGCCCAGCGCAAAAGGAGCGGGCGTACCGGCGGGGCCGTGTAACAGAACATCCTCGATGATTAGGTCGCGGGTATCCAGCAGCAGTTCCGGGGCACCGGCGTGGTTGCTGAGTTGCCAGGTGGCGGTTCCGGTCAGGGTGCGGGTAGCAAAATCTACCAGCAGCTCAAGTTCCAGGTGATGCACACTGACCTCGGCCGGCCGACCATAGCTGTGCGGATCGGAAACAAACGAAGTGGCAGTTGGGGAGGTAGTAGAAGACATAGCGCGAATAATGAAGGCAGCCGGAGGACTGGAAAAGAAAGCAAAGGTAGGCGGCTGCTCCGGGCAAACTGCACAATAAAACGGCCCTGCCCGTCAGCGCCGCAAACGGGAGCCAGCGGCCGGACCGCTTATTTCTACGTGTTTTTGTACGAAGGAGTGCCGTTAAATGCACTAACTTGCGGGGGCAGGAGAGAGGTGAGCCGCCCCGACAACTTACGGGTGCGGAAATCAGTAAAACGTCCTGAGTCAAAGTTCGGCCGTAGTTGGCGCGAAATCTGATGCAGTGCGGTTACCTTTTCTTTTGCTTACTCACATGAACGAAACACATCGTCCTTTTTTCTATACCCTTTGCTGCTGGCTACTGGGCCTGTTGCTGCTCACGTCCACCGTGTCGTGCAGCCAGGACCAGAAAGCCCAACTCAAGGAAGCGCTGCCCGGCACCCTCGGTAAAGCCGGTGGTGCCCAGCCTAAGCTCGACAGCGTGTACATTGTACAGTACATGTCGGCTGAGCCTAAATTCAAAGATCAGATTGAGTGGGCTAAAAAGTTTTACCGGGAGCGGGAATTCCGCCTGGGCTGGTTCCGTAACCACGAGTTAGTACCGCAAGCCAAAACGCTGCTTACGGTCATTAACAAGGCCGCGGATGAAGGCCTGGACCCGAAAGAATACAAAACCAAGAATTTTGATCAGCTTTTTGCCAGCTTAGAAGCTGCTCAAACTGACTCAACTAAACGCAACGCGCTGGAGAAGGAAATAGACGTAGCCCTTTCCGGTACCTACTTTAACTATGCTTCTGATTTTTACCGCGGTACGGTGGACCCGCGAGCGGTGAAGGCCATTGACTGGAAGGTAAAGCGCAATAAAATCAAGCTGCACAAAGCCCTGATGACTATCCTGAAGGAACGGGAAAGCATCTACGGTTACTACGATTTCGAGCCTCTGCACCCAGAGTATGACCGCTTGCGCAAGGCACTGGCCGACTACCGGGAGATTCAGCGCAATGGCGGCTGGCCTACCCTTCCGGCCGGTATCCGCCTTGTTCCGGGAGCTTCCTCACCGGCAGTAACGGCCCTGAGCGCCCGCCTGCTGGGGCGGGATGCTGCAACCCCGGCTCCGGCTGCCACGCCCGCGGTAGCCGTAGCAAACAAGCCGGCCGCCACCGCTACAACGTCCCCGGCGGCTGCCCAATATACCCCTGAACTGGTGGCCGCAGTGAAGGAATTTCAGCAGCAGAATGGGCTAAAGCCCGACGGTATTGTCGCCGGGGAAACCCTGCGTATGCTCAACATTCCGGTGGGCCAACGCATTGACCAGATCATGCTGAATATGGAACGGTGGCGTTGGATCCCAAAGAAATTTGAGCCTAATTACCTGCTGGTAAATATTCCGGAGTACACCCTGCACGTAGTAGAGGAGAACAAGGAGGTGTTCAACATGCCCGTAATAGTGGGCAAGACGTTGAACGCAACCCCCGTGTTCAGCGACAAAATGGAGTTCGTGGTGTTGGCTCCGTATTGGAATGTGCCCTACAGCATCATCGATAAGGAGCTGCGCAACAAGCTGGCTGCCGACCCCCACGGCACCCTCGACCGCCTCGACATGGAGGTGGTGAAAGGCTGGGGCGCCAAAGCAACCCCCGTTGACCCGGGTAGCATCAACTGGAGCGGCCTCACGGAAAAAACCTGGAAGTACACATTGCGCCGCCGCCCGGGCCCGAAAAATGACTTGGGTGATGTGAAGTTTATCTTCCCTAATTCCCAGGATATTTACCTGCATGATACTCCCCACGACCAGCTGTTCAACCAAACCAAGCGGGGCTTTAGCCATGGTTGTGTACGGGTGGCCGAGCCCATCAAGCTAGCTGAGTACCTGCTGCGTAATAAACCCGGTTGGGACCGTACGGCTATTATGGATACCATCGCGCAGGGCCGGGAGAAGTACGTTACACTCCCTGAGAAGCTCCC
This sequence comes from Hymenobacter latericoloratus, assembly GCF_014199535.1. Taxonomy (GTDB): domain Bacteria; phylum Bacteroidota; class Bacteroidia; order Cytophagales; family Hymenobacteraceae; genus Hymenobacter; species Hymenobacter latericoloratus. Next base: position 291,614 of record NZ_JACHNV010000003.1, read on the forward strand.
TGTTTACCTGGTGTACTTCACTACCTGGGTAGATGAAGCTGGCAAGATCCACTTCCGCGACGATATCTATGGCCACGACAAAGCACTGGCCAGAGAATATTTCGACTAGTTAGCTGCCTTAGCAAATCCTCTCCATTGATGCCTGCACGTAGCAGGTGCTGGCTGCATAAAGAAGCCGGCAGGATTACCATTCATTGGTAACCTTGCCGGCTTCTTTATTATATAAAAAAGCACGCCAGATAAGACAAAGCCTTGGACTGGAAGTACAACGCATACATATATTCGGGGCGCCGGCAGAGAGGATAGGCCAGCCCATGTTGGGGATGATTAGTTAGGTGTAGTGCAGCCGGTGGCTCATCTGGCGACGTAGGCCGGGTACATTGTAGTAACAAATTCAGAAACGATGTAGCGATGCATCCTAGCGTCTCATCGTCCGCGCTGAAGAGGGGCCTTCGCCCGACGCGGAAGCGCAAAGATGTGTCCCTGCAGTCGCCACTGCACCGTTCAGGAAACAGCTATATAGTCTTTAAATATCAACTATTGAGCAGCCAGATTCCCTGCTAGGCAGTCCATATAACTACTGCTGCAGCGAGTTGCGACAAGGAGTTTTCAGAACCAGGCTGACAGTGGCTGAAAAGAAATGCAGGCCGTGTTGGCAATCAGAAACCGCGGCCTGTTTACAAATGTATTTACAAGTGTAAACAGTATTTGCGGATGATAAGGATATGTTTACTTATGTGTCATGAATACTACTTGTCTTAACAATAGTAATTTATTAGGAGGCCAGGATTACATTGATTAAGAGGGGTAGTACATTTGTAAATCACGAATGCACCTTCCTATGATTGAGCAGCGCATTAAGGAACTACTACTGGCCCGCCAGCTTAGTCCGACACAGTTTGCCGATACTATTGGCATTTCCAGGCCGATTGTGAGTCATATCCTGAGTGGGCGTAACAAGCCGAGCCTGGAGGTGGTGCAGCGTACTATTGCGGCCTTTCCTGAGCTTTCCCTGTCTTGGCTGCTGAACGGTGTCGGACCGATGGTAGCTGCGGCAGCGCAGGGTGCGGAAGAACCCCCTCGTAGCCGTCCGGTTCGCCCGAGGAATGAGGGAACCCACCAGCCGAAGCAAACGGAGGCCTCAGAGGCCCTAAAACCAGAGGAAGCCCCAGCGCCGACGGCACCTACTCCTCCCGCAATTCCACCGACCATTGAAAACACAGAGGCAAAGCGGGCTGAGACAACCCCAACAGCACCAAGCAACGTAGCAGGACTGACCACACAAGCTGAAACAGCTCAGGTTGTTGCTGTGCCAGAAAAAACTATACGGCGCATTGTCATCTTCTACCAGGATGGAACATTCTCCGATTTTAGACCGGAGCAGTAGAGGGTGAATGCGCCTTGTTTTTTGTGCTTTATCGGATATATACAATTTGGCAGATCGGCTATCTGCCCTTTCCGCCGTAGGTACGTATGCCGCGCAAGTGCCTTTATGCGTTCGGTGTTAGGGTAAGCATTTTTCTAACATAAATCATAGCTAAGAGCTTGCTAAATGAATTGATAAGAGAATATAATTTGTGTATTTAAAATAGTGTTTGTCAAGTGTTTGCGTCTAAAGGGATAAAGCTGTGGATGATGTATAGTTTGTTAGCTTAACTGGGTTAGTATCATTGGTATAAGTATAATTAGCTGCAACAGATACAGAAGTAGTTTCCTATAGTCAACCGGACTGGAGAAATGCTAAATTTCTTGTTGATGGGCGAGCCTTGAAAAGTGAAATGAGATATTCACTTCTAGGAGCTAACAACATTAGCGCTCGGTGCGAGTGCCAGCTAACTGACTTCTTGCAGGCCTAGCCCAGCAAGCGGATAGCACCAGCCTATATCTTGCACCCTTCGGCACCAATCAGCCCCACGAGGAGCTGGCTAGGTAGAGCGGCATGAGTTTATATTTGTAAATACATTTGTAAACTAAACTCTAGCATTCGGGTAGGCGCCGACCTGCATTGTAGTAGCATACACTGTAATGACGCAGCAGCTTCGGCTGTGTTCCTGCTGGGAATAACAGCCAATGACACCGAGCTACTACTTGCCCTTCTTCGAGGCGGTGCTTACCTTTGAGGCATGAAAAAATTCAGTCTGCCTTTCCTGTTTGCCGCCTGCGCCTCGCTGTTCCTCTCATCCTGCTCGCAAGCTCCTGACGCGGAGAAAGATCCTAACGCTGATGCTGCCTACAAGCGCAGCCACCGTACGGAGCAATATCGCGACGCGCAGCGCAGCGACGTTAATTATTAGTCGGCCCGACTGTCTGAGTGCTTCCTAGCTGTTCTTTACAGCTAAGCACACTCCTGCAAAAGTCGATACTTATAAGAAAAGCCCCACCAACTTAAGTTAGTGGGGCTTTCGGCGTGTTGCTGGGGTAGGAGAGGCCTAGTCTGGTACTACTGCGTGATGTGAGGGTAGCAGGACGGGGAGTTCTATACGCGCCAAAAGCTCGGCTTCCAGCAACTCGGCCCAGGTGCGCAGGTAAAGCACTACATCGTCGCGTTGGTTGTGGCGCATGGCATTACGGCGCTCAAAGGGGATAGCGCCAAGAACGACCGGGTCGGAGAGGCGCTCTAGGTGCGTCAGGTCTTGGCGGTTAAAGCCCAGGGCCAGCATTTCGTCAATCGTCGCGTCGATGGGCAGGCCGCTGGTAGGGCAGTAGTCGATCAGCTGCCGCTCCCAATCACCATAGCGCTGCATGGCGCGGGCATGAATTTCTCCTTTAGTGAGTTTAGTGATGGTTTGGGCCAAATGGCCGCAGTTGCAGCTACCCATGTGGCCCCACTGGTAAGGGGCTTGAGCTGCGAGGCGTTGCGCCGTATCACGCAAGGCCTGAATGACAGGAAGGGTGCGATGAGCCATAACAGAACAGTAAGGTTATGCTGCCTGGAGGTGCCAGCAGCCTGATAAGTTGCCGGCGTACCGTTTTGTTTCATCTTCAGCTGCCTAACCAAAGAAAACCCTCCGCCAAAACGAACCCGTAAGGGTGCTTTGGCGGAGGGTAGTGCATAAGCAAGTAAACTACGGCAGTAGCGCCGCCGCGGAACAAGTGCTACCGGTTCCGGCTGTTATGGCCCCGGAAGCGGCGGCGCTGACCGCCACTTCCGGCACCCTCGGTGCTGGCGCTTCCCTGCGGACGCGAGCCGGACCCGGGTGCGGTGGGGCTGGTCCGAGCCCCTGGGTTGCCAGTCCGCTCGCCGCCACGGCTGTGCTGCCGCCCACCGCCTTCCGGCCGGGCCTGGCCCCCCGCCTGCGGGCCCCGTCCGGGGCGGGGCGGCCGGCCGGCCGGACCTTTCGGCCGTTTGATGGGTGCGCCGCCGGACAGCGGAACCGGTGCCACCAGCTCGGAGGTGTAGGGGTGGCCCTGCACCACAGGAATCTGGCGGCGGATCAGCTTCTGAATATCCTGGAGGTAGGCCCGTTCTTCTTCGTCGCAGAAGGAGAGGGCAGTACCGTCGGCGCCGGCCCGGCCGGTGCGGCCAATGCGGTGCACGTAGGTCTCGGGCTCGTTGGGAATTTCGTAGTTGATAACGTGGGTCAGCTCATCTACGTCGATGCCCCGGGCGGCAATGTCCGTGGCTACCAGCACCCGGGTAGTACCGGCCTTGAAGTTGCTCAGGGCGCGCTGCCGGTGATTCTGCGACTTATTGCCGTGAATGGCTTCGGCCGGAATTTCTGCCTTCGCCAGCGTCCGCACTACTTTGTCGGCGCCGTGTTTGGTGCGGGTAAACACCAGCACGCGGCGGATGCTACGGTCCTGCAGCACATGCTCCAGCAGCGCCGGCTTGTCGGTTTTTTCCACCATGTACACGGCTTGCGTAACGGTGTCGGCCGTGCTCGACACGGGCGTTACCGTCACCTTCACCGGGTTCGGGCGCAGAATGCTATCGGCCAGGTCCTGAATCTGACCGGGCATGGTAGCCGAGAAAAACAGGGTCTGCCGCCGGGCGGGTAACTTGGGCAGAATACGCTTGATATCGTGAATGAAGCCCATGTCCAGCATGCGGTCCGCCTCATCCAGCACAAACAGCTCAATGTTGCGCAGGTCAATAAACCCCTGGTTCATCAGGTCAAGCAAACGGCCGGGGGTAGCAATCAGGACCTCAACGCCGCGCTTCAGGGCCTGCACCTGCGGGTGCTGGCCTACGCCGCCAAAAATAACGGTGGAGCGCAGCTTGGGCAGGTGGCGGCCATAGGCGGCAAAGCTTTCCCCGATCTGGATGGCCAGCTCCCGGGTGGGCGTAAGTACCAGGCAGCGAATACGGCCCGGGGCGTGACGCTCTACCTGGGCGGTCTGGTGCAGAATCTGCAGGATGGGAACCGTGAAAGCGGCCGTTTTACCCGTGCCGGTTTGGGCAATGCCCAGCAAATCGTGCCCTTCCAGTACTTGCGGAATGGCTTGCTGCTGAATAGGGGTGGGGGTAGTGTACCCTTCCTCGCGCAGGGCGCTCAGGATAGGGTCAATCAGGTTTAGTTCGTCGAACGACATCAAAGGAGAAAAGCGGCTGCCAGACGGGCAGCGGAAATGGCACAGAGATAATGAGCCCGCAAAGGTCGGGGATTTTATACGGATGCGCGCGCTCCGCGCAAAATTGACCGGATAGTAGGGCCGCAAGGCCGCGCGAGCCCGGAAAAAGGCGCGGTAATTTTTTATAACACCAGGGCCCGATAAATCCGATTACTTTTCGTCTTCATACCCGAAACTTCTTTTCTCCTCATGCGCATCACCGATCGAAAAGTGGCCTACGATGGCCATTACAAGCTTAGCCTGCTGCAGGTGCAGGATGGCGATACCTTGCTCAAGCGGGAGCGGTTTGAGCCCGGCACCGCCGTGGCCGCGCTCGTTTATGATACGCAAACTCGCCAGTACATCTTTACCCGGCAGTACCGAATAGGGCCCGAAGCCGATCTGGTGGAAATAGCGGCGGGTATGGTAGATGGCGACGAGGCGCCGGAGCAGGCCATCCGCCGGGAAATCCAGGAAGAGCTGGGCTACGACCCCGACTACCTGGAGCAGATAGCGCGGGTGTACCCCTCGCCGGGCACCAGCGCCGAAACAATTACCATCTTCTATGCCGAGGTGAGCCGCAAAACCGGGCAAGGCGGCGGCCTGATCGAAGAAAATGAGAAGATTGAGCCCGTATTTTACCGGGCCGAAGAGTTAAACCAAGCGTCTTTTACGGATGCGAAAACGCTGGTAGCCGTGCAGTGGGCCCGGCTGCGTAACCAGTAGCTTCAGCGTCAAAACGATCCGGGCCCGCTGCCTGGGTAGGCAGCGGGCCCGGATCGTTTTTGGGCTACAATGAAGGCTGCTTACTGCGCCTTGATGATGTATTCGAAGTTCTGCTTGGTTTTAGCGTCATTAATTGTCAGCAGAATATCCTGGGGCGCGTCGGTTTTAGTGAACGGGATAGTGCGCTTGCTCATGTACAGGTCGCGGTTCCAGAAGCGGCCCTGGCCGGCCGGCAGCTCCTGCAGATTCAGCACCTCCTTGCCATCTTTGGTTTTAGCTACCAGGCTCAGGTAGGCCGGATCGGCATTCTGGGCTCCGCGGCGGTACATGGTTACGGTGAGCTGCCCGCCCGCCGGCAGCTGCTGAAATCGGCGCTGGTAGGTTGTGTCGGCCCAGTTGTTCATGCGCTTCAGCTCATTGATTTCGGTGAGCAACTCGGCATAGGGACGGTAGCTCACGCGGGTAACGCAGGCATCCACCTCCGCGTCCTCGTCGGTGTTTTTCGTGACGTTGAGCACGTAGGGGCTTTCCTCATCTTTCTTGGGGAAGGCGTATTTTTTGCGGGGCTTGCCGGGCATATACTGGGCCGAAGCCGCCAGGGTGCTCAGCAGTAAAGCGGAGAGGAGGAGAAATTTCTTCATGAATGGGTAGGTGAAAGCAGGAGAGAGAAAAAGCGGATTTCCGACCCAGCAAAGATATGGAATAGGGTGGGGCAGCCCGTATGCTTTCGACCAGTGGGGCCTGGGCCTTGGTGGAGGGCTTGGCTACCGGGCGGAAAATGTAACTACCGAAACCAGAGGCAGGCCGAGGCAGTATTTACGGATTCGCAAGAAGAACCGCGCCACTGTACCACCCTCAGTCGTTATTTGCTAGGCTCAGAAAAGCCGTTAACAGAAGAGGATTTTAACAAATGGATCAATATAAATGACGGTTAATTGTATATACATATGAGAATAAAAGGGGAATTTAGGTCAAGGTTCGGTCGTTCAATAAATCAGCGTATTTGATACCTAAAACTCTCACTATTAATCATAAAACAAATGTTTAAGCAGAGTATTTTCATTTGTGTTAACCTGTTCATCTATCCGATAAAGGAATTACAACCTACGACGTAAGCATCGCTCCGCTTGCTCTCTTAGGTCAGCTAATGCCGAGGCATTACTTCCGTAGCTGGTTATGCCACTTGACTGGCCGGCCGCAGACCACTAGGTAGGCGTCCGTATAGGTGCCTTCCTGGCTAGCCGTATTCAAAGAGCCACAGCAATAAGATAAGTCCGATTTTCGTGCGGTAGAAAAAGGCTGAAATAGAGCTTGGCAACGGGGGCTTTTTTACCTTTGAAGTCCGTTTTCTCTGCTCATTCTCTGGCTCATGAAGGTTTTGCTGACGCTGGTACTGGCCCTATGCTGGCTGACACTGCGCGCACAGGAGGCCGGGGCGTTGCGGGTGTATTCCGATCCGGGGGCGCAGTACCAGTTGGCGTACCCTGCCGCCTGGCAGCTGGTTCGCCCGCAAAACGATAGTTCCGGGGTAACCCTGCTGGCTGCTGAGCCCCCGGGCCGGGTTCTGGCAACCGTGAGCCGACGCCCGCTGCCTGAGCTCCAAGGAGGCGCAACTGGGTGGGCGGCCCGCAGTCAGCTGGATTCGGTGTGGCATGCCACGCAGCGCCTGCCGCAGGCCCAGGTACTTCAGCTGGCCCTGCACGAGGCCGACACCTACGCGGAAGTCCGCTACCACTACACCTACGCCGCTGGGCCCGCCCCGGCCCCCCGGACCCGCGTGGTAGGCCGGCGCATGTGGCAGCGGGGCCAGGAGCTGCGGCTGGAATACCGGGCTAGTACCAGCCTGGATGCATCCTACCTGGCCGACGCCGATAAACTAGTGGCCTCCCTGCGCTTTACCGGCCCAGCCCGCCCCGCTACCGGCGGCCTCCCCGCGCAGTGCGACGACAAGATGTACGGCATTGCGGCCCTGCGCTACGATAATGAGTTGTGGGAGGATGATTGCCGCACCATCCACGAGTTTGCCGCCGCCGACCTCTCCGCCCCGCCCCGCATTCACCGGCAGGTATTGCCCTTCCAGTCGTATGCGCTGGCTAAAGGATTCGATAACTGTCTGTATTCGGTCACCAAGTCGCCGACGGATGCCCCCGAGCCGGTGTACCGCTACAACCCGGCCACGGGGCAGGGCGAGTTCACTTCCTGGCTGCTACCCCCCCAGGGGCCCGAAAACGTCTGGATTTCGGCCGCTACCGATGAGCAGGGCAGCCTCTATTTTATGACCTCCGACGCCAGCAAGCTCGTGAAAGTGGCCCCCGCTACGGGTGCCGTGAGTGTGGTCTGGGCCACGGACCCCGTGCGGCAGGCGCCCTTTTACCCCACCATTGGCTTTGCCGGCGCCGGCTCCCATGGCAACTTCTGCCTCGACGAGGCCCAGACCCTCTACCAGGTGTACAGCACCGATGGGTCCCTGATCAGCGTAAACCTGAGCACCGGCCAGCCCGCGCCCACCCTGACGGTTCCTGCCGGGCTACCCAGGCGCGGGGGCTACAGCGACCTGCTGCTGCAAAAGGCCCCCGATGGCCGCCGGTGGCTGTACATGGCCGGCCCCAAAGCCCTCTACCGGGTTGATATGAGCCGGGGCGAGGCCCAACTGGTACGCCGCGGAATCTATACGGATCTGGCGGGGTGTAACGTGTTTCGCCAGCCCCCGCCCCTGCCGCCCCCGACCAGAGAAGCGGTACCTGCCCCGCCCGTTACCGGCACCTGGCGGGGTAGGGTGCTGGATGCCCGCACGTTTCAGCCCCTGCCGCAGGCCCGGTTGCGCCTGGGGCCGGCCGGGGCCGAAACGACGGTGCCGCTTAACGCCCAGGGCATGTTTTCATTTCTGGTGGAGCCCGGCCGTAAAGCAGCTGCCCAGGCGTGGCTAGCCGGTTATCTGCCCCTGGATAGTACGTTTAGCACCAGTGCCGGACCCTACGTGCAGGATATTCTGCTGCAGCCGTTAGCGGTGGGCACCATTCTGCGGCTCGATAAAGTACGGTTTGAGCAGGGGAGTGCCCGGCTGCTGTCCTCTTCGTACCCGGCCCTGAAGAAGCTGCTGCAACTGCTCACCGACACGCCCGGCCTCACTATTGAGCTGCGCGGCCACACCGACAATGTAGGCGCCCCGGAGAAAAACGTGCAGCTCAGTGAGCGGCGGGTGGCCACCGTCAAGGCCTACCTCGTGCGCCACGGCATCGCCGAAAGCCGCATTACCGGGCTAGGCCTGGGTGGAGCCGAGCCGCGGGCCAGCAACGACTGGGAGGCTACCCGCCAGCTAAACCGCCGCGTGGAGTTTCGGGTGACGGGAGTTTAAGAGGCTTTGGCTGGAATGAGGGGGTAGGAGCTCCTACCCCCGCTTGTACCCGGAGGACTTGCTGCTGTCCTGTCCGGCACATCCGCAGCGCTTGGCTCCTGTCGGGGAGGGGTTGAAAGGAAATGGGGAGCGAGGCAGTAGTGGTCTGGCAGCCATGGGGGCATAAGCTTGCGTGGAGCGTACTGACGCGGATAAGGGAAATGGTGGCCCCGGGGGCGGTGTTGCTGTAAAGACAAGGCAATAATGTCTTCTCAAAAAGAAGCACAGGTATTCTATAGGGCCCTGAAGGCTACTGCTCTACTGCTGGAAGCTGATTTCTGGCTGACAACTGACAGGCTGAAGAATGCGTGCTGGGTCGAAGAGGAGGGTAGCCTGGTTCTTGAAGATGAACCGACCGCCTTGCTCTTTTATGTCGCCAAATCCTTGCAAGAAGCTGTTGCCGTGCCGTAGAAAGGCTACTGGTGTGCTCACCGAACCCGGTTTGCCATTGTACTCAAGCCGCCAGTCCGCCAGCAGGGTATCCCCGTGCATCGTACCGCTGATGGGGCCGCTTTGACGGTGCGCGTCCTTAAAGACAATGCGCCCTGTTACAGCCGGATGCAGTGTGCTAATCTGCAGATGAATGGTGTCATCGTCCGAGTAGGCAGCATAGCATTGGGCGTAGTGCTTCAATTTGGCCTGTTGGTTGTGGTTTGGCTGTTGTTCGCCACAACCAGTAAGCAAGCCGAGAAAACTCATCAGGAAGCAAAGCCTTTGCACAGTTTCTGGCAGTTGGGTGAAATGTAAGAAGGCTCAGTAATGCGCTACTTTCCGCCCATGCTCTTATCCCGGGCGCCCTTGAACTCGGAGCCGGCGCGCCACTGCGGGAAGGTAGTTTCGGCGGCCAGGCGCTGGCCCACGCGGAAGTAGAGCTGGGCATCCTGGGCAATGCCCGAAAGGTCCCAGCTGGGGTCAAACTGGTCGGCGGGCTTGTGGTACATGTTGGTGGTATAGTTCTGGCGCTGCTGGGCAATGGCTTCCTTACCGCCAGTGCGGCTCTCGAAGCCGCCGCTGGCGTAGAGGGAGGGCACACCTACGTGGGCGAAGTTAAAGTGGTCGGAGCGGTAGAACATGCCGGTTTCGGGCTGCTGATCGGGGAGGATGTAGCGGTCCTGCTCCCGGGCGGCGGCGCGGGCGTAGTCCTCCAGCTCCGACTGCCCGTAGCCGATAACCGTGAGGTCTTTCATCTGCCCATAGGGCCAGAGCATGTCCATGTTCAGGTCTGCTACGGTTTTGTTGAGGGGGTAGGGCGGGTGCTGGGCGTAGTAGGCCGAGCCCAACAGGCCCTGCTCCTCGGCCGTTACGGCCAGAAACACAATGCTGCGCTCCGGCTTCTGGGGTGCTTTCTGGAAGGCCTCGGCAATGCTGAGCAAGGCGGCCAGGCCGGTGCCGTCGTCCACGGCGCCGTTGTAGATAGAGTCGCCGGCAATGGCTTTGCCTACCCCAAAATGGTCCCAGTGGGCCGAGTAGATGATGTACTCGCCGGGGCGGGTGGTACCGGGCAGCACGGCCAGCACGTTGCGCGAGGTCTGGCGGCGCAGCTTGTTCTGGATGCTGCCCGAAAGGGTAAGCCCGCCCAGGGGCCGGGGCCGAAAGCCGCGGGTGTTGGCGGCGGTATAGAGCTGCTCGTAGCTGAGGCCGGCCGCCTGGAACAGCTTCTTAGCCGCGTCCAGGGTCAGCCAGCCTTCCAGGGCGCACTTGTCGGCGCCTTTATTGTCCGTCTGAGCGCGCAGCTTGGGGCTGATGGCCCCGCTTAGCACCACCGACCAGGGGTAGGCCGCCGGTTTGGTATCGTGCACGATGAGCACGCCGGCCGCGCCGTGGCGGGCCGCTTCCTCGTATTTGTAAGTCCAGCGGCCGTAGTAGGTCATGGCCTTGCCCTTGAACAGGGTCGTGTCCTGGCCCGCATTGCCGGGGTCATTCACCAGCACCACCACGGTTTTGCCCTTCACATCGAGGCCCCGGTAGTCGTCCCACCCGTACTCGGGCGCTACCACCCCGTAGCCGGCAAATACCAGCGGGGAGTTGCTGACGCTGACCTGCGGCTGCTCGCGCTGGGTGAAACTCACAAAGTCGGTTTTATACTGCAAGCTCAGGGGCTGGCCTTTGCCCTTGACGAGCAGGGTAGGCGCGGGCGTGCCGGTAATTTCCACCAATGGTACCGGCTGAAAGTACGAGCCCCCGGGGCCCGGCTGCAGCCCCAGGCGCCTGAACTCATCGGCCAGATACTGGGTGCTGCGCTCCTCGCCCGCGGTAAACGGCTTGCGCCCCAGCATCTCATCCGCCGAAACAGCCTGCAGGTAGCGGCCAATGGTAGCAGCGCTGATGGCCTCAGCGGCAGCCGGAGCCGAGGCTTCCGGCGTGAGAGTGGCGGCGGTTGGCGCGGCGGCAGTGGTGGTAGCCGTTTGCGACTGGCAGGCGGCCAGGGCGGTCAGGCCCAGCAGCAGGCTGGCCGGGAGCAGGCGGGGGAGAAGCATAGAAACAGACGGTTGAATCGGGCGGATAAGGTAGCAGAAGTTGCGGGCTAAACCGGCGTTTCGGGCAAACAAAACCTCCCTGCATACGTGGCCAGCAGGTACGCACAACGCCCGGCCGGCCGTATGTCCGTGGGCTTGGACGTACGGCCGGCCGGGCGTTGTGTGCCGGCGGCGGCTACCGCGTAGAGTGGCGGCCTACTTTGTAAGAAGAGTGGCTGCGGGCTTTCTGCTTGAACAGGGAAAGCCGCTTCTTGCTCTTCTTGTGGCCTTTATAGCGTTTATAAAACGGGCGGTGGGTATATACTTTGCCGCGCATCTTGGCCCGGGCGTAGCGGGTAGGGCGGGCGGCAGCCACCGGTTCGGCCACGCCAATCATCAACAGCGCAACCAACAAAAGCACGATTCGGGTCATAGGCCAAACGGATTAGATTCAGCCGTATAACTCGGGGTAAGGCAAAAAATTGTGCGCTGCTTGGCGCCGGCTAGTGGCCTCGAAGGCAGGGGGGTAAACAAACCGGGCTTCCCCATTTGGAGAAGCCCGGTTTATAGAAATGTGGGCGGAAGTGACCCTAGCTGCCTCCAATGGTTTGGTTGCGCGAAGGCTGCTTGGGCGCCGGCGTAGTCGTTTTCTTGCGTTTCCGCCAGATCTGGTACCACCGCTGCCGGTAGCGGGCCGTGCGCTTCTTCCGGGACTTGCGGCCGCGGCCCTTGTAGGTCCGGTAGTTGGGGCGGTGCACGTAGGTTTTGCCGCGCATTTTGGCCCGCGCGGCCGGCCCGGCCTGGCCCAGCGCCGGGCTTACATCAACTAATGCCATCAGCATCAGCCAGAGAAGGAGAAAAAGTCTTGGCATATGAAAAAAGAGATAATCCGGTAGAAGGGGAGGCAAAAGTAGAGACGGCCGGGCAACTATTTGGCCAGAATGCCAGCATTACGCAAAAAAAGTAGGAGTCGGATTGTGGAATTGGGCCGGCCGCCGCATCTGTCTGGTAGAAATTATATGCTGCCTGGCCTATGTTGCAATTCTTACGCTTCCTTCCTGTTCTGATGGGGATTAGCCTGCTGCCCCTCGGCAGCACCGCCCAGCAGCGCCTGGCCTCGGCCCGGACGCGCAGCTACCTGACCAAAGTGTTTCACCTGACCGATGCCCAAACGCGCCGCCTCTACCAGCGGGGCATGGGCGCCGTGCAACCGGACTTTTTCGCCCACCCCGTCGATTCGTTTCCAACGGATGAGCCCCGGCGGGCCCGGCCCTTGCCCCTGGGCTACTACCTGCTGGCCCGCACCGAAGGCCCCGAGCTGGTGTACTGGCTCCGGGCCGTTACGGACCGCCGCCTGACTACCCTCGACAACCAGGTCGATCTGACCCTGCTCGTGCGCGACACGCTGGGCCGGCTGCTGCCCGATGCCCGCGTGCTGCTGCCCTCCGGCCGCCCCGTGCCCTTCGATGAGAAGCTGCAGGCCTACCGCCTGCCCGGCAACGCCGCCCGGCCCGGCCTGCTGGCCGTAACCCAGGCCGGTCGTACCACCTACCATACCCTGGCCCAAACGTTTCCTACCCCCCGCGGCCGGCGCAGCCCCTACCCCCTGACGTGGCGGCGGGTGCTGCACCGGGTGGCGTTTGGCTTTCCGCTGGGCTACCTGGGCCGGCCGGTGCAAAGCCTGGTGCGGCAGCTGCGGTGCGCCTCGTGCTCAGCGACGGGGGTAGTGGGGCTGGTGCGGGCGGCATTCAGCGAGGCGGTGCGGGAAGAGCGCCGGCAGGAGCGGGGGCAGCGGCTGGGGCGGAAGGCCTGGGTAGGCTATCTGGTGCTGAGCAAACCGCGCTACCGACCCACCGCCGACACGCTCCGGCTGAAGGCGCGTATCCTGCGCTCCCACTCGGGGCGGCCCTACCGTAAGCCCTTGGAGCTGCGGCTGGGGGTAGGCTACGGCTCGGAAGGCAAGAAAGTAGCGGTGCTGCACCCGGTGCGCCCCGGCTCCTATGAGTACGCGCTACCCCTCACCGATACCCTCGGCCTGCGCCCCGACCAAACGGTGCGGGTGCTGCTGACGGAGCCGGGCCGGCCGGGCGTGGTGCTGAGTCAGGCCAGCTTTCGGCTGGAAGATTACGAGCTCAACAACACCCGCTACACTCTGCGCCCAGCCGAAACCCAGCACCGGCGCGGCACCACGCAGGCCGTGTTTCTGCGCGGCCAGGATGCCAATGAGCTGAACCTGCTGGATGCCCGGGTGCGCCTGAGCGTGACGCCCCAGAGCGTAGGCCGGTTTCCGGGCCGGCAGGTGTTTGTGCCCGATACCCTCTGGACTCGCGCCCAGCCCTTGGATGCTACCGGCGAAACCCGCCTGAACCTGCCCGCGGCCGCCCTGCCCGCCACCGACCTCACGTATAAAGTGCACGCTACCTTCCTTAACGGCGACAACGAGCGGCACACCGAAACGGCGTTTGTCGGCTACGCCCTCGACCCCGGGCAGCTGCTGCTGGAGCTGCGGCAGGATTCGGTGGTGGCTCGTTCCGCGGGAGCGGCGCAGCAAAGCCAGCCCCGGCGGGCCGTGCTGGAGGTGCAGGGGCCGGAACAGGCGGGCGGCACGCGCCTCCTGCGCCGCGACACCGTGGTGCTACCCCTAGTTCAGCCCATAAATTGGCAGGCCACCCGCTACCGTCTCACCGATGCCACCGGCCACGAAGCCACCCTCGACCTGGACGCGGACAACGCGGGCCTGCTCATCCGCTCCGAGCGCACTGCGGATTCCATCCGGATTATGGCCGAGAACCCGCGCCGACTGGCGTTCTGGTTTTTCCTGTACCGGGGCAACGAGCTGGTGGAGCGCGGCTATGGCCCCCAGCTGCAGGTAGCCCGCCCGGCCGCCAGCCCGGAGCCCTGGTACGTATCGGTGCACTATTTCTGGGCCGGCGAAGTGCAAGTGGCCGAGTACAACGTGCCCCTGCCCCAGCACCGGCTGCTGATAGAAGCCGACCAGCCCGACGTAGTGTACCCCGGCCAGAAGGTGGCCCTGCGCTACACCGTGCGCGACTGCCAGGGCCGCCCCGTGCCCGGCGCCGACCTTACGGCCTACGCTTACACCAGCAAGTTTGCCGCGCCGGCGGCTCCTGCCGTTCCCGATTTTGAGCCCGCCGTGGTCGGGCGCGTATCGCGGCGGCGGTTTGCGTTGGGCGCAGGGTTTGCCCACGATTCGGTTGCCGGGCAGCAGCTCTTGCCCTGGGGCGCGTGGCGGCGGCAGCTGGGTCTCGATTCCCTGCGCTTTTATCAGTTTCTCTACCCCGAGTACGGCACCTTTCATGAATACCAGCCCGCCCCGGGCGGCCTCACCCAGCTTTCTCCCTTCGTGGTGGATTCGGGGCGGGTGCAGCCTACGGTGGCGGTGTATCTGGATGGGGTGCCCGTGTACGTGGCGGCGGTGAACGGCGGGGAGCCCTTTGCCCTGGTAGCCGACAGCGGCCGGCACACCGTAGCTATCCGGACCCCCACCCACCTGGTCAGCCTCCGCGACGTGTACCTGCGCCCCCTGCACAAGCTCACCCTTAGCATCAACCCCCACCAGCCCTGCCACGAGCTGACGGTGGAAAAGCGCGGCCCCATGACCCGGCAGGAGCAGGAACAGCTGCAGCGCTTTCTGGTGCTGGTGGAGCGCGGTGCTGCCAACGAGCAGGTGCTGCTGCGCCAGGGCAACCGCCTGCAGCCTTTGGGCGAGGGGCTGCCCCGGGGGCCTTATCCGGGGCGGCCCCGCTCGTCCCGTTACCCTGGCAATAATAGCCTATTGCACCTGGCCGGCCCTTTCCGGCCCGATTCGGTGCTGCTGCGCCGCTCCGATGGGCTGCGCCGGCGGTTTCTGCTGGAACCCATGTACCGCTACACCTTCGCGCCGGGTTTGCTGAAGATGCGCAGCGTGGAAAGCCCGGCGTTTGGTAACCTGGCCGAGGCCCGCACCTTCCTGCCCCTGGCGTTGCCCTTCCAGGATTTCGCCTACACCGAAGCCGACCTCCGGCCCCAGCCCGCCACCAACTACTACCGCGCCCCCCAGCGCGAACCTCTACTATTCAGCCCCAGCACGACCCCCAAGGGCCAGGGCCGCCTGGTCGTGCGCCTGCCCGCGCCGCCAGCTCCACCCCAGCAGGCGCTGCCTCCGGTGCTGTACACACTCATTACCCAGCCCACCAACGCGCAGTTTGCGCGGCTGCTGCGCTACCTGCCTACCCCCCTGCACGCCCTGCCCCCCGGCCGCTACCGCCTGGCCCTGCTGCTGGCCGACAGCTCCGTGCTGGCGCCCAACGCTGATATGCAGGTGCGGCCCGATGGCACCACCTACGTGCAGCTGGAGCGCCCCGACCTGCTGCCGGAGGGCCGGCTCAGTAAGCAGCTGCGCCGGCGCATAAGGCAGCTCGTGACGGAAAATCTGCCCGCCACTCCACCCAGCCCAGCCCAGGAGCTACGGGAGTCGCGGCGGGAAATAGAGGTGGCGGTGCCCGTGGTACCCCAGCCCGGCTGGCGGGTGCAGCGCGGCCGCGTCGAGGACCGGGCGAGCGGGGAGGGGCTGCCCGGCGTAACGGTACTGCTGAAAGGCACTACCCACGGCATCAGCACCAATGCCGATGGCAGCTTCGAGCTGGCCGTGCCGCCCACCGGCGGGGTACTGGTCGTATCCTCAATTGGCTACATCAGCGTGGAGCGGGCGGTAGATGGCGCTGATGTGGTTGTTGCCCTGAATGCCGATTCCAGGCAGTTAAACGAGGTAGTCGTGACGGGCTACGGGATGGAGCGGAGCAGAAAAGAAATAACCGGGGCCGTTACCAGCATCAGCACTGCCCTGCAGGGCAAAGTGGCCGGGGTTACCATTACCAGTAACGGCCAGCCTGGTACCTCGCCCCAAATCCATATCCGGGGTGCCAGCACCGTCGCCGGTAGTAATGCTCCGCTGCTGATTGTGGATGGGCTGCCTTTCAGCGGCAAGCTGGAAGACCTGAGCCCGGATGACATTGCCAAAATGGACGTGCTGAAAGCGGCTTCGGCCATGGCCATGTACGGTTCGCGAGCCAGCAGCGGGGTAGTCATTATCACCACGAAAAAGGGCGTTCCGGGCCGGCCGGCCCCCGGCCTTAACGGCAGCCCGGAAGCTCTGGACCCGGATGGCCTGCCGCTGGCCGGCCGCGACCCGCGCCTGGCCCTGCGCCGCCGTTTCTCGGATGTGGGCTGGTGGCGGCCTACCCTCGTAACCGACCCGCAAGGCCAGGCCCGCACCGAAGTCATCATCCCCGACGACATCACCGGCTGGGATACCTTCGTGCTGGCTTCCGACGACCACGCCCGCACCGGCTCCTTTACCCAGTTGCTGCGCTCCTTTAAAGCCGTGATGGGGGAGCTGGCGGCCCCGCGCTTCCTGATTCAGGGCGACCGGCCCCAGGTAATCGGCAAAACCCTCAACTACCTCCCCGATACCGCCCAGGTAACCACCAGCTTCCGGGTGGGCGAGGGGCCGGCGCGCACCCAGCAGCGCCGCGTGGCTACCGCCGTGCTCGATACGCTTACGTTCACGGCTCCCTCCACCGCCGATTCCGTGGCCGTCAGCTTTGGACTAACGCAGCCCAACGGCTACCAGGACGGCGAGCTGCGCCAGATTCCGGTGTTGCCCGCCGGCACCCGCGAGCGGGTCGGCACCTTCGTTGTGCTCACCGCCGCCGATACTACCCTGACTCTGCCGGTACGGCCGGAGCTGGGTCCCGTAACGGTGCGCCTGGAGAGTGACCCACTGCCGGCTTTGCTCGAAGAAATTCAGCACGTGCAGCGCTACGCCTACCTCTGCAATGAGCAGGCGGCCTCTAAACTCAAAGCCCTGCTGCTGGAGCAGCGCATCCGGCAGGCGCTGCAGCACCCATTCAAGGCCGAGCGGGACGTGGATCGCCTGATCCGGCACCTGCTGCGCGGCCGCCATCAGCCCGGGGGCTTGTGGGGTACCTGGCCTACCTC
The DNA here is from genome assembly GCF_014199535.1 of Hymenobacter latericoloratus. Classification (GTDB taxonomy): domain Bacteria; phylum Bacteroidota; class Bacteroidia; order Cytophagales; family Hymenobacteraceae; genus Hymenobacter; species Hymenobacter latericoloratus. The sequence continues at coordinate 308,741 of NZ_JACHNV010000003.1, forward strand.
GCCGGTGAGCCCCTGGGCTACCCTGCACGTAGTGGAAGCCTTATTGGCCGCTGAAGCGCAAGGCTATAAAGTAGCCCTCGACCGGGACGCCCTGCGGCGCTACCTGCTGCAGCAGCTGGATGTTGCTTTTGCTGATGCGGCCGTACGTCGGGCTCTCGATGGCACCGCTCCCGGTCAGCGCCCCGATGCCCTGTATTTCCGCACCGATGACGACCGGATTCGGCTGCTGCAGGCCCTGCACCGCCTCGGCGCTACCCCCGATTTTTCGACCTACCTCCGCCGCCTGGAGCGGGAACAGAAGGGGCGCCAGCCCCTGGACCGCTACCTGGCCCTTGCTACCCTGCGCCAGCAGCTGAACCTGCCGTACCAGCTCGATACCCTGCGTCGTTTCCGGCTGCGCAGCGAGCTGGGCGGGGCCTTCTACGCCGACACGCTTCGGGCCGGCTCCTACTACCGCTACCTGCTGCCCGAGCGCCTGGGCAGCACTCTACTAGCCTACCGGCTACTGCGAGCCCAGGGCGGCCACGAGGCCGAGCTGGTGCGCATCCGGACGTATCTGCTCAACCAGCGCCGCACGGCCAGCCACTGGAGCAGTACGTATGAGGCAGCCCAGATTCTGGAAACCATTGTGCCCGATTTACTGGTGCCTGCCGGTGGAGGCCTCATGGCCCGCGCCCAGCTGAGCGGCGCCCTCAGCCAGGAAGTCCGTGCGTTTCCCTTCGAAACCACACTGCCCCCCACGGCCGGGACCCTAACCTTGCGTAAGCAAGGCGGTTTGCCGGTGTATGCTACTGCCTATCAATCGTTCTGGAACCCTACCCCCGCGGCCCAGGCCAACCCCTTTGTGGTCAGCACCCGGCTGGCCGGGCAGGAGGGAAGCCGCATCCGGCTGCGGGCCGGGCAGCCCGCCGAGCTGGAAGTAACCGTGGACGTGAAAGCCGAAGCGCGCTACGTGCTGCTGGAAGTGCCCATTCCGGCCGGCTGCTCCTACGGCGAGAAAACGGGCGGTAACTACTTCGAGGTGCACCGCGAGTACCTGCGCCATCAGGTGGGTATTTTTATGGATGTGCTGCCGGTAGGCCGCCACACGTTTCGAGTGGCCCTGCAGCCCCGCTACCGGGGGCGCTACACCGTCAACCCCGCCAAAGCCGAGCTCATGTATTTCCCTACCCGCTTCGGGCGCTCGGCCAGCAAACAGGCCGTGGTAGAGTAGGGGCTGTAGGCAAGGAAATGGAGTGCCCGTTCTTCCGTGCGCCGCCACGGAGGGCGGGCGTTTGGCTTGCTCTCGCCGCCGCTTGCCGTACTTTCGGGCCTATGTCCGAAACGTCTGCTTCCAGCGGCCGCTGAGACCCTACCCCCCCGTCTGGAATAGAAACCCGCCACAGCTTGGCCAAGCTGCCGACTGCGCTACCCTGAAACCAGTCCACCGCATCAGAAGCTTAGCGAAACTATTGCCTCTACTCTCCTTTTCTCACTCCTATCCTGATGCTCTCTTCCTCCAAAGAATCCCAGATCCGGGCGGCCCTGCTGGGGCTGGCCGTGGGCGATGCCCTCGGCGTACCCGTTGAGTTCCAGAGCCGTGCTGCTCGCCAGCTCGACCCCGTGGTGCACATGCGCGCCTATGGTACCCACCACCAGCCCGCTGGCACCTGGTCCGATGACGCCTCGCTCACGTTTTGCCTGGCCGAAGCTATTGCTGACGGCTTTTCACTGAGCAAGCTGGCCGAAAACTGCCGCCGCTGGTACTACCACAACTTCTGGACGCCCCACGGCGCCGTTTTTGATGTGGGCATTGCTACCCGGGAGGCTATTCAGCGGCTCCACGCCGGCGCCAACCCCGTAATGGCTGGCGGCCGTGATGAGTACAGCAATGGCAACGGCTCCCTGATGCGAATTTTGCCGCTGGCTTTCTACCACGAGGACTTTCCAGTGAAGGCGCGTTTTCAGCTGATCCGCGAAGTGTCGGCCATTACCCATCGGCATATTCGCTCGGCGGTGGCGTGCTTTCTGTACCTGGAAATGGCCGCCTACCTCCGGGCGGGGCTTCAACCAGCAGCGGCCTACGCCCAACTCTGCGCGGCCTCACCGGCTAAGCTTTACGAGCTGAACATTCCGGCCCAGGAGGCTGATTATTTCGAGGTCATTCTCAGCGGCCGCCTGCCCGACCTGCCTCAGCAGCTGATTAAAAGCGGCGGCTACGTGCTGCACACGCTGGAAGCAGCCCTGTGGTGCTTGCTACGCTACGAAACCTATCCCGAAACCGTGCTGGCCGCCGTCAACCTCGGCGACGATACCGATACCACCGGCGCTGTAGCGGGCGGGTTGGCCGGACTGTACTACGGCGAAGCGGCCATTCCTGCGGAGTGGGTGCAGGTGCTGGCCCGCCGCCCGGATATTGAAAACCTGGCCCACCGGATGGCCGCCGGCCTATAAGCAGCTCCCCCCCCCCCCGGGGGGGGGGGGGGGGGGGGGGGGGGGGGGGGGGGGGGGGGGGGGGGGGGGCAAAAAAACAAAAAAAAACCCCACAAACAGAAGAGGG
>NZ_JACHNV010000003.1:311288-928365 GCF_014199535.1 Hymenobacter latericoloratus
GTCCCCCCCCCCCCCCCCCCCCCCCCCCCCCCCCCCCCCCCCCGCCGCCCCCCCCCCCCCCCCCCCCGGGGGGGGGGGGAGCTGCTTATAGGGCATAAAACCGAAAAAGCCCCAGCATCAAGTGATGCTGGGGCTTTTTGCGGTCCGGACGGGACTCGAACCCGCGACCTCCGCCGTGACAGGGCGGCATTCTAACCGACTGAACTACCGAACCGTTTTACACTAACCGGAAAACCGTGTGCTTTCCGTTATTGTGATGCAAATATAGAAGGCCGTTTTTGACTGTGCAAACAAAAAAATGCGCTGGTAGGGCAGGAGGGGGCTTTTTTTGAGGATAGTGTTCTGTTACTAAACAGGATAGGTCTGAAAAAATATTTTCAGTATGACCTTACTCCCCGCCGTGTGGCAGCCGGAGAAGATACCCAGCCGGCTTCTTCTGACCAATGAAAACCAGCCGCACGGTAGCCGCTACCTAGGCCTGGGGGCGTTGGTGGGGGCCAGCCTGGCCAGAACACCAGACGTGCGCGTGAAAACACGTAAAAGCAAAAGGCCCTTCAGATTGCTCTGAAGGGCCTTTGCGGTCCGGACGGGACTCGAACCCGCGACCTCCGCCGTGACAGGGCGGCATTCTAACCGACTGAACTACCGAACCAAGGTGTTCTACTTCGCTTGCCCGAGTGGCGTTGAAGTGGTGCAAAAGTAGATGGCCGGATCGGACTGCGCAACACTTGGGGCAAAAAAACCTGAAAAAAGACGTTGTTGCGTTTGTTTTTGCCTGTTTATCAGGAGGAAAATTTTTCAGGAAAATCGGGGGCGCGGGGCCATGGGCGGTATCAGCCCCGTCGCTTACCTTTGCTTTCTTCTCATTCCCCCTCGCAACCTCCTTAACACGCACTCCGCCGTGGCAATGCTCCTCGATTTCGAACAACCAATTGCCGCTCTCGAAGGCAAGCTCCGTGAAATGCAACAACTGGCCCTCGATAGCCAGGTGGATGTATCAGAAGCGGTGACGGCCCTTGAAGCCAAAATTCAGGCCCTTAAAAAGGAAACCTACCAGAACCTGACCCGCTGGCAGCGGGTGCAGCTCTCGCGCCACCCCGACCGGCCCTACACCCTCGACTACATTGAGGGCATGACCGAGAAGTTTATTGAGCTGCACGGCGACCGGACCGTGGCCGACGATAAGGCCATGGTGGGCGGCTTTGCCGAACTCGACGGCCGGCCCGTCATGTTTATCGGGCAGCAAAAGGGCCGCAACACCAAGCAGCGGCAGCTGCGCCGCTTTGGCATGCCCAACCCCGAAGGCTACCGCAAGGCGCTGCGCCTGATGAAGCTGGCCGAGAAGTTCAACCGCCCCATCGTCACCATGATTGACACGCCCGGGGCTTTTCCCGGTCTGGAGGCCGAGGAGCGCGGGCAGGGCGAGGCCATTGCCCGCAACCTGAAGGAAATGTTTCTGCTGAAGGTGCCCGTTATCTGCATTATCATCGGCGAGGGTGCTTCGGGTGGTGCCCTGGGCATTGGCATCGGCGACCGGGTGCTGATGCTGGAAAATACCTGGTACTCGGTTATTTCTCCGGAAAACTGCTCGACCATTCTGTGGCGCTCCTGGGACTACAAGGAGCAGGCCGCCGAAGCCATGAAGCCCACGGCTACTGATATGCTGCAGGCCGGCCTTATTGATGGCATTGTGAAGGAGCCGCTCGGCGGGGCCCACACCGATACGGCCACGATGATTACCACCCTGAAACAAACCATTCTGCAGACCCTGGATGAGCTGGAGGCCCTGCCCCCGGAAGAGCGCATCAGCCAGCGCATCGACAAGTTCGCGAGCATGGGCGTCGTAGTGGGGTAGCAGGCTCCCTGGCCGCCGGCCGCCGAAGAACGTCATGGGTAGCAGGGCTGCCCGTGACGTTCTTTTTTTATTTCTTCGCGCTGATTCCACCCCACATTCCTCTCATTCATGACCCTGCATACTCTTGATACCGGCCTGTTTAAGCTTGATGGCGGCGCCATGTTTGGCGTAGTGCCCAAAAGCATGTGGCACAAGCTCAACCCCGCCGACGAAAATAACATGTGCACCTGGGCCATGCGCTGCCTGCTGATTGAGGACGGCGGGCGCCTGGTGCTGGTAGATAATGGCATCGGCGACAAACAGGACGAGAAGTTTCGGGGGCATTTCTACCTGCACGGCAACGACACGCTGGAAAAGTCGCTGCGGCAGCGGGGCTTCACTTCCTCCGACATCACCGACGTATTCCTGACCCACCTGCACTTCGACCACTGCGGCGGCTCGGTGGTGCGCACCCCCGATGGCAAGCTGGAGCTAGCCTTCCCCAATGCTACCTACTGGAGCAACCAAAACCACTGGGACTGGGCCGTGACCCCGAACCCGCGCGAGAAGGCCAGCTTTCTGAAGGAGAACATTCTGCCCATTCAGGAAAGCGGCCACCTGCGCTTTGTGGATGCCGCGGCCGGCGCGGTGCCGGCGGAGCTTTCCTGCTTTCGGGAAATCATCTTCGCCGATGGGCACACCGAGAAAATGATGGTACCCGTGCTGGATTACAAAGGCCGCACGCTGGCGTTTATGGCCGATTTGCTGCCCAGCGCGGGCCATGTGCCGTTGCCCTACGTGATGAGCTACGACCTGCGCCCCCTGGTAACCCTCGATGAGAAGGAGCGGGTGCTGCGCCGGGCGGCTGATGAGAACTGGGTGCTGATTCTGGAGCACGACGCCCAAACCGAGTGCATTACGCTGCAGCACACCGACAAAGGCGTGCGCGTAGCCGACCGGCTGAAGCTGGCCGAGCTCTAACGCGCCCCCGGAAGCGCCCACTACCGTGCGGCCCCAACGTTTAGCGGGGGCGCCCCGTTAGAGCGTCGGTACCTCATTTTTTTCTCTCATTGGCCCATAGTATGCTCGGATTAGCCCTTTCCGGCGGCGGCGCGCGCGGTATTGCGCACCTGGGGGTGCTGGCCGCCCTCGACGAGCTGCAGCTCCCTATTGCTCACCTGGCGGGCGTATCGTCGGGGGCTATTGCGGGGGCCTTGTACGCCGCCGGGCTGCCACCGCGCGAGATTCTGCGGCTGTTCCAGGAAATCAGCATCGGGCAGGTTGCCCGCATTGCGTTCAGTAGCCGCGGCTTGCTGCGCAGTGAGGGGGTAGGGAAGCTGTTTGAACAACACCTGGGCGCTGATGCCACCTTTGAGCAGCTGCGCCTACCCCTCACGCTGGTCGCAACCGATATTCTGGCTGGGGAATCGGTGCATTTTTCGGAGGGTCCCCTGATTCCGCCCCTGCTGGCTTCCTCGGCCGTGCCTGTGCTTTACCGGCCGGTGCACTACCAAGAGCGTCATTTGGTTGATGGCGGCCTGCTCAACAACCTGCCCGTGGAGGCCCTGCTCGGCAAGCCGGGGCTGCAGGTAGTGGGGGTGCACTGCAACCCGCCCCACCGCGAGCCGCGCATCACTACCCTGCGGGGCATTGTGGAGCGCACCCTGAACCTGACCGTAGGCGCGAATACGCTTCTGAGCAAGCAGCGGTGCGCCCTGCTGCTGGAGCCCCCGGAGCTGGGCGGTTTCCGCATGACCCAGTACAAGCGCGCCCCGGAGCTGTTCGACATCGGCTACCACTACACCCTAAGCCGCGCCCCGGAGCTGGAGGCATTACTGCAGGAGTAACCCGAAGTGTGGCGCTTCCGTGGCATTTCTCTAGCTTTGACTTTTGGTGGCTTCCTTTTTTCCCCGCTACCTCCTTCTTTACTGCATGGCTCGCAAGACCTCTACGTTCTGGTATCTGTTTTCGAAGTTCTGGTTCCGAATTACCGGCTGGCGCCTGGGGCCGCAGGTGCCGCCCAACATCAAAAAAAGCATGATGATTGCGGCCCCGCACACCAGCAACTGGGACTTCATGTTCGCCCGCGCCGCCTTTTTTCTGATGGACGTGGACGTGAAGCTCACCATCAAGAAAGAATGGACCACCATTCCGGTGCTGGGCGCGCTGGTGCGCAGCCTGGGTGGCCTGGCCGTGGACCGCAGCAAGAACAACAGCCTCGTGGACGGTATGGTGCAGCTGTTTAAGGAGCGCGAGGAGCTTGTCATTCTTATTACGCCGGAAGGCACGCGGGCCTACCAGCCCAAATGGCGCAAAGGCTTCTACCACGCGGCTTTGGGAGCTGGAGTGCCCATTCTGCTGGGCTACCTCGACTACAAAAACAAGGAAGCCGGGGTAGGCCCCGCGTTCTGGCCCACCGGCGACTACGAAAAGGATTTGGAAGAAATCAAGGCCTTTTACCGCACCAAGCAGGGCCGGTTTCCGGAGAAAGGAGTGCGGTAGGGAGATTCGGCCCGCCTTGCCTTCGGCAGAAAGTAAAAAGCGGGCCGGCAGTTGGCTTGCTTTCCGTATCTTCTCCGGTTACTAGCGTACTACCCATGGAAAAGCTGCAAACCCTGGCCTGGATTCTGATTGGCTTGGCGGTATTCATCTGGCGAATGGTGCAAAAGGCCCGCGCCACCACAACCCGGGAGCAGCGGGAGCGGAAATTTACCCGGCCCGACAACTCCGGCCGCCCGCGCCCGGTGGCTCCGGGGCCACCGGCTACCGCTTTTGAAGAGCTGCTGCGCCAGATGCAAACCCAGAACCGCACCGGGCCGCCGGCAGCAGAACCTGCCGGGCAGGAAGAAGTAACGCCGGCGGGCCGGGCTGTGCCTAAAGAAACGACGCCGGCTCCGCGCAGCCTGGAGAAAAGCAGCCGTCCGGCCCGCTCCCTGGAGCAAGCGGCTCCGGCCCGTTCGCTGGAAGTGCCCGTACACCCGGCCCGCCGGGCCGCCACGCTACCCCGCCCCACCGCGCAAATCCAGCCGGGGTATCAGCCGCGCGAGCAAAACCGTCCAGAGTCGTCGCCGTCTCTTTCTGACCGCCTGCGTAACCCGGCCGACGTGCGCGCGGCTTTCATTCTGGGGGAAATTCTGCAACGTAAGTTTTAGGCAGGTACCAACAGCGCGAGGGGCATCGGGCCGCGTGAATAACGCAGGCCCGATGCCCCTCGCGCTGTTTCTCGTGCGCCCTTTTAGTCTTGTGTTAAGGCGTAGGTCACCAGGTTAGCCCCCATCTTCAAAGCCGCCTCGTGGGTTGCGGGCGTGTCCTCGGGGTAGGTGCCCAGGTCCTCCCAGCCGTTGCCCAGGTCGCACTCATAGCTGTAGAAGCATACCAGGCGGCCTTTGTACAGCAGGCCGAAGCCCTGGGGGCGCTTGCCGTCGTGCTCGTGCACCTTGGGCAGGCCGCGCGGAAACTGAAATTTCTGGTGATAAACCGGATGGGAAAAGGGCAATTCCACGAAGTCCAGCTCGGGGAAAACCTTCTTCATCTCGGGTCGGATAAACTTGTCGAGCCCGTAATTATCATCGATGTGCAGAAAGCCGCCGCCGGTGAGGTAGCGCCGCAGGTTCCGAGCCTCCGTGTCGGTAAAGGATACGTTGCCGTGGCCCGTCATGTGAATGAAGGGGTAGGTGAGCAGCTCCGGCGAATCCAGCTCCACGGTGGCTTCCTCGGGGTCGATGTTGGTTTTGAGCGCCTGATTGCAGAACCGGATGAGGTTGGGCAAGCTGGTTTTGTTGGCGTACCAGTCGCCGCCGCCGCCGTAATGCAGCTTGGCGATGCGGAAGCTGGGGGCTGCCGGGGCAGCGGCTAGCAGCGGCAGTAACAGAAAGAGCAGAAACGAGAAAAACCGGGGCATAAGATCAGAAAAGAGCAAAAAAGCAGGAAGGTGCGAAAGCGCACGAGGGCTCATGCCCTAACGGCCGCACCAGGGAACAAATTCGCTGACTTGCCTTGAATTACGGTTACTTTTCAGAAGATATAGTGCTACCCCTCTCATGAACGATAAACTTATTCTGCTACTAAATTACTACACGCGGGAACAACGGGCACTGGCTAAACAGCTACGGGAAGCAGTGCAGGAGCGCGACTACCGGGTTGCTGCCCGTATTCAGAAGGGGCTGTACCTCGTGACGCAGCAGCTGCAAACCCTCCGAGCGTTGCATAACCCGCACGCCGAAGAGGTGGATCGGCTGGGCCGGCAGATCCGCTATCTGAAGAAAACAAAGGCCCGCGTCCCGATGGAAGCCAGGTTTCCTGCTGAAATGCTGCGGAAGTACGAGCAGGAAAAGCAGCAACTGGAGGCAGCCCTGCCTGCTCCTAACCCCGCCACTACGGTGCTACGGGAGTGCATGGAGGAACTACTAGCCGGGCAGATTAAGGGCTTCCACCTGATCCTGAGCAAATCGGTCCGGTTGAGCGTGTCCATCCGGCGCGTGCGGCGCACCGCTATTCTTACCCTGCCGGAGCTGATTCGCCACCGCCGCGAGTACTCCATTCACAGGCAGCAAGTGCGGCAATTACGCCACCTGGAGTTTGCTTACTACGATCAGAAGGACAAGTTGCTGGCCGTAGTGCCAATGTCCAGCGCCGAAGATCTGGAACAGATCATGCACCTGTGGCTGCAAATTACCTGCGTGGTCTTCGACTCGCGGGAGTTTCGCAACGACTCCGAAATCCGTTATGTTGTGGCCTGAGTGAGGGGCGCAGCACCCGCTAATTCTCTGGCAATATGTACCGTATGTACGGCCGCCAGGGCGGCCGTTTCGGTGCGGAGGCGGGAGGAGCCCAAGGTCACGGGCCGGATGCCCCGGGCAAAAGCGGCCGTAATTTCCTGGGGAGTAAAGTCGCCCTCGGGCCCAATCAGGATGCAGCAGCTTGCCCCAGCCGCCGCCACGCGCGCGAGAGGGGTTCGTTCGCCGTCCTCCAAGTGCGCAATGAACGTGGTGGCAGGCGTAACGGTGGGTAGGAAACGGGCAAAATCCGTAAGCTCCATGAGCTGCGGCAGCCACGCCTGCCCCGACTGCTTCAGGGCGCTGACGGCTATTTTTTCCAAGCGGTCCAGCTTTAGCTCGCGGCGCTCCGAGCGGGCGCACCGCAGGAACGTCAGGGTGTCAATGCCTATTTCCACGGCCTTCTCCACCAGCCACTCCATGCGGTCGAGATTCTTAGTGGGAGCCACCGCTACGTGCACCTGGTAAGCGCGGGGGGCTACCTGCTGCTCTTGCAGGATGCGCAACTGGCAGCGCTTGGCGTCCGCCGCTTCCACCTGGGCCTGGTACACACCGCCGCGGCCGTCAACCAGCACCACCACATCAGCCGGTCCAAGGCGGAGCACGCGCACGGCGTGCTTGCTTTCATCTTCGGGAAGCGTATAGGTAGGCAGGGTGAGGTGGGGGGCGTAGAACGTATGGGCCATACCGCAAAACTACGGCGAATAGACCAGAGCCGGCTACCCCACTGGCGTCTTCCGGGCGCTGAAGCCAGCCGGCCAGGTATTTCCAGGCTCCGGCACCGAAGAAATGATTTGACTAACAACGGGTTTCGTCTTGCCACATACGCACCGTACGCCCTGCGCAATCAGCCTCGCCCAGATCTGACATGGAGCATGACCCGGTGGAAGCACCCTGCTGACCCACCTGTTTACCCGGGCCGGGTGGGGGCTGGAGCTACCCTGCGCGGGCGTCTCGGCTAATGGCGGGCTTGCTCTCCCGCCCTGAAGAAATGCCGGGGCCAGGTGTAACCCCGGTTGCCGTTAACCAGTAACCGCTACTATATCTGTGCTCTTCCTCCCGTGCCGTAACCACAATCACCCATGGCAGTTAAACTCAAAAAGCTCAAAAACCAGACCATCGTCATTACCGGGGCCTCCTCGGGCATTGGGCTGGTAACGGCCCGCATGGCGGCCAAAGCCGGCGCCAAACTGGTGCTGGCTGCCCGCAGCGAGAATGCCCTGCGCCAGCTCACCGATGAAATCAACCAGGCCGGGGGCCGCGCTACCTATGTGGTGGCCGATGTCAGCAAGCCCGAAGATGTGCGGCGCTTGGCCCGTGAAGCGGCCCACACCTACGGCGGCTTCGATACCTGGATCAATAACGCCGGCGTTTCCATCTATGGCAAAGTAGAGGAGGTTCCCGTAGAGGATATGCGCCAGCTGTTTGAAGTAAACTTCTGGGGGCTGGTGAACGGCTCGCTGGAAGCCGCCAAGCACCTGAAACAGAAGGGCGGGGCCATCATCAACGTGGGGAGCATCCTGTCCGACATCACGGCCATTCTGCAAACCATTTACAGCGCCAGCAAGCACGCCGTGAAAGGCTTTACCGATGGGTTGCGTATGGAATTGGAAATGGATGGTGCCCCCATTGCCGTAACCCTGATTCAGCCGGCAGCTATCGACACGCCGTACCCCGTTCACTCCAAAAACTTTATGGAGCGCGAGGCCAAGCACGCGCCGCCCGCCTACGCCCCGGAAACGGTAGCCAAGGCTATTCTGCACTGCGCCGTTACCCCGGAGCGCTCGGTGGTAGTAGGGGGCGGCGGTAAGGCCATGATTGGCATGGAGCACTGGACGCCCGCCCTGCTGGATAAGTTTATGGAGAAATCCTTCTCCAAGCAGGAGAAAGCCGATTATGCCCCGCGCCCCCTGCAGCAAAATGCCCTCGACCGGCCCATGGGCGCCCTGGAAGAGCGTGGTAACTACCCCGGGCACACCCGCGAAACCAGCTTCTACACCGAAACCGTAACGGCTGGTAGCCCGGCCTTGCGCACGGCCTTGCTGGTAGGAGTAGGGGTAGCGCTGGCGGCCTGGCTAGGCGGCAAAAACCGAAGCGGCAGCAAGAGTGGCAGCGGTAGCAGCAACGGCAAAAACGAGGAAATCAGCGCCCTGGCCTTCCACGATAACTAAGCTGAAAGGCATCATCGTTGCGTCGGTTTAGCTGTTCTGATGTCCGGCCGACTACCTATTAATAAGAAAAGAGCCCTTCCTCCAGCTGGAGAAAGGGCTCTTTTGTTTAAAGGAGGGCTGAATTAGCCGAGCGTATTGTTGAGCAGCCCGGCCAGGCGCACGCCGGCTTCCACAATGCGTTGGCGCATCAGGTCGGCGTGGGCGGGATAGTACTTGTAGTCCACATCGGTGCCGGCCGGCGTTTCCTGGTAGAGCTTCTCCGACTGCTGGTAGGACTCCCAGAGCCACTGCTCGGGCGCGGCTGCCTGCATTTCCCGGATCTGACGACCCCGCAGTTTCTGGTCGTACTGCTGGGCCATTTCGGTGTACGTCAGGCCCTGGTAGTCGAGCAGGCCGCTGTCCCAGAGGCTGTGCAGGTTGGTGTCGCGGCCGCGGTACTTGAGCTTAATGTCGTTACCGCCCTTGTCTTCGGCGTGCCCCGTGTGCATGGGCTGGTGGATGTCACCTACCAGGTGAACCACAAATTTAAGGGCCGCCGCACGCTCCTGCTGGGTTTTGTTGGGGTCACCGAGGGTCCGGAGCTGGGCTTCCAGCGCGCTGTAGGCATTGGCTGTGGTCTGTGACTTTACCTGCTGAATGTACTGGTCGCGGGGCAGGCCGGAGGGGGTATTCACGTAGTGCCACGGAGCCGTTTCCTTGAACTCCGGGTAGTAGCGGATTTCATCGGGCCAGGTGCTGACCAGGGTCAGGGTTTCCGTGCCCAGCAGGCGCTGCACCTCGCGGCGGGCCTTGCGGCTGAGGTGATTCTCGGCAATTTTGCCCACGGCCCGGTGGCCATCGGCGCCCCAGGCCCAGAGGGTCAGCGGCGACAACAGGCACAGCAGCAGCGGAAGAAGACGCTTACGCATACAATGGAAAAAGAAGGGTGTGTGGCCGCAAAAATAGCGCCTTTGAAAAGGATATCTGGTATTATTCCGCGTAAACTTACTTCCGGCTGGAAAATCCCCCACTACCACGCTTGCTATGCACACCGCAGATTACTGGCGCAGTCTTAAGTTCGACTACCTTACCACGTACTCTCTGCTGCGCGGCCCGAAATGGCAGCATCTGCTGGCGGCCATGCGCCAAGAAAAAGACACTAGCCGCAGGGCGCTTCTTACCGCTACCCCTGCAGAGCTACCAGAACTCCGAGAGCGGCTAAGACGCATCGAGCGGCAAAATGACTTGCAAACCCGCCTAACCACGAATGCCAACCGCGCTTATCATATCACGGCTACCCCCACCGCTACGCTCAACCGTGGTTCACTAGAGGTAGAGGAGCTAGGCCGGATATTGCAAACACCCTGTCAAGACCTTCGGTACATGATGTGTGCGCCTGTTTTCCGCGATGCGCTGGCTTTCTACAACGCGGAGCATGAACTAGTGGGCGTATTGAATATCTGCTTTGGCTGCAACGTAATGCAAACGGAAAGCGGCCAAGATGTAGAAGCTGACTACCGCGTGTATGAGCAGCTGCGGAAGTGGTTTCAACGGTTAGGCCACCAGATAGAGGTAGCAGCCTACGAAGAAAGGCCCGGCTAGCTTGAGCTAACCGGGCCTTTGCACAAACTAAGTCGCCTTCAGCTACACGCTGGCTACTACCTCAGCTTTCGGAGCGCCAGCCAGAATTTCCTCGTTGGCGTAATCCGCATACTTCTTGAAGTTCGCTACAAACTTATGGGCCAGGTCGGTAGCCGTGCGGTCGTACTCTTCCTTGTCGGCCCAAGTGTCGCGGGCATCCAGAATTTCAGTGGGTACGCCGGGCACGGCGGCCGGAATTTCTACCCCGAAGATGGGGTGCTTGTGGAAGGTCACGTCGTCCAGCTCGCCGTTGAGGGCGGCGGTAATCATGGCGCGGGTGTAGCTCAGCTTCATGCGCGAGCCAACGCCGTAGGAGCCACCCGTCCAGCCGGTGTTCACCAGCCACACGTTCACTTCGTTCTCGTCCATTTTCTTACCCAGCATCTCGGCGTATTTGGTCGGGTGCAGGGGTAGGAAAACGGCGCCAAAGCAAGCCGAGAAAGTGGTCTGGGGCTCGGTTACGCCCATTTCCGTGCCCGCTACCTTGGCCGTGTAGCCCGACATGAAGTGGTACATGGCGTGGCTCTTATCGAGCTTGCTGATGGGAGGCAGCACCCCGAAAGCATCGGCCGTCAGGAAGAAAATGTTCTTGGGGGCATCGGCTACCGAAGGCTCAATGGCATTCGGAATGTAATTGATGGGGTAGGCCGTGCGGGTGTTTTCCGTTACGGATTTGTTGGCGTAGTCCACTGTGTGCGTACCCGGCACAAACCGCGTATTTTCTACAATAGAGCCAAATTTGATGGCGTTCCAGATTTCGGGCTCCTTCTCGGCCGAGAGGTCAATCACCTTAGCGTAGCAGCCGCCCTCAAAGTTGAAGATACCCGCGTCGGGCGTCCAGCCGTGCTCGTCGTCGCCGATGAGGCCGCGGTTGGGGTCGGCGGAGAGGGTAGTCTTGCCCGTACCGGAGAGGCCGAAGAAGATAGCCGTGTCGCCGTTTTTGCCCACGTTGGCCGAGCAGTGCATGCTCAGGGTTTCCCGCTCGTGGGGCAGCAGGTAATTGAGCACTCCGAAAATGCCTTTCTTCATTTCGCCGGCGTAACCCGTACCCCCAATCAGAATCATCTTCTTGGTGAAGTTCAGAATAGCGAAATTTTTCTGGCGCGTACCATCTACGGCCGGATCGGCCTCGAAGCCGGGGGCGCAGATGATGCTGAAATCGGGCGTCCAGCTCGTGTCAGCGCCCTCGGTGGGGCGCAGGAACATATTGTAGCAAAATAGGTTGTGCCAGGCCAGCTCGTTCACCACCCGCAGCTTCAGCTCGTAGGTAGGGTTGGCGCCGGCGTAGGCGTCGCGCACGTAAATTTCCTTGTCTTCCAGGTACTGCACCATCTTCTGGTGAAGCTGGTCGAACTTGTCGGCGTCGAAGGGGATGTTGATGTCGCCCCACCACACGCTGTCCTGGGTGTTGGCATCTTTTACTACGAACCGGTCTTTGGGCGAGCGGCCGGTGAAGGCACCGGTATCCGCCATGAGGGCGCCGGTGTCCGTGAGGGTACCTTCGCCCCGACGCAGGGCTTCTTCTACCAGCTCGGCAGGGGTGAGGTTAAGGTGTACCTGAGCGGCGCGGGAAATGCCCAAAGGGGCGAGGCGGGCGTTGGCGGCGGAGTCCATCATAGGGCCGAAAACGAAAATTTGGGTGGGTGGGAAATTGGGGGAATTGGCGAACAAAAATAGGCAAAAACCTGAGGTGGGCACGGCTTTTGACCAAAAAATAGCGAAAATTCGCTATTAGCGGGGCTGAACTATAAGCTGATGTTCGCCTAACGAGTGTTAGCACACCAGGGTTAAGAAACTTTTGTAGCTTTACCAACTAGCCTTACGGTTTCGCGGGGGCTAGCTTACGTATCACACCTCTTCCTTCACGTTCATGCAAACAACCTCCGCTGTTCAGGAGCAGCCGATTGCGAAACAGGGCCACCCGCCGGGGCTCTACCTCCTCTTCTTCACCGAAATGTGGGAGCGGTTCAGCTACTACGGTATGCGCGGCCTGCTTATGCTCTACCTGTCGAAAACGGCAATTCAGGGCGGATTGGGTATCGACGCGGCCAGTGCTTCGCTTATCTACGGCTATTTCACCGGCTTCGTGTACCTGACTCCCATCCTGGGCGGGTGGTTGGCTGATAAATACATCGGGCAGCGCCGGGCTATTCTAATCGGGGGCCTGACGATGGCCGTGGGGCAGTTTTTCCTGTTCATGCAGCCCGCCTTGTCAGCGGACGCCTTCTTCTTTGGCCTGCCCTGGCCAACGGTGATAGGCCTGCTGCTCCTGATTTTGGGCAACGGTTTCTTTAAGCCGAATATCTCCACCATTGTAGGTAAGCTGTACGCCCAGGGCGACCCGCGCCGAGATGCGGCTTTCACTATTTTCTACATGGGTATCAACACGGGCGCCTTTATTGCGCCGCTCGTGTGCGGCTACCTGGCCGAAGATATGTTCGCCACGAAGACGGTGGTAGATGGGGTAGAGCAGGTGGCCAGCTACGGCTTCCGCTACGGCTTCTTGGCCGCCGGTATTGGCATGCTGCTGGGTCAGCTGGCCTTTAACCTGCTGGGCAAGAAATATCTCGGCGACGTGGGTATGTACCCCGAAGGCCAGAACGAGGATAAAACCGTTGCCAAGGCCCCTCTTACCAAGGAGGAAACTGACCGGATGGCCGTTATCTTCATTATCACGCTTTTCGTGGTATTCTTCTGGGCCGGTTTTGAGCAGGCCGGCTCTTCGCTGACCCTCTACACCGATAAATACATCAACCGCGAGGTAGCAGGCTTCCTGATTCCGACTTCCTGGTTCCAGTCCGTAAACGCCGGCTTTATCGTGCTGCTGGGCGCACCCGTGGCGGCTTTGTGGGTAAATCTGAGCCGCAAAGGCAAGGACCTGAGCATTCCCGTGAAGATGGGTTTAGGTATGGTGCTGCTGGGTGTGGGCTTCCTGTTCATGGTGGGCGCCGTGCTGGAGCGCGGCGGCGATGTAGCCGACCAGACCATTAAGGCAAGCATTCTGTGGCTGCTGGCTACGTACTTCTTCCATACGATTGGGGAGTTGTGCCTCTCGCCGGTGGGCCTTTCGATGGTGTCACGCTTGTCGCCGCCTACCCTTACTTCTATGCTGATGGGAGTGTGGTTCCTGGCGCCCTTCGTGGCCCAGATTGCCGGGGGCTACATTGCCTCCTACGTGGAAGAACTCGGCGCCCTGAAGGTATTTGGCCTGATTGCCGGCTTCGTAATCCTGGCTGGCCTGATTCTGATTGCCATTGCCAAGAAGCTGTTCTACATGATGCACGGCCGCGGCTAAATCACGGATTCAGACGGTTTTTTTTGGATTACATAGATTCCGCTCTGATGAATAAAAAGCCCCATTGGCAGTTGCCAGTGGGGCTTTTTGTTTGTTACCCAGATAATTGAAAGCAACACCTACACTACGCCGATTCGAAGCTTAGAGGCATCTGGCCGTTGATATCTGCACTGCTCGGGCCGTTTGCATCGTTGAATACTATTCGCCTACCCCTGATGCCAGCACAAACCTGCCGTGCTAAAGGCCTAAGTGTTAGCATGTAGCCATCTAGCCGGACGCATCCAATATCGGGCATGGCAATAGACCGGCTTCTAAATAAAAAGCCCTGTTGGCAATGCCAACAGGGCTTTTTTTAGACGAAACGGAATTTGAAAAACCGCCTTAATCTATAATTACATCATGCCGCCCATGCCGCCCATAGCGTTGCCGGGCACACCAGCGCCAGCCTTCTCATCTTCCGGCTCGTCGGAAATTACGCACTCGGTGGTCAGGAGCAGGCCGGCAATCGAAGCGGCATTTTCCAGAGCCAGGCGGGTAACTTTGGTCGGGTCGAGGATACCAGCGGCCATCAGGTTTTCGTAGCGGTCCTCGCGGGCGTTGTAGCCGTAGTCGGCCTGGCCTTCGCGTACCTTCTGTACTACTACCGAGCCTTCGCCACCAGCGTTAGCTACGATGGTGCGCAAAGGAGCTTCGATAGCCGTGCGGATGATGTTCACGCCGGTGCGCTCGTCGCCGTTCAGGGTGTCAACGCCCTCCAGAGCGTCCAGGGCGCGCACCAGGGCCACGCCACCACCGGGAACCACGCCTTCTTCTACGGCAGCGCGGGTAGCGTGCAGGGCATCGTCCACGCGGTCCTTCTTCTCCTTCATTTCTACTTCCGTAGAAGCACCGATGTAGAGGATAGCTACGCCGCCCGACAGCTTGGCCAGACGCTCCTGCAGCTTCTCTTTGTCGTAGTCAGAAGTGGTAGTGCCGATCTGAGCTTTGATTTCGTTTACGCGGCTGGTGATACCATCCTTGTCGCCACGGCCGTTTACAATGGTCGTGTTGTCTTTGTCGATGATAACTTTCTCCGCCTGACCCAGGTACTCCAGGGTAGCGCTGTCGAGCTTGTAGCCACGCTCTTCCGAAATTACGGTACCACCGGTCAGCACAGCAATGTCTTCCAGCATGGCCTTCCGACGGTCGCCGAAGCCGGGAGCTTTCACCGCAGCAATTTTCAGCGAGCCGCGCAGCTTGTTTACCACCAGGGTAGCCAGAGCTTCGCCGTCCACATCTTCCGAGATGATAACCAGGGGCTTACCGGTCTGAACAACCTGCTCCAGCACGGGCAGCAGCTCCTTCATGGTGCTCACCTTCTTGTCGTAGATGAGGATGTAGGGGTTGTCGAACTCCGCCTCCATTTTCTCCGGGTTGGTCACGAAGTAAGGGGAGAGGTAGCCACGGTCGAACTGCATGCCCTCCACCGTTTTTACCTCGGTTTCGGTGCCGCGCGCTTCTTCCACGGTGATAACGCCTTCTTTGCCTACTTTATCCATGGCGTCGGCAATCATTTTGCCGATTTCCATGTCGTTGTTGGCCGAAATAGCACCTACCTGGGCAATTTCCGACGAGTTTTCAATCTTCTTGGACTGTGCCTTCAGGTTAGCAACCACAGCAATAACAGCCTTGTCGATGCCACGCTTCAGGTCCATAGGGTTAGCGCCGGCGGCTACGTTCTTCGAGCCAGCGGCGTAAATAGCCTGGGCCAATACGGTAGCAGTGGTAGTACCATCACCAGCCTGGTCAGCGGTTTTGGAAGCAACTTCTTTTACCAGCTGCGCACCCATGTTCTCAATCGGGTCGGCCAGCTCAATTTCTTTGGCTACCGTCACCCCGTCTTTGGTGATGCTCGGCGCGCCGAATTTCTTGTCGATAACCACGTTGCGGCCTTTGGGGCCCAGGGTTACCTTCACTGCGTTTGCTAGTTTGTCAACGCCGCGCTTCAGCTTGTCGCGGCCATCGGTATCGAATTGGATGTTCTTAGCCATCTTGGGTTCGGGTGTTGGGAAATCAGGGAAAGGAAAAGCTTACAGTACGGCGAAAATGTCCGACTCCTTCATGATGAGGTAGTCCTGACCATCCACAGTGATTTCAGTGCCGGCATACTTGCCGTACAGCACCTGGTCACCGGTTTTTACCTGCGGCTTGATGGTGGTACCGTTGTCGGCCACTTTGCCTTCGCCTACGGCAACTACTTCGCCACGCTGGGGTTTCTCCTTAGCCGTGTCGGGGATGATGATGCCCGATTTGGTTTTCTCCTCGGCAGCGGCCGGCGCAATGATTACGCGGTCAGCCAGCGGTTTGATGCTAAGCGACATATTGTACGTTTTGGTTGAAAGGTTTACTTGAAGTAAGACGGTGAAGGGCAAGCTACACTTCCTGTGCCAGCCCCGCTAAACCTGACAGAATGGACGCTTTTACCCGAATTGTGCGTCAGGATTGCATTGGTGGCTGTCAGGTCTGACAGGAAAAAGTTCCCGTTGCGGGCGGAGGTTGCGCGGCTGTACGCCCTTTTCGTCGAATAGTTGGCCGTGCGACGCTAGAAAATCAGGGCTTTCATACCGGAAAGGGGTAGGGAACTGGATAAGAAACAAAAAAGCCGGTAGCTCCGCGGGGGGGCTACCGGCTTCAAGGCCGAAAAGACAATACGTTATTGGGCCGGGGCTGGGGTGGGCTGAGCGGCCGGAGCCGTAGCGGGCGCACCGGCCGGAGCGCCGGGGGCTGCCGCGCCCGGAACGGCCGGTGCCGGCGTAGCGGGAATACGGGTTTCCAGCGCTTTTTGCTGGTTGATGCTGCGAACCGGACCCGCTTCGGAGGCGCCACCTACTACGTGGGTGCCCAGGCTGAGGACCATCAGGCCAATAGCGAAGCCCCAGGTTAGCTTCTCAAGCAAGTCGCCGGTGCGCTTCACGCCCATGAGCTGGGCCGCGCCACCCGCGCCGAACTGGCTGGAAATTCCGCCGCCTTTGGGGTTCTGGGCCAGCACTACCAACGCCAGCAGCAGGCAAACAAGAAGAATCAGGGCAATAAGAGCGTAGTACATCTACTCCGGGGATTGTTGCAGTTGTTGAATTTGCTCGGCAAAGTACGCCTTTTTTTCGGGCTGTCGCTCCATCAGGCGCTCATATATTTCAATGGCCTTCTCCCGTTTTCCCTGCCGCACCATGATTTTGGCGAGGCTTTCAGAGGCCAGCGCGGGCGGCGTGCTGGTGCTACGCACCGATAAGTCGGCCTGCTCTTCGGCGGGAAGCGCCGCCCCAACCGGCGTTTTGATGCGGGGCTGAGTTTTCAGGAACTGATTGATCAGGTCCAGGGAAGATGCCTGAGGTGTGGGCTTGTTGTTTTTTAAATAAGCCAGCAGCAGCGCATCGGGCTCAAAGAAAGCATCCAGCGGCAGATCAAGCGTATAGCCATCGTGGGGCTGCAGGTCGTAGCCCAGGCGGCTGCCGGCGCCCAGTGCGTAGCCCACTTCCTTGTCGGAGCGGAACGGGGCTGAAACGACCGGGAGCGGGGCGCTGGTGTTGCGTAGGGTAGGCAACTCATCTTCTTCGTCCGCGTCATCGAGGCCGGGCAGCAGGTAGCCCGAAGGGGCCGGCAGGTCCGGCTCACTTAACCCGAACTCAAAGCGGGAAATACCGGCGTCGGCCGGCGGCCGGATGGGTGGGGCCACCGCTGGCAGCAGGTCGGCCTCCGGCGCAGTTTCTTCACTGGAAACTAGCTCCGGCACGCTCGTGGCCTCAGCGGGGGCAGGGTCCGGCTCAGATTGTATTGGCTCAACTTCCTGGAAGAAGGTTTGATCTGCCTCGGCTTCCTCAGCTTCAGGCTGTTTCGCCGCGGGCTGCTCGGTAATAGGTTCCGGGGCTTCTTCGGAGGTAGGCGTGGTGGCCACCATCTCCGGCTCTAGCACCAGCACATCTGCCGTAGAAGTTGCTTCGACTTCTGATAAAGGCTCTATCGTCGGCTCCGTTACCGGCTCTTCCTGGTGCTCAATGGATGGGGTAGGTGCCTGAGCTTCTTGCTCATCTGAGGGAGGCGCTTCAACTACCGCAACGGGCTCTTCAACCTGAGGCGCACCGGAAGCAGGTTCTGGCAGCGCTGGCTCAATACCAGGTCCTTCCGCCGACGTGGCAACGGAGCTATCGGGCAGGAACGTCGCGAAAACATCCGCCTCGGGCTGGGCTGCCTGGCCCGGTGCAACTGCCTCCGGAACCATTACGGCTATTTCGGGGGTAGCGGGCTGCTCCAGCAGTTGGCGCAGCAGGTTGCGGTCGGCGGCGTAGGTAGCCGCCCGGCGCAGGCGTTGGCTGGCCAGCATGCTGCCCCGGTCGTGGGCCGCTTTGGCCAGGAGTACGTGGGCCGTCTGGCAGTAAGGAAATGCGGCCGCCAGCTGTTCCAGCTCCCGGACTTCGGCATTCGAAATTCCGTTTACGTGGTCCAGGATATGCAAAAGCGACGCGCGGGTCATACAGGAAAGGTAAATGGGAAGGAAGATTGGGCGCGAAGGTACTACCCTAGCGCAGGACTGCCGCATAGGAGCGGGGTAGGCAGGATACTACTCCTGGGTGTATGCCTACCAGTTGGCTACCGATTTATTAAAGGCATCACTGATAATGTTGCGAAATAGCCGGCTCAGAACGGTTGGGTCGTTGTTGATGCTGGTGATGTCGCGGGTAGCAGGAAAAGGCTCACTGGTCTGTAGCGTTTGCTCGAAGTCCTGCTTGGGGTCCTTGGTGTTGGTAAATTTCACCCGGACCTGAATGGTGAGCTGGTTGGCCCCGGCCCGGTCCTGCCCGTTCTGCTGCTGAATAGCGGCGGGAGCGAAGTCGTAGGCGATGATCTGCCCTTCAAACTGCAGGTCGCCGTCGCGCGGTACGAGCTTCAGAGACGTATTGCGCTGAAAATAGTCCTTGAAGTCCTCGGTAAACCGTGGGGCCAGGAAGGAGGGACCATTGTTGGCGTTGTTGGCAAACGTGGCAATGGAAATCGTCTCTACAGTAGGGTCGATGCTGGTGCCGGTGAAGGAGTACACCCCGCAGCCACTAAACAGGGGTAGCACCAGTAGCAAAACCAGCCCAAAAGCCCAATTACGCTTGTTCCAGATCATATTGCTTGAGTTTGCGGTAAAGGGTACGCTCGGAAATGCCGAGGTCGTGGGCAGCGTATTTGCGCTTGTTGTTATGCTTCTTGAGGGCCTTGATAATCATTTCCTTTTCCTTAGCCTCCAGGGAAAGGGTTTCCTCCTCGGTTTCGTGCGGAATGTCCTCCACGCGTTGGATTTCTTCCTCGTAGTCGGTGGTGTCGTCCAGGTCCAGGTCGCGCGGGCTCAGGATATAGTCGGCGGGACCAGTTTCCGGACCAGCGGGGCGGAGGGGCCGGGCCGCCGGGCCCTCGTAGGGCGCTACGCTCAGGTTGTTGAACAGATGAGAGTTCTGGCGCAGCAGCTCCTGGGTTTCCTGGGGGCGCTGACCGGCTGCGAGGTCAAGAACCAACTTCTTCAGGTCGGTCATGTCGCGGCGCATATCGAAGAGCACCTTATACAGCAGGTCGCGCTCCGAGTAGGCGTTGCCGGCCCCATCGGTGGCGGAACCGGCGGCGCTGACCAGCATGGGCAGGCGGCTGCTCTGGTCGGCGGGCAGGTAGCTGCGCAGGCGGCGCGAATCAACCTCCCGCTCCGTTTCCAGCACCGACATCTGCTCGGCCACGTTCTTGAGCTGACGGATGTTGCCGGGAAACCGGAAGCGCTGCAATTCCTGCACCGCGTCGGAGGTCAGGCTGATGGGCTTTACCCGGTAGCGGTCGGCGAAATCCGTGGCGAACTTTCTAAACAGTAGATAGATATCATCGCCTCGTTCACGCAGTGGTGGAACCGAAATCGGGACGGTGTTGAGGCGGTAGTACAGGTCTTCGCGGAAGCGGCCTTCGCCCACGGCGTTGAGCAGATTCACGTTGGTGGCAGCCACCACGCGCACATCGGTCTTCTGTACTTTCGAGGAGCCTACCCGAATAAACTCGCCGTTTTCCAGCACCCGCAGCAAGCGGGCCTGGGTGCCCAGCGGCATTTCCCCAATCTCATCCAGGAAAATGGTGCCGCCGTTAGTTACCTCGAAATAACCCTTGCGGGCTTCCTGGGCCCCGGTAAAGGAGCCCTTCTCGTGGCCAAACAGTTCGGAATCGATAGTGCCCTCGGGAATGGCGCCGCAGTTGATGGCAATGAACTGCCCGTGCTTACGGGGCGAAAGCGCATGAATAATCTTCGAGAATGACTCCTTGCCCGAGCCGCTTTCCCCCGTGATAAGCACCGTCATGTCCGTAGGGGCTACCTGGGCGGCTACCTGGATGGCGTAATTCAACGAAGCCGCATTACCAATAATGCCGAACCGCTGCTTAATAGATTGTATTTCGGAAGGAGTCAAGGTCGAGAGTGGGTTTTCGTGGGGTAGACGAAAAAGGGTGGTGGTTTATTTTGCAGCGAGTGGATAAGCTTCCCCATCCTGGCCCGCCCGGCTGTTCTAGCTGCAGGAGTCAGCCGCTACCTGCACAATCATGTACCGCGAACAAGAAGGAGTAGGAAATAGCGGGATGACAGCTACTTACACCATTTCGCCCAGCAGCGCCGCACCCGTAGTGCTGGTAGCCAGCACGTTCACGTAGTCGCCTTTTTTGGCGGTGCCTTTGGGGAAAATAACGACCTGGTTTTGACTGTTGCGGCCGCTAAGGTGCTCCTGGCTGCGCTTAGAAGGGCCTTCTACCAGCACCTGGTGCACGCGGCCCACCATGCGGGCGTAGCGGGCCCGGGCGTGCAGCTGCTGCCGATCAATAATCTCCTGCAGCCGACGCTTCTTCACTTCCAGCGGAATATCATCTTCCAGCTTGCGGGCGGCCAGCGTGCCGGGGCGCTCCGAGTAGAAGAAGTTGTAGCCCATGTCGTACTGCGCGAAGTCGAGCAGGCTCAGGCTGTCCTGGTGTTCTTCCTCGGTTTCCGAGCAGAAGCCGGCAATCATGTCGGTGCTGATGGCGCAGTCTTCGCCCAGAATACGGCGAATGGCTTGCACACGCTCCTCGTACCAGGGCCGGTCGTAGGTGCGGTTCATGAGTTTGAGCACGCGCGAGTTACCGCTTTGGGCGGGCAAGTGAATGTACTTGCAGATGTTCTCGTGGCGCGCCATGGTGTGCAGCACCTCGTCGGTGATGTCCTTGGGGTGGGAGGTGGAGAAGCGCACGCGCAGCTCGGGGCTTACCAGGGCTACGCGCTCCAGCAGCTGGGCGAAATTGACGTGCTCAGTGCCATCTTCGGAAGCCCATTTGTAGGAGTCCACGTTCTGGCCAAGCAGGGTAACTTCCTTGTAGCCCTGGGCCACCAGGTCGCGGGCTTCCTGCACGATGCTGTGGGCGTCGCGGCTCCGCTCACGGCCCCGGGTAAAGGGCACCACGCAGAAAGAGCACATGTTGTCGCAGCCGCGCATGATGCTGATGAAGGCCGTGATGCCGTTGGAGTTCAGGCGCACCGGCGTAATGTCGGCGTAGGTTTCCTCGCGGCTGAGCAACACGTTTACCGCTTTCTGGCCGCCATCTACCTGCTGAATGAGTTGGGGCAGGTCGCGGTAGGCATCGGGGCCTACCACCAGGTCCACCAGCTTCTCTTCTTCCAGGAATTTGCTTTTCAGGCGCTCAGCCATGCAGCCCAGCACCCCCACCAGCAGGCCAGGGTTGCGCTTTTTGTGCCCGTTGATCTGGGCCAGACGCATGCGCACGGTCTGCTCGGCCTTTTCCCGGATGGAGCAGGTGTTCAGCAGCACCAAGTCGGCGCCTTCCAGTTCCTCGGTGGTATCGAAACCCTGCTCAAACAGAATACTCGACACGATTTCGGAGTCGGAGAAGTTCATCTGGCAGCCGTAGCTCTCAATGTAGAGCTTGCGGCTGCGGCCCGTGCGGGTGGCCGGGTTCACGCGCACCTCACCCGAGGGTTCGTGCTCGTGCGTTACCGCCTCAACGGTGGGCGTGGGCAAGGTGTTTTTATCGAGGAAGTCGAGGGTAATCAGCGGTTGGGACATGGAAAAGGCCGTAGCGGGCGTCAGCTTCACAATTCAGGGAACGGCAAAGGTAACGCTTTACTACCTAAAATGACAGAATGGCAGGAGAGAGTAACGGAGTAAATGAGTAGCTGAGCAATTACGCCGTCAGTTGCTGCCTGCCTATCTTCATTTGATACTCAACTGATCCATTACTCAGCGACTCTCTGACTCTGTCCCAATACTTCCAGCAGGGCCTGAGCTTTCAGCAGGCACTCCTCGTACTCGCGCTCCGGTACCGAATCGTGGGTGATGGCCGAGCCGACCTGGAAGGAAAGGTAGCCCGTATCCTGGCGGTATTGCAGGCTGCGGATGACCACGTTAAAGTCGAAGTCGCCGGAGGGTAGCACGTAGCCGATGCTGCCGCTGTAGAGGCCCCGGTGGCTGTGCTCGTAGTCTTCAATCAGCTCCATCGACCTGATCTTCGGCGCCCCCGTCATCGAGCCCATGGGAAAAGCGGCCCGCAGGATGTCCACCAAATCCACGTCGGGGCGGACCTGGGCCCGCACGGTGGATATCATCTGCCAGACGTGGCGGAAAGGGTAGAGGCCGAACAACTCGGGTACCTGCACCGTCCCGGTCTGGGCTACGCGGGCGAGGTCGTTGCGCACCAGATCCACAATCATCAGGTTCTCGGCGCGCTCCTTCTCGTCGTGCAGCAGAGCCAGGCGCTGCTCTTCGTCGGCGGCGGGGGTAGGGCCCCGGCGAATGGTGCCTTTGATGGGCTGGGAAAGCAGCGTACTGCCCTGCCGCCGCAGAAACCGCTCGGGCGAGGCGCAGAGCAGGTAATGGTCGTGGTGACGGTAGAAACCGGCGAAGGGGGTAGGTGAGGCTTGCTGTAGCTGCAGAAACACTTCCACCGGACTCAGCTGCACGTTTTCAGCGTAAAATTCCTGGCACAGATTGAGCTCGTACACCTCCCCATCCAGAATATCGTTCTGCACGGCCCGCACGGCGGCCAGGTACTCCGCGCGCGGCATGCGCGGGCGGAGGGCCGGGGTTGGGGCCGGAGCCGGGGGTAGCAAGGGCAGCGCCAGAATCTGCCGCAGCACGGCGGCCGGGTCGGGAGCATGAATTTCCAACGTCGTCTCCTGCCACTGCAGCCAGATTTCGGGCGTAAAGAAGTGCAGGTTAGGCCAGGCTAGGCCGGTAGGATTGGAGCTGTGCAGGGCTTCTACTTCGTTCTTGACATCGTAGGTAATAAAGCCGCAACGGGGCGCCGGGCCCGGCACCGTAGCCAGCCAGTTCCGAAGTTCCGGGAGGGTAGCGGGGGCGGTAGGGGCTTGAGTTGCTACCCCCAGCAGGCGGCTGAATGGCCCGCCGGGGTAGGGCAGGTCGTTGGGCTCGAAGTAGGCGCAATGCGGAAATTCGGCGGCCCAGTGCAGCGCTTGGGCGCGAAAGGCAGTGGGTAGGGTGTTGAGTGAAACGGTGAGCACGAGGCAAAGGTAGCAGGGGCACTAGTGCAAATTCGTGAACCATTTACGGACGCAGCCTTGCGTCTCGGCGTCCGCGCCGTTCAGGTGTTGTCGTTCGACGACTCAGACGCGGATACGCGTCTTTGCACGCTCGGGAATTCATAAGATGACAAGGAAAAGCCAGCGGCACGGATGGCGCCAGCGCGAGCTGGCCGCCGTTGGCGGCCGCAAGTCGGGAGACTTGCCTTATTTGCCGGCGGGCAGACGCCTGGCCTGCGGCCAGAAGTCTGCCGCCAGTTCGCCTACCCCCGCCGAGCGGTTAAACGCATTTTGGGGTTACTCTAACTCCTTGAGAGCCAGTTTGGCTTTAGTGTCGGTGCTGTTCTTGTACTCGTGTTTGGGGTAGCTGAGGGCTTTCTGAAAGTAGATTTTCGCCGTGTTCTTCTGCCCTTCCAGCTGGTAGAGGTAGCCCAGCTGCAGCGCCGACTGTGGGGCGAAATAGTAGGGGGCGTTGCCGGCCAGGGCAATAGTACGGGCGTAGAACAGCCGGGCCGAATCGGGGCGGCCGAGCAGGTGCCAGGCTCTGGCTAGGCGGTAGGGCTCCTCCAGCCGGTCGCGCAGGGGAGTAGCTGGGGTAGCACGGAAACCGTTGAGCGTCGCCAGGGCCTCGCGGTAATAGCCGCCGTCAATCTGCAGGCGGGCACGGGTCAGGAGTTTGTGCAGCGGCTGCTTGTCCTCGAAAAAGCGCTGGGCATAGGTGTCCTCCTCCAGCACGGTGCGGCCCCCGGCCCCGATGTGCCGCCGGTGCTGCTCGGCCCCAGCCGCGTCGCCGCTCAGCCAGGCCGCCAGATACAGCTTGAAATACGCATCCTTGCGATAGTGCTGGCCCTGATACTCCGCTAAAAATACCTGGTTAGCCCGGACGGAGGCGGCGTATTGCCCTTGGTAGAGCAACAAATCGGCCGCCATGTGGTGCAGGTAGGGCAGCGCCAAGTAGGCCGAGCCGGTGGGGCGGGCGCGGTAGGCGGCCAGGGCGGCTTCGGTGTGGTGCTGCTTTTTGTGCTGACTGATCAGCAAATAGCTCAGCAGCAGGTTGTCGGGCTGCTGGCGGTGCAGGGTTTCGATGAGGGTAAGGGCGGCTGCGGGCTGCTTGTAGTAGGTTTCTTCCAGCAGGGCCAGAATCAGGCGGGCCTCCAGCTGGAAGTCGTTGGGTTGGGTGGCGGCCAGGCGCAGGTTGTGCAACCCAGCCTCCACGCTGCCCGGCAACCCCAGTAGTTTCAGAAACCAGCGGTACGACTCCGGCAAAGACCCAATAAAGAACTGCATCATGCCCAGGGTTTTGCGCGCCGGCAGGTACTGGGGGTAGCGGCGTACTACCTGCTGCATCTGCTGGTAGCTCTGGCGCAAACTCCAGGCGCCTTGCACCTCGTGCCCGAACACTACCTGCGCCGCCGCTTGGTGCAGCCGGATTTCGGCCCGGGTGTATTCGCGCAAAGCGCCGGCCTCAGCCGACTTCTCCAGCAGGGCGAGGCGGCGGTTCTGGGCCGCTACGGTGGTGGCGTAGCGGCTGGCATCCTGACTGACGAGCAGTTCGGTGATATCCAGGCAGTCCTGCACCAGCAGGGTGCCGGTGTCCGTGCCGCGCAGCAGGGCGCGGGCTGCGGCCGGGCGCATGTTCAGCACCTCCGTGTAGGCGCGGGCCTGGGCGGGCGTGAGAACGGGTGCGGCTACGGTTTCCCGCAGAGGAGCGCAGAAGGCTTCGCGGAGGACCGCAGAGCACAGCAGCAGCAGCCAGAACAGCCTCTGCGGTCCTGGGCGCACTCCTCGGCGAACCTCAGCGGGAAATTTCATAGGCAAAAAAAGAACGGCCCTGAAACAAGGCCGTTCTCTTCTAAAAGGTCAGGACAACTTACGCGTTGCGGGCCTCTACGTCGGCCAGAACGCGGCCGCAGTGCTCGCACACGATGATTTTCTTGTGAGCAATGATGTCGGCCTGGCGCTGGGGCGGAACGGTGTTGAAGCAGCCGCCGCAGGCGTCGCGCTTCACCGTTACCACGGCCAAGCCGTTGCGCACGTTGCCGCGGATGCGGGTATAGGCCGTCAGCAGGCGCTCTTCTACCGGCTGCACGGCCGTAGAGCGCTCGTCCATAAGCTTTTGCTCATCGGCTTCGCTTTCGCTCACGATGGTTTCCAGCTCTGACTTCTTATTATCGAGGTCTTTCTTGCGCTCTTCCAGGCGCTGCTTGGTGCCGCTGATTTCGGTGTTCTTCAGCTCAATCTGGTACTGAGCTTCTTTGATTTTCTTTTCCGAAATCTGGATTTCCAGCTTCTGCAGCTCGATTTCTTTGGCAATGGCCTCGTACTCACGGTTGTTGCGTACGTTTTGCTGCTGGTCTTCGTAGCGCTTAATCAGACCGTCGGCGTCTTTGGCGTTCTGCTTGCGCTGCTTGATCTGGTCGTTGAGGGCGGCAATTTCCTCGTCGAATTTGCCTACGCGCACCTCATAGCCCGCAATTTCGTCCTCCAGGTCCCGAACTTCTTCGGGCAAATCGCCGCGCACGCGCCGGATTTCGTCCAGTTGCGAGTCAATGCGCTGCAGGTTCAGAAGGGCTTCCAGCTTACTGGCAACGGGGGTTTCCGCGGAGGGATTAGAAATCATAACGGACGGGGTTGGTAAGGGTCTCAGCAATGAAGAGCGCAAAAGTACTTCCAAAGTTGCCCATAAGCAAATCAAGGAAGATTTCGCCGGTGAACTGCTCGCTCTCAAAATGGCCTACGTCGCAGAGCAGCAAACGGCCTTCGGCAGCGAAATATTCGTGGTATTTCAGGTCGCCGGTTACGTAGGCATCGGCCCCGGCCGCGCGGGCTTTGCCAATGAGGAAACTGCCGGCTCCGCCGCACAGGGCCACTTTCCGGATGGGCGGCTCGAACTCCGTGTGCTTGACCACGGGTACGCCCAGGGCCTGCTTCAGGCGCTGCCGGAACTCCCGGGGGCTCAGCGGCTCGGGCAAGTCGCCCACCATGCCGGAGCCCACATCCTGGTTGGTATTTTCCAGCTTCACGATTTCGTAAGCCACTTCCTCGTAGGGGTGGGCCTGGCGTAGGGCCCGCAGGGCGGTTTGCTGCAGGTGCAGGGGTAGGAGCACCTCCACCCGCTCCTCCTGCACGGTCTCCGCTTCCCCGCGCCGGCCAATAAACGGGTCGGTGCCGGCGCCGGGCGTGAAGGTGCCGGTGCCCTCGGTGCGGAAGCTGCACTCGGAGTAGTCGCCGACTTGGCCCGCGCCGGCTTGGTAAAGGGCCTGCAGAACCGCTTCGGTATGAGTGACGGGCACGTAGGTAATCAGCTTGGCCAGCAGGCCGGGCTTGGGGTCGAGGATGCGCAGGTTGGTGAGGCCCAGCTTTTCGGCCAGCTTGCGGTTTACGCCGTGCCGCACATTGTCGAGGTTGGTGTGGGCAGCGTACAGGGCTACATCGTGCTTGATGGCTTTAAGCAGGGTTTGCTCCACCTCGTTGGCCCCGGTCAGGCGCTTGAGGGGTTTGAAAATGAGCGGGTGGTGGGCCACTACCACGTTGCAGCCGCGGCGCAGGGCTTCGTCCACCACGGCCGGGGTGCAGTCGAGGGCAATAAGCACGCCGCGCACTTCCATCTGCGGGTCGCCGCACTGCAGGCCGGCGTTGTCGTAGGATTCCTGGTAGGCGAGGGGCGCGGCGCGCTCCAGCACGCGCATAAGGTCTTGGACGGTAGGCATGGGTAGGGAATAGGTTTCGGGCCGGAAGGAGGGTAGGCGCTGTTATTGGGTAGTCATTGCCAGAAATGAGCTAAGCTAACCCTGGTGCATATTTCCCACATTTCCGGCACTCCGCAAGGTTTCTACATAATGCGCCACATTATCCGCGAGGTGGCGGCGCTTGTACTGCATGAGGTAACGGGGGTGGTCGAGGATGTGCAGCTGCTCGAACAGCCCGAGCTCCTCATTAAGGCGGGTGAAGTATTGCCCGTTGCGGCGACCCAGGCAAATGGCCGCGTGGCGGGCCAGGCCTACTTCCTCTACCAACTGCCTCATGCCCTGCTGCATGGTGGGCCACAGCGCGGCCGTAACCACCGGCGAATCATAGAAGTTGTAGTTCAGCCCGTTGCGCAGCAAAACCAGGGGGTAGAGGGAGCCCAGGTAAAACTGCCCGTAGAACGCCGCCGGCCCGCCCATGGCCGTTACCACGGCCTGCATAAACTCGCTGGAAGGCTCCCGGCGGCGGGGCAACTCATTCTCAATGCCCCAGGCAGCCAGGGCAACCGGGTCGGTGAAGGCTACGCCGGTGCGGCCGTTGCCCAGGCGGCCGGGGTTGATGCCCAGCACGGCCACACGGGGCTGGTTGCCGGTATAGTACTGCCGGGCAAACTGCGTGAACAGGCCCAGGGGCGTTGGATCTTGGTAAGGACTGAAGGCCTGTACGCTTTCGGGCAGAGGCGGGGGTAGGGGGAACTCGCTCAGAAAGCGCAACAGACGGTCGGCAAAGGGCATAAGCGGGCGGTACATGATGCTACTTGTACGGTGCAATAGCATCTGTGGCTCGACCAACGGGCGGGGAAACGCCGCTACGGGAGCCGCACCCGGATAATAGCTACGTCGTCGGTAGGCACCAGGCCCGCGGCGTTTTGTAGCTGCCGGACCTTAATGTTGAGCATCTCGGCGCGCTCGGCTAGCTCTTCATCGACCAGCAGCCGATGAGCTACCGCTGCCGGCTCGGCCAGGGCGGGACCCGCTACGGGCCGGAAGCTGTCGATGCCATCCGTGGCCAGGCTGATATCCCGGCAGGCCAACACGTGCAGGCGCTGCCGCTGCAGGGCGTACCACGCGTCGAAGTCTTCGCCGAGGTGGTAGGCCAGATAATCAGGTCGGTTTTGCTGCTCGAAGCGGATAAGCTCGCCGTTTACGGCCACGGTAGCGTCGCCGAGGGCCAGCAGCATGGCCTCGCGGCGGGCGGTGTCCAGTAGCAGGATTACCAGTGTGGTGAGCAGCTCTGGAGTATCGAGCAGAAGTAGGTTACGCATTTCCCGGAAGCCATGAAACACGCCGGCTACCAGTAATTTAAGCTCTTCGGGCAAGGAAAGGGAGGCCGTGCGGGGCTGGTACAGCTCTTGGTAGTAGTACTCCTTGGCCGCCTTACGCAGCAGCTTGGCCCCGAGCGTAGCGGCAAAGTGACTATCCTGGCCCAGGGTGCACCCATCGAGCACGGCGCACACCAGCTTGTCTTCTCCCAGCGGCATCACTACCGTAAAGTCTTCGCAAAAATCAACGTGATACTCTCCGCGTTGCAGGAACTGATAAATCGTCATCGGGGGCGGGGCTTTCCGGCGGAGTCTGCTGTAGCAGTAGAGAGAAGTGGTGCCGGAAAGAGGCCCAATATCCGGCGTTTACGGCAACTTCCGACAAAAACAGCCGCGTAGCCCCTCATTATAGGCCGCGGGGCCCTCGCAAGCTGTCCGTAACCCACTACTTTTGCGCCTCTCCTTACCGCCTACCCCATGCCTTCCCTGCTGACCTGGCTGCTGCTCCCCCTGAGCTGGCTGTATGCCGGCGTAATGGCCGTGCGCAACGCGCTTTACCGGAGCGGGACCAAGCCTTCCGTGCGCTTCACCGAAGTGCCCGTCATCAACGTGGGTAACCTGCGGGTGGGCGGCACCGGCAAAACACCGCACGTGGCGTGGGTAGTGGCCTGGCTGCAGGCCCAGGGCCAGCGGCCGGCCCTGCTGAGCCGGGGCTACGGCCGCCGCACCCGGGGCTACCGCCGCGCCACCACCGCCGATACTGCCGCCACCATTGGGGATGAGCCCCTGCAGCAGTTCCGGCACTTCGGGAGCCAAGTGGCAGTAGCCGTCAGTGAGGACCGCGTGGCGGGCATCCGGCAGTTGCTGCAGGAGGTGCCGGCTACTACCGCCGTGGTGCTGGACGACGCCTACCAGCACCGGCGCGTACAGCCCACCGTCAATATATTGCTTACTGAGCAGGAGCGGCCCTTTTACGAGGACTTTGTGCTGCCCGTCGGCCGCCTGCGCGAAAGCCGTGCCGGGGCCGTGCGCGCCGATGTGGTGATAGTTACCAAGTGCCCGGCCTACCTCTCGGCCACCATCCGGCAGGAAATCACCCGGCGCATTGAGCGCTACACCCGGCCGGCGGTGCCCGTGCTGTTTTCCTGCTACCACTACGGAGCGGCCGTACCGCTCACGGCGAAAGCACCCCCTGAGCCCGGCAGTGAGGTGGTAGTGCTGACCGGTATTGCCCAGCCCGAGCCGCTGCTGGAGCACCTGCGCTCGGCCGGCTACCGGATTGTGTACCACGCCCGCTTCCCCGACCACCACGCTTTTACCGCGGCCGAGCTGTGGGAGCTGACCGCGCAATTAGCGCCCGGCCAGAGCGTTCTGACCACGCAGAAAGATGCGGCCCGTCTGCTGGAGCCCACTCTGGCCGCCGTTGTGGCCGATATGCCCGTATTTTACATTCCAATTGAGGTCCGGTTTCTGGCCGACGGGGAAGCCCGGCTGGCCGCGCTGCTGACCCCATATTTTCAGCCCCACGCTGTTGTCTGATCCGCTAGTGTTTTCGTTGTTGAAGGCCCCCGTGGGCCGTATTACTATGTCGGCGCCGGCTTACGGCCGGGTGCGCGTCCGGCCCTGGGTAGGGCGGGCGGCGGCGCTACTGGCCGGCCTGGGCGCGCTGTCCGGCACGGCCCGGGCCCAGATTACGGACGACTCCACCAAGGTGCGGTACGGCGCCCACACCACCTTTATCCTGCGGGAAGCCGATGTGTTTCGGGGCGATACGCTGGGTCGCATGGTGGACACCACCCTCACGCGCCTGCCTCAGTCGCGCTACTGGACCTACGACAGCACCTACCAGCAAAACCTGGGCAACTTCGGCACGGCCTCGCGCCGCCTGCTCTGGACGCCGAACACGGAGTTGGGCGCCCGCCTGGGCCGCAACGTCTTCGACCAGTACGTGCGCGACGCAGCCACCGTGCCTTATTACGATACCCGCTCGCCTTATACCTTCTTCCGCTTCTTCCAGGGCAACCCCTTCGAACAGGTATTTGAGCTGTCCTACACCCGCAGCATCAAAAAAGCGTTCAACGTGGGCTTTGCCTACGACCGGTTCGGGTCGAATAAGTATCTGGCTGACGTAAGTGGTAACCGGGCCGGGCTGGTGGAGCACTCCAACTTCCTGTTTTTCGTGCGCTACCAGTCGCCCGATGACCGTTACCACGCCCTGGCTAACTTCAGCACGGCCCGGCACCGGGCCGTAGAGCAGGGCGGCGTCCGGCCGCTGGCCTCCGACACGCTGGCCGGCCGACCGGGGCAAATTGATTTGTCGAAGCTGTTTGACTACGAGGACGAGGAGGTATATCTAACCAACGCCATCAACCGCGACGACCGGGACCGGGTGCGCCTGGCCCATACCTACCGCCTGCTGGGCCGGGGCCTTACCGTATTCCACATTTTTGATTGGCGCCGCCAGCTCAACAAGTACACCGATGACCGCCTGAGCCTGGTACAGGGCGTTTCGGCGTTTTACCCGAGCGTGCTACTCAGCCGGGCTACCACCGACGACCGCGCCGAGTTCCGGCAGCTGGAGAATACGGTGGGTGTAATGGGCAACACCAACACGGTAGAATACCGCCTCTACGGCCGGCAGCGGACTTATTCCCTGATTACACGCGCCAACTACGGCGAGCCCGCCGTGCTACGGGAAGCTTTGCCCGAGCGCGATGACACGCAATTTTTTGTGGGAGGCACGGCGGCTTTTCGCTACCGGCAGTTTGCCATTGAAACGGCCGGCGAAATTCTGCCGGCTCTCAATATTAAGGATAGCGAATACTGGCTGCGGGCCGGCACCCGCCTGGGGCCGCTCAGTGGTGAGGTGCTCTCAACCAGCTACTCGCCCACGCTTACGGAGCGGGAAGTAAAAGGCAACCATTACCGGTGGCGCCAGAGTGCCGACAGCGCGGGCATCTACGGCTACCTGCACAACTTCCGCAACACCCAGGTGCAGCAATTGCGGGTGCGGCTTTCCCGGCAGCTGGGCCGCCACTACCTGGAACTGGTCGGGACGGTCGCCAACATCAACAACCTGATTTATTTCGATGAGGCCGGCCTGCCCCAGCAGCGCGGCGAGGCCCAGCAACTGGCCACGCTCCTGACCCGCTACCGCGTGAGCGTGGGGCATTTCCACTGGGATACCCAGGCTACCTACACGGCGGGGGGAGAGGATGAGAATACCCGGGCCAGGGATAAGGGCGGAGTCCGGGTGCCCCGGCTGGTTGGCGATTCGCGGCTGTACTACCAGGGGTACGTGTTCCGGAAGGCGCTCCTGACTCAAGTCGGCGTGCAGGGCTACTTCCAGTCGCGCTGGAAAGCCTACGACTACAGCCCCAGCACCCAGCAGTTTTTCCTGCAGGACCACTTCACCATCCGCAACACGCCGCTGGTTGACGTCTTCCTGAGTGGAGATATCAAAACCGTAGGCGTGTTTCTGAAGATGGCCTACGTCAATCAGTTTCTGCCGCAGTCGGGCTACTTTACTACCCCCTACTACGTGGGCATGCCGCGGCGCTTCCAGTTCGGTATCCGTTGGCAGTTCTTTAATTGAATGTGCGGGAGTGGCGAAAGGTAACATTGTGAAGGAGGCGCATGCTGTCACGCCCAATCTTACCTCTCACCACTTCGCTACCTGAAAGCATGAAAGAGAAAACCATTCTTAAGCTCAAGCTGAACTCCGACCCCCGCTGGGTGGACATTGCCAGCAAAAACATTGTTGATATTCTGGTGGACCATGCGTACTGCGAGCAGAAAGCAGCCAGCACCGGCATTTCCCTGATTGTAAAGTACCCCGAAAAGACCCGGCTGGTAGAAGAGCTGACGGCCCTGGTGGCCGAGGAGTGGGAGCATTTTACGCGGGTGCTGCAGGAGCTGCGCAAGCGGGGCCACGAGCTGGGCCGCCCCCGCCGCGACGAGTACGTGGTGCAGCTGATGAGCCACGTCCGGAAGGGGGGCGCCCGGGAGCGGCAGCTGATGGATCAGCTGCTGGTAAGCGCTCTGATAGAGGCGCGT
This sequence comes from Hymenobacter latericoloratus, assembly GCF_014199535.1. Lineage (GTDB taxonomy): Bacteria > Bacteroidota > Bacteroidia > Cytophagales > Hymenobacteraceae > Hymenobacter > Hymenobacter latericoloratus. Next base: position 343,613 of record NZ_JACHNV010000003.1, read on the forward strand.
AGCTGCGAGCGGTTCAAGTTGTTGTGGAAGCACATTCCGGACCCCGAGCTAAGCCAGTTCTACTACGAGTTAATGGCCTCGGAAGCCGGACATTTTGTGAGCTACGTGGACCTGGCCAAAGAGTATAGTGACCCCCAGGAGGTAGATGCCCGCCTGCAGGAGCTGCTGAAAATCGAAGGGGAAATCGTGACCAATCTTCCGGTTCGCGACGACCGGATGCACTAAGCCAAAGAAATTATGTGGGTCACTGTTCCGGAGTGCATTACTCACACCGCAGTAGGCTATATATTAGCCCGGCATTTTCAGGCTTAACCGGATGAAGAAGTTATTACTGCTTTTCTTTTTGTGGGCACCCGGCTGGACAGCACTGGCGCAGGAGGCAACCCCTGCCACTCTTAACTTCTGCGGCCTTGACCTACCAATAACTGCCGGCTGCGTGCCGGAGTCGAAGTACGCCGTGCGCTGCCAGGACTACCAAATGACTTGGATGTACCTGGATTACGGTATGCTGCGCACCTTTCCGGAGCAGTTCATGCAGCAAATCCAGAAAAAGAAAAAGCACCTGGAGCGCCAGCCGCTGGAGTGTACCATCCTGGGTGCCCCAGCCAAAGGATTCCGGCTGAGCTACCCTACGGAAACGGGGGGCATGGCCTACGAACTGATTGCCTACGGGGTAGCCAAAGGCCAGCCCGTGATGGTACAACTCGTCCTGGCCGTTGACCCCGATAAAACGGCCGACCTGCCCGAGCTACCCCGCCAGGTTATTCAGTTGGCGAAGTAGCCCGGGCGGCCCGGCGGCTACCCCTGCTGCGGGGGAGTATCCTCTGGGGAAGCGCTTTTGGAGGCCAGCAGCCCCTGGGGTACCGTCAGCTCGCCGCCGTGGAAGTCAATCAGGCCGTTCCGCTCATCCTCAATGTTAGTGGCCTGGGTATATACGTCGCCGGCAATGGGGCGCTTGCGCAACTCCTGCTTGAACTGGCGAATGCGCTCCGTGCGCTCATCGGAGCTCTGGGGTCCGCCGTAATCGGCAAAGCCAAAGCCACCCCATTCGCTGACAATCAGGGGCTTCTGGCGGCCGTAGAAAAATGGGTCGCCGATGACGAGGGGTAGCACGGCTACGTTGTTGAGGTCGCCCTGCACCATGCGGTCGAGCAGTTCCGACCAGCGTTCCAGCTCCGGGGTGTACACGTGCGCCGTCAGGAGGTCGGATTTTAGCCGGCCCTCCTGCGAAATATGCTGCCACCCGTCGTTATCTACCACCAGAAACTGCGGGTGGTTGATGTGCATGTAGTGGTACATTTCCACGATGTAGCGCCGGGTTTCGGGGTTAGTGGCAATGTCCTGGGCGCCCCAGTCCTCGTTATATAAGCTCCAGATAACAATGGATGGGTGCGACTCAATCAGGGCCAGCATGCGCAGCAACTCGGCGCGGTGGTTTTCCCGGCTTTTGGGGGTAGAGGAGTGCGGGCTGGGCACCTCCACCCACAGCAGCAGGCCCAACTCGTCGGCCAGGTTGTAAATGCGCGGGTCCACGCCGGCAATGTGTACGCGCACGAGGTTGCAGCCCAGGGCCTGCATGGCGTGCATGTGGCGCTGCATCTCCTCGAAAGTGGCCGTACCAGGCTGATACAGAATACCGTCCAGGTAAATGGGCTCGTTGTTGAGGTACACGTAAGTACCGCGCGACTCAACCTTGCGGAGGCCGAAGTGGGTTTCGATTTCGGCGGAATAACCTTCGCTATCAATCAACTGCGCTACCAGGCGGTACAGGTTCGGGGAGCCCGGGGCCCAGAGCTTGGCCCCGGCCAGCTCCATCACTACCCGTTGCTGACGCTGACCGGCCTCCAGGCGCAGCGGAAAATCGGCGGTAGCCAGGGGCTGGGGCGTGGGCGCTACCCGGTCGTACACCTGCAGACGCAGCGTGTACAAGCCGGGGTCATGAATACGGGTGGTCAGGTTGAAGCGCACCATCCGGTCCTCGATGATGCTATCTACCCCCACGCGGGAGCGGAGGCGGTTGCGCTCTACCATTTCCAGCCACACGCTGCGCACGGCGCCGGTGTAGGTCTGGTACCAGATGCCGCCGCGCTTGTACACGTGCGACTCCTGTTTGCCCCGGGTGGTGTCGGCGTCCATGGTATCCACGATGCGCACGGTCAGGCGGTTGACGGGGCGCAGGTGTTCCTCGCGCAGCTCAAACGAAAAGGAGGTGTACTCACCGTAGTGCACCTGCTCCCCCTCAATGGTGCTGAGCAGGAAGCCATTCAGCCACACGCGGGTTTCGTAGCCGCAGGCCCCGAAGGTCAGCTGAAACAGCGAGTGGGTGCCGTCGTCGCCCCGCTCGGGCAGGGTAAATTCCCGCTCGTACCACACCACTACCTTGTCCTGCCACTGCGGGGCTTCGGGTTGGCTCTGGGCCATGTGCTCTTCCACCGAGCCCGGCCAGCTGGCGGTCTGCTGATAGTTGTGCGCCAGATACCAGCCGTCGCGCAGCCCCGTATCATCGGGGTCCACGGCAAAGCGCCATTCGCCATCCAGCAGCAGGTAGTTATTGGAGCGAAGAACCGCGCGCGGCAGGGGGTTAGCCGTCCGGACGTCGTTCTGAGAGGTGGAAAAGCCGTAGTTAGAGGCAGAAGCAGGCATAACAACAACGTTGGTGTGAATGCTACAAACGAGTTTGGCGCGGGGCTGGATACCTGCCCCACCAGATAAAACAAAAAAAACTCCCTGCCACGATGCGGCAGGGAGGCGTCAAAGCAGGGCATGGCAAGTGCAATAACCTAGGAATTAGGTCTTTTGCTTTTTCTTTTTGGCCGCCGGGAACAGAATGTTGTTCAGGATAAGCCGGTAGCCGGGGGAGTTGGGATGCAGGGCCAGGTCGGTGGGCTCTTCCTCCACAAAGTGCTGGTAATCTTCGGGGTCGTGGCCACCGTAGAAGGTCCAGGTGCCTTTGCCCAGCGTGCCGTGCATGTAGCGCACCTCGCCGGAGGCCTTGTTGTCGCCCATAACCACCACATCGGGCTTCACCAGCGACTTCCGGAAGGCCGTGGTCTGGCCCATAAACCCTTTGATGGTGCGCTCGTGGTCCTGAGTGAGCATGGTGGGCACCGGATCGTACTTGGCCGAGAAAGTGAAGAGCTGGAAATAATCGTTGTCTTCGTACACGCGCCGCTCCCGCGGGTCCATGTCGATGTCGGAGTATTCGTACTCCAGCGGGTCGCGCACCAGATGGAAGTTCTGGAAGGCGAGGGTGCGGTTGAAGTTGAGCTTTTGCTGGGCCTGGGGGTCGGCCGGGTCGCCGTCATACATGCTTTCTACCAGGTCCAGGCCCAGCCCGGCCAGGGCAATATCGTAGGAGTCGGTGGCCGAGCACATGGCAAACTGAAAGCCGCCGCCGGCAATAAACTCCTGCATTTTTACCACCACGGCCGCCTTCATCTGGCTTACCTTCGCGAAGCCGTTGCGCTTGGCCGTAGCCTCGGCCTCGCGCTGCTGCTGCTGGTACCAGGGCCGGCCGCTATAGCTACGGTAGAACTTGCCGTACTGGCCCGTGAAGTCCTCGTGGTGCAGGTGAAGCCAGTCGTACTTGGGCAGGTCGCCGCGTAGCACCTCGTCGTCGTAAATCTGGGTGTAGGGAATTTCGGCGTACGCCAGCACCAGCGTTACGGCGTCGTCCCAGGGCTGCTTGCCTTTGGGCGTGTACACCGCAATTTTAGGCACCTTCTCCAGCTTCATCACGTCCATGTTGGCGTTGGGGTCGGCTATTTCCGAGAGGATGCTGGTGTACTGGGCCTCACTGATAACCTGGTAAGTTACCCCCCGCACGGCCAGCTCATTTTCGGCCCCCGGGGCTACCGCGCAGGCAAAGGCTCCGCCCCGGTAATTCAGCAGCCAGTCAACCTCCACCTGCCGGCCCAGCAGCCAGTAGGCCGCCCCGTAGGCTTTCAGGTGCTCCTTCTGGGTGTTATCCATCGGGATGAAGATGTGGTTGGCCCAAGCAGTTGCGGGCCGGAGCCCAGCCAGTACCAGCAGCAGAATCAGGGCAAACAAACGAGGAAAGGTCATACTAAGAAACGCCAAAAGCAGACCCACCCGCCTTACAGCCGCTACCACGGCCCGGCCCCGGGTGAATCCATGAAAGTCGAGAAAGCCGGCTGAATCCGTGCTTCTAAAGGTACTAAATGCCACTGGGAGTTTACGCGAAACCGCTTACCTTGCACGGCTGGTTGCTGGTGCCCTACGCCTCCGCAGGCGAGTTTACCTCAGCTCCGGCTCCACGCTTCCCGAGCCTACCTGCCGCCCGCCCTATGCATCTGCTGGAAAACATCAAAGAGGCTTTTCGTTCCATCAAAAGCAATCTGCTGCGCACCATCCTCACGGCCCTCATTGTGAGCATCGGCATCATGTCGCTGGTAGGGATTCTGACGGCCATCGACGTGATGAAATTCTCCCTGAACCAAACGTTTGCCAGCCTGGGAGCCAACTCCTTCGAGATGAAGGCCAAGGGCTATAATAACCGTTCCCGGCGGGGCGGGGTAAAGGGCAAAGTGTACCCGCCGATTACGCTGCTGCAGGCCCAAAAGTACAAACAAACCCTCGGCGACGAAGCCCAGGTAGGGGTGTCCGCCTTTATCTCGGGCGCGACGGAGGTGAAGGCCAATGGCCAGAAAACCAACCCCAATATTCAGGTAGTGGCCGGCGACGAGAACTACTTGCGGATTCAGAGCTACAACCTGGGCACCGGGCGCACGTTTTCGCCCCTGGAGCTGGAGAATGGCACCAACGTAGCCATTATTGGCTCCGAGATAAAGGACAAGCTCTACCCCACCGGCAGCGCCCTCAACAACTACGTGTATCTGATGGGCCGGCGGTTTCTGGTGGTGGGCGTGCTGGAGAAAAGCGGCAGCAGCGGGCAGGGCGGCGGCGCCGACCGGCTGGTGCTGATTCCGCTGGAAACCGGCAACCAGCTACCCCGCCAGCGCGAGTTGACCTTCGACGTAAAGACGGCCACCACCAACCCCGGCGAGCTGACTTACCTCACGGGCCAGGCCACGGGCATTATGCGGGCCGTACGCCACGACGCGCTGGGCCAGGAAGACAGCTTTGAGGTGGAGCGCTCCGATTCGCTGGCGGCCAAGCTGGATGAGCTCTCGGGCGGGTTGAAAACCGGCGGCTTTCTGGTGGGCTTTATTACCCTGCTTGGGGCCAGCATTGCCCTGATGAACATCATGATGGTGTCCGTGACGGAGCGCACCCGTGAAATTGGTATTCGTAAGGCTCTAGGGGCCACCTCCTTTCAGATCCGGCAGCAGTTCCTCATCGAGGCCATTGTAATTTGCGTAATGGGCGGATTACTGGGTATTGTGCTGGGGGTAGGCGGGGGCAACCTGCTGACGTTGTTTATGGAGCAGGGCGGCTTTATTGTGCCCTGGCTCTGGATGACGCTGGGCCTGCTGATCTGCGTAACGGTGGGGTTGGCCTCGGGCTACTACCCCGCCAGCAAAGCCGCCGCCCTCGACCCCATCGAAAGCCTGCGCTTCGAGTAGGGGATGCCCGCTCTGCCTGGTAACGGCAGCATATGCCGCTACCATTACCTAGCTCAGCTATGCTTGGAGTTTCTTTACTGAGGTTAGCGCTCCAGCTGCTGGGGTCCCGCACCGCAAGGAAAGCTGATGAACGACAATTGCGGCGGGAACTGCTGGCGCATCAGCGGCGGCAGCTGATTCATGCGCGTATTCCTGCTGTTGACATAGTGCGCGAGTCCTTTGGGCCGCGCTTTGATGAATTGCACCAACTGCTGATCACATACAATGTGGCTGGCGTGGAAGCAGATCATGCTTACTACCCCGGGTTAACACGCACGGTGCTGTATCAGCTTCATAACGTGGGTAGCACAGTGCAGTTGGCGCAGTTGCTGGAGCAGGAGCAGGGGCTATGGTTTGGCTCTCGTGCTGTAGATAAAGAACAACTGACTGCCTTAACCCAAGCGGTTACAGAGTGGCAAGCTGCCGCCAACCGCTAAACTAACCGGTGGGGTACGGGTGTGAGCTACTTATCTTATGGAAAAGAAGCATTGCAACAGCAGCCAAGGTTTGGTTACGGACTGAATGCTGATCTTTACTCTCCTCAGAGGGGTAGGGCAGACCGGTAACCTATTCGAAAGATTACCGGTAGCGGGCGCAACCCTGAACCGTGATAAGCCCGCTCTATCGCCTGACAACTTAGGATACGATTTCGCCAAACGAAGATGAGCGCAAGAAGCACTTGCATTCGCAAGGTAAATTAAGAATTTTATTATACATTTGAAAAAATAATCATTTGTATAAGATGGCTGATTCTTCCACCGTTGGGCAGCGTATTGCGCAGTTTATCCAGCAACTTGGCATTAGTAAAAACGCTTTTGCCATTTCGTTAGATAAGACGGCTACCGTGATTCAACATTTGGTCGAAGAAAGAAACAAGCCCGGATTTGACCTTTTGTGTAAGATATTTGAAGTATATCCAAACATATCAAAAGATTGGCTATTGCAAGGCGTTGGGCCAATGCTCCATGATGCAACGGAGAATCGGGCGTCGGAGCGTGAACCCAAATCAGTTGCTGCTACTATTGCCGCTCCGGTAAACGCCAGTGCTGCGGTTGCAAGCAGCTCCTCAGTGGTCGATGCTGCTCCTCTCAACGTCGCAACGGCTCCTGAACAGGCCAGTTCACCAGTCGCCCCATCAGTTTCCCCAGTAACCCTACCAGCACCCGAAGCTGCAGCAGTTCCGCTGTCTTCGCCCCAGCCAGTAGTTGAAGTACCTGCGCCAGCCCCGGCAGTTGCCTCGGCACCAACCGCTGCCCCGGATACCAGCTGGCAAACGGCTCTTTATACCCAGCAAATGGCCCATCAGCTGGCTCTGGCAGAGTTGCGCAACCAGCACTTGCAGGAGCAGCAACGACTGATGCAACAAATGATGGATCTGATGCAGCGGCAGTTAACCCGTTAGTATACCAATGGTTAGGCTTTCCATGAAAAAGCGCCCGGTCAATCATGACCGGGCGCTTTTTCATTTGATGTAACCTGAGGCGCTAGTGCTGAAACACCTCTATGCCTACCTCCTCAGCTTCCATAAGGTTCTGCGGATTGACAGTGGTGAGCCGTAGCCGCTTCATCTCGCCTACCAGGATGGGGTCGTACTTGGCCGTGACGCGAATGTAATTCGGCGTGAAGCCCTCCATTTGGCCATTTGTTACGTCGTCCTCAAAAAGCACCTGAGTTTCGGTGCCAACGTGCTGCTCGTAGAAGTAGCGTTTCTTCTTCTCGGAGAGGCTGCGCAGTTGGGTGGTGCGCTCGTGGCGGTGGCGGTCCTGTACGCGGCCAGGCAGGGTTGGGGCCAGAGTATTTTCGCGCTCCGAGTAAGGAAAAACGTGCAGGTAGCTCACGTCCAGGTCGTTGAGGAACTGGTAGGTTTCCAGGAAGTCAGCTTCCGTTTCGCCAGGAAAGCCCACAATTACGTCAACGCCAATGCAGGCGTGGGGCATCACCTCCTTGATAAGCGCCACGCGCTCCTGGTACAACTCACGGCGGTAGCGGCGGCGCATCAGGCCCAGAATCTTGTTGGAGCCCGACTGCAGCGGGATGTGGAAGTGGGGCATAAACCGCTTCGAGCGGGCTACAAAGCGGATAATTTCATCGGAGAGCAGGTTCGGCTCGCAGGAGCTGATCCGGAACCGCTCAATACCTTCCACCTCATCAAGGGCCCGCACCAAGTCGTAGAAATTTTCTTTCCGTTCGCGTTCCGGCCCCTGCAGGCCGAAGTCGCCGAGGTTTACGCCCGTCAGCACAATTTCTTTTACGCCGGTTTCAGCCAGCTTCTCCACGCGCTCCACCACGCTTTGTACCGAGTTGGAGCGGCTCTTGCCCCGGGCCAGCGGAATGGTGCAGAATGAGCAGGAGTAGTCACAGCCATCCTGTACCTTCAGGAACGTGCGGGTCCGGTCACCGTAGCTGTGGGCGGCATGAAACTCGGTAGCCTCCGAAATGGGGGAGGCAAAGACCTGGCCTGGCTGCCCGGCGGCGGGCTTGCGAAAGCCCGCCAGGGTTTCCACCAGTTGAAATTTCTCGGCGGCCCCTAGTACGGCGTGCACTCCGGGAATTTCAGCAATTTCCTGGGGCTTGAGCTGAGCGTAGCAGCCCACAATGGCCACAAAGGCCTCCGGGTTGTGCTTGAGGGCTTCCTTTACCACCTTGCGGCACTTACGGTCCGCGTGGTCCGTGACGGAGCAGGTGTTGATAACGTAAATGTCGGCCGCATCCTCGAAGGCCGCTTTCACGAAGCCGTGTTCCTCAAACTGCCGGCCAATGGCCGAGGTTTCGGAGAAATTGAGCTTGCAGCCCAACGTATAGAAGGCAACTTTTCTGGTTTCCATAAGCAAGACCACAAAGATACTGCACCGGGTTGGATAGCCGGCACACCGTGGGCTTGGAAACAGACACCACGTAGGCAAGGGAAGGTTCTCGGAGGTGCTTTTTGCCAGCGGCTTTCATGAAACGTTCTTGCCTGCTGAACGGGGAATACTCTGTCCGGCCGGGAAGGGATGACGGCAAGCGGCAGCTTCCGTGCTGCCTGTGGTGCCACGGGCCTGTATTCCGAACTGGCTGGTGCGCCCTCCGGGCCTTTGCCTGTACAGCGCCGCCGGGGAAGGAGCCCCTAAACAGCAACCCGGAGGCGCTCTTGAAGCAACCGAATCAGACTGGGTAAATCAAGTGGCTTCAGCTCCCGGGCCGACACAACCACCTGCCACGGAGCATCCGCCGCCGCCCGCCGGAACACGGCCGGCAGCGGTTCGGAGCGCAACGAGGGGTAGTGCTGGCGTAGCTCGTCGCGGTGCAGAAAAACAGCCGGTACGGACAAGTGGCGCAGGAAAGTGCGCCACTCGGGTCGCATGCTGGTGGCCCCGTACGTGACCGCGCACAGGGAGCAAGCGTAGGTTGCCGGCGACAGGGCTTTGTGCAGGGTGTCCAGCGCCGCATTTAGCAGTCCCGAGTCGGCATTATAAACAAACAGCAGTTCGGCCATGGGGCTAGGGTAGGAGAAAGAGGTTGCCCGCAGGAAATGCACCAGCAAGAACCCAGCGCATTACTTCTGCAGAAAATCGGCGAAGGACGTTTGCTCGTAGGCTTTCCCTAATTGCAGTTGGGCTTCCGAAGGGGTGCCCGTGCGCTCAATCGGGCGGCGGGCAACATTATCAAACGTGACCGTTCCGGCGGGGGTAGCTACCCCAAACCCATCAGTAAAGCAGTAAAAGGCCGCGCCGCCGGGCCAGGCCGCCGGGGCGGGCGCCAGCAGGTCGCGGCTCCAGGGAAAGCCGCGGACCGGCAGCTGAAGCTGGGTCAGCAGGGTAGCGGCTACGTCGGTTTGGCTGCCAAAGGTGCCGATGCGGCGGCCTCGCGCGCTGGCCCGCAGGGCGCCCCCGGTCAGAAGCAGCGGAATCCGAAATTTCTCGGGTGCGTGGTTGGGCGTGTCGCCCGGCTGATGATGGCCGTGGTCGGCAACCACTACCACCACGGTATTGTCCCACCACGCTTGCCGGCGCGCCTGCCGCAGAAACTGGCCCAGCACATGGTCGGTGTAGTACACGGAGTTCCGGAACCGGGCGGCTTCGTCCTCGCCGGGAAAACGGGTGGGCATGGGCACATCAAACGGTTCGTGGCTGCTCAGGGTAAAGGCCGTCACGAAAAACGGGGTGCGCTGCCGGGGCAGCTCCTGCAGCATGCGGGCCAGCAGCACATGGTCGTGGGCACCCCACTTGGAGTTCTGGTCGCGCCGGGCAAAATCGGCCCGCTCCGTGAACCGTTCGTAGCCGGCCGTCACGAGGTAGCTTTTCATGTTGGCAAAAGCCAGCTCTCCCCCGTGGTAATACGCGGTGCTGTAGCCCTGGGCCCGCAGCACTCGGGCCAGGTGCGGCAGCTGCTCGGTTTTGCGCGGCGACTTGATGATGCTGGTGGTAGGCTGGTTGGGGTAGCCGGAGAGCAGGGCTACCAGGCCCTTCTGGCTCCGGTCGCCGGCGGCGTACAGATGCTGAAACGACACGCCTACCCGGCTCAGGCTGTCGAGGGTAGGGGTTACGCCCGCCTCGCCGCCCAGGTGGCCCACCAGCTTACCCGTGAAGCTTTCCAGAATAAGAAAGAGCACGTTGGGCCGGGTAGTTCGCAGCAGCGCCACCGTATCGGGGCCGGCGGGGGCGTACAGCTGGCGGGTAAGGCGGGCGGCGGTAGAATCGGGCAGGAACTGGTAGGGGTTGGGGCCGGCATTCTGCAGGCGTAGGGAGTTGATGACGTTCCAGGGCACGTTAACGGCCGCGTGGTTGGCAAAGGGGCGGGCGGAAAAGTACACGTCGCTTTGGTTAACCGGAATCTGCTGCAGGCCCCCGCGCATAGGCACCACCAGCAGCGCCAGGTACAGCAGACCGGCCAGTGCGGCTCGGCCCCGCCCGAAGCCCGGCGGCAGCGCGGGCACATTCCCTACCACCCGCCGGTACAGCAGCCACCCCAGCGCCAGCAGCCCCAGCCACACCGCCAGCAGCAAGGCCATCGGGGCGCTGCCTGCCGAAGCGGCCATTTCCTGCGGGGTGCTCAGGTACTGCAAGGGGGTAGCATCCAGCCGGAAACCCCAGGCCCGGTACAGCTCCAGGTCAGCTACCGTCAGCAGGGTCACTACTATCCCCAGTATAGCCGTGAAAAGCCTGATCAGCCGCTCAAAAGGAAAACGAGGGCCGGCCAAGCTGCCTAGTATAAACAGCAGAAACGGAACCGCGCACAGGTAAGCCGTGGCCGCCGCGTCCAGGCGCAGGCCGTAGCTGAAAATACCAACCGTCGTGCCCGCCGACGCCCCGGCCAGGCGGCTGCCGTGGTACACCACAAAAAGGGCCTTAGCCAGAACGAAATAGAGCAGCCAGAATAAAAAGTAGCGCGGCTGAAACGCGAACCGGTTTTTCACCCCGCAAAGGTAGGCGCCCGGTATCATCTGCTCGCGCCCGCCTGCAGATTAAAGGACCGCCCCTGGAACCGGACAAGGACAGCTGAGCGGTGGGGGGCCTACCTGGCGGCTGTAGTATTTATTAGGGCACCCAGATGATTTTCAGCTAAAAATAGGGTCGATGATGGTATTGACAAGAGGCAGTTGATCGGTAAAAAGATGAGTTTTGTCGATTAGGGGGTAAAAAAAGAGGGGGTATTATGGAAAAACAGGTAATCTGTTCTACCTTTGACCCGGATAATTCCTCTGAAGTTCTCTCACGCCTAATTCCAGCATGGCAATTCTTCGCTTTAAAGCTCTTGAACTAGTTGACCAGCGCCAGCCGCTGGCCGTCACCATTGCCGGCGAGCGTCGCTCCGAGACGTTTGGCAAAAATGTTTTCAACCTGGATGCCATGCGGGCTACTATGCCCGGCGAGTATTTCAAGAAGCTGCAGGCCGCCATCAAGCAAGGCTCGCCGGTAGAACGCAGCGTGGCCGACGCCGTGGCTTCGGCCATGAAAACCTGGGCCATGGCCAAGGGGGCTACCCACTACACGCACTGGTTTCAGCCCCTGACCGGTGCCACCGCCGAAAAGCACGACTCGTTTTTCGACCTGAACTCCGACGGGCGGCCGATTGAGAACTTCAAGGGCTCGGCTCTGGTGCAGCAGGAGCCCGATGCCTCGTCGTTCCCGAACGGGGGCATCCGTAATACCTTTGAGGCCCGCGGCTACACCGCCTGGGACCCTACCTCGCCCGCTTTTATCATTGAAACCGCCGGGGCCAAAACCCTGTGCATCCCCACCATCTTCGTGGCCTACACCGGCGAGGCGCTCGACTACAAAGCCCCGTTGCTGAAGTCGCTGGCTGCCTTGGAAAAGGCCGCCGTAGATGTGTGCCAGTACTTCGACAAGGATGTGCAGCGCGTGCACACCACCCTGGGCATCGAGCAGGAGTACTTCCTGGTGGACCGCGCCCTGTACAACGCCCGCCCCGACCTGGTCATGACCGGCCGCACCTTGTTCGGGCACGCCCCAGCCAAGGGCCAGCAGCTCGAAGACCACTATTTCGGCTCTATTCCGGCCCGCGTACACGCCTACATGCTGGATTTCGAAGAAGAGTCCAACAAGCTGGGCATTCCGCTGCGCACCCGCCACAACGAAGTAGCGCCCCACCAGTTTGAGTGCGCCCCTACGTTCGAGGATGCCAACCTGGCCGTGGACCACAACCAGCTGCTCATGGATATCATGGAGCGCGTGGCCGACAAGCACAACTTTAAGGTGCTCTTGCACGAGAAGCCCTTTGCGGGCGTGAACGGCTCGGGCAAGCACAACAACTGGGCTATGAGCACGGATACCGGCGTGAACCTGCTCGCGCCCGGCCGCCGGCCCAAGGAAAACCTGCAGTTCCTGGCGTTCTTTATCACCACGATTAAGGCCGTGCACCGCTTCGGCGATTTGCTGCGCGCCTCCATTGCCTCGGCCTCCAACGACCACCGTCTGGGTGCCAACGAAGCCCCGCCGGCCATTATGTCGGTGTTCGTGGGCTCGATGCTGGACTCGGTGCTGGATGAGCTGGAGCGCACCGCCAAAGTGCCCCTGGACAAAGGCGACAACATCTACCTCAAGCTCGGCATCGACAAGATTCCGGCCATTCTGCTCGACAACACGGACCGCAACCGCACCTCGCCCTTTGCCTTCACCGGCAACAAGTTCGAGTTCCGCGCCGTGGGCTCGTCGGCCAACTCTTCCTCGGCCATGACCACGCTCAATACCATTGTGGCCGAGCAGCTCATCGACTTCAAGCAGTCGGTTGACAAGCTCATCGAGCAAGGCAAGAAAAAAGAAGTGGCCATTGTGGACGTGCTCCGCGAGTACGTGATCAGCTCGAAAAACATCCGCTTCGAGGGCAACGGCTACTCCGATGAGTGGAAGGAGGAAGCGGCCCAGCGTGGCCTCTCCAATGTGCCTACCACCCCCCAGGCCCTGGATGCCATCGTGCAGGAGGATGCCGCTTCGTTGTTTGAGCGGCACCACATCTTCTCGCACGTAGAGCTGCACGCCCGCCACGAGATTCTGCTGGAAGACTATATCAAGAAAATTCAGATTGAAAGCCGCGTGATGGGTGACCTGGCCGTGAACCATATCATCCCAACGGCGGTTGCTTACCAGACCAAGCTTATTACCAACGTGCGCGGCCTACGCGAGCTAGGCCTCGACGATGAGAACACCACGGTAACGCTGAATACCATCAAAGCCATTTCGCGGCACATCACCACCATCAAAACCCAGGTGGATGAGATGATCAATGCCCGTAAAGTGGCCAACAAAATTGACGATACGCGCGAGCGGGCCGTGGCCTACTGCGACACCGTCAAAGCACATTTCGACACTATCCGCCGCTCCGTAGATAAGCTGGAGCTGATGGTGGCCGATGAGGACTGGCCCCTGGTAAAGTACCGCGAACTGTTGTTCCGGCACTAAGTCCAGGGTCAGAATCGGGCCGGAGTTGGGTGGGAATTTTCTCCGCGCCACGATTTCAGAAAAGCCGTTTCCGGGTGGGGACGGCTTTTTTTTGTGCCTACTGCCAAAGCCACGGCTGGAGAAACCAAGACTTTAGCAGTAGGCTCAGAGGTAGGAGAGAGTCCAGTTCTAGCGGCCTACGGAATGCTGCTGGGCTTCACGGAGCCACTGCTGAGCCTCGTCGAGGCGGGAGAACATGCGCATGTGCAGGCGCCCCCCAATGCCCAGAAACATGGATTGGGCCGACTGTGCGGCCAGGGACTCGGAGCTCACCACGTGCGCAAAATGGGTAAGGCCTTGGCTGCTGGCACGGGGCGCCCAATCGGTTGCAATCCATTCTACGGCGTGGTCCCAGGGGCCCAGAACCTGGCGGTTGTCGTTGAGCAGGTAGGGGCAGGCGTTTTCACGCAGGGGGTGCAGGCAGGCATCGGCGCCCGCCAGAACACCCACGTAAGTCTGGTAGCCAATCCAGTTGTTATACACCCATCGGGAAGCAGTATCATACTCGGTCGTAAAATACACCTTCCCGAAGCCATTGGTAAGTTCTGTGCGCATACAAGCAGGCCGGAGCAGCGGTAAGAAAACTTGTTTTAGCCAGCCCGGTGTTTCGCCTCCGCGGCCAGCACTTTATCCAGCACCAACAGCATCTGGCTGATGAGCAGCTGCCAGTCGGCGGGCTGGCTCAGGTGCAGGCGGCCCTGCAGCAACTGCTGGTGCAGCGTGTCGAGGTAGGCAAACTGCTGGCGCAGGGCCGGCCCATCAAGGTGCAGAAACCGGCCGTAAGGCAGGGAGAATATCTCGTCGATGAAGAACTGAATGGCCTGCTGCAACTGCTGCTGGTCGTGCGGGTGGTCTTGCCGCAGGGAAGGAAGCTGGTCGCGCAGGCGTTGAAGCTGGCTGACGGGCAGGGAGTGATTCATGTACGAAGAAAGGCGCGAAGCGTGGCCGCGCTCATATAGTTGATAGGGTATATCCTATTTTCTATAAACTATGTACGCAAATTCTTCGGTAATAGTCAAGATGTTAATGTAAGTGACTTGTTGCGAGATGTTTGCGAAGTAAGTTCTTGCGTCCTGACGGCCGGGCGGAGGGCTCCGCTGCCAGAGGAACGGGTTCATTTCTGGCCCGACTGGATTAGGCAGACAACTGGGGTGGCAGGGGCGTGTCATCCGGCAGCACTTCCGCGCCAGTACCGTGGTCAGGGGCAAGGCGCTTCCAGGTAGCGCGCTTCAGCTCTTCCAGACGTTGCAGCGCGTCCTGCACGGTAGCATGCTCGCGCAGCCTGTCGAAAAGCCCTGACTTCTGCGCTGCCTTCATTAACTGCTCCACCACCACAGGCAGAATCCAGCCCACCACATGCGAGGCCAGCGCCCCGCGCAGTCCCAGGCGCACCAGCAGGCGGGCCGTCATGCGCTCTAGCAGCAGGGTGCGGGCCGCGGGCAGGGCTTTGCTACTGAGAAAGTCGCGCACCAGCTGCACGTTTCCTTTCTGCACCTCAGCCCGCAGTACCTCCTGCACCGACTCCAGGGCCGACTGGGCGGCTTTGCGGAACAGCCGGCCGGTTTGCCAGGCCGCCAGCCCCGTCAGCTGGCCGGCCGTGCGCAGAAAGTGCGGAAATAAGGAGATATTCTTCATGCTGCAAGAAACGCAAAAAGCGGCGGCAAGGGTAAGTCCGCCGTGGCCTGCCTGCCCGGCCCATCGAACTTCCGTCGCGGCGGCTCGTTACTTACCTGTCCTTGTTTTTCTGCCTATGAATGCCATAGTCATAACCCAGCCCGGCGGCCCCGAAGTGCTGGAACTCCGCCAGTTGCCGCTGCCGGTGCCCGGCCCGCACGAGGTGCTGCTTCAGGTAGCCGCCGCCGGCGTCAACCGCCCCGATGTGCTGCTGCGCCAGGGCAAGTATCGCGGCAGCGGCGACGTGAGCGGCCTGGTGCCGGGCCTGGAGGTAGCGGGCACAGTGGCGCAGTGCGGCGCGGCCGTAACCCGCTGGCAGCCCGGCGACGCCGTGTGCGCCCTGCTGACTCAGGGCGGCTACGCCGAGTACGCCGCCGTGGACGCCCGCCATTGCCTACCCCTGCCCACCGGCTGGACCCCAACCCAGGCCGCCAGCCTGCCCGAAACCGTGTTCACCGTGTGGCACAACGTGTTTCAGCGGGGCCAGCTGCAACCCCACGAAACGCTGCTGGTGCACGGCGGCAGCAGCGGCATTGGCGTAACGGCCGTGCAGCTGGCCCGGGCCCTGGGCAGTAAAGTAGCCGCCACGGCGGGCTCTGCGGAAAAGTGCGCGGCCGTGCGGGCCTTAGGGGCCGAGTGGGCCATCAATTACAAGGAAGCCGACTTTGAGGCCATGCTGGCCGCCGCCGGTGGGGTAGATGTAATTCTGGATATGATAGGGGGCGACTATACCCCGAAAAATCTGCGGCTGCTGCGCGAAGACGGCCGGCTGGTGTTTATCAATGCTATGCAGGGTAGCACGGCCTCCTTTAACGCCCTGGAAGTTATGGCCCGCCGCCTGACCATAACCGGCAGCACCCTGCGGCCCCGCTCCGCCGAGTTTAAGGCGGCTCTGGCGGCGGAAGTAGAGCGCCACGTCTGGCCGCTGCTGGCGGCCGGCAGCGTGCGGCCCGTTATTCATGCTACCCTGCCGCTAACCCAGGCCGCCGACGCCCACCGCCTGCTGGAAAGCAGCGCCCACATCGGCAAAATTGTGCTAACGGTGCCCGGTTAGGAAGGGCTGACGGCGCACTGCCTGTGCCGCTACCCCATACAACCCGGCATGCGGCAGAAGCGTTGAGCTTCTGCAAAGCGGCTTTCTGCTTCGCCCACTTCCTATTTTCTTTTGTATGCCTACTGCTCTGCTTATCGGCGCCACCGGATTGGTTGGCGACCACCTGCTCCGGCAACTGCTGCTCGATGAGCGGTTTGACCGCCTGAAAGTATTTGTCCGCCGTCCTACGGGCTACCAGAGTCATAAGCTGGAGGAACACGTAGTGAATTTCGACCAGCCCCAGGCCTGGAGCGAGGACCTGACCGGCGACGTGCTGTTCTCCACGCTGGGTACTACCCTGCGCCAGGCCGGCAGCCAGGAAGCCCAGTACAAGGTCGATTACACATATCAGTACCGCACGGCCCAGGCGGCGGCGGCCAACGGCGTGTCATCCTTCGTGCTGGTTTCATCAGCCGGGGCCGATGCCGACTCTTTTGTGTTTTACAACCGCATGAAGGGCGAGCTGGAGCGCGACATCAAGCGCCTGCCGTTTCGCCGCATCCGGATTCTGCAGCCGGGGGTGCTGGCCGGCGGCCGCCAACAGGTGCGGCTGGGTGAGAAAATAGGGTTGGTGCTGGCCTCAGTGGTAGGGGCAGTGCCCCCGCTACGCGGCTACCGCCCCATTCATGCCCGTGTGGTGGCCCAGGCCATGATCAACGCCGCCCTCGACGAGGCCCCCGGCGTCAGCACCGACACGCTGGGCGGCGTGTTCACGCGGGCCGGTGAAACGGCGTAACCTGTCATTTGTATGCACAAAAAAGCCCGCTACCTGGCGGGCTTTTTTATAGATAGAATCTTCAACAGCACACTAGGCCCGCTTCCACTTAATGGTGCAGCCAATGGCTTTGGTGGAGTTAACCGAAGCGGGCTTGCCGGCCATGATGTCGGTCAGGGCGTTTTCCAGGTACTTGGTTTTCACCTGCTTGGCGTCTTCGGAGTTGTCGTCGATGGCCCCGATGTAGCTCACCACAAAGTCATTGCCCTGGCGGGTGAGTACGTAGAGGTGGGGCGTGCGGGTAGCGCCGTACTGCCGGGCTACCTGCTGGGTTTCGTCCTGGAGGTAGGGGAAGGCGTATTTCTTGTCCTTGGCCCGCTTCTGCATGTCGGCGAAGGAGTCGCCGGGGGCCACGGCGGGGTCGTTGGGGTTAATAGCCACCACGGGGTAGCCCTGGGCGGCATATTTGGTATTCAGGTCGATGATGCGCTGCTCGTAGGCCTTGGCGTAGGGGCAGGTGTTGCAGGTGAATACCACAATGTAGCCTTTGGCGGCCTTGTTATCAGCCAACGATACCATCTTGCCGTCCACGTTCCGGAGCTTAAAGTCGGCGGCTTTATCACCCACCTGGTACCCGTCGGCCGCCGGCCGAAGCACAATGAAGCTGCTCAGGGCCAGCACCAGGCAAGCCGCCAGAAAAGGAAGAAGCTTTTTCATAAGATGACTGGAAAAAAGGTGAAGAATTGGAGTGTCGTTCCGCGCTAAGCGAGAAATGACAGTTAGTTCACAAAAGCCTGCAGCTGCTTCTGCAACTCTTCGGCCGACATTTCCTGCTCAAACGTGGCCCGCTTGTGCTTGGCGTTGTTCAGGATGATGGTAAACGGCAGGGCCCCGGTCCATTTGGTATCTACCTTGTCAAGATAGGTATTCGGGTCGGTTTCATTGAGCAGCACCACTTCTGATTTCAAGCCCCGCTTCTGCACGAAGGGCTTTACCTTCTTGTCGAGCTGGGAGGCGTAGTCCATGCTCACCAGCAGCACTTTTACTTTCTGCTTGGCGTAGGTGGTCGTGAGCTGGTCGAAGTGGGGCAGCTCCTTCACGCAGGGGGCGCACCAGGTAGCCCAAAAATTGACCACGTAGGTCGTGTCGGTGGGGCGGCTCAGGCGCTTCTGCAGCTCTGGCAGCTTAATAACATCCACTTTCTGGGCCTGTCCTGGTAAGGCTAGCAGAAGGAAAGCAGCCGCCAGAATAAGGGATTTGAGTTGGTTCATCATGGAGAGAGGGGTAGGAGTTAGGCTAAAGACAGTTGAGTCGGCCAGAAGTTGCGAACGGGTAGGGGCGGGGCTCGTCCCCGCCCAAACGCAAGCACGAAACCAGGGGCCTAGCAGGCACGGCAAAGTATGGGCAAAGCTCGTCCCTGCTTAGCTATTGGCACGAAATCAGCCTGAAGGTATGTATGAAATCGGTGGTGTGGCGCGCCTGGCGGGCGGGGACAAGCCCCGCCCCTACCCCTAGGCGGAGCACAAACCTTCCGTTACCTTTGTTATTCCTCTGCAAACGCCTCCCCATTGGGTTATGAATAAGATCTATTGCCCCAGCCTCACTGAATACAAGCGCCGCTTATCCCGCGAAGTCCAGCTCGGCGACCTGCCCATGGGCGGGCTCAACCCCATTCGGGTGCAGAGCATGACCACCGTGGATACCATGGATACGCTGGGCTCGGTGGAGCAAACCCTGCGCATGGTAGAGGCCGGCTGCGAGTACGTGCGCATCACGGCGCCCAGCGTGAAGGAGGCCCAAAACCTGCTGGAAATCAAGAAGGAGCTGCGCAAGCGCGGCTGCAACGTGCCCCTCATTGCTGATATTCACTTTACGCCCAACGCTGCGGAGCTGGCCGCTCGCATCGTGGAGAAAGTGCGCGTGAACCCCGGCAACTACGCCGACAAAAAGAAGTTCGACGTCATTGAGTACACCGACGCTACCTACGCCGCCGAGGTGGAGCGCATCCGGGAGCGGTTCCGGCCGTTGGTGCAAATCTGCAAGCAGTACGGCACCGCCATGCGCATCGGCACCAACCACGGCTCTTTGTCGGACCGGATTCTGAGCCGCTACGGCGATACCCCGCTGGGTATGGTGGAGTCGGCGCTGGAGTTTCTGCGTCTCTGCGAAGAGGAAAATTACTACAACGTGGTCTTGAGCATGAAGGCCAGCAACACCCAGGTGATGGTGCAGGCCTACCGCCTGTTGGTGCAGAAGCTCGACGAGGAAGGCCTGCAGCCCTACCCCCTGCACTTGGGCGTAACCGAAGCCGGCGAAGCGGAAGATGGCCGTATCAAGAGCGCCGTGGGCATCGGCACGCTGCTGGAAGATGGCCTCGGCGACACCGTGCGCGTGTCACTCACCGAAGCGCCCGAAGCCGAAGCGCCCGTAGCCCGCGCCCTGATTGACCGCTACACTACCCGCGCCCAGGAGGCCAAACCTATTGCCCCGCTAACCGACGATTTTACCTCGGGAGCTACGGCCGGGGCGCACGAGTTCAAGCCCGAACTGATCAGCAACGACGCCGCTCTGTCGCCGATTGACCCCTTCCAGTACCACCGCCGCGTTACGCGCGAGGTGCTGAACCTGGGCGGGCAAAACGTGCCGCGGGTAATGGCCGACCTCTCGCGCCTGCCGGGCCTGGAGTACGCCGACCTGCGCGCCGCCGGCCACCTCTACTCGGCCTTCCTCGACAAGTTCCAGATGAACGACCTCGGGGCCGACTACGTGTACTCGGGCCAGCAACCCATTCCGTTTATGCTGCCCAACGGCCTGAAGGAGGTAGTGGATTATTCTGCCTGGCTGGATGGTGGCCAGCGCCCCGAGCATTACCCCGTGCTCACGCCGACCGAGTACGCCGCGGCCGGCGCCCGGCACCCGGAGCTGAACTTCGTGTTTCAGAACCTGGCTTCGCTCACGCCCGCGGCCCTGGAGCAGCTGCGCCAGGATGCGACGGCCGTACTCATCCTGCACACGGATAACGCCCACGCCATGCCGGAAATCCGGCGGGCCTTCTTCCGGCTGCTGCATAGCGGCGTCACGAACCCCGTACTCATCAACCGCCAGTACCCCGCCCTCACGCCCGAGCAAACCCAGCTCTACGCCGCCACCGACGTGGGCGGTTTGCTCCTCGATGGCCTCGGCGACGGGGTAGTGCTGAGCACGGAGCTGCTGCCCGAGCGCTCGAAAGCCGAGTGGCTCCAGACCATCGACCAGCTCAATCAGCTCTCCTTCGGAATTCTGCAGGCGGCGCGCACCCGCATGAGCAAGACGGAGTACATCAGCTGCCCCAGCTGCGGCCGTACCCTGTTTGATCTGCAGGAAACCACCGCCATGATCCGCAAGCGCACTGACCACCTGAAGGGCGTGAAAATCGGCATTATGGGCTGCATCGTGAACGGCCCCGGCGAAATGGCCGACGCCGACTACGGCTACGTGGGCGTGGGTAAAGGCAAAATTGCCCTCTACCGCGGCCAGGAAGTCATCAAGAAATCCGTGCCCGAAGAACGCGCAGTAGATGAGCTGATTGAACTGATGCGCGAGGATGGGAAATGGGTGGAAAAGGAGGTTATGGAGCCGGTGGTGGGGTAGGTTCCCGCACGTTTGTCATGCTGAGCGCAGTCGAAGCATCTCTACTGGCTATCCCGGTCGTGAGGGCGAAACGGTAGAGATGCTTCGGCTGCGCTCAGCATGACAGGCCTATTTTAGTTTGATTCTTCAGGTATGGAAGAAATTACAATTCAAGGGGAAAGTGGTAGCTTTCTACATATAGATCTTATTGAGGTATACGGGTTCCCATATGAAACTTGCTTTTGGGGTGGTTATGAGGTTCGGGCTGTTATTGAAATAAAGTCGGGTGGTTTTGAAGCATATTCAACTCTGTGGCTATCAACCGGCGAGCTATACACTTTTTACAATTCTTTAAAAGAGTGTAATGAGCGACTCAAAGGTGAGGTAAAACTGACTACTAGCGATAGTAATCTAGAGCTTGTAGTTCGCTATGATATCCAAGGCTTGGCTGCTGTTACAGGAAAATTCCGCGCCTCTGATTTTGATGGAAATGAACTGCAGTTTAAATACACTACTGACCAATCCTATATCCAGGCAACAATTACAGACTTGAAAAGGATTGTCGCTAAATACGGTGACATGAAAGGAGCTACGAATTAAAACATCCGCGCCGCTCATCCGTCTGCTTCTCCATGAAACTACGTGTGATAGTAACCGGCACGACCGGCATGGTGGGGGAGGGTGTGCTGCTGGAATGTTTGAATAGCCCCGAGGTGGAGCAGGTACTGTCCGTGAGCCGCAAACCCAGCGGCCGGCAGCATCCAAAGCTGCGGGAAATTCTGCACGCTGATTTCCAGGACCTCACGCCTATTCAGGACCAGTTGGCAGGCTACAACGCCTGCTTTTTCTGCCTGGGCGTGTCGTCGATGGGGATGAAGGAGCCGGAGTACCGCCGCCTCACCTACGACCTGACCCTGCACTTCGCCCACACGCTGCTACCCCGCAACCCCGGCTTAACCTTCTGCTACGTGTCGGGCGCCGGCACCGATGGCACCCTGCAAAGCCGGCAGATGTGGGCGCGGGTGAAAGGAGAAACCGAAAACGCCCTGCAGCAGCTCGGTTTCCAGGATGCCTATATGTTCCGGCCGGGTTTCATGAAGGCCACGCCGGGCCAGCAGCACGTGCTATCGTACTACAAGTATTTCGACTGGCTGTACCCGGTGCTGCGGGCCGTAACGCCCAAGTACGTTTCCACGCTGGCCGAAGTAGGGCAGGCCATGATTCGGGTGGCCCAACACGGGTATCTGCGCAAGGTGCTGGAAGTGCCGGATATTGTAGCGCTAGCTAACCTGCAGCAGCGGCAGGGTTCACCGGTTTCGGAGGGGTAGGGCCAGAACAGCTCTGCGTTCCTCTGCGCTCTCCTTCGCGCTCCTCTGCGGGAACCACCACCCGCCGGCACCACCAGAACCGTCCGCTTATTTACACTTCTCCTTACGGCGGGTGTCGATGACGTGAGCAATTTTCCAGCCCTCGGCCAGCTTTACCAGCTGAAACGAGTTGTAACCGCAGTGGCTGAAGGTGTTGCCCAGGTAGAACTCGTAGGGCGTCCAGACGCTGGCCAGGTTAGCATCAATCAGCACTTTATCAAAGGTGATGCGCTCATCATAGACCTCCTGGTGCGGGGTGCCCACCATCTTCACGAAGCTCGCCGGATTATCGGGCCGTAGCTGGATTTGGCCGCCTTTGGTACTGATAGTATGAAACACGGCGCCGGGAGCCAGCGTGGCCCGTACCATGGTGCTGTCGCCCTTGCGCATGCCCTCAAAAAAGGTCTGGATGGTGCGCTTCACCGCCTCTGTTTCGTTGGCGGGCTTTTGGGCGAAGGCTGGGGCAGCGGCAGCCAGCAGGCAGGGGAGTAGCAAATGTTTCATGGGGTAGGGAAGTTAGGTAGAGGTAGAGACACAGAAGGTCTGCCTGGCGTTGCGGACACCAACAAGCGCAGCTATCAGGCTTGAAGTGAGTTGCCGCTAGGCCAGTGGTAAAATTATGGGCTACCCCCTTGTAGCGGCTCAAACAGGCTATTTTTGCGGGAGCAAGGAATCCAACTGTAGCCCTTGCTCGTTTGCTTTTGCATGGAAATCCGCCGCACCTTCGACCTGCTACCCCACCTTATTGCTACCTCGCCCCAGGCCGATTGTCTGGTTGAAAAGAAAGCCGGCACCTGGCAGCCCCTGAGCACCACCCGCGTGCAGGAGCTGAGCAACCACGTTAGCCTGGGGTTGCGCCAGCTCGGCATTGGGCGCGGCGATAAAGTGGCTATTATTTCCGCCAACCGCCCCGAGTGGGTCATTGCTGACTTAGGCATTGCTCAGCTGGGGGCCGTGAGTGTGCCCATGTACCCTACCATTACGGTGGAGGATTACCGCCATATCTTCCAGGATGCGGGCGTGCGCGTGGTGCTGGTGCAGGATAAAAAGCTGCTGGCGCGGGTGCAGCAGGCCGTGGCGGGACTGGCGCACGGCCCCGAGCACATCTTTACCTTCGACAAGCTGGAGGGGGTAGCACATTTTGGTGAGCTGCTGGCGCTGGGCCAGGGCGAAAACCCGGCGGAACTGGAGGCCCTGAAAGCTGCCGTGCAGCCCGATGACCTGCTCACCCTGATTTACACCTCCGGCACTACCGGTCGGCCCAAGGGCGTAATGCTCAGCCACCGCAACATCCTGTATAACTGCGAGAACCTGACCGGTTACCTACCCATGCCGGCGGGCCAGAAGGCGTTGAGCTTTCTCCCACTCAGCCATATTTTCGAGCGCACGGCCACCTACCTCTACCTGCGGCTGGGCTTTAGCGTGTGGTACGCCGAAAGCGTGGAGCGCATTGCCGACAACCTGCGCGAGGTACAGCCCCAGGTATTTACCACCGTGCCCCGCCTGCTCGAAAAAATCTACGACAAGATTGTGGCTCAGGGCCAGAAGCTGACCGGCGCTAAGAAAAAGCTGTTCTTCTGGGCCCTGGACCTGGGCCTGCGCTACGACACGCAGAAAGACCAGGGTTTCTGGTATAATACGCAGCTGGCACTAGCCAATAAGCTGGTGTTCAGCAAGTGGCGCGAAGCCCTGGGCGGACAGGTGCGCTACATCGTGAGCGGGGGTGGGGCCCTGCAGCCGCGCCTGGCGCGGGTGTTTTGGGCCGCAGGCATCCCTGTAATGGAAGGCTACGGCATGACGGAAACCTCGCCCGTAATTGCCGCTTCCCAGCCCGTAGCGGAAGGTAACTTTATCGGGGCAGTAGGCCCTGTCATTCCCGGAGTGGAGGTAAAAATTGCCCCCGATGGGGAAATCCTGACCCGCTCGCCCTCCGTGATGCAGGGCTACTACAACCGCCCCGACCTCACGGCCGAGGTCATAGACGCCGAAGGCTGGCTGCATACCGGCGACATCGGCGAG
This sequence comes from Hymenobacter latericoloratus, assembly GCF_014199535.1. Lineage (GTDB taxonomy): Bacteria > Bacteroidota > Bacteroidia > Cytophagales > Hymenobacteraceae > Hymenobacter > Hymenobacter latericoloratus. Next base: position 367,612 of record NZ_JACHNV010000003.1, read on the forward strand.
TTTATCCAGGGTATATTCCTCAAAATCACGGACCGCAAAAAGGAGATGTTCAAGACCTCCAACGGTAAGTACGTGGCCCCGCAGCCCTTGGAGTCCAAGATTTCGGAGTCGCCGCTGGTGGAGCAGGTGATGGTAGTGGGCGAGGGAGAGAAGTACGCGGCGGCTCTGTTGGTGCCAGCCTTTGCCGAGCTGCGGGCCTGGGCCAAAAGTCACAACCTGCCCACTGACCTCTCCGACGCCGCCCTAGCCGCCCACACCCAGGTGCAGCAGCTCTACGAGCAGCTCGTGCAGCAGGCCAACGCGGCCTTCGCCCAGTGGGAGCAAATCAAGAAAGTAGCCCTGATACCCACCCTCTGGAGCGTAGAGTCGGGTGAGCTGACGCCCACTATGAAAGTGAAGCGCAAAATCGTGAGTCAGAATAATCAGCAGCGGATCGAGTCGCTGTTTCGGTAGGGCTAGTCAAACCGTTGTCCTTCCGAGCGGAGCGAAGAATCTGGGTCAATCTACTGTTAGGCTAGCCCAGATTCCTCGCTCCGCTCGGAAGGACAATGCCCTTCTTTCGACCCTCGATATAGGCGAATGAATATCTTGCGGATTGTAAATCTTTCTGCCCCGGCGGATGTTATTAAAGCGTACCAGACAGCACTCCCATCATGCGCAAAGACCTGTTTAACTTCGGTCCGGCTCTCGGTTACTTCTTCCGCAAGCCCGATCCTACCCGCCACACCAATTTCAACCTGCGCACCATGCACTTCATCAATAAGCTGAGCATGGCCATGTTCCTGGTGGGCTTTATCATTCTGCTCTACCGCTGGTTTCTCCGCTAGTTGCCAGCCTTTCTACTAGAAGACCGCCCGGCTCCTCTCTCCAGCCCGGCGGTCTTTTTTGCGTGGATGCGTTTACTTAGCGGCCATGAACATTGAAGACTTCCGCGACTACTGCCTGCTGAAAGCCGGCGTCACCGAAGAAACCCCCTTTGGGCCTGACACGCTGGTATTTAAAGTAGGAGGCAAGGTGTTCGCTCTTACCGACATCAATACCTTCGGCAGCATTAACCTGAAGTGTGACCCGGAGCGAGCCCAGGAACTGCGCGAGCAGCACGACTACGTGCTACCTGGTTTCCACATGAATAAGAAGCACTGGAATACCGTGCTCATGGGTACAGGCATTCCCGGCCGGCAGTTGCGCGAGCTGATTGATCATTCCTACGACTTGGTCCGCGCTTCCCTACCCCGGAAACAGCGAGAGGAGCTGGCCGCTGCTGAGCAGGAAGGGGAGTCGTCTTCGGAAATATAGATAGGAAGAAAGATTAGTGCCATCCTGAGCGTAGCGAAGGACCTTACCACGTCTGCATGAGGCGAAAGGCGACCTGTTCTGGCGTGATAAGGTCCTTCGCTGCGCTCAGGATGACAGGTGGGCTTGGTATTGATTATAACAAGTGCCTACTGCTTTTTCGTGAGCTTTTCAGCTTGCTCAAAACCTTGCTGTAACTATTGTGGTTACAGCTATATAGTTGCCCCGCCGCGCGGTAGCAATTACCAAGGCGAAGATGCCGCTTACCATCCATCATGCAGATTAGCAGCCGTTTCTCCGTCGCCGTACACGTTCTTTCCCTGCTGGCCTTGCAGCAGGAAGATGACGTATTGCTGACCTCAGAACGGATGGCGGGGAGCGTGAATACCAACCCCGTTGTGATACGGCGCTTACTAGGGCAGCTCAAAAAGGCGGGGCTGGTGGAAGTGCGTCCTGCTTCGGGCGGCACCTTCCTGACGCGCCAACCGGCGGCCATTTCTCTGCTCGATGTGTACCGGGCGGTAGAGGTAGTAGGGGAAGGACAGCTGTTCAGCGTTCATGACAAGCCCCTGCAGGCCTGCTTGGTAGGCCGCAATATTCAGTCGGCGCTCGATGCTACCCTGCAGCGCGCTCAAAACGCGCTGGAACAGGTATTGGCCGGTGTCACCCTGCAACAAGTCACCACCGAAATCATGTCGCAGGAAAACCTGAAAAATTAAATTTTTTTGCCCTGAACTGTAACAATGATAGTTACAGCCAGTTTCCGTTTCTCACTTCACTTACCTACCCCATGAAAATTGCCCTCATTGGTGCTACCGGCTTTGTTGGTCCGAAACTGCTGCGCGAAGCCCTCAACCGCGGTCATCAGGTAACGGCCATCGTGCGCGACCCCGCCAAACTCACCGAGCAACACGAAAACCTGACGGTAGTAACCGGCGACGTAAACCAGGTGGACGAGCTGGCCCAGCAGCTGGCCGGCCACGACGTAGTGCTAAGCTCCTTTAACGCTGGCTGGACCAACCCCAACCTGTACGAGGATTTCCTGCAGGGCTCCCGCAACATTCAAGCGGCCACCGAAAAATCGGGGGTGAAGCGCCTGATAGCCATTGGCGGCGCGGGCAGCCTCTACATCAACGGCCAGCAGTTGGTGGATGGCCCGGAGTTTCCGGCCAACATCAAGCCCGGCGCCACCGCCGCCCGCGACTACCTCACCGAGCTCAAGCAGAACGATACGCTGGACTGGACGTTCTTCAGCCCCGCCATTGAGATGCACCAGGGTATCACCACGGGCCGCACCGGGCACTACCGCCTCGGCACTGAAAGCCCCGTCTTCAACGAAGAAGGCCGCAGCGTCCTCTCCGCTGAAGACCTGGCCATTGCCCTCCTCGACGAGGTAGAACACCCCAAGCACATCCGCCAACGCTTCACGGCGGCGTATTAGAAACTAAAGCTAGAAAGTTAGTTCCCCTCCTCAGATGAGGAGGGGTTAGGGGTGGTTGATGAATGGTCGAACGATACTAGAGCTAGAAGCTAAATAACGTTCAACGAGTAGTCAACCACCCCTAACCCCTCCTCATCTGAGGAGGGGAACTAACTTTCTAGCTCTAGCTAGAAACTAAAAGGCCCACCAGAGAAATCCGGCAGGCCTTTGTTTTAACCAATGAGGGTAGGGGTTACACTACCACGTTCACCATGCGGCCGGGCACTACAATTACCTTCTTGGCTTCTTTGCCTTCGGCGTAGCGGGCCAAAATGTCGGTGGCACGTACGGCTGCCTCTATTTCGGCGGCGGTAGCGGTGGCCGGGAATTGCAGCTGCTCGCGCACCTTGCCGTTGATGGCTACCGGGTAGTTCACGGTATCTTCCACCAAGTATTCCTCCCGGAACTCGGGGTAGGAAGCCGAGCTGATGGAGCCAGCTTCATGACCGAGCTTCTGCCACAGCTCCTCGGCCAAGTGCGGGGCGTAGGGAGAAATGAGCACCACTAGCGGCTCGAGAACGGCGCGGTTGTGCGTGTTCAGGGCCGTCAGCTCGTTCACTGTAATCATCAGGGCGCTGACGGTGGTGTTGAACGAGAACTTCTCGATGTCTTCTTCTACCTTCTTGATGGCCTTGTGCAAGGCCTTCAGCTCAGCAGGTTTCGGCGTTTCGTCGGTTACGGCGAAGTCGCCATCCTGGGGGTGGTAGAGGCGCCAGAGCTTCTTGAGGAAGCCCGCTACCCCGCTCATGCCATTGGTATTCCAGGGCTTGAACTGTTCCAGCGGCCCGAGGAACATCTCGTACAAGCGCAGCGCATCGGCCCCGAACTTCTCAATGAGCGTGTCCGGATTCACCACGTTATACTTCGACTTCGACATCTTCTCGACTTCAACACCGCATACATAGGCGCCGTTGTCCTCAAGAATAAACTCCGCGTTGGCGTACTCCTCGCGCCAGTTTTTGAAAGCGTTAATGTCGAGTACGTCGTTCTCCACGATGTTCACGTCCACATGCAAAGCGGTGGTTTCATACTGATCTTTTTTGCCTAGTGTCACGAACGTGTTGGTGCCGTTGATGCGATACACGAAGTTCGAGCGGCCCAGAATCATGCCTTGGTTGATGAGCTTTTGGAAGGGCTCATGAGCGGTTACCAGGCCGAGGTCTTTGAGGAAGAGGTGCCAGAAGCGGGAGTAGAGCAAGTGGCCCGTAGCATGCTCTGCACCACCGAGATATAGATCTACTTGCTGCCAGTATTGCTCAGCCTCCTGGCCCACGAAACGCTCGTTATTCTGTGGGTCCATGTAACGCAGGAAGTACCAGGAGGAGCCAGCCCAGCCGGGCATGGTGCTCAGCTCGTAGTCGTACTGGCCCTTGTACTTCCAGTCCTTGGCGCGGGCCAGGGGCGGCTCGCCGGTTTCGGTAGGCTTGTACTCATCGATTTCCGGGAGCACCAGGGGTAGGTCGGCCTCGGCCACGCCGTAGGCCACACCGTCCTTGTAGTAGATTGGGATGGGCTCGCCCCAGTAGCGCTGGCGGCCGAAGATGGCGTCGCGGAGGCGGAAGTTCACCTTGCCTTTGCCGATGCCGCTCTCTTCCAGCTGCTGAATCAGGGTTTGCGTAGCTTCCTTGTAGCCCATGCCCTGAATAAGGCCGTGCAGGTAGGTGCCTTCCTTGGTCGGGTCGGCCTGCTCCTCAATCTGCTGCTGATCCACTACCTGCACGATGGGCAGGTGGAAGTGCTTGGCAAACACGTAGTCGCGCTGGTCGCCGCTGGGCACGGCCATCACGGCGCCGGTGCCGTAGCCGGCCAGCACATAATCGGCAATCCAGATCTGGATGGGCTCGTTGGTGAAGGGATTCAGGGCGTACGCGCCGGTAAAAGCGCCCGATACGGTTTTAGTATCGGCCATCCGGTCGCGCTCCGAGCGACGCTTCGTAGCGTCGATGTATTCCTGAATAGTAGCTTGCTGCTCAGGGGTAGTCAACTCGGCAACCAGCTCGTGCTCCGGCGCCAGCACCAGGAAGGTAGCGCCGTAAATGGTGTCCACGCGGGTGGTGTACACCTTGATCTGCGCCTGCTCGTGGCCCTGCACCGCGAAGGTTACCTCGGCCCCGATGCTCTTGCCAATCCAGTTGCGCTGCATTTCCTTTACCGCCTCGGGCCAGTCGATGGTATCGAGGCCCTGGAGCAAACGGTCGGCGTAGGCCGTGATGCGCAGGTTCCACTGCGGCATTAACCGACGTTCCACGGGGAACCCGCCGCGCTCCGAGAGGCCATCTTTCACCTCATCATTGCTGAGCACCGTGCCCAGGCCGGCGCACCAGTTCACGTAGGTGTCTGACTGGTAGGCGAGTCGGTAGGAGTGGACGGCCTGGAGCTTCTGCTTTTCGTTAAATAGCTGCCACTGGCCCGCCGTGAAAACCTGCCGCTCTTCCTCGTCGCCGGCCGCGCGAATTTCCTCGCTGCCCGATTCGGCAAACCGCTTCGTAAGCTCCGAAATCGGCTCGGCACGGTCAGTGTCGAGGTTATACCAGCTATTGAACAGCTTGAGGAAAATCCACTGCGTCCATTTGTAGTAGCTGGGGTCAGAGGTGCGCACCTCCCGGCTCCAGTCGTAGCTGAACCCCAGGGAGTTAAGCTGCCGGATGTAGGTGTCGATGTTCTGCTCGGTGGTAATAGCAGGGTGCTGACCGGTCTGGATGGCGTACTGCTCGGCGGGCAGGCCAAACGAGTCGAAGCCCATGGGATGCAGCACGTTAAAGCCCTGCAGGCGCTTGTAGCGCGACACAATATCGGAGGCGATGTACCCTAGTGGGTGGCCTACGTGCAGCCCTGCCCCGGAGGGGTAGGGGAACATATCCAGTACGTAGTATTTGGGCTTATCCGGCTGGTTTTCAGCCTTAAAGGTATTGTGCTCTTTCCAGTGGGCTTGCCACTTCTTCTCGATATCCTGGGGATGGTAACCGGGCATGATGTACAGCTTCGTTGTAGCCGGCGAAAATACGGGCAATTGGCGGGAATGGCTAATGCTGTTCCATACCGGGCTCAGCTGCGGGTTCTCCCAGGGGTAGGAAACGGACTGGACCGGGGTAGTGGCGCTATTATGAGAGCTGTTCGTTACAACCCGGCAGTGGTGTAGCCTAGTACGGCCGTTTCGCCGGTGTCGGACAGGACGAAAGATTCGCTGCTAGGAGCCATTTCGTAGCGCATCACCACGTCGGTTTCAAAGGCAATAAAATACCGGCACAGCAGGTCCAGTGCCCGCGACTGCCAGGAGGTAGTATCTAAGTACACCTCCAGTTCGGCGGTCGAGAGGTGAAGCAAGCGGATTTCCAGCGCCGGCAGGGTTTCCTGGTAGCCCCCGCTCAGCACGAAGTCGCGGCCCAGCTCGCCAAAGCCGAGGGTTGCGCCCTGGCTCGTTGAACCCGCAGGTAAGGCTTCGGGGGCGAAATGCAGCGGGGCCACCGGGCGCAGGCGCACGGGCACGCCCAGAATGCTTTCAAATACTTGCTGGGTGCGGGGCAGGTCGCCGACAATCCGGTGGGCCAGGGGTAGCAGGTAGAGCAGGGTGGCAATATGCTGAGCAGGAAACGTACGGTCCAGCTCCCAGAAGCGCGCCAGTACCTCATTATACCACTGCCCCGAAATACTGGTCATGTAGTGCCGCTCTTCTTCCTCCAGCAGCACCCGGAAGCGGTAGAACTCCTGCTCAAAAGGCGCGAAAAAGCGGCGCGTAGCCTTTTCGCGGCGGCGTTGGGCCTGAATATCTTCCACCATGCTGCGCACGCCGTGCTGGTTGGGGTTGCCAGGCTGGTGAAACAGCTGCTGGGGTAAAGCGTCGTAGAGGCCTTCGCGGTGTACCTCCACCACGGTTTTAGGGTCTTGCCACCGCTCGGCCTGCTCCTCGCTTACCGTACCAATATCAGCCCGGTAGCGGCGGGCAAACAGGCTCACCGGCCGGATAATGAAGTCATTGAAGCGGTAGCCATGGGCCAGCAAATCGCCGAGGACTACCTCCAGGCGCAGATCAAACCCTTGGCGACGCAGCTGCTGCAGGAGGACCACGGGTGTAGCAGTTGGGGCCGAAGCAGGGGGTAGGGCGGCACGAATCAATCGAGTATCAAAATGAAATACATCCGCGCTGGGGTTTGGCATACTATCTTTTTTCTGACAACTTACAATCGATTGGCTAGTACTGAAAAAGCCGGAACCAACGCTCTGATTCTCTTAACTCAGGTAAGCGGAGTACGTTAATCAGGCTTTCAGGTCGTCAATATTATACAATCGGCCAGAAGTTCGGGCGGCATTCTTTCCGCGCCGGCTTTCTCCCCGACCTCATCCTTATCCATTACCCATAGTAGCACAAATGCTGAATAGTAACCCCCAAGCACAGGCCCGCAGCGCGGCAGGCAATCTGCTGTCGAATGCACGCTCGAGCCTGCAGCAGAACCCTACCTTCATCAGCGTTTTTCTGTATCTGCTGGGCAGCTTGCTGTTGTTTGCCCTGATGGGGGCCGGAGCCGTTTACAGCCCGTTTTCCTACAAAGTCACTTTCCTGCTGGTGCAGGCGGTTTCCTTGCTGCTCGGAACCCTTCACCTGTTTGCGCAGCGCCGCTGGCTTGCCTGGTTTGACGAGGACAACTGGGTGCACGGCACCGTTATGACGGTGCTGGCCTGGATGGCCGGAGCCCTGGGCATAGCTCTGCTGGTCTGGGTACCCAACCTGGAAGACCGCACTCCGCCCACAGCCTTTATTACGGCCACGCTGGCCGCCGTTATTCCGTACTTCTTCCACGAGGCGTACCGGGCCTGGAACCGGATTCCGATGAAGTACTACAAGCTCTGGCACTACCAGGCCAACGCGCAGGGCCCCGATCTGGCGCGCATGGATCTGAGCAACTTTATGGTGCTGCACTTCTGGATGTCGCGCCGCTTTGGGGAGTCGCTCTACCACGATTTTTCGTCGAAGGCGCCGTATGAAATGCACCTGGGCGACCTGTTCCACATCTTCCTGACCGACTACAACGCTCTGAAGCCCGATCAGTCGCTGCAGTACCTGGATGAGCAGGGGCAGCCGTTTGGGTGGATTTTCTACGCCAAGCAGGCCTGGTGGAAGCCCCGCCGCTACCTCGACCCCGACTATAGCTTCCGCGACAACTTCCTGAAGCAGGGCGACATTATCGTGGCCCGGCGCGTGCCCCGCTAGGCTCGGCCTGGTTCCGCCGCCGCTTGCCTAACTTGCCCCGCTCTCTATCCTTCCTTTCTGTTTTACTATGCTACCCGAAATCAAGCACTACCCCGTGAACTGGGTTGATGGGATGAAAATATCCCGCCGTCATTTCACCGAGCTTGAACAGTTTACCACCGAGCACCTCCGCGACGCTACCGCCGTGGGGCTTAGCGCCCACCGCTACGGCCTGCTCCCCGCCAATAGCCACGGGCTGCCTTCCCTGGAATTGCTGTTGAACGTAAATCAGCAGCAGGAAATACAGGCTAGGTTGCTGTACTGCCGGGCCATTACGGCCGGCGGCGCCCGCATTGAAATTACCAGTGCCAACGAGCCCCTGACCCTGCACACCAGCCTGGCTCAGCTGCTGCAGGACTTTAACCTGACCGCTACGGAGCAGCTGCGTTTCAGTGTCGTCGTATCCGTAAACCCCTACGTGCGCGTGCCCATGGGGCAGCCGGCGGTAGAGGAGGTGCCGCCCCGGCACCCCTACACCCGCCCGGAGTACCAGCTTAGCATTGTGCCTACCCAGCAGGTGAATACGTCGGCGGTCAGCTCGTTTCATCTGGTGATAGGGGAGCTGCTCTACGCCGAAGGAGCGCTGCGCGTGGTGGCGGGCTACATTCCGCCCAGCACGGCCCTGTCCAGCCACCCCGACCTGCTGAAGTGGCTACACCAGCTGGAGCATGTGCTGCAGGAGGTGGAAACGGACGCCTTCAAAGTCATTCATAAAGTGAAGCTGCGCGCCGATAAAAAAAGCGCCCTCAGCGAGCATGTGCATTTCCTGGCCGAGCGTACCGTGTTTGCTTTGGCTCAGCACCTGACCAGCTTCTCGCTGAGTGCCGCCGAGCAGCCGCCGATTTATCTGCTGGATGCCCTGATGCGGATGGGCAAGCAGGTGAAAACCACCCTGGAGTGCCTGACGGAAGCTGAGCGGGAAGAGCTACTGAAATACATCGAGCAATGGTCGGAAACGGTGCCGGCCATCCTGCTCAACGCCTTGCAGGGGGTAGTCACCATGCGCTACGACCATCACCGCGTGCACGAGCACCTGGCCCAGCACTTGTCGCTCTGGCAGCTGCTGGCTACTATTTTTCGGCAGCTCACCCAGCTGGAGTACATCGGTAAGAACAAGGAAGGCTGGAAAACCTTCATCAACGAAAACCCCGTGGCCCCGGCCGTTGCGCCGGAAAAGCCCGTTTCGCGGTGGAATCCTTTCTAAGCTCTCTGGCCCGTTAGCCCGCCCCCTCGCATGAAACCCCTCAACCACGCCGAACGCAATACCCGCCTCTGGAAATTCGCGCTGTTTTACGTGCTGGCCCTGGCCCTGCCCCTGGTAGCCTCCTACTACCTGTTCTCCGACGGCTCCATTGCCGAAGAAAACCAAAAGCTGAAGCGAGAATTGGAGCGCACCCGCGACGAGCAGCACAAGCTGCTGGTACAGCTGGATACCCTTACCTCGCACCTGCAGCGCATTGAATTGACCGACCGCCAGCTGCGTACGGAAAGCAACGACCTGGTAGTGGGCGACCTGAACAAGCGCACCCAGGACTACCTCAACGCCATTGCCGTAACCCTGAGCGAGCTGCGCCGCGACTCCACCCAGATGCAGTTCCTGACCAACAAGCGCCTGGCTCACAACATCCTGCGCGACTTCGACCTGTTCCGCAGCAACCGCAGTACCGTTGATTTCCTGCGCCAGTCCCTGGATAAAAAGGGCATTGACGTGTCGGGCAAGGAAGAAATGGCTGCCGAGCTGGCGCAAACCAAGCAGCTGCTGGCTACCTACCAGGCGGCCGCCGCCAACCGGCCGGCCCCAGTGATGATGGGTGGCGGGGGGGGAGGCAGCGGCTCCGGCGGCGGAGGTGGGGGTAGCGCCCGCGCGGCCGACCTGCAGCGCCGCCTGCAGGAGAGCCTCACGCAAGTAGCGCTGCTCTCCGACCAGGTAAACTTTGCCAATGCCGACTGCCTGCGCCTGCGGTCAGCGGGCATGAGCAAAGAGCAGCGCAAGGAAATGCTGGAACAGTCGCGGAAGGGGTTTGTGGCTATTCTGCAGAACCCCAGCTCCGAGGATATGAAAGCCAGCGTGGAGAAGATGATTGACTCCATTGACAAGGAGCTGGGCCGCAAACGGGGCATTTTTGGCTATAAATAGCCCGACCGTTCCGACCTGCCGCTACCCCCAGAACAACCGCGCATGAGCAACGAGTATTACCGCCTGCCGCTGAATTTCGAGGACTTGCTGCAGCGCCAGCCTTTGGCCCGCTGCTCGGTGCAGGAGTCCATTGCCCAGCACCTGTACCTGATGCTGACCACCCACTTCGGCGAATCACGATTTGACCCGGGCTTTGGCTGCGTGGTGTGGCAGCAGGATTTCGAGGCCATGACCAACATGCGCTGGAAAGACAACGTGCAGCGCTCCGTGGAGCAACTGGTGGCCGACCGTGAGCCGCGCCTGGAGCAAGTGAAGGTGCTCGTGGGCATTGAGGATTTTGAGCTGAAAGGCGTCAATCAGCGCATCCGGAAAAGGCTGGAGGTGACCGTGCGCGCCGTGCTGCGCCGCACCAACGAGCCCTTTGCCTTCCGGGCCAGCCTGTTTGTGGCGCCGCTCTCCGTTGTATAGAAAGAAGCTCTGCTTCTAGTTTGCTACCTGCTCGTTATGCACCCATCCGAGGATTTTACTAAAGCCGGAATTAAAAGTCGCCTGACCCAGAAAGCGGCCGAAATGTGGGGCTACAGCGAGGCAGATCTGGATGGTTTTGACCCCCTGGTGCAGCTGCTGCTGGAAGCCTGCGCCGTAGAGCTGGAAAAAATCGGGCAGGAAATCAATAACACCCAGTACCGGCTAGTAGAGCGCCTGGCGGGCCTGCTGAACCCCGATGTAATAGATGCGCCCCGGCCCGCCCACGCCATTGCGCAGGCCTCGCCCCGGGAGCCCGTATTGCAACTGCCCGCCGACGCGCAATTTGCTTTTCAGCGGCCCGTGCTGGGGCGCTCGGCCAGTGCTTCGGCCACCTTCTTTTCGCCTCTGCAGCAGACGCGCCTGGTGGATGGGGCCGTGCGCTACCTCGCCACCGACGACCACGTGTGGCGGGTGGAGCAAGTAGGGCAGAAGCGGCCCCTGGCCGCGGCCACCCGCCCCGAGCCCGCCGAGCACCGCCGCCTCTGGATAGGGTTGGAGCTCACCCCCGAGGTAGCATCCCTGGCCGACCTGTCCTTTTACTTCGACTGGCTGAACGAGCCCCGCCGTGAGGCCTACCTGACCTACCTGCCCGGCGAAACGTGGCTGTTGGGTGGGCTTCCGCTGAACGCAGCCCAGGGCCTGCGGGCGGCCGCCCCAGATGCGGAGCCCTTGCTTCACCAGGAGTATGATTTTCTGCAGCGGGTAGAAGAACAGGTCCGGCAGCTGTATGCGCCGGGCTTTGTGCGGATGCAGTCGGGTCCGGGCACCGAGCTGCAGTTATATCTGCGCGAAACCTTCCCGGCGGCCCTGGCCGCTCGCTTTGCCCCGGAAGTGCTGGAAACGCTGACGCAGCCGCTGATCTGGCTGGAGGTGCGCTTCTCGCACGCCCTACCCCCCGAAGCGCTGGCAACCGTTACCTGCGGAGTCAACTGCTTTCCGGTGCTGAACCGCCGGCTCAACAAGCAGCTATTCCGTTTGCAACCCGCCCTGAACATCTTTCCGCTGGCCTCCGAGGAAGCGTTTCTGGCCATCAAGGAGATATACAGCCTGCGCAACGTCGTATTCCGCTCTACCACCCTCAGCACGCTTGACGAGCACGACACCGACACCTACACCCTGCGGTACGGGGCGGGGCGGTTTGATGCGCGCTCGGGCAAGGAGGCTCTGCTGGAATTGTTGGAGCTGCTTCGCGACGAAAGCCGCGCCTTCACAGCCACCGGCACCGATTTCGTGGCCAACACCCTGCGGGAACTCAACCAAAGTCTGGCCCGGCTGGAAGAACGCATGGGCCAAGCCGACATCGGGCAAACCGGCGACCCGGCTCCTTACGTCATGCTTCGCCCCCGCGACGCCACCGACAGCGTGTACCTGGAATACTGGTCGAGCGACGGGGAGGCTGGCAACCGCATTCCCAACGGCAGCCTTCTGCAGGTGTACGATGGGCACTATGTGGATGCCGTGCAGTTAGTAACTACTACCACCGGGGGGCGGGAACGGCCCCGGCCCGAGGAACGGGTTTTCGCCTTGCGCAGAAACCTGCTCAGCCGCAACCGCATCGTTACGCTGGAGGACATCCGGGCCGCTTGCTGGGCCGAGCTGGGCAGCCAGCTCGGCCAGGTGCACATCGAGAAAGGCTTCCGCACGGGCGGCTCGCCCACGGCCGGTTTTGTGCGCTGCATCCGGGTGCAGCTGACTCCCGCAGCTACCAGCCGCATGTCGGGGCCGGAGTGGCAGCGCGCCGCCCACGAGCTACAGGTGCTGCTAGCCAGCCAATCGGCCATGAACCTGCCCTACGAGGTGAGTTTACTGCCCGCGGCGGGGTAGTAAAGTCAGCGACAGACAACAAGCGAAATCAGCCGCCGGGCCGTTACAACAACGGTGGCCCAACGGCTGATTTCGCTTTGTTGGAAAAGCGGTGGTTATTAAATGCTTCAAGCCAAGAGCTTGCCTCCGGTAATGGCAGCCACCGGGCTAGCCGATTGACTCGGCTACGCTGGGCTGTTCTGCGGGTTCTTCGGAGGCTTCAATCTGCCAGGTGAGGTCTTCGGCGTCCGGCAGCTTATCCAGCGAGATGACGGAGCCTTTGCCTACCTCGCCGGCAATAATCATCCGGGAAATGGGGCGGCGGAGCTGCTGCCGAATGACGCCTTTGATGGGGCGGGCTCCGTAGCGCGGCGTAAAGCCCAGCAGGGCCAGGTAGCTGCGGGCTTCGGGCGTGAGCTCCAGCGTAATGCCCTGGCGCTTGAGCTGCTCCTGCAGGGGGCGCAGGTGAATGTCGAAGATCTGGACCACGTTTTCCTCCGAAATCGGCGCGAAGGGCACTATTTCCGTGAGGCGGGCCAGAAACTCGGGACGGAAGTAGCGGCTCATGGTTTCCATGAGCGTGCTGGTAGCCGGTATCTGCCCCGCGCCAAACGACTGGATAATCTGCTCACTGCCAATGTTGGAGGTGAACAGGATGACGGCATTCGAAAAGTCACCTTCCCGCCCCAGCCGGTCGTGCAGGCGGCCTTCGTCCAGAATCTGCAGGAAGATGTCGAACACCGAGCTATGGGCCTTCTCGATTTCATCAAAGAGCACCACCGAGTACGGCTTCTCCCGAATTTTATTGACCAGCAAACCGCCTTCCTCGTAGCCCACGTAGCCGGGAGGGGCTCCGTAAAGCAGGGCCGCCGAGTGCTCTTCCTTGAACTCCGACATATCAAAACGAATCAGGAAGGACTCGTCGTTGAACAGGAAGTCGGCCAAAGACTTAGCCAGCTCGGTTTTGCCCGTGCCGGTAGGGCCCAGCAGGAAAAAGGAGCCAATGGGTTGCCCGGCCTTCGTGAGGCCGGAGCGCGACTCCAGAATGGCCTCGCACAGGGCCTTCACGGCATGGTTTTGGCCTACTACGCGCTGCTGCAGGGTTTGGTCCATGTTCAGCAGCTTGTCCCGCTCATTGCTCTGCAGCTTGCCCAGCGGAATACCCGTTTTGCCCGACACAACGGCGGCAATATCCGTCCGCTCCACCCGGTCCTTCTTGGTGCCTGAAAGGTTTACCACGGCTGCCAGCAATTCCCGCACGTAGGCTTCCAGGGCTTCAGCAGTTTCCAAAGCCTCGGGCTGCTGTTCCTGGTCGAGCTGATTGAGCCATAGGTGACTAACCTGGTTCTGCACCTGATAGAGAAACCAGCGCAGCTCTTTCAGGTAATCGGGGGCTGTAAGCTCGGGCTGCCGGGCCACCAAGGTGTCGAAATCCTGCTGGAGCTGCCGCAGCTCGGCGCTGGCATGCTCGTCCAGCATCCGGATAGCGGCCATGGTGCGGTCCACCAGATCAATGGCCGAGTCGGGTAGCTGCCGGTCTTTGAGGTAGCGTTTGGCCAGGCGCACGGCCTCGGCCACCGTGCCTTCGCCTACCTGCAGGCCGTGGTGAGCAGCGTAGTAGGGTAGCACACTTTCCACCATGCGCTCGGCCACCACCATGCTCGGCTCTTCCACCCGCAGCACATCGAAGCGGCGGTTGAAGGCCTCATCGGCCTCCATGTATTGGCGGTACTCGTCGTTGGTAGTGGCCCCAATTACCGTGATTTCGCCGCGGGCCAGCTCCGGCTTCAGCAGCTGGGCTATGCCCGCGCCCGCTGAGCCTTTGGGGTCAAGCAGCACATGGATTTCGTCGATAAAGAGGATGGCCCGGTGGTACTGCTTGATTTCGCTCAGTACGCTTTTAATGCGGTCCTCTACCTCGCCTTTGTACGACGCTCCCGCCACCAGCGTACCCAGGTCCAGCTCAAACAGCGCTACCTGCTGCAGGTGGCCAGGCACTTTCTTCTGCACAATCTGCTGGGCAAAGCCTTCCACCAGCGCCGATTTTCCTACCCCCGGCTCGCCTACCAGCAGTACGTTAGGCTTGGTGCGCCGCCCCAGAATCTCGGCCATTTGCCGCGTTTCCCGGTCACGCCCCACAATGGGGTCCAGCTTTCCGCTTTCCGCCTGAGTTGTTTTGTTGACGCAGTACGTGGCCAGGGCGCCAGCCTTACCGGTGGGGGTACGGTCTGAGAGGGGGGTAGTAGCCTGCCCATCAGCGCCTACGGCTACCGGCTGCAAGCTGGCCGGCTCGGCCGCTTCCATCACTTCACGCTGGGTGAGGGGGAGGGATTTTAGCTGCTCGGGCGTGTACACCAGGCCCGGCCGCAGCACAGCGGCCAAGGCGCACAGCGGGTCCGTTTCTTCTTTGGAGAGCTGCAGCGCTACTAAGTCAGCTACTTCCAGAATGGCCTTTATTTCCTTGTCGGCACCGGGCAGCTCCGGGGGGCGCACGGCTTTCGGCAGGCTTTCCAGTCGTACTTCGGCCCATTCGCGCAGGTAGTGAATATCCTTGCCCAGCTCCACCGCCAGCCACGAAGCCAACCCTATTTCATTGTGGAGCAGGGCCGTAAATAGGTGAGAGGCGGCGTAGTATTCGTGCCGATATTCGTGGGCTACTGCCTGAGCGATATGCAGCGCGCGCTTTAACTCATCGGTGTAAGACATTACTAGAAAGCAGGATAAAAGGAAAGATAGAGTGGCCTTAAAGCAAGCAAGGCCAGGGGCTGGCATATAACCGGCGCGGTAAGGTAGGAGAATATCCGTATTGGCAGGTAATTCGATGTAAATACATGGTTTTTCTTTTACATAATAGCATCTTGCCAATAGGCTAGCATATAGGATTTTGTATATTATTTAATTGAGATTTGTGTGTTTTATTTTAGGTAGTTTTTCAAATTCCTGTACCTTACGGCCGGAAAAGCACGTAAAGCTTTCTGCCAATACCCTGATACAGGTTGGTTTAGCTTAAACACTACAACGTATGTTTAATTACGGAATAGGAGGGCAGGAGCGGAAGCAGGATGGTGCCCAGGAGTCCATTTCAGATATTCCATTGAACCGCACCCTGCTGGTGCAAAAGCTCACCTCTGATCCACCGCTGCGCGCCCAGATTGTAGAAGGCCTGCGTACTCCCGAAGCTGTATTTGCCCACTTCAAGCCCTCCGTAGAAGTAGAGTTTGACCGGGAAGATGGCTCTACCGTAACGGAGAACCTGCAATTCGAGTCGCTCGGCGACTTCGGCAAGAAAGGCATCATCAACCAGAGCAATTTTCTGCAGGACCTGAGCACGCAGACCGACGATCTGCAGAAGCTGCTACGGCAGCTAAAGTCCAACAAAATCTTGAAATCGGCGCTGGAAACCCCTGAAACCAAGGCCGCCTTCCTGGCGGCCATTCAGGCCATGATCAGCGAGCTGGACTAGCTGGCCCGGATTATTGTATCCGCTCGCCCTATTCGCTCATCATCCGATAGAAATTCCCCTCTATGGCAACCGAACAAAACGCTTCTTCTGCTACCCACTCACGGGAGCGGGAGCTTGCCCCTCGTCTTGAAGAAAACGCCCAGGCTTTAGCCAAATTTGGCGGTTTCGATTTGCTGGAAACTACCATCGATGGCGCTTCCAACCTCAACCCTGAGAAAAAGGCTCGCAAAAAGATTTTCCTGACGGAAGACAGCAAAAAGGCCGACCGCCAGCAGCTGAAAAAGCGCTTGGCCCTCTGGCACGAGATGCTGAGCAAGGCCGATTCCGTAGCCGACGCCGTGCAGCAATGCGAGGATCAGGTAGAGTCTTCTACCAACCAGCTGACGGATAACCTGCGCAAGGCCATTGAGGCCACGCACGATATGGAGCAGTCGTACCGCTCCGTGGCGCTGTTCTACCGCAACACCGATCAGGACGAGGTGAAGAACATTTCCATCCTGAACGCGGATAAAGACCAGCTGCAGGACCTGGACAATACCACCTTTATTGATGCGGTGTCCAATGAGTTGGAACAGAATTACGACCGCCTCGATCTGCGCGACAACTACTCGCTGCTGGTAGTGCCCGGTTACCTGGGTTCCAACAAGGTGATTGATAAGTGGGCCAAGATTGCGCACAAAAACAAGGTGATGATGGTCACCGATTTTGAGCACTACGACACCCCCGACGACGTAATTGAGCTGTTTGAGGAAGCTAACCTGACGGGCGCCGAGGCACACAAGTCCAACATCATCATGGCTTGTAACTGGCTGGTAGGACGGGGCAAGCTGGAGGAGGTAGGCGAGGAGGAAGACCTGTTCGTACCCCCATCCTCGGCGCTGGCTGGGCGCATTTACAGCACCCTGGCTTCCCAGGTAACGGCCGGGCGCAAGCACGGTACTTTGAATGAAGTAGATGGTGTCCGATTCCCGCTCCGTAAAAGCGAAATTGCCAACCTCGAAAAGCTGGGCCTGGTGCCCATGGTGAACGAGTACGGCCGGGTTATGGCCTTCTCCGCCAAAACCCTCTTCAACGGCGACAACATCGGCCTGCAGACCTACTCCGTGGTTCGGGTATTCGACTACGTAACTAAGGTGCTGATTGACTTCCTGAACCGCCGCGCCTTCGAAAACTGGGACCACAACATGCGCATGGACATCCAGAGCCAGGTAGTGCGCTTCCTGGATGGCATTGCCGGCCCTGGTAAGCTGATTGAGAAGTTCTCCATCAAGAAGTTTGAGCGGGACCCTAACCAGAAGGACCGCATCCTGCTCGACATCCACATGGTACCCTACTTCCCGGCCAAAACCTTCCTGGTGTCGCTGGACGGCACCAAAGGCGATGACCCCAACGACCCTAACCGCGACTGGAACGCTGAATACAAGCAGCAATAGCCTGGGTTGCGGCTGAGTAACACCTGCTCAAGCTAGATAGCAGTAAAAGAGTACCGTATTTTTCATTCCCTTCCTTTCATTTTTAACCCCTTACACATTTTATTATGGCCTCATTCAGTGCATTCTTTAACGCCGCTGGCAGCGGTGACTGCGAAGTAGTAAGCTGCAGCTACTCCTTCGATCAAGCCATCGATGACAAAGGGCGTCCTTCGTCAAAGGTGCAGGGCGGCACTATTAAAGTGACAATTGTTTCAACCGACAGCGCTTCGCTGACGAGCTGGATGCTGGACCCCTACAAACGCGAAAGCGGCAAAATCACCTTCAAGCGCATTGACCAGGACTCCACCCTGAAGGAAATCTCCTTCGAGGAAGCCTACTGCGTAAGCTACGCCGAGCACTTTGATGCCCGCGGCGCTGACACTAACACTTCTATGACCCTGAGCCTAACCATTTCGGCTAACAAGATCAACGCCAATGGCGCTGTACTAGACAACAAATGGGTATAACCACTCCTTAGATTGGTTAAAAAGCCTCTGCAGCATAGTTTGCAGAGGCTTTTTGCTTGTTCCAGGTTTCCTACCAAAGTAAGAATGACGCCACGCGCTTTACCTATTGTTTTCACCTTGAACGGGCCTGCTGGCCGCAAGACACTAAGCAAATGAGCTTAGTTGTCAATCAGAAGTTGCGTGGTTGTGCGAATATGGCGTTTGCCACTAATCTCAACGTTCTAGAGGCAACGGCTCAAATATCAAAGGCAGCTTTGCGTAGCCAGGGCCTAACATTGATTTAACCGCCTCATCATTCTCACACCTTTCCACAAAGTCATACAAATTTGGAGCTCCGTAGCGGATTCCTCCCATGCGTGCTGCGAGCACATAGATAGGCAGTTCATCATCGGAGCTGCGGTGAGCTAAGTCCCAGACCAGATATTCGCCATTCTCACTCGTGGCAAAGGGAACCAGTGACTGCTCAATCCCTTCATAGCCATCAGGTTCAAGTAAGAAAGGATCATGCTCCATTTCCTCGTAAAAGCTATCCATTGCCTGTTTGATGCAAGGGCTACGAATGGTCCATGAATCGGGATGTTGGCCGAGAGGAACATAGATCAGAAACAGGCCGCAGAGCCTTCCCCAGCCCAAGTGGGTAGCAAAGTCGATATAGGAGGGCGGGAAGCCTTTGCCGTCGGTGAACCGATGCGCTGTTAGGTAAGCATTATCAAATTGTGTAATAGATTTCTTTCTTAGCCTGTCGAAAATAGACATAGGAGCTTCTTTTTAAACTCAGTAGTAGTGCCACTGCTGCCCGTTGAGCAGGGTTTTGCTCACCAAGCTGCCTTCGACATCATCGTGGTAGCGCGTGCCATTGGCCTGACGTAATTGTCCGCCTTTGCTGTTCAGCGTGCGGAATAAGTTGCCAATGGCTAATCGCACTTTCATGCCTTTCAACCAAACCTCGTGTGCACCATCAATGATGCGTTCTTCCATCAGCTTGTTGAACTGATTACCCTTAAGAATATTCTGCACATACTTTACTCCAGCACGAGCCAGATCGGCGAAGCACACGGTGGCATTATGGACGACGAACATCCACCAGCTGACAAGGTAGGTGTGCCAGTCGGCTACCTCGAAGTTGTAGACTGTGGTAGGCTGTTCGGTGTGGTGGCTGACCTCGCTCACGGGCATGGTCAGCCCGTCGGAGCGCAGCACGGCGTCGCCCACCACCAACTCGCCGGCTACTTTCCAGGCGCCATTGGCCCAGAACGGGTGCTCGGGTGTAGCCTGCACCACATCCGCACCCAGGCGCAACTCTACCAGCGCATCTGACTCGCGCTGCATCGTGTGCACGACGGGCTTGAGAGCTAAGTCCCCTGTTTGCTCGTGCCAGGACCAGACCAAGTCGCCCGTTTTGATGTCCTCGATGTTTTTGTAGCCCCCCTCCACGGCCACGGGCGTACCGGCCGGGAAGCAGGCTGTCACGCAGATACGCGGGATTTTGGCGGCAAAGGAGCGTACGCCCGCTTTGAGTCCATTCTTGAGAGCGGCACTCTTCAGGGCCAGGGCGGCCATCTGCTTTTTGGCCAGGCCGGCGGCTACCTTGGCGCCGGCTTTCAGAGCGGTGCGCACGCCGGCCTTGGCCCCCATCATGGCGGCCGTGGCCGTGCCGAAGGTCAGCACCCCCGCCGCCACTGAGGCTACGTCCCAGACTAGGACGGAACTAGGGTAAAGGGCTTTTTACAAGCCTAGATCGCCTCATCTATTAGTGGTACAATAGAGCCCTGATCACCCCAACGTTTTAGTTCAATTACCCCTGCATAATCTCCTAGCTCGGGATAGGGCTCCCAATTAGGAGTTATATCAACAGAGTGTGTTGCCGTTTGTTGACTACGGTAACGTTGACCATCAGCTTTCTCATACTCGCGATTGACCGTTAAATGGCCTTGGAATGTGAAGATGTATTGTGTGTCAGCTATACTTTCTGCGGGTGTACACCAAGTTTCATCAGCATACTCAAAGTAATGTAAACTCTGCAAAAACAACTTGTCGTGCTCAGTCCCTAAGAAGGTATAGATCAAGTACTCACGGTTATAGCCATCTAAAAAACTAACAATAACATTGCCCTCATTGAGAATGACGTTAGCATAAGATTGCCCAGTCGCAGTGAGCCGCACATAAACATGATAAAGTAGACGATGTTGATGAGCATAAGCAGCCCATGTATCAAGTGCTGATAAGTGTACATCAAGCTCTTTACGCGGCAACTCATCTTCGTAACTAGTACGATAGAAATCTAACGTATCAGTTATGTTCATCATTTCACCATATGCGTCATTCCACATATGTAAATCGTAAGTGTACTGTTTCATTGAAAAAATGAAAAGAAAATAAAATTAGCGCTCCTATCAAGGTTTCTCCCACCAACGAAGCATAGTATCAGTAATATCATCTACTGATTCAATTGTTACTCGCTTCTTTTTAGCGTATTCTAGAATTTCTTTTGGTATAGGCTGCTCCTGTTTAGGAACCTGTAATACATATTTTCCTTTTAGCTTCTCTGAACCAGCTCGCTCAGCATTTTGTACTTCTGAGCCTGCTTTATATTTCTTAGTTATTTCGTCGATGTACTTCTTGGCAGTGGTTTCGGTAACTTCAGCTAGTTGGGTAGCCTTACGCGAAATAATCTTCTTATTTGGAATGTAAGTATCTAATCGCACTTTCATGCCTTTCAACCAAACCTCGTGTGCACCATCAATGATGCGTTCTTCCATCAGCTTGTTGAACTGATTACCCTTAAGAATATTCTGCACATACTTTACTCCAGCACGAGCTAGATCGGCGAAGCACACGGTGGCATTATGGACGACGAACATCCACCAGCTGACGAGGTAGGTGTGCCAGTCGGCTACCTCGAAGTTGTAGACTGTGGTAGGCTGTTCGGTGTGGTGGCTGACCTCGCTCACGGGCATGGTCAGCCCGTCGGAGCGCAGCACGGCGTCGCCCACCACCAACTCGCCGGCTACTTTCCAGGCGCCATTGGCCCAGAACGGGTGCTCGGGTGTAGCCTGCACCACATCCGCACCCAGGCGCAGCTGCACCAGTGCATCCGACTCGCGCTGCATCATGTGGCCGTGCCGAAGCTCAGTACCCCGCCGTGATTGAGATACTACACGGGGTACAGCTTAAAAGCTATACAAGCCAGCTAGGAATTGCTTCCGTAGGACGAGGAAATAGCTTTAGGTCTTTTTTGTAAATCGCAAGCGGCAAGGGTTCCTCAAAGGCAGGAATATCTGAGTAATTATAGGCTGTCAGCGGCTTGTTATTCTGAGTGTATTCAATACTTATAGTATACCATGCTCCTTTGTTAGGATGATAAGTTAATTCACGTAACTTTTCTATGAAATTACCTATATTGTTATTTTTAGTATCCTCATTGATATAGTCTAAATCAAATGTTTCAAATTCTATTCTGGTTTCTGTATTTTGTAGAACATACCATGATTTTACTTCAGTAATAGATCCTACAATGTAACCCTCTATATAAATAGAGCTCCAATTATTTTCAGGTGCCAATGCTTTTGTAATCCGAAAAATTTGCTCTAGGCAGAAATTGATTTCCTGTTTTTCGTGCATGTCCATCAGTTGGTGCGTTCTTCTAAAGAATTTATAAATTCGTTGAAGGAATTTGCTATTGCTGTCAAATTACCAAAGTAGTCGCTACCGTTTTCCTCGGCTTCCTCCTCGTGCCACCATAACGCTATAAGGCCTTTATTTTTGTCAAACAAAGACATTATATAAATATTGCCTCCAGAATCAGTTCCAATTGGCATATACCAAGAGGGAATACGGCCTGCGTATACATCAATGGCTTGAAATAAACTAGCCCATTCAGGCTCTTCTATCATGCCATATAACCAGTTAACATCGGTATTAACTTCAGGTTGTTGGTTAGGTATTGGGCGCCCACCGTTATGGTGTAGAAGAAAGTCTTTGTAGTCGTCCGGAAGTAGAATTTCATTGGCTTCTTCAAAATCAACAATATCCTTTGGGTTGACTGGCCCAAACAAATTACTTTTTTCTATTTGCATACAAGCTTTGATTAGCGGTAACCTGTGCTTTTTGTTATGTCGCGGTAGAGTTGAGCACCCCCCGAATGTCGTGCTGCTTGATGGGCATCAGTTCGCACTAATTGCATTTCATTGTAAAGCTTTTTCCCTTTTTTGTTAACAACCTCTGTATGATGCCAAGTGTGGTCGGGGGGGGTGGTCTTATGACCGGCTAATCTATTAGCTTCTGCAAAGTCGTCGCTGTATTTACCAGTCATCTCAATAGTAACACTGTTCTTACCTGGTCCATTATAAAGATAGCTACTGAAATCAGGGTAACCATTTTTCTTTACAGGTATCTTGAAGCCCTTAGCTTTAGCAATTGGATTTAATTTCCCACGGTACTTACTATTCGTAATAATTTTTCCACCTGCCGTTTTAAGAGACTTTAATGTTTTGCTGAGACAAACAGTAGCATTATGCACAACGAACATCCACCAGCTGACAAGGTAGGTGTGCCAGTCGGCTACCTCGAAGTTGTAGACTGTGGTAGGCTGTTCGGTGTGGTGGCTGACCTCGCTCACGGGCATGGTCAGCCCGTCGGAGCGCAGCACGGCGTCGCCCACCACCAGCTCGCCGGCTACTTTCCAGGTGCCATTGGCCCAGAACGGGTGCTCGGGTGTAGCCTGCACCACATCTGCACCCAGGCGCAGCTGCACCAGTGCATCGCTCTGCCGGCTCATCGTGTGCAGCACCGGCTTGAGGGCCAGATCCCCCGTTTCTTCGTGCCAGGACCAGACCAAGTCGCCCGTTTTGATGTCCTCGATGTTTTTGTAGCCCCCCTCCACGGCCACGGGCGTACCGGCCGGGAAGCAGGCTGTCACGCAGATACGCGGGATTTTGGCGGCAAAGGAGCGTACGCCCGCTTTGAGTCCATTCTTGAGAGCGGCACTCTTCAGGGCCAGGGCGGCCATCTGCTTTTTGGCCAGGCCGGCGGCTACCTTGGCGCCGGCTTTCAGAGCGGTGCGCACGCCGGCCTTGGCCCCCATCATGGCGGCCGTGGCCGTGCCGAAGGTCAGCACCCCCGCTGCTACTGAGGCCACGTCCCAGACCAAGAAGGCCGCGTTCAGGGCCACGCCCATTTTGTCGCCGGTTTGGGCGGCATGGATTAGGTCCCGGCCCGAACCCCACAGCGGAATCATGCCCTCCAGCAGGCCGGCCTCGCCCACCGAGTTCTTTTCCAGCTCTGCCTGTTTGAGAGCTTCGTCGGCCTCTTCCCGGGTTTCCTTAATCTGCTGGCTCATCTCGGGCGGCATCGGTAATTGGCCCGAGGTCAGAAACTCAATTTTGCCTTGCCCCAAAGGGCAGTTGATGCAGGATCGGAACAGAAGCGTTTCGGCCCCACCTACTTTGGCCGGATACGTGTCCTGCCAAAGGGTGGGAGCGGGTACGCATGGCACGGGTGTACCCCCGGCCTGCTGCGTGAGCTTTTTGCAGATGATGAAGGAGGGAATATTGGCGATTGGCACCTTGTCTAGCGCGTTCCCGGCTTGTAGCCCCGCAATTTTACTGGTGCGCGGCGTGGTCTGGAAGGGCATTGGTACCATGCCCTCACTGCACTGGAGTAAGGCCCCGGTAGTTATATATTCGAGCGGATGCGGCATAAACGACGATTAGAAGTAACGCACGAATTCGACCAAATTAAATAATATCGGTATCCTGAGACTTGATCTTTGCCTGGGCACTGGCGTTGATCGTCAGGTTATTGCGGAAATCAGCGGTCAGGTCTTCGGCTACCATGTCCAGCGCCATTTTAGCCTCTAAGGCTACTGCTTCCTCCTGAGCCGTGACCATTACGTTCTTCTTAGCCGTGAGGGTAATATTATTGCCGGCGGTTAGGGTAATATCCTTTTGCGCATTCAGAAGAATATCTCCGCCTGCCGTAAGGCTGATCGGGCCGTTGCTCTTAATGTTCACGCTACCGTCGCCGTTGAAGCCAACCTCAATAGCGGTGCCCTTGTTGTTGGAGTTGGAAATGACGATTTTCTGCTGGCCGGCCGTGTCGGTCATCACAAACTTGTTGCCCCCGGCAGTCTGCAGGCCCTTCAGGTTGTTCTGAGGGTTGGTGTACTTGGCGCCCTGCTTATTGCTGGGGTGGAAGAGGTTGCCCAGAATCAGGGGCTGCTCGGCGCGGTTATGCTCGTAGCCAACTAATACCTGCGACCCTACCTCCGGAGTAAACAGCTGGCCCTTCCCGTCGCCGGAGTAGGGCGTGCTGATGCGTACCCAGTCGCTTTCGGCGTCGGCGGGTTTCTCTACGGGCCAGTAGTAGCGCACGCGCACCCGGCCCAGTCGCTCGGGGTCCTGCAAATCAAATACTTCGGCCAGTTCGGGATGACCCACGGGCTGAGCGCGGTAGGGGCCCAGGGGCGGGTGCTCCGAGGACCACGGCACGGCCTCAAACATGTTGGTGTAGTTGCCCAGCTCATCCACCGTATGCACAATGGACGTGATAAAGTACTTGCCAAACGACTCCTCGCTTTCCACGTAGCTGCCCAGCCCTACCCCCGAGGCGTTGATGACACTACCGAGCTGCATGTCGGGGTTTTCGCCCCAGCCGTTGCAGCTTACCAGGTTGGTAGCGTGCTGCGACTTATAGCGGGCGGCTACCTGCTCGGCGGTGGCCTGGCTGTCGAGGGCTACCACTGAGGGTAGTTGCATGGGGTTCGGGAACAGTCGCTCCGACTCCGAGAGAGCAAAACTGGCTAACGGGTTCTGCCCCAGCCAGCTCACGCTTTGCGAGGCTGACGAGGACTTTAGGGTCTTGTGCTGCTGCAGGTTGTACTGCGACACGACAAAGGCCGAGTGGCGCAGCGAGATGTTCAGGTTAAAAGAGGCGCGCACCCCGTCGCTGATAAAGTCGATTTCCTTGCCCGCGGGCCGGCCCAGCTGCAGCTGCTTGCCATCGTAATAAAACCACTCGCCGTACTGGGCGGCCAGGCGGTGCAGAAAGGCAAAGTTGCTTTCGTCGTACTGCGCCAGGTAGGGAATGGGGGCCGTGTGCTTGGGCTGGGCGCGCAGGCCCAGCAGGTCGGCGGGGTAGGGCTGCAGCACTTTCTTGAAAATGGCCGCCAAACCTTGCTTCAGGAACGTGCGGCGCACGGGAGCGTCTTCCAGCAGGTAGGTGGGGCTGTAGCCCTGCACCTGAAACGAGCCGGTCAGGTCGCCCTGGTTGCCTACCTCTATCTGCGTGACAATGCCCTGGAAGGCGAAGTCGAAGTCGGTTTTGCCGCCGTTGCCCAAAGCGCCCAGCAAATCGTCGGCGGTGCCGAACGAAATGGTGATGCTCTTGCCGCACAGCTCCTTGTGCGCCTTCGAGAGGAAGGTGCCCGTGTTGCCCTCCAGCCGATCAAAGGGGATGTTCAGGCTGAAATGATGGTGCCCGAACAAGGATTGACTAATGGATAAGCTGGTAAACTCCAGAATTTCTTTACCCCCAATCTGAATGCGGGTATCTACCTGTAGTGCCATATACGTGAGAAAGGAATGTGCAACAACTAGCGTTAGGTGGAGGGTAGGGTTATGCTGATATCAGGGTTGAGCTCGTGCGCTGGCGGAGTTAGTTGCCCTGGAAAATACGCGTACAAAGTAATGTGGATAAGGAATACTATTGTTCATAGGCTGACAGCATAATGCTGTGAATCATTGATGAATCGGGGTAGTTGGGGGCAGGCATGGTGGCTCTAATCTGCACTTGCCTTCCCTTAGCAGAGGGGTGATAGTCAAATAAGACAGGGTGCCTCTGCCAGCGAGCATCTTTTACTTCCATAACCGGACCTGCCTTACCCTGCCCGAACACGTGCCGTAGATTTCCCAAGGCTGTTAGCTGATCTGGCGGAGCAGGATAAACCTTTTTGTTTTGCGCCGTATCAGAGCTAGGAGCAGGGTGATAGGCTGAGATGAATACAGTTTCAGGTTGCTGCTCTTGGTTCATATATACCTGTACTGTATAATCAGATAAAACTATAGTAAAGAAACTATTGTCTGAATGTGAGATAGTTCCATTGCCATACTGGCGGCTTTTGGGCGTAGTAAAACGCGCCCTACGGGCCATCTGATGGGCATAGTGGATTACTGCCTGCACTGGGGTGGGGTGAGGTGGTTTGGAAAGGACAATGTTTTTTGAATCGGATGTAGGACCGCAACTGAATACACCACCTAGAAGCAGGGCTATTCCGGTGAAGACGCACAGGGTGCGAACGATGGTCTCCCGGTATGTTGCGGGTTCTAGTCGTCTCTGTTGTGCTTTTGGAAACAGTTGGTGTAGCATAGCAGCTGCTTTATTTCTCTACCGAGATAGAATGCACCATGGCGGAGTCGGAATACTCAGGAGTAAACATCATGGCCCGAATTCTGGCTTCCCGACCACCGGGGGCAAGCAAGTAGCTGAACTCCACTGGATAGCGCCGCCATTCTTCCTGCCGTCTGAGTACGGCTGGTTTGATCTGGCCTTCGCCGAAAACACGGCGCAGTTCCCCTAACCGAACTAATCTCTCTGGTTCAGGGAGGGAGGCTACCTCCGGGGCCTCTGCCTGTGGGTCTTTACGCGCCGTGATGTAAACGGATTCTAGCTGTTGCTCGGCATTCAGGATGGCCGTGACGGTGCAAGTACCCGGAGTGAGGATGTACATGGTGCTGTCTGAGTTCAGGCTAGGCAAGGTGTCGCCGCCATAAAAACGACTAGCAGGAGTGGTCAGACGGGTTCCTTTCGCTATTTGGACAGCATAGTGCCCTACCACCTCTACTACGCTGGGAGTGCGTTCCGGAGTAGGTGAAGTAGCCTTAGCAGTAGCTGGTTCCCTTTTTTCAGTGCAGCCCAGCCCCAGGCAAAGACTCAGCACCAGCGCCCCGTTCCCTAAGCTGACAAGGATTTTCTGCATAAGCCCGCTACTTCTTGACCACATTGTACAAGGCTATTTTCTTGGCCCCCGGGAAAAAATGAATTTCCTGCCCGACACTGCCCTCTGGCTTTTCGAAGCCTCGGGGAACCAAGGTGACGGCATAGTCATGAATCTGGAGAGTGGCGCCCACTTTCAGGATGCCTTTTTTGACCCAATCCTGCACGACATTGGGAACCATATGCACGCACCCATGCGACGTGCCCGGCTGCATAGTTACTTTCCGGTGCAACTCGCGGTTGAGCACGTTTACCATTTCGTAGTAAGAGGTTGTGTGCAGAAAATCACTTAGCAACTCCTCCTTTTTTACGCCACGCTTCGGGTTGCTGTCCAGCTTCCGGTTTCCATTGTAGTCAACGAAATACTTGATGGCTACTTGTCCGAAGTCATTCAGCATCCAGTACTTGGGCAGTGCTCCGCCCCAACTTCCGGGCAGAAACTCTTTTTCGCCCATACCGAATTGCCGTTTCAGCCAGCTGCTCATGCTCGCGTATTCCCGCTCAAGCTCCTTTCTGGCTCCGGCCGGGTCAGTCAGAAAATCGTCGCGCCAGCTTCGGAGGGTATGTAAATGCACCCAGCGGCCATTGATCTGGACTTCCACGTACTTCTTGGCATCCAGCCGAATGGGGGCTCCCCAGGGAATAACGGAGTAGCGCCATTTAGAGCTACTGACGTGTGGCCCAACGCTACCGATAACAAACCGGCCGTGCCGGGTGGAAGTATAGTCTTTACCCGGTGCATAAGGAGCGCCGGCCGGGCCGCCTTCGGCATCAAAAACGGTTCCGGGAATAAGGGTGAAGCTATACATAGGATGCAAGGTCTAGCGTAAATTACTGGTTGATTGCCCTTTTACAAGAAAACCACTTACCCGTTGGCCTCAACTGGCCTCCCAAGCGGCGCATACCACCTTGCCCGCACAGCCGGGGGTAGGGAACCAGGCCACTGCACCGGCGAGGAACTGCACTGCATTCAATACAGTAATGCGCTTCTGCAAAGAGGCAACTGGACAAATCATAGGAAATATCAATAATATGGTAGCCCGCCAAGATAGAAAACTTTGCCGTATGGGCTTCGCCCACACCACCCTAAGGGCCTGATCTTCTCCAGTGCCAAAGCAAGGATAAACCAAGGGTAGTGCTCGGCAAACCGGCTTTTTAGCTCGCTAAGCGGATTTTGCTGCCACTTCTGCCGTCGGCGGCTAAGCCAGCGGGGCAGGGCGTATAAAATTGCGGTAGTGGCGGCCGGCACACGGGTATGGGGTGGGGTTTCGGCAGCCGGAAAGCAGCCGCGCAAGAATTTGACGGCCCGCGCTTGTTACAAGGCCCGGCCGTCCCAGGTGCCCTCGGTGCGCACCACCTGAAACCGGGCGAACAGCTCCTCGCCGTACCAGTTCTCCTGTCGGGTGAGCTTGATGACCTGCTTGTGCTTTTCGCTGCGGTAGGCGTAGTCCTGCATGGCCTGCTGCGATTCCCAGAGGCTGAACGTGGCCTGCCGTACTACCGGCAGCTCGCCCAGCCCAATGGCGGCCTGCACGCCGGGCGCGTGGGCCACGGTGGCGCTGGTAGGAGCCACGTAGCGCCAGAAGCGGGGCGTTTTCTGCCACCGGATAGAGGCGCGGGTGAGCACCGCCACGGGGCCGGAGGGTTCGGCGGTTTCGGAGGGGTAGGCGAAGGGGTTCTGCCCATCCCACAGGCCGTGCGACTTCAGGGGAGCTAACTCGGCGGTCCAGATTTCGGCGGTGCGCTGCCGGTACTGCTGCCACAAGGGGTGCTCGGCAAAGAAGCGGGCGGCCGCTGCTTCCGATTCCCACACGGCCATGAAACCGTAGCGCCGCAGGTTGGGCAGCGCTCCGAAGCCGCCGGCCCCGCTCCCGAGCAGCTTCTGAAACCGCAGGCCTGCTACCCGTTGCAGCGGCCGCTGGGCGGTGCCCATCTGCGCAAATCCCCAGCGTTTCTGGTCGGGCCGCAGGGTAAGAATGGAAAGGGTAGTAAGCACGATGAAAGGGGATAATAAGGACTCTGAACCCTCTGCGCAAGCCTCCGCGCTCCTCTGCTGGAACCGACGCCGGCACGAAACAACAAAAAAGGCCGGAATTGCTTCCGGCCTTTGCCATGCTAGAGGGGGTAGCCCTTCTAGCTTGGGGTTACTTTAGCGTGCTCGTCGCCGGTGGGCTGGTACCGCTCACCGGTCGCCACGGCCTTCACGTAGCCGAAAGCCCGCACCAGCACGCTGCTGGGCTGGTCCCAATACTCGCCCCGGTCGATGCTGATTTTCAGCAGGGCAATGTTGGGGTCCTCGGGGCCTTTCGGGAACCAGGCCCGCAGGCCCTCGCTCCACAGCTCCTTGATCTTGGCCTGATCGGTGACAATAGAAGCCGTGCCGGAAATGGACACGTAGAGGTTGTCGTCGGGCTTGGAGTAGCCCAGGTTTACGTGCTGGTCTTTGCGCACCTCGTAAATCTTGGCCGAATCTTTCTCAGTGAAAAACCACAGAATGCCATCGGCCTCGGGCTTGTGCGTGTACATGGGACGGCTATGCAGGCCACCTTCCGCGTCGGCGGTGGTCAGCATGGCAATCTTGATATCCTGGATTCGTTCGATCAGCTTGGTCACGTCGTGACTTTGGGCAACTTGCTCAGCCATTATGGTCAGGTTTTGGTTTTGGTAGAGTAGGATGGTTCAGGAAATACGCGCCCCGCGCCCGAAGGTTCAGTTGTGCCATCTTTGCCCATCGTACACCTGCCCATGAACTTCCTGGCCCATCTGCTGCTTTCCGGCTCGCCGGCTACTACCCCTCATTACGCCGACATCGTGGTGGGCAACTTCGCCGCCGAGGCCGTGCGTGGCCGGGCCGGTCTGCTGGCCTACCCCGAAACCGTGCAGCAAGGCATTCGGCTCCACCGCTTTATCGACTCCTTCACCGATGCCCACCCGGCCGTGCGCCGCACCACGGCCCGCCTGCGCGCGGCGGGCCTAGGCAAGTGGGCCGGGGTAGTAGCCGACGTAGGTTACGACCACCTGCTGGCCCGCGACTTCGCCCGCTACCACCCCGATGCGGCCGAACCCCTGCCGATTTTTGCCCAGCGTATGTACGCCCTGCTCCACCTTCGCCGCCAGGAGCTGCCCGAGCGCCTGCAGGAAATGCTGCACTACATGCGCCTTCATAATTGGCTGACCGGCTACGCCCACCCCGCCGGCCTGGAGCGGGCCTTGTTGGGCCTTTCGCGCCGGGTGCCCGCCGCGGCCGTGCTGGTTACCGGCGGTGCCGCGTTTCTGGCGGAGCTACCCACGTATGAGCAGGATTTCCGGGAGTTCTGGCCGGAGCTGCGGGTGGGGGTAGCGGCGGTTATTAGGACAGAGAAGGGCTAGCAGGCTACCGGCTTCAACTGCATTGAGCGTCAAATATCCTTCTGTCAATGGCGAAAAATAGGTGGATTGGCCCGGTTACAATACTCTATTGGCACAGTCCAGACCTCTGGTACAAGGTTTCCAGAACCTCCCTCTGATATACGCTGCTGGGCATCGGCTCCAAACCAAACGGCAACATGGCTAGCCTCTGGCGTATCCTCATTCGGTTCAATACCGACAACTACCCCAATCAATCCGTCCAGTTCAATGAAATTTCCAACCGCAACCTCATGAATTTCCATATTACAGATATAGCGCATTCGTATTGACTCCCCAGCTTTTGTCCTTGTTAGCCCGCAACACCTGAATAATCCGTCGCTTGTCGAATGCATCAGGATTTAGATAGCCAGTCCAGAAATCTGTGATGTTGTTATCCTTGACCTCGAAGAGAAGAACGCGCTCAGAAAGACCGAAGCCGCCTAAATAGTAGGTCATCAGAACAGTTTGATTGCCGATACCTAAATAAAGCAGCTGACGGTTCGGCCGCTCTTCTACTATGTTATCAGTGGCATTGAATGGTTGGCCATAGTCGGCTATAGTAAAGCTGCCGTGCTGATTTAAGAACGACTGAATAATAGGCGGAATATCACGCGTTTTTCGACTCTCTATCAAGCTGTCCTGCTCAATTTGTAGAAGCAGTTTGTCTAGATTTCTGTTGGTTAGAATAGCAAGTGTATCAATAAGAAACGTTTTTGTTGACGTTGCCGCAGGATGTTGACTTGGCGCTGGGGTAGCAGGCTTGGTAGCTGTATCGGCTACTTTCTTCGATTTATCATGGCAGGCTGAGAGTAGAATCAAGCCCCCTATAATCACAGCGCAGTGCTGGCGCATAGAACAAATATGAAATGTGAACAACAAAAAACGGGGCCAAGCGGCCCCGTTTTTACTATCAGAATGTTGACAACGGCCTAGTGATGGTGGCCGCCTTCGCCGTGGACGTGGCCGTGGTCGAGCTCTTCGCGGGTGGCGTCGCGGACGGCGGCTACTTTGCCGTCGAAGTGCATGACCATGCCGGCGAGGGGGTGGTTGAAGTCCATCTTCACCGAGTCGGCGCCGATGTCGACTACTTTGCCTTGCATGTGGTGGCCCTGGTTGTCGGCCATGGGCAGGAAGTTGCCGACTTGCAGCATTTCCTCGTCAATCTGCCCGTCGATTTCGAATACGTTTTTCGGGATGTCTACTACGGCTTGCTGGTCGTAGTCACCGTAGGCTTGCTCGGGGGTGAGGGAGAAGCTGAACGATTCGCCGGCTTGCTTGCCATCGAGCTGACGCTCGAACTCCTCGGGCAGACCGCTCTGGCCGAACAGGAACACCATCGGCGCGTCTTCCTCGGCCGATTCTACGAGGACTTTCTCTTGATTTTCGTCGGTTACGCTCAGGTCGTAGGTGATGGTAACGACTTTGTTTTCGCTGATTTGGGCCATACTTCGGGTGGACAAGGACGTCCGGGGCTGGAAGTGGAGAATTGGGTTTCGGTAGGCTAGTTACGGAAATAGCCCGGAATTGTCGGCGCCGGGGTGGGGTAGTCTGCGTTTTCCTGGGTAGCAGGCCGCTTTGTAAAATTATGGCATCGGTTAACTGCCGGGCAGCGGCCCCGTTAAGCTGGAGCAGAAAACTGCCTTCTACTCTGCGCCTTGCGCCTGCTCCTGGTCCTATGAACTCTTCCCTCACTACGCTGCTGCTGGGCGGCGCACTGCTGGCCGGCTGCCAGCAAAACCAGCCCAAAGCCGAGCAGCCCGCTGCCACCCAGCCCGGCGACTCCACCGCCACCCACGTGCCGCCCGCCGCCGATACGGTGGCCACCATCGGGCAGCCCCAGCTGCTCTACACCCTTGACGAGGCCCACAACACCCCCGACGGGCTGGCCCTGGCTCCGGATGGCACCATCATCCTCTCCGTGCCTAATCTGGCCAACAACGCCTACCCCGCCGTGCTCCTGAAAATGACCGGCGACTCGCTGGCGCCCTACCTCACCAATCTGCCCGTGGAGCCCACCACCCAAAAGGCGGCGCCCATGGACCTGGCCTTCGGGCCCGACGGGAATCTATACTACGCCGAAAACCAGTATGAAAACAGCAAGGATTTCAAATCCAGGCTGATGCGGGTGCGGGTGGAAAACGGCAAGCCCGGCAAGGTGGAGACGGTAGTTGATAAGTTTGGCCTGGCCAACGCGGTGGTCTGGAAGGGCAACACCCTGTACGTGACCGACAGCCAATGGGACCTGCCCGGCAACGACAAGGGTAGCGCCATCTTCCGCTTTACCCTGGCCGAACTCAGCAAGGGCCCGATTCATCTGCAACCCAAAACCAAGGATCCGCACGTGCTGGCCTTGTTCACAACAACGGTCAACGAAACCAACGTGGACAACGGCGCCGACGGCCTCGACTACGACAGCCAGGGCCGCCTGTACACCGGCTCCTTCGGCGACGGGAAGTTCTACCGCGTCACGCTCAAACCCGATGGCACCCTGGCCTCGCAGGAAACCCTCCCGCTCACCGGCAAGCAGATTCCCTGCATCGATGGGCTGGTGATTGACCGCAAAACCGACAAAGCCTACGTCTGCAACTCCCGCCAGAATGCTATTGAAGTCATCGACCTGAAAACGCTGGCCGTGACGACGCTGGCCCAGAACGGCGACACCGACGGCCGCGACGGCCTGCTGGATCAGCCCGCCGAAGTGTTGCTTAAAGGCCAGCGCCTCTACGTGTCGGACTTCGACAAGCCCGAGCGTAACTTCGTGAATACTCGCTCCGACGCCCCACACACCATGTCGTATATCAGCCTGAAGTAAAAATCTGTCATCCTGACGAAGGAAGGACCTTTACCAGGTGTAATTACTCGTGGTAAAGGTCCTTCCTTCGTCAGGATGACAGGAGTATGGTGGGTATTACCGCACCTCCTCGCGCCACACGGCCACGAAGGGCTCCTGCTCGCCGATGCGGTAGGCGCAACGCATGACGTTGGTGTTGCTCTCGATGGCCACATTGCCGTCTTTGTCGATGGCAATGAAGCCTTTGTCGCCCTGCAGGTCTTCGGCGCGAAGCTGCACAGCTTCGCGGCAGGCTTCGGGGGCAGCAAGGCCACGGTACTTTACCAGGGCATACACCTCGTGGGCCAGGGCCCCGCGCAGGATTACTTCGCCGTCGCCGGTGCAGGATACAGCGCAGGCCTCGTTGGCCGCATAGGAGCCGCCCCCGATGATGGGCGAGTCGCCGACGCGGCCCTTGAGCTGCCCTTCGATGCCGCCGGTGCTGGTAGCTACAGCCAGGTTGCCATCCTGGTCGAGGGCCACGGCGCCTACCGTGTCGTGCTCCTGGGGCTGTTTTTCCTCATCCTGGATGATTTCCAGCCACTCCTGGCGGGCTTTTTCCGTTTCGAAGTAGTGCACGGCTTCCATGGTCAGGCCATGCTGCAGGGCAAACTCCACGGCCCCTTCATCGGAAATGTGCACGTGCTGGCATCGTTCCATCACGGCGCGGGCTAGGCTAACGGGGTTTTTCACGTACCGGACGCTGTTTACGGCCCCGGCCCGCAGGGTGCGGCCGTCCATAATGGAGGCGTCCATTTCTACCTCGCCCTGCTTATTGAGGCTGCTACCCCGACCGGCGTTGAAATGCTCGTTGTTTTCCATGCTGCACACGGCGGCCTCCACCGCCTCAACGGCCGAGCCCCCCCGGTGCAGAATTTCCCAGCCGGCCTGCAGGGCCTCCCGCAGCCCCTGGCGAATGGCGGCTTCCAGGTCCGGGGTCATTTTGGCGGGGTCCATCGTGACGGCGCCGCCGTGAATGACAATAGTGTAGGTTTTCATAGACAGGGAAGGGGGTAGGGTGGTAGCCGTGGTACGCACAAAAAAAAGCCCCGTTCATGGTGAACAGGGCTTTTCCGTGTTAGTACGGGGCGCGGGAAAAATACGGAGGTAGGCGGTGAAGTAGTGAGTCGGTGAAGTGGCAAGTAGGGATGTCATTGCGAGAAGGCACGACGAAGCAATCCGTCTTCTGCGTGTAATAAATCCTCTAAACTGACAAGCCCTTGACGCTAGGACAGTCGTCAAGGGCTTGTCAATTCTTAAGGGGTAGTGCTACGAGAAGAACGGATTGCTTCGTCGTGCCTCCTCGCAATGACAACTCGCCACTGCACTCACTCACCATCTCACCGCTTACTGCAGCTCCCAGGCGGTGCGGTAGGCTCCTATGCTTTCTACGTAGTCGAGGAAGGCTTTGTAGAAGGGGTGGGAGCCCAGGGTGCTGGAGTCGCCGACGATGAGCAGCTTGCGGCGGGCGCGGGTCATGCCCACGTTCATGCGGCGGATGTCGGAGAGGAAGCCGATTTCGCCCTGCGCATTACTCCGGGTGAGGCTGATGGCAATGATGTCGCGCTCCTGGCCTTGGAAGGCATCCACGGTGCCGATGCTGAGCATGCGGTGCTCCAGCAGGCCGGTCAGCTCGTCGTTGTCTTCTACCGCATCCTTGAGGTAGTTGATTTGGGCGCGGTAGGGGGCAATGACGCCGATGGTAAGCAGGTCCTCGGTGTGGTCGGCGGCGTCGTAGGGCTCCAGCAGCTGGG
Source organism: Hymenobacter latericoloratus (assembly GCF_014199535.1). GTDB lineage: Bacteria > Bacteroidota > Bacteroidia > Cytophagales > Hymenobacteraceae > Hymenobacter > Hymenobacter latericoloratus. The sequence goes on from NZ_JACHNV010000003.1 coordinate 402,462, forward strand.
CCAGGCGCTTCAAGAGCAGGTCGGCTTCCTCAGGGTTGGCAATGGAGCGGCTCTCGTCGATGCCCAGCTCCTGGAAGCCGAAGCCAGCGGTGTCCAGAAACTCCACGGCCATATCGGGGGCGAAGCGCAGGTCGTAGTCGGGCAGGTCGGCGTGGGCTACGCTGGGGGCGGCTTTCAGCCGGCCCTCGTAGAACTGCTCCGAGCTGAATTCCATAATCTGCTCGTGCATGCGGTACTGTACTTCCAGCATGCGGGCCGTTTCGGGCTGGCGGCGGATACACTTCTCGAATAAGGTTTCGCGCAGACCCTGGGCCGCGGCCTTCTCGCTTTTCACGGTGGGCGGCAGCTGCTGATGGTCGCCGGCCAGCACTACGCGGTTGGCCTTGGTAATCGGAATCCAGCAGCCCGGCTCCAGGGCCTGGGCGGCCTCGTCAATGAACACGGTTTCGTAGGTGAGGTGACGGATGGCGCGGTTGCTGGCTCCCACCAGGGTGCACGTAATTACCTGCACCTGCTCCAAGAGGTCCTCCGTGATGTAGCGCTCCAGCTGGTCCGACTCCTGCAACAGCAGGTGGGCCTGCTCCTTAAGCTGGCGGCGCTCCTCGCGCTCCTCCCAACCGAAGTGGCGCTTGAACTTGCCAGCCTGCTCGCGGTACTGCTCGGCGGTCTGGCGCATGCTTTTCAGCTCGGGGTAGCTCTTGTGGGCCATAATCTGTGCATCCAGGGTGTGCTCCAGCAAGAGGTCCGATACCCGCGAGGGGTTGCCCATGCGGATGACGTTCACGCCGCGCTCGGCCAGCTTTTCGGTGAGCAAATCCACGGCCGTGTTGGAGGGGGCGCATACCAGCACCCGCCGCTCCCGCCGGATGGTTTCCAGAATGGCCTGCACCAGCGTGGTGGTTTTGCCGGTGCCGGGCGGGCCGTGAATAATGGCTACGTCCTGGGCTGCCAGCACGTGGCGCACGGCCGCCAGCTGGCTTTCGTTCAGGGGGGAGGGGTAGTACAGGGTGGCTTCCGACTCGGGTTTGTAGCGGGCCGGCTTGGCACCGAGCAGCACGTCGCGCAGCTCGGCCAGGCGGCTTTCATAGGCCCCCATGACCTTGCCCAGGGCGTACTCCATCTCGCGGTAGCTGACCTCGTCAAAGGTTAGGTCCACGCCCAGTTTGCCTTCCTCCACCCAGTCGGGCAGGTCTTCCTTGGTGGTGGCCAGTAGGATTTTGTTGCGCTTCACGCTGGTAATCACGCCCGAGAGGGTGGGGCGGTCGGTGGCGGCGCGGCCGGGAATATTCCCGAACAGGGCCGCATTCTTGCCCACCTGGAATAGGTGCAGCCCCCCGGCTCCGGCCGGGCGCTCCAGCTCCAGCACGAGCTTGCCACCGAAGCCAATGTCCTCGGAGGTGATTTTGACCGGGTACCAGGTCAGGCCCCGCTTCTGGCGCTCGGCAATGGTGGCCTGGGCGCTTTTGATTTTGAATTGTTCGAGGTCCTCCTGCTGCTCGAGCTTCATGAGGGCCTGTACCTTACGCAGCTCTTTTTCCAGCGCGTACGGGTCAGTATAGGTAGGTTGTTCAGCCAACTTTTAGGGTTCTTATGCGAATCGTTGGTAACAACGAAATCGGGGAAAAGGTGGCCGAAGGTCGGGAGGAATTTAACTTTAGCGGACCAAGATGAGTCTGTCTTCTATGAAGCCGTATAATCTTTTAGTCGCTATTAGTTGGCTGATGGTATCTGCCTGTACTCATACCCTACACCATAGTAATGCTGTTACGGCAATACCCCATACATGCACATTCTCAGAACTGCAGGAACCGATGCAGATTAAATTCGATGAGTTTGAAAAGCAAATCAGTGCTTTTGAAGCGAGTCAATTTCCACTAGATATACTGGTAGTCGAGATACGCCCTGGACGGGCTGATAATGAACTTAAGCGCTTAATCATTTCTCCAACCGGAGCTTCGTTGTTAGCAGTAAGGCACAACGTTCAGGATAGTATTTTCTTAGAGGGTAGCAGAGTGGACACTACTACGTTAAGAATGAATGTGACTGGTCATTATATGATAGATAGTAATTCTCCATTCGCTCATACACCTACCATATGTACGTTGGTGAAACGATACGGAAGAACTGTATACACGTCAGGCGTTGCGTCCTCGAACCTTTCCTGCCTTCCTGATTCAACCAAGCAGAGAATTCAACCGGGAATTTATTTAGCTCGTTGGCTACTACAATTGCACTAGTTAGCTTACTAGTTGAAGCCGTTAATTATAGCATAGCCTAGAACCTGCGTGTAGCTCTTCTGTATCTTTCCATCCGGGCCGAATACGAGCAGGTATAGTATTGACTGATTGAAGGCAGAAATCCAGCAGGGGAGCCAGCAGCAAAGTGGAAACTAAAAACAGCCTCATAAGCAACAGGTTGGGCTGTAGGCAGTAGGAAGGAACGTAACTACTGTTTAGTGAACTCCCCGATGTGCCAGAGAATCCCGGACGGGTCGTGCACGAAGCCTTCCTTGCCCCAGACCTCCTGCCGGATGGGCAGCACCCGCACGCCCGGGTACTGGCCGGGTAAATCCAGGGCCGTCAGCTCCTGCCAGTACTGCTCCACATCGTCTACTTCCAGAAAGAGCATGGTATTGCCGACCCAGTCTGGCACGTAGTAATCCTGCAGGTAAAAGCCCACGCCTTGCAGCGCGAAGTATGACATGGTCGGTGACACTACCGTTTCCGTGAAGCCGAGGGTGCGGTAGAAGCTGCGCGACACGGCAAAATCCTTGGCCCCGATGAAAGGCCGGAGGGAGCGGATTGGCGGAGGCATGTGGTTGGGAAAGGTTTGGCGCAAGCAAGGGGGGAGTAGTGGAAGGCAATATGGCGGTTATCCGCTACACCTGATTACCCGCCGGCCGCCGGGAAACGGGCGCAAGAAACCACTGTGGCTGCGCTTGCTTTCCATGGGTTTCGGCGTACTTGCCGCCTCACGCCATCTATCCCTACCATGCCCTACCACCCCAACCCCGCCCGCTACGCCACCATGCAGTACCGCCGCTGCGGCCGCAGCGGCCTGAAGCTGCCGGCCGTGTCGCTCGGCCTCTGGCACAACTTCGGCGACGTGGACGTGCTCCAGAACTTCCGGGCTACCCTGCGCCGGGCCTTCGACAGCGGCGTCACCCACTTTGACCTGGCTAACAACTACGGCCCGCCTCCCGGCTCGGCGGAAACCAATTTCGGCCGCATTCTGAAAGAGGATTTCCGCGGCTACCGCGACGAGCTCATCATCTCCACCAAGGCCGGCTACCACATGTGGGAAGGGCCCTACGGGGAGTGGGGCTCACGTAAATATCTCATTTCCAGCCTCGACCAAAGCCTTAAGCGCATGCGGCTGGAGTACGTGGACATTTTCTATTCCCACCGCCCCGACCCCGATACGCCCCTGGAAGAAACCATGGGCGCCCTCGACCAGGTAGTGCGCCAGGGCAAGGCCCTATACGTGGGCATCAGCAATTACCAGCCCGCGGAGGCCGCCGAGGCCATGCGGATTTTGCGCGAACTGGGCACGCCCTGCCTGATTCACCAGCCCAAGTACTCCATGTTTGAGCGGTGGGTGGAAGACGGCCTGCTGGACTTGCTGGGTGCGGAAGGGATAGGGTGCATCCCGTTTTCGCCCCTGGCCCAGGGCCTGCTCACGGATAAGTACCTGCACGGCATCCCCGACGATTCGCGCGTGGCCAAGGGGGTAGGCTTCCTCACCGAAACCCAGCTCACCCCCGGGCGCCTGGGTCAAGTGCAGCAGCTCAACGCCCTGGCCCAGGAGCGCGGCCAAAGCTTAGCCCAGATGGCCCTGAGCTGGATTCTGCGCGACGAGCGGGTAACGTCCGTACTCATCGGGGCCAGCAAACCCGACCAGCTTTCTGACTCCCTGCGCTGCCTGGATAACCTGCAATTCAGCGCGGAAGAGTTAGGGCGAATTGAGGGAATTCTGCGAGGGTAGAAAGCAGAATGCTTCAGCTAAAGCATCTCTACTGCCTCGTTGCGGTTCACTAGCCCAGGGTTTTAACCCTGGGCTATGGAGCGGTTATCGTTCTGCCATCAGCAGTTAGCCAGGGGTAGAGATGCTGCGCGGGGCTCAGCATGACACATGCTAATGACGTCATCAAGTGGCCGAAAGAGCCAGCAGATCAGCGGCTGAGCTGCTGCAGGGTGTTGCCGTCGGGGTCGCCGTGGAAAAACTTGTCTAGTACTTGCTCAAAGACCGGGTCGGCGTGGGGCAGGCAGGAAAACAGGGTCATGGAGGACTTGAGCTTCACGTCATCGGGGCTGCCGAAGATGGCGGTGGCGTTGGTGCCGGGCAGGGCGAGCAGGGCCCGGGATATTTCCAGCAGGCGCGGTCCGAGCACGGGGTGCTGCAGGTAGGCCTCCGCTTCGGCGCGGTCCTGAATGGCGTAGAACTTCGACGTTTCGCTGAAGCCCAGGCCCCGGATTTGCGGGAAGATATACCACATCCAGTGGCTGCGCTTGCGGCCATTTTTTATTTCAGCCAACGCCACCGGGTAATCCGTGCGCTGGGCGTCCAGAAAGCGTTGCAAATCGTTTTGAGAGGCCATGCTTTTGCGGTTATAGAGTACACGTTTTCTGGGGTGTACGCGCCTGCGGCCGGCAGCGCCGTGGCGGGCGGCAGGTTTGGTGGCGGTGGAGAGGTAGGAAGCTGAAGCGTGAGGCTAGAGCTGTGTACGGTTTTGTAATGCCGTCATGTCGAGCTTGCCGAGACATCTCGCTCGAATCGTTGAATCACCGGCCCAACGTCAGCACGCGAGATGTCTCGGCAAGCTCGACATGACGTTTATTCGTTTATCGTTCAGTTACCTCTATAGACTTACCAGCCTCAAAGCAGGTAGGGTGGTTTAATCTGCGTCGTCGCCGGTAGGTTGCGGGCCGGTGGGGTTGGCTTGGAGGGCGGCTTTGTGCTGGCGCCAGTCGGGCATGAACTGGTCCATCAGGCCCCAGAAACGGGCGTTGTGCAGACGCTCGTGCAGGTGCACCAGCTCGTGCACCACCACGTAGGCGAGGCAGCCCGGAGGCTTTTTGGCTAGTTCCAGACTCAGCCAGATGCGGCGGGCCCCGATGTTGCAGGTACCCCAGCGGGTGCGCATCTGCTTCACGCCCCAGGCCTCGGTCCGCACGCCCACAATCGGCTCCCAGTGAGCTAGCAACACCGGAATCTGCTCTTTCAGGCGGGCGCGGTACCAGGCGTTGAGCGCGGCCGCCCGCTCCTCAGCGGTAGCCGATTCCGCTATGTGCAGATCCAGGTGCTCGTCGGTGAGAACCACGCGGGGGCGACTGGTGGTGGCATGCACGCGGAGCTCGTAGGGGCGGCCCTGGTAGTAGTGCGGTTCGCCGGCGCTGTAGGTTTGGGCGGCCGGCGGGGGTAGGGCGGCGAACCGCGCCTGGTGCTTCTGAATCCAGGCCTGGCGGGACAGCACAAACTCCCGTAGGGTTTCCTCGGGCAGGCGCAAGGGAACGGCCACCCGCACCCGGCCCGCCGGCGGATACACTGTTACGCGCATGGTCCGGATGGCCTTGCGCACTACTTCCACGGATAGCCCGCCAATCTGGATAGTCTTACTCATGTAAACACGACGGCCGGGCCCAGTATAGGCGGCCCTACCATTGCGCAAGGTACGCACGCGGCCGCAGCCCATCTAGCGAGTTGCGGGGACCTTACCAGCTCATCACGGTGGCACCGTTGCGCGCATCTATTTCCCGGATCTGACGCTGCTGGTGCACGGTTACGGTAATTTCCATGGAGCCCGTGCCCACTTCCAGTGAAAGAATATGGCCGCCCACGGTGGCAAACGTTTTGTCGGCGGCTACGCCGTGCAGGTGCAGGGCCGGCTTGTTATCTTTCCAGGCGATGCTGCCGGTGAGGCTGGCCATTTCCACGTCGCGGAAGGCTTTGGGGTCGTAGGTTTTGGTTTGGGCGTTCCAGAAGCCGAACGTGGGGTGCCCAAACCCAATGCCGGCCAGGCTGGCCCCCGGAATCTTCTCCCGCGTGGTCAGCTGCTCCAGCTCCTGCAGCACATTGTCGCCCTGGCGCAGCACTAGCAGAAAGCCCGTGGGCGTGCGCACGTACTTGGGCGCGGCGGGCTTGGGCGCCGATTGTCCGGCGGCCGCGTGCGCCAGCAGGCTCGCGCCGAGGGCGAGGATCGAGAGAAGGAAACGGTTCATGGCGGGGAAGGGGGTAGGGTTGAGGGCGAAAGAAGGGGTAGGCCTATGGGGGTAGCCATCAGACGCTGGCGGCCACGAAAAGCCCGGTTCATGCAAAAGCTACCGTAGTGCTTTGTACGAACCGGGCCTGAGGTTACCATGGCGGCTTACTCGGAATCCGAAGAGCTGCCGCCGAGGTTTTCCAGCTCGGCCATATCGTCGAGGGTAAGGGACAGGGACGCGGCCTGCACGTTTTCTTCCAGGTGTTTCACCTTGGAGGTGCCCGGAATCAGCAGAATGTTGGGGGAGCGGTGCAGCAGCCAGCTCAGGGCCACCTGCTGCTTGCTGGCGTTATACTTCTGCCCAATTTTGGTCAGCTTGTTGAGGGCCTCCTCATTGCCGCCGGCCAAAGGGTACCACGGAATAAAGGCCAGGCCGTTTTTCTCGCAGAAGTTCAGCTCGGCCTCCCACTTGCGGTTGTCCACGCTGTACATGTTCTGCACCGACACCACTTTCACGTATTGCTGGGCCTGCTGAATCTGCTCCACGGTTACCTCCGAGAGGCCGATGTGCTTCACCAAGCCTTCTTCCTGCACCTGCTGCAGAAACTCCAGGGTTTGCTCAAACGGCACTTCGGGGTCAACGCGGTGAAGCTGGTAGAGGTCAATCTGATCAAGCTTGAGGCGCTGCAGACTGCCCTCCAGGGCCTGGCGCAGGTGGTTGGGGCTGGCATCAATGGGCCACTGGTTAGGACCGGTGCGCAGCAGTCCGCCTTTGGTACCAATAATCAGTCCCGACTTATAGGGGTGCAGGGCTTCGGCAATCAGCTCCTCCGATACGTTCGGGCCGTAGCTGTCGGCGGTGTCAATGAAGTTGATGCCTAGCTCCACGGCCCGTTGCAGCACCCGGATGGCCTCGTCGTGGTCCTGGGGCGGCCCCCAGATGCCGTCGCCGGTGATGCGCATGGCCCCGTAGCCCATGCGGTTAATGGTCAAATCGCCGCCCAGACGGAAGGTAGCAGCGGGAGCAGTGGAAGTAGCCATAGGACAGGTGGTTGGTAGTGGATGCAGAAAATACGCGGGGCAGGCCGTCGGTGTTGAGGCATGCCCCAGATTCTGTTGGCCCAGTGTTCTCCCGAAAGACCCTATAGTTCAGCTTGCTAAGAAGGCTAACTCCTCTGCTTCAACACGGGGTAGTACCCGTATCTGCGTTTATTTTTCGTGTGCTACCGGGGCGCAGATAACTGTAGCCGCTCTAGGGCTCGGGCCAACTCAGCGTCTTGGCCCAGCCGGATGTTTTGCCGAGTAGGAACAACCAAAATGTCTGGCGCAATGCCCTTGCCCTGATACCCTACCCCCCGATGCATAACCCGCCGCCCCGTCCAGCTGAGCAGGTAGGCGCGGCCCACGGCCGCAAAGTTCATTTCCCCGTTTGTGCCGCCGGTAGGCTGGCCCACCAAAAGCCCCAGGTGGTGCCGGCGCACCAGTTCCGCAATGGTTTCGCCGTAGCTGTAAGTGTGGGGGCCCACCAAGAAGGCCTTTGAAGCCGGGAGAAGCGGCAGTTGCGGCGCCTGGGCCCGGGTGGTAGCTCCGCGAAAAGTGACATGGTAGAAATTGGGTTTCCGAAGCACCGGGGTAGCCGTGCTGTCGGGCAGAAGGGGCTGAGGGGAGAAGTGGGGTAGTATCCGCAGCAAATCGTAGGTAGGGCGCTGGCGGATATCCACTACCAAGGCCCGCGCCGCCTGCAGTTGGGGCAAGGCCCGCCGGAAATCGGCGTAGCGCAGTCGGGCGGCATCCAGGTAAAAGCAGCCGGGCGTTACCTCCCGCACCGGCGGCAACTGGTGGTACAGGCTGCCCTGCACCGTTTTGAAAGCGAGGGAATAAGAATACGAAGCCCCTGAGCTGTCCTGCAAGGTTAGGTTCGCGGTGGGCGCTATAGCTGCCAGTTCAGATAGCAGGGCTTCGGTGGCTACTTGCCGGGCCACTACGGGGCTGGTGGCCGGAATGGAACCCTCAAGCTCCGTCAGAAGCTCAGCTACGGGGCGGCCGCTGACTTGTGTTACCACCGTGCCCGGTGCTAACGCCGGCCGCAGCCGTTGGGGCGACTGGCGCACTACCACTTGCCCTTCGACCCAGGCGAGCTGCAGGGCCCAGGGCGGTGGCACAATGGAGAGGCCGGTGCGGGTTTTGGGGCTCATGCGCACATGGCGGTCGGGCAAGCGGGCCAGTAGAACCCGGCAGGCCTGCAAAAGCTGCGCTTGGGTAGTCGTGTTAGCGGCTTGTTGCAACGCCAGGGCTAGGGCGGCCTCCCACTGCGCCTCGGCCAGCACCTCGCGGTAGGGGTAGAAGTGCTGAATAATGTTCCAGGTGAGCATCACGGTAGCCAGCCGGTGGGAGGACTCAGATGGCATAAGCCGCCGGACCCGGTGCCCCAACTGGCGCTGCAGTGGCTGTCGGTATTGGGTTTGAGTCAGTATAAGGGGTAGCACCAGGCGCACAGAATCGGTGAGGGCGGCTACGTACTGGTGCTGACCACCGGGAAACAGGCTGTCCACCACCGTCTTTGGTTCCTCTCGGATAGCACTGGCGTAGGGCAAAGCGGCCAGCTGCATCATCACCCGCACTACTGGCAGGCCGGTTTTATCGAGTCCTAGCCCATGGTGCTCCCAGAAGTAGTAGGTAGTGGCAGCCAGTAAAAGCGCCGCCGGAACCGGTACGGCCTCGGGCGCTACCTGGATGCGTACCTCCGGAGCCAGGGGCAGAAGCAGGCTGGCGAGGGTGCGGGCCAGGGCGGCATCGGTAGGGGCCCGGCGCACAACCGGAATGCTGCGCACCAGCACGGCTTCCCAGCTCAGGCGCGCCGTGTAGCGGTTGGGGTAGAAGTACTTCACGTCGCCCACTAACTTGGTCAGGGCCGTGAGGTTGCGGGTTTCGCGGGGCGAGAGGGGTAGCGGGGACGGAGCCGCGGTGGCCACAAGCGGCACCAGCGCCAGCAGCAGGCAGATAGAGCGTAGCAAGAATAAATAAACCGGGGTAGTGAGGCCCCGAAAAGAGCCTTACTACCCCGGTAAGGTTGCACTAACGATAAGGATGCCCAATGTAGCCCGGCAGCTTTCCTGCCTTCACTGGCAAACGAAAGGCTTCCGCCGGCGCCTACCGTTGAGGCTCCGCGGCCGGCGCGGGCGTCCAGCCGCCTCCAAGCCCGCGGTAGAGGTCAATGAGCAGCAGGAACTGCTGGCGGCGCGTTTGGGTCAGGTTTAGTTCGGCATCCAGCACGCTGCGCTGGGCAGTTACTACCTCCAGGTAGGAGGCATAGTTGGCCTTGTAGAGGTCATCAGAGACGCTTACGGCTTTGTTCAGGGCTTCTACTTCCTGCTGCTGTAAGTCAAACATGCGCTGGTAGTTGCCAATGCCGCGCAGACTGGTACCTACTTCCTCGAAGCCGGTTTGCACGGCTTTCTGGTAGTCGTTGTAAGCAATCTGCTGCTCGGCGGCCGAGCGGCGCAGGTCGGCTTTCAGGCCGTTGCGGTTGAGCAGGGGCGCGCTCAGGCCGGCCAGGAGCCCGTAGGCCAAAGAGCCAGGCGAGTTAAACAGTACCGAGGCGCGGTAGGCATTCACGCCAATGAATGGGGTAAGCGTGAGTGAAGGCAGGAAGGCAGCCCGGGCCGCCGACACATCGGCGCGGGCGGCTACCAGCTCCAGCTCGGCCTGCTGCACATCGGGGCGGCGCAGGAGCATGGAAGCCGGCAGACCAACCTGCACCTGAGCGGGTAGGGGCTGCTGCAAGATGGGCAGGCCCCGAGCAATGCGCTGGGGGTAGCGGCCCAGCAGACGGTTTAGCTCGTTTTCGGTGGCGGCAATGCGCTGCTGGGCCTCGGCTTCCAGGCTGCGGGTGCGCAGCAATTGGGCCGTGAACTGCTGTACGGCCAGCTCGTTGGCGCGGCCGGCCTGTTTCTGCACCTTTACAATTTCCAGGGCCCGCTCCTGCAGGCGCTGGTTTTTGTTGAGTACGGCCAGCTCGTTATCCAGCCCTAGTAGGTTGAAATACAGCCGCGCCACCTCAGCCACTAAGGACGTTTCCACCAGGTGCCGGCCCTTTTCAGAGGCCAGTACCCGCAAGTAAGCGGCCTGTCGGCGCTGGCGCAACTTACCCCAAAGGTCCAGCTCCCAAGAGCTGCGTAGGCCCAGAAAGAAATCGGGGGTAGGGTTCGGAATGCGCTGCCTACCCTCAATATTGGGCGAAAGGTTGGTGTCGTAATTACCGATACCGTTGAGGGTGTAATCACCGAATTTCTCCACGCCGGCGCTGGCCACCCCGTTCACGGTGGGCAGCAGGGCCCCGCGCTGCACCTGCAGGTTGGCCCGCGCAATTTCAATACGCTGAATGGCCGTGCGCAAATCGGGGTTGGCTTGCAGGGCCGTATCAATGAGCCCCACCAGGTTCCGGTCCCCGAAAAACTGCCGCCAGGGCTGGTCGGCCACGGAAGCGGAATCAGAGGTAGCAGCGGTGGCTGGGAAGGCGGCTGGCATGGTGGCCGCCGCGGGCTGCACGGTGGGCGCTGCTACCCGGCAACTGGCCGCCAGGGCCAATGCAGCCAGGGCCGGTAGTACGCGGTGAGTAAAAGGACGTATCGGGTTTGAAGAGGTCATGGGGCTAGCAGGGCTAGAGCTAAAAGCTAGAGTTAGTTTCCCTCCTCAGTTGAGCAGGGAAGCTATGTTCTTTAAGCCGTTAGGCGTGGGCAGGTTCCAGAGTTTCGGTGGGTTCGGCGAGCTGCTTGCGCTTCTTTTCCTTCTTGTCTCGGCCGGCGAACAGCACGTAGAGGCCCGGAATCAGAATCACTCCGAACAGGGTGCCGATGAACATGCCGCCCGCGGCGGCGGTGCCGATGGAGCGGTTACCCAGGGCGCCCGCGCCGGTAGCAATGGTTAGCGGAATCAGGCCGGCAATGAAGGCGAAGCTCGTCATCAGGATGGGGCGCAGGCGGGAATAGCCGCCCTGCACGGCCGCTTCCAGCGCCGAGAGTCCTTCTTTGCGCTTGAGCACCGCAAACTCAATGATGAGGATGGCGTTTTTGCCCAGCAGACCAATGAGCATAACCAGCGAAACCTGGGCGTAGATGTTGTTTTCCAGGCCCAGCAGCTTCAGGAATAGGAAGGCTCCGAAGATGCCCGTTGGCAGGCTTAGGATAACCGGCAGGGGTAGCAGGAAGCTTTCGTACTGGGCCGCCAGCAGCAAGTACACGAACAAGAGCACCACGGCAAACACGTAAATGGCCTGGTCGCCGCTCAGGATTTGCTCCCGGGTCATGCCGCTCCACTCGTAGCTGTAGCCGCGGGGCAACTCCTTGGCCGCTACCTCTTCAATGGTCTTAATCACGTCGCCCGACGAGAAACCGGGGGCCGCGTCGCCGTTGAGCATGGCCGAGGTGTACATGTTGTAGCGGGTGAGCTGCTCGGGGCCGTACACGCGCTCCAGGCGCACGAAGCTGGAGTAAGGTACCATCTCGTTCCGGTCGTTTTTCACGTACATCTTCAGCACGTCTTCGGGGCTGGTGCGGTAGCCGGGGGCGGCCTGCACCATCACCTTATACATCTGCCCGAAGCGGATAAAGTTGGAGGCGTAGAAGGAGCCCATCAGGGTTTGGAGGGTGCTCATGGCCTTGTCCACGGTCACGCCTTTCTTGGCCGCCTGGTCCTGATCGACGTGGATAAGGTACTGGGGGAAGCTGGCATCGAAGCCGGTGAAGGCCCCGCCCACGGCCGGGGTGTTGGTGAGGGCCGTGATGAACTTCTCGGCTACCTGGGCCGTGGCGGGCAGGTCGCCGCGGCCGGTTTTGTCGAGCAGGCGCAGCTCGAAGCCGCTGGAGTTACCGAAGCCCGGCACGGTAGGCGGCGGGAAAAACTGAATGTCGGCGTCGTTGATGTGCTTGGTTTGCTCGTTGAGCTGGGCAATCAGGTCGGTTACCGATTCCTTGCGGTCGTCCCAGGTCTTGAGGTTAATCATGCCCATGCCATAGGAGGCGCCGGCTACCTCGTTCATGAGGCTGTACCCCGCCAGGGTCGAAACCGATTCCACCGGGCCCAGCTTGGCCGCTACCTTCTGAATTTCGTCGAGCACTTTCTCAGTCCGCTCCACGGTAGCGCCGGGCGGGGTGGTCACGTTCACGTAAATCATGCCCTGGTCCTCGGTTGGGATAAAGCCGGCGGGCAGCACGGAGTTCACGCCCCAGGTAGCCAGGCAGAAGCCAAGGAGCAAGCCAATGGTGATGATGCGGCGGTTGGCCACCGTGCGCACCAGCCACTGGTAGCGGGTGGCCAGGGCCTCGTAGCGGCGGTTGAAGCCAGCAAAGAACCGGTCCATCAGCCCTTGCTTTTTGGTTTCGCCGTGCGCTACCGGCTTGAGCAGCAGGGCGCACAGGGCCGGCGTCAGGGTCAGGGCATTCACCCCCGAAATGACGATGGAAATAGCCAGCGTGAGCGAGAACTGGCGGTAGAACACGCCCACCGGACCTTCCATGAACGACACCGGCACGAATACCGCCGACATTACCAGGGTAATGGCCACAATGGCGCCCCCGATTTCCGACATGGCTTCCATGGTAGCATCCATGGCGGAAAGGTGCTTCTCGTGCATTTTGGCGTGCACGGCTTCCACTACCACAATGGCGTTATCGACCACAATACCAATGGCCAGCACCAGGGCAAACAGCGTGAGCAGGTTGATGGAGAAGCCTAGCAGCTGCATGAAAAACAGCGTACCGATAAGGGCCACCGGCACCGCCAGGGCCGGAATCAGCGTGGAGCGCCAATCCTGCAAAAACAGGTACACGACCACGAACACCAGCAGAAAGGCTTCTACCAGGGTGCGCATTACCTCATGAATGGAGGCATCGAGGAAGCGCGACACGTCGTAGGCCACGTTGTAGGTCATGCCGGGCGGGAAGGACGTTTGCTTCAGCTCGGCCATGCGCTCCTTCACCTGCTTGATTACATCCGAAGCGTTGGAGCCGGGGCGCTGCTTGAGCATGATGGCCGCCGAGGGCTTGCCGTCAATCTTGGATACCATGCCGTAGCTGAGCACGTCGAACTTCACCTGGGCCACGTCCTTAAGGCGCAGCACCGAGCCGTCGGGGTTGGCACGCAGTACAATGTCCTCGTACTGCTTGGGCTCGAAGAGCTTGCCGGTGTAGCGCAGCACGTACTGCAGCATCTGGGCGTCCTGGCCCGAGCTTTCCCCCGATTTACCCGGGGCCGCCTCCACGTTCTGGGCCCGGATGGCTTCCACCACTTCCTCGGCCGACACGTTGTAGGCCACCATGCGGTCGGGCTGCAGCCACACGCGCATGGAGTACTCGCGCTGACCCATGATTTCGGCAAAGCCTACCCCGTTGATGCGCTTGAGCTCCTGCAGCACGTTGATGTCGGCGAAGTTGTAGATGAACTTCTCGTTCACCTTCGGGTCTTCGCTCATCACGTTGAGGTAGAGCAGCATACTGTTCACCTCTTTCTCGGTACTCACCCCCGCCCGGATTACCTCCTCCGGCAACTCATCAATAATAGTTTGCACCCGGTTCTGCACGTTCACGGCCGCCAGGTCGGGGTCGGTTCCTACCTGGAAAAACACGGTAATCACCGTCAGGCCGCTGTTACTACTCACCGACGACATGTAGGTCATGCCCGGCACCCCGTTGATGGCGCGTTCCAGCGGCGTGGCTACGGCCTTGGCGCACACCTCGGCATTGGCGCCAGTGTAGCGAGCCGTTACCGTCACCGAAGGCGGCACGATATCGGGGAACTGGGTAATGGGCAGCGAAAACAAGGCCAGCCCACCCAGGAAGGTGATAAACAAGGAAATCACCAGCGAGAGAACCGGCCGGCGAATGAAGAGTGCGAGCATAGGTTGGGAGGTATCGGGAGGGTAGGAAGGAGGTAGGGAGCGGGGCTTGCCCCCGCCCGCCGTTCGCGCCTCAAAAACGATTCGGAGGTAGTGGGCAGGCGGCGGGCGGGGGCAAGCCCCGCTCCCTACCGGGCTTCTTCAATCAACTCATCCAGGGCCACGGGCTGGGGCTTGATGATGGCACCGTCGCGCAGGTCCTGCACGCCTTCGTACACGATGTTGTCGCCGCTTTTCAGGCCGGTTTTCACCACGTAGAAGTCGGAGAGGCGGGTTTGGGGCTGGAAGGCGTGCTGCTTCACGCGGCCCTGCTTATCCACCATGAACACGTAGTTCTTGTCCTGAATCTCGAACACCGATTTTTGGGGTACCAGCACGGCATCTTCCACGGTATTGCTCAGGCGCACCTTGCCGCTGGCCCCGTGGCGCAGGAGCTGCTGGGGGTTGTCGAAGCGGGCGCGAAAGGCAATGGAGCCGGTGTTGGCCTGAAACTGGCTTTCCACGGTTTCCACCTTGCCCTGCACGGAGTAGATGGAGCCGTCGGCGAGCAGCAGGTGGGCCACGTTGGTGCGCCGGGCCGAGTCGCGCTTGCTTTTCTTGACGTATTCCAGGTACTCCGCCTCCGACACGTTGAAGTAGGCAAACACCGCGTGGATGTCCGAAACGGTGGTAAGCAGGGTGCCGTCCTCAATCACGCTGCCCATTTTCAGCGGAATCCGGTTGATGACGCCATCAAACGGGGCCCGCACCAGGGTGTAGGAGAGGTGCAGGGCGGCGTTGGCCGCCGTGGACTGGGCCTGCTGAATCTCGGCCTGGGCGGCGTGGTACTTGGCCTGGGCCACTTCCAGCTCCGTCTTGGAAATGATGTTTTTGTCGGTGAGCAGCTTTACCCGTTCCAGCTCCAGGCGGGCCACGCGGGCGGCGGCCTGGGCGCTGCTCAGGGCCGCTTTGGCCCGGCTCAGGCGGCTTTTGTACTCCGTGTCGTTGATGCGGAACAGGGGCTGGCCTTTGCGCACGGCCTGGCCCTCATCTACGTAAATCTGCTCCAGAAAGCCCTCCAGCCGCGCCCGGATTTCCACGTTGCGCACCGCCTGAATATCGGCCACGTAGTCGTGGGTCAGGATGGTGTCGCGGGCCGTGAGCTGGGTGGTGGGCAAGGTCGGCGGAGCCTCCGCTTTGGTAGTTTCGGCCTGGGTATTGGCGCCACAGCCCACAAGGGCAGCCGAGGCCAGCGGGAGCAGCAGCCAGCAGAGAGGTTTCAGGAGGGCAGAAGGCATAGGAAGGGGCTGAGGAAAAACGCAGGTAGAGAGCTTACCCGGCAAAACTCACCCGCCGGTATTAAAGCGAGGTGAGGCGGAGATTAAAAAATATTAAAAGCTAAAGTTTTACACGTAAGCTGTGCGGCAGGCGTCTTCGCCGCGCCGGCAGGCCTCGGTGCATACCCGGTGGTAGTCGGTGGCAAACTGGGTGCACTCGTTGGCACAGGCCCGGCAGAGCTCGGCGCACTCGCGCAGCAGGTACACGGCGTGCTCCGCCTCGCGGGCCACGAAGGCAGCGGCCAGGCGGCACAAATCGGCGCAGTCGCGGCTGAGCTGGAGGCTGCGGAGCTGGTGGGGGGTAGCGGCCAGATTGGTTAGGCCGAGGGCGGCGCAGTTGTCGCAGGCGGCGGCGCAGAGGGACAGGGCGTTGAGGACGTGTTGTTGGCGAGGAAGCATGAAGCAGAACGAAATGCAAAAAGCCGCTCAGGAGCGGCTAACGGGCCCAGTCAGGGCCTGTTCAGAGCAGAAGCAGTTGAAAGAGAATCAGGCGTAGAGGGGTGGCCCGCCCGGCACTCGGCCAGCGCGCGGCGCACCTGCTGGAGCTCTACCTCCGTAACCAGCTCGGGCAGTTGCGAGTCCAGCTGGTAATCGGCCGCCGGGTATTCCGGCCCCTGAAATAACAGGTAGAGGTTCAGGCCCGTGGAGAGCAGCAGCGTACCCAGCAGCAGCCAGAACAGCAGCCGGTTACGCGAGGCGGAAGATGAAACGGGAAGTCCAGCCATGGCGCAAAGCACCCCCGGCGAGATTAAAACGGTATGAGAAACGAATTAGAAGATGTTAGAAGGCGGCGGCCTGAAGTAAAAACCGCGCCGCCTGGCCGCCGCCCTACCCCCGCCCGCGCCGCAACTGCGCAAGATCCGGATTGAACCGGGCCCGAGGGGTAGGTACTTTTGCCGGATACCCTCCAACCGCTGCCCGCTATGTCTTCTGCCCAAGCCGATCTGGATTACGCCCGCGTGGAGCAGGCCATTGCCTACATTGCCCGGCACTTCACCGCCCACCCGACCCTGAACGAAATTGCCGCCCACGTTCACCTGAGTCCGTTTCACTTTACCCGCCTGTTCACGCGCTGGGCCGGTACCAGCCCCCAGCGGTTTCTGCGCTTTCTGACCAAGGAATACGCCCGGCAGGTGCTCCTGGAATCCGGCGACGCGCTAACTGCTACCTGCCAGGCCGGCTTTTCCAGCCCCAGCCGCTTCCACGACCTGTTTGTGACCTACGAGGCCCTGACGCCGGCCGAGTACCGCGCCCAGGCCGCCGGCCTGACCATCCGTTACGGCTTCCACCCCACGCCTTTCGGGGAGTGCCTGCTCAGCCTCACCGACCGGGGCATCTGCGGCCTCACGTTTCAGGCAGTGTCAGAGCGGGAAGCCGCGCTAACCCAGCTTCGCCTCAACTGGCCCCGCGCCACCCTGCAACTTGGGGAGGCGGAAACCAGCGCCGTAGCCCGGCAGCTATTTGCTACGGAGCCTACCGCAAAGCACTCTTTCTCAGTTCTATTGAAAGGCACCAACTTTCAGATTAAAGTGTGGGAGGCCCTGCTGCGGATTCCGGCGGGTGGGCTGGTTTCTTACCGCGACGTGGCCGCGGCCGTTGGGCAGCCACGGGCCAGCCAGGCGGTAGGCGGCGCGGTAGGGGCCAACCCCATCGGGTACCTGATTCCGTGCCATCGGGTGATTCAGCAGCACGGCGGCCCCGGCGGCTACCGGTGGGGCCTGGCCCGCAAGCAGGCGCTGCTGGGCTGGGAGGCGGCCCGCCGGGAGGCCCTGCACGGGCAGGCTGTGCCAGAGCTTGCGCTGGAATAAGCCTACCTCGACGCATCCTCGGCAGCCGGGAGCTGCACGGTGGCGGTGGTGCCCTTGTTCACTTCTGAGTGCAGCTCGATGCGGCCGCCGTGCAGGAGCACAATTTTGCGCGTCATGGGCAGGCCGATGCCGTAGCCGGGCGCGTTGGTATCGGTGCCGGCCCGGTAGAGGGGCTCGTAGATGCGGGCCAGCTCGTGGGGCTCCATGCCGATGCCCTGGTCCGTGACGCGCACCTGCACGGTTTCCGGGGAGAGGTAGCCCAGCTCTACCTGTACCTCCTGGTGCGAGTATTTGCAGGCATTGTCCAGCAGGTTGAGCAGGGCGGTGGTGAGCAGCTGGGCGTTGCCGCGCACCATAAACATGTCTTCTACCTCGGGCGGGAGCAGGCCGAAGTGAAGCTTGAGCGCCCGGCCGGGGTAGCGGGCCTGGCACGAGGTCATGGCCTGGGTCAGGCACTCATCCAGCCGCACCGGGTCGCGGCGCAGGGAGGCATCCGTCACCTTAGCCAGGCTGAGCAGCCCGTTGGTCAGCTCAATGAGCTTCTTGATTTCCTCGGTGGCCGAACTGATGCTGCGCTTGGCTTCCGCCAGGTCGGTATCGTAAGTGTAGGCCGTTTCCAGCGTGCCCAGCACCGAGGCCAGGGGCGTGCGCAGCTCGTGAGAAGCGTTGCTCAGAAAGCTTTTCTGCGACTCAAACGCCTGCTCCACGCCGCCCAGCATGTGGTTGAAGGTGCGCGCCAGCTGGGCAATTTCGTCGGTGCCGTTACCCTCGTCCACCCGCGCATTCAGGCGCGAAGCCGTGATGCGCTCCACCTGCCCGATGATGCGCGAAATCGGCTTCAACGACTCTTCCGCGAAGTACCAGCCGGCCAGAATAATGAGCACCAGCGCCCCCAGGTTGGCGGCCAGCAGAATCAGGCCCAGCTTTTCCAGCTGCCGGTGCCCGAAGTCGTCGTGGCCGGCCGCGAAAATCCAGTACGGCTGCCCGTTGCGCTCATAATACAGCCCAATGGATTCCAGCGGCCCATCCCTGAACTGTACCGGCCGGTTGGGCCGGATCCGCTCCAGGTAGTAGGAATTGAGCTTCTGGCTGAGGCCATCGGCACTGGTGTAGATGAGGTGCTGGCCGGGGCCGTAGATGCTGACCTGCTCGTGGGGCACCGTGAACAGGTCGCGCCGGTGCATGGTGCGCAGCAGCTCGTGGTTCAGGCTGTCGTGGCGCACCAGCACGCGGGCCGTCATGGTAGCCTTGCCCGCCAGGCGGTTGATAAAGCGCTGCTCCCGGTTAGTGGCCTGAAAAGAGTAGATAAAAATGGAAAAGCACAGCTGAATGCCCACTACCAGCAGGGTAAAGCGCAGAATCAGCTTGTTGCGGATGAGCATGGGAGAAAGTGAATGAGTAAGTAAGTGAGTGATGTTATAAAATGTCTGTCATCCTGAGCGGGAGCGAAGGACCTTATCACGCGAGAACAGTGGTCATCGTAGTGTAATGAGGTCCTTCGTCGCCGCCTCATACGCGGAATGCTCAGGATGCCAGGTGGGAGTCGTTAGGTCAGGAGGACGAAAACTCACTCAATCACTCATTCGCTCATTCACCACCTCCTACCCCTCGCGCAGCACGTAGCCCATGCCCACCACCGTGTGAATCAGCTTGGTATCGTAGCCCTTATCCAGCTTCTTGCGCAGGTAGCTCACGTACACGTCGATGACGTTGGTGTTCGTGTCGAAGTTGAGCTCCCAGACCTTCTCGGCAATATCCACGCGGGAAATGATTTTGCCCCGGTTCAGCAGCAGGTATTCCAGTAGGGCGTATTCCTTGGTGGTTAGGTCGATGCGCTGGCCGGCGCGGGTCACGGTTTTAGAGTCGAGGTTGAGCTCCAGGTCGGCAATGCGGAGCACCTGCTTCACGGCGGCGCCTTCGGTGTGGCGGCGGGTGAGCACCCGCGCCCGCAGCAGCAGTTCCTTAAACTCAAAGGGTTTGACGAGGTAGTCGTCGGCCCCGGCTTCAAAGCCAGTCACCTTATCGTCGAGGCTGTCGAGGGCCGTGAGCAGCAGCACCGGAACGTGGGCATCCTGGGCCCGAATCAGCCGGCACAGCTCGAAGCCGTTTACGTAGGGCAGGTTCACGTCGAGAATAGCTAAATCGTAGCGCTGTTGCTGGGCCAGAGACTGGCCCATGCGCCCATCGAAGGCCACTTCAATTTCGTAGCCCTCGTTCTCGAAGCCTTTTTTTACGAAGGAGGCCAGCTTGGGCTCGTCCTCCACCAAGAGTATTTTCATGCAGTATGCAAGGTAAGGGGTAGCCGCGCGAAGCGGAAACCTAGCAGGTGCTGCTTCCGGCACTTCGCGTTGCTACCCCCATCATACGCATAAAAGGTGGGGTCTGCCGAATCCCTCTTACCGGCTTCAGCAGGCCCCACCTTTTTTAGGTAGTTAATCAACTAACCTCCGTTGATGAATACAAAGAATTAAAGCTAGTTCCCCTCCTCAGAGGAGGAGGGGAACTAGCTCTAGCTGCACAGTTTGCAATTTAGATTAACACGTTACTCGAACTGCGCCAGCGAGGCCACATGGTCTTTGCTGCCATCTGTTACCCAGGCATCAAGCTGAGCAGGGTCCTTCATCTGCTGGCCGCGGCTGCGGGGCACCACCAGGTAGCCACAGCGTACATCTGAGAGAGCCGACATATCACTCCAGAGCTTCTCAATTTGCGCCACGGGGTAGATGTCTTCCTGGCCGTGGCCCCAGCGGTACTTCACGTCCTTGATAGTTACGTAGGTTGGGATGCGCTGGGCTACGCTGCGCACGGCGCGGGCCAGCTGGGCCTCATCGCCCTGTTGCAGATCCTGGCGGGTGAGGCCGAAGAGTTCCAGCAGCGCGTCCACCTGAATCCAGGTGGTCATGGTGTTGTAGTAGCTTAGGCCCAGCTCGTCTTCCTCGTGGGGTTGGGCCAGTCCTTCCAGCAAACGTACCTGACCGTTTACACGGGCTAGTCCACCCCCGCGGTCCTCAATGCGGCGCGGAATTACCTCAAATGTCAGCACGTTGCGCGAGGCCAGGTGGTAGCCCAGGGCCGCGGCGTGCACGTCGGCCCCCAGCGTGTCGATGTTGTGAAGCATGATGGTTTCCACCTGAGGCTGCTCGCGCAGGAGCTGGGCCAGGGTGCCATTCCGCAGCAGGTTCGACACCTCGTACCAGTGGCCCAGGGGCGAGAAGCGTTGGGCGGCAATGTTGTCGACGTAGTCGGTGCCTTCGCCTTTGCCTTTGGCCCAGGCAATCATACTACCCCGCACCGCGTCGCGCACCTTCTGCTTATTCTCGTCGAGGGTTTCCTGGGGCATTTCCTCCCACATAAAGCGCAAATCGCGCTCCGTGGGCACAAACCGCTGCCCAATGCTGCGGCCCGCCGAGAGGTACACCGGCCCCGAGTAGCCAAAGTTGCCGGTAGCGGCCAGCTGCTGGCGAATAGGCTCGTGGGTGAGGTAGCTGGTGGCCACCAGGTGCGGAATCACGGCCTCGTACTGCTCGGCCACGCGGCGGGTTTTGGCTAGGTGAATCTCCAGGAAGCTGCGGTGCACGCCGGCCATTTCTACGAAGGGGTTCAGGGCCTTGATAACGCCCGCGCCCTTAGTCCAGCGGCTGCCTACCCCCGCGGCCAGGCTGAGCACGGCCACCTTGCCCGCCCGGATGGCGGCAGCGCCGGTTTTGGCGTAGTCGGCCAGGGCCTCAAACTGCACGATGTCCTGCGGCTGCACGTCCTCGATGGTGGTTTCGGCGGAGAGGCGGTTGCGCGAGAGGCCGATGCGGCCCTTCTGCAGCTCCTCCCGGATGTCTTCGTGCTGGATGTAATCGAAGCCGTTTTCCTTTTTGATCTGCTCGGCTTTCTCGTTCTCCGTGCTGCGGTTGCCCTGGGCCGTGGGGTCCGATACCTTGAACAGGTTGCTGACAATGGTGCGCAGCAGGGGGTAAGCCAGGTTGTTTTGCTCGCAGTAGGTCGTGAAAAAGTCGATTTCGGCCCGGCGGATGTAGGAAATGGTTTCCGGCTCCTGCTTCACGAGTTGCGAGACGTGAATGGCGTAGTACTGCTCCGGCATCAGGGCCTCCGGGCCCTGGTGCAGGCTGCCCCAGGAGCCGCGCTTATTGATGCTCCAATTATACACCACCGGCTCCATGGCGAAGGGTAGGGCCGCCGACAATTCCTGCTTGGTCTGGCGCAGCAACTCCAGCACCCGCAGCTTGTAGTCCTCGTACTTGTCGGGGTTCACGAACATGCCCATGCCCCCACCCGACATACCGCCCAGCATCAAGAAACCGTAGTAGTCAGCCCCAAACTCCTTCTTGGCCTTGGCAATGAGCTGCTCGGTGAAGTAGGTGGAAGCCCAGGGAATGATGGTTTTAATGGGCCCCTCGAAGTTGCGGGCCGTGTTGGCGCCCAGCTTCTGAATATCTCCCTCTCGGATGGCCGCCAGGATGTTGTCGAACACCTCGTTGGTTTGCTGGCGGGCGGCCCATTCCTGCTCGCCGCGGAGCAGGTATTTCTCGGTCACCATCTCCAGAATGGGGCCCACGTTGGAGGCCATGCCGCCGTGCATGAGCACCAGGGAGTTCATGATTTTCTCCCCGATTTCGGGGTGCACTTCCTCGCCCTCCAGCACCCGGTGGCGGGGTAGCAGCGTGCCCCGACTGATGTCGTACTCCGGGTCGCCGGGCTGGGCAAACGTGCCCTGAATGGCCTTGATGCCCGGCCACACGCCGCCGGAATCCTGCCAGCCGCCGCCCGAGCCGCCAATCCACTCGCCCAGAATAGCCCGCGAAGCCACCAAGCGCCGC
This sequence comes from Hymenobacter latericoloratus, assembly GCF_014199535.1. Lineage (GTDB taxonomy): Bacteria > Bacteroidota > Bacteroidia > Cytophagales > Hymenobacteraceae > Hymenobacter > Hymenobacter latericoloratus. The sequence continues at coordinate 424,505 of NZ_JACHNV010000003.1, forward strand.
TCGCTCTCGTCGAGGCCGCCGGTGAGCTGCCGGGTCTGGCCCGTGGCGCGCATCAGCAGGCTGATAATGGAGCCCAGCAGGTTGGTAGAGACGGCAAAGCGCGAGCCTTTCGGGATGTCGTTGACCTTGGTCACCAGCTCGATGCCCATGCCCGGGGCCACCATGCGGGCCAGAATATCGGGCAGGCTCTGGTTGGTGCCTTCGAAGGAGGGCGGAATCAGGCCCGAGGCAATCACGCCGGCCTTCACCAGGCTCAAGTAGTCGTTGCCGAAGTTGAACAGGTCGGCCAGGTCGTGCACGTCCTTGGTCGTGTTCAGGTCGATGCTGGTCAGGCGCAGCACCGGGTCCGGGATGACGCGCACGTAGGCGTGCAGGGGCGGCAGAATCTCCTTGTCGCGCCCGAACACGCCCAGGTCGATGGACAGGTTGACTACCCGCGCGCCCTCGGGGTAGTCCATGCCCAGAAAGAAAATATCCGACCAGCCGCTGTGCGTCAGGTCCATGCGCACGGAGGTGCTCTCGTGCAGGATGGGGTAGAACAAACTGCCTTCCGGGCGCTGCAAGAGCTGCGGATGAATGCGGATGGGGTGCTCTTCCTGGTGACCGACGCGGAACATCCACTGGTTGCCCTTGCTGGAGCGCACGCTCCGGCGCACTTGGTCGGCGAGGATCTGGAAGGAGAGGTGGTGGTAGCTTTCGGCCAGGGCGCTGAACAGGGTGGCGTTGGGGCCGTGCGCGTCCAGCTCCCGCAGGAAGGTGCTGATGGCGTGCTCAAAGCGCCGGCCCAGCAAGTCCTCGAAGCCCGCGTAGGGAATCTTGCCCACGGGCGCTACCTCCGCCGACTCCTGCAGGAAAAACCGGAAGCCGGCGTACAGGAAAAGGATGGCCCGCACCTTGTCGTAGAGGTTGGGGGTAGCCTTCCGGAACTCGTCCAGCTCCCGCAGGTGGCGCAGCAGCTCCCGGGCCGGCAGCCCGCGGCTCAGCTCATAGAACGAGCGGTTGCGCGCCGCCGGGTCCGGGGAGGTAATGGTATCGATGAATGCATTCATGCGGATGCGTGATTTTTATGGCGCGTATCCTCGGGTAGGAGTGGGCTAGCAGCTAGCTCCCCTCCTTGGAAAGGAGGGGCTGGGGGTGGTTGACCGGAGCGGCAGGATAGGTTTAGCTTCTAGTTCGCCTCACCCCTATCCCCTCTCCGGAAAGGGAGAGGGGGACTAATTATAGTTTCGTTCTGGCGTCAGTCAACCACCCCCAACCCCTCCTCATCTGAGGAGGGGAGCTAGTTGCTAGCTTTAGCTTTTAGCTCAGCTGTGCTTTGCGGCTGTTGGCTTCGGCTAGGAGCTCTACCAGGGTGGTGAGGGTTTCGTCGTGGGCTTCGCCGGCCAGGCCCAGGGCAATCTGGGCGCGGAGCAGGCCCTGCTTGCGGCTGAGGTCGTAGCGGCTGCCGCGTACTTCCAGGGCCAGGTATTTCTCGGTGGTAGCCAGCTCCTGCAAGGCCGGGGTGAGCAGCACGTTGGGCCCGCCCGCTTCCAGCTGGGACTGCAGAATGCTGAATACGGCGGGCGTAAGGACGTGCATGCCGAAAAAGCAGAGGTAGTAGCCGGCCCGGAGCCCCGGCGTCTGCAGCTCCAGCTCGGCGAGGCTCAACGAGGGCTTCTCGATGATTTTATCAATCTGGTACACCCCAACCTGCCCGGCCAGGTGCTTGCCCGTGATGGTGCCGTAGCGGCTTACCTGGTGCTCAATAGTCGGGTTCACGGCTGATACCGAGCAGCCTTCCTGCGCGGCCAGGGCCAGCAGCTGGGCGGCGCAGCGCTGCCGGGGCACGTCGGAAACGTAGAGGTAGTCGCCGAGCAGGAGCAGGAAGGGCTCCTGGCTCACAAACTCGCGGGCGCAGTACACGGCGTGGCCGTAGCCTCGGGCCTCGGGCTGCTCGGCAAACTGCAGACGGCTGAGCAGGTGGTCGATTTTCTCGGCTTCCTCGCGGGCCCAGTCGATGCCCTGATAGGACCGGAGCAGGTTGTCGCGCAGGGAGCCGAAGGCTTCAAGGTAGCGTGGCCCGTCGCCGGGGGCGCACACCACGCACAGCTCCTCGATGCCGCTGCTCAGGGCTTCTTCGGCAATAATCTGGATAACGGGCTTGTGCAGGCCATCCACGTCCACCACCGGCAGCATGGCTTTCTGAATGGTATCGGCTACAGGGTAGAGCCGCTCGCCGCGGGCCGCTGCGGTAATTACCGCCTTCTTTATTTTCATCATAAACGCCAAAAGCAAGCAGGAGGCGCCCCGCATAGGGTAGCGCCAGAAGTAAAGCAATACGGATGAATACGCATCGGGAAACGATGCGAAAAGCAGCCGCAAAGAAACGCCGAAAAAAGGGTGGGTGCTGCTACCTGTCGCTCTACAATTCTGCTTGCTACAAGCTATAGGACAGTGGTTTATAAGGTTAGGCTAGTGCCGGTAGGAGAGAAATTCTACCGAAATCGTTACCGGTAGTTTAGGCAGTTTCAACCTGCTTTGGGATAAGCTTCCATGCCCACCAGTGCCCTTGCAAAGGTTAATCAAGGCCTGAGAATACTGGGGCAGAGAAGTTGACCAGTACGTAAAACCCGTCACGCAGAACTGGAAGCGCAGTATCTCGCTCAGCTAATATTGTCACAGTAATTGTCATGCTGAGCTTGTCGAAGCATCTCTACCGCTTCGTTGTTAGCGTGGGCGCCTCACCCCCCGGCCCCCTCTCCGGGGGAGAGGGGGAGCCGAATGACTATAGGTTAGCCAGCGGGCGAGATGCTTCGACTCCACGGACGCCAGATCAAGCATGACCCGGACCTCTAATCACGAGCCTCTAATGTCGCTTGGGTTGAGTAAGGTAGCCCTCAATCAAGCAAGCTACAATGGCGCAGCTTTCAATTCCTGACCCTGAATGGCGGCGGCCATTAGCTGCGAAAACTGGGCCGGAGTGCAGGCGAAACTCGGGATGCCCAGGGCCGCGAACTGCTCCGCCACGCGCCGGTCAAAGGAAGGAGCGCCATCGTCGGCGAGGGCGAGCAGGGCCACTACGGTTACGCCGGCTGCTTTCAGGGCAGCGGCCCGCTTTATCATTTCCCGCTCATTACCGCCCTCGTATAAGTCGCTGATGAGCACCAGAATGGTATCGGTGGGGCGGGTGATAAGCTGCTGGCAGTAAGTGAGGGCCAGGTTGATGTCGGTGCCGCCCCCGAGCTGCACCCCGAACAGCAAATCCACCGGGTCCTGCAGGTCTTCCGAGAGGTTGACCACGGCCGTATCGAAGACCACCATGTGGGTTTTCACGGCCTTGATGGACGCCAGCACTGCCCCGAACACCCCGGCGTACACCACCGAGGAGGCCATAGAGCCGCTCTGGTCCACGCAGAGCACAATTTCCTTAAGCGCCTGCCCGCGCCGCCCGTAGCCGATGAGTTTTTCCGGCACCACCGTTTTATACTCAGGCTGGTAGTGCTTGAGGTTGGCCCGGATGGTAGCGCCCCAGTTGATTTCGTGGTAGCGGGGGCGCGGGTTGCGCACGGCCCGGCTCAGGGCGCCCCGCACGGCCTGCCGTAGCGGGTTGGCCAGCTTTTGCTCCAGCTCGCGCACTACCTTCAGCACCACCTCACGGGCCGTGTGCTTCACCTTCTGGGGCATCACCCGGCTCAAGGACATGAGCGTGCCCACCAGATGCACGTCGGCCTGCACGGTGCGCAGCACTTCGGGCTCCAATAGCAGTTGGTGCAGGCCGAGCCGGTCCATGGCGTCCTGCTGCATCACGGCCACCACCGAGGAGGGGAAGTACGTGCGAATGTCGCCGAGCCAGCGGCTGACCTTGGGGGCCGAGCCGCCCAGGCCGGCTTTTCGCTCGCCGTTATGGTCGTAGAGCTGAGTCAGCACTTCATCCATGCGGCCGTAATCCGGCGACAGGGCAATTTCATTGGCGGCGTCGGCGGAGGAGCCAAGCACCAGTTTCCAGCGGGTAGCAGAGGTTGAAGACACAGCAGGGGGTAGGGAATGGGGAGCTGAAAACTACGTTAATCACAATCAATATGGAGCCGGTGCTGCCCGCAGTGGCGGCACTGGAACAAGTACCCGGTCAGGCCGCCATCAGCCGACAGGCTTTGGAGCAAAAAGTCCTCGTTGGGCCAATCCTGCAAATCAGGGCGTAGTTCCGGGAGCAGCGGCCGAATATCCTCGCCGCCCACGTAACCCAGAAACACGCACATGTCCTGGCAATGCGTCAGCCAAACGCCCTGTTGCCAGGAGTTGTAGCCGGGTGAGCGGGATACTACTTCTTCCAGGGAGGCCGCGTTGATAGGAGCCGATGCTTCGGCCGGATCAGGCGAATTGCCTTCCACAGATGCCCAGTCCTGAAATTCCGCGTCCCACTTCGCGGCCGCACTGCCGTCGGCAATGCACCACGGACACAGGTCCTCCACGTCGGCCTCGCAATAAATTGGCCCGGTATAGTTGTACGGGCGCGGCTGCTGGCAGCACTCGCAGGTAATATCCTTCTGCTCGAAGAGCCCCAGGGTGTAGGCATTGGGGTTGAACGTAAACTGCGGTAGGGCGCTGCTGGCGGACATATTAAGTAGGGGTTGCACCGCAAAATAGGCCTTAGCGTGTGGACAGTAAAGTTGTCACGCCAAATAAGCCTGTCATTCCGAGCTTGTCGAGGAATCTCGCCTGCTGACGAAGGAGTACCACTACAACATCAGCACGCGAGATTCCTCGACAAGCTCGGAATGACGTTTGGAGGAAGCAAAGATGGCGCAACGGAGCACGGCGCGGGCGGCTCCGGGTATGAGGCTGCTGAGCAGGAAAATACGCGTTCTGCCCAACGCGTGCGGTAGTCCGTGCTGAATACTGCGCATCCCTCGTTACCTTCCGCCGTCTTCACTACCTCTCCGCTGCATGAAAAAACTGTACTCGCTTCTGGTTGGCTCCCTGCTCATTAGCTCCCACTTAGTTTCGGCCCAAACCCTAGCCGAGAAAACCAAAGGCATGCAAAAGTCGCCGGGCTTTTTTCCGTTTTACTGGGATGAGAAAACGGGCCGGGTGCTGCTGGAAATCGACAAGCTCGACCAGGAAATCCTATACGTTAGCACCCTACCCAACGGGGTAGGCTCCAACGACCTGGGCCTGGACCGCGGCCAGATCGGGCAGACGCGCATCGTGAAGTTTGTCAAGAGTGGGCCCAAGGTGCTGCTGTTGCAGCCCAACTACGATTTCCGGGCCGTGAGTCCGAACGCCGAGGAGCGGCAGTCGGTGGAGAATTCCTTTGCCCAATCGGTACTGTGGGGCTTCAAGGCCGAAGCCCAGGAGGGAGGCCGGGTGCTGATTGACCTGACGCCCTTTCTGCTGCGCGACTCCCATCAGCTCGCCGACAAGCTAGAGGACCTGAAGCAGGGCACTTATAAGGCCGAGGAAAGCCGCTCGGCGGTATTTCTGCCCAACACCAAATCGTTTCCGCAGAACACCGAGTTTGAAGCCGTGGTGACGCTCACGGGCAAGGGCAAAGGCCGCGAAATCAACTCCGTGACGCCCGACCCCAGCGCCGTGACGGTGCATCTGCACCACTCTTTTATTCAGTTGCCCGACGATAAGTACAAGCCCCGGGCCTTTGATCCGCGGGCCGGCTACTTCGCCAACGAGTACATGGACTACGCCGCGCCCATCGACCAGCCCATTCAGAAGCGGCAGATTGTGCGGCACCGCCTCCAGAAGAAAGACCCCACCGCAGCGGTGAGTGAGCCGGTGGAGCCCATCGTGTACTACCTCGACCGCGGCACGCCTGAGCCCGTGCGCTCGGCCCTGCTGGAAGGGGCCGCGTGGTGGAACCAGGCGTTTGAGGCGGCCGGCTACCGCAACGCCTTCCAGGTGAAGATGCTGCCCGAGGGCGTGGACCCCATGGACATCCGCTACAACCTGATTCAGTGGATTCACCGCTCCTCCCGCGGCTGGTCGTACGGTTCCTCCATCGTAGACCCGCGCACCGGCGAAATACTTAAGGGGCAGGTGTCGCTGGGCTCGTTACGGGAGCGGCAGGACTACCTGATTGCCGAGGGGCTACTGCAGCCCTACGAGGACGGCAAGCCCGCCAGCCCCGAAATGCTGCGCGTGAGCATGGCCCGCCTGCGCCAGCTGGCCGCCCACGAGGTAGGCCACACCCTGGGCCTCTACCATAACTACGCCGCCAGCACCCGGGACCGGTCGTCGGTGATGGACTACCCCGTGCCCCGCCTCACACTCCGCCCCGATGGCACCGTGGACCTGAGCGAGGCCTACACCACCGAAATCGGCACTTGGGATAAGCGCGCCATTCTCTACGGCTACCAGGATTTTGGCCCCCAGGCCGATGAAGCCGCCGCGCTCAAGAACATCATCACCCAGACCCTCCAGGACGGCTACGTGTTCATCGCCGATGCTGACGCGCGGGCCCAGGGCGGGGCGCACCCGCTGGCTCACCTCTGGGACAACGGCACCAGCGCCGCCGACGAGCTACACCACGTTATGGATGTGCGCCGGGCCGTGCTGGACCGCTTTTCCGAAAAAGCCATTGCCCCCGGCCAGCCCATGGCTACCCTGGAAGAAGTGCTGGTGCCCATGTACCTGCTGCAGCGCTACCAGGTAGAAGCCACCTCCAAGGTGCTCGGCGGCCTCTACTACACCTACGCCGTGAAAGGCGACGGCCAGACCGTAACGCGCCTGGTAGAACCTGCCGAGCAGTGGAAAGCCTTCGATGCGCTGCTGCGCACGATTTCGCCCCGCGAGCTGGCTTTGTCGGAGGAGCTACTGACTAAGATTCCGCCCCGCCCCGTAAACTACCCGCGCACCCGCGAAACCTTCAGCGCCCGCACCGGCCTGACCTTTGACCCCACCGGCGCGGCTGAGTCGGCGGCGGCTACTACCCTGGAGTTTCTGCTGAACCCCCAGCGCGCCGCTCGCCTGGAGGAGTACCACGCCCGCCACCAGGAGCAGCCCGGCCTGGCCGCCGTGCTCGACCGGTTGGTAAAGCAAACCTGGCAGGCCAAGCCCGAAGCCGGCTACCCCGGCGAGCTGCAGCGCCTGGTAAATACGCTCACCCTGAACCGCCTGCTGACCCTGGCGGCTACCCCGCAAGCGCCCGCCGGCGTAAAAGCCGTAACCGCCATGAAAGTGGACGAGCTGAAAACCTGGCTGCAAAAAGAAGCAAAGTCGGGCAAGGACCAGAGCCGCAAAGCCACCATGTTCGCCGCCCTGCGCACCATTCAGCAGTTCGAGGAAACCCCCGAGAAGTTCCAGCCCGCCCCCGCCTTGCCCATGCCCGATGGCGCCCCCATTGGCAGCGAGGACGCCTGCGCGGGGTTTTAAGGAAGGGTAGGCTTACTCCGGCGACTATACAAGAACGTCATGCTGAGCGCAGCCGAAGCATCTCTACCGCTTCGTTGCAGAGACCTAGGCCAGTAATTAGCCAGAGGTAGAGATGCTTCGACAAGCTCAGCATGACGCTCTTTATGTGACTATAAAATTCAAGTTGCGGATTAGAGCTAGCAACTAGCTCTAATTCGCAACTTGAATTTTATTGTACTGACCCGCTCTACTCAAAAAAGTCGCCCGGGTCGGCTTGGCTGAGATACTTGTTAAGGCTGCCGAGGCCGGCGAAGATGGGGTGCACGAGGCGCAGAAACTGCTCGGTGCTGCTGCGACTGTCGGTGTAGGCGCGGAAGATGTCGCCTTCGCCGGCTAGCTCCAGGTGGTCCAGTAGCTCGGGAGCGTGTTCCTCTACAATGGTTTCGATATGCTCGGCCCAGGAGGCGCCGCTGCCGCTGAAACCGTGCTTTTCAAACACGGCGTAGTAGTCGTCCATCTCTGATAAGTCGACGACAATGCGGTATTGACGCTCCGGGGTGGCATGCTCCTGCAGGTCGTAAATGAGGAAGGGATAGTAGGGGTTGGCCATGAGGCGCAAGGTAGGGGTAGCGGCCCAAAGCAGCGGCGCCTGCCTAAAGAAACTGTCATCCTGAGCTTGCGAAGGATCGTATCACGCCTGAACGAGCCGTTGTTGCGTCTGGCGTGCTGGCGTGATACGATCCTTCGCAAGCTCAGGATGACAGATGGTTTCGCTACTTCACTCATTCACCATCTTACCACCACGCCCGTACGGGCTGTGGGCCTTGTGCTGGCGCTCAAATTCCTCGCGGGAGCAGAGCGACTTCACGTCCACCATGCGGTCCAGGGACAGGATGCCGTCGAGGTGGTCGATTTCGTGCTGGAGCAGCTCGGCCAGGTCGTCCTCGGGGCCGGCGTGGGTTTCGTGCCAGTGGCCCACTAGGTCCTGGTAGCGCACGGTTATCCACTCGTAGCGCTCTACCTGCATGAAAATGGAGAGGAAGGAGAGGCAGGCATCCCAAACCACCATTTTCTGGGGGCTGTGGCCGATGATGCTGGGGTTGATAAGCGGCCACACCGGCCGGCCCGGCAGGCGCAACAGAATCACGCGCTGCAGCTCGCCAATCTGGGGCGCGGCAATGGCCCGGCCGTAGCCCGTGGTTTCGCGCCAGTGGGCCACCGTATCCGTCAGGTCCGTGACCAGGTTGGCTATGTCGGCCGAGGTAGGGTCGGCTACGGGTTTGGCCACCGCCCGCAGGGTAGGGTGGCCAAGCTGCAGAATGTCGCGGATAGGCATGGGGAATGTGGTTGTGAGGCTAGAGCTAGTTCCCCTCCTTGGATAAGGAGGGGCTAGGGGTGGTTGAAAAACTAGAGCTAAAAAACGAAAGCCAGATTAGATACTAGTTAATATTCAGGTACATCAACCACCCCTAGCCCCTCCTTATCCAAGGAGGGGAACTAGCTTATAGCTCTAATTCTACCTGGAGTACTTGACGGCTTGCAGCATCTGGCGTAGCTCCGCGGCGCCGTACACCCGGCCGCCGGCGACTACCGTGTTTATATGGCGCAGATGGCGGATGTCTTGCAGTGGGTTTCGGTTCAGCAGCACCAGGTCAGCTTCCTTACCCGCTTGGATGGTGCCGGAGAGTTGATCGGCGTTGAGGAAGCGGGCCCCGTTGATGGTAGCGGCCTGCAGGGCCTGGGCTGGGATAAGGCCGGCCTGGACCAGCAGCTCCAACTCGCCCAGCAGGGAGGTGCCGGGGTACACGTAGGAGTTAGAAGCCCCCGCGTCGGAGCCGGCCAGCAGCGTGACGCCGGCTTGCTGCAGGGCGGGCACCAGGGTCATGAACTTGGCCGATAGCTGCTGGTTGAAGGCGCGGGTAGCAGCCGACTGAGCCCGGGCCCCGGCCAAGCGGCGGGCGTAGGTAGCCTGAATTCTGGGGTCGATGTAGGCCAGCAGCGTGTCGCGGGAGTGGTCGGTAGTGGGCAGCTCGGCCAGCAGCTTCTGGATGTAGAGCGTGGGCACGACGGCGGTTTTGTTTTTAGCCAGGGTCTGATAGAGGCGGGCGGCCGTTGCCGCGTCGTAGGTGCGGTAAATGGCGGGTAGCACCGCGAATAGGCCCAGGGGCCGGGCCGTTCCAAGGCTACGCTGCACGGCCTGGGTGATGCTGTCTTCCTTGGCGGAGCAGCCCTTGAATACGTAGTACAAGTGCTCGGAGGCATCCAGGCCGCGCGCCGAGGCCTCGCGCAGGGTAGCGGTGTAGGGCATGTGGCCGGTGGTGAGCATGCCGCGCTTTTCGGCCGCCGTAATCGTGCTGAGGAAGACTTCGCGCGAAATGGTGCTTTCGTAAAGCTTCACGTAATCGACTTTTAGCCGCTGCAAGGAGTCGAGAGCCTTATCAATCTGCGCTTGATTTTCTACCTCTAGCGAGCCGGCCCAAAACGCCTTCGGCCCGTCGATTTTGGGGCCCGAGGTGTAGATGGTAGGCCCCGCCAGTTTCCCGGCCCGGATCTGCTTACGCCATTCAAAAATGGCGGGCGTCAGGTCGCCGCCCGCGTCGCGCACGGTGGTAATGCCGTGGGCCAGGTAGAGGGGGAGCAGGTTGCGGTTGGCCGCGGCCAGCGAGTCGCCGCCCCGAAAGTGGACGTGCATGTCCCAGAGGCCAGGAATCAGGTACTTACCCTGTGCATCGAGGGTGCGCTTAGCAGCAGGCGGTTGAGCACCGGGCAGGCTTATCTGATGTATCAAGCCCGCAGAAATAACCAGCGTCCGATCAGCAAGCACCCGGCCGGTTTCCACATCCACTACGTTGGCGTGGGTGATAACCAGGTCGTAAGCCGGTTGGGTCGGGCGGCCGGCGCAGCCCGCGGCCAGCAGGGGCAGGGTTGCGGCCAGCAGGCGGGGTAGGAGTTTCATGAGGCCCATTTTCTAGTGTTATTTCCCTAGCTGCGCTACCTGCTCTAGCAGTACGGCGCCGCTCATACACGTCATCAGCAGCACGACCAGCACCCCGAATACCGTCAGGGCCAGGGGGTGGCGGTAGCTTCCTACCACGCTGGGGCGGTAGGCGGCCACGAGCAGGGTACCCAGAGTGATGGGCAGAATAAAGCCGTTCAGGGCCCCAGCCCAGACCAGCACGCTCACTGGCTTGCCTACCCCCACAAATACCAGAGTCGAGAAAACGATGAACCCAATAATCCAGCGGTTTTCGTGGGTGGCAATACCGGGCCGCATCGACTTGAGAAAGGAAACCGACGTGTAGGCCGAGCCAATAATGGAGGTAATGGCTGCCGCGAACATCACCACCCCAAACAGCTTATAGCCCACGGAGCCGGCGGCCAGCTGAAACACCGAAGCCGTAGGGTTGCCCTCCTCAATGGCCAGGCCGCGGGCCACTACCCCCAGCGTAGCCAGAAACAGCAGCACCCGAATCAGGGAGGCCACCGACACGCCCATAATGGCGCTGCGCGACACCTCGAGCAGGGCCGCCGGGCCTTTTATGCCGGCATCCAGCAGGCGGTGCCCGCCGGAAAAGGTGATGTAGCCGCCCACCGTGCCGCCCACTAGGGTAATAATGGCCCGGTAGTCGATAGCAGCGGGAACAACGGTGCGCAGAGCGGCTTCGGCTACCGGCGGTTGGGTAACCACGGCCACGTAGATAATGGCCAGAATCATGACTAGCCCCATGAGCTGGGCAAACCGATCCATGAGCGGGCCGGCCTCGCGCACCAGAAAAACAGCAATAGCTAGGCCCGCCGCTAGCACCGCGCACCACGTCACCGGCAGGCCCGTAAGCACCTCCAGCCCTAGGCCCGCCCCGCCCACGTTCCCAATGTTGAAGGCCAATCCGCCCAGCACAATCAGCAGGGAAATAAAGCCGCCCAGCCCCGGTAGCACGCGGTTAGCAATATCCGGGGCGCGCAGCTCCGACACGGCAATAACCCGCCAGATGTTGAGCTGCACGCCAATATCAATCAGAATAGAGGTCAGGATAACGAAGCCGAAGCTGGCGCCCAATGACTGGGTAAAAACAGTGGTTTGGGTCAGAAAGCCCGGCCCTACGGCCGAGGTAGCCATCAGAAAGGCGGCGCCCAGCAGCACGCCCCAGTTGCGGGCCGGCCTCACGCGGAAACCGGCTGATGGGTGCGCACGGCAATGCCTTCCTGCTTTAGCCGCGCCCGAATCTGTTGGGCAAACGCCAGGGCGTGAGCACCGTCGCCGTGCAAACACACGGTGTCGGCCTGAATGGCCACATCCTCCCCAGATTGAGCGCGCACTCGCCCGTCCTTTACCATGCGGACCACTTGGCTGATGGCCTTATCGGCGTCCGTAATTAGGGCGTCGGGCTGGCGGCGGGGCGTGAGCGTGCCATTGGGCTGGTAGGTACGGTCGGCAAACACCTCGTGGGCGGTAGCCAGGCCCAGCTTTTGACCGGCACTGATGAGGGCGCTGCCAGCCAGCCCGTAGAGGCAGGCTTCGGGGTGCACGCGGTACACGGCTTCCGCCAGGGCCTCAGCCAGAGCGAGGTTTACGGCGGCCATGTTGTAGAGGGCGCCGTGGGGTTTTACGTGGTGCACTATGCCGCCCTCAGCCCGCACGAAAGCCGCCAGTGCGCCGAGCTGGTACACCGTCATGTCGTAGGCTTCTTCGGGCGAAATGGCCATTTCGCGCCGACCGAAGCCTACCAGGTCGGGCAGGCCGGGGTGGGCCCCAATGGCTACCCCGTGTTGCAGGGCCAGGCGCACGGTGCGCTTCATCACGGCCGGGTCGCCGGCGTGGTAACCGCAGGCAATGTTGGCAGAAGTTACGAAAGGTAGAATGGCTTCGTCGTGGCCCAGGGGGTAGGCGCCGAAGCTTTCCCCCATGTCACAGTTCAGGTCGACGGCGTAGGGTTGGTTCATCGATAGTGGAAAAGGGCGAGGCCCCGTTGGAGTTGCTGAAGGGTTTTTTCCTGGTGCAGGTACCAGTAGTGCGCTTCCGCGAGGCTGACCTCCTGAAAGCGCAGCCTACCCCCCGGCGGCACCTGAGCAAGGCGGGAAAAGTCGGCGGTGATGACCTGCCCGATGCGGGGGTAGCCGCCGGTGGTCTGATGGTCGGCCAGCAAGACGATGGGCGCGCCGGAAGCGGGTACCTGCACGGTGCCGAATGTAACGGCTGAGGAGAGAATTTCCTGCTCGGCGCGGCGCTGCAGTTCCGGCTCGGCCAGCCGGTAGCCCATGCGGTCCGATTGCGGCGTCACGGTAAACTCTTCCTCCCAGAAAGCCCGCTGGCTGACCACCGTGAACAGGTCGTACTCCGGCCCTCGCAGGACCCGAATAACCGGCTCTGCTGTCGGCAAGGGCGTCAGCGCGGGCTCAGGAAACCAGGATGTGGCCACCCAGCGCGGGCCGGATTGTGGCCTGAGCAGCAGCTGATGCAGGCGCTGCCCGGCGGGCGTCGGGCCGGGGGCGGGCAGTACGTCACCGGCCCGCAGGGCCCGCCCTTCCAGGCCGCCGATGCCAGCTCGCAGGTAAGTCGATTGGCTGCCCAGCACCGCTGGCACCGCCAGTCCCCCGGAAAAAGCCAGGTAGGCCCGGCAGCCCGTGCGGGCCGGCCCGAAGGCCAACTCACTGCCGCGCCGCACGGCTACGGGCCGGTTGAGGGGTAGGGACTCGCCGTCGAGAGTAGCGGATAAATCGGCGCCGGTCAGGGCCAGCAGGTGGTCGGCTTCAAACCGAAGGGTAGGCCCCAGCAAGGTAATTTCCAGGCCGGCCACTTCGGGCGAATTTCCTACCAGCAGGTTGGCTACGCGCAGGGCCAGGGCGTCCATGGGGCCGCTGACAATCACGCCCGCCTGCCGGTAGCCCCGGCGGCCGCCATCCTGAATGGTAGTGAGCAAACCCGGCCGAAGAACGCTACAACTCATGTTCCTGCAGGTGTTGGTATTCAGCTTCGGAAATGGGCACGAACCGCAGCCGCTGGCCCGCCCGCAGCAAGCTCGGCGACGCGGCCTCGGGCGTGAACAGGCGGCGCGGCGTACGCCCAATCAGCTGCCAGCCGCCCGGCGTGGGTAGGGAGTAGATGCCCGTCTGGCGGCCGGCAATACCCACGGAGCCTGCCGGAACCAACGGCCGGGGCTGGGTTTTGCGCGGGGCAGTGAGCCGTTCATTCATCCCACCCAGGTAGGGAAAGCCCGGCGCAAACCCAATCATGTACACCAAGTACTCGGGTTCAGTATGCAGGCGAATAACTTCCTCCGCCGCAAGGCCAGTGTAGCGGCTTAGCAGGTCCAGATCAGGCCCAAAGGCGCCGCCGTAACACACCGGAATTTCTACCACCGGCACCGCATCAGGAGCCGGCAGTTCGGGCACCTGTTGCAGCAGCTGCCGGAGCGACTCTGAAACGCAGTGGTAAGGGTCTTGCTGGCCGGCCTGGCTCGCCACCCACGGGTTGTAGTACACGGTGAGGGTAGTGAAGGCCGGCACGTATTCGAGAAACCCCGGAAACGGGTGCGCGTCGAGGCAGGCCGCCACGGCCTGGATGGTGCGGTGCGTAGCCTCGCTGATACCCTCGCCGAATTGCAGCACCACGGCCGCGTCGCCGAGGGGGTAGAGCTGAACCGGCGTGGGGCCGAAGGGTGAGGGTAGGAGCTGGTCCATCGGAGGGTTTGCGTTACCTTGGGTGTTCGACCTGATGGAATTTCTCTCTGAATGAAGCTTCAATATAGTACTGGCGCGCGCCGCAGCATGTTTCTGTTGGCCCTGGGCCTGGTAGCCTGCTCTAAAAAACTCGTGGTTTCCAATTCTGCTACCCCCGCCGCAACTGCGGTAGCCGTGGTGCCCGGCGTCAGTCAGGAGCTGGCCCATGACCGCGCCCGCCGCCTTTCCCGCCTGGGCTACGACCTGCATCTGTTCGTGCCGTCGCGCAAGGAGCAGCCCGTTGCCGCCACCGAAACTGTCCGCTTTCACCTCACGGAGGCCAGCCAGCCCGTGCAGCTCGATTTCAAGGAGCAACCCGACCACCTAAAAAGCCTGACGGTGAATGGTAAACCCACGGCAATTGACTTCCGGCAGGAGCACCTGGTGCTACCCTCCGCTAGCCTGCAAACCGGCCCCAATGAGGTGAAGATTGAGTTTACGGCCGGCAACCAGAGCCTCAACCGCAACGAGGACTTCCTGTATACCCTGCTGGTGCCCGACCGCGCCCGCACCGTGTTTCCGGTCTTCGACCAGCCTAATCTGAAAGCGTCCTTTCAGCTCACGCTCACGATGTCGCCCGAGTGGCAGGCCCTGGCCAACGGCCCCCTGCTGGGCTCTACCGCCACGGCCACGAGCAAAACCCTGCGCTTTGCACCTTCCGACACCATCAGTACCTACCTGTTCTCGTTTGCGGCGGGTAAGTTTGAGCGGGTTGCGCGCACGATGGGGGGTAGGGAGATGCAGTTTCTGCACCGGGAAACCGACCAGGACAAGGTGCGGCTAAGCCTGGACCCCATCTTTCAGATTCATGCCGACGCGCTGCAGTTTCTGGAGCAGTACACCGTTATTCCGTATCCGTTCCGCAAGTTCGATTTCGTGGCCCTGCCCGACTTCCAGTACGGGGGCATGGAGCACGTGGGCGCCATCGACTACAAAGCCAGCACCTTGTTTCTGGACGAAGGCACCACCCAAGACCAGAAAATAGCCCGTTCCAACCTCATTGCCCACGAAACCGCGCACATGTGGTTCGGGGATTTAGTGACCATGCAGTGGTTTAACGACGTGTGGATGAAGGAGGTGTTTGCCAACTTCATGGCCGATAAAATCACCCAGGTAGCTGTAGCCAATTCCAACTACGACCTCAAATTCGTCATCGACCACTACCCCGCCGCCTACGGCGTGGACCGCACCACCGGGGCCAACCCCATCCGCCAGGACCTGGAAAACCTGAAAGATGCCGGCTCGCTCTACGGCAACATCATCTACCACAAGGCGCCCATTATGATGCGCCAACTGGAGCGGCTGATGGGTGAGGAGCCTTTCCGGCAGGGCCTGCAGGAGTACCTGCGGAAGTACAGCTTCGGCAACGCCACCTGGCCCGACCTCATCCAGATCCTCGACGAGCGCACCCCCGCCGACCTACAGGCTTGGAACCAGGTGTGGGTAAACCAGCCCGGCCGCCCCATCTTCGACTATCAGCTGCAAACCAAGGACGGTAGCACCGAGGTGGTCATCACCCAGCAAGCCGAGGACAAATCGGACCGGCTGTGGCCGCAGTTGTTTGAGGTGCTGCTGGTGTACCCCGATGGCCGCACCAAGGAGGTGGCCGTGAACATGAACCAGCGCCAGGTGGTGCTACCCCCGGCGGAAGGCAAAGCCGCCCCTGCTTTTATGTTGTTCAACTCTAGTGGCCTGGGCTACGGGGTTTTTCCAATTGACAAACAGCTCACTAGCAACCTGGGCAAGTTGCAGAACCCCGTGGCGCGGGCTGCCGCCTACGTAAACCTCTACGAGAATATGCTTGTGGGCCGCAGCCTCTCGCCGCGCCAGTTGCTGGAGGTGTACCGCCGGACGCTGCCCCAGGAGAAGGAGGAATTGAACATCAAGCTGCTAACGGGCCAGCTGACTGATATATATTGGAAATTGCTAAAGCCCGCGGAGCGCCTGGCTTTGGCCCCGACTTTGGAGAAAGAACTGTGGCAAGCCATGCAGCAAAATCCGGCCGCCAACTCCAAGAAGCTGCTGTTCAAAGCCTATCAGTCGGTGGCCCTGACCAAGGACGCGCAAACGCGCCTCTACCAGATCTGGGACCAGCAGCAGGCCCCCGCGGGCCTTAAGCTCACTGAAGACGACTACACCGCCCTGGCCCTCGCCCTGGCCGTGCGCGATTACCCCGCTGCTACTCCCATTCTGCCACATCAACTCACCCGCATCCAGAATCCCGACCGCAAAAAACGCATGGAGTTCCTGATGCCGGCCCTCTCGCCCGACGTGCAGACCCGCGACGCCTTCTTTGCCTCGCTCAGTGAGGAGAAAAACCGGGAAAAGGAAGCTTGGGTCACCTCGGCGCTGGCCTACCTGCACCACCCGCTGCGAGCCGCAACCTCCGAGAAGTACCTGCCCCAAAGTCTGGCTTTACTCGAAGAAATTCAGCAAACCGGCGACATTTTCTTTCCGGCCTCCTGGCTGCAGGCGACACTGGGTTCCTACCAAACGCCCACCGCCGCCCGTACCGTCCGCGACTTCCTGGCTGCCCACCCGAACTACAACTCTAAACTGCGTGCCAAGCTGCTGCAAGCTGCCGATGATGTATTTCGGGCCGAAAAGCTGGTGTTGTAGGAACCTCACCCCCCGCCCCCTCTCCTCAGGGAGAGGGGGAGCCTAACGATTCTTATTTGGTCGATTTCGTTAGGCTAAGGCAGTAGCCGTTGTAACATCAGGCTCCCCTCTCCCTGAGGAGAGGGGGGCTGGGGGGTGAGGTTACACCCCCAGCAACTCCCGTAGCACGGGTAGCACCCGTAGCCCACGCTCCAGGTCAAACTCCGCTTCCGGGGCCGCCGTAGCGGTGGGGCCGCCGTTGGCCAGCGCCAGCACCTGCTGGCGCTCTGGCTGGCTGAAATCGGCGAAGGAGCGCCGCAGCAAGGGCACAATTTCCTGGAAAACGGTTTCCTCCAGCCCCGACAGCCACCCATCGAGCAGGTCGAAGAGGGCGCGGTTATGGATGAGCAGCAGCCCGCTACCCCGCAGAAAGCCTTCAACCCAAGCAGTGGCATAGTCGGTAGATTGGGCCGGGGCCAGGGCCAGGCCTAACAGGGTCGCTGTGTCTTCGGGGCCGAGTTGCTGGATGTCGAAAAGCAGGCGGGTAGCCACACCGGCCAGTAGGCCACTGCTGGCCGGCTGGCGCGCAATGAGGTGCAGGGCGGCGTACCAATGGGCTTGCTGATCCTCTTCGGGTAGGAGCCGGATGGCTTGGTGGGCTGCCTCTATGCGTTCCAGCAACTGACTGGCGGCATTCCGGTCGAGGCCGGTGCAGGCTAGGGGCAGGGAGATGCACAGGCGCGGCACCAGGTGGTGGACTACCTGGCCTACCTGGGCGCTTTCGGTGCGGCGCACGTTGCCGTAGCGCAGTACGTTTACCAGTGGGGGCAGGGCCGTGAGCAGGTGGGCCACGTCGCGGGTGCCGGCGCTCAGGGTTTCCAGGCGGGCGACCAGGCCGGGCAGGGCGGGCGCTAGGTCAGCGTGCAGGGCCTCTTCCAGTAACTGACTGATCTGGCCCAGGTCGGTGGCTTGGTGGGCGCGGTGGTGGGCTGCACCGCTGGCGGCGCTCAGGATGGTGTTACCCCAACGGCCGGCTTCCAGCACGCTCAGCACCATTTCGGGGCGCCACTGCAGCTCCCATACCTCATGGAACGTGCCGCTTTTGCCCTGTACCCGCTGCGGCTCGCCCCACCGGATTTTCAGCAGCTGCAGGCGGTGGAGCAGGTGGCTGCGGCTCAGGTCAAGGTCTTTGCGCAGATCGAGGGTCAGCGTTTTGTAGGTGGCTTCTGGCTTGAGGCGGAGGGCTTTTTGCTGCAGAGCCAGGTCCTGCTGCAGGGGCGAGGCAGGCAGCTCCGCGGGTACTTCGCCCAGGGCTTCGCCAATTACCAGCTGCTGATGTACTAGGTCTAAGGCCTCAGCGTAGCCCCCTCCAAAAATGCTCACGGCAGCTTCTTCCAGCTCCTCAATGCCGGGTAGGGCCAGTCCGCGCACGGCAGCCAGGGCTTCGGCCAGGCGCACGCCCTCAATGGCGTGGGCCGAGGAAGCATCAATCTGCTGGGCCCGTAGCAAGTGGGCGGCCCGCACCATCCAGTGCGTGACCACCCGCTCGTGGGGCTCCTGAAACAACAGCTCGTACCAGGCCGGCGACAACACCCCCGCCCCGTAGCCCGACTGCCGGGCCAGGCGCTCGTAGGTCCAGGGTACCCAGGTAGCTTCGGTGGGCGCTTTCTTCAGGCCTTTGAGGCGGGCTTTGTCGTCTTTGGCGTAGGTAGGCAGCTCTTCGGCCCGTAGCACCGGCGCGTGCCAGGCCCCGCACACCACCGCCACCCGCTGGTAGCCCTGCTTGAGGGTAGCGCGCAGGGTTTCGCGCATATAGGCTTCCCGCAGCAATGTTTCCTCCGATTCGGGTTGGGCCAACTCCTCGCGCAGGGCCGTCATCATCTGCAGTACTACCTCAAACGTATCGGCGTGGCCGGCGCTGTGCTCGATACGGGCTTCCCACCACCGCTCCCCGTCGGTGTAGCCATCGAGGCGGGCGAGGTGGGCAATAGGGTCGAGGTGCAGGGGAGCTTCTTCGGGGGCCGGAGTTTCGGTTGCTTCAGGGTTTGTAGCAGGAGCTTCCGCTTCCGTTGGCGCGGCATCTGGGGTAGGAAAAAGAGTTGTTTCAGCGGCTACTTCAGCAGGGGGCAGCGGCTCGTGCTCTACGGCATCCGGGAGGGCGAAGCGTAGCGTCATCGGCAGATCAAAGCAGCGCAGGTGGGCGCCGTGCTGCTGGCACCACTGCGCTGCCTGCCACTCCGGCGAGAAATAGGCGAAAGGCAGAAACGTGGCCTGGGCGTGCTGCTTGGGGTTGTAGATGAGTAGGGCTACCGGCGGCTTCAGCTCCGGGTTAGAAGCCAGCGCCAGGGCCTTTTCCCCGTCGGCGGGGCACTCCAGCAGTACTATGTCAGGCTGGTAGTCGTCCAGAGCTTTGAGCAGGGAAGCAGTGCTGCCGGGACCGTGGTGGCGGATGCCGAAGAGGCGAAGTTCGGAAGGCATAAGGGGGTAGGAGGACAGTAGAGAAGACTCAGGTTTCGGCAATGCCGCCCATTTCGGTCAGCTCGTTTGCTTCAAACTTGATTTCCAGCCCGTGTTCCGTATCAAGGCCGTAGCGAATGGACAAGCGGAGCGTTTGCCCTTCCGTGATGCGGAGGTAGGCCACGTCCTGCAAATAAGCAAAATGCTCTTCGGGCGTGCGCAGATGCAGCGCCGGAGCCCCCGACTGGGCTGGGTCCTCGTAGTGCGAAGCATACAGCTCCTGGTAGCGCGCAAAGGTCTGCTGCTGCAGGTCGGGGAGCAGGCGCGGCGCATCCGCTACGAAGGCCTGAAACGTAGCTGCGTACTCGTCGAGCTGCGCCGGGGAAAGGTCGTATTCCTCGTCTTCCTCAAACAGCTCCTCGCCTAAGAATACCTCTATGGGTTGTTCAAAGCCAGGCAGTATAAACTTCTTTTGCGGTGCCATGCCGGCCCAGCTTTCCTCCACCGTTCCCCAGAATGGATGCGTTAGCATAGATAGGTTAGTTATAAGCCGAGGCTGGTAGCACACCTTGCCACCGCGGCGCGTGGTGCCAGTTTACCACGTCAATGCTTTCCGCCGCAGCCAGAAACTCGTTGCCGTCTGCCAGGGCGTCGGGGTCTAGAATGTAGCGCCCTTGCTCTAGATCTTCAGCAAATTGGGCGAGCAGGGCCTCAACAGATTCAGCCACCTGAAAAACGGATTCGTTTTCCTCATCCACAAAAATAATCTGCCCGTAGCGGCCTGCCGGGGTAGGGTCAAGGTCCACGCACAGCCAGGTATGGGAGCCGTCGAAGCCTAGTTGAAGCCAGTAAGGATTCAACACGTTATCGGCTTTTACCGAGGCCTGCGCATACACCGGCGGACATAGTTCTGGGTCTTGAGCGCGACTCTGAAACGCAGTTGCTACCCCCGCCAGGGGGATAAAGCTCAGGCTGTAGAACAGGCTGCCGAAGTTATCTGCGTCTTCATCCAGCCCGTTCCGCCAGCGGTACAGGGCCTTGTAGTCCTCAGGAAGGGGCTTGCCAACGGCAGCCTCTAGGCCACTCAATTCACTTTCAGTTGCACCCGGGTTCAGCGACTCGGTCAGAATCCGGGGGGCGTGGGCTGAGAGCCAGGTTTCTATGCGGCGGATGGAGTCAGATGAACTCATGAGGTAGGGAAAGAGTTGGCCGGGCTACCGGTTTTCAGTCAGGCAAGTGGAATGAGGGTAGGCCGCGCTTGGCGCGTCGTTGCCCACGGGAGCGGCCTACCCCGCCTCAAACTCCTGCGGAAACCCCTCCGGATGCTCTGGTTCCAGCTCCTCTAGCTGCTCATTGGTCAGCAACGCTGACTCGGCGCTGGCTTGCTCGTAGGCCTGTACTACGGCGGCCAGCCAGGCGGTCAGGTTTGGATACAGCACGGTGCGGGCTTCCCAGTCGTGCCAGTGCTCCAGTATCTGCCCGGCCTGGCCGGTGAAGGTGCCGTGCAAATCCACGCAGACATGGTCGCCTCCGCCGTTTTCCAGGAAGGGCACCCAGGCTGGGTGCCACCAGTTCGTCACAAAGTCGCCATCAGCCAGCAGCTCGTTGTTGATGCGCATGCTTTCGGCCGCGCTGTCCAGCGACTGGAGACAGTTGTTCTGGAAGAAGCTGTCGTAGCCTTCCTGCCCGTTGTGCCAGCTAAACCACTGCCGCAGTTCCGTCGGCAACACTAGGTCAAACTCCGCCTCAAACGCGGCCAGCTCCGCCCCTGTAGTTGGTGGGCCTAAGGTAGCGTAGTACTCCGGCCGGTGCTGTTGAAGCAGGGTGTCGAGGCGGGTGAGTAGTTCGGGAAAGGTCATAGTATTAAATAGAAACCTTAGCTTTTTTCAGAGCATTAGCAAAAGATGAGGTAGAAATGTATATCAGGTATGACTATTGTTTCTTATGCTCCATAACTGACGTGAACTTTTTAAATGTTTGTTCGTTGCCTCTATTGCAGACTTTTTTGATAGGCCATTTTTTTGATATTTTTTAATTATTGATTTAATATAAATATTTTCCCATATTTGATCAAAACCTGTATTGGGTACCTCGCACACGATTCTCTTTATGCTTAAGTCTGATACTTTGCTGCGAGAATTACCTGATAATAAGTAAAAGCCTCTTGATTTTATAATTCCGTCAATGATAATGCTCTGCTTGGGAATGTTGAATGTAATGGAGAATTGTATCTGTAATGGCTTATCGAATTTTATGGTTAAAAATATGATACTCTTGTTAAATGGTTTTGTAGACCATGTATATGTTGCATCTCCGGGAGGAGAATCATCATGAGTTGATATAAGCTCCTGTACATCTTGGTTCCCTTTTGTGTCAATAACAACTGCTGGAATAACCCTCCCTTCAGCTATATCTGGATGTGCAATGGCACCGTCTGAAACTACCTCATATACAGGCCAGTTTATTCGTTGAATTCTGTCTAGATTAATCATTTAGTTGAAAGGTCTTTATTAAAGTTGATTCTAATTGTTTTTGCTCTCCATTAATGTCACTTACCTCAAGTAAGTATCTTTCTATTCTGTAATTCAGAAAGTGTTTTGGTTCTTTAAATAAAAGCCATTTGGATTCGGTTTCTTTTTCAGAAACATTTATATCATTAAGAAAAAAAGAAAAATTGTTGTTTGGTATCAGTGAATGAAGATTGTGGTCATGTTCTATCAATGTTTTGGCAAATGAATCGTCATCTCGGATATATTCTATTTTCAATAAAGCTTTAAAGGAGTTTTTTGATTCTGATAAATTGCTTATGCTGATATTAAACATTAGTATTCTGCTTTCTTGGTTTTCTTTGCTTTTGAACCTTAAAGCATTTATTAAATATAGTTTGAAATTAGACTTTTTGCTATCTAATTCAATTTTGGATAGTTGAAAGGATTTCTTTGCTAGATAGTTGCTTCTTAGTGAAATAAGGAGTGCAATAACAGCCGCCGCCGCTGCAATAATTGCTATTAGTGTATCAATTTTAATGACTGAAAGCTCTTCTAATTGTGGCATTGCGGAACATATAGATTGAAAAAATAATAGCAAATCTACTCCACCACCTCCCGGCAGGCGCGGTATAAGTCCTTCCATCCGTCGCGCTCTTTTACGACGGTTTCTAGGTACTCCAGCCATACTACGCGGTCCTGCACGGGGTCTTTGATGACGGCGCCGGTGAGGCCAGCGGCGAGGTCGGCGGCTTGCAGGGTGCCGTCGCCGAAGTAGGCGGCCAGGGCCAGGCCACTGTTGAGCACAGAAATGGCCTCGCCGGTGCTGAGGGTACCGCTGGGGCTCTTGAGCTTGGTTTTGCCGTTTTCCGTCACGCCCGAACGCAGCTCCCGGAAGATGGTCACGAGGCGGCTGATTTGCTCTAGGGCCGCCGTGGTTTCGGGCAGTTGCAGGGCCCGGCCGGTTTTCTCCACCCGCGAGTGCACAATCTGCACTTCCTCGGCAATGGATGTGGGCAGGGGGAGCACCACGGTGTTGAAGCGGCGGCGCAGGGCACTGCTCAGCTCGTTCACGCCCTTGTCCCGGTCGTTGGCGGTAGCTATTACGTTGAAGCCGCGGGCAGCCTGCACCTCAGTGGCCAACTCCGGCACGGGCAGCACCTTTTCGGAGAGGACGGTAATGAGCGTGTCCTGCACGTCGGAGGGGATGCGGGTGAGTTCTTCCAGGCGCACCATGCTGCCCTCCTGCATGCCTTTGAGCAGGGGCGAGGGCACCAGGGCAGCCGGCGAAGGACCTTCGGCAATGAGGCGGGCGTAGTTCCAGGAGTAGCGGATAGCATCTTCGGAGGTGCCCGCCGTACCCTGAATCAGCAGGTTGGAGTGCCCGCTGATGGCCGCCGTCAGGTGCTCCGAAACCCAGCTCTTGGCCGTGCCCGGTACGCCCAGCAGCAGCAGGGCGCGGTCGGTGGCCAGGGTAGCCACGGCAATTTCCATCAATCGCCGCTGCCCGATGTACTTGGGCTCAATCACGAAGCCATTATCCAGGGTGCCGCCCAGCAGGTAGGTTACCACGGCCCAGGGCGAGAGCTGCCAGTTGACAGGCTTGGGCCGGTCGTCGAGGGCTTTGAGGGCGGCGAGTTCTTCGGCGTATTGCACCTCGGCGTGGGGCCGCAGGATATCGGAGGAAGGATTTAAAGCCATATATGCGAAGGGTTTGGAAGCAAAAGTGGGGTAGGGAAGATGACGTTAGACGGCTTTCAACCGGCCTAGTAGTGATTCAAGTTGCGGACTAAAGCTAGTTTTTAGCTCCCCTCCTCAGATGAGGAGGGGTTGGGGGTGGTTGATGAGGTAGGAACGATATTAGAACTAGAAATTTACTCTGACCGTCATGCGGAGCCTCGCGAAGCATCTCAACCGCTTCGTCCTCACGATTGAGTTAGCCAGAGGGAGAGATGCTTCGACTTCGCTCAGCATGACGGGCATTTACATCGTTCTGGGGTTTCAACCACCCCCGACCCCTCGCCGCTTGATGCGCGGAATCATCTGAGGAGGGGAGCTAGTTGCTAACTCTAGCCTGCAGTACTCATTCATTTATCAGTGAGCTAGCCTGGGCCGGGCGGCTCGTTCAGTGCGGCATCAAGCTGCTGGCGGAAGTGCAGGGTGTTGAGCAGGCGGGCCAGGCTGTTGTGCAGGTAAGGCACATCCTGGAGCAGGGGCTGCAGGGGCTGGGCGCAGAGGTCGTACTGGGCGGCGGGCACCACGCGGGCCATGTGCTCCAGCAGCTGACTGGTGGCGTACTGAATGCGGTAGAGCCGCTCCGGATGGCTCAGGGCCTCGCGCAGTAGTTCCACGACGCGGCCAGTGAGGCGCTCGGGCCAAGGGCCTGGCACTAGCATGAGCAGGGGTAGCCAGTGGGCATCGGGACCGAAGTAGGAGGTAGCGCTGAGCTGCGGCAGCACCAGTTCGGCCATCTGCTGAGGCGTGAGCAGGCGGGCTATCCCTTCCAGTGGCAGCGGAACCGGGTTTTTACGCGGCTGCCGCCAGTGCAGCAGGGAAGTGGCCCACTCAATATCCTGGTGCAGCAGGGTCGCCTCGGCCCAAGCGGTGAGCAGCAGCGTGGCCCACTCGGTGCCGGCCGCCAGCTCCAGAATTTTAGGGGCGGAGAGGTCCCAGTGCGTGGCCCAGCGTTGGGGCGGAATCAGGGCGAGCAGCTGGCCTAGTAGGGCGGCTTTTTCCCCCTGAAAGCGGGCGTCGCGCTGCTCAATGCCGTCTAGCAGCCAGGTTTTGTCCCAGTCGGCGGCGGGCAGCTCCACCAGCAGTTTCTTGCTCAGCAGGCCTTTTTTTAGCTGCACCAAAGGCTCGGCACGCTGCCACAGGCGCTCGGGCAGCGGGTTACCGGGGAGGCAGGCCAGCTGGGGCAGCACGGTTTGGCGCACCTCCTTGCTTTTGGAGCCTAGGTATTGGCTTAGTAGCTCCACATCCGCGGCTGAGGCATTTTCGCGCAGAGTGGCCAGCAGGGCTGCCTGGGTTTTGGCGGGTTCCTGAGGTAGGGTGGCGGCCAGCAGCTCGCGGGCCTGCTCGGGCCGTTGCCGGCGCAGGGAAATCAGGTAGCCGACGCGCTGAGGCAGGGTGCCGGTTTCCCACACCACCTCGGACTGTGGGTGAGTGGAGGCCGCCAGGATGGGCGTCCAGTCGGGGTTTTGGGCTGCCAGCCACTCCCCGCGCTGGCCCAGCACGGCCGCCGTGGCAGGGTGCAGGGCCGGGCGGGTGCGGGCGTGTTCCAGCAAATACACCAACTGCGGATGCGGCACCCGCCGCTGGTGCTCGGCCAGGTTCGTCAGGAAATCGGGTAGCAGGTCAGTATACTGGCCTTCCAGCAGCACGTTCAGGGCCTGGGCTCCATTGGGGCCGAGTGTAGCTTGCGTTTCGGCAGGCGCGGGGGGTACGGTCGGCCCGGTGCCAGGAGCAGGTAAGTAGCCGGCCTTGCGGATCAACGACAGCGCCCCGGCCGCTTGCAGTAGGTGCTTCTCGCGGGGTGCCTCGTCGGTTTCCGGGTTAGAAGTCAGGTCGGGAACCGTTGGCAGGGCGTCGGGGCTTTGGCGGGTGCCCAGCAGGGCCACGCGCACCAGCTGCTGCCAGTCGGCGCCGGGGCGGAGGGGGTTGGCCGCCAGGTCGGGGGTAGAAGCTTGGGAGTCAGGCATCAGAGAGCAGATGAAGTTTCAACCGCCGCGCCCCAGCCTACCAGGGGGCGCAGTCCCCGGCCGGTCCACTCTCCGAATATAGTGAGTGGCACGCCCCCACCAACGGCCTGCAGCTCCCACCCAAACAGGTCGTCGCAAAGCAGAGGCACCTGCTGCATAGCCGTGGTGTTGGGCTCAGCCGAAGCGGAGGCCGGGGCTAGTTCAGGCGTGAACCGTAGAACCCAGCGGCCATCCGGAGTGAAAGCCGGGCTGCCGCCGGTCAGAAGCACGGGCCACTCGCGCAGCCAGGGCTGGCGGGCCACAGCAGTGGCGTAGGCATCCAGCAGTTCGGGCAGGGTAGTGGGGTAGGGCGGAGAGGCGTCGGCGGAAGTGAGGCCGGCAAACGTGAGGGTGCCCGGTACGGCACGCAGGGAAAGCAGACCGGGGTAAAAGGTGAGGGTGCCGGTGTAGTGGCCGTCGGGCACTAAGGCAGTAGCAAAGGCCTGTCCCCCGAAGGAAAACTCCACCACCAGCGCGTAGCGGCCGGTTTGCTGACCCTGCAGCCAGCAGCGGCGCACGGTCAGGCGGTCTTCCTCCGTGACGGCCACCGACAGCACCCGCCATTCATCGGCCACCGCCGGCTCCGTGGCCAGAATATCTTCTTTTTTCAGATTCACCCCCACCAGTTGCAGCAGTTCCTGGCGGGCGGCTTCCGGCAGCTCGGGCAGGCGCTGGAAAGCCTGGGCCAGCAGGTACAGCTCGCCCAGGCGGGAGAGCATCCGTTCGGGCCAGTCGGCGCCCTGGTGGCGTAGAGTGGGCAGCTCCCGCACCACGCTGGCCAGGCCAGGGAGCTGATTATCGACCAGCCGGGCGGCCTGGTTTTCCCAGAAGCTCAGGGGTTGATTATCGGTAGCGGCCAGTCCGGCCCGCACCAGGTCCAGGAGCCAGACGGCCAGCTCCCCGGCGCCGCGCTGCATGCGGCTCAGGCGCTGAGCCTCACGCTTCTGCCGGGCCAGCTCGTTGTCAGTGGGGGTAGTGGCCGGAGCAGCGTCCGTCCCATCAGCAGTGAAGGCTGCAGCTTCCACTTCTTTGGCGGCTTTCTTGCCGGCTGTCTGCTGGCGTTTGTCCAGCCACTCCTGCAGCCAATCGGGTGGGGTAGTACCATTCAGCAGCTGGGGCTGGCGGGCCAGCAGCAGGAGCAGTCCGGCACCGTGCTTGCACGGGAACACCCGGCTGGGGCAGGAGCACTTGAAGGCGGGCTCCGTCAGGTCGAGGCCGGTTTGGTAGGGCTTGCTGCCGCTGCCCTTGCACTCGCCCCAGGCGGCGGTATCGGTGCGGCCCAGGTTGCTCCACTTGGCGGGCGCCGCCAGCTCCAGCCCGCGCTTGAGCGTGCCGGAGTCGGTGATGAGGGCGCGGGCCTGTTCTTCGGTCCAGGAGGTCAATGTTAGGCAAGGATTACGCCCGCCCCAAGGCAGGCCGGATACCCCGGCAAAGTAGGAGTTCAGCGGGGAAATTCCTTACCGCAGCCCGGGCATTTATGCAGGGTAGTGCCGGCGTAAAACAGCCGTTTCCACCACGCCGGCCGCGAAACGGGCGCGGGCTCCGGGGCGCCGCACCGGGGACAGTGCAGTATTGTTGGGGTAGTACGCTGTTGCTCAAAGGCTTCCAGTACAGCCTGCGCCGAAGTGGTGTCAGTCTCCTCAATCAGCAGCTGGTAATACATGCCTTCCCCAAACGGAAACGTGGGCGGACCGCAGCTTTTCACCAGGGCATCAACCCCAACCGCCTGTAGCTGCTGATACAGCGTTACGGCTTCGGCATAGGTCAGGTACTGGGCGGCCAGCAGGAGCATCGGGTAGGAATCAAGGTCACAATCAACTACGAAAAACACGCCCTTCCTGCTTGCGCTGGCTTTAGTCGGCACTAGCTAAAACGTCTGAAACGTCAGCGGAAGGCATAATGGCTTGCCTTAGCGCAGTGGGAAGTGGCTGCTAAAACAAAGTTACAACAAGGGGGTGTTGTTCCTTTACAGGTCAGCGAAGCAGGCCCTACTTGCCCCTGAAAAATGGTTTGCTGAAAACAACGCCACGGTCCCGTAGAGCGCGGGGTAGTGAGTGACTAGTTCTCTACGGGCAAGGCCTCGCGGCTGCAACGGCGAGGCCTTTTGCGGTAGCTTCCCTACCCCCGGCAGCAGCCCAAACCCTCGGCCTACTTGCGCCGACGGGCGGGGGTAGCCAGGCGGCCGCGCAGCCGCATGATGTACCAGAGCAGGCCGGCGCAGAGCACGGCCAGACCGGCCGCCAGCAGCTCCCGGCTGGTGCGGGCCTGGGAAGCCTCATCGGCGGTGGCCTGCAGCTCCTGCAGCTTCTTCTCCCGCTGCTTGTCGCGCAGCTGCAGGTTGCTGATCTGGTTTTCCAGGTCGTAGAAGCGCTGGCGGGTGCTGCTTTGGTCGGTCTGGGCGACGGTGATTTGCTGCTTGGCCTGCTGATTTTCGGCTACTACCGCGGCGGTTTTGCGGAGGGTAGCGGCTTGCACAGCCCGTACAATCTCGGTGTCTTTGCGGATAATGCCCTTCAGAGCATCTACTACTTCCTGCAGGTCCTTCTTGCTGGGCTTGTTGCCGAAAAGGCTGTTGCGCTGGGCATTGGCATCCTCGTACTGCTGCACCATCTGCTGGCGCTCCTGAATCAGGCGGGGCAGCGGGTCGTTGGCCGCGGGGGCGGGGGTAGGCGTTTGGGCGAGGGCAGAGCCCAGCGTCAAGCTGGCTGATAGAACCAGGAAATTGAAGCGGCGTGTGAGGAAGGAACCAATCAAAGTGAAACGAGAGCAGGAGTGGAGGGAAAGAAAATTATGCGTAAATCGAGCCTATGAAACGTATAATTTATCTAGTAAGTCTATCCGCTGTGTTGGTTACCCCGGCTTGTAAGACCGCTAAAGCTCCATTTGGTACGGATGCTAATCCCAGAATTGATGGGTCGAACAACGCGCCACAAAGCTACTATGATGCCGCCCAGCAAAGAGAGCGGCCCGCAGACGTAGTAACCATTAGTACTGACCGGGACTATGGAGTAACCCAGAAAAAGCCGGTGTGCGTCGCTGGGATATCAAAGGATGAGTCAGAGAAAGTACTAAATGAGCAGCGTTATTTGAATGCGCTGCGTGGCCCGAACGGAGAGCAAATCAGCTACCGCCGCCGTGGACACTGCTGCGAATTTGAAAGCCCGAACGGCTTCATGGGCTGGGGCGTGCTGGATGTGTACGAAGTGACGTGGAAGGGCAGCGCCAAGCCCATGCTCATCTATATCAATATGTATGATGCTGGTCCGCTACTAGCCCCACTGGGCCTGACCCTGGTTAAGCTGTAATCTGCCTTGAACTTCAAAACCAACGGCCTCCCTGCTGCGAAAGCAAAGAGGCCGTTTTTATATAGCTACTACGCCTCCAGCAGGGGCACCGGCTGCCGGATTTCCTTGGGCCGGTGGCGGTAAAACCACAAAATGAGGATGGGCAGCAGGGTCAGCTCGGCCACTACCCCGAACAGGAGCGTGAGGCCGATGAGCAGACCCACGTAGAACGTGCCGTCGAAGGAGGAGAAAATCAGGGTGGAGAAGCCGCCCACCAGAATCAGCGACGTGACAATTACCGCCTTGCCGGCCATGAGGTAAGTTTTGCGCACGGCCCGGAACAGGCTGGGCTCATCCAGCAACACCAGCTTGAGCTTGCTGATAAAGTGAATGGTATCATCGACGGCAATGCCAAAGGCAATGGTGAAGATGATGCTGGTACTCACCTTCATGCTCACGCCGGCCGCGCCCATTACGCCCGCCACAATCAGGATGGGCACCAGGTTGGGTACCAGCACCACCAGGGTCATGCGCAGGCTCCGGAACAAGAGCAGCACAATGAGCGTGACCATCACAATATCGATGCTCATGCCCGTAATCATGTTCAGGGTGAGGTTTTCGTTGTTTTTGTCGATGAGGTTGGCCGAGCCGGTGAGGCGGGTTTGCAGCACGGTACTGTCCACGGAGGCGCGGAGGTAGCGGCGCAGAGCGGCATTTAGGGCATCGGCTTTGATGCTGCCCACGTCGGGCATGCGGCCGGTGAGGCGGCCTTCCGTACCATCGGGCAGGGCCAGGGCCCGGAACTCCGGCTTCTTCCGAAACAGCTTCACCTTGCGCGTCAGGCGCTCCAGCTCGGCCTCAGAATCGGGCAGGCGGTATTCTTCCAGCAAGCCGCCATTCAGGGCCTTGCGCACCGATTTAATGAGGGTAACCGGCGAGGCCACGAAGTTCAGGCCGTAGGTTTTTTGCAGGTAGCCCTCAATCTTCTCCGTCTGGCGCAGCACTTCTAGGTCATAAATACTGCGGCCGGGGGCAGGCTTCAAATCGAGCTCAAAGGGGCGCACGCCCGCAAACTGCCGCTCGAAAAACCTGAAGTCCAGCTTTACCGGGTCGTTCTGGGAAAGATCGTCGAGCAGGGCCGAGTTGATGCGAATGCGCGAGGCCGAGGCCACCGACAGCCCCAGCACCAGGGCGCTGATGGCCACTACCCAGTGCCGCCGCGCCAGCACCACCCGGAACAGGCGGCCCAGCACGCCGTCCCAGCTGCGGCCGGTTTCGCGGGGCACCCGCAGCTGGGGCTTGCGCAGGAGCACCAGCATAGCCGGCAGCAGCGTGAAGCTCAGCGCAAACGTGAGCAGCACGGCAATGCCCGTAAACAGCCCGAAGTTGTAAATCGGCCGAATGGTGCTGGTCATCAAGGTGAAAAAGCCGATGCTGGTCGTCAGGGCCGAAAGGCCGGAGCCAAACCCCGATTCCTTGAGCGCAATCAGCAGAGAATCCTTCTTGCTGGCCCCGTAGCCCAGCTCCGTAACGTAGCGCGTGATGATGTGGATGGTATCGGACATGCCCACCACGAACAGCATCACCGGCAGCAGAGCCGTCATCAAATCAATGCTCACCCCGAAGGCCGACATCACCCCCAGGCCCCACACAATGGCGCCCAGCACCACCACCAGCGGCAGCACTACCCCCCACCAGGTCCGGAAGGTCAGCCACAATAACCCCGTCACCAGCACCACCGACAGGGTCATAAACACCATCAGCTCTACCTGCAGCCGGTCCACGAACACCGACTGGGCCACCATTTTGCCGGCCAGGTGGTACTCGTTTTCCGCGAAACCCTGCCGCTGCAACTCCCCGCGTACGGCCGCCAGCAGGGAGTCGCCGGGGGGCTTGCTGAGGTTGGGCGAGGTTTGGAATAGGATGGTAACTGCCCGCGCATCCCGGGAAATCAGGTTGCCCACCAGCCCCGGCGTGCGGTACACCAGCGTCGAGTCTGAAGCCCGGCGGGTTGGGTCCTGGGGGTGGAGGTAGGGCACGTTGAACACGCCCAGCCCCTCTACCACCGGGTTCACGGCGTTGGTGGGCGAGGACACCTGCGTAACGTGCCGCCGCCCCTGAATAAAGCGCGTCAGCGAATCAACCTGGGTCAGGAAGCGCGGCTCGAATACCGTCTGGCCCGCCGGGGCTTCCAGGCCCAGCAGCACGTAGTCGTTGTCGTTGCCGAAACGGGCGGAGTACTGGGTGTAGTAGTCCAGGTCCGGGTCACCGGCGGGGTAGAAGTCGTTGAAATTGTAGTTGAAGCGCAGCTGAGCCACGAAAAACACGGCCAGGGCCGTGAGCAGCCCGAGGGCTACGAGAGTAAGATGGGCGAGTTTGCGAAGCGGCATAAACGGTAGCACGAAGCTACGGGCTTCGCGGATCATGGAACGACCGGTCGCGCGCCGTTCAAACAAGAGTCATTCAAGGATGCGCGAAGCGGGAGCTTCGCGCTGCTTTCACTACCTTGGAATCGGTTGGTGCGCGGTCGGGGGATATATCCTTCCGCCAACTGCCATTTTCCTGCTTTTGTTTCCACCAAGCTCATCTTCTTACTCATGAAAAACGCCCTGCTCGCCCTGGCCCTGTTTGCCTTTGTTGGTTCCGCCGCCGCCCACGAGGGCCACAACGAGGGCAAAGCCAAAAAAGGCAAGAAAGAAGCCTGCACGCCCGCTATGAAGGCCACCTGCGCTAAGGGTGCCGCCGGTACACCTGCCTGCTGCATGAAGAAAGGCGCGAAAACCGCCGCCGTTACACCCGCCCCGGCGGCTACCCCGGTCAAGTCGTTGTAAGGCGTAGTGCAACCGATAAGAAGCCGCTCCACTGAGCGGCTTTTTTTTGTTGCTACCCTGCCGCTACGGCGTGTTAAACAGCAAGTTCTGGTTGGGGAGAAAGCAGCCGCGGCGTTGGCGCCCGGCGCAAAGCCGGCGACCCGCTTCCAAGGGCTGATAGGTAGAGCAAGGAGTAGTTGTTTTATGATAGTATCTTGTATTGCATGGTACTATTGTTATCTTTAATCCAGTACCCACCAAAATCTTTACTGCTTATGAAATTCGGGCACCGAGTTCTTATGCTGTTGAGCGTAGGAGCGGGGTTGGGGGGCAGAGCCGCGCAGGCTCAACCCTCAACCTACGACCAGCAGCTGCAACAGGCTTCCACCAAACTGGGCCAGCACGACTACTGCGGTGCCGTAAAAGACTTCCAGGCCGCCTTTGCCGACAGCACCAAAGCCGGCCCATTTGATGTATTTGCGGGGGCAATAGCCGCCGCCAACTGCCCAGACCAACGCACCCAGGCCCTGCGGTGGCTGCTCCGCATCCCGCGGTTTCACAACCTCCCCGTCACCACCCAGGATGTGCGCAATATCGCCCAGGAAGCCGGCTTGCGTAGCCTGCAATCTACCCCGCAGTGGGCGTATTTTCTGGAAAGAATGCAAGCCCAGGCCACCCGGCGAGAGGCCGCGGCCCGGCAGGCCACCGAGCAGTGGCTTAGCACTACGCAAAAAAATGCTCTACCCACGCCCACCCGTCGGAAGCAGTACGGGGCCGCCACCCCCGGTTTTGCCCGCTACACCGTGCCGGCTGACACCGTGCGGGTTCCGTACCTGGTGTACGTGCCGCGGAGCTATAGCCCCACCCAAGCCGCGCCTCTGCTGGTGTATCTGCACGGCGGCATCGTGAGCACCACGCAATTCCAGACCTCTAATCCGGAAGTGGCGCAAGAGCCTGTTTTTCAGGTTGCTGAGCAGCAGCGGGCTATTGTGCTGTACCCGTTCGGGCGTAAGTCGTTCGGATGGGTGGAGCACGAGGCGGCCTTGGCCACTGTGCGCCGGATGATAGCCGAGGTGCAGGCACGGTACCGCGTAGATGCCCGGCGCGTGTACCTGGGCGGCATGTCGAACGGCGGCACGGCGGCTTTTTGGTATGCGTGCCAGCAGCCCCAGGATTTTGCCGGCTTCTACGCCTTGTCGGCCATGCCTGTGAGCAAGCTGGGGCCATTGCGTTTTCAGACGCTGGCTAGCGGCGCGCCCCTATACTCGGTGAATGCCGAAGATGATGACGTTTTTCCCTACAAAGAAGTAGCCGCCATTTATGAGCAGCACCGCGCGCAGGCGCCCAAATGGCACTTTGCCTCCCGGCCGGCGGGCGGCCACGGCTTCCTCTACGGCCCGGATGGAACCCAGGCGTTAGAGGAGTTGCTGAAGAAGATGATGTCCGCTACGGCACCTTGAATAGTTTATGGCCTTTGCCTACGAGGTGATGCCTTAACCAGCACACTTTCTTAGGAGTAGCTCCACCCGCAATAACAAAGGCCGCCTTACGTGGCGGCCTTTGTTATTGCGGGTGGAGCTACTACATTTAAGAACAATGAATTAATCCTACTCATTTATGGAGCTTATTGACCAACTCACCAATCTAGCGTCGCGGGCGCAGAAGCAGATTACACACATTCAAACCGAAGAAGCCACGAAGAATGCACTAGTGATGCCATTCATCAATGCACTTGGCTACAACGTGTTTGACCCTACTGAAGTAGTGCCAGAATATATCTGTGATATTGGCACCAAAAAAGGAGAGAAGATAGACTACGCCATCCTGCGAGATGGTAAGCCAATCATTCTATTTGAGTGCAAGCATGTAGGTGGCGACCTGAATATTAATCACGCCAGCCAGCTGTTCCGGTATTTCCACGTAACGGAGGCCCGCATTGCCGTACTCACCAATGGTGTTACGTACCGGCTGTTCACGGATTTAGAGCAGCCTAACAAAATGGATGAGCGGCCCTTTATGGAATTTGACTTGTTCAACTTTCATGAAAACGACGTAGCTGAAATCAAGAAACTTAGCAAATCGGCTTTCAATATTGATGACATGCTATTTGCCGCTTATAACCTGAAGTATATGCGGGCCTTCAAAAAGTATTTTGAAGAGCAATTCAGTCAGCCTACCCCCGATTTTATCAATTTCGTATCGAAACAGATATACGATGGCGTGCTGACGCCCAAGCTGAAAGAGCAGTTCAGTGTGCTGGTGCATCGTTCTTTTCACCAGTTTCTGAACGACAAGATTACTATGCGGCTTCGTTCCGCCATGCTCGATACCAGCAGCCAAAGCATACTTGTACCAGAAGTTACCGCCGTACAAGTTCAGGAAGCGCCAGCAACGTCAGTAGCAGCAGAGGCTCCTGAAAAGGGTATTGAAACAACCGTAGAAGAAACAGAAGGCTTTATGATTGTGCGGGCTATTCTGCGTAAAACAGTGCCCGTAAATCGGGTGGTTATGCGCGACGTGCAATCTTACTGCGGTATTCTACTTGACGATAACAACCGAAAGCCGATCTGCCGCCTGCATTTCAACGGTAGTAAGAAATACGTGACGCTTTTCGATACAGAAGGAGGGGAGCGGGTGGATATCAGTTCTCTGGACGACCTCTACGGCTTAGCGTCTCGCATTCGGGCCGCTGTTCAGCGCCATGAAACCAAGCTTCAGGAAACGCCGGTTGTTTAAGTAGCTTACTGGCAGTCAGATGTAGAAAGCCGCCTAATTTGGGCGGCTTTTTCGTTATTTTGACCATTGCTTGCTTTTGCTGGTTTGCTGAGGCAAGCGTACATAGTAGCTTCCCTACCCCATGCACCAGTACCACACCCTCCTGCAGCACGTTCTCACGCACGGCACCCGCAAAACCGACCGCACCGGCACCGGTACGCTCTCCGTGTTTGGCTACCAGATGCGCTTCAACCTCCAGGAAGGCTTTCCGCTGGTGACCACCAAGAAGGTGCACCTGAAAAGCATCATCTACGAGCTGCTCTGGTTTCTGCGCGGCGACACCAACATTGCCTACCTCAAGGAGCACGGCGTCAGCATCTGGGACGAGTGGGCCGACGAGAACGGCGAGCTGGGCCCCGTGTACGGCAAGCAGTGGCGGGCCTGGACCGGCCCCGACGGCCGGACCTACGACCAGATTTCGGACATTGTGCGCCAGCTGCGCGAAACGCCCGACTCGCGCCGCATCGTGCTGTCGGCCTGGAACGTAGCCGACCTGCCCCAGATGAAGCTGCAGCCCTGCCACGCCCTGGTGCAGTTCTACGTGGCCGATGGGCGCCTGAGCTGCCAGCTCTACCAGCGCTCGGCCGACGTGTTCCTGGGCGTGCCCTTCAACATTGCTTCCTACGCCCTGCTCACCCTCATGCTGGCCCAGGTAGTGGGCCTGGAGCCCGGCGAGTTCATCTGGACCGGCGGCGACACCCATCTCTACAGCAACCACCTGGAGCAGGCCCGCCTGCAGCTCACCCGCGAGCCGCGCCTGCTGCCCCAGCTGCGCCTCAACCCGGCCGTGCAGGACATCTTCGGCTTTCGGTTCGAAGATTTCCAGCTGGAAAACTACGACCCCTGGCCCGCCATTAAGGCGCCCGTGGCCGTGTAACTTCGGAAGAAGCCGTGCTGGATATCGACGATATTATTGGGGAGGCCGTCACGGAATCCGTTTTCGGTGGTCTGCTGCGCTGGGTGTGCAGGCTGCTGAAAAACCTGTTTTTATTCGTAGTGTCGCCCTATTTGCTGCTGCGGGGCTGGGTGCACGCTCGGCCTCGTTCCGGGGGCGTGTGAGAGCTGTATGAGCAAGGCAAGCAGGCTGCCGCCCACGATATGCAGTATGTGCTGTCGGTAGTGGTGGCGTTACCGCTGGCTGCCCTGGTGGGGGTAGTGGCTTGGCAGGGCTGGAAGGCCCTACTCAACTGGTGCAGTTAACCGCTGGGGCCTTTGCTGGCCCGCCCGAAAAAAACCGTGAACAGGCCGCCCGAACGCGCACCCTCCGGACAAGTGCCCGCGCGCTCTGCTGGCGAAAGCGGTAAGCGAAACCTAAAAAATAGAATGGCAGGCCGTTACCTATCTTGTAGTATATGCATTGTGCCATATGTCAAGAAAATTTATAAAAAAAGTGCTGACGAGCTAGATCCGTTTGCTATTTTAACTGCGTAATGGTACTGTATGAAGGAAACTTTTACTCCACTTCCAGTGTTTAGCCGCCTCTCTTTGCTCACCCGGCAGCAACGCGCCTGGGTAGCCCTGTATTCCTTAAGCACCGGCTGCACTGATCGGGCCGAGATATTGGCGCAAAACGCCGTTACGGAGGCCGATCTGGCCGAATTTATCGACAGCTGGTTGCGCTTGCGTAGCCGCACCGCAATGCGCAACTACTGAGCGTATAGAGGGGGCGGCCAGCTGATGGGGAGAAAAGTATAACGTGGTTGAAAAATCCAATTTCACGAACCATGCGTATAGCAGCATATGTCTCCCGGAGTGCTATCCTATTCTGCTACCTGTATCCCTGTCCCCGCCCTAAGCCGTCGGCAACGCACCTGGATTGCCCTGTACTCCCTGGATGCCGGTCACCGCGACCGGGCCGAAGTGCTGCAGCAGAACAACGTTACGGAAGCGGACCTGACCGAATTTGAGGAAAGCTGGCTGCAAATGCGCTGCCGCCTCGATCAGTAACCCAGTGTCCGCGCCGGGGGGCTAATTACCCGGCGGCTGCTTCGGCCCCGCGCAGCCTAACCAGAAGGGGGTGTTGCTCAGACTGAAAGGCAACCCCTTCTACCTGCTGCACCGCCCGGATGCCAGCCACGTTGGCCGTGAACACCGCCTCGGCCGCCAGCAGCTCATCGGGCGTAAACAACCCTTCCTGCCAGTCAACACGCAACTGCCGGGCCACCTGCCGCAGGTGGCCCAGCCGCGTGCCCAGTACGCAGCCCGTGCTGAGAGCCGGGCAGTAAATGGTATTATTCCGAATCCAGGCTACGGCCGCGGCTACGGCCTCGGCTACGTGGCCCGTCCCCGAGAGCAGCAGCACCTCGGGCAGGTGGCGCTGTTCTCGTTCCCGGGCGGCCAGCACGTAGGTCAGGGCGTTGGGCCCTTTGCAGAAGGAAACCGGCGAGGCAGTTACCCGCACCGAGTGGGCAAACGCGGCCCGGCTGATTGGTGCGCTGTGCTCAGCGAAGGGTTGCAGAGTGACCAGCCAGTCGGGCTGCGAGGTAGTGGGCGCGTACAGGCCGCCGCCGCCGCGCCACAGCTGCAGCCGCACCCGGGCCGCCGCCGTGGGGGCGTACTGGGCATGCTGCTGCACGAAGTGGCCGATGGTAGCGGCCAGGGCCGGGGCGGAGGCCAGCGGGGGCGGCAGGATAAAGCCCAGCGCCGCCGCCGCCGCCTGCAGCCGCTGCCAGTGCTGCGGCAAGTAGCGCAGCGTGCCGTTGGCCCAGACCATTGTTTCAAAAAAACCATCGTTGAAATACAGCCCCCGGTTTGGGAGCGGCAGCGCAAAGTGGTCGTCGGGGTGAAGCTGGCCGTTGTATAGGAGCACAGGGGTAAGATATGGGGGGGCGGCCAGGTCTTGGGGCCCGGAACGCAAACAAGTTATACCAGCGCAAACCGCTTACCCGGCAATGCCTTGATGACGGTCCGAAACTCTAGCCCAAGCAACAGCGACGCTACGGCATGAACGGGCTGCTGCGCCTTCCAGGCGAGGGTGTCGAGGTGCTCTTCGCGGCCAGTGGCGGCCTGCAGCACGGCAATCAGCTGAAACTCTTCCGCCGTGAAGTCCGCCGGATCGTAGGGGGTAGGGCCCCGGAACTTGCCCTGCAGGTGCAGGGCCGCATCCCAGTTCAGCAGCTCTTCCAGGTCTTTGGGCTCGGAATACAGCGCGGCCTTGTTGGTTTTGATGAGCTCGTGGCAGCCTTCGGAGGCTGGCGAGCCCAGCGGGCCCGGCACGGCCAGCACGTCGCGGTTATAGCCCTGGGCTAGGTCGGCCGTGATGAGGGCGCCGCCTTTCTTCGCGGCTTCTATTACCACGGTGCCATCGGCGAGGCCGGCAATGATGCGGTTCCGGGCGGGGAAGTTATACTTATCGGGCTGGGTGCCGAAAGGAAACTCCGTGAGCAGGCCACCCTGCGTGAGCATCTTCTCGGCGGTTTTGCGGTGAGCCGGGGGGTAGAGCTTGTCCAGGCCCGTGGCCATCACGCCAATGGTTTCCAGCCCTTCCTGCAAGGCGGCGCGGTGGGCGGCAATGTCAATGCCGTAGGCCAGGCCGCTGATGATAAGGGGCTGGTGGGAGGCAATGCCTTTCACCAGCTTCTCAGTTTGCTCCCGGCCGTAGTCGGTGGCTTGGCGGGTGCCTACCAGGGCCACCGTTTTGGGGTGGTTCAGGTCGGCGGTGCCCTGGTAGTAGAGCAGGGTAGGTGCGTCGGGCAGCTGCTTGAGGCGGCTGGGAAACTGCTTGCTGGTATAGAAGAGAATCTGCACGCCCTCTTTCTCGGCTTTGCGCAGGGCAGCTTCGGCTTGGTTCAGGGCGGCGGTGCGCTCAGCCCCGGTCAGGATGGCCACGGTGGCGGGGCCTACCCCCGGAATCTTGCGCAGCTTGCCCGGCGGCAGGTGCAGCACGTTCTTGGCCGAGCCCCCGTAGCTCATCAGCTGCCGCGTCAGCTGCGGCCCGATGTTGGGGAAAAGGGTGAGGGCAATTTCGTGAATAAGGGTATCGTCGGGGGTAGAAATAGGCATATTAACGGCTTAGCTATACTCTAGGATTATCATTCCGCCAGTCCCAATGAGGATTTCGCATGAGCATGGATACAAAGCTATTAGCTGTCAGAAATGTGCCAAAATCATTGTCAATCAGTATTTTTTGAGATGCTGCAACTTCTATAATTACCTTTTTTATAGTCTCGAGGCTTCGGTAGTGAATATTATATAAATGAAATCCGGCCGGAAAATGGTGGGCTATTAATGCAAGCTCATCTTCGGTCCACCCAAGTATAACGCTTAGTGAGGTGCCGTAATAATCTACATAAAGCCGGTTTGCTCCCTTAATCTGAACGGCGAAGCCAGTTAAACCCGGCTGATCAGTAATTACACCACACGGAAAGACCTTTTGGATAGATTCTTTGAAAGCAGGTAACAAGGCTGCCTTTTCAGCAATAAGTAGGATAGATTCCATTTTCTATCCCTGCTGCGCCTTGCCAATAGCATCCAACTCCTTTTTCATCGTCACCATGAATTTGCGGACCCGCTCCAGGCTCTGAATCACGTCGATTTTTTCCTTGAGCTGGGGGCCTTTCTGCTTGAGCATGTCGCGGGCGCCGGGGATGGTGTAGCCGCGCTCCTTCACCAGATGGTAAATGGTGCGGAACGTGTCGATATCCTGGGGCGTGTAGAGGCGGTTGCCCTTCTTGCTTTTGCGCGGACGCAGCTCCTCAAACTCCGTCTCCCAGAACCGAATCAGGGAAGGTGCTACATTGAACTGAGCCGCTACCTCACCAATGGTGAAATACTGTTTTTCGATGTCGCGCTCTTTATAAGGCATAGGAGGGGTAGCAGCACAAAGTGAAGGGGCCGGCCGAAAGCCTGATTACAAATAAAGCAAAACCGGCGCCAACCGCCTACCCCCACGCAGCACAGCTACCGTTTGGGCAGGCGATGAGCGCCGGCTGGGCACTAGGCCACTACTTCACTTTATGCTTGCGGCTTACCTCGTCATAGATGGGCAGCAGCTCGTTGGCCTTGCCTTCCTTGTCGAAAATCTGCTCCCAGGTGTTGAGCGGCTCCCAAATGAAGGTGCCCTTGCCCTTGTTGCCCGGCAGACTGAAAGCAATGTCGTTCACTTCACGCTTCCGCTCCGAATACTCCACTACCACCACATCCTGGGGGTAGCGGGCAGCCAGGTCGGTGAGGTTGCGCTGCAGATCGGGCAGGGTGCGGTGCCACTTGGGGTAGTACGACTGGCCGATAACGTCGCAGGTAACGCCGCGGGAGAACATATTATCGAGCCAATACCGCGACTGTTCGTTCTGCCCTCCCAGGGCAATGTGCATCATGATAAGGCTTTGCGGGGTGGTTTCGCGCACGGCCGCAACGCCGGCTTTCAGCAGCTCGGCCAGGTTGTCGAGGCGGGCTACGCTGTCGGCGCTGTGGATGTCGCCGTCGGGCCAGAGCAGGCCGTGGTTGATTTCGTTGCCCACCTGCACCATGTCGGGCGGAGTGCCCTGGGCCTTGAGGGCCAGCAGCACGTCGCGGGTGTAGTCGTGCACAGCCTGAGTGAGCTGGGCGCCGTGCAGGTCTTTCCAGGCCTCGGGCTTGAACTGCTTCTGCGGATCGGCCCAGGTGTCGCTGTAATGGAAGTCGAGCAGGAATTTCAGGCCGGCTTTCTTGATGCGCGTGGCCATTTGCTGGGTGTGGGCCAGGTCGCAGAAGCCTTGCTTGGGGGCATAGCCGCTGTCGGCCGCCGGGTTGTGAAACAGGCGCAGGCGCACGTAGTTAAAGCCGTGGTCCTTAAGAATCTCCATGGCGTCCTTCTCCTGGCCTTTGTCGGAGAACCTGATGCCCCGGGCTTCCAGCTGGGGTAGGAAGGAAATATCAGCCCCCAGCATCTTCCCGATTTTCTGCTTTTTACGGCCGATAGACTGGGCTATTTGGTCGGGGGTAGGCTGACGCGCGGTTTGCGCCTTGGCAGGAGCGGGCAGGCACAGCCACACCAGCAGCAGTTTGAGCAGCAGGCGGGGGTAGGAAATAGGGTGGCGCACAAGGAAAGGTGTTTTCATGAGGTGAACAGAAAAGGAATTAATAGACCGTCCTGTCGAGCTGGTCGAGACATCTCGCGGGCTGACGTTGTGGTGCTAATTAAACTGGCCTAGAACAGTATATAGCCTGTCATCCTGAGCCTGCGAAGGACCTTGTCACGTCAGCACGAGAAGCTAGGCCAGTCGTTCACGCGGGGTAAGGTCCTTCGCAAGCTCAGGATGACGTGCTTGTATAGCGGGTTACCACTCCAGCGTCAGCCCGCGAGATGTCTCGACCAGCTCGACAGGACGTTCGGGCGAAACCGTGCGAAAAGCCTCAATAAGCACTGCTTCCACTTCCGGGCGAAGTGGCTACCTTTGGCAGCAAATGCCCTTCGGGCCCGGCCAGCTGGGTTTCCGCATCGGCAAAGTAGCTAAAATTGTTGCCGCCACTGGTGTGGCGCATCCTTATACCTCCCTCATGTCACTTCCTACCGCCAGCCACGTCCGCCAGCAGTTCCTGGATTTCTTCGCCTCCAAAGGCCACCACATTGTGCCCTCGGCGCCCATTGTGGTGAAGGACGACCCCACGCTGCTGTTCATCAACTCGGGCATGGCCCCGTTCAAGGATTACTTCCTCGGCAACAAGCCCGCACCCTTCAAGCGCATTGCTGATACTCAGAAGTGCCTGCGCGTATCGGGCAAGCACAACGACCTGGAAGAGGTGGGCTACGACACCTACCACCACACCATGTTCGAGATGCTCGGCAACTGGTCGTTTGGGGATTATTTCAAGAAGGACGCCATTGCCTGGGCCTGGGAGCTGCTCACGGAAGTGTACAAGCTGCCCAAAGACCGCCTCTACGTGACCTACTTCGAGGGCGACCAAGGCGACGGCCTGGGCCCTGACACCGAGACCCAGGAACTGTGGCGCCAGTACACCTCCGACGACCGGATTCTGCCCGGCAACAAGAAGGATAACTTCTGGGAGATGGGTGATACCGGCCCCTGCGGCCCCTGCACCGAAATCCACATCGACCTGCGCGACGAGGCCGAGGTAGCCCAGAAGGGCGGCGCCGAGCTGGTCAACGCCGACCACCCGCAGGTAGTCGAAATCTGGAACAACGTGTTCATGGAGTTCGAGCGCCGCGCCGACAAGTCGCTGCTAAAACTGCCTCAGCAGAACGTAGATACGGGCATGGGCTTCGAGCGTTTGATGATGGCCGTGTCGGGCGTGAAATCGAACTACGACACCGACGTATTCCAGCCCCTCATCCAGTTCATTGCCGCCGAGGCCGGCCTGCAGTACCACGGCACGGCGCCTGCCACCGTGAATGACCAGCCGGCTACCGAGAACGAGAAAACGGACATTGCCATCCGGGTTATTGCCGACCACATCCGGACCATCAGCTTCACCATTGCTGACGGGCAGCTGCCCAGCAACGTGAAGGCCGGCTACGTGATTCGCCGCATCTTGCGCCGCGCCGTGCGCTACGCCTTCTCCTCGCTGAACCAGAAGCAGCCCTTCCTCTACAAGCTGGTCCCCGTACTGGCCGACCAGATGGCGAGCATCTTCCCCGAGCTCAAGCAGCAGCAGCAATTCGTGCAGCGGGTGATTGAGGAAGAGGAAATTGCCTTCCTGAAAACCCTGGAAAACGGTCTGCGCCGCCTCGAAACGCTGGAAGAAGGCTTCCGCCAGAACGGCAACCGCATTGATGGCAAAACCGCATTCGAGCTGTCGGATACCTTCGGTTTCCCCCTGGACCTCACCGCCCTCATTGCCCGCGAAAAAGGCCTGACGGTGGATGAAGAAGGCTTCAAGAAAGAGCTGGACGCCCAGAAAAACCGCTCCCGCAACGCCCAGGAAGCGGAGCAGAGCGACTGGACCATCGTAACCGAATCGGAAGAGCAGCCCGCTTTCGTGGGCTATGACCAGGAGCAGGCCCCGGCGCGCATCCTGCGCTACCGCCGCACCGACCGCAAAGGCAAAACCGAGTACCAGGTGGTGCTCGACCAAACGCCATTCTACGCTGAGTCGGGCGGGCAGATTGGCGACACGGGCTACCTGGTGTCACCCCTGAGCAAGGTGCGCGTGCTCGACACGAAAAAGGAAAACGACCTCATCGTGCACACCGTGCTGGATCTGCCCCAGGACCTGGACGCTGACTTCAGCGCCGAAGTGGACCACGCCCGCCGCGACCAGATCCGTCGTAACCACACCGCCACCCACTTGCTGCAGGCTGCCCTGCGCGAGGTAGTAGGCACCCACGTAGCCCAGAAAGGCTCGCTCGTGAACGAGAAGCTGCTGCGCTTCGACTTCTCGCACTTCACCAAAGTAACCGACGACCAGCTGCGGCAGGTGGAAACCATCGTGAACCGCAAAATCCGAGAGCAGATTCCGCTGGATGAGCGCCGCAACGTGCCCATCGACGAGGCCAAAGCCCTGGGTGCTACCGCCCTGTTCGGCGAGAAATACGGCGAGTTTGTGCGCGTCATCACCTTCGACCGTGAGTTCTCGGTGGAACTCTGCGGCGGCACCCACGTGCGCACCACCGGCGACATTGGCTTCTTCAAGATTACCTCGGAAAGCGCGGTAGGCGCGGGCGTGCGCCGCATAGAGGCCGTAACGGCCGAAGCTGCCGAAGCCTTCGTAAACCAGCAGCTGGATCTGCTGGGCCAAGTGCGCGAGGCGCTGGGTAATCCCCAGCACCTCATCCCCAGCATCGAGAAGCAAACCGAGGAAATTGCCGGCCTGCGTAAGCAGATTGAGCAGTTTGCCCAGCAGAGCATCAACCAGCAGAAAGATCAGCTGGTAGGCCAGGTGAAGCCCCTCAACGGCGTGAGCTTCCTGGCGGCCCAGGTGCAGGCTACCTCCGCCGACGCGCTCAAAACCCTGGCCTTCAACCTGCGCCAGGCGGTGCCCAACCTGGTAGCCGTACTCGGCGCCGAAATCGACGGTAAGCCCCAGCTGGCCGTCATGCTCGACGACGAGCTAGCCAAAGGCGGCAAGCTCAACGCTTCCCAGTTGGTGCGCGAGCTGGCCAAGGAAATCCAGGGCGGGGGCGGCGGGCAGCCGTTCTTCGCCACGGCCGGCGGCAAGAACCTAGGTGGCCTAGGGGCTGCTGTCGGGAAGGCTGAGGCCTTGGTAGTCGAGAAGCTGGCGTAATTACATATTGACACCAAACATTTTGGGCGCTCCTCTTACATTAGAGAAGTGCCCAATGCTTTTTAAGTTTAGCTTTAGCGCTTCAACTATTTTTTGTTACACGAATGAAGCCTAACATTTTTCAGTACGCGACAAAGGAATTAAGTCAGGATGCTTTTATAGCCTGGCTATTGGACTGGGCTAATCCAGGCAATCTAATTCACGATAAAGATCTGCATCACTGTGCTTTGGACTTTGTGCAGATGCTACTAGGCACAGAAGGAAAGCAGCAACAATTGATTATTCAATCGGTGGCAGTAGAGCTACAATGGAAGAAAATTGATGTGACAGCTGAGATAGTAACAACTGAAGGGCGTTATTTATTGGTTATTGAGGATAAAATTCACAGCGCAGAGCATTCGGAACAGCTGACTAATTATCAGAAAATAGCAGCCGACCGGTGTCAAACTACTGGATGTGAGTTGAGGTGTGTATATCTTAAAACGGGTAATGAGTCATCTAATACTCTCAAAAATGTAAGAGCTAAGGGATTTAGAATTGTTTCCCGCAAACAGATTATTGGAATGCTTAGTGAGCACACCAATGTTCAGAATCACATTTTACAAGATTATAAGTCACGGCTGGAGTTAATCGAAAAAACCTTCCGTGAATTTGAGGACAAGCAGATTGGAATACAGCACTGGCATCCCAGTGATTGGGTTGGTTTATTCACGATGCTGGATGAAAATGAGGCAATTATCCGTTGGCATTATGTAGCTAACCCTGCTGGTGGGTTCCAGAATGCTCTACTGAATTGGCACGGCTGGCGGGGTGTATGCGTATACGCTCAACTTGAGGAAGAAAAACTATGCTACAAAATCAGCTTTAATCCAGAAGATGCCGAGGTTGATTTGGAGGCCCTAGACCTAGATAAAATTCAAGATACTTGGCAGAGTGTTCTGTTAAAAAATGCTCAAAAATCAACAGATGCTAGCATCCAAGCTATTAGACGCCCGAACCGATATGTGCATAAAGGAACTTGGCGAACAGTAGCTATAGTAGATCGACAAAATTGGCTCGGTAAAGATGGAGAGCTAGTAGACGTGCAGCAGGTTATTAATAACCTTAATGCGCATAAAAAATTCATTAAGGACTGC
Source organism: Hymenobacter latericoloratus (assembly GCF_014199535.1). Lineage (GTDB taxonomy): Bacteria > Bacteroidota > Bacteroidia > Cytophagales > Hymenobacteraceae > Hymenobacter > Hymenobacter latericoloratus. The sequence continues at coordinate 469,011 of NZ_JACHNV010000003.1, forward strand.
CTGAAATCTGAAAGCTTTAATGTTTAGGCAATAGAGTAGACACTATTACCCTTACCCGTATTCTATGCGCTTTTCTACCCTCCTGATTACCGCGGGCCTGCTGACTGGCCTTGCTACCCTCACCCAGGCCCAGACCTTCACCGACCCCGGCGCCTACAACAACTTTATTGTGAGTGAGCAGCGGGCCATGCTCAAGAAAAACCTGCGCTACATCAGCAAATCGGCCCACTCGGATAACGAGAAGAAGATTGACGCCAAGCGTCAGGACCTGATCAAACAGACGGAAGCCTCCCTGAATAAAGTGGCCAAAATGCCCGCGTTCAAGGACGACAAGGGTTTCAAGGAGCAAACCACCGAGGCATTTTACCAGCTCTTGAAAGTGTACTCAGAGGACTACAAGGCCGTGGATATGATGGCGGCTACCCGCACGGCCACCGTCGAAAACATGGAGCAATACTTTAAGCTCCAGGAAATTGCCGAAGCCAAGCTGCAAGTGGTCAACGACTCAGTGGATGCGGCCCAGCGCCGCTTCGCCCGGCGCCATAACATGACCATTTCCGCCGATCCTGAGGGCAAGCGCCTGGCCGAGTATATGCGGCAGGTGTCGGAAGTGAATAGCTACCAGCACAAGGTGTACCTGGCCCAGTTTCGGATTGAAAAAGCCACGGCCAAGCTCACCGACGCCCTCAGCGCCCAGGACCCGGCCGCTTTCGAAGCTGCCCGCGTGCAGCTGGTAGGCGATTCCAAAACTGCTACCACCGAGCTAACGGCCATTCCGGCCTTTCGGGGCAAAGACGCCCGCTACCGCGACGCGGCCCGCAACCTGGTGAAATTCTACGCCGGCTTCGCCGCCACCCAGGCCGCCCAGATGAAAGAGCTGCTGGAGCGCAAAGACGCTCTTACCAAAGCCGACGCTGACAAGTTCAACGGCTTTATCAACCTCTACAACACCCAGAACCAGAAGCTGGCCCAGGCCTACAACCAGGCCGGCAACGCTTTTCAGGCAACCTACATTCCGGTGTTTAACGACTAGTGTGGCTGACTTGTGCGGAGCGAGCGGAATGATGACGCTGAACTGGTGAACGGCCCGGGCAGTTGACGCCGGGGGCTGGTCTGGCCGGACCCGTAAACGCAAGCGCCTGCCCCGAAAGGAGCAGGCGCTTGGTGGTTGAAGGGGAGAGGGTAGGCCAGCGCTAGTTCACCAGCAGGTGCCCGTAGGTTTCCTCGCACCGGACCCCATATTGCCCGGTCGGTAGCCCCTGCAGAGGCAAGGGCAGCTCGGTGGCGCGGGCCGGGAGAGTAAAGCACCGCACCGGGCGACCCAGCGCATCGAGCAGCTGCACGGTGCGGGGGTAGGCGGCCGGGGCCAGGCGCAAGGTGGCCGTGTGCTGGGCCGGGTTGGGGTAGAGGGCCAGGGAAGCCAGGGCCGCCGGGCGCGTGCCGGTCACCACGGGGTCGGTGGCATACACGGCCAGGTAGGAGGCGGGCTTGCTGCCATCGCCCAGCTCGGCGAAGTCGCCGCCTACCATCAGCTCGTTGGTGGGGCGCAGGGCCAGGGCCCGCACAATGCCATTGAGGCCCGAGCCGAGGGCGCTCCAGCCGCTGCCGTTCCAGCGGGCTACCCGGTTGGCGGATGCGCCCCCGGCCTGAGTGAACAGGCCGCCCACGTACAGGTTGGGGCCTTGCACCAGCAGCGTCGAAACTGTGCTACTCACGCCACTGCCCACGCTACTCCAGGCCGTGCCGTTCCACTGGGCCACGTTACTGGCAGCCACCGAGCCGGCCGTGGAGAAGAAGCCCCCCGCGTACAGCGTGGAGCCGCTCACGGCCAAAGCATTCACGTTGCCGTCGAGGCCACTGCCCAGGCCGGCCCAGGCCGTGCCATTCCAGCGGGCTACCCGGTTAGCAGCCACCGAGCCGGCCTGGGTGAAGCTGCCCGCCGCGTACACGTCGGCGCCATTCAGGGCCAGGGCCCGCACCGTATTGTTCAGGCCTCCGCCTACGGCGCTCCAGGCCGTGCCGTTCCAGCGGGCCAGGTTGCTGGCGGCTACCGTGCCGGCCTGGCTGAAGCTACCGCCCACGTAGAGTTCGGGGCCGTTGACCAGCAGGGCATTTACGGGGCCATTAACGCCCCCGCCCACGGCGCTCCAGCTTGTGCCGTCCCACATAGCCAGGCCATTAACAGGCGTGCTGCCCGCCTGGGTGAAGCTGCCGCCCGCGTAGAGCAGAGAGCCGCTCACGGCCAGGGCCTGCACCTCGCCGCCGCTCAGGCCCGCGCCCAGGGGGCTCCAGCTGCTGCCGTTCCAACGGGCCACCCGGTTGGCGGCTACCCCACCCGCGGCCGTAAAGCTGCCGCCTGCGTACACCTCCGTGCCGCTGACAACCACCGCGTTGAGGCTGCCGTTCAGGCCCGCGCCCAGGCGGCTCCAGCGGCCCGCGCTGTAGCGGGCCACACTGCTGGACATGGGAAACTGTCCGGCGGCGTACACCTCACCGCCTGCCACGGCCAGGGCCCGTAGCTCGCCGGCTTCCAGCCCGGTGCCCAGGGGGCTCCAGGCCGCGCCGTTCCAGCGGGCCAGGCCGGGGGCGGCGGAACCGCCCGCCTCGGTGAAGTACCCCGCTGCCAGCACCTCGGTACCCTGGATGCTCAGGGCGTACACGGGCTGGTTAACGCCCGCGCCCAGGGGGCTCCAGCTGCTGCCATCCCAGCGGGCTACGCGGTTGGCGGCCGTGCCCCCGGCCTGGGTAAAGCTCCCGCCCGCATACACCTCATTCCCCACCAGGGCCAGGGCGTACACCGTATTGTTCAGGCCCGCGCCCAGAGCGCTCCAGCTCGTGCCGTTCCAGCGAGCCAGGGCGGCCGCGGGGACACCCCCGGCCTGGGTAAAGCGGCCACCGGCATACACCTCCGCGCCACTTACCGCCAGGGCGTTTACATCGGCGTTGAGGCCGGTGCCCAGGGGGCTCCAGCTCGTGCCGTTCCAGCGGGCCACGTAGGCGGCTGAGTTGCCGCCGGCTTCCGTGAACTGCCCGCCCACGTACACCTCGGAGCCGCTCACGGCCAGGGCACTGACGGGGTTGTTCAGGCCCATGCCCAGGGCTTCCCAGCCCGAGCCGGTCCAGCGGGCCACGCGGTTGGCCGCGGCGCCCCCGGCCTGCGTGAAGCTGCCTCCTACGTAGAGGGTAGTGCCGCTTACGGCCAGAGCATTCACTGCCCCGTTCACGCCCGCACCCACCGGGCGCCAGTGCTGGCCGTCCCAGCGGGCAATGTTGCTGGCGGCTACCCCGCCCACGGAGCTGAAGTTTCCGCCCACGTACACCAAGCCTCCGCTTACGGCCACGGCATGAATCGGGCCGCTGGCGTTGGGCAGCCCAAACCCATCGAGCCACTTCTCGTCGCCGGGGCCGGCTGGGGCCGCGGGCTGAAATACGGGCCGGCCGTGGGCGCCGGGCAGCAGCGTAAATCCGCGGGCGTCAAAGGAGCCAGCGGCGCCGGGGCGCAGGGTACCGCTGGCGGTCAGGGCTTCAGCCAGAGAGGGCAGGGGGCCACCAGCCCGGCCCAGGGCGGGAGCCAGCAGCAGTCCAAGCCCGAAGCAGGTAGCGACAAGCCAGCGGGAATAAGATAAAAACAGGGTAAAATTGCGCATACGGTGCGGGTAATGGTGAGAGAAAGGGAAAAAACGAGGTTAAACATACGCTACGGCGGAGCTTCGTGCAACTCTCGGGACCATTCCCCAGGTAGGGGCCAGGGGTAGGTCTGGGCAGCGCGTGCCGGCTGATAGGCCTTTTTCTCAGCCCGACGTTTTATCTTGCAGCCTCGGCCGTCAATCCGGCCCGTATTCCCTATGGACGAAAGCCTCAAAGCCAAATACCAGCCCGTTATTGGTCTGGAAGTACACGCCCAGCTGCTCACGCGCAGCAAAATGTACTCCTCCGACGAAAACGAGTACGGCGCTCTGCCCAATAACAACCTCAGCGTCATTACCCTGGGCCACCCCGGTACGCTGCCCCGCGTAAACTACACGGCCGTGGAGTACGCCATGAAGATGGGGCTGGCCACCAACTGCCAGATCCGGCGCGACAACCTGTTTGCCCGCAAAAACTACTTCTACCCCGACCTGCCCAAGGGCTACCAGATTACCCAGGACAAAACCCCCATCTGCACCGGCGGCCACGTGGAAATCCGCCTCTCGGACGGCTCGACCAAGAAAATCGGCATCACCCGCATCCACATGGAGGAGGACGCGGGCAAGAGCATGCACCTGGCAGGGGAGGTAGAAACCCTGGTGGACCTGAACCGGGCCGGCGTGCCGCTCATTGAAATTGTGTCGGAGCCGGATATCCGGACTTCGGAGGAAGCCTACGCCTACCTGGCCGAAATCAAGAAGCTGGTGCAGTACCTGGGCATCTGCGACGGCAACATGGAGGAAGGCTCCCTGCGCTGCGACGCCAACATTTCGGTGATGCTGAAAGGCGCCGACCAGTTCGGTACCAAGGTGGAGGTGAAGAACATGAACTCCTTCCGCAACGTGCAGCGCGCCATCGACTACGAGATTGAGCGGCAGATTGCCCTGGTAGAAGCCGGCGAGATAATCGACAGCGAAACCCGCGGCTTCGACGCCCAGAGCGGTACCACCAGCGGCCAGCGTTCCAAGGAAACGATGAACGACTACCGCTACTTCCCGGAGCCCGACCTGCCCCCGGTGATTATTGATGATGAGTGGCTGCACCGCGTGCAGGCCGAGTTGCCGGCCCTGCCCCAGCAGCTCTACGCCCGTTTCACCGGCGAGCTGGGCCTCTCCGACTACGATGCCAACGTACTGACCGCCGACAAGGACGTAGCCCTGTTCTTTGATGAGCTGACGCGCCTGACCCCGAACGCCAAGGCGGCCGCCAACTGGGTTACCGGCCCCGTGAAAGCTTACCTCAACGAGCGCGCCCTAACCCTGGAGCAGTTCCCGCTCACGCCCCGCCACCTGGCCGACATCATCGGGCTTATTGATGAAAACAAGGTAGGGCACTCAGTAGCCAGCAAGCAGCTGTTTCCGTACCTGCTCGAAAACTCCGCCCAAACCGCGGCTGCCGCGGCGGAGGCCCAGGGGCTGTTGCAGCAGTCGGATGCCGGCGCGCTGGAGGCCATGATTCAGCAGGTGCTGGACGCTAACCCGGCCAAAGTAGCCGAGTACCGCGCCGGCAAAAAGTCGCTGACGGGTATGTTTATGGGCGAATTGATGAAGCTGACCGGCGGCAAAGCCGACCCCAAGCTAGCCAACCAGCTGCTGCGCCAAAAGCTGGACGCTTAGCTCGCGCTACTTTCACCACAAAACCACTAGCCTGGCGGCTGGTGGTTTTGTGTTTAGTTGGGGGTAGGATTCTGTAGCCCTGATTTGGGGGTAGAGCTACCAGTTAGCTCCACCCCGCATCCTGAACTCTGTATGGTATTTGCTTGAATTTGCTACCCCCTATGATGCGTCAACCCCTCGTCGGGCTGCTGGTGCTGCTGAGCGCCGGTAGCTGCCAGCGGCCAGCAGCTACTGCTACCCCGGCCGCCGCTGCAAAACCCCGGGCTGCCGCGGAAGCACCGGATATTAACCTGCCGGGGCTCAATGGCAGCAAGTTGGCCCTGAGCAGCCTGCGCGGCAAGTATGTGCTCGTTGATTTCTGGGCCAGCTGGTGCGGGCCCTGCCGGGCCGAAAGCCCCAATCTGCGCAAAATCTACGGGCAGTTCCACAGTAGGGGGCTGGAGATTTACAGCGTGTCGTTGGACGTAAATAAGGCGCGGTGGCACCAGGCCATTGCCGCCGATGAGCTAACCTGGCACCACGTTTCGGACCTGCGCGGCTGGCAGAGCACCGCGGCACAAGCCTACGGGGTTCGTTCCATTCCGTACTCGGTGCTGCTGGACCCGGAGGGCCATGTACTAGCCCACAATCTGCGTGGTCGGGCCCTGGGCCAGAAAATTGCAGAATACCTGCCGCTGGATTAGCCGCCGGCCGGCAAGCTTACGCCAAGGGCCGGAACCAAACCCCGCGCTCCGCGTGTAGGTAGGCCGAAGGAAGCCCGACTACAATTCCAGCCAAAATCGGCAACTTGCGGGCCGTTTCTACGTCCATTGCCTCACGGTGCCGGTGCCACCACCGGTCTGTTTTTCGAATGATGCCCAAGATGAAAAGCTTGCTCTACGTGGGTGCCCTGCTGGGCATGACCAACGCCTGCAATAAAAACACCACCCCCACCAGCAGCGCCACCGGAGCGGCTACCGATGCCAGCAGCTACCAGCTCACGGGCCAGCTGCAGAATGCCCCAGCCGGCACCAAGGTGTATCTGGCCGAGTTGGGCGAAACCCAGTTTGTGTCGCGCGATACGGCCACAGTGGACGACAAAGGCCAGTTTACCTTCAGCGGCAACCTGCCCGAGGCCGGCATTTACCAGGTCAAGCTCGATGAGCAGAACCAAGCGCTGGTGGCCCTCGAAAACGGCCGCCAGGTGCAGCTGACCGGCAATGCCCAGCAGTTTAGCCAAAGCTACACGGTGAAGGGTTCGCCCGACTCCGACCTGCTCCAGCAAATCAGCCGTAGCATGCAGACCTCGCGCCAGCAGATGCAGCGCCTGGAGCAGCGTTTTAACCAGGCGGCCGAGCAAAACCGCCGCGATTCACTGGCCGTGCTGCAACAGAAGGCCCTGACGCTGCAAACCCAGGGCTCGGCCGGCCTGGCCCGCCTGGTGCGCCAGAACCCGAACTCGGTTGTGTCGGCCTTCGTGGTGACCAGCATTATCAACCCCGACGACAACTTCGCCCTGGCCGATTCCGTGGCGAACGTGCTGAAGAAAAACCGTCCGGATTCGCGCTTCACCAAGGCCCTGGTAGCTCGTCTGGAGCCTTTGCGGACCACGGCTGTAGGCGTGCAGGCTCCGGAAATCAGCCTGCCCAGCCCCGAGGGGAAAGCCGTAGCCCTGAGCAGCCTGCGGGGCAAGTACGTGCTCATCGATTTCTGGGCCTCTTGGTGCGGACCCTGCCGCCAGGAAAACCCCAACGTGGTGAAGGCCTACAACAAGTTCAAGGCCAAGGGCTTCGAGATTTATAGCGTGTCTTTTGACCAGGACCGGGGTAAGTGGCTGAAAGCTATCCAGAACGACAAGCTCACCTGGACCCACGTTTCCGACCTGAAGGGCTGGGAAAGCGCCGCCGGCCAGACTTACGGCATCAAGTCCATCCCGCAGTCGTACCTGCTTGATCCGCAAGGCCGCATCATTGCTAAAAACCTGCGCGGCGAGGCTCTGGACGCTACCTTGGCTTCGGTGCTGAAGTAGTAGGGTCTTGGAGTTTTAGGATCCTGGATTTATCAAGCAGTAAAAAGCCTCGCCAAGAAATGGCGAGGCTTTTTTGTAACCCATTTCCCAAAAGAACCTACACGTTAAGACCCCAACTACGCCATAAACATCCGCTGCACGGCTTGCCAAAGCTGCTTTTTGCGGCCGGCATCGTACTCCAGCATACTGATTTCGCTGGCGCTCAGAAAAGCCGTATCGCCGAACAGCAGCACGGGCTCGTAGGGCTGGGTGGTGTACACGGCTACGTCGAGCAGGTTTTTGCCGAAAGCCAGAAACTGCCGGGCCGCCAGGTGCTGGCGCAGGCTGCACAGGGCCACGGGGTAGGTAGGGTGTTCCACGTTCACCAGCACCACGTCCTCCACAATCAGGCGGATAGCCTTCAGCAGGTTGTTGAGGAACACGTTGCGGGGCAGCTTCCGAAACTCCTCGGCGGGCAGGCGCACCAGAATAAGCAAGCCATTGGCGTTGCTACCCAGCGTAGAGAACGGAATGTGCGCCACCGGCGACTGGGTAGGCGTGGGCTGCACGCGCCCGGCTGGGGCGGCCGCGGCGGCCGGTAGTTGGGCCAGGGTGAGGGTAGTGGCCTGGCGCGGAGCTTCGGGCGCCGGCGGTGGGGTAGCAACTGGGGTCGCCAGGGGGGCAGGCGAAACCACGGCTGCTACGGGAACCGGGGGAAGAGTAACCGGCGGAACCAGTGGGGTAGGCTTGGAACCGGCGGCTGCCCCCCCGGGCTGCGGTAGGTTGCCGGACGAAGGCAGTTGGTCCAGAACCCTGGTTGTTGCGGCCGCCGCTGCAGCCACAGCAGCCGGGGCGGCTGTCAGCGCGGGGCTGGTAGCTTCGGTGGGGCTGGCAACCGGCTCCGGCACTACGTACAGCGCGGCATCGGTGTAAAAGTTCTGGAAGAAGGCCAGAGTGGCGGCAGTATCCATACGTGGGGTTGCGACTTGGGCGGCTACCGAAAATACAGGAATCTGGCGGCTTGCTGGGGCCGCAGTAATGCGTTATTCCAACTTGAAGAGCGCCTTCAGCTCGGTGGCTTCGTGCGGGCTCATGCGCCCGCCCAGCACCAGGCGCAGCTGGCGACGACGCAGGGCCCCTTCGTAAAGGCCGATTTCCTCCGGGCTTTCCGCCACGGCCTCCGGCACGTCAATCGGGCGGCCCGACTGGTCCACGGCCACGAAGGTGAGGAAGGCCTCGTTGGACTTGATTTTAGTGCCGCTTGGGATGTCCTCGGCCCACACGTTGATGTGCACTTCCATGGAGGAACTGAAGGAGCGCGTCACCTGGGCTTCCAGCGTTACCACGCTGCCGAGCTTGATACCTTCCCGAAACGAAACGTTATCAACGGAGGCGGTAACCACAATGCGGTTGGAGTGGCGCTGGGCCGAAATGGCCGCGCACACGTCCATCAGGTGCATCATGCGGCCCCCCATCAGGTTGTTGAGCGTGTTGGTGTCGTTGGGCAGCACCAGTTCGGTCATCCGAACGAAGGAGTCTTTAACGGGCTTTTGTTTGCGCAGCATGCAGGAGCAGATAGTCTGAATATTTTGACAAAGGTACGGAGGTGGTGAGATGGTGAAGTAGTGCGGTGGTGAGTTTGTCGTTCTGACGGGCCTGACTGCGCAGATAGAACGTCAAGCTCACTACTTCACCAGTTTCCACTTCACCACCTCACTTATTCCAGCCCGCCTGGCCCAGCAGGGGCACGAAGCGAAACTCCTCCAGCACCTGGCGCGAAAATTCCTCCTCGCTTTCGCGCACCACGCGCACCATGCGCTGGGTTTGTTCGTCGCCGACGGGAATGACCAGGGCACCGCCCACGCGCAGCTGGCGCAGCAGGGGGCGCGGCAGGGCCGGGGAGCCGGCCGTAACCAGAATCTTATCGAAGGGGGCGTGCTGGGGCAGGCCCAGGGAACCGTCGCCGCCGAACAAATGGGCCGGGCGCTGCAGGGCGGCCAGGCGGCGGGCCGTGCGCTCGAACAGCACCGGGTTGTACTCAATGCTGAACACGTGCGGGGTGAGCTCCAGCAGCACGCAGCACTGGTAGCCCGAGCCCGTCCCGATTTCCAGCACCCGCTCGCCGGGCTGTACCTGCAGCAGCTCGGTTTGGTAGGCCACCGTGTAGGGTTGCGAAATCGTTTGGCCCTCGCCAATGGGAAAGGCCTTGTCCTGGTAGGCGTGGGGCTGAAAGGCCGTCTCGAAGAACAAGTGGCGCGGCACCGTGCCAATGGCCGCCAGCACCCGCTCGTCGCGGATGCCTTTGCGGCGCAGCTCCTCCACCAGGGTGCGGCGCAATCCACGATGGCGGTAGGTATCGGCGTGCATGAGACGAGCAGAAGGAATCAACTCCGGGTAGGGGGCAAGGCCCGGCGGAGCGGCCGCAAAGGCCCTCTGCGCAGATTGCGGGTAATTCCTACCTTTGCGCGACTCCGAGAAGCTGGGCCGCCCAGGCCCGGGGTTTTGAATGGAGCGCGAAATTACGGCTTTAGGCCATAAAATTACCCCGATTGCCGGCCCGGCCGGATAGTTTCCTCGCTCTTGATTCGTACTCTCCAAAAACTGAAGCTGATAGGAGCCGACTTCGGGGCGGCGTTGTTGGCGTGGATGTGCTTTTTTCTGCTGCGCAAGTATCTGCTCCAGGAAATCAACGTCCACTACCGTTTCGCGGCCGATGCGGCCTTTCTCTCCGGTTCGGCCCTGCTGATTGCCGGGTTCTGGACGGCGCTCTACGCCCTGATTGGGGAGTACAACGACATCTTTCGCAAGTCGCGCCTCTCGGAGCTGATCCGGCTGGGGCAGGTGTCGGTGCTGGGGGCCATTATCATCTTCTTTGCCCTGCTGCTCGACGACCAGGGCGTGCAGAACTACCGTAGCTACTACAAAACCATTTCGGCCTACTTTCTGCTGCACTTCACCCTCACGGCCGTGCTACGGGTGTGGGCCGTGAGCAGCGTGCAGCGGCTAGTGCGGGGCGGCGTTATCACCTTCAATACCCTGCTGGTCGGCTCCGGCGCCCTGGCCCGCGACACCTACCAGGAACTGCGCCGCACCGGGCGGCACCTGGGCCTGCAGCTGGTGGGGTTTACGCCCCTGGGCGAGGTAGTAAACGAAACGCTGGCGGCCGAGCTGCCCGCCCGCGGCTCCTACCGCCGCCTGCCCGCCCTGATTCGGGTGCTGCAGGTTGAGCAGATCATCATTGCCATTGAGCCCTCGGAGCACCGGGTTATCGAAGAAATCCTGACCCTGCTGGAGGGTACGCCCGCCCGGGTCAGCATCCTGCCCGACCTTTACCAGATGCTGCTGGGCTCGGTGAAGGTGAGCCACGTGTTCGGGACCCCGCTCATTGAAATCAAGCAGGACCTGCTGCCGCCCTGGCAGCGGGTGCTCAAGCGCCTGCTCGATGTGGTGTTATCGGTGCTGTTTCTGCTGCTGGCCTGGCCCGTGTACGCCTTTACGGCCGTGATGGTCAAGCTTTCTTCGCCCGGCCCGGTGTTTTACTCCCAGGAGCGCATTGGGCGGCACGCCCAACCCTTCCGCATCTATAAGTTTCGCTCCATGTACGTGGATGCGGAGCGGCAGGGCCCGGCCCTGAGCTCCGACCACGACCCCCGCATTACGCCCTGGGGCCGGTTCATGCGCAAAGTGCGCCTCGATGAGCTGCCCCAGTTCTGGAACGTGATTAAGGGCGACATGAGCATTGTAGGGCCGCGCCCGGAGCGGCAGTTTTTCATCGACCAGATCATGCAGCTGGCCCCGCACTACCGCCACCTGCACCGGGTGCGGCCCGGCCTCACCTCCCTGGGCCAGGTGAAGTACGGCTACGCCGAAACGGTGCCGCAAATGGTGGAGCGCCTGAAATTCGACATTCTCTACATCGAGAACATGAGCCTGGCCATGGACTTCCGGGTGCTGCTCTACACTCTGAAAATTATTATTGAGGGGCGGGGGAAGTAGCCTTATTGCCTACCGCAATGGGCCAGGCTCATTCCAAAGCCAGGCGTTTTTCAAAAGCACACGTGTAAAAGGATATTGCAATGAAATTTTGGCCCGTTGAATGGCGTAATGGGAATGTTTCAGTTAACTGGGTGCCATTATCCTGCTGGGTAATAGTTATTAACGTGACTATTATGGCGTTGCTTGGCGCCTTCAATCGGTAAGCGTAGCGCCTGCAGTTTTTAGGGTAAGCAGACACTATTCACTTGCTGGCATATTGTTAGGGTCTGGCAACCCCCCCCAAGGATTAACTTAATTACATCAGCACATCAACTCCATGTTCACCGGAATCATTGAAACCCTAGGCACCATCACCGATGTGCGTCGGGATGCCACCAATATTCACTTCACTGTAGCGTCCGGCTTTGCCTCGGAGCTGAAAATCGACCAGAGCGTGGCCCACGACGGCGTATGCCTGACGGTGGTAGCCGTGGATGCGGCGGCCGGCACCCACGTGGTAACGGCCATCGACGAGACCCTGCAGAAAACCAACCTGAGCCAGTGGGCGCCCGGCCGCCGCGTAAACCTGGAGCGCTGCCTGGCGGCGGGTGGCCGCTTCGATGGGCACATCGTGCAGGGCCACGTGGACCTCACGGCCGAGTGCGAAACGGTGGAGGACCAGAACGGCTCCTGGCTGTTTCGTTTCCGCCACGAGCCCGGACCCGGCCGCGTGACGGTGGAGAAAGGCTCTATCTGCATCAATGGCACCAGCCTGACCTGCTTCAACAGCACCGACGACGGCTTTTCGGTGGCTATCATCCCTTACACCTACGAGCACACCACCTTCCAGGACCTGCGCCCCGGCCACCGCGTGAATCTGGAGTTTGATATTGTGGGCAAGTACGTGGCAAAATTGCTGGGGAAATAGGAGCAGAAGCTCATGCGAAATGGGGAGCCAGATAGCTTGTTGGCTAGAAAATTATCGACTAAGTCTAATCTAATATATATTGAACGAGCCCTATGCCTATTTGTCTGTTCAGTTATCAGAGGTGAGTAATGAAGCTTTTAAAAAAAGTGAAACTCGCTCCATTGTTCAAACACCTGACGTATCTGCGCCGTTGGTGGTTGATATTTAGCTTTATTGTGCTGATGGGCGAGGTAATGTCTGTTATAGAATATTATTCGCACTACGATACTTTTGCTCAATTCATGCAAGTACATTTCAAATACTTGCGTAGGACATATTTGCATGTGCTGACGTATGCGTTGCTACTCGCCATCAGTTACACCGGAAAGAGAGCGTTTTGGTGGTTAGCGGTAGGTATTAGTACATATAAACTAATTATGCTTATGCACTTCTATTTTACAGTTGATTGGAGAATACTGTCCACTGATTATAATAGTGAGCTGATGCATGTTTTTTATAAGCTGCGTCTATACCCAATAGCTGGTTTACTTTTCGGTAATAATCCGGTTGCAGTAGCTTTTCTTTCAGGGGTGTATCTGTACTGGATAATTGGCTGCGTCCGTATGATTCAGCAATTAACACGCGGTGCGTTTAATGCAACAAATAGTCAGGAGCATATCCTGTTCCAGGAAGAAGGATAATTGAATTAGATTAGCTCGGCAATAAACTACAGGTAGTCAGATTCGTACGTGCATATATCACCATTCTTGAGCAATCATGTCTAGCAAACGCGAATTGATAGAGCCCACGCCCGGCGACAAGCGCTACGTGCGCCGTAATGAAAAGGGCGAGTTTACCAGCAACGTGGACCTGAACCGTTCCCTGTCCCAGGACGACCGGCACAACTCCCAGGTAACCAGCAAACCCGGCCAGGGTGACCACGGCGACGGCCACACGGGCAACCGCAAGCCCGCTGGTAAGAAGTAATAACAGCCACAAAGCTAAAAGCCCCCGCAGCGCATCCTGCGGGGGCTTCTGGGTTAGCGCGGGCCTACTCCGGGCGTAGCGTCAGCGAAACGTCGAGGTTGTCGGGGCGGCCGGGCTTGTAGCCGGCGCGGGGCAGCCATGCCGAGTGGTGGCAGTGTCTAAAGACGGTAGTAACGGGCGTGAGGGAGGTGGCGAAGACAAAGGCCGGAAACTTGTTGGCTGGTGTACGCCGGTGCGTGGCTGGGTTACGTGGCTCCGTGGCGGTAATAATCTGCCAGGGGGTAGGGTCCTGCTTGGTCATCGGCACGCAGGTTTCAGCCGGATCAGTGGTCAGGCCCTCTAGCAGCACGTAGACTCCCTCAGGCGGGAGCCGCAATTCCTTATCCGCAACGTTCAGCGTAAGCAGAGGGGTAGGAAGTGCAGCCAGATAAGCGGCCGTGTACACGGGGGCATCTGGCAGCAGGTCGTGCGCGCCGGGCCCCGACGAGGCTCCGGGTGCCACGCTGACCAACCGAACCCGGATGCGCCCTTCCGTGGGCTTGTTCGGCCTGAGGCGAATGGTAATGGTTTCTATCATCCCGGCTTCACTACCAGCGTCAGGCCGAAACAGAACCCCGTATTGATAGCCTGGAATAATCAAGTCTCCGTGAAGGTTGGAACGTTTCCGCCCGATGCTAGACAGCACCACGGTGGCCTTGGGGAGCACCTTGACCTCCGCAAGGCGCACGGAGGAACGCAGCGTATCGGGGCCAGATGCCGGCGGCGCCGGCCGGAAAACGAGATTACGGGAATCAGCAGCCTGCGGTAGGGTAATAGCGGGTGCAACGATAAGGAAGCCAGCACCCAGCAGAGGTAATAATCCAGGCAAAATCATCTGATAGAAGTGCAACGGTACAGGCGAAACCGGAACGGGCTCAGAACGGGCTGTCGAGCTTATCGAATCACAACGTTGGGAGCCCGTTCCGGTTTTGCCCGTACCCCATCACAGAGCAAGAGCAATAGAAAACCGGGTTAGCTTTTTTTACAAAGCAGCCGCCGGCCACCAGCGTGGGGCCAGGCGCCGGTAGGCCGCCACGCACACCCAAGCCGTAGCGGAGCCGAGCAAAGCGCCCGCAACTACATCAGAGGGGTAGTGGGCCCCCAGGTACATGCGGCTGTAGCTCACGATAGCGGCCCAGATGAAGAGCATACCCTTGGCTACCCGGTAGCGGGCGGGCAGCAGCAGGCCTATGAAAACGGCCAGCGCAAAGGAGTTGGCGGCGTGGGACGACAGAAACCCGAACTGCCCCCCGCAGCCATTTACCAGGTTCAGGGTGGTAGAGAGGGTAGGGTCGTGGCAGGGGCGCAGCCGGGCAAAGTAGGGCTTGAACAGGCGGCTGGAAATGCCATCGGCCAGGGCTACGCTCAGGCCCAGCAAGGGTAGAATAAGCAGGGCCCGCCGCTGGTAGAGGTAGCACAGCACCACCACCAGCACGAAGTAGGCCGGAAACCACACCAGCCGCTCCGAGAAGAAAATCATCCACGCATCCAGCTTGGGCGAGTGGTGCGAGTTGGCGCCGAGCAGCAGCCAACGGTCCAGGGATTGAAGATGCTCGATCAAGCGGTAACAGGTGGGTCAGAAAGCCAGTCGATACCTTTTTGGAGCCACTGTTGGGTAGCGGCCTCCGGCGAGCCGGGCTGAGGTTGGAGGTTATAGTGCCACTCGCATTGCGGCGGCAAGCTCATCAGGATGCTTTCGGTGCGGCCCCCGGTTTCCAGCCCAAAGCGCGTGCCCCGATCGAAGGCCAGATTAAACTCGGCGTAGCGGCCGCGGCGCACCAGCTGCCACTGCTTTTGGGCCTCGGTGTAGGGGAGGGCTGCGTTCTGGCGCATCAGCGTGATGTAGGTACGACCGTAGATTTCGCCCACGGCCCGCACGAAAGCAAACAGCTCATCAAAGGAACCATCCTTACCCACGGCGAGGCGGTCGAAGAACAGGCCCCCAATGCCGCGGGTTTCCTGGCGGTGGGGCAGGAAGAAGTACTCATCGGCCCACTGCTTGAAGCGAGGGTAGTAGGTAGCGTCATGTTGGGCGCAGACCTCGGCAGTCTGCTCATGAAACCAGCGGGCCTGCGCTACATCCACGTAAATGGGCGTCAGATCCAGCCCGCCCCCAAACCAGGCCTCGCCGTTGGCTGCCTCGAAGTAGCGCACGTTCATGTGCGAAATCGGCACCAAGGGGCTGCGCGGGTGCTGCACCACTGATACACCCGTAGCAAAGTAGCCAGGGTCAGGCATCAGCAATACGCGGGCCGCCTGCTCACTCATCGTACCTTCCACAGCTGAGAAGTTGACGCCGCCTTTCTCGATGACGCGCCCCCCCGTGAGCACGCGGGAGCGGCCGCCGCCGCCGCTGTGGTGAAGCCAGGCATCTTCCTGGAAGCGGCCCAGCCCATCGGCGGCTTCCAGCTGCCGGCACAGCCAGTCCTGAAACTGGCGCATCCACTGCTCCACCGTGTCGCGGTGGCGGGGCTGGGTAGCCGCAGCGGGAAAATCAGAAGGGGAAGTAGGCATGCTGGAGAGTTCAGGTAGGGGGCACGGCAGGGGCAGCGAGCAAACGGAAAGCGCCAGACAGTGCCGCAAAATTCAAGAGGCGCAAAGGTAAGGGTTCTGTCGGGGGGTGAAACAAGTTGGCGAACTGGATGCCACCTTACCAATGCTGCAGAGCTTTCCGTGCTTCCTCCCGGCTGGTTGCCAGGTGGCTTTTCGCTACCCCAATTTCCTCCAGTTGTTTTGCTGCCTCAACAGATGGTAGCCACATCACGTGGTGGTTGCGCATAAGCAAGCTGCGGAATAAGGGATAAAACATGGTTCCCATGCCCTCAAAGTTGGTCATGTCAACTAAGATGGGTACGTCGGAGGGAAACGCCTGCACAAACCTGGTTAGGGCTGCCTCCTCGTTGGAAGACAAGTAGCCGTAAATTCTAACCTCGTAAGGGTCTGTGCTCGTTACCCGACAGGGGAGCCCAAAATCGAAATACTGCTCCAGTCGCTCAAAGTACTCCTGCTGCTGTACGGTAGTAAAACTGTGGCGTGCCACCCCTAGAACGGCTTCCACTACCCGGTGCTCCCGCGGGTAATTTGCCTTGCGCGGCGACCAAAAATTAACTGTATGATGGGCCTTATCCTGCGCTATCTGGTTTATAACAGTTATACCATCAGTGCCAGTTTGCGGAACTCGCGTCATGGTGAGCACTGCTGCACTATCGAGCGCACCGTAGAAACGGCGCATCTGTTGCTCCGACAAGAACGCACTATCCGCAAAAACAACTGGTTGCAGCGTATCGGTGCGGTTATATACCGTGAGGTGTATCCGGCCTATGCCCTGCCTGTTAATGCGGACACTGATTGTGGCCGGCGACAGAAAAGAAGGGTAAAACTTTCCTTGGTAGCGAAAGCAGCGAAAAGGAGGGTTTGTAAAGTGTTCTGCCTGTTGAACCTGCGCTTTTTGCTGGGATGTAGCACTCGCTGCTTTTGCTACCTTTTCAGACTTAGTTGAGCAGGATGCTGTACCGAGAAGTAGCGGAAGTAGTAGCTGATACTTCATGGATTGATAAATAATTCTTCCTGAAAGTGTGTTTTTCTATTTATACTTTACTAAATCTTTCCTTAGCAGCAGCAGCTCCAGTTTCTGGCGCGGAACCCCAAAGCGGGTGTCCGTTGGGAAGGCCGCTGTTTCGCCGGTACGCCGGAAGCCGTGGCGCTCGTACCAGGCCAGCAGCTCCGCCCGCACCGAAATAACCGAAATCAGGATGCTGGTGCAGCTCAGCTGCCGGGCGTGGGTTTCGGCCGTGGCCAGCAGGTGCTTGCCCAGGCCCTGGTCCTGCTGCGTCGGCTCCACGGAAAGCATACCCAGGTACAGATCGGACAACTGGTTTTTCAGATAGACGCTGCCCAGCAGCTGCCCGGCAGGGTTGCGGGCCAGCAGGAAGGTAGCACCCGGCGCGTGGAGCAGCTCCCGCAAGTCGTCGGGGTCGGTGCGCTGTCCGTCCAGCAGGTGGGCTTCCGTGGTCCAGCCCTGGCGGGACGCATCGCCGCGGTAGGCGCGGTTTACCAGGGGTAGCAGGTCAGGCAGGTCGGCGTCAGTGGCTTCGGAGAGAAGGGGAGCAGTGAGCATGATGCGAAGGTAGAGGTCCGTGGAGAATGAGCAGCCGCCCAAAAACTATTAGTGACTACTGGTGCAACCTGCTTGAGAGCAGATGGGCTCTTCTAAGCGTACCCTTTCATTAATTAACCCAAGTTGCGGTGTTCGTATGAAAAAGAAATTATGTAGTGGACTTGTCGTGAGTGCCCTGATGTACTGCCTGGGAGGCTCGGCCGTGGCTCAGGAAGCCGCCGCCAACCCTGGTTCGCCGGCGCGACCCGCTTACCTGCGCCTGGGGCTCGGCTCGGCGTACGACATCGATGGCTATTACCGGAGTGCCCGGCTCACGCTGGAATACGCGCCTACCCTGAACCGGCACTTAGGGCTGGCTAGCCGAGTAGTAGGTGTACTGGGCAAACCCAGTGGCTCCAGCCTCGAAGCGCAGTTGCCCAACCAGAAATATAAGGCTGCTTATCTGGAGCAGGAAATTATCTACTATCCCCTGGGTACCGACAAGCGGGTGCTATTTGGAGTGGGGGCGGGGGGCTTCGCCGGCTACTACCGCAAAAACGGCTTCACGTATCTGCAGGCCACCGATGGCCGGGTCACGGACTATCAGTTGAATTCCAGGCAAGGCCTGCACGCCGGCTACCTCCTGACAGCAAGCCTGGAGGTGGCCCTCGGTCAGCAGAAACGATGGTTACTGGGGGCGAAATCTACGCTCCGCAACGGCATTGAGGGCAACACCACTACCTCCACGCATAGCCTGACCCTAGGTCGCCGGCTCTAATACTGGGTCCAAGGGCTGACGGTGCCTGGAGCAGAAACGTTGGGCTGCTACCTACTAGGTAGCAGCCCAACGTTTCTGCCGGACTTAGTGCCCGTAGAGGGTTGGGTGTAGGTGCGGAGCGAAGGTCATTTGATGAATGTGGGAAGCCTGGGGCTGCCACCTATTCATTGTGTAATTTCGCCGGACCAACCCACCCTCCATCCATGTTCACGCAACCCGCCCCGACCCTGGAACCTGACTTTGCTACCACCCGACCCAACCGCGAAACCCTGCGTCGGGCCTATCTGCTGATGCGTACCGCCGACGAGCTGGCCCGCCTCTACGAAGAAAACAAGGCCGTTACGGCTCGCTACGTGCACGCCACGGCCCGCGGCCACGAGGCCATTCAGCTGGCCGCCGCCTTCCACCTCACGCCCCACGACTACGCCGCGCCTTACTACCGCGACGACGCCTTGCTGCTGGGCCTGGGGGTAGCGCCCTACGAGCTGATGCTGCAGCTCATGGCCAAGCGCGACGACCCGTTTTCGGGCGGGCGCACCTACTATAGTCACCCCTCCCTGCGGCGGCCGGGGCAGCCCACCATTCCGCACCAGAGCTCGGCCACCGGCATGCAGGCCATTCCGGCCACCGGCGTAGCCCACGGCATCAAGTACCTGGAAGGGCAGGGGCTGGCTCCCAAAGGCTCGGGCACGCCCGCTGCTACCCCCCCGGTGCCGCCCGTAGTGCTCTGCTCCATCGGCGACGGGGCCATGACCGAGGGCGAAGTAGCTGAGGCTCTGCAGATGGCGGTATTACACCAGCTGCCCATTATTTATCTGGTGCAAGACAACGACTGGGGCATTTCGGCGACCAGCCGGGAGATGCGCGCCATGGATGCCTACGAGTTTGCGGCCGGCTTCAAAGGCCTGCAGCGCCTGCAGTTTGATGGGGCCGATTTCCTGGCCAGCTACGCCGGCATGCAGCAAGCCACCGAGTACGTGCGCCTACGGCACGGGCCGGTGCTGGTGCACGCCAAGTGCCCCCTGCTGGGCCACCACACCAGCGGCGTGCGCCGCGAGTGGTACCGCGGCGACAACCTGGCCCAGCACACCCTCCAGGACCCGCTCCCGCGCTTTCACCAGCAGCTGCTGGAGCTGGGCTTCGAGGAGGCCGACCTGGAGGAGCTGGGCCGCCAGGCCCGCGCCACCGTGCTGGCCGACTACGAGCGCGCCCTGGCGGCCCCCAACCCCGACCCGGCTACCTTCGCCGACCACGAGTTTGCGCCCCCGGCCGTAACCGAAGAAACCGGCGAGCGAAGCCCCACCGGGGCCGATAAAGCCCTGATGGTGGACGCCGCCCTGCACGCCGTGGATGACATCCTGCGCGAATTTCCGGAGGCCTTGTTTTACGGGCAGGACGTAGGCGGGGAGCTGGGCGGCGTGTTCCGGGAGGCGGCTCTGCTGGCCAAAAAGTACGGCGATGCCCGCGTATTCAACACGCCCATTCAGGAGGCCTACATCGTGGGCAGCACGGCCGGTATGAGCGCCGTGGGTGCCAAGGCCATCGTCGAAATTCAGTTTGCCGACTACATCTGGCCCGGCCTCAACCAGTTGGTGGAGGAGCTGAGCAAGTCCTGCTACCTCTCCAACGGCAAGTTTCCGGTGCAAAGCCTGATTCGGGTACCGGTGGGAGCTTACGGGGGGGGCGGGCCCTACCACTCGGGCTCCGTGGAAAGCACCCTGCTCACCATCCGGGGGATTAAGGTGGTGTACCCCAGCAATGCGGCCGACATGAAGGGCCTGCTGCGCGCGGCCTTCC
Source organism: Hymenobacter latericoloratus (assembly GCF_014199535.1). Lineage (GTDB taxonomy): Bacteria > Bacteroidota > Bacteroidia > Cytophagales > Hymenobacteraceae > Hymenobacter > Hymenobacter latericoloratus. Next base: position 488,880 of record NZ_JACHNV010000003.1, read on the forward strand.
TCGACCCCAACCCCGTGGTGCTGCTGGAGCACAAGGGCCTGTACTGGAGCAAAGTACCCGGCACCGAGGATGCTAAAACTGTAGAGCCGGCGGCGGGCTATGCCATTCCGCTGGGCAAAGCCGCCGTAGCGCAGGAAGCCGACGCTACCAAGCTCCGTAACGGCGAAACCTGCGTGGTTATCACCTACGGTATGGGCGTGCACTGGGCCAAAACGGCCAGCAAGCAGTTTCCCGGCCAGGTCGAAGTGCTGGACCTGCGCACCCTCAACCCCCTCGATTGGGAAGCCGTGCAGGCCGCCGTGCGCCGCCACGGTAAGGCCCTGGTGCTCACCGAAGAGCCCCTGCTGAACTCTTTCGCCGAAAGCCTGGCTGGTCGCATCCAGCGCCACTGCTTCCGCCAGCTCGATGCGCCCGTATTCACGCTGGGCGCCGCCAACCTGCCCGCCATTGCCCTCAACGTGGAGCTGGAAAAGCAAATGCTGCCCAGCCCCGAGAAAGTAGCCGCCGCCCTGCAGGAGCTGCTGGGGTATTAGTGGTGAAAAGTTTAGGGTGAGAGGGTGGAAGGTAAGCGGGCAGGAGTTGAAAAGCCCGTCATCCTGAGCGCAGCGAAGGACCTTATCACACCGAAACGATTGTTGTACTAACGACTTGTTCGGCCGTGAGAAGGTCCTTCGCTGCGCTCAGGATGACGGGCTTTTTATGTACGTAAGCACACAGTTTTAACTCACCATTTCACTATCTCACCACCTCGCCACTAGAAGGGGTAGCCGATGCCCAGGTTGAATGCGGTTTGATCCTCAGCCAGGCTGAATTTGCGGATGGCCCACTTGTTTTTCGGCGCCGTTGGGTCATAGACCTTGGTGGCTACGTCGAGGCGCAAAATCAGGAAGGTGAAATCGAAGCGGAAGCCAATGCCAGAGCCGACTGCAAACTGCCGGTAAAAGTTGTTGAGCTTGAACTGCGCCCCCTCTCTTGGGTCTTGGCGAATGGTCCAGACGTTGCCGAAGTCCGTAAACACCGCGCCTTTGATAAAGCTGTACAGCGGGAACCGGAACTCGACGTTGCCTTCCAGCAGCAGCTCGCCAGGCTGCTCCAGGTCATAGTCGCGGATTGGGTCACCGTTTTCATCCTCCAATTCCTCTGAAGGATTATCTGGGTTCAGCTTATACTGCGTAGCGGAGCCTACCCCCAGGCGGCGGGGCTTCCAGGCCCGCACGCTGGAGCTGCCGCCCGCAAACAGGTACTTGTCGTAGGGAATCAGGTAGCCTGTATCTACTTGCTTGGTTACGGAGTTCTGTATGCGCGTGGGGCTAAGTGCTGCCGCCAGGCCCCCGGCCAGCCGGTACACCAAGTAGGTTTCAGGCCCCAGCTTGTAGTAACGCCGGTAATCGGCGGTGAACTTGGCGAAATCGTAAATCTTAAGCTTGTTATTTCTCAGGTCCTCGGGGTCGTTTTCCAGGGGTTGGTCCTGGTACAGCCTCCGGGTCAGGCCGCCTACCTCCGCAAACAGGCGCAGGTAGCGCGCGTCGCGGGTTTCGTTGAAGTCGTTGGAGTTGTAGAGGGAGGTAGCGTTAAAGCTGGGAACGAACAGGTTGTCGAAGCTGCGGTAAAGCGGGGAGCCCTGGCGGATGAGCAGCGTCTGCAAGTAGGCCGCAAACTCCGGGTCGATTTTAGCGGTGCGGATAACGCTCACGTCGAATGGGGTGAGCACGTACTGATGATAAGCCGAGCGCTGCCAGATGTAGTCCAGCGTGCCCTCCACGTTGGTGCGGGTATAGTCCGGGCGCTGCACGTAGGTGTAGGTGGCGTTGAAGCGCGTGCGCGGGTTGTACTGGCTTAGAAACCGATTAGGCCGCCACGGCACCAGAAACTGCGGCAGCACCAGGTTTACGTTGGCCCCCAGCTGGGTAGTAAGCACGCTACGACCCTCCGTAACATCACCTACTGCTCCCACCACGCTGTACTGTCCTTCGAAGCCCGCGCGCAGCCCAAATTCCAGCAGCTCGGCTCCGCCAAACACGTTGCGGATTTTCAGACGCACGTTGCCGAAGGGACCCGCCCGCTCCGCCACGTAGGTGCCGCCAAACTCGGAGGTTTCCTGAAATTTCTTGGCCGGGGAGGCATTCACGGTGGCATCCAGCAGGCCCCGGGCCGAGTCGGCGGGTGCCTCGGGCCCGCGCACGCGCCGGTACGTGACGGTGCTGAACCGGAACATATCCAGGTTAGCGAGTTGGCGCTGGGTAAGCTGGGTGTTGCTGAGGCTGTAGGCGTGGCCGGGGCGCACGGCCAGCTTGCGGTTCAGGGCCCGGGTGCTGAATTTGTGCTGGTAGGCCAGGTAGTACACCGAGTCGCGGATGATGGTGTCGCGCTGGCGCCCGAAGCGCACCAGGCCCGCATCGGTAATGAAGCTTACCCGCCGCACCGTGTAGAGGCGGTGCTGCTCCCCGCGCGTGGGCTTGCTGATGATAGTGCGCAGCCGCACCGTGGTGGGGGCAAAGCTGGTATCGGCCTCCAGCGTGATGTACTGCTGGCGAAAATCAAAGTAGCCCTGGTTTTTCAGCAGGTCCTCCACTCGGTTACGCTCGGCCCCAATCTGCTCCTCATCGTACTGGTGGCCCACCCGCAGCAGACTCTGCGGCTGCGAGGCCAGCACCCGCCGCGAAATGGCCGTGTCAGCAATGTCGTAATCCAGCTGGGAGTAACGAAACGCGGGCCCCTCCTGAATGCGGTACACCACCGTCACCCGTTGCGAATCGGCGTGGAAGGGCGAGCGAAGGGTGAAGATGCGCAGGGGCGCGAACTGCCGGGTGGGCACGGTATCGGTAACCGAAACTGAGCTGCGGAAAAATCCCTTCGACTTCAGAAACGTGCCCAGCTGCTCCACGGAGGTAGCCGTCAAGGACGAATCGTAGATAACCGGGGGCTCGCCCAGGCGCATGATGGCATTGCCCTTATCCAGGGCCAGCTGGTGGCGCTGCACGTGCCGTTCGCGCTTGGTGAGCAGCTTGCCTACCTCCGCCGAGTCGGTGCCGGCGGCTTTAATCAACTGGTTAAACTCCGTGCGCTCCGCATCCAGCTTGCGCTGCAGGCGCTCGGGGTTATAGAACGAGCGGCCTAGCTGGTAGATGGCTACCTTTGGCAGCGGAAAGGTGCTGTTCGGCTTCTGCTGCACCAGGGCTTGCAGGCGCTCGGCGTCGGCCTTTTCGGTACCCTCTACCCTCACGCGGCTGAGCAGGCGCTGGCCGGGCTTGAGGAGGCGCAGGGGCGAGCAGCCGCTGAGGCTGCCTGCCACCAGCAAGCTGCCCAGCGCCACGCGCGCCACGTTTTTATCTGAAAAAAAGCCCCGAACGGGGCCCTGACCGTTAATTAGCGAATATGGTTTCAAAAGCAGTAGCGAAATACGTGCACGCGCTGCACCTGAAGAAGTACCGAACCCGGCACGGGGCCTTCCTCGTGGAAGGCGGCAAAAGCGTCCGGGAGCTGCTAAGTTCCGGGATTCTAACGGAACGCCTCATCGTTACGGCTGAATTCGGTGAGAAAATCCGGCCGGAAATTCCGGCGGGCCTACCCGTGGATGTCGTATCGGAGGACGAACTGACCCGCCTGGGCACGCTCAGCACCAACAACACGGCCCTGGCCGTGGCCCGCCTACCCCAGCAAAAACCGCTCACCCCGGCGCCCGGCCAGCTTTTTCTGGCCCTCGATGAAGTGCGCGACCCCGGCAACGTGGGCACCCTGATCCGGCTGGCCGACTGGTACGGGCTGGCCGGCGTGGTCTGCTCCGAAACCTGCGCCGACCCCTGGGCGCCCAAAACCGTGTCGGCCACCATGGGCTCTTTCACCCGCGTGCCCGTGTGGCAGCGCGAGCTGCCCGCCTGGCTGAGCGCCCTCCCCCCCGAGCTGCCCGTGTACGGCGCCGACCTGCACGGCGACAACGTGCACCGCCTCACCCTGCAGCCCACGGGCGTGCTGGTGATGGGCAGCGAAAGCCATGGCCTCACGCCCCCCGTGGAAGCCTGCCTGACCCAGCGCCTGCACATTCCGGGCCGCGGCCAGGCCGAGAGCCTCAACGTAGCCGTTTCCGCCGCCATCCTGCTGGATAACTTCTACCGGCATTCTGTGCATGAGTAAGTGAGTGAATGAGTGACGTGTCATGGCGAGCGGAGCGAAGCCATCCTTCCTGACCAAAGTGCTACCCCCCTGACATGTGACAAGCCCTTGACGACTGTGCGAGCGTCAAGGGCTTATCAGGTTATCAGGCTTGTCACGGAGGAGAGGAAGGATGGCGTCGGTACCCTCGCCATGACATTTCACCAGCTCACTATTTCACCACCGCTATTGCAGCAGGGAGATGCCGAAGCTCAAGGTTTGGGCCTGGGGGCCGCGGTTGTTTTTGAAGGTGTCGTTGAGGTGGTATTTAGCGAAGAGGTCGAGGCCGCGGATGCCGATGGTGCCTTGCAAACCGTACTGGAAGTCGGCCAGGTTGTAGGAGCCGCGGTCTTTATCTTTCTTGGTGTTGCCCCCGTCTTCGTACTTGATTTTGGTGTGCGAACCCAGGCGGTAGCCCACGAACCCGCCGGCCCCGATGCGGAAGGCGTCGCGGCCTTTCTTGTTCTTGAAGTCCAGCACGGGCATCAGGGGCAGGTTGATGCTGGAAACGGCCAGCTTACTCTTTTGCAGCTCCCGGTTGGGGGTTTCCAGGTTCCGGCTGATGATGGTGCGGCCATCGACATCAAAGAACTGGTTGTTTTTGTCCAGCATGTAGTTGTTGAACGCCAGCTCGGGGCCCGTAATCAGGTGAAAGGGCGAGCCCTTTTTGCCGACCCGGATATCGTAGTGCCAGTTCAGGCTGAGGTAGCGGGAGCCGATGGGGCGCAGGTCGAAATCCTCGCCGCCGACGGGCGTTTCGCGGTTTACTAGCGTATTCAGGCCCAGGTCGATGTTGAAGTTGCTGCGCACGGCGCGGTTGGCGCGTTGTTCGTCGCGGGCCTTGCGCTGAGCTTCTTTTACTGAGTCAGGCGTAGAGCTGATCCGAACGGACACCCCTTCCTTGTCGTCGGGCTTATCGTACACCGTTACCCCAAAGGCCCGGCCCAGTACTACGTCCACCCGGTCCGCCGATTTATTCTGGCTGCCGGGGCCCTGGTTGCGCACCGTAATGCGAATCTGCTCGGGTACTTTTTTACCCGGCTGTTCCTTGGCGGGGTAGAACTCCATGGTTATCTGCTCCGATTTGGAGTTTTTGCCGGCTGCCTCGGCCTGAGTAATATAGGCGTCAAGCAGCACCAGGAGGGAGTCGAGCTTGTACTGGCGCATCTGCCGGAGCTGGGCCTTGTCCTTGACGTAAAGGGTCATGGTAGCCTGGTTGGGCAGCTTCACCAGAATGGTGTCATCGTTGCCGGGGCGCGTGGCTGCCTGCGAGGCGAAACCCAGCAGCAGAAAGGCGAGGAGAGCGAAAATGCGTTTCATGAGAAAAGGCGCGTAAAGCGGGAGAGTTAGAGTTGGATGATTTTGGTGAGCGTGCGCCCCGCTACGTGGGCCTGCACCGTCACCGATTCGGGTAAGCCGGCCTCCGTGAGGCTCACCCGCTCGCCTTTCACGGCATTGCGGGCCTGCCGGAGCAGGGAAGTCAGGCGGGGCCGACGAGCCGGCTCAGCAGCTAGCGCCGTAGCCTCCGTACTGGGGCGTACTTCCACCTCAATAGGGCCTGCAAGGGCCACGGTAGCGGTGGGCAGCTCCGTTGGGCGAACCAGCTCCGGGTCGGGCGTACGCTCCGGAAGCGTAGCGCGGGCGGGGGTAGTAGCGGTAGGAGCAGGCTGGGTAGCGGCGGGGGCGCTGGCCAGGGCTAGCTGGCGGGGCGCCGGCGCGGTGGAAGCCTGGGGCCGGGCGGGCCGGCGGCTCTCCGAAGCGGGGTCTGGTTGTACACCCGCAGACCGGGTTTCGAGAGAAGGTGTCGTAGTGGCCACTACGGCGGCTGGCTTATTGGCCTGGGCTTCTGGGAGGCTAGATGGGGAAGCGGGGGTAGGGGTTGCCTGAGCCTTGGAAATATTTTCTGAGGTGGCCTCGGGCGTGGGGCGGACCTTAGTAGCCGCCATTTCGGGGGCGCCGGGGCGGCCGGGGTTGCTGCCTGTTAGTACCCACCAGGCGCCGCCCAGCAGCGTGAGCAGGGCCACGGCCGCAGCAGCCAGCCACAGCACGGGGCGCTTGCGGCGGGGCTGAATCTCGGCTTCAATTTCGGCCCAGAGGAAGGCGGGCGGGGTAGGCGCGTGGCCCTGCAGCCGCTCGCGGAACAGCTGATCAATATCTTCCGGTTGCATACAGTTCTTTCGGGGTGTGGGTGGAGGAGGCCGGCTGGGCTTGGGCGTTGGCTACCGCGAGGCGGCGCTGGAGCATGGCCCGGGCCTTACTGAGCTGCGACTTACTGGTGCCTTCCGAAATACCGAGCAGCTCGCCGATTTCGGGGTGGGTGTAGCCCTCCAGGGCGTACAGGTTAAAAACGGTGCGGTAGCCGGCCGGCAGCTCAGCCAGCAGGGCCAGCATATCGTCGGCATTCAGGCGGCTTTCGGCTTCGGCGGGGGTAGCGGGCGTTTCGTAGGTGAGGTCCTCAATGGCCAGGTGCAGGGGCTCTTTGCGCCGCAGCATGCCTAAGGCTTCATTCACCACAATCCGCCGGATCCAGCCCTCAAAGGAGCCTTCGTGCCGGTACTGGTCCAGGGCCCGGAATACTTTCGTGAACCCCACAATCAGGGCTTCTTCCGCGTCTTCGCGCCGCCGCAGGTAGCGCATGCACACGGAGAGCATCAGCCCGGCAAACCGCTCGTAGAGCAGCTTTTGGGCCCGACTGCTCCCTTGGCGGCAGGCGGCTATGAGGTCAGCATCAGTCACGGAAGGAGGAGTAAAGTTCAGATCAAATCAGGGCGTTTGAGGAGCTAGATGGAAAGGGAGGGGTAGGGGTTGCCTGGGAAGTGAAAAAATGTTCTTGTCACCCCAAATAAGGTAGAATACTGCTGATAATCAGCAAGGAAAATTGTGTAATTCAATCAGATATGTGCAGCCAAAATCCCGCAGTAGTTTGAAATAGATAAGATAGAAAGCCGTACCGCAAAAAAGCCCCGATACCTGAGGTATCGGGGCTTCAGTTAAAACAGGGGGTAGGAAACCCTAGTAGTTACCGACAGAGAGCATGACCAACGTACAGGCCTCCTCCGTGCGGATTCCGCGTTGCTGAGCCAACTCCTCCAATTCCGGGTTTTCGGTGCCGGGGTTGAAGATGATGCGTTTTGGGTTCAGGTCCAAGATGTAGTCGTACCAGCCGGGCTGGTTCTGGGGGCCTACATAGAGGGTTACGGTGTCAATGCCTTCGGCCGTGGGGCGGTCCGTGCGGATATCGAGGCCGGCTACCTGGCCTTTGCGAATGCCCACGGGCACTACCTCGTGGCCGTAGCTCTTGAGTTGATGAACGGCACGGTAGGCGTAGCGGGAGGGGTTATCGGTGGCCCCCAACACAAGGGTCTTTTTCATAGGAAGGAAGTTTTTCCTCCTTCTTCTAACGCTGAGTGAAGAAGAATGGAAGAATGATTTCTCCTTATAACGATTATTTCGCGCCAATGGCTGCAAAGGCCGCTTCCGCGCACCGCTCGCCATCCATGGCCGCTGACACGATGCCGCCCGCATAGCCTGCGCCTTCCCCGCACGGGAACAAGCCCTGTACCTCCGGGTGCTGCAGCGTGTCCCGGTCGCGGGGGATGCGGACAGGGGAGGAGGTGCGGCTTTCCACCCCCACAATCTGGGCCAGGTTGGTGGCGTAACCCGGAATTTTGCGGCCGAAGTTCTGGAAGCCCTGGCGCAACCGTTCTGCCAGCGCCGGCCCCAGCACCTGGTCCATGGGCACCGACACGAGGCCCGGCTGGTAGCTGGTTTCCAGCAGCTCCGGCGACACTCTGCTTTTCAGAAAGTCGCCGAGGCGCTGGGCGGGGGCCAGTTGGGTGCCTCCGGCCAGGCGGCAGGCGCGCTGCTCTATTTCCTGCTGAAACTTCAGGCCGGCCAGCGGCCCGTGCTGGCGCACATCCATGTCTTCCAGCTCCACGGCGGCCACAATGCCGGAGTTGGCAAAGCGCGAGTCGCGGCGGCTGGGGCTCATGCCGTTCACCACCACCTCGCCGGGCGAGGTAGCGGCCGGCACAATAAAACCGCCTGGGCACATGCAGAACGAGAAAACGCCGCGCTGCCGGTTTTTCCACTGCGTCTGGTGCACCAGCGAGTACGAGGCCGCCGGCAGCACCCCCCTATCCTGGCGGCGGTACTGGGCCTGGTCGATGAGGGCCTGCGGATGCTCTACCCGCACGCCCAGGGCAAAGGGCTTGGCCTCAATGAGTACGCCCCGGCGGTGCAGCAGCTCGTAGATGTCGCGGGCGGAGTGGCCGGTAGCCAGAATCACGGCGTCGGCTTCTAGGGCCTGGCCGGTGGCGGTTACTACCCCGCGCAGGCGGTTATTCTCCAGAATGAGGTCATCCACGCGGGTATCGAAAAGAACTTCGCCGCCGGCCTGGCGCACACTCTCGCGCAGGGCCGCCACCACGTAGGGCAGCTTGTTGGTCCCGATGTGGGGGTGGGCATCCACCAGAATATCGGGGGTGGCGCCGTGCTGCACCAGAATCCGCAGAATGCGCTGAATATCGCCGCGCTTGGTAGAACGGGTGTAGAGCTTGCCATCGGAGTAGGTGCCCGCGCCGCCTTCGCCGAAGCAGTAGTTGGAATCGGGGTTGACGAGGTGCTCCTTGTTGAGGGCCGCCAGGTCGCGGCGGCGGGTGCGCACGTCTTTGCCCCGCTCCACCACAATGGGCTTAATTCCCAGCTCAATAGCCCGCAGAGCCGCAAATAAACCGGCCGGACCCGCGCCTACAATCAGCACCGAGCGGCGGGCGCGGCTGACATCGGGGTACTGAAACCAGGGGCCGAACAGGTCCGTGGGCGGGGGCGTCTGGTAGATATCGGCCCGCAGGCGCACCAGGGGCTGGCGGCCGCGCGCGTCAATGGAGCGCTTGCGCAGGTGCACAAAATCGGCCTGGCCGGGCACCAGGCCAGCGGCATCCAGCAGGGCCCGGTAGCGCGCCAGTTCATCGTAGGCTACCTCCGGCGGGAGCAGTAGCTCAATTTCTTGTTTCTGAGACGACATAAAAGAGGTGAAAGGGAGTTAGCCTTTGAACCGGTAACTGGGTTACGGAGCTGCAAAGATACGCAGCCAAAAACAGCGTCTGGCCTCAGCGAGCCTACAAAAAGACTGCTGAAGCCAGACGCGGCTCATTAAAGCAAGTAAAGCAGCGGAGGCTACTGGCCCTTGGGCTGAGATGGACCGCTTTGCAAGCGGGGCCAGAATTTCTCCATGGACTCGTTGAACAGCGTCAGGGTTTGCGTGCGTACTTCCCCGGAAGGATGGCGCAGGAGCTGGCCCAGCAGGTGACGGTACATTTCCGTCGTGACCTCCAGTCCTTTGGCGCTTACGAGGCCGTGGTGGAGCAGGTCGCAGTTAGCGGCCACAGAGTTTGCCATAGAGTCAGTGAGTTCTTCGCGGGCCAGGTCCGCTTCCCGGAACGACTGTTCCAGGCGGGCATTCATTTCGGGCGTGTAATGCTGATGGGTTGCCATATCTACTCAGATAGGGGAATGGCCTGTCTAACCTGAATCCGGAGCGGAAAGGTTCAGTCCAGAAACGGAAAAATCCAGACTTTTGCCAATAACCTCCAGTAGGCTAGTTTGTTCGTTTACGAGAATTTATGTTCTTCTATCTTGCGCCCATATCGGTGCCCAGGATGCGGACGGGGCGCTTGTGCTCATCAATGGCCACAAACGTGAACAGGCCCGATACGGCGCGGTGGCGGTCCTCGGAGTACATCTGCTCCACGAACAGCTCCACGCGCACCTTCAGGCTGGTGTTGCCCACGTGCTCCACGCGCCCGATCAGCTCCACTAAAGTGCCGCCGGGAATAGGGTGGGTGAAGTCCACCTTATCAGAGGAAACCGTAACCATTTTGAGGCGGCTGAACCGGGTGGCGGTAATAAAGGCTACCTCGTCCATCAGGTGCAGGGTAGTGCCGCCGAAGAGCGTGTCGTAGTGGTTGGTGGTGTTGGGGAAGACGGCCTTGAAAATCCGGGTTTCGGCGCGGCTGATTTTCTCTTCGAGAGTAAACATAGGTAGCAAAAGTGAAAAGTGAGAATCTTTTCGCTTTGGCCGTAGTGCACGGCTTCGCACCTTGTTTGGGCCTTCATCGGGTGGCGGCGCGCCGTGGTAGCCGAGCCCTGGACACAGACCTGCCCGCCGCTACCGGCCCTACGCCGCAGAACCCGACAAGGCCCTCAGGTCGCGAAGGAGCCTTCTCAACAAGAGCGGCGGGCAGGTCTCCTGACTTACACCCTGCTTCCCGCCCTTCTCACCCGGCAGGGCAATGGGCGTGGTGGGGAAGCAGCGGCCGGCACGCGGGGTGCCGGCGGGTACTTACAGTAGCGCGTCTGTCCGGGAGTTGCACCCGGTTCCCTTTTCATGCCTACCCCCTCCGGGGCCGGCAACCTGCCGCTCGTCTGACTGTACTAACAGACAAAGAACGAAGGGCCAAAGGTAGCAGAACCGGCGGCATTGGGGCAGTTTTGGTAGTTTGCGGCCGTCCATCGTTTTTGTTTGCCTGCCCATGCCCCAGCTTCCGCCCGCCGCCCCGCGCACCATGGCCTCCCGCGTCCAGTCTATCTTCAGCGGCTCGGTAGGCAACCTGGTGGAGTGGTACGACTGGTACGTGTACTCGGCCTTTGCCCTGTATTTCGCGCCGGCTTTCTTCCCGAAGGGCAACCTCACGGCCCAGCTGCTCAACTCGGCGGCCATCTTCGCGGTAGGCTTTCTGATGCGGCCCCTGGGCGGCTGGCTGATGGGCGTGTACGCCGACCGCGCCGGGCGCAAGGCGGCTCTGCTGGCCTCGGTGCTGCTCATGTGCGGGGGCTCCCTGCTGATTGCCCTCACACCTTCATACCAACAGATAGGGGTAGCGGCGCCGGTGCTGCTGGTGGTAGCCCGGCTGCTGCAGGGCCTGAGCGTGGGCGGCGAGTACGGTACCTCCGCCACCTACCTGAGCGAAATGGCCGACCAGCGCCACCGCGGCTTCTTTTCCAGTTTCCAGTACGTGACGCTCATTGCCGGGCAGCTGCTGGCTTTGCTCGTGCAGCTGGGCCTGCAGCAGGTGCTGGCGCCCGCCGAGCTGTATGCCTGGGGCTGGCGCGTGCCCTTCGGCATTGGGGCCGTGGCCGCGCTGGTGGCCCTGTACCTGCGCCGCAGCATGGAAGAAACCGACCAGTTTACCCGCCACACGGCAACTACGCCCGCCCAGCCGCCCAACCAGATGCGCCTGCTGCTGCGGCACCCCCGCGAAATCCTGACGGTAGTGGGCCTGACGCTGGGCGGCACGGTAGTGTTTTACACCTTCACTACCTACGTGCAGAAGTTTCTGGTCAATACCACGGGCTTCACCAAGAACCAGGCGACGTTGGTTTCCTTTGGGGCGCTGGGCGTGGCCATGCTGCTGCAACCCCTGCTGGGGGCCATTTCCGACCGGGTAGGCCGGCGGCCGGTGCTGCTGTTTTTTGGGATAGGGGCCACGCTGCTGACGGTGCCGCTGCTGCGGGCGCTGGGGCAGGCCCCGGGGCCCGGCGTGGCTTTCGGCCTGCTGCTGGTGGCCCTGGTGGTAGTTAGCGGCTACACCTCCATTAATGCCGTGGTCAAGGCCGAGCTGTTTCCCACGGAAATCCGGGCTTTGGGCGTAGGACTGCCCTACGCCCTGACCGTGGCCATCTTCGGGGGCTCGGCCGAGTACGTGGCCCTGCTGGCCAAGGATTACGGGGTAGAAGAGTGGTTTTACTGGTACGTGACGGCCTGTGCTGCCTTTTCCCTGCTGGTATACCTGCGCATGCCCGATACCCGCACTACCTCCCGCCTGCGCGAAGAAGCGCAGGCACCGGCGGCCTACTGAACCACAAGCGTATCGGTCAGAGGGGTAGGCGTAGCACTCGGGAAGTGGAAAATATAGGTGCCGGGCTGGGTGGCCGTAAACGGGTAGCTGCCCTCGTAGCTTGACACTACTTCGGGGCAGACGCACCCTTGGTATGCTACCACCGGGCTGAGGTAAATGTGGTTGCCACTGCGCTGCTCACTTAATGATTTGAACTCCCCGCAGCCATTGATAATCTGCAGGGTATAGCGCACGGTTACGGGCGTGCCTACCTGCCCGGTTGCGGGGCTAAGCACTTGGGTAGTCGGGGCCAACACTTCCGTTGAGCAGGTGTCGGGCTTGCTATCCAGGCTCAGGCAGCCTGCAAGAGCTGTTGTTATCAGCGTGGCGGCTACCAGCCGGGGGGCGTAAAATAAGACCGGAGAAGGCATAGGTAAAAGGAGGCTTAGGCTCTAAAGAGGCCGCAAAACTTGTGGATGGTTGCACCGCCGGCCCCCACCCGGAGTATTTTCGGGCGCCGGGTAACCCGCTGCGGCTGCTTAAGGTATAATTCTTGCTCCGGGCCACTTTGCCCTGGTGTACGGCCCAGGCCACCGGGGTGCTTTGCCCCGGCGTTGCGTATGTGTTACTTCCCCTCTATGCCCCACGTATATCCGCCCGCGCGGTTGTGCTTTCTGCTGACGCTGTTGCTCCTGGTAGTAGTGGCAGCCTGTACCCGAGAAAAAAATCCGGACGAGAAACCTGCGCGTCCCAGCCCGCCCGCCGTGGTGACGGGGGGCCGCGGCGCGGCGACGTTCACCATTCGCTATAGTCAGCCCTCGGCCAAAGGCCGCAAAATATTCGGGGGCCTGGTGCCCTACGGCCAGGTATGGCGCACGGGGGCCAATGAGGCCACTACCTTCTCCGTAAACCAGAACGTGACCGTGCAGGGCCGCCCCCTGCCGGCCGGTACTTACGCCCTGTTTACCATTCCCGGCGCCCAGCAGTGGACCGTCATCTTTAACCGCACCCCCAACCAGTGGGGGGCCTACGAGTACCAGGAGGCCGACGACGTGCTGCGCGTGAAGGCTACCCCCGCCGCTACCCCCCAAACCCTGGAGCAGTTCCTTATCACGGCCGACCAAGCCGGCCGCGTCACCCTGGCCTGGGAAAATACGCAGGTGAGCTTTGTGGTGAAGTAGCAGTAGCTATTACCGACAATTGCTCTTCTGCAGCCGCCGGATTTCCTTTTCCATGGCTGGAGTATCGCCCCACTGCAGGGCCTGCTGGAAGGCTTGGCAGGCGCCGGTCTGGTCTTGTAGCTTCAATTTGGCTGCTCCAATGGCGCGGTAGATCTGACCTTTGTCGCGGGGGGGAACCAGGCGCAGGCACTGCTCATAGTCGGCAATAGCTGCGGGGTAGTTAGCCGCATCTGCATAAGCCAGGGCTCGGTTAGCATAGGCGCTGAGGTAGTGCGGGTTTACTTGAATAGCGGCCGTAAAATCAGCGGTGGCGGCGGCGTAGCGCTTCTGGCCGTAGCGCAGCCAGCCCCGGTTCAGAAACGACACGGAATCCTGGGGGGCTAGTGCAACCGCACGCGTCAGGTAGCGGCTGGCCTGGGCGGTATCGGCCTGCTGCATGTACCAGAAGCCCGCCCGGCTATTGGCAAAGGCATTGTTGGCATCCAGGGCCAGAATGCGGGCATTTGTTGCCAGAGCACCGGCGTAGTCCCGGCGCAGGCTTTGCCCGTAGGCTAGGCTACCATAGTACCGGATCAGGGCCTGATTGCCAGCATCGTGCCCCTGGCCTAACTGCCGGAACCGCTCAGCCTCGGCCGTTTGACCTTGGTGCTGCAGGCAGGCGCTGAAACCGTAGTACACATCGGCCAGCGTTGAATCCAGGAGCCAGGCTCGGTTGAAGCGCTTGATGGCCACCACCGGGCTGCTGGAATGCAGGTAGCGCCAGCCGAAGTTTACGTAGGCATGAGCCGCGGCCCTAGGGGTGTTATCCTCTCGCAGTGCGGTAGCAACAAACTGGCGGTCGGCGGCCATCTGCTCAGTAGTTTTTGTTTGGCCACCAAACCTAGGCACCTCATGGCTGGACCCACGGGGCTGCGCCAGTTGCTGAAGCGTTGGGCGGCTTGTGCTTTGTGCCAAAGCCAGGCCGGGGAATAGCAGGCATAGGAGTACTAGTATTCTCATGTGACACAGTGAATTAGTGCATAATAAAAACGGCGGAGCTATTGCTCCGCCGAATATACATACAGCTTTTTTACTCCCCGCCCAGCACGCTTTCCACCCAGCCTTTGCCCCAGTCTTCCAAATCCTGCGCGGTCCAGAGCTGGGGGTAGAAGATGCGGCGCTGAAACTTGGGAGGCAGGTACTGCTTCCAGTTGGTGCCCCCGGTGGCGGCAATGGCCTCGGGGCGGCGCTCCAGGTAGCGCACCGCCGACTTGTAGTGCATCAGGGGCCAATTTACATTCACGCACACATCCAGCTGCTTGAGCTGGCGCAACAGGCGCGGGTGCTCCTGGCCGGTGGGGCCGGGCGGCAGGCGCTGCACCACGGCCCACACGTTGCGCCCCTCAAAGTGGCGGGCGTGCTCCAGCAGCTTGTCGGCGTACTTCTTCTCAAATTCCACCAGGGTAAGCGCCTTGGCCCCGGTTTCCACCACCGTCGCCCCCGATTTCCAGTAGATGCAGCCCATCAGCTCGTCGTGGGCGGCGGCCTCGCCCAGCAGGCGGCGGCGCTCCTCGGGCACGAGGTTGCTGAGGCTGGTACTAGCCAGCTCAATCATGCGGTACTGCACGCTCTGGAAGCCCGAGGCCGGCATCAGGGCCATCCGGAACTCCAGAAACTGCTGCTTATCCATGCCGTCCACCATCACATCAAACGAGTCGATCAGGTTTTCGAAGTAGCGGTTAATCCGGCCCACGCGCAGCACTATCTCGTCCACGGTGGGGGTAGTGAGGTCGCCCAGCTGCTCGTACTCGCAGAGGCAGAGCTGGAAGTACAGCTCAGTTATCTGATGATAGATGATGAAAATCTTCTCATCCGGAATCTTGGTCAGGGGGCGCTGCAAACTCAGCAGGGTATCCAGCTGAATGTAGTCCCAGTAACCCAGGTAACGGGTGTGGTACAGGCCTTCGAGGTAGGCGGCCAGGTCCTGGTCGTCGGCGGAGTAGCGTTCCTGCAGGCGCCGCAGCTGCGCCAGCACCGCAGGCGAGAATTCAGATTCCGGAGAGGTCATAGGAGTAGGGCGGAAGGGTACTAGGCTGCAAAGATGGTGATTTGGATGATGGGGTGAGGAGGTGAGGAGGTCAGGGGAAACGGGCGGCAGACTTCTGGCCGGCGGCCAGGCGTCTGCCCGCCGGCCAATGGGGCAAGTCTCCCGACTTGCGGCCGCCAACGGCGGCCTCCTCGCGTCCGCGCCGTGTGGGTCGTTGGCAAACTCCTACCCCTCTTCCGGCATTAAAGATCACCGGCACGACATGCTCGCGCCGCTAGCCTTCGTTGTCAGGTTCTAAGCCAGCCGCCGGGTACGCCCACACGGCCCACACGCGAGGAGGCCGCCGTTGGCGGCCGCAAGTCAGGAGACTTGCCCCATTGGCCGGCGGGCAGACGCCTGGCCGCCGGCCAGAAGTCTGCCCGCCCGTTTCCCCTGACCTCCTCCCCATTTACCTCCTCACCTCCTCACCATTCCCCCCATCACCTATATTTACGCAATGGCAGAGAAATCCAGCATTTTCGATATGATTGGGCCCGTAATGATCGGGCCCAGCTCCTCCCACACGGCCGGGGTCGTGCGCATTGCCCGCGCCGCTATCCGCATCCTGGGCAGCAGCCCCACCCACGCCACCATCACGTTCTACAACTCCTTTGCCCGTACCTACGAGGGTCACGGCTCCGACCGCGCCATTGTGGCCGGCCTGCTGGGCATGCCCACCGACGATGTGCGCATCCGCGAGGCCTTCGACCACGCCAAGGAAGCCGGCCTGCAGTACACGTTTCAGGGGATAGGCAATGCCTCTACCATGCACCCCAACACCATCCGGCTGCAGCTGCGCGACGAGCGGACCGGCCAGGCCGTGGAGGTTATCGGGCAGAGCCGGGGCGGGGGCGTCATCCGGATTGTGGAGGTAGATGGCTTTCCGTCGGACTTCTCCGCCTCCCTGCATACGCTCATCATCGACGCCGACGACGTGCCGGGCTCCATTGCCTTTATTGCCTCCGTCATTGCGCATGATGAGTGCAACATTGCCACCATGTTCGTGTCGCGGAAAGGCAAAAACGACGCGGCCCGGCAGTTCATCGAAATTGACTCCGGCCTGCGCGACATCACCCTGGACTACCTGCGGCAGCTGCGCTGGGTGCACCGCGTTACCTATATTCCTACTATTGACTAACTAAGCGCCCGGCCGCTCCGGTTAAGGGCAAATTTCACCGGGTTGGTTGATTTCTGTCCATGCTACGTCGGCAGACTGATACCTTTGGTGGCCAGGGCCACCGCGCCGGACTGCGGTGTCTCCTACCTGTTACTGCCTCATTTCCTCTCCCTATGAAGCGTTTTTACTGGCTGCTGATGAGCGTGTCGGCCGGATTGCTGGCCGACGGATCGGCGCGGGCCCAGACTACGACGCCCACGGCTCCCGCCCAGCCCCCGGCGGGTACGCTGCGGGCCGCAACTCCTACCGGGCCCTGGACCCTGCAGCGGGCCATCGACTACGCCCTGCAGAATAACCTGACGGTGCGCCAGCAGCAACTGACCTCGGAGCTGCAGAACGCCACCCTGCGCCAGAGCCGGGCCGCCCTGCTTCCCTCGGCTAATATCTCCGGCACCCAGGCCTGGAACTACGGTACCAGCCTCGACCCCCTGACCAACGACTTCGTAAGCCAGACCATTCGCTCGAACAACTTCTCGGCCAACTCCCAGGTGACCCTGTTTTCGGGGTTTCAGCTGCGCAATACGGTCAAGCGCAACGCCCTCGACTCGCAGGCCAGCGGCCTGGATATTGAGAAGTCGCGCAACGATCTGGCCCTGAACGTGGCCTCGGCCTTTCTGCAGCTGGTACTGGCCGAGGAGCTGGTGCGCACCAACGAGGTGCGCGTGAGCAGCACCCAGGCCCAGGTAGAGCGCACCCAGAAGCTTCTGCGGGCCGGCTCCATTCCGGAAAGCAACCTGCTCGATATTCAGGCCCAGCTGGCCAGCGACGAGCTGAACGTGATTACGGCCCAGAACCAGCGCGACCTGGCCCGGCTCTCGCTGACCCAGCTACTGAACCTGCCTTCGCCCACCGGATTCCAGATTGAGGTGCCCCCACTGGCCGACCCCGACGATGAGCCCCTGCTGGAGGCCGATCCCGACGGCACCTACCAGACGGCCCAGAGCCTGCTGCCCGAAATCAAAGCCGCCGACCTGCGCGTGCGCTCGGCCCAGAGCAGCCTCGATATTGCCCGTGGCGGCTACTACCCCCGCTTGGCGTTCGGGGCCGGTATTTTCACCGGTTTCTCTTCTTCGCGGCTGGCGCGGGTGTTCAACGGCGACTCCACGGATGCCGTGGCGGTGCCCGTATTTCAGCCCGGTACGGCCGGCCAGCCCGTGCCTTCGCAGTACTTTCTGCTGCAGCCCAAGCAGGCCATTCCGGAGCTACTGCCCTCCAGCTTTTCCAGCCAGCTCAAGGATAACCTGGGTAAAAGCCTGCAGTTTTCGCTGCAAATCCCGATTCTGAACGGCCTGCAGATCCGCACCGGCGTGCAGCGGGCCCAGATCAATATTCAGCAGCAGGAGCTGCGCGCCGAGCAGACGCGCCTGCAGCTGCGCCAGAGCATTCAGCAGGCCTACGCCGACGCCATTGCCGCCCAGCGCCGCTACCTTTCCTCGCGCCGCCAGGTGGAGGCTCTCACCACGGCCTACCGCAACGCCGAAATCCGTTTCAACAATGGCCTGCTCAACGGCACGGAGTTCAACATTGCCAAGAACAACCTCACCGCCGCCGAATCGACCATGATTCAGGCCAAGTACGAGTTCATCTTCCGCCGCAAAGTGCTGGATTTCTACCAGGGGCGTCCCATTCAGCTGTAATAAGTAAACAAGGGAAGAAGAGTGGTACGAAGAGATACCCGCTATTCACTTATTTACTCATGCGCTCATTCACTCATTCACTCATTGATTTTATGCGAAATAACCGCACCCTGTACATTCTGCTGGCTATTGTACTGGTACTGATTGGCGGCATCGTGGTGGCGAAAAAACAGGGCTGGATCGGTAAGCCGGCTGGCACCGAGGTGCTGGCAGCCAAAGCCGCGCCGGCTACCATTGTGGAGAAGGTCAGCGCCTCGGGCAAAGTGCAGCCCGAAACGGAAGTGAAAATCTCGCCCGACGTTTCGGGTGAAATCACGGAGCTCTACGTGGAGGAAGGCGACTCGGTGCAGAAGGGCCAACTGCTGCTGCGCATCCGCCCCGATAACTACCAAGCCGTGGTTAGCCAGCAGAGCGCCGTGGTAGGCACCCAGCAAGCCAACGTGGCCCAGAGCCAGGCTCGCCTGCAGCAGCTGATTGCCAGCGCCCGCCAGACCGAGCTGACCTACCGCCGCAATGCCTCGCTCTACAAGCAGAAGGTGATTTCGCAGGCCGATTACGAAGCCAGCAAGGCCGCTTACGATGCCTCCCAGGAGGAAATCAACTCGGCCCGCCAGAACATCCGGGCGGCCCAGAGCAGCGTGCGCAGCGCCCGGGCCGGCCTGGAGGAAGCTCGTCGTAACCTCGATAAAACCACCATCTACGCCCCCGTAAGCGGCACGGTAAGCAAGCTCAATGTGAAGAAGGGCGAGCGGGTAGTAGGTACCTCTCAGATGGCCGGTACCGAGATTATGCGCATTGCCAACCTCAACAACATGGAGGTGCGGGTAAGCGTGAACGAAAACGACATCATCAACGTGGATTTGGGCGACTCGGCCGAGGTGGAGGTGGACTCCTACGCCAGCCAGGACCAGAAATTCCGGGGCATCGTGACGGCCATTGCCAACACGGCCAAGGACGCCCTCACGGCCGAAGCCGTCACCGAGTTTGAAGTGCGCATCCGTCTGCTGCCGGAATCTTACCGCAACCTGACCCGCACCATCAAGGGCCGCACGGTGGTGCCGTTCCGCCCCGGCATGACGGCTTCCGTGGACGTTATTACCAACCGCAAAGCCAACGTGCTCAGCGTGCCCCTGGCCGCCGTTACGACCCGCTCCGACAGCGCCCGCACCGCCAAGGATGACCAGAAGTCGGCCCCGACTGTGCGCGTGGGCCGGGGCGGTAGCGGCGGCGCTACCCCCGCGCCGGCCGCCGGCCCCAAGGACGACGTGCAGGAAGTGGTGTTCCTAATCCGCAACGGCAAGGCCGTGCTGACGCCCGTGAAAACCGGCATCAGCGACTTCCAGAACATGGAAATCGTGAGCGGTATTCAGGCCGGCGACCAGGTCGTGAGCGGGCCGTTCCGGGCCGTATCCAAAACCCTCAAGGATGGCGCCCTGGTGGTTATCAAGGATGTTAAGACCCTCGACAAAGCCGCTTTGAAGGAAGACGGCGGGGGAGAGTAAGCTTCTCGATAAGAAAAGTTACTGGCTCAGCTTGAGCCGCTAACCCCTGCCGGAAGGCCGCTCTTGCAGCACGCAGGGGCGGCCTTCCGTTTTTTTTACCTAAGATTGACGTAGCGGTGAGATGATGAGTTTGTCGTTCAGGTGACACGGTTCTGCGCCATCTGAACGATAACCTCACCAGCTCACCAATCCACCACCTTCCCACTTTCCCACCCCTTGGAAAAAATAGCCATGCTTGGCGGCGGCTCCTGGGCCACCGCGCTGACCAAAATTCTCGCTGAAAATGGCAGCCGCGTCCACTGGTGGATGCGCAGCAAGGACGACGTGCAGCACCTGCTGCGCACCCGCCACAACCCCCGCTACCTCTCCTCCGTGGCCCATGACCTGAACCGCGTATTCCCGACCACCGATCTGGAAGACGCCGTGCGGGAAGCCGACTGGCTGGTGCTGGCCGTGCCGGCCGCCTTCGTGCAAAGCACTCTCGATAAGCTGGACCGCGACGCCCTGAAGCATAAGCGGATTATTTCGGCCATCAAAGGCATGATTCCGGGCAAGAACGTGCTGGTGACGGATTACGTGGCCGAGCGGTTTCGGCTTTCGCACGCCCGCCTGGGGGTAGTGGCCGGCCCCTGCCACGCCGAGGAGGTAGCCCTGGAGAAGCAGAGCTACCTCACCATCGGCTCGCCCGACGCGGAGCTGGCCGAGGACTTTAGCCGCCTGCTGCGCAACCGCTACGTGAAGGCCAATCCCGCCCAGGACCTGGATGGCATTGAATACTGTGCCGTGATGAAAAACATCATTGCCCTAACCTGCGGCATTGCCCACGGCCTCGGGTACGGCGACAATTTTCAGGCCGTGCTGGTCAGCAACGCGGTGCAGGAAATCCGCCGCTTCGTGCACGCCGTGAACCCCCAGCCCCGCGACCTCTCGGCCTCCGCCTACCTCGGCGATTTGCTCGTAACGGCCTACTCGCAGTTTTCGCGCAACCGCACCTTCGGCAGCATGGTGGGCCGGGGCTACTCCGTGAAATCGGCCCAACTGGAAATGAATATGATTGCCGAAGGGTACTACGCCGTGAAAAGCATCTATGAAATGAACCGCAAGCTGCAGGTGAACATGCCCATCACGGCGGCGGCCTACCACATCCTCTACGAGAAGATTTCGCCCGCCATTGAGGTGGAGCTGCTGAAGGAGAAGTTTAAGTGAGAAGCTGGAAGCGGTATTGGCAGTTTGCTGCGACGAACTGGATAAACTGTGTTTGTCTGGCCGGTGCCACCTATATCGTTTGTGTAGGGGCCGCTATACTAGAAAGTGGGAGCAGGTTTAACCTCTACGAAAATGTTGTTCTAGGGCCTCTGCTCATTATTCTAGGCTATGGAATTGTAGTGTGGCCCCTTTTTCTGGCAGCAGTACTAGGGCTCGATACCTTGATTTACCTGGGTGTGACGAGCGGCTCTTTTCCCTCTCAGCAGAAAACACTGACTGGTGGGCTACTCCTGGAATGCCTCATCATTGGTAGCCCGTTCATCTACTGGGCTATTACTCAAGACTACCCCCTTTGGTATTTTCTCGTAACCGTATTTGTTTCATCACAGCTGCTATGGCGTAATAAAATCTTAAAGCGACTGATAGCGCGACAACCCTAATTTTAATACATGGCCACCTGGGACTACCATAATTTCGACAACGATGCCGCGGCCGACCTGGCCGAGGAATTCCGCAGCAACCCCAACGAAGCGCTGCTCTACGAAGTGCTGGCCACCGCCGCCGAGGCCGAGGAAGAGCTGGACGAGGAGGAAGCCAGCCAGGCCCTGGCCGCCGCCGAAATCGTGGCGGCTATTCACGGGCACCCTACCCCCGATTTTCTACCGGGCCTAACCCTGGCCGTGAATGGCATGGAGGCCGATGAAGACCTGGCCGAACTAGCTCAGGAAGCGGTAGAAGCCGTGCTGAACAGCTCGGCCCTGCAGGCCCGCTGGGCCGAATCGGCGGAGTATGAGAACTGGCAGCAGCTGCAGCAGGAACTGCTGGCCCGTTTAGCGGCCGAGTAGCATGCAGTGGCTTCTGCTGGCCCTGCTCACGGCCCTGTGCCTGGCCTTTTATAACTTCTTTATCAAGCTGGCCGCCGACCACATTTCGGCGGCGGCGGGCGCGGTCATTCTGCAGCTGGTGGCCGCCGCCTTGGGCGGCCTGTGGCTGCTGTGGCTGCGCCTGAAAGGGCAGCCTCTGGAGGTAAGTGGTAAGGGAGCTGGCTTGGCTATTGCCGCCGGGCTGGGGGTAGGCCTGGCCGAAATCCTGACGTTTGTGGTATTCAGCCGGGGCGTGCCTTCTTCGGTGGGTACGCCGGTGATTGTGGGCGGCTCGGTGCTCCTGACGGCCGTTTTGGGCCTGGTAGTGCTCCGGGAGGCATTGTCATGGCCACAGGCTTTGGGCCTGGTCAGCATTGTGGTAGGCATTGCCCTGCTGGCCCGTGGGCACTAGCAGGGGGGTAGGAACTAGTGCAAACAGAAAGGCCCGCCGGATAACCGGTGGGCCTTTCTGTTTTTCGGCAAAAGAAAACGGCTATGCCGACCCCTGGCACTGCTGGCACACCCCGGCCAGCAGGTAGTCGCGCGACTCCACCCGGAACCCCTGGGGAAGCAGGACAGGCGGAATGGTCACGTGGTCGAGGCAGTAGGTGTGCTGGCACTGGGTGCATTTGAAGTGCACGTGGTCATCGGAGTGGGCGTGCTCGCTGCAGTGGTCAGAGCAGGCCGCGTACCGGATAACGTCGGTATTGTCGATAACCCGGTGAATCAGGCCTTTCTCCTCAAACGTTTTAAGGGTCCGGTAGAGGGTAATCCGGTCCGTATCATCGCCCAGGGCCTGTTCCAGCTCGTGGCTGGTAAGGGCAAAAGGAGAGCCGGCCAGTAGCCGCAGTACCCCACGCCGGACCGGAGTCTGGCGCAGCCCGTGCTGGGCCAGCACGGAAGTAAGGGAATCAGCAGAAGCTTTCATGATCCTGCAAACATACGGCACATTGTGTCGCGTTCCGTGGGGTAAAGTAATCGGGGGCCAATGCCCAAAGGCCAGAGCGGATAGCTCTGGCCTTTGGGCATTGGTTGTGGAAAAGGAACGGGAACGGTTTCGGAGGCAGGAGCAAGGACATCCTGACTACCGGAGGGATAAGCAAATGTGCGGGGCCTGTGCCTTGCCGGCAAGGTCAAAATAGCCCTGATTGTGACAGGGCGGCTTCCTGCCAGTGCGGGCAGGAAAGACGACCTCAAAAGCATCAGGCCAGGTTTGCGGCTGCCTAAAGCAGAAAACAGACAGCAAAAAAATACGATTTGTGACATGAGCAGCCCGCGCGTGCTACCAGGAAACAGCCGCCGTCCGAAGGCTCCCGCTAGCCGCCGTAAGCCTCCCGGTCCCCCAAAACGAGAGCAGCAGCGCGCACTTGGTAGTAGCGCGGGGCGCCTCAGGTAGCCGCATCCAGGGGCAGCGGCAACGTAACCATGTACTCCGTGCCCTGCCCCGGCTGACTGGTAGCCGTAAGCTGCCCCTTGAGCCCCCTGGTAATCAGATCATAGCTCAGGGGTAGGCCCAGGTCAGAGGAGCCGTCCCGCTCGGGAAAGCGCTGAAAGAGCGTGGTCATTGCTTCGGCCGAGAGGCCGGGGCCGTTGTCGCGCACCAGCAGCTCCACCGTTTCCGCGGTGCGGCGGGTGTGCAGCTCTACCTGGGGGACGTAGTTATCCTCGGCTTCCGCTGCGGCCTGGCGCTGCAGCACGGCCTGCAAGGCGGCGCTGAAAATGCCCACCAGCGCCCGCCCGATGTCTTGCCGGACTACCTGCACCGAGCCCACCGCCGGATCAAGGCGCAGCAACAGGGCCGCGGTGAAGTAGCGGTTCTTGGCGCGCAGGTCGTGGTAGGTTAAGCGAAGATATTCTTCGGCCAAAGCATTGAGCTTGGTGGGTTGGCGCGGCCCGCTGCCATCCTGGGAGTACTCCAGCATACCCTGCACGATGGAGTCGGCGCGCTGGGCAAACTGCAGGATGCGGGTCTGGTTCTGCAGCAGATTCTGCAGCATCTCATCCAGCAGCTCCCGCTCGTAGGGGCGCGTTATCAGCCGGGCGACTTCGTGGCGCAGCTCGGTGCAGAGCTCGGCGCTGATGGCGGCAAACTTGCGCGCGGAGCTTACCGGGGTCTGAATTTCGTGGGCCACGCCGGCCATCAGTTCGCCCAGCGAAGCCATTTTCTCGCGCAGCACTAGCTGGCTCTGGGTTATTTTCAACTCTTGCAGAGTCCGGGCCAGGTTGTCGCGCTGGGCTGTTAGCTGCCGGGCCTGGTGGGTTACCTGCTCATTGAGGCTCTGCAGGCGCTGGTTGGCCCGCTGCTGCTGGCGGTTGTTGCGTCCCAGCAGCACGGATACCAGCAGCAGCACGGCTACGCCCGCCAGCAGGGCGGCCGTCCGGATCTGGCCGGCCATCTTGTCCCGTTCTTCCTCCAGCTGGCGCAGGCGCTGCTGCTCAGCAAAACCGATGGCATCGAGCTGCTTGATCCGCTGGGGGTTGTGCAGGCTGTCCTGGGCCATCAGCAGCAGGCCCATGTATTTGAGGGTGCTGTCGGGCTGTTGCTGCCGGCCAAAGGCCCGCGTCAGTAGCTTGCTGTTGCGCACAATCCCCACCGTGAAGGGCAGGGACTGGCCCAGTACCAGGGCCTTACGGGCGTAGTAAATGCTGGAATCCGGCTGCTGACGGGCGTGGTAAAGCTCGGCCATGTACTGGTAGGAGCGACTGGCGCTGCGCCGGTCGTTTTCGGGAGCGGCTGCCCGTACGCTCTGGCGGTAAAAGCGGAGCGCCGCCTCCGGCCGGCCCAGCGCCACCTGTAGCAGGCCCAGCTCGCGCAGCACGTAGGGCGCGGGCGTGCCCCAACAGCTCTGGTGCAGGGTCCGCGCCCGGCGGGTCAGCGCCCAGGCCCGGTTCAGAAAGAAGGCGGCTGAGTCGTAGCGGCCCAGGCCAACATAGCTGGCGCCCATGTTCGTGAGCACGCTAACCAGCTGGGAGGTATCAGCGGTGTGAGCCTGCTGATACAGGCGCCAGGCACGGGAGTAGTACTGCAGGGAGGGCCGGTAGTCATCCAGCGAAAAATACAGCAGCCCCGTTTGGTTGAGGGTGCGGGCCGTGCCTTCCAGATCATGGCTGACCTCATTCAGGTGCAGGGCCTGCAGATCGACACGCAGGGCCTGGGGCAGATTCCCCCGCTCACCCAGCAGCAGAGCAATGCGGGAAAGACAGCGCCCTTCGCCTTTGCGGTAGCCAATACGACGAGCCAGCGCCAGCCCCTGCCGGGCGTACCACTGCACCGAATCGAAGCGTGAATAGCGGTACGTTGCCGCCAGATCGGCCAGCAGCAGCGTACGGGCCGTGTCGGAGGAAGCGTGGCGTAGCGCCCGTTGCAGCACGCGGGTTTGCGGGCTTTGAGCCCATCCGGCCGAACTCGTGAGCACGACGGCCGCCAGCAGCAACCCCAGGAAGCGTTGAATCATGGGGGAAGGTACGCAAGGGAAACGGCGCCGAAAAATCCAGCACCGCGGCTCCGCTCCCTGGCTGGCCCGGGCGTTGCGGCCCTGGCTTGGGTCAGGCCAGCGGCTCCCTGCGGCACGGAGCCATACTCGGCCCGCCGAGCTACCTTTGCGGCATGCGTTTTCTTTTTTCTCTGCGACGGGGCGGGAGCCGCGCCCTGGGGCTGGTGGCTCTGGCCGGCACCTGGTCCTGCTCATCCCCGGACCCTGCCCCGGCTACCGAATCGGAGCACCTGACCCTGGGCAACCCCAGCGGGGCCACGGCCGACGTGCAAATGTCGTCTAACTACCTGCTGATCAAGCCCCAGTTTGCGCTTTCCTACCACCGCAACCAGGGCAAACCCAATTGGGTAAGCTGGCACCTGACGACCCGCTGGCTGGGCAGTGCCGCCCGCCAAGACAACTTCCGGCCTGATACCCAGCTGCCCACTACCTGGTACCGGGTGACGAGTGCCAGCTACTCCGGCTCCGGCTTTGATCGGGGCCATAATTGCCCCTCCGCCGACCGCACCAGCACCACCGCCGATAATTCGGCTACCTTTCTGATGACCAACATGATGCCCCAGGCCCCGCGCAATAACCAGCGCACCTGGGCCGGGCTGGAGGAGTTTTGCCGGCGTCAGCTTCAGAATGGTACCCACGAGCTGTACGTGGTATGCGGCAGCTACGGCCGGGGCGGCACCGGCTCCGAGGGCTACAAAACCACCCTGGATCAGGGCCGCGTAACCGTGCCGGCCCACGTATGGAAGGTGGTGGTGATGCTGCCCACCGGCGACGATGACGCCGCCCGCGTGACGGCCAACACCCGGGTGATTGCCGTTGCCATGCCCAACGACAACAACCTGACGGCCAGCTGGGAAGAATATCGCACCAGCGTAGATGCCATTGAGGCCGCTACGGGCTACGATCTGCTTTCCGCCGTGGCGCCGGCGGTGCAGCAGCAGCTGGAGCGCCGCATCGATCAGGGACCTATCTAAAGCCAGGCTTTAGGAGCTGGGCGCCTGTCGCTGGCTAATTGCATGGTTCCGACGGGGGGGAGGAAATCCGGTTGGGGTGGGGCGCTCGTTTATAGCGCGAATATGAAGCCCCACTCCATGATTCCGCTGTATAATGCTACCGGTACGCCGGTTGCGTACGCCGATGATGCCTGCCAGGCCATTTACGATGCCAAAGGAAATATAGTCGCGTGGTTTGAGCAGGAGCTGCTGTACACGGTGCAGGGGCGTTACCTGGGCTGGGTGCAGCACGGGTGGCTGTACGACCGGTGCGGCCGGCCCGCCTTGTTTGCCGAAAATGCTACGGGTGGGCCCGCCCGCCCACCCCTGGGCCAGGCGGCCGTGGCCCCGCCCCGCTTCCGGCTGGCGGCTTTGCCCCACCCACTGCCGCGCCGCCAGCCCCGGCCGGCCCGGCGCTGCCGCACCACGGAATGGTCTCCGTTGTCAAGTATCACTTATTTTGTGCAGTAGCCGGCTTTGCACCGGATGCTCCGGCTGCCGCAACGGTGCTGGAGCAGCGCCCGGTTTCTAGGGGTGCCGGGGGAGGGCACGCATGTATCGTTCGGCTGGTGCTACACCGCTCCTATCAAGCCGCCAGGGGCTTTGGGAAGCGGCAGGGGGTAGGAAGCCCAACTGCCGGTCCTTCAAAGGAAAAACCGAACTAGTGCTGCTGCCACTGGCCGGCGGCCTTAATCAAGGCCTCGGCTCCCGACACGGAACGCTGGTTAAGCAGATCCAGGCACGTACGCTGCAACTGAATATCCTGCACAAGGGTAAGCGGCTGCTGGGAATAACGGGCCGATATAAGCTGGGCCAGAAGTACGGCAGCGGTAGAAAATTGTTCCTCGTGCAAAGCGGCACGAAAAGCTACTTCGGTATCTGACATCAAAAGAGAAATTAAGCTCTTCTGACGGGGCAATAAACATACCAAAGTACAACTGCAGCCCCACGTCCCTTGGCCGGATTCGGCGGGCGCACGAGGTCAGCTGTTGGGGCCAGCACGCTCGGGCTAAAAAGAGACTGTAGCGAAAAGGCCCATGCGCCGATTCCAGAATCTCGCCTGGGAACCGCGGGTGGCTACCCGTACAGTCTTTGAAACGCAGCCCAACCGTACTAGGTAGGGTTGGTCAGTTGGTTTGATGGAGCCACGCTGCAGCCTGCTGAGCATCGTTAAAAACGCGGTACACCAGCACTCCTTCGCGCTGCACGCCCTGCATCAGATTACTCAGCGACAGGCGCGCAAATACATCCTGGGGTAGAAGCACGGCCGCAAGCATCTCGCGCTGTAGCGCGTGAGAAACCGTTAGCCACTGCTCCCGAATCCAGTGGCTTTCTTCCGGGCTGAAAGGCGTCAGCAGGCGTTGGTTGGCCAGCATCTTGTTCCAGCCGCGGCGTTTGAGCAGGTTCTCCAGGTGGTTCAGAAAGGCCTGAAACGTGCTGAACTGACGTTGGCCGGCATTGTAATCTACTACCACATAGCCGTCGGGATGCTCATATAATCGGCCAATGGGATTTTCATAGTATAGCGGAAGACCTGCTAGTTGAAGCATAGGGTGGGAGGGGGCGAAAAGGAGCGGAAGAAGTTGTGCAAGGTACGGCATAGGGCCTTTTGCATCAACGATAAAGATTGCCGAGCTGGGGCCGGCGTCGGGCGTAGAGGCTGCCCTGGCTTCCCAACCCCGTCGCGCCTTGAGCAAGATCTGCCCCAAGCTGCCCCCTCAGGACCTAATGGGGGGGCCATCCTCGTTACAGCGCGGCGGGTACCCATAGCTACCTTGGGAGCCTAGCCGGCCGCGCTTCACTGGCTGGCATAGCTTGGGCTGTCAAATACCAGATTCTCCCGCCGGTTGTGGGGGGAGATGGCAAAGGCCCAATCGATAACCTGCGGGCCCTGCAGTACAACGTAGGGTAAAGGCCGCGTATCCGGGCCCGCAAAGCGCACTAAAAAAACGCCTTGTAAACCACTGATTTACAAGGCGTTTCCGTTCTCTTTGAGCCCCCTGCCGGGATCCATCTGACCACGCCGAAATGCTCGGTAACTATTGCTTTATCAGGCGCTTACATATAAATAAGTGCCTGTCCATTTTTATAGGGTAGCGTCAGAGGTAGCGCCTTCCTCCAAATGTCGCCGCACGGTGCCCTTATCGAAGCCCAAGGCCTCAATTACCTCCCACAGCCGCTCCACCGTCACGTCGGGCGCGCTGGGTAAGTAGGTGCTGATGTAGCCCCGTACCCGCCATAGCTCCGTAATGTCCGAGGCATCCAGCGGGTAAGGCCGGCGGTGCGGGTTGTCGGAGTGTAGTACCACCTCGTCGGCTTTGCTGGTGATGCGCGCCCGGATGCGCTTGAGCATCACCGATTCCGACGTGACGACCACGTAGATGTCGTCCGGCACCAGCAGCCGCCAATTATCCACGTAGGAGCACACCACAATGTCGTTGTGGTTCAGCGTGGGCTCCATGGAATCCCCCGCCACCTCAAAGGCCCGGAACTTGCCCCGCTCAAACTTGGGCAAGCGGTAGCGCGGCAGGTCTTTCACGAATACGGCCTCGTTGTGCTGCACCGTGTAGCCGGCCTGGGCCGATACCGGCACCAGCTCCACGTTGTCCTCGCCCTCGCGGTCCACCGTGACTACCAGCACCCCGCCACTATTCACCGCCGCTTGCTCACCAGCGGCTGCTCGCTGGCGCGCCGACGCTGGAGTACCGCTCCCTTCGCCCCGCAGCATGGGCCCCTGACCCAGCATCAGCCACTCCGGCGATAAATCCGGCCACTGACGCAGGAAGTCCACCAAAGTAGGATAGCTGGGCTCCGAGCCTTTCAGGATGTTGTACAGCTTGCTGGTCGTGCTATATCCCAGTTTCTGGGTAGCACTGCTGGCGTTCAGGCCGTAATGCCGCAGCACTTGCTGCACCCGCTGGACTATTTCAGGCCTTTTTTCAGCCTCAGTATCAGGGGTTTTCATTTCGTTTACTGTTTTGATGTATATTTTGCTTTGTGATGTAAGTATATTTACATCACAAAGCAACGGTCTTTCGTAGGCAATATACAAATATACAGGAAACAGCATGGAACAAAAAGAGAAAGAAACGGGAATATTGCAGCAAGTGCTACAAAAGCTTGGCCGTAAGCACACTGTAATAGCAGACACGCTGGCCCGCTTAAAAGAGCGCGGGGTCAAACTCAGCCAGTCCCGCCTCTACCAAATCATTGCCGACGACGAGGCGCGTAAGGAGGTAGTGGATGTATTTCTGGAAGTAGCCGAAGAGGAGTTTGCCCGTCGCCGACAAGTGCAGGAGCGGGCCCGCCAGCTCATTGCCGAAGCGTAGCCATGCAGGCCGTTATCATCATTCCCGAAACGGAGTGGCGCGCCCACCTGGCCCGCCTCGACAAGCTGGAGCAGGCCGAAGCTGCCCGCACCATGGCCACCACCGCCAAGCCTGACCAGGTGCTGACCACCGCCCAGGCGGCTGCCTACCTCGGCCTTTCCGTCAGTGCCCTGCTGCGGGCCCGCCGCGCCGGCCGCCTCCAGGGGGTGCGCCTCAACGAAAAGGATTGGGGCTTCCACCAGTCCGTGCT
Source organism: Hymenobacter latericoloratus (assembly GCF_014199535.1). Taxonomy (GTDB): domain Bacteria; phylum Bacteroidota; class Bacteroidia; order Cytophagales; family Hymenobacteraceae; genus Hymenobacter; species Hymenobacter latericoloratus. Next base: position 518,563 of record NZ_JACHNV010000003.1, read on the forward strand.
CGACGCCTACCCGCGCCGCTACTATCGTCCTACCCTGCAGGTAGCCGCCGCGTGAGCCCGACCGTCATTTCCCTGTTCGACCACTCCGGCCGCTTCGTGGAGCCCTGGGCCGCCGCCGGCTACACCTGCTACTGCGTGGATGTGCAGCACCCGCCCGGCCAGACGTGGATGGGCAATGTGTGCCTGGTCGGCGGCGACGTGCGCCGCTTCGTGCCCCCGGCCGGCCCGGTGGCTTTCGTAGCGGCCTTCCCGCCCTGTACCGACCTGAGCAACGCCGGTGCCCACTTGTTCAAGGTCAAGGGCCTGCGGGCCCTGGCTGCCTCCCTGGACCTGGTCGGCGCGGCCGATGACCTCTGCCACCAGCTGGGCGCGCCCTACTTCATCGAAAACCCGCGCGGGCAGCTGCGCCACTACTTCGGGGAGCCCTGCTACCAGTTCGACCCGTGCGAGTACGCCGGCTGGCTGCCCGACCCCGGAGTTGAAGCCTATACCAAGCGCACCTGCCTCTGGACCGGCCACGGCTTCCGGATGCCCGAGAAACGCCCCGTCTTTCCCGTCAAGGGCTCGATGGTGGATAAGGTGCCTCAGTCAAAGAACCGCGCCAACCTGCGCAGCCTCACGCCCCGCGGCTTCTCGGCCGCAGTATTTCACGCCCACCACTACGCCCTGTAACCCGCATGAGCACCCAACTCGCCCCCCTCGTTGGCCCTGAGGCCGCCCAATCCATCATCCGCATCCAGAAGGCGAAAATCAAGGACTACCAGCTTATCTGTGAATTTACGGAGCAGCGCGACCAGGATGCCCCGCCCCGCAGCTTTACCCTCACCAGCCTGGAACTGGTGCACCCCGACCTGCAGCACCGCTTTTCCCGCCTCGTGCCCCACTTGTGCCTGCTCTGTGAGCAGCTGCCCGAAACGCCCGACTTCTGGCCCCAGGACGAGGCGGAGGAACTGCCCTACCACTTTGACAACTTCACGGTAACAGGCCTGAGCATCGGCCACAGCGGGGGAGGGGTAACACTCATCGGCCGGCGCCGCCTTTCCGGGAACCGGGTGCTCAACCTCACCAGCCCCTACGTAGCCTACGAGGACGAAAACACGGAATACGGCTACGTGCGGGCGTTAGAATCGGCAGTGCTCGATGCATTGGAAGAAGTAGAAGCCGCCCTGCGGGGCAAGCACAGCGACGCCGGCAAGCAGCTGGATTTATTCGAGCAGGAGTCCCCGGAGGACGCCCACCAATTACTAGCTGAAGCTAACGCTTACCTGACCGAGCCGCAGCCCACTACCGACGAAGCCGCGGCCGGGGAGCAACCCCAGCCGACTGTCAAGAAGCGCAGCCGGGCCAAAAAAGCGGAGTAACCATGCAGCACATTGTATGTTTCTCCGGCGGCCACAGCTCCGCCCTCGTCGCCCTGGCCGTGGTCGGCCGCTACGGGCGCGGCTCAGTAACACTTCTGAACCACGACATCAACCCCGAGAAAGAGCACGCCGACATCAAGCGGTTCAAGCGGGAGGTAGCCGCCTTTCTGGGCGTGCCCATCACCTACGCCAACCTTGGCGGCATCACCGACCCCCAGCAGCTGCCCGACCAGTTCCAGGTAAGCTTAGCCGCCAAGGCCTTCAAACAGCCCGGCAACGGCAACGCCTTCTGCACCCACGAGCTGAAAACCAAACCCTTTCACGCCTACCTCAACCAGCACCACCCGCCGGGCCAGGCCGTCATCTACTACGGCTTCGATGATGACGAGCAGGAGCGCATCAACCGGCGCCGCCACATTCTGGGCGCGATGGGCTACGCTACCTGCTTTCCCCTGGCCGAGTGGCTCGACACGCTGGAAAGCACCACGGAGGTAGGCATTGCCCCGCCCCTGACCTACGGCGCGTACAAGCACGGCAACTGCGCCGGGTGCCTGAAAGGCGGTATTCAGCACTGGTATGTCACCTTCTGCCACCGCTCCGACGTGTATGCCCAGGCTGAGGCCACCGAGGCAGAGCTAGGCTATACCATCAACCGCAGCCGGGCCTACAAGCGCGTACGCCCGCTGCCCCTAACCGAGCTGCGCCCGGTTTTCGCGCAGATGCAGGCCGATGGGGTGCCCGATACGGAGCATTACCCAACTGGTAAATTCTCCTGGGACTTGCGCCGGTATCAGGTGGAAGGGGCCGAAATCCGCAAGCCATGCGAATGTTCCTTCTGACGACGTGGCCCCGTGAATTTCATCCTCCACACCATGGCCGCCCACCAACGGCTGAGCACCCGCCCCGAAGCCCGGCCCCACCACATGAGCCTATACTGGGCTCTGTTCTACCAATGGAACGCCGCCCGCTTCCCCGAAGCCCTGGCCCTGCACCGCGCCACCACCATGCAGGCTGCCCGCATCGGCAACAAAGACACCTACCTAAGCGCCCTGCGCGACTTGGAGGCGTGGGGCTTGCTGGCCTACCAGCCCAGCCACAGCGGCGGCAGCACGGCCCGGCTACGGGTGCTCGGCGGGGCAGGGGAGGCTGGCCCAGAAGTAGGCCAACCTAAACCGGCCAGTCGGCCCGGAAGTGGGCCAACTCAACCCGCACCAGTTAGCCCAGAAGTGGGCCAACGGTCAGCCCAAAACTGGGCAAACCCAGGAGGGGAGGTCGGCCCGGAAGTGGGCCAACACTCCTTGTATAATAAAACAGGTAGTAGTACAAATAGTGAAAACACGGGTGCCGCCACCGCTCCGCACCAAAAAAAAATAGAGGTGCTGGAGGGCGAAGGGCTTTCAGGGGCGGAACTGCTGCCGAACGACACCGCCCCGTCCAACGGTGCAGGCCCGGCGCAGCCGACAGCCCCCAAAAAGAAAGTTGCGCCAAAGAAAAAGGGCCCGCAGGCCGAAACCATCCGCAGATCCGCCACTGCCCCGCCGGGCGATGCCCGCCGGAACGGCTGCACTGCCTTCCCCGAGCTGCCCTTCAGCCAGAGCCCTATTGCCGACGTGTCGGCCTTCATTCAGGCCTTCCAGGGCACCGACTACGAGCTGGCCGACCTACGCCACTACCACCAGCTGGTAGCCACGTGGCGCGACAAGAAAACCGGATTAGAGCCCACCCGCAAGGATTGGGTTGCCACCGCCAAACGATTCATGCTCAATGACGCCGCCGATAACCGCCTCAAACTCGCTCCCAACGTCCAGCGCCGCCCCGATGGCTTCCTCCAGCAGCAGCCCCCGGCCGGAGACTTCTTTGCTGCAACTGGCTTCCGCTCCAAGTACGACCGGTAGCCACCTGGCCAGCACCCCCAACCCCAGTGCCCGCCTGGCCCTGGCCGAGCTGTCGGTGGGGCTCACCGTGGCCCAGGCCGCCGCCGCCCCCAAGCTGTTCCAGCTCAAAAAGCAGGTAGGGGAGGACGTGGTCATAAAGCTGCTGGTGATTGTGCTGCGGGCCTTTGTGGACAGTGTCCGGGTTGCCGAAAAGCCCGACGCGGCCGACATTCTGGAGCTGGCCGACACGCTGGCCCAGACCTACACCCACGACAGCGTCAAGGACATTATTCTGGCTCTGAAAGAAGCCCGCACCACCGGCACCCGCTTCTTCAACGCCCTTGACCCGGCCACCATCTACGGCATCATCAGCAAGTATTTTGACCGCAAGGCCCGCACTCTCGAGAATCAGCACCTCGACCGGAAAGCTCAGGCCATCAGCCAAGAGGCCGTAGCCCTCCGCCAGCTGCAACTGGCCGCCCCCCAGCTCGTGCAGAATGTAGCCCTGATGATTCCCGACCGCCACCCCAACGCCCAACACCTGCGCGACAAGCTCACCCTTATCAAGCAGAAGCACCGCCGCGGGCTGCTGAGCATGGAGCAGGCCGCGCAGCAGCGCCACGAGGTTCAGCAGGCCATCAACCGCAACCCCCGGCCCGATTGGCAACCCGCCGAAGCCGCCCAGCAGCAGATAACCCGGCGCCACCAGCAGGCCACCCGCCGCTTCGCCGACAAGCTGGGCCTCGACCCTAAGCACCTGGGCGCATGAACACCCTGCGGGGGCTGACACCACACGAATTCATCTGTGCTCTGTGGCAAAAGAACCCGTCTAGCTTAAGCCGAAACCCAACCCACCTCACGCTGGGACTATACACCTAGTTGGCTCTGCAAACCTAGCGTGGTACGTTTCAATCCGTCTTCACTCCGGAATAGCCTGGTGAGTCGAATCAGTCGCGGGCCTGGGGTACCTCCTTCATGCAGTTTCAATCCGTCTTCACTCCGGAATAGCCTAGTAGGCCCGGTAATCCAGCAGCCCGAACGTCGATTCCGGCACGGGTTTCAATCCGTCTTCACTTTGGAATAGCCTAGTAGGGCGGTCGGGGGTATCAGCCGGCGGTACAATCAGCCGTTCGTAGGAAAGTTTCAATCCGTCTTCACTCTGGAACAACCTGGTAGGGGTCGCTTCTCTGGTTTCACTGGTACTTGTTTCACTGTTTCAATCCGTCTTCACTCTGGAATAGCCTGTTAGGGAGCTGAATCCAGATATCCATTGCCTTGATGTCGTCCAGTTTCAATCCGTCTTCAATCCGGAATAGCCTGGTAGGAGGATGGCGGCGAGGTATCGCAGCTCTGGACCGTGGAGTTTCAATCCGTCTTCAATCCGGAATAGCCTGGTAGGTACTGAGCAGGTAGGGTAGCCGGCCGGCAAGGGAATGTTTCAATCCGTCTTCAATCCGGAATAGCCTGGTAGGGCGATGGCATTTGGTCGGACTATGTACTTGTCTGCCTTGTTTCAATCCGTCTTCAATCCGGAATAGCCTAGTAGGACTGCTCAGCACCTTGATTTTGTCACCAATCGGGTGTTTCAATCCGTCTTCAATCCGGAATAGCCTAGTAGGTGAAAGTTGGTTTTGAGCCGTTCCAGCTCACAGAAGAGTTTCAATCCGTCTTCAATCCGGAATAGCCTAGTAGGGTCGCCGGCAGCTGCAGGCAGTGCAATTTCAGAGCAAGTTTCAATCCGTCTTCAATCCGGAATAGCCTAGTAGGCAATACCGGGACCACGGTAGAAGTATCCCACTTCGAGTTTCAATCCGTCTTCAATCCGGAATAGCCTAGTAGGCACCGCCGCAGCTGCGGCAGGATCTGCCGGCGAGAAAGTTTCAATCCGTCTTCAATCCGGAATAGCCTAGTAGGGTAGGCGGTCTGATCGTTGCGGGCGCAATGTTCAGTGAGTTTCAATCCGTCTTCAATCCGGAATAGCCTAGTAGGGTCAATGGTAACTGCGGGAGCGGCCATGAGTCAGAAAGTTTCAATCCGTCTTCAATCCGGAATAGCCTAGTAGGCTTGGCGGCCCGGATGATGCCGGCAATCAGCATCTGCTGTTTCAATCCGTCTTCAATCCGGAATAGCCTAGTAGGTGAGCAGTTGCCCAATGCCGGCGCGGCTGCCCTGCAGTTTCAATCCGTCTTCAATCCGGAATAGCCTAGTAGGGCCTTCGTGGTGGGCCTGGAGCTGTCGTTTCGTCTGGTTTCAATCCGTCTTCAATCCGGAATAGCCTAGTAGGCGCATAGGCCTGGGACAGGTAGGCTTTAGCCTCTTTCAGTTTCAATCCGTCTTCAATCCGGAATAGCCTAGTAGGCTACTGGCAGCCGTGAAGCGGGTTGGTCTTTTCACCAAGTTTCAATCCGTCTTCAATCCGGAATAGCCTAGTAGGTCCAGGCGCAGGTTCAGGCCCCAGTTGGTGTTGGACTGGGTTTCAATCCGTCTTCAATCCGGAATAGCCTAGTAGGGGAAAGCCAGAACTGCCAGGGCGGGCAGGTGGAGTACATGTTTCAATCCGTCTTCAATCCGGAATAGCCTAGTAGGCGGCAGCCGGTCCCGAAACTCGGTAATACCCGCAATGGGTTTCAATCCGTCTTCAATCCGGAATAGCCTAGTAGGACAAGGCAAAAACCGCGTTTTCGGCACCGTAGGGCAAGTTTCAATCCGTCTTCAATCCGGAATAGCCTAGTAGGTTACCAAACGAAACCGTGTTAAGCAATGCCAAAACCAAGTTTCAATCCGTCTTCAATCCGGAATAGCCTAGTAGGCTTACAGCTGCTACGCATTGATACAGAAAAGGCTATAGGTTTCAATCCGTCTTCAATCCGGAATAGCCTAGTAGGAGCGTAACGGCTTCCTTGGTTTCTTTTACCGAGGCATGTTTCAATCCGTCTTCAATCCGGAATAGCCTAGTAGGCCGTGCTTTCCGAAGGCCGGAACACAAAGCGTACTTTCAGTTTCAATCCGTCTTCAATCCGGAATAGCCTAGTAGGCCGCCGGATTTCAGCCGCCGTCTTCTCGGTAGGATTGTTTCAATCCGTCTTCAATCCGGAATAGCCTAGTAGGCTGGCCGTGCCGCAGCTGCTGAGTCAGTTCTACTACTTGTTTCAATCCGTCTTCAATCCGGAATAGCCTAGTAGGACCCCGTTTGGCCGGCTACTCCAACAATCAAGTCGAAGTTTCAATCCGTCTTCAATCCGGAATAGCCTAGTAGGGCCGCCGCCCGCGCGGCCAGCTATGCCCAGGCGGTCAGGTTTCAATCCGTCTTCAATCCGGAATAGCCTAGTAGGGACCAGTTGCTGGTGCACCGCCGCAACGTGGTATCCGCGTTTCAATCCGTCTTCAATCCGGAATAGCCTAGTAGGATGTGCCGTAGCTGTCATCGGCAGTTCGACTATGCGTTTCAATCCGTCTTCAATCCGGAATAGCCTAGTAGGAGACTATGCCCAGACGCCCGCGCCCGAACTGCTCATGTTTCAATCCGTCTTCAATCCGGAATAGCCTAGTAGGGATGCGACGACGTTCTCAGTATTAGGCGGGAATCAGAAGTTTCAATCCGTCTTCAATCCGGAATAGCCTAGTAGGTAAGGATGGCAACACCATTCTGATCTACCACATGGAATGTTTCAATCCGTCTTCAATCCGGAATAGCCTAGTAGGTGGCTCCACGTAATTAGCTACTGGCCCGAAACGTTTCCGTTTCAATCCGTCTTCAATCCGGAATAGCCTAGTAGGTAGTGGCCGCTGCATGCTCTGTAAAAATCACAGACCTGTTTCAATCCGTCTTCAATCCGGAATAGCCTAGTAGGAGCGCATGAAGATTGTGGGCTTTCAGCAGGCCATCAAGTTTCAATCCGTCTTCAATCCGGAATAGCCTAGTAGGGATGCTCGGCGACCGGGCCAACGCCAGCAAGGACTAGTTTCAATCCGTCTTCAATCCGGAATAGCCTAGTAGGCGGGAGCACCTACCCCGACTGGGCCGGCACCTACGAAGGGTTTCAATCCGTCTTCAATCCGGAATAGCCTAGTAGGAGTAGGGCTACGCCTGGCTGACGGAAGATGAGCAACTGATTGGTTTCAATCCGTCTTCAATCCGGAATAGCCTAGTAGGATCGTGGAAGGGCTGGGTAAGCTGGAAACCAAGATTGAGTTTCAATCCGTCTTCAATCCGGAATAGCCTAGTAGGCTCGGCACCGGGTACTGGGTGCGGCCCGGGCGGGCCTGTTTCAATCCGTCTTCAATCCGGAATAGCCTAGTAGGCCCCAGCTTCGAGGGCGGTGGCTTCGAGTAGGGCAAGTTTCAATCCGTCTTCAATCCGGAATAGCCTAGTAGGCACCATTCGAACCATCAGCCGTGCCCTGTCGCTGCTGGTTTCAATCCGTCTTCAATCCGGAATAGCCTAGTAGGCTGGCCGTGCCGCAGCTGCTGAGTCAGTTCTACTACCTGTTTCAATCCGTCTTCAATCCGGAATAGCCTAGTAGGGCTGTAGCCGCGTGGCTGCTGCTGTTTGTGGTCGATTGTTTCAATCCGTCTTCAATCCGGAATAGCCTAGTAGGTAGATTACGAAAAGCTAGCTGGAGCACTTAAAAAAGGTTTCAATCCGTCTTCAATCCGGAATAGCCTAGTAGGTTTGCTGCTGGGTTTCCAGCGTGCTCCGGCCATAGTCCTGCTGTTTCAATCCGTCTTCAATCCGGAATAGCCTAGTAGGGCTTACCTACCACCCGTACCATGCTTCCCATTCAAGTTTCAATCCGTCTTCAATCCGGAATAGCCTAGTAGGATGTGCCGTAGCTGCCACCGGCAATTTGATTACGCGTTTCAATCCGTCTTCAATCCGGAATAGCCTAGTAGGGCCAGGTCCAGAGCGGTGAGAGAGGCCATAGTCAGAGCTGAAGTTTCAATCCGTCTTCAATCCGGAATAGCCTAGTAGGGGCGAGTGTGGTAGCTGCTACGCTGGTGAGCCTTGCGCGTTTCAATCCGTCTTCAATCCGGAATAGCCTAGTAGGGCTGGCCGAGCTGGGCATCCGCGTCATTGAAAACATGTTTCAATCCGTCTTCAATCCGGAATAGCCTAGTAGGCCTTCGTCGGGACTGGGATGCCAAGCAACAGCGCATGTTTCAATCCGTCTTCAATCCGGAATAGCCTAGTAGGACTACCCCTGCCTGATGCCCAGCCTACCCAAGTCCAGGTTTCAATCCGTCTTCAATCCGGAATAGCCTAGTAGGTTCCTTCCAGCTCAGCCAGCCGATTGACTGCCTCCGAGTTTCAATCCGTCTTCAATCCGGAATAGCCTAGTAGGCGTTGCAGCGGGCCCTGGGCTACCTGCTCCACGGCCAGTTTCAATCCGTCTTCAATCCGGAATAGCCTAGTAGGTTCAGTGTCGCCTTATAAGGAGACGAATAAGACGAAGTTTCAATCCGTCTTCAATCCGGAATAGCCTAGTAGGTGGAACTGGGCAAAAACTCTGCTGGCCCCTTTCAGTCGGTTTCAATCCGTCTTCAATCCGGAATAGCCTAGTAGGCGCGTGACACTGCCAGTGGATACCTTCCCAGCTACCTGGTAGTTTCAATCCGTCTTCAATCCGGAATAGCCTAGTAGGCCAGTTCTGTCAACTGCTCCGGGCGCAACACGGTGTTTCAATCCGTCTTCAATCCGGAATAGCCTAGTAGGGCCGTTGGCGCCTTCGCGCAGCACGTACACCACTTCGTGTTTCAATCCGTCTTCAATCCGGAATAGCCTAGTAGGCGACTTCTATACCTTGGTAGAAGTTGAGGTGGAAAAGTTTCAATCCGTCTTCAATCCGGAATAGCCTAGTAGGCCTGTCAGGCGGGTGCGCAGCTCGTTGTTGCCTTCGCGTTTCAATCCGTCTTCAATCCGGAATAGCCTAGTAGGAAGCATCCGAGGTTTGGTCGCTGAAGCGCTCCACCGTCAGTTTCAATCCGTCTTCAATCCGGAATAGCCTAGTAGGGCACCTCCCTGGCGCAGGAAGCGGCCATCAAAAACGAGTTTCAATCCGTCTTCAATCCGGAATAGCCTAGTAGGCGCATAGGCCTGGGACAGGTAGGCTTTAGCCTCTTTCAGTTTCAATCCGTCTTCAATCCGGAATAGCCTAGTAGGCTACTGGCAGCCGTGAAGCGGGTTGGTCTTTTCACCAAGTTTCAATCCGTCTTCAATCCGGAATAGCCTAGTAGGTCCAGGCGCAGGTTCAGGCCCCAGTTGGTGTTGGACTGGGTTTCAATCCGTCTTCAATCCGGAATAGCCTAGTAGGGGAAAGCCAGAACTGCCAGGGCGGGCAGGTGGAGTACATGTTTCAATCCGTCTTCAATCCGGAATAGCCTAGTAGGAGGCCCGGCCCTGCTGGGCCAGCTGCTGACCTACCAGCCGGTTTCAATCCGTCTTCAATCCGGAATAGCCTAGTAGGGGAAGATCAATCATCCCTATACCGTTGTCAACCTAGGAGTTTCAATCCGTCTTCAATCCGGAATAGCCTAGTAGGTGGGCACTACCCGCCCGAAGATTTCAATAAGCACCAGGTTTCAATCCGTCTTCAATCCGGAATAGCCTAGTAGGACTGTCCCTGTGGATGGCGCTATGCCCCCCGTAAAGGCGTTTCAATCCGTCTTCAATCCGGAATAGCCTAGTAGGCGTACTTTTTGCTTCTGGCCTTGTTGCCGCCAGCGTCGTTTCAATCCGTCTTCAATCCGGAATAGCCTAGTAGGTGAAAATAATCCAGTAACATTGTGAAACGACTACGTGGTTTCAATCCGTCTTCAATCCGGAATAGCCTAGTAGGGTAGGAAGAAAACCCGTGGCGATGCTCACACCGCCACGGATGTTTCAATCCGTCTTCAATCCGGAATAGCCTAGTAGGTTTGTCGCCTGCTGAGGCAAGCGCCTACACGGCTGCCGTGCAACAATTTGTTTCAATCCGTCTTCAATCCGGAATAGCCTAGTAGGCACCGGCCCGCAGGGGCTGTATTGGGTGCGGGCGGAAGTTTCAATCCGTCTTCAATCCGGAATAGCCTAGTAGGTGCTCAACTGGCGGGAAATCGAAGTAGTACGGCCCGACGTTTCAATCCGTCTTCAATCCGGAATAGCCTAGTAGGACCATGACCCCCGCAACCTTCACCTATCGAGTAGTTTGTTTCAATCCGTCTTCAATCCGGAATAGCCTAGTAGGAGTACGCGGCCGAATTCTCTTACCTGATGTCCTCTGTTTCAATCCGTCTTCAATCCGGAATAGCCTAGTAGGGTAAGAGAGTGTACCCGCGCTGGGCGTTGAGGGCCGGTTTCAATCCGTCTTCAATCCGGAATAGCCTAGTAGGTATCTGTGCCAAGCGGGCCGGCAAGCCCACGAATCCGTTTCAATCCGTCTTCAATCCGGAATAGCCTAGTAGGGGTGTTTTCACCCATTGCCGGTACGTGAGCTTCATGGCGTTTCAATCCGTCTTCAATCCGGAATAGCCTAGTAGGTCGTCGCTGCTTGCAAATAGCTGATAACCAGGGTATTTGTATAATTTGTTCTGCGCTCATTATGCATTCTATCGTACGTCAAAGAGCAGGTTTTTTTAAAATTTTCGCACATCTTCCGTAAGGATAATTATATAATAGTGAGGTAGTTACACTTGAAAAGAAAGAATTTCCAAATAAGTTGACACCCGGAAATACAGTTCTTCCTCACTGCGTGCAGATGTTGCGATAGGTGCAAGTTACGCAACGACTTTTGTAGCGCGTTGCTTTCGGGTAACGATTCGTTTCCAGAATATCCAATACCTCCGCCGCTATCCGCTTCACCTCCGCTACATTGTTCGGCCCAATGGGCACTTCCACTACTTTATTCCGGCTGCGCGTGTACACCAAATACCCCCGCCGCACCGGCTGGCCAAAGGTTTCCTCAATCAGCCAAGCGTAGCAGTATAGCTGCGTTTGGTAGGTCTGGTACACGCTGTCCTCCCACTCAGCAAATTTATAGTCCAGCGGAGCCAATGTATTATCACTCAGCTGCAACACCTCATCCACCCGGCCTCGTAGCACTTCGTTCGTCAAGTACTGGTCCAGGTATTTGTCCACCACGCCCAACCGCCGCCGCAGATAGTCTTTGTTCTGCTCCAGCCGCTGGTCGTGCAGGTGGCGCCCCCGCAGCACTTTGTAGTTTTTGTGCTCATACTGCGGCACCCGCAGCACGTATTCAAAATACGTAAAGCGCGGACAGTACAGGTACTCAATCAAGTGTGAGGGCGTCAACGACATAAAGGTTCAGAGAAACAGGTTGCGCACCTCATCCGACACCAGTGCCTTATCAAAGGCCTGCCCCAGCAGTACCGTCTGCTGTAGCTCCGCCTTGTTCATCGGAAACAGATACACTTTGTCGCATTCCTCGTCAATCAACTCGGCCAGCCGCAGCTGCAGCGTATCTTTTTCGTGCGCGCTCAAGGTGCCCAAAAAACACGAAAACTGTACCCGGTACAATCCCGCCTGCTTGCAGATCTTAGCCGCCTTCGCCCGGGCGCGGTCCTGCTCAATGTCGTAGAGCACCCACACTAGCATGGCTGATCAGTTAGGGAAGGGGCCTGGCTAAGCAAGGCATTGGCGAACTGGTGGGCATCGGCCTGCAGGGCCACCCCGCGCAGCAGGTTGCGGCCCCGGTGCCGGATGCTGTCCTGGTCCAGAAACCGGCCGAAGGCCTCTACCAGCAGGGCTTTGCCTTCGGCATTCAGCGTCACGCCCTGAGCCAGCGGCTCGGTGTGCGCTTTGTTTACTTTCTTGGCCGAAAACAGCCGGAACACCGTCTCATCCGCCCAAGCCCGGTACGGCTCAATAAAGTCAAACACCATGCTGAGCTGGTTGTAGTCGTCGCGGTGCAGAAAGCCTACGTAGGGGTCCAGCCCCGCCACTAGCAAGGCTTTTTCCACCCGCCCGTACAGGATACCGTAGGCATAGTTCAGGAAGGCATTAAAGGCATCCCGCGCCGGCCGGCTGCTTCGCCCGGCAAAGCGGTAGTCGGCCGGTAGCACGTAGCTCAGCGTTTCAAAGTAGAGCCGCCCGGCCGTGCCCTCCAGGCCCCGCAGCGTGTCCGCCACTTGGCTCACCCGTTCCGCCTCCAGGCTTTGCACCGACAAGCTCAGGGCCGCCAGCCGCCGCAGCTTGTCTTCCAGGTAGTCAGTATGCTGGGGCCGGTGCTTTTTCAGATCCTTGATGAAGTTGGCCTGGTTCCCCATTTTCGTCAGCACCCACGTCTTCACCCACCGTAGCCCCTCCGGCCCCATACTGGCTACCAGCTGCGTTTTGCGAATCTTGGTGGTGCTGCCCAGCTTGCTGTGCCACACCCGCCCCACGGGGCTGCCGTCATGCTCCACAAACAGCAGGTCCACGTTGTGCTGCATGGCCAGCCGGATAGCGTCCGTGCTCAGGGCCGAGCCCGTGGTCATCACAATGCCCTTGACCCGCGACGCCGCAAACTGCTGCTTCTCGACCTCGCCCTGCTCGTTGCGCTTCCGAATCTCGAACATCGCCTCCTTCACGTGGACGTAGCTGCCGTAAGTGTTAATGTGCAGATGCATAAGTCAGGATTAGCAGAAAGAATTTGCGTAAAAGGGTCCCTGGTCCGCGAATCCCAGCCGTGCAGGAGGGAAGAGCAGAACAGGCCGACCCGCCACAGCGGCCCTTACTTCACCCGGCGCACCGCGCCGAAACCGCGGGCCACCGACTTGCCCAGCCCCACCCTATCGGGCAACACCACATTCGCCACAAACTCCCCCCCGAAGGCTACCATCGGCTGGTTTTTAAAGCGCGTTGGCACCGGTTCACTCAAAGCCACGTGCAGCAGCAGCCGCGGCATGTCGGGGGCGTAGGTTCCCGTAGCCTTGAGCAGCGCCAAGATGTTATTGGTCAGAATGCGCGTCAGCTGCCGCTGCCGCTCTTCTGGCCCCAGCGTCTGGTACTCCCGGTGGTTCTCCTGGTTCAGCGGCATCCACAGCGTCTCAAACCGGTAGCGGTGCAGGGCCGCGGCCGGCCCGATGGCCGCTTGCTGGTGCACAATGTGCTTGGCCTGCACCGGGTAGTGATGCCCCTCAATCTGCAGCTCCCGGATGCGCAAAAACAGCTCTACCAGTAGCGTCGCGCCCTCACCTAGCCCTAGCAGGGTCGGCGTGCCCGCCAACACCTTGTACTGCACCAGCGGGTACTGCTGCCGGTAGGTACCGTCCTCGTAGTGATTATGCAACAGGGGCGAGTGGTCCCGGAACAGCTCCCCGAAGTACCCCCGCAGCTTGTGCGCGTCGCGCGTACGCAGCCGGATGTCGGGCAGGGTGATGGTGGTCAGGGCAATAGTGTCAGAATGAGTTGTTATAGACATCGTACTACTACGTCAGGGTCTTTTAGGCTATTCTTCATTTCAGCGTATTGCTCCGGACTGATATACACGCCGATGTCGTGGGAGTAGGGGATATGGACAAACTCATGCCAGCCTTCCTTCAAGGAGAACTCTTCCCTCTTGGCGTTGGCCAGCCGCTTGGCGGTCAGGTACAGGCTACGCCGGATGCTTACTTCGTGCTGGGCCAGGGCCACTGCGCGTTTTTTCTTGTCTCGTATCTGGCGTAATCCATCCCGAAATTGCATTGGAATGATAGTCACCGCGTCCATCCCCTCGCGGGTCACGGCTTCCTCGCCTTCCTCCGAATCTGCCAGCGCGTAATCCTGCAAATAGCCGCACCGGTCCTGAACAGCCTGGTGTTGCCCCTTGCCTTTCAAGTAGCTGGGGTGGGTAGCTAGCTGCCAGCCGCTGTACACTTCGTCCACCAAATCCAACAAATCCTGTTCGGTCAAGTAGGGCTGCTGCCCCGTGTGCTGAGCCAACAGGGTGAGGGTACGCTGTAGAATGCTTTCCTGCTGGTCGGTGAGCAGGTCATATACTTTCTCTGCCGCTTCCGTGTGCTGAAATACAACCACTTCAGTAGCAGGCTGGCCGGCGGCGGTTAGCTTGCTGCGCCGGCGATTCACGCGCCCGGCCCGCTGTATCAGTGCATCAATGGGCGCGTTTTCAGTGTACAACCGGTCGTAGTCAATGTCCAGCGACACTTCCGCTACCTGCGTGGCAATCAGCAGAAACCCCGCGCCTTGTAGGGTGGGGTCAGTTTCCCGTTGTTCCAGCTCCCGTTCTTTCTTTTGCCGGTCCGCCACAATAAACCGGGAATGGTAGCACATCGGCGCCAAATCGGCCAATACCTGCTGCAGCCGGATGGCTTCATTTACGGTATTCACTACCAACAGCACTTTCCGGCCGGCTTGCACCTGGTCCCTGATTTCGGGTAACAGCGCGTCTACCCCGTCGGCCACCACCCGAAACCGGTTCCGGCACGCTGCCAACAGCTCCCGATCCTGTAACAGCTCTACCGTGTCGGTTCCGCCCAGGGCTTCAGTCAGCAGGTGGCGTAGCTGAGAGGGTAAAGTCGCCGTCATCACCAGAAACCGCGTCTGCCACCGCTGCCGCAAGTACCGAATGGTGCTCACCAGCAGCCCCAGGGTGTAGGGCTCGTAAGCGTGCACTTCGTCAAGCACCACGCTAGCCCGAAACAGGTGCAGGGTCTTCAACTCCCACCAGCCCAGATTGAAGCCGGAAGTCAGCACCTGGTCCACGGTGGCTACCGTCACGGGCTTAAAGAACGACGATTCCCGGAGGTAGTCAAAGTCCTGATAGGTCCTCCCATTCTGCTCGGCAATATCCTGCCGGTACAGCTTGGCTGAGGAGTGCACTACGGCCGTGTACTGCTCATCTGCCGCATCCTTGCCAAAATAGGCGTTCAGCCGCTCATACAGGGCATTTGAGGTAACCCGGGTGGGCAGCAGATATACGATTCGCGCCCAGGCCTGGGGCCGGTTGGCGGCCCATAGCAGCGCTGCTTCCGTTTTGCCGCTACCCGTCGGCGCAATAGCCACCACGTTCCCTTGCGCGTTGCCTGCTTGCTCCTGAAACACTCGAAACCCGGCAAAGCGGATGCCGCGACTGGCCGCCCGCGCCGCCAGCCAGCTGCGCAGGTCGGCGGCCGTGTAGCGTAGAGGCAACTCCAGCGCCCGGTTGCCCGAAGCCGTCCAGTCCGCGGCGTACAGCAGGGCCTTGTACTTGATGTACTCTTCCCGGCGCTCCGGTGAGGCTTCCCGTAGGGCCACCTCCACCTGACCCGCCGTGCCCCCGCCCGCCTGCCACAGCAGAGTACGGTGGCGGGCCAGCGTGTTACGGGTCATGGGCTTGTGTAGAGCCTCCGCACCAGCAAACAGCGGTAGGACCGTCGCAAACCCGTAGTCATTCAACCGGTGGCGGGCATACGCCAGAAAGACCATGAAATCGGCTTGCCGTATCTGCCACTTTTCTACTCCCTCGTCCCGGAGAAATAAGTCGGCCGAGAAAGATTTGTGGTGGGTCATCACTGCCAGCACCGGCCCCCGCAGAGCAGTTGGCAACAACTGCTTATGATGGTGGGCGTTGAGGTAGAGCCAGAAAATAGCAGATAGGAACTCGTGCCGCAAATGCTCCAGCGTCGCGTCCTCCACCGGCTCCCCCAGGGCTTCCCGCAGCTTGTTCTCGAAGTTGGGCGAAATCTTGCCGAAGTCGTGCAGTAACACCGACAGGAAGCTATGTTGCCAGAAGTCGGCCGGTACGGGCAGCACCCCATCGTAGCTGGCCCGTAGTGCCGCCCACGCCTCCAGCACCCGGTCACAGTGCTCCTGCAAGCTCTGCCGGGGTGTGGTTTTGGCAATCAGGTGGGTCAGCATCGGCCTATAAGTCAAAGGTGGGTATGAACTCATCCCCCCAGTGCACTCCCCGCAGCGGAGCGGTGGGCAGGTGTACCCCAGCCGCGCCCACGAAGGAGAACAGCCGTCGCTGCACCACGGCCCGCACGCCATAGGCCGACTTGTACTGAAAGCGGGTGGGAAGCTGGTAAGCCATCGGGTCCGAGTCGCGCACCGTCAGCGAAAAGCCCTGGCCCCACTTGGCTTGGGCCAGCACCTGAGCCAGCACGTCGCCCTCCACCAGTGCACTAGTGCACCGCTCCGACTCGGTTTCCCCGTGCAGCAGTTCCACGCGCACCACTTTGGCCAGTGAGTCGCTCTGGCCCAGCGTCAGCGCCTGCACCGGGGCTTCCAGGGCGGCGGCCAGTTCACCGACCAACTTATGGTCCGGGCTGCCCAATACGAGTTGGAACCAGCCATCCACCAGTAATTCCCGCGTAATAACGCTGCGTCCCGGTAGGGTGCGGTACTTCCATAAGTCGCGGGCTTGCCCGCGGGCCCCGCCCCGGACTCCCAGCCGAAAAGGAGTCTGCTCAAAATAGGCCTGCGCCGCCTGAGGGCTCAGGCCTAGCGCCGCCCCGGCCAGCCCCACCACCGTAGTGGGGGGTGGCAGAGGGAAGGTTTTCTGGAAGTTCTGAAAATCGGGGTTGCGGAAGGAGGCTGTCTGCGCCCGCAACGCCACTGCGCAATACTGCCACTCCATTAGCTTACGCCGTAGTAGCTGTTCACCCAACTCCGAATGGTCTCAAAGCCCTGGGCCAGCGGCACTACTCCTTCGGCGGGAGCAAACACCCCAGCCTGCGCCGCCAACACCGACTGCTCTATAAATCGCCCGTAGTCGCTCACCACCGAGCGTACCGCTTCCAGCTTCACCTGCTGGGTACCAGGCTCCACGTCCACTGCTTCCAGAAAAACCGGGTTTTTCGACTTCATCCAGGCTGCCGCCACGAACTTCGGGGAGATGTCGGCCAAGAACCGCGACTGTCGCCCCGAACTCCACAGGGTTTGGAAAGCATCCAGCAGGGCCAGTACCCGGTTAGCCCGTTCTGCGGCCGGCAGCTCAAAGGATTTGCCACCCCGGCCTTCCGGCTCCACACCCACCCGGTCCAGCTCAATGAGGATGGTACCCCGGTAGAAGCCCGAATGAATTTCCGTTTCAAAAATGTTGGGGTTGCCACCCGCCGCCTTGCTCATGTAGTTGGTGCCAAAGTCCAGGTCGTCCTGGTACTTGCTGAGCGCCAGCAGCGACTCTACCCGCACCGGTGAGGTGCGCACCAGCGTGCCCGATTTGGCGGCGTCCATGTAGCCAAACAGGTCGTCGTCAATATAAGTAGCCGGTTCCCCGGCCGTTTTGGCCGCTCCTTTCGCCTCCGAACCCTCGCCCGTGGGCGACAAGGCCCAGCCCAGCTCCTGCAGCTTGTCGCGCAGGGCCCGCCGCACGGCCTGCGACGAGAGGTAGGGGAGCTGGTCCCCGTTGGCCAGGGTCACCTTCTTGATAGTGCCAATGTTATCTACCTCTTTATCGCCTCCATTCAGGCTGGCAAAGGATACTTTGGATAGGTACGTCAGGGTAATGCTGTTGGGCTTCATGGATAGTTAAGCAGAAGGTTGGGAGTTGTCGGATTTCTTTGGATTCAGTTCCGTATTCAGTTGGTTCAGGGCCGAGAGCAGGATGAACTGCTTCACCCACGGAAACTCCGCCTCCGTAAGCGTGTCCAGCAGTTCGCGGCTGACCAGCAGTCCGTAGCGCATCTGTACCCGGCTGAGTTGCTCCAGAAAGTCGGGGTAGCGCCGGGCTTTGCGCAGAGCCACAATGTACTTGCGGCCCTGTTTGGCATTTATCTGTCGCTGTCCAAGGTTGGCGGTACCTTTCTCGGCGGCTTTGCCCTGGTAGTTTAAAATGCCCTGCCCGATTTGCGCGCCCAGCTTGATTGCGCGTTCCTGCAATGCGGATTGTTCCATAATGTGGGAGTTGGTAAGTTTCTCGTATAATTCCGTCAGGTGCAGTAGGGCAGAATAATGCTTCCAGCCCGGTCCGTTTTTAGGGTCAGCCAGCCCGTCCAGCAGATAGCCGTAGCAGTCATAGAGCAGCCCCTCAACATCTTCCAGAATTGACTGCCCTTGTAGCATCCGGCCGACTACCCGCTCCCGTAGCTGCCGCTCCTGTTGAAAGGCATTGGCGGCGGTGCGCTGGCTTGGTTTCAACACCTTTAGACTTTGTAAGGCCGCTTTAAGCGGTATTTTCTGTAGCTGCAAATGGCCAATAAGCCCGATGGCATAGTGAAAATTGAACAACTTGTCAAAGACCTTTGGCCGCATGGTGGCCGCAAACGACTCAGCCCGCAGGAAGTATAATGCCAAGGGCCCCCGCAGAGCAGTTGGGAACAGCAGCTCGGTCGGGTCTAACCATTCTTCGTCAGCTGGTTCCGCCTCTTGTGTTGACACCACCGGCTCCTTTAGGGGCAGTTCTACCCGCAGCACTTGCTCCCGCAAAGAGTGTAGCACCACAAACAGGGTTTCGTACACTCCTACAAAGTCTCCTGGCTTGCCCAGAGCCTCACTCGCCCGGAAATTGCGCTGAAATTCCAGCTTTTCCTCCCGCAGCTGCTCTACTCCCAGTCCATTCTGTATGCCCCGGTACAAACGGTCCACTACTACTGTGTGCAGGTGCTCCAGGCTGTCGGCGTGCAGGAAATATACGTTCAGCGCTTCGCGCAGCTTGTTGGGATACTGGTACAAGCAAGCCGCCGCGGCAAACCGGCTCAGATACATCGCCTTCCAGGATACTTTCTTGTCGCTGCTGCTCAGCCCCGAGTTGAACATGCTCATGCTCGACGACAGAAAGGGCGAAATATTCTGGGCTTCTACCAGTGTCTTTACGCTTTCCCCGGTTAGATAGCACCGGTGTGGGCCAGGCGCGAAGTGCGCCGCCGTAGGAGCGTCCAGCCGGGTAATCTTGGTGTAGGGCTCGTTGAAATAGACCTTCTTATCTCGCTTGACCCCCCGCTCGGTATAACCCGCATCCAGCCGGGCGGCCAGCGCGGGGTCCTTGTTTTCAATGTCTTTGAACTTACGGCTGTTTTCCTTCCGCCGGGTACCCCCCTGTGCGTTGTTGGTCAGCAGGTGCGTAAACCCGTAAGTATTCATTTTCGGAAAAGCCTGGATGACTTCCCCAGTCAGGGTAAAGTAAAGGTTTCCACCCTTTTGCATTTGCTTGTGGGTGTAGGTGTCGTACACCTCCCTTCCCATAGCATAATAAAGTTCTTCTAGCAGCTCATACAGCCGTGGGTGCTCCACCCACACATGCTCGGGGAGGCTACCATCAGCACCCATCAACCCAAAATGCCGGCCTTCACTCAGTTCGTAAGGTTGCAGCGGTTGCAGGTTGTCATGTTCAGTCAGCCGGGCCGCCTGCTGCAGGTAGTGGTACAAGGCCACGGTGCCATTGTCCAGAAACACGTTGCCCGAGTAAGGAAAGGAAATACGTTGCATAAACTCCTGTATCAGCGTTAAGCCAAAGATGTAGCAGGCAGCAGGACAATTTGTGTCAAGGCTGCCAGGGTTAGCCCAAAAATCCTCACCACCGCGCCTGCCCGGCCTTCTCCCGTAAAAACTCCCGAAAGGTCGCCGGCTGCACCACCCGCACCTCCGTGGGCAGGCCCAGCACAAACCGGCCGATGCCCAGGTAGCTGCGCACCTCTCCACGAAAGACGTAGCGCAAATCCGGCGCGTCGTTCACTACTGTTGGCAGTACAAAGGCGCGCGCCCCCGGATGCTCCTCCACCAACAGGCGGTAAGCCCGCGCCGTCAAGTGCAGCTCCACTAGCTCCACCGCCGGACCAGACAGCCCAAAGACATCAAGCTGCTCCTGCGTAGCGGCGTGGGAGCAGGCTATATCCAACAGCGTCACGTCCTCAATGCGCCGGGTTTTGTAGGTGCGGGTCTGCCCGGTGGCTACGTCCACTGCATTCAGCTGGGCATAGTTATCGGTGAAACCCAGTGGCTCCACTTCCCGGTCCCGCACCGTGCCCGAGTGCGGCGACTGGTAGCGCACCAGCCGCACCCGGCAGCGTTGGCGCAAGGCCTCGGCCAGTTGCTGCACTACCCGCGCCTGGTGCATGTCCAGCAGCTCGTCGGCCAGCGGCACCAGCTCCGAGGTTTGGTACAGCTTCCGGCTCAGGCTTTCCCGCAACGGGTTGTTTTCCTCAAGGCCGGCCACTGCCTGCCGCAATACATAGGTTTCCTCAGCCGAGAAAAAGGCAGGCTTTTCAGGGTCGGTTTCAAACAGATACACGTACCCGCGGCCCTGCGTCTCTTCATCAATATGATAGCCTACTTCTTCCAGTAATTTCAGGTAGCGCCGAATGGTGCGCGGGTGGCAATCCTGGAGGCGGGCCAGTTGGTTCAGCGTATGCCGGCCTTGTTTTAGTAATCGAATTAAAGTAAACACCCGTAGCAGCTTCGCCTGCTCAATCATAGACACCTGAATAAAAAAAAGATAACGTCGCCTAAAGCTAGAAAGCAGGCCCCATATTCAGGTGATATAGGCCCGACTTTTAATTGCTGTGAGCAGAACCAGGTACCAGCCTGGTGTGTCAACCACTACTGCGCAGGGCCAGGTGGCAATAGCTTTTTAAGCAGTGGCTGCGCTGGCGATGCATCATTTCCCTCTGTAAACCCCGGCGCCCTGGGCTAGGTAACTATTCACGCTTTATATGCTTCATAATCTAGGAGCAACATTTTATATAGGATTTGCTATTCTTATTGGTTGTAAAGAAGAAGGTAAGGGATGGGCGTAACTATATAAAAAAACCTGTTTTAGGGTTTGATGACATAGTTTTTCGAAGAAGATTCGTGGTGGAGTGCCGCTGTTGAACAAGTATGTTGCTAATTTATTTAGTATAATTGCTGTGCCCGATACGATTCACACACCTCGCATGACCTCCGTCGAACTCATTGAAGTCGGCCCGCCGACAACCACCCTCTGGCTGCCGCTGTTCGCTACCCTGGTGCCCGCCGGCTTCCCCTCCCCAGCCTCCGATGAGCTGGAAGAACTCTTTGACCTGAACCGCATCCTGTTCCGCCACCCCGAGGCTACCTACCTGATTCGGGTAGCGGGGGAGAGCATGAAGAACGCCGAGATTCACGCCGGCGACCTGCTGGCCGTGGACAAGCACCTGGAAGCCGACCACAACCACATCGTGGTAGCCGTGCTGGAAGGGGAGTGCACCGTCAAGCGTCTGGTACGGCGAGGCAGCAGCTGGTGGCTGCAGGCCGAAAACCCAGACTACCCCGACTACGAAATTACTGACCCGGATACTCTGCGCATCTGGGGCGTGGTCACCCATGTGGTGCACGAATTGATTCCGGGCAAGCTTACCGCGCTGCTGCGCAGCCGCGACTAGGGGAGGGGCCATGTTCGGATTAGTTGACGGCAACAACTTCTACGTGTCCTGCGAGCGGGTTTTTCAGCCCCGCCTCGACGGCCGCCCTGTCGTGGTCCTGAGCAACAACGACGGCAACGTGGTCAGCCGCTCCCCCGAGGCCAAGCAGCTCGGCATTGCCATGGGCGCCCCGTACTTCGAGGTGCGCCAGCTGCTGCGCCAGCACCAGGGCCACGCCCTGAGTTCCAACTACGCCCTCTACGGCGACATGTCGCGCCGGGTCATGGCCCGCCTGGCCGACCAGGTGCCGGCCGTGGAAGTCTACAGCATTGACGAGGCCTTCCTGGACCTGCACGGTCTCACCACCTTCTGCGGCACCCTCGACGTACGCGCCCAGCGCATCCGCCGCGACGTGCTGGCCTGCACCGGTATTCCTACCTGCGTGGGCATGGCCCCCACCAAGACCCTGGCCAAAGCCGCCAACCGCCTGGCCAAGAAATACCCCGAACTACACGGTATCCTACGCCTCGATACCAACAGCCGCCGGGAGCGGGCCCTGCGGGCCCTGCCCGCCGCCGACGTCTGGGGCATTGGCCGCCAGTGCGCCCACCTACTCACGGCCCACGGCATCCGCACGGCCTGGGAACTGGCCGGCGTATCCGAGGCCTGGGCCCGCAAGCACCTGGGTGGGGTCGTGGGGTGGCGCCTCATCCAGGAGCTGCGCGGCCAGCCCTGCCAGGGCCTGCAGCCCTCCGAAGATGGCACCCTGGCCCGCCAAAGCATCAGCTGCTCCCGCTCGTTCGGCCAGCGCCTCACCGCCTTCGACGACCTCTGGGGCGCCGTCACCACGTACCTCAGCCGCGCCGCCGAAAAGCTGCGCGCCCAGGGCGACCAGGCCCACATCCTAACGGTGTTCATCAGCCAGGACCGCTACGACACCTGCCTGCCGCCGCCCTACACCCGCTCCACCACGCTTACCCTGCCCAGCGGCCCCACCAGCAACACCCTGCAGCTGCTGGCCTACGCCCGCCATCTGCTGGAACGACTCTACGAGCCGGGCCGCCAGTACGTGAAAGCCGGCGTCGTGCTCGACGGCCTGGAGCCCCCCGGCCGGGGCCAGCAGCTGAGCCTGTTCGCCCCGCCCGCTGGAGCAGTGCTACCCGCCCCCGACGCCGGCCGCGCCCAGCAGCTCATGCGCAGCCTCGACGCGCTCAACCGTCAATTCGGCCGCGGCACCGTGCGCCCCGCCGCCACCGCCGTATCGGGCGACCAGCCCGCCCCCTGGCTGGGCAAGGCCCAGCACCGTAGCCAGGCTTACACCACCCGGTTTGACGACCTGATGATTATCCTCTAACCTAACTTGTTGCTGCATGCCTACCCGCAAAAAAGCTTCGCAAACCCTTGTCCTCGATGCCGACCAGGTAGAAGGCGTGGAGCAAGTAGACGCGCCCGACCACGCCGATGACGTAGTAGCCTCCCTTTGCCCCAGCTGCGGTGAGCTGCTGGCCTGGCACGAGGTGGCTTGCAGTCCTGCTGCGGCTTCGACTTCCCCATCGGCTACCGCCGAGCAGAATGTTGAGGACGCTCCTGTCTTAACCCGCAGCGGCTTTGCCTTCGCGCTGGGCCAGCCCGTGCAGCCCGCGCCCGAGGCTCCAGCCAGCCCCGTTGTCTGGCGTGGGCAAGTCAAAGCGCGCCACCCCCGCACCGGCTTGGTGCACCGCGTCAACGTGTACCGGCTCGACAACGGCTATTGGGACTGCTACTATGAGGCAGAATTGTCGGTCGCGTGACCGGTTCTTTTTGCCGAACCGTGCGAGTTGCTGAATTTTAGCGGGAATATGGCATTACGGACCTGCGCATCATCGGAGTTTGCGAATGATACAGGCCTTTGCCTACCGGTAAACTCCTCTCACCTGCATGAAACTTATTCAATCCCACGAGGTGCCGAGCAAGCTGCTTGACGTTATCCTATCGGCTCAAAAAGAACTGGTCATCGTATCTCCTTATGTCAATCTAACCTATACCAAGTCCGTTTCCAACGCCCTGGTAGCTGCCCGCAACCGCGGCGTGCAGATAGCTTTTTACATCCGGGAGGATCAAAACAGTGCCGTAAGCAAAGAGCAGGTGCAAAGTATGGGCATTATGCCCCGGCCTATTCCCAACTTGCACGCCAAGCTGTATTACAACGAAACGGCGGGCATCCTCACCTCGCTCAATCTGCTGAGCAGCTCCATCGGCAACTCCATTGAAATCGGTGCCCAACTGGAAACTCCCGAGGAACTGGCCGAGCTGCGCCGCTTCGTGGAGCAGTTTATCGCTCCTTTCGACCCTGAATCGTTACCCGCCATTTCCCCTTCTAAACCAACCTCGGCGGCAGTACCAGCGCCGATGAGCCGCGAGGAGCGCGAGTTTGCGGAGCAAGAGTTCGGCGCCATCCTGGCCGACTACCTGGCTTCCCATGTGGACCGGCGATGCTCCATCGAGGGCAACCCCAAACACTTATCCATCCGGGCACTCGGCAATACCTTTTCGGTGAACATCGAAGGTTATTCCAGCCCGAAGCTGATTGTGCAAGGCATTCTGTCAAGCGCTGAAGCAGACCGTTTCCCCATAAAATCCGCTAAACATTTTCGCCTGCAAGACTTCGATTACTCCGTGAAGCGGGGAGGCAAGGGCTACTACGACCAGGCGCAGGCAGTGCGAAAAGCGACGCTTTCTGCCGGCACCTTCAACAAGCTCAGCTACGCAGAAAAAAAGCAGCTGCTGCCGCACATTGCCGAAATACTGACAGCTACCCGCAACTTCAAAGACGATTACAGGAATTAAATTTTATTTGCTTCATGCCCCGTTACGTAGCCTTTAGCACTGAGCAAAATCAGCGTGACAATAACCCTCTGCAAGCCTACGCATTGAGTGGCAGTGACTTGCTTCCTATGTATTTCGGTGCTATTAATAGTGTTAATATCCTGCTAGGTGAGAATAATTCGGGTAAGAGCCGCTTCATGCGTGAAGTAATGCGCAGTGTAGATGTTAAAACTATAATTGACAATGGAAATATTGTTAATATCTCAGATGTCGCTCGACTTATAACTAAGAAAGTCGATAATATAAAAAAGGATCTGGACGTAGTTGTTAAAACAAAAAATACTACGAGGAGTAGTAGTTTTGAAAACTCATTCGGAAAAATACTTGCTAATTTCATTGTCTCAAAGAGACAATGAAATTAGATTGAATGAATATTGGAGAAAATTAGAAAATATTGTTCGGAGTATATTAAAGTTTCATGACAGCTTGGGCACAGGGTTGCAAACAGCTATTGACGATGAGAAATTAAGTAATGATATAACTGAGCTTGTCGTTAAAGTAGAGAAGATACGAAACGTCTTCAAAGAAATAGCTGCGGGAACATATCATCATCACAGCAATGGGCATCTTTATAATCACGAACATCATGGCTTTATATTTTCCCCTCCGTTCTGGAAGCAAGATGTATACGGAAGGCCGTTGAATATTACGGAGGCTGCAGAGGGCTTTATGGATGAAGTCGGTAGCATTATATCTGATTTGTCCGCCGTTCAAGCTGAAATGCGCCAACTGAATTCTACGGTAACCAGCCCCACTTCGCGCACTTACATTCCGACCCTCCGCACCGCCCGCACGCTGATTGCCAACAACAAAGCCCGGTTGGAATCCACGAACGACATCTTTCTACATACTACCCAGCACGACTACGACTTAGCCGAGTCGGGAGTAATCGTTGATACCGGTTTCGGGCTGTACGAAGCCGTTGACACCACCCGTAACGCCCGACATACCGGACGCACCAATTTCAAAGCGTTTGAGCAGTTTCTGTCCACCACCTTCTTCAACGGCAAGACGGTAGAGGTAGTGGCCGAGCGGGTGCGGGATGAGCGGGGCGGCAATATTCTGGTATCCGTGGCAGGGGTGGAGCGTGATATTCACGACCTGGGCGACGGTATTCAAGCCATTATCATGCTCCTATACCCGCTGTTCATCGCCCCCGACAAAGCGTGGTTCTTTATCGAGGAGCCCGAAACCCATTTGCACCCCGGCTTTCAGCGCCTGTTCATCGAAACCATTACGTCTAATAGCATCCTGCGCAAAAAGCAGCTCACTATATTCCTTACTACACACTCCAACCACATTCTGGATTTCACCCTCGACGGTGCCAGCCTCATTAACCTTTTTACCTTCCGCCGCCAAGAGGGTAGGGGAGGCCGCTCATCCTTCCAGATTCAGCTGTCCGCGCCCCACGACCTAGAAAACCTGAATGCGCTGGGCGTACAAAACTCCTCCGTGTTCCTGGCTAACTGCACGCTCTGGGTCGAGGGTATCACGGACCGACTGTACCTGCGCGCCTACCTGCAAGCATACTGGAAGCACTTGCAGGAGCAGGGCAAAACGGTGTCGTTGCTGGAAGGCTTGCACTACACCTTTCTTGAATATGCGGGAGCCAACGTGGAGCACTATTATTTCGACAACTTGGCACCGAACGGCCAGATAACTCCGGCCATCCTTGGCAAAATCCGGGCTCTGTCCGTTGCGAACCGCATCATGCTCATTGCCGATCAGGACGCCGGCAAGCAGACGCGCCACGAGGTCCGCACCCGCCAACAACACGCTGGGTTTGTCTACCACATCCTGCCGGTGCGAGAAATTGAAAATTTACTCACGCCGACAGTCTTGGTGGCTGCTTTGCAAGGGTTGTACAAAAAACAATCATTCGACGCCACTGGACTTAAGCAGAGTGAATACAGGAATAAGTACGTCGGCACATACCTCCGCGGCAAGTTCCCAACCCTGCCCGATGGTTTTGCACCGGCCAAGGGCAGTGGCAGCATCGGAAGCAGCATGAAGCGCAAATTTGCCGAGGAAGCAGTGAAGCATATCACCTGGGAATCTATGAGCCCAGCCGCCCGCAGCATCACCAAGGAGGTACATGAGTTCATCATGGCTCACAATCCCCGCTTGGGTTCTAACTAGGTACTGCCTATCTGCCTGGTCTCCACTCCGCTGAAACTTGCTAGTTTCGCACTCCGCCCGTCCCGCTAATAACCTATTGCCTGCCAAGTCTAGTTGCCTGTAACACCGTAGTGTTTCCTTTGGTACTATCCCATGCCGGCTACTCCCGACCTCATTACCTGGACCTTTAAGGGCCACCAGTATAATGTCCTGCAAGGCCATTACGGCTTTCAGCAAGGCACCGACCACGTAGGCCGACCTAGCACCACCGTACGCCCACTCGTCGTCACGCTCACCCTCGACGCCTCCGACGAAGACGCCCGCCTGGCCGCCTACATGCTCGACCCCTACCAGCGGGCCAGTAGCCAGTTGGAGCAGCGCCGCTCCGACGGCTCGGTGCTGCACCGCCTCCACATCCAGGCGGCCCACTGCGTAGGCCTGCGCGGCCACTTCCACCCCGCCGATCCGGCGGGGTGGCCGGGCGAAACGCTGACCCTGCGCCTCACGGCCGCCGCCCTTACCCTCGATGGGGCCACCATCGAGTCGCATAGCGTGCTGCCCTGGGATGCACCGGAAGAAGTGCGTCGCCGTGCCCGCATCCTCGGCGACGAAACCAACCTGACCGCCGCCCGCGCCGTGCCTAAGCCTAGTGGCAAACCATTACGGGTGCAGGTCCCGGCCCCAAGCGTGCCGCCTCTGCTCACCAGCAATGCCGATAAAGGGGTGTATGGGGAGCATATTTCCGACGTCTACATGCGGGCTCAGGGCCATACCAAACTCAACGATGGCGGCGTTCTGACGCCCCGGCCACCCGGTGGGGCTCCACGTGGTAACGGCATTGATGGAGTGTGGAAGCACGGCCACCCGCCGCCCGACTATATCATCACCGAAGCCAAATATGGCTCCTCCCGCCTGGGCATGACGCAGGACGGCCGTCAGATGAGCAACGGGTGGGTGGCCGGTAGCAACCGGCTGCGTAATGCCGTAGGCCGGGCCAACGAGCTGCGGGTGCTGGCCGCTATGCGCCGCACCGGCTCGGTAGAGAAGCGGCTGCACCACATTGACGCCGCCGGGCAACTGACCGAAAAGATTATTCTATGAGCCGCAACACGATGATAACGCGCGAACCGCTTCAAACCGCCGCCTACTTCGACCGCGACATTCAGTTGCTCCAGGACGAGTTACTGGCAGTAGAGGAAGACAAGCAGCTGCCGGCCGCGGAGGTGCAGCTGGATATGGTGTATTTCTGCGAATTCAAGTACCGCTACGAACTGCTGTTTCTACACTACTCACGCGGCGCCTCCCTGGAAACGCTGGCTGCCGACTTTCCGGCTATGGTGGCAGCACTGGAGGCCTATAAGCAGCAGCCCGCTAGCGAAGACATCTTTTTCAACGGGGAACTAGACGAATATACCCTGGCGTTGGCCTTGGTGTCCATGGCGCTGCTGCTCCACGTTGAGCGGGACGTGTTTGCCCGATTGGTGGCGGGTATCGGGGCAAACGGACAAGACTACCTGGTGGAATGGCTGATTGGTCGCCGCCTGGAAAACCGCCCCAGGGTCAACCGCTTGTTGTTTCCCAAAGTGTACGGCCGGTTGCGGGATGCCATTCAGGGCCCAATGGATTTGCAATCAGCTTTGCTGACATCCTATCTGGGCGGCTGGTACGAGAGCATGAACACCACTTGGTACAACGCCCACCTGGGCGCCGATGGCGGCTTTACCGGCTACTGGTGCTGGGAAGCTGCTGCCGTGGCCTACGCATTGGGTGCCGATGATACCGAGCTGCAAGCTATGCGCTTCTATCCCAAAGATTTGGCCGACTACGCTTTCGGCCGCGTCAAACGACCGGCATAAAAACAAAGAAGCCCGGCCTCTGGTGCCGTCTACCGGCGAGAGCTCACGGTTATTCATTAGGATTCCCACTGATTGCAGAGTGCTGACGCTGACTGCCGGTACCTACGTGCTGCGTCTCACCGGCTCCAACTCTGCCCCCCTGCATACCCGCCTGGTGCTTACTCAGTAGGATAGGAGCAGCATCAACTCAAATAAAACGGCCACCCAATAGGGGTGGCCGTTTTATTTGATCTATAGAATATCAGGTACTTATCCGTGTTCTACATTCCACACCTGCACGCCAGTACGGATGGTGAAAAGCGAGCCAGTTAGGAGATATAGAGAGGGAAGATTTATTCAATTTAAATACTGAAGACCCCCCGTATAAACAAGTTGGGTTTGCTCGCCGCGCCCGGTTCGCGGCAGGCAGCCGCCACGCGGCTGCGCAAATCAAGCGAATACGGTTTCATGTTCCACTCTACGTAGCAGCCCGTAGCGAGGACGAACTGTTCCCGAATCTGCTATAATTGTCGCTACTGCCCCCTGATACTAAAATATAAAACCCACAATTTTATTTTCTTTGTGGCTGAATGGTCTCTCTGTGTATAGTTGTCTCGGACTATTGTTTTCGTGTTTAATCGTAACGTTTACACTTTAGAATACTTGTTAAAAATGTACAAAAGAGTCACGAGCGTGCCCTGGGCGCTTGTACTTCTAATCAGTTTACTGACTACTCAAGTAACCTGGGCACAGTCTTCCGTTCCTTGTGGTGACTTAGTGACCCTGAGTGCGCCTGTTCCTAGAGCCAACGCGAATATGGGAACGGCAACCAGTGTCAGTTCCCGGTTCGCAATTGCTTCCAGCACCTTTCTTGGGCAGGCGGCAGGCGAGGCCCATATCTACGAGTACATAGGGGGCGTATGGGTGTTTCGTCAGACGCTTGCTCCAACTGGTTCTTTGCCAGCGGACTTCTTTGGCGGTAGTCTGTATATCGATGACGTAACCGCCTTGGTCGGGGCCTATGGCTATACGCGCCCAAGCACCCCTCCTTCCGCAAGTGGAGCGGTTTACGTATTCACCCGTACGGGCTCTATCTGGACGCAAACCGGGCTAATTCTTAACCCCTCAAGAACTCTGGGTAGCTTCGGGTGGACGCTGGACAAGAGTGGATCAACGGCAGTGGTGGGCTACAACACCGGGCTGGGAAACGGGGAGGTACACCTGTTCCGCCAACCTGCCCAAGCCACCGAGCCTTGGCAGCGCATTACCACTTTTCAGGCGCCAACCAGCAGTGTCAATTATGATTATGGCTATAGCGTTGCAATTCACGACAATGAGCTGGTTGTGGGGGCAGTAGACCGATTCGGTCAGCGTCAGGCATCCGCCAGCTTTTACCACCAGACGTCCCCAGGTAATTGGCAGTTAGTTCAAACAGAGGTGTATCCGAAGGGGCAACTCACCGCTACTACCGTGGCAGTGCATGGGCGTTTTGCTGCCATTGGCTCCGATTCAAATATTGGGGTGCGCATCTATGAGCGAACGACCACGGGCTGGCAATTGCGCCAGACCCTTTTTAGCCCGGATGGTCCCCGTGGCAGATATGGCCAAACAGTATCCATGAATGGTCATGTCTTGCTGGTCAGTAACGGTATTGGCCCGGTTGACTCTTCCCCTGGCGTAGTCTACCGCTACGAGCTTGCGCAGAATACGTGGACTCTGCAGCGGCGATATGAGCCCCCACAACCCCGTGCGTTCGATGGCTTTGGTGCATCCTCCGATGTAGATGACAATTCCGATAACATAATTATTGGGGGCGTCAGCCGCCTGTCGGGAGGTATGCAGCGGGCTGGACAGGCCTTTGTCCTCGGGCAACCAGCCATACAGCCCGCCGGACCTTTTTGCCTTTCTAACCCTCCAGTAGCCTTACAGGCTTCTGCCACGGGTGGAGTCTGGTCCGGCCCAGGCATCAGCAACCCGGCAACTGGCCAGTTCTCGCCTACGCTGGCCGGGGTAGGAACGCACCAGATAATCTACTCCCTCCTCAGCGGCAGTTGCCAGTTCCAGGATACAATAGCTATTGCAGTGGGAGCAGAAGTGCAGATTCTGCGGCCAACCCTTCCTGCTTTAACTTGTTTGCGTGATACCGTGATTCAATTGCGAACAAACCTACCGGGAGGCACCTGGCAAGGGCCTGGCTTGTTGCCCGGAAACACCGGCCAATTCAGTTCCGCACTGGCCGGTCCCGGACGACATACGCTTACCTACCTATCCGCTAACGCTGCGGTTTGTCGCTCCCAGGATACACTCAGCATAGCTGTCGTCCCGCCCTCGGTCCGTATTCTGTCCCAGCCTCCGGAGCTATGTCGCCTCGATACCGCCTTGGTGCTGCGGGCATCCGTAGCCGGAGGTACCTGGAGTGGCCCTGCCGGCAGCGTTTCCGCAACGGGCCTCTTTAATGTGGCCACGGCTGGCCCCGGACAGCACCTTGTTCGCTACCACCTCGGCACCGGCCGCTGCGCCGCCGCCGATTCACTGACTATCACCGTGCGTCCGCTGCTGACGCCGCAGCTGCAGCCTACCGGTCCGTTGGTGTTGCGCTGTGGCACAACATCTACCGAGTTGCGACTGGCTGCGGCCCCGGCCCCCGGTAGTGCTGTGCAGTGGCAGCAGGCACCGGGGCCCTCAGGGCCGTGGCAGCCTGTTAGTTCTACCTCGAATATTTCTTGGACGGCCACGCAGGCTGGATGGTACCGGGTCCAAACTACGAGCGACAATTGCCAGGCCGTTTCCGCCCCGGTGCAGGTACGTATTGAACCCCTCTCGGCCCGACAGATTCCCAACATCTTTACGCCCAATGCCGATCAGGTTAACGATGTGTTTGAGTTGCGGCTGCCCTACGCCCGTACGTTCCATCTGCAAATCTTCGACCGATGGGGGCGGCTAATTTTCACTTCCCGACAATATGGCAACTTCTGGGACGGGCTAGGAGCGGCCGATGGCGTCTATTATTATCTGGCCAAATACACGACCGACTGCGACGCGGCTGAGCAGACGGTTAAAGGTCACGTCACGCTCATGCGGTAACGAATCCTAATGTTGGGTAGGCTTTTCCATTTATCCCCGCTTACCACAGGCAACCCAAGGGGCAGCACCCATTAGTCTCGGACTTAACAAATAGGCGCGGAGTTTTTGCGAGCCACTCCCAGAGAACGGCTCATTCCATAATGCCTGACAGGCTAGCCGCTGGGTCCTATCACCGCGAAAGGCAGGCGAAGATGACGGGCTTCAACGGGTTTCTCGGAGGGGTGCAGTTTTTTGAGATAGTGAACTACAAAAACAGCCACCCAAGGGGTGGCCGTTTTTGTATTCCCTGAATCCTGTCTTACAAAGAAACTCCATCCTCGCGCTCCACAATTTCCGGCCTCCGTGCCAGCTCCTGACTACTCGGCTCCACTGCCACCGACGACACGGCCGCCGCCACACTCCCCGCCAGCACTAGGTACCCACCAATGGTTACGACCACCGTCGGCAGCGCCACCGGCGCCGTGGCAATGACGCCGCCCACCGCCGCCAACACCGCCCCAATGGTGCGCACCTTGCGAAAGAACCGGGGCGTGGGTAGCGTCACCCGGTCCAGAACCGTTAGTTTCTTGTCCATAATTGAAAAGGAAAGAAGAGTGAAAAACGGGCTGCCACCCGGCCGCCCGGTTGTGCTCAGGCCCCCTGGGGGCCGTTGTGTTGTTCCAGCCGGGCCAGAATCCGGTCGGCCCACCGGTTGCGCTCCACTTGCTCCTTGTAGGCGTCCGAGAGGTTGCGGGTGCGTTCCTCCACCAAGGCCATCGTTTTGTCGATGTGGCCCAGCCGCTCGGTGAGCTTGAGCACCAGCTCGGTCATCTGCTGGCGCAGGGCCTCGCGCTGCTCCAGGCTTTCGGTGCGCAGCCGCTCGATGTCCAGGCGCAATTCGTCGCGCAGTTTGGCCTCCCGCGCTACCGCCGAGACGTGGTACTCGTCCACGCGCAGAGTTAAGGCCTCCGACTTCTGCTCATTCGTGCGGCAGGTGGCTTTCAGCGTTTCCACGTCGCGCCAGCTCTTCACGAAGTAGAGCAGCACCGCCACCGAGCCGCCAACCACGGACGTTACCACGCCCCAGTTCTCCAGCACCAGGTTAGCCACGGCCCGGCCCTCCCTTCTGCGGCATCAGCACCTCAAAATGTGGCCGGTCCTGCATCTTCCAGTCCCCACCCCACACTACCCGCGCGTCGGCGTACTTCATCAATCGTGCAAACTTGCGCAGCAGCAACCCCGACCACGACACCGATCCATCCGCCAATACAAAGGCCACATCTATAGCCGGCGTGGGCGGGCCCTGATTGTGGTTGGATTCGCCGCCCCGCTTATAGGTCACGATTGGCCCCGGCTTGGAACGGCCCTGCGCGTATAGCTCGTTTTGGCGCTCCGGGCTCCGGTAGCACTCTGTGATGATGGGCCGCCCAAGCAACGACAGTACCGGGTCACCCAGCCACCGACTCAGCGCATGCGCGTAGGCCGCCGCCAAGTGCGGTGCAGCCTGGGCCAGTCGCACGGCTTGGGCAGCCCCTTGTTTCGGGCTTAGTGTCGGTGGCCGACGAGGCAGAGAAGGCGTAGCAGCAGGCATGACGCATTTTGATGTAGTTAACACTGTAAAGGTTATCTATGTTACATTAAAATGCAATAGCCTGTTGTCGCGTATTTGTGTAAGCATAATTGTACTTTGGTGGGCGCTGCCTGCGGCCCGGGCTGTTCAGGGCTCCGCTTCGCTGCGGTGCTGCACACCCGGCCGGGGCCCCGACGCTGCCGGCCCAGTAGCCCCGACGGTAGCCGCCGCGACGCCCCGTCCGGCCCTTCCCATCCCTAGCGCATCCCGGCCGATTCTGCCTGCTCCGGCGGCGACGTTGTTGTTCTGCGCGGCGGCCCCGGGCCCGAAAAAGGCCCCCGGCCGCCGCTACCAGCGCCCACCGCCCCGGCCCGCCTCCCGCTGGTCGGCCCGCCTCTTGCCTGCCCCATGTACACC
The DNA here is from genome assembly GCF_014199535.1 of Hymenobacter latericoloratus. GTDB lineage: Bacteria > Bacteroidota > Bacteroidia > Cytophagales > Hymenobacteraceae > Hymenobacter > Hymenobacter latericoloratus. The sequence goes on from NZ_JACHNV010000003.1 coordinate 551,879, forward strand.
TTGCGCCCGCCCCCCGCACCGGCCCAGGCGGCCCATTCGCAAGGTCGCCGGCTCCCGTTCGTCTCCACCTCCCAAGCGGGCCGCCTGGCCGTTTTCCACCCGCAGTTACATACCCGTCACATAAGAAAACCCCGTTTTCAGCCGATACAGACCGAAAACGAGCCGCAAAATCACATAACCGTCACATAAGAATGCAGCCCAGAAGCGGCTAGGGCGGCTACAGCGGCTGCTCAGACAACAGGCCTTGACTCTGGCTCACAGGTACACGCCGCATTGGGCTTCGCGCTTTGAAGAACGTTTCGCGCGGCGGCTTTCATGCCCCGCCTTCCGCTGGTCGGCCGGGCATCGGCCTCGGCCCCAAGCGCAGCTTCAGCGGCTTGCAGCGGCGGCAGCGGCTTAGCGACTTGGGGCCTCATAAGGTGCCCTTCGGGCGAGTGTTTTTCTGGGGGCGGCCCCCCAGACCCCCAATCATTCAGTGGTAGCAGGTCGGCCGGGCCACCCCACCGGCCCGCCACAGCGCCAGCGGGGCACCGCCACGCCACGCGCAGGCGCAGGCGTCGGGCGGTACTCGGCTAGGGTTGGCGGCTGTGCGTGTCGTAGGGGGCTTAGTTTGACCGCACCGGCCCGGCTGTGGACCACCCAAGACATTCCCGGTCTGGGTACCATGGCTTGGTTTGACCGCACCGGCCCGGCTCAGCTGCACCCGTCAGCTTCGGCGGTAGTGGCCACCACCGCCACCCACAGCGGGGCAGGCCTACAGGCCCAGCCCGCCGGCCACTGGGCCCGCACTGGGCGTCGGCTTCACCAGCCACTCCAGCCGCTTGCCCAGCCGGGTCGCCTTCCGGGCCGCGTCCAGTGTGCCCCGGCTCACCCCGTCCCAGCACACCAGCACCAGGTCAGCATCGGCCACTATCCGCCCGTTGCGCACCAGCGGGGCAGCGCGGCCGTGGGCGGCATAATCGGGCAGGTGCTCGGTCAGGGGCACCAGGTTGCGCATGGCCCAGCTGGCCGCCAAGGCGTCCACGCCAGCGGCCCCGCCGCTCACCACTTCGGCTAGCTCGCCGGCACCGTGCAGGGCATCTAGGCGGGCCAGCAGGGCGGGACAATGCGCCAGGGCGCGGCTGCCCACCACACCTGCTATTTTTTGTATCTTTTTCATATAACAATATACGTATTTGCTTACTGTTTTGATGTAAAATTCAGTACATTGTTTTCCTGTTTTAATATATAATTTTACATCAAAATGCGTATATTTGGGTAGTAGTTCGGGAGAGGCCCGGACGCCCGCGCTGCCAAAGGCCACGGCCGCGCACTCTACACCTAACATCTACAGGCTATGCTTACCCCCTTGCAGTTCTCGCAGCTCGTTTCCGCCGCTTGGAGCGGCCCGGCCGTGGCCCACCATGCCACCATTAGCCATTATGTGGCCCCGGGCGGTTACCACTATACCCAGTACCAGGTTTCCTACCACCCCAGTCAAGGTGGCTGCCACTTCTCGCAGCAGGAGTGCCCGTTCCAGGCCGTAGCCGCCGCCGTAGCCGCCGCCGCTGCGGCCGGGGTTCCGGTCAGCCGCCACCACGCCCAGCGCACCATTGCCCGCACGGTCGCCGCCCTGTGCGGGGTACAGCTCACCCGCCCCGGCTTCGCCTGCCGGGCCCGCCGCCACCGTGTAGCCCGCTTGCTTTATGCGTAGCCAGGCCACCACCGTAGCACCCGCCCCGGTTGGGGTGGGTGGCTACAACCGCCGCCGCTGCTTCCCCGAGCGCGAAATGCAAGTGCCGCTGTTTGGCGGGCTGCGTCAGGTGCAGGCGGCCGTTTCCTACTATGTGCAGTGGGTTTCCGCTGATGAGTTCCAGTGGTCCAGCCGCAAGCAGCCCCACGTTCGGCTGCGCGGCGTGTACTGCCTGCGCACCAGCCGCCTGCTTTATGTTGGAGCGGCCCGGGAGCAGGCCCTACAGGAGCAGCTAGAGGCGCAACTATTCGAGGAGGGCCAGCTATGAGCACCACCCCCGCAACGCAGGCAGGCCGCTGGTACGCGGCCTGCCTCTACGCCGGCTTTTGTGGGTGGGCCGTAGTGCGCGACGTAGCCCAGCCCGGCACCACGTTTGGCGGCCCCGGCCGCTACCAGCAAGAGGCCGCGCCAGAAGCCTACGCCACCCACGAGCAGGCCCAGGCCGCCGCTGCCGCCCTGAATCAGCCGGAGCCCAGCCGCTGGGACGATATGCAGCCCGCCGACTGGGACGAGGACGACGACACCCCCCACGACTACGGCCGTGACTACGCGGAGAAGCTACAGGGCGACTTCTACAGCCAAGCATACGACTGACACGGCCACCGGGGGCCACGCCGACAAGTGGCCCCATTCCTTTATCACCATCAACTACTTCCCCCATGGCCAAACAACCCACTACCGCCCCCGCCACTACCGTTACGCCCACCGCTACGGCCGCCACCCCCACGCCCAGCCGGGCCTACCTCACCGCCACCGTGAACGAGGAAACGGGCGAGGTGACCGAAACCAGCCGCTTCCGCTACCTGCCCGGCCACCCCAAGCAAATCCGTGCCGACCTCAAAGCCGGCGTGTTCAACGTCGGCGGCTCAACGGTGCTCGGCAAGACGCTCAGCTTTATTCCGGTAGCCCTGCGCATCTTCGCCGACAACATCCTCAGCATGGGCCGCAAGGTGTGGGCCGAGCTGTTTTTCGTGGACGAATCGGGCGCCGTCTGCGCCGTGCTGTTCCACGGCTACAGCGTCGAAAACCTGCAAAAGCTTAACGCCAGCCTGTTCTATGACGACCTGAAGCTGACGGATGTAGTACTGACCTGCACCCCGCAGAAGAAGCAGACCGAAAAGGACGGCAAGCCCGCTACCTACTACATCGTAGAGTTCAGCTATACCCCCGCCGACCCGGGCGAGGTGCAGGCCCGCCAGGAGTTTGCCCAGGATTTCGACCTCTACCGCGAGGAAACCCTGACCGGCACCGCCGAGCTGCGCATCTGCCAGGGCTACCGCCTGCCGGCCACCTACCATGCCGAGCAGCCCGCCCAGCTCGACGCCGCGCCGGCCGCCGAAGCTGCTACCGTAACTCAGTAATTCACCGGCCCCCGACCCGCCACTAGCAGGGGAGGGGGCCACTTTTTTCTATCCGCCATGTTTCACACCGTCACTGCCCACCCCGGCATCACCCAGGCCGCGCACCGCGCCCTGCCCTTCGTCAGCAATACCGACCTGAGCAACCTCAAAAACGAGGCCCTGGGCCTCACCCGCACCGGCAACCCCCAGGCCCTGAGCTTCGGCGTTGCCTTCCACGAAGCCGTACTGGAGCCCCACCGCTACCACGCCCCGCAGGACCTACCTCCGGCACAACTACAGTTGCTCGATACGCTGGCCGCCGCCGTACGCCGCCAACGCTACTGCCGCGACCTGCTGTACCGGGGCACCGCCGAGCTGACCCACACCGCCACCCACACCGAAACCGGCCTGACTGTCAAGATTCGCCCCGACCTGCTGGTGGTGACGCCCCGCCTGGGCCGCCGGGTGTTGGTAGACTTCAAAACTACCTCCTGCCAGGACTACGCGCACTTCGTCGGCACCATCGAACAGTACGACTACGACCGCCAGGCCGCTTTCTACTCCGACGTGCTGGGTGCCGACAGGTTCCTGTTCGTGGGCGTGCAGAAGAAGGCGCCCTATGCTATTTGGCTGGTGGAGCTGTCGGCCGACGCCTACAGCATGGAGCAGGGCCGCAAGAAGTACCGCCGGCTGTTGAAGCTCTACGCCGAGCAGGCGGCAGTACCGGTAAGCCTGGCCCACCTCTAACCACAGTGGCCACTCCCGCCGGCCCCGCCGCCTGCTCCGGAAACACCACGGGCGGCAGCGGGGGCCAACAACTACACCACAGAAAAAGCCGGCCCCCACGATGGGAGCCGGCTTTTTTCATACTGGTTTCCTCGGGCTACCCCTGAGTAGTCGGGATGGTAAACGGCAGCACGGCCGCGTTACCGTTGCTGTCTGCTGCCTTCAGCTGGTGCATGGACCCGGGCGTTAGGCCGTACACGTTGATAAGTTGGCTGCCGTAGCTGGCCACTACCTGGAAGCGCGCATCATCGTCCACTGTGATGAGGCAGGGCGGGTTACCCGGAGCATTGAACTCCTGCCCGTACTTGATGTCGAACGATAGTTCGTACTCGTCGCTGCCGACTTTGGAAAAATACAGCCCCTCCAACGACATGGCCGAGGCCGGATTCACCCCACCCGAAGCCGTAATCACCGCCCCCGGCAGCTCAAAGCCCGGCGTCAGGGCATCCACAATGTAGCAGCTATCCTGCACCAGTTGCGTAAGCGAGTTGAACGAGCTGGTAGGCTTGAATACTGTATAGCCGGTACCCGCCCCGTTAAAGCCGTAGATAGCCCGCACCTTGTTTTTCCAGGGTGCCGCGGCCAGGGCCACGTTAGCACCTGCGAACAGAATACCCGTCAGGTTTTTCGTGATGTTGTTCATCGTATGGAAATAAGTGAAAAGGTGAAAAAAAGCCGGCCCCGGCTACTGCCCGGGCCGGCCTGCAGGATAGGGAGGCGGCCCTGCTTACATCTGCACAGCTGCAAAGTTCACCACGGCCGCGAAGCTGCCCGTATGAGTTACTCCGCCCGTCGTGAAGCTGAATAGCTTGCCGGTATAGCGGTCCAGGCAGGCCACCGAAGCCACCTGCTGACCACCCACGAACACGTCCATGGTAGCTGGTGCCGAACCTCCATCAGGCAGGGCGTTGAAGCGCAGCACGTCCCCGGCTGAGGCCGCCAGCGTTACGCCCGCACCTTCCCCGTTCGGCCCGTTCAGTGCCGTATCATAAAGCGCTTCCACGCTGCCGCCACCGCCGGGGGCACCATCCGCCGGCTTCTCCCCGAACACCGCTTCCGGCGCCAGTATGGCCCCGCCGTTCCCGTTGGGTGTGGGGTTGAACAGCTGAGGTTCTGCGCCTGGGGTGCTTTCGGCCATCAGCCCGCTGAGCTGTCCACCCAGGTTCGCTACCCGCACCTCATGCACCAACAGCGTTTCCGTGCTGATGTCCACGCCATACAGCGTATTGAGCCGGTTGATGCGGATACGGGCGTCCTCGGCCCCGGCCAGCGCAGCCACGAGAGCCGTGGCATATTTTCGCACGCGGGCGTCAAAGCGGGCCCGCAGTTTCAGCGCATCCTTCGTGCGCTTGTCGGCTTGTTTCTGATAGGCAGTTCTCGTTGCCATAGTTGTGGTAAGTCGAGTTGAAAAAATACAATCCAAGCGGCAGGCTGGGTGCCAACGGCTTCTGGTAGGCTTCTCCTAGCTTCCTCCTAGTCTTCTCCCAGCCGCCCCTTCTGGCCTAAACACAAAACTGCCCCGACCAGTGAGCCAGTCGGGGCGGTCTGTCTGCCTGCTAGTAGGCTACTTGCGCCTGCGACGTGGACGAAGCATCCGAACCGTCCGCCCGATGGGCGAAGGCAAAAGCCATCAGGTTAGCGGCCTGGACACCCGCCAGCGAGTCATCTTCCATAACGATGCTACCATCACCACGGGTAACGTCCTCGTCCGAGGCAGCCACCACGCGGCCCGTAGCTTTGTTCACCACCACGGCCTTCACAACGTCCGTTTCCAGGGCCGTGTTGCTATTGGTGTTGTCGGCGAAGCTCACCGTTACCTTGCCGCCCTGGGCGTCCAGTACGGCGCCCACGCCGGCCAGCGGCTCCACCGAGCCTCCCGACAGCACCAACTTCGAGTAATCGATGCTGGCTACATGCATAGCGTCGGCCGTGGTGTTGATGAAGTTCAGCTGCACGAAGCGGTTGTAGGCCGATTTGCCCCCCTGCGAAAGCAGGCCCATTTGGGCCGCACCCGCGAACTTGCGGAACAAGTCGGCCAGCAGCTTAAAGCGACTGCGCGTGTTCTGCTGCGCGGGCGTATTACTGTTGTTGCTGGCAATTTTCTGCCGAATCTGGTTGCCGGAAGCCCCGCCCGAGAAAGTGAGGTTGCCCAGGCTACCCGTAATGTTGCCCAGCGGGCTGTAAATGCGTGCCATAATGGAAGGGAAATGAGATGAGAGAAAGAGAAAATGTTGGCTGACTATTCGCGCAGACGCCTAGGGCAGCCAACCCAGGCCCGCGCTTTTTCTTGCTTGTTGTAGGCCCGCCACACCCCCGGCCGGACTGCCAAAGCCGTACCGCACTGCCACAGGCCCCGGTACGTGTGCCGGGCCACTTGCTGCAGCACCGCCCAGCGCGGCGTAGGCTGGCCGGGCTCGTAGGCCCAGGCCCAGCCCCGTGCCACCAGCAGGCTGTCTACCCGCAGCCACCGCCGACTGCCCCCGGCCATCAGCACGCCCACCCGCAGCCCCGTCAGGGGCCGCCCGTAGGAATCGGGCGCCCCCCGATCCGCCTCCAGCAACCGGCCCCGCAGCAGCCGCGCCACCGAGTCGGCCGCTTGCCGGCCGAAGGGCTGACTCAGCTCCGGCGCGTCCACCCCGCGCAGCCGAACCCGAACCAGCCCGGCCGGCAGCAGCACCTCGTAGGTGTCCCCGTCCAGTACCCGCTGCACACTCCCATACTCCGGACCTGAACCTCGGCGAGCGGCCGCGGGTGTTAGCCTCGGGGCCGGCGGCTTCGCCAGCACCGAGGCCCGTACTACCTGTCTCACGGACCAGGAAGTTGCTGACGTACATAGAAGTGTGAAAAACAGGGCTTTCATGGACGCAAGTATAGATAAATTTGCACTAAAATAGACAAAATGTACAGTGAAATGAAATTCTGGCCTCCTTAAAGGTCCCGGATAGTGCCCTATGCTTGGCTCCTTGCCCCTCCCTCTGTTTTTCCTGTTCTGCCCGACGACACCGCCACGTACAAAAACGGCCCGCCAAGTGGGCGGGCCGCATAGGTGAAGCCGAGGGAGGTGTTCAGGCCGCCGCGGGCTCCACGGCGCAGATTTGGCTATCCAGGGCCCCCGCGTTATCCGAGGTAGCCCCCTGACCGTCCCAGATGCGCCGCATGGTCTGGTGCTGGAAGTCCTCCATAATCTTGGCGTACACCAGCGTGGTCTTAATGTTGGCGTGGCCCATAATGCGCTGCAGCACCTCCACCGGCATCCCACGGAGCAGGCTTTGTGTGGCGAAGGTGTGCCGGGCCGTGTGCATGGTTACCAGCTCGCGCAGGGCCGCCGCTCGCTTGCGCACCTGCCCACCCATTACGTCCACCTGTTCCACCGCCCGCTCCAGGCCCGCCAGCAGTGCAATCCGCTTCAGGTACCGATTCATCACCTGGTTCTGATACACCGGCAGCAGCCGCGCCCCGGCCCCAGCCCGCTCCGGACCCGCGTACCGCTCCAGCAGCGCCGCGGCCGCCGCGGTCAGGTACACGCTGACTTTCGTGCGGGTTTTGGTCTGGGTCAGCCGCAGCACCCGCCCCGAGCCATCGGGCAGCGCCTCCACATTGCCCCCGTGCAGCTGCAGCACGTCCGAGTAGCGCAGGCCCGTGTAGCAGCAGAACAAAAACACGTCCCGCACGGGCGCCAGCGTCGTCGGCAGCACGGCCACCCGCAGCCGTTCCAGCTCCTGAGCCGAGAGAAATACCTTGTCCGTTTCCTCGTAGGCCACCCGCAGCCGCCGCGGCTCCACTTGCAGCCGCTGCCCCCGCTCATCCCGCAGGTAGCCGAACAGCCGCCGCAGGTCCTTGCCCACGGTGTACAGGGAGTTCGGGCTTAGCTCCCGTTCGGTGCGCAGGTAGGCCAGCAGGGCGTCATGCGTGGCCAGGTCGTAGCCGCTCACCGTCAGCTGCCGGCCGGCCCACGCCTCAAAGTCCCGCAGCCAGTTACTCGTCACCAGGTAGTGGCGCAGGGTATTCCACATCAGCCCGCGCCCGCGCATCACCTCCCGAAACCGCCGCAGCTCCTCCACCACCAGCAGTTCTGGAGCAGGCTGCTCTACTGCCGCCGGCCGCAGCGCGGCTTTGAGCCCGGCTACCGTGGGCACCTCGCCCGCGGCCCGCACCCCGCGCCACCATTTCAGCACGTTGCCCGCCATCAGCTTCAGTAGGTCATTTGCCTCTTCGGCCAGTGGGTAGGAGCGGCGGAATTGTTGCCGGTCCTCGTTCCAATCGGCTGGCTTGCACTTCTCGCCCGTAGAGCAGGCCAGCCGCGCTCCATCAAAATACACGACCATTTGCACCGGGCATTCTCCGGCCTTGTTTTGCTTCTGCTTGCGCAGCACGAATTGGGTAACCATACTGGGTAGCGTATAGGGTAGCGTGGTTCACGCCCCGAAGTGGAAGATTCGCGCCCAGGAGTACCGATGCCCCCAAACGCAAAAAACCCGGAAACCGGCTTTCGCAGCGCGAGAAGCAAGTTTCCGGGCATTCCGGTATGGTAAAGATGAGCCCCCTGCCGGGATCGAACCAGCGACCTACTGATTACAAGTCAGTTGCTCTACCAGCTGAGCTAAGGAGGCGTTAAGGTGGGACAAAAGTAGTAGTTGAACGGAAAGGAGCAAAAGGTTTAGCTAGAAATTCTACGCGAATGGAAGTAAGTGCCTGAGCTGCCGAAAAATAAAAAACGCCTTCGGCACAAGACCAAAGGCGTTTTCTGCGGTGGTAGCGCCAAGCAGGGGGTTAGCTTCGGATAAGGCGCAGCTGTTTTTTCAAGCCATCTATTTGCGCCTGCGCTTCAGTGATGCGGCCCTGATACTCTTCGCGCAGCTGATTAGCATTTTTAGAGCGGGCAAAAAACTCCAGGTTGGTCTTCAGAGTGGAAATATCGTTTTCCAGCTCGTTGATTTCCCGCCGCAGGGCCTGTTCTTTCTTATACAAGTGCTGCTGGGCGTCGGGGCCCGCTTTGAGGCGCTCTACCTGCAGAGCCAGCAGCAGATCCTGCCGCTCAGAGGCTGGCAGGCCCGGCACCTTGTCCAGGTATTTTGCCATCAGGCTCTGGAATTTTTCCTCGGCGCGGTCGGCGTGGCGGGCGGCTCCATCAAAAGCACGCCACGCCTGCACTAGCTCCTGAAAGCCCTCCACGGTGCCGGGCTGGTCGGGGGAGAGGGCCGCAACTACCTCGGCTATCTGACTCAGGTGCTGGGCCTGCTCCTGACCAAGCTGCTGGGCTTGGTGCTCCCGCTGGCGGCTTTCCTCTTTCTTGCGGTCGAAGAACGCGTCGCAGGCCGTGCGGAAGCGGTTCCACACTTTGTCGGACTGCTTTTCCGGAACCCGCCCAATGAGTTTCCACTCCTTCTGCAGCCGGATAACGGTTTCCCGGGTTTCTTCCCAGTTCGGATTCTGCAGGGCGGCCTCGGCCTGTTCGCACAGGTCCAGCTTACGCTTCAGGTTAGCGTTTTTTTCCTCGTCGAGGGCCTTGAAAAATTGATTCTTACGCTGAAAGAATCCTTTGTACGCCCCCCAGAACTGCTTGTTCATGGCCTCGGCCTTGTCGCGCGGCACCAGGCCGGCCGCATCCCAGGCTTCCTTCAGCTTCTGCAGCTCATCGGTTTTGGTGCGCCACTCATTCACCCGTTCCGTCTGGAACTCGGCGTAGGGCCGAAGCTGGTCGAGCAGGGCCGTTTTGCGCTCCAGATTGGTATTCTCCTGGGTTTGACGCGCCGTGAGAAATTCCTTCTTGCGGTCATGCACCTGCTCGGAGGCCTGCAGAAAGCGCTGCCAGAGCGTTTCGCGCTGCTCATTCGGGACGGGGCCGATGTGCTTCCACTCCTCGTGCAGCTGCCGCAGCTCCTGCAGCGCCTTGTTGATGCTGGGTTGTTGCTGCAGGGCCTCGGCCCGGGCAATGAGAGCTTCCTTGGCTTCCAGGTTGCGCCGCCGGTCCAGCTCTTTCATTTCAAAGAACAGGCCGCGGTTGTTGTAGTAAATATCCAGCAGGGCATGGTAGCTGTTCCACAACTCCTGGGCCTCTTTTTGAGGCACCGGACCGGTGGCTTTCCAGTCGTTTTGCAGGGCCTTAATGCGGGCGGAACTGTCCTTGGTTTCGGCCGATTCCACTAACTGCCGGAGCTGGGTGAGCAGCTGCTGTTTATGGGCCAGGTTTTTGGTGCGCTGCTCATCCTCTGCTTTGGCGTCGCGGGCGCGGTTATCCCGGAATTCCTGGAGCGCTTTGGCTAGCTCAGCCTGGCCGGCGGGCCCGGCGTAGCTGAATTCTTCGGCCGGGCCACCCTCGGCCGTAAAGCGTTGCCGGGCCGCCGTGCGCTCGGCTTGCAGGGCCGTGTCGTAGAGGCGGTGCAACTCAAAAATCTGCTTCCGGTTCTGGCGGGCATCGGGGCGCTGAAGCAGGGAAAGCAGGTGAGCGGCCTGCTCCGGCAGGGAGAGAGTAGCAAAATCGGGGGCGCCCGGTTCGGGCACGTATTCTTCGTCCTCGTCCGTTGAAGCCGCCGCGTCGGAAGAAGTAGGCAGTGAGCCTACCGTAGGCGCTGCCTCCAGGGCAGCTTCCACGCTTTGGGTGGCAGAAACTTCTACCACTGGAGTTACGTGGGGTGGTTCGGCTTCAGCAGGCGTGGGCGGAGCGGCCTCCTGCAGGGGCGGGGAGGTTGGGTCAGGGGTAGAGGCCACCGGCGCCGGGGGGGTAGGCGCGCCGTAGTGAGCAACAGCGCGGGCTTCGCCGGCCGAGTGGATGGGCGCGGCCGCCGCGGCGGCTTGGGCAGGAACGTGAGCGGCTGACTCGGCCGTTGCCGCCGCTTCCGGGCTTTCGGCATCCGTTGCGGCGGGGATGGAAGCCGGAGCGGTAGCTGGCGTACCAGGCTCAGCACTGGCCGCGGCCGGAGCCTGCCGGCTGCGGATTTCGGCTAGCCGGCGGTCCAGAATGCTCTGGGGCGATTCCGCTTCGTTGCCGGAATCAGTAGGGGTAGGGGCGTCTTGTTCGGGTAGCATAAAAGTCAGCAGAAGAACCCCGGAAAAGGGGGAGTGGGCGCTTAATTAAGGCGGGGGTCGGTGGGGTAGTTGGACAAAACGCGGTAGCGGCCGCCTTTTTCGCGCAAAATGGACCGCCAGAAGGCATCCGTGTCCAAAGTAAATACTTTCCCGGCAGCATTGGGATGCACAATCCAGACATTTTCCCGCACTTCCTCGGCCAGCTGCCCGGCCGTCCAGCCCGAGTAGCCCATGTACAGGCGCACGGTGTCGGGCCGGATAGTACCGGCCAGCAGATGGTCGAGCAGGGGAGCAAACTCGCCACCCCAGTACACCTCCTGGCCCAGGCTTTCGGCCTGGGGCAAACCGGGCTGCTGGTGCAGATAGTGCAGTGTATCGGGCTGGACGGGGCCCCCAATGCCGAGCGGTATGCGCGCGGCCGGCAGGACGCTGCCCCCGGGCAGCTCCAGCACGTCGCCGAGCTGCAGGGTAGCGGGCCGGTTCAGCACCAGCCCAAAGGAGCCCTCGTCCTCGGAGTGACTGCACAACAGCACCACGGTGCGCTCAAAATTGGGGTCGCCCAGATACGGCTGGGAGATTAACAAACTACCCGGACGAAGACGCGGCATGGGGACAACAATTTAGTGAAGGAAGGCCAGGGCGGGAAGAAAAGAAAGGATGTTCCAGGCCTGGGGGTGGGCGCGAAGCTGCTGGCCCCGTAGCAGAAAGTACGCGAAGCAGGGGGGCAGAGGTTCCGGCCCCCGGGCCTATTATGCTACCTTGCGCCCGAATTAGTTGTTTTAGGCAGTAGTGGTGCTGCGTGTTGGCCCTGCTGTTCGTATTCCGGTCCTACTTCTTATTTCCATGACTGACTCGCAACTGGCCGCCCTGCGCCAGACGTATTCCCAACGCACCCTCACCGAAGCAGACGTGCGGCCCCATGCCGTGGAACAGTTCCGGGTCTGGCTCGACGAGGCTATTGCGGCCCAACTGGAGGAGCCCACGGCCCTGACCCTGGCCACCGTAAACGAGGCCGGGCAGCCGGCGGCCCGGGTTGTGTTGCTTAAAGGCCTGCCCAACGACGAAGGGTTTCTGTTTTTTACCAACTACGATTCGCGCAAGGGACAGGAACTAGCCAGCTCGCCCCTGGCGGCCATGACGTTTTTCTGGCCGGGCCTGGAGCGCCAGGTGCGCGTAGAAGGGCGGGTGGAAAAGGCGCCGGAGTCTGTTTCGACGGAATACTTCCAGAGCCGGCCGCGGGGTAGCCAGGTCGGCGCCTGGGCCTCGCCCCAGAGCCAGCCGATTCGGAGCCGCGAGGAGCTGGAGCAGCGTGAGCAGGAAGTCGAGCGGCGCTTTGCCGGTCAGGAGCCGCTGCCGCGCCCTCCCCACTGGGGCGGCTACCTGCTGCGGCCCCAGCGCGTGGAGTTCTGGCAGGGGCGCCCCTCCCGCCTCCACGACCGGATTGTGTACGAGCGGGTGGGCCTCCAGGACTGGCGCCTGAGCCGGCTGGCACCCTGAGGCGGCGGCCGCGGCTGTGGCCTCAGGTGCAGGAAGGCAGCGGGCGGGGTAGGGAAGCGGCCCTGCCCAAGCCGGCCGCGCCGTCCTTGGTGGCTACCTCATCCTCTTTATTTCTTCACTACCTCATCACTTACTCCGTTGCCTGATATTCAACCCGTCCGGGGCTGGCGCTACCATCCCACGCTCAGCCAGCAGATTGACGAGTATGTTTCGCCCCTCTTCGACGTGGTATCGCCGAAGCAGCGGGAGGCCTTGTACCGTAACCCGCTCAACAGCATTCATTTATCGGTGCCACGGGGCGAGCACCCGGCCGAGGCAGCGCGCCAGCGCCTGCTGCAATGGCAGCAGCAGGGCGTGCTGGTGCAGGATGAGCTGCCGGGCATCTACGCCTACTATCAGTATTTCCGGCTGCCGGGCAGCCCCCGCGAGTACTGTCGGAAGGGGTTTATGTGCCACATCCGGGCCACGGAGTGGGAGGAAAACGTGGTGCTGCGTCACGAAAACACCCTGCCCGTGGCCGTTAACGACCGGGCCGAGCTGTTGGCCTGCACCCAGTTCCAGACCAGTGCGACCCACGGCCTCTACCGCGACGAGGACTTCGAGCTGGAAGCCTACCTGGACGAGGCCATCCGGAACCCGCTGTATCAGACGGAGGAAGACTACCAGGGAGCCCGCGATGTGCTGGCCGTAATTCAGGACGCGCGCGTGATCCGGCGGTTTCAGCAGGTGCTGGCCGGGCGGGAGGTGATTCTGGCCGACGGGCACCACCGCTACGAGGGCTCCCTGGCCTACCGGCGGGCCCGGCGGGCGGCGGCCGGCGCGGCGTACACCGGTGCGGAAGCCTGGAACTTTCACCTGATGTACCTAACCAACGCCGCCGCCGACGACTTACGCATTCTGCCTACCCACCGGCTGCTGCTGGAGCTACCCGGGGGCCTGACGACGGAGCAGCTGCTAACCCGCCTGACGCCCTACTTCACCCTGCTGCCCCTCGATGACCCCTACGACCTGCCCGAGCGTATTGCGGGCAAGCCGTGGGCCTTTGGCCTGTACCTGGGCCAGGGGCAGAGTTACAAGCTGCGCCTGCGGCCGGAGGTACACCCCCACCTGGACTGGGCCACTACCCCCGAAGTAAAAGCCCTGGATCTGACGGTGCTGCATTACTTCGTGCTGGAAAAAGCCCTGGGCATCGTCGGCCCCGAGGCCCAGCGCCAATGGACCGGGGTAGCCTACGTGCGCAGCTTTTCCGAGTGCCTGAGCCGGGTAGACCGGGGCGAGGCGCGGGCCGCCCTCATCACCAATGAGGTGAGCATGGCGGAAGTGGAGCGCGTTTGCCATTCGGGGGCGGTGATGCCGCCTAAGTCCACCTTTTTCTATCCCAAAACCATCGGCGGATTTCTGTTCAGCAGCATCCGCGACGAGGAAACGACTTCGCCCTTTTATGCTGCCTTCCGCTCCTGATGTAACGGCCGCCCCGCTGGCGCCCCGGCTCCGGCTGGTGCTGGCTTCCAACTCGCCCCGCCGCCGCCAACTGCTCCGGGAGCTGGGCCTGAGCTACGAGGTGCGGCTGCGGGAAGTCGAGGAAAACTTTCCGCCCCACCTGGTTCGGGCGGAGGTAGCCGAGTATCTGGCCGCCCACAAAGCCGCCGCTTACGCGCCTGATCTGGCCCCGGATGAGCTGGTTATCACGGCCGACACCATCGTGTGTCTCGACCACGACGTGCTCAACAAACCCGCCGACGCGGCCGAGGCCGTGCAAATGCTCCAGCGCCTGCAGGGCCGCGCCCACGACGTGTATACGGGCGTGTGCCTGCTCTGCGGCGACGGCCGCCGGGTGGTGTTTTCCGACCAGACCCGGGTGCACTTCCGCTCCCTTTCGCGGGCAGAAATCGAGCATTACGTGGCCACCTACTCCCCCCTGGACAAGGCCGGCGCCTACGGGGCCCAGGATTGGATCGGGATGGTGGCCGTAACCCGCCTGGAGGGCTCTTACTTTAACGTGATGGGGTTGCCCGTGCACCGGGTTTGGGAGGAGCTGGAAAAACTGGGGGCCGTACGTCTCGGATGATAGCGGTGAGGGGGCGTGTGGCGAAGAGCCGCCGGTGCCCCGGGCGCGCATGTGGCCGGGATTAGCGTACTTCGTGGTCTGGCTACTTTACTTGTTCTGCCCGTATGCTGCCCGTTTCCGCCCCTGCTTCCGTTCTGCACCGCCTGCGTCAGGAAACCCAGCCCTACCACGCTGCCCTGGAGCAGAGCGCGTTCAACCGCGCGCTGATGGCGGGCACCATCACCTCCGACGTCACGACGCATTTTCTCTCCCGGTTATACGGCTTTCTGCGACCCTATGAGGCCGCGCTGCGGGCGCATGCGTTTCCGGCCGAATGGGAGGTAGCGGCCCGCTGCCGGGCCCATCTGATTGAGCAGGACCTGGCGCAGGCCGCCGGCTTGCCCCAGTGCCCCGACATGCCCCCCCTGCGCACCCGGGCGCAGCTGCTGGGGGCTCTGTACGTGGTGGAGGGCTCCACGCTGGGCGGGCAGATAATTACCCGGCAGTTGGCCCGGGCCGGCATTACCGCCCGCACGTACTTTACCGGGTACGCCGAGCAGACCGGGGCCCGGTGGAAAAGCTTCTGCGGGCTGCTGAGTGCCGCCGCCCTCCACCCAGCCGACCAGGACCAAGTGGTGCAGTCGGCTATTGTTACGTTTCAAAAGCTACACGCGTGGATCGAGCAACCGTAATTAACTCTGATGAGCCCCTGCTCAACGCACCCGTCACCTTGACCAACTGCGACCGGGAGCCCATTCACATTCCCGGCTCGGTGCAGCCCTACGGGTTTCTGCTGTGCCTGGCGGAGGACACCCACCGCATCGTGCATGCCAGTCAGAACACCGAGCAGCTGCTGGGCCTGCCGGCCCGGCAGCTGCTCGGTGAAGGGCTGGAGCTCTTGCTGAACCCGGAGCAGGTAGCCCAGGTCCGGGGGCAGTTTGCTACCCTCACGGAGGCTGCCCGGCTGCTGGGCGTGCGCCTTGACCGGGTGCCGGATCAGCCTTTCTACAAGCTTATTCTACACCGCTACGATCAGCTGCTGTGGCTGGAATTTGAACCCGTAACTGAAACCGCGACCAGCGTGCTGGATCTGCCGGCCCTGAACGTTACCCTAAGCCAGATGCTGACCGCTACCTCCGTGCGGGAGTTCTGCCAGCGGGCCGTGGACGAGGTACGCGCCCTTACCGGCTTCGACCGGGTGCTTATGTACCGCTTTGCCGAGGATGCCAGCGGGGAAGTGGTGGCGGAAGCCAAACGGGAAGACCTGGAGCCCTACCTGGGCCTGCACTACCCCGCCACCGACATTCCGCCGCAGGCCCGGGCGCTGTACCTCAAGAACTGGCTGCGATTTATTCCGGATGTAGCCTACCAGCCGGCTCCGCTCGTGCCCGTGCTCCACCCCACGGCCGCCCGCCCGCCCGACATGACCCACGCGGTGCTGCGCAGCGTATCGCCCGTGCATCTGGAGTATCTGCGCAACATGGGCGTGGCCGCCACCATGACTATTTCCGTGATTCAGGAGGGCCGCCTCTGGGGACTCATGACCTGCCACCACCTCACCCCCCGCCTGATCAGCTACGAGCTGCGCGAGCTGTGCTTGTTTGTCGGCAAAACGTTCTCGGCCCTGCTGGCGACCAAGCAGCAGCACGACGATTACGCTTACCAGCTGCACATCCGCGAAACGCAGGCCCGGCTGTTTGAGCAGGTAAGCCGGCACGCCAACTTCATGGAAGGCCTCTACCGGCACACGCCCACGGTGCAGGATGTCATCGACTGCGGCGGGGCCGCCATCTGTTTTGAGGGCGACATCATCACGCTGGGCACCACCCCCACCACTGACCAGATTCAGGCCCTGCTTCAGTGGCTGCGGGAAAACGTGCGGGGCGATGTATTCAGCACGGATTCCTACGTGCAGCACAACCCTGCCGGGCTGGAGCTGCGCGCTACGGCCAGTGGGCTGCTGGCTATTGCCCTGGCCCATGAGCCCGGCGACTACATCATCTGGTTTCGGCCGGAGCAGGTGCAAACCGTGACCTGGGCCGGCAAAACCCAGAAGGCGCAGGTGCTGCAGGATGGGCAGCTGTACCTCTCGCCGCGCCAGTCATTTGAGGCCTGGAAGCAGACGGTGGACAATACCTCCGCCCCCTGGCGCCCTCTGGAAGTGGCCGCCGCCGGGGAAATCCGCCTTCACCTCTCGGATCTGCGCCTGAAAATAGTGAATGAGCTGCAGGCCCGGGCCGCTATCCTCAGCCGCCTGAATGCGGAGCTGGAGCGCAGCAACAACGAGTTGGATTCTTTTGCCTACGTGGCCTCCCATGACCTGAAGGAGCCCCTGCGCGGGATTCACAACTACTCTATCTTTCTGCTGGAAGACTACGCCGACCAGCTGGACGCCGACGGGGTCAACAAGCTCCAAACCCTGGTGCGTCTCAGCCAGCGCATGGAATCCCTGATTGAGTCGCTGCTGCAGCTCTCGCGGGTAGGGCGGCAGGAACTGGTTATAGCCGAAACCGACTTGGGTGAGGTGGCCACGGAAGTGCTGGAGCTGCTGCAGCCCCGCCTGGAGGAATTGCATACCACTGTCAGCGTGCGGGGCCCGCTGCCGACGCTGCGCTGCGACCGAATCAGGGTGCAGGAGGTGCTGGCTAACCTGCTGACCAACGCCATGCGCTACCACGACTCGCCCGAGGGCCGCGTGACTATTGGGCTGGCTCCGGCCGGCACGCTGGGGCCCCGCGGTACCGGGAACCCTGAGGACTATCACGTGTTGTATGTGCGCGATAATGGCATTGGCATTGACCCCAAGCACCATCACACCATTTTTCGAATCTTTAAGCGCCTGCATGCGCAGGATAAATACGGGGGCGGTACTGGCGCCGGTCTGGCCATTGCCCGTAAAATGGTGGAGCGCCACGATGGCGAAATGTGGGTAGAATCCGTACCAGGTCGTGGAGCTACCTTTTACTTTTCTCTCTCAAAGCATTTATAAAAGTGATTACCTCATTTCTTAAGCCCATTCTGGTGGTGGAAGACAGCGTGGAGGATTTTACGGCGCTGGGGCGGGTATTCCGTAAGCAGGCGCTGCCCAATCCGCTGTTGCGCTGCGAAGACGGCGACCAGGCCCTGGAGTATCTGCAGGGCTACGGCAAGCACCCCGGCTGGCCCCCAACGCTGCCCGCCTTTGTGCTGCTGGACCTGAACCTGCCCGGTACGGATGGGCGCACGGTGCTGGGCATTCTCAAGCAGGACCCGCGGCTGCAGTCGATTCCGGTTATCATTTTCAGCACCTCCTCCAGCAGCCACGACGTGGAGGAGTGCTACCGCTTGGGGGCCAACAGCTACCTCACCAAACCGATTGAGTACGCTTCGCTGGAGGAAAAAATGCAGGTGCTGGTAAGCTACTGGCTGAAAGCGTCGGAATTACCCCCGATGAGCCAGGCATGAGTGGAGCAAAGAAGATTTTGCTGATAGATGACAATGAGCAGGACCGTATGCTCTACAAGCGTTATCTGCGCAAACACCTGGGGCAGGAGCCGTTCCAGGTGTACGAAGCGGCTTCCGGAGAAGAAGGTCTGACCGCCTTTCAGGCCCGGCAGCCCGATTGCATTCTGCTGGACTATAACCTGCCCGATACCGATGGCCTGAGCCTGCTGCTGGCCCTGCAGCGGCTGGCCCCGCCCAACACGTTGTGCGTGGTGATGATTACGGGCGGCGGTAGCGAGCAGCTGGCCGTGCGCGCCCTCAACAACGGGGCCCTGGATTACCTCGTGAAGCAGCACTTTGATCAGGAGCTGTTGGGCAAAACCGTGGTGCACGCCATCGAAAAAAATGAATGGCGCCAGCGCATCAGCCAGCACCACACCCAGCTGGAGGTCGTCAATCAGCAACTGCGCGATTCGCTGCGGGAGCTCACCGAAACGCGCCGGCAGGTGCAGGAGTTTAACCAACAGCTGCAGCGCGCCAACGAGGAGGTGCAGGCCCGCAACCGGGCCCTGGATGCGGCCAACCAGGAGCTGGCCCGCACCAACGCCGACCTCGATAACTTCGTGTACGCCGCCTCCCACGACCTGCGGCAGCCCGTCAACAACCTGCAGGGACTTTTTCAGGAGCTGCGGCGCTCGGCTACTTTCCACGACCCCGAGGAGGCCTACGTGCTGCGTCTGGTGGAGGAATCGTTGCGCGACCTGTCCACCACCATTAACGGCCTGACAGCCGTGGTGCAGGAGGAGCGCCCGCCCGGCGGGGGGCTGACCGAGCCGGTGGATCTGGCCGGCCTGACGGCGGATGTGCTCCATACCCTGCGCCCCCAGCTGCTGGAAACGCAGGCCACCATCCGGACGGAATACACCGCCTTGCCCCGGGTGGTATTTGTGCGGGCTAACCTGCGCACCATTCTGCTTAACCTGATTGCAAATGCCCTGAAGTACCGGCACCCGGCCCGCCTGCCGCACGTGAGCCTGCGCAGCTGGGCGGCCGCGGGGCAGGTAGTACTGGAGGTAGCGGATAACGGCCTGGGCATAGACCTGGAGCGCCACGGTCCGGAGCTGTTCAAGCTGTTTAGGCGCTTTCATCACCAGGCCGGCGAGGGAACCGGGGTAGGGCTATTTCTGGTAAACCGGCTGGTGCAGGGGCAAGGCGGGCGCATTGAGGTGGAAAGCCAGCCCGAGGCGGGTACCACCTTTCGGCTATATATCCCGGCCGGCCCGCTATAGCGGGTCGGTTTTGAGAGAAAGGGGAAGCTCCGGCACGGGCTGGCCGGGGCGGGCGTAGCCGTAGCGCGCTACCGGAGTGGCCGTGTAGTACGTGTCGAGCCCGCTCAGGGCCACGGTGCCGGCCGCGGGCAGATCCAGAGACCCATCGGGGCGCAGGGCAGCCTCGGGCAGGTACAGGTGCAGCACCCGCCCGATGAGCAGCACGGTGCCGTTGGCTTCAATGGGCACTTCCTGCACCAGCTCCAAGCCAATCTGCAGGCGGCTTTCCTGCACGTAGGGGGTAGGAAAGTCGTCCCGAAACTCCGGTGTCAGGCCGCAGGCGGCAAACTCCGATACCTCTGCTTCAAAGTTGGCTGAGGTATAGTGGGCCTCCCGCACTATGCCGGCGTGCACGTGGTTAAGCGTGTAGTAGCGGGTAGCGCGGATGTTGTCGTAGGAGTGGCGCGGCACGCTGGGTGGGCGCATCACCAGGCCCAGCAGAGCCGGATTGGAGCCCAGGTGCACCACCGAGCTGATGATAGCCAGATTGGGCTGCCCCGCCGCATTGGCCGTGCCCAGCAGATTGGCGGATTTGAACCCGGTAATGGCGTTGATCAGATTGAGCCGAAAAACCTTTTCCAGCTCGGCCAGATCAGAAGCGGTGAAATGAGGCATAGAATAGCAGCAAAGGGGGTACGAGAAGCATAACCGCTTCAGCAGGGAAAGGTCAGCATAATTATCGTTTTTATTTTGAAATAATATTCATGATAAAAATAAAATACCGTCACCCCATTAAATCTATTAATGAGGTGACGGTATTTTATTTTTGTAAATAATAAGACGGCCGGGTTAGGGCATCAGAACCTTATCAATTACGTGAATCACGCCGTTGCTCTGCGTTACATCGTAGGTAGAAATCGTGCTGATATTTCCTTTTTCGTCCTGGAGCACAATGTTTTTCGGGCCGTTCATCATGGCCTTCAGCGTGCCGCCGCTTACCGTCTTGAGCGTGGCCGTACCTGTACCCGATTTAATAGCGGCCATAATCTTGTCGGCCGTCAGGTTGCCAGCTACCACGTGGTAGGTCAGGATTTTGGTAAGCGTGGTCTTATTCTCCGGCTTCACCAGGGTTTCCACGGTACCGGCCGGCAGGGCGTTGAACGCAGCGTTGGTGGGCGCAAACACCGTAAAAGGGCCTTTGCCCTGCAGCGTTTCTGCCAGCCCGGCGGCTTTCACGGCCGCTACCAGCGTCGTATGGTCTTTGGAGTTAACGGCGTTTTCAACAATGGTCTTGTTGGGGTACATGGCCTCGCCGCCTACGGCTACGGTACCCGGGGTGAGTTTGGCCTGGGCCACGGCCGAAGTCATGGAAATGGTACCCAGCAGGGCGGCGCAGGCAAACGAAAGCAGGTGCTTTTTCATGACATGAAAAGGAAAGGGTGAGGAGGAAAATATAGTTAACCGCATGTACGCCTCCTTTTATTCACTTGGATTTACCAGCCTGTAAAATATTTTTTTGCTAGCTGCGGAATATTCTGGTTATCTGTCTGAGCGTGCCAAACTATTCTTTGAAGAAAGTTAATTTATGAGTTGGTTAACCGCTTGCGGACCGCTGGAAATAAAAATAAAGCGGCCGCCAGTGCGCCTTTGGATACTACAGATCGTTCAACAGACCTATCGGGGAGTTGGGGAGCTTGGCCGGGCCGGCCGGGTAGTTGCAGTTATGCGAAAAACCAGCCTATATTTGTTGACCCGCTGTTCGGCGGTGAAGGCAGCGCGCGAACGGCTCCTGCCGGAAACAAATAACGGGATAAGCCCGTAAGCCTACCCCGTTACCGTGTTCTATCAGTGGCGTTCCAGCATAAAGGAAACCACCGCGCGAACAAGTCCTCCCAGAGCTGCTTTGCCCAGCTCCAGCAGGACGCGGGCCAAACCAAGCTGCTCGGTTTGTTCCGCTTTCACACGTACCTTCTTCATTGGAGTCAGAAGTTAGGTGTTTGCCCACCTGCTTCTTGAAACCCCGGCTGCGCCAACAGCCGGGGTTTTCGCTTTTCTGAAGCGACCCGCGTTGGTGAGATGGTGTAACCGTGCGTTTGGGGCAAATATACCGGGCGCCGGCTCCGGGCCCGCGCGCCGGTCAGGTTTTAGGCGCGGAAGGGGGGGGGGCAGGGGCCGTGCGGGTGGCGGGCAAAGGCCAATCCGGCGTACTTTTGCCGGCTCATCTTTCCCGCTTGTTTTCTATGCCAACTGCCCCCGAGGAGCTTATTCAGCATACCGCCGACTTTATCCGCGCCAAATTCCTGCACGAAGGCTCCGGCCACGACTGGGAGCACATCCGGCGGGTGTGGCAGGTGGCCCGCGCCCTGGCCCGCCAAACCCCCCAGGCCAATCTGCTCGTGACGGAGCTGGGCGCCCTGCTCCATGACGTGGCCGATTGGAAGTTCCACGATGGGGACGAGGAGGCTGGCCCCCGCGCCGCCCGCCAGTGGCTGGAAAGCCAGCAGACGCCGGAAGCCGTTATTGGGCAGGTAGAGGCCATTATCCGGGAAATCAGCTTTAAGGGCCTGGGGGTGGCTACCCCCATGAGCAGCCTGGAAGGGGAGTTGGTGCAGGACGCCGACCGCCTCGATGCCATCGGGGCCATTGGGGTAGCGCGGGCCTTTGCCTACGGCGGCCACAAAAACCGGCCCCTGCACGACCCCTCGGTGCCGCCGGTGCAGCACGAGAGCTTCGCGAGCTACAAGCAGAATACGGCGCCCACCATCAACCACTTCTACGAGAAGCTGCTGCACCTGCGGGAGCGGCTGAACACGCCCGCCGCCCGCCGGGTAGCCGAGCAGCGCCACGCGTATATGGAGCAGTTTCTGGCCCAGTTCCTGCGCGAGTGGGAAGGCCAGGATGTGGCGGAGCTGTAATTCCTATCTTTACCCCATGGCCTTTTTACCCTCTGTTTCCCGCTGCCTGGCGCCCTTGCTGGTGCTGGTAGCGGTGGCTTCCTGCCGCACTTGTCCCATTGTTTCCTGTCATACCCGCAAGGTGCACCTGCACAGCGGCGTCAAGTACCGGGGCCAGCCCTTATTCAAAAAGCAAAACCCCGCCATTGGCGAAAAAATCAAGGTGCACAAGCAGGAAACGGGCAAGCACAAAAACGACCGGAGCAAGCCGCTGAAATAGCCCGCAAATCGGGCTTCTAGCTAGGTAAAACGGGTTTTTTTGCCTATCTTGCAGGCTTAAAGAAGTTCACTCTCACGGGCCGGCAAGCTCCACTATTCGGGGCTGCCGCCGGCCGACTACACTCTCCCTATGGCGGAAGGCGAAAAGATCATTCCGATAAACATTGAAGATGAGATGCGTGGGGCCTACATCGACTACTCGATGTCGGTTATCATCTCCCGGGCCCTGCCCGACGTGCGCGATGGCCTTAAGCCCGTGCACCGGCGCGTGCTCTACGGCATGTCGGAGCTGGGCGTATCCTACAACAAATCCTATAAGAAGAGCGCCCGTATCGTGGGGGAGGTACTCGGTAAGTACCACCCCCACGGCGACTCCTCGGTGTATGATACCATGGTGCGCATGGCCCAGGACTGGAGCCTGCGCTACCCCCTCGTGGATGGCCAGGGTAACTTCGGTAGCATCGACGGCGACTCGCCGGCGGCCATGCGCTACACCGAGGCCCGCCTCAAGCGCCTCTCCGACGAGATGCTCGGGGACCTGGACAAGGACACGGTGGATTTCCAGCCCAACTTCGACGACTCCCTGGAGGAGCCGTCGGTGATGCCGGCCAAATTCCCGAATCTGCTGGTAAACGGCACTACCGGTATTGCCGTGGGGATGGCCACCAACATGGCCCCGCACAACCTAACGGAGGTAGTGGACGGCATTGTGGCCTACCTGGCCAACCCCGAGATTACCGTGGCCGAGCTGATGGAGCACGTAACGGCTCCCGACTTCCCGACTGGTGGTATCATCTACGGCTACGAGGGCGTCAAGCAGGCCTTCGAAACCGGCCGTGGACGGGTGGTGATGCGCGCCAAGGCGCATTTCGAAACCCTGCCCTCGGGCAAGGAGCAGATCATCGTGACCGAAATTCCCTACATGGTGAATAAGGCCTCGATGATTGAGAAGACAGCAGCCCTGATCAACGAAAAGAAGATCGAGGGCATTGCCGACCTGCGCGACGAATCGGACCGCGACGGTATGCGCATCGTGTACGATCTGAAGCGCGACGCCATGCCCACGGTGGTCCTGAACAACCTGTTCAAGTACACCCAGCTGCAGTCCTCGTTCGGGGTCAACAACGTGGCCCTGGTGAAGGGCCGCCCGATGACGCTCAACCTGAAGGATCTGATTCAGCACTTTGTGGAGCACCGCGCCGATGTAGTGGTGCGCCGGACCCGCTACGAGCTGGCCGAAGCCCAGAAGCGCGCCCACATCCTGGAGGGTCTGCTCATCGCCCTCGACCACCTCGACGAGGTAATTGCCCTGATTCGGGCCTCGCGCGACGGGGATGCGGCCCGCCTGCAGCTGATTGAGCGTTTCTCGCTGAGTGAAGTGCAGGCCCGCGCCATTCTGGACATGCGTCTGCAGCGCCTTACCGGTCTGGAGCGCGACAAGCTGGTGCAGGAGTACAACGAGCTGATGGCGCAGATCGACCACCTGAAAGCCGTGCTGGCCTCGGAAGACCTGCAGCGCGACATCATCCGGCAGGAGCTCATCGACATCAAGGACCGCTACGGCGACGCCCGCCGCACCAGCATCGAGTACGCCGGCGGCGACTTCTCGATGGAGGACATGATTGCCGACGAGAGCATGGTGATTACCATCTCCCGCGAGGGCTACATCAAGCGCACCCCGCTGGATGAGTACCGGGCACAGGGGCGGGGAGGGGTAGGCGCCCGCGGGGCGGCCTCCAAGCAGGATGACTTCACGGAGCATCTGTTTGTGGCCACCACCCACGAGTACCTGCTGTTCTTCACCGAGCTGGGCCGCGTGTTCTGGCTGAAAGTATACGAAGTGCC
This sequence comes from Hymenobacter latericoloratus, assembly GCF_014199535.1. Lineage (GTDB taxonomy): Bacteria > Bacteroidota > Bacteroidia > Cytophagales > Hymenobacteraceae > Hymenobacter > Hymenobacter latericoloratus. The sequence continues at coordinate 576,016 of NZ_JACHNV010000003.1, forward strand.
GGAAGGAGGGAAGAACACCAAAGGCCGCCCGATTCAGAACCTGATTGAGATTCCGCGCGAGGACTCCGTGCGCTCCGTGCTGAACGTGCGCGGCCTGCGCGACCCGGACTACCTCGACAATACCTTCCTGATGTTCTGCACCGAGCAGGGTACCGTGAAGAAAACCCCGCTGGAAGCCTATTCGCGGCCGCGGGCTGCCGGCATCAATGCCATCACCATCAACGAGGGCGACCGGCTGCTGGACGTGCAGCTGCTCAACGGCAACTCGGAGGTAGTGCTGGCTCTGCGCTCGGGCCGTGCCGTGCGTTTCCCCGAAGAGAAAGTGCGCTCCATGGGCCGCACGGCCGCCGGGGTGCGTGGCATCACGCTGGCCGAAGACATGGCCGACGACCGGGTGGTAGGCATGGTGTGCATTGACAAGGACAGCCAGGATGAGCTGCTGGTGGTATCGGAAAACGGCTACGGCAAGCGCAGCCCGCTGGAAGAGTACCGCATTACCAACCGCGGCGGCAAAGGCGTGCGCGCTATGAAACTCACGGACAAAACCGGTCAGCTGGTAGCCATCAAGGCCGTTAGCGACTCGGATGATCTGATGATTATCAACAAGTCGGGCATTACCATCCGTCTGCGGATGAGTGAGCTGCGCAGCATTGGCCGGGCTACCCAGGGAGTGCGGCTGCTGAAAATCAACCAGGGCGACGAAATCTCGTCGGTGGCCAAAGTTGCCGCCGAGGAGAAAGACGCCGAGGCGGAGGAAGCCGGCCTCGACGGGTTGTTCCCGCCGGTTAGTCCGGACGGGGAGGAGCCAGTCGGCGCCGCGCCGGACGCCGGTCTGGAAGACCTGACGGGTCCGGATTCCATCAGCGCTAATTAACTTGCGACGGCAGAACTCATCGGTGAGTTCTGCCGTTTGCGTTGCAATTCCTTTCACTAACCCTGCTCATTCTTCAGTAAGACTCCCATGAAGAAGACTATTTTGACCCTCGTGGCCGCCGCGGCTCTTCACACGGCTTCGGCGCAGAACTCGGCCGTTACCAATGCCATTCTGTTTCAGAAGCAAGGCACGCTGGACAAGGCCCGCACCGAGATTGACAAGGCCATTACCAATGAGAAAACCCAGGGCAAAGCCAAAACCTGGTACACCCGGGGTGAGATTTACGAAGGCATCGTAGCCAGCCCGATCTACGGCAAATCGTTGCCGGCCAGCGAAGGCACCAAAACGGCCTTTGAATCGTATTCGAAAGCCGTAAGCCTGGAAGGCAAAGACAGCGAGTACGGCAAGATGGCCTCGCAAAAGCTCGATGGCCTTTATGGCCTGGCCCTGAACTCGGGGGTAGAGAGCTACAACGGCAAGGACTACGCGAAAGCCATTGAATCGTACCGCATGGCCCAGCAGATCCGGCCTCAGGATTCAACGGCGTATCTGTACGCTGCTTATGCTTCGGAGGCCAACCAGGATTTCACCGGCGCCAAGGAAATGTACAGCAAACTGCAGGGAATTGGCTATAAGTCGCCGCAGATGTACGGCCGCCTGCTGCAGATTGCCCGTCAGGAGAAGGACGACGCGGCAGCTCGTAAAGTACTGCAGGACGCGCTGGCGGCTTATCCTACCAACAAGGGCTTTATGCTCGAAGACCTGAATATGGAGCTGAGCGCCGGCCGCGGCAAAGAAGCCATCAGCAAGATTGAGCGTGCTATTGCCGCTGACCCGACCAACTCCAACCTGTATGCCGTGCTGGGCTCGGTGTATGACCAGGATAAGCAGCCGGCCAAAGCCCTGGAAGCCTATAAAAAGGCGGTGGAAGTGGATCCGAATAACTTCGATGCCAACTTTAACCTAGGGGTGTACAACTACAACAAAGCAGCTGACCTGTACACGCGGGCCAGCAAAATGAGCTTGGCTGAGTACCAGAAGTCGGGCAAGAAGTATGAGGCCGATGGGAAGAAGTTCTTCCAGGAGTCGATTCCGTATTTCGAGAAAGCACTGCAGGCTCAGCCCGATGATCGTTCAACCATTTCGTCGCTCCAGAAAGCCTACCTGCGGGTTGGCCGTACTGCCGACTCGGAGCGGATGGCGGCTAAGCTGGATACAAAGAAATAAAACGAGCTCCTCGGCTCAAGCAGGGGAGTTGATTTACAGCCCGAGGTGCACGAGAAAGCACTTCGGGCTGTTTGCTAAAAACACCACTTAACATAATATAAATTATAAGACAAATAGAATATTTTAGGAACCGGCTGGTCAGCGCGCAATTTCGCCGGATTACATATTGACCAGCCCACTCATCTAACGAGGCTCAGAAAGTGGTCGTAGATTGTCGTCTTAGGTGCGATAGGCAGACGTCCTTGTTCCGTGCAGTTGGTGTATCTGACTTACACGGCGAGTAGCGTGCTGTTTTCTTGTGAAGCTAGAGCCACAGATGCTCTTCCAGCAGCATCAGTTACGTCGGCCAATGCACAAGTCTGAGCCCAGGTTGGTGCGTTGCCAAAAGACTGCGGCTCTATATGGAAGTTGTCAAACTGGCCAGGTCAAACGCGGCTTCGTGTTGCTGCCTCTCGTAGCTGGGTCTTCGGGTACATGCTAAGCTAGAGCACGCTACTAACAACTTGCGTTTTGCTCCCAGGTGCATGCTACTACTAACGAAGTCTGGCTTTTCAGCGGATGAAGTTTTGAAATTGAAAGTGGCGCTGAAGCAGTACAAATAGGTTACGAGGTTACGGAACTTTTAAGCTTTCTCTCCCCTATCCTATTAGACTTTATTTTTGTGCGCTATTAACTGTACGGCGAAAACAATATGATTTAAGGCGTATAAAGGACCTCACATCGTAAATAGAGCTGATAAGTCACATTTAGCTGTTATGGCGGCAGAACAAAGCCAAACGATCAAAATAGATAAACTCTATAGCCTGCCCGCCCCCGCCCCCCTACGGTAGAGGGTATAAAAAATAGGATGTGAATAAAAGAGTAGTAAAATATATAAAGGAGGTATCTATAAGCTCGCATAAGTACATAAAAGCACAAAAAGTATAAATAGGTATTACTTTTGTATATTATTTTGTGCTTTTTATGCCTTTTATGCACTGATTGGTATAACTCTTTCATCTTATACCTCGTACATTTACCGCCTCATCACCCTGACATCTTTTTACACTGTCCTCAGTTATGCCTAAAACAATTGATTACCCCCGTACCAGTTACAGCGGCGCCTGGGAAGTTGCTGAAGTAGTAGATGACACCGGAGGCAAGTGCGCCATTGAAACTGCAGCGCGCAAACTGAATCGCAAAGTCAGTGGCTCCTTTAAGGCCATTATCGGTTCTGCGGTAAAGTTCGGGTTGCTCACCAGTAAGCGAGAGTTGCTTACAACAACCAATCTATTCCGCCGCATCAAGCATGCCTATGATAAGCAGGAGGAAAAAATCTACCACCGCGAAGCTTTCCTCCACCCTCCACTATTCACTCAGATATGCCGTAAATTCAGAAACCGGGAGCTGCCCGTGCATATGTTTGACGTGATGCTTATCCGGGAATTCGGTGTTGAGGAGATAAACGCACAAGGCGTAGCAAAAGCCTTTGTAGACGGAGCACGTATGGCAGGCATCCTGGATGAGCGCAACGTTATTGTGGATATCGACCAGTTAGCGGCTCAACAAACACCCCGACGGGAACTCGCTAGCTCAGAAATGCCCCTGAACATGTTCCGGGCCGGGTCAGTAGCCGTAGCTTCTCCGGAATCAGCCCCGCTGGCCAGCGCCCCCCCCGCAGCCCCCAAAGAACCTACCCCCCATTCTAATGGTATATCTTCGGCGCCGGCATTTGTACCTTCGGGCCGAAACCTGGATGCCGTATCCAGTTTATTTGGCTTGGACACAGCAGACCTGGAAGATAGTACTCCGGCTTCCACTACACCTGCTGCTCTTGTCGGCGCAGGACCAGAGGCAATCTTTACCACACCCCTCCCTTCTGCGGCAACTAGGCCTTCTGGTTCCGGTGCAGCTGGCAGCCTTGCCGAACCAGCTGCCCCGCCCAGCAACACTCTTCCTATCGCCTCTGAGACACCCCAGCGACCCGTAGCACATACGCCCGCAGAACCTTCCGGTACTACCTCAGCAGCTTCTTACACCATCCGGATTATCGGGCCAGGGCTGGATTCTCAGCTCTCTGTGCAGGAACTGGATGATCTTGACATTGTAGAGGCCCTTTTAGAAAAAATACGGCGACGGCTCAAAAGCTAAAACTATCAATCGGGTTGACGCCTAGCGCACAAATCCTGAGACAGTCATCTAAACGTAAAAAATATTGCCTGTTTCTATATTATGTTAACTGCCAAGATTAATTAACACATTACTTCACAATAACTTATGGCATTAGGACCCTATTCGAGGATAGGATCCAGCCGGGAAACAAACCAGTAACCGGATTGCGGGTCGCGGCCCAGGAAGAAAGTATCCAGGGGCGTGACCCGCACTCGGGTGTCCCAGCCGACGGGCAACCGGGTTGTGATGGGAGAAGCGCTAAAAACCGCCACGGGTTTCCGCAAAGCCTGCAGTGTGTCTGCTGTGGGGTACCACACGGCCACGGTACGGCCGGCCGCCCAGACCTGCTTTATAGGCAGGGTATCCAGACTGCGCCAAGTTGCAAGGCCGGCCAGGCCCGCCACGGTGCGCATAGCAGCCATCCGCCGCAGGCCGGGCGTCTGCTTGCGGGCCTCCCAGAGCGGGTACGCAGGCGCCAGCAGGGCTATGATGGCTGCTACGCCGACCAACGTGGCGCTAATCAGCACCCCCACGTTGCTCCGACGTACCCCCCACCCGCAAACCCAGGAAGCCAGCCCCCCAAAGAGCAAAGCACCCAGTATAAACCGGGGAGTTGCCCAACCCAGCCCAGGCAGGTGGCTTAGAACCATGGCTACGGGCAATGCGGCAAAAACTACCGTCAGCAGACTACCCCACCCCCGCACCAGCCAGGCATCCGGACGGGGCCGGGCCGCACCCAGAGTAGTTTCCCAGTACCGCAGCATGCCGGCGCTCAGCAAGGCCAGGGCAGGCATAAGAGGGAGCATATACCGTTCTTTTTTTTCGGGCACCAGGCTCAGTAACACTACCCCACCCAGCACCCACCCCAGCGCCACGGCGTAGGGAATAAACCGCCCGGCCCGGGGCCGGGCGTAGGGCATGATCAGACTAGCCAGCGCGACCAGGGCCCATAAACCCGTGAAGGCAAAGAAGGACCAGTAGTACCACAGGGGCTGCACGTGCCGCTCGCCCCAGGAGGACATTTCTGTGCGGGCTACCTTCAAGGCCACCGGCGCTACTTCCTGCCAGATGTACACCGGCCAGCTGCCCCCCAGCAGCAAGGCGACTATTCCGGCCGCCAGCGTAGCCCACCCGTGCCGCTTTACTTGTCGGCGGTGCTGGGCCTGGGTCAGCAGGTAGGCCCCCACAAAGGGCAACAGCAAGGCATACACCGCAACCGGCCCCTTACTCAGCAGAGAAAGCCCCGCCAGCGCGCCCGCGCCCAACAAGGGCCGCCACGCCCGCCGCGGGCGCTGCCAGCCCCGAACCAACAGCCACAGGCTCCCCATCATCAGGCTAGTGGCGAAGATGTCCCACTGCCCTTCCCGGCCCGTGGTCACGACCAGCAGGCTGCTGGCCAGTACCAAAGCCGCCAGCCAGGCCGTGCGGCCGGGATGACGAGCCTCTCCCGGCGCCGGCCGCGTCAGCTCACGCGCCAGCCCCCAGAAAAACAGAACCAGCAGCGTGGCCGCCAGCCCCGCTGGTACCCGCAGCAGCCCCAGGTCCTCGGTCGGACCAATAAGCTGCTGCCAGGCGGCCACCGCCCAGGTAGGCAGCGGCGGCTTGGCCAGCCGAAGCTCCCCGTTCATGGTCGGAATCAGCCAGGAGCCACCGGCTACCATTTCCCGGGCGGCTACCAAGTTGCGCGCCTCCATCAGGCTGACTTCCGGCGCGCCGGCGTGCAAAAAGAAATTTACCCCGCACACGGCCAGCACCGTTACCCATTGCCCCCACTTCGTTGTTGTAATCCGCATAGAATCCCGTCTGTGTTTCCCAAGGTACCCCCCGCCCGGCTTGGCCCCGTAGCCAGAACCCGCTATCGTCGCCGCAACGTGGCCCGCAGCCGCCGCACGTTGTCCACCTCATAGGAGTCGGGGCCTACCCCAACCACCCGCCGGACGGCCCGGCCGGAGCGCCCGCCAAACACCACTACCTGCTTGCCCAGGGCGCGCACCCAGGCCACCCGCTCGGGGGTAACATCGTCTTTGTGCAGCACCGCGGCTCCCACCGTGGGCAGGCCCGCTAACTCTTGCAGCCCGGTATCAAAACCCTCGGTAAACTCAAACCCCAGCGGCACGGCCGGCAGCAGCCGGCGCAGGTAGTGGAGCGTGGCGGACCGGTTGGTTAGAATGAGCACCCGTTCGGCAGGAAGCTGGTAGCGAGCCAGCAGTTGCTGCAGCCGGCGGGCCAGGGCCGCGCTACGGGCTGCTTCCCCGCTGGAACAGGCATCGTCTTCGTGCAGATCCAGGTGCAGGTAGGGAAATGTGGGGTACTGGGCCAGCTGGGCCAGAAAAGTTTCCAGGGTGATCAGCTGCTCGCGCTGCCGCCAGTTGTGAAGCCAGCCGACGCGGTAGCGCAGGCCGGTAAGCCGGGCCGCCGGGGTCTGGCTGACGCAGCCCGTGCCATCGGTCATGGACTCTAGGGTGTGGTTGTGGTAGAGAACCGGGATGCTGTCCTGGCTTAGGCGCACGTCCACCTCTACCCCATCCGCCCCGCGGCGCAGGGCCCGGCGCAGGCTGCGGAGGCTGCTGGGGGGTAGGGCGTTAAACAAATGCACGAAGCCCGAACCAGCGTGGCCGATGACCAGCGGCCGGGGCGTGACCACCGAAGCATGGGCCGCCGGTTGCGCCAGCAGCCCACCAGCGGGCACAACAAAACTCAGCAGCAGACCTCCGAGCCGGCCCCACCCCGCGGCCCACGAAAATAGCATCATCAGGAAGTACAACAGCAGAACAGAGAAAAGCCGGCCGGATGGCCCCGCCCCAACCCGGGTGAGCCGTCCACTCGCCAAGGTAACCGGAAAAGGGCATTTCCGGTTACATTTGCGCCCCACCCCTCCCGGGCGCTTCTCCCTTCACTTTCCCGCTGCACTTCACGCATGGCTTCCATTCTGGTTACAGGCTGTGCGGGCTTTATTGGCTCGCACCTCGCCGAGCGGCTGCTCCTCGACGGGCACCGCGTGGTGGGCCTGGATAATTTCGACCCTTTTTATGACCGTGCCCGCAAGCAGCAGAACCTGCGCGCCTGTCTCCAGCACCCGCGCTTTACCTTTCATGAAGCCGACCTGCGCCACGGGCTCGATGCGCTGGTAGATGCCCTGCCCGCCGACCCCGTTGAGGTGGTGGTGCACCTGGCGGCCAAGGCGGGGGTAGGCCCTTCGGTGCGGGAACCCATTGCCTACCTGGAAAACAACGTCGTCGGGACGACGCACCTGCTGGAATGGATGCGTCTGCGGGATATCGGGAAGCTGTTTTTTGCTTCTTCGTCCTCGGTGTACGGCAACACCCCCGAGCGGCCCTTCCGCGAGGACGTGAGCCTGCTGGCTTCCTGCATTTCGCCCTACGCGGCCTCCAAGCTCAGCGGCGAGCAGCTCACCTACACCTACCACCACCTCTACGGGCTGTCGGTACTCAATGCCCGCTTCTTTACCGTGTACGGGCCCCGCCAGCGCCCCGACCTGGCCATTCATAAGTTTGTGCGGCTGCTGCGGGCCGGCGAGCCCATTCCGGTGTTCGGCGACGGTACCACGGCCCGCGACTATACCTTTGTGCTCGACACGGTGGACGGTATTGCCCGGGGCGTGGCCTACCTGCTCACCCACGACCAGGTCTATGAAACGATTAACCTGGGCAACAACCGCCCGGTCGCTTTGCTGGAGCTGATTGAGGCCGTTGGGCAGGCCGTGCACACTACCCCCCGGCTGGCCTTCCAACCCATGCAGGCCGGCGACGTGGACGTAACCTACGCCGACATCAGCAAAGCCCAGCGCCTGCTGGGGTACGCCCCCCAAACCACCCTCACGGACGGGCTGCAGGCCTTTGTGCAGTGGATGGACCAGACGGAACCGGTGTTCTAGCCCCCCGGTAGCTGGTCGTTGCTACCCCCGCGTTCAGCGTAAAGGCCCGCCAGCTACGTTCTGGCGGGCCGTTGCTTTTCCTTGACTTCCAGGAAACCTAGAGGGTAGGCGTGCGGGCCAGGCGGGCTTCTTCGCGGCGCAGCAGCACAATGTTGCGGGCGTAGACCACCGTGCCAAAGATGTTGCCGATCAGCAGCACGGCATCCCGCCGCAGCAGGGCGTAAATCAGGATAAGCACCGAGCCCACGAAACTGATCAGCCAGAAACTCAGGGGCAATGACGATTCGCCTTTGCGCTCCGAATACAGCCACTGGTACACGAAGCGCAGCAGAAAGATGGTTTGCCCCACGGCGCCCAGCAGCAGCACCCCGCGCGGAATGCGGCTGCCCAGCATGGCCCGCAGGCTGAAGTGCTGGTTGCCGGCCACAAACCAGCCCAGCATCGCCACCGGAAACACGTAGGCCCCCGCCCGAAACCAGGGATTCAGCTTGCTCCACTCCCCTAGCAGCTGCAGGTTGCGGATGTAGATGGCGTAGCTGATGAGCTGAGCGGCCAGGATGATGGGGTCGTGGCGCAGAATGCCGTACACAATCATCAGAAACGAGGACACCAGGCTGATCTGCCAGAACAAGGTAGGCACCAGCACCCGCTTGGCCCGCTCGCTCTGAATCCACTGCAGCACAATCCGGCTGGAAAACAAGAGCTGCGACACCAGCCCAATGCCCAGCGCCAGGGTTTGCGTGCTCATATCCGGTAGGGCTCCCACTTAGCGGCTGGCGTTACGGAGGTTACCCACCGAAGCTTCTGACGCTTCAGGGGCCGACTGGCGGTGGTGCTCCCCGATTTCGTAGTTTTTCCAGCGGCTGCGGATCCAGCGGAACCCGAACGTGTCGACCAGGGGCTTCCAGGCCCGGTTCCAGAGGTTGTACTTGGCCGTGCCCGCAAAGCGCGGGAAGTGGCGCACCGGCAGCTGCTTCACCCGGCCGCCCTGCAGCTGCACCAGCGCCCCCAGGAAGCGGTGCATGCCGTGAAACAGCGGCAGCCGGCGGGCATAGTCGGTTTTGATAATTTTCAGCGGGCAGCCCGTATCCTGAATGCCGTCGTTGATGAGCGTGCGCCGCACCCCGTTGGCAATCTTGGAGGAAAGCTTCTTGACCAGCGTATCCTGGCGCTTGGCCCGAATGCCGTTCACCATGTCGTACTCCGGGAAAAACGTCAGGAACTCCAGAAAATCCAGCGGGGTGGTTTGAATGTCGGAGTCGATGTAGCCGATCAGGGTGGTGCGGGCGTGGTCGATGCCGGCTTTGATGGCCGTGCTCAGCCCCCGGTTCTGGCTCAGGCTGATAAACTCGTAGTGAGCATCCCGGCCGCACACCTCGCGCAGAATAGCCAGGGAGCCGTCGGTGGAGCCATCATTAACGAACAAGACGGTCGTTTCCACCGGCGTTACGGCCAGAAACTTATCCATCTCCACCACAAACTGCCCCAGGCTTTCTTCTTCGTTGTAAACAGGCACCAGCACCGTCAGGCTTTGCTGGGCTAAATAGGAGGCATTTTCGGGCATACAGACGAACGTAAAACGGGGCGCAAGGTACTCAAGGATTTTTCAGCAGAATACTTCTGCGGAATGCAACCCAAGGGGCTGGGCGGCCTATCTTACTGCCAAGTATCCGAACAAGTTGTATGAATCTGAAATGAATCTGAAATTATACTATCTGGCCGCCCTGGGCCTCGGTATCTCACCACGTTTGCACGCCCAACACCAGCCGGGGCCCGACCTCCCACCGTCCCCCGCCCAAGTAGTAAAAGCCGGCGTGCGCGTATTTAATCAGCCCGATGCGACAGGCACTTACGAGAGACAACTCACACCTCAACTAAGCCTACTGGGGGGCCTGGGATATTTTCGCCAGCGCTATTCCCTCTATGGCCTGTGGTTTAGCCCTGCCGCTGGCCCACGCCAGCCGGAGGAGTTGCGGGGCATTTCTCACTCCTATCACGCCGACCTGCAGTTGCGTTATTATTTCCGGCCGCGCGTTGCCCGGCCGGCCCTCACGGGCTGGTACGCGGCTTTCGCCCTGCAGGGCACCTACCGGCGCACTACGGAAGTGTACGTGGCCTCTGCTACCATTCCGAGCGGTTCCAGCCGCCGCTACGGCAGCACCCAGGTGCAGCCCCAGGTGTATCTGGGCCGGCAATGGGGGCTGGGACCAAGAATAGTGCTGGACACGTTTGTGGGCACTTGCGTTTACCGGCGCGAATCCGTTAACCGGCGCAACCCCAAGGCCCTGTACCTTGATGCAGGCGGGGGCCTGCAGATTGGCTGGCGGTTGTAACGGCGGCGGGCCGGAAATGCCACCGCCGTTCCGGGTAGGGCGAAACGGCGGTGGCGGCTTATTTATCAGTTTACTAGGTTAGTGCCTACCCGCTTACTCCCGCCGAACCCCGCCGGAAATGGTGGTGTGGCGCTGGCGCAGTACCTGCACAATATCTTCCAACGACAGCCCCGAGGCCGTCAGGAGTACCAGCAGGTGGTAGAGTAGGTCGGCGGCCTCCCCTTTCAGGCCTTCCAGGTTTCCGCCTACGGCATCAATCACCGTTTCCACGGCCTCCTCGCCTACTTTCTGGGCAATCTTTGGCATTCCCTTACGCAGCAGCGACACCGTGTAGGATTTGGGGTCTTCGTTGGGGAACTGCTGACGGCGCTGCACCAGCCGCTCCAACTCTGCAATAAAACTGACGGCCGGGGCCGGGTAGGCCGTTTGGTCGGGCTGCTCGAAGCAGCTGGTAGTGCCGCGGTGGCAGGTAGGCCCGTCCGGCAGGGCCCGGATCAGCAGGGCGTCCTGGTCGCAGTCGGGGTGCTGGCTGACTACGGTGAGGTAGTTGCCCGAGGTTTCGCCCTTGGTCCAGAGGCGCTGCTTGGAGCGGGAATAGAAGGTCACGCGGCCCGTTTGCTCGGTCACGCGCCGGGCTTCCTCGTTCTGGTAGCCCAGCATCAGCACCTGGCCCGTCTGAGCATCCTGCACAATCACGGGAATCAGCCCATCGGGCATTTTGGCAAAGTCCATTTTTTTAGTTGTCAGTTGGGAGTTGTCGGTTGTCAGTACTGATGGGGGCCGTTATCATTACTGACAACCGACAACTCCCAACTGACAACTCATATTTACAGCCGCACCGGAATACCATCGGCCCGCAGATGCTCTTTCAGCTCCCGGATGCCAATTTCGCCGAAGTGAAAAATGCTGGCCGCCAGCCCGGCATCGGCGTGGGCCTGCTGGAATACGCGGGTGAAGTCCTGCTTGGAGCCGGCCCCACCGGAAGCTACCACCGGCACCGACACGGCCCGGCTGACGGCCCCGGTAATGTCCAGCGCGAAGCCGTCCTTGGTGCCATCGTTGCTCATGGAGGTCAGCAGTAGCTCGCCGGCGCCCCGCTCCGCCGCCTCCCGGCACCATTGCACCGCGTCGCGGCCGGTATTATGGGTGCCGGCCCGGGTGTAGATCTGCCAGCCGTCGGCATCGTTATAGCGGGCATCGGCGGCTACCACAATGCACTGCGACCCGAAACGGGCGGCCAGCTCGTCAATGAGCTCGGGCCGGGCCAGGGCCGCGGAGTTGATGCTGACCTTGTCGGCCCCGTTCAGCAGCAAGGCTTCCACATCGGCCACGGTACCAATGCCGCCGCCTACGGTGAACGGGATGTCCAGCTCGCGCGCTACGTCGCGCACCAGCGCCACCAGGGTCGCGCGCTTCTGGTTGGTGGCCGTAATATCGAGGAACACCAGCTCGTCGGCGCCCTCGCGGGCGTAGCGGGAAGCCAGGGCCACGGGGTCACCGGCGTCGCGCAGGCCCTCAAACCGGACGCCCTTTACGGTGCGGCCATCCTTTACATCGAGGCAGGGTATAATTCGTTTGGTTAGCATCGGGTGGTCTAAATATGCTGTCATCCTGAGCGGAGCGAAGGACCTTATCACGCCGGCGCGAAGCCGTTGTTATCCTTCAACCGTGATAAGGTCCTTCGCTCCGCTCAGGATGATAAAAGAACCAATCAATAGACGCCCCTATAGCCAGGGCTGCAGTTCGGCCAGGGTAATGGTGCCCTCATAGATGGCCTTGCCAATAATAGCGCCGTGCATGCCGATTGCCGCCAGGGCTTCCACATCGGCTAGGGTGGTAACCCCGCCGCTGGCCACCAGCTGGGCAGCGGGCAGCTGCTCGCGCAATTGCTGGTAGGTAGCCAGCGCGGGGCCCTGCAGCTTGCCATCTTTGCTGACATCGGTGCAGATAAAGGTACTGGCGCCCGCCGTCAGGTAGTCGGCCACGAACTCCTGTAGGGTCCGCTCGCTCTGCTCGGCCCAGGCGTTAATGGAAATAAAGTTGTCGCGGAAATCAGCCCCTACAATGATGCATTCAGCGCCAAAAACGCGCAGCCAACCAGCCACCGTTTCGGGTTCCCGCACGGCAATGCTGCCGGCCGTAATCTGGCGGGCACCCGCCCCGAAGGCTTGGCGCACGGCCTCCTCGCTTTGCAGCCCCCCGCCAAAGTCAATCTCCAGGGCGGTGTGCCGGGCAATGCGCTCCAGCACCGGCAGGTTCACCGGCTGCTTGGCCCGGGCCCCGTCCAGGTCCACCAGGTGAAGGCGCTTTACCCCGTGCTGTTCGAAGCGCTGGGCCACGGCTAGGGGGTCGGAGTCGTAGGTGGTCTGCTGGGAGAAGTCGCCTTCGGTGAGGCGCACGCACTGGCCATTGATGAGGTCAATAGCGGGAATGATTTCCATGGGTGTCTGCTATCTGCTAGAATGATGGGGTAGGAAAACTCTGTGGCGCTTTGGTCTGCCGGCGCAGGTAGTGAAATACTCCCTACCCCCTGTCGGTGGCCAAGGCTGCTAGAGCTTCAGAAAGTTTTCCAGAATCCGCGTCCCGACCGGGCCGCTTTTCTCGGTGTGAAACTGCACGGCGTAGAAGTTCTTATACTGCACGGCGGCACTAAAGGGCGCGGGGTACTCGGCCTGGGCAATGGTGTAGTCCCCGACGGGTGCGTAGTAGCTGTGCACGAAGTACACGTAGTCCTCCTCGCGCAGCCCTTCGAAGAGCGGGGAGCGAAGCGCCTGCAGGTTGTTCCAACCCATGTGCGGCACTTTATACTCCGGAGCGCTGGGGAAGCGAATCACGTTAAAAGGCAAAATTCCGAGCAGGCCGGTACCGCCCCCTTCTTCGCTGTGCTGCCCCAGCAGCTGCATGCCCAGGCAGATGCCCAGGAATGGTTGAGTAAGTGTCGGTAGAAGCTCATCAAGGCCCTGGGCCCGCAGCTCGCGCATGGCCGAAGCGGCTTCGCCTTCACCCGGAAACAAAACCTTATCGGCCCGCCGAATCACTTCGGGCTCCGAGGTCAGGGTAGCCTGTACGCCCAGGCGTTCCAGCGCAAACAGCACAGACTGTACGTTGCCGCCTTTGTAATCAATTACTGCTATTTCCATTTGAAGGATTATAGGCGAATTATGTGTTTACTCATTTGTATAAACATATGGTGTAGCCCCTGTTCTCCTATAATTGCTTAACGCACCTTCCTAACTTTATAAGCAGGGGTGCTTGACGAGCTGCAGACAATGAAGGCTTTACCATATGTTTATACAAATGTTAAAACTACAGAACTCCCTTTGTGCTGGGAATTTCCATCCGGGCGGCGTCCCGTACTAGGGCCATCTTGATAGACTTAGCTACAGCCTTAAATATGGCCTCAATCTTATGATGCTCGTTCTGCCCCTCGGCCTTGATGTTCAGGTTGCAGCGGGCTGCATCGGAGAAGCTTTTAAAGAAATGGTAAAACATTTCCGTGGGCATGTCCCCGATTTTTTCCCGCTTAAACTCCGCATCCCACACCATCCAGGGGCGGCCGGAGAAGTCGATGGCGGCTTGGGCCAGCACGTCGTCCATGGGGAGCAGGAAACCGTAGCGGGCCAGACCGCGCTTGTCGCCGAGGGCCTGGGTGAAGGCCTCGCCCAAGGCAATGGCCGTGTCTTCGATGGTGTGGTGCTCGTCGATGTGCAAGTCACCCTGTACCGAAATTTTCATATCCACGCCCGAGTGCTTGCTGAGCTGATCAAGCATATGATCGAAGAACCCCAGCCCAGTCTGCATCTGCGGACGACCATTTCCATCGAGGTTTATTTCGATGCTGATTTTGGTTTCGTTGGTGTCGCGTTGTACTGCCGCCGTGCGAGCAGGCAACCGCAGGAATTGGTATATCTTTTCCCAGTTGGTTGTCGAGAGAGCGGCGCGGTCATCGGCCTCCCCTTCCGGCCGGATCAGAATAGACTGGCAGCCTAAGTTCTGCGCGAGCTCCACATCGGTGAGCCGGTCGCCGATAACAAAGGAGCCGGCCAGGTCGTAGCCGCTGCCTTCCCCAAGGTATTGCTGCAACATCCCGATGCCGGGCTTGCGGGTAGCCAGGTTTTCGTGCGGAAAGCTCCGGTCGATGTGCTCCCGCGCAAACTCCACTCCTTCCGAGCGCAGAATATCGAGCATCATGGTGTGGGCCGGCCAGAAGGTGTCTTCCGGAAAGCTGTCGGTGCCCAAGCCATCCTGGTTACTTACTAGTACCAGCTCGTAGTCCAGTTCGCGGGCAATGCGCGCCAGTCCGGTGATGGAGCCCGGCACAAACTGAAATTTTTCCCGGCTCAGGGAGTCAACCTGAAAATCGGTGGGCGGCTCAATCAGGATGGTGCCGTCCCGGTCAATGAAAAGAACTTTCTTCATGATAGAGAAATGACCCAGGTGGGGTCAGGTAAAATCGGAGTGTCGTACTGTTGTCGGGCGGGCTTACTCGAACTGTTGGAGCGCCTCCAGCAGTTGCTCATTTTCCTGTGGCGAGCCCACGGTAAGTCGGAGCGTGCCGGCGCAGCCTGGCTGGGTAGTACGGTTGCGCACAATAATGCCACGGCTTACCAGGAAGTCGTACACGGCTGTGGCATCAGGCCGGAAGCGCACCAGCAGGAAATTCGCATCCGAAGGAAATACGGTTTCCACGATGGGCACGGCCGGCAGGCGCTCGGCCAGCCAGTCACGGCCCCGGAGCAGCTGCTGGCGCATACCCTCAAAACGAGCCGCATCGCGCAGAGCCTGCAGGGCGTGCTGTTGGGTAGCTTCCGAAACGTTGTAGGGCGGCTTGATTTTGTTGAGGTAGCCGACAATTTCCGGACTGGCGAAGGCCATGCCCAGGCGCAGGCCGGCCAAGCCCCAGGCCTTGGAGAAGGTTTGCAGAATCACCAGGTTCGGGAACTCCTCCAGGCGCGTGGTCCAGCTGGGAGCTGCAGCGAAATCGGCATAGGCCTCGTCGACTACTACCAGCCCCCGGAAGCCGCGCAGGATTTGCTCGATGGCTTCGGCGTGGAGCAGATTGCCCGTGGGGTTGTTGGGCGAGCACAAAAATACCAGCTTGGCCTCGGAAGCTACTACCCCCGCTACTGTCTCGGAGGAGAGCTGAAAGTCCTCGGTGAGCGGCAGCCGCTCGATGCGCACGTCATTCAGATTAGCGGCTACCTCATACATGCCATAGGTAGGCGGCAGAATCAGAATGCTGTCCTGGCCGGGAGTGCAGGTCAGGCGCACCAGCAGGTCAATGGCTTCGTCGGAGCCGTTGCCCAGAAAAATCTGCTCGGGCCGCACGCCTTTCAGCGGGGCCAGCTCGGCTTTCACGGCCCGCTGCACGGGGTCGGGGTAGCGGTTGAACCGCTCGGGGCCGGCGCTGCCCAGGCTATTCTCGTTGGCGTCGAGCATTACATGCGCCTCTCCCTGAAATTCGTCGCGGGCCGAAGAATAGGGTTTCATGGCCCGGATGTTGGGCCGCACGAGGCTATCGAGGTTAAACATTGATTCTGAATTTAGGATGACCGCACTGCTAGCGCGGATTCTGTTCTATTGACCGCCCAAGCGACTCCAGCCGCAGCGTGATGGCGCGGGCGTGAGCCCGTAGGCCTTCGGCTTCGGCCATCAGCTCCACTACCGGCCCCACCTGGCGCAACCCTTCGGTGGAAAGCCGCTGGAACGTTATCTTTTTCAGAAACGAATCCAGGGATACACCACTGTAGTTGCGGGCGTAGCCGTTGGTGGGCAGCGTGTGGTTGGTACCCGAGGCATAGTCGCCGGCAGCTTCCGGAGTCAGGTGGCCCAGGAATACGGAGCCGGCGCTGGTGACGCCTTCGGCCAATTGCTCGGGGTTCTCAACGGCCAGAATCAGGTGTTCGGGCGCGTACTGATTCGAGAAGTAAAGCATTTCCTCCGGGGTGCGGAGCAGAATGGCGCGGCTTTCCTGCAGGGCCTGAGCGGCTACCTCAGCCCGGGGCAGCTGCTGCAGCTGGCGGGTTACTTCGGCCTGCGTAGCTTCCAGGAGGCTCAGTGAATCCGACAGCAGAATCACCTGCGAATCGGGTCCGTGCTCGGCCTGGCTCAGCAAGTCAGCGGCGACGAAAGCGGGGTTAGCCGAGGCGTCGGCAATAACCAGCACTTCCGAGGGGCCGGCCGGCATGTCAATGGCTACCCCGTAGCGCGTGGCCAACTGCTTGGCGGCCGTCACGTAGCGGTTGCCGGGGCCGAAGATCTTATCAACAGCGGGCACCGAGGCCGTACCGCCGGTAAGGGCCGCCACGGCCTGGGCCCCGCCGGCTTTGATAATGGTGGTAATGCCCAGCAGCTGCGCCGTGAACAGAATCACCGGGTTCACGGAGCCATCGCGCTGGGGCGGGGTGCACAGCACTACCTCCGGGCAGGCGGCCAACCGAGCCGGGACGCCCAGCATCAGCAGGGTACTAAACAGCGGGGCCGTACCGCCCGGAATGTAGAGGCCCACCCGCTGCACCGGCACGGCCCGGCGCCAGCAGTGCACACCCGGCATGGTTTCTACCTGTTCCGGCTGCGGCACCTGGGCCTCGTGAAACCGCAGAATATTCGCGTAGGCCTGACGAATGGCGGCCTGCAGCCCGGCCGGTACTTGCGCGGCCGCGGCGGTAAGTTCATCGAGACTGACGCGCAAACCGCCCGAGAGGTCGGCGCCGTCGAAGCGCTGGGCGTAGTCGAGAAGGGCCGCGTCGCCGCGCTGGCGCACATCCTCAAAAATCTGTTGTACCCGCTCGTCGATGTCCTGAGCCTGCTGGGCCGCGGCCCGCTGCTGCAGGGCGGGCCAGTCCGTTTGGGGGGGGTAAGAAAATAATTGCATGACGTTTTCTGGCTGACGTGTAGTAGTGATTTTACTAATGACTGCAGGTAGACGGCGCGAGTGCACTCCTATATTATAAGGAGTAGCTGCTCGCGGCCTACCCCCGCCGGCTCAGGCAATCATCTTCTCAATCGGCAGCACCAGAATACCCTCGGCACCTACAGCTTTCAGCTGCCCGGTAATGTGCCAGAAATCATCCTCATTGATAACGGACTGCACCGACACCCAGCCTTCCTCGGCCAGCTTGGTCACGGTGGGCGACTTGATACCGGGTAGCAAGGCTTTCACCGCATCCAGCGAGGCCACCGGAGCGTTCAGCAGAATGTACTTGTTGCGGCGGGCCCGGCGCACGGCCTGCATCCGGAACTGTAGCTGCTCCAGCAGCTCCTTTTTCTCGGCGCTCAACTGCTGGTTGGCAATCAGCACGGCTTCGGAGCGAAACACGGTTTCTACTTCCCGCAGCCCGTTGCCTAGCAGCGTAGAGCCGCTGCTCACAATATCACAGATAGCCTCGGCCAGCCCGATGCTGGGGGCAATTTCTACCGAACCGCTAATGGTATGCAGGTTGGCCGTTACGCCCCGCTCCTGCAGGTAGCTACCCAGAATGCGGGGGTAGGACGTGGCAATGTTCTTACCCGAGAGGTCAGCCACGGAGTCGTAGCCGGCAGCGCGGGGCACGGCCAGGCTCAGGCGGCACTTGCTGAAACCAAGCCCTTCGATTTCCAGTTGGGGTAGGCCGGCTTCCACTAGCACGTTTTGCCCCACAATGCCCAGGTCGGCCACGCCATCCTGCACGTAGCCGGGAATATCGTCGTCGCGGAGGTAGAGGATTTCGAGGGGGAAGTTGGTGGCTTCGGTTTTCAGCTTGTACGAGGAGCTGAGGAAGCTGATACCGCACTCCCGAATCAGGTTCAGGGAGTCTTCGCTAAGGCGGCCCGATTTCTGGATGGCCAGACGGAGCATATGGTTAAGTTAAGGGGTGGGACGAAGAACCGACCGCAAGGCAGTTCCTCGTTGTACTTCAGTAAGATTCGGGAGGGAGTCGGGACCCAGGTCGTCGGGAAACGGCAATACACTGCCGGGGCCACCAGTTTGCGGGGGCCGGGGAACCAAGTGCGGTTCGCCCAACGGGGTCAATATGATGCGTGCATTCCTCTAGAAAGAGGAATGATGCCCGTGATGATGATGGTGCTGCTGCGACGCGCTGGACCCGGCCCGGCGGCCCAGGGAGCGGGCGGCCACAGTACGGCAAGGGGTCAGAAACAACGCGGAGAAAAGCATACGGGGCTGGTAGTAGCGGAACAAATGTACGGGCCAACGGGTAGGATGAAAACTTTTCAGCAAAAATTTTACATGAAAGCCGGACCTTTGCGTTTTCCGTGCTTCTGCAACCTGATTTCTGGCATCATTGTTTCAGGAAAATCTGTACCTGAATGCCCGCCTTGGGTTTCGCTCCTTCCACCTACTGCTTTCGCGTATGTATCGTGTCCGGCTTCTGGCTCTTCGTCTGGGATTAGGAATCAGCCTGCTCGGGGCCGCTTCGCTGGCGCAGGCCCAAACGGCGGCCCCTACCCCCGCTGCGGCCGCTGAACCCGCTAGCCCTACCCCTGCCCCGGCTTCAAGCCCTGCCGCCGCCACCGCGCCCGTTACCAGCCAGGCTCCTGCGCCGGCTACGGGCGCCCAGCCCGTGCAGCTGCCCCTACCCCAGGCCAGCCCCCGGGCTTCGGTCACGCAAACCTTTGGCCTCACCGAAGTCACCGTAGACTACCACGCGCCCTCGGTGCGCGGCCGGGCCGTGTGGGGCGGCCTCGTTCCCTACGACCAGATCTGGCGGGCCGGCGCCAATGAAAATACCCTGATCCGGTTTTCGACGCCGGTGCTGCTGCGCGGCCAGACGGTGCCGGCCGGGCAATACTCCTTTTATGTGATGCCCCACCAGGACCGGGACTGGGAACTGGTGCTTAACCGCGTGACTACCCACTGGGGCGCCGAGGGCTACGACCAGCGCGACGATGTTATTCGGGTGCCGGTGATACCCGAAACGGCCCCTTTCCACGAAAACCTGCTGTACTGGTTTTCCGACATCAAATCGACCGGGGCTCACCTCAACCTGACCTGGGAGAAGCGCACGCTCACCCTCCCCATCGAGACGGAAGTACACAAGCAGGTGCTCAGCGGCATCGAACAGGTGCTGCAGCAGAAGCCCGGCGACTGGCAGCTGCTGGCTCAGGCCGCTGATTACCTGGTGCAGAATAACATCGAAGCCGAACGCGCGCTAACGTATATCAATGAGTCGTTGCGCCTGCAGGATGCGGCCTCCAATAACTGGATTAAGGCCCGGCTACTGGCCCAGCAGCAGGATTTCGGTACGGCCATCGTGTACGCCCGCAAGGCCATCAAGCTCGGCGACAAGGAAGATAGCGCCTTCAAGAACCAGCTCCCCAGCATGCGTATTGCCCTTACCGAGTGGCAGGCCAAGGCCTATTAAGTTGGTGATGAGCTGAATGGTGACAGGTGACAGGTCAGGGTAAAGGGAGAAGCTTTTTGGTGGCTTGTCTGACAGGTTTTTATTTCAAGCTGTGGAGGAGTTTTTAGCGCTTTGTCACGCTATTCAGGCGTTGTCGCCTGGGTTGGAATTGGCCCTGCGCCAGCAGGTACGGCAGGAATCCGTGGCCCAGCGGCAGCTCTTGCTCCAGCCCGGCCAGATTGCTCACCGGCTCTACTTTCTGGAAACCGGCCTGGTGCGGGGTTTCTAC
Source organism: Hymenobacter latericoloratus (assembly GCF_014199535.1). GTDB lineage: Bacteria > Bacteroidota > Bacteroidia > Cytophagales > Hymenobacteraceae > Hymenobacter > Hymenobacter latericoloratus. The sequence goes on from NZ_JACHNV010000003.1 coordinate 596,126, forward strand.
CTGAAAGACGGCAAGGAAGTAACCGCCTGGTTTATGCAGGAAGGTGACTTTGTTATTTCCATCCTGAGCTTCTTTTCCCGGCAGCCCTCGCACGAGTATCTGCAAGCCCTGACGCCGTGCACGCTGTGGTCGTTGGGTTACGAGCAGTTGCAGCACCTGTACCAGCAGTTTCCGGAGTTTAACTACATCGGCCGCGTACTCACCGAGAAATACTACGTGCTCAGTGAGCAACGGGCTCTGCACCTGCGCATGCTCTCGGCCCCGGAACGCTACGAAAAGCTTCTGCTCGACTTCCCGGATATCTTTCAGCGGGTTCCCCTGAAGCTGTTGGCCTCGCACCTGGGCCTCACCCCCGAAACGCTCAGCCGCTTGCGTGCCCGCCGTTCTTGATAAATGTCAAGAGTTGTCAGAAGCTGAACCCTCACCTTTGAGCATGGTTTCACCTTCTCTTCTGGCACTGTATGGACGCCCAGTTTCTTGCCCTGCTTTCCGGTAACGCCTTCCCAAGTTTAGGCCTACCCTCCTGGAGTGCCCCGCCCATGCTGGTGGTTATTTTCGTGGCCTTCGCCTTCTGCTTTGTGCTGGAACGGCTTATTCCGGGCTGGAAGCTCCCATGGGTGCCTACCTGGCCCGTACGGGTGCTAACTGTAAATCTGGCGCAGCTGCTGGTGGTCGTCGTGGCCGGGCTGACCTGGGAAACCTGGTTTTCGGCGTACTCCGTTTTTCACGTATCACGCCATGTTCATCCGGTAGCGGCGGGCGTCCTGGCGTACGTTATTGCCACCTTTATTTTCTATTGGTGGCACCGCTGGCGCCACACCCAGGATTTTTTGTGGCTGCACTTTCACCAGATTCATCACAGCCCCCAGCGCATTGAGGTCATTACCTCCTTTTACAAGCACCCGCTGGAAATGACCGTCAACTCCCTGATTGGGGGCCTGCTCGTGTACACCCTACTCGGGCTGAGCCCGGCGGCCGGGGCGGTTTATACCCTCTGCACCGCGCTGGGCGAGTTTTTCTATCATACCAATGTGCGCACGCCGCGCTGGGTAGGCTATATCTTTCAGCGGCCGGAAATGCACCGGGTGCATCATCAGTACCAGCAGCACAGCCATAACTACGGCGACCTGGTCATCTGGGACTGGCTGTTTGGCACGTACCGCAACCCCGCGGAGTTTCAGGCCACCTGTGGCTTCGATGCCGACAAGGAAGAGCAGTTGCTGGCCATGCTCCGCTTCCAGGATGTGCACCAGGAAAAGGAGTTGAGTAACTCCACCTCCAACTAGCCATGAATACCATAACGGCCACTTTGCTTTCAGCGCTTTTGCTGGCGGGCAATGTTCTGCTGGGCTACTACCTGGCACCGTGGGAAATCCTGCTGACCCCGGTAGTAATTGTAGCTACTACCCTGCTTCTGCTCACTGCCCGCTCTTCGCGCCCTACCCCCATGCTCCGCACGCTCCTGCTGGCCGGACTGATTTGCGGGCACGATATGGGAGTGAAACTCTACGGCGGCGGCAGCCACGACGCGGAAGGCCAGGGCTTTATTCATGCCTTTCTGTTGATGGGCTTGCTCCCTGCTTATGGCATTCTAGTCCTGAAGGTAAGTCAGCTTAAAGGGGTAGTGCCCGGGTATCTCCGAGTGGCAGCTTGCCTGCTGTTTCCGCTACTGTTGGCGCTGTACCTCTACTTTTTTGGCGAGGTAGGGTATGGCCTCGCGAATGAGTGCCGCTACGGCTGCTGACGAGGCGCTTAAAACCGGGCAATGACCCGCAGGTTCACCAGGCGGCGCGACAGGAAGTTGGGCACGGCGTAGGTGCGGCCGTTCAAATCCTGGATGTAATTGTAGCCGGCCAGGTTATCGGCGGCCAGAATGTTGAGAATTTCCAGACTGGCCCACAGGGTTTTCAGCTGCACGGCCCGGCCACTAGCTTCCTCCACCGGAGTGCGCAGGGTCAGCACTTTGGTAAAGCCCAGATCCACGCGCTTGTAGGCCCGGGTCAGCTCGCTGGTACCGCGCAGGTTGGGGTCGTCGGGGGGGCTAAAGGGCAGGCCCGTACCAAACACCAGGTTCACGTAGCCTTTCACCGAGGGGTTGCCCGGCAGGTTGTCCTGCAGAAATATGCCCAGGTTCAGGCGCTGATCCGAGGGGCGGCGGATGTAGCCCTTGGGCTGGCGGCCGATTACCGTGGTCCCGTCCTCGTCGTAGATGTTGAGAGAGTCGCCGGTCAGGTTTTCGCGGGTGGTGAGCAGGCCCAGGCTAAACCACGACTCGGTACCCGGAATAAACTCCCCGCTCACGCGGGCATCGAGGCCGGCGGCGTAGGCCGTGGCGTTGTTTTGGGCGTAGTAGCGCAGGCGCACGTTGTCGATGTCGTAGGGCACTACGTCGGTGAGGTACTTGTAGTAGGCCTCGCCGGTGAAACGGAATGGCCGCCCCCACTTGGTAAAGCGCAGCTCATTACCCACAATAACGTGCACAGAGCGTTGGGCCCGCAGCGCCAGGTTCAGCTGGCCCTGCTGGGCCTGGGGCGCCCCGGACTGGTAGCGCAGTTCCCGGTAGAACGGCGGCTGGTAGTACACGCCGGCGGCGGCCTTCCACGACACCCGCGGGTTGCGGGCGCTGGTAAAGGCGTACTGCACCCGCGGGCTGAAGGTCAGCTGGTCATTAACGGTCCAGTGGTTGAGGCGCAGCCCGTAGGTGAGCGTCTTCAGCGAATCGAACTGGTAGGTGTGCTGCAGGTAGCCCTGGGTGCGGGTGCTTTCCAGGCTCTGATCAGAAACCAGACGGGTGCGCCGGGCATCGGGCACGTAGTCGGCCGAGTCCGTGAAGCTGTACTCGTTGAGTTGGTCCCCGATTCTTTCCCGCCCCACTTTCAATCCCCAGCGCACGGCGCTTCGTTCGCCCGGCGTCCAGGTGCCGCGGGTTTCCAGGGTAGCAATACGGGCCGTGAGATTGTTGCGGGAGTGGTCGAAGCGGGAGCCGAGCCCGCGGCGGTTTACGTCCAGATTGTAGTCCGGCGAGTTCGGGTCGCGGTTAATTTCGGCAATGCTGTAGCTGGCTTCCACGTCGCGGTACTCAAACTCGCGCGAGTACAGCAGCCCCCCCAGCAGCTCCAGCTGCAGGTTAGGCCGCAGCGCGTGGCGCAGGTTCAGTCCGCCCTGATAGGTATCGTACTGCATGCGCTCCTGTCCCCCGTAAATAATATACAGGCGGGAAAGCTGATTGGCGGCCGTGCTGAAGGTGCTTTCCCCACTTTCCGGGTTAAAGCGGTAATCGTTGTGGGCGAAGGTATTCAGCAGGCCCAGGGTAGTACGCTCCGGGTTACCCTGGGGGCCCAGGGCTACGGTAATCAGGCTCTGCCCGTCGTAGAAGGTAGGGTTATAGCGGCCCTGCTGCTGCTGCAGGGAGTTGAACACGTAGGTGGCATTCTTGTAGCGCACCCCGGCCAGGTAGCTCACCCGCTTGTTTGGTGAGGACGCCTCTACGTGGGCCGTGCCGCCCACCAGGCTGGCCGTGGCCGAAGCCCCGAATTTCACGGGCTGCTTGTACTCAATATTGAGTACCGAGGATAGCTTGTCGCCGAACTTGGGCTGCCAGCCCCCAGTTGAAAACTCGACCCGATTGACCAGATCGGGGTTGATAAAGCTGAGGCCTTCCTGGGTGGCGGCCGTCACCAGAAACGGCCGGTACACCTCAAAGCCGTTGACGTACACCAGGTTTTCCTCGTAGTTGCCGCCGCGCACGGAGTAGGTGCTGGTCAGCTCATTGGTGCTGGCTACCCCCGGCAGGGTTTTGAGCACGGCGCTGAAATCACCGAAGGGCGAGGGAATTTCCTTGGCCGTGCGCGGCTCCAGCTGCAGGATACTCACTTGCTCCCGCGAGTCGGCCGCCTCGGCGCGGCCCCGCACGGTTACGTTGCCCAGGGCCCGGGAATCTTCGGTCAGGGTAAGGCTCAGCTCCCGCTTCTCCTGCAGGTTTAAGGGTAGGCGCAGGGTCTGGTAGCCCAGGCGGCGCGCCACCAACACGGGTTCCTTGCCGCTCAGGGGCCGCACCACGCTCAGGGCAAAACGGCCCCGGTCATCGGTATTGGTGCCCCCGGCCAGGCCCTCCACCCCTACCGCTACCTGCTCCAGGGGCTGGCCGGCCGCGTCGCGCACGGTGCCCGTTACCAGCACCCGCGCCGAGGCCGGCTGCTGGGCCTGAACCGCCCACAGCGGACCGGCTGCCAGCACCAGGGTAGCGCAAACGGGAAGCGGCCGGAGCAGCAAGGGCAGCCACAGCAGCGGATGAGAGCGGGAAAGAGTGGGCATCTGCGGGCTTAGTTGTAATCTTCCATATCAGCCGGCGCTACCAGTTGCTGGCGCATCTGGGCCAGGGTAGCGACGGGGTCGGGGGAGTTGAACACAAAGGAGCCGGCCACCAGCACATCGGCGCCGGCCTCTACCAGGGCACTGGCGTTATCCAGGGTCACGCCGCCGTCAATCTCAATCAGGGCCGCCGAGCCGCTATCTACCAGCAGCTCCTTCAGGGCCGCTACTTTGCGCAGGGTATTCGGGATAAACGTTTGACCGCCGAAGCCCGGATTGACGGACATCACGCAGACCAGGTCCAGGTCGGCGGCAATTTCCTCGAGCACCCACACCGGCGTATGCGGGTTCAGGGCTACCCCGGCCCGGCAACCCAGCTGCTTGATCTGCTGCACCACCCGGTGCAGGTGAGGGCAGGCCTCGTAGTGCACCGTGATATTGGCGGCCCCGGCGTCGCGGAAGGCGCTGAGGTAGTGCTGGGGCTCTTCTATCATCAGGTGCACATCAATGGGCTGTTGGGCGTGCCGGTGCACGGCCTGCAGCACCGGCATACCAAAGGAGATATTGGGCACGAAGCGGCCATCCATCACGTCGAAGTGCAACCAGTCAGCGGCAGAGCCGGCCAGCCGTTCGGTTTCAAATTGCAGGTTGCCAAAATCAGCGGCGAGAAGTGAAGGGGCCAGCAGCGGGGCCATACGGCGGGTCGGGTTCATAGCACGAAAGTAGCGGATTGCCGTGAGGTGCAAACAGGGTCAGCCCCGGATACTCCCCGGAAAGCCATGGGCAGTTCAGCCTGTTAGGCTGCCCATGTCATTTTCCCGGGCTACCTGCGGGCCCAGCAGGGCGCCACACGAAACAACGAGGCGCCGGAACAACTAGTGTTCCGGCGCCTCGGCTTCTATCAGGCAGCAGGCTAAAAGCTAGCTGGGCTTTTCCCAGGCCCGCCAATCGAGCTTGCCATCCTCGGTTTTACGCAAAAATACGGTTTGGTCGTCGTCCTGGCGCTTGCCAAAGGTCACGTCGCCGCGGCAATCCAAGCACTTCACGGAGGTGTACTTGAACTTATCCTGGGCTACTCGGGCCGTGAGGTCCAGATTCTCGGAGCCGCAGAGGCCGCACTTGGGCACGTCGGGAAAGCTCAGCCGGTCGTACTCAGCCACCACTTCGTGAAAATTGGCGCCCTGCACCGTGAAGTGAAACTGCCGGCGCCCGATGCGCTTGGAGACCATCATTTGTAGCATGCTGGAAGAGAGTTGAAAAGTGTATAAATGCCTTTATGGCCGTTCTTGTCAAACAAGGCCGTCCCCTGATGAGTGCCCCGTTGACTAATTAAATTTGCACATCACTAATCACAATAGCAAATCAAAAGCGACTATTCCTCAACACATGGGCAACTTTCCGAGCCTACGGCACCCAACGCGCCCAGCGCGGCCTAGAGTTTCACGAAGCGCACGGTGCGCTGCTCCCGGCCAGCACTCACGGTGCAGGTGTACACGCCCTTGACCAGCACGCCAGGCTGCAGGCGCACGGCCGCGGCCGTGGTGGCCGCTACCTGCTCTTCGGCTACCAGCGCCCCCCGGGCGTCATAAATCCGTACGCGCAGCGGCACGCCCTGGAAGCCAACGGCCAGCTGCAGGTACAGCTCCGTTTCTTTCACCGGATTGGGGTAGATAAACAAGTTCTGCTGGGCTGAGGCAGCCTGGGTTGCCAACGGGGCCCCGGGGTTGGCCAGGTTATAGGCCTGCACAAAGTCGGGGATGCCGTAGCCCACCTCATCGTTGGGGGTAGCAGCCCGGCTACCGGAACGCTGCAGAAAGCTGATAACCTGTTGGGCCGTTAGCTGCGGATTCGCCTGCCAGAAGCCGGCTACCATTCCCGCCAGTACCGGGCACGAGTACGAGGTGCCATTGCCCCGGTTCACGCGGCCGTCCGGCGTCACAATGGCGGTCTGCTCACCCATGGCGGCCAGATTGGGCTTGATGCGCCCATCGGCCGTAGGGCCGCGGGAGCTGAAACTGGCCCGCCCCCGCAAGGAGTCCACGGCTCCCACGGTCAGGATGGAGTCGGCATCGGCGGGAGCCGTGATGTAGCGCCAGGTATTGTTTCCCTCGTTGCCGGCGCTGTTGACCACCAGCATGCCTACCCGGGCGGCCAGGGTAGCGGCGCGGGTAGAAATAGCCGTGCGCCCGTTCAGATCGGCGTAGGTATAATCGATGGACGGGTAATCAAAGGTGGTATAGCCCAGCGAGGAGCTGATGATATCCACTCCTGCCGAGTCGGCGTACTCGGCCGCAATCAGCCAGTTGGCTTCCTCCACCGGATGCTCGGAGTAACTATCCTCCGTAATACAGAGGTGGTAGGTAGCCTGGGGAGCCGTCCCGATGTACACGCCGGGCTCGTTGGCGGCCATGGTGGACAAGCAGTGGGTGCCGTGGCTGTTGCGCTGATAAACCGCCTTATTCTTATCCACGAAGTTGAAGGTGCTGGCCAGCCGCTGCTCGTTGCGCAGGGCGGCAAAAGCCGGGGCCGTGTTCACGCCCGGAAAACCGGCGTCAAATACGGCAATCTGCAGGCCCTCGCCCCGAAAGCCCGCCTCGTGCATGCGCACGGCCCCAAGCATCTGGGCCTGGGGGTACGCCTTGCCGTAAGGGTTGGCGGCCGTGCTCTCCGGCGCAGTGGAGGTCTGTTCGCCTTCGCCCCGCTTGCGGCTGCCGGGCAGGCCCCGGTTCAGGGTCCGGGCCCCGCGCACGCACGGCAGGGCCTGCAGTTGTTGCAGGGTGGCCGAATCGCAGGCCACCACGGCGGCGTTAAACCAGCGGGAGGTGTACCAGAGCTGAGCGCCGGGTACGGCCTTTACCTGCTGCACGTAGGCCGGACTGACCGGCAAATCGCGGGGGAGCAGCGCAATGCCCTGCCGCTGCCGCCGCTGCACGGCCCGGGCCGAGAGAAACGTTTGGGGCCGGCTGAGTTGGTGGGGCGTGCCGGCTTTGTCCTTGAAATAAATCAGATGCTTACGTACGGTACCAGGGGCCGGTGAAGCAGGCCCGGGGGCCGCCGGCCGGGAGCTTGCTTCGGCAGGCGTGGGGGCCACTGATGCACTCAGCCCAAGGGCCAGCGCCAGGCCGGAAAAGAAACGAGAAAAAACCATTCGGATGGCAACTTGACTTGCCGGAAGATACAAAGGAATCCGGTCTTTTGTCCTTTTCCGGGGCCTTTTGTACGGCCTCACCTACTCCCTCGAAAGTAAAAAACCAGCTGGCGCAGCTTGCTGCACCGGCCGGTTTTGCTGGCAGGGGACTTCGCGCAAGGCGCCTACTTGCCCGAATCAATCAGCACCTCACTGCGCGACTGGCCCTGCTGGCGGAAAGCTGGGTTACAGCCAATGGCGTCGCAGCGGCTGATGAAGCGGCGGCGCACCCGGTACACCGGTCCTACCCCGCGCGCGAACGTTGTCCGGAGCACGGTGGCATAGGCAGCATTCACGTCCTGGGCTACGTCGTTGATGGTGGTAACGGTTTGGTTATACTCGTAGGTCTGGCCGTTGCGCGTAATCCGGAACGGCTGGCCGGCGCCCACGTAAAACCGGTTTACCACCGGCAGCGTGTCCAGGGTATTGAAGGCGTTGATGTTCCAGGACTTGCCCTCCCGCACCGGAAAGACCAGCTCCACGGTGCGGCGGTTGTTGCGCTGCTCGGTCAGGGCCCGGCCATTGGCCGTCACGGTGATGACGGAATCCACCTGCCAGGCCTGCGTGGGCAGCGTGCGGCGCGAGCGAATGATGCGGTACACGGGCTGCCCGGTAGCATCCGGTTCCAGCCCGGCATCTACCTGCTCCTTGAATTGAAAGCGGCTGACAGTGGGCACGTTGGCCTGGTAGGCAGTATCCACCACATCATACACCCGGTAGGCGCCCACCTCCAGGGGAAAATAGTCGCGGCCCAACTCGGGTGCGGCTTCCGTCTGGTTTTCGCAGCCCGCCAGCCCGGCTGCCAGCAGCCCGCCCAGCCACAGCCCGGCCCGGCCCCCCAACACGAAAGGTGCTAGTGAATACTTCTGATTCATACAGTCTTAATAAGGGCCGAAAAATAGCACAGGAATCTGACACCTTCCCCTGCCGCCGGCTGAAACCCTATTCATTGCCGACCGGTTCCGTCGCTGGCCCCGTCAGCCGGTAACACGGGGGGCGCACACTTACGCTTGCGCCCCCAGTGTTGCTCGTGCCCTACCCTACCGGCCGGCCCGTAGGCTTAGCCGGCCGCGGCTACCGCGGCCGAAGGCTCCGGAATTTCGCCGATGGTATGGCGCTCAATCCAGCCGCCGCCCAGCACATCCTGGCCCTCGTAGAACACGGCGGCCTGGCCGGGGGTTACGGCGTGCACCGCTTCCTCGAAGTAGATGTAGATTTTGTCGCCTTTCTGCTCCAGAAAAGCCGGGGAGCCGTCGTGGTTGTAGCGGATTTTGGTGATGCTGGGCACCAGCCCGCGCCCTTCCAGGGAGGCGTACTTGCCCATGTTGAGCTTGCCAACTACCGTGCGGGTGCTGGCCAAGTCCTCGAAGTTGCCCAGCACCACCCGGTTGGTTTCGGGGTCGATGGCCGTGACGTAGGCCGGGAAGCCCAGGGCCACACCCAGCCCTTTGCGCTGTCCGATGGTGTAGAAGGGGTAGCCCTCGTGCTTGCCCACTACGGTGCCGTCGCGCAGCACAAACTCGCCCCCGGCCACGCGCTCCTCCAGGCCCGGCACCCGGCGGCGCAGGAAGCCGCGGTAGTCGTTGTCGGGGATAAAGCAGATTTCGTAGCTCTCGGGCTTGTTCACCAGCTCCGTGAAGCCCCGCTCCCGGGCAAAGTCGTAGATGGCCGTTTTGCGCAGCTGCCCCAGCGGAAACAGGGTGCGGGCCAGGCTTTCCTGGGTCACGCCCCAGAGCGCGTAGCTCTGGTCCTTGTTTTCGTCGATGCCTTTGCTGATGACGTAGCGGCCGTTTTCCTCGCGCACCTGGGCGTAGTGGCCCGTGGCAATAAACTCGCAGCCCAGCTGGTCGGCCCGGCGCAGCAGCGCGTCCCACTTGATGTGGGTGTTGCAGAGCACGCAGGGGTTGGGCGTGCGGCCCGCCAGATATTCCTCGGTGAAGTTGCTGATAACAAAGTCCCCGAACTCGTCGCGGATGTCGATGATGTAGTGCGGGAAGCCGAGCTCCACGGCAATCTGCCGGGCGTCGTTGATGCTGTCGAGGGAGCAGCAGCCGGTTTCCTTTTTGCTGCCGCCCGCCGAGGCGTAATCCCAGGTTTTCATGGTCATTCCCACCACTTCGTAGCCCTGCTCGTGCAGCAGCACGGCGGCCACGGAGCTGTCGATGCCGCCGCTCATGGCAACCAGCACCCGTCCTTTCGTTGTGTTCATATGCAGTGAAATTGCGCCCGAAGCGTGAAAGGTTCCGGCCGAATACGCAAAGGTACGCCAATTGCCAGTTTTGCCGGTTGCCGGGGCGTTCGTTTCTGCCTGTGGCCCATTTGGGCTGGCGATAGTACCCGCCCCACGCGAAACGGTTATTTCTTTTAGCGGGCTAGCGGCATGTTTTAGAGGCATTTGTCCGCTCCGGATCAAGCACTTCATACTAGGCACATAAAAATCTCCGAATATTGCACTCCCATACCGCGCTGGCGTCTTCGTCAGGGCTCCGCTCCTTCGGTTTCTTTTTGCCTCTGCTTACTCTTTTTCTATGCCTTTGATTGTTCCCGTGATGGTGCGCGGCATCAATAACCTCTCCGATGCCCGGTACTGCGCCGGCATGGGCGCCGACTCGCTCACCTTCCGTCTCGACTCCGCCTTCCCCGATGCCCTTACGCCGGAAACCGTGCAGGAGCTCAGCAGCTGGGTGGCGGGTGTGCAGCTCATCGGCGAGTTTGACACGCTGCCCATCGACCAGATTAATTCCCTGGCCCGGCAGTGCGGCCTGCACGCGGTGCTGCTCCACCGCCGCCACACCCCCGATGAGCTGGCCGAGCTGACTATTCCGGCCCTGCGTGCTATCAACTGGATTCCGGATATGCTGCCCGAGGATGTGGATATGCTGCTGCGGGAGCAGGCGCCGCACTACGCCGGCTTTGTTATTGCCACTGCCCCCCAGCCCCTACCGAACCCGGCCGAAGTAACCCGCCTCACGGAGCATGCCCGCATGTACCGCATCTGGCTGGGCGCCGGCTTTGCGCCCGATAACCTGCGCAGCTACGTAGAGGCCGTAAACCCGGCCGGTATCGTGCTGCAGGGCGGCGACGAAATCAAGCCCGGCCTGCGCGACTTCGACGAGATGGAAGCCGTCTTCGAGCAGCTGGAAGACTAGTTCAGCGAGCCATATGCATACGTAACGGGGCCCTTCTCTGCGCAGAGAAGGGCCCCGTTACGTTTAGGGATGCCGGTACTTTCTAAGCCATTACCGTGAGCAGAGAATACACTGGAGCCGTTAAGAGCTCTGGCCCCCGTAGCACCAGGCGGGTTTTGGCCTCGGCGAGGGGTAGGCTTTTAGTGAGCAGGCGCCACGCTACCTCGCCGGGCAGCTTTATATCGGCAGCTACGGGGCCCCCGGTATAATTCTGCCCCAGAACCCAGCCCGCTGCCGTCCGGAGCAGAAACCATGTATCGCCGCCCTCCCCGGTAACGTGAAAGCGCACCGCCGTCCCTTTGGGCGCCGCCACGGCCCGGTAGTGGTGCGGCAGAGCCTGCAGGCTGGTGGCCAGGAAAGGCCGGTAAAGCTGCGGGCTCAGCAGGGGGGGCCCCTGCCCTACTGCCTGCCGGATTTGCTGCTGATGATGCCACTTCTCGGTGTACTCGCGGGCCACGTGGAAGTGGTTGGTTGACTGTGCCTCCCCGGCCCACGCCACCGCAAACATGGCCGGCGCGGCGGGGTCCAGCGAGGCCAGGAAGGCGTTGTACTCGGGCCCTACCCCTTCCAGCAGCCCAATCAGCACCGCCGGGCTGAGCCGCTGTCCCACCTGTACCCAGGAGTTGTTCAGCTCGTTGAGGTAGCGTACTACGTCCGGGTACTCGCCACTGGCGGGGCCGGGCCCGGCGAAATGGCCGTCGCGGAGCATGGAGAGGCTGCGCAGGCTGCCATCGAGTAGGTGCAGGGCCACGTCGCGCACCGTCCAGGCGGGGGCTAGCGTGGGCCGCGCCCAGTCGGCCGCAGACAGGCTGCGGAGTACTTCGAGCAGCAAACGGTCCAGCTCCGGGAACAGCGGCAGGGTATCGGGGATAGAAGCAGGTGTCATGCCGCTAAACTAGTAGTTTCGGGCTTTTCTCCTACCCCCGCTACCGACCCGAACCCTAACTCAGCTGAAACTGCAGGTACTTGATAGGTACGCCCAGCGTGCGGTATTTCCGCTCAAAGGTCGTCTGGATGTCCTCGGCGTGCGGGAGCAGCTCGGGGGTTTGGTAGAGGTCTTTGGTGTGGGCGAGGATGGTAGCGCCGGCCCGCTGCTGGAGGGTTTCGAGAGAGAAATCGAATAAGCCTTCGTTATCGGTTTTGAGGTGCACGAGGCCGCCGGGGCGTAGCACCTGCTGGTAGAGGTCCAAAAAGCGCGGGGCCGTGAGGCGGCGCTTGATGTCCCGGTCGCGGGGGCGCGGGTCGGGGAAGGTAATCCAGATTTCGTGCAGCTCACCGGGCGCGAAGTGGGTAAGCAAATCATGGGCGCGGGTGCGCAGGAAACCCACATTGGTCAGGCCCAGAGCCTCGGCGCGGGTGCTGCCCCGCCAGATCCGCTCCCCCTTGATATCAAGGCCCAGAAAGTTGCGCTCGGGGTAGCGTTCGGCCAGCCCCACGGTGTATTCGCCCTTGCCGCAGCCTACTTCCAGGGTAATGGGGTTGGGGTTGCGGAAGAACTCTTCGTGCCAACGTCCGCCTAGCTGCTGGTAGGTAGCCTTACCGGGTTCAATTACGTCGGGGCGCTCAGCGTTATCGGCGAAGCGCTTCAGTTTAACTCGACTCAAAACGAGGAAATGGTGAAATAGTGAAAGGGTAGGTTTGAACAGCCGACGGGGGTAGCAGCCCTCCGCTAGTGCTCAGAATTGAGAAAGCAGAACCGAGAACCAGGCGACCTTCTTGTGCAGAGACGTAGAAGCGCCAGAGCCGCTACAGCTCCTCGATTTCGGCCACTACAAAAGTACTACCCCCAATGAAGACCACATCATCGGGCGCGGCGGCGGCGCGGGCGGCGGCTACGGCAGCTGGCACGGGTCCGTACGCCTGGCCGTGCAGTCCCACGGCAGCGGCTCGCTCAGCCAGCTCGGCAGCCGACAAGGCCCGCGGAATGGTGGCCTGGCAGAAATAATACGTGGCGTGCCGGGGTAGCAAGTTCAGCATCTTGCTCACGTCCTTATCATTTACTACCCCCAGCACGAAGTGCAACTGCCGCTGCGGCAGCCGCGCTAGCTGCCCGGTGATGAATCTAATGCCCGCTTCGTTGTGGCCCGTGTCGCAGACCACCAGGGGCCGGCGGCCCAGAATAGTCCAGCGGCCCCGGAAACCGGTAAGGCGGCCTACTTCCCGCAGTCCTTCGCGCACGGCTGCTTCGGGTATCACGAAGTCCTGGCGGCGCAGCTCATCCAGCACGGCCAGCACGCCGGGCAGGTTCAGGCGTTGGTAGTCGCCCACCAGGCCTAGCGCTACGTCTTCCAGATAGGTTGCATTCTGGTAGGTCAGGCGCAGGCGTTGGGTGTCTTCCTCGGGGGTAGGCTCCTGCAGCAGCTCGGCGCGGTAAAGGGCGTCAGCAAACAGCAGTGGGGCGCCTTCCTGCTGAGCTTTCTGCTCGAACACCGGGGCTACCTCGGGCTGGGTCTGACTGATGATGGCCGGTACGCCGGGCTTGATGATGCCGGCCTTTTCGCTGGCAATCAGGGGTAGCGTATTGCCCAGCAGGTTCTGGTGGTCGAAGCTGATATTGGTAATCAGGGAAACCAGAGGCCGGATGATGTTGGTGGAATCGAGGCGCCCGCCCAGACCGACTTCCACCACGGCAATGTCCACCTGCTCCTCGGCAAAGTAGTCGAAGGCCAGGGCCACGCACATTTCAAAGAACGAGGGCTGCACCTCCTCGAAGTATCCGCGCCAGCGTTCCACCCAAGCCACCAAGTAGTCGGGGGCTAGATCCTGGCCGTTTACTTTGATGCGCTCGGTAAACTCCTTGAGGTGGGGCGAGGTGTAGAGGCCGACCTTGTAGCCGGCCGCCTGCAGCACGGCCGCCAGCAGGTTCGAGGAGCTGCCTTTGCCGTTGGTCCCCGCTACGTGCACGCTTTTGAACTTCCGCTCCGGGTTGCCCGTAGCCGCCGCCAGGGCCTCCGTGCGCTCCAACCCCGGCTTGTACCCCGCTTCCCCTACCCGCTGAAACATGGGCAGCTGCTGGTAGAGGTAGTCAAGGGTTTGCTGGTAAGTCATGGGTAGCATAGCGAGGATTCAGACCGCAAAGGTAAGCGGCTACATCTGCTTTGTGTTCCCACCATTAAAAGCCAAAAGCGCCGCCCTACGTGGTAGAGCGGCGCTTTTGGCTGTCATTCCGAGCTTAAGTGAGGAATCTGGGTTAGCCTCTCGTGAGTAACCCAGATTCCTCGCTCCGCTCTGGATGAAAAATTTACTGAACGGTAAAGCGGAACGTGTAGAACCCGGTAGCTCCGCCCTCTGCCGAGTTGGTGCGGCGGAACTCCACATTTTCCAGAGCGTCGCGGCAGACCTTTTCCTGAGCTGGCGTCACGTTGCCCGAAACTTTGGTCACGGACTCTACCTCGCCATCGGCGTTAATCTTGATTTTGAAGCGCACGAAGCCGGAATTGTTGTCCAGGAACTGCGGATTCGGCTTGCTGACCACGGCCCAGCCGGCCATTTCCAGGCCGCCGCTGCCGGGGCTGGTGCCGCGGCCGCCTTTGCCCGGCTCGCCGGAATAAGCGGTGCCGCCGTAAGTGCCGCGCGGGTCGCCTTTGTCACCCACGGTGCCGGGGTTGTCGCCGTTGTTGTTGCCGGTGGGTGCGTTGCTGGTGCCGTTCACCCCATTACCACCCCCATCGGCGCGGTTGGCGCGCGGCGTAAATACGGCCCGCTGATCCACCTTCGGGCGCGGTGGTTCAGGCTTCACTTCTTCCCTGGGCGCCTCGGCTACCTTCTTCACGGGCGGCACTGTTACGGGGCTTTCCTCGGCCTCACTGGTGACTACCCGCTGCTCAGTGGGCGGTGTGGGGTCGGGTTGGGCTACGGGGCGGGGCGGGGTGGGGTCGGGCTGCGAGGCCGGCGGACGGCTGTCCTCCCGGTTCTTCGACTCGTTGGCCGGGGCCTGACTCTGGATGTCGCCGGAGCCGACCTCATCCACCCCGTAGTTTAGCTCTACCCCGTCGCCGCCGGCCAACTCCTCCAAGGGCGGATCGGGGCCTTTGAACACGGTAAAGAAGAACAAGGCAGCCAGCGCCGCATTTATCATCACCGTGCCCAGGAGGGCTTCCCGCCGATGCTCTTCCCGATATTCGGTTGCCATGGGACTTGTATTTTTAAGAATGCTACCCCGCCGGCAACAGCCAGCTGGCAGCTTCTGGTAATCAATACGCCCCGCTCCGAAAAACGGCAGACGGGGCGCTGTATTGCTTTCTATAACGGCCGAACCCGCTTAGCTGGTTCACGAGCCGCCGGCTGAGGTAGCGACCTACTTACCCGACGCTTGCTGGGCCTGGGTGGCCATGACCATTTTAATCTTGAGGCGGTTGCCTACCTCCAGAATATCGACCAGCTTCTGTACGTTCAGCGAGGCATCTACGCGCAGCACGGCCGTGGGACTTTCCAGGCCCTGCACGCGGCGAGCCAGCTCGGGCTCCAGCTGATCGGGGGTGATGTTCTGGCGGTCAATGAAGTACTTACCGGCCGCGTCCACGGAAACCGTGATGGGCTGCTTCATGGCCTGCTTGCCCGAGCGGGCGTTAGGCAGCATAAGCTTAATAACATTGGGGTTCACCATCGTCGAGACAATCAGGAAGAACAGCATCAGGAAGAACATGATGTCGTTCATCGAGCTGGTCTCGACGTGGGAAGAAACTTTGCGGCGCCGGCTGAGGTCCATGCTGAGTTGTCAGTTGCCGGTTGCCAGTTGCCAGTTTGTTTTTGCTACCACTTCAGGCTTTCCCCTGTTGGCAACTCGTAACTGGCAACTGACAACTGATTAGTTGTCCTGAAGAATGTCCATGAACTCGATGGCCGAGTTCTCCATGCGGAACACCATGCGCTCCACCATAATGCTGAGCCAGTGGTAGCCGATATGGGCCACGATACCCACGATAAGGCCGGCCGCCGAGGTGACCATTTTGGTGTACAGACCGCCCGAAATCTGGGCAATACCGAAGTCGCCGGTGGAGCTGATGGCATAGAAGATTTTGATTACGCCAATAATTGTACCCACAAAGCCGAGCATGGGCGCAATACCGGCCACGATGCCCAGCACGTTGATGTTCTTCTCGAGGCGGGCAATTTCAATCTTCCCCACGTTTTCCACGCTGGTTTCGATTTCCTTGAGGGGTAGGCCAATGCGGCGGATACCCTTCTCAATCATGCGGGCCAGCGGCGTGGGGTTCTGGGCGCAGAGCATTTTAGCTCCCTGCAAATCACCTTTCACCATCAGCCCCCGGATGCCGGGCATAAACGACTCAGGCACGGCCCCAGCCTTACGGATGGTCAGGTAGCGCTCCAGAATGATGTAAACGGAAACGAAGAAGAGCAGAAACAGCGGCACCATAATCCAGCCCCCGGCCAGAATCAGGTCGATAAGCGAGAGGCCGGGCGCGGCATTGGCGGCCGCGTTGGCTGCGGTAGCAGCCGAGTCGGCAGCGGCGGGCGAAGCGGCCGGAGCCGCGTCGCTGCCAACCTGGAGTTGCAGCAGCAGGGAGAGCAGGTGCGTCATGCGTGGGGTGAGGTGAGAAGCAAAAGAATAGCTAAAACACTCGAGGCTTTTATTACTCTGCCTGAGCGTTTTAGCTATTCAAATTTTCTAGTTACTGATTCAAGTTCTGGTTAGTAGTTTTTAATCCACAGGTCGCCCATGCGCTTGCGCAGGATGCTGGCCTGACGGTCGGCCGAAGCCCGGTCGGGGAAGTCGGCCACCGACAGCATGTACTGGCGGCTACCGGGCGCGGGCAGAATCACGCGGGCCGGGTGGCCCAGGCGCACCAGGGCCTGGCGGCCCTTCTCGGCGTTAGCCAGGCTGGTGTACGAGCCCGCCACGATGTAGTAACGGCCCGTCCGGCTTTTAATTGTCGCGGCCGAGGCCCCGGCGGTTGCATTGGTAGCGGCCGCTTTTTCCCAACCCGGTGCTTTGGGCTTAGCGGCGGGCTTGCTTTTTACAGTTTGTACCGGGGCGGCGGTTACCGTGGCGGCAGGCTTAAGGGCCGAAGCGGGTACTGTGGCCTTCGCAACCGGTTTAACTGCCTTGGCGGGGGTAGTAACGGGCTTGGCGGCTGGCTTCAGGGCGGCTTTGGGAGCAGCAGCCGGGGTAGCGGCTTTCTCCCACTCCTCGTGGGCAGCGGCTTCGGCGGCCGTGATGGCCGGCGTGGGCGTAGCGGCCAGCTCCGAGGGCCGGGCGGTATTCACTAGGTCTGCCTGCTGGCGCAGTACCGGCTTGGCGGCCAGCGTGGGGGTAGCAGCCGGAGCCTCCGCCGTGGTAGCCGACAGGGCGTTAAGGCGCAGGTTTTCGGGGAGGTAGCCGAACATATCGGCAAAGATGTAGTTGGCCGACAGTACCAGCCCGGCAATAGCCACCGAGCCGATAACGCGGAAGACGCGGGCGGCCCGTGCCGAGCGGCTCGAAGCCAACAGGGGCGCGGCCACGGGCCGCTCGCGGGCCAGCAGGGCGTCCGTCGCGCGCACGGGGCGCGACACCAGCTCGGGCAGCCCGAAGCTGGCGCTTAGCAGGTTCTGACCGCCGGTGTACTCAAAATCCAGGCCGCGACCGGGGGCCCGGCGGAAAACGCCTACCCCTTGCAGCTCGGTGCGCTGACCGGTTTCCAGCTCCGTTTCCATGCGTACCACGGCCTCGCGCACCAGTTGGCGGGCCTGGGCGGTGCTCACGTTCAGCTCCCGGCTCAGGGCATCTACCAGCAGGCCGTCGTTGCGGGTCAGGGACTGGTTGAAAGCCACGCGCTTGGTCGGCGGGGCCAACGTGTGCCGCACCGGATGAATCTGGGCGGGCGCATAATCGGCAATCAGGCCGCCAAAATCGGGGATGATGACGCAGTCATGGTCCCGGAGCAAGGTGCGGATATGGTCAGATAGCATGCTGAAGGAGGCGAGGTGGGAAGAAGGTGCGGCGGGAGCCAAGGTAGCAGCCCAGGCACGGCAAAGGACCTTATCAGCGGAGAACGGAACGCTGGTACGTTGGCGGTTCTCGCGTGATAAGGTCCTTCGCTGTGCTCAGGATGACAGATGGCCGGTGCCGTGCCGCATCAAGTTCAGATCAGATTAAAAGTCGTAGGTGACACCGGCCAAGACGTTGATTCCTTTCACGGGGTAGTTGAGGAATCGTTCGTATTTCTTGCCGATGAGGTTGTTGCCCAGAGCAAATATGGACAGATTTTCCATAATGCGGTAATCCCCGCGCAGATTCAGGTCGATGACCGTGTCGGTGGGGCGCACCACGGCTTCGAAGGGCACGCCGACCGTGGTGGGCCGCCGGTAGCCCGTACCATAGCTCGAACTATAGGTGTACAACTCGGCGCCTAGCAGGAGCTTGTCGTAGAGATTATACGTGCCGAACAGCACCGATTGGAAGGCTGGGCGGTGGAAGGCTTCGGCCAGGGTTTTCACGTTGTACCCGTTGTAATCGGCCTTGAAACCGAGGCGAAATTGCTCGGCGGCGTTGTAAATAATTTCGCCGTGTACGTTAATCAGCTGGGTCGCCTTGGGGTCGTACACCAGGTCAAACTTGCTGGAGTCGCGGCGGGAGTTGTTGTAGAAGTACAGGTTCCGGTCGTTGGACAGGGTCACGCGGGCGTTTACCTGCAGGGCCCGGGCCGGGGTAGCATTGAAGCCGAAGTAGAGGGTAGGCCCACGGCGGGTGTCGGCCACGCGCACATTGGGAGCCAGCCAGGGGTTCTCCGTGGTCAGGTCGTACATCGTCACGCGCTGGATGGCGCCGCCGAGGCCCGCAAAGGCCACGAACTTATCTTCGGTTACAGTGTAAGCGACCCGCACGGCCGGGTAGGCGTTGAACTGCCGGGCCTTGCCGATGGTGTCGCCGGTGTAGCCCAGAGTAGCGCCCACCGACAACGCCAGCCGGTTCAGGGTCACCTCGTAGGCGGGGGTTACCTGCACGAAGGGCCGGCTTACGGTCAGGGAATCCTTATGAGAGAGGAACGACACGTCGCCGTTGATGCTCACGCGGCTGGTTTCGCCGAGGCGGTAGCCGGAGCGCAGGGTGGCGTACACGTTGCTTTCCCGGGCCTGGTAGTAGTCGCTCCAGTAGTTGAAGCCTAGGCCCAAGTCGTACTGGAAGGCAGCGTCCTGGGCGCGGTTGCGGGCGTACACCTTGATGGCCGCGCGCTTAAACACCTGCTTGATGCTGTCCTGGGTGGGCAAATCGGCTACGTTGCGGTTGTAACCATAGAAGTTATACCGCTCCCGGCCCAGGTCAATTTTGGCGCCCAGCGCCACGGGGCCGCTGTAGGTTTCGCCGTTGAGGCCTAGGCTGGTTTGGGCCTGGCTGGAGTTCTTCTTGTCAACTGGCCCGCGGGAGGACGACAGGTGCTGGAAGTCGAGGCCGTAGGAGGCGGTTTCGGAGCGGGTGTTGTGCAGGTAGGCCCGGCCGTAGGCGGTGCCGTAGTTGCCCAGGGCGGCCTTGAGGTAGTTGCCCGTGAGCGGAGCCAGCTCTTCCTGCCGGATGGTAAGCACCCGCACCGAGGGATTAAGCTTATCGGCCGGGAGGCGGAAATCGGGGTAGGTGTAACCAACGGCCTCGCCGGTTTTGGCTGGGGCTTCCATCTTTACTTTCTCGAAGTTGCGGGTAGCTTCGGGCAGCTCATTCACCCGCTCCTTCACAATCTCAATTTCGGCGTCCTCAATCTTGCCGCGCGTCTTCTGCGCCCAGGCATCCGTAGCCGGAACGGTGGTAGTCAGCAGGGCCGCGGCGGCCAGTAGTTTATGCTTCATATAGGGTCTTGGGGACTTGGGGCTTCGGGTCCTGAATGATGCGCATAGGCTCATTCTTGCTTGCCACCCCTCTCCTATTATTTTCTGACTTTGAATGATTTACAACCTTCTTCCTGAACATATACTTCAGGAAAATCCCTACCGCAACCCGTCCCGCTCGCTGCATGCCGGATTGCGGTAGGGTCGGCTACTCTTCTTGGGGTGAGGCCGTGGAGTTGGTTGTAGAATCGGTGGGCACGGCCTCGCTCGGCACCAGGGAACTGCGCACCGACGTTTTGCCGGTAGCGGGCTTGCTGGTGGTTTTACCGGTAGCCGGTTTGGTAGCCGGCGTGGTGGCTTTGGGCGTGGCCTTGGGGGTAGCGGGCGTAGTCTTGCCCGGTTGGGTTTTGGGCGCGCTTGGGGCCGGCGTGGCGGCCGGGTCGGCGGGCAGGGCGGCAAGGCGCTGCTTAGCACCCTCCACAATTTCCGCTACCGGGAATTTATTGTCGATGATGGAGTTGAGCGTGGCGCGGGCCTGGAAGATTTCATTCTGCTCCTTGTACACGTCGGCAATCAGCAGGAAGGCCCTCCCCAGCCACAGGTCGTAGTTGGCGAAGTCGGAGTTGCTCTTGTAGGCCGCGTCCAGGGCTTCGGGGTATTTTTTCTGCTGGTAGAGCGCACTAGCAATGAGGTACTGAGCTTCGGCCCCGCTCTCATCCTTGGCCGTGTTAGCCGCCGTGGTCAGCTCGCCAATGGCCTGCTCCAGGCTGCCGGCTTTGTAGCTGGCCTTACCCATATACAGCAGGGCCAGGTTGGTAGCGTTGAGGGAAGCCCCACCCTGAGCCTGCAGTTCCTGCGCTACCCGGCGGGTGCCTTCCAGGTCGCCGGCCTCGTAGTAGCTCTTCATCAGCCCGATGCCGGCGTTGGCTACCTCGCGCTTGTTCTGGGATACTTCGCGCAGGCGGCTGTAGTAGCGGGCCGCTTCGGAGTAATTCTTGTTTTCAAACTCCAAATCAGCCACCCGGCCCACGGCCCGGTTCACAAACTCGCTCTTGCCCTCCTCTACCACGGCTTTCAGGCGGGGCAGGGCGTCGGCTTTGCGGCCCGTGCGCAGGTAGGCGTCGGCCAGGAAGTAGCGGCCATCGGCGGCCAGGGTGGTGTTGGGGTACTGCTGCAGATAGCTTTCCAGGCGCGGAATGGCCTGGGCGTACTTCTCCGCCAGATACAAGGACTTGGCGGCCTCAAATTCTACGCTTTCGGTGGCCTTGCTGTCGGGGTTCTGCTGCTTGAACTGGGCCAGGTATTGGTCGAACTCCTCGGTTTTGCCCTGAGCCGACAGGCTTTCCTGCAAACTGTAGATGGCGCTGCCGGCCGCCTTCGTGCGCGGATACTGGCTGAGCACCCGCTTGAAGTCCTCGGCGGCCTTGGCGTGCTGCTCCAGGTTCTGGTAGGCCACCCCGCGCTTCTGCAGAGCCTGTGGAATCAGGGGGGAGTTGGGGCGGTTGGTAATCAGGCGGGAGAAGCCCTCCACGGCGGGCTGGAACGAGCCGGCCTCGAAGTCGAGCTGGGCCTGCTGGTACACGGCGTCATCGGCGTAGCGCGAGGTAGGCGAGGTTTTCAGCAGGGTGCTCAGGGTGCTGCTGGCTTCCTCGCGGCGGCCCATTAGCCCCAGCGTTACGCTCTTCTGGTAGTAGGCGTAGTCCTTGTCGGCGGCGTTGGCCTGAATGACTTTGTTGTACTGCTCCAGGGCCTGCGGGTACTGCTTGGCCACGTAATAGGTGTCGCCGAGGCGCAGGGTCACGTCGTAGTAGTTCGGATCGGCGGGCTTGGCTACCGGGTCCTGGAGCCAAGCCTGGAACTGCTGGCGGGCCCGGTCGTACTGCTTGGTGTTGTAGTAGGCGTAGCCCAGGCCGTAGCGGGCTTTCTGGTCGAAGTCGGTTTCGGAGGCCGAGCCGGTGCGGGCTGTGCGCGCGGCCGCCGTGTAGGCCGTAATGGCGGGCTGGTACTGCTGGCCGTAGCTGTAAATTTCGCCTTTCAGCACCTGAGCGGCGGCGCGCAGGGCGTCGTCCTGGGGGTACTTCAGGCTCTTATCGAGTACCGGCAGCGCGTCCTGGTAGCGGTTGTTGTTGTAGAGGGTAGCGGCCTGCAGGTAAGCCACGCGCTGGTAGGTAGCGTTGAGCTTAGTGCTCCGCTCGTCGAGGTTATCGAGGTAGTTGAGGGCCTGGGCGTAGTCAGAGGAGTTCAGGAAACTCTCGCTCAGAATGTCGTCGGCGGCCGCCTGGTTTTTGGAGCGAGGGAAACGCTTCGAGAAGTCGCGCAGGGCGGCAATAACTTCCTGGGTGTTGCCCAGCTCGTAGTTTACCTGGGCGTACTTCAGGGTCGCGTTTTCCGTGATGACCTTGTCAAATGTCACCTTGCGGGCTGCATCGAAAGAATTCAGGGCCAGCGGCTTCTGGCTAGTTTTCAGGTAGCTCAAGCCCAGGTGATAGGCGGCGTTCTGGCCCAGGGAGTCGCGGCGGGCCGCTACCCCCTTCAGGCTACCGATAGCGCCTTTAAAGTCGCCCTGCTTGAAGTTGGCGTACCCGATTTTGTACTGCACCTTGGGGTCGATGTTCTTGCGGCCGGCGGCGTACTTATCGAAGTACTCAGCGGCCTGCTTGAAATCCTCCTTCTGGTAATAGGCATCGCCCACCAGCAGCTGAATCTCGTCGGCGCTCTGGGGCGGTGGGGTTTGCTGCAGGGCCTGGGTGCCGTAGGTAATCAGGCCCTCGTAGTCGCCTTCCTTGTAGTAAATCTGCGACATGACGGCCGGCACCACGGGCTTGTAGGCGTCGTTCTGCTCGGCCACGGCCAGGTCCTTGCGGGCCCCGGCGTAGTCGCCGGCCCGGTAGGCCAGGTAGCCGGCGTAGTAGGAACTGGCGTAGCGGTACTCGCTGGCTCCGGCCTTGTTGCGGTCGAACTGCAGCTTGGCCTTGTCAAACTCCTTCTGGGCGAAGTAGCTGTAGCCGAGCTTGAATTCGGCTTCGGCCCGCTGGTCGTCGGAAAGGTTGTCGGGCCCTACCTTCTGCAGGTAGTCAATGGCCTTCACGTAGTCCTTCTTATCGAAGTAGAACTTCCCCAGCTCGAAATAGGCCTGCGCGGCTTTGGGGTGGGCCGGGTTGTTGGTGGCAAAAGCCAGAATGCGCGACTCCGAATCGGGGTGGAACAGGTACAGACCCGACACGGCGTAGTAGTACTCGGCATCGGTGGTGCGGCCGGGGGCCAGTTCGCCGGTGCGGCGCTGGGTTTGGTCGAGGTAGCGCTGGAAGGCTTGCTGGGCCGCGCCGTACTTGCCGCGGTCGAAGAGTTCGAGGCCTTCCTGGTAGTGGCGTTCGTCGGCGGTGAACACCTGCGTTTGCTGGGCCTGCGCGGCCAGGGGGGCGGCAGCGGAAAGGGAGGCGGCCAGCGCCAGGCGGGGGAATAGTTTCATCAGAAAGCGTTACGCACAAGGGAGGCCGGCGCCGCCAGGGCACCGGGAAGCAGCCAAAAGTAGCGAAAAGTTCGGCCGAGGTTGCCCGGAAACGGCCCTTTTTGCCGGTGGTAACGCGGTGCGCGGTCGGTTTGGTGTACCTAAGTGGGCTAGCGCCTCAGGTTTCTCCTCTCGTCTCACCTTATTGTCACCTGACTGCTAACGCGCCAAAGCGTAGTCCGCAGCGGTTATCGTGTAGCTGAACCGGCTGGTTTGCTCACTCAAGGCCTCCACTTGGTATTGATTCAATGCCAGAAGATTACGCAATGGCAGGCACTGGCCGCCGGTTTGCTGGGCCTGCGGGCAATAGTGCAGCAATTGCTTTCCGTCCTGGAATAGTAGCCGAACGGAATCACCCTGCGAAAACAGCTCCGGATACGCAATATTGCCCGCCCCGCCATAGCTCACACGCTCTACGCTTGTGGTATTAGGCAACCGCAGAATCAAGGGCAATTGCTGGCGGTTTCCGGTGCTGTATATTTTCAGCTCAAGGTCCTGGCCGGACTGATTGGTAATAATAAAAACGCCTTTCTGTTCCTCATCCACCGTTGTTTGGCAAGCGCTTAGCATTGCTGCGCTTAAGAGAAGCAAAGTCCCGTAGTGCAAATACTTGTTCATCTTTATTTCCGGTAAAAATCAGAGCTAGTTACTTCCCTTACCAATAGCGCTACTTAGTTGTTAGAGCGTGTTTGGACTGCTACTGGCGCCGCTAAATGTAGTGAAAAGCTCAACCGATTTTAAGTCGGTACGCGGCTGGTCTAGTGTAGAAAACCCGAGGATTCTGCCGTGTTCAGAGAACCTATTTCCTATATAGCTCTATGCAACGGTTCTATTCTGCTTTGTTAACCGGGCTTATCGGCCTCTGCCTCGGGGGGTGCTCCGCCCCTGCTTCTCCTACCCCTGCTTACCCGCAAAACCCCGCCATTTCCGATGCGCAGGGCAGACCGCGGGACTCTACTACGTTTTACTTTCCGGCGGCCACGTGGCTTGATGCCGAATATGCTCTAAAGGATAGGAGTTCGAAATTAAGCGTAGATAATCAGCCATTCGACGAACATAGAGAAACGTGTCGGTTAAGCATGAAAGCGGCTTCTGAAAATCTCTATTGCTTTGGGGCGCCGGTACTTTCCAACTACTACCTAGGCACCGACACCTACCGTTTCCTGTGGTTGCGCTCCTTCCAGCGCCCAGTATTGCTCACATTACAACACCGCCCCGATGGCAGTATACTTCGCACGCAGTTACTTACAAAATGGGCCATTTTACCGAAGACCAAGCTGAGTGAAATTATTTTTGCCTTGCCTAATTCTACTCCGACTCAGCTTGAAAAACTTCGCGCTGAACACAAAGCTCAACAGCAAGATCCCGAAATTCAACACCAGTTGGCGGAAAAAAACCAACCAGCTGTTCAGGTAATCGCCCAAGAAACTACTGTAGCAGTTACACTGGAGCAAGAACAACACTTTCACACCCTGCTTCAAGACTCCCATTTTCAACTACTTCCGGCTTGTCAATCTAGCCCTGACATGCTCGATGGCGCCTACTGGGTCTTAGAATCCCACCAAGCCAGCGGCTACCACATGGTATTTCGCTACAGCCCAGATGAGGCTGACGGTTTCCGCAAAGCCTGTGAGTATTTGCTGGATCTAAGCTCGGCACGCAACGAGGAGCGACACTAAGCCAAACCGGGTGCTTGGGTAGCTAAAGGCAACCTTCCGCTCGCCGGGCGGCTCCCTTAGCCAACTCCCTACCTCCTTTCCATGCGTCTGTTTACTTATCTACTCTGCCTGCTGAGCCTGGTTACTACCCCCCGTTTACTTGCCCAAACCCTGCTGCAAGGTACCGTGCTGGATGCGCAGACCCAGGCACCGGTGCCCTTTGCCTCGGTAGGCGTATCGGGCAAGCCGCTCGGGACTGTGGCCGATGAACAGGGGCGTTTCCGGTTTACTACCCCCACCGACCTAGCTGAACCCGTAGTTGTTTCGTGCGTGGGCTACCAGTCGGCCACCGTTTCCGCGGCTACGTTGCAGGCCACCGGACAGGTAGTGCGCCTACGCCCCAGCGGCGTTAGTCTGGCGGCCGTGACGGTGCGGCCGGGCAAGGTGAAAACCAAGACATTTGGCCGCACCAGCAGCTCCACGCTCATGGGGGCCAGCCTGTACACCGAGGCCGATCTGGTGAGCGACGCCCTGGCCAAAGAGCAGGGCACCATCATTGGCATTGATAAAGACTGCCGCCTGCGCGACTTCAACATGCACGTTGCCTTCAACCGGTTCAAGTCCGTGAAGTTCCGGCTGAACCTGTACAGGGTGAAAGCCGGCCTGCCCGACCAGCCCCTGCTCCGGCAGGATGTACGCTTCGACGTGACCCAGCCCCGCGGTTGGGTGCGGGTGGATCTGTCGCCCTACCAGGTGCAGCTGCAGGGCCAGCGGGAGGTAGCCGTAACCATTCAGTGGCTGCAGAGCGAGGCCCTGGAAGGCAGCCCGAAGGCCTTTGGGGTATCGGCGGTGCCCACGCCGGGCCACAGCATCCTGACCCGCAACAAAAGCCAGGCAGCGTGGCAGCAGAAATCCGGCTACCTCAGCTTCTACCTCACCGCCGACTCTTACAGCTCCAGTAAAGCCGCGCCCACTACCCCTGCTCCTGACTACGAACTACCCGACAGCCTGCGGTATCTGCGCTACCTCGCGGCGCCTACCCTGCCTAACCTCTCCAACCCTCAGCACTACGGCGAGAATGCGCAAGCGGGCCATTACGTAGCCGTGAAGGGCGGGCGGCTGTACTACGAGCGGTACGGGAAGGGCACCCCACTCCTGCTCCTGCACGGCAACGGCCAGTCTATTGCCGCGTTCCAGCGGCAGATCGGCGAGCTGGCTCGCCACTTCGAGGTACTTGCCGTGGACACCCGCGCCCAGGGCCGCAGCCAGGACCACACTACCGCCGACTTCACCTACGACCTGTTTGCCGAGGATACGCGCCAACTGCTCGACTCGCTGGGCTTGCGCCAAGTAGATATCCTGGGTTGGAGCGACGGGGGCAATACCGCCCTCACGCTGGCGCTCCGCCACCCCGCGTACGTGCGGCGCCTGGCCATTATGGGCGCCAATCTATTCCCAACTCCTGAGGCCATTGAGCCCGATTTCCTGGCTTTCTTGCGCCGGCAGCGGCGGGAAGAGCAGCAACTCCCGGCGCAGGACCTGAACCGTACGCGCTTACTGCGCATCCTGCTGCAAGAGCCCTACCTGACGTTTGCCGAGCTGCAGGGGGTAGCAGCTCCTACCCTGGTTATGGCCGGTCAGCACGATGTGATTCTGGAAGCGCATACCCGGGCCCTGGCGAAGGCCTTGCCCAAAAGTGAGTTGATTATCTTCCCCAACGCTACCCACTACGCGCCCCAAGAGGCCCCGGAGGCATTTAATAAAGCTGTACTACGGTTCCTGCAGCAGCGCTAGCAGCCAGCGCGGCTCTACCCCTGGCGCACTATGAACCACTTAGGCTTTCCGTTATCCTGCCTACTCAGCCTTACTTTTCCTCCCTCCTCCATGGCCTGGTAATTCGCTTTACCCTCTGGCTCCGGTTTTCTTTAGGGGAGAAATTATAGAAGTGAAGCTACCCCGGCGCCCAGCCTGGAAATGCGTATTGCTCGCTACCCTAACCAGGCTCCGGGAGCAGACCAGAGTAGCGAGCAACAGGTTGAAAGACTGCTAAATGGTATCCAGGCCGGGTAAGCTGAGCAGACCAGCGGCACGCCGCGCTACGGTTTTGACGCTAGCAACGTCCGGGCCGGTAATGGTGAGGTGGCCCATTTTGCGGCCTGGGCGCGCTTCGGCCTTGCCGTACAGGTGCAGGTGGGTGCCCGGCAGGCTCAGCACGGCTTGCCAGTCCGGTTCGCGTTGCTGCCCGCTGGCGTCGAACCACACCTCGCCCAGCAGGTTCAGCATGATGGCCGGGGAATGCTGGCGCGGCTGCGGCAAGGGCAGGCCCGCCATAGCATGCACCTGCAAGTCAAACTGCGACGCGTTGCAGGCATCCAGAGTGTAGTGGCCGCTGTTGTGCGGGCGCGGGGCCATTTCGTTCACCACCAGGCCGCCGTGCGCACTGCCGTCGTTCACCACAAAAAACTCAACGCACAGCATCCCGACGTAGCCCAAGTGCTGCGCAATGGCCACGGCCGCGTCGCGGGCACTAGTTGCCAGGGCAGGCGGCATAGCGCCTTCGTAGGCGTGGGTAACGGCTAGAATGCCAGCTACGTGCACATTGCGCTGCGGGGCATAGCTCACGACTTGCCCATCCCAGCCACGGGCCACCAGCACCGAGCACTCGGCGGTAAGCGGCAGCATCTTTTCCAGCACGCAGGCCACGCTGCCCAGCTCCGCCCAGGCGGCGGCCAGCTCATG
This sequence comes from Hymenobacter latericoloratus, assembly GCF_014199535.1. Taxonomy (GTDB): domain Bacteria; phylum Bacteroidota; class Bacteroidia; order Cytophagales; family Hymenobacteraceae; genus Hymenobacter; species Hymenobacter latericoloratus. The sequence goes on from NZ_JACHNV010000003.1 coordinate 623,477, forward strand.
GGCAGTCTTGACACGGACCTGGCCCTTGCCGTCGTAGCCCATGCGGGCGGTTTTCAGAATGCCGGGCAGCAAATCAGCCCGGTTCTCCTGGATAGCCTGTAGCTGGGCCGGCGTTTCAATCACGGCGTAGGGCGCGCAGGTTACCCCCGAAATGTCGGCGCAGGCGGCGAAGTGGGCTTTTTCCTCGATGCGGTCTTGGGCAATGCCCACCACGGCCGCGCCCGGTGCTACGGGCCGGGTCTGAGCCAGTGTTTGCAGGGCCTGGGCGGGCACGTTTTCAAACTCGGTGGTGATGGCCTGGCACAGGTCGGCGAGCTGGGCCAGGCCGGCCGGGTCGTTGTAATCGGTTTGGATGTGGTGGTGGCTCACCAGTCCGGCCGGACTTTGCGCGTCGGGGTCCAGCACAGCGGTGAAGTACCCCAGGCGCTGGGCAGCATGCACAAACATCCGGCCCAGCTGGCCCCCGCCCATTACCCCCAAGGTGGCCCGGCGGCCGGCGGCGTCCTTACTGCCCGGAAAAATCGGGGTCATAGTTCCGGCGTTGCTAGTGGCGCTCATACGGGCAGAGTCATGGCGCGGGCGGCTTCGGTTTGTTCGGCGCGAAACGCCTGCAGCTTAGCTGCCAAAGCCGGGTCGTGCAGGGCAAGCATGCTGACGGCGAATAGAGCCGCGTTGGCTGCCCCGGCATTGCCAATGGCAAATGTAGCCACGGGCACCCCTTTGGGCATCTGCACGATGCTGTGCAGCGAATCTACCCCCTGCAAATGCCGACTAGCCACCGGTACGCCCAGCACGGGCACAGTGGTTTTGGCGGCCAGCATGCCCGGCAGGTGGGCGGCCCCACCCGCGCCGGCAATAATGGCCTGCAAGCCGCGCGGGCCAGCTTGTTCGGCGTAAGCAAACAGGTCATCGGGCATGCGGTGGGCCGACACTACGCGGGCCTCGTGAGCCACGCCGAACTGCGTGAGAATCTGCACGGCGTGCTGCATGGTGTCCCAGTCGCTGCTGGAGCCCATGACCACGCCAATTAGGGGTTTGGGGGTATTGGGGGAGGAAGGAGTATTCATTGAAATTATTTAGTCGTCATGCTGAGGGAGGTCAAAGCATCTCTACTGCTTCTCTGTTTTTATGGTCATACCCTTATGCAATTGGAATAGATGGTAGCCGCAATGTTCAGTAAAAACGGCTATTTCCTTTAATTCAGGCGCCTCAATGGCGAAGGCATATCTGAACTCAATCTTTGAGTCATCCTCGAACTCAATGTGCACCATGCTCTCAGCCGGGAAGTCAGAAGCACTGAGCGTTTCACGATTACTACCTTTTGCAGTTAGGTAATCTTGCAGCTTGGTTTTCCAACGTTCGGGCAAATCTGAATGACGCATCTAGTCAGTGATTTTGAGGACGTAACGACATCATCTGAAATAAGTAACGAAGCGGTAGAGATGCTTCGACTACGGCTGCGCCTGTGCTCAGCATGACGTTCTTTCTTCAGCTAGGCTCAAACTTCTACCGCTCCAGCAGAACTTCTGCACCTAAAATCACCAGGTCCACGCGGCCCTTCAGGGTTTGGTCGATGAAGGGGGTGTTCTGGGACTTCGATTTCATGAATTCCCGCGTAAAGGTCGTTTCTGCTTCCGGATCGAACAAGACGCACTCGGCTTGCTGGCCGACTTCGATAGTGGGGACCGGCAGGCCCATCAGGCGGCGCGGCTCCGCTGAGTAGCGCTTCACCACCAAATCCCACCCGAATTTGCCGGGCTCCACGAAGAAGTGATGCAGCGACACCAAGGCCGTATCCAGGCCCGTAATGCCGTTGGGGGCGCTGATGAAATCCTGGGCTTTCTCAAATGGGGTGTGCGGGGCGTGGTCGGTGGCAATGAGGTCGAAGACGCCTTCCTTAAGCCCCTCGAGCAGGGCGTCGCAATCGGCCTGGGTGCGCAGGGGCGGGTTCATTTTGTAGTTCGTGTCGTAGTCGCCGATGTGCTCGTCGGTGAACAGCAGGTGGTGGGGGGCCACTTCCGCCGTCACTTTTACATCGCCCCTGGATTTCCACCAGCGGATGGTTTCCATGCCTTCCTTGCTGGAAACGTGCTGAATGTGAACGTGCGCGCCCGCCGCCCGGGCCAGCCGGATGTCGCGGTCGATGATGATTTCCTCGGCGCAGGCCGGTGAGCCTTTGATGCCGAGGCGGTAGCTAATCACGCCTTCGTTGAGGGCGCGCGGTCCGGCCAGCTCCGGCACCTCGCAGTGACTGGCGAAAAACATCCCGAACTCGGTGGCGTACTGCATGGCCCGCAGCAGCACGGCCGGGTCGCTGGTGGTGTCGCCGTCGTCGGTGAGCATTTTCACCCCCAGCTCACGCATACCCTCGATTTCCGCCAGCTCCTTGCCCTCGCGGTTCTTGGTGACGCAGCCGGAAGTATAGACCGGAATGCGGGCCCGGTCGCGGGCATTTTCCAGCACGGAGGCCACCGCAGAAGCCGAGTCGAGGGCCGGGCGGGTGTTGGGCATCATCACCACGCCGGTAATGCCGCCGTTGATGGCCGCCTCGCTGCCCGTGGTAATGGTTTCCTTGTTCTCGAAGCCGGGGGCGCGGAAATGAACGTGGGCATCAAACATGCCCGGCATCAGAATACGGCCGCGCGCGTCGATGACCCGCGCACCCTCGGGAATGGCCAGGCTGTTGCCGATATCCTGGATTTTTCCTTCGACAATCAGGACATCGCCCTCGAGTAGTGCGGGTGAGTTTTCGGAGGCTATGCGGGCGTTTTGAAGGAGAAGCATGAAGTGGGTAGTGGGTTCGGTAAACCGCTTAGGGGTAGGGAAGAAACAAGGGAAAGAGCAGAATGGGGTGGCCTAGCTCAGGCTTAGGGCAGCACCACCGACGCAGAAGCTCGCTGCGGGGCGGCATAGGCCTGTTGGCGCGGAAACTCCCCGCCCGGCGTGAGCCAGTCGAGTACGGCCATGCGCACGGAAATGCCGTTTTCGACCTGGTTGGTGATAAGGCTGCGCTCGTAGTCCATCACGGCGTCGCAGAGCTCCACGCCCCGGTTCACGGGACCAGGGTGCATGATGTAGAGGCCCCGGTCGCGGATTTCGGCCAGCCGGGCCGTAGTGATGCCGTACACGCGGTGGTATTCCCGGACGCTGGGGAAAAACTGCACGTCCTGGCGCTCCATCTGCACCCGCAGCAGGTACACCACATCGGGCGCCCAGGCCATGGCGGCCTCGTAGTCGGTGAAGCGGCGGATGCTTTCCGGCACGTACTTGGGTACCAGGGAGCCCGGCCCGAGGTAGGCCACCTCCACGCCCAGCTTTTGCAGCAGGGTGCTGGTAGAGCGCGCAACGCGGGAGTGCAGAATATCCCCGATGATGAGGACTTTTTTGCCCCTGGGGTCGGGGAATTTCTCCCGGATGGTGAAGGCGTCGAGCAGGGCCTGGGTGGGGTGCTCGTGCGCGCCGTCGCCGGCATTGATGACGGAGGCCGTGGTCTGGCGAGCAATCATGCCGGGCAGGCCGGGGTGGCTGTGGCGCACCACAATGTAGTCGGTGCGCATGGCCTGGAGCGTTTCAATGGTTTCGCGCACCGACTCACCCTTACTGATGGAAGAGTGAGCGACGTCGAAATTCGTGACCTCCGCCGAGAGGCGTTTGGCCGCCACCTCGAAGGAAGAGTGCGTCCGGGTGCTGGCCTCGTAGAACAGCATGAGCACCGACTTGCCCTCGAGCGCCGGGATTTTCTTCACCGAATGGGTGAACAACTTCTTAAAAGACGTGGATTGGTCGAGCAGGAACTCGATTTCCTCGCGGTGAAGGGATGCAATGTCGAGCAGGTCTTTACGTGCCATACCGAAGCTGAGGAAAAGTGAAGTTATCTAGCTAAAACGAACGGGGTGAAAGCTGTTTTGCCACTACCCCTGACGGAGCAACGGACTGCCGGTGCGGACCGGGGCGCTGGTGGCGGCGGCACCGCTTGGGCGCAAGGGCGGCGTCGGCCAGAATAGGTTTGAGTTCAGCCCTAGCGCTATGCATTGACCGCGGGGCAGCAGCCGACGAACTCAATGGGCATAAAAAAACCGTTTCGAAATCCGAAACGGCAGCGGGGCAACACCCAGAAAAAACAACAGAAATACCAGAGGTAAAATCGAAAAAACCGATGGTGGCGAAGACCTTCTGGTCCACTCGCGGTTCCTTGCCGAGCAGGGTTCCGCGCTTCGTCGACAGGTTTTTTGATTGAAGCACGATGCAAAACTACAGCATTATTGCGGCCGGCAACACATAGTCGATGCTGATTTTTTTCGTACCCCTGTTCCCACATTTTATTTTAGTCCCCCTACGGACTACACGACACAGTCCGCAAATTTTAGTAGCCCCCTACCCCTGGCGCACCAGCGTTACCTCGTCGCGCGTGAAATCGAAGCGGCTTTTTTCGACGGGCGTGCGGCTCACAGCTACGCGGGGCGGTTGGAGCTTGCCCTTGCGGCCGGCTTCAATCTGGGCCTCGCCGGTGATGTCCAGGGTGGCTACTACCTCTTCATTTAGGCGCAACTCCCATGGGCCGGGCTTCATGGGCCCTTCGAGCCGACCTACCAGGAAAACTTCTTTCGGTGACATAACAATAATGTCGAGCACTTGCATGGTGGGGGTTTCGGGCATGAGGCAGGGGTAGTAAATGGGCGGAGTGTAAAGCTGCGGATTTTCGGGCAATAGCAAGCTACTTCGGACCGGGTCGTTCTTTCCTACCCCCGACCCAGCGTCTAACCCTTCTGGCCTAATCAAACAACTCCAGCAATTCCTGCTTCGAGAGGGTTTTCAGCAGGGCCGCGTCGGTGCGGATGAGGTCCTGGGCCAGCTCGCGCTTGGTTTCCTGGAGCTGCATGATTTTCTCCTCCACGGTGCGCGGACAAATCAGGCGTACGGCTACTACCTTCTTGGTTTGCCCGATGCGGTAGGCGCGGTCGATGGCCTGGTTTTCCACGGCGGGGTTCCACCAGGGGTCCACCAGGTACACATAATCAGCTTCGGTAAGGTTGAGGCCGGTGCCCCCGGCTTTCAGGCTGATGAGAAACACCCGCACCTGCTCGTTTTGCTGGAACTCCTGCACGGCCGCGGCGCGGTGGCGGGTTTGGCCGGTGAGCTGCTGGTAGGGAATGTCGTGGGCTTCCAGCATGGGCCGGATCAGGTCGAGCATGCCCACGAACTGGGAGAAAATAAGAATTTTGTGCTGGGGCGCGTGGCTCTGTAGCTCTTCCAGCAACACTTCCAGCTTGGCCGAGGCCGCCCCGTAATCGGGCCCGTCGGGGAGCAGGGCGGGCGAGTTGCAGATTTGCCGGAGGCGCGTGAGGCCCTGCAGCAAGTGCATGTGGTCTTTGCCGAGCACGTCTTCGCGGCGGCCCAGCAGCAGGTTGCGGTAGTCTTCCTTGCAGGCCTCGTACACCCGGCGCTGCTCGGGGCCCATGTCGCAGTAGAGCACCATCTCGGTTTTGTCGGGCAGCTCGGGGGCTACCTGGGCTTTGGTGCGGCGCAGCACAAAGGGGCGGATTTTCTGCTGCAAGGCGCGGGCCTGGCTGTCGTCCTTGAACTTATCAATGCGGGTAGCAAAGTGGGCCTTGAAGTGGGCCCGGCTGCCCAGCAAGCCCGGACAGGCAAAGGACAGCAGCCCGTAGATGTCGTAGGTGTTGTTTTCCAGGGGCGTGCCCGTGAGCACCAGCCGGTTGCGGGCCTGCAGGCGGCGGGCCGCCTTGTAGCGCTGGGAATCCGGGTTTTTAATGGCCTGGGCCTCGTCCAGAATTACATAGTTGAAGTGGTAGCTCTGCAGGGCCCGCACGTCGGCCACCAGCGTGCCGTAGGTCGTCAGCACGATATCGTAACCGTCAAACTCGGCGGCGTGCTTAGTGCGGCTGGCTCCATGCAGGGTGTGCACCCGCAGCGTGGGCGCGAACTTCGCTACCTCGGCCTGCCAGTTAAACACCAGAGAAGTCGGCACGACCACCAAACTGGCGGACCGCTCCCCTTTTTCGCGCTGAAGCAGCAGAAACGCCAATACCTGCAGGGTTTTGCCCAGGCCCATATCATCGGCCAGGCAGCCCCCGAAGTTGAAGGTGTCCAGGAAATTTAGCCAGTTCAGGCCTTGGCGCTGGTAGTCACGCAGGGTAGCCTGCAGCCCGGCGGGCACGGGCGCGGCTTGGATGCCGCCAAAATCAGCCAGGGCGGCGCGGTAGTCGGCGAGTTGGGCGCGGGCCTCGGCAATCAGTTCCTCCGGCTGATACAGCTCCTCCACGGCCGCGAAGTTGACGGCGGGCGTGCGCAACTGGTCTTCTACCACCTCCGCGGCGGCAAAGTAGCGGGTGAACTTATCGAGCCACTCCTGGGGTAGGATGCCGCGGGTGCCGTCGTCGAGGGTGACGTAGCGGCGCTGGTTGCGCACGGCCTGGTAAAGCTGGGGCAAGGTGGCGTGCTGCTTGCCAAAGCGCACGCCCAGTTTGGTGTCAAACCAGTTTGTTTCCCGGCTCACCTGCACCGTAACCCGGGCCTTATGCGGGTTGAGGTTATTGCCCTTGAGCTGGTTGAAGCCCAGAATGGTGATGCCCTGGGTGCGCCAGTCTTCGAAGGCCTCCAGAAACCAATCCTCGTCCAGAAACTGCTTTTTCGACACGTACAGGGCATCGAGGTGGAGTTGCTCCTCGAAATGGGGGTAGTGGCGCAGCAGAGCCTTTAGCAGCCGGGTTTCGGCCGCCGCGTCACGAGTCACGGCAAAGACTTGGCTCAGCGCGTCGGTGTCCTGGAGTTGCTTGCGCGAAAGCACCGACACTTCACGCTCGCCGTAGCGCATCACGGGCAGCACCTCTACGTGCGCGCCTGCCTCGGAAAGGTAGAGCAGCGCCTTGGGTGCTTCATCGTAGCCGCCCAGGGTCAGCTGCTGGAAGGTGGCAGGCCGCACATAGGTGTAGTGGATGTGAAGCTTGTCTTCGAGGCCGGCCAGCACGTCCTGCTGAAATTCCGGAAACTTGCTCTGGTGCAGCAGCAGGGTGTTGCTGCGCTTTTTGAAAAACTCCACCACCCGCCACACGTCCAAATCATCAAGCAGGTACAAGTTGTCGTGCACAGCCACGAAATAGTCGTAGCGAATGGTTACGTCTTTCAAATCCAGCAGCTGATCCAGCACGCTGAGCTGGCCCGACACCCGGTAAAACTCGCCCTGCTCGGTCACCAGCAGGCGCAGCTCCAACCGGGCCCGGTGCACCCACACCGGCACTACCGACTGGGCCGTGGGTTTCTCGCCTTGGGCGGCCTGGTGGGCATACACGGGCAGTGCCAACGGATTTTTCACTACCACCCGCAACGCCTCCAGCGCCTGCGCCGACCGTTCTTCCTCGTAATTATGCTGGAAGCGCGCCAAGCCAGTGTAAAACTTGAGCACCTCGGGGTCCTGAATATTCCAGAGCCCATCCAGCGGGTTCAGAGTAGTCAGCGGGTTTTTCAGCTTGCCCGCGGCGGTGGTTTCGGCTTCGATAAGTTGCAGCGTCAGGTGGCCGTAGTAGCGGTGGCGGGTGAGCAGTACGGCGCGCGTGGCGGCAGTCGGGGCCGAGGGTAGTTGCCGCTTTTCGGGCAGCAGTTGGCGCACCAGCTCCTGCTTACTGGCGGCCGTAAGGGGTAGCAGCTCCGGCTGCCGGGGCGTAATGCTGGTTTGCCCTTCGGCGTAGGTTAGCTGGAAATGCTCGTCGAGGTCGGGTTGCTGCTCCAGCCCGTAGTCCCGCGCTACGGCCCGGAGCCGGTTCTGGCGCAACGGAGCATCAAAGAAGATCCGCAGCTCCCGGCGCTGCACCAGGGCCAGCAGTACCAGGGCCTCGTGCGCACACAAGTGCCCGGCCGGGGCAGCGCAGGTGCATTGCAGTACCAGGTCCATATTCTGGTCTACCGTCACCTCAGGGCCTACCCCTCCGCCCAAGCTAAACCTCCCCTGATTAATAGTTAACTCCTCAGGGGCCACCGCGTTCAGCGCCCGGCCCTCCGGCGCTACTTCGGCACCGTGGTGCTGCTCAATGATGGCGCTGGTCAGGTCCGGGAGGGTGAGCCCGGGGAAAGTGAACTGGTGGTTGTAAGGTTGCTCCGGCGTGTTGGGCATTGCTCCCGCTTCGGTGGTCAAGGCGCGTGCTCGCGTCTTATTCGTGGTTTAGATTGTCATTCCGAGCAAAGCGAGGAATCTGGGTCGAACTCAAGAGAGTAACTCAGATTCCTCCTGCGTCGGAATGACAGCTAGTATCGGTTGTTCTGGCGTCAAGAGGCTAATATGCGTCTCTATAACCTCTACCCTACATCAACGGCTTTAATGCGCGCGTCAAAGCTGAATTCTTCTCGCCCTACTATCTGAATACGCTTGAACTCGGGGTGGCGGCTGTTGAGGATGTAGTTGTGCTCCTGCGGAATGATGGACGAAGGCACCCGCAGCACCGCCGACTGGCGTGCCGCGTACCAGGCCGCGCCCAGGGGCTGACAGAGGGCGTAGCGGCTGGCCTTCTCCCAGTTTTTGGGTAGCTGAGCTAGGTCTATTTCCTCAATTATCAGATCGTCGGGCACGTCAATCACCAACACCCGGAACTGGTCGTTGAGCCCCTCTCCGCTTCGGTGCACTACGTTCTCAAGGCAGGCTAGGGCCCGCGACGAGGCCGTGTAAATCACGAACTGGTCTTTGTAATTCCAGCGCGCCCGGTAGCCGGAGGCAAACAGGTCATCGGCGTATTTGGCCAAGCAGATGCGGTATACCAGCATACCGGAGGGGCTAGGATAAGTCGCCGTAGGCAATGCGGGTCAGTTCCTCGGCCACCAGGTCAATGCCGCCGCTGGTTTCCAGCAGCCGCAAGGGTACTTCCTGGTCGAGGCCGTGGGCGGGCTTATCCAGCCACCGCAGAAACGCGGCCGCCTCCCCGAATACTTCCAGCCCCAGGTTATAGAGGCTGATAATCTTCAGGGTCTTCTCGCTGCTGGCTGCGCTCAGGGTTTTCTTTTCCTGCGAATACGTCCGCAGGGTTTTCGTGGATAGCTCGTAGATGGCCTCCAGCTCGTTAGCCTGCAGCTGAAAGGCTTCCGCCACCTCAAATGCCGTGGCGGCCGGCACCCCTTTGCGCGCTTCCATTACCAAGGCAAACGCATCTTGGCCCGCTTGCCCCCAGGCTGCCCACTTCTTGCGCAGGGCCGCGGGCATGGTGGCGGTAATTTTCGGAGGATGAGCAGTGGCAGCCATAGGTGTGGTGGTTTGACAGGTCGAACGTAGGGAAATTTTTCCGATTAACGCGGAATTTTTTCTTTGGGTTCACGCCATCTGTCATCCTGAGCGCAGCGAAGGACCTTCTCACGTTGAAACGACTTCCGATGCAACGTGAGAAGGTCCTTCGCTGCGCTCAGGATGACAGCTAGTACAGATAGTATAAAAACGGCTACATCCCTACCACGGCGTGCAGCGGCACGGGGTGCAGAATCAGCCACACCAGTTCCCGCAGGATTTCACCATCGGTCATGGAGCCCGAGTCGATGCCTTTACTTTGGGCGTCGGCGCGGCGGATGAGGTGGACGATGTCGCGAGTACGCTCGAAGGGGAAGACCTTCAGGCCGGTTTGGTAGTCGCGGCGGGCGTAGCTATTAGCCAGGTTCAGGCGCTTCCAGTCCGCTTCGGTGGGGTTGGGCAGCTGGTGCAGGGCCAGCAGGCGCGAGAAGTAGTTGAACAGCAGCGTCAGGTTCGGAATGAGCGGGTTATTCTTGGGGTTGGCCTCGAAATAGAGTAGAATGCGGTTGGCCTTGAGCACGTCGCGGCGAATAAGCGCCGACTGCAGCTCGAAGATGTTGTACTCCTTGCTGATGCCCACCATGCGCTGCACCAGGTCCTCATCAATACTGTGGCCCGGCAGCAGGTTGATAAGCATCTTATCGACCTCGTTCGTGAGCCTGCCCAGTTCCGCCCCGATGTATTCGGCCAGCATGTTGGTAGCCTGGGGCGTAATCTGCTGGCCCTTTGAGCGCACGTAGTTGGTGAGCCAGGGCGCCACCTGGTTGTCGTAGAGCTTTTTGCTGGTGAGCAGCACCGTGCCGGCCGGAGCCGGGTTGTTTTTGTCGCCCGAGAGCAGCTTGCCCAGCTTCTTGCGGGCATCCAGGGTTTTGTGCTTGTAGCACAGCACCAGCACCGTGCTCTGCAATGGGTTCTTGAGGTAGGCCTCCAGAAACGGCCACGACTTCTCCGCTTCCAGATCGGCCACGGCTTGGGCTTCCTTCACGATGACGACGGAGCGCTCGGCCATCATGGGGAAGCGCTTAGCCTGGCTGAGGATGCCGGCCACGTCGGTATCCTTGCCGTAGAGCACCACCTGGTTAAAGCCTTTTTCGTGCTCCTGCAGCACGGTTTTTTCCAGCAGATCGGCTACCAGATCAATATAGTACGGCTCCTCCCCTTGCAGAAAGTACACGGGCGCAAACTGCCGCTGCTGGAGCTGCTTCAGAATCTCGTCGGCGGTGAGGGTCAATTCAATGAAGAATTAAAAATTAAGAATGAAGAATTGGTGGGTTGTTGGTCACCTAATCTTCCCTGTCAAAGGTACGGCCTGCCTCTTACCTTTGCGGACTGCTTCCCGAGAATTGCGTAGGTGTTGTTTCCGTAACACGGCAGGTTTCCCACTGTCCAGCCGCCTAACTCAATTCTTCATTCTTCATTCTTCATTCTTCATTCTTAATTGACCCCTTGGATTTAATAGAAGAACTGCGCTGGCGGGGCATGTTTCACGACATGATGCCCGGTACCGACGAGCACTTACGCCAGAACGCGCCCATCACCGGCTACATCGGCTTCGACCCTACGGCACCCTCCCTGCACATCGGCAACCTGGCTACCATTATGCTGCTGGTGCACCTGCAGCGCGCCGGCCACCGCCCCCTGGCCCTGGTAGGCGGCGCCACCGGTATGATTGGCGACCCCTCGGGTAAGTCGGCGGAGCGCAACCTGCTCGATGAAGAGGCTCTGCGCCGCAACCAGGCCGGCATTCGGGCGCAGCTGGAGAAGTTTCTGGTGTTCGACGACTCGCCTACCGGTGCCCGCGTGGTGAACAACTACGACTGGTTCAAGGAGTTTGGCTTCCTGCAGTTCCTGCGCGAGGTAGGCAAGCACCTCACCGTTAACTACATGATGGCCAAAGACTCGGTGAAGCGCCGTATTAGCGGCAACGAAGAGTCGGGCGCCGAGGGCATCAGCTACACCGAGTTCAGCTACCAGCTGCTGCAGGGCTACGACTTCTACCACCTCTACAAAGAGCTGGGCACCACTCTGCAGATGGGCGCTTCCGACCAGTGGGGCAACATCACCACCGGCACCGAGCTGATCCGGCGCATGTCGGGCGGCGAGGGCAAAGCCTACGCCCTCACCGGCCAGCTCATCACCAAGGCCGATGGTACCAAGTACGGCAAGAGCGAAACCGGCACCGTGTGGCTGGATGGCTCCATGACGAGCCCCTACCAGTTCTACCAGTTCTTCCTGGGTGCCGCCGACGCCGACGTGCCCCGCCTGATCCGGGTGTTCACGCTCCTACCCCAGGCCGAAATCGAAGCCCTGGAAGCCGAGCACGCCCAGGCGCCGCACTTGCGTACCCTGCAGAAAGCCCTGGCCCAGGACGTCACCATCCGGGTGCACGGCCAGGCGGCCTACGAAGCGGCCTTATCGGCCTCGCAGGTGCTTTTCGGGGGCGGCGACCTGGCTACCTTGGATGAAGCAACGCTGCTCGACGTGTTTGCCGGCGTGCCCCGCCTGGAAGTATCGCGCGCCTCGCTGCTTGAGCAGAACGTTATCGGGCTGCTTAGCGAAGCTACTAATGGCGCTATCTTCCCATCGAAAGGCGAGGCCCGCAAAATGATTCAGGGCGGTGGCGTGAGCGTGAACCGCACCAAAGCCACTCCGGAGCAACAGGCCACCGAAGTGCCCCTGTTACTGGGCCAGTACATCGTGGCTCAGAAGGGCAAGAAAAACTACTACCTGATCAAAGTAGTGTAAGCCCACCAAACGCCGCGCGAAGTCAAACCCCTGTTGCCCTTTGTGGCAGCAGGGGTTTACTTTTCCGGAATAGCCAGAATGCCCCGGTCCGCCGCCACAGGCCCTCATCCGCTGGCCTCGCGCTGATACCTGAAGGGTTGGGCCCACTTTAGGGGGTAGGCGGAACTTGTTCCGGCGGTGCGAATGGTGCGGATGTTAACTGACCGGACGACAGCAGCGTTCGGCCCGAGCGGGGGCCTCCTACCCCGCGGCCAACAGAAAGGCCCCACCAGTAGCTGGTGAGGCCTCACAGGAAGCTATTACCACCGCAGAAGCTGCGGTGCCGAACTACTTCTTTTTAGCGGGAGCGGCTTTCTTAGCGGCCGGAGCGGCAGCTTTCTTAGCCGGAGCAGCTTTAGCCGGAGCGGCTTCGCCACCTTCGTTCTTTTTGTTCTGCACCTCGGTGCGGATGGTCTGGGCCATGTTCTTCAGCTCCTGCATGCCCTTGCGCACGCGGGTGCCAGCGGCCGAGTTGCCCTTGTCATAGAACTTCTCGAAGTCAGCTTCCAGCGACATCACGAGGTCTTTCAGTTGGCTAAAATTGCTCATTTGGGAGGGGTTGTTTGGTGTGGAAAAATGTGTTTAACCGGCTCTAATATACAGGGATTTCAAATACAAGCAAGTTGCCAAGTTTTTTTCTCAAACCCGTTTTCAAGCCTGCTAAGGCACTTTTTATACGTAAACAACTCAACAATAGGTTACCCACCCAGTAGCACATTCTTTAAATAATACTAAAACAAAAAGCCGACTCCCATGTAGAAGTCGGCTTTTGCACTTAGCGAAGCTCCGGTTAGCCCTGCAGGCCGGCAGGCACCTCGGCCTTGGAGTATAGCCCGTTGCGGAGCTTCTCCTGCACGGCCTCAAAGGCCTTAATGGTGATGGCTACGTCGTCGAGGGTATGCACGGCCGTGGGGATGATGCGGAGCATAATCACGCCCTTCGGCACCACCGGATACACCACGATAGAGCAGAAAATGCCGTGATTCTCACGCAGATCGAAGGTTACCTGCGTTGCATCGGGGATTTGGCCTTCCAGCAGCACCGGCGTTACGGGCGAGGTAGTGGTGCCAATATTGAAGCCTTTTTCGCGCAGACCGCTCTGCAGGGCCCGCACAATGGTCCAGAGGTTTTCCTTCAGCTCGGGGCGGGTGCGCAGCAGCTCCAAGCGCTTCAAAGCGCCCACTACCAGCGGCATGGGCAGGCTTTTGGCAAAAATCTGGCTGCGCATGTTGTAGCGCAAATATTCAATTACGTTTTCCGGGCCGGCCACGAAAGCGCCGATGCTGGCCATGCTCTTGGCGAACGTCGAAAAATAAAGGTCGATGCCGTCCTGCACGCCCTGTTCTTCGCCCGTTCCGGCGCCGGTAGCGCCCATGGTGCCGAAGCCGTGCGCGTCGTCCACGAACAGGCGGAACTGGTACTTCTCCTTCAGGGCTACTACCCCGCGCAGGTCGCCTTGGTTGCCCGACATGCCGAACACGCCCTCAGTAATTACCAAGATGCCGCCGCCGGTTTCGTCGATGATGCGTTGGGCGCGCTCCAGCTGCTTCTCCAGGCTGGCCATATCGTTGTGCACGTACACAAAGCGCTTGCCCGCGTGCAGGCGCACCCCATCAATAATGCAGGCGTGCGACTCGGCATCGTACACAATCACGTCGTGGCGGCCGACCATGGCATCAATAATGGACACCACGCCCTGGTAGCCGAAGTTGAGCAGCATGCAGTCCGGCTTCATCACGAACTCAGCCAGCTCATTTTCCAGCTGCTCGTGCAGATTGGAGTTGCCCGACATCATGCGCGCGCCCATGGGCAGGGCCATGCCGTATTCCGCGGCCGCCTCGGCGTCGGCTTTACGTACTTCAGGGTGGTTAGCCAGGCCTAAATAGTTATTCAGGCTCCAGGTGAGAACCTCTTTACCGCGGAAAATCATGCGCGGCTTAATCTCACCTTCCAGCTTGGGGAAGGTAAAATAGCCGTGTGCGTAATGTGAATGGCTACCCAGCGGGCCGCGGTTGGCGGCAATCTTCTCAAATAGATCCACGAGGGAACGGGTTGAATGTGAAACGAAAACGAGCGGTTGTGCCCAAGGACCTAACGCCCGAGTAATGTACAAAGTTATGGCAATCCGCAAAGGTAGCCGCTTTCGGGCGGCATCCAACCTTCAGGAAAATGCCCGCCGGCGTTTTCTGGTGCGCCCGGAATGGCGTTTCTTTGGGTGCTGAATGTCATTGGTCAGTCTCGTTAGCCCGTCATTCCGAGCGAAGCCGAGGAATCTCGCGTGCTGACGTTGTGGTAATAACGCTCCTGTTGAGCTTACCGAAGCATCTTTACCACTTTAGCAAGGTTGCCCTTGACATGAGCACGCGAGGTGCTTCGGCAAGCTCAGCATGACGTTCTTACACTAAAAGCCCTACAACCTCCTCTCCCACCCGCCTACCCTCTCCCATGAAGAAAATCACCAAGCTGCTCGTTGCCAACCGGGGCGAAATTGCGTTGCGCGTGCTGCGCTCGGCCAAGGAAATGGGCCTGCAAACCGTGGCTATTTATTCCGAAGCCGACCGCAACGCCCTGCACGTCCGCTACGCCGATGAGGCCGTATGCGTGGGCCCGCCGGCCTCCAAGGACAGCTACCTGCGCGGCGACAAGATTCTGGAAGTGTGTCGCCAACTGGGCGTCGATGCCATTCACCCCGGCTACGGCTTCCTCTCGGAAAACGCCGAGTTTGCCCGCATGGTGAAGGAAGCCGGGCTGATTTTCGTGGGCCCCTCAGCCGAAGCCATGGACATCATGGGCGACAAGCTTTCGGCCAAGCAGGCCGTGCAGGCCTACAATATTCCGCTGGTGCCCGGTACGGCCGAAGCCATTTCGGATGTGCAGGAAGCCAAGCAGATTGCCCAGCAGGTGGGCTTTCCCATTCTGATTAAGGCCTCGGCCGGCGGCGGCGGCAAGGGCATGCGCCTCGTGTACAACGTAGAGGAGTTTGAGGAGCAGATGCAGTTGGCTATTAATGAGGCCGTGTCGGCTTTCGGCGACGGGGCCGTGTTTATTGAGAAGTTCGTGACCGGCCCGCGTCACATCGAAATTCAGGTGCTGGGCGATGAGCACGGCAACATCGTGCACCTGTTTGAGCGGGAGTGCTCCATTCAGCGCCGCCACCAGAAAGTAATTGAGGAAGCGCCTTCCTCGGTGCTTACGCCGGAGCTGCGCGCCGAAATGGGCCGCTGTGCCGTGGACGTAGCCCGGGCCTGCAACTACACCGGAGCCGGCACCGTGGAGTTCCTGCTCGATGACCAGCGCAACTTTTACTTCCTGGAGATGAACACCCGCCTGCAGGTAGAGCACCCCGTGACGGAGCAAATCACGGGCCTTGACCTGGTAAAGGAGCAGATCAAGGTGGCCCAGGGCCAGCCCCTCGCCTTCCGCCAGGAAGACCTCCAGATTCAGGGCCACGCCCTGGAGCTGCGCGTGTACGCCGAAGACCCGCAGAACAACTTCCTGCCCGACATTGGAACGCTGACGACCTACGTGCGCCCCCAGGGCCCCGGCGTGCGGGTAGATGATGGCTTTGAGCAGGGCATGGACATTCCGATTTATTACGACCCCATGATTGCCAAGCTCGTCACCTTCGGGGCTACCCGCCAGGAGGCCATCGAGCGGATGCTGCGCGCCATCGACGAGTACCAGATTACCGGCATTGAAACCACTCTGGGCTTTGGCCGCTACGTGCTGCAGCACCCCGCCTTCGTGAGCGGCAACTTCGACACCAACTTTATCAAAGACCACTTCACCCCCGAGTCGCTGAAGCCCGCCGCCCCGGACGAAGCCACCGCCCAGCTCGCCGCCGTGCTCACGGCCATGCTCCTGACCGAAAAGAAAGCCCCGGCAGCCGCTTCGGATGCGCCGGCTACAACTACCGGCTCAGCCTGGAAGCGGAACCGGTTGGGCGTGCGGTAAAACTTATCAATCCCGATAAAGTAAAATGCCCGGCCTAATGGCCGGGCATTTTACTTTGCATTTATGGTTCTGGCTAGTCCACCAATTAAATAATACTATACTTTGAACTAAGCTTATTACCACTGATGCATGGGCATTTTTTTAAGAATATTATTTCTTTGTTCCTTGGACAGCGGTTCTAAGATTAAGTACAATCCTTTTTTGTCAAGAATATAAACTTTACTCCCCCATAAAACTTTACCGCTTACATCCACTTGCATTGATGTTGATACATTTTTTTCGCGGTTAAAAACAATCATAGACCTTATATTATCATAACTAAAACTGTCTATACTGCTCATCTTAGTGTCGTTCATCCATTTTTCAATATTCGATAATAATTTACTATTATCTATCGTTTTGCTAACAGCACAAACATTTTTAATATTAGTACTATCAATATTGAACCTGGTAAATCCGCTTATAGGCATCACATAAAGATCAATGCTTGATGTACTTTTCTTTATAAATAAATTTGATGTACAGGAAAATACAGCAAGAGTGAAATTGAATATTAATAAGCATTTAACTAAAATTTTCATATCAGGGTTACTTGTGTAGTATTGCTTATTTAGTGGGCCAGTGAAAAAGGGCAAACTCCTCATCCGATAGGCCAAGAACTATTATCAGTTGCTCATGTACAGCCCCCATGTATCCTATCCTTCCCGATAGCCGGGCCTGATTTAAGACACTGATCAATGCTGGAGCATCTCTAGGCGTAACCAACACCACTTCGCGGGCTGGTTGTATTTAGCTGGGAAGTAGCATCAATAGACAGTTGAGGATTGACATAAGAACAACCTGGGTAAGAACCACAATTTTCATAACAAGATATAGTGCCCGAAGAAAAACTACCGAATCCTAAGCGCGCTTATAGGACAACTTGCTTAAATAGGCTGCTAGCTCAGCCTTGGCAGAAGCTGTTTGTTTCGGAACCAGCCAGCGGCGCAGAGCCCAGTGGGTAGGCAGATACACGACCACCAGCAGGGTCAAAAGCCAGCCTATCAGATAAAGGGGAGCCGGCAGCCAGGTTTGCGGATGCGCGTCGTCGAAGCCGAACACGTAGTTGATGTTGACAGGAATCTTAGGATCAGGCAGCACAGTCCCGGCCGGTGGCAGGAAGAAGTAAGCCACCAGGCACAAGCCCCAGGCCAGCAGCGTCCAGGCCGGTAGGGCACGGCGGTCATACCCCAGGCGCTTCACCAGAAACAGGATCAGGAAGGGCAGCCAGCCGTGAAAGAAGGAAAGCCCGCGCAGGAAGAAAGACCGGTTCGGGTCGAACATGTAGGCCGTCAGGCCCACCAGATGAAAGCCGAACAGCTCGCCCAGAAAGTCGGCGCACCACAGCACTTGGGGCAGCAGAATGCCCACGGCGGCCATGGAAGCCGGCAGGCGGCGCTCGGTCCATATGCTGAGCAAGCACAGCAGCAGCGCCACGTCGCAGAAGTACAGGAAATTGGTGGGGCCGTAGTTCACCCAGTACACCGGCACCATTACGGCCAGGAAGGCGCTAAAACTCAGCTTTAGGCTTAGGGGCAAAGAGGCTTTTACAGTGCTCATACTACAGAGAAAGAGTAGCAGGTTCCAGGCAGCGGCCGGGCTACCCTAGCCTTACCGCGAAAGAAACCTGGCACCAAGTAGCAGATAGCTTCTCCGAGTGCCGCACGAATAGAATGATAGATCAGACTTTTGACCGCACGCAAAACAAATCATTTAATAGCGCATAGCTCGCTTTAAGCATAATAATCAGACTTTTCAAAGGACTTGATATAAGAAAAAACAGGAGCCAAGCTGGTAGAATGGCTCCTGTTTTTTCGCTGGTTTCTAAATCAGCTCCGTCACCTCCCGCACGCCTAGGGGCCGCTCCCGGGTGAAGCCCTCCCCGAACTCTACCCCAATCAGATGGCCGAACTCGCGGGCGCGGGCTTCCATGAAGTGGCTGAACACCGGCGTGGAAAGGTAGGTTGTGGGCTCGGTGCTGGTGGGGTCGTGGAACTGGGTGCGGTAGGCCTGAATGCTTTCCCACTTCTTGGGCCAGTGAGCCGAAATATCCACCACGAAATCGGCCGGAATCTGGCGGTCCTGGATGTAGTGGAACACGAGGCGGGGGCGCCAGGGCTGCTGGGGCTGCCCGTCGTCGCCGAGGGTTTCAATCATGCGCAAGCCCGAAAGAAAGCACGACTCCGACACCAGCTGGGAGCCGCGGCCGTGGTCGGGGTGCCGGTCGTGGATGGCATTGCAGAGCACGATGTCGGGCTGGTAGCGGCGCAGGGCCGCAATAACGGGCAGCTGGTGCTCCCGGTCGTTGCGGAAGAAACCGTCGGGCAACCCCAGGTTTTCGCGGGCGCTCAGGCCCAGAATGCGGCTGGCGGCCTCGGCTTCCTGGGCGCGGGTAGCGGGCGTACCGCGGGTGCCCAGCTCGCCCCGGGTCAGGTCTACAATACCAATTTTCTTACCGGCGGCGGCGGCGGCCAGCAGCGTGCCGGAGCAGGACATTTCTACGTCGTCGGGGTGGGAGCCAATGGCCAGGATATCAAGTTTCATGCGGTCAGGAGAGAAATTGCAGAGGGGAGCGGCCAGGTTCCGGCGGCGGAGCATAGCTGCCAGGGCGCTGGCAGGGGCGGCAGCAAAAGTAAGAGGTTACAGCTCTTTCAGGGGGTAGCAGGCGCCCAGACCCCAGGCAGCTGAAAACCCAAGAAGGCATCCGGAGGTTATTCAACCCGATTTCCAACCGGCGCGAAGCCATCCGTCGGTTCCCACCAGCGGCGCATGCGCGTCCCTACCCCCTCTCCCATGGAATACAGACAGCTGGGCCGCTCCGGCCTGCGCATCCCGGTGCTGAGTTTCGGCACGGCCACGTTTGGCGGCGGCAATGAGTTTTTCAAAGCCTGGGGCAGCACCCAGGTCGAGGAGGCCCGGCGCCTGATCGACATCTGCCTGGAAGCGGGCGTTACCCTCTTCGACACGGCCAACGTGTACTCCCAGGGCCTGTCGGAAGCAATCCTGGGCAAGGCCCTGGAAGGGCGGCGCAGCGAGGTACTGATTTCTACCAAGGCTACCTTCCCCATGGGCGAGGACCCGAACGGCTACGGCTCCTCGCGCCAGAGCCTGGTGCGGGCCTGCGAGGACAGCCTGCGCCGCCTCGGCACCGACCACATCGACCTTTACCACATGCACGGCTTCGATGCCCATACGCCGGTGGAGGAAACCCTGCGCGCCCTCGACGACCTGGTGCACAGCGGCAAGGTGCGCTACATTGCCTGCTCCAACTTTTCGGGCTGGCACCTGATGAAGTCCCTGTCGGTATCGGAGCGCTACGGCTGGGCCCGCTACGTGGGGCACCAGGCGTACTACTCTCTGGCCAACCGGGAGTTTGAATGGGAGCTCCTACCCCTCGGCCTCGACCAAGGGGTAGGCACCATCGTCTGGAGCCCCTTGTCGGCGGGTCTGCTGAGCGGCAAAATCCGGCGCGGCCAGCCCGTTCCCGAAAGCAGCCGCCTGGCCCAGGGCGGCGGCCAGGGCCCCCAAGTGCCCGACGAGCGGCTGTTCACCATCATTGATGCTCTGGATGAGGTAGCCGCGGAAACCGGCAAAACAGTGGCCCAGGTAGCCCTGAACTGGCTTCTGCAGCGCCCAACCGTAGTGAACCTTGTCATCGGGGCCCGGAACGAAGAGCAGCTGCGTCAGAACTTGGCTTCTGTAGGCTGGAATCTCACGCCCGAGCAGGTTGCCCGGCTGGATGCCGCCAGCGACACCCCGCCCATCTACCCCTACTGGCACCAGCGCAACTTCCCCATGCTGCACCCCAAGCTGGTGTAGTGATCAGTAGCGCGAAGCTCCCGCTTCGCGCTACTGGCGCAAAAAAGCCCCGCTGAAGGTGGACCTCAGCAGGGCTTTTTGTTTCTATAACCCACCAGACAGCCTACTTAATGCGCAGGGTCCGGCCGGGACGTAGTACGCCCACGTTACCGTTCAGGCGCCGCAGCTGGGCCTGGGAAACCCCGTACTTATCCGCAATTTCCGACAGCGTATCGCCGCTCCGGATTTTGTGGGTTATCACCCGCCGGGCCGCCGTGGGTTTGGCGCTGCCGCCGCTTCCACTGCCCGCTCCTGGCACACTCCCACCTCGGTATTTCAACGATTTGCTGTAGTAGGCAAACAGGGCCGAGGTAATCTGGAAGTTATCCTTGATGAGGCGGTAGTCGGGGAAGTCGTACATGCGCTCCGGGTCGATGGGGTTGCCCTCGTAGCGCACCTCGAAGTGCAGGTGGGAGCCGCTGCTACGCCCCGTGCTGCCGCCCCAGCCAATGAGCTGCCCGGCCTTCACGAAGGTGCCCGGCGTCACCAGGGTCTTCTGCATGTGGCCGTAGAGCGTCTCAATGCCGTTGTAGTGGCGCACCATGGCGTAGTTGCCGTAGCCCGAGCCGTCCCACTTCACAATCCGTACCACCCCATCAAAAGCCGCCTTTACCGAGTCGCCGGTTTCCAGGTCCAGGTCCACGCCGTAGTGCCAGCGGTACCCGCGGAAGCCAAAGTCGGAGGTAAGGGGCGTGCGGCCGAGAGGCATCTTGGCGTAGCGCTGCTTTTCCGGCTCCGTGAGCTTGAGGTTGAGCGTGTCCTTGATGCGGCGCCCATCTACCCGGTAGGGGTTGATATTGTGCGTGTCCCAGATGGCGTAGTAGCCAGCCACCTGAATCCAGCTGGAGTCAATTTGCACTTCCTCTTTTACCTCCACAATGTGCTGCTCGCCTTCGTTGAGCGTGGAAGTATCCTCGCTGACAATGGACAGCTTTTTGGCCGGGTTGAAGAAGATGGATTTGGCCGCGTCGGAACCCTCGTCGGGCAACTCCTCCGTTTCAATGAGGATAGTCGTATCGGGCCGCACGTAGCGGATAGTGGGGGATTTGATGCGGAAGAAGTCTTTCCGCTTGCCCGCCGAGCCGGCTTTCGCCTTGGGCTCGGGTACTTTGCGCCGCTGGGCCTGCAGCTGGCCGGGCAAGCCAAGAAACAGCCCGATCAGTAGCAGCGGCAGCAGCCAATGTTTTACAAAATGCAGCAAGAGAAAATTAGTGAAGTGGTGAGGTAGTGAGATGGGGAGTAGTGAAATGGCAGGTTTCCGGCCCGGTAGCGCCGTTGGCGTCGACAGAACGATGAAACTCACCATTTCACTATATCACCACCTTACTTAGTGGTCGCCGAGGGCAGCGAGGTAGCGCTCGGCGTCCAGGGCGGCCATGCAGCCCGAGCCGGCGGCCGTCACGGCCTGACGGTAGGTAAAGTCCTGCACGTCGCCGCAGGCAAACACCCCGTCCACATTGGTTTTGGCCGTTCCCGGAATGGTTTTCAGGTAGCCCTGCTCGTCGTGGTGGAGGTAGGGCTGGAAGATTTTGGAGTTGGGCTCGTGCCCAATAGCCACGAAGAAGCCCTCAATGGCAATGTCGCGGGTGGTGCCGTCGAGCACGTTCTTGATGCGGGCGCCCTCCACGGCGTGCTCGCCCAGAATTTCATCGGTCACCGAGTTCCACAGCACTTCAATCTTGGGGTTGTCGAGCACGCGCTTCTGCATGATCTTGGAGGCGCGCATCTCCCCTTTCCGCACAATCATGTACACCTTGGAGCACAGGTTGGCCAGGTAGGTCGCCTCCTCGGCGGCCGTGTCGCCGGCGCCCACAATGGCTACCTCCTTGCCCCGGTAGAAAAACCCGTCGCACACGGCGCAGGCCGACACGCCCGAGCCGTTCAGGCGCTGCTCCGAGGGCAGCCCCAGCCACTTAGCCGACGCTCCCGTAGCAATAATGACCGTATCGGCGGTCAGTTCCAGCGTTTCGTCAATCGTGACGCGGTGCGGGTGGCCCGAGAAGTCCACCGCCGTGGCAATACCGTAGCGGATATCAGTGCCGAAGCGGGCCGCCTGCTTTTTCAAATCCTCCATCATCTCCGGACCCATGATGCCGTCGGGGTAGCCCGGGAAGTTCTCCACGTCGTTGGTGATGGTGAGCTGACCACCGGGCTGCAGCCCCTGGTACATCACGGGTTTCAGGCCCGCGCGAGAAGCATAAATAGCTGCCGTATAGCCCGCTGGGCCGGAGCCAATAATCAAACACTTGAGGTGTTCGGAAGAGGTAGTAGACATACTAAGAGGTAACGCAAGCATCAGCCTGCGCCGTGAAGGGTTAAGGGAATCAGGGGGCAAAGGTAAGCAGGACTCCCTACCTGCGTAAAGCAGGCGGGGCCCCGACCTCTGCAGTACAACAAAAAACCCCAACGCGAGGTCGGGGTTTTGTGCTGTAGGGGTAAAAAGTTTACCCCAGGTAGGGCTTCAGGGCTTTGCTGCGCGAGGTATGACGCAGACGACGGATGGCTTTTTCCTTGATCTGGCGTACCCGCTCGCGGGTCAGGTTGAACTTCTCCCCGATTTCTTCCAGGGTGAGCGAATGTTCTCCATTCAGGCCGAAATAGAGGGTAATAACGTCGGCTTCGCGCTTGGTGAGCGTGCTCAGGGCACGCTGCACTTCCTTGCGGAGCGAGTCGTTCATCAGCCCCGTATCCGGCGACTCCTCG
This sequence comes from Hymenobacter latericoloratus, assembly GCF_014199535.1. Lineage (GTDB taxonomy): Bacteria > Bacteroidota > Bacteroidia > Cytophagales > Hymenobacteraceae > Hymenobacter > Hymenobacter latericoloratus. The sequence goes on from NZ_JACHNV010000003.1 coordinate 646,095, forward strand.
TCCTCATTTTCGAGCACGTCGAGCAGACGGTTTTCTTCCCCCTGCACAAACGGAGCGTCTACGGACACGTGGCGGCCCGAGATTTTCAGGGTATCTACTACCTCCGAGGTCGTCAGCTCTAGCACTTCGGCAATTTCTTCGGGCGAAGGCTCCCGCTCGAATTTCTGCTCCAGCTCGGAGAAAGACTTAGAGATTTTATTGAGCGAGCCCACCCGGTTCAGGGGCAAGCGCACAATGCGCGACTGTTCGGCCAGGGCCTGCAGAATGGACTGGCGAATCCACCATACGGCGTAGGAAATGAATTTAAAGCCACGGGTTTCGTCGAAGCGCTTAGCGGCTTTGATCAGGCCGAGGTTGCCCTCGTTGATCAGGTCGCCCAACGACAAACCCTGGTTTTGGTATTGCTTAGCCACCGACACCACGAAGCGCAGGTTGGCTTTGGTCAGTTTTTCCAGCGCTTGCTGGTCACCTTCCTTGATGCGTTGCGCCAGCGTCACCTCCTCGTCGGGGGTCAGCAGATCCACCTTGCCAATCTCCTGGAGGTACTTATCCAGCGACTGGCTTTCGCGGTTGGTGATCTGCTTGCTGATTTTTAGCTGTCTCATTGCGGGCGCGTGAGAATTGAGTTAGGGATGCTTGTAAACGTCGTTGTCAAATCCGATGTACGGAAGATACCCCAATGCGGGTACCGGCATTAATTGTGTCCAACACGCCGGTACCCGCGAAAGTTCGGGGAGTTCTAGTTACGCGGCGCCGTTCGCGTCAGCAGCACGCTCCGGCTTGGGCAGAAGCACCTTGCGCGAGAGGCGGTATTTGCCCGTTTTCTTGTCGATATCGAGCAGTTTCACGTCAATTTCCTGCCCTACTTCCAGTACGCCTTCCAGCGAAGCCAGACGCTCGTGCGCTACCTCCGAAATGTGCAACAGGCCATCTTTGCCCGGCATGATTTCCACGAAAGCACCGTAGGGCTGGATCGAGCGAACCTTGCCTTTGTAGGTTTCGCCAACTTCCGGCACGGCGGCAATGGCGCGAATCCGGCCAATGGCAGCTTCCATGTCTTCTTGGTTGGAAGCGAAGATGCTTACGTGGCCTTTCTCGTCCTTCTCCTCGATGATAACCGTAGCGTTGGTATCCTTCTGGATCTGCTGAATCACCTTGCCACCCGGCCCGATTACCGCACCAATAAACTCTTTGTCGATGAGCATCTTGTGCGAGCGGGGCGTGTGAGGCTTCAGCTCAGCGGCGGGGGTAGCAATGGTCTTGGCCATTTCACCCAGGATGTGCAGACGGCCTTCGCGGGCCTGGTGCAGGGCCTTGGTCAGGATTTCGTTGCTCAGGCCCTGGATTTTGATGTCCATCTGGCAAGCCACAATGCCCTTCTCGGTGCCAGTCACCTTAAAGTCCATGTCGCCGAGGTGGTCTTCGTCGCCCAAGATGTCCGACAGCACAGCGTACTCGCCGGTTTCCTTGTCCTGCACGAGGCCCATGGCAATGCCCGATACAGCGGCGCGCAGCTTAATGCCGGCGTCCATCAGGGCCATCGACGAAGCGCACACCGTCGCCATCGACGACGAGCCATTCGATTCCAGAATATCCGATACTACCCGAATGGTATAGGGGTTTTCGTCCTCTGAGGGCAGCACTTTCTTGATGGAGCGCATGGCCAGGTTGCCGTGGCCCACCTCCCGGCGGCCGGGGCCGCGGTTAGGCTTCACTTCGCCGGTCGAGAAGGCCGGGAAGTTGTAGTGTAGCATGAACTTGTTGTAGCCCGACACCATGGCCGAGTCCACAATCTGCTCGTCGAGCTTGGTACCCAACGCTACTGAAGTCAGCGACTGGGTTTCGCCGCGGGTGAACAGGGCCGAGCCGTGGGCACCGGGCAGATAGTTTACCTCCGACCAGATGGGACGGATTTCCGTCAGCTGACGACCATCGAGGCGGGTGCGCTCCTTGATCATCATGTCGCGGATGGCTTTCTTCTCAGCCGAGCCGTAGTAGCGGCCAAACATCTTCATGTCCAGCTCGGGATTCTCGGCCTGCAGCTCTTCTACCAGCGCCTTCTTAATAGCGCCGAAGCCTTCCTTGCGGCCTGACTTGCTGGTGTTGCCCGACTGGGCTACGGCGTAAGCCTTCTGGTAAACTGCCTCCGTGATGCGCTGCTTCAGCTCGTCGTTTTCTTCGTACTTGGGGTAGTCGCGCTTTACGTGCGACTTCTCCACGGCGGCGGCCAGCTCCAGCTGCACGCGCACCTGCTCTTTGATGGCTTCGTGGGCGAAGGCAATGGCTTCCACCATTTCCTCTTCGCTCACTTCGTCCATCTCGCCTTCCACCATGGCCACCGAGTCGGCCGTGGCGCCCACGATGAGGTCGATGTCGGCGCGCTCAATGTCGGCGGTTTTGGGGTTGATCTGCAGCTTACCGTCGATGCGGGCTACCCGCACTTCAGAAATCGGGCCGGCAAACGGAATATCAGAAACCGACAGGGCAGCCGAGGCAGCCAGCGCGGCCAGCGCATCGGGCTGCACGTCTTTGTCGGCGGAAATCAGTGAAATCATTACCTGCACCTCGTAGTGATAGTCCTTCGGGAACATCGGGCGCAGAATACGGTCCACGAGGCGCGAGACGAGCACTTCGTAGTCGGAGAGGCGACCTTCGCGGCGCTGGAAAGAACCGGGGATTTTGCCGGCACCGCCGAATTTTTCCTGGTAATCTACCGACAGGGGCAGAAAGTCCACGTCGCCGCGGGCGCTGGGTTGCGACACCACCGTGGCCAGCAGCATAGCGTCGCCGAGGCGAACGACCACCGCGCCATCGGCGAACTTGGCCAGCTTACCGGTTTCGATGGAAATCTGCCGGCCATCGGGCAGGGTAATGTGTTTGGTAACCGCGTTGTAATTGGGCATCTTCTGGGGTTGCTTTTTTAGAAAGCGTGCAGCGGGCGAGCAGCCGTAAAAACGGGGCCGCCAGTGGCCCCGCTTTGCTCTGGGGAATGATTCTTCGGGGGAGTAAACAACGAAACCGGCAGAATAATGCGGCCGGCTTCAGACAAAAAAAGAGCAGGGAACCTCCCCCAGCGGAAAGGCTCCCTGCTCCGGAGCGTGGGCTTACTTACGAATACCCAGTTCCTTGATGATGGCGCGGTAGCGGTTGATGTCGCGGTGCTGGAGGTAGTCCAGCATCCGACGGCGCTTACCAACGAGCTTGAGCAGACCCAGACGGGTCGAGTAGTCCTTCTTGTTCACCTTCAGGTGCTCGGTCAGGTGAGAGATGCGGTGCGTGAACAGCGCAATCTGCGACTCGGCCGAACCGGTGTCGTTAGAGGACTTCTGCAGGCTGTTTTTTTCGAAAATAGCCTGTTTTGCTTCAGTAGTGAGTTGCATCGGCAGATAGGTTTCCCCGTCTTGGATTAAAAAATGAAAAGAAATTCACCCCGCACTTCGGGGTGGCCGCAAAGGTAACGGTTTAATGCGAAACCCCCATTGAAATATTCCTTTCTTCCCAGCAACGCAGCACCTGCCTTCTCTTTAAGCTGCTTTTTTATAGCCTCGCAGCGGCCAGCGGAGCCAAGAGGGAAAAAGCTGCGCCCAGTTGACATCGAGCAGACCAGAGTCGTGGCGGGCTTGGTAGAGAAAGAAAAGGCCGATGGGAAGCAGGACGGTAGCAGCCATCCACATGCCTATGCCAACGGGCATCACCATCTCGCGCCCATATTTTTCTCCCATGATGGATACTACATAGTACACGATAAAGAAGACAATGGAAACGAGAATAGGCACGCCCAGGCCCCCTTTCTTAATAATGGCCCCTAAGGGAGCCCCGATCAGGAACATGAGCAGAATAGCCGCCGACTGCGTGTACTTGCGAAAGCTCTCAATCTGGTAATTGGCGGTTTCCTTTGTGAAGTTGGTGAGTCGCTCGGCGGAGGTACCCAGGAAGGAGCGCACGTTGCGGGCCCGGTTGGCGGCCTGCTGCGCCACCGACATAGTAACGGGCTGCAAACGGGTAACGGGCACCTGCCAACTGGTAACTCGTTGCAAGGCGGCCTGCCCGGTGGTATCAAACCGCAGGTACGTGTAGTAGGGACTTAGCTGGGTTATAAGCTGTACGCGCTCCGTCTGCAGGCGCTGCTGCAGAGAATCGGTATAAAGATTAAGCTGACGCAGGTTCAGCATCATCTTGTTATCCTTAAACAACTCCTTCTTCGTACGGTCCAGCCCAAACGACTCCAGGGAGAAGGTTATCAGGTTGCGGCTGAAGTTCTGGCGCGTAAACGTAGCGCCGGACCGGTTGCTGGCATCGGGCTGTTCTACATAAATACGTCCCCGGAACAGTTCCAGTCCGAGGTACTGCCCGCCAAACCGGGTGAACATGCGGCCTGAATCAGCAAGAATTACCCGCATACTTCCCGAACTCTGCGTATGGTCATAAATCATGATACCTTTGAGAATATCTCCATTCTCGCCCAGCTTCTGATTGACCTTGATGGTGCGGCCCGGAATACCGTTATAAAACACTCCCTCGCGGATATCGAGCGCCAGCTTTTGCTGGCGCACGTCCCAGAGCAGGCTATATGCCTCCAGGTTAGCCAGGGGTACAATGGTATTATTAAACCAGAACGCTCCACCCGCCAGCAACAGGCTGAAAAGTAAAACCGGCCGCAGAATCCGGGTTAGCGAAATGCCCGCCGTTTTGATGGCCGTCAGCTCGTGGTGTTCCCCGAGCGTGCCAAAGGTCATCAGGGAGGATAATAGCACAGCCAGGGGTAGGGAAATAGGAGCCAGCAGTACTGCGAAATAGAACAATAGCTGCGCAATCACACCAAAGCCCAGGTCCTTGCCCACCAGATCATCCATATACTTGAGCATGTACTGGGTGAGGAAGATGAACTGCACTACCGCGAAAGTGAGCAGGAAAGGCCCGGCGAAGGCTCGCAGGATAAGCTTATCGAGTTTTTTCATACAGACATGAAGCTTGGGCTTTGCGCAGCCAGCTTCCCGACAAAAGAAAAGGGAGCAAACGGGAAACGAAGATACGGCTCGTTTCGCGTCTGCTCCCCGGCAGCAAGTCAAACATCGGCTACCCGCCTACCTGTTCCCGCAGCTTTTGGATCAGGCTGTCCCACATTTCCTGCAATTCCACGGTGTCTGTTTCCTCCGAGTAGTCAACGATGCGTAGGTATACCTCCTGGGTCAACTGCGACTCATCAATCAGGAAGTCCAGGTAGTTGGCGTCGGGGGTATGTCGTCTATGTTCATCTAGGAAGACAAAGCGAGCAGAGCGATTCGTGCGGTGCGAGGCCATTTCCGCGTAATGGGGTTGGTTATCCCAAATGAAATTGTAGCGCCCCTCCTCCACCCGCACATCCTGGCAAAACCAGTGTGACAACCCGGAAGCCGACGCCAGGTAGGGATACAAGATTTTGGGAGAGGCATTAATGGGATACTCGACCGTGAATCGGTGTTTGAGGCGAGTGGCAGACAGGGGCATAAGCAAAACAGTGTAAAGAATTTAGCGAGCCAGCTTCCTCGAAAAGCGGCCCAGCAGCCAATATACATGGGTTTTTTTTTGCGCAACACTTGCATTACAATAAAACTTGTTCCTACATTTGCACCACCAAAACAGGGCGGGGTAGCTCAGTTGGTTAGAGCACAGGATTCATAACCCTGAGGTCACGAGTTCAACTCTCGTCCCCGCTACAAGTTAAAAGGCCTTCCTGCACTAGGAAGGCCTTTTCGTTTTCTACCCCTTTTTTGTGGCGAAATCTGCGCAAACTATCCTACTTGCCAAAACTGCAGGTTGACACGCGCAAATCGCCGATGACCTGTACCCTACTGCCACAGGCGCGGGAGTTGCTGATCAGAAACTGTTTTGTATTGTTGGGAAAGTGGGCCAGCCAGGTTTGAGAAAGCCTTGGGGTGCACTATTGCTCACAAGCGACGGGGCGATACAACGCGGGCTTTTACCAAGCCGTATCACAAGCAGTCATGGATTCTGTTTTTCTTGATTAGCTATGCGCACGCCCTTTATCAGACAACGCTCCCGAGGCAACGGCAATACGCCCCGCGAATCCGACGGTTGGCTGTGGTACGTAGTAGGGCTGCTCACTTTCTTCTGGCTGTTGTACACTTGGTTTTTTGAGTAATGAATGCCTAATAAACAGAAACGCCTGACCAAAATTGGTCAGGCGTTTCTGTTGTGTAAGCGTACTACCTGTTACAGGTGGGTGCTTACTTAATTTTCTCTACGATGCCTTTGAAAGCCTCGGGGTGGTTCAGGGCCAAATCAGCCAGTACTTTGCGGTTCAGGTCAATGCCAGCCTTTTTCAGGCCGCCCATGAGCTGCGAGTACGACAGCCCGTGCTCACGAGCCCCAGCGTTGATACGCTGAATCCAGAGGGCGCGAAACTCACGCTTCTTAACCTTCCGGTCGCGGTAAGCATACAGCAGACCTTTTTCAACCGCGTTTTTAGCAACGGTCCATACGTTTTTGCGGCGGCCGTAGTAGCCCTTCGCCAAACGCATTACTTTCTTCCGACGGTGGCGCGAAGCCACGTGGTTTACACTTCTTGGCATAACCAGTTTTTTTTGGCGGCCGGCGGCGGGCGTAGTGCCGCAGCTTTCGTTTCAGCCGGACGCCTGGTGAGAAATTAAAAATTAAAAACTATGAATTAAAAAAGCCTGCCAACTGGCTAGACTAGCTAACCAAGCATGTCTCTTTCTTAATTCTTAATTCTTAATTGACTAGATACCAAGCATGTCCTTCACGCGGTTCATGTCGGCCGAGCTAACCAGCCCAACGTGCGTGAGTGCACGCTTCTGCTTGGTGGTTTTCTTGGTCAAGATGTGGCTTTTGAAGGCGTGCTTGCGCTTCACTTTGCCCGTGCCGGTCAGCGAGAACCGCTTTTTGGCGCCGGACTTGGTTTTTACTTTCGGCATTGTAGTGGAGAAAAGGGTGAAAAACTGCGGCGGTCGGCTGCCTAGGGCCGGTGCGCCAGCGAAAAGAAGGAATTAAATTCCTCGAAAAATACTTACTCAGCCGTTTTGTCGGCAGCAGCCGGCTTGGCTTCTTTCGGAGCGTCTTTCCCAGCTTCTTTCGGGGCAGCCTTCCTGACAGGGGCCGCCGCCTTGGGCGCTAGGTACAGGAACATGCGCTTGCCTTCGAGCTTGGGCAGCTGCTCCACCTTAGCCAGATCTTCGAGAGCCTGGGCAAATTTGAGGAGCAGAATTTCGCCCCGCTCTTTGAAGACGATGCTACGGCCAACGAAGTGAACGTACGCCTTGATTTTAGCGCCTTCCTTCAGGAATTCCTGGGCGTGCTTGAGTTTGAAAGCAAAGTCGTGGTCATCGGTATTAGGTCCGAAACGGATTTCCTTGATGACTACTTTGGTCTGCTTAGCCTTTAGCTCACGGGTTTTCTTTTTCTGCTCGTATTTGAACTTGGAGTAGTCAATTACGCGGCAGACGGGTGGGACGGCCGTGGGTGAAATTTCCACGAGGTCGAGGTTCTGCTCCTGGGCCATACGACGGGCCTGCTCAATGGAGTAGATACCCTGCTCAATGTTGTCGCCAACAAGGCGAACTTCCCGGGCCGTAATCTTCTGATTGATTTTAAACGGCTCCTCCACTTGAGCGCGGGGGATATAGCGGCGGTTTGGGGTAGCTATGGCGTTTCTCCTTAAGGTGAAAATCGGAATCTATGCTGAACTGCTAGGACGTCGGAACGCCGTGGCGGGTTCAATCAGCGGGCGAATATCCGTCATTTTTTCCAAACGCTCAAAAATGACTATATAAAATTGTCGAAACTGCCCCGCCCGAAGTTGGCCAGATAGGCTCCGTTTGCTTGTTTAGGCACCGGACGCCTACCCCCAAATACGACGCCAGCCCTACGCTGCGGACTAACAACGTAGGGCTGGAATTCAATCCGGCAAAAGCAACCGACGGAGCCGACTACTTACCGTCCATCATGTCGTTTACCTGCCGCTGGAAGTTGGCAACGAATTCATCTACCGGCATGGAGCCCAGGTCGCCTTCGCCGTGCTTGCGCACCGATACAACCCCGTTTTCCTGCTCCTTCTCCCCCACGATCAGCATATAAGGTACCTTCGATACTTCGGCGTCGCGGATTTTGCGGCCGATTTTCTCGTCGCGGTGGTCCACGGTGCCGCGCAGCTCGGCGGCCTGCAACCGGTCATACACTTGCTGAGCATAGTCATGGTATTTCTCCGAGATGGGCAGCACGGCAAACTGCTCAGGCGAGAGCCAGAGCGGGAAGTTGCCGCCGCAGTGCTCAATCAGTACGGCCACGAAACGCTCCAGCGAACCGAACGGGGCCCGGTGAATCATGACGGGGCGCTGACGAGAGTTGTCGGGCGCTACGTATTCCAGCTCGAAGCGCTCAGGCAGGTTGTAATCTACCTGAATCGTGCCCAGCTGCCACTTGCGGCCTAGCGCGTCGCGCACCATGAAATCGAGCTTGGGGCCGTAGAAGGCTGCCTCACCCAGCTCGGTTACTGTGTTGAGTCCTTTCTCGGCGGCAGCTTCCTGAATAGCCGCCTCTGCGCGGGCCCAGTTTTCATCGGAGCCGATGTACTTGGTTTTGTTTTCGGGGTCGCGCAGGGAAATCTGAGCCGTGAACTCAGGAAAGTCGAGGGCTTTCAACACGTAGAGCACAATGTCGATAACCTTGAGGAACTCCTCCTTTACCTGATCCGGGCGGCAGAAGATGTGGGCGTCGTCCTGGGTGAAGCCGCGCACACGCGTGAGGCCGTGCAGCTCCCCCGACTGCTCATAGCGGTACACCGTGCCGAATTCCGCAAGGCGCACCGGCAGGTCGCGGTACGAGCGGGGCTTGCTGCGGTAGATTTCGCAGTGGTGGGGGCAGTTCATGGGCTTGAGGAAGAATTCCTCGCCCGGATTCGGCGTTTTGATGGGCTGAAACGAGTCGGCGCCGTACTTCTCGTAGTGGCCCGAGGTAACGTACAACTCCTTGGCGCCAATGTGCGGCGTTACGACGGGCTGGTAGCCGGCCTTCATCTGAGCCCGGCGCAGAAACTGCTCCAGCCGCTCGCGCAGGGCCGTGCCTTTGGGCAGCCACAGGGGCAGGCCGGCGCCTACCTTCTCCGAGAAGGTAAACAACTCCAGCTCCTTGCCCAGCTTGCGGTGGTCGCGGCGCTTGGCTTCCTCCAGCTTCTCCAGGTATTCGGTCAGCTCTTTGGCTTTGGGGAAGGTGATGCCGTAAATACGCGTGAGCTGTTTATTCTTCTCATCGCCACGCCAGTAGGCGCCCGCTACGTTCAGCAGCTTGACAGCCTTAATGGGGCTGGTGTCGGGGATGTGCGGGCCGCGGCAGAGGTCGGTGAAGTCGCCCTGGGTGTAGAAAGTGATAGAACCATCCTCCAGGCGTTCCAGCAAGTCCAGCTTGTAGGGGTCGTTCTTCTCCGTGAAGTAGGCAATGGCATCCGCCTTACTTACTTCGCGGCGCTCATACTGGCTTTTTTTCTTGGCCAGCTCCAGCATCTTCTTCTCGACTTCCGGCAGGTCGTCGGTGGAGATGGTGCGGCCTTCGCCCAGATCGATATCGTAGTAGAAGCCGTTTTCGATGGCGGGCCCGATGCCCAGCTTCACGCCGGGGTAGAGGGCTTCGAGGGCTTCGGCCATAAGGTGAGCCGAGGAGTGCCAGAAGGTGGATTTGCCTTCCGGGTCGTTCCAGGTCAAAATGGCCACCTGGGCATCCTGTTCAATGGGGCGGTGCAGGTCGCGCACTTCGCCGTTGACGCGTACGCCGAGGGCATTACGGGCGAGGCCTTCGCTGATGCCGGCGGCAACGTCGTAGCCCGTGGCGCCATCTACAAACTGGCGCACCGAGCCGTCGGGGAGGGTGATCTTAAGCATAGAATGGGGATAGTGGCTATACAAACAGCCGTGAAGCCGCAAGTTAGGAGTTTCTGCTTGCTCCGGCAGGCACTTCTGCGTTGCGCCCCCTCCGGCCGGCCCCAGATTCAAGCGTGTGCGCCGGCCCTACCTCCTTGTAGCGCTACAGCCCGCTGCCGGGCCTTTCTATGGTAATGGGCTCGACGGCTTCTACTGTCGGGCGGCGAACTTCTTCCGCCAGAATGCCTTTGGCGCGGTTATTCGTTTTCCACACCTTGTAGGTCCAGTGCCGATTGCCCGGATTTTCGGCTACCAGCAGCCGGTACTGATCGGCGGCTTCGGGCCAGCGGGCCAAGCTCTCCAGGCTTTCGGCCAGCATCTGGCGGGCCCCAGCCAGGCGTGGGGCCCGGCGCAGGGCCCGCTGGAGGTGGGGTATAGCTACCGCGTACTGGTGGCGCTTGTAGGCGGCCAGGGCCAGGCGGTAGTCGGCGCGGTAGAAGGTGGTATCGAGCTGCACGGTGCGGGCGTAGATGCGGGCGGCGCTATCCGGCTGGTTCTGCAGCTCAAATTGCCGCCCGTAATCGTACCAGAGCGGGCCGTAGGTTGGGGCCAGCTTCAGCCCCCGGGCCGCGTAGAGGGCAGCTTGCTGAGGCTGGCGAAAGGCATTGGAAAGAAAGGCCAGCTGGTGCAGGGTTTCCGGCTGGCGCGGGTCGCGGGCCAGGCTGGCCCGCAAGTAGTCCAGGGCCTGCACCGTGTCCTGCAAGCCCACGTACGCAATGCCTTTGTAGAACAGGGCCGCCGCATCGTCGGGCTCCTGCTGCAGGGCGCGGTCCAGCTGATCGAGGGCGTCCTGATAGCGGCGGGTAGCCAGGTGCATTTCCCCTACCAGCAGATTCAGGCTGGGCGAGGCAAAGCCACGGCGCCCGGCTTCCGTAGCAGCGGCCAGAGCCGACCTTATCTGCCCCCGCGCCCGCAGGGCCCGGGCTTTAATAAAATAAAATTCCCCCGGAGCATCGTCCAGCTCCAGGGCTTGGTTGATGTCGCGGAGGGCGGCTTCGACCTGCCCGGCATCGAGGCGAAAAGCGGCGCGGCGGGCGTACAGGGAAGCATTGCGCGGCTGGCGGGCAATGGCGCCGTCCAGCTCTTCGGCCTGAATGCGGGGGCCGCTCTGTACCGTGCGCAGGTTCACCATGGTATCCGGGCGCTCGGCGGGCGCATCGGAGCAGGCAACCAGGCCCAGCGCCCCGGCGGCAGGCAACAGCAAACGGGAGAAGGAGAAATGAGGCACGGCAGAAAGCAAGGACGCCGCAAAGATACGCCCTGCTACTGTTCGCGCGGCCCCCGGCCTACAGCTTCCGGACGTGGCGGCTAATCTGGCGGCGCAGCTTGCGGTTGAGCTGCTCCAGCATCCGGCGGCAGCGGCGGCTGATTTCCAGCTCATCGGCCGTAACGGGGGTGAGGGTCACGGCTTCCTGCAGCACCGCCGTGGCCCGGGTTTGCTGGCTGCGATTTAGGTACACCCGGGCCAGGTCATAGGCATACTGAATGCGCTTGGGGTCCAGCTCGTGGGCGCGCTGCAGGGCATCTATGGCCCGGAACGTGCTGGCCCCGGCGGGTGTGCCCCCCAGAAATAACCGGCTAAACAGGCGTTCCAGCGGGTTGTAATGATCAACTCGGTAGTGCCAGCGCCCCAGCAGCTGCCAGGCCTCGGCCCACTCCGGACACAGCTCTACGGCCCGCAAAACATGGGGGCGCATTTCGCGGTAGGCCAGAAGCCGCCCCCGCGCCGTGAGCAGGGTAGCCTGGTTGGCCAGCGTCAGGGCTTCGGCATAGTGGCCCTCGGCCCCGTCGGGGCGAACTACCAGCGCCCGGCTGGAATACAGGCGGGCGGCCGAGAAGTAAGCGGATTTCCGGGTTTCATCGGTGTAGCGGGCCCCAATCCGGACGCTGAGCACGGCGGCCTGCCAGAGGGCATCGTACGTAGCCGGCGCTTTGCTGAGGGCCAGCTCGTACTTCGCCAACGCTTCCGACTCGTGATACTGAGCCTGCAAGGTGCGGGCCTGGGCCAACAGCTCGGCAACAGTAGAGCCTGTCGTTTCGGTGGGGTTGCCGGCGGATGGTGCCCGTTGGGCACTAGCATGCCTACCTGCCAGCAGCAGGCCAACTAGCACCATCCGCACGAACATTTGACCGGGACGCAACATGATAAGCAAAGGTACTTTTTTAGGAGCCGAGCACAGGTAGTCGTAGACCGCAGCGACGGACTTCCCCTACCCCTGGCCTGCGCCCAAACCTGCTGAAGGGGTAGGCGCTACCCCAATCCACCAAGAAAAAGGCCGGCCCGCAAGGGGCCAGCCTTTTTCTATGCGCCGCCATTTCTAGAATAGTTTCAGCTGCGACTTGGGCGTTTTTAGCACGGCCTGGGCCTGGGCAACGTCGGCTTCCGATATGTCAACGGGGCCGGTTAGCTCGGGCAGGGGCTCGTTGTCATTGGCCGCGGCATCGGGGGTAGCGGCGGGGCGCGGAATGGTAGCCGGGCCAACTTTTTTCTTGCCGGCTTTGCGCTCGGGTTCCGGTCCTTCATCAGTGAGCAGCGTCACTGAGTGCAGCTTGAAGTAGTTGAGCTTGTTGCCCATGGCCCGCCAGCCTTTCACGTCAATAAACTCGTGGAGTAACAGGCGTTCGGTGAGCTTTTCTCCCTTCTTTTCCTTCTGCACTTTCATTTCTATCTCCGGGGTCGGGCCACACGTAGCGCACACCAGGCTGCTGCCTTTCGTCTCTGAAATAAAGATGAAGGGTTTGCGCTGGGTGGTGGTTTCGATGCGGAAACGCTTGACGTAATGGGTCTTTGTTTCCCCTTCCAGATACACCGCATTAATTACGACATCCGCGTCAAACTTGCGCAGAAGCACAATCTTGTGCAGTTCAAAGTGGAAGGTCAGGTCTGGGGGTAGCAACTCGTAGCTGCCATCCTTGTACACCACCAAAATGCTGTCGTCGGTGTCAAATGCTCCGAGGTAGCGGCCGTGACCGGCGTGATTCAGGCGGCCCACCACGCTGTCGAAGAATACTTCCCGCCCACCCAGGGTGGAGTCGCCCACGGCTTTGCGGGTGATTTTCTTGATGGGCTGCTTCGTGACGATATTGCCCATGGAGCCTTTGCCTTTGATGGCCAGCTCGGCAAAATCAAAGTCAAACTGCTTCACTCGGGCCGGGGCCTTATCGGAGAGCTGCACGCTCACAATCTCCGATTCCGAGTTCGGGTTGGCCGTGAGGTAGAGGGTTTTGGTGCCCTTGGTGCCTTTGGTCAGGTCGTACACCTTGTCGCGGGTGATACCCGTCACCAGGAAGCGCTTGGCGAAGCTGATGCCCGAGGCGCCATCCTGGTAGATCATGTTATATACCAGCCGGTCGTCGTTCTTGTTGTACACCCCAGCGTAAAGGATATCCTTACCCACAAAGGTCTTTTCAGCAATTTTTGACACCGTAAAAGTACCGTCGCGCCGAATAGCAATAATGTCGTCCAAGTCGGAGCAGCTGGTGACTTCCACCGCCTTTTCGTCCTTTTTCAGACCGTAGCCCACGAAGCCATCCTGGTAGTTCACGTAGAGCTTCTGGTTAGCAATGGCTACTTTCTGGGCCGTTACCACATCAAAGGTGCGCAGCTGCGTTTTCCGCTCCCGGCCCGCGCCGTACTTTTTCAGCAGGCCTTCGAAGTACTGGATGGCGTAGCGGACAATGTTAGCCAGGTGATCGGCCACCTCGGCCAGCTCCGTTTCCAGCTTCTGAATGTACTCGTCGGCCTTGAAGCCGTCGTACTTGGAAATGCGCTTGATGCGAATTTCGGTCAGGCGAGTCAGGTCGTCCTCCGTGATGGGGCGACGCAGGACAATGCGCGTGTCGTTGGCCTTTTGCTTCTCCCCTTCCACCCGCACGAATTTCTTCAGGCCGGCATCGATGGTCTGCAGAATTTCCTCCCAGGTTTCGCACTCCTCAATTTTGCGGTAGATGCGGTTCTCGATAAAGATCTTCTCCAGCGAGGCCGAATGCCATTTTTCCTGCAGCTCTTCCTGGCGGATTTCCAGCTCCCGCTCCAGCAAACGCACCGTTTTTTGGGTGCTCAGGCGCAGCATGTCCTCTACCCCCACAAAGCGCGGCTTATCCTCGATAATCACGCAGGTGTTGGGGGAAATGCTGATTTCGCAGTCGGTGAAGGCGTAGAGGGCATCCATGGTGAGGTCGGGGCTAACGCCGGCCGGCAAGTGCACCTGAATCTCCACCTCGGCGGCCGTGTTATCGACTACCTTCTTGATCTTGATTTTATTTGCTTCCGAAGCCTTCACGATGCTTTCCATCAGCGCCGTGGTGGTGGTGCCGTAGGGAATGTCGCGAATCACGAGCATGGTCTTATCAACCTTCTCGATGGTAGCCCGCAAGCGGATTTTGGCCCCGCGCAGGCCGCCGTTGTAATTGCTCACGTCGCAGAGGCCGCCGGTCGGGAAGTCGGGGAACAATTGTATTTCCCTACCCCGCAGCACGTCGATAGAGGCCTTGCACAACTCGCGGAAGTTGTGAGGCATAATCTTGGTGCTCAGGCCCACGGCAATGCCCTCTACCCCCTGCGCCAGCAGCAGCGGAAACTTCACGGGTAACGTGGTGGGCTCGCGCTTGCGGCCGTCGTAGCTCATCTGCCACTCCGTGATGTCCGGGTTGAACACCACGTCCAGCGCGAACTTGCTTAGGCGGGCCTCAATGTAGCGCGGGGCGGCCGCCCCGTCGCCGGTGCGGATGTCGCCCCAGTTGCCCTGGGTCTCAATCAGCAGGTCTTTCTGGCCCAGGTTCACCATGGCGTCGCCGATGGAGGCGTCGCCGTGGGGGTGGTACTGCATGGTCTGCCCGATAACGTTAGCCACTTTGTTGAAGCGGCCGTCGTCCATCTCCTTCATGGCGTGCAGAATGCGGCGCTGCACGGGCTTGAGGCCGTCCTCAATGGCGGGCACGGCGCGTTCCAGAATCACGTAGGAAGCATAGTCCAGAAACCAGTTCTGGTACATGCCGTTCACCGTAGCTACATCGTGAATGGTTTCGCCGGGGGCGAATTTGGGCTCCTCTTCCGTTTCTTCGGTCACGGGCTCCGGCTCGGTCACGGCGTCCACATCGGCGCCCGACTCGGCCAGTAGTAGCTCGCCGGTTTCGCTTACCACCAGTTGGGTAGTATCCTCTTCCGGCTCGGAGGGCACAGCAGCATCCGCCGGCGTAGCCGACTCGGCCCCGAACGCAAAGGAGTCGCCGGCGCCGAAGGTGTTCGGCTGCTCGTCCTGGTTCGGGTCGTGGGGGTTCGTCTCTTCTGACACAGTAGGGTGTGGCGCTTGCCACGATTATTGTTCTTGTACCTCTCTCCTGCTCCCAGGGGTAGCAGAAGGTTAACTTCTTCGTTTTAGGCGGCTGAAACCGCCCGGCAACTGCTTTGGCCTTAGGCCAGATCCGCTTCCGCTACTTCCTCCACGGGCAGCACGTCGGAAGTCACCAGATCTTTCTCTAAACGCAGGTTTTCAATGATGAATTCCTGACGAGCCGGCGTGTTCTTGCCCATGTAGTAATTCAGAACTTGCTGAATAGAGCGGTCAGACTGCAGAATGACGGGCTCCAGCTTGATGTTGTCGCCAATGAATTTGCCGAACTCGTCGGGCGAGATTTCTCCCAAGCCTTTAAAGCGGGTGACCTCGGGGTTGCGGCCCAGCTTGCGCATGGCCGCCTGCTTTTCCTGCTCGTTGTAGCAGTAGATGGTCGTTTTCTTGTTGCGGACGCGGAACAGCGGGGTTTCTAGAATGAACACGTGGCCATTACGCACCAAATCGGGGAAGAACTGCAGGAAGAACGTGAGCAGCAGCAGCCGGATGTGCATGCCGTCCACGTCGGCGTCGGTGGCAATTACCACCCGGTTATAGCGCAGGTTTTCAATACCTTCCTCGATGTTGAGCGCGTGCTGGAGCAAGTTCAGCTCCTCGTTCTCGTACACGATTTTCTTTTTCAGCCCGAAGCAGTTCAGGGGTTTACCGCGCAGAGAGAAAACAGCCTCCGTTTCTACGTTGCGGCTCTTGGTGATGGAGCCCGAGGCCGAATCACCTTCCGTAATAAAGAGGGTAGTAAGCAGCTCTTTCTCCGCTTCCTTGGTTTCGCCCAGGTGCAGGCGGCAGTCGCGGAGCTTGCGGTTGTGCAGGTTGGCTTTTTTGGCGCGCTGGTTGGCCAGCTTTTTCACGCCCGCCATGTCCTTGCGCTCCCGCTCGCTTTGCTCAATGCGCTTGCGCAGGGCCTCCGCCACCGCCGGATTTTTGTGCAGGTAGTTATCGAGGTGTTCTTTTACAAAGTCTAGTACGAAACCGCGCACCGTGGGCCCATCAGGCCCCATGTTGATGGAACCGAGCTTGGTTTTGGTCTGCGACTCGAACACCGGCTCCTGTACGCGCACCGAAATGGCGGCAATGATGGAGCCGCGAATGTCGGCCGCGTCGTACTCTTTCTTGTAGAACTCGCGCACGGTTTTCACCACGGCTTCCCGGAAAGCGGCCAGGTGCGTGCCGCCCTGGGTGGTGTACTGCCCATTCACGAAGGAGTAATACTCCTCGCCGTAATCATTACCGTGAGTGAGAGCCAGCTCGATATCGGGACCTTTGAGGTGGATGATGGGGTAGCGCAGGCTCTCCGGGTCGGCCTTGCGGGCCAGCAAATCCAGCAGACCGTTCTCGGAGTAGTACTTCTGGCCGTTGAAATTGATGGTGAGGCCGGCGTTCAGATAAACATAATTCCAGATCTGATTTTCCAAGTACTCCGGGATGAAGCGGTAGTTACGGAAAATAGAATCGTCGGGCTGGAAGGTCATCAGCGTACCGTTGCGCTGGCTGGTTTTCACCGGCTTCGGGTCGCTGGTGAGCACGCCCTGCGAAAACTCCGCCGACTTCATCAGCCCGTCGCGCACGCTCTGCACCAGAAAGTAGTTGCTGAGCGCGTTAACCGCTTTAGTGCCTACCCCGTTTAAGCCCACAGACTTCTGGAAGACCTTGGAGTCGTACTTACCGCCCGTGTTAATCTTGCTTACTACCTCTACCACCTTGCCCAGCGGAATGCCTCGCCCATAGTCACGCACCTGCACGCGGCTGTCCGAAATCTTGATGTCGATGGTGCGGCCGTGGCCCATCACGTGCTCATCGATGGAGTTGTCAATCACTTCCTTCACGAGCACGTAAATGCCATCATCGTAGCTGGAGCCGTCGCCGAGCTTACCGATGTACATGCCGGGGCGCAGCCGGATGTGCTCGCGCCAGTCCAGGGAGCGGATGCTGTCTTCGGTGTAGCCGTGGTTGGGGGTAGCGGCGGGTACTTGTTCTTCAGCCATGAAATCGGGTAATCAAATTTGAGGTAAAATAACGCAGAAAATTGGCCTTTTCCGCGTCTTTCTTTCGCTATTCAAGTTAGCAAAATTTCATTTACCAACCCAGTCGCGCGCCCGATTGTTCCCCCCAAACCGTACAAAATCTGCCAACCTTCTTGCTTTCACTTCCTTTGTTTTACCAATTTTCTTAGCAATATGTTTCCTCCCGCTACCCAACATCATTTGCCTCCCTCCGGCCACAAGCCCACGCCTGAGGTAAAGCAAACTCCGGTAGTTCAGTTTGCCTTCCTCATGATTGGGGCGGTACTGCTGGTGTATTCTTTGCGCGTCCTGGATGACGTGCTGTTGCCTCTTGTCTTTTCGGGTATCTTCTCGCTACTGCTGCTGCCCATTTGCCGGTGGCTGGAGCTGAAAGGCCTGCCCCGGGTGCTGGCCATTATCCTGTGTTTGCTGCTGCTGGTGCTTATTGTGGCCGGCGTGGTGGTAGGCTTTGGCTCGCAGCTGGCTCAGTTCAAGAACGAGATACCCAAGCTGCAAACAAAAACAATGGAGTTCTTCAACTCGGCTCAGGAGTGGGCGCACCAGCGCTTTGGCTACCAGCCCATGAGCATTGAGGAGGTCAAGGACTCCACCATGAAGGCGCTCAAAAAATCGGGCGGCACGTATCTGGGCACCACGCTCAACACCACTACTTCGGCCCTGAGCAACATTCTGCAGGTTTTCATTTATATCTTCTGTCTGCTGCTCTACCGCGACCATCTGCGCCAGTTTATGTTCCGCTTTGTGGCCCCCGACAAGCGCACGGCGGTGCTGCACACCGTGGACAGCATTCAGACGGTAGTGCAGGCCTACATTTCGGGCTTGGTGAAGGTGATTATCATTGTGGCCGTGCTCAACGGTATCGGGCTGGTAGCGCTGGGCGTGAAATTCGCGGTGTTCTTCGCCATTTTCGCCTCGGTGCTGGCCGTAATTCCCTATATCGGCATCATGATTGGGGCCACTATACCGGCCATTATCACGCTGGTAGAAACCGGCTCCATCGTGCAGGCTGCCTTGGTGATTGGGGTGTTTGTGGTGGTGCAGTTTCTGGAAGGCAACTTTATTACGCCCATGATTACGGGCTCCCAGGTAAGCATCAACCCGCTGGCCGCCATTCTGGCCCTAATCCTGGGCAACGAGCTGTGGGGCACGCCGGGCATGATTCTGAGCATTCCGATTATGGCTGTTATCAAGGTAGTGCTGGATGCCAGCAAAGTGACCGAGCCTTGGGGCTTCCTGCTGGGCGACACGGCAGAGGGAGAAAACTCTACCAAAGCCGGCGAAAAGCAGCCGGGTTTTTTAGGCCGGCTCTGGGGCCGCGTAACCGGTAAAGCAACCCAATGACCCCGGCCATATAAGCGCTTTTTGAATCCCCCGTCGGCTTTTACCGGCGGGGGATTCTTTTTTAGCCCGAAGTCAAGGTGAAACTCTGATAACCGAAATTTTATAATCCGGGAAAGGCAACCTGCGCCGCCCGTACCGGGTATAAAAGCCCATCAGTCCCCTACTTCAGGACTCGTAAATCTCTTTCCTTTCATTCAAAACTTTAGATCATGGCCACTATAACCGGCGATACTGCCCGCGCTTACAACGACCTCGTAGAAATCAACAAAACGGCCGCCAAAGGCTACCAGGAAGCCGCCGAAGGCGCCAGCAGTGCCGACCTGAAGGCGAAGTTCAGCCAGTTCAGCCAGCAGCGCGCTCAGTTTGCCTCCGAGCTGTCGCAGCACGCCCAGCAGTACGGCATCAGCACGGAAGAAGGCAACACCATTGAGGGCCTGGTAGCCGACGCCGCCGCCGCTGTGCACCGCGGCTGGATTAACATCAAATCGGCCATTACGGGCCATGACGACAGCGCCATTCTGGGCGAGTGCGAAACCGGTGATGCCGTAGCCCTGCAGTCGTACGAAACGGCGCTGAAAGCTGCCGAGCTGCCCGCCGAGGCCCGCAACGTGCTACAGAAGCAACACGGAGAAATCCTGTCGGCCAAAAACTGGGTTACTCAGCAAAAAGGCACCCGCTAGGCCAGCAGCCGCATTACTTACAGAAAAGCCCGCCCTATCCGGCGGGCTTTTTTAGTTTTCAGCTTGTTGGTAAGTCGCCCCAGGGAGGAGCTTTCTACCTCATGCAACCTTCCGGGGGCGTATCTTTGTTACCAATAGGATTAGCACGTTTGTTTACTTGATTCCGCGCTTCGTTTGTACGCCATCATTGACCTTGAGACTACCGGAGGGCAGCCCGCGCAGGACCGCATCACGGAAATAGCCATTTATATCCACGATGGGGAGAAAGTAGTGGATGAGTTCAGCACCCTGCTGAACCCCGGCCGACCCATCCCGTTTTTCATCACCCAGCTCACCGGCATTACCGATGACATGGTGCGCGACGCCCCGAAGTTTCATGAGGTAGCGCGCCGGATTGTGGAAATAACGGAGGGGTGCGTGTTCGTGGCCCACAATGTGCGCTTCGACTACTCTTTTCTGAAAAAAGAGTTTGCCGACCTGGGCTACAACTACTCGCGCAAAACGCTGTGTACCGTGCGCCTGAGCCGCTCCCTGATGCCTGGCCAGCCCAGCTACAGCCTGGGCAAGCTCTGCCAGAACATCGGGATTCCGCTCAACGACCGGCACCGCGCCACCGGCGACGCCGCCGCCACGGCCATTCTGTTTGGGCGGCTGCTCAAGATCAGTCAGCAGGAAGAAGCCCTGCAGGCCCCGGGCCTGAGCCCGGCCGAAACCCTGGCGGCCGTGGACGCCAACGCGCCCTCGGGCCGGCGGCCGGCGGCCGGCACTACGTCTGCGGCCACCAAGCAACCCTCGGCCCGGAAAATCAAGGCGGTGCAGGAGGCCATCCGGACGGCTTTGCTACCCCCTAACATCACCCCGGAGAAAGTGGCCTCCCTACCCCAGGAAGCGGGGGTGTATTACTTTCACGATGAGCAGGGCGAGGTTATTTACGTCGGGAAGAGCATCAATATCTACAAGCGGATTCAGCAGCACTTTGCCGTCGATTATAAGTCGCGCAAGAGCATCGAGTTCAAGAACTCTATTTCCGACATTACCTGGGAGCTGACGGGCTCGGAGCTGGTAGCGTTGCTCTACGAGTCGCATGAGATAAAGCGTCTGAAGCCCTTGTATAACCGGGCCCAGCGCCGCTCGGTGTTTCCGGCCGGCATCTTTCTGCGCACGGATGAGAACGGGTACAAGCACCTCTACTACGGCCGCGCCGACGACCACGCCCAGTCGCACCCGCTGATTGCGCTGGGCAACCAGTACAAGGCCAAGGGCTTCCTGTTTCATAAGGTGGCCAAGTTCAACCTGTGCCAGAAGCTCTGTGACCTATACAAAACCACTGGCTCCTGCTTTGACTACCAGGTACACCGCTGCAAGGGGGCCTGCATCGGGCTGGAACCGGCCGAGGAATATAACCAACGCGTGGAGGCTGCCATCGAGTCGTTCACGTATGAGCACGGCTCTTTCGTGATTACCGGCCCCGGCCGCCGGCCCGATGAGAAAAGCATTGTAGTAGTAGAGAACGGGCGCTACCTGGGCTTCGGCTACGTGGATGACACTTTCACGGCCCGCCGCCTTCCTGACTTCGTTGACGCCATTACCCGCTACAACGACAATAAGGATGTGCAGCAGATCATCCGGCAGTACCTGCGCACCAAGCACAAAGACAAGGTCAAAATCTTCAAGAACGCGGGGTAAAATCTATTGCTAGGTGTGGCAGGCGCGCCCTGCATTTCGCTGTTGTATTGAATAGCAGAACTGCTATCTTCAAGGCAGACGGTCGGTGGCCGCCTGCAACCCGATGAAGTATGGCCGTTGTGTACGAATCTTCCTACCTGCGAATACGGCACGAACCAGACAACCGACTGCTGGAGCTAGAATGGCTGCACCCAGTCAGTGGCGAGCAGTTGCGGGCCGGGCTCATGGCAAGCCTGCGCTCCGCTGAGGAACTTCAGATCAGGGCCTGGATTGGCAATATGAAAAACCTGCAGACCATTGTGTTTCCCGATCAGCAGTGGATTTACGAGGAGTGGTTTCCGCGTTTTGCACGGTTGGGGGTACGGCGGCTGGCCGTGGTAGAGCTGGGCAACAGCGGCAGCCGGATGGGCATCGCCCAGATTATGCGCCACTCGGAGGGGCTGGTTCCGCTGGCTACGGCCTACTTTGCTACCCCCGAGGCAGCCCGCAACTGGGCCCGGCATTGGCGCGACGAAACTATGCTGCCCGGCAACGGGATTCCGGCTTATCCCTCCGGTTCCTGATTTAGGAAAGGACACTGGTGCGCTGGAGCTCAGCAAGCAGGCCCCACCCGGCGGGCAGCTAGTATAAGCGGTGCCGCAACAGCCAGCCGGCGCCATCAAACTCTTCGGCCCGGGGCTGATATTTCTCTACCTCCGTTTTTCCGACGCGCAGGGTGTTACCATCGGCGTTATCGTACACAGTGAGGCGGCTGCGAGGGCGGGCCGGCGCGGGAGCAGCCTCCAGCAAATCCTGGCCGGCTCCATCGTACACTCCAATCTTGAACCGAGGGTCCGGGTCGCCGCGGAGCTCAAAGGCATCGTTGCCGCCTAGCCCAAACAGTTTCAGGGAGCGGGTTTCGGGGCTATGAAATACGCGCTGCTGCAGCAACGTGGCACCCTGCGGCGTGAGCCGGTACACCTGCACCCGTACCTGCCGGGGCCCCAGGGCCTCCAGCACAAACCGCTCGGCCTCATCGGTGCCCGGCAGCTCCACGTCCCGGGCCAGCAGCTCGTAGAACCGGGCCGCCACGGCCGGCAGCTGCTCGCGCCGGCTGCGCAGCTTGCGGCTGAACTCAGCGGCGGCCAGCTGCTGCACCTCCCGGGGCCACACGGCCAGGGCCCGCGCAATAACGGCATCCGACAGGGAGCTACGCAGGGAATCGGCAATCTGCTGAAAGTCCTGGCGGGTCAGGTAGGGCAGCAACGACTTATCCATGGGCCGGGCGGCGCTGTTGAGGCCTTCCACATCGGAGAGCCGTATTTTTTCGTGGAAGCTCTGGTAGTTGGGCTTTACCCACCCGATGATGTGCGTTAGCAGGCCGTCATCAAACTTAAAGAAGGCGTGGTCCCGGTCGCGCGGAATAGCCCGGTACACCGTACCACCGTCGGCGGCCGGGAAGCTGGCCCAGCGCCACTGGTCTTCGCGGCGGCTCCAGTCGCCGAGCCACATATCAAACAGGCGGCTGCGCAGGTACTGGCGGGCATCTACCTGATACCGGGAGCTGGCTACCAGGTTGGTAAAGGCATGGCGTGAGCTTACTACCTGAGCGGAAAAGCCGAAGCTGCCGACGGTGCGCTGGTCGCCCTCGGGGCGCTCCTCAAACAAGTACAGGGCATTACCAAAACTCTCCCGGTACTCGCCCAGGGCCGGATCATCGGCCACGTACACCAGCCGCGGATTGGTGTAGTAAATACCCGCCGCCCGGGCCAGGGGCGGCACGATGTAGGCTCCGTACGGATGAATCACGCTGGTCTGGTCCTTCATCAGGCGGCCGATGGGCCCATTCTGCAAGCTCTCGGGCAAGGCCTTGGTAGCATCCTTATCCACGGAGCGCAGCACGTACTGCACGCCGTTGCGGTCCACCAGGCGCAGGTTACGGGTCTGGAACGAGCCGCCTTCCCGAATGGGGGTAAGCCCGCCCGGCACGGCCGTGCGCAGGTTGAACACCGGCGCCGTGACCGGCAGCGTCCAGAGCGCCCGGTAGTGCGTGCCCCAGAAGAAGCGGTGCACGGCTCCTCGCTGGTAGTGCGGGCCGGCCGCCACCAGCACGGTAGAGTCGGGGCGGATGGTGGCCGGCGGGGCAGGCGCTACGCGTTGGGCCGGGGCCGAGCAGGACATAAGCAGCAGGCCGGCGGCCGGTGCAACCGACCAGCGGACCGGCCGGAACACACGAGAAGAAAAGGGCACGGAACCTAGTAATTACTGATGTACATAGGCCGCCCGTTCCCGGACTGCCGCCCTTATAGCGCAAACCGGGCGGTAGCGGTTGTACGGCGGAGCATGTACTTTTCCGCGGGAGCTGCGTTCAAGGAGCCTAGCCGCGTCTTTTCGTTCTGCATGACCCTTCGCTACTCCAGTCTTCTGCTGCTTTTCGCTGCCACGGCCTGCGGCCGGGAAACTTACTTTCAGCCCGATGCCCGGGTGGATTCCGCCACGCCCCTCCCCCCCACCGCCGACAGCGCCCGGGTAACGGCCGGCCGCCATTACCACCGGGGGCCACTGGGCCGCCTGCTGCTGGGCACCCACCACCGGCCCAGCTGGGTACAACCCGTCAGCCTACCCGTGCTCAAACCGCAAAGCGTAGTAGCAGGGGGCCTCAAGTTCAGCAAAATGGGCGGCGGCTTCCAGACCACCAGCGTCACGCTGATTTCCCCCGAGGGCCGCAACTACGCCCTGCGCACCATCGACAAAGACCCTTACCGCACGTTGCCCAAAGTACTGCGCCAGGGCTTTGTGCTGACCGCGGTGCGCGATGCTACCTCGGCCGGCCTGCCGTACGGCGCGTTTGTGGTGCCGCCCCTGGCCCAGGCCGCTGGCGTGCCCCACACCACCCCGCGCCCCTTCTACGTCCGGGCCGATGAGGTGGGGCTGGGCGACGCCTCAGAGCGGTTTCAGGGCAAAGTGGTGCTGCTGGAAGAGAAGTTTGAGGGCAAGCAGAACATCTTCGGGCCGGTAGCCGGAGCCACGGCCCTGGAAGAATCCGATGACGTGCTGGCCGAGCTGTACGCTACCCCCGGCCACAAGCTGGATGGGGAGGCCTTTCTGCGGGCCCGCCTGCTGGATATCTGGCTCGGCGACTGGGACCGGCACGAAGGGCAGTGGAGCTGGGCGGCCTACCCCCAGCCCACCGGCCAAACCCTCTGGCGGCCCGTGCCCCAGGATCGGGACCAGGTTTTTTTCCGGTTTGATGATGGCGCTATTCCGTGGCTGATCAGCAAGCTGGTAAGCAAATTCCGGACTTTCCGGCCGCGCTACCAAAGTACCGAGGGCTACACCCGCAACGCCAGCTTTATTGATGAGCGGGCCCTGGCTGAAGTCAGTCGCCCGGCCTACCGCCGCATCGCCCTCGACCTGCAGGCCCGCCTCACCGATGAGGTTATTACCCGGGCCGTGCGCCAAGGCTTACCGGCGGAAGTGTACCGCAAGCAAGGCCCGCTGTTGGAAGAGGCTCTCCGCGCCCGCCGGGCCAAGCTGCCACAGGTAGCTAACGAGTTTTACGCCCTGAAGGCCCGCCAGGTGGTGGTAGCCGGCACCGACCAGAACGAGCGGTTTGTGGTAGAGCGCCGCTCCGACACGGCTACGGTAGTATCCGTGTACCAGATTCCGGCCGACAAAAGCCAGAAAAAGCCCTTACTCCTGTATCAGCGCAGCTTCAACCCCACCCATACCCGCACGGTAGTGTTGCACGGCCTGCAGGGCAAGGATGAGTTCATCGTATCGGGCCAGGTGCGCCGCTCTCCTTTCCTGGATATCTACGGTGGCCCCGGCTCCGATGTGGTGCAGGATTCCTCCCGCGTGGCGGGCTGGCGCAAGCGCACCCGTTTCTATGACACGCGCCGTAACAACGAGCTGGAAATCATCGGCCCCGAGTTCAAGGACCGCACGGAGCACAGCGTCAAGCCCCACGCCTTTGACCGGGACGGCTCGGGAAGATGATTCTACTGTCATGGCGAGCGGAGCGACGCCATCCTTCCTGACCAACGCCCTACCCCCTAAAACGTGACAAGCCCTTGACGACTGCGCTAGCGTCAAGGGCTTGTCTGTTTAGCAGGCTTGTCACAGAAGAGAGGAAGGATGGCGTCGTCGTGCCTCCTCGCCATGACACCTCACCACCTACTGCTTGGCCGCTTCCAGCTCCTGCAGCATTTCCAGCACCATGTGTTCGGTGGGAGTCAGCAGGTCGTTTTCGCTGGGGTCGGCGTCGTGGCGGCGCAGGTAGTCGATGAGCTGGTCGGAGTTGAATAGCTCCACCACCTGCGGATGGATGTAGTACTTGGAGCACACGCTGGGCGTATTGCCCAGGTTTTCGGCTACGTCTTTTAGGGCGCGTTTCAGGGATTTAGGCTTCGGGAAGGCGGGCTCCTCGTCGATAACCCGCTCCAGGGCTTCCACCATTTTCACGGTGCCACCCCAGGTGCGGAAATCCTTGGCCGAAAGGTTCATGCCGGTTACCTCGTGCAGGTAGTCGTTCACGTCGCCCGATTCCAGCTCCTCGCGGTGCCCGTCGGGAGCGTAGTACTGGAACAGGTGCTGGCCCGGTATTTCCTTGCACTTCTGCACGAGGCGGGCCAGCTTCCGGTCGTGAATGGTGAGGTCGTGGGCTACCCCCTTCTTCCCCACGAAGCTGAAGCGCACATCGGCCCCGCTCACCTGCACGTGCTTGTCGCGGAGAGTCGTAAGGCCATAGGTTTTGTTTTTCTTGGCGTACTCCTTGTTGCCGATGCGGATAAACGACTGATCCATCAGGGTCAGCACCAGGGCAATAACTTTGCGTTTGTCCAGCGCCGGACGGCCCAGATCTTTATGCAGCTGCATCCGTAGTTCGGCCAGCTTTTCGCCGAAGGCCCGAAGCCGGCTGAACTTGGTGAGGGCGCGGGCCTGGTCCCAGGCCGCGTGGTAGAGGTACTGTTTGCGGCCCTTGGCGTCGCGGCCGGTTACCTGCAAATGGCTGTTCGGCGAGGGCGAAATCCAGACCTCCGTCCAGGCCGGCGGAATCACGAAGCCGCGGATGCGCTCCAGCGTTTTCTCATCTTCCACCGGTTCGCCCTTGGCCGTGAGGTAGCGAAACTCGCCCGCGGCGGTGGCCTCGCGGGTCAGGCCGGGCTTGGTATCGGTGAGGTAGCGCAGGCCGGCCAGCTCGGCCTGGCGGGCGGGGTCTTTGTAGAGAATATGAGCTTCTTCCAGAGGCTCCAGTTTCTTTTTGCGGGTTTTGGGGCGGGCGGTAGCGGCAACAGACATAGTTCGAGGTCAGAGGGCCGCCCGCGACACTAGCGGGCGTTTTCCCCTGTACGCAAGCCGCCTCGGAAATGATAAGGTGCCGAAGCCTTTACCCGGCCGGCCACGGGCCAGCGGGCAACCTGTCAGGCCGCCGGCTGGCCTGGTCAGCTGGTTTCCTATACGAAAAAACCGGGCCTACCGAGGGCCGGGGCAGCGGCCCCGCCCATACTTTTCCGGCTGATACTCCGTGGGGTACTCCCCGCAAAACCTTCTCTGTAGCGCGTAAAAGCAACATCCTGCTGGGTAGCGCCGTTAGGAACCTGCTGGTTCTGGCATTGTTTTTTCTAACCACCCAGCACCACCTTCCTTTTCTTATACCATTTTCCTCCGCGTGTATGCGTCGTTTTTTGCTTAAACCCTGGCTGCTTCTCGGTCTGATAGTTTCGCTGGGCACTGCTTCTTCCTGCTCGAAAGATGGCGACGGTGTTTTGCTGTTTTCAGTAGAAGATGATATAGCCCTCGGCCAGAAAGTAGCCGCCGAAACCGATTCCACTTTCCGCGCCAAAGGCCAGCTGCTGGAGCCCGGTAGCAATCCCACCGCCTACGCGGCCCTGGGCCGCATCGTGACGCGGGTGCTGGACAGCGGCAAGCTGCAGTACCGCAACGAATTTCCCTGGGACGTGAAAATCATTCGGGACGACCAGGTACAGAACGCCTTTGCTACCCCCGGCGGCCACATTTACGTGTACTCGGGCCTGATTAAGTACCTCGATAACGAAACCGAGCTGGCCGGTGTGCTGGGCCACGAAATTGCCCACGCCGACCGCCGCCACACTTCCCGCCAGCTCCAAAGCCAGTACGGCATCAGTGTGCTGCTGAGTTTGCTGCTCGGGGAAAATGAGAACACCCTAGTGGACGTGGCCGCCAGCCTGGGCCAGCTCAAATTCAGCCGCGACTACGAAACGGAGGCCGATTCTTACTCGGTGGAGTACCTCAACGGCACCAACTACTACGCCTGCGACGGGGCGGCGGGCTTCTTCATCAAGGCTGAAAAAGAGGGCCAGGCTGCTACCCCCGAGTTCCTGAGCACTCACCCCAACCCCGGCTCCCGCATCCAGAACATCCAGACCAAAGCCGAGCAGATGGGCTGCCGCAACCGCACGGCTAACAGCAACGATTTCAACACGCTGAAAAACGCACTGTAATCAGCTTTGACAGTTATTTTGAACAGGCTTCTGGCTGCGGCTGGAAGCCTGTTTTGTTTTCTGAGCCAGGCAAAAACCCTACCCCCACGCAACACGCAACGGCTCCGCTTGCGTAAGGAAGGCTTCGTTTCTGCTTTCTTTACGCCTGATGCCTCTACTCGACAAACTCAGCAGCTGGGCCGAACGGGCCGATGATGCCCTGACCCGCGCCCGTGCCCGCCTGGGCCTGCTCCACCCCCTGCAGCTGCTTTCGTACCGCAGCTACGGCACCCCCAGCCGCCTCTACGTGAAAGGCCGCCTGCTCACGGACAAGGGCATTGGGGAGCCCGACCCTACCGACTCGCGCTGGCACAACCTGCTGAACATGTACCGCCGCTTCGACAGCAACGAAATCAGCGGGGCCCAGCTGCAGGTCCGCCCCGCCGATGGCTCCGAGCACTCGGTCGTAACGGATGAGGAAGGCTACTTCACCCTGAACCTGGAGCCCAAGCAGCTTCCGGAGCCCGTCGATTTTCTGTGGTACCCCGTGGACGTGCTGCTGCGGCAGGCCCCGGCGCCCTTCCCAACTCCCGAAAAGCTCGATACCCGGGCTATGGTGCTGATTCCGCCGGCCGACGCGGAGTACGGCATTATTTCCGACCTCGATGACACCGTAATTCAGACCTCGGCGACGGATTTGCTGCGCATGGCCCGCACGGTGCTGCTGCGCAATGCCCGCTCCCGCCTGCCCTTTAAGGGGGTAGCCGAGTTCTACCGGCAGCTGCAGCTAGGGCGCAACGGCAAGCGCAACAATCCCTTTTTCTACGTCAGTAGCTCGCCCTGGAACCTGTATGATTTGCTGGAGGACTTCCTGAACCTGAACGACGTTCCGCCCGGCCCGCTGCTGCTGCGCGACATGGCCCTGAAGCGCAAGCAAAACACCGACGCCTCGGAGCACCACGGCCACAAGCTCAAGGAAATCGACAACCTGCTGCTGACTTACCCCACCCTGCCCTTCGTGCTTATCGGCGACTCGGGCCAGGAGGACGCCAACATTTACCGGGAGGTAGTGCGCCGCCACCCCGGCCGCATCCTGGCCATCTACATCCGCGACGTAAACCGCCCCGACCGCGCCGCACTGGTGGAGCAGGTTTCGGAAGATCTGCGCTCCGACAAAGTGGAAATGCTGCTGGTGCAGGACACGGTGCAGGCCGCTCATCACGCCGCCGCCACTGGCCTTATTTTCCAGGAAGCCATTCCGGCCGTGGAGCAGGAAAAGCAAAAAGATGAAGCCGCCGCAGACGACACGGAACTGGATGGCGAGGGCACCGGCGAGCCGGTTATGAAGTAGTGGTACCTACACGGTCAGGGCGAGGAGGCACGACGCCGCCATCCGTCCGGACCAACACCCTACCCCCTAAAAACGTGACAAGCTCTTACTTCCAGCACGGAGGTAGGGGCTGGTCACATTATCAGGTTTGTCACGCAGAGAGGAAGGATGGCGTCGGTACCCTCGCCATGACACTTTACTCCAGCACTCAACTCGAATGGTCGGCCACTACTACCCACCTTCCAGCAATGCGGCGCCACACGAGCAGGAAATGTCCGTGCAGGTCGCCGGCGGTGGGGCGGGCCAAGTGCCAGCGCCCGATAACCTGGGCGGCATCGGGGCTCAGGAGTTGAATGCGCAGGTTGCTGAAATCGAGCTGCCCCATGGTGGCGGCGTTGGGGTAGCTGCGGCGGTAGTTGTCGAGGGTAGGCTGCCAGCCGTAAGTCAGGCCGCTTTTCCCGATAAACACTAAAGAATCATGCTGCCAGTAGCCCTGCATGAAGCCAGCTATATCGCCGCGGTTCCAGGCAGCGGTTTGCGTGGCCAGCACCTGGGCAATGTCGCGGCGGGCCGCGGCCGCGGCTGCGCCTGACGATGCGGGCGAAGTGGAAGAGGTGCGGCAGGTGCTGAGGAGCCCCGAAGTGGCAAGAAGCAGAAGGAAACGTTTCATGTCCGGAAGATAGAAGTCAAACCCCAGGGGTAGCTTATACCCTTTTCGGCACCCCACCCCTGGCTGGCTACGCCTTATTTGTCCATGAGCTCGCGCACGTAGGCCGTACCGCCCAGACGGCGCATGTTGCGCATTACGCGCTGCTGCTTGGCGCGGGCCTGTGGGCCCGGATTGGCCGCCCGGAACCGCAGCGGGTTGGGCAGTACGCCGGCCAGCAAGGCCGCTTCGGCGGGCGTCAGGCGCTTGGCTGATTTGTGGAAGTATTGCTGAGAAGCCGCTTCGGCCCCAAAAATACAGTCGCCCATTTCGGCCACGTTCAGGTACATCTCCATGATGCGGCGCTTGTTCCAGAGTAACTCAATCAGCAAGGTAAAGTACGCCTCTGCCCCTTTGCGCACGTAGCTGCGCCCCGACCACAGGAACACATTTTTGGCGACCTGCTGCGAAATAGTGCTCCCCCCGCGCAGCTGCTTGCCCCCGCTCAGGTTGGATTTGGCCGCTTTCAGCAGAGCATCACCATCGAAACCGTGGTGAATCAGGAAGCGCTGGTCTTCGGCGGCCACCAAGGCCAGGGGCAGGTGGGGCGATACTTCAGCCAGCGTCCTGAAGTGGTAGCTGATGCGGCGGTCCTGCTCGCGGATGCCGTGGTAGCCCATGCCAACGGGGGCGTGGGCGCGGCGGTCCAGCATCAGCCAGGTAGCCGGCGGGCTAATCCAGCGGTAGAGCAGCACCCAGGCAATAGAAGTCAGGAACAGCGCGGCCACTACTTGCAGGGCTACCCGCCCCACGCGGCGCAACGTTTGCCGGTAATCCGTCACGAAATCAGCAACTAACGTAAAGTGAAAAGCCGAAGCCGGAGGCTTCGGAGGCAAAAGTAGCAGATTTTAGCCCCCAGGCGCGGCCCGGGCCCAGGGTCACAGACATTTCCTCACTTTTTTGGTTATCTACCCATGACTCGTCCGCTGGCCCTGTTTCCGCTGAACCTGGTTGTGTTTCCGGGGGAAAAACTCAACCTGCACATCTTTGAGCCCCGCTACCGTCAGCTTGTGCACGACTGCGAACAGGAGGGCATTACCTTCGGTATTCCTTCCTACCTCAACAATCAGGTAAGCCCGCTGGGGACGGAAATGCGGCTGGTAAGCGTGGAAAAAACGTATCCGTCGGGCGAAATGGACATCCGGACCCGGGCCGTGGGCGTGTTCCGGATTCAGGAGTTCTACCGCCAGCTGCCCCATAAGCTGTACGCTGGGGCCGCCGTGGAGGACGTGCCGGACGACTCCACCCCCGACCCGGCCCTGCAGGAGCGCACCCGGGAGCTGGTGCGGCAGCTGTACAGTATTCTGGGACTGCAACGGCTTTTTCTGGAACTTCCTCCCGATTTTCGAGTGTACGACATTGCCCACCACCTTGGCCTGAGCACCGAGCAGGAATACCAACTGCTGGAGGCTACCCGGGAGGTAGAGCGTCAGCAGCTCGTGCTAGTGCACTTACAGCAAATATTGCCCGTACTGCAGGAAACCGAGCGCCTGAAGGAGCGGGTGCGCCTGAATGGCCACTTCAAGAACCTGACCCCGCCTTCCTTCTAGACTACCCGCCCTGCGGGCGACGGTGCCGCGCCTTTTTCTTCGCCTTCACTGAAGTAGCCTGCGTATAGCTACCGAATAACCTGATGCCGTGCCCGACCTGACGCTGCTTCTGTATGTAGGAATAGATGTAGCCTTGCTGCTACTGGGCTGGCTGCTGTGGCGTTTCCGGCAGGAGCGGCAGTACCGGCGGCGGCCCTACGTGGCCCCGGCCTACAACGACTGGGCCCGGCAGCCCCTCCCCCCTCAGCCCCCCCGGCACCGGATAGCCCTGCTCGGCGACCCAGGGGCCGTGGTAACCGACGGTACTGACCCTATTCTGAGCCTGCTGAACAGCTGGCAGCGAGATACCGGCCCGGCTGGCACCATCATTATTCTCGGCGACAATGTGTATCCCACCGGCCTGCCTGCGCCCGAGCACCCGGCCCGGGCCGCCGCCGAAGCTCGCTTCAATACGTTGCTAGCTACGCTGAGGGAGTTCCCGGGCCGGGTGGTGTTTCTTAGCGGCAACCACGACTGGAACAAGGGCCGCCCCGATGGCTGGGAGTATTTGCGGCGGCAGGAAGCGTACGTGCGGGAGCATCTGCCCACGGCGCACTACCTCCCCCCCGACGGGCAGCCCGGCCCCGTTACGCTGCAGCTGGCCGAAGGGCTGCTGCTGATTGTGCTTAATACCCAGTGGTGGGTGCAGCGCGGCTCCCGGCCGGCCGCCGATGCCAAGGAGCCTTTCCGGGAGCTGCGCCGGCTGCTGAGTGCCAACCGCCACCAGCAGGTAGTAGTGGCCGGGCATCACCCGCTGTACTCCAATGCCTTGCACGGGGGGAAGTTCACGGCCAAGCAGCACGTATTTCCGCTTACTACGGTCCATAAACAGGCGTATGTGCCGCTACCCGTTATCGGCTCGTTGCTGCCGCTGTACCGGAAGGTGGTGGGCGCCGCCGAGGACATGGCCCACCCGCGCTACCGCAAAATGCGCCGGCGCCTCCTGCGGGTGCTCCAGGAGTTCCCCGGCGTTATTTACGCGGCCGGCCACGACCACAACCTGCAATACTTTCAGTACAAAGGGGGGCACTACCTGGTCAGTGGCTCGGGCAGCAAAACGGCCTTTGTGCAAAAGGGCGGCCGGGCCACCTTCGTGCATGAGCACAAAGGCTTTTTCAGCTTAGAGGTGTACACTCCGGGCGAAACGTGGCTGCGGACCCTGGAGCCCGGGCCGGCAGAAGAGGTGTTCCGGCTGCGGCTGGAGCCGCCAGCCCTAGCTGCTCCTGTTCCCTTACCCCGGCCAGCTACCGTAAGCCAGCTGCCACCCTCGGCAGGCCAGGTAGCAGGAGCGCCGCCGCACTCCACAGGGCCCGGACAGCCAGCGGGCCGGCCCCTACGCTGAGGCGGGCGGCCCGAGAATGCGCAGGCTCCGGGGGTCAATTTCTACTTCCACCGGGGTGGGCAGGCGGCAGGGCTCCCCGTCAATCTGCACCAGCACTTCCGCCTGGCCCGGCACGCTGATGCGGGCCCGCCGGCAGCTTAGCCTCCGGGTATAGTCTGAAACGTCGAAGTCGTTGGTGTACAGGTGGTAGAGCAGCCCGGGGGCGGCAAGGTTCGGAAAGGGCTCTATCAGGCAGATTTCAAACTGGCCATCATCCAGCTCCCTATCCGGATTGATGATGACATTGCTCCCGAAAGTATTGGCGTTGGCAATGGTTACCATGAACGCCGGACCTTCCCAGGTTTGCTGGTCGGTTTCGATGTGGTAGATAGCTGGCTGGTAGTTGACGTACTCCTGGGTGGCAATGCGCACGTAGGCACCCGGCCCGCGGGCCCCGCCCTGGTCGAACCGTTCTACCACCAGCGCATTAAAGCCCAGGTCGGCCAGGTGAGCCGAAAATCGGCCGCCTACCCGCAGCGTGTCCACAATGCGCAGCTGGTAGTCCCAGGTTAGCCGCAGGGCCTGCTCTACCTCCTGCGGTATGCCTAAATCTTTGGAGAGGCCATTTCCAGAGCCCAGCGGAATGATGCCCAACGGTGTTGCGCCGCCGGCCAGGGCCTCGGCTACCAAGCTGGCAGTACCATCGCCCCCGGCCGCAAATACGGCGTCGGAGGGATGCGCCGCCAGGTGGCTGCGCAGGCGGCCCAGGTCGTCGTTGCCGCTGGTATGAAAAAATGTTGCCCTGCGCCCTCGCTCCCGGCAGTAGCGCCGGATGGTAGCTTCCAGCTCCGTTTTATCAATATCGCCGGATACAGGATTGAGGACGAACAGCAGGTGTCGAAGCGTAGGACAAGCGGTGGGTGGCATGACAAGAAAAACTAAGGTTCAGCAGCTCTCAGGGGGTAGCCCCGCCAGAGGTCGGTCACGTCTGAAACGCACATAGCCGACCTAAGGTCGGCTATGGAACACAGAATTTATGGAGTGGGCCCTACGGTTTCAGGTTGCCGGGCAGCCCCTGCGGGAAATCTTCGGCTATATCGCGCTGCAGCTCCTGAATGCGGTTGCCAGGGTTGGGGTGGGTACTCAAAAATTCGGGCGGGCCGCCGCCGTGGTTAGCCTGATCCAGAATTTCCATTACCTGAATCATGGAACGCGGGTCGTAGCCGGCGGCCGGGGTGAAATCAACGGCGAGGCGGTCAGCCTCCAGCTCATCTTCGCGGCCGTAGCGCAGCGTGAGCAGCTTGCCAACCATTGCCGCCGCGGCCGCGCTGGCCATCGTAGCGGGCCGGTCGGGGTCGTAGAGGCCAATGGCGGCGGCACCGGTCAGGCCCTGAGTCAGCCGGGATTTGGCAATCTGCTCAGCCGAGTGCCGGCCTACCACGTGCCCGATTTCGTGGGCCAGTACACCGGCCACCTGCCCTTCCGTTTTCAGGTTTTTCAGCAGACCGGCCGTAATAAATATCTGCCCGCCGGGCAAAGCAAAGGCGTTAATCGTGTTTTCGTCGGCTAGCAGATGAAACTGAAATTTGTAGGGGCTCTGGCGGACTTTGGTGCTTTGCACAATCTGCTGACCAATGCGCTCAAGGGCGGCGCCGGCCTGGCGGTCGGGGTGGATGCCGCCGTACTGCTGGGCCATTTCGGGGGCGGCCTGCAAACCCAGGGCTATTTCCTGGTCAGCCGACATATCAACGTGCTGCACTTCGCCGGTCACTTCGTTTTTCTGCGTGTTGCAGTAATACGGGATGAACGCGAAGGCCGCCATGACCAAAGCAATTATGTATCGAAGGCTTCCTCGCATGGTTGGGGGTAGGGAAAAGGGAGTGAAACAAGCTAAAAAGGGGCCGGGTGGCCTCTAGGGCCTTGTAACGCGAAGCCTACGGTAGGGTTGTCGGGGCCGGCAGAACCTAAATCTGACCTACCCACGTATCAGTCACTATTCCGGCCCGCCTACCCGGCGGGCCGTTTCTCCCCACTGCAACTTCCCTCTCCCATGAATCAGAAACGCACCTTTGGCAGCATTCTTACCATCCTGGGCATACTCGGTATTATTGTCGGCGCCCTGGCATTCCTCCAGATCGGGGGGCTGGGCCTGAGCAAGATGAACTCGTTTGTACCTTTCGTTATCGGGCTGATTTTCTTTTTCGCCGGCATTAACCTGGTAAAAACCACCGGCGACCGGGCTTGAGCCCACCCGGGTTTTCTGAGAGTACACCCCAGTATAGCCAAAGCCCCGCCGGCTGTTTTGTAACAGCGGGCGGGGCTTTTTTCTGGGATAGAACGGCGGGTTAGCCAACCTGCCCAAGCAGGCCCTTGCTACGGGCAAAGCCCACCAGGGCCGGATCCAGACTTAACCAGTTGGAGCGGTAGCCAGTATACGCGGGGCCATTGGCAAACAGCACGGTTCCGCCTTTTATCGTGCGGATGATGGCCGGCGTTTGTTCTACGGGCAGAGCCGGGCAGCCCTGACTACGCCCCAGCCGCCCGTGCTGCCGGATAAACTGCTGGCTAACATAGTCTGCACCGTGTACCACCACGGCGCGACTGAGGGCATTGGTGTTGTAGCCGGCATCTACTCCGTGCAGCTTCAACGACAGGCCGTGCTTGCCTTGGTAGGTAGCACCCGTTACGTAGAACCCCAGACTACTCATCTCTGAGCCCTCGCGGTTCGAGAAATTCTGGGCGAACTCCTCCCCCGTGTACTTACCGTGTGCTACCAGCGTGTGGTGCAGTAGCTTTCCTTTGGCCAGATCAAGTGTCCAGAGCCGCTTCTGGGTGCTGGAGCGACTAAAATCGATAATGGACAATATGTGGGCGCTGGTAGTACCCCGCTGCTGCAGATGGTAGAAGCCAATCAGCGCGCGGCGGTACACATCCAGCGGCAGGCCGGTAGCACTCAGGCCCGCCTGGGCGTAAGACAGGGCTACGTGCTGCTCAAAAGCAGCCATTACGAAAGCTTTTTCCGGGCCGTTGAGCCGTACGCTCGCGGCGGCAGGGGTAGGTGTGCGGCCAGTGGGCGGTGCCGCTGCCAACGGGTTGCCCAGCGTGAGGGCGGTCAGCAACAATCCGGCAACCCGGGTAAACACATTCGTCATCGGCTAATTCAGTCGGGGCGAAGTAAATTGCGAAGGCATCAGGCCGTTTTGCGGCCCTGGGTAAGTCAAAAATAGCACTTTTCTCTCACTACCCTTCGGGGGCCAAACTCACTTTCCGTGCAAACCGTTCCCTTTTTTCTCCGGCGCCTCGCAGTCATCCTTGTGGCAGGAGCGCTGACTGCCGGTTGCGGCCACTCCCTGCCCAGCCTTCCGGGCTTCGACTCTGAGGCTTGGCGGGCTGATGCGTACGGCTGCCGAAGCAAGCGCGCCACCCTGCTCCCGGTTCTGGAGAAACACCGTGGCGAGCTGTATGGCGCCCGCGTTAACGACATAACCCGCCTGCTGGGCCACCCCGACGAGGAAGAGCTAGGAGAGCAAAGCGACAAAGTGTACATCTATTACGTAACTGCTGGCCTGCAGTGTGCTCCGGGGCACCCGCGCGCCGCCCGGGGCCGGGTCATGTTGCGCAGCGGGGCTACGGGCACCATCACAGAAGTTATTCTCCCGGTGATTTAGTCCCAGTAAACTGTAAGTATTCTGCTAACGCCCCACCCACGCTGAGAGGGAACGTTGCAAAAGCCAGCGCGGCCGCACCATGTAGTGTGGTGCGGCCGCGCAGGTTTGGTAAATGAAAAAGGCTACGTTAGCCCAAGCCGCCTTCGTTGGAGTTAGCGGGTGGGGTAGGCACGGAGTCGCGCTTTTGCTCCTCACGGAACAGGCTTAACTGCGAAGGCGTGAGGATGCGGCTGCACTCGGCCTCGTATTGTGCTTCCAGCTCAGCCATTTTGGCGTTGCGCTGCAGCGGATCCTGCTGGTACTCCCACTGAATTTCCTCCAGCCGGGCCAGCTTTATCTTATTTACTTCGCGCAACTTAATAAACTGAGCCTCATTTAGTTGCAGCTGAGAACTCATTTGCCGGGTAACCTCTTCCACCCGCTCAACAGCAGCATCAGGGGCTCCGGGGCGCTCGGCGTACCGGTCCCGGCGCTGCGCCAACGAGACGGTGCTTAAGCTAACGACAAGCAAAAAGGTGAGTACTGAAGTTTTCATATGAAAACGGAAAGCATGCAGGTAGAAAGACATAAGTGCTGAGTTAACCAACATTTTCCAAGAAAAATTCAGCCCCTCTGCCCTTTTGTTAATACAAATATATACTAAAAAAAGCACAACGGAATATATACAGTATATTTTTTGTATAACTTTTTATAAAAATAACCATGTATATTTATCTACTTCTATATAGCTAGGTACTAAAAAAGCGGACCCTAAGGGCCCGCTTTTGGGTTGGATTGTTGAGTTGCTTCTACTCAATACCAGTAATCGGCTTGTGGTCGGGGCTCTTGTAGTACTGCATGGCTACCAGGGAAATAATCACGCCGGACATGGCCCCTTGCAGGATAATTGCCAGGAAAGCAATGGTCACCGAGAGGTCAAACCCAAACAGGTCCTCGGCCCGGATACCTTCCATAATCTGGCGGTTCAGTACGCCCGCGTACACGATAAAGAAGAGGGCAAACACAACGGAAGCCACCAGCGCAGTGATAATACCCGTCCCGAATCCGTGCAGGTAGGGCATGCGGTCCTGGCGGAAACGCTTGTAATTCACAATGGCCAGGCAAACGCCGACGGCCAGAATCACGCCGTTCAGGAAGCTGAACTCGATGCGCTGGACCAAGCCCGTCAGGGAAGCAACGATAAAATATACGATCATGCCGACCGACGTAAACAGGCCGTAACGAATGCCATTGGTTTCGGGCGTAATGCGTGAAGTAGCCATACAAAAAAAAAGGGGTTGGGGAAAATGAACAATCGGGGGATGCTGACTGGCAGGGAACCAGCCCCGGGTGCATAGCTGTTTTCCAGGTGCTCCACGGGTGCCAGTAGTAGCCATCAGCTACTTTTTATACCGTATTGCTGGGCAGGTAGTTGTGTATTGCGGTGGCTTTTTTTTGCAATCGGCCGCAACTCTTTCCCGCAGCTCGGCCCGGCCGGGGCATTTTGCGTATTTTTGCCGGCCGTTTCGCCGGGCCTTTGCCCGGGCCGGCCGGTCCGAAGTTTCTCCGCATATTTTTCCTATGATCAGCACCTCCAACGTAAGTCTGCGCTACGGCAAGCGCGTATTGTTCGAAGACGTTACCATTAAGTTTATGCCCGGCAACGTGTACGGCCTCATTGGGGCCAACGGGGCAGGCAAATCAACCTTTTTGAAGATTCTCTCGGGCGAGATTGAGCCGAACACGGGCTCGGTGGATATGCCCAAGGGCGCCCGTCTTTCGGTGCTGAAGCAGGATCAGTTCGCGGCTGATGCCTTCCCGGTTCTCCAGACGGTTATTATGGGTCACCAGCGCCTGTGGCAGGTAATGGAGGAGAAAGACGCGCTGTACGCCAAAGCCGATTTTTCGGACGCAGACGGGGAGCGGGCGGCCGCCCTGGAAGGTGAGTTTGCCGACTTGGAAGGCTGGAACGCCGAGTACGAGGCAGCCGAGCTGCTCTCCGGCCTGGGCATTTCGGAAGACAAGCACCATACTCTGATGGGCGACCTGGGCACCTCTGACAAGGTGCGGGTGCTGCTGGCCCAGGCCTTGTTCGGCAACCCCGACGTGCTGCTGCTGGACGAACCCACCAACGGCCTTGATGCCGAAACTGTACTGTGGCTGGAAAACTTTCTTGATTCATTCCAGAACACGGTAATTGTGGTCAGCCACGACCGCCACTTCCTCGACGCGGTGTGTAACTACATGGCCGACCTCGACTTCTCGAAGATTACCATGTACCCCGGCAACTACTCGTTCTGGTACGAGTCGTCGCAGCTGGCTTTGCGCCAGCGCCAGGAGGTAAACAAGAAAACCGAGGATAAACGCAAGGAG
Source organism: Hymenobacter latericoloratus (assembly GCF_014199535.1). Classification (GTDB taxonomy): domain Bacteria; phylum Bacteroidota; class Bacteroidia; order Cytophagales; family Hymenobacteraceae; genus Hymenobacter; species Hymenobacter latericoloratus. Next base: position 684,512 of record NZ_JACHNV010000003.1, read on the forward strand.
CTGGAAGAGTTTGTGCGCCGCTTCTCGGCCAACGCGTCGAAATCCAAGCAGGCTACTTCGCGCCAGAAGCTGCTGCAAAAGCTTACGCTGGAGGAAATCAAGCCTTCGTCGCGCAAATACCCTTACATCGCCTTCAAATCGGAGCGCGAGGCTGGCAATCAGCTGCTGACGGTGGAAAACCTGAGTAAATCGGTGGATGGGCAGACGGTTTTTCGGAACGTATCCTTCTCGCTGGATAAAAAGGATAAGGTAGCCATCATCAGCCGCGACGACCGGGCCGCTTCCCTCCTCTTCGACATCCTCTTTAATGAGACCAAGCCCGACACGGGCGAGTTCAAGTGGGGCACTACCATCACGCCCAGCTATTTCCCCAAGGAAAACACCGAGTTCTTTGATACCGATCTGAACCTGGTAGATTGGTTGCGCCAGTACAGCACCGAGAAAGACGAGTCGTTTATCCGGGGCTTTTTGGGCCGCATGCTGTTCTCCGGCGAGGAGTCACAGAAAAAATCGAATGTGCTCAGTGGGGGCGAGAAAGTACGTTGCATGCTGAGCAAGATGATGATGGAAGCCGGCAACGTGCTCGTGCTCGACGACCCCACGAACCACCTCGACCTGGAAAGCATTACGGCCCTGAACAACTCCCTGAAGGACTTTACCGGCACCCTGATTTTTGCCTCTCACGACTTGCAGGTAGTAGAAACCGTAGCCAACCGCATCATTGAGCTCACCCCGGATGGCATCATTGACCGCCGCATGAGCTACGAAGAGTACCTGGCCGACGAAAATATCAAAGCCCAGCGCCAACGTATGTATCAGTTGGTGTCGTAGTTACGTTGTAACCAGCATATGAAACGACTTCTGTTTTTTGTTCTTTTTGGTGGGGCCAGCCTTGGGTTGGCCCCTACCGTTTCGGCGCAGGTAACCGATACCACGCGCACGGTAAAGCCGCAGCTGAACACGGCTCCGCCCGGCGCGGCCCCGGTGCGCACGCCGGCGCCCGTGTACCAGCCTACCCCCACCCCGCCCACCGAACCGGCCCAGCCCGGCGTGCCGGCCTCCAATGCTCCCTACGACCCTAACCGCCCCTCGGGCCTCGATTTACCCCAGCGGCCGGGCGTAGCCGCGCCGGAGCCACCCATGCGCCGCTACTTTCTGTACAGCAACTTCGGGTTGGGCTTTAGCAGCATCTATGGCCTCAACCAGTTCAGTGCCAGCATCGCGCCGGCCATCGGCTACCGCGTCTCCAAGAAGTTCGCTCTCGGCCCTGGCATCACATATGCCTATAACAGCTTATCGGCTCGGGGCTTTGAGGGTATTAAAACCAACAGCCTCGGCCTGAAAGGCTTTGCTCAGCTAATGGTGTTTGACCAGTTCTTCCTGCACGGGGAGTATGAGGTAACCAAAGCCGAAGTGGTGTTTCAGGACCAGTACGGCCAGCTACGCAAAGGCAAGCTGACGGTGAAGACACCCCTGGCTGGGGCCGGCTACCGCCAGCAGATCAGCGACCGGGCCGCTGCCGACATCGTGGTGCTTTACAACTTCAACGACGGCATCAACGATATCTACGGCCAGCCCGTTATCCGCTTCAGCTTTCTGTTCGATCTGAAATAGAACCTACGGCGGGTAGCACACAAAAAAGCCTGACTCAAATGAGTCAGGCTTTTCGCGTTTTTCGGACTAAAGAATTCCACTACCAAGTGGAATGAGGTGGCTGGTTATACTACCCGCCCGCCCCGGATAACCCGTAGCAGAATGGCGATGATAGCAATAACGAGCAGTACGTGAATCAGGCTGTTGTTTCCGATGCCGGCGCCAAGTACGCCGAAGAAACCCAGAGCCCAGATGATGATCAGAATGACCGCAATGATATACAGCAGATTACCCATGATGGAGAGGAGAGAGTAGGTGAAAAAAGGGAGAGAACTGGAGCGGCTGCCTGTCTGGAATAGGGAGGACAGGATGGGTAGCCGATCTGCGGTTTTGTACGCGCCAACTCCAGCAAAAGGTTTATTCTATATTCATATTTTTTTTAGCGACAGGATCTTTCAACGCCAAAAACCCTATTTACGCCTCAAAAACCACCTTTATTAAATCAAGAAATTACGTATAGCAATACACAAATTAGTGAGCTATGTACTGCCTGGGCTGGGTTTGGTGTAGCTTTGCAGCAGCCCTTTCGCGGCTACCATCCCTGTTTTTCAGTTCTTCCCACCCACTTTTATTTCTCTATGCGTAACGTCGCCGTTATTGGCTCGGGCACCATGGGCAATGGTATTGCCCACGTGTTTGCCCAGCACGGATTCTCCGTTGCCCTCATCGACATTAACCAGCCGGCCCTGGAAAAAGGCCTGGCTACCATTGGCAAGAACCTCGACCGCCAGGTGGCCAAGGGCGCCCTCACCGACGCCGACAAAACTGCTACCCTGGGCCGCCTCACTACCTACACCAGCGTAGCGGAAGGCGTGAAGAACGCGGGCCTGGTGGTAGAAGCCGCCACCGAAAACGTGGAGCTGAAGCTGAACATCTTCCGCGAGCTGGACCAGCACGCCCCCGCCGATGCCATCCTGGCCTCCAACACCTCTTCTATTTCTATTACCCGCATTGCGGCCGTAACCAAACGCCCGGCCCAGGTGATTGGCATGCACTTCATGAACCCGGTGCCGGTGATGAAGCTGGTGGAGGTTATCCGGGGCTACGCCACTTCCGAAGAAGTAACCCAGCGCATCATGGACCTGTCGCGGGAACTGGGCAAAACGCCCACCGAGGTAAACGACTACCCCGGCTTTGTGGCCAACCGTATTCTCATGCCCATGATTAACGAGGCCATTTACAGCCTGTACGAGGGCGTGGCCGGCGTAGAAGAAATTGATACGGTCATGAAGCTGGGCATGGCCCACCCCATGGGCCCCCTGCAGCTCGCCGACTTCATCGGGCTGGATGTGTGCCTGGCCATTCTGCGGGTGCTGCACGAGGGCCTGGGCAACCAGAAATACGCCCCCTGCCCCCTGCTGGTCAACATGGTGACGGCCGGCCGCCTGGGCGTGAAATCGGGCGAAGGCTTTTACTCCTGGACCCACGGCACCAAGGACCTGGTGCTGGCCGAGCGGTTCCGGAAGTAATTTCCTACTCCGGCTTTGAAGCCAAACCGGCCCTTTTGCCTTCCCGGCAGAGGGGCCGGTTTGTTTTTATGGCAGCTCAGCCGTATTGCTAAACTTTTCGGCCCTCAAAATCCTTTTACCCGTATGATACGAGCTGTATTAACTGCTTTGCTGTGGCTGGGCCTGCTGACGGCCGCCACCGCGCAACGAGCAACCTCTAAGTCATCAACTACGAAACCCCCACGAATGGAACAGGCAACTTTTGGAGCCGGCTGCTTCTGGTGCGTCGAGGCTGTTTTTCAGGACCTCAATGGCGTCGAGAAAGTAGTATCGGGCTATACCGGCGGACGCATCGCCAACCCTACCTATAAAGAAGTATGCAGCGGCCTGACGGGCCACGCCGAGGTAGCCCAGATTACCTACGACCCTAGCAAAATCAGCTTCGCGGAGCTGCTGGAAGTGTTCTGGAAAACCCACGACCCCACGACCCTCAACCGCCAGGGCGCCGACGTAGGAACGCAGTACCGCTCGGCCATCTTCTACCACAACGATGAGCAGAAGCGCCTGGCCGAGGAGTACAAGAAAAAGCTCAACGCGGCCCACGCCTTCCCGAATCCGGTGGTAACGGAAATCGTGCCCCTGCAGAAGTTCTACGCGGCCGAGAACTACCACCAGAACTACTACAACCAGAACGGCCAGCAGCCTTACTGCCAGTTTGTGGTGAAGCCCAAGGTTGATAAGGTGCGCCAAGTGTTTGCCGACAAGCTCAAGCCGGAAGCCAAAGTGCACTAAGCCGAAGCCATTATAAAAAGCCCGCCCTGACAGTGTCAGGGCGGGCTTTTTTGTGGTTCATCTTCGCCTGAGCGCGCAAGAATACGCTCAAGCGAGCCTTATTGCTGCTCAAGCAAATCAATCTGGAAGGGGCCATGCTCGCGGCCGAGGGCGTAGAACATGGCTACCTGGTTCATGAGGGTGCGGGCGTACAGATCGAGGCCGCGGGTTTCCAGGATCTGGTTGTTTTTCACGATAATGAAGCTGACCAGCTCGCCGGGGTAGGCCCCGTCTTCGCCCACGGGCGGAATGGCCTCGAAGGGAGAATGTGACTTGACGGGGATGAAGCCGGTTTTGGGCAGCTCCATGAGGGTTTTCTCACCGTAGGGAATAAAGCCCTTCAGGTGCGAGTAGCGGTAGTTCGGGTTCCAGACCCAGCTGCCATTGAAGATGTAGTACTCATCGGTGCCCAAGCGCAGAAACTCCCGCAACGACACATTGACGGCAATGCGCCAATTGGTGCGCTCCTCCAGCGTCTGGGTGATGATGGCTAGGCGCGTGGGGTCGGTTACGTCGGTGAGGGGCTGGGTCAGGCGGGCCTGCACCACCAGCTCGCAGCCAGCGTATAGGTTCAGCAGCTGCTGGCGCCAGGCGTTCTGGGCGCCCAGCTGGTAGGCATCGGCCCGGCTGAACTCGAAAAAGTTGTGGGTGTAGGGCCCGGCAATGGCTACCCCGTCGCGGCCGTTGGGCTCGGCCCACTCCACCAGGAAGCAGGGGCGCGTGCGGCCATCCACCCAGGGCAGTTCCCGGTTAAAGGCCACTCGGGTTTGCACCTGCTCGGGGCTGATGCCTAATTCCTGGGCTACGTAGTCGCGCACTTCGTCGCGGGCCTGGGCCGCGGACACTACTGATTTGAGGGTACTCATCAAGAAGAATAATCGGGGGAATTCAGGTGAGTGAATTACTCACCGCAGCGCAATATCCTGTATCTGTCCGTGGAAAAAAAGAACCCCGGCACAAAGGGCACAGGGTTCTTTTCCAGGCCCCGGCCTGGGGCACCGGGGTGCCCCAGGCCGACGGGCGGCTCTAAACGGCTACGTTATGCTCGCGCAGGGCGTCGTTGAGGGAAGTTTTCAGGTCGGTGCTGGGCTTGCGCTGCCCGATGATGAGGGCGCAGGGCACCTGGTACTCGCCGGCCGGGAACTGCTTGGGCAGGGAGCCAGGAATGACAACGGAGCGGGCCGGCACGTAGCCGCGGTACTCCTTGGGCTCAGCCCCGGTTACATCAATAATGCGGGTGCTACCCGTGATGGTCACGCCGGCCCCAATTACGGCTTCCTTGCCCACGAAGCAGCCCTCTACCAGAATGCTGCGCGAGCCTACGAAGGCGCCATCTTCCACGATAACGGGGGCTGCCTGTACGGGCTCCAGTACCCCGCCAATGCCTACCCCCCCGCTCAGGTGCACCCCGGCCCCAATCTGGGCGCAGGAGCCTACGGTGGCCCAGGTGTCCACCATAGTACCCTCGCCGACCCAGGCGCCGATGTTGACGTAGCTGGGCATCATAATTACGCCCGGAGCCAGGTAGGCGCCGTAGCGGGCTACGGCCGGGGGCACCACGCGCACCCCCTGCTGCTCGTAGTTGGTTTTCAGCCTCATCTTGTCGCGGAACTCGAAAGGCCCTACCTCCAGGGTCTCCATCTGCCGGATGGGGAAATACAGGATAACCGCCTTTTTCACCCAGTCGTTTACCTGCCAGTCGGCGCCTTCGGTAGCGCCGGGCTGGGCCACGCGCAGGCGGCCCTTATCAAGCTCTTCAATTACGTGCTGGATGGCCTCCGTGGTGGCGGCTTGCTGCAACAGGCTCCGGTCGGTCCAGGCAGCCTCAATCAGGGTTTGGAGTTCAGACATGAAATAGTAAGTTGTCAGTGGAGAGCTGCCAGCTGTCGATTCGCAGGTGCCCGGTCATCACAACCACAGCGCACCATTGGCAGCCGGCAACTGATGCCGCGCAAACTTACCATCTTCGCAGGCAATATGCCGCCTTCCCTGACCATTTTGCTGGCCTCCGTGCTCAAGCCCCTCGATGACACTCGTATGCTGGGGAAGTTTGGGCATACGCTGGCCCGGCGGCCGGGAACCACGGTGCACGTGGCGGGCCGCCTTGCGCCTACCCCCCCGGCGCTGCCCGATCATCTGCACACCCACGCCCTGCTGGATGGCAGCCGCCTGAGCCTGGCCCGCCTGCGGGCGCAGTGGCGCTACTGGCAGCTGCTGCGGCGTTTGCAGCCCCAGGTGGTAGTTGTGCACGCCCCCGAGCTGCTCCCGCTTACGGTGCTGTGGCAGCTGCGGGGCCTGGGGCGGCGCTTTGCGTATGACGTACGCGAGAACTATGCCCTCAACATCCGAACCCAGCAGGTGTACCCGGCCTGGGCGCGCGGGCTGCTGGCCAACCTGGTCCGCGGCCTGGAAGCCCTGGCCGCCCGCCGGGCCTGGGCCGTGCTGCTGGCCGAGCGCAGCTACGCTGAGGAGCTGCCCTTTGCTTGGCCGGCCAAAACACTGGTCATGGAAAACAAATACCAGCCCAATGCTGCCGAAGCCGCTCCGGCGGTTTTTCCGCGCCGCCTCCCTACCCCTGCCGAGCCGCTGAACCTGCTTTATTCCGGCACTATTTCGGAGCTGAATGGGGTGTGGGAGGCCATTCGCTTCACCCAGCACCTGCGCGCGGCCTGGCCCGGGGTTCATCTTACCATCATCGGGGCCTGTCAGCAGCCGGGGCTGCTCCCGCGCCTGCAAGCCGCCGTGGCCGCGGCCGGCGGCGCCGTTACGCTGCGAGGCGGGGCCGGATTGGTGCCCCATGCCGAGGTAGTGGCCGAAATGCGGCGGAGCCACCTGGGGTTGCTGCCTTACCGCCCCCATACCAGCACGGCCCGGTGCGTGCCCACCAAGCTGTTTGAGTACCTGGCCCACGGATTGCCGATGGTGGTGCCGCCCAACCCGCTTTGGCAGGCACTGGTGCAGGAGCATGGCGCCGGACTGGTTCTTGATTTTCAAGAGCCCGCGTATCCGGCCGCCCCCGCGCTGTCGGCGGCCCTGAGCCAGCCAGCGTACTACCCCCGCGGCATTCCGGCGGAGGCTTTCTGGGATTCCGAAGCCGAAAAGTTGCACCACCTCATGGATTCTATCCGGTAACTGCCGACCTTTGCGGGCCGTTTACGAGGCAGTGCCGAATTTTTCTACCTTCGGCTCGGTTTCCTGTTCCAACTGCCCCGCAAATTCCCCCTTTGATGAACAACACCTTACGAATGTCTGAAATTGCCGGTGTGGGCCACTATGTGCCCGACCGGGTCGTAACCAACGCCGACCTCACCACCCTGATGGAAACCACCGACGAGTGGATTCAGGAGCGCACCGGCATCCGGGAACGGCGCTGGTTTGAAGAAGGCAAAGATACCACGGCCAACATGGGCGCCAACGCGGCCCGCAAAGCCCTCGAAATGGCCGGCCTCACCCCCGACGATGTGCAGCTGATTGTGTTTGCCACCTTGTCGCCGGACTACTTCTTCCCCGGCTCCGGGGTGCTGCTGCAGCGCGAGTTGGGCATTCAGGCTCCCATTCCGGCCTTCGACGTGCGCAACCAGTGTTCGGGCTTCGTGTACGCCCTGTCGATGGCCGATCAGTTCATCAAGACCGGCATGTACGACACCGTGCTGGTGGTCGGCTCCGAGATTCACTCCTCCGGGCTGGATATCAGCACCCGGGGCCGGGCTGTATCCGTTATTTTCGGCGACGGCGCCGGCGCGGTGGTACTGCGCCCCAGCACCCGCGAGGAGCACGGCATTCTGAGCACCCACCTCCACTCCCAGGGCGAGCACGCCGAGGAGCTGATTGTGAAAGAGCCCGGCTCGAATCGCAACAACCGGGTAGAGTACGTGGTAGCCAACGAGCTGGACATGTACCCCTACATGAACGGCCAGAACGTGTTCAAGCACGCGGTGGTCCGTTTCCCCCAGGTAATTAAGGAGGCTTTGGACCAAAACGGCTACCAGCCCCAGGACCTCGACATGCTGATTCCCCACCAGGCCAACCTGCGCATCACCCAGTACGTGCAGCAGAAAATGGGCCTTTCGGATGATAAAATCTTCAGCAACATCCAGCGCTACGGCAACACCACGGCCGCTTCGGTGCCCATTGCGTTAAGCGAAGCCGTGCAGGAAGGCCGCATCAAGCGCGGCGACCTGGTTTGCCTGGCAGCGTTCGGCTCGGGCTTTACCTGGGCTTCGGCCCTGATTAAATGGTAGGAAGCCGCTGAGCACAGCAACGGCCCGGGCGGTAGCTTCCGGGCCCTACGCCCGCAGAAAAGCGCGGCCGGTGCCCGTCACCGGCCGCGCTTTTTGCAAAACCTTACATCTTCGTCCTGTCACTCCTGGCTTCGCCGCCTTTCACCCACGTGCCCAGCTACACCGAGGAAAACTATCTAAAAGCCATCTACAAGCTGGCCGAGGCCGCTCCTGGCACCGAGGTCAGCACCAACAGCGTGGCCGAGGCCCTGCAAACGCGCGCCGCCTCGGTGACGGACATGCTGCGCCGCCTCGGCGAGAAAGGCCTGCTGCACTACACCCGCTACCGGGGCGTGACGCTCACGGCCGAAGGCCGCCGCCTGGCCCTGCTTACCATCCGTAAGCACCGCCTCTGGGAGGTATTTCTGGTGCAGCAGTTGGGCTTCAGCTGGGACGAGGTGCACGAGGTGGCCGAGCAGATGGAGCACATCGACTCTGACCTGCTCATTCAGCGCCTCGACGAGTTTCTGGGCTACCCCCAACTGGACCCGCACGGCGACCCTATCCCAACGGCCGAGGGGGTGTTGTACCGCCCCCAACACCGGCTGCTGGCCGATCTGCGCCCCGGCGACCAGGGCACCGTGGTAGCCGTCAAGAATACTTCCGGGCCCTTTCTGCAGTACCTGGATAAAGCAGGCCTGAAGCTGGGCACGCACATTGAAGTATTGGATAAGATCCAATTTGATAACTCGCTTGAAATCAGAATTAATAAAACGAAAGAATATCTGATTTCCGCTGAGGTCAGCCGCAATTTGTTCGTGACGGGCTGAGGAACCTTGCTGCCGGCTGCCGGGCCGGCTGCCAGTCTGCGAGCCAGCTGAGTGGGTACCCGTCCGGCTGCTTTTCCCGAGGCCGAACCCCTACCTTTGCGGCCAACCCTATCCTCTTTTGCCGCCGTGGCTGCTCTTCCTACCTCCCTTTCCGATACCATCGTTGCCCTCTCGACGCCGCCCGGCGCCGGCGCCATTGCCCTGGTCCGCCTCTCGGGGCCCGAGGCCATTCGCCTCACCGATGAGGTGTTTGCCGGCAAGCCCCTGCGCAACCAGCCCGGCCATACGCTGCACTACGGCACCATCCGGGATGGGGAGCGGATTATTGATGAGGTAGTTGTTTCGCTGTACCGGGGGCCACATTCCTACACCCGCGAGGACGTAGTGGAAATCAGCACCCACGGCTCCGATTACATTGTGCAGGAACTGCTAGGACTGCTGACCCGGCGCGGAGCCCGCCTGGCTGAAGCCGGCGAGTTCACTAAGCGGGCCTTTTTGCACGGCGCCTTTGATCTGGCCCAGGCTGAAGCCGTGGCCGACCTGATTGCCGCCGACTCGGCGCTGTCGCACCAAGTAGCCCTGCGCCAGATGCGCGGGGGCTTTTCGCAGGAACTACAGAACCTGCGCGGCCGCTTGGTGCAGTTTGCCGCCCTGCTGGAGCTGGAGCTGGACTTCGGCGAAGAAGACGTGGAGTTTGCCGACCGGACCGGGCTGGTGCAGCTCCTGCAGGAAGTTCAGGCGCTGGTGCGCCGGCTGTTGCGGTCCTTTGAGCTGGGCAACGTCATCAAGCATGGCGTAACCACCGTTATTGCCGGGCGGCCCAATGCTGGTAAAAGCACCCTGCTCAATGCCCTGCTCAATGAGGAACGGGCCATCGTATCAGACATTGCCGGCACCACCCGCGACCTGATTGAGGATGAGGTCAGCATCGAGGGCATCCGCTTCCGCTTCGTGGACACGGCCGGCCTGCGCGACACTACCGATGTAGTTGAGTCTATTGGGGTAGAGCGCACGCGCAAGCGCGTACAGCAGGCAGCATTGGTTGTATATCTGTTTGATATCAAGACGACTACCCCCCAGCAGCTTGAAGAGGAAATTGAAGGGCTGCAGGCTCCGGTGGGCACTTCGGTTTTGGCCGTGGGCAATAAGTCGGATGTGGCTTCCGGGCCGGAGCTGGCCGCATTCCGGAACCGCCCGGGCACTGTGCTCATCGCGGCTTCGCGGGGGGATGGCCTCGACGAACTGCGGCAGGAGCTACTGGCTCTGGTGCGAGTTGACGGCCTCGACCGCACCGGCGCCAGCACCATCGTCACCAATGTGCGTCATGCCCGCAGTCTGGAGCAGGCAACTCAGCATCTTGATGCTGTGCTGACGGGCCTGAGCAGTGGGGCTGGCACCGAGCTGCTGGCCGCCGACCTGCGCCACGCCCTAGCGGCCCTGGGCCAGATTACCGGCGAAATCAGCAACGACGACTTGCTCACCAGCATCTTTACCCAGTTCTGCATTGGTAAGTAGCTCCTCCTACGACCCGGAGCAGCTAATATTCGTTCTGTTGCGGTGGAGAAACTGTCGTAGCAGTCAGGCACTCCCTCCGGCCGTAGGGCACTACGCCCGCCCCGTTGTACAAAATCAGGGCGGAAATGCGGTAACCGAGCGGAAAAAGTCGGGTTATATGCCGGACTTGTCAGGCCGGGGGCTTTTCTTTGCGCTTTACCCAACTCAAACAACAACCTGGGTCGGATTGTAGTATAGGCGCCAAACTCTCACGGGGTTTTACTGCTAGTTGGTAATTCTTTAGTTTCGCCCCGCAACCCACCCTTCAACCCAAGCTTATGGCAGAATCTGCTGAACTGATCCTCGACGGGAAATCGTACTCTCTCCCCGTTATTGAAGGCACCGAGCAAGAAAAGGCCTTCGACATTGGCAAGCTGCGCGACCAAACCGGCTACGTAACCCTGGACTCGGGTTACAAAAACACCGGGGCGACCAAGAGTGCCATTACCTTTCTCGACGGCGAAGAAGGCATTCTGCGCTACCGGGGCTACCCCATTGAGCAACTGGCCGAGCAGTCGTCGTTTATTGAAGTAGCCTACCTGCTGATTTACGGCAAGCTGCCCACCCAGGCGGAGCTGGCCGATTTCTCGGGTCAGATTACCAAGCACACCCTGGTGCACGAAGACGTGCGCAAGATTTTCGACGGCTTCCCGTCGGCGGCCCACCCCATGGCCATCCTCAGCAGCCTGATCTGCGCCCTGACCGCCTTCTACCCCGAAAGCGTATCGCCGGACCTGAGCAAGGAGGAAATCAACCTGAACGTGATTCGCCTGATGGCCAAGCTGCCCACCATTGCGGCCTGGACCTACAAGAATCAGATGGGTCACCCCCTGAACTACCCGCGGAATGACATGGACTACTGCTCCAACTTCCTGCACATGATGTTCAGCTTCCCCACGGAGAAGTACGAACTGAATCCGGTAGTTGTCAGCGCCCTCAACAAACTGCTCATCCTGCACGCCGACCACGAGCAGAACTGCTCTACCTCTACCGTACGCTTGGTAGGCTCGGCCAATGCGTCGCTCTACGGCTCGGTTTCGGCCGGTATCAACGCTTTGTGGGGTCCGCTGCACGGCGGCGCCAACCAGGAGGTAGTTGAGATGCTGGAGGCCATTGAGCGCGACGGCGGCGACACCAGCAAGTTCATTGCCAAGGCCAAGGACAAGAACGATTCGTTCCGCCTGATGGGCTTCGGCCACCGCGTGTACAAAAATTTCGACCCACGCGCTACCATCATCAAGAAAGCCGCCGACGAGGTGCTGACGGCCCTGGGCCTGCAGGACAGCCCCCTGCTGAAAATCGCCAAGGAGCTGGAGCAAGCCGCCCTCACCGACGAATATTTCATTCAGCGCAAGCTCTACCCCAACGTGGACTTCTACTCGGGCATTATCTACAAAGCCCTGGGCATCCCGACGGAGATGTTCACGGTAATGTTTGCCCTGGGCCGCCTGCCCGGCTGGATTGCCCAGTGGAAGGAGATGCGCGAGAACAAGGAGCCCATCGGCCGTCCGCGCCAGATCTACACCGGCGAAACCGCGCGCGACTACGTTAGCATCGAGCAACGCTCGTAGTGGTTCTGCCCTGTCAACAGAAAATAAAAAGCCCGCTACAGCGGGCTTTTTATTTTCTGGATATTCAGTTCGAATATCGTTATCGAGCCAATTAACGCACGTTCGCGGCGGTAAAAGTCTGTTTCATGTCGTCGTAGGCAGCTAGCTGCTTCGGCCGTAGCACGCAGGCCAAGTCCCACTCGTAGCGCATTTGGATGTCGGCCAGCGCTTTGTCCAACTCTTCAGCGTCGGTACTGAATTGCTTGCGTGCTTCCGCCATTTCCGTAAGCAAGCGCAGGTTCAGCTGACGCACTTTCACATATTGTCCTTCGCTGAGCTTGGTCCGCTCAGCTATGCGGCGGGTGAGCTCGCTAGCCCGGGCCGTTAATTTTCCGCCGTCGCCGGGAGCGGCCTGGGCGGCAGTTCCTGCGGTTACCAGCAATGCAAATGCAAGGCAAACGAATACGTTTTTCATAGTGGTGTAGGGTTAGTGGAGGATGAAACCAAAAAGAAAATCGACTCTATAGCAGGTAGTTAAATATAGTACATATGTATAACATATTCAATATTATATTTTAACAAAATCATGTCATTTGGTTTTTGCAGGTAGCTCACCCGCAGAGTCCCCTACTCAGTGGGGGCCCTGCGGGTGTAAGCCTGCTACTTGGGGGTAGCGCCCAATGCCGTCATGCTGGTGCGGCTCTGCTGAAACAGGGCGAGCTGGGCCGGACGCAGCATAGCGGTCAGGTCGGTTTCGTAGCGGGCCTGCGCTTCGGCCAGGCGCTGATCCAGCAGGGCGGCATCCCCGGCAAAGCGGGTTTTCAGGTCTTCCTGCTCCAGCAGCATGCGGATGTTGAGTTGCTTTAGCCGCAGATATTGCCCTTCATCGAGGCGGGCTTTGTCTGAGATGGAACGGGTTAGAGCCGTTGCGCGAGCCTGGATGCTGGTAGGGCTATCGGGCTCAGTACCGGCGAGCACCGCGCCTTGCAAGCCGAACAGCAAAACCGCGAAGAGAGTAGCTTTTTTCATGGTGTTGTAATAAAAGTGAATGGAAAACGAGGAAACCCGGCAACGCTCTGAAAAGGGGTGGATGTAACACAAATCCTTCTTCATGTGATTTCCGGGGTGGCCAAATATATACTCTACTATTTAATAAAAAAAAGATTTTCTATAACTATTCTACTTTAATACTTTCACCAAAAAGTTCTATTCGCCTCATTTTGAATCCGGTAATAATCGTATCGCAAAGGAATACTACAACACAAAAAAGCCCGGTTGCACAGGCAACCGGGCTCCAAAGCGAGTAACTAATCTTACCTCTTACAGGATACGAAGCTCAATACGCCGGTTCTGTTGCCGGTGTTCATCGGAGTCGTTTGGGTTTAGCGGCTTGGTTTCACCGTAGCCTCTGAAGCGCAACCGAGCAGCCTTCACTCCTTGGCTCACTAGGTACGTGTACACCGATTTTGCCCGATTCTGTGACAAAACCAGATTGTCATCATCGGAACCTACGTCATCGGTGTGGCCGGAAATCTCAACCTGAATGTCGGGGTACTGCTTCATGAAGTTGATTAGACGGTTCAGCTCCGTCCGTGACTTGGGCTTTAGCTCGTACTGTTTCGTGTCGAAAAACAGGTTGTTCAGCACGATGCTGCGGCCTGACCGTACGGGTTCAAGGTAGATATCCAGGGTCAGGGGGTCGAAATTGCGCTTATCGCTGTAGTCAAAGCTCAGGCTCTTCATCAGATACTTGTCGGCGGCGGCGTACATGGCGTACTGCCGACCTTCGTTCAGTACCACGGTGTATTCGCCATTTTCGGCGTCAGAGCCTACGTACTGCACCAGCTCATCAGTGTTCAGGTCGTAGAGCTGCACATCGGCCCGGATTGGTTTCTTGGTGTAGGCATCGAATACCCGCCCTTGCGTGTAGGTACTGGTTTCGCGGGCCTTGACTTCCTTGGGCACTTCGAAACCGAACAGCTCTACCGGCCGGTCGCGCTCCTGCCGGACGCCCGGCTCCGCCGCCCGGGAGCGGGAGCAGAAGCCGCGGCGGTTATCGGAACTGATGAAGAGGGAGGCTTCGTTCTCGAAGGTATTCAAGGGGTAGCCGAGGTTCTGGGGCGCCCCCCATTTACTGCCCGCCACCTGCTCGCAGCGGTACACATCCAGCCCGCCCATGCCCACCAGCCCATCGGTAACGTAGTAGAGGGTAGTGCCGCTGGCGTGAATAAAGGGCGCCATATCCTTGCCGGAGGTATTTACCGGTTCCCCCAGGTTGCGGGCCAGCGTCCAGTTACCGTCGGCATCGAGGGTAGTCACGTAGATGTCTTCCTGGCCCTTCCCGCCCCGCCGAGTGCTGGTGAAATACAGGGTGCGCCCGTCAGCGGAGAGCGTGGGCTGCGAGTCCCACTCCGAGGAATTGACGTTGCGACCCAGATTCTGGGGCTTACTCCAGGTATTGCCCGTGCGCCGGGAAATGTACAGGTCGCAGTTGCCCACGGAGTTAGGCCGGTCGCAGGAGGCAAATACCAGCGTCTTGCCGTCGCCGGAGATGGTGCCAGCTCCTTCGTTGTAGGGGGTATTGATGGCGGTTGAAATGGAGGCCGGCGCCCCCATGCTGCCATCCTTATTCTGGCGGCTGACAAACAGGTCTTCCCCGCTTTCCGCTGTGGGCCGCCCCGTAAACAGTAGAAAGCGGCTGTCGGCCGTCAGGGCCGGGAAATACTGAAAGCGGTAGGTGTTCAGAGGCTCTGGCAGGCGCTCGGGCTGGATGCCGGTGGGAGCAGCCAGAGCCTTCTGGGCAAACTCGCAGTTGAGAAGCTGCCGCTGGGCCCGGGGGGCGTAGCGGGGGCTTTTCGTGGCGGTTTTCAGGTACTTTTTATAGCTATCTGCCGCCGCCGCATACTCCCCAAAGCTCATGGCCAGCTCCCCCAGGGTGTAGTAATCATTGGCCCGGCCGGGGTCCAGGGGAAGTTTGGCCAGTCCGTCGCGGTAGGCTTCAAAGGCGGAGCGGTTTTCGCCGAGCGCCTTCAGCAGCGAGCCTTTCATGACGTAAGGCTCCCCCAGGGACGGAAACTTCTGGTTGAGTTGGGTAAGGGTTTCAATGGCCTTGCTGAAATCCCGGTCCTTGGCCTGCGCCTGTGCCTTGTCCCATAAATTCCGGGCTTTCGTATTGGTACTACTCAGCTTGGCCTGAGCAGTGGCATCCAGGGAAATAACCTCACTCACTGCCAGCAACACCACGAACGGAACTATAAACAAAGGGCGCATAGGCGGGTAGGGCGCTACGGAATATCGAGAAACTTATGCGTCTGCAGCGACACCTGCCACTGCGGATTAGCTTTTACGTAGTCAACAATCAGCGGCATCATGGCCGGGGCTTTGCTCCACTCGGGCTGCAGGTACAACCGGCACCCGGGCCCGACCTGGGCGGCGTGCTGCTCGGCCCAGTCGAAGTCGCTTTTGTTGAACACCACGATTTTCAACTCGTGGGCCGCAGCCAGCACCGAGGGCAGCGGGGCCTTGAATTTTTTGGGGGAAACGCAGATCCAGTCCCACTGCCCACTCAGGGGGTAAGCACCGCTGGTTTCAATCCAGGTGCGGCAGCCGGCCTGGCGCAAAGCGGCGGTTAGGGGCTCCAGATCGTGCATCAGGGGCTCACCACCGGTTATTACTACGTTACGACCCGGCTCGGTGGTTACAGCTGCGACTAATTCGGCTACATGCTGCCGGGGGTGCGCATCCACGGGCCAGGATTCTTTCACATCGCACCATACGCAGCCCACGTCGCAGCCGCCGAGGCGGATGAAGTAGGCGGCGCGGCCGGTGTTGTAGCCCTCGCCCTGAATAGTGTAAAACTGCTCCATCACGGGCAGGGTGGGCGCCGCAGCCGCCTGGGCCGGGGCCGCCGACGTAACAGGAAGTTCGTGCAGCAAAATCGGGTAATCTGAAAAACAACAATAGGGATTCCGGGGATAAGCAACACACCTAGTGCCCAGCCTATTTTCCGGCAGCCCAATCTTAAAAGTAGTACACAGCCCCGAATTCTAAAAGCCTGAGCAGGTTTTCATTGGATTTTACGAAACAAAGTCGCGGTTGAGCTTCCCGCTCTTATCGGCAGGTAACGAAAACGCGCCCGGTAAAGTCGTGAGCAGCAAACAACACGGCCCCCTGATGCGGGCATCAGAGGGCCGGATGGGTAACGCGTATCAGGAGCGAGAAACTACTTGGGGTACACTTCTCCCTTGGCCGCCCGCAGGGTGTTGAGCAGCAGCATGGCAATGGTCATGGGGCCTACCCCACCCGGCACGGGCGTGATGTAAGAGGTGAGGGGTGCTACCTCAGCAAAGTTCACGTCGCCCTTCAGCGCCCATCCCGATTTCTTGGTGGCATCTTCTACCCGGGTAGTGCCCACGTCGATAACCACCGCCCCGGGCTTCACCATGTCGGCCGTTACGAACTCCGGCCGGCCCAGGGCAGCTACCAGAATATCAGCAGTGCGGGTAATATCGGCCAGGTTCTGGGTGCGCGAGTGGCATAAAGTAACCGTGCAGTTGCCGGGCTCCAAGTTCTTGGCCAGCAAGATGCTAACCGGCGTCCCGACAATGTTGCTACGCCCGATTACTACGCAGTGCTTGCCATCCGTCACGAGTTCGTAGCGGCGTAGCAGCTCCACGATGCCGGAAGGGGTAGCAGGCAGCAGGGCCGGCAGCCCAGCCACCATCCGCCCGATGTTCATGGGATGGAAGCCATCCACATCCTTCTCGGGCCGCACGGCTTCGATGACCTTGTTGGTGTCAATGTGCCGGGGTAGCGGCAGCTGCACAATGAACCCGTCTATTTCCGGGTCTTGGTTCAGCTCTTCCACTTTGGCCAGCAGCTCCGCCTCCGTAATATCATCCTCGAAGCGCAGCAGCGTGCTCCCGAAGCCTACCCGCTCGCAGGCCAGCACCTTGTTGTGCACGTAGGTTTCCGAGCCCCCGTCGTGGCCTACCAGGATGGCGGCCAGGTGGGGCACCTTCTGGCCGGCCGCGCGGCGCTGGGCTACCTCAGCGGCAATTTCTTCTTTGATGGCCTCGGCGGTTTGCTTGCCGTCGATGAGGCGGTAGGTAATGGCGTCGGGGGCGGTGGTCATAGGTACGGGATTAAGCTGGGTCCTGAGGTTGGTTAGGCGTTGATTTGTTTTCGTGGGCGGCAATGGCGGCGGTACCGGCGGCCTGCAGCGCGGCTTCCATGGCGGGCCAGTCGTCGCGCCACCGGAACTTGCGCTCCTGCCCTTTAATGATTTTGTCTAGCTGCTCCTGGCTCGTACAGTTCTTGAGAAGGGTATCGGACATGTTTGGGGGTAGTAAATCAGTACACGCCCTGTCAAGAAGTGTAGGAGGTGAAAAATTAAAGTGAGAGCAAAAAAGAAACGCGCCCCGATGGAGCGCGTTTCTGGACTTAATCGATTTTCAGTACGGCCAGGAAGGCCTCTTGCGGAATTTCTACGGAGCCCACCTGACGCATCCGCTTCTTACCTTCTTTCTGCTTTTCCAGCAGCTTGCGCTTGCGCGAGATGTCGCCGCCGTAGCACTTGGCAATTACGTTTTTACGCAGGGCCTTTACCGTTTCGCGGGCAATGATTTTCTGCCCGATGCTGGCCTGGATGGCAATTTCGAACTGCTGGCGGGGTAGCAGCTCCCGGAGCTTTTCGCAGAGGCGGCGGCCCCAGTCGTAGCTCTTGCTGCGGTGCACGATGGCCGAGAGGGCATCCACCTTCTCGCCGTTCAGCATCACGTCCAGCTTCACCATGTCCGACTCGCGGAAGCCGATCAGCTCGTAGTCCAGGGAAGCATAGCCGCGCGAGATGGTCTTGAGCTTGTCGAAGAAGTCGAACACAATTTCCGACAGGGGCAGCTCAAACGTCAGCTCCACCCGCTCACTGGTCAGGTAGCTCTGGCCCTTGATGATGCCGCGCTTCTCCATGCACAGCGTGATAATGGGCCCTACGTACTCGGCAGCCGTAATGATCTGGGCCTTAATGTAGGGCTCCTCAATGTGCTTGATCATGTTCGGCTCCGGCATCTCGCTCGGGGCATTAATGGTCAGCAGCTGATCCTTGGTGCCGGTAGCGTGGAACTGCACCGAGGGCACGGTGGTAATTACCGTCATGTTGAACTCGCGCTCCAAACGCTCCTGCACAATTTCCATGTGCAGCATGCCCAGGAAGCCGCAACGGAACCCGAAGCCCAGGGCCACCGAGGTTTCCGGCTCCCACACCAGGGAGGCATCGTTGAGCTGCAGCTTCTCCATGCAGGAGCGCAGCTCCTCGTACTCGGTAGTATCTACGGGGTAGATGCCGGCAAATACCATGGGCTTCACGTCCTCAAAGCCCTGAATGGCTTCCGACGTGGGCCGGGCCACGTGGGTAATGGTATCACCAACTTTTACTTCGCGGGCTTCTTTGATACCGGAAATGAGGTAGCCTACGTTGCCGGCCCCGATTTTGGGGCGGGGCTCCTGGTTGAGGCCCAGAATCCCGATTTCGTCGGCGCCGTACTCCTTGCCCGTGGCCATGAAGCGGAGCTTATCGCCCTTGCGCATGGTGCCGTTCTTGATGCGGAACAAGACCTCGATGCCGCGGTAGGAGTTGAAAACGGAGTCGAAGATGAGGGCCTGCAGCGGGGCTTCCGGGTCGCCCTTCGGGGCCGGAATCCGCTCACAGATGGCGTCCAGAATTTCCTTGATGCCGATGCCCGCCTTACCCGAAGCAGGAATAATTTCCTCCCGCTCGCAGCCGATCAGGTCCACAATTTCGTCCGAAACCTCCTCCGGCATGGAGTGGGGCAGGTCGATTTTGTTGAGAACCGGAATAATGGTCAGGTCCGAGCCGATGGCCAGGTAGAGGTTGGAAATCGTCTGGGCTTCAATCCCCTGTGAGGAATCGACGATGAGCAGGGCACCTTCGCAGGCGGCAATGGAGCGCGATACTTCGTAGCTGAAATCGACGTGGCCGGGCGTATCAATCAGGTTGAGCGTGTACTGCTCGCCCTGGTACTGATACTGCATCTGGATGGCGTGGCTCTTGATGGTGATGCCCCGCTCCCGCTCCAGGTCCATGTTGTCGAGCAGCTGGGCTTGCATATCGCGCTTGGCCACGGTCTGGGTGAATTCCAGCAGGCGGTCGGCCAGCGTGCTTTTGCCGTGGTCGATGTGGGCGATGATGCAGAAATTGCGAATGTTCTTCACTAGAGGCGGTTTTTTGCAACCGCGAAGGTAGGCAAACCGGCCCGGAAAAGCTAACCAGCGGCTCCGGGTGGCCGCCGGCACATTCTGCCGGCCTACCCCCGGCTGAGCCCGCAACCCGCCCGGCTTTACCCGGGCGGCGCGGATACTGTACTGCAGGGCCGGGCAGCCGCCAGCACCGGGTTTCGGCCGGAGCCCTACCCCCTACCGGCCCGAACAAACCCTTCGTAATCCCGTTGGCATAAAGCAACCTCCACTTTCTTTTCTTTCTTCCGATGGGAATTACCCTGAAACAAGCGCAGGCGGCCGTGCAGGCGGCACACGACAAAGCCCTGCAAATGGGCGTAAAAATGAACATTGCCGTGGTTGATTCCGGGGCTAACCTCGTGGCCTTTATCCGCATGGACGACGCCTGGCTGGGCTCCCTGGACATTTCTATCCGGAAGGCTAAAACGGCCCGGTTCTTTGACATGCCCACCGGCGACCTGGGCAAAGCTTCGCAGCCCGGCGGCTCACTTTATAACATTGAGCACTCCAACGGGGGATTGATTACGTTTCCGGGCGGTATTCCGCTCAAGAATAGCGAAGGGCAGATATTCGGGGCCATTGGGGTTTCAGGCAGCACCGTGGAAGACGACCATGCGGTGGCAGAAGCCGGCGTCCGGGCTCTTCAGGGCCAATAAGCTAGTATCTATTCTTTCCTCCCATATCTCTACCGCTCACCTCCGGCGTAGTGTGCCTGGGGTTGGGCGGTAGCCTGGTTTTGTATGGCAGCTTACCTTCCGCTTGAAGACTACGGCCTGATTGGCAACCTGCACACGGTAGCGCTGGTTTCCAAGGTTGGGTCCCTTGATTACCTGCCCTTTACCCGCTTCGATTCGCCCACCATTTTCGCGGCCCTGCTGGACGCGGAAAAAGGAGGCTCGTGGGTACTACAGCCCACGGGCGCAGAAGTGCGCAGCAAGCAGCTGTACCTACCCGATACGGGGGTACTGCTCACGCGCTTCTTCACCGGGGAGGGCATAGCCGAACTCACAGATTTCATGCCCGTGAAGCGCTACGAGCAGAATTGCGCCGTAGTCCGGACAGTGCGCGTAGTGAAGGGCGCCATGGAATTCCGGATGCAGTGCGCGCCCCGCTTCGACTATGCCCGCACCTCCCACCAGGCCCGCCCGCAGCCCGACGGCAGCATTCTGTTCAAAAGCGACGGGCCCGACGGATTTCAGTTCCGGCTGCTGGGCAACCAGCCGTTTGAAACCACCGACCCGGGCGACGCGGGAGGTTGCTGGCGCCTAGAGGCGGGCGAAACAGCCAGCTTCGTGATTGAGGCTACCCCCACCAGTGACCCCAACTTCATTGCCCGCGACCTGGCGCACTACACCGAGGCCGCATTTGCGGATACGCTCCGCTTCTGGCGGGAGTGGGTGGAAAGCAGCACCTACACTGGGCGCTGGCGCGAAACCGTGCTGCGCTCCGCCATTACCCTAAAGCTGCTTACCTCCCTGCAGTACGGCTCCACGGTAGCCGCCGCTACCTTCTCGCTGCCGGAAGCCGTGGGCGGGGTCCGGAACTGGGACTACCGCTACACCTGGATCCGGGACGCGGCTTTCACCATGTACGCCTTCCTGCGCCTGGGCTTTATGCAGGAGTCGAAGGCCTTTCTGCGCTGGATTATGGACCGGTGCGTGCAGCTTCCGGAGGCCGGCGACCTGCAGCTGATGTACGCCGTGGATGGCACCTCTGATTTGCCGGAGCAGGAGCTGGACCACCTCAGCGGCTACCGCGACTCGCGGCCCGTGCGCATCGGCAACGGCGCTTCCCGGCAGTTTCAGCTGGATATCTACGGAGAGCTGCTGGATACCATCTACCTCTATAACAAGTACGGCGGGGCCATTACCTACGATTTCTGGCAGCACGTGTGCCGGCTGGTAAACTACGTGGCCGAAAACTGGCGCCGTCCCGACCACGGCATTTGGGAGGTGCGCGACGAGGACCGGGAGTTTCTCTCGGGCAAGATGATGTGCTGGGTGGCCCTGGACCGTGGCATCCGTATTGCCCGCGACCGGTCGTTTCCGGCTCCGCTGGTGGAGTGGCACCGCATCCGCGACGAAATTTACCAGGAAGTGTACGAGCACTACTGGAGCGAGCAACGACAATCCTTTGTGCAGTCCAGGGGGAGTGCGGTGCTGGATGCTTCGGTTCTGCTCCTACCCCTGATCCGCATGTTCAGCCCGGCCGAGCCGCGCTGGCAGGCCACCATGCGCACCCTCGAACAAGAGCTGCTGCTGGATTCCCTGATGTTCCGCTACCGCACTGAGCACGGCGCCACCGATGGCCTCACGGGCGAGGAAGGCACTTTCACGATGTGCTCGTTCTGGTACATTGAAAACCTCTCGCGGGGCGGCGAGGTGGACAAGGCGCGCCTGCTGTTCGAAAAGCTGCTGGGCTTCGCGAGTCCGCTGGGACTGTACTCGGAGCAGATCGGGCCCCAGGGCGAGCAGATCGGCAACTACCCGCAGGCCTTCACCCACCTGGCCCTGATCAGTGCCGCCTTCCAGCTCAACCGCGACCTGGACGCCCGCCACGAGGGCCGGGCCGGCGGGCACCAGTTTGTTTAGCAAATGAGAAACAGGCCGCGGATGAGCCGCTGCAGCCCCTGACAACACAGGCTCCTTCGTAGTTTGCTTTATCTTCGTACCAGCCGCAAGGACTGCCCCGGGCGGTTCTTGCGGCTACATACCCAGTCCTTTCCGCCCGTCGGCCGGGCCGGCATGGGCTACCCTACCTCTTCCCGGCTCTGGTGGCTTACTGACAGCCACGCTTCTGGCTTTGCTTTTCATTCGGTATGCTTTACCGCTTTTGTTTCCTTCTGCTGCTTTGCCTGGCCGGTTTCAGCCTGCAGGCCCAAACCATTCTGGAGGGCCGCGTTCTAAATTCCCAAACCAAGGAGCCCGTGCCTTTTGCTACGCTGGGGGTGCCCGGTCGTGGCATTGGCACCGTGGCCGATGAGCAGGGCCGTTACCTGCTGCGCCTGCCTACCCTGCAGGATACCCTTATTGTTTCCTGCGTGGGTTTCGACCGGCAGGTGATAGTGCCTGATGCCCTGGCCGCCGGTCAGCGCGAGTTTCAGCTGGCGCCTCAGGAGCAGGCGCTGCGGGAGGTGAAAGTAGAGCGCCGCCGCGTACACGAGGGCCTACTGGGCCGCAACAAGGAAAAGGCCGATGTGCTCTGGATGGGGGGCTCCAGCGGCAAGGAAACCGTGGACGATGAGTGGGGCTGGGAGCTGGGCACCGTGCTGCGGCCCACCCGCCGCTCCTACCTGGAGGAGTTTCATCTGTTTCTCTCGGCCAATACCTACGAGCACCTTCGCTTCCGCCTGAACCTGTACGCCCTGGAGCAGGGCCGCCCCGGCCGGATGCTGCTTTCCCAGGACATCCAACTGGTGCTCAGCCACCAGCAGCGGGGCTGGCAAACCGTGGACCTGCGCCCCTACGAGCTGCTGCTGGAAGCCCAGCAACCTGTAGTGGCTACCATTCAGTGGCTCCAAAGTGAGAAAACGAATCCGTGGGATAAGTACTTCGCTATTCCCGTCACGCGCCAGCCCAAGCAAACCATGGTGGAGCGCGAGAATAGTCAGGCCATCTGGACCGTGCACCCCCTGCAGCCCAGCCTGTACTTCACGGTGCTGACGGAGTAAGCCAAGTAGTAGCCGAAACAGGCTGGGTTTGCGTACTTTTACCCTATGCGTACTTCCCTTGAAACCGGCGGCATCCTGTTAGGTGGCTCCTTCCTGGAGCGCATGACCGACATCGTATAGTTGGTTTTCACAACACGAGCAGGCGGGAGAAGTATTCGACTCTAACACCGGCTTCACCCTCCCTGACAGCTCCGTGTTGTCGCCGGATGCCTCGTGGGTTTCGGCCGCCAAGTGGAACGCGCTGACTCCGGAGCAGCAGGACAAGTTCGCGCCCGTGTGTCCGGAGTTTGTGTTGGAGCTCAAATCGGCCACCGACTCCCTGAAAACCCTGCAGGCCAAAATGCTCGACTGGCTCCGCAACGGCGCCCAACTAGCCTGGCTGCTCGTGCCGGAAACCGAAACCGCCTACCTCTACCGCCCTGGCCAACCCGAAACGGTGCAAGGCTTTGACAATGAGCTGTCCGGGGAAACGGTGCTGCCGGGGTTTCGGCTGCGGCTGGCGGAGCTGCGGTAGTTTGCACGGCTGGTTTTAGCCCGCAGAGGTTAGCGCAGAAGACGCTGAACTCTGCGCCCTCTGCGTTTCTTCAGCGGCTTCTGCGGGCTCATACGTTGTTCGTAACTGCGTTTTGCGCCACTTTGCAACGCTTTACGCTTATGGCTGCTCTCCTGCCTGAACCTATTCGGCAAGCTATATGCGTTTGATTTTTTGGTGGAGCTTAGTATTCACTCTGTTTTCGAGTTACGGGCTGCACGCTCAAACCCTACAGGGCACTGTGCTCCACGATTCTCTGACTACCCCCGTGCCGTTTGCTTCCTTAGGCGTCAGGAATAAGCCTCTGGGAACTGTAACCAATGAGTTCGGGCGTTTCCAATTCCCTGATTCTCCGACGCTGTCGGGCCAGGATACCGTGGTGGTTTCGTGCGTGGGCTACTGGCCGGTTCGCCTGCCTGTGCAGCAGCTGCGCCAGCACCCAGCCGTGGTCCGACTGCGGCCCCGGGCTCAGGCGTTGCGGGAGGTAACGGTGCAGCATCGGCAGCTACGCCCAGAAGTGCTAGGCCATTCCGGCAAAAGTGGTTTGGCCCGCTGGGGCATCGGAGGTATGGCGCAGGATAGTTCTCGCCAGCACGACATGCGGGGTCGGGAGTTTGGCACCTTTCTTAAGCCAGCCCGGAACTGCTACGTGGATAGCTTTAATGTGTACATCGAAAGTAACCCGTTTACTGCCCTCCGGTTGCGGCTGATGTTATACACTGTGCGCAACGGTAAGCCGGCCGAGCCCCTACTGACCGATGACGTACAATTTGTGGTGCGTGACCAACGCACTGGCTGGGTATCAGTGGATTTGCGCTCTTACAATCTGCGGCTGGAGAAAAAGCAGCCGGTGGCAGTAGCTATGCAATGGCTAGATAGTGAAGGGGCTTTCCAGAATAACTGGTTTTTTGGTATTCCGGCCGTGTTTCCTGCTCCCCTGCACCAGGTTTTCGGCCGCGACAAAAGTCAGGCACGGTGGAAGACTTTCCCTATGCAGCCCAGCTTGTACTTGGCTGTCCAGAGCTGGCAAGAATGAAGTAGGCCACCAGCTAGGTCAGGGTATATGAACAGTTGCTGACACAACACTTTCTTCCTGCAAATCTGTCCTTGAGCCTATCCTGCCGGGCATTTCCTTTACCTTTCGATCAAGCTGGTTTTGTTGTGCCCTTGTTGCCTAATACGCCTATGATCCTACGCCTTACTCAAACAGCTTTCATGCCTGTGGCCTTCGGGTTACCTATTGTTCTATTTTTCATCTTGGTTATTTTAGGCTGTGCTCCTCTTCTGTCTGCTGGCATTGGGCTGGCTTGTCTCGCTGTAGCACATTGGCTAGTGCAAACGGGCATAGAAGTAGACCTTGATAGAGAAAGCCAGCGTACTTACTATTCCATTCTAGGAAACTCAATAGGCTCCTGGGAACCATTACCTCCGGTCAGAGGCATCACACTCAAATATTTTTCTACTATCAGTCGTAACACGACTCCTTCATCCAGAAATAGTTAGGGAATCTGGAAGGATACGGACAAACGCACCGAAGAAATAATTGTGATGCTCTCCGTTGCCCAATCCAGCACGGGCATAACGCTACAGACTTTCTCACTTGACAGACTGCCAACTGCTATAGACTTCGCTCAAGGTTTGGCCGATCAGTTTGGTGTACCACTGAATACCTATTTACCATCGCACATTCCTGTGGCAGGATCATAAGGCGCGTTTGAGAGTTCTATAGAATCCTCATCAGCAATAGGAAAGCCCTAGGCCATCCCGCCGGGGCTTTTTTTCATACCATCGGCTCCGAAACGACTTAATCACCGCTTAGCTCATAAACGAAACCTCTATCGGGTTCAACAGAATAATATTCGATGCCTTTATAACCGATGAACCAGCTATCTGCGCCTGAAACTGGCTCGTCGTTCCAAATTTGCAGGACATAGTTAGCAGAGAAGTGAATTACTAGGTCGCCGCATTCTGAAAGGGTAGCTTTCGTAACTACAGTACCTTCAAGGGCTTTCAGCATGGGTGCCAAGACAGACTCAGAATCGCTATGCCATGTACAAACTATGGTGTTTCCTTTAACAATCCGCCAAGCGCAGAAGACCATAAGAGAAAACGCTCCTGTAGTTTCATCACTTGATAACGCCGGGCCGAATTGCAAAGTAAAAATGGAACCCGTACCAGTACCAGCGCGGCTTCGCCAGGCTCTCTGGCCTTCTAAACGCTTTACGATCTGTTCGATTTCACCAAACGGTACGTTACGCTTCTCCATATTATATGCTTACTAAATAAGTAAATCAGAAGGAGAGGTAGGTTAAAACTAACCGGACCTTTTCGCCGAAGCGTTTTTCGTACCTTCGCTACCCCCAAAATCCACCCAAAACCTCCGCGCTATGCACCCAGCTCCTGTAGCTCCGTATAAGCCCCAGAACCACATCCGTATCGTGACGGCGGCGGCCCTGTTCGATGGGCACGACGCCGCCATTAATATCATGCGCCGCATCATCCAGAGCAGCGGCGCCGAAGTCATTCACCTGGGCCACAACCGCTCGGTGCAGGAAATTGTGGACTGCGCCATTCAGGAAGATGCCCAGGCCATTGCCATTACCTCTTACCAGGGCGGCCACAACGAGTACTTTAAGTACATGTATGACCTGCTGAAGGAGCGCGGCGCTGGCCACGTAAAGATCTTCGGTGGCGGTGGCGGCGTAATTCTGCCCACCGAAATCGAGGACCTAGAAGCCTACGGCATCACCCGCATCTACTCCCCTGACCACGGCCGCGCTATGGGCCTGCAGGGCATGATCAACGACCTGCTCCAAAAGTCGGACTTCCCCACCGGCCAGCACCTCAACGGCGAGGTGAAGCACGTAAAAGAAAAAGACGCCCGCAGTATTGGCCGCCTGATTTCCGCTGCCGAAAACTTCCCCCAGGAGTTTGAGCGGGTGAAAACCCAGCTGATTGCCGACTTCCAGCAGTCGGAAAACGGCGCCGAGGCAAACACCTCCCAAACTCCTACCCTCACCCCCGCACACCCTACCCTTGCTCCCATCCTGGGCATCACCGGCACGGGCGGGGCGGGCAAGTCGAGCCTGGTGGATGAGCTGGTGCGCCGCTTCCTGCTCGACTTTCCGGAGAAGACCATTGCCATCATTTCCGTAGACCCGAGCAAGCGCAAAACCGGCGGGGCCCTGCTCGGCGACCGGATCCGGATGAACGCCATCAATAGCCCCAGGGTGTACATGCGCAGCCTGGCCACGCGCCAGAGCAACCTGGCCCTGAGCAAGTACGTGCAGGATGCCGTGGACGTGGTAAAAGCCGCCGGCTTCGACCTCATCATCCTGGAAACCTCGGGCATCGGCCAGTCGGACACCGAAATCATTGAGCACTCCGACGCCAGCCTCTACGTGATGACACCCGAGTACGGGGCCGCTACCCAGCTGGAGAAAATCGACATGCTCGATTTTGCCGACGTCATTGCCCTCAACAAGTTCGACAAGCGCGGCGCCCTCGACGCCCTGCGCGACGTGCGCAAGCAGTACCAGCGCAACCACCAGCTCTGGGATACGCCCCTGGACAGCATGCCCGTGTTTGGCACCATCGCCTCGCAGTTCAACGACCCCGGCATGAACCGCCTGTACCGCGCCGTGCTGGCTACCGTAGAAGCCAAGACGGGCGTCACGTTTGCCTCCCAGCTTGAAACCAGCGCCGAGCAGTCGGAGAAGGTGTACATCATCCCGCCCCACCGCACGCGCTACCTCTCTGAAATCACCGAAACCATTCAGCAGTATGACCAGTGGGTTGAAAAACAAGCTGACACCGCTCAGCAGCTCTACGCAATCCGGCAAGCCATCGGAGCCGTTGAAAGCCTCGGGAACAACGCCGCTGGAGGATATGGCGCCGGGAACGGCCGCGACGGATCCGAATCAGGAGGGCTCGTGGCCGGCCTGGAGAGCACCTTCGAGGAGGTCAAGCTCCGGCTGGACGGCCAAAACTGGAAACTCCTGGAAACCTGGCCGCAAAAGGTAGCCGCCTACAAAGCCCCGGAGTTCATCTTTAAGGTGCGCGACAAGGAGCTGCGCCTGAAAACCCACACCGAAAGCCTCTCCCACCTCCAGATTCCGAAGGTTTCCCTGCCGCGCTACACCGCCTGGGGCGACCTGCTGAAGTGGCAGCTTCAGGAAAACGTGCCCGGCGAGTTCCCCTACACGGCCGGCGTATTTCCCTTCAAGCGCGAGGGCGAGGACCCTACCCGCATGTTCGCCGGTGAAGGCGGCCCCGAGCGCACCAACCGCCGCTTCCACTACGTGTCGGCCGGGCTGCCGGCCAAGCGCCTGAGCACGGCCTTCGACTCCGTAACGCTCTACGGCGAGGACCCCGACCACCGGCCTGATATCTACGGCAAAATCGGTAATGCCGGCGTGAGCATCTGCTGCCTCGACGACGCCAAGAAGCTGTACTCCGGCTTCAACCTGGCCGATCCGGTTACCTCGGTTTCCATGACCATCAACGGCCCTGCCGCTACCCTGGCCGCTTTCTTTATGAACGCCGCCATCGACCAGCAGTGCGAGCTGTACATCAAGGAAAACGGCCTGGAAGAGGAAGTTAGCCGCAAGATTGACGCCATCTATCAGGAGAAAGGCCAGCCCCGCCCCCGCTACCAGGGCGAGCTGCCCCAGGGCAACGACGGCCTGGGCCTGCTGCTGCTCGGCGTGACGGGCGACCAGGTGCTACCCTCCGAGGTGTACCAAACCATCAAAACCCGCACCCTGGTGCAGGTGCGCGGCACCGTGCAGGCCGACATCCTGAAGGAAGACCAGGCCCAGAACACCTGCATCTTCTCCACGGAGTTTGCCCTGCGCCTCATGGGCGACGTGCAGGAATACTTCATTAAGGAGAAGGTGCGCAACTTCTACTCGGTGTCGATTTCGGGCTACCACATTGCCGAGGCCGGCGCCAACCCCATTACCCAGCTGGCCCTCACGCTCAGCAATGGCTTCACCTTTGTGGAGTACTACGTGAGCCGGGGCATGGACGTGAACGACTTCGCGCCCAACCTGTCGTTCTTCTTCTCCAACGGCATCGACCCCGAGTACGCGGTAATTGGCCGCGTGGCGCGCCGCATCTGGGCCAAGGCCATGAAGCTGAAGTACGGCGCCAACGCCCGCTCGCAGATGTTGAAGTACCACATCCAGACCAGCGGCCGGAGCCTGCACGCTCAGGAAATCGACTTCAACGATATTCGCACGACCCTGCAGGCCCTCTACGCCATCTACGACAACTGCAACTCCCTGCACACCAACGCCTACGATGAGGCCATTACCACGCCCACTGAGGAATCGGTGCGCCGGGCCATGGCTATTCAGCTCATCATCAACCGGGAGCTAGGTCTGGCTAAAAACGAAAACCCGCTGCAGGGCTCCTTCATTATCGAGGAGCTGACCGACCTGGTAGAAGAAGCCGTACTGGCCGAGTTCGACCGGATTACGGAGCGCGGCGGCGTGCTGGGTGCCATGGAAACCATGTACCAGCGCGGCAAGATTCAGGAAGAAAGCCTTTATTACGAGACGCTGAAGCACACCGGCGAGTACCCCATCATCGGCGTGAACACCTTCCTCTCCTCCAAAGGCTCGCCCACAGTGGTACCCGCCGAGGTTATCCGCGCCACGGAGGAGGAAAAGCAGTACCAAATCACGATGCTGCAGAATCTGCACGCCCGCAACGCCGGCACCACCGAGCAGCGCCTGAAGCAGCTGCAGCAGGTAGCAGTAGACAACGGTAACCTCTTCGAGGAGCTGATGGAAACCGTGAAGTTCTGCTCCCTGGGCCAGATTACCAATGCACTGTTTGAAGTAGGTGGGCAGTATCGCCGGAATATGTAATTTCACTTCTTTATAAATCAAAAATGGGCGCTACTTTGATGAAGTAGTGCCCATTTTTAGTAAGGCATGCTTAATGAAAATTTTCACCCACACTGCTTTCACACTAACATATCTGTTCATTTGTTTAATTTTAACACAAAATTCGATAGCACAAACTATTTCAAATAAGAATCAGTTATCAGAAGCCAGTAGGACTTACGGGTATTTATTAGGACAAGACTACACGCTAAATAGAATATCTATAGAACACCCAGAATTAGAAACACATGTGATACAAGTTAAAGGAGAATTTAATTATAAATTTAGCAATGCTAAAGAAAGAATATCAATTGCATTGAAGGATGCTCTACAACAATCATATAGCACATATGAGAACAAGCTGACTAGCCAACTAGATTCTGTGTTAGGCAAACAGATACTCACCAGAGAAACATCTATCGCTTTTATTAAAGAAGTACTTGACAGATCTAAGGGACATATACCTAGTCCAATCATTGAAACACTATTAATTTATCAATATAACAATGGAGGTGAAGAATTCTTAGACAATTACACATATACATTCAAAACCAAGGGACATGCAAAATCTAAGGGAACTGATTGGAAAATAAAAATACCGAGAAGCTGGAAGGCTTTAGAAGCAGAAAGACCTAATATTATTCAAAAATTCACAAGCGAAAATGGATACGGCAATTATACTATAATACTAATGGTCAAAGATCTTCCTTTACATAAAGGCTATAAGGCATCAGAAAAAGAATTATTAGAGACATTCTCTCTTAGCAACGCTAAGGGAATGATTCCAGAAGGTAGCACTTTTATCTCACACAAGAGAGTGGTTATCGACAATCAACCAGGAATGGTAATTGAGTCTAGTCACACTGAGAAGCGCCTTGACTTGGAAATAAGGTTCAGAATGATTCAATACGTATTTATTTACAAAAACCAGATGTATATCACACAGGGTATGATTGCTCAAAAATCCTCCGACATGACTTTAGAGCAGCTAAGCACGCGGTTTTCTCCTCTATTCAGATTGATAATAAACTCGCTTGTTCTAAACGCACAATATTAGTATTAGCTTCTATTTGAGATATATCTACCCTGTACAACTGTCGCGCGCGTAGAGCAACCTACCTCGTAACTTGCTATAATTTAGAGTTTGCGCCAACGACAAGCTATACTGCACCGCTTGGAGAAATCCGGGCGATGCAATTCATTTGGAACTACCCTACAGCTACAACACGCTAAACCACAACCGCGCCGCTTGGAGCTATCCAAGCGGCGCGGTTGCGTTACGATCAGCGGGAATGCTGTAGAGATAATAACGTCCCCTATTGCTGGCCTTGCTCGGCGAGGATACGCTGGGCGATGTCGGTGTGCTTGTCGTCGGCTTGCTTGGCCTCCTGCACGCAGGCTTTCAGGTTTTGCTCGGTTTGGGTGAGGCCGGCGGAGGCGGCGTACGAGGCTACCGTGCCGAAGGAAGCAATCCAGTAGTGCAGAGCCAGTTGGCCGCTGGCAATGATGCCCAGGTCGCGCGTGGTATCGGAGGTAGCTTTGGCCCGGATTTCCTTGCTCACCCGGTAGTGGGCCTCCAGGATTTCATTGTTCTGGTTTTCGGCGCCGCCTACTTCGGCAATAGCATCCTCAATACGTTGAGCCCACTTCTTGGCAATTTCGTTGCCTTCCTGCAGGGCCGCTTTCAGCTCGGGGTGCTTGGCGTCGTTGAGGATTTCGTCGGTGGCTTTGGCGGCTACTTGGCTGCCAGCACGCTGGGCCGATAGGCCGTCTTTGATCAGTTGTTTCAGGTCGTCGGTGTTCATAGCTCAGAAGGGTAAAAGGTCAGGAGCAAGGTTTGCTTGCTTAGCCTCTCCAACGATCCTCAGTGGCATTTGTTGAGGCAGCAACCTGTTGTAAAAGCAGCGTTTTGTTTGTCGCTATAGACTTATTATCAATATTTTACACATGCTGACTACCCCCTATTCTCTCGCAGTAGAGCCGCAGGTCTGACAAGTCGTACAGCCTAAATCCAACTGCGGCTACTACGCACCTGATGGAACTACTGGGTTCTTCTACGTTCTCCATTATCATCCTGAAAAACAGCAATATGCTTGATTTTCAGGCATGAAACCACTTCATTTCAATTGGCCAGGCATAAGCGTGTCAATCGTTCTTTCGTACTACTCCGCGGCCCGCCTCCGCTGAGTGGCGTGAGTGCGGGGCTGGTATTCGCTGACCTACTGCAAGCGCGCAGGCTGCTCCAGCGCCTGGGCAGTGAAATGCCAATATTCTGTGGGCAGCTCTTGGCGCAATTGGCCTTCCTGCGTATCCGCCAGCAGACGTGGGTCATGTGGCCGGGTCCTACCCTAGCGCCAGACGATAACCCTATGAGGTATATGGGCAACTAGTTTCCTCACCATATGGCTCAATAAAGGAAAGATGAATTCGCTTTTACCCAGCATTGACTTGTCCTGGACGGTGGTAGCTCTAGTTTACCGAAAAGACCGACCTAGCGCCCCGCAATTACCTAGCTTTGCCCGATGCGCACGGCTTTCACTTTCTGGAGAACTATTGCACTGACCTTGCTAGCCGGACTGGCCGCTTGCTCCTCCCCCGAACAACCTACCAGCGCCCCCACCCAGGACCCGAATACTCGCGAAGAGTACACCCGCCGCCGCGTGGTAGTGGCCGACTCGCTCATCCGGGGCCGCATCCTCGACCGCCACGACTCGGTGCTGGTGGATACCCGCCTGCAGTATCTGCTGAAGCTGCCGATCCGCCCCCCGCTCGATACCCTGGCCCTGGGTCAGCTGCTGGGCTGGGACTCCACTACCGTGCGCCGGCGCATTGCCGAGGCCCTGCCCTATCCGGGGGCCCGGCCGGGCTACCCAGTGCAGCTTCGCCTGACCAAAGCCGAAGCCGAACGGGTACGCCGCGACAGTAGCGCCACCGTGCCCCGCCTGACGTTGCTGGAGCGCCACCGCCGCACCTACACTACCAATGCAGCCGCGCCGGTGCTGGGCTACCTCGGCGCCGAAGCCCAGGCCTTTTACCGCCAGGCCCAGCGCTACCGCCGGGGCCGCTTCTACCGCCTGCGCAACGGAGGCGTAGAAGCGTACTACAACGGGCTGCTTACCGGCCACCACGGCTACCTGCACCCGCTGCTGGATAAGCAGGGCCGGCAGCACGGCACCTGGGCCAAGGACACTACCTTCCAGCAAGGCCAGGACCTGCACCTGACCATCGACGTGAAGCTGCAGGCCTACGCCGAGAAGCTACTAGGCAACCGCAAGGGCTACCTCGTGGCCCTCAACCCCAAAACCGGCGAAATTCTGGCCTACGTATCGGCGCCGGTGTACCATCCGGCTACCATTACAGCTCCGGACCAGGCCGGCGTGCGGGCCGAGCTGCTGGAACACGAAAACATGCCCCTGCTCAACCGGCCGGCCATGCTGGCGAACCCGCCCGGCTCGGTATTTAAGTTGGTGAATGCGGCCGTGGCCCTGCAGATGCAGGCCATTACTCCGGCCTCGGCTTTTCGCTGCGACCAATCCCTGGTTAGCTGCGTACACCGCCACAAGCCGGCTACCAGCCTCACGGCGGGCCTGAAGTACAGCTGCAACCCCTACTTCTACCAGGTAATGCAAAGCCTGATTGACTGCGTACCCGACTCGCTGGTGCAGGATACCGTGGCGGCTCGCCATGCCAACCTGGCCCAGTGGCGGCGCTACGTCCGCTCCTTCGGGCTCGACTCGGTGCTGGGCGTGGATTTGCCCCGCGAGGCGCCCGGCTTTCTGCCTACCCCCGCTTACTACGACAAAGCTCGCCGCACCTCCCGCTGGACGTACCGCTCCATTTACTCGCTCAGCATCGGGCAGGGCGAAATCAACCTGACGGGCCTGCAGATGGCCAACATGGCGGCCATCATTGCCAACCGCGGCTGGTACTACCGGCCCCACCTGGTGCGCAGCGTGGGTGACAACGGCCCGCTGCCGCGCTTCCTGGAAAAGCGCCGTACCCTCATCGATAGCGCCCACTTCGCGGCCCTGGTGCCGGGCATGGTGGCCGTGATGCAGCGCGGCGGCACCGCCGATGCGTCCAGCCTGGCCGACGTGGGCATTACGGTGGCGGGCAAAACCGGCACCGTGGAAAACGACGAGGGCGACGACCACGCGGCCTTCGTGGGTTTTGCCCCCGCCAACAACCCCCGAATAGCCGTGGCCGTGTACCTGGAAAACGCCGGCTTCGGGGCGACGGCCGCCGCGCCCTGCGCCGTGATGGTGATGGAAAAGTACCTGCGTGGCAGCATCGCGCCTAAGCGCAAACGCTGGGAGAAGCGCATTCAAAGCCGGGCGAAGAGTGGGTATTAGCAAGCCGGCACAGATGGGGTAGCAAATGGGTGCAGACCAAGGCGCGGAAACTTGAACATATGATGCTTTGCGGAAAAACTCCTAAGCTTACTGCTTCAAACCCCTTATAAGATGAAGCAATCCTACCCCATATTTGGCGCTTACAAACTACTTACGGCCCTGTTATTAGCCGCACCGCTTAGCGCCTGCGACAACCTGTTTGGCCAAGAAGTGGCCCGTCTTCCTATTAACGTCATCAGCAAGCCGGGCCAAGAAGTCGTGAAAGAAACCACGTTGCAGCTGCAGCAAGGCGAAGAATTAGCCATCTGGTCGGATATGGACATGGCCTACGATGGGGAGGCCCCGGTCCGCTTTCAGGTACAGATCCTTCAAAACGGGGCGCCCTACCAGCAGCTTGAGCTAGATCCGACCGAGAAAAACGTAACGGTAGGGGAAGTCAAGACCTCCGTTAACGACAAAACCAGCTGGAGCTTCACGGGCAAAAGCGGAACGCTCACGGCGCCTACATCGGGCACCTACACGTTTAAAGCACGCTTAGTGGCGGCCCCTAATCCCTCACTGGTAATTAAAAAGGCTGAGCTGGTGCTGAAAAAGTAAGCAGTTAGATTATTGAACTGTCCTGCGTTCAGCGCCTCTTTTCTCGTGAGAACTGTGAGCCATACCTCACACCTATGACACCCGAAATCCGGCAGCAGATTCAGCGACTTGGCGGCACTATGGCCGCGCCTGAGGCTTCGCTGGTACCGTTTCTGCAGGCTACTTCATTTCCGCATCCGCTCTACCCCCGAAAGTACGCCGAGGAGTTGTACGGCCTCGACGAATTCTATCAGCAGCACCAAGCCCTGCACGCGGCAAACGCCCCAGCTTTCTACGAGGCCTTACTGCAGCACTTCTTCGCCGACCATGAGCTCCCCTACGGGCAGGACTTCTTCCGCAATTTCCTTTTTACCCCCTTCACCCCGAACACACCCGACTACGGTGAGTTGGAAGGCTTGGTAAATCCCGCATACCTTCGGCTCACCGTGGCAGGCACCGACCCGCTGGAGTTTATCTGCATTTGTTATTCTTATGGCTTCCCTGACCACTACTTTGTGTGCATCAGCGACCCTAACCCGCAGAATTCCACCGTTTACGGCACCGACCACGAGGTCTTTTTCGAGGAAATAGCTCCTGTTGGGAGCCTGGAAGATTTTCTGAGCCGCTACTTATCGAAAGAAGAATTCCTGGCAGTAGCGCAGCAATATAGTACCTCCCGCACCGGCGCCGGGTGAGCCTGGGCCGGCGCTCCTATCGTTTGCCTACATAACGCTGGTATGCCATTTTGCCGCCTGCTTAACCTCCGTAACGTTTTGCTTCTGACGCTGCTAGGCCACTCCCTACCGGGCCTGAGCCAGCGCAGCTTTACCGTAGCCCAAGGTTCTGCCCGCTACTCCGCTACTATTACCGTCGCTAGCTGCCCCGATGACCACTGCGAGGGCGCAGGCACCATTAAGCTCTACAGTAAGCAAACCAAGCAGCTCGTCCAGACTTTCTCTTCCGAGGACCTTTCCTTCTACCTCGATGCGCCCAAACGGCAGCCCACCGTGAATACGGTGGAACTGTATGGGGAGCAGAGCCCGCTCATCTTCGGCGACTTCAACTTTGACGGTAGCGAGGACCTGGCCATCCGCAACGGCAACCACAGCAGCTACGACGGCCCTTCCTACGATGTGTACGTGTCCGCCAGCCGCTCCCGCCGCTTTATCCGCAGC
Organism: Hymenobacter latericoloratus; assembly: GCF_014199535.1. GTDB lineage: Bacteria > Bacteroidota > Bacteroidia > Cytophagales > Hymenobacteraceae > Hymenobacter > Hymenobacter latericoloratus. Next base: position 720,051 of record NZ_JACHNV010000003.1, read on the forward strand.
GCCGAACTCACGGCCCTGGCCTCCGACAATCTGGGCATGTTTCAGGTCGATAAGGCCCGTAAGCGCCTCATCACGTTTCAGAAAGATGGCTGCTGCTGGCACCTGACCACGGAGTACGAGGTAGTGCCCGGCCAGGGTCTTAGCGAGGTGATGACTTTGGAAGAGGACGCCCGCGGCGGCGAAAAAGTGCTGGTAACAACCCGCCGCAAAACCAACGGCCGCTGGACCAGCACCACCCACGCCTACCTCATCAAGGAGTATTATAGGAACTAAGCTACTCTACAGAAGCCGGACCGTTTCCTGATTTTTGGACTCAGTAGCGGCCCAGGCGAAGCGCCTACCCCCGTTTCAGCAGGAATAAGCCAGGAACCTCTTTTGCACTGCGAGCAAACCCTTTTAGGGGCCAACTATTATTTACGACAGCATTTTTTTTAGCGGCACGCGATTGTAGTACCTTTCAACCGACCTAAACTGCTTTACTTATAGCTCTAACCTCTACTCCCTCAAATGCGTTTTTCTTTCCTCTGCGGCGTGGCGTTGCTCGGCACCCTGGCAGCCTGTACACGTGCGCCTTACGCGGTATTGCCTACCACCCCCGCCTACCACGCAACAGCTACTCGCCCTGCCAGCCCTCCCCCCCCTACACCAGCGCCCGCAGCACCGGCAACCGTCACATCTACCGCTCAACCCATTCTGGTTTCCAAAACCAATCGCCTTCCCCTAGGTCGCCGCTTGGCACCGGTTCGGCACAAGCTCAAACTACGGCCCGGCTTCCCCGCGCCGTTGCGGCAAGTGGCCTTTCACCCGCTGCAGGCCCGGCGCAGCAACGCCCTGTCCGTGCAAAGTTCTTCTTCTACCAACTCCGTGGTCGCGGCGGCATTGGGACTGATTGCGGCGGTTATTGGTGGTCTCCTGTTCTTTTTGAGCGTAGTGTACGGGGCCAGCGCCGGGCTGATTCTGGTATGGCTGCTTCTTATCATCGGGGGTATTTTCCTGGCCTTCCGGCACCTCCGAAACAAGTAGCGCCAAGCGTTTGAGAAGCGCTGCCCTCAGCTTTCGCTTGCTGTTAAATCTGCATCTGTCGCTTAAAAAGCGCTGGCCGAAGAAGTTCGGCCAGCGCTTTTGTTATTCTCTTCATTTGGCAGCCAAGGCTGCTCCTTTGCGCTTCCGCCATTCGTTTTTATGTCTACTATCACCATTGCCCCGAACTCGGCCCATCCCCTCACCGTTTCGCGCCTGGGCTACGGCACCATGCGCCTGACGGGCCCCGAAATCTGGGGCGAACCGGCCAACCGCCCCGAGGCCCTGCAGATTCTGCGCACGGCCGTGGAGGCGGGCGTTACCTTTCTCGACACCGCTGATTATTACGGCCAGGACGTAACCAACCGGCTTATCCGCGAGGCCCTGTTTCCCTACCCCTCCAACCTGGTTATCTGCACGAAGGTGGGCGCTACCCGCCGCTCCGATAAAAGCTGGGTGCCTTTCAACCGGCCTGAGCAGCTGCGCCAGAGCATTGAGAACAACCTGCGCACCCTCGGGCAGGAGCAGATTCAGCTGGTACACCTGCGCCTGATGGGCCCCGGCCCGGTGCCGCTGGACGAGCAGCTGGGCGCCATGTTTGAGCTGCAACGTGAGGGCAAGATTCTGCACGTAGGCCTGAGCAACGTAACCCGCGCGGAGCTGGAAGCCGGCCTGCGACTGGGGCCCATTGCCACCGTGGAAAACATGTACAGCTACGCCCAGCGCACCACCGTGCGGCTGCCGCACGGCGCCAACCCCGGCGGCGAGGAAGTGCTGGACCTTTGCGAGCAGCATCAGCTCCCGCTGATTCCGTTTTTCTCCCTGGTGCACGCTCTGCCCAAGGCCCTGGATAAGATTGCCGAGGTAGCCCGCCAGCACAACGCCACCCCCGCCCAGATCAATATTGCCTGGCTGCTGCACCGCTCCCCCTGGCTGCTGCCCATCCCCGGCACCTCTTCCCTGGCCCACCTACGCGAAAACCTGGCGGCGGCGGTTATTCAACTGAGCCCGGCGGACATGGCCTACCTGGGCTAGAGCGCCCAGCCGGGCTGAACCCACGCAACCGCCCGCCTGCTTGCGCGACTCTAGGCTGCGTGTTAGGTTTGGCAAGCATGATAAAACTCAGCTTTTGGATAGGCGTCATGGCCCTGCTGCTGCTGCTCGGGCCGGCACGGGCCCAGTCGCTCACGGGCATCTGGCAAGGGGTGGAAACCGATACCGGCGAGCCAGGAAGCTACTGGCCGGCAGAGCTGCGGCTTCAGCAGGGCAAAGGCGGCAGCTTGTTTGGGGTGCTGTACCAGGAAGCCGGCGGCCGGCCGGGAGTTTCGGTTGCGTTTGAGGTGCGGGCCGCCCGTGCGGGTAGTGGCCTGCGCCTGGAGCACGTGCGCAAGCTCAGTGAAACCGGCCGCTCGGCCTTCAGCTACTGGTGCGACGGCGCCATCACCTTCACCTATGACCCCGCCCAGGAGAAGCTTACCGGCCGCGCTACGTACCGCCCCGTGGGCGAGTGCGACTCTGGCACGCTTACCCTCTACCGCGTAAAGCTGAAATCGGCCGCCGTGGTGCCTGCCAACGCCGAAACGACCATCCGCGTTTCGGGCCGCAACGTGCTATGGTACGCCGATGCCGAGCTTAAGCAGCCCATAGCCACGGGCAATACGTTTCGCACTAAGCTTAGCAAAGCTACCACGTTCTACCTGACCCAGGGCTACTACCCCACCAGCCAGAGCGCGGTGGTGCCCATCACCGTTCAGGTTACGGGAGTTACGCCCGCTGCCAAACCTGCGGCGCCCAAGCCAGCCCGGCCAACGCCCGCTCCCGCGCGGCCTGATACGGCCCGGCTGGATACGGCCCGCCGAAGCCCCGCGTACGTGGTGGCACCTACCCCCGTTGTGCTACCCACCGTCTTGTTCAGGCTGGGCACTCCGGAACTGCTGCCGGAGGGACTACCGGCTCTCAACCAGCTAGCCACCGAGCTGCAGGCCCACCCCGCCCTGAAGCTCCGCGTAGCCGGGCATACCGATAAGATTGGAGAGCCCCGGAAAAACCAAGTGCTTTCAGAGCAGCGGGCGGAGGCCGTAAAAGCCTACCTGGTGAGAGCAGGCATTGCAGCCGGGCGCATCAGTACCGTCGGCTACGGCGACGCCCGCCCGCGCTACCCCTCGCCCGATGCCCGTAACCGGCGCGTAGAAGTAAGTGAGGTCAGGGAGTCTGGTAACTGATTGCAGCCGGCCGCCTGGCTGGCATCCGGTTTCCCGGCCCTTATCTTGCCGGGCCATGGTGGGTAGCCCGGTCAGCCGGAAGCCTGCGTAGCTCCTTTCATTCTTATTTATCTGTTCCGATGCTCAACCGCCGGCCTCTCTATCTCAGCGCCACCTTCCTGCTTGCCGGGCACCTCGCCGGCCACGCCCAAACCACCCGTACCTGGAACAACAAGCAGTGCGCCGTGGTGCTGACCTACGACGATGCCATTGATGTGGACCTGGATAATGTGGTGCCGGCCCTCGACTCGGTGAAGCTGCGGGGCACATTTTACCTGATTGGGTCCTCGCCCGTGGTGGCCCGCCGGCTGCCGGAGTGGCGCCGGGCTGCCCAGCGCGGCCACGAGCTCGGCAACCACGCCCTCATGCACCCCTGCGACGGCAGCCTGCCCGGCCGCGGCTTCGTGACGCCCGATAATGATTTAAGCAAATACACGGTAAACCGGGCCGTAAGCGAGGTACGCGCCAACAATACCCTGCTTAACGCCATCGACGGCCAAACGGCCCGCACGTTTGCCTACCCTTGCGGCGACCGACAGATTGGAGGGGTGTACTTTTATGAGCAGCTCAGGAATGACTTTGTGGCGGCCCGCGGCGTAACCGGCGGCCTGCAGACAGCCACGCAGGTGGATCTGACCAATATCAACAGCTACATGATTAACGGGCAAACCGGTGAGCAGCTGATTGACTTGGTGAAAAAGGCCCAACAGTCGCGCACGGTGCTGGTGTTTCTGTTCCATGGCGTGGGCGGCGGCCACTCCCTGAACGTAGATTTGAAGGCCCACCGGCAGCTGCTGCGCTACCTCAAGGCCCACGAGCAGGATATCTGGGTGGCCCCGATGGTAGAGGTAGCCACCAAAATCAAGCAGGCCCAGCAGAGCCCGGCTACCCCGGCGGCCCGCCCCTAACCGCACCGGGCTGGTTGGCAGCAGTTGCCGGGCTTTCCCGCCTTTGGCTCAGCTCTTTTGCTTACAGCAGCGGCCACTATCCCACCTCGTTCCCGCGCGCCGCTGGCTGGTTGGTCCAGAGCGAAAGGCAACAAATAAATGATGCTTGCATAACAATTTTATTACGCATCCGTATTATCTTTGCATCCAACAACTTGATTTGCACCATTCTATCTGTCTTGCCATGAAAAAGAGCGCTGCTGCTGTCTCCTCCCTGCTGTTTCTCGGGGGCCTGGGTTCGTTGGGCTACCTGGCTGCCCAGGTTCGCGACCTGAATCTGTTTTTTGATCTTCGCGACGAGGAAGAGCTGCACTTCTGCTAAGGAGGGCAAATAGCCTTGATTTTTCCCAAACCCCGCTTCCGGCGGGGTTTGTTGCGTTCAGGGGTAGCACAAACCGGGGTTCAAAATCAGGGCATTACCTTTTCGGCCCGAAAAAAACCACATCCATTCCCAACTGTTTTCGGTACTTCACAGCAGCGGCAGCCCGCGGTGGGTTGCTGTTTTTCTTTCTCACCCGCTGAAGAGGTTGCCTGCCGGCCTAAGCCACTGACCGCAGCTCCTCATCGGTATAACCTGTGATTTATGAACCTGACCGGCTTGAAAGAGCAAATCAGCTACATCATCGGGCGCGACATGGCCCGCAATTTTGCCCAGCAAGGCCTCGATCTGGACATTGACGTGTTTGCCCAGAGCATGAAGGAAGCCCTGGGCGGAGAGCCCAGCCGCCTGACGCCCGAGCAGATGCAGAGCGCCATGCAGCAGCTGCAGCAGCAGATGGAAGCCCACGAAGAAGCCAACCAAGACCCCAGCGCCATGAGCAACAACAAAGCCGAAGGCGAAGCCTTCCTGAAAGAAAATGCCGGTAAGCCTGGCATTACTACCCTGCCCAGCGGCCTGCAGTACGAGGTGCTGAAGGAGGGCAACGGCCGCAAGCCCGGCCCCGGCTCGTCGGTAACCACGCACTACCACGGCACGCTCATCAACGGCAACGTGTTTGACAGCTCCTACCAGCGCGGTCAGCCCGCTACCTTCGGGGTAAACCAGGTAATTGCCGGCTGGACAGAAGCCCTGCAGCTGATGCCCGAAGGCTCGAAGTGGCGCCTCTACATCCCCTCGGACCTGGCCTACGGCAAGCGCGGCGCCGGCCGCGACATCGGCCCCGACTCGGCCCTGATTTTCGATGTTGAGCTGCTGAAAGTAAATAACTAAGGCTACTGGCCTGCCCGGGCCCGGTAGTGCTTCTGCCGGGCTTTGGGCTGCCTACCCCCGGCTTTCTTCTTAACCTCCCAGTACGGCCCCGCTGTTGCCCATGCTTGTTGCTGCGCCCCTTCGCCGGGGACGGGCTACCGGGGCCGGCGGGGCTTTTTCGGCTATGTCTGACGCATCTATTCCCCTTCTTCCTGACCCTAGCACCCCGCCACCCGGTGAGAGCCCGCTGTTGCCGGCTGGCTCCTTGCCTGCCTTGCCGGAGCCCAGGTTTCAGGCTCAGCCGCCCCTACCCCCCGCACAGTTCCTAACCCTACGCAGCGAAGATGGCCGGGTGGCCCTTACCAACGACGCGCTGGAAATTAATTACGAGCGGTTTGGCTGGCGCGAGCTGGCGGGGGTAGATGTGCAGCCGGTACGGTGGCTGCTGGGGGTGCTGCTGGGGGGCTTTGTGCTGTGTGGTTTTCTGCTGGGCTACCTGCAGTTCTGGCTGCGCACCATGCCGGCCGCGCTGGGCCTGAGCGTGGGGGCCCTGCTGCTGGCATGGGGCGTGCGGGGAACTAACCGCTGGCGCCTGCACCGCCCGGGCCAGGAGCCCCGCCACTTTGCGTTTTCCGGCCCGGCCCGCAGCTGGCAGCAGCTGGCTCAGGAGGCCAACTACCGCATCCGGCAGCGCCACCACGAGGCGGCCACGGAGGCCGCGTACTGGCTTGCCGGAGCCGCTGCGCCCGAGGCACCCGCGCCGGAACCTCCGCTGCCAACCTGATTTTCGGCCTGACCGTCACTTTTCGCAGGGGCCTGCGTAAGCGCGGCTGAGTTTGTGTTCTGCATTAGCGCTCAACTCCTACCTTTGGCCCCGCCCGTTAAAAACGGCTTCCCCTCACCCTTTTATTCCTCTCATGGACGCCAAACATCAGCACACCGCCATTTCTACGGCCGGCCTGCTTATTGCCCTGGGCATCATCTACGGCGACATCGGCACCTCGCCCTTGTACGTGATGAAAGCCATTGTGCCGGGGCGCATCGACCCGGACCTTGTGTACGGGGGTATTTCGTGCGTGCTCTGGACGCTCACGCTCCAAACCACCATTAAGTACGTGCTACTGACCCTGAACGCCGATAACAACGGCGAGGGCGGCATTTTTTCGCTGTACACCCTAGTGCGGCGGCGGGGTGCCTGGCTTTCGGGCATTGCCATTGTGGGCGGGGCGGCCCTGCTGGCCGACGGCGTGATTACCCCGCCGGTATCGGTATCATCGGCCATTGAAGGGCTGGAGGCGGTGTACCCGGACATTCAAACGGTACCCATCGTTATTGCCATTCTGATAGGCCTGTTTCTGCTCCAGAGCTTCGGCACCCAGATTGTGGGCAAGGCGTTCGGGCCGATTATGTTGCTGTGGTTTTCGATGCTGGCGGCCCTGGGCGTGTACGGCATTCTGCAGCACCCCGAGATTCTGAAGGCCATTAACCCCTACTACGCCTACAACATGCTGGCCAACCGGCCCGGCGGGTTCTGGCTGCTGGGCTCGGTATTTCTGTGTACTACCGGGGCCGAGGCTCTGTACTCCGACCTGGGCCACTGCGGCAAGGGCAACATCCGCATCAGCTGGGTGTTCGTGAAGCTGTGCCTGGTGCTGAACTACTTCGGGCAGGGCGGCTGGCTGGTGGCCCACCAAGGCGAGCAGCTCAACGGCCGCAACCCCTTCTATGCCCTCATGCCCGAGTGGTTTCTGCTTATCGGCATCGGCATTGCTACCATTGCAGCCATCATTGCCTCCCAGGCCCTGATTACCGGCTCGTTTACGCTCGTGGCCGAGGCTATCCGGCTGAACATGTGGCCGAAGGTGCGCCTTAACTACCCCACCGACGTGAAAGGGCAGCTGTACGTGCCCAGCATGAACCGCCTGCTGCTACTGGGCTGCATAGCCGTGGTGCTGTACTTCCGCCGCTCCGAAAACATGGAAGCGGCCTACGGGCTGGCCATCACCGTCACCATGCTCATGACTACTGTTCTACTGTCCATGTGGCTGCTGTACGTGAAGCGGGTGCCCAAGCCGGTGGTGGCGCTGTTTGTACTGGTGTACGGCCTCATTGAAGGCTCCTTCCTGGTGGCCAACCTCATCAAGTTCCCGCACGGCGGTTGGGTTTCGGTGGCTATCAGCCTGGCCCTGATTTCGGTGATGTACGTGTGGCTGCGGGCTTACTTTATCAAGCGCCGCCTCACCGAGTTCGTGAAAATCGAGCCCTACATCGAGGCCCTCAAGCAGCTCTCCAACGACGAAACCGTTTCGAAGTACGCCACCCACCTGGTGTTCATGTCGTCGGCGGAGCGGCAGTCGGAAATTGAGTCGAAGATTATCTACTCCATCTTCCAGAAGCGCCCCAAGCGCGCCGACATCTACTGGTTTGTGCACGTAGATACCACCGACGAGCCCTACACCATGGAGTACAAGGTAACGGAGCTGGCCCACGACGACGTGTTCCGGATTACCTTCCGCCTGGGCTTCCGGGTGGAGCAGCGCATCAACCTCTACTTCCGCAAGGTGGTGGAGGACCTGGTGCGCAACAAAGAGGTGGATATTACCTCGCGCTACGAGTCCCTGAGCAAGCAGCACGTTACCGGCGACTTCCGCTTTGTGGTGCTGGAGAAGTTCCTCTCGGTGGAAAACGAATTCCCCATGGTCGAGAAGCTGGTCATGCAGGCCTACTTCTACATCAAGCAGTTCATTGCCTCCGAGGACAAGTATTTCGGCCTCGATACCAGCTCGGTTAAAGTAGAGAAAGTGCCGCTGGTGATTACGCCGGTCCGCGAGGTAGCCCTGAAGCGTATCGGCTAGCCTCAGGTTAACTTTGCTACCCCCCCAGGAGCCCCGCTGAATACATCAGCGGGGCTTTTTGGTGCGCTACAGGTGCTGAACCGTGCACTTGAGCTAGCCGGATGACTACCCAATCCTAACCGTTATCCGGACCCTAGCGCCTACCCCTTACTCAGCCCTAAAGCTTCGCACGGCCCTCCCCCAAGCCACACGAAAAACCCCGGCCTGCTGGGCAGGCCGGGGTTTCGGAAAACACGGCTGTGTGTGGTTGCTATTTAGTTGCGCACGGGCAGCCACTTGGCCAACACCGCCTGCTGCTCGGCGGTGGGGCTGGCCTGCCGCTCAATGCGGTAGCGGCGCAGCGGGTTGGCCAGCAGCGGGAAGCTCAGCTCTTTGATCTGTCCGTCGCGGTTGACCAGCAGCTTCACCGTGGAACCGGCAGCCCGGCCGGCCAGCAGGCGGTTCACGTCGTCGGTGACGCGGGCCCCATCTACGGCCAGAATTTCGTCGCCCACGCTCAGGCCGCCCTGCCAGGCGCTACCCTCGCGCAGCACGCTGCTCACCGTCTGGCGCCCCCCAGCCGCGCTGATGCTGGCGCCCAGGCTGGCCTCCGTGGCGGCGGCAGCAGCTACCGTCAGCTTCAGGCCGGCGTAGCCCAGGGCCTGCTCGTAGGGCAGGGTTTCAACGCCGTACACGTGGCGCCGGAAGAAATCATCGAAGCGGCGGCCGGCTACTTTAGCTACGGCATCCTGGTACTCTTCGTCGGTGAAGCCGCGGCCCAACTGCTTGTAGTACCGCTCGTAGAGGTAGCGCATCACGTCGTCGAGGCTTTTCTGGCCCTTGGTTTCGTGAATGATCATCAAATCCAGCACGGCCCCTATAACCTCGCCCTTGTCGTAGTAGCTGATGCCGGTGTTGGCGGAGTTCTCGTTGGGGCGGTAGTACTTGATCCAGGCGTCGAAGCTCGACTCGGCGGCCGACTGCTGCCGGTTGCCGGGCGTGTTTTCTACGCGGTTAATGCCGTTGCTCAGGTCGCCGAGGTACTCGTCGGGCGAGACAAAGCCGGCCCGCTGCACAATCAGGTTGGAAAAATACTCGGTGCCGCCCTCGCTCACCCACAGCATGCGGGTGTAGTTTTCCTGGTCGTAATCAAAGGGCCCCAGGGCCACGGGCCGGATGCGCTTCACGTTCCAGAGGTGGAAGTACTCGTGGGCCACCAGGCCCAGAAAGCCCTTCCAGCCAGCTTCCGAGGAATAGGCGTTGCGCGACACGGAAAGGGTAGTCGAGAACAAGTGCTCCAGGCCGCCGGTGCCCCGGTCAATATTGTGCACAATGAACAGGTAGCGGTCCAGAGGGTTCTGACCCACTACTTTCTGAGCTTCTTCGCACACGCGCTGCATGTCGCGGGTCAGGCGCTGCTCGTCCACTTTTGGGTCGCCGAACATGGCTACCGTGTGGGGCGTGCCGTTGGCCGTGAAGGTGTAGAGCTTCTGGTTACCAATTTCGATGGGCGAGTCGGCCAGCTCATCGTAGTTAGAGGAACGGAACGTGAACGTGCCGCCGGCCGGCTTCAGGCTGGTGCTCACCTGGCTCCAGCCCTGGGCGGGCTGTACTTCCAGGGTGCTGGCTAGCTGCTTGCCCTCGGCGGGGTACATGAACACGCTGGTGCCGTTCACGTAGCCGTGGGCCGCGTCAATAAAGCTGGTGCGCACACTCAGCTCGAAGGCATAGACCCGGTAGCGCACCGCGAAGCTCTTGGCCTTGGGGTGGTACACGCGCCAGGTATTCTTGGTTATTTTCTCTACCCGCAGCTGCTCGCTGCCGGCCGTAGCCCGGAAGCCTTCCACGTTCTTGGCAAACTCGCGCACCAGGTAGGAACCGGGAGCCCACACGGGCATTTTCACATCCGTATAGGCTTTGTTAAAGCCATCGAGCTTCATTTCTACCTCAAAGTAGTGCGTTTGGGGCGCGGGCATCGAGAGGGTATAGCGCAGGGTGGGCGCCGCGGCCGCGGCCGAGCCGGCCTGGCTCAGCAACAGTCCCAGGGCCGCTACCGCCAGATGGCGGGTACGAGTCAGGAGCATCAGGTAAGAGGGTGAGAAAGTGAATGAGTGGTTGTAGTGGCCAAAGAACGGCGAAAAGCGCCCAAGGCTGCAAGCCAGCCCCGAAAATAGCCCTACCCCTTCCCCCCGGCTCGACCACCCGGAACCCGTGCCTGGCCTTCCCCGTTACGAAGTCAGCAGTACGATCTGCCTCTGCTTCTATGCGCTACGTTTGGCTGGCTTTTCTGCTCCTGGTGGGCCTCGTGGCAGGCGTTGCGTTTTGGCCGCGCCGCGCGCCCCAATCCGTGGCGCGGCTGCGCCCACGTGTGGTGGCCCCGGTTCATGCTACGGCCTACCTCATCAGCCACCAGCCTACCCCCCGCGCCGACAGCATTGTGGCCTTTGCCCTGCGCCAGCTGGGCACCAACTACTGCTACGCCGGCACTACCCCCGAAACCGGCTTCGACTGCTCGGGCTTTGTGAATTACGTGTTTGCCCGCTACCGGGTACCGGTGCCACACTCCACGGCCCTGCTCATCAGCACCGGCCGGGCGGTGGAGCGCACCCAGGCCCGCCCCGGCGACATTGTGGTGTTCACCGGCACGGCGGCTACCTCTACTACCCCCGGCCACGCCGGCATTGTCATCAGCAAGCCCGGCGAGCGGCCGCTGCGCTTTGTGCATTCCTCCTCGGCCCGCCGCGAGTCCGGCGTGAAAATCAGCCAGGTGGAGGGCACTGATTATGAGCGCCGCTTTATGCAGGTGCGGCGGGTGCTGTAAAGCGAGCGGCAAGATGGTGAACTGGTGAGTTTGACGCTCTGGCGCGCCGGGTGCACAGACAGGACGCCAAACTCACCAGTTCACCATCTTGCCATCTCACCTGCGCAATAAAAGAGCGATGCCCGGCCGCCTATGCAGGTCCTCTTACTGAGGCTGCTGGGCGAACCGGGCATCTAATCCTTCAAATCTTACCAAGCGATGAGTCTGGGGTAACAGCCCCATCATCCACTTAACCAGTAAGACCTTGCCAGAATGCGGGAACTACTCAAATGGGAGTAAGCTCCGCGCGAAAGCTGTTGTTAAGCGCGTCCGGCGGTGAAGCGGACTACATTCGACAGGCTTGGCAGGATTTGGTTGGGACTACTAGACATTTTGTACCTCCTTTCTTTAGATCCGACATAACCCGGGCCGCGCTACCCAGCACCTTAGGGCTGCTTGGCGGGGGCTGTAGCACTCGCTACGGTAGGTAAAGTTAAAAGCCCCCCGGATGGTTCAAAATAAAAACACTATTATTTATAGCTCCGGCGCCGCTTTTTAGCCATCTGCCTGACCATCAACCGCTTTAAAACACAATTATTTTTAATAAAAACCACGGGACGTAATCTGGCCCTAAAGTTGCCTCTCCACGGGTGGTGAAAAAGTGGGACTCCAGCACTTCTTCCTGACTTTTCCCTATCTTTTTCCCGGAAAAACTCTCACCATTTCTCTCACCATGAAAAAAATTCTGTTCCTGTGCCTGGGTATGTTCCTGGGTCTGCTGGGGGCCGCTTCTGCCCAGTCTCTCTCTCCTCTAGGGGTGTGGACCAACGCCGAGAAAAAGGCCACCTTCGAGATTTACAAGTGCGGCAATAAGCTGTGCGGTAAAATTGTAAGCCTGACGGTGCCAAACGACCCGAAAACCGGTAAGCCCAAAATGGACACCATGAACCCCGACCCCAAGCAGCGCACCCGCCCGCGCCTGGGCCTGGTGTTTATGCAAGGCTTCGAGTACGACGATGACAACAAGTGGGACGACGGCAAAATCTATGATCCGGAAAGTGGCAAAACCTACTCCTGCTACATGAAAATGCTCAATGCCAACAGCATGGAAGTGAAAGGCTACATCGGCTTCTCCATGATTGGCAAGTCGCAGACCTGGACGCGGGTGAAATAAGCAACGACCGTTGCGCACTGTTGCTCTAGGGCGGCGCTTCCTTTAGGGAGGCGCCGCCCTATTGTTTTGCATGGAGTTAAGCCCGCACGGAGGTAACCAACGGTAAAGTGGCTCGCTGTTTGGTAGTAGTTGACCCACGGTCCCGCAAAACCATTTGCCGGGGGCCATGTTACTCCTCTACACTTTCCTTACTACATTGTTGAATCTGTTCAAACGGCTTTTTTCAGGCTCTGCTCCCGCTTCTGCCGACTGGCAGCCGCTGCAGCGCAGCGCGGCCGAGGAGCAGACGCGCCAGCAGTGGGTGGCCCGGCAGGTTTATCTGAACTGGATGGGCCCTTACTTCAAGGCGTACCATTACCAGAAAGCGGGGCTGCCCAACGGCCAGTTTCGGGTGGAGCTGGCCCGGGATGCCGCGCGGCCGGGCGCCGTGTTTCTCTACGACCCCAGCATCGGGCCCGGCAACTTCCGTCACCTCTTTGATTTTATCCGGGACCGAATCCTGGCCCTGGGCTACCATTTGGGTGCCTCCAGCCAGCGCACCCTGCACCACGAGCAATACACGGAAACCACCCAGAAGCACTTTCTGAAGCCCCAGCCCCAGGATTGCACCGCCACCGGGCGCTGCAACCAGCGCTTCGGCAACATTACGGTGGACTTGGTGAGCATCAACGGGCAGCCGGGCTTTCTGCGCCTGCTGAGTAACCCCTTCGCCGACGCCATTTTCACCCCCGCTCATTCTTTTGATGAACTTATGGAGGCGGTGTTCAACATGCCCGAGGCGCCGCCCGAAGTGCAACAGCTTATCGGCAAATACGCCCGCCGTTAGCTTCTGCGGGGCAGCCCCTTCACACACGAGCCCTTCTGCCGGTGGCACAGAAGGGCTCGTGTATGAAGCTACGGGGGGTGCGCTAATCGGCCTGGCGAACAAAGCGGGCCTGCGAAATCAGGCCGGCCGCATCGGTAACGCGCAAGTGGTAGAGGCCGGGAGCCAGTTGGCTGGTCTGCAGCAAGGGTGCAGCGGCGCTGATGGTCTGGCGCAGCACTACCCGGCCCGTAGCATCCGACACCTCGGCCTGCGCACGGGAGCCGGCAAAATCCGCAACGCGAAGCTGGTCGCGGCACGGGTTCGGGTACACGGTGAGGGCGGCGGCCAGCTGAGCAATTTTGCTGGCAGTTATCAGCCTATTGTCGCGGATGTTCATGCCCGCGCGGCTGAGAATCCACTTATTGGGGTTGGGCAGGACAGTGAGTATTGGTCGGGACTCGGTGAAGCTCACCGACACCTGGGGCTTGTCCTGGCGCAGGCGCACGATGCGGCTGGTATTGTCAGTGAAAGTCAGCAGGTATTCCATTTCCACGTCAAAGAAGGGCGTCACGGTTGGCATGGAGGCGGTTTCGGTGGCTTCCAGATACACCGTAGAGCCGACCTGGTTCCAGCGAATGGAAATGGTAGGGAAGCCCTCACCCCGCAACCACTGGTCAAAGAAACTCTGCAGCGAGCGGCCGGCTTCGGCTTCAAAGATGCGCTGCAGGTCGCGGGTGCGGGCGGTGCGGCCGGCGTAGGTGGTCTGGTAGGTGCGCAGGGCCCGGAAAAACTTGGTATCGTCCTGGAGCAGGTAGCGCAGCATATGAATGACTGCTGCCCCTTTCTTGTAACTGAGACGGGAGCTGAAGATGCGGCTGACGTTGGTAGTGTCGGAAACCAAAACGCTGCCGCCGGGCTGGCTCATGGCGGCGGTGTGGGCCTGGTCCAGCCACTCCCGGCTGGCCGCCGGGGTAGAAAAGCGGTTCAGGGACAGGTACTCTCCGTAGGAGGCAAACCCCTCATTCAGCCAGATGTCTTCCCAGGCCCCGCAGGTTACGTTGTCGCCAAACCACTGGTGAAACAGCTCGTGGGCCGTGAGCGTGAAGTTGAAGCCGTCCTGGGTGGTCATGGTCTGGTGCTCCATACCGCCCCCGATGGGCGCCATGCTGTGGCCGTACTTTTCGCCCGCGAAGGGGTAGAGGCCCACCAGCTCGGAGAAGTTTTCCAGAAAGCCAGGGGTGCGGTCAATTTCGGTGCGGTAGAAATTCAGGGCCTGCTGGTTGTACACGTAGTTGACGATAGGAATACGGGGTCCGCCGGCCGGGTTGGCATAGTTCACGTACTCAATATAGGGCCCCACGGCCACCGAAACCAGGTAGTACGCCATGGGGTAGCGCGACTTCCACTCGTAGCGCACTTGGTTGCCGGGCTGGGACGTTACGGCCCGGAGCACCCCGTTGGAGCCCACCCGGTTGGTAGCGGCCGTGGTAATCCACACGTCCACGGAGTCGGCCTTATCCGTGAGCACCTGCTTGCAGGGCCACCACTCGTAGGCGTTGTAGGGCTCCGAGAGGCTCCAGGTAGTGCTTACCCCGTATCCTGGCGCTACCCGGGTGTTAAGGGCATTGCCGATGGCCGCCGCGTTGCTGTTGGGGGCCGTGCCGTGGTACACTATCTGGGCCGTGAACAAGGCATTGGGCGCTACGGGCTGGCTCAGGCCCACGGTTACATCACCCAGGCCCTGGCGGCGCACTCCCTGCGCGCTGTTTCCCCCCACGTACACGGCGTCAATTACCAGGGAAGAGTACAGCTCGAAGGCCAGGGAATCGAGCCCCTGCGGCCCGGCCTGCCCTTTGATGGTTACGGTGCCGCTCACATCGCGGGACGTATTGCTCAGGTTCAGATCCAGCTTGTAGTACTTCACGTCGTAGCGGGCCATCTTCTGCCGGTGGCTAAGGCTGGCGTAGCCAACTGAGCGCTGGGCGGCTCCTTCGTGCACCTGGGCGCAAGCCGCGGCAGCGGCCCCGGTCAGGTCGGCGGGCGCGGGCTGGTACGTGGGCAGCTGGGCCGTGGCCAGCACACTGCTGAGCAGACCGGCAAGGGTAAAAAAAGGGCGTAAGGCGGGCATGGGGCGGGACCAGAAACGGATACGAATAGAAAAGCAGGATGCTGGCAGCAAGGTAAGCAGCCGCCCCTAGAAAAACGTTGAGAAGCAATGGCTTTGGGTTGAATGCACTGTATCTTTCAGTATTGCTCACTGACTACCTGCGCCACCCGATGCCAACTTCTACTCTTGCGCTTATTTGCCGACGGAGCATTCTGCTCTGGCTGCTGTGCCTGCTGGCCCCGGCCGCCCGGGCCACCCACATTGTGGGTGGCGAGCTGGATCTGCAGTATTTGTCCGGCAACAGCTACCAGCTCACCCTTAACCTGTACTTTGATGCCGTAAACGGGCAGGCCGGTGCCCTCGATCAGGAGATTACGGCCAGCATTTTCGAGAAGGGCAACAACCGCCGGATGCAGGACGTGACGCTGCTCCTGACCAGCAATACCCTCGTCAACTATACTAACCCGGCCTGCACTACCCCCTCCCTGGTTACGAGGCGCCTGGTGTACTCCCGGCTGGTTACCCTGACAGGCCAGGCCTACGGCAGCCCCAATGGCTACTACGCCGCCGTGGAACGCTGCTGCCGCAACAATGGCATCAGCAACATTATAGATCCGGGCGGGGCCGCCCAAACGTTCTACCTGGAGTTTCCGGCTGTGGTGCGCAACGGCCAGGCCTTCCGTAACTCCACGCCGCGCATCTTTCCGCCCCTGAGCGACTACGCTTGCCGCGGCGAGCTGTTCTACTACGACTTCAGCGGCACCGATGCCGATGGCGACTCGCTGGTGTACGACCTGGTAACGCCCCTGAACGGCTCGGCCAATACGTTTACCCCCAAGCCCGCCCGCGCCTCAGCGGCTCCCTACAGCACGGTGCGCTGGGCCGATAGCCTTTCGGTAAACCGCCAGATTCCGGGGCGGCCTACTCTGAGCATCGGGCGGTTTACGGGGCGGCTGGAGGTGCTGCCTACCCGGCTGGGCTTGTTTGTGTTTGGGGTGCGCTGCACGGAGTACCGCAGGGGCGTGCGGCTGGGAGAAGCCCGGCGCGATTTTCAGCTCAAGGTCATTAACTGCCCCACCAACGCCCGTCCGAAAGTGGTGATGCAGGTGCCCGGCCGCAGCCGGTTTTACCAGTTCGGGCGCGACACCCTGCGCATGTCGCCCGCCACCAGCCGGTGCTTTACCCTCAAGTTCACCGACCCGGACCCCACTTCGGCCCTGACGTTATCAGTGCGGCCGGTAAATTTTTCAGTGCCCCTGCCCACGCTCAGCGTCCGGCAGGGCATCGTGCGGGCCCCTGGCGCCCCCGATACGCTGGTGTCCCAACTGTGCTTCCCGGCCTGCTTTAACACCCGCGGGCAGGTATTTCTGCTGGATATAATTGTGGCCGACGATGGCTGCAGCCTGCCCAAGCGCGACACCGTGCGGGTGGCTGTTACCTCCATCCCCGACCCCAACGCCCCGCCCCTGCTGCGCACCACCGCCGCCCTACCCCTCCGGGCCCGGCCCGGCGACCTGATTACCTTCGATGTAGTAGCCACGGACCCCGACAACGACCCGCTGACCCTGGAAATGAGCGGCCGGGGCTTCTCACCAACGGCCCTGGGGGCCCAGCTAAGCCAGCAGCAAGCCGGCGGCCAGCTAACCGGCCGCTTCAGCTGGCGCGTTGATTGCCGGGCCGTGGATAAGCCGCTCTACGAGTTTGAATTTACGGCGGTGGCTACCCCCTGCGCCGAGCGGCAGGCCACTACGGTGGTTGTGCCCATTCAGATTGACTACCTCAACCATGCTCCCGAGTTGAGTAGTACCCTGCCGCCCGCGGCTGGCTCCCCGCCCGTACCCGTTGTAATCAGGCGGCCCATTGGGGGCGTGTACGAGGCTACCTTGGCGGGGCTGGATATCGACCGGGACGCCCTGACGCTGGCCGCTACCGGGGCCGGCTTTACGCTGGCCGAGGCCGGCATGACCTTCGAGGCCCGCAACGGCACGGGCGAGGCGGCCGGCACCTTCCGGTGGGAAGCCAACTGCGAGGCCGTGCGCCGCAACGGCCTGGAGGTGACGTTTGTACTGCAGGAAAGCACCTGCCGTCCGCAGCCCCAGACGCGCGTGGTCCGCTTCGAGGTAGAGCCGCCCCCGGTTCGGGAATTCATCCCCTCGAACATCATCACGCCCTACCAGCGCGACGATAAAAATGACTACTTCGAGCTGGATAACCTGAAAAACAACCTGCCGCCCGACTTTTGCGACTCCCGCTTTGCCGACATTGATATTTTCAACCGTTGGGGCGCGTGCGTGTATCACACCACCAACCGTAGCTTCCGCTGGGACGGCGGCGGCCTGCCCGCCGGGGTGTACTACTACCTTATTGAGTTCACGGACAACAAACGCTACAAAGGCACGGTAACCATTGCCAACTAACGGGTTGCCGTTTCACAGAAAAAACCCGGCCAAGCCGGGCTTTTTCTGTGGTATGCGGGTGGACTTTGTAACACGTACAAGGGCATTACGCAGCAAAACAGCCGAGTTCTAATACAAGAACAGAAACACCGCGAACAGCCCTACCCATAGCACATCAATAAAGTGCCAGTACAGGGTAATCATGCGCAGTTGCAGGCGGCGGTAGGGGTTGCGGATGAATACCAGGCTCCGGACGGCGTCGCGGGAGGCGTGGTGGGTACGTAGCAACAGGGCCAGCAGAAACAGCATGCCGCCCAGCAGGTGGGCTACGTGCAAGGCCGAGAGCAGGTACACAAACGTGCCACTAGCCACCCCATCCAGGGCTACGCCCTGGGTGGTCAGCTCGCGCCAGCCCAGCACCTGCAGGCCGGCAAACACGCTGCTCAGCAGCAGGGTGGCCCCCAGGCAGCGGCCCAGCCCGGCCAGGTCGTCGTGGGCATACAGGCGGCGGGCCTGGTTAATGGTGTAGCTGCTGATGAGCAGCACAATGGTACTCAGGGAGAAAAACCGGGGCAGCGGGTAGATGCCCGTGGGGGCGTCGCTCTGGTGGCGGGTGTAGGCGTAGGCTGCTACCAGCATCAGGAACAGCACGGTAATACCGCCCAGGCCCAGGTACAGCATCAGGAGCATGGGCGGGACCCGCTCCATGCGCTGGAAGGCCGAAGCTGGCCGGCCGGCTCCAATTTTGTTGGTTCGTTCTTGGTCGGAATTCATGAGGTGAGAGGCGAGGCTGCGTGCCAGTAAGCAAACCAATCTGAAGCCCTTTAGTTCCGGCCCGGCGGGGCTAACCTGGCGGTAAGAGCATTGGACCAAGATACGTAAAAAGCTCCTCGCCCGGCGTGCTTCTTTCGGGCGAAATGCACGCGTAGCGAGGAGCTTTATTTTTTGAAACGCCCTCAGCCCCAGGCTCTACCTTACCCTTGCGGGCAGAACGTCGGCCGTGGGCGGCCGCATACCTCAAGTGCCCCGAAAAAACGAGCCGATTTTGCCCAGCACGGCGTTCAGGGTAATCTTGGCCGAGCGGCCCGTGCCGAAGGTGACGTGAGTTTTGCCCGCTACCCGCATGTCTAGCACCAGCCCCAGCTGCAGGGCCAGGTCGTTGAGCTGCTGCAGCGGATCCAGCGGCGGGCTGGTTTTGGGCTTGGGAGGGGCGTTCGGGTCTTTGGGCGGGCCGCTGGTAATCTTATCGAAAACGCGCTGGCTGGGAAAGTTGATGATAAGGTAGCCCCCGGAGCCCGCAATTTGTACGTCGTCGCCGTCGAGGGTGATAACCAGCCGGGCTTCTATGTCGAGGCCGCTAGCCAAGGTTGCTGGGGTTGGCGGGGGGTAGGGAATTAGCGGGCGGGTTTTCGCCGCGGGTGCGGATGCGCAGGGAACCGTTCAGGCGCCAGGTGGTGGGCGTGGTGGGGTTGGCGGGGTTGGGCACCTGCAGCTCCATCTGCTCGAAGTTGAGGGCTACCTCTACCCCCCCCGAAAGCTTGGACAACATGGAAGCGGCCGTATCGGCCCAGGAAGTAGGTTGGTCTGGCATAGCAGCTTGGTAAGAATGAAAAGAAACGTGAACGCGCCGGACAAGGGCCGCCTACCTGCCCAAACGGCCCGGCGCGGGGCAAGTTACGAGTTGGGGCTGGCAAGACCTTTGCCTCCGGTGCCGGAAGCCGTGGCCGCCTGGGCAGCATCAAAACCGGGCGGGCTGCGTATGCAGCTCAACGGTTGGTTTTCCACCCTTTTTCTCGCTCTATGTCTTCCCTTCGTCTTGTGGTAGCCGGCCTCAGCCTGGCCGCTACCCCCGCCCTCTCCCAAAACCTTTCCGCCCTCGACTGCGCCCACCCCTTCGGCCTCTACGATAACATGGAGCTGGTGTACCAGCTTCAGGATGCCCACGGCAAAGCCACCGGCACTATTCGCAACCGCGTGGTCAGCCTGGGCTCGGAGCAGAACAAGAAGCAAACCATCACTACCAATACCGTGCTGCTGAAAAGCGGCCTCTACGATGCCAGGCACAAGCTGCTGCACCTCCAGGACCTCACCTTCCGCTGCCGCCAGGATACCAGCTTTACCGATGGCTCCAACGAGCTGAATCCCGAGAGCCTACGCTCCTTCCGCGACCGGCGCTTTGCCTACGCGCCCGTGCCCCTGGCCTGGCCCAATCAGCCCACGGTGGGCTCGGAGCTACCCAGCGGCGGTATTACGGTGCAGGTCAGCAGCACGGCCGTGGATATTGCCCAGGTATATACCACCGTGCAGAAGCGCCGCGTAACGGGCACCGAAAGCATTACTACCCCCGCCGGCACCTTCCAGTGCTACAAGGTGGAAGCCGAGCGGGAAAGCGCCACGGCCGCCCGCGCCGATATGGTGATGCGGAACGTAGTACGGGTGGTCGATTACTACTCGCCGGCCGTGGGCATTGTGAAGTCGGAGGTGTACGACAAGAAAGGCAAGCTGGAGCAGGTGCGCCTGCTGGCAGCCATCAATAAAGAGTCGGGGGCGGATGCAGTGGAGAAAAACAAGGAGAAGTACAAGGTCAAAAAATCGTAACTTCCGGTCGGGTTTTTCATTCATCTCTCAGCCTCTTTGCTCATGCCGAAGTCCTTCTTATACGGTGCCGCGTTTGTTCTGCTAGCCCTAAGTCAGCCCTTGAGCGCCAGCGCCCAGAAAAGCAAAGCCAAGCCCAAGGAAGCCTGCGACGACAAGGCCGAAACGGCCGCCCAGGCCAAAGCCGCAACCCAGGCTCCCGGCAGCATCTACGGCGCCAGCTTTGCCGCCGCCGATGCCCGCCCCGTAAGTGAGCTGCGCCAGCTCCTGGGTACCCGCGACTCCGCCCAGCTGAAGCTGGTCGGCACGGCCGAGGCCGTGTGCCAGGCCAAGGGCTGCTGGCTGACCATGGCCCTGCCTGATGGTCAGAAGGTACGGGTGCGCTTCAAGGACTACGCTTTCTTCGTGCCTAAGGACATTTCCGGCCGCCGCATAGTTGTTAATGGTTGGGCCCACCGTGAGGTAGTATCGGTGGCCGCGCAGCAGCACTACGCTCAGGATGCCGGCAAATCGGCCCAGGAAATTGCGGCCATCACCCGCCCCCAGGAGCAGCTCAACTTTGAGGCCGACGGGGTGCTGATTGAAGGCAAATAACCTGGCTTCTCAGGCGCCGGCTTGGTTCACTAAGACTGTATTTGGGCAAACCCGTCTGCTAACTCCAGGCGGGTTTTCTCGTTCACCGACTCACATAAAGCCGTAGCTTGCACCCCTGAACATCGGGCGGGCAGGCGCCGGCTTTCCCCTTCGGCCGGCGCTTGTGCCTGTGCTCCAACTTCTTCCCATGACGACCGACATCCAGCAGCAGATAACGGCCCTCACCGAGCGCCTCCACCACCTCAACTACCAGTACTACCAGCGCGATATTTCCGAAGTACCGGACCAGGAGTTCGACCAGATGTTGGCCGAGCTGGCCCGCCTGGAGCGGGAGTACCCGCAGTTTGCCCACCCCAACTCGCCCACCCAGCGCGTAGGGGGCACTATCACCAAGCAATTCCCTACGGCCGAGCACCGCTACCCCATGCTTAGCCTGGGCAACACCTACTCCGAGGCCGACCTGCGCGAGTTCGACGAGCGGGTGCGTCGGGGCCTGGAAGGAGCTGATCTGCACTATGTCTGCGAGCTGAAATTCGACGGGGTAGCGATGAGCCTGACCTACCAGGACGGCCAGCTAACCCAGGGCGTGACACGTGGCGACGGCACCCGTGGCGACGTGGTAACCAGCAACGTGCGCACCATCCGGACCCTACCCCTCCACTTGCGCACCGAGGGCCCTACCCAGCCCCCGGAGTTTGAGGTGCGCGGAGAAGTGTTTATGCCCCTGCCGGTGTTTGCCGAACTGAACGCCGAGCGGGAAGCCAACGGCGAGGCCCTGCTGGCCAACCCGCGCAACGCCGCCAGCGGCACCCTCAAGCTCCAGGATTCGGCGCAGGTGGCGGCGCGCAAGCTGCGCTTCTACGCCTACTCCTTCCTGATGCCGGGGCGCAACCAGTTTCCTACCCATAGCGCCTCGCTGGAAGCCCTGCAAGCCTGGGGCCTGCCTGTGTCGGACACCTGGCGAGTGTGCGGCACTATAGAGGAAGTGCTGGAGTTTGTGCACGAGTGGGACAAAAAGCGGTTTACGCTGCCGGTTGCCACCGATGGTATTGTTATTAAAGTAGATGACTTCCGCCAGCAGGAGGTGCTGGGCTTCACGGCCAAAAGCCCCCGCTGGGCTATTGCCTACAAGTACCCCGCCGAGGCGGCGTGCACCCGCCTGCGTGAGGTGCAGTACAACGTGGGCCGCACCGGCGCCGTGACGCCCGTCGCCCACCTGGACCCCGTACCGCTGGCGGGCACGGTGGTGAAGCGCGCCTCGGTGCACAACGCCAACCAGATTGCCGCCCTCGACCTGCGCCTCGGCGACCTGGTGTTCGTGGAGAAAGGCGGCGAAATCATTCCCAAGATTACGGGCGTTGACTTTGCTTCGCGCCCCGCTGATGCCGTGCCGATTGTGTACCCCACGGAATGCCCGGCCTGCGGCACTCCGCTGATTCGGCCCGAGGGGGAAGCGCATTTCCGCTGCCCCAACGAACGGGGCTGCCCGCCCCAGCTCAAAGCCAAGCTGGAGCACTTCGTGTCGCGCAAAGCCATGAATATCGACGGACTGGGCGCCGAAACTGTGGGCCGCTTCTTTGATCTGCGCCTGGTGACCAACGCTGCTTCTCTCTATGATTTGCCCGCCAAGGCTCATGAATTAGCTCAACTGGAGCGCATGGGAGAAAAATCGGTGCAACGGCTGGTGGCAGGCTTGGAACAGAGCAAGCAGGTGCCCTTCGACCGGGTGCTGTTTGGCCTGGGCATCCGCTACGTAGGCGAAACCGTGGCCGAAAAGCTGGTGAACCACTACCGCACCATTGATGCACTGGCGGCGGCTTCGGCTACGGAGTTGGCGGCCGTGCCGGAGGTAGGCGGGGTTATTGCCGAGTCGGTGGCCGCGTGGTTTCAGGAGCCCGAGAACCGGCAGCTGGTAGAAGACCTGCGGACCGCCGGCGTGCAGCTGGCCCTGACCGGCGAAGCACCCCAACCCGTGAGCGACCGGCTGGCCGGCCTGACCTTTGTGCTTTCCGGGGTGTTTGAGCAGCACAGCCGCGAGGAGCTGCAGCACCTGATTCAGCAAAACGGCGGCAAGATTACGGGCAGCATCAGCAAAAAGCTCAGCTACCTGGTAGCCGGCGACAAAATGGGCCCCGCCAAGCGCGAAAAAGCCACCGACCTGAAAGTGCCCATCATCACCGAAAACGAGCTGCTGGCTATGCTCCCTACCCCCTCCGACGCCACCGATGTTGTGCTGGACCAGATGCTGGGCACCCCGGCTACCGGCGCCGCCACTCCCCATTCCGATGCCCTACCCCCCACTTCCTCTGCAAACCCCGGACAGCAGGGCACGCTTTTCTAATCGGTTTTGTCCGTTGCATGGGGTAGGATCTTTACGGAGAAGCTGCCCCGGCTTCATCCTTTTCTACACTCTACGCCTATGTTTTTTCGCCTGCTTGCCGCCGCTGCTCTGCTGAGCATCGCCAGCCCCGGCTGTTCCCAAAATGGCGGCCTGCCCATTATGCCCCCGACTGCAGTGCAGCAGCAGCTCAGCCAGCCTGGCACTGTGCTACTGGATGTGCGCAGCCCCGAGGAATTCGCCGCCGGCCACTTGCCCGGCGCCCAGAACCTGGATTACCGCGCCGAGGATTTTGCCCAACAAGTTGCCAAGCTAGACCCCAAGCAAAGCTATGTGCTCTACTGCGCCTCCGGCAACCGCAGCGGTAAAGCCGCCGTGCTCATGCAGGAAAAAGGGTTCAAGCAGGTGGTCAACGCCGGCGCTTACAAGACGCTGCAGGAAAACGGCGTGAAAAAATAACGCCTATAAACATCTAGAATGACAAAAGAAGCCCGCGCATCAATTGATGCGCGGGCTTCTTTTGTCATTCCGAGCGAAGCGAGGAATCTGGGTTAGCGACTCATGATGACAACTGCCTATCAAGAACATCATGTCGAGCCCCGCGAGACATCTCGCGTGCTGACGTTGGGATACTAACCAGTCGGCGCGAGCGAGATGTCTCGACAAGCTCGACATGACGTTCTTTTTCTATCAGGATGTAGTGTAGTTGGTTAATCGCCTTACTCTTTTCCTACCCCCTTAGAAGCTTTGAACCATACTGTTGTGCAGGGTACGGGGGCTCCAGTAGCCGCTGGCGATGATGCGGCGGATGGTGTAGAGTGGGTCCTGCTGGTCGCGTTTTTCGGCCAGGATGAAAGCTGCATCCATGCCGCGCTTCTTCAGCTCCGGAATAGCTTCGGGGTTCCAGAGGCCGAAGGGGTAGGCGAAGTAGTTGATTTTCTTACCGGTAATTTCTTCCAGCTGCTTGGTGGGTTTCTCAATCTGCGTCACCCAATCCTGGCCCTGGTACTTTTTCACGTTGTGGTGGTCCCAGGTGTGCGAGCCAATCACGTTGCCCTCATCCGAAAGCTGCTTTACCTGCGCCTTGCTCATGTAGTTGGGGCGGCCCAGGCTTACCGTCATGATAAAGTACACGGCCTTAAACCCGTACTTATCCAGCGTGGGGCGGGCCACCGTGAACTGATCCAAATCGGTGTCGTCGAAGGTCAGCATCACGGGCTTGCTGGGCAACGGGGCGCCGGTAGTGAGGTAGGCAAACAGCTGGTCGGGCAGAATGGTGTGGTAGCCCGAGTCGGCCAGCATCTTGATCTGGGCCTTAAACTGCTCGACCGGCACGATGTAATCCTTAGCGCCTTTAGAGTCCTTGGCACGCCAGTCGCGGATCTGGTGATAACACAGGATGGGCACCTGAGGGCGGGCCAAGATGGCAGCGGCATCGGCACGCTTATTAGCCGGAATGGTGGCCGGGCTGCCGCCGTTACCGACGCTGGCAGCGGTGGCATTGCCGGCGGTGGTGATGGTAGCCGTTTCGGCCGAGTCGGCGGCTATAGCCGTAGCGGTGGCGGCGCTGCCTTCGGCGGCGGTGGCGTTTTTGGCGTCGTTGCAGGCGGTGAGGGCGCCCAGGCTGACCAGAGAAACCGCGGCCAGCAGCGGGTGATGGGTAAAGTTCATGAGGGAGAGAAACGCGGCCGGCACCAACGGGGCCGTACTTTTGAAAGAAACGGGCCGACCTTCGCCGCGGGTATTGTACCTTCGCTGCGGGTCTTCCCTCCTACAAATCAACCGCTAATTTCCCGCATGGACAAACTACGTGGCACCGGCGTAGCCCTCGTTACCCCCTTCACTCCTACCCCTGAGCGCGCCGTGGACTACGCCGCCCTGCGCCGCCTCGTCGACTTCACCATTGAAGGCGGCGTGGAGTACCTCGTTATCAACGGCACCACGGCCGAATCGGCTACCCTGACTACCGAAGAAAAGGCCGAAGTGCTGCGCGTGGTGCGTGAGCAAGTGGCCGGGCGCGTACCGCTGGTGTACGGCATCGGCGGCAACGACACGGCCGCTACCGTCCGCACCATTCAGAACACCGACCTGACCGGTATTGTAGCTCTGCTATCGGCCTCGCCCTACTACAACAAGCCCAGCCAGCGCGGCATTGTGGCCCACTACCAGCAACTGGCCGACGCCTCGCCGGTGCCCGTGCTGCTGTACAACGTGCCCGGCCGCACCAGTTCCAACCTAACGGCGGCCACTACCCTTACCCTGGCCCAGCACCCCAACATCATCGGCATTAAGGAAGCCAGCGGTAACCTGGAGCAGTGCATTGCCATTGCCGCCGCCAAACCCGCCGATTTCCTGCTGATTTCCGGCGACGATATGATGACGACTTCGCTCATCAGCTTCGGGGCGGTGGGCATCATTTCGGTGCTGGCCAACGCCTTCCCGCGCCGCTTCTCCGATATGACCCGCCACGCTCTCCGAGGCGACTTCAAGGCGGCTAGCGAGCTGCTGTTCGGCTTCGTGGAATTGAACCCGCTGATGTATGAGGAAAGCAACCCCGTAGGCGTAAAAGCCGCTCTAGCCGCCCAGGGCCTCTGCGCCGATGCCGTGCGCCTACCCCTGGTGGAAGGCTCAGAGAGCCTGAAGCAACGGATTGAGGAGTTGGTGTGAGCGAGTTCTTCGGCGCTTACCTGATACCTGTTTGCCTGCTTGGCTTTTACGCACCGGTGCTTGCTATTCGCAGATATTGGCCCGCCCAGCAAAAGCCCCAGCTACTTAAGTGGATTCACTTGGGTGGCTGGGGCTTCTCTTTGTTGCTTGTAGTTGTCTTCGTCACATGGCGTGTATCGTTGCGAGGCCAGTGGCCCGATGTGCTGCCTTTTACCTTGGCGTGGCTGGCTGCCGGCAGCTACTTTTTGCTCCGCCGTAAGCAAATGAACTGGGCCAGCAAGCTCTATTTTGGGAGCTGGTTTATCTACCCGGGCTTTTTAGCGGCAACTTTCCTGCTGGATAGGATACTCTTCGTTACTGCCTCTATTCCAGTTTTTCTCCTCATGCCACAAACTGAACCCTACCATAGCTCCAATTACACCATCCGAAGTGCCAACTCACTGATTGGACCACCTCAGATTACCTTGCTTACCCCTCTTGCCAGTGTATTGGAACGCCAGCAAGGCACCTCTGTCAATGTAGATGGCCGCCAATACGGCGCACTTGACTCCACGCTTACTTTACGGGTTGTGTCTTCAGCTCAGGACGATACAACTGCGGTAATAGTCTCTACTGCTAGCCGCCAATTTCAGATTCAGTTCACGCGCTGACCTTACCACCCACTGGCCAGCACATCGGCGACGTGCAGGGTTTTGATGGGCTTTTTCTCGCGGCGAATGTAGGCGTCGAGGTGCATGAGGCAGCTGGTGTCGGTGCTGATGAGGTAGTCGGCGCCGGTGGCCAGGGCGTGCTCTACTTTCTGCTCGGCCATGGCCACCGAAATGGCCTCGAACTTCACGGCGAAGGTGCCGCCGAAGCCGCAGCAGGTTTCCGTTTCGGCCATTTCCAGCCGCTCCAGGCCCGGAATAGCATCGAGCAGCTGGCGCGGAGCCTCGCGGATGCCGCACTCCCGCAGGGCCGAGCAGGAATCGTGGTAGGTGTACTTGCCGGCCAGCTGGGCCTGCGGGATGGACGTCACGCCCAGCACATCCACCAGAAACTCCGTCAGCTCGAAGGCCCGGCGCTGCACCCCGTGGTAGCGCCCCGAGTCGGGGGTACCCTCAAACAAATCGGCGTAGGTATTGCGCACCATACCAATGCAGGAGGCCGAGGGGCTTACAATGTAGCGTTCCTCCTGGGTCGGGAAGTCATCGAGAAACTTGCGGGCCACCTCGCAGCTCTGTTCCTTGTAGCCTGCGTTGTAGGCCGGCTGTCCGCAGCAGGTCTGGTTGGCGTTGTAGTGCACCTGGCAGCCCACGGCCTCCAGCACCTTCACCATGTTCAGGGCGGTGTGCGGGAAAAGCTGATCGACAAAGCAGGGAATAAACAGATCGACTTGAGGGGCGGGCATAAGGCGGAGTAGGAAGTCAGGTGAAACTGTCTGTCATCCTGAGCGCAATGCAGGACCTTGTCACGGTAGCACGAGTCGTTGGTGCGCTTGCTGTTCCCGCGTGATAAGGTACTGCGCTACGCTCAGGATGACGGACGACAAAGTACGGGTTAATGCCCCACAAAAATCTGCTGATTCAGCCGCATGGCCTCTGCCAGAGCCGGCTGGTTCAGCTGCGGCCCTACCCCTTCTGCCCCGGCAAACTCCAGCAGCCGCTCGGTGGGCATGTTGCCGGTAAGCTGATCTGCCGCCATGGGGCAGCCGCCGTAGCCGCCCAGGGCCCCATCGAAGCGGCGGCAACCGGCCTCGTAGGCGGCCTGCACCTTTTCGCGCCAGGTATCGGGGGTAGTGTGCAGGTGGGCCCCGAAGTTGATTTGCGGAAAAGCGGCGGTCAGCTCCCGGAAGGCCGGGCCGATGGTAGCGGGGGTAGAAACCCCGATGGTATCGGACAGGGCCACAATGCCCACCTTCAGGTCGGCGAGCTTTTGGGTAAACTCGCCGAGCACTTCCGGGCTCCAGGGGTCATTGTAGGGGTTGCCGAAACCCATGCTCAGGTACACCACCTGCTCCTGTCCGCTGCGGGCGCACAGCTCCTGCATTTGGGCTACGTCGTCGAGGGCCTGGGCGATGCTTTTGTTGGTATTGCGCTGCTGAAAGGTTTCGGACACCGATAAGGGAAAACCGATGTAGCGGATTTGCGGGTACTGGGCAGCCGTTTCGGCCCCGCGCAGGTTGGCTACAATGGCCAGCAGTTGGGTGCGGGTCTGGCTCAGGTCGAGGCCGGCTAGCACCTCGGCCGTATCGGCCAGCTGTGGAATAGCCTTGGGTGAAACGAAGGAGCCAAAATCGAGGGTATCGAACCCTACCCGCAGCAGGGCGTTGAGGTAGGCCGTTTTGTCGGGGGTAGGAATGAAGGTGGGCCAGCCCTGCATGGCGTCGCGGGGGCACTCGGTGAGATGGAGCATGGGTGGGAAGGTGGTGAAGGTGCGAAGTTGGGAAAAGTGGTGAAATGGTGAGATAGTGAGATGATGAAATGGTGAGTTGTCATGGCGAGGAGGCACGACGAAGCCATCCGTCCTGACCAATGTGCTACCCCCCTGAGATGTGACAAACCTTTGCCAACCGTCATGGCGAGGCACGAAGCCATCCGTCCTGACCAGCATGCTTCCCCCTGACCTGTGACGAGCCCTTGACGATTGTACTGCCGTCAAGGGTTTGTCACACTATAAGGCTTGGTCACACTGAGAGGAAAGATGGCGTCGCTCCGCTCGCCATGACAACTCTCCATCTCACTATCTCACCGTTTCACCATTTTCTTATCGAACTACTAACCGTTAGCTATGGTTTGTCCTATTACCTACCTCCCGTTACCCACTACCCCTTGCTACTACCTCGCCTGCGGACCCTGCCGGCCGCGCTGTTCGTCCTATTTCTTACCGCTTGCAGCCAAAGCCAGACGCTGCAGGGAATCTTCCAGCAATCAACCCCGCACGAGGCCTACGCCCGCAAGCTGAAACTGGCGGGCCTGGCCGAAACCGCCCTGGGCCGCGACTGGCTCCGGGCCGCCGACCAGGCCCTGCGCGATTCACTGGTGGTGAAGCTGCCGTTTCAGGAAAGCGGCTTTTTCCCCGCCGACCGCGCCGTGGCTACCGGGCTGCGCTACCTCGTGCGGACCGGCGAAACCATTCAGATCAGCCTGACGCTGGCCCCCGGCACGCAGGCGCCCAAAGTATTTGTAGATGCCTTCGAGCTGAGCCCCGACCGTTCAGAGCCCCGCCACCTGGCCGCGGCCGATACGGCGGCTCTCTCCTTTCGCTATGTGGCCGAAGCCGACCGCCAGCATGTGCTGCGGGTGCAGCCGGAGCTGCTGCGCGGCGGACGCTACACCCTGCGCATCCGCCGCGAGCCTAGCCTGAGCTTTCCGGTAAAAGGCAAAACCGACGTGGCCGTGGGCTCGTTCTGGGGAGTACCCCGCGACGGGGGCGCCCGCCGCCACGAGGGTATTGATATTTTTGCTCAGCGCGGCACGCCGGCCATTGCCTCCGCCCACGGCTACATTACCCGCGTAAATGAAACCAAGCTCGGGGGCCGGGTGGTGTGGCTGGCCGATACCGACCACGGCCAGCACTTATACTACGCCCACCTCGATAAGCAGCTGGTACAGCCCGGCCAGCGCGTGAAGCCCGGCGACACGTTGGGGCTGGTGGGCAACACCGGTAACGCCCGCACCACTGCGCCTCACCTGCACTTTGGCGTGTACCGCAACGGCGCCGTTGATCCGTTTCCCTTCGTGCGGCGCCCCGATGCAATGCCGCCTGTGCCCAAAGTGCTGCCCAGCCGCCTGGGCCAGTGGGTACGAGCCCGCGAAACGCGCCTGACCTTGCGCCGCACACCCACCGCTACGGGCGTAGCGGCCGGAGCGGCCACCCGCCCTACCCCCCTGCTGGTACTGGGGGCCACCGCCGAGTGGCTGCGCGTGCAGCTGCCCACCGGCCGTACTGGCTTCGTACCGGCCAAGGCGGTGCTGACGGCTACCCCTCTGCGTCGCGAAAACCTGCCCCTGCCTACCGACCTGCGCGCCCGGCCCGCGGCCGATGCCTTAACCGTGGCCGCCCTTCCGGCGCAAACCACCGTGGCCGTGCTGGGCGAGTATGGCAAGTTCCGGCTGGTGCGGCAGGCCAACGGCCGCACGGGGTGGCTGGCGGTGGCCGCGTCGTAACGTAGGCTACCGCGGGCCGCCTGCTCCCGCTTTCTTGAAGCAACTTGGTCTAGTGTCCGGTTCCTCATGCAGTGCTCATGCGGCTGCGCGAAGGGTTGCCTTGGTGATTAAAATAAAAACGGGGAGTGGCTTCGACGGAAGCGACTCCCCGTTCTCTGTTTTCTTCGGTCCCGCTCACACGTAAAAAGCCGCCGGACGTGCAGTCCGACGGCTTTTCAGGTTACTTGCTCTGCTAGTGCTATTCAGCAATTACCACGGCCCGGCCCAGTTTTTTGGAGTAGGCTACGCGCCGCTCCCGGCCCCCGGCCGAGGGGTAGTCGAACCCAACGGCACGGGTGTCTTCCTTTACCGAGTTCCAGGATTGGGCATCCACGTTTTCGGGTTGGGTAGCGGTGCGGGGCACGGCGGGCTGCACAAACCGGTCCTCGCGGAAAAAGCTGTTCATACCCTGCAGAATGGCTATTTCCTTGTCGCGGACGGTGGCCGCCTGCGGGTCGTCCAGGTCCCGTTCGTTAATCAGGGCTGAGGCCGGAATAATTTCCTTGCGCAGCGTATCGCCGGTGCTGCTGATAATCATGAAATAAGCCTGGGCGGTGGCGATTTTAGGCCCACGCAGCTGCAGCACAAAGTTGTCTTTGCTGCGCGGGTTGGAAAAGGCATGGGCCATGTTGACCGTCCGCAGCACGGTGCGCTCCGAAACGCGGCCCCGGTTGGCTTCGGGGGTAGGCGTAAACACTCGGTCGGCATTTTTGGAAGTACCCACCTCCCGCTCCGTATTAATACAGGAAGCCAGCTGGAGTAAACATAAAGCCCCACAAGTGGGGAGGGAAAGCTTTTTCATGAAGGAAAAGTCAGCCATCATCTATTCAGTTCGGCAAATTACAAAACTACCGACAGCCCAATGCCAAAGCGGCTGGTTTAATGAAGCAGTACTAGTAGAATGGGTAGTGACACCGTGTACCGCAAAAGCCGGTGCCAGGTTGTGCACAAAATAAAGGAAATCCGGCGCGCTGCCGCCTACCCCCGATCAGCACCTCAGCCCGGCAGCCATCGGAGCCAGCGTAGGCCAGACCGTAACCGGGAAATTTTCGTCTCGGGCGCAGCCGGGCAGTTTCCCACCGTTCTAGAAAAGCCCAAGCTCCAGCCCCACCACCCAGCGGGGCAACTCGGCATACGCGGGGTTAGCCTGGGCTGTAAACGTACGGGAGAGGCGGTAGCGGGCCGTGGCCGCGTAGCGGCCGCTGCCCAGGCGCGCTCCTACCCCAACGGGCCAACGGTGCAGGTAGCTGAGGTTGCGCTCTACCACCACCGTGCGCTTGCCGCCACCGGTTCCCGGCCGGTCTTCATAGTGATGAGACGTGCCGAGAGCCCAGCCGCCCCAGCCACTTACATCCAGGTAGTGTCCGATGACGTTGCCCCGACGGCCGAAGTTCAGGCGCAGGTAGGGCTCCAGCTGCAGCTGGGAAAGCACCACTGACTCGGCGTGGTGCAGGGCGGGCGTAGGCAGCAGCTTCCGGCTGTTCTGCTGCAAGTGATAAGCCAGGCGGGCGTAGCGCACATCAACGCCGGTTGCTACCGACTGAGACAGGCGAAACTTATGACGCAGCCCCACGAAAAACTCCGCCGACTTGAAATAGCGCAGGTCGGCCCCGGCCCCTTCCGGCCGCCCTACTACCGGCGCGTAGCCCAGGTACAGATGGCGGTAAACGGCCCGGTTGGGTCCATAACGGGCCCGGACCGAATCGGCGGATGGGTCGGCGCGCAGCAGCACCCGCTGGGCCCGGGCTTCGGGTGCCAGAAGCAGCATCCCCGCCAGGCCCGCGCCGGCCAGTTTCAGAACGTGCGTTATCATGGAGCTACGTAGGTTTTGGTGTATCCCTGGTAATGCACCCGGGCGGCGTAGCCGGGGCGGAGCAGACGCAGTGGCACCCGCAGCACCGCCCGTTGCTGCACTTCCAGCACCTCGTAGCGCAGCAGACGGCCCTCGCGGTCCATCAACTGCCAATACAGGTACGCCGGCGGGGCAGCCGGCACCAGCTCGGCGGGGGCGGTAGCGGCCGGGCGGGGCTGTTCCTGCCCAACGGCCGCCACGGCCGGGGCCGCTGGCTCCGTTACCGCCCGCACCGAGTCGGCGAACAGCGGCAGGGTGCGGGCCGGTACGCGGGCGGCTTCCTCCCGGATTATCACAGCCAGCACAGAGTCCTGGCGCACTACGTCAAAAGAAGCCGGCGCTTCGGGAGCGGGCCGGGTAAAGAACGCGGCCCGGGGCAGACCGTAGCCGTGAGCGTAATCAAAATATGGATAGAGTGACGCCGACTCCTGCAGCCGGGCGAACAGCTGCATGGCCGTTAAGTGGCGCTGCTGCTGCCAGACGCAGGCCGCAAAGCCGGCCACCAGCGGACTGGCAAAGGATGTGCCTTCCGTGCGCACGTAGCCGCCGGGCGCGGCGGCAATTACTACTCCAAAGGCCGCCACGTTAGGCTTCAGGCGCTGCCCCGGAGCGGGGCCGTAGCTGCTGAAATCCAGGTGCAGGTAGGTATCGGGGTCAACGCCGCCTACCGCCAGCACGGAGTCGCCATCGGCGGGGGTGCCCACGGTGCGCCACTGCGGGTCGTCGCCGTCGTTACCGGCTGCATTCACCACCAGTATGCCTTTGCGCACGGCCAGTTCGGCGGCGCGCGCGACCAGGCTGGTGCGCCCGTTCATCTGCTCCGGGAAATAGCGGCGGGTAGTATAGCCCAGGGAGGAGTTGATGATATCGGCCCCGTTGCGGTCGGCCCACTCGGCGGCGGCCAGCCAGGCTTCTTCTTCGGCGTACTTCTCGCGGTGCATCTGCTCGGTGCGGGCCAGCAGAAACTCGGCGCCCTCCCCCAGCCCCAGGCGGGTACTGTCGGGCAGGCGGCCGGCAATGCAGGAAAGGACCTCGGTGCCGTGGCTTCCGCCCTGGTACACGGCGGGCGTACGGCGCAGAAAATCATAGGTAGCTACAATGGCCCCGCGGCGGCGCAGATGCGCGAAGGCCGGGTGCCGGTCGGCCCCCGTGAAGCCCACATCGAAAATGGCAATGCGCAGGCCGCGCCCGTTCAGGCGGGCCTGGCGGAAGTCGGCCGCGCCCAAGCTGGCGGCCTGCCGTCGGGCCAACGACCTATCAGCGGTGGTAAGCGGGCCACCGGCCGCGGCCGGGGCGTGGGCGGCGGGCAGCAGTACCTCTTCGGGCCAGGCGGTGACGGAGCTGACCCCCGGCAGCTGGCGCAGCCGGGCAGCTTGGCTGGGCGTGGCGCGGCAGGCAACGGCATTAAACCAGCGGCTCACCAGCGTAACCGAGTCGGCCAGGGCCCGCACCCGGGCCACGTAATCGGGGCGTACCGGAAAGTCGGTGCTGTCGGCGGGGGGCAGGTGCTGGCGGCGGCGGCGGGCCTGGGCGGCGGGGCTGAAATAGCTACCAGGCCGCAGCTGCTGCCCGCCTTTGTCGCGGAAGGTAACCCAGTAGCGGGTGGTGGGCGGCGCCGTTGCCGCCGGGGCGGCAGCACCAGCCCGCAGGCTGCCTACCACAAACAGGGCCAGGAACGTGATATAGAAACGCAAGCGGAAATAACTACGAGAAAACGCAAACCGGTTTCCAAGGTACAACAAACCCGGAGTTACGGGCGGCACGCGTGGGGTAATTTCCGCGACTGGAAATTAGCTGGGTTGTAACTCCCCCGTGCACCGGCTCGTTTCTACCACGTCGTATTTCACCTACGTTTTTTCATCATGAAATATCTCTGCACTTCTCCCGTACTGCTTTCTTTATATGGTGCGGCGCTGCTAACCACAACAAGCTGCGTATCGCAAAAAAAATACACGGCGCTGCAGGCTCAATATACTGAGGTAAGCAAGGCCCGCGAGCAGTTGCAGGTAGAGAAGAGCGCACTGCAGAAAGAAAAAAACCGGAGCGAAGAAGCGCTGCGCACCAGCTTACTAAGCAAAAATCAGCAGGTAAATCAATTGAATGCCAGCCTGAGCGGGGCGCAGCAGGAAAATACGCAGCTTTCGGCCGATTTGCGCGGAAAAGAACAGCGCATAGCCGAAATGCAGCGCATTCTTGACCAGAAAGACGCGGCGGTAAAAGCCCTGCGCCAGAAAGTAGGCGACGCCCTGCTTGGATTTAATGCGCAGGACTTGCAAGTGAATGTGCGAAACGGGAAAGTATATGTTTCCCTTTCCGAGCAATTATTATTTAAATCTGGCTCCACGAAAGTGGATCCGAAAGGGCAGGAAGCGCTGAGCAAGCTGGCGGCGGCTCTGAAGGGCAATCAGGACGTGAACGTGCTGGTGGAAGGCCACACCGATACGGTACCCATTGCCAAGGGAACCCCGGGCATGCGCGACAACTGGGACCTGAGCGTGCTGCGGGCCACCGAAATTACCCGTATCCTGACCCAGGCCGGCCTACCTGCCGCGCAGGTTACCCCTTCCGGGCGGGCGCAGTACGTACCCGTATCCCAAAACGACACGCCCGCCAACAAAGCCCTGAATCGGCGGACAGAAATAATTCTGACCCCGAAACTCGACGAGCTGTTTCAAATTCTGGAGCAGAACTAGGCGCCTGTGGCCGCGCAACGGTTGGCTTACAGGCTAACTAATTCTTTGTTTCAAAACCCGTAAATATAATTCGTGTTTCCGCTGGCGTGCAGCAATTATAACATTATTCTTCAGCCACTTACCTACTTAACAGGCAATAGACAAGCCAACCGAATAAAGCCTCTGCATAATGGTCACGCGCCGAATAAATGTTTTATTCACACTTTTCAACTAATAAATAGTATTTCCGTAAGCGTAGTGCTTCGGTTACGCAGCTGCGCGCTTTTCAGGTAATGCACGCAAACGCCTGTACGCTTAAACCAGATGAATTACCAAGTAATTCATCTGGCTTTTTGAGCTGGCAAAAAAAATCTTCACCTTTGAATAGTATTTCTCTTCTTAAAATAAACAGTAACTCATGGCAACCGCTGACCTCAACAAATTGCAGCAGATTTTGGCTAATGCTGAAGAAAATGACGCCGTCCTGACCCAGATCCGTAAGCACGTAGTAAAAATAAACGAGCTGATGACGGAGTTGAACGCTATGCTGGAACCCGGATTTCGGGTAGAAAAGAAAGAGCGTAAGCCCCGGGCTACCAACGGAACCGGCAAGCGCCCGGGTCGCCCGAAAAAGAACGTCAGCGCCGAGTAATTCAGCCAGCGGATATAAACAAAGCCCCTGTTTTCCTCTCGAAACAGGGGCTTTGCCGTTTCATTCGGGGGTAGGAATGCCAAAAGGCAGGTGCAGG
Organism: Hymenobacter latericoloratus; assembly: GCF_014199535.1. Lineage (GTDB taxonomy): Bacteria > Bacteroidota > Bacteroidia > Cytophagales > Hymenobacteraceae > Hymenobacter > Hymenobacter latericoloratus. The sequence continues at coordinate 755,238 of NZ_JACHNV010000003.1, forward strand.
GTTTCGCGCGGCTGCCAGTTGCGGCCATCGTGCCGAAACAATACCAGCTCGTGCCAGATAGCCGAAGCGATATAAGTGCGCCGCTGAAATTCGGCGTGCAGCGCGGCCGTCATATCGGGGGGCAGGTCGCGGGTGGCCAGCGTGACATGGGGCACAAACGGACGGGTTGGGGCCGGCACGACGGGTAGCCGGGTGGCGCACCACTGATACAGGGCGTTGTGCAGCTCCTGCACGGCAGCGGGCCGGGATACGTGCACGTACAACGTGCGCCGCTGAAACCACGCGAAATTTTCGAGCCCGATGGCGCAGGCGGATTGCGTGGCAGCAAACGCGCGCAAAGCGGCGGCCGCCGCCGCGTCGAAGGCTGGGGGCTGCCGCAGGGGCGGCACCAGGGTGATGTGGGCGGGTAGGCTGATGGCGTTACGGCTGCCCGTGCGCTGGTGCACTTCCTGCTTCAGGGCCCACACCTCGCTGCGGATAGGTTCAGGCGGCAGCAGGGCAACAAGGTACAGGTTCATGGGCCGGGCGCTTACTAACAAGAAGGAAAAACCCGCCGCCCGCCCGACGTTGCTGGTAAAACAGCCGTATCGGGTTGGCAGCGGGTACTGGTGTACGCAGGAAACGGGGCCGCGTTCCTACCCCATCTTATCCCAACGGAATGCTATAGGCCATATTTGCTCAGCAGGTACACCAGCGCGGCCATGCTGGCGCCCCCCAGCTCCAGCTCGCGGCGGTTTACCTTGTCGAAGGTATCGGCGGCGGTGTGGTGAATATCAAAGTAGCGCTGGGAGTCGCACTCGTAGCCGATCAGGGCCTTGGCCTGGCTTTTCAGGGGGCCGATGTCGGTGCCGGCGTGGCCGGCCGAAAACTCGGCGCTGCCGTAAGGCGCAAACAGGGGCTGCCACTGCTGCACCTTGCGTACCGTAGCGGGGTCGGCCTCAATGTTGAAGCCCCGGGGCGTGAAGCCTCCCCCGTCTGATTCCATAGCGGCCAGGTGCTTTTCGCCGGCAGCCTTGGCCAGCTCGGCGTACTTGTTGCCGCCGCGCACTCCGTTCTCCTCATTCATAAACAGCACCGCCCGGATGGTGCGCTCGGGGCGCAGGCCCGAGGCCTTCAGCAGGCGCAGCACTTCCATGCTCTGGGTGCAGCCCGTGCCGTCGTCGTGGGCGCCCTGGGCCAGGTCCCAGGAGTCGAGGTGGCCGCCCACGGTAATAATTTCGTCGGGGTACTTCGAGCCCTTGATTTCACCGACCACATTGTAGCTTTTCACTTCGGGCAGCTGCTGGCAGCTCATTTCCAGCTCCACGGTCAGGCCAGGGTCGGCCTTGAGCAGGTGGCTGAGCTCATCGGCCCCGTTGGTGCTGACGGCCGCGGCCGGCACCTTGGTTACCTGGTCGTGGTAGCTCATGGTGCCGGTGTGCGGGAAATCATCGTGAGCCAGGCTGAGGCTGCGCACCAAAGCGCCCACGGCCCCACGCTTGGCGGCCTCAATGGCCCCGCTGCGGCGCTGGTCGCCGGCTTCGCCGTAGGCGCGGCCGGTTTCAATGTAGAGCGGGTTCATGGGGCGGTTGAAGAACACAATCTTGCCCTTCACCTTTTCGGCGGGCAGCGCGGCCAGCTCCTGCAGGCTCTGCACCTCCACCACCTGCGCCTTCAGCTTGCCGTTGGTCCCGATGGAGCCACCCAGGGCGCACACATTTAGGTTGAGGGCTTTACCCTTAGAGCTCTTCACCTGCGCTTTTTCCTTGGCCCCGCGCACCCAGTGCGGCACCATCACCTCCTGCAGGTACACCCGGTCGAGGCCCATCTTCTCCATCACCGTTTTGCCCCACTGCACGGCCTGCTCCGCCTGCGGCGAGCCGCTGAGGCGCCCCCCAATGCGGGTGGTGAGGTAACGCAGGTTTTCGTAGCTCTGCCCGCGGGCCAGGGCTTCATCGTAGATTTTACGAATGACGACGGAGTCGATTTTGGAAGTGGCCGTTTGAGCCGTGGCGGCCCCGGCGGAGGCCAGCAGAACCAGGGCCCCTAGGGTAAGGCGGCGGAAGGACGTACGCATGAACGTGGAGAGAAGGTAGCAGAACAAAGCCGCCCGGCGGTGCGCAGGCACCACCGGGCGGCTTAAAAGTAGCAGAAAACCGGCCGACGGTTGCAGCCCTGGCGCCTACCGGCCCGAGGCCGCCCCGTAGCGCCGGGCCACCACGGTAGCGGCCTGGGTGGTGTCGGCGGGGAGGCGCACCTCCAGCAGGTAGTCGTATTCGCTGTCCTGCACGGCTGATACGGGGCGCTTGGCGCCCAGGGCTTCCACCGTTTCCAGGATGGTATTGGAGTGCCCTACCACCAGAACGGCCTTACCGCGGTATTCGCGGCGGATGCGGGTAGCCAGCGCGGCTAGCTGGCCGGCCTCGTAGGGCTGCACCGTGAGCGAGCGGGCCGCGGCCAGCGGGGCAGCTGTGCTCCGGGTGCGCGTGGTAGCCGTGGAGAAAGCCGCCGTTATCGGCGCCTTGCGCAGCGTATCGGCCAGGATCTGGGCGCGCTGCTGCCCGGCGGCCGTGAGGGGCGGGTCCTGCAGGCCGGGAGTAGCTTCTTTTTCGGCGTGGCGCACCACGTACACTACCGTGGAGGGTAGCGGCCGGGGCCCCACCTTATGGTCTACGGAGGCACAGCCGGCCGCCAGCAGCACCAGCACAGAAAGCAGCCAGAGCCGCAAAAACGAGGGTAGTTGAATCAGCATAGGAAAGAGAAAGAAATGTAGCATGAGGCTCCAGCCTCGCGCGGCGTTGAACAAGTACAGTTGCCGAGGGCGCGGCCCTGGTAACAACCCGCGCAGCCGGAGCTTGGTGGGTTGGGTTGGCGGCCGGCCTTACTTGGCCGCCAGAATCTGCTGCAACTCGGCGGCGCTAACGGTTAGCAGGCCTACCTTGGGCAGGCGCTGGGTGAGGGTGCGCCAGTTGGCATCCTGCCGGAAGATAGGGCCTAGCAGCCGAATGGCCTGGGGCACCTGCTGCTTGTTGGCCAGACTGATGGCGTGCCAGTACTTCATTTCCAGGTTCTGGGGAAACAGCTTTTCGGCGGCTTCATACTCCCGAATGGCGCCGGGCACATCGTTTTTCTCCACGGCCAGGTCGCCGGCGTTCATGTGCTCGTAGGCGCGGTGCAGCCGCAGCAGGCGGCTGAGTTCCTGCAGGGGCTCGGCGGCATCATCCACGCGCAGGTCAATGGCCCGGTCTTCCCAGATGCCGGCGCCGGGTGTGGCCCGCACCACCAGCAGGGCCGCCGACTGCCGCCCCCGGATGTCGCCACCCGCGGCCTGGGCTGCCGCCAGCGCCGATACTACCCGCTCGGCGAAGGGCAGGCGGGCGTTCTGCTCGTAGGCCTTGGCCATGGCGGCGGGCACGGTATTGTTGAGCATCATGTTGGCCTGCACGGAATATTGCGCGCCCTGCTGGTGTCCGGCCATGTCAATGCACTTGCTGCCGGTGTGGGTGGCAACGCGGCCCTGGTTGTCAATAATGGCCACCTGGCGCACGTCGCGGCCTTCGTCGGTGCGGAGCAGCTCATCGAGGGCCTGCTGGGCGGTTTTGCCGCTTTTCAGCAAAGCCAAGCCGCGCGGACCGAAGGATTTGTTGGTGAAGGACTGGGTAGCTACCGCCCCTACCCCGGCCTCGGCCCAGCTGACGCTGGTGCCCACCGAAAACCAGTGGCTTTGCACGGCCACGGCCAGGTCGCCGGTTTGCGGGTCACGGGCCACAATGCTGTAGGTGTGGGCCAGCGGATCGGAGGCGGTGTACACCTGGGCGGCGGCGGGGCGGGCCAGCAGGCTCAGCAGCAGGGGCAGCAGGTAGGCGAGTCGTTTCATGAGCTAAAGCAAGGAAGATTCGGGACGAAGCGCAAATTAGCGGCGGCATTCCGGCCCGCGGCCCCCGGTAGTAAAATTTATTGTTTCCCGTCTGGTCTTTGCACAATTCCACGGATTACTTTTGCCCGCACAGCGCCCGGATGGATGAGTTGTGCGGTGCTGCACGTGCTTGTGCTTTCCAATTACCTGCCGTTACCTTCTATGCCCATGCTCCGAAAGTTACCCTTGCTCCTGGCCGGCGCCGTTGGCCTTACGGCCACGGCCCACGCCCAAACGGTTACCAACATCACTGAAATTATTACCGATTACGGCGGCTTCTGGCAAAGCTCGGCGGCCGCTCCTAACCCGGTGCTGCCCGATAACTCGCACGATTTGCTGGCTTTCGAAGTCAATGGAACGCGCTACTCTACCGGGGTTGATGACGCGCTGCTCAGCCGCCGGGGCCTTCGGTTTGTTTCCGGCGACTTCCGGGCCCTGCCCGTGGCCGCCATCAACAGCACCCTTACCAGCAACACAAAAATTGGGGTAGGCGCCCTCTACGATGGGGTTGCCAATGGGGCCAGCACCCCCGCGCCGGCCAACGGCCTGGCCACCTACCTCCGCGACGGGCGCAAGGGCCTGAACCTGGGCACCGGCGCGGCCAACATTCCGAAGGGAACCCTCACGTTTGAAGTCAGCTCCATTACCACGGGAGGCGTGGGCGACCAAGTGCCGGATGTGGTGGTGACTCAGTTCGCGGACCCCTCCGACTCCCAGGATCAGTACCAGTTCACGGATGAGAATGACAACGTCATCGGCAACACGGTAACGGTGGTGTTTACCAGCATTCCGCCCGTCGGGGACTGGGTGGCGGATTTCTACGAGGCCTCCCAGACGCCCATGCGGCTGGAGGCAGGCTTCACCCAAACCAACCGGCAGCTGCGGCTCTGGACGGCCGATTTAAGCGCGTTCGGCATCACCAGCACCAACGCCGGCCAGATCCGCAAGTTTAAGGTGCTGCTCAGTGGCAACAGCGACGTGGCTTTCGTGGCCTACAACTCCCAAACGGCCACCGTCACTAATCCGCTGCCCGTGCAGCTGGTGAGCTTTGGCGGGCAGGCCACGCCCACCGGCACCGACCTGGCGTGGCAAACGGCCCAGGAGCTTAACTCGGCGGCTTTCGAGGTGGAGGCCAGCCCCGACGGACGCACGTTCCAGACCGTGGGGCGGGTAGCCGCCGCGGGCACCTCGGCCCAGGCCCGGCGCTATAGCTTCCGGCACACCACCGGCGGCACGGGTACCCGCTACTACCGCCTGCGCCAGCTGGACTTGGATGGCAGCAGCACGTATTCGGCGGTGGTTACACTGGCTGTGCAGCAGAAAAGCCGCCCGGCCGTGCGGGTTACGGCCGCACCCAACCCGTTCGGGGCTACCCTGCAGCTGCGGTTAAGCCCCACCGAGGCCCTGCCAACCCACGGCACGGTGCAGCTTACCACCCTGGATGGCCGCGTATTGTATCAGCAGGATATGAGCGGGCTCCTGCGGCAACCGGTGGTAGCTCTGCCGGGGCTGCCAGCGCTGCCGGCCGGCGTGTACGTGGCCCAGGTTGTGCTCGATGGCCATACTACCTTCCTGAAGGTGGTGCGCGAGTAGCAAATTGCGTTGTTCCTGGTGCTTTTCGCCGCAGGCCTTTCCTACCCGGAAAGGCCTGCGTTGCGTTTCGGCCCGGCAGCGCTGGGTGGCCCGTTCACACTTTGTCCTGCCGGATGAGGTAGCGGTAGACGCTCACCAGCCGGGGCTGCGACGCGCCCAGCCAGTGCAGCACGGCAATGAGGGTAAACACCAGCTGCAGGCGGTACACGCCGTTTTCCAGGTACTTGCGCGCCGAGGTCACCACCGCCTGGGGCAGTACCCGAAACGCGCCGAAGCGCCGCAGCCGCCCGATAATTTCCTGGTCTTCCATTACCACCAGCTCCGGCCGGTAGCCGCCGGCTTGCTCAAATACGGCACGGCGCACAAACAGGCTCTGGTCGCCGAAGCGGATCAGATCCACATCGAAGCGGGTAAACCAGGCATTGAGGCCCAGAAACCAGTGGGAATGGTCGAACCGCAGCCGGAAGCAGCCGCTACCCGCCCCGGCAGCCACGGCCCGCCGGATGGCCGATAGAAAGCCCCGGGGCGGGTAAGTATCGGCGTGGAGGAAGTACAGAATCTGGTTGGTAGCCTGCTGAGCGCCGTAATTAAGCTGGGCCGCCCGGCCCCGCCGTGGGCTTTGCACCACCCGCGCCCCGGCGGCCTGGGCGGCGGCGGCGGTGCCATCGGGGCTGGCGGCATCCACTACCAGTACCTCCGCCGCCCCGGCGGCTTCGGCGTGCAGCCACGCTACCAGCCGGCCAATGCCCGCGGCCTCCTTGTACGCCGGGATAATAATGCTGATGGATGAAAACGCAGGGTTCACGGGCAGCGCACGGTGGATGAGGCCACAAGAACTGATATTTTGCGCACCCAACCCAACCGCCGCGAGCTTAGCGGGACGCCTACCCCTGCGGCCGGCCCAAAGCCGTACTTCATCCGCTCTTCATGTCGGCGCGGCGTAATTGCCGCATCACGTAGCCATTCAAGCCACAGGTGCGTTTCGTCGGCTTCTTCCACGCAGATGCTAACCGTAGCATCGAATTCGGCGGCGGAGCGGCCTCGGCAAGCCGCCCGGTAATTTGCCGCTACCGACGTAGCAGACCGAAGCAACTGCCGCCCAAGCACATCCGATTCCCCGGTTCTGGGCAACTGCTGATACAACCGCATGATGCGTAGGGCGGCTGATTTCGTACGTGCCCGAAAGCTTCATTTTGCATGGCTTTCTCTGCCGAACTCATATAGTGAATATTGCTTAGGGGAATTTCGCTGCTAGTCTCTCGAAAAGATATAAGCCTACGGGTTAGCCTCCATCCAACTGCACGTATTCTCGTTCGCGCACTCTTATCATTACTCAGTTACTCCGCTACTCAACTACTCTCTCCTATGCGCCTGGAAGCCAAGCTGGCCCTGTTCAATGCGCTGTCGAAGCTACTGCTGGTGCTACTGGGAGCGGTGGTAATTCCGCCCATTGTCAGTCGGGTAGCGGTACTCCACACCGATCAGCGCCTGCGGGAAATGCAGGCGGAGGTGGTACAGCTGATTCACCGCAGCGGCATTTCGGCCTTCGTGCAGGGCGAGGCCTACGCCGACTACAACATTCTGAAGCAGGAGTACATTACCCTCACGCCCCTACCCGCCTCTGCCGCTCCAACGGCCCACCGTCCGCGCATCTTCAACGAGCGGCGGCGGGTTGATAACGAAACGGAGGACTTTCGCATTCTGAGCGAGCAGTTTACCGAGGCCGGCCGTCACTACCGGCTGGAAATCGGTTCCTCGCTGGCTACTGTGGAGCTGCTCACCGATACGCTGCGGCGCATGGCCCTGTGGATGCTGGTGATTGGGGCCGCCCTGACCATCGTGACGGATGCGGCCTTTGCCCACTACCTGCTCCGGCCCCTGCGGCAGCTGATCCGGCGCAAGCTCCGCGGCGTGCACCACCCCTCGGCCTATTCCTACGCCCCCCTCGACACGGACACCACCGATTTCCGCCGCCTCGATGACAGCCTCAGCGCGATGATGAGCAAGATTCAGTCGGCGTTTGAGAAGGAGCGGGAGTTTATGTCGAACGTGTCGCACGAGCTGCTCACGCCGGTCAGCATCCTGCAGTCCAGGTTCGAGAACATGCTCCAGGATTCCACCCTGGGCCACGCCCATTCCCTGAAAATTGTGGAGTCGCAGAAAACCCTCTACCGGCTGCGTAATACGGTCAAGACGCTACTGCTCATCGCCAACATTGAAAACGAGCAGTACCTGCGCGAGGACGCCGTATCGGTGGCGGCCGTGCTGGCCGAGATAGCCGCTGAGTTGGAGGACCGCCTGGCCCAGCGGGAGCTGCAGCTGCAGCAGGACCTGCGCCCCGACTACGTGCTGCCCCAGGCCAACCGCACGCTGGTGTTTACCCTGCTGTTCAACCTCAGCAGCAACGCCATTGAGTACAACTGCTGGGGCGGCAGCATCAGGGTGCAGGGCCGGCCCGGGCCCCAGGGCGGCTATGTACTGCGCGTAACGGATACGGGCCCTGGCATTGCCCCCGAGCACCTCCCCCACCTCTTCGACCGGTTCCGGCGGTTTCAGGCCGGGGCCGCGGCCCCCGAGGGCTACGGGCTGGGCCTGCCCATTGCCAAAACCATTGCCGAGTTTCATAAAATCGGGCTGACGGTGGCACCAGAGGTAGGCCAGGGCACCACGTTGCAGTTGCAGTTTCCGTAAGGCCGCCGAAAGCACATCCGCAGGGCGTGAGGTGCGTAGAAGGGGTAGTTTCCACGCCTATATCTGTTCCTACCCATGAAATGCCTTCCCACCCTGCTCACCCTGTTGGTACTTGCCTCTGGCGCCCAGGCCCAGGCCGTGCAGCAAAAAACCACGACCACCCGCACTGCCACTACCCCCACGCAGTCGTCGCGCACTACAACGCGCACCCACAGCGTAGCCACGCCCAGCGGTAACACTCACACTGCTACCCGCACGCAAACCGTGACCAAACCGAACACCGTTAAAAAGGCCTCCAGCCTGCGCAAAACCACCGTGGTCCGTCACGGCTCCCGCTAGCCGGGGCTCACTCAGCCTTCCTGCGGCCGGCCCTGGCCTGGGGTGGCATTGGTGGGCGTGCGCAGTATGAAAAAGCGACTTTTAGCAGCATTCCGACCGGCGGCAGCGGTGCCGGATATGCCTATGCACCACGCTCCGCGAGTGGCAGCAGTCCTGTAAAACAGCAAGCCCCAACCGTCAGCGGCTGGGGCTTGCTGTTTTACAGGACTGCTGCTACAACTTTCTGAAGGCGTTGCGGCAGGTATTGGGCTAACCCGCTACCCGAGCCCCTCCGCCGACTCGCCGGGGGCGGGCTGGGCACTACCCAGGGCCGGGGCCGGGGCGCCCTGTCCCGTGGGGGTAGGGCTGAGCTGCCAGGAAGTACTCATCTCGCGCAGGGCGTGCAGGGCCGTGAGGTCAAACTGGCAGGGTACAATGGATATGTAGTTGTGGGCCAGGGCATACTCATCCGTATCCTGACCTTGGTCTTCGTTGACGAAGTTGCCCAGCAGCCAGTAGTAGGGCCGGTTGTAGGGGTCGTAGCGCAGGTCGAACTCCTCCTGCCACTTGGCGCGGGCCTGGCGGCACAGGCGGGCGCCGGCAATGGGCTCGGCCGACTTCTTAGGGATGTTGATATTCAGGGCCGTGCCCGGCGGAATGCCGTGCTCCAGGGCCTGGCGCGCGAGGCGTTCTACCCACTCTTCCACGTGCGAAAAATCGGCGCCGTGGCCATAATCGCACAGGGAAAAGCCAATGGCCGGCAGCCCCTCAATGGCCGCTTCAATGGCCGCCGACATGGTGCCCGAGTACAACACATTCACGGAAGAGTTGGAGCCGTGATTGATGCCCGACACTACCAGATCGGGCCGGCGGTCCTTCAGCACATGGTGCTTGGCCAGCTTCACGCAGTCGGCGGGCGTGCCGCTGCACTCGTAGGCTTCAATCCCGTCGAAAATGGTGCTGGGGTCAAGGCGCAAGGACGAACCGATGGTGATGGCGTGGCCCATCCCTGACTGGGGCGAGTTGGGCGCTACCACTACCACCTCGCCCAGGCGGCGCATAACGCGCACGAGCGTGGCAATGCCGGGGGCCGTGATGCCGTCGTCGTTGGAAATCAGAATAAGCGGTTTGCGGGCTTCAGCAGGCACGGGCAACTAGGTTGAAGAAGTGAAAAGGTCGGCAAAGGTAAGCAAGGCGCCGCCGGGCGCGGGCGCTTGCCTACGCCTTGCTAACGCCCTACGGCCACACCAGGTTTTCAACGCCCGGGCCGGCGGCTGCGTATAGCCCGCATGCAACACCGCTTTTCCCTCCTGAGCATAGCGCTGGTATTCAATATTTTAGCAACCACCCTCCTAAGCTGCGACTCCGCCACGACCACCCGCAACGCCACCGACCCAGGTACGCCGCCGTTTACCCCTGCGGCTGGCACTACCGCCGCGGCTTCGCCCGGGGCAGCGGCAGTAGCGCAGCAAGCCAGCGCGCCGGCTACCACTGCCGGCGCTCCTACCCCCGATTCGCTGCACCTGCTTAGCCCGGGCCGGGCCGGCCGCTTGCGCCTGGGCATGCGCGAAGACCGCATTAAGGCAGTAGTACCCGCCCACCTGCTCCGCGCTACCACTTACCAGGACCGCGGCCAAACCCTACCGGCCTACGAGATGCGCGACGCCCAGCGTCCCGACGCGCCGCCCACTGTGCTGCACCTCATCGGCGACTCTGCCCAGGGGTTTCGCCTGCGCCGCATCCGTATCTATGACCCGCAGTACCGCACGGCCGAAGGCATCGGGGTTGGCTCTCCCTTCGGAGCCGCGCGCCAGAATCTGGGCCTGACCAAGGTGCGCGACACGCCAGCCGGATTCGCGGCGGTGTCGGGCGAGGTGCAGATGGCCTGGCTTATTGATCCGAAGTCTTTGCCCAATAAACAGCCCCAGCAAATCAGCTCCGCCGAAATTCCGCCCGCCGCCCGCATCACGGGGGTATTACTTTACCAGTAGGCGTTTGAACGCAGGAGTTGCATTCCGACGCAAATATTGTACTTTGGCAACGCCGGATTTAGTAGCTTACATTTCTACCGTTGAACTTGCCGGCCCGCCTTCGCCTCTGCCTATGGCCCTGTTTGAGAACCGCTACCGCACCCACGATTTTGGCTTGTTGGCCTTGCGCGTCGGGATTGGCGTTATGTTTACCATCCATGGCTACCCCAAGCTTACGGGTGGCCCCGAAGCCTGGGCTCAGCTAGGCGGCGCCATGAAGCTGGTGGGGCTGAATGTTGCCCCGGCCTTTTGGGGTTTTCTGGCGGCGGCGGCCGAGGCCGTGGGCGGACAATTAATTGCCATCGGCCTGTTTTTTCGGGTAGCCTGCGTTTTGCTGCTCGGCACCATGGTGATGGCCACGATTATGCACCTGGGCAGCGGCCACGACTTCAACACGTATTCACACGCTCTGGAAGCGGCATTCCTGTTTCTGGGGCTGGCCTTTGCCGGGCCCGGCAAGTACAGCGTGGATCAGTTGCTTTTCCCGGCCCCGCGCCGCTTATACTAAAGCCTAGCATAAAAAGGGAACATGGGCCGCAACCGTTCAAAGCATCAACTTGTAGCCGATGCCGCGCACGTTTACAATGTGCACCTGCTCGTCGGCCATCAGGTAGCGGCGTAACCGCGTGATGTACACATCGAGGCTACGGCCGTTGAAATACGTGTCATCGCCCCACAAGGCTTGCAGCACGGTCCGGCGCTCGAGCACCTGGTTGCGTTGCGTATACAAGTGATACAGCACTTCCGCTTCGCGATGGGTCAGCTCCTGCGTGTGCCCCGGGCGAGATAAACGCTGGTGCGGATAATCGAACTCGTACTGCCCAATGCGCAGCAGGGCAGGCGCCATAAGTGGTTGGTTGCTCGATTGTAACCGGGCCTGAATGCGAACCACCAACTCCTCGATGCTGAAGGGCTTGCGAACGTAGTCGCTGCCACCAATTTCGAAGCCGCGTACGACATCGGCTGTCTGCCCACGGGCCGTGAGGAAAATAATGGGCACCGTGCCATGTTCGCGCCGCAACTGCTCGGCCAGGGCAAAGCCATCCAGGCGGGGCATCATCACATCGGCCACCACGAGGTCGGGCTTTGCTTGCCGAAACAGAGCAAGCCCGGCGTACCCATCTGCCGCATGAACTACCCGGAACCCGCGCGACTCCAGGTTATCCTGCACGATAAAAGCCAGGGACAGTTCGTCTTCGACCAGGAGAATGGTTGGCATCTTTCACTTATTACTAGATGGGTACCCTGTTGCCGACATTTATTTTTCTTACCCTCTACGCGGCCGGCAGCCACAAACTAAAGGCGCTGCCCTGCCCCAGCTCGCTGCGCAGCGTAACGTGGCCGCCGTGGCGTTCCGCCACCTGGCGCACATAATAGAGCCCCAGCCCGAACCCTTTCACCGAATGCAGGTTGCCCGTTGGCACGCGAAAAAAGCGGTCAAACACCGCCGCCTGGTCACTGCCGGCAATCCCGATGCCATCATCCTGCACCGTCAGTTGCCAGCCGCCGGCCGTACGACGGCTACTTACCTGGATGGATACAGATTCCTTGGAATACTTAATAGCGTTATCGAGCAAGTTGTTAATCGCGCCTTCCAGATGGAAACGGTCGGCCCGTATCACCTCGTCTGGGGCCATTTCGAGCTGAAAATGCACTGGCTTGTCGGCTTGTAGCTGGTGCCGGCACACGGCTGCCTGTACCAACTCGGCTGGTCGTACTGCTTCCGGATGCAACACCAGGTGGGCCTGCTCTTCCGTGGCGATAGTCAGGACTTTATCGACTAAGTCGGCGAGGCGTCGCAGCTCGGTGCGGGCAATGTGCAGGTAGGTCCGGGCTTTTGGCGGGTCGGCCTGCAAGCCGAAGCGCGCGAGGGTTTCAACGGCCGCCGTCACGGTTGCCAGCGGCGTTTTTAACTCGTGCGTCATGTTATTGATAAAGTCATTTTTGACCTCCACCAGCTTGCGCTGAGCGCGCAGCGTGTGCCATACCAGCACGAAGCAACTGCCGGTTAGCACGAGCAGAAGCAGGGAGCCACCAAGCAAACCGCCCAACCGCTGCCAGAGGTACGAGGTAGGCGGCAACGGGCGGGCCTGCGCGTAGAGGCCATACGCCGGGCTCAGCAGTACTGGTGGCGGGTGGTGAGCCGTCAGCAGAGGTGGTTGGGTAGTTAGCACAGATGCCCTCGGCCTGCGCCGCAGCGAAAAGGTATCGAGCCCGGCCGCTGCCGAATCAATGCCGCGCTGGTGGAGTTGCTGCCGGTAAGCATGCGTTAAGCCAGCTAGGCCCACGTGGGTACCGCTGCTCCAGTCGTCTAAGATGATATGGCTAGGGTTACGTCTGCTCGTTTGAGTATCCTGCGGAGCGCCGGCTCCGGGCTGAATAGTGACCGTTGACGCTTGCATGAGACGGCGGCGTGGGCTAATGCGGGAAACACTGGTGCCTGCCAGATGCAGGTTGAAGCGAGGCGTTTGCGGAGCCCACACGTCGGCCAGCAGTTGCTGCTGCACCGCCGCCACTACGGCCTGGTGCAGCTCCCGGTCAAACTGCAGGCGGGTGAGTCGGTACGTGCTGACCAGCCAATAGGCCTGAAATCCGTTCATGCCCAGCAGGCAACCGGCTAAGAGCCAGGGAAGAAGAAAGGCGCGGGATTTCATGGACAGGCAATGGGCATACACAAACATACAACCTGCTGTATGCCAACCAGGGCATTTAACACTAGTTAACACTAGTTAACAGGGGTTTACATAGGCGGAAGCTTGCTTTGTATCGGCAAATCACCACTCATACCCCTATCCATGCGATACCTAATCAGTATTCTTTCGGCACGCCTCCCCCTACCCGCCCAGATTTTCCTGCTTCAGGCTCCAGCCTACGTGAAGCCACGCCTCTTTAAGCTGTGCTTATTGCTTATGCTCATAGCAATGGTCGGGCGTACGGATGCCACGGCCCAACGGACGCCGCCAGCCGTGCTGTTTCCCCAGTTAAGCAAGACACTTGACAGCCTGGCGTACGTGGACCAGTGGCCCATGCAGCGGATGTTTCAGCAGCAGCCCGACAGTGCCGGCCGCAATCTGGAGGAGGTTGAGAAAGAAAACTATGCTCGCCACCAGCCCATTCTGGAAAAAATTGTGCGCCAGTACGGCTATCCTGGCTTCCGGCAGGTAGGCGAACAAAGCGCTACCAATTTTTGGCTGTTGGTGCAGCACGCTGATGCGTACCCCAACTTTCAACGGCAGGTGCTCAGGTTGATGAAGCCGGAAGTAAAACGCAAAAACGCCAATCCGGTTAATTATGCCTATCTGACGGACCGGGTCGCGCTTAATACGGGGCACCTCGGAGAGTATGGCACCCAGGTTCTCTACGAGGGTGCTGGCCCAACGATACGAGCCGTAGCGAGGCCTCTGCGTAAGCCCGCCCGCGTCAATAAGCGTAGAGCCGCTGTTGGCCTGGAACCACTGGAAACCTATCTGGAAAACACAACCAATATGACCCGCGAGATGAACGCCCCGAAAGGTCCGGTAAAATAAATCGGCCGTCCGCTCCAACTACCGGGGAAGTAGCCCCAGGCCTGGTCTTGGGTAAAGAGGTGGTGGTATAGTCGGATGTAGGGGGATTCATCCGCCCTCTGTCCCGATGAATTATAGCACACAACGGTGCGGCGGCGGCCTGCCAGGTAGTGAAAAAGTCAGGAGCTGTGCGCAGGATGCCGCGTTTTTAGGCTATTTGCACCTTAGATATTCGCTTCTCCTCTTCCTGCCTTATGCTCGCACTGCTCCTTTCCTCTTTTCTGCTGACTGGCCCCGCCCTACCCCCCACCGACTGGCGAACCCCTTTCGAGAAAGGCAACGGCAACACCACGACCACCCACGCCGAGTGCATCAGCTACTACCAGCAGCTCGACGCGGCCTACCCTGAGATTCAGCTGCGAGAGGTGGGTAGCACCGATAGCGGCCGGCCCCTGCACGAGGTGGTCGTGTCGTTGGATGGCGACTTCGAGCCGGCTTCCCTGCGCGGTAAGGGCAAGCGGGTGGTGTTTATTCAGAACGGCATTCACCCGGGCGAGCCGGAGGGCATTGATGCCAGTATGATGCTGGCCCGCGACTACGTGCAGAAAAAAGAGCTGCGCCGCCAGCTGGCCGATGTGGTGCTCGTGTTCATCCCGATATACAACGTGGATGGCTCCCTGAACCGTAATTCCACCACCCGCACCAACCAGAACGGCCCCGAGAGCTACGGCTTCCGGGGCAACGCCCGCAACCTCGACCTGAACCGGGACTACATCAAGCAGGACTCGCGCAACGCCCGCTCCTTTGCCCAGCTGTTTCAGCGCTGGCAGCCCGATATCTACGTGGACACCCACACCTCCAACGGGGCCGACTACCAGTACACCATGACCCTCATTGCCACGCAGAAAGACAAGCTGCACCCGGCCCTGAGCCAGTACCTGCAGCAGAAGCTGCTACCCTCCCTGTACGGGGGCATGGACCAGAAGAAGTGGTATCTGACGCCCTACGTCGATTTTGAGGGCCGCACCCCCGATGCCCGCGGCCTGGTGGGCTTTCTGGAAACGCCGCGCTACTCCACCGGCTACACTACCTTGTTCAACACCATCGGGTTCGTGACGGAAACCCACATGCTGAAGGCCTACACGCCCCGCGTAAAAGCCACCTACGACTTCCTGGATCTGCTGATTAAAACCGTGCATCAGGATGCTGCCGCCATTGCCCAGGCCCGCGCCACGGCCGCCGAGCAAACCCGCGCCCAGCAGCAATTTGCCCTGGGCTGGCGCCTCGATACTACCCAGGCGGAGCGCTTCACCTTCCGGGGGTTTGAGGGCAAAACCAAGCCCAGCGAGGTAAGCGGCCGGCCCCGCCTCTCCTACGACCGAAAGGCACCTTATACCAAATCAATTCTGTACTACAACACCTTCCGCCCCACCGTAACCGTGCAGCGGCCCCGGGCCTACGTGGTGCCCCAGGCCTGGGGCGAGGTAGTGGACCGCCTGGGCCTCTCCGGGGTGCAGCTGCGGCAGCTCCCGGCTGATACCACCATCAGCGGGGAGGTGTACTACATTCAGGATTACAAAACCAGCCCCCGCCCCTACGAAGGCCATTACCTCCACTCGCAGGTACAGGTGCGCCCCGTGCGCCAAAGCCTTGCTTTCCTGCGCGGCGACTACGTGGTAACGCTCAGCCAGCCCGCCGCCCGCTACCTCATCGAAACCCTGGAACCCCAGGCTACCGACTCCTTTTTCGCCTGGGGCTTCTTTGACAGCATTCTGCAGCAGAAAGAGCACTTTTCCGACTACGTTTTTGAGGACATAGCCGCCAATCTGTTACGCCAGAAACCCGAGCTGCGCGCCCAGCTAGAAGCCAAGAAGAAAGCTGAGCCCGCCTTCGCCGCCAGCGCCCAGGCCCAGCTCGATTGGGTGTACCGCCAGTCGGAGCACTACGAGCCGAGCCACCTGCGCTACCCCGTGCTGCGGGTGCTATAATCTGCCCGCCCGGTCCGACACCGGAGGCGTCCGGCCGGTTGACGTCCGCGCCTTCAGCGCAGCTTTCGCCTACCCCCGGCTGCCAGTCAAACCCCACCGGATGGGTGCCGGCACGCAGGTAGCTAACTGCCCCGACGCCTTTGGCGTTGGGGCGGGCTTACTTCTTCTCCAGAGAATTGGCGTAGTTCACCAGATAAGCCAATTCGCGGGCTTCAGTGTAGCTGAGCTTGTTTTCCTTGGCGTACTGCTCAATCTGGCGCGCGTGGGTGCGGAAGTAGTTGAGCAGGTCCTTCTTGGGGTTGCGCAGACTCAGCACATTGCCGTTGGGCAGGCCCAGGAAGAAGTTGTCTTTTACATCGGTGTAGTAGCCCATCGTGCGCCCGGGCATGCCGCCGCCATAGCCGTAGGGGCCATACGGGCCGTTGTAGGTAATGGGGCGCTCCACCAGGCCTTCGCGGCGCAGCAGAATAATGGGGCCGCCGCTGAGCTGCTCGAAAAAGCCCGGGGCCCGGAAGTCGCTGTACTCATTGTCGCGGTTCCAGCGGTAGGTCCGGAACACGCGCACCAGCGCCGTATCGGGCCGCTCGCGGCGCTGCGGACGCGGCAGGGTGTTGAAGTAGGGGTTGCCGTAGTAATAGCCCTGGCGCATGGAGTAAAAGTCGTCGTAGTAGTACCGCTCCCGACTCCGGTCATACCGCTCGCCCTGCACGGCAAAGCTCTGCACACTAACCGCGGGCAGGGTACGAACGGTGTTATCGGGCAGGGTCATGGTCAGCGTTTCCTCGGAGCGGTGCAGCGCCAGCGGCCCGGCAATGGTGTCGCCGGTACTCAGCAGCACGGTGGCGCGGTCAAACTGCTGCGTAAAGCCTTTGCCGGTCCGCTGGGCCTGGGTGGCCAGCGGGAGCAGCAGCGCTGCCGCCGCCAGCAGCCGCTTGCCGCCGCCCCACCACTTCCGGCCGAAACCCGCCTTTCTACTTATCAAACCCAGTATAGTCATGGTGCGAAGTGAGAAATATTCTGCGGCTACCCCTGCTACGGAGCCGTAACGCTGGCAGCAACCAACGAGTTAAGCGTTTGCACCAACTGCCTCACGTCGGCGGCGTGCGGGTTGGAAATTGTACGGGCGGCGGCGGCCATTTGGCTATGGTAACGCGGTTCACACGCCACTATTTCAGGTACTGGTTTTTTCAGCTCCCGAAAGGCCCCGTCGGGGGCAATCAGAAAATACGTGGAACGTCATTCCGGTATCCACTGGGTTTCAGATTCTAGCTTGACACCGATTGGCCCCGTATAATTTTTAACAACGCGGCTTTCCGCTACTTCCTGCTGCAGCAAGATAAAAGAACCGCTTTCCAGCACCTCAAATAGCTCATACTGCGGCACGGTACTCCCCACAACGGAGCTTGTGACAGCCCGCGAGATATAATGCCGCCTTCCCAGATGAACACTCTGAAAGTTCTGCTGCGGTGGGCTGTACTGCCAGACTCCACCTTGTTGGGCAGATAAAGGCTCCCTTGCCAGACGGTTGGGCCGATTATCAATTATCATGGGCTGCAGGCTTACCTGACGAGTGCGCGCTACCTCATGTTCTGCTACCACCAGCCTGATGTGCCGGGCCGACAGCGTATGGGTGGGCTGCCCGGCCTGCCGAACGGCTACGGTGTGCAGCTGCGGAAATAGCTGCAGCGCCCCGCGCAACGTATCGCCCTGCTGGGTTACCACCAGCCCCGCCAGAAAGTTGCGCTCTGTGTCTCCCTGCGCCGCAGCGTGGCCGACCACGAATGTGCCTGCCAGTAATCCAATAGCCCCCCGGAGTAGTACTTGCATCATCGTATAGGCAGGAAAAATTAGTAGTATTTCTGTCTTTCGCTACAATAATCACACCACCTTGGCGCTGCCTGCCCGGGGTAGCTACCGGCAACCGCCAGGGCCCGGTGTATAAACAGAAACGGCTGCCTTTCCGCACTTGGGTAAGTCCGAAAAGGCAGCCGGTGGCTGGCGGCACGGCCGTTTAGTGCGCCGCGGTGGGCGTTACATCGGGGTGCGGGGTGCGGTCTTTGTGCAGAATGGTGTGGCCCAGCTTGTCGCGCTTGGTGGTGAGGTAGCGCTCATTGTGCTCGTTGGGCTCCACCTCAATAGCTACCGACTCCACGATTTCGAGGCCGTAGCCCATCAGGCCGGTGCGCTTGCGCGGGTTGTTGGAGAGCAAGCGCATCTTGCTGATGCCCAGGTCACGCAGCAGGGCTGCTCCTACCCCATAGTCGCGCTCATCCATGCCGAAGCCCAGCTCGATGTTGGCCTCTACCGTGTCGCGGCCCTGCTCCTGCAGCTTGTAGGCGCGCAGCTTGTTCAGGAGGCCAATGCCGCGGCCTTCCTGGTTCATGTACACAATAACCCCGCGGCCTTCGCGCTCAATCTGCTGCATGGCGCGGTGCAGCTGGGGGCCACAGTCGCAGCGGCAGCTGCCGAAGATGTCGCCGGTTACGCAGGAGCTATGCACGCGCACGAGCACCGGCTCGGGGCCCGAGATGTCGCCTTTTACCAGGGCCAGGTGCTGGGCGTTGGTGCTGCGCTGGGTGTAGGCAATCAGGTCGAAGTTGCCGTAGTCGGTGGGCAGCTTCACCGAAATTTCGCGGGTAATGAGGCTTTCCTTTTCGAGGCGGTACTTAATCAGGTCCTGCACCGAAATCAGCTTCAGATTCCACTTATCGGCAATTTCGCGCAGCTCCGGCAGGCGGGCCATTTCGCCATCTTCCTTCAGAATTTCTACCAGCACCCCAGCCGGCTCAAACCCGGCGAGACGGGCCAGGTCGATAGCCGCTTCGGTGTGGCCAGCGCGGCGCAGTACGCCGTCCTTGCGGGCTTTCAGGGGGAAGATGTGGCCTGGCTTGCCCAGCTCCTCGGGCTTGGTGTCGGGGTCGATGAGGGCCAGAATGGTTTTGGAGCGGTCGGAGGCCGAAATGCCGGTGGTTACGCCGTTCTTCAGCAAATCAATGCTAACGGTGAAGGGCGTGGCGTGCAGGGCCGTGTTGCGGCCTACCATCAGCTCCAGGCCCAGCTCTTCGCAGCGCTGCTCAATCAGCGGGGCGCACACCAGGCCGCGGCCGTGGGTGGCCATGAAATTGATGACTTCGGGGGTGGCACAACGGGCGGCGCAAATAAAGTCGCCTTCGTTTTCACGGTCTTCGTCGTCCACAACCACCACTACCTTTCCGGCGCGGATATCGGCAATGGCTTCTTCGATGGAATCCAGCATGAAATAGCGGATGTAAAACAGATGAGGGGGATTTCGCGGGGTTGTTCGGGCGGGAACAGGTGCGAAGCTGCTGCTACAACCAGCAACGGCCGCCCGAAGTTACGAAATGGTGAATTGGGTGAATGGTGAGGAGGTGAATGGTAATAGGTGACAGGTGACAGGTGACAGGTGAATGGTAACAGGTGACAGGTGACGAGGTAAATGGTGAGGAAGTGATGAGGTAGCGTGGGAGGCACAGTGGGTCATAGGTTTGCAGCCGTAGAAGGGGTAGCAGAATGTATCACCGCGTAGGGGTGCAAGAAACATTCGGCCGACGCCTCTTACCTGTCACCTGTTACCATTCACCTCCTCACCATTCACCTCCTCACCATTCACCTCCTCACTCTTTCGCCAGCTCGGTGGCGCGGTGCTGGGCGGCTTTGATGCCGGCGGCCAGGGTTTCGGCGAGGTGGCCGGCCTGAAATTCGCGCAGGGCGGCTTCGGTGGTGCCGCCCTTGGAGGCCACGGCGGCAATCAGCTCGTCGGGGGTTTTGTCGGAGGTATTGAGCAGGTGGTAGGCGCCCAGCATGGTTTGCTTCACCAGCAGCCCGGCCACCGATTCGGAGAAACCCAGCTCCTGCCCGGCCCGCATCATGGCCTGCACAATGTAGTAGAAGTAGGCCGGCCCGCTGCCGCTCACGGCCGTAACGGCGTCGAGCAGGCTCTCATCTTCCAGGAAAATAGAGCGCCCGGTGGCGTTCAGTAGGTTTTCTACCTGGTGCAGGCGGCTGCGCTCTACCTCCGGCGCGGCCGAAAACCCGGTGATGCCCATGCCCAGCAGGGCCGGCGTGTTGGGCATGGCCCGCAGCACCTGCTGGTGCCCCAGCTCCCGCTGCAGCCGCGCAATCGGGATGCCCGCCATGATGGACACCACCACCTGCTCGGGCCGCAGCACGGCGCGCAATCCTTCGGCTATTTTGCCAAAGTCCTGGGGTTTTACGGCCACCAGCACCACATCGTAGGTGCCCACGGTGGGCGTCAGCTCGGCGCTGGGCAGGCCGGGGTGAGCGGTTGCCAGGCGCTGGCAGTGTTCCTGATGGCGGCCCAGGAGCAGCAGGTCGGCGCGGGCCACGAGGTTGTAGTGCAGAAAGGCTTTGGCGAAGGCCATGCCCATGTTGCCACAGCCCAGAATGGCGATACGCAGGGTTTTCATACGTTTTCGGGGTGAGGAGGTGAAAAAGTGATGAAGTGAGGAGGCAGCTGGTGACAGGGAACGGGCGAGTGGAAATGAAATAGGATAATAGGGTGGCAAAATAGCCAAAGGCCCGAATCAGCCCCGGAGGAGCGGCCTATCGGTAGCAATTCACGGTAGAAAACACGTCAAAGCTCCCGCGGGGCGACGCCCAATCGTTCATCGAGCGGTTTCGCCCCGCAGGGGCTTTGTTCTACCTAACCAACTATTTGCTACCGCTAGCCCGCCCCGCTGAGGCACCTGTCACGATTCACCTCCTCACCCCATCACCCTACCTCACCTTTTATGCTGAAACCGCTGCGTGGGCTCCCAAACGGTGGTTTTCACGCCTTTCAAAAAGCGCCACAGGCCTACCAGTAGGGCCATGTTCATGCTGTAGAAGTGGGTAATGAAGCGCAGGAGCCGGAAATGCACGTTCAGGCGGTGCAAGGCCGAGTCCAGAAGTAGCACGGCCGGGGCCGCGACCTGCCCGGCCAGCATGAGCTGGTAAAACCAGCCCGCACCGCGCAGCACCAGTACCAGGTTGCTCAGCAGCATCAGCACCAGCAGCAGGGGCGTCAGCCAACGCAGCACCTTGTGCGACCAGTAGGCAAAGCTCACGCCCCGCCACGGCGGCCACAGCAGGCGCCGGAACGCCACCAGGTTCTGGAAGTTGCCGGTGGAGATGCGAGCCTTGCGCCGGAACTCCTCCGGCAGCTTATCCGATACGTCCTCGTGGCAAATGGCTTCCAGCTCGTTGATGGCCTGGTAGCCCTCCTGCAGCACGGCCATCGAGATGAAAAAGTCATCGACGATGAAGGAGCTTGGCGCCGGCTGGTAGCACTCCCGCCGCACGGCAAAGCAGCCGCCAAAGGCCCCGATCATAGCGCCCCACACCACGCCTTCCTGATACTTCAGCAGGTTTTCGCGCTCCAGGTAGGCTTTTTCCTGGCCGGAAATGCCGGCGTGGCGGCTGTCGGGGTTCAGGATGTTGCCGCCCACCTGCCCTACGTGCGGGTTTCGGAAGTGCTTGACGAGGTGGTAAAGCGTATCGGGGGTGAAGAACACGTTGGCATCCGTCAGCACCAGCACCGGGGCCGTAGCCTCCGCCGACAACGCTTCCATCACGCCGGGCTTGCCGGTGCGCTGGTGAAAGGGCCGGAACCGCAGCTGGGGGTAGGCGGCGGAGAGCCGGGTTATCAGGGCGTTGGTTTGGTCCTGGGAATTGTCGGAGCCGATGTAAAAAGTAAGCTTATCGAGCGGATAAGAGGTAGCAAAGGTGGAGCGAATCTTTTCCTCTATTACCTGCTCCTCGTTGTACACAGCCAGAAGAATATCCACGGGGGGGAGCTCCGGGTCGGCGGGCCCGTACACCTGCTGGTTTTGCTTGCGGCCGCGGGCCAGGCGGGCCAGCAGCAGCGGGAACAGCACGTAGGTATGCGCTATCAGCAGCAGGCTACCCCAGAGCACGGCCGCAACCCCGGCATCAACGAGTGGCAGCACGGGGTTGGGGCGTCAGGATGGTGTACAGATCCAGGAAGCTTTCTACCACCCGGCGGTTGTCGTAGAGGCGGGCGATGGTGCGGGCGGCTTCCTCGCCAATGTCCTGCTGGCCCAGCTCCCCGCGGTAGTAGCGGCCCAGGCGGTCAATCCACTCCGAAGGCTCGTCGCAGAGCACAATGTCGAAGTTGTCGCGCACATGAATGCCTTCGGAACCCAGGCCGGTGCTGATAATGCACTTGCCCAGGGCCATGCCTTCAATGATTTTGATGCGCATGCCGCCCCCGCTGAGTAAGGGTACCAGCATCACCTCGTACCGCTGCATAAACTCAGCCGCCGACTCCACGAAACCGTGAATGGTGACGCCGGGCAGGTTAAGGTTGCGGATGTGGGGCGGAGTTTCCTTGCCGGCAATGTGCAGCTCCAGCTCGGGATACAGCTCATGCGCCCGGGGCCACACCTCACGCAGCAGCCAGTCCACACCTTCTTGGTTGGGCAGCCAATCCAGGGAGCCAATCATAAACAGGGTGCGCGGCTTGGGCCGGATGGCGGGGTCGCGCTGAAACCGGTTCAAATCGACGCCCGCGGGCACAAACACCACCGGCTCCTGGCAGCCCAGCTCCCGCAGGCGGCGTTGGTCGGGCTCAGTAATGGCCGCCACAGCATCGAAACGCGGCAGAGTGCGGTGCTCGAAGCGGCGCAGACGTTTGGCCAGATGACTGAGGTAGAAGCGCTTCAGCACGTTGGTTTCGCGCTCGGCCAGCATCTGCCAGATGGTGTACTCCACGTTATGGGCCCGCAGCACCACCGGAATGCCGGGCGCCAGGCGCTGCACCGTATCCACGTACCACGAAACCAAGCCGCCCTCCACCTGAATCACATCAATGGTTTCCGTGCTCAAGACCTCCTGCAAACGCGCTACCACCGCCGGACTCACGAAACGCTCGATGTTATAAGGCAGCTCGCTGAACAGCAGATTCCGCAGGGCTTTCACCGGCGAGAGGCGGGTGTCTACACTCACCGGAATCAGGCGCACCAGGGGTCCCAGGTGGTCGAGCACGGTGGCGGGCTGGTGGTGCTTGGGCGTGTTGAGGGCCAGCACCGTTACCTGGTGCCCCGCCCGGCTCAGGCCCGCCGTTACGTCGTACATGGCAATGGCCCCGCCATCGGTGGGCGGATACGGAACGCGCGGACAGAGCTGGAGGATGTGCACAGGCAAAGGAGCTGGTGAGGCGCGTAAAGCTACAAAGAAGAACCACTGCCCGCCGACAGCCTCGTCAGTTTCCTACCCCCGCCCACGTCGCAAACCCCTTACATAGCCGCCCGCGGAATGACGGTACCGAGCAAACTGGCCAGCTGGTTATCCATCTGCTTGAGCAGGCGAATGTTGGTCAGGTGCTCGTCGAGGGCGGCCTCGTCCATGGGGCGGCGCAGGGCCTCCATGTGCTCGGCCAGGGCACGCTCCACATTCACTTTATTGAAGCGCAGAATGGCGTTGTCGCAGGCGGTTTGGAGCAAATCCAGCTCCCGGGGTACGTAAATCTGGTGGGTTGTCCAGTTGGGGCTCAGTTCATATTTCTCGGTAGCCAACTCTGCCACCAGGGCCCGAATATCAGAGCGGCCGTGCTGGATGAGGGTGCGTACCTCGGGCCAGCGGCCCTGGTTCATTTCCTCCTGGCACAGGTGAAGCAAATCGGCATAAACACCCGTTTTGAAGGGCGTATCCAGCTGCTGCAGCAGGTATTGGGCCACACTGATGTCGGGGGCCAGGGGCTGGGGCGAGTACAGCAGCAACAGGCGCACAATTTCCCGCTCGCACTGCTCCAGCACGTCGGGCACGGGCTCCAGGTCTTCCTTGGTAATGGTCAGCAGGTCGCCGCCACCGCCCATCAGGTCCTCGGGCGAGGCCCCATACATCAAGGCTTCTGCTTCCTCCTCGGGGCTCATGGGCCTTGGGGCCGCATTGGGCGTAGTCTGAGGGGAGTGAGCCTTCTGTTGCCCACCAGCCCCTACCCCACTACTGCTGCCCGAAGCCCCGCCGGCCGCCTTGCCCGAGGCGTTGCGCACCAGCTTGTTGTACTCCGAAATCAGGACCTGCTCATCAATGCTGAAGGCCTGGGAGGTTTGCTGCAGAAACACCTGCCGCTTAATCGGGTCGGGTACTTTGCTGATGCTCTGCAGCACTTCCCGGATGGCCTCGGCCTTCTTCACCGGGTCCTGGGCAGCCTCGCGGCTTACCAGGTCGGTTTTAAACTGAATGAAGTCCTGGCTGGCGTTTTCGAGGTGGTCTTTGAAACGCTGGTCACCGACTTTGCGGATGTAGCTGTCCGGGTCGTCGCCGTCGGGGAACAGCACCACGCGCACGTTCAGGCCGCCTTCCAGCAGCATATCAATCCCCCGCAGCGAAGCCCGGATACCGGCCGCGTCGCCGTCGTAGAGCACCGTAACGTTGTCGGTGTAGCGCTTAATAAGGCGGATCTGCCCATCCGTAAGCGAGGTTCCCGACGAGGCTACCACGTTTTTAATGCCGCCCTGGTGCAAGCTCAGCACGTCGAGGTAGCCTTCTACCAAGTAGCACAGCTCCTCCGTGCGGATGGCCTGCCGACCCTGGTACAGCCCGTAGAGCACATCGGACTTGTGGTAGATTTCCGACTCCGGCGAGTTGAGGTACTTGGCCGTTTTGTCGTTGGGCTTGAGCGTACGCGCCCCGAAGCCGATGACGCGACCTGACACATTGTGAATCGGGAACATCACGCGGCCCCGGAAACGGTCGTAGCGCCGGCCGGTGTCCTGGCCCTGGTCGTCTTCCTTCGTGATGACGAGGCCGGTTTTCTCCAGGTATTTGCGCTCGAAGCCCGCCGCCGTGGCCGATTTCAGCAGGTCATCCCACTGGTCGAGGGAGTAGCCGAGCTCGAAGGTTTTGATGGTCGTCTGGTTGAGGCCGCGCTGGCGCAGGTAGCTCAACCCGATGCCCTGGCCCTCATCGGTGTTCAGCAGCAGGCGGTGGTAGTGGTCCTTGGCCCAGCTGGAAACAATGTACTGAGAGTCCTTTTCGTTTTGGGCCAGCTGCTGCTCGGGCGTCTTTTCTTCCTCCTCAACATCAATCCCGTACTTCTTGGCCAGGTACTTCAGGGCCTCCACGTAGCTGGTGCCCTCAATGTCCATGATAAACTGGACTACCCCGCCAGCCTTGCCGCACCCGAAGCACTTGTACAGCCCTTTGGCCGGCGCCACCGAAAAACTCGGCGACTTCTCGTGGTGAAATGGACAGCAGGCCCACATATTCTGGCCCTTGCGCTTCAGCGACACAAAGTCGCCGACTACCTCCACAATATCGGCGTGGTGGATGATCTGATCAACGGTTTCTTTCGGGATGCGGGCCATACTACCCGCAAAGGTAGGCAGGAAGTAGCGCCAAACCGGGTGAACTTCTTGCCGCCGGCGGCCATCGGCCAGTGCTACCACGCAGGTAAGCGGCCTGAAGAGGAGCCCGAAGTGCCGGTTGCGCTAGCCCTGAAATCAGCTATTTTTTATTTGCTCCAGAAAATTTGACGCTCAGCCTGCGGTGGCTAAGACTGAGTAGGCCAACTTCCGCCCCAGTTTCCGGGTTATCTTTGCGTTTTGCATTTGCACTTTCTTCCCCCGACTATAATGGCAACTATAACCAAAGAAGCCGTCCTGAAGGCCCTGAGCTACGTGGAGGAGCCCGACCTGGGCAAGGACCTCGTGACCCTGAACATGATTGAGGACGTGGCCATTGAGGGCCGCCGCGTGTCGTTTACGGTGGTGCTCACTACCCCCGCCTGCCCCCTCAAACAGCTCATCCATGATGCCTGTGAGCGGGCCATTCATACGATGGTGGATTCGGAGGCGGAGGTGGTCATTGTAATGACCTCGCGCGTGACCACCATGCGCCAGAACCAGGATGTGCTGCCCGGCGTGAAAAACATCATTGCCATTGCCTCGGGCAAGGGCGGCGTGGGCAAAAGCACCGTGACGGCCAACCTGGCCATTGCCCTGGCTAAAACCGGCGCCAAAGTCGGCCTCGTGGATGCCGATATTTCCGGCCCCAGCATGCCGTTGATGTTCGGGGTGGAAGATGCCCGTCCCCACGTGTACCGGAACGAGCAGGGCCGCAACCTGATTCAGCCGGTAGAGGCCCACGGCGTGAAGCTGATGAGCATCGGTTTCCTGGCTCCGGCCGAGTCGGCTATTGTGTGGCGCGGCCCCATGGCCTCTTCGGCGCTCAAGCAGTTCATCACGGAAGTGGAGTGGGGCGGGCTGGACTACCTGCTCCTCGACATGCCTCCCGGCACCTCCGACATCCACCTGACCATGGTGCAGACGGTGCCCGTAACCGGCTCCCTCATCGTGACTACGCCCCAGAAAGTAGCCCTGGCCGACGCTGAGAAGGGCCTGCAGATGTTCCGCCTACCCCAGATTAACGTGCCGGTGCTGGGCATCGTGGAGAACATGGCTTGGTTTACTCCCGCCGAGCTACCCGAAAACAAGTACTTCATCTTTGGTGAAGGCGGCGGCCAGCAACTGGCCGATAAACATCAGGTGCCGCTGCTGGGCCACATTCCGCTGGTGCAGAGCATCCGCGAAAACGGCGACCAGGGCACGCCCGCCATCCTGCAGGAAGGCTCGCCGGCCGCAGCCGTGTTCGAGCAGCTGGCCGAGGACTTGGCCCGCCAGGTTTCCATCCGCAACGCCGTGGCGCCCCGCACCAACGTGGTGCAGATGAACTCGTAGGCAGCGCTGTCTTTTAATCACAGATTAACGCTGATTTCTTTCATTGCGCTGATTTCCGGGCTGTGCAATCGGCCCGGCGAACTTCTGACCCGCCCGGCGGGTTGATTTCCTGAACGGCAAAAGCCGTATCTTTGTCCATCTTTTCCCGCTGAGCTGCCGGGCCGCCGACTTCTTTTTGAAATCAGTGTAGTCCGAAAAATCAGCGTTAATCTGCGATTCATGACGCATTCCGCCGCCGTAGAACACCATCCGCTCCTGCCCCGCATCGAGCAGGCCCTGGACACCATCCGGCCCTACCTCGCCGCCGACGGAGGCAATGTGCGCGTGCTGGACATCACCGAAGACATGGTGCTGCAGCTGGAGCTGCTGGGCGCCTGCGGCACCTGCCCCATGTCGCCGATGACGCTGAAAGCCGGCGTGGAAGAGTCGGTGAAGAAAGCAGTACCGGAAATCCGGTCCGTGGAGGCCATCAACGTGACGCCCATGGGCGAGCAGCCCGCCGGCCAGACTGGCCGTCCCGTGCAGCCTAACCCGGTGCCCACCCCGCAGTTTTAGATTTCTGAAGTTTATACAGCAGCGCCCCGCTCCTGCCGGTTTTCCGGTGGGGGCGGGGCGCTGTGGTTTTGAGGAGGAGAGGCTGCTAATTCTTCACTCCGACTTTCTTCTGTTTTTCAGTTCCTGAATATCGGCTAAATCCTTGGGACGGGCGCTGGTGGCTTTATCAACCAACAAATCCTGATACCCAATGAAGGCAATTTCAATCCCGGACAACTGTACGACTTCTCTGGCTGCAAAAGCAGCTGCGAATCTTAATGAAGCCTTAAGCTTGGGCAAAAGGTCCAGGGTGAAATCGTCCAGCTCATATTTGAAAAAAGACTGTTTCGGAGCAGGCTGCTTTTCATTTCTGAAGCTTGTCACCTCCTGCCCAAGCTCCTCTAACGCATCCAACAAATTGAAATAGTTTTGGTACGACGGATTGTACCAGAAATCCAAATCCGGCTTATCGGCAATAGCTCCGGAAGAAACAGTAGAGTAGCGAAAATAGCCGTGTAGTGCCACTGCTGTTCCGCCAACAATCATGTACTCCACTGAGTGCTTATTCAAGGTTTGGCAGATGCGTTTGATGCTGTCAAGCAAACTATTTTCCATCAGCAGCGGCCGGCTTTACAGCCTGAATGCTACCCCTCATTAACGTTAACAACTCCTCGAACTGAGTTTGCTTTTCGTTTTTTGAAGGGTGCGGCCCTGCTTTAGCTTCAGACTTCAATGCGGTGAAGCTGGTATGTCGGGTTAGTTTAGCCATGACTGAAAGCAGAGTTTAGCGCTGCTTATGAGTTTCACCAAAGTAACGGCAATACGCAGACTTCTGTTCACGATGGTTGGTGGTTGCTATAACAGCCAGCGCTCAAAATCAGTAGTTTGCTTCTAAAGATACCAACTGCCCGTTATTCCTGCTTTCTACGCCTCGGCACTCATTCCTCCTACCCCGCTACCTTTGCCGCAACCATCCACTACCCTACCCCCTATGGCTAACCCCAACGACCCGAGCCTGCATTCCTGGATTGATATTGCCCCCGGCAGCGACTTTCCCATTCAAAACCTGCCCTTTGGGGTGTTTGAAACCGAGCAGCGCGGGCCGCGCCTGGGCGTAGCCATCGGCGAGTACGTGCTGGATTTGTACGCCGTGGCGCAGCTGGGTTTCTTCCAGGACCTGGAGCTGGGACCCAAAATGCCAAAGATTTTCCGCCGCCGCAGCCTCAACCAGTTTATTGCCCTGGGCCGGCCGGCCTGGCGGGCGGTGCGCCAGCGCGTCTCGGAGCTGCTGCGCCACGACAACGACGCCCTGCGCTCCGACGAGGTGATGCGTGAGTGCCTGCTGCGCCAGAGCGAGGTGCGGATGCTGCGCCCCGTAAAGCCCCACAACTACACCGATTTTTACAGCAGCATCGAGCACGCCACCAACGTGGGCATGATGTTCCGCGACCCGGCCAACGCCCTGCTGCCCAACTGGCGCCACATCCCCATTGGCTACCACGGCCGGGCCTCCTCCATTGTGGTGAGCGGCACCGATATCCGTCGGCCCAACGGGCAGCGCAAGGCCCCCGACGCGGCCGCTCCTACCTTTGGCCCCTCCCAGCAGCTGGATTTTGAGCTGGAAATGGCCTTTGTGGTGGGCCGCGGCACCCAGCTCGGCGACACCGTGCCGGTGCAGAACGCCGAGGACTATATCTTCGGGCTGGTGCTGTTCAACGACTGGAGCGCCCGCGACATTCAGAGCTGGGAGTACGTGCCGCTGGGGCCGTTCCTGGGCAAGAGCTTCGGCAGCAGCGTGTCGCCGTGGGTGGTTACCCTCGATGCCCTGGAGCCCTTCCGGGTGGCCGGGCCGGTGCAGGAACCCGAGCCCCTGCTTTACCTGCGCCAGCTCGATCAGCACAACTTCGACATCAACCTGGAGGTAGCCATTCAGCCCGAAGCCGGCCCGGAAACCACCGTGTCGCGCTCCAACTTCGGGCTGATGTACTGGAGCATGGCCCAGCAGCTGGCCCACCACGCCTCCAACGGTTGCAATCTGCAGGTCGGCGACTTGTACGCTTCGGGTACCATTTCAGGCCCTACCCCCGACTCGCTGGGCTCTATGCTGGAGCTGGCCTGGCGCGGCACCCGCCCCCTACCCCTCTCCGATGGCTCGGAGCGCAAGTTTCTGCTCGATGGCGACCGGGTGACCATGCGCGGCTACTGCGAGCGGGACGGGTTGCGGATTGGCTTTGGCGAGGTCACCGGGAAGGTGCTGCCGGCTGCTCAGCTCTAGCGAAGGTTCCCGCAGAGGGCGCAGAGGTTTTCGCAGAGGAACGCAGTGTTCTGACAAACAAAAACGCCGACCCGATAAAGGTCGGCGTTTTTGCGTCAAGAACCTTTTGACCTACTTCCGGCCGCTGATAATTTCATCGACTACCAGCGGGTCAAGCAGGGTCGTCGTGTCACCGAGGTTGCTGGTGTCGCCCTCGGCTACTTTGCGCAGGATGCGGCGCATGATTTTGCCGGAGCGGGTTTTCGGCAGGCCTGAGACAATCTGAATCTTGTCGGGCTTGGCAATTTTGCCGATTTCGGCCACTACAGTTTCAATGATGCTGGCCTCGATGTGCTGGCGGTCGGCCTCCCGGTCGGGCACACCTTCGGGGCAGATGACGTAGGCGTAGATGCCCTGCCCCTTCACGTCGTGGGGGTAGCCCACCACCGCCGACTCCACCACGTGAGAGTTCTGGTTGATGGCGTTTTCGATTTCGGCCGTGCCGAAGCGGTGGCCCGATACGTTAATCACGTCATCGACGCGGCCGATGATGCGGTAGAGGCCGTTTTCGTCGCGGCGGGCCCCGTCGCCGGTAAAGTAGTAGCCGGGGTACGGGGCAAAATAGGTTTGCCGGGCCCGCTCATGGTCGCCGTAAGTCGTCCGGATGATGCCGGGCCAGGCCTGCTTGATGGCCAGGTAGCCTTCCTGGTCGTTGCCTTCTATTTCGGAGCCATCCTGGTTGAGCAGCACGGGGTGCACGCCGGGCAGGGGCAGGCCGGCGCGGGCCGGTACCGAGGGCGTAATGCCGGCCAGGGCCGAAATCATGATGCCGCCGGTTTCCGTCTGCCACCAGGTATCCACCACCGGGCACCGCTCCTTGCCCACGTGGGTGTGGTACCAGTGCCAGGCCTCCTCATTAATGGGCTCCCCTACCGAGCCCAGCACCCGCAGGGAGTCAAGGGAGTAGCTCAGCACGTGGTCCAGGGGCGCGGCCATCAGGCTGCGGATGGCCGTGGGCGCGGTGTAGAAAATAGTAACCGAGTGCTTGTCAATTACCTCCCAGAAGCGGCCGGGGCTGGGGTAGGTGGGTACGCCCTCGAACATGAGGGAGGTGGAGCCGGCCAGCAGGGGCCCGTAGAGTAGGTAGCTGTGGCCCGTCACCCAGCCAATATCGGCGGTGCACCAGTACACGTCGTTTTCCTCCACCTGAAACACGTTGCGGAAGGTGTAGTCGGCCCACACCATGTAGCCGGCAGTGGTGTGCACTACCCCCTTGGGCTTGCCCGTGCTGCCCGAGGTATAGAGGATGAACAGCGGGTCTTCGGCGTCCATTTCCTCGGCCGGACAGGTCTTGGCTACCCCCTCGGCTTCCTCATGATACCAGACGTCGCGGCCTTCCTGCATGTGCACG
Source organism: Hymenobacter latericoloratus (assembly GCF_014199535.1). Taxonomy (GTDB): domain Bacteria; phylum Bacteroidota; class Bacteroidia; order Cytophagales; family Hymenobacteraceae; genus Hymenobacter; species Hymenobacter latericoloratus. The sequence continues at coordinate 786,179 of NZ_JACHNV010000003.1, forward strand.
GGCCAGCCCAGGTGCTCGGTTACAATCACGCGGCGCACCGAGGGGCAGCTGTCCAGGGCCTCGTCCACCACGCGCTTTACCGGAATCTGCTTGGCGCCGCGGTTCAGGCCGTCCGACGTCAGCACCACGCTGGCCTGGGCGTCGTTCACCCGGTCGGCAATGGCCGTGGCCGAGAAGCCGGCGAAGATAACCGAGTGCACGGCCCCGATGCGGGCGCAGGCCAGCACGGCAATGGCCAGCTGCGGAATCATGGGCATGTAGATGCACACCCGGTCGCCCTTCTCTACCCCGTTGTTGTGCAGCACGTTGGCAAACTGGCACACCTGCTGGTGCAGCTCGCGGTAGGTCAGGCGCAGGTGGCGGGTGTGCGGGTCGTTGGGCTCGAAGATGAGGGCCAGCTTGTTGCCGCGGGTAGCCAGGTGGCGGTCCAGGCAGTTTTCCGTGATGTTGAGGCGGGCACCCCGGAACCACTCGTTGCGGCCGGCCGGCATGTCGGAGCTAAGCACTTGGTCCCACTTGCGGCGCCAGGTAAAGGGCTCGGCCACCGAGGCCCAGAACTCTTCGGGATGATTGATGCTGAGGTGGTAGGCCTCGTGGTATTCTGCCAGGGAGCGGATGCGGGCGTGTTCGGGCATGGGTGGAGAGATGGTTAGAGTTAGCTGGTTTGCGGTTGGAATGGGGGTAGGCTACCGGGCGGTTGGGCTCTCAGGCGGGGGTAGCCAGCAGCTCTTTTACTTTATCCATGAGCTGGCGGGTACTGAAGGGCTTCGGAATGTACAGATCCGCGCCTACTTCGTAGCCCTTCTGGATGTCGGCTTCTTTGCTTTTGGCCGAGAGAAAAATGACGCGGGTACCGGTGCGGTCAGGGCGCTGGCGCAGGTGGCGGCACACCTGGTAGCCGTCCACATCGGGCATCATCACATCCAGCAGCACCACGTCGAAAGCGGTGCGGTCCACAGCTTCCAGGGCCTCGGTGCCGTTGCGGGCAATGCTGACCTGGTAGCCGTTTTTGCGCATCAGAAATTCGAGCGACATAACAATGTTGGGCTCGTCATCGACAATGAGAATGTGCGGAGTAGTCGGCATGACGGGGTGGTTCAAAAAGAAGTTCAAGCGTAGGTTCCCGCAGAGGAACGCAGAGGGTTTCGCAGAGGAGCGCAGAGGTCGTTCAGGCCAATTTTTAATTACTAATTCTTAATTATTAATTAAAAAAACGGGTAGCTCAAATGAAAAGCGGGCACCCTGCTCGGGGGCGCTTTCGACCCAGATGCGGCCGGCGTGCAGCTCCACGATTTTCTTGGTAATGGCCAGGCCCAGGCCCGAGCCTTCGGGCTTGCGCATGGTTTGGTGGCGGGCCTGAAAAAATTTGTCGAAGATGAGCTGGTGAAACTCCGGGTCGATGCCTTTGCCGTTGTCCTGCACCGTGATGCGCAGCACGTTGGGTGGGGTTTCCACCAGCACCGCAATGCGGCCGGAGCCATCGGCGCGGCACGATTTTACGGCGTTGCTGAGCAGGTTCACCAGCACCTGCATGAGCCGGTCCCGGTCGCCGGCCAGGGGTAGCAAACCGGGTGGCACAGCCAGGTCCAGCTGAATCTGTTTGTCGCGCAGGAGCTGGCCCACGGCCTCCAGGGCGTCGGTAATGACGTCGGCCACGTCCACGGGCACCTTGTCCAGCGTTGCCTTGCCCGATTCGTACTTTTCCAGGTCCAGCACCAGCGTAATCAGCCGGCTGAGCCGCTCCGACTCCCTGGTGATAGTGAGCAGGAAGCGGTGGCGCTCCTCTTCTTCCAAGTCGGGGTTATCGGAGAGGATTTCGGAGAGGGCCCGGATGCTGGTCAGGGGCGTACGCAGCTCGTGCGTGACGGTGTAGAGGAATTCATCCTTGTGCTGGTCGAGCTCCTGGAGCTGGTCGTAGGCAGCCTGCAGCTCCTGGGTGAGGCGCTGCAGCTGGCGCTGCTGCTTCTGGAGCTGGCGGTTGGCTTCCAGCAGCTGCTGGCTTTCTTTCAGAATGCCCACCACGTTATCGAAGCTGATATCCTCTACCCCCACCGAAGACCGCAGCAGCAGCCGGGCCGAGGCCGGCCCGATGGAGCCGGCCAGCAGCTTTTCGGCGTAGGCCAGCAGGCGCGGGTCGGCCTGGGTGGGGGTTACGCTGTCCATGCTATGGGCATCCGGGAAACGCTCCTGGAAGGCGTGCAGGGCCTGGTTGGTGCGCTTTTTCCCCAGAAAACCCGTGAGCAGGGCGCGCACATCGGGCAGGGGCGCGGCGCCCTGCCACCCGGCCGGACCCTCGAACAAGCTACCGGACCGGAACACATCCACAAACACCGCGGCCTGGTGCTGCTCCAGGGCCGAAGGCGCCCGCAGCAGCGACACGCCCACGTACAGGCCCACGTTGAAAAACCAGCTCCAGAATAGTCCGTGCGAGAGGTAATCGAGGCCTTCCAGCCCGAACAGCGCAAACGGCCGCAAGCCGCTCAGCCCAAACAAGCCGTGGGTCAGCACCGAGTCAGGCAGCATGCCGGGGCCTACCATGGTGGGTAGCACCAACGTGAAAAACCACACCCCGAAACCCGCCAGAATACCCGCCGTGGCCCCCGGCCGGGTGCCACCTTTCCAGTAAAGCCCGCCCAGCACCACCGGCACAAACTGCGCCACCGCCGCAAACGACACCAACCCAATGTTCACCAGGGGCAGCAGGTGGCCTACCTCGGCGTAGTAGCCGTAAGCCAGCAGCAGCACCAGCACCACGGCCAGGCGGCGGCTGTGCAGGGCTACCTGCCCCAGGTAAGCAAACCAGCTCGGCCCCTCGCCCTGGGCGGCGGGCACCCGCACCAGCAGGGGCATAAGCAGGTGGTTGCTCATCATCACGCTCAGGGCAATGGTTTCCACGATAATCATGGACGAGGCCGCCGACAGCCCGCCCAGGTAAATCAGCAGGGCCAGCCAGGGCCGCCCGGCCTGCAAGGGCAGAGCCAGCACAAACGTATCGGCATCGAGGTGGCCGGCGCCGTCCAGCAGCCTACCCCCGAAGGCCAGGGGTAGCACCAGCAGGTTGATGATGATGAGGTAGAGCGGAAACAGCCACATGGCTTTGCGCAGGTGGTCCTCATTTACATTTTCCACCACCGATACCTGGAACTGCCGGGGCAGCAGCAGAATAGCGGCCATGCTCAGCAGCAGCAGCGTCAGCCACTGGCCCGGCGCCGTGCCCGCGCCCTGCAGCGTGAACAGCCGGCTCAGGTCGGGCACCTGGGCGGCGCGCTCGAACACATCAGCGAAGCCGTTGAACAGCCCGTAGGTTACGAACAGGCCGGCGGCCAGAAAGGCCACCAGCTTCACCAGGCTCTCCAGAGCCACGGCCAGCACCATGCCCTCGTGGCGCTCGGTGGCCTCAATGGAGCGCACCCCGAAAATGATGGTAAAGAAAGCCAGGGCCACGGTGGTTACGAAAGCCGAGGAAACCCCTACCCCCCCACTGGCCAGCAAGGTCTCCCCACCTCCAGTCAGGATATCGAATGATGCGGCTATAGCCTTGATTTGCAATGATATATACGGCACCACCCCCAGCACGCACACCACCGTAACAAGGGCCCCCAGCGAGGCGCTTTTGCCGTAGCGGGCCGAAATAAAATCGGCAATGGAGGTGAGGCGCTGCAGGCGGCAGATGCGGATGATTTTGCGCAGCACCAGCCAGGCCACCGGCGCCATCAGGGTGGGTCCCAGGTAGATGCCCACGAACTCCAGCCCGTAGTGCGCGGCCCGCCCCACCGAGCCGTAGTAGGTCCAGGCGGTGCAGTACACGGCCATGCTCAGGGCGTACACGTAGGGGTTGCTCACCAGGCTCCGCCGCGCCGCCGAACGTTTTTCAGCCGCGTAAGCCACCGCGAATAGCAAGACGAGGTAGCCGAAGGAAAAGCCAATGACCAGCAGGGTGTTCAAGTGATGGGATGATGAGGTGATGAGGGGATGAGGTGATGGGGTGACGAGGTGACGAGGTGATGAGGTGATGAGGTGATGGGGTGATAGGTGATGAGGGGATGGGGTGGGCGGATGGAATGAGGTCTAGCGCAGGCTCAAGACAATAAGGTTTGCACCATTTGCTTGTCACCTGTCACCTGTCACCTGTCACCTGTCACCTCATCACCTCATCCCCTTTCACCTCATCACCTCATCACCTGTCACCTTTCACCTCTTCTCACCAGCCAGCCCGTGAGCAGTACCAGCAGCCCCCAGGCCAGCAGCACATAGAGGTAGAGTACGGGAATGCCGCCCACCCTGCCCTCGTGGTCGAAGACGGCCAGGAAGGGAAAGTTGAGCAGCACGGCAAACAGCACCGCCACAAAGAGCAGTTGCTGCCCCCGGCGCTGCTCGGGGCGCTCCGGCGGGGAAATGGGCGGCATAGCAGGCAATGAGCTGAGGGAGAAAAGGAAAAATCAACAGGCCTATTGGGTAAGCTACTCAGGAAGTCGGCCAAAGGCAACCTCATCGGGCTGGCTTTTCATACAGAGTCCGCCGAACCACCGGCCCGACGGACTCTTTTCCTGCTACCCCCAGGGGGCAGCAGGAAGTATCTACCTGAATGTCAAGGCGCGGCTTAAGCCGTCTGGTTGTCGTCCATGAGCTTCACGTTGCGCACGTCTTTCATCAGGGCCTGCCCGATAAACCAGCAGATCAGGGCAATGCCCACCGGGTACACGAGGCCGGCCAGGGTGCTGTGCTCCTTGATAAAGGCTGAATCGGAGGCGGCGGCGCGCAGGGTGAGGGCCGTGGCAATCAGCGGCACGAAGCCCCCGAATACGCCGTTGCCGATGTGGTAGGGCAGCGACAGGGACGTGTAGCGCACTTTGGTGGGGAACAGCTCCACCAGGTAAGCCGCAATGGGTCCGTAAGCCATGGTCACGAACAGCACGAGGCAGAACGTGAGGGCCGTCATGGCGAACAGGTTGGGGTCCAGGGCCTTCATTACGGCCGGTACGGCCTTGCCCGTAGCATCCACGGTAGCGGCCGTTACTTCCGTGAGCGGGCCGGCAAACTGCTTGAGGCCGTAGAAGATGGGGAAGGTGAACAGGGCCCCGCAGAGCAGACCCATCATGATGATTTTCTTGCGGCCGATACGGTCCGAGAGGGAGCCGAAGTACACGAAGAAGGGCGTGGCCAGAATCAGGGCGATGCACAGCACCAGGCTGGCGTCCACCAGGTCCAGCTTCAGGGTATTCTGCATGAAGGAGTAGGCGTAGAACTGGCCGGTGTACCACACCACGCCCTGGCCCATGGTGGCACCGAACAGCGAAATCAGCACCAGGCGACGGTTTACGGGGTTCACGAACGACTCGCGCAGGGGGTTGGTGCTGGTTTTGCCTTCCGATTTGGCCTTGGCAAACAGCGGCGACTCGTGCAGCTTGCGCCGGATGTAGTACGAAGCAATGACCAGCAGGCCCGAGAGCAGGAACGGAATGCGCCAGCCCCACTCCTTGAAGGCCGCTTCGCCCATGGTTTTGCGCGTCACGATAATCACCAGAATGCTCAGCAGCAGGCCGGCCGTGGCCGTAATCTGGATGAAGCTGGTGTAGTACCCGCGCTTATGGTCCGGCGAGTGCTCGGCCACGTAGGTGGTGGCGCCGCCGTACTCGCCGCCCAGGGCCAGGCCCTGCAGCAGGCGCAGAATAGTGACAATAGCCGGCGCGGCAATGCCAATCTTGTCGTAGCTCGGAATCAGGCCCGTCACGAAGGTAGCCCCGCCCATAATCAGCAGCGTAAGCAGGAAGGTGTACTTGCGGCCCACCAAATCACCGATGCGCCCGAAGAACAGCGCCCCGAACGGCCGAACCACAAAACCGGCCCCAAACACGGCCAGCGTGCCCAGAATGGTGTCCTCAATCTTGCCCGTGGAGCCGAACAAGACCGGCCCGATAATGGCGGCCAGGGAGCCGAAGATGTAGAAGTCGTACCACTCGATGACGGTGCCCACCGATGAGGCGGTAATCACCTGCCAGATTTTACTGGTCGAAACAGCATTGTTGTCGTGGGTTACGGCCTCGTCGCCCGAGGACGACGAGCCACCCATCGGGGCGGCACCCGCGTAGGCATCGCGCTGAGGAAGGTTCTGGTGCATGATTGGTGGGAGTTGTGGTGAGATAGTGAGATGGGGGAATGGGGGGGGGTGAGGTGCTGACTGGTAAAGCCAGCCGGGCATCTGGCAACTCACCTCAATGCCGGGCACACAAATGGCAGCGGGGTGAAGTAGCGCGAGGTACATTCGCTCGCCGGGAAGCAGCGCAAGCAGCGCGTCAGCTTGCCAATTCACCACTGCACTGGTTTACTCTTTCAGAGAGCTACCTGGGTTTGCAGGGTGATTTCCGGTTTGTAGTCCACGTCGTTCACGTTCGTGAAGTCGGGGCGGGCGCGGTAGTTGAGCGTGAACTTGGCGTTATGCCCATCGATGTAGAAGTTGGCGCCGGCGTCGAAGATGTTCACGTTTTTCTGCTTGCCGTCGCTGGTACGCAGGCCTTCGTAGCCGGCCAGCAGGTGGGAGGCGTAGGGCTGCACGCGCAGCTTGGGGCCCAGCAGGTTGGTGGGTAGCAGGAAGCCGGCCTCCACGAAGCCAACGTTGCCCGTGCCCGAGTGCGGCACGGCGTTGCCGCGCCGCGCATCGGCGCCCCAGCCGGGGTTCGAGGCCCCAATAAACCGGGTGTGGTTGGGGCCCATGTTGTAGTTGTAATACACGCCGTAGAGCGTGAAAGCCGTGCCTGCCTCCTTGTTCACGGGCGTATCGAAAAACACATCGGCCGCGAACAGGGCAATGTCGTGCTTGCGGGTAGCAATGGTATTCAGGGAACCGGTGCCGGCAGCCGTGGCCGCATCAATAGCCGCCGCGTTCAGCACACTGGTGGCGGAACGGGAGTACATGCCGTCCTTGTTATAGAAAAAGCCGGCCCCGATGTTGAATACCCGCTTGGCCCCCAGGTAAGTGCCCACGTTGAATGGCAGCAGGTTGGGCTCCTGCTCCAGAAACTCGTAGCTGAAGTAGCCCTGGTACACGTGGTTGGTGCCCTGCGGATTGTACTGGGCCGTGTTGCTGCCGGTATTGAGCCGGGTTGCCCCGGTACCGGTGGTAGTGCCCAGGCCCAGCGGCGTGCTGAAGGCACCGGTCTGGTTGGTCAGGAACGACTCATTGACGGACAGCACGTAGTCGAGCTTACCGATGCGACCCTTACCGTACACCCCAATACCGCGCACAAACTGGTCGATGGCCTCGATGGTAGGCCAGTTGGTGAGGGGGGCATCCAGGGTAAGGAAGTTAATGGTGCTGGAGCGCGTCATGCGCGAGAGGCCGTTCTGGTAGTGCATGCCGGCGCCCAGGTTCAGGTACTTGTTCACCTTGTACTCCACCACGGCTTCGTGCACAAACAGCTGGGGCTTCTTGCCATCGACGGCGGGCGTAACGCCCCCACTCACCGCCGTTTGGTTGTTGATGCCAATGTGGGTGTACACCAGAAAGCGTGGGTTTAACTGCGACAACACAATCAGACGGGAGCGGCGCAGGGCAAAATCTAGCTGGTCGGACTGGGGCTTGCCGGGGGCGCGCAGGGTGCCCGCGTTGTTTTCGGTGTAGCGCGCCCACACCTGGTGCCAGGTAATAAAGCGCAGGTACTTGGTGCCGTCGGGCGAGAGGTTCACCTTCATGCCTTGGCCATAGGGCACCGTTTCCGTGGGCGCGGGCGTCGGCGTGGCCACTATCGGCGCCGGCATGGCGGGCGGCGGGGTGGGCGTGCTGGGCGGTGGCGTGGGGGGCGTCACCTGGGCCGCGGCCCCCGCCGCAAGAAGTACCGTGCTCAGGGTCAGGGCGTAGCGGGCGTTTTGCATGAATGGGGTGGAGTTGGGAGGTGGGATAAGTCGGGGCTGACCGGCCGCCACCGCAACGGTGCCGAGCTGGTACCCTAAGTAGGAGAATCCCGCAGCAGAAGCCACACAAACGTTATACTTCCGCTAAGCCCTATAGCTCTACCCCTGCCGGAACCGCTCCCAGCGAATCATCATGTACTTATCGCCCAGCTCCGTGACAATCAGGCCGGCTTCCTTCAGGTTCTCGGGCTTCTGAAAAAACTCCGCTAGCTCCTTCTGATTCAGTATTTTGTAGGTCGGGTGGTATTCGGTTTGGCGGGGAGCTTTCACCCCGTATTTCTTTACCCAGTTCATCACCGAAACGTGGCTGACACCCAGCAGCCGCTCAATTTCCCGGTAGCTTACGCCCTCCACAAACAGTTGCAGGGCCTTGATAACGTAGTAGGAGTTGATTTCCTTGCCGGCCTTCGCCACCGAAAAGTGGTAGCCGCAGTTCTTACACTTATACCGCTGCCGGCCGCCTACAATCCCGCTTTTGGTAGCATCCGTCGATTCGCATTTAGGGCAGGCCGTTACCGACATAAGGTGGTGAGTAAGGGGTTACTACTAAACAACTATAGCTATTTAGTAAACATATAGTATTTTAGCAACTATTATCAACGTATGTATGTCAGCAAGGTTCTAACAGATGGGTAGGTATAGTTACAGAAAGAAGGTACGAGGCGGCAAGCGCGGCTTACGACGCCTGCAGCAGGAAAGCAGTACACCAGCCGTATTAAATCAAGCAGAATTGGCTGAGCGTCATTACTACTATGAGAAACTAGGCTTACACCCATGGCACTGGCATCATCGGCAACCACCCAAGCTGGTGCGTCAGCTGGCCACTCAACATTTGCTGACGACTTTTTTCGATTGGCAGCACAGCCTGACTTCATTATCAGGGCCTTCTTATTTGGCCGTGTGGATTGTGCAACCAGAGTTTGCGCACAGCTCACAGGTAGTAACCGCTATCCAAAGCCAGCTGGACCGGTACAAACATATCTTCGGTGAGCCCAGCCCCGATGGCCCGCCCCTGCCCGCAGAGTACCAGAAATTGCCAAGCGCAGATAAGCTGATGTGGCAAACCTACCCCTGGTGCATCCTAGTGGATTCGTTTGACTACCCCGATGGATGGCCAGCTTGGGCTCTCGAAAAGCCACACTACCTATGTGAACCCGAGGACAACGACGCATACCTGATGGTGCAAACCGGCTGGGTCTGGGTAGGCATGCTGCCGGAAGCCGCCTACCTTTCCGTTTCACCCGAAACCTCCGTGCTTACGCCGTGAACAGGGCACTGTCGCCGGCATCTACCTCAAAGGAGGCGCCCCTGATGCGGGCGGCGCCATCGGTAGCCAGGAGCACGGCCATGAGGCCGGGTCGTCGGGCTGCAGCCAGGGCCGGCGGAAGGGCGTGTGCTTGGCCCGAACCTTGGCGGCTTCTTCGGGGGTAGGCGGCGCGGCGGGCTGGGGGCAGAACTGGCCGCGCCGGCTTTAGCCAGCAGCGCGGGCCGCGGGCCGCGCCTTTTACCAGGGCAGTTTTTCCTTCGAGTTGTTCTATACGGGAACTGCATGCGGGGCCGTCCACCGCGCTGCCTAGTGGGTGAAATCCAGGGCGTAGAGTACGTTGAGGCGGAAGCCGTGGTTGATTTCGAACACCGGCCGCCCGGAAGCCGCATCCGGCTCGGCGTGCTGACTGATCTGGTAGAGGTAGTTGAGCTCCACTTTGGCGTTGTCGTGGAACTGGTACCCCAGCCCCCCGGACAGGCGGTTCTGGTTGAACACGTTGTCGCCCACGTTGCGGCCGAACCCGATAAACAGCTCGTCGAAGGCATTCAGGTACCACTCGTTATCTTCTATGGCAGGCCCCTGCAGCGGAAACTGCCCCGCGAGCTGGTACCGAATCCGGTTCTGAAATGCCCAGTCCTGCACCTGGCCTCTGCCTTCCTCGGCGCGGGAGCCTAGCCAGCGCTGCTCCAGCCGCAGGCGGTGCGTGAGCGTCAGTCGGCCCAACAGGTCCTTCAACGACACATCCTGATACAGGCGGTGCTCCGGCTCGGGCCGGGCGGGCACGGTGGGGTAGCTGCCGTAGCGGTGGGTCTGGAAGTAGGTATAGCCGCCCGAAACCGTCAGGCGGTCCGTGAGCGTACGCACTAGCCCCAGCCGGGCCAGCTGCTGCTGGGGGGCCCGCAGCCAGTTCACGCGCCGCCACTGGTACTCGGTGTGCAGGGCCCACTTCTCAGTCAGTTTATGGTCGCCGGAGTACACCAGCCAGCCCAGGGTGTTCCGGTCGTTGAGCCGAGTGGCTTGCCCGTAGCCGCTGAAAGTAATGGTCCAGCCGCCGAGCAGGAGTAGTATTTTCTTCATCCGAGATGCCCGAAAAAACCAGGCATATCCCCATGCGTACGCTTCCCAAGCCCCGGAGTTGGCGCGGGGCGGCCTCTACAGGCTCAGCACCGCGGCCAGCACGGCATCCACGGCCAGCCCGAGACGGCGCAGGTCCAGGCGGGCCAGCGTGTCGGTGGGCTCGTGGTAGCTTTTGTTGCGGTAGAAAGCTGTATCGGTGAGCAGCAGGGCCGGGTAATCGAACTGCCAGTAGTTGAGGTGGTCGGAGAAGTCGATGCCAGGCAGCCAGGCCGGGGCTTTGAAGCGCTTCACGGGAAGCGCAGCCGCCGTTTTGTAGCGCCGGGCAAACTGCCGCCCAAACCGGCCGTTCCCGAATTTCTGAGCCACCGTCACGTAGTTGCCCCGCGTCCCGAACAGCAGTTTCAGCGGCCCGAAGGGGTAGGACTGGCTGCCCTTCCGGTCATCGTAGTACCCCAGCATTTCCAGGGCCACCATGCCGCGCACTGGCACCCCGGCCGCGTGCAGGGCCTGGGCGTGCACGTAGCTGCCCATTTGCTTGGTGCGAAAGAAGGGCGGCTCCTCCAGGGTGTACGCCACCACATCCACGCGGCAGGGCAGCTGCTTCTGCCGGCCCAGCAGGCGTGCCAGCTCCAGCAGGGCCGCCACCCCCGAGCCGTTGTCGTCGGCGCCGGGCTGCTCGCCGCACACATCGTAATGCGCCCCCAATACCAGGCGCGGCCCGTCTTCCGGCCCGAAGTGCCCCAGAATGTTGCGGTAAGTGCGGCCATTTACTTCATAAGGCTGCTCCGTGGGTCGGGCTCCGGCGGCCGCCAGCTCCGCTTTGATGTAGTCGGCGGCCTGGTTGAGGCTGGCTTGGTGGAGGTAGTTGCGCGGCTCGGGGGTAGTGGTGAGGGCCACCAGGTCGCGGCGCAGGCGGGTGGTGTCGGCGGCAGCTTGGGCCAGGTTCAGGCGGGGCAGCAGGGTAGCAAATAGCAGCACCGGGAATAGTCGCAGCATAGGAAAAGCCAGGGAGGTATGGCTACCAGATGCCGGCGCCGTACTTTTGGTTGCTTCGGCGCCTCGGCTGCCCCTGTTCCGTTCTCACTCCCACCCCGCATGCCCACCATCCCTACCCCTTTCCGTACCGTCAACCCCACCGACCTCAACGCCCCCGACTGGCACGCCTTTATGGTGGGCGCCGTGGCCCCGCGCCCCGTGGCTTTCGTGAGCACTCAGGATGCCGAGGGCAACGTCAACCTCAGCCCCTTCAGCTTCTTCAACTGCTTCGGCTCCAACCCGCCCATTCTGGTGTTTTCGCCTGCCAACCGCGTCCGCGACAACTCCCAGAAGCACACCCTGGAAAACGTGCGCGAGGTGGCCGAGTGCGTCATTCACATCTGCGACTACGCCATGGTGGAGCAGATGTCGTTGGCCAGCACGGAGTACGCCAAGGGCGTAAATGAGTTCGTGAAGGCCGGTTTCACGGAAGTAGCCAGTGAGCAGGTGCGGCCCCCGCGGGTGCTGGAAGCCCCGGCCGCCTTCGAGTGCGTGGTGGAGCAAGTGGTAGAGCTGGGTACCAATAACGGAGCCGGCAACCTGGTCATCTGCCGGGTGGTTCTGGCCCATTTCCGCCAGGATATCATCCTACCCTCCGGCGTGGGCATAAACCCCGAAAAGCTCGACGCCATTGCCCGCCTCGGCGGCGACTGGTACTGCCGCGCCTCGGGCAGCAGCCTCTTCGAGGTACCCAAGCCCAACCGTAACCTGGGCATCGGCATCGACCAGCTGCCCGAGCACATCCGTACCTCCGATATCCTCACCGGCAACAACCTGGGCCGCCTGGCCAACATCGAGCAGCACGCCCTACCCTCCTCCGAAGCCGTAACCGCCTTCCGCCGGGAGCCCATCGTGAGCTACACGCTTAACAAATTCCGCGACGACCCCACCCGGCAGCGCCAGGAGCTGATGCAGTTGGGCAAGCAGCTGCTGGAAGAAGGCCGCTTGCCGGATGCCTGGAAGGTGCTGCTGCTGGCGGCTGGATAGTCTATCTGGCTGTTTTAAAGAAAGCTGCACTTAGCTCTAGGCTATCTGGCTCACTGGCCAGGGAATTTTACATCCGACGAGTTGCTTGCTATCTTCAAACTAGACGTAAAGCGCCCGCATAGAGTAAGAGTTAATAAAGAGTAATTGGTCGTAAACACTAAAAGTCGCAATCGCAGAGTTGCGGCTTTTAGTGTTTATTCAGTGTAATTCTGACAAAACTCAGCGCCTCTACTGAAGGGGCACTAACGAATATATACCTGACCCGGTTTATTGTTTTTTACTGGTTTGTATTCAGTAATTTGAATATCAATTATTGGCTGCGAGGTCGTAGGTATTACAGGTAAAATGCGTAACCTACCAATAGCTTCAGGTACAATGCGCAAGGTAGAGATTTGTACCGGGCTTAACTTACGACCATTGATTATAACACCAAAAGGCCCATGTATGCCCTGCTGAATACCTATTTCTGCAAAAGATTTACTAACAATTGGCCTAGTGTAGTTTACAGTAATGATTCCTAGAGAAGCTAGGTTTTTAAAGATAGGCGGTACCTTCGTTGTATCTCTATAGACAAGCATAGTGTTCATAGACATTGGGTCAAGTTGCGTAAAAATACCATTGGAAATAATATTTGAGTTTATTATAAATATAGGCTCATGCAGCTTGCCAGATGATTTATCTGAAGATGAACTTTGGCCATAGCTTAACATGGGGCGCGCATATAGCGCAATAATAAACGTCAAATGGAGCAGGGAAATATTCATGACAGGATGATGTTTAGGGTTTAATAAAATTATTTGCAGCCAGTTATCGGTATTGCATAGTGTGCATTAGCGAACAGGGAAGCGGCATCACCTGATGCTGTAGTACCTGTGGATGGATCTAAATAATACACTTGACTTGGGTTATTTAAGTTGTATCCCGTAATAACTACGCTATGCTAGACCGCAGTATTAGGACCATCCATGTGGGAAAATATATCAATCATTACTGGATAACCAGAATCTATTGCACCTTGCAGGTTACCTGCTGGGCAAAGAAAAGTGACGTTAAAAAAATGATTGATATAAGAGCCTATATGCTCTAGAGGCACCCCATATAAATAGAAGTTACTTCCGTACTGTTGTTGTCCATATAAAAGCATAGAGCCTTCTGCTTGTTCAGCAGTTCATCCACATAATACCGCTTTAACTTGAGCAAGAGAGGCTGGCACGCAGGAGCCCATCGTGAGCTACACGCTCAACAAGTTCCAGGAAGACCCCGCCCGGCAGCGCCAGGAACTCATGCAGCTGGGTAAGCAGTTGCTGGAAGATGGCCGCCTGCCGGATGCCTGGAAGGTGCTGCTGCTGGCGGCGGGGTAGGGCGCAGGCTCATAACGACCGGCTTAGAACGGCCGATACCGGAAATACTTGGTTTTAAGCTTCCTGGTTAGGTAGGCAGGGAGGGGTGCGCCCTGCTCGTAGGCTTCCGTAACGCGCTGGTACTGCTGCGGCCCGAACCGGCTGAGTCGGAAAAGGCCGTAGGTGGTAGCCAGCCCGCCTATCAGCAGGTCGCCGTTGGCTTCCTGCTGCCGCGCTTCATAAAACGACTTATCCCACTTTTTTACTCCCGAGGCAGCCAGCGCGGCTTTCTCTACGGCCGCCGTAGCCACGGTACTCGTGCCCATCTGCAGCCACCCCCGGGTGGCTTTGCTCCGCTGCACAAATAGGTGCATTATCGCCCGTAAGGTATCGGCGCGGTCATAGCGGGCAGTGCTCAGGTCGGAATGAAGCGGCGCGGTTGGCGCCTGGGCAGCGGCATTAACGGCCAGACCGCACCCAGCGGCAAGCAATAGTATAGCTCGGAACATAAAAACGGATAGAAGATGATGAAAGGAAAACAGATATATCCCTCGCGCAATATTCGGGCCGGTTGCCCTCAGCCCATCCGTGCAATCCGAAAATCCATCTAAATCCGCGCTTCTAGTTCCGTACGGCAATCATCAGGGCCAGCTCCTTATAGCGCATGTTGAATTTACGGGCGATGCTGGCATTGGTAAGCGAGCCTTTATAGACGTACACCCCGGAACGGAAATGCTCGTTGGTGAACAGCACCTCGTTGATGCCCCCGTGCTGGCTGATTTCCTGCAGAATGGGCGTAAAGATGTTGCTCAGGGCATTGGTAGCGGTGCGCGGCACCCGCGAGGCAATGTTGGGCACGCAGTAGTGAATCACGTCGTACTTGCGGAAGACGGGCTTGCTGTGGCTGGTCATCTCGCTGGTCTCAAAGCAGCCGCCCTGGTCGATGCTCACGTCGATAATCACGGAACCCGGCGCCATCTGCGACACCACGTCCTCGGACACCATGAACGGAATCCGGCCTTCTTCGGCATTCAAGGCCCCAATCACCACGTCGGCGCGGCGGATCTGCTGGTTCAGGGCGTAGGTATCGAGGGTGCTGGTGTAGAGCTGCGGCGTACACAGGTTCATTTTCAGCCGGCGCAGCTTGTAGAGGTGGTTGTCGAACACCTTCACCTCGGCCCCCAACCCGGTAGCGGCGCGGGCGGCGTACTCGGCCACCGTGCCGGCCCCCAGAATAACTACTTGGGAGGGCGGCACGCCCGTAATGCCGCCTAGAATCACGCCCTTGCCCTCGTTGGAGCGGGCCAGGTACTCAGCCGCAATCAGCATGACCGTAGAGCCCGCAATTTCCGACATGGCCCGCACCACCGGCCGCGCCCCCGAAGGGTCCCGGATCAGCTCGAAGCTGATGGCGTTGATTTTTTTCTTGGTCAGGGCCGTGATGTACTCGCTGGTGAGCGTACCGAACTGCAGGGCCGAAATCAGGGTCTGACCGGCCCGCATGAACTCGATTTCATCGTAGGTGGGCGGGGCCACTTTCAGGATGATATCGGCCTCAAACACCTCCTTCTGGGAGTAGGCAATGGTGGCGCCGGCCTCGGAGTAGTCGTGGTCAGAGTACTTGCTGGGCTCCCCGGCGCCGCTTTCCAGCAGAATTTCGTGGCCGGCTTCTACCAGGTGCTTCACGGCCTCGGGCGTGAGGCAGATGCGGTTTTCCTGCAGGGAGGTTTCCCGGGGCAGCCCGATAAACAGCTTCCGTTTCCGGGTTTCCACGGCCAGCATGGATTCCTGCGTGAGGTAGGCGCGGCTGGTCGCCAGCGACTCGAATCCGGGGGGTACTGCGTCGGGCATTCTGTGTTTAATTAGTAATCAAGAATTAATAAATAGGAATGAAAACGACTTCGGCAGGCTGCTGCTTTTCAGCACAACCACAAGCGAAGTCAAATTATTCATTCTTAATTACTAATTATTAATTCCCTGGAAGAGGGTCCGGTGACGTTGAGCGTGATAATCAGCCGATCTGAAGGCAACAGGGCCTCGACGCGGCTGGGCCACTCAATCAGGCAAAGATAGCCAGAATCGAAGTACTCCGGCGCACCAATTCCTTCGGCTTCAGCAGCGCTGTCGAGGCGGTAGAAGTCGAAGTGGTAGATGGGCTGGTCGTGGGCGTCGCGGTACTCGTTTACCAGGGAAAACGTGGGGCTGCTCACCTCATCGGCTACCCCCAGGGCCTGGCACAACGCCTTGATGAAGGTGGTTTTGCCGGCCCCCATTTCGCCTTCAAAACAAACAATGGAGTGGCCTGCAAGGGCCGCCCGTACCTGCGCGGCGGCCTGGGGCAGGGCGTCGAGCGAGGAAATTTCAAGGGTTTTGCTGATCATCGGATGAAAACAGAACAAGTGAGCCGTAGTGCACAGCCCCCAGGCGTAAACCTGTAGTATGTTGCGCCTGCAAATTTGGTTATTCTGCCGCAATGGCCGCCCCTACCCCTGCTTCTGCCGAAAACCCTGCTACGTATCCGAACCGAGCGCTGCTATGGGTGCTGGGCGCCCTGCTCATTTTCGGGTTCGTCATCTTCGGCCTCTATCAGGACGCCCGGCTGCGCAAGCACGGCGTGGCCCGCCGGGCCCTGGTGGTGCGCAACCGACTGGAGCACAGTACCCACGTCCTGACGCTGCGCTACTGCTACGGCCCCGGCACCCTGCAGGCTGAACACGCGGAGAATCACCGCCGCCGGGTGCAGGAGCTGCGCCCCGGCGACTCCGTAACCGTCCGGTTCTGGGCCAATGCGCCGCGCCGGGTACGGGTGGAAACGCCCTGACCAGGCTGTTTTTAAGGAGTTTTTCGGGTGGCGGGGCGCCGGACCGGCGGGGCCTTCTATATTTGGCCGATCCAAACCAACACCTGACCATGCAAGTTTCCCGAATGGCCGGCAGCCTGATTGGCTCCGAAATCATTAAAATCGGCAACGAAGTCAACGATATGATTCGCAAGGGGGAGCAGATCTGCAACCTCACCATCGGCGACTTCGACCCGAGTATCTTCCCGATTCCGGCCGAGCTACAGACGGAAATTACCCGCGCCTACCAGAGCGGCCACACCAACTACCCGCCGGCCAACGGCATGGCGGCCCTGCGCGAAGCCGCCGCTACCTTCACTCAAACCCGCCTGGGCCTGGCCTACTCGCCCAATGATTTTCTGGTGGCCGGCGGCTCCCGGCCCCTTATCTACGCTACCTACCTGGCCCTGGTGGACCCCGGCGACAAAGTGGTGTTTCCGGTGCCTAGCTGGAACAACAACCACTACTGCCACCTGTCCGCAGCGGAGGCCGTGATGGTGGAAACCCGCCCCGAGAACAATTTTATGCCCACGGCCGCGGAGCTGGCTCCTCACCTGGCAGGCGCGACCCTCCTGGCCCTCTGCTCTCCGCTCAACCCCACCGGCACCGTGTTCAGCCGCGAGGATCTGGAGGCCATCTGCGACCTGGTGTTGGCCGAAAACCAGCGCCGCCAGCCCGGCGAAAAGCCCCTCTACCTGCTCTACGACCAAATTTACTGGCTGCTGACCTTCGGGGCTACCGAGCACTACGACCCCGTGAACCTGCGCCCCGAGCTGCGCGACTACACCATCTACATTGACGGCATTTCCAAGTGCCTGGCCGCTACCGGCGTGCGGGTGGGCTACGCCTTCGGCCCGGCCGTGGTGATTGACAAGATGAAGGCCATTCTGGGCCACGTGGGCGCCTGGGCCCCCAAGGCCGAGCAGGTGGCTACCGCCAGCTACCTCCCCCAAACCGAGGCCGTCGATGGGTTCCTGGGCCAGTTCAAGGACAAAGTTCAGCACAGCCTGGATGCGCTGCACCAGGGCCTGCAGGCCCTGAAAGCCGACGGCCTGCCCGTGGACTCCATGGTGCCGATGGGCGCCATTTACCTCACAGCCAAGCTGGATGTGCTGGGCAAAACCACGCCCGGCGGGCAGGTGCTCACAACCACCAAGGAATTGACCTCCTACCTGATCAGTGAGGCCCGCCTGGCCCTGGTGCCCTTCAGCGCCTTCGGCACCGATGACAGTGCTCCGTGGTTTCGCATGTCGGTGGGCGGTGCCTCCCTGGAGTCCATACAGGCGGCCCTGCCCCGACTGCGCGCGGCTCTGGAGGCCCTGCGGTAGTATCGCCACCGCAGGCCGCCGCTGGCTTGCCAACCCACAGAAGCCCTGCCTCCGGGAGGCGGGGCTTTTATATGGGGGGTAGCGCAGACCGCGCCCGTCCGTTTCTGTATGATGTCTGTAGTTTATTGTTATCTTCCGGCATTCAAATCTTAACCGGTTCGGCAAGAAGCGAATAACCTGCTCTATCTAGTTTATGGTCGGCTTTGCTCTGCGCCGGCTTTCCGCTCCAGCCCCTATTGCACTTTCCGTCTTTCTCAACCACCGGAACGTGTATCTATGCAATTTCGCTTACTCCGCCTAACCAGCGGATTTACTATTGTGGCCGGGGTCAGCCTGCTGGCACTGCCATTTTCGGGCTGGGCTCAGGTTCGGCCCGCCCCACTTAGCGGCTCGGTCCGCACCAGTACCGGCAGCCCCGTGGAGTACGCCACAGTTACGCTGCACCGCGCCGCCGACTCGGTAGTTGTTAAAACCGAGTTCAGCGACGCTACCGGGCAGTTTCGGCTGGAGCCGGGGGTAGCAGGCCGCTACCTGGTTTCGGCCGTACAGGTTGGGCACGGCCGCGTGTGGCTGGGTCCGCTGGAAGCAACCCTGGCTCCCTTGTCCGAGCCGCTGGTGTTTGTGCTACCAGCCAGCGCCGCCACTCACCTCGGCGGCGTTACCGTAACCGGGCAGCGCCCCCCGTTTGAGCGCCTGGCCGACCGCACCATCGTGAACGTGGAAAACAGCAGCCTCAGTGCCGGCAGTACCACGCTGGACGTGCTGGGCCGTGCCCCCGGCGTTTCCCTCGATGCCAACGACAACCTGACGTTGCGCGGCAAGCAGGGCCTGCTGGTGCTCATCAACGGCAAGCGCCAGCCCATGACGGGCGCCGAGCTGGCCAACCTGCTGCGCTCCTTGCCCGCCGAACAAGTCAGTACCATTGAACTCATTACCAATCCGCCGGCCAAGTACGACGCCCAGGGCGGGGCCGGTGTTGTTGCCATCAATCTCCGGAAAGACCAACGCCTGGGCACCAACGGCAGCCTGAACGCCGCGTACGGCCGGGGCCGCTACGGCAAGTTTACCACGGGCCTGAGTTTGAACCACCGCCGCAAGGGCCTCAACCTGTTCGGATCCTATGCCTACACGGACCGACAGAACTTTCAGGAGCTGGACTTCAACCGCCGCTACCTGCCCGAGGGTGGCGCCGCGGCCAGCAGCAGCCAGCAGCACAACGCCGTGCGCAGCCACCTGCAGTCGCACACCTGGCGGGCCGGCGCCGACTACTCCTTGGGCACGCGCACTACCCTGGGGGCGGTGGTAAGCGGCATCAGCAGCCGCCTGCCTTCGCACGCGCTCAACCAGGCTGATTTTTTCGATGGGCAGGGCCAGCTCCTGAGCCGTTCCTCCTCCTCCAACCAGCGCAACCTCCTCACCCCTAATCTGGCCGCTAACCTAAGCCTGCGCTACCTGTTCGCGAAGGACTCCTTGGGCACGCCTGAGCTAACAGCCGACGCCGACATAGCCAGCTACGGCACCACCCGCACCCTGCAGCTTGGCACTACCTACTTGGTACCGGCTTCGGCCCCGTTTACCCTGCTCACCGCCGACCAGAACGGAACACTCACGATCTGGTCGGCTAAAACTGACTACGTGCGGCCTCTGCGCTACAATCTGCGCCTGGAGGCCGGCGCCAAAGTCAGCCACGTCGATTCGGATAACGACGTGCTGTTTCTGCTCGCCCGCAACGGCGTAACGGCATCAGTACCGGGCCTGACTAACCGGTTCCGCTACTCCGAGAACATCAATGCCGCCTACGTCAGCCTGACGCGCACCCGGCCGGGCCTGACGGTTACGGCGGGCCTGCGCGGGGAGCAAACCAACGCCGTGGGCCGTCAGGAGGTAGGCCAGGCCTCGTTTGCGCGCCATTACTTCCAGCTTTTTCCTAACCTGAGCTTGCGCCGACCCCTGTCCGACAAGCACGAGCTGGCCTTTGCCCTGAGCCGCCGCCTCGACCGGCCCACGTACAGCCAGCTGAATCCTTTCCGGTCTTATGTAGATGCTACCTCCTACCGTACCGGCAACCCCAGCCTTTGGCCCAGAACCAGCGTGCAGGCCGAGCTGACCCACACGTTCCGGCATAAGTACAGCACGAGCCTGAGCTACACCCGCTCCAACCGTCCTATCGTGGGTGCCTACCTGCTGGACACCGACCGGCTGGTGGCTGCCACCGATGTCAACCTGCGGACCCAGGAGTACTACAGCCTGAGCCTGACGGCCCCGCTGGAGCCCGCTTCCTGGTGGAAGCTCTACGCCAGCGCTGAGGTATTCTATATTCAGTTTCAAGGGGAGCTGGCCGGTTCTCCCCTGCCCGCCGCCCGTCCGGGAGCCTTGTTCAGCCTGAATAACGCCCTCACCCTCGGCCACGGCTGGAGCGCCGACCTGAACGGCAGTTACAACTCGCGGGAGCGGTTTGCTTTTCAAGATGTCCGGGCCTTTGGGCAGGTAGGCGTGGGGGTGCAGAAGTCGTGGGGCAAGGCCACGGCCCGGCTCAACGCCGCCGACCTATTCTATACCACGCCCCTGCGCGTAACGGCCCGATACCGCGTGCTGGAGGAAACCTTCCGCTCCGCCCAGGACTCGCGAGTAGTTACGGCCTCGCTTTCCTACCGCTTCGGCAACGATAAAGTGGCTGCCGCCCGCCGCCGGTCGTCCGGGGCCGAAGAGGAAAAGCGCCGCGCTGCCACCGGGCAGTAGGCTCCGCAAGAAGCTGCTGGCTTTTACGCCCGCTTTACCAACCGGTGAGGCGGGCGTTTTTATAGGTAACCAGAGTAGTTTGTTGTCCGGGCTTTTGTTTATTTGCTTAGTACAAGCAACCTTCATGATATATCATACATCTTTATGATATATCATGAAGGTTGCTTATGCTTTCCAGTATCATCTTTTACTCCCTGGACAAAGCCATCCGGCAGTACCGCCGCATGGCCCAGGCCAACATCGACCGGGCAGGCGTTGCCATCACCATTGACCAGTGGCTGGTGCTGCGCGTGATTGAAGAAAACGACGACCTGACCCAAACTGACATTGCCGACCGGGTTTTCAAAGACCAAGCCTCGGTGGCCCGCATCATCCGGCTGCTGCTGGAGCGGGGTCTGCTGCTGGCGGAGCCCCTACCCCAAGATGGTCGCCGAACCCAACTGCGGGTATCGGCGGCCGGCCAGCACACGCTGGATGCGGTGCAACCCGTGGTGCTCAGCAACCGGGCTGTTGCCCTGCGCGGGCTCAGTGAAAACGACTTAAACACGTTGCGCTTTCTGCTGGAGCAGATTTCGGCTAACTGCGGTGCACCCCAGCGGTAGCCGGTAGTACCCCGTTAGACTATTAAAAATTCGTGTTTGAAAATATTTTATTTTTCAAATACGAAAACATTCGTACGTTTACTACGAAATTATTCGTAGTCATTAGGCCTTCAGGTGGCCCCTGCGGTTTGCCCGCCCGGCCCCGGATAGACTGGGCTTCCTTCTACCTTATTTTATCTACTCATGAAAAGGTTATTTGCCAAGCTGCGGCGCGGGCTTGCCTTGCTGCTGTTCGTACCCGGGCTGCCCATGCTGTCGGCAGTGGGGCAGGGTATATCGGGGCAGGTCCGGACGGAGGCCGGGGCGCCGGTGGAGTTTGCCACGCTGGTGCTGCACCGCGCCGCCGACTCAGCGGTGGTCAAGACCGAGTTCAGCGACGAGAAGGGTGGGTTCCGCTTCGAGCCGGTGGCAGCGGGCCGCTACCTGGTGTCCGCCACCCAGGTAGGTTTTGCCCGGGCGTGGGCGGGTCCGCTGGAGCTGACGGCCGGGGCTACTCCCCCACCCCTCGCCCTCACCCTGCGCCCCAGCACTGCCACGGCGCTACAGGAAGTGACCATCACGGGACAGCGCCCTACCTTCGAGCGGGCAGCGGACCGCACCGTGGTGAACGTGGAGGGTAGTCCGCTGGCGGCTGGCAACACGGCTCTGGATGTGCTGCGCCGCTCGCCCGGCGTTACGGTGGACGGCAACGACAACCTGGCTCTGCGCGGTAAGCAGGGCCTGCTGGTGCTTATTGACGGCAAACGCCAGCCCATGACGGGCACGGAGCTGGCCGACTACCTGCGGAGTCTGCCGGCGGAGCAGCTGAAAAGCATCGAGCTGATTACCAACCCGCCCGCCCAGTACGACGCCCAGGGCGGGGCCGGCGTTATTGCCATCAACCTCCGCAAAGACCAGCGCCTGGGCACCAACGGCAGCCTGAACCTGAGCTACGGCCGCAGCCAGTATAACAAGTACGTTTCGGGCCTGAGCGTAAACCACCGCCGCAAGAACCTGAACCTGTTTGGCTCCTATAACTACTCCGACCGCGCGGGCAGTAGCAAGCTCAGTATTCACCGTGACTTCTACCAGGTAAGCCCTGCGGATGTCGGGCCGCGCCAGCTGCTGCGAACCACTGACCAGGAAAACCGTTCGCCCAGCCACTCCCGCTCCCACACCTGGAAGGCGGGCCTCGACTACAACCTTTCGGAGCGGACCACCCTGGGCGGGGTCGTGAGTGGCCTGGGCAACCGCAACGAGCAGAATGCTCAAAACCAAACTCTGGTAAACGAGCCCATCTGGTTTACCCCTCAGCAGTATCGCTCAACCAATGACCGCCGGGGCCGCTTTGCAACGGTGGCCGGCAACCTGAGCCTGCGCCACACCTTCCCTGACTCGGCGGGCACCCACGAGCTGACGGCCGACGCGGATTTTGCCCGCTACCGCAACACCCGCCACCAGCGCCTGGCAACCCGCTTCAACGGGGCCGAGCAGGTAGGCGAACTTATTACGGGCGACCAGCGGGGCCTGCTCACCATTCAGTCGGCGAAGGTGGACTACGTGCAGTCCCTGACGAAGCAGGTGCGCCTGGAGACCGGGGCCAAAGCCAGCTTGGTTTCGGCCGATAACGACGTGGTATTTTATACCAACGGGGAGGTGGACCTGGGTCGCTCGAACCGCTTCCGCTACGACGAGAACATTCATGCGGGCTACCTCAACCTGCACTACAGCCAACCCAAGCTCAGCCTGCAGGCGGGCCTGCGCGGGGAACAAACCAATGCGGTGGGCCGGCAGGACGTGGTGCAGGCGGGCCGCAACCCGAACTTCGACCGGCACTATTTTCAGCTGTTTCCAAGCGCCGCCGTGAAGCGCACCTTCTCAGAGCAGCACGAAACCAGCCTTTCGCTGAGCCGCCGCATCGACCGGCCTTCCTACGGACAGCTGAATCCGTTTCGGGTAATCATCGACAAAACAACCTCCGGGGCGGGCAACCCCGACCTGCGCCCCCAAACCAGCTACAACGTCGAGCTTACCCATACCTACCGCCAGAAATACAGCCTGGGCCTGAGCTACAGCCTGACCAGCCGCCCCCTGATTGGGGTAGTGCAGCCGGAGTCAGACAGCACGGTGGTGGCTACCACCCAGAACCTTACGCGCCAGCACTACTATGCCCTCACGTTTACGGCCCCGGGGGAGGTAGCCAAGTGGTGGAGCATGTACCACAACGCCGTCTTCTACTACAGCCGTTTCGAGGGCAGCCTGGCGGGCACGAACCTTAACCGGGGCCGGGGCTCGTTTACGCTTACTTCCAACCACATCTTCACATTCGGCAAGGGCTGGAGCGCCGAGCTGAACGGCTCGTACCAGTCGCGGGAGGTGTATGGGTTTATTCTGGCCCGGCCCAACGGGGAGGTCAGCGCGGGCCTGCAGAAAAGCCTCTGGAACCGCAAAGGCACCCTGAAGCTGAGCATGGCCGACATCTTCTTTACCCAACCCCAGCGGGCCGTTTCTTCCTACGATAACTATGTAGAGCACTATTACCAGCGCCAGGATTCGCGGCAGGCCACGCTGGCCTTCACTTACCGCTTCGGCAATGAGAAGGTGGCGGCCTCCAAGCGCCGGAGCGGCGGCGCCGAGGAGGAAAAGCGGCGTGCCGGCGGCCAGTAGATCCGTAGGCTACTAGTCCGGCATATTTCCGACAGGGGAGAATCGGGGGCGTTTTGTTGCGCCGCCTGGTTCTCCCCTACCTAGTTGCGGCCATGCCGCCGCCAAGGATTTGTTGGAGCCAGCCCTGTAGCAGGAGAAAGAGGCGCAGAAAGCTACCCCTTCTACTATGGTAAACGCGAAACCAGAAAATGGCCCCCAATAGCACGGGTAAGAGGTCCGGGGGGGGGGAGGCGGTGCCGGTGTCTTGGGTGCCATATATCAGCAAGAACAGGGTGGGCTGCCGATAATGTATCCCCCGGATGGCCCCGACTACCGTCCGGCTGACGACTATTTCTGCAGTTCGGAGTGAGGCGGATACATACTATTTCTGTGTTTTGAACTATATCAATAATTTTTATACATATAAATATAATATATAATTATAAAAACCTATCTGCAAGCTAGTTGAATCATAGTTGTGCTGGACTGTAGGAGGCTTTAGGAATAGGACTGAGTCTTTTTTATTTGTGTTTAATCATTATTAATTTTAACCTTATTGATATGAACCATTCTCCATCACTTGATTGGACGGGTCTGCGTTGCGTCATTTTCGACGTGGATGGGACGCTGTATGCTCAGGACCGGCTGCGCAAACGCATGCTCCGGGCTTTGCTGCGGTACTACAGCATACGCCCCTGGAAACTCGCTGAGCTGCAGATTCTGCGCCGCTTCCGCATAGAGCGGGAAAAGCAGTCGGCTTACGCCGGGGCGGATCTGGAAGCTGACCAGTACCAGTGGGTAGCCCAAAACCGGCGCTACCCCGCGGAGCAGGTGCGGGAGGTGGTGCAGCGCTGGATGTTTCAGCATCCCAACCAGTTTCTGCTGCCTTGCCGCTACCCCGGCGTGGCCGAGTTTTTCGCGGCGCTACGGGCGCGGGGCATCACCATTGGCATCTACTCCGACTACCCCGCCCAGGAAAAGCTTGCGGCCCTGGGGCTGGCGGCTGACATCATCATCAGCTCAACGGACAAAACGGTTAACCGTCTGAAGCCCAACCCCCAGGGCTTGCTTCACATCACCCGGCAGCTGGGGCTGCTTCCGCAGCAATGCCTGTTCATCGGCGACCGGCCGGAGCTGGACGGCGCCTGCGCTGAGGCCGCCGCCATGCCCTACCTCATTGTAGATAAACAGCCTTTCCCTGCTTTCACCTTCTACGATAAACTAACGCATCACCTTTCTACAACCCCAACACCTGCCCGCTATGAATCAGACATCCATTCAGCTTGAGTCCGACAGCACGGAGCAGCCGCTGGTATTGTTACCCGCCAAGCTTAAGGACTACGTGGCTATTGCCCGCCCCGATAACTGGGCCAAAAACGTGTTTATGGTGCCCGGGATGTTGTTTGCTCTCATCGTGTACGGTACCCCCCTTGATGCGGCCCTGGTGCTGAACATGCTGCTGGGGGTAGTGAGCACCTGCCTGGTGGCCTCGGCCAACTATGTTATCAACGAGTACCTGGATGCTGAATTTGACAAGTTTCATCCGCTGAAGAAAAAGCGTACCTCGGTAGTGCGGGTCGTGAATCCGGTGCTGGTGTACTCCGAGTGGTTTGGGCTGGCGGCCGTGGGCCTTGCTATCGGCTACTCCATCAGCGTACAGTTTTTGTGCGTGTCGGCATTTCTGCTGTTTATGGGCGTGCTGTACAACGTGCGCCCTTTCCGCACGAAGGAGCGGCCCTACATCGATGTGCTGTCGGAATCGGTGAACAACCCCATCCGGTTTGCCCTCGGCTGGTTTACCATTGCCCCGGCCCTGAGCATTGCCACCATGGATAGCGCGCAGCTGTTCAACAGCTTCCCGCCCACCAGCATCATTATTGCCTACTGGATGGGGGGCGCCTACCTCATGGCGACCAAGCGCTTTGCCGAGTACCGCCTCATCGGGGACCCGGAGCGGGCCGGGCTGTACCGCCGCTCCTTCAAGTTCTACACCGAGCACAGCCTGCTCATCTCCATGTTTTTTTATGCCCTTACCTCGGCTTTTTTCCTGGGCATCTTCCTGATTAAGAACCGGGTAGAGTTGCTAATCAGCTTCCCGTTTTTCGCCCTGCTGTTTTCCTGGTATCTGCGTATTGGCCTGCTGAAGGATTCTCCGGTACAAGGCTCCGAAAAGCTATACACCCGCAAGTGGTTTATGCTCTACGTGGTGCTGTTCTGCCTGATGCTCACGGCCCTGATGTTCGTTGACATCCCGGGGTTGCACTCGTTGCTGGAAGACCATTTCCAGCTTAACCACTAGGCCGGAGGCCTCCTTCTTATCGGCGTTTCATCTACTCCCTGTATGCTGGCCTACTTCAAGTCGACCACCTCTCCCACTCTGCCCGCGTGGCAGACCGGCGCTTCGGTGCTGCGCCCGCGCCCGGCCACCCAGCCTAACGCTGCGCGCTTGTTTCTGGGTTTGCTACTGGCCCTGGGGGTAGGTGTGCGGTTGTTTCACTTTCTGGATAACCGCTCCTTCTTCATAGACGAGATATACCTTAACGTTAATACCATTAAAATGGGCTTCTGGGACCTGGCCACCCAGCCCTTCGAGTACGAGCAGAAGGCGCCCATTGGCTACCTGTGGGTTTCGCGCCTGTGCGTGCTGCTATTCGGCAAGAAGGAAATGGCCCTGCGGCTGTTTCCGCTGCTGTGCGGCATCGGCTCATTGGTGACCTTTGCGGCGGTGGCCCGCCACTACCTCAGCAGCTGGGGGGCGCTGGTGGCCGTGGGCGTGCTGGCTTTGTCGCCGGCCTGCGTGTACCACTCGGTGGAGGCCAAGCAGTACAGCACCGAGCTGTTTGTGGCTACCCTGGCCCTGTGGCTGTACATCCGGTACCAGGGCCGCCCCGACGTGGCTTCGCTGGTTACGTGGGGGGTGCTGGGGGCCGTGGCGCTCTGGTTTTCCTTTTCGGCCATTTTCGTGCTGGCCAGCATGGCCATTGCCGTTAGTGCCCGCTGGGTGCTGACCACGCGCTGGCGCAAGTTTCTGCTGTACCTGATTCCGTTTTCGCTGTGGCTGGTGAGTTTTGCGGTGCAGTACTACTTCATCATCAGCAAGTACCCGCAGTCGGGGTGGCTGATTGATTTCTTCGACAAGGTGTACCAGGGCTTCATGCCCCTACCCCCTACCTCGGCTGCCGACGTGCTCTGGTACGGGCAGCGGCCCTACAACCTGCTCGTGCATCCGCTGGGGGTGCTGCTCATCCTCGACGGCGACCTGGCCCAGTGGCAGGCTACCAGCTGGCGCTACCTGTTCAAGCTGGGCTGGTTGCCGGCAAGCCTGATCCTGGGCGGCATGGGCCTGCTGTTCCGGCGGCGCACCCTGTTTTTTTGCCTGCTGCTGCCGCTGCTGTTTGCCTTGCTGGTTTCGGCCCTGCGCATGTATCCGTTTTACAGCCGCTTCGTGCTGTTTCTGGCCCCGGCCCTGCTGCTGTTTCTGGGGGCGGGCGTGGATGGGCTGCGGGAGTTGCTAGCCCGGCACCGGCCGGTGTTCTACGGGGTGCTGGTGCTGCTGGCCCTGCCGGTGTGCATCAATACGGGCCGGCAGCTGACCAACCGCGACCTGTTCATGAACTACGAGGATAACCGCGGGCCCCTGCTCTACATCAACCAGCACTACCAGCCCGGCGACGTAGTGTACGTGTTCTGGAACATGACCCACGCCTACCAGTACTACAAGGAAGCCTACCCCCTGCGCTACGACGCCATTCAGGGCCGCAACCTGAAAAACGTTTCCCAGGACCCCGCCGACTTTCTGCGCAGGCTCCAGCCCGAACTTGCCGCCATTCGGGGCAAAAAGCGGCTCTGGTTTGTGTTCGATTACCTGAACCGCAACGCCATTGGCGAGTACGTGGGGCGGCCCGCCTGGTACCACACCCAGTATTTCTACGCCACCACCGAGGTGCAGAACCTGTTCAACCAAGTAGGCCGGAAGGTGGATGAGTACCACAGCAAGCCCTACAACAAGTACCCCCACACCGCCGTGTTGTACGAGTTGAACCAGTAGCCGTATCCTGTCGCTAGGCTATGCTGACTCAGCCCTTCCTCTAATTGCAGCAAGGCATGAGTTTTTTTGAACAAGGCACTTTATTAAATAAAAAGGCCGCCTGGATGGGTGGCCTTTTTTGAAATACTATATCAACGGGAACAGGACCCTGATGCCATTCTCGACATCAGCGTATTCCTCAACTTCATAATGTTTACCGTAACACTTTATCACCCTTTTATCTACTGAAGGTTTAAGTAATATAATTTCATCGCCTGAAATTAGCTTTCTAACTTGGTAGCCTGCTTCATTTACCACTACTGCATCAATCAGCTTCCTCACCAGAAGAATATTTCTCAGAGGCAGAGCTATGTACAAGGCAAACATCAGCGGAAAAAACAAAAGATAAACAGGTGTTCTTAACGCAACATCAAGCGTAGGATCATTAAATAACCGAAAGAGCTTGTATACTAAAATAACCCCGAGAAGTACGCTACTAATAATTACTACCCTGACTGATTTTTTATATTGTTTGTTAAGCAACACAGATGTTGTTTCTGTAACTTCTTTACCTTCCATCTTACTCAGGGCTAAAGAATTAATATCTGGATGTAAAATTAGTGAAGCAATCATTAAAAAAAGCGGCGAAGCATATGCTTCGCCGCTTTTCTACTATTGGTACATCATGACTACCTACCCCTTCGGGCTGAGCACGACGTAGGGAATGATGCATTCCTCCAGCGAGATGCCGCCGTGCTGGAACGTGTCCTTGTAGTAATTCACGTAGTAGTTGTAGTTGTTGGGGTAGGCGAAAAAGTAGTCGCCGACGGTGAAGACGTAGGCGGTGCTGACGTTTTCGCGGGGTAGGAAAATGCGCTCCGGCTTGCGCACCGTGTACACGTCCTTGCTGTCGTCGAAGCCCAGGTTTTTGCCGTGCTTGTAGCGTAGGTTGGTGTTGGTGTTCCGGTCGCCCACAATCTTGTAGGGGCGCTTTACCCGAATGGTGCCGTGGTCGGTGGTGATGATGAGCTTGCCCTTCTTCTCCGAAATGGTCTGCAGCATCTCGTACAGGGGCGAGTGCAGAAACCACGAGCGGGTAATGCTGCGGTACGCCGACTCATCGGCAGCCAGCTCCCGGATCATGGCCATATCGGTGCGGGCGTGGCTGAGCATGTCCACGAAATTGTAGACGATGACGTTGAGCTTGTAGTTGTTGTGCAGGTTGGCCATTTTGCCCAGCAAGTCTTTGCCGGCCTGCAGGTTGGTTACCTTGTTGTAGCTGTACTTGTGCTTCTGGCCGGCCTTCTGGAACATGATTTCCATAAACTCGGCCTCGTGCATGTTTTTGCCCTCATCGTCGTCGTCCCACACCCACAGGTTGGGGTACTTCTTCTGGATTTCGCCGGGCATCATGCCCGAGAAGATGGCGTTGCGGGCGTAAGCGGTGGTAGTGGGCAGAATGCTGTAGTAGGTTTCCTCGGAATCCACCGTGAACAGGTCGGCAATGATGGGCTCCAGCACCTTCCACTGGTCGTAGCGCAGGTTGTCGATGAGCACGAAGTACACGGGCGTGTCGCCGGTATCCTTCAGCATCGGGAACACCCGCTCCTTGAACAGCTGGTGCGACATGAGCGGGGCGTCCTCGTCGTCGCCGTTCACCCAGTCCTCGTAGTTTTCCGTGATAAAGCGGCCGAAATAGGTGTTGGCCTCGTCCTTCTGCATGTTAAAGACGTCGGCCATGCTCTTGCCCTCCGTCTCGTTGATTTCCAGCTCCCAGTACACCAGCTTCTTGTACACATCAGCCCACTCCGAAGGGCTGAGGCGGTCGGAGAGCTGCATGCCCAGCTGGCGGAAGTCGCGCTGGTAGCCGCTGTTGGTGGCCTCGCTCACCAGGCGCTTGTTGTCGAGCACCTTTTTCACCGACAGCAGAATCTGGTTGGGGTTTACCGGCTTGATGAGGTAGTCGGCAATTTTGGCCCCGATGGCCGATTCCATGATGTGCTCCTCCTCGCTCTTGGTAATCATGACCACGGGCACGGTGGGGCGCACGGCCTTGATTTCGGTGAGGGTTTCGAGGCCCGTCAGGCCGGGCATATTTTCATCCAAGAACACGATGTCGTAGGTCTTCTCCTGAATTTCCTCAATGGCATCGGCCCCGGAGTTTACGCCGGTCACGTCGTAGCCTTTTTCTTTAAGGAAGAGAATGTGGGGTTTCAGGAGGTCGATTTCGTCATCGGCCCAGAGAATGGAGTATTGCATGAGTTGGGGTCTTGGGGACGTTGATGATCAAGGACTTACTTGCAGCCTACGACCACCAAGAGGTTTGTTTTTTATTGTCGAGCAAGCGCGTTGCCGCCTTACATACGTAAGAGAGTAACCAAATAGCGGCAAAAAATATTGCGCAAGGTAAATTCCCGGTGAAATTAGGGTGTTGGTTTTGCTGGGTCACTTCCGTTAATCGGGGTGTTTTTACTGTAGTCTGCGCTACTACTGCTTCCTTTGCCGTGCCCTACCCCTGCGGTATGCGCCAACCCCTTGTAATTCTCAAGTCCCTTGAATAAGAAAAAGATCTTCAACGACCCGGTGTATGGCTTCGTGACCATCCCGACGGAGTTGCTGTTTGACCTGATTGAGCACACGTATTTCCAGCGCCTGCGCCGGATTCAGCAGCTGGGCCTCACCAGTTTCGTGTACCCCGGGGCCCTGCACACGCGCTTTCACCACGCCCTGGGCGCCATGCACCTCATGACCCTGGCCCTGCGCACGCTCAAGGACAAGGGTATTAAGATTTCGGCTAAGGAAGGCGAGGCGGCTATGGCGGCCATTCTGCTGCACGACGTAGGCCACGGCCCGCTCTCCCACGCCCTGGAGCACAGCATCTTCCATAAAGTACACCACGAGGAGCTGAGCCTGCACCTGATGCGCAAGCTCAACGCTCAGTTTAACGGCGCGCTGGATTTAGCCATTCAGATTTTCGAGGGCACGTACTCGCGGCCGTTCTTTCACCAGCTGGTGAGCTCCCAGCTCGACATGGACCGCCTGGACTACCTCAACCGCGACTCGTTTTACACCGGCGTGCAGGAAGGCCGCCCCGGCGCCGACCGCCTTATCAAGATGCTGACGGTGGTAGATGAGCGGCTGGTGCTGGAAGAAAAGGCAGTGTACAGCATCGAGAATTTTCTGGTGAGCCGCCGGCTGATGTACTGGCAGGTGTATCTGCACAAAACCGTGACGAGCGCCGAGCAGATGGTTATCCGGATTATGCAGCACGCCCGCGCGCTGGTGCGCAAGGGCGTGGACGTGCCGGCCTCGCCCAACCTGCAGTTCTTTCTCTCGCGCAGCGTAACTCAGCAGGAGTTTGAGCAGGACGACGAGATTCTGCGCCGCTTCACCCGCCTGGACGACACCGACGTGTGGGGCGCCGTGAAGCTCTGGGCCGACCACCCCGACAAAGTGCTCAACTACCTGGCCCAAAGCCTGCTGGACCGGCACCTGTTCAAAATCACTCTCCAGACCGAGCCCTTCGATGAAGATTTCCAGCTGGGCATTGTGGAGCTGATTGCTGAGCACTTCCAGCTTTCGCACGAGGACGCCGCCCAACTCATGCTCACCGGCCGCATCAGTAACAACGCCTACGATATTGGCGGCGAGGACCCCATTGATGTGCTCACCAAACGGGGCCGGGTGGTCAACGTAGCGGAGGCGTCGGACCTGCCCAATATTCGCGCTATCAGCCAGCGCGTGGAGAAGCATTATATCTGCTACCCCAAGGAAATCCTGTAAGCCGGCATGCGCGCTCTGCTTCGCCGTTTATTTTCAGAGTTGCCCCTGGGCCTGCTGGCGCTGTTTTTCCTGGTGCTAAGCGGTAGTCTGGCGGTACTCTACAGCTGGGTTTCCATCCCCGATCTGCACGCGTTGCGCCAGGCCATCTATGCGCGCAACGACATGCCGGAGTTTGTGCTGCCGGTTACACCGGGCCGCTACGCCGCGCTGCGCTGGGGGTTGTGGGGGGTAGCGCTGGGCGCCTTCGCAACGGTGGCGTACCTGGTTCGAAGCGGGCGTTTCCAGCCGGAAATGCGGGAGCTGGGGCGGCAGTTTCGGCACGCCTCCGCTAGCACAGCCCACACCGTGGAGCAGGCTTCCAAAGCCGAAAAACTACTGGCGGGTCTGCTGCTGCTCGGGGTGCTGGCCCTGCGCCTGTACTACGCCCGGGTGTATCCGCTCAGTACCGATGAGGTAGCCACCTACGACTACTTTGTGAGTGGAGGCCCGGTGGCTATTACCAGCTTCTACCCCATCCCGAATAACCATGTGCTGTTTAGCCTTAGCTGCTGGGCAGTAAGCAGGTTTACTGCTCACGACATGCTGATTCTGCGGCTGCCTACCTTGCTCATCAGCCTGGTGGGTACCGTGCTGGCTTACGCCCTGCTGGTGCGCGTTACTACTTTCCGGGTTGCCACGCTGGCAGTAGGGTTGTTCAGCCTTTCGCCCCTGAGTTTGTACTACGCCATGGCGGGCCGGGGCTACTTCCTGCTGATTGCGCTGGCAATAGCGCAGTTTTTCGCGGCCCTGGCTGTTGTGCACTCCACCCGCTGGCGGCAGTTGGGCTGGGCCGGGTTTGTGGTAGCGGGCATCCTGGGGCTCTATACTATTCCTACGTACGCCTACCCCCTGGTTTCGCTCGGAGTCTGGGCGGGCCTGGTGTTTCTGCGGCGCCGTGATATGGCCGGGCTGGCTTCTCTGCTGGGGGCCAGTGCGCTGGTGGGCGCCGGGGCGCTGGTGGCCTATGCACCGGTTATCAGCGTCTCGGGGCTGCGGGCTTTGGCGGCCAACAGCTACATCGCCCCCCAAAGCCTCACGGATTTCTGGCGCTCCTACGCGCTGTACCTGTTGAAGCCCGCCCGGGAGCTATTTGGGCATGAGCAGCTGAGTGCCCCGGGGTTCGTGGGGCTGCTGGTAGCGGCGCTGGCGGTGCTGCCGGCCCTGCCCCGCCCCTGGCGCCGGGTGGCCCTGCCGGCCCTGCTACTGGTGCTGCTGCCCTTCGTGTTCATGCCCATGCAGCGGGTGTACAGCCCGGCCCGGGTGCTACTGTACGCGGCGTTTTTCTTTTTTGTGGGGGTAGCCGTACTGGGCGAGTGGCTGCTGCGGCGGCTGCGCGTACCGCCCCGGCTGGGCCTGGCCAGTATAGGGGTAATACTTTGTTTGTATGGCACTTACCAGGCTGCCCACTTTCGCTACGCCGTGCGCTCAGCCCAGAACATGGCCCGGCAGCTGGAGGGCTCCTACGCCTGGCTGCGGCGGCAGCAACCGCACCGGGTGTACTTCGCGGCCCCATTTCATAAGCTCTACTTCCACCACTACGCCCTAACCACGGGCTACCCCCTGCACGTATTCGAAGCCGCTTCGGCGCCGGGTACCCGCTTTGATTACGTGGTGCTGGTGCGCGGGCAAACGGTAGGGCCGCCCTGGTGTTCCCCACCGACTTACCGCCCCGTTTATTCTGATGAGGGTGCCACTATCTACCAGAGCGCTGAGCACCCGGCCGCGCGCCCGCCCCAGCCCCCGGCAGCGGCACCCCGCGCCGGGAAATAGATATTTCTCTACTTTTGCCCGATGGAATTTACCGTAGGTCAGATAGCAGAAGTACTGCGCGGAACCGTGGAAGGAGACGCCACGCAGCCAATTAACCGCTTGGCCAAAATTGAAGAAGCCCAGGCCGGCGCCCTCTCCTTTCTCTCGAACCCGAAGTACGAGCCTTACCTCTATAGTACGGGGGCATCGGCGGTTATCGTGAGTCGGGCCCTGGAGCTGCGGCAGCCTGTTACGGCCGCCCTCATCCGGGTGGAGGACCCCTACACCAGCTTTACCACCCTGCTTGAGTTCTACCAGCAAGCTACCCGCACCGGCAAGCGCGGCGTAGAAGAGCCCGCCTACCTGGCCGCCAGCTCCCGCATCGGCGAAAACCATTACCGTGGCGCCTTCTCCTATATTGGGGAGAACTGCGAAATCGGGCGCGACGTGGTGATTTTTCCGCACGTTTTCATCGGCGACCGGTGCAAAATCGGGGATGGCACTATCCTTTACGCTGGGGCCAAGGTGTACGCCGAAACCGTTATCGGGGCACGCTGCACCATTCATGCGGGCGCTGTACTCGGCTCCGATGGCTTCGGCTTCGCGCCCCAGCCCGACGGCTCCTACCGCACTATTCCGCAGATTGGCAACGTGGTGCTGGAAGACAACGTGAGCATTGGGGCCAACGCCACCATCGACTGCGCCACCATGGGCTCGACCATCATCCGGGAGGGCGCCAAAATCGACAACCTGGTGCAGATTGCCCACAACGTGGAGGTAGGCCGCCACACGGTTATTGCTTCCCAGTCGGGCGTGTCGGGCTCCACCAAAATCGGCGACTTCTGTGTGTTGGCCGGCCAAACGGGGCTGGCCGGGCACCTCACCCTTGCCAACCGCACCACGGTTACGGCCCAGTCGGGGGTAGGAAAATCCATTAAGCAGGAAGGCGTGCTGCTGCAGGGCTCCCCCGCTTTCAACCTGCGCGACAGTCTGCGCGCCAATGCCGTGTTCCGCCATCTGCCCGACCTGGAGCGCCGCCTCACCCTTCTGGAACGCAGCCGCACCGAACCGGAAAAGCCCTAGCTTTGCAGTCTATTGAGTTGTCAGTTGCCAATTGCCAGTTGCCGGGTCCGTTCTGTTTTCTGATGGCCTGCTTCCTGACAACTGGCAACTGACAACTGACAACTCAGAAAATGAACGACAAGCAACATACCATCAAGGCCCCCGTCACCGTGAGTGGCATTGGCCTTCATACCGGCGTGCAGGCCACCATGACGTTCTGCCCCGCCCCCATCAACCACGGCTATAAGTTTCAGCGCATCGATTTGCCCGGCCAGCCCCTCGTGGATGCCGACGTGGACAACGTGGTGGACCTCTCGCGCGGCACGACCATCGAGCAGAACGGCGCCCGCGTGAACACCGTGGAGCACACGCTGGCCGCCCTGGTAGGCCTGCAGATTGATAATGTGCTGATTCAGCTGGACGGGCCCGAGCCGCCCATCATGGACGGTTCCAGCTTCGAGTTCATCAAGCCCCTGCAGGAAGTGGGCCTGGAAGAGCAGAACGCCCTGCGCAATTACTTCGAGATTCCCGACGAAATCCGCTACGTGGACAACGGCCGGGCTGTGGAGCTGGCGGCCCTGCCCCTGAACAACTACCGCCTCACGGTAATGGTCGATTACAACTCGCCGGTGCTGGGCTCGCAACACGCTTCCCTGACCCACATCGACCAGTTCACCTCCGAAATTGCCTCGTCGCGCACGTTCTGCTTTCTGCACGAGCTGGAGGCACTCTACAAATCCAACCTCATCAAGGGCGGCGATTTGAGCAACGCCATTGTGGTGGTTGACCGGGTGGTAAGCGACGAGGAGCTGGACGAGCTAGCGACCATGCTGGGCAAGCCCAAAGTGGCCGTGAAAAAGGAAGGCATTCTCAACAACGTGGACCTGCGCTACAAAAACGAGCCGGCCCGCCACAAGCTCCTCGATTTGGTAGGCGACCTGGCCCTGGTGGGCCGCCCGCTGAAAGGCCAGATTCTGGCCGCCCGCCCGGGGCACGCGGCCAACGTGGCCTTTGCCAAGCGCATCAAGAAAAAGATGATGGAGGCCCACACCAGCGCCGTGCCCACCTACGACCCTACGCGCGAGCCGGTGATGGACATCAACAAAATCAGCGCCATCCTGCCCCACCGCTACCCCTTCCTGCTCATCGATAAAATTATTCACCTGGATGCCAACACGGTAACCGGGGTGAAGAACGTTACGATGAACGAACCCTTCTTTCCTGGTCACTTCCCCGGTAACCCCGTGATGCCCGGCGTACTGCAGATTGAGGCCATGGCCCAGACCGGGGGCATTCTGGTACTGAACACCGTGCCGGACCCCGAAAACTACTGGACCTATTTTCTGGGTATCGAGAATTGCCGCTTCCGCCGCATGGTGAAACCCGGCGACACCATCATCTTCAAGTGCGACCTGACGGCCCCCATCAAGCGCGGTATTGCCAAAATGAGCGGGAAAGCCTACGTGAACGGGAAAGTGGTGATGGAAGCCGAAATGTCGGCCAGCATCGTCCGGAAGAACGCCTGATTTTCAATTAGTAATTAATAATTAAGAATGTATAATTCTCATACGACATCCGCTTCCCGGGTCATTGAGGCATTTCTTAATTATTAATTCTTAATTACTAATTACCCAACGAATGAACCAGCCGCTCGCCTATATTCACCCCGAAGCCAAAATCGCCCAGAACGTGGTAGTGGAGCCGTTCACGACCATCGACAAGGACGTGGAAATCGGGGAAGGCACCTGGATTGGGCCCAACGTGACCATCATGGCGGGGGCCCGTATCGGCAAAAACTGCAAGATTTTTCCCGGCGCCGTTATTGCCGCCCAACCCCAGGACCTCAAGTTTGCCGGCGAGAAAACCACCGTGCACATCGGGGATAATACGGTAGTGCGCGAGTGCGTGACAGTGAACCGCGGCACCGTGGACAAGCTCAAAACCGTAGTGGGCAGCAACTGCCTGCTGATGGCCTACGTGCACATTGCCCACGACTGCGTGATTGGCGACAACTGCATTCTGGCCAACACGGTGCAGGTGGCGGGTCACGTAGAGGTGGGTGACTACGCCATTGTGGGCGGGTCTTCGGCCATTCACCAATTTGTGCGCATCGGGGCCCACGCCATGATTTCCGGGGGCTCCCTGATCCGGAAGGATGTGCCGCCCTTCGTGAAGGCCGGCCGCGAGCCGCTTAGCTACGCGGGCATCAACAGCATTGGGCTGCGCCGCCGCGGCTTCTCCGACCAGAAGATTTCCGAGATTCAGCAGCTCTACCGCCTGCTGTTCATGAGCGGCCTGAACAACAACGCCGCCCTCGACCAGATTGAGCTGGAACTGGCTCCTTCGCCCGAGCGCGACGAGGTAGTAAACTTCATCCGTAACTCGGGCCGTGGCGTCATTAAGGGCTACGGCCGTAACGGCAACGGCAACGGCGAGTAGATTTCGGAACCGCAACCCAAGAGCTTAGGGCCCGGAGAATGTTCTGACGCGCGTACGTTAGCAGAACATGGTCTGGGTTCTAAGCTCTTCTTTCTTAGCGCCACGATATGCAGATTACCGCCACCGGGCTGGGCAAGCGCTTTGCCCGGGAATGGATTTTCCGGGACCTGACCCACACCTTCCGGCCGGGCACGGCCACCGCTATTCTGGGCCCCAACGGCGCGGGCAAAAGCACGCTGCTCAACACTTTGTCGGGGCAGCTCCTGCCCACTACCGGCACGCTCAGCTACGAGCACGCCGGCCGCGCTACGGCCGTGGAAGACGTACCGCCCCTGCTGGCCTACGCGGCGCCCTACCTGGAGCTGATTGAGGAACTGACCCTAACGGAGC
The DNA here is from genome assembly GCF_014199535.1 of Hymenobacter latericoloratus. Taxonomy (GTDB): domain Bacteria; phylum Bacteroidota; class Bacteroidia; order Cytophagales; family Hymenobacteraceae; genus Hymenobacter; species Hymenobacter latericoloratus. The sequence goes on from NZ_JACHNV010000003.1 coordinate 823,415, forward strand.
AGATTCAGTTTCATACCCGCTTCAAGCCTCTGCGGCCGGGCCTGACGGCGGCGCAGCTTATCAGCATCATGTATCTGGAGAAATCGCGCCACAAGCTGGTGCGGGATTTCTCTTCCGGCATGAAGCAGCGCCTGAAGCTGGCCCTGGCCCTGTACGCCGATACCCCCCTGCTCCTGCTCGACGAGCCCACCACCAACCTGGACCGCACCGGCGTGGAGTGGTATCTGGAACATGCTCGCGCTACCCTGAAAGGACGCACCGTACTGGTTTCCAGCAACGTACCAGAGGAATACGACTTCTGCCAGGAGCAGCTGCTGATAACTGATTTCGGGGCGAAAGCAGCCAGGTAACGGCAGTGTCGCGTACGAGGGCGTAGCGCCCATTGAAACCCGGCAGCTCAGGGTATTTTCAAAAATGCTACCCCCGGAAAGTGCCTGAGCCAGCGGCTAAAAGCTCTTTTGAGGCCGCAGGGTGCAGCGCCACCGCAACCTTCCAAACCTTCCGGCTCGTATCTTCGCATTCGAAATGCTGCGGCACCTTTCACTCGACACTTTTCACCCTTACCGCCCCTAGCAAGGCCATGAGACAATACGACGACCTCGACGACGACCTCTTCGACGATGACGACGAGATGGATAGCTTCGCCAAAACCGGCGGCAGCAAAACTCGCGGCAGTTCCGAAGACCAACTCTCCGCCAAGTACGCCGACTACCTGATGTGGCGCGACACCGGCTCCTCGCACGATGAGGCCCTGGACCTGGCCAGTATGACCGAAGACGAGTTTGCTACCGCTGAAGCCGCCGAAGACCCCGACGGCAGCCGCGGCTTCGGCAGCCTCGATGATGACGACGACTTCAGCGACGATGATGACGACGACGACAGCGGCTACGGCAGCCACCGCACCGGCAGCGGCCGCCGCAACTCCGGCTACGACGATGATGATTTTTAGTAGGCCAAGGCTCTGATTTCTGCTCAGGCCCACTAGGTTTAACAGGAAAGGCCCGCGCTCCGTTATGGAACGTGGGCCTTTCCCGTTAAAGCCAGCGGCGGCAAGTTATCTGCCCGCCCCTGCATCAGCTCTGCTTTTTGCCGAACACGCGTTTCAGCAAATCGGTGGTCCGGGCCACGGGGTTTTCGCGGATGTTGGCTTCCTCCTGGGCAATGAGGGTAAACAGGCCGTCGATGGCCTTGCCGGTGGCATACTGGTTCAGGTCCGTCTGCACGGGCTTCACCAGCGGAATGCGGTTGTAGCGGGTGGTCAGGTCGGTGTAGTAGCGGGTGGCCCCAACCTGGTCGAGGCTCTTCTGCACGATGGGCCGGAAGGCTACCGTGAGCTGCTCGGTGGTCGTGCGCTTGAGGTAGTTGGTGGCGGCGTTCTTCTCCCCCGTCAGAATCCCCCACACGTCCTTAAACGTGAGGCTTTTAATGGCCGTGAGAAAAATAGGCTTGGCGCTTTTCGCGGCTTCCTCGGCGCCCCGATTCAGAGTCAGCTCAAACCGGTCAACCTGGCTGCCCAGACCAATGGAGCGCAGGGTAGTAGCCACGCGCTGCGCATCAGGCGGGAAAGGAATCCGAATCAGTTTGTTCAGGTAGAAGCCATCTGGCTTCGAGGCTTGGTCGGCACCTTTGCTGATGCCTTGGGTAAGGGCCTCCTTGAGGCCCCGGGCAGCCTCGTCCTGGGTGATGTTGCCCGTACTCCCGGCCTTGGTGGTTGGGGGGGCCGGAATGGTTGTTTTGAGAATGTCGCCGAGCTTAGGCAACTTAATCTGGGCCGAAGCAGCCACGCTCAACCCCAACAGGGCCACGGGCAACACAAGGAAACGGCGGTAGTTCATAGCAGTAAGAAAAGCAGTACAAATGCTGCTCAAGCACAAGGCACAAACCAGACCAGGTTTGATTTTGGGTAAGGAGGGAAACGAGGTGAGGAGGTAACTGGTGACAGGTAAGCTTATTGGCTCTGAGCGGCTGACGTTGCCAACGCCAGGCCAGGGTTTAACGCATTTCAGGAGGGTAAGTGGGGTCGTTTTTTTGGCGTAGCTGGTGCAGGCGGAGCCCATCGGACCGAGGTGAATAGCTAACCTGCCACTTGTCACCTGTCACCAGTTACCTCCTCACCTATTTCCCAAACACGCGCTTGAGCAGGGCGCTGCCTTGGCCAGCGGGGTTTTGGCGGATACGGCCTTCCTCAGCGGCTATCAGGGCAAAGAGGCCATCCACGGTTTTCTCCGTAGCATAGGGTGCTAGCTGCGGACTAAGCTTGGTTACCAGCGGAATTTTGTTGTAGCGGGCTACCATTTCGGCGTAGAGGCGGGTAGCGCCCGTCTGGTCCAGCGACTGTTGCACGGTAGGCTGGAAGGCAGTGCGCAGGTCGGCGGCGGTTTTCTCGTAGAGCAATGTGGTAGCCGCATCACTTTCCCGGCTGGTAGCCAGCGTGAGGGCGTCCTGCAGGGTCAGGTTCTGCACCGCGTTCAGGAAGATGGGCTTCGCCTGGGCCGAGGCAGTTTCGGCGGCGCGGTTCAGGGCTACCTCAAAATTATCGACCAGGGCTCCGGCTTTCAGCTTGCGCAGCGTAAGAGCAACTATTTCCGCTTCGGGCGGGAACGGGATGCGGATATCCGCGTTGGCAGTAAAGCCGTCGGGGGCGCTACCCTGCGCCACGGCGCGGGTTACGCCCTGGCTCAGGGCTTCGCGCAGGCCGCTGCTGGCTTCGTCGGCCGTGAGCGGGACTTTCACCGGGGTAGTGGGGGTAGCAGCCGGTTTGGCAGCGCTGGCGTTGGGGGTAGCCTTTTTGGCGGTTGTAGGCTTTTTGCTAACCGTAGTGGTCTTTTTCGGGGTGGTTTTGGATTGGGCGGCGGCCAGTTGGGCGCTGGCCAGCGTAAGCGTGAGGCCGAGGGCCAGGGTGCGGAGGGGAGGCATAAGACGAAAAAGGTAAACCCAACGGCTGTTGTGGCGTTGTTAGCCGACGGGTTGCCAATATTGCGCCAAATCCGGCACTCCTCCTAACCTCCTCCGCTATGCCCTCCCTCCCCGACGTTGAAATCATGACTATTGGCGATGAGCTGCTCTACGGGCAGGTCATCGACACGAATTCGGCCTTTATGGGCCAGGAACTGGCTAAGCTGGGTCTGCGGGTTCGCCAGATCACCAGCGTTTCGGACCGCGCCGACGAAATAGTGGCGGCCCTGGACCTGGCCCGGCAGCGCGCCCAGGTGGTGCTCATGACCGGCGGGTTGGGCCCCACCAAAGACGACCTGACCAAGCACGTGCTGGCCCGCTATTTCGGGGCGGAGCTGGTGCTGCACCACGCTACTTTGGAGCACGTGGAAGGCATTTTTCGGCGCTTCAACCGCCCCATGCTGGACGTAAACCGCCAACAGGCCCTGGTGCCCGCCAATTGTCAGGTGCTGTTTAATGCGGTGGGCACGGCACCGGGTATGTGGTTTGAAAGCCAGCAAACCGTGTTCGTGAGCATGCCGGGCGTGCCGCACGAAATGAAATACCTGATGACCCACGAGGTGCTGCCGCGTCTGCAGCAACACTTCCGGACACCCCCCATCGAGCACGTAGTGGTGCAGACCATTGGCCTGGGCGAGTCGTTTCTGGCCCAGCAGATTGAAGCCTGGGAAGCCGCCCTACCCCCCAACGTCAAGCTAGCCTACCTACCCTACCTCGGTGGGGTGCGCCTGCGCCTGACCGGCCACGACGACGGCCAGCCAAACCTGCGCGCCCGCATGGAAGCCTTGCTGCCCAGCCTGCAAGAGCTGTTGGGTGAGCATATTTTTGCCGAAGGCGAAATAAAGCTGGAAGAAGCCGTGGGACAGCTGCTGTTGCAGCGCGGCCTCACCGTAGGCACTGCCGAGAGCTGCACGGGCGGCCTGCTGGCCCACCGCCTTACCAGCGTGCCTGGCAGCTCGCGCTACTTCCAGGGCAGCGTCATTGCGTACTCTAACGATATAAAGGTGCGCGAGCTGGATGTGAAGCCAGAAACCCTGGCCACCCACGGCGCCGTGAGCGAAGCCACCGTGGCGGAAATGGCCGAGGGGCTGCGCCGCCGGCTGGGGGTAGATGTAGCCCTGGCTACCAGCGGCATTGCCGGTCCCGAGGGCGGTACCCCCGAAAAGCCCGTCGGTACCATCTGTTTCGCCTATGCTGATGCTCACCGGACCGTCACGCGGCAGATCAGCTTTGACCGCGGCCGCCAGCTGAATGTGGAGTACACGACCACCATGGCCCTGAACCTGCTACGCCAGGAAGTGGTGAAATAGTGAGAAGGCGAAAGGCAGAGTTTGCCGGTGCTTTGCTGCAGCGCCGGGCAGATAGGCCACCAACTCGCCATTTCACTACTTCACCTTTCGCAACTTCACTTACCTTTGAGGCTCCAAACCCACCCCACCCCTTTTTTCCTAACTACCCCAACCGCATGGCACGAGTGGAAATGACGATGCCCAAGATGGGCGAATCCATCATGGAAGGCACCGTCCTGAAATGGCTTAAACAAGTAGGCGACTCCATTGAACAGGATGAATCGGTGCTGGAAGTAGCCACCGATAAAGTGGACACCGAAGTTCCGGCCCTCCACGCCGGCGTTCTGCAGGAAATTCTGGTGCAGGAAGGCCAGGTAGTGGCGGTGGGTGCGCCCATTGCCATCATTGAAACCGACGCCAGCGCTGCTACTGCCGCTCCCGCCGCGGCCGCCGCTGACATGCCTGCGCCCTCCGCTAATGGCGCAGAAAAGGTAGCTGCTGAGGTTCCGTTTGTTCCGGCCGCCGCTCAAACTTCGGCCGCCGAGGCTACAGCGGCTCAGCCCCAGCCGGGCCGCTTTTACTCGCCCCTCGTGCTGAGCATTGCCCGCGAAGAAGGCATTTCCATGGCCGACCTGGAACACCTGCCCGGTACTGGCAGCGAAGGCCGCGTCACGAAAAAAGATATTCTGGATTATGTAGCCGCGGGCAAGAAGCCCCTGGCGCAGCCAGCGGCGGCCCCCGCTGCCCAGCCCCAGGCCGCGTCAGCCGCGCCGGCCCCTACCCCGGCCCCGACGGTCCAAGCTCCTACGCCAGCCGCCGCACCGGCCCAGCAGGCTGCTTCCGCTCCGGCACCCAAAGCGGTGCCCTCCATCAGCGGCAACCAGGAACTGCTGGAAATGGACCGCATGCGCAAGATGATTGCCCAGCGCATGGTGGACTCCAAGCGGATTTCGCCCCACGTTACCTCCTTCGTGGAAGCCGACGTGACCGACATTGTGAACTGGCGCAACAAGCACAAGGATGCCTATAAGAAGCGCGAAGGCGAGAACCTGACCTTCACGCCTATCTTCATCCAGGCCATTGCCCGCGCCATTCAGGATTTCCCGAACATCAACGTATCGGTGGAAGGCGACTACATCATCAAGAAGCGCGACATCAACGTGGGGGTGGCCGTGGCCCTGCCCTCGGGCAACCTCATCGTGCCCGTAATTCACAACGCCGACCAGCTGAACCTCAATGGCCTGAGCAAGCGCGTGAACGACCTCGCCAACCGGGCCCGCGCCAACAAACTGAAGCCCGAAGACTTGGAAGGCGGCACGTACACGGTTTCCAACGTGGGTTCCTTCGGCAACGTGATGGGCACGCCTATCATCATGCAGCCCCAGGTGGCCATTATGGCCGTGGGCGCCATCAAGAAGAAGCCCGCCGTCATTGAAACGCCCCAGGGCGACTTGATTGGCGTGCGTCACTTCATGTTCCTCTCCCACTCCTACGACCACCGCGTGGTAGATGGCTCGCTGGGCGGCATGTTCGTGCGCCGCGTGGCCGACTACCTGGAGCAGTTCGACCCGAACACCACCATCTAGAGCTTAGGAAGGTATGAAAAAGGCCCTGCCGTGGTTACGGCGGGGCCTTTTGGTTGGGCCGGATGCCTTATTTTTGTGCATTGGCCGGATCGTTTTCTTCCGGCTCTCGTTTTGAATCTCCCGTCTCATGAATAAAGTCCTGCCCCTGGCAGCCCTGGTTATTGCCCTGGGCCTGATTATTTTCCTTTACCAGCGCCTGCGCACCACGGAAGCCGCGCTGGCAATGGCCCAGAAACGCTTCGACGACTGCGAGCAGGTAAACTTCCAGCTTCAGAACCAGCTGGTGCAGGCTACCCGCGGCCCTGTGCCCGACAGCCTGAAAATCGTGGACTAGCCCGGAAGGGGTAGCACAACGAGCCGCTGCAAACGAAACTCGAGTGCCAATAAATGGCTCCTTGGGCTTCGTTTGCAGCGGCTCGTTGGGTTTACTGGGTAGGAGGGGGTAGGCACCTGCTTACGCTACCGGCCCCGCGTTGCGGCTGCGGGCGGCATCCAGGCTCCAGGGGCCGGGGCCGGCCGCCGACAGGTACAGGTACACAAAGCAATAGAGCACGGCCAATTCGCCTTGGTTTATAATGGGCAAGGCATGCTGGGGCGCGTGGGCCATAAAGTAGGCCACGGCCATCAGGCCCGACAAAATAAAGGCCACCGGCCGGGTGAACAGGCCAATCAGCAGCAATAGCCCGCCGCCAAATTCCAGAATCCCGGCCACCAGCATCAGGCCGGTGGCCCCGCCACCGCCATGGTCGGAGGGCGGCCAGCCGAACAGCTTCTGACTTCCGTGGAACAGCATCAACAGCCCCGAAACAATGCGCAGCACGCTCAGCAGCCGGGCCGACCAGGGCGAGAGGAAAAAAGTTGTCATACTATATAGGGAAAAGAGTGAGTACTACCCTGCCAACGCAAAAGCGGCCCGCCGGGATACAGCGGGCCGCTTCATGGCAACGGGAGGGGTAGGAATTATGCCAGCACCCAGGTCACTTTTTCCTCCAGAGGGCGGCGGGTGCTGCGGGCTTGGGCGCTGGGCTTGGGGTAGCCCAGGTAGAAGAAGCCGAGCAATTGATCCTCGGGGCCGAGGCCGAAGAAGGGCCTGGCCTCCGGGAGGTAGGTAACCCCGCCGCTGCTCCAGAAGCCCACCAGCCCGTGCGCTACGGCCGAGAGGTGCAGTTTTGCACGGCGCAGGCCACGGCGGCTACCTCCTCTACTTCGGGCACCTCGGGGTTGCGCTTCAGGCCAATGGCAATAACGTGGGAGCTGAGCAGGGGATTATTGGTCATCTTCTCCAGCTTGGCGGGCTGAAACTTATCGCCCGCGGTGGTCCGGTACAGCTCGGCCTGAAAATCGGCGAGCTTCTGGCGGCCCGCGCCGGCAAACACCACAAAGTGCCAGGGCTCGGTGCGCTTGTGGGTGGGGGCCCAGGTAGCGTTTTCCAGCAGCTCGCGCACCAGCGCGTCGGGCACCGGGCAGCCCGGCTCAAACAGCACCGGCTGCATGCTGCGCCGCCCCCGAATCAGTTGGGTGACCTGGGCGGCATCGAGGGGGGTAGGTATTTCGGCTTGATTACTCATGCTTAAGAAAGAGGTTTGAATGCCGGATGTTTTGATACTCTGCGCTGAGCTTCTACAAAAAAACCCCCAGCCGAATGGCCGGAGGCTTTTGCGTTCTGTTGCGGAACCGGTTAGGGCCGGCCGCCGCTGGGGCCCTGGGCGGGGGTAGCACCAGCGCCGTTGCCGCCGTCGGAGCTGCCCCCGTCTTTCAGGTCGTCGTTGCTGATGGAGCGGCGTCGCTTGGGCTGGGCCATGCTCATCTTGCCGATGCGGTAGCTGAAGTTCACGCGGAAACCGGAGCGGCGCAGCACGTTCACGCTGTACTGATCCAGAGTGGGCGAGCTGATGGAGCTGCGGATTTTGTTGGTGGGCGTGAAGAAGTTATCGGCCCCGAAGCCAATGCTGCCTTTCTTGTCGGCAAAATCCTTTTTCAGGCCCACGCTATACACCCCGAAGCCGCCCTGGTAGCCCTGGAGCTGCACCTGTCGGCCGCGGTAGAAGCTGAACGCCTGAATGCCCCAGCCCTTGGTGAAGGTGTAGCCCCCCATCAGGCGGCCGCTGACGACCCAGCCCTGGTTGCTGGCGGCGTACAGCACATCCGAGACGTTGTTATCGAGGGTGGCGTAGTACACATCGGCCCCGCCGCCCAGCGTGAGCTTGTTCTGGATGTTGACGTTGGCATTCAGGCTGCCGCCGTAGGCGTTTTCAGTGCCGATGTTAGCGTACGACGTACGAATACGGGCTCCGTCCTGGGTCCGCACCGGCTGGATGGAGCCATCGGTATTGCGGGCGAATACACTGAAGCTCAGCGAGGTTTGCTTGATAAAGGTGTTGTATCCCAGCTCGAAGTTGTTGGTTTTCTCGGGTTCCAGCTCGGGGTTGCCTACCGTGTACAACAGCGGGTTGCCCGACTGCTCGTTGGGGTTCAGGAACTGCAGGGAAGGGCGCTGAATCCGGCGGTTATAGGCCGCTTTGAGCACGTTGCCGTTAGCCAGCTTCCGCGAGACGTTCACGCTGGGCACCAGCACGCCGTACGAGGGAATGGAAGGAGCATTATCCGTGCGGAAGTCGGCCGTGATAGTGGTGTACTCGTAGCGGGCCCCGGCCTTCAGGGTGTAATTCTTGAGGAAGCCCAGGGTGTAAGAGGCGTACGCCGCCGCCACGTTCTGGTTGTAGTCGAAGACGTTGGAAAGCGTGGTGCCGGTCTGGCGCTGGCCGTTCAGGAAGGTGGTGTAGTCGCTGTTCACCCGGCGCATGATGTCCTTGGCCCCAAACTCCACCAGCTGGGTTTTGCTCAGGGGCGTCTGGTAGTCGAGCTGCAGGGTTACTTCCTCGTTGTAGCTGTCGTTGAGGTTGCGGCGGTAGTCGCCGGCGCCCTGGCCCTCCTGGGTGGTGTTGGTGAAATTGTTGGTGCGGGTGTTGCGGCTGTACTGGGCCAGCAGGCTCAGCTCGCGCTGGGGCGTCTCGAAAGTGCGGGTGTAGTTGAGGGTAGCATCCAGCGTATTGGAGTTGTCGAGCACCTTCACGTCGCGCAGGCTGCTGCTACTTTCTGTGGAACTGGTAACCGGCGTAACGGGGTAAAACGGCACTACGGGGTAAATATAGAAGGTAGTGTTCGTGGCCAGGTCATCCTGGTAGCTGGTGCCGTTGCGCAGCCCTAGCTGCACCGAGGCCGAGAGGAAGTTGTACTTATTAATGTCGTAGTCCCAGCCCAGGGAGTAGCGCCCGAACACGTTCTGCTGGCGCGTGTCGGCCGCCTGCACGGTGCGGCTCAGCAGCTGGCGGCCGGCAATGTCGTTGCCCTGAATCCCGTACGTCGTCTGCTCGTTGCGGAAAGAGCCGGGCACGTTGTACTGGCCCCGGCCCCCGCCGCTCAGCGAAAAGCCCATCTTCCCTACCCGGTACGAGGCGTTCAACCCCAGATCGGAGCCGCGCAAACCGGCACTGCTGCGCAAATCCAGGGTAAAGCCCTGCAGGTTATTCTGCTTGGTGACGATGTTGATGATACCGCCCGAGCCTTCGGCGTCGTACTTGGCCGAGGGCGAGGTAATTACCTCCACGGTCTTGATCTGGTCGGCCGGAATCTGCTTGAGGGCGTCGGCAATGCTGTTGGCCGAGATGGTGCTGGGCCGGTTGTTGATAAGCACCCGAATGTTCTGGCTGCCGCGCAAACTCACGTTGCCATCGAGGTCCACCGAGAGGTTGGGCACGCGCTTGAGCACATCGGTAGCGTCGCCGCCGCGGGTGGTTTCGTCCTTCTCGGCGTTGTACACCGTGCGGTCCACCTTTTCCTCGACCAGGCTGCGCTGGCCTTCCACCCGCACCTCGCCCAGGGCCTGCGCCGACGACTCCAGGGCCACGCTGCCCAGGGCCACGGTGTTGCCGGCCGCGGTAATGACTACCCCGGTTTTCTCCACCAGCTTATAGCCGATAAAGCTGATTTGCACGGTATAGGTGCCGGCGGCAATGCGCGGAATCGTGAATTTGCCGTTGTCGTCGGCGGCAGTGCCATCCACCGGTTTACCGGTGGCCGGGTTTACCAGGGCCACGGTAGCGTAGGGCACCGGCTGCTTGGTAGCAGCGTCGGTAACCGTGCCCGTAATGCGGCCACTCCCCGGCTGGGGCTGGGCCGCCGCGCCGGCGGGCCGACCCGCGCCGGCGGGCCGCTCGCCACCACCGGGCATCTGGGCCAGCACCGTGTGGCCGCTGCCCGTTATCAAAATAAGAAAGAAGAGCTTTTTCATATGCGTGAGGGGAAATAGCGACGCCCGGCAAGCAGTATTCATCATGCTACCTACATTGCTAGCGCAAACCTATCCGGCTGGCCAGCGCTACAGAAATGAACCCGACCAAGCGGTTTATTTCTGCCCTGAAAGCCGAAGAAAGTCCGCGCGAATGCCGAGCAACCGCAGCCACAGACGCAACTTTGGCTGAAGGGTCGCACGCAGGCCCGGATATTTAGGGAAATACTGCCCAGACGAAACAGAAAAGCCGCTCCATTCCTGAAGCGGCTTTTTCATTTGGCCTGGGCTTGCGAAGGACCTCATTCCGTTGACACGAGTCGTGACACGTCTTGTTCATGAGTGATAAGGTCCTTCGCAAGCTCAGGATGACGGCTGTAGCAGCAGCTACGCCTTCACGCCCAGTAGCATCAGCATGAAGGCAAACTGCCGGGCCGTGTCGTGGATGGATTTGAAGCGGCCGGAGGCGCCGCCGTGGCCAGCGGCCATGTCGGTGTGCAGCAGCAGCAGGTTTTGGTCGGTTTTCACGGTGCGCAGCTTGGCTACCCACTTGGCCGGCTCGAAGTACTGCACCTGCGAGTCGTGCAGGCCGGTGGTAACCAGCATGTTGGGGTAGGCCTGGGCCTTCACCTGGTCGTAGGGCGAGTAGCTGAGCATGTACTCGTAGAACTCCTTTTTATTGGGGTTGCCCCACTCGTCGTACTCGCCGGTGGTCAGCGGAATGCTCTCGTCGAGCATGGTGGTTACCACGTCCACGAAAGGTACGGCCGCTACTACCCCCTTGTAGTACTCAGGGTGATTGTTCACCACGGCGCCCATGAGCAGGCCGCCCGCCGAGCCACCCATGGCAAAGAGCTTCTGGGCGGAGGTGTACTTCTGGTCAATCAGAAACTTGGAGCAGTCGGTGAAGTCGGTGAAGGTGTTTTTCTTCTTGAGCTTCTTGCCGTCCTCGTACCACTGCCGGCCCATTTCCTGCCCGCCCCGGATGTGGCAGATTACGTAGGCAAAGCCCCGATCCAGGAGGCTCAGGCGGGCCGCGCTGAAGGTAGGGTTGGTAGAGTAGCCGTAGGAGCCGTAGGCGTACTGCAGTACCGGCGCGCTGCCGTCTTTCTTGAAGCCCTTTTTATACACGATGGACAGGGGAATCTTTGTACCGTCAGCAGCCGTAGCATACACCCGCTCGGTCACGTAATCTTCCTTGTTGAAGCCACCCAGCACCGCCTGCTCCTTGAGCAGCTTTTTGGTGCGGGCGTTCATGTCGTAGTCGAAGGTGGAGCCGGGGGTAGTCAGGGAGGAGTAGCTGTAGCGCAGCACCGGCGTATCAAACTCGGGGTTGATGCTGATGGCAGCGGTGTAGGCCGGCTCCCCGAAGTTGAGGTAGTGCTCCTGCTTGTCCTTCCACCGAATCACGCGCAACTGCAGCAAGCCTTCCTTCCGCTCGCCCAGCACGAGGTAGTCCCGGAACAGCTCCATGTTTTCCAGAAACACGTCCTTGCGGTGCGGAATTACCTCCTGCCAGGCTGTTTTGGCAGTGTTGCTCACGGGCGTTTTCAGCAGGCGGAAGTTGGGCGCCCCGGCGTTGGAGCGCACGTAAAACTCGCTGCCGAAGTGCTCCACGTCGTAGAGGTGGTCGGCCTCGCGGGGCAGAAACACCTTCAGCGCCGCCGTGGGGATAGCCGCGTCCAGGAACCGGGTTTCCGACGACATGGTGCTACCGGCCTGCAGGAAAATGTACTTACGCGACTTCGAGCGGCCGACGTGGATGCGGTAGGTGTTATCCTTTTCCTCGTACACCAGCTGGTCCTTGCTGGGGTCGGTGCCCAGGGTGTGGCGGTAAAGCTGGTAATCGAGCAGGGTGCCGGGGTCCTTGCGGGTGTAGAACACCGTTTTGTTGTCGGCAGCCCACACGGCGTTGCCGCTGGTGTTCGTGATTTGCTCGGGGTAGAGCTGGCCGGTTTTCAGGTTACGGAAGCGCAGGGTGTACAAGCGGCGGCTCACCACGTCCTCGGAGTAGGCCAGCACCTGGTTGTCGTCACTGACTTCGAAGCCGCCAATCTGGTAGTAGGATTTGCCCTTGCCCAGTTCGTTGGCGTTGAGCAGCACTTCCTCGGGCGCGGTCAGGCTACCCTTCTTGCGGCAGTAAATCGGGTACTCGGCTCCGGCCTCGAAACGGGTGTAGTAGTAATACCCATTGTCGCGGTAGGGCACCGACTCGTCCTGCTCCTTGATGCGCCCTTTAATTTCCTGAAATAGCTTGTCCTCCAGCCCCTTCACGGGGGCCATCTGCTGCTCGAAGTAGGCGTTTTCGGCGTTGAGGTAGCTGATTACCTCCGGGCTTTCGCGCTGATTCAGCCAGTAGTAATTATCGGTACGGGTACCAAACGGCGACTTCAGCTCTTTGGGCTTAATGGCCGCTACGGGTGGTTTGTTCATGGCGGAGGGGGTAGCCGACTGAGCCACGGCCGCACCGCTCAGCAGCACGCCCAGGCCCGTCAGCAGGGTATAGAATGGTTTCATAGCGCAGGAAGTTGAGGTGAACTACTGCGCTAAAGGAAAGAGAAATTTAGATATGTAGTCACATCCTCCCCCACCCTTCTGTCATCCTGAGCGCAGCGAAGGACCTTATCATGTTAGAACAACAGACATAACAACCTCTTGCTCATGCGTGAAAAGGTCCTTCGCTCCGCTCAGGATGACAGAAGGGTGGGCAGGGCACTTCACAGTAGGAACAACGCAAACAAAAAGGCCGCCACGTTCCCGCAGCGGCCTTTTTGGCAGATTTTTACCTTGTATTACAGTGCGGCCAGGCTCTGCTCAAGGGCCGTAATCTTGGCTTCGGCATCGGCCAGCTTCTGCCGCTCACGCTCTACCAGGTCGGCTTTGGCATTGGCCACGAACTTCTCATTGGCCAGCTTTTTCAGCACTGAGTCGCGGAAGCCCTGTGCGTATTCCAGTTCCTTGGTCAGGCGCTCCTTCTCGGCGCCTAAATCAATCTGGCCTTCCAGGGGCACGAAGAACTCCGCACCGCCCGACACAAAGCCCACGGAAGCAGCCGGCGCGGCCTCTACCACACTGATTTCGGTGAGGGCAGCCAGCTTGCGGATGATGCCGTCGTAATCCTGCAGCAGCTGGGCATCGTCGGTTTTGGCGGCCAGGGTCAGGGGCTTGTTGGGGCCCAGGCCCTTCTGGTTGCGGATGTTGCGCACGCCGGCCACGATGTCGAGGGCGCGGTCCATGCGGGCCAGCAGCTCGGCGCTGTTCGCCACGGGCTGAGCCTTAGGCCAGGCGGCCACGCACACGTAGTCTTTAGCACCGCGCTCGGCCAGCTCATGCCAGATTTCCTCCGTGATGAAGGGCATGAACGGGTGCAGCAGCTTCAGCAGCGTTTCGAGGTAGCCGGTGGTGAGGCGCAGGGTTTCGGGGTCGATGGGGGCTTGGTACGCGGGCTTGATCATCTCCAAATACACGGAGCAGAAATCATCCCACACCAGCTTGTAGATGGTCATCAACGCATCCGACATCCGGAATTTGTCGAAGTGCTCGTCCAACTCCGCCAGGGTCGTTTGCAGCTTGGCGCCGAACCACTCTACCGCCTTCTCATTGGCAAACGGTAGGGTAGCATCTACCTCCCAGCCTTTGATCAGGCGGAAGGCGTTCCAGAGCTTATTGGTGAAGTTGCGGCCCTGCTCTACCAGCTTGATATCGAACAGCAAATCGTTGCCGGCCGGGGAGCTGAACAGCATGCCGGTGCGCACGCCGTCGGCGCCGTAGTCGGCAATGAGGTCCAGCGGGTCGGGCGAGTTGCCGAGGCTCTTGCTCATCTTGCGGCCCTGGGCGTCGCGCACGATGCCAGTGAGGTACACGTTGCGGAAGGGCACTTCCTTGCGGTACTCCAGCCCGGCCATAATCATGCGGGCCACCCAGAAAAACAGGATTTCGGGGGCCGTTACGAGGTCGTCGGTGGGGTAGAAATAGTTGACGTCGGCATTGTCGGGGTCCTTGAAGCCGTCGAACACCGAAATCGGCCACAGCCACGACGAGAACCAGGTATCCAGTACGTCCTCGTCCTGGCGGAGGTCCGTGAGCTGCAGGTCATCGTTGCCGCTTTGCTCACGAGCTTGCTTCAGGGCTTCTTCGGCGCTGAGGGCTACTACGAAGGTGCCATCGGGCAGGTAGTAGGCCGGAATGCGCTGGCCCCACCACAGCTGCCGCGAAATGCACCAGTCGCGCACGTTCTCCATCCACACCCGGTACATGTTCTTGAACTTGGGCGGGTGCAGCTTGATTTCGTCGCTTTCCACTACCTCCAGGGCGGGCTTGGCCAGGTGCTCCATTTTCAGGAACCACTGCAAACTCAGGCGCGGCTCAATTACGGCGCCGGTGCGCTCCGAGGTCTGCAGCACGCTGGCGTATTCCTCCACCTTTACAAGGTGGCCAGCGTCTTCCAGGTCCTTGACAATGTTGCGGCGAGCAGCAAAGCGGTCCTGCCCCACGTACAGCTGCGCCTTTTCATTCAGCGTGCCGTCGTTGTTCAGGATGTCGATAACGGGCAGGTTGTGCTTCAGGCCCAGCTCGTAGTCGTTCAGGTCGTGGGCGGGCGTTACCTTCAGGGCGCCCGTTCCAAAGTCGATGCTTACGTACTCGTCCAGAATCACCGGAATTTCCCGGTCCAGCAGCGGAATGCGCACCTTGGCTCCGTGCAGATGCGTGTACCGCTCATCGTTCGGGTTTACCGCTACGGCTACGTCGGCCATGATGGTTTCAGGTCGGGAGGTGGCCACGGTCAGGAACTGGCCCTCCTGCCCTACTACCTCGTAGGTCAGGTGGTACATCTTGGCCATGGTGTCCTTCGGAATTACTTCCTCGTCGCTGAGCGCCGTGCCGCCTTTCGGGTCCCAGTTTACCATCCGGATGCCGCGGTAAATCAGGCCCTTCTGGTAAAGGTCCACGAATACGCGCAGGACGGCCTCGGTCAGCTCGGGCTCCATGGTGAAGCGCGTCCGGTCCCAGTCGCAGGAAGCGCCCAGCTTCTTGAGCTGCTCCAGAATGATGCCGCCGTACTTCTCCTTCCACTCCCAGGCGTGCTCCAAGAACTGCTCCCGGGTCAGGTCCTTCTTCTCAATGCCCTTCTCCTTTAGCAAGGCTACTACCTTGGCTTCCGTGGCGATAGAGGCGTGGTCGGTGCCGGGCACCCAGCACGCTTCCTTGCCTTGCATGCGGGCCCGGCGTACCAGCACATCCTGAATGGTATTGTTCAGCATGTGGCCCATATGCAGCACGCCCGTGACGTTGGGCGGCGGAATTACCACCGAATACGGCTGTTTGCGGGGGTTGGCTTTGGCTTTGAAGAAGCCCTGCTCCTGCCAGCGCTGGTACCACTTGGCTTCAACGTCGGCGGGAGTATAGGTTTTGGCGATGGACATCGTCGAAGGGAATCAGTTCAGAATACGGGCAAAAGTAGGCAATTCGGGCGGGCTGGCCCAGGTACGCTTTTGAGCACAGCACGACACAAAACAACAAGAGCTGCTTCCGGGTGGAAGCAGCTCTTGGGTAGCTTGGGCTGGTGGCAACAGGTAGGACTTAAGCTTCCTGGTGCAGCCACTGCTTTTTGCTGAGCAGCTTTTCCTGCGTTTCGCGGTAGTCGGGGTCGTCCACGCAGCAGTCCACGGGGCACACGGCTGCGCACTGGGGCTCCTCGTGGAAGCCTACGCACTCGGTGCATTTGTCGGACACGATGTAGTAGTACTCGTCGGAAATAGGCCGCTGGGGCGAAACGCCGGATACGGTTTCGCCGCCGTCAACCTGTACTTCTTTCAGGCTCGTTCCATCGGCCCAGCGCCACTGAGCGCCGCCCTCGTAAATGGCGGTGTTGGGGCATTCCGGTTCGCAGGCACCACAGTTGATGCACTCGTCGGTTATCATGATGGCCATAGCCTCGGGTATCTTAAAAAGTAGGAAAAGAGGATGCTTTGTCTAGTACGCAACCCACCGCAGGCAGGATGCCGACGGGCAAAATTAGGAATTAGCCGTACTCAACAAGAATTTTGACTTCCGAATTCTGTATTCCCTTCCGGAATCCAAACCTGGCCTCTCGGGGTTTAGTACCTACTGCAGGGGTAGGCGCTGCTGCCGGCTCCTTGCTTTTCTTCGTTTCGTTTTCCCTTTCTATATGACGCACGCCGACCGCCTGGCTGCTTTCGTGGCCCTGGGCCAGCACCTCTCCGAGCTTTCTCCCCCCTCCCACGCCGACGAACTGGCCAGCCTGGCCGCTCGGGCCCGCAACCAGAACCCCTGGTTTGATTTGCCCAACGTCACCTCTGCTATTCGGGGCATTGCCCATTTGCTCGCCGAGGAGCCTCTGCGCCAGTGGGCCGGCCGCTACCCCCAGGAGCCCGCTCAACCCCGCAAGATTGGGGTGGTTATGGCCGGCAATATTCCGCTGGTGGGCTTTCATGACGCCTTGTGCGTGCTGCTATCAGGCCATATTCTGCTGGCCAAGCTCAGCTCCGACGATACGGTGCTCATGACCTGGGTACTGGACGAGCTGACGCGCCTGGAGCCACGCTTCGCGGAGCAGATTCAGCTGGTGCCGCGCCTGAATGCGGCCGACGCCTTCATTGCCACCGGCTCCGACAATACAGCCCGCTACTTCGAATATTACTTCGGCAAGAAGCCGAACATCATCCGCCGCAACCGCACCAGCCTGGCTGTGCTCACGGGCCGCGAAACCAACCACGACCTGGGCCTGCTGGGCGAAGATATCTTCCGCTACTACGGTCTGGGCTGCCGCAACGTGAGCAAGCTCTACGTACCCGAAGGCTACGACTTCACGCCTCTGCTCGACTCGCTGCAACCCTGGCACCGGGTGCTGGAACACAACCGCTACCAGAACAACTACGACTACAATAAGAGCATTTTGCTGGTAAACCGCGTGCCCCACCTCGACTCTGGTTTCCTGCTGCTCACCCAGAGTACGCAGCTGGTGTCGCCTATTTCGGTGCTGCATTACGAAACCTACAGCAACGAGGTGGACCTGGTAGTGCGCCTGGCCGATGTGGCCGCCCAGACCCAGTGCCTGGTTTCGGCGGGTGGGTTGTTCGCGGGCAGCTTTCCGTTCGGCCGCGCCCAGCAGCCAGGAGTGGCCGATTACGCCGACGGCGTGGATACCATGGCCTTTTTGGCGGAACTGACGTAGAAAAGCAGAACTGAAAGAGAAGGCCTCTACCTGCCGGGTGCCGCTCATGCGTTCTTCACGCGCGTTTCGGCACCTTCCTTGCCTTCACCTGTTCATCGTTGAACGCCCAATTCTGAATTACCATGATTCCTGAACTGAAGACCACCGACCCGACTATAGAAACTGTCGAAAAAGAAGTTATTCCTACCCTGCGTTTTCCCACGGAAGACGTGCTGACGGACAAAGCCGAGATTCAGCGCCGCCGCCACGATGCCGAGCGCGCGGCCACGCTCGGCAACGCCTACCACGGCAAGCTCGACATCTACTTCCAGACTGCCGATGGCAGCGTGAAGCGGGTGTACACCACCGTGTGGGCTACCCACGAGGAGTACCTGACGCTTAAATCCGGCATCTCCCTACCCCTGCGCGCAGTCCTAAGCTTCGACTTCTATTAATTCCTTTCATGTCATTGCGAGCAGAGCGAAGCAATCTTTCCTAACCAACGTGTTCCTCTTTAAATGCGAGAAGCCCTTACCGTCCGTGCTGGCAGTAAGGGCTTCTCACTTTAATAGGTTTGTCACATAGCGAGGACAGATTGCTTCGTCGTGCCTCCTCGCCATGACTACCTGTCTATATCCGCTCCAGGGTTTTGGCAATCAGGTCGTTTACTACCTGCTCGGAGTTGGCGGCGAATTCGCCGGTGGCGCGGTTGGCCACAATGGCGTTCAGCGACGTCACCTCGTGGCCCAGCATGCGGCCCAGGGAGTAGTAGCCGGCCGTTTCCATCTCGAAGTTGGTGAGGCGGAACTCGCCCTCGGCGCTGTGGTAGCGGAACTGCTGGAACTGCTCAATCAGGTTGGCCATACGCAGGTCCAGGCGCAGCACGCGGCCCTGGGGACCGTAGAAACCGGGGCAGGTGAGCGTGTTGCCCGTTACCATGCCCGCGCCCAGCTGCTCGCGCAGCAAATCGGAGCCGCGCACGCAGTACGGGCGGTAGTCGAGCTGCAGGCTTTGCTGCACGCCGCGCGCTACCTCCACCTCCAGGCCCGTTTCTACCAGGGGGTAGAACTGCATCAGCGAGTCCAGGCCCACGGCGTGCTCCGACACCAGCAGGGAGCCCACCGGAATATCGGCCTGCAGCGAACCGCTGGTGCCCACGCGCACAATGCGCAGACTGATGCGCTCCTCCAGGGGGCGGGGCTCGCGCGTCACGAAGTCGATGTTCACCAGCGCATCCAGCTCGTTCATCAGGATGTCGATGTTATCGGTACCCATGCCCGTGCTGATAACCGTGAGACGCTTGCCCCGGTAGTAGCCCACGTGGGTCACGAATTCGCGCTTGTGAATCTTGGTTTCGATGGAATCGAAGTGCTGGCTAACGGTGGGTACGCGCTCCGGGTCGCCGACGGTGATGATGGTTTCGGAAAGATGGTCGGGTAGCAGGTTCAGGTGGTAGATGCTGCCGTCCTTGTTAAGGATCAGCTCCGATTCGGCGATGGGCATAACGGGGGGATTTTTAGAAAAGAAAGGTGCAATGGTACGGCAAAAACCGCAGTTTGGGTTCGGGCCGATGGAATATCGCTGGCTAAAAAGCACGTCATCCTGAGCGGAGCGAAGAACCTTCTCACGCCAGAATGAGCCGTTTGTACGGTGGTAGCTCTGGCGTAACAAGGTCCTTCGCTCCCGCTCAGGATGACAAATGAAGCGAGCTGGTATTCTTACCGCACCGGGGCGCGGTACGAGAGCAGGCCCTGCTCGGGATTGTAGTTGTTGCTATTCTTGGGGTAGGCGCCGGTTCCATCGTAAGGGCGCTTGTCGGGGTGCTCCTGGCAGGTGGGGGAGCAGGCCCCGTCGAGCTGCTGGCCGCAGGCCTCGCAGAGCGGCACGTGGGCGTTGCAGTGCGGATTGGCGCAGTTCACCATCCGGTCGGAAGGCGTGTGGCAGTGGTGGCAGTGGCTGATGATGCTGGGGTTCACGCTGTTCACATCCACGGCTACGCGGCCATCGAACACGTAGCACTTGCCCTCAAAATCTTCGCCGCCGGCTTCCAGCCCGTACTTAATAATGCCGCCGTGCAGCTGGTACACGTTCTCGAAACCCTGTTCCAGAAGGAAAGCCGAGGCCTTCTCGCACTTGATGCCGCCGGTGCAGTACGTCAGAATCTTCTTATCCTTGAACTGCTCCAGCTCCTGCACCTTTTCCGGGAACTCGCGGAAGTTCTCGATGTCGAGGGTAATGGCATTTTTGAAGCGGCCCAGGTGGTGCTCGTAGTCGGAGCGTACGTCCAGCACCACTACGTCGTCCTGGTCCTTCAGGTCGCGGAACTCCGTGGGCGAGAGGTGAATGCCGGTACGCTCGTAGGGTTTGATGTGGGGCAGGCCTACGTGCACAATTTCGGGTTTCACGCGCACATGTAGCTTCTGGAAGGTGTGGGCCGGGGCCTCCTCCACTTTGAACTCCAGGGCCGCAAAGCGCGGATCGGCCTTTACTAAGCGCATGTACTCCTCACAATCGGCGCGCCGGCCCGACACGGTGCCGTTCAGCCCCTCGGAGGCCACGATGATGCGCCCCAGCAAATTCAGGCTCAGACACAGCCGGTGATGCTCCTCCCGAAACTGCTCCGGATTCTCGATGGGCGTGTAGCAGTAGTACAGCAGAACGAGGTAGTCCATATTCAATTAAGAATTAAGAATTAGGAATTAAGAATTAACTATCAGGAATCAGGAGTATTCACTCAGAAGTGGCACTGCCTAATTCTTAATTTTTCATTCTTAATTCTTAATTAACTGCGCTGGGTTGCCGAACACGGTCTGGCCGGCGGGCACATCGGCTACCACCACGGAGCCGGCACCCACGCGGGCTTTGGCCCCGATTTTCACGCCGGCCACCACTACTGCTCCAGCCCCGATGAAGGCCAGCTCCCCTACCGTTACTTCAGCATTGAGGATGGCGCCGGCGCCCAGTTGGGAGTAGTCGCCCATTTCAGCTTTCACATCTACCACGGCGTTGGCCCCCAGGATGCAGCCGTCACCGACTTTGGCGGTGCCAGCCACCACGGCATTGGCCCCGATAAGGATGCCGTGACCCAGCCAGGCGTGCGCCGACACGCTGGCCCGCTGGTGGATGGCGTTGACGGGGGCTACCTCATATTCCTGGCGCAGCATGCCCGTGAGGCTGCGGCGGCTGGCGGTGTCCTCGGTAGCCACAAATACTTCGCACTTTTTGCC
Source organism: Hymenobacter latericoloratus (assembly GCF_014199535.1). Taxonomy (GTDB): domain Bacteria; phylum Bacteroidota; class Bacteroidia; order Cytophagales; family Hymenobacteraceae; genus Hymenobacter; species Hymenobacter latericoloratus. The sequence continues at coordinate 843,934 of NZ_JACHNV010000003.1, forward strand.
CAGCAGCTTCAGCAGCTCTTTGTCGTCGGTGCTGCCCATCACGGGCACGTCGTTGAGCTCGGTGTTCTGCAGGGCGGCGTTGTCGTCGAGCAGGCAGTACACTACCACATCGTTGCTTTGAAAGGCATCGAGGGCGGCGGTGCCGACGGCTTGGGCGCCCAGGATGATGACAGGGTTTTCCATAGTATCGAAAACGGCCGCGGGGCGGCCGGGGAGAAGTTGTTTTGGGAGGGCAAAGATACACGTTCTGCCGGCTAGGCCGAGCACGCGCGATGTAGAAGGGGTAGAACAACGGCCACGGCGGTTTTGCTCCCAGGCTTGCGCCTACCCCCTATCGGAGCTTGAACCGGACTGGAGTCGCAGCTTGGAAGCCCGGCATTGCCTACCCCTACTACAGCCTGAACCTTCGCAGCAGGGTAGCGGCGTAGTCGTTTTGCAGCAGGAGCAGCACCAGAAAGGGCAGAAACGTCACGCGGTACCGGTTCAGGGTGCCCAGGTTGGGGGTGGTGAGCCCCAGCAGGGCAGCCAGCACCAGGCAGTACACCAGCAGGGCCAGCACCAAGGCAAACGGCAGCTGCCCGGCCCGGCCCCGCACTACCGCCAGAGCGGCAATGCACAGGGCCACCAGCAGCCCCAGATTTTCGAGGCCCGCCAGCCGATACAGCACCGAGCTTCCTTCCCAGGGCCAGGGCCGGGTCAGGGCATTGACGGCGGCCCGGGGCGAGTGCAGCACTACGCTTTCAGTGGTTGGTTTAAGGTCGGGATACTCCAGGTGGGGCCGGCCCTCGGAGATTTTAAGCAGATCGGAGTAGTTGCGCTGCAGTTGGGAAGTAAATTTATTGGCCCGAAAAACCGGACTGACCTCACTGGCGGTCCAGGCTCCTGCGCTCAGCAAGGCTAGCAGCAGCAGCGCCTGCACCACCCGGGTACGGGCCCCACCCAGGTGCTGCACCACCCGGATCAGCCCCAGCCCCGCCAAACACCCAAACAGGATAACAGCGAAGAAATAGCGCATCTTGAAATGCAAGACTACGACCCCTAGCAGCCCCAGGCCTAACCAGCCCTGACGCCCTCCACTAACGTAAGCCAGCCGGATAACCAGCGCCAGAACCAGCGCGCCGCTGCCCACTAGCAGGCTTTCCTTAGTTAATCCTGAGGTCCAGTACACCACCGTGGGCCAGAGCAGGAACCCGACTACCGCGCTGCCGGGCGTAGCCCCTGGCCACCGCAGCCGCAGCTGGCGGACCAGCTCCCAGCTGCAGATAAAGCTGAACAACGACAGGTAGCACCCATTCAGCAGCGCGTTGCCCACGCTAGCCAGGTTCAATACTGACAGCACCTTCACGAGAAACAGCGTGTTGGAAAAGCCGTGAAACACCAGGTGCCAGCGCCCCCAGTGAAACGCATCGGTGGGGAGCATCCGCAGCCACTGGCCGGGCGCCTGCCACAGTTGCTCGCTCATGCGGCCGGCCCACACCAGAAAGTAGCCGGCGTCCTCGCTCAGTACCGCTATGGAAATGCCCGTGGCTACCAGCTTAAGCCCTAACGTAGGCAATACCCAGCGCCCCACATCCGGGATACGCCGCGCCCGCCCTACCCACCCGTACACCGCCCCCACCAGCGCTACATTCAAAACCAGAGCAAGGAGCAGGTGAAGCAAGATGGGTGAGGGTTAAGGAAAAGCAAGAATGATGTACCGAGGCGCGGGCTAGCGCTGGCGCAAGATACTACCCCCGATGGCACAGCGCACGCACTGGCGCGGCTCGCAGTAGCGCCGGTGCAAGGCTAGGAGCCCCTGCGAGTCGGCGGCGGTGGCGTTGCGGAAGCCGGCCAGCTCGTACACGTCCAGTACGTGGTTTTGCTCGGCGGGCAGCTGGTCCAGCAGAGCAACCGCGGCCTCTACCTGCTCCGGGTTGCCCACATAATGGGCGTAGGCTACCCGCAACGGCACAACCAAGTTTGTCACCAGCAAATGAATGCTGCTACGGCCCAGCACGGCTACCTTTCCTGCTTTACCGGGTCGGTAGTGCGTTTGCCAATACTCGGGCAGCGGGGTGGCAAAGAACTGCTCCAGGGCCCGGATGTCGCGGGCACTTAGCAAAACGTCAAACAACGTGGGCCGGGCGTGCAGCAGACCCGTCAGCTGGGCCAGGCGCACCGTGGGAAAGTTGGCCGGCCGCAGCCGCAGGAAGTTCCAGTCGTGGGGGGCCAGGGCCGTGCCGCTCAGGTTGTACTTGTGGCGCAGGAAACCAAATTCCTGCCGCAAATCCTGCAGGTAGGCATCCGTGGGGCCGGCATCTTCCAGAAAGCCGGCCTGCCCAAACACCAGCGCGGCCAACTGGCGCGCGTCGTGGCGGTGGCGCCGCACTACCGACAGCGGTAGGGCTTTAGCCAGGCGGGCCATGGGTTCGGTGTTTTTCTGAAAGCCGAAGGCGGCCGCCAGCGCATGCCAGCTGGTGGCCTCCCAATCCTGACCCTGCTGCTGGTGCAGGGCCGTTATCAGGTCGGCCTTTTGCTCTACCCGCTCCATGAGGGTGCGGCCGGTCATCATGGTGCGCGTCAGCTCCGATACGCGGGTTAGCAGCGGCGCGCAGGGCAGGGCGGCCTCGGGGGGTTGCTCCCGGAGCCGCTCGTAGGTTGCCAGCAGGGGCGGCGCAATGCGGCTGCTCAAGGCCAGGGCCGGCACCACCGAGTTATCGGTGCGGGCTACCTCCTGGTCGGCGGTGTACACGACGTGCAACACCACTTGGTCGTACTTGAGGTCGGTCTGGTGCTGGTGGCGGTGCCAGTCAGAAGCGCGGATGTGAATTTCCACGGCGCCGTTCCACTCCACCTCACCCAGCTGCAGGCGGGCATTCAGGAAATCGGGGCCGGCATCGGGGTTGCGCTGGCCGGGCCGCAGTACGGTTATCGGCTGTCCGTCCTCGGTCTGCAAACTGGTTTTATCGAAATACTGGTGCTGCCAGACGTAGTGCAGAAAGTCTTCTTGCATAGCGGGATAATACAAGTATAGTAATGTAAAAATAACCTCCTCAGCCTCCTAAAGATAGAAGATCTGTGCTATCTTTAGGAGGCTTTCATCATTCTTTCCTATTTGGCACACCTCTACTCTGATTCGCGGGTTCTGCCGGACACCATCCGCCGGGCCCTGACTTTTTTCTACCGCTCCCGCTTTACGCGCAACTACAGTTCCCGCTACATCCGGCGGGCGCTGGTGCTGCTGCACGAGGCCGCCGAGCACGGCAACGGCAGCGCCATGAGCTTTTTGGGGCTAGCCTACGGCGAAGCCTGGGGCGTACCGCAGGACCTGCAAAAGGCAGTGTACTGGCTGCAGCAAGCCGCCACTACGGGGCACCGGCTGGCCCGCTACAACCTGGCCGTTGCCTACGACAATGGCCTGGGAGTTCCGCGCAACCGTGTGCAGGCTTGGCTGCTGTTTCGGGGCCTGGCCGCGGAGGGTTACCGCGACGCGCAATTTGAGGCGGCTCATAGGCTGTTTTACGGCGAAGGAGTAGTGCAGAATTATGCTCAGGCCCGCTACTGGGCCCGGCAAGCCGCGCGGCAGGGCCACTCGGAGGCCATGCAACTGTTGGGAACCTGCCTGTTGCGCGGCCTGGGCGGACCAACCCACCTGGCAGCGGCCCAGCGCTGGCTGAAGCGGGCCGTAGCCGGCGGAAGCTGCCTGGCCCTGCAGCGCCTGGCCGAAGCCTGGCAGCACCCCACAAACACTGTCCGGCCCGAGGAGAGGATCTGCTACCTTCAACAACTACTGGAAGCCCGCAGCAAAGCCGTAGCCACCCAGGCGCTCTACACGTTGGGCTGCGTTGGGCTGCAGTACCCGCACCTGTTGCCGGCCCGCCGCGCCAACGTCACGGAATATTTTCGCTGGGCGGCCCGGTTCAAGCACCAGGGAGCAGCCTTAAAGTTTGCGCAGCTTCAAGGCGAAGAGTTTTAACCAGCAGTGAAGTAAAACAAACCGGCCCGCCCCTGCAGGTAGCAGAAGCGGGCCGGCCATCTTGGCAGCACTAAAACTAGCGCAGGTCAATCACCTTCACGCCTTTGTACTTGGTTTTATCGAAGTTGAAGGTGGTAGCATCCACCGGCACGTTGGGCTGAAACTTGCTGATGCGGTAGGTGTAGCGGTTGCCGTTCTTCTTGAACATTTGCCAGCTTTTCACCGCTTTGTCCGTCTTGCCAACCTTCAGGCGCACCTTGTACACGGGGTTGTTGCGGTCCTCGGGCGAGAGTTCAATGACGTCCACCACCTCGCCGCCTTCCTTGGCTTCCTGCACGTAGGCGTACTTGTAGCCTTTTTTATAGAGCGTGTAGATCTGGGAAGGCGAAATTTCCTGGTCCTCGGGCTCGTAGTCGGAGATGTTCACCTCATTTTCAGCCTTCATGTATGTCCACATGGTCTGGCCGTTGTTGATGACCTCCTGACCACTCATTTTCAGCCGGAACTTCTGACCGCTCACCGTAATATCGCCCGACAGGTTTTCTTTCACCTTCGCGGCGTCATTCTCCAGGGTCTGGGTGAACGTAGCCTTGAAGGCCTTCATCGCCTGATACTTGGCGCTCATCTGGTCCAGAATCTTGCCGGCTTTGGGGTCCTGCTGGGCCGTGACGACAGTAGTCAGCGACACGGAAAGGGCGAGCAGGGCGAGATATTTTTTCATTGCAAAAAGAGAGGTGTCTTTGGAAGGAGTTGGATCTGAGAGCCGAAACTTCAGATAAGGTTTAAATGAGAGTCAGAGAATAACAGAACGAAGAGGGCTAAGTTCTGTTTTCCTTTCTCCTACTTGGGCAGGCTATTCAACAACTGTTCCAAACTGTATTCGTCGGGAATCAGGACTTCGCGGGCCTTGCTACCCTCAAACGGCCCGACGATGCCCGCGTGTTCCAATTGGTCAATTAATCGGCCGGCGCGGTTGTAACCCAGCTTGAGCTTGCGCTGAATCAGGGAGGTGCTGCCCTGCTGATGCAGCACAATCACGCGGGCGGCCTCTTCGAACATGGAGTCCCGATCCGAAGGGTCGAAGTCGTCGGCGTCGCCGTTGCCGCTGCCGGCCTCGCCGGGCACTTCGGGTAGCTCGTAGGCGTTGGGGTAGCCCTGCTGCTCGCCCACGAAGTCGCAGAGGCGGTCCACCTCCGGCGTGTCAATAAAGGCGCACTGCACCCGGATAATGTCAGAGCCCTGGGAAATCAGCATGTCGCCCTGCCCGATGAGCTGGTCGGCGCCTCCGGCATCCAGAATGGTGCGCGAGTCGATTTTGCTAGTCACCTTAAAGGAAATCCGGCAGGGGAAGTTGGCCTTGATGATACCCGTAATAACGTTCACGGAGGGGCGCTGGGTAGCCACAATCAGGTGAATCCCGATGGCGCGGGCCAGCTGGGCCAGGCGGGCAATGGGGGTTTCTACCTCCTTGCCGGCCGTCATCATCAGGTCGGCCAGCTCGTCAATCACCAGCACAATAAAGGGCATGTAGCGGTGGCCCTTTTTCGGGTTGAGGCGGCGCTCCACAAACTTGCGGTTATACTCCTTCAGGTTGCGGCAGCCGGCGTCCTTGAGCAGGTCGTAGCGCTTGTCCATCTCCATGCACAAGGAGTTGAGCGTGTTCACTACCTTCTTGGTATCGGTGATGATGGGCTCTTCCGACTCGGGCAGCTTGGCCAGGAAGTGGCGCTCAATCTTGTTGAAGATGCTCAGTTCCACCTTCTTGGGGTCGACGAGCACAAACTTGAGCTGCGAGGGGTGGCGCTTGTAGAGCAAGGAGGCCAGAATCACGTTCAGACCCACCGATTTACCCTGGCCCGTAGCCCCGGCCATGAGCAAGTGGGGCATTTTGGCCAGGTCCACCACGAACACCTCGTTGGTAATGGTGCGGCCGAAGGCAATGGGCAGGTCCATTTCGGTGCCCACAAACTTGTCGGTGTTGAACACCGAGCGGATGCTTACCATCTCCTTCTTGGTGTTCGGCACCTCAATACCGATGGTGCCCTTGCCCGGAATGGGCGCGATAATGCGGATGCCGAGGGCCGCGAGGCTCAGGGCAATGTCATCTTCCAGGCTCTTGATTTTGGAGATGCGCACCCCGGCGTCGGGCACGATTTCGTAGAGCGTAACCGTGGGCCCGATGGTAGCTTTGATGGAGGCGATGTTGATGCCGTAGTGCCCCAGGGTTTCCACAATACGGTCCTTGTTGGCTTCCAGCTCCTCCTTGGTTACCTGCGCTTTAGCTACCCCGTAGTCATTCAGTAGTTCCAGAGTCGGGTACTGGTAGCGGGGCAAATCGAGGGTCGGGTCGTACTCGCCGGTGGGCATGGCCTCCTCTTCCTCGTCTTCCTCGGCAATAACGGCCATATCGGCACCGGCCGAGGGGTCCAGCTCGTGGGTGGAGGTAGTAGCGTCTTCCACCTCAAAGGAGAGCCCAGCCGGCACGCCCGTAGTTGCGGCCACGGGTGCCATTACGGGCGCAACGGGCGCCGGCAACGGCGTATCATCGGCCACCAGATCGGCCAGGGACAAGGGGGTAGGCACGCTGGCCACCGCGGCCGGGGCTTTGGGGGCTACGGGGGCGGGGGCCACGTCTGCCTCCGGCATTTCAATAGAGAAGCTAGGGCCGCTTGAGGGGGTAGCAACCAGAGCGGCGGCGGCGCCAGTCAGGGCCGTTCCAGCCGTAGCGGCCACATTCACAGGCACAGCCGAAGCGGCGGCTAACCCGCCCGCGGCTACTGAAGCAGAAGCAGCGGCTGCTGGAACCGGGCTGACAACGCTGAAGGCTGGCGCTGCGCCGGCTACCGGTCCGGTACGCTGGGGCTGTGGTGCTGAATCTTCCTCCTGCTCGTCCTCTTGCGGCTCGGGCTGGGCGGCCAGGGGGCCTACCCGCTTGAGCGTAATGCCCAGGGTATCTTCCTGGGGTTCATCGGGTTCGAAGGCTGCAGTGGGGGTAGCGACGAAGTTGCCCCGGCCCGCCGGCGCAAACGCTAGTTCCTCGTCCGTGTCGTCCTCATCCTCTTCGCCGGCACTGCGGCGCAGGTTCAGGTTGAGGCTGGTGACGTTGAAGAAGAACACCACGAAGGAAATCAGCAGGAACGCCAGCAGCAGTACCGTGCCCCAGCCAATGAGGCTATCGAGCCAGAAGGCAGTTTCGTAACCCACGCCGCCGCACAGGAAATCGAGGCTGTGCGCCAGGGCCGGGTCCACGTCGGGGCTTTGGATGGTGAGCACCACGTAGCCCATCAATACGCTCAGCCACAGCATAGTGAACAGACACAAGGCCAACACGTAGGTGAACGACACGCCCGCCCGCCGGAACACAATTTTGTAGCCGATAAAGAATACAATGGGAATAGCCGCGAAGGCTGCTACCCCAAAGCCATCCTGAATCAGGAACTGGGCCAGCATAGCGCCCACCAGCCCCAGCCAGTTGCCGGTTTCCTGGCCTGCTTCCTTGAGCGGCGTGCGGCCTACCGTTTCGGTTACGCTCTGATCAGCGTGGCCCGTGAACAGAAAGGAAATAAAGGCAATGGTGAGGTAGATGGAGCCAATCAGGAAGAAGAAGCCCAGGAACAGCTGAAAACGCCGGTCGCGCAGGAAGCCGAACAGGCCGCTGAGGTTGATGGCCGGTAGCTTCAGGGGTTTGCGGGCCGCCTTGGGGGCCGCCGGCTTAGAGGCCCGGGCAGGTTCGTTGCGCCGGGCTTCGCGAACGGGTTCCGGCTCAACGCTGCGGGGCTGGTTACGGGCCGCGCGCGGCTCGGCTGCCGGCCGGGGCTCGTTGGCGCGGCCGGGGGCCGCAGAGGAGGGTTGCTTGTAGGTATTTTTAGCCATTAGAGACACGCCAAAGACCAAATCTAGGCAATTATGTGATGCGCCGATGGGCTAATTTGCTAAGGTGCTGATTAGGTGAGGTCGGGAAATAGTGCCACGCGGTGTTGCCCAAGTGCACATCGGGCCTGGGCAATGCGTTTCTTTCCCTGCCCAGCCGCAGGCGGCTAGCGCACTTCGTACAGCCAGATGTGCCAGTAGGCCCCGGGGGCAGCATACTCGCCCAAGAGCCGCAGGTTGCTGGCTTCGGGGTGGAGCAACCGGGCCGCCGACAGCACGTAGCGCCCACCCAACCGGCGGAACGACCGGGCATCAAAAGCCCAGTGGGCAACCGCCCGCTCCGGCAACGCTGCTACCCGAAAGTTCTTGCCCAGCTCCGCCGAAAATAAGTAGCACCGGTTGCCCCAGGCATCGAAGTAGGTACGCAGCTCCGGGCTCCGGGCCAACTCCCCAGCAATCAGCTCCCGAAACTGGTGCTTGTAGGCCAGGGGGTAATTGTTCTGGTAAGCATCCAGGGTGTAAAATCCATTGAGCGAAGCCACGGCCGGCGCAAAACCCAGGCAGGCTACCCGGTACCGGGCCGGCTGCTGGCCGGTACGCGCCTCTACATCCTGCCGGATGCGCCTAAATAGCTCCGGGGCCACGTAGGCAGCGTAGGTAGGCTCGGTGGCGGGCAGCCGGCCCAGCAGGCGCCGCACGTTCAGAGTCCACTCGGTGTTCATACCCAACCCAAGAAGGAGCTGTAGCCCCACCAGGGCAGCCCGCAGGCCGGGCCCCGGCAGGTGGCGCAGGCTGAACGCCAGGACCCCGAACCAGAGCAGTGGGGTCAGGAAGTGGAAGCGGGAAAGATTGAACGCCCGCAGCGGGGGCACCGTCTGCTGCACTACCCCTATCAACTGAGGGTAAAAGCCACAGAACAGGGCTACCCCCACCAGCACGCCCACCCCCGCCAGCAGCTTCCGCAGCAAGCGCCGCCGGGCGGCACCGGCTGGCGCATAGGCCAGCGCCAACCCGGCTGCCAGCAGCGGGGCGGCCCGCAGAAACAAGCCGGCATGGTACTGCCCCAGCAGCAGGTAGCGCCCGGCACTGGCCAGTCCTACCCCTACCCCACCAGGCGCCAGGCGGGCGTAGTCAAATTCGAGGCGGTGGGGCACGAACTGCCGCTTCACCAGCAGCGAGTACACCAGCGGATATTCTACTACCCCGTAGCTTATGCCCAGCACCAGCAGCCCCAGCACCGGCCGCCACGCTATCCGGCGGTGGCGCCAGGTGTCCCGGAGCAGCAACAGCCCGGCCGCCGCCAGCACAAACATACCCGCCAGCACCAAGCTCGACCAAAAGGCAAACACCACCAGCACCAGCCAGTCGGACCAGCGGCCGGGGCCGCGGCGCAGGTTCAGCAGGGCCAGCGCTACCCAGGGCTGCCCCAGCACCGAAACCCCGTAGGCGGTGTAAGCCGGCAGCACGGCCCAGGCCAGCGCCAGGCCAGCGCACAGGGCTGCCAGCCGGGGGCCGGGCAAGCCGTAGCGGCGCAGCAGCAGGTACATGCCCAGCAACCCCGCCAGGCGCACCAGCAGCTCGTGCAGCAGGTAAGCTTCCAGCGGCGGGAACAGGGCCATCAGCCCGACCAAAGGCTGCAACCCGGGCCGCAGAGCGTTACGGGGCAGGCCGTTCATCAACCGATCCACGCGGGTGGTAGAGCGGTAATCAAGCGCCTTGCCTTCCTGCAGCAGTGCATACGGCGGGGCCAGCTCCGTGTCCAGGTTATCGTCGATGAGGATGTAAGTAGCTCCCGACTGGGCCGCGTAGGCCAGGCTTAACGTCAGCAGGAGTGCTACGGCCCAGAGCAACGGCGGGAAGGCGGAAAGCCGCCAGGGCTTTCCCGTAGTATATTCGGGCATAATAGCTGAAGAAAGCAGTCGGGGCAAAAGTAAAATTTCCTTTCGGGAGGCTCAGCCACCCGGCTATTCGCGCCGTTATATATAGTTACTCCTCTATTTCCTTTCCCGTGTTGTATGCATCAGCGCCTACTTTCTGCACCCGGCAGTCCCAACTTCTGCCGCATAGTCTATGATGAAGCCCATCATTGGCTGAATGCTACCTGGACGGGCTACGTTAGCCCTGATTACGCGCACGATGGCGCCGCCGTGGGCCTGCAGCTGCTTCGGCAGCTCAACTGCTCCTGCCTGCTCAATGACAACAGCGGCATTCAGGGGCCCTGGTTTGATTCTCTGGAGTGGCTGGCTACCAAGTGGGGGCCAGCGGCGGCGGCGGCCGGCCTGCGCTACATTGCGCACGTACCCCAGCCCACTGCCACCGTCAACTCCTGGTTTTACCCATCGGGGCAGCGGCTGCTGGCGCAGTTTGAAATTCAGGTCTTTGATAACCAGTATGAGGCCGTGGAGTGGCTGAGTAGCTGCCAGCGCCAGGCCAGCTGAGCCGCCGGGCTGGTGCTGGTTAGCTGCGCGGATGAAACTCCGTAATCACCTGACGCAGGTAGTCCCGGTCGAGGTGGGTGTAGATTTCGGTGGTCGTGATGCTCTCGTGGCCCAGCATTTCCTGCACGGCCCGCAGGTCGGCGCCGCCTTCAATGAGGTGGGTAGCAAAGCTGTGCCGGAACGTGTGCGGGCTGATGCTCTTGCGGACACCGGCTTTTTCGGCGGCGGCCTTAATGATGTTGAACACCATCACGCGCGAGAGGCCCGCCCCGCGCTTGTTCAGAAACACGGTATCCTCGTGCCCCGGCTTAATGTCGAGGTGGGCCCGGATGCCCTGCAGGTAGAAGCCCAGGTGCTTCAGCGCATCGCGCCCGATGGGCACCAGCCGCTCCTTGCTGCCCTTGCCCAGCACCCGCACAAAGCCCTGGTCGGCGTAGAGGTTGGAAAGGCGCAGCCCCGTCAGCTCGCTCACGCGCAGGCCGGAGCTGTACAGCACCTCCAGCATGGCCCGGTTGCGGGTGCCCTCGGGCGTGCTCAGGTCGATGCCGTCGAGGATCTGCTCAATTTCGGGGTAGCTGAGCGTGTCGGGCAGTTTGCGGCCGGTTTTGGGCGCGTCCAGCGTATCGGTGGGGTCCAGCGTGAGCAGGTCCTCCATAATCAGGAAGCGGTAGAAGGCCTTGATGCCCGAGAGAGTACGGGCCTGCGAAGTGGCCGTCATGCCCAGGCTGCCCAGCCAGGCCAGGAAGTCGCGCAGAATGCGGGTGGTTACCTGCTGGGGCGAGGCCGGGAGCTTTTCTACTTCCAGGTACTGGCGCAGCTTCTGCACGTCGCGCACGTAGGCTTCCACGGAGTTGGCTGAAAGAGACTTTTCAAGCTGCAGGTAGCCTTCGAACTGTTTGAGCGCAATAGACCAGGTGGACATAGGAGGCGGGGTAGGAACTGGAAAGCACGGGGTGCTACCCGCAAAAGTAGGAGTTAGTAGCTGCCGTAGCGGGCCAGGGCTTCGGTTGCGCCCGGAATGGCAATACCTTTGTTCCTGTATTTCGCCTACCTCCTAGCCCTCTCCCCTATGCAAATCCTCCTGCTCAACGGCCCCAACCTCAACCTGCTCGGGCGGCGCGAACCGGGCATTTACGGCTCCCGCTCTTTTGAGGACTACCTGCCCGAGCTGCGCGAAGCCTTTCCGCAGTTTGAGCTGGAGCATTTCCAGAGCAACCACGAGGGCGAGCTGATTGACAAGCTGCACGAGGTGGGCTTCAGCTACCACGGCATTGTGCTGAATGCGGGTGGCTACACCCACACCAGCGTGGCCCTGGCCGATGCCATTGCCGCCATTCATACGCCTGTGGTGGAGGTGCACCTGAGCAACCTGCACGCCCGCGAGGAGTTCCGCCAGAAAAGCCTGCTGGGCCGCAACTGCGTGGGCAGCATCAGCGGCTTCAAGCTCGAGAGCTACAAACTGGCCCTGCACTACTTCGACGGCCAACGCCCCAAACGGGTGGGGTTTAAGGTTTGATTTTTGGTGAGGAGGTGAATGGTGACAAGTGAATAGTGACAAGTAACAGGTGCCGTGCCAAGGCTTTGGCGGATACCAAGGGGTAGGCGGATATCGTTCCAGCGGCGCACATGGCGCAAGCAGGGCTTCGCCCTGGAACCTACCTCCATTCACCTCATCACCTCTTCACTTCATCACCCCATCACCCCATCACCTTTTACCGCATCACCCCGGCCCCCAATCCATACCTTTGCGTTTCCATTTCCCTAGCCTTCTCTTCCTATGTATACATTCAATCCCGGCCCTTCGCAAGTGTATCCGCAGGTGCGCCAATACCTGCAGGATGCCTTTGATGAGGGCTGGCTCTCGGCCCAGCACCGCGGTGAGCGGTTTGTGCAACTGATGCGCCAGACGGTGCAGGAGCTGAAAAACAAGCTCAACGTGCCGCAGGATTACACCGTGTTCTTTATGAGCTCGGCCACAGAGTGTTGGGAAGTGCTGGCCCAGAGCCTCACTCCCACCAAGAGCTTCCACCTCTACAACGGGGCTTTTGGCGAAAAATGGTTTGAGTACGCCAAGGCCCTGCGCCCGGCTACTACCGGCATCCAATTCGGGCCCGACGAAATTCCGGACGTGCACCGCCTGCCGGGCCTCGATGAGCAAACCGACCTGGTATGCATCACGCAGAACGAAACCAGCAACGCCACCCAGCTCCGCGACGGGGTGGTGCTCAACATCTATAACCGCCTGCCCGGCAACGCCCTACTGGCCGTAGATGCTACCTCCTCCCTGGCCGGTATTCAGCTCAAGTACATCAAGGCCGATATCTGGTACGCCTCGGTGCAGAAGTGCTTCGGGCTGCCGGCGGGCCTTTCCGTGATGCTGCTTTCACCCCGGGCTGTGGAGCGCCTGCGCAAAATCAATGAGCGCAGCCACTACAACTCGCTCACGGCCCAGTACGAGAAAATGCTCAACTACCAGACCACCCACACCCCCAACGTGCTGGGCATCTACCTGCTGAGCCGCGTCATGGCCGACCGGGCGCCCATCAAAGCCATTCATCAGCATCTGCAGGAGCGCGCCACCAAGCTCTACGACTACTTCGACCAGGCCACCCAGCTTTCCCCCCTCATCACCAACCCCGAGGCCCGCTCCACCACGGTCATTGGACTGCAGGGCGCCCCTACCCTCATCGAGGAAGTAAAGCGTCGGGCCCTGGCCCAGGGCCTGCAGCTGGGCAGCGGCTACGGCAGCTGGAAGCCTACCAGCCTGCGCATTGCTAACTTCCCCGCCATCCCCGACGCGGCCTTCGAGCAGTTGGTGCAGTTCTTCGCCCGGGAGTTTGCCTAAATCACTGATTAACGCTGATTCATCTGATTTCGCTGATTTTTTGTTCAGTGAGCCAGCCACCCCACGTACCGCTCAAGAAATCGACATTCAGCGTGTTGCACTAAGCGCCAACACCACTCTCCAGAGCCTAAAATCAGCGAAATCACGATCAATCAGCGTCAATCAGCGATTCATGTTCAGCTTCAAGGAAATTGCCTCCGTCACGCTCACGCTTTTCGCCATCATTGACATTCTGGGCTCCATCCCAATTATCATCCAGATCCGGCAGCGCGAGGGCAAGATTGAGTCGGAGAAAGCAACCTTGGTGGCGGGGCTGCTGATGGTGGCCTTTCTGTTTCTGGGCCAGAGCATCCTTTCCCTGTTCGGGGTTGATTTTCAGTCGTTTGCTCTGGCTGGCGCCATCATCATCTTTCTTATTGGCATGGAGATGATTCTGGGGGTAGAGCTGTTCAAGCACAACCCGCTGGCTTCCACGGGCTCCATCGTGCCCCTGGCGTTTCCGCTGATTGTAGGCGCCGGCACCATGACGACGCTGCTCTCCCTGCGGGCGGCCTATCAGCTGCCCAATGTGCTGGCGGGCGTGCTGGTAAACCTGGTGTTTGTGTACCTGGTGCTGAAAAGCTCGGCCTGGATTGAGCGCAAGCTGGGCAAGGCCGGCGAGGATATTCTGCGCCGCGTGTTCGGCGTCATTCTGCTGGCCATTGCCATCAAACTGTTTAAAAGTAATTTTTAATTACCAGTGTAGGGAGCGGGGCTTGCCCCCGCCCGGCGTCCGCGTCACATGCGGAATTGTAACTACGGCGCGACCAACGGGCGGGGGCAAGCCCCGCTCCCTACACGCTTTTTCCCTGTTCCCTTGATTCACTTATTCACCGACGGCTCCTCGCGGGGCAACCCAGGGCCCGGCGGCTACGGGGCGTTGCTGCGCTTCGGGCAGCACGAGAAAGAGCTGACCCAGGGCTTCCGCCTTACTACCAACAACCGTATGGAACTGCTGGCCGTGATTGTAGGCCTGGAAGCCATCAACCGCCCCGAGCTGCCCATTACCGTGGTTACCGACTCGCGCTACGTGGTGGATGCGGTAGAGAAGCGTTGGGTATTCGGGTGGGCCAACAAGCCCGATTTCGGCAAGAAAGCCAACGAGGACCTCTGGCGCCGCTTCCTGAAAGTGTACAAGCAGCGCACCGTGCAGTTTCGTTGGGTGCGCGGCCACAACGGCCACCCCGAAAATGAGCGGTGCGACCAACTGGCCGTATGGAGCGCCACCCAGGGCAAGCTGCTGATTGACGAGGGCTACGAGCTGATTGAAGCCAAGCGGGGGTAGTATGCCCAACTCCTACTTCCAGTTCAAGCAGTTTCGGGTAGAGCAGGGCGCGTGTGCCATGAAGGTGAGCACCGACGCCTGCGTGCTGGGCGCCGTGGCAGCTGTGGAGGGCGCTACCCGTATTCTGGACATTGGCTCCGGCACCGGCCTGCTGGCCCTGATGGCGGCGCAGCGCAACCCGGAAGCTTATATCGAAGCCGTGGAGCTGGACGCGGCGGCGGCAACTCAGGCCGCTGAAAACTTCCACTCAAGCCCCTGGCGTGCGCGCCTGCTGCTGCACGCGCAGCCGCTGGCAGCATTTGCTGCCACCCAGCCCGCCCCCTTCGACTGTATCATTTGTAACCCGCCGTTCTTCCGCAATTCGCTGCGCTCCCCCAGCGCCGGCCGCACCACCGCCCGCCACACCGCCCCCGACTCGCTCACGTTCACCGAGCTGGCCCGTTTCGCCGCCGATTTTCTGACGCCGGCCGGGCTGCTCACCGTGCTGCTACCCCCGCCCGAAATGCTCCACTTCGAGCGGGAAGCCGCCGCGGCCGGCCTCTACCCCACTACCCGCCTGGTGGTGCATCACCGGCCGGGCAGCAAGGCCCTGCGCCACATTACCGGCTTTGGCCACCAGTTGGGGGTAGTGCGGGAGCAGCCGCTTTTTTTGCACGAAGGAAATGAGGAAGCCTACTCCGAACCGTTCCGGGAGTTGCTAGGGCCCTTTTATCTGGCCTTGTAACGGGGCAGGGCGTTAGACATCGGGCAGCAACTGCCGCAGGTGGGCGAGTTTTTGTTGGTGCAGGGTATCGAGCAGGTCGGCTTGCAGTTGCCCGAAGTGGGTGGCGGGGTAGTGGCGCAGCACCCGGCCCTCGGCCAGCACGGTTATTTCGTCGCACAGCTCGGTGAGGGAGCCCAGCAGGTGCGAGGTAAGCAGAATGCCAACTCCTTGCTCCCGCAGTCGGCGCAGCACTTCCATTACCAGCAAATTCGTGCTTAAATCCAGGCCATTGAAGGGCTCGTCGAGGATGAGGTAGCGGAAGTTCTGCACCAGCAGCGCCAGCAAGGCCAGCTTCTTTTTCATGCCCGCCGAATACTCCTCGGCGTACTGATCCAGCGGCAGTTCCAGCAGGTAGTTCCAGCCGGTTAGGTCGGGCACGGGTCGGCCGCGGGCCTGCAGGCAGAATTCTACGTACTCGCGGCCGGTAATGCGCGGATAGAAGTAGGGCTCGTAAGGCAACAGGCCCGTGTGCTGCCGGAGGGACAGGCCCGTAGTTTCCCGCACCGTGCCCGCATAATCTGTATGCAGGCCGTAAAGGCAGTGCAACAGGGTTGTTTTGCCGGCGCCGTTGGCGCCTACCAGTCCGTGCAGGGTACCGGGCCGCAAAGTCAGATCGATGTGGTGTAGAACGGGGTGAGGGCCAAACGCTTTGCGTAAACCGCGAATCTCAAGCATGCTGATAGTAGGCTAAACGACGGTGGCTTTTCAGCCCCAGCCCCAGAAAACAAGCCGCCAGCAAAGCCCCAAATGCCGGGTTGCTGCCCAGAATAGAAAACCCAACCACCACTGCTCCCGCCTGAGTGAGGCGGGCCAGGGTAGCGTGCGGGTAGAAAGCGTATTTGGCTAGTACTACCATCGTCAGCACCACGGCGCACCAGAGCAACAAAGCCGCCGTGCCCCCGGCTCCGGCCGGCCCCTGGGCCAGCACAGCGGCCAGCGGGGCCACCGTCAGGCCGAAATACAGCAGCCCCCACCCTACCCGTCCGCGCAGCCAGCGACCCGGCGAGGTAAGGGCAGGCAGCAGCCAGGCCCAGGGCTCCACGGGGCCGTACACTTCCAGCAGCACCAGCAGCCACCCCACCACGGCCAGGGCGGGTCCGGTGGCGGTGTGGCGGGTAGCGGCCGCCGCCCCCAGCAGCCCCAGCCACAGCAGCCCGGCGCCGCGGCGGCGGCTGGCGCCAACCCACTCAAATGCCACGCTCCGAAACATACTCTGACGATGACGACGGCCGGCACGAGCCGTAGCCGGCGGCGCCAGCGCTACCCCGGCGGCCAGCACCAGGGTAAGCAGGGCGGCTCCCGGGCGCCCACAGCCCACCAGCACCCCAGCGGCCGGCAGGCTGAGCAAGGCATACTCCGCCGCCAGCCAGGGCCGGAAACCGGGGGCCGTTAGCTGCAGAAACAAAAAATCCGGCCGCTGCCGGTGCAGGCTCCAGAGCAGCCCCGCCACTACCACGGGTACCAGCCACGCTGCCTTCGCGCTGCCGGCCGCTACTACCAGGGCCCGCGCCGTAGCCAGCCCGAGCAGCCCACCCAGCAGCAGCAGCCGCCACCAGCCCAGCTCGCGCAGCAACCGGACCAGCAGCCGGGCCCGCAGCAGTAAATAGTTTCGCATAGGCTGTTGAACGCGCCGGACTGGGTTCTATTTTACCAGCTTGCGAGGCCGCTACCGGGCTCCGGTCGGCACATGGGCAGCCAGCTCCTCTTCCATGAACTGAATTCCGTAATCCTGCTCCAGTTCTTCCAGAATAGGCTCGTAGAGTTCGGGTAAGGTCGGAATGACTACCCCTCGCTGCCCGAAGGTGCCGCGGGCCAGCTGCCGCACGGCCATGGCTACCGGCAGACCCACCGTTTTGGCCATGGCCGTCTGCACGGTATCCTCGCCCACCACTACCAGCGAGGAAGTGGCTACGTGCGGTGTCTCATTCAGCGTGAACTCAATCTGGTGCTGCATCACAATCATGTCGTGGTCGGAGGGCTGCAGGGCCCATTTTTCGGTGAGCAGGCGCTCCAGCAGCTGGGCCGGGGTGGCATCGGGCAACCCCACGGGGCGCTCCGAAAACAACTCCAGCCACTCCAGGCGCTGCATTTCCGGCCCCGATACTTCCAGCCCTAAGTAAGCGGCTACCCGCTCGGGCAGGCGCATGGCCTCCATTCCAGCCGGCAGGTAGGCCTCCACCAGCTCGGCCCAGGTGAGGGTGGCGGGGTTGCCCAGGTGCACGGCATCATCGGTGAGACCCAACCGGACCAGCGCGTGCCAGGCGGCGCAGTAGCCGGGGCGGCGCAGGGTGCCGCGCAGCAGCGTTGGTACGTTTTGCAGGCCGTAGGGCTGCTGGTAGCCCAGGGAGTCGCGGTTGGCATACCCCTCCAGCTCCCCTACCCCCGGCACCCACATCCTTTCGGCGCGGGCAAACAGCTGTTGGTACGGAATATAGCGCAGCCGCCCGTTCTCAAGATATTTAGCCGTGCCCTGGCCAGCCAGCACCACATTGCGCGGATTCCAGGTAAACTTATACTTCCACGGATTACTTCCTTCCGCCTCGGGCGCCAGCAGCCCCCCGCAGTACGATTTAAAGGCCGTAATCTGCCCGCCCCTACCCCGGATACTGGTCAGGAGCCGCATGGCCGACATATGATCCAGGCCGGGGTCGAGGCCACACTCCATCAGAATAGTGATGCCGGCCGCCAGAGCTTCCTGGTGCAGGCTCCGGATTTCTTCGCTCACGTAGCTGGCCGTTACCAGATGGCGGGCATGCCGCACGCAGGCCCGGGCTACGGGGCCGTGCAGCAGGGCCGGCAGCATGGATATCACAACGTCGGCCGCGCTGACCAGGGTTTCCAGGCCGGCTTCGTCCTGTAGGTTAAATGGCACGACCCGCGCGTAGGCCGCATGAGCGGCCAGTACGGGTGCCAGGTGCGCGGGCTGCGCATCAGCCACGGTAAGCTGCCAGCCTTCGGTTGGGGCGTGGTGCAGCAAATAATGCAGTAAAGACGAGGCCGAGCGGCCGGCGCCCAGAAGCAGAACACGGGTCATAGCGGTAAGCGGGGTGGAAGGGCGGGAGACGCGGGCTGGGAAAAGAGCCCGCGGCCAATATTAGAAATTTGCGGCATAGCCGCCGCCTGGCCTGCCCCGGGCCGGGCCGCTACGGGGCAAGCCGGCCGCGCCAGACTGGCACCGCAGACGCGGATTTTTTGCGGGTCACCGTGTCAGTATGCAAAATAGTTGTACATTCACCGCCCCTTTTCACTACCCGGGGCCGCCAGCCGGAACCGGGCCGTTCTTTTCCTGCCCCCGATGGCCCAACCCCTCCACCTGACCATCACCCTTGACGTGGTGGCCTCCGAAGCCGACCTCACCCCAGCCGAAGCTACCACCTGGCAGGCGGCCCGCGCGGCCACTGACCACGCCTACGCGCCTTACTCCCACTTCCACGTGGGCACGGCCCTGCTCCTCGACGATGGCACCATTTTTCGGGGCACTAATCAGGAAAATGCGGCTTTCCCTTCGGGCCTGTGTGCCGAGCGCACGGCGTTGTTTGGCTTAGCTGCCTCTCAGCCGGAACGCCGGATTCTGGGGATGGCCGTGGCCGCCCGCCCCGCCCAGGGCGAGTTTGTGCCGGTTACCTCGTGCGGAGCCTGCCGCCAGGTAATGGCCGAGTATGAGCACCGCCAGAAACAGCCCATCCCGCTGCTGCTGCAGGGCCCTAACGGGAGCATCTATCGGTTTCACTCCCTTTCCGACCTGCTTCCCTTCGGTTTTTCTTCCGACGACCTGCCGGCGGTGAAATAGTGACCAGGTGAGCGGCGCGTGCAAGCCGGGCAACTAAGCCAGCAGAACGCCCCGCTCACCAGTTCCTTTATTTCCCATCTTCCCGCTTTATGCCTGCTCAAGAACACCACTTGCCCGTAGTTCGCACGGCCCGGTACTACCAGTTAGGCGAGCTTTCCGCGGCTACGCGCCGGGTGTGGATTGTGGCGCACGGCTACGGGCAGCTGGCTATGTACTTTATCCGGCACTTTGCCTTCCTGACGGATACTGACCCTGGGTTGGCTGTTGTCGCTCCCGAAGGTCTTTCCCGCTTTTACCTGCAGGGTACGGGCGGACGGGTAGGTGCCACTTGGATGACCCGCGAAGACCGCCTCACGGAAATCGAGGATTATGCAGCCTACCTCAACCAACTGACCGAAACCGTTCTGGCTCAGGCTGCTCCCACCGTGGCCGTTACCGTGCTGGGCTTCTCGCAGGGAGCCGCCACGGTTAGCCGCTGGCTGGCCCAGGCTCCGTTCCGGCCAGCCCATCTGGTGCTGTGGGCCGGCGCTTTCCCGCCCGATATGGATTTTGCGGTGGCCTCTCAGCTGCTGCAGCGGCTACCGGTTACGCTGGTCTGCGGCACCGAGGACGAGTTTGTTTCGGAAGAAGCCCTGCAGAAGCAGCTTCAGTTCTTCCGCGCAATGCAGATTGAGCCCAGGCTGATTCGCTTCGAAGGAAAACACACCCTACACGCCGCCGCGCTGACCGAGCTCTATCAGGCGGAGCTGAC
Source organism: Hymenobacter latericoloratus (assembly GCF_014199535.1). Taxonomy (GTDB): domain Bacteria; phylum Bacteroidota; class Bacteroidia; order Cytophagales; family Hymenobacteraceae; genus Hymenobacter; species Hymenobacter latericoloratus. Next base: position 863,670 of record NZ_JACHNV010000003.1, read on the forward strand.
TGCTCTCAACTAACAAAGGCCGCCCTGCTACGGGCGGCCTTCTGGTTTTACAAGGGGTAGGCTTTTATGCGTCCTTCCGAATTGTAGTTGCCGCCGCCTGGGCCGCGGGCAGAATCAGTACTTCGGCAATATTAACGTGGGCTGGGCGCGTGACCATAAACTGAATCAGGTCGGCAACATCCTCGGCGCGCAGGGGCTCGAAGCCTTTGTACACGGTAGCGGCCCGCTCCGTGTCGCCCTTGAAGCGCACCTGCGAGAATTCCGTTTCCACGGCGCCGGGGTTTACCTCCGCCACCCGGATGTGGTGGGGTAGCAAATCCAGGCGCATGCCTTTGGTGAGGGCCGCCACGGCTGCCTTGGAGGCGCAGTACACGTTGCCGTTGGCATAGGTTTCGTGGCCGGCAATGGAGCCAATGTTGATGATGTGCCCGGTGTTGCGGCGCGTCATGGCGGGCAGCACGGCGCGGCTCACGTAGAGCAGGCCCTTCACGTTCCCATCCATCATATCGTCCCAGTCCTGGGGGTCGCCGTCCTGAAGGGGAGCCAGCCCGTGGGCATTGCCGGCGTTGTTGATCAGCACATCGATATCCTGAAACTCAGGGGGTAGGCTTTGCACGGCCGCGTCCACGGCGGCCCGGTCGCGCACGTCAAAGGTCAGCAGGTGGGTAGGCACTTCGCCCAACTCCCGGGCCAGTTCTTCCAGCCGCTCCCGGCGCCGGCCTGCTAGGACCAGCCGGAAACCGGCCTTACCCAGCGCCAGGGCCGTGGCGCGCCCAATGCCCGAGGAAGCCCCCGTAATCAATGCTGTTTTCGTCATTTCGCGGAAAAAAGGTTAGCGGCCCGACCAGATGTTCAGGTACAGGGTTACGGTGTTGCTTTTCATGCTCTGCAGGCTGCGGCTGTACACGTCGGTGCCGGGCTTGTAGAGGTTGCGGAGGCCGTGGGAAAAGCGCAGTTCAGGCGAGAACTTGAAGAAGGGGTAAAACAGGTCCAGCCCTACCCCATACTCCAGCGCGATGTCGCTGCTCTGAGCCTGCAGCAGGTTTACCTCGGGGTCTTTGCGGCGGTTCCCGATGTTGAAGCTGGGCCGCACGCCCCCGATAATGTACACCCGCGAGTTGCGCCGCCGCTCCGATTTCAGCTTGAACAGCACCGGCAAATCAACCTGCGTACTGCCTATTTCCTGATCCTCAATCTCGGCGGGGTCGTTGCTGGTTTGCGGTGAGTAGCCGTAGGGCTTGAACTCAATCCGGCGGGTCAGAAAGCTCACGCCCGGCGAGAAGTTCAGGGCGCCGTAGTCGCCCACCCGGAGGTCGCTCAGAAAGCCCACCGAGAAGCCGGGACTAATGATGGAGTTGGCCGACACGCCCTGGCCGGGGTAGCCCGCAGCCTGCTCAATCTTGTAGCGCGAAAAATGCGGGGCCACGTACATACCCAGGTGCAGCCACCGGTTGTCGTAGCCCGGCAGGTTATCTACCGTCACTGATTTCACTTGTCCGTTGCGGCCGCGGCTGGCGCTGGTCCGGCTCTTGCGCTGGGCCTGGGCACTGAAGGGCAGCACGCCCAGGGCCACGGCCAGCAGCGCCAAGCGGGTTACTTTTGAGCCGTGTAAATAGAGCTGATGCCGAACGTGAGGGGTTGCCATGCGGGAGAGTTAAAGCCAATTTTACGCAGGATGGCCAGGAAATCCTGTCCGTCCGGGAAGGCCTGCACCGATTCGGGCAGGTAGGTGTAGGCGGCGCGGTCTTTGGAAATCAATTTCCCGAACACCGGCAGAATATTCTTGAAGTAGAAGTTGTAGGCCTGCTTCATGGGGAAGGCCGTGGGCTTGGAAAACTCCAGCACTACCATTTTGCCGCCGGGCCGCAGCACCCGCCGCATTTCGGCCAGTCCCTTTTCCAGGTTCTCGAAGTTGCGCACCCCGAAAGAGGCCGTCACGGCATCGAAGTGGTTGTCGGGAAACGGCAGGTTCTCGGAGTCGCCCAGCTCCAGCCGGATGCGGTGGCTCAGGCCCTTCTGCTCCAGCTTGCGGCGGCCTACCTCCAGCATGCCCTCCGAAATATCCACGCCCGTAATCTGCGCGTCCGGCGTAGAAGCCCGCAGGGTTTCAATGGCAAAGTCGGCGGTGCCGGTGGCAATGTCCAGAATGCGGGCCGGGCGCAGCTGCTTGAGCTCATTCACGGCCTGCCGACGCCAGTAGATATCCGTGCCCACGCTCAGAAAGTGGTTCAGGAAGTCATACTTGCCGGCAATGCTGTTGAACATCTGGGCCACCTGCGACTTTTTGCCGGCGGCGTCATCTTTATAGGGTACTACGGACATATTTCTCAGGGCGAAGAACGAGGAAACGGGGGCGAAATTGCCCAAATAGAACGGGCCCGCCCGCATTATGTTGAAAAAAAACGGGTCGGACTGTTAGCCCGACCCGTTTTTCCGTCAGCAGACAACGGTTTAGTCGTTGTCCGTCTTCACTTTGGTTTTCGATCCATCGGCTTCCTTGGCCTTCGAGTCGATGGTCCCATCCTTGGTGATGGTCTTGCTCTTCTCGTCGTTGGCGCCTTTGGTTTTCACTTTCACCTTGTCGCTGTCCTCGTCCACCTTGGTTTTCACCTTGGTGCCATCGGGCAGCTTGGCCTTGCTCTTGCCGGGCTGCAGGGGGGTAGTGGTGCGGGTGGCCGACGAGCTGGAAGAGGAGCTGGAGGTAGAAGTGCCGGTAGCACCACCGCCCGCCGAGGGGTTGGTGAGCTGCGGAGCGGCTTCACCTTCTTTCACAATCACGCGGAACTCCACGCGGCGGTTCAGCTGCATGTTCTCCGGCGAATCGTTGGCCGCGGCCGGGCGACGCTCGCCGTAGCTAACCGTGACCATGCGCGTTTCCGAAACCCCCGACTTTTTCAGGTAGTTGTAGGCCGCGTCGGAGCGGTTCTGGCCCAGCACCATGTTGTACTCGTCGGTGTTGCGCGAGTCGCAGTGGCCCTCGATGGAGATGTTCACGCCGGGGTTGGCCTTCAGGATGCGGCTGATGTTGTCCAGCTCCGTAATCGACTCCGGCCGCAGCTTGTACTTATCCGTGTCGAAGTAGATTTTCTTGAACTGCGCGAACTGAGTGCCGCTGGTATCCACGTAGGGCACGTAGAAATCCTTCTCGATAACGGTCGAGTCGTTGGTCGAAATCGGAACGGCAAATTCCTGCGTCTCAATGTTCTTCCCGTCTTTCGATACGGCTACCTGGTAGCTACGGCCCGACAGCACGTTCACCTGGTAGTCGCCGGTTTCGGGCTTGGTTACGTCGCGGTAGCTCAGGGCCGTTTTATCGGCCTGGGTGCCGCTGAACACCAGCTCCACGCCCGGAATAACGGTGCTGTCGCGCTGCGACAGTACCCGACCCCGGATGATGGCGTTCTTGATATAGTTGATGGTGTAGATGTCCTTCTCCCCGTAACCCCCAATGCGGTACGACGAGAGGTAGGCGTAGCTGCCATCCGGGCTCAGGCGGTAGTACGAGTCATCATCGGGGGTATTAACGGGGTAGCCCATGTTCTCGGGGCGGCCCCACTTGTTGCCCACTGAGTCCCACTCCGACTTGAAGATGTCGTAGCCGCCCATGGTGTTGTGGCCGCGCGAGGAGAAGTACAGGGTTTTGCCGTCCTTGCTCAGGTAGGGGCTGTCATCGTCGTACACCGTGTTAATGGCGTTGCCGATGCTCTTGGCCGGACCCCAGTCGCCGCCGGGCTGGCGGGTGGAGTAGTAAATATCGAGGGTGCCTTCCTCGGAATATTTGGCCGTGGAAAAGTAAATAGTCAGGCCATCGGGCGTAATGTAGGCGTCCCCTTCATAAGCCTTGGAGTTTACGTTGCCGTTGAGTTTTTTAGGAGCCGTCCAGTCACCGCCCGACTTCTCGGTGTAGAAGAAGTCGCCGTTTTCGTCCTGGCGGTACATCAGCATCTTGGTGTCGTTGTCGAACACCTGAATGGAGGCATCGTGGCCTTTCCCGTTCAGCACGCCGCTCAGGGAACGGGGCTTTTCCCAGTTCTCGTCGTCGATGCGCTTGGCCTCGAAGATATCCTCGAAGTATTCGCCGTCGGAAGCCAGGTTGCCGCCTTTCTTACCCTCAGCATTGCCGGCGCCGGTTACGTTTTCACCCCGCGAGGTGAAAAGCAACAACTTGTCGTCGCCGGAAATTACGGGGCTGTGCTCCGAGTACTGGGTGTTGATAGTGGGCCCCAGGTTCTTCACGAAGATATCCTTGGGGCTGTTGAACTGTACTTTGGCGTTTTTGCTGTGCTGGATCAGCTGAGCCAGTTCCTTTTTGCGCGTGTCTTTGCTTTTGAGGGTAGCGTTGTAGGCCTGAAAGTGAGAAATAGCCTCATCAAAGTTGTAGTTCAGGTGGTCTACCCGGCCCAGCCAATATTCAATGTCCTTCGAGACGTTTTTCTTGAGTCGCTGCGCCTTATAGATATAGTCGCTGGCTTTCTCTTTATCGAAGGACATGTAAGCAATACCCGCCCGGAACAATGCCTGCGCATTGTTTGGCTCCTTGGCCAACACTTGTTCGTAGTAAGGAATGGAGGCCCGGTAGTTTTCCTGATTGAAAAACTTGTTTGCCGTCTTCAGTTGCTTGCGCGTGCTTTGAGCCAGGGTAGGCTGGGCCATAGCAGCCGTAAGCGCGAAGGCGCACGAGGCTTTCAATAACCTTCTGACTAAGTTGTCCATTGTTGGAGGGGTTAGGGAAATAAGGAGTTGCAAAGGAGGAGTTGAGAAATGCCGTACACCGGCTGTGCGGGCACTTTTTCAGGAGTTGCCTCTTATACTGAAAACCTGCCTTAGGGTTGAGGCAGGCGGGGCGAAAATGTGAAGCAGACGCGAAACTTGCATCGTTTTCCTTCTAGTTTCGCCGCTATACACTGCCGTACAATCAGGTAATCAGCGGGCAAAGATAGAAATTCTATAATACGACCTTAGCCGTATCCAATTATGTGCAATAAGGGTAGTGAAAAGAAAAAGAAATGGAGTTTTCTTCTTCTAAGCCATAACTACGGCCATTCCTGACCGCACAAATATAGTCTGACTACTTAAACTACAAGGTTTTTCCTTAAAAAATTATGAATCTACCCGGTAGCTGCTGAATATCTACCTTTGCCCTACAGTTTACGCTTGGCTTATGAATATCCAGGAAGCAAAATTTCTGATGAGTAACTCCCGCGTGGAGGATTGTCCGCCCCCCACGCTGCCGGAGTACGCCTTTATCGGCCGGTCCAACGTGGGCAAATCGTCGCTGATTAATATGCTGACGGGCCAGAAGGGCTTGGCCAAAACGTCTTCTCTTCCTGGCAAAACGCAATTAATCAACCACTTCTTAATAAATAGTACGTGGTATCTGGTTGATTTACCCGGCTACGGGTATGCGCGCGTCAGCAAGGAATCGAGGGTAAAATGGAGCCGCATGATTAATTATTATCTGCGCAAGCGCGAGAATCTGGCGTGCGTGTTTGTGTTGCTCGACTCGCGGCATGCACCACAAGCCGTGGACCTGGAATTTATGGAGCAGTTGGGCAGCGAGGGGGTACCGTTCGTTATGGTCTTTACGAAAGCCGACAAACAATCCGCCACCCGCACGCAACAGAATGTGGCCGCCTACCTGCAAACCATGGAGCAAACCTGGGACGAAGTGCCTCGTCATTTTATTACGTCGGCGGAGGAAAAGACCGGGCGGGAAGATATTTTACAATTCATTGCGGAGGTAAATCAGCAGCTCGCGCAAGAGGCCGATAATACGTAAATTGGCCCCGTAATTGCCCCGTGCGGCCCGGCCTCGCAGCCGTTGTATCTCTCGTCTGTTTCTTGCTACCTTTTTTTATGAAAAAACTGCCCGTTCTGCTGGGTATTGGGTTGCTGGCTTGCTCTACGGCGGCCGTAGCCCAGAAGACCAAAGTAAAAATCAAAGCCGATGGCCCGGCGCCGGAAGCAGCCACCGAGGCGCCGGCCCAGACGGCCCCGGCCCACGCCCCCAAAGCCATTCCGGTAGCCGAATACTATGAAGGCGGCCAGGAAGCCATGTACGCCTTTATTGAGAAGGAGCTGAAGTACCCCATTATGGCCCGGCGCAACCGCATTCAGGGCCAGTGCATTGTGAGCTTCACCCTGAACACCGACGGCACCATGTCGGGCATTAAGCTGGTGAAGAACATTGGCGGCGGCTGCGGCGAGGAAGCCCTGCGCGTGGTGCGCCTGCTCAAGTTCAAGAAGCCCGATTACGCCATTCTGACCAGCCTGCCGGTTACCTTCAAGCTGCCCGCGCCCGGGCAGGCCGCCGCAACTGAGTAACTTCGCACTTTCAACAACTGCTTTTTCCTATGCCCTACGACCTGAAGGAAGTTGCCGCCATCAGCGGAATGCCCGGTCTGTACCGCCTGCTCAAACCCACCCGCGCCGGCGTTATCATTGAAGCCCTCGACGGCAAAGGCACCCGCTCCGTGGCTTCGGCCCGCAACAAGGTGTCGTTGCTCCACGAAATTTCCATCTACACCCAGGACTACGACCAGACGGTGCCCCTGACGGAAGTATTCGACCGGATTCACCAGAAACACGGCGCCGAGCTGAGCCTGACCCACAAGTCGGACGACCGGGACCTGACCAGCTTCATGGCCGACATCATGCCCGACTACGACCGGGACCGGGTGTACATGTCGGATATTAAGAAGCTGGTACAGTGGTACAACACCGTCAGCAAGCGCCTGGAGTATCAGGCCCCGGCCGAGGAAGATGAATCAGCAGCGGCCGGCAAGGAGCAAGCCGCCCCGGAGGAAGTTGCTACCGCTGATGAAGCCCTGAGCACGGCTGGCATTATTCCGGCTACGGAGGAAACCAATGCCGCCGGCAGCCCCGAAGCCGCTACCGAGGCCAAGCCGGCCAAAAAAGCCCCTAAGAAAAAGGCTGAGTAGTAACCGCTGCTACCCCCTACCCAAGAAGAAGGCCGCCCGGCATGCCGGGCGGCCTTCTTCTTGGGTAGTATCCGGGTTGCTGACTATTCTTTCAGCACGGCATCAGCGGCAAACTCGGCAGCCAGGAATTCCTCCACTTTGTCCACCATGTCGGGCGAGCCAATGAACAGCGGGCACCGCTCGTGCAGGTCGTGGGGCTCAATCTCCAGGGTGCGGCGGCGGCCGTTGCTGGACTTGCCGCCCGCCTGCTCCACAATGAAGGCCAGCGGATTACACTCGTACATGAGACGCAGCTTACCGTTGGGCGCTTTGCGGGAGGTAGGGTACATATAAATGCCGCCCTTGAGCAGGTTGCGGTGGAAATCGGCCACCAAAGAGCCAATGTAGCGGGCCGAGTAGTTCTGGTCCTTGCAGAAAGCCACAAACCCTTTCATGCCCTCCGAAAAAGACTCCGACACGCCCTCATTCACGGAGTAGATAGTGCCCGACTTGGGGGTCTGAATGTTGGGGTGCGAGAGGAAGAACTCGCCCAGGGAAGGCTCGTAGGTGAAGCCGTTTACGCCGTTGCCGGTGGTGTACACCAGCATAGTGCTGGAGCCGTAAATCACGTAGCCGGCCGCTACCTGGTGGGTGCCCGTCTGGAGGCAGTCCTGGCGGGTGCCTTCCGTACCGGAAGGTGATACGCGCCGGTAAATGCTGAAAATGGTACCAATGGACACGTTCACGTCGATGTTCGAGGAGCCGTCCAGGGGGTCGATGGCTACCACGTACTTGCCCTGCACGTTGCCGGTCTGAATCATCTCGTCGTCTTCCTCCGAAATGATGGTGCACACCTCGCCCCCGTTGCGCAGGGCCCGGATAAAGCGAATGTTGGCAATGACATCGAGCTTCTGCTGGTCCTCGCCCTGCACGTTGCGGTTGCCGTAGGCGCCGGCAATATCAATCAGGCCGGAGCGGTTGATTTCGCGGTTTACGATTTTGGCCGCCAGGGCAATATCGCGCAGCAATTGAGAGAGTTCCCCGGTGGCGTAGGGGAAGTCTTCCTGTTTGCGCATGATGAAGCGGTCCAGGGTGGTGCCAACGGGCAGGGCCAGCTTGTCGTGGTTTGTCATGGGTAAGGAAATAGGATGCGGGTGGGAAAGATCAAAATTAACCAATTTGCCGGAGTAGCTCGGGCGAAATTTCGCTAACCGGCTTCGGGCGGCGGAATAGCCGGGGTGGGCAACTTCATTTCTTACGGCAAAGAAAGCCGGTGGCAAACCATGTGGCGCCTGCTGTTTTTCTGCTGCCCTCCGCGGTGCGGCCTGGCCAGTCGGCAAATTCCGCGAACAAAGCAGCGCCTCATCCTACCTTTGGGCCATGCACGCATCGCATCAACTCCGCGTTTATAAGTTTGGCGGCGCTTCGGTCAAGGACGCCGCGGCCATCCGCAACCTCGCCCACATTGTGCACACGCACGGGGGTAGCGGCCCGCTGCTGATTGTGGTATCGGCCATGGGCAAGACCACCAATGCTCTGGAGGAACTCTTCCAGCTGGCCCACGCCGGCCAGGACTACACCGCGCCGCTGGATAGGCTCCGGGAATTTCACCTGGGCGTAGCGCAGGAGTTAGGCGTCGCCGACGAAGCGGCTGCTACCCCTACCCTGACCGGACTGCTGGAGCAGCTGCAGGATAAGCTGGCTACTCTTTCACCCGGCGAGTTCGACAAGCAGTATGACCAGGTGGTGAGCTTCGGCGAGCTGTTAGCTACGCTGATTGTGGCCCGGGCACTGCAGGCCCGGTGGCTCGACTGCCGCCCCCTCATCCGCACCGACCACACCTGGCGCGAGGGCCGCGTGGACTGGCCCACTACGGAGCGCAACCTGCGCGCCGCCCTACCCCCTCAGCTGCCGCAAGGCCCCGTGGTTACGCAGGGCTTCCTGGGCGGCACTTCCAGCGGGCAAACCACCACCCTGGGCCGGGAAGGCTCCGACTATACCGCCGCCATTCTGGCTTACTGCCTGGGCGCCGAGTCGGTGACGATATGGAAGGACGTGGCCGGTTTGCTTAACGCTGACCCCAAGATCTTTGCCGACACAGTGCGCTACCCCGAAATTAGCTACCAGGAAACCATTGAAATGGCCTACTACGGGGCCTCGGTTATTCACCCCAAAACCATCAAGCCCCTGGCCGTGCGCGGCATTCCGCTGCTGGTAAAGTCGTTTCTAGACCCCACGGCCGAGGGCACGCGCATCCACGACTGCCGCCACGGCCTGCTGGCCCCGGCTTTCATCCGGAAAACCAGCCAATGTCTGATTTCTTTTGAGTCTAAGGACCTCACGTTTATATCGGAGGAAAACCTGGAGGTGATTTTTGGGGCTTTGGCTCAGGTTCGGCTCAAGATCAACCTGATGCAGAACTCGGCCATCAGCTTCTCGGTGTGCACCGATTTCTCGGCTTACCGGCTGGAAAAACTGCTGGCCGCGTTGCGCGAGCAGTTTACCATTCACTACAACACGGGCCTGGAGCTGTACACTATCAAGAATTACGATGCGGCTAGCATTCGGCGGCTTACGGAGGGTAGGGAGTTGCTGCTGGAGCAGCGCACCCGCCAGACGTTTCAGTTTGTGTGCCGGGGCGGCGAAAACGAGTTTATCAAGTAAGCAGCCCGCTGGTTTTCATGATTGATACTCCCCGCCTCCAGCTGCTGCCCTGTGCTCCGGTGCACTTCGCGGCCCTGCTGCGCCACGACCTCGCGGAGCTGGCTGGGTTGCTAAACGTGCGGCCGGAGCCGGATTGGCTGCGGCAGGATGAGGTGTGGGACATTCTGCCGCAGGCCGAGCGTTTCCGGCGCAAGCACCCCGAGGCCGCCGCGTGGTGGCTATACTTTTTCGTGCACCGCACCCACAAGACGCTGCTGGGGGTAGGCGGATTCAAAGGAGCTCCTTCGGCGGATGGTTCGGTGGAAATCGGCTACAGCATTGCCCCGGCTTTCCGGCAGCAGGGCTACGCCACGGAAGCCGTGCAGGGCATGCTGGCCCACGCTTTTACTCAACCGGGAGTACGTCAGGTACTGGCCCATACCCTACCCCAGTCTAACTGGTCAACCCACATTCTGCAGCAGGCGGGGTTTGTTTTCCAGCGGGAGGTAGCCGACCCCACCGACGGTCCGGCCTGGCGATGGGCCCTACCCCGCACCGCCTACCAAAGCCGCTGAAACACTAGCTGCCGCAAGCAGCCTGGCGGGCGTTTGGGGGCAAAGCAACAGGCACTTATACCCTTGGCCCAGGTGATAAAACCCGCCTAAATGAAACAATTTTGCCCTTCTGCTCCTTATAGCCGTATCTTTGCGGAGAATTATTCTTGTCTAGTGGCTCTTTCTACTGATCCATTTTCTCCTACCCCGCCCGACGCGGGGAACCTGCGCACCCGGCTGGCTCAGGCGGGCCTACGGGCTACGCGCCAGCGCCTCGTGATTCTGGAAAGCCTGCTCACGCTACCGGGCCACCCGACGGCCGAGCAAGTGCATCGCCAGGTTATCAGCCAGGAGCCTACTATTTCATTGGGTACGGTGTACAAGGCCCTCGATTCGTTTGTGGCCGCTGGCCTGACCCGGCGCGTAGCTGCGGCTGAAGGCACTTCCCGCCGCTACGATGCCGACTGCACGGAGCATCACCATCTGTTCTGCACCAACACGCAGGAAATCATTGACTACTGCGACCCGCAGCTGGATGCGCTCATCCGCGACTTCTTCGCGGCGAAAGGGCTGCAGAACTTCCAGCCCCACTCCTTTTCCCTGCACATTACGGGTAGTAAGGTGATGAAGTGAACAGGTGAATGGTGATAAGGTAATGAGGTGAAAAGGCAAATAGTGATGAGGGCAGATGCCTTTGTCTGCTGCTAACCTCTCCTTATCACACCTCATCACCGTTCACCTCATCACTTCCTCACCCCATTACCTCATTACCTCTCTTTTTTCACTTCATTACCAAACACATGGCAGTTCTCGTAGGTAAGCGCGCTCCTTCTTTTAAAGCTACCGCCGTTATTGATGGCGAATTCGAGGAGGATTTCTCCCTCGACCGGTACCTGGGCAAGAAGCACGTTATCTTCTACTTCTACCCCGCCGACTTCACGTTCGTGTGCCCCACCGAAATCATTGCCTTCCAGGAGCGTCTGGCTGATTTCGAGGCGAAAGGTGTAGCCATTGTAGGCTGCTCCACCGACACGCACTTCTCGCACTTTGCCTGGCTGCAGACCCCGCGCGACAATGGCGGCATCGAGGGGGTAACCTACCCGCTGGTGGCTGACGCGACCAAAACCATTGCTGCCAACTACGACGTGCTGGGTGGCCACTACGACTACAACGAGGCCGGCGAAATGACTTTCGTAGGCTCTCCCCTGGCCTACCGTGGCCTGTTCCTGATCGACAAGGACGGTATCGTTCGTCACCAGGTAGTAAACGACGGTCCGCTGGGCCGCAGCATCGATGAAGCCATGCGCATGGTGGACGCCCTGCAGTACTTCGAGGAAAAAGGCGAAGTATGCCCCGCTAACTGGGAAGAAGGCAAAGAGGCTATGTCGGCTACCCGCGAAGGGGTGGCGAACTACCTCGGCAAGCACACCGCTCACTAAGCGTACTGCTTCCGCAAAACATAAAGCCCCGGCCCGCTGGTCGGGGCTTTTTTTGCGCCGGTGCGGCGGCAGAACCGGAACCATGTACTTTTGCACGAAGCTGCTCCCGGAGCAAGCTGTTCGTATGGCTACTTACTTCTATCGGGCTTTTTTCCGTGGGAGCGGCAGCCGATTTTTTCAGCCCTGGCGTAAATAAGCCACGCGCTGGCCCGACACTTCCGGGCCGCTTCACCTGACACCGGACCACACACGTTGCTTTTTCTATATTCCATAGCCCTACCCCTCTATGCGCTGCTACTGCGGCTGGTGGCACCTTTCGTGCCCAAGGCGGCCCAGTGGGTGGAGGGGCGGCGCGGGCTGCTGGCTCACATTCAGGAAACTCTGCGCAGTGAAACTGCGCCCCTGGCCTGGTTTCACTGCGCTTCTCTGGGCGAGTTTGAGCAGGGCCGCCCCCTGATAGAGGCGTATACGGCCCGCCACCCCGGCCACAAAATCGTGCTGACGTTTTTCTCGCCCTCCGGCTACGAGGTGCGCAAAAACTGGCCCGGCGCTGCCTATGTGTTCTACCTACCCCTCGATACGGCCGAAAACGCCCGCGCTTTTCTAGATGCCGTGCGCCCGGAGCTGGCCGTATTTGTGAAGTATGAGTTCTGGTACCATTTCCTCACGGAGCTGCAGCGCCGCCAGGTGCCTACTATCTGCGTGTCGGCTATTTTCCGGCCCGAGCAGTCGTTTTTTCAGCCCTGGGGTGGTTTCTTCCGGCGCATTCTGAGCCGGTTCACCCACATCTTCACCCAAAACCAAACCTCCGCCGACTTGCTGCGCCAGGCGGGCATAACCCGCGTTAGTGTGGCCGGCGATACCCGGTTTGATACGGTGGTGCGTACAGCCTCGGCCCCGCCCCGCGCCCTACCCCTCGTCGATGCCTTTACCGATGACTGGTGCCCCGTGTTTATTGTGGGCAGTAGCTGGCCCGAGGACATGCCGGCCCTCACGCCCCTGCTGCAACAGTACGCCGATCAACTCCGCTTCATTGTGGCCCCGCACGAAATCAATGAGCACAACCTGCGCTTAGTAGAAGAAGCCCTACCCGGCCGGGTAGTACGCTACTCCCGCGCCGACGCCGCCACCGTTGCCGATAGCCGCGTGCTGCTCATGGACAACGTGGGCCTGCTCAGCCAACTTTACCGCTTTGGGCACTACGCTTACATTGGTGGGGCGTTTGGCAAAGGGCTGCACAACACACTAGAGGCAGCAGCCTTTGGCCTACCCCTGTTCTTTGGGCCAACCTATTACAAGTTTCAGGAAGCTCAGGACTTGGTGGAGCTAGGGTGTGCTTTCCCCATTTCCTCGGCCGATGAGCTGCTGACGGCCTTCGGGCCCCTCTTCCACCGCGAGGAAGCCCGTCTGACGGTGCAGGACCTCAGCCTCGACTACGTGCACGACCACAGCGGCGCCACTGGCAAAATCATGAGCTGGCTTGAATCAAAGGTGAAATTGTGAAAGGTGAAGTTGCGAAGAATGCATCCGCGAATTGAATTATGCACTCTAATCTTCTCAACGCCCCTTCTCCCGATTTCACCTTTCACAATTTCACAACTTCACCGCTCCCATGATCGGAATCATTGTTAAATCTACGGGCTCGTGGTACGTCGTGCGCGAAACGGCAACGGGCCAACTGCACCGCTGCCGCCTGCGGGGCAAGTTCAAGCACAAAGGGCTGAAGGTGAGCAACCCCCTGGCCGTGGGTGACCAAGTAGAGTTTACGGTAGAGGAACAGACGGAGGGCGCGGGCGTTATTCACCACATCGAGCCGCGGCGCAACTACATCATCCGCCGCTCGGTGCACAAGGCTGAGCACGCCCACATCGTCGCCGCCAACCTCGATCAGGCCCTACTGGTCGTAACGCTGGCCTCACCGGCTACCTCCTTTGGGTTTATCGACCGGTTTCTGGTAACGGCCGAGGCGTACAGCATTCCGGTTACGCTGCTATTCAACAAAACCGACCTCTACGACCAGGACCTGGCCGATTATCAAGAGCAGATTCTGAAAATGTACCAACGCGTGGGCTACCCCGGCCTGCGCTGCTCGGCGCATACCGGCGAGGGGGTCGCGGCCATTGATGCCCTGCTCGACGGCCGGGTGTCCCTGCTCTCGGGCCACTCGGGGGTAGGCAAGAGCACGCTCATCAACATGCTGGTGCCCGACCTTGACCTGAAAACGGCGGAAATCAGCGAGTTTTCTGATAAAGGTGTGCACACCACTACCTTCGCCGAGATGCTGGAGGTACGCCCCGGCACTTACCTCATTGATACGCCCGGCATTAAGGAGCTGGGCTTGGTGGATATGAAGGCGGGCGAACTGGCCCATTACTTCCCCGAAATGCGCGCTCTGCTCAACCAGTGCCGCTACCACAACTGCCAACACCTGCACGAGCCTGGTTGCGCGGTGCGTGAGGCCGTGGACAAAGGCAAAATTGCTCTCCCCCGCTACGACAGCTACGTGAGCATGCTGGAAGGCGACGACAACCGGAAGTAGGTGGTGAAATAGTGAACTGGTGAGTTTAAGGTTCGGCCAGCTTGGAGGGGTAGCAAGGTGGCTTACGTCTTTCTGAGGCTGGCTCAGCCGCGCGGCGGTAGTCATTTGCCATCTGCCTTTCCTCGTTGATTTCAAACAACCCGCGAGGTTTGCCGCTTGAACGGGGGTAGGGTTGTCAGCGTAAAGTCCTCCTGAACGACACCCCCTTCACCTTTCACCCTTTCACTCTTGACACAGCATACTATTGCCTTCCTGGGCCTGGGCAGCATGGGCCTGGCTATGGCCACCAACCTGCTGAAAGCCGGCCACCGCCTCACCGTCTATAACCGCACGGCCAGCAAGGCCGAGCCCCTGCGTCAGCTTGGCGCTACCGTAGCCCCTACCCCTGCTGAAGCCGTGAAAGACGCGGAATTCGTGTTTACCATGGTTACCGACGATGCCGCCCTGCAGGAAATCTGCCGGGGCCCCGAGGGTATCTTATCGGCCTTGCCGCAGGGCGCGGTACATGCCTCGTGCAGCACCGTTGCCCCCGATACCAACCGTCGCCTGGCTGAGGAGCATGCCCGCCACGGCAGCTCGCTGGTGACGGCCCCGGTGTTCGGCAAGCCTGATGTGGCGGCGGCCGGCAAGCTGTGGCTGGCTGTAGCCGGCGAAGCCAGCGCCCGCGAAAAACTGAAACTCGTACTGGAGCATTTAGGCCAGGGCGTCCATGATTTCGGGGATGACGTAGGGGCAGCCAGTATCGTGAAGCTCTGCGGCAACTTCATGCTGGGGGCCGCCATCGAGGCTATGGCCGAGGCCTTCACACTGGCCCAGAAGAGTGGCTTGGAGCGGCAGCAAGTGTACGAGTTTTTCACTTCTACCCTCTTCAATACGCCCATCTACAAAAGTTACGGCAAGCTGATTGCCGAGCGCCACTACCAACCAGTAGGCGCGCCGCCGGCTATTATCCGCAAGGATCTGCGCCTGATTCTGGACGAGTCGCGCGCCCGCGTGGTACCCATGCCCTTTGCTAACATCATTCACGACCACCTTTCTACCAGCGTGGCCAAAGGCGAGCAAAACGACTGGGCCGGTTTCGCCGAGCGCGTCACGGAAGGCGCGGGGCTGTAGTTGGAGGCGGTGAACGGACTGGCGACGGACTGGCGGCAGACTTCTGGCCGCCGGCCAGGCGTCTGCCCGCCGGCCAATCAGGCAAGTCTCCTGACTTGCGGCGGCCGGAGGCCGCCAACTTGCGGCCGCACCGTGTAGGCCTTGGCAAATTCCTACCCCCTCCTCATGCACCAAAGGCCACCGGCACGACATTCTCGCGCCGGCGGCCTTCGTTATTAAGTTCTATGCCAGCAGCCGGGGACGCCCACACGGCGCGGACGCGAGCTGGGCGCTGTTGGCGGCCGCAAGTCGGGAGACTTGCCTGATTGGCCGGCGAGCAGACACCTGACCTGCGGCCAGATGTCTGCCACCAGTCCGTTCATCTGTCACCTCCTCACCTGCCCACCCAAAATCAAAACAAAAAAGCCCGGCTGAAACAACCGGGCCTTTTTAACCAATCAGGAAGATTGAAAATTGCTTAGCTAGCGGGCGGCGGGGGCAGCAGCACGCCCTCAATGAGGTGGGTTACGCCGTTGCTGGAAATAACATCGGGCGTTTGGATGTTGACGGGCGCGTCGGTGCCATTGCTGACCATCACCTTGCCGTTTTGCACCGAAATCTTGATTTTCTCGCCATTGACGGTGGTTAGTTCCTGGCCGTCGCGTAGGTCTTGGGCCAGCAGACGGCCCTGAATGACGTGGTAGGTGAGCACGCCTTTTAGCTTCTCCTTGCTCTCGGGCTTCATCAGGCCGGCCAGCGCACCGTTGGGCAGCTTGTCGAAGGCCGCGTTGGTGGGCGCAAATACGGTGTAAGGGCCCGCGCCGCTCAGGGTTTCATCGAGGCCGGCGGCCTTTACCGCTTTTACCAGGGTAGCAACGCTGGGGGCCAGCACCGCATTCTGCACAATGGTTTTGTCGGGCGTCATGGGCACATTATCGACCAGTACGCCTTCCTTTTTGCCCATGCGCGCCGAGTCCGACAGCATTGCCGTCGAATCCACGGTGGTGGCGCCGGGCTCAGCAGTGGTGGCGGTTTCGGCCGTTTTACTGGTGTCGCCGCAGCTGCTGAGGCTGGCGCTCAGGGCCGTAGCCGATGCCAGGGCAAGGGCAGTAAGGCGGAAAGTCTTTTTCATAAGACGCGAAACAGGGTGTTAGAGGGAGAGATGGAAAAAGAGCAAGCCAAATAGGTGCTATGCTTACGGCCTAAAGCTATATCCGGATGCCGCTCGCACTCAAATTGGCTACCTTTGCGGCTTCCTGCTGTACCCACCTGCTGGCCGGGCGCGTATAGGAGGCCATTCCACCTACTTTTTACAGACGATGAAAACTGCCGAAATCCACACCAACAAAGGCGTGATGAAAGTGGAGTTCTACGAGAAGGACGCTCCCAACACGGTTAAAAACTTCACGGACCTGGCCCAGCAGGGCTTCTACGACGGGCTGAAGTTTCACCGCGTAATTCCCAACTTCGTGATTCAGGGCGGCTGCCCCAACTCCCGCGACGGCGCCAAGGGCACGCCCGGCACCGGCGGCCCCGGCTACAAGATTGACTGCGAGCTGAACGGCGAAAACCAATACCACGAGCGCGGCGCCCTGAGCATGGCCCACGCCGGCCGCAACACCGGGGGCTCGCAGTTCTTTATCTGCCACTCCCGCGACAACACTGCCCACCTCGACCGCAACCACACCGTGTTCGGTAAAGTGGTAGAAGGCCAGGACATCATCGACCAAATCAAAGCCAACGATACCATCGAGAAAATCGTGGTGAACGAGGCCTAAGCGCTAGTCAAGCCCAAGATAAAGGCCGTCTGCTTTCGTAGCAGACGGCCTTTGTTATGTATGCGCGGCGACCCTCCTCCCTACCCCCACCCGCGGCCCTACCCCTTGGCCCAACTCGTCGTCCTATAAACTGTTGTAGCTTGCCTCTGCTGCGGCCCGGCGTACTCCCGGGCGGGCTTTCCATCTAATGAAAAAACTTGCTTCTAACCTTACGTTTCAGGTTCTCACCGCTATTGCGCTGGGTGTGCTCGTCGGGGCTATATTTCCCGACTTTGGAGCGGCGCTCAAACCCATCGGCGGCACGTTCATTAACCTCATCAAAATGCTCATCACTCCCATCATCTTCCTGACGGTGGTGCTGGGCATAGGCGGCATGGGCGACCTGAAGAAGGTAGGGCGGGTAGGCGGCAAAGCACTGCTGTACTTCGAGCTTGTAACCACGCTGGCCCTGGTTATTGGCATAACGGCGGCTAACCTGGCTGACCCCGGTGCCGGCATTGACGCCCGCGCCTCGGTAGCTACCCAGAGCGCTGCGCAAGCCGCTGAAGCCTCGAAATACACCGCCCAAGCCACCAGCGGCGAGGGTATGCACTGGGTTGATTTCGTGACCCACATTGTGCCCCACAGCGTGGTAGGCGCTTTTGCCGAGGGCGAGGTACTGCAGGTGCTGCTCTTTGCCGTGCTGTTCGGATTTGCTGTCAGCCGCATGCCCCAGGAAGTGGGCGGGCCGCTGCTAAAAACCTTCGACCGACTTTCGCACGCTATGTTCGGGGTACTGGCTCTGGTTATGAAGCTGGCGCCCATCGGGGCGTTCGGGGGCATGGCGTTTACCATTGGCAAATACGGGTTGCACACCCTGCTGCCGCTGGGCAAGCTGATGCTGGTGGTGTACCTAACGATGTTCCTGTTCGTGTTCGGGGTGCTCAATGCCATCATGCGGTTTTACGGCCTGAGCTTGTGGCGCTTCCTGGGCTTTATCAAGGAAGAAATCCTGCTGGTACTGGGCACCTCCTCATCCGAATCGGCCTTGCCGCGCATGATTGACAAGCTGGAGCGCTACGGTTGCTCGCGCTCCGTGGCGGGCCTGGTAATTCCTACTGGTTACTCTTTCAACCTCGACGGCACGTCCATCTACCTTTCCATTACGGCCATTTTCCTGGCCCAGGCCTTTGACATCAACCTCACGCTCGGCCAGGAAATCTCCCTGATCGGCATTCTGATGGTGACCAGCAAGGGCGCAGCCGGCGTGACGGGCTCCGGGTTTATTGTGCTGGCTTCTACCCTGGCTGCTACCCGTATCATTCCGGTAGAAGGGGTAGCCCTGCTGCTCGGCGTGGATCGGTTTATGTCGGAGGCCCGGGCCATCACCAATGTTATCGGCAACGGAGTAGCTACCTTGGTCATCGCCAAGAGTGAAAACGAGTTCGACGAAGCCCGGCACTTGCTGGCTCTGCAGGGGGTAGGCGAACTGCCAGGACCACCCGAAAAAGCGTAAAAATTCGCCAGTAGGGAGCGGGGCTTGCCCCCGCCCGTCGGTGCACGAAACTGGGCTAGTTACCAGTAGGGAGCGGGGCTTGTCCCCGCCCGTCGGTGCACGAAATTGAATAGTTCACAGAATGGGGGCAACTCCTTTCGTTCAACGGCGGGCGGGGGCAAGCCCCGCTCCCTACGGCTCATAGCGTATTCCAGCGGCTAGGATTTTCGAGAATATAGCGGCGTTGGGCTTCTAGCTCTGTGGAGTTGCGAATAATTCGCTCGTAGTAGTTACGCTGCCAGCACGACGGAGGCGCTGGCTGACCGCCTGCAAGCAGGGTGGCGCGCCATTGCCCGTAGCACCGCGACTTGAAACTGCCAACAATCTGGCTTACTGCCACTGCACCATTTCGGGTGAGTACTAAAATAAAGTGCAGATGGTTCGGCATCAGCATCCAGGTGTCGAGCCGTACGGTGGGGTAATAGTGCGGTAGATCTTCTAGCTGGGCCACAACCACCTGGCCTAGCCTAGATAACCGTAGCCGCTCATCGGGAAATAAGCTGCCAAACAGATGTTCCTTGTTTCGGGTGCAGATAGTCAGGGCATAATAGCCCGCCCTGCTGTAATCATAGCCCGCGTAACGAATACTGCGGCGTTCAGGAAGCGGCTCCATATCAACGTCCAATATAGTAATATCACCACAGTAGGGAGCGGGGCTTGCCCCCGCCCGCCGTTGAACGTAAGGAGTTGCCCCCATTCTGTGAACTATTCAATTTCGTGCACCGACGGGCGGGGGCAAGCCCTGCTCCCTACCCCCCCTACCAACCACAAACGCCCCGTGCACCAACTGGTACACGGGGCGTTTGCTTGCGCTAAAGATAAAACCTACCGACGCTTGCGCTTCTTCGACGACAGGTATTCCTCATCATCGTCGTCATCGTCGCCGAAGTTAGGCATGGTAAACATGCTGCTGAGCAAGTCCTTGAACTGCGCACCAGCCGTGAGGCGGTTGCGCGAAATCAGGCTGTGCTCGGCCATGCCGTGCAGGGCGAATTCCATCCAGAAGTGCAGGTTTTCCTTGCTCAGCTCGCTGGGCACACTCTGCTGCACCAGGTCCTTGAGGCCGGGCACTACATCCAGCACCTTGCGGTAATCCTCGTCGGAGGCGTCGTGCAGCAAATCAATGGTGCGGGAGCCAAACCAGTCCTGCACCGGCTTATACGGGTTGGGCTTGTCTTTTTGCTTCTTGGTTTTCTCGGGGTCGGGGAAGTATTGCAGGAATTGGGTTCGGATGGCTTTGCCCATGAGCTTTTCGGCCACGATGCCCGCGCCCTCCTGCTCGCCTTCGTACACCAGCTCTACCTTGCCCGTTACGGCTGGCACAGCCCCCAGGAAATCAGCAATACGCACGTAGGTGTTGGTTTCGCCGTTGAGCAGAGCCCGACGCTCAGCGGCGGCAATAACCTGCTCGTAAGCCGAAATAGTAAGGCGAGCCGACACACCTGACTTGGCATCCACGAACTCGGAGCCGCGGGCCTCAATGGCTACCTGCTCTACCAGGTCGTGCACGATTTCGTTGGTGGTCACCAAGCCGCGCTGCTCCTCCCGGATGCGGGCTTCCTGCTTGGTGATGCGCTTGCCGATTTCGATGCTCTTGGGGTAGTGCGTGATAATCTGCGCGTCGATGCGGTCCTTGAGCGGCGTTACAATAGAGCCGCGGTTGGTGTAGTCCTCGGGGTTAGCCGTGAAGACAAACTGAATATCGAGGGGTAGGCGCACCTTGAAGCCCCGAATCTGGATGTCGCCCTCCTGCAGGATGTTGAACAAGGACACCTGAATGCGGGCCTGCAAGTCGGGCAGCTCGTTGATAACGAAAATGCCGCGGTGGGCGCGCGGAATCAGGCCGAAGTGAATTACCCGCTCGTCGCTGTAGGGCAGCTTGAGGGTAGCGGCCTTGATGGGGTCGGCATCACCAATAAGGTCAGCCACCGATACGTCGGGGGTGGCCAGCTTCTCGGTGTACCGGTCGTCGCGGTGCAGCCAGGTAATGGGGGTATCGTCGCCCTTTTCAGCAATCAGGTTGCGGGCAAACACCGACAAGGGCTGCAGGGGGTCATCGTTCAGCTCCGAGCCTTCCACTACGGGCACGTACTCATCGAGCAGGCTTACCAAGAGGCGGGCAATGCGGGTTTTGGCCTGCCCGCGCAAGCCTAGCAAGTTGATGTGGTGGCCGGCCAGAATAGCGCGCTGCAGCTCCGGAATAACCGTTTCCTCGTAGCCATAAATGCCGGGAAATACGTCCTGCTTGCTTTGTAGCTTCTTAATCAGATTGTCGCGTAGCTCCTGCTTCACGGAGCGGGGCTGGTAGCCAGACTGCTTCAGGGCACCGAGGGTGCGGATATCAGGTTGAGTCATACGGGGGAGTGAGTTACCGGCTGCCTACACGCCCAGACCAGGGTCAGTCTGGTTCAGGCAGCCGGAATAATAGTATAACTAGCAAGCCGGGCGGTTGGTTCGGGAGAAGTGTTTCCGAAATCAATGAATTTCCTTCACCGGCCGCTATGGGTAGCCGTCAGGGCTTGTTCCAACAGCGTTACCGTTTCGGCACCCGCCGAGGGGCGCGGAGCGGCACTCCGGTAGATACGCCCGTCGCGCCCGATAACCCAGTAGTTGGGGTAGCCGCCCACGCCGTAGGCCGCCGCGGCTTGGGTGGCGCCCGGGTCCAGCAGGTGCACGCTGGTAGGGCCGGTGAGCGGGTACTTGGCCAGGGCGCGGTGCCAGTCCTCGGCTTTGCGGTCCACGGATACATATAAAAACACTACGTCGCGGCCCTGGAACTGCTTTTTCAGCCGGGCGGCCGCCGGGGCCTCGGCCAGGCACGGGGCGCAGCTGCTATACCAGAAATCCAGGTACACTACTTTGCCCCGAAAGCTGTGCAGGGCTACGTTTTTCCCGCTGGCATCGCGCAGGGTGAAGTCCGGGGCCAGGCTACCGGCCTGCAAACCCGCCGTGCTGCGCCAGGCCGCGCGCAGGTTCCGGGCGATGGTAGAGTCGCGGTTGTGGCGGCGAAACGCGGGTAGGGCCGCTTGTACTGCCACTCGGCCCTCATCCGGGAAGTCGTACAGCTGGTTGATGAGCAGGTCGCCTACCAGTTGGTCGCGCAGGGTAGTTTCGCCGAAATCAGCCGTGGTGCGGGCATAAAGCTGTTCGCCGGTGCCAGGGGTAGCCGCCAGGCGCCCCGAGGGGGCCACCAAAAAGGCGTAGCGGTAGGCCCCCAGCATGCAGGCTACCGTTTGCATCTCGGCGGGCCGGCACGCAAATACCCCTTCCGCAGGCCAGTGCAACTCGCGCACAGACCCAAAGTAAGTGGCAGGCAATACCGGTTCCTGCTTGGTAGTTCCCTTTACGTTGCCAGCGTAGCGCAGCAGCGAAAGAACCCGCTGCTGGGCCAGTACCCGGCGCCGCAGCCGCAGCAACGGCGTCGGCAGCGGGGCGCGGGCCTGCCAGGCGGCCAGGGTATCGAGCTGGCGCTGCTGGTAGGCATCTACCCGCTGCGCAAACTCGGCGGGGCCGGCCGGGCCAGCCTGGCTTTCGGGCAAGCTGTCAAAATCAAAGTCGAAATGCTGCTGGACGCGGGCCAGGTAATTATTGACGTGAGCGCCGCGGCCCCTGAAACGGAGCGTTTCGTAAAAGTTTTTGCGGTCCACCGTCACGTCCAGCGAGTCGCCGGCCCGCAGGTAGAGCGTCAGGGCGTTGCCTACCACAAACTGCACGTCCAGGGAATCCGACACCTTCTCCGCCCGCAGCCGGAACGTACCATCCGGAGCAATGGCAACCGCCTGCGCGGTGCGCTGCAGTTGCCCGGGCTGCTGGCGCCACAGCCGCACACTGTCGCCGGGCTGGGCGTTCAGCACGGTGCCGCGCAGCACGGCAGTGGTAGCCGGTTTGGGGGCGGCGGCAGGGGTAGGCGGCGGGGTACTCCGGACGGCAGCGCAGCCGCTGAGTAGAAATACGCTCACTAACAATTTGTAGTTCATATGGACAGGATACAAAAAAAGCCGCTGAGGTAACGCTACCCCAGCGGCTTTCTTGTAAACCATTTGTCGCCAGCTTATAAGCTTAGTGTTATTACACCGACTTGCGGCGGTTGCGCTTGTAGTCCTCGAAAATCAGGTGGCCCAGGCCTTTCAGGGAGCTGTAGTAGGCTTTGCCCTGATTCACCTCCGTAAACTCCTGCACGAACTGCTGCAGGTAGGGGTCAGAGGCAATCATGAAGGTAGTGATGGGCACCTTGAGGCGACGGGCGGCGGCGGCCAGATTCAGGGTTTTGTTCACCACTTTCCGATCCAGCCCGAAGGAGTTCTTGTAGTACCCGTTCCCTTCCTTCAGGCAGGTCGGCTTGCCGTCGGTAATCATGAAAATCTGCTTGTTGGGCGTCTTGCGCTTGCGCAGCAGGTCCAGGGCCAGCTCCAGGCCGGCTACGGTGTTGGTGTGGTAGGGCCCCACCTGCAGATAGGGCAGTTCCTTCACCTCAATCTGCCAGGCATCGTTGCCGAACACAATCACGTCGAGAAAGTCTTTGGGGTACTTCTGCTTTACGAGCTCCGAGAGGGCCATGGCGACCTTCTTGGCGGGCGTGATGCGGTCCTCCCCGTACAGGATCATGGAGTGCGAAATGTCAATCATGAGCACGGTGCTGGTTTGGCTCTTGTGCTCATTCTCGCGCACTTCCAGGTCACCTTCCGTCAGCATGAAGCCGCCGTCGCCGAGGCCGTGGTTGAGCTGGGCGTTGCGGATGGACTCGGTCATCTGAATCTGCTCCAGGGAGTCGCCGAAGCGAAACTCGCGCATATCGGTGCTCAGCTCGTCGCCCTGGCCGGTGTGCGGGGTGCGGTGGTTGCCCTGGCCCGACTTTTTGAGCTTGCCGAAGATTTCCTCCAGGGCCGAGCGCCGGATGTTCTGCTCGCTTTTGGCCGTGATGTTGAACGCGCCCGGCTGCTGGGGGTCCTCATCAATGAAGCCTTTTTTCTTGAGGTCCTCAATGAAGTCGCCCATGCCGTACTCGTTATCGGTCAGGCCGTACTGCTTATCCAGCTCGTTGAGCCACTGCAGGGCCTCGCTCACGTCGCCGGAGGTGACGGTCACGAGCTGCATGAATATCTTGAAGAGGGAGTCGAAGCCTTTCTCACTTGACTCCTCGGGAACAAAGTCCCGGAAACGAAAGCCTGCTGACATATCTGGGGGAGTGAGCCTTTAGAACAACGGCCGGGGTAGCAATGTTCATCCGAAGCAGTTTGCTTCTACGCCGCACCGTACGCGTGGCCGCAGCGCCAAGCCAGGTTTTATTTCCATTACCCGCGAGCCGAAGGCTCCACCCTACCCCTCTCCTCTTATGAAAGCCATCTGGAACAATACGGTTGTGGCAGAAAGCGCCGACACCGTTGTCGTAGAAAACAACCATTACTTCCCCGCCGACTCCGTTAAGCGGGAGTATTTTGAGGACAGCATTGCGGGCACCACCTGCCCTTGGAAAGGCCGGGCCAGCTACTACTCACTGCGAGTAAACGGCGAGCTGAACAAGGATGCGGCCTGGTTTTACCCCGAGCCGAAAGAAGCCGCGCAGCAGATAAAAGGCCGGGTAGCCTTCTGGAAAGGGGTGCAGGTAGTGCCCTAGTCCGGAGGAGGGCTGGTCAGGGCTCCGAGAATAATCCAGCCGCTGTTCTCTGAAAACTATTTACTATACATATATTTAGGTAGTAACATGTTAATCACTATATAATAGAAAAAATACAACTCATTCTTGCTAACTTGCGTTTACAAACGCTGAATTCTGCCGGGCTACCCTGGCGTGCGGTGAGTTCCGCGCTTTCCTCAGAATGCTCCCTAATTCCTTCTCCATTATGTTTACTTCTTCCTTTTCTCGTTTGCTGTTGGTAACTGGCGTTGCGGCCGCCGCCCTGACGGCCTGCGACTCGACGCGCCCCGTAGCCAGCGAATCCTCCGCTGAATCTGTTCCGGTTTCTCCCACCGTTGATGAAACGGACGTAAGCTTCAACCGGGAGGTAACCCAGGGCGACTACCGCTTCGCCGTGAAAACCTACGGCTCGCAGGAGCCGCGCGTCATCAGCATCCGCTCCTACCGCGGTACGGCTCAGACCATTGACCCGCTGCGCCTGGAAGTGAACGGCGCCGTTACCAACATCGCCTCCGGCGACCTGAACGGCAACGGCAAGCCCGAGCTGTACGTGATGACCGACAACAAGCGCGCCAACGGCGGCCTCTATGCCTTTGAGTTCGGGGAGCGGGGCTACACCCCCATTACGGCTCCCGGCACCCCAGGCGGCACTGCCGGCAGTGGTTACTCCGGCCAGGACTCCTACCAGATCAGTGGTAACAAACTGGTACGCACGTTCCCGGTAACCAGCAGCACGGCTACGGCCAGCGCCACTACCAGTGGTACTACCACCGCCGGTAGCACTACCTCCGCGGCCAGCACCCGCACCGTAGAATACACCCTCGATAGCTCAGGTAAGCTGGTGATGGGCCAGTCGATGGACGCGCGCCCCTAGCTCGTAGCTTTCCTGTAACGTAAAAAAAGCCTCCGCAACTTGGTTGCGGAGGCTTTTTTATAAGCGAATGGCTTGTTACTCAATCCATTTGAACTTGTATTCCAGCTTCGGTACGGGCATGCGGTCGGCTACGCGGCGCAGGCGGTTGGGCAGGGCCATGATATACTCACGGGCTTTTTCCGCGGAGCCGTTGAGGCCGGTAATCTGATCGATTTTCCAGTCTTTGATCAGGGTTTCCAGGATATCGGTGTAATCCTGGCTGGTGTACACGCCCAGGCGCTGAGCGGCATCGGTGAAGTGGCCGAAGGTTTTGCCCATCTCTACCCCCATCTCGCGCATGTAGTGGGCGGGCATCACAATCTTCTTGCGCATCATGTCCTCGAAGGCCAGCATCATTTCCGAAGGATCAACCTCGAAAATCTTCTCTACGAAGGTTTTATAGACGCGGGCGTGGCGGGTTTCGTCACCGGCAATCATGCCGCAGAGCTTGGAAAGCTGGTCGTCGCCGGCTTTGCGGGCCAGCTGCCCCACGCGGCGGTGCGAGATATTGGTGGCCGTTTCCTGGTAGCTGGTGTACACGAAAGCCCGGTAGGGGTCGTGGGCGGTGCCCAGGTCGAAGCCATCGGCAATGAGGTACTGGGTGCTGACCTCAAACTCGCGCATGTTCACGCGGCCGCAGAGGTAGAGGTAGCGGTTGAGCAGGTCGCCGTGGCGGTTTTCCTCGGCCGTCCAGCCCCGAATCCACTGGGCCCAGCCGTTGTTGGGGTCGCGGTTCAGGTCGTCGAGCTCATGAAACCAGGCCTCGTAGTTGGGCAGGGCTTCCTCGGTGATGGTGTCGCCGATGAGTACAGCCAGCAGATCGTAGCTGAGTTCCTTGGCCCGCTCGCGCAGCAGCTTTACTTCATCAAAGAAATTATCGAGGCGGGAATCGGGCAGGAAATCGGAAGGCTGCCAGCTGCTTTCCACGCTTTTCAAGAACGAACCCATGTTCTCTTTCACGAAGGATTCAAGGTGCTGGAGCACTTCCGAGCGGGAAGTAACGGAGGCAGTAATCATGGCAATGGGTGGCAAAGGGAGAAGTATTCGAAACCAAAGGTATATTCTTCCTACCCCGTCGCTAACCGAATAAGTCCATGCGGGACTACAAAATTTTGGCTTCCGGCCCCTATTGCGGGAATTTTACACGCATCCGGTAAAGCTGAGCCGTTTCAGGTTGGACTGGACCAGGGTGCACTGGCTCCAGCAGAGAAGCGGCAGGCGTGGCGCTTTGCGCCAGGCGCAGCTGCTGATTGAGGATGGCGGCACCTTCCGGTGTCAGGACCCAGGCCACGTTGGGCCGCGCGCCCAGGCGCCGCAGGGCTTCCGGGAAGTAGCGGGTGCCCGTGAGCTGCTGCCGGAGCCTTGCCTGGGAAGGGTGCAGGGTTTGCCAGCCGGCCACGTCAACCTGCCCAGCCGGCTGGTTACGCCCCGGCAGGTTGCCTTCCGCAAAAGGTGCCCCCGACTTGTAGGTACTCCCGAGGGCATCGGCGACTATGATGCGGGCCGGGTGAGCCAGGCGCAGCTGTCGGCGGCGCTCCGCCTGGTTTTGCTGCCGCTCCCGGGCCAGCACCTGGCTGCGGTGATACACTTTGTAGCCATAGGGCAGGGCTGCTCCAAGCAGAACGAGCAGTAGCATACGCCCGGCGCGACGGTCAGCCGCCGCCTGGCCTGGGCGCTGAACAAGAAACACCCAGTTGCTCAGCACCCAGAAGTCGAGCAGCGGGAGGGCCAGCCGGGGCGGCAGCTTCAGCAGGGTGCCCAAGCCCAGCATGAGGCCCGCGTAAGCCAGCTGCACCAGCCAGAAGCTCCGGCGCGGGCCGGGCCGCCTGACCACCAGCAGCCAGGTGCCCCCTACCAGCAGCCACAGCGGAAAATAGTCGCGGGCTAGCTGGGCCGGGAGGGCGGCCAGCTTGGCGGGGGCGGTGTGCAGTAGAAAGTACGCGGGACCTACAGGGGCGGCCCGCCGGAAAAACGCCTCGTTTACCAGCGTAGAGTCGGAAAACATCCAGCGGCGGGCGGCGGCCAGGCCCAGATTATCGCGCGCGGTTAGCGGCTGCAAGGGCGGGGCCGTGAGCTGGAAGTCGTTGAGGTTGGACTTGAGCACATCGAGGCGGCGGAACGTGGCCGCTTCCGGGCTCCAGGTCAGGTTGAGGCAGAGGGCGCCCACCACCGCCCAGGCCCCTACCCCCGCCAGCAGCGGCAGCCCTCTTCTCCCGGCCAGCCACCACACGCCGGGGGCGGCAGCCAGGGCGCCCAGCAGGGCCACGCTCGGCCGAATCAGCCAGGCCAACCCGAAAAGCCCGACCCCTACCAGCAGGGCCCAGCGGGCCGAAGTGCGCTGAGCGCCAAACAACAGCCCGGCTCCGGCCAGCAGCACTGGCACCCGGGCGTAGTTAAACCAGAAGCCGTGCTCCAGCCACGCTACCCCCCAAAACAGACCCAGAAGCAGCACCAGCACCCCTACCCCCAGCTTCGGGCGCAATAGCCGCCACAGCACCGCAAACACCAGTACCGTAGCCACATACAGCAGGCCGTATAGCGTGAGGGCATACCACGGAACCAGCGGATACGCTGTGTACAGCTGGCTCCACAGGGCAGCGTAGCCGTGGAAATACAGGTGCAGATCCGTTACGGGGGCGGCGGCCGTGGTGCCGCGCAGCAGCTCAATAATTGTCAGGTCGTCGTTGGTTTCGAAATAGCAGCCCAGCCCTACCCCGCTCAGGAGCAGCAACAGCAGGGGTAACGCCACCAAACCAAACCGACGAAGTATCATAGCCCGCAAGGTAAGCGGTGAGATGGTGAACTGGTGAAACGGTGGGTTGGCCGTCCTGCCGGCGCGAGCTGCCCGGTAGCCTCGGAGAAGCGACAGGGCGGTAGTATTCCCTACCGCTCTACATTTCTCAAAGCCAGCGGAACGATACCTCATTGTTCAACAATTTGTGTCGCCCCGCTGGGCTTTGGTTCTTTCTGTAGCCGCCGGATTCTACCGGCCTGCCGGGCAATTCAGACCGCTCGCGCCGGCAGAACGTCAAATTCACTACTTCACCATCTCACCGCTTACCTTGCCGGGGTGAACCGTGTGACCTCCCGTTTGCCCGACTGGACGCTGCTGCTGGTAGTAGCCCTGACCGTGGCGTATTTTCTGCTAACCCACGAGGGGCTGTACGCCCTCGATGATTATTTCTACTCCCGCTACGCCCACCAGCTGCTCAGCGGCACGTTTCGGGTGGAGCCTGACCCGCTGGGCCTGCTCCACGACCCCTTGAAAGAGCGTCCCCTGATTTTTGGGCCGGTGGCGGTCTGCTACGCCCTGTTTGGCATCAACATCATCAGCACCACCCTGTGGCCCCTGCTGGCTACGCTGGGCTGCGCCGGGCTGATTTGGTGGTTGTACCGGCGGCGCGAGCCGGTGGTGGCCGCTGGGGCCATGCTGCTGCTGGGTCTGCACTACTTTACCCTTAACCTCACCAACTACCTCTACCCCGATAACATCCTGATGTTCTGGTGCCTGGCCGGGGCGGCTACCCTGCTGCGGGGCCGGGAGCCGAACCGCCGGGCCGGTTGGTGGGGAGTGGCCTTCGCCGGACTGTCCTTTGCGGCCCTGCTCAGCAAGGAAACCATCGTGTACTACCTGCCTTTTTACCTAGGCGTGCTGGCAGTTGATGGCTGGCAGAGGCGGCACGGGCGCTTTTGGGGCGCGGCGCTGGCTACCGGCGCGGGGCTGCTGGCGGCGTATCTGGCCTTCTACCACCACTACACGCACGATGCGTTTTACCGCATTCATCTGATCGAAAACACCAATCGGTTTCTGCAGGAAGGCAACTACCTGGCAGGCAACCGGAGCGCCCTACTGGACCGCATAACCTGGCAGCCGCTAACCTTTTTTGTGCGTACGGGGCTGGGGCTGATGCTGGTGCTGGCGGCCGTGGCCTTCACCCGCTCTTTCGGGCCCGTTACAACCGCTGCACCCCGTGGCGCCACCGCCGACCAGCCGTTCTGGCTGGGGCTGGCGCTGGTTACGCTGATGCTGTACTGGGTGGGCAGCACTTCTCTGAGCCACTACAACCCCATTACCCTGCTGCCCCGCATGACTACCCCCCTGCTCCCCCCACTGGCGCTGGCGGCGGGTTTCGGGTTGCGCCAGATGGTGCGGCAAGCCGGCGGGCGGGCACTGGCGGTGGGCCTGGTTTTGCTGCTGATGGCCGCCTGGCTCCGCAGCGCCGTGGCCGTGGTGTATGCGCTGCCCGGGCTCTACTTCGTAATCATGGGGCTGCTGGCGGCCCGCCCGGTGTGGCCGGCTGCTTTCCGGCCCGCTACCCCCGGCCTGGCGGCGGCTACCGTGCTGGTGCTGGCCGGGGCGCTGGCCATCCGGCCGCTTTATTTTATGCGCAAACCATCGGTTTCCGGGCACTTTGCCCAGGACCGCCTAATCCGCCGCTACCTGCAGCGGCCGGCGCAGGGCGTCGTTTTCGTGGATGATTACTTGATTGGCAACTACGATTTTTACTACGGCTTCCGGCTGCCCCAGGGGCTGCAATACCGCCGCTACTGGGCCCGCGACTCGGTGCAGCTGCGCCCCGGCCAGCGCGGGTGGCTGCTGCTCAACCGCGCTACCCTCTCCAACGACGAGCTCACCCGTAAGCTGATTCGCTATTCCCCTGACTCGGTGCTGAGCTGGTATCCGCGGCGGCGCCTGGTGGCTCAGGATGGGCCCGTGTCGTTATTTGAAATAGGAAGCCGCTAGCAGGCCAGGCCGAGAAGCCAGTCGAGGGGGCCCACGGCGCGCAGCTCGCGCAGCAGCCGGTATAGCTCGCGGGCTTCGGGCCGGTTGCGGTGGCGCACGGCCTGGCGCAGCTCCCAGCGCACCCGCCGGGCCAGGGCGGCGCGCTCGGCCCCGGTGCGGCACAAAGCCAGGGCCTTGCGGCACACCCGGATGGTAGAAGCCAAGTAGGGGTCATTCGGGCGGTAGCCCTTGCGCGACATAGACTGCGGGTGCAGGCGCTTCTGGGTGGTAACCTCCGGCAGCAAGTGAAATTCCCAGTTACGGCTGGCCCGCACCCAGAAATCAAAGTCCTCGTAGGCCAGGGTTTCGTCGTAGCCCCCCAGCTCCTCCAGGGTAGCCCGGCGCATGGTCATGGTGGGGGTGCTGATGAAATAGCGGGCCAGTACCTCGGCGAAAACCAGCCCGGAGGCCGGCCGGGGCTGCAGCTGCCCCCGCGCATCGGGGCGGAAGTGGTTGCGCACGTGGCGGCCGGCTTCGTCAATCAGTTCCGCATCAGAATACACCATCCCGCAGCGCGGCCCTACCTGCTCAAACTGCCTGACCTGCCGGCTGAGGCGCGCGGGCAGCAGCACGTCGTCGGTGGCAAAATCCACGATAAACTCCCCCTTCGACTGGCGGAAGCCCAGGTTGAACGCCCGGCAGTTGCCCACGTTTTCGGGCAGCAGCAGCAGCTGCCAGTGCGGGTGGGCCGTGGCGTAGCGCCGCAGAATAGCCTGGCTGCCGTCCGTACTGGCGTCGTCCACCAGAATCACCTCCAGGTTGGGGTAGGTTTGAGCCAGAATGGAATCGAGGGCCGTTTCCAGGAAACGGGCGTGGTTGTGGCACAGCGCCACAATGGACACGAGAGGCAAATGGGCGGCAGCAGCAGACATAGGCCCGGCAAGTTACGGCAGTTTCAGAGGCTACCATCAGGCCCGGTCCGCAAGCCGGAAACCGATTCGGCAGTCAGCCCTCACGCCCAGCCCACCTGTCGCCGGAAATACCACAGGCACCACCCCAGCAGCAGACCGTAGCGAACCGCCTGCGCCAGCGGGGCGCCCAGCAGCCCGTAGCGCGGCAGCAGCAGGGCCAGCAGCAGGGCCAGCAGCAGGGCCGAGGCCGCCTGCACGGCCACGTAGCGCCCTACCCGGGCCTGGGCCGTCAGCAGAAACAGCAGCACCCAGGTCAGAAACTTCAGCCAGTCGGCCGCCAGCTGGGGGGCCAGCAGAAACGTAGCCTGCGCGAAGCGGGCCTCAAAAAGCAAGGAGAGCAACCCTTCACGCAGCAGCCACAGCCCTCCCAACCCTACCGCCAGGCCGGGAGCCAGCAGGGCCAGCACCGCGCGCACCAGTTGCGCCCGCTCGGCCGGGCGGCTGCTCAGGGCAGCCAGCCGGGGGTAGTACACGCTACTCATCAGGGCCGAAAATACCATGGTATAGTTATCTGAAAGCTTGGCAACGGCCTGCCACAAATCAGTAGGCCCCAGGCCAAAGCGCCAGATCAGCACTTCCCGCAAACTGAAATCCACGGCTTTGCTGAAGAGCAGCACACTCAGGGCCATCAGCAGAAAGCGCCCCAGCGCCCGTAGGCCGGGTTGGCTTGCCCGCCCCCGCAGCCCCGGCAGCAGGCCGGCGCGGCGGGCCACCACTAGGGCCGGGCCCAGCGTAGCGCCCTGAGCCAGCAGATAGGCCAGTAGCGCCGTGCTTACGGTGCCACCCGCCCGCAGCGTGAGCCCCACGGCTACCGGCCCCAGCAAACTCAGCAGCACCGTCAGGCCCACGTAGGCCCGGAGCCGCCCCGCTGCCAGCAGCACCGATACCACCAGGGCGTGCCCCGTCAGTAGCCCTAGCCCCAGCAGAAGGGCCGCCACCCACCCGGCACCCCGGCCGAACACGCCCACCAACGGGCCCGGCACCAGTAGCAATGCCAGCGCCGCAACGCCCAGCGCCGCCAGGTTCAGCAGAACGCCGGCCCCCAGCCAGGCCCGGTAGCGGCCCGAACCAGGCTGCAGGGGAGCCAGGTATTTCACCAGCCCCACGTGCACGCCGTCGTTGGGCAGGGTAGTAAACAAGGCCATCAGGTTCTGGAAGTGGGCCAGCATCGTAAGCCCACCGGGGCCGCCGTACACGGCCAGCAGCTTGCCCAGCACCAGCGCCCCGGCCGTGCGCGCCCCCACCGCCACGCCCGAGCCGAGCGAGCCGCGCAAAAAGCGGCCCAGCACGGCCGCACGGGGCTCAGGGTGGGAGTTGGGAACAGAATCGGGGGTAGGCAGCATAGCCCGTCAGGGTAAAAGACAAGACCGGCCGCCAAACCAGCGTACCGGGCCGCCAGGCGTCTACTGGTTTTAAAAGGTTTTCGTGAAGGTGAGCTTCAGACTGGGTATTCCGCCCAGATGGCGCTTAAACTGCAGCAAGGAGTAGTTGAGGCCGGTAGGCAAGGTAGAGGTGCCCAGGTCCAGCAGGCGCATGCCGCTGGCCTGCCCGAAGGCGTGCAGGCCGGCATTGAGCAGTACCATGGGGCTCAGAAAATTATACGCCAGAGGACTGGCCGGATAAAAGTTATACAGCACGTCGTCGCTGACCTGGACAACCACCGTCAGGGCGGCCCACTGGCCCTGGGCATCCCGCACCGAGTACAGGAAATGCTGCCGCGGAAACAACTGAAACAGCTCCTGCAGGCGCTCCAGCGGCATGGAGAGCGTCTGGCCCTTCTCCTCGCGGCAACGGCGCAGAAAATCATAGGCCAGGGGCAGCAGCAGCGGCGGCTCCTGCTCGAAGCGCAGCCCGTGCCGCTCGCACTTTTTCAGCCGGCGCCGCTCCGAGGGGTGCAGGCGGGCCACGTAGCTTTGCGCCAGGGGCAGATGCATATTCAGCTCGGCCAGTTCCACTTCGTACCCCAGCTGGGTCAGCACCTGGGTTAGGCGGGCACTGAAGCGGGGCTGGTAGGCAAAGGCGTGGGGGCGCAGCGTCAGGTGCCGGATGCCCCGCTGGGCCAGCTGCTGGTGCGCTACCTCCAGAAAGGCCTGCAAGGCGGCCGTGGGCAGCTCTTCCGCAGCCTGCACCGCGCCAAACGGCGCCTGCCAGGGGCTGCGGGCCGCCTGCCAGTCCTCGGTTTCACACACCGAGAGCTGCGCGAGGGTCTGGCCGGCGGCCTCATCTTCCAGGAAAAAATGCAGGGGTGCGTGGGGACTCTGCTGCAAGGCCAGGTGAGGCGGCGTCAGGTAAAGCCAGGGCTGATAAGCCGTTGGCCAGGCCGGGGCAGCCACTCCGCCCGGCTGCAGCCGCACTACCAGGCGCCGGCCGGAAAGCGGTAGGGGCCCCAAAACAACGGAAACGGCGGCAGCAGACAACGACAACGGGGTACGGATAAGGACAAAACAGCGGGCGAAAGTACAAGGATTTTGCCCGGAATCTGCCCGCACCCGCTGGCTGGGGCAGCCGGGCGGCGGGAGCCTCGCCCCTACCCGGCCCGGGTAGGCAAAGGCAGACGTTTTTCGCGCGAATCCCGTAAACTGCCCCAGTTATTGGCTTCTGCTTTCTGTACTGATGTCTGCCCCCGACCCTACTCCCCTCCCCGTAACGCCCCCCGACGCTCCTGCCCCGGCCCCGGACGATGACGACCATCTGCCTACCCACGGGGTAGCCGACCACTCTGCCACCCGGCAGGCGCGGGAGCAGCAGGTAGGCCAGCGCCCGGGCACGCTCATTGTCCGGGAAGGAGCACTTACTCCCCGCCTGTTCCTGATTTCTTACAGCACCGACCACGTGGTGGAGCAGGAGTACCCGCACTACGACCAGCTGTTGGCTTACTTCCGGGCTCACCCCGAGCTGCGCCACTGGATTGACGTGCGCGGCTACAACGACCTGGCCCTGATGCAGCGCCTGCAGGACGACTTCCGGATTCACCCCCTGCAGATGGAAGACGTGCTGGGCGACTACCAGCGGGCCAAGGTGGAGGAAAGCGAGGATGGGCTGTTTATGGTGTCGCGCATGACGGAGTTTACCCGCCTGCTGGATATCAACGACGACCAGCTCTCTATTTTCACGGGCCCGAACTACGTGCTCACGTTTCAGGACGATTACGAGGACTGCCTGGATGCCGTGCGCCAGCGCCTGCGTTCCTCCCGCAGCTCCATCCGCCGCCGCTCCTCCCTATACCTGGCTTACGCCCTCACCGACGTGGTGCTGGACCACTACTACCCCACTATGGCCGCCATCGGCGACTACCTGGAGGTGCTGGAGGAGCGCATTTTTCAGGGCCGCTCCGATAGGCGCGTGCTCAACCGGATTCTGCACATCAAGAAGGACATTGTGCGGTTCCGGCGCCTGGTGTATCCGGAGCGCGACAAAATTGCGGAAATCCTGCGCCTGCCCGACGAGGAAATTCCCGAAGAAATCAAGGTCTTCTTCCGCGACTGTTACGACCACGCCATCCAGGCCCTGGACCTAGCTGAAAGCTACCGCGAAACCGTCAGCAGCCTGATTGATCTGTACATGTCGGACCAGAGCAACCGGGCCAACGAGGTAATGAAAGTGCTGACCATCATCAGCAGCATCTTTATCCCGCTGAGCTTCGTGGTGGGGCTCTACGGCATGAACTTTCAGCGCGAAGGCCCCGACGGCCGCATCAACCACCTCAACATGCCGGAGCTGTACAGCCCGTGGGGCTACGTGGGTGTGCTGAGCTTTATGCTGGTAGTGGTAATCGGTCAGCTCACCTTCTTCTACCGCAAAGGCTGGCTCTCAAGGCGGTGAAGAGGTAATGAGGTAATGAGGTGAGAAGGTGAGGAGGTGAAGAGGTGAAGAGGTGAAAGGATAAATGGACTGGCGACAGACTTCTGGCCTCCGGTTCACCTCCTTCTCCTTCTCTCCGCTTACCTGTCACCATTTACCTCCTCACCTCTTCACCTCTTCACCTCTTCACCTCCTCCTTACTGCGCCAGTCGGACGTCGGTGCGGCGAAGCTCCTTGCCTACCACCCGATAGAGGTAGTATAACCCGGTGGAAGCATCGTGGGCCAGGGCAATCTGGGGGGTGCTGCTGTCAAAGGGCTGGCCACCAACAAGACGGGCGCGGGCGTCGTAGAGGTACGTTTTGCCGGGGCCGGTTTCGGTGAGGGCGTACACCTGCCGGCCCGGCCCGAAATTGAAATACTGCACCGAGCGCGGCGCCGACGTAACAAAGCGCTGGCTCAGGACCTGCTGGCCGCCAAGCGTAAACAGCACAAGCTGGCCCCCATCTTCGCGCACGATTACGCCGGTACGCTGCTGCTGATCGGGGATGAGCCGGAACTGGGAGGTGCGGCTCCAGGTAGCCACCCGGCTGCGGCTTACTACCTCCCCGCTCAGGTTGAAGCTTACCCGCTCGCCCCGCTGGCTGACCACCGTCAGGCGGGTGCGGCGCAGGGTAGTACCCGCCTCCACGAGCACGCCGCTGCCTAGCCGCGCCCCGATGCTGATGGGAAAGCCGGGGTAGGTACCGCCGGCCTGGTCGAAGGCATACACGTAGCCGTTTTCCAGCAGCACCACCACCACGTCGCGGCCATTTACTACCAGGTACTGGGGGGGGCCTGCCAGCCGGAACTCCAGCTGCTTGGGCTGCCAGCCCGGAAAGGTCTGGCCCTGGGTATCATAGAGAAACAGGTTGCCGCTGGCCCCGGCTACCAGCAGGCGCGCCGCCGCTCCACCTCCGGGCGGCGACACCGTAAGGGAGGTGGCCCGCACGGTATCGGGGAGGTTAAGCGGGAAGTTGGGCTGAAGCTGCCCCTGCGTGTTGTACTGAAACAGCTGGCCCGGAGTAGCCAGCAGCAGCCCCGTGCCTCCCGGCAGCCGGTACGGCGGCCCCACCACCGGCCCCGACAAAGAATCGGACCAGGCCACCACGTTATCGGGCGTGATGTAGTGCAGCAGCCGGGCCGTGTCCTGCACCAGCACGCCGGGCAGGCGGGCACCAGCCACGGCAACCAGCTCGGGGGAGCTGCTGAGCGGTAGCTTAAAATCGAGGACGCTGCCAGTGCCATCGGGGTGTTGCGGGCGGGCCGTGGCGGGCCCCGCTACCGGGTGGCGCAGCACAAACTGGGTGAAATACTGCGCCCCGGCCTCCTGCTCGTTGGCAGCGGGCACCCACTGCAGGGCAATCTGGGGGAAGCGCTTAAACAAGGTTTCATTACGCAGCAGGCCGGCCCGCCGCTCTTCCTGCAGCCCGCGCAGCAGCAGGTTCCAGCAGTTGCGGGTATCGAGCAGCACGCTCAGGCGGGCCAGGGGCTGGGTTTCCTGCAGAAAAGCTACCTGCGTGGGTGAGCGGCTCCAGACCTCCCCGGCGGCCACGTCCGTCAGCCACTGGCGCAGGGCCGGCTCGGTGTCGCCGAAGGCTAGGTAGTTGCCGACCTGCGCTACCACCGGCTGCTCGAAGCCCTGAAACAACGAGCCCAGCAGCCGCTGCGGCAGGTGCGGTACGCCCGTCTGGTGCAGCTGATACGGCCCTACCCTCCCGAAAGCCGGCGAAGCGCCCACGGCGCGCCGCAGCTGCCCCAGCAGGTTGGCTACTTTAGCGGGGTTGGCCGTGTAGGCCAGGGCCAGCTTGCCCGGCCGGGCCCGCGCCGAGGGGGTAGCCAGGTAACACAGGGCCACCTCCTGGCTTAGCTCGGCGGTAAGGCTGTCGAGCAGGGGCTGCACGGCGGTGGCTACCGAATCGGGGGGTAGGGCCCGCAACGGGCGCGGGCCGCGCAGGGCCGCCGCGGGCCCTAGCCCGAGGTGCACCACCAAGGCCGCGCGCAGGGGTAGCACTTCGGCCATGCGCAGGCGCTGGGCCGGCTGCCCCACCAGGCGCTGGTGCAGGGCGTCGCGGGCGGTTTCGGGGTTCGCAAAGCCATTGAAAACAATCTTATTGCCGGCCAGCTTCATCTGCGTCATCTCGTTGCGGGCCAGGCTGGCAACGGCGGCTATTTCGGGCCCCAGCTCCTGCCGGAAAAACACGCTCAGCAGCTGGGGCAGCCGCCGCTGGTTTAGCAGCAGCGTGGCATCTACCCCGCGCAGCCGGAAGTAGTCGGTGCTCTGAAACTCAGCGGCTACGGTGGGGGCGTCCAGGTTTTCGAGACGCCGGGCCACGGCCTCCACCAGCGCCGGGCTGGCGCTGAGCAGCAGGTGGTTGCGGTAGTTGAGCAGGGTCACGCCCTCGTCGCGGCCGTGGGGCCGGATTTCGGTTAGCTGCTGGTCCTGGTACTCGCGGGTGGTTACCTGAAAGCGGGCGTCGCGGCTGAGGCCTTCCACCAGGCTGCGCACCTGCCGGTACTCGCGCACACTGCTGATGGGCACCTGAAACAGCACATCGAAGCGGCCCGGGCCGGTTACGTGCAGGGACGTGAGCACGCGCTTGCGCCCCAGGAACCGCAGCACCACCTGCCGCCCCCCGGTCAGGCTGTCGGCCAGGGCCAGGTTTTCCTCCATCTGCTGGAAGTAGCGCACGGCCATCAGGTTGTCCCAGAGTTGGGTTTCCTTGAGGTGGCGCACCAGCGTAGCGTGGTCCCGCGTGACGGTTACCAGCACGGCATCGTCGGGCACCAGGGCCCAGGGGTCCACGGGCACGCGCGCCACGGTGCGGCGGTAGTACACGTAGGAGCCCAGCGCCGAGAGCAGCAGCAGACCCGTTAAAAAGACCAGTACTCGTTGCGACATGCAGGAAACCCAGGTGGCAGGTAGGCCGGCAAAAATAGGAATTAGGACGGCAGCACCGGCCCTACCCTTTACGGGAGAAGGCCGGGTTTGGAAGCCAGTTTTCTATCTTCCGGCCTGAAACATTCTCTACCCTCGCTTTATGTCTGAAAAACAAGGCCACTTTCAGCGGGCCATTACGCTGTTCGACGCCGTCATGATTGTGACCGGCAGCATGATTGGCTCCGGCATCTTCATTGTATCCACGGACATTGCCCGGAAAGTCGGCTCCACGGGCTGGCTGCTGGTGGTGTGGCTGGTAACGGGCGTTATCACGCTGGCCGGAGCCGTAAGCTACGGCGAGCTGTCGTCGATGTTCCCGAAGGTAGGCGGCCAGTACGTGTACCTGCGCGAGGCCTACAACAAGCTGGTGGCTTTCCTGTATGGCTGGACGCTGTTTCTGGTGATTCAGACCGGGGTTATTGCCGCCGTGGCCGTGGCCTTCGCCCGCTTTACCGGAGTGCTCATTCCCTGGTTTTCGGAAAGCAACGTGCTGGTGGAAGCCGGCAGCTTTACGTTTACCACGGTGCAGCTGCTGGCCATTGGCCTGCTGGTATTTCTTACGTATATCAACTCCCGTGGGGTGCGCTCAGGCAAGCTCATTGCCAACGTGTTCGGGAGCACCAAGCTGGTGGCCCTGGCCCTGCTGATTCTGTGCGGCATCTTCTTCGGCATCAACGAGGAGGCCATGAGCCAGAACTTCCAGAACATGTGGCAAGGCATGAGCTTCAATGACCTGGGCCAGGGCACGCCCCTGACCACCGGGGCCCTGGTAACGGCCATCGGCCTGGCCATGACGGGCTCCTTGTTCAGCTCCGACTCCTGGAACAACATCGGCTTCTCGGGCGACGAAATTGTGCGGCCCGAGCGCACCATTGTGCTGAGCATGGCCCTGGGTACGGCCATTGTGACGGCCCTCTACCTTCTGATTAACGTGGTGTACCTGCTGGTGCTACCCCTGCAGGGCGACCCAAACGCCACTGACGTGCTGGGCCGCGGCATTATGTACGCCACCAACGAGCGGGTAGGCACGGCCGCCGCCGAGAGCATTCTGGGCGCGCCCGGAGCCTACGTAATGGCCGTGCTCATCATGATCAGCACCTTCAGCGCCGATAACAGCATTCTGATGTCGGGGGCGCGGGCCTACTACGCCATGGCCCGCGACGGAGTATTTTTCCCGGGCATGGGCCGCCTCAACAAGGCCGGCGTGCCCAGCGTGGCCCTGTGGGCGCAGTGCGCCTGGGCCTGTGGGCTGTGTTTGTCGGGCTCTTACAATGAGTTGCTTCTGTACGTTATGTTCTCCGTGATTCTGTTCTACATTATCACCATTATTGGTATCTTCATTCTGCGCCGTACCCGGCCCGAGGCGCCCCGCCCCTACCGGGCCTTCGGCTACCCGGTGGTGCCGCTGCTGTACGTGGTGCTGGCCTCGGCCTTCTGCTTTATCCTGCTCACCGACCCCGAGAACTCCAAGTTCGCCCAGCGTGGCCTGCTGTTGGTGGCCCTGGGCATACCGGTGTACTTCCTGTTCGGCAAGCGTTTCGCGGGTAGCCCCGAGGAGCCGCAGTAACCTGGCTTCTTACCCCTTCCCAGGGGTGCCTAAAAAAAAAGCCCCGCCGGCTGTCCGGCGGGGCTTTTTCGTTGCCCGTCCTGAAACCGCACCAAGCTGGCTGGCCCGGAAAAGATTAGCGCCGACGGCGGCGCGGGGCGTTTTCGCGGGGCACCAGGGTTACGTTCTGGGCCTGGCTGTTGCGGGTATGTACCTCCTGGTCCTCGTAGCCGCCGTAGCCGTACACGAGCGTGTTGTCGCCGGCGGGTACTTCCAGGGTGTAGTTACCGTTAGCATCGGTGCCGGTGGCTTTGCGCGAGCCTTTGAGCATAACCGTGGCGCCTGCCAGGGGGTAGCCATCTTCATCCAGGATGCGGCCCGAAATGGCTACCGTCGCGGGAGCGGCCTCCGCGGCCGGCGCGGCCGCGGGCACGGGCTCAATGGCCACGGGCTCGGGCGCCGGGGCGGCCACGACGGCGGCGGGTTTGCCCACCGAGGCTGCGGCCACAGTGGCGGCGCGGCTGGTTTCCTGGTTGGCTACGGCCGGAGCGGTGGCGGCTTCCTCGGCCGGGGCCTCCGCTTTGGCGGGCTCAGCAATCCGGTGGCCGGTTACGCTGGCCTCGCCCAGCTCCATAATGGGCATGGCATTGGCAATGCGGCGCGTGGTTTGGGCGGGCAGCAGCGCGTAGCCCAGCACCACTACTCCCACCAGCAGAGCCACTATAATAGCCAGCCGGCCATTGCCGGAAGACAGCTCTTCTTCCTCCGGGGGCAGCGCACTGGTCAGTTCTTCGTCTTCTAAAGGGGTAGTTGTTTTGGCATTCATAAATAAATTGATG
Source organism: Hymenobacter latericoloratus (assembly GCF_014199535.1). GTDB lineage: Bacteria > Bacteroidota > Bacteroidia > Cytophagales > Hymenobacteraceae > Hymenobacter > Hymenobacter latericoloratus. Next base: position 903,575 of record NZ_JACHNV010000003.1, read on the forward strand.
TGAAAAAGGTGTGGGAACGGTAGGGAGCAGCAACAACAAAAGACAAACTACCCCGCTGCGGGGCAGCAGGCCGGTTTTGCTCGAACCCTAAAGGTAGCAGCAAAGCAGGCAGGGAACCTAATTTTTGCATTTATACCATTTCCAGCCCTTCTTCGGCATCATTTTCAGCTATTGCCCGCCACGGCTGAAAATTTGCTAATAAAAAGACCGACCTGCCTCCGGAACGGAAACAGGTCGGGCGGGCGGCGGCTAACGGGGTAGCGCGCTTATTCTTCTACTGGTTTGGCGGGGCCGCTGGTTCCTTTTTCGCCCAGCTTCTGGTCCTTGGTGCGCAATTGGTGGTCCAGCTCATAGCTCCCCTCCGACTCGAAGCCGGGGCCGCTGGCGTGCTCACCGGCGTCGTGGTGCTCATTGCCGCCCTGAGGTACGCCCTCCGCCCCGCCGATGTGCAGGTTTTCGAGCTGGTCCTTCTGGTCGGAGCGCTGAGTGTAGCCGCCGGCGCCCTGGTTGCGGTAGGCGGTAGGGTCGTTGCCTTCCTTACCGTTGCTCATCATTTTCTTCCACTCCTTCTCTTTTTCCTGCTGCTCGCTGTAGGGGGCGGCGTGCTCGGTGTTTTCGGAGAGGTTCTGGTTTTCGTTATCGTTGTTTACCTCGTTCTGGGGCGTTATCATTGGTAGGGTAGCTTAGGTGGAAAATGGTTTAGTAGGCTGTACGGATGGCACCGGCCCGGGTTAGGCCAGGTGGCCTGCCCCGGGCGCGACTTTTGGCCGCAGAGCGTAGCTTTGCCCAAGTACGTGCCCGGCCAGCGGCCGGGGCAGTGCCGACCCGCATGGGGCAAGGCAGCCGCCCGGCGCTCGTAATCGTAGAATACCCGGGGCGTGTTGCCTTGCTGCTCCCGAATGAACGGCGGCTTTCCGGGCTGGCGTATCGTAGGGACGTTTCGTTTTTTCTTTTTTCTATGGATTTCTCCAAACTATACCGGCCCAGTGCCCTCAACAGCTTCCAGTACATTGCCGTGGTAGGCGCCATAATGAGCGGCGCGGCCCAGCTCATTATCCGGGCGCTGGGCCAGGCCCAGCCGGAGGGCTATAACTGGCTGTATCTGTGCTGGCTGGGGCTGTATATCTTCGGCTCCGTGCTGAATCTTTTCGGCAAGCCCCACGACCCGCACCATCATCATCATCACTAGGCCCGCGTGGCCTGGCAGCTCCCCCAGGCCAGCCGCCCTACCCCGCTGCTAGCGCACAAACCCCAGCAGGGCGGCCAGAAACTGCGGGGTGGCTTCCAGGTGCGGAATGTGGCCTACCCCCTGCAGCGGCACCAGCCGGGCTCCTTTGATCTGGGCGGCGGTGCGCTGCCCGAGCGCCGGATACTGCCCCATGGCTGCCAGCACGGCCGGATCCTTGATCAGGCCTTTGCCTACCACCGTCCGGTCGTCCTGCCCGATAATGAGCAGCGTAGGTACCCGCACCCGGCTGAACTCGTAGCTCACGGGCTGCTGGTAAATCATGTCGAAGGTGAGGGCGTTGGCGCGGGCTACCTTCGGGAAATCGGGGTGGCGGGTTTGGGCCGCCAGGGGCCGCAGCCACTCGTCGTGGGCTGGGGGGTAGCCGGGGGGGTAGTAGGTAGCGTGGTACCTGCGGATGCTTTCCTCGGTGCTTTTGCGCTCCGTGGCTTCGGCCTGGGCAATGGATTGATAAGGCACGGCCAAGCGGTAGTCTTCCAGCCCAATGGGGTTTTCCAGCACCAGCTGCTCCGTGAACTGCGGGTACATCAGAGCGAAGCGGGTAGCCAACATGCCCCCCATACTGTGGCCTACCACGGTTACTTGCGCTACCCTCAGCGTATCGAGCAGGCGGCGCGTGTTCTGGGCCAGCTGGTGAAAGGAGTAGTGAATAGCCGGCTTGTCTGACTTGCCGAAGCCGACCTGATCGGGCACTACCACCCGAAAACCTGCCCCGCTCAAGGCCCGGATGGTTTCGCGCCAGTAAGCCCCGAAAAAGTTTTTGCCGTGCAGCAACACCACCGTACGCCCCTTGGCGGGGCCAGCGGGGGCTACATCCATGTAGGCCATGCGCACGCGCTGGCCCTCCAGGAGTAAAGTCAGGTAGCGCACCGGAAACGGGTACTCGTAGCCATCGAGGGTGGCGTTGAGGGCGGTGGGAGATGCCGGCTGGGCCAGAACAGGCGCGGCCAGGGCCGGCAGTAACACCAGCAGAAACCAGGAAAGAAGGCGGCGCATAAAGCAGTGGTGCAGATGAGAAATACCCGGCAGCCCGGCGGCACTTTCCGCACCGCATCTGCTGCCGGCCTATTGCCAACCCGTTTGCCGGCCGGCTGGTTGCGCCTCCACCACGTTAATTCTGCTGGCCCGGGCTTTGCCTACCCCCCGGGACAAGGCAAAACCTATGGGCCAACTAGTTTTTTCCCTCGGGCTTCTGTTGGCGCAGCAGGAGTTCGATGGTGCGGGTATCCTCGTCGCTCCAGATAACGCTGCGGATGCTGTCCACCTCCAGCACGGTGTGGCCGTCGGGCTCCCCGTATTGGGTGTACACTTCCAGCATCAGCTCGTCTTCGGTCAGGCGCGATACAAAGCCGTAGAGGTCGTGGTCGGAGTGGGTTTCCAGTTGAATCAGCTGGCGCACTTCCTGGGCCCGCTGCAGCAGGGCTGGCACCGTCAGGTACTGCTGCTCCAGGCCTTCGGGGGCGGCGGGCAGGGCGTACACCACCTCCGGGTTGTGCTCCTTGAACTCAATCAGGCGCATATACCGGTCATCGAAATGAGCCTGCAGAACCGTGCTCAGCTCAAGGGTGCGTACGCCCGTCAGCAGCCCCTGCCGGGTAACGGTGCGCAGCAGCAGCAGCTCGGGGTTCTGGCTGAGCACGTAGCCCAGGTACGTGCCCCCACCAGTTTGCAGTGACACGACCCGGCGGCTGCGCTGGGCCCGTTGTAACAAATCAAGCAATAAAGCTCCCATAGCATGGTATATAACCGGCGCCCCACCCGGGCACCGGCCGACAAATATACTCGTCGGTAGCGGGGGCGAACAGCGGGCAGGCGCCCGGCCCGCTACTTTTGGCAGGGTTACGGGTTGGTCGTCAGCCCGTGGTGCTGCGCAGGTACTGCGTCTGGCTCACCCGGGTCAGCAGAAGCCTGAGCCGGCCAAGCTGCCCACCCGACGTTGAGCCCGGCCAGCCCCCAGTTCCCCGTGGCAGGTAGCAGCGGGAGCGGCAGGCTGCGCCTATAGCATCAGTTTTTTTGCACATAATCATCTGACCAACAACCTATTCGCCCGCGGCGCCCGAAGCTACCCTACCCGTGCTACTGCCGGGCAGATGCGTGATGCGCTGCACCTGCTTGAGGCGAAGCGTACGACCGTCCCAGGTGGTTTGGCGCAGCAGCACATGGGGGTATTTTTTGCTGAACCAGTACACGTTCTGCTTTTGGTTGGTAAGGGCTACGCGCACGCGCCAGGCGGGCTCCGGCGTATCGGCCGTGAGGGCGTCTTCGGTGCGGACCTGGGCGTGGTAAAGCACCGGCGGGGTAGCCTGGTTGGTTTGCTGCAGCTCATACATATCGGTCTGAAAGTGGGGCAGCTGCTCAAAGCGCAGGCTGCGCAGGGTGTAAGGCAGGGCATCTTCGAACAGCACGGTGCGCCGCAGCTGCCGCTCACCCGCGCCCTGCCCGTCCTGGTACGAGTTGTAGGCCTGCACGTACTGCATGCCGTCGTCGGTGATGACCTTGAAGGTGGTTCCGCCCCACTCCTGGGCCGAAGTCGTGAGCTTGTGCAGCTGCACGGGCTGGTCGCGCCGGAAAAACAGGCAGGTCTGGAGGTGGTAGGGGTACGTATCGGTGGGAATGCTACAGAGCTGCCCGAAGCGCATCACCGGAAAGATGTCTTTGCGCTGGAGGCTGTCGGTCCGGACGTTGTACTGCTGATTGAATTCTTCTTTCGCCGTGATGAATACGTGCTCAAACCGGCGGCTTTCGCCCTGCACCATGCGCTCTGCCTCGTACGTGGCCACCTCGGCCTTGCCATCCTCCCAGAGGCGGTCCATGGCCCACTGCTGCCGCAGGGGGCCGCCCCGCCGGGTCAGGGGGTTTTCAATGGCCGATGCTACGGCGGGCGCGCCCGGGGTGGCGGATTTCGTGCCGGAATCGGAGGAGCAGGCAAGCCCGCCCGCGCTCAACACGGCTCCGCTCACAACTAAAACAAGGATACGCATGCAGGTAAACATAAACTCAAGGGTGCGCTAGAGTACGCGCAAACCCGCTGCAAATGTTTTACCTGGCCGCGGCTTCCCAGGCACGCAGGTCGGCGGCGGTGTCCACGTCGCGTAGTTCGGGCAGCAGGCACAGGCTTAGTTTCAGGCGCTGCACATCGGCTTCAGTGGCGGCCCGCACGGTTTCAGTGCTCCAGGCTTTATTCTGAAATAAGTCGGGCCAGAGCTGCTTCATTCCTAACAGGTAGTAGCCCCCATCGGTGGCGGGACCCAGCACTACATCGTGGGTTTCCAGCGCCCGGAAGGCAGCCGTGAGGTGGGCCGTCGTCAGGCCCGGACAATCCGTCCCGATAATTACCACGGCCGCAGCCCCGCGGGCAAAGCTTTGCGCAAAGGCGGCCTGCATTTTCTGGCCCAGGTCGCCGGGGGGCTGGGGTTGCTGCTCGTAGCCGCCCCACTCGTCGGAGAGGTCGGCGGCGGGGCCAGCCTCGGCCAGCCACACGGTGCGGTGCGCGGCTACCGGGGCAGCAACAGCTTGGGTGTGCGCCAAGAGCCGGCGGTAAACGGCCAGGGCGGCCTCGTCGCCAAGGTCGGCGGCCAACCGGGTCTTTACGCGCCCTAGCTCTGGCCGCCGGGCGAACAGGAGCAGGTGCCGATCCGATGCCGGGGCGGCGTGCGGTGGATTTGTCATGGAATGGGCGTGAGGTTGAACAACGCCGGCGCGGGCACCCGCAGCGGCGGCCCGGCGGGCTACCGCTGCGGGTGCCTTCCGGTAGGTTGCCGGCAGTCGTTCCGGGCAGGGGCTAGGTTGTGGTTCCGCCGCAGCTGGAGCCCGCGCCGGCCGTGCAGCCGTAGCAGTGCTGGTTGATAACGATGGCGCGCCCGGCCAGGGTGGTCTCGTGGAAGTCGCGGATGTGCCGCACGGGGCTGGCTACCGGCAACTCCAGCATCTGGTTGAAGTCGCAGTCGTAGAGCTGACCGTCCCACCCAATGCTGAGGGTAGAGCGGCACATCACGTTGGCCGCCGCTACAGGGTTATAGGCCGCCACCAGCTTCTGCATGTAGCTTTCGTAGTTGCCGCTTTCCAGCAGATACTCCAGGAAGCGGCTGACCGGCAGATTAGTGATGGTGAGCAGGTTGTTGAACACAACGCCGTGCTCCCGCCCCAGCCGCTGCTTAAATTCGCGCTCCAGCCCTACCTGGCTACCCGGCATAAAGGCTCCGGCGGGGTTATACACCAAATCCAGGGTCAGGCCCGAGCCCTCTACCCCATAGCCGACCTCATTGAGCATCTTCAGGGCCCGGATGGAGCGCCCGAAAACCCCGTCGCCACGCTGGGCATCGGTGCGCCCCGCCGCAAAGTGCGGCAACGACGATACCACCCGCACCCGGTGCCGGGCGAAGAATGCGGGTAGATCGTGGTATTTGGGGTTAGCCACAATAATGGTGAGGTTGCAGCGCACGATAATCTGGCGGCCCAGGGCCGAAATCTGCTCTACCAGCCACCGGAAGTCCGGATTCATTTCCGGGGCCCCGCCCGTGAGGTCCACCACCGGAATAGCGGTCTGGGCCAGCGCATCCAGGCAGAGCTGCATGGTTTCCCGGGTCATGATTTCGGTGCGGTCGGGGCCGGCATCTACGTGGCAGTGCTTGCAGACCTGGTTGCACATCTTGCCCACATTTATCTGCATCACACCCAGCTTGGTGGGCTGCAGAGGCAGCAAGCCGCTTTCCCGCAGGCGGTGCGCAAACGCGGGCAGCTGCGCCCCTGCGGCCTCCGCCTGGGTCAGGACGGTAAGCTGGTAAGCGGTATCGGCCAGTGGGGCCTGCCGGGCCAGAAGAGACTTCGTCATGTATTACTAACTACCATGCCGATGGAGTGGTTCGAGGCCCTGGCCACCGAAGCAACTCCACCGGCGTTTGGTTACATACTGAGCTCCTTGGCTTTGTTCATCATCTGCACGCCGTGCACCAGGGCGGCGCCTCCCTTAATGGCGGCGGCCACGTGCACGGCTTCCATCATCTGGGCTTCGTCGGCGCCCTTCTGAAGCGAGTCGGTGGTGTAGGCATCAATGCAGTAGGGGCACTGTACGGCGTGGGCCACGGCCAGGGCAATGAGGGCCTTTTCCCGCTCCGTGAGGGCGCCCTCCTTGAATACCTCGGCGTAGTAAGCAAAAAACTTGTTACCCATTTCGGGTTGCCACTCGGTGATGTTGCCAAATTTGGCCAGGTCGGCGGGGTTGTAGTACGTGCTCATGGTTAAGAAAACGTTGGAGGGTAGAAAAAGCAATGGAGCATTCCGGCGCAAGCCAGTCCGCTGGTTTGGTTTCGGTGTACGCGGCCCGGACAGCGGCGGGTCAGCTCAGCGCAGCCGGCGCACCCGAATCCGGACTTCCTCGCCGTTTTCGCTGGTAGTGGGTTCTATCTTTATCACATCAGCCTCGTCGTAGTAGGCGGCTACCCCGCGCACGATGCCCACCGCCAGGGCGCCCATGCGCCGCTTCGACACGTAGTCGATGAACAGCTCATCGGGGCCAATGCGGGTCACGTTCAGGACCGGGGGCGCGTTTTCGGTGTGCTCACTGCGCACCTGCCGGTGCATGGTGTACTCCGTGTGCTCCAGCATATCCAGGGTCGTCCACTCGGGCTGCAGCAGCTTCTGGTACATATACATCAGGTCGGGCACCAGGTATTCGCCCAGCTTCTCCTGCAGCTCGTGGGCCGGAATACCGGTCATCGCCGACGCCTGGCCCACTAGTCGGTACATGTGCTCGTCGGGGTACACATGCTTGTGGTCGAAATCGGTGGCCGTCAGCCCGGAGTTTTCCAGCAGCTGAATCCAAGTGCTATGGTCGTACTGGGTCTGGACGTAGCGCTTGAGAAGGGTAAAGATGGTTCCGTGCACGGGAGGAGGGCTTGGTGGGAAATCGGAAGATAGCCGAAATGCCTTTACGTAAATCTTGCCCTATACGATAAAGAGCAGGCCGCTGGCGCGACCTGCTCTTTGCTTAATCACCTGCTCGTCTCAAGAATTACAGGTTACCGATTACCGTCATGGTGCTTAGCGTGGGCGAGGCTACCCCGCCTTCGTCCTCCACCGTCATGGCAAAGGCCTGGGCGCTGGCAATGTCCTTCATCTGCTGGATGCTGTCGCCGGCGGTGGTGGCCGCGGCCAGTACCCCGGCGTCCACGGGCTTGCCATTGTCGAGGGCCCAGAGCTGGTACTGCTTGCCGGCCGGCGGCGCGGGCAGGTTCCGGACATCCACGTACACGGCCTTGGTTTGCGGGTTGTAGTACACGCGGGCCAAGGCCTGGGGGGCTTTGGGCGTGCCTTTCAGCTCCACCGCCCGGAAGGCCTCGTTGCGCAGTACCCGCAGCTGCTGGTCCCGCTCGTTGAGGGCGGCCTTCTGGGTAGCCGCGTAGCGCGACTGTTCGGTCTGGGCTACTTCCAGGTTGGCTTCCGTTTCCTTTAGCCGGTTATAGAGCATGAAGTTGCCCAGGGCACTGAGCATCAGCAGGGCCACGGAAGCGGCAATCAGCCACCGGGTGCGGCCGCCGTTGCTTTCCTGCGCGGGCAACTGCCGCACCACGGCACCGTCGGGGGTAGCCCCGGCGGCCGGAGCCGCGGCGGAAGCCATCATCGGGGGTGGGGTTGTGCTGGTGCCGTTGGCGGGCGGCGTAGCGGCCGGGGTGGTTTCCCGAATGGCCTGCTGCCAGCCCTGCAGTACCCGCTCGCGCAGGTCGGCGGGCGGCGTAACGGCGTGGGCTTCGGCGTAGGCATCCAGGGCCCGTACTACGTTCTGTAACTCCCGGTCAACTTCCGGGTGCTGCCGTGCGATGCGCTCTACTTCAGCGCGCTCGACCTCGGAGAGCACGCCTAGCGCATACTCCTCAAGGATACCTGATTCGATATACTCCTGGATATTCACGATTACCGAATCAATTTGGAAAGTACTTTGATAGCCGCCCGGGCGCGGGTTTTCACCGTGCCGAGCGGAAGGCTGAGTTCTTCTGCCACTTCGCTTTGCGTAAATCCGCCGAAATAAAGCAGGTCCACGATTTGCCGCTGCTCCGGATTCAGCTGGCGCGTCATTTCCTGCAGGCCAATGTGCTCAGGCCGGAACGCGGGTTCGGCGGCCTGGCGCAGCGCTGCACTTTCTTCGATGGGCTGCGTACGACTACCTACGCGGTACTGTCGGGACCGGATTTTGTCAATGGCCAAATTTCGGCACACATTCATCACCCACGTAAATAAGCGGCCCTTATCGGCATCGTAGGAGGGAAACGAGTGCCAGATCTTGACCATGGCCTCCTGCAGCACGTCCTCGGCAATTTCTTCCTTCTTGACGATGCGCAGAATTACCCCATACAGCGCCGCGGAGTACTTGTCATAGAAGATGGTCATGGCCCCTTCGTCCCGGTCGCGCAGGCGTTGCACGAGCAGAACTTCAGTTTCGAGGGCGGCTGACTCTGGAGTGGGAACAGACACGGGCAGCAACTAAAGGAAACGGGACGGCGTAGCACCACAGGTCCCGCAGATGAAACGAAAGTACTGGATAAAGCTAAACTTCGGCGTGCAGGCACCCCAAAAGTGCAACTTACCCCCGGGGCCGTAGTGCTACGGTAGCCCAACGGCAGAAGTTACCAACGTCGAGCTTAACCCGAAAGCTCATGGGCTTGTTTTGCTTTTCCTCGCCCCGGCGGCGGCTTTCGCCCTGCCCCTACCTTACTTGCCAATGGCTATTGAATCCTTTAACCCCTACACCGGCCGGGTTGAGCGCCGCTTCCGGGCCTTCAGCTGGGCCAAGACCGAGCGTATTCTGGCCCAGGCCCACCGGGCTTTCGGGGAGTGGCGTGCTACCCCCTTTGCGCTGCGCAGCCGCCTGATGCACCGCGCCGCCGACCTGCTGCGCGAACGGCAGGATGAGCTGGCCCGCCTCATGGCCCTGGAAATGGGCAAGCCCGTGGTGGATGGCCGCGCCGAAGTGCAAAAGTGCGCCCTCACCTGCGACTACTACGCCGAGCACGCCGAGCAATTCCTGGCCGACGAGGAAATCCAGACGGAAGCCCGGCGCAGCTTTATCTCGCACGAGCCCCTGGGGGTAGTGCTGGCCGTCATGCCCTGGAACTTTCCGTTCTGGCAGGTGGTGCGCTTTGCCGCCCCGGCCCTGATGGCGGGCAACGTGGGTCTGCTCAAGCACGCCTCCAACGTGCCCCAGTGCGCCCTGGCCCTGGAGCAGATTTTCCACGACGCCGGCTTTCCGCCCGCCACCTTCCGCACCCTGCTCATCGGCTCCGATTTGGTGGGCAAGCTCATTGAGGACGACCGGGTGCAGGCCGTAACGCTCACCGGCTCGGAGCCGGCCGGGGCCCAGGTGGCCGCCACGGCGGGGCGCCAAATCAAGAAAACCGTGCTGGAGCTGGGCGGCTCCGACGCCTTTATTGTGCTGGCCGACGCCGACTTGGCGCTGGCCGCCAAAACCGCCGCCCAGGCCCGCATGATCAACGCCGGCCAGAGCTGCATTGCCGCCAAGCGCTTTATTGTAGAAAAGCCCGTGCTCCGAGAATTCGTGGCGAAGATGAAAGCCCACCTGCTGGCCTTCCAAACCGGCGACCCGCTCGACGAGGCCACCCAGTACGGCCCCCTGGCCCGCCCCGACCTGGCCGACGAGCTGACCCAGCAGGTAGCGGATTCCGTGAAGCAGGGTGCCAAAGTGGAGCTGCACGGCGGCCAGAGCAAGGCGGGCACCGCCCTGTTTCGGCCTACCATCCTCACGCGCGTGAAGCCCGGCCAGCGGGCCTACGCCGAGGAGTTCTTCGGGCCCGTAGCCATTATTCTGGAAGCCAAGGACGCCGACGACGCCATTCGCCTCGCCAACGACTCGCGCTTCGGGCTGGGCGGCTCCATCTGGACGCGGGACGTGCGGCGCGGCGAGCAGCTGGCGCGGCGCGTGGAAGCCGGAGCCGTGTTCGTGAACAGCATGGTGAAGTCGGCGCCGGAAATGCCGTTCGGGGGCGTGAAGAAATCAGGCTACGGCCGGGAGCTTTCCCACCTGGGCATCCGGGAGTTCGTCAACCAGAAGTCCATTTGGGTGGCCCAGGAAACCAAGCCAGAGGCGCAGAAGAAGGTAGAGTAGCGTGGGCTTCCGTCGGGGGCGCTACGTGACTACCGTGATAATGCCCCCTGCTTATCCTTCCGGGCGGAGCGAGGAAGCTGGGTTCTGGGAAAGAGGCTAACCCAGCTTACTTGCTCCGCATGCAAGGACAGCTTCGCAGCTGTTCAGGCAGTAGCTCAGGCCCTTTGTGCTGCTTCAGCAGCTGTGCAGTACACGCCCGCCGTACGCTACGGCGGGCGTTTAACTGAAACACTCAGGAAGTCAGGGCTTGTTTGCGCGGCCACATCTGCTCCAGCCCTACCCCTGCCAACACGCCCACCGTGTAGCACAGCAGGTCGCTCCACAGAAAGCCCTGCCCCAGCACCAAGTGGCCGAGCGTGGTGGCGCGCAGGGCGTTCAGCCAGGGTGCCTGACAGAGCTGGCTTGCCTCTATGACAAATGCAAAACCCAATGCTACCCCTGCTACCCGGCGCCTACCCCAGCGCGGCCGGCCTAGCCCCACCAGCCAGAACACGAGCAGCGCCCAGAGCGCGTCGCCGGCGTAAGCGGCTACCCAGGCGGGTAAGGCCGCTGCATACCGGCGCGAGGCCAATCCCAATCCGATGGTCAACAGGCTGAACAACGCCTGGGCGGGGCGGCTTCTTTTCATTGGTCAAATTGCTCTGGTAGGTGAGGAAAAACCAAATTTAGCATTTACTTTGTACTTCAAAGTAATTTGCATCTTAAGAAACCAGAACCCGGGGCACTTGCCCTGAAATTGAGGCGTTCATTCCCACCTGACCGCGTAGTATATGGAGTATTTTGTAAGGAAAGAATCGGTGGTGCGCACCATCTGGGGCAAGGCCGATACGGTGTTGTTCATCTTTGCCGGTGCGGCCGCCGAGTTTGCCGTCAACAAGGCCGTGGACTGGCTCTACTTCACCGGCCGCCTGCCCGCCGATCCGCTGGGGCGGCTGTTCTCGACGGTGGAATACGCCCGCCAGATTGTGTTTGCCGAGCGCCACGGCGCCGAGCGGGCCATTGACACCATTGCGGCCATTCACGCCGCCGTGGAAGCCAAGCGCGGGCAGCGGATTCCGGCCGGGGCCTACCGCGACGTGCTCTACATGCTCATCGACTACTCCATCCGGGCCTTCGAGCTGCTGGAGCGCCGGCTGTCCGAGGCGGAAAAGGCCGAGGTGTTCGGCGTGTTTTGCCGGGTAGGCCAGCGCATGGGCATCCCGGACTTGCCGGCTACCTACGCGGCCTGGCTCCCGGACCGGGAGCAGCACCTGGCCGAAAATCTGGCACATAGCCCCTTCACCACCAACCTGTACCAGCAGTACCGCAAGCACCTGGGGCCGCTGCGCTACCAGCTACTGCTGCAGGGCCAGCGCCTGGTAGTGCCCGAGCCCGTGCGGGCTTTGCTGCGCCTGGGGCGCCGTTCCTGGCTGCAGCCGGTGGTGCCGGTGTACCGGCACACGCAACATCTGGCGTTCAGCAAATGGGTGAAAACGAGCTTATTGCCGCCTACCTACCGGGCGCAGATTAACGCGCTGGACGTGGCGCCGGAACTGGTCAGGCCGCAGGCAGCCTAAGCTTTCGGTGGGCCGCCGCCCCAAGCCGCGACTCAACTAACCACGGTAAAAAATCTTCGGGAAACCATTTGTTTTTTAAGCGTTGGCTCCGGCCCGCTACTACCCGCCATTCGGCCCGCACCGGCCCGGATGGCGGGTAGTTTCGTTTGTGCGCTAAGTGTATGGAGTTCTGACTACGCCCGCTACCCCCCGGAAGGAGGCTGCTTATCAGGCTTGCAATTGCCCTGAAAAGGGAAATACATTAGCATTATTCGCGGCTGATATTGAATTATTCCCCAGGGCATGTATCACGCTGCAGGATACTTCTGCTCCCGAAAATGGGGCCCCGGGGAGGCTACTTCCCGCAACCAGCGGGCCGCCGCTTCTCTCCTGGATTACCGCTGCTTCTTTGCGGCGCCCGCGCTTTCTGGCCTACCCTTTTTTGTTCTCCAAACCCCACCCGTATGAAACGAACGCTCTACCGGTACGCCCACCGGGTCCGGACCCAAGGCCTGGCTTTGCTCGGCGGACTTTTCTTTCTGAGCCAGGCGCCGGCCCAGGCCCAGCAGCAGCTCGTCTGGGAGGAAAACTTCAACGCCGCCACCATCAACCCCAACACCTGGACCTATGACCAGGGCGACGGGTGCGCCCAGGGCGTGTGCGGCTGGGGCAACAGCGAGCTGGAAACCTACACCAACCGCCCCGAAAACGCCCGCATCGAAAACGGCAACCTCGTGATTGAGGCCCGGCGCGAAAACTACCAGGGCAAGGCTTTCACCTCGGCCCGCCTGAAAACCCTGGGCCGGGTGCAGTTCAAGTACGGCACCCTGGAGGCCCGCATCAAAGTGCCCAACCTGCAAAACGGACTCTGGCCGGCCTTCTGGATGCTGGGCGCCAGCGGCGTGTGGCCCGCCAGCGGCGAAATCGACATTATGGAAATGGGCTCGGCGGCGGCCATTCAGGCCGGGCTCACCAACCGCCGCCTGGGCGGGGCTACCCACTGGGAAAACAACAACTCCCACGCCGCCTACGACACCCACTACGACAGCCCCACTGACCTCACGGCTGACTACCACGTGTACCGCATGAGCTGGGACAGCCAGTTTATCCGGATGTTCATTGATGGGCACGAGTACTACGCCATTGATATTTCCAAGGCCGCGGCGGCCGATCTGGAGGAGTTTCACCAGGCCCATTTCATTCTGCTGAACCTGGCCGTGGGCGGGCAGTACACCGGCCTCTACGACCCGAACGCCATTTCGGCGCCCCTGCCCGGCCGGATGCTGGTGGACTACGTGCGCCTCTACCAAAGCCCCGGCGACGAGCTGTACCTGGGCTCCAACAACAGCATTGCCGGCGACTTCGGCATCTACACCGAAAACCCGGCCATCACCAGCAAGCTGGTGTACGGGCAGGATGCCAACCTTTATATCTGGAACAACCTCAGCAACCTGCCCTCGCCTACCCCCTTCGAAGGGCAGGAAGTGCTGGCCCTGCACGCCAACGCGGGCAGCTGGTTTGGTTTCGGGGTGGATAACCAGGTGAAAAACCTGGCCGCCTTCGATAAAGGCGCCCTGAAGTTCCAGTTCAAAACCACCTACGCCGGGCAGTTTAAGTTCGGCATCAAGTCGGGGGCCGGGGAGAGCTGGGTTGATTTCCCGGCCGGCGTAACCAAGCACGGCCTCCAGCGCGACGGGCAGTGGCACGAGGTGGTTATTCCGCTGTCGGCCTTCGGCAACGGCGACCTGGGCTCCGTGACGCAGACCTTCATGTTTGCCGGCGACGCGGCCGGGCCGCAGGCCGATTTTTACTTCGATAATATGTACTACAGCGGCGGCGTGGCGGCTAACCCCGCTCCTACCGTCAGCCTGACCGCGCCCACCAACGAGGCCCTGCTACCCACGCCCGCCACCCTGACCCTCACGGCCACCGCCGCCGACGCCAACGGCTCCGTTACCAAAGTAGATTTCTACAGCGGCGCTACCCTGCTTGGCACGGCCACCGCGGCCCCGTACCAGGCCACCTGGAGCAACGTGGCGCCGGGCGTGTACACCCTCACGGCCCGGGCCACCGACAACGAAGGGGTAGTCACGACCTCGGCCCCGGTGACGGTGTTTGTGGCCGCGCCCAACAACGCCGCCCCGGCCGTCAGCCTGACTTCGCCCGCGGCGGGAAGCAGCTTTACCACGCCCGCTACCATCACCCTGGAGGCCAATGCCACGGACACCGATGGCAGCGTGTACAAGGTGGAGTTCTACCACGGCACCACTTTGCTGGGCACGGATTTCAGCAGCCCCTACACCTACACCTGGAGCGGGGTAGCGGCCGGCACCTACTCGCTCACAGCCAAAGTGACGGACAACGGCAAGCTCACGACGACTTCGGCGGCGGTGAGCATTACGGTAAAAAGCAACGTAATGGCCGGGCCCAACTTTGGGGTGTACACCGATAACGCCCAGCTAACGGACAAGCTCACGCTGGGCCAGGACGCGAACCTCTACATCTGGAACAACCTCAGCAACATCGCCTCCCCTACCCCCTTCGAGGGCCCGAACGTGCTGGCCCTGCGCGCGGCGGCGGGCAACTGGTTTGGCTTTGGCATTGCCAACGACCTCAAGAACCTGGCGGCCTTCAAGGATGGCTCCCTGAAATTTCAGTTTAAAACCTCCTACGCCGGTCAGCTCAAGTTCGGGGTGAAAACCGGCGGGGCCGAGGGCTGGGTGGATTTCCCGGCCGGCGCCACCCAGTACGGCCTTCAGCGCGACGGGCAGTGGCACGAAGTGGTTATTCCGCTCAAGGCCTTCGGCCCGCTGGATTGGTCGTCGCTGGAGCAGGCGTTCATGTTTGCCGGCGACGCCCCCGCCGCTCAGGCCGACTTCTTTTTCGACCACGTGTACTACAACACCCAGCCCGTGGTGGTAGCGCCGGTAACCTACTGCGGCACCGCCACTAGCGGCGACTACAGCTACGCCGTGACCACCACCGGCACCAGCGTTAATTTCACGTTTCACCCGCTGGGCAGCACAGCCGGTGGCAACCTGGCTATTCTCTACGTGAACGGCCCCGGCTACTCGATGACCCGGAACGCCACCGGCGACTTCACCTACACCCTGCCCAACCAAACCGCCGGGCAGGCCCTGAGCTTCTACTTTACCTACCAGGTAGGAGCCGGCGGACCGGAGCGCAACTCTGCGGCCGCGCCCCACAGCTACACCGTGGGCACCGCCTGCGGCAGCACGCCCGCGCCCGCCGCGCCCACCGTCAGCCTGACGGCTCCCACCGCCTCGGCTACCTTCACGGCTCCGGCTGCTATTACCCTCACGGCCAATGCGGCTGATACCGACGGGACTATCACGAAAGTAGAGTTCTACCAAGGTACTACCCTGCTGGGCACCAGCACCGCCAGCCCCTACTCGTTTACCTGGGCGAGCGCCACGGCGGGCAGCTACTCGCTCACGGCCAAAGCCTTCGATAACGCCGGTCTTTCCGCTACCTCAGCGCCGGTAGCCATAACCGTTACGGGCGGCACTACCCCCGGCGGCGACGCGGCCGGCTACTGCGGCACGGCAACTAACGGTGACTACAGCTGGAAAGCTGTTACGGCTGGCTCTAACGTCACCTTTACTTTCCACCCGCTCGGGAGCACGGCGGGCGGCAACCTGGCCATTGTGTACGTGAACGGCCCCGGCTACGGCATGACGAAAAACGCGGCCGGCAACTTCACCTATACCGTCGCCAACCAAACCAGCGGCGCTGCCCTGAGCGTGTACTTTACCTACCAGGTAGGCCCCGGCGGCCTGGAGCGCAACTCCGCCGCTACCCCCCACAGCTATACCGTAGGCAGCAGCTGCGCCGCCGCGCCGGCCAACGCCGCCCCCACCGTGGCCCTGACCGCCCCGACTGCCACCACGCTCCCGGCCCCGGCTACCCTTATCCTCACCGCCACGGCGGCGGATACCGACGGCAGCGTGAGCCGAGTGGATTTCTACCAGGGCACCACCCTGCTGGGCTCCGATGCTACGGCCCCCTACAGCTTCAGCTGGAGCAACGTGGCGGCAGGCACCTACTCGCTCACGGCCAAGGCTACCGACGACAAGGGCCTGACGACTACCTCCGCCGCCGTAGCCATTACGGTGCTGGTGCCCGACGCCGACGGCGACGGTTACCCCGCCGACCAGGACTGCAACGACCAGGACGCTACCATTAACCCTGGCGCGAAGGATGCGTGCGGCCTCGACCGCAACTGCGACGGTAAGCTGGATTTGCCGGCTCCGGCAGCGCCGACTATTGCGGTGCAGCTGTCCTCCACGGTGTACACCGGCGGCGACGGCAAGACGATTTACCTGGGCTACGGTCCGCAGGGAGCCGTGCTTACGGCAGCGGCTCCGGGCGCTGCTACCTACCGCTGGAGCTGGAACTCGGCGCTGGGCGTGGGCAGCAGCACGGGTGCCAGCATCCGGATTTCGCCCACCAAGCCCGGCAGCTACCCGTTTACGGTGGTGGCGACCAACGCCGCCGGCTGCACGGCCGAAGCCACCGTAACCATTACCGTACTCAATGCCCGCGGCACGAAACAGGCCGATAAGGTACTGGTGTGCCACCAGGGCGAAACGCTGGAAATCAGCACCAACGCCGTGGCCGCCCACCTCAACCACGGCGACCGGCTCGGCAGCTGCGCCGCCCCGGCCGCCCGCCCCGCTGCTTCGGCGGCCGCCCCGGCTACCGTGGCGGCCACTGATGTCAGCTTCTACCCCAACCCCGGCCAAGGCCGTATCAACCTGGAAGTTGCCCTGGCTCAGGCTACGCGCTACACCCTCAGCGTGTATGATCTGAAAGGCACGCTGGTAAAAACCATCCGCAGCGGGCAGGCCGGGGCCGCAGAGCGGCTGGCGCTGGAGTGGGATGCCCAGGAGGCAGCCAATGGCCTTTACCTGGTACGCCTTGTCACGGAGCAGACAGTCATCAACAAACGCCTGGAAATCCGCCACTAACCGAAAACAAACCTGGCTATCATCAAAAAGCCCCAACCAGCTGGTTGGGGCTTTTTGATTTGGAGGGCGTGGCAGGCGGCGTGGATACCGGCAGAGGTGGTGTTATTACGACTGGAGCAGGGAATCCGGGCTTGTCATTCAATTAGATAACGCGGATTCCCTTTTCTGGCCGGAATGACGTGAAGCGCGAATCATTACACGTGGTTGGGCACCACTTCTACCTTCACGGCCTGCTGAGCGGTGCCGGCCAGCTCGGCCAGAATTTCGTAGGAGCGCAGGCGGGCGGCGGGGTCGTAGATGTGCGACACCACCATCAGCTCCTGCACCTGGGTTTGCGCCCGGAAGGCTTCCAGCTTGCGGGCAATGGTTTCGGGGCCGCCGATGAAGACGTAGGTCATCATCTGGCGCACGGCGGCTTCTTCGTAGTCGGTCCAGTAGCCGTCCATGCTATCCAGCGGGGGCTGCAACGGGAGCGTGGTACCCCGGATGATGCCCAGGGCAAACACGTAGAACGAGGTAGCCAGCCGCTCGGCCTCCTCATCGGTATCGGCGGCAATAACATTGACGCAGGCCATGGCATAGGCCTCCTGGAGCTGGGCCGAAGGCCGGAAGTTGTGGCGGTACAGGCGCAGGGCCTCGTGCAGGTACGTGGGGGCGAAGTGACTGGCGAAGGCGAACGGCAGACCCAGCATAGCCGCCAGCTGGGCGCTGTAAGTGCTGGAGCCCAGCAGCCAGATGGGAATATCCAGCCCTTCGCCGGGCACGGCCCGCACCCGGCTACCCCGGTTTTCGGCCGAAAGGTAGGTTTGCAGCTCCTGCACGTTCTGGGGAAAGTCGTTGGCGGCCGTGTGCTGGTCGCGGCGCAGGGCCAGGGCCGTCAGCTGGTCGGTGCCGGGGGCGCGGCCCAGGCCCAGGTCGATGCGGCCGGGGTAGAGCGAAGCCAGCGTGCCGAACTGCTCGGCAATAACCAGCGGGGCGTGGTTGGGCAGCATAATCCCCCCCGACCCCACCCGGATACTGGTGGTGTTACCTGCTACGTGCCCAATCAGGATGGACGTGGCCGAGGACGCAATGCTGGCCATGTTGTGGTGCTCGGCCAGCCAGTAGCGCCGGTAGCCCCACTGCTCGGCGTGGCGGGCCAGGTCCACGGTGTTGCGGAAGGTATCGGCGGCGGTGTGCCCGGCCAGAATGGCGGCCAGGTCCAGCACCGAGAGGGTGAGGTTGGCAAGCGGCGTTATAGTCATAGCAAAACGAAAGAAAAAGCGTTGGGTAGCGGCCCCGCCCCGTACGAGCGGTTTTTGGGCGCGGTGGGCCTTCTGCGCTGCCGGCTGGTTTGCCAGGAAGCAGAAGACCGGAAAACCAAGCCGGGCCCCCAAAGGTTTAGGGTTTGTTTGGTCTGCTCCGCCGGGGCCCGGCAGAACCAACGGCCCCAGCCCTGTGGCTTCCTACCCCATTCGTTATGCAGAACTCCTTTTTCAACCGGGGCTTCCAGCGCAAGCGGCCCGCCAGCCAGCACGTGCTGCCCCCCGGCCAGTATGAAACCCAGGATTTTCCGGTCCTCAGCGCCGGGCCCACGCCCCGCATCGGTACCACCAAATGGGCACTCGGGCTGGATGGCCTGGTAACAAATCCGCAGCAATGGAGCTGGGCCGAGTTCAACGCCCTGCCCCAGCAGGAATTTACGGTGGATATTCACTGCGTTACGCAGTGGTCGAAGTTTGGCACCCAATGGCGCGGCGTGAGTCTGGATACGCTGCTGGCGTTGGCCGGCCCTACCCCCGAGGCCCGCTACGTAATGGCCCACTGCTACGGGGGCTACACCACCAACCTGCCCCTGGCCGATCTGCTGGGGGGCAAAGCCTTTATTGGCCTTCAGTACGATGGCCAGCCGCTGGCGCCCGACCACGGCGGCCCGGCCCGGCTGGTGGTGCCTCACCTCTACTTCTGGAAAAGCGCCAAGTGGGTGCAGCGCCTGGAGCTGCGGGCCGAAGACGCACCCGGCTTCTGGGAGCGGGCCGGCTACAGCATGTACGGCGACCCGTGGAAGGAGCAGCGCTACCTCGATGACGACGAGGACCTGGCCGCCGGCACCCGATGAGCCGCCTGGAGTGGCAGGTAGCCACCGTGGAGGCCGTAGTGCCGGAAACGCCCCGCGTCAAAACGTTTGTATTGCGCCTGCCCCGCTGGCAGCCTCACCGGGCCGGGCAGCACTACACCCTGCGCCTCACCGCCCCCGATGGCTACCAGGCCCAGCGTAGCTACTCCGTGGCCTCCCCGCCCGAGCAAACCGGCCAGATTGCCCTTACCGTGGAGCTGATAGAGGAAGGTGAAGTATCGGGCTACCTCTTCGAGGGCGTTGAACCCGGCGACCAGCTGGAGGTGCGCGGCCCCATTGGCGGGTATTTCGTGTGGGAAGCTACGCCCCAGGCCGGGCCCCTGCTGTTGGTGGCGGGCGGCGCGGGGGTAGTGCCGCTCATGGCCATGCTGCGCCACCGCCAGCACGCGGGCGTGCACAACCCTACGGTGCTGCTGTACAGCGTCCGCGCCCCGGAAGATGTTATCTACCACCGGGAGCTGCTGGCTATGGCGGCTACGGATGCCACCTTCACGCTGCTGCTCACCTACACCCGTCACGCGCCGGCGGGCTGGACCGGCTACCAGCGCCGGCCCGATGCTGCCATGCTGGCCGAAGCCGCCCGCCGCCTCCCCGCTCCGCCTGACTGCTTTATCTGCGGCCCCACCGGGCTGGTAGAGGCCACGGCAAGCTACCTGGCCGCGCAGGGCATTTCTTCTGAGGCCATCCGCACCGAGCGGTTTGGCCCCGGCAGCTAGCAGGTGCTACCCCCCAAACCGGGCTAAGCCGCCGCGCCGTCAGGGATGCACTGGCTGGCGGGCATTGCTGTCGGCCCGCACCAGCCTTACAGGTAGCCCCGCACCCAGTACGCCGCGTAGCCCACCATCTCGTGGATGAGAATACTCCACAGGCGCGGGGCCTCGTCGCTGGGAACCAGCCAGTAGGAAAGCGTGGGCTGCCGGTCGGTGGAGTAGTAGGAAGCCGGGAAAACTGTGGGCTGCAACCCTACCTTCCGGAAGCAGCCCAGGGCGCGCCGCTCGTGAAAGGCGGAGGTAATGAGCACAATGGACTTGATTTCGGGGTGCTGGGACAGCACGTACTTTGTATTGAGGGCGTTTTCGCGGGTGTTGCGGCTGCGGGTTTCCAGCAGAATGGCCTCGCGCGGCACCCCGGCCAGCCGCAGCAGAATGGCCAGCTCCTGGGCCTCGGTGCGGGTTTTGGCGCCTCCCAGCGCCCCCGACCCACCCGACACGATGATGGTGCGGATGCGGCCCGCCCGGTACAGCCACAGCGTGTGCAGGAGCCGGTCGGCGCCCTGCTCCACGTACACCCGGTCGTGGGGCGATTTGCGGCCCTTGGTGATGCCCGTCAGCAGCACGCCGGCATCGTGGCGGCCCAGCTCCCGCAGCGTTACCGGCGGCACTTCCCAGGCCAGCAGCGCCTCGTTTACCAGCGCGCCGTTGGTGAGCACCAGGGCCAGCGCCACGGTAAGCCCCAGCAGCTGCCGGCGCCACCGGGAGCGGCGCAGCAGAAATGTCAGGCCCAGCAAGCCCGCTAACCACACGGTGGGCGATATAAGAAAATCAAGAAGCTTCGACAGAACAAAGAACATAGGCACAAAACTACGAGCGGCCAGCCAGCAGGCCGCACGCCGGGGCTAGCTTGTTTCCGGCCTGGCACACGCCACGCCAGGTAGCAAAACCGGCGGCCGGCTAGGGCCGGCCGCCGGGTGGCGGGGAAAGTACCTGACGGATTGGGCCAGCCCAAGCGGCAGTCAAACAGGGCTGCTACATGCGGGGGCAAGGGCGGGCTACTGCGCGGCTACCAGCTCGTCGGGGCAGGTTTGCAGCTTGCTGAGCATTTCCAGCACTTCTTTTTCCGTGCGCAGGGTGTCGCACTCCAGCAGGCGGCCCCGGCAGTACGCCACAAAGAACGGTGCTACTTTGGCGGCCATCATTTTGCGGGCCACGGGGTTTTCATCGGCATCAAGCCGCAGAAAGACCGTTTTCTGAAACCGTTCTTCCGTCGCAAAACGCTCAAACGGAGGTGCCAGCAGGTCGCACACCTCACAGTTTTCCGAGGTGAATTTGGCCAGCACGCGGGGGTAGTCATGAATCAGGGTGCGCAGGCCGATGTCGTTTGTGTCAATGACTTTCATGCAGTAGGGAGAAGGTGCCCGGGGAAAGAAAACCAACCAGCTACGGATTGGCTGATTTTCCGGCAGACAAAAAATCCGCCCCGAAAAATTCCTTTCCGGGGCGGATTTTTTGCTTTCTACGGCTGAGCTTCCGGTTGGTTAGCTGCCTTTCAGCATCATCTGGCGGATGTACTTCACGGGGGCGCTGCCGTAGCTGAGGAACTGCTCGTGGAAGGATTTCAGATCGAAGCGCTGGCCCTGCTGCCGCTTCAGCTCCTGGCGCAGGTCGTAGATTTCGGTGGAGCCGGTGAAGTAGCTGCTCAGCTGCACCTGGCTGAGGGTAGCGCGGCGCCATTTGTTGCGGGCCTCGGCTTCCTCCTGAAACCCGTCGCGCTGCAATAAGGCCACGGCCTGGGCCTCCGTGATGGTGCCAGCCTGCACGTCGTGGTCGAGGATGGCGTTCAGGGTCACGCGCATGTTCCACTTGTCCCACATCAGCCAGATTTCGTCGGTGTTGCCGCCGTAGCCGCTTTCCAGCATCATGCGCTCGGTGTACACGGCCCAGCCCTCAATCATGGCCCCGTTGCCGAAGATGGATTTTACCAGCGAGGGGCTGCGGTTGGCGTACACCAGCTGGGTGTAGTGGCCCGGAATGGCCTCGTGGATGTTGAGAATCTGGAGGGTGTACTGGTTGTACTCGCGCAGGTAGCTTTCGGCCTGGGCGGCGGGCTGCCCGTCCAGGGGCTCCACGTTGTAGTAGGTGTTGGCCGCCTTGTCGTAGGGGCCGGGGGCCGAAATGCTGGCGCCCGCGCCGCTGCCGCGCATATACAGCGGAGTTTCGCGCACCACCAGGGGCTTGGTGGGGTCCTGGGTGAGCAGCTTATGGTCATCTACCCACTTCACCAGGGTCGGCATCTGGTCTTTCACGGCCTGCACGAAGCCGGCGGGGGTAGCGTGCTTTTCGGAAAGCTTGCTGATAACCTGCTTGATCAGGGCCACGGAATCCGAAGGTGCAGTCTGGCCGGGGAAGTAGGTGGGCCAGAGGCGGGCGGCGCGCTTGCCCATGTCGCGGAGCAGCGCCTGGCGGTGCTGCTGGGCCTTCTGGTACACCTGGTCGGCGGAGTAGGTGGACTGAATATCGAGGGCAAACTTGCGGTCGAACAGGGGCTTGCCGATGCGGAAGCTCCGGAACTTGCCGGCCGGCAGCACCTCCTGCTGCAGAAAGCGCACGTAGCCTTCCATCACGAGGCGGGTGGTGGCAATGCGGCTCGTCAGGTCCTTCTTCTCCTGAGCCGTCAGCCCCGACTTGGCTACTGAATCCTGCAGGGCCGGCCCGAACACGGCCAGCCCGCCCTGGGTTTGCAGAATGGCCAGGTTGGTATGCTCGCGGGTGGGCGTCTGGATGTTCTGCTTGGCAGCCTCGTAGTAGTCGGCGGCCCGGCTGATTTTGCTGCTGATAGCCCGCAGGCGGCGGTCGAGGGGGTGGTAGCGGCCGTTCAGGATTTCGGCCACCGAGGAGCCCAGGTTATAGCCCGCCGGGTTCCACTGCCAGTCGCGCAGGCTGTCGGCGTAGAAGCGCGCCGACTCCAGGTAATTCTGCAGCAGGCGGTAGTCGGTCTGGTTGTTGACCGAGAGGTCTTCCACCTTGAAGATTTCCATTTCCTGGCGGCGGCGAGCCAGGGCGGCGGCTTCCGTCTGGCGGCGGCCGGCCGTGGGAATCACCAGCAGGGAATCGTAGCGGTGGTAGCCGGCCCCGCTGGCCCACTCGGGGTTATAATACCACAAGGAGTCAATGAAGCGCTGCTTGTACCGGTCGAAGTCGGCATCCACGGTTTCGGGGGTGCCAGAGGTGGGCTTGGAGCCGGAGTTGCAGGCGCCGAGGGCCGCCAGGCCCGCTACGGCCGCCGCCAGCACCAGCCGGGAGGGGTAGGAGTTCGTCATGAATACAGAAAAAGGGGTAGTTCAGGTGCCAAGGTAGCGGACAAGGACGCAGAAACCGGCCCAGCGTTGCGGCCGCCAGGGCCCCAAACCACGTCCGCCGCAACTTACTTATCTTACGGCCGCTAGTGTCCTACCCCTATTTTTATTCCTGACTTATGCGCAATGCTTCCCTGGAAGGCTATCTGAACCTGGAAGGCTACGCGGCCAGCATTCCCCTGGATGCCAGCCACTACGAGTGGTATCAGCACCTCGATTACCGGGGCCGCCCGCGCAGCCGGGTGCGGGCCGGGCGCTGGAGCTTTGTCACCAGCAACCTCGACCCGGCCCACTACCAGCAGCTCCTGGCCCTGATGCTCAGCCCCGGCGCCCTGGTAGATGTCCGCGCCACCTACGGCCGCGCCGATGGGCAGGGCACCTTCGTGACGGTGTGGGGCCGGCGCTGCAGCGTGTGCCACGTGTTCAGCTACTTCGATGCCCGCGGCACCCAGGGCCAGCAACCCGGCTGGACGCTCTACTTCACCCTGGCGGCCGAAGAAATGGGCCGGGAGGCAGGTTCGCCCGGCTCCTTCATGATGCCCGCCGCCCGCACCTACGCCTACAGCGGCCCGCCCATGGCCCTAGCCGGACCAGTAGTGCAGACGGTGAATAAACTGGTTAGTCGCCCGTTGTTAAAAAATGACGCTGACCCTATCCATGATATATTCGGTCCGGGCCGCCTTTCACACCCCGAAGAATGGGAGACAACTATACAAGCGCTACGGCAAGAAGGAGTGCGTGTTGTGTTTAGAAACGGAGTTATGGCTTATGGGCCTGATGCCCAACCAGGGTTAGCTGGGCAGCTTATTATTGACCCTGAGGCCTCAATTGGGGCTCTACGCCACGAGACGCAGCACTTCAAGGATGACAAAAGATTAGGGTTCCCAGGTTCGAGTGCGTTGCTTTCCAACCCCGAACTCCGTTGGCAATTTGAATACAATGCCTATATGCAGGAGGTGAAGTTTACCAGAGAGCTAAAAGCATTTGATACCGGAACAAGGTTAGTTGCGAATGCTCGCTCCGAGAAGGAATACTTAATTAACAACTTTGGTCTAAAAATTCAGAAAACAAATGAAAAATAAAGTATTCCCAGTTGGCTCAGATGTAGAAGCGGAAGCCCTTTCCACTGACCAGCTAATTTCTAATTTACATCACTTCTCACACCATTATAGAGGCCGTGCAGTAACTGCTCTTGGCAAGCGGTTGAAAGAATCGGAAACCGTATTTGATAAAATACTAGAAACGATTAACAACCCGATAAACCGAAACTCGCGGGTGCTTGGCCTCACAACTGTTTCCTGGCTCGGAGCTATTGCAGTATTTGAAAATGGAAACAAAGAGCAAATAGAGCAGATAAATTCAATTTTAAAAAATTGGGAGAAAACAGAAAAGGAAGATTTAAAATACTTTTTACGCCACACAGGTTTGCCACTGGATTTCTAGCTCATATTTTTCTTCTGCCTCCAACGCTTTAAAAGATCAATTTTTACGTAAAAGAAGCAGGGTTACGCGGCATGTGCGCCGCTTTGATGTCGGAAATTCATTGGTCGCTAATGCACGGGATGAGCGAACTTATTTAACCGAGAATTTCGGCCTCAAACTTTGACATGCATGAAAACTAAGAGGGTGTTGGGGAATTAGCAGCCGGCTAAAAGAAGACGAGTCAGTAAGTTGGGGCGGGAGTTCCTAGGCTCTCACCCCATTATGGTTGACGGC
>NZ_JACHNV010000004.1:0-256729 GCF_014199535.1 Hymenobacter latericoloratus
GCCCCGCATTGAGCTGGTTGAAGGCCTGCATGGCTTCCGACTGCGGGGGGGGGGGGGGGGTGGGGGGGGGGGGGGGCGGGGGGGGGGGGGGGGGGGGGGGGGGGGGGGGGGGGGCCGGGGGGGGGGGGGGGGGGGGGGGGGGGGGGGGGGGGGGGGGGGCGGCCCCCCCCCCCCCCCCCCCCCCCCCCCCCCCCCCCCCCCCCCCCCCGCCAAATCAGGCCAGTAGCTTCTTTTTCTGCTGGTTGGCCTTGGCGGGCTGATCCAGCCAGTAGTCGTCCAGCAGGGGTGCAATTTCCTGCTCCAAAATCAGCTGCAGCCACTTTGGGGCGGCGGCGGGGGTAGGGGGCGGCTGGCAGAAGTAGCTGTGGCCGAGGCAGAAATCGGGGCCCAGCTCGGGGTCGTCGGCAATGACCTGGTTTAGCTCCGTGAGGCGGGTAGTAAGGCGGCTGATGACGGCGGCCGGAACCTGGTGAGCGGCCAGAAACACCTGCAGCGGCGCGCCAAACTCAGGCTCCAGACTCACGAAGGCGAAACGGCGACGTAGGGCGTAATCCAGGGGGGCCAGGCTACGGTCGGCCAGGTTCATGGTGCCAATCAGGTACACGTTTTCGGGCACGAAGAAGGGCGGGCTGCCGGCCGGGGCGTAGGGTAGGCGCACGGCGTGGGCCGGGCCGCGCTTGTCGGCCTCCAGCAGCAGCAGCAGCTCCCCGAAGATGCGGGCCACGTTGCCGCGGTTCAGCTCGTCAATCAGCAGAAAATAAGGCCGCGCCGGGTCCTGGGCGGCGCGCTGGCAGAAATCCACCAGAATACCATCCTGCAGCCGAAAGCCGCCGGTGCCATCCGGCCGGAAGCCCTGCACGAAATCCTCATAGCTATAGCTGGGGTGAAACTGCACCAGCTCCACGCGGGCTGCGTCGGTAGCGCCCAGCTCCAGCCAGGCCAGGCGCCGGGCCAGGAAGGTTTTGCCCGTACCCGGCGGCCCCTGCAGAATCAGGTTGCGGCGGCGGCGCAGGGCAGCCAGGGTAGCATCCAGCTTCTCCTCCGAAATAAACAGCTCCCCCAAAGCCTGCGGCCGACTGTAAGGTTCCGGCGCGGGCCGCTCGTAGGCCAGTGCGGGCTCCTGCACGGTAGAGGGTACTGGCACTGCCGGCTCGTTTGGCGCTTCGGGAGGGGTAGGGCGCCCGGGTTTACGGGCCTTCGTGGGCACTGCCTCGCGGGTGGCGCCGGTGTACAGCTCCTGCATCTGCTCTTGGGCGGCCACGTCGCCGTCGAGCAGGGGCGAGTTTTCGAGGGTGGGGCGCTTGGTGGCAATAGTGAAGTCGAGCTGCTCCAGCACCCGGTTGGTGGGCGCGCCTGCCGGCAGAGGCCAGGGCGCATCCGGAACGCCCGTTGCCAACCGGAACGCCAGCTGGGCCACGGCCCGCGGGGCGTAGCGCTTGCCCCTGAAAACCAGGTCATAGACGGTGCTCAGGGGCATGCGCGGGCCCTGCTGGTCCATCTGGTGAAGGGCCTGAATAACCTGGTCGCGGGTGAGGTGGGTAGGGTCGAGGTTGGGGGTTGGCATCCGGTTCTAAAGTACGGGCAAAACACCGTTGCCGCCGCGTTTGCTCCCGGGAGGTGGTGAAATAGTGAGATGCTGAATGGGTGCGTTGACCGTGCTAATAGTGTGGGGCAGCGGGCAGGTAGCGCCGGGAAATGCTACCCCGTAGTGGAGCGAAGCTCCGGCCGGGCAGCAGGCCGAGAAAGGGCGCCGGGCCTCATTCACGCGGTTTTCCTACTTTCGCACATCTATTCTTACTTCCTTATCCTCATAAACCCGATGAAAAAACCAGGCTATTGGCTGCTATTCCTATTTCTGAGCCTGTTGGTGCATGCCGCCCCGGCTCAGCAGCTGCGGTTTGAAAAAGACTCGCTGGATAACGTGCTAAAAAAGGCCCGCAAACTCCAGAAACCCGTATTTCTGCTGCTGATTGCTCCGCCGCCCCAGTCCGGGCTTTCCAAGGAAAAGCAAGAGCAGTTCTACGGTACGGGCCTCGACGACGCCAGCGTAGCGCCTGTGCTGCAGCGGGAGTTTCTGCTGGTGCAGGCTTCTTTCAACACCCCGGAAGGTAAGCGCACCGCGCGCCGTTACCACGTTAGTGCCTACCCCACCTACCTCTACCTGCACCCCGATGGCACGGTGCTGCACCGCAGCTTCGGCAATACCCGCGACCCGCAACGCTACCTGCGCGACTTTGACGTGTTTCGTCGGAAACTGGCCGACCCGGCCAACCTGAGCCAGCTGGAGCAGCGCTACGCTGCCGGGGAGCGAGAAGCCAGGTTTCTGCGCCAGTATATTCAGGCCCGCCGGAGCGTGGGCGCCCCCATTAGCCCCGCGCTGCTGGATGCTTACGTGGGTGAATTGCCCGTGAAAGCCTTCGATCAGTTTGCGGAGGTGCTGTTCGTGCATGAGTGCGGCCCGGTGGTGGATAGCCGGGCCTACAAGCTGGCGCGGCTAAACAAGCGGCTGGTTGACAGCATGTACGCGGTGCTGCCCCTTGCGCAGCGGGTAGCCTTCAACAACCTGATCATCAACAATACCATGCAGGCCGCCATTGCAACCCGCGACCAGGGGCTGGCCCAGCAAGGGGCCAATTTCGCGCGCGGTAGCTGGTCGGGCAAGGATTTCACCCGGGGCATGCGCACCTACGAGCAGAATATGCTGCGCTATTACCAGGCCCTGCGCGATACCACCCACTACCTGCCTTTGCTGATCAGCTTCTACGAGCGGCACTACATGGCTACCCCCGCCGATACCATCCGGCGCCAGCGGGCCGCTCAGCAGGCCCTGCGCTCCTTTCAGCAGCCTACACCTTACCCCAACCTAGCCCGGCCCGACTTGGGCGCGACGGTTGTGCGAATGGTTCCGGCGGTGCGGGGCGGAGTGGATACGTACGCCCTTGACCTGAACAATGGGGCCTGGACCGTGTATACTTCCGGTACGCGCCGCACCAGCTACCTAACCCAGGCCATGCGCTGGAGCCAGCGGACGATAGACCTGGACCCCCGCGCCGCGTATTACGACACGCTGGCTCACCTGCTCTACGCCCTCCGGCTGTACACGGAGGCCGAGGCCACCCAGCAAAAGGCTATTGCGCAGGCTAAAAAAGAAAACCTGCCGGGCGCTGATTTTCAGCAGGTATTGCGCAAAATCAAGACCCGCACGCTGTAAGCTGCCGCTTTAGCCGGCCGTTCAACAGAAACGCCAACCCCCTTCAAGCCTCCAAAGCCCCCGCGCGGCAACCCCCGTCGTTGAACGGTTGGTGTTGCCGCGCCGGGACTCTAAGTGGCCTCAGCGGGCCTTATTGCCAACAGGCAGCCCCGCTGAGGCTACCCCCTCAGGACCACCTGAACAGCAAACTCACCATTTCACCATCTTACTATTTCACCTCCACTGTCCGCTGGATGCCCAGCTTTTTCATGCGGGCTTCCAGGGTTTTAGGGTTGATGTCGAGGAGGACGGCGGCGCCGTTGGGGCCGCTGACGCGGCCGCTGGTGCGGCGCAGGGCCGCCAGAATATGGTCGCGCTCCTGGTCTTTGAGAGTTTTGAGCGGGCCGCCGGTTTCGGGCTTCTCGGGAGCCGCCTGGGCGGCTGCCGAGAAGCCCGCAAACTCCAGAAACGGCCCCTGACTAACGATGACGGCCTGCTCCAGCACGTGCTCCAGCTCGCGCACGTTGCCGGGCCAGCCGTACTGGCGCAGGGCCTTCAGGTCCCGCTCGCGCAGGCCGCGCACGGGCTTGCCCATCTGCTTGGTGAACCGCTCCAGAAAGTGCCGCATCAGGGGCTCAATGTCCTCGGGCCGCTCGCGCAGGGGCGGCAGCTTAATCGGAAACACGTTGAGGCGGTAGTACAAATCGGCGCGAAAATGGCCGGCGGCTACCTCGTCTTCCAGCACCCGGTTGGTGGCTGCAATAACCCGCACATCGGTCTGGATGACGCGGCGGCCGCCGATGCGCTCAAACTCCTTTTCCTGCAGCACCCGCAGCAGCTTGGCCTGCAAATCGAGGGGTAGCTCGCCTACCTCGTCCAGGAAAATCGTCCCCCCATCGGCCAGCTCAAACTTGCCGATGCGCCGGTCGTGGGCCCCGGTAAAGGCGCCCTTCTCGTGGCCGAACAGCTCACTTTCAATGAGTTGGGCGGGTAGGGCGGCGCAGTTGATTTTGATGAGGGCCCGCTCCTTGCGCGGCGAGAGGTTGTGCAGGGCCCGGGCCACCAGCTCTTTGCCCGTACCGGTTTCGCCGGTAATCAGCACAGTAGTGTCGGTGGGGGCTACCTGCGAGAGGCGGGTATATACCTGCTGCATCACGGCGCTACCCCCCACGAAGTCGTCGAGGCGGGCGGCGGCCGAGGTGTTGATTTCGTCGATGAGGTAGGTGCGCTCCCGCTCCAGCTGGGCCCGCAAGGCATCAATCTGCTCGAAAGCCAGCACGTTCTGGATGGCCAGCCGGATTTGCGGGACCAGGGTTTGAATCAGCTCCAGGTTTTCCTCGGTGAAGGCCAGGGGCTGATGACTGGCCAGAATCAGGGCGGCGGCCGGCTCTCCGTTTGTGTCCAGGGGGGCGCAGAGCAGCGACTGGGTGCCCCGCTCCTCCCGGATGTAGCGCAGCAGAGCGTACTGGCGGGAAAGGGCTTCAAAATCGGTGCCCACGTACACGGCAGGGCGCGAAAAGAGCTCTACCACGGCCTCTTTGTTTTGCACGGGGTGGGGGAGGTCGTCGTAGCGGTTTTCGTCCAGGGCGGCAAAGGTGCCATCGGGCTGCTTGTTGAACTCGGCCAGGGCCCGGACCGGCGAACTGGTCTTTCGCACCCGCACCCCGAAATAGTCGCAGGGTACTACATGGTTGATTTCGGTGGCAATGGTCCGGAACAGCTCCCCGCGCTCCTTGATGCTGAGCAAGGCATTGTTGAGGGCCAGCTGCATGGATTTTTCCTGCTCCCGGCGGGCTATGTCTTCGAAAGCCAGCGTGTTGGTTACGGCCACCGCCACCAGGCTGCCAATCTTTTCCAGCAGGTCCACGTCGGTGGGGGAAAACTCCGGCTGCCGGCGCGATACCAACGACAGCAGCCCGATCAGCTGCCCGCTGGTGCGCAGCGGCACCACAATAAAGTAGCGCATGCCGCGCTCCAGCAGGGCGCCAAAGGGCTGGTACTGAGGATATGCTTTGAGCAGTTCTTCCAAATCGTACTGGCGCAGGTGGGTCTGGTGCACAAACAGTTCCACGGGCGTGCCTTCAATGGGGCCGCGCGTGGGCTTGCCCCCGGCCCTGGTTTGGTTGGGCAGTAGCACTTCTCCCAGGTAGTCGCGCAGGAACACGCGCCGATACTGATGCTCCGCGTCGAGGGTCAGGATGGTAATGGCGTCAAAGGGAAAAATCAGCCGCAGCTTCTCCGTCATGCTCCGAAACAAATCCTCCTTGTTGCGGGTGGTGGCAATGGCATCGTTCAGATACAAAAGCAGAGAATCATCCTGGTCTGGCATGGCAGTTCACTACGGTTCAGGTGACTAGAAGGGGTAAGATATATTCCTTAAATATCAGGAATAATATTGAGGATATTCTGATATATGAGGAAAATGGAGACACATCATCAGAATGTAATAGGCCCTCTACGAAAATTATTTTCTGCGTTTAAACGCACTAGGCGCAGGTTTAGGGGTAGATTAAAATGGTTTTAACGGGTTGGCATGCGGTTGGGTAAAAGGCAAACATCCCTAAGCTGTTTCAGATATGCTTTTCCGACCCCAATACACCGCGCCGCTACTCGCAACCCTGGGGTTGCTGGTAGGTAGTGCGGCCCACGCCCAGGTGCCGATTGCCACCGCTACGGCCGGCGACTCTCTGTCGCTGGAGGCCACCGTCCGCTCGGTGCTGGATGCTAACCCGGCCATCAATGCCCTGCAGGAAGAAGTAAATCAGGCCCAGAGCCGCCTCGAAGAAAGCCGCACTTATCTGCGACCCGTGGTAGAAGGCACGGTGAGCTACACCCGCATCGACCCGGTAGTAAAAATTCCACTCGGGGACGCCACCTTCCAGCTGGCCCCCGCCAATAACTACGACGGCCACGTAACGGCCCGCTATACGGTGCTCGACTTCGGGCGGGCCAACGCGGCCATTGAAGCAGCCCGCAGCCGCACCCTTACGGCCGCCGACCAGATCAACGTCACCCGCCGCGACCTGGCCTTTGCTGCCGCCCAGAGCTACTACAGCATTCTGTTTGCCCGCGAAGCCATTCGGGTGCAGGACGCCCAGATTGCGTCCCTGCGCCAGCACCAGCGCGAAATGGAGAAGCGAGTACAGGGCGGCGTGAGCACTAACTTCGACGTGACGACCACTCAGGTGCGCATTGCCCAGGCCCAGGACCGCAAAATTGACCTGCAGAATCAGCTCCGCAACCAGGAGATTCAGCTGGCTCGCCTGCTACACCGTCCCGAGTCGGAAGTGGTGCCGGTGCGGGGCCGTTTCGAATACAACCCGCAGGCCGTGGACGTAGCGGCGGCCCTGGCCAAGGGCGCTGAAAACCGCCCCGAAGTAAAGCTGGCGAAGGATGCCGAGGCTACGGCCGCCGCCCAGCTGCGCGTGGCCGAAGTCGGCAACAAGCCTACCCTGAACTTAGTAGCCCAGGCTGGCGGTAAAAACGGCTACATCGTGCCGAACCTGGAGCGCGTCCGCTTCAACACGGTAGCCGGCGCCCAGCTGAACATCCCGATTTACGACGGCGACCGGAACCGCTACCAGCGCGCGGAGGCTCAATCGGCCATTAAAGGCGCTCAGTCGCGCACCCAGGACACCCAGGAGCAAGTACGCGCTGACGTGCTGCAGGCCGTGAACAACATGCAGTCGAGCACGGCCCGCTACGACAACTCCGAGGTGCAGATTACGCAGGCCACCGATGCGCTGACCCGCGCCCAGGCCCGCTACCGCTACGGCGTGGGCTCTAACCTCGACGTGCTGGACGCCGAAACCCAGCTGGCTCAGTCCCGCCTCTCGCGCCTGCAGGCCATCTACAACTACACCCTCGGCCAGTACCAGCTCCGCCGCGCCACCGGCGAGCAGATTTGGTAGATTCTAGGGTATGGGGGTAGGAGGGTGCGAGGGTAGGAGTTTTTGCCCTCACACCCTCACACCCCCCTACCCTCACGCCCTCCTGCCCTCACACCCTACATCACCTCATGACCATCCTGTGTCCGATTGATTTTTCTGCCGCGACGGAGGCGGTGGTGAAGTACTCGGCCGCGCTGGCGGCGGGTACGGGCGCCGAGCTGCGGCTGCTGCACGTGCTGGAGCCCGCGCCCCGCGCCACCACGGCCCCCGTGAACGATGTGGAGTTGGCCCGGCAGCTGGCCCGGCACCGGGAAGCGGCGCTAACGGCTGGGGCTCAGGTTACTACCGCCGTTGTTTCCGGCAACGCCGCGCGTGAAATCGTAGAAGAAGCCCGACGCCACCCCGCTGACATCATTGTTATAGGAGCGCACGGCCAAACGGGCCTGACGCGCTTTCTAATGGGTAGCACCGCCGAAACCGTAGTGCGCACCGCCCCGTGCGTGACACTACTGGTAAAGCCCGGGTGCCCCAGTGCTTACCGCCAATCGGCGTAACGGACAGAGATAGGGGCGGCTTTGCCGTGCTACCTGTTCTTTATTTACAAATCCCTTCTTGACAACGAACAACCAAGTACCCATATGGCAACTCCCGTTCAACACGATCCGGCCGTAGCGCCTACCTCATCTGCCGCTTACGAGCCGGCCGTGGAGGAACAAGAAGGTCGCTCCAAGCGCCCGATTGTCTTACTTATTCTGGCCCTGGTGCTGCTGGTGGGCGGCTACTTTGGCTACCAGCGTTACCAGTTCGGGCAAACCCACGAGGAAACCGACGATGCCCAGGTAGAAGGCGATGTGTATCCCATTCTGCCCCGCGTAACAGGCCCCGTACTGGAAGTAAAAGTGCAGGACAACCAGCAGGTGAAGAAAGGTGATGTGCTGGTGACCGTGGACCCGGCCGACTATCAGCAGCGCGTGAATGCCGCTGAGGCGGCTCTGGCGGCCGCCCAGGCCAACGTAGTGGCAGCCCGCGCCGCCGTGGGTACGGCCCAGGCCAACGTCAGCACGGCGCAGGCCACCATTGGCGTGAGTGATGCTAACCGCGCCCGCTTGGAGAAAGACCTGAAGCGCAGCCAGTTCCTGCGTAAGGAGGACATCATTCCGCAAAGTGAGTACGACGCCGTGCAGGCCAACCTGAAATCGACGACGGCCCAGCGGGCTACCGCTCAGCAGCAGGTGCGCGTGGCCCAGCAGCAGGTAGAGGCCGCCCGCCAGCAGGTGGCCGTAGCCGAAGCCGTAGTAAAGCAGCGCCAGGCCGACCTCGATAACGCCCGTCTGCAGCTGAGCTACACCA
Source organism: Hymenobacter latericoloratus (assembly GCF_014199535.1). Taxonomy (GTDB): domain Bacteria; phylum Bacteroidota; class Bacteroidia; order Cytophagales; family Hymenobacteraceae; genus Hymenobacter; species Hymenobacter latericoloratus. The sequence continues at coordinate 8,431 of NZ_JACHNV010000004.1, forward strand.
CCATCACGGCGCCCGGCAACGGCATCGTGAGCCGGAAAAACGTGCAGCCGGGTCAGGTAGTAAGCCCTAACCAGCAACTTATGGGCCTGGTAGCCAGCGGCAACACCTGGATTATCGCCAACTTCAAGGAAACCCAGCTGGAGAACATGAAAGTGGGCCAGCCGGTAAGCGTGGAGGTTGATGCCTACCCGAACGAGGAATTTGCCGGCCACATTGAGTCGCTTTCGGCCGCTACCGGTGCCCGCTTCGCCCTGCTTCCTCCCGATAACGCCTCGGGCAACTTCGTGAAAGTAACTCAGCGTATCCCCGTCAAGATTGTCCTCGACAAAGTTGACCCCGAACATCCCCTCCGCGCCGGCATGAGCGTGGTAGCGACGGTGAAGGTGAAATAATTTTAGGGTAGGAGGGTATGGGGGTAGGAGTTTAGGAAGGAATAGCTTCGCTGATCAAAGAGCGTCTTTTTCCCTTCTAACTCTGTCCCGCGCTGTCTTTTCGGCTTTACCCAGAATGGCCATAATGGCATTGGCCTCGCTGAGTAACTCATCCAGCTTGCCTGGGGGCAATGTGCCAGCTTCATTCAGCAATTCGAGCCATAGCACCGACTCATCAGCTTCTTCTAAGGCAATGTGCAGCTTGGCGGCGAATTCCCGTTGGGATCGGGCCCGGCAAGCAGCCCGATAGTTGGCCGCTACTGACATTCCGGAGCGCACTAGCTGGGCCCCGGCAGCCCGGCCGGAAGGTGTTACGGGCAGCCGGTCGGTCAGCTTCATCACACGCAGCGCAAACGCTTTAGTGCGTTGCCTGAACTCCTCCGCAAAGTCAAAGTTGGACTGTGTATTCGGCATAACTCACTAGGTATAGAGTTGAGATAAAGTCAAATAAAGCCTAACCACCGCTAATTTCCTCACGCCCTCCTACCCCCATACCCTCGTACCCTACCTATGGAAACCGGATTTACCAAGTGGATCATCGTCATTACGGTGGTGATGTGCTGCTTGCTGGAGCTTATTGATACCAGTATTGTGAACGTGGCCCTGACCCAGATGATGGGCAACCTCTCGGCCACGCAGCAGGAGGTAACCTGGGTAATTGCCTCCTATGGCATTGCCAACGTAATTGTTATCCCGATGACGGGCTTCCTGGCCGAGCAGTTCGGGCGCAAAAACTACTACCTCGTGTCCGTAATTCTGTTCACGCTGGCTTCCATTGCCTGCGGTCAGAGCACCAACATCTGGGAGCTGGTGGCCTTCCGCTTTATCCAGGGCATTGGGGGCGGAGCCCTCATGGCTACCTCCCAGGCCATCCTCATCGATACCTTCCCGCCCAAGCAGCTGCCGCTGGGTCAGGCCTTGTTCGGCATGGGTGTAATTATCGGCCCTACCATTGGCCCCACGCTGGGCGGCTACATTGTGGATAACTACGACTGGCCCTGGATTTTCTACGTGAACGTGCCGGTAGGCATTCTGGCCTCCATCTTCACCGTGCTGTTCATCCGGGACCCTGAGCGCATCAAAAACGCCGTGCCGCGCCCCCTGCGCGAAATCGACTGGGCCGGGATTGGCCTGCTGATTATGGGAGTGGGCTCCTTGCAGCTGGTGCTGGAGCAGGGCGAGTCGGAAGACTGGTTTGAAAGCGCCTACATCAACATCTTTACCGCCCTGGCCGTTATTGGCCTCGTGGGCTTTGTGTGGCGCGAGCTGACGGCCCGGCAACCCATCGTGGATCTGCGGGTGCTGGGCAAGAGCCGTAACCTGGCCGTGGGTGCGGTGTTGTCGTTTGTGCTGGGCTTTGGCATGTTTGCCTCGGTGTTCATCTTCCCGATTTTCACCCAGCGCATCCTCGGCTTCTCGGCCGCTCAAACGGGCTACATCCTGCTACCCGGAGCTTTGGCCTCGGGCCTCATGATGCCCCTGATCGGCAAGATGCTCCAGGCCGGGGTGCCCCAGAAGTTCATGATTCCGGTGGGCTTCAGCATCTTCTTTGTCTTCACCTTCTGGATGGCCCAGATTATTTCACCCACGGCCGGCGAGTCGGACTTCTTCTGGCCCCTGATGGTGCGCGGCTTGGGCATGGGCCTGATTTTCCTGCCCATTACTACCATGAGCCTGGCGGGCCTCTCGGGTAAGGATGCGGGCCAGGCGGCCGGCCTCACCGGTATGATCCGGCAGCTGGGCGGCTCGTTCGGGGTAGCCATTGTGGGTACCTACCTGGAGCGCAGCATTGCCCAGAACCGCATCAGCCCGCTGGCGCACATCTCGCTCTACGACACGAACACGGTGCAGCGCATTCAGGCGTTTACGGCCAACTTTATGTCGCGCGGCTTCTCCTTCGAGCAGGCCCAGAAGCAGGCTTATGCCGCCCTGGAAGGCATTCTGATGAAGCAGGTTTCCATTATCACCTACTCACAGGTGTTCACCATGATTGGCTTGTTCTTCGTCTGCTGCCTACCCTTGGTACTGCTGATCAAGCGCGCCCGGCGCGGCGAGAAAATCGACCTGAACGCCGCCCACTAACCAGCGGGCGGTACCCCGGAGAAATGCCTGTTTAACCACTGCTTCTCCATGCAAAAGCCCTGGCAATGTTATTGCCGGGGCTTTTTGCGGGTATGAGGGGGTAGGAAACCGGCCTTAGAAAGCCCAGCCAATGTTCAGCCCCGATGATACCTTCAGGGGGCTTTCCTTGTCGGCGGTGCCGGTGTACTGGTCGTTGGCGTCGTAGGTTTTTTCGGTTTTGTTGCGGTAGCCCAGGCCGGTAAACACATCTACTACCAAATGCCGGCCCAGCACCTCCTGAAAGCCGAACAGCAGGTTATAGTTGTGGTTGGTGGTTTTGATGCCGAAGCGGATGCCCAGGTCCTTTACCTCCGAGCGGTAGGTAGCGGTGGTGTAGGAGTAGTGGGGCGAGAGGTAAAAGCCCTCCGGCGCCGGCTTCCGCTTGGTCAGGTAGTGCCTGTACTGCACCTGAAAGCGGTGCCCCTGGGTACGCGTGCGCACATCCGTCCAGGCCACGCGGGCGTGCCCGCCGGCAACCAGAGCCGTGGTAATAGCCGCGCTCAGGGCCGCGCCGCCGATGAAGTTAAACGGATGATTGGTCCCCAGGTAGGAGTAGCCGGCGGCCACGCTGCTACGGGCACCCAGCACCCGCTCGTAGCCCACCCTCGACTCCACGGAAAAGGGCAGTTGCCCATGAATCCAGCCCAGAGGGGCTAGTTTAATAATGTTGCGCTTGGGCGCGGGCAGGCCCGCGCTCTGGCCGGCAGCGGTGCCGCTCAGCAGCAGGCACGCCCCCAAAGCGCTGCCCCACCGGGTAGGTACTGCAAAAGGCATTAGGAAGGGGAGTAGGGATAATGTCAAATACAGAGAGTAGCGTGAAGTAAACGGGCCGCACCGGGCACAAAGCAGCCCCTGGCTTCGCTACGCGGGGTAGGAAAGCCAGGGGCTGCGGGCGCCGGAGCAGTTACTGGTACTGAATATAGAGGGGCTTGGGCGTCAGCTCGGCCAGCACTTCCTTGGGGGTCATGATGTGGTGCGGAGCCGGCCGCGCATCGTACTCATAAAACAGCTTGAAGCCAGTGTACTGCACGGGCTGGGTCTGGATATAGTCGCGGTAGGAGTCTTTCTTCAGGACGGGGTTGCCCCAACCGTCCATGTGCATCACTACCTGCACCCGCGGGTCGAGCTTGATTTTCTTGTAGTTGGTAATCATGCCCTCCGTGAAGCGGTGCACCGTCAGCACTTTCGGCGGGAGCTTGTTTTCGCTTACAATGCGGGCCAGGAAGTTGATGGCGTAGTTCACGTCCTTGGCATCGTAGGTCCCGATTTTCTTGCCCGGGCGCACGCCTTTGGTTTTCATGGCAAACTCCGGGTCGATGCCCATGTGCACGATGGGGTCTTTCAGCCAGGGCTCCAGCTTGTGCAGCTCGTGCTCCAGGTCGGAGAGGCCTACCTGCACATCCAGGAATACAATGCAGTTGTTGTCCTTGGCCCACTGAATCGTTTCGTCGATGGTGGCCTTGGAGTTCATCAGGCGGTATTTGCCGTCCTTGCCGGCCGCGGCCTGGGCCGTGATGGTCACGCTATGCAGGGCCGGCTGAACCGGCAGGCTGGGGTCGGCTTCCTGCCACTCCTTCTGCACTTTCCGGAACTTGGCCAGCATCTGCTCCTTCGGCTCGCGGCCCAGAATACCCATGCCTTTCGCCCGGATGTTGCCGTAGAATGCCACGATGCGGTGACCGGGCAGAATGGCGCCGGGCAGCTGTCCGTTTTTCTTGGCAATGGAATCGGCCTTGAGCGAGTCGCGCATCATGGCCTGGCGCTTCAGGGCCACGGTGTCCACCACAACCGGCTTGGTTGTATCGGCCGCGGCCGCAGTGTTTTCAGATTCGGTGCCCGAGCGGGAGCCGCAGCCGGGTAGGGTAGTAAGGGAAAGAGCGAGGCCCAGGGTGGTGAGGCCAGCGCCAAAAACAGAAAAGTGCCGCACGGATGAACGTAAATAAGAGAGAGTTGCCGGAAAGTTACGGGTTCCCGGCGCAGCTACGGCGTAGCAGCTCGTAATTTTTGTGGGGCTTACCGGCTGCTACCTACCTATGTTTCTACACCAATAGCCGAAATTCCCTACCCCTTATTGGTATTGGATGTAGAGCGGGGCGGGCGTCAGGGCGGCCACCTCCCGGGGCGTCATCAAACGCGACTCGCCTTTGCGGTCATTGCGGTAGAAAATCTTGAAGCCGGTGTATTCCACGGGCTCTTTCCGGATGAATTTGCGGTAGGAGCTGCGCTTGATGCTGGGCGTGCCCCACCCATCCATGTGCATCACAATCTGCACCCTGGGGTCGAGCTTGATATTCTGGTAGTTGGTAACCATATCCTGGCGGAAGCGGTGCACTACCAGCACTTTGGGGGGTAGATGATTCTCGCTGACCAGGCGGGCCAGAAACTGGCGGGCGTAATTGATATCCTGGGCGTCGAACTCGCCTACCTCCGTACCCGGCCGCCGCCCCGACTTCATGGAAAACTCCGGGTCGATGCCGAGGTGTACGAAGGGCAGGCGCAGGTACTTGGCCAGGGGCGGTAGCTCATGCCCCAGATCGGAGAGGCCCACCTGCACATCCAGGAAAACCAGCGTGTTGTGCTCCTGTCCCCACCTTATTACCCGCCGGATGGTGCTGTCGGGCAGGGCCAGGCGGTACTTGCCATCGGCTCCTGAATCACGCTGGGCAATAACGGCAATCAGGTGCAGGGCGGGGCGCACGGGCAAGGAGTCGGCCCGCTGCCACTCGGCGGCCTGCTTATTTAGCCGAGCCAGCATCTGCTCCTTTGGCAGCTCACCCAGAATGCCCATGCCCTTGTGCAGCGGGTTGCCATAAAAAGCTACAATGCGGCTATCGGGCAGCACCGCCCCCGGCAGCTGCACGCCGGCCCGGGCCACGGAGTCGGCCCGCAGAGAGTCGCGGCGCACCAGTTCCCGCTGCTGCCGGGCCGTAGCGGCTGGGCTTGGGCGGGGCTTCCGCTCGGGCTGCGAATTGCAAGATGCCAGGCCCCAGACTGCCAGCAGCAAGCACAACAACCGGCGTAGCGAAGCCAACCACAGCCTGTCAGAAGAGAAAGGAAATTCCAGAGAATGGCACATCAACGCACGAGTCAGACCAAAAACGCTGGAGGTTGCTTTCGGGTAACCGCCCTTCCGCCGCTTTAGTTATAGTGTCCGGAGGCCGTTAAGATAAACTACCCAATAAAAAGAAGCCGCCGCCTGCGTAGAACAGACGGCGGCTTAGGGATAAAATGCCAGGTAGCGGTGGAGTACCGGCAGCCTGGCTCCTGGGCACGGCAGGTTGCCCGAAACCAGGTTCCTACCCCTGATTTATAGGGCAAACGTGATAGGAATAGTGTATTGCACGGCCACTGCCTGGCCTTTTTCGCGGCCCGGAGTCCAGCGGCCGGGCAGGTTGCGCACCGCGTTCAGGGCAGCTTCGTGCAGGGCCTGCGCCGCTGGCGTGCTGCTGTTCGCGCGGGCCGGTTGTCCCTGGCTACCGGGGTCGGTACTCGTGGTTTCAATTCCCTTCCGGACCTGAACGGCCTGCAGGCTGCCGTCGGCGGCTACAATAAAGCTTACAAACACCCGGCCTTCCAGCTTCTCGGCTCTCGCCACCTCGGGGTATTTGATCAGCGCGGCAATATCGGCCAGCAGCTGCTTGGGGCCGCCCTCATACTCCGGCATTTGCTGTGCCTGGTTGTAGGCCGGTAGGGGCGGAGGCGGCGGGGCGAGGGTGGCCGAGGCCGACAGGGTAGGCGGCGGGGGCGGGGGTAGCTCGGCGGCCTTCTCGCAGGCCATAGTGAAAAGCAGGGCCGCGCTCAGCGGCAGAGCCAGCCACCGTTTCCAGCGGGGCGTGGGCGCATACGAGGTAAGCATACGGATACGGGTAAGGGTGAGGGATTGGGTAAATGAATGGGCAAGCGGTAAGTCGGGCTGAAACTGGCCCAGAGCCAAACGGGCCAGCAGGGCAGCGTAAGGGCCGGCGGGGTTGCCGGGGGTAGCAGGGGTAGCGCCCAGGGCGGCGGCATCGGCCAGAAACTCGTGGGTGCACTCCAGCGCCCGGGGGTATAGGTGCACGAAGGGCGAAGCCCAGAGCAGGGCCCGCGCCACTTCCAGCAGCAGGCGCGTGCGGGTGTGGCCCTGCTGCACATGGGCCACCTCGTGGGCCAGGATTGCCGCCGCCTCGGCTGGTGCCAGGCCGGCCGTTTCATCCCAGAATATCCAGCGCCCAAAGGAGCTGATAGGGCGCCGGCCTCCGCTGAACACCAGGGTATAGCCGGGGCGCAGCTGCCGGGGCCAGTGCCGGGTACCAAGCCACAGGTGCAACACCTGCCCGCCTAGGCGCAGCAGCAGCCCCAGAGCCACCGCTCCGTACAGGGCTGGCAGCCAGGCCAGCGCATTGGCGGCAACGGCAGTAGCTCCGGGGCCGGGCGCAGCCAGTATCCTGACGGTGGGCAGCAAGCCTCCCGGCAGCAGCATGCCGCCGCCCAAGGTTCCGCTCCAAACTGCCCACCCGCGCATAAACCACGGGGCGCCCAGGGTGAGCAGTGGGGGCAGCCCCAGCGCCAACCAGGGCACCAGCAGCAAAAACCGGCGGTTGTAGCCAAAGCACCGCTCCCGGCGCAGCACCAGGTAGTACAACAGCCACCCGGCCCCGAGCAGCAGAGTGCTCTGGCCCAGCCAGCTAAGCAGGACGAGTAGGCTCGTCGTTGGGAGAAGGAGGGGTAGCATCGGCGGAGGGGGTAGGGGGTGAGGCCTGGGCGTGGCGCAAGAGCTCGTCGAGCTGGGCAGCGTCCAGGTTTTCTTCCTTAGCGAAAAAGGAAACCAGCCGCGAGAAAGAGCCGCCGAAGTAGCCACCCAGCAGCTTGCGCAGCGAAAAGCGGCGGTATTCGTCCTGGGCAATGAGGGCGTGGTAGCGGTGGGTGCGCCCAAAAGCTTCGTGGCCCACAAAGCCCTTCTGCTCCAGAATCCGGATGATGGTGGATACGGTGGTATAGGCAGGGGTAGGGGCCGGCAGTTCGGGCACCACGTCCTTCACGAAGGACGGGCCGCGCTGCCAGAGCACCTGCATTACCTGTTCTTCGGCGCGGGTTAGTTCGGGAAATGGAGTATCGGGCATAGCAGGAAGTAAGTGAGGCAAGAAAGATGTAACTAATTAATTAGTTTGTCAACTAAGTTTATAGTAAATGATAAAATGATGCACGTATTGTTCTCTGCTTAAGAGGATAAGAGCCGGCAGGGCGGAACGAGGGGCGGGCTTCGGGTGTTCTTTCCAGTACCACATCCTTTCTAACCGTACTCTTCGTGACGCTATCTAATCTTCGCCGGATGACGACCGGGTGGGCCCTGAGCTTACTGGCCCTGCTGCTGACGGCTCCGGGCTGCAAAAGCAACTCGCCCGAGCCGACTGATACCACCACTACCACGCCTCCGGCTCCGCCGGCGCCTACCCCCGTGCTGGTGGGCAGCACCCTGATTGGTGAGTACAGCACCTCTACGCTGGCAGGCCGCGTGGCTGATATTCCGCTGGTAGGCTCCCTGGTCCGCTTTCCTATTAAGGTGTACCGCCTGACCTACAATACCACCAACACCGACGGCAAAACCATTACGGCCTCGGGGGCTTTGCTAGTGCCGGCCGCCCCGCAGGCGTTGCCCGTTATCAGCTACCAGCACGGCACCCTGCAGCCCGATGAGGAAGGCCGGGCTCCTTCCTACTACAGCTCGGGCAGTGAGCTGTGGTCGGCTGTGTCGGTGCTGGCTTCCACCGGCTACGTGGTATCGGCCCCCGACTATATCGGCTACGGTGCCTCCAAGGCCTTGCCCCACCCCTATGAGCACGGGCCTTCTCTGGCCTCGGCCTCGGCCGATATGCTACGGGCGGCGCGGGAGTTCTGCAAAAAGGAAAACATAGCAGTTAACCAGAAAAACTTCCTGCTAGGCTATTCCGAAGGTGGCTACGCTACCATGTCGTTGCACAAGCTGCTGGAAGAAAAGTACGCCACCGAGCTGCCCGTAGCGGCCAGCGCCCCCGGCGCCGGGGCCTACCACAAAACGGCCTTCGCCCAGTACATCATGAAATCGGAGCAGCCCCTGAACTTCCTGAGTACCTACGTGTGGGTGCTGGATACCTACAACCGCGTGTACGGCCTGAACCGGCCGCTGTCGGCGTACTTTAAGGAGCCCTACGCTACCCGCCTGCACGCTAACCCATTCAGCTCGGTGCCTAACAAGGCGTCGGAACTGTTCGCGGAGCCTTTCCGGCAGGCCGTACTCAATAACACGGATGCTGCTCTCGCGGCGGCTTTCAAGGATAACGACGTGTACGACTGGAAGCCCACTGCTCCCGTAGCCCTGTTCCACGGTACCGCCGACGACTACGTGCCCTACTTCAACTCGCAGGATGCCTACAATGCTATGCGGGCCCGCGGCGCTACCCAGGTGCAGCTGAAGCCTATTCAGGGCGGCAACCACTTTACTTCGGTGGCTACCTACACGCTACAGGCCTTTGCGTTTATCTCGCAGTATTAAGTCTGTTTCTCCTAGGAGGCACCCGGCAACAAAAAGCCCGCTTACCACCGTGGTAAGCGGGCTTTTTGTTGCTGAATCAGATTATTGAGTGATGCCCGTGGCCTGGGAGGCAGGGCGGAGCGCCTGCCGGGCCCAGGTGCCGCTCAGGGCCGCCAGCCCACCCACCAGCCCCGCTACTACCCCACTCACCAGCACCAAAGTCCAGGCGTTGCCGCCCAGGGGCAGGAGAGTAACCAGGCGGGAGGCCAGCCGCTCGGCGCCGTGGGTGGCGAGCCAGGCCGCCGGTAGCCACCAGCTCAGCGCGGCACCTAGCAGCCCCGCCAGAAACGCCCGCCCCCCGCTGAGTTGGCTCCAGGCCGCTACCGCAAAGCACAGGGGCACCAGCACCCACCAGGGCAGCAGCAGCTGAGCCAAGGAAGACAGAACAAGAATCAATAGGAGGGAAAGCCAGAAGCGCGCCATAACAGCGTAGAAAAAGCAGATATACAAGGGGTAGAAACGGGCCGGGGTTGTGGCTACGGTCGGGCTTCCAGCCGCCAGGCCGCCTGCAGGCGCGGGTGGTTTTCGTCGGCAGCGCGCAGAAACACCAGCTCATCGAGCTTGCCCACCCGCCAGGACTCAATCATATCATCGTAGTAAGCCGAGGCAGGGTTGCCGCTCTGGCCGCCGGGAAAAATACCGTAGGCTTTCACCTGCGGGCCCAGGGCTACCACCATGCGCCAGGAGGGGCCATTGCGCGGCCCCGTGGCATTCACTGAGCCGGGGCTGCCAGGGCAGTCAATGTCCTGCCGGCCGAAGCCGGTCAGGTTGGCCAGGTGGTTGATGTCGGTGCTCTTCTGGTTAGCCCAGGCCCACTTTGGCCCCATTGGCCCAAACTTGCGGGTCAGGGAATCCACGGCGAAATGCAGGGAGGCGGTTAGCAGGTCGTGCACGTTTTCGCGCTTGGCGGTGGTGCGGTCATCAATCCAGGGGCTGGCCTTCTGAAAGCAGGTAAGCATGCTGCCCGATTCCCGCAGCAGCAACTGGTTGGTGCGGGCGCGGGAGGGGTAGCGCATTTCCAGACCCGCGGCGCTACCAAAGTCATCGTCCCAGAGGCGCTTTACCAGGTCATTATACCAGAGCTCAAACACGCTGGCGGCCACGGCATCGGACTCGTAGCGGTAGTTCCATTGGGCCAGCGCCCCCACCGCCGCGTACTCCGGCGAGTTAGGTAGCAGCGGCAGGAAGCAGTTGTCCGTCATTTTGCTGCCGGTTACAGTGCTCAGCATCCAGGGCAGCATCTGGCGGGCATTCACGCCCAGGTTGTCGTTCTGGAGGTTGCGCAGGCTGTCGGGGGTAGCGCCGCGCAGTTGGGTCAGGCGCTCATTAATGCGGTGTCCCCGGTCGGAGGGGGCGTAGTCCCAGCCGAGGTAGTAGGGGTAATCAAAACCAGCGGAAGGCTGGTTGGCCGACGATACGAAGCCCCGGGCCGGGTCCTTTACGTGCGGGTTCTGCTCCATCGGAATCCAGCCCTGCCAGTCGTAGCGCGCATCGGTGCCGTCCAAGATAAACTTGCCCTGGTCGGGCCACTTCAGCGGAAAGCGGCCGTTGGGCTGAATGGCAATTTCATTGCGGTTATCGGCGAAGATGAAGTTCTGGGCCGGGGAGGCGTACGTGCGCAGGGCGCGGCGGTAATCGGGGTAGGAGTGGGCGCGGTTGAGGCGGTAGAAGGCCAGCACCTCGTTGCCGCCGTCGTGGGCAGTCCAGCGCAGGGCGTGCCGGATGGGTGTCTGCTTGTTGAAAACCTTCTCCTGCTGGTCGTACACGATGGGGCCGTGGTGGGTGTAGAGCACCGTATCGAGCCGGTCGGGCTGGCCGCGCACCGCAATGCGCTCCACCACCCGGCGCACGGGCTTCCAGCGGCCCTCGTGCCAGTACTCGCGCTGGCGGGCGTCGCGGAACTTCAGCTGGTACCAGTCCAGCACGTCGCCGCCCACGTTGGTTACGCCCCAGGCCACATCCTCATTGAACCCAATAATGATGGTAGGCGCCCCCGGAATGGTTACGCCGTACACGTTTACGCCCGGCGCGTGCAGCTGGGCCTGGTACCAGATGCTGGGCAGGTTCAGCTGCAAGTGCGGGTCGTTGGCCAGCAAAGGCAGGCCCGAGGCCGAGCGGCTGCCTGCCACCGCAAAGTTGTTGGAACCCAGCTCCGGGTCGGGTTCCCGCTGGGGCAGCTTGCCCGCCATAGCGGCCGTGAAGGATGGGGGGGTAGGCGGCACCGGCCGGGGCTCGAACTCCAGTGGGGTGCCGGGCGGCACAATGGCGTCCGTGCGGTTGGGGTAGTCGGGAAACAGGTCGCGGACAACCTCCGGGCCGTATTTGCTCAGGATGTTGCTCAGGCGCAGGTCGTCGGAGCGGCCGCTCAGGTCCCAGGCCATCAGCTTCAGCAGCAGAGCGCTTTTCAGGGGTTGCCAGGGCTCAGGGGCGTAGTCGAGGAGCTTGTACTCGAAGGGGTAGTCTTTGGGCGAGAGGCTGTTGATGTAGGCATTCACCCCGGCCGCGTACGACTCCAGCACCAGGCGCGTGGTATCGTTGCGCAGCATTTCCCGCAGGGTATTTTCAGCCCCGTAGGGCAGGCCCATGCGGCGCTGAAACCGGTCGTACTCCAGGGCTTTGGGGCCCACTACCTCCGAAATGCGCCCGGCTGCTACCCGGGTCATGAACTCCATCTGCCAGAGCCGGTCGTGGGCCGTGAGGTAGCCCTGGGCGTAGTACAGGTCGTGCTCGTTCTGGGCAAAGATGTGAGGCACCCGCCTGTCGTCGAAGCGCACCCGCACGGGCTGGTGCAGGCCCAGTAGCTGCAGGGTTTGCTGGGCCGCCACGTCGGCTTCTGCCTCGCCGTTCTGCCACATGCCCCGGTAGGGGCTCAGCAGGCGGGCCAGCGGCGGCACGTCGCCTTGTTTGGTATTGAGGGTCCAGGTAAGGGTAAGCGTAACGAGCAGAACGAAGCCGGCCTTCAGAATACGAAGCATAAACTACCAGTGAGCAGGAGGGGCCCGGAAGGTAGTAAATGCTTCGTATTCTCTTGTTGACGGATGAAGGCTACCCCCTTACTCGGCCGGAACCGTGGCCGCTCCGCCTTTCGGCAGATACACCCGGAAGCCCAGGTTGATGTCGAAATAGCCCTTGCCAAAGGCCGTTGAGTTACCGCTGTTGGTGGCGTATTTCGCCAGAGCCTCCAGGCCCACGTTGGGCGTAATGAAGTAGCTGTACCCTACCCCCAGGCTGGCCAGCAGGCTAACGCTGCTGTTCTTATAGGTGTAGCTGTCCGCCTTGGTCCGGTAGCTGTTTAGCACTCCTCCTGCGCTTAACTCGCCAAACAACCGGTGCGGGCTGGTGGAGGGCAGGTAGTAGCGCAGCCACGGTAGAAGTCCCAGCTCCAGGTTCCGCTGTATGTTGCGGGGGCCGTATGGAGACTTGACGGATGAATACCCAACGGGTACCGCGATGCCCAGCGCCACGTTGTTGGCGACAAACGTGCCGATTGAAGGCGAAAGCTGCCCGCTGATCTGACGGTAGCCACCGTTCTTTTGGTAGGTAATGTTTCCGGCGCTCAAACCCAGCACCCGGGTGCCTTTCGTGGTTTGGCTCAGGGCCGTGTTGGCAGTGCATACGATGAAGCCGAGTGCTAGAAGGCAATACGTTTTTAACATGCAGAGAAAGGATAAAGATGTTGTTGGCTTGACGATCCAGAAACTCGATTAAGAGTTGCTTAAGTAGTAGGCAGAAGAAATATTTTCTTGAAAATTGGTCCGGCCCCAAGCATAAAAGCGCCGCTTCCGGTCCGGAAGCGGCGCTTTTATGCTTGGGGCGAAAGAAGAGTGCTACAGGTTCTCGCCCTGCCGGACCAAGCCGGCTATGCCCAGGCGAGCCAAGCGCTGGCGTACGGTATCGGCTTCGGCGGCGGTAGCAAAGCGGCCTACTACCACGCGGTTAAGTGCTTTGCCCTCCAGGGTGCTGGTGGTTACGGTGGTTACCAGTAGTTTGGGCTCCAGGCTCTGGATTTTGTCCATCACGGCGCGGGCATTGCGGGCGTCGCCGAAGGTACCGGCCTGAATCACGTAGGTAGCCGTTGGCTCCGGCGTGAGGGTCACGTCAGCGGCTTCCGAAGCACCAGCCCGGACATCGGCCAGCAGGCCCACGGCCACCGTGGAGTCGGTGGCCAGCGCCGCCAGGTTCTCCGGCGCATTGGTGGGGCCCAGGGGGGTATCGGGGCTTACTACCTCCGCTACTACCGATACGGCGCCGTGCGTAACAATACCCAGGGGGCGGGCCGCTACCTCCGAGAGGTCCAGAATGCGCTGGTGGCGGAACGGGCCCCGGTCGGTTACCCGCACCACTACCGATTCGCCGGTTTCGGGGTTGGAAACGCGCAGCTTGGTGCCGAAGGGCAGGGTTTTGTGGGCGCAGGTGTACTTGTTGCGGTCAAACCGCTCGCCGTTGCTGGTGCGGTGGCCTTGATGTTCGCGGCCGTACCAGGAGGCTCGGCCGCGCATTACCGTTGCTTTCTTGGCGGCAGCGGCGGGGGCTTTTTCATCTTCACGTATGCTTGCTGGGCGGGCCGAGGCCGAGAAGGCCGTCAGTAGCACAAAGAGCATGGCCATCATCAAGCCCGAGACATGCAGTCGTAGATTCAACGTCATCCGTTCTCTTGGTTGGTGAGTGCGACAAATCTAGGCGCGCCTCTTAAACCAAGCCCTGGCACGGCTACGTATCGGTACTGGTTAATCGTTAATAATTATACTTTTCAAATATTTTTTGCATTTAAGTTATTGAATGCAGCATCCTGGAAAAACGGATTGTGTTTCCTTAAGGCGTGTTTTGCACTCTTTTTAGGTAGTAGCATGTCGTTACATAAAATAAGACTATCCGCCTGTTAAAAAATTTTGTCCTTAGCCCGTTCCCGTGGCGCCAAGCTGGGTTGCAAATGTCGCGGAAATGTGCTAAGACCTGGGAAAGAAGGTGCAACGCGCCGGCCCCCTTTCCCGGCGCCGCACAACCGCAGTTTCACCGTATCTTCGGGGTATGGACTTTGGCCGCCTTTCCGACCTGCGCTACGTTAATTTTCGCCTACCCCCCGACCACGCCGAAACCCCACGGGTGCTGGCCCGGGCCCTGGCCCGCCAGCCCGCGCCGCCCGCCGTGTACGTGGGCTGCCCCATCTGGACGAACAAGGCCTGGCTGGGCAGCTACTTTCCGCTGGGCATCCGGGAGGCCGACTACCTGCACCACTACGGCCGGCAGTTCAACAGCATTGAGCTGAATACTACCCACTACCGCATCCCCGACGCCACTACCGTGCGGCGCTGGCGCGAGGCTGTGTCCCCTGCCTTCCGGTTCTGCCCCAAGCTGCCCCAGTCCATCAGCCACGACCGGGCCTTGTACAATGCCGACGAGTTGACGTTGAGCTTTTGCCGGGCCATTGAAGGCCTGGGGCCCACCCTGGGGCATGCGTTTCTGCAGCTGCCCCCTACCTTCGGCCCCGAGCATTTGCCGCGGCTGGAGCGCTATCTGCTCGATTTTCCGGCCTACGTGCCCTTGGCCGTGGAGCTCCGGCACCCGGGTTGGTTTGCCGATGCCGAGTTGCTGGCCTCTGTAACGGCCATGCTCGAAGCGCTGGGCAAACCACTAGTGCTCAGTGATGTAGCCGGCCGCCGCGACGTGCTGCACATGCGCCTGACCACGCCTGCCGCTTTCGTGCGCATCAACGGCCACGGCCTCATCGACTCCGATTTCCGCCGCGCCGACGACTGGGCCGCCCGTGTAGCCGGCTGGCTGGAAGCGGGCCTGCATACGGCCTATATCTTTATTCATCAGAAGGATATTATGCATTCCCCGCTCTGGGCCGAGCATTTCCTGCGCCGCCTGCAGGAGCTCACGGGCATGAGCGTGCAGCCGCCCCGCGTAATTCCGCAGCCCGTGCAGGGCAGCCTGTTCTAGCTGGTTCGCTCCTTAAAAATGCCTTGGACCTCCGCTGTGGAAGCGCCGGCCGGCTCCAGGGGGAAAGCAAGTGAAGGCCTGGTGCGGATAGCTGGGGTAACGGCCGGGCGCTAGGCAGCGCAGCCGCCCCCTCGGCATAAGCATTATAACATCGTGCATGATGAGCGGCCACCTTTCCTTTCCCGAGCCGGCAGTGCACGTAGCAGAAGGAGTGTAAATAAAGAGCGGCGGCCAAACCATTTGGCGGCCAAAACCAGTACCTTGAACCAGGCCCCTCCGGGCTTTTTCCACTTTATGAAATTTCTACTCTTTTTGTGCCTGGCCTCCGGGCTGGGGGGGCTGGTGCTGCCGGCCCGGGCGCAGGCGGTGGCCCCGCCTCTGGAAACCCGCTGCCTGCTTGTGCCCCTGGACCCGGCCGCCCGGGCCGCCCGCGTACCCCTGATTGTGGAAGCGGAAGTGCTCGACGCGGACGGGTTCCGGGCCCCGAATGGCCGCATCTACACCCGCCACCGGCTGCGGGTGTACAAGCAACTGAAAGGCACCGCCCCCACCGAGCTGACGGTGCTCACGGAAGGCGGTACCGTGGGTCTCGACCGGCAGGAGCTCACCAACACGCTGCGGCTGCAGCCCGGGCAGCAGGGCGTATTCTTTCTGGAGCGGTCGGCCTTTGCCGGAGTGCCGGCCGGGGCGGGCTGGGCCGTGTACGCCAGTGAGCAGGGCTTTGTGCAGTACGATGTGCGGACGGCCACCGCAGCGGAGCCTTTCCGCCGCTACCCCCTCATCGGCCCCGAGTTCTACCAGACCATAGCCGGCAGCAGCCCCCGGGAAGTGACGCCCAATGCGGCCTTGCAAACCGCCCTGGCCCGCCGGGCGGCGCCCGCTGCCGCGGCCCGACCCCTGGCCCCCGTCATTTCCAGTCTGCTACCCCAGAGCCTGACGGCCGGCACCGGGGCGGTGCTCACTATTTCCGGCTCAGGATTTGGCGCGGCCCGGGGCAGTGGCGCGGTGGAGTTTCGGAACGCCGATGACGGAGGCAGCACCTTTGTCCGGGTGAATGACGACGACTATATCAGCTGGTCGGACACCCGGATTCAGGTGCGGGTGCCTTCGTCCGGAGCCAACGGCAACCCCGCCGGCACGGGCCCGGTGCGCGTAACAACCTCCGACCAGCAGCCCACTACCAGCCTAACCTCGGTACAGATTGTGTACGCCGTATCCAACGTGCAGGACTCCCGCACCAAGCAGCGGGCGGTACCAGCGCACCGGAACCAGAATAGCACCGGCGGCATTACGTTCCGGTTCGAAACCAGCTTTACCGCCAACGCGGCTGCCAGTGCGGCCTGGCAACGGGCCCTGGCTACCTGGCGCTGCCAGACAGGTATCAACTGGGAGGTAGGGGAGCCCCGCAGCGGCCGGGGAGTCACCGAAGACGGCGAAAACGCCGTTGGCTTCGATAATGGCACTGAGCTGCCCACCAACGTGCTCGGGCGCACTACCAGCTACTACCGGGGCTGCTACCTGCCCAATGGAACGGTATCGTTCTACGTGCAGGAGATAGACATGCAGTTCGACGATGCCACCAACTGGCAGTTCGGGCCGGGTAATCCCACGGTTTCCCAGCTCGATTTTGAGTCGGTGGCGGTGCATGAGCTGGGGCACGCCCAGCAGCTTTCCCACCTGATTCTGCCCTCGGCCGTGATGCACTACGCCATTGCGCGCGGGCAGCGCAGCCGCACCCTGGCTGCGGCCAGCGACATTGCCGGGGGGCGCTACGTGCTGCGGAACCGCAGCTTTACGGCCCCGGTGTGTGGGGTAGCGCCCATGCTGCCCGCGCCGCTAACCGGGCAGAGCGCGGGTTTTGTGGCCGGCATTGGCACGACCGTGCAGTGGTCTACCCGAAATGAGTGCTTCGTGAGCGGCTTTGTGGTGGAGCGGGCCCCGGCCGATACCACGGCGGGCTGGCGGCAGGTAGGCACCGTAGCGGCCGGCGCTGCCAACGGCCAGTACCGCTTCCTCGATGCCCAGGCGCCGGCCGGCCTCAGCTACTACCGCCTGCGCCTGCAGCGCCCGGACAACAGCCTGGATACCGGACCACCCGTAGGGGTAACCGACGATGCCACGGCCAGCGCGGGGCTGCAGATTTTCCCTAACCCCATAGCCGGCGACGGCTCGCCCATTGGCCTTCAGTACCTGGGTACCGCGGCTGGTACGCTCACGGTGCGCTTCTACGATGCTGTGGGCCGCTATCTGGGAGGCTCCCTGGTTAATTATCAGCTGGGCCTTAATCGGCTGACGGTAACCCCGCCGGCGCTGCGCGCCGGCTACTACCTGGTCCGCTGGAATGACTCGAACGGTGCCAAGGGTACTACCCCCCTGGTGAAGCTGGACTAAGCTGCCCGGTACCAGTAAAGACAAAAGCCGCCGGTCCGGCGGTTTTTGTCTTTACTGGTACCGGTGATTAGCGCTCCAGCAGCATGGCGCCGTAGGAGTAGCCGCCCCCAAATACCGTCACGACTACCTTGTTGCCGGGCTGCAGTTGGGCCCAGGTATCGGCCAGGGCAATGGCGGCCCCGGCGCAGCCGGTGTTGCCCAGCTCCTCAATGTTGGATACGGCCCGGTCCTCGCTCAGGCCCAGCTGCTGGAGCACGTTTTTGGTAATGCGCAGGTTGGCCTGGTGCGGAATCAGGTAAGAAATATCACCAACTGCCAACTGGCTGCGCTCCATAATCTGCTGGGTTACCCGCGTCATGTAGGTGCAGGCGTGCAGGAATACGTC
Organism: Hymenobacter latericoloratus; assembly: GCF_014199535.1. Lineage (GTDB taxonomy): Bacteria > Bacteroidota > Bacteroidia > Cytophagales > Hymenobacteraceae > Hymenobacter > Hymenobacter latericoloratus. The sequence continues at coordinate 26,249 of NZ_JACHNV010000004.1, forward strand.
TTTGCCGTGGGGCATCACAATGCCTTTTTCTACGGGCTTGAGCGTCACGGAGTGGTCGGCTTTGCCAATGTTGCCGGCCCCGCCCGTGAGCACGGAGCGCACGTGCAGGTCGGTGGGGGCGAGGCGGTCGGCGGTCAGGAGCAGGGCCGCGGCGCCGTCGCCCCAGAGGTGGCCGGCCACGGTGTCCTGTTCGTTGTTGTAGGCCGTGTTGTGCTCACTTACTACTACCAAAGCCCGGCGGGCTTTGCCCAGCGCGAAATAGCCCTCCACGATTTCTACGGCATTGAGCAATGAAGAGCACGCCGACGAGATGCTGACCACCGGAATATCCGACACGTTGAGTTCCCGCTGCACGGCGTGGGCCACAGTGTAAATGGTGTCGTGGGGGGTATAAGTGCCGCCTACAATCAAATCCACCTCAGCAGCCGGGAAGGCCGTTGTTTGGGCCAGTACCCGGCGGGTAGCCTCCAGGGCCATGGTGTTGGTGTTTTCCCCGGGGCCAGCCTTGCGCCTGTTCCGAATACCGGTGCGTTCCGTAATCCACTCGTGGGAAAGGCCGTTAAGTCGCGTGAAATGAGCGTTGGAAATAACTTCGGCGGGCAGATAAGCCGCCACCTGATGAATGTACACGGGAAGGAAAGCAGGGTGGAGCAAAGCAGAAAGAAGGTGACAAGGTACACCTTGCCGGGGCAAGTTTGCGGTCCTTTGCCAGGGAGGCCCGTACTTTGTGCCCATCTTCCTCGTTGAACGCGTACCGGCCGTCCGGGTTAAGAGCCTGAGCCATAATATTATGATATTCCGTTTCCCCCTTCGTGGCTGGCTGCTACCGGCTGGCGGCCTGCTGGCTGCCGCTGCGTTGGCTTTGCCGGCCCACGCCCAAAAGTACCGCACCGCCGCCGGCCTGCGCCTCGGTAAAAACAACTATGGCCTCACGGTGCAGCAGAAGATTCTTGACAAAACTACGCTGGAGGGACTAGCCCTCGTGGGCACGCGCGAAGTCAGTGCCACGGTGCTGGCGGAGCGGCACTTCGGGATTCTGGGGCCCAGCCTGAACTACTACTTCGGGGCGGGGGGCCACCTGGGCACCCACAAAGACACCGGCGGCTTTGGCGGCCTCGATGCGCTGGCGGGGGTAGAGTATAAAATTGCGTTTACCCCCGTCGTGCTGAGCCTGGATTTCAAGCCTACCGTCGAGTTCAACTCCAACGACTGGGCCCGCTTTCCCACGGCTTTTTCAGTGCGCTATGTTTTTGTAAAAGAGAAAACTACCGGCTTGTTCGACGGCCTCTTTGATGGCGAAAAAGATAAGAAGAAGTCGAAGCCAAAAAGCAGCCCCCGCAGAGGCCTGTTCGACTTCTGACCCCGCTCCCTTGGCTGACAGGCAGCATCAGCGCCGGCTTCCCCGCTTGGAGGGAAGCCGGCGCTGCTGTTATTACAAGCTAATCCTAACCAGGACAGGCAGCTGAAAAAATACTGAATATAGCAAAATTCTAATGGCTTTGCGGTAAGTTTCAGGCTGTAAGGGCTAAAAAAATTTTGGCGTTATCCTTCGGCCGCTTGTGGGCCTAACAGGTTATGCGTGGGGTTTTAAGCTGATTATCGAAGGCAGAATGGCTTGGAATAGTTCTATCGCTCTTTCCTGATTAATACAATATAAAATTAAAATGTTGCAATAAAATCACATATCCTTATCTTTATTATCTGAGTTGTACTGAATTCATTATATATAATCTGCATAGGATGAAAAAAATTTCCACTTCATCGTTGCGGAGCTGGGCTGGCGTTCTGCTGGGCGGATTATGTCTGCTGGGCACCGTTCATAGCCAAGCTCAGGCGCAAAGCTGCTCCGGGACGAACCCGGGCGGTCAGCCGGCAGGGAATGGCCTGTACGCCGAGTACTTCGGTGGGTACTTTGCCGATGACGTCGGGTTCTTCGCCGACAACGCTAACCCACCCCAGCTGAGCCGGGTAGAAAGCCAGGTGAACTTCCCGACCAGCGCCGACTTCGGCGACCTGCGCCCGATTTCGGAAGGCACGGCCGAGGATGCTGACCGGTTCAGCCTGCGCCTGCGTGGTAGCCTGAACATTGCCACGGCCGGCACCTACACCTTCTACCTCACCTCCGACGATGCCTCCTACCTGTGGCTGGATGGGGCCGCCCGGACCGTGTCGCCCGACCTGACCGCGGCCCTGATCAGCAACGGCGGCACGCACCAGCCCGTGACGCGCACGGCCACGCTTACTCTTTCGGCGGGCTACCACAGCGTGCAACTGCTCTACGGCGACGATTGTTGCAACAACACGCTGGTGTGGGAGTATGAAGGGCCAGGAGTTGCCCGGCAGGTAGTGCCCGCTTCGGCGCTGTGCACGGCCCTGGGCGCGGCGGCCCTGGTTCCCCAGGCCCTTGCCTACGCGCCGGCGGCGCAGGCCCTGCCCACCGGCACGGCCCGTAGCTCCGCCGCCCCCACCGTGCAAACCGGCGGGGCCGCCGTTACCGGCTACGCCATTGCCAACGCGGCCGAACTGCCCGGTGGCATTAGCATCAACCAGGCCAGCGGCGTGCTGACGGCCAGCGCGGCCGTAGCCCCCGGCACTTACGACGTGGATGTAGCCGTCACGAATGGGGTAGGCACGGCTATGTTCCGCAACGTTTTCCGGTTTCTGGTAACCCCGCCGCTGCCCGGCGGCTGCGGCGGGTCGGACCCGGGTGGGCAGCCAGCCTCGGCGGGCCTGTATGCCGAGTATTTTGGCGGCTACTTTGCCGATGACCCCACCTTTTTCAGCGGCCGCACGCCTGGCCTGGTGCGCACGGATTTGGCCATTGACTTTCCCAACGATAATAGCTTCGGCAGCCTGTTGGGTACTGCTCTTGGTGGCACCCGCGCCAACCCCGATAAGTTCAGCCTGCGCCAGCGCGGTAGCCTGTACCTGGCCGCTACGGGTACGTACACGTTCTACCTCACCGCCGATGATGCCGCCTACCTCTGGCTGGATAACGCGGCGCTGGCCTCGCCCCTGGTCCTGGCCGATGCCACCATCAATAACGGGGGCTACCACCTCTTCCAGACCATTGCTGTTACCCTGAAGCTGAACGCCGGCCTGCACAACCTGGCCCTACTCTACGGCGACGACGGGGTTGATAATGGCCTGGTGCTGGAGTACGCCAGCCCGGAGCTGGGCATTGCCCGCACCGTAGTGCCCGGCAGCATGTTCTGCTCCTCTACGCAGCCCCTGCTGCCGCTGGCAACGGCCCTGGCTTACGCCACCAACACCATGCGGGCCACCGTGGGCACCACCACCGTATCAGCGGCTCCTACGGCCACCAGCGCCTCGGCCGTGGCCGAGTACCGGCTGGCCAACGCGGCTGCGCTGCCGGCCGGCATTACCATCAATTCTGCCACGGGTCAGATTTTGGTAGGGCCCGAGGTAGCCGAGGGAGACTACAGCTTGGATGTGGCCGTGCGTAACTCGGGTGGCACCGTGGTGTTCACGCAGGTTCTGGCGCTTACCGTAGCCGCCCGGCCGCCCCTTGGCTGCTCGGGTCTTGACGGCAGCGGTACGGTAGCTTCCTCGGGCCTGTTCGCTGAGCTTTTCCCAGGCTATTTCAACGACGACGCCAGTTTTTTTGCTACCACTACCCCGAAGCGGACCCAGGCTACCCAGCTGGTTGATTTTGGTGCCAGCCAAAGCTGGGGCGACCTCAGCCAGGTAGCCGTGGTCGGCAGCGGCCAGCAGCCCGATGAGTTCAGTGCCCGCCTGCGGGGCCGCATTCTGATACCAGCCACCGGCACCTACACCTTCTACCTCACCTCCGACGATGCCTCCTACCTGTGGCTGGATGGCGCGGCCCTGGCTACTACCCCCACCGTAGCCTCAGCCCTGATCAACAACGGCGGCCGCCACCAGGAAACCACCGTATCGGGCAATATTACTCTCACGGCCGGCCTGCACGATATGCTGCTGCTCTACGGCAACGGCGGCGGGCTGAACATTCTGCGCCTGGAGTACCAAAGCACCGATGCCAACGTAAGCCGGCGGCTGGTGCCGGCCGGGGGGCTGTGCACTACTTCCTCCAACTCGCCGCTGCCCGTTACGCTTACCTACTTCGGGGCTCAGGCCACTAAGGCGGGGGTAGTAGCCAGCTGGGAAACCTCAGTGGAGCTCAACAGCGCCGCTTTTATTGTGGAGCGCTCGGCCAACGGGCAGGTGTTTGAAGCCGTGGGCCGCTTGGCCGCCGCCGGCAACTCGCAGCGTCGGCAGTCCTATTCTTTCACCGACCGCGCCCCCTTCAGTGGCCTGAGCTACTACCGCCTGCGCCAGCAGGACACGGACGGCACCACCCACCTCTCCGACGTAGTATCCGTGCGCTGGAATGCTGCCACGAAAGAGGTGCAACTGGCCGTATTCCCGAACCCAACCGCCACCGGCTCGTGCACGGTGCGGCTGGAACAGGCCACGGCGGTTGCGGCCCAGCTGCAAGTGCTGGACCTTACCGGCCGCCTTGTGTACAGCCAGCAGCTGCCCGCTGCCCTGGTGCAGGAACACTCTTTTGCTACCCGGCAGTTGCGTTCTGGCGTTTATCTGGTTCGGCTTACCTCCGCGCAGGGCACCATTACGCAGCGGCTGGATATTCAGTAACAAGCACCTGGCCTGGCCACCGGGCAGACCAGCAATGCTCCAGGACAGTTCGTTCACTGCTCTTTTTTACCACGCAAAGCCCCGGCCACCATCTCAGGTAGCCGGGGCTTTGCGTGGTAAAAAAGAGCAGTGCCGCCGGTGCGGCCTTATTCGCGGTGCACCCGGCCGCTGCCTACCACCGAGCTTTTCACCTGCGGGTTGCCGGTCACGAATACGTCGCCGGAACCAACGATGCTGGCCTCCAGCCGCTCCGTGGCCTGCACCCGGCAGTTGCCCGAGCCGCTGATGCTCACGCTGCACGTCTTGCTTTGAAGCTTGGTGGCCTGCACGCCCCCGAGCCACTCACGCTGATAGCGTGGCTGGGGGCTACCCCGGCCGCCTGAATACTACCTGAGCCCGACAACGACGAGTCGATTTTGTTGGCCGTAACGCTGCTAAGCTGAATGCTGCCCGAGCCGCTCACCGACAGGTCGAGGTTGTCGGCTTTAATGGGGTCGGCGGCCCGGATGCTGCCCGAGCCGCCTACGGCCAGCCCCTTAATGGTGGGCATAGTCACGTACACAGTCACGTTGCCTTTGTAGCTGTAGGAGCTGAAATAGCCCTCTTTCTTGGTGTTGATGCGCAGCTTGCCGTTGGTTACTACGGTTTCGAGGTGGGCCAGGTCGGTGGCGTCGCCTTCCACTTCCACTTTCTGGGGGCTGCCCTGGCGGAGTACTACCCGCATAGAGCCGCCCAACCCCACCGAGGTAAAAGCGCCCACGGAACGAACTTCATGCGAAGCAGAAACCCGGAAGGCCGATAAGAGCAGCACGGCCACAAGCAGCCCCGGCACGAGTAAGCGAAGAATTTTCATACGAACAGGCAGGTTAAGGTGGAACAGTCAGGCAGTAAGATGACGTTAAATTCTCAACCGTTGCCTTCCTTTGCAAGAGAATATTAAATAAATTAAATTAATGAATAATTTATTGATTATGAATCATATAGATATAGGGTCGCGGCCCTTTTCAGCCTGTTGGGTGTCAAAAGAATTGTGTGTTTTGAATATATAGCTTACAAGGTGTATCAGCGCACAAAGCCACTCCACCTTAGTCCCTATTAAAAAAGCCTTCTGCATAGCGCAGAAGGCTTTTTCAGACAACAGCAATGGTAGCGTTTACCAGATTTTGACCCGCGCGGAATCGGGGCGGTAGAGCTTGTCGCCGGGTTTCACCCCGAAGGCCTCGTAGAACTCCGGCACATCGGCGAAGGGGCCGTTGATGCGGAACTGAGCCGGCGAGTGCACATCGGTGAGAATGGCTTGGGCCAGCCGCTCGTCGCGCTGGGTGGTCTGCCAACCCAGGGCGTAGCCCAGGAAGTAGCGCTGCAGGGGCGTGAGGCCTCCAATCTTCTCGCCCTTCTTGTACTGCTCGGTTTTCTTGAAAGCATCCAGGGCAATGACGATGCCGCCCAGGTCGGCAATGTTCTCGCCGGCCGTGGCCTTGCCGTTGATGTGCAAAGAATCCAGCACAGTGTAGTCGTTGAACTGGCGCACAATGCCGTTTACGCGCTGCTGAAACAGCTGCCGGTCTTTCTTGGTCCACCAGTTGCGCAGGTTGCCTTTGTCGTCAAACTGGCTGCCCTCGTCGTCGAAGCCGTGGGTTAGCTCGTGGCCGATGGTGCTGGCCCCGGCGTAGCCGTAAATAATGGCATCGTCGGCGTTGGCGTCCATCAGGCCCGGAATGGCGAAAATGGCCGCCGGCAGCACAATTTCGTTGTTGCTGGGGTTGTAGTAGGCGTTGTACGTCTGCGGGGTCATGCCCCACTCGGTGCGGTCCACGGGCTTGCCTAGCTTATTGATGTTGTAGCGGTAGGCCCAGAGGTTGGCGCGCATCACATTCTGAGCGTAGGAGCTGCGGTCAATCTGCAGGCTGGAGTAGTCCTTCCACTTGTCGGGGTAGCCTACCTTGCGCGTGATTTTGGCGAGCTTCACCAGGGCTTTTTGCTTGGTAGAGTCGCTCATCCAGTCCAGGGCGTTGATATGGTCCCGGAAGGAAGCCACCACGTTTTCGGTGAGCTTCTCGTAGCGGGCCTTGGTTTCGGGGGTGAAGTATTCTTTCACGAACAGCTGGCCCAGGGCCTCGCCCATGGCGTTTTCCTCGGCATCCAGCACGCGCTTCCAGCGGGGGCGCTGCTGCTTGGCGCCCTGCAGAATGGTGCCGTAAAAGCGGAAGTTCTCGTTATCGAAATCTTGGCTGAGGGTGGGGGCAAAGGCGTGCACCAGTTGCCACTGCAGGTAGGCTTTCCAGTCGTCGAGGGGGGCCGAGGTGAGCAGGCGGCCGGCTTCGCGGTAGAACTCCGGCTGGCCCACAATAACCGTATCGGCCCGGCCCAGCTCCATCTGCGCCAGCCAGGGTTTCCAGCTGACGCCGGGCGTGAGCTTGTCAAGCCCCGAAACGGCCATTTTGTTGTAGTTGGCGTACGGGTCGCGCAGGGCTTCCAGTTTGCGCGAAGAGGCGGCCAGCTTGGTTTCCAGCTGCACAACCCGGCCCGCACTGGCCTGGGCAGTAGCGGCGTCCTGGCCCAGCAGCGTGAACATCTTCACCAAGTGGTTGCTGTACTCCTGCCGGATGTTTTTGGTGCGGGCGTCCTTGTTGAAGTAATAGTCGCGGTTGGGGAGGCCCAGGCCCGATTGCCACAGCTGCAGCGCCATTTTCTCGCTGTTCTTGGCATCCTGCCCCACGTAGGGCCCGATAAGCGCATTCACCCCCATGGTTTGCAGGTGGGCAATGGCGGCCTGCACATCGGCCAGGGACTGCATGGCCTGAATGCGCGCCAGCTCGGCTTTCAGCGGCGCCACGCCTTGCTTGTTGATGCCCGTGCTGTCCATACCCGCGGCCCAGAAGTCGCCGATTTTCTGCTGTACCGAGCCGGGGGTGGCCTTCGCACCGGCGGCTTCCTCGTTGAGCTTGCGCAGGCGGGCGTATATCTCGTTCTGCACCTCCTTGCCAATGCCCCAGTTGCTTTCCGAGGCCGGAATGGGGTGCTGCTTAAACCAGGTGCCGTTGGCGTAGGAGTAGAAATCGTCGCCGGGCCGCACGGTCGTGTCGAGGTTGGCCGTCAGCAGGTCAGGCTGGTTGGAGGCTGAGGTGCCGCCGGATTGGCAGGCCCCAAAGGCCAGGCCCAGCAGGGGCGCGGCCAGCAGCCAGGGCCGCAGAGAAGGGGAGAAGGTCATGCAAAAGAGAAATGAGCAGTAAGAGGTAGGCGAATGTAGCGCGAACCGGCCGGTTCACGTAGGCGCAAAGACAGCCGTTCCTTCTCGCCGTTGCCTGCCAATGAATCTGCCTCAGTTACTCCTGCTCAATTTTGTGCTGGCCAGCTACCTCACCGGCGTTATCTGGACGGTGCAGCTGGTGCACTACCCCGGCTTTGCCCAAGCCGACCGGGCCGGCTTCACGGCGTTTCATCAGCAGCACTCCCGGCGCATCAGCTGGCTGGTAATGGGCCCTATGGTGCTGGAGCTGCTGCTGGCTCTGGCCCTGGCCTGGCAGGGCCACGAGCTGGGCCTGTGCCGCTGGTGGCAGCTGGCGCTGGTGCTGCTGGTGTGGGCGGCTACGTTCTTTGTTTCGGTGCCCTTTCATAACCGCCTGGCCGAGGGCTACGACTACGTGGCCATTGACGGGCTGGTGCGCACCAACTGGCCCCGCACCCTAGCCTGGACCCTGCGCACCGTACTCCTGGGCTGGCAGCTCTGGAAAATGCTGCATTTTGCGGCTGAAACCACCAGCTAAACCATCCGTTTGCTCCAGTTTCCTACCCCTGACATCTTCGCCAATGCTGCCGCCCCCCGATGCCTTCCTGCCCGAGCTTTCCTTCCAGACCAGCCGCAGCAGCGGCCCCGGCGGCCAGAACGTAAACAAGGTGGAATCACGCGTGGAACTGCGTTTCCGCATTCCGGACTCTCTGCTTCTCACCGACGAGCAGAAGCAGACGCTGCTCCAGAAGCTGGCTTCCCGGCTCACCTCCGAGGGCGAGCTGCTGGTAGCCGCCCAAGAAGACCGCAGCCAGCTGCGCAACAAGGAAACGGCCCTGCGCAAGTTCTACGAAACCCTGCAGAAGGCCCTGCACAAGCCCAAAGCCCGCAAAGCTACCCGACCCAGCCAGGGCGCCGTGCGCCAGCGCCTGGAATCCAAAAAGAAGCACGGCGACAAGAAAGCCAACCGCGGCCGGGTCGATTTTTAGTAATTCTTCGTGGCGCGGGCGTTCCGGTCCGAGGGCGCAGCCATCCGACCGGTTTTGTTGCTGACTGCTGCCGGAAGGGTTTGGTGCGGTGGAGGGGGTAGGCGGAAACGGCCCCGGCGGCGCAAGCGTCCATTGGCTCCGGCGCGGCCCTAGCGTCGGAGCCAATGGACGCTTGCGCCGCTTGTTGGCCCTGGCTTAGTTTAAATCCAGCCCGAACAGCACGCCAAACCAGGGCTTGCGCTGGTAAATCCAGTGGCGGCCATCGGGGCCCAGCAGCTGGTCGGCGCCTACGGCTAGGCCCAGGTTAAAGATGCGGGCATCATAAATGGCGGCGGCCCCGGCGTGCACCACGAAGCCCTCGTACTCCGCCACTTGGGTTTGCTGGCGGGTTACATCGGGGTTGATGATGGTGGAACCCAGGCCCGTGAATACCCCGTAGCCCAGGCCCACCGTCCGGATTTGCGGCTCCTGCCGGCCCGCCAGCAAGCTCCGGCTATTGACGTGGTAAAAATCAAGCCGCCGGCCGAAGTAAAGCGCCGCGTTGAAGTTGGTGTTGAGCTGCACCGGCACCGGCCCCTGCGGCAGCCGGGCCTTGAAGGGAATCGTGAAAACATCGAGGTCGAACTTTCGGTCGAGCAGGATGACGTGGTGCCCCCGGTGAAGGCCGTAGCTGAAGCGCTGGGGGGTAGCCTGCGTTTCGGTCTGCGAAACGAACAGCAACGAATCGTGGGCCTGCTCCACGTAAAAGGCGCGCTCCTGGCCTGCGGCAGCGGCCAGGATGGGGTCGTCGGTCTGGAACAGCTGGTAGTCGCCGGGCTCCAGGGTAGGCAGGTGCCCCACGGCTGCGCACCCGGTCAGTAACCCGGTTCCGAGAAGAGCACAGAACAGTGAGAGGCGCATAGGAAGTAGCTATACGCCAAGTTTAGAGCAGGGTGCCGCTCAGGACAAACGTGGCCACGGAAAAGTAAATGATAAGGCCGGTAACATCCACCAGAGTAGCCACGAACGGGGCCGAGGCCGTGGCCGGGTCCAGGCCCAGGCGCTTGAGCAGCATGGGTAGCATAGCCCCCGACAGCGCCCCCCACAGCACGATGCCCAGCAGCGAGAAGCCCACCGTCACGGCAATCAGCCGCCAGTACGGCCCAAAGTAGCCGGGGTCAATGGCCGTGGCCCACAACACAATCCGCAACGAGCCGACTACCCCCAGAATACCGCCCAGCAGCAGGCCCGAGAGCAGCTCCCGGCGCATGACCAGCCACCAGTCGGAGAGGGTAAACTCGCCCAGGCTCATGGCCCGGATAATCAGGGAAGTGGCCTGGGAGCCGGCGTTGCCGCCCGCCGAAATAATCAGCGGGATAAACAAGCCCAGTACGGCGGCCTTCTGCAAGTCGTCCTCGAAGTGGTGCATGGCCGAGGTGGTCAGCATTTCGCCCAGCAGCAGAATCACCAGCCAGCCCGCCCGCTTTTTTACCATGCCCCAGATGGAAGTAGCCAGATAGGGCTCATCCAGCGCCTCGGAGCCGCCCAGCTTCTGAATGTCCTCGGTGTCTTCTTCCTCCCGGATGTCGAGAATATCATCAATGGTCACGATGCCGAACAGCACGCCTTCGTCGTTCACGACGGGTAGGGCTACCCGGTCGTTTTTGCGGAACACGTCAATGGCTTCTTCCTGGTCCTGCATCGTGCTGAGCTTCACGAAGCGGCGGTCCATCAGCTCGCCCACGCGCCGCTGCGGATCGGCCAGCAGAAACTCCCGGATGCGGATGTCGTCCAGGAGCACGCCCCGCTCGTCGGTCACGTACATCACGCTCAACGTTTCCGACTGCCCGCCGTGGCGGCGGATGTAATCCAGCACCTGCTGCACCGTCCAGTTCTCGCGAATGGCAATGTAGTCGGGCGTCATCAGGCGGCCCACCGAGTACTCGGGGTAGCCCAGCAGCTCCAGCGTGACGCGGCGCTCCGGCTCCGAGAGGGTCTGAATCAGCTCCCGCACCAGCTCATCGGGCAGAAACTCCAGCAGGGCCGTCCGGTCGTCGGGCGACATTTCATTCAGAATGTCGGCAATTTTATCCTGGCTCAGGTTGGCCAGAAAGTGCTTCTGAATGTCGAGGTCGAGGTATTCAAATACCTCCGTAGCCAGGCTCAGGGGCAGCAGCCGAAAAATAATCAGCTGCTCGCGCTCCTCTTCCTGTTCCAGCAGCTCCACCACCTCGTTGGGCTCAAAGCGCTTGAGTACTTCCTTGAGCTTAAAAAACTCGCCCTCCTGAATCAGGGACGTGATATGTTCGGTAGTCGGGTGCTGATTCATGAACGGCAAGAGGGGGTGTTTTTCGCTAGGCAGAAGGAATTGGTGAGAAGCGCCGAACCGGCGCGCAAAAGTAGCCTTTTCCGGGCCCGTATGGTAGCAGCCGGCGGATATTTATCGGGGCCGCCAACCGTACGTACGCCGGCCCCGGGCCGGACGGTTGGCCCGGCCCCGGGCCGGCTCAGTTGCCCGTAATCCAAGCTCGTCCGTAACCTTCGCCGGCGCCGGGCAGTTCCTTGCGGTGGGTTCCTTGCTACTTTCGGCCCACTTTCTTCTGCCTGCCTATGCCCCATTCATCTGCTACCCTACCCCTCGGTACGCTTGTTGCCCTTGGTGGGGGCGATGATGATGCGATGCTCGTGCTGCTCTGCGACCTGCTGCCCGAGGCCGACACTCCCGTAGAGATTATCACCGTCGCCTCCCGCGACGATACCCGCTCGGGCCGGGCCTACGAGCGCGCCCTGCGGGAGCTGGGCTGCACCGGCGCCCGACACCTGCGCATCAGTGAGCATCACCCCCCGGACGCCCCCGATACCCTGCGTCGCCTGCGCCGGGCGGGCCTCGTGTTTTTCTCGGGCGGCGACCAGGAGCGCATCACCGATTTTCTGCTGGGCACGGAGTTCGTGCGCATTCTGCACGAGCGGTACCAGCAGGAGGCCAGTTTTATTATTGCCGGCACCAGCGCCGGGGCCGCCGTGATGCCCGAGTACATGGTAGTGCAGGGCTACGGCTGGCGGGCCCTGCGCAAGGGCGGCACCCAAACCAGCGCCGGCCTGGGCCTGCTGCCCCGCCTGCTCATTGACCAGCACTTTGTGGAGCGGGGGCGGTTTGGGCGACTGGCGCACGCCCTGCTGGTGCATCCCATGTGCCTGGGCGTGGGCCTGGCCGAGGAAACCGGCGTGATTATCCGGGGGGGGCGCTACGCCGAAGTATTCGGCGACGGGGTAGTGATGGTAGTGGATGGCCGCCACCTGCACGGCAGCAACCTGGGCCAGGTAGGCCGCGGCGAGCCGATTGGGGCCCAAAACCTGCGGGTACACCTGCTGGTAGCCGGCCAGCAGCTGGATTTACTTTCGCGGGAAGTGGTAGCCGGGCCACCTCCGGGGTAGCGCTACCCGGCCACTGAGGGGTGGAGAAACGCAACGGATGTTGGGCGGAACGGAAAAAGGCATTGGCAGCGGCGGAATCCTGCTTTCAAGTTTGATCGGCAAGCCGACTAAACTTCGTTTTTCTCGCTACATTTAGGCCATAAACCCCCAAATTCTCACTCATCTCTTCGTATGAATTTAAAATCTTTACTCCTCGCGGGAGGGGCGCTGCTTTCGGGTACGGCAGCTTCGGCGGGTGGCTACCAGGTAACCCTGGCCGGCCAGAAGAATAACGGTATGGGCGGCGTGGGCGTAGGCTTGTCGCTGGATCAGGCGGCCATGTTCTACAACCCGGGCGCCCTGGCGTTTGTGAAAGATCGGGGCGTGCAGGTTGGGGTGAATGCGACCCTGGCCCGCAATGCTTTCGTGGCCGAAGGCGGCACCCAGCAGCGCCAGCTGCGCAACTCCGTTACTACCCCCCTGAACCTCTACGCCGGCTTTGGCCCCACGGAGGGCAAGTGGCGGGCCGGTATTGCGGTGTACACACCCTTCGGCAGCAAGCTGCAGTACGCCGAGGGCTGGGAAGGTCGCACTTCCCTCACCGACATTGACCTGAAATCGATATTCGTGCAGCCTACCGTCAGCTACGCCATTACTGACCACCTGAGCATCGGGGCGGGCCTGGTAATTCTGGCCCAAGGCTCGGTAAACCTGCAGCGCGATATTCCTCTGCCCGACTCCTACGGCCATATTGAGCTAGACGGCAAAGCCGAAACCAAGTTCGGCTTCAACGCCGGCATCATGCTGCGCCCCTCCGATAAGCTTTCCATTGGCCTGAACTACCGCTCCAAAATTGATGCGGTAGTGAAGGACGGCGACGTGACGTTCACCAACGTTCCGGCCGCGTTCAGCTCGCGCTTCCAGGCCACCAAGTTCGGCGCTACCCTGCCCCTGATTGCCACTACCAGCATCGGTATCGGCATCACGCCCACTGAAAACCTGACCATCGGCTTTGATGCCAGCCTGGCGCAGTGGAGCAAGTACCGCGTGCTGCGCTTTAACTTCGATCAGCAGATCAATGGGCAAACGTTCAGCGAATCGAAACGCTACTACCAGGATGCCCTGACTTTCCGCCTCGGCGGGCAGTACAAGCTCACCAGCGGCCTGACCGTGCGCGCCGGCGGCGCCTACGACCAGACGCCCGTACCGGAGGGCTACCTCACCCCCGAAACTCCCGACAATGACCGTATTAGCGGTACCGTGGGCGCTTCCTACAGCTTCGGCAAGTTTGGCGTTGATATTTCAACCCAGTACGTGAGCATCCGCAAGCGTACCGAAACCCAGCAGGAACTGCTCAACAACGGCACCACCGACCGCATTGCCGGTACTTACAAAACCAACATCGTGATTCCGGGCATTGGCCTGAACTACGCTTTCTAACCGCGCTTCGCTCCCCGACCCATGAATACGTTTCTGATTCGCAAGTTTACTCCCGTAGCGGCGCTGCTTGGGCTGGGCCTCAGCGCCTGCCAGCCCGATCTGGAAGACGACTTCAAGCCCAGCAGCGGCTCGGCTGACTTCTCGCGCTACATTGCCGTGGGCAACTCCCTTACGGCCGGCTTTTCTGATGGGGGCCTGTACCTGGAAGGTCAGCTGAATTCCTACCCCAACCTGCTGGCCCAGCAGTTCCGCGAAGCCGGCGGCGGCGATTTTGTGCAGCCCCTGTTCTCGGAGGCCCAGAGCAATGGCTCGGGCTACCTGCGCCTGGCCGGCTTTACGGCGGCTGGCGCTCCCATTACGGCGTCCGTAACCGATAGGCTGGCCCTGCGCGCCGGCGCTACGGCTGCCCGCCCGCTCTACACCAAGTACACCGAGCCCGTCAACAACCTGGGCGTGCCCGGCATCCGTCTCTCGGATATCGAAACGGCTGGCTACGCTCAGGGCAACCCGTACTTCGAGCGGATTACCCCCGACGCCCAGGTTACTACCCAAACCTACCTGGCCCGCGTAGCGGCTTCCAACCCTACCTTCTTCACCAACTGGCTCGGTAACAACGACGTGCTGGGCTACGCCACGGCTGGCGGGGCCGCCAATAGCCTCACCACCCCGGCGGTCTTCACGGAGAAGAACACCAAAATTATTGACGCCCTGACTGCTAACGGCGCCAAGGGCCTGGTGGCTACCATTCCGGACGTGACCAACATCCCGTTCTTCACCACGGTAGGCCCCACGTTCAAGGCTACCCTGACGACCCTGAACGTACCCGGCCTGGTTATCCAGACGGGCTCGGCGGCTGGCGGCCCCACCTCCGGTAACCGCAAGCAAATCACGACGGCTGATATCCGGGACGCCAGCGGCACGGGCCGGCAGCTGTTCACCCTGACGTCCTCGCCCTTCCTGGGCCTGTTAAACCAGCGCACCGGCCGCGCCTGGCGCTACGTGTACGCGCAGAGCGGGCAGCCGGCCGCCGGCCTCAGCCTGTTCCTGACGGCTTATGGCATTGATACCACGGCTACCTTCGGTACCAGCGCCGGCAACCCCATTCCCAGCCTGTTCGTGCTGGATGATGTGGAGCAGGGCCTGGTGCGCACTGCTACCACGGCCTTCAACAACACCATCCGCAGCAAAGCCAACGAGAAAGGCCTGGCTATTTTCGATGCCAATGCTTACTTCACCAGCGTGGCTGGTAGCGGCATCGTGAGCAACGGCGTAAACAACACGGCCAGCTTTATTTCGGGCAACCTGTTCTCCCTGGATGGTGTGCACCCCACGCCCCGCGGCTACGCCTTCGTGGCCAACGAAATGATTAAGGCCATCAACGCCAAGTATGGCTCGAAGATCGGGCAGGTAAACCCCAACAACTACCGCGGTGTACGCTTCCCGCAGTAAGCCCTGGGTCCTACCCCTTATGTAGCGAAAAAGCCTTCCTGCTCATGCGGGAAGGCTTTTTTATTGACTGCTTGATTGATCAGCGGGTTAGCTGCACGGGCTGGAGCACCTGCGGCAGCTCAGGCGCGGCTTCGCCGGCCAGGCGGGCGGCAATTACCTGGGCGTGGTAGCGGCCATTCTCGATAAACCAGCGGCTGGTGTTCAGGCCCCCGCACACGGTGCCGGCTAGGTACACGCCGGGGCGGTTGGTTTCCAGCGTATCGGCGTCGTGGGTGGGGGTTTGGGCGGCGTCGGTCTGGCAGGTGATGCCCAGGGCCGCCAGAAACTCAAAATCGGGGTGGTAACCGGTGAGGGCGTACACGTAGGTAGCGGGTAGGGTCTGGGGGCCGTCCGGGGTTTGCACCTCCACGGTTTCCGGGGTGATGCGCCGGATGGTGGTGTTGAAAAGCGCTTTGATGCGGCCTTCCTTAATGCGGTTCACCAGATCGGGCCGGATCCAGTACTTCACCGACTCGCTGATTTCCGGGCCGCGCACCACCATGGTTACGTCGGCCCCGGCGCGCAGCAGCTGCAGGGCGGCTTTGGCCGAGGAGTTTTTGGCGCCTACCACTACCACTTGCTGGCCAGTGTGGGGGTAGGGCTCCTTGTAGTAGTGCGAAACATGGGGCAGGTCTTCGCCGGGTACGCGCAGGTAGTTGGGCACGTCGTAGAAGCCCGTAGCCACAATTACGAAGCGGCACGCAATGCGGCCTTTTTCCGTGACCACCTCGTAGCGGCCCGGCTCGCCTTCCAGCCCCAGCACCCGCTCGTAGAGGCGCAGCTGCAGGTTTTCGGCAAAGGCTACCCGGCGGTAATAGTCGAGGCCATCTTCGCGCAGGGGTTTATAGTGGCTGGTCGGGAAGGGGTGGCCGCCGATTTCGAGCAGCTCGGGGGTAGAGAAAAACTCCATGTTGGTGGGGTAGCCGATGATGGAATTCACCAGCGCGCCTTTATCTATCACGCAGGCCGTAAACCCGCGCCGCTGCACCTCAATGGCGCAGGCCAGCCCCACGGGTCCGGCCCCGATTACCACCACGTCGAAAAAAGAATCCGTAGTCATATGCTGTGAAACCGACGGCGGGGCCGGGTAGTTTGCGTTCCGGGCACTAAAATGCTACCCATTGCGGCGCGAGGCTACCCCCCGCAGCGCCCCCGTACTCCACAGAGCCCAGCCCATGAGCACGGGCTGGAAAAACAGCCGCCCGAAGCGCTTGGCGTCCGTATCGAGGCCGAAAGCGGAAATATGGTGGGTGTACTGGTGCACGTTGCCCGGAAATACGGCAGCGTAAAACGCGGCCAGCCCAATGCCCATGCGCACCCGGTTCCGGCCTTTCAGGGCCAGCAGCGCCAGCCCCAGCCCGATTTCCACTACCCCGGAGGCCAGCACGGTAGTATCCTTGTCCAAGGGTACGAAGTCGGGAACCTGGGCCTGAAACTCCTGGCGGGCGAAGGTGAGGTGGCCCGTGCCGGCTACTATCATGAACGAGCCCAGTATGCCGCGGGCTACGTTTTGCAGGGTGGTGGTATGCGTTTTTTTCAGCATTGGAGGTAGGGGCCAGGATTAGCCTGGTTCCCTCTATACGGCCGGGTAGGGCGGCCGGCTACCTCGTTTGGGCAGTTACTCCCACGAAAAGCGCCTGTCATTCCGATGCAGGCGGAATCTGAGTTTGCCATTTGATGGCTTAACCCAAATTCCTGACTCTGCTCAGAATAACAGGCGCTTTGCTGGTAATGGGGCTTAGTGGGCCTGCAGCCAGTTGCGGCCGGTGCCTACTTCTACCTCCAGGGGCACGCCGTGGGGTAGGAGCAAAGCGTTGGACATCAGTTCCTTGATCTTGGGCGTGATGTACTCCACTTCTTCCTGCACGGCGTCGAACACCAGTTCGTCGTGTACCTGCAGAATCATTTTGGTGCCGAGCTTCTCCTGAATCAGCCACTCATGGATGTTGATCATGGCTTTCTTGATGATGTCGGCGGCGGTGCCTTGAATGGGGGCGTTGATGGCGTTGCGCTCGGTGTAGCCGCGCAGGGTAGCGTTGCGCGAGTTGATGTCGCGGAGGTAGCGGCGGCGGCCCAGCAGGGTAGTGGCGTACTCCAACTCCCGGGCCTTGTTGATGCTGTCGTCCATGAACTTCTTCACCGACGAAAACTCCTCGAAGTAGGTCTCGATGATGTCAGTAGCTTCCTTGCGCGAAATGCCAATGCGCTGGGCCAGCCCAAAGGCTGAAATGCCATAGATGATACCAAAATTGACGGTTTTGGCTTTGCGGCGCATCTCGCCATCTACCTGGTCCAGGGGTACGTGGAATACCTTGCTGGCGGTGCTGGTGTGAATATCGAGGCCCTGGCGGAAGGCTTCAATCATGGTCTGGTCACCCGAGAAGTCGGCCATGATGCGCAGCTCCACCTGCGAGTAGTCGGCGGCCAGCAGTACGTGCTGCTCATCGCGCGGCACAAAGGCCTTGCGGATTTCCCGGCCTTTCTCCGTGCGGATCGGAATGTTCTGCAGGTTGGGGTTGGTGGAGCTGAGGCGGCCGGTGGCCGTTACGGCTTGGTTGAAGGACGTGTGCACGCGCCCATCGGCTTCACATACCAGCTGGGGTAGGGCCTCCACGTAGGTGGAGCGCAGCTTGGTGAGCTGGCGGTGCTCCAGAATCAGGCCGGCAACGGGGGCGTCGGCGGCCAGCTGGCTCAGGATTTCCTCGCCGGTGGCGTACTGGCCGGTTTTGGTTTTCTTGATTTTGCCCCCGCCCAGGCCCATTTTATCGAATAATACTTCGCCCAGCTGCTTCGGGGAGCCAATGTTGAACTCCTGCCCGGCTTCCGAGAAAATCTGCTTCTCAATGTCCTGAATGTAGCCCTGCAGCTCGGCCGAGTATTCGCCCATGGCCGAGGAGTCAATCTTCACCCCCTCGTACTCAATGTCGGCCAGTACCGGCACCAGCGGGTTTTCGACCTCGTTCAGCAGGTCGAGCAGTCCTACCTCCTTGAGCATGGGCTCGAAGACGTGCTTGAGCTGCAGGGTCACGTCGGCATCCTCGCAGGCATAGTCTGACACCTCGGCGGGGGGTAGGTCGGCCATGGTTTTCTGGTTTTTGCCTTTGGGGCCGATGAGCTCCAGAATGCTCACGGGCGTGTAGTGCAGGTAAGTCTCGGCCAGCACATCCATGTTGTGGCGCATGTCGGGCTCCAGCAGGTAGTGCGCCAGCATGGTGTCAAACAGCTTGCCGCGCATGGTTACGCCGTAGTGCTTCAGAATAGTTAGGTCGTACTTGATGTTCTGACCCACTTTCACAATCTGCTCAGCATCAAAGAAGGGCCGGAACTCATCGACCAGGGCCTGGGCTGCGGCCGCGTCATCGTGCGGAACGGGCACATAGTAGGCCTCACCGGGTAGCCAGCAGAAGGACAGGCCCACTAAACGGGCCGTCATAGTGTCGAGGCCGGTAGTTTCGGTATCGAAGCTGACTTCGGTTTGCTGGAGCAGAAACTTCAGCAGGCTCTGGCGCAGCTCGGGCGTGTCGATGAGGTGATATTGGTGGGGCACGTCCTGCAGGGTAAGGCGCGGGCCGGCAGGCGCCCCGAAGGAGCCGGTTTCGCCTTCTTCGGCAGCAATACCCACGGCCGCGTCGGCAGAGGACGCAAAAAGGCTGCCCTGACCCTCCGCTACGTGCGGGCGGCGCGAGCCGGCCCGCGGGTTGGCGCGGTCGGGTGCGGCCGAGATGCCGGCGGCGCTACCCCCGCCCAGCACCCGAGCTGCCAGCTGCCGGAACTCCAGCTCCTCGAACAGCTGCCGCAGCGCCTCTACGTTGGGCTGCTCCAGGCGCAGGTTCTCCTCATGGAACTCGATGGGCACGTCGAGGTGGATGGTGGCCAGCTCCTTGCTCAGCAGGCCCTGCTCGGCGAAGTTGCGCACGTTTTCCTGCTGCTTGCCCTTGAGCTGGTCCACGTTGGCAATCAGGTTTTCCACCGAGCCGAACTCCTGCACCAGCTTTTTGGCGGTTTTCTCCCCAATGCCCGGAATGCCCGGAATGTTGTCGGAGGCGTCGCCCTGCAGGCCCAGAATGTCAATGACCTGCTCTACGCGCTCAATCTCGAAGCGCTCCAGCACGTGCTTTACATCCAGCACCTCGGCGGCGTTGCCCATGAAGGCGGGCCGGTAAATCTTGATGCAGTCGGTTACCAGCTGGCAGTAATCCTTGTCGGGCGTCATCATGAACACCTCCCCGAAGCCCTGCTTTTCAGCGCGTTGGGCCAGAGTCCCAATTACATCGTCGGCTTCGAAGCCATCCACCATCAGAATGGGGATGTTGAAGGCCTGGATGATGCGCTTGATGTAGGGAATGGCCAGCCCGATGTCCTCGGGCATGGCCTGGCGCTGGGCCTTGTACTCGGCAAACTGCTCGTGGCGGAAGGTTTTCTTCTGGGCATCGAAGGCCACCCCAATGTGGGTAGGCTTTTCCTTCTGGAGCACTTCCACCAAGGTGTTGGTGAAGCCCAGGATGGCGCCCGTATTGAGGCCCTTGGAGTTTACGCGAGGGTTTTTGCTGAAGGCAAAGTGGGCGCGGTAAATCAGGGCAAAGGCGTCGAGTAGAAAGAGCTTGTGGGGCTGGGGGGCAGGAGCGTCGGTCATATCTGCGAAGGTACGCAAGGCAGTGGGGTAGAGGTTGGGCCCCGGTACCAAATGTCACGCTATGCCCCGGCCAGTGCCCCCCCGGCCGCGCGGCTGCCGCCAGCAACGGCCTGATCCTTACAGGCTGCGCGCTGATGTGGCGGAAATAGTTCTGATAATTATTGGAAAAAGCAAAGTCACAAAGCCGGGCAGGGCTACCTGGTTTGGTTGCGGAAAGGCCGCCATCTTGCGCCGCAGTAGCAGCGAGCGGCCGTTGGCTCTGGCCGGTGGTCTTCCCTTGCTCGGCAGGTACTTTATTTCTCTTCCTTCTTTTCCATGCGTACTCTTTTCTGCGCCGCTCTGCTGAGCGGGGCGCCCGCCCTGGCCCAGGCTCAAGCGCCTACCCCTTTGCCCGACTCGGCTACCACCTACAAGCACCAGCTGGGCCTGACGGCCAGCCCCGTGCTCGAGGGCTTTTTCCGCAACAACCGTTCCCTACCCCTGGGCCTGCTCTACAAGCGGCAGGTGCGGCCCAACCAAGCTTGGCGCCTGGGAGCGGTGGGCAGCTACCGCTACACCAAGCGCTACAAGCCCTACCCCCTCACGAACCGCGACTTCAGCGAGAGCAGCCTGAGTGTAGAAGCCTACACGGGCTACGAGTGGCAGAAAGCCCTGACCCGCCGCTGGGTTGGCTACGCCGGGGTGGATGTGGGGGTAGGATATACGATTTTTCACTCAAAAGAGTATTCTGAGCGCGGAGAAGTAGTAAATGGGGAACTCACTGTTTTTTCTTTTTACGATCAGAATCGACAACGCACATATGCGGTGTTCGCGAGGCCTTTGGTGGGAGCACGCTACCAGTTACGGCCCTTCCTATACCTAAGTGCTGAAGCGGCTCTATCTGTCCGATATAACCATTATAGGTTCAGAGGCAGTATTGTCCGGACATTCAGGGATACCGGGGAACTAGTCGGCATCGGAGAGGGCCGATCTTTAGAAAACCAAACAAGTGCTACACTACGTCCCCTCAGTCAAATCAGCGTGCATTACTTGTTTGGACGCCTCTAGGGGTAGAGGCTGCTTTTTATTCATTTTTCTACCTGTCTTATGTCAAAGAATTACCTTTTTGCTTCGCGAAAAGCCTTGCTAATAACTCTAGTATGGCTGTTATCTGTAGTCAGTGCTTACGCACAAACCTTCCGCACTTATACCAAAGCGGTTTGCCCAAATCAGATGGTCACTTATGTTCTGGAAAGCATCCCATCCGGATACCGGGTGAATACTAACAAAGCCAGTGCCTCCGGTGGTGCGCTTCTCAACTCACCTGTTGTTAGCAGCAGTAATACTGCTGAATACCAAGTAAAGTGGGGAATGGGTGCCACAGGTTCTATAGCTTCGGGCCTTGAGAAGCCGGTAAAAGATGCACAGGGAAATATAAAAGAATGGGTTGATGTTTCAGCTTCAAACACCCCCAGTATTATCATCAAGAGCGTGTTCGGGGTGCGCATTAACGCCCAGATCAATAATACGAGCGTGATTGAGCTGCCGCTGTGCAGTGGGGCGCAACAGCTCACGCTTACGCTGCCGCAGCTCTATTACGATGATGCCGGAGCCTACCCGGTGGAGGCGTATGTGTGGACAGTGCCCAGCACGTTCACGGTGCAAAACGCGCAGCCGGCTACGGACTTTGGCCCCGGCCGGTGGCTGGGTGGGCGCTCCATCACGGTTACGGCCCCGGCCAGTCAGCTAAACGAAGTAGTGCGCGTGGTGCTGTGGAGCCGCGAGTGCAACCAGAACCCGACGTATAATAACCCACCCGCAACTCTCATCAGCTTCGAGCAAAGCGTGACCATCCGGCGGGTGCCGCCTACCCTTACCAGTGTCACGGCCTCACGTGCGGCCCTGACCTGCGGCGACCAGACCCCACTCACGCTTACGGCCAACCTGAGCCAAAGTGGTGGGGCCAGCGTTAGCTACACCTGGCCCGCAACCCTGCCCGGCGGCTGGAGCTACCAGACCCCAGCCCCGCGCACGGGCAGCAGCGTAGTCGTAATTCCCAGCGGGCAGCCCGGCAGTATTTCTATTCCGGTTTCGGCCAGCTACAGCTGCGGCGGCGTTAGCGGCACTACTCCTGCGGTAACCTATGCTACTACTGTTAGCACCCAAGTAGGTAAGGTAGTGTTCAAGCCCAACAACTACGATTTTTGTCTGGGCGAAACCAAGCGGCTGGAGGTGCAGCCTATTTCGGGCGTGACCTCCTACACCTGGCAGCTGCCTCAGGATTTCAGTCCAGCCACGGCTACCACTACCGTGCCCTACCTCACGGTAACTGCTCCTAGCCAGGGCACTACCTACCAGGGCCGCCGCTATATCCGGGTAACGGCCGGCTCGGGCTCCTGCGGTACCAGCTCCGATACTGTAGGCTTTAAACTAGGCACCGGCCTGGTGTACTTTACCAGCCCCTACGGCGACGTGGTAGATGGAGAGGAAGTATGCGCCGGCAGCGTCGTGACGCTGTGGGCCAATCTCTACAACGACCGGGGCACCAACACCGGCTATACCTGGACCGCCTCGGGCGGGGAACTGCTCGACGACCAAGGCACGGCCGGCATGCGCGTCCGGCTGCCGGGACCGGGCAACTGGGTGAACGTAGCCGTGCGCTTCACCAATGACTGTGGTGGTGTTAAAATCGGGTACTTTTCTTTGCGCACCGTGGAGCGGTTTTCCAACGGTTTCTATTGCCAGCCCGAAATTCTGCCCCGTCTGGCGGTGGCCCCGGCCTACCCTAACCCGGCCTCCGAGGAGCTAATAGTGCCCCTGCTTGCCGGCACCAAAGGTCATGTACGTCTCTTCAACGGGCAGGGCCGGCAGGTGCGCCAGACACCGGCCAAGGGCGCTCAGGTGGTGCTGGACGTACGCCAGCTGCCCGAGGGCCTTTACCAACTGCAGGTGCCCGGCCCCGATGGTAGCATCCGGCATCAGCAGATACAAGTGCAGCACTAGCATGTAGCCATACATTCAGCAACAAAAGCAGCCCCGGCCTCTAGGCCGGGGCTGCTTTTGTTTTAAAGAACGGAGGACCTGCCTTTACAGGGGTTGTTTCACCTCAAACGTAAAGCTGGTGCTACCCGGCAAGCCGGTGGCTGAAAGGCCCTGCACTACCACCAGGTAGCGGCCGGCCTGGTCGCCGGTGTAGAACTCCAGCTGCTGCGCGCCGCTGCCGGTGGCGGTTACGCTGGGGTTCCAGTAGAGCAGGTTGCGCAGATCGGGCAGGCGGCTGCGGCGGGCTTCGGGCGTGTCGTAGCGCGGGGCATAAAACTCGCGCTGGCCCTGCAGGCCCTCGTACTGCTGCACCAGCACCCGCGGGTCGAGCGGGAAGCCTTCCAGGTCGCCTTTGTAGGTGGTAAAGCTCACCAAGCCGCTGTACAGGGCCGGCCCGTGAAAGTAGCGGCTGGTTATTACCTCCAGCTTCTGAATTTTCAGCGGGTCGAGGGCCATAAGCTTGTTGAGGTTAAACACGGGCACCCCGTCGAGCAGCACCATGGGGTCCTCGGTGAAGGTGGTTTGGTTGATGCGGTCCACCACCATAAAGTGAAACCCATCCTTGCGGCGGCGCACCAGCACCCCCGGCACGTACTCGCGCATCACTTCCTCCAGCACCTTAAAGCGGGTATATCGGTCCAGCAGATATGTTTCGTCGGCCTTGCCGTAGAAGGCCGTGCTGTCGGCGGGGGGTAGGCGGTAGCGGCCGCGGGCCGGGTTGGCAAAGACCCGCTGGACCTGCTGCTGAAAGTAGCGTTTGGTGTAGTCGGCCGGGTACTGGGCCAGCGGGACGAAGGCCGGGACCGGCGCGGCCGGGTAGCGCTCCGAAAACGGATTCAGCAGCTCAATCCGGCAGGTGCTGTCCTGGCGCGGGTTGGTTTGCACCATCACTTCCCCGGGGCCGTACACCTCCGGCAGCTCAAACTGTACCAGCCCGGCCGCGTTGCTCAGGCCGCTTTGCAGCCGGATAATGCGGCTGGGCACCGAGAGGTAAGTAAGAAGGCCCGGTGCCGGCTGGGTAGTGCCCACCTGCGTGAGCCGGGCCCGCATAATGGGCCCGTACAGCTCGGGCGGGTACGGGAAGGCCGGGGGGGTAGGGGCCCGCACGTCTTCCCAGCGGAAGCGGCTCCAGCCCTGAGTCAGCAGCAGGTTGTTGGTGGCGGCGGCCGCTTCGGGGCCGGTAGCGGTAAGGTAATACTCGGGGTGCTCTACGGTTCCTGGCACTTCCGAGGCCAGCCAGAGGTAGCTGCCAATGTCGGGGGTAGGGCCGGTAGCCAGCGAATCGAGGCGGTACACGGCCACCGAAAGACTGGCCCCCGGGGCGGGCAGCGCGGGTGCCCCGGCTGTAGCCACGGCCAGGCGCACCGGCTCGCGGGGGGCGTACTGTGGCTTGTCGGGGCGGGCGCTAATGACAAGCTGCTGGCGGGGCACCCGGAAAAACAGCCGCTCCGCTACGGGCTTCTGCTCCGCGTTAAACACGGTAAGGCGCGAAACGCCCTCCGGCAGCTGGGTGCGGTCGAGCAGGAAGGTAGCCTGCCCGTTGATCAGCTGGGCCTGGGCTGCCAGGGCCACCTGCTGCCGCGAGTGACTCAGCAGATACATTGTTTCGGGCCGGGCGCTGGTGCTGCGGACGGTAAGCGTCAGGGGTTTGGCGTCATCATCTTCAAGCCCCAGCACGTAGCCCTGCGCGTACACCCGCGGCAGCCCGCGCCGCAGCACCCGGCCGCCGGGCAAAGCCACCACGGCCGTGTACGTGGCGCCCGGCTCGGGCGTAAACGAGAAGCTGCCCATGCCGTAGCGCAACGTCTGGAAAGAAGCCACGGTAGTGCCGGCCTGGTTGAGCAGGCGGCCCTGGGCGCCTACCCCCGTGCCTGCCCCGGAGGTTACCTTGAAGCCCACCGTGCTGCGCAACCCCTGCACCAGCTGGCCGCCTTCCGGAAAAAACTGCACGTCGTACGCCACGGAATCGGGGCCCGTGGTGGCAGGGCCGTCGGCTGCCGTCCGGGGGTTTGCTACCGTTACCTGGCGCTGGAAGTAGTAGGCCGGGTCAAAGTTCTGCATCCAGCTGGTGTAGGCCCGCACCGTGTACACGCCCGAAGCCAGGGAAGCCGGCAGCTGAAACGAGCCGTGACCCGTGGCCTGCCGCACCGGAATTTTGGCCTGCAACACCGGGCGGTTGGCCTGGTCCAGCACCTCCACGTAAGCCACGGCGCTAAAGGCCTGGGGCCGGGAAACGGCGTACACCTTATACCACATGGTTTCGCCGCTGAGGTAGAAAGGGCGGTCCAGGTGCAGAAACAGCTTCTCGGCAACAGCCCGCTGCTGGTAGGTGCCCAGGGCCCGCCGGAGGCTGTCGAGCGGGTCCTGCGCCGCCCGGCCGGTGGCTACTGGCCCTAGCAGCAGCAGCGCCGGCAGCCACCGGCCCAGGGCGCGCACGGCCGGCAAGCAGGAGGGAGGGGTAGGCATGGGGCTAGAATTTGAAGTTGTAGGTAAGCGTGGGAATGGGCTGCCCGAAAATGGAGAGCTTGTAGCCCCGGATCTGGCCGTTTTCTGACTTGAAGTACACCGAGTAGGGGTTGCGGCGCCCCGTCAGGTTGTACACGCCCACCGTCCAGGAGCTGTGGGCCAGCTTTTTTACTTTGTGGTTGCCTTCAATATTGAGGGCGAAGTCGGCGCGGTAGTAGTCGGGCACGCGGTAGGCGTTGCGCTCCGAGTAGAACACGCGCATGGAGTTGCCCACATAGTACTTGGCCAGGGGCAGGGTAATGGGGCGCCCCGTGCTGTACGTGAAGTTGAGGGAAGAGCTGAAGCGGCGGCTGAAGCGGTAGTTGCCAATCAGGGTTACATCGTGGGGCTTATCGAAGTTGCTGGGGTAGTAGCGGCCCTTATTGATAGTTTCGGCGGGGGTGCCAGCATTCACGCGCACCAGGGAGCGGGAGTAGGTGTAGCTCACCCAGCCATTGATTTTGCCCGTCAGCTTCTTCACCAGCACTTCTACCCCGTAGGCCTGGCCCTCGGCATTCACAATGTCTGTTTCGATGTGGCGGTTCAGCAGCAGGGTAGCCCCGCTCTTGTAGTCCACGAAATCGTGCAGAGACTTGTAGTACGTCTCCACGGAGGCCTCAATGGTGTTCGACTTGAAGTTGCGGTAGTAGCCCACCGAGTACTGGTCGCCTACCTGGGGGCGCACGTTGGCGTCGGAGAGCTTCCAGATGTCGGCCGGCGATACGGAGGCCGTGTTGGACAACTGGTGAATGTACTGGCGGGTGCGGTTGTAGCTGGCCTTCACCGAGGAGTTATCGGTAAGGACAAACCGCGCCGAAAGCCGGTACTCGGGTCCGTGGTAGGTAGCCAGCACCCGGCCGGATTTGTAGCGCACGGTATCCGTCAGGGTGGCTTCGGTGCGCGGCAGGCCGGGGGCGTAGCGGTACACGTCGCGCGGCCCCAGGGCATTAAACAGAGAGTAGCGCAGCCCCACCGACACGGAAAGCCGCGGGCTCAGGTCAATGCGGTCAGAGAGGTACACGGCGCTTTCCAGGGCCTGCTCCCGCTCCAGTACGTTGGGACTAACCAGAGAAGCCGCGCCGCTGGGCGTAAGGCTGCCCGGCGCTACGTGGTAAAGCAAGGAGCTGGCCCCGAACTCGAGGGTGTGGCGCGCGTTGGGGAAGTAGCTGAAATCGGCCTGCAGGCTGGTTTGCCGGATGCCGTACTGCAGCTCCGAGGCCGTCACGGGGTTTTCGTCGCTGCCAATGGTGTAGGCGTAGCGGCTGTAAGCTCCCGTCAGGACGCCGTAGAGCTGGTTGCTGAAGTTGTGCTGCCACTTCAGGCTGGCGGTTTGGTTGCGGTAGTGGTAAGCCGTGTCGCCGGCCAGCCGGAACCGGTCGGTGCTCAGGTAGCCGGTGGCGTAGAGCGTGTTCTTCTCATTCAGCTGGTGGCTGACGTGGGCGCTGAGGTCAGAGAAGGCGGCCGAGCTTTGCCGGAACGAGGCATTGGAGAGCCGGCGCAGAATCCAGTCGGAGTAGCTGGCGCGGCCGCTCAGGATAAAGGCGCTTTTATCCTTCACCAGAGGCCCTTCCAGGGTCAGGCGGCTGGTCAGCGGCCCGATGCCGCCGGAGCCCGAAAACTTCTTTTTATTGCCCTCGCGCGTTTTGATTTCCAGCACCGACGAGAGCCGCCCGCCGTACTTAGCCGGAATGGCGCTTTTGTAAAGCTCCACGGTTTGCAGCACATCGGGGTTGAAGGCCGAAAAGAAGCCGAACAGATGGGAAGGGTTGTAAATGGTGGTGCCGTTGAACAGAATCAGGTTCTGGTCGGTGGCGCCGCCGCGCACGTTCAGGCCCGTGCTGCCTTCCCCCACCGATTTCACGCCCGGCAGCGTGAGCACCACCCGCAGAATATCGGTTTCGCCGAAGGCCGTGGGCACCTGGCGCAGGGTTTTGATGTCGAGCTTTTCCAGCCCCATCTGCATGCCCGATACGTTTTTGTCTTTCTCCGCCTCAATTACTACCTCCTTGAGCGGGGTAATGTCTTCCTCCACCTCAATCTCCAGCTTGCCATCGGAGCGAAGCACTATTTGGCGCCGGGTATTTTTGAGGCCGATGCCCCGGATGCGCAGGTCGTGGCGGCCCACGGGCAGGGTAAGGGAGTAGTAGCCAAACTGGTCGGTAGTAGCGCCCGCCGCCAGGGCCTCCACGAACACGGTAGCCCCAATCACCGGCTCGCCCGATTTCAGCTCCCGGACGTGGCCGGCCAGGGTAGCTTTGCCGCTGCCCGCGCTGCCCGCGCTGCCCGTGCCAATTTCATGTACGCGGTACTCGGCCTCGCGCACGTAGCGCGAGCGGCCGGGGGCACTGGCGGGGGGGGCTTCGTCGGCGGGGTTGAGGGCCGTGGCGGGGGTAGTGCCTACCCCCGGGTGCAGGAAGCCGGGGGGCAGGGTGGTTTCGAGGGGCGCGCCGGTGGTGATAATCACGCGCCGCTCGTCGTCTATGGCAAAGTAAAAGGCCGTGTTGGGCAGGGCGCGCTCCAGCACGGAGCGTACGGGCGCGTCCTGCACCTGCAGCGTAATAAACAGGCTGTCCACCGCCGCGGGGTCAAAGTAAAAGCGGTAGTCGGTCTGGGCTTCAAGCTGGGCGGCAAACTGCTCGAACGGCACCCGGTTGAACGCGCCGCTGACCGTTTTTTCAGGCTGCTGGGCCTGCCCGGCCGGCAGGTGCAACAAGTTTAGTAGTAGCCAGATGCTCAGGTAGTAGAGGTGCTTCATAGGAAACCACAGGCGCGGCAGCAAACGTAGGCGTAACGATAGGGGGTAGGCAGGAATGGGCGGTATCAGTGCGGCCCCAGGCTGCCATAGTAGCGGGTCAGCTCCACGATGTCGGCCTCGCGGCGCGCTTTACGGAAGCGCAGCTTGTGCTCCTGCACATACCGCTGTACTTCCTTGCTGCGGTCAGCAAACAGACGGGTAACGGAGCTTTTCTTGCTGACCGGATAATACACCCCCGCTTTTCGGATAAAGAGCTTGTCCATCGAGAAGAATTGGGTGTAGGCTTTGTCCTGGTTTAGCTTCTTCTGCATTTGCTTCACGCGCCGGGCCAGCAGCTGCACGGGCCCTTCCACCAGCACCTCGTAGTAGCCGGTGCTGAGGGTGCCGGCCGCGGCGCTGTCGGGTACCAGCCGGATAAACCGATGGCCCGCCAGGGTGAAAGACTCCACGTTTTCGTTGATGAGGCGCAGGCTGAGGGGGCTGGTGGCATGCTGCAGCACCAGCTGGTCGAGCACAATGTCGTAGGCCAGCTGCAAGCCCTCGAAGTGGTGGTGGTTGTAGAGTACGCTGCCCGGCTGCTTTTCCGGGGAAAGAAAAAACTGGTGGCCCACCCGCGTGCTGTACCGCCGGGCATAGTCCAGGTACTCCGGCCCGCTGTAGAGCAGTGGGTGCACCCGCAGCGCCTGGCTGTACTGCTGCTGGGCCCACGCCGCGGCCGGGGCAGGCGCCGCCGCGCCGGGGCTTTGGGCGGCCACCCACTGGCTACGGGAAAGCAGGCCCACCAGCAAGGCAAGCCCGGTAACAGCATGGAAGAAGCTCATCGTAAGAAAGATAGAAATAAAGTAAAGCCCGGCGCGGCAGGCCGGCTACCCTCATCCGGGGGGGGGGGCGATGGGGCGGCCATCAGGATAAACCCCCGCGCACCTAAACGGCCGCCTACCCCCACACGGCGCCTTAGGCCGCACGCGAAGGGGCACCGCTGGGACATAAAGCTAGGATTGCCAACCGGATATACTACTCCGCCACCGAAATATGGTGCGCCGGTGGGAAGGGCCGGAAACCAACGCCCCGGCGCCCGTCCGCGTACAGCAGAACCCTATGCGCTACCTCTCCCTCGACCTTGAAACCTCCGGCGGCAAGCCCCAGCGCCACCAGATTCTGGAGCTAGCCGCCGTGGTAGAAGACACCAAGAAGCTGCTACCCCTGCCCGAGCTGCCAACCTTCCGGCGCGTGGTGCGCCACCCCGAGTACGTGGGTACGGCCGGGGCGCTGGCCCTCAATGCCCGGCTGCTGGAAGAGCTAGCCCGCAAGGAGCCCAACCCTGAGCTGTGCACCCCCGAGGAACTGCTGCCCCAGTTGCGCGAGTTTCTGCTGGCCCAGGGCTTCAAAACCGATAAGCAGAACTGCGTAACCGTGACCATGGCTGGCAAAAACATTGCCTCCTTCGACCTGGGGTTTCTGCGCGAGCTGCCCGGCTACGGCACCCTGGTGCGCGCCGAGCCCGCCATGCTCGATCCGGCGGCTTTCTACCTCAACTGGCGCAAAGACACCCGCCTGCCCACCATGCAAACCTGCAAGGCCCGCGCCGGCTTCGAGGACGATACCGTGGCCCACCAAGCCCTGGCCGACGCCCTGGACGTAGTGCAGCTCCTGCGCCCGTTTTACGAGTTGCCCGTGTATAAGCAGGTAACGGAGTAGCTGAGCAACTGAGCAGAAACCGATAGAAAGTGAGGGCCTGGGCGCTTACTTTGCAGGCATGAATCAACTTTATTCCTGCTTTCTGCTGGCGTTTACGCTTCTCTGTTCAGGGGCGGTGGTGGCCCAAATCCCGCGCCCTACCCCCACGGAGCACGCCGAGGCTGTAGCTAAATTTCAACAGACCCTGAACGCGGAGTACCGCAACCCGCAGGAGTCGCCGCTGCCGCCCGAGGCGCGGGAGAAATTCACGGGGCTCGATTTCTTTCCCACCAACTACGGCGCCTGCGTGGTGGCCCGCTTCCTGCGCGACTCGTCGCAGGCGCCCTTTGCCATGCCCACCAGCACCACCCGCCGCCCGCTGTACCAAAAATACGGAGAGCTGCACTTCACGCTGGAAGGCAAAGCCCTCCGGCTGAACGTGTACCAAAGCCTGGACCTGCAGCAGAAGCCCGGTTATCAGGATTATCTGTTCATCCCATTCACCGACCGCACCAATGGCCACGGCAGCTACGGGGGTGGCCGCTACCTCGATATGCGCCAGGGGCAAATTCAAAGTGGCTACGCCGTGCTGGACTTCAACCAGGCCTACAACCCATTCTGCGCCTACAGCCCCCTCTATTCTTGCCCCATCCCGCCCGCCGAAAACCGCCTGCCCCTGGCCATCCAGGCAGGCGTGCGGAGCGACCATTAAGGGTTCGGGCCTGAACAGATTTTATCTAGCATCTATCCTGAACCGGCTATAAACGGCCTGTAGGTTTAGGCGCGTAGTTCTATAAAAAAGCAGCCCCTGCGCCAAGTGGTGCGGGGGCTGCTTTTATGAATACCTGACTGTAGTACCGGTTACCAGTCGCCGGAGGCGCCGCCGCCGCCGGAGCTACCTCCGCCGAAGCCGCCAAAGCCGCCACTGTCGCCACCACCACCCCCGAAGCCACCGCCAAACACGCCGCGGCCGCCGCTGAAGTCGCCGAAAATGATGGGCGGGATGAAGGTGCCCCCGAAGCCGCGGTTGCGCCGGCCGTAGCCCCCGCCGCCCCCGCCCCCGCGGTTGCGCAGCAGGATAAACAGCAGCAGCACCCCAATAATCAGCCAGAACGTCCAGCCCGAGCCGCTGTCATCACTGGAGCGGCGGCGGGCCTGGGGCTGGGTGGCGGGGTCGGCTTTGTATTCGCCTTTGGCCAGGGCAATCAGCTGATCGGTAGCGCGGTCGAGGCCGGCGTAGTACTGCTCCTGCTGAAAAGCCGGAACAATGGTGTTAGAAATAATACGCTTGGCCAGCGCGTCGGGCACGGCCCCCTCCAGCCCGTAGCCGGTATGAATGCGGGCCTTGTGTTCCTGCTGGGCAATGAGCAGCAGAATGCCGTTGTTGTTGCTTTTCTGCCCAATGCCCCAGGTTTGGTAGAGCTGCTGGGCATAATCAAAAATGTCGTAGTCGCCGAGGCTGGGCACGGTTACTACCGCAATCTGCGAGGAAGTAGAGTCGTTATAAGCCACCAGCTTGCGCTCCAGCTGGGCGGCCTCATCGGGGCGCAGCATGCCGGCCAGGTCATTCACGAGGCGGGGAGGGGTAGGGCGGGGCGGTACGTTCTGGGCCCGGCCCGCTAGTTGGGTAAGCACCAGCAGCAAGACCAGCAGCGCGTTCCGGAGCCAGGTACTAGGGAGAGGTACAGAAAAGGGCGTCAGCTTCATGCGCGCGGAGACGGGGGCGGAGTGCTGCCAAACGAAATCGAGTCGTCGAGCTCGTTCTGGTCGTTGGCCGCGTTATACGGAAAGTAGCGGCGGAGCTGTTCGCCTACCATTCGGATGCCCTGCTCCAGCCCGGCGGCATATTTATCGGCCCGAAACTGCTGCAGCACCGATTCCTTAGCGGTTTCCCAGAAGTCGTCGGGCACGGCGGCGTTAATGCCCGCGTCGCCGATAACGGCAAACTGCCGGCTCTGCCAGGCCAGGTAAAACAGTACGCCGTTGCGCTGGGCGGTGCGGTGCATGCCCAGCTCGGCAAACACCTGAGCGGCCCGGTCGAGCGGCTCGGGGGTAGGGCAGGTATCTTCCAGGTGCACCCGGATTTCGCCGGAGGTGCGCAGCTCGGCTTGCCGGATGGCGGCTACCAAGGCCGCTTCCTGCTCAGGGGTAAGAGGATTGGTCATGGGTGGTTGTTGGGGACTTGGGGGAATTTTAGGGGCTTGGGGACTGCGAAACGTAAGGAAATAACGCCGCAATGGCGGAGTATTCTCGCGTGCCGAAGTCCCCAAGTCCCCAACCAACCAGCTTAAAACTGTACGGTAGGGGCTTTCTGCGAAGCGGCGTCGGCCTCGAAGTAGGGCTTCTCAGCAAAGCCGAACATACCGGCAAACAGGTTGTTCGGGAAGCTCTTCACGTAGCCATTGTAGTCGTTCGTGACGGTGTTGAACTTGTTGCGCTCCACGTTGATACGGTTTTCCGTGCCCTCAATCTGGGCCTGCAGCTCCTGGAAATTGGCATTGGCTTTCAGCTCGGGGTAGTTTTCCGATACGGCCAGCAACCGGCCCAGGCCGCTGCTGAGCTGGCTTTGCGCCTCCTGGAAGCGCTGAATGTTTTCGGGCGTCAGCTGATCGGCATTCAACTGCACGCTGGAGGCCTTGGCCCGGGCGTTTACCACATCCGTCAGTGTCGATTTCTCGAAGTTGGCGGCGCCCTTCACGGTGTTTACCAAATTCGGAATCAGATCAGAACGACGCTGGTAGGCGCTTTGCACGTTGGCCCACTGGGCTTTTACAGCCTGGTCTTTCTGAACCATGGAGTTATAGCCGCACGAGGACTGCGAAAGCAGCAGCACCAGACCGGCGAAATAGAGCAGAAAACGTTTCATGAGTGGTTGGGAGAGGTGAAAATGAAGGAGAGTTATGATGAAATAGAAATTCACAAAAGCAGGATTGGTCCCGGCAAACGGATTTCCTGAAACCAAATACCGCGTTTGTTGCTTCACCATTTCACCGCAGCAAAGTACGAATTCAAGCCCGTGCGGTTGTGATAGGTCGTGCTCCGGCACGATTCCGTATTTTGCGCGTCGGTGCTCCCCCGATTTTCCTTGCGCATGAAAGCAGTCATTCCCGTAGCCGGCATCGGCTCACGCTTACGCCCCCACACGCACACCCAACCCAAAACACTGGTGCCCGTGGCCGGCAATACCATTCTGGGTCACATCATTGATCGGCTGGTGGAAGCCGGCGTGCAGGAATTTGTGTTTATCATTGGCTACCTGGGCGAGAAAGTAGAAAGCTACGTGCGCCGCGAGTACCCGCAGCTGCGCGTTTCGTTCGTGATTCAGGAGCCGCGCGAGGGCATTGCCCACGCCCTCTGGCTGGCCCGCGAGCAGTTTCGCTACGAGCAGGAAGGCATCCTGATCCTGCTCGGCGATACCATCGTGGACATCGACCTGCCGGAGATGATGCGCACGCCCGGCAACGTGCTGGCCGTGAAGGAAGTAAAGACGCCCTCCTTGTTTGGGCTAGTAGAAACCGGGGCAAACGGCCGCGTAACCAAAGTGGTGGAAAAGCCCCGCATCCCGAAGTCGAACTACGCGCTGGTAGGCCTCTACAAAATCGCCAACCCCGACTGGCTGGCCTCGGCCCTGGAGCGCATCGTGGAGCAGGACCAGCGCACCCACGGCGAGTTTCAGCTCACCGACGCCCTCATGCTCATGATTCAGGACGGGGCCGAGATGGTGACCACGCCCGTGGATAACTGGTTTGACTGCGGCCGCAAAGACAGCCTGCTGGAAGCCAACGCCCGCCTGCTCAACCGCCCCGAGTTCCTGAAGCGCCGCGAGTTTCCCGAGTTTCCCGATACCATCATCATCCCGCCCGTCAGCATCGGGAAAGACTGTCAGATTTCGGGCTCCATCATTGGGCCCAACGTGGCCATCGGCGACCGGACCATCGTCAAGAACACCATCCTG
The DNA here is from genome assembly GCF_014199535.1 of Hymenobacter latericoloratus. Classification (GTDB taxonomy): domain Bacteria; phylum Bacteroidota; class Bacteroidia; order Cytophagales; family Hymenobacteraceae; genus Hymenobacter; species Hymenobacter latericoloratus. The sequence continues at coordinate 59,972 of NZ_JACHNV010000004.1, forward strand.
AGCGAATCCATTATCGGCTCCTACTCCGAGCTGCGCTCGGCCGTCATGCACGACTGCATCGTCGGCTCCGACGCCCTGTTCAAAGGCACCCGCCACAGCCTCAACATCGGCGACAACACGGAAATCGACTACAGCTAAGGACGAGTAAGGGAGTAACGGAGTAATCGTGCTGTAATCTATAGCCATTACGCAGTTACTCCGCTACTCCGTTCCTCTCAATGTATCCGGTGAGGGCAGATTGTCGTTACTTTAGCCCGATGCGCCACCTACCTTCTTTTTCCCGCCTGTTGCCCGCTTTGGGCCTTGCCCTGGCTCTGTTGCCCGGCTGCTATTCCCGCTCCGATATGAAGTCGGAGGAGGGAGCCGTTGAAGTACCCCAAGACGGGACGCCCACCGAAGCGCCCGGCGCGGTTCCGGCCCGCACGCCGGAGGGCACGCCTACCCCTGCTGCTGGCCCAAACGCGCAGCCCCTGCAGGCCGTGAACGTGTTCCTGGAAGTATCGGGCTCCATGGAAGGGTTCATGCCAAAAACCGGGGTAGGGGGCGAGAATACCAAGTTTCAGCAGCACGTAGCACAGTTTCTTTCGGAGGTAAACCGTAGCACTGCCGCCCGGCAGAAGACATTTTACCGCATCAAGGAGCGGCCTTATAAGGATTCCTACCCGGCCATTTCCGGCACGGTACGCAACGGCATTCAGCAGCCCGCCAAGAGCACCGATATTCCCTCGGTGCTCGATACGCTGATGACCAACTACTACCGGCCCGGCACCGTGAGCGTGCTCATTTCGGACTTTATCTACTCCCCGAAAAACGCCGGGGCCATTCCTTACATCAAAACCGACATTGCCGACGCCCTGGCCCGCAGCGGCCAGAAGTCGGACTTGGCGGTGTCGGTGTACGGCTACACGTCGGATTTCCGCGGTACCTATTATCCGGCTCTGAAAGCAGCGGGCAAGAAAACCAACTGCTGCGACACCGAAATTCCTTACTACATCTGGGTTGTGGGCCCCGCCAGCGCCGTGCGGCAGTTCGATGCGGCCCTGCTGGAACAGCAGCCAGCCAAGCAGGTCCACTTTGGAGTGACATATCCGCAGCCGGTGTATTCGGCGCTCAACAAGTTCCAGAACAAAGGCAGTTGGTACTACGGCGACGCCGGGGCCAGCAAGCGCACTGCCGATACCTACCGGGTGATATCCGTAGCGGAAGCCTCGGCCCAACAGCCCGTAGAGTTTGTAGTGGGCCTCGACTTAAGCGGCCTGCCTGGCCAGTACCGCGACGTGGCCTACCTCAAGCAAAACCTCAAACTCCAAGGCGTAGATACCGATGCTAAGCTGCTCGACGTATTTGCCGCCACCAGCCAAACCAAAGCCAGCAGCGGCCCGGAAAGCAGGTTCACCCACTTTGCCAAGGTAGGCCTGACCCGGCAGCCCAAAGCGGCCCGCCCCCTCGTGCTGCGCCTCCAAGACCAGCGCCCGGCCTGGGTAGCCCAGTGGACCACCAAGAACGACGCCACTCCCGCGCCCAAAACCTTCGCCTTAAGCTCCCTGCTGGATGGTCTGGAGCAGCAGGAAGGAGAGAAGCGCCCGATTTTTGAGCTGCCGATGACCCTGCAACCCGCTGAGTAAGAAGTCGCCAGTTGTTTTCTGGCAGGAAACGGCTGCGGCTGCTTGTACCAGTTGGAACGATTTTCGTTCAACCATATGACAGTGCGCGGCCTCAACGCCGAAAAGCCGGCGGGCGCCTACCCCTACAATTTCGCTCAACCCCCATCGTTCAACCCTTCGCGAAGTGCCGCTTCGCGCAACGTCCTTCCATGAAAGCACTGTTCCGCTTCCTCTACGAAATTATCGGGGCCCCGCAACCACCCGCCGATACGCCTGTGTACCGCGACGTCGTATTCCCTAACATCGGCTTGTTGAACATCGGCATTTCGCTCGCGCTGGTCGTGATTTTCTACTATGTCATCAACCGGGCAATGGGCGTTGCCACCTTTAACAAGGGCCGGCACTGGGCAATTTTCCTGGTTATAAACGGACTTATTGCTTTTGGTCTGGCCATTAGTCAGGCCCACGCTCAGCAGGTTACCGACCACAGCTACATTTACTGGCTGGCTACCTGGAACGCCATCCTGGGCCTGTTCTGGTTTTTCATCCTCTCCCTGATTCTGCGCAAAGGCTCCACCAACGCCAGCACGACACCTTTCTAGGTATGTAGGGACTTGAGGACTTAGGAGCTGGGTTGATGTTATTTTCGACTGAGTTCTTAGGATACAAAACCAAGTCCCTAAGCCCCAAGTCCCTAAGTTCCTCCTTCATGGCTAAACTGTTTTTATTCGGTATTGGCGGCACGGGCTCCCGCGTGATTCGCTCGCTCACCATGCTGCTGGCCGCGGGCGTTGACCTGCCCAACTGCGACCGGGTAGTACCCATCATCATTGACCCCGACGCGCACAACGGCGACATGAACCGCACGGTGCAGCTGCTGCAGAGCTACCAGCAGATTTACAAGCGCCTCGGCCCCCGCGAAGAAGGTTTCTTCAAAACCGATATCAGTACCCTGAGCGGCATTTCACAGGATGTGAACGGCTCCGTTAAGGACACCTTCATTTTCGACTTCGGTGGCATCAACCAGAGCTTCCGGCAGTACCTGAGCTACGATGGTCTATCGGTGGATTCTAAGGGCCTCGTAGATTTGCTCTTCACCCAGGATAACCTCGAAAGCCCCCTGACTATTGGTTTCCGCGGTTCCCCGAACGTGGGTAGCATTGTGCTGAATAAGCTAGTGGAAAGCCCCGAAATGCGGTTTTTCGCCGATAACTTTCAGGATGGCGACCGGGTGTTCTTTGTGTCGAGCATCTTCGGGGGTACGGGTGCAGCGGGCTTCCCGCTCATGCTCAAGAACCTGAAGGATACCAACACCCGCCTCAGCAACGCCCGCTATCTGCGCGACGCACCTACGGGTGCCGTGACGGTAATGCCGTACTTCGCTCTCCAAAGCGAAGACAATGCCGTCATCGACTCCAACAACTTCCTGACGAAAACCAAGGCGGCGCTCAGCTACTACGAGCACAACCTCCAGGGCCTCGACGCACTGTACTACCTCGCCGATACGCCCGATACGCCCTACGAAAACCAGCCCGGCGGCACCCAGCAGAAAAATAAAGCCCACGTAATTGAGCTGCTGGCCGCCCTGAGCATCGTGGACTTCATGCGTTACTCGCCCACCGAGCTGCGCACCGGAGGCCCCCACTTCCACGAGTATGGCCTACAGGCCGATGCGCCGGAAATCCAGTTCAGCCACCTGCCCGATGAGTCGCGCGAAATCATTGCCAAGCAGCTCACGCAGTTCCTGTACTTCACGCGCTACCACAAGCAGCACCTGCCCACCGACAAAGCGCCCTACGCCGACAACCTGAAGCTGGACTACGCCATGCGCAACGAGCCCATCTTCCGGGAGCTGAACAACTTCCTGCACAGCCCCGACTCGGGCGTAGATCAGTGGCTGCAGGAACTGGCCCAGAACCGTCGCTCTTTCCGTCCCTTCGACCTGCAAACCGACGACTTCAACGCCATGATCCTCGGTAAGCCCGTCGAGAAGAAGTGGAACGACTTCTTCAATAAAGGCCTCAGCCACAACTACCTCCTCGACAACCTCAACAAAACCGAGAAGTCCATCCAGGAACCCGACAACTTCCGCAAGATGCTGGAGCTGTTCTATGATGTGACCGACAAGGCGTTTGAGGAGAAGATAAAAGTGGTGTAAGAACAGAACCTCCCCTCCTCAGATGAGGAGGGGACGCTGCCGCAAAGCGGTGGCTGGGGTGGTTGACTCCGTTGCTGATGTTGTTTAGCTGCTTCGCTAGGCCAGTATGCAATTCAAAAGAACGTCATGCTGAGCGAAGTCGAAGCATTTCTACCGAGGGTAACTCTAATCGTTTTACGAAGCAGTAGAGATGCTTCGGCTCCGCTCAGCATGACAGGCCTAGTGGTAATGCCTAGGCTTGTCAACCACCCCTAACCTCTCCTCAACTGAGAAGGGGAACTAGCTTTCTAGAATAGATTCCAGCAGCATATGGCCAAAGTCCTTCGCTTACATAATAATGGCTCCCAGCAAGTTCAAGGCTGGCAGAAAACGGCGCCGGTAACGAGCACCGAAATCAATACCGTGACGGACCCGGCAGGGGGGAAGTCCCGCAATCTGGCCGTGAGCATCCCAACGCCGTTTGCGCGGATGCACCTGTTTGAAACGGCCTTCGACTTCCTGGCCCGCGAAGGGCAGCGCAACCCCGGCTCGGTGTACCACGAGCTGACGACCCACTTCTGGGACCTATTGGAGTTGCTTTACAACTACCATCTCTACACCCAGGCTGGCCGCAAAATTACGCTGCGCCGCTGGAACGCGGAGGCCGAAATTCGCCGGATGCGGCAAGAGGAGGGCACGCGCCTGCTGGGCGAAACCTTGCAGTTATACATGCAGGACGAGCGGTTCCGCGACTTCACCGACATGTACCTGGTGTACTATGAGTCGCCGGAGTTGGCGGGCGGCACGCGCCTACTGGGCGGTACCTCGCCGCTGACCATCCTGTTCACTGGCCCCGAAGTGAAGCCCCTGGACCTGGAGCGCCCCCAGGCCCGCGGCCACTACTTCGACAAGCAAACCGTGCTGCTCGAAGACCGTGACCCGCAGTTCCGCGAGTTCGTGTACGAGCTGTTCCTGGCCTACCCGCAGCTGCAGCGCCGCGAGTTTGCCGGCAGCGTGTACGCTGGCCTTGACCGTAGCAAAATCAATCAGCTACAGATGCAGGGCGACCGGAGCGCCCAGCAGTTTGCTGCCCGCTACCCCGCGTTGGTAGATGTGCACGGCAACCTGGTAAGCGTGAAGAATGTGCCGCTGCCTGGCCGCGCCGACCAGTCGGCCGTGACCAGCTCCGACCTGTTCATTCAGCCCACTCGGGAGGCCATTGCTGGTCGGCCTAGGCCACTGGTGTTGCGCCCGAACCTCACGATGCCCGGCGCTAATTACCTCAACGGCCAGCCTTGGGACGACCGCACCCCGGTACCGTACTACGATGAGGTAGCGCTGGAAAACCGCGTGCTGCCCGGCAAAGGCTTCAAGTATCCCTACCTCACGGTTGGCGACTTGCTGGAAGACTCGCTGGTAGAACTACCTTATGAGCTAAACACCCAGCGCTTCCACACCGGCAAAGTCACGTTCCAGTACGGGGCCGATGGGCAGGGGCGGGCGCGTTTCCCCTACCTGCTGCCGCTGAAGCAAGCCTTCTTCGAGTATTTCACGGAGAACGAACTGGCCGAGCTGCTCACCTTCACCATCGACCTCAGCCACGTGCGCGTGCAACTGCGGGTGCCGGTACAGGCAGGACGCTTTATCACGTTTGAGCGCAGCTACTACACCAATCCGCAAAACCCGAAGGACGCTCAGGGCCGCGAGATTCTGGAGAAGGGCCGCATTGTGAAGGCCACCGTGGGCGTGGGCGTGTTCCCCTTCTACAAGGTGCGCTACCAGCCCGAGTACAACGACCTCTACAAGGTGATGCTGGTGGACGCCGACAACTCGCCCACCATGCTCAGCCGCCGCTACGACCTGCAGTTCTTCGTGAACGGGGAGCGTATTACGGAGCAGGGCGCCGCCCGCCGGGCCACCCGCTACGAGCGTACCCAGAAGAGCATGGCTACCGCCGGTAGCACCTATTATGAGGTAACGGGTACCCACTTCGACCTGGTAGAACTGACCTGCCCGCCCGCCACCATTGGGGCCGAGCCGGCCCGGGGCCTGTTCGTGCCACGCTGGCGTGAGCTGGACCGCGGTACCCGCCGCTTCACCTTCGCGGTGGATTTTGGTACCACTAACACTCACATTGCCTACGCCGATTCACCGACCGCGCACCCCCGCCCCCTGACCATTGGCGAGGCCGATGTGCAAGTGGAGTGGCTGCACGCCCCAGTGGCCGATGCGGGCCTTTCGGCCGCCCAGCGCTACCGCACCGGCGCCGGCCAGATCTGGACTTACATTGCTACGCTCCAGAACCGCGAGTTTGTGCCCTCGTTTGTGGGCGAAGGCGGCTCGGTGTATGAATTCCCGATCCGGACGGCCGTTTGCGAAACCACGTCGTTTGCCAATGAGCCCGCCAAGGTGCTTAGCAACATCAACATCGGCTTCAGCATTAACACCGAAAACGCTTCGGAGCTGCCCCAGAACCGCTTCATTACCAACCTGAAATGGTCAGCGGAACTGGATCCGCAGGGCGTGTCACGCATTGAGGCCTTCTTCAAGGAAATCCTGCTGCTGCTCCGCCACAAGGCGGCGCTGCACGGCGGTATTCTGGAGGATACCCGGGTGGTGTGGTTTGCGCCGCTGAGCTTCGATGGCTTCCTGCGCAACCAGTTCCAGCAGGTCTGGGACGAGTCGTTCCAGCAGGTGTTCAAGGCCCGCCGCCCCACCATCTGCCTCACCGAATCGGTAGCGCCGTATTACTACCTCACCGCCACCAACCAGGTAGTGCCCAACCGCGACGAAAACGTGGTGAACATCGACATCGGCGGCGGTACCACTGACTTGCTGCTCTTTGCCGACCAGAAGCCGGCCTACAGCACCTCATTCCGCTTCGCCGGCGACGACCTGTGGGGCGACGGGTACGCCCGCGTGCAGGGCGCGCCCAAGCAGAACGGCTTGCTCCGCCTCGGCGTAGGCCACGTGGAAAGCCTGCCCGATTCCGAGCAAAATCAGGAGTACAAAGGCTACCTGCGCGCTGCCCTCAGCAACACCGACTTTGGGTCTGCTGACGTAACCAGCCTGCTGTTCAAATACGATGATGCGCTGCGCTTTACCCAGGCACTTGGCCTCGGCAAGGGCCGGCAGCTGCGGGTGCTGTTCTACTTGCACTACACCAGCATCATCTACCACACGGCGCAGCTCACTAAACACCTCGGCCTGAAAACGCCGCGCTACCTCTGCTTCTCCGGCAAAGGCAGCCTCTACCTGCGCTTATTGGCCGGTGGTAGCTCTCTGGTAGCCATTGAGAAGATTACGAAGGCCATCTTCCACGCCGTAACTGGCACCGAGCCGCCCCACAACTTCCGCGTTATCCTGGCCGACAACCCCAAAGAAGCCACTACCAACGGCGGTGTGCTTTTCGAAGAGAAGTCGAACACAGCGGACTACGACAGCATTAAGCCGGTGAAGTACAGCGGCGCCGTGGAAGGCACCGAGCTCAACCAGCAGCGCCTGAAACTGAACCAGGTAGATGCCGCCCTGAAAGACCAGGTGCTGGAAAACGTGCGGAACTACCTCACCCTCGTGCTCGAAGGCGACGAAGTAGCGCCGTACTTGCGCGAAGTGGGTGTAGACGTGGACCGTCAGCGCGTGAAAGACATTTTGCAGCGTGAAATCGAGGACAGCCTAAGCCTGGGCCTGCACCAGTTCCAGCGCCAGCTTTCCTCCGACGAAACTCTGCCGGAAACCCTGTTCTTCCTGCCGTTGAAACAGGCGCTGTACAACCTGAGCCGCGAGCTGCAGGCGTAAATCAAACTGAGAAGTTTTTGTCATGCCTGATCTGGCGTCCGCGCAGTCGAAGCATCTCTACCGCTTCGTCCTCACAGAGAGCTAGCCAGCGGTAGAGATGCTTCGACTGCGCGGACGCCAGATCAGGCATGACATTGATTATGGCGGTCAGAAAACCCAGGTACGTTTTGCTATTCCCAATAGAAACTAGATTTAGCTCCGGCTTCAGTCCGAACTTTCCAACCAACACCCTATGACCCTTTCCCGTCGCGCCGCCTCTTTACTCTCCGGCCTGCTGCTTCTGGCGGCGGGCGCCCTTGCCCAAACTCCCCTCGGTCAGCCGACGCTGGAGGAGCGGAAGGTGCAGATTTGGTGCGCTACTGCCCGGTTCGTGTATGAAGATACCGGCCACCCGGAGCTGAAAAGTCAGCTGCAGTGCGGCGGCACGCTGAAGGCGCTGGAAAACAGCATCAAATCGGATAACCAGCGGGTGTACTCGGCGCTGTATCAGCCGCTGGAAGTGAAAGGTGGGATGTACAAAGGGCTGGGGTCTGACAATTCCCGCCTGCAAACTCTGGTGCGCGAAATCATCAACCGACTGCGCACGTCTCCGGCCCGCAAGGGCAATGCGGCGCGGCTGCAGGGCGTGACGAGCTTGGAAACGGCCCTGAAAAACTACGTTGACAATGGTACGCCTATCGGCGAACTAGCCGCAGCAGAAGCGCCTCCCGAAACGGTAGATACCACCGCTGCCACCGACGAGGCTACGGCCGCCGTTCCCGGCGATGCGGGCCTCGACGAGGCCGGCGTTGCTACCCCCGTTACCCAAACGAACACCGGAGCCGGAGAAAGCCTGATGAACAAGTTTTTCGGTCCGCTGGCCCTGATTCTGTCCTTGCTGAGCCTCGTGCTGTATGCCCTGATGCGCCGCAACATCGGAGCCTTCCAGAAGGAGCTAAGCGCCCGCATCGACAAGCGCCGCGACGAAATTCTGGCCCTGCAGAATTCCCCAGCTGGTGGGAGTGCCCGAACTGCCGGTTCGTCAGTTGCCGCTGCTGACCGCCTCACGCCGGCTCAGCAGCAGCAAGTGGAAAAGCTGGTACAGCAGCGGGTGGAGGAGGAGCTCCAGAAGCTGCGGGGGCAACTTTCTGCTGCGGCCCCCGAGCGGGCTACCCCTGCCGTTCCCTCAAACCCGGCTCCGGCGGTAGCTCCGCCCGCTACCCCCCAGGCAACCCCCGAACCTCCGGCGCCGGTAGTCGCGCCCGTTTCCGCGCCTGTGGCGGCCGTGTATGCCGCGCCCGCCCAGCCCGCCGAGATGTCGGCGGTGCCGCCCCGGTCAACCACCGACACGTCTTCCGCTTCTTCCCAGGAGGAGTTTGAGAGCTTGGTGCCGTCCGTGCAGTTGCCTACCCCCCCGGTCGCGCCAAACCCTGCCAATCAGCCCCAGACGCGCTACGTGAAGGTGCCCGTGAACGGCGCGTTCAGCGAGTACGATTTTAGCGACGAGCCCCAGCACGACAGCATCTACGAAATCTATCTTGACCCGCAGTGGCCCGAGCTGGCTACGTTCAGCGTAACCGCCAACCCCGCCGTGCACGCCTATGCCATCCAGAGCGCCCAGTATTCCCTGCGCGAAGCCTGCAAGTACCAGCAGCCCAGCGGCCCGGTTACCCGCATCGTAACGGAAGAAGAAGGCGTACTGCGCAAAGTAGCCGGCGCCTGGCAGATTGAGCAGAAGGCCGCCATCCGGTTTGAGTAAACCCTCTTTGTCATCCTGAGCGCAGCGAAGGACCTTATTACGGCTGAACGAGCATCGTACATCGACCGTTCGGCCGTAATAAGGTCCTTCCTTCGTCAGGATGACAGGGCAAGAATGGCGTTATTTACGATTGTATGCTTGAAATCATTCTCGAAGTAGCCGTAGTGGCCGTGGTGGTGGGCCTGCAGATCCGCACGTTTCTGCGCACCAGGGCCAACGCGCTGCGGCTGGCGGCCCTGTATCCGCCCAAGGAAACGCTGCGCGTGGAGCACCGCATCGTGCTACCCGATGGCCGCGACCTGCCCGAATACGCCGCCGATGCCCCGCCTGAATCCTTTGCTACCAGCTTGGTAAAGGCCGAAAATGCCTCGCCGGAGTTTCAGGAAATCTTGCTCGACACCAACGACTACCTGCGCCACAATAAAGGCGCGGCGGCCGATTTTGGCATTTTGAAAGACATATCGGAGCGGCAGAGCGAGGTACTGGACAACGAGGTGCAGGCCACCGTGGCTACGCCCCTGTACCTGGGGCTGCTGGGTACCTTCCTGGGCGTAATCCTGGGTTTGGTGGGGATTGCCCGCAACGGCGTATCCGATGAAAACGCCCTGACTCCTTTCCTGACGGGCGTGCTCATTGCCATGACGGGCTCCTTCGTGGGCCTGCTCCTGACCCTGCTCGGCAACGGCGTGCTGCGCCAGGCCCGTCAGCAGCTCGACCGGCTCCAGAACCAGTACTATACCTTCCTGCAGGCCCGCCTGCTACCGGTGCTGCACGCCGATATGGCCAGCTCGCTCACCAACCTGAAATCGGTGCTGGATGCGTTTAACCAGCAGTTTGTGGGCCAGGTGGAGCTGTTCAACCCGCTCATGGACAAGGTAACCCAGAACATCCGGGTGCAGAGTGATTTCCTGGAGCGGCTTGATACCATTGGCTACGACAAAATGGCCGCCGCCAACATTCTGGTGTTCGAGAAGGTGCGCGAGTCGGCGGAGATGTTTGCGGCCTTCACCGGCTACCAGCAGCGGCTGAACGAGATGCTGCAGAACGGCTACCAGTCGGCGCAGAGCGTGAACAGCATCCTGGACCGGCTGCGCGGTTTCGAGAAAGGCATCAATGACCTGGGCCAGTACATCGGGGGCAACAATAACTCGGTGCAGCTCATGCTCGACTTCTTCCAGAAGCACCAGGTAGAGCTGCGCAACCTCAAGGACCGCGCCGAGCAGCACATCGACCAGGCCGGGGTAGGCCTCGCCGACGTGATGAACCAGCGCCTGGCTTACAACGAGCGCCAAGCCCAGCTAGCCTACGAGAAATGGCAGCAATACTTCGACAAGCTTAACGCCGACAATGTCTTCGACAAGCTGCTGAAACAGTTGGAGCCCTTCCAGAACCTCAACACCCAACAAGCCGACCTCAGCCGCGACGTCACGGCCACCCAGCGCGAGCTGCTGCGCAAAATTGAGCTGGACTCGCAGATTCAGGCCAAACTATTAAGTGAGCTTTCCAACCTGAACACGGTGCTGGTAAAGGCCACCTCGAAAAACCGTTTCCAGCGGTTTATGGATAAGCTCTTTGGGGGAGTGCGGCCGCAGTAACTATCACCCGTTTGTCATCCTGAGCGGAGCGAAGAACCTCTTGCGTTTCGTTACCAATAGTAATTACTCACGGGAGAGGTCCTTCGCTCCGCTCAGGATGACAGTTTTGTAAAAATGAACAACTCCACTTCCAACAACCGCCAAAGCAACGACTTCTTCTGGCCCAGCTACGTGGACCTGATGACGTCCTTGTTTGTGGTGATGCTGGTGCTGTTTGTGTACAGCTTCAAGCTGTTCAAGGACCGGGAAGGGGAGTTGAAAAAGGCCAACGGCGAGCTGAAAGTAAAAGCCGCCGAGCTGGAGCAGATTACCAAAATCCGCAACTCCCTGCAGCAACTGGAGGGCCGCTACTTCCGCTACGACCCCGCCAACGAGCGGCACGAGCTGCTGGTGCCGGTGCAGTTCAAAGCTGGCCGCGACGAAATTCAGGACAGCTACAAACCGGCTTTGCTACAAGCCGGCCGCCGCCTGCGCACCGTGCTCAAAAGCATTAAAACCGACCAGCCCGTGCGCTACCTCGTGATTGTGGAAGGCATGGCGGCCCGCTACCCCCAAGGCGACCCGCGCAACGCCCGCGAGGAGCAAACCACCTACCAGCTCAGCTACCGCCGCGCCCTGAACCTACTGAACCTCTGGAAGCAAAACGGCTTGAACTTCAGCCAGGACCGCAGCATTGAGCTGATTATCGGGGGTAGCGGCTTCTACGGAACCGGCCGCTACAGTGGCCGCCGTGAGGGCGACAACAAACGCTTCCTGATTCAGGTGATTCCGAAGGTGGGCCGGTTTTAGAGGCGCACAGTCTAGCCTTGAGGCAGCAAAAAGAGGTAGGGGAAAGTAGTGGTTAGGCTCAAGTGGCAATGTCAGCCGACTGAATAAGATGTGCTAACTATTCGCCTCTCAGACCGTCATGTCGAGCTTGCCGAGACATCTCGCGTGCTGACGTTGAGCTACTATTACAACATCAGCATACGAGATGTCTCGACAAGCTCGACATGACGGTCCTTCAGTTTCAGATGTTAATACATCATGGGCTGCTTCGAGCTTGGTAGCTATCTTGGGGCCCTTCCTACCATATGCTCATGCAAAAACTGTTCGTTCCCGTACTAGCCTTGGCCGTGCTGGCTTCGTGCCGCTCGTCACAGTCGGGCGCTGTTGCGGCGCCAGAAACTGCCGCCGCTAAAAGGGCTACTACTTCATCTTCCTCCGCCGTGCAATACCCCGAGTCTAAGAAAGGCAACGTTAAAGACGATTATTTCGGCACCACCGTGGCCGACCCCTACCGCTGGCTGGAAGACCTCGACTCGCCGGAAACCAAGGCCTGGCTGGAAGCCCAGAATAAAGTCACGTTTGGCTATCTGAGCCAGATTCCGTTCCGCGACAAAATCCGGGAGCGGCTCACCACTATCTGGAATTACGAGCGGTTTGGGGTGCCCGAGGAAGAAGGCGGCCGGCTCTACTTCAGCAAAAACGACGGCCTCCAGAACCAGGCCGTGCTCTACGTGCAGCAAAACGGTCAGGAAGGCCAGCCCGACGTGCTGCTCGACCCCAACAAGTTTTCCGCGGATGGTACCACGGCTTTGGCCGGCACCTACTTCTCCCACGACCACCGCTACCTGGCCTACGCTACCTCCGGTGGCGGCTCCGACTGGCAGCAGATGAAGGTGCTGGACCTCAAAACTCGCCAGCCTCTCTCCGATGAGTTGAACTGGGTGAAAGTGTCGGGCGCGGCCTGGTACAAGGATGGTTTCTTCTACAGCCGCTACGACGCCCCGAAGAAGGGCCAAAACCAGCTTTCCGGCAAAAACGAGTTTCATAAGGTGTACTACCACCAGCTCGGCAAGCCCCAGAGCGCCGACAAGCTGGTGTACGAAAACCCCAAGATGCCCCTGGGCTTCCGCACCGTGGGCACCACCGAGGACGAGCGGTTTCTGGTGCTCTACCTCACCGATGGCAAAGCCGACGGCAACCGCCTCGCCGTCCGCGACCTGACCGACCCCAAGCAGGCCAATACCTTCACGCCCCTTATCAGCAGCTACGAGTACAACAACTCGGTGGTGGGCAACGTGGGCGGGCAGCTGCTGGTGCGCACCAACTACAAAGCCCCGCGCTACCGCGTGGTCCTCATCGACCCCAAAAAGCCCCAGGAAGCTAACTGGAAAGTGGTGCTGCCCGAAACCGAAAACAAGCTGGAGGGTGTGGACCAGGTGGGCGGCTACCTCGTGGCGTCCTACCTCAAGGACGCCAGCTCCCTGGTAAAAGTGTACACCGAGAAGGGCGAGTTCAAGCACGATGTGGCGCTGCCGGCAATTGGCACGGCGGCCGGGTTCGGGGGGAAGCGCACCGCCAAATCGGTGTACTACGCCTTCACCTCGTTTACCTACCCCACCACCATCTATAAATACGACCTGGCTACCAACACCAGCACCGTGTTCCGGGCGCCCAAGGTGGATGTGAAGCCCGAGGACTATGTGACCAATCAGGTCTTCTTCGCCAGCAAGGATGGCACGAAGATTCCGATGTTCATCACCCACAAGAAGGGCATCAAGCTGGACGGAAAGAACCCTACCTACCTCTACGCCTACGGAGGGTTCAATATTTCGCTCACGCCCAGCTTCTCGGTGGCGCGCATGCTGTGGCTGGAGAATGGCGGGGTGCTGGCCATTCCGAACCTGCGGGGTGGCGGCGAGTATGGCGAGGCCTGGCACCAGGCCGGCATGACGCCCAATAAGCAGAACGTGTTCGACGACTTTATTGCCGCCGCCGAGTACCTGAAAGTAACCGGCTACACCACCACCGAGAAGCTGGCCATGGCGGGCGGCTCCAACGGCGGTTTGCTGGTAGGCGCTACCATGACCCAGCGCCCCGACCTCTGTGGCGTAGCCTTCCCGGCCGTGGGCGTGATGGATATGCTGCGCTACCAGAAGTTTACCATCGGCTGGAACTGGGCCCCCGAGTACGGTACTTCCGATAACTACAACCAGTTCCAGAACCTGTACCGCTTCTCGCCCCTGCACACGCTCAAGCCCGGTACCAGCTACCCCGCTACCCTTATTACCACCGCCGACCACGACGACCGGGTAGTGCCCGCGCACTCCTTCAAGTTTGCCGCCGCCCTGCAGGCCGCCGACGCGGGCCCCCGCCCCCAACTTATCCGGGTGGACGTGAATGCGGGCCACGGCGCCGGCAAAAGCACCAAGCTCCAGATTGAGGAATGGGCCGACATCTGGGCCTTCGCCTACCACAGCATGGACGTAAAGCCATTTAAGAAATGAGTTGCCGGTTGTGAGTTGTTAGTTGCCAGTCTGGAGTTGTTAGTGCAAATGAGGACTATACTGACAACTCGCAACTGATAACTCACAACTGATTTCCCGTATCTTCGCGGCCGCAACTCCCGTAATTGCCTCTGTTCTTTTGCTTTCAGATATGAAAAAAACGTTCCTGTTCGGTCTGCTGGCCGGCTCGCTGCTGCTCTCTGCTACCTCGTGCAGCAACCCCGATATTAAATCGGATGAAGATATTGCAACCGAGCCGCTGCCCCCCATTCCGGCCGCTCCCGATACCACCGGTGGCAAAACGCCTTCCGCCAACGAGGCTACCCGCGAAATCAACGCGGTAAACGCCACCGAGGACATCAAGAAGATGCAGCCGACTATGTAATTTCGGTTGTGGTTGCTACCACGCCTGTGCAACGCCCCTCTGCTTCCCGCGGAAGGGCGTTGCTGTTTGTTGTAATCTGATAAGCTGATAGGTAGTGCATCGTGCTACGCTGTCAACGCCTTCCGGCTGCTACCTTTACTTTTATGTCAAACCTCACGATCCGCCGCGGCCAGGAGGCCGATTTGCCCCAGGTGCTGGCCCTGATTCAGGAGTTGGCCGAGTACGAGCGCGCCCCGCACGAAGTCACGAACACCCTGGCCGACATGCAGCGCGACGGTTTCGGGCCGGAGCCCATCTTCAAGTTTTTCGTGGCCGAGCAGCCGGGCGGCCGCATCATCGGCATTGCGCTCTACTACACCGCGTATTCTACCTGGAAAGGCCGCATGCTCTACCTCGAAGACCTGGTAGTAACCGAAAGTCTGCGCGGCACCGGCATCGGCAAGCGGCTGTTTGATGCCGTGGTAGCCGAAGCCCGCCACACCGGCGCCAACCGCATGAAATGGCAGGTGCTGGAGTGGAACGAGCCGGCCATTGGCTTCTATAAGAAAATTGGCGCCAACCTCGACCCCGAGTGGCACAACGGCAACCTCACCGCCGAGCAGCTGCTGGCTTATCAGTGTGAAGTGGTAAACAAGTAAATGAGTGATTGAGTGAGGTGTCATGGCGAGGAGGTACGACGACGCCATCCTTCCTCGCTTCCGTGACCAGCTCTCTAACGTGACAAGCCCTTGAAACCAGCGTAGGCGTCAAGGGCTTGTCACATTTCAAGGGGTAGCACGGTGGTCAGGACGGATGGCTTCGGTGCCCTCGCCATGACACTTAACCGCTAGTCTACCACTTCCAGCATGGTGCGGAAGGAGGCGTAGCGGCCACCGAAGTGCTTCTCGATTTCGTCGCGCAGGGCGGGGGCGGCTACCTGCTGGTATTCCTCCAGCTGCTCCAGGCTCACGCAATAGTATTGGGCGGCGTAGGTGATGCCGTTGTCTTCTTCGTTGAGCAGGCGGCACAGCTGGCTTTTCAGGAAGAAGCCAGTCGCCATAACGTCGGGCATGTGGGTTTCGCGCATGTAGTCCACCCACTGCTCGGCAATTTCCGGATCAAGGCTGGTCGTGACGTTGTAGAGAATCATAGGGGTAGGGGCTGGGTGAAGCGCCACGGCGGCAATGGTGCGCGTGGCGGCGGAAAGGAGTAACACAAAAGTCGGCCAAAAAATCCAGGTGACGGTTTTTTGCTACCCCTACCTACTTCTCAAACGCGCATGTGGTCGAAGTGAAAATCCTGAATCCGGGCCTGAATATCCTTGGAAGAAAGCTTTTCGCGGATGGCCGCCTGCACCAAGCCCGGCAGCTCATCGTCGCCGGCGAAGCGCAGGGCCAGCAGCTGCTTGAGTTCCAGTTGGGCCTCCAGGGGCCGCAGGCTCTGGCCGGTAATCTCAAAGTAGCGCTGCCGCACTTCCAGCCGAATCAGGCGGTCCTGCAGCGTGAGGGCATAATGCTGGCGCAACATCACCAGCGTACCGAACCCCACAATAGCCAGCAGCATCACCGTAAACCACAGCCGCGAAACCTCGGAGTCGTCGCCGGCCACGGCCAGGTAGCGGCGGATGCTGTAGAGGGTGAGTACCAGCGCCGCGGGCAGCAGCACAAAGTGGTGCAGCGGGTAGAACATGGGCTTGTTCTGAGTTGGTTGAGCAGGCATACAACAGGTGGTAAGGGGTAGGAGAGAAGGGAAAAAATAATGATAGCAAAAAAGTGTGCTTTCCTCCTCTACGCAACAGTTCCGTAATAAGCTACCTCCGGCCGCCGCCCAATGCTTAGTGCTCCACGTAATCCAGATCTTTGTTGAAGCTTTCCGGCAGGGTAGCAACGGCCCAGAACGCCACGGCCAGCGAGACAAAGCCCAGAATAGCCGCGCTGCCAACCAGCCCAAACGGCCCACGCAAGGCCTGAAACAGGGGCACCAGCAGCACCACCGAGCCCCGGGCGAAATTAGGAGCCGTAGTGGCTACCGTGGCCCGCAGGTTGGTGCCAAACTGCTCGGCGGCCACCGTAACGAACAGCGCCCAGAAACCTACCGAAATGCCCAGCACAAAGCACATGGCATAAAACACGGTGGTGGAGCTGCCTCGGACGCCGAACAGGTACACGCCCACCATCAGGCCGCAGAACGCCAGAAACAGCTGCAGCGCCCGGTTGCGGCTGCGCAGCAGCTGGCTGAGCGTGCCACTGGCAAAATCGCCGAACACCAGCCCAAAGTAGCACCAGAACACGGCCAGGCCGGCCGTAACTTCAGTCTGCTGACCGGCCGCCGGCTGGATACCCAGGGCGCGGCTGAACTCCGGGGCCAGCGTAATCAGGATGCCCACCACAAACCAGAGCGGCACCCCAATGAGCAGGCACTTGGTGTAGCGAATGAGCCGGGCCCGGTTGGTGAACAAGGCCAGAAAGTTGCCCCGCTCCACTTCGCTTTTCTTGGTTTGCTCGAACATGCCCGACTCGTACACGCCCACCCGCAAGGCCAGCAGGGCCAGCCCCAGGCCGCCGCCTACAAAATACGCATTGCGCCACCCTAGCTTCTCGCCCACCCAGTAGGCCAGCATAGCCCCCGATACGCCCACGGTGGCTACAATCATGGTGCCGTAGCCGCGCTTTTCCTTGGGTAGGGTTTCGGAGACCAGCGTAATGCCCGCGCCCAGCTCGCCGGCCAGGCCAATGCCGGCAATCAGCCGCAGCCAGGCGTACTGCTCAATGGTTTGCACGAAGCCGTTGGCCAGGTTCGCCAGGGAGTAAATCAGGATGGAGCCGAACAGCACCGACAGCCTACCCCGCTTATCGCCCAGAATGCCCCACAGAATACCGCCCAGCAGCATGCCGCCCATCTGCATATTAATCAGGTAGAGGCCCTGGTTCGTGACGGCCTCGGCGGCGGTAATACCGAGGTCCTTCAGGCTTTCAACCCGCACGATACTGAACAGAATCAGGTCGTAGATATCAACGAAGTAGCCTAAGGCGGCTACTACCACAATGGCGCTGAGCAGTCCGGCGGCTTTGGGTGGGGTAGGAGGGGTAGCAGTTTGCATGCGGTGGAAATTGGGAACCGCAGATTACGAAGATTTACGGTTATCACGTAGGGAGTGGGGCTTGTTCCCGCCAGCCGCACCAAGTAGGGCGCGGAGCTTGTCCCCGCCCACCGTCCGCGCCATTAGGCGGTACCAGCCGGATGGTTGTCACCTCATGCAGTGCAGTGTGCGCAACCTTATTACATTAGTCCAGCTCAGGCCGGCGGGCGGGGGCAAGCCTCGCTCCCTACGCCACCTGCTGGTCGCAGCAGCCGTGGGCGCCCATCAGGGGCAGGTCGTCCTCGAGCTGCACGGTGCAGTGGCTGATGTTGAACTCGTGGAGCAAGTCGTGTTGCAGCTCCCGCAGAAACACATTGCCGTTCTGGCCGCCGGGGCGCACCAGGTGGGCCGTGAGGGCCGTGTCCTGGGTGCTCAGGGGCCAGATGTGCAGGTCGTGCACGCCCGTAACGCCGGGGCGGCTGAGCAGGAACCGGCGCACGGCCGCCACCTCAATAGCGGCGGGCGCGGCCTGCAGCCCCAGCTGCACGGTTTCGCGCAGCAACGACCAGGAGCTAACGGCTATAACCGCCAAAATAACAAAGCTGATGGCCGGGTCGAGCCAGTGCCAGCCGGTGAAATACACCAGCGCCCCGCCCACCACTACCCCCACCGACACGAGCATATCGGTGAGCATGTGCAGGTAGGCGCCGCGCACGTTCACATCACCCTTCTGGCCGTGGCGGAACAGCCAGGCCGTGAAGCCATTTACTATAATGCCCAGGCCGGCCAAGCCCATTACCACCGTGCCGTTCACGGGGGCCGGATTGCGCAGGTGGTCAATGGTATCCCACAGGATGAAGCCCAGGGCCAGGTACAGCAGCGCCGCGTTCAACAAGGCTGCCTGAATGGTAGCGCCCTTGTAGCCGTAGGTGTAGCGCTCCGCGGCTTGCCGCTGGGCTAGCAGGGCCGCGCCCCAGGCCAGCGCCAGGCTCAGCACATCCGACAGGTTGTGCCCGGCATCGGAAAGCAAGGCCGAGGAGTTAGCCCAGAAGCCACCCGCCGCTTCGCCCGCCACGAAAACCAGGTTCAGGACAATACCCCACTTGAAGGCCTGGCTGAAGTTGCCATCGGCGGGCGGGCCATGATGGTGGTGGTGGGAATGGTCGTGGTGGTCGTGGGCCATGAGGGTTGCACGCAGTGGTTCGGAGGGAATAACGCGGCGGCTCGCGGTGGACGCTCACCCCGAACCACTACGTGAAAGATACCCAATTACTTAAAGGAAAGCGGAATCAGCAGCTTCACGCTCAGCGTGCGGCCCATATTAAACACGCCCACCCGGCCGGTGGCGTAGTTGACGGCCGTGTACTTCAGCCGACTCAGGTGGTTTTGGTAGGCTACGTCAAACAGGTTGTTGGCGGCCAGGTAGATAGAAAACAGCGTCCGGTCCTTCGCTGATACTACATCGGTACCGAGTCCGGCATTAAACAGCGTGTAGCCGGGGGTAGGCGTTTCGGTGTCGAAGGCGGAGAAGATGCGGTTCTGCTCGAAATTGTGCTCCATGGTAGCCCGCGCGTACAGGTTGTGCAGGCGCGAGCTACCTACCTTCCGGAAGTTTACCCGCAACTCCGACTGCAGCCGGTCGGCCGGGATAAACGGTAGGTTTTTCTGCCCGGCGGGCTGGTCGAACTCCATGGCCCGCACCATGGAAAACGTATTCTCAAAGTGTAGCCAGTCCAGCGGGTGAGGGTGAATGTCCACGCTGACTTCGCCGCCGGCCAGCCGCGCATCGCCCTGCCCGTAGCGGAATACCCGGTCCCCGTCCACCGACAGCGAGTCGGAGCCATCGGCGGCCGAAATGCGCCGGGGGAAGATGTAGTTGCTGATGCGGTTGCGGAACACATCGGCCGATACGCTGACGTGGTCGGAGTTGAAGCTTACGCCCCCATCCAGCTGAAAACTGGTTTCAGCCTTTAAGCCCGGCTCCCCGATTTCGTAGCGGGTAGTGCCCTCGTGAATGCCATTAGAGCCGAGTTCAGCAATGTTGGGCGCCCGGAAGCCGCGGGCGGCGTTGGCTTTTAATACCCACGTTTCGCCGAGGCTGTAGGAGCCGCCCACGCTCCCGCTCACGTTGCGGAACGTACTCCGGAAGTACGGAAACTTCTCTTCGCCAGCGCCGGCCGGAACCGGTTGCTCGTCCTCGTTGAGGGAGAGGGCATCGGCCGTGATGCGGCGCAGGTCGTAACGCAAGCCCCCACTGAGGTCCAGGTTGCCGAAGGTCTTCTTCGTGACGCCGAACAGGCCCCCGTCGAGCAGGCGGTACTCTGGTATCAGGAACTCGACGCCCTTGTTGCGGTTTTGCTGCTGCATGCCGCTCACGCCCACCGTGGTATGCCAGCCGTTCAGCTCCGGCAGAAACCAGCGCAGAGCATAATCAACGGTGCGTAGCTGAAAGAACAGGGACTTCTCGTAGTAATCTTCGGGGTTGCCGAACTCCCGGCGCAGGTTCTGTTGCCAGCCCACGTTCAGGGTCAGGCGGTGCTGGCCCAGAATGAAGTTGTTATCGGTGCCGATGCGCAGGTGGTTAATCTGCTGACGCGGCACATCCAGCCCGTAGCCCGAGAAGCCGCGGCCGGTTACGATTTCCTCCTCGCCCAGGCTGTTTGTTTTCAGAAACCGGCCCGACAGCGAATCCCGCTCGCCCTCAATCAGGCCCAGAATCTGGTTGAAGCTGTTGAAGGTCAGGTGAGAGTAGCCCCAGCTTTTGTTTAGGCCCACGTAGCCGCTGCCGTTCAGCTCCCGGAAACCGGAGTTGTACACGCGGCCATCGTAGCGGTTGCGGTAGTCGGCGGCTACTTTGCCTGAGCCGCGCACCTGCCAGTTGAAGCCGCCCAGGTTGCCCGCGTTCCAGAGGGAGTAGCCCTGCTGGTAGTTGTTGGTTTGGTAATTCGCCGTGACAGAGCCCAGGATGCGGCCGTCGTCCACGGGGTCGGGGGGTAGGAAATTGATAACGCCCGCCAAGCCATCAGAGCCATATAGCAGGGAGCCGGGGCCCTTAATGATTTCGGCCCGATCAATGCTGAATTCGTCAATCTCGATGCCGTGCTCATCGCCCCACTGCTGGCCTTCCTGCTTGGCCCCGTTGTTCAGCGTGATGACGCGGTTCGAGCTCAGGCCCCGAATAACGGGCTTGCTGATAGCCGCGCCGGTGGTAATCTGGTTGAGGCCGGGCGTGTGCGCAATGGCATCCACGGCGTTGGTGGCCGCCGTCTGTCGCAGGCGGGTCTGATCCACCACGTTGGTAGGCACGGGCGAGCGGCGCATTTCGGTGCTCGCCGAAACCCCCGTCACAATTACCTGCCCGATTTCCGTTTCGGCCGGGGTGAGGGCTATGTCCAGGGTCTGACCGGTGCTGGTGTCCACGGTGCGCACTACGGTGGTGTAGCTTACAAAGCGCACCTGCATCAGAAACCGGCCACGGGGCAGGTTGGCAAACTGAAAGCTACCATCGGGGCCCGTCACCGTGGCCTGCCTCAGGTCAGGGAAGATGATGGTGGCTCCGGGCAAGGCCTCGCCACTAGCGGCATCAGTAATACGGCCGGCTACGGGAATGCTCATTCGCGTGCTCCGGATAGGGTTAGGACGAGGGGCAGGGGTAGGCGTTTGGGCCAGTACACTCCCGGAAAGCAGTAGCAGGCCGGCAGTTAAGGAGAGCTGAGACATAGAAGCGTAAATTACGCGAAGCCAATGAACGGAGCCAGCGGTGGAAAAGCTGCACGGCTTTCCCATCAATAAAGAAAACGCCGACCAAAGGCCGGCGTCTTCCTGGAATTTCTCCACAACCAAAACGGGAGAAAAGAGGGTGGAGAAGCCGTTTGCAGCCAGCCCCTCCGAATCCGGGCGCCTAGCGCACTACCGTAGGGAAGTTCACTTCCACATCGGTGCTGCCGGGCGTAAATGTGCCGTTCTTGGAGCCTGGCTGGTGGCGCAGCGTAATTTTGAGCGTGCCGGTAGTGCCGGTGGCGTTGGCCGCACCCGTTACGGCCCGCGTCGTTAGCCCGATTTCCAGATTGTTCTTGTCCTTGTCGGTGCGGGTTACGGTCAGGTTGGTGCCCGAGGGCTCATAGAAGAACAAGTGTTCTTCGGCCTTCTCCTGAATCTCAGCCGTGGTATTTTCGGCCGGCGTCTTGGTTTCGTCTTTCAGCTCAAGAGTGCCGGTGTACGTGGTGTTGGGCGCCAGCGTGAGCGTGCCAATAGTAGGAGCCGTGCCACCATCACCATCCAGGTCGCGGTACTGTACGGTCACGGGCGTGCCGCCGCCCGCCGGCGTCAGGGTATAGATTAAGGTCGTGATTTGCTCGTTGTCCTCGTCGGGCGTGGGGTCTTCTTTGTCGTCCTTACAGGCAGAAAGCAGGGTAGTAGAAGCCAGCAGCGCCAGCAGGAAGAGACGGAAAAGGAGAGTGTTCATAAGAAGGAAGAAGGAAAGGGTGAAGTGAATTGAAAAAAGGATTTAGCGTCGCCGGCTAAGCTCGAAAGGCACCTGCACCCGCAGCGTCACGTTGCGGCCCATTTCATCGGCGAAGTAGCGGTAGCGGTTGAGGTAGTCGCGGTAGCGTTGGTTGAGTAGGTTGGAGCCCGCGAGGCTGATAGTGAGTGGCAGCCGCCCCCAATGCACCGTAGCGCCGGCTTCTAGCCCCAGCAGCACGTAGCCCGCGGGCGGTAGGGCATAGTCTTTGGCAGCATAATCAGCGGGCACGCGGGTTTGGCGGGCGACGGCGTAGGAACCCAGCTGCACGTACCTACCCGTCAGGCGCGCGGCCGGCCGCTCGGGCACCGCATACCGCACCGACAGCTCGGCCCGGTCGGCGGGCATAAAAAAGAGCCATTCATCTTCCTGGGTATCGCGCCCCCGCACGATGGACGCTTTGCCTCCTACCTGCCACTGAGGCGCCAACCGATAGGTAGCACCCAGGTCCAGGCCCCGCAGCACGGCGTTCGTGCGCTGGTACTGCCAGCTAACCAGTGTACCTCGAATGTTGATGACCGGCGGCAGAATAGGCCGCTGGTGGATGTAGCCGTCAATGGTCGTCTGGTACAACGTCAGCTCTCCATTCAGGCGCGGATTGTCGTGCCAGCTAGCTGTTAGGCCGGTGTGGTAGGCTGTTTCGGGTCCCAAAGCGCCGTTGCCGGGGACCAGGTCGTAGCCCAGCTCGTACTGGGCGTTGTGCACGCCGTCGCTGAACCGTTCATTCGCGGCTGGGGCGCGTTGGGTCAGGCTGGTGGTCAGGTTGAGGGTGAGGTGGGGGGTAGCATCGAAGATGGCTCCCAGCGAGGCGGCGGGCGTCAGGTAGGTAAACTCGCGCCGGTCCACGTAGTACACGCCCAGCGTATCGCGAGTGCCGCGGCGAGTTTCCAGGGTGCGGTAATCGGCCCTAATGCCAGCTTCCAGTTGCCAACGGTTGCGCGTCCAGCGCTCAATGGCAAAGGCCCCGGCAATGGTGTTGTTGTAGAACGGAATGAAGCCGCGGGTACCGTCGGCGTAGCGGTTAAACTGGTAGGTGCCCGCTACCCCCACGCTACCGGTAAATCCTCCCAACGGGCGGTGCTCCCAGAGCAGCTCTCCGGTGGTAGTGCGGTTGGAGTAGCTGAGGGCCGGGCGGTTGCGAGCCGCCCGGTCGGCGTTGCGGGCGCTGTAGAGGTCGTACTCGTCGCGGTAGTCGGTCTGCTGGCCCAAGGTAGCTGTCAGCTTACCGGCAGTGCCCGTCCGCACAAAGCCTGTGACCTTCAGCAGATCGTGGCTGATTTGTTGGTAGGCGCGGTTGATGGCGTAGCTGAAGCCGGACGTTTCCAGGGGGCGGCGCCGGGCAATGGCAGCATACAAGTCCGACGGGCTTTCGGCATGGGCTGCCGGCAAAATCCCGAGCCTGGTGTTGAACTGGCTATAGAAAACCTCCAGCCCATAGTTGGCCTTGCGCCAGCCTACCGCCGCCGAGAAGTCGTATTCTTCGAACCCGGAATTGCGCAGATAATAACCCGGAGCCCGCATAGTGCCAGCTCGTTTAACGGTGCCCTGCGCCCGCCAGCTCAGCGCCGGTAGCTGCCGAACGTTGCCCTCCACCGTGCCTGAAGCTGCTCCCAGCCCGTTGTTGCTCATGCCCACCAGGTTCAATTCGGCCCCGGTGCCAGCAGAGTCGCGGAGAGCTTTGGGTTGCACCAGCACTACCCCCCCAATAGCATCAGAGCCATACCGTACGCTGGCCGCGCCCTTCACCACTGTAAGCTGAGAGGCAATGAATGGGTCTATTTCCGGGCCGTGCTCCTGGCCCCACTGCTGCCCTTCCTGCCGCACGCCATTGTTCAGAATGGTCACGCGGTTAGAATGCAGCCCATGAATCATGGGCTTGAAAATGCTCGGACCGGTTTGAATGGCTGTTACGCCCGATATCTTCTGCAAAGCCTCCCCCAAGGCCTGCCCACGGGTCTGCTGCAAGGCCTGCCCGCTCAGGTTGCCGGTAGCCTGGGGGGTAGGGGCGGCCATGTGCTGCCCTTCTACCACCGCGCCTTTCAGGGCAATAGCATCGGGATGTAGCTGGAAGTCGCGGAGCACCGCCCCCGATACACGCACTTCTACCGTTTCGGGAGTAAAACCCACGAAGGATACCTGCACATGGTACACGCCAGGGCAGAGGTCGAGGTGGTAGTGGCCGTCGGGTTCGGTTTGCGTGGCCTGCTGGGTTTCCAGTACCACCACCGTAGCCCCGGCCAGGGCCCCGCGCGACTCATGGTCTTGCACGCGGCCACTTAGCAGCAGGGCACATCCACCAGGAGCCACCGACTGTGCCGCTAGCTGCCCGAGGGGTAGTGCGCACAGCACCACCACCCCCGGCAACCACCGAGTCAGGCGGCCCCGGGAGCGGCCCGGAGCGCGGAAAAGCATAAAAGAAAAGGGATACTGCCGAAGGAAACTAAACCACTCGCAGAAGCACCTAAGGTTGTAGATTCGGCAAGGATCCAACCCTAATCAGCCCAGAGCTACTGAATAACGGCGTTGGCAGCTACAAGCCAGCCCAGGCCGCTACTGCGAGGCACACGCGGTTTAGCAGGCGCCGGGCGGGCCCCGCAGATCTGGCGTGACTACGGGTAGCAGGTGCCCGATAGCTACGCAGCTCCAAGCTTGTACTGAGGAGAAAACAAGGCCTGCCGGAGCGGTTGGCTCTACTGTTGGAGCCGGTTCAAACGACGATTTAAAAAACTGATCAGCGTCGCAGTGCTGATGCTTAGCGGATAGTAGCGCTTTGCCTTTAGGCCACGTAGTAGCCCGGGTCGGCTCCTCTGTGGTGTGCTCGTGCTGGTGCAACGCCAGCACCCACGCATCAGGCAGCAGCACCCGCACAAAGCACAGGAGCAGCAACAGAGCCAGACGGGAGCGAAGCCTATGCATTTGCAACAACGTATCAGGTGTCAGCAAATGTATAAGTAAAAATGATTCTTAACAGCTTTCCATCCATAAAACTTATAACGTCATGGAAAATTAATTTTTGGGTAATTACCAAGAAATAATACAATAATAGATTTGCGGGTATAAATTCAGCTGAAAATTGTTATGAAATCATTTGCCTTTGGTTTGCTGCACCAGTTGGTACGTCGCCTCCGCTCACCTCGTTACCCCAACGCCTCCGACGACTCAGCGCCTTTATTTATCTAACAAAACCCGATTTAACGTTAAATAAGGGCTATTATAAGTATAGGTCACTATCTGTATACCTTAATGAAGGTAGTTTCTTGGCAGTTGCGCCAAGGCTGACAGGGTGAAATAGTGGCGTTGGTCGAGTAAGAAGAGGGAGTGAGCTAAATAGAACTTTATCCGGAAAGCGGTAGTTCTACCTTTGCGCAAGTTAGCCGGGTAAATAGGTTGGCTTTCTGCTTTAGTTATGTTTTTTGCTTTGAATTCCGTTGCGGCTCAGATTGAGCCCGATTTCCAACTCATTCGGTGGGAATGGGCGGGGCCTATTGTCCGGGAAGACTTTCGGGCAGCCTTTGAGAAGCTGGTGACCTGCTCTACTGCCCACGGTATCACCCGCTGGCTAGCCGATATTTCCCGGATGCCACCGGTAGGAATTGATGAGCAGGCTTGGCTTAGTGAAATGTGGATGGAACAGTTTGCGGCCGCTGGCATTCAGGCGGTGGCTGTCATCGAGCCCATTGCCTTGCATAACCAATTGGTAGTGGAAAGCATCCTGGCCGACGGCCGCCGCTACATCCGGGTCGAAATCCAGTTTTTCTCAGATATTCCCGCCGCCCTCGACTGGCTTGCCGGCTCCGATCAGCAGGCTCAGCAGCTGGAAGCCCGGTGGGAGCAGAACAAAGCCCAGGACAAGTGGGGCGGGCCGCACCCAAGCCTACCGGAATAGGCTAAAAGCAAGCCGCCGTTCTGAAACGATGCCCGGGCGCTACCCATGGCCTCGGGGTGAGGCGACCTTCCCTGGCTTAGAAAAATGAAAGCTAGCTGCTGAGCTTTCGTGCTGCAAACGAAGAAGGTAACGATTGGTCCGCCAAAAGATACAACTAGCCGGGTTTTTATCCTGGGTGAACGATTTTCCCCCATCGGCCCCTGCTGGCGGTTGTACTATTGGCTTATAATCTGCTCGAGTGGCAGCTAGGTGCGTGGGGTATTATGACTATGATGGCTGAGATGCGGCGTAGGAACGACTGTTTTCAAATTATATATGACCCGGCCAACGGCCTGCTCCAACTGCAGTGGCTGGCTCTGTCACCGATGCACCAAGCCAAGGACTGTCTGCTGGAAGCTTTGCAGCTGGTGCAACGCCAGCGCGCCCAACGGGTCCTGCTGAATCTGGATGGCATGCCGGAACTCTCGGCCCTGGATGCGTACCTGCTGGAAACCAACCTGTTACTGGCTTTGCCGGCGCTAACGGTGCAGCAAGTGGCCCTGGTCCTGACTTCATACATGCAGCACCAGATATTGCTGGAAAGCAGCCTGCGGCGGCCACCCTTTGATATTCAGGTGTTTGACGATGCCGAAACCGCGCTGGATTGGCTGCAGCAGTCCGCCGTTCGGCCGGCGCCGCTGTCGGTAGGAGGGTAGCCCGGTGGGCGCTGCAAAGCGGATAAGGCCTTTGTTGGCCAGAGCAGGTGCTCTGTCAAGCTGACAGCAGCCGGTAGGGTGGAATAAGGTTTGAAAAGAGTAAAACCCGATGATGCGCCGGTCCTGGGGCTGGCAGATCGTCATAGTTTTCGGTTTCACTCAACTTTCCTACCCTGTTATGCAAGAGAAAGGTAGCATCTCGATTCATACCGAGAATATCTTCCCCATCATCAAGAAGTTTCTGTACTCCGACCACGAAATCTTCCTGCGCGAGCTGGTAAGCAACGCCGTGGATGCCACCCAGAAGCTGAAGAGCCTGGGCCAGCTGGGCGAGTTCAAAGGCGAGCTGGGGGAGCTGAAGGTGAAAGTGAGCGTGGACAAGGAAGCCCGCACCATCACCATTTCCGACCGGGGCCTGGGCATGACGGCCGAGGAAATCAAGAAGTACATCAACCAGATTGCCTTCTCCGGTGCCACCGAGTTTGTGGAGAAGTATAAGGAGAAGGATGCCGCCGCTAAAGACCAGATTATCGGGCAGTTCGGCCTGGGCTTCTACTCGGCTTTCATGGTGGCCAAGGAGGTAGAAATCTTCTCCAGGAGCTATAAGGAAGGCACCGAGGGCGCCCACTGGGTGTGCGACGGTAGCACCGAGTTCAGCCTGGAAACCACCGAGAAGGCCGAGCGTGGCACCGATGTAGTGCTGCACGTAGCCGAAGACTCGGACGAGTTTCTGGAGGCGGCGCGTCTGAAGGGTATTCTCAACAAATACTGCAAGTTCCTGCCGGTTGAAATTGAGTTCGAGGGCGAGGTTATCAACCAAACAGCGCCTATCTGGACCAAGCAGCCCTCGGAGCTGACCGATGAGGACTACACCAAGTTCTACCAGGAGCTGTATCCCTTCTCGGAGCCTCCCCTGTTCTGGATTCACCTCAACGTAGACTACCCCTTCAACCTGACGGGTATCCTGTACTTCCCGAAGGTGAAGGACGAGCTGCAGCTCCAGCGCAACAAAATTCAGCTCTACTCGCGTCAGGTGTTCATTACCGATGAGGTGAAGGACGTGGTGCCCGAGTTCCTGATGCTGCTGCACGGCGTCATCGACTCGCCCGACATCCCGCTGAACGTGTCGCGCAGCTTCCTGCAGGCCGACGCCAACGTGCGCAAAATAAACACCTACGTCACCAAGAAGGTAGCCGACAAACTGGCCGAGCTGTACCGCAAAGACCGCGCGGGCTTCGAGGAGAAATGGTCAGATATTGGCCTGTTCGTGAAGTATGGCATGCTCTCCGACGAGAAGTTCTATGACAAGGCCAAGGACTTTGCGCTGGTACAGAATACGGCGGGTAAATATTTCACCCTGAGCGAGTACCAGGAGTTTATTCAGGCCAACCAGAAGGACAAGCACGAGCAGACCGTGGTACTCTACACCACCGATGCCGAGGCCCAGCACGCCTATGTACAGGCCGCCACGGAGCGGGGCTACGATGTACTGAAGCTCGATGCCGTGCTTGACCCCCACTTCATCGGTCAGTTGGAGCAGAAGCTGGAGAAAACCACTTTCAAGCGCGTAGATGCCGACACCGTCAGCAAGCTGATTGAGAAGGAGGAAAGCACGGAAAGCGTGCTCAGCGACGACGACAAAACCCGCCTCCAGGATGTGTTCAAACAGGCCATCAGCAACGAGCACATGCACGTGCAGGTAGAAGCCCTGTCGTCCCAGGACGCGCCGGTTATTATTACCCTGCCTGAGTTTATGCGCCGCATGAAGGACATGCAGCGGGTAGGCGGCGGAGGCGGCATGCAGATGTTCGGTTCCCTGCCCGACTCCTACACGGTAAGCGTGAATGCCAACCACCCGGTAGCTCAGCGCGTGCTGCAGGCCGAGGGCGAAGCCGGCTCCAGGCTGGCCCGGCAGGCCTTCGACCTGGCACTACTGGCCCAGGGCATGCTGAAAGGCGAAGCGCTAACCGCCTTCGTGAAGCGCAGCGCCGATTTGCTGGCTGCTGAATAGTCTTAGAAAGTCTAAAGAGTTATAAGTAGTATAAAACCCCGGTGGCTTCCGCTGCCGGGGTTTTGTAGTTGCGGTGGGGTAGGGGCAGAAGCTTTACCGGACATCCCTCCACTGTTCCGGCACCCACCCCTGTGGGCACCAAATCCCTGTATCTTTACGTTCGATGCTGCGAATCCTGCCCACTACTCCAATGCGCTTGTTTCGTTCGTGCCTGCTGCTGGCTTTGCTGGCCACGGGAGCTTGTTCCAAGAAAACCGTTTCCTTCAATAGCCGTCCGGAACTGGTCGGGCAGCTGGCCGCTGCCGACAGCCTAACCACTGCCCGTGATACTACCGCGGCGCCCTCCCTTGACGCCAAGCGGGTAGCCATGACCAAGGAGCAGGAGCGCGCTGCCAAAGAGAAGGAAAAGGCTGCTCAGCGGAAACCACGCAAAAAGAAAAACATCTTTTTGGGGGAGCGAATCAAGAAGGCGTATGTAAAGTCAGGTCCGAAAGGGAAAAACCAGGTAATCGAAACGTTTTACTACCTCCGCACCTTCCAGCAACCGAATCAGTACGCCCCGGCCCGCTATATTTTCGACCCCAAAAAGCGCCGCATCTTTAAGGCTGCTCCGGGGGAAATAGATGGAACCCAGGTGAAGGTGCTGCACGGGCCATACAAGAAAATGCAGGGCGGCAAAGTGGTAGAAACCGGCTTTTATGCCATGGGTACCCGCCACCTGCGCTGGGAAAAATTTACCCGCGACAACATCCTGCTCAGTAAAACCCACTACGAAATGGGTTTCCCGCGCGACGCCAACGTTACTTATTACGATGCGGCTCAGAAGCAGGTGAAGGAAGTGATTCCCTACGTGAACGGCAAACTGGAGGGCGACTACGTTCGCTACAACGAGAACGGGCAACTAGAGTGGGTAGGACAGTTTGAGAACGGCCGGCGGGTAGGCACCTGGAGCCGCTACTGGGGTTTCCGTAATACCCGCAACCGCCTCCGCTACGAGTATGAGTACGGCGAATCTGGTTACGAGCCGGAAGTGGCTGAGCCTGTGCTGATAAAGGAATACAACCGCAACGGTGTCGCCATTTTCGAGAAAGACAAATTCGACAACCGCGGCAAACCCGACACCGCCCGCCCCGGCCTGCGATGAAAGTGAAACAGAGAACAGGTGCGTTGGCCGTTCAGAGTGCCCTGATGGCACCGGCCGAACGTCCAACGCACCTGTTCTCTATACCGCTTAGTAAAAAGCGTCTTCGAAATGCTCCACGCGCAAACCGCCGGCGGCTGGCAGTAGGGCCACAATGTCGAAGCGAATGTCGCCGGTCCAGGCTAATTCCTCCTGTAGCTGCTGGGCCGCCAGCCGCAGCAGCTGTCGTTTCCGCTCCGTGACAAACTCTTCGGGGTAGCCGTACTGCGCAGAGGAGCGGGTTTTGACTTCCACAAAAACCAGCAGCTGTTGACCCAGCTGCACAATCAGGTCTACCTCGGCGCGGCGGTGGCGGTAGTTGCGCCGTACTAGTTGGTAGCCCTGCGCGAGCAAATAGTCAAGGGCGGCTTCTTCGCCCTCGTGGCCAAGTTGGTGAGAGGCAATCAGCATCTGGCAGAGAGTAGGTGGGGAAAGCAGCAGCAGGAATAGATAGTCCAGCTTGGGACTAAATCTAGTACCTTTGCACGGTTTCAGCCGAGCTGGCAATCTTGCTGCTGGTGAGTATTTCACCAGTTGCGAGAGGCTTGCCTGAACTGGTAAAGACTTGGCCAGAAGGTTCCGGTGTTTATCGGAGCCAATCAGCCGATGGCCGCCAGGTTCCTGCTCTTTTCTGCTCTACGCTATGACTATCTACTCTGCTTGCGCTGGCCCGGAGCCTACGGGTGCTACCCCGGCTTCCACAGAAAACGTTTCTGCAGCTGCCAGCCAAAACCGCCGGATTGAGGTGCGGCGCTTGGGTATGGTAGAGTACGAGCCAACCTGGGCGTTGCAGGAACAGCTGCTGGCCGAAACCCTGAATCGTAAGGCGCTCAACCGCCAGGCTCTGGAGGCGGGCCAAGCTCCGCAGCCTACCCCCAACTACTTGCTGCTCTGCGAGCATCCGCATGTATATACCCTGGGCAAGAGCGGCAAACCTGAGCACCTGCTCCTCGATGAGGCGGGCTTGGCCGCTCACGCGGCTACCTTCCACCGCATCAACCGCGGCGGCGACATCACCTATCATGGCCCCGGCCAGCTGGTAGGCTACCCCATTCTCGACCTCGATAACTTCTTTACCGATATTCACCGCTACCTGCGTGTGCTGGAAGAAGCCGTCATCCTTACGCTGGCCGAGTACGGAGTGCGCGCCGGCCGTATTGCCGGGCTTACCGGCGTCTGGATTGACTTTGAAGAAGGAGCCCTCAACCCTCGAAAAATTTGCGCTCTGGGCGTGAAATGCAGCCGCTGGGTGACCATGCACGGCTTTGCCCTCAACGTTACCACTAACCTTTCGTACTTCGGTCACATTGTTCCCTGCGGCATCACGGATAAAGCCGTAACCTCTCTGGCACAGGAATTGGGTCGGGCGGTTGCCGTCACGGAAGTGCAGGACCGTTTACTACCCCATCTGGCCCGCCTGCTGGAAGCCGAGCTGTACGCCAATAGCTGATTTATGAGAAAAGACATCGTTTTCGACCCCGTTGAGGGAGTGTCGGTTGCCGTAGTGCCAGATGAGGTAGCGGGCGGCTCAACTGAAAGTGCGTTAGGCTGGCAGGTATATCTGCTCAACCACAACGATTTCGCGCTGCAGAACGTCATTGTCAGCTCCAACGGGTACGGCACCAGCCCGGAAGGAGAGGCCATTCGCACCTCTACTCTCCGCCACGTAATGCTGGAGGTGGAGCCACGCGCGGCAGTGGTCATTGAGCCCATTGATCCGGCCTTGTTTCACCTCAACAATCAGTACTGGGTGAGCTACTACGTCGGGGACAAAATCCTCGACAAAAAATTCATTTTCGTACCCGACGCCATTACCACTGATAACCTGACACCTATTGCGCTGCTCCAGCGGCCGGGTGTGCTGCATAGTTAAGCGTACCTTTGCATTTCCATTTCTGGTCCTGGTTCAGGACTACTTTACCGTAAGAGTCAATCTGCAATGAATGCACTCGGAATTCAGTTGGGCTTGTCGTCCCTGTGGGCGTTTCTGGTGGCCTTGTTCGCCGTTCCGTCCATTATCTACATTGCCCACCTGAAAAACATGCTCGATACGCCCAACGTACGAACCGTGCACGAGTCGCTGACTCCGCGGTTGGGTGGGGTAGCAGTATTTGCCGGGTTTATGTCGGCGCTTACCATTTTCGCCCCCCTCAATAATGGGGTGCAGCAGCTTCTGGCCGGTTGCATTGTGCTGTTTTTCGTAGGGCTGAAAGACGACTTGGTCAGCATCTCGGTATCCAAGAAATTTATTGGGCAGCTTTTGGCCACGGGCATCGTCATGATTATGGCGGACGTGCGTATTACCAGCTTTCAGGGTATTCTGGGGATAGGGGTGCTACCCATCGGGATTAGCTATGCCTTCACTTTTTTTGCCATTGTCGGCATCACCAACGCCATAAACCTCATCGACGGCCTGGATGGACTAGCCGGCTCCATTGTCCTGATTATCGTCAGCACCTTCGGCTACTATTTCTACCAGTACGGCGGCGACCAATTCGGCAACTATGTGTTTGTGTCAGTTTGTGTGATAGGCGGCATCCTGGGGTTCCTGCGCTATAACTTTCATAAAGCCACCATTTTCATGGGCGACACAGGCTCCTTGGTGTGCGGCTTTATTGTATCCATCCTGACTATTCAGTTCATTGAAATGGGGCTGAAAGTGGGACAGCCGTTCGCGTCCTCCGCTCCATCCGTAGCCGCCGGTATTCTGTTTGTACCACTGTTCGACACGCTGCGGGTATTCATCGTTCGTATGATGGCAGGCCGCTCACCCTTTTCGCCGGACAAAAACCATGTGCATCACCGCATCCTAGCCATGGGCTTCCAGCAAATCAGCACGGTAATTTTGCTGGGTCTGCTTAACGTGGTCGTTATCCTGTTCGTTATCAATTTCGCATACCTGGGCAACACGCTGCTTATCTGCGCACTAGTGGCGTTTTCTCTGGTGCTGAGTGTGTTTCTGGGAGTGTACCACAGCCGGGCCGAGCGCCAGCGGGTAGCCTCCAATTAGCCCTGCGCTTTTCCGTGCCTAGCAGCCGTTTTCAACTGGTCTTGGTGTTGCTTTGGGTAATAGGCCTAAGCGGGCTGCCGCGGCTGCCGAAGGCAGCCGAGTACCGGCCTTTACCCCCGGCTCCTCGGGCCGGCCTCACACAAGACTGGCTGATTCATGACGAGGTCCGCAACCGTTTGGTGCTCTACCTCTCCGATTATCACGCCCCCACCCGGGCCTACTACCAGTGGCTGTCTATCCGGCCTGGGAAGGCCCTGCCCATCACGTTCACGGCCCGCACCAACCTCAGCTTGTTCCTGGACAACCGGCTAGTGTTTACCGCGCACAGCCC
Organism: Hymenobacter latericoloratus; assembly: GCF_014199535.1. Classification (GTDB taxonomy): domain Bacteria; phylum Bacteroidota; class Bacteroidia; order Cytophagales; family Hymenobacteraceae; genus Hymenobacter; species Hymenobacter latericoloratus. Next base: position 93,194 of record NZ_JACHNV010000004.1, read on the forward strand.
CGCTTCCTACACCGTTGATCTGGCCAAACTGCTGCCCCAAGGAAGCGTAGCCGGTCCGCATCTGCTCTGCGTCTGGCAGCCAGATGGGCCGCCTAATCTGTCGTCCTTCGTGAATGCCGTGCCGGCTACCCCGACTCAGGCTGGAAAGGTCAGCCCGCAAACAGTGGCAGCGGCGCCCCGCCCGCGCGGGCACCAGGGCCAGAACGTTTTTGTCGGATTCCTGCTGTTCATTGGGCTGTGTTATGGAAGCCTGCGAGCTTCCTATCAGCCCGGTTTTGCCCGCATTTATCAGTTGGAAGGCCTCTGGGGGAAAGGAGCTACCGAGCAGGACTTTCTCGTCAAACCCACTCTGACCTGGTTGAACTTGGGGCTGGTGCTGCTCTTTGCCTTGTCCTTCGCGCTGCTGTTGGTAGCTATCCACACCAACATTCAAAGCATTGTCATACTGCGTCAGTTATTCGACGTAGCCGAATCGGCAATTGTAGTACGCGTACTCCTCTACACGGCCTTGGTTGCCGGCTTTGTGCTAGGGAAATATCTGTTTCTGGAATTGCTGGGGTACATTTTTGATGTGACAGAACTGGTCACCATTCAGTACCGCGAGTTTATCCGCACCATACTATTTATGGGGCTGTTCCTGCCCGTTGTCATGTTGCTCTACCTGGGGCTAAACCAGCGCCTACCCGAAACTGTGCTGTGGGTATCCAACGGGGTGGTTTCCTTGCTGTTGGTTGGTACGGTGATACGCGTGGCGCGCACACTTCATCATAAGACTTCGCTGCTGAATCTGCATTTGTTTTCGTACCTTTGCGCCACAGAAGTGATTCCTTTGATCATTCTGCTTAAGCTGATCGTTTTTACCTACTGAAGTACCTTTTGCCGGCCTGCACCGGCTTTGCCCGCAACGCCCCCTTATCGCCTTAGATTTACCTTTTCCCTACCTTATGGCCGAGAGCAAAGACAAACCGGGGACGGGCCGTCATGCCAAGCGCATCTCCAGCATACTTGTCACCCAGCCAAAGCCCGCGAACGACGTTTCCCCGTATTTCTCTATTGCCGAGAAATACGGTATCAAAGTAGATTTTCGGGAGTTTATTGAGGTTCAGCCGGTTTCCTATAAGGACTTCCGGAAAGAAAAAGTCAACATCCAAGAGCACACGGCCATCATTTTTACAAGCCGTAATGCCGTTGACCATTTCTTCCGGATTTGCCAGGAAGCTAAGATTGAGATGCCTGCTGAGATGAAGTATTTCTGCATCTCCGAGCAAACGGCCAACTACCTGCAGAAGTACATCGTGCTGCGCAAGCGTAAGCTGTTCGTTGGCCAGCGCACAGCCGCCGACCTCTTCGACGTTATCAAGAAACACAAGGGCGAGAAATTCCTGTATCCCTGCTCCGACATCCGGAAGGACGACATTCCGGAATTTATGCGGGCCAATGGCTTCAAATTCACAGAAGCGGTTATCTATCGTACCGTCGCCAGCGACCTGTCCGATCTTTCGGATGTAAAGTACGACTGCATTGCTTTCTTTAGCCCGTCGGGTATTAGTTCTCTGTTTATCAACTTCCCTGATTTTGAGCAGAACGGTACGCGCATCGCCGCCTTTGGTCCTACTACGGCCAAAGCGGTACTGGAGGCCGGGCTGGAGCTGGACATTGAAGCGCCCCAGCCAAACGCTCCTTCCATGACGGGCGCCATTGAGGCGTACATTCGCCTGCACCACGGCGCCGACCCGGTTAAGGAGAAAAAGAACGTTAAGTGAACTAGCTGAGTTATAGGAAAAGAGGAGCAGCCACTACTGCTCCTCTTGCGTATATGCCGTGAAATGTTGGAGGGAGTTTTTCGTTACATTTGAAAACGCCCTACGAGTGCTTGTTCATCTGTTTCCGGCTTGTCGTCATTGTTATGAAGAGAACTATACTTTGCGCTTGCGCGGCTTTGCTGGTGGGCAAAGCGGTAGCTCAGCAGCAACCCCAATTCAGCCATTATGGGTTTAATGGCCTGAATTTAAATCCGGCGTACGCGGGGGTAAAAGGTTACGGTGAGGTGACGGCTCTTGGTCGTGTTCAGTACTTTGGCTACGATGGCACCTTTGACGATGGCGGTTCGCCTACCACTGCTTCCTTAAGCATTTCCTTGCCCGTGCCCGCCTTGGCTGGTGGAATTGGTGTTGCTATCTACCGCGACAAGATAGCGCAGTTGAATACCACTAATTTGCAGCTGTCTTACTCGCGGCACATTACTATTGGCGAAGGGACTTTAGGGCTCGGGGTGCAGGGGGTATTCAACAACATCTATCAAGGCAATTACCGCCCAAATGAACGGGACGATATTTATGTGCCCAAGGAAGGCTCAGATGGAAAAATAGACGTTGGCGCCGGGGCTTGGTACGAGTCGCCTAAGCTGTATGCTGGGTTGAGTGTCAACAACTTACTGCGCGCAGGATACAAGTTTAATAGTCAGGTAGCAGCCAGTGGGCGTTCGGCCCGATATTTGAATGAGAATCATGCATATCTGACAGTTGGGGGCAATATCGACCTAACTTCCTCTGTTGTTCTAACGCCGACTGCACTTGTGAAGATGGTTTTGCCGGGTGAATTCGGGGACGACGACAAATTCTCGTTCCGCAACAACTCCTACGAGGTAGGAGCCAGAGCAACGTTCAACGACCGGTATTGGGGAGGATTAGGGTACCGATCTGGGGATGCCTTCACTGCTTTGGGGGGCATTAGCTTCGCAAAAGACAATGCGTTAAGGTTGGGACTGGCTTACGACTTAATTGCATTTGGCCAAGATGCAAAGGCATCCAGCTCATTTGAGGTTATGCTTGGCTACCGCTTGCCGAAGCCTGGGCCAAAACTGAGGCCTGCCATTCGCACTCCACGGTACAGCTTCTAAATTTTTAGGGCATTTTATGCATGAATAGCCATTCAACAATTGTTTGCCTATTCTGCCGGAAGTGTCTATTCAATAAAACAACTACCTTCTTCGTTAAGCAGGTTGTGAAAGTGATTCGTAGACAAACTGTTACTGTTGGCCGATTGGCTTGTTTGCGAGCAGATGTTTCACTAGATTTGCCAGCTCAGAAAATTGTAATCTTTGGGTATCGCCGCCTAGACAGTCTTTTTCTTTCTCACATGAACAAGTTTCTCGTATTGCCTCTCGTCGCGCTTTCGACGCTTATCCTGGGGGGCTGTGGTTTTAGCAGAGGACCGCAAGGCGACCTAGTAGGGGCTGAGGACCGTCCGGAGTTCAATCCACAGGAGGTGCCGTTTGGGATGGTGCCCTGCCCTGGCGGAACTTTCCATATGGGGCAAACGGACCAAGACATTTCGGCCTCCATGGTGAACATGAACAAGCAGGTAACGATTGCCGGCTTCTACATGGATGAGACGGAAATCACCAATAATGAGTACCGTCAGTTTATGAATGCCATCCGGCAGGACTCTATTGACGTGCTCGGCGAGGAGTATGTGATGACGGAGCTCTACCCCGATACCACGGTATGGGTACGCGACTTTACCTATCACATGGGCGACCCGCTGATGGAGTACTACTACACCCATCCGGCCTTTGACGACTACCCCGTAGTGGGTGTTGACTGGTTTGCTGCCAAGTATTTCTGCAACTGGCGCACTAAGAATAAGAATGCTGCCAACGCTGAAGCCGGTTTGGCCCCAACCCCGAACTTCCGTCTGCCTTCGGAGGCGGAATGGGAGTATGCTGCCCGTGGTGGCCGCGACCTAGCTACTTATCCTTGGGGTGGTCCTTATCTGCGGAATTCTAAAGGCTGCATGCTGGCCAACTTTAAGCCTGGCCGGGGCGACTATGCTTCCGATGGGTACGCCTACACTTCTCCCGTTGGGGCTTTCTTCCCCAATGACTTTGGTCTGTACGATATGTCGGGCAACGTAGCTGAATGGTGCGACGACGCCTACATGGAAGCTTCGGTGCCCGTGGTGTGGGACATGAACCCCACCAACCCCGATGACAACGAGCCCCGCAAGGTGGTACGTGGCGGTTCTTGGAAAGACATTGCTTACTTCTTGGAAACCGGCACCCGCAATTTTGAATACCAGGACTCGGCTCGCTCTTATATTGGTTTCCGTACGGCCATGATTCAAATTGGCATGGGCACTAATGGTAGCCTAGAATAACCCTGCACTACTTCGCGCTGCTCTCTTCCTTCGCTTTTCGAATTTTCACAATCACTCCAACTACCTTTTTTTTCAATTTTCTACAACATGGCAGCAAAGGGCGGTAACTTTTTCTACGATGTGGTAATGCCGAAAATCTACGGCATCGGGGCTGCAGTCGTAATTATCGGGGCTCTATTTAAAATTCTTCACTTGAAGGGCGCCGACGAAATGCTCATCGTTGGTCTGGGAACCGAAGCACTGATTTTCTTCCTGAGTGCCTTTCAACCCAACCCCAAAGAAGTTGACTGGTCACTGGTATATCCGGAACTGAGCGAAGGCTACGACCCTTCCACGGGCAACCCCAGCTTCCGCACGAACGCCATCGACAACGGCGGCACGGGTCTGACCCGCAAGCTGGACGACATGCTGAAGGACGCCAACGTAACCCCCGAAGCTATTGCTTCGCTGGGCCAGGGCCTGAACCGCCTGAGCACTACTACCCAGCAACTCTCTACCCTGGGCGACGCTACCAACGCTACCGAGGAGTACACCTCTAAAGTACGTTCGGCTGCTCAGTCGCTGGAGCGCATTAACGAAGCTTATTCGCACACGGCTCAGGCCATGACGGCTATGGCTGATGCTACGAATGATGCCCGTGAATATCATGTGCAGGTGCAGAACGTAACCAAAAACCTGGGCGCTCTGAACGCAGTGTATGAAATGGAGCTGCAGGATGCCAACACGCACCTGAAGTCGATGAACAAGTTCTATGGCACCCTGACCCAGGCCATGGAAAACCTGACGGAAGCTGGTAAAGAAACGGATCAGTTCAAGCAGGAAGTAACCAGCCTGACTTCGAACCTGAGCTCGCTCAACCGCGTGTACGGCAACATGCTGAACGCTATGCGCGCCACCAACTAATATTGTCAGGTTTGCAGTGATAGTGTCTGAACTCGCTTCAGGCGCTCTTCTTCCTACACGGTAGTTATAGACACAGAGAGATACGATGGCGGGAGCAAAAGAGACTCCGCGGCAGAAGATGATTGGCATGATGTACCTGGTACTGACTGCTCTTCTTGCCCTACAAGTAAATTCAGCTATTCTGCTGAAATTTAAATTCCTAGACGACAGCCTTATCGGGGTAAACGATAAGACTGCCAAAACCAACCAAGGTGCTGTTAAAGGCATTGAGGAAGTAGTAGCGCGTAACCGCAACCAAGCGAAAGACTTGGCTATTCTGAAGCAGGGTGAAACGGTGCGTGAGCGGACGGCCAAAATGGTAGCCTACCTCCGTGATATCCGCACGAAGCTGCTGGATGCCACCGAGAACAAAAACAAGAACGAGTACAAGAACATGGAAGCCAGCGACAAGGTGGCTAACCTGATGCTTGGTGGAGCTGGTAGCCGGAATGGCTTGGGCTACAAGATGAAGGAGGAGCTAAACTCCTACGCTTCTGACCTGCAGAAAATCGTTCCTGGCTTTGCTGCGCCTGCTCTGGCTTTGGACGCCAAAGACGATCCAAGTGTAACGCCGGACCAGAAGACGAAGGACTTTGCCCAGTTGAACTTCGAGAACACGCCCGTAGTAGCTGCTCTGGCTGTATTGTCGCAGAAGGAAACGGAAGTTCTGAAGTACGAGGCTGACGCGCTGAACAAACTGGCTGCTCAGGTAGGTGCTACTACTATCGTATTCGATAAAATCGGGGCATTCGCCAGTGCTGAGTCGAACACGGTTGCTGCCGGTACGAAATACAAAGCTGAACTGTTCCTGACTGCTTCGGCTTCTGATCTTCGTCCTTCTATGACCCTGAATGGCTCGCCGCTGTCGGTTGGCCCTGATGGCAAAGGTAAAGTAGAGTTCACCGCTCGTCCTGGTGCTTTCGACGCTTCGGGTAACGCTAAAGCTCAATGGACCGGTACCATCCGCTTTAAGCAGAACGGCCGTGATACCACTTTCACGGTGAAGGTTCCCTACACCGTGACCAAACCGGTCATGCAAATTCAGTCGGCTTCGGTACAGGCTCTGTACTTCAAGTGCGGCAACAAGTTGAGCGTACAAGTGCCTGCGCTGGGTGCCCAGTACGAACCCAGCTTCTCGGCTTCCGGCGCAGCGACCATCAAAGGCTCGGCCAAAGGTGAGGTAACTCTAGTGCCGAACTCGCGGGAAGTGACCCTGAATGTAAGCAGCGGTGGTAACCCCATCGGTTCGCAAACCTTCCAGGTGCGTCCGATTCCGAAGCCGGAAATCAAATGCGTAGTAGGTGGCCGCGAGGCAAACGAAAAGCAGGGTACCCCGATTACAGCTGTGCGTAACCTGCAACTGCGGGCTGTGGCTGACGCTGGCTTCGCTACCTTCCTGCCCGATGATGCCCGTTTCCGCGTGACTCGCTATGAAGTAATCTTGGTGCGCGGTAAGCGCCCGGCTATGCCTCCGATGACCTTCAACGGTCCGACTGCTGACCTGAGCAGCGTAGTGAACTCGGCCCGTGAGGGTGACCGTCTGTACATCGAAGTAAAGGAGGTGCAGCGCATGAACTTCCAGGGTAACACTGAGCAGGTGAACGTTTCCAAGACCTTCAATATTCCGCTGCTGTAAGCGTTACTGGTTCTGAACTATCCGTCGCGCTTTTTTGATTATCACGGTATGAACAAATTCCTTTCCTTCGCCGCCCTGACGGCCGGCCTGACGCTGTCGGTGGCAGCCTCGGCTCAGGAACAAGCTACCACCGCGACCAGCAATGGCTCGTACCGGCCGATTCCGAATTCGGATATCATGTTTCGTAAGACCATCTGGCGTGCGGTTGATCTGCGTGAAAAGCAGAACAAACCCATGTTTTCGGAGGGTAAGGAAATCAGCCGCGTAATCCTGGATGCAGTAAAACGTGGTGAGTTGCAGGCTTATCGTAACGACTCTTTGACCACTACTCTCTCTTCAACAGAGGTAGTTTCGAACATGTCGTACGCTGAGGCTAACGCTGGTCTGAGCGATGAGGAAAAAGCTGCTGGTTTCTCGGATAGCGACCTAGGCGGTAGCGATGATGGCTGGGGGGCACCTGCTTCTAAGAAAGGCAAGGGCAAGGCTGCGGCGAAAGCTCCAGTTGCTCCGCCCAGCTACGAGTACCGCCCGAAGGACATCTATCAGATGGAAATCAAGGAAGATATGATCTTCGACAAGAAACGGTCGCGGATGTATCACGATATTAAGTGTATCGGCCTGCTGGTTCCTTCTACCCTGGCTTCCAACACCTCGGGAATTGAAAAGCCCATTGGCTATTTCAAGTATAGCGACCTGGTTCGCGTGTTCCGGGCTAATCCGGATAAAGCCATCTGGTTTAACCCGCAAAACGATGCTCAGCATAAAAACCTAGCGGATGCCTTCGAACTGTGGCTGTTCAACTCCTATATCGTGAAGGTTTCTAACCCCAACGATGCGCGTCTGGATGAAGTGTACGGTGGTCAGCAGCAAGGCATCCTTGCCTCGCAGCAAGCCGCTTCGGACCTGATTGAGTACGAATACAATCTGTGGAGCTTCTAAGCTGACAAGCGCATTTCGAATACAGCAAATAAAAAGCCCCGGCCAGTGGTCGGGGCTTTTTATTTGTCGATTATTTAAGCCGGGGTATCCTGTTGGCTGAAATAGTCGAGCAGAATACGGGTCTTGGCTTTTCCAACCTCGGCAATGAGTTCGGCTTCGGTCAGCTCTTTGATCTTTTTGACAGATTTAAATTTAGTCAGGAGTTTATCGGCCGTAACCGGACCCAGGCCTTTCACATCAGTTAATTCAGTTTTGAGGGTAGCCGCATCCCGGCGGCTCCGGTGGAACGTAATGCCGAAGCGGTGAGCCTCGTCGCGCATGCGTTGGATAAGGCGGAGCGTCTCGCTCTTTTTATCGATGTAAAGGGGTAGGGGGTCGTTGGGAACGTAGATTTCCTCCAGCCGCTTGGCAATACCGATAATGGGAATCTGCCCCCACAAATTGAGGTCTTTCAGGGCCTTTACGCCCATCCCTAACTGCCCTTTGCCCCCGTCCACAATAATGAGCTGGGGTAAGCTGGCGCCCTCGTCCAATAATCGGCGGTAACGACGCGTGACGATTTCGTACATCGAGTCGAAGTCGTTGGGGCCGACTACCGTTTTGATGTGGAAGTGACGGTAATCTTTTTTACTGGGCTTGGCGTTGCGGAAGCAGACCATAGCGGCCACCGGGTTGTCGCCCTGGAAGTTGGAGTTGTCGAAGCATTCGATGTGCTTGGGTAGCTCCGTCAGGCGCAGATCCTTCTTCATCGTTTCCATGATACGCACCTCATTCAGGTCCTTGCTCCGGTCGTTCATGCTTTCCTTTTCCTTACGCAGGTAAAGCACGTTTTTGATGCTGAGCTCAAGTAGTTTGCGCTTGTCGCCGATCTGGGGCTGAGTGATGCTAACGCCCGGAAGGGGTAGGGCGAGCACGGGTACATTGGTCAGAATTTCCTTGGAGTGGCTCTCAAACTCCTCCCGCATCTGCATGATCATGGGGGCCAGAATCTCATCGTCGGGCTCATCAAGCTTCTTCTGCACCTCCACCGACTGCGTCAGGATGATGCTGCCGTTCATCACCTTGAGGTAGTTGATAAAGGCTGATTTCTCATTGGAGGCAATGCTGAACACGTCGATGTTGGTGAGGTTGGCATTGACGATGGTGCTCTTGGCCTGAAACTCATCAAGCTTATCCAGCTTTTGCTTAAGCTGATGAGCCAGCTCGTACTGCTGCTCCTGGGCGGCCTGCATCATCTTCTCGCGGAAGTATTGTTTCGGCAGCCGCAGGTCGCCGTTCAGAATCTGTCGGATCTGCTGGATGTACTGCGAGTAGGTTTCTTCATCCTGCAGACCCTCACAAGGACCTTTGCAATTGCCCAAGTGGTACTCCAGGCACACCTTAAACTTGCCCGCTTCAACGTTCTGGGGCGAGAGATTATACGTGCAGGTGCGCAGCGGGTAAAGAGCCCGAATCAGCTCCAGCAGCAGGTTCATACCCGTTACGTTGGCGTAGGGGCCGTAGTAGTGGCCATCACCGGGGCGTTTGTTGCGGGTAGGAATAAGGCGCGGAAACCGTTCGTTGGTCAGCAGCAGGTAGGGGTAGGTCTTGCCATCCTTTAACAGGATGTTGTATTTGGGTTGATGCTGCTTAATCAGGTTATTTTCTAGCAGGAACGCATCCGATTCCGAATCAACAATGGTGAACTCAATGCGCCGGATGTTCTTGACCAGCTGCTGGGTTTTCTTGTTATGGTCCTGCTTGGTAAAGTAGCTGCTGACGCGCTTGCGGATATCCACCGCCTTGCCTACGTAAATAATAGTATCCTCATCTCCGAAGTACTTGTAGATACCAGGCCGGTGCGGGAGTTGGCGAATTTGTTCTTGCAGGTGTTCGGAAGCGGCCATAAAATCGCTGATTAGCGCTGATTAACGAGATGTTGCTGGTTGCCACAGATGGGAAGGGCACAGCCAGTGAGCTTGTCTTGCTGAGGTACGCAGCAGGTTTACGCAGAGGTTCGCTCTGGGAGTGGGTGTGCCATGTTCACAACAAAAAATGTGGCCAGGAGGTCCCAGCCACATTTCCAAAAATCGGTGAAATCACATCAGCTGGCGCTACTTAGTAGCGCTTAGATATCCTCTTCATTGAGGTCCTCCAGCTCCACCTGGTTCAGCTTCTGCTCGTAGGGAATTGTGTCGCGGGCACCAGCGCCGTTGTAGTAGCGGGAGCAGTCGATTTCCACGCCCAAGGGTTTGGTAGGCTTCGGGAAGGGACCGGTGTTGATGTCAATTGATTTATCGGCGTAGGTTTTACGCATAAACAGACCGTAAATAGGCAGGGCCAGCCGTGAGCCTTGCCCATAAGCGCCCGTCCGGAAGTGAATGCTCCGGTCCTCGCCTCCTACCCACATACCGCACACCAAGTCCGGGGTCAGGCCCATAAACCAGCCATCGGAGTAGTTGGACGTAGTGCCGGTTTTGGCGCCCATTTCGTAGGGAAACTTAAAGCCATTTTTCAGGATAATGCTGGTGCCGCCCTGCTCCTCGGTGGCTCCGCGCAGCATATGCGTCATCAGGTAAGCCGTTTCTTCGCTGAGGGCCTCGCGGGTTTGCGGCACAAACTCGCGCAGCACGTTGCCGTTCTTGTCCTCAATGCGCGTCACCATCATAGGAGCCGTCCAGATGCCCTTGTTCACGAAGGTGCTGTAGGCCCCGGCCAGCTCGTAAATGCTTACATCAGAGGAGCCGAACCCTACTGCTGGCACCGCTTCAATGGGTGAGGTAATGCCTAGCCGCTTGGCGTAGCTGACCACGGTTTCCGGCCCGAGCTTTTGTACCAGCCAGGCCGTAATAGAGTTCATGGAGCGGGCCAGAGCCTGGCGCAGGGTAAATACGCGGCCGGAGTAGCTGCCCTCGAAGTTTTTAGGAGTGTAGGCGGGCCGGCCACGCTCCGCGGGGAAAGTGGTGGCTACATCGGGCCGCTGATAGCACGGCGAGTAGCCTTGGTCGATGGCAGCTACGTACACGAAGGGCTTGAACGTGGAACCCGGCTGGCGCTTGCCCTGCTTGACGTGGTCGTACTTGATGTACTTGAAATTGATGCCCCCGACCCAGGCTTTCACCTGCCCGTTGAGCGGGTTCATGGCCATAAATCCGGAGTGCAGCAGCCGCTTGTAGTACGCCAGCGAGTCCATCGGCGACATCAGCACCTCTTTTTCGCCCCCATTCCAGGTAAACACCTTCATGCGGTATTTCTTGTTGAGGTGGTACTTGATGGAGTCCTTGTTGCCCTCGAACCGGTTCGTGAGTGACCTATACCGTTCCGTGCGCTGAATAGCCGTGGAAAGAAAGTTCGGAATTACACGGCCGTTTTCGTCGCGCCAGGGCTGCTGGCCTTTCCAGTGGGCATCAAACCACTTCTGCTGCAGCTTCATGTGCTCCGCTACGGCCGACTCGGCGTACTTCTGCATGCGCGAATCAATGGTGGTATAGATTTTTAGCCCGTCGGCGTACAGGTCGTGGTCGGTTTCCTTGGCCCACTGGCGCAGCATTTTGCTAACCTCAACCCGGAAGTAAGGGGCAATGCCTTCATTTTGGTTTTCAACATTGTAGCGCAGCACAATGGGCTTGAGCGTATCGGCTTGCAGGCTCTGGGCATCCAGGTAGCCGTATTTGTGCATCTGGCGGAGCACCCAGTTCCGGCGGGCGCGGGAACGGGCCGGGTTAAACTTAGGGCTGAACCGCGACGGAGCATTCAGTACCCCGACCAGGGTAGCCGCCTCGGGCCGGGTCAGCTGCTTCGGCGACTTGCTAAAGAACGTTTTGGCCGCCGTATTGATACCGAAGGCATTAGAGCCGTAGTCGTTGGTGTTCAGGTACATGCGCAAAATTTCGCGCTTGGTGTAGCTGCGTTCCAGCCGCACGGCCAAAATCCATTCTTTGGTTTTGGTAATCAGCATGCGCAGGCCCGGAATGTCGTTCAGCTTGCCGTCGTTCAGGTCATCACGCGTGCGGAACAACACCTTGGCCAGCTGCTGGGTAAGCGTAGAGCCCCCGCCCCCGCTACCCCCCGTCAGCAGACCAGCCGCCACCCGGCCCGTGGCCTTAGGGTCAATGCCCGAGTGTTCCTCAAAACGGGCGTCTTCGGTGGCAATCAGGGCATCTACCAGGTGTTGAGGCAAGTCTTCGTACTCGGCAGGGGTACGGTTTTCCCGGAAGTACTTGCCCATCAGTACCCCGTCAGCCGAGTAAATTTCAGAGGCCAGCTCACTGCGCGGGTTTTCGAGCGTCTTCAGGTTGGGCATGCGCCCAAACAGGTTTAGGAAATTAACGCTGACCGCCAGCACGTAGAGCGCCAGGCCCAGGGCGCCGGCGCCGAACAGCATCCATAGCAAACGGCTCCAGGCAGTGAAGCGCCCCGGCTGATTGGTTTTTCGAAAAGAAGACTTTGACTTCGTGGCAGATTGAGCCATTGCAAGAGAACGTACTAGAGCTGCTGGCTGATGCTCTACCCAACTACCAACGGGGTAGGGCATCAGCCAGCAGCTCAATCATTTATTTAGAGTAGCTCTGCTGATAGAAACGCTGATATTCCTCAGGGTTCTGGCTTTGCAGCAGGAGTGGCAAGTTATCAATACTGATGATGAGGGTTTGGTAACCCGCGCCCCGCAACTTGCTGAGCGGCGACTGAGGACCGCGCAGCTTAAGAGCATAGCTTTGGGCAATTTTGGCGGTGGGCAGCGGCTCAATAAGAACCAGCTCCTGCGTAGCCCCCAGCGCCTGCCGCCGCACCTGCAAGCTGCTGGACTTGAAGTAGCGCCCGTTATATGCCCCCAGTTGCGTGACAATGTCAGCCAGGGCTGGCGCATCCTGGGGCAGCAGCAAAACTACAGCGTGGGCCGCGTTTACGTTCACCTTGTATGGGGTAGCCGCCGGAGTACTTGGTACGGCAGCCGTGCTACTTGGGGCCGGAGCGGGGGTAGGAGGAGCGGATGTAGGAGCAGTAGGGTTGGGAGTAACCACCGGCGTGTTGCCCGTGGCAGTAGGGGGCGCCAGCGGCGGGTTAGCGGCTACCGGTTTGGGAGCGGCCACCACCTTTTTGCCCCGGGCCCGCGCCTGCGCGGCAGCCATGCGCGCTGCTTTGGCCTCATCTACCACCGGGGCAGGTACAGGAACGGGCGCTGACGGCGTAACGGCTACGGAAGCCGGCACCTCGGTTGGTGCAGACGTGAGCGGTATGCTGCCCGTAGCGGACTCCGGGCGGGCTGGTGCGGGTGTAGCGGCTGGTGCAGCGGAAGGAGTGGGGATAGTGGCCGTAGCTGCCGGCTTCGGAGGGGCCGGGGCGGCTGGTGACTCGTTTTCCCCGTAGAAAATACGCATGCGGTTTTCTACTTCTCCCGGCCGGAACATAGATACCACCGGCTTATCCGTAGAAGCCAGGGCCCCGGTAATCTGGCCATCTGCCTGCTGCTTGTAGGTGTTGAGCAGGGTAGCGGCCTGAGGTGCCAGCGGGCTTTCGGGGTAGTCCTGGTAGAACTTCTCTACTGCGGCTTTGGCCGTGAGCGGGGGCTGGGTCCGGATGGTAAGCAGCGTGTTGATAAACGCAATCCGGTCGTTGAGGTCATTTTCCGGGAACTGCTGGCGGGCCCGGGCCAGCACGGCCGCCGATTTCTTAAAATCCTGGTTTTTGTAGAAGGCAAAGGCAGAATCAACCAGCACGGCCACCTTGGCATTGGCTACGGAGGTGCGCCGCAGGTACTCCGGATCAGCTACCAGCTTCGCGTAGGAAGAGTTGGGGTAGCCTTGGCGTAGGCGCTGGGCGTAGCCTTCGGTCTTTTCGGCATTGCCCTGCTCTTTATGCAGCAGGTAAAGAATATACAGCGTTTCCGGGGCGTGCTGCCCTTGTGGGTAGCGCGTCAGCAGATTTTCATACGTCTCAATAGCCCGCGCCGGCTCCCGCAGCTGCTGGTTGTATATACCGCCCAAGGCGTACAGCGCCTCCTCAGTCTGGACGGCCGATTGTTGCCGTTGCGCCTCGCTCAGCGGAATGTTCTGGCGGTATTGCTCCACCAGTGCCCGAACCTGTTGCGCTGGGTCTGGGGCAGAAGCCGGTACCGCGCCCAGCCCTCCCGCTCCATTTACGGTAGTGCTGGCATTACCGGCAATGCTGACCGGTACGTTGCCTCCCCGGGCAGTAACCGGCGAGCTGCTGGCCTGGCTGACCGTGCGCCAGTTGTCCTGCAGCGGCCGGTCGCCCCAGCGCCGGATAAAATCGTTACGGGCTGTTCCCAGGGAGGTAGGGTTATCGAAGTACCATTTGATGCCGGTGTTGCCCACCAGAAAATCATCGGTATTTACCTCGGGCTGCAGATCCCGGCTTGTGCTGATGCCCGTTAGCTGCTGTCCTGCGCGCTGCTCTTGCCGCGCCTGCTGCGCTGCCAGCTGCTCGGCCGCCCGGCGCTGAGCTTCCAGCTCTGCCTGGGCGTAGGAGGTCAGGCGGGTGCGCAAGGTAGCCGAATCCAGCCGGGCCAGGGTCTGCAGGCTGTCCTGAGTTTCTATAATTGTTAGCTGCTGGGCAAAGTCCTTGAGCACGGCAGCCCGCTCCGAAATGGCAGCGTACTCGGGCGCCTCGCGCGGCAAGGCCTGCACCGTGCTGTCGTAATAGGCAGCCGCAAGCCGGTACTTCTGTAGGTTTTCGTAGTAGATGCGCCCGCTCAGCAAATAGACGTAGGACTTTTGCGTGCGGTTGGCGGAAGGCGTACGTGCTGACTTCTCCAGCAAGGCCAGCGCCGCCGGGTAGCGCTGCTGGCGATACTCCAGCCGCGCCATTTCGTAGTAAATCTTGTCGCGGTACTCTTTGTTGTTGGCGTTTTTCAGCAGCTTGGCGAAGTACTTGTCCAGCCGCGCCCGGTCGGTTTGGTTCAGGTCCGACACCTGCCCTAGCATGAGCTTGCTAAAGAAATCCAACTCGTAGGGCGGATTCTTTTTCAGAATCTGGTTGAGTTGAGCGTACGCCTTCTGGTCCTGGCCCTGGGCCTGGTAGAGCTGGGCCAGAATGTAGCGCGTCCGCGACTGTTCATTCTTCGGCTCAATGTAGGGAATGGCCTTCTCCAGGTTCTCAATGGCCCGGTCCTGTTCGCCGGTTAGCAGATAAAACTCGGCCCGGGTCAGGAACAGCTCCCGGGCGTTGGGCAGCGTGCCTTCTTCCTTGTCCAGGATATCCGATACGGCCGCCGCATTTTCCAGTTCCTTCGTGGCCAGGAAGGTGCGCATCAGCCAAATCAGGGCCTCGTGCCGGGCATTGGCGTCCTTGCTGGTGGTATTGACGTACTTAAACGTCTTGGCGGCGTCCTCATACTCCTTTTTGTAGTAGCGGGCCTTGCCTACCAAGATGTAGCTGTCGTCGGTCCAGTCGGAGCCCGGCCGGTGCTGGATGGGAAGAGAAGCCTTCTTGATAATGTCTTCCAGGTCGGCCGTAACCCGGCCAACCGTAGCGTCATCCAAAGTAGGAAATAGGGGTAGGACGCGGTTGTAGTCGTTGAGGCGGGCCTTATATAACGTGGCCTCCGTGGCCTTCATTTTCTCGCGGGCCAGGAAATAAGCATTGTCGCGGGCCACCACGTTATCGTAGGCATGTCCTACTAAGGATGGCCGCTCGGAGGCACAGCCAGCCACCACAGCCGCCAGCAGAAGAGCGGCGGCCGGAACAGATAGGTTGCGCAGAAACAGGGAAGTTGTCGTCGTCAAAGCAGCGGAAAGCTGAGGGCGGAAAGTGCGGACAGAAAACACGGGCGCCAGCCTAATTCGTTCGGCCGGCCGTGCTTCCCTCAACGTAGCAAGCAGAGTAAAAGTACAGGTTTCCGCCCGGACCCGCCATGCCTGCTACTGGCCGGCTCAACTCCTAACGCTGTGCCGCGTAGCTTTGTGTTCCTACCCCCATCTGCCGCCCGTATGTCTGCTTCTTTCCCTCCCTCAGAGCCGCGCCCTGATTCTGAAGGCAACTCTGACCGGATGCGCGCCGTGGCCCGCTACTCCGGTATTGCCGCCCAAATGATAGCTACCATCGGCCTGAGCACCTGGGCCGGCTATTGGCTCGATAAGCACTTTCAAACCAAAACGCCCTGGTTTACCCTAAGCCTGATGCTGCTGGGCCTGTTTGCGGCCCTATATAATGTAATCCGCTCCGTCACGAAAGAGCACTAAAGAGCGGCTACTGCATAGCCGGCTTCAGCCTGAGCGACCAGACCGCAGATCAAGCTCTTCTTCGCTGAAAGTCCCGCATTTGCCCGTCACATCAGCCATACGCATCCTACCCTTCACTTGCCTTGAAACCCTTTCTCCGTCCCTATCTGCTCTTCTGCCTGCTACTCGGGTTTGCGCTCTATGCTCTCTACTCCCAGTTCGGCCCGCGCATTGTGCATCCGTTTACGGTGTACACCTTCAGCTTTTTTGCCCTGCTCACCTTGCTGACCTATTGGATTACGGCAAAGCTGGTGCAAGCCAACGCACAAAACTTTATGGTCGCGTATTTCGGGAGTATGGTTGCACGCCTGCTTTTGTCGCTTACGCTGGTGCTGGTGTACCTTTTTGCCGGCGGAGGCCGGGAAGGCAACGGGCAGTGGGCGTTTTTAGGCAGCTTCTTCCTGTTGTATTTTCTCTTTACCGGGTTTGAAGTCTGGAGCGTTCTGACTAACTTGCGCCCGTTTTCAAAACCGGGTGAAACCACAAAATGAAGATTTTGTGAAAATGTCCCTAACCCCCTCTGAATGAAGCGCTTACTTTTAGCTCTCTTGTGCCTGTTCTCGTTCTCGGTGTACGCCAACGAACCGACCTCTACGCAGGAGGAAGCCACGGATAAGGAGGCCTTCAGCCCAGGCGAGATGATTCTGCATCACATTGGCGATGCGCATGAGTGGCATTTCGCTACCCTGGGCGATGAAGAGCATGGCACGCACCTGACCCTTCCGCTTCCGGTTATTGCCTTCCGGCCCGGTAAAGGCCTAAGCGTATTCTCTTCCTCACAGCTGGCCGAGGGCAAAACCTACGACGGCCTGAAGCTGGAGCATGAACACCTGGTGTCAGAGGATGGCAGCAAGGTATACGACTTCTCAATTACCAAGAACGTAGCCTCCCTGATGCTGAGCGCAGCCTTGCTGCTGCTCGTGTTTACCTCCGTGGCGCGGGGCTATGCCAAGCGCGGTTCGGGAGCTCCCAAAGGTATCCAATCCTTCTTCGAGCCTATTATTGTCTTTGTTCGCGACGAGGTAGCCAAGAAGTCTATCGGCCCGAAGTATGAGCGCTACATGCCTTACCTGCTGACGGTGTTCTTCTTTATCTGGTTCAATAACCTGCTGGGTCTGGTACCCGGCGGCGCTAACCTTACCGGCAACATTGCCGTGACGCTGACCTTGGCTGTGCTGACCCTGCTCATCACCCTGTTCAGCTCCAACAAGAACTACTGGCACCACATCTTCGCTACCCCCGGCGTACCGAAGGCCCTGCTGCCCATCATGATTCCGGTAGAAATCATCGGCATCTTTGTAAAGCCCTTCTCCCTGATGGTGCGTTTGTTTGCCAACATCACGGCCGGCCACATTGTAATTCTGAGCTTTATCTCGCTCATCTTCATCTTCCGCAACATTGGTGTAGCCCCCGTAACGCTGGCTTTCGGTCTGTTCATTAACATGCTCGAATTGCTGGTAGCTATTCTGCAGGCCTACATCTTCACCCTGCTGACGGCCATGTACATCGGTGGCGCGGTAGAGGAACACCACGATGCGGATTACCAGATGGGTGGTGGCAATGGCGCCGATGAGGCCCACGCCCACGCTCACTAAGCTTTTACCACCCCTGATTTTTTTGTTTTTCACTCCCCACAAACCATTTTTTTATGCTTCTTTCTCTGTTGTTGCAGATTGCTAACGCCGCTGGTCTGGCTGTATTTGGTGCCGCTATCGGTGCTGGTCTGGTTGCTCTGGGCGCTGGTCTGGGTATCGGCCGCATCGGTGGTCAGGCTATGGAAGCCATCGGCCGTCAGCCGGAAGCTTCGGGCAAGATCCAAACGGCTATGCTGATCGTGGCCGCTCTGATCGAAGGTCTGGCTCTGTTCGCAGTAGTAGTCTGCCTGCTGATTTCGTTCAAACTCTAGGGATAGAGGTAGTACAGGAGCAGCCCGCTGCGCGCGTCGCTTCAGCGCACGGCGTAGCGGGCTGTCTTGGCTTTTCTGGTGCCAGTCAGTAGGCGCGTAACAGGCGGGACTTCCGTCTTTCCTGCCTCGGTTATCAGATTCTCTTATTTCCTACCTACTAGTTTCTACGATGCAAATTGTAACGCCCGAATTAGGCCTGATTTTCTGGCAGCTGGTGATTTTCGGCATCGTGCTGCTGCTGTTGCGTGCCTTTGCCTGGAAGCCCATCCTGAGCTCCCTGAAGGAGCGGGAAAGCTCCATCGAAGGTGCCCTGCGCATGGCCGACCAAGCCAAGCTGGAAATGCAACAGCTGAAAGCCGGCAACGAAAAGCTGCTGGCCGATGCCCGCATGGAGCGCGACCGGATTCTGAAGGAAGCCACCGACGTTTCCAACCAGCTGATTGAGCAAGCCAAAACCAAGGCTACCGAAGAAGGCAGCCGTATGATTCTGCAAGCTCGCGAAGCCATTCAGAACGAGAAAAACGCGGCGCTGGCGGAGGTAAAAAACACTGCTGCCAAGCTCTCCATTGACATTGCCGAGCGCATCCTGCGCCGGGAGCTGGCCGACCAGCCCGCCCAGCAGCAACTCGTGGACTCGTATCTGCAAGAAGTGAAATTGAATTAGTAGTAGGTAGTAAGTAGTAGGTATTAGGACGCCGCAAACCGAGTGTCACTCCTGCTACCAACTACCAGCTACCTAATACCAAACCAATGTCTGAACTACGAGTTGCCTCCCGCTACGCGAAGTCGTTGCTGGATCTGGCCGAGGAGCGTGGGACGCTGGAGCAGGTAAAGCAGGACATGGACTTGTTCACGAAAGTGCTGGACGAGAACCGTGAGCTGCGCCTATTGCTGCGCAACCCCATTGTGAAGCACGATAAGAAGCTTGCCATCCTGAACGCCGTGTTCTCGGGCAAAGTATCGGAGCTGACCAGCAAGTTCTTTACCATCATCACGCAGAAAAACCGCGAAAGCGCCCTGGAGTTTATTGGCAGCGAGTTTCAGCGCCAGTACAATCAGCTGCGCGGTGTGCAGCTGGCGGAAGTAACTACGGCTACTCCGCTGGATGCTCCTACCCGTCTGCAGGTCGTTCAACTGGTTCGCCAGCAAACCGGCCAGCAGCAGGTAACCCTCACCGAAAAGATAGATCCTTCGCTGATCGGCGGCTTCGTGCTGCGCATCGGCGACCGGCTCATCGACGACTCGGTTAGCTACCGGTTGCGCAAGCTGCGCACCGAATTCTCGAAGAACCCCTACCAATCCCAACTATAACCCACCATGGCAGAAGTACGTCCGGATGAAGTATCCGCCATTCTGCGGGAGCAGCTGTCCAACTTCAAAACCGAAGCCGAACTCGAAGAGGTTGGTACGGTTCTGCAGGTTGGCGACGGTGTAGCCCGCATCTACGGCCTGGGCAAAGCCCAGTCGGGGGAATTGCTCGAATTTGAAAATGGCCTGCAGGCCCTCGTGCTGAACCTGGAAGAAGACAACGTAGGTGCCGTAATGCTCGGCGACTACTCTGAAATCCGGGAAGGCGCTACGGTACGTCGTACCAATAAAATTGCTTCGATTCAGGTTGGTGACGGCATCATCGGCCGCGTGGTAAACACGCTGGGCCAGCCCATCGACGGCCGGGGCCCCATTCAGGGTGCTACCTACGATATGCCCCTGGAGCGTAAGGCTCCCGGTGTAATCTATCGCCAGCCGGTAAACGAGCCCATGCAAACAGGTATCAAGGCAATTGACGCCATGATTCCGATTGGCCGGGGCCAGCGCGAGCTGATCATCGGCGACCGTCAGACGGGTAAGTCAACGGTAGCCCTTGACGCCATCCTGAACCAGCGCGAATTCTATGAGCGCGGCGAGCCGGTTTTCTGCATCTACGTAGCCGTAGGCCAGAAAGCTTCGACCGTAGCCCAGGTAGTAAACGCCCTGACCAAAGGCGGGGCCATGGACTACACGGTAGTGGTGTCGGCTTCGGCTTCGGACCCCGCTCCCATGCAGTTCTTTGCTCCCTTCACGGGTGCTGCCATCGGCGAGTTCTTCCGTGACACGGGCCGTCCGGCTCTGGTGGTGTACGATGACTTGTCGAAGCAGGCCGTGGCTTACCGCGAAGTGTCGCTGCTGCTGCGTCGTCCTCCCGGACGTGAGGCGTATCCCGGTGACGTATTCTACCTGCACAGCCGCCTGCTGGAGCGCGCCGCGAAGATTAACGCTTCCGACGCCATTGCGCAGGACATGAACGACCTGCCCGAGAGCATTAAGCCGCTCGTGAAAGGTGGTGGTTCGCTGACGGCTCTGCCCATCATCGAAACGCAGGCGGGTGACGTTTCGGCCTACATCCCGACCAACGTAATTTCGATTACGGACGGCCAGATCTTCCTCGAAACCAACCTCTTCAACTCGGGTGTGCGCCCGGCCATTAACGTAGGTATCTCGGTATCGCGCGTGGGTGGTAACGCGCAGATCAAGTCGATGAAGAAGGTAGCTGGTACGCTGAAGCTCGACCAGGCGCAGTTCCGCGAGCTGGAAGCCTTCGCCAAGTTCGGCTCGGACCTCGATGCCTCGACCAAGCTCACGATTGAGCGTGGCCGTCGTAACCTCGAAATCCTGAAGCAGCCCCAGTTTTCGCCCCAGAAGGTAGAAGATCAGGTAGCCATCATCTACGCCGCTACCAACGGTCTGCTCGACTTGGTACCCGTAAACCGGGTGCGGGAGTTCGAGAAGGAGTTTACTCAGGTGATGAACACCCGTCACCCCGAGGTGCTGAAAGGCCTGAAGGCTGGTAAGCTCGACGACGAAACCACCGGCGCTATCCGCCAGGTGGCCAAGGATCTGTCGGCCGCTTACGCAGCTAAGTAATTAATAATTAAGAATTAGTAATTAAGAATTGGGAGTTGCTGTAGTGGACATCATCGTCTGAGCAGCAATTCCTGATTCTTAATTATTAATTACTAATTGACACACGAATGGCTAGCTTAAAAGAAGTTCGGAGCCGCATTACGTCGGTGCAGAGCACGCAGCAAATCACCAAAGCCATGAAAATGGTGGCGGCGGCTAAGCTGCGTCGGGCCCAGGACAATATCCTGCGCATGCGACCCTATGCCCAGCGGCTCAACAGCATTCTGGGTAACCTAACCGCCCTGGCTGGGGAAGAGGTGGTAAGTGAATACAGTGTGGTGCGCGACGTGCGCCGCGTGTTGATCATTGCTATTACTTCCGACCGTGGCTTGGCTGGTGCCTTCAACAGCAACATCTTCAAAGGCGTGAATGCTGTATTGCAAGAGCGCTACGCTACCCAGGCAGCCGCTGGCAACGTCACGGTACTGGCCATCGGCCGAAAGGCGCACGAGTATTTTGGCAAACGCCTGCCGCTGCTGGGCAACTACCAGCACGTGTTTGGCAAACTGTCTTTTGACACCGTGCGTGAGGCAGCTGAGCAGGCCATGGATGGCTTCCGGGCTGGTCAGTACGATGAAGTGGTGATGGTGTACAACGAGTTCAAGAACGTAGCCACCCAGATTGTGCGCACCGAGCAGCTGCTGCCCCTGGTGCCCGCCGAGCAGCCCGTAGGTGCCTCGGCGCTGGCCAACGCGGACTACATCTTCGAGCCTTCGAAAGAAGAAATCGTGCGTACCCTGATTCCGCAGTCGTTGAAAGTGCAGCTCTACAAGGCGGTGCTGGAAAGCAATGCCTCGGAGCACGGTGCCCGCATGACGGCCATGGACAAGGCCACGGACAACGCCGGTGAGCTGCTGAAGCAGCTGAAACTGACGTACAACCGGACGCGTCAGGCTGCCATTACCACCGAGATTCTCGAAATCGTGGGTGGTGCTGAAGCCCTGGCGGCCGGCCGATAAGCCTACCCCATCAAAGTGAGAAAAGGCCCGCCTTCTTTCGAAGGCGGGCCTTTTTATATGGCATAAGTTCGGGCCTACCGTTTCATGTACTGCCGTCGCGCCAGTTCCTTGCTTGGCTTGGGGGTAGTAGGCTGCTGCTCCAGTAGCTCCAGAATCTGTGCGGGCGTGATTTCCGTGAAATCCCGAATAATCCGCAGCGGAGCCTGAAACTGCTCGGGTTTGAGGGTAGTGGTAAGCGCGATACAGCGCATGTTGGCTTTATAGGCTGCCTGTTCGCCTAGAATAGCATCTTCGAACACCACGCACCGCTCCGGCGGCACACCCAGTTGCCGGGCCGTGGTGGTGTACGTGTCGGCGTGGGGCTTGCCGCGCTCCACGTCGTCGGCGCCCACCACCACATCGAAATAGCGGCGCAGGTCCAGATGGTCAATGATATAGCCGATGGTATCGGCGGCGGAGCCGGTGCCGAGGCCCATTTTGAAGCCCGCCGCCCGGGCTTCCTGCAAGAAATGGCTGAGGCCAGCTATTTCTTTGCGCTTATCCCAATACAGCACCCGGTAAAGAAACTCCCGCTGATCGGCATACTGCTTAAGCTTCTTTTCGGAGACGGAATTGGTGAAAACAGTCTGCAGAATTTTGGAGGCCGGCATACCGTTGAGCCGGGCCAGCAGGCGGCGAGCATTGGTGGTCAGGCCCAGGTCGCGAAACAGGAGCTGGAAGGCGCGGGCCTGCACGGGCGTATTATCGATGAGGACGCCATCCATATCAAAAATGAGGGCGTAGGGCTGGGAGGTAGCAGGCATAACGAGGGGGTAGGGAAGGGAACGGGAAATAGTCAACTACCGGCCAGTAAAGTGTGCTCGGTGCGTTGCCCACCTATGCTTACGGTCCTTGCACTGTTTTGACTGTGGACGAGCTGATTCCCAGTCCGAGCGGGTTATCTTTGCGCCCGCCGAAGCTGGCATTGCCCGCCGGGGAGCGTCACCACATCTTGTTGTTTTGAAGAAAAAGAGCTTAAGCCTGTTGCTGGCCGTCACGCTGGCCGTGCCCGTCTTCGCCCAGAAAGCTGGGAAACCCCTCAACCGGCCCAAGCTGGTAGTCGGGATTGTGGTGGACCAGATGCGCTATGATTATCTGTACCGCTACTGGAATAAGTACGGTTCCGGTGGATTCCGCCGGTTGCTGGGCGAAGGCTTCAGCTACGAGAATGCCCATTACAATTACGTGCCTACCTACACCGGGCCAGGCCACGCCAGTATTTACACCGGCACTACTCCTTCGGTACACGGCATTATAGGCAACAACTGGCTGGTGCGCGAGGAAGGCAAGGGCACCTACGTGACCGAAGACAAAACCGTGCAGCCGGTCGGCGGCTCGGCCGCGGCCGGGCAACAGTCGCCGCGCCACATGCTGACTACCACCATTACCGACGAGCTGCGCCTAGCCACCAACTTCCAGAGCAAAGTGATAGGGGTGTGCATCAAAGACCGGGGCTCGGTTCTGCCGGCCGGGCACGCGGCCAACGCGGCCTATTGGTACGATGGCGACAACGGGGCCTTCATTACCAGCACCTTCTATACCCAACAGCTGCCGGAGTGGGTAACGAAGTTCAATGCCGAAAATCGGGCCGCCAAGTACCTTGATCAGGCCTGGAATACGTTGCTGCCCATTGCGCAGTACACCGAAAGCTCGCCCGACGATGTGCCCTGGGAAGGTGCGTTTAAGGGCGAAGCCAAGCCCGTATTCCCGCACGACCTGCCGGCCCTGAGCGCGGCGCCTACCCCCGCCGTGAAAGGCAACCTGCAGGCCGCAGGTGAAAAGGCTCCGCGGGGCACACTTCGCAACCTGGACCTGATCCGCTCTACTCCATTTGGTAATTCCCTGACCCTGGATTTTGCGCTGGAAGCCATGCGGGCCGAGCAACTGGGCCAGCGCGGGCAAACCGATTTCCTGGCCCTGAGCTTCAGCAGCACCGACTACGTAGGCCACCAGTTCGGGCCGAACTCCATTGAGGCCGAAGATACCTACCTGCGCCTGGATCAGGAGCTGGCGCGCCTGTTTGCCTACCTCGATAAAACGGTGGGCAAGAAGCAGGCCCTGGTGTTTCTGAGTGCCGACCACGGCGCCGCTCACTCGCCCAATTTCCTGATCGACAAGAAGATTCCGGCGGGCTCCGTCGGCCCGGGCCGCATGCGCGACTCGCTGCAGCAGAAGCTGGTAGGCCTCTACGGCCCTGGCAAATGGGTGCTCAGCTACGAAAACCAGCAGGTGTACCTGAACCGCCCGCTGCTAACCGAGAAAAAGCTGGACCTCTACCAGGTGCAGCGCGAAGTGGCCGGTATCATGCTGGGCTTCACGGGCGTTACCCGCGCTTTGGCTGCCGAGGACGTGCAGAAGTCGCACTGGGAAAGCGGGATGCTGATGTACCTGGAAAACGGCTACTATCCTAAGCGCTCCGGCGACGTGCTGGTGGTGCTGGAACCGGGCTGGCTGGAGTCGTACCAGTTCCCCGTCAACAAGGGCACAACCCACGGCTCCTCGGGCCGCTACGATACGCACGTTCCGATGGTGTTCTGGGGCTGGGGCGTAAAGCACGGCAAGTCATCAGCTCCGGCAAAGATTACCGATATTGCGCCCACCGTGGCCCGGTGGCTTCATATTCAGGAACCCGATGGTTGCACCGGGCAGCCCCTGGCGGAAGTGCTGGGCTGGTAACGGTGTTGTTCGTTTTTCGTTAGTCGTTTTCGTTGCTGGCTCAGAGAAGTTAGGCAGGCCGGAAGCGAAATGCGAAATGCGGGCAAGCAGAACTAGTTAACAAAAACGACCAACGAATAACGAACAACCAACGAATGGCTCATTTTAACCCCTGGCACGACGTAGCGCGTGGCGAAGACGCTCCTCAAGTTATCAACGGCATCATCGAAATTCCGAAAGGCTCGAAGGGTAAGTACGAGCTGGACAAAGACAGCGGCCTGCTGAAACTGGACCGCGTGCTGTTCTCGGCCGTGCACTACCCGGCCGCTTACGGTTTCATTCCGCAGACCTACTGCGACGACAAGGACCCGCTGGATATTCTGGTGCTGTGCTCCGTGGACATCGTGCCCATGTGCTTGGTGGAAGCCAAGGTAATTGGCGTGATGCAGATGATTGACCAGGACGAGGAGGACGATAAAATCATTGCCGTGGCCGCCAACGACGTATCGGTGAACCACTACAACGATATTGCAGACCTGCCCCCGCATACCCTGCTGGAAATGCAGCGCTTCTTTGAGGATTACAAAGCCTTGGAGCACAAACAGGTAACTGTGGAGCGTTTCATGGGCCGCGAAGACGCTTACCGCATCATCGAGGAAAGCATCAAGCTCTATAATGAAACCTTCCCGAAAGGCAACCCCCAAGATGCCGTAGACGTACAAGAAGCCCTGAGCTAACCCTACTACCGCTACACATCCACACCACAGCAGCCCCCGGCCGCCCTTTTGGCGCCGGGGGCTGCTGCGTTCTATGGCTCGCCCGGCGGGGGTAGGGGCCGGGCGGAAGCTCAAGCGTAGCATCTTTTTCCGGGTTACTCTGCGTATGAGGATCCTATGCCAAACCACCCGCCAAAATCCAAGTTCCTACGATTTCTCTACGAAAACAGCCTGCTGCTGGTGGGCTCCTCGCTGGTGCTGGCTACCCTGGTTGGGCAGTTTTTCACGGGCTGGCACGACTACAACTCCGACCTGGAGGAAATGGGCCTCCTACCCCTGACGGCCGGGCAGTACGTTGGCTCGGGCCATTTTCTGGAAGCCACCTTCGAGAACTGGGAAAGTGAGTTTCTGCAGATGGGCCTGTACGTGGTCCTGACCATCTGGCTGCGGCAGCGAGGCTCCTCGGAGTCGAAAAAGCTTTACGAGGAAGAAGATGTTGACAAGGAGCCGGACCCTGCCAAGCCGGATGCTCCCGGCCCGGTGAAACGGGGCGGCTGGCAACTAGCCCTCTACCGCCGCTCGCTGAGTCTGGCGTTTTTCCTGTTGTTTTTCGGGTCGGTGTGGCTGCACGCTAAAGGCGGGGCCGAGGTGTACAGCCTGGAGCAGGTGCAGCAGGGCAAACCCGCCGTAACCCTGCTGGAGTATCTGACCACAAGCCGCTTCTGGTTTGAGTCGTTGCAGAACTGGCAAAGCGAGTTTCTGTCGATAGTCTCCCTGGTGGGCCTGTCCATCTTTCTGCGTCAGCACGGCTCCCCTGAGTCGAAGCCGGTGGATACCGCGCACAGCGAAACCGGTCGGTAGGCATGCTGTATCTTGGGCCTGCCAAGGGCGGCCAGTGCCCTTGCAGCATCTGAGGGGTTCCGTATGCCGTCACGCCGTTTGTTGCCAACCGTTGCCCGCGGGCTGGGTGCCGCTGCCCGGCACCTGACGGATGCCGTGCTCTACAGCAGCATCTGGCTGTCGGTGGCGGCTCTGGGCCTGATGTGGACTACATTTCTGTTTTGGCGGGTACACATTCCGCCGCAGCTGGGCGGCCTGATTTTTTCCGCCACCCTGTTTTTATATAACCTCGACAGTGTGCTGCCTTACAAGCAGGGCCAGCAACCCGGGCTCTCCCAACGGAAACAATGGATGCGCCAGCACCGGCGCCTGCTGGTAGGCGTCGCGCTGGTGGCGGGCATTGTTGCCGGCGTATTGTTTCTGCTGGATGCCCGGTTGCATCTCACCCTGTTTCTAGGGCACCTGGGGGCTATATCGGTGCTTTATTCTATGCCGCTGGTCAGGCGGGGCGGCCGCTGGTGGGCCCTGCGCGACTTGCCCCTGCTAAAGGTATTCCTGATTGGCTACGTTTGGGCGGCCGTAACCGTCTGGATTCCGGCCTTGTACCTGGGGCGAGGGGTAGGGGAGCCGGTCGTGCTGGTGCTGTTTCTGCGCCGCTTTTTGTTTGTTCTGGCCCTGGCTTTCGTCTTCGACATCCGGGACTACACCAAAGACCGCCTGACCGGAACCCGCACATTTCCGGGCGTATTCGGGATTCAGACCACCAAATATGTGGCCCTGGGCGCGCTATTGGTGGCGGCGGGGCTGGTGCCGCCCGGTGCCCCGGCCGGCCACGAAGCTGCCTTACGCCTGCCCCTGCTGGTAGCGGCCTTGGTTGTCTGGTTTGCCGAAGAATCGAGGCCCGACTACTACTTTGCTCTGCTCACCGATGGCGTGCTGCTGGTGCAGTTTCTGGCCGTGTGGTGGGCCACCAACGGCCAGACCGTAAGCACGGAAGCCGTGTTTCGGTGAGAGTGAACCAGGCGCCCTTCAGCTGTTCATAGCAGGGGAGTGGAAGCCGTAAGCTCCTGCAAAGCCCGGCCAATAAAGTCTGCTAAGTCGCCGGCCACGAGGCCCGCCTGCCCGGTTTCCCGGGCGGCCAGGTCGCCGGCGCGGCCGTGCGCATAGAGGCCCAGCAGGGCTGCATCGAGGGGCGAAAGACGCTTGTCAGCCCGCAAAGCCAGCAGTACGCCCGTTAGCACATCGCCACTACCGCCAGTGGCCATGCCCGGGTTGCCGGTGCTGTTGAAGTAGAGCGTTCCATCGGGGGTAGCCAAGGCCGTGTACGCACCTTTCAGCACGCAGTAGCAGCGGTATTGTTGGGCAAATGCGCGCAACTGCTCCAGCCGGTGGTAATCGTCGCGGGCGGGCTGGCCTACCAGCCGCTCAAACTCCTTGGGGTGCGGGGTTAGCAGCGAATCGGGGGGTAACAGACCGAGCAGGTCCGGGTTGGTCCCCAGCAGGTTCAGCGCGTCGGCATCCAGCACCAGCGGCACGGTGGCCTTGCGCAGCAGCTGGCGCAGCACTTCCCGCGTGGCGTCTTCCTGGCCCAGCCCCGGCCCGATACCCACGGCCGCGTAGGGCTTCAGGTCGGGCAGTTCGGTTACAAAGTCCGTGGCCGGGTCCGTCAGGGCCATGGCTTCGGGTACTGCTGTCTGCACAATACCGTAGCCCACGGCCGGCACCCCAACCGTCAGCAGGCCGACTCCGGCGCGCAGGCAGGCTTTCGAGGCCAGTACTGCGGCGCCTATCTTGCCGCGGCTGCCGGCTAGCAGCAGCGCGTGCCCAAAGGTACCTTTGTGGCTGAACTTGCTCCGGGCGGGCAGGCGGCCGGCGAGGAAATCTGCATCCACGAAAAAGTTATCCACAGGCAAATTGTGGATAAAGGTTGGGTCGAGGCCAATGGGTAGGACCAGCCATTCGCCTACCCAGCCAGCATTCTGGGGAAGCAAAAAGGCCAGTTTGGGCAACTCAAAGCTAACGGTGTAGCGCGCCCTGGTAACAGCACTGTCGGGAGGCTGCGGGGAGTTGGCAAACAAGCCGGACGGAATATCCACCGCCACCACGCAGGCGCCGGAGCTGTTCAGGTGCTGCACCACATCGGCGGCGGTGCCGGACAGAGGCCGGCTCAAACCTGTACCAAATAGTGCATCCAGCACCAACGCATTGGGCGCAAGCGTGGGCAGCCGTTTCGGGTTCAGCGCCTGGCAAACCAGCTCCGGGGGCAGGCGCTGGCGGTTCAGCTGAAAATCAGCGGAATATTTGCTGGCCGGCAGCAGCCACACCCGGGCCCGAAAACCCTCCTGGTACAGCCGCCGGGCAATGGCCAGCCCGTCGCCGCCATTGTTGCCGGGGCCGCAGAAGATGTGCAGCGGGCGGGCCGGATCGGCGGCGAGGCGAGCCAGCAGCCACTCGCAAAAAGCGGCGGCGGCTCGTTCCATGAGCTCGTCGGAGCGAATGCCCTGGGCCTGCATAGTGGCCTGATCGGCTTGGGAGGTCTGGGCGGCAGTCAGGATTTTCATAGCTTGCCTATACTTGCGATGCGGTTAACCAGGACGATAATGCAAAAATTTTCTTGGGGGTTTGTGCTCCTGCTGGGGGTAGGAGCCTGTTCCGAAACCCCACCACAAACCCCGGCCGCCAGCACAGCCCCGGCCGTTCAGGTGGCCCCCGCCGCTGCAATCCGCGTCCGCACGTTGAGGGCCGAACAGCTGCCGGACCCTGCCCTGCTCCCGCCGGGCCAGCTGCTGGAAGCTCGGCAGTGGCAGGATAGCCGCGGCGAAAACCTGCTGCTGATTACCCGGCGCGGCCCATTCCATGAAAAGACAACCGAGTACACCGACGAGGAATCGGGCGTGGAGCTGTTTGCCCGGCAGTACGTGCGGCAGGCCGCGGGCCGCTGGCAGGAGCTCTGGCGCATGCAGGATGCCATCCGGAACTGCGCTTTTGATATGTGGTTGGGGCCGCTGCCGGGCTCTACCTCCATCACGGACCTGAACGCCGACGGCGAAACCGAAACCACGCTGGTGTATCAGCTCACCTGCCGCAGCGACGTCAGCCCCTCGAACTTAAAGCTGATTATGCACGCCGGCCGCCGAAAATACGCCCTGCGGGGCCAAACGATAGTGCAGTACGACTCCGTGCCGCTGGCCCAGCGCGCCCCGGCCAATCCGTGCTGCGTGGATACCCTCAGCGAAGCCGAGCTGGATGCTCCCGAAGGCTACGAGCTATACGCGGGGCGCTACGAGAACGAAAAAGATTTTCGGGGAGCTCCGCCGGAATTGCTGCGCTACGCCCGGCAACAGTGGCGCAAGTGGAGCCTGCAGGACCAGGGCGGGCAGTTGTAAGCGGGCAGCAGGGGTAGGGCTGGGTTAAACTTCTGGCCCGACTGCTGCGTTTTCACTGTACCCGACCTTTTATCCAACCCTTCACAACCCATGCAAACCTGGAACGATGTTATCCGGCTGGCCAACCACGGCAGTCCGGCTCCCGATAAGCGCGTAGAAAAAACCGATGCCGAGTGGCGCGCTCAGCTTACGCCCGAGCAATACCACGTTACCCGCCAGCACGGCACCGAGCGCGCCTTTACGGGCGAGTACTGCGAGGCCCACGAAGCCGGCCTGTACGCCTGCGTGTGCTGCGGCACCCCCCTCTATGATTCGCGCACGAAGTTCGAGTCGGGCACGGGCTGGCCGAGCTTCACGCAGCCGGTGCAGGAAAACGCCATCCGATACAAGAAGGACACCAGCTACGGCATGACCCGCGTGGAAGTGCTCTGCAACGTCTGCGACGCCCACCAGGGCCACGTTTTCCCCGACGGGCCGCCGCCCAGCGGCCTGCGCCTGTGCATCAACTCGGCCGCCATTAAGCTGGTAACTGAGCCGGCCCAGGTGGGGTAGCGTTGGGATTGTGCAGGAACGTCATGCTTCGGCTGTGCCTCTGCATGACGTTCTTCTTGTTACTCTGTTCCTACCCCTGTTAATTGGTAAAAGCCTCTTTGCTACAGGCAAGGAGGCTTTTCCTGTTAAGGAGGGGTAGCAATTTTGGCAGGGGCCGTCAGAAAGGGATTAGGATGCTTGACGCTGCCATTTTTCTCCCGATTTTCGCAGCCCGCTTCACTGAACTGCTTCCGCTACGGCGTTGTTTCAGTTTGTTATTCCACCCTACTATACTACCCACCCCACCTATGTCGTTGCTCTTCACTGATTTTGCCAGCTGGCAAGCCCATTGTGCCTCCACCGGCGAGCCGCTCTATCAACCCGTTCTGGCCTACGAAATCGAGCAGAAAGGCCGCTCGGAGGAAGAAATATGGGCGGGCCTGCAGCGGGCTTATGATGTGATGCGCGACGCCGTGCACACGGGCCTTACCCAGAACATGACCTCGCGCTCGGGCATGGTGAATAATGGGGCCAAGAAGATTGCTGCCTCACCGGTTACGGTGCTTTCGCCGGAGTTCAAGAAGCTGGTTACGCGGGCGCTGGGGGCCAAAGAAGTAAACTCGTGCATGGGCCGGGTGGTGGCGGCACCTACGGCCGGCGCCTCCGGTATTCTGCCGGGTGTGCTGGTTACCCTCCAGGACTTACACAAGCTGGAGGACCGGGCCATTCTGGAAGGGCTGCTGGTGGCGGCGGGCATTGCCCTCATCATTGAGCAGAACGCTTCCCTGGCCGGGGCCGTGGGCGGCTGTCAGGCCGAAACTGGCTCGGCCGCGGCCATGGGCAGCGGAGCTATTGTGTACTGCCTGGGCGGCTCGGTGGAGGAAACCTTTGCGGCCGTTGCCATTACCATTCAGTGCATGCTGGGGCTGGTCTGCGACCCGGTGGCGGGGCTGGTGGAGGTGCCCTGCGTGGTGCGTAACGCTTCGGCGGCGGCCATTGCCTTCAGCTCGGCCCAGATTGCCATTGCCGGCGTCGATCCGGTGATTCCGGTGGATCAGTGCGTGGCGGCCCTTGGCGAAGTCGGCCAGAGCATGGAAACCCGCTACAAGGAAACGGCCCTGGGCGGCTTGGCCAATACCACCAGGGGTAGGGAAATTGAGAAGATGGTGCTGGTGCAGGATGTGCAGATTCTACCCGACGAGCTGGATCAGTAAGCCTGTACCAGAAGCTTGCTAAAAGGGGCAGCCCACGGGCTACCCACCTGGGCCATATACTGCTTTCAGTTGAAAAGCCCTTGCCACATTAGTAGCAAGGGCTTTTCAACTGAAAGACAGCGGGGTACTGGGGGCTTATTGCTTCACCAGCTTTTCCCGGATCTGCTGGCCGTCGGGCAGGTTGAGGTGCAGCAGGTAGGTCCCCTGGGGCAGTCTATCCAGCGCGTCGAGGGGAAGCTCCTGGGCCGTGGGCTCTACCAGCGCCGTCCGACGAAACACTTCCCGGCCCTGCATATCGAGTAGGCGGGCCGTAAGCTGGCCGCCACGCGTTGGCTGCAGCAGGATGCGCAGGGAGCTGTTAAACGGGTTAGGGTAAGCCGCCGCAGTAGCTACTGAGCCAAACGAAACAACCTGCGGACCAAACAAGGTGGCTTTGCCGTCGAGGTCCACCTGGCGCAGCCGATAGTAGCGCAGGCCGAATTTGGCCGTTTCACGATCCACAAACTCGTAGGTGCGGGCCAGCTGGCTGGTAGGCGAAGGGCTGGCTACCGTACCCAACGAGCGGAACGTGCGGCCATCGGTGGAAACCTGCACCTCGAAGCCGGCGCTGTTCAGCTCCTGCGAGGTAGCCCAGCGCAACAAGGCATCGGCGCCGACGCGCGTGGCTACAAAATCGGTCAGGGTCACGGGCAGCGGGTTGTTCTGGTCGCCTAACGTAAGAAAGGTCAGCCGATCAACCCCCGATTTGGTTACAGTGTTGGTCGTGGTTTGCTGGGAGTCTTTGCCTATCAGCCCCCAGCTTTGGCCGCTGTTAGCCGATTGGAACAGAACCAGATCATTTTCCGGAATAGCGTTCAGCTCCCGGTCGAGGTAGCGGAAAACCAGGGTAGCGTTCAGGTTGGTGTTGTTATCGGGCACTAGGTTAAACTGGCGCTGCACGCTGCGGCTGGTACCCGCGCCGGAGTAGGTAAGGCCCGTCAGGCGTACTACCAGCGTCTGGCCCGCGGCTTGGCCGAAGGTGGTCAGCTCAAACCCAATGTTGCCAAAATCCTGCGCAACGGCCAGGCCCACGGTCCGGCGCACCTGCACTACCCCCAGCACAAAGCTGGTTTCGGTTTCGCCCACAATGCTGGCCGTAGCTCCCAGCAGCGTCAGGTTGAACACGCTGGGGTTGTTGACGGCCGTCTGCAGAATGCCGTTCGTGAAGGTGAGCGTACCGATGATGCTGGCTTGGTTCGTAAGCGTTTTAACCCCGCCGCCTTCAACCCGCATATCAAAGAATACGTCGCCATCCAGCTGCTGGTCGCCGCTACGAGCCAGGACAAATACCCCACCCCCCTGCTCGTAGCCCGAGGCCGGGTTGGCGAAATTGCCAAATACTCGCAACTCACCGCCTTCCAGGCGCAGCACGGCCCGGCTGGTGGGGTCGGTGCCGGCTACGGTGAGGTTGCGCACCACCGCTACGCCGCTCAGAATAGTGGGAAAGTTTACCGGGCCTACCGGAATCAGGGCATCGGTATCAGCGGTAGGCACGCCGTTGGTCCAGTTGCTGTTGTTGAACCACTCGGCGCTTACGGCCCCAGTCCAGGTAGTGGAAACGGGGGTGGCGCCGGTTACGGCAAAGGTAGCGCGGTAGTTCTGGCTGCTCCGGCTGTCGTACACGTTGTAGCCGTTGCCGCCATTCACCCCACTACCTTCAAAATACACTTCCAGTACATAGGTGCCATTGCCGTTGGTGCGCGCCAGCAAATCGAGGTTGGCCGTTAGCACGTCCCATTTCTCGTCGCCGTTGCTTTGCCGCCCCCGAAATTCCAGCTCAATGGACTGAAAGCCCCCCGGGGCGCCGCCCTGGCGGTAAAGCCGGTAATACATGCGCGTTGCCTGCACGTCGTCGCCGTTATTTTCGAAGGTGTTAGCCTCGGCTCCATTCAGGAGCAGCTGGCCGCTATTGCGGTCAAACGAGCCCAGGTTGGCGCCCTGAAAATCAGGGTTGCCCGTATTCTGCAGCTCCGTATCGTAATACAGGTTGCCGCGGCCGTTATTGAGCACCACAAAATTTTTGAAGAAGCCCGAGCCCGCCCAGGCCGTGGAGCTAGTCAGCAGCAGTAGCAGTAAGGTACCGAGCCAACGGACCAGAGTTGAATCATTTTGGGAAGTACAGGTAGTAACCATGATAATGACAGATAAGAAGCCCAAGAGAAAACCGTCAATCAGGACAGTAATGGGGGCCTTAACGCACCATCAGACGAAAGGTTGATAATTATTGATAAAAATAAAGCAACAATAAATTAAAATAATTATATATTCTAAACTGAGAAAAAGGACTTTTCAAACCCCTCTGCCCGGTAGCTGCACATAACTTAATGGATTTTGGTACTATACTAATTCTTAATTGACTATTTGAGAATATACCAGATAGCCTCGCCACGAAAGAGCGTCTGGGCGGTAGTCAGCAAGGCAGCCACCCAATGAACCTGACCGTGCCAGGTAGGCTAAGAGGAGTGTTGCCTTGCTCTGGCTCCGGCTACATGGGCTTGATCTGTGGGGCCATGGTCAGGTTAGCCAGGTAATGAATGGCCCCGATGTACTCCCGGCGCAGCTTCTGGTACTTCCGCCAGGCAGCCTGCTGATCGGCTTGTAGCGGAACGCCAGCTTCCTGCAGCTCCTGGCAGGCCTTCTGGAAATCCTGGTACTGCGGGTCCTCTACGGGCTCCTCATCACCGGGCGGCTCGGGTTCTTCCGTGTTGGCTTCAAACTTAAAGAAGCGCGACACCCGGTTGATGGCCAGGGTGCCCGCCTTAAAGCACAGTAGCATGTGGGGGTTGCGCGGGGCATCTACTACACTTAGCAGCAGGGCGGCCGTTTCCAGAATAATGTCGGAGGCCATAATCCAGGAGCGGCCCGGCTGCGGCGAGCGGAAAAAGGAAAGAATGGGCAGGGAAGTATGGCTTTCCTCAATTTCCACGAACCACTCCTCCCACTGCTGCCACTGCTCTTTCTCATCAGGAATAGAGCCCGTTTGGTGCACCCACCGGATCAATCCCACCGTGGAGCTGGAAGTACCGGTGCGCAGATCCAGGCGGGCAATAACCAGCTCGCGGCGGGAGTAGGCCTGGTAGATGGTAGGGAGGTAGGAAATCAGCAGCGTCAGGAGCAGCAACCCCAGCGTTGCCTCGGAGTACGACATGACGGTAGCCACCACGCCCTCACTGGGCTCCTCGGACCCCAGCGTGAGCAAGGAGCTGTTGCTGATGCGGTAGCAGCGGTCCAGGTTGCCTTCGCCCAGGGCCCAAAAAATAGCGGTGTATCCGAAGCTCACTACCCCGAGCCAGGCAATGGGCAGAGCCACCAGCCCCACGGGCGCGTACAGCGCCATTATCCGGTCGCGCTGCCCGTAGGTGCGGCCCAGGGAGGCCATAGCCGTGAAAGCACTCCGGATGCCTGTAAAAATCCAGTTGTTGAGCAGCACGGATTCGTTGCGCGGCAACACAAACGAGCGAACAGCTGCCAGTACCGTACTAACTACCAGGAACAAGCCGACCAGAAAGGCCAGCACTTTCAGCGCGAATAACATAGGTGTAGCACAAGCGCGGCATTACCGCCGCCTGCCTTCTACTACTGAAGCTTGCCGGAAGTTGAGGGGGTAGGGGCTTTACTTTTTGGGCCGCTCCTTCCAGAGCTGCCGGAAGGTTTTGGGGGCTACCTGTACTGCGTCGCGGCGCTTGCTCCAGCCTACCTCGCCCAGCAGGCGGCTCAGCACCCAGTTTTTAGCCGAAGCCGGCGCTAAGTCCCACACCCAGCGGTGCTTCATGCCGTGCAGCCACAGACCAATGGCCCGGCGTTCCTCCTTGTCGGTGTGGCCTTCCTGCACGCTCTGCTGCCGGTTTTTGAGCAGAATATTATGAATCGGAATTTTCACCGGGCACACCGAGGTGCAGGCCCCGCACAGGCTGCTGGCGTAGCTCAGGTGCTTGTTTTCGGCCATGCCCGAGAGGTGGGGCGTAATTACGGAGCCGATGGGGCCGGAATAAGTAGCCTCGTAGGTGTGGCCGCCAATGTTCTTGTACACGGGGCAAATGTTCAGGCAAGCTCCGCACCGGATGCAGTTCAGCGCCTCGCGCTTGTCGGGCTGGGCCAGCAGGTTGGTGCGGCCATTGTCCAGCAGAATCACGAACATTTCCTCCGGCCCATCCTTTTCCAGGGGCTGGCGCGGACCGGTGTAGATGGTGTTGTATACCGTTACTTGCTGGCCCGTACCGCTGGTGCTGAGCAGGGGCCAGAACAAATCCAGGTCCTGCAGGCGCGGAATCACCTTTTCAATGCCCACAATGGCAATGTGGGTTTTCGGGAAGGTGGCCGAAAGGCGGGCGTTGCCCTCGTTTTCGGTAACGGCAATGGCGCCCGTATCAGCAATGATAAAGTTACCGCCCGTAATTCCCACCTCGGCCGAGGTGTATTTGTCGCGGAGCAAGTGGCGGGCCGTGAGTACCAGCTTCTGGGCGTCGTCGGTGTATTCAATGCCCAGGTGCTTCACGAAGATATCGGCTATATCCAGCTTGCTCAGGTGCATGGCCGGCGTCACGATGTGGTAGGGCCGCTCCCCGTTCAGCTGCACAATAAACTCGCCCAGGTCCGTCTCCACCGACTCAATGCCACGCTTCTCGAGGTACTTGTTCAGGTGAATTTCCTCGGTGGTCATGCTCTTGGCCTTCACTACGGTGCGGGCCTGGCGGCGCTCCATAATCTTGCCGACCTCAAACAACGCTTCCTCCGCGTTCTGGGCCCAGATGACCTTGCCGCCTCTAGCTGTAAACTTTTCCTCGAACTGCAGCAGGTATTCATCAAGGTGATTGATGACCTGAGTTTTAAGGTAGGAGGCCCGCGCCCGCGCCAGCTCGTGGTCCTGGTAGAAGCCCAGGCCCGTTTGCACGGCTGCGTTGTACTTGCCAATGTTAAAGCGGATTTTACGCCGGTGCTCCAGGTCGAACGCCTTACGGTCGGAATCAGTCAGGAACTGACGGGCTTTGGTAGGGGCGAGGGGGGTAGTCGTCGTCGGGTTCATGGCAGCACAGAGTACAACAGGTTCTTAGCAAAGATAAAAACCCGCCGGACCTCAGGAGGTTCGGCGGGTTTTTATCTTTGGTTGAGCAGAGAAAGATAGGTCATGGCGAGGCGGAGCCGACGCCATCCGTCCTGACCAGTGTGCTACCCCCTGCAATGTGACAAGCCCTTGACGACTGTGCGAGCGTCAAGGGCTTGTCTGTTTACTAGGCTTGTCACAAAAGAGAGGAAGGATGGCTTCGTCGTGCCTCCTCGCCATGACACAGGAAAGCTACTTCTTGTTCGAGTCTACTACGATGCGCTGGTCGCGGTTGGCCAGGTCCCAGGCAGTGTAGAACACCAGGCGGGCACGCTTCTCCATCTGCGGAAACTCAATTTTCTCTACTTCGTCGCCGGCGCCGTGGTAGTCATCGTGCACGCCGTTGAAGAAGAAGGCCACCGGAATGCCGTGCTTGGCAAAGTTGTAGTGGTCGGAGCGGTAGTAGAAGCGGTTCGGGTCCTCGGGGTCGTTGTAGCGGAAGTCGAGGTCGATCTGGGTGTACTTCTGGTTCTGGTCCAGCAGAATCTGGTGCAGCTGGGAGCTGAGCTTGTCTGAGCCGATTACATACACGTATTCGCCTTTGCCCTCGTGCTCCTTGTCGGTGCGGCCCACCATGTCGGTGTTGAGGTCCACCATGGTGTTGGCCAGCGGGAAGATGGGGTGGTCGGTGTAGTACTCCGAGCCCAGCAGGCCTTTTTCCTCGCCCGTTACCGTCAGGAACAGCACGCTGCGGCGCGGACCGTGGCCTGCGGCCTTGGCTTTTACGAAGGCTTCGGCCATTTCCAATACCGTTACCGTACCCGAGCCGTCGTCGTCGGCGCCGTTGTGCACCTCACCGTTAATGATACCGATGTGGTCGTAGTGCGCCGAAAGCACCATAATTTCATCCTTCTTGTCGGTGCCTTCGAGGTAGCCCAGCACGTTCTCGGTGGTGAAATCTTCGGTTTTCTTGGCGGCTTTCACCAGCGCCTTGGCAGGCTTGAAGGGGGTAGCCGTGGGCTTGCCGGCTTTATTGATGCCAGCGGTGTACTTGGTTACGGCTGCCGCGTTGCTACCCAGCATTTTGTAGCCAACGGCCGGCGACACGAAGAAGGCCGTGGCGCGCGTCTGGCCGGGCGCCGCGTCTTTGAACGCAATGCTGGGCCGGCTGATGTAGGGCGTCATGCGCGCCGCCATCTTCTCGAAGTTGCTGTTGGGGTTGAAGTCCACGAAGAACACCGAGCGGGCACCCTTCTGGGAGGCCATCTGCAGCTTGGCCCGGTAGTCCTGGCCCCACTTGCTACCCTGCCCGTCTTTGCCCAGCAGGGCGGTTCCCTTGTCGTTCTGGGGCTCCCCGATGAGAATCAGCAGATCCTTGCCTTTCACGTCGCCGAGGGCGGCGTAGTCGGAATAGCCGTCCTGCTCGATGCCGTAGCCGGCAAATACCGGCTGAATGGCCGTTTCCTGCGCGAAGCCGGTGCTGCCGGCGGCATAGAAGTCCGTCAGCCACTTAAAGGTCTGGCCGCCTACTTTCAGGGTCGCGCCATCGGCCCAGGTGCTGCGCACCATGGTGAAGTGCTGGAGGTAAGGGTTGTCGGAGCCCTGTACGGGGCCCTGCAGGCCCAACTCCTTAAAGCGGTTGGCAATGTACTCGGCGGCCATTTTCTGGCCTTTCTCCCCGGTTTCGCGACCCTCATACGCATCCGAGGCCAGTACCGTCAGGTGCTGGCGCAGGTCGGCCTGGGTGATGGTTTCAGCGTAGGTGCGGGGTAGGTCGGCGGAGGCCGGAGCAGCCGTTGCCTTCGCTACAGCGTCAGCAGCCTGATCAGCGGCAGAAGGCGCCTCGGTTTTGGCCTTGCGCTTGGTCTTGACCTTGATTTTCTCGGGCGCCTGCTGGGCTACGGCGGCGGTTGCTACGCCGGCCGCCAGCAGGAAAGCCAGAAAGGACTGTTTCTTCATAAAAGAGGTAGAAGGATGAGGGTGTGGGAAGGGTAGGAAGTGGTGAACTGATGAACTGGTGAGGTAGTGCGCTTGTCGTTCTGCTGGTCTTGAGCGCATAGCAAAACGACAAGCGCACTACCGCACAAACTCACCAGTTCACTCCTTAAGGTTGCACGATGAGCACGGAGGCGTAGGCGGCTACCCCCTCGCGGCGGCCTACAAAGCCCAGCTTTTCAGTGGTAGTGGCTTTAATGCTGATATCGTCGGCGGGGATGCCCATCACCTCGGCCAGCACCCGCTGCATCTCCGGAATGTGCGGATTCACTTTCGGGGCTTCGAGGCAAATGGTGGAGTCGATGTTGGAAATGGTGTAGCCGCGCTCCTGCAAGAGGCGCACTACCTCAGCCAGCAGGCGCTTGCTGTCGATGCCCTTGTACTGCGGGTCAGTATCGGGGAAGTGAAAGCCGATGTCGCGCAGATTGGCCGCGCCCAGCAGCGCGTCGCAGATAACGTGAATAAGCACGTCGGCATCGGAGTGGCCGAGGGCGCCGTGGGTGTGCGGAACCTGAATGCCGCCGAGCCAGAAGGGTAGGCCCTCTTGCAGCTGGTGAACGTCGTAGCCGAAGCCGGTCCGGATTTTCATGGGGTAGTGAATGAAGGAAAACGTAACGGCAAGGTACGGCAATGTCGGCAACGGGCGAGGGCCAGGCGCAGTGGCGGGCCGTGGTAGGGGTAGGAAAAAAAGCCGGATAAAATAAAGTAAAAGCCACGCCAGTACGTCGGGAGAGGCAGGCCGGAAAAGGATAGCAAAGAATTAATGGAGACTTTGGGTTCATTAAAAGTTTCCGTCGTACCTTTGTGGCGTAGTCATGGAAATCAAGGATCGAATTTTACAGGAGTCCCTCCACCTCTTCACCCGCAACGGGATTAAGAGTGTGTCGATGGACGACATTGCCAGCCACCTGGGCATCTCGAAGAAAACGCTCTATAAGTGGTATGAAAACAAGGACCAGATTGTCTCGGCCGTCATCAGTACCCACTTGAATGGGGTGCAGGGCGAGTGCGAGGGCATTGTAGGACAGGCCCGCAACGCCGTTGACGAGATGATACAGATGATGGACTGGGCTAAGCGGCAGTTCTCCAACGTGAATCCCTCGGCCATTCATGATCTGCGCAAGTATTACCCGGCCGCCTGGAATCTGTTTCACGCCCACAAAAACAAATACATCCTGAGCCAGATTCAGGCTAACCTGCAGCGGGGCGTGGCCGAGGGCCTCTACCGCCCCGACCTGGACATTGAGGTGCTCTCGCGCCTGCGCCTGGCCCAGATTGACGTCCTCTTCGACCCCGACATTTTTCCGCATACCCAGTTTGAGCAGGCGCGCGTGCAAATGGCTTGCAACGAGCACTTTCTGCTGGGTATGGTGACGCTCAAAGGCCACAAGCTCATCAATGAATACCGTCATGTGACGGAAGAAGAATAAGCTCCATCACCTGCTTTCCGATATGAAAAATAACCTCCGCGTTTTGTTGCTGGCCGCCGGGCCGGGGCTGCTGGCTCCCGTTGGCAGTGCGCTGGCGCAAACCCCTGCGGCGCGTCCGGCCATAGCCGGGCAGTCGGCAGCCGTGGGCAACATGCCCTTGTCGCTGCAACAGGCCGTTGACTATGCCATCAAAAACAAGTCATCGTTGCTGGCTACGCGCCTGGGCGAGCAGACGGCCCGCGCCCGGGTCGGTGAGATTCGGGCTGCCGGGCTGCCGCAGGTAAGCGTAGCCGCCAACGTGGCGGATAACTTTAAGCTGCAAAAGTCGCTGGTATCGTTTCCGTTGTCGCAGACGGTCCTGACGCAGGAAAGTCTGCAGAATGCCAACAGCGGTCAGGAAGCTGTGCTCGAAACCCGGCAGCTGGCCGTACCCCCGCAACCGTTTGCCTTCGGCTTGCGGCACGCCGGTAACACCAGCGCATCCGTTTCGCAGCTGCTGTTTGATGGCTCGTATCTGATTGGGCTGCGGGCCGCCAAGGTGTACGAGGAACTGGCCAAGAAGCAAACCCAGCAGGCCGAAATTGACGTGGTGGAGCAGGTAAGCAAGGCTTACTACAGCACGCTGGTAGCTCGCGAGCGGCTGCAGCTGCTGGCCCGCAACGTGCAGCGCCTCGATACCATTCTCTACCAAACCAACCAGACCTTCAAGGCCGGTTTTGCCGAAAAGCTGGACGTACAGCGCCTGCAGGTGCAGCGTAACAATCTGGTAGTAGAGCAGCAAAAAGCAGAGCGCCTGACCGAGCTGAGCGTGGCCTTACTCAAGTTCCAGATGGGCTTGCCCCAGGACCAGGCCGTGCAGCTCACGGACTCCCTGGGGGCAGCCGTGGTAGATGCCGGGGCCTTGCGCCAGCGGTTGGGGGTAGCCAGCTTTGCCACCGGGGGTGGGGTTACCGGCCTGGGCAGTGTGCCCACAACTCCGGCACCCGCCACCAGTAACGCCGACGCGCAAAACCGCCAGGATCAGCAAACCGCCCTCAGCGGTGCCCGGCCGGGGCAGCTGGCCGCAACGTTCAACTACAACAACCGCATCGAGTTTTCGACGCTGGAAACCCAGCAGGCCCTGGCAGGCCTCGATTTGGCTAACCGCCGGGCCGGCGCCTACCCCCGCTTGGTGGCCACGGCAGCCTATGGCTTCACGGGCTCGGCCAACAGCTGGGGCAACCTGTTTGCCTTCCGCGGACCCGACTCGCGGGCGGCCAACGGCTTTCCCAACCAAAACTGGTTTGGCTTCGGCAACGTGGGCCTGAGCCTGCAGATTCCGGTGTTTGATGGCTTCCGCCGCAAGTACCAGGTGCAGCAGGCCCGCATTCAGCAGCAAACCATTGAGCGAGGCTTCGAAACCCTGCGCCAGAGCATCGACCTGCAGGACGCTCAGAGCCGCACTACCCTCATCAACGCCCTCGATGTGCTGGATAACCAGAAGGCCAACCTGGAGCTGGCCGCCGAGGTAGCCCGCGTCTCGCGCGTGAAGTTCAAGGAAGGGGTGGGCTCCAACCTGGAGGTGGTAACCGCCGAAACCTCCCTGCGTGAGGCTCAGACCAACTACTACGCCGCCCTCTACGATGTGCTGGTAGCCAAAGTGGACCGCGACAAAGCCACCGGCGAGCTGTACAACCAAGCCAAGAAATAAGGAGCCAGGAGTCAGAAGCCCGGAGCTAGAAGCTTCTGACCCAGCCGCCTACCTATCCTTTCTAGCTCCTAGCTTCTTTTCCCTCATGAAATACACGACTTCTGCCTTTCTGCTGACTCTGGGCCTGCTGACCGCCTGCGGCGACAAGGACCCCAAGGCCGAGCTGGCTAAGCTGAAACAAGAACAGGCCACCAACCAAGCCAGGATTGCCGAGCTGGAGGCCAAAGCCGGCACGGCCGGCGAAAAAGCCCCCGTGCAGGTAACGCCCGTGTCGGTAATAAAAGTAGCCCCCGAAAGCTTCAAGAGCTACCTGGAGGTACAGGGTCGGGTTGACTTCGACCAAAACGCCACCGTATCGGCCCGGGCGGCCGGTACGCTCACCAGCCTGCGCGTGCAGCGCGGCGACCGGGTCAGCAAGGGCCAGACCCTGGCTACCGTAGATGCCTCGGTGCTGGAAGCCAGCATTGCCGAGCTGCGCACCCGCCTGGATTTGGCCCGGGTGGTTTATGAAAAGCAAGACCGCCTCTGGAAGCAGGAAATCGGGACGGAAATTCAGTACCTGCAGGCCAAAAACAACTACCAGGCCCTGCAGCGCAACCTGGCCTCCCTGAACCAGCAGCGGGCCCTCTACAACGTAGTAGCCCCCTTCGGTGGTACCGTGGACGACGTGCTGCCCAAGCTGGGCGAAACCGTAGCGCCGGGTGCCCCGGTGGTAAAGCTGCTCAGCAACAGTGGCAACGGCAAAATTGTGGTGGATGTGTCGGAAGCCTACGCCTCCCGCATCAAGGCCGGCGACCAGGCCCTGGTTACCATCCCTGACCTGGGCGAGCAGGACCTGCCGGCCACCGTGCGGGTAGTAACCAGCACCATCAACCCCGTGAGCCGCACCTTCACCACCGAGCTGCGCCTCAGCAACCCCGCCCAGGCCGGCCGGCTGCGCCCCAACATGGTGGCCAACGTGCGCATCCAGAACTACGCTCGCCAGAACGCAACCGTGCTGCCCGTAGATCTGGTGCAGAAAGACGAACAAAATAGCTACGTGCTGGTAGTGAGCGACAAAGGCAACCAGAAAGTGGCGGCCAAGCGCATCATCCAGACGGGAAACACCTACAATGGCAAAGTGGAAATAACTGGCGGTCTTCAGCCCGGCGACCAGGTGATTTCCGCCGGCTATCAGAATCTGAACGAAGGTCAAACGGTGAGTTTGTAGCGGCCCCGCCCCGGCCGGGCCGGAGCGAGGCTAACGCAAAACGTCAAAACCAGAACTCATGCAGGATTTAGAGAAAGAGTTCAAGCCGACCTCCTGGTCGATTGACAACAAAACCAGTATTTACATTATTACCCTGCTGCTGTGCGTGGCGGGTATTTTCTCCTACATCAAGCTGGGGAAAGAAAAGTTTCCCGATATCGTGATTCCGCGCATCATCGTGGCCACGATTTACCCGGGCACTTCCCCCACCGACATTGAGAACCTGGTTACGCGCCAGCTGGAGAAGGAAATCAAGAGCGTAAACGGGGTGAAGAAGATTTCTTCGACCTCGAACCAGGACTACTGCATCGTGGACGTGGAGTTTAACTCCGGCGTGGACGTGCAGTACGCCAAGCAGCTCATCAAGGACGCCGTGGACAAGGCCCAGAACGAGCTGCCCAACGACCTGCCCTCGCCGCCTACCGTGCAGGAAGTAAACCTCTCGGAGCTGCCCATCATGAACGTCAACCTGGCGGGTAACCTACCCACCAGCCAGCTGAAAAAGTACGCCGACGACTTCCAGGATAAGATT
Source organism: Hymenobacter latericoloratus (assembly GCF_014199535.1). Lineage (GTDB taxonomy): Bacteria > Bacteroidota > Bacteroidia > Cytophagales > Hymenobacteraceae > Hymenobacter > Hymenobacter latericoloratus. Next base: position 136,250 of record NZ_JACHNV010000004.1, read on the forward strand.
GAGGCCCTGCCCGAAATTACCCGGGTGGACATCATCGGGGCCCTGGAGCAGCAGGTAAACGTGGACGTGGACCTGAACCGCCTGCGCGCTTCCCGCCTGAGCTTCTCGGACATCAGCAATGCCATTGCCCGCGAGAACATCACTATTTCGGGCGGCTCGGTGAACGTGGGTGAGCAGAAGCGGGCCGTACGCGTGGCCGGCCAGTACGTGCGCGCCGCCGACATTGCCAACATTCAGGTGAAAAACCTGAACGGCGCGGCCGTGCGCCTCGGCGACATTGCTACCGTCACGGATGCCTTCAAAGACCGGGAATCCTACGCCCGCCTCGATGGCAAAACCGCCGTTACGCTCAACGTAATTAAGCGCCAGGGCGAAAACCTGATTGACGCCTCCGACAAGATCAAGCAGATCATTGACGAGTCGAAGCAGAGCCTGCCCAAGGAGCTGACCATTACCGTAACCGGTGATACCTCCAGCGACACCCGCGTAACCCTGCACGACCTGATCAACACCATCATCATCGGCTTTATTCTGGTAACGCTGATTCTGATGTTCTTCATGGGCACCACCAACGCTCTGTTCGTGGGTCTTTCCGTGCCGATTTCCATGTTCCTGGCCTTCGTGCTCTTGCCGGGCTTCGGGTTTGCCCTGAACATGATTGTGCTCTTCGCCTTCCTGCTGGCCCTGGGTATTGTGGTGGACGACGCCATTGTGGTTATCGAGAACACCCACCGCCTCCTGCACGAGCACCCCAACCTGACCACGGCCCAGGCCGCCAAGTACGCCGCCGGCGAGGTGTTCATTCCGGTTCTGGCCGGTACCCTGACCACCGTAGCGCCCTTCGTGCCGCTGATGTTCTGGCCGGGGATAGTAGGTAGCTTCATGTTCTACCTGCCCGTAACCCTGATTCTGACCCTGATGTCGTCGCTGGTGGTAGCCTTCATCATGAACCCGGTGTTCGCCGTCTCGTTCATGGAGCGCGAAGACCACCACAGCGGCGAGAAGCCCCAGCTGACCAAGAACTTCCTGATTGCCATGGGCGTGCTGGCCCTAGTTGCCGTGATTGGCTACCTTGCTGGCTCGCCGTTCGTGGGCAACCTGACGGTGTTCATCATTCTGTTCTGCTTCCTCGATAAGTTCGTGTTCGTGCACTGGATTGCGGGCTTCCAGACCAAAGTGCTACCCCGCTTTCAGAACGGTTACGCCCGCGTGGTTACCTGGGCCATCAGCCACCCGGCGGTGGTACTGGTCACGATGGTGGTGCTGTTTGTGGTATCCGTCCTGGCGGTGGGCGCCCGTCAGCCCAAGGTAGACTTCTTCCCCAGCGGCGACCCCAAGTTCATCTACACCTACCTGAAGATGCCGGTGGGCACCCGCGTGGAGGTAACGGACTCGGTAGCCCGCGTGCTGGAGAAGCGCATCTACGGCGTAATTGGCAGAGACAACCACGACGTGGAGTCGGTGATTACCAACGTGGCCATTGGCGCCAACGACCCCGGCGAGGCTTCGGCCTCCGGCACGTCGCAATCGAACCTGGCCAAGATTGCCGTGGCTTTCAAGGAGATGAGCGAGCGGACCGGCCCCGAAACCCGGACTTACATGGATAAAATCCGGGAAGCGGTGAAGGGCATTCCGGGCACCGAAATTTCGGTGGACCAGGAAGCCAGCGGCCCGCCCACGGGTAAGCCCATTGCCATTGAGGTAGCCGGCGACGATTATCCTACCCTCATTAAGCTCTCCAAGGACGTAACCCGCTACATCGAGTCGAAAAACATCGGGGGCATTGAGCAGCTGCGCTCCAACCTGGAGGACCGCAACCCCGAAATTGCCGTGGACATCGACCGGGTCCGGGCCAACCGCGAAGGCATCAGCACGGCGCAGATTGGAGTGGAAGTGCGCACGGCCATCTACGGCGCCGAGGCCAGCAAATTCAAGACCCCCGACGACGAGTATCCGATTCAGGTGCGCTACGCCGAGCCCTACCGCTCCGATGTGGATGCCATCCTGAACTCGCCCCTGACCTTCCGCGACGCCACCGGCGCCGTGCGCCAGGTGCCCATTTCCTCGGTGGCCGACGTGCGCTACGGCACCACCTACGGCGGCATCAAGCGCAAGGACGTGAAGCGCGTAATCACCATCTCCTCCAACGTACTCAGCGGCTTCACCGGCCCCGATGTGGTGCGCAACATCGAGACGGCCCTGAAAGCCTACCCCACGCCGCCCGGCTACACCGTGCGCATGGGTGGGGCTCAGGAAGACCAGCAGGAAACCAGCTCCTTCCTGGGGGTGGCCGCCGTGGGTGCTTTCGCCCTCATCTTCCTGGTGCTGGTAATGCAGTTCAACTCGGTTAGCAAGCCCCTGCTCATCCTCACCGAAATCATCTTCTCGGTCATTGGGGTAATGCTGGGTCTGGCCATCACGGGCATGAACATCAGCATTGTGATGACGGGGGTAGGCATTATCGCCCTGGCCGGTATTGTGGTGAAAAACGGCATTCTGCTGGTGGAGTTCACCGACATCCTGCGCAGCCAGGGCATGCCCCTGCGCGAGGCCATTGTGCTGGCCGGCCGGACCCGCCTGAACCCGGTAATCCTGACGGCTACGGCCGCTACTCTCGGCCTGATTCCGCTGGCTATCGGCCTGAACGTGGACTTCTACGAGCTGTTCAATTCTTTCAGCCCCAACTTCTTTATCGGTGGCGAATCGGTAACCTTCTGGGGGCCGCTGGCCTGGACCATCATCTTCGGACTGGTTTTTGCGACGGTGATTACGCTGGTGGTAGTGCCGGTAATGTACCTGCTCACGGAAAGCCTGAAGCTGCGCCTGAACAAGACGCCGGACAGCCCCGCCACCGCCGAGGAAACGGAGGCTGCCCGCCCCCCGGTGCTGGCTGAGTACTAATTCTTGCGGGGAAGCCCGGACCCGGTGGCACTGCGCGCCGGGTCCGGGCTCAACCCTGATTTATCTGTTTTCTGGCGGCGCCTGCAACCATATAGGGTGCCCGCATACTCCTTCGCCCGAATGGGCGGGGTAGTGGCCCAGGCCCGGCCCGCCAGCGTTTTAGTCCCCTTCGTACCCTGTCGTTTCCCCTATGTTTACCTCAACGACTACTGCCCCCAAATCCATTCAGCAGCAGGTGCTGCGCATCATCAGCAAGCGCAAGGCCATCAAGGCCGGGCGCCTGCGTATCGGCAGCAGCCTTAGCCAGGAGCTGGGCTTTGATACGGTAGATGTCGTGGATATCATTCTGGAGCTGGAGCGCAACTTCCACATCACCATCCCCGACGAAGTGCCCCTGGCTACGGTCGGCGACTTTGTGGATTACGTAGCCTCGCACGCCAAAGCTGCCTAAGCTCCGCTTAAACCGTGAGCCCGCTCCCTACCCCTTTCCCGAGGGGAAAGGGTGCCAATCGGAACAAAGCCAAAGCCCCAGCAGAACGGCACATCATACCGATGTGGGCCGTTCTGCTGGGGCTTTGGCTTTTTAGTAGCTCAAGTGAACCTTACCGGACATTACCGCCCGGGTCGCCACCGTTGGGGCGGCCCGAGTCGCCGCTCAGGCGCGGCTCGCGGCTGCTGTCGGTGGTGTTGGCAGAAGCATCGGAGTGCGGAGTAGCAGCGGCCGGTTTGGCATCGGTGATGCTGGCCGGGGCCGGCTGGCTGCTGTCGGGGGCGCTAATGCCGGAATCCGTGTTGGAAGCCGTGGGGTTGTGGGCGTCGGGGGCCTCTACCGGAGCCATGGTGGGGGCGGCGGCCTCTTTGTCTTCTATTATCTCGGCGTCGGTGATGAGAGAAGGGCGGGTTTTTTCCCACTCCAGAAACTTCTCCATTTCCTCTTTGATAGTAGTGCTGAACCAGGCCACCAGGGCTACGTCATCCAGCAGGCCCAGCACCGGAACAAAGTCCGGAATCAGGTCAATGGGGCTCAGGAAGTAAATGGTAACCGCCACGGCGGCAATAACGGTGGAGGTAGGCAGCCCCGTGTACTCGCCCGAAACCGAGGACCGAATCAGGCGGAAAAGCGTCTGAAGCGTTTCCCAGGCTTCGTGGGCAATAGTGCCAACGTCGTTTTTCTCGCTGGCTTTCTGGTACGCGTCGTTCAGCAGCTGCTTCATGCGCGTAGGCTTCTTGATATATTCTTCGGCCTTGCCTACAAACTTTTTGAAAAGGGGGGAAGAGGCAATCTGTTCGCCTTTGGGGTTTTGCTTGTCCATAGCGCGTAAGGGAGAGAAAAGTGGATGGGACAAAGCTACGTCCCAGCGCTGTGCTATACTCCGTTAGGGCAAAATGGTTTTCGGGCTTTAAGGCCCGCTTAAAAAACAAAAACGCCTTGTTCAAAAGAACAAGGCGTTCGAGAAATCAGGCAGGTAGGCTATAAACTGGGCTTAGCGCTCCACGCGGCCAGCAGCGTAGAAATTGCGGCTGTAATAGGCCTGGTTCAGTGAGCTGACCATTACGCCGCCGTTGGTGGCTGAGTGGGCAAACTTGCCGTCTTTCAGGTAAATACCTACGTGGTAGATGGGTTGGCCGGGGCCCCGACGAAAGAACACTAAGTCGCCGGTTTGCATTTCGTCTTTCTGCACGTGCTTTACGCTGCTGAACATTGAGCGGGAGCTGCGCTGCAGGGTAATACCGTAGGCTTCCTTGAATACGCGGGTTACAAAGCCGGAGCAGTCGGTGCCGCTTTTGCTGTTGCTGCCGTAGCGGTAGGGGGTGCCCAGCCAAGCTACTACCGTTTCCAGTAAGGACTTGTCTTCGGTGTAGCTAGCCTCAATACCCAAGCGGTGAGCAGCTTTATTGTACGCCAAAGAATCGGAGGCAGTGAGGGTGCGGGGCTCTTCGTCGCCGGAGAGCAGGCCGCTGAGGAAAGAAGCTTCCTGGGTAGTAGGAGCGGCTGAAGCAGCCGAGGAAGCAGGAGATGAGTTTTCGAAGAAAAAAGAGAGGACCATCGAGGCCGCGGCGAGGCAATACAGTATGCTATTCTTCATTGTCCGTCGGGAGGTGGTGAAAGCACTGCCGGGGGCTACCAGGCAGCGTAAGCGTGCTTCTTTTTTTCGATAGGCAACCGGGCAGACCGGATGGCGAAAAGGGTGATGAATAGACCTTTTAAGTCGCCGAAACCAGAGTCCAGTTCGACGGCCATTGGTTAAAGCTAGCCCTAAAATTCCGGAACTGCCAAGCTTTCGTCCCGAAACAGGATAAAGTTCTTCTTATAAAACAGCACTTTCCCGAAAAAATCATGCTTCAATTCCTAACCGCATCCGAAAGCTATGCGTATAATCCGCCCTCATTTTTAGTAGTCTATGAAGCAGCCGCGCATTATTGAAAACTCCCCGCTAGCCCGGCTGGCCCGCCTCAAGCTAGGAGCCCCAAACGTGGCTATGGTGCTGGGGCGAAGCATCCATCTGAGCGGAGTCAGCCGGGATGATTTTCTGCGCGACCCTTTCTGGGTAGCGCACGAGATGGAGCACATCCGGCAGTTTGAGCAATATGGGCGCCTGGGCTTTCTGGTGCGTTATCTGCGCGACTGGGCCCGGTATGGGTACTATAATATCCCGTTTGAAGTGGCGGCTCGGGAAGCGGCGGAGCGCAACGCTCCTCTTTACGCGCAGGGTAAGCCTTTGCCTGGGCACGCAGAGCGGCACCCCACGCCTAAGGCGAATGAGCAGGCACGAAAAGGATAAATTTCCGGAGTGGTCTATAACCTTCGGCCAGGTTTTCACGAATAGGGGAGGGAACCGGCTAACTACCTGGTTTAGATTAGATGTACTCCCCAAACCTTTCCCATTATGAGCTCACAGAAATCCAATCAGCCCGGCGCTCCTGCCCATAAGCACATCACGTTCACTCCCGCCAGCGAAACGTCGCAGGGCGCTGACGATTCGGCCTCTTCGGCCTACAACGAGCCCACCAGCTCCGACGCTTCGCAAAAAGAAGCATCTGCCGGGGGCAACCAAAACCAGTCGGGCCAACAGTCGTGGCTTGACCAGCAGCAGTGGCTGAAAAATATTGACGTGCAGCAGATCAAAGATCTGGGCACTAAGGCTATGGACCAGGTAAACAAAATGAGCCCTACGCAAAAAGTAATCGGCGGGGCTTTGCTGGCCGGTGGCCTGAGCTGGCTGGCCCTGCGCTCAAAGAGCAGCAGCGCCAAAGGTGAAACGTACCGCGCGTACCGAGGCTCGTCGTCGGATAGCAAAAACAGCAGCAAGTCTTCGTCGTCGTCGAAGTGGGACAGCTCTAACGAGTCGGTGTACCGTGGGGCTACCCGCAGCTACGGCGAAGATGATTATGCCTCCGACCTGTAGGCTTTAGCGTAGCTGACCAAACAGCAAAAGCGGCCGGAAAGAACTTCTTTCCGGCCGCTTTTGCTGTTTTTCACCAAAACAAAAGCGCCGCTTCCGGAGTGGAAGCGGCGCTTGCAGAGCCTGTTATTGGACTCGAACCAACGACCTGCTCATTACGAATGAGCTGCTCTACCAACTGAGCTAAACAGGCACTTTCCCGATGTAGGCTGTTCAGCCTGGGGCTGCAAAGATAGAAAGCCCAGTGAACAACACGCAAGGCCGAAACGTAATTTTTTGCAAAACCAACCGGCTGCCTGGCTCAACTATTCACTTAGCTATATGAAAACTGCTTCTTCCTCTTCGCTGGTGCAGGCCCTGGGTAGCGGCCTGGCCGGAGCCCTGGTTCTGAACGTGGTGCACGAAACGGTGCGGCACCTGCGCCCTGTAGATGCGCCCCGCATGGATATCTTAGGCGAGCGGGGCCTGCGCCGGCTGCTGTTCAAAGCCAACGCGCCCCAGCCCGGTCCCGCTGCCGCCTACGGCCTCACCCTGGGCGGCGACGTGCTCAGCAACGGGTTATACTACAGCCTGGTAGGTACCGGCCCGGGCGTGTGGTGGCGCGGGGTGGCCCTGGGGCTGGCGGCGGGGGTAGGCGGGGTGGTGCTGCCCGGCCCTCTGGGCTTAGGTGACGGCCCCAGCAACCGCACGCCCCAAACCAAGGCCATGACGGTGGCGTGGTACCTGCTCGGGGGCATAGTGGCCGCCAGCGTTTCGGCGTGGTGGAACAAGAGCGGCCCCCGACAGCCCCGGTAAAAGTCGGCTTCCGGCAGTCAGCAGGTTTGCCGGCTTTCCGGCATCTTTGCGCCACTATGATGAAACAACTGCGCAAGCTGCTGGTCCGCACGCTGGGCTTCGAGCAATACATCCGGCTGGTGAGCCGCGTGTACCTGCACCTGGTGGGGGCGGGCTGGGGCCGGCAGAAGTATCCGGAGCTGTTTTTTCTGGAGCAGATTATCAAGCCCGGCTTTGTGTGCCTTGATATAGGCGCCAACCTGGGCTACTACTCCGTGGCACTTTCCCGGCGGGTAGGGCCCCAGGGGCAGGTACTGGCCGTAGAGCCCATTCCGGCTTTTCAGGCCATCTGGGGAGATAATGTGCGGCTGAGCGGCTACTCCAACCTGACGCTGCTGCCCTACGCCCTGGGTGGGGAGCAGGGCACCGTGCAGATGGGTACCCCGGAGCGCGACGGCCTGCTGCACCACGGCATGACCAAAGTAGCGGCCAGCAACACCCAGGAGCGCTACGCCCGCACCTACGAGGTGCCCATGCGGGTGCCGGATGAGCTGTTTCAGAACCTGCCGCGACTCGATTTCGTGAAGTGCGATGTGGAAGGCTTTGAGTATGAGGTGTTCCGCCATATGCAGGCCACCCTGCGCCGCTTTCAGCCGCTGATTCAGACGGAGCTGAATGGGCTGGAAAACCGCCGGGCCGTAACCGGGCTGCTGGCCGAACTCGGCTATAAACCATTTGTACTTTCCGAGCGTTTTGAGCTTGTACCGTGTTCTGAGGCGCAGCTGAACAGTGCCGTTACGGCTGACTTCTACTTTCAACCCATTGCTCCGGCTGCTGAGCTTTCCTGATGATAAAATTCCTGCTCGTTCTGCTGATTCTGTGGCTTATCATGCGCTTCGTGATGCCCCTGGTGCTCCGCCTAGTAGTCGGAAACCTGGTGAAGAAGAAGGCCCAGCGTTTCGGTCAGCAGTTTGGGGGCGCCCCTTTTACCCAGCCCCGTCCGGAGGCCCGCCGGTCCGGTACCGCCTCGGCCGATGAAGTGCAGGTGGACTACGTGCCGCCCCGCGCCAAATCCCAGAAGCCCAAAGAGTTCAAAGGGGGCGAGTACGTGGATTTCGAGGAAGTTAAATAGTAAGGAGGTGATGGGTGAGGAAGTAAGGAGGTAGTAGAATAGCTGCGTAAGATATCTGCCACCGTCTTACTTCCTCACCCCATCACCTCCTTACTATAGCAGCTTAAAACCCAAAGCCTACGCGTACGCCGGTGCCCACCCGCTGGCCCGATTGCAAGCTGGTGTAGAAATCGGCGCGCAGGATCTTGAAGACGTGTTCCACGCCCACGCCCAGCTCCAGGTAGTGGTTGGCAGTAGGGGTAGTGAGGTAGTTGAGCGAGGCCACTTCCTGCCAGTGCAGGCGACGCAGCAGCGGGATTTTGTTGAGCAGGAACCCGTTGAAATGGTGGTTGTAGTGAGCCTCCAGAAACTTGTCAGCCGTGCTGAAGCGGTAGTAATCCAGGAGCTGGAATTTGCTGAAGTCCTCGGTGAGGTAGGTGCGGTTGCCGCTGAAGTGACGAAAATCCATGAACGACAAGCGGGTAGAAGAACCCGGGAACACGCCGGCCGCTACCCGGTAGTTGCTGGTGCCTAGCAGTCCCAGGCTGATGGAGTGGCGCACGCTGGCCTCCAACAGGGTATAGCGCACATCGGAGCCTAGTACGCCGCCTACCCCCTGCCGCCAGGTTAGCGAGAAAGTAGGGTATTTGGAGCCGAGGTTAAACTTGCCGTCGGGGCGGGTGATGTAGCGCTGACCGGGGCGGAATGAGGCTACCACTTCGGTGGTAAGGGCTTCATTTCGGCCAAAGGCGGTGCTATCGGGGCGCTCGGCGCTTACGGGTTGGTTGGAGGTAAAGGCCCGGCCTTTCTCGTCGCGGAGCAGTTTGAAAGTGGTATTCTGCAGCTCATAGCGGCGGAAGTAGCTGGCCGTGGTTTGCAGCGTCAGGCCATTGAGCGGTTCCCACTGGTAGCCCAGCTGCAGCCCGTCGCGGCGGTAGAGCTTGGCGTAGTTTCGGTTTTCCAGCAGGGTATAATAGGTATTGATGAAGGGGGTAAGCTGGCTGCTGGGGTCGAAATTTTCAATGGTGCGGCCCACCAGCAGGCTCAGGCGGGAAAGCTTCACGGCGTCGAGCTGCCAGGAGGCGGCCACGCTGGGGCTCAGCAGCTCGTTGCTAAAGCCGTAGCGCACCGAAGGCGTCACGGACCAGGTGCGCCGGTCGTCGGTGCGCTGGGTGTAAGTGGCCTGCGGGTTGACCACTAGGCCTTCTACCGTGTTGTAGTTTACAATATTAAATACCGGGGCTACGTACCACTGCCGCTTCCGGAAGCTGTTGCTGTACACGTAGCCGGTAAGCAAGAATTTGCCGAAGCTGAGCTCATTGCGCTTGCGGTCCAGCGAATCCTGGTAGGGACGGGAGTTGCGGATTACTTCGGTGCTGTCCTTTACCTGGTAGTCCTTCTGCTCTTCTTCCGTGAGGGGCACGGGCCGGATGGAGGCCCAGTAACTGGTGTCGCGCTCATTCACGCCCTTTTCTACCAGCATCACCTCGCCGCGCTTCAGCTTGCTCAGGCCCAGCCCGGCCGTGTCGCGGGTGGCGGCCTGGCGGCCTTCGCGACGCACGGCTCGCGACAGGCCCGCGAGTTTGGGCTTCTGCTTTTTCACCTGGGCTACCGTTTCGCGGGTCACGGGCGCATCGTCGGGGGTATCGGGGTTGGTAGTGGGGGCGGGGGTAGTCGGGGCCGGCCGGTTGGGGTAGGTGGGCGTCACCTTATAGTTGGAAAGGATAGCCGTGATATAGCCATTGCCCTTGAAGCCGAAGGCCGTGAAGCCCACCGTTACTTTCTGGGACTGCATCACCCACACATCGGAAGGACCCGGCGCGGGCGCGAAAATCTGCTCGATGTGCAGGTTGTCCACGTAATCGAGCTGGGCATCTTTGCTGAGGTCCAGGCTCACGGAGTGCAGGCGCCACGTACCATCCACGATGTAGATGTGACCCGCGAATACGGGGTCGGTGCGGCGGCGGGGCATTACCTTGATTTTATGGATGAGCAGGGCGCCCTGGCGGGTGCTGCCTTCCAGCTCGTAGCGGTAGAATAGTGGGGCGTTGGCCGCAATCGGCGACACAAAGCCCCGCTCCGAAAAGCCGCTTTTCAGCACGTTCTGGTAGAAGTTGAGGCCCCGGCCCGCGCTGGCCCGGTTAAAGCTGATGCCCTTGGTGTCGCCGCTCACGCGGGAAGAAATCATGCGCTCCTGCACTACGTTGGGCTGGCGGAAACTCATTTCCGACACGGTTTCGGAGAGGTAGAAAATACCCGGCTTGATGTCGGGACCCACCTTCACCAACCCCAGAATCTTGCCCGGCACATCCGTAAAGCGCGCCAGGGTTTTGATGTAGGTGCGGGCCTTAAAGGCGGCCACCTCGCGCTGGTGGTAGCGCCGCCACTGCATGGCCTGCTGCACAATCGTATAGGCGGGGTCCTTGTCGGTGGAGCGTACTACCACCTCGCGCAGCTGGTAGCTTTCCGGCGCCAAAGTGATGTTGAGCACCGTGGCCGTGTCGCCGCCGGCTACCTGCACGGTTTGCAGCAGGGGCTTGAACCCCACGTACTGGAACACCAGCTCGTAGCGGCCGGCCGGCAGCCGAAGCTGATAGTTACCCTGCTCATTAGAGGCGGTGCTGGTGGTAGTGGTACGCACGGCCACGTTGGCAAAGGCCAGGCCCTCGCCCTTGTTGTCGGTAATACGGCCCCGGATGATGCCGGCAGTAGCAGGCGCGGCCGCGGCCAGAAGCAGAAGTAAAATCAGGAAATAGCGCTGCATCAGATACTTGTTCACAGATGGTGTCAAGATAGAGGAAATAGCCAGGGCAAAGGTTGTATGGGGTTGAAAATTGCGGAGCTGCTACCCCGGTTCAGGCCTCGAAGGCAGGGGAGGGGGTAGGGCAAAACCGCTGGCGGGTGGCAAGCTGGGGCAACTTGCTGGCCGGGGCTATAGTAGATTTGGCCCGACGGAATCTAGCTTGGCGGCGTGTTGTTGCTCTGGTTTCCACTCTGCCTATCCTCCCGCCATGAATCAGCCCAAAAAGAAATTCTATACTCCCGCCGAGGCTTTGCAGAAAATTGCGGCCTACTGCACCTACCAGGAGCGCACGTTTAAGGAAGTGGAAGCCAAGCTGCGCGAGTATGGCCTGGATGAGGACGAGGCAGGCGAAATTATGATCCGGCTGAGCCGGGAGAATTTCCTGGATGAGGAGCGCTACGCCAAGAGCTTTGTGCGCGGCCACGTGCGCCAGAAAAAGTGGGGCCGCCGCCGGATTCAGCAGGAGCTAAAGCAGAAAGGCCTGTCCGAGTACTGCATCAAGGCGGGTATGAAGGAAATTGATGGCGACGAGTACTACCAGAATCTGCTGGATGTGCTGGAAAAAAAGGACCGCCAGGAAAAAGAGCGCAACCCACGGCTGCGGCGCCAGAAAATTCAGCTGTTTCTTACCGCCAAAGGCTACGAATCGGACCTGATTAAGATGGCGCTGGACGACTTCGGCAAAGAGAAAGAGGCCGAAGACGAGGACTGATGTGCCCGGCTACTGCCGCTTCGGCAGCTGGGGTAGCTCCAGGCGACGCGTGAGGATGACGCGCCGGCCCGTCATGGTTTCGAGCATGGGGCGCAGCACCTGCTCGGCGTTCTGCTCCGTCTGGGCCAGAATGCCGGATTGCAGGGCTGCCGTGCGCACGTTGGCTTCGGCGTACTTATAGCCCGCATCTACCAGCTCCGCATCCTGGAAAAACCCATTCTCCACGCTGTACACCTTGCTTTTGCTGTGGTCAACCTGCCAGGTGCACAGCTCCGGCGCCGGTAGGGCCACCCGCAGCACCGAGTCGCCTTCGAGCACCACATCCTGGGGCCGTACCTGGCGCAGATCAAGACAGCCTACGGCGTGGCCGGCTACAATCAGGGCCACTTTGGCGTCGGGCAGAAAGCGGTACGTGCTTTTCTTGTACTCCACCACGTCCTTGAACTGGTAGCGCACCAGCTCTAGCCGGCCCAGGCTTTCTACCTTTTCCAGCACGGTATTGTGCGTGACGGTAATGTGGGGGGTAGGGGCCAATGGGTTACTGAAATCGGTCAGGGCCGGGCGCACTTTACTCCAGAGAAGCCACCCCAGCCCCACCAGAAAAGCAAGCGGAAGCAGGCGGCGTAGCAGACGAGGTAGGGGCATGGGGCAAGCAGAGCGGTAAGCACGCTATATACGCAGGCCATCGGAAAGAAGGCGGTTCGGGCCGGAGTTTGACCGGGGTGCGCTAGCTTTGGTCTTTGCGCTGCCGCCCAATGCCTGCCTTCTTTGCCACTGCTCCTTCTTCTGCTGGTGTCGCGGCCCTGCTGCTGCGGGGCGGGCAGTGGCTGAGGCGCCACCATGTGGCCCTGCTGGCCCTGGGGTGGCTGGTGGCTCAGGCCATCAGCTGGCACGTAAACCGCAGCCCCCGCATCTACGGCGACAGTGTGCACTACCTTGCTTATGCCCACCAGATAGCGGAGCAGGGCAATTTCGTGAAGGTGCATTACACCCGCTACCTCGGCTATCCGCTTTTCCTGAGTGCCTTCCTGAAGCTGGGACTGGGAAAAACGGCCATGGCGCTGGGGCAATACGTCTTGGCCGGTTTGGGGGCCGTGGCCTTTTACCGGGCGGTGCGCCGATTGGCTCACGGGGCCTGGGAGCCTGCTTTTCTGGCTACGCTACTCTACATCGGGTGGGCTGAGATTCAGCGGTTCAATGCCTTTCTGCTCACGGAGTCGCTGTTTACCAGCCTGCTGCTGCTTTCGCTGTGGGCGGTGGGGCGGGCCCGTACGGCGGCGGGTTGGGGCCTGGCGCTGCTGGTGCTGCTGGCTACGGTAAGTATCCGGCCCAATGGCTTCGTGGCTTTGGCGGCGGCGGCGGTGGCCGGTGCGGTCTGGGTCCGACAGCGGGCCTCGTGCCGGGTACAGTGGGGGGTACTTATCGGGGGCGTGCTGCTGCTGCCGCTGGCCTGGGTAGCGCTTAACCAGCTACTGCTCACCTTCCGGCTGATTAAAACCTATCAGGAGGGCATGGTCATTTTCATGTACGATGGTATTCTGATGCAGCCTCCGGGGGCGCTGGCATTGCCACCCCCGGCGGCTTCCCCCGTGGGGCGGCTGGCGTACTTTATCGGGCATAATCCGCGCTATTTCGGGCAGCTGGCCGTCTGGAAGCTGACGTTCTTTATGGGCTTCCCCAAGCCCTATTTCTCGGCCTTCCATGCCCTGGCGCAGCTACTCACGCTACCCCCGCTCTACTGGCTGGCGCTGCGCGGACTGGCCGCTCGTTGGGTGGCCCGGCCCATACGCGTGTTTCTGGCCGCCGCGTTTTTGCTGCAGGCTGCCATTGTGGCCCTTACCGTGGAAGATTACGACGTGCGCTTCTCGGGGCCCGTGCTGCCCTACCTGTTCGTGCTGGCTGCCCTGGGGCTTACCCCCTGGATATACCGGCTGCAGCACCGGCTGCACCGGGCCGCCCTACCCCCTCCGGCTTAGCCTACCCTTTGTGTCAAACGCCACCAAACCCGGCCCAGGCCTGCAGCCCACCGGTATGGATGGCTACCACCGTGCTGCCGCGCCGAAAGTGCCCCTGGGCCAGTAAGTCCAAAATTCCCATCAGCATTTTGCTGGTGTAAATAGGGTCGAGCAGGACACCGTGGCGTTGCTGAAACGCCTGCACGAAGCGGCGCAGCTCCGGCGTGAGGCGGGCGTAGCCACCGCCGTGGTAGTCGGTGCGCAGCGTCCAGTTGGAGTACACCCGGCCGGCGGCTTGCTGGGTTAGCGCGTTGATGTCGGTGCGCAGAAAATCGGCGCCCTTGAGAGCGGCAATGCCGAGTGCCTCCCGCTGCCCGCCCAGCCCGACCAGCAAGCCGGCCAGGGTGCCGCCCGTACCGCAGGCCACGCAGAGGGTATCGAAGTCGGTCAGTGTTAGTAGTTCCGGCACTAACTCGGCGCAGCCGGGCAGGGCCAGGGCGTTGGAGCCGCCTTCGGGCAGCACGTAGGCCGGCCCCAACTCCTGCAGCAGCGCCGCTAGCACCTCCGGCTGGTGTTTGCGGCGGTAGGTGGCGCGGTCCAGGAAGTGCAGGCGCATGCCATCCTGCCGGGCCCGGGCCAGGGTAGAATTCAGAGGCTGGTTGCGTAGTTCTTCGCCTCGCACCACGCCCACGGTTTGCAGCCCCGTCAGGCGGCCCGCGGCAGCTACAGCAGCCAAGTGGTTAGAGTAAGCTCCGCCAAAGGTAAGCAAGGTGCTATGGCCCAGCCGTTGCGCTTCCCGCAGGTTATACGTAAGCTTCCGCCACTTATTGCCGGGCAGCTCGGGGTGGTTTAAATCGTCGCGCAGCAGCAGGAGCTGTACCCCGGCCCGGTCGGCGGCTGGCTCGTGTAGTGGCTGCAGAAGCATGGGTGGAGTAGCAGGTAATACGTAACAGGTAGCCCCAGCGGGGCGGCCTATGGGTAGCATCCCTACCCCTTTGGATTTATTCAAAGCCCCAGCGGGGCGACACCAACCGTGGAAGGCTTGGGTGACGCCCCGCTGGGGCTTGATTTGTTCTATGCGCTATGGTTTCTACCGATTGGTCAACCCGCTGGAGGTGCCACTGCCAGGGCCACCGCTACGCCAGCATCGTATCCTGAATGGTGTGGGGCTCGGAACGACGTTTGAGGGCGTAGTACAACGCCCCCAGCAGGGCCACAATCAGCAGCACCGACGATACCAGGGAAACCGTGTTGCCGAGGGCGTACTCCGAGGGCTCAAACTTAAACTCGATGGTGTGCGTGCCAGCGGGCACGGGCAGAGCCCGCAGCACATAGTTGGCCCGCAGGTGGGGAACCGCCTTACCGTCGAGGTAGGCGTTCCAGCCGTCTTCGTAGTAGATTTCGGAGAAGACCACCAGACCCTCCTGGGCGGCGTTGGCGCGGTAAGTCAGCTCATTGGGCGTGTACTTGGTCAGGGCAATGCTGGAGCCCGCGGCGGAGTAGGCTGGCTTCACGGCCGGAAACTTCGAGGCATCTACCACGGCCGTAGTGGCGGGGTTCAGGCTGGCGAGGGCGCTGATTTCCTGGTCGGGGTTCTGCACTTTCTGCACTTGGCTCACAAACCAGGCATTGCCCAGGGCACCGGGGTTGCGCTGCACCTGCTGGGGCTGGCCCTGCTGGCCCGGCACAATCACGTAGCGCGTGTTCAGCATATTGAGCACCTGCAGGTTGTTTTGCGAAATCTGACGCTCAATCAAATCCTGGTAGCGGCGCAGCTTGGCCCCGTGGTAGCCCCCAATGCTCTTATGGAAGTAGGAGGTATTGGCTTCGTTGAAGGGATTCTGCAGGTTGAATACCCGGTAGCTCAGGTCTTTGTCCTGCAGAATCTGCTGGTCGGCGGGCGAGGGCACGAACTGCTCGGCCACGGTTTCGCGCTGGAAGTTGCCGTCGTTGAGGTAGCGCTTATCCACCCCCCACAAGTCAACCAGGCTCAGCAGCCCCACCAGGGTAGCCGCCAGGCCGGCCGAGAGCTTGCGCTGCAGGAAAAACCACAGCACCCCGCCCGCGGCGGCCACGAAGAACAGGGACCGGAACACGTCGGTGCGAAGCAAATCGGCCCGGTCGGCGCGCAGGGCGGCCAGCGGGAAGCCTTCCTGCTGCTGCAGCTGCAGGTCAATGGGCGCCGCAAAATCCGACACCAGCCCCACCAGGAAAGCCAGAGCGCACAGGCCGGCCGTAATGGCCAGGGCCCGCAGCACATGCTTTTTCAGCAGGGCCGTGTCGGCGTCATCGGCGGGTTTGCCGGCCAGGGCCGCCAGGCTCGGGTGGGTGCTGGGGGTAGCCGTAGCGGCCGGCGCGGCCGGGCGGCCGCGCAGCACGCGGGCCAGGGCCAGCACGGCCAGCAGGGGCATGGTCAGCTGGGCAATGGTCAGGGCCATGCTCACGGCCCGGAACTTGTTGTAGCCCGGGAAGTAGTCGAACATGAGGTAGTTGAACGTCTCGAAGTTCTTGCCCCAGGCCAGCAGCACCGAGAGCAGAGTGCCCACGAGCAACCAGATGCGGGTGCGGCGGTCGGCCACCATTAGGCCCAGCACAAACAGGAAGAACACCACCGCGCCCACGTACACCGGGCCGCTGGTAATGGGCTGGTCGCCCCAGTAAGTAGGCATCTGGGCCAGATAGTCGGCAAGCTGCACGGGCGGTACGCCGGCCGCGGCCAGTGCCTTGCCGGTTTCCGAGTTGTCGCTGAGCTTCATCTGCGAAGCGCCGCCGTAAAAGTTGGGAATCAGTAGAGTAGCTGTTTCCCCGATGCCGTAGCTGTAGCTGAAAGCGTAGTCCTTACCCAGGCCCGTGCCTTCGGCATCGTCGGCGGGGGTAGGGGCTTGGCCGGGCGCGGCGGGCAGGGGCGTCTTCAGCTCCGACTTGCCCCGGATGCTGTACTTGCTGTATTCCAGGGTGGTGTAGAGGCGGCCGAAGCTCACGCCCACCGCCAGCAGGGCCGCTACCGCCAGCAGCGCCGTGCGGCTGAAAAAGTCGGGCAGGCGTTTCTCGCGGGCCGCGAAAATCAGCTCCACTACCCCAAACACCAGCACCAGCAGCAGCAGGTAGTAAGTAATCTGCAGGTGGTTGGAGCGCACGTTCATGGCCAGACCCAGGGCAAAGAGAGCCGTGCCCAGCCATTTGTTGCGCCGGAACGCTACCAGCAAACCCGCCAGCACCAGCGGGGCGTAGGCCAGGGCCAGGCTTTTGGTGTTGTGGCCGGCGGCCAGAATAATCAGGTTGTAGCTGGTGAAGCCCAACGACACGGCCCCCACCACACTCACCAGCGGCGAGAGGCCCAGGGCCACGCACAACGCGTAGCCGCAGACCAGGGCCAGAAACAGGTTGGCCACCACCGCCGGCAGCCCCAGCGTGAACAGCTGATGCAGGTACACGCTCAGGTCGCCGGGGAAGCGGGTGCTGATCAGGTAAGTGGGCATCCCCGAGAACATGGAGTTGGTCCAGAGGGCTTCCTGGCCGGTTTGCTCCCGGTACTGGGCCGCCTCGTGGGCCCCACCGTTAAACTGCACAATGTCGTGCTGGGCCAGGGTTTTGCCATCGAAGAGGATGGGCGAGAAGTACACGGCGGCCAGCACCAGGAAAAACAATACGGCCAGCAGGTGCGGCAGCACCCGCCGCAAGAGCGGCGCGGTGGCCGGACGGAGAGGAGTTGTCATTCGGCTTAAAGCAAGTCGGAAAACGGCCCGCCGGTGCCCCACGGCCCGGCCTGGCAGCCCGAAGGTACCCGTTTTTAGGGGTTTGTTGATGGGGTACGGCGCCGGAAAGCAAGATTATACAGGGCCACCGACAGCAAAATGACCCCGTAGGCAACCACCTGGAGGGTAGTAGCCCGCTCCCCGAAATACAGAAAGGCCAGCGCAAAACTCACCAGCGGATTCAGGTACATCATGATGCCCACGGTGCCCGAGGGTAGCGCGTTCAGGGCGTACAAATTCAGAAACAGCGGCACCACGGTAAAGCCCAGGCTCAGCAGGGCCGTCACGGCCAGCAGGTGCCCATCCTGAAACCCGGCCAGGGGCTGAGCCCCGAGTAGCGGCGCCACCGGCAGAATCAGCAGGGCCGCCAGCAGCAGCTGCACCGTCAGCAGCACCAGCCGGTCGTAGCCCTGCAGGCGGCGCTGGCTGATGAGGTAGGCGGCGTAGGTGGAGGCCACTACCAGGCTCATCAGCAGCGTTTTTACCTCGCCCGCGCCCAGCAGGGCGCAGCTCAGCGCACTCAGCCCGATGGCCAGCCACTGATTGAGGCGTAGTATTTCGCCCAGCACCACAACGCCTAGCAAGGCCGTCAGGATGGGGCAGATGAGGTAGGCAAACGAGCCGGCCTGCACGCTCACCTGGTTTACTACATAAATAAAGAGCAGCCAGTTAGAAGTCAGCAGCAAACCGCCTACCCCCGTGGTAAGGGCCAACCGCCGCCGCTCCGCCGCGGGAGCCGCCTGCCACTGCCGCCGGACGGCTTGCACGGCCGCGCGCCGCCCCAGCCCGTGCAGCAGCAGCAGCAGCCCCAGGGAAATCAGAACGCGGAAGAAGAGAATTTGCCCGCTGGCGTAACCGGCCAGCCAGCGCAGCGGAATCGGGAAAAAGCCCCAAATAAGAAAAGCCGCCAGGGCGGCCAGATGATGACGCGAGAGTTTCAACAATGAAAAAGTAAGGGTACTAGCCGGCAAAGATACCGCGACGCCTGCTTTCCTACCCCGCGCCTCGACCTTAACACCCGGCTCACCCATTCGTGCGGCCACGCTACCCCGCACCCCTGCCCGACGCCGGAGGCGTCCGGCCGGTTGGCGTTGCTGACTTCCGGCCGATAGGGTTTGCGGCCGTGGAGGGGGTAGGCAGATGCTGTTCTGGCGGCGCAAGCGGCTCGGGCGTCAACCGGTCCGACGCCGGAGGCGTCGGACCGGAACGGCCGGAGCGGCAGACAAACGCGGCGGCCGACTTGTTACTACCCCGTTTCCCAGTGTCGGTCAGCCCGGTTCCCCCGGCTCCGCTCTACCTTTGCGCTGCTATGCTTCAGTTCTCCGACCTGCCCGCTCTTACCGGCGGTGCCCTGCTTCAGCTCCCGACCTCAGCCGCACCGGTGCACCGCCTGCTCCTGGATAGTCGCCGGGTGACCACGCCGGCTGGCAGCGTGTTCTTTGCCCTGCGCGGCCCCCAGCACGACGGCCACCGCTACCTGCCCGAGCTGTACCAGGCCGGCGTGCGGCTGTTTGTGGTGGATGCGGAAGCTGCCATTCCGGGTGGAGCAGAGGCCTACCCCGAGGCTGGGTTGCTGCTGGTGCCCGATGCCCTGGTGGCGCTGCAAGCGGTGGCCGCCGACCACCGCCGCCGCTTTCACCTGCCGGTTTTCGGCATTACGGGTTCCAACGGCAAAACCATCGTGAAGGAGTGGCTGGCCCAGCTGCTGAGTCCTGATGAGCTGATCTGCAAAAGCCCGCGCTCCTACAACTCCCAGGTGGGCGTGCCCCTGAGCGTGTGGGAGCTGAACGAAACGCACACGTTGGCCATCTTCGAGGCCGGTATTTCGGAGCCGGGCGAAATGGCGCGTCTGGCCCGCATCATCCAGCCTACCCTGGGCATCTTCACCAACCTGGGTACGGCCCATGACGCCGGCTTTGCCTCGGCCCAGGAGAAAGTAGCCGAGAAAATGCGCTTGTTCGAGGACGTGGACACGCTGTTCTACTGCGCCGACCACGCCCTGGTGCACGCTGCCGCCCGCCGGCAGCTGCGGCCCGGGCGCACCATCCTCAGTGCCTGGACGCGGCAGCGCGCCCGCTACGACGCCCAGGAAGCCGACCTGCTTGTCATCATTCACGAAGCCTCCGCCGACCGCACCGTGGTGCGGGTGGAGCGCGCCCGGCCCCGCCCCCAGGAGTACACCTTCACGCTGCCTTTCGCCGACGAGCCTTCGGTGGAAAATGCCCTGCACGGCCTCGCGGTGCTGCTGTGGCGGCAGGTAGCGCCTACCGAAATCCAGCGCCGCCTCGACCGGCTCCAGCCCGTGGCCATGCGCCTGGAAATGAAGCAGGCCCTCAACGACTGCTACGTCCTCGACGATACCTACAACAACGACCTGGCCGGCCTGCGCCTGGCCCTTGATGCCCTGACCCGTCAGCCCCGCCGCGGCCGCCGCACCCTTATCCTCTCCGACGTGCTGGAATCGGGGCTGGGCGGGGCCGAGCTGTACGCCCGGGCGGCGGCTTTGCTGCCCGCCCACGGGGTAGAGCGCCTCATTGGCATTGGGCCCGATATCAGCCAGTACCGCGCGGCTTTTCAGGGTCTGGCCGCCGAGTTTTACCCCAATACCGAAGCCTTCCTGGCCAGTTTCCAGCCCGAGCAGTTCCGGCACGAGCTGATTCTGGTGAAGGGGGCCCGCCGCTACGGCTTCGAGCGGATTGTGGCCGCGTTTCAGCAGAAAATCCACGGCACGGTGCTGGAAGTAAACCTCGATGCCCTGGTGCACAACCTCAACTTCTACCGCCGCCGCCTGCAGCCCGGCGTGAAGCTGATGGTGATGGTGAAGGCCTTTGCCTACGGCAGCGGCTCCTACGAGGTAGCCAACCTGCTGGAGTTTCACCGCGTCGATTACGTGGCCGTGGCGTACGCCGATGAGGGGGTAGAGTTGCGCCAGCACGGCATCAGCCTGCCGGTTATGGTGATGAACCCCTCGCCCGATGCCTTCCAGAAGCTGCGCCAGTACCACCTGGAGCCAGAAATCTACTCCTTCGAACGCCTGCACGACTACCTGGCCGCGGCCCGCGAGCAGGCCCTACCGGCCATTCACCTCAAGCTCGATACGGGCATGCGCCGCCTGGGCTTCGCGGAAGAGGATTTGCCCGCACTCTGCCAGCTTTTGCAGGCCAACGCCGCCCACTTGCGCGTCGCCAGTGCCCTGACCCACCTGGCCGGTGCCGACGAGGCCCAGCACAACGACTTTTCCCGCCAGCAACTGGCGGCATTTGGGCGCATGGCGCCCCAGCTGGAGCAGGCCCTGGGCTACCCCATCCTGCAGCACGCCCTCAACTCGGCCGGAATTGTGCGCTTCCCGGAGGCCCAGCACAACATGGTACGGCTGGGCATCGGCCTGTACGGAGTAGAGGCCAGCGGACAGGAGCCCGATGCCCTGCGCCCGGTGAGTACCCTGCGCACCACTGTTTCTCAAATCAAGACGCTACCCGCCGGCGCTACCGTGGGCTACGGCCGCCGCGGCCAAGCCGCCGACCACGAGCGGCGCATTGCCACCCTGGCCATTGGCTACGCCGACGGCTACGACCGGCGCTTCGGCAATGGGGTAGGCGAAGTCGTCATTCGGGGGCGCCGCGCTCCGCTCATCGGCAACGTGTGCATGGACATGTGCATGGTGGATGTGACGGCCATTCCGGAAGCCCAGGCCGGCGACTCCGCTGTGGTATTCGGCGAAGATGTACCCCTAACCGACCTAGCCGCACGCATCGGTACCATCCCGTATGAGCTGCTCACGAACGTGAGTGAGCGAGTAAAACGGGTATTTGTTGCCGAATAAGCCTGAAAAACAGAGAAAATGAATTGGATTTATGCCAGTGTAAATCATGATATATCATGATTTTTCCAGGTGTTTATTTGTTCTATTTATGGATTTTGAATTTATATAATACAAATGTAACTTAGGAATATACGCTATATAGATATTCTGTCTAGCTTTGGGATACCTGTGAATCATTTCGGGATTACAGGATTTTCCCACTCTATACAGTTTGTTTATGCCCCCAATTTTTACCCGGTTTTTCTTATTGGCTACCTGGGTACTGTTGAGCTTCACCGCCGCCCGAGCCCAGACAGTGGCTCCCACAGCTGAAATCAACGGGACCGTTAGCTCTGACAAAGGGGAGGTGCTGCCTGCTACGACGGTAGTTGCCATTCACCTGCCCACCGGCATCCGCCGCACGACCACCACCGATGACCAGGGCGCTTTCAGCATTCCGGCCATGTTAGCCGGTGGCCCCTACACCATCCAGATTGCGCAGTCGGGCTACCGTACTCAACTGCTGACCAACGTATTTCTGGTAGCCGACAAGCCCAGCCGCTTCGTGACGGTTATGCCCGTGGCTACGGTAGCCGTAGGTACCCGCCGCGCCGACCGCACCCTGCTGGAATCGACGGTGCCCGTGGACGTGATTGACATGCGCGAGCTGTTACCCCTGGTGCCCCAGACCGACCTGACCCAGGTGCTACACCACGTTGTGCCCTCGTTCAACTCAACCCGCCAAACCTCGGCCGACGGCGCCGACCATGTGGACCCCATTAGCCTGCGTGGCCTGGCCCCCGACCAGACCCTGGTGCTGGTAAACGGCAAGCGCCGCCACACTACCTCCCTGATTAACCTGCTCGGGAGCCGGGGGCTAGGCAGCGTAGGGTATGATTTGAACACGCTGCCCACCAACGCCATTGAGCGGGTGGAAGTGCTGCGCGACGGTGCAGCGGCCCAGTACGGCTCCGATGCCATTGCCGGCGTAATCAACATCAACCTGAAATCAGACAACCACGGCGGTAACGCCCTGCTGAGCACGGGTATTACCAGCGCCGGCGACGGCCTCACGGGCCTGCTGAGCCTGAACCAAGGGCTGAAACTGGGCAAAAAAGGCTTCCTGAACCTGACGGCCGATGCCGACTACCGCGGCGCCACCACCCGCCGGCCCCAGCGCGACATTGCCTCCTGGCCCGTTTTCTCGTATGATGCCGAGGAAGAGCGCCAGATGATGGCCGCTTCGGGCAAAACCTACGCCGACTTCGAGCAGCAGAACGGCGACGCTAAGATGCGCAACCTGCGCGGCGTGTATAACCTGTCGATGCCGCTGTCGGAGAAAATCCGGCTGTACTCGTTCGGGGGCTACAACTTCCGTCGGGGCGAGGCCGTGGCCCCGTGGGTACTACCCGCCTCTGCCTCCGCCGACATCGTGGACGACATTTTCCCCCTGGGCTACCAGCCCCACATCAACACCCGCATTCACGATGCTTCGGCCGTAGCCGGATTCGATTTCACGCTGGGCCAATGGAACCTGGACCTCAGCCACGTGGTGGGCCGCAACCAGATGCGCTACGATGTAACCAACACCCTGAACAGCACCCTGGGCAGTGCCTCGCCCACCGAGTTTGAGGCGGGGGGGCTGCGCTTCACCCAAAACGTGAGTAACGCTACCTTCAGCCGCCTGTTCCCGAAAGCCCTGGCCGGTACGAACGTGGCGTTCGGGGCCGAGCTGCGCCATGACCGGTATTCCATTCTGGCCGGCGAGGAAGCTTCCTACTTTGATTACGGCAAGGGCAAAGCCGATGCTTCGGCCGGGGCCCAGGGCTTTATTGGCTTTGACCCCAGTACCACTATCAGCGGCACGCGCCGCAACGTGGGCGCCTTCGCCGACGTGGAAGCGGACATCACCAAGCAGTGGATGGTAGAAACCGCTCTGCGCTTCGAGAACTACAACTCCTTTGGCTCGGCCTTTACGTACAAGGTGGCCTCGCGCCTCCAGCTGGCGAAGGCCGTAGCTGTGCGGGGCGCCTTCAACACGGGCTTCCGGGCCCCGGCTTTGCAGCAGGTACTGTACCGCCAGCTCACGCTGCTGCCCACCTCTACCGGCCCCAAGTACAGCGGCATCTTTAATAACCAAAGCGAGGTAGCGGCGGCCGCCGGCATTGGCCAGCTCCAGCCCGAACGCTCCCGCAACATCAGCGCGGGCCTGGTTGTGACGCCTACCCCCGCTCTGACGCTGACCCTGGACGCCTACCAGATTGACATCGACGACCGGATTCTGCTTTCCGGGCAGTTTGGCCAGGATACCACCGGCGCGCGCCCGGCCCTGAACCAGGCCCTGGCCGCGGCCAACGCCGACAACGCCCAGTTCTTTACCAATGCCGCCGATACCCGCACCCGCGGCCTCGACGCCGTGGTAACCTACCGCAACGCCGTGGGCCGGGGCACGCTTAACCTAAGCTTGGCCGCCAACTTCAACCAGACCACCATCCGGACTCTGCACGTGCCCAGCCAGTTCCAGGCCCTGCAAATCGACAACAAGCCCGGCAACAACTACATCGACCAGCGCCAGCTGTCGTTGGTGACCACCGGCAACCCGGCCAGCAAGCTTATCCTGAGCACCGGTTATGACCTGGGCAAGTTCAGCGTGCTGATGCGCAATTTCTACTTCGGCCGGGTGCAGACCTACGACTTCAACTTCGACGGCCTGGATGAGGGTAGCGTGTTCCTGGATTTCCGGGCCAAAGCCACTACCGACTTAACGGTAGCCTTCCGCCCCACCAAAGGGTTGCAGCTGACGGCGGGCGTTAACAACGTGTTTAACGTCTACCCTGACCACATCAGCAAGGCCGCCCGCCAGGGCCGCGCCCCCGATGGGTTTGCCTCCCTGGAGCAGTACGGCCAGTACTTCCAGCAAACCTACGGCCGCCCCGTCAACGTGCCCTACGATTTCGATATCCTGCCTTATCAGTCGCAGCAGATGCCCCTTACTGGTCGGTACTTCTACCTGAAGGCCGTGTACAACCTGGGCCTCTAGCACCAGCCAACGCATTTTTGCTCTAGCTGCCATGAACCATCTGTTTCGTTTGGGCCGCCTGCTGTTGGGCCTGAGTATCGTTATGCTCATGGGGGGGCGGCCGGCTGCGGCCGCCGCCTCCCTGGAGGGCTTCTGGAAAGGCCCTCTGAAAATGCCAGGGGGCCAACTGGAAGTGGTATTCCGCTTGGTAAGCCTGACCAACGGCTCCTACTTCGCGACCCTCGATGTACCGCTGCAAAAAATCAGCCGCTTGCCCGTAACCGTCACTACCCACGGCGACACGGTAGTATTTGAGGCCGAAGACGTGGGCAGCCAGTTCACCGGCCAGCTGCTACCGGGCGGCAAGGAAGTGCAGGGCACCTGGAAGCAGCCCGGCTACTCCGTGCCCATGACCCTGCAGTACGCTCCTCCGCCCATCAGTACGGCTCCTAAGGCCCGCCTGACCCCGCCTTACCGCGAAGAAGACGTGCAGTACACTAACACCGCCGCCGACCTGCGCTTTGGCGGCCAGTTGACGGTACCGGCCGGCGAAGGCCCGTTTCCGGCCGTGGTGCTGGTTGCCGACGATGCCGGCTACGACCGTGACGGAACCGTGGGCGACTACCGCCTACTGGGCATTCTGGGCGACTACCTCACGCGCCGCGGCATTGCCGTGCTGCGGTTTGATAGCCGCGGAGCCGGCGAAACCGGCGGCATTCTGGCTACCGTGGAGGAAACCGTCACCGACGTGCAGGCGGCTCTTAACTACCTCCGCACTCGGCCCGAAATCAACCTGAGCCAGCTCGGCGTAATCGGGCACGGACTGGGCGGGAACGTGGCGCTGCTGACCGCCGCGCAGCCGCTACCCCCCAACTTTGTGGTAGCCCTGGCGGCGCACGGGCAGCGGGGAGCTCCGCTGGCAGTGGAGCAGCAGGCTAACACCCTCAAATCGTTGGGGGCCGATGAGGCCCAGGTAGAGGCCGCCGTAAAACGCCAGCAGGCTATTATGGAAATTATTCAGAATACGGCCAACGCTGCCCAGGCCCGTGCCATCGTGGCCAACATGATCCGCCAGACCAATCCGTCGGTCGATTCCATTACGGCCCGGGCCGGCGCTGTAGAACTAACTACCCGGCGCTACCGCAGTTATCTGGCCTTTGACCCGCTGCCCAAACTGGGCCAGGTAAAATGCCCCGTGCTGCTGCTCAATGGCACCGCCGACCTGAACGTAGCCCCCGAGACCAACCTGACTGCCCTAAGCAAGGCCCTCAGGGGCAACAACGCCGTTACCAGCCGCAAGCTTACCGGTGTCAACCATTTGTTCCAGAGCGATGCCTCCACCTGGCCGCTGGTAAATGGAGTGCCCAAGGAAAGCTTCTCGCCCGAAGCGGAAGAAGTCATCCGCCAGTGGATTGTCAGTCTGACGCAGAAGAAAACTCCCTGATTTTTTGCGGAAAGACCTACCTGAGGGGCTAATCTGCGTACTACGTATCTCGTTTATTTAATCTCCCCTTTACCATGAAAAAGCACCTTCTTTCCCTGCTGGCTGCTACCACGCTGCTGGCTTCTTGCTCTGATCTGAAAAAGCCCGAAGAAAAAGACCAGCCCCAGGAGGCTACTGCTGATACTGCCGTAGTGTACCGCGACGGGCAAACGGCAGCTGACGCCGCTGGCGATGCTACGGCGGCCACCGGTAACGCCGCCGACAAAGCCGGTAATGCGGTCAGCAATGCCTGGGACATGACCAAAGCCAAGCTGGCCGACGTGAAGCTGGAAGAAATTGACCTGCCCGAAGTGAGCGTACGCGGCGACGACCAATACAATGTGTACGGGCTTGAGGAAAAAGTACTTTTTGACACGGATAAAGCTGAAATCAAGCCTACCGCTACCCGCGCCCTGTCCGAAATCAGCGCCTCTATTGCCCGCCGCCACCGTGGCAAAGACATCCAGGTAATGGGCTTTGCTGACGCCCGCGGCGACAAAAACTACAACCGCGAGCTGAGCGCCCAGCGCGCCGCCGCCGTGCGCGACTGGCTCGTGAAAAACGGTCAGGTAGCCGCCGACAAAATCAGCCTGGAGCCCATGGGCGAAGCCGCACCGGTTGCTTCCAACGCCACGGCTGCCGGCCGCCAGGAAAACCGCCGCGTAGAAATTGCCGTGCGCAAGTAAAATCGCAGACTGCCGCTGCTTTTCTTGATTTCGCTGATTGCTAACGGCGCAATACCAGAGAACCAGTCAGCATTCTAAAAACCAAAAAGGCCGCCTCACAGTGTGAGGCGGCCTTTTTTGCCAAAGGCGGTATTTCTGTTTACTGCAATCAGCGAAGTCAGATTAATCAGCGACAATCTGCAGTTTAGTCTTTAATCTGATCCACCTCGGCCCGGATCATGGCGTTGTAGCGCTGGCCGTTGTTGGCCAGGGTAATCAGGCTCCAGCCCCGGCCGATGGTGTAGTTCCAGGTACGGCTTTCCTTGAACTCGAAAGTTGGGCGCAGAATCTGGCCGTAGGGCGTGTAGTTGTCCATGAAGTTGGTGGTGTAGAACTTGTCGCCGCTCACAATCCACTCCATGGCCACGAAGAAGCCTTCCGTCGGGGCTTCAATGTTGTACTGGGTCAGGTCAATAGTGTACCACTCGCCGCCTTTCGGCGCCGATACTACGATGTTCTCGGTCAGCAGGTCGGTGTTGGGCGAGTTGTAGTTGCCGTCAGCTTTGTAGAGACGCACCCGGAAAGGCTCCCGCGGAAAACCGTTTTCCCCAATGTAGAACGATACCGAGCGCACGTTACCCAGCTTTTTGCCTTTGTCGTTTTTCACGAAGAAAGCGTACTGGCTGCCCGGCATGCCCTGAATCATGCCTTCGCCCGGCGTGCTCGACTTCGAGCCCAGGTCCAGGTTTTTGATCTTGGCGCTGCTGACCACTTTTACTTCCTTCAGGGCAATAGCGCGCTTGGGAACCTCAATGATCATGTCCTGGATTTTAATACCGGGCTTGATCAGCACTGCCCGGTGGAAGTAGCCGAGCGCTACCACTACCAGCGAGTCCTGGGGGTTTTTCTCGGGCATGGCAATCTGGAAGTAGCCGTACTCGTTGGTCAGGGCACCGGTTTGTTCTTCCTTCAGGCCGATGGAGGCGAAGGGAATAGGCTCCTTGGTCTTTTCATCGACGACGCGGCCCGAGATTTTGTTCTCCTGAGCGAAGCTCAGTGCCGGCAGAAGCAAAGCAAAGAAGAGAAGGGAAAGTACGCGTTGAAGCATATGCAGACAGTATATGGATATGCCAAAATTACAATGAATCTGGGCATTACATGCAAGTACTCTGAGAATATTTATACCAATGCAATTTGTCTTCGGAATAATTACAAATCAGACAATTATGCGTTGGGCAGGAGCAACAAAATGTCGCGCCCAAGCGAAAAGCTGGTTTTGGCCGAAACCTAAAAGGGTGGTACCTTTGTTTGAAGTAAATCTAAATAACTCCACCCGTGTCGAAGCGTTCCACTCTTACCCCGTCGCCGGCCGCGCCCCGCAGCGTGACAGACCTCCAACTGGGGGAGAGCGGCACCATCTGCTGCCTGAAAGACCCCGAAATGGCACTGAAGCTGTTGGAGATGGGGTGCATTCCGGGTACGCAGGTTCGGCTCAACAGCCGGGCGCCGTTGGGTTGCCCCATCACGGTGGTGGTAGGCGACATGGCAGACTACACGTTGTCGTTGCGGGTAAGTGAGGCGGCAACTATTCTCTTGAAATAACCAGCGTACATGGCAGGCGGGCAATTACTTTCCGGCCGGGCCGGCGTGGGGGTATCGGCAGCCCAACTGGAAAGAAGTGCCCTGCGCCATCCTGGCCCGCTGACCCGCATTGCGCTGGTTGGCAACCCCAACTCGGGTAAATCCTCGCTGTTCAACCAACTCACGGGCCTTAACCAGAAGGTAGGCAACTTCCCGGGCGTGACGGTGGACCGCAAAACGGGCATCAGCCAGCTGACTTCCCAGCACCGGGCCGAAATTATTGACCTGCCTGGTACGTACTCGCTCTACCCCAAGAGCCTCGATGAGAAGGTCATCACTGATCTGTTCTATGACCAGAGCAGTGACCAGTACCCCGACTTTGTGGTGGTAACGGCCGACGCGAGCAACCTGCGCCGCAACCTGCTGCTGTTTACCCAGCTAGCCGATATGGGCTTGCCTACGGTGCTGGCCCTGAACATGATGGATGTGGCTGAGCAGCACGGCGTCCGGATTGATGTGGCCACGTTGCAGGAGGAGTTGGGTGTGCCCATCATCCCGATGAACGCCCGGAAGGGGGTAGGCATTGCCGCCCTTAAAATAGTGATGGCGCAAACCCTGGATGCGCCCGCTACTCGGTTCTACGTGCCTGATGAGGAGCTGCTGCCCATGATCCGGCAGATCCGCTACTACTTTAACCTGCACAACGATTACCTGGCCCTGCATTACGCCCACCAGTACCGGCACATCAGCTTCCTGAGCCCCGACGACCGGGCCTATATTCAGGAGCTGACGGAGCAGTACGGCTTTGAGCCCACGGCGCGGCAGGCCCAGGAAACCATCGACCGGTACCAGCGCATCAACGAGATTCTGCTCAACTGCGTGTCGGTGACGCGCACGGAGAAAAACGAGCCCTACAGCAACCGCCTCGACCGGGTGCTGACCCATAAGGTGTGGGGCTACCTGATTTTTCTGGCTGTGCTGTTTCTGCTGTTCCAGGCAGTGTTTGAGCTGGCCAGCTACCCCATGGAGGTGATTGACTCTGGCGTGGCCTGGCTGAACGGCACCATCCAGGACCACCTTCACGGCCCACTGATTGACTTGCTGACGGAAGGCATTCTGGCCGGCTTGGGCGGGGTGCTAATTTTCATTCCGCAGATTGCCCTGCTGTTTGCCTTTATTGCCGTGCTGGAAGAAACCGGCTACATGGCCCGCGTTACGTTCATGATGGACCGCATCATGCGCAAGTTTGGGCTGAACGGCAAAAGCGTGGTGCCCCTGATTTCGGGCATGGCCTGCGCTGTGCCGGCCATCATGAGCGCGCGCACCATTGAGAACCGCAAAGACCGGCTCATCACCATCTTCGTGACGCCATTGATGTCGTGCTCGGCCCGCATTCCGGTGTACACCGTGCTCATTGGCTTAGTCGTGCCCGACCAGACGGTGCTGGGCATTTTTAACCTGCGTGGCGTGGCCCTGATGGGCTTGTACCTGCTCGGGTTCGTGTCGGCCGTGGGCTCGGCGTGGGCCATGAAGCTGCTGATGCGCACCAAAGACCGGAGCTACTTTATCATGGAGTTTCCGGTGTACCGCTGGCCGCGCTGGAAGAACGTGGGCCTTACTATTCTGGAGAAGGTGAAAGCCTTTGTGTTTCAGGCGGGTAAGGTGATTCTGGCCATTTCCGTGATTCTGTGGGTACTGGCCTCCTATGGCCCTTCCGGCGCCATGGAGCAGGCTGAGCGCACGGCCCGGGCTACCGCCGCTACGCAGGCCCTACCCCCCGCCGAAACCGAAAGCCTGATTGCCTCGCAAAAGCTGGAAAGCTCCTACGCCGGCCATTTTGGGCACTTCATCGAGCCGGCTATCCGACCGCTGGGCTTCGACTGGAAGATTGGTATTTCCCTGCTGACTTCCTTTGCCGCCCGCGAAGTTTTTGTGGGCACTATCAGCACCATTTACAGCGTGGGTCAGGACGCTACCGAGCTGACGGTTCAACAAAAGCTGGCTACCGAAAAAGACGAGAGCGGGCAGCCGTTTTTCACGCCGGCGCGGGCGTTTTCGCTGCTGGTGTTCTATGTATTTGCCATGCAGTGCATGAGCACCCTGGCCGCCACTTACCGCGAAACTAAAGGCTGGAAGTGGCCCCTGCTCCAGATGTTTTACATGACGGGGCTAGCTTACGTTTCTTCCCTGCTGGTGTATCAGCTTCTGAAGTAGATTTTACCCCATGCACACGAAAAAGCCTGCTGAACTGAGTTCAGCAGGCTTTTTCGTGTGCATGGGGTAGTAAGGCGAAATACACATTTCGCCTTACTGGCCAATCAGGAAAACCGCAGGCTGTTTATGAATGTCGGGGAGAGCGGCTTTCTTCCAGCCGGCTATGGTATCTGTGCGCACAAACTCGTTTGCGGCGGTGAGGCTGGCGGCTACGCACAGGCGGGTGCCGGGGTGCAGGGTCTGGAGCAGGTCTTCCAGCAGGGGCAGGTTGCGGTAGGGCGTCTCGATGAATAGCTGGGTTTGGTGCTGCTGCAAAGCCTGTTGCTCCAGCTTTTTGAGGGCGGCCACGCGCTTGGCCCGCTCAATAGGCAAGTATCCGTGAAAAGCAAAACTCTGTCCGTTCATACCCGAAGCCATCAGGGCCAGCAGGAGAGAGGAAGGCCCCACCAGTGGCACCACCCGAATACCCAATTGGTGGGCCCGCCGGGCCAGCTCAGCGCCTGGGTCGGCAATGCCGGGGCAGCCCGCCTCAGAAATAACCCCGGCGTGCTGGCCGGCCGCTACCGGGGCCAGGGCCGCCTGAATCTGAGCTTCGGTGCTGTCCTTGTCGATGACGCTGACGCGCAGCTCCTCAATTACCTGCTGCGGGGCCACGCTCTTGATGAAGCGCCGCGCCGTACGGGCGTTTTCTACCAAGAAATACGACAGACCAGCTACCTGGGCCGCCACCTGCGGGGGTAGCACCTGGGCCGCCGTGTCCTCGGCCAGCACGGTAGGAATGAGGTAGAGTGTGCCTTTCACGTGCCTGCCGCTTATTGTTCAATGAAGGCCTTCACCAACCCGAAAACTTCCTCCGGCTTTTCGGCGTGCACCCAGTGGCCCGCGTCCACTACGGTTTCTACCTGCGAGTTCGGGAACAGCGTTGGGATACTGTAGAGCTTGTCCTCGGTAGTCACGTAGTCCGATTTGCCGCCCCGGATAAATAGGGTTGGCTTCAGGAAGGGTTGCTCGGCGCTGATTTCGGCCCCGATGTCCTCCATTTCGGCGGTCAGCACCGCCAGATTGGGGCGCCAGGCAAAGGAGTTGTCGTCGCGGCGGTAAAGGTTTTTAAGCAGAAACTGGCGCACATCTACCTGCCGGATGTACTGAGCTAAAGCTTCGTCAGCCTGCTGACGGTTTTCCAGGGCGGCCAAGGGCACGGCGTTCAGGCCGGCCACAATTTCATCCTGGTGGCGCATGTCGGAAAAGCGCGGGGCAATGTCCACCACCACGAGTTTGCCCAGCTGCTGGGGGTAGTCGAGGGCGAAGCGCATGGCCACCTTGCCGCCCATGCTGTGGCCCATCAGGGTTGCGTCGGGGCCGAGTTGGAGCTGGTTGAACAGGCCCAGCACATCCTGGCTCATGAGGGCGTAAGTGTGCTCCGGGGCGTGGGGCGAGCGGCCGTGGTTGCGTAAATCGACAACAATAACGCGGTGGCCGGCCTCGGCCCAGCGCCGGGCCAGCGTCTGCCAGTTGTCGAGGGTGCCAAACAGGCCGTGCAGAATAACCAGCGGGGCGCCCTGCCCCATTTCGCGAAAGTGAAGTTGCAGCATAACCCTGCAAAGATGCAGACTTTGCCAGTAGGAACGCGTGCCGGACTTACCCGCCGGTGCGGGCCGCCGGCAGGGTAATAGCCACCGTAGTTCCCTGCCCGGGCGTGCTCCGGATGTCGAGGCTACCCCCTTGCCGCTGCATAAAGGCCCGGCACAGCAGCAGGCCCAGGCCCGTGCCGGAGCGGGGACCACGCCGGAGCGGAGCACTGGGGCCGCTATCAGTGAGCAGGGCCGCCACCTGCGCTGGTTCCATGCCCGGGCCCGTATCGGTCACGCTCAGCCGTACGCCGGAGCCCGGCAGTGCCTCCGCCGACAAGCAGATGGTGCCGCCCGGTGGGGTAAACTTCAGGGCATTGCCAACCAGGTTGCGCAGCACTGTTTGCGTCATGTGCGCATCGGCCCACACGGCCAACTCCTCCGATGCGCCGAACGCCAGGGTTAGCTGCTTGGCCTCGGCCGTGTTGGCGTACAGCTGCCCTACTTGACTGAGCAGGTCATCCACGGACAGGCGCTCGGGGCGGAAGGCCAGTTCCCCGGTCTGGCTCACGGCCCAGTTCAGGAGGTTGTCGAGCAGGTGATTAAGTTGGTGGGCCGATTGCCGAACCAGGTCCGGCAGCCGGCGCAGGCCCTGTTCGTCGCCGCGCTTGAGGTAGAAGTCAATTAGCTCCGTAACGCCCGCGAAGGAGGTAACCGGACCGCGCAAATCGTGGGCCACAATGGCGTACAGGCGGTCTTTGGAGGCGGCCAGCTGGCGCAATTCCCGCGAGGCTTCTTCCAGAAACCGGTGGTTAGCCGCCAGTGCCGCCCGGCTCCGGCGGAGCTTTACGTAGAGCAGGCCTACCCCACCCAGGCCCAGCAGCAGCGCGGCAATGGTACCCCACAAGGCGCGGGTGCGCTGCTGCGCGCTACGGCTACGCTCCATAAGCTGCCGGATCTGGCTTTCTTTTTCGGCGGTTTCGAAGCGGGTCTGCAGGGCCGTCAGGGTCTGCACGCGGGAACGGCTGTTCAGGCTGTCATTCAGGTCCCGAAAACGGCTCTGCCACTCGAAGGCCTGCTCAAACTGGCTGCGGCTGGCGTTGATTTCGGCCATCAGGTTGTAGGCATCCAATACCCGCTCCTGGTAGTTAATGCGGCGGGCCAGCCCCAGGGCCCGCCGGGTCAGCTCCTCGGCCTCATCCAGCTCGCCCTTCACCAGCAGCACCGTGGCCAGCAGCTCCAGATGGCCGGCCTCGAAGCGGTGGCTTTTCAGGCTTTCTACCAGGGTAACGGCCTGGCGCAATAGCCCCTCCGCCGTTTCCAGCTGGTCCATCTGCAAGTAGAAAGAGCCCAAATCGGCTAGGTATAGCGATTCGCCAGCCCGGTCGCCGGTGCGGCGGGACAGTTGCAGGGCCCGCCTGATAAACACCAGCCCCTCCGGCCGGCGGCGCAGGTAAAAGTAGAGGTTGCCCAGGTTGCCGAACAGCATGAGCTGCGTCCGCACCCGCACGCCGGGCTGGTAAGCCAGCTCCAGCGCCCGGCGGTAGTTAAGTAAGGCGGCCGCCGTGTCGTTGCGCTCGTGGTATACCCCGCCCATGCTGGCATAGCTGCGCACAATGCCGTCGGAGTCATTGAGTTGACGCGCCAACTGGAGGGCTTCCTGCTGAAGCTCCAGCGCATACGGGCCATCGGCCAGGTTGGCGTAGCAGCTACCCAGATTGAGCAGGCCCCGCAGCAGGCCCTGCTGGTCCTGGATGCTGCGGGCCAATGCCACGCTTTGCTCGCCGTAGCGTAGCGCCCGGGTAGGCGCGTTGTCGTGCAGCTCGTAGCAAAGGGCATTGAGTAGCCGCACCCGGCCGGTATCGGGGGGCTGGGTGCGTAGTAGGCGCAGCAGGTTCGTTTCCGTAGCGGTTTGAGCCACTACCGTCGTACAGGCAACGCAGAACAGAAAGAAGCTAAAGAATAAGCGCTGCATCAGCAACGGTAGGCAATAGGATGGCTGGAGTTCCAGGAGGAACTTCCAATAGGAGGGGCGGCAATTAGATTTCGTAATATAGAGGGGTGGCTATGAAATATAACGTTGCAGGCAACCGAATATGGATACAGTTCAGCTTCTGTGTCAGAAGATTGAACGCCCCCGGGACGGCAGTTGGCTCAGGCCCAGCAGAACCAGCGCTGCTTTTTTTCCAGGGGCGTGTTGCGCAGAAACTCCGTCACCGGCTCCAGATTCGTGAGCAGAGAGGTGAGCGTGAGTACTTCGCCGGTTTGCAGGTAAAGTTTCAGGTAGGTGTAGCGACTCCAGAACAACCGGTTTGACTGGCAGGTGACGCGCTCCACCCGCGTAAGGTCTTTCTTGCCGAACGGAATCCTGACCCGGCCTTCATACACTTCCAGCACATTCTGCTTGGGATCAAAGACCAGGGTAGTGTGCAGATTGCGGGCGTAGTACTGGCTGTGCAGCAAAAAGGCCGGCAATGAAAACCCCAGCACTATCGAGGCTATAGCCGACAGCAGCACCAACTCGAAGGCGGAAAGCGTGCTCACGTAGAAGAAGGAAACCAGAAACGGCATACCTACCCCCAGGCACAGCAGCGGCCAGAACAGCAGTGCCAGCTGGCGCAGAAATGTGGGCCGGTACACCCGGCTGTTGCGGGTAAAAAAATTGGTAATGATGCGCAGCCCTACGGCCATCAGGGCAATGGCGGCCGCTGCTTCCAGCAACGGCCGCAGAAAAGGCAGCAGCTTCATGCCGGCACCAGCTTAGCGGACCAGAATCCAGGGCTCCCCGGCCGTGTGGGCCCGCAGCCGCCCAAAGGGCTCCAGCCCAAGGCCATGCGCGGCAAAGAGGGCCTGCACGGCGGCACGACCCGCCGGCTCTACGCACACCAGCAGCCCGCCGGAGGTTTGCGGGTCGCAGAGCCACTGGCGCTGCTCCTCGGTAATTTCCCCAATCTTATGGCCGTAGGAATCCCAGTTGCGCACCGTGCCGCCCGGAATAGATTTCTGGGCGCGGTATTGCTCGGCCTCGGGTAAGCGCGGCACTTTGCTGAACTCCACTTCGGCCGTGAGGTTGCTACCCTCACACACTTCGGCAAGGTGCCCCAGCAGCCCGAAACCCGTTACATCGGTCATGGCGCGTACGGCCGTAAGCTGGCCCAGGGCCTCACCTATCTTGTTGAGCTGCATCATGCTGCGCGGGGCAATCTGCTCGTGCTCGGGCTGCAGAATACCGCGCTTCTGCGCCGTGGTGAGCATGCCTACCCCCAGCGGCTTGGTTAGGTACAGCTCGCAGCCGGCCGTGGCAGTATCATTCTGCTTAAGGTTGTTGATGTCGAGCAGGCCCGTCACGGCCAGCCCGAAAATCGGCTCCGGCGAGTCGATGCTATGACCGCCGGCCAGCGGAATGCCCGCTTCGGCGCAGATGCTGCGGCTACCCTCAATAACACGGCGGGCCACTTCGGGCGCCAGCTTATCAATGGGCCAGCCCAGCACGGCAATGGCCATTACCGGCCGCCCGCCCATGGCGTACACGTCGGAAATAGCGTTAGCCGAGGCAATGCGTCCAAAGTCGTAGGCATCATCCACGATGGGCATAAAAAAGTCGGTGGTGCTGATCAGGGCTTGCCCGCCGCCAATGTCGTACACGGCCGCGTCGTCGCGGGAGGAGTTGCCGACCAGCAGCTTATCGTGGTGAGGCTGCGGAATGCTGGTGTGCAGAATCTGATCAAGCACCTTGGGCGCAATTTTGCAGCCGCAGCCGGCGCCGTGGCTGTACTGGGTCAGGCGAATGGGGTTGGTGGTTTCGGGGGCGAGCGACATAGAAGAAAAGGATACGAATGAAGGGGTAGGCGGGAGGCTGCTTTAGCTGTTGGGGTTGGC
Organism: Hymenobacter latericoloratus; assembly: GCF_014199535.1. Classification (GTDB taxonomy): domain Bacteria; phylum Bacteroidota; class Bacteroidia; order Cytophagales; family Hymenobacteraceae; genus Hymenobacter; species Hymenobacter latericoloratus. The sequence goes on from NZ_JACHNV010000004.1 coordinate 171,876, forward strand.
CTGTTCCGAAGGGGTAGGGGCCAGGAAACCAGCCCGTAGCGCCGCCTGCTGCACTAACTCGGCGTTTACCAGTGGGTCGGCCGTTTCGGAGGTAACGCGCACTACCCGGCGGCCTTCGAGGCCGTGGCTGTAGGTACGGTCATAGTAATCAAGCACAAGGCTGACCATTTTCTCCATATCCTCCTCCCCAATGGCGGCCAACGCTTCTTTGGTAGCCAGTCCGCCCAGCCGCTTCCGGATTTTTAGGATGCTGGCGGCCAACGCGGCCGGGTCATGCCGGCCGTATTCCTCGGCCAGCTTGCGTACCCGCACCTCTCGCGGAATTTCCAGCACCAGCAAAGGGGAGGAGTGAAGCTGGGTGAACAGGGAGGTAGGAACGTGCACGCTCCCGATGGTACGGCTTTCGTCCTCAACCCAGGTGGGCACCTCGTCCGGCAGCGTTGCCAGCACGGCGGCCACATCATTCTCAAACTGCTCCTGCGTGGGTTGGGGGGGGAGGCCAATGCTGCCGAAAGCCGACCCTTTGTGACTAGCCAGCCCTTCCAGATCCAGCACCGGCTGCTGGGTAGCGGCCAGCGCCTGCAGCACATCAGTTTTGCCCGAGCCGGTGAGGCCGCCCAGCACCAGCAACGCGCGCGGCTTCCCAAACTCCTGCAGCACCCACTGGCGGTAGTCCTTGTAGCCTTTGTTCAGGAGCTGCACCTGAAACCCGGCCAGCTCCAGCAGCCACAGTACAGCACCGCTGCGCATGCCGCCTCGCCAGCAGTGCACCCGCACCTGCTTGTGCGGGGCGAGTTTTTGGGCCTGCTTTACCATCTGGCTCATGCGTGGTCCAAAGAAATCCAGCCCGAGCAGCACGGCTTTCTCCTGGCTCATTTGCTTGTAGGTGGTGCCAATGCGGGCCCGCTCCTCGTCCGAAAACAGCGGAAAGCTCAGGGCCCCGGGAATATGTCCCTGGGTGTACTCCACCGGGGCGCGCACATCCAGAATGGGCGCTTCGGCGGGGCCTTGCAGGAAGTCGGGCAAAGAAAGACGAGGCATAGCAGAGAATACCAACCCAGGAGTTGGGCGTAGGAAAAGAGAGGAGGTAGCGCCGGACTACTGCAGCTGCCGCCGATAGAGCTGGATGGTGTTTTCCAGTCCCATATACAAGGCGTCGCAGATCAGGGCATGACCAATACTAACCTCCGCCAGGCCTGGTAGGTTCTGGTGCAGGTAGGCTAAGTTGTCCAGGTCCAGGTCGTGGCCGGCGTTGAGGCCCAGGCCCAACTCCAGGGCCACTTCTGCCGCCTCCCGGTAGGGCCGGATGGCCTGTTCCCGGTCGGCGTGGTAGCGGCGGGCGTAGTCTTCGGTATAAAGCTCAATCCGGTCGGTGCCGGTGCTGGCAGCGGCCCGCACTAGTTCTGGCACGGGGTCCAGGAAAATGCTGACGCGGGCGCCCAAGCTTTTCAGGTCCGCTACTACATCCTGCAGGTACTCCTGGTGCCGGACGGTGTCCCAGCCGGCGTTGGAGGTAATGGCATCGGGAGCGTCAGGCACTAGCGTCACCTGCTCGGGGCGCACTTCGCGCACTAGGTCCAGAAAATCGGGGGTAGGGTTGCCTTCCACATTGAGTTCCGTAGTAACCATACGCTTCAGGTCGCGCACGTCCTGGTAGCGGATGTGGCGCTCATCGGGGCGGGGGTGTACCGTAATGCCTTGGGCCCCAAACCGCTCACAGTCGCGGGCGGCCTGCAGCAAATCGGGGCGGTTGTGGCCGCGGGCGTTCCGTAGGGTGGCTATTTTGTTGATATTTACGCTGAGCTTGGTCATATGCAAAAGCGGCACTGAGGGTGAGTACGTGGTCAAAGATACATAGCCCCAACAGCGCCGGCCGATTTTAGTTGAGGTACCTATGGTAATCCGCCTTCCTGTTTCTGCCCGACCCGCGCTGGGGTTTGGCTTGCTGCTGCTGGCCGTTATCGGCCTGGAATGGCTGATCGTGCGGCAGCCGGTGTTCACCCGGCAGCCCCTGCTGCCGGCCGCCGCGAGCTTCGACGTGCTGGTAGGCCTGCCGGTGCTGTTCTACCTGCTGGTGGTGCGCCCTTACCGGCTGCCGCTCAGCACGGTGGCCGCCGCCTTTGGCGCTGCCGTAGGGCTGGGCTACTGGCTGATTCCGGGCCCCCAGCAGCAGTATGTGCAGTGGGCCGGGCAGGTGCTGGGAGTAGTAGAAACCCTGACGGTGGCGCTGCTACTGCTAAACCTGCGGCGGCTGCAACGGGCCTACCGCGCCGCCCGCCGCCACACACCCGAAGTAGCGGAGCGGCTCACAGCCGCTTTCCGGCAGGTGTTTGGCCGGCCGCTGGCTCCGCTGGTATTTGAGTTGCTGCTGTTTTACTACGGCCTGCTCAGCTGGCGGGCCCAGCCGGTGGTGGCTGCCGGCAGCCGGGTGTTCACCAACTACCAGAATTCGGCCTTTACGGCGTACGTGGGTACGGTCATGCTGCTGTCGGGGGTCGAAATGGGGACCTTACACCTACTGCTGGCCTGCTGGAGCCCAGTGGGGACCGGAGTTGCGCTGCTGGTGCATCTCTATGGGCTGCTGGTGCTGCTGGCCCACGTGCGGGCCGTGCGGCTGCTGCCGGTGCAGCTAACGGCTGAACAAGAGTTGGTGGTGCGCGTCGGCTTTTTCTGGACGGTGCGGCTGCCCCGTGCGGTGCTGGTGGCGGCGCAGTTGCTGCCCGATACCCCCGCCCCGGCCCCTGGCCGCCTGAACCTGGCCCGCCCGCTGCTCACGCCGCCCAACTTGCTGCTGGTGTGCGCCGCGCCTCAGCCCCTCCTGGGGCCCTACGGCCTGCGCCGGAATGCCCGCGAGTTGGCGCTCTACGTAGATGATGCTGCCGGCCTGCTGGCCGCCCTAGCGCTGCCCGAAAACCCGGCCGGCAGCCCCGTATTCAGGAATAAGCCGTAATCTTGCACCTCCATTATCCCCCTAGCTATGGCTCTGAAAGAAACCATCGACGCAGATATTAAAAAGGCCATGCTGGCCAAAGACAAAGTGCGCCTGACTGCTCTGCGCAGTATCAAGTCGCAGATTCTGCTGGCTGAAACGGCCGAAGGGCAGCACGGCGCCGCCCTCACCCCCGATGCCGAGATGAAGCTGCTGACCAAAGCCGCCAAGCAGCGCCGCGAAGCCGCCGAAACGTACCAGAAACAATTCCGCTCTGACCTGGAAGAAGTAGAGCTGGCTGAGCTGGCCATTATCGAAGAGTACCTGCCCCAGCAGCTTTCCGAAGCTGACCTGGTCGAGAAGCTGGTGGCCATTATCCAGCGGGTAGGCGCCACCGGCCCCTCCGACCTGGGCAAGGTAATGGGGGTAGCCGCCCGCGAGCTGGCCGGCCAGGCCGACGGCCGTCAGATTTCTCAGGTAGTCAACAACCTGCTCAACAATACGAATGTGTAATGGGAAGAATGTGATAAATAGGGGTAAATGCGCGAAATGTGAAATCTGACGGGCATTTAGCTGACAATCAAAGCTCGCGTCGCTCACATTCGTCTCATTCCGCACATTTTTCACATTCTCCTTCCATGTCCGGCTTCGATATTCTGCTGCTTATTCCGCTGGGCATTGGGGCAGTGCAGGGCTACCGGCGCGGCTTGCTGCTGGAGGTAGCCTCGTTGCTGGCCCTGGTGCTGGGCGTAATAGGCGGACTGGCCCTGCTCAACGATGCCATTCCGCTGGTACGGCACTATGCGGGTGAGGCCTTCGGCTTGCTGCCGCTGGTGTCATTTGTGCTGGTTTTTGCCGCCATTGGCTGGGGAGTTCATTTGCTCAGCAGCTTTATCCGGACGGCCGTGCATCTTACCCCGCTCGGGCTGCTGGACAGCCTGGGAGGAGCTGCCAGCGGTGTCCTCAAGTGGGTGCTGGGTCTGAGTTTGCTGCTGCACGGTATTGGCATGGCCGGGTTGCAACTGGTTTCCCCGCAGCTGGTAGCCGAGTCGCAGGTGCTGCCTATCGTCCGGGAGGCTACGCCCCTGGCCCTGAGTATTGTTGGCTTTGTGCTACCCTTCGCCGGTACCCTGCTCGATAGGCTGCGGGACGTGTTTTAGGTTAAGCCCGGCTATCTGCCCGGAATGTCCGCCATAGTGAATGGTAGGTTCTATGCGTATTGCTGGTTATGCGTCTGTTGCTGCTGGATAACGTTGATTCCTTTACCTATAACCTGCTGGATTATCTGCAGCAGGTAGGCTGCACGGTAGAAGTGCGCCGCAACAGCGCGAGTCTATCGGAAATTCAGGCCCTGGCCTTTGATGGCATTGTGTTGTCGCCGGGGCCGGGTACGCCGGCCGGAGCCGGCGTCATGCCGGCCCTCATCCAGGAGTATCATGCCCGGGTGCCTATGCTGGGCGTTTGCCTGGGGCATCAGGCATTAGGGGCGTTTTTCGGGGCCCGGCTCCGCCGTGGTGAGCGTCCGGTGCACGGCAAGGTATCGGAAATTGAGTGGCAGGTTTCCAGCCCGCTCAGTGCCGGTCTGCCGGTTCGGATGCCGGTTACCCGCTACCATTCGCTTATACTGGATCAACTGCCGGCCACGTTGGAGGCCCTGGCGTACACTACAGCTGACGGCGAACTAATGGCGCTGCGGCACCGGAGTCTGCCCCTGTACGGAGTGCAATTCCACCCGGAGGCCCTCCTGACTCCCAATGGCCTGGCATTGCTGGGCAATTGGGTCAAGAATTGTATCATTGCACACCCTGCCCCCCGGCAGTAAATTACCTGGCACGATGGCGCTGCAGATCAAGGATAAAAATGGCTTTCAGTACGTAGATGAGGGTACCGGTGAGGTGCTGCTGCTGCTGCATGGCCTGTTCGGAGCCCTCAGCAACTGGCAAGAGGTAGTGGCCGGGTTCAGCGCACAGTACCGTGTGGTAATCCCGCTGCTCCCCATCTACGACATGCCCCTGACGAAAGCCGGCGTGCCCGGTCTGGTTTCCTTCGTGGAGGATTTTCTGGCGGAAGTAGGCCTCACGGCGCCCTGCACCGTGCTGGGCAACTCGTTGGGCGGGCACATTGCCCTGGTGTACACGCTTCGCAATCCGGGCCGCGTTTCCCGCCTGGTGCTTACGGGCAGCAGCGGCCTGTTCGAGGACAGCATGGGCGGCTCGTTTCCCAAGCGCGGGAATTATGCCTACGTGCAGGAACGCGTCGCCTATACGTTCTACAACCCGGCCGTAGCTACCCGGGAGCTGGTAGATGAAGTCTTCAGCGTGACGAACTCTAACGCTAAGTGCCTGCGCATTATCAGCATCGCGCGCTCGGCCCAGCGGCACAACCTGGCCAAGGAGCTGCACCAGATCCGGGTTCCGGCCTTGCTGGTATGGGGCCTGAACGATACCATTACGCCGCCGGTGGTAGCCCACGAGTTTAACCGCCTGCTTCGGCACTCCGAGTTGCGCTTTCTGGACCAGTGCGGCCACGCTCCCATGATGGAGCGCCCCCAGGAGTTCAACCAGCTGCTGCAGCAGTTTCTGGTGCGTACCCAAGTGCCGGTAGCCGGCTAGCTGGCACGAGCCAACGTACATTCATCCAGGGGGGGGCAGCGGTTGATCCGGCTGTGTTACTCTTTTGGCCCGCTTCGTACGTATGTATTGCTGAAAATCGTTCTTTTGGTAGTGTCCCTGCACGCATCCTCGTTCCCCGCTCCGCCCCATGAACTCCATTATTGCTGAAGACTTACTGAATCAAATGATTCCGCCCCTGAAAGTGACGGACTCAATGGAGAAGGCGGCCCGGTGGCTCGAGGAGTTTCACGTGAGCCAGCTGCCCGTACTCGACCAACGCAGCTACCGGGGCCTGATTACCGAGGCTGACCTGCTGGACCAGGATGCCAGCACCCGCCTGCTGGGTGAGGTAACGCTTAACTACGGCAACGTGCACGTGCAGCGCGACCAGCATTTCTATAACATCATTGAGCTGGCCGTGCAAAACAAGGTGCAGCTGGTTCCCGTGCTCGACGATCAACGGGAGTATCTGGGGGTAGTAACCGTTAGCGATACACTGGCTGCCTTTGGCAAGGTACCGGTTGCCAGCAGCCAGCAGGGCATCATTGTGCTGGCCATGGAGGAACGCGACTATTCCCTGACCCAGATCAGCCGCTACGTGGAGGAAAACAACGCCAAAGTCATCAGCGCCCATGTGGCTCAGGATGAGCACGATCCGTATCGTATCCGCCTGACCCTCAAGTTGAATACCCCGAATATTGCCCGCATCATTGCTACCCTGGAGCGGTTTAACTACTCCATTACGGCTCAGTTCAGTGGCACCGAAGAGGTAAGCGAAGACGAGCAGCAGCGCTACGATGCCCTGCTGCGCTACCTGAATATCTGAGGCGGGCGTAGTGCTGAGTTGTTTTCTGACCTTCCTGTTGGGCCTGTTGCCATCGGCCTCATCGGCTGGCAGACCCGAGGTAGCGTATGCCTCACCTCCCGACTCCCTGCGCCGCGCCGTTACCGACAGCCTCGTGTACGCGCAGTGCCCTGATTATGCGACTTACCGGGTGGCTACCATCCTTTTTGTGGGCAATAAGGTTACCAGGGAAACCGTGCTCTGGGCCGAGCTGGACTTCCGGGAAGGAGACACGCTACAGGCTCCTACCCTGGGTAAACGGCTGGAAGCCAACCGTCGTCGTCTGTTTAACCTGCAGCTGTTTCATCAGGTGCTGGTGCAAGCCGTTTGCCGGAACGGGGAGCTGACCATCCTTTATAGCGTGCAGGAGCGGTGGTACACGTTTCCGGTGCCCATTTTCTCCCTGGCTGACCGCAACTTCCGGTCCTGGCTCGACCGCCCCGACCGGTGGCAGCGGGTTGACTATGGTCTTCACGTAGTTCGGCGCAACTTCCGGGGCCGTAACGAGCAGCTGCTGGGCAATCTGCAGTTAGGCTTTAACCGCAAATATGAGCTCTTCTACGAGGCGCCTGGCTATGGTCGTCGCCGCCGGATCGGAGTAGGCGCCGGTTTTTCCTACTACCGCAGCCGCGCCCTCGACTATGCTACCCGCCAGGATAAGCTTTTGAACCTGCGGCAGGAGAAAGCCTTTCCCATTGAGCGGCAATATGCCAGTTTGGGGTTGCGCTGGCGGCGCACTGTGCAGCACCTCACCGCCCTGGATGTATCCTATCACCGGGAGCAGGTTTCCGATTCTGTGCTGTATTACAACCCCACGTACTATTTGGGCGGGCCCCGCCGCGAGTATCTTGAGTTGGCTCTAGTGAGCACGCTTAATCAGCGTAATACTTTTGCCTACCCCCTCACGGGGCAGTATGCTCAGGCCGCCCTAACCTACCGGGCTTTCTTGACCAGTGGTGCCCCCGATATCGTGACGCTACGAGGGCGCTACGCACGCTACCTGGCCTTGGGCGGGCCATTCTACTACAGCATTGGGGCGCAGGCGCAGTTCCGGCTAACGTCGCGGGTTAGCTACGCCGATAACCGAGCGTTGGGCTACGAGGCCCTGGTGCGAGGATACGATGCCTATGTAATAGACGGGCGCCACTACGGACTGCTTCAGCAAGGCGTCACGTATAAGCTGCTGGACGTCGGCCGGCTCCACCTTAAAGGACTCCGGACGGCCAAGTTCAATACCATCCCGCTCGTATTTTATCTCAATACCTTTGCCGATGTGGGGTATGTGCGTCAACCTACCGTCTTACCAACCAATCGGTTGCCCAACCGGTTATTGGCCTCCGGGGGGGTAGCCCTGCACCTGACCACGTACTACGACTGGGTCTTCACGCTGGAGTACGCCCGGAACCGGGAGCAACAGGGCGGGCTCTTTTTTCGGACCCAGTTTCCTATTTAGCCATCCTGCCAGCCTATGGTCAGGTTACATTTTGAGTATGAAAATTGCCATACTGGGTAAGCCATTCAGCGATGATCTGACGCCGGCAATGCGAGAAATGATCAACGAGCTAGTGCGGCGTCAGGCCGAAGTCAGCATTCTGGAATCATTTCACGCCTACCTGAGCGAGCGGATGGAGCTGCCGGCCGGCATCACTACCTTCAACCGAAGCAACTCCCTGCAAGGAACCCGCTTTGTCCTTAGCATTGGCGGCGATGGTACGCTGCTGGATACAGTTACCTACGTTGGCTCTCTACAAATCCCGATTCTGGGCATCAACACCGGCCGGCTTGGCTTTCTGGCCACTATTTCGCCAGATAGGATTCTGCCCGCCCTGGATTCTCTGTTCAAAGGTCATTTTGTACTGGAAGACCGTAGCCTTATCCGGGTCGATACGGACCCAGATACATTCGGTAGTATCAACTTTGGACTCAACGAGTTCAGCATCCTGAAGCGCGATACTTCTTCCATGATTGTGGTGCATACCTACATTGATGGCGAGTACCTGAACTCCTACTGGGCCGACGGCCTGATTGTAGCAACCCCCACCGGCTCCACGGGGTATTCGCTAAGCTGCGGCGGACCCGTAATGCTACCCCAGACAAACAATTTTATTATTGCTCCCGTATGTCCCCACAATCTGAACGTACGCCCTCTGATTGTGTCGGACCGGAGTGTTATTTCCTTCGAGATAGAAGGCCGGAGCAATAATTTTCTGCTCTCCCTCGACTCTCGTTCCGAAACCGTGGAGGCCGGAATTCAGATTGCCGTTCGCCGGGAAAATTTCAACGCTCGACTGGTAAAGCTGAATCACGTTAACTTCCTGAGTACCTTGCGCAGTAAGTTAAACTGGGGTCTGGACCGCCGAAACCCGGCCGGCATACCTATCTAAGCATAGAGAATTTCCATTAATAGTTTTTTAAGTTGACGTCATCTTCTACTTTTGCTGCTGACTGCGACCGTGCCCGTACAATTCTCGCATTCTTCAACCAGAATATTTCTAACCTTCGCTTAATATGAAGCAACTCTTCACTTACACTACGACCCTGCTACTAGTCCTTGCACTGGTAGCAACGGAAGCCAGTGCCCAGCAATTCAGCAAGCGGAAGCAGTATAATTCCGTTGGAGTAACCATAAGTGGCATGAACTACTTTGGCGACATTACCCCAAAACCCAGCATTCCGAGCTTCCGCCCGGGCGCAACGCGCCTCAATGTTGGCCTGACGTTCACGCGCCGGTTTGCGCCGCGCATCTCGGGCCGTGCCTCGCTAAGCTATGGCCGTATCAGCGGCGATGATGCCAAAGCAGCTGACCAGAACGACCCGGAAGCTAAGTTCCGCTACAACCGGAACATGAACTTCCGGAACGGCATTCTGGAGTTTGCTGCTACTGGTGTTTTCGACCTGATCGAAAACCGTAATAACTACATCCGTCGCCCTGACTTTGCTCCTTACGTATTTGCTGGCGTTGGCGTAATTCACCACAACCCTAAAGGTTTGGATGCCGATGGCAATTATGTGGCTCTGCAACCGTTAAGAACCGAAGGACAATCGGAAGGCTATTCCCAAACTCAGTTCGTGATTCCCTTCGGCGCTGGTGCCCGTTATAAGCTGAACAAGCAGTTTGACATCGGCCTGGAGCTTGGTTTCCGTAAAACGTTTACTGACTATCTTGACGACGTAAGCGGCAACTATGCTCCTGTTTCTGCCTTGCAGGGGGATGCAGCCAAGTACTTTGGCTATTACATCACGGGCGGTAGCACTACCGGCTACCCCGGCACCTACGACGAGTCGGTTCAGACCGGCGAGATGCGTGGCAAGAGCAACGAGAAGGACTGGTACACCACGCTGGGTATATCAGTAAACTATATTCTCGCTCCGCGAGTAAGAAGCCCCAAGTTCCGATAGCCAGCAAACTGGCTGTCAGTTTTCACCAACAGCCAGTCTAATGACGTATTCGAAGCGCTTCAAAACACTCCTTACCGGCTTGCTGCCGGTAGGGAGTGTTTTTTTTGCCTGCACCGCAGCGGCCCAAAACACCAGTGAATTAGGAATCGGCCTGGGAGGCCTAACCTATAAAGGTGAACTCTCGCCTCACTACCAGTTTCGGAACAATCGGCCCGCGCTTACGGCCTTCTACCGGAAAGATGTGTCGGCACCCATAACGCTGCGCGCAGGCTTCACCGCCGGTATGTTGCGCGCTGACGATGGCAACGTGAAAGATGTAAACAACCGGACTCCGCCTTTGGCCTCCTACCGCCAAGCTAACATGAAAGGCAGTCTGCTGGAGGCGTCCGGGGTAGTGGAGTACAACTTTTTTGACTATCACAACCGCCGCGACAAAGTCCACTTTACTCCCTATGTGTTTGTAGGGCTGGCCGGATTTTACGCCAGTACCCAAACAACCAGTAGTGCCAACCCGCAACTAGACCGGAAGGCCGGGCTCATCAGCCTGGCTATACCAGCCGGCTTAGGATTCAAATACGCTCTGTCGGAGCACTGGAATCTGGGGCTGGAGGCCGGAGCGCGAAAGTTGTTCACCGATAATCTGGACCATGTAGATGGCAAGTCGCGGGGGCAGGATGACCGGGTTGGCAACCCCAACGACCAAGACTGGTACTTCTACAACGGACTAAGTATTTCCTATACTTTCTACAAAATCCGCTGTCCGGAAACGGGGCAGGCTACTGGCCGGAAGGACTAGCAATTTTCATAAGGGTGGTAGCCCACTGAAATAAACAAATAGAGCAGCCCTCGGCATACTAAGTGCCGGGGGCTGTTCGTATTGTGCCCGGCAGGAGTAACTCGTTATTGGGCAGGCTTGAATGCAACCATTTACGTAACTTGCGGCCTCTTTACGCTAAAAGTCCTGATGGCCGTCCGGTCCGAAATCGATTCCCAGAATATTCCCGCTCACGTAGCTGTCATCATGGATGGCAATGGCCGCTGGGCCAAGCAAAAGGGTGGCTTACGCATTTTCGGGCACCAGAGTGCCATCACGGCCGTGCGCGAAACCGTGGAAGCTGCTGCCGAAGTAGGGGTCCGCTACCTGACGCTGTATGCCTTCTCAACCGAAAACTGGTCGAGGCCGGCTCACGAGGTAATGGCCCTGATGCAGTTGCTAGTGCATACTATTCGGCAGGAAACGCCTACCCTGCTGAAAAACAGCATCCGGCTGCAGGCTATTGGTCAGATCGAGAACCTGCCAGCCTCCTGCCAGAAGGAGTTGGCCGAGGCAATTGAACTCACCAAAGCAGGAACCCGCACTACCTTGCTGCTAGCCCTTAGCTACAGCGGCCGCTGGGATTTAACCCAGGCGGCCCAGCGCATGGCTGCTGAGGTAGCGGCTGGCCGGCTGCTACCCGCTCAGATAACGGAGCAGACGCTAGCCGGCTTCCTCTCGACAGCCGGAATACCGGACCCCGAATTGCTGATTCGTACCAGTGGCGAGCAGCGCATTAGTAATTTCCTGTTGTGGCAGCTGGCGTACACGGAACTGTTTATTACCGATTTGCTGTGGCCTGATTTCCGGCGTGAGCATTTCTACGACGCCCTGCGGGCCTACCAGCAGCGGGAGCGTCGGTTCGGGAAAACCAGTGAGCAGCTAACCATTTCGTAATCACAGAACATGAGTTCTTCCTATCATAAAATTATTCCGGTAGCCGCCCTTGCGCTAACGTTAGGCGCTGTGCCAGCCACCAGCGCCCTTGGGCAGGTGCAGGCTCCTGCTGCAGCCGGTGAGCAACCTCAGCGCTATACCTTGGGGGGAATTTCGATTAGCGGTGCCCGTTACCTTGATGCCAATACGTTGATTGGCCTGACCGGGTTGAAAGTAGGTGACCCTATTACGATTCCGGGGGAGGAAATAGGCAAGGCCATCCGCCGACTCTGGGACCAGGGCATTCTTGGTGACGTGAGCGTAAGTATTGCGCGTACCGAGGGCTCCCGCATTTTTCTGGATTTCAACCTGAAAGAGCGCCCCCGGTTGTCCAAGTTTGAGTTTTCGGGCATTGGCAAAGGGCAGGCCGACGACCTGAAAAACAAAATCAAGCTGATACGGGGCAAAGTAGTGACCGATGCGCTGCTCAGTAACACCCGCGCTCAGGTCCGGAAGTTCTATACCAACAAAGGCTACCTCGATAGTAAGGTGACTATCACGCAGGTGCCCGACTCCTCGCTGTCCAACAGTGTAACCTTGAACATCAAGGTTGACAAAGGAGCGAAAGTCAAGATCAAGGAAATTGCTTTCGAGGGTAACACGGCCTACTCGGATAGCAAACTCAAGGGCAAGCTCAAGAAAACCAAGGAGAAGAAGTTTCCCAAATTCTTTAACTCTGGTAAATTCCAAACAAAGGAATTCGCCGATGATAAGCAAAAGCTCATTGAGTTCTACAACGGCGAAGGCTACCGCGACGCGGTAGTTCTTTCGGATACGCTGGAGCGCGTTGGGGATGGGTTGCGCCTGACCATTCGGGTAGATGAGGGCCCCAAGTACTACTTCCGCAATATCTCGTGGAAGGGCAACTACCTCTACGACGACAAAACTCTGGCTTCCGTACTCGGTATTAAGGAGGGTAGCGTGTACAGCAAAGAAACGCTGGATAAGCGCCTGAACTACAACCCCACGGGCCAAGACGTAACCTCGCTCTACATGAACGATGGCTACCTGTTCTTCCAGATTGAGCCGGTAGAAACCAAGGTGGAGGGTGACTCCATCGATATTGAGATGCGCATCACGGAAGGGGTGCAGGCGCGCATCAAGGATGTAAACATTGCCGGCAACACCAAAACCTCCGACCACGTGGTGCGCCGGGCGCTCTACACCCTCCCCGGTGACAACTTCAGCCGGGAGCAGCTTATCCGTAGCCAGCGCGAAATTGCTACACTGGGGTACTTCGACCCGGAGAAAATTGGATTGAATCCGGTGCCGAACCAGGCCGATGGTACAGTGGACATCAACTACACGGTAGAGGAGAAGCCTTCCGACCAGATCACGCTTTCTGGCGGCTGGGGCGGCTACGCCGGCTTTATTGGCACGGTTGGCCTAGTATTCAACAACTTCTCATTGCGCAAAGCCGGCTCGCTGCGTAACTGGACGCCCGTGCCGGCCGGCGACGGGCAGCGCCTGGCGTTGAACGTGCAGGCCAACGGCCTGCAGTACCAGGCCTATTCTTTCTCCTTCACGGAGCCCTGGCTGGGTGGGCGTAAGCCTAATTCGTTGTCGGTGAGCCTGAACAAGAGCATTCAGCGTTTGGGCACCAACTTCAATGCCGAAACGGGCAGCTTTATCAAAGTGAATAGTGCTTCCGTGAGCTTGGGCCGCCGCCTGCGCTGGCCCGATGACTACTTCACATTGAGCAACTCGCTTTCCATCAGCCAATACAAGCTGCAGAACTACACGTTCTTCCAGAACTTCCAGAACGGCAACGCCAACAACATCACACTCAATACCACGCTTTCCCGCAATAGCATCGACAACCCCACGTTTACGCGGCGGGGCTCCTCGCTGGCGCTAAGCGTGAGCCTGACGCCGCCCTACTCTGTTTTCCCTGGTTCGCACCCCAATGTGAACGAATGGGTAGAGTTCCATAAGTGGATGTTCGATGCTTCGTGGTTTAGCCCCGTAGTGGGCAAGCTGGTACTGAACACCCGGGCTCACTTCGGCTTTATTGGCAGCTACAACTCCAGCCGCGAAATCGGTCCGTTTGAGCGCTTTAAGCTCGGGGGCTCCGGCCTGGGGTACGGTGGTTCCGCTAACTTCCTGGTGGGTACGGAATACGTAGGTCTGCGCGGATATGCCGACCCGAACGATGCCGCTTCTCTGCCTGCTTCCCGCCAACAGTCGAATGGGGGCGTGGTGTACAACAAGTTTGTGCTGGAAATGCGCTACCCCGTCAGCCTGAACCCGGCGGCCACGGTGTACGTGCTGAGCTTTGCGGAAGCCGGCAACTCCTTTGAACGTTACACCGATTATAACCCTTATAAGTTGTACCGTTCGGCCGGGGTAGGGGCCCGCATTTTCATGTCGGCATTTGGTTTGCTAGGCTTCGATTACGGCTGGGGCTTCGACAAAGTGCCGATCTACACCTCTGGCCAGAAGCAAGACAAGGGCATGTTCCACTTTATTATTGGTCAGCAGATCCGCTAAGCCCGGCGGTGCGGCCAGCGACACTTCATCTTTTTTTACCATATGAACAAGATGTTTTCGTGGGTAGCGGCCGCTGTGCTGTTCCTGCTGGTAGCGGCCCCTCAGGCGGCAGAGGCTCAAAAGTTCGGCTACGTTGATTCCGAATTTATTATGGGCAAGATGCCGGCCTACGCCCAGGCCCAACAGGAACTCAATACGTTGTCCGGCAACTGGCAGAAGGATATTGAGGCGCAAAAAAAAGATCTGGATAAGCTCTATCGGAATTATCAGGCTGAAGAAGTGGTTCTTACAGAGCCGATGAAGAAGAAACGGCAGGACGAGATTCTGAAGAAGGAGCAGGATATTAAAGCCTACTCCAACAAGATCTTCGGTTTTGAGGGCCAACTTTTCAAGAAGCGGCAGGAGCTGACCAAGCCGGTACAGGACCAGGTGTTTGAGGCCATCGAAAAAGTAGCCAAGAAAAAGCAGTTGGCTATTGTATTCGATAAATCCGGCGACCTGACCATGCTCTACACCAACCCCGTGCACGATTACACGGAGTTTGTGTTGGAGGAGCTGGGCCTGGCCTCGGAAGAACGCAACCAACCCGCCCAGAAAGGTGCCGTTCGGACGGTTACTACCCCTCAGGCTCCGGGTGGGGAAGCGGCCACGGAAGAAGAACCGGCTCCTGCCCGCACCAAGCAGCCCACCCGCACGACTCCGCGGCCGGCAACCCGAAAAAACTAACTTTGCGCATCTAACTCTCTGACATTTTTCCTTTTGATGACCACCATGAACAAATTCCGCGTTGCGCTGGCTGCTGCCGCTCTTACCTTCTCCACGGCTACGGTTTCGATGGCCCAGACGGCTGCTCCGCTGAAAATTGGCTACACCAGCGTACAGTACGTGCTGAGCCAGATGCCCGAGAGTAAGCAGATTGAGTCGCAGCTGAAGGACTACAGCACGCAGCTCAAAACCCAGCTCGATGCTAAAGGCAACGAGTTCCGCACCAAAGCCGAGGCCTACCAGAAAGGCGCTTCTACCATGACAGAGGTAGTACGCGCTGATAAAGAAAAGGAGCTGCAGAACCTGCAGCAGTCGATTCAGGAGTTTCAGCAGAACGCTGAGGTTTCGTTGCAGCAAAAGCAGCAAACCCTGCTGAAGCCGGCCTTGGATAAGCTGCAGAAAAACATTGATGCCGTAGCGGACGAAAACGGTTACACTTACATCCTGAACTCGGACGGTGACAGCCCGCTGCTGCTGCACGGCCCCAAGGACGGCGACGTATCGGACCTGATTCTGAAGAAGATGGGAATTACCCCGGGTGCCGCTGCTGCTGCTCCTAAAGTAACTACTCCGGCGGCCAGCCCCGCCGCGGCTACCCCTACGGCCAGCTCCACTAAAACCAAAACCAAGACGAAGAAATAGTACGGCTGTGGCCGCGTATTCTTCCTGACGCAGAACAGCCGGGGCCTTGCTCCGGCTGTTTTGTTTATATAGACACCTGGCTGAACTTCGCTGTCTGCCCACTGCCCGATTACGCTCCATGTATCACGACCCAGAAGAATTTCCTGACCTAACCGCCGACGCTGCTGGTGCCGCCTACCCCCCCGGAGCAAGCGAAACGCCGGACGACGAAGATGGAGACGAACTATATGAGCACCACCGGATCCGGGCCGACCGGCGGCAGGAACTGCTGCGCCTGGATAAGTTTCTGCTGAACCGCCTGCCCAGTACTTCCCGTACTCGCATTCAGAATGCTATTCGGGCAGAGGCGGTACAGGTGAATGATCGGCCCGTGAAATCAAACTACCGGGTGAAACCGCTGGATGTTATCACAATTACGCTGCCGGAGCCACCTCGCGAGTTCAAGGTAGTACCGGAGCCCATGGACCTCGATATCCGCTACGAGGACCCCGAGCTGCTGATTGTGAACAAGCCCGCCGGACTGGTAGTGCACCCCGCGTACGGCAACTGGAACGGGACCCTGGTAAATGGGCTGGCTCATCACCTGCAGAACTTGCCTACGGGCCGTAACGGTGAAATCAGGCCCGGGCTGGTACATCGCATCGACAAGGATACCTCCGGGCTTCTGGTGATTGGTAAAACGGAATTTGCCATGACCCACCTTTCCAACCAGTTCTTTCATCATACCATTGAGCGCACCTACCTGGCCCTGGTATGGGGGGTACCAAAGGAGGAGCAAGGCACTATTCGCGGGAATATTGGGCGTAGCCTGAAAGACCGAAAGGTACAGGCCGTATTTCCTGAGGGTGATTATGGTAAGCACGCCGTTACGCATTACAAAGTGCTGCAGTCGTTTGCTGGCAAGGTAGCCCTGCTCCAGTGCAACCTTGAAACCGGCCGCACCCACCAGATACGGGCGCATATGAAACACATTGGGCATCCGCTGTTTGGTGATGCCACGTACGGAGGCGACAAGATCGTATATGGGCAGCGAACGGGTGCCTACAAGACGTTTGCCGAGAAAATGCTAGCTGCTATGCCCCGGCAGGCCCTGCACGCCAAATCACTGGGCTTCGAGCACCCAGTGACGCACGCGCAACTACAGTTTGAAGCAGAGCTACCAGCTGATTTCGAGTTCCTACTGCTGAAGTGGGCCGAGTTTGCACAACACGATGTGTAGACTACCCGCCTGCACAACATAAAAAGGCCTGCTACATGGGGTAGCAGGCCTTTTTATGTTGTGCAGGCGGATGGTGAAGCTTACTTACGCTTTACCGGAGCCTTAGCGGCGGTCTTAGGCTTATTGATTTCAGCTATTGCAGTCTTGGCTTGCTGGTCATTGGGGTCCAGGGCCAGAGCCTGCTGCCAGTAAGGCAAGGAAGCCGTCTTATCGCCCTTCTGGTAGTAGTAGTAGCCAAGGTATTTGTTGGCCTCGATCAGGCCGCTCTTATACTTGGCTGCATCGGCCGAAGAGCCAGCTACTTCAATGTATTTCTCGTAGTAGGGCTTCGCTAAGCCCTGCTTCGAATCCTTATCAATGTTGGCATTGGCACGGGCACGCATCTGATAGCCGGGTACGTAGTTCGGGCGCTCGGTTAGCACCACGCCGTACAGGCTATCGGCTTGGGCGTACTGTCCATTCAGCTCGTAAGCTCGGCCTAAATACACCTTATCCGTCAGCTCGCCTCCCTTGGTAGCAGCCATCCGGGCTTTCAGAGTGGTAATGGCGTTAGGATAGTCCTTGGCTGCCAGGTAGGCCTGAGCCAGTTCGTTCTGCAGCTCAGCCGCTTTCTTTGGATCAGCATCAATGGCTTTTTTGATGATGGCTGCTCCTTCGGCTGTCTTCCCGCCTTTGATCAGCATCTTACCGTAGTACACATTGTCTTCGGTAATCAGCTTATTGCTGGCAGTGGCAAGCTGCATGTACTTCTGCATGGCAGCCAGAGCCTCATCATTTTTGCCCGTCTCGTAGAGAGAGTAAGCCCGCAGGCGGTTCATCGTCAGGTTATTCGGCTCTTTAGCCAAAACCTTGTCTACCTCTACCAGCGCCTCCGGGTACTTTTTGGTCAGGTACAGGAAGGAAGCCGATTTGGCGTCCGTGCTCGAGGTTTTCTCCGCCAGAGAAGAGTACTTCTGGAATTGAGCCAGTGCGTCGTCGTAGCGGCCTGCGAAGTAGTAGGTTTCGGCCAGGGCGTTGTAAGCCGGCGCGTAGTTCGGGTCGAGGCTGATGGCCTTGTCGAAGTTGGTTTTGGCTTCGTTGTAGGTACGGGCGCGCATGTTCAGCTGGCCCTTACGTACATACGCCTGCACGTTGTTAGGGTCGGCCAGGGTAGCACGCTCGTAGCTGTTCATAGCCTCGCCACCACCTTGTTCCGTTTTCAGATACAAGTCACCGCGGGCAATCATCAGGGCCGGATCGTCCTTGCCTTTGTTAAGTTTCTCGCCGGCGCTAACGTAAGAAAGCGCTTTGGTTACGTCCTTCACATTAGATTCAGCGTACGCCTGAGCAATCATGGTGTACACCTTCTGATCCTTGCCTTTAGATGCCTTAACAGCATTGTCAAACTGAATTTCAGCCTCCGCCGTTTTACCCTGGGCCAAAGCGGCCCGGCCGGCGGCTATCTGGGTAAAAGCATCCTTTGGGTTCAGAGTAATGCGGTTGAAGTAATACGCGGCCGAATCAGGCATATCGCGCATTTGGTACAGACGGCCCAACTCAAACGAAGTTTCGTTCGATTGGCCTTGCCGCAACAACGTGGCGCGGGCCTCGCCGTAACGCTCCAACTCAATGGCTTTTTGGGCGCCCGATGATTGGGCCAGGGCAGCAGAGCCCGAAACAGACAAAGCAGCGAGGAGCGTGAGCTTCCAGGGCTTAAAGTTCATGAGCAAAAGGTTTAGTGAAAATGCGGAGGGAAAGGAAAAAGAAGAAGCGAATCTACTGGGGCTTTACGTCGATAAGACGAACTTGTCCGGTCGCAGGCATCAGGCCAGATTTCAGTATGATGAGCTGACCCTTATTACCTGCAACAAAAGATGCAAAACCGGTGCCAAGTCCGGCCCTTGCTTCCCGGCTGATTACGTACAACTCACGCCGCAGCGGATATACTTTCTGGGCCAGATAACCCTGATAAGGTTGGATGTAGTCTGAGGGGGTAGAGCCAGTAGCTTTGGCGCTGACCCCTACCACCCGGACACGCTTCAAGAACTTCTGAACCGCTGCATCGTCCCGGTCACTAATCCAGTTTACCCCAATTACGCCAATAGCGTTCGGATGACTGGCAACGTAATCCAGCAGGGCCGGGTTTGATTTGGACGCGTAAGCTGTTTTAGTAAGTGCGGCGCCCTGCGTTACGGAGTCTTGCACAAACCGGGCAGTGCTGGAGCTGTTGTTGTCAAATACCACGGTAATGTCGCCCAGCTTATTAGTTGGGCTGAGCTGCGACCATTGCTGCTGCTTCCCGGTAAAAATGCCGCGCAGCTGCGCCATGGTAAGCAACGAATCGGGGTTGCTGGGGTGCACCACAATAGCTACTCCATCGACCCCAATACGAATAGAACGCGGAACGATCTTCAAGCGTTCCAACCGGCTGCGTTCGTCCGTGGTAAGGTCGCGGGATACAACTGCCAGCCGGATGCTATCAGCCAGAAAAGCTTCCATTACTTTTCCTTCCGGCTGGTACGCTGCCTGGATTTTAGCACTGGTGTACAGCTTCTGAAAAGTATCTACCTGCGAAGTCAGGATGGGCTCAAACGTTTCGTCAACTCCTATACGGATGGATCCACTGGTCGGAGTATCGGTGGCTTGAGCCGCGGAGCCGGAATTATCTCCACAGCTACCTAGCCCCAGGCTAGCTACTATAAGTCCGAAACCCCAAAATTTAGCGTGCGTCATCCCTGTTTTTTTTGAAATGTTGCCGGTAGGTGCGGACAAATCTAATAATTCCGTAAAATACAAAGACTGCGGCCAGCAAACGACGGACCGTATCACCAAGTGTTAAGGCGCCGGCTGGAGCAAACCACAAGTACAAACCCAGCCCTACGTAAATCACCGACATAAGCAAGGTGAAGTAGCGTACCAGGGATTGTTGTTTATGGTTGCCTAGTCTTTCTTCGGTGTGAGGCAAATCAAGCATACAAAGCAGGAGTCGGTGTGTATGATCTAAACGTCAGAGCAGGCAGGGTTTGTTCGTTTTTATGCGTACCGGCCTATTATCCAGCATCTGAACCGACAATAAAAAGCGTCCAAAAACGGATGTTACAAAGGTAACCAGCCGCTTTCGGACGCTTAAAGATCAATCTAAAAACGAATATATAGCGCAGAGCAGGCTATTCGTATTTGAACGTAATAGGCAACGTATAGCGTACCGGCACGGCATGTTGGTTCTGGTAGCCAGGCTTCCAGGCCGGCATCTGCCGAATTACGCGCGAGGCTTCCTCATCGGTTCCGTAGCCCAGGCCCTTCAAAACTTCTACGTCCATAATGCTGCCATCGGAGTTGACGGTAAAGGAAATATATACTTTCCCCTCTACTCCGGCCCGAAGTGCCTGGGAGGGGTAGCGCAGGTGCCGCTGCAGGTACTTGGTAAGGGCCGCGCTACCGCCCATGAACTCCGGCATGTTCTCTACGTGCACGAAGGGCTTGGTAACAGGCGGAGCAGCAGGTTTAGAAGCGGAGTCACTGCCGCCCACCGGGCCGGTAGCTACCAAACTGCCTCCATTGCCTTCTTGAGGCACATCACCTACTACTACTGGGCCATCGGCTACCGGAGCCGTAATCTGCTCATCCGGCACGGTTTGCACTTGCTCATCGGGCACGACCCGGGTAGCAGGTGCGCTAGGTGGCCTTACTACTACTGTAGCAGTGGCAGCAGGCTCTGCGGGCTTGGGCGTTGCGAAAACAGGGTCAATCAGCGTAATAGGCTTAAGAGGGTCAACCGGAACTTCCGGTGTTACCGTTTCTGAGGGCCAGAAACGCTGAATCAGCAGGGGGGTAGCAATTAGTAAAGCGGCTAAAGCAGTAGCCATACCTATGGCTGTGATAACATGACGCCCGTAAGCTTTCCGGAGTACATAAGCCCCGTAGGCTTTGTTGCGCCCTTCAAATACGATATCGTCCAGGGATGGGAGGGAGGTGTGCGCGGATGTGGTCATGTGGTATAGAGTATGAAGTGAACAAGGAATTAAACGCTGCTAATTTCTCAAGCCATAACCTCTGCTCTTTCTCCTGCTACTCTCTGGCTTTCACTTACTAAACGCCACAACTAACGCACATAGTATGCGAGCCGACTATATTTATTATTCTTTATTAAAAAAATAGAACCCGAACCAGGCCAAAGCCTGATTCGGGTTCTAAGCTGCATTTCTGGCGAACCAGAAAGCGAAATCTACTTAATAGCGAAGGTTACTGGAACAGTGTAGTACACCGAAACAGCCCGACCGTTCTGCTTACCGGGAGTGAAGCGAGGCAGGTTTTTGATAACCCGTAGCGACTCTTCGTCGCAACCGGCACCAATGCCTTTCTGCACTTCGGCGTTCGTAACCGACCCGTCGGGGCCCACTACGAACTTAATGAAAACACGACCTTCTACTTGGTTGCGCAGTGCCATAGCGGGGTACTTGATGTTCTTGGCGATGTACGCCAGAAGAGCTTCTTGCCCGCCGGGGAAAACCGGCATCTGTTCAACGTAGGTGTAGGGCTTGGTTTCCACTACCTCCTCTACCGCTTTGGTGCCTTCACCAGGTTCCAAACCAGCCAAGTCGGCAGGGTTGTCGGTGTTGCCCTTTACGGTTTCGTTGGCTACCACTTTGTCCTTCAGCTCTTCCTGATCCGGAATTTCTTCCTGCTTTTGTACCTCGTTGTCTTTTTTTACAACAGGCGGCACAAACTTAATCGTGGAAAGCTTGGGTGGTGGGGGTGGCGGCGCGTCTGGTGGCGGCGGCGGCGGGGGTGGCGGCTTAGTGGCATCCAGGGGTGGGGCCTCCAGTACGTTCACCTTCAGCATCTTCTCCTCAGCTACTACCTCTTCTTTCTTTAGCATGCGTGCCACCAGAGGGAAGGCAATCATGAGAGCGAAGAGCGCAACAGAGATAAGCACTGCCCGGGTTACGTGCTTGCCATACACCCGCCGGATTACGTAGGCTCCATAGGCCTTATTGCGCCCCTCGAAGACGATGTCATCGAGGGAGGCTTTGGCCAACTGTGCGTTGTCCATCATAATCCAGAAGATTTAATCAATTCCGTGTCATTCTTCGTGATGCTCACCAACGCATATTTCTTCGTTTCGGTGATGTTCATCTCGTCCAGAATGTCCACCATGTTCTTATAAGCGGCCTTCTCTTCGGGCTTAATCAGAACTACGAGGTCCGGATTGCTTTTGTGCTGAAGCAGCACTTTGCGAACTCCATCGGCTCCGTAGTTGGTAAGCTTCAGTTCAGGCTTCTCAGTGCTACTCAACAACCCATCGTAGTAATACAATTTGTTGTTTTCGCCTAAGAGCAGCGTCAAAGCATTAGATTCTTTGATAGCTGGGGGCTCAGGATCATCGGGCTTCGGCTTCACCGGCATAGCTACCTCCATTACGGTAGGCTTGCTAAAGGTAGTCGTAAGCATAAAGAACGTAAGCAGCAGGAAGGCCAAGTCCACCATCGGGGTCATGTCAATTTTGGTCGACATTTTCTTGGCCCGCTTCTTTCCGCCTTTCCCTCCGCCGGAGGCTTGTTGTTGTATTTCTGCCATGTCTGTGCGGGTTAGTTACTGGCCGTGGGTTTGGTTTCCAGGTCAGTAATCAGGTTGAACCGGTTGATGTTCTTATCCTGCATCAGTCTAATGACTTTCATCACAGTCGGCACATCGGCGCTGCCGTCACCCTTGATAGCCACATAGGCAGGCTTACCGTAGGGCGATTTGCGACTCAGGGCCTGAGCAGTCTGTACCCACTCGATGAACTGGTTGTTAACGGAGTCAGCAGGAATACCCTCCTGTTTCACGTTCTTCCGCTGTTCACTGTCCAGGCTCAGGAGCGCGGGCAGTTTTTCGATGGGAGTACCAAAGCTCGAAGCGACGCCTCTAAAGGCTTGGATCTGAGCGGGAGTGAAGCTCACTCCGTACTTAGCTCCTACCTGGGTCAGCAAATCCGACTTGATAGCGTCATCATCCACTCCGAAGAACACCCGCTTCTCTTTGTCAACCGCAATGGTAATTACGTGCGACTCCGGCAAGCGAATTTCAGAAGTAGAAGAGGGCGTATCAACCACCACAGCCTCTTCCGGGGCAAACTTGGTGGTGAGCATGAAGAAAGTCACCAGCAGGAAGGCCAAGTCCACCATCGGGGTCATATCCAACGACGGTGACGTTCTATGAGGCTTTACTTTGGGCATTGCTGGTGTAGTTAGTTAGCGTAATTCAGAAACGAAGTAACCTGTGCTTTAGTGCGTTGCGGCACTAAAATTAAGCAGTGTGGTGCTCGGTTTCGCCGTGCTGAGCGGCAAAGGTCTGAATGATGCTGAAGCCAGCTTCGTCGATGCTGTAGGTCAGCTCGTCAATTTTGCTGGTGAAGAAGTTGTAGGCTACGATAGCCAGAGCCGAGGTGCTGATACCCAGAGCCGTGTTGATCAGTGCTTCCGAGATACCGTTAGCCAGACCTACTGCGTCAGGAGCGCCACCTTGGGCCAGAGCCGAGAAGGCCTTGATCATACCCAGTACCGTACCGATCAGACCTACCAGGGTAGCGATAGAAGCCAGGGTCGAGATGATAACGAGGTTTTTCTCCAGCATAGGCAGTTCCAGAGCGGTCGATTCTTCAATCTCTTTCTGGATGGCCAGGATCTTCTGATCTTTCTCCATGCCACGCTCACGAGCCATTTCCTGGTATTTGCCCAGGCCAGCTTTTACCACGTTGGCAACCGAGCCTTTCTGCTGGTCGCAGGCGGCAATAGCGCCCGTAATGTCGTTCACGTTCAGTTTCTGACGGATGGTGCGCACGAAGGACTCAATGCTCTTGCTGCCTTTTGCACGGCTGATGGTCAGGGCGCGCTCAATCGAGAAGATGATTACGCACAGGAACATGGTAATCAGCACGGGTACTACCGGACCACCTTTGTACACTACACCGAAGTAGTCGCCGGGGAGGGGGTTGTTTTCGTTGTTGCCGCCTTGGAAGTGGCTGCCATCACCTAATACAAATTTGTAGACTACTACGCTTACAATAAACGCCAATACGATGGCGAGAATGGCAAACATCGAAGAACCACCGCCCTTGGCTTCGCCTTTCGGCGCAGCAGCGGCGGGCCGAGCCGCGGGCTTGTTCATGGCATTCTTTTGTTCCATTGTTCCGGAGAATTAGGGGGTTGTTGGTGAAAGGTTGAAGTACGATTAAAAAAATGGAAAACAAGTGGCTAGGCTATAGACGGAGAAACCCCGCTCACCCGCACGCATAGCTTCAAAAAGCCTGGATAGCGTGGGTCTGCTCGTGCGCGGGGCCCGGTTCGAAAATAGATCTAGCCTTGGCAAACCTAATTAAAAACCTGTGTGCCGCCAAATGAAAAATGGGTTTAACGACGATAAAGCAATACGCTTCTTTCCAAAAGGCTATTTCAGACCCGGGGTTGGAGGCGCTACGGGGGGTAGCTTTTTCGCCTGTTCCCAGTATGTATCCATCTGAGCCAGCGTAAGGTCGCGGAGCTGGTGACCATCCTCAGCTGCTGCCGACTCCAAATACTGAAAACGCTGAATAAACTTACGATTGGTGCGCTCCAGGGCCTCTTCAGGGTTGATTCCGGCGTGACGGGCAAAATTGATAAGAGAGAAAAGTAAGTCGCCAAATTCGGCGACCGCTGACGCTTGGTTATCCTCCGAGGGGTAGGGAGTTACAAATTCGGCCTGAAACTCCTGTAGCTCTTCCTGTACTTTCTCCCACACCTGCTCCGGCCGCTCCCAGTCAAAGCCAGCGCCTCTGGCTTTTTCCTGGATGCGCATGGCTTTTACCAAGGCAGGTAACGAGCTTGGTACGCCACCCAGGACCGAGGAGTTCCCTTTTTCCTGCAATTTTAGTTGCTCCCAGTTGCGCTTTACGTCCTCTTCGGTATCGGCAGTAGTGTTGCCGTAAATGTGAGGGTGCCGGAATATAAGCTTCTCACACTGCGCGTTGAGCACGTCGGCAATGTCGAATGCGCCTTGTTCACTGGCAATTTTGGCGTAAAAAGTAAGGTGAAGCATTACATCACCCAATTCCTTCTTTAAGTCGGGCAAGTCGCCGCGAATGATGGCGTCGCTGAGCTCGTAGGTTTCTTCGATGGTTAGGTGACGCAGACTCTCGAGCGTCTGTTTTTTGTCCCATGGGCACTCGGCCCGCAGGCGGTCCAGTACATCGAGCAGACGGCCGAAAGCCTCCAGTTGGGCCGCGCGGCGGGCAGAAGAGGTATTTTCCATTAAACCAAATATACAACACCGGCCCCGATGAAGCGAGTGGCGGGGGCTTTGTTCGGGGCTGATTACCCGCGCCGGGGAATTCCGCGTAGGGAAAGCAGGGGTAGTTGCCTACTTTTGCCTTCTCATACTACGCTTACCAAGTACTTCATCATACAGACAGCACAGTGGCACTGATTAAATCCATTTCGGGCATACGAGGAACCATTGGGGGAGCAGCCGGTAGCGGCCTGACCCCCATTGATGTGGTTAAATACGCCGCCGCTTTTGGCACGTGGGTGCTGCAAAAAACGCAAAACAACACCATCGTAATCGGGCGCGATGCCCGGCTGTCGGGGGATATGGTAAGCCGGCTGGTGTCCGCGACGCTGCAGGGACTGGGCATTAACGTAATAGATCTGGGATTAAGTACTACGCCCACGGTAGAAATGGCCGTGCCCGCCAAGCAGGCAGGTGGTGGCATCATTCTTACGGCCTCGCACAACCCCAAGCAGTGGAATGCCCTGAAGCTGCTGAACGCTAGTGGTGAGTTTATCTCGGATGAGGATGGTAAACAGGTGCTGGCACTCGGCGACGCTGAGGCATTCGACTTTGCTCCTGTTACCAAGCTGGGCAAATACACCACCGACGATACCTTTCTACAGGAGCACATTAACACTATTCTTGCCCTACCCCTGGTTGATAAGGAAGCCATCAGGGCCAAAAACTTCCGGGTGGTGGTAGATGCCGTAAACTCTACGGGCGGTTTTGCGGTGCCTATGCTGCTGGAGCAGTTGGGTGTGGAGGTTATTGAAAAGCTGTTCTGCGAGCCGACCGGTGATTTTGCTCACAACCCAGAGCCCCTACCCGAAAACCTGCGTGATATTGCCCGGGTGCTGGAAAAAGGCTCTTTTGACCTGGGTATTGTGGTGGACCCCGACGTGGATCGGTTGGCTCTGGTGAACGAAGACGGCACGATGTTCGGGGAGGAATATACCCTAGTGGCCGTGGCCGATTACGTGCTGCAGCGGAATGGCGGGGGCAATACCGTCAGCAACCTAAGCAGCACCCGTGCCCTGCGCGACGTAACTGAGAAGCAGGGCGGCAGCTACGCCGCCGCCGCTGTGGGCGAGGTGAACGTAGTAAACAAGATGAAAGAAACCAACGCCGTGATTGGCGGCGAAGGCAACGGGGGTATTATTTACCCCGAACTGCACTACGGCCGCGACTCATTGGTGGGAATTGCCCTGTTCCTGAGCCATTTGGCAAAGTCGGGGATGACTATGACCCGGCTGCGGGCTTCGTACCCGAATTATTTTATCTCGAAGAATAAGATCGAGCTGACCCCGGAAATTAACACGGATGAAGTATTGGTCCGGATGCAGGAGCGTTACGCCAAGCACCCCATCAATAGCATCGATGGGGTAAAGATTGAGTTTGATAAGGAGTGGGTGCACCTGCGCAAATCCAATACGGAGCCCATCATCCGCATTTATGCTGAATCAGAATCCAACGCCACGGCTGACCACTTAGCCAATAAAATCATCGGCGACATCAAGGAAATCATCAGCAAATAGCCTTGGCTCTGATTGTGTGAAAAGCACCCCGGCCTAAGTCCTGCAGCGGCTTATGCGGGGTGCTTTTCAGTTGGTGTCGGGCAGCTGACGCCGGGTCCAACGTACAGAATTCCGGCCACCCCGCCGGAAATCCGTATTTTTGCTCTGCCTTCTCTCCTAGTTTCTCACGATTACGCTTCGGTTTTGCTCATGAATGTGTATTTCGATAACGCCGCCACCACACCGCTGGACCCCGAAGTGCTGGATGCCATGCTGCCCTTCATGCGGGACCATTTTGGTAACCCCAGCAGTATTCACGGCCACGGCCGGCAGGTGCGCGCCGCCATCGAAAACGCCCGCAAAACCATTGCGCACTTAATTAATGCCGCGCCGGCTGAAGTGGTATTTACTTCCTGTGGTACAGAGGCCGACAACTACGCGGCCTTTGGCAGCATCCGGACGCTGGGACTGAAGCACGCTATAACTTCGCCGCTCGAGCACCATGCGGTGCTGCATACGATGCAGGCCCTCGAAAAAGCCGGCGACATTCAGCTTAGCTACCTGCGCCACGATGCGCAGGGCCGGTTTGATCTGGAGCATCTGGATGAGCTGCTGACTACGCACCCACGCTCCTTCGTAAGCCTGATGCACGCCAACAATGAAATTGGCAACCTCAACGACATTGCGACCATCGGGGACATCTGTGCCTCGCACAACGCCGTTTTTCATACCGACACGGTGCAGACCATGGGCCACTACCGCCACGATGTGCAGCAGCTAAAAGCACACTTCCTGGTTGGTTCGGCCCACAAGTTTCACGGTCCGAAGGGGGTAGGCTTTCTGTACCGGCGCTCGGGAATACTGGTTGACGCCCTGATTCACGGTGGCTCGCAGGAGCGCAACCAGCGGGCCGGCACCGAGAATGTATACGGTATCATTGGGCTGGCCAAGGCTCTGGAAATTGCCTACCGCGATATGGCCGCGCATCAGCGTCACATTCAGGAACTGAAAGACCGGTTTATTCAGAAGCTGCGGGCCGAGATTGAGGGCGTAGAATTTAACGGCACTTCCGCCGAGCCTGATCAAAGCCTGTACACGGTGCTGAGCGTAAGTTTGCCGCCCTCGGCTCTCAATGAGATGCTGCTGTTCAACCTGGATATCAATAAGGTATCGGTATCGGGAGGGTCGGCGTGCACTAGCGGAGCCAACGCTGGCTCTCACGTGTTGGGTGCCCTGGGCGCCGATCCTGACCGCGGAACCATTCGCTTCTCCATGAGTAAGTACAACACGGCCGAGGAAGTAGATTACGCCGTGGAACAGCTGGCCAAAATGTATCGGCCGGAGCCCCTGAAGATGCGCAGTTAGGCCAGAGGCTGGCGTTTGTGCACCAACGCCTGTTTCAGACCGAACAGGATAACCCCGGCACCAATGATAAATACCCAGTCCAGAGCGAACCGCTCTAACCCTTTATAGGCCAGGGTAGGCTGCCCGGTAACTAAGCCCGCCCCAATAAGAGCTGCCGCCGGAATAATAGCCAGCGCCACCAACGGCCCGGCCTGGAAGCTCCGCCGAAAAGCGGCCAGCATAACTACGCCGGCCAGGGCAGCACTGGCAGAAGGCAGCAGCTCCGTGAGCTTAGGATGCACGATGTGCTGCACCTCAGGGTTGCTTGCCAGCGCTGCCGCCGACGATTCGCCGGCGGCTATCAGGGCATACATGGTCAGGGCAGCGCACAGCACCAGGAAAGCGTAGCCCACCAGCGTTGAAATAATCCCGAGCTTAAGAATGCTCCAGCGTTTGAGCACCAGAGCCAGCGGAACCTTCGCCATGGGGTCGAAGCCGGGGGCAATGATGGCCGAAGACACGAAGGCCACTGCCTGCGGTACGGGTTCGGCCACCAGCCCTACCGTACAGATAATACCCCCTAGCCCCATAAGCAGCAGGTAGTTAGTCGTAATACGGCCTTGGTGGCGGAGGCCACTTTCCATTTCCTCCCATAAGGCCTCATCCTTATCGTTTTCCACAGTTTCCTGCTGCGCCGGTGCAATGAAGCTGGTTGCCTCGCTGGTGGTTACACTCAGGTCGGTGTCGTGGCCGACCGTAGCCCGGGCCTGGCGTAGTACGGCATCCACACCCCGATTCAGCACGTGTACGGTCAGCACGTCGCCGGCCGGCTTGCGCGAGGCACCGGCCTGTACCGTTAGGGTAATAACTTCTTCCAGGGAAGCCAGCTGCTGGCATAATTCGTTGGTGGACGAGGGCGGCACGGTAAAGCTGAGGATTCGGTGCATACGAAAGGAGTGAATGAACAACCTAGCGTACGTGTAAAGCCGCCCGAAAGGCCATGGCAGGGCGCAAACAGGCATGGCGGAGTCAAATCTGAGCTGCCGAAGTATCGGAATGCCGCCGGCCTGCGTATGGATGGGCCGTACCTCACGCCTTATCTGATGGCTGAAATCAATATCCAGCGTAAAAAATCTTCTCCCAGCCCTTGGCTGCTTATTTTGCTGGTGCTGGCGGTAATAGCCGTTGCGGCCTACTTCCTGCTACGCGCCGACTCCGAAACACCGGTACCGGCGCCCGTTCCGGCCGGGGCAGGTGTGCCAAACCCACCAGACAGCACCACCGGTGCCGAAACGGGGCCGGTACCGGCGTCTGATGCCGTAGGGGATATGGCCTCGGAGCCAATTCCAGTAACGCCAGAAGTGCTGACGGCCTTTGCCCAGGGCGACCCGGCACAACCCCAGTACGGGCGGGAAGGACTGCGCCTGCTGACATCAGCTTTGGTAAGTCTGGCAGATCGGGACGACTTGCGCGAACCCACAGTTGCTACCCGCCGCGACGAGCTAACCAGCGCTACCGCTCGGTTGGAAGAACCGGGCAGTAGCCTCCGACCGGGCTACGTGGCCGCGGCCGCACTCATGCAGGCCATGCAGCAGAAAGCCTATCCGGCCCTCGAAACCGATATGAATCAGCTGACCACCCAGGCCACGGCCCTGAGCGGGCGCACCGCTACCCCCCAGGACCAGCAGCAACTGCGCGACTACCTGGTCCGGGCCGCTACCGTTGTCACCGCGCTAAGTCAACCACCCGCCCGCTAAGTCGGCCCGTTTTTGCTTTTCTATGGAACCTACCACCGATCCGATTCCCTCCGGCCAGGGCCTGCACCTGCGCCGCCTGCGCGACCTTCCTGACTTTGAAGTGGCTGACGATAACCCCGACGTGCGCGGCTGGGCAGTGCGCGGTGCTGATGGCCGTCAGTTCGGGCAGGTGCACGAACTGATTGTAGATACCGATGCGCTGAAGGTGCGCTACCTCGACGTGGAACTGGATGACAGCCTGCGTATTAACCCGCACGAACGGCATATTCTGCTGCCCATTGGAGCAGCGGCCCTGGACGAGGACGGCGACAATGTGTTCGTGCCTTCCCTCACCACCGAGCGGGTGCTGGAGTATCCGCCCTACGTGGAAATTCAGATTACTCGACAGTACGAGGAAGCCATGCTTCGGGCCCTGAACCTTTCGCTGCCCCCAACCGCGCCGGCTGATTTCTACAATCAGTCCAGCTACGATGACCACACATTTTATCAGCGCCGCCGCCTGCAGTAGAGTCGGTAGTATTTCCATAAAAGAGGGCCGTTTCTTATTGGAAACGGCCCTCTTTTATGGAAGAATAACTCAAAGGTTTAATTACGCCGGATCATATTAACCACCGCTTCAACCCATTGCGGATGCGAATTCAAGGATGGAACCAGTTGCCAATGGTCCCCCCCGGCTTCCTCAAACATTTCCTTGAATTCTTCGCCTACCTCAATGGTGGTTTCCAGGCAGTCGGCCACGAAAGCGGGGGAAAACGCCAGCACGTTTCTGATGCCTTTAGCCGGCATTTCCTTTAGCACCTCGTCGGTATAGGGCTGCAGCCATGGGTCGCGCAGGCGGCTTTGCAGGCGGCTCTGAAAGCAAGTAGTGTACTGATCGGGGCTGAGGCCTAAGGCTTTGCCCAGCTGGCGTGAGGTTTCAAAGCACTGGGCCCGGTAGCAGTAGCGGTTATTTTTGTTGTAGCTGTTGCAGCAGTTGCCCAGCTTACAGTAGCCCTTGTGGCTGCCCTTCAGCACGTGGCGCTCCGGAATGCCGTGGTAGCTGAACACTACGTGGTCGTAGTCGTGCTTGGCCATTTCTTCTTTTCCCAGCGTGGCAAAGCTGTTGATAAAGCCCGGGTCGTCCACGAAGGTGCTGATAAAGCTGATGCTGGGCACAATCCACCACTTGCTGACCAGCTCCATCACCTTTTCCTGCACCGAGCCGGTGCTGGCCGCCGCGTACTGCGGGAACAGTGGCAGCACAATAATGCGCTCCACGGCCGCGTCGCGCAACTCCTGCAGGGCACTCTCAATGCTGGGGTTCTGGTAGCGCATTCCGAAGGCAACCAGGTAATCTTTGCCCAACTGTTCCTGCACCAGCTTCTGTAAATCCAGGCCGTGATAGAGCAGAGGCGAGCCGCGCTCCGTCCAGAGCTGCTGATAAACTTTAGCCGATTTGGGAGCCCGCAGAGGCACCACCAAGCCCCGGAACAGGGGGTAGCGCACAGCTGCCGGCATGTCAATCACGCGGGCATCGGTCAGAAATTCGTTGAGGTAGCGGCGAACGTCACTGGTTTGCGGGGAATCCGGCGTGCCAAGGTTGACGAGCAGGACACCAATGCGGCCTTTAGCAGAAGAAGAGGTGGTGGGCATAGAATACTATAACGCCGTGGGATGTTACCAGAGCGAGTCGTCAGGAAACGTAATAGAAAGCAAATAAGCTGCTTTGCTGAACCACAAAGTTCGCCAACGAATCACAAAGTGAAACCTGACTTATGTCATCTTTCACTTTGTGGTACAGACAATCTTGCCAGGGTCTATGTTTCGTTACTGAGTGCCTAGTATACCAGAGTTGGCCCTGCGGGCCTGGTCTGCCTTGCGGCTCAGCGAAGGGTGGGGTAGCAGCAAGAAGGGAGAAGCACCGCGCAACAACACCAGTCGTAAGTAATTGAGATTGAACTATGGCAGTGGGAAGCGAAGTTGGTAAGCTACAAAAACAGCAGTCGGCCTAAGTCATGCGGTTCAGTGCGCTACAGAGGGTAGCACTCAGTGTGTAGGGGTAGCGTGCAAGCCTCGTTATAAACCTCTACCTTTGCAGGCCAAATTTCAGATTCTGAAGTGAATACCGAACCAACTCCGCACCGCGCTGGCTTTGTGAGCATTATCGGCAAGCCCAACGTGGGCAAGTCCACCCTCATGAACGCCCTGATGGGTGAGCGGCTGAGCATCGTTACCAGCAAGGCCCAGACCACGCGCCACCGCATTCTGGGCATTCTGAACGGCGACGATTTTCAGCTGGTGTACTCCGATACGCCCGGCATCATTCAGCCCAAATACGAGCTGCACAACGCCATGATGTCGTTCGTGTACTCTTCGCTGGAAGATGCCGACGTGATTTTGTTCGTGACGGACATCTACGAGAAGCACGATGAGGAGCCGGTAGTGGAGCGCCTGCGCAAGATGCAGGACACGCCCATTCTGCTGCTGGTCAACAAAATCGACCAGGCCGACCAGGCGGAGGTGGAAGCCAAAGTAGAGTACTGGCGCCAGCACCTGCCCAACGCGGCGCGGGTGCTGCCCATTTCGGCTCTGGAGAAATTTGGAACCGGCGAGCTGCTGGATTTGGTTCTGGGCTACCTGCCGGTGCACCCGCCCTACTACCCCAAAGATGAGCTAACGGACAAGCCGGAGCGGTTCTTCGCCGCCGAAATGATCCGGGAGAAAATCTTTAAGCTCTACAAAAAAGAGGTACCGTACAGCTGTGAGGTAGCTATTGAGGAGTTCAAGGAAGAAGATGATATCATTCGGATGCGGGCTACCATTTTCGTGGAGCGCGCCAGCCAGAAGGGTATCATCATTGGGCAGCAGGGCATGGCCTTGAAAAAAGTGGGCACCTGGGCCCGCGAGGAAATGGAAAAGTTTTTCCAGAAGAAAGTCTTCCTCGAAATCCACGTCAAAGTCAACGAAAACTGGCGCACCGACCCCAAAGCCCTGAACCGCTTTGGGTACCAGCAGTAGGGTAGGCGGGTAGGCGGGCAAGAGTTTCTAAATAGTCCTATTTCCTGCCCTCACACCCGCTTACCCCCTTGCCCTAACAAAACCTCCGACCAACCTTCACTTAACTACTCCGGGCACTGCCGAAACTGGTCGGGCCGGCGGCTGGAGTCAGACCCAATGAAAAACACTATTGCCATTGTGGGGCGCCCAAACGTGGGCAAATCCACGTTGTTTAACCGTCTGGTGGGCCAGCGCAAGGCCATCATGGACAACGAATCCGGCGTGACCCGGGACCGGCACTACGGCTACGGCGACTGGACCGGCAAGTACTTCACCGTGATTGACACGGGCGGATACGTGCACAACTCCGAAGACATCTTCGAGGGCGAAATCAACAAGCAGGTGAAGCTGGCCATCGACGAGGCCGACGTAGTGCTGTTCATGGTGGATGTGGACGCCGGCCTGCACTCCCTCGATGAGGAGTTTGCCAACGTGCTGCGCCGCTACCAGGGCAAAAAGCCCATCTACATCGTTGCTAACAAAGCCGATACCAACGCCCGCGCCCACGCGGCCGGCGAGTTTTACGCGCTTGGGGTTGGCGACGGGGAAATTTACCCGATCAGCTCCCAGAGCGGCTCCGGCACCGGCGACTTGCTGGACGCCGTAATAAGCCACTTCGAGGAAGAAGGGGTAGAAGAACCCGACGCCGGCGTGCCGAAAATTGCCGTGGTAGGCCGCCCGAACGTGGGCAAGTCGTCGTTCGTGAACCTGCTGCTGGGTACGGAGCGCAGCATCGTGACGGACATTGCCGGCACCACCCGCGACTCGATTCAGGCCCGCTACAACGCCTTCGGCAAAGAGTTTATTCTGGTAGATACGGCCGGTTTGCGCCGCAAAACCAAGGTGCACGAAGACGTGGAGTTCTACTCCGTGCTACGCTCCATCCGGGCCCTGGAAGAGTCCGATGTGTGCATTGTGATTCTGGATGCTACCCGCGGCATTGAGGCCCAGGACCTGAACATCATCGGGCTGGCCGACAAGAACCGCAAGGGCATTGTGATACTGGTGAACAAGTGGGACCTGATCGAAAACAAGGAAACCAACACGGCCAAGGAGTTTGAGGAGAAGATTCGGGAGAAGATTGCGCCCATCAGCTATCCGCCCATCATCTTCACCTCGGTACTCACCAAGCAGCGCATTCACAAGGCCATTGAAACGGCCATTGACGTGTACGAGAACAAGCGCCGCAAAATTCCGACTTCGGAGCTGAACGAGGTGATGCTTAAGGAAATTGAGAAGTACCCGCCGCCCATCCAGAAGGGCAAAATGGTACGCATCAAGTACGCTACCCAGCTACCCACGCACAACCCGGTGTTTGCCTTCTTCTGCAACCTGCCCCAATACGTGAAGGAAAGCTACGCCCGCTACCTCGAAAACCGTCTGCGCGAGAATTTTGACTTTACCGGCGTGCCCATCGGTATTGTATTCCGCAAGAAGTAAGCGGTAGTGCTAATGCGCAAAAGCCGGCTGCCCTCACGGGGGCAGCCGGCTTTTGCATTCAGGTAGGTCCGCAGAAAAAACAGAAATTTTTTTGCTGCCTGGGTTACCTTCTTCTGGTTGAGGTATAAAGCGCCAAAATCAGTGGTACTTCCCCGGAAAAGCCGCTGGTTTAACCCCCAATCGATTTTCACACACTCCCTTATTAACCCCTTGTATGAAAAAGGTTCTGTTCCTTGCTCTGGCTGCTGCTTCGTTCACTTTCGCTTCTTGCGACAGCAAAACCGAAAACGCTCAGGAAGCTCAGGCTGAGAAAGTAGAAGACGCTAGCGAAAACCAGGCCGACGCTCTGGAAAACGCTGGCAACGAAGCCGCCGCTGACTCGGTAGAAGATGCCGGCGAAGCCGCCGCTGACAAAATGGAAAACGCCGCTGACTCGACCGACGCTAAGTAATCGGCCAAGCCAGTTAACAAAAAAGGGCTGCTCGTACCGGGCAGCCCTTTTTTGTTGTGGGATGAAGCCCCAAGGCTTCTCATTGGCCCGGTACAATGCCCGGTTTTAGGCAGAGCCTTACTTTATCTGAGTTAACTTTTCAGCCATGCGGAAGATATTGTTTCTGATCCTGATAGGGGCTGCGCTAGGAAGCAGCGGTTGCGACACCCGGCAGGAAGACGCGCTAGAGGCCCGGGTAGATGCTGTTCGGGACTCAGCCGATATCAAAGCCGAAACCATGGAAATGCCTCTGGATTCTGTGAGTACTCGCTAGCAGTTCCCACTACCCCAGGCGGCGCTGCAAAAGACCATCTACTGTTTCGAACAGCTTGCGGGGGGGGTAGGTGCGCCAGGGCAACTCGTCGAGCTGTCCGCCGAAATTGACGTAGTTGTCAATGTTGTACTGGCGCATTTCCCGGATAACATGCTCCTGGAAGTTGACGCCGGCAATCCAGCCATCCTCCACATCCTCAAACCACTCCTCATAGTACGAGTCGTCGGAGCCGTGGAAGTTGAATACATTCTCACCAATCAGGATGAATTTGCGGATGCCCTCATGCGTCATCAGGTCAATGATATTACGCTTGAGTTGCATGATGTCGTTCTCGATGGCGTCGTTCCACTCCCCGATAAACTCGATAATACCGATTCCCAGGTCGTAGTCCACGAACAGGATTTTCAGGTAGAGCGTTTCCGAGTCCAGGCTGTCCCATTGCGGGTGGATGTAGTAGCCGTACACGGTGTTTGTATAGGTGTCGAGGCTGTTTTCGGCTTCGAAAAGCGGGGAGCGAGGATCTTCGGAGGCGGAGTATTGTTCCAGCCAGGCGTAATGGGGTTCGATGGTATGCACGGCGCGAATCAGGCAGAAGGTAGCAAAACGAGCGGCTCGCCCCCGGGCACTACCGGCCGGGGCGGCTGCTGGGTTTAACGGGTTTGCCGCGTAAACCGTTCGGGGCAGGGTAGCGGGCTCCGGACAGAGACACCCGGGTAAGCAAGTCAATCAGCAATAGCCCGGGCAAACCGCCCAAGTCTGCCCTAACTGCGGTTGCCCACTACTGCCGGCGGGCGGCTACCAAGCCCCGCCAAGCAGGCCCAGCAGCCTGCCGCCGTATGCCAGTAGTAGGCAGCACAAGCCTGCTTGCAAAGTAACCAGCCCCCAAGTGAGGTAGCGCGTAGCAGTTTCAGCTATCAAACCAGACCGCCTAGGATGCGCGAGCCGCCAGTGCCGCCCGCACGGAGCCGTGCTGGCGCAACAGGTCCGCTGCTTCGGCCTGCGAAATGTGAAGCTCATCCATCAGCATCCGCTCGCCGCGGTCTACCAGCTTGGCGTTAGAAAGCTGCATATCCACCATTTTGTTGCCTTTCACCCGCCCGAGCCGAATAAACGTGGCGGTGGTGAGCATGTTGAGCACCAGCTTCTGGGCGGTGCCAGCCTTTAAGCGGGTGCTGCCCGTTACAAACTCCGGCCCCGTAACTACCTCCACCGGAAACTCGGCTACGGCCGCTACCTCCGAGCCGGCGTTGCACACGATACAGCCCGTGGCTACCCCGCGTTGGCGGGCCTGCTGCAAGCCGCCGATTACGTAGGGCGTGCGGCCCGAAGCGGCAATACCAACCACTATATCCTGCTCCGTAATGTGGTGCGCCTGCAGGTCAAGCCAAGCCTGCTGGGCATCGTCCTCGGCGTTTTCTACGGCTTTGCGGATGGCCGTGTCGCCGCCGGCAATCAGCCCGATGACTACCCCATGCGGTACGCCAAAAGTAGGCGGACACTCGGAGGCATCCAGAATACCAAGCCGGCCGCTGGTGCCCGCTCCAATGTAGAACAGGCGCCCGCCCGCGCCAAGGCGGGCCACGGTGGCCTCTACCAACGCTTCGATTTGGGGTAGGGCCTGGGCCACGGCCATTGGCACTGTTTGGTCCACGCTATTGATGCTGGTTAGCAGCTCGTGGGTAGAAAGCGTTTCGAGGTTATTGAATAGAGAGGAGCTTTCGGTGGTGCTCATACAGAAAAGATAGGCCGTGAGGTGATGGAAGGCGCAGGGGGGTAGGGTAGCAGGTCAGAAGCACAGGTTACCTCCGGTACTCATATTCGTACTGCCCGCTACAACAACCGGCCGATGACGGAAAATTTGTCGAAAACGTTGGGGGTATGGGGGGCGTCCTGGTCCAGCTCGCGGGTAAGGTCCTGGCCGGCCCAGTGCTCGTAGTGGTTGCCGCGCTTCCAGAGGCGGGAGCGGGTCACGTCGTAAACCAGCCCTCGGTAAGCTACCCAGATTTCGTCGCGGTCCTGGCCGTTGCGCAGGGCCAGTTGGGCTTTGGTGTAGAGGGGGAGGGTAGTAAGGTCAGGATCGGAACTCATGGGCGGCATTGCTATTTTCAATGGAGCCGGTGGAGCCAGCCCGAAAAGACTACCCCAGCAGGGCCTGGGTCAGAATCCAGCGGTTAGGTAGGTCGCCCTGGGCCGCGCGCAGGTAGTCCTGGTAGCTGCAAGGCACAATGCGCTTAACCTCACTATCGGCCAAGCTCTCCACTTCCAGCCACCATTTCTCGGTGCGCTTGCTTTTGTAGAACACCAGCTTGGCGGGGGTGCCCGGCAGCCCCACGGCGTAGCGCATAAAACGGCGGCTCTGAAAATCGGTTTCCTGGCGCCGGTGGTAGTAGCCTTCCACAAAGTACCACAGCATAGTGGCCAGGGTAGCGGCGGCTAGGCCGTGCGGGTCATGGTCGGGGCGGTAGCCGTAGAGGCCGAAGGAAGTCAGCGTGTCGTTATGACCGGCGTACCAGGCCAGCTGGGCGGCTTCCTCGTTGGTGAGGCCGAAAGGATTAGCGGGCCAGTAGGCGGGGGCATCGTTCCAGCGCAGGGCCGCCACATCCACGCTCACAAAATCGGCCTGGCGCAGCAGGGGTTCGGCCTGGCGCACATCAGCATGAATAGCTCCCAGGCGCAGGGTTTCAAAGTGCAGCTTTTCCAGCGCCGCCAGCACGTCGGGCGCTACTAGGTATTGCTGGTGGGCCAGTTGGGCGAAGTTGAACAGGAAGGTGGGCTCGTGCAGCAGCATGCGCCGCAGGTGGCTGTCCTCGGGGCAGGAGCCATCGGTTTCGGCCATGTCCACGCGCGCATCCACGGTGGCAAAGCTCACGGCCCGGTCCAGGGTTTCGTAGGCCAAAAACTGCCCGTAGTCCAGGTCATGGGAGCCGCCCAGCAGAATGGGTACCGTATGCTGCTCCAGCAGGGCCGCAATAATTTCGCGCAGCCGTTGGTAGGTGTCTTCCAGCGTCAGGCCCGGCCGCAGGTTACCCAAATCAACCAGCCGCACTACCCCGGTTCCCTTCTGCAACTGATAAAACCGGCGCCGGACGTTGTTGGCCCCGTGGGCCGCCGGCGCCCCGGCCGCGCTGCCCCGCCACTCGTCCAGGCCAATTAAGGCCAGATCGGCCGTCCGCCAGTCCGGAAAAGAGTCCATAAACGGCGAGACGTAGGCTGCCAGCGTGGTCGGGACCGTAGCAGGTCCGACCAGTTCTTCGGTAAGCGGATCAAAAAAGATGGCCAGATTCATCGTGCGCGAAGGAGGCGGACTCCGACAAAGCTACGCAAAACCCGGCCACGGCCCTACCAGCTTTCTGCACCGGATGAAAGCTTTCCCGCGAAAAAAACGTTATTTAAGCAGCGTTTTCTGCTCAGCTTCCTTCGGGAAGTGTGCAGTAAGCCCCAGAACCTCTCTCTGTTTGCTATTCCCACCATCGTGCCCGCTCACCCTATGGACATTCGTCGCACCTTCGATATTCTGCCCCAGCTCCAGCAGAAGTACAACAAACCCGATTGTTTCGCCGCCAAAGTAAACGGCCAGTACACGCCCATCAGCACTGATTCCGTGGTGGAGCAAGTCAACCAGGTAAGCCTGGGCCTGCGGGCGCTAGGCGTCGGGAAGAATGATAAGGTAGCGTTGATTTCCATGAATCGGCCGGAGTGGATGTTTGCCGATTTCGGGATTGCCCAGCTCGGCGCTACCAGCGTGCCCATGTACCCCAGCATCACGGTAGAAGACTACAAGTACATCTTCACTGATGCCGGCGTGAAGGCCATCTTCGTGTCCGACAAAAAACTGCTCGATAAAGTCCGCGAAGCCACTCAGGACCTTAATATTCCCGCTGAGAACATCTTCACTTTCGACAAAGTCGAGGGTGCCCGTCACTTCTCGGAGCTGCTGGAGCTGGGCAAGCAGGGCAACCCCGCCGACCTGGAGCCCCTGAAAGCCGCCGTGCAGCCCGACGACCTGCTGACCCTGATTTACACCTCCGGCACCACCGGCCAGCCCAAGGGCGTGATGCTAACCCACAACAACATCCTGAGTAACTGCCGCAACGCCCAGCGCTTCGTGCCCGTCACGAAGGATGATAAAGCCCTGAGTTTCCTGCCGCTCTGCCACATCTTCGAGCGCATGGTGACGCACATCTACCTCATCAACGGCGTGAGCATTTACTACGCCGAGAGCATGGAAACCATTGCCGACAACCTGCGCGAGGTGCACCCCCAGATTTTTACCACTGTGCCGCGCCTGCTGGAGAAGGTGTACGACAAGATTGTGGCGAAAGGCC
The DNA here is from genome assembly GCF_014199535.1 of Hymenobacter latericoloratus. GTDB lineage: Bacteria > Bacteroidota > Bacteroidia > Cytophagales > Hymenobacteraceae > Hymenobacter > Hymenobacter latericoloratus. Next base: position 210,971 of record NZ_JACHNV010000004.1, read on the forward strand.
ACGAGCTGGAAGGCGTGAAGAAACAGCTGTTCTTCTGGGCTCTGAACCTGGGCCTGAAGTACGACAACCAGAAAGACCACGGCTTCTTCTACAACACCCAGCTGGCCCTGGCCAACAAGCTCATCTTCAGCAAGTGGCGCGAAGCGTTGGGCGGTAGCCTGCGTTGCATCGTGAGTGGGGGTGGGGCCCTGCAGCCCCGGCTGGCCCGCGTGTTCTGGTCGGCGGGTATTCCGGTTATGGAGGGCTACGGCCTCACCGAAACCTCGCCGGTAATTGCCGTAGGCGGCTACGAGCGGGAAAACAACATGATTGGCACCGTGGGCCCGGTTATCGACAACACGGAGGTGAAAATTGCCCCCGATGGCGAAATCCTGACCCGCTCGGAGTCGGTAATGAAGGGCTACTACAACAAGCCCGAGCTAACGGCCAAAGAGTTCGATGAGGAAGGCTGGTTCCACACCGGCGACATTGGCGAGATAGTGGAGGGTAGGTTCCTGAAAATCACGGACCGCAAAAAGGAAATGTTCAAAACCTCGGGCGGTAAGTACATTGCCCCGCAGGTAATTGAAAGCAAGCTGAAGGAGTCGCCACTGGTGGAGCAGTGCATGGTCGTCGGCGACGGCCAGAAGTTTCCCTCGGCCCTGGTTATTCCTTCCTTCGATGACCTGAAAGGCTGGTGCAAGCGCAATAACGTGGATTGCAATTGCTCCAATGAGGAGTTGGTGAAAAACGAGAAGGTAGTGAAGATGTATGAGGACCTCGTGCACAAGTACAACAGCGGCTTTGCGCAGTGGGAACAGGTCAAAAAGATCCGACTCCTGCCCCAGCTCTGGACCGTAGAAAGCGGGGAAATGACGCCTACGCTCAAGGTTAAGCGCAAAATCATCACCCAAAACAACCAGGAGCTCATTGAGAGCCTCTATCAGCACGCCGAGAAGCACTAACCCCGCCGCGACGTTGCAGTACGAACAGCCCTGGTTGCTTCCCGCGGAAGTAGCCGGGGCTGTTTTGTGCCGGTAAAGGGGTAGTCGGGAGGGTGCCGCTGCGGCGGAAAAGCCAAACTTTTTTTAGGGAACTTAGTATGCAAGCATAACATATTTCTGTATGTTTACCGGACTTGCAGTTCCTACCCATGACACCCGAAGAAACCGTCGATTATAACATTAAAGTTGCCTGGCACGCCATTTCGCGCATGTACAATACGCAGGCGGCCAAGCACGACATCACCACGAGCATTGGCTTCGTGCTGCTGAACATCGACCAGGAAAACGGAACGCCCGCCACCAAGATAGCGCCTTTGCTGGGCCTGGAAACCCGCTCCCTCACCCGAATTTTGCGGTCCATGGAAGAGAAAGGCCTGATCTATAAACAGGCTGATACCCAGGACAAACGGTCGGTGCGCATTTTCCTGACTGAGGAAGGGCTGCAGAAAAAGGAAATTTCCCGCCAGACGGTGCGCCATTTCAACCAGAAGGTACGCGAAAAAATCCCGCAGCCTCAGCTCGACGTGTTCTTTAAGGTAGTTAGCCAGATTACGGGTATGATTGAGGGCAAAGTGCTCTTCGACGATTTCAAATTGAAGCCCCTGCGCTCCGAGTCGCCGGCCTAGCCGGGGGATTGGAGCGTTTTGCTTGTCAGGCCGGAAGAAGCCTTCGTGTTTCCATGAATTCGGCATGACGAGTAAGTTGATAAGTAAGCTGGCGGTAATCTGCTGACAGCCAACCGTGTTTCTTTCATCTCTCACCCACTCATTCCTCCCCAAGAATGAATCGTACCATCAAAAAAGTAGCCGTACTGGGTTCCGGTGTGATGGGCTCGCGCATTGCGTGCCACTTCGCCAACATCGGGGTACAAGTGCTGCTGCTCGACATCGCGCCGAAAGAGTTGCTACCCGCCGAAGAAGCCAAAGGCCTGAAGCTGGACAACCCCGCGGTAAAAAACCGCATCGTGAACAGCTCGTTGCAGGCGGCCGTGGCGGCCAACCCCTCGCCGCTCTATCGCAAAGCCGACGCCAGCCGCATCAAAACCGGCAACTTCGACGACAACCTCAAGGACATTGCCGGCTGTGACTGGACGATAGAGGTAGTAGTAGAGCGCCTCGATATCAAAAAGAGCCTGTTTGAGCGCGTGGAGCAATACCGCAAGCCCGGCACGCTCATCACGAGCAACACCAGCGGCATCCCGATTCATATGATGACGGAAGGCCGCTCCGACGACTTCAAGAAATACTTCTGCGGCACGCACTTCTTCAACCCGCCGCGCTACCTGAAGCTGCTCGAAATCATTCCGAGCCCGGACACGGACCAGTTGGTGGTGGATTTCCTGATGCACTACGGCGACCTGTACCTGGGCAAGACCACCGTACTGGCCAAAGACACGCCCGCCTTCATTGCCAACCGCGTGGGCATTTTCGCCATCATGGACGTGGTGCAGGTGATGAGCCAGCTCGGCCTCTCGGTAGAGGAAGTGGACAAGCTGACGGGCCCGGTTATCGGCCACGCCAAGTCGGCTACCTTCCGCACTTCCGACGTGGTAGGCCTGGATACGATGATCAACGTAGCCAACGGCCTCGCCCAGAACCTGCCGAACGACGAAGCCAAGGCCGTGTTTCAGCTGCCCGACTTCATCAAGAAGATGGCGGAGAACAAGTGGCTGGGCGACAAAACCGGCCAGGGCTTCTATAAAAAGGTAAAAGGCGAAGGCGGCAAGTCGGAAATTCAGGCGCTTGACCTGAACACGCTGGAGTACAAGCCCAGCGCCAAGGTGAAGTTTGCCACCCTGGAAACCACCAAGCCCATCGAGAAGCTGGCCGACCGTTTCAAGGTGCTGGTAGCCGGCAAAGACAAAGCCGCGGATTTCTACCGCAAGACCTTCGCGGGCCTCTTCGCCTACGTAAGCAACCGGATTCCGGAAATCACCGACTCGCTCTACAAGATTGACGACGCCCTGCGCGCCGGCTTCGGCTGGGAGATGGGTCCGTTTGAAACCTGGGATGCCTTGGGCGTTCAGAAAGGGCTGGAGCTAGCGCAGGCCGAAGGCAAAACCGTGGCCCCGTGGGTGCAGGAAATGCTGGCGGCCGGCAACGCTACCTTCTATAAGGTGAGCGAGCAGGGCGTGAAGCAGTTCTACGACATCGAGAGCAAGGCCTACAAGGCCATTCCGGGCGTCGAGAACTTCATCATCCTCGATAACCTGCGCGCCACGGGCAAAGTAGTGTGGAAAAACGCCGGTGCTTCGGTACTCGACCTCGGCGACGGTATTCTGAACGTGGAGTTCCACAGCAAGATGAACGCGCTGGGCTCCGACGTAATTCAGGGCTTGCTGAAAGGCGTGGAACTGGCCGAAAAGGACTTCCGCGGTCTGGTAGTCGGCAACGACGCCCCGAACTTCTCCGCGGGCGCCAACCTGGGTCTGGTGTACATGTTCGCGCTGGATCAGGAGTACGACGAGCTGAACCTGATGATTGCCCAGTTCCAGCAGGCCATGATGCGCATGCGCTACAGCAGCATTCCGGTGGTAGGCGCTCCGCATGGCCTGGCCTTGGGCGGCGGCTGCGAGCTGAACCTGCACTGCGACCGGGTAGTAGCGGCTGCCGAAACCTACATGGGCCTCGTGGAATTCGGCGTAGGCCTGATTCCGGGCGGCGGCGGCACCAAGGAAATGACCCTGCGTACCGCAGCCAAGTACGAAGAAGGCGAGCCCGAGTACAACCTGCTCCGCAACACCTTCATGACCATCAGCACCGCCAAAGTTTCGACTTCGGCGGCTGAGGCTTTCGATTTGGGCTTCCTGCGCCGCGGCGACGAGGTAGTGGTAAACAGCAACCGCGTGATTGCGCAAGCCAAAGCTGCTGCCATCGAGCTGGCCGAAGATGGCTACACCCAGCCGGTGCAGAAAACCAACATCAAGGTGCAGGGCAAAGGCGCCCTGGGCATGTTCCTGACCGGCGTGCACGCCATGAAGGAAGGCCGCTACATCTCCGACCACGACGTGAAGATTGCCAACAAACTGGCCTACATCATGTGCGGCGGCGACCTGAGCAGCCCCACCGAAGTATCGGAGCAGTACCTGCTGGACCTGGAGCGCGAAGCTTTCCTTTCGCTGACCGGCGAGCGGAAAACGCTGGAGCGGATTCAGAGCATCCTGACCACCGGCAAACCGCTGCGGAACTAACAACGGGCGCCTCACCCCCTAGCCCCCTCTCCGAAAAAGGAGAGGGGGAATTAGCCCTAGAAAAACTAGATTTTAGTCTAGTGCTGCCCCTCATAGCAGAACAGAAACTAGCTTCTAGTTCCCCCCTCTCCTTTTCGGAGAGGGGGCTAGGGGGTGAGGCGACTAGAGCTACCCACTACTTTCTTCAAGACTCACTACAATGAATGCATATATCGTAGCTGGTTACCGCACGGCCGTGGGCAAAGCCACCCGCGGCGGTTTCCGCTTCACCCGCCCCGATGACCTCGCCGCCGACGTCATTAAGCACCTGGTAGCCTCCGTGCCCGCCCTCGACCCCACGCGCATCGACGACGTGATGGTGGGTAACGCGGTGCCGGAAGCCGAGCAAGGCCTGCAAATGGGCCGCCTGATTTCCCTGCTGGCCCTGCCCATAAACGTATCGGGCCTCATCGTGAACCGCTACTGCGGCTCCGGCGTGGAAACCATTGCCATGGCCGCCAGCAAAATCACGGCCGGCATGGCCGACTGTATTGTGGCCGGGGGCACCGAAAGCATGAGCATGGTGCCCACCGTCGGCTGGAAAACGGTGCCCAACTACAAGCTCGCCCAGCAGCACCCCGACTACTACCTCGGCATGGGCCTCACGGCCGAAGCCGTAGCCCAGGACTACAAAGTATCCCGCGAGGACCAGGACCAGTTTGCTTACAACTCGCACCAGAAGGCCATCAAGGCCATTCAGGAAGGCAAGTTTAAGGAGCAGATTGTGCCCATCACGGTAGAGGAAACCTACCTCGACCAGGCCACCGGCAAGAAGAAAAACCGCTCTTACGTAGTCGATACCGACGAGGGGCCCCGCGCCGACACTTCCCTGGAAGCCTTGGCCAAGCTGAAGCCCGTATTCGCCGCCAACGGCTCGGTGACGGCTGGTAACTCTTCCCAGACTTCCGATGGTGCCGCTTTCGTGCTGGTAATGTCGGAGCGTATGGTGAAGGAGCTGAACCTGGAGCCCATTGCCCGCATGATTACCTACGCCACCGAAGGCATCGACCCGCGCATTATGGGCATGGGTCCCATTAAAGCCATTCCGAAGGCGCTGCGCCAGGCGGGCATGAAACTCCAGGACATCGACCTGATTGAGCTGAACGAAGCCTTTGCCTCCCAGTCTATTGCCATTGTGCGCGAGCTGGACATCGACGAAAGCAAGCTGAACGTGAATGGCGGCGCCATTGCGCTAGGCCACCCGCTGGGTTGCTCGGGTGCCAAGCTCAGCATTCAGCTTTTCCACGAGCTGCGCGCGCGGGGCCAGAAGTACGGCATGGTAACCGCCTGCGTGGGCGGCGGCCAGGGCGTAGCCGGCATCTACGAGTTGCTGAAGTAAGCAGGGGTAGGAACAGGCTTCAGTTCGGGTCATAGGTTGCTCTGGATGCGTGGCAGCGTTTCCAACGGAAAACTCACCTGATCTGTGGCACGGACTGAAGCCTGCTTCTCCCTTGTCTTTACACACCATGAAGAAGCGCCTGCGCAAAAAGAAGCATCTGGCTGAGTTCAAGGAATTCGGTTGGTACGTGGACTACCAGTTCGAGAGCGTAAGCGAGGAAGCCGATTTTGCTTTCTGGGATATGCTGATAGAAGAGGTAGAAGCCCTTGGGCTGATGATAGGGGGTAGCACCACTTCCTTTTTCGCCCACCCTGCCAGTCGTGTACCAGAAGCTACGACCCAGTATCGGCAACAGCAGCTTCATCAGTGGCTTACGCGACAGTTGGGGGTAGGCGCCGTAACCAGTTCCCCCTTGACGGATGCCTGGTACGGCCCGTTCCAATAAGCTGAAAAGAAAATCCCCTGACGCGGGGTTTTCTTTTCAGGAATTAGTCGGCAAGCATAACATATTTTTGTATATTTCGGTACAAATAAACTGCAGGCTCACGGCGCTGTAATAGTAGGTAAGCCGAGTAGTTTGCTCTCTCTTTTCGACTTCGAATTTTCCCAATCCAACATCTCACCCGGTCATGGAAGTAACCAATAAGCTTGTGAAAGGCGGCGAGTTCATCATTAAAGAAACCGCTGCGCAGGACGTATTTACCCCCGCCGATTTTTCGGAGGAGCAGAACATGATGCACCAGACGGCTCTGGACTTCGTGGAGAAGGAGGTACAGCCCCTGCTGGAGCGTCTTGATAACCATGAAGAAGGCCTGATGCGTAACCTCATGGAAAAGGCTGGTGAGCTGGGCCTGTTCGGGGTAAGCATTCCGGAGCAGTACGGCGGGCTGGATATGGACTTCACTACCTCCCTGCGTGTAACCGAAGGGGTAGGCGGCGGCCACTCGTTCCCAGTTGCCTTTGCGGCGCACACGGGTATTGCCATGCTGCCCATTCTGTACTTCGGCAACGAGGAGCAGAAAGCCAAGTACCTGCCCGGCCTGACCAGCGGTGAGCTGATGGGCGCCTACTGCCTCACGGAGCCCGGCTCCGGCTCCGATGCCCTGGGCGCCAAAACCAAAGCCATCCTGACCGAAGACGGCGAGCATTACGTGCTGAACGGGCAGAAAATGTGGATCACGAACGGTGGTTTCGCCGACGTGTTCATTGTGTTTGCGCAGGTAGATGGCGACAAGTTCACGGGCTTTATCGTGGAGAAAAATACGCCCGGCCTGAGCCTCGGCAACGAGGAGCACAAGATGGGTATCAAGGGTTCCTCCACGCGCCAGGTATTCCTCTCCGACGTGAAAGTGCCGAAGTCGGCGGTGCTGGGCGAGATTGGCAAAGGTCACCTCATTGCCTTCAACATCCTGAATATCGGCCGCATTAAGCTGGCCGCTGCCTGTCTGGGCGCCACCAAAATGGCGGCTACCCTGAGCGTGAAATACGCCAACGAGCGGGTGCAGTTCAAGCTGCCTATCAGCAAGTTTGGCGCCATCAAGTACAAGCTGGCCCAGCAGGCCGTGCGCATTTACGCCGTGGAATCGGCTATTTATCGCGCCGGTATGGACATTGCCCGCATGGAGCAGGAGCTGCTAGCCAAAGGCCAAAGCCACAACGAAGCCCTGCTGGGCGCCGCCCGCGAATTTGCCGTGGAGTGCGCCATTCTCAAAGTAGAAGGCTCGGAAGTTCTTGATTACGTGGTAGATGAAGGCGTGCAGGTGTACGGTGGTTACGGCTTCTCGGCCGACTACCCCATGGACCGCGCTTATCGGGATTCGCGCATCAACCGCATTTTCGAGGGCACCAACGAAATCAACCGCATGCTGGCCGTGGACATGATCCTGAAAAAGGCCATGAAAGGCGAGTTGGACCTGATGGGTCCGGCCCAGGCCGTGCAGCAGGAGCTGATGGCTATTCCGGATTTCAACGTGGAAGAGGAAACCGGCCTGTTCGCCGCCGAGAAAAAGACCATTGCCAAGCTGAAGAAGGCCATCCTGATGGTAGCCGGCACGGCGGTACAGAAGTACATGAACTCCCTGGCCAAAGAGCAGGAAGTACTCATGAACATCGCCGATATGGCCATCAAGGTGTACACCGCTGAAAGCGTGCTGCTGCGCGTAGAAAAGGAAGCCGGCGTGAAAGGTGAGGAGGCTCTGGCCGCCCAAATCGACATTGCCCGCGTGTACCTCTCCGACACCGTGGACCAAGTGCAGAAGTTTGGTAAAGACGCTATTGCCTCCATGACCGAAGGCGACGAGCAGCGCCTGCTGGCTATGGGCCTGAAGCGCTTCACCAAAGCTGACCTCTACAACGCCAAAGACGCCCGCCGCCGCATTGCCGACGTGCTGATTGCCGCCAACGAATACGCTTTCTAAATCGCAGATTGACGCGGATTTGCTGGATTACGCAGATTTTGGTGGCCACCACCGGGTATCCAGAAAAGCCAAAAACAAGTAAGGCTTGCCATATGGCAAGCCTTACTTGTTTTTGGAGCTTGTGTCAGATTAAGCCTCGTCACCAAAATCCGCGTAATCCAGCAAATCCGCGTCAATCTGCGAGTTACTTAACCACAATCTTGTTTAGCATCAGGGCGGCTGATTTCTTGCTGGGTCGGCTCACGCCGATAAGAGTTTTGGGGTCCAGCCAAGTGGTGAAATCCTTCACGTAGGACGGATTCTGGTCCGAAGCCACGTTCAGGCCCAGGCTTTTCGGGGGCTGCACCGTGCCGTTCAGGGCGTTGATGCGGCGCAGGTACAGATCGGATTTGTTTTTGATTTTCTCCCAAGTCACTACCTGCAGCTCCGGGCCAAACAGGGCCGCGCGGTAGCTGATGCTGCTGAAGCCCTCGGTAGCGGGTGCTACCTGGTCTTTGGCGATGATACGATGCCAGGTGGGCGTTTGAAATTCGTTGTAGCCAAACAAGTGCAGCTCACGGGTATGGCCGGGCGAGTCGTCGCCGCCTTCTTCGTATTTCTTTTCGCCTACCACTACCAGCTGCTGTTCAGCGGTGAGCAGCAAGTCAGTTAGGTACACATCCTCCAGGCGCTTGGCAGTAGTGGCGGTGGCCTGGTTAACTTCCTGCAGGTAGGCCGGGGTAAATTTGACTTCCGGGGCGAACTTCATTTCCCCTTCGCCCAAGAAGTCAAACTTCACCACCTTCAGACTGTAGTACAGGCCAGTTTCCCGCTCGTTGCAGATAGCGGCCGCGTAGAGTGTGTTGTCGGGCTGCAGAGCAAAGCGCGAGTCGAATACGTTTACCTCTTTGCCCCCAAACGTGCCCCCCACGGAAACCGACATGACCTTCACCTCCGGGGAATCGTTGCGGTAGCGGCGCACGGCCAGTTTCTTCATGCCGTCGCTCACCAGGGTCACAAACTGGGAGCCGTCGTTGCCAACGTGCACGGTAGTCGAGAAAAAGCCGCCCTGGTCATGGAAGTCATAGGTACGCTCCTTTAGCTTCTGCAGCTTCTCATCGTACACCACGGCACTGATGGCCCGGATTTGCTCCTCGCGGGTGAGGTAGCGCCATACCACTAGCTTGGTGCCATCAGCCGAGAAGGCCGCGCCCGGGCGCCGGTCGCGCGAGCCGGTTTCCAGGAGCTTTTTGGCAGCCGACTTCTGACCGGTAGCCAAGTTAATGGTGTAGGCACTGAGCTGCTGGGCTGCTCCTGCCGAATGCACAACAACGGTTGCCTGACCAGCACTTTGCGCAAAGGCGTCGATGGTTTCGCCGGCGCTCAGGGGTAGGGAAGTAGCCCACAGGCGTTTGAGGTCGGCGTCGTACCGCTCTACTGCGTATTCCGTGGCCGACTTATGGGCCAGTATTACAAAGCCGCCGGTGGGCAAGGCCAGGGTTTTACGCGTTACGCGTTGATTGTAACGGTCGTCGGCGCGCTCGGGCAGGTAGCTAAACGGTGCCGATTTAACCCGTTGAGCTACTACCAGCGCTGGTGCCGTCAGGAAGCTAGTCAGCGTCAGCCCAGTGGCAATCAGAAAAGAAAAGCGCACGAAGAAAAGCGGTTAAGTAGAACAGGAAGCCAAGTGAAAACAGGATTCTCCAAAGGTACCTAACTTCGGCAGTACTCCGCTTATTTATGGAGCGCCCGCGCGGACTCTTTCCAGCAAAGGCCAGTATTATATATTCTTAATGCGAAATGGGTGTTTTTCTAAAGTTGTATTCCGATCTTTGCCCCCGCAATGGGGAGCCTACCCCTACAAAACGAGGCTGAACGCACCGGGGAGCAATATTCTGAAATATGAATTTTAAATGTTGCTCGTCTGAGTGGGCAGATTCGGGTAGGTAGGCTAATCCGTGGCTGATAAAATTTTGTGCTTTTTTTCTTTATCCCAACTTCAGCCACCCCCGTTGGCTGATTGGCCTAAAATTTGCCACCAGACGGCACTGTCATCATCAGGTAGATTACTATGAAATCTTTACTTCGTTTTGTTCTTATGATCTCGCTGGTAGTTGCCGGCAAGCTGACCCAGCAGAGCCATGTAGCTTCTGCATCGGCTGCTCGTACCGTCTGGCAGATTCCGGCTCAGAACGCTTCTTTCTTTGAAAGCCAGAATGCTATCAAGCGAAAGACCAACCAGGGTGGCGGAAGCTACTTCTGGCAAGCGACGGCTCCCACCACCATACATGCCACCACTTTAGAGTAGATCCTCGGTAAGCGTCTTTTCCAAAGATGCTTTTTTTATGGGTCACCGGAAAGGAAAGGCCTACCCCCGCGCTTGCAGCCAAGCGTGAGGGTAGGCCTTCCGTTGTAATGTTGATTCGGCAATTAGCTGATGCGGCTCCAGTTGACCGCCGTAGCCGGCAAACTTTCAATATGCCGCCGAATAGCAACGTTTTCGGGTTTGTTCAGCCCCGGATCCTCGTTGATGAGCTGTTGGGCAGCGGCGCGGCTCTCAGTTAGAATGCGGCCATCCTTGGCCAGATCCGCAATAAGCAGGTCCAGCACTCCGCTCTGCTGGGTGCCCATCAGGTCGCCGGGACCGCGCAGCTTCAGGTCAATGTCGGCAATTTCGAAGCCGTTGTTGGTGCGCACCATGGTTTCGATGCGGGTCCGGGAGTCTTTGCTGAGCTTGTAACCACTCATCAGAATGCAATAGCTCTGCTCGGCCCCGCGCCCTACCCGGCCCCTGAGCTGGTGGAGTTGGGAGAGGCCAAATCGCTCGGTGCTTTCAATGACCATTACGGAAGCGTTGGGCACGTTTACGCCGACCTCAATAACGGTGGTAGCCACCATAATCTGGGTTTCGTTTTTGAGAAAGCGCTGCATTTCGGCATCCTTCTCGGCGGCGCTCATGCGGCCGTGCACAATGCTGATCTGGAACTCCGGGAAGGCGCGGGCCACGCTTTCGTACCCATCCATGAGGTCCTTGTAGTCGGCCATGGTCTCGCTTTCCTCAATGAGCGGGTACACGATGTACACCTGCCGGCCCAGCCGAATCTGGTCGCGCAGGAAGCCGAATACTTTCAGCCGGTTGGAATCAAAACGGTGCACCGTAACGATGGGCTTGCGGCCGGCCGGCAGCTCATCAATTACCGACACATCCAGGTCGCCGTAGAGCGTCATGGCCAGGGTGCGCGGGATGGGCGTCGCCGTCATGACCAACACATGGGGAATGACGTGCGGATTTTTCTGCCAGAGCTTGGAGCGTTGGGCTACCCCAAACCGGTGCTGCTCATCCATGATGGTGAGGCCCAGATTGCGGAACTGCACCACGTCTTCGAGCAGGGCGTGCGTGCCCACCAGCATGTGCATCTCGCCGGAGCGCAGCTGCTCGTGCAGCACCCGGCGCTCGGCGGTGCGCGTGCTGCCCGTAAGCTTCCCGATTTTCAGCCCCAGCATATCGGCAAAGTGCTTGAGGCCGGTGTAGTGCTGATCGGCCAGGATTTCGGTGGGCGCCATCAGGCAGCTTTGGGCTCCGTTGTCGGCGGCCATGAGCATGCTGATGAAGGCCACGATGGTTTTACCCGAGCCCACGTCGCCCTGCAGCAAGCGGTTCATCTGCTGGCCCGAGCAGAAATCCTTGTAGATATCGTGAATCACCCGCTTCTGCGCGCCCGTCAGGTCGAAGGGCATCACGTTCTTGTAGAAGTGCACCAGAGTAGGCACTTCCTTGAAAATCTGGCCCGCCAGCGTGACTTTGCGCTGATCCTTCTGGCGCAGCAGCTTCAGCTGCACGTAGAACAGCTCCTCGAACTTCAGCCGGAAGCGGGCCGCCTGCAGTAATTCGGTGCTCTGCGGAAAGTGAATCTGCTGGAGCGCCGTGGCTTTGCCCATCAGGCCATACTGCCGGATTAAGTCCTCCGACAGCGTTTCGTGCACCTGAGGGAGAGCAATCTTAAGCAAGTCGGCCACCATGCGGGCAATGGCTTTGCTGTCGACGCGGTGGTAGTTCTTGAGCTTTTCGGAGGTGTTGTACACCGGCTGCAGGTAGCTCTGGCCGGGCTTCTGCTCGGTTACTTCTTCCATTTCCGGGTGGGCCATCTGGGGCCGGCCCTGAAACAGGGTGGGTTTACCAAAAACGATGTACTCCTGGTGATTCTTAATCACCTTTTCCAGGTAGTTGACGCCCTTAAACCACACGACTTCCAGCTCGCCGCTGGCATCGGCTACCTTGGCCACCATGCGCTTCTTCGGGCCTTCACCTACTACCTCCCGGTTGCGCAGAATGCCCTTTACCTGCACGTAAGGCAAGTCGTCGTGCAGGTCGCAGATGTTATAAAACTGAGTGCGGTCGAGGTAGCGGAAGGGGTAGCGCTGAATCAGGTCACCGTAGGTAAACAGGTTCAGCTCTTTCTGCAGCAGCTGGGCCCGCTGCAAGCCTACCCCGCGCAGGTATTCTAGTTTCGTCTGAAAGAAATTACTCATACAGCTATGAGAAATGAGTCCTGGAAGTCCGGAAAGTAGATCGAGCGGTAGCTACAATCTGCTTATTCCTCCGGGCGGGCTCATTGATACTGCAACGTGTTCAACATCCGCACGATGTCCTGCTTCACGTACTCGATGACCGGAGCCAGTGAATCGTTGGCCGTAGCCGTGCGGAAGTACAGGGCGCCCCGGAAGAAGTGCTTGGTGCTGTCGGTGGTATAGAACTGAAACTGGCTGGGTACTTCGCCCTGCAGCTCAAACACCGAAATGCGCATGCCGTTGGGCGTTTTCAGCACGTTTTCGTCAATAGCCGTGGCCTTGATTTCGTGCTTGCTGGTGAGCTTGCGCGCGTCTTCCAGCAGCTTGCCGTAGAGCTGCGGCTTTCCGGCTAGGTCAGCGTACGTAATCTGCACGTTGGCCTGCAGCGTGGGGTAGTAGATATTGATCCAGTGGGGCTGGGCCAGGTAGGAAGAATCGCGCAGCACCTTGGCATGGCGCGAGTACTCAAACCGGTACGGGTGCCCCGGCGCCAGCATCTGATACGCGTGGGGCGGCAGGTCGATGCGGTTATAGCCTTTGGGCTTGGGCGTGAAATCGGGGGTAGAAGTACAGCCTACCGCCAAAGCCAGCAACGTAAAAACCGCGCCTCCGGCGCGTAGCATTCGGGAATAAGCCATGCGTAGCAAAAGCAAATGAACTAGCAAAGGTAGCATAAGAATAGATGCACGTCCGTGGCGTGCTACCCCTGCCAAGGGACTAAATCAATGCAAAAAGCCCCGGCAAAACCGGGGCTTTCGTGCGCAGGTACCGGACCCGCCTAAAACGGCAGCTGATCCAGCTCTGGTTCCTGCCGGAAGGTAGTGGGCACTTCAGCCGCTGCGGGAGCAGAAGCTGACGCGCCTTCACTGCCCTGGGGCCGGCCACCAAGCATGGAAATTTCGTCGGCTATGATTTCAGTGATGTAGCGCGTCTGGTTATCCTTATCCTGGTACTGCCGGGTCCGGATTTTACCCTCCACGTACACCTGCTGGCCTTTGCGCAGATACTTTTCGGCTAGCTCGGCGAGGCCGCGCCAGGCCGCAATGTTGTGCCACTCTGTGCGCTCTACGCGGTTGCCCTGCTTGTCCTTATAGTACTCGTTGGTTGCCAAGGTGAAGTGAGCAACGCTGGCTCCGCCTTCCAGGTGCCGGACTTCCGGGTCCTTGCCTAGGTTGCCTACCAGAATAACTTTGTTTACGCCTGCCATATGCTTGAGGGTTAGTTGCTTGAAAATGAAAATAGGGGGTGTTGCAGGTATAAAGATATTGAATAAAATCTATTTTGCCAAGTATTTTAGGCTTCAACACCTAAGTATTTGCTAAGATAATTAGTTATAAGCACGGGCTTTGGTAGCTCCTCAATTGCCGCCGCCCGGTAAGCGACTAGGCCGGCCTTTGCCAAGGCCGGCGGGGGTAGGGGCTCCGCCAGTTGTACCAGATGAAAACGTGCTTCTACTTTCTGGTGGCTCAGCACGTGCCGCAAGCTGCGCACAGGCTCCTCTACTTGATTGGCCGCGAAACGGCCGCCCAGCAGTTCCACCGCGTCAACCACCTGCTGGGCCGGCAGCTCAGCGGTTTCCGCTTCGTGCAGAGCAAAATCGTAGAGGCCCTCCCAAATATCTTTGGGGCCCCGCTTACGCATATACAAGGTGTCTTCGTGGCGCAGTACCAGGTAGTGAAAGTAGCGAGTGCGCGCGGCCTTGGCTTTGCTTTTTACGGGCAGTTCCTGCACCATGCCGTGCTGAAAAGCATAGCACTGGCTTTGCAGCGGGCAAAACAAACAGTCGGGCTTTACCGGAGTGCACTGAATAGCGCCGAACTCCATAATGGCTTGGTTGAACTCAGCGGGCTGCGCCGCCGGAATCAGCGTGTCGGCCAGCTGCTGGAACACTTTGCGGCTGGCCGGGGCGGCAATGTCCTGGGTCAGGCCGAACATGCGTGCCAGCACCCGGTACACGTTGCCATCAAGCACGGCTACCTGCTCATCGTAAGCAAAGGATGCAATGGCGGCGGCCGTGTACTGCCCTACCCCCCGCAGCTTCAGCAACCCTTCGTAAGAGCCCGGAAACGTGCCTCCAAACTCCTGCACCACCTGCTGAGCTGTATGGTGCATGTTGCGGGCCCGCGAATAGTAGCCCAGGCCCTGCCAGTGGCGCAGCACCTCATCCTGCGGCGCGGCGGCCAGCTCATGCACCGTGGGGTAGCTGGTAATGAAATTGAGGTAGTAAGGAAGTCCTTGTTTCACGCGGGTTTGCTGCAGAATTACCTCCGACAGCCAGATGGCATACGGGTCGCGGGTATGGCGCCAGGGCAGGTCGCGGCGGTGACGCGGGTACCAGTTCAGCAGCGCCGCCGCAAACCACGGGTGGGAAGAAGGAGTTTGAGGGAAAGTCAAGGCTTTGAGAAAGAATAAGTTGGATGCAACCGGGGAAGCCTCCCGGAATGCGGCGAAACCGTTTGTAAAACCAAAAAAGCAGGCTACCTTTGTGCCCCTCAAAACGTAGGCAAACTCTTACCGGGCAAGTGCTTACGTTTTGGGGAACGGCATAAGTTGCCAGCAGAACATTTTTCACTCCCTAGTACACTTACCAGCGTGACTAAAGCAGAAGTAATTGCCGAAATTGCCGACAAGACCGGCATCGAGAAAGCAGACGTTTCGGCTACCGTAGAAGCCTTCTTCAAAGTGGTGAAGGACTCCATGGCCGAAGGCAACAACATCTATGTGCGTGGTTTTGGCTCCTTCGTGAACAAAAAACGCGCTAAGAAAGTAGCCCGTAACATCTCGAAAAACACGTCGATTATCATCGACGAGCACTTCATCCCGAGCTTCAAGCCGTCCAAGACCTTCATTGGCAAGATCAAGAACAGCAAGAAGATCAAAGAACTGGCTGCCTAATCACCTGTTGTTGTAATATTGCTGGCTGAGCCGCTGGGAATTCCTGCCTGGGAAGCCCGGCGGCCTGCTTTTTTCTCGTCCTGATGACTACTACTTCCAAGCACCAACTTCTGATTCTGGCGCTGGCCGTCGTGCTGGTAGCCGGGCTGTTTTTGCTGCCCAAGGTAATCGTCAAGCCCAAAGAAGGGCGGGGAGAGTTGGCCCAGGATGCCGCCCAAACCGCCACGCGCGACGGGGGCGGGCCGGCCACCAACGGCTCCAAGGCGGTAGCTTCGTCCGGGCAGCAGCCTACCACCGTAGGGCCGGAGCAGCCTCACATGACGGTGGCGCCGGCTCAGCGCAGCGAAATTAATGGGCTGCTGACCAAGTACAAGGCCATTAACTCCGCCGACCTGACGGGCCGGCTGCAACTAGCCCAGCAACTGGCTGCCAAGTACAAAGCCATTGAGAAGTTCGACAGCGCGGGCTACTACTTCGAGCAGGTTGCCTTGGCTCGCCCCGGCGAGCAGGCCTGGAAGCGGGCCGCCGACGAGTACTTCGAAGCCTACAGCTTTGCAGCTACCGAGGAGCGGCAGAAGCTGCTGGGAGCGAAGTGTCAGGAGCTGTACGAGAAGGTGTTGAAAAACAACCCCGACAACCTCGACGCCAAAACTAACCTTGGTATGGCCTACATGGCCAGCGCCGATCCGGTGAAAGGCATTACGCTGATCCGGGAAGTTTTGGCCTCGGATCCACGCAACGAGAAAGCGCTGTATAACCTTGGTTTTCTGGCGATTCAGAGCGGCCAGTTCGACCGGGCCGTGGAGCGTTTCCAGGAATTGATCAAGGTCAACGCCGAAAACGTCAACGGACAGTTTTATCTTGGCGTCGCTTTAGCCCAGACGGGCGCTAAGGCAGAAGCCCGGAAGGCCTTTGAAAAGGCCAAAAGCCTCAGCACTGATCCGGCCCTGGCCGCCTCGGTGGATGAGCAACTCCAGAAGCTGAACTAAGTATTTTTTACACCCTTAACCACTTCAACTCATGCCCTGCGGTAAAAAGAGAAAGCGTCATAAGATTGCCACTCACAAGCGGAAGAAGCGTCTGCGCAAGAACCGTCACAAGAAGAAGTAAGCCCTCCCGGGGTTTGCTGGCGGCGTTTTTCTGCTGAAAAACATCCGTCTATCTCTCACTTAGGTTCTCTGAGAGTGGCCAGAAGTTTGCTTTCCCCGTGGCTTGAAAGGGAAGCTGGCGCCTCGTGCGCTGGCTTCCCTTTGCGGGTTTCGGGGGTAGCGGCTTCCCTACTGGCTTGTTTCGGAGCCCCTTTTCTAACCGCTTAATCCATTGAGTAACGAATTAATCATTAATTCTACTCAGGACGGAGAACGGATTGCCCTGCTACAGGACAAGCGGCTCATCGAATATCATTTCGACCGCAACGACACCGCTTATTCAGTAGGTGACATTTTCCTGGGCACGGTCAAGAAAGTTATGCCCGGTCTGAACGCCGCGTTCATTGACATCGGGTACCAAAAAGATGCTTTTCTGCACTACGGCGACCTGGGGGAGAATTTTCCTTCCCTGGTGAAGTGGGGCAAAGGCGTACAATCGCAGAAAATACCCGTTGGGCCCCTGAAAACCTTCCAGTTTGACGGGACGCTCGACAAAGTCGGTAAAATCGACAACACGCTCAAGAAGGGCCAGCAGCTGCTGGTTCAGATTGTAAAGGAGCCGATTTCCACCAAAGGCCCGCGTCTGTCCACGGATATTTCCATGGCCGGCCGCTACCTGGTGCTGGTTCCGTTTTCGAATACCATCAGCGTATCCAAAAAGATTGTCAGCAAGACGGAGCGGGAGCGGCTCAAGCGGCTCATTGCCTCCATCAAGCCCGACAACTTTGGCGTGATTATCCGCACCGTGGCCGAGGGCCGCGAGGTGGCTGAACTCGACAAGGATATGCAAAGCATGGTGAGCAAGTGGGAAACCCTCTTCCAGAACCTGCGCACGGGCAAGCCCAACGACAAGGTACTGGGCGAGCTGGGCCGCACAAGCTCCATGCTGCGCGACATGCTCAATGAGTCGTTCGATGCCATTACCGTGGACTCGACGCCGATGTACGAGGAGATGCGCAGCTACCTGCAGCAGATTGCGCCCGATAAGCTGGGCCTGCTGAAGCTGCACACCGGCAAAGTGAAAATCTTTGAGCAGCACGGCATTGAGAAGCAGCTGAAAACGCTGTTTGGCAAAACCGTGACGGTGCCCGGGGGTGGTTACCTCGTTATTGAGCATACGGAGGCCCTGCACGTCATCGACGTGAACTCCGGCAACAAGAGCAACCAGGAAGGCGACCAGGAGGCCACGGCCCTGCACGTGAACCTCGCGGCCGCCCGGGAGGTAGCCCGCCAGCTCCGGCTGCGCGACATGGGCGGCATCATCGTCGTCGATTTCATTGATATGAAGTCGGGCGAGAGCCGGAAAAAGGTGGAAGACGCGGTGCACAGCATCATGAAACAGGATAAGGCCCGCTACACCATCCTGCCCATTACCAAGTTTGGCCTGCTTCAGATTACCCGGCAGCGCGTGCGGCCGGCCGAAGCCATTGTTACCGGCGAGGTGTGCCCTACCTGCGGTGGCACGGGCAAGATTTCGGCTTCCATCCTCGTGACGGACGAAATCGACAACAGCATTGACGACCTGCTGGTAGCCCAAAACCAGTCGGGTATTACGCTTTACGTGCACCCCTTCCTGCATGCCTACTATACCAAAGGGTTGGTAAGCCGGCAGATGAAGTGGTACCTGAAGTATTACAAGTGGGTAAAGGTGATGAAGGACACGAGTCTGGGCCTCACCGAGTACCGCATTGAGGACGAGCACGGCGAGGAAATCGAGCTGCACTCGGCCGCGGCGGCCATGAGCCGGTTGCAGGACCGGGAATTGGAAATAACTGACTAACGGATTTTTTCTGCGAGAAAACTCCTCCTGATAGAAGAAAAGCCCGTGTTACCCCTGGTAGCACGGGCTTTTTTGCAGGAGCAGGGGGTAAAATGCGTCCCCGCCTGAGCAACTGCGCTATTCACTTGCTCGAACTACGCATTGGCTAGGCGAAACAGGCTATTCAGCCAGACTTTGGAACCGTTGGGCGAGGATGCTAGTACTTTCGGGTGGGCTCTATTTTCTCTGCTATGAACAAGATACCCTCCGCGTCAGCTGCTACCCCCCTGAGTCTGGAGCAGGCCCACCTGCGTATTCAGGAGCTGGAGGCGGCACTACAGGAGGTTTCTGACCGGGCACATGGCATTGCCGGCCGCCTGGACCAGCTGCTGAATCATCTGCAGGAAGGCATTCTGCTGACGGATGAAACCGGGCGGATTGCCTTCGTGAATGACCAGTTCTGTGCGTTATGGGACATTGAGGAGCCAGCTTCCTACTGGTTGGGGCGGGCGTGGCAGGAGCTGGCTGCTGTGCTGATGGAGCTGACCGTTGATCCGGCTGCCTTTGAACAGCAGGTGCGCAGCAGGCGGCAAAAGGGAGAACCAGTTTTCAGTGACCCGGTAGAGCTGCTGGATGGCCGCGTGCTGGAGCGCGACTTTATGCCGCTCCAGGCTAGTGCTGATGCCGCGGTAAACGTGCTAATTCGTCTGCGCGACGTAACGGAATACCACCGGGCGACAGTGCAGCTACGGGCCGTGGCCAGTATTCCGGGCCAAAACCCCAATCCGATTTTTCGACTAGACGCAACCGGGCAACTGCTGTACACCAATCCGGCGGCCAACGCCCTGTTTCAATCCCTGGCCGAAACGGACCAGAGCCGGCTGCTGACGAAAACCCAGCGGCTGGCTGCTACCGCTCTGGCCCACAGCCAGCCCTGGCAGGTGGACATACCGGTGGGCGAAAATTTCTATACGGCCTTTGTCGCGCCCTTCGCTACGGAAGGGTATGCCAATCTTTACTTGGTCAACATCACGAAGCGCATTCTGGTAGAGCAAGAGCTGAACCAGGCGAAAGATGAGGCGGAGGCGGCCCTGCGGGCCCGGGAAAACTTCCTGGCCAACATGAGCCACGAAATCCGGACGCCCATGAACGGAGTGCTGGGCATGGCCGGACAACTCGCCAAAACGCGCCTTGATGCCCGGCAGCAGGACCTGGTTGGCATTATCCGTAGCTCCGGGCAGCACCTGCTCAGCATTATCAATGATGTGCTCGACATGGCCAAGATTACCTCCGGTAAGCTGGAGTTTGAGCAAATTCCGTTCAACCTCTGCAACTCGCTGGCCGAAGCCCTGCAGCCGTTGGTGCTGCAGGCCGTGGAAAAAGGCCTCACCGTGGCCGCAACTCCGCTCCGGGACTCCTGCCCGTTGCCCTGGGTTACCGGCGACCCGTACCGCATCAATCAGGTCATGATTAACCTGGTGGCCAATGCCATCAAATTTACCGAACCCGGCGGCCATATCACGGTTCTCAGCCGCCAGCTGAAGTCTGATGCCGATACGCTTACGGTGGAGTTTGTGGTGTCGGATTCGGGCATCGGGATTCCGGCGGAGCAGCAGGCCCGCATTTTCGAGGGCTTCACGCAGGCCTACGCCGATACTACGCGGCGGTTTGGGGGCACGGGGCTGGGCCTGAGCATCTCGCGGGCTATTGTGGAGCAGCTGGGCGGTGTGCTGACGGTAGAGAGTGAGGTTGGCAAGGGTAGCACGTTCCGGTTTGTCCTGACGCTGCCGCGCACCCCGGCCGTAGCCGCTGAGCTAACGCCTTCCGCCTTTGATACCGGGGTGCTACGGGGCCGCCGGGTGCTGCTGGTAGAAGATAACGAAGTAAATCGCGACGTGGCGCGGATGCTGCTGGAGGAATGGGGAGTGGAAGTAGATGAGGCCGAAAACGGGCAGGTAGGGCTGGAAATGATCAGGCACTGCCTCTACGACGCGGTGCTGATGGATATTCAGATGCCGGGCATGAGCGGGCTGGAAGCCACGGCCCTCATCCGGCAGCTACCCGACCCGGCCCGCGCGAATGTGCCTATTCTGGCCCTGACGGCCAATGCCTTCCGGGCGGATAACGCCCGCTACCTGGCCGCCGGCATGAACGCCTGCCTGACTAAGCCCTTCGAGGAAGCCGACCTGTACCAGCACCTGGAAGCGTTGCTACAGCCAGCTGCCAGCCTTACCCCAGCTGCCCAAGCCAGCTACGACCTGACGCGCCTACGGGGCCTGGCGCACGGCCGCGACGCTTTCGTAACTAAAATTATTCGCTCCTTCCTGGGAAGCGTACCCGCCAGCTTGGCTCAGCTAGAGGCCGCCGCAGCCGCCCAGGACTGGGCGCAGGTGGCGGCCATCATCCATCACATCAGGCCAGGGGTAGAGTCGCTGGGCATTCAGGGGGTAGGGATGGCCCTGCAAGAGCTGGAGCAGCCTTCGCCCAATAGGGAGCCGGCTACTGCTGCCAGCCAGGCTGCGGTAGCGCAGGTAGTGGCAAAGCTCCGGCAGGCCCTACAGGAGCTACCCCGGGAGTTACCGCCCGATTCGGGATTAAGCTGAAAGCCAGGGCCCGCCTACCATAAGTACGCGGGCCCTGGCTTTATCTGGAAAGGGCAAGCTAGAATTTCATGCCTAAATCGAGGGCAAACTCGCTGTTTTTCAACTCTACTTCCTTGAAGTCCCGCTCATCCTCGAAATAGTTGTCGATGTTGAGCAGGCCACGGTGGTAGCTCAGGCCGACCAGTACGCGGGTGCTCTTGCCCAGCTGGCGCTCTACCCCAAAACCGGCCCGCAGCCCTACATCGGGGATGATAACGTGCTTGGCGGCTTTGGTTTTTTCCTGCGTGGCGGGGTCGGTGTAGTATTTCTCACCGCTAATGCGCCCGGCAATAGCCGCGTTCAACGAGCCGCCCAGCTGGAAATACAGCTTGGTGTCGGTGGCAATGTCGTTGGTAAACAGCTTCACCGTAACCGGAACCTGCAGGTACTGCAACCCGATTTTCTGCTGCTCGCGCCGGTTCAGAGCGGGGTCGAAGTAGCTGATGGTGCCCCCCTTGCCCGTCAGCTCCAGGCCCGTGCCGAAGGCGTAATTTTCACCGAAAAAGTAATCGACAATGATGCCGCCGCCGATACCCAGCTTGGACTTCTCGTTTTGCAGCCCGTTTTCCAGGGAGCCAGCCCGTAGGTGCGTGACAGAAGGCGAAACCTTCAGTCCAATTTCAACCTGAGCGGAGGCTACGCCCAGGGTAGCGCCGCTGAGCAGCAGGGAAAGCAGAACTTTTTTCATGGCAAGGACGGAATTACAGATAGGGGAAACACGAAGCCACGGCGGTTGGCCGTTCCGTTTTGGCTAATTTCGCCTTAAAGATAAAAGCGTGATGCACATTCCTGCCCGTATGCGGGCCTGGCTGGCGGCCGTAACGGTGGCCGGGCTGGGTCTGGTCGCCTGTAGTCGCGGCCAAGAAAGCTGTGAACTGGACCCGGCCGTAGCCAAGGTGTCGGCGCCGGTGGCGCTGGAGCGCCTAGAAAAGCCGTTTTTTCAAATTAAGAACCCCGCCACTGCCGGTCAGTTCATCAAAGCGCACGGGTTGTTCGCGCGGCAATTTCTGCAAAGCAACCAGTACCCCGGCGAGGTGCTGAATACTACGCTGGCCCGCTTGGCCACCAATCCGGGCTTGCAGAAGCTGGGTGCCCAGGCCGATACCACTTTCCGGACGGAGCAGTTGCAGCAACAGCTGCAGTCGCTGTTCCAGCACATCCGCTACTACTTCCCCGATTTCCGGGTGCCGCCGGTAAAAACCTTCGTGAGCGGACTCAGCCAGGATTTGTTCGTGAATGACAGCCTGCTGGTCATCAGTACCGACTTCTTCGTGGGCCCCAAGGCAGCCTACCTGCCTAACGTACCAAGCTACATTCAGCGCCGCTACACCAAGGAGCACATGCTGCCCGCCCTGGCGCTGGCCATCAGCAGCAAGTACAACCAGAAGCAGCTCACCAACCAAACCATGCTGGGCGAGATAGTGCAGTTCGGTAAGGCGCTGTACTTCGCCGAAAAAGTGCTGCCCTGCACCGCCGACTCACTGATTATGGGCTACACCGCCAAAGAAATGGCCGGGGTAAGCTTTAACGAGGGCAAAATCTGGGCTCACTTTATTGATAAAAATCTGCTCTACAACACGGCTCCTTTCACCATTCAGAAGTATATCGGGGAGCGGCCCAACATCCCGGAAATTGATAAGACGTGCCCGGGCAGGGTGGGGGCCTGGATTGGCTGGCAGATTGTGCGCAAATACATGGCTGAGCACCCCAACGTAACGCTCAAGCAGCTGATGGCCGAGAAAAATGCCCAGCGCATTCTGAACGAGTCGCGCTACCGGCCCAAGCAGAACCGGGGCCGCCTCAGCTAGTCATGCACATTGCCGTCTTCAGCCAGTACCACACCAACCCCGACTGCCCCGCTACCAGTCGGCACTACTCGTTGCTGGCGCAGATGGCCCGGAAGCACCGGATTACCCTCATTACCACCCGCACTTGGGAAACGCAACGCCTGACCCAGGCATTTCCGTGGCTGCCTGAGGGGGTAGAAATGCGGGCGGCGGCGGTACCGTATGAAAACAAAATGGGGGTAGCCCGCCGGGCCCTGTCTTTTGGGCAATATGCCGCCTATGCCCTGCGCGAGGGCCTTCGCATCGAGAAGCCCGATGTTATCTGGGGCATCAGCACGCCCCTCACGGCCGCCTGGGCGGCAGCCCAAGTGGCCCGCATGCGGCGGGTGCCGTGGGTGTTTGAGGTGCAGGACTTGTGGCCGGCTTTTCCAGTTGCCATGGGTGCAGTACCGAATGGGGTAGCCCGGCGCGGATTGTATGCCCTAGAAAAGAGCCTCTACCAGTCAGCCCGCCATATTCTGCCCCTCTCCCCGGATATGACGGCCTACGTGCAGGGCCTGGGCATACCGCCCGAAAAGCTAACTACCTCCCTCAACGGCACCGACCTGGACTTAGCCGCCGCCGCTACCGATGCGGCCGTAGCGGCCCTCCGTCAGCAGCAGGGCCTGGCAGGCCGCCAGGTAATTCTATACGCCGGCACCTTTGGGCGCGCCAACGATATGCCTACCCTGGTAGCGGCCGCCGAACTGCTGGCCGCGCGGCACCCCGCCGTTACCTGGCTGTTTATGGGCCACGGTTACGACGAGCCTTTGCTGCAAGCTGCCGCGGCCCGTTGCCCGGCTATCCGGCTGATACCACCCCAGCCGCGCCACGCGGTATTTACGTGGTTTCGGCTGGCCGACGTAGCGGTGGTTTCCTTTCTGGGGCTGCCGGTGCTGGATGCCAACTCGCCGGCCAAGCTCTACGACAGCCTGGCCGTAGGAACCCCGGTTATTGTTACCAATCGGGGCTGGACCAAGGAATTAGTGGAGCGGCATGGTTGCGGCTGGTTTACTCCGGCTGGTGAGCCCACGGCGCTGGCGGCACTGCTAGCTGATGTACTGAGCAACCCGGAGCAGCTACGCGCTGCCGGAGCAGCCGGCCAGCAAGTGGCTATACATGAGTTTGATCGGCGTAGCATTGCCGCTGTAATGCAACAGGTTCTGGAGCAAGCCGCACGATAGATGCCGAGCTACCACAGGCCATAAACCTGCTAATACTACTTATATACTAAGTTGTGCCTTTGCCCGGTAATGAATGGCCTACAGTGCGTCTTACGGGCTTTTTATCGGGGGTAAGTGCCTGTTTAGCCACTACATTGGTGTAGTACTTGCACCAGCTTTTCAACGGGCAGATACTGCATTTGGGCTGGCGCGCCACGCAGATGTAGCGCCCGTGCAGAATCAGCCAGTGGTGGGCCTTGGGCACCAGCTCCTGCGGTATATAACGTACCAGTTCCTTCTCCACGGCGAGGGGGGTAGTAGCCGTGCGCGGCACCAGCCCGAGCCGGTGCGATACCCGAAAGACGTGGGTATCCACGGCCATGGCGGGCTGGTTATAAATCACAGATACCACCACGTTGGCCGTTTTGCGGCCTACCCCCGGCAAGCGCTGCAACTCCTCTATGTTGCTCGGTACCTCGCCCCCAAACTCCTGCACCAGCAGGCGGCCAAGGCCCGCAAGGTGCTTGGCCTTGTTATTGGGGTAGGAAACGCTGCGGATGAAGGGAAATATCTCTTCGGCGGAGGCGGCAGCCAGGTGGGCGGGCGTCGGGAACTGCTCCAGCAGAGCGGGCATAATCTGATTGACGCGCTTGTCGGTGCACTGGGCGCTCAGCACTACCGCCACAATCAGCTCATAGGGGTTAGAGTACACCAATTCCGTTTTCGGCTCCGGAAAGTTGGTGGTGAAATAGTCCAGGAAAAGGCGGAACCGCTCCGGCTTACGCATACGGCAAAGGTGAAGTGCGCTGCAAAGTACAGGCAAAAAAAGATCCTTGCGCGGGTAAGCCGTTATCAGCCGGCCCGCGCAAGGACGTATTTCTTTCCCCTCGGAAACTACTTACCCGGCCTTGAGAAAGGTGCGGGAGTACTGCAGAATGGCATCGGTGGTGCGCTTACTTGGCGTACGCCGGGCTCCATTGAGGGCCCGTTGGGCCAGGAGCAAATCGGCGCAGGTAGCGGCCAGGTCGGCATCGTGCACCAAGGCCTGCTCTATTTCCTGCTGTTCATTAGCCGGCAATTCGTTGTACACGTACCGGAGCAGTTTCTCGTGGGTAAAGGTTTTGATCATAGAAAACGGGTTGCGCGGCCATCTTTTTCCGCAGGTTAATCAGCGCGTAGCGCATCCGCCCCAGCGCTGTATTAATGCTGACCCCCGTTGCATCGGCAATTTCCTGAAAGCTCATGTCGCCGTAGTGGCGCATGATCAGGACTTCTTTCTGCGCCGCGGGCAGCTCCTGAATCAGCTCCCGAAGCCGCGCGTGGGTTTCTTCCCGCGTCAGCGCAGCTTCAGCACCTTCTTCTGCCAACGACAACGAGTTGAACGCATGACTTGTTGTATCAAGGTTCAATAAAGGACTGCGTTTTTCGCGCCGGAAGCAGTCAATGGCCAGATTGTGCGCAATCCGGCAAATCCAGGACGAGAATTTACCTTCCTCATTATAGCGGCCACTCTTCATGGTATGAATGGCCTTGATGAAGGTATCCTGCAATAGGTCCTCGGCCACGTCTTCGTCGCGCACAATCAGCATGATGGTGGTGAACACACGGGCTTTGTGCCGCTCAAGCAACTGAGCAAAGGCCTCTTCCTGGCCGGCGATGTAGAGCGAAATAAGAGCGGAATCGCTCGGCTGCATGGTTTCCATAAAGACTACGAGAGTTAGGGAACGTAGAGCTTCAGGCCATAGAGTGCAGTTGCCGGTGAAAATCTGGAAGGTAAGGGGGAGGTGAAGAACCCAGTAAAATCAAATGTAGAAAACCGCCAGCCCAAACACAATGGCCGAAGCCAGTTGAGGCCAAAATTTTTTATAACTAATTCGAAACCAAAATATATAATATCTAAAATTTGGTATGCACCAGTATGGTGCCCTGACTGGCAGCGCCTTAAAACCAGAAAACCGAAGCTTCTTTAAGGTAAGAAGAACTTCGGTTTCCAGAGCAAGTACAACGCAGAATTGTGCGTTAGGGTCTGAGTTGCTGGCTCAGGGCCTGAAGCCGCTGCCCGGAGGCAGGAGAGGGGGTAGTGCCCGTCGCCAGTGCCGTTGCGCGCTCGGCCAGCAGATCCGTTAGCTGCCGAAGCTGCTCCAGGCGCTGGTTGGTGCGCTGCAGTTCCGCCCCGAGGGCGGCCAAGTTGGTTGTTACCGGAATTTCCACCACGGTAGGTTTAGCGCCGGTCGTGACCTCATCGTGGCGCTCAATGGCCTGGGCACTCATCATGTCGTCGCGGTAGATAACTACCTCGCCCTGCATGTTCACGGCCTTGCCTTCGCCCAAGAGCTGGCGGGCGCCGTTTTTAGCTACCAGCGTGCCACTGGTCAGCAGCGTAGAGCCGTTACTGAACCGCAGCGAGGCAGTAAGGGGCGAAGCTTTGCCGGCCTGCAGCCGGTACACTTTGCCATTGCGCCGGAAGGCACCATCTTTCAGCGGGGCCGGCGTAGCGGTGGCAGTTTTGACTTTGGTCTGGGCTACGGCCTCGGCGCCAGTTGTGCCCAGGAAAGCTACAACCGCCAAAGAACGAATAAGTATCAGGGGAAAAGACATAGAAAAGCAGCTGGGAAAGGGTAGAACGCAGAACGTATAGGCGCATACGTATGAGTGTTTGTTGTGGCTGCGGCGCTCCGGTTCCGGAGGGGTCAGGCACTGTCGTGGTGCTGGCGGCCGGCCAGCCAGTGCAGGGCGCCCTCTTCCGTCCCGAACAGCCGCACGTGGGCCATATCATGCATCACCATGGGGGAGCCGGTCTGCTGCTCTTCGGGGCTGAGCTGGGCGGCCGGTACCAGAAAGGCCCAGTACACGCGCCCTTTCAGCTGCTTAAAGGCCTGTGGTACAAACTCCGACAGCACCCACTGCGTGTCGTCTTCGCTGGCCGGGCCGCGGTGGCGCAGGTCCACCAGCCAAAAGCGCGTGCGGGTAGGCCGGGCGGCCGCCAGAGCGGCTGTGTAGCTCTGCTGCAGCTCAAGGGGCGAAACCGGCCGGGGCCAGCGCACTACCAGCACGCCCAACTCGTCGCGGCGGTGAAACTCAACAAAATCGGGGGCGGAAGCGGAAACGGAAGCTGGCATGGGATGAAAAAAACGCTGAAAGCCAACGGCGGATGCGTTGCGGGCCGGGTTGGGGCAACCAGGCCCGCGCTACGGATGCTTAGAGAGCCGATCAGAAGAAACGCTTTTACCTGCATACGGTAACGAAGGCAAAAGGGCTTGCGTACGCAGGGCCCGGCGGAGATGTAAAAGTACGGCCGCCGGGCTACCCAACCCGCTGGCAGCGGTTACCTTTGCCGGGCTGCGCGTTTCCGGCATTGCCCCTCTATGTCTGCTTCCTCTACTCCAACGCATGACCCCTACGCGGCCCTGCGGATTCCTGATTTCCGCCGGCTGGTATCGGCCCGCATTTGCCTGACCATTGCCACCCGAATCCAGGGGCTGGTGGTGGGCTGGCAGATTTTCCGCCTGACAAACGACCCGCTGGCCCTGGGCCTGATTGGGCTGGCCGAGGCCATTCCCAGTATTAGCGTATCGCTCTACGCCGGGCACGTTGCCGACTCCGTGCGGCGCAAAAACATTATTGTGGTTACGGTGGCGGTACTCGGGCTGTGCGCCCTGGCGCTGGCGCTGCTGGCCTCGCCCGCGGGGCTACCCCTGCTTTCCCGCCAGGCCTTCTACACATGGCCGCTCTACCTCGTGATTTTTGTGAGTGGTATTGCGCGTGGCTTCCTGGGGCCGGCCTTGTTTTCCTTTATGCCCCAGCTGCTGCCCGACCGGGAGCGGCTGGCTAATGCCGTTACCTGGAACAGCACTACCTACCAGGCCGCAGCGGTGCTGGGGCCAGCCATTGGCGGCTACCTCATCACCTGGGGGGTAGCCAATTCCTACATGGTGGCGGCAGTGTTGCTGCTGGTGGCGCTGGGGCAGTTTGCCGCTATTGCCTCGCGGCCCCTGCCTGCGCTGGAGGGCGAAAAGCCGGGCTTGCAGGAAAGCATCCTGAGCGGGCTGCGCTTTATCTGGGGCAACCAGCTGGTGCTGGCTGCGCTTTCCCTCGATCTGTTTGCGGTGCTGTTCGGTGGGGCGGTGGCCTTGCTACCGGTTTTTGCGGTGGACATCCTGAAAGTAGGAGCCGCGGGCCTGGGTCACCTAGAGTCGGCGCCGGCTATTGGGTCGGTGCTGATGGCCGCGCTGCTGACGTATTTCCCGCTGCGCCGGCACGCAGGCCGCAAGCTCCTCTGGGCCGTAGCCGGCTTCGGGGTAGCTACCATCCTGTTTGCCCTGTCTGATAGCTACGAGCTGTCACTGTTCCTGCTGTTCCTGACCGGGGCCTTCGACTCGGTATCGGTGATTGTGCGCTCTACGCTGCTGCACACCTTCACGCCGGAGCACATGAAAGGCCGCGTATCAGCCGTGAACAACATCTTTATTGGGTCATCCAACGAAATCGGCTCCTTTGAGTCGGGGGTGGCGGCGCGGCTGCTGGGCGTGGTCAACTCGGTGGTATTTGGCGGCTTCATGACCCTGGGGGTGGTAGGGCTCACGGCAGTACTGGCCGATAAGCTGCGCAAGCTGGACATGACGCCGGCCAAGCAAGAGGCCTGATGCACACTGCCCGGCTACGGAAAACCACACCGGCCCGCAGAACCAATGTGCTGCGGGCCGGTGTGGTTTCTGAAGGCAAACCAGCGAAGCGCTACTGCTGGAAGGCCTGCTTCTGAGCCTGCGGGCAAATGGCGTCGGGCTTCATTTCCAGAATTTTCTCCACCGCCAGGGCTTCTGTGCCGCCGCTGCCGCCCTGCAGGGTAGCCCGTACGCGCACAAATACCGGCTGCCCGGAGTCTTTGCGGGTAGTGGCATAGCGGCGCTCCAGCTCGGGCCCGGCGCCGGAGGCGGCCAGAAGGTAGCGCTTCTCCGTACCGCACTCAATGAATGTAGCGGCATTGGGCTGGAAGGTGTATTTGCCCGTGAACTCGCGCCGGACGCCGGCCTCACTCAGGTTGCCATCGGTTGTAAAGTTAAGGGTGTAATCCTGCCCGTCATCTTGCATGGGCTTGCCAGTAGCATCCAGCAGGAGCAGTGCCTGGCCAGCCTCCACGCGGTAGCGACGCACAGGGTCGTTGCCGCTGGGCTCCAGGGTTACTACCTGCCCGCGTACCCGCCACGGCCCCCGACGGTAGTTGGTGGGCGAGGGGCGTCCGAGGTAAGTTTCCTGCAGTTCGTACAGGCTGTCGGGCTTAAGGGTTAAGCGGGTGGCAATGCCCTGGCAGTCGTTGCAGGGCACGGTATCGGCGTACACGCCGGCCAGGGGTAGGGTGGCAGCTCCGGCGTCCTTGTCAGCCGCCGGGTTTTCGGAACCGGTGCCGTACGCCTGCTCCCGACCCTGGCAGGCCGTTAGCAAATACAAGCCGGATGCAACACAAAGAAACGAGCGAAAAAAAGTCATATACAGCAGCTATGGGAAGTGAATTTCCTACGCAGCCGCCGCCGCATTAGATACAGAAAACAGGATCTGACCCAGGGTATTCTATAGAATGTGGATAAGTGTGTGGATAAGTAGTGGCTTATACACAATTTCTGCTCATTTCAAACGACCCGTTACGTGCGCATAGGCACCACCAAAAAAGTACCTCGCAAACAGCGGGTAAATCCGTGACGCTGACTGTCGCGGTTGAGGTCCTGGCGCTGGTAGGTGCTGTTGAGGGAGGTACTGCCTACCATCAGCATCGTGTAGCCGCGGCGTTTCACTAAATAGCGCCGTACGCCCGGTCCCCGGACGCTGGCAAACTGCTCCCCGAATTGCTCAGCGGCCGTCCAGGCCGCTACCAGGGCCTGCGGATCGGTGCCGGCGGCGCGCGCCTCCTGGTAGAGAGCTGCCAGCCGCACATCGGTGCTGTAGTGCGCTTCGGGGGCATGGCGCACCACCAGATCATGCGCCTGCCACAGGTGCTTCATGGCATCCTTCTTTCGCAAAATCTCACCGCAGTGCCGACAGATATGCTCCTCCGGCCCGCACACCAAGGGCCCGGCTCCCGGGCGCGGACCGGCCGCGGGTTTACCAGCCTGAGCCGTGCGCTGCTCCCGCAGGGTTTGCATCAGGGCCGAAAACAGCTCACCTTCACTGACGCCGTGCTTGTGCCGCAGAATGTCGAGCGTATGCCGGCTCAGCATGCCAAATGAGAGGATGTCGTGTAAATCAGTGCGCAGAGCCAGCATACAGGATACAAACCTAAACGGTGCAGCCAGGTTCCGGGGTAGGAAAAAACAAAAGCGCCGAAGCTCAGCTTCGGCGCTTTCAACCAAGAAACAGCACGGCTAACGGCTGGCCTGGGCAGTTTTGGGTGTTTTCCGGGCCCCTTTGGCCGAGGAAGTCGCGGATTTGGCATCGGGGGCAGAGGTAGGCAGGGGCCGGGGCCGCTCGGTATTATCGAAGATCCACTCCCGGACAGTAGCCAGAGCTTTCGGCGAGAAAACGGGCTGCTGCTCCCCATTCACCAGGGGCCAGTCCTTCATTTCGGGTTGGTACCAGTGGTTGACGCCGGCCAGTTTCTGCGACTCAACGGAGGCGCTTTTCAGGCCCTTTTTCAGGGGGGCGATGTTCTGGGCCGGGTCCACTTGCAGGTCGTTGCCGCCGCCCAGCAGCAGTACCGGGCACTTCACGGTGCCTAGGGTGCGGGTCGGGTCGAAATCGAGGAAGTAGCGCGACCAGGGCGAGGTGAGCTGCACGGCGCGGGCGCGGGCCATGTGGGGGTCCAGGTCGGTGTTGTTGAAGCGCAGGGTAGCGGCTACCTTGCCGCGGGCCTGGTTGTCGTTGGGTGTCTGCCGGATGATTTCCACCATTTCCTTGTGCAGCTCCAGGGCCGCCTTCACTTGGGCCGGGTTGGAGCCGATCAGGCGCATAATCTCCATTTGCTGGCGCATGATAACATCGCGCCCTGGCACACCGTAGCCCGACATTGATACAACGAAGGCCGGCGTGGCCGGCTGCTGCTCGGCGGCGGCCAGCAGGGCTACGTTGCCCCCTTCGCCGTGGCCCACCAGGCCAATGTACCGTTGGTCGACAAGAGGTTTGGCCCGCAGGTACACCATGGCTGCCTGCGCATCGCTCACCAGATCGGCGGTAGTAGCTGTGAAGTGGTTGCCCTGCGATTTGCCCACGCCCCGGTCATCGAAGCGCAGTACGGCAATGCCGCGGCGCGTCAGGTGGTCGGCCAGGGACCCGAACATGCGGTAGTCCTGTTGCTCCACGTCGCGGTTCTGGGGGCCGTTGTCGGAGAGCAGCACCACGGCCGGGAAGGGGCCAGGGCCCGCCGGAATGGTGAGGGTGCCGGCCAGCGCAATATTGGCCTGGGTATTCAGGAATTTTACTTCCTCCTCGCGGTAGGGGGGGGTGAGGCGAGGCTTGCCCGTGGCTACCGGTTGCGGCGTAGCTTTCATGCGGGTAAGCGTGAGGGGAGCTGTCAGGCCGGGCTGGGTCCAGTTTCCCTGGAAAGTAGCACCTCCATCCTTCACTTTGCCCACGAACTTGCTACCGGCCTGCTCAATGCTGATGGTAATATCGGAACCCTTGAGGGTAACCTCAGCCGGCATGCGGTTGATGCGCTGCTGGGGCGCATCCAGGGCCGCGTAGTAGCTGCCGTTGGAAAGCGGCACCAGGGTGATAATCAGGGTAAGCTGGCCGCCCGGAACCTTGAGCGGGCCCTTCCACTGGCCATTCAGGGGAGTGGCTTGCTCCACACCAGCCAGCGTTAGCAGGGGAAGGCACCAGAACAGCCAGAAAAGAAAAAGCTTGGGTAGGGTTTTCTTCATAAAGTGAAAATCAACAGGGGTATTTTACCGCTTGTCGTACTGATTGAGTATGAAAATATCAAACTACATACTCACATGCCAGCCAGAGGTTTGCCCTAAGCCACAGAAAGGGAGCAGGGGTAGCAAAAAGGGCTAAAATTTTTTAAATCCTCTGGCCTACTGCTCAGGTTAAAAGCATATGGTGCCGAATATATTCAACTTAACCTAGACTTATCGATACTAAGGCAAAAGTGGAGGAGGGCACCGGCCTACCTGCTGAGGCTGGTAGCCGCCCCATGCGGCGGCTACGCCCCCCATTGCGGGCAGTTTGCTTACGGCGGGTTACCTTACTGCAGTCGTCTTATTTTTTCGCTATGCTCTACTCTGTTTGGCGCCGGGTATATACCAGCGCGCTTCTCCTGGTGCTTGCGGGGGCTGCCCATCCTAGCTTCGCCCAAGCCATCAACCCCGCCCAGTGGGCTCCGGAGCTGCGCGCCTTTGCCCGCCAGGACAGCCTCACGCCCCCGCCCCGGCGGCCGGTGCTGTTCTACGGCAGCTCCTCCATCCGAAAGTGGGAAACGCTCCGGCAGGACTTTCCCGGCCGGCCGGTGCTTAACCGCGGCTTCGGTGGCTCCCGCTTCCCCGATGCTCTGTATTTCTTTGACCAACTGGTGGCCGCCTACCGGCCGCGCCAAGTGGTGCTCTACGAGGGCGATAATGACATCGGCTCCGGCGCTACCCCGCAGGAAGTGTTCCAATCGTTCCGGGACTTCGAGCGGCTGATGCAGCAGAAGCTGCCCAAGGTGCCGGTGGTGTTTCTGGCCATCAAGCCCAGCCCCTCGCGCTGGGCACTGTACCCGCAAGTGCAGGAAGCCAACCGCCTGATTCGGGAGTACATTGGGCAGCACCCGAAACGCCTGCGCTTCGTGGACACGGCTACCCCCTTGCTGGGAGCAAACGGTAAGCCGCAGCCGCAGTTCTACGTCGCGGACAGTCTGCACATGACTCCGGCAGGTTATGCAGTGTGGAAGGAGGTAGTGGGGAAGGCGTTGAAGCGGTAGGCTAACAACTCCGCTGTTCTAATGAAGGGAGAGAATCGCTCTATCAATAATGCTTCTAAGCCACAGGTATTCCGGTAACTACTCCAACTTCGAGAGCAACCCCGCTGGTATTCCCGCCAACCCGACCACCGCTCCTGCAAGTTGACCCGCGATGGAAGCATTCGTGTCCGTGTCGCCGCCGGTGGCAATCAGTTGCTGCAACAAGCCCGCTAACCCGAGGTCAAAGATTTTGGTGGCGCAAAAGATGGCGAAGGGCACTGAGTTTACAACGTATCCGTTGTTCCCCAGACGCGCTACGTCAGCAATAGTAGCGGTGGTCGGATATTCGTTTATCACCAACAGCCGGTCTTTTAGGTTGGTGTCGGGTAGCTCGGGAAGCAGGAGGCTGAGGAGGTTATTGCGGCCGTTCCAAGTGCCAGTAGTGGCGGCCTTGATGGCCAAATACACGGCTAACGCGCCCGCGTAGGCTTCCTCGTTGTGGTGAGTAATGCGGCAGGCATCGTATAGGTGCTGCCGGGTAGTAGCGGGATAAAACGCAAAGGGAGCCACGCGCATAGCCGCTCCGTTGCCGGCCGCATACTGCCCTCGCCGGCCCGCTTGGGTCCAATGGATGCCAGCCGCCAGGTCGCGAACAGCCTTCAGGGTACTTGCTCCCAGCCCAACTAGTTTTCCTTGCTGGTAATACCCCTGGAACCGCTCGGCTAGCAGTTCCGGATGAAAAGAGCCAATAGCCAGTACTTCGCACGTAGCCAAGGTCAGCTGCGTGTCATCAGTAATAGCCCAACGCCGGGTCGGCGACGGCTTGCCGCCCAGGTAAAAGGTAGTAGCGGATGGTGCTACCTCGTTTTCGAAGCTGCTGCCCCAGGCATCGCCAATAGCGCCACCCAAAATGCATGCAACGAACCTCTCGTGCTGGGTAGGATGAACAGTGGCCATAGCTTTAAATAGGAACAGGCCTGCAAAGTAGGCCAATACTTGTGGCTAGGGCAAAATGATACGGTAAGGGTACTAAACAAATACCTCACTACTTTCCTACCCCCACCCATCTGCCGTACCTTCGCTACTTCCAACTACCTCGGCCGGAAATTACAGGAAACCAAACCCCCGGCCGTCGTTGTTACCCGACCTATGGCCGATAACTCCGCTTTGCAAGTAGCCGCCCCCGCGGCCGACCCCATTGACCAGCTCGACCCGCGCGAGTTCATCCTGATAAAAAACGCCCGGGTTCATAACCTCAAGAACCTCAGCGTAGCGCTGCCGCGCAATAAGTTTGTTGTTGTCACGGGCCTTTCGGGTTCGGGCAAGTCCTCGTTGGCGTTCGACACGCTATATGCCGAAGGGCAGCGCATGTACGTGGAAAGCCTGAGCTCCTACGCCCGCCAGTTTCTGGGCCGCATGGACAAGCCCGACGTGGACTACATTCGGGGCATTTCGCCGGCCATTGCCATTGAGCAGAAGGTCAGTATCAAAAACAACCGCTCCACCGTAGGCACCAGCACCGAGATTTACGACTACCTCAAGCTGCTCTTCGCGCGGGTAGGCCGCACGTACTCGCCCGTGAGCGGGGAGCAGGTGCGCAAGGACAACGTGGCCGACGTGGTGGACTACCTCATGAAGCTGCCCGAAGGCACCCGCGTGATGCTGCTCTCGCCCCTGCTGCCCGCCGAAGATGGCCGGCCCATGAGCAAGGAGCTGGATTTGCTGCTGCAGAAAGGCTACAGCCGGGTGGTAGTAAACGGGGAAACCGCTTTTATTGAAGAGCTGATTGCCGAAGGCCAGCCCGAAGTGCAGGGCGACGTGTACATCATGATTGACCGCGCCGTGATTCAGCCCGGCGACGAGGACCTGATGTTCCGTTTATCGGACTCGGTGCAAACGTCCTTTTTTGAGGGCCACGGCACCTGCCTGGTGAAGCTGGATGAGGAAACTCGCACCTTCTCCGACCGGTTTGAGCTGGACGATATGGTGTTTGAGGAGCCCAGCGTCAACTTCTTTTCCTTCAACAACCCCTACGGCGCCTGCCAAACCTGCGAAGGATTCGGCTCGGTGCTGGGCATTGACGAGGACCTGGTAATTCCGGACAAGAGCCTGACGGTGTACGAGGGTGCTATTGCTCCCTGGCGCACCGACAAGCAGAGCGAGTGGCTGAAACCCCTGCTCAAAAACGGCATCCGCTTCGACTTCCCTATTCACCGCCCCTACAACGAGCTCAGCGAGGCCGAGCGCCAGCTGCTCTGGAAGGGCAACAAGTACTTTGATGGCCTCGATGCCTACTTTAACTGGGTATCGACGCAGACGCACAAAATTCAGTACCGGGTGCTGCAGAGCCGTTACCGGGGCCGCACTACCTGCCCCGACTGCCGGGGCACGCGCCTGCGCAAAGACGCTCAGTACGTCAAGATTCAGGGCCAGAGCATTACCGACCTGGTGCTGCTACCCGTGAGCCGGGCCCTAGAGTTTTTCCAGAACCTCGACCTGCCCGAGCACGAAGCTAAGGTAGCGGAGCGCCTCGTGACGGAAGTTACCAACCGTTTGGAGTACCTGAACCGGGTAGGGCTGGGCTACCTCACCCTGAACCGCCTGAGCAGCACGCTTTCGGGCGGGGAAAGCCAGCGGATTTCGTTGGCTACCTCCCTGGGTTCGGCGCTGGTAGGCTCCATGTACATTCTCGACGAGCCCAGCATTGGCCTCCACCCCAAGGACGCCGAGCAGCTCATTGGCGTGCTGCGCTCCTTGCAGCAGCTCGGCAACACCGTGATTGTGGTGGAGCATGAGGACAAGATGATGGAGCAGGCCGACCAGATCATCGACATCGGGCCTGAGGCGGGTAGCGGCGGCGGTACCCTGCAGTTCCAGGGCACCTACGCCGAGGTGCTGGCCTCCGACACTTACACCGGCCAGTACCTGAGCGGCCGCATGGCGGTAGCCGTGCCCAAAACGCGCCGCCCCTGGCGCAACGCTCTGGAGCTGACCGGCGCCCGCGAAAACAACCTCAAAAACGTGAGTGTCAAGTTTCCGCTGAACGTGATGACGGTGGTAACGGGCGTTTCGGGCTCGGGCAAAAGTACCCTGATTCGGCGGATTCTGGCCCCAGCCCTGCTCAAGCAGCTGGGCGGCGGCGCGGGAGAAGCTACCGGCAAGTTCGACCGCCTGATGGGCGTGAACGGGCAGGTAACGCACGTTGAGTTCGTGGACCAGAACCCCATCGGCAAGAGCAGCCGCTCGAACCCGGTAACCTACGTAAAGGCCTACGACGCCATCCGGACCCTGTTTGCCGATCAGCAGCTGGCCAAAGCCCGCGGCTTCAAACCTTCCCACTTCTCCTTCAATATTGACGGGGGCCGCTGCGAGGTGTGCCAGGGCGAAGGTCAGGTGAAGATTGAAATGCAGTTCATGGCCGATATCTACCTGACTTGCGAAGCCTGCGAGGGCCGCAAGTTCAAGCAGGATATCCTGGACGTGCTCTATAAGGAAAAGAGCATCAACGAGGTGCTGGAAATGACCATTGAGGACAGCATCGAATTCTTCAAGGATCAACCCAAAATTGTGGAGCGGTTGAAGCCTCTCGACGACGTAGGGCTGAGCTATATTCGCCTGGGGCAGTCGGCCAACACCTTGTCCGGCGGCGAGGCCCAGCGTGTGAAGCTGGCATCTTTCCTGACCAAGGGCAACACCCTACAGAACGATAAAATCCTGTTCATCTTCGATGAACCCAGCACCGGCCTGCACTTCCACGACATCAATAAGCTGATGACGGCCCTGAATGCGCTGGTGGAACAAGGCAACTCCGTGCTTATCATCGAGCACAACATGGACATCATCAAGTGCGCCGACTGGATCATCGACCTTGGCCCCGAGGGCGGCATCAACGGCGGACATTTGCTATTCGAAGGAACGCCCGAAGAAATGGTGAAGCTCAAGGACAGCAACCACACCGCCCGCTTCCTGGCCGAGAAGCTGTAAATGCGGCCTAACCACTTATGAAGCCCGATTATGCTGAGAAGCGTAGTCGGGCTTTGCGTTGTGTAAGGGGGTAGGAAAAGCGGTAAGCTCGACCGTCGAAACGCCTGCAACTTCGTAGAGGGAAGAATCGGATATTTCCCGGTTATTCACTCTATGAACTCATCCGCTACCCACCAAGAAGCCTTTGACGCCCTGACTGCCCCCACCGAGAGCCGTGCGTGGCGCTGGGCGGCTTCGGCAGCTATTGTCGGCAACATTGCCCTGAACTACGTCTCGCAGCGCTACCCCTTCAATGGGCAGACCAACGCCCAGGTATCTGCCAAGTACCCCACGGTGCTCACGCCGGCCGGCTACGCCTTCAGCATCTGGGGGCTGATTTTCCTGAGCTTGCTGTTCTACGCCGTGTGGCAGCTGCTGCCGGCTCAGCGCCGCAACCCTCTGCCCGACGCGGTGGCGCGGCCCCTGGTGTTTGCTAACCTGCTGACGGGCCTGTGGCTGGTGGTATTTGCTTACGAGCTGCTGGTGCCGAGTGCGGTAGTCATGCTGTTGATACTGGCCAGCCTGGCGGTGGTGTACGGCCGGGCCCGCCACTTCGTGGGGCGCCAGGAAGCGCCCTGGTACAGCAGCGTGCCGTTTGGCCTCTATCTGGGCTGGATTTCGGTAGCCACGGTGGTGAATACCACCCTGACTCTGGGCACCCAATGGCAGCCTGGCCCCGAGGAAAGCATTGAAATAGCTATTGTACTGGTAGGCATTACGGCCGGTCTGGCCCTGAACGTAACCCGCCGGTTCCGGGAGCTGGCCTACCCCGCCGCCGTGGCCTGGGGCCTGGCCGGCATCTGGGCCGCCCGCCGCTTCGAGGCCGATACCGAGGTGCTGGCCTGGATGGCCCTGGCCGCAGCCGGACTGGTGGCAATAGCCGGGCTTGGGCTGGCGTGGTGGGGTAGAGGTAAGGAAGTGATGAGGTGATGAAGTGAATGGTAACAGGTAAAAGGTGAAGGCTAACAGGTGACAAACAGCAAGTCATACTTCATCTGGCGTCCGCTTGTCGAAGCATCTCGCGTGCTGACGTCTGGTTACTTCAGCAACGTCAGCATGCGAGACTCCTCGGCTGCGCTCGGAATGACGGGCTGTTTGTCACCCTTCACCTTTTACCTGTCACCTGTTACCCCATCACCTCTTCACCCCATCACTTCTTCCCCTAACTTGCGGCCCAACTCCCAACCTCAACCCTTTCCGCTATGCGTAAGAATATTGTGGCCGGCAACTGGAAGATGAACACCACCCTCCAGGATGGCCAGGCGCTGATTTCCGAAATCGTGAACATGGTCCAGGACGAAGTAACCGGCTCCCAGGTAGAGGTAGTCGTGTGCCCGCCCTTTCCGTTCCTGTCGGCCATTGGCAAGCAGCTGCCCGAGGGCGGCCGTTTCCACCTCGGTGCCCAGAACTGCCACCAAAAGGAAACCGGCGCCTTCACCGGCGAAGTGTCGGCCCAGATGCTGCAGTCGGTGGGGGCTGAGTACGTGATTCTGGGTCACTCGGAGCGCCGCCAGTACTTCCGCGAGGACGACGAGCTGCTGAGCCAGAAGCTGAAAGCCGCTCTGGCCGCCGGCCTGAAGCCCATCTTCTGCGTGGGCGAAAGCCTGGAAACCCGCGAGGCCGACGAAACCTTTAAGTTCATTGAGAAGCAGCTGAAAGACGGCCTGTTCCACCTCACCAATGAAGAGTTCGACCAGGTTGTGGTGGCCTATGAGCCCATCTGGGCCATTGGCACCGGCAAAACCGCCACCAGCGCCCAGGCCCAGGAAGTACACGCCTTCATCCGGGAGCAGATTGCCCGGGCTTACGACGCTGAAGCTGCCGAAAATACCACCATCCTGTACGGCGGCTCGGCCAACGCTCAGAACGCCCGCGAGCTGTTCAGCCAGCCCGACGTGGATGGCGGCCTCATTGGCGGCGCTTCCCTCAAGTCGCGCGACTTCACCGAGATTATCAAGTCGTTCTAGAAATGGGCCGTAGGGAGCGGGGTTTGCCCCCGCCCGCCAGTGCCCACTCAGCTTGAGGCTTACAGACGGCTCTATTATGGCCTGAAGCTTACCCCAGCATTTACTGCTGCAAGCACACATCGGCGGAAATCGTGCAACGATGGGCGGGGGCGAGCCCCGCTCCCTACATTTCGGCCGGATAATTGCCTGAAGTTCTGGCCTTGCTTATGCTTACTACCCTACTGCTTTCCGGCCTGCTGGCCCTGAATCCGTTCCGGCTGGCTCCGGCCGTGCCGCTGGTGGCGCCTACCCCCCTCGGTTCCGTGGACCCGTGCCGCCTCTACGGCTCGGTGTATCTGGAAGCCGACCCGCGCCGCCGCAGCCAGGCATTTGGAGTAGTGTATCAGGAGCCCGATGAGGCGTTTGCCGATGTGCTGGTGTACCGGGAAACCAACAAGCTCTTCGCCGACAAGGCCGGCCTGTGGTACCTGACCGACGCCCGCGACTTTGCCGATTACGTGCTCTTCGTGACCGACAACCGCAACCTGGCCGACTTTTCCTTTCACTACACCAAGGTGCGCTCCTTTGCCGGCTGCCGGAAGCAGTAGGGCAGCCCGTTTTTTCCTCCGACCTTTGCCGTCCCGTGCCCCAGGCGCGGGACGGTTTTGTTTTGGTTGACTCCTGATAAATTTCCTGAGTATGGATTACATAGAACTGCGCGTACAGGCTCCCCGTGAGCTGTCGGATATACTGGTGGCGGAGTTGGCGGAGGTAGGCTTTAACACCTTCGAAGACAACGAGGAAGGTTTCTGTGCCTACATCGACGAAGACCAGTTTTCGGCGGATAATGTAGCCGAAATCATGAGCCGCTACGAGGCCCTGGGCGAGCTGGAGTTTTCGCACCGCGTGATTACCCGCCAGAACTGGAACGCCGAGTGGGAAAAGAACTTCCAGCCCCTGGTTATTGCCGATAAGGTGTCGGTGCGGGCTCCGTTCCACGAGGCGCGCCCCGATCTGGAGTACGAAATCGTGATTATGCCGCGTATGTCCTTCGGTACCGGCCACCACGATACCACCGCCCTGATGATTGCCAACCAGCTCGGCATCGACCACCAGGGCAAGCGCGTGCTGGACATGGGCTGCGGCACCGGCATTCTGGCCGTTATGGCCGTGCACCTGGGCGCCGCCCACGTGCTGGCCGTGGACGTGGAGCCCTGGACCGCGGAAAACGCCGCCGACAACGCCCAGGAAAACAACGTGCAGGACAAAGTGGAAGCCCGCCTCGGCGACGTAACCGCTCTGGAAGGCGAAGAGCCCTTCGATATCATCTTGGCCAACATCAACCGCAACGTACTCCTGGAGGACATGGGCGCCTACGCCCGCTACCTCAAGCCCGGCGGCCCCATTCTGTTCTCCGGCTTCTATGAGGATGACCTGCCCCTGATCCGGGAGGCCGCTGAAAAAGCTGGTTTCCAGTACGAAAGCCACCGCACCCAAAACCACTGGGTGTCGGCCGTGTTCCGGCAGCCGGTCTAGGTAGCCGAGTTATTTTCTGATAGTGCGCCCCGCCGCCTGAGCAGCAATTTTGCTCGGGCGGCGTCGTTTTTGGGTTTCGCCCCGCCGGCACCCGGGCCCGGAGTAGTTGGCTTGAAGCTGCTTGAGCCTCAGAATGGTACAAAAAAAGGGTGCCTTATGATTGTGGCGAGGGGCAGGCCAATCGGGCGCGAAAAGTGCCGGGTTTTGCCGAAATTGTAGGCGATTAACTAGGCTTTGACGAATTTGATATGAAGCGTACTCTTTTTGGGTTGGTTTGCACGCTGCTGTTGGGATGGAGTGCTCCGGCCTGGGCCCAGCAGAAGCCACAACCAGCCAAGCAGCCCGCTGGTACGGCGGGGCCCGCCACCCCGACCCCGCTCAAATGGTCGGGCAAGCTCAGCTCGGAGCCCCAGCAGTTTATGCTGGATGTGCAGGCCATGATGGCCAGCACCAACAGCGGTACGGCCCGCGCCACCGGCAACCGCCTGCTGCAGGTATGGGCCAGCAACCGCCTTACCGCTACCCAGCAGCGCTACATCGTGTCCCTGAGCCAGTACATGCTGGCCCGGAAGTTTCGGCCCAAGCCGCACTTTGAGCACTTTTTCTCGGCCATCGTAGCCGGCAGTCTGGTCCAGAATTTCTCGGATCAGCAGATGACTGAATTCCTGAGCGTGGCCGGTAAAGCCCTGGAAAAGGAGCAGCCCACCGACGCCGAGAAGTTTCTGGCCGCTGCCGCGCAGTTCCTGGATGGCAAGTTTCTCTACCGCTCGCGCTACAGCACCCTGCGGGTAGAGGGCGGCACGTTCAGCTTTGCCTACAACGAAACGGATATGCCCTCCATGGCGCCGCCCGCCCCTGCGGCCCCCGCAGCGCCGGCTCCCGCCACGGTTTCCACCAAGAAGCTGGATACCAAAGCCGCCAAGAAAAACAACGGCTGGGGCGACGAGGACCCCTGGGGTGCCGACAATGGCTGGGACACGCCCAAGAAGGGGAGCGGCACGGCCGCCAAACCCGCGGCCGATAACGGCTGGGCTGACCAGGCGCCTTCCTACAACTCCTACGTAGCACCCTCTACCCGGGGCCCGGTGCTGCTGCTGAAGGATGCCGACCTGTTTCTGGCCTCCTCCGGCGACTCGGTGTACATCCGCAAGACCAGCGGGGCGGTAGTGGCTACGCGCACCCGCTTTGTGGGCTACGGCGGGCAGTTTGGCTGGCAGGTGAATGCCAACCCCGTTACGGCCGACCTGACTACCTACGACTTCGACATCAGCCGGCCCGAGTTTACGGCCCAGCCCGTTACGCTTACCTACCCCGCCGTGCTGGCCCAACCCGTACAGGGCTGGCTGGCTTACCGCAGCCTCAAGCGCAAAACACCCACCACCGATACGGGCTACCCCCGCTTTATCTCCAACACCAACGATGCCCAGGTGAAAAACATCGGGGACAACATCCGCTACTTCGGGGGGTTTTCGCTTTCGGGTAACCGGGCGCTGTCCTCGTCCCTGGACGGGGCCTTGTCGCGCATTATTGTGGACGTGGACGGCAAGCCCAAGTTCCGGGCCTCCTCGCGGGTGTATGAGCTGGGCGACTCCATCATTACGGCCGCCCACGCCGCCGTTACCATTTACCAGGATAAGCAGGACTCGCTGACTCACCCCGGCGTGAAGCTCAAGTACAGCAAAAACAACCAGGTGCTGCAGCTGGCCCGCGAAAGCGGCCTCTACAAAACCACGCCCTTCTACGACTCTTATCACCAGATGGAAGTGACGGCCGAGCTGCTGACCTGGCCCGTGCGCACGCCCTACATCGACTTTTCTATCCTGACGGCCAAAAACCAGGTAACGGCCAACTTCGAGTCCAAGGAGTTCTATACCAACACCCGCTACCAGCAAATTAAGGCCATCAACAAGCTTCACCCGCTACAGATGGTGGTGGGCTACAGCCTGGAAAACGGCAACAAAAAGGTGTTCACGGTGCAGGACATAGCCACTTTCCGCCAGCTCAAGCCCGACAACGTGCGCACGGCGGTGGCCGGCCTGGCCCGCGACGGGTACGTGGCCTGGTACCCGCAAACCGACCAGATAGTGCTTTTGCCCAAGGCTATGCACTACGTAAACTCCTCGCGGGGTAAGAAAGACTACGACCACATTGCCATCAAGAGCCTTTCGCCCTCGGGCAAAAACGCTACCCTCGACCTGAACTCTAACGACCTGATTGTGCGGGGCGTGGACCGCTTCAACTTCTCCGATGACTCCGTGACGGTGTTCGTGAAGCCCGACTCCAGCGTGATTCGCATCCAGAAAAACCGGGGCGTGCAGTTCAACGGCACCGTGGTGGCCTCGGCCTTCGTGTTCAAGGGCAAGGAGTTCAAGTTCGACTACGACGGGTTTTATATTGATCTGGTGAAGATTGACTCCATCATCGTGAAGGGCAAGGGCTCGAAGGGCTCGGTGATGAAGGCCCGCAAGGATGTGGACTGGACTCTGACCAACAAAAAGAAAACCTCGGCCGGCCGCCTCTACATCAACGCGCCCAATAACAAGTCGGGCCGCAAGAAGCTGGGAGCCTACCCCACCTTTGATGCCAGCACCGGCGCCTACGTGTACTTCGATAAGCCCGAAGTGCTGGGCGGGGCTTATGATACCACCATGTACTTTGACATTCCGCCCTTTAAGCTGGATTCGCTCAATAACAAAAACCGGGTGGCCGTGGGCTTCAAGGGCACGTTCGTGTCGGGGGGCATCATGCCCGACTTCCAGACCAAGCTCAGCATGCAGGAAGACGGCTCTCTGGGCTTTGTGTACAACCTGCCCAAAGACGGTTTCCCGCTCTACGGGGGCAAGGGCCGCCTCTATAACAAGGTGCGCATGAACAACCAGGGCCTGCAGGGGGTAGGCAACATCAAGTACCTGACCGGCGACTTTAACAGCGAGCAGTTCGTGTTCTACCGCGACTCGGTGGTGACGGTGGGCAAAACCGGTACTATTCTGCCAGGACCCCTCAACGGGACGGAGTTTGCCAAAGTAACCCTGCTGCCCGGCTACCAGATGAAGTGGGCCGTGAAGCAAGACTCGATGTACCTGACCTCCCAGCAGCAGGGCGAGTCGTTTAAGCTCTACGACAACATCAACGGCTTTAAGGGTACGCTCACCTACACGCCCGGCGGCCTCTACGGCGACGGCCGCATGGATGGCCCGCAGTCGTTTATCCGCTCCACGCAGTTTGCCTTCAAGCCTACCCGCTACACCGGCAAAAAGGCCACCCTGAACATTAAGTCGGCGGAGGTGAACAAGCCGGCCCTGACGGCCAACAACGTAACCTTTACCTACGAC
Organism: Hymenobacter latericoloratus; assembly: GCF_014199535.1. Classification (GTDB taxonomy): domain Bacteria; phylum Bacteroidota; class Bacteroidia; order Cytophagales; family Hymenobacteraceae; genus Hymenobacter; species Hymenobacter latericoloratus. Next base: position 254,623 of record NZ_JACHNV010000004.1, read on the forward strand.
CTGAAGGCGGGCAACACCGAGTTTGCCCGCGAAGAAGGCGACAATAAATCGAGCATCGAGCTGCCGTACTCGCAGTATCGCACCACGCTCTCGGGCGGGAAGTGGGACTTCAAGAAGAAGCTGGTGCAGCTGCGCGTGGCACCCGGCGCCGACTCGTCGCGCTCCTTCTTCTACAGCACCAAGCCCGAGCAGAAGGGCCTCAAGTTCCAGGCCGCCACCGGCCAGTACGACCTGAGCCGCTACCGCCTGGTAGCCGGCGGCGTGCCCCGCATTTCCACGGCCGATGCCTGGATTACGCCCGACTCCAGCAAAGTGTACATTCTGCCCAACGCCGAAATGCGTGCCTTCCAGAACGCGGGCATCGTGATGGACACCCTCCGCAAATACCACCAGCTCTACAAGGGCGAGGTGCGGGTGCTTTCGCGCCTGGCTTTCTCGGGCAACGCCCTGTACAACTACAAAAACGCTTCTGCCGACTCATTCGCCATCAAGTTTGCCAACTTCCACGTCGATTCGATGGCGACCATGACGGCCTCGCTGGGCAAGAACGGCAACAAAGGCGGCATGAAAGGCCTGCTCAAGCGCGCCCCGTCCGACGAGGACCAGCCGGTTTCGCCGCCCACTATTGCCGTCGCTACCCTGCAGGCCACCGACAAGTTTCACTTGGCTCCGCGCATTGCCTACCGGGGCGGCGTAACCATGAACTCCCAGAAAAAGGGCTTCACCTTCGATGGGCAAGCCAAGCTGAACTTCGTGAAAGCAACGACGGCTTCCGACTGGTTTGCCGTGCAGGATACCATTGACCCTAAAGGCATCCGTATCAAGCTCCAGGAACCGAAATCGGCGGACGGGACGCCGATGCTGTCGGGCCTGTTCCTCTCGGAAGGCACGGGCAAGGTGTATCCGCTTTTTGTGGCCACCAAGCCCGGCGTGACGGACATGAACCTGTTTGAGGTGGACGGCGACCTGCGCTTCAACCAGAAACGCGGCCAGTACACCATCAGCCGCCACGACCCCGCCGACCCCGATGTGTACGAAGGCTCCGTGCTGACCCTCACCGACTCCACGGGCGCCCTCGACTTCCGCGGCAAGCTCAACCTCATCAACTCCAATAAAGACTACACCCTCACGGCCGCCGGCCTGGGTACGGCCAAGCCCGACAGCGCCTTGTATGATTTGAACACCTTCCTGGCCTTCGACATTAACCTGCCGGAGAAGGCCGTGGAGGCCATGGCCGCCGACCTGGCTACCAATGCCAAAGGCGCGCCGGAAGCTCTGGATGGCTCGCCGGCTCAGCTCTACAAAATGGGCGAGTTTGTGGGCAATAAAGTGGTGCAGGATTACAGTACCCGCAAGGGCGGCTACGTGCCCCTGCAGAAAGTATCGGCCAAGTTCCTGCACACGGTGGTGCTGAGCCAGGTGAATCTGCGCTGGAATGAGAAGTTCAAGGCCTGGTACTCGGTGGGCAAGATTGGCCTGGTAAGCGTGGGCAAGAAGGACATCAACGCCCTGATTGACGGCTACATCGAAATCAAGAAGGAAAGCACCGGCGACGCCGTGGAGCTCTACCTGGAAGCCGAACCCCAGACCTGGTACTACATCAAGTACTCCAACAACGTGGTACTGGCGAAGGCCCAGCACGGCTCCTTCGATGAAATCATTGGTCTGAAGGCCAAGGGCGACTACAATACGGCCACCGAATACGGCTTCTACCTCGGCGACGACCAGGAGGTGCAAACCTTCCTCAACCACTTCCGCAAAGACTACCTGAAGGAAACCGGCAAGCGGAAAGTAAATACCACCCAGCCCCAGAGTACCGGCAACTTCGACTTTATGGAAGAGGGTAGCAAAAAGAAGAAGAAGAAAAAAGATCCGGTAGAAGAGGCCCTCCAGGCCGACCCTACCGCTACCCCCCCCGCCGAGGAGGAGCCCACTTCCAAGAAAAAGAAGAAAAAGGACGAGCCCGTAGAGGCGGCTCCCGCGCCCACCGAAGCTCCGGCCGAGGACACTGGCAAGAAAAAGAAGAAAAAGGACGAGCCCGTAGAGGCGGCTCCCGCGCCCACCGAAGCTCCGGCCGAGGACACTGGCAAGAAAAAGAAGAAAAAGG
>NZ_JACHNV010000004.1:256828-292460 GCF_014199535.1 Hymenobacter latericoloratus
GAGGAAGCCGTAGAAGCCACCCCTCCCGCTGACACTGCCCCCGCCGAAGAGCCGAAAAAGGAATCCAAGAAGAAAAAGAAGAAGGACGCCAACGACCCCTTCGGCGACGAGTAGGCGGTAGGTGTCATGGCGAGGAGGCACGACGAAGCCATCCGTCCTGACCAGCGTGTTACCCCCTTAAAATGTGACAAGCCCTTGACGCTAACACAGTCGTCAAGGGCTTGTCACGTGATAGAGCTTGTCACGGAGGAAGGGAAGGATGGCTTCGTCCTGCGTCCTCGCCATGACAACACTTCACTTATTCACTCAATCACTAACTCACCGCTGATATCTTTGCCTGTATCGACGAACTGCTACCCCACCCTTCCTTATGAACCTCCCCTTAGTGCTCGGCCTGCTGGTGGCCGCTTACCTCATTGGCTCCATCCCGACGGCGTTGTGGGTAGGTCGCCTGTTTTTCGGGCTGGATATCCGGGAGCATGGTTCGGGCAACTCCGGAGCCACCAACACCTTTCGGGTGCTGGGCAAGAAGCCCGGCTCCTTCGTGATGGCCGTGGATGTGCTCAAGGGCTGGGCTGCTACCTCCCTGGCCTCGCTCATGCTCAACCAGGGCGCCATCCTACCCGAACAGTTGCTGTACTACCAGCTGGCTTGCGGGGTGCTGGCGGTGGTAGGGCACATTTACCCTATCTGGGCAGGGTTCCGGGGCGGCAAGGGGGTAGCCACCGTGCTGGGCATGATGCTGGCCATTGCCCCCGCCACGGTGGGTGTGTGCATTCTGGTATTTATCACGGTGCTGCTGATTTCGCGCTACGTGTCCCTGTCCTCCATGACGGCCGGCATCGTGTTTGCCCTGCTGCAGCTGCTACCCCAGTTCCGCCCCGATAACTCGTTGCTGCTCTGGTTTGGCTTCGTGCTGGCCGCCCTGCTCGTGTACACCCACCGCGCCAACATCGGCCGCCTCCGCGCCGGCACAGAAAGCCGCGTGCCCATGCCGTGGGATAAGAAATAGATATTAAAAGTAGTATTACTTAGGTTATGAAAATAACAGCCTTCCTTGTTAGCAGTGTTATGATGCTGATGTTGTGCAATGCAGTGTCAGCAGAAGCCCAGACCCAGCAAGTACGCTCTCGAACTCATTCGGTGCAGGGGCCATACGTTCCGGACGCTACTACTGCTATTAAGATAGCAGAGGCTGTTTGGCTGCCGATTTATGGTAAGAGAATCTATGAAAAAAGACCCTTTAAGGCAGTGTCAAAAGGTGCTATCTGGGTTGTTGAAGGATCATTGCCAGATGGAATGGATGGCGGAGTTCCTTATATCGAGATAAATAAAATGGATGGGCGAATTATGAGAGTCACGCACGGCAAGTGAGCAGTGGCTCAATGTAGCTCTACTATCATCAACTAAACCACTCCCTTATGAGCTATCAATGCGCCTGTTGTGGCGAAACGCATCAGGGCTTACCAGATATCGGTTCAGCAGCTCCTTGGCCAATGTACACGATTCCTGAGCAAGAGCGGGAACAGCGGGTGAGGCTCACGAAAGATACGTGCGTAATAGACGAGCAAGAGTTCTTTGTAAGAGGAGTACTGGAGATTCCTGTTCACGGCCAGGAGCAAACCTTTGGTTTTGGAGTTTGGGTCAGTCAGTCGGAAGACCACTTTCGCTGCTACCAGAAACATCCTGATGCTAACGATATAGGGCCCTTTTTCGGGTGGCTCTGTACCGAAATACAGATTTTTGCTCCTACGCTAAGTTTGAAGACCAAGGCACATTTTCAGGGTAACGGATTACGCCCTTGGATTGAATTGGAACCCACCGACCACCCACTTGCAGTAGCGCAGCGAGAAGGAATCAGCTTAGACCGAGCCTGGGAAATTGTACACGAATATCTGCCAAAGAAGTAAGCTACCCACTACCATACCCTTTCCTACCTTTACCCCCGCATTTCCAACCAACCCCACCGCCGCATGGCTTCCTACCTCGAGCAGAACCAAGAGCGTTTCCTGAGTGAGCTGATTGACTGGCTCCGCATCCCTTCCGTATCCGCCGACCCCAAGTTTCATGGCGACGTGCTGCGCGCCGCCGAGTACCTGAAAACCCGCTTCGAGGAAGTGGGTCTGCAGAACGTGGAGCTGTGCCCCACGGCCGGCAACCCCATCGTGTACGGCGAGAAAATCATTGACCCCAGCCTGCCCACGGTGCTCGTGTACGGCCACTACGACGTGCAGCCCGCCGACCCCTACGAGCTCTGGGATTCGGGTCCGTTCGAGCCCGTTATCAAGGACGGCAAGATTTACGCCCGCGGCGCCTGCGACGACAAAGGCCAAGTGTACATGCACGTAAAGGCTCTGGAAGTGATGAACCAGGAAGGCGGCGTGCCCTGCAACGTGAAGGTGATGATTGAGGGCGAGGAAGAAATCGGCTCCAACAACCTGAGCATCTTCGTGCGCAACAACCGCGAGAAGCTCAAGGCCGATGTTATTCTGATTTCCGACACCGGCATCCTCAGCAACGACCAGCCCAGCATTGAGGTAGGTCTGCGCGGCCTGAGCTACCACGAGGTGGAAGTAACCGGCCCCAACCGCGACCTGCACTCCGGCCTCTACGGTGGGGCCGTGGCCAACCCCATCAATGTGCTCTGCAAGATGATTGCCAGCCTGCACGACGAGAACAACCACATCACCATCCCGGCCTTCTACGACAAGGTAGCGGTGCTGAGCCCTGAGGAGCGCGCCGAGCTGAACCGCGTGCCCCACTCCGATGAGGAGTTCAAGCAAAGCATCGGCCTGCCCGCTACCTACGGCGAGGAAGGCTACACCACCGTGGAGCGCATCGGCATCCGGCCGACCCTGGACGTGAACGGCATCTGGGGTGGCTACACCGGCGAGGGCGCCAAAACGGTTATTGCCTCCAAGGCCTACGCTAAAATCTCGATGCGCCTGGTGCCCCACCAGACCTCCCAGGAAATCACGGAAATCTTCCAGAAGCACTTCGAGAGCATTGCGCCCGCCGGCGTAACGGTAGTCGTGAAGCCCCATCACGGCGGCGAACCGGTCGTAACGCCTACCGACTCGGTGGCTTACCAGGCCGCGGCCGATGCCATGGAAACCACCTTCGGCAAGCGCCCCATCCCAACGCGCGGCGGCGGCTCCATTCCCATCGTGGCCATGTTCAAGACGGAGCTGGGCCTGGACTCGGTGCTGCTCGGCTTCGGGCTGGACTCTGACGCCATCCACTCGCCCAACGAGCACTACGGCGTGTTCAACTTCCTGAAAGGCATCGAAACTATTCCGCACTTCTACCGCAACTACGCGGCCCGCATGCAGTAGTTGCACGGTTTGTTTTGCGCACAAAGGCCTGCCCGGTGCTCCGGGCAGGCCTTTTTTATATAGCGGTGCGCTTAGCCGCAAGAGCTACTTGCCCCGGCAACTTATTCCCCAATACGGTAGCCCAGCTGCAGCTGAAAAGCCGAGTTAAACTGCTTGTTCCGGTTGCCAAGTACGTCCTTGTAAATGGGAGTGAAGCCCATGTTGTAGCGCAGGCCCAGGCTGGGGCCACTGCCGAACTGGTAGCCTACCCCGGCTACGCCCCCAATATCCACCGTGTTGTAAAGGCTTTTATCAGTGCCCGAAACCGAGCCGGCGCCGCTTTTTAGCTCGTTTTTCACGCCCACCAGAAAGCCTACCTGCGGACCCAGCTCAAAGAAGGGGCCATCGGCATTAATGCGCAGCAGCACCGGCACGTCAATGTAGTGCAGGGTCGATTTCGATTCCACGGCGCCGTTTTCGGTGCGGGCGCCCTTCATAGAGTACAGGATTTCGGGCTGCAGGGCAATGAAATTCTTGGGTGCCAGTCCAAACTGCAGGGCTACCCCGGCGTTGAGGCCGGCCTTGTACTTGTTGGCATCGTTGGCGTCGTCGCCGGTGATGGTAGCCAGCGTAGGACCGGCCTTTATGCCTACCTGCACCGACTGCGCCCGGGCCAGCCCAGTCGCACCAGCGACCAGCAACAGGGAAAGGGTGATTTTTTTCATGAGGATGAAATGTGAAAGCCGGGCAAAAGTAGCCGGAATCAGTAAAAACAAGCCCGTGAGGCCCCTTTACTCCTCCGACCTGGAACGGCGCAGCAGTTTGCCGGGAGCAGTGTAAAACAGAAATTTTCCGCCTTTGAACAACAAGGCAGGCGTTCTGATAAACACGAGCTTCGCGCTGCTAACGCCCAAGCGCACTACCTTCTGGGGTTCAAACAAATACCCCAGGTAAAACTCTATACTGCTGTTGCGAAGCTGAGCTTGGCTGCTGCCACCCCAGTCTACCCGGCGGTAGATGTTCTGCAGCCCGCCCGTGTAGCGCCAGCCCAGCAGGATGCCCGTAGTATCCTGATAGCCAAAACCAACTGAAAACCCTATATCGTTTTTTCGGAAGAGGTAGTCGGTAACCCCAGGGTACTGTACGTTGGCCGGCTTGGCCGCCAGTAACCGCCCGAACTGCGGACCAGCTTCAAAGAATACATCGTGGTAGTGGTACTGAGCCAGCACTGGAACGCTGATGTAGGCGAGCTGGTGGCCAATGGCAGCGTTGGAGTTCAAGGTCTGGCTGTTGTCGCCGCGGGGCATGTACAGGCCTTCTACTTGTAGGCCAAACTGTTTGTACACGCGCAGGCGCACCAGCGCACCACCGTGCCCCCCGAAGCGGGAAGTGCTTTCCGCGGCATCGGCGCCGATACCACGGGCAATATGAGCGCCGCCTTTCAGGCCGAGTAATACCCGTGGTGCTTGCGCTGGTGCCGGCGTTCCGGACATACTAGATAGAGATACAAAGAGCAGTAACCTGTAAAAGTGGGGCATCAATACTGAAGGATAGGTTTCGTGTGCTTAGAACATTAAGGTGAATAACTAAAGAGGAATTGCCACTACGCCAACTACCCGATCTGCAGCTGCAGATCGGGTAGTTGGCGTAGTGGCAGGGTACTTACTTGCCAGGAATGAGGTAGCCCACGGAAAGCTGGAAGGCCGAGTGGCGGGCGTTGGCCAGGTCGCCGTTGAAATAGCTGCCGTTGTCGCTCTTCACGAAGTCGCTGAAGGCGCCGGTGTAGCGCAGGTTCAGGCTGAGGCCGTTATCGGCCTGGTAGCCTACCCCCGCCACGTAGCCCAGCTCGCTCCGCTTAAAGCCGCTTACGTCCTTCTTGTTCTGGACCTCCGTTATCTGGGGCGTGCCGTTGGGCTGGCGCGTGCGGGTTATCTGGGTTTCATCGTTGGCGCTGAGCAGGTAAGAATACTGCGGACCCGCCTCCAGAATCAGGCCGCCGGCGTTTACCTTCAGCAACACGGGCACATCGAGGTAGTTGTAGTTTACGTTGCCCTCGCGCTTTTCCGTATAGCCTACCCCCAGAATCGTGTTGGTATATTCCGTGGGCTTGTTTTCGAAACCCTTCTGAGAATACAGGATTTCGGGCTGAATAGAGAAGAATCCGTCGCCGGTAATATCGGCGTTGAGCATCACGCCACCCAGAAACCCGAACTTGTTATTGTAGGTGTTTTCGTTGCGGATGTTGCCGGCCAGGTTGGAGTAGTTGGCACCGGCGCGCAGACCCAGGCGCACGCCCTGGGCGTAGGAGGAAGAGGAAACGGCGGCTACACCCAGCAAGGCAGCGGCCAGAAAGGCGGTCTTTTTCATGGTGCAAATAGGGTTGAGTGAGAGATGCACGGGTGGGCTACGTTCGAAAAGTGTGCCAGCCTTTTAGTTTTAACCCGAAAAAGTTCCACGTTCCGCTGCGTTTCTGCCAAACGCCTTCGTGGTCAGTTAAGTAGGGGGCCTGGCTTGGGGCCAGGGGCGGGGGTAGTGTGAGGTCAGAAGCAAAAAAGGCTGCCCCCGCATCAGGAGCAGCCTTTGGTAAGCTGGGTAGGGTGGCCTACTTCGTCGGAATCAGGTAGCCCAACTGCAGGGTAAAGGCGTTGTTGAAGGCCTTCGGCTCGTTGTCCTGGTCTTTGCTGTCAATCAGGGAGTTGAAGCCGCGGGCGTAGCGCAGCCCCAGGCTGATGCCGCCATCGGTCATGTAGCCCACGCCGGCTACCCCGCTGATATCAAACTGAGCCAGGTCCGACTTATATGCATCGTCGCGGCTGACGCCGGTGTAGTCGCGGAAGCCACTGTCGGCATCCACCTTGTCTTTCTGCCCGTTGGCGTATTTAGTGGTGGTCTGCTGCTTGTTCTTCGAGCCGAACAGGTAGCTTACCTGCGGGCCGAGTTCAAAAAACAGGCCCCCGGCATTGATTTTAGCCAGCAGCGGCACGTCCAGGTAGTGCAGCACGCGCTTCTGTTCTATTTCTACACTCGATACCCCGGTAGCCAGACCAGTCGTTTGCTTCGACTGGATTTCGTAGCCTTTGCGGTTGTAGAGCAGTTCCGGCGCGAAGGAGAAGAACCCGTCGCTGCTCAGCGGAATGCTCAGCCCAATGCCGGCATTGTAGCCCAGCTTATAGTCGCCGAGGTCCGTGCTGTAGTTGGCACCAGTGATCTGGCTAACATTGTCGCCGGAGATATTGGAGTACGTTCCGCCAACTTTTACGCCGATGCGGAAGCCGCCAGCATCCTGCGCCTGAGCAACAGAAGCGGCTGATACGAGTGCAAGCGAGAGGGCTGCAAGTTTTTTCATAACAAAAGAGGAGAAGGAGTTAGGGGACGCGGTCAACAACACAATGTCAGACGCACAACTACCACGCGCAGTGTGGATTTCTGGGCCTATTAGCGCAAATTCGCTGTACAAGGTTGCGGATGAGCAGGCTTTTTCTTTAAGAATAAAGAAAGGATAACTTGTTCGTTTCCAGTAAACATCAACAGTAGAAGCATCTTACCGGCGCCCTGTACCCGGCTGGTTTCCGTGGCAACACAGGCAGGTTTTCGTACTTTGGTACCTTTTGCAATCGGCCTTCTATGACAATTCGGAACGGACTGCTGGTAGCTGTTCTGCTCAGTAGCGCGGCCTTAAGCTACGGGCAGGCCCCGGCCGTAGCGCCTGCTCCCGTGGTGGTAGGCGCGTACGCCCAGGGCAGTTTTATTATTGCTCACACGCCGGCCGTACAGCACCTGGCCGTTTCGCACCCCACCGGCTTCGAGCTAAACCTACAGCGCCAGACCAACGGCTCGGCGCCCTGGCATGCGTGGTACCGCTACCCCAAAGTGGGCCTGGCGCTGGTGTATTACGACTACCACAACCCGGTGCTGGGCCGCTCGTACGCCGCCAGCGTTTACATCAATAAGGCTTTCTGGCGCCGCCGGGGGCAGGAAATCAGCTTTCGTATTGGTACGGGGGTAGGGTACTTCCCCGTGCGCTACGATCAGCTCCGCAACCACAAGAACACCATTGTCAGCTCCCGGCTGAATGCCACCATCCAGACCCGGCTGGAGTACGACCTGGCCCTGACCCAGCACCTTGGACTGCTGGTAGGGGTAGGGCTGAACCACTATTCCAACGGCGCTACCACCAAGCCCAACTTTGGCATTAACCTGCCCACCCTGCTGCTGGGCCTCAACTACCACCAGCAGCGCCCCCTGCGCCCCCTGGATGCGCCGCCCGAGCCAGTGCCGGCCGAGGTTGGCCGCACTTTCCTGAACCTGAGCACCTCGGTGGGCTGGAAGCAGCGCAACGAAACCGACCACCGCCGCTACCTCGTTAATTCGGTAACGCTGGCCGCCGGGCGGCGCATCAACCGCAAAAGCAACCTGGTGGCGGGGCTGGAAGGCTTCCTGGACCGGAGCCTGCGGGCTCAGCTCCGGGATACCGCCCGTGCGCAGGACAACCTGCCCGACGTGAGAAAGGCCGGGGTGTACATAGGCCACGAGCTGCTCTTTGGCCGGCTGGCGTTTGTGTCGCACCTGGGTTTCTACCTCTACAATCCCTACAAGTCCAACAAGTTCTACTACGAGCGACTAGGCCTGAAGTACCACTTCACTGAGCGCCTGTTCGGCAACGTGGACCTGAAAGTGCACCGCGGCGCCGCCGACGTGATTGAGTGCCGGGTGGGCGTGAAACTATAAGTGGAAATTTGTTCGACCCTGCTCGTCTCGAAACTAAGTTTCGCGGTACGCTTCACGCACGCTAAGAAGCGGCTAGTGCCCGGTTGATTTGCTTGACCAACGAAGGCCCTTCGTAAATAAAGCCGGAGTACAGCTGCACCAGCGCCGCTCCCGCCGCCAGTTTTTCCTGCGCATCCTGGGCCGAGTGAATGCCGCCTACCCCCATGATGGGCATCTGGCCCCGGCTCTGGCGGCTGAGGTAGCGGATAACCTCCGTGGCCCGCCGGCGCAGGGGGCGCCCGCTCAGGCCGCCCGCTCCCAGGGCACTTACCTGCGCCTCGGGGGTAGTAAGGCCGGTGCGGCTGATGGTGGTGTTGGTGGCGACCAGTCCGCTTAACTCGGCTTCCCGGGCAATGAGCAGAATATCGTCGAGCTGAGAATCAGTCAGGTCGGGGGCAATTTTCAACAGCAGGGGGCGCGGCGTGGGCAGGGCCTGGTTGCGCTCCTGCACCTGCTGGAGCAAGGCAATCAGCGGCTCCCGCTCCTGCAGCTGCCGCAGATTCGGGGTGTTCGGCGACGACACATTCACCACAAAATAGTCCACCACCTCGTGCAGGGCCTCCACGCAGGCCACGTAGTCCTGGGCCGCCAGCTCGTTGGGGGTGTCCTTGTTTTTGCCGATGTTGCCCCCAATAATCAACTCCCGGTTGCGGCGTTGGCGCAGGCGGGCGGCGGCGGCTTCGGCGCCTTGGTTATTGAAGCCCATGCGGTTTACCAGGGCCTCATCCTGGGGCAGGCGGAACAGGCGCGGCTGCGGGTTGCCAAGCTGGGGGCGGGGCGTCACGGTGCCAATTTCCACGAAGCCAAAACCCAGGGCCGCCAGCTCATCCGTCAGCTCCGCATTCTTATCGAAGCCAGCGGCTATGCCCACCGGGTTGCGGAAAGTGAGGCCGAACACTTCCCGCGCCAGGCTGGGGTGCTGATAATCATAAAGTCCGCGCAGCAGGGCGGCGGCTCCGGGCAGGCGGTGGGCCCGCTTCAGGTTGTTGAATACCAGATGGTGGGCCTCTTCCGCATCAAGCCGGAAGAAGAGCGGTTTAAGCAGCGCTTTATACATGGCACCGCAAAGGTGGCGAAATTGTGAGGTTGTAAAGTGGTGAAATGGCGAAATTGTGGAGTGGTGAGTTTGCCGTTCGGGCGGCGCAGATAGGGGTAGCCCCGGCAGGGCAGCATGTCGGTAGAAACCAGCAGGTATAGAAACGCTCAAACCCCCAGCGGGGCAACCCCTAATCGTTGAACGATTGGTGTCGCCCCGCTGGGGGTTTCAAATGGTTTGAAGGGGTAGGATGTGCTACCAATACGCCACCCCGCCGGGGCTTTAGAACACGCGAGGAGGTAGGGTCTGCTACCGGTATATTGCCAGCGCCGCCCGAACGGCAAACTCACCATCTCACATGTTCACCATTTCACCCGCTACCCCGCCCAGCCTTCCCGGTCGAGGCTGCGGTACTGAATGGCTTCGGCCAGGTGCGGGAGCTGGATGTCGTCGGTGCCCGCCAGGTCGGCGATGGTGCGGGCTACCTTCAGAATCCGGTCGTAGGCGCGGGCCGAGAGGCCGAGGCGCTCCATGGCGGTTTTGAGCAGGGCCAGTCCCGCTGCATCAACCCGGCAAATATCCTTTACCATCTGGGAAGGCATCATGGCGTTGGAGTGGATATCCGGAAACTCCCGGAACCGCTCGGCCTGGCGCTGCCGGGCCTGCTCTACCCGCTCCTGAATCGAGCGACTGTCTTCGGCCCGGCGCATTTCCGTCATTTGGTCGAACGTAACGGGCGTTACCTCCACATGTAAGTCGATGCGGTCCAGCAAGGGTCCGCTTACTTTGTTGAGGTAACGCTGCACTACCCCCGGCCCGCACACGCACTCTTTTTCCGGATGGTTGTAATACCCACACGGGCACGGATTCATCGAGGCTATCAACATAAAGTTGGCCGGGAAATCAATGCTGACTTTAGCTCTTGAAATGGTCACGCGGCGCTCTTCCAGGGGCTGGCGCATCACCTCCAGCACCGTGCGCTTAAACTCCGGCAGCTCATCCAGAAACAGCACGCCATTGTGGGCCAGGGAGATTTCGCCGGGCTGCGGATTGCCCCCGCCCCCCACCAGCGCCACATCCGAAATAGTATGGTGCGGACTGCGGAACGGGCGAGTGTTCAGCAAGGAAGCATTGGCGCCGAGCTTGCCCGCCACCGAATGAATTTTGGTAGTTTCCAGGGCCTCCTGCATGTTTAGTGGGGGCAGGATGCTGGGCAGGCGCTTGGCCAGCATGGTTTTGCCTGCGCCCGGCGGGCCGATCATAATCACGTTGTGGCCGCCGGCCGCCGCAATTTCCAGGGCGCGCTTGATGTTCTCCTGGCCCTGCACATCGGCAAAGTCGGCGGCGTACTGGTTGGCGGTGTGCTGAAATACGTTGCGCGTGTCCACCATTACGGGCGCAATTTCCAGCCGGCCTTCCAGAAAATCCACGGCCTCCTGCATGGTGTCCACCGGAATTACGTCGAGGTTGTTCACGATGGCCGCCTCCTGAGCGTTGCCGCGCGGCAGAATCAGCCCTCGGAAGCCCTCCTTACGGGCCTGAATGGCAATGGGCAGCACCCCCCGAATCGGCCGCAGCTCGCCATCCAGCGCCAATTCTCCCATGATGATGTACTCATTGAGCCGCTCCGTGGTGAGCTGCTGGGAGGCGTGCAGAATACCCAGGGCTATGGGCAAGTCGTAGGCCGAGCCCTCCTTGCGGATATCGGCGGGTGCCATGTTCACCACCACTTTGGTGCGCGGCATACGGTACCCCCGAAATTTAAGGGCTGCTTCTACCCGCTGCTGGCTTTCCTTAATGGCATTATCGGGCAGGCCCACCACGAAAAACCCCGTGCCCTGCGATACGACAACCTCAATCGTGATGGTATTCGCGTTAACCCCCTGAACGGCCGAGCCGTAGGTTTTGGTAAGCATAGAATAGAGTAAGCTAAATAAAAACGTTGGTGAAGATACTGCCCCGCCCGCTAGCGTCCTATACAATGCCGCAGGGCCTCCGTATTCCGCCTGCGCCCTACCCCCCTGAGAGCAAGGAAGGTGGCACAGGTGAATACGGAGGCCCCGGTTGATTCTGAAGCTGCTGGGTGTTACTTCACTAGCTGCTCAATGAGCATGATCATGATGTGAATGGCTTTGATGTGGATTTCCTGAATCCGGTCGGCGTAGCCGGCGTGCGGCGCCCGGATTTCCACGTCGCTGAGGCCGGCCAGCTTGCCGCCGTCCTTGCCCGTCAGGCTTACTACCTGCATGCCGGCCGCGCGGGCCGCTTCGGCGGCCAGCAGCACGTTCGGCGAGTTGCCGCTGGTGCTGATGGCCAGCAGTACATCGTTGGGGCGACCCAGGGCCTCCACAAAGCGGCTGAACACCCGGTCGTAGCCGAAATCGTTGGCCACGCAGCTCATGTGCGAGGCTTCGGTGAGGGCAATGGCGGCCAGGGCGCGGCGGTCCTGGCGGTAGCGGCCGGTTAGTTCCTCGGCGAAATGCTGGGCGTCGCAGAGGGAGCCGCCGTTGCCGCAGGTCAGAATTTTGCCGCCCTGGTCCAGGGAAGCAGCCATCAGGCGGGCTGCCTGTTCAATGGCCTGCAGGTTGGCGGGGTCTTGCAGAAAACGGTCGAGCACCGACTGCGCTTCGGTCAGCTCGGCCCGAATGAGGTCAGAAAGCGGGAGTTGAGTCACGCCCCAAAGATACTAGAGCGGCCGGTTCGGAGCATCGGGCGACGAGAGGGGGGTAGGGCGCGGGGCGTTGCTCAGGCCGGGGTCGGCGGCAGAATAGCCCGACCGGGGCTCGCCATCGGGGTAGGTGGTGGTGCCGGTACGGGGGGCGCCGGGGGCCCGCTCGGCGGTGGTCCGCTGCTCCATCTGGTAGTCGTATAGGCGGGCTTTCAGCTCGTTGATTTTCGCGTCGCGGGCCGTCACTTCGCGGCGTAGCAGCACGCTATCCAGGTTTTCGGTGATAAGCTGCAGACCTAGCAGCACCACGGCCGCTACCAGCATCCCGAAGTACAACGCTTCTGGGGTACCAGCCATGCCCACAAAACTGGCGCGCACGGAGGGCAACAGCAGTACCAGCAGCGCCAGCAGCAGGAATACCATCACCAGAATCGTAACCAGTCGTTTGAGAGCAAGCATGAGCAGTAGCAGGTTGTGGTGGAGTACAGAACTAGCCCTCATACGGAGCAGCCCAATTCACGGACTAAATATAGGCTTTCCAAGATGGAAATAGGGCATGCGGTTCAGCTTGCCGGAGTGGCTGCTTGCGTGTGTTCTTTCAGGCGTAGTTTCTGGCCTGGAAGGGGGTAGGAGCTCAACTGGCTAATCGATAAAAACCCTGTCATCCTGCGCGACCAGCGCAGGATGACAGGGTTTACTCTACAACCGCCGGTGTTATACCAGGGCCGCGTTGCTGGTTTGCATGAGGCTCAGGCGCTGATAAAGGCCACCTTCGCGGCGCTGCAATTCCTCGTGGGTGCCGCGCTCCACAATGCGGCCGTGCTGGAGCACCACAATTTCATCGGCGTGCTGCACAGTGCTCAGGCGGTGGGCAATAACCAGGGACGTGCGGTTTTGCATCAGGCGCGTGAGGGCTTCCTGCACCAGCTTCTCGCTTTCCGTATCGAGGGCCGAGGTAGCTTCGTCCAGAATCAGGATGGGCGGGTTGCGCAAAATGGCGCGGGCAATGCTCAGGCGCTGCCGCTGCCCCCCGGAAAGCCGGCTGCCCCGGTCGCCGATAATTGTCTGGTAGCCTTCCGGCGAGGCCACGATAAAGTCGTGGGCGTTGGCAATGCGGGCGGCCTCCATCACCTCCTGCTCGGTGGCCTCGGTGTTGAAGCGGATGTTATTGAAGATAGTGTCGTTGAACAGAATGCTTTCCTGCGTGACGATGCCCATCTGGTCGCGCACGGAGTGAATGGTGCAGTCGCGCACATCGTGGCCGTCGATGAGGAGCTGGCCACCGGTGGGGTCGTAGAAGCGAGGTAGGAGGTCGGCCAGGGTGCTTTTGCCGCCCCCGCTGGGGCCCACCAGCGCCACGGTTTTACCCTTCGGAATCGTCAGGTTGATGTCCTGGAGCACGGGCGTATCGCCGTAGCTGAACTGCAGGTTACGCAGCTCGATTTGCTCCTGGAAAGGGGGTAGGGCGCGTGCCTCGGGCTTGTCCCGAATGACGGGCTCGGTGTCAATAATGCTCAGCACCCGCTCGCCGGCCACCAGTCCGCGCTGAATATTGCCAAACGACGACGACAGCGCCTTAGCCGGCGTGAGCACCTGCGAAAACAGCACCACGTAGCCAATGAATGTCTGGCCCGTGAGGGTGGATTGTCCGCCCAGAATGAGAGTGCCGCCAAAGTACAGTAGGCCTGCTACCACCGAAACGCCGGCAAACTCTGAAAACGGGGAGGCCAGGTCCCGGGTGTTGTCGATGGCGCGGGAGGTGCGGGCGTACTGGTCGTTCTGGTCCTCGAACTTGCCTTTGATGTAGTCCTGGGCATTAAACGCTTTGATAACCCGGATGCCGCCCAAGGTCTCATCAATTACAGAGAGCATGGAGCCCAGCGTACTCTGACTTTGCTTGGCTTGGGTCCGCAGGCGTTTAGCCACGGTGGCAATAATGCCGCCTGAAATAGGCAGCAGCACCAAGGTGAATAGGGTAAGCGGAACCGAGATATAGAACAGCAAAGCGAAGAAAGCAATGATGTTCAGAGGCTCCCGAATAACGGCCGTTAGCGTGTTTACCACGGACGTTTCTACCTCCTGCACGTCGGCCGTAAAGCGCGACATCAGGTCGCCCTTTCGCTCCCCACCAAAGAACCCCAGCGGCAACTGAATAATGCGGGTATAGAGATGGTGGCGCAGGTTTTGGATTACGCGGGCTCGTACTTTGGCCAGAAGGCGTAGGCTTAAGTAGCGAAAAATATTGCTAAGCAGCACGGAACACACTACTACGCCACAGACAAAAGCCAGCGCGCCCATTTTGCCGCGGGCCGCCAGCACGTCACCGAAGTAATAGTAAAATGTATCCCGGGCCCAGTCAAAGCTAACCTGAAAAGCCGGGAGGTGGGTTGGCAGCTTAACCTCGTCGGTTTTATCAAACAATACGCTCAGCAGGGGAATGATGAGTGTGAAATTGGCCAGGCCAAAAACGATGGCCAGCACGGTACATACTAAGTACAAGGGCAGAAAATCAGCCCAGGGCCGGGCGTACTGCAGAATGCGGAGGTAGGTCTTCATCGGAATGGCAAAGGTACGGCATTCTGGAAGCTGCTATAACAGCAAAGCCCCGCGCCGGGTCTGGCGCGGGGCTTTACGGATCTGAGAGGGGTAGGACCTCTGGCCGATTACTCGGCCTTAAACACGCCTACCACTTCAATCTGCCCGATGATGTGGCGGTTGAACTCGGCCAGCTCTTCGGCCGGTATCCACAGCTCCTCATGCTCCCGGCCACCGACATTCTGCACTGGAAACTGGTCGGCATAGTCGGCCTCCACCGCGAAGCGCAGCACGTAGCCTACGCCATAGTAAGGCACGTTCCAGTCGCGGGCAATCTGGGCCGCGTACTGCTCATTCAGGACCGGGTAGAAAATGGGCTGCTCCGGCAGGCGCGGCGGAAATGCCAGCCACCCCGACGCCGCAATCAAATCCAGCTCCGCCTGGTTTACGGGGCGGTACAGCAGCGTTGTGGCCGATTCGTGGCGCATTTTGTTGGTGATGGGGTGAAAAGTGATGAAGTGAATCGTGATGAGGTGAATCGTGACAAGTGACAGGTAAAGGGTAAGTGGTGAAAAATATGTGACAGGTAGTGAATACCAATGGAGCTACCTATCACCGCCCGGCTCATTCGGCGCTTCTCTATATCACCCTTTACCTGTCACGATTCACTTTTCACCTCATCACTTTTCACCTAAAAATCACAACTCGTGCAGGCGCTGGGCAATATTCCAGCGCAGAGCCACCGAGGCCAGCACGCCGCCGTCGGCGGTGAAGTTGGGCGCTACGGGCCCGTCGAAGGTGCGGCGGCGGTAGATCAGCTTGCCATCGAGCCAGAGGTTGTGGGCGGCCTGCCAGGTACCAGTCAGGTCGCCGTGGAAGAGGTAGGAGGCAAGGCCCGCGCCTACTTTATAGCCGTACTCAGTGGGCCGGGTGTTGTAGGAGCGCAGCACGTTGTTGCCGTAATTGGTCAGTGCCGGATCAGACCCGGCCGGGTCGAGGCCCTGTTTCACCAGGAAGCCTTTGGCTACCACGTTCAGGCGGGGTAGGGGCTGGTAGCTGGCAATGCCAATCAGCTCCCACAGGTTGGCGCCCATGGGGTGGGCCAGGGGCTGAGCCGCGTGCTGGTAGGCCCGGAAACGGTCTTCGTGCTGATAGGTAAAGGGCCGGATGAAGTTGAACTCGCCCTGCAGGTCGAAATTGCGGATGCCGGCCACGTTGAGGTATTTGGCGCCCAGCTGCACGGCCTGCTTGTTGGCCCACCAGCCGTTGCCGTTCCGGATTTCATTTAGCACAAACTCGTCCAGAATAAGCTGGCCGTAGAGCTGTACGCGGTTGCGGATGTTCCACTTGAAATCGGCCCCCAGCAGGGCATTGTCCTCTGAGCCCGCGCTTTGCTCCACGGCCCGGTAAAAAATGATGGGGTTGAGGTACTGCAGTTCTATGCCCCGGCGGCGGCTGCGGTTCTGTGGTACTGGGTCGGTTCTGGGGTCACCGTCAGTGTCCACATAATCCGTTACCGTCTGGTAGCCGCTGTACGTCACGCTTTCAAACACGCCCACGTTCAGGTTGGGCCTGATGTCGAAGCTCAGGTGATGGAAGGCCAGGTACTTGCGCTGGTAGTCCCGGTCGAGGGCCGGGTTGTCGGCCACCAACTGAGCAAACAGGTTCTGGTAGTGAAACTTCCAGATGCGGGTATTAATCTTCAGGAAAAGGTAGGGCGCCGCGTAATCCGACAGAATCAGGCTGCGGTAGCCGTTGCCAATCTGGTTCCGGTCGTGGCCCAGCTGCAGGCTGACGTGCTTGCCGGCCGCGTAGGAGAGGTAGCCGCGCGCCGACAGAAAATCGTACTGGCCGGGCGTGTTCTTGAACGGTTTCCAGAACCCTTCGTGGGCCACGGCACTGTCGCGGGCAATGCGCTCCTGCACGTAGAGCGGCACGGCCATCTGGTTGTCGGCCAGAAAGGTATAAAAGCCCAGGCGCTTGTCAATAGTACCTTCTACCTGCACACCGCGCGTATTCAGAAAGCTGTAGCTTTTGGAGCCATCGGAGTTGCCCAGGCTCAGGGCCAGCACCGGGTTCACGCGCAGCGAGAAGTCGGGCGTTTCGATGCTGTAGAGGTCGGAGCGACGCTCGTAAAAGTGCTTCAGAATGGGCTGTTCACGCAGATTCGTAGCCGAATCCAGGCGGGCGTCGTGCCAGTTGTCGCGCAGCAGGTAGCGAATATTAAAACGATCCTGGCGCGAAAATCCAGCGGTCGAATCTTGCAGCATACGCTCGGCCAGGCGGGCTACATCGGCGCGGGTATAAGGCCGGATACCAGTATGCAGGCGCACCAACGAGTCGGAGCCGTGCAGAATGGCATAGCGGTCAATCAGCCGGTACACGTCGGCGTCCAGGGGCACGTAGGTAGAGCCCATCGTGGATTTAGCTGGTTCATCGGCGTCCAGGTTCCAGGCGGCGGGCCGGTAGGGCTTGGGCGCCCCCGAATAATCAAGCCAAGTGCCTTTGCCGTCGGTAGGGCGGGTAGGGGTGTCCTGGGCCGCCGCCGAGGTAGCCAGCAGGCTGGTAAAAGCCAGAGGTAGAAGGTAGGATTTTCTCATAAGCAGAGCCGTTTACGCCAAGGCAGGCGCTCGGGTGGGCAAACCTACGGAGTTTGCACAGCATTGGACGGGGTAGCCCGCGGTATAACGTCGCAAGTTACGCCGCAGTACCTTTGCCCCATGCCCCCGCGTCTGCTCCGTTACTCCGAAATCGACCTTGCTGCCTGGGATGCCTGCGTTCATTCGGCCCGGCAGGTGGTGCCTTATGCGTGCTCGTGGTGGCTGCAGGCCACCGCCGGCCGCTGGGACGCGCTGGTGGAGGTAGAAGAAGCCACCGGCCGCTACCTAGCCGTGTGGCCGCTGCCGGTAAAGTGGCGCCCCTGGGGTAGGGAAGTGTATCAGCCACCCTTCACCCAGCAATTGGGCCTGCTGACGCAGGATGAGCGCAGCGCAGCAGTGCTGCCGCTACCGGAAACCTTGGAGCTGCTGCCGCGCTACCCTCGTTTCTATACCCAACTCAACGACGGAAACAGCGCAGAACTCGCCCCCTCCACGCCAGAGCTAAACCCGGGCATCGTTGTCAGCCAGCGCCAGACCTACCACCTGTCCTTAGCTAAGCCCTACAAGCAACTCCTGGCCGCTTACGCTCCCGACTGCCGCCGCCGTCTGCGCCTCAATGAAGCAGCCTCTACTCCCCTGGCAGCCCGCAAAGCCAACACCGCTGAGCCGTTGCTGCGGCTGTTTCAGGAAACCAAAGGCCCGGAAGCCGGCTTGCAGCGGCGGCATTACGCCAAGCTGCGCCGGTTGATAGAAGCTCTGCGGGAGCATCAACTGCTGGAAATTCTGGAAGTGCGCCAGCCCGAAACGGGGGAGCTGCTGGCCGGAGCGTTGTTTGTGCGTTACCGGACGCGGCTGATTTATTTGTTTGCGGCGGCTTCCTTGGAAGGAAAAAAGGCAGGGGCTCCGGTGGTCTTGCTCGATGATATAATTCAGCGCCACGCGGGTACGCCCGGGCTGATTCTGGATTTTGAAGGCGGCATGATACCGTCAATTGCCCGTTTTTTCGCCAATTTCGGGGCCGAGCCCGTACCCTACGCGGCCCTATCGTTCACCCAACGCCCCTGGTATCTGAAATGGATGCGCTGACGCCCCCTTCCACCGATTCTTCCGCCTCTGCTGCCTCGGCCGCTACCCCCGCCCCTGACCGCAGCCGCGTGCATGAGGTGTGCGCCGAGCCTTCCGTTGCCAACCACTTCCTGGCCGAATTGCGCGACGTGACCGTGCAGCAGGATTCCCTGCGCTTCCGCCGTAACCTGCAGCGCCTCGGCGAAATCATTGCCTACCGCATCAGCTCCCACCTCAGCTACACCGACCAGACCGTCCGGACTCCGCTCGGCGAGTCCAGTGGCAAGCTCCTCCACGATTTTCCGGTGCTGGCTACCGTGCTGCGGGCTGGCCTGCCATTCCACCAGGGCTTTCTCAACTACTTCGACCAGTCGCCCTCGGCCTTTGCGGCCGCCTACCGCATCGAGGGCACGGCCCAGGTGCAGGTACAGGTCGATTACCTTTCGGCCCCCAGCCTCGATGAGCGGGTCCTGATTCTGGCTGACCCCATGCTGGCTTCCGGCAAGTCGTTGGTGCAAACGTACCGGGCTATGCTGCGCTTCGGCACACCCCGGCAGGTGCACATTGCCGCCGTTATTGCCTCGCCGCAGGGCGTGGAGTGCGTGACCCGCGAAATACCCGAGGCAACTCTCTGGGTAGCCGCCATCGACCAGGGTCTCAACGAGCAGGCCTATATCATCCCTGGCCTCGGCGACGCCGGCGACCTGTCGTACGGCAGCAAGCTGTAGAGGCGGACGCAACTTTTGATAGCGAATCCATAACGCTCCGAAAACCTCCCGGTGGTGTAAACCTGTTATCTTCACAGGTGCCCGCTGGCACATTTCTTTCTCGCCTACCTGCTTTCAACTGTGTTACCTGCCCTGCTCAAATACGCCTCCGTTTTTGCCATTGGCATGTTTAAGTTTGTGGCGGCGCCCATTGCCGGGGTAGCAGCCGGCTTGCCGGTAGTGCTGATCTGGGGCTTGTCGGTGGCGGGCATGATGACCACGGTTATCCTGATTTCGGGCTTGGGCCGGAGCTGGGCGCTGCACCAGCGGCGCAAGCGCGAGGAGAAGGGCAAGCCCTTGTTCAGCCGCCGCAGCCGGACCGTGGTCAGTATCTATCGGCGCTTCGGCATGGTGGGCATTGCCTTCCTCACGCCCATCCTGTTTAGCCCAGTGGGCGGAACCGTTATTGCCACTCAGTTGCACGTGCCCCGCTGGCGGATTATGCTGCACATGCTCTGGAGCGCGGCTTTATGGGGCATCACCTTCACGCTGCTGGCCGTCAAATTCAGCCATCTCCCCATCTTCGACCACTATCGGTAGCGAGTAAATAAGTTTCGTGTCATGGCGAGGGCACCGAAGCCATCCGTCCTGACCAACATCCTACCCCCTTGAAGCGTGACAAGCCCTTGACGCTACCATACGTCAAGGGCTTGTCAATTCATCAGGCTTCTCGCATGCAGAGGAAGGGTAGGCCTCCTCGCCAGGACAGTTTACCGCTTCCGCCGGTGCTCGGCGCGGCCTTTGGCGGCCTTGGCAGCTTTGGCGGCGGGCGACGAAGACTTGCCTTTGGAAGGGTTGACTTTTTTGCCTTTCTGGCTGCGGTTGGGCCCGGCCACAAACTCGCGGCCGGTACGCTTGTCGATGGTTACACCCGGCTTGATCCACTCTTTGCGCTCGTGGAAAGCGCCCTGGAAGGTGGGGTCCTCGCGTTTACGGCGCTCGTCTTTCTCGCGGTCCATGCTCTGCTGCTCATCGAAGCTGGTCTTGGCAATTTCCACCTCCGGCGGAATGGGCAGCACCGGAATCTGCTGCCGGATTAGCTCCTCGATGCGGTGCATGTGGTGCATTTCGGCTTCATTGGCGAAGGTGATGGCCGCGCCGGTGTGCTGAGCCCGGCCCGTACGGCCAATGCGGTGCACGTAGTCGTCGTACACCAGCGGCACATCGAAGTTGATAACGTGCGAAACCTGGGGCACATCAATACCGCGGGCCGCTACGTCAGTAGCTACCAGAAACCGCACGTCCCCGGCCTTGAAGGCTTCCATGGCGTTGATGCGCACGTTCTGGCCTTTGTTGCCGTGAATAGCCCGCACCTCACCGTGGGCCTTGCGCTGCAGAAAGCTGGCTACGTTTTCGGCGTGCTCCTTGGTGCGGGTGAAAATCATGACCCGGTGGAAGGTGTCCCAGTCCAGGAACAGGTATTCCAGTAGGTTGATTTTGGTGACCAGGTTCGGCACTTCGTACAGGCTCTGGCTTACGTTCTGGGCTGAGGTAGCGGCCGGCGTAACTTCTACCCGCACCGGAAACTCCAGGAATTCCTCGCTCAGGGTGGTTACTTTCTCGGGCATGGTGGCCGAAAACAGCACGTTCTGGCGCTTACGCGGAATCACCTCCAGGATGCGCCGGATCTGGGGCATGAAGCCCATGTCCATCATCTTGTCGGCCTCATCCAGCACCAGCGTCTTCAGCTCCTTCAGCACCAGGTCGCCCTTCAGGTACAGCTCCATGAGGCGGCCGGGGGTAGCAATCAGAATATCTACGCCCTTGGCAATGGTTTCAATCTGCGTTTTGGGTCCCAAACCGCCATAAATAGCGAAAATGCGCAGGTCGGTGTAGGTTGCCAGCTTCTTGAGGTGGGCCTCCAGCTGCATGGCCAGCTCCCGGGTGGGGGCCAGCACCAGCGCCCGCGGATGAATGCCTTGGGCGTACTTTACCTTCATGAGCAGGGGTAGGCCGAAGGCAGCGGTTTTACCTGTCCCGGTCTGGGCAATGCCCAGCACGTCGTGGCCGGCCAGCAGCAGCGGAATTGTCTGCTCCTGCACGGGGGTAGGCTGCTCGAAGCCAGCTTCCTCCACGGCCATCAGGAGTTGCTTATTGAGCTTGAAATCGGCGAAGGACAGCGGCTGGGGCGTCTCAGACATGGGTAAAGCGTATTGTAAACCACAAAGGTACGCGGAATACGGGCAGTGCGCGGTGCCCGGCCAGGGCTTGGGCCTCAGCATGGGGTAGCAGCCGCAGGGGTTGGGTCTTGGGTCTTGCCTTCAGCCTGCCAGTTAGTTAGGCTCGTGACTAGAAAAAAACTCGGACAAATATTTGCAAATAACCGGCTGGCCGCTACTTTTGTGGCTCCAATACCCAACACGGTAGGTATAGCTCAGCTGGTTAGAGCGTCGGATTGTGATTCCGAAGGTCGTGGGTTCGAGCCCCATTACTTACCCACCCCGAAAAGGCCTCAGACGTAACGTATGAGGCCTTTTTCTTTGCCCCTGCCGGTCCGTTTTTATTCTTTTTTCGGCTGGTCCGGAAGGATTTATAATACTGCTGTGTTGCGGGGCAGTAATAGTAGAACATGAACCACTTTTCCCCCTCTGATCTATGAGTCTGGTTGTTATCGGCACAGTGGCCTTCGATGCCCTGGAAACGCCCTTCGGCAAAACCGACAAAATTGTAGGCGGCGCCGCTACTTACATCGGCCTGTCGGCCTCCTACTCCGTGAAACCCGTGAAGGTAGTAGCGGTAGTCGGCGACGATTTTCCGCAGTCCGATATCCTGTCGCTGCAGGAGCACGGCGTCGATACCGAGGGCCTGCAGATCAAGCAGGGAGAGAAGTCGTTCTTCTGGTCGGGTAAGTACTCCAACGACCTGAACTCGCGCGAAACGCTGGTAACGGAGCTCAACGTGCTGGCCGATTTCGACCCCATCATCCCCGACTCGTACCAGGATTGCAAGTACCTGATGCTGGGCAACCTCACGCCCCAGATTCAGCGCCTTGTGATTCAGCGCCTCGTGAACCGGCCCAAGCTAATTGTGATGGACACGATGAACTTCTGGATGGATGTGGCCCTGGATGAGCTGAAAACGACCATTGAAATGGTGGACGTGCTCAGCATCAACGACGAAGAAGCGCGCCAGCTGTCGGGAGTGCACTCCCTGGTGAAGGCCGCCAAAATCATTATGGCGATGGGGCCGAAATACCTCATCATCAAGAAAGGTGAGCATGGCGCCCTGCTGTTCCACAAAAACAAAGTGTTCTACGCGCCGGCCCTGCCGCTGGAAGAAGTATTTGACCCTACCGGAGCCGGCGACACCTTCGCGGGCGGCTTCATCGGCCACCTGGCCGCCACCGACGACATTAGCTTCGACAACATGAAGCGCGCTGTAATTCACGGGTCGGCTATGGCTTCGTTCTGCGTGGAGAAGTTTGGTACGGAGCGTTTGCTGAACCTGACCCAGGAAGAAATTGAAGCCCGCGAGCAGCAGTTCGCCGACTTGGTAGCGGTAATTCCCGCTACGGCCGTGCAAAACGTGTAGCGTTGCCTGCTTTTTCATGGAACAGCCCTCCGCCGCCGGACCCCCGGCCGCGGAGGGCTGTTTATTTTTGGTAACCTTGCGGAAAGCGAAGGGGTACAACAGGGTAGATTTTTTCACTTAAGCCCCACCGCCATGAAAGATCAAGCCAATAAGCCCGCCGATAAGAAACAGGATACCGCCCAGGGCCCCGACGCCCTGCAGCCCAATGCGGCCCCCGTGGACCCCGAAACCCGCAACCACTCCAATAGCGGCGGCAACCAGACCCAGAATCTGAACCAGAACATGATTACCGAGAGCGGCAACCAAATCAAAAACAACACGCCGGGCGGTAATTTCAACGAGGTACGGTCGGCGCGCACCAACAAGCCCCGTAGCAACCCTAACCCCAGCCAGCAAAATCAGAAGTAGGCAGTTGCCTGCCACCAGGTAAACATAAAAGCCCCGCTTGCTGCTGCAGGCGGGGCTTTTATGTTGCTGTTATGGGTAGCTGCCTGGCCCTAGTTGATCAGGGCACTACTTTCAGGCGCACTACCCGGGTGTCCACGTCGCCTTTATCAAAGAAATCCTGCTCAAACAAAATAGTCTTGTTGTCAAGCCAGCGGGGCTGGGTACAGCCCCATTCCGTTTGCCTTTCCCACAGCAAATGGGGTTTGCCGCCATCCATGGTCCAGAGCTGCAGACCGCTGGGCTCGAAGCGAGCCAGCACATCGGAATTGCCGCACACGAAATGCTGCCCATCGGGGGCAATAACGGGCGGAGCCATGAGCTGGGTACGGTGGCCGGTGCGCTGATCAACCAATAAGTAATATCCACCCTCGTAGAGGTGCACCGAAACCAGCCATTGCTTTATTTCAGGTAAGTTGGCCAAGTACTCGTACGCAATGTTGCGCTCATCTTCCACGGGGTTGTTGGTAAGGCGCACCTCGGGGCCAGCGGTGGGGCGTAGGCGTAGGGTGCGGCCGGTGCGCACTACGCGGGGGCCAGCCTGGGCTAAGCGCCGCTTTTCCTGGGCAGCAAAATCCAGGAAGGATTCTTCTTCGGCCGCGGAGGCGGGCTTGCTGGCTACCCATTCCGGGCTGGGTAACCGCTCATACACCGGGCGAGCCGCCGGATAAATCCGTAGGACTCGGCCTGGTACCTGCACCAGCGTATCGAGGTGTTCCAGGCGGTAGATGCGCGGTGGCTTGGGAGCCGGCACCGGATATACTGCAACACCCGGCCGGGGCTTTTCGGCCGGCTGCATCCGCAGCGAGCATGCCGGCAAAGCTACGGCCAGCGGCAGTACGGCCGCCACGGTTCGAAACCGAAACATGATAGGGGTAGAGTTGATTCGAGATGCGCGACGTCTGGTGGACAGGGAGCGAAAAGAGAAATGCCGACAGAAAGTTCGGCGCAGCAGAAAATACGCAGAATTTTTAGTCGGGGCGGATAAAAACGGAGCGTTACTAAGCGAATCTGGCGGATGACCGGCCATGAAGGGGGTAGGCGGAAAAAAAGAAGCCGGAGCCGTTGCCGCCGGGCAGTGGCAGGCAAAATGCCTTGCGAGTAGGCAAGCTAAAAATCCTGCTTCATCCACTGCCGGAAGCTGGTTTGCTGCTCTGGGGTAGAGGCAGCCAGCTTCTCCACCGTAATCTTTTGCCAGAAACGGTGGGCCGGATCAGCCAGCAGCGCCACAGTAACCAGCCGGTTCTGGCGGAACACCGTCAGCTCATGGTGGTCGGCTCCGTCGCTGAGCAGGCTCTGCAGATTCATGGCAACCCGGCGGCCATTCACGGCTACTATCTCGTCGTCCACGGTTAGGCTCAGGGCCGCTGGCGAGTCGGGCAGAATGTCGGTTACTTCGGTGCGCTCGTTTTTCACTACCGTCCGGAAGCCATACGTACCCTCCGAAACAGACAGGTTTTCGTCTATCCGGAGTCGGCAGCCCACAAAGCCCAGCACCCGGTTTAGGGGTTCTTCCAGCGGAGCGGTGCCGTAGATAAACTTATCAAAGTAGGCCTGCATGTCGCGCCCGGCGGTTTCGTTCACGATGCGCAGGTAGTCTTCCTCGGTGTAGCCCACCCCGGTTTTGCCAAACTCTTCCCACAAACGGCGCATCACATCATCAAGGCTGCGCTTGTGCCCCGAAAGCTGCCGAAGCGTAAGGTCGAGCAGCAGCGCCACCAAAGCCCCTTTGTGGTACACTGAAACCTTGCGGTCCGGAATGCCGGGCTTGTAGCCATCCAGCCACAGGTCCATGCTGGCATCAGCCACGGAGAGGTGGTAGCGGCCGTAATCGTCGTAGTGCTTGCGCAGTACGGTATTCAACTCCTGGAAATACTGCTCCGCGCTCCGAACGCCGGCCCGGGCCAGCAGGTACTCACCGTAATAAGTGGTAATGCCCTCGGCAATAAAGCAGGTGCGGAAGTAGTTTTCGCGGGCGTAGTCGTAGGGCTGCATTTCGGCGGGCCGGATGCTCTTGATGTTCCAGGCATGGAACAGCTCGTGGCAGCTCACGCCCAGCAGCTCTTTGTACAGGCCTTCGGTCATGAGCAGCTCGGCCGGCCCCAGCGTAATGACGGTGGAGTTGAGGTGCTCTACCCCGTGGTAGTGCTTGTAGGGCAGAATCTGGTTCAGGAAGTGGTAATCCTGAGCCGGAAAGGAGCCGAATAAGGCTAGCTGCTCCTGGCTGAACGCCCGGAAATCCTCCACCAGTCGGGTCCAGTCCACGGGGCACTCACCCTGAATCCAGATGTAAAACGGCAGGCCGCCTACTTCATAGTTGCGGTACTGCAGGGTAGGGCTGGCAATCAGCGGCGAGTCGGCCAGGTGGTCGAAGCTCTGGGCCTGCAGGGTATTAGGGCCGCTCTGGGGTAGGCCGCAGGCAATCTGCCAGCCTTCCGGCAGCTCCAGCAGCAGCTGGCAGGTTTCCTGCTGGCGCCCCTCCACGTACATAAAGCCCTGCACCGGATTCAGATAGAGCTGGCTTTCGTCGAGCCAGGAGCCGCCCGCGTCCATCTGGTGAGCGTAGAAGTTGTAGCGTACCCGCACCGTGCGGCCGGCCGCGCCCGTCACCTGCCACCGGTCCTTCGTGATTTTGCGCGCGGCCAGCGCCTCGCCTGAGGCGGCGTCCTCTATCACTACGTGCTGTAACTTCTGCGCAAAATTCTGCAGCTCGTAGCGGCCCGGGCGCCAGGCTGGCAGCTGTAGCTCCAGGGCCTCGGTAGCTGCGGCGGCTACGTCAAAGGTCATCTGAATCTGAACGTAGAAAGTCAGCGGGTTCTCGAACGAGACGTGGTAGTGAATCATGGAAGCGCGGGGCGGCGGCAAAGGCCGGAATACCTGGACGTAAAGCTACGAATTTGCGGGGCGGATGCCGCCGGGTTTCATACGGCCCTCACCAGAAAATAACCGATATCGGGTCGCCACATTTCCGACGAAAGGCAGAGAATCAGGGGCGAAAAACCCGCCCGGGGCATTGCCTTTTCCAATTCATACCGTTACCTTTGCCGGCCTTACCTGTCACTGAGTCACTTAACCATACCATGAAACGTACTTTTCAGCCCTCGCAGCGCAAGCGCCGCAACAAGCACGGTTTCCGCTCGCGCATGGAAACCGCTAACGGCCGCAGCGTAATCGCCCGTCGTCGTGCCAAAGGCCGCAAGCGCCTGACCGTATCCGACGAAGGCCGTCATAAGCGCTAAGCCGCTGCCGGCTTCTGTGCAGCCACTCTCGGGGCCGATGAATTCTACACCCGGCGTGCGCTCCTTTTCGTTTCCGAAAGAAGAACATCTGTGCCGTAAAAAGCTTATCGAAGAGCTTTTCGGCCGGGGTTCTTCTTTTGGTTTATACCCCCTGCGGCTCGTGTGGCTGCCTACGGAGGTGCCTACCGCCGAGCCGCCCCAGGTGCTGGTAAGCGTTAGCAAGCGCAGCTTTAAGCGTGCCGTGGACCGCAATTACCTTAAGCGCCTGATGCGCGAAGCCTACCGCCTCAACAAATATCGGCTCCTGGAAGCCGAGGGGGGGCATTGCCTCGGCCGCTTGGCAATTATCTACACGGGCAAGGAAAAAAAGCCTTTCGCGCTGGTTGAAAAAAAATTAATTTCAGGGCTAGAGCGTTTGCTCAATGAAGCCCGTGCAACTCCTGCGGGAGGAGCCGGTTCTTAGGTACAGATGCCTGGCTATCCGGCTGTTCACCCTGAGCGTGGAGAACGGAAGCAAGGCACACCGTAGGGTCGTTTAGTTGCTTTCAGCCCCGTTTATGCGCAAAAAATCCCTGGCCGCCGTTGCCCTGCTTGGTGGAGCGGCGCTGCTCGTATCCTTCCGCTCGGCTTCCGATAATGAGCGGTATTTCGAAATAGCCAAGAACCTCGACATTTTCGCTACCCTGTTCAAGGAAGTGAATACCTATTACGTGGACGAGGTGCCGCCGGCCAAGCTGGTGAAAACGGGTATCGATGCGATGCTCAAGTCGCTGGACCCCTACACCAACTACATTCCCGAGGACGATATCGAGGACTTCCGGACCATGACCACCGGGCAGTACGGAGGCATTGGGGCGGTTGTCGTGAAGCGAAGCGGGCGAACGGTTGTGCAGGCGGCCTACGAGGGCTACCCCGCGCAGAAAGCCGGCCTGCTGCCCGGCGACGAGATTCTGACTATCAACGGAGTTGGGGTTGACAAAAAAAGCAACGCCGATATCAGCAAGCTGCTGAAGGGGCAGGCTAACTCTCAGGTGAAGCTGATGGTGACGCGCTACGGCCAGGATGCGCCCGTAGAAATCAACATCACCCGCGACAAGATTCAGGTAGATAATGTGCCGTACTACGGCATGCTGACCCCGGAGGTCGGCTATTTCCAGCTGTCGGGCTTCACGGTGGATGCCGGTAAGGAAGTGCGGCTGGCCGTGGCCAAGCTTAAGGAGCAGGGCGCCAAAAAGCTCATCTTTGATATTCGGGATAACCCGGGCGGCCTGCTCAATGAGGCCGTGAATATCTCCAATCTGTTCGTGGACAAGGGCCGGGACATCGTGAGCACCAAGGGCAAAGTTTCTGACTGGAACAAAACCTACAAGGCCCTCGATGCTCCGCTGGACACTCAGATTCCGATGGTGGTGATTACCAGCAACCGCTCGGCTTCGGCCTCCGAAATTGTTTCGGGTGTGCTGCAGGACTACGACCGGGCGGTACTGGTAGGGGAGCGGACCTTTGGCAAAGGCTTGGTGCAGGCTACCCGCCCGCTGAGCTATAACTCCCAACTCAAAGTCACGACGGCCAAATACTATATCCCCAGTGGCCGTTGCATTCAGGAAATCGACTACACCCACCGGGCCGAAGACGGGACGCTGGGCAAAGTGCCCGATTCGCTGCGTACTTCCTTCCGGACCGTGGCTGGCCGCACGGTGTACGATGGCGGTGGGGTAGCCCCCGATGTGGAAGTGCAGGACCGTGAAATTGCCGACATTACGCGGGTGCTGCTGCAGAAAAGCTACCTGTTCGACTACGCTACCCGCTACCGGGCCGAGCACGCCAGTATTGCCCCGGCCCGGCAGTTCAAGCTCTCGGATGCCGACTACCAGAAATTTGTTGAATACCTGAAGGGCAAAGACATCAGCTACAGCACCGACGCCGAAAAAGCGTTAGCCGACCTCACCAAGAAAGTGAAAGAGGAAAAGCACTACGACGACGTGAGAACCGAGCTGGAAGGCATGCGCAAAAAGGTAACCACCAACAAGGCCAACGACCTGATGCGCTTCAAGCCCGAAATCCGGGAGCTGCTGGAGCAGGAAATCGTGTCGCGCTACTACTTCCAGAAGGGCAGCGTAGAGGCCAGCTTCGACGATGACCCCAACATCCTGATGGCCCTGAACGTGCTCAACGACCAGCCCCGCTACGCCGCTCTGCTCAAGCCCGGCACGCTAGAAGCCAAAACCCGCCCCGAAGCTAAGCGCAGCACAGCAGGAGGGAAGTAAGGAAGCATCGGGTTTAAAAGCAGTAGTAAACGAAAAAGCAGCTCAGCGCGGGCTGCTTTTTCGTTTATCAACGGTCTTCCCGGCGACAGCCTTACCTTTGCGCCATGTCCAAGTTGCTGCTTTCCCTCGAAACCTCTTCGCCTGTTTGCTCCGTGGCCCTGCACCGTCTGGACGACGGGCAGTTACTTGGCCAATCGGAGCTGCGGCTGGAAAAGTCGCACTCTTCCCACCTGAGCGTGCTGATACACCATCTACTGGAGAATACCCTGCACACCTTGCAGGACGTGGCAGGGGTAGCCGTATCGGACGGGCCCGGCTCCTACACGGGGCTACGCATTGGGGCGGCCGCCGCTAAGGG
The DNA here is from genome assembly GCF_014199535.1 of Hymenobacter latericoloratus. Taxonomy (GTDB): domain Bacteria; phylum Bacteroidota; class Bacteroidia; order Cytophagales; family Hymenobacteraceae; genus Hymenobacter; species Hymenobacter latericoloratus. Next base: position 285,420 of record NZ_JACHNV010000004.1, read on the forward strand.
TTTGTGCTACGCGCTGGATATTCCGCTGTTGGCCGTGAGCACCCTGCGGAGCTTGGCCTACCAGGTGGCAAGCCGCACGGCCCGGCCGGAGCAATACCTATACTGCCCCATGCTGGATGCCCGCCGGATGGAAGTGTACGCGGCCATTTACCGCCCCGACGCAACGGAAGTGCTGGCGCCTACCCCCCTGATTCTGGAAGAAGCTACGCTGGCCGAACATTTGGCCCACCATTCTTTGTTGTTCTTTGGCGGCGGCGCGCAGAAGTTCCAGCCTTTGGTAGCCAGCAACCCCCACGCTGAGTTTCTGGCAGCTATTGAGCCTTCGGCCGTGGCAGTCGGGGCGTTGGGAGTGGCCGCCTACCACCGGCAGGAGTTTCAGAGTGTAGCCTACTACGAGCCTTTTTACCTAAAGGAAGTGCACACGACCACGCCCAAAAACAAGGCGGGCCAGTAAGCTTCGTCTTCAACTCGGCTCAGGAGCCGCATCGACAGCTTTCGTAACTAGAGAACCCTAGGTTGACCTTTACCATGGACGAATTCATCAACCGCGTGGCGCAAAGCGCCCTTACTACCCTCAACCTTGAGGAGTTTATTCATCCGGGCGAGCGGGTAGTGTATGACATTAAGGATAATCTGTTTCACGGGCTGATGCTGCGCGAGAAAGACTTCCGGGAGTTCATCAAAACCCATGACTGGAGCCAGTACGACGGCAAGAACGTAGCCATTATCTGCTCGGCCGATGCTATTGTGCCCACCTGGGCCTACATGCTGCTGGCTTCCAAGCTCCAGAATCATGCGCACCGCTACGTGTTTGGTAGCCTGGAAGCCCTGGAGCAGGAGCTGTTCCACGAGGCCATTGCGGCCATTGATGTAGCGCAGTACCACGATGCGAAAGTGGTAGTGAAGGGCTGCGGCGACAAGCCGGTGCCTACCTACGCCTACGTGGCCATCATGCAGAAGCTGCTGCCAGTAACCAGCAGCGTTATGTATGGCGAGCCCTGCAGCACGGTGCCATTGTACAAGCGCCCCAAAGTGGTGCAGCAGTAGGCGGCTAGTAGTCAAATCAAGTTAATACTAAGCCTTCGGGCGGGTAGGGCCAGCTGAAATTTCGGCGGGTACCTGCCCGCCCGAAGGCCTTTTTATGGATAGCCCGCAGGAGCGTTATCCTGAACCTCCGCATCTTTGGCTTCCGCTAACCCAACCAGTGCATGCCCGCATCAGCTTCCTCTACCTACAAAATCAGCGTTCTGACGGGCATCGCCATTGTAGTAGCCAACATGGTAGGCACGGGGGTTTTCACCAGCCTGGGGTTTCAGGTAGCGGATATTCAGAGCGGGTTTGCCTTGCTGATGCTGTGGGGGGTAGGGGGCGTAATTGCGCTGTGCGGCGCGCTGAGCTACGGTGAGCTGGCCGCGGCCATGCCCCGCTCGGGCGGAGAGTACCACTATTTGTCCCGCATCTACCATCCGGCGGTCGGCTTTCTTTCGGGCTGGGTATCCTCCACGGTAGGGTTTGCGGCTCCCACCGCCCTGGCGGCCATGGCCCTGGGCCGCTACGCCCAGAGTGTATGGCCGGCCGTATCACCCGTCGGCATGTCCATCGCAGTAGTGCTGGCCCTGGCGGCCGTACACATGAGCAGCCGGCAGGCGGGCAGCCGCTTACAGGTGCTCATCACGGCCCTGAAAGTACTGGTGTTGGTGGGCTTTATGGGGGTAGGACTGGCAGTGGCTACTCCGCAAGCCATCCGGTTCGCCCCCCACACTTCCTCCGACTGGCAGCAACTACTCAGCCCTTCTTTTGCTGTTTCGCTGATTTACGTTTCGTATGCCTACTCAGGCTGGAACGCGGCCGTTTACCTGACGGGCGAGGTTCAGCAGCCCCAGCGGAACCTGCCCCGCATTCTGCTCGTCGGGACAATTATCGTTTTGCTGCTTTACGTTGGTCTGAACTTTATTTTTCTCTACTCAACCCCAATCAGCGTTCTGAAAGGGCAGTTGGAGGTGGGCTTTGTGGTAGCAACGGCGCTGTTCGGGCCCGTTGCCGGGCGGGTAATGGGTGGGGCTATTGCCGTGTTGCTGGTATCCACAGTCAGCTCTATGATATTTGCCGGGCCCCGCATTGTGCAAGTGATGGGGGAGGACCTGCCCGCCCTCCGGCCACTTGCGCAGGTAAACCCACAGGGGATTCCGGTGCGGGCTACCCTGTTTCAAACCGCGCTTACCCTACTTTTCATCCTGACGGCTACGTTTGAGCAGGTGCTGCTGTACGCCGGCTTCGTGCTGAGCCTGTTTACATTCCTGACGGTGCTGGGCCTGTTTGTGCTGCGCTTCCGCCAACCCAACCTAGCGCGGCCGTATCGGGCGTGGGGCTACCCGGTTACCCCTCTGCTGTTTCTGCTGCTCAATGGCTGGACGCTCTGGTTTATTGCCCGGAGTAAACCCTGGGAGACGCTCTACGGGCTGGGCACGCTGGCCCTTGGGCTACTGGTCTATTTCGCGGGGCAGCGCCTGGCAGCTCAACCCCCGGCTGGGTCTCAGTCGTAGTGAGACTTTCTCTACGGCATGGAAACCCCTGACGCACGCGCACTGCCCTCCTGGAAGCAAAAAGCTTATAGCATCATCTTCGAATCGGACACGCCCGCCGGGCGCTCCTTCGATATTGCCTTGCTGTGGGCTATTCTACTGAGCGTAGTGGTGGTTATGCTGGAAAGCGTCCGGAGTATTAACGCGCAGTACGGGCCCTACCTACGGGTGGTGGAGTGGGTATTTACCGGGGCCTTCATGCTGGAGTATCTGGCCCGCCTGATTGTGGTGCGGCGCCCCCTGACCTACGCGTTAAGCCTGCTGGGCATCATCGACTTCATGGCCCTCGCGCCCACCCTGATAAGTTTACTGGTAGCAGGTAGTCAGTACCTGCTTGTTATCCGCACGCTTCGGCTACTTCGCGTGTTTCGCATTTTCAAGCTGGGGCATTTTGTTGGCGAGGGTGAGTTTATCGTGCGGGCGCTCAAAGCTAGCCGCTTCAAAATTCTGGTGTTCCTGACGGCCGTGCTTACGCTGGTGGTGGTGATTGGCACCTTGATGTATGTGGTGGAAGGCGGTAAAAACGGCTTTACCAGCATTCCCAAAAGTATTTACTGGGCTATCGTTACGCTAACCACGGTGGGCTACGGCGATATATCCCCGGTTACCGTCCTGGGCCAGACGCTGGCTTCCGTGCTCATGATCTTGGGTTACGCCATCATTGCCGTGCCCACTGGCATTGTGTCGGCTCAGATGGCCTCGCCACAAAGCACTCCTCCTACCTATAAACAGGTTATCTGCCACGTCTGCCAGGCCACAGAGCACCGGCCGGAAGCTGAATTTTGTTGGCGCTGCGGCGAGAAGCTATAGGCCGCTGTCTGCTCCGTTCTATATTCTCTACCTTTCGGCTCTCCTCAATGTGTGTTTTGTATGCGTTTTTTCGTCACCCGGCTGGTACTGTCGGCGTTGGTAGCAGGTCTGGTTGCCTGCTCTGATCAAAAATCAGCTCGTACTGAGCAATCCGCTATTTCTCCGGCTACGCCGCCTGATTCGGCCGCCGTCCGGCCGGTGCCCGCCACCAAGCCCACCGCTCCCGATACGTCCGCTGTCCATAATGTAGCAGCTTATTTGGCCGGGTTGCCCGTTGGTAAAACCAGTGAGTTGCGAGAATTGACTGCTCAGCCCGGGTGGCAGGCGTACACTGCCGATGCTGCTAAAAACTGGACTACCTACCACGCTACCCGCACCATCAAAATAGAAGCCTGGGCGCAGCAGGAGCTTGATTCGGCCCGCGCCACCAGCCCCACTATCTTCTACCCCTTCAGCGGCCCCGATTTTCTGAACGTAACCACCATGTTTCCCTCCAGCTCCACGTATGTGCTCATGGGGTTGGAGCCGGTAGGGAGCATACCGCGTCAGGCTACTCTTGAGAACCCACGGCTATTCACCGCCCTGAAAGCTTCGCTGTGGTCAGTGCTCAACTTCAGCTTTTTCCGTACCAACGACATGGCGGTGGATCTGAAATCAGTAGAGCTGGATGGTGCCCTACCCCTGATGATGTTGTTTGCTGCCCGCACCAATCATCAGGTAGAGGCCGTGCGCTACATCCAGCTTACCCCCGAAGGAGAGCTGGCTGCGGCCGATACAGCTGCCATTCAGCGCCCAGGGCCCAAAACGGTGCCCGGAGTTGAAATGACCCTGCGTACCCCAAGCGGCCAGAAGAAGTCTGTTTTGTACTTCTCCGCTGACCTTAGCGACTGGAAGCTAGGAAAGACCAAAGAGGCCGCTCTGAAGTATGTCCGTTCCCTGGGCCCCCTGACCACGTACGTGAAATCGGCTACCTACCTCATGCACAAGACCTATTTCAGCAAAGTCCGGAACCTTGTGCTGGAGCGTAGCACGTATATTTTGCAGGACGACTCCGGCATTGCCATGAAATACTTTCGGCCAGCTACCAACTGGGAGTTTACCTTTTACGGAACCTATAAGCGCCCCATCAATCTATTCGCCAAACACTACCAGCCTGAACTAACCGCAGCATACGCTGACACCACAAATCCGGCCCGAACCCTACCCTTCGGCACCGGCTACAATTGGCGCCCCAACGAGTCGAACCTGGTACTGGCACATCGTACTACCCCCGTGCAGTAGCCAAACCCTTTCTGATACTAGCGTAAGAGTTGCTTCTTCCTGGAAGTAGCTCTTATTCTTTTAAGGGCTTATGACAACAAAACTATTGCTGTTCTTACCTTCCCCACAGTATGAGCCGTCGGTTTGCTACGTCTGTCCTGATCTTGTGGTGTGCTTTTGTGTGCAGCAGCCAGTATCCGGTTACGCTGGTTAAACCGGTTAACTCCACTGTCCGGGTTGGCAATAGTCCCTTGCTGGACAGCCTACTGCACACCGATTCGCGTCTGGCCTCCGTGGTAAACCGGGCAAGTCAGTACGAGCTGCAAATCATTTACACCCAGATCAACCGCGACGACCACCAGCAGCCTCACTTTATTCAGCACGATTTTCGGCTGGATGCCCGCCGGTATTTCAATCCGGCCAGTCTGGTGAAGCTGCCCACTGCGGCATTGGCCCTCGAAAAGCTGAATCAGTTACGCCGGCCCGGGCTTACGCGTCGTTCACCCATGGCCACTGGGGTAGGCTTCCGTTGCCAGACGGCGGCCCCATTCGTCACCTCCCCCGATTCAGATCAAATCAATACCGTCGGAAACTACATCAAGCGCATGCTGCTGGTTAGCGACAATCAAGCCTACAACCGGCTCTATGAATTTCTTGGCCAAGGAGCTATCAATGCCCGGCTAAGTCAGCTAGGGTATCCAAGCGCCCGTGTAGTTCGCCGTTTTGCCCCCTGCGATACAACTGCCAACCGTCACACAAATCCTGTTGAGTTCCAGGACCCTCATACTGGTCAGATCAGCTACCGCCAAGCAGCTACCCTGAATCCTCTTCCTTATACTTATCCGTTAGGCCGTATTGCCCAAGGGTACGCCTATCAAGCTGGTGGTCGTATAATCAGGCGCCCCTACGATTTTACCACCGCCAATTATCTGCCCCTGCAAGACATTACAGATATACTGAAGTCTATTCTCTTTCCTGCGAATGCGCCCGAGCATCAGCGGCTCCTGCTAACTCCCACTGATTACGCGTTCCTGCGGTACTACCTGCACCAAACCCCGCATGGCTCGGGCTATAGCCTGTATAAATCCCCTCAGTATTTCGATGCTTACAAGAAGTACCTCTACTACGGCCGGTATCGTGGCCGCCCAGCGCGGCCTGATCTGCATATATATAATGTAGTAGGCATGTCCCACGGCTACCTAGCCGATGTCGCCTATTTCGCCGATTCCACGCACCACACAGAGTTTTTTCTTAGTGCCGTACTATATGTTAATAAAGACGGCATAGTGAATGATGGAGTATATGAATACGAATCCATCGGCCTGCCCTTTCTCGCTGTTCTAGGCGAAACCATAGCTCGATACGAGTCCCAACGGCTGCGTGCTGTCATTCCTTCCCTGTCTGATTTATTCGCACCCACGACAGTTAGGTGAAAATAATAAACAAGATTATTAAATAATGATCTGAACATCAGGTGGTAAACAGCATCATATTACCTTTGGCGGTCACCCTTAACGAAAAAAGGCGGGGCTAGGTTTGGAGATGTCAGATCAGTGCTGCACTTTTGCACTCCCAAACCGAAACGCGGTAGGGGGCCAGGGTCGGGACGCGGTGCGCCGGCTGGGTCGAATCTGCTCCTTGCTTTCCTGTGCAAACGGGCTGCCCGCGGGTCGCCCGAAAAAAAAGAGAGGGTGGGGCTTGCGAAAGTGAAACGGACGGTGCTACCTTTGCACCCCGATTCAGCCGGAAGCGGGCTGGGAAGACGAAAAAAACTTTCGCGCTTTCCTTGCAGAAGATAAACAAGAGGTGCTACCTTTGCCGCCCGGTTCTGGCTCAGAAACGGGGCTCAGGCCCCGGAGGCCACGAAAAACGAAGAAAAAGTTTTCCGGGGCTAAGCTTGGAAAAAGCAAAACCGGTTGTACCTTTGCAGCCCGCTTCAACCGGAAGCGACTGGCGCGCTTCGGCAAGCGAAACACTTCGAAAAAGTTTTTTGCGCTGAGCTTGCGAAACGAAAAAAGAGTGTTACCTTTGCAACCCGCTTCGAACGGAAGCACGGAAAGGCTAACGAAACCAGCCGCTTATCCGAAGCGGCACACGGTCAGAAACAGCGGTTTTTGGCACACGTTCTTTGAATGACTGGAAAAGACAAATAAAAGGGTAAGCTACTCTGGTTTGGTAACAAGACAGAGTAGCTTATTTCAAGCGTAAAACTGAAGAGAGCACAACAGAGCTCGTCAAGGAATACGAGTCGGATCAGCACTTGACATCAGCTCATCTTTGGGTGAGCGTAGTAATTTATACAATGGAGAGTTTGATCCTGGCTCAGGATGAACGCTAGCGGCAGGCCTAATACATGCAAGTCGAACGGGCGGTAGCAATACCGCTAGTG
>NZ_JACHNV010000005.1 GCF_014199535.1 Hymenobacter latericoloratus
ACGAATTCACCCCCGTCAGCCACGTCACGTGGCTCCTGATTGCCAACATCACCCTCTGCCTCAATCGATGACCAAAATTCCCCAACACCTTCTAACGCCGGCCCTGCTGGCACCCTACCTGCAGGCGGTAACGCAGGAGTACAACCAGCGCCTTACGCCTCCCGTTGGCGCACCGCCTCAAAAGTAAGAATGGCGGTAGCCGTGCTTACGTTCAGCGAGTCGATGGCCCCGCGCATGGGAATGATGATGGTCTGGTCGCAGGCCTGCAGCAGCTCGGGCGTAAGGCCATCGGCTTCGGTGCCCATCACCAGCGCCGTGGGGCCGCGAAAGTCGCAGGTGGTGTAGGGAACTGCTTTGTCGGTGAGGGCCGCGGCGTAGGTGCGGATGCCGTGCTGACGGCACCAGGCCAGCAACTCGGGGCGGGTGGTGGCAATGGTGGGCACCGTGAATGAGCAGCCGATGCTGCTGCGGATGGCGTTGGGATTAAACAAATCGGTGCGCGGGTCGCAGACGATGACGGCCGTAGCCTGGGCTGCATCGGCGGTGCGCAGAATGGCGCCCAGGTTGCCGGGTTTTTCCACCGCCTCCAGCACCAGCAGCAGCGGGGCGGCCGGCAGGGGCAGCTGCGCCAGCGTGCGGTAGGGCGGCTCGGCCAGGGCCAGCACGCCATCGGAGCCCTCGCGGTAGGCTACCTTCTCGAAAACAGCCTTCGATACTTCGAACCACTCCGTTGAGCTACCCCCGAACAAGCCCCGCAGCTGCTGCTGGCGCTCTGCTCCGGCCAGCACGGGGCATACAAACAGGGCCGGCACCACTACGCCGGCACCGTGAGCAATGGTGAGTTCGCGCAGCCCTTCAATGATAGTGAGCCCCTGAGCGCGGCGCTCCGACGACTTCTGCTGGAGCTTAAGCAGGTTTTTGATACGCGGATTCTGGGGGCTGGTAATTGCGTCGGGCATGGGGAAGCGGACTAGCGGATGTGGCAGGCGGCCGGCGGGGCGTCGCCGCCGCGAAGATACGGACCGCGCTCCGGGCCGGCCACGGGGTAGGCAGCCTAGCGCCGCAGCACGTACCTTGCGGCCGGTATCGTTTCACTTGCCGCACCACCGCCGATGGGCCTTAAGCTAAACACGAAGATAATTCTGGGATTTATTATTGCCGTGGGCGTGCTGCTGCTGACCTCGGTTACCTCCTGGTACAGTATTCAGCAGCTTTCGTACTACACGCAGCAGGTAGAGCACACCTACCAGGTACTGCAGGGCACGGCCAACATCCGTACCCACATGCGCGACGCCCAGAGCCACATCCGCAGCTATCTGCTGCTGGCGGATACCACTGCCCTGACCAGCTTCCGGCAGCTGCAGCCCGAGGCCCACGCCGACTTTGAGCAGTTGCACCGCCTCACGCTCGATAACCTGCGCCAGCAAAGCCGCCTCGATACCCTGAAGCGGCTGATGGCTGATGAAATAGCCTACCTGGCTCGCTGGACCGACCGCCGCCCCAGCGGCGAAGCCGTGCGGGAGCTGGTACTCGGCGACCGGGACCGGCAGCTGCAGCTGCGCAATCTGCTGATCCGGGTGCGCCTCGAGGAAGAAGCCCTGCTGGCTCAGCGCCGGCAGCAACAGGATATGTACGAGAACATCACGCCTGTTGCCGTTGTGGTTTCGGCCGTGCTGGCCGCCCTCATTGTGCTGTGGCTGTTCCGGCAAATTACCCGGGAGGTGCGGGCCAATGAAGCCTTACAGCAGGAGCTCTCGCGCAGCAACGACGAGGTGGCCCGCCGCATCCAGATTATTGAGGCGCTGGCCAACCGGGTGGTGCAGGGCGACTACACCGTGAAGATTACCGACCAGGAGCAGGACAGCCTGGGCAACCTGGCCACGGCCCTCAACCGCATGACCCAGACCCTGGATACCAACTTCACGGCCCTGGAAAACCGCAACCGCGAGCTGGACCAGTTTGCCTACGTGGCCTCGCACGATCTGAAGGCCCCCCTGCGCGGGGTAGTGACGGTGGTGAAATGGATTGAAGACGAGCTGCCCCACGAGCTCAGCCCCCAGATGCGCCAGTACCTGGAGATGATGAAAGGCCGCCTTTACCGCCTCGAAGACCTGATTAACGGTTTGCTGGCCTACGCCCGGGCCGGCCGCACGGAGCAGAAGCTGGAGGAAGTGAGCGTGCAGCAACTGGTGCAGGAGGTAGCCGAGCTGGTGGTGCCGCCCACCTTCCGGGTTGCCACCCCTACCCCCCTGCCTACCTTCGTTACCGACCGGCTCAGTCTGCAGCAGGTGTTCACCAACCTGATGGGCAACGCCGCCAAGTACCATCACCGTCCCGATGGCCTGATTACCGTAACCTGCCGCGACATGGGGGAGTGCTACGAGTTTCGGGTGCAGGACGACGGCCCCGGCATTGCCCCCCAGTTTCACCAGAAAGTTTTCCTGATGTTCCAGACCCTGCGCGACCGGCACACGGCGGAAAGCACCGGTATTGGCCTGAGCATCGTAAAACGCATCATCGAGGAAAGAAAAGGCACCATCCACCTCGAATCGGCAGAAGGCGCCGGGGCGTCTTTTATCTTCACTTGGCCGAAGTGAGGGTAGGCGGGTAAGAAGGTGTGAGGGTAGGAGTTATACAAGGGGGGTGGGGTAGGGAGGCAGGAAAACGCTGCTTTCCAGCCCACACGAAGCAGAAAAGCACTGCTCCCGGCTTTCCAACCCCATCACCGGCCTACCTTCACCTTACTCCTCAAACCACTCCTACCTCGACCCCCTCACGCCCTCTTACCCTCTTACCCTCCTACCCTCTTCCTATGCGCTCCGTACTACTGGTTGAAGACGACTTTTTTGACACCATGACGGCCCAGAAGGCCTTCGAGAAATTTAGTGTACCCCACAAGCTGTACACGGCTTTCAATGGCCTGGAGGCCCTGGATATGCTGCTGGGCACCAACGGCGTGGAGCCCATCCGGCCCCTGCCGGAAGTAATTCTGCTGGATTTGAACATGCCCAAGATGAACGGCCACGAGTTTCTGGCCGAGCTTCGGACCAACCCCGAGTTAAATGCCATTCCGGTATTTATTACCACTACCTCCGGCATGGATGTGGACCGACTCAGCGCCCAGAACCTGGGAGTAAGCGGCTACATTTTGAAGCCCCTCGATTTTGAAACCAGCGCCAATATGGTAGACAGTATTAATTTGCTGGAAAAGCTGCTGCGGTAGCCGTTTTTCACCTCTTTTTCCGGCCGGGTATGGAATTGGTATTTCAAAATCAGCATTGCGCCATATTCTTCGATCCGGTCACCCGCTGCCTCCACCAGACCTGGACGGGCTTTGCCACCGGCGAGCTGCTGCGGGAAGCCCACGAGGCTACCCTGGTACTGCTCAGCCGCCACGGCGTGCAGCAGGTCCTGGCCGATACCCGCGAAATGCGCACGATCTTGCGCACCGACCAGCAGTGGATTACCGACAATTTTTTTCCGCGGGCCCTGGCCCGGGGCTACCGCCGGGTGGCCATCGTCATATCGGCTGATATGTTCAACCAGCTTTCCGTGCGGGCCATTCTGGACCTGGTTTTGGGGCAAAGCCTGTTCACGGCCGAGTATTTCGGCAACCTGGAAACAGCCCGGGAGTGGCTTATTCAGGAGACCTGAGCTGCTATTGGGTAGGCTTTGCTTCCCCAAACCCACCCGGACCTCTCTTCTTTTCCGACCTGGAAGGTTGCATATACAGCTAAAACGGATTAATTCGTTGGGTTCTTGGGCCGGGCACCTTCACGAAGGACCGGCTGTTAAGGAAAACCCGTTGGTCCGGCCGGCCCTTCCGGATCAGAGCAGGCAGCGGCTCATCTTTGCCTCACGCTCCGGGCCGACGTTGTCACCCCACTGCTTTACCTGCCTGTATGGTACTTCGCCTTCTCCCACTTGTGTTGTTTTTGTGCGCGGCAGCCGCACCCACTTTTGCCCAACAAACCCCACGGGAACTGAACACCCTGCCCGGTACCCCGCAACCGGCCACTCCGGCCCAACCGGCTCCCGTACCTACTACGGCTACCCCGGTCCCCGCCGCCCCTGCCGCCGTAGCCTCACCTGATTCAGCCCGCCGCCCGGCGCCGGGGCAGTTGCCCGCGGCTACTACCAGCCGCTACGCTGTGGGGCTGAAAACCGGCCAGGTAGTGCGCGCCTACGATGTAGAAGTGAAACAACCCATTCTGGGCCGCACCTTTTTGCTGGTAGATGGGCAGCAGCGCCTCGACCTGAACGACGTGCGCTACTACGAGGATGAAACCGGCTTTTATGTGCGCACTACCCTGCCCGGCCGCTCCAAGCGCGAAAGCACGCTGCGCCGCGACCGGGTGGGCCGCATCAGTCTGTACTCCATCACGCGCCAGCAGTACACCAATGGCCCCTACGGCTACAGCCCGTACGGCATGGGCCGCTATGGGTACGGCTACCCCTACGGGGGCTACGGCGGGTTTGGGGGCTACCGCACGGTGCGCCAGGAATACTTCAGCAAAGACAATGGCCCCATTGAGGACCTGAGCGTGCGCAACCTGCAGCTGGCCACCGCCGATAACCCCGGCGCGCAGCAGCTGCTGGCCAATGCCCGCCGCTACCAGACCCTTACTACCCTGAGCTACGTAGGCGCGGGGGGCCTGCTGCTGGCGGGCGTGCTCTCCAGCTTCGGCGGAAGCAACGGAGCCTCCGTGTCGCCGCTGATGTACGCGGCTATTCCGCTGGCTGTGGTACCGCTGGTTATTGGCGGCAAGCAGCAGAACAACATCAAGCAGGCTATTCTGCTGTACAACCGGGGCCAGTAGGGCAACATCCTTTTAACCAAGAAAGCCCCGGCGCCTGCGCAGCCGGGGCTTTTTTGTGGAGGCGCCCTAACCCCATCGGCAGCAAGTTGCGTAGGCAGAAGCGTGGCCTCTTCTTCCCTACCCCTCTCCGCCGACCCAACCTATTTTGCCCGCCAGGAACTGGCCCTGTGGGTGCACGAGCGGCTGTGCGCCGAATACGGGGCGCCGTTCCGGTTTTTCAGCTCCAAAGACCCGCTTAGTGAGCTGATCAGCTCCCTGCTTTCGCACCGCACCCGCAACCAGGATTCGCACCGGGCTTACCAGCAGTTGCGGGCCCGCTTCCCGACCTGGGATGAGGTGCGCGACGCTCCTACGGCCGAGGTGGAGGAGGCCATCAGCCCCTGCACCTGGCCTGAGCAGAAGGCCCCGCGCCTGCAGCAGGTGCTGCGCGAGGTAGGCCAGCGCTGTGGCGGCCCCTGCAACCTGGAGTTTCTGGCCGCGCTGCCCATTCCGGAGGCCCGGGCCTGGCTGGAGCAGCTGCCCGGGGTAGGCCGCAAAACCAGCGCCGCCGTGCTGCTGTTCAGCACCCTGCGCCTACCCGCCATGCCCGTGGATAGCCACCACCACCGCGTGGCCCAGCGCCTGGGCTTGATTGGGCCGAAGGTGGGCGAGGCCGCCGCGCACGCCCTGCTGGAAGCGTTGCTGCCCCTCGGCTGGGACGCCCAGCAGGTGTACGACCACCACGAGGCCCTAATGTTCCATGGCCAGAAATGCTGCTACTTTCATACTCCCGCCTGTGGCCGCTGCGTGGTACTGAGCCGCTGCCCCTTCGGGCAGGCTCGCGTGAATACGTAACTTCTCCTACCTTGCCTTCCTTCCTCCATCTCCTGCCTGCTGCCTCATGAAAACGACTTACGGCCTGCCCGCTTTACTTTCTGCTTTTTTCCCCGGCCTGGGCCAGTTAATAAAAGGCCAGATTCTGAAGGCCATCTTCATCTGGCTGGTGGGCGGGGCGGTTGGGTTTCTGCTGAGCTGGACGATTATCGTGCCTGTGGCCCTGTGGGCCTGGAACGTGTACGACGCCTACAACGACCCCGCCTGAGCAGTGCCCGTGCTACACCTGAAAGCCAGGCCCAACGGCCGCCGCAACCAGCTGGAGGTAGCCCCCGACGGCAGCGTAACTGTGCGCCTGAACGCGCCGGCCCAGGATGGCAAAGCCAACGCCTGCCTGCTGGGCTACCTCGCCGAGGTATTTGGGGTAGCCAAATCCAGCCTTACGCTGCTCAGCGGCCACACGGCGCCCTTCAAGAAAGTAGAAGTAGGGGGCCTTTCGCCGGCGGAGTTCGAGGCAGTGCTGGCTCGTTTTCGGGGGTAGGCAAAGGCAGCGCATAATGCATCTTTCGGCGTAAAGGTTGCGTTGAACGGTTCAGTTCCGGCTTTTAGCCGGGTTCCGTCCTTCTCTCTCCCCTCTCTTTCCATGATTGATTTTCCTACCTGGGCCGTAGCAGGCTTCTGGGGCCTGGTTTCCGGCTCAGCCCTGCTGCTGGGCGCGGCCATCGGCTACTTTGCCCACGTGCCACAACGCCTGATTGCTGCCATCATGGCCTTTGGCAGCGGGGTCCTGATTTCTACCTTATCGTTTGATTTGATGGAGGAAGCCTACCGGCAAGGCGGCTTCGATGCGACGGCCGTGGGCTTTGTGGGCGGAGCGGCCGTGTACACCTTCGCTAACTGGCTGCTGGCCCGCCAGGGTGCCAAAAACCGCAAACGCTCCGGCAAGCACCAGGCGCGGGAGCGCCAGGCCGTGCAACAGGGCCAGACGGAAGCCTCCGACCCTGGCTCCGACAACGGCATGGCCCTGGCCATTGGGGCCCTGCTCGACGGGATTCCGGAAAGCATTGTGATTGGGCTGAGTATGCTGGCCGGCGGAGCCGTGAGCATGGTGGCGGTGGTAGCCATTTTCCTGAGCAACTTGCCCGAGGGCCTGAGCAGCGCGGCCGGCATGCGCAAGGCGGGCCGCACGCCGGCCTACGTGCTGGGCCTCTGGGCCGGTATTGCCCTGGTTTCGGGGGTTGCTTCGCTGGTAGGCTACACCGTGTTCAGCGGCTTTTCCTCGGAAGTGGTGGCCGCTACCACGGCCGTAGCGGCGGGGGCCGTGCTGGCCATGATTGCCGATACCATGATTCCGGAAGCCTTTGAGGTGGCCCACAACTTCACGGGCCTGATTACGGTGCTGGGCTTTCTGGTGTCATTTGTCCTCAGCAAGCTGGGCGGGTAGCAACGGTTGCCGCGGCAGCAGCCTACCCTAGCTTTCAGACTTAACCAAGCGCCAGCATTCCGAGGGGGCCTAAATCTGCGTAGCTTGCAGGTATCGACTTATTGTACGGATACCTATGCCCGCTACGCCCGACCCGTCTGCTATTCAACCGCTGCTGGAAGCCCTATCCTTCTCGCCCGATAACCTGGCCCTGCGCAAGCACGTGGCGGGCCTGCTGGTGCAAGCCGGCCGCCTGCCCGAAGCCGAAGACCTCTACCGCACCGGCCTGCGCCAGGCCCCCGACGACCCCGACCTGCAGCTGGGCCTGGCCGAAACCTACGCTGGTATGGGCAAAACGTCGGCGGCGTTTGTGGTGGTGGAAGAGCTGCTGGCCGCCCGCCCCGAGCACGCCCGGGCCCATCTGCTGCACGCCCGCCTGCTGCTTGCTACGGAGCAAGTAACGGCGGCCCGCGAGGCCTACCACACGGCCCTGCACTACAACCCCACCCTGGAAGATGCCGAGCTGGCCGGCCGCCTGCGCGGCAGTGCCAGCGCTACGGCCCAGCCGGCCCACGGTGGGGCGCCTACCCCCCTCCCCGGCACCAACCCCGATACCTCAACCGGCTCCGACGATGATTTTGGCAGCCTGGAGCAAAACCTGTTCAGCGGCCTGGAGCGCCCCAAAATCACCTTTGCCGATGTGGGTGGCATGGAGGCCATCAAGGAGGAAATCCGGCTGAAGATTATTCACCCCCTGCAGTTCCCGGACCTGTACAAAGCCTACGGCAAGGCGGCCGGCGGTGGGCTGCTCCTGTACGGCCCGCCCGGCTGCGGCAAAACCCACCTGGCCCGCGCTACGGCCGGCGAGGTGCAGGCCAGCTTTATTCACGTCGGCATCAACGATATTCTGGATATGTGGCTGGGCAACAGTGAGCGGAACTTGCACCAGATTTTCGAGCAGGCCCGCCTGCAGGCGCCCTGCGTGCTGTTTTTTGATGAGGTAGATGCCCTGGCGGCCAACCGCCACGATTTGCGCCAGAGTGCGGGCCGCACCGTCATCAACCAGTTTCTCTCGGAGCTGGACGGCGCCACCCGCTCCAACGACGGCGTCCTGATTCTGGCCGCCACCAACGCGCCCTGGCACCTCGACTCCGCCTTCCGCCGCCCCGGCCGCTTCGACCGGATTTTGCTGGTTACCCCGCCCGATGAGCCCGCCCGCGAGGCCGTGCTGGAGGTGCTGCTGCAAGGCAAGCCCGTGGCACCCTCGGTTAATCTGCGCAAGCTGGCCGCTCAAACCGCCGGCTTTTCCGGCGCCGATCTGCAGGCCGTGGTAGATGTGGCCGTGGAAAGCCGCCTGCGCGAATCCATGAAAGCCGGCAAGCCCCTGCCCCTGGAGCAGGCTACCTTTCAGGAGGCCATCGGCAAAGTAAAGCCCAGCACCCGCGAGTGGTTCGCCACGGCCAAAAACTACGCCCTCTACTCCAACGAAGGCGGCGTGTACGACGACATTCTGGTGTATCTGGGCATCAAGAAGCCTTCGGCGTAAGCAGAGCCGCCGATGGAAGAAGTTCGCGCTACTAAATGGCAGGAGGCGGTGCGGCATCTGCTGGCCGTGTGCCGGCCGGAGCAGGCCGAGCAGCTGGTGCGGCGGCACTTAGCATCTCATCCGCTGGATGCTGCTGCCCACGAGCTGCTGGGCCTGGTGCTGCTCAACGTGCCCGGCCGGGAAGCCGAGGCACAAGCCGTCATTCGGGAGGCCATTGGCCTGGACCCGCAGCAGCCTGACGCGCACTATTTCCAGAGCGTGACCCTGCTGCGCAGTTCCCAGCCGTTTGCCGCCCTGCAGGCCATTGACGAGGCCCTGCGCCTTAACCCGCGCAACGCCACGTATTTCGGCTACAAGGCAGTTATCCTGAATGCTCGCCGGCAGCCCGAGCCGGCCCTGCAGGTGGCGGATGCGGGCCTGGCTTATAACCCGGGGCATCTGGAGTGCTTGTACCAGCGTATTCGGGCCCTGCAAGCCCTGCGCCGGCAGGAGGCCGCAACCCAGACAATCGGGCAGCTGGCCCGGTGGCACCCCACCTCCTTCCTGGCGCACTACCTGTTGGGAGAAGAAGCGGAGCGCCAGGGCCACACCGCAGCAGCGGCTTCTCATCTGCAGGAAGCCCTCCGGCTCCATCCCCACAGCACCCAGGCTCAACAAAAACTGATGCCTGTGTTGGCGCAGCTGGGGCGGGCGGCCCGGCAGCGCGGGGAGGCAGAAGCGGCCCGCGCCTACTTCTGGCAAGCCTGGCACCTGCAGCCCGGCAACCCCGATACGCAGCGGGAAATAGAACAGCTCGCCCAGCACAGCTACTGGCTGAAACGGCAGCTGCTGCGGCTTGATGCGTGGTCGGAGGCGGTGCAGCACAACCTGAAAAAAGGCAAGCCGCGTGCTTTCCTGCAGCTGTATCTGGTAATGGTGCCGCTGATAGCCGTGTTTTGTCTGCCCTTGCTGCTGGCTATGCTTTACGCTACCGTGCAGTGGCGGCTGCACCCCGATGTACGGCTGCTGCGGCAGCACTCGCGCCGCGCCACCGTGGGCCGGGTGGCGCTGGAGGTAGGCGCAGGACTCCTCATACTGGGGCTGATGGTAGCATTTCGGCTTTGGCTTGATAGCGTACCGGAGGAGGTCATCCTGCTCCTGCTGTTACTGCTGGCAGGTGTAGGTGGCATCTGGGTGCGGCGTGAACGGAAGAAAACGTCTTCGCCCCAGCCCCAATAACCCATTCTGTTTTCTCTTCCCCGACCCTCTTCTACCCCCATGGAACAAGCCAACTGGCCCGACCGGATTTTACTGCTGCTGCGCCAGGGCCGGGCGGCGCAGGCCGAGCAGGAGCTGCGCCGCATACTGCGCCAGGAGCCCAACGATGCCCTGGCCCATGCCTGGCTGGGCATGGCCCTGCTGGACCTGGGGCAGCTGCCCGAGGGACAGGAGCACATTGAAATTGCCATTGGCCTGGCCCCGGAGTTCGACTTTGCTTACTACCTGCTCAGCCTGGCCCACCAGCGTCAGCACCGCCTTTCGGAGGCCCAGGAAGCCATTGAGGAAGCCCTTCGTCTCGACCCCACCGACCCCAACTACCACCACACCCTCGGCCTGATTCGGTTTCAGCGGGGGCAGTGGGAAGGCGCGCTGCGGGCCGCTGAAATGGGCCTGGCCTACGACCCCGAGCACGTGGACTGCCTGGGGCTGCGGGGGCGCTGCCTGGCCCGCCTCGGTCGCGCCCAGGATGCCGAGGCTTCCCTGCAAACCGCCCTGCGCCACGACCCCGACGATGCCGGCACCCACGCCGACGCCGGCTGGGTAGCCCTGGAGGCCGGCCGCCACCGCCAGGCCCTGGAGCACTTCCGCGACGCCCTGCGCCGGCAGCCGACCTCCAACTACGCCCGCGAGGGGTTGGTGGAATCATTAAAGGCGCAGTACTGGCTGTACCGGGCCTTCCTGCGTTTCACCGTCTGGACGGAAAAGCTGGGCGGCGGCACGCGGCGTCTGCTGTTCATTGGGCTGTATGTGCTGGTGCGGTTTGTGCCGGTGCTGCTGCCTGTTTACCTGCCCTTGGTGTTCATGAGCTGGTTTGCCGACCCCATGTTTAATGGGCTGCTGCTGCTGAACCCCTACGGCCGCCATGCCCTTTCGGAGCCGCAGAAGCGGCAGGCCCTTGCGTTTCTGGGGGTACTGCTGGGCGCTACGGCCCTGCTTACCACCGCCACCTTCACTTCCCTGCCCGGGCTGGGCATTTTGGGTGGCAGCCTATTGGCAAGCCTGTTCCCGCTAACGGTAGCGCTGCGGCCCCACGCTACCCGCCGGGCCCGCACCTGGGCTATTGTGGCCGCTACCCTGCTGCTGGTGCTGGGGGTAGCCGGCACCGGAGCCAGTTTCCTACTGCCGGAGGCAGGTATTGAGAAAGGTTTGGTGGGGCTACTGTTCATTATCTGGCTGGTGTACCTGTGGTCCACGGCCCTGAGCTAGCGGGTGTTCCGGCGGGGCGCTCGGCAGCCAGCAGCGCATAAGAAAAGGCCACCGGATTCCCCGCCGGTGGCCTTTTCTTTATTGCCTCTCACCCTTCTATGTTACCTACTGCCGGAGAGGCACCCCAGGATTCCCCGGCCTGGAGCTGTGGCAGCAGGCGTTGCTGTTACACGTTTTCCGGCGTTAGCTCGCGCCGGTACGTGCGCTCAAATTCCTCATCAATGTGATAGGTGGATTCCTCGTGCTGGCTTAAATCCAGGCCCAACTCCTCTTCCTGCACTTTTACGCGCAATCCGAAGATACGGTCGGTGATTTTCAATAAAATCCAGGCGCCGCCGAACGAATAGGCAATAACGATGACCAGGCCCAGCAAATGGTAGCCGAACGTGGTAAAGGTGCCGTGAATCAGACCTACCTTATCGGCAAACACGCCCGTGAGCAGCATGCCCACAATGCCACCCAGGCCGTGGCAGGGAAACACGTCCAGGGTATCATCAATGGTAGTGCGCGAGTTTTGCCAGTGCACGGCGGCGTGGCTGATGAGGGCGGCCAGCACCCCAAACAGAATGCTTTGCCCATACCCTACGTAGCCGGCCGCGGGCGTAATGGCCACCAGCCCCACTACGGCCCCGGTGCAGGCCCCTACCGCCGTGGGCTTGCCGCCCCGGGCTACCTCAATCAGCACCCAGGCAATGAGGGCGGCAGCCGAGGCCAGGTTGGTATTCACGAACGACAGGGCTGCCAGTTCGTTGGCTCCCAGGGCCGAGCCGGCATTGAACCCAAACCAGCCAAACCACAACAGCCCGGTGCCCAGCAGTACGTAGGGCACGTTGGGGGTAGAGAAAGACGAGCTGCGCAGGCTGGCCGAGCGGCGACCCAGCACCATAGCCCCGGCCAGCGCGGCCACGCCGGCCGAAATATGCACCACCGTACCGCCCGCGAAATCGAGCACGCCCCACTTACGCAGGAAGCCCTCGGGGTGCCAGGTCCAGTGGGCCAGCGGGCAGTAAATAAACAGGCTGAACAACACCATAAAGGCCAGATAGCCTTTGAAACGCACCCGCTCGGCAAAAGAGCCGGTAATCAGGGCCGGGGTGATGATGGCGAACTTCAGCTGAAAGGCGAAGTAGAGAATAAACGGAATGGTAGCGGCGAAAACCGGATTAGGCGCTGTGCCCACGTTGCGCAATAGCGCAAACGTGCGCGGGTCCCCGATAAGGCCGTACCAGGAGTCGCCGTAGCAGAGCGAAAAGCCCACGAAGTAAAAAAGCACCGATACCACGCCCAGAGCCACAAAGCTTTGCAGCATGGTACTGATAACGTTTTTGGGCCGCACCATGCCTCCATAAAAAAAAGACAGGCCAGGGGTCATAATGAGCACAAAGGCGGTGGCCGTCAGCATCCAGGCTACATCGGCCCCGTTGAGCGAGCCGGGCGCGGCCGCCGGATGCGGTACTTCTACCAAAGCGGCTACCAAGGCCAGCACCAGCAGAGTTCCCAGCATCAGTAAGCTAAGGCCAGGACGGAAGGGGGCAGCTTTAGCGTTCATAACATGTTTTTCAGAATACTACTATCGTTTTCAAAGGCAATATATCAAATATCATAGGTTATTATTCCATATACCCCCTAAAAGTATAGGCATCTTGCAAAAATCACCTTATTATCAGCCCATACCCCCTCAAAAAACTACACCCTAACCAAAGCAAGCTGCCTGGCTTGAAATACGCACTTCATCTTGTCAGATGATGGACGGCTCAATCCAGGCAGCTTGTTTATGGGGGCCAGCACACTTGTGCTACCTGTTTTGCAGGAGGCAGCAGCTTTTCGCCGCCGACTTTCGGTATTTCGGTACGGTTTCCGGTGTTTTAGGCCAGCCCCACAATGTTCTCCAGGTATTTCTGCCCGGAGCCGGTATTGAGCAGCAGCACCCGTTCCTCGGGCCGCAGCCAACCAGTACGGAACAGGTGGCGGGCCGCCATCCAGACGGCCGCTCCTTCCGGCGCCACAAACAGGCCTTCTTCCTTGCCTAACTCACGCAGGCCCTCCAGCATTTGCTCGTCGGTGATGGGTAGGGCCAGGCCCTTCGATTCGCTCAGCACTTCCAGCATCAGCGGCTCGCCCAGGGGGCGGGGCACGGCCAAGCCATTGGCAATGGTGGGCTGGCCCACGTAGGCGTGGCAGTTGGGCTGGCGCCCGGCCCGGGTTTCAACCAGCGGGCAGCAGTTGGCGGCTTGCACGGCTACCATGCGCGGGAGCTTCAGGGTGGCGGGCAGCCAGCCCAGCTGCTGCATTTCGCGGAAGGCCTTCCAGATACCGATAAGCCCCGTGCCGCCGCCGGCCGGGTACAGCAGTACGTCGGGCAGCTCCCAGTTCAGCTGTTCGGCAATTTCGTAGCCCATGGTTTTCTTGCCTTCGAGGCGGTAGGGCTCTTTCAGGGTTGACACATCGAGCAGCTCGCCGGCCGCGTTCAGCTCCCGCACCCGGGCGGCGCAGTCGTTAATCAGGCCGTCCACCAGGTGCACTTCGGCCCCGTACCAGTAGCACTCCTCCTTAAAGGCCTGGGGGGTGTGGCGCGGCATCACCACCACGGCCCGCATGCCGGCCCGGGCGCAGTAGGCCGCCATTGCCACGCCCGCGTTGCCCGCCGTAGGAATGATGCAGCCCGTCACGCCCAGCTCTTTGGCTTTGGAAATGGCCATGCTCAGCCCCCGGGCCTTAAAGGAGCCCGTGGGGTTCTGGCCCTCATCTTTGAGTTGCAGGTCGTGGAAGCCGTAGCGGGCTGCCAGCCGGGGCAGGGCCAGCAGCGGCGTCCAGCCCTCGCCCAGCGTTACCCGGTTTGCCTCGTCGAGCAGGGGTAGCAGGGCGGCGTAGCGCCACATGGAGTTTTCCGGGGCTTGGATGCCGGCCGCTTTTGATAACGGTTCCTGCAGCTCGTAGTCGGCTATCAGGGGCTGGGCGCAGCAGGCGGAAACGCGTTGCAGGCTGAAGGCCGGGTAGGGGGCGCGGCAGGCGGCGCAATGCAGCTTTTGCAGACGCGAGGTGGTAGCGAGCAGGGTAGTCATAGCGTGGAGTTCAACGCAAAACTGCCCCGGGGTTATGCCTCCTGCAAACGGCAAATTGGAATAGGCTATTCCCGTTTGGAATAGTGACGCCGCGCAAACTGCACGAATTCCTTGTAGGGCAGGTTATTCTCAGTACCCTTGCGCTGCACGAAATCGAAGTGACGTACCAGGTTCAGGTCCCGGATGGCTACCTCCACCAGCTCACCGGCTGCCAGCTCCTTCATCACCGACTGCCGGGGCAGGAAGGCCAGGCAGGTATCTACCCGCACAAAGTTTTTCAGGGCCTCGGTGCCGCCCAGGCGCACTTTCACGGGCAGGTCAGTCAGGCGGATGCCTTTTTCGGCCAAGGCTTCTTCCAGCACGGCCAGCGTACCCGAGCCCGTTTCGCGCAGGGCCACCGGAATCCGGCGCAGGTCCTGGGCCTGCAGCTCGTGGCGGTGCAGGGGGTGGCGGCCCGAGCACACGGCCACTACCTCGTCGGTGAGCAGAGGCGTGTAGGTTACGTTGCTGACTTTGTGAATGCCCTCAATGATGCCCAGGTCGATTTCGTGCTCCAGCAAGGCCTTCAGGATGTTCTCGGAGTTGCGGTTTTTGAGTGTGAGCTGGGTATGCGGGTAGCGGCCCAGGTAGGCCGAAAGCACCGGCGGAATCACGTACAGTGAAATGGTAGTACTGGCCCCGATAACCATGTGCACCTGCGGCGAAAACCGGGGGCTGAGCTCCGTGATTTCCTGGTGCAGCTCGTGCTGCAGCTGCCGGGCCAGCAGCAGCTTGCGGTACAGCAGCTCGCCGGCCGGCGTGAGCTGAATACTGTTGCCCAGGCGCTCAAACAGCCCCGTTTTGTAGTGCTCTTCCAGCGCCTTCACCTGCTTGCTTACCGCCGACTGGCTAAGGAACAGCGTTTGCGCTGCCTTGGTAAAACTGAGTTGCCGGGCTACTTCCAGGAATATTTCGTGCGGGTGGGAAAGCATGGCCGGAAGGTAGGGGAATGCGCCGGTAAGGCAAGTAGCTTAAAGAGCCCTCAGCGCTGCTTAGAGCCATATCAGAAAAAATATGTGTAAAATTTTGTCATGCACTTGATAAGTATTCAGAGAGTAATTGGTAGGTTTCGGTCCCTATGCTACTGTGCGCTACGGCGGCGGCTTTACTACCGGCCGCGCCCGGCCCACGCCCTTATAGGCTGCCTGACGGCAGCCAGTTGTGTGTTATCCTTTACCGTTCTTCATCTATGGGTACTTCCTTGCTGATGCTGGTCGCCGTGGTGGTGGCTTTGCTGTATCAGAAGATTACCAGGCGCGTGCAGGAGCTAAGTGAGCAGCTGCAGCAGCGTGAAAACGAGCACCAGGCCCTGCACTCCACCGTGGAGCAGCTGCGGCAGGAGCTTCGGCAGCTGCGCTCCAGCACAGCACCCGCCGCAACGGCCGCGCCTTCGGCTTTGGCCGAGCCCGCAAAGGCAGCGGCTCCAGCGGCCGCTCCGGCAGTAGCTCCTCCCACGGCCCAGGAAAGGTATCAGACAGCGGCTCCGGCGCCTACCCCTGCTGCGCCAAGTAGTACGCCCCCGGTTGCGGCTACTCAGCCCACGGCGCCGACCTTGCCCGCTCAAGCTACCCCACCTCCCGCCGCGGCTCCCGTACTGCCCGCTGCCGCGCCAGTTGTTCCGGCTGCGCCTACACCCGCGCCTACACCCGTAGTTGCGGCCTCAGCGCCGGCGGAGCCGGTACTACCCGTTGTTCCAGCATCGGCGGCTACGCCGGCAACATCTGTTCCTTCGGTAGCAACTTCATCGGCATCTTCTGCGGAGGCAGCTCGCGCGGAAAGCCCCACTCCTACCCCGCCCCGCACCCCCAAACCACCAGCCCCGGCTCCGGTAGCTGCTGAGCCGGCCGGACCGAGCTGGTGGGACCGCGCCGAGCAGTTGCTGCTCGATAACTAGACCGGCATTCTGGGGGCCATCGTGCTGGTGACGGGCATTGGCTTTCTGGGCGTGTACACGGCCCTGCGCGTAAGCGCCCCGGCCCGCTTCGGCATGATTACGGCTTTTGCGGCGGTGCTGCTGGCCCTGCACTACTACCTGCGGCCCAAGCCGTTTGCCGCCCGGCTGCATGTATGGTTGCAAAGCAGCGCGGCGGCCGTGTTTTTGTTTGCCTGCGTGGGCGCCGTGAGTGTGCCCGGGCTGCAGTGGGCGGGCCCGCCCCTGAGTTACCTGCTGCTGCTGAGCGGGGTAGCCGCCAACCTGTGGCTGGCCTGGGACGCCAGCCGGGAGTCGGTGGCTACCCTGCACGGCGTGCTGAGCCTGGTGGCCCTGGCCGTGCTGCCCCATACCCTGCTCACCCTGGGAGCGGCGGCGGGCGTTACGGCGTTCCGCATTGGGATTACCTACCGGCAGCGCTGGAAATACCAGCTGCTGCTGAGCATCATCAGCTTCTTCGCTTTCCATTACTACTGGCATGCCTCCCTTACCGCAGCCGGGCCGCTTACCGGCGGGCTGCGGCTTGGGGCGCTGGGCTTCGTGCTGCTGGTGGGGGTAGCAGCGGCCGTGGTGCAGTACCGCAAAGTGTACGCTAACGCCCGTTTTGATGGGCTGCTGTTTTCGGCCCACATGCTGAACTGGACGTGCCTGGGCATCAATCTGTACCTGTATAGCACCGGCTCGCCCTGGAAAACGGTGCCGCTCGGCCTGGGGGCCCTGCTTACTTTTGGCGTGGCCCGCCGGGCGCGGCAGCTGGGCATCCGGTGGCTGTTCCGCACGGATAGCATTATTTCCCTGGCACTGGCCTTGTTCACGGCCTTTTCTTTGCAGGGCTGGCACGCGTCTGGCTCCCTGATTCTGCTGTTTATGCTGCTGGAAACGCTGCTGGTGGCGTTCATTATGGTCCGGGAAAACGAGGCTATGGTGTCGCAGGTGGCCATGGTGGGGGCGGTACTGGCAGCGGTACTGCTGCTGGTGCTCAACATCAGTCAGGTAGCTGCCTACTCGCCCGCCGAGCTGCACCGCAACGCGTTTTTGCTGCTGCTGGCCGGGCTGCTGGGCGCTGGCTACTACCACTTGCTGCAGCGCCAACCCGCACCCGACGGCGAAGCGGGACTTATTGGCCGGGAGCTGTACCAGGGCTTTGGGCTGATGGTAGGCGCCCTGTACCTGGGCACGGCTGTGTTGCTGCTCCGGGCGCTGTTTGGCGTGCCGCACCCACCAGTTGGGGCGTTGCTGGGCGGTGCATTTGGAGTCGCCGGAATATTGTTTGGTGGGGCGTGGTGGCTGCGTAGCTACCCCGGCTGGTTCCGGAGCATGCATTACTTGGGTGGCCAGGTATTTTTGGCGGTTGCCATCGTGGGCCTACATAAGCTGGGGCTGAGTTGGCCGGCCACTGCCGCCCTGCTCTACCTGGAAACCCTGGTGCTGGCCGGCGCGCTGGCCTGGTATGGCGAGGCCGCGTTGTACCGAATACTCGCGGGGGCGGCCCTGCTCGGCGGCGGCTGGTTTCTGCTGGCTTCTGCCCACGCCTTCCGGGTGGTGCCGGAAACGGTGCTGTACCAGCGGCTGCTCCTGCTGGTACTGGCGGGCCTAAGCAACACTGTCCTGCTTTCACTGCCCACCCGGTGGCCCCGCTTTACGCAGGCGGTAGCGGCAGCTTCTGCCCAACGCCTACTCACGGGCCTGCAGCTGTTCACGGTGCTGGTGTATCTGACCGGGGCCGGGCTACTGGGGCAGGCGCTGTTTGGGGTTGCGCACCCGCCGGTAGCTGCTCTTCTTGGAAGTACGGTGGTAGTGGCGGCCGGGGTATTCGGGCTGGCAGAGTGGCTGCGCGGCAGTACCGGCTGGTTCCGGCCCGCCCACCTGCTGCTCGGGCAGCTTCTGCTGATGATAGCCGTACTGGGCCTGCACGAAACGGGACTGTCGGGGCCCGCAACCGGCACCCTGCTGTACCTGGAAGTGCTGCTGATGACCGTTTGGCTGGCCTGGCGGGCCGAGTTGCTGGTGTATCGGGTGCAGCTGTACCTGGCGCTGGCCCTGGCTGCCGTTCTGCCGTTGCTGGCTTATCAAACCGGCCAGATAACGGACTCCCTGCGGGCCCTGCTGCTGACGGGTGCGGCACTGGCTACCCTGGGCACGCAGTTGCTGCTCAGCTGGCGCCAGGCCCCACCCCACGATGCGCTGCCCCTGCCCGACAGCCCCGCCTTCCGGGTGCGCCTGTTCAGCCTGCTGATGGGCCTGCAGCTGCTGGCGGCCGGCGGGCTGGTATATGAGCACACCTGGGCCGGGTGGGTGGCCGCCGCCGTAGGCGCGGGCCTGCTCGTGGTTCGGCGGGTAGGCAAGGTACCGGGCTTGTGGAGCGGGGTAGCCGCCGCGGCTATTGGCTACCAGGTGCTGCAGTGGAGCGAGGTGCTGCCAGCCGGATCGGTTTTCCGGCCGTGGGCGGTACTGGGCTACCTGCTGCCGCTGCTGGCCCTGCCCGCAGCGGGTATGTTCTGCTCGTGGTGGGCAGCCCGGCAGCAGCACGTACGCTGGCCGTGGCTGTACCTGGGGGGCTTGCAGCTGCTGCTGGGAGCGTGGGCAACCCTTGCCCCGCGCACCGAGGCCCTACCCGTTCTGGCCTGGACCGGGCTGGCCGCCGGCCTGGCCCTGGCAGCCCAGGTAGTGCGCCGCCGCTTCGGCCAGGCCGAGGCTCTGCGCCGGGCTGGCTCGCCCGATAGTTTTCTGTTGCATCTGGCTTACGTGCTGCTGGCCGTGGCCTTTCTGGGGCACTTTACGCTGCTGGCCACCCACTCGTCTGATGTTTTGCTGGGCTTGCCCGCCCGGCGCTTCACGGCGGCGGCCCTGCTTCTGATGGTGGCCGGCTGGGCCTGGCAGCGCCCACCTGCCACGGCGCCGGTTTACCGCTCCTGGCGCTACCTGCACCCATTGCTGCCGGAAGTAGCCCTGGTGTTCGGCGGCTTCACGGCGTGGCACGAGGCCCGCACAGCGTGGCACGCCCCGCTCTGGCTGCTGCTGGCTTTTGCCCTCACCCTGGGCGGGCGCTACCTCCCCCTGCGCCTGCGGCGGGTGCGCGTGTACGGGCTGCTGTTCTTTGGGGCAGCGGTGCTGAGCAGTAGCTACGTGGCCCTGGCCTACCTGGCGCCGGGCCAGCTGCTTAGCCTCGCCGGCCTGACCACCATGGCCACTACGCTGGCGCTGTTTGCTTACGCGGCGGTAGCGCTGCAGCATTTCCCCAGCGCGGCGGCCGCCACCTGGCCGCGCCTGCTGGCCCCGATGGCCGCCCTGGGCCGCCTGCCCACCCAGGCGCTGATTCCGCTGCTGCTGTACCCGGCCTTCGGGGTGCTCACGCTGCTGCTGCTGCAAACCTTCGACCGCTCTATTCTCACGGTGCTGCTCATGCTGGAGGTAGTGGCCGCTTTTGTTAGTAGCCTGCTGCTGCGCCGCCAGGATTTACGCTACGCCTCCCTGGCCGGCACCGTGCTGTGCTTTGGCCGGCTGCTGCTCATCGACCTCCGGCAGCACGGCACCATCACCCGCGCCATCGTCTTTATCCTGATGGGGGTGCTGCTGCTGGGCATGAATGCGCTGTATGCTCGTTTCAAAAGCCGGTTTGCGGCCCCCGCGTCCACCGGACCGCCCGACCCCGACGAGCTGGCCGAGCCCCTGGCCGATTCGCTGCGCTAACGTAAAAGCCGGAGCCGGATTACTTCCGGCTCCGGCTTTTGCGTTACAGTGTCTTTACCACCCGAAAGCCGCCTACAGCCCCAGAATGGCGGCGTACACGCCGTTTACTACCTCAGCCATGCGCCGGAAGTCTAGGGTATCGATAGTATCGGAGGGAAGGTGGTAGTGAGGGTTGCGCAGGAAGGCCGTGTCGTTGATCATCACGGCCTCGTAGCCGTAGGTCCAGTAGTTGCGGTGGTCAGAGAGGCCCGCCAGGCCCATTTCGGCCGGCAGGTTGATGCGCTGCACGTCAATATCGGCGTTGGCCTGCATAAGCTCCTGCACCTGCTGGGTAAACGCCTCCTGCCCCGTGCGGCCTACTACCGTAATAAAATTGCCGGTGCTGGGGTAGCGGGCGGCCAGCTGCTCGTTGGGAAAGCGCTGGGAGCCGGGCTCGTCGCGGAAGTAGCCAATCATTTCGTAGCAGAGCATGGCCCGCACCGGCACGCCGGCCTCGTGCAGGGACTTGGCGTGCACGGCGCTGCCCATGTACTCGGTGGCAAAGTAGGGCGGCTCCTCGTTGGGGTAGGCCACCAACTCTACGCAGTATTTGAGGTTGGAGCCCAGCGTGTGCAGCAGGCGAGCCGTTTCCAGCAGGCCGGCCACGGCGCTGGCGTTGTCGTCGGCCCCGGGCGTTTCATCGAACACATCGTAGTGGGCTCCCACTACAATGCGCGGCGCGCTCAGGGAGCCCACCGACAAAATAATGTTGCGGTACTGCCGACCATCGGCCCGGAAGAGCTGCTCCGCCACGGAACCGCCCCCCAGTTTCTCGAACTCCGCCTTAATGTAGTCGGCCGCTTGGTCCAACGACCGGAGGTTGCGGTAGTGGCGGGCAGGCTGCAGAGAAGTCAGGAACTTGACGTGGGCGTAGAGCAGGTTCTGGTCGGCGTGCATGCGGACGGCGGGCGTAAGGGAAGCAGCAGGTGGGGCGTTGCACGGCGGGCATCGCAGGCGCTCAGGCTCAACAGGGCCCACAGCCCCCGGCTACCGCTTCGTGGCAGAAACATACCCCCTAAACGGCAGCGGGCCCTAATGGGTCATCGGATGCCGGCTTTCTTTTTCAGCCGTGCAAATGCCCCGCTGAGCAAACGCGGACGGGCCAGGCCCCGAAGTAGGGCCTGCTCCTGCGGCCATAACCCCGGGCCCGGGGCGGCGGCGGCTTGCACCCGCGGGGTAGCCGGGCTTCCGGACCGTGGCTACCCGAGCCAAGTGCCGTAGGCCCGGGGAACAGCTCTGGGCTGGCCATTATGAGCCCGCATGCCGCGCAGAGCGGGCTTTCGGGGCCAGCCCAGGTGCCGGGCCGGGCTGTTCGCGCGCTTCGGCCGGCCGCGCAACGTTGGGGCAGGGGCACGGGCTAACCCAAAACGTCGGCCGCTATTCTTCCAGCAGCCAGCTTTCGGCTTCCGCCTCGTTATCGAAGTACTTGACCGTGAGGGGCAGGCGCCCCAGCTGCATGACTACTTGCGCGGCAGCCAGCCGGCTAAACACGTTGAACGACTGCACCACCGCCGCCCGCTGGTACCCACAGTCCTGCACGGCTTGCTGGGTCCAGGTGCTAACCAACCAGTGCTGCAGGTCTGCCGAGAGGGGGCGCATGTCCCGGTGGTCGGTGAGGATGCCCGTGACCCCGTACTGCAGCAGCGCCTCACTCGCCGCTTCGTAGAGCCGCTGCACTTCCGCGTCGGAGGCCGGAGTACTGTACCAGTCCAGGCGTACGTACCCGGCAGAATGGTAAACGACTTTGCCAGCCTGATTTTCGAGAATCAACAGGTCGGCGTTATGAAGAAAGTATGCGGCGGCCATAAGGGCGGCAAAGCTAGCTGGCACTTGTTCACTAGGCAAGCAAGCTCGCTTATAAGGTCAACTATTTTTTCTATTGCGCACTTGAAAAATACCAATCGTCCCGCCGGATTAGTCCTGCACGGCACGCCTCCCGCCGGCGCTTTCCGTATCTTTACTACTGCCCGAAACGCCCGCTATTATGCCGCCCATCACCAGCCTTTCTCAGCTCGACCTCACCAAAACCTACACCTACGCTGATTACCTGACGTGGCAGCTCACGGAGTGGGTAGAGCTCATTCGGGGCAAAGTGCGCCCCATGAGCCCAGCGCCACGGGTAGTGCACCAGCGGATTTCCAGCCGCCTGATGGGTATAATTTACGCCCGGTTGGCGCAGCATCGCTGCGAAGTTTTCCACGCTCCCTTCGATGTGCGCCTGACTACAACCTCCGCCAACGGTGATGCCGAGGTTACCACCGTCGTGCAGCCGGATATCTGCGTGGTGTACGACCCAGGCAAGCTGGATGAAAAAGGCTGCGTAGGTGCTCCCGACTGGATTATCGAAATCCTGAGCCCCGGCAACCTTGCCCGCGACACCAAGGAGAAATTCGACCTCTACGAGGAGGATGTGGTAGGCGAATACTGGATTGTGTCGCCCGGCGAGAAGAGCGTGACGGTGTATGTGCTCCGGGACGGCTGCTACCAGGTGCGCGGCGAGTTCTACACGCCCGGCCTCATTCCGGTGCACACGTTGCCCGAGTTTGGCGTTGAGTGGACGGAGGTGTTTAAGGGGGTGTAAGGGGGTATTGGCACTACAACCAACTACCCCACTAGTACATCTACTCTTCTTTAGGAAATAAAACTTTGAATCTGCTACATAAGGCCAGGAAGGGAGCAACTTGCCTGTTATTGGAACTATGTAGTGGACCTACATCAATCCGAATATTTCCGTATTTACTCTTAATATTTAGTATTCCACTCACATCGTCAGTTTCAAAGTGCGTTTGTTTTGGTTCGTTATAAATAGTATCAATGTTTGAAACTGCTACAGACTTATACACTGCTTTGGCCAGATTGAACAAGCTATCAGCCTGTGATGCCGTGACTGCTACCTCTACTGTATCATGTGTTGCTACTTCTCGCTGCAGCTTATCATCGTAATCATATTGGCTTGTTAGTCGGTAAGCATACATTGTTGCGCCCGGCTTTTCAGAGAAACGATGGAATTGCCACAGTCTTCGAATTTTAGGTCTCAATAAGAACTGGGTGTCACCTCTGTTAATTACAGTGCCTCTTACTGAGGCCCCTATAGTATAGAAATAGCTACGCTTAAGCGTAAAATTTTCTTCGGCCTTGGGTTGACATCTTGTAAGCAGGAGGCCTGCAAGAGCGCATAAGAGTGATAAATGATATATGCGCACTCCATTCATGTCAGACTGTCCTTATTAGTATTTATCCCTTCCTCAAACCTATACAAAACATAGCAGAAACGCCGTTTTTCTATACCTTCCGGCGTCCTTTCTACCTCCTCCCTATCCATGCTATTCCGCTCCGTTTCTCGCCTGCCGCTGCTGGTGCTGCTGGCTTTGCTGTGTGCCTGCTCTAAGTCGGGCTCCGATGCCACTTTGGACCCCAACGGCGAGGAAATTGACCCCTACCAGAATCTGGTGTTTCAGTTTGCCGATGCCGTGGCCAACCCGGAGCAGCAGGACCGCTGGGATACGGTGCAGGTAGTGAAGTTTGAGCCGGCCATGCGCGGCAAGTTCAAGTGGACCTCGGATCGGGAGTTGATTTTCTCGCCCACCACGCCCTTTAAACCCAGCACCGCCTTCAAGGCCACCCTGCAAAAAGAGGCCCTGCCGGAGGGCAAACGCAACGTAGAGCTGCCCGAGAACCGCCAGAAATTCCACACGCCCTACCTGCAGCTGCAGGAGCCCCAGGCCTTCTGGGGCCGCTCGGAGCGGGCGGCGGGCACGGCTGAAATGCGGGTGGAGCTACCCTTCAACTACAGCGTAAAGCCCGCCGACGTAAAGCCCCTGCTCCGCGTGACCCAGGACGGGCAGCCCGTGGCCTTTGAGGTGAGCGGAGAGCCAGGCCAGGTAGTGCGCGTGAGCCTCAACCAACAGGTGCGCCCCGGCAGCCCCCTCACGGTAGCGCTGGGCCAGGGTCTGCGCGCCCAGGGTAGCGACCAGGCCTCTACCGCCGACTACGAAAAGCAGGTGCAGGTGCCCGACCCGGAGGCCCTGGAGGTGCGCTCTATCACCGGTACCCTGCAGTCAGCCGACCCCGTCATCACCATCCTGACCAGCCAACCAGTAACCACGGGTGACTTACAAAATGCCCTATCGGTGTCGCCGCAGGTGGCCTACGAGGTGGAGGAGCTGGAAAGCGGCTTCCGACTCAAGGGCGGTTTCGAGGTGGGTAAGAGCTACCAGGTGAGCTTGCGCCAGGGGCTGCGGGGTGGCCTAGGCGGTCATTTAAGCGAGGACTTTACCCAAACGGTAAGCTTCTCCGATGAGCGGCCGACCATCAGCTTCGCCAGTGCTGAAAAGGCCATGTACCTCGATGCCCTGGGTGGGCGCAACCTGGGCGTGCGCATCAACGAGGTAGGCCAGGTGAAGGTGACCATTGCCAAGGTCTACGCCAACAACATCCAGCAGCTCTTGCGCGGCGGCACCCAGTACGGCTACCCCGGCTACGACGGAGAATATTCTGGTGATGAAGACCAGGATGAGGAGGGCGAATACGTGGACCGCTCCTACCAATACTACGACGTAGAAAACCTGGGCAACGTACTCACGGAGCGCACTTACACCGTGTCGGGGCTGCCGAAGGCGCAGGGGCTGCGGCTGCTGAACCTGAATCTGAAGGACCTGGAGTTTTCCGGTGGCTTGAAGGGCCTCTACATCATTAAAGTGCAGGACACCGAGCGGCAGTGGCTACAGGTAAGCAAGCTGGTGGCCGTGTCGGATATTGGGCTGATTGTGAAGCAGGGCAAGGCCGGTAGCACGCTGGTATTTGCCAATTCTATCCGCAACGCCAAGGCCCTAAGCGGCGTGGAAATGCGCTTTATCAGTACCAACAACCAGGTAATGGGCACCGGCCTTACCAACGGCGAGGGTGTAGCAAAATTCGATAGCACCGCCCAAAACGGCCGGTTCCGGCTGGGCATGGTGATGGCCCAACAGGGCAACGATTTCACCTTCCTCGACCTGAGCCGCAGCCGCGTAGAAACCTCCCGCTTTGAGGTGGGTGGCCTACAGAGCAACGCCGCCCGCTACCAGGCCTTTCTCTACGGCGACCGGGACCTGTACCGCCCCGGAGACACCATCCAGACCAATACCGTCATCCGGACCGAGGATTGGCAGGCGCCGCCCAAAGGTTTGCCAGTGAAAATCAGGCTGCTGCTGCCCACCGGCAAGGAGTACGCCGGTCTGCAGAAAACCCTGAATGCAGCCGGCTCCTTCGAAGCGCGTTTCCTGCTACCCCCCGCCGTGATGACGGGCCTCTACACGATGGAAGTACTGACCGGTAACGACGTGCTGCTAGCCTCGCGTCAGATTTCGGTGGAGGAATTTATTCCGGACCGCATGAAGGTAACGGTGAAAGCCTCCAGGGCTGTAGTGAAGCCCGGTCAGGCCGTTGCAGCCCAGATTACGGCCCAGAACCTGTTCGGCCCGCCGGCCGCCGACCGCAAGTTTGAAGTAGAGTTTTCCTTGAAAGAAAAAGCCTTCAATCCCAAAGGCTTTGAGCAGTACACCTTCGCCATTAATAGCGGCGAGCGGCGGCGCGGCGGCTACGGCTACCAGGAATCGACGCCCATTTCCGACCGCTTCGAGAAAACCACCCGCGAAGGCACTACGGATGCCGCCGGCCGCGGCACGGCCACGTACGAGGTGCCCGATTACACCGACCTCGGTACTCTGGAAGGCGCGGCCTTCACAACGGTGTTCGATGAAACCGGCCGCCCCGTGAACCGGCTGGCTACCTTTGAAGTGCAAACTCAACCCGTGTTGTTCGGCATTAGCAGCCCCAATGAGTTGGTGAGCACCGGCAAGCCCCTGGCCGTGCAGCTGGTGGCCCTTACCCCAGCTGGCAAGCCCACCCAGGCTCAGGCCCAGGTGCGCATTGTGCGCCTGCTCTGGGAAACGGTGATTGAGCGTCAGGGCGGCCGCTACGTGTACAACTCGCAGAAGCGGGAACAGGTAGTGCTAAACCGCACCATTCCGGTGTACGGCGGCAGCAATGCCGAGGCCCACCTGGGCTTCTCGCCCACCTACTCCGGCGAATACGAAATCCGCGTGTCCCGGCCTGGGGCCGTCACCTACGTGGCCCGGCAGGTGTACGCCTACGGCTACGGCGACACCCAGAGCAACTCCTTCGAGGTAAACAACGAAGGTGAGGTGACCATTGAAGCCGACAAGCCCAAGTACGAGCCCGGCGAAACGGCTAACCTCCTGCTGAAAACGCCCTTCCCCGGTCGCGTGCTCGTGACGGTGGAGCGGGACCGGGTGCTGGACCACTTCTACGTGAACACCGACGAGAAGTCGGCCCGCGTGAGCATTCCCATTCGCACCGGCCACGTGCCCAACGTGTACGTGACAGCCACCGCCATCCGCGAAATCAAGGACAACCGTCTGCCCCTCACGGTGGCCCGCGGCTTCGTGCCGCTCACGGTAGAAAAGCCCGGCGCCAAGCTGCAAGTGGCCATCAAAGCCTCTGCCCAAAGCCGCTCCCAAACTGCCCAGACCATTGAAGTTACCACCGCCCCCGGCGCCCAGGTGACGCTGGCTATGGTGGACGAGGGCATCCTGCAGATGAAGGACTACCGCACGCCCGACCCCTACGGCTACTTTTACCAGAAGCGCGCCCTGGAAGTACAGGCCTACGACGTCTACCCCTTTCTGCTGCCCGAACTAGGGACCAGCAGCACCGGCGGCGACGGTTACGACCTCTCGCGTCGCACCACGCCCGTGCCCAACCGCCGCGTGAAGCTGCTCGCCAAATGGAGCGGCGTGCTCACCGCCGATGCCAGCGGCAAGGTGCGCTACAAGCTGCAAGTGCCCCAGTTCAGCGGCGCCGTGCGCATCATGGCCGTGGCCTACAAGAACGACGCCTTCGGTTCCGCTGAGCACACCATGCGTGTCGCTGACCCAGTAGTCATCAGCACCGCTCTCCCCCGCTTCCTCAGCCCCGGCGACACAATTGACGTGCCCGTAACGCTGACAAACACGACGAAGTATCGAATAATAGGTGGCGTAAGAATATCCACGTCCATACATTCTTCTGAAGATCCTCTGATTCGGGTTCAGACTAAAGACGACCTAGACCCTAACAAGAGTGATAGAGGTATATATGAGGAAGAATTGCATGGCCTTCGAATTGACTTAGCGCCTGATAGAGAGCAACGTGTTGTTTTTCGAGTAGCAGCAACACACATTGGAAATTCTCGAATAAGCATGAATGCTCGGGTTAGACAAATAGGAGCTCCGCAGCCTAAGAAGTCGAAGGTATCTTCTGATCCTTACCAATTTTTCACCGAAACCATCGAGATACCCGTCCGTCCTGCTTCACCACTGCAGAAGCGCACGGGAGCGGGCGTGGTGACGGGCGGCGCAGCCCAGCAGCTGAACCTGAAAACCGACTTCCTGCCTTCGTCGCTGCGGAGCCAGCTGGTGGTGAGCCGCTCCCCCATGACGGAGTTTGCCAAGGACCTGCGCTACCTGCTGCAATACCCCTACGGCTGCCTGGAGCAAACCGTGTCGGCCGCTTTCCCGCAGCTATACTACGGCGACTTAGCCGCCACGCTAGGCCAGAAAACCGGCAAAACCGGTAAGGCGGGCCTGTTCAACCCCAACTACCACGTGCAGGAAGCCGTCCGGAAGGTGGAAGCCCAGCAGATGTACAACGGCTCCCTCAGCTACTGGCCCGGCGGCGACTACGATAACTGGTGGGCCACCACCTACGCCGCTCACTTCCTGCTGGAAGCCCAGCAAGCCGGCTTCGACGTGAACAAGAACGTGCTCGATAGGGTACTGCGCTACCTGCAGGCCCGGGTGCGCAAGCGCGAAACCGACACCTACAACATCATCCAGACCGGCGGCGTGATCCGCCCCCTCACGCTGGCCAAGAAGGAGGTAGCCTACTCCCTCTACGTGCTGGCCCTGGCCGGCCGCCCCGATGCCGTAGGCCTCAACTACTACAAAGCAAACCGCCCCCAGCTGGCCGAAGATTCGCGCTACCTACTGGCGGCGGCCTTCGCCCTGAGCGGTAACCAGCGCGGCTACCAGAGCACGGTACCCACCCGTTTCGGGGCCGCGCCCAGCATCGCCGGCCGCCAGCTCGATGGGGCCTTCTCCTCTCCCATCCGCGACGAAGCCCTGGTGCTCAACGCCCTGCTCGCCGCCGACCCCGCCAATCCGCAGATAAACACCCTAGCCCGTCAGCTCAGCCGCCAGGTAAAGCAAGCCGGCTGGCTCAACACGCAGGAACGGTCATTTGCACTGCTGGCCCTCGGCAAGCTGGCGAAGAAAAACGCCGGTAGCACCGTGGTAGCTAGCCTGCTGGCCGACGGTAAGGCCATCGGAAACTTCTCAGGCAAAGACCTCACGGTAAGCAACGTGGCCAACCGCCAGCTGCAGCTGCGCACCAGCGGCAAGGGCAGCCTCTACTACTTCTGGGAAACCGAAGGCATTTCGCCCACCGGCCAGGTGCGCGAGGAAGACGCCTACCTGCAAGTGCGCCGCCAGTTCCTGGACCGCAACGGCAACTCGGTGGGCTCTACCTCTTTTAGGCAAAATGACCTGGTAGTGGTTAAAATCACTATTCAATCAGCGGAAACGGCGGGTGAGGTAAAGAACGTGGCTATTACGGACCTACTGCCCGCCGGCCTGGAAATTGAGAACCCGCGCATCGGGGCCGTGCGTGACCTGACCTGGGCCACCGACGCCGCCCAGCCTGACTACCTCGACGTGCGCGACGACCGGATTAACCTGTTCACTACCGTTACCACCGCGCCCAAGTCGTTCTACTACCTCTGCCGCGCCGTGAGCAAAGGCACCTTCAAGCTCGGTCCCGTCAGCGCCGACGCCATGTACAACGCCGAGTACCACAGCTACGCTGGTAGCGGCATAGTGCGGGTGCGGTAGTTTTCGATGCATAACAAAAGTTAGTGTCATGCTGAGCTAGTCGAAGCATCTCTACCGCTCCGTCCTCACAATTGGGGTAGCCAGAGGTAGAGATGCTTCGACCAGCTCAGCATGACGTTCTTTTTCACACTACATCCTCACTTTTTATCATAATCAACTTCCGCCTTATTCTGATTTCCATCCTGGTTATGTTCATCGGCATGATTCTGTGGATGGGCTACTACTTCTATTTCCGCACCGATGGCCAGGGCCGCGTAACGCGGGAAGCAGACAGCCCCGAAGCGGCGGCCCGGGGCCAACAAACCCTGCGCCGGGCTGACGCTCTCATCAATCAACGGCAATATGAGCCGGCCAAAGCCCTACTCGATTCCCTGCGCGACGCTGACCTGAACCCCGCATTCTTCGTCAGCACCGAGGATCTGCAGCAGCGCTTCGATACGCTGCGGGTGCGCAGTTACCGCGAGAAGCAGGTTCAGTAAGCGAGGGGGGGGGTAGCATCCCAGGCAACTTCGCTCAGCAAGCTCAACTGCAGCCTTTTACTTGTGCATTCGTAGAATTTCTACCGCAGCCGGCGCTTCCTAAGTGGCCGGCTGCGCTGCTGTTGATGAACTCTATTTCTGGCGCCGCTCCATGAAACCTACCCTGTGCTTCTCTCTGTTTCTGCGCCTGGCTACCGCCCTGCTCCTGGTGTGCGTAGTCCTTCTTTTTCCTACCCCTGCGCAGGCCGACATCGTCACGCTCACGGCCACCGACAATGGCAAGCAGGTGCAGTTGAACGTGGGCGACCAGCTGGTTATCCGGCTACCGACCGTTTCACCGCGCTTTGGCTGGCGCCTGACCCAAACGTATCCGGGGCAACTGACCGTGACGCAGGTCCACAGCCTGCCGGGGTTGAGCAGCGGCGTACCGGGGGCGCCGGCTACCTTCGAAATTCACTTTCAGGCAACCGGCACCGGGGGCCTCGACCTGGCGCTGGTGTCGGCGCAACCGGGTACGGGCTTTTCCCCGCTGGGCGATTTTTTCCGGGTTTTTGTGACGATTGATAAGCCGGGCGTAGCCAAAAACGTGAACATCACGGAGTACGGCAACCGCAGCCGCGTGAAAGTAAACAAAGGCGACCAGCTCGCTATTCGGCTTGATAACACGGGCGGCTCGAAGTACCAGTGGGAAGTGATGCCCATTGCCAACGGCGTCATCCAACTGATTCCGCCCGCGGCCACCCCGCCCACCAAGAAGCCGAGAAAGAAAGCTAAAGCGGGCGGCGAGGAAGATGTGACCTTTCAGTTTCAGGCCCTAAACCCCGGCAAAACCACGCTGCGTTTCCTCTACCGCAACACGGCCAACAACGAAGCCCCACCCAAGCGCGACTTTGAGCTGGAGGTAGAAGTACCCGAGCCGCCCAGATAAAAGCACCACTACCGCTGCCAGCTTTCTATCTTGCTACCCCTAATCCATGGCTGAATGCCGTGGGTTAGGGGTAGCATGAAACGCGCTTTTAAGGTTCTTCTGGGGGTAGTGGCGTTCCTGGCGTTGGCCGGGGGCCTCGACCTGCTTTTCCCGCTGCCGCCTACCCCCCGGTACTCGCCCATTGTGCTGGCCGCCGATGGCTCGGTGCTGCATGCCTACCTCAACCCCACCCAGAAGTGGCGGATGAAAACCGAGCTGCGCGAGATTACGCCGGTGCTGCGCAAAGCCATTCTGGAAAAGGAAGACCGGTGGTTTCGGTGGCACTTTGGGGTGAACCCGGTGGCACTGGTGCAGGCCGCCGCCCGCAACCTGTTTGGCACGGGCCGCACCACGGGGGCCAGCACCATTACCATGCAGGTGGCGCGGCTGCTGGAACCCAAGGAGCGCACCTTCGGCAACAAGCTACTGGAAATGCTGCGCGCTACCCAACTGGAGCTGCATTACAGCAAGGACGAGATTTTGCAGCTTTATCTGAACCTGGTGCCTTACGGCGGCAACATGGAGGGCGTGAAATCGGCCGCCCTGCTCTACTTCCAGCAAACGCCCGACTACCTCTCCCTGGCCCAGACCGTCACGCTGGCTATCATCCCGAACCGGCCCAGGGGCCTGGTGCTGGGCAAGAACAACGCGGCCGTGCTACAGGAGCGCAACCGGTGGCTGAAGCGGTTCGGCGAGGCCGGGTTATTTCCGAAAGAAGAGGTAGCCGACGCCCTGCTGGAGCCCTTGGACGTGCAGCGCCACCCGGCCCCCACCCTGGCTCCCCACCTTTCGCGGCGGCTGGTGCGGCAGTTCCCGGGCCAGGCCATCATCCGGAGCAGCTTGCAGCGCAGCAAGCAGGCCCGGGCCGAGGACCTGACGCTGGGCTACGTGCGCCGCCTCCGGGAATTGGGCATCAGCCAGGCCGCCGTGCTGGTGGTGAATAACCGTACCCGGCAGGTGGAGGCCTACGTGGGCTCGGCCGATTTTCGCGACTTTGGCAGCCAGGGCCAGAACGATGGGGTAGTGGCCGTCCGCTCGCCAGGTAGCACGCTCAAGCCGTTTCTGTACGCCCTGGCTATGGACCGGGGCCTGGTTACGCCCAAGCTGCTGCTGCCCGATGTGCCCACCAACTTCCAGGGCTACCGGCCCGAAAACTTCGATAAGCGCTGCAACGGCGAGGTAACGCTGGAACGCGCCTTGGCCTATTCGCTCAATATTCCGGCCGTGCGCGTGCTCAACCAACTGGGCGTGCCCGCCTTCACCGACAAACTCCGCCAGGCGGGCTTCCGAAACATTACC
Source organism: Hymenobacter latericoloratus (assembly GCF_014199535.1). Taxonomy (GTDB): domain Bacteria; phylum Bacteroidota; class Bacteroidia; order Cytophagales; family Hymenobacteraceae; genus Hymenobacter; species Hymenobacter latericoloratus. Next base: position 31,504 of record NZ_JACHNV010000005.1, read on the forward strand.
CGTAACCGGGCCCGCCTGGGCCTGAGCAGCATTCTGGGCGGCTGCGGGGCGAGCCTGGAAGAGCTGACCAACCTGTACGTGACCCTGGCCGAGGGCGGGCAGTATAGTCCGCTGCAGTTTACCTCACCCCCCGGCCCCCTCCCCTTCAAAGAGGAAGAGCTAGGCGCGAGTAGCAGAACCAAATCGTCGGGCTCCCCCTCTCTGAAGGAGAGGGGGCCGGGGGGTGAGGCCCAACTTATTTCCCCCGCCGCCGCCTTCCTCACCACCGACATCCTGGCCCAGCTTACCCGCCCAGATTTGCCCCTGGGCGCGGCCAGCAGCATGCGGCTGCCCAAAGTGGCCTGGAAGACCGGCACCAGCTACGGCCGCCGCGACGCCTGGAGCATTGGCTACAACCGGCAGTACACCATTGGGGTGTGGGTGGGCAACTTCAGCGGCCAGGGCAGCCCCGCCCTCACGGGCGCCGATGTGGCTACCCCCCTGCTGTTCGACCTGTTCAACGCCTTGGCCTACAACTCGCCCAACAACTGGTTTACGCCTCCGGCCGCGCTGGATTTCCGGCTGGTGTGCGCCGAATCGGGCCGGGTGCCGGGCGAGAACTGTCCGGATCAGGTTATCGACTATTTCCTGCCAGGCGTCAGCAACGGGCAGCGGTGCCAGCACCAGCGCGAGGTGCTGGTAGCAGCCGATGGCAGCAGCGCCTATTGCCGGGCCTGCGCGCCGGCGGCGGGGTACCGGCGGGAGCTGTTCCCGAACCTGCTGCCCGAGGTAGCGGCCTTTAAGGAGGCCCAGGGTATCCCGTACCGCCGCCTGCCCCCGCACAACCCCCAATGCCAGCGGGTAAGCGGGGGCGCGGAGCGGGCCCCCACCATCACTTCCCCTACCCCCAACACCGAATACGTGCTCAACCGCCACGAGCAGCAACAGCTGCTGCTCAGTTGCACCACGGGCAACGAGGTGCGCCAGGTGCACTGGTACGTCAACGACCGGTTTCTGCGCACGGCGGCGGCCACGGAGCGGGTCTTTTTCCGGCCGGCGCCCGGTCCGCTGAAAGTTTCCTGCGCCGACGACCACGGCCGCAACACCGATGTGCTGGTGACAGTAACCGAGCTGGAATAGGCCCGCCGGCCGGGCTTGTTCCAGCTCGGCGTTAGGGCCTGTTCTGCTACCTATTGCTGCCCAAACCGCCCGCGGCGTAGCTGGGCGCTACGTGCCCTGTGCTACCTGTTGAGGTACATTTTATTTCTGCGGACCGCATAACCTTTCGGTCCTACCCCGGTTTATCAGCCTTGTAATCCTGAAACCATGCTGTTATTCATCTTGGATAATCTTGGATGAGTACTACGCTGAATTTCAGAACCCTTTTCATTTTCCCACCGAATACCCCCTGATGGCAGGCAGCGGTGCGGCGAAAGGCCGTGTCCTTGCGCCTGATGGTTTGGATTCCGGGCGGCTGCCATTAGTCGCCTACCGTGCGTTGGCTACGTGGTGTAGTAGCTGCTTTACCCCGAATATGAAACAAACGAAACGGGCGCTCCGCTTGCTGCTTGGGCTGTTTATGCTTGCCCCGGCCTGGCTGCAGGCGCAGCCCACCTCCCCTCCGCCCCCGCCCAGCGCCCTCACGCTGGAGCAGTGCCTGCAATACGCCCTGCAAAACCAGCCGGTGCTCCGGCAGGCCCGCCTCGATGAGGAAACCAACGAGGCCACCATTCGCATTGGGCTGGCCGGCTGGCTGCCCCAGGTGGGCCTCAACGCCACGGGGCAGCACTACTTCCAGTTGCCTTACACGGTGTTTCCCAACGCGGAAGGCGTGAACGTGCCTCGCCAGATTGGCCTGAGAAACACCTCTACCGTGGGGCTGGCCGCCACCCAGGCCCTCTACAACAACGATGTGCGCCTGGCCCTGCGCACAGCCCGCCCCTCCAGGCAGTTCTATCAGCAGAACACGGTAGGCGTGCGCATTGATGTGGTAACCGACGTGAGCAAGGCCTTTTACGACGTGCTGCTTTCCCAGCGCCAGCTGGACGTGCTGGGCGAAGACATCGTGCGCCTGCAGCGCAGCCTCAAGGATGCCCGCGCCCGCTACGAAGCCGGCATTGTGGATAAAACCGATTACAAGCAGGCTGAGATTCTGCTCAATAACTCCGTGGCGGCGCGCAAGCAGGCCCAGGAGGCCATCAAGGCGAAATCGGCGTACCTGCGGGAGCTGATGGGCCTGAGCGGGCAGCAGCCCCTGACCCTGCAGTACGATACCCTGCGGCTGATGCAGGATGCGGCCGTGGACACGGCCGTGGCCCTGGACCCCGCCAACCGCATTGAGCTGCAGCAGCTGCAAACCCAGAAAGCCCTGCAGGCCGCCCAGATCAGCTACTACCGCTGGGGGTTCCTGCCGTCCTTGTCGGCGTTTGGTAACTACAACGCGGCTTTTCTGAGCAACGAAATCAGCACGCTCTACAACCAGCGCCTACCCAACTCCTACGCGGGGCTGCAGCTGAGCCTGCCCATTTTTCAGGGCCTGCGCCGCCTCCAGAACCTGCGCCGCGAACGGCTCACCGACCAGCGCCTCGACCAGGATATTCTGGCTACCCGCAACCGCATCAATACCGAGTTTGAGCAGGCCCTGGCCAGCTACAAAGGCTACTACGCCGACTACCTCATCGGGCAGCGCAACCTGGCTTTGTCCAAGGAAGTGTACTCCGTGGTGGACCTGCAGTACCGGGAGGGCATCAAAACCTACCTCGACGTGATTGTGGCTCAGACTACGCTGCGCACGGCCCAGCTCAACTACTACAGCGCCCTGTTTCAGGTGCTCAGCAGCAAAGTGGATTTGCTGCGCGCCCAAGGCAATCTGCCAACCGGGTTTTAGGGCATGAGGGGGTGGGGGTGCGAGGTGTAAGGGTAGGAGGGTAGGAGGGTAGGAGGGCTTGAGGGTATAGCTTCTGATGACAAAGCCCTCCTACCCTCCTACCCTCCTACCCTCCTACCCTCACACCTCGCACCCCCACACCTTCACACCTTCACGCCCTCCTACCCTGACACCCCCTACCCCCAAGCAACGCATCCTTTCCGCCGCTCCTGCTTACCCCATATGAAAAACACAGTTCTTGCCTTGTCTTACGCTGCGGGCCTGCTGGCTTTGGCCGGCTGCGGCAACAAAGAGGCCGAAAAGCCCGCCGGTCCGCCGCCGGCCACGCCCGTGACCCTGGTAGCCGCCCGCGAAACCGATGCGGTGTACTACGATGAGTACCCGGCCACGGTAGTCGCCATCAACAACGTGGAGCTGCGCAGCCAGGTAGCGGGCTTTATCACGGGCATCTTCTTTAAGGAAGGCGACGTGGTGCAGAAAGGCAAAACCCTCTACGAAATAGACCGCCGCAAGTACCAGGCCGCCTACCAGCAGGCCCAGGCTGCCCTGCGCAGCACCCAGGCCACGGCCCAGAACGCCCGCGTAAACCTGAACCGCTACGAGCGGCTGCTGGAGCAGGATGCCGTGGCCCGCCAACTAGTGGACAACGCCCGCACGGCCTACGCCACGGCCCAGGCGCAGATTGCCGAGGCCCAGGCTGGCGTATCGGCCGCCCGCACCGACCTCGACTACTCCCTGATCAAGGCGCCCTTCACGGGCCGCATTGGTATTTCGCAGGTGCGGCTGGGCTCCCAGGTCAGCCCGGGCTCTACCTTGCTCAACACCATTGGCGGCGAGGACCCGATGGGGGTTGATTTCGTGGTGACGGAATCGGACCTCACGCGCTTCAACGACCTGCAGCGCCAGGGCGGCGGGGCTTCCGACTCCACCTTCCGGCTGGTGCTGCCCGATGGCACCCGCTATGAGCAGCCGGGCAAAATTCTGGCCATCGACCGGGGCGTAAACCAACAGACCGGTACCGTCCGGATTCGGGTGCAGTTCAGCAACCCCCAGCGCCAACTCAAGGATGGCATGAGCACGGTGCTGCGCGTGCTCAACCGGCAGTCGGGCCGCCGCATCGTCATTCCTTACAAAGCAGTGGTAGAGCAGATGGGCGAAAACTTCGTGTTCGTGGCCGGCGACAGCAGCAAAGCCTACCAGCGCAAAGTGCAGCTGGGCCCGCGCCTACGCGACCAGATCGTCGTTATGGAAGGCATCAAGTCCGGCGACCAGGTAGTAACCGAAGGCCTGCAGCGCCTGCGCGACGGCGGCCAGATTCAAACCGGCCCGCCCGCCCAGGCCCAGGGCGGCGCAGGAGCCCCGGCCGCGGGTGGCGCCAAGTGACCTAAAATGTAGAGCTATGCTAGCTGCTCTCCTCGGAAAAGGAGGGATTGGGGGTGGTTGACCGAAGCGCCTACACAATAACTAGCTCTAGTTTTTGAATCTGAAAATCAACCACCCCAGCCCCTCCTTTCCGAGGAGGGCAGCTAGCACAGCTTTTCTCCCAGCAGCGCATCTATTCCTTCTGATATGATTGCAGAAACCTTTATCCGGCGCCCCGTCACGGCCATTGTCACCTCCCTGGTGATTGTGCTGGTGGGGGTGCTGGCCATCCTGAATCTGCCCGTGGGGCAGTATCCGGAAATCACGCCGCCCACGGTGTCGGTGAGCGGCACTTACACCGGGGCCGATGCCCAAACGGTGGAGCAGACGGTAGCTACGCCCGTGGAAGTGCAGGTGAACGGCACGCCCGGCATGACCTACCTGCAAAGCAACAGCACCAGCAACGGGCAGATGAGCATGACGGTGAACTTCGAAGTGGGCACCGACATCAACATTGCCGCCTTGGACGTACAGAACCGCGTGGGCATTGCCCAGCCTACCCTGCCCCAGGAGGTACAGCGCCTGGGCCTGGTGGTGCGCAAGCGCAACCCCAGCATTCTGATGCTGGTGGCCCTGTACGCCCCCAACGGCTCGCACAACAGCACCTTCCTCGATAACTACGCCAACGTGTTCATCAAGGACGCTTTGCTGCGTACCAAGGGGGTAGGCGACATCGTGTCGCGGGCCGATGACTTCTCCATGCGCGTGTGGCTGAACCCTGACCGGCTTTCCCAGCTGGGCGTAACGGCCCAGGAAGTAACGGCGGCCATTCAGGAGCAGAACGCCCAGATTGCGGCCGGCTCCATTGGGGCGCCGCCCTCCCAGCGCGGCCAGACGTTCGAGTACATTGTGTTCGTGAAGGGCCGCCTGACCACCACCGACGAGTTTGGGGATATTGTGGTGAAAACCCGCCCCGACGATGGCTCGGTGGTGTACCTCAAGGATGTGGCCCGCCTGGAGCTGGGCAAGTTTAATTACGCCAACAACTCCTACGTGGACGGCAAGCGCGCCGCCTACCTGCTGGTGTACCAGGCCCCGGGCGCCAACGCCCTGGAAACCTACGAAAACGTGCTGGGCACCATGACCCAGCTGAAAAAGCAGTTCCCCGCCGACCTCGATTACGTGGTGCCGTTCGAGGCTGCTTCCGTGGTGAAAGTGTCGATTGAAGAGGTGCTGCACACGCTGGTAGAAGCCCTGATTCTGGTAATTGTGGTGGTGTACCTGTTCCTGCAGAGCTGGCGCTCCACCCTGATTCCGGTGCTGGCTATTCCGGTGTCCATCATCGGCACGTTCATCCTGTTTATTCCGCTGGGCTTCACCATCAATACGCTCACCATGTTCGGCTTCGTGCTGGCCATTGGTATTGTGGTCGATGACGCCATTGTGGTGGTGGAGGCCGTAGAGCACAACATGAACGAGCGGGGCATGAGCCCCCTGGACGCCACCCTGGCGGCCATGCGCGAAATTTCGGCGCCGGTTATTGCCATTGCTCTTATTCTGGCGGCGGTGTTCGTGCCGGTGGGCTTTATTCCGGGCATCACGGGCCGCTTATACCAGCAGTTTGCCATTACCATTGCCATTTCGGTGCTGATTTCGGCCTTTGTGGCTCTCTCGCTCACGCCGGCCCTGTGCGTGCTGCTGCTCAAGCCCCACAAGCGCGACGAAAACTCCCGGGGCGTTGACCGCCTGTTCTACAAGTTCAACACCTGGTTTGATAAGGTGACCCGCAAGTACGGCAACGGCGTACAGCGCGGCATCAATCACTCCCGCTTCGTGGTGGTCATTCTGGTGTGCATTGTGGCTGGTACGGGCCTGCTGTTCGCTAAAAAGCCCGGCGGCTTTATCCCGACCGAGGACGAGGGCCGGGTCATCATTACCTTCAACCTGCCCGAAGCCGCCGCCACGGAACGCACGGTAAGCACCCTGAATGCCATTATGAAGGAGCTAAGCCAGATCAAGGGCATCCGGCACTACGCGGGTCTGGGTGGTCTGAACGCGGTAAACTTCTCTTCCAAATCAAACAGTGGCACGGTGTTCTGCCAGCTCCAGCCCTGGGAAGAGCGCAAGGACAAAGAGCTGCAGCTTCAGGGCCTGATTGCCACCATTCAGCAGCGCCTAAGCCATCTGAAGGAAGCCAATATCGTTGTGATTTCGCCGCCCGCTATTCCGGGCCTGGGTAACACGGGCGGCTTCTCGTTTATTCTGCAGGAGCGCGAGGCGGGCGGCGACATCAAGAACTTCGATGCCCAGCTCCAGAACTTCCTGGGGGCCCTGCGCAAGCGCCCCGAAATTGCGGCTCCCTTCTCCTTCTTCACGGCCAATACGCCCGGCTACCAGCTTACCATTGACCGCGAGAAAGCCAAGAAACTGGGGGTATCCATTGCCGATGTGGGCACGGCCCTGCGCACCTATCTGGGCTCGGCCTACGTGAACGACTTCACGGTGTACGGCCGCAACTTTCGGGTGGTAACCCAGGCCGACAGCATGTACCGCACCAACATCAGCAACCTGGGGCAGTACTACGTGCGCAACTCCTCGGGCGGCATGGTGCCCCTGAGTACGCTCACCAGCTACCAGCGCACCGAGTCAGCTCCCCTGATTTCGCACTACAACCTGTTCCGCTCCGCCGAAATCAACGGCAACGCGGCCCCCGGCTACTCTTCCGGCGACGCCATTAAGGCCCTGCAGGAAACGGCTGCCCAGAGCCTGCCCCAGGGCTACGGCTTCGAGTTTTCGGGCCTGACGCGGGAAGAGCTGCTGGCCGGCGGCCAGACGGTGTACATCTTCGCCCTGTCTTTGGCCTTTGTGTTCCTGTTTCTGGCGGCCTTGTATGAAAGCTGGTCGGTGCCGTTCTCCGTACTGCTGGCCGTGCCGGTGGGGGCCTTCGGGGCTATTCTGGCGCTTACCTTCCTGCCCAAGCTCACCAACAACGTCTATGCCCAGATCGGGCTGATCACGCTGATCGGTTTGTCGGCCAAAAACGCCATTCTGATTATCGAATTTGCCAAAGAGCGGGTGGACAAAGGCATGCCCCTGGTAGATGCTACCCTGGAAGCCGTGCGCCTGCGTCTGCGCCCCATTGTGATGACCTCGCTGGCCTTTATCCTGGGCGTGCTGCCGCTGGTGTTTGCCTCCGGGGCCGGCGCCCAAAGCCGCCAGACCATCGGCTGGACGGTGCTCGGCGGCATGCTTTCGGCTACGCTGCTGGCCATCTTTATTGTGCCGGTGCTCTACGTGCTCATCACCCGCTTTGCTTACGGCAAAGAGAAGCTGGCCGAGCTCGAAGCCAACTATAAGCCCGATGAAGAACACGGCGGCCCCAAAGAAGAAGGCCCCGGCGAAGGCAACCACTCTCCCGCCCCCAGCCCGGCCTAGGCTACTCTGGCCGCTCCACCCATTTGCCGGAGGCAACCGGAAGCCCCTGTGAAACCGACACTCCTTAATCTGAGCTATCGGTTTCACGGGGGCTTTTCGTTTGGTAACAACTGGCTTACGGCCGCCAATAGCATCTTTAGTTACCTTACCGCCAGCAATATAGCTTGGTAGCTAGGCTCTCCAGGGCATATTGCGCAGATCCATTACACTACTAAATTCAATAGCATAAGCAGGCTAATATTAACCTAATTTTATACTAAAATTATTAGCATAACTAATGCGGATTACCGAACTTGAGGCTACCAACTTACCCCGCTTCGTATGTCTGATTTCGCTTATGCTTATGCCCGTCCTTCTGCGCTGGAAGCCCGTCCGGAAGGCAATGCCTTGCTTTTGTCTGCCTTCGCCGAGGATGCCGCTGAATCCGGTACTTCCTGCTTTTTCTGGGGGCGGCTACGTAACTCCTGGCTAGCCGCCCGCGGGCTAAGCACGTTAGCTAAAGTGGTGGCCTCGCGGTTCGTGCCGCAGAGCGCCGCCCTCCGCGACCCCATCGTAACGGCCGGAGCCGGGCTGCTGCGCTTCGAAGCATTTTCCTCGTGCAATGGCGTGTACGCCCGCCTGGACCTGGGGCCGGAAGCCCTGGACGGGGAGTTTCTGAGCAGCGGCACTACCAACGTCGATTTCAACGAGCCCATGGTGAATGCCCTGGCCCGCATTTCGCGCACCGAGCCGGTGCTGCTGTCGGTGGGTGAGCAAGAGGTAGTACTGGAGCGGGCCGAGGGCCGCGTGACGGAGCGCAAAGTAGCCCTGCCGGAGCGCTGGATTAAAGGCCTGACCGCCGTGCAGGCCTACCTGGCCCTGATGGAAGAAAAGATGCGTCTCACCCGCGTGCAGGCCGTGCAGCTGGTGCAGGGCCTACCCGCCGGCACTGCCAAAACCGACGTTTTTCTGGTGCTGCGCGGCCCCCGGCCCAGCTTCTCGCCGGTGGCGACGGCGGGGGCGGTGCGGGTGGGCGGCGCCCACCGACTGCGGCTCCTGGAGGGGCTGCTGCCTTTGTGCGAAGCCCTGCGCGTGTACGCTACTCCTGATGGGCAGGCCTCGGCCTTTGTGCTGGAGCTGGGCGGCGGGCAACAGTTTGTGCTGGCCTTGTCGGCGGATGTGTGGCGGGGCTTTTCGGGGGAAGGCAACCAGCTGGATGCCCTGATGGAAGAATTGCCCACCGAGTGGATTGCGGGTGCCAATAACCTGTTTCGGGGCAACGAAACCTTCAACCCTACCCTCTTCGCCCTCGAAAACAACCTCGACCCCAACACCGTGGACAAGCTCTGCGCCAGCCTTTCGGCCATGGGGCTGCTGGGCTTCGACCTGGCCGAAAATCAGTATTTCTACCGCCGCCTACCCTTCAAAACCCAGCGCATCCTCAGCCTGAACCCGCGCCTGAAAAACGCGCGGGCCCTGCTGGCCGCCGCCGATGGCCTGCAGCTGGTGGGTGTGGGCGAAGGCGGGCGCACCGAGGCGCGAGTGCGCGGTACGGGCGTATGGCACACGGTACTGGTAGGTGGGGCGCAACCGCCCCAATGCACCTGCACCTGGTTTAGTGAGCACCAGGGCCAGCGTGGCCCTTGCAAGCATATTCTGGCGGCTCAAATGCAATTCGCTTAAATTCCCTACCCCCGTTGTCTGCTTAAACGCGGTCCTATCTGCGGCTGCGTAGGCTCTGCTATTCTATGACTACTGCCGAAACCTTCGAGCACATTATCCGCCACCAAAGCTGCCGGGAGCTGGTGCCCTTCCTGGGGGCGCTGGGCAACTCCGACATTGTGGCGGTGCGCCAGAAAACAAAAAGCCTGCTCCGGGAGCTGGACCGCTACGAGAAAACGCATGGGCGGTCAGGCCTGGGCGAGTACCGCCGGGTTATCACGCCGGAGCAGGAGATGATGCTCTTCTTTGCCGGCCTGGCTACTTACTCGCGCAAAGAGGCCCAGGCCCGCAGCTTCTCGCTGCCCTGGCACCTTTCTGATCGGGGCCCCGACCCGCAGGGGCACCAGGAGCAGTTTATGACGGTGCTGGAACAGGCCCGGCCCGCGTGGCTGGCGGAGTGGCTGGTGCGGCTTACCCGCGCGAACCAATGGGCTGTTCTATCCTACAAACAGCTGCGGGAGCTGGAAGACCGGAACCTGCTGGCCCACGACCCGTGGTTGTTCACTCAATCGGTAGCTCACCAGCTGACCCGCTATAACTGGCTGCGCAACACCTATAAGAAACCCGATATTGACGGCTACGACCAGCAGATTCTGCAGCAGCTACAAGAGGACCCCACCCTACTGCAGCGCGACCTGCTCCTGCTGTTCGATTATGACAGTCTGGTGGATTCTGACAGCACCTTCAGCGGGAAAGACCGGGAATTGATTAACTGGCTGACTCTGCTGCCCCGGTTGGTTGCTTCGGGTCACCTGAACCGCCCGGAGGTGCTGACCCGCTGCCTGCTGGCTCTGCGCCGCGACTTCCGCCGGCCCCTGCTGACGTGGTTCAAGAACCTGTTTCTGGCCCTGCAGCCTACCCCCGCCGAGCGGCTGGCCCGGCAAACCGAACTAGTTGATCTGCTGGCCCACCCGCTGCCGCTGGTCATTAACTTTGCGCTTGATCAGCTGAAAGAGCTGTGGACGCAGCCGGCGTTCGATGCCGCCGCCCTGCTGCTGTACGCCGATGCGCTGGTTACCCGCCAGGACCTGAAAACGGGCCTGCGCACGCTGTTCAATGGCCTGGAAAAACTACTTAAGCAGGACCCTACCCTGGCCCCAACCCTGAGCCGGCTCAGCACCACGGCCCTTACCAGTGCCGATGCCAGCGTACAGGAGCGGGCCGCCAAGCTGCTCAAAACCATTCTCGGGGCCCGGAAACCCTTGCTGACAGCCGCGGAGGCAGCGGAAACCACCGATACTATTAGCCTCTACACCGACCTGCTGACGCCGGCTGCCCGCACCCTGCTGGGACCGTACCTGACTACCGCACCCACGCCCGGCAGCTCTACGGCGCTGGCTGCCGCCTACGCGCCGGCCACCGGCTTCACCCCCGATATTTCAGAGGCTACGGTTATTGCTCCGGTGCGTGACTGGCACGAACTGCTGTTTCTGACCGGCGAGCTGCTACAGCACAACAGCCCCGTCAGGGTGGAGCGGTGGCTTGATGGCCTGGGGCGCCTGCGCGGCCACTACCCCGCCGACTACGCCCAACAGCTGCGACCGTATATCGTGCAGACGGCCTCTTCGGAGCTTAAAAACAAGACCGACGACGAAATCCGGGAGTACTTCCGCACCTACTCGTTCGGCGGAATTCGGCAGGGCCGCCGGGAGCTGCTTGTTGCGCTGCTGATTAGCTGGTACCAGGGCTTTACCCAGGGCAACGTGCCGCGTGCCAACCTGCAGCCCCAGCAGTATAGCGCCCCCGACCCGCTGCTGCTAGTAGAGCAAGCCCGCCTGGCCGCGCTTGAGCAACGCCTCCACACCGGCAGTCCCGCCCTACCCCTGCTCAGTACGCCAAGCCACGCTCCGCACTGGGTGGCGCCCTCCGCGCTGGTGCAGCGCCTGCTGGCCTACCAGGCCGCCAGCGCAGAACCTGCTGCCGCCGACCTCGCCCTGGCCCTGACCCGCACCGCCGCCACGGCCCCCGATGATGCCGCTGCTGCCCGCCTGCTGCTCCCGCAACTGCAGCATCCGGAACTACGCGCCCTGCTCGAGTGGTACCTGGCCCCCCAACCTGAGCCCGCCGCCTTACCCCTGCAGGTGGCACCATCCCCTGGCAAGCCCATAGCCCGCGAGCTAACGGAACGGCTGGGCAAGCTGATTCCGTTTCTGAAACGCACACCGGCTGCGGATTCCTCCCCGCCCCTGGCGGAGTCCCTGCCGTGGCTGTGGGTGGTGGCGGCCCGCACACGTTTGCCCTATCAGGAGTTGCCGGCGCTGGCCGCCGTGGCCAGCTACCCCGGCGTGGCTCAGCCCTGGCTTCCGGGGTGGCACTTCGAGCAGAAAACGCACACTTACAAGCAAAGCTGGAACAAGCAGCACCCCGAAGTGACGAATACGTGGCAGGAGCTTTTGGTGCATACTCCTCCGGTGCCGCAGGGACTGCCCAACCCCTTGCTGCTGTATTCCTACTACGTGCAGCCGCCCAAGTCCACTACTGGCTGGTACTCACTTTTCTCCCTGCAGCTGGAGCTACCTTTTTTGCTTTCCCTGTTTCCACAAAACCCCGACCCGCTGTACTGGCACCTGATCCGGTTGAGCTGCCGGACGGATAACTCGGATACTACGGCCCGGGAGGTAATTCAAACGGCGCTGCACGCACTTCTGGCGGCGGGACCGGCCTTCAGCGAGCCGGCTACCCTGCTGCTGGCGCTAGGGCTCACGCATTCTACCCCGGCAGGCCGGGCCGTAGCGCTGGAGGTTTTGCTGGCTTCCGTTGATACGGGCCGGCTAGTGCCGGATGCGCTAGGCAGAATACTGGGCAAGCTGCTGGCGGTAGGGTTTGCACCGGTGCAGCGCCTCAGCGACGCCCTGGCCCAGGCCCGCGCCATCAGTCCCCTGCTAGACGATGCGGTAGGCCAGGTGCTGGACGAGTTGCTGCCGCTATTGCCAACGGCCACGCCTCTGCGCAACACCCGCAAGCTGCTGGAAGCCTACACCGATGTGCAACAGCGGACCACCCGGGTAGTGCCGGCCCCGGTTGCTCAGCACCTGCAGGCCTGGAGCCAGTCAGCGGCCCTCAGGAAGGCCGCCGCTAGCTTACTTACGGTGTAAATAGTTGCTTTCTACCTCTCACTCTTCCCGTGGTTCTTATAATGCGCGCCTTTCTGCTTTCCCTTCTCCTTAACCTGACTTCTTCTGTGGTGATGGCCCAAACGCACCCTGTTATTCCATTATATGCGGGCGCGGTGCCCAACTCTAAGCCGAGCCCAACGGCCGAAGCCGTCACAAGGAGGCCCGACGGCAGCCCGCGCGTTTCGCAGGTAGTACAGCCCACCCTCACGGTGTATAAAGCGGCCAAAGCCAACGGCACGGCGGTCATCATCTGCCCCGGCGGCGGCTACGGAATGCTGGCCATGGACCACGAGGGCCACGACGTAGCAAGGCGGTTCAACGACATGGGCATTACGGCCTTTGTGCTGAAATACCGCCTACCCCTCGACGCAAGCCAAACCGACAAATCCATTACCCCGCTGCTGGATGCCCAGCAGGCCCTGCGGCTGGTGCGGCAGCGGGCCGCCGAGTTTGGGGTGCACCTGGGCCGGGTGGGCCTGATGGGCTTTTCGGCCGGCGGGCACCTGGCGGCTACCACGGGTACCCACTTCACTACCCCCGTCGGCGATACGAAGGACAAAACCACCGTGCGCCCCGATTTTCTGATGCTGATTTACCCGGTGATTAGCTTGTCGGATAGCCTCATGCACGCCGGCTCCCGCACGAATCTTCTGGGTGACAAGCCCGCGGGTGAGCAAATCAAGCGCTACTCCAACGAGCTGCAGGTGACCGCCCAAACGCCGCCTACCTTCCTGGTGCACGCCCAAGACGACCAGGTGGTGAAAGTGCAGAACAGCCTGGCGTTCTACGAAGCCTGCCTGCACCATAAGGTACCCGTGGAGATGCACCTTTATCCGCTGGGGGGCCACGGCTTCGGCATGCACAACAAAACCACCCAAGACAACTGGACCGACCGCCTGCAGAACTGGCTGGCGGCCGGCGGCTGGCTGGGCCAGAGCAGGTAGAAGGCGGGAAACCATCCCCTCCTTCTTTGCTCCCGCTCAGGCTGATACCCGTTTTGGCTTACGCCTGGCGCATGGGTCTGGCGCACCTCAAAGCAGCTCTTCCCAGCCTACCTCCGCCCCCGTCCACCAGACCTGCGCGCCGGCAGGCCCTGAAGCAGCGCCCGCCTGCGTCAGCAGCAGGCCCCGGATGAGGGGCATTTCGGTGCGGGCTATTTCTTCCACGGTAGCAAGGGCGGTTTCAGCGGGGCCGGTGGGGTAGCGCAGGCTGACTCTGAGGGCCGTGTGCAGGGCTAACTCCTGCAGCTCGGGCACCCCGGATGCAGGCAACAGCAGCACGCCCAAACCCGGCAGCGAAAAATTTTTATCGACCTGAAAAAGAAATTTTTCTTCCATGAGGCGCTGTACGCAAAAACTGCCCGTATTGGCTGGAACACCATGTTTTCAACATTTCACCTGTCCAAAACAGAGGCCTCCCTTCGCCCTACTGCCGAGCTAAACCTGTCCCGACTTTTGCCCGTATTGGCATGGTGCTTGTAAAACTGAGCGCAGGGCTACTGCTCAACCAGCCCACCGAACCTAAACTTCTCTTCGCCATGAAAAAGGTAAGTCTGCTTCTCGCCCTGGTAATGTTCTTCTCCGCCATTGCTACCAGCTTTGCGCAGGATCGTAAGATTAGCTCCCACGCCAAAGGGGCCGTCATTGGTGGTTTGGGTGGTGCCGCCGCTGGTGCCATCATCAACAAGAAAAACCGCGTAGTAGGTGGTGCCGTGGGGGGTGCGGCCGGCGCGGGCCTCGGCTACGTTATTGGTAAGAATGCCGACAACAAGCGCAAGGCTGAAGCGGCCCGCGTAGCCGCCGCCCGCCGGGCTGAGCAGCGCCGCGCGGCCGCCTACCGCGCGGGCCTGGCCCAGGGTGCTGCCAAGGCCAAGGCAAACAACACGGCCCTGGCCGCCGCTGCCGTGCCCGCCGCCGCTGCCGCCCCCGTTATGATGAACAGCTTTGGTGCTCCGGCCGGTGCTCCGGCCGCCCTGTCCATGAGCTCGGCCTACCTGCCGAACAACAACTACGGCGCCCGCGACGCGGCCTATCCTACCTCGGAAGTGCGCCGCAAGAGCTGGTAATCCTATTTTTGCTCTAGCTTCTAAGCCCAGGCCCCCGGGCCTGGGCTTTCTGCTGCCTATCCTCTCTTCTTTTTCAGCCCTCACCTAACCTCTGTTCCCATGAAACCTCTTTCTGGTTTTCTGCTTGGGAGTGCCGCTCTGCTGGCCTCCTGCTCGGCGCCCAAGCCCGATGATGCCGCCGCTGCCGCCGTGGATGTAAAAAGCCTCAACCAGCAGTTTATCGGGGCCTGGAACGCCAAAAACACCGCCGCCCTCGACACGCTGCTGGCCGACGACGTGCAGTACGCCCAGGGCGCTACCCGCTTCAATGGCAAGTCGGAAGTGTCGGACAAATGGGTGCGCGCTACCCTCGGCACTATTGCTGATCTGAAACTTTACGGCACCAGCACCGGCACCGATGCCAACACGGCCTACGAGGCGGGCACCTTCTCTACGGAAGTGCTGCCCGAGGCCCCCGGCCAGCCCAGCGGCGAAGGCGAAGGCAACTTCATTTTGCTCTGGAAGAAGAATAAGAAAAACGCCTGGAAGCTGAGCTACGTGCAGCTCGAAGGCCTGCCGGTAAAAATCAGCAACTAGCTATCCGCCGTAAGCTCGCTTTCTACGCAAAAAGCCCCGCCCATCTTCTGGCCGGGGCTTTTTTGCTATTGTATTGGATTGATAGCGCTATTAGATTTCCGTAATCGGCTTGCTACCGCTTAAGGGGCCTTCCATCTTGCCGGTAACGGCACCGATGATGGACTTACCAGTGGCTATTTGCTCTTTTTAGGCAAAAGAGCCGGGCACCGGCGGAGCCAGGACGGGAATATCGCCCAGCGGCGCTGCTTTTTCTACGTGGAATTCCCCTTTTCCATCAAGCGAAGGGCCCTCGAAGGCCGAAGCTGCAAAGCCGGAACAGGCGAGTTAAGTAGCCAGCGGAACTAGGCTAGCGGGCCCGCCGCCGATAGACGTAGGCCGTGCCCGTCCGCTGCTGGTGCACCGTCACGCGCTGGTCGGGCGCCACCTGGCCCGGCTGGCTCACCCACTCGTACGCCACTTGTTGCTGCGCATCCCAGCAGTAGTGGCGGTTGCCGCTGCTGGTAATACTTTTCTGGGCGGCATTCGGCATTCGGTTGGAACTGAGCGGTAGCACGGAGGGGCTGGGCTTCGGGGCATCTGCCTTTTCCAGCACCCAGTCGGGGTTTTGGCTACCGGGAACGGGTAAAAGCTGGGCCTGAGCTACCGAAGCTGCACTAGCCAGTATGAGAAGCAAAGCGGCTCGTTTCATAGCGAATAGAATAAGCGGATACTATTTTACGCAATTTGCCTGATGCCAGCCTGTTCGCAGCCGAAATAGTAAAGCCCGCTGGCCCGTTTGCTACCTACCGCTGCTCCCCTGAGCAAAGCGAGGGCTTTATTGCGCTGAAAAAACTGTTTCTTAACAGGATAAAGCGGCTTGCTACCCTCTTAGAAGAGACTCAGCTTCTGCTGGCTGTAGGAAATCAGCATGTTCTTGTTCTGGCGGTAGTGCGCGAGCATCATCCTGTGGTTTTCGCGGCCGTAGCCCGAGGGCCTGTAGCCGCCGAACGGCGCGTCGGCGGGGTAGCAGTTGACCCACACGCGGCCGGCCTGAATGGCGCGGGGCGCCTAGTAGAGTTCGTGGGCGTCGCGGGTCCAGACGCCGGTGGAGTACATTATTCAGGAGCGGCTGGCCGAAGCCAAGCGCCTGCGGCGCAGTCTGCTGGTAACCGTGGCCGACGTGTGCTACCGGGCGGGCTTCCCCAACACGTCTTATTCTCCGAAGCTGTTCAAGCAGTACCAAGGCGTAACGCCGGACCTGTATAAGCGCCCGTATTGTGCGGGCGTGGCCCGAAAAGCGGCCCGCATGGCGCTTCGGCTGGCCTCGGTTTTGCTCCCCCGGCCGGCGGCCCGGAGCCAGCACGACAACCTTCCGGCCTGAAATCCTGTTATCGGAGGCCACTTAGGCGGCTGCCAGCCAGCGCCCGCCGGTTTTTTGCCTCATGACACACCTAGCAGCGGCCGACACCCGGCCCGTGCCTCAGGACGATACCCGTTCTAGTCCCCCTCCTCTCCCCCTGGCCCCCGCCCTGGTGTGGCTGATGGCCATTACCTGCGGGCTGGTGGTAGCCAACATTTACTACAACCAGCCTTTGCTGGCCGAAATTGGCCGCACGTTTAACCTATCGGAAAGCCGGGTAAGCCTGATGGCTACCATCACCCAGGTGGGCTACACGCTGGGTTTGCTGTTTGTGGTGCCCCTGGGCGACAAGCGCGAGCGAAAAAGCCTGACCCTGGTGCTGCTTTTGTGCGCCGCCGCGTGCATGGCGGGCGCGGCCGTGGCCCCTACGTTTGCCCTGCTGGCAGCGGCCAGCCTGCTCATTGGCCTTTTCTCGGCGGTGCCTCAGCTCCTGATTCCCATGGCCGCGTCGCTGGCTAGTGACGAGGAGCGCGGGCGGGTAGTGGGCAAAGTGATGAGCGGGTTGCTGATTGGCATTCTGTTGTCGCGCACTATTAGCGGCTACGTGGGCGCCCAGTTTGGCTGGCGCACCATGTTTTGGGTTGGCGCGGGCGTGATGGTGGTGCTCACCGGTATTCTGGCCCGCATGCTGCCCCGCAATCAGCCCCAGTTTACCGGCAGCTACGGCAGCTTGCTCAGGTCGTTGGGTACGCTTACTACCGAGCTGCCGGTGCTGCGCCGCTCGGCCCTGGTGGGCGCCTGCATGTTTGCCGGCTTCAGCGCCTTCTGGACTACCCTGGTGTTTTTCCTGGAAAGCCCGGCCTACCGCTACGGCAGCGAAGTAACCGGGCTGTTTGGCCTGATTGGGGCCAGCGGGGCCTTCGCCGCTTCCTTCGCCGGTAAATCGGCCGACACGAAAGGGGCCGACTACGCCCTCAACCTCGGGATTCTGCTGTTTCTGGGGGCGTATCTGCTGCTGGGCCTCGGCGGCACCTACCTGCTGGGGCTGATTGCGGGGGTAGTGATTCTGGACATCGGGCAGCAGATGACCCACATTTCCAACCAGACCCGCATCTTCACCCTGCGCCCCGAGGCCCGCAGCCGCCTGAACACGGTGTACATGACGGCCTGCTTTATCGGGGCCTCCACGGGCTCCTTCGTGGGCGGCCTGGCATGGGACCATTTCCACTGGCTGGGCGTGTGCGGCGTGGGGTTGGGCTTTGTGGTGCTGGCCTACCTTGCCAACCGGTTTTACGGCCAGGTGGCGGGCGCGCGGCCCTAGCAGGGTAGCACACGGATAATGGCGGGCTCTGCCCCACTGTAGCTGCCCCCCCCCAACGCCCGGATAAGATTATGGGGGGCACTAAAGCAGGAGGAGAACTACTGGTAATCTGATTATAGCACCCACAAGGGTGCTGCTCCCAACGGCCCGGAGCCACAACCAGGCTAGCATGGTATGCTGCTCGGTTGTGGCTCCGTGAAGGCGGCTCATCGGCCTAGGCGACGTAGGTCGGGGTATTTCTCACTCTATCATCAGATGCCCAACGACCTGCGGGCTACCCTCCGCGCTCAGCCGAACCAAGTATAGCCCGGCCGCTAGGCCGGGGATGCGAACAGTGGTACGGCTGCCAGCCGGGGCGGCGGCCAGGGCCTGCGCATGCATCACCTGGCCCAGGCTATTCACCAGGCTAAGCGTACCCGGGCGCAGCAGCAGGCCTGCCGGCAGCTGAAGCGTAAACTGCTGGTGCGCCGGGTTAGGGTACAGCGCCACGGCGGCCAGCAGCGGGCTGCCCGGGGTGGCCGCCAGGGGCGCACCAGGATTGTTCAGACGAACGGCCAGGCCGTAGTTACCGTCCGAAAAGTTGTCCGTAGCCAGGTCCAGGTCGCCGTCCCCGTCCAGGTCGCCGAGCTGCAGGGTGACGGGCGTGCCAGTGGTGGGCAACGACGTAACCGCACTGAGAGCACCGCGCCCATCGTTGAGGAACAGGCGGATAAACTGCGCCGGGTTGCGGTAGTCGTGGCCCGAGGTGAAGGCATCTATGTCACCGTCCGCATCCACGTCGCCCAACTCCAGCACGTCGGCCACGGCGCTGGGGGCGGGCAGAGCCCGCCGGGGGCCCACGGTGAACCGGGCCGCGCCCGTGTTGCGCAGCACCGTCAGGCCCCAATGGTCGGCGCCGGGCAGGTCCTCGAAGTCGGTAATCACGGCGTCGAGAGTACCGTCCCGGTCCATATCGGCCAGCTTCAGGCCGGTGGGTACGGTGGGCAGGGGTAGGTTGGCAGCCGCCGTAAACTGACCGTTGCCATCATTGAGTAGAATGCTCAGTACCCTTCGGCCGGGGTCGGCGTCGGATTCCCGGATGGCCACCAGGTCCAGGTCCCCATCGTTGTCCACATCGCCCAAGCGGAAAATGGTGAAGTACACGGTCAGGAGCTGCTGCGGGCCCGGGCTAAATACGCCCTTGCCATCGTTGAGCAACGCCGTGATGCTGCCCCGGTTGGGAGAGCCGGTGATGAGGTCCAGGTCGCCGTCGGCGTCAACGTCGCCAACCTCCAGGGGAATTTCCCGGTAGGCTCCGCCCCCAAAGTCGGGGGCGGGCACGTTCTGGGCGCCGCTCAGGTTGCCGCGGCCATCATTCAGCCGGATGGCCACTGTACCAAAGTTGTAGTACGTAGCTACGTCCAGGTCCCCGTCTCCGTCGAAGTCGCCGAGCTGCAGAACCGGGCTGCCGCTTACTACCGGGTTAGAGGTGTAGACAGGGGTAGCAAACCTACCATTGCCCTGGTTGAGCGCAACGCTCAGTTGGTTGTAGCCGCTGTTCGTTACTATATCCAGGTCCCCGTCGCCGTCCATGTCGCCCAGGCGCAGGGCGTTGACCAACAGCTTGTGTGCCAGGTCAGAGGGGCCGGCGAAGGTGCCGCGGCCCGGGCCGCTGGTAGCCGCCCGAAACTGAAACACCCGCTTCACCGTCCGGCCCCCTTCTGTGCCCAATAAAGTGGGCGGCAGGCTCACGCTGATTTGCTCGCCGGGGGCGAAGGGCTGGGCCGGCACGAAGCGCAGCGCCGCCGTGCCGCCGCCGGTGAGCGTGCCCGTGCGCTGCCCTTGGCGCTGGTTGCCGAACACGCGCAGGCTGCCGGCCGAAGCCGCCGAAATAGCCCGCGAAAACGACACCTCAATGGGGCTGGTGGCCGGTACGTGCGAGGCGTTCGGGCCGGGGACCCAGGTAGTAGCTACCGGCGCCGCCAGTACCGTAAACGGGCTGACGCTGGTGCCCGTCCCGCTGGGCGAGGTCAGGCGGATGGGAGCCGTGGCGGCGCCTTCGGGTACTACCGCCGTGGCCTCCGTAGCCGACACCACCGTGAACGAGGCCGCCGCTACCGTCCCGAAGCTGACGCCGGTGGCGCCGGTGAAATAGCTACCCCGCAGGGTAACCACCAGGCCCGGGCCGCCGGCCGTTGGGGTAAACGAGGCAATGGCCGGGGCGGGCAGCACGAACGGCGCGGCACTCACGGCCACGCCGTAAGGGGTAGTCACCTTGATAACGCCCGAGGTGGCCGTAGCCGGCACGGTAGCCGTTAGCTGAGTAGCCGATACCACCGTAAAGCTGGCCGGTACCCCGTTAAAGGTTACCTGGCTGGTTCCGGTAAAGAAGCGCCCGGTAAGGGTTACTACCGTGCCAGCCTCGCCGGTAGTGGGCGTAAAGCTGCTGATAACCGGAGCCGGCAGCGAGTTCAGAAATACTCTTACGAACCCGCTGTTCAGCTGATCATCCACGGAAACCAGGTCCAGGTCCCCATCCGCGTCAATATCACCGAGGGCCATTTCCCAGGG
Source organism: Hymenobacter latericoloratus (assembly GCF_014199535.1). GTDB lineage: Bacteria > Bacteroidota > Bacteroidia > Cytophagales > Hymenobacteraceae > Hymenobacter > Hymenobacter latericoloratus. The sequence goes on from NZ_JACHNV010000005.1 coordinate 51,835, forward strand.
GGCTGAGCCGACAGGAACTTCCTGCACCGCCGCGAAGTTGCCGTGCCCATCGTTGAGCCGTACGCTGGTGGTTTTGCTGGTTACGTTGCTGGTCAGCAGGTCCAGGTCGCCATCGGCGTCTATATCACCCAGGAGCACGGCCTCCGGCTGGCGGCCCACCGCTACGGTTTGGCTGGCGCTGAACACGCCCTGCCCGTTGTTGAGGCCAATAGACACGCCTTTGTTGGGGTAATCTTCGGTAGAGGCTACCAGGTCCAGGTCGCCGTCGTTGTCCACGTCGCCGAGGGTTACGCTCTGGGGCCGGCCGCTCACCGGCACGTTCTGCGTGCCCGAGAAAAAGCCCAGCCCGTTGTTGAGGCGCACGCTCACGATGTTGGGTCGGTCGGTGTAGGAATCAGAAACGTTGGCTACCACCAGGTCCAGGTCGCCGTCGTTGTCCACGTCGCCCAGCACCAGGGTTTTAGGCTGAGTGCCCACCGCTACGGCGTGTTTGCCCGAGAAGCGGGCCTGCCCGTCGTTGAGGCGCACGTACACACTGTCGCGGCTGTAGTTGGCCAGCACCAGGTCCAGGTCGCCGTCGTTGTCCACGTCGCCGGTATTTACCGAGTAGAGGCGGCCGGGCACCGGAATAGACGGGGCCGCCGTGAAGTTCCCAGTGCCGTCGTTGAGCTGAATCGCCACCTCGCCCGTGGTACCGCCCCAGCTGCAGTGGCAAATGGGAATTATAATATCCAGGTCCTGGTCGTTGTCCACATCGGCCAGCTTTATCTGTCCCGGACCGGTGGGCATGATTATTTCCTGGGTGCCGCTAAAGGAGCCCTGGCCATTGTTGCGCCGGATGCTGATGGTTTCGCTGCGGGCGTTGCTGCTCACCAGGTCCAGGTCCCCGTCATTGTCCACGTCGCCCAGGGCTACGCCCAGGGGCAGCTGGCCTACTTCTACCGGAGGCGCCGCCACAAAATTGCCGGTGCCCGGGCCGCTGGTAGCCGCCCGAAACTGATACACCTGCTGCACCGCGCTTCCGGCAGCTCCCTGCAGCGTATTGGGCACTACCACCGTTACCTCTTCGCCGGGGGCAAAGGGCTGGCTGGGCGCGAAGGACACCGCAGGTGTGCCGGCCCCGGTCAGGCTTCCGCTCCGCAAGCCCTGGCGCTGGTTGCCAAAAACCCGCAGGTCGGTGGCCGTTTGCATGGGCTGCGCGAAGGTGAGAGCCACCGGGCCGGCCACGGGGGCTATATGGCTGTTGCGGGCCGGGCTCAGACTGGTAACTGCTACGGGCTGCGTAATTGTGAAAGCCTGCTCGGAAGCCCCCGTGCCAGCCGGCGACACCACGGTGATGGGGCCGGTGGTAGCAGCCGCCGGAACCCGCACGGTTAGTTGCGTGGCCGAGTTAATGATGTAGTCAGACGCTGCCTGCCCGTTGAAGCGTACCTCCCGGACGCCCACCAGGTGGCGGCCCGTCAGCAGCACCAGGCTACCGACGGGGCCCCGGGCCGGGCTAACCTGACTAATCACGGGTGCAGGGGTAGGCTGGTTGAAGCGCACACTCACGCTGTTGCCGTAGGCGTTGGCCGTGAGCAGGTCCAGGTCCCCGTCGTTGTCCAGGTCGCCGAGGGCAATCTGGTAGGCGGCGTCGTTGGGCGTTACCACGGCGCTGGGCGCGGGAGCAAAACCGCCGTGGCCGTCGTTGAGGCGGACGCTGATGGTATTGGGGCGGGTGAGCTGCTGCTGGTAGTTCGGAACCACCAGGTCCAGGTCCCCGTCGGCATCCACGTCGGCCAGCTCCAGGGCCGTAGGCTCCGGGCCCACCGGCACGGCCTGCAGGTTCCCGAACTGCCCGCGGCCGTCGTTGTACTGCACATGCAGGCGGCCAGTGGTCCGGTGTACGGTTACCAGGTCCACGTCCTGGTCGCCGTCGAGGTCAGCCAGGGCCAGGGCCGTAGCGGCGGCGCCCACGGCTACGGCCGGGCCCGGCGTGAAGCTGCCCCGGCCATCGTTCAGCCCGATTTTAGCGAATTTGCTGGTGAGGCCGTGGGTGGTTACTACGTCCAGGTCGCCGTCGTTGTCCACGTCGGCCAGGGCCAGACCCACGGCGTCGTCCAGGCCCGCGTAGGAGCCGGTGGTGAAGGTAGCGTTGCCGTTGTTGAAGAACACGTTCGGGCCCGGCCCGCTGTCGGCGCTCAGAATGTCCTGGTCGCCGTCCGCGTCAATATCTCCCACGGCCAGGAACTCGCCCCCGGTCAGCGCGTTAGTGCCCGAGAAGTTGCCGCGCCCGTCGTTGAGGCGCAGGCTGATTTTGCCCGTGCTGCTGCTGCTGACCAGCAAATCCAGGTCCCCATCGGCGTCCAGGTCGCTGAGCAGGGCCTGCTGGGAATGAAAGTCCGTGGGAATCTCCCGGCTTACGGGAAAGTTGCCGCTACCATCGTTGAGGCGCAGCACGATGGCCGAGTTGCTGTTTTTGGTGGTGGCTATCATATCCAGGTCGCCGTCGTTATCCACGTCGCCTACCGTCACGCCCCAGCATTCCGCGCCTACCCCTACGTTTTGCGTACCCGTGAAATTAGCCTGCCCCGACACGCCCGTAACGGCCGTCCGAAACTGAAAGACGTGGGGCGTTACGCCCCCGCTTGGCCCTTCCACCGTCGCCGGCACCGACACGCTTATTACCTCGCCGGGCGCATACCCTTGGGCCGGGCTGAAGGTGAGGGTAGCACTACCGCCGCCCGTAATGGTGCCCGCCTGCCTACCCCGTAGCAGGGAGCCAAACACGCGCACATTATCGGCTGAGGCCGCCGTCATGGGCTCCGAAAAGGTAATCTGCGCTGTTGTGCTGCGGTCGGCGGCTACGGTGTTGCGGGCGGGCGCTACGGCAGTTACCACGGGTGGCACTTGTACTATATAGCTGGCGGCCGAGGTAGTGGTGCCCAGGGGGGTAGTAACCGTCAGGGGGCCCGAGGTGGTGCCGGCCGGTACGGTTACCGTCAGGCGCGAATCCGAATCAACGGTAAAATCAGGAGCCGGAATACCGTTGAAGCGCACCTGGGTAGCGGCCCAGAACCCGGTGCCCGTCAGGACCACCGTAGTGCCCACCCGGCCGCCGGAGGGGGTGAAGCTGGTAATGGCGGGCGGGCGCGACACGCCGTTCAGCCGGACGCTTACGGTGCTCTCGTTTTCATTGCTGGCCAGCAGGTCCAGGTCCCCGTCGGCATCCACATCGGCCAGGGCTAAGCCCGATGGATTGAGCCCCAGGGCTACCGGCACTACGGCTGTAAACGTGGCGCTGCCATTGTTCAGAAATACAGTCGCGTTTTTTCTACCGGCGGCCACTAAGTCGGCGTCGCCATCGGCATCAATATCGCCCAGCACCAGGGCCGAGCCGGGCTCCGGCAGCGGCAGCGCCAGGGTACCCGTAAAGGTGCCCGCCCCCGTGTTCAGGCGCACGCTCACCGAAGAATCCTCGTCGTTAATGGTAGCGAAATCCAGGCTGCCGTTGCCGTCCAGGTCGGCCAGCACCACGTCCTCCGGGCTAGTGCCTACGCTGACTGTAGTGGTGCCGCTGAAGGTGCCATTGCCCGCGTTCAGCCGCACACTCACGGTATTATCGGTGGCGTTGGCCGTGAGCAGGTCCAGGTCGCCGTCGTTGTCCACATCGCCCAGCACTACTTTCTCAGGAAAAGCGCCCACGGCGACCGTGCCGGTGCCCGAAAACGTGCCCGCGCCATTGTTGAGCCGGACGCTGACGGAATTGCTACCCGCGTTGGCGGCCACAAAGTCCAGGTCGCCATCGGCATCCACGTCGCCCAGGGCCACGCTGGAGGGGCGCACGCCAACCACCCGGCTCTGGGCCCCGAATACAGTGCCCAGAAACTCTCCTTTGCCATTGTTGGGGCAAATGCTCACGCTGCCCGCCCCCCCGCCCTGTCCAGCGTCCTGGGCGTCGGTAACCAGCATATCCAGGTCCCCGTCGCCGTCCACGTCGCCCAGGGCCACGCTGGTGGGGTGCCCGCCCACAATGGTGTTATACGGCGCCAGCGTATAGGTACCGTTGCCGTTGTTGAAGCCCACAGCCGCCCGGAACAGGTAGTCGTGTACTGTCACAAAATCCAGGTCCCCGTCGCCGTCCACGTCGCCCGCCGCAATACCAGTAGGCCAGGTGCCCACCACTACCTCGGAGCCCCCCGTGAAGGTGCCCTGGCCCGTACCGCCCGCGGCGGCCGTAAACTCCAGCACCTGTTTAATGGCCCCGCTGCCGGTAGCACTTTGCAGGGAAGCAGGCACCGAAACCCGTACTTGCTCACCGGGTGCAAAGGGTTGGCTGGGGCTGAACGTGAGGGCAGCCGTGCCGCCGCCCGCCACGGTGCCGGCCCGCCTACCCTGCCGCTGGGCACCAAATACGCGCAGGTTGTTGGCAGAAGCTGCCGTAATGGGTTGCGAAAACTGCAGCTTTATTCCGGTCTGGATGCCCAGCACTGCCGTGTGGCGGGCCGGCTCGGTGCCGGTTACTACGGGCGCTTGGGCGCGGCTGCTGGTGGGTGCCAGCAGGGCCCCACAGGCCAGGCCAACGCCCATGGCAGTTAAGCCGGAGAGCGGACGGGAAAGAAAGCAAGCCAGAAAAAACGGAAAAGCAGAGGGGGAAGTAAAATTTTGCAAATTCAAGACAATTAATTGTACTATAACTTGAATAAATCAAGATTATTTCCTAAATATAAGCCGCTAAATGGGGTATCTGCCTTCCCTACTGGGAAACAAATGAAATTTGACCGTCGAGTTTTAATTGCACTTGGCCACTATGTACGGCCCGCACCGCAGCATTTGGCAGTGTCTGAACTCTGCCCTGGCAGAAACCCACGCGTTATTGCTACAGGAAGCCAGTTTGGCGGCTTCGTGCACGAGGTAGGCAGTCTGACTTCCGGTCCGCCTGGGGCCGCCAGGGCCGCATGAGCCTGGTTGCCTGAATAGCCGGCTGATGCGCATCCGGCGGCCTAGCGGGCGGACAGGGGTGGGGCAAAAAATACTGGTAAGCAGCGGCGCCCCTCCCCTGCTTGCTTGCCGCGCGGAACCTGCCCGTGGGCTGCACCGCACGAAGCCCGGGTGCAAGCCGCCTGGCGGCATTTCCTCGCTAGGGTTGGGAAGGAGCCTCCCGCAGGGCGCACACATCTTCCCAGCTAAGCTCTCCGTCAATGTAGCGGCGGTAGAGCTGCGCAATGTGGCCGGTGGCCTTCTTGTACAAATCGGGCCGCACGGCCTGCATCTGGGCCAGTACATAGGCGCGCTGCTGAGGCGTTTGCGCAGCCGGGCCATATTTCGGATCATTCTTCATGAGCAGGCCTTCTAGAGCAGCAAGATGCTGAATTAAAAGCCTGGTGTCGAGGAAAATTCAGGGGCTTTTGTGACAACGGTTTCGCCCTGGGCACGGCGGGCAACTCTGCTCCCCGCCGCGTCCGTACCGGGCCGCCTGTTGGTAGAGAAAATAGCGGGGCAGGCCGATACTACCGGGGCATTGAAAGAGGCTACCCAGGCGTGACCGTATCAACGCTTTGCCGGGGCACAGGGCTTGCAAAGTACCCTACAGACACCCGGCGCTACTCCCTAACTCTTTCACTTACAGTATTTTTCTTTCGCCATAAAAGCCACCATCTTCTCCCTCGTTGCCGCCCTGGGCCTGCTGGCCAGCTCTTCTTCCTTCGCCGCTCCGGCTGCCGCCCCTGACCCGTACAAGGCCCGCAAGGAAGCCATCAGGTACGACCGCAAAGCCGAAGTTGAGCGGGCCCGCCGGGAAGCGACCTACCGCCACGACAACCACGGCCACGGCCGCGACTATGGCTACCGCCGCTAAGCCCAGCCTACCCCTTCCCTGGCCCGAAAGCCCCGGCATAGTGCCGGGGCTTTTATGGTATATGCAGTGCCGGACCCGTAGCATTGGCAATGCTGAAAATAGCCGTTGGTGTCCTGAAGCAAGGCTGCTGCGTGCAGGAAAGAGCGTCAGTCAATCTGGACAATTCTTAGAAAGCAGGCACAACCGGAGCTTTCTCGGCAGTATCCGGGTTAGAACCCATACATTCAGTTTTCTTTTCCGGCCAAGGCAGTTTGTATTGCTTTTGCGCAGTACTGCTTCCAATGACCAAACCCCTCAAGTTTACCAATGCCAACCGCTCTGCCTTCTTCGCCACGGTGCGTGAGCGGGTTGACGTGTATTTCCAGAGCCGGCAGCTCTCCCGCCACGCCAATGGGGCTATGTGGGTTAAAACTATTTTCTTCCTGACGAGCTTCGTGGGGCTGTACACGCTGATCCTGTCGGGGCAGTTCGGGCCCTGGGTTATGCTGGGACTGGCGGGTTTGCTGGGCGCCTGCTGCGCTTTCATCGGCTTTAACATCTGCCACGATGCCCTGCACGGCGCCTTTTCGGCAAATAAGCGCGTGAATAAGGCCTTTAGCCTGCTCTTCAACCTGATTGGGGCCAACCCCTACGTCTGGACCATCACGCACAACATCGTGCACCACACCTACACCAACATTCCGGGCCACGATGAAGACATCGAGGTAGCGCCCGGCCTGATTCGGTTGTCGGAAGAGGAGCCGGTGCGGCCCTGGCAGCGCTTCCAGCACCTGTACGCCTTTCCGCTCTACGGCCTGGCCTCACTGTCGTGGGTAGTGCGCAAGGATTATATCAAGTTTTTCAAGTCGAAGATCGGACAGCATCCTACCCTCAATCACCCGCGCAAAGAGTACATCAACCTCTTCGCCTACAAGGCCTTGTACTACGCCCTGTTTATTGTGGCGCCGCTGGTAGTACTGCCTATTACGTGGTGGCAGTTCCTGATTGGCTTCCTGAGCCTGCACCTGGTAGAGGGCTTGGTGCTGGGCCTGGTTTTCCAGTTGGCCCACGTAGTAGAGGGCACGGAGTTTCCTACCCCCGACGAAACCGGCGACATGCAGGAAGCCTGGGCGGTGCACCAGTTGCGCACCACGGCTAACTTTGCTCCGCGTAGCGCCGTGGCCAGCTTCCTGTGCGGCGGCCTGAACCGGCAGATCGAGCATCACTTGTTTCCGCGCGTCTGCCATATCCATTACCCGGCCTTGGCGGGCATCATCCGGCAAACGGCGCAGGAGTTTGAGCTGCCTTACCTCGAAAACCCGTCGTTTCTGGCCGCGCTTCGCTCCCACTACCGCATGCTTCACCAGCTAGGCCGAGAGGCCGCGTAATTGCGTGCCTCTCGCGGCGAAACCCTACCCCCTCTTTCATAGCAAAGCCCCGACAAGACTGCCGGGGCTTTGCTATGAAAGAGGGGGTAGGAATATCTATGCCTCCAGTCGGCTCAGGCAAACTTTCAGACTTTCGCGCCAGTGCGGAATGGCCACGCCCAGCTGCGCCTTGGCCTTCGACTTGTCCATGACCGAAAAAGCGGGCCGGGTGGCTTTGGTGGGGTATTCGGCGGTGCGGATGGGTAGGGTACGGGTGGGCAAGCCGCTGAGCTCGAAGATGGCCACCGCGAAATCGTACCAGGAAGTCAGGCCCTCGTTGCTGTAGTGGTAGATGCCGTACTGCTGGTTCTGCTGCTCGATGATTGTGAGGATGCAGCCGGCCAGGTCGATGGCGTAGGTTGGGGTGCCCACCTGGTCCCAAATCACCTTCATTTCCTCCCGCTCCCGGCCAAACTTCAGCATGGTCTTCACGAAGTTGCCCGCGTACTCCGAGTACAACCAGCTGGTGCGCAGAATGAAATACTGGCTGGTAAGGGCCGGAATTACCTGCTCGCCTTCCAGCTTGGTGAGGCCGTACACGCTGATGGGCGCGGCTTCGTCGGTTTCCAGCAGCGGGGTATTACCGGTGCCGGCAAACACAAAGTCGGTGGAAATATGGATGAGCGTGGCGTTGTGCTTTCCGCATAGCCGGGCCAGGTTTTCGGCGCCGTCGCGGTTTACTTTGCGGGCAATTTCCACCTCGTCTTCGGCCTTGTCCACGGCCGTGTAGGCGGCGCAGTTAATCACGTAAGCCGGCTGGTATTGCTGAAAAACGGCCTGCAGCGCCTCCGCATTCAGGATGTTGGCCTGCTCCTCGGGCAGAAACACCAGGCTGGTGAGGGTACGCTCCTGGGCAACGTGCTGCAGGCATTGTCCCAGTTGCCCGGAGGCTCCGAAGACGAGGGTAGTAGTTGTGCTCATAACGAACGAAGAGAGAAAGGAATCCGCTGGTGGTTCTGGGTCAGGGCAAGATGCCGAAAACCCAGAACGGGCGCAAATTACCCTTTTTTACTCCGGCAGCGCATCGGGGCCCGCTTCCAGCGCGGGGCCACCGGGCTGCACCGGCCGCTTGTTCTTGATGGGCTCGAAGCGCTGCTCCCGGGGCTGCTTTTCGCTGAGGTAGCGCCAGTAGCGCAGGGGCATGTGGCGGCGGTGCAGCTTCAGGTTTTTGCGCTCCGGGATGTTCACATGGTCGAAGTAGGACTGCCAGAGCAGCTTGAACAGGGGCTCCCGCTCGTCGAGCACGGTAGCGGAAATATCGGTGGTGCGCTGGGGGGCGTTGGTTTCAAACTGCACCACGTCGGTGCGGTGCAGATCGTAGTAGAGGCCGTAGCGGCGCCGCCGGTCGAAGATCAGCCAGCGCTGGTCGGCGTAGCGCTTCGTGAAGTGAGGGGCAATCAGCGGCAGCACATCGAAATCGGGGTCAATGGTGGCGTGAAACAGCCCGTCGGAGGTTTTCTCGAAGCGCACGAAGGCCTCCATGCGGTGCTTTTCGCGGTACATCTGCTGGGCAATGCCAGCCACGCGGCGCACATTTTCGTCGGCGTAGTTGTCGGAGATGTCACGGCCGGCACGCATGGCCAGGTCGGCGTAGCGGAAAATCAGCAGTTCCCGGTCGGGCTGCTCGCTCAGAAAGGTGTGGAACAGGCGGGTGCGGGCTTCCTCATTCATGTGCCGAAGCAGGCCCTCCCACACGCGGGCCGCGGTGGCCTCGTGGGTGTCAATCTGCACGGGTTGGGCAAACAAGCCACCCTGCACCGCGCCCAGGGGCTGAATGCTATTCGGGGCCGACTTGCGCTCATAAATGGCAAACAGCACCGTCAGCAGCCCCTCAAACGACCCATCGTAGGCGTAATCAAGCGGCGGGTTGGTGAGCTGCACCACCGTAGGGCGCGCGGCCACCGGGCCGGTCGCCTGGCTGGCTACGGCTCTTTTTCCGGATGTAAGCGGGGTTAAGGAACGGCTCATGGGTAGGAAATCAGGGAGCAACGGGCGGCGAAACAGCCCGCAGAAACTCCAGCAGTAGTCGGTTTACTTTTTCGGGCTCTTCCTGGTGCAGCCAATGGGTAGCCTGGTTGAAATACGTCAGCTCGCCTTGGTCGCAGAGGTCAATGCTTAATTGCGCCAGTACGGGCTCCAGAAAGCTGTCGTGCCGGCCCCAGAGCATGCGCACCGGAACCTGTATGCGGCCGGCCTCGCCTACCCCACTCGGCTGCCGGAACGCGGCCCGGTACCAGTTAAGCATGGCGGTGGGGGCGCCGGGCTGGGCCCAGGCTTCGGTGTAGCGGTGCAAATCGTCGGTGGTGAACGTACCGGGCCGACTGGTGCCGCGCAAGGCCCCGCGCCCAAACCGAAACTGCCGCCGCCAGAACAGCTTTTCGGGCAGCCAGGGCAGCTGGAAAAAGAAAATGTACCAGCTCCTGAGCAGCTGCCGCGGCGCCCGCCGCAGGGCCCGGCCCAGTACGGCTGGGTGCGGCACATTCAGGATGGCAACTCCGTGCAAGCGGGCCGGATGGTGGGCCGCCAGCCACCACGTTACGGCCGCGCCCCAGTCGTGCCCAACCAAGGTGGCTTTGCCTACCCCCGCCGCATCCAGCAACCCCAGTATGTCGGCCCCCAGCTGCTCCATGCGGTAGTCGGCTACGCGGGGCGGCTTGTCGCTGAGGTTGTAGCCGCGCTGGTCGGGCGCCCACACGCGGTAGCCGGCGGCGGCCAGCGCCTGTATCTGGTGGCGCCAGCCGTACCAAAACTCCGGAAAACCGTGCAGCAGTATCACCAGGGGCCCGGCGGCCGGGCCGCACTGCACCACCTGCAGCCGGATGCCGTTGGTGACAACAGAATGATGTTCAAGGTCGAAAGCCATAGGCTTCCTACCCCCGGCAGCCCGGCAAGGTTACCGGTGCTAGGCGGCCTCCGGGCGCTGCGCTTTGTGGGCCGCATTGGCGCGGGCCGCCTCGTGGTGCAACTGCTGCACCATGGGCAGCAGCTCCGACAGCTTGCAGCAGCAGGCCATGCGGGCCACTTTCGTAGGCTTACTGGCTTCCGCAGTAGCGGCCGACGCGTCGGCGGCGCGATGGGAGATGGTCATAGCAGCTTGGGTCACTGATGGTTTCTTTTCGGGTAGTTCGGGTAAGAAAAGTTGTTTTTCGCTCCTGCCAACACACTAAAAATCAACCGCCAGAAAACGAAAGCTTACGAGGCCTGGGCAAACAAATCGAGCTGCTGGGTTACCAGCGCCGAGCGCACCGAGCCCGCGCCAAACAGAATCTGGCGCCGAATGGTCTGCTCGTCGTAGTCGCGCTTCTCCAGGGCCTGGCCGCGGCAGGTCAGGAAGAACTTAGCCCGCTTCAGCACCACCCCAAACTTGTGCAGGTGGTCGAGGGTAATGGGCGAAAACCGGCGGGCCGCCACAATGCGCTTGGCCGAGCGCGCTCCTACCCCCGGAATCCGCAGAATCATCTCGTAATCAGCGGTATTCACATCCACCGGGAATACGTGACGGTTGCGCAGGGCCCAGGCCAGCTTGGGGTCAATTTCCAGATCGAGGAAGGGGTGGGCGGGGTCCAGAATTTCATCGGCCTGGAAGCCGTAGAAGCGCATGAGCCAGTCAGTCTGATACAAGCGGTGCTCCCGAATCAGGGGCGGCTGCGTTACCTGGGGCAGGCGGGCGTCGTCGGTTACGGGGATGTAGCCGGAGTAGTACACGCGCTTGAGGCCGTAACCCTTATAGAGCGAGTCGGTGAGGTTGATGATTTGCAGGTCGTTTTCCGCCGAGGCGCCCACAATGAGCTGGGTGCTTTGGCCGGCGCTGGCAAACTGCGGCACTTTCTTAAACAGGGCCTTCTCATCCTTATTCAACTGAATCCCGTCCCGGATCTGGGCCATCGGGGTCAGAATTTCCTGGTAGTTTTTCTCCGGCGCCAGGGCGGTCAGGCTCATTTCGGAGGGTAGCTCGATGTTCACGCTCAGGCGGTCGGCGTAGAGGCCCGCCTCCTGAATCAGCTCCTCTGAGGCGCCCGGAATGGCCTTTACGTGGATGTAGCCGTTGAACCGGTGCTCCGTGCGCAGCTTTTTGATGATGCGCACCAGGCGCTCCATGGTGTAGTCGGGCGAGGAGAAAATGCCGGAGCTCAGGAACAGGCCTTCGATGTAATTGCGCCGGTAGAAGTTCATGGTCAGGTCCACTACCTCATCCACCGTAAAGGCGGCGCGCTTCACGTCGTTGCTTTTCCGCGACACGCAGTAGGCGCAGTCGAAGATGCAGTGGTTAGTCAGCAGAATCTTAAGCAGGCTCACGCAGCGGCCATCTTCGGTGTAGCTGTGGCAAATGCCCATGCCCTCCGCATTGCCCAGGCCTTTGTCCTCGTTCTTGCGCTTGCCGCCGCTGCTGGAACATGAGGCATCGTACTTCGCGGCATCTGCCAAAATACTTAGCTTTTCCTGAATACGCTGGTCGTTCATCGTGCCGGTTTGTTGGCTTAAAAATAGAAGCTTGCGCGCACATACGCATCATCTTTAAGGCTAATTTCGTTGGAAATGTTCCTTCAACCTCAACTTTCCTACCCGCGGGTATTGCCCCTAGATTTGGCGGGCTTTTTGGCCCGGCAACCGCAATAAAACCCGGCGCTAAACGCGTTTGGGCTGTATCTTGCGAAGACTGGCCTGCTGTTTTTATGAAGTATCTGGTTTGGGTTTGGGGACTACTGCTCGGGGTGGCCGTGGCTGCTACCCCCGTGCTGGCCCAAACCCCGGCCCTACCCCACCCCGATACCACCAAGCTGCCGGGGGCCCGCCCCGACTCGCTGCGCCGCCGCTTCGATCAGGAGCGCATGCTCAACAGCCTGAAGGCCTACACCAAGCGCAAAACCATAGCCGGCAAAGCCGCCTCGGCCCTGTTCAACTTCACGGAGCGACGCGAAGACCAGGCCGGCCTCGACGCCAAGCTGCTCGACCGCCAGTTCGACCGGCACAACTACAAGGTCATTCGGCGCATTGATATTCGCTCGCTCGACGCCTTTGGCTACAGCATATCCGACTCTTTGCGCGAACCCCGCAACATTCTGGAGAAAACCGGCAACTTCTTCCACATCAAAACCAACAAGCTGCGGGTGCGGCAGGTACTGCTGTTCCGGGAGGGCGAGGAGCTGGAGCCGCAGGACCTGGCGGAATCGGAGCGTTTGCTGCGCCAGACCTCCGAGATTCTGGATGCCCGCGTGTTCGTGAATGAGCGCACCAGCACTCCCGACAGCGTAGATATTCAGGTAATTACCAAGGATGTGTTCAGCATCAGTGGCTCGTTTCAGCTGCGCGACGTGGCGGCGGGAGTGATTGGCCTGCGCGACGTGAACTTTCTGGGGCTGGGCCACCAACTGCGGAACCGCTACGAGTACGGGCGGCGCGACAATGGCCCTGGCGCCCAGAGCTGGCGCTACATTGGCAGCTACCAGATTCCGTTCCGCAACTTCGTGTACGGGCAGGCTCGCCACCGCAACGAAACCCGCAACCGCGAAACGGGCGTTACGTTCAGCCGCGACTTTTACTCCATCAACACCCGCTACGCCGGGGCCATCAGCTACGACTTTATTGACCGGGTAGTAACCACCCAGGGCAGTGGCACCGAGGAAGACCCCTACATCTTCCGGCCCCTGCGCTACAATATGCAGGATATGTGGCTGGGCCGGACGCTGCGCCTGAAAAGCTACGACCTGGGCTACGAGAGCCCCGGCCGGGTCATTGTTTCGGGGCGGGTTATCCGGACCAGCTACGCCCAAAAGCCGACCACTGACTACTTCAATGCCAACCTGGTGCTGGGTACCGTGGGCTACAGCGTGCGCCGCTATTACAAAGACAAGTACCTGTTCGGGTTTGGGCGCACCGAGGACATCCCGACGGGCACTCTGGCCAGCCTGACGAGCGGCTACGAGTTTAACAACCAGGCCAACCGCCGCTACTACGGGGTACGGCTGGCCTATGCCGGCTACCACCCCCAGCGCGGCTACCTTTACCTCAACGGCGAGTTTGGCTCTTACCTGCGCGGGCGCGACAACGACTGGCAGCAGGGCCTGGTGAGCGGGGAGCTGCTGTACTTTACGCGCCTCTACCACACGGGCAACTACCAGTGGCGCCACTTTCTCTGGCAGCGCACCAGCCTCGGGCTTAACCGCCGGCCGGGCGAGCAGCCCCTCAGCATCGACGGGGAGCATGGGCTGCGCGGCTTCCAGCCGGAGGGCCTGCTGCTGGGCACCAGCCGCGTAACCCTCAACTACGAGGCTACCCTATTTACGCCGGTATCGTTTCTGGGCTTCCGGATGGCGGGCGTGGCCTTTGCCGATGTGGCCTGGCTGAACGCCCGTAATCAGCGCCAAGTGCTGCCTTTCCTGGAAGCTCCCTACACCGGGTTCGGGCTGGGCCTGCGCTTCCGCAACGAGTACGCCGCCCTGCGCACCTTCCAGATTACGTTCGGCTTCTACCCCCGCGGCATGGTGCAACCCAACGGCATCCGCATCTTCGAAAACTCCCGGCCCTACTACGACTTCAGCGACTTCAGCTTTGGGCAGCCCGGCGTGGTGCGCTACCAGTAAAGCACAGATTCGCGCTGATTACATCGATTACGCTGGTTCTTGAACACCGAATAGTAAACCCTTGAGCAGACCATACTTATCTGGGAGCTTTCCGGCCCCGTATAGATGGTGGCCGGCTTGGTAGCGGCGGGCGCCTTGCCGGTGTGTACCTTTGTCCTTGGTCAGCTTATGAAAATCAGCGTAATCGACCTAATCAGAGCAAATCTGTGATTCTATGAACCTTGGTGACTTTAACGACCTGGAAGTAGCCCGCGAGGTAGATTTCGGCATGTACCTGACCTCCGACGACGGCGACCTGCTGCTGCCCCGCAAGTACATTCCGGCCGGTACCCGCGTGGGCGACGTGGTGCGCGTTTTCGTGTACCGCGACTCCGAAGACCGCCTGATTGCCACCAACCTGGAGCCCTACGTGCGGGTAGGCCAGTTCGCGGCCCTCACCGTCCGCGACGTGACGCCCACCGGCGCCTTCCTCGACTGGGGCCTGGAAAAAGACCTGCTGCTGCCCTACCGCAACCTGCGCCGCACCCTGCGCCCGGGCGAGCGAGCCACCGTGTTTGTGTACCTCGATGACACTACCGACCGCATTGTGGCCTCGGCCAAGTGGGAGTGGTTTCTGAGCGACGACCCCTTCCCGGGCAAGGCCGGCGACGCCGCCGACTTGTTTGTGGCCGAGGAAACCGACCTGGGCTACAAAGTCATTGTGGATGGTACCCACCAGGGCCTGCTCTACCACAATGAGGTGTTCAAGCCCCTGCGCCTCGGCGATGTGCACACGGGCTACGTGCGCCAGGTGCGCCCCGATGGCAAGCTCGACCTGAGCCTGCAGCGCCCCGGCTACGACGAGGCCCTGGCCGCCGCCGATACCCTGCTGGCCGCCCTGCGCCAGGCCCCCAACGGCACCCTGCCCCTCGGCGACAAAAGTGAGCCCGACGACATTTACCGCCGCCTGGGCATGAGCAAGAAAGTATTCAAGAAAGCCCTGGGCTCTCTCTACAAACAAGGTATGGTGCAACTGGAACCCGAAAAAACGGTGCTGGTTTCTAGCAAGTAGTCCGGAGTTACCTTGCCTACCCCACCCCTGGCTTCAAACCCACAAAGTGGGCAGAAGCCGGGGGTTTATCTTTCGGGGGCGGGGTAGGCCCCGCAAAGCTCACCCGACTGGGCAACGCTGGCGGTGGCTGGTGCATCTGAGCCAGAGGGAAGGCAGCGTTTCAACGGCCGGACACGTACCTGCCAGAAGCTGCGGCCTTCCGTTCAGCTCCTCTTTTCCTTCTGCTCATGCAAAAAACTGCCCTCCTGGCCGGCGCCACTGGTTTGGTCGGAAGCCAACTGCTACCCCTGCTGCTGGCTTCCGGGCGCTACAATCGGGTTATTGTGGTGGGGCGGCGCCCGGTGCCGCTGGTGCACCCCAAGCTGGTGCAGCGCATTCTGCCTTTTGACCAGCTGGAAGCCCACCGCCTGCAGCTGATTGCCGATGATGTGTTCTGCTGCCTGGGCACCACCTTGCGCCAGGCCGGGTCCCGCGAGGCTTTTTACCGCGTCGATTACCTCTATGTAGTGACGCTGGCGGCGCTTACGGCGGCCAATTTTGCCGCGCAGCTACTGGTCGTATCGGCCCTGGGTGCCAGCGCAGCGTCGCGGTTCTACTACAACCGGGTGAAAGGTGAAATGGAGGAAGCCCTGCGTCCGTTGCCCTTCCGGGCTGTTCACTTTTTTCGGCCTTCTCTGCTACTTGGGCCCCGGTCCGAAAAGCGTTTGGGCGAGCAGCTGGGGGCCGTGGTACTGGGTGCGCTACGGCCGGTGCTGGTGGGCCCTCTACGGCAGTACCGCGCCATGGAGGCGGCAGCCGTAGCCCGGGCCATGCTGCACGCCGCCGAGCAGGATACCAGCGGTATCCACGTTCATCTTTCCGGTTCGATGGGGCAAAAAGCAGCTAACTAGTCGTAATAGTCGGGCAGTTATGGTACTTTTGCGGGAAAATTGACTGTTTACTACCTTCTTTTTCCGCATGAAGCGTTTGATTTTTGGCCTC
The DNA here is from genome assembly GCF_014199535.1 of Hymenobacter latericoloratus. Taxonomy (GTDB): domain Bacteria; phylum Bacteroidota; class Bacteroidia; order Cytophagales; family Hymenobacteraceae; genus Hymenobacter; species Hymenobacter latericoloratus. The sequence goes on from NZ_JACHNV010000005.1 coordinate 67,690, forward strand.
GTAGCCCTGGGGCTGTTGGCAACCACTGAAGGGGCCCAGGCCCAGAGCAAGAAGAAAAGCAGCGGCAGCGGTGCCGGCTACGAAACGGCCATTGGTCTGCGCGGCGGCGGCTGGTCGTCGGGCCTTACCTTCAAGCACTTCCTCAGCGGCAAAAACAACGTCGCCTTTGAGGGCCTGCTGACCCGCGAGTACCAGGCCCGCGGTGGCCGCCTCACGCTGCTGCTGGAAAAACACCTGCCCGTTTCCGACTTCAAAGGCCTGCAATTCTACTACGGTGCCGGAGGCCACGTAGGGGTGTACAATGGCCGCTACTACGTGCTGGATGGCCGCTTTGTGCGGGGCCGGAAGCGTGACTTCTACTATACCTACTACCGGGAAGACCGGAATTACATCGTAGGTGGCGCCGACCTCATCCTGGGTCTGGAGTACAAAATGGAAGACCTACCCTTCACCATTGGCGTCGATTACAAGCCCTTCTTTGAGGTATTCGACGGCTACACCGGCTTCTATAATGATGCCGCTGTAAGCCTGCGCTTCGCGTTCTAAGCACTACCGGCACTGAACTCCTGACTGCTCAGTACAAAACAAAGCCCCACCGATTGATATGTCGGTGGGGCTTTGCTTTTCATGGAAAGCCGGAAAAGAGCTACCGCATCCGTCCGTAGGGCCGGGCCTGGTAGTGCGGCCGGGGCGCCGGCACCACCACGCGGCGGCGGGGCTCCACTACCACTACCCGGGCCGGGCGCGGACGGTAGTAGGGCCGGTACGGCCGATGATAGACGGGGCGGGCGGGGTACCGGTAGTAAGGCACCGGGGCCGGCGCTACCACTACTCCGGGCTGGGCCGTAGCTACGCACCCAGTAAGGGAGGCAGCGGCCAGCAGCAAGGCAAAAAACAGGGCAGGAAACTTCAGAAAGCTTTTCATACGCAGGGCAGCCGCTGGTTAGGACGGCTTCTGTCCTTTGACGTACCCGAAAGCCTCGGGTTTAATGCCTTGCCCTAAAAAAAGCCGGTAGTGCCTACCCCCTGCTTACAGCTGAATCCGGTAGGTAGTGCCGGACATGCCCCCGAAAAAGCCGTAGCCATTGCGGATGTTGGAGTACAGGGGGGCGGGCTCGGCGAAAGGGTTGTCCTCGGTATCCTGGTAGCGCTGGCGCGACTGGTAAAACTTGTAGGCATCGGCCGTGAGGTTCAGCACCTGCAGCTCCAGGTAAGCGGGCACGGGCACATTGCTTCCCCCGTAGCTGGTGGAGCTTACCACGTTGCTGCTGAGGGTAAACTGCCGGCCGTTCACGTTGGTATCGGGGTAGGGTGCCAGGCTGCTGTAGTAATCGTTGTAGAGCGAGGACAGGGTGAAAGTTTCGCCCACGTTGCCAAACTCCGTGTTGGTATCCTCGGTCATCAGGTCGCCGTACGGGCGGCCCTGGGTGTCATAGAGTTTGCCTATCACCACGTAGTAGTCGGCCGTAGCGGCGGGGTCGGTAAGCACCAGGCTCAGGCGGCCCCGCAGTTGCCCGTAGTCGCCGGGCGGGCGCTGGGTGTAGGTGGCGCGCTCAATCTGCGGGCGGGCCGGCATGGTCAGCTGGCTTTCTACCGCCTCGAAGCCGGGCAGCCGGCCGCGCAGCGTGTAGGTCTGGCCGGGCTGGGCGGCAAAGTTCATCGTCGGCTCGTAGTAGCCCGGCTCGTAACGGGGGCGCGGATACGTTTGCCACTGCTTGTTGGTAGCCTGCCGGAACCGCTCTACCACCGTGCCGGTGGCATCCAGTATTTCTACCGTCGCGTCGGGGCGGCCCTGCAGCGGCCGGGCATCAAACATGCGCTGGCTGTGGCTCACGTAGAGCTGGTTGAAGGCCTGCATGGCTTCCGACTGCTGGGTGGGGGTAGCGTTGCTGAGCAGGTAGCGCAGGGCAATGCGGGGCGTGTGCTCGGGCTCGGGCAGGTTCACGTCGGTTTCGCAGCCCGCCAGCGTTGTTGCAGCCAGCACCAGAACGGGGAATAGCTTTTTCATAACCATCAGATACAAATGACCGTGTGCCCCACCGCTAAAACCGGAAGGCTTTGCTGAAGGATGGAATAATGGGAAACAGCGAAATCTGCTTGTAGGTGGCTTTGCGCTCCACGTTGCCGTACTGGTCCAGGTAGCCGCGCTGGAAGTAGAGGTAGTAGGGGTTGCGGCGGCTGTAGGCGTTGTAGAGGGACAGGCTGTTTACCACTTCGCCCCACTTTTTCTTTTTGGTGCGGCTCAGGTCGAGGTCCATACGGTGGTAGGCCCGCATGCGGTAGCTGTTGCGCCCGCCGTAATCCTCGTATTCCTGGTAGTCGCCGAGCTGGAAGCGGCCCTGGCCCAGCGTCACGGCGTTGCCGGTGCCATACACCCACGTACCGGAAAGCGTGAGCGTGGGGCTGAAATGGTGGATGATTACGAGGGAAGCATCGTGGCGGCGGTCGTATTTGTAGGGGAAGATGCGGCCTTGGTTCAGGTCAGGGAAGCGGCGCTTGCTCCAGGCCAGGGTGTAGCCAATCCAGCCGGTCGTGCGCCCCGATTTCTTCTGCAGAAACAGCTCGGCTCCGTAGGCCCACCCGTCGCCGCTGGTTACTTTGTCCTGCCAGTTGTTGTCGGTGGTACCCAGGAAGCTGGCGCCCTCGCGGTACTCAATCAGCTGGCGCATGGGCTTGTAGTAACCTTCCAAGCTGAACTCGTAGTCCTCGTCTTTGATGCGCACGGTGCGGGCCGCGCCCACGCTGAACTGCTGGGCTTTCTGGGGCTTTACCTTGGCCGTGGCGGGCACCCACAAATCGGTGGGCAAGCCAATGCCGCTGTTGGTGAGCAGGTGAATGTACTGGGTGGTGCGGGCGTAGGCAGCTTTCAGGGCCCAGTCTTCGGTGAGCAGGAAGCGGGCCGCCAGCCGCGGCTCCAGCGAGGGGTACAGGGTTTTGTCCACCAGAAAGCCGTTCAGGCGCAGGCCGCCATTTACTTTCAGGCGCTCGGTCAGGCGGTAGTCGTCCTCCAGGTACAGCGAGGCCTCACTGGCCAGCGTACGGCTGCCCACCTCCAGGTCCGAGTCCACGTCGGAGCCGGCGCCTTTCACCTGCAGGGCGCCCGGCCGGAACGAGTGCTGAATAAACTGCCCCCCGAAACGGATGTAGTGGTCGGCGGTGGGCGTGTAGTCCAGGTCCGATTTCAGGCTGAAGTCCCGGATGTTGGAGAGGTACTTCAGGGCAAACCTGTCGGTCTGGGCCTGGCCGTTGTTGTCGGGGTAGCGGCTCTCGTTTTCCTGCGTTACGTTGAACTGGTACTTGCTGTAGGTGAGGTGGGTATTCAGGAACAGCTGGTCGGTGAGGACGTGGTTCCAGCGCAGGGCCGCCGTGAGGTTGCCCCAGCCCAGCCCGGCCTTGTTGCGGTCGTAGTTGCTGCCGTCTTCCTCGCGGTAGCGGGCATAAAACTTATCGTAGCCGGTGTAGGCACTCAGGTACAGCCGGTCGCGCCGGCTTACTTTCCAGTTGAGCTTGCCGTTCAGGTCGTGGAAGAAGTAGCCGATGGAGCCTTTTTGTCCCTCGCTGGCCAGGGTGGCTTTGATCAGGGGCTGGGCCAGAATATCAATGTAGGTGCGGCGGGCCGAGAAGATAAACGAGGCCGTATCCTTCTTGATGGGACCTTCCAGGGTGATTTTAGAGGCAATCAGACCGATGGCGCCCTCACCCTGGAACTTCTGCATGTTGCCCTCCTTCATCGAAATATCCAGCACCGAGGAAAGCCTCCCCCCGTACCGGGCCGGAAAGCCGCCCTTAATCAGCTCCACATTATTGAGGGCATCGGCATTGAACACCGAGAAGAACCCGAACAGGTGGGAAGCATTGTACACGGGCGTGCCATCCAGCAGAATCAGGTTCTGATCGGGGGAGCCGCCGCGCACGTACAGGCCGCTGGTGCCCTCGCCCCCACTCTGCACGCCGGGCAGCAGCTGCAGCACCTTCAGCACGTCCCGCTCGCCGAGCAGGGCCGGTACCGCCTTAATCTGGTTGAGCGGGATGTTGACGGTGCCCATGCGCGTGCTCTGGGCTATTTTCTCCTCGCGGCTGCCTACCACCTCTACCCCGCCCAGGTTATTGGCAGCGGAGCGCAGGCGAAAGTCGTGGGCGAGGCTGCGGCCGACGGGGGCGGCCCAACGGGCCTTTTCGTAGCCCAGGTAGCTGACCAGCAGCCGCACCGAGTCGGTGGGAGCCGGCAGGGTAAGCGAGTAGAACCCGTAGGTATTGGTGGCCGTGCCCTGGCCCGTGCCCGGGCTGACTACGGCCACGCCGATGAGGTTTTCGCCGGTGGCCGCGTCGCGGACGTAGCCGCTGATGGTAACCCGGGCCGGAGTGGCCTGCTGGGCAATAGCGGGGGAGGTAGCCAGCACGGCAGCGCCCACCGAAAGTGAGCGGAATAGTCGGCTCATAAGAGGGAATAGAAGTTAGCTATATAGGCAGATTTCAGCGTGAGCAGAAACGCGCTGACCAGCGCGTTGGTATCGGCAAGAGCCCGGGCCCGGAAAAAAGGTTGCCCCGGGCCGGCGAATTATTTAAGGCTAAGCTACAGACAAAAACGCCCGCTTTTCAGAAGAAGAAAAGCGGGCGTTCAGAAAAAACGGGCGGCTACCCCGGGCGCGGTGGCAAAGCCTGAGTTTTACTGACCCAAGTGGGCCAGGGCGCTTACTTTTTACCGGCCCGGTACTCGTCGTTGAGGTACTTGAGCACCGGAGTGGTGATGTCGAGGTCTTTGCGGCCGTACGCCAGCGAGCCGCTCAGAATCAGGCGGTAGCCGTGGGCCTTGCCGTACTTCTCAATTTGCTTGTTGGCCCGGTCCAGCACCTGCTGGGTCATTTTGGCTTCTTCCTCCTGAGCCTGGCGCTGGAGTTTTTCCTGCTCCTGGGCCACCTGCATCTGGCGGCCCTGCAGCTGCTGCTCGGTGGCGGCGCGCTGCTCCTGGGTCATGCTTTCGGCCTTTTGCTGGTACTGCTGCACGGCCGTCTGGAAGCCCTGCACCAGGGTTTTGTTCTGGGCTTCCCAGCGGCGGGCCTTGGTTTCAAAGTTCCGGCGGGCGTCTTTCATGCCCTGGTAGCCATCCAGCAGCTTACCCGACTCCACGTAGGCTATTTTGTTGGTATCGGCCACGGCAGCCACATCGGTGGGCTCTTCTTCCACCACATCGGGGGCATCGGCGCTGGCCGAATCAGTGGGGGCGGCCGGCGTAGTAGTAACGGCTGCTTTTTTGGTAGCCGCGGCCGGTTTGCTGGCGAAGTGCAGGTAGAACAGAACCGCTACGGCCACGGCCAGCACTGCGTTAATTGCTAATTGAAGCGAATTTTTCATTCAGGAAACGAGGAAGAAGATCAAAGGCCGTATGGCTCTTCAAAGTAACGCAAAATGTAGCAAGCCGATGAGCTTTGGGGCTATTCGCCGTCCCGCATCTGCTCCTCGCCGGCTTCCTCGTCTTCCTCCGTTTCACTTTCCAGGGGCCGCATCGGCTTCTCCTCGAACGGGGCCGCCAGATCGGCGCGGGCGGGCGCGGCATCGGTGCGGCCTACGTGCACGAGGGCATCGCCCTGGTTTACGACGGGCATGTGGTTGAGCCCGATGATGTAGCCTGCCACCGGCGACTCCAGGCGCACAGAGTTTTCCCCGTAGGGGTCGGCCACGGTGCCAAACACTTGCCCTTTTTCAATGTACTGGCCCAGGTGCACCAGGCTACGAAACAGGCCCGCGTACTTGGCCCGCAGCCAGGTAGAGCGCATGCACACCACCGAGGGGTAGGCGGGGGCCGGCGCCTCCGGCATCATGCCCAGGTGATGCAGTACCCGGAACGTGCCGGCAATGCCCAGGTCAATGCCTTGCTCATCGAGGCGCAACGACTCGCCGGTTTCGTACACAATAATGCGGCGGCCCTGCTGCATAGCCGTTTCGCGCAGGGAGCCGGGGCGCAGGCCCGCGTGCAGGGTAAACGGCGCCCCGAAGGCTTCGGCCAGGGCATCGGTTTCGGCATCCTGGTGGAGCAGGCACCGGATCTGGGGGATGTTGGCCCGGGCCGCACCGCCCGTATGAAAATCAATGCCGTAGTCAATCAGGGGCATAATTTCGCGCATGAAGCGGTGCGCCACGCGGCTGGCCAGCGAGCCGCGCGGGTTGCCCGGAAACGAGCGGTTTACGTCTTTGCCGTCGGGTACCTCGCGCGAGAAGTTCAGGAACCCGTAGATGTTGAGGATGGGAATGGCCAGGATGGTACCCCGCAGCGGCTGCAGCATCTGGCGGCGCACCATGCGCCGGATGGTTTCAATGCCGTTCACCTCGTCGCCGTGCAGGCCCGCCATGAGCAGTACCGTGGGGCCCGGCTCCAGGGCGCGGTACACGTGCACCGGAATGTCGATAACAGTGCCGGAGGGCAGCCGCGAAATCACCAGCCGCGTCAGGACCTGCTCGCCGGGCTTGATAACCAAGCCGTTCAGGCACAAATCGGGAGGGCTACAGACAGATTCAGTGGACAAGGCAAATGAAGCTACGGGGCGGGACTACCCTACCCCATTCAACAACTCCGGTAGCGCATTCGCTCCGGCCAGAAACGCGTGCGTCAATTATCGTTCCAAGGCGGCTGCCCCTGTGGCCGCCCGGAAGCCAAACCGCCTACCCAGCAAAGCCAGGTAGGCGGTGAAAATCAATAAAATAACCAGCCTTAATCTACCGGAGTATCGGGCAGCGCCTGGGGCGGAACAGGAGCGGCGGGCTTTTTCCGCTTCTGTTTGTGGGCCAGCTGCTCGGTGTACTCAATGATTTTGCCGGCAATGTTGAGGCCGGTGGCCTTCTCGATACCTTCCAGCCCCGGCGACGAGTTTACTTCCAGCACCAGGGGGCCGCGCTTGCTCTGGAGCATGTCCACGCCGGCAATGCCCAGGCCCAGGGCTTTGGTGGCCAGCAGGGCGGCGGCTTTTTCGGCGCGGGTTAGCTTCACCAGCGTGCCGGAGCCGCCGCGGTGCAGGTTGGAGCGGAACTCGCCCTCCTTGCCCTGGCGCTTCATAGCCCCTACTACCTCCCCGTTTACCACGAAGGCCCGCAGGTCGGCGCCTTTGCTTTCGGCAATGAACTCCTGCACGATAATGCGGGCCTTGAGGTTGTGGAAGGCCTCAATCACCGACTGCGCCGCCTTAGCCGACTCGGCCAGTACCACGCCCAGGCCCTGGGTGCCTTCCAGCAGCTTGATAATAACCGGAGCGCCGCCGACCTGCTGAATCATAGCCGGCACGTCGTCGGAGTAGTTGGTGAAGGCGGTTTTGGGCATGCCTACGCCCGCGCGGCTCAGAATCTGCATGGAGCGGAGCTTGTCGCGGCTGCGCACAATGGCCTGGCTTTCCACGGCCGTGCGCACCTTCATCATTTCAAACTGCCGCACCACGGCGCAGCCATAGAATGTTACGGAAGCCCCGATGCGGGGAATGATGGCGTCGAAGCCTTCCAGCTTCCGGCCTTCATATACAATGCCGGGCTGGCCTTTTTCCAGCACCAGATTGCAATGCAAATGGTCGAGCACTACGGCCTCGTGGCCGCGCTCTTGGGCAGCTTCCACCAGGCGGGTAGTAGAATATAGCTTCGGCTCACGCGATAGAATCGCCAGTTTCATCAGGATGCGGGTGGTACGTGAGAGAGAGGATAGGAGCGGAAGCGCGAGGCAAAGATAGGCGGCCCGGCCGGCACGCCGGGCGGTACTAACGAGCAGAAGGTTGATTTTTATACGACAGGTTGCGCCGGGCTACATCCACAATCAGCCGCGCCTCACGCAACAGCACGCGCCCAATTAATACGGGATATTTCATGTCGGAGCGGTCGGAGAGCGAAAATTCCGTGATGAAATCCTGCCCGAATAACCGGATGGCCGTCCGGATAACGTAGCGCTCCTGCACCTCCCCGTTGGAGCTTCTGATATCGCGCAGCTTAAACTGGTCAAACTGCATGGGCGAGCCATCAAAGTTGGGGTGCGAGGGGTCCAGCAGCTGCACATGCAGGTGCCGGCGGCCCTGGGCATCGGTTTCCACCCGGATGTTGGAGCAGTGAATGGCCCCGGTGTAGGCGCCAGTATCCACCTTGGCCTCCACGCCCCAGAGCTGAAACTCCGGAAAATCCACCAGTTCCCGCCGCCCCACCATTCGCTTCGGTCCGCGCTGTTTCATTATAAGTGGTGAAATAGTGAAATGGTGAAATGGTGAGTTTACTGTTCTGCCGACGCAATATGCGCAAGTCGGGCAGTTTGAACAGCAAACTCACCATTTCACCATCGCACTATTTCACCACTCAGCCCTTGTAGCTGATGCGGTACACGGCGTCGTTCTGGTCGTCGGAAACCAGCAGGGAGCCGTCGGGCAGGTTTAGCAGGCACACGGGCCGGCCCCAGGGCGTCTGGCCCTGCAGCCAGCCGCTGGCGAAGGTTTCGTAGCTGGTGGCCTGCTTGCCGGTGGCGTCGAGGCGCACGAGGGTAATGCGGTAGCCGATTTTGTTGCTGCGGTTCCAGGAGCCGTGCTCCGGAATAAAAATCTGGTTGCGGTACTGGGCCGGAAATTGCTTGCCGGTGTAGAACTTCATGCCCAGGGCGGCTACGTGCGGGCCCAGCTTGCGGGCGGGCTTCACGTAGGTATCCGCCGATTTGCCTTTGCCAAACTCCGGGTCGGCAATATCACCGGCGAAGAAGTACGGGAAGCCAAAGTGCTGGCCGGGGCCGGCGGCGCGGTTCAGCTCGTCGGGCGGCAGGTTGTCGCCCAGCTGGTCGCGGCCGTTATCCGTGAACCACAAGGCCTTGTCCTGGGGGCTCCAGTCGAAGCCCACGGTGTTGCGCACGCCATACGCATACGTTTCCAGGCCCGAGCCATCGGCGTTCATGCGGTTGATGGTGGCGTAAATCGGCTCCTCGGGCAGGCAGGTGTTGCAGGGCGCGCCCACCGGCACGTAGAGCTTGCCATCGGGCCCGAAGGAAATGTAGCGGAAGCCGTGCCACTCTTTAGTGGGCAGCTTGCCGTACACCACCACCGGCTTGGGTTTCTGCCGGAGGCGAGCCGCAATGTTGTCGAAGCGGATAATGCGGTTGATTTCGCCTACGTACAGGGCGCCGTTGCGCACGGCTACCCCGTTGGGCGCGTTCAGGCCGGTGGCTACGGTTATAATCTCATCGGCGCGGCCGTCCTTGTTACGGTCGGGCAGGGCGTACACTTTGTCGTCCTTGGTGCCTACGTACACCGTGCCATCGGGGCCCACGGCCAGCTCGCGGGCGCTTTTCACGCCTTTGGCAAAGTAGCTGATAGTGAAGCCGGCCGGCAGCTTGATTTTGCTCAGGTTCGCATCGGGGGCCGGGGCGGGCTCCGGCTTGGTGGCAGAAGAAGCCAGAGCCAGCGGAACCAGCGCGAGCAGCGGAAGGAAGTAGCGCGTTTTCATACTGCCACAAACCCCTACCCCGGCCCGAAGGTTGCACCCAGGGCCGCTACACCCGGTCGGCGCGCTGGCGCACCAGCCGCTCGTACTCCCGCTCCGAGAGGTTGCCCTGGCTCATGTTGCCGTAAGTGGCAAAGCCCTGAATAGCTACGCCCACGCCCCAGAACACGGTTGACCAGATGGGCCAGGGCAGGGGAGAGCCGGGCCGCCCCGTCAGCAGCCAGATGGTCCAGAGCAAGGCATTCACGGTCACGTAGGTGAAGAGGTGAGACTTAAACTTGGCGCGAGCTTTAGCCATTCGCCACAGGTGGGGGTCGCGCTGAGAGGTTTCCATGGATGAGTAGGTTTCGGGTTGTTGAATGCTCAAACGTAGGAGATTCATCAATATACGCAAACCTATATCTACCCAACCGGCTATTTTCAGCCCCGAACCGGCTAAAAGCGGCCCCGAACCGCTCGGAATAATGCTGGCGTGGCGCTGTGCTCAGCCACCATGCTATCCTATCCGGTACGTTATTGCGCAAAATTTTCTGTTCCCTATGCTTACCTCCCCTACCCCCCATTGGCGCGCCAATGCCTTGTCTTTCGGCCGCATCCTGCTCTACCGCGGCGACATTACCCGGCTGGATACCGACGCCATCGTGAATGCCGCCAACTCCAGCCTGCTGGGCGGCGGCGGGGTTGATGGGGCCATCCATCGGGCCGGCGGCCCCGAAATACTGGCCGCCTGCCGGCAGCTGCGGGCCAGCCACTACGGCAGCGGCCTGCGCACCGGCGAGGCCGTCATCACCACCGGCGGGCGCCTGCCGGCTCGCCACGTAATTCATACCGTGGGGCCCGTCTGGAACGGAGGGCACAAGCACGAGCCGGAGCTGCTGGCCAACTGCTACCGCAACAGCCTGGGGTTGGCCGCTAAGCATGGGGTAGGGAGCGTGGCCTTTCCGGGTATCAGCACCGGCATTTATGGCTACCCCAAAGAACAGGCCGCTCCCATTGCCATTCAGGAAGTACGCCGGTTTCTGCAGGCCCATGCGCAGCTCCGGGAGGTAGTATTTGTGGCGTTTGGGGAAGATGATTTCGCCTTATATGAGCGAGAGCTAATCAAACTTCAGGCTGATTATAAGGGCGATACGGCGGGCTGAATCCGGAAATAGTGGTGTATATTTAATAGAGCCTAGTTCTTCCCACCCTCCACAAGATGCGCCATGGAACTCTCTAATCAATTTCCGGTGGCCCAGCGCCGTCGCAGAACCAGTGCCACTAACCCCATCTGGATGGATGCGCTGCGTATAATGCTGGGCCTGTTTCTGTTTATCAAAGGGGTTTCTTTTCTGGATAACTCCACCGACGTTTTTGCTCTGCTGCGGCAGCAGCCCAGCCTGGCCGAGCTCCGGAAAGCGTCGCTTTTCGTCAGTACATTTCATATCGTAGGCGGCCTCATGATTGCCTTCGGAGCTCTTACCCGCTTTGCGTTACTGCTCCAGATTCCGATTCTGGCCGGAGCGGTACTACTCGTGAATTTCCGCAACGGGCTCCGCCCGGAAAATACTGAGCTGTGGGTATCGGCGCTGGTGCTGCTGCTGTGCTTGTTCTTCCTGATTGCGGGTCCGGGCCGCTACTCCATCGACAATAAGGTTTTCCGCCACCAGCCGCCCCGCCTGTAAGTACTCAGAGCCGGAGCCCCGGGTGCCGGCGCAGGTAGGCGGCAACATCGTAAATCAGGCCGGCGTGCCCGGCTTCCAGTACCACCGTATGCGCCCGGCGCAGGGAGCCAATAAACTGCTCGAGGCCCGCGTGCGGAATAACCCGGTCGTAGCGGCCGAGGAAGAAGGTAACGGCGGTAGGCTGGCGGTTGAGGGTGGCCGCCAGCTTTTTCACATCGAACGTCAGATTTCGGAAACCCACCCAGCTGCGGTACACGCGCAGGCGCTTTTCGCGGCTGTCCAGCTGCCACTGGGCAAACCGCACTAGGTTGGCATCAACGAGGCGGCGCTGGTGTAGGGCGTCGAGCAGGCGCAGCAGGCGCTGGGGGCGGAGCACGGCCCGGCCCAGCACCCCGCGCATCCAGGGCGGGTAGGTAGCCAGCGCGTACCAGAACCGGCGCTGCAGCCCATCTGGGGCAATCAGCCAGAGCTGCTCTGCGGCTGCGGGAAACTGCTCCACGGCCGTCAGGGCAAACTTGGCGCCCATGCTGAACGCCAGCAGGCTGAATCGGGTAATGCCCTCGGCTTCCAGAAACTCTCGTAGCAGTTCTCCCAGCCGCTTTTTGCTCAGGGGCGCGTCGGTACGGGCCAACTTGCTGCGGCCGTGGTAAAACAGGTCGAAGGCGTACACCGTCACCTCCGGACCCAGCACCGTTATCAGGCTCCGCCAGTGCCCCTCGCCCTGCCCGTACCCATGAAACGCCAGCACCACCCGCGGCCCCGTCCCGTATTTCTGAAAGTGCAGCCGGGTTTTCATGAGGTTGTGTGAGGTGATGGGGTAAAAAGGTGATGGGGTGATGAGGTAAATAGTGACAGGTGGCAGGTAAGGGGTAGTCAGGTGATGGGAGGTGTTGTGATAGGTAAAGAGGTTGATGTTGGAAGGCTTCTCTGCGTGTGAGGGGGTAGGCGGCCTACCCCCTCACACGCAGGGAAGCCCCGGCGGGGCGGCACCAATCGTTCAACGACGTGGTGCCGCCCCGCCGGGGCTTTACGTGCTTATGCTCGCCAGGATGCTACCGATATGCCGCCCCTCCGGGACTGGTGGGGCGTTTTGTTGCTTCTGTGTTATCTATCTGCTTATCGCCCCGTCACTCCCCTACCCCTCCTCGCCCTGTCAAACCAGTATCACCCTTTACCTATCACCTGTCACCATTCACCTCATCACCTCATCACCCTATCACCTCGCAAACTCACCCCAGCCTCGATACGCCGCCGGATACGATGAATTTCATCACTTCACTGCTGGGCAGATCCAGGTAGGTGATGTTCTGGACGGGCACCAGCACCAGCTCGCCGGAAAAGTTGTAGGAGTGCGGGAAGTACACCGCCAGCAGATCGTCGCGGTGGATGGCGGCCATGGTGGGCTGCGTCACGAAGCCCATTTTGAAGGTTTGCTCGGCGGCGCTCAGCCGCACCAGCACCGGCCGGTTAAACTTCTGGTTGTCGCCCACGAAGGCGTCAAACAAATCCTTTAGGCTGGAATAGATGATGCTGACCAGCGGCGTGCGGTGCAGCAGCCGCTCGGTAATAATGAGGAAGGGCCGCACCAGAAACGACTTGGCCACGAACCCCACCGCCGTAATCAGCAGCACCGCTACCAGTAACCCCAGCCCCGGCACATCAAAGCTCAGCCCGGCGAACAGGTCATCGAGCCAGCGCAACAGCGCAAACAAAATGTACACGGTGAGCCCAATGGGCGCCACGATTAAAAACCCGCTGAGGAAATAGTTGATGAAACGACGCATGAAGAGGGAGTTAAAGCGGCTGGAGCAGCGGACGCCCAGAGGCGCAAGATACCCGCCCCCGCTAAAACCCGAAAGCCAGACGGCGCGCTATTTCCCTACCCCTGGCCGCCACGCGGGCCGGCAGTTGGTTGCAGCTTTGATTTTCACAACGCCCGTCACCATGAAAGCTGCTCCCCTGGCCGAGTTCTATCACGACGTAACTGCCTGCACTAGCGCCGAGCTGAGCGCGCTGCTTCCCGACGGCATTTTTTACCCCGGCGCCTCGGCCTACGGCATCATGAAGGGGGCGGTAGATGTGTTCACGCGCTACCTGGCCGCGGAACTGGGCGCGCGGGGCATCACGGCCAACGTAGTGGCCCCGGGGGCCATTTTTGGCGGCGGCGCCATGACGGATGCCCCGGAGATGCGCGCCTTCGCGGCCCACACCTCGGCCCTGGGCCGGGTAGGCCTCCCCAACGACGTAGCCGGGGTAGTGGCCTTTCTTTGCACGGAGGAGGCCGAGTAGCTCAACGGCCAGCGGCTGGAGCTAACGGGCGGCGTGAACCTGTAACTCAGTAACCTGCTACCCTTGCTACAAAAACACCAGACCCGGCGCAGCTAACTGCGCCGGGTCTGGTGTTTTTGCTAAAAAAAGCTGCTACGCTACGTGCTCGGTCACTTCTTCAATCCGGTCCTTCACGCGCTGCATCAGCCACATAGGCGTACTGGTAGCCCCGCAGATGCCTACCGATTCGGCGCCCTGGAACCACTCTTCGCTTAGCTCCTCTTCGTTTTCCACAAAGTAGCTGCGCGGGTTGGTTTTGTTGACTACCGAGAACAAGGCCTTGCCGTTGGAGCTTTTACGCCCGCTCACAAACACCACTACGTCGTGCTGCTGGGCAAACTTGGCCAGGGCCGGCTCCCGGTTGCTTACCTGCCGGCAAATGCTGTCGTTGGCATCGAAGGCCTCCAGGGAGCCCCCGGCAGCCTTAATCCGGTCCTCTATCACGCCCTTCATGTGGTAGAAGCCGGCCGTGCTCTTGGTGGTCTGGCTGAACAGGGTTACGGGGCGCGAAAAGTCCACCTGGTCCAGGTCCTGCTCCGTCATGACGATGAGGGCCTGGTTGCGGGTCTGCCCCGTCAGGCCGATAACCTCAGCGTGGCCGGGCTGTCCGTAAATTACAATCTGCCCATCCTGGCGGGTGGTCGCGTCGAAGGCGTGCTTCACGCGGTTCTGCAGCTTGAGCACTACCGGACAGGAGGCATCAATCAGCTCAATGTTGTTGCGCAGGGCAAGCTCGTAGGTTTCCGGCGGCTCGCCGTGGGCCCTGATCAGCACTTTGGCGTCGTGTAGTTCCGTGAGTTGCTCCCGGTCGATAATGCGCAGCCCCAGGGCATGCAGGCGCTCTACCTCCATGCGGTTGTGTACAATATCGCCGAGGCAGTACAGGGTTTCCTGCTGCCCCAGCTCATCCTCAGCCATCTGAATGGCGAACTCAACGCCGAAACAATAGCCGGAATTCTTATCAATGATGACGTTCATGGGCTCTTATAGTATGACGGCGAGGCTCCATAAAGCCGGGTCGTCGGCGCGGGATTCGCTTTCCCGCAAATCCGATAACACTATTTCTCTACAACAACTTTGCCGCACTTTTGCTCCGGGAGCGGCTTAGTTCTTATTTCTGCTCGCTGCCCTGCCAGCCACCCGCAGCCAACGAAAACAGCGTGGCCGACACGCGCTCCAGCACGAAATCTACCTGCTCATCAATCATCATGTGGGTAGTATCGAGCAGTACGGCATCGGAGGCGCGGCGCAGGGGACTTTCGGCGCGGGTCGAGTCCAGGTGGTCGCGCTTGCGCAGGTTTTCCACAATGTCTTCCACCGGTACGTGCTCTTGTTTGAGGGCCAGCTCTTCCTGGCGGCGCAGGGCGCGCGTGAGCACGTCGGCCGTCATAAAGATTTTCACTTCCGCATCGGGGAAAACGGTGGTACCAATGTCGCGGCCATCCATTACTACCCCCCGCTTGCGGCCCATGCGCTGCTGCTGGGCCACCATGGCGTGGCGCACGGCCGGAATTACTGATACTTCGCTCACGGAGTTGGAAATGCGCATCTGCCGGATTTCGTCTTCCCGAATCACGCCATCGAGGCACAGCTCGTTGCGGCCGGTTTTGCGGTTGCGCTTGAAGGTGATGTGCATTTCCTGCAGGGCCTGCTCAATGCGGGGCAGGTCATCGAAGGGGATGCCGTGCTCCAGCAGATACAGCGTTACGCCCCGGTACATGGCTCCGCTATCAATATAGGCGTAGCCCAGCTCCGCGGCCACGGCCTTGGCCGTGGTGCTTTTGCCACAGGAAGAGTAGCCGTCGATGGCAATGACGATTTTTCGCATGGCGGGGGCGGGGCTAGGCTCAAGCAAACTAAAGGGGCTCACTAAATCCAGGATTTACGGCCTGGCTTGGCAGCCAGGCGCTCGGGTACACCCGCGAAAAACGCAGCAACGGACTGGGTTTCGCCCTTGGCCAGTTGCTCGCTTACGCGGTAAAATGGGTTGAAAAACGAGGTCTGGTTGATGCCTACCCCCGTGGTGCCGTCGGGGCCCTGGGCCCAGGTGCCGCCGTAGGTTTCTACCAGGCACTGGCCCAGAAAGCACCCCAAAGCGGTAATAACGCCCTGGCGGTCCGTTTCTTTCAGGGTGGTCCGCTGCCCTTCAATAAACTCGGCTAGGCGCTGCACGGCGGCCGCATCAAAGGCATTGACGTGCAGCTGCTGGCGCACGGCTTCGGCAGCGGCTACCAGGGAGGCAAGCGGGTTCTGATCGGGCATAAGGGCGCGGGTTATTTGGTAGCAGGCTGGAGGTTGGCCTGCTGCCAACGAGCATAAGTTTGTACTATCTGCCGCATATGCTGACGGCCCAGCTTACCCTTGGTAATCTGAGCTGCCAGTTCCGGACAGTCGCCTATCAGCGTCAGCATTGTCCGGGTGAAGGCCCCCCGGGCAGTCGGCACGCGCACCGCATCGCCGATGATAGGCTGCAGTACTAAATCCATAGCACCAGCGGGTACTACTGTATTGCTTCCAAACGTGTGGTCACCCTCTCCAATGTATCGATGGTCGAGTTTGAAAGCGGTGTACTGCCCGTACCGGTACAGTTGCAAGGCAAATGCAGCCGGTATGCGCCGATACGACATGTTAACGTTCCGCACTGTCCCGAATGTGTCAGACTTCAACACGAAAGCACTGACCTGGCCCGGTTGGTACACTGTGGTAGCCTTGCTCTCAAGTGGACGCACCCTCAACTGCCCTGATGTTTCCAGATACAGCTGCCCCATCTGCCAAGTACCATCCGGCAGTTGGTAGGCCCCATCGTGGTAATTAACAATACGCGGCAATCCGGCGCCATTGCTTGTATACTGTGCCTGTGCCAGATTGGGCTTCAGATACGCCACTGTACACAGCAGCACAGCAAACCAACGGGTATATTTTAT
This sequence comes from Hymenobacter latericoloratus, assembly GCF_014199535.1. GTDB lineage: Bacteria > Bacteroidota > Bacteroidia > Cytophagales > Hymenobacteraceae > Hymenobacter > Hymenobacter latericoloratus. The sequence continues at coordinate 84,050 of NZ_JACHNV010000005.1, forward strand.
AAAGACAGCCAAAACAGCGTGACTAACTGTAGAGGGTGAAAGAATACCAGTTGCATAACATAACCAGCTAGTGACTTTCACAGGGACAGGGGAGTTTACCGAACTTAGCTTTCCGCTTCATGGAGGCCGTTTTCTTTTGCTGAGGGGTGCGGGCAGCGCAGCCAGCAGTTAGCAGGCCGGAACCCCCAAGCAGGGCGGCCAGTAGCAAAGTCACAATCTTTCTCACGGCGCGGATTTTCGGCAAATATACGGTTCTTTACCCGTTAGCCGCCCCCCGGCTCCACAATTCACCGCGCCTCGTGCCCTGCCTATGCCCGCCGATTTTCAGTTGCTCGCCAACGTCATTGACCTGTTTCAGAACACGATACTACCCGCTACCGTGCACGTATCCGCCGGCCGCGTGCAGCGCATTGAGCCTACCGGCGCCACCGTGCCGGACCCTACCCTGCCCTACGCCCTGCCGGGTTTCGTGGATGCGCACGTGCACGTAGAAAGCTCCCTGCTGGTGCCCTCGGAGTTTGCGCGCCTGGCGGTGGTGCACGGCACGGTAGCTACCGTTTCGGACCCCCACGAAATTGGCAACGTGCTGGGCGTAGCTGGCGTAAAGTACATGCTGCGGAGCGGCCGACAGGTGCCGTTCAAATTCTGCTTCGGGGCGCCTTCCTGCGTGCCCGCTACCCCCTTCGAAACGGCCGGGGCCGAAATAACCGCCGCCGCTATTGAGCAGCTGTTCCAGGAGCACCCCGAAATCGGCTACCTGGCCGAGATGATGAACTGGCCCGGCGTACTCAACCGCGACGAGCTGGTGCTGGAGAAAATCCGGCTGGCTGAGCAGTACGGCCGCCCCGTGGATGGGCACGCGCCCGGCCTACGTGGCTCCGATGCCCAACGCTACGCCGAGGCCGGCATCAGCACCGACCATGAGTGCTTTACGGCCGAGGAAGCCCTGGACAAGCTGGCCGTGGGCATGAAGATTCTGGTGCGGGAAGGCTCGGCGGCCCGCAACTTCGAGGCCCTGATTGACTTGCTACCCCAGCACTACGCGCAGATGATGTTCTGCTCCGACGACAAGCACCCCGATACGCTTGTGCTGGGCCACATCAACCAGCTGGTGCAGCGCGCCGTGGCCCGCGGCCAGGAGGTGCTGCAGGTGCTGCGCGTGGCTTGCCGCAACCCCGTGGAGCACTACAAGCTACCGGTAGGCTTGCTGCAGCCCGGCGACCCGGCCGACTTCATCGTGGTCAACAACCTCACCGATTTCAGGGTGCAGCAAACCTACCTCAACGGCGAGCTGGTAGCCGAAAACGGCCAAACGCTGATTCCGGCCGTGCCCGTGGAGGTAGTCAACAACTTCAACACCAACCCCGTCCGGCCCGAGGATTTCCGGCTGCCCGCCCCGCAGTCGGCCGCTACCATCCGGGTAATGGAGTGCTTCGACGGGCAGCTTATCACGGCCCGCCACGACCTGCCGGCCCGCGTGGAAAACGGCGCGGTAGTGCCCAACGTAGCCCAGGATGTGCTGAAGCTGACGGTAGTGAACCGCTACCACGCGGCCCCGCCGGCCGTGTCCTTCATTCAGGGCTTTGGGCTGAAACGTGGCGCCCTGGCCAGCAGCGTCGGCCACGACTCCCACAACATCACGGCCGTGGGCTGCGACGATGAGAGCCTGGCCCGCGCCGTGAACCTGGTGATTGAAGCGCGCGGCGGCCTGGCTGCCGTATCGCCCGATGGACGGGAGCTGCTGCTGCCTCTGCCCGTAGCCGGCCTGATGTCGGACCAGGAAGGCTACCACGTTGCCGAAGCCTACGCCGCCGTCGATGCGCTGGCCAAGCAGCTGGGCTCCCCGCTCCAGGCTCCTTTCATGACGCTTTCTTTTATGGCCCTGCTGGTTATTCCCAGCCTCAAGCTCAGCGACAAAGGCCTGTTCGACGGGGAAGCCTTCCGGTTTGTGGATGCGGTAGTATAACGTCTGCCACCCTACCCCCTCCGAAACCACAAAAGCCCGGCGCTAGGCAGCGCCGGGCTTTTCTATGGTACTGGTGAAGCAGAATTGCTAGGCGGCTACGAAGCGCTTCTGCATCAGCTTCTGCATCTTTTCTTCGGTCAGGGGCTTGGCCAGATACTCCACGCCTTCATACTGCGCTACCCGGGCGGTATCGGCGGCGTGCATGGAGGTAGTAAGCACGGCCATAACGGTTTTCTCGCGGACGGCCTCGGGCAGGGCGCTATACAGCTTCAGAAACTCGAAGCCATCCATACCCGGCATCTTTAGGTCCACGAACACCAGATCGGGGGCTTCTGCGGCGGGTTGCTCCCCTTTGGCACCGCCCCAGATATGCTGGTAGGCCTGCTCGGCTTTGGAAAAGGTATGCACCTGCTCGGCCACGTCGAGGCGGCTGAGCAACCGGTTGTTGAGGAAACTAGTGGTTTCGTTGTCGTCCACCAATACCACGCTGCGCAACTTCTTAGACATAGGGCTCTGCGGTTAGTAAGCTTGTATGAGTAGGCATAAGCAACCAGGGTGGCTACAGCCAGCCCTGCTCGCGCATCCAGTCATCGTTGTAAATCTTACCGAGGTAGCGCGTGCCGTGGTCGGGCAGCACAATCACCATGGTATCGTCTTCTTTCAGGTGCTCCTTGGCATATTCCAGCGCCCCGTACACGGCCGAGCCGCACGACCAGCCCACGAACAGCCCTTCTTCCTTGGCCAAACGCCGCGTCATGAGCGCCGCATCTTTGTCTGATACTTTGATGAAAAGATCAATCAAGTCAAAGTTAACATTCTTAGGCAGAATATCTTCGCCGATGCCTTCCGTCTTGTAGGGGTAAATTTCGTTTTCATCGAAGATACCCGTTTCCTTGTACTTCTTGAACACTGAGCCGTAGGTATCCAGGCCTACCGTTACAATGTTCGGGTTTTGCTCTTTCAGGTACTTGGCCGTGCCGCAGATGGTGCCGCCCGTGCCCACGCCGGCGGCGTAGTGCGTGATTTTGCCTTCCGTTTGCTGCCACAGCTCGGGGCCGGTGGTTTCGTAGTGGGCCGCCGAGTTGGAGGGGTTATCGTACTGGTTGGGGTAGATGGAGTTCGGGATTTCCTGGTTGAGCTTGCGGGCCACCGAGTAGTAGCTGCGCGGGTCGTCGGGGGCCACGTTGGTGGGGCACACGATTACCTCGGCGCCTACTGCCCGCAGAATATCCTGCTTCTCCTTGCTTTGCTTGTCGCTCATCGTGAAGATGCACTTGTAGCCCTTGGCAATGGCAGCCAGCGCCAGGCCCATGCCGGTGTTGCCGGAAGTACCCTCGATGATGGTGCCGCCGGGCTTCAGCAAACCGGCCTTTTCAGCATCCTCTATCATTTTGAGGGCCATGCGGTCCTTCACGGAGTTGCCGGGATTAAAGTATTCCACCTTGGCCAGGATGGTTCCTTTGATGCCGTCGGTGACGTTGTTGAGCTTCACCAGCGGGGTGTTGCCGATGGCCTCAACGATATGGTTCAAATACATGAGTGAGAGGTAGGTGGTGTTTCAAGGGAGAGAGGCGGCAAAGGTACGGATTTCGGGCGGGAGGCCCGGGCGCCCGGCCGGAAATAGCCTAAATCGGCCTAACAACCGCCGCGCCCACGGGTTAGATTCCCGGCTCCGGGCAGAATGATAGGGAATGCTTCGCCCGACACCCAAAAAAGCCTACTTTTGCGCACCGTCGGCTGGTAGCCGGTGGTGAGTATCCCACCCCAAATCCGCATCTTCCTCTAACCCCACTTCTATGAGTGTTCTGGTAAACAAGGATTCCAAAGTGATTGTGCAGGGCTTCACGGGCTCTGAAGGCTCGTTCCATGCCCAGCAGATGATTGAGTACGGCACCAACGTGGTGGGTGGCGTAACGCCCGGCAAAGGGGGCTCGCAGCACCTCGAGCGCCCGGTGTTTAACACCGTAGCCGAGGCCGTTGCCCAAACCGGCGCCGACACCAGCATCATCTTTGTGCCGCCGGCTTTCGCCGCCGACGCCATCATGGAAGCCGCCGACGCTGGCATTAAGGTTATCGTAACCATCACCGAGGGCATCCCAACCAAGGACATGATTGCGGTGAAAGAATACCTGAAAGGCCGCGAAGGCCTGCGGATGGTAGGCCCGAACTGCCCCGGCGTGATGACGGCCGGCGAGTGCAAAGTAGGCATCATGCCCGGCTTCATCTTTCAGAAAGGCCGCGTAGGCATCGTCTCGAAATCGGGCACGCTGACCTACGAAGCTGTGGACCAGCTGACCAAGGCCGGCCTGGGCCAGACCACGGCCATCGGCATCGGCGGCGACCCCATCATTGGCACCACCACCAAAGAGGCCGTGGAGCTACTCATGAACGACCCCGAAACGGAGGGCATTGTGATGATTGGCGAAATTGGCGGCGGCATGGAAGCCGAAGCGGCTCGCTGGATCAAGGAAACCGGCAACAAGAAGCCCGTAGTAGGCTTCATTGCCGGCCAAACCGCGCCTCCCGGCCGCCGCATGGGCCACGCCGGTGCCATCGTAGGCGGCGCCGACGATACGGCCGCCGCCAAAATGGCCATCATGCGCGAGTGCGGCATCCACGTAGTGGACTCGCCCGCCGAAATCGGCGACACGATGCTGCGCGTACTGGGCGGAAGGTAAGCTCTGTTCTGACGCAAATTAAAAAGGCGACTCTTGGTACAAGAGTCGCCTTTTTGTTGAATAGCTGCCATATTATGGCAACTGTTGGCTTCTTTTCCTGCTCTGGTTTGTATGCGACTCCTCGGCGGCGTGATTGGTCTAGCACTTTTAGGGATAATTCGTTCAGGGTACTGCCAGCAGCCTGCTGATAGCACGGCGAGGGTTATTGCTTTACCGGACGTGCAAATTGCGGGTAGTTTACAACAGCTCGTAGTGGCGTCGGGCACCGAGGACAATAAGTACGCACATATAATAGGCCCTGGTGGCGGTAATGCCATCCGTTTTCTGGCAGCGCAGGCGGGCGACCACCAACTGCGCCAAGTACGCCTGCACCTTCGACACGCCAGCGAACTGCCGGCCAATAAGATACAGGTGCGTGTAGTCTCCGTAACGGATGCCGGTAACCCCGCAAATGACAATCTGCTACCTACCTCCGGGTTGCTGCAAACCAGTGACTTACCAAAAGCACGGCGTACAATAACTTTGCAGTGGCCGTTAAATGCAGTGCCCGTACCGGAGCGAGGATTTTCTATTGTAGTGGAGGGCTTGGGCGAAACGGCCGACGAGTACGTGAGTGGAGTGGTAGAGGAGCACAAACATGTGTATTATAAAATTTCTCGTCGCAGTCAGCCTGGCACAGTGGTACGAACCATTGATGCCTTCAAGCTTCCCCAGCTAAAAGGCACCCGGCCTGATCCCACACAAATAAGCAGTTGGCACCGGGATGCCCTGACGCAACAGTGGCGCCCAGACCGCGCGGGCAGCTCTGCACTATTGGTAGAGGCTATAGTTGAATAGCTAGTTGGGCCAGCGTCCGGCGCGCTACCCCCTACCAGTTGCGCAAACCCGGGCGCCACACCACGCCCAGGCTCACCAGGAAACCAGGCAGTTGGGTGTACTGCACCCCAAAAGCCGTCGGATCGTTATCGGGGCCGTCGCCCGGACGACGACCACCCGAAATACCAATGCTGGTTTGGGTTTGCCACTGCGCCCCCCACCCAGGATTATGGCGCAGGTTCAGCAGGATTTCGTGGCGGCTCATGCGCTGCAGCGGCAGGTCCTGAGCTTCGTCGCGCAGCTGCCGAAACCGCACGGAGGTGAGGCGGTAGCCCAGACTGATGCTGCCGCCATTATCAAGCTGCCAGCCCAGACCTGCTTGCCCAAACAAGGTAGCGTAGCGCGCCTGATACTGCTCCCGGCCGCCGAGTATTTCCCGGAAACGCCGGTTTGTGCGGGCCCCTCCGGCCCCGAGCATGCCGCTGAACAGTATCTGCTCACTCAGTTTTGCGTAGCCCCCGGCCATTGCCTCCGCCTGCTGCACCCGGAAGAAAGTGGAAGAAGAAAAATTTGGCCGCGTGCTACCTCCCACGCCCACCAGCACATGCCGGACGGGCGAGTACACTCCGCGCGCTTCTACCCGCCCGTTCAGTTGCATGCTACCACTGACCTCTGCCTCGCCCTTACTTTCTACCATGGGCACCGCCGGCGAGGTAGGCGCGTAGGCGCTGCAGCCCGCCAGCAGCAGGCTGCCCAAAGTACCGGGAATACGTACCAGAAGAGACATAACGAATGGGGTAAGAATACTTACCCCAAGGTAGAGGTGCGCCCTGGCGGGCTAACACCACTTTTCCTTCCGATCTGACTTTTCAGGCCAGCCCCCCCAGTTTCCCGCCCACCCTGTAGCCGCTGCCCAAGCGGATCGGGGGCCTTAAAAATCTGACTTTTGCCGCTCGCTATTTTCCCCCGCTCTGCCCCCCTACGTTCACTACCAACCCGAACTGAAACACGGAGTTGGCCGCCTTCAAATACTTGCGGTGGCGCAGGCCGAAGTTGCTGCCGCTGATAAGCTGGAAGTCCAGGGGGCCAACCAGGTTGATGCGGGTGTAGGTGATAGGCTCCAGAAACACGTTGTCTTCGGAGGCGTGGGGCTGGTTGTCGAGGCGGAAGTTAGTGAGCGTTACGTAGCTCAGGCGCAGGGCTGTGCCGTAGGTCACGGGCCAGTCGCGGCCCAGCACGTGGTAGGTTTTCTTGTCCTTGGAGGTGTAGTTTACCTGGGCGAAGTACTTCGTCAGGCTGCCTTCCAGGGTGCGCGTAATGCCCTCGGCGGGCGTGCGCTCCACCCGCCGGGTATGGCCCAGGCCGTAGCCCCCGTAGATTTCCAGCACCCGCTTGTCGCGCAGGCGGGTGTAGTAGCCCAGCCCTACCTCACCAAAATCGTGGTCCTCGGCCCGCTTTTTTTTATCGGTGTGCAGGAAGGAGGCGGAGCCCATTACGCCCAGGTGGTCGGTGAAGGCGTAGGCGCCCTGCACGGCCGTGTTCTGGCTGAAATTGGTGTGGATACCGCCGCTCCACTCGCCTTTTTGGGTGAGCAAGGGCACCTGGGGCGGCGGCGGAAAGTACAACGACGAGCAGCTGGCCAGCAGCGGGAGCAGCAACAGCGCATGGGTCCGGCGGAAAAGAAACGACATAGGCAGGAAGAAAGGGCTGGTTGGGGCAAAACGTTAGAACGAAGCTTTCGTTGTGATGCCGGGGGTAGCTCCCCGCAACAGCCAAGCCGGCGGTTTACGCACGAGCCTCGTATAGAGCCGCGAAGGTCAGCTTTTGCCCCCTTGTTCCCCACCCCGATTCTATGGCTGTTGCTACCCGCTTCGATGCTATTATCATTGGCTCCGGCCAGGCTGGTAATCCTTTGGCCACCGCGCTGGCGGCCGCGGGCCGGAAAGTAGCCCTTATCGAGCAGAACCTGCTGGGTGGTTCCTGCATCAACTACGGCTGCTCGCCGGTGAAGGCCATGCTGGCCTCAGCCGAACGAATGCAGCAGGTAGCCACCGCCGCCAATTACGGCATTAAAGCCGGCAAGCCTACCCCCAATCTGCGCGCCATTGTAGAGCGGAAGGACGCTCTTATACAAGCCAAGCGCGACGGTATCCAAAAGAACCTTACGCAGGAACAAAAAGGCATTACCCTCCTGCACGGCCGCGCTACCTTCACGGGGGCCCGCCGACTGCGGGTGGCTCTGGCTGATGGCGGCGAACAGGTTCTGACCGCTCCGCGCATCTTCATCAACACCGGCACGCGGGCCGCCGTGCCGCCCATTGAAGGGCTGGAAGAAAGCGATTTTCTCACCAATGTAGAAATCCTAAACCTGAAAGAGCTGCCCGAACACCTGCTGATCCTGGGCGGGGGCTATATTGGCCTGGAATTCGGGCAGATGTTTCGGCGCTTTGGCAGCCGCGTCACCATCGTCAGCACGGCTACTCAGTTGCTGGAAAATGAAGACGACGACGTATGCGCCGCCATGCAGGAGCAGCTGGCCGCCGACGGTATCGAGTTTGTGCTGCAGGCCGACGTACACCGCGTGTCGCGCAATGCCGATGGCATCTATACCCTCACGGCAGCCACGCCCGCGGGCGAACGGCGCCTGCGCGGCACCCACCTGCTGGTAGCGGTGGGCCGGGAACCCAACACCGATCTGCTGGGCCTGGAGGCGGCCGGCGTTGCAACCGATGAGAAAGGCTACGTGCAAGTAAATGAGCGGCTGCAAACCAACGTGCGCGGCGTGTACGCCCTCGGCGACGTGCACCCGGGCCCCCAGTTCACCCACATCAGCTACGACGACTACCGCCTTGTGCGCGACAACCTGCTGCACGGCAAGCGCCGCACCACCACGGGCCGCCCCGTGCCTTACGTGGTATTCACTCAGCCCCAGCTCGGGCGCATCGGCCTGAACGAGAAGCAAGCCCAGGAGCAGAAGCTCAGCTACCGGGTGGCTACCATGCCGGTCCGGACCATTGGCCGGGCTCAGGAAACCGGCCACACCACGGGGCTGATGAAAGTGCTGGTCGATGGCCGGGGCTACCTCCTGGGAGCCGCTGTTTTCAGTGAGCAGGGCGGCGAAATCATGTCGATGCTACAGCTGGCCATGGCCGGCGGCCTCACCTGCGACGATTTACAGGACATGGTTCTGGCCCACCCTACCTGGGCGGAGGCCCTGAACAACCTGTTTAGTAAGCTGCGGCAGCCCGGCTGATACGCTACCGGCTGCGACCAGCGTATTCCCTGAACAGGTGTGGGTAAATCACTAGGCCAAGGGTAGTAAACAGGCGGCCTTCCTTGTTGTCTCTGATTTCCGGATTGAGCGAACGGCTTCTGCCTTCCGGCGATACGGAAACACTAGTGGCTACTTGCCCTTGCAGCCACGGTAGCCGGCCCGGCCCGCCGAACCGCATAAACAACATTGGCTCAAGCCGGGTCATGCGCCGCAGCGGCACGGGCACCCCGTGGTTGGTGAGGGACGCAAAGGCCACCTGCGACAATCGGCAGGCCGCCCCAAAGGTAGTCCAGCCGGCATCGTGGGCTATATAAGCCTCCCCGAAGAGCTTGTGAAAACGAGAATGATAGGCCACGGTGCTTCCAGCTGTTGGGTAAGGGATGATAAAAGCGGCCGTTAATCTGGTTTTTTGATACCGCCTTTCTCCCTGGCCATAGCCGTAGCCCAGCAGGCCGCCTATCAGCCACTGCTCCTTGATGTAATAATAGCCACCGGCACCCGCCTCCCACTGCCGACTCCGGGAATACGTCGAATCCCGGTTGTCTGGTCGCAGTCCACCAGCAGCGCGTACCAGCACATGCTGCAGGGGGGAGTAAGCCACGGAGCCTTCCAGCCGACCGGAGAGGTAGGCGCTACCCACTACTTCCGCCTCCCCCTTATCGTGCAGCAGGGGGGCGCTCGTCTGCAGTGGCAAGTACACCGAGCAGCCCGTCAGGGAACCGGCAGCGACGAATAACAGGCTATTTTTCAGGCGTAGATAGGCACGCATTAACAACATGGTATAGAGGGGAAAGCCCTGGCGGCCCTATAGGGTAGAGGTGCACTCCAGCCCAAACGTTGCATACGCCAAACGTCCCCGCAGCGGCTGCTACGGGGGCGCTTTGTGGTGAGAGGATGGGAGCGAAACTTACTTGGCGTAAGCTACGGCGCGCATTTCCCGGATAACCGTGATTTTGATCTGGCCCGGATACTGCATTTCCTTTTCAATCTTCTGGGAGATTTCGTAGCTCAGCTCGGCGGCGCGCTCATCGGTTACGTTTTCAGCATCCACCATCACGCGCAGCTCGCGGCCGGCCTGAATGGCAAAGCACTGATTTACGCCTTTGAAGCCGTTGGCCGTTTCTTCCAGCTGCTTCAGGCGCTTGATGTAACTTTCCATCATTTCGCGGCGGGCACCCGGGCGCGAGCCCGAAATAGCGTCGCAGGCCTGCACCAGGGGCGAAATCATGGCCGTCATTTCGATTTCGTCGTGGTGAGCCCCGATGGCGTTTACCACGTCGGGGTGCTCTTTGTACTTCTTGGCCATTTCCATGCCCAGAATGGCGTGGGGCAGCTCGGGCTCCTCGGTGCTTACCTTTCCGATGTCGTGCAGGAGGCCGGCGCGCTTGGCGTGCTTCACGTTCAGGCCCAGCTCGGCGGCCATAGTAGCGCACAGGTTGGCTACCTCACGGGAGTGCTGCAGCAGGTTCTGCCCGTAGCTGGAGCGGAAACGCATCCGGCCCACCATCTTGATCAGCTCGGGGTGCAGGCCGTGAATACCCAGGTCAATGATGGTTTTCTCGCCAATCTCAACGATTTCCTCGTCGATGTTCTTCCGGGTTTTGGCCACAATTTCCTCGATGCGGGCGGGGTGAATCCGACCGTCCTTCACCAGTAGGTGCAGGCTCAGGCGGGCCACTTCGCGGCGCACGGGGTCAAAGCCGGAAATGATGATAGCCTCGGGGGTATCATCTACTATAATCTCGACGCCAGTAGCGGCTTCCAGGGCGCGGATGTTGCGCCCTTCGCGGCCGATAATCTTGCCTTTGACGTCGTCGGACTCAATGTTGAACACCGACACGCAGTTCTCGATGGCGTGCTCGGCGGCGGTGCGCTGAATGGTTTCCAGCACCACTTTCTTGGCATCTTTGGTGGCCGTGAGCTTGGCCTGGGCTACTACGTCCTTGATGTAGCTGGAAGCCTGAATCTGGGCTTCGTTTTTCAGAGACTCTACCAGTTGCTCGCGGGCCTCGGCGGCCGTCAGGCCGGAAATGGTTTCGAGCTGGGTGGTTACCTGCTGCAGCTTGGTGCTGAGCTCCTGGCGGCCTTCTTCCAGCTCGGCTTCTACTTCCTGCTCGCGCTGCTCCAGCTTAGCCAGCTGGTTTTCGAGGGTAACGCGGCGCTTTTCTTCCTGGGCTTCCAGCTTCTCGCGTTGCTGCTGAGCCTGGGTTTCAATTCGCTCGCGGGTAGCGTCCAGTTCCTTTTCTTTGCGCTGAATCTGCTCCAGTTGCTTCTGGGTGGTGAGGGTCAGCTGCTTGATGCTCTGCTCCTGCTCCACTACGGCGGCGCGGCGCTCGGTCAGCTCCTGCTCCAGGGCTTGCTTCTGGCGGCGGCTTTCCTGCTCGAATTCCTGCTTAAGGGTGCGGAATTTATCTTTTGACTGCTGAATCCGCTCGTCGCGGGTACGGGTGGCCTGCGCTTCGGCTTCGGCCATAATCTGCTGAGCCCGCGCTTTGGCATCGGCTTCGTGGTCCTGCCGGGCTTTGCCCGCCAGCAGGCGCCCTACCACTACGCCAACCACAAGGGCCAGCACGGCGGCAAGGACAATATAAAGAGGTTCAGACATGAGCTATGAAGGGGTTTTAGGAAGGAAGAAACCCATAGCTCCACTGCAGAAACACCAATGCCCGCGCAGAAAGCAGGGCCGACTGCCCTACCCTGCTCGGGCTTACGCTTCGCGCTGCTGCTAGCCGCGCAACTGGCTAGACCAGCACCACTCCCGACAGCAGCTCGTCCAGGCGCGCGAGGCGCTCGGTCAGGGCCGCGTCGGTCCCGTCCTTTTCCTTGCTGACCTTGAGTTGGTCAGCCATTGTTGATAACGCAATCATGGCCAGCAAGTCCTGCTTGTCCTGAATGCCGTACCGGTCCCGAAATTCCTTCAGCCGCTCGTTTAGCTGCCGACCCGCGAGGCGCAGGCGTTCCTCGTCCTGGGGGCTTACCCGCATGGGGTAGTCCCGGTCAGCAACGCGGATTTTGATGGATAGCTCAGACATCGGTAGCCAGGGGGCGGTGGGTTAGGTGGTGGTTACTCCCTCAAATAGGCAAGGCACTTATCTATTTCTCGGATGTATTCGTTGAGGCGAAGTTTCAGCTCGTTGACATTGGCCGGTTCTGCACCGGCTATGGTATTGACAAGTTTAGTGATATTCTCCTGATTCTGGAAATCCTTCAACTGCCGCTCCCGGTCGCGCACGTCGGCCCGAAGCTGTTGAATGGTGGTATGGGCATCGGCCAGCTCCTCGCGCAACTGCTGATAGGCAGCCACTAACGTGGTTACCTGTCGCTCCATGCGGTCGAGTTGAGCAAGCTGCTGGGTAGAAGCCATTTTTTGGTGAATGATGAGTGGTGAAGATACGCAGCTACCGCGAAGCTCCTACATTGTCATTCCGACCGAAGGGAGGAAGCTGAGTTAGCCTTTGATGAGGACCCAGGATTTCTCCCTTCGGTCGGAATGACAACGGGCTACTTCCGAATCAACGCCCCAGCTTGCTGCTCGAACTGCTGAATCAGGCGCTGCATCACGCCGTCGATGGCCTGGTCAGTCAGGGTTTGCGTGGGGTCCTGGAGCAGGAAGCTCACGGAGTACGACTTCTTGCCGGCCCCGAGGTTGTCGCCCTCGTACACGTCGAACACATTCACCTGCTGCAGGAGTTTCTTCTCGGTGCGGCGGGCAATCTGCTGGAGCTGGTCGAAGGTGATGGTTTTATCCACCACCAGGCTCAGGTCGCGGCGCACCTCCGGGAACTTGGGCAGCTCGCGGGCTACGAGGCTGTTCTTGTACTTGCGCATCAGCCAGTCCCAGTCCAGCTCGGCGTACCACACCGGCTGCGACACGTCCAGCTTCTTCAGCACTACCCCCGACACGGCGCCCAACTGCGCCACCGGCTGGTTCTGGGCCAGCAGCGTAAGCCCCCCGGCCAGGTACGGGTGCTGCACCGGCTGGGAGGTAGGCGCCGGGAAGCCCAGCGAGGCCAGCACCTGCTGCACCGCTCCGGCCAGCTGGTGGTAGGTAGCCTTTTCCGATTTCTGCTGCCAGGTTTCGGCAGCCGTGTTGCCGGTCAGGTAGATGACGAGCTTGTTTTTTTCCTCGTACTGGCCGTCGGCTTTCTGGTGGTAGGTTTTGCCGAACTCGTACAGCTTTAGGTCGCGCTGGCGGCGGTTCACGTTGTGGCGCACCACTTCCAGGCCGCTGTGCAGCAGCGTGGGCCGCAGCACGTTCAGCTCGGCGCTGTTGAAGTTGAGCAGGCGCACCAGGGTAGCATCCGTTTCCCCTTCCTTCTCGAAATAAAGCGAGTTGGTAATGGAGTTGGTAATGATTTCCAAGAAGCCCTGGCCGCTAAGCAGGCGGGCTGTGTTCTGCCGAATTACCTCCGGGTCGGGGTTCGGGAATTTGGCGAGGTAGGAAGCCGAGTTGTGGGGGCGCAGGGCTACGTGGTTGTAGCCATAGATGCGCAGAATCTCCTCAATCACGTCGGCCTCGCGGGTTACATCTACCTTGTGCGGGGGCACCGACAGAATCCATTCGGCGTGGCCGGTTTCGTCGGTCAGCTCCTCCGAAATCAGGATATCGAGGTCGGTGAGGATCTGGCGAATACGCTCGGGCGCGATGAACTGACCCACCAGCTTTTCTACCCGCGGCAGGCGCAGGCGCACCAGGGTATTGCTGATGTGGGTTGGGTACTCATCCACTACCGGGGCAGCTACCGTAGCACCCGCAATTTCCTGGAGCAGCAGAGCCGCGCGTTTGAGGGCCACGGGCACCATGTGCGGATCGGTGCCCCGCTCGAAGCGGAAGGAAGCGTCGGTTTTGAGCTGGTGGGTCTGGCCGGTTTTGCGCACCACGGCCGGCGCGAAGTAGGCGCTTTCCAGGAACACCCGGGTAGTGGCGTCGGAAACGCCGGAGGTCTTGCCCCCGAACACGCCCGCCAGGGCCATGGGCGTGCCGTTGGCATCGGCAATAACCAGGTCCTCCGCGCGCAGGGCGCGCTCTACCCCATCCAGGGTCACGAACGTCTCGCCGGCTTCGGCCCGCTTCACCCGGATGTGGTTGCCGGTAATCTGGTCGGCGTCGAAGGCGTGCAGGGGCTGGCCCAGCTCGTGCAGCACGAAGTTGGTGATGTCCACCACGTTGTTGATGGGCGAAAGGCCGATGCTGCGCAGGCGACGCTGCAGCCATTCCGGCGAGGGGCCTACCTGCACGTTTTCCAGCAAGAGCCCAGCGTAGCGCGGGGCTGCTTCGGCATCCTCGATGGTTACGCTGATGTTCCGAGTGGCTTCCTGGGGGGCATGGAAACCGCTGATATCGGGCAGGTGGCAGGGCTGGCGCAGCAGGGCGCGCAGCTCGCGGGCTACCCCGTAGTGCGAAGCCGCATCGGCGCGGTTCGGGGTCAGGCCGATTTCAAACACCGAATCGGAGCCCAGCCCGAAGTACTCGGCGGCGGGGGTGCCGTTGGGCAGGTCGGTGTCCAGCTCCATGATGCCGGCGTGGGAAGTACCCAGCCCGATTTCATCCTCGGCGCAAATCATGCCCTCGGAAGCCGCCCCCCGGATTTTCGACTTCTTGATCTTGAATGGCTCGCCCTGGGTTGGGTACAGCGTAGCGCCTTCCAGGGCCACTACCACTTTCAGGTCGGCGCGCACGTTGGCGGCGCCGCACACAATCTGGCGGGGGGTAGCGTCACCTACGTCCACGGTGGTCAGGCTGAGCTTGTCGGCGTCGGGGTGCTTTTCGCAGGTGAGCACCGTGCCCAGCACCACCCCGCGCAGGCCGCCCGGCACGCTTTCCAGCTCTTCAATGCCTTCCACTTCCAGCCCGGAGCCCGTCAGCAGCTGCCCGATTTCCTCGGCGGGTTTGTCGGTAGGAATGAGCGTACGGAGCCAGTCGAGGGATATTTTCATCAGTTGTCAGTGGTCAGTTGTCGGTTATCAGTGGCGGTGGTTCTGTTTTCGGGCAGCCCTGCTAAACGGACAACCATCAACCGACAACCGACAACTGATTCGGGACAAAGGTACGGATTCGGGCGGGCGGCTAAAAACGGCAGCGGTGAAGGGTTTTACGTATCTTCGGAAAGCTAACCTTGAGTTCCTATGTCGAATCGTCCCGCTATTTCGGAAGAAGCCATTGTGCTGCGCGGCCCACTCGTCACCAGCTTCTCGGACGAGGAATTTTTCCAGTTCTGCCAGGACAACCGCGACCTGCGCCTGGAGCGCACTTCCGACCACGAAATTATCTTTATGTCGCCCGCCGGCTTTCTCTCCAGCTCCTATAGCGCCGAAGTAGTGTTTCAACTTTCCCTTTGGAACAAACAAACCCGTTTGGGCCGTGTGGGCGAGTCGTCGGCGGCCTACGTGCTGCCCGATAAGGCCACCTTGTCGCCGGATGCCTCGTGGTTTAGCCAGGCGGCCTGGGCGCGGGTGCCGGCCGAGCTGCGCAACCGGTTTCTGCCCATCTGCCCCGAGTTTGTGGTGGAGGTGAAGTCGCCTTCCGACCGGATTCCAACCCTGCAGGCCAAAATGCAGCAGTGGCTCCACAACGGCACGCAGCTGGGCTTTCTGCTCGACTGCGAAACCGAAACGGCCTGGGTGTACCGCCCCGACCAGCCCGCCGAGGAACTCCATGGCTACGACCGGCACCTGAGTGGCGAGGCCGTGCTACCCGGCTTCGCGCTGGACCTGCGGGCGCTGCGGGAGGAATAAGCGCGCCCCAAACGGCAGCGGCCTACCCCCTGCCAGCGGCTAAACCCTTCCGGGCTGTTCCGGCTTAGTGGTTATGGCCGGTGTGGTCGATTTCGGGGAAAGCCATTTCGCCGGCCCGTACTTCCACGGCCAGGCGGTTTTCCTGGGGCGGCACGGGGCAGGCGAAGGCCGGGCCGTAGGCGCAGAACGGGTTGTAGGCCGTGTTGAAGTCGAGGGTAATTTCATCCTCTCCCTCGGCGGGCAGGGCTACATCGAGGTAGCGGCCCCCGCCGTAGGTAGTAAAGCCGTTGGTTTTGTCGGTGAAGGGCACGAAGAGCTTGCCGTCTTTTTCATCGGGCTTGAGCAGGAGTACCAGCTGCTGCGGGGCGTCGGCCAGCTCGAATGTGGCGCGGCCCCAGCGCAGGTAGGTATCCGCCTTGCCATCGGTCAGCGGAATCTGCACTGATTCGGGCTGGACGAACCGCTCGACCTTGGCGCTGACGCGGTACGATTTCTCGGGCGCGAAGTAGCGCAGGCTGTCGAACTCCTGGCGCTGCTCCGAGGAAAGCGGCGAGTCCTTGGCCCGGCGGAAACTGTCGTTTTTAGCTGTGCGAGCTTTGTAAATGCCGGCGTTGTACTGGCTGCTGCCAAACACGAGGTCCTGGAAGGAGTACGCCAGCACCAGCAGCACCCCGAGGGCAATAAATAACTTAGGATTGATGCGCATACGGCAAAGGTAGGCACCCGGCCGCGCAACCCCGATTTATGGGAGCGGGGGTTAGAGCGAAGAGCTAACTCACTTCCTTGGGAAAGAGGGATTAGGGGCGGTTGATAATCGTTGAATGTCATCTAGCTTCTAGCTCTAGTGCGCCTCACCCCCAGCCCCTCTCCGGGGGGAGAGGGGGGACTAGCTCTAGTATTGTTCTGTGCCAAGCCAACCACCCCCAACCCCTCCTTTTCAAGGAGGGGAGCTAGTTCTCTAGCTCTAGTCCGTAACCCGGGTTATGTACTTTGGCAACGCCGGCACGCGAGATGTCTCAACAAGCCCGACATGACAGGGGCCGGTGTTACAGCATGCCCTCGTCGGCGAAGCTGTAGTAGCCGGCGTCGGTATAAATCAGGTGGTCGAGGATGGGCAGGTCGAGGAACTGGCCGGCTTCCCGGAGCTTGCGGGTGAGGGCAATATCGGCGGCCGAGGGGTTGCGGTTGCCGCTGGGGTGGTTGTGCACCAGGATGATGGACGAGGCCAGCTGCTCCAGAGCTTCCTTGAAGATGAGCTTGGGGTCGGCGACGGTGCCGGCTACCCCGCCCCGGCTGATGGCCACGGTGCGCATCACCACGTTGGCCCGGTTCAGGAGTACCACCCAGAACTCTTCGTGGGGCAAATCCTGGAGGTAGGGCCGCACCACGCGGTAAATGTCGCGGGAGTTGGTGATGGTGGGGCGGGCGGGCGCGTCGGCCTCCTTGCGGCGCCGGCCCAGCTCCAGGGCCGCCACAATGGTAATGGCCTTGGCCTCACCAATGCCTTTTTGGCGCATCAGCTCTTTCACCGAGAAGCGGGCCAGTTGGTTCAGGTCGTTGCCGGCGGCATTCAGCACCAGCTTGGCTACATCTACGGCCGAGAGCTTGGCCGTGCCGGAGC
This sequence comes from Hymenobacter latericoloratus, assembly GCF_014199535.1. Lineage (GTDB taxonomy): Bacteria > Bacteroidota > Bacteroidia > Cytophagales > Hymenobacteraceae > Hymenobacter > Hymenobacter latericoloratus. The sequence continues at coordinate 101,140 of NZ_JACHNV010000005.1, forward strand.
CCAGCAGAATGGCCATGAGCTCAGCATCGGAAAGGGCAGCGCGGCCCTTCTGCAGCAGCTTTTCGCGGGGGCGGTCTTCCTCGGCCCAACTCTTGATGCCGAAGGAGGAAGGGGTTTCGTACCGGTTGGGGGTAGGCTCGGGGGTAGCGGATTCAGATAGATTTCCCGTCAGATTGTCAAACTCTTGCATAGGGCATTGTTGTTGTAACGCCCGGAAATTAAAGCAAAAACCCGGCTCCCGCGTCTGCGTTTCTGGCAACTCCGCCCAAACCGAATGTTCCCGCGCGGGTTTGCCTTTCTACCTATGTCAAGATCCGTCATTCCCTTCATTTTTTTCGCGCTGGTCATTGCCGGCGAGTGGTACGGTTTTCAGGCCGTACGCACGCTGGTTCAGAACTCCTCCCCCGCTACGCGCCGCCTCACCCTAGCCGTGTACTGGGTCCTGACGGTGGTTATCTGGGGCCTGGGTATTTGGGCCATGAGCAACCGCCGCCAGCACGCGTCCTTCAAATCGTACTTCGGCGGACTGTTGCTGGCTATGCTGGCTGCTAAAATCGTGGTGGTTATTCCGCTGCTGCTCGAAGACCTGACGCGGGTAGCGCGCTGGGCCGTGCAGGCTGTGTCGGGCCCCAAGGGTAGCGGCGAAGGCCGGGCTATTTCGCGCAGCGAGTTCCTGAGCAAGGCCGCCCTGGTGGTGGGGGCCGTGCCGTTCGTGTCCCTGATCTGGGGCATGGCGAAGGGCGGCACCGACTACACCGTGAAGCGCGTGACGTTGCGCTTTCCCAATCTGCCGGCCTCGTTTGATGGTTTCAAGCTGCTCCAGATTTCCGACCTGCACACGGGCTCCTTTCAAACCAAGGAGCCGCTGCAGCGGGCCGTGGCCCTAATCAACCAGCAGCAGGCCGACCTGGTATTCATGACTGGGGACCTGGTGAATAACTATGCTCACGAGGTAGAGGAACACATTGATACGCTGGCCGGCATCAAATCCAGCCTGCCCATTTATTCCGTGCTCGGCAACCACGATTATGGCGACTATGTGCAAGAGTTCAAGGAGGATCGGTCGTTATGGCAAACCAACTTGGCCCGCATCAAGCAGAACCACGCCAAAATTGGTTGGGAGCTGCTGCTGGATGAAGCCCGCACTGTGGAACGCAACGGCGAGAAAATTGCCATTCTAGGCGTGCAGAACTGGGGCGCCCGCGGCTTTGCCCAGTACGGCAAGCTCGACAAGGCCCACGCCGCCGCCGACCCTACGGCCCCGTTTAAAATCCTGCTTTCCCACGACCCGTCGCACTGGGACGAGCAGGTGCACGGCTACGAAGACATCGACCTGACCCTTTCGGGCCACACCCACGGCATGCAGTTCGGCGTGAACCTGCCGTTTCTGAAGTGGAGCCCCGTGCAGTACGCCTACAAGCAGTGGGCGGGCCTCTACCAGCGGGGCCGCCAGTATCTGTACGTGAATGCCGGGCTGGGCTTTATCGGCTACCACGGCCGGGTAGGCTTCCTGCCCGAAATAACCGTGTTTGAGCTGCGCCGGGCCTAGTTTTGGCCTGCCGCCATTTGCTGAAAAGCCGCCGCGAGAAGTCGCGGCGGCTTTTCTTTTTGCGGAAGTAACCGCCACCGTAGCAAGCCCGTATAGCAGCCATTGGAAATTTTCTCCTCTCTCTCCCTCTCTTCTCTCAACTTCTCTCCATCATGAAAAAGACCCTGCTTCTGCTCTCCGCAGCCGCCGCCTTTACCATGGCTTCGTGCTCGGAAAATAAGACCGGTGAAACCACTTCCACCGAAACCACTACCAGCACCACGGCCCCGGTAACCTCTACGGCCTACTCCTCGGAGGCCATTGAGCGCCGCGCCGACCGGATTTCGTCTGATATGGCCACCAAAATGAAGTTCGATGAGGCCACCCGCGCCAAAATCCGGACGGCCTACGTAACCCGTGGCCAGCGCATTGCCGAGCTGCAGACCCGTTACGCAACCGACACCGCAGGTATGGCCGCCGCCATGCGCGACGTGTACATGAACACTGACACGGAGCTGAAAACCATCCTGACCGACCCCACCCAGTACTCAGCCTACGAGTCGAGCCGGATGGAGTACATGGATGACCGCTACATGGACGATGACGCCAGCATGTCGGGCTCCGATATGAGCTCTTCTTCCTCGATGAGTGATGCTTCCGGCATGGAAGCAGGCTCGGCCGGCGGCGAAGGCAAGCTGAAGGTGAAGCGCGACGGCGACATCAAAATTAAAGACGCAGAAGGCAACAAGCTGAAAATGGACGCCGACGACGGCACCGTGAAAGCCAAGCCCGAAAACGGCGAAAAAATCAAAGAAGAATAGGCTGGCTCGCTTTCTGCTTGTCTTGCCAAGCCCGCACCTGCAACGGTGCGGGCTTTTTTTGTCTCTCTTTGTTGTTGTTCCGTCGATGATGCCCTGCTTTTGGTAGGTTCTTCTCGCTTTCTACCTGGCAGCAGCGTTAGTTTACTGAATAATGAGTGTTCGGCTTTCCTTTTTCTGGCGTGTAGTGTGGTTGTTGCTTCTGCTGACGGGGCTGCGGGTGGGCAGTGCCCAGGCGCAGATCCGGGTGACAGGCAGCATTTCCGATGCCAGCACCCGCAAGCCCGTGCCCGGAGCCTCGGTGGTGGTGCAGCGCACCCGCCAGGGGGTAGTAGCCAACCAGGAGGGCGACTTCAACATTTCGGCCAACAGTACCGACACCTTGATTTTCCGGGCCGTGGGCTTCAAGGCCCAGCGCCTGCCGCTGGGGGGCTCGGGCCTTTCCCAGCTCATCGTGCAGATTAAGCTGCTCCAAGATACCGTGATGCTGGGCGAAGTGCGGGTAACGGAAGGCCGCCCCGACCGGGCCACCATCAACAAAGCCCTGCGCAACATCAAGCGGCCCAGCACCGCGCCTACCAGCTATGTGAAGCGCCCACCCGCGCCCAAACCCATGTTCCCCGTCGATTCAGCCGCGCCCAAGGCGCCTACGCCTACCATCGCCAGCCCCGTCAGCCTGATTTACGAGCAGTTTTCCCGGGCCGGTAAGGAGCGCCGCAAAATGGCCGAGATTCTGGCCGAAGAAGCCGCCGAAAAAGCCCGCCAGACCCGCCGCCAGTACAACACCAACTTCAAAGACAACCGCGGCTACGAGGAGTAAGAGAGTGAATGAGTAACGTATGTCATGGCGAGGAGGCACGACGACGCCATCCTTCCTCTCTTGTGTGACAGACCTCCTAATGTGACAAGCCCTTGACGCTCGCCCAGTCGTCAAGGGCTTGTCACGTTTCGAGGGGGTAGCGCGCGGGTCAGGACGGATGGCGTCGGCGCCCTCGCCACGACAACTTTTCACCAGTTCGCCATTTCCGCGTTTCCTACGTAAGCAGGTCTATGAGAATAGGCTATCCTTGCGTCAACGAATCGTTAGACTGCACTTCTACCAGCACTTTCCGGCTGGCTTCCTACTCCGATGAGCGGGTAGAGCTGGCCGTAGCGAATAACCTGGCCTGCCTGCAGCGCATTCTGGTGTGGAATGTGTCGCAGCACCTGCTGTTTTTCCGCATCGGCTCGGGCATTGTGCCCTTTGGTTCCCACCCCGTCAATACCTTTCCCTGGCAGACGCGCTTCGCCGAGGAATTCCGCAGCGTGGGCGACTATATCAAGGCCAACGGCATGCGCGTGTCTTTCCACCCCGACCAGTTTGTGGTGCTCAACTCGCCCGATGCGGGCATTGTGGAGCGCAGCATTCAGGAATTGGTGTACCAGGGCTCCATGCTGGATCTAATGGGCTTGGACAGCACCCACAAGCTGCAGATTCATGTGGGCGGCCTCTACGGCGACCGGGAGCTGGCTATTTCGCGCTTTATTGCTACCTACCACACCCTGCCCGAAGCCGTGCGGGCCCGCCTCGTTATCGAAAACGACGACCGGCTGTTCAGCCTGCAGGACTGCCTGCGGGTGCACAGCGCGGTAGGGATTTCTATCCTTTTCGACAACTTCCATCACGAATGCCTCAACAACGGAGAGCCCATGTCGGAGGCCCTACGGATGGCCGCGGCTACCTGGCACCCCACCCGCGACGGGATAATGATGATGGACTACAGCTCGCAAGCGCCCGGCGAGCGGCGCGGCAAGCACACGGCCTCGCTGGTAGAAGAGCTGTTCCAGGGCTTTTTGCAGGAGCTCGGCGACCTGGACGTGGACATCATGCTCGAAATCAAAGACAAGGAAGCCAGTGCCGGCCGGGCCTGCCTGATGCTCCGCGACCTGGGCCGCATCGTGGCGCTAACCGCTTAACTTTCCTCCCCCCCTTCTTTTCCTCAACCCATGTCTGAATTTTCTGACCTGCTGAACAGCACCGTGCAGTCGTTGAGCAACGGCGTAACCGGCCTGCCCATCAGCGCCGCCATGGATACCACCGAAACCTGGCAGCAGCACTTCCTGCAAAGCGGCGACCCTACCTTGCAGAACATTGCCCGCGAAATCGGCAACCTGCAGTCCTTGCTCAGCAGCGAAAAAACCGCCGGCCTCGATGGCCCCGCCATTGGCCGCTCCCTGAGCATGCTGGGCTCCCAAACCGCCGAGGTAGCCCGCACCGCCCCCGATGCCGTCCGTAGTAACCTCACCACCCTTTCCGATACCCTGCTGCGCATGGGCGGACAGCTGGAGCAGGAAGCGTAGCCTCCCAACCCCCAAAGAAAAAGGCTCTCTAACCAAGTTAGAGAGCCTTTTTTGTGAGCTCACTTATCCCCGTTGCTACGGCCTCGAATCGGTGGGGGTAATGGGGGTAGTGGACTGCTGCTGCAAGGTGCCGCGCGGGGCCGTGGTCTGGCGCCGGGCGCGCGGGGCTACGCGCGTGGGCCGGGCCGGCTGGCGCAGCTCCTGCTCCGTAGTAATGGGGCGCGGCGGCTGGGGCGACTGGTCGATGGTGCCGATTACGCCCTGCTGGGTAGGGCTGGCCGTAGTGGACGTGCGCTGATCCAGGGTGCCCGGGTTGGTGGTGGGGTTGGCCGGATTGATGGGCGGCACCGTGGACTGGTTGACGGCTCCCGCGCGCTGGGGTGAGGTAGGCGTAATCTGGGCCGAAGCCAGGGTGGCGGTGCCCATCAAGAGAGCCGCCGCCAGAAAAAATTTCGTTTTCATATGTCAGGCAGAAGTAAGATCAAACGCCCGAATGGCGCGAACCTCCCTCTATACGCAGGCGCCCTGGTGCCCAGCTGATAATACCATAATCTTATTTTCAGGCAAACATCTATTTATCAATCCTATATAGTAAAAATCAAACAGTCCGTAGGCAAAGCCCACGGACTGTTCGGTCCTGAGGTATCAGGGCTGCTGGTTGAAGCCAGAAGCTATTTGCGCACCCCGAAACGGTACTCCGTGGTGGAGCGGAACGTCTGGCCGGGCTCCAGAATAGTGCTCGGGAACTTGGGTTGGTTAGGCGAATCGGGGAAATGCTGGGTTTCCAGGCAGAAACCGTAGTGCTGGGGGTAGGCCGTGTTGCCCTTGCCCGTGAGCGTGCCCTTGAGGAAGTTGCCGGAGTAGAACTGCACGCCGGGCTGGTCCGTCAGCATTTCCATGGTACGGCCCGAAACCGGCTCGTACACGGTGGCCGCCAGCTCAGGCTGGGTGCGCTGCCGGTCGGCCAGCACCCAGTTGTGGTCGTAGCCGCCGGGGGCGGCGCCGGGCACCTGCTTAATTCGCTCGCCAATGGCGTGGGGCTGGCGGAAGTCCATGGGGGTGCCTTCTACCGGGCGCAGCTCGCCGGTCGGAATCAGGGTGGCATCTACCACCGTAAAGCGGTCGGCCTTCAGGGTCAGCACATGGTCGAGGGCGTTTTTGGCCTGGCCGTGGTTGAGGTTGAAGTAGCTGTGGTTGGTGAGGTTGAGGGGGGTAGCCTTGTCGGTGGTAGCGGTGTAGTCGAGGCGCAGGGCGTCGTCGTGGGTGAGCGTGTACACCACCTTTACCGTCAGGTTGCCGGGGTAGCCTTCCTCGCCGTCTTTGCTGGTGTAGGTAAGCGTGAGGGTCTGCCCATCGGCCGAAGTGCCGGGCTCGGCCTGCCACAGCACTTTATCGAAGCCGCGCTTACCGCCGTGCAAGTGGTTGGGACCGTTGTTCTGGGCCAGGGTGTACTGCTGCCCCCCGAGCGTGAACTTGCCGCCCTTGATGCGGTTGCCGTAGCGCCCAATCAGGGCCCCGAAGTACGGGCCGGCCTCCAGGTAGGCGGGGCTGGTGTAGCCTTCCACATTATCAAAGCCTAGCACCACGTCGCCGAGCTGGCCGTTTTTATCAGGAGTGAGCAGGCTGGTGAGCGTGCCGCCGTAGGTGGTAATGGTGGCCTTCAGGCCGTGGGCGTTGGTGAGCGTGTAGAGCTGGGCTTCGGCGCCGTCGGGAGTTTTGCCGAACGAGGAAGAGGTAGGCATAGCGGTTGGTTGCGCGGAGTCGGCGCTGGCAGAGGTTCGGACCGCGCCGGCCGCCTGTTCAGAGGGTTTAGGTTGGTTACAGGCCGCCAGCAGCAGCAGGCCGGCCAGGGCTCCATTCCGGGTGAAGCGTTTGGGCATAAAGGTCAGAAAGAATCGAAGAGAGTTGGGAAAGAAATTCACCTGTTTCGGCTGGATGACTTGCCAAAGCCCCCGGCCCCCTGTCCGGGGGCTTCGGCAACGCCAGCCGAGCAAGACGCCCCGGTGGCACCTCCGCTCAGCGGGCTCGTTGTTACTGCTTACCATCCGGGGCATTACCACCCGCCCGGGCGGTAGCTACCTGGCTTTGCAGGCTGAAGCTTTCAAACGATACGGTAGCCGTAGCGGGCCCCTTGGCCAGCACGCCGGCCCGCACGCCCCGGTCCCAGGGCGGCAGGTAGGTGCCGTTGATGGGCGCGCTCTGGCCGGGTAGGCTCTGCCAGGTTTTGCCCCCGTCGGTGCTCCAGCCGAAGCGGAACAGGTTGCCGTTCTGGGCCTGCATCCGCAGGGTCAGGGCCGTGGTGGCATTGTCCAGTTTGGCTTCGCCGAGGGTCTTTTGCTTGCCTTTCTCCAGCTGCCAGAGCTGCAGCTTGCCGCCCCCCACCGTGAGGGCCAGGGTGTTTTCCGGGTCGCCGTGGGCGGCAATGCCGGCCAGGGTGCCGGCCGGGAGCTTGGCGGGGTTGAGCAGGGTAGTCGTGGCGGTGTAGTCGGCGGTGGTGGTGTGCTGGCCGAGCACGGCGCCGCTGTGCTCGGGCCGGGCCGTAAGGCGCAGCTGGCCGCCCTGCACGGCCACGGTGGGCCGCTCCTGCACGGGCCACTGCCACGAGGGCTGCAGGGTGGCCTGGTCAAACTCATCGGTGAAGTTGCGGGCCACGGCCGAGGGTGTACCCTTGTCGGGTATAGTGCCGCCGCTGCGGAACTCCGGCCAGCCCTCGGCATTCCAGGTAAACTCGCTTACTACCCCCTGCCGGCCCACAAACTCGAAGCTGCGGGTGTCGTAGGCGTGGTGCAGCAGGTACCAGCGGTTGCCGCGGTTGAACACGGTGCCGTGGCCGGGGCAGGCCCACTTCTCGTTTTTGGTCAGGATGGGGTTTTTCTCGTACTTCTCCCAGGGGCCCAGCAGGCTTTTGGAGCGCGCTATGCCAATGCCATAGGTGCAGTTGTGGCCGCAGCAGCCGTTGCCGGCATAAAAGGCGTAGTAATAGTCGTTGCGCTTCACCATGCTCACGCCCTCCACCAGGTTGCCTTCCCAGGGCACGGTGTTGCGGAACAGCTCTTTTTTCTCCCCAAGCAGGGCGGTGTGCTCTTCGTTGAGGCGCTGGGCCCAAATGGGGGTAGGCTGCCCGACGCTGTTGCCATCTTCTTTCCAGATCAGGTATAGCTCGCCCTTCTCGTCGCGCATCGGGAAGCCGTCAATCGAGCCGTCCTTCTGCGCTACCAGCGGACCCAGGTCGCGGTACGGGCCGGCGGGGTTGTCGGCCACGGCCACGCCCACGGCCAGGTTGCCGCCCTTTTTGTGAGCCGTGTAGTACACGTATATCTTGCCGTTTTCCTCGCTGAGCTCCGGGGCCCAGAAGTAGTAGTCGGCCCAGTCAGGCAGCTCATTCGGAAAAACGTGGCCCACCAGCTCCCAATCCGTCAGGTTAGTGGATTTCAGCAGCGGAAACGCCGGCCCCCAGTTGGAGGAAGTAGCCGAGGCCCAGTACGTGTCGCCAACTTTGGTGATGGACGGGTCCGGAAAGTCGCCGGCCAGCACGGGGTTCACAATGGGCAGCGCCGGCAGTTCGGCCTCGGCTACCGTTTCGGCAGTGGTAGCCGTGGGGGTGCTGACGCTGGTGGTGGCGCTCTGGCAGGCCCCGAGCAGGCCCAGGGCCAGGGTGGCAACCAGGTGGAATTTGGAGGGTAGGATCATGGTAGGTCAGGATGCGAAGGTTGAACGTGCGCGGGGTGCGGCTACTCGCCGGCCGGCCGGGGCAGGGCCGTGCCCACGGCTACCGGCGTCCCGAAGTCGGGGGTGCCGTCGGCTTTCCAGGTAAACTTCTGCATGCGCGGACTCCGGTTGTCGCCGCAGCCCTGGCCGGGCTGGGGGTTGGCGTGGTAAATAATCCAGTCCTCGGTACCGTCCTTCGACTGAAAGAAGCTGTTGTGGCCCGGTCCGTAGGCCTGGCCGGCCGGGTTTTTCACGAATACGGGGGTAGCCGATTTTTTCCAGGAGCTGAGCTGCATGGGGTCGGCGGTGCTGGAAGCCGTGAGCAGGCCCAGGGCGTAGTCGTCGGTGCTGCAGTGGCTGGCCGAGTACACCACGAAGGTTTTATCGGCGTGCTTCAGAATCTGGGGGCCTTCGTTTACGGGCGGGTTGCCGTTCCGCTCCCAGGCGTACTCGGGGTTCGACAGCTCTACCCGCGGCCCTACCAGGGTCCAGGGGTTGCTCATCTCCGAGATATACAGGCGCTGCACCTCGCTTTCGGCCACCTCATGGCCCGACCACAGCAGGTAGCGCTTGCCGTTCTGCTCCAGCACGGTGCCATCAATGGCCCATACATCCTGGCCGGGCACGGCAATGCGGCCCTTGTCCACCCAGGTACCGGTGGTGGGGTCGGGGCTGCTGTTTTCCAGCACGAAAATGCGGTGGCCGCCGCAGCACTGGGGGTTAGCGGAGTAGTAGATGTACCACTTGCCATCGAGGAAATGCAGCTCCGGCGCCCAGATTTCGCGCTGATTCGAGCCCACCTGCTGGGGCGACCACACCACGGTGCTTACCGCCGAGCCCAGCTCCGACATCTTCGCGGTTTTGCGGATAACGAGGTTGCCCCCGGTGGTGTGCATGTAGTAGTACGTGTCGCCGCGCCGGATTACCCACGGGTCGGGCCCCACCGTCAGCAGGGGGTTGGTGAAGCTGGTAGCGGTAGGAACCGTGGGCGGCGGCGGGCTCACGGTGGGCGGCGCCGACGACTTGGAGCAGGCCAGGGTGCCCGCCAGCAGCAGGGAGGCCCAGAAGGAAGAACGAAGTAAGAGCATAGCTTGGGTGGAAAGGAGAATGAGCAAGTAAGGCAAAACGCAGGGTCCGCCGCCGGGCAGGGCCTTTTCCCTACCCCCTCACTTTATGCAAACAGCCGCTGCACCCACGCGGCACAGCGGCTGTTTGCGGTTTTCCGGCAGAAATCAGCTGGTTAATAGCCGGTATTCTGGGCCAGGCGCAGCAGGTCCACGTCGGCCTGCGGCAGGGGCAGCAGGCGCGACTTGCCCACCACGAAGTTGGTAAAGTCCTCGTCGCGGGCCTTGAGCTGATTTACGCCCGCTGGGGTATCAAGCAGGCCCCAACGCTGCAGGTCAAACCAGCGCACGCCCTCACCGGCCAGCTCCGTGGCGCGCTCGTGCATGAGCTGGGTACGCAGGCTGGCCTGAGTGAAGCTGCTGGCCACCAGGGGCGCCAGGCCGGCGCGCTGGCGTACCTGGTTAATCAACGGAATGGCGGCGGCGGTCTGGTTTTGCTCGTTCAGGGCTTCGGCCTGCAGCAGCAGCACGTCGGCGTAGCGCATCACCCGCTGGTTAATCGGAGAGTCGAAGTCCTCGAAGGTGCGGTAGTAGTCAGTCTGGTACTTGCGCCAGTACACGCGGGCCCGGTTGCGGGCGTCCTTGCCGTAGCGGGTCAGGAAGCCTACGCCATAGGCCAGGGTGTCGGCGTCGGAGGGCAGAGCCGTCGGGAACTGGCCCTGGTCGCGGCGGTTGTAAAACACGGTAGCGGCCAGGCGCGGGTCGCGCTGCCCGGTGGTGGTCGGCTCCTTCAGGAACTCGTTTACCAGCCAGGGCCGCACCTCCCCATCGTTAAAGCCAAAGCCCGGTACGCCCCAGAACTGGGAGCGTTGGCCACCCTGGGAGGTGGTAGCATCGGGGCCGCCCCCGGCATCGTTGCCGCCTTTCTTCTCATCGGAAAACTGCACCTCGAAGATGGACTCGGCGTTGTTCTCGGTGGTGTGGCGGAAGTTGTCGGGGTAGGCGACACTGAGCCGGTAGGTACCCGAGCTGATGACCTGGGCAAACTGGGTCTGGGCATCGGCCCAGCGCTTGTTTTGCATGTAGGCCTTGCCCAGCAGGGTAATGGCGGCGCCCTTGGTGGCCCGCCCCAGGTCGTTGCCGGAGTAAGAAGCGGGCAGATCGGCCTGGGCAGCCTGCAGGTCGCTGATTACCTGGGCCCAAACGGTAGCCTCGGTGCCCTGGGGCGTGCTCTGGGCCAGATCGGTGGTGTACTGCAGGGCCAGGGGCACGTTGCCGTAGAGCGACACCAGATTGAAGTAAGACAAGGCGCGCAGGAAGCGGGCCTCAGCCACAATGCGCCGCTGCAGGGCGGCATCCATGCCCTGAATGCCGGGCACTTTGTCAATTACCTGGTTGCAGCGGAAGATGGTGCGGTAATGGTCGCGCCAGATGTTGTTAGATACCTCAAAGTCGTAGTTGGTCTGCACGAAGCGGGTGAAGTCGCGCAGCTCGCCCCAGGGGCTCTGGCTGAAACCGATGTCGTCGCGCAGATCAAAGGCAAAGTTCAGCCAGCGGCGGTACATGCCCAGGCCCTGCAGGCCGGCGTAGCAGGCCGTGGAGGCTTTCACGGCGTCGTCGCTGGTCTGGAAAAACGATTCGGTAGTGGGCAGGTTAGGGTTTACCTGGTTCAGGGGGTCTTTCTCGCAGGCGGCCATGCTCAGGAGCAGCATGCCGGCCAGGCCCGTCCGGGTCAGAAAGGAGAATTTCATATCAGCACTGATTTAAAGTCGGGGTAAGGAAGAAGGGCCTAGAAACCGGCCTGAATGCCCAGCGTGAAGGAGCGCAGGTTGGGGTACGAGCCCTCATCGACGCCGCGGGCCAGCGTGCCGCTACCCACTGTTTCGGGGTCGTAGCCGGTGTACTTGGTCACGGTAAACACGTTCTGGCCGGTAGCGTACACGCGCAGGTTGCTGATGTACTTGGCCCGCTCCAGCATGGTTTTGGGGAAAGTGTAGCCCACCTGCAGGTTTTTCAGGCGCAGGTAAGAGCCGTCTTCGAGCCAGCGCGTGGAGTTAAACCGGGCGTTGTTGCCGGCCGAGAGGCCCCCGCCCCCGGCAATAACCGCCCGCGGGGTGGTGTTGGAGGGGTTTTCGGGGGTCCAAGGGCTGAAATCGGCGCGGTAGCTGCCGTTGTCGTCGGTACGGTCGAGCCAGTAACGGGTGGTGTTGAACACGTCGTTGCCCTGTACGCCCTGGAAGAAGGCCGTCAGATCGAAGCCGCCGTAGCCGGCCGTCAGGTTCAGGCCGTACTGGATTTTGGGGAAGATGCGCCCCACGTGCACCCGGTCCTTGTCGTCGATGATACCGTCGGAGTTGGCGTCCTTGTAGCGCACGTCGCCGGCCTGCAGGCCCGCCGGAATGTTCTGGTCGCCCGACTGGTAAATACCATCGAACTGGTAGAGGTAGAACGAGCCGATTTCGTAGCCCACCTCGGTGCGGGTAATGCTGTTCGGGCCGCTTACCAGGAAGTTGGGGGCCGTGCCTTCAATGGCTCCGCTGTTCAGATCCAGCACCTTGTTGCGGATGGTAGTCAGGTTGGCCGTGGCGCCGTAGCGGAAGGGCTTGCTGTTCTCGGTGTAGCCCAGCTGAAACTCAAAGCCGCGGTTTTCCAGCTTGCCCAGGTTCTGATAGGGCAAAGACCCGGCGTTGGCGGCCGTGGCCGGCAGGTTGGCCTGAATCAGGGCATCTACGGTCTGGGAAATGTAGTAGTCGGCCGAGAAAGTCAGGCGGTTATCCAGCACGCCCAGATCGAAGCCGTAGTTCTGGGTGCGGCGCTGCTCCCAGCGGATGTTGCTGGCCAGGGTGGTCTGGATGGCTCCGTTCTGAATGGTGCCGCCCAGCACGTAGTTGGCGTTGGTGTTAATAAAGCCCTGGTAGAGGTAGGAACCGCCGTAGGCACCCGTCAGGTACTGGTTGCCCAGGCTGCCGTAGGAGGCCCGCAGCTTCAGGTCGCTGATGCCGGAAATGCCCTCAAAGAACTTCTCCCGCGAAATGCGCCAGCCCACCGAGCCGGCCCAGAAGTCGCCCCACTTGCGCCCGTCGGCAAAGCGCGACGACCCGTCGCGGCGGTAGGCGCCCGTCAGCAGGTACCGCTCATCATAGTCGTAAGTCACCTGCCCGAAGTACGACTGCAGGGCCTGCACGTAGGAGGAGCCAATGGTCTGGGGCGTTTGGGTGCCGGCATCCAGGGCCCAGTAGTAGGTAGGGCCGGTGCCGTAGCCGAAGTTCACGCCCCGCGTAAACTCGAAGCTGCGCCGCTGCCGGCTGTAGCCCGCCACGGCCGTCAGGTTGTGCTGGCCGAAGCTCTTGTCCAGGGTCAGGGTGTTTTCGGCCTGCCCGAACAGCTCGTTGCCCTGGCTTTCGCCGTAGTACGAGGGGGTAGTCGCATCATTGCGGCGCCAGATGCCGAACTGGCGCTTCTGCTGGTCGCGGAAGCCGTGGTACTCCAGGCCCAGGTTCAGGCGGTAGCGTAGCCAGTCAAACAGCTGCACTTCGGCGAAAACGTTGCCCAGCAGCCGGTTGGAGGTGCCCGTATCGTTCAGCAGCTTCTGCAGGGCAATGGGGTTGGTGCCGAAGGTAATGGCGTTGTCAGTACCAATCCCGAAGCCGCCCGGCACGGTGGGGTCGTACACCGGAATAACGGGCAGCATGCGCACCACATCAAGGAAGGGCAGGCCGTTGAGGCGGGTTTGGTTGGCGCGCACCAGCTGCAGGTTCTGGCCCACGCGCAGGCGGCCCCGGTTGAAGCCCGTGTTTACCCGCACGCTGTAGCGCTCGAACTTGGGGCCCTGCACCGTACCGTTCTGCTTGAAATACCCGCCCGATACGTTGAAGTTCGAGTTGGGCCCGCCGCCCGAGAAGCCCAGGTTATAGTCCTGCACCGAGCCTTGCCGGAAAAACTCGTCCTGCCAGTCGGTGTCAATGCCGGCGGGCGGGTTAGCGGCGAAAGGCAGGGGCGCGAGGCCGGCGTTCTGATAGGCTTGCCGGTTGATGGCGGCCCACTGCGAGGCATCGGCCAGGTCCAGCCGGTTTACCAAGTTCTGCACGCCTCCGTTGGCGTTGAAGGTAATGGCCGGCACGCCCTGCTTACCCTTTTTGGTGGTAATGATAATCACGCCGTTGGCGCCCGACACCCCGTAGGGAGCCAGCGAGGAAGCATCCTTCAGCACCTGCACCGACTCGACATCGGCCGGGTTGATGTCGCGCTGGGCACTGCTGGTGGGCTCAATCCAGAGGCCATCCACGATGTAGAGGGGCGAGCTGGCGGCGCCGCCCAGGGTCCCGAGCCCGCGGATATTGACTACCGGCGCCTGCCCTGGCGCCCCGGAGTTGGTTACCTGCACCCCGGCCAGGCGGCCCTGAATGGCTTCGCCTACCGAGGCCACCGGCGCGCGGCGCACTTCCTGGGCCCCCACGCTGGCTACCGAGCCGGTTACGTTCTGGCGCTCCTGGGTGAGGTAGCCCACCACCACCACCTCGCTCAGAGCCTTGGAGTCGGGCGCCAGGCTGATGTCGATGGTGGTACGGCCGCTTACTGGTACCTCCTGGCTCAGGTAGCCCACGAAGGAAAAAGTAAGGGTAGCGTTGTCGGCAACGGTAAGCGAATAACGGCCGTCAGAGTCGGTAGTGGCACCGTTGGCGGTACCCTTTTCCAGTACTGTTACGCCGGGCAGGCCTTGGCCTTTTTCATCAATGACCCGGCCGCTGATGCTTTGCGCGGGCGCCGGCACCCGGACGTATTCCGGCGAGGCCATTTCGGCGGCTGCGGCTTCCGTGGCTGCCAGCGGCACTAGGGGTAGAAAGCAGAGCAGCGTCGGCACAGCAGGCCGTCGCAATCTGAGGTAGGAATGGTTCATGGGAATGTGGATGTGGGAATTAAAGAAGGCTCTTTGCAATCGTTTGCATCACTAAAGCAAAAGCAAGCGCTTGCAAGCGAGGAAGGACAACCAGCAGACGAGGTAAAAAAAGTGGCAAGACACTGTAAACGTGTGCTTTCGCCAGAATATGCGACAGACGAAATAAGTACAGTTCAGCTAAGCGAATATTCGCAACTATAAGCAGTATTTCAGAAATAGTCAAGTTTTAACTAGTTATAGACCAATTATACTATTCAGGTAGAAACAAATTTATATTTGATAAATTATACATAACACGCACTAAGTAAGAGCTACAAGCAGCTGACACTTTTCATTGTGCAATACTACTCTGGCAAGAAAATTTATTACACGTAACCGCAAACGTTTGCACTGATTATGGCAATTCATCATCTTTAGCCCCTCAGAACCTTTGCTTTCTCCGTTGTCTTCTGCTTTCTGCGTATGTTATCCGCTTCCATCTCAGCTGCTTTTCAGGACCAGTTTCACTATCCTCCCCTGTTGGTACGCGCGCCCGGCCGCGTCAATCTGATTGGGGAACACACCGACTACAACGAGGGGTTTGTGCTGCCCGCCGCTATTGATAAGGAAATCTACTTTGCCGTGGGCCTCAACGGTGGGTCTGCCATCCGGCTCTACTCCTACAACAAGCAGGAGCTGTACACCACAGAGGCCAGCCAGGTGCGGCGCGATGCCACGCTTTGGGCAAACTATCTGAAAGGAGTAGTCGCCCAGTTTCAGAAGCGGGGCATCACAGTACCGGGCTTCGACTGCGTATTTGGGGGCAACGTGCCCATGGGCGCGGGGCTGTCATCGTCGGCGGCGGTGGAGTGCGGCCTAGCTTTCGCCCTGGATCAGCTGCTGGCTACCAAGCTGGAACGCCTGGACCTGGCCCGAATGGCCCAGAAAGCCGAGCACGAGTTTGCCGGCGTGCAGTGTGGCATCATGGACCAGTTTGCCAGCTTGTTTGGCCGCGACGGGCAGGTAGTACGCCTAGACTGCCGCTCCTTAGCCTACGAGTACTTTCCCTTTGACACGAGCCGCTGCCACATCGTACTCTGCAACTCCGGCGTAAAACACTCTCTGGCCAGCTCCGAGTACAACACCCGCCGCCAGGAGTGCGAACAAGGCGTGGCCCTGCTCCAGCAGCACTATCCGGAGGTTCGTAGCCTGCGCGACGTAACCCTGGCCCAGCTGCAGCAGCACGAGGCAGAATTTGATGCGGTGGTATTCCGCCGCTGCCGCTACGTAGTAGAAGAAAACCTGCGCGTGGAAGCCGCCTGCCAGGAGCTGGCCGCGGGCAATCTGCCGGCCTTCGGACAGCAGATGTACGCCTCCCACGCCGGCCTGCGCGACGATTACGCCGTGAGCTGCCCCGAGCTGGACACGCTGGTAGAGTTGGCCCGCCCCCTGCCGGGCGTGTACGGCGCCCGCATGATGGGCGGTGGTTTTGGCGGCTGCACCATCAATCTGGTGGAGGTAGCCCACGTAGAGGAGTTCACGCGCCGCATGCGGGAGCTGTACGAGCAGGCCACCGGCATTCCGCTGGAAACCTACCAGACCACCATTGTGGCCGGCGTTTCAACGCTGGAGCCCGTAATCGTTTCCTAGGCGGCCACCCCTAAACCGGCGCCCCGGCCGTCCGGGACGTACGGCTGGCAGTTTTCTGACCCGTACCGGCTAAAAACCGTTAGAGGGGGTAGGCGGCTTGCCACCAGAAAGCCCCTACCCCGCTCTGGCTTATTGGTTTCTCACTTCTTACCTTCTCGCATGGCATCCTTCGACCTGGCCCAGCAACCTCACCGTCGTTTCAACCCGCTTACCGGAGAGTGGCTGCTCGTGTCGCCGCACCGGGCGCTGCGCCCCTGGCAGGGCCAGCAGGAAGCTCCCGACCGGAGTCAGCGCCCCGCCTACGACCCTACCTGCTACCTCTGCCCGGGCAACACCCGCGCCAACGGGGCCGTGAATCCCGCCTACGAGGGCACGTTTGTTTTCGACAATGATTTTGCGGCGCTTACCCCCGATGCTCCTACTGGTACGGTGGAGGTAGGCGGCCTGCTGCGGGCCGAGGCCGAATCGGGCGTGGGGCGGGTTATCTGCTTTTCTCCCCGCCACGACCTGACCTTGCCCGAAATGGATGTTGCCGCCATTCGGGGGGTAGTGGATGTGTGGGCCACGGAGTTTGAAGCCCTCGGCAGCCGGCCCGATATCAACTACGTACAGATTTTCGAGAACAAGGGTCAGGTGATGGGCTGCTCGAACCCCCACCCCCACGGTCAGATCTGGGCCCAGCGCACCGTGCCCGGCGACCCCGCCAAGGAAACCGTGCAGCAGCAGGCTTACTACCAGCAGCACGGCCGAACGCTACTCACCGACTACCTCGAAATCGAGCTGAAAGAGCAGCAGCGGGTAGTGCTGGAGAATGAGCACTTCGTGGTGCTGGTCCCCTTCTGGGCCGCCTGGCCCTTCGAGACGCTGGTGGTGTCACGCCGCGCCGTGCAGGACATTACCCAGCTTACCAGCCCGGAGCGCGACGCCTTCGCCGATGCCATCCGCCGCCTCACCATCCGCTACGACAACCTGTTCCAGACCTCCTTCCCATACTCCGCCGGCCTGCACCAGCGCCCCACCGATGGGCAGGAGCACCCGGAGTGGCACCTGCACATGCACTTCTATCCGCCCCTGCTGCGCTCGGCCACCGTACGCAAGTTTATGGTGGGCTACGAGCTGCTGGCCAACCCCCAGCGCGACATCACCCCCGAGTACGCCGCCCAGCGTCTGCGGGAGCTTTCGGAGGTGCATTATAAAGGGTAGGCAAATGAGAGAGGAGAGGTGAAGGATCATAGACATCAATCCTTCACCTCTCCTCCATAGCTTACCTATTTCCCGGTCAGCTTCTTAATCAGGTCCGTTTCGTTCTGGTGGTAGGGGGTACCGTCGCGGCGGAATACTTCGTGAAACCACTCGGTTGGCTCGCCGCCGTCGGCAATGGGCACGTCCCACTGGTATTTGGTGTTGGTTTTGCCATCCACGAGGCCCCAGTTGATGGCCCCTACGTTGTACTTTTTAAGCAGGGGCAGAATATTCACGAACCGAGAGTTGCGGGGGCGGGCCATGTACTCGGTGCAGATAAGCGGGCGGCCGTGGGTGTTGAGCAGCTCAATGATGCGCTGGTGCAGCGGCGCCTCGTCGTAGCAGTGGTAGGTGATAACATCGGAGTGCAGGGCCTGGTAGCGGTTCAAAGCCTCAAAATCCCAGTTCCAGAGGCCTATGCTTAGCGGTTGCTCGGGGTTTACCTCGCGGGCCCAGCTGAACACGTTGCGCACCAGCGGCAACGAGGAAGTAAGCTTGCCGCTATTGCCGGGCTCGTTGTACAGGTCCCAGAGCAGAATGCGCTTATCGCGGGCGAAATGGCGCAGCACGTCCTGCACGTAGGGCTTCAGCTTCACGAAGGCCACCGAGTCGCGGGAGGTAGGCTCGCCGGGGTCCTGCAGCCACCCCGAGTTGTGGATGCCAGGCTTGGGCGCGGGCTGTAGCCCGATTTTGGCTTCCTTGTTCCAGCAGTCATCGAAGAATACCAGAATCGTCCGGATGTGGTGCTTTTCGGCCAGGCCGAGGTAGGTGTTCACGCGGTCCTTGAAGCCCTGGGGGTCCTGCTGCCAGGCCAGGGAGTGCAGAAACACGCGCATGGTATTGAACCCAATGCTTTCGGCCCAGCCCAGCTCTCGGTCGATGGTGGTGGGGTCGAAGGTAGCGGCCTGCCACATTTCCAGCTGATTGATGGCCGTGCTGGGTGTAAAGTTGGCCCCCGTCATCCAGCGGTGCTCCTTGTACCAGGCGTTGGCTTTCTCGGCCGACCACCGCCGCTCCTGCGTTACGGCTACGGCGGCGGGGCCTTTTGTCTTGATCTTGGTTTTTTGGGCAATCGAGCTGGTAGAAACCAGCAGCAGTACGAGTAGAAGCAGCTTTTTCATAGAATCGGACAAGGTGGGAACTGAAGGAGCGGAAGGTTAAGAGGTCAAGATATGCAAACGATTGCATAATTATCTACATATTGAATTGCATTGCTGCATCTTCGCCCTTCTCCTCTCTCCTACACAGCGTGACTTACTAGTGCCCGCCGCCCCGGATTGGAGGCGTTGGCGTAGTGCCTGCCCCTACTTATGTAGCTTCCCCAGCTTCAACACCCCAGCCCTACTCACCGCCCCAATTATTTGCCTATGCCTTCCCGCCGCCACTTCTTGCAGCAGGCCACCGCTGGCCTGGCTTCGTTGGCTTTGCTAAACCAAGCCACTGCCCAGGCCGCCCGCACCTACACCAATCCCGTGTATGCCGGCCAGTTTCCCGACCCCTTCGTGCTGCGCCACCAGGGCCGCTACTACGCCTTCGGCACCACGGGCACCGGCCGCACCTCTGATGGCCGCATCTTCACGCTACTGACTTCCACGAACCTTGTGGACTGGAAGCCGGCCGGCGGGGCCCTTACGCCCCCCGCCGGAGCTGAGGGCGCCGACTTCTGGGCTCCGGAAGTCATTTATCATCAGGGCACCTTTTATATGTATTACTCCATGGGCGGCGGGGCCATTGGCGCTACCGTGGGCCACCGCCTGCACGTAGCCACCAGCAAAACGCCCCAGGGCCCTTACCAGCAGGTAGCCCTGCTGGATGTGCCCGACAGCAAGTTCACCATTGATGCCCACCCCTTTCAGGATACCGACGGGCAGTGGTACCTGTTCTACGCCCGCGACTTTATCGACTCTGCGGATGGCTACCGCCCCGGCACGGGCCTGGTGGTGGACCGCCTGCTGGACATGACCCGCCTGGCCGGGGAGAGCCGCACCGTGATGCGCGCCCGCCACGACTGGACCGTGTTCGAGAAAAACCGCACCATGCCGCTCTACGGGGGCCAAACCTTTCCGGAATGGCACACGCTGGAGGGCCCGTTTATGCGCAAGCAGGGCAACAAATACTACTGCTTCTACAGTGGCGCCAACTTCCTGACTTCCCGCTACGGCGTTGACTACTGCGTGGCCGACTCCATCATGGGTCCCTACTCCGACGCTGGGGCCGAGCAGGGCGCCCGGGTGCTGCACGCCGTGGAGGGCCACGTCCGCGGCCCGGGGCACCACTCCCACGTTTTCGGGCCCAATGGCAAAACCGAATACCTGGTGTATCACGCCTGGAACGCGCAGATGACGGAGCGCCAGCTCTGCATTGATCAGCTGCTCTGGACGCCGCAGGGGCCGCGCTGCCAGGGGCCTACCTACACCCCGCAGCCCCTACCCCGCTAACCGCCCCCAACCCATCGGGGCTGCCGCTACGGTTCTGCTTCCGGCAAGGGCAGCAATTTGGCAACGGAATACCTGAATGTGCTATGTTTGAGTAGTTTTTGCGCGATTCGTTGCGCAAAAACTACTCTGTTTTTTCCTTGTTCATTTCAACCGCCTACCCCTTGGCCCGCGCAAAAGCTTCTATTTCAGATCTGGCAAAACAGCTGGGCATATCGGTTTCCACGGTTTCGCGGGCCCTGAGCAACCACCCGAGCATCAGCGACGCCACCAAGAAAAAGGTCTGGAAGCTGGCCAAGGAGTTGCACTACCAGCCCAACCACTTAGCGGCCGGTTTGCGCAAAGGCCGCAGCAACTTGCTGGGCGTCATCGTGCCCCACATTGATGGGCACTTCTTCACGCTGGTGGTCAAAGGCATTGAAACGGTGGCCACCAAGGCCGGCTTCAACGTGCTCATTTGCCAGTCGAACGAGGACGTAGCGCACGAGCGCAAAAACATCGAAACCCTGCTCAGCGCCCAGGTAGAAGGCATTTTGGTGTCACTGGCCCGCACCACCCGCGACTTCAAGCACTTCGAGAAGGTAGAGAAGCAGGGCATTCCGTTGGTATTCTTCGACCGGGTGCTGGACGGCCTGAACGTGAGTGCCGTGGTGCTCGACGACCGGGAGGGGGGCTACCTTTCCACGAAACACCTCATTGCCCAGGGCTGCCGCCGCATTGCCCACTTTGGGGGTCCGCTGCACCTGAACATCTATAAAAACCGCCGTCTGGGCTACCTCGATGCCTTGCACGAACACGGCCTGCCCGTGGAGGAAGAGCTGATTTTCCACTGCGACATGACCGTGGAAGATGGCGTGCAGGGCATGCAGCAGCTCCTGGCCCTGCCCCACCCCCCGGATGCCGTGTTTTCGGCCAGCGACTTTTCGGTGGTAGGGGCCCTGCAGGAGCTGAAGCGCCAGAGGCTGCGCGTACCCCAGGATGTGGCTCTGGCCGGCTTCAGCAACGAAACCTTTACCTCCCTCACCGAGCCCATGCTTACCTCCGTGGACCAGCACTGCGAGCAGATGGGGCAGTCGGCGGTGCGGCTGTTTCTGGAGATGCGCGAGGAGCAGGACCAGAACTTCGCGCCCCGCCGCATTGTGCTCCCGCCCGATCTGCTGGTCCGGGATTCGTCGGTGCGGAGCTGAGTGGCCTTGGGCACCGCGTTGTTGGCCGGCACAGCCGCCAACTGGCCCCGCATGAGGGGGCGAAACTGGCGGCAGAAAACAAAAAACCCGCTTTATGCTAGCATAAAGCGGGTTTCAGTGGAGCTGCAGGGATTCGAACCCTGGTCCAGACAAGGAAGCCGTCGAGCTTTCTACGTGTGTATCTATGCTTGAATTTTCGAGACATTCCAGGCGCACATCAGGCCCTTGGTTTGTCCTTATCTGCTGTGGTTTCGCCCTGGAGTCGCAGCGCCCCCAAGACTATCCTACTACTTACGACGCCCCGAACTCACCCGTGAGAAGGAAGACGGATGCGGGACGATGGCACTTACCTAATACCTAGATTAGGCAGCCATGGCGTAGCTATACTCGCCGGTTGTTGTTTGAATGACTTTTTAACGGGAGATTCATTCAACTCCCGACACGCTTACTCGCGACCTGCACAAGCTGTCAATTCCGGTCAGCCCCAATTTTAAAAGAACGATGCCGCCACAAGTAGCGGGGTGCGAATGTACGCACATCAGCCGGAAAACGTTACTTCGGAATGAAATTGTTCCCTGCTTCAACCGTCATTCCGACCGCCGGGAGGAATCTGAGTCGAACCCAGGAAGCCAACCCGGATTCCTCCCAGCGGTCGGAATGACGGTTCTATTTCCTGCCGCAGCCTACCCATTGCATCCTTCCAAACCCGGGCTTTTCGGGGTATCTTTGTGGCTAGTCGTATGGAGAATTTTGTTGTTTCAGCCCGCAAGTACCGTCCCGCCACGTTTCGCAGCGTAGTTGGGCAGCAGCACGTTACCACCACGCTGCAGAACGCCATTGCCTCCCAGCATCTGGCGCAGGCGTTCCTGTTCTGCGGTCCGCGGGGGGTAGGCAAAACCACCTGTGCCCGCATTCTGGCCAAAACCATCAACTGCGAGTTCGTGGAGGAGCACGTGCGCAAAGGCCGGCCGGTTTCGGAGCTGCTGAAAACCCAGCCCGACATCGTGCCCGACGCCCTGCAAACGGCCCCGGACCCCGACAACACGCCCTTCGAGCTGGAAGCCTGCGGTAAGTGCTCTTCGTGCCGGGCTTTCCAGGAAAACGCCTCGTTCAACGTGCACGAGCTGGACGCGGCTTCCAACAACTCGGTGGAGGACATCCGCAGCCTGGTAGAGCAGGTGCGCTACGCCCCGCAGCAGGGCCGCTTCAAGGTGTACATCATCGACGAGGTGCACATGCTCTCGAATGCGGCTTTCAACGCCTTCCTGAAAACCCTGGAAGAGCCGCCAAGCTACGCCATTTTCATTCTGGCTACCACCGAGCGCCACAAGATTATCCCCACCATCCTCTCGCGCTGCCAGATCTTCGACTTCAACCGGATTCGGGTGGATGATATTCGGGGCCATTTGCGCTACGTAGCCACCCAGGAGCACATCAAGGCCGAGGATGACGCCCTGCACCTGCTGGCCCAGAAGGCCGACGGGGGCCTGCGCGACGCCCTGAGCATGTTCGACCAGATGGTGACCTTCTCGGGCCACGATCTGCGCTATAAGGACGTGGTGCAGAACCTGCACATTCTGGACTACGAGTACTATTTCCGGCTGGTAGATGCCCTGCTGAGCGAAAACCTCTCCCAGACCCTGCTGCTGCTGGAAGAGGTAGTCCAGAACGGCTTCGACCTGCACAACTTCGTGGTGGGCGCCGCCGAGCATCTGCGCGGCCTGCTGGTGTGCAAGGACCCCGTGACGGTGCAGCTGCTGGAAGTATCCGACAACATTCGGGCGCGCTACGTGCAGCAGGCCCAGGCCGCCCCCCTGCCCTTCCTGCTCTCGGCCCTGAACCTAGTAAGCCAGTGCGACCGGGAGTTCAAGCAAGCCAAAAACCAGCGCCTGCACGTGGAGCTCATGCTCATGAAGCTGGCCTACCTCAACAGCGCCGTGCAGTTTGCCCGCGACCTGAGCAGCGGCGCCGCCTCAGCCAGCAACGGCGAGGCGAAAAAAAAAAGTAGCGTAGCTCCTACCCCCTCTGCGCCCGCAAACGGCCAGTTGGTAGCTGATGGTACGGCCGAAGCCCCGGCTGCTTACGCAAAAGTCGCCGGGAATGGGGCAGCTGCCGCGGTGCTACAGCCAGCAGCACCCGTACCCGCGCCTACCCCCCTGCCCCAGCCGAAGTCGGCCCCGGCTGACCCGGAACCCGTAGTGCCGGTGGAAAGCGGCGTGGAGGAGCTGCACGACACGCTCAGCATTGAGGATGAGGCCGCTACCCTGGTGCCGCCCACCAGCCGCATCCGCGACACGGTGCCGCACGTGGAAATCGGGACGCCCAGCGTGGCCGGCCACGAGCCGGGCCAGACGCCGGTAACGGCTGCTCCCCTACCCCCGCCCCGCCCCGGAATGCCCACCGGCAAGCCGTTAGGCCTGGGCACCAAGCTGCCGGGCCTGGGGAGCCTATCGGCCATGAAGGCCCAGCTGGAGCAGCAGGCCGCGGCCGGCAAAGCCAGCGTGGAAGCCGAGTCCAGCGGCCCCACTACGGGCCTGCCTACCATCAACGATGAGGTACTCCAGCGGGTGTGGAAGGAGCTGACCGAGGAGCGCAAAGCCATCAGCATGATGCACTATAGCCTGCTTAACCGTCCCGTGCAGGCCAATGAGCAGCACCTGATTGTGCTGCGGGTGGACAACCCCGTGCAGGAAGACCAGTTCAACGAGTTTCGGGCCGAGTTCCTGGGGGAGCTGCGCCGCCGCACGGGCTACCCCCGCCTCAACGTGCAGGCCGAGGTAGTGGAGCGTGTAGAAACCGGCCGCAAGCTCTACACCTCCAACGACAAGCTGGAGTACCTGATGGAGAAGTATCCCATGCTCACGGCCATGAAGCAGAAGCTGGGCCTGGACGCGGACTTCTAAATCGTTGATTTGCGCTGACTGGGGTGATTACGCTGATTCCGTTGGCTCAGGCTGGGCCTGTTTAGGCAGTCTGGAAAACGCGTAGCCGGCATATCGAGCTTGTCGAGACATCTGGCGTGGCTGACGTTGTGGTGGTAACTGTCATGCAGAGCCGGAGGCGAAGCATGTCGCTCAGCTGACGTTGCCAAAGTATTCACTCCCCCTCTCCCCCGGAGAGAGGGGGCCGGGGGGTGAGGCGAACCACACGCCCAGCTAAACCAGCGCGAATCTGCGATTCTCTATACACATTTTTTTTCACTTCGCGGCGGCCGGGCCTTTGTCAAGCTTTTTATTCCCAGGGGGGCGGCCTATCTTTGGCCCTTATCCTTTCCTGCTCTGCTTTCCGCGTTCGTCTCCTCGTGAAAAAACCCCTGCTGCTCATTATTCCGGCCCTGGCTTCGCTCGGCCTTACCCAGTGCCAGACGAGCAAGCCAACGGCTACTGCTGGAACTTCTTCCTCCACTCCCGCCGCCGCTACCCCGGCTCCGCAGCAGAAAGAGTACAAGTACCAGACCGTAGAAGGCGACCCGCTGAAAGCGCGCATCTACACCCTCGACAACGGCCTGACGGTGTATTTGTCGGATTACGACGACGCCCCGCGCATCCAGACCTACCTGGCCGTGCGCGCCGGCTCCAAAAACGACCCCAGCACCGCTACTGGTCTGGCCCACTACCTGGAGCACATGGTGTTCAAGGGCACCTCCCGGCTGGGCACCCAGAACTGGGCCGCCGAGAAAGTGGAGCTGGATAAGATTGAGGCCCTCTACGAGCAGTACCGCGCCCAGCGCAACGACCCCGCCGCCCGCAAGCGCACCTACCACCAGATCGACTCGATTTCCAGCGTAGCGGCCAAGTACGCCGTAGCCAACGAGTACGACAAGGTGATGGGCGCCATCGGGGCCAAGGGCTCCAACGCCTACACCTCCGTGGAGCAGACAGTGTACCAGGAGGATATTCCGAGCAACCAGCTGGAAAAGTGGGCCGCCATTCAGGCTGAGCGCATGGGGGAAATGGTGCCGCGCCTGTTCCATACCGAACTGGAGGCGGTGTACGAGGAGAAAAACCGTGGCCTGGACTCCGACTTCCGCAAGGAGTTTGAGGCCATGAACGCCAGCCTGTTCCAGAAGCACGAATACGGCACCCAGACCACCATCGGGACCATCGAGCACCTGCAGAACCCCTCCATCACGGAAATCAAGAAGTACTTCGGCCAGTATTACGTGCCGAATAACGTGGCCCTGTGCCTGAGCGGTGACCTGGACTACGACCAGACCATCCGCATCATTGACCAGTACTTCGGTAAGCTGCAAGCCAAGCCGGTGCCGGCCTTCACCCCCGCCCAGGAAGCGCCCATCACGGCGCCCATTGTGAAGGAAGTGCTGGGCCCCGACGCCGAAAACGTGATGATCGGCTTCCGCTTTCCCGGCACTGCCACCCGCGACGCGCTGGTGCTGCGCATGATCGACAAGATTCTGAGCAACGGACAGGCCGGCCTCATCGACCTGGACCTGAACCAGAAGCAGGCCGTGCTGAGCGCCGCTTCGTTCACGGACCTCAACAACGACTACTCTACCCACATCCTGTACGCTACCCCCCGCCAGGGCCAGAGCCTCAACCAGGTGCGCGACCTGCTGCTGGGCGAGCTCAGTAAGGTGAAGCAGGGTGACTTTCCGGAGTGGCTGATTCCGGCCATCATCAACAACGAGCAGCTGCAACGCACCAAGAGCTACGAGAGCAACGAAGCTCGCGCTGGTGCCTTCGTGGCGGCTTTCGTGGCCCGTGAGGACTGGAAAGACTACCTCAAGCAGTTCGACGACTTCGGCACCATCACCAAGGAAGAAGTGATGCGCGTGGCCAAGCAGTACTACGGCCCTGGCTACGCGTTGGTGTACAAGCGTACCGGCCAGGACCCCAACAAGGTGAAAGTGGTGAAGCCCGCCATTACGCCCGTGCCGGTAAACCGCGAAGCCGCTTCCGACTTCTACAAGCAGGTGACCAGCATGACCTCGCCGGAGTTGCAGCCGGTGTTTCTGGACTACAAGAAAGACATTCAGGAAACGAAGCTGGCTTCGGGCCTGCCGGTGTACTACACCCACAACGCCGAGAACAACCTCTTCAACCTATACTACGTGCTTGATCTGGGCACGAACCACGACCCCAAGCTGGGCCTGGCTACTGATTACCTGCAGTACCTGGGCACCGGCAAGTACAATGCCGCCCAGCTCCAGCAGGAGTTCTACAAGCTCGGCTGCTCTTTCTCGGTGCAAAGCGGCCAGGACCGCACCTTCGTCAGCCTCTCCGGCCTCGACACCAACTTTGAGCAGGCCTTGCAGTTGTTTGAAAGCCTGCTGGCGGCGCCCAAGCCCGACGCGGCGGCTCTCAAGAACATGGTGGCCGGCGTACTCAAAGCCCGTCAGGATGCCAAGCTCAACAAAGGCGTGATTCTAAACCAGGCCTTAGTGAACTACGCCAAGTACGGCGCCAAGAACCCCTTCACCACGCAGCTGAGCGAGAAAGAGCTGAAGGCCCTGAAGCCCGAGCAACTCACTGCCCTCATCCAGAAGCTCCCGACTTACCAGCACCGCGTGCTGTACTACGGGCCGCGACCAATGCGCGGATTAAAGAAAACGGATAATGAAGAGACTGAGAAGAAAATTGGATACAATAACCAAAAAGACGAATGGGGAAGCCCAGGCTCTCTCACGAATATTTTAACGCAACATCACCGCACGCCCGCTAAGCTGACGCCTGTACCGGCCAACAAGGACTTCGCGGAGCAACCGCTGACGGACCGCAAGGTGTACTGGGTGGACTACAACATGGTGCAGGCAGAAATCCTGTTCCTGAGCAAAGGCCCCGTGTTTGACAAAGGTTTGCTGCCGACCACCAGCCTCTACAACGAGTATTTCGGGGGTAGCATGGGTAGCATTGTATTCCAGGAATTGCGCGAGTCCAAGGCCCTGGCGTACTCGGCTTCCTCGCGGTTTGCCTCGGCCGACAAGGTAGGGCGCAGCTCCTACAACCTCAGCTACATTGGCACCCAGAGCGACAAGCTGCCCGAGGCCATGGCCGGCATGAACACCCTGCTCAACGACATGCCCGTGGCCGAAGCCAACCTGCAGATTGCCAAACAAAGCATCCGCAACAGCATTGCCACGGAGCGCATCACCAAGTCCGACATCCTGTTCAGCTACGAGCGCGCCAAGCGCCTCGGCCTCGACTACGACGTGCGCCGCGACGTGTACGAGCAGACCGCCAACATGAGCTTCCAGGACTTGCAGAAATTTCAGCAGGCCCGCGTGAAAGGTCAGCCCCAAACGATTCTGGTTATCGGCAGCAAAGACCGCCTCAACTTTAAGGAGCTGGCCAAGTACGGCCAGGTCCAGCAACTCACGCTGAAAGAGATTTTCGGCTATTAGTGCCCATGTCGCTTCTACCATTTCACCTGTCATCCTGAGCGCAGCGAAGGACCTTATCACCCCGGAACGACACCGTTCGGTAGTAATTCTCAACGTGATAAGGTCCTTCGCTGCGCTCAGGATGACAGGCGGGGTAGCAGGAGCCACATTTTTCAAAACCCACAATCCTCAATACCTGTCACGTAACACCTGACAATCTTTTCAACAATGGCAGAGAAAATCACCATCAAGAACGGCAAGCTGAATGTGCCCGATCAACCCATCATCCCGTTCATCGAAGGCGACGGCACGGGTCCGGACATCTGGGCGGCTTCCGTCCGCGTGTTCGACGCGGCAGTAGAAAAAGCCTACGGCGGCTCGCGCAAGCTGGTGTGGAAAGAAGTAATGGCCGGCGAGAAGTCGTTCAAGCAGACTGGTAACTGGCTGCCCAACGAAACCCTGGATGCCTTCCGCGACTACCTCGTGGGCATCAAAGGCCCCCTGACTACCCCCGTAGGTGGCGGTATTCGTTCCCTGAACGTGGCCCTGCGCCAGGAACTGGACCTGTACGCCTGCGTACGCCCGGTGCGGTGGTTTGAAGGCGTGCCCTCGCCCGTGAAGCAGCCGAACCTGACCGACATGGTGATTTTCCGCGAAAACACCGAGGACATCTACGCCGGCATCGAGTACATGAACGGCACGCCCCAGGCGCAGAAAATGCTGGAATTCCTGCAGGACGAGATGGGTGTGAAGAAAATCCGCTTCCCCGAGTCGTCGTCGTTCGGCATTAAGCCCGTATCGAAAGAGGGTACCGAGCGGCTGGTGCGCGCCGCTATTCAGTACGCCATCGACAACAACAAGCCTTCGGTGACCATCGTGCACAAAGGCAACATCATGAAGTTCACCGAGGGTGCCTTCAAAACCTGGGGTTACGAGCTGGCTGAGCGTGAGTTCGGCGACAAAGTGTACACCTGGGCTCAGTACGACAAGGTAGCGGCCAAGCAAGGCCAGGAAGTAGCCGACGCCCAGCAGAAAGCTGCGCTGGAAAGCGGCAAGATTCTGGTGAAAGACAGCATTGCTGACGCCTTCCTGCAGCAGATCCTGCTCCGCCCCGCCGACTACTCGGTAGTGGCTACCCTGAACCTGAACGGCGACTATATCTCCGATGCCCTGGCTGCCATCGTGGGTGGTATCGGCATTGCGCCCGGTGCCAACATCAACTACGTAACCGGCCACGCCATCTTCGAAGCTACCCACGGCACCGCGCCCAAGTACGCTGGCCTCGATAAAGTGAACCCCGGTTCGGTTATCCTGTCGGGTGCCCTGATGCTGGAGCACATGGGCTGGCAGGAAGCTGCCGACCTGATCTACAAAGGCCTGGAAGCCGCCATTGCCTCGAAGCGCGTAACCTACGACTTCGAGCGTCTGATGGACGGTGCTACCCTGCTGAAGTGCAGCGAGTTCGGCGACGAGATTATCAGCCGGATGTAGTAGCTTGGCACTAGCCAACTAATCCACGAAACCCCGCGTTGGCTGTAGAGCTGGCGCGGGGTTTTGATTTATCAAAATAATAAATTTCATTATGAAACAGGAAAAACAAAAAATGAATAGTGCGCATATGTTAGCTGCTAATGCTAATGAATTTCACCAGGTTGGTTATGGATTAGCAGCGCGTATAAAATCCGCTTTAGTTACAAAAGGATTTGAAGTGATGGTACCTGCTGCTGTAAATTTCTCACTTGCTTCCGAATTGTATTTGAAAGCTGTTCACACTATGACAGGCCGTCCTGCAGCTGAAATCCACAAACTTTGGGAATTATTCAGAACACTCCCAGAATTTCTCAGGATACAATTTGAAAATAAGTACAAAGAAGCTATAGATGCCAATCAAATAAAGCCTTTGGAAATACTACCTAACGGCAACGCACAAATTGATAATATTGAAACTTTATTATTAAAACATAACGATTCTTTTGTCCAATGGAGATATGTTCATGAGATTAAAAAGACAAATCATACGTATAGCTTTGACTTTCCAAGGATGCATATATTTTGCCAAGTATTAAACGAACATACATGTAGTTTAATGGGGAATAGACAATTTAAAGTTGCTACTCTACCACCTTCTCCTGATTATTCCATTTAACACGTGTGAGGTCATATGGAATGCTCTTTCCATGAACTTCCGTATACTTGCATAATCTTGACAGACAACCGGTCTGCTAGACGCGCAAACGGCGGCCAGAGCCGAAGCCCTGACCGCCGCCACCCTACGGATGTCCGAGCCAGTGGCTGACCACGGCTCGAATTGCGCCTGTTAGAACTGCTTTCGTCAGTTCCAGCACGACGTGAAACCAATTGGCTTTGCCAACCGGTTTCTTTTTCGCACGTTTACCCATAACTGCTTAGGTAGAGGGTGTGCTAACCACCCACTTCCTGAAGCCCCGGCAGAGCCACCTGCCGGGGCTTCGTCTTTTCAGACGACGCGTTGGCGGGGTGACGACCGTGCGAATAGAGTAAAGGTAGCAACTGCCGGGGTAGCTCAACAACAAACAGAGCGCCTTAGGTGGGGCGCTCTGTGAGGTTTAAGTTAGTTGTAGGGGTAGGCGCTAGTTGCCCAGCGCTCCGAAGGCGGGGCTTTTGCCGGGCACGAAGTCGAGGACGATGGAATTCATGCAGTAGCGCTGGCCGGTGGGCGGCGGGCCGTCGTTGAAGATGTGGCCGAGGTGGGCGTCGCAGCGGCCGCAGAGCACTTCGGTGCGCTCCATGCCGAGGGTGTTATCGGCTTCGTAGCGCACGGCCTTGGTACGCAGGGGCTCGAAGAAGCTGGGCCAGCCACAGTCGCTGGCAAACTTGGCTGTGGAGCGGAACAGGGCATTGCCGCAAGCGGCGCAGTAGTAAGTGCCCTTGGCCTCGGCATTCCAGTATTTGCCGGTGAAGGGCCGCTCGGTGTCTTTGCCCCGGGCTACGCGGTACACCTCAGGGGTGAGGACCTGCTTCCACTGAGCGTCGGAGAGGCGCAGGCGGGTAGTATCGGTGCGGGAATAGTAGAGGTTACGGCCGGTAGCGGGGGTAGCAGCCTTGGCGGCCGTTTTGGTGGCGGCTGAAGCTTTGGCTTTGGCAGGCGCGGTTTGGGCTTGGCCGTCGCAGGAGAAACAGCAGGTAGCTACCAGAAGCAGCCCAACAATGCGAAGTAGCATGATGCAAGGGGATGAAGTGTACCTGCACATACGTAGTTGCTACCCCCATCGGTTCCTCTAAACCTGAACCGTTGCGGCGGCCGCCCGGAACTAGCACCATTGTTGCGCCTCTGAGCGGATACGCACCTTTTATTCCTCGCTTTATCTATGAAACGCTGCTTACTTCCTACCCTCCTGGCGCTGGGCAGCCTGACTGCCGCGCACGCCCAAACCTCCGTAGTGGTTAACCCCGATGGGACGTTCTCGACACTAGAGCAAACCGGTGGCTCAGCGGTGCTGATCAACCCAAACGGCACGCATTCCACAGTACCCAATGCCGACAGCAACCCCACGGTTGTCGTCAACCCGGATGGTACCCACTCAACGTTACACCGCCACGGCGGCACCAGTCTGCTGGTAGCGCCTAGCGGCTCTCACCAAACCCTTTCTTCCCCTACCCCCGACACAACGCATCATTCGCGCCTGCCGCGTATCAGGAAACGGAAGCAGCAATATGCTGACGCTCTCTTCTAATAAAAGGCCGTCATGTCGAGCTTGCCGAGACATCTCGCCTGCTGATGCTGGGATGCTAACTCAACGAAGCGGTAGAGATGCTTCGGCAGGCTCAGCATGACGTTACTAACCCAACCTCAGCACGCGAGATGTCTCGGCAAGCTCGACATGACGGCCTTTACATTTATAGCCGGACCTACTGCAAACCCAACACTCCGGCTAGTTCTGTAACTTTTTGAGGTAGGCAGCGGCAGCGGTGTTTTTGGGATTGAGGGCCAGGGCACGCTTATAGTTTTTGGCGGCGAGGTCCTGGTTGCCCAGGTCGGCGTAGGTTTCGGCGAGGCTGTCGTAGGTGTTGGCGCTCTGGGGGTAAAGGCTGACGTTGAGCTTGAACACCTCCAGGGCTTCCTGGGCCATGTTCTGGCGGAGCAGCATATAGCCCCAGGTATTTACTTCATCTTCGGGCAGCTGGTAGGCGGCGTTTTTCTTTTTCTCCTGCTTTACCAGCGCCGAGGCCTGCGCGAAGCCGCGCTTGCGCAGCTCGGTATGCAGGGCCCGGATGGTGGGCGGCAGGCCGAACCCAGCTACGGCGCGCATATCGGGGAGGTAGTGGCCGGCTATTTCATCCATAAATACATCGGGGTTGGCCCCAATGAGGTTGGTCAGGACTACAATGGCCAGGTCGTCGTCGGGGTAGATGAATAGGGCGGAGCGGCCCCCTCCTACTGGCGCCACCGCGCGGTGCTCGGGGCGCGCTACGGTGGGCCAGCCCAGAGCATAGCCATTTAGCATGCGGCTGAAGCCGCGCTGGGTGCCATTGTTGAGGTTGCCGGGCGTCCAGAGGGTAGGGAGGCTGGCGAGTTTCAGGAGCTGCCCCTGCTGCAGGGCGATAATCCAGCGGGCAACCTCCTCGGCCGTGGAGCTCATGCCGGCCGCCGTGCGCAGCATGGGCGGAAACGTCTCGAAGGTGTTGCGGAGCTGGTTGCCCCGGCGCATCTGCCCGTTGCTGTTGTGGTAGTAGGTGTAGCCCCGGGCCCCGTGGGGCAGCACGTCGTGGGCGTCGCCGAAGGTGGTGCGCGGCATCCCGACTACGTTCAGCTGGCGCTCCTGAATAAACTGGATAAACGGCTGCCCACTGAGCTTATCAATGATTTTGCCCAGCAGCAGATAGTTGGTCTGGTTGTAGGCAAACTTCTCGCCGGGCGCGAAGTCCATGGGCTGGGTTTGCACCTTGGCCCAGGCGGCGCTTTCGGTTGACTCGGTCACCATCTCGTCGTCGGGCATAATGTCGGGTAGGCCGGAGGTGTGGGTGAGCATCTGCCGGACCGTAACGGGCTGCCAGGCCGCGGGCAGGCCCTCGAGGTAGCGCGAGGCGGGCGCCGCGAGGTCGAGCTTGCCGGCTTCCACCAGCTGCATCACGGCTACCCCTACAAAGGCCTTGGTGATGGAGTTAATGGTAAACCGCGTCTGGCCGGTTACCGGCACCGAGTCCTGCACGTTAGCCAGCCCGTACTGCCCCGTCCGGATGATTTTGCCGTGCCGGATAACGGCCAGCTGCAGCCCCGGAATGCGGAGTTGGCGCATTTTGGCTTGCAGAAACAGGTCGAGGCTGTCGGGAGGGGTAGCGGCTTGCGCCTGAGAAGCAGTGCCAAGGCTCAGGAACAGGACCAGCCAGACCAGGGGGGCCCAGGCAGATGTACGGGGCGTTTTCATGGGAGAGCAATTAAGGGAAAGAGACAGTAGCGGTGCGCGCGGCCGGGTTACGCAGGGACAGATGTAGCGCCGTAATATAGGGTTGCCTCTATCTTAAATATTTCCCGTAAGGCTGATAATCCAAACCCGTCAACTGACAAGACAAACCAGTGCCGCTCAATAGGCGCTTAGAGTAGGTCGCCAACCTTTCGCCCAGAACCGGAGGGTAGGCCGGCGCGGCTGGCGTACCTTGCGGCTTCATTTAGTTGCTGCCGTATGCTTTCTTCTTTGTTGCGCACTTCGTTGGGCCGCCTGCGGGTGGTGGGGTTTCTGGAAGGCATTTCCTTCCTGGTACTGTTGGGCATTGCCATGCCGCTGAAATACCTGCTGGGGCAGCCCGAGGCCGTGCGCATGGTGGGCATGGCCCACGGCCTTCTGTTTGTGGCCTACGTGCTGCTGGTGCTGCAAGTGAGCCTGGAGCGCAGCTGGTCGTGGCGGAAGGCCCTGCTGGCGCTGGCTGCGTCGTTGGTTCCGCTGGGCACCTTCTGGGCCGATAAGAAGCTGTTTCGGGAGTAGGGCTGGCTGGTTGCGCCTGGAGCACATCCGGCGCCCCCGCGGCCCGGGAATAACCAGCCACAAGCCGCCAGCGGAAGCGGCGGCTTGTGGCTGGTTATTCCCGGGCCGCTTTATAAGCTGGGCACCACAACTTTTGGGGGTCAGCTAACTATCTCATCTTTATCCGCGTACATGCTGTACTCCTGCGCCACCGGCCCGGAAGCAGTCCTTTCCACCTGATTCATTCGTCTATGAAAACTTCCCTCCTCCTGACCGCCCTGCTGGCTACTGGCCTGGCTACGGCGGCCCAAGCACAAACCGGCACTACTTCCGGTTCCCAGGTACAAACCACCACCACTCCGGCCACTACCACCACCGCGCCCAGAGCCGTGGGGCAGGGTGCCACCATTGAAACCCAGATTGGTACCGGCAACACCAGCCTGGCCGAGCCGAATCGGGTTTCTTCCACGGTTCAGTCGCCGCAGGAGCGCAATATTCTGAACGGAGCTGCCCCTGCTACCCAGACCAATACCTCGAAAGGCACCAAAATGAAATCCAGCTCCGGCAAAGCCAAGCGCAAGCCCTAAGGTTGCTTACACTGCCAACAGCAACGGCCTCCCAACACGCGTTGGGAGGCCGTTGCTGTTTAAGCGGCTCTGGTATTTAGGTATTCAGCACCTCACCGCCGTTGGGGTGAATGGCCTGGCCCGTGATGTACGAGGCGTCTTCGGAAGCCAGAAACACGTAGGCCGGCGCTACCTCCGAGGGTTGACCGGGGCGCTTCATGGTGGTATCCTTGCCGAAGGCGGCCACCTTATCGGGGGGGAAAGTAGCCGGAATCAGGGGCGTCCAGATGGGGCCGGGGGCCACGGAGTTCACCCGGATTTTCTTTTCGGCCAGCTGCTGGGCAATGGAGCGGGTGTAGGCCGTAATGGCTCCCTTCGTGGAGGTATAATCCACGAGCTGCTGGTTGCCGCGGTAGGCGTTGATGGAGGACGTGTTGATGATGGAGTCGCCTTCCTGGAGGTGAGCCAGGGCCGCCCGCGTCACGCGCACGAAGGAGAAGAAATTGACCTGGAAGGTATCCAGCCACTGCTCATCCGCAATATCGGCTACGTTCTGGTTCACGAACTGCTCGGCGGCATTGTTCACCAGGATGTTCAGCTGGCCTAGCTCCTGCACCGTTTGGTCCACGATGGACTGGCAGAACTGCGGGTCGCGCAGGTCGCCGGACAATGTGAGGCAGCGGCGGCCTTCGGCTTCCACCAGCTGGCGGGTAGCGTAGGCGTCCTGCTCTTCCTCGGGCAGATACGTAAAGGCCACATCGGCCCCTTCGCGGGCAAAGTGCACGGCCACGGCCCGCCCGATGCCGGAGTCGCCGCCGGTAATGAGGGCCACTTTGCCCTGCAGCTTTTCGCTGCCCTTATAGCCGGGCCGGATGTACTCCGGCTGGGGCGTCATTTCCTGCTCGATGCCCGGTTGCTGATCCTGGGCTTGCGGGGGCAGGGTGGTTGGTTTGTTTTCCATAGCGTTGGTGAAGGTTAGAGCCTTTACCAACGGGCTACGGCTTTATGGGTTACTGTGGAGCCCCGTTTTGCTGGCTTACTTTATCTTACGTTCTACCTCGGATGCCAACCGAAAAGCCACCACTCCGTCAGCTACTGCCGGCCGGCCCGCGCTATCCGGGCCGTCACCAGCAGCTGGCCTACGTGGCGGGTGGTGTGCTCCGTGGCGTGTACCAGCAGGCCCATCACGGTGCTGGGCAGCCCGGCCCGCCCCACCGGCCGAAACTCGGGCAGCGTGGCTTCGGGGGTGGTGCGCAGGGTTGTCAGCATAGTCTCTACCTGCGCGGAAAACTGCTGAAGCAGGTTGGCGACGGTATCGGGGGTAGCAGGTCCCTCTTTTTCCAGGGCCAGAAACTGAAATTGCGCTTCACTGAGGGCTTCCTGACGGGCGTAGCTCTGCATCCGGTCGAGGACGCCGGCCAGGTGGCGCAGATGGAACCCTACGGAAGCCACCCCGGCCGGGCGAGCCGGCAACAGCTCCTCGGGGAAATCGTGGAGGGCCGCCTGCAGCTCCTCGCGAGCCTGGAGCAGGGCCATGGCCAGAGGCTGCAGCAGGGGCGAGAATCCGGAGAGAGGGCCGCGCAGCCACACTTCGGGCAGAGAAGAAGCGGGAGAGGTTGTCATGGGAGCATAACCGGGGGCGGGCAGCGGGGGTTTGCGGCCGGCCGCGGGGTAGGCTCGTTTTCTGATTTGATTAGCTGGGCAATGCAGGCTTCCTACCCTCTATCGGGCCATCAACCCCGCGAATACTTTGCCTGAAAAACGCCTGATTCTGCCCGTTCGGCCTATCTTTAAGCCCATGCTCCAGATTTCGCAGCGTGGCCTGGCCCTGCCACCCTCCCCTTACCGCCGCTTAACGCCTTACGCCGAAGCCGCCCGCCAGCGCGGGCTAACGGTTCACCCGCTCAATATTGGTCAGCCCGATATTGAAACGCCGCCCTCCATGCTGGCGGCGGTGCAGCAGGCCGACATCCGGGTGCTGGAATACGGCCCCACGGCAGGCTACCCCAGCTACCGCCAGAAACTGGCCGAGTACTACCAGCGCCTGGGCCTGCCCGTAGCCGCCGACGACATTCTGGTGACAACGGGGGGTAGCGAGTCGATTTCGTTTGCCCTGCTGGCCTGCCTGAACCCCGGCGACGAGTTCATCGTGCCCGAGCCCTTTTACGGGCCCTACAACGCCTTTGCCATTGCTACCGGCACGCACGTAGTGGCCGTAGCCTCTCACCTGGAAAATGACTTTGCGCTGCCGCCCATTGCGGAGTTTGAGCGCCGCATCACGCCGCGCACCAAGGCCATCCTCATCTGCAGCCCTAATAATCCCACCGGCTACGTGTACAGCCGCCAGGAGCTGGAGCAGCTGAAAGAGCTGTGCCTGCGCCACAACCTGTACCTGCTCTCGGACGAGGCCTACCGGGAGTTCTGCTACGATGACGCCTTCACCAGCGCCCTGAGTCTGGCAGGAGCCGATGAGCACGTGGTACTGCTCGATACCATCTCGAAGCGCTATAGTGCCTGCGGGGCTCGTATCGGGGCCTTGGTAACCAAGAACAAGGCCCTGCGCGACGTTATCTTCAAGCTGGCTCAGCTGCGGGTGTGCCCGCCCGGCCTGGGGCAGCTGCTGGCCGAAGCCGCCGCCGATTTGCCCGAGAACTATTTCGACCACACCAAAGCTGAGTACCAGGCCCGCCGCGACCTGATGGTTAGCCGCCTTCGGGCCATGCCCGGCGTGCGCTGCCCCCTACCCCGCGGCGCGTTCTATGTGCTTTGTCATCTGCCCGTAGATGATGCCGAGCGATTTGCACGGTGGCTGCTGGAAGACTTTAGCTACCAGGGCCAGACCCTGATGGTGTCGCCGGCGGCGGGCTTCTACGCCACGGCCAGCCTGGGCCGCCAGCAGATGCGCCTGGCCTATGTGGTAAACCAGGACGTCATCAACCAGGCCATGGATTGCCTGGCAGTAGCCCTGCAGCAGTACCCCGGCCGCCAGGGCTAAACAAGCGACCTTACGTTCCGGCGCCCGAGCAAACCGGCTGTTGTCATTCCAACGCAAAAGGAATCTGGATTAATTAGTCAAACAGCTTGACCCAGATTCCTTCTGCCTTGGAACAGCAACGAGTTTGCTGGTAGCACAACCGTACAAAGGATTTCAGTATCTTCTGGGCTGATTATTGCCTTTCCCCGCCCCGATGAAACGCTTTCTGCCTCTGCTGCTCCTGCCGCTGCTGGGTTCCGCGCCCAAAGCCCTACCCCCTGTTCTGCCCGACTCTGCCCGCCTGCTTACCTTGCGCATCAACGGGCAGCCGGTGGAGGCCGACACCATTAGCTCCCGCTTTTTCCTGGGCACCGACCGTGCCCTGCGCCTCAACATCGTGCGGGCCGATGACCCCGACGGCGAAGGCCTGACCATCATCATCGACCGGTTCCCGATTCAGGCCGGCACCTACACGTTTCAGGAAATTCTGAGCGGCCGCAACCGCGACGCTTCCTACCGCTACGGCAGCACGGCGGCCTACTCCAAATCCTGCCCCGATAACCCCGGCTCCGTGACCATTACCGGCATAAATGCCGCCCG
This sequence comes from Hymenobacter latericoloratus, assembly GCF_014199535.1. Taxonomy (GTDB): domain Bacteria; phylum Bacteroidota; class Bacteroidia; order Cytophagales; family Hymenobacteraceae; genus Hymenobacter; species Hymenobacter latericoloratus. The sequence continues at coordinate 138,407 of NZ_JACHNV010000005.1, forward strand.
GCACTGGCTGGCCGGTTCCTACCGCTGCCAGGTCTGCGAGTCGGGCCGGGGCGGCAAGCGCCTCACACTGGAAGGCACCTTCCGCTACCCGGTGGAGAAGGAGTAAGTTTTTCGGCATAGTTGGTGCAACCATTTAACAATCAGTTGACTCCTGCCTCTATGCCATCACTCCGTGTTTACTCCCGTACGTTGCTCCTGGTTGGGGCAAGCCCGTGGCTGCTGGCCGGCTGCTGCTGGGATGTTTTCTCCGAAAACAGTGCCTTCGTGACGTTTCAGTTCAGTGCCGACACTCTGGCGGCGGGGCCTGGGTTCCGCAGAGCAGAGCTACGATCGGCCTACCTGGTGCAGTACCTTGATGCCGACCTTACCCTCCCGGCCGATACCTTGTGGCAGCTAGCACCGGGTACTCCGTCCACGGCAAGTACAGGCTATTTCCAGGTTTCGGCCTTCCCCACGAACAGCTTCGGACTATATTTCCAGAAAAGCGGCTCGGCTGTGTACCCTGGTAGCTTTCGGGTAGTGGTACCAACCAGCCAGCGCAGCTTCGACATCCGCCAACCCGACCTTGAGCTAGTTGAGCGAGATGACCGATGCGGCGGCCAGTACGTCAGTCGCGTACGATTCACCCTCAACGGCGAGCTTTTGGACCGGGAACCTACTACTACCCCCATCATCCTCAGCAAATAAGAAAGAGGCCACCTGCTACGCAAAAAAGCCCTGATTAGCCGGCCTCGCCGAAAGCGAGGCTCCAACTTACCAGGGCTTTTGCCTTCTTGGCTACTTCCTAAAAAGTCAAGTAGCTAAGAAATCGCGCGGTGTTGCTGCTTAAATCGTGGCCAGGTCCAGCACGAAGCGGTATTTCACGTCGGACTTGAGCATGCGCTCATAGGCTTCGTTGATGTAGTCCATCCGGATGATTTCCACGTCGCTCATCACGTTGTGTTCGGCGCAGAAGTCCAGCATTTCCTGGGTTTCCTGGATGCCGCCAATCAGGGAGCCGGCAATGCGGCGGCGCTTGGCAATGAGGTTGAAGGCGTGCAGCTGCGGCGCTTCCGGCGGTACACCCAGCAGCACCATGGTGCCATCGAGGCGCAGGGTGCCGATGTAGGGCGTCAGGTCCATGGTAGCCGATACGGTGTTGATGATCAGGTCGAAGTAGTTCGACACCGACTTCATGGCCTCCCGGTCTTTGCTGACCACGAACTTATGGGCACCCAGGGCTTTGGCATCGGCTTCCTTGCTAGGCGAGGTGCTGAATACGGTTACCTCGCAGCCCAGAGCAGCGGCAAATTTCACGGCCATGTGGCCCAGGCCGCCCAGGCCCATTACGGCCACCCGGTCGCCGGCTTTGGCGTTCCACTGGCGCAGCGGCGACCAGGTAGTGATGCCCGCGCACAGCAGCGGGGCCACGCGGGCCAGATCGAGCTTTTCCGATACGTGCAGTACGAATTTCTCGGTTACCACGATGTGGTTGGAGTAGCCGCCGTAGGTCACGGTGCCGTCGCGGTCGGTGGCGCCATAGGTACCCACGAACCCTTCGTCGCAGTACTGCTCCAGGCCCTCGTTGCACTCAGGGCAGTGCTGGCAGGAGTTCACCATGCAGCCGACGCCGGCCAGGTCGCCTACTTTAAAGCCTTTTACGTGGGCACCTACTTCGGTCACGCGGCCCACAATTTCGTGGCCGGGCACCATCGGGAACACGGAGCCGCCCCACTCGTCGCGCACCTGGTGCAGATCGGAGTGGCAGACGCCGCAGAACAGAATTTCGATGCGAACATCGTGGGCACCTACCTCGCGGCGCTGGAAATCGAAGGGCACGAGGGGCGCGTTTACCGCCGGAGCGGCATAGCCTTTTGCTTCTGACATGAAAAGGGTTGGTTGTAGAGAAACGGTTCAGAACAGAACCGCAACAACGGCCTCAGGGGCTAATTGTTTAGGAAGCTCCAAGACAAGCGGTACTTTGCTGGCTACACTGCTTGCTTCGTTTCTGCATTCTGGCCCTGCGCCTTGCGGCAGCGGAAGCCTCCACTACCCCTCATGCCTACCCCCTCACCTGCCCCCAACCCGCTGCGCCCCATTCTGCTGGCTACGCTGGGAGCCATGCTGTTTTCCTCTACCTTTCTGCTCAACCGCCTGATGGCTACCACTGGCGGCTCCTGGGTCTGGACGGCCGTACTGCGCTACGCTTACACCGCCCTGATCCTGACGGGCTGGCTGCTCCTGCGCGGCGAGTGGACGGGGTTCTGGCGGTTTTGGCGCAGCTCCTGGCGGCTATGGGTGCTGTGGGGCAGCGTGGGTATTGGGGTATTTTACTCCCTAGTAGCCGTAGCGGCCGAGCTCAGCCCGGCCTGGCTGATTGCCGGCTCCTTTCAGCTGGTGCTGCTCTCGGGCCTGCTGCTTACTCCCTTCATCTACCCCGACCACCGCGCCAAGCTCAACTTTCCGGCCTTGCGCATGGCGGGGGTGGTAGTGGCGGGCGTGCTCCTGATGCAGGTTGAAAACGTGGCTCAGGGCTTTTCAGCCAAGGCACTGCTGGGCTTCGGCATGATCGTCGTGTCCACTTTTCTCTACCCCCTCGCCAACCGCAAAGTGCTGGTGTATCTGGAAACGGCTCCGGTGCGGGTTTCGGCGGCTCACATGGTGCTGGGCCTCACCCTGGGCAGCCTGCCGTTCTGGGCCGTGGTTTCGGTGTGGGGCGGCCTTACGGGGCCAGGGCCTACGCCCCAGCAGTGGGGCTACACCTTTGTGGTGGCGCTGCTGGCCGGCGTGGTAGCAACCGGGCTGTTTTACTACGCCCTGGCCCTGGCCGGCCCCAATGCTACCCTGCTCGGAGCCGTGGAAGCCACCCAGTCGGTGGAGCTGCTAACTACCGTAGCCATTGAAGTGACGCTGCTGGGCGCTCCGCTTCCCTCGGCCCTGAGCTGGGCGGGCATGGCCCTGGTGGTGCTGGGCATCGTACTGTATAGTCGGCTGTAGCAGGATTACGGTTCGCTTTAGCGTGATTTATCGAGCTGCTCTTGGGCATCTGGCTCCGCGGACACAGCTTGTACCGGCGGGGCATCCTGCGGGGCCGGGGCCTGCCAGCCCTTACGCAGCATTTCCGCTACCTGCTCCTTCATGCGCCGCATCGATTCGCGGGCAAACTTCCGCTGCAGCATGCGCCCAAACAGCCGGAAGCCAATCCAGTAAAACGGGTTGCTGATGCGGCCCGTCTGCGAAAAGGCGTGAACGTGAAACCGCACCCGGCCGGTGGTCAGATTCTTGTGGATGGTGAAATCAATTTGCCCGCGCTCGAAGTGGCCTTCCAGGGTGCGGTAATTGTAGCCCCACACCTGCTCCTGCTCGCCGGTGGGCAGCGTTTGCCGCTCGTCCGTTACGCCCCCAATGCGCACCCCGAACCAGAACGTGAACAGCAGGAAGCGGCCGCGCAGCACCATCACGCGCTGTTCCAGGGGCTGATCGGGCAGAAAGATGCCGGTAATCAGATCTGGGGGCGGGAAGGTGTAGTTGCGCAGCACCTCGCGGGCAGCGGCCCAGGAGCCGTGCGGGTCCGGAGGGCCGGGCGCTTCCAGGGGTAGCTCCGTTTCGTAGTCGTCCACGCGCCAGCCGTTTTCGGTCGTGTATTCGTGGGTGCGGGTCAGGTCGAAGTTGTAGCCGGCCTTCGTATAGGCATCGAGGCGGGCCTTCTGAAGCTGATACAGGGGCGGCTTAGGCATCGTGGGTTACTTCAGTTCCGGTAGTATCCTGCTTCACAGTTTCAACCTGCACAGGGCAGAGCTGCAGGCCGCCACTCCGCTCGGCCACCCGCTGGCAGAACGTTTCCCAGGTTTGCTGCTGCACTTTGCGGCCCACGCCCAAAGTGTCGTAGGTGAGGGCCACCAGTCCGTCGCGGGAGCGGGCCCTGGAGTGAATTTCAAAGCGCAAGGTATCCGGCAGCGAGGCGTGGGGCCGCAGCGTGAAACAGATGCGGCCGGCCTCGGGGTGGTTTTCGAGGGTAGCCAGTTCAAAGAAATCAGCGCCTATTTCCGTAACGCGTACTTCTCCGTTCCAGGGCCCCAGTATTTTGATGTGAAACTCGTCGCCTACGCTCAGGTCGTGGACCTGGCCTTGCTGTTTCTCAAAGTCGGCCAGGGAATCCGGAGCATATTCGGGCAGGTGGCATTTGATGTGCTGCAGCAGCTCGGCCGCCGACTGGCGCGGGTGCTGCACATCTACCCAGTAGCGGCGCTCGAAAAACGGGCCGCTGCCGGTGTGGGCGGGTTGTTCAGCTTTGGACATGGTAGGGAAGGGTAGTTGCTCAGCATAACGTAGGGGGGTGGCCGGGGTTGTAACCCAGCCTGGGGGTAGGCGCCCGATAACCCCGGTGCGACCGGGGTAGTAGAAGCATTGTTTACTTGCCCTTACTCCCCTCTGCCCATGGCCTACTACCGCCCGCCCGGCCCAGCCCCCGACCCCATTATTGTGCGTGACCTCACCCGCCAGCAGGACGAAATGCGCAGGCTCGTTCGGCTGCAGCCGCTGCCTCACGAGCCGCGCCTGATTGCCGGCTGCGACTCTTCCTTTCCTACCCCCGAAACGGTACTGTCAGTGTTCGTAGTGTTGCGGTTTCCTACCCTCGAAGTGGTGGAGAAGGTGTACCATACCAGCCCCGTTACGCTGCCTTACATCCCGGGCCTGCTGGCCTTCCGCGAAGCGCCTAATCTGCTGCGGGCCTACGAAAAGCTTCAGCACCAGCCCGACGTGATTATGGTGGATGGCCACGGCATAGCCCACCCGCGCCGCATGGGCATTGCTGCCCATCTGGGAGTTTTGCTGGATGTTCCCACTTTCGGGGTAGCCAAGCAAAAACTCACGGGTAACTACCAGGAGCCCAGCCTTGCCAAAGGCAGCCGCTCACCGCTCACCGATAAAAGTGGAGAGCTGCTGGGCGAAGTTATCCGGAGCAAAGACAAGGTGAATCCGCTGTTCGTGAGTCCCGGCCACCGCTGCGACCAGGCCACGGCAACCCGCCTGACGCTGGCCTGCCTGCGCGGCTACAAGCTGCCGGAGCCCACCCGTTTGGCCGATTATTGGGCGGAAGAGTTTAAAAAAGAGCTGTAAGGCCGGGTGCCTTACCCGTTCCCGGCAAACTCCTATACACCAGTTTTTGCCGCGAGCAGCGGTTGCGGGGCAAGAATCTTGGCCAGATTGCCTGCTATGTTGCCCTTTGGGACTTGTTCTGCCGCTTACGCCCTGCACTACCCCGCTACTTCCAGCCCTGGAGTAACGGGGTATTTTTTTATTGAAAATCCGTTAAGTGCAATTCATGTTACTACATAGGTGCATGTAAATGTTTTACCTCAACGACCCAATTATTGAAAATAAGTTAGATCTGCTTTGCTTGGATTGAAGATAGAGCGTTTATTCGCCCTCATCGTTGAGTTTTTCACAATCAAAGGCGAAAGCATGAAGAAAGGTTTACTCTTGTGCCCTCTGGTAGCATTGGCACTCACGGGTCAGGAAGCCTGGGCCCAGACCCAAACTATTTCCGGCCGGGTAGTCGGGACGGATGGCTCCGGCTTGCCGGGGGTTACAGTTATTGTGAAGGGCGGCTCGCAGGGCACTTCAACGGACAGCGACGGCCGCTATTCTATTTCGGTGCCAGCTTCCACCTCCACCCTGGTGTACTCCTTTATTGGGTACGCGCCCAAGGAAGTGGCCATTGCGGGGCAATCGTCCATCAACGTTACGCTGAGTTCCAGCGCCACCGGCCTCGATGAGGTAGTGGTAGTGGGCTACGGCACCCAGTCGCGCCGCGACCTGACGGGCTCCGTGGCCACGGTAAACGCCGCCCAGATTGCCAATAAGCCCGTGCAGAGCTTTGAGCAGGCCCTGCAGGGCCAAGCAGCGGGCGTGAACATCACCACCCCCAACGGCGTGCTCAACAACCCGCCGGTTGTGCGCATCCGGGGCGTGAACTCCATCAGCCTGAGCTCGGCGCCGCTGTATGTGATTGACGGGATTCCGGCCTTCAGCGGCAACAGCTCGGCCGTGGGCAGTGTGCCGAACAACCCGCTCAGCAACATCAACCCCAACGATATTGAGAGCGTGGAGGTGCTGAAGGATGCTTCGGCTAGTGCCATTTACGGCTCGCGGGCAGCGGGCGGGGTAATCCTGATTACCACCAAGAAGGGTAAACGCGGCCAGAGCCGCCTTTCGTTGGATTCGTGGGTGGGCTGGAGCAAGCCCGTACGCCTCTACGACATCCTGAATGCCGAAGATTACATTGCCATCAAAAACGAGTCGGTTCGGAACCTGAACGCCAACCGCATTGCCCTGGCGCCCCCCGGCACTACCCCCACCCTGGCAGTGGAAGGCTTCCGGCCTACCCTGGATGCCAACGGCAACCCTGTGGATACCAAGTGGTACGACTACATCTACCGAACCGGCTTCTCTTCTTCGAACACCCTGAACTTCAGCGGCGGCACCGAAAAGACCACCTACTACACGTCCGTTGGCTACACCGATCAGAAGGGTATGCTGAAGGGTAACTCGTTTAAGCGCGCCTCCGCCCGCCTGAACCTCGACCACAAGATTTTCTCCCGCCTGACGGTGGGCATGCGCGCGGGTTACTCCAACTCCCGCACGGCCTCGCCTAACTCCGGCTCCGTAGCCGATGGCGCTTTCGGTACGGCGGGCCTGGGTCGCCTCCCCCTGGTGCTGCCGCCTAACGTGCCCGCCTACAACCCCGATGGCTCCTACAACACCAACGGCGCCGGTATCGGGGCCGGGGCCAACATCAACCCCACCGGCTCCAACAACGCCCCCCTGCTGCCCGGCTACTACAACCCCGTAGTGGACCTGGAAAACAACTACTTCCGCTCGGAAGGCAACGAGGTGCAGGGCAGTGTGTACGCCAACCTGGAAATAGTAAAAGGGCTGAACCTGCGCTCCACCTACGGCATTTATAACATTGCCTTCGAAGACCAGGCTTTCTATACCTCCCTGGCCGGCGACTCTTACAACATTGGTAGTGCCTCCAACTTCTACCGCACCAACAAGCGCTGGAACTGGCAGAACACCGCTCAGTACGACCTGACGTTGGGCGGCAAGCACAACTTCTCGTTGCTGGGCGGTACGGAGCAGCAGAAAACCACCATTGACCGGTGGGGCGCCAACCGCACTAGCCTCGCCGACCCCTTCTTCACCACGTTCCAGGGGGGCTACACCAACATTGCCACTACCGGCAACTTCCAGGGCGAGAACTACCTGCTTTCCTACTTTGGCCGCCTGAACTATAACTTCAGCAGCAAGTACCTGGCCTCCATCAACTTCCGCCGCGACGGGTACTCGGCCTGGGCCCAGAAGTGGGGTAACTTCTACGGTGCCTCCGTGGGCTACGCCATTTCGGAGGAAGATTTCTGGAAGAACTCCTCGGCCCTCAGCCGCGTCAGCTTCCTGAAATTCACCGGCAGCTACGGCGAGGTAGGCAACAGCCAGGGCGTGGATGACTACGCCTCGCTGGCTCTCTACAACCCGGCGCTGTACGGCCCCACGGCCAGCCTGTTCTTCGCGGCCGCCGGCAACCCCAACCTGACGTGGGAAACCAGCAAGAAAACGGATGTCGGCTTGTCGTTCGGCCTGTTCGATGACCGGATTCAGGGGGATGCGTCCTACTACAAAAACCTCGTCGATGGGTTGATTCTGTACATCCCGCAGGCACCCTCCAAGGGTATTCCGGACAACTCCATTCCAAGCAACGTGGGCTCTATGCAGAACACGGGCGTGGAGCTGAACCTGCGCGTGAATGCCATTACCACCCCCAATTTCTCGTGGTCGGTGAACGCCAACCTGACTACCCTGAAAAACAAGGTGCTCAAGCTCCAGTACGACGACCAGCGCATTGGCACTGCTACCTCCGGCCTGGAAACCGTGAACTACACCCGCGTAGGGCATTCAGTAGGCGAAATTCTGGCGGTGCCTTCGCCGGGAGTAAACAAAGCCAACGGCCGGCGCCTGGTAGAGAAAAGAAATGCCGACGGCACCAAAACGCTGGTGCAGTATGACCACCAGGGAACCGGCTGGACGACGCTGGACGGGCAGCCGACCTCGGCCCCTTCCCAGCTGGCCGACGGCGAGTACTACGGCCCCACGCTGCCCAAGTGGTACGGCGGCTTCGACAACACCTTCCGCTACAAAAACTTCGACCTGGGCGTATTCATTCAGTTCTCCGGCGGCAACTATATCTACAACGGTACCAAGGCCGGCCTGCACGACATGCGCTTCTGGAACAACGATGTAGATATTAAGGACCGCTGGACGCCTGAAAACCCCAACGGCGAGTGGCCGCGCGTGGTGTACGGCGACAACGTATCGAACGGCTCCGCCCTGATTCTTTCCACCAACGTGGAAAAAGGCGACTTCGCCCGTTTGCGCAACGTGTCGCTGGGCTACTCCCTCAACCAGGGGCTGGCCAGCCGCATTGGCCTGAGCACGGCCCGCCTGTATGTGCAGGTACAAAACGCCGCTCTGCTCACGAAATACAAGGGCATCGACCCGGAAATTTCGACGAATGGCAGCTCAAACACCGGCGCCGGCGTGGACCGTAACTCGGTGGGTCAGGCCCGCACGTACACGGTTGGTTTCAATATTGGTTTCTAATTTCTGTTGTCTGATGAAGACAGTTAAACATACTCTCGCGCTCGGACTTTGCGCGGCCCTCTTAGGTTTTGGTACCGTTTCCTGCAACGAAGAGTTACTGGAGCCCCAGCCCAAAGCGTCTATCAACAGCGCCGATGCTTTTAATACCCCGTCCCGCGTGTTGCTGCAGGTCAACAACATGTATGACTACGTAAAGGCCGGCAACTTTCTGGGTGGGCGCTACCAAGTGTACGGCGACATCCGGGCCAACGACTTTATCAACCGAACCTCGAACCTGGTAACCGGGGCCGCCGTGTGGCAGCATACCATCACGGAGTCGTCGCAGAACGACGTTATCAACCTGTGGGGCGCGGGCTACGCCGCTATCAACCAGATCAACGTGTTTCTGGCGGGCATGGAGGAGAATGCGCCGAAGTTCGCGGCCACGCCCTTCGCCGCCGACTTCGCTACTACCACCGCTACCTACTACAAGGCCGAGGCCCGGTTCCTGCGCGCGCTCTGCTACTACTCGCTGCTGCAGTACTACGCCCGCCCCTACACAGATGGCAACGGCAGCAAACCCGGCCTGCCGCTGCGCCTGAAGGCCGAGAAGGACCTGAACAACAACAACCTGGCTCGCAGCACAGTGGCCCAGGTGTACGAGCAGATTCTGACCGACCTGAACTTTGCCGAGCAGAACCTGCCCCTAACCCAAAGCAGCGCGTCGCTGAACGTTACCCGCGCCCACCGCAACACGGCCATTGCCCTTAAAACGCGCGTGTACCTGAGCATGGCCCGCTACGAGGACGTGACGAAGGAGGCGGATAAAATCGTGTCGGCGGCCGCGCCGTTCAGAGCAGCCACGGGGGTAGCGCATGAGCTGAACCCCTCCATCGTAAGCGTGTTTACCTCCCCGCAGGAAACCACGGAAAGCATTCTGGCTTTCCCGTTCACGGCCCAGGACCAGCCCGGCACCCAGAACCAGCTGGCTTACTACTACCTGCCCAGCAACCAGGGCGGCAACGGCGAGTACAACCTCAGCACGGCGGCGGGCAGCATTCTGGCCGAGCCGCGCTTTACCGCCACCGATGCCCGCCGGGTTAACTTTGTTACCACAGTGAGCAACGTTTCGTATCTGCGCAAGTACACGGCCGGCTCTACCGCCTCCTCGCCCTATACCGATAAGGCCCCGGTGATGCGCTACTCCGAGGTGCTGCTGAACCTGGCCGAGGCCTTGGCCCGCACCAACGGGGCGGCCGATGCCCGCGCCCTGGCCCTGCTCAACGCCGTGCGCACCCGCTCTAACCCCAGCACCACCACGCCCAATCCCGCGGCCTATACGGCCAGCAGCTTCAGCAGCACCTTCAGCATTATTGATGCTATTCTGCTGGAACGCCGCATTGAGTTCCTGGGCGAAGGCCTGCGCAACAACGACATCATGCGTTTGCTGCTGCCTTTCCCCGCGAAAAGCACCGTTAGCGCCGTGCAGCCCAGCGCTACTCTGTACATCTGGCCTATTCCATCCACGGAAATCGCCACCAACCAAGCCATGACCCGCAACTAACCCGTTGCCAGTATTTCTCAGAAAAGCCTCTCCAGTAAGCCGGAGAGGCTTTTTTTGTTGGCCTACCCCCCGGCTAGTACCTCTTGTAGCCCAGCCATCGAACGGCCGGCTTCCGGAGCTAGCCCCAGGAGCTGCGCTACGGCCCGGTACACCACCTGCGGCGAACCGGCTTCTTCTACAATGCCTCGCTGCCCACCAGCCTGTGTTGATTTTGATAGTTTCTGCCCGTTTTCCTGGAGCACCAGCCCATGATGCAGAAACCGAGTGGTCCCAAATGCCTCCTGCCCCGGCAGATAGTGCGCCAGCCAGAGCTGGGCAGCCGTGCTGGGCAGCAGGTCCTGGCCGCGCACTACCAGCGTAACACCCAGGCGCACATCATCCACCACGGAGGCTACCTGGTAAGCAGCCGCTCCATCCTTCTTGCGCACCACAAAGTCGCCTAGCGCTGTGTCCAGATAGCTTGTCATCGGCCCCTGAAGCAGATCGGGGATGGTAACGGGGGTAGCGGGTGGCACGAGGGCCCGCCACGCGGTTTGAGGCGTAGTGAGGGGTAGGGAATGGTGGCGGCAGTTGCCGGGGTAGCAGCCATGGGGGCGGGCCAGGCGAGCTAGGTCGGTGCGGGAGCAGCGGCAGGCGTAAAACACGCTAGGATGGGCCCGCTGGGCTGCCTGCAGCACGGCTTCGTAGGCAGGCAGGAAGTGGCGCTGCGAGAAGTGCCGCTCGAAGTCATCGGGGCCCATGGGGCCATGGTCGTAGTCGAGGCCCAGCCACTCCAGGGTCCGGAAGATGTTCTGGAGGTAGGCGGGCCGAAACCGGGCCCGGTCCAGATCATCAATGCGCAGGTGCAACACCCCCCCGGCCCGGCGCGTGAGCAGCCAGGTCAGGGTGAAGTTGATGGCATTGCCCAGGTGCAGAAAGCCGCTGGGGGTAGGAGCCAAACGGGAGACGACGGGAAAAGCAGGCCACTGAAGCATAACCCTGGCAAGGTACCACCGGACCCCGATACAGGCCGCTGCGTGCCGGCTTTGTTACGCTACCTATGCGGTTTACGTGCTCGGCCAGTTTCACTACAGGGCCCCTACCCCAGGCTAAGCGACAAAGCCATACCATCCTTCTGCCCCTCCGGATACGCCGCAAAGGAATGGAACTGACGGACCGTTAAAGGGTATCCGGGGGCAGAAAAAGAAGCGCCGCGTTGCAGCCGGCCCTGTCAATAGCACCCCCTGCTCAGCAAGGCCGCAGTCTGAACACTGAATACGGTTGAGCTTCAATATTTTAGTTTACGTCAGGTTTGTCATCATTGAGAATTTTGCTTTATACTTAAGCATCTGAGCAGCCCCTGACCTAGCAGCTGCCACCGCGCCCTTACACACCCTATTGCACTTAGGATTATATCGATGCTGCCCCCTGCACAGCAGCAGCATCATTGGTGTGTGTTCTCAAGGCTTGCCACAGTGCGCTCAACTACTACTCTGTTTTCCTGGCTTCGGAAGGGAACCTCTCCCCCTGCCCGCCGTGCTTCTGGCATTGGCTGCGGAAGCGGCTTGTCGCTTCCGCAGCCTATTGTTCAGTAATAACCTGTTACTGTTCGGCTTACTGCTTGCGCATTAGACCTCTCAGACCGTACAGGGCCTCGATGCAGACTTTACTGTCGGTGATAAACGGCTGAACACAGCCAGTTTGTTTTATTAGAATATTTATAAAAATAATTTCTCTGATTTGAGTTAAAAGAGAAAAAACCTTTTATAATTAAATATTGTCATTTATGTGTTAAAAATATTTAAGTAATTGTTTACAAATCGTTCTTTAACTCTTCTTATTTGAACCAGACAGCTGTTCAAAACATCCACAAACCAAAAACACTTTCCACACATGATTACTGTAGAAACTCTGACCCAGGAGCTGCAAGAGCAGCAAGTAGAACTCATCGTTGGCGGCATGATGGTGGCTGATTCCAGCATCGGCAGCTGGAGTATTTCTGGCCCTGGCCCCAGCTGGAGCGACCTGGGTTAGTCAAAAGTAATAAGGGGAAATAGAGCATATATGAAGTTGTTTTAGTCTGATTATGTAATCATAATCGTACTCAAAACATTGTTTCATCTTACCCTTTATTGCCCCTTATTAACAACCCATAAAAATGGGAGTCGGAAAACATTTTAATTAATGATTTCTGACTCCCATTTTAATTAAATGACATTGTAAATATCAATTACCGGCTGCGTTATTTATTAGTATAGTTACATTCACGTTTGTCATATTCTCTGGCCTGGCGCTGGTATTCGTTTTAACGCCCCCCCCGCCCTACCTGCTACCCACTCCTACACCCGCTTCTGAAGCCGGGGCACCATTGCTACGTCCTGTCCAATCCTAGTTTCCTTATTAGTATTCAAGGCAATGAAAACCAAGCGGCAACGGTTTTACCTATCGAAGAGCGCCAGTGTGCTTGAGCACCAGGAGGCCTTCTACATCACGACGATAGGGCGCTCCTACAAGATCAATCGGACGATTGCCACCTTCCTGCGGTTACTGGCGGAGCCCAGAACAGCGAAAGAACTGGTGACTGACGTTCAGCACCTTACAGCCGCCCCCGACCCCGCAGCCATTCGTGCGGTGGTAGATAAATTTTTGCGCGACATGTACCGGCTGGAGATTGTGCGCAGGGAGGGCGACGTTGATGTTGCGACCCTGCACCAGCACTATCAGGCAGGCGACCTTGTCGGGCGCTACCGCATCGGAGCACTCCTTTCTCTCGATGACCAGTTTGTGCAGGTGTACAAGGCTACGAACTGCGAAACCGACCAGCCGGTAGTGCTGAAGATGTTTTCGCACAGGCCGGAGGCCGTAACGGATAGCAAAACCCTGGCTAAGGGCCTGCGCCAGTTTCAGCAGGAGTTTGAGCTAATGGGCTCCTTGCCCCCGCACCCCAACGTATGCGCCCTGCATAGCTACCACCCCGAGCCCTACCCCCACGCCGTGCTGGAATACCTGCGGGGCTGCACCGTGTCGCAGGGCTTAACCCAAAACCTCTTTCGTGAAGCGGATAAGCCCCAACTGGTAGCCCAGATGCTACGGGGCCTGGCTCACGTACACGCCCACGGCATTATCCACGGCGACATCCATCCGCGCAACTTCATGGTGGACGGGGAGCGGGTGTGCCTCATCGACTTTGGTTTTGCCCACCGCCGTGGCGTAACCGAGGAGCACCAGGTGATTAACCGCGGAGGTGCCGCGTGCTACCTCCCGCCCGAACGGGTAAACCAACACCACTACAAGTTCAGCAAGCGGGCCGCCGATTTTCGCTCGGAAGTGTACCAGGTAGGCTTGGTGATATATAAGCTCTGCTACGGGCAGGTGCCCTTCGAGGGGGGCACCTGGCTTGAGCTGGCGGCTTCTATTACAAGCCACAACTTCGGGCAGCGCCTAAGTGCGGCCGTCCCGCACGAGCGGGTTCTGCTCCGGGCCCTGCACCAGAACCCGGCGGAACGCTACTCCGATGCTGCCGAGCTGCTAACGGCCTGGCAGCAGGCTACCGAGCAGCCGGTTGCTACTGCCCCGGTAGGGTAGCAGGCCCGTCGGTACTTCGTTTGTTTAACGTCGCTAGGCCCGGCCGGCGGCGCCTTTCTTACCCTGCCCCATGGTAGATTGCCAACTCAAGAACAACGACTGTGGCGTTAGCGCGGTGAAAACCGTGTTCAACATTTTCAGTCAGGATATCAGCCGCAAGTACATCCAGCAGCACATTTTCCTGGATGATAAAGGCTCCCGGATTACGGATCTGCAGGACTTCCTGGAGCGCCACGAATTTGCCGCTACCCTGCGGGTGCTGGATGTACACCACCTGCAAACTGACCCCTCGGCCATTCAGGAGCACTTGCCTTTCATCATGCCGATCCAGCACCAGAACGGCCTGCACTACGTGGTGGTGGACAAGTGCAAGGCGGGCAAGCTCCGGGTACTGGACCCCGCCAAGGCCAGCACGTACTACGTGTCGTTGCACGAGCTGAAGAACATGGCTCACTTCAGCAAAAGCTACTGGGATTTGCTGCAGCTGGAGCAAAAGCTGACCCTGCTCTGCAACCAGGAGCTGACGACGTACCACATCAAGCTGGAACAGGCTCTGACCACCAACGACGCCAGCACCCTGTTCAATAAGCTGACTTATTTCACCTACCTCAAGGAAAACTTCGGGCTGAAGGATAACAAGGCCGAAAAAGACTTTCTGGAGGACTTGCTTTTCCACCAGGAGGTAGGCGCGTTGCCCAAGCACTTCCGCTCGTTGAAAGACGAGAAAAACAGGATTAAGCTCCGGGCCGCTATGGTCTTGACGGTAAAGCCCAAACAGCCCAAGCCGGCCCCCGCCGCCAGCCGCCCCGAGCAAAGCCCCTACCTGACGCTGCTGCGCGACCTGGGCCGCAACCGCCGCATTTGGTACATCTACATTTTCGCGGCGCTGTTTTCGGCCTTCACGGCGCAGCTGTCCGTGTTCATCAATCAAATCCTGATTGACTACATCCTGCCCTCTTACCAGCTGAACATGCTGGTCGTGTTTGCCATTGGGGTCGGCGTGTTCAAGCTCTTTGACTTAGCTACTTCGCTCAATGTGTCCTTCGTGGGCATTCACATGGGCAACCTGCTGGACAAGTACTTCCTGACCCGCTTCGACGAGAAGCTAAACGCGTATTCCATCCCCTACGTCCAGTCGTTTAAGCGCGGCGACCTGACTGAGCGCCTGAGCGACGCCTTTAAGCTGAAGGCCTTTTTTCTGCGCTTCTTCACCAAAATTCTGGTTGACCTGAGCGTGTCCTTGTACTCACTGGGCATCCTGTTTTACATTGACTGGAAGCTTACGCTGGTGGTGTGCGGCGTGATGGTGGCCTTCGCCGGGTGGTTTTATTTGGTTACCCCCACCCTGAAGCAGAACGAGCGCCTGCGCTTTATGCGCAAATCCGACTACTTCACCCGCATGATCGAGAAGCTGGATGGCCTCCAGGTACTGAAATCTTTTCGGATTGAGGAAGTCTATTCGCGCAAGCTGGGGCAGATAGTGGATCAGCTGCTGAAGGTGCAGCTCAAAAACAAGTACCTCGATCTGGTGAACCTCTCGGTGGTATCCATCATCACCATTGCGGCTTCGCTGCTGATCATTGTAGTGCTGGCCAAAAAAGCCATCAACACCAATGCCATTTCCCTGGGCCAGATTGTCACCTACATTGCTCTCTCGGAGCGGGTATTTGCCACGCTGCGCGCCTTGCTGGCCGAGAACCTGGTGCTGCAGGAAAACGAAGTGGTGCTGAAGCGCTACATCGATTTTGAAGAGCCGCCGACTGCTGCTCCGGCCGATAGCAGCGGGAACGGCATTGAGGAGTTCACCGTCAGTCGCCTGCAGCTCCAGAACCTGAGCTTCGGGTATAACCCACAGGAGCTGGTGCTCCAGAACCTCACGCTCGGGGCGGAAATCGGCGACAAAATCCGCATTGAGGGCAGCAACGGCTCAGGAAAATCTACCCTAAGCAAGCTCCTGACGGGCCTGTACACGCCTAGTGGCGGGGCCATGCTGCTCAACGACACCGACCAGCGCTTCTATAACCCCGACAAAGTCAAGGAGAAGCTTGTGCTGGTCACCAATGAAGATATTCTCTTCAACGACAGCATTGAGTTCAACATCACCTTCGGCCGGAAGGTATCCACGGCCCGCATCCTGGATTTGGCCCGGCGCATTGGCCTCTACGAGTTTCTGGCTTCCAAAGAGGAAGGCCTGGCCTTCCTCATCAGCGAGAACGGACGAAACCTGTCCACCGGGCAGCGCAAGAAGATTTTGCTGCTGCGTGCGCTGTTTTCCACCGCCGATGTGCTGATTCTGGACGAAGTTCTTTCCGGCGTTGATGCCGCCTCCCGCACCCAGATTGAGGCCCTGCTGAATCAGCTCTCCACCAAAATCCTCATTGTGATTTCGCACGAGCCGATTGACTATATCCGCTTTACCAAACAGTACCGTCTTGCGCATGGAACCCTTATCGTACAGGCCTAGGCTGGCCCTGCGGCTCATTCATGTATTCTGCGGAGTGCTGGTGGCCTTTCTGGTACTCTCGGCCGGCCTGCTGTGCCTGCTGCACATCAACGAAACGGTTGACTTCACGGAAGGCCAGATTTATTCCAGTAACCCGCAAACCGTCATCCATACACCGGCCGATGTACGGGTGCGCAAGGTGCTGGCCCGGGAGGGCGACAACGTGCGGCGGGGCGACACGCTCTTTATCCTGGAAAACAAGCGCCTGCAGTACGACTATAAGACAACGCAACACGAAATTGGAGTGCTGCAAAACAAGCTGGTAGTGGCCGAGCGGCAGCTGGCCTATATGCAGGAACGGCAGGCTACCCTGGCCCAGATGCGCCAGATACAGCGGCAGATGTACCAGAACGACTACGCCCAGAACGAGCGGGAACTGCGCACGCTGGGCGGAGCCGTGGCCTATGCTGAGCAGCAGAATGCCATCAGCAGCGAGCAGGCCCGCACCGACTCAGTTCTGTACGCCCGCCAGGCCGTTTCGCGCTGGGACGCCACCGAGTCCAGAAGCCGCAGCCTGGTGAAACGCAAGGAAATGCTGGACACACGCGCCTCTTACGAGCAGAAAAAAGCCCACCGCGCCAGCCTGCTCCAAACGTTTCGCCAGCAGGACACCAACCTGGATATTGACCTGAACGCCCTGAACCAGGACATTCAGCGGCAGCAGCGCGAACTGCTGGATGTACGCTCGGAGCTGGATACCAAGCGCAACAACGCCGTGGTGCAGGGGCAGGAAACCCGCGAGCTGATTGTGCGGGCACCCGCTGATGGCAACATCATTGACCTGTATAACGCCCGGCAGAAATCGGAGCTACTGGGGCGCAACCAGCCCCTGGCCGTTATTGCCCCCCGGCAGGAGCAGTTCTACGCCAAAATAGTGCTGCCCGAGCGCGAGTTGGCCTACGTGCGGCTGGGCCAGGCCGTGAACCTCAAGCTGAACGCCTACTACCACTACCAGTTTGGAGCGGTGCACGGGCAGGTAACATTTGTGTCGCCGGCCAACGTGAACGACAAGTTTTTCACGATTGTGCAGCTGACCGGCCCCCCACGCTTTCCTCTGAAAGCGGGCTACAAGCTGAAAGGCGAAATTATTACTACCCGCCACACCCTGCTGGGCTACGCCGTGAAAAAGCTGTTCGATAAGATTGACACCTATGACAAGGTTTAGATGCCGGCTGCTGGCAGCCTGGCTTTTATGGTGGGGGCTGAGTATGGCGTACCCCAGCACCGGGCAACAGCGGCTCTCCTACGATGCCTGCCTGCAGCAAGCCCGCCAGCACAATGTGCAGCTGAAACAGGCGCTGCTCGACCTGGAAATAGCCAGCGTGCGGCTTAAAACCCGGCGGGCCGAGCGGCTACCGGTAGTAAACGGAACCCTGCGCAACAATAACTCCGTCGGGCGCAGCGTGGACCCGCTGACCAACGAGTTTATTGACCGCAAGTTCAGCTCCCTGAACGGGGCCGTAAACTCATCCATCTATGTGTTTGAAGGCTTCAAGACGGCCAGCGAGATTAAGGCTGCCCGCCAGGAAATAAACCAGCAGACCAGCCAGCTGCAGGCCCTGGAAAACGATATAGCCGTGGACCTGGCCCTGGCCTACATCCGCATCAACTACCTGCTGGAAATATGCAAGAGCCAGCAGCAGCAGCTCACGCTCAGCACCCGCCTGATTGAACTGACCCGGCTGAAGCTCAGCGCCGGGCGTGTGGCGGAAAGCGCGCTGTTCAAGCTGCTTTCCCAGCAGGCCACTGAGCAGCTGAACCTGACGAAAAGCCAAAACGACCTGCGCCTGGCCTACCTGGATCTGCGGCAGATTATGAATGCCCAGCCCAACGACACATTTCAGATTCTGCCGCTACAATACCCGGTTGCTGCCGAAGCAGAATTTGCGCCCCCAACCGGCCCTGAGGTCAGCCGGGCGGTTGAAGCCCAGCCCGCTTTGGCCGCCAAACAATATAGCGCCCTGCGTGTGCGCCATCAGATTGGTGTCGCCCGCGCCGACCTGTACCCCTCCTTGCAGCTAACGGGCTCTTTGGGCTCTAACTACAGCAACACCAACCAGGCGTATGACTTTGCCCGCCAGCTTAATACCAACCGCTCGTACGGCGTAGGGTTTGTGCTGGCAGTGCCGCTGTTCAACAGTTTTCGCTATAAGCTGCTGATCAAAGAAAGCCGCCTGGAGTACCAGCGCGAGCTGCTGGCCGTGGACCAGGAGCGCAACCGCCTGAACAAGGTGGTGCAGCAGGCCATTACGGATGCGCAGGCGGCCAGCCAGAGCTGGAAATCGGCAGTGCAGGCCGAGGAGTTTGCCCGCAAAAGCTACGAGGCCGATCAGCTCAAGTACGAGCTGGGCACCATTTCGGTGTTTGAGCTAAATCAGGCCAAGGCCACCTACGTGAGTGCTCAGGCCGATTTGTTCAAAGCCAAATACGAGTCGATTTTACGCTCCCGGCTGGTCGGATTTTACCAGGGCACTCCCCTGACCCTGTAAAGTTTTATTCGCTGCCGGCAGCGAACCTTTTATTCCCGTCATCTTGCCTGCTCTGCTATGGTTGCCCGTGCTTACAAACGAATAGCCTTTGGCGTCCTGCTGCTCTACGTTCTGTATCTGGCCGGGGGCATTGCGCTGGCGGCCACCGGTGTGCTTTCCAAGGTTTATTTTTTCCCGGGCTGGGCCCTGAAAGCGCCTTCGCACGATGCCTCGGCCTTTGCCCCCGATGGGCCCATTGTGCGCTACCAGTCCGGCGCGGCACTCAGCACGGCTATTGTTCCCCGGGGCGCAGGGCTGCTTATTCAAACCGATACGCTGACTGACCCGGCCCGCAGCACAGTGCGGTGCTACGTAAATGAAACCGGCACCTCGTTCACGGTTCCTCTGCATCCGCGGCACACCGTGGAGCCCAGTGAGTATCCGGCTCCGGCCAAAATGCTGGTGGTTTCCGACATCGAGGGCAACTTCAAGGGGCTTGATCTGCTGCTGCGCACGACGGGGGTAGTGGACTCGGCTTACCGCTGGCGCTTCGGCAACGGGCATCTGGTAGTCGTCGGCGACGTGTTTGACCGTGGGCTGCAGGTTACGGAATGCCTCTGGCTGCTCTACAAGCTGGAGCAGGAAGCAGCCCGGGCCGGTGGCAAAGTCCATTTCATTCTGGGCAACCATGAGCTAATGAACCTGACCGGGCACTACAAGTACGTGCGCCGCAAATACCGCCGCAACGCCGATTCCTTACGCCTCGACTATGCTGCCTGGTACGGCCCGGAAACGGAGCTGGGCCGCTGGCTACGAACCAAAAACGTAGTGGAGAAAATCGGCAGCACCCTGTTTGTGCACGGCGGCATCAGCCCCGAGGTGCTGGGTCTGCGCCCCACCCTGGCTGCCCTCAACGAGCAGGCCCGCAACCGCCTTGATGCACCGCCCGCCCGCAACCCGGCGGGCCTGGCTAAAGTGCTGGCCAGCCCGCAGCTAAGTCCCGACTGGTACCGGGGCCTAGCCCAGCAGGAAGCTTCCGCCGGGCATGTGCAGCAGGTGCTCACCCAGTATGGCGTCCGGCGCATGGTTATCGGGCACACGCCGGTTACGGAAATCACCCCGCTCTACGGGGGCAAGGTGGTAGCCATCGACCTGCCCCACCAGGAAAATACCGATGAGCAGCAGCTAATGAAAGCCCTCTGGATTGAAAACGGCCGCTTCTACGCCATTCGCACCGATACTTCCCGCCGCGAGGAGCTGTAGCCCACTGCTTCAGCGAAACCCGGTAGCGGCCCACGGTAACGCTTGGCCCCTCACAACCAAGAGCATAAACTACGGCTCCGGGGGTTGACAGCTTGCGCGGGGGTAGCCCGGCAACAGTAGCGGCCTGGAGCTGCTTGGGCGGTATCAGAAACGGCAGATGCTGGCTTTTAGGCTCTTCAACACGCGCAAAAACACAAGGCCCGTATTTTATTTTACCCGCTCGCCCGCGCTACTTACTTGACTATCAGCCGGGTTTATTACTCCGCAACCTGCGTGCACGGGGGTAGGCGCTTGCAAATGTATAGCGAGAGGTGAATCTTTGAGCCACAATCTATGTATGTACATACGATTGCCACCCGGTATTCATCTTACGTTGCTTCTCTTATGCAAACGCTTCTTCATACGGCCAACTCGCGCGGGCACGCCAACCACGGCTGGCTCAATTCCTACCATACCTTCAGCTTTGCCGGCTACCACAACCCCGAGCGGGTACATTTCGGGGTGCTGCGGGTGTTGAACGACGATACCGTGGCGGGCGGCATGGGTTTCGGTACCCACCCCCACGACAACATGGAAATCATCAGCATTCCGCTTTCCGGCATGCTGGAGCACAAGGACAGCGCCGGCAACCACGGCATTATCCGCAGCGGCGACGTGCAGGTGATGAGTGCCGGCACGGGCATTGCCCACAGCGAGAAAAACCACAGCCCGCACGAAGAAGTGCAGTTTCTGCAGATCTGAGTGTTCCCGAACAAGCGCAACGTAACCCCGCGCTACGATCAGCAAACCTTCCGGGCCGAGGAACGCCGCAACCAGTTCCAGCAGATACTTTCGCCCGACCCCACCGACGCGGGCGTCTGGATTCACCAGGATGCGTGGTTTCACCTGGCCGATTTTGAAGCGGGCTTTGCCGCCGACTATCAGGTGAAGAAGTCGGGCAACGGCGTGTACGTGTTTGTGCTGGAAGGCGACGCCACGGTAGGCGGCCAGGCCCTGCACCGCCGCGACGGCCTGGGCCTCTGGGACACGGATGGCTTCACGGTGCAGGCGACCTCCAATGCGCGCCTGCTGCTGATGGAAGTTCCCATGAGCTTGTAGTAGCCGGGGCCTTGCCGGTGCTAATGCCAACCTCCGGGCGTTTCAGGTGTTACTGGGTCTGCCGGGGGTAGGCAGCCACTCCTGTTTTTTTAGTCAGCGCAACTACTTGGCGCAATTCTGTCAGTTATGAAACACGCTCCCACCACGTTTCCCGTCCTGGAAACCATTCGCAAGCGCTGGAGCCCCCGCGCTTTTGCCAGCTACCCCGTAGCACCCGAAACGCTGCAGCAGGTATTTGAGGCCGCTTCCTGGGCCGCCAGCGCCATGAACGAGCAGCCCTGGCGCTACATCTACGCCCACCACGCCGATGGGGAAGCCTTCCAGAAAATGGTGGACTGCCTGCTGCCCGGCAACCAGCCCTGGGCCCAGCACGCGCCCGTGCTGATTCTGGCCCTGGCCAAAACCCATTATGATAACGGCACGCCCAACGGCGCCGCCCTCCACGACCTGGGCCTGGCCAACGGCAACCTAATTCTGGAAGCTACGGCCCTGGGGCTGCACGGCCACTTTATGGGCGGCTTCGACGCGGCCAAAACCCGCGAGGCATTTCACTTGCCCGAAACCCTGCAGCCCGTAACCTTTATTGCCCTGGGCTACCTGGGCGCCGCCGAGCAGCTGGAGGAGCCGTTCCTGAGCCGGGAAAAGGCACCGCGCCAGCGTAAGGCCCTCCACGAAATTGCCTTTCACCACCAGCTACCTGCCTAACCCATGCCGTACCGCCTTACCCCCGCCTCCGACCGCGGCCTGAAGGACATTGGCTGGCTGCAGAGTCACTTTTCCCTCAGCTTCGGCCCCTACGCCAACCCCGAGCGGGCCGGCTTCGGGCTGCTGCGCGTCTTCAATGATGACTTCGTGAAGCCCGGCCACGGGTTTGGCCTGCACGCCCACGCCAACATGGAAATTATTTCCGTGATGCTGGCCGGGCACATGAACCACAAAGACTCGCTGGGCTATTCCGAGGAGGTAACCCAGGACTGGGTGCAGATTATGAGCGCCGGCTCGGGGCTGCGGCACGAAGAGCACAACATCGGGCAGGAGGAAGTCAATTTTCTGCAGATCTGGATTGAGCCCAAGCTCCAGAACGTGACGCCGCGCTACCAGCGCCGCCACTTCCCCCGCGAAAAGCGCCGCAACCAACTCACCACCATTGTCAGCAACGAGGAAGGCACGGCCCACTGCTGGATCAACCAGAACGCCAAGCTCAGTTTGGGCTTGTTCGAGACCGGCCAGACGGTGGAATACCGCCTGAATCCGCTCAACAAGTGCGTATTTCTTTTCCTGATGGAAGGCCGGCTAACGGTAAAAGGGCAGGCCGTGGGGCCCCGCGAAAGTCTCGGCCTCTGGGAAACTGATGCCGTGGCCATTCAGGTGGAGGCCGAAAGTCACTTCCTTCTGCTTGAGGTTCCTATCAATCATTAGGGCGGCTTCCAGGCCCGGGCCCAGCACTACACGCCGGATTTCTGCGCCCCGCAGAAGTTCGGCGTTTTTTTGGGCGCGTTAAGCCGGCCGCTACGGAAGCTGGTGGGGTAGAGTTGCACATCCTTTAGAAAATCTGCCTGATTGTAGCGTCCTTTGTGGTAATTTTCTGTTGCTTACCTCTTTCTATGAAGATACTTCGACTTACCCTGGCCCTCTGCGTGGGTACCATGGGCCTGGCAGCGGCGCAGGATCTGCCCTACCAGACTCCGCCCCGCGCCATTGCTGCGCTGGCCGAAGCCCCGCCTACCCCCCGCGTCAGCTTTGCCTCCAACGGGCAATGGATGCTGGTGATGGAAGTGCGGGACATGCCCACTATTGCCGAGCTTAGCCAACCCGAGCTACGCCTGGCTGGCCTGCGCATCAATCCGCGCACCAATGGCAGCAGCCGGGCTTCTTACGCCTCTTCCATGCGCCTGCGGCAGCTGCCCGACGGCAAAGAGCTGCTCATCACCGGCCTGCCAGCCAATGCCCGCATCAGCGACGTGCAATGGTCGCCGGACAACACCAAGATTGCCTTTACCCACACCACCAACAACCACGTGGAGCTGTGGATTGCCGATGTGGCCTCGGCCTCGGCACGGCTGGTGCCCAATCTGTTTCTGAACAGCGTGTTCGGCACGCCCTTCGAGTGGGTTTCTGACAACAAAACCATTATTGCCCGCGCCGTTGTAGGCGGCCGCGGCGAAGCGCCCAGCGCAGCAGAGGCTCCCAAGGGTCCGGCCATTCAGCAGAACATCGGCAAGACGGCCGGTGCCCGGACCTACCAGGATCTGCTGAAAAACCCCATTGATGAGCGGCTGTTCGATTATTACGCTCTGGCCCAGGTAGTGAAAGTAGGCCTGGATGGCCGCATGGCCCCGCTGGGTCAGCCCGGCATTATTCAGCAGGCGTTGCCCGCCCCCAACGGCCGCTACGTGATGGTGCGCACCCGCCACCGCCCCTACTCTTACACCCTGCCTGTCAGCTCCTTCCCTCAGCGGGTAGATATCCTGAACCTGGAAGGCCTGGTGGTAAAGGAGCTGGCTGAAGTGCCCTTGGCCGACAACGTGCCAACCAGCTTTGATGCCGTGCCCACCGGCCCCCGGCAGTTTGGCTGGCGTGAGGACGCGCCCAATACCGCGTTCTGGGTAGAAGCCCAGGATGGTGGCAACCCCAAAACGGAAGCCGCCGTGCGCGACAAGCTGTACGGCCTGGCAGCCCCCTTCGACGGGCAGCCCCAGGAGCTGGCGGCCCTACCCCTGCGCTTCCGCGACATCCACTGGGGCAACGATAAGCTGGCCCTGGTGGAAGGCTACCGCTGGGCCGACCGCAAGGAAACCACCTGGACCCTGGACCTGGCCACCAAAACGTCCCTTACCCCTCTTTTCGAGCGCTCCGCGCAGGACACGTACACCCATCCTGGCTCGCCCTACCTGCGCCGCAACGCCCAGGGCCGCTACGTGCTGGCCACCGACGTTACCGGCGACGTAGTGTACCTGATTGGGGCCGGCGCTTCGCCGGAAGGAGAGCGGCCCTTCATTGATGAGCTGAACGTACGCACCAAGAAGAGCTTACGCTGGTGGCGCTCCGAGGCCCCGTACTACGAGATGCCGGTTTCTATTCTCGACGCCAACAAACGCATGTTCGTGACGCGCCGCGAGTCGCCGCAGGAGTCGCCCAACTACTTCCTGCGCGACGCCCCGAGCCTGAAACTCACGCCCCTCACCAAGTTCCCGAACCCCTACGCCACCTTGGGCAACTTGCAGAAGCAGGTACTCAAGTACAAGCGCGCCGATGGCGTGGAGCTGACCGCCAACCTGTACCTGCCGCCCAACTACAAGAAGGAAGACGGCCCCCTGCCCACTCTGATGGAGGCCTACCCCGTAGAGTTCAAGGATAAGAAAGACGCCAGCCAGGTGAAGGGCTCGCCCTATACCTTTGCCCGCCTCAACTGGGGCTCGCCGGTGTTCTGGGTAACGCAGGGCTACGCCGTACTGCAAGGCACCAGCATTCCGATTGTAGGCGAGGGCACCAAGCAGCCCAACGACACCTACGTGGAGCAGCTCACGGCTTCGGCCAAGGCCGCCATTGACGAGGGCAAGCGCCTGGGCGTGGTGGACCCCAACCGGGTGGCCGTAATGGGCCACAGCTACGGCGCCTTCATGACGGCTAACCTGTTGGCTCACACGAATCTGTTCAAAGCCGGCATTGCGCGTAGCGGCGCTTACAACCGCACCCTCACGCCCTTCGGGTTCCAGGGCGAGGAGCGCACTTTCTGGGAAGCCCCGGAAGTGTACAACGCCATGTCGCCCTTCAACTTCGCCAACAAAATCAAAACCCCGATTCTGTTGATTCACGGTGAAGCGGATAACAACTCCGGCACCTTCCCCATCCAGAGTGAGCGGTTCTACAACGCCCTGAAGGGCCACGGCGCCACGGTGCGCTACGTGGTGCTCCCCGCGGAGTCGCACGGCTATGCCGCCCGCGAGTCCATCATGCACATGCTCTGGGAAATGAATACGTGGCTGGACACCTACGTGAAGAAAGCCAGCCCGGGTGAGCCGCTGAAGTAAGGCCAAGCACTGCTCCTTTGCCTGAGCTATAAAAATGCCCCCAGACTGCTAATCTGGGGGCATTTTTATAGCTCAGCTTCTATATAGTATTTTATTATAGCATGCAACAGAACTGCGTGCAAAATTATGCCCAGTTTGAAACCTACGTTTTAGGGCTTCGTTAAAAAGCCAAACATCATCCTTTCAGGATTTTAATCATAGATGCCATGAAAACGATCAAAATATATGCGGCTATGCTTTCGGCCTTATTTGTGATGGAAAGCACGGTAGTAGTTTCGGACGCCGAAGCCCAGACCAAGCCCAGGAAAACCTGGAGTAAGAAAGCCAAAGGTGCCGCCATTGGCGGCGGAGCCGGGGCCGTCACCGGCGCCGTGGTTGGGGGCGGCAAAGGTGCCGTTATTGGTACCGTAGCTGGCGCCGCCGCGGGCGGCCTGATTGGTCGTAAGAAAGACAAGAAGAAAGACCCCGTGCGCTACGAGCAGTATTCGCGCCGCGACTAATCAACAGAACCAACCAGTCAAAAGAAGGCCCCAGGCTACATAGCCTGGGGCCTTCTCTTTTGCTTAGCTGCTAGCCTACCCCAGAGCTTACAGGCCAACGCGGGTGCCATAGAGGCTGCTCCTGGCCGCAGGCCGGCGGAGGGTATTTTTCCCGTAGGAAGCAAAACCTGCTGTTGCTCTACTTAGCCCGCCCATGGCCACAGCCGTAGCTTCCGACGCCCGCAAACTGAGCCCGGCCGTGCAACCTCCGCCACTTCCGCCCGAATATGGATACGATGCACTTATTTATTTACTCCAACCTGAGCGCGGCCGCCCGGGCCCATCTGCTCCGGCAGCTTCCGTCCGATACGACGGTCACTTTCCGCACCGACCTGCTCCCGGCCGAGCAACGACCGGCCCTGGCTACGGCCGATGTGCTGCTGGGCAACCCGCCTCCTGGTTGGCTGACGCCGCCGCCGCCGCACCTGCAGTTCTGGCAAATTGATTCAGCCGGGATTGACCAGTACCAAGGGGTAGCCCTGCCCTGCCCGGTAGCCAACATGGGCGACTTTTTTGCCTGGCCCTGCGCCGAAACCATGGTGGCGGGCCTGCTGGGCCTGCTGCGCTACGTGCCGGAGCTGGCCGTGCTGCAGGCTGAGAAGCGGTGGGTGGGCGCCCCGTTGCGCCCCCGGCTGGGGCTGCTGCGCGACAAGCGGGTAATTATTCTGGGCCGCGGAACCATTGGCAAGGCCGTAGCCCAGCAGCTAACGGGTTTCGGCTGCGCGGTGCAGTTTCTGGCCCGCACCGATCCGCAGGCGCAACTGCATTCCAAGCCGGAGCTGCAGGCAGCCCTTCCCACCGCCGACATCGTAGTAAACTGCCTGCCTGGCAGCGCCAAGGGGTTTTTCTCGCGGGAGCTGATTGCGGCTCTGCCTCCGGGGGCGCTTTATGCCAGCGTGGGCCGCGGCACCACCACCGACGAGCCAGCGCTTATTGAGGCCCTGCAGGCGGGCCACTTGGGCGGGGCCGTGCTGGACGTAACGGCCCAGGAGCCGCTGCCGGTCGATAATCAGCTATGGAGCCTGCCGCGGGTGCTACTGACCCAGCACAGCGGCGGCGGGCAGCCCGGCGAGGATGAAGGCAAAGTAGATGTGTTGCTGCGCAACCTCCGGCACCTGCGCCAGCACGAGGCCCTGGAAAACCAGGTGCAGCTGGCGCGGGGCTATTAAGTTACTGGGAGGCCGCAGCAACTCTCGCAAACGGAACCGAGTAGGTTCTTTCAGCGGCGGCTTTTGAACACCCCACGCACGTACTCCGCTAACACGGAAGCCCGCCCGTGGCAACACGTAGCTGCCAACCTCGCCCGGGAGAAAACCAGTACGAGTATCAAGCCAAGCTTGTGCCGGGAGGCTACCGCATTCGGTTTGAGCTGGATACAGACCTGGGGGCGGCTTTGAAAGCGGCGCGCTACCCTGCCCAACCATTAGGAACTGCACCTGGCCCCGGGCCACGCGCACGAGCCCGAAGTCTTACTCACTTCCACGAAGGAATAAGCCATTACAAATGCCGCGCAGCTCCAGGAAAGCCACCACATGCTGTATTTGATTTACTGCAGCGCCTACTTCCCCCGCCAGCCCGCAGGCGGTAGCGGGCTCCCTACCCCTGCTTTAGCGGGAAACCGGGTTTGAGAACAGCTGGCACGCTGCGCAGGTTAATGCCCCGGAATAATACCCGTCAGGCGCATGAGCCAGCCCAGCAGGTACACCCCTATGATCACGAGCACATAGGCCCACCAGGGCATGTGGGCCAGCCGGTAGCCCAGACCCATGTATCTTCTCGGTCTTGTTTCCATAGCGAGCTGTTGGTTAATTACCTACTTATACTTTAAGATACATTTTTAATCGAATAAATCCTAACGCAGTCTGCCTCATACATAGCCTTCAGCAGCGGCCCGGGTTGCGCCGCGCCGCCTGGCTTTGCAGTGCAACCCGGGCCGGCAGGTAGTACCTTTGCGCGCGTACAGATTTGCCATGCGAGAAAAGCTCAGACAACGCATGCGCCGGGCGCGCTACATCTTTTACCAAGAAACCCTTTTTGATTATCAGGAGCACCTCTGGACTTTCCTGGGCTCGTTTGTGGGTATTGGCTTGCTGGGATGGCTGAACAGCGCCTTCCTGCCCCCCTACGACAACCTGTTTCTGATTGCCTCCTTCGGAGCCTCCTCGGTGCTGATTTATGGCCACATCAACAGTCCTCTGGCCCAGCCCCGCAACCTCATAGGCGGGCACGTAGTCAGTGCGCTGGTGGGCGTTACGGTGCAGCAGCTGCTACCCGCCCCGCTGTGGCTAACGGCGGCCCTGGCCGTTTCGCTGGCCATTGTGCTCATGCAGATAACCCGCACCCTGCACCCGCCGGGTGGGGCTACGGCCCTGATGGCCGTGGTAGGCTCCGAGAAGCTCAAGGCCCTGGGCTACCTCTACGTGCTGAGTCCCGTGCTGTCGGGCGTGCTGATTTTGTTTGTGGTGGCTATGGTGTTCAACAACGCCACCGCACACCGCAGCTACCCGGCCAACAAGCACTGGTTCAAGATCTGGCGGCGGCGCTACCCCCGCTAGCGTTGGGCGCCGGTTAGCGCCAGCATCTGTCGGGCATCACCGATGGCGGAGGCATCAATGTCGTTATTGAAGTAGAGGTAGGCCTCCTGAACGTGCCCGGCAGCTTCTATATTCTGGTGCACCCGCCGCAGAAACTCCTCGGGGTAAGGCGACTTATACAGCTCCGGCGTGCCGTGAAAGCGGTAGTAAAGCAGTTGGGTGTTGGGTACTACCTCATCGGGCAGGGCCGGATGGCTCTGGCCCACAAAGGCAATGCGCCGCCGGGCCAACTCCTGGTACACGTGGCCCAGCCACCAGCTGGGGTGCCGGAACTCCACCGCGTTCCGGAAAGCCGGGTAGAGGCTGTCGGTGATGCGGGCCAGGCGCTCCTCGGAGTACGTGAGGCGCGGGGGCAGCTGAAAAAGCACCGGCCCCAGCTTTTCACGCAGGCCCTCCTGCACGGCACTGTAGAAATCGGCCAGCAGCTGGGCGCAGTCGTGAAACTGCTTGTAGTGGGTAATCAGGCGCGGAGCCTTCACCGAAAACCGAAAATCGGGTGGGCTTTGCTGGTGCCAGCTCTCCAGGGCCGAAAGCTGGGGAAAGCGGTAGAACGTCACGTTCAGCTCCAGCGTCCGGAAGTGCTGCTGATAAAGCTCGAACCACCGGCCCTGGGGCAATTTCTCGGGGTAGAACGCGCCCCGCCAGTGCCGGTAGTGAAAGCCCGAGCAACCAATGTGGTAGGTGGGAGCGGCAGCGGGCTTTGGGTTCGGGAGCAGGGTAGCCATGGATTAGGCGCCGTAGGCCGTTCGGGGGGCCGTATCGGCGCGCCCGGCCCGGACCAGAGCCCAGCCGGCCAGCAGCAGCAGCCCCCCAAACGCCAGGAAGGCCATATCCCAGGGCATTTTCTGCTCGGTGTACTCGTACACGTGGTGCAGCCCCAGAATGGTGTGGTCAATCAGGCCTTCTATCACATTAAACAAACCCCAGCCCAGCAGCAGCCCGCCCACCAGCGTCCGGCCCGACCATGGCACATCGGGGCGGCGGCTGGCGGCCCACAGCACCCGCAGCCCAATGGCCGTGAGCACCCACACAGCCGCATGGAACACCCCGTCCCAGTACATATTCACTTTCGCGGCCACCAGGTTATCGGGGGGCAGTTGGTTGGAAAGCATGTTGTGCCACTGCAGAATCTGGTGGAGCACAATGCCATCAACAAAGCCGCCCAGGCCAGCGCCCAGCAGCAATCAGGGGAGTACGGTGCAGGGGTTGAGGTTGGGTCATGGGCGGGGGGTAGGGGTAAGACGGGATTTAAGGGCCGGCGCGAAAAACAAGCCCAGCCCGATGAGCAGCACCAGCCCCACCGGCAGTAGCAGCACCAGCAGGTTAGTGGTATAGTCGGGGGTATGAATCTGGGCCTGTACCCGCGGCCGGCATACCCGGCAGGCCTGGGCCAGGGGGCCGGTAAGCAACAGGCAGCAGGTAAGCCAGGCGGCAACCACTACTTTCATCATGGGCTGAAAAAAGAACGGGATACCGGAAGGATACGTAGCGGCCCGGCGCAAAAGTTATGTCGAGCTTGCCGCCGGTCATTATCCTAATGCCTTCCGAAAACCAGATAACCGACGACATCAAGGGCGGCCCCAGCCTGACGAGGCTTTTCGGCAAAGGCGGCAGCTGCTCCAGCTCTTCGCGGGGCAGCCAGCAGTAGCCCCGCTTAAAAGACGCAGCGCCATGAAAAGCCGGAGCAGCCAACGTAATACAGGGGGATAGGCATAAGCGGGAGAGGCCCAAAGCGGCCGGTAGCTCCGGGCAGTACGCAGCGGCGGCACGCAGCAGTTACGCCCGGAGCCGCGTGGCAGGCCGCTCGAAAAGCCAAAAAGCGTCCTTCCGGCTGGCCGGAAGAGCGCTTTTCTACGGAACAGAAGGTCCTGCCATCAGCCCTGGGCTAGGGCGCCTTGTCCACGCTGGCCAGCAACGTTACGATGTCCAGCTCTGATTTGGCCAGTACCTGTTGGCGCGCCAGCTCGGCCTTGATGGCAGCGGCCAGATCGGGGGCGGCCGCGCTGATGGCTTTGGCATTGAGCTTCACCGGAACCACCGTGCCATCGGGCCGGCTCAGGAAGTAGGAGTTGTACTCCACCAGCTGGTCGTAGTGGCGGCCGCTGTTGAATACTTTGTCCTTGTCGGAGCGCTGGAGTTGGCGGGCGTGGCGCTTGAGCAGCGTGTACTTGCCCTCGTGCAGCACTTCCACGTACTCCTGCTGCTGCTCGGGACGCGGGGCGTTGTCGAAGCGGCGGAAGGTGTGCACGCGGTCAGCAAACAGCTCGTCCTGCACCACAAATCCTTGTATCTCGTTCTTGTTCAGCAGCAGCGTATCGGCCCGGTTCCGCTGCGGCACGGCCAGCAGCTGATAGCCGTAGGCATCGTACTGCAGCTGAATATTGCCGATGCGCTGCTTGGTATTCACCAGAATGATTTCGCCGGGCTGCCAGGTTCGCTGGAAGAAGGCCTGCCCTTGGGCCTGGCGTTGCGGGGCCTGGTAGGCATAGGCCATTTTGCCGTCGAGCAGGGCCCCCAGGTTTTCATTTGCCCACAGTCGGCCACCGGGGCTGGCAACCGGTGGGGTTATTTGCTGGGCCGTTGCCTGATAGGTTGATAAGCCCCCTAACAGCAGTGCTAGAGCGAGATAGTTCATAAGCGGAAAAGCAAAGGGATATAAAGTGCTTGAAATATATAGCTTCGGAGGCAGTAAAATACCATGGCGGGGCGAGGCCGTTGCTACCCGGCCGCCGCTTCCGTCTTGCGGGCCCAGACTTTAGGCAGCTTTAGTACCTTGCTTCTCTGGTTGCTTTCCAGAAGCCTTTCTTTTCCTACCTCGTCTTCTATGAGAAACGTAGTCCTTCTCCCCACGCTGGCGGCGCTGCTGGCCGGCCCCGCGGCCTTGGCCCAGGCGCCCATCAAAACCCTACCCTACCCTCAAACCCGCAAGGTAGATACCGTTACCACCTACTTCGGTACCAAAGTGGCCGACCCGTACCGCTGGCTGGAAAACGACCAGGCCGCCGATACCAAAGCTTGGGTGCAGGAAGAAAACAAGGTGACGCAGGCCTACCTCAGCCAGATTCCCTACCGCGACGCCATCCGGAAACGGTTGGAAACCCTGTGGAACTACGAGAAGTACGGGGCGCCCTTCAAGGAAGGCAAGTACACCTATTTCAGCAAGAACACGGGCCTGCAGAGCCAGTCGGTGCTGTACCGGCAGGTGGGCAGCGGGGCGCCGGAGGTGTTCCTCGACCCCAACCAGTTTTCCAAGGACGGGACTACCTCCCTGGCCGGCATCAACTTCACCAAGGATGGCTCCCTGGCTGCCTACCAGATTTCGGAGGGTGGCTCCGACTGGCGCAAGGTCATCGTGCTGAAAACCGCCGATAAGAGTATTGTAGGCGACACGCTCAAAGATGTGAAGTTCTCGGGCCTGGCCTGGAAGGGCAACGACGGCTTCTACTACAGCTCCTACGACAAGCCCACCGCCGGCAGCCAGCTGGCCGGCAAAACCCAGATTCATAAGCTCTACTACCACCAGCTGGGCACCAAGCAAAGCACCGATAAGCTGATTTTCGGGGGCGAGAAAACGCCGCGCCGCTACATCGGGGCCTCCCTGACCGAGGACGAGCGTTTCCTGGTTATCAGCGCCGCCAATACCACTACCGGCAACGAGCTCTACATCCAGGACCTGAGCAAGCCCGGCAGTGCCATCGTGCAGGTCATCGACCACGAGAAAAACGAGGTGGACGTGGTGGATAACGTGGGCAGCAAGCTCTACATCTTCACCAACCTGAACGCGCCCAACAACCGCGTGGTAACCGTGGACGCAGCCAACCCTACCCCCGCCAACTGGAAAAACCTGATTCCGGAAACCCCGAACGTGCTGCGCGTGAGCACCGGGGGCGGCAAGCTCTTCGCTAACTACCTCAAAGATGCTACTTCCCTCATTGAGCAGTATGACATGACGGGCAAGAAGGAGCGCACCATCACGCTGCCTTCGGTGGGTACGGCCGGCGGCTTCGGCACCAAGAAAGAAGAGAAGGAAACCTACTACACCTTCACCTCCTACATCTACCCGCCCACCATCTTCCGCTACGATATTGCCACCGGCAAATCCACGGTGTACAAGAAGGCGGGCGTGCAGTTCGACCCCACCAAGTACGAGTCGAAGCAGGTGTTTTACACCTCCAAGGACGGCACCAAAGTGCCCATGATTATCACCTACAAGAAGGGGCTGGTGATGAACGGCAAGAACCCGACCCTGCTCTACGCCTACGGGGGCTTTAACTCCAGCGTAACGCCGGCCTTCAGCACCAGCAACATCATTCTGCTCGAAAACGGCGGTATCTATGCCGTGCCCAACATCCGGGGCGGGGGCGAATACGGCGAAAAGTGGCACCTGGCCGGCACCAAGCTGCAGAAGCAGAACGTGTTCGACGACTTCATTGCCGCCGCCGAGTACCTGACCAAGAACAACTACACTTCCAAGGATTACCTGGCTATTTCCGGAGCCTCGAACGGGGGCCTGCTGGTGGGCGCTACTATGGCCCAGCGTCCCGACCTGTTCAAGGTGGCTTTCCCGGCCGTGGGCGTGATGGACATGCTGCGCTACAACCAGTTTACGGCCGGCGCCGGCTGGGCCTACGACTACGGCACGGCCCAGGACTCCAAGGAAATGTTCGAGTACCTCTACAAGTACTCGCCCTACCACGCCCTGAAGCCCGCCGCCTACCCCGCCACCATGGTGACTACCGCCGACCACGACGACCGGGTAGTGCCGGCGCACTCCTTCAAGTTTGCCTCCCGGCTGCAGGAAACCCAGAAGGGCAGCGCCCCGGTCCTAATCCGTATTGAGACGAAAGCCGGCCACGGCGCGGGCCGCTCCACGGCCCAGGTTATCAGTGAGCAGACCGACAAGTGGGCCTTCCTGTTCCAGAACATGGGCGTGCCGTACCAAGTAGTCAACTAAGCAACGCTGATTCCCTACCCCCTGCCAACCGGCCGAACCTTCCTAAAGGTTCGGCCGGTTTGGTTTCTGAGACTGGGTATGCAGGGAGTTACAGGAAATTTCAGAACGGGGTAGAGACGCCTGCTTGCGTCTCGTCCGCGCCGCGTGGCCGTTGTCGTTCAACGATGAGACGCAACTATACGTCTTTACACCATAAGTTGATCAATTCAACTCTCTACCTGAATAAACATTATCAATAAATGGGTATGATTAATAACCTTCTTATATTTTTTACTCTGCCTTACTTCTTCGCGCTAAGCTCGTGCGAGGAAGACGCGCACAAGGCTTTAGCTATTGCCATAAACAGCTCTGAGATGAGTGTGTTTCTTTCTCATTACACAGGAAATAAAAGTATCATTTATGTCAAGCAAAGCTCTCAACCCACCTGCAATGGAGAAAATGTATCTTTAGGAAAGCTAAAGACCTCGTACAAGGAAAGCATCATCATGTATTCTTCTGAACCGCTAGCTCCGGGGGAGAAGGTGCAAGCAGCAAAACAAAACTATTTTAATTTACCGAAAGGCCGTGCTGTTATCATCATCGACTACTTTACTATTCGCAGTACACATGCGGATATAAAACTTCGCATACCTATAGAGGGGGTACACGCATCATTCACTTTAACAAAGAATCCTACCTGGTCTATTACTGACTCGGACGTGTATGAACAGTAAGCAACATCATGCTTGCATCTTTTAACTACCGCACAATATCAACAGCATGAAACGTATCTTTGCCACCCTTCCCTTGATCTTATCAATTAATTATCAATCGGATTGCAAAGTTGCAGCAAACGATATACAAGATATTCTTAACCGGATAATTAACACCAAGGAAATAACAAAATTCACAGAGCATTACGTCAGCAGAAATGACACTATCTACTTCTGCTTTGAGCCTTCTCCTGCGTATAACAAGCAAACGCTTCAAGAATTAAGGCACACTATCTTAAAGATTAAAAATGTTAATTACCTGGTTTATACCGACAAACAAAACGAAAGCAGAAAGCCAGTTATAACTTTTCAAATTTTGGAGCTAACCAAAACCACTGCCTCAGTACGCTTAGGCTTCTCAATTGAGGGCGTAGTAGGCAACTTCAGCTTGGAAAAGAAAAACACCTGGAATATTCGGAGTAGCGAGGTATATGAAATTTAATTTAGCTATGCGACTTCTGCTTCTTTCAGTGACACTAGGCCTTATACTATTAAGCTGCCAAAAATCAGTTTCCGTGCCAAGTAATGATATTCAACAAGTAGTTCAGGCAACATTTGCCGATAACCAGTTAGCCAGGTTTCTGAATCGGCCAGGGCCAGGCATCTTCACTTTCCGATATGAAGAGCTGCCCGTGCACAACAACGAGCATCTGCCCAAACCCCAATTCAATATCATGCTTAGCAACAAGCATGTTATAGAATATAATATAAGAATGAAAGATGAGGTAAATGCTATTCCGATCATCGTGGAACAAGTAATTATTGACCACGACTCTGCTAAAGTCAATTTGCGCATTCCCAAACAAGGCGTTATTGGTCAGTTTCGCTTGGGCAAAACGGCTGATGGTGCCTGGCTGGTGACCAAAGCGTTTGTGGTGGAAACCTGAGTGAGCAGGCTATGTTGCTTGAACCGGTAGAACCTTATGACCACACGACCACTTTGACATTCATCGACAAAATTGCCTGGCTGCACCTGCGCGAAGGCCGCGTGCTGAGCACCCGCAGCCGGGGCAAAGACCGGTACTACTTTCCCGGCGGCAAGCGCGAGCCTGGAGAAACCGACGCCCAAACCCTGCTGCGCGAGATTAAGGAAGAGCTGACCGTGGACCTCGACGCGGCTACCCTGGTGCACGCGGGCACCTTCCGGGCCCAGGCCCACGGCCACCCCCAGGGCCTGCTGGTACAAATGACCTGCTACTACGCCGCGTACACGGGCCAGCTGCAGCCCGCTGCCGAAATCGAAGAAGTGGTCTGGCTGACCTACCGCCACCGCCCCGACGTTTCACCCGTAGATCAGCTGATTTTTGACTGGCTGCAGGAGCAGCAGCTACTAGCCGACTGAGCTGCCCCGGTCCGACCAGTTGACACCCGCACCGCCAGCACCGCCTCCGCCTACCCCTTCGCACGGGCCAAACCCTTACGCCGGCAGTCAGCACGAAGCCAATCGGACGGGCTGCGCCCGTTCGACCCGTTGGCTACCCTACCAGCTGGCTGTAGAGGTGGTTGAGCGTGTCGGCGGGGTCGTGGCAGAGGCCGGGGTGCACGGGTGAGGTTTGCACAATGGTACTGCGCGTGGCCGTAAGCCAGCGGAAGCGGGAGGCCACCGGCAGCTGCCCAATGGGGCCGCCCTCCTTCCTTCCCCCGCAAATCCGCTCAAAGGAGCGCAGGCGCTCGGCCAGCTCGTCCAGGTCCAGCGTTTCGCCGGCGAAGGCGCGCAGCCGGGCTTCGGGCACCTCGAAGCGGGCCTGCAGAAACCCCCGCGACGAGCAGTACAGAATCACGCCGACGTTCAGAAACTCTTCGCGCTCCACGCGGGGCACCACGCGCAGCACGGCATACTCAAACAAGTGCTTTTCGGGCATTTTCGGCTTCCTGAACAAAGGTTTCTGATGCGGCGAGGCGGGCCGTGAGAAAGCGCACGTAGTTTTCGCGCTGCTCCTCCGGGTCCACCCCCGATTCGGCCAGCCACTCGGCGGGTACCAGCGCCACAATGGCCCGGATGCGTTCCGGGGTGAGGCGGGCGCGGCCTTCGGCATCGGCGGCGGTTAGGTCCGTGGCCTGGGGTAGCAGCACATGGTCTTTCACCTGCGGAAACGGGCGGGGCCGGGGCTCGGCCCAGCCGGGGCCGGAGTGGTGCACGTAGAGGGCCGCGCCGTGGTCAATCAGCCACAGCTCCTTGTGCCACATCAGCAGGTTGGTGTTGCGGGCGGTGCGGTCCACGTTCAGGGTCAGGCAATCGAGCCACACAATGCGCGAGGCCAGGCCCGGCTCAATGGTATTCACCAGCGCATCGTAGGTGCTGGCGCCGGAGAGGTAGTGCAGGCCCAGGTTGAGGCCCGTACTGAAGCGCAGCAAATCCTGGATTTCCTCGTCGGGCTCGGTGCGGCCAAAGGCTTCATCGAGCTGGCAAAACACCAGCTCCGGCAGGCGCAGACCCAGCGCGCGGGCCATTTCGCCCACAATCAGCTCGGCAATCAGGGCTTTCAGGCCCTGGCCGGCCCCCCGAAACTTCACCACGTACATAAACCCATCGTCGGCTTCGACCAGGGCGGGCAGCGAGCCGCCTTCGCGCAGGGGGGTGACGTAGCGCGTCACGTCAACGGTTCTCAGGGAAAGGGAGGCAGGGTCCTGCATAGAGCACGGGAAAGATTGGAACAGGCCCCGCAAAGGACGAACAATTCCGGCAGTTTCGCGGCGGCAGCCGGGTAAGTGCGCCCTCCTTGCTACCCCGGTAATTTTCGTTAGCGGCGCCCTATTGGCAACCTAGTAGCCCGTAGCTAGTACACTCCTTTTGCCGGCCCCAGGCCTGGGAGTACGCCGGTTCACCTGCCACTGCGGTTTTCTATGAAGCCTATTGTCACCCTGACGCTCAACCCCACCGTGGACAAAAGCACCACGGCCGACCACATTATTCCGGATCAGAAATTACGCTGTGCCCCGCCTAAGTTTGAGCCCGGCGGGGGCGGCATCAACGTTTCCCGGGCCCTCAAGCGCCTGGGCGCCGCTTCCATTGCCGTGTTTCCGGTGGGCGGCCCTACGGGCACCCTGCTGCGGGAGCTGCTGGAGCAGGAGCAGATTCAGCAGCAGCCGATAGAAACGGAAAGCCGCACACGCGAAAACTTTATTGTGGTAGATGCTTCCAGCGGCCAGCAGTACCGCTTTGGCATGCCCGGCACCCCACTTTCCCCGCAGGAGCAGCAGCAGGTGCTGATTACTCTTAAAAGCCTGGCCGAGGTGCCCGAGTTTCTGGTTATTAGCGGCAGCCTGCCGCCGGGCGTGGAGCCCGAGTTTCTGATGAAGATTGTGCGGGCCGCCAAGAGCATGGGCATTAAAGTAGTGGCCGATACCTCGGGGCCGGCCCTACACCAGATTCTGCAGGAAGGCGTGTACCTGGCTAAGCCCAACGTAGGCGAGCTAAGCAAGATGGCCGGCGTTGATGAGCTTGACAGCGAAGCCGTGGCCCAGGCTGCCCACCAGCTGGTGCAGGAGGGCAAATGCACCATTGTAGTCACCTCCCTGGGGCCCCAGGGCGCCTGCGTGGTTAGCCAGGACCTGGTAGATCATGTGCCGGCGCCCGCCGTGAAAAAACGCAGCACCGTAGGCGCCGGCGACAGTATGGTGGCCGGGCTGGTGTACGGGTTGGCTACCGGTCTTTCGGTGCGCGAAACTGTGCGGCTGGGCGTGGCCTGCGGCACGGCCGCTACCATGAACCCCGGCACGGAGCTGTTCCGCAAGGAAGACGTGGACAAGCTTTACCACTGGCTGCTGCAGCAAACCCTGCCGGCCGCGGCGGCCTAGCGCCCCCTCGGCTCCGCGCCATAACCACCAGCAGGCACCAGCCCGGTACACCTTGTACCGGGCTGGCGTTTTTTCACCCCTACATACCTGGCACCGTAGCGGCATTTTTGGCTCAGGTTTCGAACGGGGTGGACCCACCCCAGGCCCAGATAGCAGCTTCCTAACGCACTTCCAGCAAAGCCATTAGCCGTCGAAAAGAAAAAAATATCATCTAACTTTGAAATACAAAGTTCTTTCACATTCTTTGCATCAGCCCGAGGCGCACCCCTCGTGCCAGCTAACGGAGCTTACTGGCAGTCCCACCGAAACGTAGTGTGCAGTGCTGGTCGGCCCCCTTGCTTTCCGAACCATTCCTTTTAGTATATCAACCAATTACCATCATGACACTCCCCAAAAGCATTCTGCGCGTTGCACTGGCCACCGGCCTGCTGCTACTCATTCCTCTGTTGGCAATGCAGTTCACCCAGGAAGTGGTCTGGACCTTTTCTGATTTTGTCTTTGCCGGGGTCCTGCTTTTCGGCACGGGCACAGCGTACGTGCTGATTGCCCGGAAATGGAACAACACCACCTACAAGCTGGCCGTTGGGGTGGGGGTAGCCGCCGGGCTGCTACTTGTATGGGCCAATGCAGCCGTAGGGCTAGTGGGAAGCGAAGACAACCCAGCCAACCTGCTGTACCTCGGGGTGCCGGTTGTGGCGCTTACCGGGGCCATTATGGCGCGGTTCCGGCCCCTGGGAATGTCGAATGCCATGTTCGCGGCGTCACTTACCTACGTGGCCATAACCGCCATAGCCCTATTTGTCTGGACGCCCACGGGCGCCGCTGCGGAGCCGCAGGTGCATTCAGTGAATGTGCTGGTCGCGAATGGCGTTTTTGCCGCCATCTGGGCCGTGTCGGGCTGGTTGTTCCGCCGGGCCAGCGCCACCGGCTCTACGCTGCATCAGCAGGTAGCCTAGCGCCGCAGAGCACCAACCTCTACCGTTCCCTGACTCTTACGCATTCCTGCTATGACCACATCGCACGTTATAATGGCCGGCGTCCTGCTCCTGATCCTGGGACTCCTGTATCTGCTGGTAGCCAGCCG
Organism: Hymenobacter latericoloratus; assembly: GCF_014199535.1. GTDB lineage: Bacteria > Bacteroidota > Bacteroidia > Cytophagales > Hymenobacteraceae > Hymenobacter > Hymenobacter latericoloratus. Next base: position 177,238 of record NZ_JACHNV010000005.1, read on the forward strand.
GGGCCGCACCGGCACCTATAAGCTGGCCGCGGGGGTAGCCGCGGCGGCCTCCCTCCTGCTGGTGTGGGGCAACTTGGCCGTCGGCTTCATCGGCAGTGAGGACAACCCCATGAACCTGCTCTACGGCGCGGTGCTGGCCGTGGGCTTCATCGGGGCCATCCTGGCGAAACTTCAGCCGCTGGGCATGGCCCGCGCTATGTTCGCGGCGGCCGCAACCCAGTTTGCCGTGCCTTTCGTGGCCTTGCTCATCAAGCAACCCGAGCTGACCATGGGCGTGCTGTGGGTAATTGTGCTCAACACCATCTTCGCCGGGCTGTGGGTATTGTCGGGGTGGCTATTTCGGCGGGCGGGTACTGCCGGCGTGGGTTTGGGCCGGCAGGTAGGGTAGAGAAGTCACGTTAAACTCTATTGGACAACGCCCCGCAACCACTCCGGTTGCGGGGCGTTTCTGTGTGCTGCGGCGGTTGTGAAGCGCCAATAGGAACCCGCTTGGGAACCATCGTATAATCCGCTAGTTTTGAGTAGTATGAAAATCACGCTGGAAGTCCCCGACAACAAAGCAGCTTTCATGATGGAGCTGCTGCAAAGCCTACCTTTCGTGAAAGCCACGCCAGCCCGCAGCAAAGCCAAGCCGCAAGACGAGACGGAGTATCTGCTAAGCACCGAGGCCAATAAGAAAGCCCTATTGGAATCTATTGCTCAGATTGAGCAAGGTCAGACCGTTACGCACGACCGGCTCGACTAATGTTTTGCTTTAGTTTCAAAGCCTGGGAGCAATACCAATACTGGCACAGCCAAGACCCCACCCTGTACGCTAAAATCACGGCGCTTTTGGAGGAGTGCCGACGCACACCGCACAAAGGCACTGGCAAACCCGAACCACTAAAAGGCGACCTGCGCGGTTGGTGGTCGCGCCGCATCAACCACGAACACCGCTTGGTGTACAAAGTAGAAGGCGGCAACGTGTATGTAGCTCAATGCCGCTACCACTACGCGAAGTAGCTACCCCAACTTGCTCCTACAGGCGCAGCAGATGTTTCAGGCGCTCTACCCCGATTTCTCCAACGCCCTCAGCGACTCACTGCGGCTGGTGGTTCTGGGGATTCGGATTGAGCAAAATTTATTATAGCGTTTGCAGCCGGGCTTGTTCTTGCGTAATTTGTCGCTACGTGCTAGTGGAAGTGCATTCTCCACCACATGGCTAGTCACTAGTTGCAAGCCCACGTCAATTACGGGGCCAAGAAATAACATCATTTAACCAAGACCAAAAAGAATAGTATGTATTATAAAATAGTGAATGATATTCCTAAGAATATAAAGCCGGAAGATTTTGTTGATGAATTATTGGGAGAGTGCGCGGTAATCTGCAATGCCCCTAATGAACATCCTTCGGAATGTCCTTATTTAGTAATAACTCCATCTGGTGAGCGTATTGCAAAATTCAAAAACAAAGAATCTGCTGTATCATTTATATTAAATTGCCTGAAGGCTAATTAATAACCATGGAATATTCGGAAAAGAATTGGATCAATGGGCACGGCGTATCAATTTGCGAAGGCATTAACGAAATTGAGCACACTTCGCTAGGAGGAGAATTAATTATACATGGAGGCTTATCAATTCAAAATATCTACACTACTGTTACAACCTTATCATCTGATTCTATACAAATTATAGATAAAAGAAAAATCTATGAAAAATCAATAGATTCTAGATATAGAGTATTAGATAATGTGCAAGTTGGTTTTGATTTTAATTAACATCCGAATATACGGTATGGATATCCGATTAGCTTAATTGACTTTTTTAACAAAAACAATATTAAGAACTTCAACGAAGTTACACCTGACATGATTGTAAGATGTCCTAATTCTAAATGGAATTGGAGCAAAGAGAAAATAAAAATAATTTTAGGACATAAGCCTATTTCTTTAACCTGGATTGGGAATGAAAAATCAATACATTTTTACAACGAAGAATGTATTGAAATAAATATTAATATTGACAAAAACGGCAATCATATAAAATATTCTTTCCATACTTACACCCCAAAAAGGTGGAGAAATAAGTTCATGTATGACCGAGCAATTGCATCAGAAATAGAGCATGGTAGTGTACTTAGCAAGCACCACGATATGTACGTAAATACACAACCATTTAACTGTGAATGGCTAAAAAATCAAGCTATAGATGAACTTGATGAAGGATTCTTGATTCTATCTTGTGAAGAGACCAAGGAGCTACTTCGATATAATGGAATAGAAAAAGTGGAAAACATCACACTGTCACTTGTAGTAAATCATCCTAAGTTTACAACGCTAGAGCGAGAGTTTCTCGATTTATTGTATTAGCATGCCACTTATCTTACTAAATGACGCAGACAATTCAGTCAAAAAGATAGTAAGAACACCCCCACGCGCTCCGTTTTCTACTCCCATTGTAGCCCCCCCCTCATAGTCACTCGGCTATGCCGAGTGACGCCTACGCCTGAGCAGCTATGCTGCGAATCTGTTAGCACAATAGGGGCAACTCGCTTGCTGAACCTTTTGTCATATCTTCGCAGTAATACAGCTACTTAACCTGCTGCATCATGGGCACTACCGACAACTCTCCTAAGCCAACTACTAACACCAAGCTCACCAAAGAGCAGCGCTTGGCGCAAGCCCGCGAATACGCCAAGCAATTCAAGTTTGACACGCTCACGGAAGAGGACCTAATCCGTATTCGCCGCAATGCCTATAAGTATGCCATCTGAGCGCGAACTAGGCGAAGGCTACTCGTTCCATTACCGTAAAGGGCCGTCTCACAAAGGCGGCCCTTTGGTTTGTACGCACTACTACGCCTTCCGCACCCGCAAGAACCGACGATATATAGTAGAGGCTGAACAGTATAAACACCATGTATATGTGCTCAAGTATTATCCTTTGGCGCTAAAGGCTTCGCCTAATCGGTTCAAGCTGCTGGTTAATGATGGTGACGCTTTTCGCATCCTGACTACCTGCACGCAGATTTTTCTGGACATCTGCCGGCGTGACCCGCTTGCGTCGGCTGGTTTTGTGGGCGAGGCGCTGTTGGGAGAAGGCAGAGCCAATACGAAGCGGTTTCGGGTGTACCTCAACACGGTGACGGCATTCGTTGGGCCAGTTCGGTTCATTCACCATCCCTTACCTGCCATCAGTGCCTATTTTCTTGAAAACCGCGCTAATCCAGAACCTAATCTGAAAGAACAGGTGGAGCAGATGTTCCGTGAACTGTACATAGTCCCGGAAGCACTGGAGACTGGTAAGCCCACCGACCCAAACAGCAACGGAGGCTGATATTTTGACGCATTTAAATCATATCGAATTTAATTTTTCCGCCAAAACGTCAGCGAAACCACATCTGCACCCCGTTTGCTAAGCCCTTCGTAGAACCTTCCATTGCGAAGTCTCACCCTACGACCAAAGCAAGCCATGAACTTTACTGATTATACCATTAAGGCACAGGAGGCCGTGCAGAAGGCCACTGAAATTGCCGGGGGCAACCAGCAGCAGGCCATTGAAACCGGCCACCTGCTGAAGGGCCTCTTCCAGAGCGACGAGAATGTGCTGTCGTTTCTGGCCAAGAAGCTGGGCGTGAACCTGAACATCCTCACGCCCCGCCTCGATGCCCTGGTAACGGGCTACCCCAAAGTAAGCGGAGGCTCGCCCTACCTCTCCAACGAAGCCGCCGCCGCTCTGCAGCGCGCCACCGGCTTCCTGAAGGAGTTTGATGATGAATACGTGTCGGTGGAGCACCTGCTGCTGGGGCTGCTCGGCGGTAAAGACGCCGTGGCTACCCTGATGAAGGACGCCGGCTTCAACGAGAAAGATCTAAAAGCGGCCATTAAGGAGCTGCGCGGGGGCCGCAAGGTGACCTCGCAGACTGCCGAAGACCAGTACCAGAGCCTCAACCGCTACGCCCGCAACCTCAACGAGCAGGTGCGCACTGGCAAGATGGACCCGGTAATCGGCCGCGACGAGGAAATCCGCCGCGTCCTGCAGATTCTGAGTCGCCGTACCAAAAACAACCCAGTGTTGCTCGGTGAGCCGGGGGTAGGGAAAACTGCCATTGTGGAGGGCCTGGCCCAGCGTATCGTGGCCGGCGACGTACCCGAAAACCTCCAGGACAAAATCATCATGTCCCTGGACATGGGCTTGCTCATTGCGGGTGCCAAGTACAAGGGCGAGTTTGAGGAGCGCCTCAAGTCCGTTATCAAAGAAGTAACCGACTCCGAAGGCCAGATCATTCTCTTCATCGACGAGATGCACACCCTGATTGGGGCCGGTGGTGGCGGTGAAGGCGCCATGGACGCCGCCAATCTGCTCAAGCCAGCCCTGGCCCGCGGTGAGCTGCACTCCATCGGGGCTACTACCCTCAAGGAGTACCAGAAGTACATTGAGAAGGATAAGGCCCTGGAGCGCCGTTTCCAGGCCGTGATGGTAGACGAGCCGACCACGGAAGATGCCATCAGCATCATGCGTGGCATCAAGGAAAAGTACGAGCTGCACCACGGCGTACGCATTACCGACGACGCTGTAATTGCCGCCGTAGAGCTATCTAGCCGCTACATCACCGACCGGTTCCTGCCCGACAAGGCCATCGACCTGATGGACGAGGCCGCCGCCAAGCTGCGCATCGAGCTGAACTCTATGCCCGTGGAGCTGGATGAGGTGCAACGCCGCATTATGCAGCTGGAAATTGAGCGCGAAGCCATCCGGCGCGAGGAAAACCACGACCGGGAAAACGTACTCAACAAAGAGTTGAGCGAGCTAACTGCCAAGCGCGATTCGCTGAAAGCCCAGTGGGAAAACGAGAAATCGGCCCTCACCAGCATTCAGACCGAGAAAGAGAACATCGAGCGCTACAAGCTGGAAGCCGACCAGGCTGAACGCCAGGGCGACTATGGCCGCGTGGCGGAGCTGCGCTACGGCAAAATTCAGGAAGCCGAAGCCAGGCTAAAGGAGCTACAAGCCCAGGCCGAAGCCGACAAAGGCAAGGACGGCGGCTCGATGCTGCAGGAAGTGGTAACCTCCGAGGACATTGCCGAGGTAGTAGCCAAGTGGACCGGTATTCCGGTAAGCAAAATGCTGCAGTCGGACCGCGAGAAGCTGCTGAACTTGGAGCAGGAGCTGGGCAAGCGCGTAGCCGGCCAGAGCGAGGCCATTGCGGCTATTTCGGATGCCGTGCGCCGTTCGCGGGCGGGCCTGCAGGATCCCAAGCGGCCGATTGGTTCGTTTATCTTCCTCGGCACGACGGGGGTAGGAAAAACCGAGCTGGCCAAGGCCCTGGCCGAATACTTGTTCAACGATGAGAATAGCATGGTTCGCATTGATATGAGCGAGTACCAGGAGCGCCATGCCGTGTCGCGCCTGATTGGGGCGCCTCCCGGCTACGTGGGTTACGATGAAGGCGGGCAGCTGACGGAGGCCGTGCGCCGCAAGCCCTACTCGGTGATTCTGCTTGACGAAATCGAGAAGGCCCACCCCGATGTGTTCAATATCCTGCTGCAGGTGCTCGATGATGGTCGCCTTACCGACAACAAAGGCCGGGTGGCGAACTTCAAGAACACCATCATCATCATGACCTCGAACACGGGCGCCGACATCATTCAGACGAACTTCAAGGAGCTGAATGAGTACAACCACGATGAGGTGGTGGACCGCACCCGCGAGGAAGTGGTAGAGCGCCTGAAAGGCCACATGCGGCCCGAGTTCCTGAACCGCATCGACGAGATTGTGATGTTCCAGCCGCTGAAGCGCCGCGAAATCCGCAAGATCGTGGACATCCAGTTCCGGCAGATTCAGCAGCGCCTGGAAGAAGCCGGCATCCGGCTGGAAGCCACCGACGAGGTCCTGGACTTCCTCGGCGAGCAGGGCTTCGACCCGCAGTTTGGGGCCCGCCCCTTGAAGCGCGTCTTGCAGCGTTTGGTACTGAATGAGTTGTCGAAAGACATTCTCTCGGGCCGCGTAAGCAAGGATGCCGTGGTGGAAGCCGTGCTGGAAGACAACCAGATCCGCTTCGTGAATGTGGATGTGGAAATCCCGGGCGTGTAAGAGCCCCATTAACTCCACGAAAAAAGCCCCGCTGGCTAATGTCAGCGGGGCTTTTTTCGTTATCGGACGCTGTTAGGCTCTGAAATGCTTACGCTTCAGGCGGCGCCGAATGTTTTTCGGGATGGCTTTGCCTTGCTGATACGCCCCTACTATTTCCTGCTCCCGATCCTTGCTGAATCGTACGCCCTTAGAAATAGTAATGGCTGAAAGCACTGCTCCCAGCCCCAGCGTAACGGGCGCGCCATCTACCCCCTGGGCCGTAGCTACGGCCCCGTAGCCAAAAAAGTAGCCTGCCGGGAAGCCTAGAATTGTGCTGCCCGTGCGGCGGCTTGCAAACAAGCGCTGCACAGCCTTCGCTGAATCGGCGGGGGCTGCTACTTGGGCAGATGCGGATAAGGCACTTGCTCCCAGCAAGCCAACCAGCACACTGATGCGGAGTACGTGTGAAATCATAAAAAGCAATAAGTAAGCAATGGATTACTTCACAATTTTATCCTATTTCTGGCAACAATTAAGGGCATCCATGTAGTATCCTAAATAAATAATACTGTTTCTATCTTAAATATAACCCATGGATACACAAAGCTCCCCACTCAGAAGTAGCCAGTGCGTTCGTGGGGTAGTGATATTCACCCCGGCACGTGCGAAATAGGAAGCTGGGGTAGCCCCTTCCGGCTGAAGCTCGTATGACTAGCTGCTTGACTTATTGCTTTTTAACCGCTTCACTCTTATGGTATACTGCTTCTCTTTTCCTGGCGCCGGATTGCGGCCTTTGTTGCGCTACCTGCGCTTAGCTGCGCTGGTAGCAGGACTGACTGGTTTACTAACCGGCTGCTCCGATAGTGACGATGACGTAGCGGTTGAGCCAGCTGCCCCCGCCCGCATTACCGTGCCTCAGGCAGGCCTGCACCCCGAAGGCATTCAGTACGACGAGCAAGGCAAGCGCTTTTTGGTTAGCTCCCGCACCCAAGGGCGCATTGGCGGCGTGCGCGACGACAGCACCTACACCACGTTTGCCGACGACCCGCGGCTGGTTTCTACCATTGGCCTCCACCTCGATGCCCCGCGCCAGCGCCTGCTGGTAGCCGTTTCCGATAACGGGGCCAATGCTACCCGTACCACCGCCGCTACCCTGCGCAAGCTGGCGGCCCTGGCTATCTACAACTCTAGCAACGGCAGCCTGATCAGCTACACCGATCTGGGGGCCCTGCGGCCCGGCCTCAACCATTTCGCCAACGACATAGCCGTGGACAGCCAGGGCAACGCCTACATCACCGACAGCCTCTCGCCCATTATTTACAAGGTAGATGCGCAAGGTACGGCCTCCGTTTTTCTGGAGAATGCCCAGCTTAGTGGGGGTACCGGCTTTGGGCTGAACGGCATTGTGTTTCACCCCGACGGATACCTACTGGTGGCTAAATCCAATGACGGTACCCTGTTCAAAGTACCGGTTAGCAATCCTGGCAGCTTTTCGCGGGTAACATCGGGGCAGAGCCTGGTGGGGGCCGATGGGCTCCTGCTGCTGGATTCCCGAACCTTGCTGCTGGTGGCCGGTAGCCAAAGCACCGTTTTCCGGCTAACCTCCACTGACGCTTGGGCCACGGCTGCCGCCTCGGGCAGCTTTGCCACGGGTGCCGTTAGCCCCACTACTATTACTCGCCGCAACCAAACCGACGCCTACGTCCTTTATCCTTACCAAAGCACTTCCCCGCGCTTTGCTATTGTGAAGGCTGGTTTTTAGTCTTATGGCAGAAGGGAAACTTGGCTTCAGTCAGAGCAAAGGGGCTCAGAGAGTTCTGATGCAGCCCCCGGTCTGCTAGCCTACGCCCCGAAATTCGGCCGAGCGTGTAGCTTTGTCCTATGTCGTCCTCTGTTTTCACTACCTACCTGCAGCTAGGGTTTCACCACATTTTCAACCTGCAGGCCTACGACCACCTGGTGTTTCTGCTGGCCTTGTGCGCGCCCTACGTACTGCAGGACTGGCGCCGGGTGGTGGCCCTGGTAACCAGCTTCACGGTGGGCCACTCCATCACGCTGGCCCTGGCCACCCTGAACGTGGTAGGCTACTCTCCTACCCTGATTGAAACCCTGATTCCGGTAACTATTGTGCTGACGTGCCTGCTGAATCTGGGGCGGGCCGGCAAGGCGGGTACCCGGCCGGTGGAGCGGCGCGAGGCTACCCCCATCATCCTCACCCTACCCAATCTGCTGGCGGCAGTGTTCGGGCTGATTCATGGGTTGGGCTTTTCCAGCTACCTGCGCGAGCTGCTGGGCCGCCAGAGCCGCCCGGTGCTGGAGCTGCTGAGCTTCAACCTGGGCGTGGAGCTGGGCCAGCTGCTGATTGTGGGTTTTATCCTGCTGCTCGGCTTCGTGTTGCTGCGTATCTTTAACGTGGCGCGCCGCGACTGGCTCCTGGTCACGACCGGGGCCGCCCTCGGCATAGCTTTAACCCTTTTGGTGGGGTAGGAAGTGGTGAGTTTGAAGCTTTAACGGCCCAGTATGCGTCGCTTGCGCATGTGAAACGTCAAACTCACTATCTCACCATTTCGCCACTTCACCACCTGCAACCTACGCCGGTAGCGGTTGTCTTTCGCCGCGCGCGGCGGGGGTCACTTGCAGCCGCTCCGTTTTACCTCTGAACTGCCTTTTTCTCCTCTTCTATCTGTATGCTGAAACCTACTCTGCTGGCCGCCGGGCTGGCGGCTTTGCTGACCTTACCCGCAGCAGCGCAGAACACCAACTCCGGTACCGACAAATTCGCCCAGCTGGAAACCCTGTTGCCGACTCCCAACGCCTACCGCACCGCCTCGGGAGCACCCGGCAGCGAGTACTGGCAACAGCGCGCCGACTACAACATTCGGGTAAAGCTGGACGACGCGAAACAGTCGATTTCCGGCGACGAGGACATTACCTACACCAACCTCTCGCCCGACGTGCTGACCTATCTGTGGGTGCAGCTCGACCAGAACATTCTCGATAAAAACTCCATCACCACCGCCACCGAGGTCGGCCAGATTCAGCCGCGCATGTCGTTTCAGGCCCTGGACTACCTGCAGCGCAGCGAGTTTGACGGGGGGTTCAAGATTGCGGAGGTGAAACTGAAGGGTGGCAAAGCTCTGCCCTACGTCATCAACCACACCATGATGCGCGTGGACCTGCCCACGCCCCTGCGGCCCAAGCAGGCCGTCACGTTCAGCATCAAGTGGGCCTACAACATCAACGACCAAACCAAAATCAACCAGCGCTCGGGCTACGAGTATTTCCCGGAGGACAAAAACTACCTCTACGAAATTGCCCAGTTCTACCCCCGCATGGCGGTGTACTCCGATAACCAGGGCTGGCAGCACAAGCAGTTTCTGGGCAACGGCGAGTTTGCCCTACCCTTCGGTGACTACCGCGTGAGCATTACGGCCCCCGCCGACCACGTAGTGGGCGCTACCGGCACGCTGCAGAACGCCTCGGAGGTCCTGACCTCAACCCAGCGCCAGCGCCTGGAGCAAGCCAAAAACTCCCAGAAGCCCGTCCTGATTGTGTCGCCGCTGGAGGCGGAGCAGGCCGAGCAGAAGCGCGCCAAAGGCACCAAAACCTGGACCTTTGCCGCCAAAAACGTGCGCGACTTTGCCTGGGCTTCCTCGCGCAAGTTTATCTGGGATGCCATGGGCATCAGGCAGAACGGCACGCCCGTAATGTGCATGAGCTACTACCCCAAGGAGGGCAACCCGCTCTGGGGCAAGTACTCCACGGAGGTGGTAGCCCACACCATCAAAACCTACTCGAAGTTTACCATTCCGTACCAGTACCCGGTGGCCATTTCGGTGCACGGGCCGGTGGGCGGCATGGAGTACCCCATGATATGCTTTAACGGGGGCCGCCCCGAGAAGGACGGCACCTACTCGGCGGACCGGAAGTACGGCATGATTTCGGTGATTATCCACGAGGTAGGCCACAACTTCTTCCCCATGATTGTGAACTCCGACGAGCGGCAATGGTCGTGGATGGATGAGGGCCTGAACACCTTTGTGCAGTACCTCACGGAGCAGGAGTGGGAGCGAAACTACCCCTCGCGCCGGGGCGAACCGGCCAACATTGTGGCCTACATGCAGACCGATAAGAGCCTGCAGACGCCCATCATGACCAACTCCGAATCGGTGCTGCAGTTCGGCAACAACGCCTACGGCAAGCCCGCGACGGGCCTAAATATTCTGCGCGAGACTATTATGGGCCGCCAGCTCTTCGATTATGCCTTCAAGGAGTACGCCACCCGCTGGGCCTACAAGCACCCTACCCCCGCCGACTTCTTCCGGACCATGGAAGACGCCTCGGGCGTGGACCTGGACTGGTTCTGGCGCGGCTGGTTCTACTCCGTGGAGCACACCGACCTGGCCATTGAGGGCGTAAAGTGGTACACAGTGGACTCCAAGAACCCCGAAATTGAGAATGCCCGCAAGCGGGAGCTAATCAACAAAGCGCCCCAGAGCATTTCGCAGCAGCGCAACCTCCAGGACATCAAGAAAACCCTGGTGGATGACAAGCCGGAGCTGAAGGATTTCTACAACAGCTACGACCCGCTCTCGACCACCGAGGCCGATAAGCAGCGCTACCAGCAGCTGGTGAAAGGCCTCAGCCCCGAGCAGCAGCAGCGCCTGAATGCTGGCCTGAACTTCTACGAGGTGAGCCTGAAAAACCGCGGCGGCCTGACCATGCCCATCATCGTGCAGATGACCTACGAGGACGGCAAGCAGGAAATCATGAACATTCCGGCCGAAATCTGGCGTAAGAACAATGCCGAGGTGACCAAGGTGTTTATCACCGAAAAGCCCATCGTGAGCTTCGTGCTGGACCCCTTCCAGCAAACCGCCGACACGGACCTCTCCAACAACGCCTACCCCCAGCGCGCCCAGCCTTCGCGTTTTGAGGTGTTTGAGCAGCAGCAGCGCGCCCAGCCCAACCCCATGCAGCAGCAGTCGGCTCTGCAGCAGAAGGAGCAGAAGCCGGTGAATGGCGCTACCTCTACGGGCGGCACCAACTAAGCACACTCCGTTTACCACCACACAAAACAGCCGGGCCCTATGGTCCGGCTGTTTTTTTATGTTTGCGCATCCTTCACCGGCAAGTGCTTCTCCTGATGGCCTTCCCCTGGGGTCGAGTTCAGAGGCGCCACATTATGCCCAGCTAATTCTGCCAGATACCCCCAAAGCACCGTTCCGGATGATTCCTGATTCTATAGGCGTTTCTGATGAGGATAACAACCGAATGCACGGTGTACTATGGGCCATGCTGGGATGGGTTATCCTTTGCGTGGCCTTACTCTATGCGCTTGATAGGGTAATGTCTTCCGGAGAAGAGGAAAGGCACTTAAAACAGCGCGTGAGTACCGTAGTGGTGTCCAAGTACAAGCCAGCCGATCCGGACAGCTACGTGCTTTACCTACAACGGGGTAAAAGCATCATGCCGTTTGCCGTATTGAAGGGTGCTTTTGCCAGGTCGGAGGTTGGCGACAGTATTGTTAAGTTTCCGCGCTCTGCCACCTATTACCTGAAAAACAGGCGTACGGGCTCCTTGGGCAGGCTGAGTCCTGTATCTGATAGCCTGCCAGAGCCGGCTTTCGGGACTGATGGGCGGTTGAGCCACTGAAAAGCTGACGGGTGCGCACTGCCGGCCCTGCACCACGTCCCGCACCCTAGTCCGGAAAACGTTAGGCAGTGGGCCAGTAGTCGCGGAGCAGGCCCTGCAAATGACTGACGGTAAGCAGGCTGGAGCGGAAGTGCAGCAAGGGCGTATCCACGTCGCCCACAATCACTTCGATTTCCGAGGAATCGGAGTACCACAAAATACTGATCAGGGCGTGGCCGAAGTCACGGCACACTACGCGCCCTTTGTTTTGCCAGGCTTTGGGGCACTCAATAGAATCGCGGAAGCCTAACTCCAGTAGTTCAGCTAGTTTCATGAACAAAAATACTCTGCGGAGAGGCAAAATTAGGGAGCAACTCGGTGTATCGCAAAAAAGCCGGGGCAGCCTGCTGGCAGCGCCGGGCGAGGGGTAGCTGAGCGGGGCTTGAGAGGACACTATTCGGGGTGGGCCAGAAGGCGTTTTCTTGTTAGCTTGAGGCATCTTCCACCTCAACCTTCCTACCCCTATGGGACTTCTTGATGCCCTCTTGGGCAACGCGGCCGAAACCGATGCCCAGGAAATTCAACTCGAACTAAGCCAGCTGCTGGCCCCCGGCGAGGTGGTGCGCAACGCCTACGCCGTTATCCGCGACCTGCTGGTGTTTACCAGTAAGCGCCTGATTCTGGTAGACAAGCAGGGCGTTACGGGCAAGAAGCGCGAGTACCTGAGCATCCCGTACCGCAGCATCGAGCGGTTTTCGATGGAAACCACCGGCCACTTCGACCTGGACGCGGAAATAAAAATCTGGGTGCGGGGCCAGACGGAGCCCATCAGCAAGAACTTCCGCAACGACAAAAACATCCACGACGTGTACCGGGCCCTGAGCGAGTTTGCGCTGTAGCGGGAGGTAGGCAGGTAGCGGCATGCAACCATCTGGCCGGCAGGCAGCTCCTGGTAGTAACGTTTACTTCCTACCCCATGATGCGTCCGTTACGCTCTATAACCTTGGCCAGCCTGCTGCTGCTAGGTCTGCTGGTTAGCTGTCAGATTGATGAAGAGGCCCAGGAGCCTGATTTGAGCTGTGTTTCGGTGCGCGTGCTCGGGCTCAGTTGCAATGGCATGCTCCTGCAGCTAGACGAGAATGTGAACATCGGCAGCTCCATTATGTACCGCGACACGTTGCGCACACACGTAGTTGGCACCTACTCTGAGTTGCCGGTTGGGGCCGAGCCGGGCCGGAAGTTTACCCTTGCCCTGCGTACTCCCACGGCTCAGGAAGCTACTTCGCGCCCCTGCCTGGCTATTTATCAGAGCTTTGATGTGCCCCAGATGGTAGCAGAATCTGCCCGCTGCAGCAAATAAACCCGTAACTAACACAGATGCAACAAGGCCCGTAGCGCTGTGCTACGGGCCTTGTTGCTAGTTCCGCCGGTTACGCTTAGCGGCCGCCGACGGTGGCAGCTCCCGACTTCAGGTACTTGTCGTACCAAGCCAGGTACCGGTCGTAGCGTTCCTTCACGTAGCTGGGCTTGCTGATGCCGTGGAACTGACCGGGGTAAATGATAAGCTGGGTGGGCACTTTCCGGCTTTGCAGGGCCTGGTACATCTGCTCGGTGTTGAGCAGGGGCACGTTGAAGTCCTTCTCGCCGCAGAGAAACAGCGTGGGCGTGTTGATCTGGCCGGCGTGAAAGAAGGGGTAGGAAATGCGCATCCACACGTCGGGGTGCTCCCAGGGCGTGCCCAGCTCGGTTTCGTAGTCACGGATGTACTGGTCGGTGCCGTAGCCGGCCAGCACGTTGGCAATGCCGGCCCCGCTGGTAGCGGCCTTAAAACGCGGGTCGCGGGCAATGAGGTGGTCGGTGAGGATGCCGCCGTAGCTCCAGCCGCCCACCCCCAGGCGGGCCGGGTCGGCCAGGCCCTGCTGCACGGCGTAGTCCACCACGGCCAGGGCATCCTCGGAGTCCTTGTTACCCCAGTCGGCATAAATGGCCCGGCAGTATTCCAGGCCCCGGCCCGAGCTGCCGCGAGGATTGCCGGCCACAACGGCGTAGCCGTGGGCTGCCAGCACCTGCCACTCCGGCGCGAAGCCGTAAGCAAACTGCGACACCGGCCCGCCGTGAATCCGGAGCACCGTGGGGTACTTCTGGCCCGCCTGGTAGCCCACCGGCTTCACCATAAACCCGCTGACCAGGGTGCCATCTTTGCTTTTGACCTGCAAAGGTTCCACGGCGCCCAGCTGCACGGTTTTCAGCCAGGCGTCATTCTGTTTAGAAAGCGGGCGCAGGCTTTTCTTCTCGAAGGCAAACACTTCTTTCGGCTGCAGCGGCTCGCTGTTTACTACCACTACCTGCCCTTTCGGACCCAGCTCAAATTCCGTGATTTCGCGCTTCCCGTCCAGCACCCGCTCTACCTTGCCGCCGGTAGCCGGCACCCGAGCCAGCACCTGGGCGCGGTCGTCTTCGAGCAGAAAGTAAAGGTGCTTGCCATCTTTAGACCACTGTGGCTTGAGGGTGTTGCGGTCCAGGCCCTGGGTGAGCAGGCGGGGCGTGCCGCCGGTGGCCGGCACCACGGCCAGCTGGTGCAGGCCGTACACCAGTTGCTCCTTGGGGGCGCCCTCCACAAAGGCTATCCACTTGCCATCGGGGCTCCAGGCGGGGCGGCCGCTCCAGTTGCTGGGGGCGCTGTCGGCCACGTCGGTGGTGGTGAGCTGCCGCGGCTGGGCGCCGGGGGTAGCCTCTATGGCGTATAGGTCGAAGTTATCGTGGCGGTCGGGGTCCTCGCCACGCTTGCTCACGAACACCAGCTGCCGGCTATCGGGGCTCCAGGCGGGGGCGTGCTCGTCGTAGCGGCCGGGTGTGAGGTTGGTCAGCTTGCGCGTGGCCACCTCGAAGACGTAGAGGTGCTGGCGCTGCTTATTGAGGTAACCGTCCACATCCTGCTTAAACTGAAACCGGTTGATGACGATTACCGGCGGCGTTTTCTTTTTGGCTTTCTGCGCCAGCGTGAGCGAGTCGGGGTCGGCGTCGCGGATGATGAGGGCGAGGCGCTTGCCATCCGGGGCCCACACGTAATCCTGCACGCTGCCTTTCAGCTTGGTTACTTTCTCGGCCTCGCCGCCGTTGCGGTTCAGCAGCCAAAGCTGGGCCTTGCCTTCCTCCCCCTCACTGCGGCTCGAGAGGAAGCTTAGGTAAGTACCATCGGGCGAGAAGCGCGGAGCGGTTTCGTTGTCGGGGCTGGTGGTTACGCGCAGGTTCTGGCGGCCGTCGTAGCGGGCCATCCACACGTCGGCGTTGTTTTTGTCGGCGGCCGTATCGGCTTGGCTGACCACGTAGGTAACCCACTGCCCATCGGGCGAGAAGTGAGCATCTTTTACATCGCGCAGCTGCTGCAGGTCGCGGGCCGTGAGTGGGTGCGGGGCGGTTTGGGCCGCCAGCGCCGTGGGAGCCAGCACCCCGAGCAGGAGGAACAGCTTTTTCATGAAGGCAGAGGAAAGGAACGGCAACAAGGACAGCGCGCCACCACAGGAGGTTGCGCCCATCGTTCCAGGGCAAGATACCAGACCGCCAGCACCTACCCCACCAACGAGGTATACTAAAGAACCCCGCCCGACGGGGCAGGGTCTTCAGTTGGTTGCCGAGATGCCGCGTTGGGCTACCCCCCTACCACGGCCGCATTGGGCGCGGGCACTGGGGGGTTGTACTCCGGGGTAGAGGCGTTCTGCTGGGCGTTGGTTTTGCCTTTGTCGTCCTTGAAATCGTGGCGCTTGTAGGGCCGGATGATGAGGCGCAGGGCCTTATCGGAGCTGAAGTAGCTGATGGCCCAGCTCACCAGCGTAACGGCTTTGTTACGGAAGCCCACCAGCGTCATCAGGTGCACGAACAGCCAGGTCAGCCAGCCCAGGAAGCCGCCGAAGTGCCGGTCGCCGGGCAGGTCCACCACGGCGCGGTTGCGACCCACAATAGCCATGCTGCCTTTATTGAAGTATTTGAAGGGCTGCAAGGCCTCGCCGGCCAGCAGGCGCTTGAAATTGGCTGCCAGCTGCTCAGCCTGCTGAATGGCTACCGGGGCCAGCATGGGGTAGCCGCGCGGCATTTCCTCGGTTACCAGGTTGGCCACGTCCCCAATGGCGTACACGTTCCGGCTGCCCATTACCCGGTTTATAGTATCCACGTTGATGCGCTTGTTTTTCGCAACTACCTCGGCGGGCAGCCCCTCCACGGCGGCCCCGTTCACGCCAGCGGCCCAAATCAGGTTTTCCGTGCGCAGAAACTCCGTGTCAGAATAGTACAGCTTGCCGTCCTCGAAGCGGGCGGCTTTGGTATTCAGGCGGATATGGATGCCCATTTCCTCCAGGTAGGCTTTGGCCTTGTCCTGGGCGTACTTCGACATGGGCCCCAGCACCTCCCCGCCCGACTCCACCAGATAGATTTCCATCTGCTTGAGGTCCAGCTCGGGGTAGTCCTGGGGTAGCACGTCCTTGCGCATTTCGGCCAGAGAGCCGCAGATTTCCACACCCGTGGGGCCGCCGCCTACCACTACCACGTTCATCAGGGCCTGGCGCTGCACGGGATTCTCACAGAGCAGGGCTTTCTCGAAGTTCTGGAACAGGTAGCTGCGCAGGTTCAGGGCGTTAGGCACGCTCTTGATCTGCATGGCGTTGCGCTCAATACTTTCCAGCCCGAAGTAATTAGTGAGGGAGCCGGTGGCAATAACCAGGTGGTCGTAGCGGATTTCGCCGATGTTGGTTATCAGGGTGTTGCGCGCGTGGTCAACCTGCTGCACATCGGCCATGCGGAAAAAGAAATTCGGCTGGCCGGCAAAAATCTTGCGGATGGGGTAGGCAATGCTGTCGGCCTCCAGGGCGCCGGTGGCTACCTGATAGAGCAGGGGCTGAAAGTTGTGGTAGTTGTTCCGGTCGATGACGACTACCTGCACGGGCGCATCGGCCAGGTCTTTGGCCAGCCGCAGCCCCGCGAAGCCGCAGCCAATAATAACGATGCGCGGCTGGGTGGTAACCGGAAGGTTGGTATCCATACCTGATACAGAATAATGTCGGCGTAAGCATACGACGAACTCCGGCAAAAGCGCCAAAATCCTGTACCGAAAACGACCGGCTTAGGTTGTGAAGTGGTGAAGTAGTGAATAAGTAAAGTGTCATGGCGAGCGGAGCGACGCCATCCGTCCTCTCCTCTGTGACAAGTCTAATCAACAGACAAGCCCCTGACGCTCGCACAGTCGTCAAGGGCTTGTCACGTTTCAGGGGGTAGGGCGTTGGGCAGGACGGATGGCTTCGTGCCTCGCCATGACACCTGTCACCTATCACCGTTTACCACCTCACCGTATCACTTAATAATCCGTCCCTTCTTTCTTCTTGAACTCTCCGTCCTTGACCTGCTTGATGAGCTGCAGCCAGCTGAAGGGGTTGAGCAAGGGGTTGTTGGTGGCGGGCGTGGGGCCCATGCCCATGCGGCGCTGCTGGTCGTACTGCTGGTTTTGCAGGGTTTGGCGGTAGTTGCCCATGCTGGTCACGGGCAGGGTGTTGAACATGCGGCGCATTACCTGCTCATTGAGCTTTTCGGCGGCGGTCCGGTCACTTTCGGCCGGGGCCCTCATGGCCAGAAAGGCTTCCTTGAAGGCTTTTTCGGTGGCATAGGGAAACACCCGCACCTCGGGCAGCACGGTAGCGTCTTCCTTTAGCTGCACAATCACGGAGTAGCTTTGGCGAGGGTAGTTGGCCGGAATTACCACGTACTGGTTGCGGTAGCCCAGGCTTCTGATGACAATACTGTCGCCGGCCAGCACCGGGATGGAAAAGTAACCGTAGGCATTGGTGGCAGTGCCGCGCCCGGCCTTGGGCACGAACACGGCCGCGCCGGGCACGCCCAGCAGCGAGTCGCCGGAGGCCACGATGCCGGTAAACTGCACCACCGGGCGCTGGCCCTGCGCCCGCGCACGGCCGGGCACCAGCAGCAGGGCTACCAGCACGAGCCCGAGCAAGGCGGGCAGGAAAGAAAGACGAATTCGGGCCACTGGGAGCATACAAGGCATTACAGGCGACAAAGATACGGCACTTTCGGGGGCCGCTGGCGGGTTTAAGGTAAATTCGGGCCCGCTGGGTTTGGTTCAGGTTTTTGTATTTCTGCTTTCGTCTATAGATGCGCCTCAAACACTTTACCGTTGCATTCGGCCAGCAACTATTCAAAGCACTCGGCGACGAAAGCCGGGTGCGCATCCTGCATTTGCTGTGGCGCAACCAGGAAATGTGCATTTCTGACCTGGAGCAGGTGCTGGACTTCAGCCAGACGAAAACCTCCAGGCAACTAGCGTACCTGAAAAATGCAGGCCTCGTGAATTTCCGCCGCCTCGATAACTGGGTGTTTTATTTCATTAAGGACGAAGCCCAGGATTTCCTGCACCAGCTGCTGAGCTATATGGAACGCGACCCGCAGCTCCTGCGCGACCAGAAGATTTACCAGACCCTCTGGTCGAACCGGGAGCTGGCCGCGTATAAGCTGCAAAACCGCCGCTGGACCGGGATTCCGGATGCGCGCTGAGCGCGGGTGGCCTTCTGTTTTCTTTTTACTTTCTGTTTTCCGTGAAATCTTCTGCCGCTCCCACCCGCCTGTTTGTCTGTACTGCCCAGAAAAGTGAAGTGGGCAAGGAGGTAGCTAAGGCACTCAAGGTGGAGCTGAAAAAGCAAGGCCTGAAAAACCTGTTCAGCGGCGGCGAAAAGCGCAAAACCCGGGTGCAAACCTGCAATTGCCTCGACCTGTGCAAGCACTGCAAGAAAGGCCCCGGCGCGGCCCTCATCATGTACCCCGAGGGCACCGTGTACGGCGACGTAAAACCCAAGGACGCCGCCGACATTGTGCGCGAACACCTGGGCGAAGGCCGGGTTATTAAACGGCTGCTGATTGAGTAGCCCCTACCCTTGCTCCGAGGCTGAAGGCTCCACCTCACTGCGCGCAGACTACTTGTGTATGCCGCCTACCCCTCCCACGCCTCCCAACCTCCACAGGTACCAATCCGGCCAGACCTGCCCCAGTGCATCGGAGCCCAAAACCACGTCACCTATTACGTATCACCTGTCACTATCTACCTCATTACCATTTACCTGTTACCATTTACCTCATCACTTCATCACCTCCCTTTGAAATACCGTCATCTTTTCTTCGACCTCGACCATACGCTGTGGGATTTTGAAGCCAACGCCGATGAAACCCTGCGCCACCTCTTTGAGCTGCACGAGCTGGGGCGCTACGGCACCTTCACGGCGGAGGAGTTTATCCGGGTGTACTCCGATATCAACCACGGTTTGTGGCGGCTGTACCAGGGCGGCAAAATCACGCAGCAGCAGCTGCGGGCCACGCGCTTCCCGCGCACCTTCGTGAAGCTGGGCCTGACGGAAGCCGACGCGCCCGCCGAGATGTCGGGGCAGTTTACGGACCTGCTACCTCATAAAACGGCAGTATTCCCTTACACCTATGAAGTGCTTGATTACCTGCGCGACAAGGGCTACGTGCTTCACCTGATTACCAATGGCTTCAAGGAAATTCAGTACGTGAAGCTGAACTCGGCCCGTCTAACGGACTACTTCCGGGAAATCGTTACCTCGGAGTGTTGCGGCCACCTCAAGCCCGATGCCCGCATTTTCCGGCACGCCCTGGAGCGCTCCGGCGCTACCGCCCCGGAAAGCCTCATGATTGGCGACAACCTGGAGTGCGACGTGCTGGGCGCCTACAATGCCGGCATCGACCAGGTGTACTTCAACCCCGAAAAACGCCGCCACTTGGCCCAGACCACCTACGAAATCAGCTGTTTGAGTGAGCTGAAGAACATTTTGTAGCCGCTGCTATTCCAGCGCCACAACGGTCTGTGCGGCGCCGGCGTACTCCATCAGCTCGGGGGTAAGGCGGAAGCTGCGGCCGCCCATGCCTTTGCCGTAGAGCTCCATTTCCACGGTGGTTGATACGGTACTGGTGCGCAGGTCCTGGGCCGTCCGGATGAAAGGTTTTACTACCCCGCTTACCTGCCCGATAACCGCCTGCACTTCGGCCGCTGCCTCTTTCAGCCGGGGCCTGGTGAAGGCTACCTGCACTGTAATTTCCGCTTGGTCAGGATAGGCCGAAACCCTGCCGTAGCCCACCACCGTGATTTGCCGGTTCGGCGCCGTGGTAGATGCCGTGGGCGTGCACCCGGATAGCAGCAGGGGCAGGCAGCTGGGTATGATTCGCTTCATGTGGGATGGAGGCATCCGGGGAGAAGGAAGCCGCGGGCAAGTATAGCTCCTCAGAAGCCAACCGCAGCTTCCTGGCTACCTTTGCGCCCATGATCAGACTCATTGGCCTCTCCGGCCGCCGGGGCAGCGGCAAAGACACCATTGCCCGTATGCTGCAGCAGCTACAGCCAGAGCGCAAGTGGCACATTCGCTCCGTGGGCGAGCCGATTAAGGCCGTGTGTGCAGCCCTGGCTGGCGAGGGTGTTTCGCCCTATTTCTCACAGGCGGGCAAGGCCGAGCGCCTGCCCGCCTTCGGGCGCACCCGCGGCGAAATGCTGCAGCAGGTAGGGCTGGCCCTGCGCCAATGGGAGCCTGATATCTGGGTGCAGGCCTTTTTCTCGCGCCTGCCCACCGACCAGTGCACCCTCATCCCGGACGTGCGCTTCCCCAACGAAGCCGACCTGATCCGCAGCCGCGGCGGCCTGATGCTGCGCGTGGAAGGCGACCCCCTCCACCAGCGCGGCGACGGCACCCGCGACGACAACCACCCCAGTGAAACAGCCCTCGACGCCTACCCCCACTTCGACTTGGTACTTCGCAACGAAGGCTCCGTGGCGGAGCTGGAGCAGCAGGTGCGGCGGGTGCTACTGGAGCGGGTGTAGTGGCTTGAGAATGGTTAGGGAAATTATGAAGCCCGTTACTGTAACTGTATTAGCCACCCTGCTTGTACTGTTTACCTGCTCCTGTAATTCCGCCAAGCCACTAAAACAGGTTCGTTGGCATGACTATACTTTCCAACTTAGTGTATTGGATGGAGGACCTTTAACATCTGACTCTTGGGAAGTAACAGCGCGCCACACAGGATTATTTGGGGTACGGGAAAAGTTGCTGTTTGACACTTACGGAGGGCCTGATTTAACTGACATTCAGCTGGAAGGCGCCTTCTTGGTTTTGTTAGCAGATAACTACGACGGCAAGCCTAAGCGGATAGCCTTGGATCTACGACAGCTTGATGCGTTTTTGCAGAGCCCTGTTCGCTACCAGCGTTACTCTCTTATGCAGAGCAACGCCTCCTATATAGAGCCTGATTTTATTAAGACAGGTAGGATGATAGAACGGACAGCTCGCTAAAACAGGAGCCACACGGTGTAAGTAAGCGTGCAACGAATCCCGTTAAACTTTCACCTCACCGGTCCTTCCTGCTCCTGCCACGAGGGCGTGCCACCCGTAACCAGCCGGGGCCAGCCATCCACGTATTCCAGCCGGTCCAGCAGCAGTACGCGGCGGGAGAAGCCTTGCTCGTCGTCAATGGCGTCGAAGGTGGGCTGTCGGAGGTCGATGGCGTGGTAGGCCAGCCAATCCTGCCCGGCCGCGTCCGTGACGACGCAGTTGTGGCCGGGGGCGAGCCAGTGCTCATTGCCTTCCAGCAGCATGGCGTAGGGGTTGCCAGTGGCTTCGGCCAGGGTTTCGAAGGGGCCGGTAGCAGCGCGGGACCGGGCCACGAGCACGCCGTAATGCGCATCGGGGCCGCAGCAGTTGTTGCCGGAATAAAACAGGTAGTACCAACCGTGGCGCAGCACCACCCAGCTACCTTCCAGCAGTTGGTCGTAGCGGCGCGGGTCGCCGGCCCCGGCGGGCTCCAGCAGGGGTATTTCCTCACTGCCCGGCGCGAAGGAAAGCCGGTCTTCGGCTAGTTCCCGCACCCGCAGCGCCCCGAAGCCCGAGCCCCAGTACAGCAGCCGCTTGCCGGTGGCAGGGTCATCAAACGCCATCGGATCGATTTCCAGGAAGCCTGTGCCGCATTGCAAGGGTGCGCCTACATCCCGGAACGGTCCGGTGGGGGCAGCGGAGGTAGCCACGGCCAGGCAAAGCCCGGCCCCCGAATCAGGTTTGGCCGAATAGTAGAGGTAGTAAATGCCGTTGTGCTCACTTACGTGCGGGGCCCAGAACTTCTGCGTGGTACTCGCCCACACGGGTTTCTGCGGCAGGCCTTCGCCCAGGTATTCCCAGTGCACCAAATCCTGAGAGCGGGCTACCTGCAAGTTGATGATAAGGTTGCCAGGCCGCTTGGTCTGGGTGCCGTAGGCGTAATAATAGCCATCCGTCGCCCGGATGATAGTAGGATCCGGAAAGTCGAAATCCCAGATGGGGTTGCGGTAGGTAGCGGCGGGTTTGGGCATAACAGCGGGGGTAGGCAGATGTGCTTATGCAAACGGATTCCGGCTGGCTTGGATATCAGGCCCTCTCTGAGCCACAGATGCTTCCGGGCTGAAATGGGTGTGGCACGGACCTCAGTCGGTAACCTTTTGCCCGGATGATTTGAATCTGAGGCTACGGGCATAAGTCCGTGCACACCTGCTCCAGCCTGGAAGCCCACTTGTGGTTTCATGCGAAGCGGGGATTTCGCGCAGGTGGCTACCTTTGCCCCTACCTCCCTCCACCATCCAAGCCCCCACAAAACCAGTACGTATTATGGCCAACGCCTTCTTTAACGTTCCCGCTCCGGTCAACGAACCCGTGAAAGGGTACGCGCCTAACTCACCCGAGCGCACCGAGCTGCTCAAGACCCTGAAAGAGTTCAAGCAGCAGGAGCGCGACATTCCCATGCACATTGGCGGCCAGGAAGTACGCACCGGCAACACCCAGCGCATCTTCCCGCCCCACGACCACCAGCACACCCTGGGCTATTTCCACGAGGGCACTGCTGACCACGTACAGCAGGCCATTGACGCCGCCCTGGCGGCCCGTCCCCAGTGGGCTGAGCTGCCCTGGGAGCAGCGCGCGGCCATCTTCCTGAAAGCCGCCGAGCTGCTGGCCGGCCCCTACCGCGCCCGCCTCAACGCGGCCACCATGCTGGGCCAGAGCAAAAACGCCTTCCAGGCCGAAATCGACGCCGCCTGCGAGCTGATTGACTTCTTCCGCTTCAATGTGCACTTCATGCAGGAGCTGTACCACCAGCAGCCCCAGAGCCAGCCCGGCATGTGGAACCGCCTGGAGCACCGCCCCCTGGAAGGCTTCGTGTTTGCCCTTACGCCCTTCAACTTCACCTCCATTGCCGGCAACCTGCCTACCTGCGTGGCCCTGATGGGCAACGTGGTGGTGTGGAAACCCGCCAACACCCAGATTTACTCGGCCCAGGTGCTGATGGAACTGTTCAAAGAAGCCGGTCTGCCCGATGGCGTTATCAACCTGATCTACGTGGACGGTCCCGTGGCCGGCGACGTTATCTTCCAGCACCGCGACTTCGCCGGTATCCACTTCACCGGCTCTACGGGTGTGTTCCAGAACATCTGGCAGACCATCGGTCAGAACATCAAGCGCTACAAGAGCTACCCCCGCATCGTGGGCGAAACCGGCGGCAAGGACTTCATTGTGGCCCACCCCTCGGCCCACGCCAAGGCGGTAGCCACGGCCATTACCCGCGGCGCTTTCGAGTACCAAGGCCAGAAGTGCTCGGCCGCTTCGCGCATTTACCTGCCCAGCAACCTCGCCGACGAAATCCTGGGCTACGTGAAGCAGGACCTCGCTTCGTTCAAAATGGGCGACGTGGAGGACTTCTCGAACTTCATCAACGCCGTTATCAGCGAAACCTCTTTCGATAAGCTGGCCAAGTACATTGATGGGGCCAAAGCCGACAGCAACGCCGAAATTGTGGCGGGTGGCGGCTACGATAAGTCGAAGGGTTACTTCATTGAGCCCACGGTTATCGTAACCAAGGACCCCAAGTACACCACCATGTGCGACGAGCTGTTCGGCCCGGTGGTGACGGTGTACATCTACGACGAAGCCGAGTTCGAGCAAACCCTGGAGCTGGTCGATTCGACCTCGCCCTACGCCCTGACCGGCGCCATTTTCTCCCAGGACCGCTACGCCATTGAGCTGGCCTCGAAGAAGCTGGTGCAGGCCGCCGGCAACTTCTACA
This sequence comes from Hymenobacter latericoloratus, assembly GCF_014199535.1. Classification (GTDB taxonomy): domain Bacteria; phylum Bacteroidota; class Bacteroidia; order Cytophagales; family Hymenobacteraceae; genus Hymenobacter; species Hymenobacter latericoloratus. Next base: position 201,063 of record NZ_JACHNV010000005.1, read on the forward strand.
TCAACGACAAGCCCACCGGGGCGGTGGTAGGCCAGCAGCCTTTCGGCGGGGCCCGCGCTTCCGGCACCAACGACAAAGCTGGCTCCCTGCTGAACCTGCTGCGCTGGGTGTCGCCGCGCGCCATCAAGGAAACGTTCGTGCCCGTAACCGACTACCGCTACCCCTTCCTGGGCGTGGAAACCGGCGAAAACCTGAACGTAACCGGCCAGGGCGGCTTCTAAATTGATTTGATTTCCTGGTAAAGAAGAACGCTTCCTCAGAATTTCTGAGGAAGCGTTCTTCTTTACCAGGACAGTGCCTGAGTAGATAGTTTCTTTGCCTAATTCATCTGGGGCCTATCCAGCTGGGGTATAATACTCAGTTCATTGTAGATATCGGTCAGAGGCAGCGTAATACCCAACTCTGGCAACGTTACGGCATCATCTTGACTGGCTAGGGGCGTAAACGACCACACACCCGAGGGCTCCCGGCGGTACCACTCCACCAGCCAGTTGCTGGCCGATACCAGCAGGTAGTGCTGCAAGGAGGACAACTGAGTGTAGCAGCTGAATTTCCATACCCGGTCATAGCTTTCCGTGCCCGGCGACAACACCTCGATAATCAGTACCGGGTGATGCATCATCACTTTGTCCGGCGAGTCGTCGGAGTGGCATGTGACCATCACATCGGGGTACGTATATAGCTCACCCTGCAGCACGGCCAGACGCACGTTCTCATCGTACACCCGGCAGCCTTTTCCACGCAGAGCCAGCCGTAGGCTTATCACGCTGTTCTGCTTCACAATATTGTGCGTGCCTACCCCACCTGACATGGCAAACACTTCGCCGCGGTAGAACAAGTGCCTTTCTTCCGAGGCTTCTTCCAGGGCAAAGTATTCCTCCACGGTATAGCGGCGGGCGGTAGCTAATTGTTCCATGCGGGATAGGCAACTGGTTTCTCATCAAAGATACACCTTTCCCCTACCCTCCGATTTCTCGTTTGTTCCGCCCGCATTTCGTGGTACCTTTGCCTTCCATGCCGTTTCTGAGCGGCCTTACCCTGTCGATGTCTATGCTTCTCGCTGTCCCGACCCAATACCAGCCTTCTGATTTTCTGCCGATTATCGTGCAGTTCGTACTGGCCATAGCCTTCGTTGCTTTTTCCATGATAGCCTCGCACCTGCTGGGCCCGCGTCGGAAAAGCGTGGTAAAAGATGAAGCCTTCGAGTGTGGCATCGAATCGGTGGGCAACGCCCGCACTCCGATTTCGGTGAAGTACTTCCTTACGGCTATCCTCTTTGTACTCTTTGACGTGGAGGTAATCTTCATGTACCCTTGGGCCGTGAACTTCCGCGCCTTGGGCACCACGGGCTTCATCCAGATGATTGTATTCCTGGCCCTGCTGATGGCCGGCTTCGCCTACGTTATCAAAAAGGGCGTTTTGCGCTGGAATGAGTCGCGCTAAAGCAACCTTTGGCCCTTGGCCCGTGTTGCCTGAATGAAGCCCCGCGCTTCCCCAAACTGACTGATCCTCATGGAAAATAGAGCTCCTGAAGTAAAAATGGTAGATGCACCGGAAGGCCTGGAAGGCGCCGGCTTCTTTGCTACCTCCCTGGAGAAAGTAGTGGGTATTGCCCGCGCCAACTCCCTCTGGCCCCTGCCTTTTGCTACCTCCTGCTGCGGCATCGAATTCATGGCTACCATGGGCGCCCGCTACGACATTTCCCGCTTCGGCTCCGAACGCCCCTCGTTCTCGCCCCGGCAGGCCGACCTGCTGATGGTAATGGGCACCATCGCCAAGAAAATGGCCCCTATTGTCAAGCAGGTGTACGAGCAGATGGCCGAGCCCCGCTGGGTGCTGGCCATGGGTGCCTGCGCTTGCTCGGGTGGTATCTTCGACACGTACTCCGTGCTCCAGGGCATCGACCGTATTATTCCGGTGGATGTGTACATTCCCGGCTGCCCACCCCGCCCCGAGCAGGTACTTGATGGTCTGATGCGCATCCAGGACCTGGCCAAAAACGAATCCCTGCGCCGCCGCAACTCGCCCGAGTATCAGGCCCTGTTGGCGTCTTACAACATTAAATAGAGCTGTTAGCTGTTAGCTCATCGGCTATTAGCTTCTGTACTGAAGCCTGCCGATGAGCTAACAGCTAACAGCCACTAGCTAACAGCTCAAGATAATGGCTGACCAGAACGAATCTACCCCGGCCCAGGAAGTCGCCGCTGCCCAGGACCCGGCAACGCAGAAAAATGCGCAGCTGCTGGCCTTACTGCACCGCTTGTTCGGCGAGGACACTTTCACCGATGTGGAAGAGCCCTACGGTCTGCTGACTGTCACGACTACGCGGGAACGGATTCACGATATCATTGCCGGCCTGCAGCAGGATCAGGAGCTCCAAGTAAACTTCCTGACCACCATGTGCGGCATGCACTTCCCCGATAAGGAAGGTCAGGAACTGGGCATGGTGTATCACCTGCACAGCCTGGTGCACAACGTGCGGCTGCGCCTGAAGATCTTCTTCCCCATCTCGGATCCAGTAGTGCCCACGATGACGGACCTCTACTCCACTGCTAACTGGATGGAACGTGAGGCCTACGACTTCTTTGGCATCCAGTTCCCGGGGCACCCCAACCTTATTCGCATCCTCAATGTGGAGGACATGGACTACCACCCCATGCGCAAGGAGTACGCGCTGGAAGACGGTACCCGCGAAGATAAAACCGACCTTTTCTTCGGCCGCTAGGCCCCTGATACCTTTATCATGGCAGTAAACGATACGCTGGAAGGCACCCGCAAAATTGTGGAAGAGGCCGAGGTGCAACGCCCTAACCTGCACCCCCTGGCGCCTTCCGTCAACGACTTCAACCAGGAGTTGACTACGCTCAACCTGGGCCCTACCCACCCCGCTACCCACGGCATCTTCCAGAACATTCTGCAGATGGATGGCGAGCGGATTGTATCGGGCGTGCCCACGATTGGCTACATTCACCGTGCTTTCGAGAAGATTGCCGAGCGCCGGCCCTTCTACCAGATTACGCCCCTGACGGACCGGATGAACTACTGTTCGTCGCCCATCAACAACATGGGCTGGCACATGACGGTAGAGAAGCTATTGGGAGTAGAAGTACCCAAGCGCGCTCAATACATGCGCGTGATTCTGATGGAGCTGGCCCGTATTTCGGACCACCTCATTTGCAACGGTATTCTGGGGGTAGATACGGGGGCCTTCACCGGCTTCCTCTACCTGATGGACGAGCGGGAGAAGATCTACGAAATCTACGAGGAAGTAAGCGGCGCCCGCCTGACCACCAACATGGGCCGCGTAGGCGGTATGGAGCGCGACTTCACTGACGTGGCCATCCAAAAGCTGCGGGCCTGGCTGAAAACCTTCCCGGCCGTGATGAGCGAGTTCGAGAAGATGTTCAACCGCAACCGCATCTTCATGGACCGGGTGGTGGACGTAGGCGCTATTTCCGCCGAGCGGGCCTTGAACTACGGCTTCACGGGTCCCAACCTGCGCGCCGCCGGCGTCGACTACGATGTGCGGGTAATGAATCCCTACTCCAGCTACCAGGATTTCGAGTTTGAAATTCCGGTAGGCACCAAGGGCGACACCTACGACCGGTTCATGGTGCGCAACGAGGAAATCTGGCAGAGCCTGCGCATCATCAACCAGGCGCTGGAAAACCTGCCTGAAGGCCCTTACCACGCCGACGCGCCCCACTACTACCTGCCGCCCAAGCAGGCCGTGTACAAGAACATGGAAGCCCTTATCTATCACTTCAAAATTGTGATGGGTGAGATTGAGGCCCCAGTGGGTGAAGTGTACCACTCAGTAGAAGGTGGCAACGGGGAGTTAGGCTTCTACCTGGTTTCTGATGGAGGCCGCACGCCCTACCGCCTGCACTTCCGCCGTCCTTGCTTCATCTACTATCAGGCCTACACCGAAATGGTGACCGGCCAGACCCTCTCCGATGCCATCGTGACGCTGTCGTCGATGAACGTAATTGCCGGCGAGCTGGACGCGTAGTTTTTTGCTGAATTTGACTTTTATGGAGACGACTGCCGTCAAGCCGCAATTTTCCGAAGCCGCCCAGGCTGAAATCAAGCGTCTGCTCACCCACTACCCCGACGAGCGCCGCAAGTCGGCCCTACTGCCTGTCCTGCACATTGCACAGGCCGAGTTCGGTGGTTGGGTAAGCCCTGAGGTACAGGATCTGGTAGCTGAAGTATTGGATATCAAGCCCATCGAGGTATACGAGGTGGCTACCTTCTATACCATGTTCAACCTGAAGCCGGTAGGCAAGCACGTACTGGAAATCTGCCGGACGGGCCCCTGCATGCTGCGCGGCTCCGATGAGCTGACAGCTCACCTGGAGCGCATTACCGGCGCCAAAGTGGGCGGCCCGGCTTCCGAGGACGGTTTGTTCACGTTGAAGGAGGTTGAGTGCCTGGCGGCTTGCGGCTTCGCTCCCATTGTGCAGGTGCGCGAGAAGTACTACGAGCAGCTCGATACTCCGGAAGCCGTGGATGCCATGCTCACAGAACTGCGCAACCAAGTGCACCGTCCTGCTTTGCCGTGGGAAGAAACCGGCCTACCCAACGCGCTGGCCAACAACTAATTATTTGCGGCCATGGACAAACGAAATAAAGACCTACCGCTGATTGTCTCGGAGATTCTCATTGAGATGCACGAGATGAAAGAAGCTCTCAACCGAGTAGCATCTGTTGTTGTGAAGCAGCAGGAGCATATGAGTTCTATGTTCAGTGTGTTGCTCGATGAGAATAAAAAGAACGTGTCGTTCATGGCTTCCATAATGGCTGACACGCGACAGGAAAATATTTCGCTCATTAATGAGGTTCGGCGCGAAGGCGAAGAAGGTCGTCAGTTCATGGTCTATTCCATCAATAAAGCATTGGGGCAACAGCAGCAGACAAGCGCCGCTTTCGAGCAACGTCTGGCTGTGCTAGAAGCGAAATACAACGGCTAACTGCCTACTACTATGGGACGCAAACTGCTGACCGAACATATTAACGTTGAAGGCATCAACACCTTTGAGGTATACCGCAAACACGGCGGCTACCGCTCGGTGGAGAAGGCCCTCAAAACCATGACTCCCGACGAGGTGGTGGAAGAAGTGAAGAAGTCGGGCCTGCGGGGCCGCGGCGGCGCGGGCTTCCCCACCGGCATGAAGTGGAGCTTCCTGGCCAAGCCCGAAGGTGTGCCGCGCTACCTCGTCTGCAATGCCGACGAATCGGAGCCGGGCACCTTCAAGGACCGGCAGCTGATGTCGAAGCTGCCTCACCTGCTCATCGAGGGCATGATTACGAGCTCGTACGCCTTGGGCGCTAACACCTCGTACATCTACATCCGCGGCGAGCTGTTGTATGTGCTGCGCATCCTGGAAAAAGCCATTGCCGAAGCATATGCCGCTGGTTTCTTGGGCAAGAACATTCTGGGCTCGGGCTACGACCTGGACTTGCACGTGCACCCCGGCGGTGGCGCCTACATTTGCGGGGAGGAAACTGCTCTGCTGGAATCGTTGGAAGGCAAGCGCGGCAACCCGCGCAACAAGCCCCCATTCCCGGCTGTGCAGGGCCTGTACGCCCGCCCGACGGTAGTAAACAACGTAGAATCCATTGCCGCGGTACCGGTTATCGTGAACGAGGGCGGCGACGAGTACGCCAAGATTGGCGTGGGCCGGAGCACCGGCACCAAGCTGATTTCGGCTTGCGGCCACCTCAACAAGCCGGGCATCTACGAAATTGAGCTGGGCCTACCCGTTGAAGAGTTCATCTATTCCGATGAGTACTGCGGCGGCATCTGGAAAGGCCGGGAGCTGAAAGCAGTAGTTGCCGGTGGCTCCTCCGTGCCAATTCTGCCCAAAGAGCTCATCCTGAAAACCGCAGCCGGCGAAAACCGCCTCATGACTTATGAGTCGTTGTCGGATGGCGGGTTCGTGACGGGTACCATGCTGGGCTCCGGTGGCTTCATCGCCATGGACGAGACAACCTGCATCGTGCGTAACACCTGGAACTTCAGCCGCTTCTACCACCACGAGTCGTGCGGGCAATGCTCGCCCTGCCGCGAGGGAACGGGCTGGATGGAAAAGGTGCTGCACCGCCTGGAGCACGGCCACGGCCACATGGAGGATATCGACCTGCTGGTAAGCGTGGCCAAGCAAATCGAGGGCAACACCATTTGCCCGCTGGGTGAAGCCGCCGCCTGGCCCGTTGCCGCTGCCGTACGTCACTTCCGCCACGAGTTTGAGTGGCACGTGACCCACGCCAAGGAAGCGGCCCAGCCCGGTGCCGTGTACCGGACCAATGCTGTGCTGGCGTAACTTTAGAACGTCATGCTGAGCTTGCCGAAGCATCTCTACCGCTTCGTGACAGGCTTCCTTGATTACCCTCGGTAGAGATGCTTCGGCAAGCTCAGCATGACAGTAGTTTTGCTGGCGGGCCGAACTAACGACTTCAACTGATAATGGCTAAAATAACTTTCGACGGCGTTGAGGTAGAAGTTCCAGACGGAACCACTATCCTGAATGCTGCCCGCCAGATTGGGGGTAGCATCGTGCCCCCAGCCATGTGCTACTACACCCCGCTGAAAGGCTCGGGCGGTAAATGCCGCGCCTGCCTCGTGCGGGTAGCCGCCGGCTCGGCCAAGGACCCGCGCCCCATGCCCAAGCTGGTCGCTTCGTGCGTGACGCCGGTGCAGGACGGGATGGTGGTAGAAAACACTACCTCCGAGCAGGTGCTGAACGTGCGCAAGGGCATTGTAGAGATGCTGCTCATCAACCACCCGCTGGACTGCCCCGTGTGCGACCAGGCCGGGGAGTGCGACCTGCAGAACTTTGCCTTCGAGCACGGCGTGAGCACCACCCGCTACCAGGAAGAGCGCCGCACCTTCGAGAAAATCGACATTGGGCCGTTAATTCAGCTGCACATGACGCGCTGCATCCTGTGCTACCGCTGCGTGTACACGGCCAATCAGATTACCGATAACCGGGTGCACGGTGTGCTGGGCCGCGGCGACGCCGCCGAAATCGGCACCTACATCGAGAACATCATCGACAACGACTTCTCCGGTAACGTTATCGACGTATGCCCGGTGGGCGCCCTCACCGATAAAACGTTCCGCTTCAAGTCGCGCGTGTGGTTCACGAAGCCCGTGAATGCGCACCGTGACTGCCCCAAGTGCTCCGGTAACGTGGTGCTGTGGTACAAAGGCAAAGATGTACTGCGCACGACAGCTCGCAAGGACCAATACGGCGAGGTAAAGGAGTGGATCTGCAACGAGTGCCGCTTCGAGAAGAAGGAAACCTCGGACTGGATCATTGAAGGTCCGGCCCACATTGACCGCTCTTCAGTAATTTCGGCTAACCACTACGAGCTGCCCGTGCTCAATCAATCGGTAGTAGCCGACCTGCCCGAAAGCACCCAGCGCGACCTGGAAAAGAACCCGCCGCTCAAGCTGGGTAGCTAGCCACAAGGTCCTGTCATCCTGAGCGGAGCGAAGGACCTTATCACCTGATGACGTGAACATTTGGGCTGCCCGAATGTGATAAGGTCCTTCGGTCCGCTCAGGATGACAGCATTTTCTATAGATTTCAACCTCTCCAATGATTGAACTACCCGCTCTAGGCTGGCAATCCATTGTCATCTTCGTCGTATTTGCGCTTTCGCTGCTGATTGCGACTTATTGCACCTATGCGGAGCGCGTAATTGCCGCGTTTCTGCAGGACCGCGTAGGCCCGGACCGCGCTGGCCCCTACGGCCTGCTCCAGCCCCTGGCCGACGCCGTGAAGATGTTCACCAAGGAAGAGTTCTTCCCCGGTGGCGCTAATAAGGCTCTGTTCATCTTCGGCCCCTGCCTGGCTATGATTACGGCTCTGATGTCGTCGGCGGTAATTCCGTTCGGCAACAACGTGAGTTTCGGCAACAACAGCTTCTTCCTGCAAGGCATTGAGGTAAACGTAGGCATGCTGTGGGTGTTCGGGGTAGTATCCCTGGGTGTGTACGGCGTGATGATTGGCGGCTGGGCCTCCAACAATAAATTCTCCCTGCTAGGGGCCGTGCGCGCTGCCTCCCAGAACATCAGCTACGAGCTGGCCATGGGCATGTCGCTGATTGCGGTGCTGATGATGTCGGGCACGTTGAGCCTGCGCGAAATCACCCTGCAGCAGTCGGTGGCCGGCGAGTGGCACTTCTGGAACATCGTGAAGCAGCCGCTGGGCTTTATTATCTTCTGCGTGTGCGCCTTCGCCGAAACCAACCGCACGCCCTTCGACTTGCCGGAGTGCGAAACGGAGCTGGTAGGCGGCTACCACACCGAATATTCCTCGATGAAGCTGGGCCTTTATCTGTTCGCCGAGTACATCAACATCTTCGTGGCTTCGGCCGTGATGAGCGTACTGTACTTCGGGGGCTTCAACTTCCCCTTCCAGTACGAGCTGCGCGACTGGCTGGTAAGCAGCCAGGGCTGGGAGCTGGCTTCGGCTCAGAACCTGATTACAGTGCTGGGCACGGTAGGCTTGTTCGCCAAGATTTTCGGCTTCATCTTCTTCTTCATGTGGGTGCGCTGGACTTTGCCCCGCTTCCGCTACGACCAGCTGATGCGCCTGGGCTGGACCATTCTGATTCCGCTGGCCGTTGTCAACATCCTCATCACCGGCGGGCTCATCCTGTTCGGGGTGATTCAGTAACTTTCCATCCCTACCTCGTTGCGGCCGCTCAAACCTGGCCGTAACACATGGTCTGACGATATATGCAACTCACTAATAGAGCCAAGAAATTAGAGAAGAAGCCGATGACCCTGGCTGAGCGGGCTTACCTGCCCGCCATCTTCCAGGGCCTGAGCATCACGATGCGGCACTTCTTCATGAAGAAAGCCACCGTGCGCTACCCCGAGGAAGTGCGCCCCTTCTCCCCCGTATTCCGGGGCCTGCATGTGCTCAAGCGCGACGAGCAGGGCCGGGAGCGGTGCACCGCCTGCGGCCTGTGCGCCGTTGCCTGCCCGGCCGAAGCCATTACCATGGTAGCCGGCGAGCGGAAGAAAGGCGAAGAAGGCCTCTACCGCGAGGAAAAGTACGCCATCAGCTACGAAATTAACATGCTGCGCTGCATCTTCTGCGGCCTCTGCGAGGAAGCTTGCCCAAAGGCTGCCGTGTACCTGCAGCCTGATAAGATTGCGCCCCCGCGCTACGAGCGGGACGAGTTCATCTATGGCAAAGACCGTTTGGTGGAGCCCGTTTCGCCGGATGCCCGCTCAGTAAGAGGCATTCAGCTCACGCCGGAGCAGGCTGATGCCCTGCGCAACAAGTTAGCTCAACAGCCTGCCTAGACTTACCCCCTACCCCCTTGCCAAGGCCGAAACCAGGCAAAGCGGTTAACTCCTCCGATATGTCTCCTCTTTTTCTCTTCCTGGCTTTCGTGGCGCTGCTTAGCGCGCTGGGCGTGGTATTCGCCAAAAACCCGGTGCATAGCGTGCTGTTCCTGATCCTGACGTTTTTTGCCTTATCGGGTCACTATCTGCTGCTGAACGCGCAGTTTCTGGCCGCTGTGAACATCATCGTATATGCCGGCGCTATCATGGTGCTGTTCCTGTTCGTGATTATGTTCCTGAACCTGAACGTGGACACGGAGCCCCACAAGCCTGCCCTGGCCAAAATTGCGGCGGCCGTTGCCGGCGGTTCCTTGCTGCTCATTCTGGTGGCGGCTCTTAAGGATGTACAACCCACCGGCGCTACCCTGGATGCGACCTTCGACTCGCAGATTGGCATGGTGGACCGGCTCGGTCTGGTGTTGTATCAGCAGTATCTGCTACCCTTCGAGCTGGCTTCGGTACTGTTTCTGGTGGCTATGGTGGGCGCTGTGATGCTAGGCAAGCGGGAAGCCGGAGAACGGAACTTCTAACAGCCATTGCAACATCTAAAAAAAGGCCGCTGGGGAATCAGCGGCCTTTTTTATTGCCAACTACCTACGTGAATGAGCTTACCCGCAACTATAGCCTCTGCGCGACCTTCAGCCAGACAGAAAACCAGAGCTTATTCACCTGTTCAAGCGACCGGGCTGGCGTGTCAGGAAATCATTATGGGCCGGTAGCGAGCCGGAAAACGAATGGGCTGTGTTGAACCTGGATGGGCCTGACAGCGCGCTTCTCCTGCACGGCATCATTCGCTACACGGAACCACACTGGGCGCTTCTGACAGCGTTGCTTGCCTGCACTACGTGCCCCTATCAAGTAGAAGTGTACCGGCAAGATGGTATTCTCATGCGTGAGCAACGGGGGTGAACACCAAGTCAACCAGCAGCAAATAGAATTATCCTAATACTTTTTCTAAACAACTAGATGATAATATCAGGTAATACGACCCGCATTTTATTAGTATAATGCAAGTTTATACCCCGATATGCCAGCTTTTTTATCAAAAATATTTAATATACTTGTAAGTCTGCATTCAGACTGCAATAGCTGCATTTAGCTGTGATAGGCACTCTTTTGTTCTAGTAGTTTTGTGAAGAAGCTGCTCGCCCTGCTACTGGGCTTGCTTGTGTTGCCGGCGTGGGGTCAAACGGGGGTGCCGGCCGGCGAAACGGCGCCCGTTGATGCCGTTGTGCAGAAGTTTATGAGCCGCTGGAAGATTCCGGGTGCCTCCGTGGCCATCAGCCGCCAGGGCAAGCTGGTGTATGCCCGCGGCTTCGGCCACGCCGACCTGGCTAAAACCCAGCCGATGACGCCCGCTACCCTGCTGCGGGTGGCCAGCGTTTCGAAGCCCGTCACGTCGGTAGCCATGATGAAGCTGCTGGAGCAAGGGCAGCTCAGCCTGCAACACAAAGTGTTCGGGCCGGAGGGCTACCTCAATGACGACTACTACACCAGCGTTATCACCGACCCGCGCATCTATGACATTACAGTGCGGCAGCTGCTGGAACACGCCGCCGGCTGGAACCGCGACGCCGGGGTGGACGGCTTCAGTAGCTCCGACCCCATTGATTTTCCGCTGCACGTGGCCCGGGTAATGCAAGTGCCCAACCCCGTCGGCGACTCCACGCTGGTGCGCTACCTGCTGAGCCGGGGGCTGAACTTCACGCCGGGCACCCGCTTTGCCTACTCTAATATTGGCTACCTGGTACTGGGCAAGATTATCGAGAGGCTAACCGGCCAGCGCTACGAAGCCTGGGTGCGCAGCAACATCCTGGAGCCGGCAGGCATCCGGGAAGCTCACCTGGGCCGCAACCTGCGCACGGCCAAGCTGGAAAACGAAGCGGAATACTTCTGCCCGGCCACGGGCGAGTCGTGCTACGGTACGGGCAAGAAAGTACCGTACGCCTACGGCGGGGCCAACCTGGAAGCCATGAACGCGCACGGCGGCTGGCTGTTCACGGCCCGCGACCTGGTGCGCCTGTTGCTGGCCGTAGATGGCTCGCCTACCCGCCCCGACATTCTGCTGCCCGCAACCCTGGATACGATGACGGCCCCGTCGGCCGAAGCCAAGCGTTATGCCAAGGGCTGGATGGTGAACTCCAAGCGGGGCTTATGGTGGCACACGGGCTGCCTCAACGGCTCCACCAGCCTGGTAGCGCGCACCGATGACGGCTACACCTGGGCCATTCTGCTCAACGCCTGCCCCAACACCAACCGTTTCTGGAATGAGGTAGAGGACCTAGGGTGGGAATGCATCAACAGCACAGCCAACTGGCCCACCTACGACCTTTTTCCGCCCGAGCGAAATGCTACTCAGCTTCGGGTAACGCACCGGGGTAGCAAATCGGCTACACTGGCCTGGGCCAATGGCAACGGTACGCACCGCCTAGTAGTGGTGCGCGAGGGGGGGCCGGTTGATGCCTTTCCCGTGGACGGGCGCACGTACGCCGGCGGCCGCACCCTGGGCCAGGGCGCCAGCCTGGGTAATGGCAATTATGTGGTAGCGGCTGGCCCCGACAGCGTAGTACAGGTAATGGGCCTGCAGCCCGGCCGCACCTACTACGCTCGGGTAATGGAGTACCGGCTGCAGGCCCAAGGCGCTATGTGGCCTGTTTACACATTCGATGGCAACCCGGTGCTACGTGTGCAACTCCCGGAGGCTCCGGTAGCTAAGGCAAGAACAAAAGTGGGTACGCGCCCTAAGGCTGTAGCTGGCAAGATGCACCCCAGGAAGCCGGCCACCTCCTCGGCTGGCACTACCTTGCCCCGTGCGCCGGCAACTCCTCAGCCTGCCTCTTTAAGCCGGCTGCGTACTCTGCTGAGCTGGCGCAAGGGCTAGCACTGGATTAATCAGCAAAAACCCCTGGCAGCGGTGTCTGTCAGGGGTTTTGTTCAGGGAGTGGTAGGAGCTTCTTCAGCGGGGCGGCGGCGCATCCAGGCGGGTCCGCAGGCACCCTGCATCTTCAGGCGGAATTTTTCTTGTTCCTCGGGGGTAAGGCCCGCCATCCGGGACTCCATTTTCTGCTTCCAGAGTTTGCGCTGCCGGGCCCAGGCTGCCCCCCGGCCCCCCCTACCCCACCCGCCGAACAAGATGCGGGTAAGTAGCAGCAGCCCCAGTGTTTGCCAGAACGTAATAAAAGGGCCATGGAACAGGGTCGGCACCAGCCAGTTCCACAGGCCCATGGTCAGGTAGCCGGCGGCCGCTATAAACAAGGCCGCAAAAAGTATGAATTTGAGGCCGCGAAACAGCCAGAAGGAGCGATTCATCTTGTTAGCAGTATAAATCGGAACGTGGGTCAGTGGTACAACGCCTGCGCGTGGCGCCGGGCCCTTGCTCTGGGGTGGGTTAATCAGTAAACAGCTCGTTGTAAAGGGTCTGCAGGCGCTTGCGCAGGTGCTGCACGGCGTAGTGCTTGCGCGAAATCAGGGTTTTGAGTGGTACGCCCGTTTCCTCCTCCATTTCCCGGAACGTCTTGTCCTCCAGTTCGTGCCAGATAAATACCTGGCGCTGGGCAACCGGCAATTCCGCCAAGGCATCGGCCAAGGCTTCCATCAGCGTTTCCCGTAGCAGGCGGTTCTCCGGCGCATCATCGGGGGCGGGCAGAATGTCGGCTAGCAGCAGCGAGTTTTCATCCTCGTCGCGGCCACGAATCAGCTCCTCTTCCAGGGACGACGGGCGCTTACGCCGGTACAGGTCGGTGATGCGGTTGCGCGCCACCCGGAACAGCCAGGCCGCGGCCTGCTCCACCGGCCTGAGCATGCGGTAGCTTTCCACCAGCTCGGCAAACACATCCTGTAGCACGTCTTCGGCTTCGGCCTCATCGGGGATTCGACGGCGGATAAAGGCCAGCAGCCGCCCGCGCTGGGTGCGCACGGCTTCCTGAATTTGCAGGTCCTGGTGGCCAGCCGTCATCAGCGAAGCATCGAGGGGTAGTGCGATAGGTTCCATTCTGTTCCGGCAGACGCGGAAGCAGATGAAATACTTTATAAGAAGTAGAAATAATTGCGCGCACTACCCCTGCCGCCGCGTGAAAGTCCGTTTTGCGCCGCGGCGGGGGTAGGGCGCTGGCTTTATATAAAATGATACAGGAAGGTGATGACGCCGGTGTAGGCGGGCTTGCGGCTGCCCTCAATTTCCAGGGTTACTTCAATCCGGGCCTTGGCAATGCCGCGCAAGTCCTTCACCGATAGCAGCTTGGCCCGCAGGCGCACGCTGCTTCCTACCGTCACGGCCTGGTTAAAGCGCAGGCTTTCAATTTCGTAGTTCACCTGCATCTTCAGATTCTCAATTGTTACAATCTGATTCCAGAGGTAGGGCAGCAACGAAACCGTCAGGTAGCCGTGGGCAATGGTGGCCCCGAAAGGCGACTCCGTTTGGGCGCGCTCAGCATCCAGATGAATCCACTGAAAGTCGAGGGTAGCGGCCGCGAACTGGTTGATTTGCTCCTGGCTGATGACGTGGTAACCGGAAATGCCCAGCTCCTGGTCTTCGTACTGCTGAAGCTCGGCGAGGCTGCTGATGATAATGCTCATGCGGAAGGAAGGTTGAGAGTTCAGAAAGCGAAGGTAAGGCAGCCGTGGCGTTCGGGGCCCAGTAAAACGTACTGTACGCCTCCTTCCCTACCCCCCTGCGACGGCTAAACCCTCCGTGGGCCACAACCCAAGTGGCAGCCAGATGCCGCTTCCTGCCCAGTCTGCTGTGCCTGGCCCCGGTTCTGCCCAACGGGGCCCGATTTAAGGGTGGCGTTTTCCGATTTTCAGGATACCTTTGCCGGCTAGTTGCCCTTACCTCATCCGTGAGTGAGGGCGTCCTTTCGCCGTCAGCCTCACCGCATGGACCAGAACATACCGCAGGTTATCCAAACGGTACCTCTCCAGTACTACGTCTTTTTCGCCGCCGCTCTGTTTTCCATCGGTGTACTGGGCGTACTCACCCGACGTAATGCCATTATCATCTTTATGTGTGTGGAGCTGATGCTCAACGCCGTAAACGTGCTGCTGACGGCTTTTTCAGCCTACCGCGCTGACCCCAACGGACAGGTATTCGTGTTTTTCATCATGGCCGTAGCGGCCGCCGAAGTAGCGGTGGGCCTGGCCATCATCGTGATGATTTACCGCAACCTCCAGAGTACCGACGTCAATCTGCTTAACCGCCTGAAGTTCTGATTTCACGCGGTTACCAAGCTGCGGACCCAAGGCTCCTACCTGTTGCGCTGCTCGCAACCTTCCTACACGGTAGAGGTCTTTGGTTCCGCCAAGGATAACCATGTGATTCTGCATCCCTGCTTATGCAAGAACAAGTAATACCCGCTGCCAGCGCACCGTACTCGACTTTGCTGTACGTGCTCATTCCGCTGTTGCCGTTTCTGGGCTTTCTCATCAACGGGCTGCTGAACCGGCGCCTGTCGGGCACGGTAGCCGGCCTGATTGGCTCGGCCGCGGTGCTGGGCTCGTTCCTGATTTCGGCCACGCTGTTCGCCACGTTCGAGTACCCCTACACCGTCACGCTGTTCGAGTGGATTCGGGTGGGCTCCCTGCAGATTCCGTTTAGCTACCAGATTGACCAGCTCAGCCTGATTATGCTGCTGCTGGTGACGGGCGTAGGCTTCCTGATTCATGTGTACAGCATCGGCTACATGCACCACGACGAGAACGTGGGCAAGTTCTTTTCCTTTCTGAACCTGTTCGTGTTCAGCATGCTGGTGCTGGTGCTGGGCGCCAACTTCGTGATTCTGTTCATCGGTTGGGAAGGGGTAGGCCTCTGCTCCTACTTGCTCATTGGCTTCTGGAATAAGAACACCAGCTACAACAACGCTGCTAAGAAAGCCTTCATTATCAACCGCGTTGGTGACCTGGGCTTCCTGCTGGGCATCTTCCTAATTTACCTGACTTTTGATTCGGTCCAGTACGCCGAGGTATTCCAAAAGGCCAGCACCTTACAGATTGGCACGGGGGTAGTAACGGCCATTACCCTGCTGCTCTTTGTAGGTGCCACTGGTAAATCGGCCCAGCTGCCGCTCTACACCTGGCTGCCCGACGCTATGGCCGGCCCTACCCCGGTTTCGGCCCTGATTCACGCCGCCACCATGGTAACGGCGGGTATCTACATGATTATCCGCGCCAACGTGTTGTTCACACTGGCCCCCAATACCCTGGAAGTTATTGCCATCATCGGCGGCGCTACGGCGCTATTTGCCGCTACCATCGGTCTGGCCCAGAATGATATCAAGAAGGTACTGGCCTACTCTACTGTTTCGCAGCTGGGCTACATGTTCCTGGCCCTGGGCGTGATGGGCTACAGCACTTCCCTGTTCCACGTCCTGACCCACGCTTTCTTCAAGGCCCTGATGTTCCTGGGTGCCGGCTCCGTGATTCACGCCATGAGCAACGAGCAGGACATGCGCCGTATGGGCGGCCTGCGGAAGTCGCTGCCCATCACGTTCATCACCTTCCTAATTGGCTGCCTGGCCATTGCCGGCATCCCGCCCTTCTCGGGCTTCTTCTCCAAGGATGAAATCCTGCTGCACGTCTACCAGCACAGCAAAGCCCTGTACGCGGTAGGCCTGTTCACCGCTTTCCTGACGGCTTTCTACATGTTCCGTCTGCTATTCCTCACCTTCTTCGGCGAGTTCCGGGGCACCGAGGAGCAAAAGCACCACCTGCACGAGTCGCCCGCTTCCATGACCCTACCCCTCGTTGTGCTGGCTATCCTGGCGGCCGTGGGTGGCTTCATGAACGCGCCCTTCTTCCTGGGCGAAGAAAACGCCTACCTCTCCAACTACCTCGCGCCCCTGTTCACGTACTCGCGCAAGCTGAACCCCGCAGCCTTTGGCCTGGAGGTTGACCACGCGACCGAGCTGATGCTGATTGGCCTCTCAGTAGGTGCGGGTGTGCTGGGTATTGTGTTTGCCTACGTGCAGTACGTGAGCCGCGGCGTACGCCCGGCTGAGGACGAAGCCCACCGCTCGGCCCCCGAAAATCTGGTGCATCACAAGTACTACATCGACGAGCTGTACAACGCCCTGTTCGTTAGACCGATCATGGGCCTCTCGCGCGGCCTCTACCGCTTCGTAGAAAACGGCATCATCGACCCCATCGTGAACGGCCTAGGCCGCCTGACCATGGGTGGTGGACAACTGCTGCGCTACGTGCAAACCGGCTCCGTGGAAACCTACCTGATTCTGATGGTGGTGGGTATCGTGCTGGTGTTGGCCCTGAACTTTGTGAAGTTTTAGAGCTATGTTTAGTTTGGCAGGAATAATTTCTTTATTGTTTCTTCATCAAACTTTTCAAGAAGCACAAACACCTATTTCAAAACCGCAAGAACAGACAATTATAAATACTAAATATGGCCGTATTAGCATAAGAGGTAAGTGGAAAAATACTGCATATAATCCAGACTCGCGCCAATACGAATTTACCAACGAGCAGAACGAGCTTTTAGCTATAACCAAAGCTCCTAAGAAAGATTATCCTTTCTATTCTTCTTCCTTCACAGATAATCATTTTGCACATGCTTACTACAAATGGGAATCTGAGTTCTGGAAGAATCAAGGGTTATCTTCACAAATGATTTTAAATGACAATAAAAGAAATTATGTCATTTGTAAATTCTCGGGAAAATTCGAGCAAAAACAAGTAAATAATACTTTTCTATTTGCGTCTAAAAAAGGCTTCGCTTATAATATTCTGATTACGTCTGACAAATTGAGTCAAGAGAAAAAAATAGAATTATTAACCAGTACTTATGAAGCTAATTAAATCTAACGAGAAACGATAAAGTCTCTCTTTAAACAGAACAACTCGCTTAGTTAATGCTGACTGTCCTTCTTCTACTCTGGCCCGTGGCGGCCGCCCTGCTGCTGCACTTCTTCAAAGGCCGTGCGGCCCGGGTTCCGGCGCTGGGCGCGGCGTTGGTTGAACTCGTGCTGGCGGCCTACGCGGCGTTCACCTTCAATGCTAACCACACCGGGCAATTCTCCTACAACCTCAACTGGATTCCTTCGGCTGGCATTCAGTTCGCGGTCGGTATGGACGGCCTGAGCCTGCTGCTGGTGCTGCTGACGGCTTTCCTGGTGCCGATTATTCTGCTGGCCGCCTTCCGCCGCAACTTTGAAAACGAAGGTGTGTTCTACGCCCTGGTGCTGTTTATGCAAACCGGCCTGATTGGCGTATTCACGGCGCAGGATGCCTTCCTGTTCTACTTTATGTGGGAGGTAGCCCTGATTCCGATTTACTTTCTGGCCGGCGTATGGGGCGGAGTGAACCGGGCCAAGGTCACGTTCAAGTTTTTCCTCTACACCATCGTTGGCTCGCTGTTCATGCTGGCCGGCTTTGTGTATCTCTATTTCCAGACCGGCGCTTCGGCCGACGGGCTGGCGGCGCACAACTCCAGCCTGGCCTCGTTCTACAGCCTGAACCTGCCGGCTGCAACCCAGATGTGGCTGTTCTGGCTGATTTTCGCGGCCTTCGCCGTGAAAATGCCCATCTTCCCCTTCCATACCTGGCAGCCCGACACCTACACGGAGGCCCCGGCCCCGGCCACCATGCTGCTCTCCGGCATCATGCTGAAAATGGGTATCTACGGCTGCATGCGCTGGCTGCTGCCTGTAGTGCCGCTCGGCGTTGACTACTGGCAGAACCTGGTGCTGATTCTGGCTATTATCGGCATCATCTACGGGGCCATCATTGCCATTCGTCAGCAGGACGTGAAGCGCCTGATTGCCTACTCCTCCCTCTCGCACGTAGGCCTGATGATTGCCGGCGTGTTTTCCTTGACCCAGATTGGCCTGCAGGGCGCCAGCATTCAGATGCTGGCCCACGGCGTGAACGTAGTCGGCATGTTCTTCATTGCCGACGCCATTGAGCGCCGTACCGGCACCCGCAACATCGCCGACCTGGGGGGCCTGACCCGGCAGGCTCCGGTCCTGACGGTGTGCTTCCTGGTGCTGCTGCTGGGCACTGTGGCCCTACCCCTCACCAACGGCTTTGTGGGCGAGTTCCTGCTGTTGGAAGGGGTGTTTGAGTACAATGCCTGGATGGGCGCCGTAGCCGGCGTAACCATCATTCTGGGCGCGGTGTACCTGCTGCGCATGTTCCAGCGTGTGATGCTAGGCCCCGATTCGTCGTTCACCGCCACCTTCACCGACCTTACGGGTGCCGAGCTGGCGCTGCTGGTGCCGCTCATCGTGCTGGTTTTCTGGATTGGCTTGTTTCCCGGCACCTTCCTGCACCTGTCGGAAGGCAGCGTGATGAACATTCTGAACGAGGTAGTAAAACGCTAAACTGCTGGCATGCCGCAGTAGCGGCGTCGGCTTCCTTTGCCAATGCATTCCATCATTCTACTTTCCGTTCTGGGCCTCGGCAACCTGTTTCTGGGGTTCCGCCGCTCCAACCGGCTGCTGCTCCCGGCGGCCATGCTCATACTTGGCCTCGTGCTAACGGTAAATTTCACCGATTGGAATCAAGGGCCACAGTCGTTCTTCAACGACATGCTGGTGGTCGATAATTTCTCGGTGGCCTTCACGGGCATTGTGGTCCTGACGGCCCTGGTGCTCCTACCCTTCTCCCAGAAATACGTGCACGACGGGGAGGCCAACCTAGCTGAGTACTACTCGCTGCTGATTTTCTCACTGGTGGGCGCTATTATGATGGTGGCTTACAACCACCTGCTGATGCTGTTCCTGGGTGTGGAAACCCTGAGCATTGCCATGTACGTGCTGGCCGGCTCCGATAAGCGCAACCTGCGCTCCAACGAAGCCGCGCTGAAGTACTTCCTGATGGGTTCCTTTACCACGGGCATCCTGCTCTTCGGTATGGCCCTGGTGTACGGTGCTACCGGCACCTTCGTGCTGCGCGACATCAGCTTCGCGGTGCAGAACCCCGTGAATGCCTCGCTCACGCCGATGCTGTACATTGGCATGCTGCTGATGTTTATCGGCATGGGCTTTAAAGTATCGGCCGCGCCTTTCCACTTCTGGACGCCCGACGTGTATGAGGGCACGCCTACCTTCTTCACGGCCTTCATGAGCACCGTAGTGAAGGCGGCGGGCTTCGCGGCCTTCCTGAAGCTGCTGGTGCAGGCCTTCCCCGCGGCTTCGGCCCAGGGCGTGTGGCTGCCGACCCTCACGGCCATGTGCGTACTCACGCTGCTGCTCGGCAACGTGGGCGCCGTAACCCAGACCAGCGCCAAGCGCATGCTGGCCTACTCCAGTGTGTCGCACGCGGGCTACCTGCTGATTGGGCTGGTAGCCTTCAACGGACAGCTGGAAGGCGCTTCGGCCAACGGCCTCTTCTTCTACTCTCTGGCTTACTCGGTGGCTACCGTGGCCTCGTTTGGGGTGCTGAAGCTGGTAGCCGACGCCCGCGCGCGGGAAGACTACAACGGCCTGAATGGCCTCGCCAAAACCAACCCCTTGCTGGCCTTCGTCATGACGGTGGCCATGCTGTCGTTGGCGGGTATTCCGCTCACCGGTGGCTTCTTTGGTAAGTTCTTTATCTTCTCGGCCGCCGTTGAAAATGGCTACATTGGCCTCGTGGTATTCGCGGTGGTCATGTCGATGGTGAGTATCTACTACTACCTACGCCCCATCATTGCCATGTACATGCGCGAGGCCGATGACGAAACCACCGCTACCCCGGTTCCGGTAACGGGCTTTCAGTCGGCGGCGTTGCTGCTGCTGGCCTTGCTGACGGTGGCACTGGGTGTACTGCCAGGTTTGGTCGCCGGAATTCTCTAGCAGATTTGCTACCCCTTAAAAACGAAGAAAGCGGCTCTATTAGAGTCGCTTTCTTCGTTTTATAAACTACCAACGCCCACCTTATTTTTTCACTACCCGAATGCTGATGCGGCGGTTCAGGGCGCGGCCTTCGGGGGTAGTGTTCGGGGTGATAAAGTACTTACCGCCGTACCCTTTCGCTTGAATTCGGTTGATATCAACCCCGGAGCTTGCCAGCACCAGCATGGCCGTTTTGGCCCGCTCCTCGCTAAGCTGAAAGTTTTTCATAGCGTTACCAGTGCTGTCGGTGTATCCCCCAATCTTTACCTGAGAGTTGGGAAAAGTCTTCAGGATACTGGCTACGTTGCGCAACTGCTGAAACGACTCGTCCGTGAGGGTAGTCTGCCCGGTTTCGAAGTACACCCGGTCGAAATTGATCCAGCCATTGGTGCGATTTACCGAGTCAACCTGCATCCCCGGGTCGGCCAGGAACGTGTACAGGCGGTTTTCGGTGGAAGTAGCGCCTACCTTTTGCGTGGTTCCATCGGCCAGACGCAGAATCAAAGGCTGCCCTGTGTCGTAGATATACTTATCGTTGACGGGGTCATAGCGGCCGGCGGCCGTGGCCTTCACGGGCGCCGGAGCGGCCGTACTCGTGGTTACCAACCCGGAGCGGGGGCTTGAGCTGGTCGTACTCTCTTCGGTATCATGGCCGAAAAAGTATCCGAGGCCTACTGCTGTCAGCAGGAGTACCCCCCACGCCCAGGGCTGGCCGGCAATAGGCGACGTGCTGGGGGCAGGCGCAGCCGGTGCCGGGGTAAAGGTGCGCCCCCCGCCTACTGGCAGCCAGGAGCCGTGGCCGTGCGGCGTTTCCGTTAGGGCGCTACCGGCGGGGGCTACCTCCGGCACTGCCGCAAACTCACGAGGGCCGGTTTCCGGGGCCTGCGGACGGGGCGAGCCAGCCAGCAGGAGGCGCTGAAGGGCATCTTCGTCTTGGTGAAGCCAGCGGGCCAGCGCCGCGGCGTCGAAGCTGTGCTCCTGGCTGTATTCGCCGGCTACCCCCAAGGCAGCTACCGCCGTTACGCTGAGCAGGTAGTTGACGGCGGCCGAACTGATGCCCGCCGCGGCTGCTATCCGCAGCCCTGTAAAGTTGTAGCTCTCACCCAGCAAGCCCCGCATAAGGGCTTCACCGCGTTGCAGCCAGTTTTCCTGCCCTGGCCCCAGCAGGTGTTCCAGCACACTAGCCCCGTAGGCTTCCCGGCTGAGCTTCCAGATGGCTTCGGGCCCATCGGGGCCGCTGGCCCGCCCGGCTAGTGAGTGGGCCACCAGGGGCACTACTTGCCCCAACGCACCCCAAATTCCGGCTTGATTTTCCTGCGTTTCCTGCGCTAGCCGACTAACGACTTCACTGGTGAAAAATACTTGTGAGGTGTGTGATGCGGTGTGTTCCATAACAGTCCATTCCCTTTCTGTCCAACATACCACAAAGTACAATTATTTATTGTAATAATTATTTTATAATTAAGATTAATTTTTCTTTTTTCAAGGTTGAGCTTTAGAATCAGGCTGGCTGTGGAGGCAGTCTTTGCTACTGCTTTTCAGACCTGCTTCAGCCAACTACCCTTCTATAAGCGGACATAAGGCAGTACTGAAGCCAAGCCCAAATAGATGAGTTTACTTTGACTTAATTGCCTTATACGCGCCGTAGTACGGTTTCCTGATCCGCGTACACAATAGCTTCGTCGCCGAACGGATCTTCACCGCGAAACTTCTGCAACAGCCGGGCCGTGGTTACAATGTCCTTCTGACAATAGCGGGCAATGCGGGGCAAATCGTTTTCCTCGTAGTACACCCGCGCTACGTCCTTGCCCTGGATGTCGTCTTTGGGGGTAGGAATGCCGAACATGGCCGCCAGCAAACCCAGGGACGTGAAGGATTTCCGGTCGCCGAACTTCCAGAGCTCCATGGTATCCAAGTGGAGTACCTCCCAGGGCTTTTTACCGGCCGTATCCAGGTGCGGCGGCAAAGGCAGCCCATTGATAAGCATGCGGCGCGACAGGTAGGGCAGGTCGAACTCCTTGGCATTATGCCCGCACAGCCGGAACTGCGGCCGGTGACTAATGACAGCGCTGAACTCCTGCAGCAGTTGCCGCTCATCGTGCCCGTAAAAGGACTTCACGCTGAAGCGCACTTCTCCTTCAGCGTTATACCGAAACCGTCCTAGCGAGATGCATACTACCCGGCCAAACTCAGCGTAGATACCGGCCTGCTCAAACAAGTTGGCGGCATGTAGGGTATCGGGCAGGGGCGCAATGTGGTCGTGGTGCGAAATCCAGCCTTTCTCGCGCCGCAGGGCGTGGCACTTGTGCTCCCACAGCTCTTTTAGCATCTCCTCCAGATCGTCGTGGCAGCCTACGCAGGGTACGGTTTCGATGTCGAGCACGAATACCTCATCAAGTTTCAGGTCGCGGAGCAGGCGCATACAGGCACGGGTTGGAAGCCAGGAGAAGAAGGAAAGATAGAAGAAACCGCCAGAATTGAATAGTTGCTGGCTTTTTACTTTCCTGCTGGCATCTGCCTCACCCCTTAGCGAGCCGCCGTTATTTCCTGCCGATAGAGCCAATAGGAATAGGCGTACACGGCTACCGTCGTCCCCAGCAGCCCCGCCACCAGCACGCCCGTTGCTACCTCCCCTAGCCCTGCCAAAGCCAGCAACGTGCTCAGCACCCCGGTAGCAAAGAACAGCCAGCCGCCCAGCCGGTGCGTCCGCGTCCAGATCAGCGGAAACTCCAGGGCCCAGGGCGTTTTGAACCCGACGAAGTAATTGGGCTGCACTGTTGTGAGGTAGTTGCCCATCAGGGCGAAAAACACACCCATCACAACCGCCAGCCCCCGCCCCGGCTGCACGGCGGGGTGCAGGGCCGCGTACAGGCTGAACAGGCTGAGGCCGCTCATCAGGGCTACCAGCAGCAGTTGCAGCTTCTGGTAGTTCGTGGTGCCGGCATCCAGGCGCCTTTTGGGGTCGAGGCGGGGTAGGAAAGTCAGCAGCAGGTAAGTGCCCATTGGCAGGCCCAGGCAGAGCAGCCACATGTTTTCTTTCGCCGTAAAGCCGTCGGCAGCACCGGCCGCATTGAAGTGGGTCGGAATCTGGGTCGGCAGCGCGGGCCAGGTATAAGCCAGATAGGCGGCTGGCAGCACCAATACTACCAAGGTCAGCAGTTTCCAGATGGTCGTCTTCATGCGTTCGTATCGTTACCGGGTTTGAATTGCAGGAGCCAGCCCAGCAGCTCGTCCATCACGGTCATGTTCAGGGTGTAGGTCACGAACTGGCCCTGCTTGTCGCTGGTCACCAGCTCGGCCTGTCTCAGCAAATCCAGGTGGTGGCTGATGGTAGGCTTAGAGAACTGGAAGTGCTCGGCTATTTCGCCGGCCGTGCGTGGCTGCTGGCGTAGCAACTCCAGAATGGCGCGGCGCGTGGGGTCGTTGAGGGCTTTAAAGAGAGCGTTCAAGATTGATTAGATGTTTAGACAAATATCTAATTATATCCGAAAGAAGCAATCTGTACTCGCCTATATTTGGAGTAGTTTCTTCCCTACCCCTATGCGAATTAGTATTCCAATAGCATCAGGTATTCTACTTGCTCTTGTCAGCTGTACTATCTCAACTGATAAAGTAGAGCGGCCAGGCGAGCCTGCTATTTACAATGTAACGGCTGAGGATACGGAAATGAACCACGCTATAAGGCAGGGTAAAGCTACCTTACCTCAGTTCTTGGCTACCATCAGTAAAGCTGATTCGACTATCTCCAACCCAGCCGTAAAAGTTCATTACGACGATGGGGAGAGAAAGGAGTTTTTATGGATTGGCGACCCAATTTTAGAAGAGGGCCAGTGGTACGGCACTGTAGACAACACACCGGAGTACACAAAGCAAGTTGTTGCAGGGCAGAAAGTGCGCATTGATACTGCCATAGTAGTTGACTGGAATTACACCCAGAACAACCATTTGGTAGGAGGATATACCGTCAAACTTCTGCGTAATAGAATGACACCCGAGGAAAGAGCAGAATTTGACCAATCAACCGATTTAATATTCGACAGGTAGTAAACCAGGAAGCGGCGCCTGCTGTATCAGGAGCTGTTTCTGGTTTATTGCTTATCGTGTAGCGAATTGCATAGCCCACGCCTTTAATTCCTTGGCAGTAATTGTCAGAGTTGAAACTCTCGCGTAAAAACGCGGCGTGAAGCTCGAAGGCCTGTGAATTTCCAATGTGTATCCATTACGGTCAGATTCCAGATTCACGACCAATTTCTTCCAGGGCTGCCAGCCAAACTCTTTTGTCCAGATGCGCTCTGGGGTTAAACGCAGCAGCACGTCGCTCTCTCGTAAACGCAAGCTAGCTATGTGAACTGTTACTGCTCCCGCCAATAAGAGTATTAATCCGGCAATTGTTGGGCTTAGTGCTATACCTGTTCCTAACAATACCAGTCCTAATGCCACTTGTAACCAAGCACTCCACCGGTTATATCGTACTTCCACCATAGTGTGTACTCATAAAACAGGTCCCGTTATTTGCAGTGATGCAAACAACGGGACCTGACGCATAAACCGAAAAGTACCCTTTACTTCCCCACCACTGCCGTAGCAATGCTCAGTTCCTTCAGCTGGGCGTCGGAAATGGGCGAAGGCGAGTCAATCATAACGTCGCGGCCGGAGTTGTTTTTGGGGAAGGCAATAAAGTCGCGGATGGAGTCGGCGCCGCCGAAGAGGCTGCAGAGGCGGTCGAAGCCAAAGGCAATGCCGCCGTGGGGCGGAGCGCCGTACTCGAAGGCGTCGAGCAGGAAGCCGAACTGGGCTTTGGCTTCCTCATCGGAGAAGCCTAGCAGCGAGAACATGCGGGCCTGCACCGCGCGGTCGTGGATGCGGATGGAGCCGCCCCCTACCTCTACCCCGTTAATCACCATGTCGTAGGCGTTGGCCCGCACCTCCCCGATGGTTTCGGGCGAGTCGAGCAGGGCTACATCTTCGGGCTTGGGCGAAGTGAAGGGGTGGTGCATGGCGAAGTAACGTCCTTCTTCCTCGTTGTATTCGAGCAGCGGGAAATCAACCACCCATAGGGCCGAGAAAGTATCCTTGTCGCGCAGGCCGAGGCGCTGCCCCATTTCCAGACGCAGCTCGCTCAGGGCCTTACGGGTTTTGTTGGGCTCACCGGCCAGGATGAGCAGCAGGTCGCCGGGCTGGGCGTTGAACGCCACCTTCCACTGCTGGAGCACTTCCTGGGAGTAGAACTTATCGACCGACGATTTCACCGAGCCATCCTGCTCCACGCGGGCGTACACGAGGCCAGTAGCGCCAATCTGGGGGCGCTTCACGTACTCGGTCAGCTCATCGAGCTGCTTGCGGGTGTAGGAGGCCGCGCCGGTAGCATTGATGCCCACGACCAGTCCGGCCGCCTCGAACACCGGGAAGCCGTGGCCTTTTACTACCTCGTTCAGCTCCACGAACTTCATGTCGAAGCGCGTATCGGGCTTGTCGTTGCCGTAGTAGCGCATGGCGTCGGCGTAGGTCATGCGGGGTAGGGTCCCGATTTCCAGGTTTTTCACCTTGCGGAACAGGTACTGCACCAGCCCCTCGAAGGTGCTGAGAATGTCTTCCTGCTCCACAAACGACATTTCGCAGTCGATCTGGGTGAACTCCGGCTGGCGGTCGGCGCGCAGGTCCTCGTCGCGGAAGCACTTCACAATCTGGAAGTACCGGTCAAAGCCCGACACCATCAGCAGCTGCTTAAACGTTTGGGGGCTTTGGGGCAGGGCGTAGAACTCACCGGCATTCATGCGGGAGGGCACTACAAAGTCGCGGGCACCTTCCGGGGTGCTTTTGATGAGGACGGGGGTTTCCACCTCAATGAACTGCTGCCCGTCGAGGTAGCGGCGGGTAGCCTGGGCCACGCGGTGACGCAGCATCAGGTTTTGGCGTACCGGGTTGCGGCGCAGGTCGAGGTAGCGGTACTTCATCCGCAGGTCGTCGCCGCCGTCGGTTTCGTCCTCAATCAGGAAGGGCGGCAGCTTGGCTGGGTTCAGCACCGTGATGCTCTCCACCCGGATTTCGATGCCGCCGGTGGGCATCTTATCGTTTTTGGAGTGGCGCTCCGAAACCTTACCGGTTACGCTCAGCACGAACTCGCGGCCCAGCTGCCGGGCCTGCTCGCGCACTTCGGCGGTTTCTACCCCTTCTTCCAGGGCCAACTGCGTAATGCCGTACCGGTCGCGCAAGTCAACCCACAAAATGCCACCTTTGTCACGGGTACGCTGGACCCAGCCGCAGAGCGTAACGGTTAAACCAATGTGTTCGGGGCGCAACTCGCCGCAGGTATGAGTCCGGAGCATTTTGTTAGAGCTGAGAAGTGAGACCTTAGCACTAAGAGGATAGAAGTAGCGCGGGCCGGTCGGCTTTTCTCACTTCTGGCTCCTCAGAGCTAAGTTCTATAATAGCGGCGAAGGTAGGCAGGAAATTCAGTCAAATGCTGAAAAAACGTCGGGCCGGGAACGGTACTGCAGCGGTACTGAGTTGAGGAAAACGATGATTTCATCGGTGCCACTGGCTTTTTTGTCGGCTACCCCTAAATCCGGCACGGAGTATGCAAACCGCATTTCCAGAACCAACATTCAGGTGCCACAACCTTTTTTACGCTATATGAAACGCCCCGTTCTGCTCGCCCTGGCTGCCACGCTGCTCTCTTTTTCAGCCGCCCAGGCCCAGACCAAGGTTAAAACCAAATCCAAGGCTGCTAATGGCACGGAAGTAAAGGCCAAGTCGGAGGTAGAGCCGGTAACGCTGAACGGGCCCATTAAGCGCGTGGAAACACTCTCGGGTATTGATGTATTCCCGTCGTCAAGCGGCCAGAGCATCATGCTTAGCTTCACCCAACAGTTTACCAAGCCCGGTACGCTGGTGATGACCAACTATAAGAAGCAGGCTGTGTATACCACCGAGCTCGACCCGCAGAACAACACCGGGGAGCCCGTAGATCTGGGGCGCATTCCGGCTGGTACTTACCTCATCGAGGCTAAAACCGGCAACTACGTGTACTGGAAGAAAGTGAGCATCAAGTACCCATCGGCTCCGGTTTCCAAGAAGCGCCGCTAAATCACGGACTAAACGGATTTGTCGGATTGCACGGGTTCGTTTTGTTGTTTGATCCCCGTTAGGGCAGATTTTTTTACGCTCCGAAGTCGTTAGGGCTTCGGAGCTTTGCTTTTGCGGAGCGCCGGCTATTCAGTCCAGACCTAGTAGGCTGGCGTTTCCCTACCCCCTCTCGCCTTCTGAACCCTCTATGACCATGACTCGTTTTTTCCGATTTACTTCCTTGCTGCTGGCGCTGGGTGCTCTGGTGGCTTTTGCCGGGCCCAAGCTTAAAAAAACGGCCATTGGGCAAAACATTACGCTCGGGGTACCAGAAGGCTTCGCGGCCCTGCCCGATGATGGTATTGCCGCCAAGTACCCGGCAGCGCGTAAGCCCCTGGCTGTATTCAGCAACCCCAGCGGCCGCATCGACCTGAGCGTGGCCCAGAAGCCGACCACCTTCAGCAACCGTGACTACGCCCTGCTGCTCAAGATTTACAAGGCCAGCATCCAGAACATGTACTCCAAGGTGCAGTTTTTGCAGGAAGACATTCGCACCGTGAATAAGCGCGACTACGTGGCCCTGGAATTCGTTTCGACGGTAACCGACAACCGCCGGGGTGGCAACTTGGCGCCCGTGCGCAAGTACCAGTTCGTGCAGTACGCCATTGAAGGCAACCAACTCTACGTTTTCACCTTCGTGGCCCCCGCCGAAGAGCAGGCTCAGTGGCAACCTACCGCCCAGGCCGTAATGGGCAGCGTAACGATGAAGTGAAATGGTGAGATGGTGAAATAGTGAGTTTGATGTTCTATTTGCACCCTTGAAGTTACCCAAACATCAAACTCACTATTTCACCGCCCATGACTCTTTCGCTTTATTCCGACGAGCAGTACATGCGGGAGGCGCTGAAACAGGCGCGCTACGCTTTTGAGGAGGAAGAAATTCCGATTGGTGCGGTGGTCGTGCTGGACAAGCGCATTATTGCCCGGGCCTATAACCAAACCGAGAAGCTGCAGGACGTAACGGCCCACGCCGAAATGCTGGCCCTGACGGCCGCGGCCAACCACCTGGGCAACAAATACCTCACCGACTGCACCCTGTACGTGACCGTGGAGCCCTGCGTAATGTGCGCCGGCGCCACGGCCTGGGCTCAGGTACGGCGGGTGGTGTATGGAGCCCACGAGCCCAAGTTCGGGTTTCGGCGGCACGGCAACCTGCTGCACCCCCGGGCCGAGCTGGTAAGCGGCATCTTGAGCCACGAGAGTGAGGAGTTGATGCGGGAATTCTTCGCGCAAAAGCGGAAATAGCCTACTTTTGGCCGCCTCCGTAACCCTGAGGTGCCCGCGGCGGTTATAGCTGCAGGTACCCCGGAGCGGCGGCGTCGCTTCCTCTTTCCACCAATCAAACCTTTCTGTTATGGCTTTCGAACTGCCCCAACTGCCCTACGCCCACGATGCCCTGGAGCCGCACATTGATGCGCAAACCATGGAAATTCACCATACCAAGCACCACCAGGCCTACGTAACCAACCTCAACAATGCCATTGCCGGCACCGAGCTGGAAGGCAAGAGCCTGGAAGAGCTGATGCACAACATTGCCTCGGCTCCGGCCGCCGTGCGCAACAACGGCGGTGGTCACTGGAACCACTCCCTGTTCTGGACCATCCTGGGCCCGAACGGCGGCGGCGAGCCCACCGGCCCTATCGGTGAGGCTATTACCAAAGCTTTCGGCAGCTACGAGAAGTTCAAGGAAGAATTCACGAAGGCCGCTACTACCCGCTTCGGCTCGGGCTGGGCCTGGCTCTGCAAACAGTCCGATGGCTCGGTGCAGATTTGCTCGACGCCCAACCAGGATAACCCCCTGATGCCCGATTCTGGCTGCAAAGGCACTCCGGTTCTGGGCCTGGATGTGTGGGAGCACGCCTACTACCTCAAGTATCAGAACAAGCGCCCCGACTACATTGCGGCCTTCTACAACCTCATTAACTGGGACGAAGTGAACCGTCGCTTCTCGCAGGAGGCGTAGCTTAGTATCTGCCCACAAAAAAGCCTTCTAGAACAGCTAGAAGGCTTTTTTGTGGGCAGATATTACCAGCTCAGCCGCTGCTCAAGCGCTGGCCAGAGCGTGGTAGCGGACCAGGGCTTCCAGACAATATGCCGTGGTCATTTCTTCTGAGCCCCATCCGACGGCTAGCTTAGGGCCGCCATAGTATAGTAGCCAGCGCGGCCATTCTCCGGTAGCTCCCTGGGCCTGCAGAATATAGTGGATAGCGGCTTTCAGCTCAGGCGGCTGACACCCCAGGTTCAGTAAGCTACACACGGCCCAGGCCGTGTCAACCAGCGTTTCTCCCAAACGGCCGTCGGGCTTAGCCTGGGCCAGAATCCGGTCAATGATGGGCTGGCGCAGGGGCTCCAGCTTTGTAATACCCGAGTAATAACACCGGGTAAAGGAGTAGTACACGAAGAGGGGGTCCCGGTACCACAGGTCGCAGTTGCCTTCCCGTTGCTCAGCAATGATGCGCAGTAGGAAGGTAATTACCGGCTGAGTTTCTGGAATATCTCCCAGGTAGTAGAGCACGTTGGCATTTACTACCCCATCAACATCGTTGCGGCTGGCCTCCACTGACCGCCAAAACAGTATGCTCTGGATAGGGTGAAGCAATTCGCGCGCGGTTACCCGCCAGAAGGTTCGGCTCGGTATCCAGCGCAGCCGCATAATAAACCACGAATAGAACAAGCCCTGCCGGTTCCGGTTCATCAAAAACAGGGGCACGTTCGTTGGTACCGGGCAGTCAATTCCGCGGGCCCGCAGTATTGCTGATATACAGGCGGTGTCGTCCAAATCAAGCGGGCACAGATGCCGCAGCCGATGCGTGGTCGTGAAGTGGTTCCATAAGCCCCCAAAGTTCATTTGGTTTCGCAGAAACAAAGTTGTCCGGCTTAGCATCTGATCGGCCAGCGGATGTTCTGCTACGTGCAATAAGCAGTGCGCAATCAGGGCCGTCGGAAACAGGGTGCTATCCGTGGAAATCCAGCCCTGCATGGGCCCGTCGCCAGCGCAGTACGATGCAAATTGTCCTTCCGGAAACTGATGCTGATGTAAATAGCTCAGGGCAAGCTCAATAGCTTGCTCCAACTGTTTTTTATCGGGGGCTACCGTGGGCACCAGCCCAGCTGCGAGGTCCGCGTTTTTCTCCTGATTGCGTGTTGCGTTCAGCACGTAGATAAGCTTTAATCTCTTTTAGCCTGCAAGGTACCATTTGCTTTCCCGGCTTCAGGTCAGTCGGTAGTTAATATTAAAAAAGTTATAAAACTGTATTTCTGTCTTATATTTGAACTACAAGAATCCTACTATTCATCCAGTTAATAACGTCTGCTTGATGGCGGACGGCCTTTCATGTCACAAACAGCGTCTGCTTACGCCCCAACGTTAGGCAGTAAATTAGTTCAGATTACTCGGGTGCATTCGTGGTGGAGCTATAAGTTTTCGCCTGTTCTAGCTACTTTCTACGCAACGGCCTGCTTTGCTCACGCTCCCGTCTGGCCGTTGGTTCCCCGGCTGCTGCTGCTGCTGGGTGCCCTGGTAGTGGGCGCCATCTATGTTAGCGTAATCAACGACTGGACCGACCTCGACGATGACCGCCTGGGCGGGAAGTACAATCATATGGCCGACAGGTCAAAAGTTTTTCCGACCCTGCTGATTTTGGGATGCCTGTTGGCGGGTTTGGGCATGGGCGTTTACTTCTGGCACCGGAACCCTGTCAGCAGCTTGCTGTACTTGGGGTCGTGGGTAGCTTTTTCCTTATACTCCCTACCTCCCATCCGGGTCAAAAACCGGGGGCTTTTGGGTGTGCTGGCCGATGCTTCCGGCTCTCACCTGTTTCCTCAGCTGCTTACCGCCTCGTTGGCGGCAGCCTGGACCGGTCATACCTTACCCATCTTGTGGTACGTAGCGTTAGGGACCTGGGCCTGGGCTTGCGGCATCCGCAATATTCTGCTGCATCAGCTGGATGATGTGGAGGCCGACGCCAAGGCTGGCGTATATACCTGGGTGCGGGTGCGAGGTCCACAATTCACCCGCCGAATAGGTCAGGCAGTTATTTTTCCGGTAGAGGTAGTGAGCTTTAGTCTCCTGCTGGTACTAAATCAGCAGCTCTGGCCAGCATTATTTTTACTACCCTATCTGCTGCTGGAAGGCTTCAAGTGGCGCCTGTGGGGCAACCGGGCTCAAGTGCTGGAGCCGGGGGCGCGGGTGTTGCTTAATGAGTACTACGAGGTGTTTTACCCCCTCGGACTTTTGCTGGTGCTAAGCAGTCAGCACACCTCAGACCTACTGGTGCTTGGCTTGCACCTTCTGCTATTCGGCCGTTGTTTTTGGCAAACCGCAAAATACCTGGGCTGGGCCGGCGCCTTAACGGCCCGCAAAACCCTAGACCGGCTGTACTAGCGACAGACTATTCTGATACGAAAGGGCTGCCGCCTGTTTCGGCACAAGCTGGGCTTCGTACACTGCATTAAGCAGCTTACCGGCAAATGCTTCCAGGGCGTTGGCCGGTACAGCGGCCCGCGCCTGTCGCGCCGCCTCTGCCCCTACCACGGGCCAATCAGCCCGGGCAGCCCAGGCCTTCTCCAAGGCCTCGTCCAGCGCTTTTACCGTAAGCCCAGCCGCTAAAAACCCGGTTGCTCCGTCCGTCAGTAGCTCCGCTATACCACCGGCGTCAGCCGCAATAGCAGGCCGCCCCGCTAACATTGCCTCCACTAAAGCCAGTGGCAGGCCTTCGTAGCGCGAAGGTAACACCAGGGCATGGTGGGTGCGCCATATCTGCTCAACCTGGGTGTGGGATACATGACCGCCAAAATGCACCTGCTTCTGCAGGCCCAGAAAGTTTACCATCCCCCGAAGTGCCGCTTCATCGGGGCCAGCACCGTATAAAGTAAGCGTGAGGGGGCGTTGGCGCCACTTCGCCTGGGCCAACGTCTGGAGCAGAATGTCCTGGCCTTTGTCGGATAAAAACAAGCGAGCCACGCACGCCAGGCGCAACACTCCATCTGCCGCTACCGGCCAGGGCAGTGCCCCGTCGAAGGCAACGTTGTACGGGTTTCTGATTACCTCTGCCGCTGGTAACGGCATGCCCAGCTGAAGCTGGGTTAGCTCTAGGTTATGCTGCGACACAAAGTAGCTCCGCCGGGCCTGCCGATATACCTCCTGCGCCAAGTCACGCTCCAGTGCATCAGGGGCCCGCGAGTTGGTGGCCTTCTGCGCTACCAGTACATAAGGAATGCATAGCCGACGAGATACATCGGCAAATGCAATACCGTCGTAGTTCGACCCCTGCGACACTACCACTACGTGGGGCCGCAGGCGCTGCAGGTGCCTGAACAGCAGCTCCCGGCTGTTCTTTTGCCGAGTGTAGTGCCATTTATTAGGCAGCAGCCGGTTCGTTATGCGGTTAACTAAGGGAGGAGCCTTATCTAACTCGATAACACGGCAACCCGCGGCTCGTAGCTCCGCAATTCGTGGCTGGCACTCATCTACGTTGGTTTTGAAGGCATGAATGCTATGCCCGGCTTTTGCCAGCCACAAGGCAGTACCAGCCCATAATTCCTCACTGCCGCCCCAGCTGCCATCACAGGAGCTAATGAAAACAATGCGTAGGCCGGCGACGGTGACGGGCGTGTTGGGGTAGAAATTAACCACGAAATAGTAGCTCTACAGTATCCTTGAGGCTGATTGTTCTTGTTCACCGCTCAGCTCAACTAAGTTGCACCTCAAATATAGCTACTCCCCCGCTAGCAGACACAACCCGGCTCCTGCCCACTGCGGCGCGCACTCTATGGGTAGGAGCTGGGTTGTGTCTGCTAGCTTGACCAGGAGCAGTGCTCAAGGGTGGAGTTGGGGTGAGAGAACGTCCTTTTTCAAACTTCTCAGCAGCCCGGTTCATAGAACGAGCTATTGCCGCAGGCGCACCGATGCGCTTTCTGGAGGAACAACTTTGGTTTCCGGGCGAATTTTCACAGGACAGATTTCTTGTATCTTTAGGATCAAAATTGTGTTCCCCCCTCTTCTTCTCAACCGTAGTTGCATGAGTACCAAGCTGCGTCTCATTATTCTGAGCTTTTTACAGTTTTTTATCTGGGGCTCGTGGCTGATTACCATTGGCGCGTATTGGTTTCAGACAAAGCAATGGTCGGGGGCTCAATTCGGGGCTATTTTTTCCACCATGGGCATTGCTTCCATCTTCATGCCCTCGCTCATGGGGATTGTGGCCGATAAGTGGTTTAATGCCGAGAAACTCTACGGCCTGCTGCACATCCTGGGCGGGGCGGTACTGTGCACGGTTCCGCTGGTTACGGACCCCGGCACTATGTTCTGGGTGATGCAGCTAGCTATGATTTTCTATATGCCCACGCTGGCCCTGAGCATTGCCGTTTCTTACTCGGTACTGAAGCGCGAAGGCCTGGATGTGGTGAAAGACTACCCCCCTATTCGGGTGTGGGGCACCATCGGCTTCATTGCGGCCATGTGGACGGTAAGCGGCCTGGACTTTGAAAAATCGGCTAATCAGTTTTATGTAGCGGCGGCCGCGGCTTTTGCTCTCGGGGTGTATTCGTTCACGCTGCCCGCCTGTCCCCCACCCTCCAAGGGCACGGCTAGCCGCTCTTTGGTTGATGCATTCGGGCTGAAGTCGTTCGCGCTGCTGCGCGACCCGAAGATGCTTACCTTTTTCCTGTTTGCCCTGCTGCTGGGCGCCGCCCTGCAGCTCACCAACGCCTACGGCGACACCTTCCTGCATGATTTCGACAAGGTGCCTGCCTACCAGAACACGTTTGCCGTAAAGCACCCGGCCGTTATCATGTCCATCTCTCAGATTTCCGAGACGCTGTTCATCTTGGCTATTCCGTTCTTCCTGCGCCGTTTCGGCATCAAGCAGGTAATGCTGTTCAGTATGATTGCCTGGGTGCTGCGCTTTGGCCTGCTGGCGTACGGCACCCCCGATTTCCCTGGCATTACCCTGATCATTCTGTCGTGCATTGTGTACGGCATGGCCTTCGATTTCTTTAATATCTCCGGCTCGTTGTTCGTGGAAACTCAGACGGCTTCCTCCATCCGGGCCAGCGCGCAAGGCTTGTTTATGATGATGACCAACGGCTTCGGGGCTGTACTGGGCAGCTCGGTCAGTGGCATTGTCATCGAGAAGTATTTCACTGCTCCTGATGGCGTAACCAAAGATTGGCAAAGCATCTGGCTGACGTTTGCGGCCTACGCCCTGGTGATTGCCGTGCTGTTCGTCATCCTATTCAAGCACAAGCATAATCCGCAGGATGTAGAGGAAACGGCCCACGAGCCGTTGCTGAGCGTGGAGCAGGCATAGCGTACCGGCCGCGCCTACCCCCGCCTCCGGCCTGAACCGCTGGCTGGTCTGCTCAGGCAGGCCGACCAGCGGTTCTTTGGGTCCGACACGCAGTTCTATACTTCGCAAGCCTCTGATACTAACCCGACTTGTCCTTGCCCACTAAAAGGCGGCCCATAGTATGCCAGTAGTATATAATAAGTCTATAAACAGTCTGTTTTGAGTACACAAAAAAACCCGCACTGCGCGGCTGCAATGCGGGTTTCTAAATGCTCTGGGCTTCGGGTAGGAAGCAAGCCTCTCTACCTAAGCCGCTGACTTAGAACTGTTCGTCGGCGGTGAAGAAGAAGTTGCCTTCAATCTGAGCGTTTTCGTCGGAGTCGGAGCCGTGTACGGCGTTGGCTTCAATGCTCTTGGCATACTTCTTCCGGATGGTGCCTTCGGCGGCCTGGGCAGGGTTGGTGGCGCCAATCAGGGTACGGAAGTCAGCTACGGCGTTGTCCTTCTCCAGAATAGCCGCCACAATGGGACCCGACGACATGTACTTCACCAGGTCCTGGTAGAAGGGGCGCTCCTTGTGTACTTCGTAGAACTGGCCGGCGCGCTCGGGGGTCAGCAGTACTTTTTTCAGGCTTACGATGCGGAAGCCGCCCTCTTCAATCATGCTCAGGATACCACCGATGTGGTTTTCCTGGGTTGCGTCGGGCTTAATCATCGTGAACGTGCGGTTCGTGGCCATGGGGCTGTCGTATGGTTGGGGTTGAAATGGAATACTGCGTGAAAGGCAACCCGGAGTTTGCGGGCGCAAAAGTAGCGGGTTTAGCCGGCATTGCGAGGTGGAACTGAAGGATTACCCAAAAGTGTCTTGCTAATCTACCCCGGGCAACGAGCGCCTTAAACGCACCTTTCCTCCCGGGGTTTTGTTGGAACCCAGAATATTTACGACTTTTGCCGCCTTTGTACGCGGCCTAATCGACCGAAATTCAGTCACCTACCCCGTAGGCAATGTCCACAATATCTGAGCTGAAGGAGCTGCTGGCGCACCCCCGACAGATTTTCATTACCACTCACCACAAGCCCGATGCTGACGCGCTGGGCTCGTCGCTGGGCCTGGCCGGCTACCTGCGCAAGAAGGGCCACTCCGTCACGGTGGTTACGCCCTCGGACTACCCCAACTTCCTGGCCTGGATGCCCGGCAATGAGGAGGTAGTGGTATATGAGCCCACGGAAAACGACGCGCAGGTCCGTGAAATCATCGGGACGGCGGAGGTACTGTTCTGCCTTGATTTCTCCTGCCTGGGCCGCATCAACGAGCTGGGCGAGTACATCCGGCAGGCCCCCGGCACCAAAGTCCTCATCGACCACCACCAGGAGCCGGAGCAGTTTGCCGACCTCGACTACTCCAACTCCAAAGCCGCCGCTACTGCCGAGCTGGTTTTTGAAGTTATCCGCGACCTAGGCGACCAGGACCTGATTGATACGGGCATCGGGGAGTGCCTCTACGCGGGCATCATGACGGATACGGGCTCGTTCCGTCACCCCAGCACCTCGCGCAACGTGCACCTCATTATTGCCGAGCTGCTCAACGCCGGCATCAACCTCTCCGACGTGCACCGCCGCATCTACGACTCCCACTCCGAGGAACGCCTGCGTTTCCTGGGCTTCGTGCTGAAGGACAAGCTGACGGTGCTGCGCGAGTATAATACGGCCTATATTGCCATTACGGCCGACGAGCTGCGCCAGTACCACTCGAAAACCGGCGACACGGAAGGTCTTGTCAATTTCGCCCTCAGCATCGAAGGCATCGTGTTTGCCGCCATCCTCATTGACCGCACCCAGGCCGTGAAGATTTCCTTCCGCTCAGTGGGCGACTTCTCGGTCAGTGAGTTTTCGCGCCGACACTTCAACGGGGGCGGGCATCACAACGCCGCCGGCGGCATCAGCCATGAGCCGCTGCAGGCTACCGTGGACCGCTTCCTGAGCCTGCTGCCCGATTACCAGACGAAGTTGGTGACGGCCCCGCTGGCCGCCGCGCCGCCGTCGGCATAATTCAGTGTAACTTGGGCCCTCATTCCGTCATAACGCTAAACCCTTTCATGTTCCTTCAACGCAACTTCCTGAGCCTGGCCCTTGCTGCCGGCGTTCTGGGCCTCGCCTCCTGCAACAAAGGCGGTGATTTCAGCAAGACCAAATCGGGGATTGAATACCAGGTTTTCAAAAGCACCGGCGGCGGTAAGTATGACTCCCGCGAAGTAGGCGCCGAAGGAGATGCCACCTACAAAGACCGGGTGGGCAAAATCATGGCCCTGCACGTGGAGTACCGCACGGCCAAGGATTCCATCCTGTTCAACTCGCGCAAGCAACAGTTCGGCTATCCCGTACGCGTGCCCCTGGACTCGGTGCGGAAGGAGCAGCGCGGCGGCCTGGAAGAAGCCATCAGCCTGTTGCAGCCCGGCGACTCGGCCGTGTTCCGCTTCAACGTGGACAGCATTTTTGCCAAGTCGTTCCGCCAGCCGGTGCCGCCGTTCATGAAGAAGGCCGGCGCCACCATGACCATGTTCGTGAAGGTGGATAAGGTGCAGACGCGCGAGGAGGCCATGGCCGACGTGCAGAAAATGCAGGCCGAGCTGCCCCAGAAAATGCAGGCCCACGCCAAGCAGCAAATCAAAACCGATGATGTGGAGCTGCAGGCCTACATCAAGAAAAATAACCTGACGGTTCAGAAAGACACCTCGGGTGTGTACTACGCCGTGACTATCCCCGGCACGGGCGCCAAGCCCAAAGCCGGCCAGCTGGTATCGGTACTCTACAAGGGTTCCTTGCTGAAAAACGGCAAAGTGTTCGACTCGTCAGAAAAGATGGGCAATAAGCCCTTCGACTTTGTGCTGGGCCAGGGCCAGGTAATTCCGGGCTGGGATGTGGGCATTGCGCAGTTCGCGAAGGGTGCGAAAGGCTTCCTGCTGGTACCTTCGTCGCTGGCCTACGGGCAGCGCGGCGCCGGCGCCGACATTCCGGCCGATGCCATTCTGCGCTTCGACGTGGAGCTGGTGGACGTGAAAAACGCCCCGCCGGCCCCCGCCAGCCAGCAGCCCAACGCCGCGGACATCCAGCGCCAGCTGGAGGAGCTGCAGCGCCAGCAGCAGGGTAAATAGTTTACCCTAGCGCATCTACCAGAAAAGCCCCCGGTCCGGTGCAACCGGGTCGGGGGCTTTTTGCTCTTATCCGTAAACTGCCTTTTCTTTTGTAAGTATGCGCACATTTCTTCTCCGCTTCCGGGCGGCCGCCTGGCTTCCGGTATTCCTGCTCGGCTTCCTTGCGGTGGCGCTGTCGGCCTGCGAAAAAACCGAGGAAGACAACACGGACTACGCCGCCCGCGACGAAGCCACCATTCAATCCTACATTACTGATAACAAGCTTACGGGCTTCCAGCGTCAGGCCTCGGGCCTCTACGTGAACATTACCCAGCCCGGCACCGGCGCCCTGGCCAAAACAGACCAAGTGGTGCTTACCCGCTACAAAGCCACGCTGCTCGACGGCACCGTCTTCGAGTCGAACATGACTACGCTGGGCAGCTTTGAATTCGTACTGGGCAAGGGCAAGAATGCGGGCTGGGATGAGGGCTTTGCCTTGCTGAATAAGGGGGCTAAGGCGACCTTCCTGGTGCCCTCACCCCTGGCCTATGGCTCTTTGAGCAGCAACGTGGTACCCCCGCACGCCATCATCCGCTACGACGTGGAAGTGGTGGACGTTATTGATATTCCGGCCCGCGACGAGGCCAGCATTCAGGCCTACATTGCGGCCAACAACCTGACGGGTTTCCAGCGCCAGCCCTCCGGCTTGTACGTGGCCATTACCAAGCCCGGCACCGGCGACAACGCTAAGAAAAACCAGACAGTATCAGCCCGCTACACGGGCACTACTCTCGATGGGAAAGTGTTTGACAGCAATGCCAACGCCGCCAACCCTTTCTCCTTTACGGTGGGGGCCGGCCAGGTAATTGCCGGCTGGGACGAAGGATTTCTGCTGCTCAACAAGGGTAGCAAAGCCATCCTGCTGATTCCCTCGGGTCTGGCTTACGGCAGCCGGGCTGTCAGCACCATTCCGGCTAACTCTGTTTTGCGCTTCGACGTGGAAGCAGCGGACATTAAATAAGTTTCCATCTTCGGAAGGTTTTTTGTGACCTCCGGTTACCCTTTGCGTTTACCCCCATGAAGAAGTTTGCGCTGGCCCTTTCTTTTCTGGTGTTGCCGCTTGCTACCGTGCCGGCCCTGACCAGCTGCAACACGGAGCCGGACTATATCAAGCGGACGCGGCAGCTGGAAGAGGAGCAGAAAAAGAACGATGATGTTCTTATTCAGGACTACCTCACCCGCAACAGCATCACGAACTATACCCGTCTTACCTCGGGCATATACCTGATACCCGTAACGGAAGGCCCCACCAGCAACCCACTTATTAAAGCCGGCAACAAAGTAACCACCAAGTACATTGGCAGCTTTATTGGCAAAGACAATGAGGGGCTGGTGTTTGAGGCCTCCAGCGACAACCGCACTACCTGCGGCTGCTTTGGCTTTGTGAACGGCCAGACGGGAACTATTTCAGGCTGGAACACGGCCACGCTGGAAATGCGCAAAGGCGACCGGAAAAAGGTGATTATTCCTTCGTACCTGGCGTACGGGGCCGCGGGCTCGGCAGTTATTCCGCCCAATACGCCTCTGCTCTTCGACATGGAGATTCTGGATGTGCAGTAAGCAGCGCGGCAGGTGGCTGGTAGGGGCCGGCAGCCTGGTGTTAAGCCTGGGCGCTGTGCCTCTGGTTGGGCAGGCGCAGCAGATTCTGCCCGTGGCCGTGCCCACGGCCGACACCCTACTGGCGCAAGCCATTACTACTCCCTCCGGCCTGCGCTACCTGATTCGGCAACCCGGCACGGGCCCTACGCCCCGTCCCGGCGATAAAGTGCTGGTGCACTACACCGGTTTCCTGGGCAATGGGCGTATTTTCGACGCATCGGTCAGGCAAGGCGGACCGCTGAAAGTCCGGGCTGGCCGGGGCGAGGTAGTAAAAGGGTGGGACGAGGTGCTGCTGCTGCTACCCCAGGGCAGCCGGGCCCGCGTCTGGATTCCGGCCGCGCTGGGCTACGGCCCCGAGGGGCGCCCCGACCCCGACGATGAGCAACGCTACCTGATTCCGCCCAATGCTGACTTGGTATTCGAGCTGGAAGTGCTGAAAATAAAATAACTGCCGGCCCACTGGTTTCCCGCCAGTGGGCCGGCTTGTTTTTAACGGCTGCCCGCCGGCTGCGGCAACTGTTTCGGCTGGTGCCATAAATCCGGGCTAACTTGGCTTTCTGATTTGCTCTTTTCCTTGCTATGCTGCTCCTTCCGTTTCGTTACCGCCTTTCACTTCTGGCCCTGCTGGGCAGCACGTTCCTGATGGGCTTCCAGGGCGAGCCTACCCCGTTCAACCGGTTACGCTCCGGGCTGGAATACCGCATTTACCGGCGCGAAAATGGGCGCTACGTGCTGCGGCCGGCCCTACCCCCCACCGGCGACCCTGCGTACTCCACCCGCGTGGGCCGCATCCTGAGCCTGCACCTGGAGTTCCGCACCGCTACCGACTCGGTGCTGATGCACTCCCGCCGCCAGGGCGGCGGCCAGCCCGTGCGGGTGCCCCTGGATACGCTTCGGCGCCAGCAGGGCGGTAGCGTAGAAGAAGCCCTGTCGTTGCTGCAGCCCGGCGACTCGGGTGTCTTTCGCCTGAACGTGGATACGGTATTTGCCAAGTCGTTCCGGCAGCCGGTGCCGCCGTTTATCCGCCGGGCCGGCCCTACCCTCACGGTGCTGGCCAAGGCTGAAAAGGTGCAGACGGAAGCCGAAGCCCTGCAGGAAGTGCAACAGCAGGCGCAGCTGGCCCAGGAGCAAGCCAAAAAACAAGCTGCCCAGCAAGCCCTCAAGGACGACGCCCGCATTCAGGCCTACCTGAAGCAAAACAAGCTAAAGGCCCTGAAAACGCCCGGCGGGGTGTATTACGTGGTTACTAAAGCCAGCACCGGCCTCAAGCCCAAAAAGGGCCAGACGGTTTCGGTGCTCTACAAGGGGTTGCTGCTCAACGGCAAAGTATTTGATTCCTCCGAGCGAAACGGCAACCAGCCCATCGAATTCGCGCTGGGTACGGGCCAGGTTATTCCGGGCTGGGACCAGGGCATTGCCGCGCTCAACAAGGGTAGCAAAGCCATTCTGCTGATTCCCTCGGGCCTGGCCTACGGGCCGCGCGGCGCCGGCGCCGACATCCCGCCCAATGCTGTCCTTCGCTTTAACGTAGAGCTGGTTGGGGTGAAATAAGGCCAGTCAGCTTTGCCCGCCATCCGTGATTCTGGCCCCGCCAGAGCCCACTACCTCCCCGCGCCAAGCCCTACCGAAACCGGGCAAACCAATCTCGGTGGGGCTTGGCGCGGGGAGGGGTTGAGTAGATACCAGGGGGTAGGCGGAAGCCACTCTGGCAGCCCACGCGGCGCGGGTAGCAACCAGCTGAACGGCTGACGCCATTGGGCCGAAGAACGGCAGAGAGCAACACAGGGCTACAACTCCGCCAGCACTTCCGACAGTACGGCCAGGGAGCGGACGTCGCCGAGGTGCTCCACGTGCAGCTGGTAGTAGCGAATCAGCACGTCCAGCAGTTCCCGGCGCACCCGCCCGTTGGGAATGGTGGCGGCCCCGGGGTCGCGCAGCAACGCATCGAAATGCTCTTCAAACTCCTGAAAGCGCAGGGCTACGGGTCCGGTGCTACCGGGCCCAATGGTGGCGGCGGCGGCAAAGGCTACCTGCGAGGTAATCTGCTCCCCGGTTTCGGGCCCGAAGCCCAAATACTGGCTCAGGCCCAGCAAAAACACCAGGGCAAAGTTCTCGAAGCCTTCTTGCTGGCGGTCAAAGGCCAGAATGGAATCGTGCAGAAACCCGAACAGGGGCTCGTTCTTTTCCTCTTCCTGCAGCACGCGGCCGGTAATTTCGGACAGAAACAACGCGACGCTGCTCTTGCGCACATCGTAAGGTAGGGTCCGGAACGGCTCGGCGCAACGGTATTCCGAGAGCCGCGTGAGCCCACCGCTGCGGGAAGTGTACGCCACCAGATCGAGTAAGGTAAGGGGCTGAAACAAGGCAATGCGGCCCGGCGGCTTGGCCTTCCGGACCCCGTTTACCACGTAGCTCTGCAGCCCTAGCTGCTCGGTATAGATGCGCGCGATAATGCTGGTTTCGCGGTAGCGCATGTAATTCAGCACAATGCCGCGGGTTTTGATTAGCATGAAGAAATGAGCTAGTAAAGAGTACAGGACCAACCGGCGGGCGGCGCGGCCGGGCTACCCCAGGTGCCAGCCGCAGGCCGGATGCCACCCGCCAGACCGGGCAAGTAAGAACAACGCAAACCGGTAAATTGGCTCCTTTCGTCGGGCTAAAATTGCGTCCTTCATCAGGGCCTTAGCGCTCCACTACCGCTACTTTGCTGATGCAGCCGTTCTTGCCATCGGCATCCGACGAGAGCACCAGGTACACCCCCGACTGCACCCGGCGGCCGTTATAATCAGCGAGGTTCCAGGTGACGGTGCCGCCGTTGGCGCGGGTTTGGTACACCAGCCGGCCGGTTACATCCGTGATTTTGACCATGGCATTATTGGCCAGCCCCGCAATGCCCACCTGCCCGCTGAAATCGGTGCGCACGGGGTTGGGGAACACGCTGGCGCAGCTGGGTTTGCCTTCCGTTACGGTGGCGCTACCCCGGTAGGATACCACGCCCGCATCCGTCACCACGAAGACCTCGCCGGTTTTATCGTTCACCTCCACATCCACAATCCGGTCGGAAGGCAGGGGGCTGTTTTCGGTAGTGAAATGCTCCAGGGCCTCGTCGCCATCGGGGTTGAACAGCCACAGGCCGCGGTCAGTGGCAAACCACTTGCGGTTGCCCCCATCCACGGCAACAGCCCGCACGGCTTCATTAAACAAGGCCGCGAAGCCAGAACCAGGCCCGCGCCGCACAATAGGGGTAGTAAAACCCAGGGGCTCGGAGGAGTTGAAGGTGCCGCCCAGGTCGGTAAAAACGGCGGGGCCCTTTAGGGTTGCGGCCCAGATGTAGCCCTGCCGATCCTTCACCAGGTCGTATATCTCGGCGCTGGGCAGCCCATCGGTTTCGCCAAAGTAGCGGGTGCTGCCCGTGGCCGGATCGTGGGCAATGATGCCCAGGCTGCTGCCCCCGGCCCGCGCCCTCGACACCCAGGCCACCCCGGCGTCGTCCAGGGCCAGCCGGTCGAGGTTTTCGCTTCCTTCGAAGTAGGGAATAACGGTCCAGGCCGTAGCGGCCGGCTCGAACACGAACAGGCCCGACTGGCCGGCTACCTGGTGCCGGTTGACGACCCACACCCGGCCCGTCGCATCGGTAGTTACGTCGGTTACCCGCGTGAAATCAGGGTTGGCAATGGCGCTACGCAGCGGGTTGGGCAGGCCTGACGTCGGATTGAACAACCGAAATTCGCCGGGCCCCTTCCACTCCAGCAGCCCGTTGCCGTAGCTGGCCACGTAGAGGGTACCGTCGGGGGTGCGGGTACCCCGGGTCAGATCTTTGGGGTTGGGGTACTGCGCGGCCGAGGGCAGCGTACCGCTGGTAATATTGGTCCACTGCCCGTTTTTATACTCAAAAAAGCCCTGTCGAAATTCTCGCTGCACATACCGGTCGGTGTAGCCGCCGCTGAAAACGTCCACGGTATTGATGCGGGCATCGGCCAGCACGCTGAAAGCCTGAGCCTGGGCCGGTGCATTGGTGATAAACTGCTCGGCCTGCTGCCCGTTGGTAGTTTTCAGCAGCCCGTTGGCGAAATCGGCCAGGAAAAAGCTTCCTTCCCGGGAGCGAAAAGCCGCCCGCCCATCCTGCAGCAGCGCCGGGCGCAGCGTGTTACCCACCGCGCCGGTGGCCGGGTTCAGCACCGCCAGGCCTGCATTACTCATCACCAGCAGCCCCGCGCGGGACGGGGTTAGGGCCCGGAACTCCAGCCCCCGCAGCGGGCTGCCCACGGGCTGCCAGCCCGCGACAGGCGCGGCCACGGAGTAGCGGTACAGCTGGTCGCCGTTGCTGCCGGCCACTACGTAGCTGGCTTGCACAGCCAGGGTCCTAAAGGAGTCGGTGCCACGCGTGGGCAGGTCCGTCGTCCAGGCCCGGTAGTCGAGCAGGTTGCCCGTGAGCGGGGCCCGCATCAGGCCATTGGAGGTAGCCGCAAACAGCTGGTTGCCCGCCACGGCAGTAGCGTACACCCGCACCACCGTACCGCCGGGCCCGATGTTGGTGTACGTATCCCGGATTTCCAGCCGGGTCAGGTCCAGCGTTACAATCCCGAAGCTGCAGGCCAGGTAGGCCGTTTTGCCGCTGATGTGAATGTGGTTGATGGTTTTGGTGCCACTGAGCTCCTTGCGCACAATGTCGCTGAGGTTCAGCACGGCCCCATCCTGCAGGCGCAGAATATCCAGGTTGGCGTTGCGGTAAGCCACCACCACCTGCCGGCTCACCGAGTCGTAAGCCAGCGTGTTCACCCCCACATCGTGCAGGCCGTCGCGCCGCGAGAGGAGCCGGGTCGTGTTCAGGCTCTTGTCAAAGTAGAAGAAGGCATCCTCGGCCGCCACGTACACCCGGTCGCCTACCTCAGCCAAGGCCTTAGCCCGGTTCGTGGGCAAATGCAGCTGCCAGTCGCCGTAGCCAGCCGCAGATTGGGCCCGGGCAGTTGTCGTTGTTGCTAGAGCAGACAGGAAAAAAGCCGCGAGGGTAGC
This sequence comes from Hymenobacter latericoloratus, assembly GCF_014199535.1. Classification (GTDB taxonomy): domain Bacteria; phylum Bacteroidota; class Bacteroidia; order Cytophagales; family Hymenobacteraceae; genus Hymenobacter; species Hymenobacter latericoloratus. The sequence goes on from NZ_JACHNV010000005.1 coordinate 245,470, forward strand.
CCCCCGGCGCAGGCGTAGCACAAAAGTCATCGGCAAAGAAGTAGGGCGCACACGGGGCGCAGTGGCAAGATAACGCCCCCGGCCCGGCTTTCGTACGGCGGCAGCTACCGACCTGCTGCTTACTTCAGCTCGGCCTGGCTGGTGGTTTCAGCGGCTTTCTCGCGCATGCCTTCCTGAAAGCAGTAGCGGCAGCGGGCTTCGTAGGCGTCGGTTTCGCCGAGCAGAATCTTGCTTTCCGCCGCCGTTACCCGAAATGAGTACGATGCCAGCTCGCCGCAGCACACGCAAATGGCGTGTACTTTGGTCACAAATTCGGCCACGGCCATCAGGGCCGGCATGGGACCGAAGGGCTGGCCCATGTAGTCCATATCGAGGCCGGCCACAATCACGCGAGTGCCGCGGTTGGCCAGTTGCACGCATACATCCACCAAGGACTCGTCGAAGAACTGGGCCTCGTCCACCCCCACTACGTCGCAGCCGGCGGCCAGCAGCAGCATTTCCTGGGCCACGGGCACGGGCGTGGAGCGGATGCTGTTCTGGTTGTGCGAGACAACATCCTCGGCGTGGTAGCGGGTGTCGAGGGCGGGCTTAAAGATTTCAACCCGCTGCCGGGCAATTTTGGCCCGGTTCAGGCGCCGGATCAGCTCTTCCGTTTTGCCCGAAAACATGGAGCCGCACACGACTTCAATCCAGCCCCGACGGGCACTATCACGACCGGTACCGACGCGGGGTTCGATAAACACAGGAGGAGAAAATAAGAAGGTGAGCGAATACGTCGGCAAACGGGCCGGGCAGTAAGCCAATTACCGAAATTACGCGTTTGCTTCCGGATACCAGCAACCCGTGGGCCTCCCCTTTAGCGCGCCCCGCCGCAGTTCGGATGGCTTACCTGCTTATACTGTGCGCCATACCTTGGCCGGGGCGCTGCGCATTTTTCTGGGGCTAGCGGCGGCGCCAGCTCCCGCGCAACTGGCTGCCCCGGTAACGGAACCGCCCCGTTTCACTCAGAATACGGAATGTGCGGGAGCTTGGTGGCATCGGGCACCCGGCCTACTACCTCGCCCGCGGGCAGATGGGTCTGGCAGGTGAGGCGCTCGGTTGGGAGCAGCCGGCCCGCGGCCTGGTAGCGCAACTCCGGCCCGGTGGGCGGCGTTAGCAGCTCAAGGCCCCGGACCACCTGCACCCGGCAGGTGGTGCAGCGGCCCCGGGCACCGCAGGCGTGCAGCCAGTCGTGGCCGGCGGCCTGAATAGCGGCCAGCAAGGTAGCGCCGGGCGGTACGGCAATGGCCCCGCCGGGCAGATTTTGCACAAGTAGAGTGGGCATCTTTCCCTAAATTGCCCGTTGAATCAGGCTTTTCATGAAGACCAAATATAGCCACGCCAAGCGTGAACAATACGGCCGCCTGCTGGCCTCGCTGCTCTGCGACCAGCACTTCGGGGCCCGCCCCACGGCTACGCTCGACGGACCGGCCGTGCTGCGCTTCACTCCCATCCGGCAGGTAAACCTGTTTGTGCTGCAGCAGTTACTAGGTAAATGGACGGCGGAAATGGCCAAGCTCCGCAGCTCCTACTTCGATTTTGAGGATGCCGACGTGCGCCAGGCCCTGACCCAGTTCATGAACATTCTCTCGCGGCGCATCAAGCTCAGCCGCCCCGTGTTCGAGCCCCTGCTGGCCCAGGCCATTGCCGATACGCTGGCCGGAACCCTGGCCCCGTCCGAAACATTCACGCAGAAGCTGCTGGGCGAGGCCACTACCTACACACCGGAGCAGCTGCGGGAAGGCCTGCGCTACCTGGACCTGAACAAGCCCTTGTTTGAGGCCTTTCTGGATGCGCTGCCGGCCGGCCAGGAGCAGGAGCGCGACTACCTGCTGAGCCGCTTCCGCCTGCACGAGGAAGCCGCCGCTGCCACGCTGCAGCCCGTTGCGGAAGTGCTGGAGCAGTTCAACGTTCTGCTACCTCTCTCGGAAAAGGATTTGCTTGAGGAAGATGCTCCTGCCGTTGCGGCTCCGGCGGCCCCTACCCCGCCGGCAGCACCAACCCCTCCCGTAGCAGCAGCGCCTACGCTGCCTCCTACCCCAGCAACAGCGCCCAAGCCGGAACCGGCGCCGGTAGCCACCGCTCCGACGGCCCCAAACCGCCCCACGCCTACCCCGGAAGCTCTTACCAAAGCACGGCGGCCTTTGGCGGAGGTAGCCGCGGGCAGCGCCGTGCCGCTGTATGAGAAGTTAAAGGCCGAGCAGCCAGCCGCTCCCAGCCTGAGCGAGACCCTGCGCCAGGAACGGAGTGCCGCCACGCTGGCCGATAAGGCTCCACGGGTCGAGTCGTTGCGGGAGGCCATTTCCATCAACCAGCGCTTTAGCTTTATCAATGAGCTGTTCAATGGCGAAAATATGGAGTATCACACCGTTATTCAGCACCTGGACACGCTGCCTGACGCCAGCACGGCCAAACGCTACGTAACGGAAAATCTGCAGGCTCAGTACGGCTGGGTACGCAAGGAAGAGCACATCAACAAGCTCCTGAAGCTCATCGACCGGAAGTTTAGTCTGTAGCCTCGTGGCGGGCCGGTAATGCGGGCCGTTTGGGTCGGGGCGCTTTGCAGCGCGGCGGCCGGCTGGCAGTACGTCAGTCGGCCGCCGCGGCTTTCGGGGCCGCTATGCTACCGGACTGCTTTATCTTGCCTGGCTTGCCAAGGCGAAATTTTCGCTGCTTAGTGCTTTGTATGGCCCCTATGCCCTCTCCTGCATCCTTCCTGCCAACGCTCCGCTGGCCGCGCTGGCTGCTGGTGTACCTGCTGGCGCTGGGGCTGGTAGCGGGCCCGGCGTACACCATGTACGTGCACTACGATTTCTCCCACTCCCTTGATACGCGCAGCTACCTGCGCGTGGCCCGGGGCGAGTTTGCGGGCGTTAGTATTACGCGGCGCTACCGGGTGCTGGTGCCCTGGGCCGCGGCGTCCGTAGCCTGGCCGCTGGAGAAAGTGTACGCCCGCATCTGGCCCCACCGCGCCACCACCGACTGGCCGCTCCGGCTGGGGTTTTACGCGGTAAACTGCCTGCTGATGGCTGGGTTTGGGTTGGTGCTGTTCCGCAGCTGCCAGCTATACGGGGCCTCGCCCCCGGCTGCGGCGCTGGCCGTGGCCGCCGTGCTGGTGAGCCGCTGGGCCGTGTACACGGCCGGCCTACCCCTGGTCGACAGCCTATACCTGCTGGTGTTTGCCCTGGCCTTCTACGCGGTTCGCCAGGGCTCGGGCCCGGCGCTGGTGGCCGTACTGCTGCTGGGGCCGCACGCGAAAGAATCGTTTGTATTTCTGGTGCCGTGGCTGCTGTGGTGGGGGCAGCGGGCCCTGCGCTGGCCCGCCCAGGCTGGCTGGCTGCTGCTGAGCGGCGCGGTGGTGCTGGCCCTGCGGCGCTGGATTGATGCCCGCATTGGGGCAGCAGCGGCCGAGAGTGTGCACAACGCGCTGGCGCACACGGAAAACCTGCTTTATTCCCTGCACCGCCTGTTCTCCGTGAAAGGAGCCGGCGAAATCTTCAGCATCTTCGGGTTTTTCAGCCTGGTGCTGCTGGCTGGGCTGCGGGGCCGGGCGGCGCGGGCGGTCTGGCTTAGGCCGCTGGGCTGGCCGGCCCTGAGTCTGCTAGCTGTTGTAGCCATCCACATGCTGCTTTCCGGCGACCTGGGGCGGATGGGCTACCTGGCGGCACCGGTTTTTGCCGTGGCTTTCTCCCTGATTCTTACCCATCATCCCCTGTTCCAGTGGCTGGGCGCAGGCTTTGCCAGGCAGCGCCCACCGCTGAGCGAAACGCCGGACCAGCCGTAAGCCCGGCCCCAGCGGCGGCCAGCAGCAACGGCAGCACCGGCACCACAAAGCGCGACGCTCCCAGCGGCCCCGTCAGGAAAGCAACGTACCCTACCAGGGCCAGCAGCAGCAACCGGGAAACCCGGCTATAGCTCCGGCTTGCCAGGAACCGGAGCACTAGTACCAGCCGTAGTAGGTTGGCCGCCAGTATCAGCAGCAAGCCGGCCAGCAGGCCCAGCGGCAGGTGCCGCAGGTACTCCCACAGGGCCGGGGAGCCCCGCTGATTCAGGTGGTGCAGCAAGCCCGGGCCCGCCGCATCTTGCAGGCCCAGAAAGTACACCAGGTCAAACCGGCCAGGGTCCAGAAAGAAAGTGAGCATGCCGCGCAGGTGCTGCCCCGCGTAGGCCAACGGGTAGCGCCACAGCACGGTCATTCCGGCCCGCTGAACGTAGTGCTGCTGGTCCCGGAAGGCGGGCAGACGCTCACTCTCCGCCAGGGTACTGCGCACGAAGTTTTCCGCCGCGGCCGGGCCTTCGGCGGCTTGCAGCACGCCCCGCACGTTGTAGCGCAACAGATTAATTTCGGTAATGCTGGAGAAGTGAAAATACCCCGTCCGTGCTTCGTTGCGGCTCATCCAGAGCAATGCCACCAGCACGGGAACCGCCCCCCACACCGCCAGGGCCGGCCGCTGCCGACGCCAGCCCGTAACCAGGCCCAGCACCAACAGGAAAGCCGCCGCCGGAAAAAACACCGGCTTACTGAGCAGCGCAGCCGCCGTAGCCAGAGCGGCTACCGCAAAGGCCCTGGTAGGGCGGGCCGGCTGCCCAAATGCCAGCAGGGCCCGCCACAGCACCACCACCGCCGTTTGCAGCAGCAGCTCGCTCATCAGCACGTTGGCGTAAATAATCTGGGCCGGAGCGGTAGCGGCCAGCAGCAGCACCAGGCCCCACTGGCGCGGGCTTAGCCTGCTGCTGGCCAGCCAGCGCAACGCCAGCGTCAGGTTCAGCAGGCTTAACCCATTTTGCAGCAGCAGCATAATCAGCGGCTGCCGCCCCGCAGTGTCTGCTCCCGTTAGCAGCAGTAGCAGGGGGTAGGCCGGGGGCCGAATGGTGAATTCCTGCGGCCTGAGGGCTGGCCCGGCCAATGATTCGGCGTATAGAGTGCCGTGCGTGCGCAGGTTGTGCGCGGCCTGCACGTAGCGGCCGGAATCAGGAAAATACGGTTGCTGCCGCCGCAGCTGCCACCCCAGCGCTACCAGATGCAGCAGCACCAGTCCCGCCCACACCCACCTAGGTACGTGGGAAACAGGGACAGGCGGAGCCGCGGCGGGGTAGTTCATGGGTGCAAGTTGCTATAGCCCGCGCGGGGAAGCAACGCGGCGGCCTAATACCGCTCCAGATCCTGCTTGCGGTAGGCATCAATAGCCAGCAGAATGAACAGCAGCGTAGTGAACGACCAGAGCGAGGAGCCGCCGTAGCTGAAAAAGGGCAGCGGAATACCCACCACCGGCGCCAGCCCAATCGTCATGCCGATGTTCACGCAGAAGTGAAAGAAGATGATACTGGCTACGCAGTAGCCGTAGGTGCGCCCAAACACCGATTTCTGCCGCTCCGCCACGTACACAATGCGCATCAACAAGGCCATAAAAACCACTACCACCAGCGTGGTACCCAGCCAGCCCCACTCCTCGCCAATAGTACAGAAAATAAAGTCGGTGCTTTGGGCGGGCACGAAGTCGAACTTGGTTTGGGTGCCCTGCAAAAATCCTTTGCCGGCAAAGCCGCCCGAGCCAATGGCAATTTTCGACTGCGTGACGTTCCAGCCTACCCCCAACGGATCGGCGGAAGGGTTGATGAGCACTTCAATGCGCTTGCGCTGGTGGGCTTGCAGCACGTTGTTGAAAAAGAAATCAACCCCGAACACCATGCCAATCACCACAACCCATACGCTGAGCGACAAGGGCAGATGGTGCCGCCATAGCCTGGAGTTGAAGGCAAACAGCAGGCCCAGCACCAGGGTAAACGCGCCTACCAGCCACAGCTTGGGTACCAACAGGGCCAGAATAAGAATAATCCCGCCGGCCGCCAGAATCACCAGAATCAGCGGCGACATGCCTTCCCGGAAATACGCCAGCAAAAACGCGGCGAACACCAAGGCCTGCCCGGTTTCATTGGCCGCCAGGATAAGCAGCGGGGGCAACAAGGTGATGCCCGCCAGCACCAGCTGGTCGCGGAAGTTTTGCTGGCGCAGATTGATGCTGGCCATGTAGCGTGACGCCGCCAGGGCCGTCACGAACTTAGCAAACTCCGCCGGCTGCAGGCGCATGGGCCCCAGCTCCAGCCACGACCGGGAACCCCCAATGGGCCGGGCAATAAATGGGGTGATGACGAGCAGCAGAATCATGCCCCCGTAGAGCACGAACGCAAACGTGTCGTAGGCCTTATAATCAACCACCAGCAGAATAACGATTAGCACTACGGCGGTGGCTACCCACAAAATCTGCTTAAACCAGTCGTAGGCCATTAATTCCTGAAAACCCAGGGAGCTGAGCGGGTTGGCCGGCGCATCGGGCGAGTAGCTGGCCGCGTACACGTTCAGCCAGCCCAGGCCTACCATCAACAGGTAAAGCAGGACCGTTGGCCAGTCGATGCTGCGGCTGTAGCGAGCGGGAGAGGAATTCAATTAAAAATTGAGAATTAAAAATTAAAAATTATTTCTGCTCTGGTTTAGCATTTTGGCGGGAAGAGAGAATGATGCTGCTAGCAGCTTTTTCAACTCTTCGGCTTCTTCCAGCAAGGAATCAGCCAGCCGCGCTTCCAAACACTCCGTGTCGCGCAGCAGGCGCAGCCAAACGTGAGTTTCTCGTGCCTCCTTGTATGCAACGCTGCACTTCGCTATGAAATCGCGCCGCGAAAAACCACCTATTGCCTCTTCCACATTGGCTCCCACTGAGGTTCCGCTGCGCAATATCTGCGCGGCCAACGGAGGTGCCTCGCCTTGCCGCCGCAGATGTTTATATAACCGCACACTCCGCACCGCAAACGCATAACTTTTCGCAAGAACTATATCATCCTGCTTCATCCACATTTTTAATTCTCAGTTTTTAATTAACCTAACGGCGTCTTACAAACTTTTCGGCGGGGCCTTGCAGCCAGTACTCCCAGCGCTTGCGCCAGGGGGCAATGTTGCCGCGCAGGTACTTCTCCATCATCAGGGCCGCCATTGGTGCGGCGGAGGTTCCGCCGAAGCCGGCATTTTCGATGAAGACGGCAATGGCAATTTTGGGGTCTTCGGCCGGGGCAAAGGCGGCAAACGTGGCGTGGTCGTCGCCGTGAGGATTTTGTACCGTGCCGGTTTTGCCGGCTACTGAAATACCAAACTCGGCCAACGAAGCCAGGTTACCCGTGCCACCGCGCCCATCCACTACCGCCTGCATGCCCGGAATCAGCGCCTCGAAGTGCGGCGCATCCACGCCTACCGTGTGCCGCTCCCGGAACTGCGGCAGCGGCCCGCCCTGGCCCACGCTTTTTACGAAGTGAGGCGTGTAGTAATAGCCCCGGTTGGCAATGGTAGCCAGCACGTTAGCCATCTGCAGGCCGGTAATCCCGATTTCGCCCTGCCCAATGCTGAGCGAGTACACCGTGCGGTAGTTCCAGCGGTGAAAGCCATTGCGCTTGTCGTAGAACTCGGGCGAGGGAATCAGCCCTTTTTTTTCCTGCGACATATCTACCCCCAGCTTCTCGCCCAGGCCAAACTTCATGACCTGCCGACGCCACTCTCCCAGGCCCAGGCGGGCGTCCTCGAAGCGGTTGGTGGAGCGGCCGCGCAGCACGGCGGCCCGCATTACCTGGTAGAAATAGGGGTTACAGCTCTGCTTAATGGCAATGCCCACGTTGCTGGGGTACTCGTGGTTGTGGGTGCAGCGCACCAGGCGTTGGTTGCAGGGAAAACCCGTACTGGCCGTTACCACTCCCATTTGCATGGCCACCAGCTCATTCACCAGCTTAAACACCGAGCCGGGGGGGTAGGTGGCCATCAGGGGGCGGTTGAACAGGGGCCGCTCGGGGTTGTTGAGCAGCTCCATGTAGCGGTTGCCCATGCCCTTGCCCGACAGCGTGGCCGGGTCAAACATCGGGGCCGATACGAAGGCCAGAATTTCGCCGGTTTTGGGGTCAATGGCCACAATGGAGCCCCGCTTGCCCTGCATGAGCAGCTCCCCGTAGGCCTGCAGCTCCGAGTCGATGCTCAGGTGCAGGTCCTGGCCCGCTACCGACAGCGTATCGAACTCCCCGCCCCGAAACGCGCCCTTCTCGATGCCGCGTACGTTTACCATGCGGTACTGCACGCCGCGGCGGCCCATCAGCTGCTGCTCGTAGTATGATTCCAGCCCGGTAATACCCAGAAAGTCGCCGGCCTGGTACTTCGAATACTTGGGCTTTTCCAGGAAGGCCGGCGGGATAGAGCCCACGTAGCCTAGGGCGTGCGCCAGGGTGTGCGTGTTGTAGGAGCGGGCCATTCGGGCCTTGATGCTGAAGCCCGGAAAGTCGATGAGGTTGTCTTGGATGGCGGCCAGCTCGGGGGTGCTCAGGTTCTGAACCAGCGGCGAGGCTTTCACCCGGCTGAAAGCCCGGGCTGCTTTGAGGGCGGCGCGCACTTCCTCCGGGGGTAGCTGCAGCAGCTGGCAGAACCGCACGGTATCGAGCTGTTTCACTTCCCGGGGCGTCACCATCAGGTCGTACACGGGCGTGTTCTGCACCAGAATCTGGCCCTTCCGGTCATAGATAAGGCCCCGGTAGGGGGTTTGCACAATGCGCTGGAGGGTGTTGCGGTCGGCGGCCAGCTTGTAGCTGCCATCCAGCACCTGGATGTAAAAGAGGCGCGTCGCAAACACCAGCGCGACGGCCAGGAAAATCGCCTGGACTACGTACTTGCGGCCTTCGAGGTATTGCAAAGCAGAAAAAACTGGGGAGTAACGAGTTCCGGCGCCTGCGCCAGATTTGCAAAGATACTATGCCGTAAGGTGGTGCAACAGGGAAATGGCGAGTTTGATGCCGAACCGGCACAAAAGTCCCGGCAGAACCGTACAGCAGCGGCAGCGCCTACCCCTCCAAGCTAGCCGAACGTCAAACTCACCCCTTCACTTCTCACCTGCTTCGGCGGCGGGTTGGGAAGAACACCAGCTGAATAATCAGCAACGTAAGCCCAGTGTAAAGAGTGCTGACCACAATTTTAGCCAGCGTGATGCCTGGCACCTGAAAGGAGCCCAGCTCCAGCAGGAAAAACGCCGCGTGGTGAATAGCCGTGAGCAGGGCCAGGTACACCACCATCCACTGCCAGCCCATCTGGTGAATGTTCACCGAGTCCTGGGTGTCATAGCCGTCGCGCGGGGTGAGCAGGCGCAACACCCAGGGCCGCAGGTACATCAGCAGCACCGTAGCGGCGGCGTGCACCCCACCGGTATCAAAGAAAATATCGAGGGTAATGCCCGTCAGGAAGCCCAGCAGCAGCTGCACCACAATGGGGGTAGCAATGGGCAGAAACAGCAGAAAGCCCAGGTAAATAAAGCACCAGCCCAAATTGAACAGCACGAAATCGGTGCCACTGATCAGCAGCACGTAGAGGGCCAGGTAGCCTACCCCGCGCAGCAGCTGCCACACCATGCCTAGTACGCCGCCCCTCATGGCTTGCCCTCCCCTTCCGGCAATACGCCGGCCCGCGCTTCCAGCGTGTCGCGCTCGGCTTTGGGCCGGCTCGTGACCAGATACACGTACATCAAGCGCGAAAAATCCACGGCCAGCTTTACCCGCACAGTCCAGAAATTTTTGTCCGGCTCCCGCACAAACGAGTCAACGGTGCCAATGAGTACGCCCTCCGGGAAAACGGCATTGTAGCCCGAGGTAACCACGGTGTCGCCGCGCACCAGCTGGTTCTGGCGCGGCACCTCATCGAGCAGCACGTGGGCCGGGTCTTCGCCCAGCCACCGGATAGTGCCAATGGTACCGTCGCGCTGAATACGGGCCGAAATACGGGTTTTGGAGTGCAGCACGGAGGTAATGGTAGTGTAGTGCTCAGAAGCCACTTTTACCCGGCCTACCACCCCAGCCGCCGAAACCACGCCCATGCCTTCCTTTACCCCATCCACGGTACCCACGTTCAGGGTCAGGTAGTTATCTACGCGGCGCAGGGTAGCACTGACCACCCGGGCCGGAATCAGGGGGTAGTCGGGGTCACGGGCGGGCAGCTGGCGCAACCCCAGCAGCAGCGAATCAGGCCGGCCGAGGCGGGCCAGCCGCACCTGGGTTAGGCTGTCCTGGCTGACGGGCAGCGAATCGGTTTCCCGGCCTCCCAGGTCGGAGCGGTACAGCTGCTGGCGGAGCAGGGCATTTTCCCGCATCAGCCCCTTATTCACGTCAATCAGCCGGAAATAATCCTGCACCTGGTTGCGCCAGTCCAGCACCAGCCCCACGTAGGCGTTCGAGGAGTTGAAAAAGGCCGCGCGCTGGTAGGTGCTGTTCCGAATCAGGAGATATAAACTCAACACCTCCAGCAACGCAAACACGAGGATGCCCCGGTAGCGAAATAGAAAGGCGAGGAGGTTATTCATGTCAATTAAAAATTAAAAATTAAGAACTAAGAATTACTGACCGTTCGGAGTAGCCCTCTGCCTAAGCGAAATGGCTGCATGAACGACCAATTTTTAATTCTTAATTCTTAATTTTTAATTGACGCTAGGTCAGTAGAACGCTGCGGAAAGCGGGAATATTCTTGATGGCAGCGCCGGTGCCGCGTACTACGGCGCGCAGCGGGTCTTCGGCAATGTGGATGGGCAGCTTGGTTTTCGCGGCCAGGCGCTTGTCGAGGCCGCGCAGCAGGGCCCCGCCCCCGGTCAGATGAATCCCGTTTTCGTAAATGTCGGCCGACAGCTCGGGCGGGCTGATTTCCAGGGCTTTGAGCACGGCCTCCTCAATTTTGGCCACCGACTTATCCAGAGCAATGGCAATTTCCGACGACGTTACCTTGATAACCTTCGGAATGCCGGTCATCAGGTCGCGGCCGCGCACCTCAAAGTCGGCGGGGGTTTGCTCCAGCTCCGTGAGGGCCGCGCCTACCTCAATCTTAATGCGCTCGGCGCTCCGCTCCCCAATCAGCAGGTTGTGCTGGCGGCGCATGTAGTCCAGAATGTCCTGGTTGAACACGTCGCCGGCCGTTTTAATGCTCTGGTCGCAGACGATACCCGAGAGGGCAATTACCGCAATTTCGGTGGTGCCGCCCCCGATGTCGATAATCATGGAGCCGACAGGCTGCTCCACGTCGATGCCGATGCCGATGGCGGCGGCCATGGGCTCCTGAATCATCCAGACCTCCTTGGCCCCGGCGTGCTCGGCGGAGTCGCGCACGGCGCGCTTCTCTACCTCCGTAATGCCCGAGGGAATGCAGATAACCATCCGGTGCGAGGGCTGAAACAGCCGCGTCCGGGTGTCAATCATCTTAATCATGCCCTTAATCATTTCCTCGGCGGCGTGGAAATCGGCAATGACGCCGTCTTTCAAAGGACGAATGGTTTTGATGTTGTCGTGGGTTTTTTCGTGCATTTGCTGCGCCTGCCGCCCCACGGCAATTACTTTATTGGTAGTGCGGTCTTTCGCAATGATGCTCGGCTCATCCACCACGATTTTGTCGTTGTGAATGATGAGGGTGTTGGCCGTGCCCAGGTCAATGGCAATATCGCTGGTCAAAAAATTGAAGAAACCCATCGAGTAACGGCAAGTAAATGAGAACGGGCCGGTTGGCCCGTCAAAAGTGGGGCAAAAGTAAGCAAGTTTCGGTGAAGCCCGATGCCCGTTGCTGCTGCTGCGCCAAAAGACGCCGCCAAGCGCCGGCCTCACTCGCGAAGGAAACGTTCGGCAAGCCCGAGTTCGTACGCCAGCAAACCGCAGCCGGACAGGTAGTGACAGAACCCAGTATATGTATTTTTATCTATATACCAATTAAACTGCCCATTGCGCGCGCATTAGCGTAGTAGTCAGCACGACTGTTTTGCCGGAGCGTTGCCCTACTGATTACCCGGACCGCTCCTCTGTTCTATCGACTTTTTATTTCTATGTTGCGCCCTACCCTGCCCACCAGTGCCTCCCCTCCGCCCGCCTTGCCCGACCTTGGCGTGTACGCCGAGTTGCAGGAGCGCTACGAGCAGCTGCAGCGGGCTTATGCCACCGCCGAAGCTAGCCTGGCCTACTACCAGAGCCTGCACGAGCACGCCCCAATAGCCTATTGCACGCTCAGCCCCGACGGCGCCGTGGTGCACCTGAATCAGCAGGCCGAGCGCCTGCTGGAGCGCAGCACCGAGCAACTGCGGGGAATTGTCTTTGCCACGCTCGTGGACCCGCTGCAGCGCTGGGACTTTCTGCACTCGCTCAAGCAAATCATGACCAGCCTGCTTCCTCAGACCGGGGAAGTGGTACTGCGTACCGGCTACGGCCGCACGCTTACGGTGCAGCTGGAAGGCACTACCACCGTAACGCCGGCTGGGGAGCGGCACTACCTGCTGGCCCTGCTTGATATTACGGAGAGCCGGCAGGTAGCCGAGGTGCTGGCCGCCAGTGAGCAAAAATTCCGGCGCCTGTTTGAGCAAAGCACGGACGCGGTAGCCCTGATGCAGAACGAGCAGTTCATTGACTGCAACGCGGCCGTGCTTGCGCTGCTCGGGGCCACCGATAAGCAGCAGGTGCTGGGTCATTATCCCTGGGACCTGGCCCCGTACGAACAGCGGCCCGGGGTGCGCTCCAGTTCCTACTTCCGCGAATCGGTGGCGGAAGCTCTGCAGTCAGGCTCGAAGCGGTGCGAAGGCATTCTGTGCCGCTTATCCGGGGAGTTTATGTGGGTAGAAGCCGTGCTGACGCCGGTGAAAACAGATGGGGAGCTGCTACTGCACGTGCTCTGGCGCAACATCACGGCCCAGAAGCAGGAGCAGCACCGGCGGCAGGAATACGAGGAGCAGCTGCAGCTGGCACTGGAAGCTACCGGGACCGGCGTCTGGGCCTGGGACGTGGCCACCAATCAGGTGCACTGCAACGCGCAGGCCCGGCGGTACTTCGGGTGGCCAGCCGAGGAAACCACATCCGTTCCGCTGGACCTGCTGCAGGCCGCACTATCCCCCGCCGATGGCACGCTGCTACAGGAAGCTCTGGACCATGCCTGTCAGCCCGGTGCTATGCTTACCTGCACCGTGCGCGTTCTGGGGCCCGATGGCTCAGCACACCCGCTCGTCCTGCGAGGCATCCGGGTCAGCAATGAGTTCGGCCACCAGCAACGCATTCAAGGCATTGTGTACCCCCCACGCGCTGACGCCGGATAACAGTAACGAAGCATAACAGCGCTGCCGCCGGCTGCTACCCTGCATGTGGAGTAGCAGCCGGCGGCAGCAAACTTCTGGACAGCCAACGAGAGCAGAGCGAAGGCCCTACCTCGTTGGCCGCTTCTTTAGTGCTTGAAGTGGCGCACGCCGGTCAGGACCATGGCCATACCCAGGCGGTTGGCGGCGGCAATGCTGTCCTGGTCTTTGATGGAGCCGCCGGGCTGCACCACGGCCCGGATGCCGGCTTCACCGGCAATTTCTACGCAGTCGGGGAAGGGGAAGAAGGCGTCGGAGGCCATAACGGCACCTTGCAGATCGAAGCCGAAGCTGCGGGCTTTTTCGATGGCCTGGCGCAGGGCATCTACCCGAGAGGTTTGCCCTACCCCGGAAGCCAGCAGCTGCCCGGCCCGCGCCAACACAATGGTGTTGCTTTTGGTGTGCTTGCAGATTTTGAGGGCAAACTCCAGGGCCGCCACTTCCTCCGCCGTCGGGGCCGACTCGGTTACGGAGCGGAACTCGTTGGCGCCTTCCACCACGCGGTCAAAATCTTGCTCAATAATGCCATTGAGCAGCGTTTTCACTTGTTTGGCTGGGAACTGCACCGGCTTCTGGCGCAGTAGAATGCGGTTCTTTTTGCTTTGCAGAACGGGCAGAGCATCGGCAGCAAACTCCGGGGCAATCAGCACCTCGAAAAACAGCTTGTTCAGCTCTTCGGCGGTGGCTGCATCCACGGGCTTGTTCACGATAATCACCCCGCCAAACGCCGACACTGGGTCGCAGGCCAGGGCGTTGAGGTAGGCTTCGTGCAAGGTATCGGACTGGGCTACCCCGCAGGCGTTGGTGTGCTTGAGAATGGCGCAGGCCGCCTGCTCATCGGTGGCAAACTCCTGCATCAGCAGCACGGCGGCGTCCACATCTACCAGGTTGTTGTAGCTGAGCTGCTTGCCGTGGAGCTGGTCGAAAAGGGCCGTCAGGTCGCCGTAGAAGGTGCCGGCCTGGTGGGGGTTTTCGCCGTAGCGCAGGGGGGTAGCGGGCTTTTCGCTGAGCTTGAGGGTAGCATTGCTGAGCTCCGTACCCTGGGCCATGTAGCGGAAAATCTGGGTGTCGTAGTGCGAGGTGGCCTCGAAGGCGGCGGCGGCGTAGTGGCGGCGGTCCTCCAGGTCGGTGGCGCAGCCCTTGGCCTGCAGCAGCTCCGTTACGGCCGCGTACTGCTCGCGGCTGCTGACCACCAGCACGTCGCGGAAGTTTTTGGCGGCGGCCCGCAGCAGGGAAATACCCCCAATGTCAATCTTCTCAATTACCTCCTGCTCGGCGGCGCCGGAGGCTACGGTTTCCTCGAAGGGGTAGAGGTCCACGATTACCAGATCGATGGGCGGAATCTGGTGCTGCTCGGCTTCCTGCAGGTCGCCGGCCTCATGGCGGCGGTGCAGAATGCCGCCGAACACCTTCGGGTGCAGGGTTTTTACGCGGCCGCCAAACACGGCCGGAAAGCCAGTGAGAGTTTCTACGGCCGTTACCGGGGCGCCCTGCTCCTCGATAAACTGCTGGGTGCCACCCGTAGAATAAATAGTTACGCCGTGCGCTTTCAGCAACGCTACCAGGGGCTCCAGACGGTCTTTGTAATAGACGGAAACAAGGGCGGAACGAATGGGCTGCGACATGGCAAGCAGGGTTTGATGAGAGGTTGAAATGCGCCGCGAAGGTAGGCAGCCCCCGTCAGAGCGGTGTTACGGAATTATTAACAGCCACCGGGCGCCGGAGTTGGCGGCGGCGGGGCTTTCGGCCATTACGGCTGGGTTTGCCGTATAGCCAAGCCCGACCATTTATCGGCGTGCTTGTATGACCGTTTCCGCTACCCCTGCCCTGGCTGCCAACCCGCTGACTACCCCCCAAGCGGCCGAAGAAGCCGCGGCCGCCTTGGCCCCGCGCCTGTTTGCCCACGCGCCCCACTCCGACCAGGAAGGCGGCTTTCCGACCGAGGAGTTCGACTGGCTGCGTGAGGTGGGCTTGCTGGCGGCTCCGTTGCCTCCGGCCCTGGGTGGCTCCGGCTTATCCGAGGCCGCCTGCACTGCATACTTGCTTAGCACCCTGCGCCACATCGGGCGCGGCAACCTGGCAGTGGGGCGGGTGTACGAGGGCCACGTAAACGCGCTGCAGCTGATTGCCCGCTTCGGGCGGCCCGACCAGCAGGCCCGCTGGGCCGCCGATGCCCGCTCGGGCCACTTGTTTGGCGTGTGGAACACCGAAGCCCAGGACGGGGTGAAACTGGAGCCGCTGCCTAACGGCCGCTACCGCCTGCGCGGCAGCAAAACGTTTGGGTCGGGAGCGGGCCACCTGACGCGCCCGTTGCTCACCGGGGCTCTGCCCGATGGGGGCTGGCAGATGCTGGTGCTCCCCGCCGATGCCCTACCCCCCGAGTACAACAAAACGTTCTGGCGGCCCCTGGGCATGCGGGCCTCGGCCAGCTTTCGGGTTGACTTTACGGGCCTGGAACTGGACGCGCAGGAGTTGCTGGGCGCCCCCGGCGACTATTACCGGCAGCCCTGGTTTAGCGGGGGCGCCATTCGGTTTGCCGCTGTGCAGCTGGGCGGAGCCGAAGCCATTTTCGATGAAACCCGCCGCTTCCTGCGCAAGCTGGGCCGCACCGACGACCCCTACCAGCGCCACCGCCTGGGCGAGATGAGCCTGCTGGTAGCCAGCGGCCAGCACTGGCTGCGCGCCGCCGCCGATTTTGTGGCTCATTCCACGGCAGAACTTACCGGACCCGAGGCGGCGGAAGCCACTGTGGCCCATGCCAACCTGGTGCGCTCGGCCATCGAGGAGCTTTGCCTGCGCCTGATGCCCCTGGCCGAGCGGTGCGTGGGGGCCCGGGGCCTGCTGCGCCCGGAGCCCTTCGAGCGCCTTCACCGCGACCTGACTCATTACCTGCGCCAGCCCGCCCCCGACGCGGCCCTGGCCGACGCGGGTCGCTACGCCCTGCAGCAGGAGCAGCCCGCCTACCGGCTCTGGCAGGGGTAAGTACGTATCCGTTTGTAGCATCCGTTTTTCCACTGCTGCAGTTGTAGCGCATTTGGCACATGGTTTCCTCTCTCTTCGCCTCCTACCCTTCCCTACCCCTCGAACAGGTAGTAACCTTCGGCGCCACCACCATTGTGGCGCCACACCCCGATGATGAGTCTTTGGGGTGTGGGGGGCTGCTGGCACTGCTGCGGCAGGCGGGCGTACCAGTGTGGTGCGTGCTGGTGACGGATGGCACGATGTCGCACCCCAATTCACGGAAGTTTCCGGCCCCGGCCCGCCAGGCGCTGCGGGAACAGGAGCTGCGGACGGCCTTGGCTATATTGGGCGTAGAGCCGCAGCAGTTGCTTCCCCTGAACCTGCCGGATGGGGCCGCCGCTGGGCCGGACACGCCAGTTGGCCGGGCCGCCGTGCAGCGTTTGGTTTCGTTTTGGCGGCAACACCCGCCGGCCACGGTGCTGGTGCCATGGCGGCGCGACCCTCACCCCGACCACCGCGCCACCAGTCTGCTGGTGCGGGCGGCGCTGGCCCAACTGCCCGCTCTGCCGCGGGTGCTGGAGTATGTGGTCTGGGCCTGGGAACGGGCTACCCCCACCGATTTGCCTACCCCGGGGGAAGTCCGGGGCTGGCAGCTCAGCATCGGGGCCGTGCTGGAGCAGAAACAACAGGCAATGGGGGCGCATCACTCCCAGCTTCCGGGCTCACCCATCGACGATGACCCCGACGGCTTTACCTTATCAACTGCCATGCTGGCCCACTTCACGCAGCCCACGGAAATCTATCTGGAAGCTACTGATGGTTATTTTTCATCCCAAGCCCCTGCCACCCATGCAGCCCAACCATAACCAGCCTCATACCCTAGGCCCCGACTATTTTGCGGCGGTGTACGAAGCCAACGCCGATCCGTGGGGCTTCGAAACCAGCCCTTACGAGCGGGAAAAGTACCAGACTACCCTGCGGGCCCTGCCCCGGCCGCGGTATGCTAGCGCGCTGGAAATAGGCTGCTCCCTGGGCGTACTCACGGAGCAGCTGGCAACCCGGTGCGGGCATTTGCTAGCCGTAGATGTGGCCGAAGCTGCCTTGGCCCGGGCCCGGCAGCGCTGCGCCCATTTGCCCCAGGTAGAGCTGCGGCAACTGCGTATTCCGGAAGAATTTCCGCCTCAGCAGTTCGAGTTGGTTCTGGTTTCGGAAGTAGGCTACTACTGGAGCCCGGCTGACCTGGCCCGCGCTTCTGATTTGATAGTGCAAGCCCTGCCGGCCGGCGGCCACCTGCTGCTGGTACACTGGACCCCACCCGTGCACGACTACCCCCTGACCGGCGACGCGGTACATGAGTTCTTTCTGGCACAAACAGGCGCTGACGGCCCCCTGCGCCACCTGCACGGCGAACGGCATGCCACCTACCGCCTCGATTTGCTGGAACGGCGCTAAGCCAACGCACACTGCCCCTCCGGGCTGTCCACCAGCGCCCGATGCCCCCGCTCCTGGCGCGCCAGCTCCTGCCGCAGCTGCTGAATTGCTCCGGACACGGGAACTGGCGGCCACCGCCGGTGCGCATGATACAGAAACCGCGTCCGCATTTTTTCCCAGAGCTGTCCAAACGTGGCATGCCGGGCCAGTTCCTGCTGCAGATATGAACTGCCTTCCCTCCTGGGCTGCGGCAACACGAGGCTGCCATTCAACAACTGCTCCCCGGTATGGCAGTGCCATAACCGCCGTAGATGAGCCCGCAGACGCCACTCCGCCATCAGAAGAACGGGGTTCGTAACGGTGGGCTCCTGCCGGGCCGCGTGCTGAGCAGCCCACTGGCGCAGCTGCCACGAGAGCCCTACGGGCACCCGCCCTTTCTGGCGGCTGGAAGTAAACACCCGCACGGCCGGACTGTGGCGCAGGCGCTGATCATGCCGGAGCAGGGCCTGGTACAGGGCTTCATCCTCTAGGTAGGGCACCACCGGCAACCCACCTACGCGCCGGTACGCCGCGGCCGTCAGGGCCAGGCTGGCCCCAAAATGCTGGTGGTGCCGGGGCCAGGGGTCGTGGGTGATGGGGTCGAGGAGCTGCTCCAGTCGGGCCCGGAGGAGGTAGTATGCCGCATCCTGCAGCTGATGGCGGCGCAACGGGCTTCGGGAGTCCGCATCGTAGGCCAGAATGCGCCCGCCTACGGCATCGGCCCCCCGGGCCAGCTCGGCGGCAATGGCAGCCAGCCAGGTGGGCGCCACCCGGGTATCGGCATCGGTGCTGGCAATGAATGCGCCCGCCTGCCCTACCTGCTCCAGCCGCTGGCAGGCCTCGTCCATCAGCAAGCGGCGGGCCTTGCCTACGTGCGCCTCGGCAGCCGACAATGTTACTTCCGCTACGTGCACGACCAGCCGGGGGTAATGCGCCGCGCAGGTGCGCGCTACCTGGGCAGTACGGTCGCGGCAATTATTGGCCAGTACCAGCACTTCAAACCAGCCTTCGGGTAGCGGTTGGCCTTGCTCATCTACCTGAGCGGCCAGGGCGGCCAACGCCGCCGGTATGTTGGCGGCTTCGTTTTTGGCCGGAATAATAACTACTGCTCCCAGACTGGCGGCGGGTGGTGGAGCCAGGTGCCAGGGGGCAGGGTGGCCGCCCGTTGCGGCAGGCGCAGCATGAAAACGCAGGGGTAGGGCTTGCTTCATCAGCACTCTTGTACGGTTGGGCTAAGCAGAACGGTAATGCTGCCCCAAGAAGTTGTTCATTCTCTCCTCCCGGCGGCGGCTTTCCCTTGACTTGGGACCGTCACTTTCGGGGTAGCATACCTGCCTGCCGGAAAACAGTTGTGCCGGATTCAGACGGTGGCAGCCTGAACCCGGCACTTTCTATTCGCGACGCGGTAAGCTCAGAAAGCCTCGCCCACGGCGAAGATGATACCTGAGTTGCCCCCGGAGCCTACCCCGTAATCGAGGCGGACGTTCACCCGGTCGCGGCGGTTGAGGCGGAAGCGGGCCCCTACCCCACCGGCGTACTTCATCTCATCCAGCTTGTAGTCGCCGAGGCGGGGGGCTACCTGCCCCACGGCCCCAAACACTACCCCGTCAAAGCGCCAGAACAGCTTTTGCCGGATTTCGCCCTGGAAGGTGGAAAACTGCCGGTCGCGGAAGCGAGCCTCGTAGATGCCGCGCATCAGGTAGGCGTTGTTGTAGAGGGAGCCGCCCAGCGTGGCACCCATGCCGCCCAACTCGCGGAAGGGCACGCTGCCGGTGTGGTACTGGCCCAGAAACTGCAGGGCCAGAATGGTGTTGTTGGAGCCGAAAAGCGGGTTGAAATGGCGGGCGTCCACCATGTAGCGGGTAAACGTATAGTCGCTGCCCAGGGCGCCGCCGTTAAACAGAATGTGGGCATCTACGAAGTTGCCGCGGTAAGTGGCCAGCACGTTGTCGCGCCCATCGTAGAGCAGGGCTGGCCCCACGCCCGAAGTCAGGTAACCGTTGCGCTCCTTCGAGGACAACAAGTTATAGGGCGCCGGATTGCCCTGGTCTTCGTCGTTTAGCTCTACGTTGCCCAGGTTGGTAAGGCGGTAGCGCACCCCCACAAACAGGTTGGGCACCACCTTGGTCAGCACCTTTTCATCGAACACCCACAAGGGATATTGAATGTGGGCCTCGTTGCTCTTGCGGGTATCGTTGCCAATGCCGTAGTAGTTGAAGGCCAGGTCGTAGTAGCTCAGCTCGCCCTGGAAGAAGAACTTTTCTCCCTTGGTGAAAATGGTGTGCGTGAGCTGAACGGTGGTTTGCTTTTCTTGGGAAAACCAGGCAATCAGGCGGGCATTGGACTTACGCACGGTAGTATCCTGCCCAAAGCGCCACACGGGCAGAATGGCCGCGCCCACCGCAAAGCCGGTTTCCTGCTGGTAAAAGGCAATAGGAACCGGCAGAAAAATAGGTTTATCAGGGTCGTCGGGGATAAGCTTAAAGCTTGACTTGGCACTCAACGCCCGATTCAGGCCAACAGGCGCCCCTTCAGCAGGAGCTTCAGTGGCAGCGGTAGTAGAGAGCGGAGCGGCCGAGGCAACCAGCGCGGCGGCAGAATCGGGAGCTGACTGCGCCAGGGCAGCCGGAGCAGCCAGCGCGCCAAGCGCCAGCAGCGGGTAGAGAAAGCGCATACGTAGATGGCTGGGGTCAGAAATGGAGTTGGCAGCCGACGGCTTCTTGCCCCGCGGCCAGCAAGCGGGCCGGTTGGCATACCGTCGTCAGTACCTCTGCTAACGCAACTGTACCCTCCGCGGTTGTCAGCGGCTCTTCCCCCTGATTGTTTGCCAAGGCCTGCCCTCTTGGCCCGCCTAGTGTCCTAGTATCGTCATGGATAGCACCCCGGCTAGCATCACCCACTTACACCAGGCGCTCAAGACCGTGAAATCGCGCTTTCGGTCGGCCCGACGCAGTTTTTGGCCTAGCCCCGCCAGTGGCACCAGCACCAGCACCAGCAGCCAGCTCCCCAGCACCGGCCGCTGGGTAGCCAGGGCGTTGTAGGCCGCGCCCACCACCAGCAAACCCAGGCAAAACAGGAAAAACCCCGCCACCCACTTGGTGCGCGCTACCCCCCACACAATGGGCAAGGTCCGGCAGTCGTGCTGGGCATCGCCGCGCATATCCTCCACGTCCTTTACAATCTCCCGCACTACCGTCAGCAGAAAGGCAGCCAGCGCGTAGCCCCACACGGCGCTGTTCCCTGTGCGGGCCTGCAGCTCGGGCAGTAGCACCAAGGCGGCGGTTAGGGTGGCAATGCTCACGTTGCCGACCAGGGCCACCCGCTTAAACCGCACCGAGTACCCCCACAGCAGCAACGCCGAACCCAGATTTACTACCCCCAGCAGCGGCGATAATGCCCCGCTTACAGCTATGCCCAACCCCGACAGCAGCAGATGAGCCAGCATGGCGTGGCGCCGGTTGATTACCTTGCCTACCACCAGCCGCCCCGGCCGGTTGATGGCATCAATCTTAACATCGTAATAATCATTGATGATGTAGCCGGCTGCTCCCACGCTCAGGGCGGCCAGGGCCAGCAGCCCGAAAGAGGGGGCCAGCACCTGCCGCCACGGTGCCCCCGGCAGCAGCAGGCACGCCCGCACCAGCAGCAGGCACAAGCCCATAATCAGGAGGTTGGGCAGGCGCACCAGCCGGGCCAGCTGCTGCACAATGCCACGCTCCGGGGCCAGAGCCTCGCCTTCTTCTGAAGTAGGACGCGCAGAATTGGAGGAAGCAGCAGACATACAGAAAACCCAAACAGCACCGGGCCTGGCAAAGATGCACTCCCCCTCTTAAACCAGCATAAGAAAGCCTCTCCCGAGTTCGGAAGAGGCTTTCTATTTATGCTAAAAACCCGAGTAACCAGTGGTTACAGTTTCTTCACATTTACCGCGTTTACGCCCTTACGGCCTTCCTGAGTGTCAAACTCTACGCGGTCATTCTGTTGGATCTGGCCCCCGTTAAGGCCGGTAATATGGACGAAGAAGTCTTCCTTCGTACCGTCTTCCGTAATGAAGCCGTAGCCCTTCGACTCATTAAAGAATTTTACGGTTCCTGTTTTCATGTAAAAAAGAAAAAGAATAAGGTGAAAGATGGTTGGGGTAAATATAGAGGGATTTTAGAAAAGCACAACCCGAGTTTCGGCAAGCGCTGATGCGCCTACGGAACCTGTAAGTACAATATGGTATAGATAAGGTACTAGCCAATAGAGTTGAGCTACCACTTGTTCTGAGCTTTCAGCACAGCTTCAATCAGCTCCCGCACGGCCCCGTGGCCGCCCGGCAGCACGGCCGTGTAATTGCTGATGGCGGCCACATCGGCGGCGGCATCGGCGGGGCAGGCGGCAATGGCGCAGCGGCGCATTACCTCAATATCGGGCATATCGTCGCCCATGTAGGCAATGTGGGCGGGGTCGAGGCGGTAGGTGTTGATGTAATTATTGAAGATTTTCATCTTGTCATCGACTCCCAGAAAAATATCCCGCACATCCAGGGACTCCAGGCGCTTGCGCACGCCTTCTTCTTCCCGGCCCGAGATAACAGCAATCCGGTAGCCCTGGCGCAGCGCGTGCCGGATGGCATACCCGTCGCGGATGTGAAAAGCCCGGGCCTGCTCGCCGGAGTTAAGGGCTAGCAGCGTTCCATCGGTCAGCACCCCGTCCACATCCAAAATGAATGCCTGAATGGCTGATAAATCGGGCGGGGTAGTGGGTGAAATCATACTAGAAACTACTAAGAAATAGATTGCCGCGGGAGTAGCAGCGGCAAGAATCAGCGCCTTCCCCTTATTGATTATCGCGCCACTCGTACACCCACTTGGCCTGAATTTGCTCCAGGTGACCTTCGTTGGCTTGCTCGCGGGTGCCCTCAAAGTTGGGCAGGCTCAGCACCCACTCCAGCAGGTCCGTGAACCGGACACGGTAGATTTTGGCCTCGTTGAAGTCGTCGCCGAACTTCTCGTAAAGCGCCATGGCAATATCCTCATGGTCGCTCCACTGCATGGGGGGCTCGAAATGGTTCATCTAAATGAGTGGGGTTGATATGGGAGAATAGGCTGAATGTGAACAGAATGAGTGGGCAGCACATCGGCCACATTCTCACATTCACCACATTGAAAACTAGTGGCCCAGGAAGTTCTGCGGCGGAATCAGCACTACAACATCCTGATTGCCCTGTACTACACACTGGCAGCCCAGGCGTGAGTTGATGCGCGGATCCACGGCGCGGTCAATGAAATCTTCTTCCTTGTCGGAGATTTCGGGCAGGTCGTCTTCGCCTTTCAGAATATATAAGTGGCAGGTGCTGCAGCCACAGACGCCCCCACAGTTGTGCTGGAGCTGAATGTCGTTATTCAAGGCCACATCCAGCACCGATTCGCCCTGGGCGGCCACATGGGTCTGGTCGGGCTGGCCGTCCTGAAACTTAAAGGTGATGTTTACGGCTTTCACGGCGTAACGCTAGGAGAACGATGCAAAAATGCGGGTGCGAAGGTACGCATACCGCTACCCGAATCAAAGCTACACAACCCCCTCATTGTTTGGAGTAGCTGCTCCGGAAGCCTGCTGAATGCTTACAGTCAGGTCTTTATACAAAGCCTGCCACGCCGGCTTACCCGCCAGCGCGGCTTCGTGCCGGGCCAGGGTGGCGGCATCATGGCGTACTGCCGGCCCGGTTTGCACCGCAAACGGCGGCTCCGCCAGGGCTTTATCCAGGGTTTCGCGGATGAGTGGGTGGAGCAGCGGCCAGGGCAGGCCGGCTTCGGCCAGCAGTGCCCGGCTTATGCCCAGCAAGTGGTTGGGGAAATTGCAGGCCCATACGGCGGCTACGTGCAGCTGTAGGCGCTGCGCGGAGTTTACCAGCCGGACATCGGCACTCAGGGAGGCGGCTACCGTGCGCAACAGCTCCAGATCAGGCGCGGTAGTGGCCTCCAGGCACAGCGGCACAGTTCGCCACTCAATAGCCCGGCCCGGGCTAAACGTTTGGAGGGGATACAGCACGCCCCCCCGCACCTGCGCGCGCGCAGCAAACACACTCAGCGGTAGGGCCCCGGCCGTGTGCGCTACCACGGCGCCCGGCGCAAACCCGGCCGCCGCCAGTACCTGCGGCACGGCCCCGTCGGGCACGGCTAGTAGGTACAGATCGGCGGGGGGAAGGGCGCGGAGGTCGGTACCGGCGGTGGCGCCCGGAATAGTGGCCGCTACCGCCCCGGCCGAAGCCTGCGTCCGGCTCCAGACGTGCAGCACTGCATGGCCGGCCTGGGCCAGTGCCGGCCCCAGGTGCTGGGCTACCCGGCCGGCCCCCAGCAAAACAATAGTATAATGAGACATAAGAAAGTTAAGCCTGCTGTCCTCCGCTCCCATACCCTGCTGTTGAGGTGTGCGGCCGGAGAAATGCAACGGTCATTACTGGAGTAAGTCAGCCAGCGGCCATTGAGCCGGGCATTTGCTTGCGGAGAGGGAGGTAAGCACCCCAACACGAAGCTAGCTATTTGGGCCGTTCAGACCGGCTGGTGCTTTCTGAAACAATTACATCTAAAAGCCCTCTAAGGCTTGTTTTTAGCATTTTATCGACAAAAAATAAATCAATATTACATTATATGTCCCCAAAAATGGCTTTACTTTGAAAAGGGGATATCATGCCCTCTTCCTGTTGCTTCTCTACATCCACTCTTCACATTTTTTTCATGTCAAAAATTTACCCAGACTTGCTCACTCCCAAGCGGCTGGCGCTTGCCACCTTATTGAGTGTGGGCACGTTATCCGCGCAAGCGCAGGCCCCGGGGCAATTTGCCTATACTCCTCTAGCCAGTTTGTCCGGCACCATTGCGTACACTGATTTGGCCAGCACCGGTACTGCCATTGCGACGCCGAACACCGACGACGCCAACTCAGCCGCCACTCCCATTGGCTTCTCTTTTCAGTACAACGGCCAGACGTTCACGGACTTTGTACTAAACACGAACGGCTTTCTAAAGCTGGGAACTACGGCTCCGGCCGCCCCTTACTTCTATGAAGGCCCGCAGAGCCCATTTAAGGGCCCGCTGGATAACAACGCGGAAACCAACCTGATTCTGCCGTTTAACCTTGACCTGGAAGGCTCGACCACCACTGAATACCGGGTAGCTACTACCGGCACGGCCCCGAACCGGGTGTGCACCATTCAGTGGAAAAACGTGAGCGACAAGGCTTCGGGCAACGTTGCCAAGCAGTATTCTACGGCCAGCTTTCAGGTAAAGCTCTACGAAACCCTGAACCGGGTAGATTTCGTGTATGGCACGTTCACGGCTAATGCCGGCACTACGGATGCCTTGCGCACGGCGGCGGTAGGCCTGAAAGGCTCGGGGCCCGCGGCCGGCCAGACCCTAACGGTGCAGAAAACATCTACGGCGGCCTGGTCTGCGCCCGTCTTCCTCTCGGGTAACTACATCGGCGACGTGTTTAACGTGCGCAGCACCTCCCGCCCGGCGGCCGGCTTAGTGTACCGCTTCAATGCTGCGCAGCCCAAGGATGTTTCCGTACAGGTTATCCACTCGATGGGGAAAATTGCTACCCCCTACTCCCTGCCTCATACGGTAGCGGCCGCCGTGCAGAACCGCGGGCTGGAGGCCCTGACCAACGTGCCCGTTACCCTGACCGTTAGCGGGGCCAACACCTTCACCAGCACCAAAACGGTGCCTATTCTGTCGCCTGGTGCGGTTGCTACCGTTACGTTTGATGCTTACCCCGCCACGATGGCCGTAGGCACCAACAACCTGACGGTATCGGTTGCCGCTGACGACAACAACGACAACAATAGCCTGCCCTACACCCAGGTAGTGACAGCCGGCCCTGTGGCGTACATTGACGACACGCGCGCCTTTAACGCCACCGGCGTAGGCGTGGGAGCTGCCGGCGGCATGCTGGCAGCCAAGTACACGGTTAGCCAGGCTACTTACGTAAACGAAGTAAAGGCCACTTTCGCGGCTTCGGCCGGTAATACGGCGTCTTACCAACTGGTAGTGCTGGATGCTTCCGGCGCGGGCAGCACCCCGGGCACGGTTCTGTATGCCTCCCCGGCCCGCACCCGCACGGCCGCCGCCAGCACCGTAACCCTGCCCGTACCCAGCGTACGTGTAACCGGAGCTTTCTACGTAGCAGTTCGCGAACTGAGCACGAACGTGGCCCTGGCTTATCAGGTAGAAGATCCGCTGCGCGCGACTACCTTCTACTTCCAGTCGCCGGGCGCCGCCTGGACGCCGATCAACTCCACTACCCTGCGTACCCGCCTCGCACTGGATGCTACCGTAGGTCCTCAGCTGAGCTGCCCCATTGTGGGCGGTGCTACTATTTCTGCCATCACGCCTACTTCGGCAACCATCACGCTGTCGGGCGCACCTACGAGCGGTACGGGCTACTCGGTTATCTACGGCCCGGCCGGTTTTGATCCTGCCACCGCCGGCACCACGGTAACGGGTACCGGCCCGGCGTTTACCCTCAGCAATCTGGCCAGCAGCACAGCTTTTGACGTGTACATCCGCAGCAACTGCGGCGCCACCGACCAGAGCACCTTAACCGGCCCCTTCAAGTTCACCACGGCCTCGGCCTGCCCAACATCTACGCTGGTAAGCACCTTCCCGTACCGGGAGGGCTTTGAGGGCAACGGCGCCGGCATTCTGCCTTGCGGAGTTACCGTAGTTAACGCCAACAACGACGCTCAGACCTGGCAGGTAGCATCTTCTTACCAGGAAGGGGCCAATACCCTACCCCTGGGCGATGCCTCAACCAACGCCATGCTCTACCGCTTCAGCTCCAGCGCGGGCGCCGACGACTGGTTCTTCACCCCCGGTCTGGCCCTGCAGGCCGGCACCCGCTACCAACTTTCCTTCCGCTACGGCATGTACAACATTTTCTCTGCCGCGGTGTATCCCGAGCGTATGGAAGTGAAGTATGGCACCAGCGCTACCGTTGCCGGCCAGACTACTCTGCTCTGGAACAACGAGAACATTGTGAGCCCCGCCGGCGGAGCTGCTCCTTACCAGACAGCCAACGCCTCAAGCACGCCCGCCGTGGCCTCCATCACGCCTACCACCTCGGGCACCTACTACATTGGCTTCCACGCCAAGAGCGTAGCCGATCAGTACCTGCTGCTGGTTGACAACATCGAAGTAACGGCAACGGCCGTAACGGCTTCGTCGGATGAGTTGCTGCGCGCCATCACGCTGTACCCCAACCCCACGGCTGGTGAGCTGAAAATTGATGTGCGGGGCGCCAACACCAAGGGTGGCCTGCAGGTAGAAGTGCTGAACATGCTGGGTCAGCGCGTAAGCACGGCCTCCATCCGCAACAACTTCGAAAACAAAGTAGATCTGTCAAACCTCGCGAACGGTATGTACATGGTGAAAATCATGACCGGCAACGAGTACATGGTGCGCAACATCACTATTCAGAAATAACTACTCCCCTCGTGGGTCAGGAAAAGGGCAGCCCCATGGCTGCCCTTTTTTATGCCTGACGCTTGCGGCAAAGGGTCACGGCAAAACCCCACTTACGGAACCACCATCTGACCTCAACAGCATGGAATACAAGCAAAGCTGTTCTAATAGCAGATTCAGAAACGGTGCAGAGACGAATACTTAAGTACGGCGTCGTTTAAGAGGAAATCTTAGAGCCCTGCCCCGACTTTCCCAGTGCAACGCGCCGCCCCGGGCAACCGCCAACTACCCCCCAACAAAAAGCCCCGACCGGAATACCAGTCGGGGCTTTCTGCTGCGGCTAAGGCAATGCTTAGGCTACTTGGCGCGCCTTGGGCTGAGGCGTTACGTTAAGGACCTTTTCGCCGTCAGCAGGATCCACAAAGGCCTCCGTTTCGCGGCGGCGCTTGTAAATGGCCATACCAAAGCCGACGGCCATGAGCAGCGTACCGCTCCAGAGCAGGTTGATAAAGGGCTTCTCTACGGCTTTCAAAATGATGTAGTCCTTCTGGGTGGTGCTCACGCCGAACGTAAACTTGCCCTTTTCCGGATCGACGTTCAGGAAGCTCAGGCGCAGGCCCAGGTCTTCTACCTCGTCGGGCACGCGGCCAATCAGACGGTTGCGTACCACAAACACGGGGTGGACGTGGTACTGCTTCTTCTCTCCCATCACCAGGAAGTCGCCCTGAATGGCCAGGTCGCCTTTAGTCAGGCCCAGGCCGGCGGTCTGGTGGGCGGGCTCTACCCCGCGGAACACAGCTAGGTAATCGTTCAGGAAAATAGTGTCGCCTACGCTCAGCACGTGCTCTTTCACCTCGCTCCAATCCTTTTCCTTATCGGGTGGGGGCACGGCACTTACGTGAGAGTAGATGTCGTGGCTGAGGAATTGCTTGATATCAGGAGAGGCCAGCAGACCGTCACCCATTTCCTCGTTGATCTGGGCGCGGGGGTAGAGCGTGAAGGCTTCGCCGGTTTTGCGGTCCTTGTACTCGACGCGGTAATAGGTATTTTCCGGCAGAATCTCCACGGTGTCGCCGGCTTTGTAGTACAGTTTGTCGCCGCGCTTAATGTCAGCGCGGGCCAGGGCTTTGTACTCGTCGGCGGTGCGGAAGAGCAGCTGCTTATCTACATAGCCCGGTACGCCGGGCACATCGAGATACTGACCAGTGTAGCTGACGTCGTACTTGCCCATGGGAGCTTTGTCGTTGCGCCACAGCAGCACGTTGTCGCGGTTGGTGGTTTCATCGAACTCCCGCGAGTAGAGCAGGCCCGATACGTTCTGGCTGATGATATTGGAGTAGCCTGCCGAAGCCAGAATACCCAGCAGCATCAGGGCAATGCCGATGTGCGCGACGCCCCCGCCGGAAAGGCTCACCTTGCGCTTCATCAGAGTGAACACCATGCCCAGGTTGGCCAGCACCCCGAATAGGGCGGCCGTCAGGAGCACGATGTAGGTCGCCTCCATTTTCAGGCCGTAGTACTGCACCAGCAGAATCACCAGCGCGGCACCCAGCAGCGTCAGGATGCCGGGTACGGTCAGGGAGCTGGTCAGAGACTCCTTGTTGTTCTTTTGCCACCACATCACCTGGGCCAGCCCCGAGAAGAAGGCTACCCCTACCCCCATCCAGAGCTGGGCCTTGGTGTAGTGCTGAATCTGGTCGGCGGGCAGGGCCACATTCGTGGTAATCCCAATAAAGCCCATGAAAGCCTTATACACCGGAATGCTGGTGGTCCAGAGCACCTGGAAAGCGCCCAGGCACAGTACGGTAGCGCCCACAAATACCCACAGCTCGGCATTGTAGGTGGTCAGTTCTTTCTCCGAAACCGGAATCTGCTTCCAGCGCCATACCAGCAGGGCAATGGCCAGCACCACAAAGGCCATCAGGTAAATAATCAGCTGCCCGGAAAGGCCCAGGTCGGTGAAGGAGTGCACGGAGGCGTTGCCCAATACACCGCTACGGGTGAGGAAGGTAGCATAGAGCACCAGCAGGAAGGTGGCAATAACCAGCACGAAGGAAGTGCGCAGGGCCGTACGGCTCCGCTGCCACAGCACCAGGCCGTGCAAGGAAGCCACCAGCACCAGCCACGGAATGTACACGGCATTTTCTACCGGGTCCCAGTTCCAGTAGCCCCCGAAGTTGAGGGTTTCGTAGGCCCAGTACGCGCCCATCATAATCCCTACGCCCAGCACCAAGCCGCCCCACAGCGTCCAGCGCATGGCCGGGCGCACCCACTTGGTGAACTCGCCTTTCCAGAGGCCGGCAATGGCGTAGGCAAACGGCACCAGCGTGAGGGCAAAGCCCAGGAACAGCGTGGGCGGGTGAATCACCATCCAGTAGTTCTGGAGCAGAGCGTTCAGGCCAGTACCATCCTTGGGTACGAAATCAGGGTTGAGCTTGAATACCGGCAAATCCGGCATAAAGTCGCGCAGCAGAATGAAGGGCGAGGATCCGATTTTCAAGCCGCCCAGCACCACTCCCAGAATCATGGACGTCAGGAAGAGCTGCACGCCGGCAAACACCACCATCACGGGGGCCTCCCAGCGGCGGCTGTAGCGCATCAGCACAAAGCCGATGAGTACGTGCCAGAAAATCCAGAGCAGGAAGCTACCCTCCTGCCCTTCCCAGAAGCAGGAAATCATGTAGTACACGGGCAGGTGGTTGCTGCTGTGGCTCCAGGCGTAGTAGTACTCGTAGCGGTGGCCATGGATGATGCCGAACAGGGCGGCAATAACCACAAACACGGCCAGGCCATGCAGGGCAAATGCTCCCCGGCCCAGCCGCAGCCACGCCGCATCCGTGTCGCCGAGGACGCGGCCCTGCGAGGCTTTGTAGTAAGAGTATGCCGCTACAATGGCCGCTACAAACGCCACGATGACCCCTAAGTGTCCTACGTCGCCGATTAGTGTATTCAACATGTGCTACTGCATTGAAGAGAGAATGTTAGCCCGACGGTATACTACCCGGCCAGCATGAACTTGTTTTTAGTACTAGTGCCGTTGGCCGGCCAATCGTTTTATTCGGGCCCGGTGGCTGCGCCGCTCCCACGTCTGCTGTGTCTTGGCTGTTCGTTTAGCAGCCTCGGCCGCAGCCTGTATTTTGGCTTTATCGGACTGCGGCAGGGGTAGGCTGTAGGCGTACCATTGCTGCTGCACGATGGCCGGCGGCTGGCCCTCATCGGCATCGGTTATCACCTGATAGAGGTAGCGGCCGGGGGCCGTGAGCGTATCAGTCCAGGTGTACTCCGGGCTGGTGGCGCCGTACGTGGTGCGCTGCACCGGTACCACCGCTACGGCAGTGGCCCGAAACGCGGCCGCTTCGCGCCGCAGCACCCGAAACTCCCGCGGCGCCCCCAACGAATCGGGCAGCGTCCAGCGCAGAGAAACCAGCCGGCTCGTGGAAGATGCCACCGACGCTACCTGGGGCGGCGTCAGGGCGGGCAGCCCGCGGGGCTTGTCGCTGACGGTAAGCGTAAACTGGCAGAAGTCCTTGAGGTAGCCATCCACATCCAGCAAGTAGGGCTGGCCGGCCCGCAACGAGTCCAGCGTCACAAACACATCATCCTGGCTACCCAGCGAGGTGCAGGAAAGCACCCGGTACGTAGCCGGCTCGCAGGGCTGGCCCGTCAGGACCACCAGCTGCACGCCGCGGGTGTCGCGGCACTTCTGGCCTTCGATGTTGACGAAGTAGCGGCCCGAAGTACGGGGGGTAAACTCAAACCACTGGTCGTTGTGGTATTCGATGCACTTGCCGGTGAGCTTTTCCTCCACGCACGACCACTGCACGGTGCAGTTGGTGGTAGCAGAGGTGGCGGCTTCGTTTTGCCGCAGCACCCGCCGCTGCTCAATGTTATCGTTCGGCACCTGCGCCGGGGCAGCCTGTAACGAGCCGACAACCAGCAGCCCTGACATACTTAAAAAGCGCAGCCCGAAAGGGGCGGATTGCTTCTTAAATTGCTTCGTGCACCGGCCACTGCTCATTCCGGCTGTTTAGTTAACCGAGGCAGTTGCATCCTTAATATCTTTCTCCACGTACTTGGAGGGGCACTTCAGCAGGATTTTATCGGCCACAAACAGGTCGTTGCGCATGGCGCCGGTAATTACTACCTGCTCCGACTTGTCGAAGTCCTGGGGCTTGGGGTTGAAGTACACCACGCGCTGGGCAATGCGGTTGGTATCAACCAGCGTGAAAGCAAAGTAGTTGGGGTCCAGAGTAGGATTGTACTCCAGGCCCATGATGTTCTGCTGCACGTCGCGGGGTAGGCGCCCCACTACGTGCACTTTGGTCAGGTTTCCCTCGGCGGCCCGCTCCCGGGCTTCCTTGAATGATACATACACGCTGGCATCACCGGCGGCGCTCATGATGATACCAATAGCCACGGCAATAACGGCAATGGCAAGGATGTGGGCTTTTTTCATGTCGGGGTACAACAGGTTGGCTCCACCCGGAGCCGAGGACATTCAGAACAACAAAAGCAACTGCAAAGGTCCGCCGAAATGGTGAAATAGCGTGATTATCAACGGATGATTTTGCTTAGCTCACCGAGCAGCAGGCACCTGCCGGCTTACTCCCTGACTTCTTTTTCCAGCCGGCTCAGCTTGCGGTCCAGCGAAATCAGAAAGAACAGCAGCCCGGCCAGCACTACGGCAATGACGGCCACTACCACGTAAATTTTACCGTTTTGGCGCAGGGTGTCCGCCATTTCAGGCTCGTTGGGCGCGGTGGCCTGAGCGGCTATCCGCAGGGCCGGCAGCAGCAGCGCTACCAGCAGCAAAAGCCCGGTGCGCAGCTTAGGCAAGCTGTTTTTCATACACTTTTTGTTTAAGCAGGGAAACGCGGCTAGCTAGCTGGGCCAGCCAGAAAGCCAGTAAAGTCCAGCCGATAACGGCCGGGTAGAACACCAGCCGCATGTCGCTGTCGAGGTCGTACTTGGCGAAGGCCGGGTTGCCGCCCGCGCCGGGGTGCAGCGAGTCGGTGAGGCGGGGCAGGATGTAGAACAACGGCATGGCCGTGGCAAAGGCGAAGATGTTATAGATGGCCGATATACGGGCCCGCTGCTGCTCATCGGTAAAGGAGGAGCGCAGCACCAGGTAGGCACCATAAATCAGCATGGCAATGGCCGCCCCGTTCAGCTTAGGGTCGTTGGTCCACCAGGCTCCCCAGGTAAAGCGGGCCCAGATGCTACCCGTGGCCAGCCCGACCAACCCCATCAGAATACCCGTGCGGGCCGCCTCGTGCGCCCGGATGTCCAGCTCGGGCGTAGGCGTGCGCAGGTACCGCACCGAGTAGTACACTGAGGCCAGCAGAATGGCCGTCATCCCGAACCACATGGGCACGTGGAAGTACAGGTTGCGGATGCTTTCGTTGAGGATAGCCAGCCGGGGCACCGGCATCAGCAGCCCCGCAACGGCCACGTACAGCAGCAGCACCACGCTCAGGGCTTTCCACCAGTTTCTTCTAGACATGGATACAGAGAGGTGAGAAGTGAAACGCCGCCGGAACCCGGCCCGAGTGGCCGGGCATCTGGCTCGGGTTGGCAATGCTCCAACAAGCCAGATGCTTATTTTGTGCAGGAATCGGAAGCTGTTTCTTACTGGTCATAGCACACACTACGGCGCCCCATCAGGAGCGCCACAGAAAAGGAAACAACAGGTAGGAAACAGCGCCCACAATCATGTTCAGGGCCAGCAGCGTCAGCAAAGAAGTTTGGCTAGCATCGAATTCCAGCCCGTCCAGCGCGTTCTTGGAAACCTTGATCAGCAGCAGCAGCATGGGCACCATCAGCGGAAAGCCCAGCACGGCCATGAGGGTACTGCTGTTGGTAGCTTTGGCCGCAATGCCCGAAACAAGGGTAAGGGTGCTGGCAAAGCCCAAGGCCCCAAGTACCACGTTGCCCACAAACAACGGCACGTTCTGCACCGGATTGCCCAGCACCGTGGCGTATAGCCCGAAGGCGACCAGGGCCAGCCCCAGCAG
Organism: Hymenobacter latericoloratus; assembly: GCF_014199535.1. Taxonomy (GTDB): domain Bacteria; phylum Bacteroidota; class Bacteroidia; order Cytophagales; family Hymenobacteraceae; genus Hymenobacter; species Hymenobacter latericoloratus. The sequence continues at coordinate 278,554 of NZ_JACHNV010000005.1, forward strand.
CAGCAGGGCGTTGTAGCTTATTTTGGCCAGAATCACGGCCTGGGGCCGCACCACGGTGTAGTAGTAGAGCATACGCCCCCGGCTTTCCTGCAGAAACCCTTTGGCTACGGCATTCACGGCCGAAAACAGCAGCACAATCCAGAACAGTGCATTCCAGGCCGGGGCCGGCAGCTGTCCGCCGCGCAGTGAAAAGCTGAGGTAGCATACGAACACCGTGCTGCCGACGTAGAGGAGCATCCCGTTCAGGGCGGCCCGCTGGCGCCATTCCAGACGGAAGTCCTTCTGCATCAACACCCAAATTTCGCTTAGTAGCGTCACGGCAACACGGCTGGTAAAAGGACCACAAAGATACAACCCAACTCCCGGATTACCCCGCATTACTCCCCGAATAGCGCAACGCGGCTAGCGGTGGCCGCCTTTAGGGGCGGTCAACACAAAAAGCCGGCCCTCCCCCGCTACAAGGGAAGGCCGGCTTTAGCACTGGCGCGGGCTACACAAGCCCAGGGCTTAGGTTAGAAATCGTAGCCCAGGGTTACGTACACTTTGGGCCCTTTCTCGGTGTACTGCTCCCGGCCCCAGGCCACGTCGCCTTTCACGTAGAAGCCCAGCATGGTGGTCCGGATGCCCGCCCCGTAGCCGTACAGCATGGGGTCGGCGAAGTTGATAACCGTGCCGGTGAAGCTATTGCCATTACCCAGGTTACCGGGGTTAATCTGGGTATTATTGGAGTTGTTAACGCTGAAGGGGTTAGCCCCTGAGTACGTAGTGCCCATATCCCCGAAGGCCGTCAGCTGCAGATTACGGAAGAAGCCCGACTCGATGGGATTACGCGAGAAGTACTGGATAATAGGCAGGCGCAGCTCGGTGTTCAGGAGCACGTACTTCTGCCCTACCCGCTTGCTGTAGTCAAACCCGCGCAGATTAGTTACAAACTGCTGGTAAAACATTTGCGTCGGGGGCAGCTCTGAGATGTCCGGGGTTTCTCCATCAGCCGAAATAATCTGGTCGTCCTCGTAGCTGGCGTTCAGCCAGTTATCCATACCACCCAAGCGAAAGAAGGGCTGCGACGAGCCGCCATCAATGTACTGCCCGAAGCTGACGCGGTTGGCCCAGATCAGCTGGCGGTGAATTTTCTGGTAGTGACGCAGGTCAACGTAAATCTTGGTGAAATCCTGGTTGCTGCCGTCCGTGTCGTAGAGGCGGGTCATGCCGACCTTCATGCGCGTGCCCTGCAGCATGTTTACCCCGGTCACAATAGAATTGTCGAATACAATTTCGCCGGCCCCGCCCAGATAGTTCGTGTTGCTATCCTTACTGCCGGGCAGGTCCCGGAAGGAGCGGCGGCTCACGTTCACGAAGCGCGGGCCGCCGCGTACGCTTAGGTTGTGGGTGAGGGGGTAGGCAATGGTAGGCGCTATTTCATGACGCCCGAACCGAACCCGGTCGCCCTGTTCGGTGTCAAAGAAATAAGCTTGCTTCTGATAGCGCACGCTCCAGTCATAGCGGTGCTTCAGATTGGTGTACTCCGCGAAGATGTTGCTGGTGCGCAGGTCCGTGAGGGCGAAAATTCCGGCCCGGATGCGGTGGTCTTCCATCAGGTCCGACATGTTCACCTCCCCTATCAGCCCCAGACCCAGCAGCGGATCGGCGTACAACGACGACACTACGTTATCGATGCTGAAGCGCGTATCGTACCGGAACGGTCCTACGGGCGCAATCGACTCGGCGGGGGCAGCCTGGGGCAGCGCCACCATCGGAGCAGCACGCCGCTTAGCGGCCGGCGTGGGGGTAGCCCGCGAGGCCGGAATGTCTTCGTCAAACTCGTAGTCGCTGGTGTTAATGCGGCCAGTTGACTTGGGGGCCGGAACCGGAGCCGGTGCCGCCGCAACCGAGTCAGGCGTAGCCGTGGGGGTAGGCGCTGCCGGTGTTTCAGGGGCGGTGGTAGCTGGCTGGCCCTGGCTTTGCTGGGCAGCATTGGCTACGGTTGGGCCCGGGCGGTTGGCGGCCGGCACGGCGGCCTTCGCCGGTTTCGAGCGGTCTTCCAGGGTTTCCTGGCGCGCCGTTTTATATAACGTCAGGTTTTCCGGAAGCTGGTAGTTCTGATACAGATACACATAGTCGCGGGCTTCTTCGGCGGCTACCAACCCCAGCGTGCCCGTGGCGGCATTGTAGTCGTAGTCCTCGATGTTGGCCAGGAAGCTCGTGACGGGGCGGTACTGCTTGGTAGCCAGCGAGAGGCGGTAGAGGCTCCGCACTCCACTTTCCTCGCTGGCAAACAGAATTTCGGAGTCAGAAATGGCCCGGGGGCGTCCTTCGTTGGAAATGGTGTTGGCCAGCACTTCCACCGGCTGCTGCCGGCCATCGAGGTGGTAGAGGTAGAGGTCGTAGTTGTTGACGACCGTGCCGAAGCTGCCCTTGGCCGTCCCGGCCGAATCGAGCCAGCGGTTGGAGCTGAACACAATGCCGCTGCCACCGGGCAGGAAGGCTGGCTCCACGTCATCAAATACGTCGTTGGTCAGCTTTTCCGGCGTCCGGCTACCGGCCCGCAGCAAATATAAATCGGCCTGCCCGTTGCGCACCCCGCTAAATACGAGCGACTTGCCATCGGGCGAGTAGCTGAGGTCGGTAATCTGCGAGAACTGCGCGAACAAAGACGTACTCCGACCAAAAGAGGGCAGCAGGCTTTTCAGGCGCGCCGCCATGTTGGCAATGCCCCCGTCGGCGTCCCGGAGCTGCAGGGTCAGGTAGCCCTTGTCCATTTCGGCCACGGCCAGTTGCCCATTGCTGCGCCAGGCTAGTACCGGCAACCGCGTTTCCACCTCCTGATCGGGGGTTTTGTAGCCACCCCGGTGGATAATGTCGCGGCCCCGGCCGTTCTTGTTAATTACTACCACCCGGTAGCGGCCCATGTCGTTCTGCACGTACGCCAGCCGCTGGCCGTTCGGGCTGAAAACGGGTTGGCTGTAAATGGTGCCCTTGCGGTTGTTACGCACAATGCGCCGGTCTTTGCTCAGGTCCAGGTAGGGGGTCTGGGGTTGGGCGTTGAGTTGGCGGTAGTAGCCCAGCCAGTCTTTCAGGAACACTTTGTACGGCACGTTCAGCGAGGAGCTGATGCCCACTTCCACGTCGCGGGTAATGCGCGTCAGGTTCAGAATGTTCTGCACCGACGTATAGCCGTAGCGCTCGGCAATGTAGTTCCAGATGCTTTGGCCCGCTAACTCGGGGTTGCGCAGAAAGAAAGGTGCCGTCCGGTTGCCCTCGTACTCCTTGGTCATGGTACGCATGTAGTCGTCCATTTCCACGCTCCAGCCCTGGGAAGCATACGCCGAGGCCCCGCTGATAAACCAGTTCGGCAGTTGCAGCAGGTAGGTGCTCTGGATGACTTCCTTCAGCGAGCCGCCGTACATCATGTCATTGAGCAGCACTCGGGTAATGCGGTTGCTCAGCTCCTGCTTGAAGCGGGTTTGCTGCCCCTGAAAGGCTATCTGCACCTTGGTGGAGCGTACCAGGGAGGTTTCGCCGCCGGTAGCGTACTTGTCAGCATCCAGCCCCACGTTGCTCTGCCGCAGGTCACCGACAGAGTTAAAGAGCATAATGGTGGTTTTGGAGTACGGATAGTACCCAATCAGCCCGGTAATGCGCTGCAGCTCCTTTTCAGCGTACTCGGCCGCGTGGCGCGCATTGGCCTCGCCGCCGGCGTAAAAGTAGATGTTGAAGTTTTGGGTGCTGAGTTGCTGCCAGTTGAAGTCTTTGTACTGGATGCGCACCCGCCCAAATGGCTCCTGAGCCGTTTGGGCCACCGCCGTAGAGTTAGAAAAAGCCAGCCCCAGCAGCAGAGCCGCTAGGCCGGCCGGCCGACGTACATCGGGCCGGCAAAGAAAGAATATGTGCCTCATAGAAGAATGCTAGGAGCGGGATGCAGGAGAAGCCGGCCCGGTAGCAGCCGGGCCCGGAGAATATAACGTAAAATACCGCCGAATATTGACCTCCGGCCAAGGCGCAAGGTCTTTTTCCAGCCAGTCGGCCATTACCTGAGCCAGCCGGGGGGCCATCATCACCCCTTTCGAGCCCAAGCCATTGAAAATATGTACGTTCGGCAGGGCCGGATGGGTTCCCAGCAGCGGCTTCCGGTCGCGCACGGCGGGGCGCACCCCGGCCCGCTGCCCCGTCACCTGAAAAGGCTGGTCGGTTAGCTCGTGTAGGCGCTGACTTAGCTCCTGGCGGGCTTCCGGGGTAGTGCTCACCGCGAAAGGTGGCCACCGGTAGGTAGCGCCCACCCGAAACTGGCCCGCGCCCAGCGGTACTACGTAGGCGCCTTTGTTCAGAACCTCCGTTTCGGGTAGGCCGGGGCAGGCCACGTCCAGCACTTCGCCTTGGTTAGGCGTAACCGGTAGCCACTGAAAGTAGGGGTTCTGGGCAACGGCCGCGCCTTCGCAGCACACCACGTGGCGGGCCTGCACCCGGCCGGCGTAGAGGTAGCCACCCTCCGGCTGGGCAACCAGCTGGGCCCAGTCGAAAGTTTCGGGCCGGAGCCAGCCTTCCTGCCGGCCTTCTGCGGCCAGCGCGGTCAGCAGCTCTTCTACCCGCACGTAGCCCCCGCGCCGGATACAAAGGCCGCCCAGCTCCTGCCGGACGCCGGGCCGGGCTGGTAGCGGAGCGCCGGGGTCTTCTACAAAATCCTGCCAGGGCTGGTCGGCGCTGCGGGCTATAGTGCTGTTCTGCTCACCTACCGATGAAAATAACTTCAGAATGGGCAGCTCAAAGAAAAACCGCTGCCCCAGCCGGCGTTCCTGCGCGCGATAGAACGCCGCCGCCGCTGGTAGCAACTCAGCGGCCCGCCAGGCTAGTGCAAACCGCTTGCCCGCCACCGGATTTATCAGGCCCGCCGCCACCCGCGAGGCGGAGTCCGGCTGGGGCGTATCCAGCACCAGCACCTGCCGGCCCCTACCCCGTAGCTCGGCCGCCAGGGTAGCGCCGGCAATGCCATATCCTATTATAAGGTAGTCAATGCGTGTCATCGGGGCAAGGTACAGAGAGATATGAGGAACTAAGTAGCGCAGTAACCGCGCAACACGCAGGAAGAGTTTCGTGGTGACGGCCGCCACTGGCCTGGCGGGCTCCGCTAGTCTATTTACTCCTTCGTAACTTACCCTCCTAAATCTGCCCGGCGCTACGTCGGGCCTTTTTCTACCGCATGACTGTTTCCGGCTTTACCTTCAACGCCTTTTCCGAAAACACCTACCTCCTGCATGATGCCACGGGCCAGTGCGTGGTCATCGACCCCGGCTGCTACGAGCGGGCCGAGCAGGAAGCCCTACGCCGCTTTATTGAGCAGCAGGGCCTACGGGTAGTGCTGCTTCTGAACACGCACTGCCATATTGATCATGTACTGGGCAATCAGTTTATTCTGGGCACATACCAGGTACCTTTCCTGATTCATGAAGCAGATTTGGCCACGCTACGGGCCGTGCCGGCGTACGCGCCCAGCTACGGCTTCGCCCGCTACGTGCCCGCCGAGCCCACGGGCTTTCTGACGCCCGGCGAGCCGGTGCGCTTCGGCAACACGGAGCTGGCAGTGCACTTTGCCCCAGGCCACGCGCCGGGTCACGTAGTGTTTTACCATGCCTCTAGCAGCACCGTTATCGGAGGCGACGTGCTGTTTCAGGGCAGCATTGGCCGCACTGATTTACCTGGCGGCGACCATGCTACCCTCATTTCCAGCATCAAGACCGAATTATTCACCCTCCCCGACGACACGGTGGTGTACCCCGGCCACGGCCCTGCTACTACGGTAGGCCAGGAGCGCCGTACCAATCCGTTTCTGCAGTAGATACCAGCCCTCTGGCGCAGCGTTGCTTGCTCTATTCGTAGGCCATTACTTTCTCCCCCTTGAAAAAACACCTCCCCAACGCGGTTACTTGTCTGAATCTGTTTTCGGGCTGCTTGGCCCTGTGCCACATCTTCGCTGGCGAACTAGAAACGGCCGCCTATTTCGTGGGGCTATCGGCGGTATTCGACTTCTTCGATGGTCTGTTGGCGCGGGCCCTACACGTTTCCTCGCCCATCGGTAAGGACCTGGACTCTCTGGCCGACGTAATTTCTTTTGGGGTAGTGCCTGGAGCTTTTCTGTTCGATCTGCTGCGCCAGGCCGGCGCCGATTTGCTGACCTGGCTACCCTACGCGGGGTTTGTGGTCACCGTGTTTTCGGCCCTGCGCCTGGCTAAGTTCAATAACGATACCCGCCAATCCGACTCGTTTATTGGGCTGCCTACCCCGGCCTGCACGCTGGTAGTAGCTTCGCTGCCCCTGATTCTGGCCTACGATACTTTTGGCGTAACCCGGTTTATTCTGAACCCGTGGGTGCTGCTGGTGTTGGCCGTAGTGCTTTCCGGCTTGCTGGTGGCCGAGTTGCCCTTGTTTGCGCTTAAATTCAAGTCTTTCCGCTGGCAGGGCAATCAGGTTCGGTTCTTGTTCCTGCTGCTGAGCGTAGGGCTGCTTTTGGGGCTGGGTGCAGTAGCCATTCCTCTGATTATTCTGTTGTACGTGCTGCTCTCCCTACTGACGCGACCCAAAACCGCTCAGGCCGCGTAGGTCGGCACCCCAAGCGCAGGCCACCGTAGGGAGAGCGGGCAATTATTTTTCCGCGCTAGGTCGCAATATTCTTATAGGCTGGGCAGTTAATGACTGTGCGCTGAACTGTGTTGCGTCCCAACCTGTTGCCCCCCCGAAAGCTGCCGCTTTATTTTGTTTTGATTTCTGCGCCTGTCTATGCGGTATTTTACTTTCTGGTTGCTTACTCTTCTGGGAATAGGCCTGGGCGCGGGTTATTCAGCGCGGGCACAGAGTGCAGAGCAGTTGGTGCATGCTCGTATCAGTTGGGCAGGTTCGGTGCCCGCACTTATCCGCGGCCAGCCCCGGCAAGTACCTTCTTTTCGGGGCGCCCTCTTTCAGCCCAACGAGCAGGTAGGCACCTACCAGCTTAAACTGACTGGCACAATTAGCACGGGCAGTCTGCGCGAAACCACCTACGAGCCCGTTTCTGCCACCGAAGCCCGCCAGCTAGATGCCGCTGCACTGCCAGCGGTGCCCGCCATTCGTGTAACCCCGGGCATGGAGCGGCACCAGCCGGTTACACTACTGGCCGTGCAGCCGCTGCGCCGCAATCCGCAAACCGGGCAGGCCGAAAAGCTGGTTTCCTTTACCTATGCCTACAGCAGTGCGGCCCGGCGGCCCACGGCAGCCACCCGCCCCTACGCCCAGTCCTCGGTGCTAAGCCAGGGTAGCTGGTATAAGATTGGCGTGCCCGGCAGCGGCATTTATAAGCTCGATAAAAAAGCACTGGCCGACCTGGGGCTGCCGGTACAGACGCTGGACCCGGCCCGCCTGCGCCTGTTTGGCAATGCCATGGGTACCCTACCCCAGGCCAGCCAAGCGTACCGCCCCGATGATCTGGCCGAAAATGCCATCCGTTTCGTGGGCGACGCCAACGCTACCCTCGATGACAACGAGTATTTTCTGTTTTACGCCCGCGGCCCGCACACCTGGACGCGTGCGGGCAACGCGGCGCGCTTCCAGCACCAGCTGAATCCCTACACCGACACGGCTTACTATTTCCTGACGGTAGGCAGCACGCCCGGCCGGCGGGTAGCCCCGGCACCCGTCGTTTCCGGGCCGGCTTCGGCTCGCATCACGGCCTTCACGGAACGTCAGTTTTACGAGCTTGATTTAATCAATCTGGCTAAATCGGGTCGCACTTGGTTGGGTGAGCATTTCTCAACTACGGATCAGAAAACGTTTTCCTTTACGGTTCCTGACCTGGTGCCCGGTGCTGCCGTGCAGATAACGTCGGCGGTTGCAGCTGCTTCGTCGTCGGATACGTTCTTCCAGAACGCCGTGAATGGCCAAACGGCCGTTAGCCAGCGGGTGCCGGGCTATAACTGCACCAGTGGCTCCTGGTGCTACCCCGAAATTGCCAACACCAGCCTGACCACGTTCACCTACCCCGTGCCCGCGGCGCCTACCCCCGAAATTAAAGTTGCGCTCAGCTTTAACGGTAGCAACGACCCGGCCGCCAAGGGCTACCTCGATTATCTGGAGCTAAATGCCCGCCGCCAGTTGCGCTTCCCCGGCACTCTGCTGGAGTTCCGCTCCCTTGAAAATATCGCTCCGGCCGCCATCAGCCAGTTCGAACTGGGGAATGCGGCGGGCGCTACCATTTGGGAGGTTACCAACCCGCGGCGCCCGGCCGAGGTAGCAGCTACCAATGGCGTATTTCTGGCCCGCACCGATACGCTCCGCGAGTTTGTTGCCTTCAGCGGCAGTAGCTTTCCTACCCCTCGTGGCTTTGGCCGGGTAGCCAACCAGAACCTGCACGCACTGAACCTCGATGGCAAGCTCGAACTGGTAGTGCTCACGCATCCAGCTTTCTTAGCCGAAGCCAACCGCTTGGCTGCCCACCGCACCTCCCACGATGGATTGGCGACGCAGGTAGTCACTACCACCCAGGTGTACAACGAGTTCGGCTCGGGGGGGCAGGATGTAACTGCCATCCGCGACTTTATGAAGATGGTGTATGACCGTGCCCCGGCCGGCAAGCGCCAGTATCTGCTCCTCTTCGGCGATGCTTCCTACGACTACAAAGCCGACCCCACCAATGCCCCCGACCAGCTGCCCGGCTGGTGGAAGGACCGGCTGCCGGCCAACGCCAATAAGATCAACCAGAATTTTGTCCCGGTATATGAGTCGGTGGAAAGCTTTGACCTGATTATGGGTGTCCGCCCCGGCGGTCAGGGCATCACCTACTCCTCCGACGATTACTACGGCCTGCTGGACGACAACGAGGGCGCTTGGCTACCCAACCACAGCGATGAGCTATTAGATATTGGTATTGGCCGCCTGCCGGTTCGTACGGTGGAGCAGGCCCGGTTGGTAACCGACAAACTGATTGCCTACGATTCGCCGGCCAGCTTTGGCAAATGGCGCAACCGCCTGTCCTTCGTAACCGACGACGGTGACCGGAACTTGTTCACCTCTTATACCGAGGAGCTCACGGCACCACTGGACACGGCCGCCACGGCCCGCTCTTACAACGTGTACAAGCACTACCTTGATCTGTACCCGCAAGTGATTGTAGCAGCCGGACAACGCTCGCCCGCCGCTGAACGCTCCATCGACGAGGCTTTTGAGCAAGGGTCGCTGCTGATTAACTACATCGGGCACGGTGGCCCCAAGGGCTGGGCCGACGAGCAGATTCTTACCAACGCCTCCGTGCTGCGACTGCAGAACACCAACCGGCTGGCGTTCCTGTTCACCGGCACCTGCGACTTTAGTACCTACGATAACCCGGAATTCACTTCCGCCGGCGAACAATCCCTGACGGATATCAGTGGGGGTGCCATTGGCTTGTTCACGACAACGCGCGTCGTGTACGCCGACCGCAATCAGACCATGGCCATCGAGTTTTTTCGCGACCTGTTCACTCCGCTACCCGATGGCACCATGCCCCGCACAGGCGATATTTGCCGGGCCACCAAGAACGCGGCCGTCTTCGGCGACAATAACCGCAACTATGCCCTACTCGGCGACCCCTCCATGCGCCTGGCTTATCCACAGCAGGAAGCTGCCATAACGGCCATCAACGGCAAATCGGCTTTCGCAGCCCAACCAGATACGTTGAAAGCGCTGAAGCAGGTGGAAATTCAGGGGGAGATTCGGCAGGCCGGGCAGCGTAACAGCCGCTTCAGCGGCACGGCGCAGGTGCAGGTGTTCGAAAAGAAATCTACCGTTACTACCCTGGGCAATGAGTCCGGCGATACACCCACGCCCATAGCCATCCGCGAAAACGTTCTCTATGATGGGCCGGCTACGATCACCAACGGTGAGTTTAAGGTTCGGTTTGTAGTGCCTAAAGACATCAACTACCAGGTTGGGCTAGGCAAAATCAGCGTTTACGCCGCCGATGCTGCCGCGCGCACAGATGCCCACGGCCAGCTGCTGGTGCCGGTAGGCGATGCGGCCCAGGTAGCCTACCGGGATACCATTCCGCCGCGAATCCGCTTGTTCATGGATAATGAAAACGGATTTGTTTTCGGCGGTACTACCGGTACTACCACCACCCTGATTGGCAATCTGCGCGACGAGAGCGGTATCAACGCCGCGGGCACGGGCATTGGCCATGACCTAACCGCTACCCTTGATGGTGATCCTTCGCAGGTGACTATTCTGAATAAGTTCTATACGTCCAAAGTAGATAGCTTCCAGGCGGGTCAGGTGAAGTATCAGTTTGAAAATTTAAGCCCCGGGCCACACGAGTTGCGAGTCAAAGCCTGGGACACCTGGAATAACTCAGCAGAAGAAATCATTGAGTTTATTGCCGCGCCCACCCAGAAGCTGGCCCTCCAGCACGTACTTAATTACCCTAATCCGTTTGCCACTTCCACTACGTTTCACTTCGACCACAACCGGCAGGGAGATGATCTGGATGTGCAGGTGCAGATCTTTACGGTTTCGGGCAAGCTGGTTCGCACACTACAGGCCCCGGTTATCGGCAGCACGCCGCACGTTTCTTCCATCAGTTGGGACGGCCGCGACGAGTACCAGGATCAGTTGGCCCGCGGGGTGTACATCTACCGGGTTAGCGTCCGGTCGGCCCGCGACAAATCCACAACTTCCAAATTTGAAAAGCTGGTGCTCTTGAACTAGCCAAAAGCTTCTGTATTTCGCCTACCTTCCGCCTCTATTTTTTCCTCCCTCTCTATGACACTGACAAACCTGACCTTGCGCTCCCTGTTGCTGCCGGGTCTGCTGGGCTTGGCTGCTGCTGCTCACGCTCAGAGCCAAGTAAATGCCATTACCACCGCTGTTCCCATCCTGACCATCAGCCCCGATGCGCGCTCCGCGGCTTTGGGCGAGGCCGGCGTTGCCATCAGTCCCGATGCAAACGCCGGGTACTACAACCCGGGTAAGTTGGGTTTTGTACGCTACCAGCACAGTGCGTCCTTATCTTACACCCCCTGGCTGGCAAGTATTGCCAACGATATGGGCCTGGCCTACGCCAGCGGCACCAGCAAAATCGGTGAACGGGCTACCCTATCGGCCAATTTGATGTACTTCAACCTGGGCGAAATCCAGTACCGTACCAACACGGGCGCTTCCAATGGCACGTTCAACCCCAAAGAGTATGCCCTCAGCGTAGGCTACGGCCAAAAGCTGAGCGACCAGTTTGGTGTGGGCCTGAATGTTCGTTACATCCGGTCTAACCTCACCGGCGGCACTATTACCGACACCAAGCCCGGTAACGCCGTAGCGGTGGATCTGGGTGCGTATTACAATACGGATCTTTCCATTGGAGCAGGAGAATACAATCTTGCCTTTGGAGCAGCAGTAGCCAACATTGGCAACAAGATTTCCTATACCGACGCTTCCCAGCCTGATTTCCTACCTACTACCTTTCGGTTAGGTACTGCCATCACCAAAGAGCTGGACGCGTACAACAAAATCACGCTTACCGTAGATGCCAACAAGCTGCTGGTGCCTACCCCCTACTATGAGGAAGGTAACCAGACGGATCCGGCCTTGGTAGCCCGCGTGCAAGCCGAGAATGAGCGGCGGGCTAACTACGGCATCGTCCGGGGCATTACTAGCTCATTCAGTGATGCGCCGGGCGGATTTAGCGAGGAGCTAAAAGAAATCAACCTTTCGGGCGGGTTAGAGTACACCTACAATGACCTGTTGATGGCACGGGTGGGTTACTTTTACGAAAACCCTATGAAGGGCGACCGGCAATACCTCAGCTTTGGGGCTGGTGTGCGGTACCAAGTATTCGGGGTAGATGGAACGTACCTTGTTCCTAACTCAAAAGCTAATCCGCTGGCGCAAACATTGCGTGTGTCTCTGCACTTTAACTTCAATGAACTGAGCGAGGCCTTCGGCAGCTCTGGTGATGCTACCAACTAATATTTCTTTTTGATGCTCGACCGCAAAGTCGCTCCTCCTGTTCAGCCGCTGGCTCGCGTAACGCTGCCCGCGGCTGACGTGTTTTTGCTCCCTAATGGAGCACGTCTCCATGTCATGCGCAACAGCGCCCAGCCCGTTGTGCGCTTGCAGGTGGTGTTCAAAGCTGGTAAATGGTATGAGCCTGCTCCCGGCGTATCCTTGCTAACGGCTCGTATGCTCTTGGAAGGCACCCGTACCCGCACTACCCGTCAGATTGCGGATGAGGTTGCTTTCTATGGTGCCTCCCTGGAATGCGAGCAAGGCTTTGACCGGGCCACGTTAACCCTGTATTGCCTAACTCGTCATTTGCAGAAGCTGCTTCCTTTAGTACTTGATGTGCTAACCGAGCCTACCTTCCCCGAATCCGAGCTTGCGCTTCTTAAGACCCGTACCATCCAAAACGTACGGGTAGAGCGGCAAAAAACAAGTTATCTGGCGGCCGAGCAGTTCTCCAATAACTTATTCGGCGCGCATAACCCGTATGGTAGCAAGTTCGACGAGGCTACTTTTCAGCTTGTCACTACTGAGCAGGTTCGCGAGTTTCATCGCCAAGCATATGACTTGGCACAAAGCGAGATATTCCTTTGCGGTGATATTACAGCGGAGCACGATGCTCTTGTAAAGCGCAGTTTAGGCACATACAGCACAAGCAACGTGTCTGCTCAACTTCAAGTACCTGCTGCAGTCTCAGTTGTTCCTTCTGAGCACGACTACGTTCCCGTTAAAGACAGCCTACAGGCTTCACTACGCATTGGCCGTTTATGGCCCGCCTTGAGCCACCCGCAAGTCTACGAACTTCAGGTACTAGTTAAGGTATTAGGCGGCTATTTCGGTTCGCGTCTTATGAAGAACATTCGTGAAGACAAAGGCTTTACTTACGGCATTTATGCTAGTATCAGCCCGCGCGAACATGCTACCAGTTTTGTTATAAGCTCCGACGTCAATGCAGCCAGCGCCGACGCTGCTATCAAAGAAGTTCACTCCGAATTGACTCAACTGCAAAACGAGCTCATTCCGGCCGATGAATTACAGACTGTTAAAAATTATATGACCGGCAAGTTCGCTAATGAGCTAAGTACAGTCTTTGAGCAATGCGACAAATACAAAACCATCGTATTCTATCAGCTTCCAGATGATTACTACAACCAGTTTGTAGAACGCATACAAGCCGTTGAAGCAGCTACATTGTTGGCCCTGGCACAGCAATATTTATCACCTACATCCATGCATGAGGTTATAGCAGGGCCAAAGGCATAGTACACACGAGTTATAAAACAGGGGATATGCGATACATGCATATCCCCTGTTTTATGATAACGATGTCGCGATAGAAAGTCAGGTGCAACTGAATATAGCTCTCCTCACTAACCAGCTAGTAGTTGGGAGGCGTACCAGCGCGGGGGGGTTGAGCGGCAGTTGCTCCCAACACTCAGGGCCAAGCTAGGCACTCCTGGCCCGGTCGGGCGGGGGGCAGGGGCGGTGTGGGGGGTTGGGAGGAGGTATAAATGCAACATGCCCCCCGCAGCACGAAGTCGCGGGGGGCATGGGCCAGATAAGGTTGGCGGCGACCGACTCTCCCGCCGGTGAAGGCAGTACCATAGGCGCTCCGGGGCTTAACGACTCTGTTCGGAATGGGAAGAGGTGAACACCCGGGCTAAAGCCACCATTATCAAAGGGGAAGTAC
>NZ_JACHNV010000006.1 GCF_014199535.1 Hymenobacter latericoloratus
CTGTCAACCATAATGCCCGGGCGCCTAGGAACGCCCGACGCAACTTACTGGCTCGTTTGGCTTTATACAAAACCCGATTCCCCAACACCCTCTTAGCCTGCGGGCTGCTCCCACGTACCCCGCGGGTTATAATGCAGCTCCCCGCCCCGGATGTGCAGGGGCGCGGCCACATTGTTATGATACAACTGCCCGGTGCCCAGCCCCTGCGGGAAACCGGGCAGGGCGTGGGAGCCCGCCAGCTGCCCGATGGCGTTCAGCCCCACGTTGGATTCCAGGGCCGAGGTCAGCCACCAGCCGATGCTTCTTTCCCTGGCCTTGGCGGCCCAGTCCAGGCTGGCTTGCAGCCCGCCCACCAGGGTAGGCTTCAGAATAAGGTAGGCGGGGCGGGTATGGTCCAGCAGGGCATCCTGCCGGGCAGCGTCTGTCAGGCCTATAAGCTCCTCGTCCAGCGCCACGGGCACCGGCGAGGAGCGGCATACCTCGGCCAGGGCCTCCCACTGCCCGGCCCGGATGGGCTGCTCGATGGAGTGCAGGCTGAACCGGGCCAGCTGCTCTAACTTGGGCAGGGCCTCCTGGGGGGTGAAGGCGCCGTTGGCATCTACGCGCAGGGTCAGGCGCTCGGGGCCGGCTACGGCCCGTATTTCGCGCAGCAACTCCAGTTCGGTGGCAAAATCCAGTCCGCCTATCTTCAGCTTCAAACAGGTGTAGCCTTCGGTCAGCTTTTTTTCAATCTGCTCCCGCATGAAGGCGGGGTCGCCCATCCAGATCAGGCCATTAATCGGAATACCGGCCTCGCCCCGGCTGAAGGCGTTCTGGTAAAGGCAATGGGTGGCGCCCTTCTGTAAATCAAGGGTAGCTGCTTCCAGGGCGAAGCGCAGGGCCGGCCACTCGGGGCTTACCAGTTCGGTAGCCTCCTGGGGCAGCAGTTCGCGCAGTTGGCGGCGGTTGAACTCCCGCACGAAGCCCTCCAGCGTGGCCTCGAAATCGGGGCGGTGGTCGGGGCTCAGGCCCGCCAGCGGTGCGGCTTCGCCTACTCCTTCGAGGTGGGGTTGCGCGGAATCGTGCAGGTGCAGGTAGTGGGCTACGTGCTCGGTAATGGCACCGCGCGAGGTGCGGGCCGGGAAGTTGAACTGCAGAACACGGCGGGAAAGACGAAGCTGAAGCATGGGCGCGAAAACGGGGTGGCAGGCCCCGGGCTGGTGGGGCACCAATATACGGGCGCGCCGCCGGTACGGTGTGCTGCCAACGGCAAGCGCCGCCTCCGCCCCGAAAATGGAGGCAGAAGCGGCGCTGTACTGGCAGCAGAGCTGCTGTTACCGGTCCTGTCGCTGCGGCTTAGCCGGTAGCTTACTTAGGCGGCAGTATCCTGATTGCTGCGGCCGCGGCTGGCCTGGCCGCCTTTCCGGCCGGCGGCCCGGGCTTCCTCAGAGGTAAAGCGGTGGCCCCGGCCACTCTGGTGCGAGGCGCGGCCTCCTTCGCTGGCAATGCGGCGCTGGGTAGCCGGGTCCATGGCGGCAAAGCCCCGGGGGCGTTTGGTTACGGGCGTTTCGGCGTTGGTACGGTTGGCGGATTTGGTGTTCATAGCTCGTAGGGTAAGAGGGTGATGAAGTGCAGATCGGTAGCTGGCTGCTAACGCGCTGAGTGTAACCGAAGATGCCTCGGAAACAGGCAAAAACCTACTCTCAATTGTAAAATACCGCTTTTTACTGAGGAGCTGCGCCCGTAGTAATACGCACGGGCTACGGTAAACACGTACCGACGAGCTTAATTGCCGCCCCGGCTAAACTACCCGCCCCGTTTGCCGTTACTTTACCTGGTATCCTCGCCTAATTTCTGCGCTATGAATTCTGATTCGGCCTCCCTACCACAAGTTGCTGCTGCGTTGCCGGCTTCGGCCCCCGCTCGCTTTCGGGCCGTGCGGCAGCAAACAGAAGCCCTGTGCCGCCCCCTGCTGCCCGAGGATACCGTGGTGCAGCCCGTTATTGATGTAAGCCCTCCCAAATGGCACCTGGCGCATACCACCTGGTTTTTCGAGACTTTTCTGCTGCGCGAGTACCTGCCGGGCTACGCGGTGTACCACCCCGACTATGCTTTTCTGTTTAACTCCTACTACAACTCCCTGGGCTCCCGGGTAAACCGCGCCGACCGTGGTACCCTCTCCCGGCCGCCGCTGGCCGATGTGTATGCCTACCGCGCCTTCGTGGATGCGCAGATGGAGCAGTTGCTGGCCCTGCAGGACACGCTGCCGGCAGCGTTTCAGGAGGTATTTGAGCTGGGCCTGCAGCACGAGCAGCAGCACCAGGAGCTTCTGGTCACCGACATCAAGTATATTCTAAGCACCAGTCCGCTGGCGCCGGCTTACCAACCGGCCCCACCTACGCCCCCCCCTTCGGCGGCCCCGGCCGCGCGCTGGCTGCCGGTGCCGGGCGGGGTGTACCGCATCGGGTTTCAGGAGGAGGGCTTCTGCTTTGATAATGAGCTAGAGGCCCACGATACCTACGTAGCCGACTTTGAGCTCCAGAACCGCCTGGTAACCAACGCCGAGTACCTGGAGTTTATGGAAGCCGGCGGCTACCGCGACTTCCGCTACTGGCTGGGTGAGGGCTGGGACCTGGTGCAGCAGCAGGGGTGGGAAGCGCCCCTGTACTGGGTACTGCACGAAGGCAGCTGGCACCGCTTCAGCCACCACGGCCTGGTTGCGGTAAACCTGGCCGCCCCGGTTACCCACATCAGCTTTTACGAAGCCGATGCTTATGCTCACTGGCGAGGCTGCCGCCTGCCTACGGAACAGGAGTGGGAAATTGCGGCGCGGCATTTCGGGGCCACGCCGGCGGCCGGCACCTTCCTCGAAAGCGGCCTGTACGACCCGCAGCCCCTCTCCCCTACCGCCCCCGCTAGCCAGTGTCACCAGCTCCTCGGCGACGCCTGGGAATGGACCTACTCGGCCTACCATCCCTACCCCGGCTACCAGCGCGCGGCCGGGGCTCTGGGCGAGTACAACGGCAAGTTTATGCTCAACCAGCTGGTGCTGCGCGGGGGCTCCTGCGCTACCCCCGCAAGTCACATTCGCCTTACGTACCGCAATTTCTTTCACGCCGATAAGCGCTGGCAGTACACCGGCATCCGCCTGGCCCGCTGAGCAGGCGTATCAGTACGCCACACCCGGCCCGCTCACCGCCTTTCCTTCCGCTGAAGCCCCCGCTGACTTTGCGCCGGGTAACTTCTTTTCCTCCTGCCTGTATGCCTGCTCACGCTGTTCCCGATTCTGTTTCTACCCTGCAGCCCCTGCCCGAGGAAAATTTCTCTCCCGCTGAGGCCAGTAGCCCATTGGGCCAACATGTGCGTGAGGGGCTGAGCCGGCCGTTCAAAACGCTGTCCTCCATGTATTTCTATGATGACGAGGGCAGCCGTTTGTTCCAGCAGATTATGGCCCTGCCGGAGTATTACCCTACCCGCACGGAGTTTGGGTTGCTCACGCGCCACCAGCAGGCCATCGGGCAGGCCTTGCGCCCCCACGACCCGGCCGAGCCGTTTTTTCTGTTGGAGCTGGGAGCCGGCGACGGGCTGAAAACCAAGATTCTGCTGCGGCACCTGCTGGCTGCTGGGGCCCGGTTTACCTACGTGCCCGTGGATATTTCCAGCGCCGCCCTCGAGGGCCTGGCAACCAGCCTGCGTGCCGAGCTGCCAACCCTGCGGGTGGAACCTGTGGTAGCCGATTACGCCGAGGCCCTGCGCCTGATGGCCAGCCGGCCGGGACGGAAAGCGGTGCTGTTTCTGGGTTCTAACATTGGCAATTTCCTGCCCGATGACCGGCACCGCTTCCTCCAGAATCTGGCCCAGCCCCTCACCCCCGACGACCGGCTGCTGATTGGGTTTGATTTGCAGAAAGACCCGCGCCTGATCCGGGCGGCCTATGATGACAGCCAGGGCGTAACGGCCCGCTTTAACCTGAACTTACTGCACCGCCTCAACCAGGAGCTGGGGGCCAACTTCGACCTGAACCAGTGGCAGCATTACACCGACTATGACCCGCTGAGCGGGGCTGTGCGCTCGTTTCTGGTGAGCCGGCGGGCTCAGGCCGTGCATTTTTCCGCCCTGAACTGGCAGGTTGACTTTGCCGCCTGGGAAATGATTCATACGGAAAACTCCTACAAGTTCAGCCGCCCCGGCATTGCGGCCCTGGCTTCGGCCGCCGGGCTGGCCGTGCAGGAGTTTTTTACCGATGAGCAGGACTATTTTGCGGACGTGATTCTGCGGCCCGCCCGCTAGGCCCCGGCTGCGGCCTGTTGGCTTCTGTTTCTCGCTTGGTTTGCTTCTGCCCGCACCCTATGTCTGCTCCTGCTTCCTCGCCTATTAGTCTGGCTTCCGGCTACGGCAATTTCCTACCCCCGGCGGCCGCGGTAGAGGCCGCAACCCGCGTACTGCTGGCCGGCCCGCTGCCGGTAACCGAAACCGCCGGCCTGCCGGAGTTGCGCGAGGCCGTCGCGGCGGCTCATCACTCGGCGGGGGGTAGCGGCCCTACCGCCGCCAACGTGGTGGTAACGCCCGGCACCAAAGTGGCGCTGTTTGCCCTGCTGCAAACCGTTTTGCGTCCCGGCGACGAGGTGCTCCTGCCTACCCCCAACTGGTTTGGCTTTCGGGAGCTGGTAGCCCGCGCTGGTGGCACGCTCCGTACGCTGCCGCTACGGCCGGAAAACAACTACGCACTGGCACCCACGCAACTCCGCGCGGCCCTCACGCCCCGCACCCGGGTAGTGCTTTTCTCTAACCCGAACAACCCTACAGGCCGCCTGTACTCGCGGGCCGAGGTTGCGGCCTGGCTAACCGTCACCCAGGAATTTCCGGACCTTTTTGTGCTCAGCGACGAAATCTATAATGGCATTTGCTTCGGCCCGGAGCCGCCCCCTACCCTGCTCAGCTTCCCCGACCCGGGCGGCCGCCACCTGGTGGTAAACGGGTTCAGCAAATCCCTGGCCCTAGTTGGGTGGGGTATTGGGTACCTGCTGGCTCCGGTGGCCGTAGCCCGGGCCTGCGCCGCCTGGCAGCACGCTACCGGCGGCGGCGTTCCGGCCCCGCAGCAGCACGCCGCCCTGCTGGCAACCCAAAGCGCGGGGGCCATTACCAGCGGCTTAATCGGCCAGCTGCACCCCACCCGCCGCGTACTGCTGGAGGCCCTGGCCGACCTGCCCCAGGTGCCGCCCGTGGCGCCCGCAGCCACCTACTACGCCTTCCCCGACCTGCGCGCCTACCTCCGGCCCGGGCCAGAGCCCGCCGCTGCGTCCGCCGAGCTGGTTGCCCGGCTCCAGACGGCCGGCGTAGCCGTAGTGGATGGCGCTACCTGCGATGCACCGGGCTTTGTGCGCCTTTCCTACGCCGTGCCGGAGCCGCTGCTGCGGGAGGCAATGGCCCGGCTACGCACCGCTCTGGAGCTGTCAGCCTGCTAGGGGCAGCGGGCAGTCCAGATTGTTGCTGTTGCACAGCCCGTCATGCCGGGCGCGGCCTAATGGAGCAAGGCCGAAACGGAATATCTGGCGCCCCAGCCCGGCAGGCTTTCGTCTAGCAGGTGCAGAAAGCTATGCACAGGAACGCGCCCGCAGCTGCCATAATAGGCGAATTCAGGTGGCCGGCCAGGCTTTTCACGGGGAGGAACTGTGCCCGTACCTGTTGCCCATAGCACGGTCCGGGGCCGGGCGTTGTACCTTTGCGGTTCTTTTGCTGCTGCCGTATGTCTCGTTCTGCTCTCCGCCCCCATTTGCGCCCCACCCTTGAGTTGGCCTATCCCGTTATGCTCAGCCAGTTGGGTCACGTGCTGGTCAACGTCTGCGACAGTATGATTGTGGGGCAAACCGGCAAGGTGCCCCTGGCGGCCGTCTCGCTGAGCGTGAGCGTGAATACGGTGGTTATGGTGCTGGGCATGGGCCTGACCATGGGCATCACCCCGCTGGTAGCCGCCGCTGATGGCCGCCGCGACGTGCCGGCCCTGGGCCGCCTGCTGGTTAACGGCGTGTGGCTAAGCGCTCTATCGGGGCTGGTGCTGGCCTTGTGCGGCCTGCTGGTGCCCGCTATTCTGCCCTACCTGCACCAGCCGGCGGAAGTAGTGGCGCTGGCTACGCCCTGGGTACGGGTAATGTTTCTGTCGTTGCTGCCCCTGATGCTGTTTCAGGGCTTCAAACAGTTTGCCGAAGGGCTGGGCCTTACCCGCCAGGCCATGTTGCTTTCCATTCAGGCCAACGTGCTGAACGCGGTGCTGTGCTACGGGCTGGTTTTCGGGAAGCTGGGTTTGCCGGAGTTGGGCATGATGGGAGCCGCCTGGGCCACGCTCATTGCCCGCGTGCTGATGGCCGTGCTCATGGCCGGCTACGTGCTGCGCGCCATGCGCCTGCAGCCCTACCGCGAAGCCGCCCGCGAAAACCTCCGCCCCGATGCCGTGGGCCTGCGCCGCCTGGTGGGGCTGGGCTCTCCTATTGGCGTGCAGATGATGTTTGAAATGGGCGCCTTCAGCTTCTCGGCCATCATGATTGGCTGGCTGGGCGCTACTGATCTGGCGGCCCATCAGATTGCCATCAATGTGGCTTCCGTCACGTACATGGCCGCCAGCGGCATTGCGGCAGCCGCTACCATCCGGGTGGGCAAGCACCTGGGCAGCCAGGATGCCCACGGCGCCCGCCAGGCCGGCCTGGCGGCCTACCTGCTCACCTTCCTGTTCATGAGTTTGATGGGGCTGCTGCTGGTGCTGGGGCGGCACACCATTCCGCTCTACTACAACCACGACCCGGCCGTGGTAGCCCAGGCGGCTTCTCTGCTGCTGATTGCGGCGGCCTTCCAGGTTTCCGATGGGTTGCAGGTGGTGGGATTGGGGGCGCTGCGGGGCCTGGAGGATGTGAAGGTGCCTTCTGTGGTGGCGCTGCTGGCGTATTGGGCCGCGGCTTTACCCCTAGGGTACGTGCTGGGCTTCCGCCTGGGCTGGGGTGCAACGGGCGTGTGGGTAGGGCTGCTTACGGGCCTGAGCCTGGTGGCGGGCGTGCTGCTGGTGCGCTTTCGGCGCCGGCCCATACTAACCCACATCCCCCTGAACGAAGCCGCCCTTACCGCGCGTTAAGCAGCGCAGCAGGTCCAGTGGCCACGAGGCGGAAGTTTGCACCCGCCTGGCCCGATTATGGCGTTTGTGCTGCTGCCGTTTCTGCGTTCTGTTTTTTCCGCTGCCTTTTCCTAGCTCTAGCGCTGCATGCTGTTTTCTTTTTCGCTACCCTTTTTCCTGAGTTTGTTTTCCGCGGCCCAGCAGGGCCCGGCCGCCGCGCCGGCCCGGGTTCAGCCGTCCGCCAAAATTGAGTGGCGCCCCGACCGCCCGCTTACCTGGGAGGACTTCCGTAGCCGCCCGGCTACGGATCAGCTGGCGGCTCTCACCTCGTCTAGCATCGACGCCAAGGTAGGCTGCGTTGACTACGTATTTTCGGCGCAGGTGCGGGCCGTGTTCGTGCCAACGGAGTCGTGGGTGCGGGACCCTAAGCGGGCTACCCCCCAGCTGCTCCGCCACGAGCAGGTCCACTTCGATCTGACGGAGGTGCACGCCCGCCTGCTGCGCCAGAAGCTCAGCCTCGTTAAGCTTGACTGTGAGAAGCTGCAGCCGGCCTTCAACAACATTACTAAAATGGCTTTTCTGACCTGGCAGCGCGAAGAAGCCCGCTACGATCAGGAAACCAACCACGGCCTGAACCTGCCCCGCCAGCAGGCCTGGGAGCAGCAGACGCAGCAGCGCCTCCAGCAGCTTGAGGCCTTCGCCCTGAAATGAGCTAGTGAACTGGTGAGATGGTGAAATAGTGAGTTGCCGTTCTGCCGGAGCGGACGACTGTTACGGGGTGCAGGCACGCTCGGGTGAACGGCGGCCCTACCCCCACTCCACAGCCAACGTCCCGGCGGGGCAGGCAGCGTACCCCCACGATGCCTGCCCCACCGGGAGCTTTTTACCAATTTGCGCTAGTGTGCTGCCTGCACGTTGCCTTCGGGGGGCTACCCTCCTTATCGGCGCCAGCAGAACGTCAACTTACCATTTCACTATCTCACTACTTCACCACCTATGCTAACCTGGGCCGAGTTTGAACGCGTGGACCTGCGGGTCGGGACGGTAGTAGAAGCGCGCGAGTTTGTGGGCGCGCGGCGGCCGGCCTACCAGCTGCTGATTGATCTGGGGCCGGAAATAGGCCTGAAAAAATCCAGCGCCCAGATTACCCATCATTACCGGCCCGAGGAGCTGCCGGGCCGCCAGGTGCTGTGCGTGGTTAACTTTCCGCCCAAGCAAATCGGCAAGTTTATGTCGGAAGTGCTGGTGACGGGCGCCCCTGATGCGGAGGGCCACATTGTGCTGGCCACGGTGGCCGCCGCGGTGCCCAATGGCAGCCGCCTGGTTTAGTTGCGGGGCGGCGGCGGAGTAGGCGCGGGAGTTCCCGCGCTGGCAGCGTTGGCGGCCTGCAGCTGCACTTCGCGCAGGGCCAGGCTGTCCACTACCTGGGCATAAATTTCGTCCAGGTCCTTGTCGTGCACGGCGTAGTAGCGGTAGCTCTGCCGAAACGAGGAGTCGTTGACTTCGTAGCGCCAATAGAGGTTTTTCTGCGCTTCATGAAACAAAGCCCGCGCCGAGTCGATGGGCAGGCCGGCGGCATCGGTCCGAGCCTCCAGCGTGTGCAGCTCCATGAGCAGGCTCACCATCTTGTCGCGGGGAATAAGCTGGCGGGGCGGCGCTATATCGTCGGCCTTCTGGCAGGCCGTTACCAGCAGGGCCAGCGCCCCTACCCACATCGTTACTCGAAACGAAAATTTTTTCACGGCGGCAAAGTTAGGAGGAACCCGTAGTTTAGTCGGAATGAAACCCGCCGATTCGCCTTTTCAGCACCTCGTCCGCAAACTTCGGCAGATGGAAATCCGCATTCTGAAAGCCGTGGATGCCCAGCTGCAGGGCGATTTTCATTCCGTCTTCAAAGGCACCGGCCTTGAGTTTGATGATGTACGGCTGTATCAGTACGGGGATGAGGTGCGGGCCATTGATTGGGCCGTATCCAGCAAGGGGCACGGTACCTTCGTGAAAACCTACAAGGAAGAACGCGAGCAGCAGGTGCTTTTATTGCTGGATGTGAGTGCCTCGCAACAGGTAGGGGCCGCTAGCCGCCGCAAAATTGACGTGGGCCGCGAAATCTGTGGGGTGCTGGCCCTGGCTGCGGCCCGCCAGGACGCCCAGCTGGGCATTCTGGCCTTTTCTGATCAGAAAGAGCTGTACCTGGCGCCCGGCAAGGGCATCCGCCACGCCTACACCCTTATCAAGCGCTTGTTCGAGCTGGAGCCGCGCAGCCGGCAAACGGCCGTGGCAGCCGGCATTAAGCAGGCGCTGGGGCAACTCAAGCGCCGTACTATTGTGCTGCTGATTTCCGACTTTATTGATGCCGAGTACGAGCGGGAGCTGACCATGCTGGCCCGCAAGCACGATCTGGTGGTGCTGCAGCTGCTGGACCAACGGGAGCGGGAGTTTCCGCCCCTGGGCATCATTCCCCTCCACGACCAGGAATCGGGGCGTACGGTGTGGGTGAATACCTCCTCGGCGGCGTTCCGGGCCCGCTACCGCGCCACCTACGAGCAAAACCGGGAACAAATCGGCCAGATCTGCCGCCGCCACCGCACCGAGTACCTCTCCATTGCCACCGATACTGATTTTGTGCCTCAGCTGGTCAATCTGTTTCGGCGGCGTAACCAGCGCGGCGGCCGTGGGTAGCCGGCTGACCCTGGCTGTGCTACGCGGCCATGCGTGGCTGCTGCCCCTGTTACTCCTGCTGCCGGCGCTGGGGGTAGCGCAGTCGGCACCCACGGGCCGGTTTCAGCGGCCCGCGGTGCGGGTCGGCGAAGTTCTGGCCTACGAGCTTACCTACACGCACGACCCCACGCTGGAAGTTATCTTCCCGGATTCGGCCGCCGACTTTGCCCCGTTTGAGTACGTGGGCCGGCGCTACTACCCCACCCGCACCCGCCAGGGCCGCAGCCTCGACCGGGCCGTGTATTACCTGCGCACCTTTGCCCTCGATTCGGTGCAGCGCCTGGTACTACCCGTTACCGTGCTCAGCGGCCGCGATACGCTGCTGCTGCCTACCACTCTGGCGGCAGTCCGGCTGCGGCGGACGGCCCCGCCGGCCCCGGGTGGCGCGGCGCCCCCGCTCCGCCAGAACCTGCGGCTGCTCCCCATTGAGCCCCAACTTAACTACCCCTACTGGCTGGCCGGGGCGGCCCTGTTGCTGGCAGTGGCAGGCAGCATCGTGCTGGGCTTCCGGCGGAGCCTGCGCCAGCGCTACCGCCGCTACCGGCTGCGCAAAAACCACGCGTACTTTCTGGCCCAGTATGCTCGCCACGTCGAGCGCTTCACCCTGTCCCGCTCGCCTACTAACATGGAGCGCGCCATCACGCTCTGGAAAAACTACCTCTCTACCCTCCAGGACAGCAACATCACCAGCCTGACCACCCGCGAGACTGTAGCGCACTACCAGAACGATGCTGATGTAAGCCTGGCGCTGCGCCTGGCCGACCGGGTGATTTACGGCAACCAGTTTTCCGAGGACGACACCGAAACCGACCTGGCCTTTGAGCTGCTGCGCCGCTTTGCCGAGCGCCAGTACACGCAGGTGCTCACGCGGCTGGGCGAGTCGGGCCCGGCCAACCCGGCCCGGCGCAGCCCTACCCCCGTGGCCTAGCCCAATGCACCCACTTTCCGGGCCAGCTACTGCCTACGGTGCCGGTGCTGCTCTAACCCTGTATTCACTACTTTTACCGCATGCCTCAGCTCTGGTCTGATGTACTGGCTCCTGTGCTGGATAGCGTGCGCTACGCTACCCTGGCCAGTTACACCTGGGAGCAGCCCCGCCTGCTGCTGCTGCTGCCGCTGGTGCCGCTACTGTTTGTGGTACGCTGGGCCCTGGCCCGCCGTCGTCGCTCCCGCCTGGGCGTGGCCTTCGTGGCCGGCCAGCTCCCCCGCGACTGGAGTACGGTGCTGCGTTTTCTGCCCGATGTGGTGCTGGCCCTAAGCCTGGGCTTTGGCATTCTGGCCCTGGCCCGGCCCCAGCGTACTGATGAGCGGGTGGTGCAGAGCGGCACCGGTATTGATATTCTGCTGGTGCTGGACGTGTCGGGCTCCATGGAGCTGCAGGACCTGCGCCCCAACCGCCTGGAGGCCGCCAAGCGGGTAGCCCGCGAGTTTATTGATGGCCGGCAGGGCGACCGGATCGGGCTGGTAGTATTTGCCGGCGATGCGTACTCGCTGGCTCCACTCACCACCGATTACGACCTGCTGCGCGACAATCTGCAGGGCCTGCGCCTGGGCATGATTGCCAATGATGGCACGGCCATTGGCACGGCGCTGGGCGTGGCCACCAACCGCCTCCGCGATTCCCGCTCCCGCACCAAGCTGTGCATCCTGATTTCGGATGGGGAAAATACGGCTGGCTCCCTTGATCCGCTCACGGCCGCCCAGCTGGCTCACGCTTACGGCCTCAAGCTCTATACCATCGGGCTGGGCCAGGATGGCATCGTGCCCTACGGCACCGACGACGCGGGCCGCCCCACCTACGTCAGCACCCGCCTCGACGAGACGACCATGCGCCAGATTGCCCAGGCCGGCGAAGGGCGCTTCTTCCGCGCCACCGACAACGCCGCCCTGCAACAGACCTTCGCCCAGATCAACCGCTACGAGAAGTCGGAAATCAAGCAAACCCGCTACCGCAACACCCGCGACTATTACCGCATTTACCTGTTTTGGTGCCTGGGCCTGTGGCTGCTGTGGCTAGGGCTGAAAAATACGTTTCTGACCAACGCTCTGGAAGACTAAATCACTGATTGACGCTGATTAGCCGTGATTTCGCTGACTTTTTTTTATGAATGAGGCTGGTTTGGCTGCAGACAATAAGGCGCTGGCCGGGTTTTACTTCCTGAGCGCCTAGCTTTGCTTTCCCGTATTCTCTCACCTGCTGATTTTGCCTGATCTATCCGCATCAGTGAAATCACGACTAATATGCGTCAATCAGTGATTTCTGATAATCTGCACCGCATTCAACAACGCCTGACCGGCACGGCCGCCCGACTGGTAGCTGTCACTAAAACTCATCCCGTGGAGCGCCTGCGCGAGGCTTACGAAGCCGGCGCCCGCATCTTCGGCGAGAACCGGGTGCAGGAAATGGCCGCCAAGCAGCCCGAGCTACCCACCGATGTAGAGTGGCACCTGATCGGGCACCTGCAAACCAACAAGGTAAAGTACATTGCCCCCTTCGTGCACACCATCCAGAGCATCGACAGCCTGAAGCTGCTGCTGGAAGTTGAGCGCCAGGCGGCCAAGCACAACCGCGTAATTAAGGGTCTGCTGCAGTTTCATATTGCCGACGAGGAAACCAAAACCGGCCTGACCCTGGCCGAGGCGGAAGAGATTCTGCAATCGGCCGAGTTCCGGTCCCTGCAGCACGTGCGCCTGGCCGGCGTGATGGGCATTGCCACCAACACCCCCAACGAGGATCAGCTGCGCCGCGAGTTCCGGCAGCTGCGCGGCTATTTCGACAAGCTGAAAGCGCTATACTTCGCCGAAGATGAGTCGTTCCGGGAAATTTCCATGGGCATGAGCTCCGACTACGAGCTGGCCCTGCGCGAAGGCAGCACCCTGATTCGCGTAGGCAGCGCTATTTTTGGCTCCCGATAATATGTCAGTTGCCAGTTGCCAGTGGTGAGTTGTCAGTATGTTCTTACAACCCTGACAACTCACCACTGGCAACTGGCAACTGGCAACTGAAAATGGGCAACTCACACCTGACAACTCAACTACATGACAGCTCGACTTATTATTCAGCTGGCCGCCTTACTGGGCGGTCTGGGCGTCGGAATCGGGGCCTTTGGGGCGCACGGCCTGCGCAAGATGCTGGAAGCCTCCGGCCGCTTCGAGACTTTTGAAACCGCCGTACGCTACCAGTTTTACCACGCGCTGGCCCTGCTGGCCGTGGGCATTTTGTGGCACGTAAAGCCGGAGCTGCAGAGCCTGGGCACCACGGCCTGGCTGTGGCTGGGCGGCGTGCTGGTGTTCAGCGGCTCGCTGTACGTGCTGTGCCTGACGGGTATTACCAAGCTGGGCGCCATTACGCCCATCGGCGGCGTGCTGCTCATTGCCGGCTGGATTGTGCTGCTGCTGGCCGCCCGGCAGGTGTAGCGTTTCCTACCCCTGCTACAAGCAAAAAGGCTTGCCAGATGGCAAGCCTTTTTGCTTTTCTATGGCAGCCCAGTGCTTAGGAAGCTTTCTTCTTGGCTTTGATCTTGCTGTCGCCCATCTTGGTTTTCTGCTTGGCGTCTTTGGTGTCGGCGGGGGCCGAT
This sequence comes from Hymenobacter latericoloratus, assembly GCF_014199535.1. Lineage (GTDB taxonomy): Bacteria > Bacteroidota > Bacteroidia > Cytophagales > Hymenobacteraceae > Hymenobacter > Hymenobacter latericoloratus. The sequence goes on from NZ_JACHNV010000006.1 coordinate 13,375, forward strand.
ACGTCGGTGGAAGCCGGGGCGGCCGTCATGGCAGCGTTAGCGTCTTTCACGTCGCCTACCAGGGCCACCATGGCGTTGCCACCGGCCGAGTTCGACTCAATGGTCAGCACTTTGTTCTGCATGCCCATTTTGCCGGCGCTGTTGAATTTGGCCGTTACGGTGCCGGTTTTGCCGGGCATCACGGGCTCTTTCGTCCAGTCGGGGGTAGTGCAGCCGCAGCTTACACCGATGTTCGAAATCACCAGGGGCTGAGTACCCACGTTCTTGAACTTGAACGTGTGCTCTACCACGTCGCCGGTGCGGATGGAACCGAAGTCGTACTTCATTTCCTCAAACTGGATTTGCGGACCGGCCACTTTGGCCTGGGCGTTGGCCGGCTTTACGGGCGCCGTTTGCGCCTGGGCCGCGAAACCCATCACGGACAGGGAAAGAGCCAGAAGAAGTGCTTTTTTCATGGGATGAACTGCTGAAAAGCGTTGGAAGTAGTCAAAAATACAAGTTTCGGGGGCTGCGCCAAGTTACGTGCCAGTTTTCGCCCCAGCACCCCGAAAGCCGACATACCCAACAACGCACGGCGGCCGTTGTTACGTTCTTTTCCGCCGTTTTTTTCGCGTTGCCTCCTCCCCCGGTCGGACGGGCTACGCCCGTCGGACCGGGGCGGTGCCTATTCCTGCGCTTCGTCGGCGAGAAGCTTCTTGTTGAAATTCAACAGAAACAGTTTTTCTGAGGAGCGCGTGACGGCGGTGTAGAGCCAGCGGGCAAACTCGCTGTTCACCATGTCTTCTTTCAGAAAGCCGTGGTCCACAAATACGGCCTGCCACTGCCCGCCCTGGGCTTTGTGGCAGGTGAGGGCGTAGGCAAACTTCACCTGCAGGGCGTTCAGGAAGGGGTCTTTGCGCATGGCGGCGGTGCGCTCCTTCTTGGTTTCGAGGTGGGCGTAATCGGCACTCACGGCGTCGTAGAGGGCTTTGTTCCGGTCGGCGGGCAGGGCCGGGCTTTCGGTGTGCAGGGTATCGAGCAGCAGCTTGATTTCCATGTCGGGCTCGTCGGGGTAGTCCACGAGGCGCACGCGGGCATCGGCGAAGCGGAAGCCAAACTCTTCGGTCAGGCGCACGATTTTTACTACCTGCACAAAGTCACCGTTGGCCAGGAAGCCGATTTCCGAATCCTTGGGCAGCCAGTAGTAATTGTTGCGCACCACCATCAGGTAGTCGCCCGATTCAATTTCATCCTCGGCCTCGAACAGAATGCGCCGGATGTACTGGTTGTACTGGTTGGCGTTCTTGTTGGAGCGGCAGATAATGGTGCTGTTCTCGTGCCCGAAGTTCTTGTAGGCCCAGCGCAGCCCGTCTTCCAGCTTGTCGCCGCCCATGGCAAAAATATCGGGGTAGCCTTTGGTGAAGAAGGTGATTTGCGGGTGCTCCTCGCGCAGCTCTTCGCGCAGCACGGTGGCGTTCATCAGAATGCCCGACTGCTCGGCCTGGCGCATTACCTGGCGCAGCTCCACCGAATCGACCTGGGCGCGGAAGCGGTGGCGCAGCAGCTCGGCATCGAGGGCCGGGCTGAGCAGCTGGCCCACGGGCGGCAGCTGGGCCGTGTCGCCGATGAGCAGCAGGCGGTTTGAGGGCTTCTCGAACACGTAGTTCATCAAATCGTCGAGCAGGCCGTTTTCGCCGAACGCCTTTTCGTCGGAAATCATCGAGGCCTCATCCACGATGAACAACGTATCCTGGGCGCGGTTGGGCTGGCGCTGGAAGGAAAGGCCCTGGGCGGGCGTGCCGCTGGTTTGGCGGTAAATCTTCTTGTGGATGGTGCTGGCTGCTACCCCGGAGTAGGTGCTCATTACCTTGGCGGCGCGGCCGGTGGGGGCCATCAGCACGTATTTGCGGCCCATGCGGTGGAGCCACTGCACCAGAGCACTCACGACGGTGGTTTTGCCCGTACCGGCGTAACCGCGCAGGATAAAGGCCTTGCGCCCCGGCAGCGCATCGCCCAGAAAGCCATCCATCTGCCGAAACAGCGTGGCCTGATCCTGGGTGGGTTCGTAGGGGAAATAGTCGCGGACGGAGGGAGTTCTGACGGTAAGCATAGCTGTGTAATCGAGAGAACAAAGCTACGCCGGTTTAAGCTCCCGGCGGAGGTAGGCGGTTTGCGGCGCCGGAATGCACGCTGTCTGGCGCCGATACCCGGTACGTATGCCGCTCCCACAGCCGAAAACCCTGTTGCAGAATACGCCGCAGTACCTTCCGCTCCTGCCGCCGCCAGATGGGCTCAGTAGTTATTTTCCAGAGCCCGCTCTGTGCGTACAATAAGTCAAACACCCGGTTTCGCACAGGCGCTTTTCGGTTTCCGGCAAACTCGTGCCCAACGCCCGAACTCAGATCGTCGAATGCATTCCAGGTGGTAAGGCATTCCCGGGGAGGCAGACGGTTGGAGTGCATCATCCAATGCGCTACAGCGTCAAAATCATGCATTCTAGGGGCTTCCCCTTCTACCGTAACACCTAACCTTTCGGCCAGTATCCTCACTTCACCAGGGGTAGCAAATAAAGGAACCTAACCCATTTCATCGGCCCATAACGCATCTTCGTAGGGCATAGTCAGCCATAGTGCATAGCTGTCCTGTGCTTGCCATCGGTACCAACTGACATAATATTTCGCGGCGGTGGTATCCATGGGTTAAGCTACTGGCAGCGTGATGACGAACTCCGTGCCCCGCCCTACCCCCGACTCCACCGTAATAGTGCCGCCGTGGCTTTTTATGATGTCGGAGCTGAGAGAAAGGCCCAGGCCGGTGCCCTCACCGGGAGGCTTGGTGGTGAAGAAAGCCTGAAAAACTCTGGCCTGCACCTCCGGCGTCATGCCGATGCCGTTGTCGCGCACCCGGAGTTCCACGGCACCCGGCCGAGCAGCGGTAGATACGTGCACGGTGGGGACGTAGGCGGCATCGGCGGTGTGCTGGCGTTGCACCACGGCGTACAGAGCATTGGTAAACAGGTTCAGCATCACCCGGCCTATATCCGGAGCAACCACCGACACAAGGGGTAGTACAGGGTCTAGATGAGTTTCTATAGCTACCGCCTGCGTTTTTTCGCGCAGCTCTGGAGCCTGGCGGGCCAAGTATAGATATTCCCGAATCAACTCGTTCAGGTCTGTTGGCTCCCGCTGCCCGGTACCAGCGCGGGAGTGTTCCAGCATGTCTTTGATGATGGCCGAGGCCCGGATACCGTGCTGGCTGATTTCCTGCAGGTTCTGACGCAGGCCTACCAAAATCTCCTGCTCCAGCCCATTTTTTTGCTCAGGGTTGTGCATGGTGTCCACCATGGTGGTGCTTACCTCCGCAAACCGCTTCATGAAGTTGAGCGGGTTCTGCAGCTCGTGGGCAATACCAGCCGACACTTCGCCCACAAACGCCCACTTCTCCGACTGCACCAACTGGTGCTGGGCGGTGCGCAGCTGGGCCAGCGTCTGCTTATTGACTTGCAGCTGCCGATACACGGCTACCCCCAGCCCCGATACCAGCAAAATGGCCGCGGCCGCTACCCCCAGCAGCTGGTTGCGCTGCCGCAGACGCATGGCCTGCATTACTTTTTCCTGGCGCAGCCGAACGATTTGTGCGTTTTGAGCCTGCTCGGTGCGTTCCGCCTCGTACAGCGCCACCAGGTTGCTGCCCTGGGCCTCGTTGAGGGTATCCAGCAGGTTGAAGTAGGCGCGGGCGTAAACGCGCGTGGCCTCGGCGGCTCCCCGGGCATCTTGAAAGCGAATAATCTGTTTCAGGTACTTGAGCCGGAGCATCTGAAAATTGGCGGCAGTAGCTTTCTGGTAAGCCAGGCCCCAATGTTTGTCGGCCTGGGCGTCGTTGTGGCGGGCCGTGTAGTAGTGGGCCCAGGTGGCATCCAGCGCAAACTCGCCGGGGCGGGCCGTCACGGGCATCCGCAGCGAATCGGCTAGGTGCTGAGCCCGCGTGAGCAGCGGTAGCGCCGCTTCGGACTGGTTGAGGGCCAGCAGCACCTGGCTTTTGAACACCAGGCCGTAGGCCCTGAACTGCGCTCCGTCCACGGAGTCGAGGCGGGCGGTTTCCAGCAGCAGGTTGGCGTAGCGCAGGGCCTCGGGGAGCTTGCCCTGCTGCAGACACAGCTTGCCCACCGCCTGCTGCCCAAAAAAGCGCTGCAGCCCATTGATGGCGTATTTCTGATTAAGCCCGGAGGCCTGCCTCAGGTAATGCAGGGCTTTCTGGGGGTTGCCCCACTCGGCGTAGGTAGTGCCGGCCACCATCAGCTCGTTGGCGTAGAGGCGGCGGTGGAACCCCTTGAACAGGTCGGCGGCGTGCAGGTAGTAGCTAATGGCCTGGTTGTAGTCGCCGCGGTGGCGGAAGGTGCCGCCCAGCACCAGGTAGCAGGCCGCCTGGTTTTCCAGGGCTCTCTCTACCCGATACTGCATCAGCTTTCGCTGAAAGTAGGCCTGGCGCGCGGCAGTTTCGTGCATGGCGTTGTAGAGCGGGGCCAGGTCGATGAGCAGATGCGGCACCGGGTGGCCGGCGGCATCAAACAGCTCGATGGCCTGATGCAGAGCACTCATCGCCAAGGGGTAACGGGTGGCGCTAACCCACAGCTGCACCCCGGCCTGTAGTTCCCGGTACGGCGCCTCATCCAGCTGCCGGGTGCGGGCATTCAGCTGAAACAGCGTATCCAGCAAGGGGAGTACTTGCGTGCGCCGGCGCGGCTCGGTTAGCTCCACTACGTCCAGCATGTGCCGGATGGTGCGCACGCGGGCCGTGTCGGTCGGCTGGTGGCGCAGCACAGCATTCAGCGAGTCATAATCGGCGGCCCAGTAGCGGTGCTGAGCCAGGATAGGCGTACCCAGCAGGGACAGCAGCACCGTAATAATCCACTTCATAACCAGATAGAGCACACCCGGTGAGAAACTTCCCGGACTGTTCCGCTAAGGTGAGAAGAAAACCTTAAACTCTACTGCTCAGCGGGCAGCGTTGCGGGGGGCTCCACCACGGCCATCGTAGCCGTAGCCTTGGCAATCAGCTGGTCGTCGCACCACACCTCCGATTCGCAGAAGTGCAGGCGGCGCCCGGCTTTCAGCACCCAGCCCACGGCCCGCAGCTTTTGCCCCACCCCAGGACGCAGGTAGGTGGTTTTCAGCTCCACGGTTACTACCCCCGTACCATCGGGAACCAGCGTTACGGCGGCGAAGCCGGCTGCCAGGTCGGCCATGGTGGCCACCAGCCCGCCGTGGGCAAAGCCGCTGTGCTGCTGGTGCTGCCGCTGCAGGGTCAGCTCGGCTTCCACCCTACCCTCTGCAATGCGGGTAAGGTCGGCCCCAATGTGGTGCATAAAGTGCTGGCGGGTAAGCTTGCGGCGGATGCGGGTTTCGAGCGATTCAGTTGTCATAGAGCCGCAAAGGTTGCGTATCTTTTGGAAGTTTGGCGGGAGGCCGCCGGCCACAGCGCTTTTCTTCTTCACTGATTGACCATGGAACATCTGGACTACCTCCTGAGTGGGGCCCTGGGCCTGGCGCTGGCGGCCTGCAGCGGCTTTCGGGTGTTTGTGCCGCTGCTGGCCGCTGCTCTGGCGTACCGAACGGGCTACCTGACCCCGGCCGCCGGCTTTGCCTGGCTGGGCAGCTGGCCCGCCGTGGCCGTGCTGGGCACGGCCACGGTAGCCGAGATTCTGGGCTACTACGTTCCCGTGGTTGATAACCTGCTGGACACCATCACGGGCCCGGCGGCGTTTATTGCCGGCACTATTCTCATGACTTCGGCCCTGCCCGACATGCCCCCGATGCTGCGCTGGGGCCTGGGGGTGCTGGCCGGAGGCGGGGCCGCTGGCATTATCCAAACGGGCACCTCGCTGCTGCGGGCCGGCTCTACGGTTACCACGGCCGGGCTGGGTAACCCGGTGTTGGCTACCCTGGAAAACCTGCTGGCCCTGGTGGGCACGGTACTGGGGCTGCTGCTGCCGCTGCTGACGGCGGGGCTGGCCCTGGCCGGCGTGGTGTGGGTACTGGTGCGGCTGCGGCACTGGCGGCAGCGCCGGGCAGCGCGCCGGGCCGGCCTCATGGCTCAGGCCGACGGCCGGTAGAAAAGCACTTTGGCCGCCGCAGGTCAGCCGCTCCACCGGCTTTCTTCGTAAGCTTGCGTTTTCGCGCCTTGCATGGCCGAACGCTGAGCTTCTTTATGACTGACTTTACTGCTGGTAATACTCCTGCCTCCCTGCTGGAGGCGTACGCCGGGGTGGCCCGAGTGCGGGTGTGCGGCCTGCTGGTCCGGAACGATACCCTGCTGCTGACGGCCCACCGCGGGCTGCTGCCCAACCAATTGCCCTTCTGGTCGCCGCCCGGCGGCGGGTGGCAGTTTGGCGAGACGCTGCGCCAGGGGCTGGAACGGGAATTTGCCGAGGAAACCGGCCTGGCGGTAAGCGTAGGACGTTTTCTGCACCTGCACGAGTTTCGGGGCCCCGGCCTGCAGGCCCTGGAGCTGTTCTTTGAGGTGCGCCCCCTCGACCCCAGTGCTACCCCCCGCCTCGGCCTCGACCCGGAGCACGCCCCCGATGCCCAGCTGCTCACGCAACTGGCCTTTATGACGCCGCGCCAGCTGGGCCTGCTGCTGCCCTCCCAGGTGCACCCGGTGCTGCGCGACATCATCAGCCCCGATGATGTTTTTATTCCGCAGGTGCGCTTTCAGTAAGGCCCGCGCCGGCTGGGCTGGTGAAGGGGATTTGGCGGCCATTTATCTGGCTGCTGCCGCGCCGCCGCGGCAGGGCTTTTGAGTCGGGCGGCGCCTGCGTACCTTTAGCGGGCTTTTGCTTCTGTTTCTCGTTTGTGTTTACTTTTTCCGCTACGCCTATGTCCGCTTCCGTCCTGACGCCTGCCCCGGCCGCCCTGCAGCGCCTGCACGACGAAACGCTGGACCTGGACAACCCTTCCGCCTACAACCTGTACCTGACGGCCGGGCCGGCTGGCTTGCGCATAGGCGTGGCCGATGTGCGCCGCAATAAGTTTGTGGCCCTGGAAGATTACGCGGCCCCCGATGCGGCTACCCCGCTGGCCGCGCAGCTGCAGGCCCTCGCCGCCGAACACGAGCTGCTGGGCCGCACCGGCTGGAACCGGGTGCGCCTGGCCGTTCAGAACCGCCACTTTACCTTGCTGCCCGCGTCCCTGTTTCGGGCCGGCGACGAGGCCACCTACCTGCGGCTGCATCACAACACGGATGCGCAGCGGGAGCAGGTACTGCACTACACCCACCCGGGCCTGGAAATCACCAACATCTTTGCCGCCGAGCGGACCCTGGCCGAGTGGTTTCAGGCTACTTACCCAGAGGGCCGGCTGCTGCACCACACCAGCGCCCTGCTGGAAGGCATTGCCCATCAGAACGAGCAGGGCAGTTCCCGCCGCATCTACCTGAGCATCAGTTACCAGGAAGTTACCCTGCTGGCCATGCGCGACAAGCAGCCGGAGTTCTGCAATGTGTTTCCGTTCAGCACCCCTGAGGACCTGATCTACTACACTATTCTGGTGATGCAGGAGCTGCAGCTCAACCCCGACCAGGACGTGGTAACCGTGTGGGGCGACCTGACCCACGACTCGGAGCTGTTTACCATTCTGCGCAAGTACATCCGCAACATCCGGTTCGGGAACCGCCCCTACGACCTGGGCTACAGCTACCGCCTCAACGACGTGTTCGAGTACCGCTACTTCGAGCTGTACGCCCTGCACTTGTGCTAAGCAGTGCGGATTGCGGCTGAGTTGGTTGTTCAGCCAGCGCCTCGGGCCACAATTACTTCAGTAGAACGTCAGACCTCCATCTTTGCCCCGCTCAATTTTCCCGCTGCGTTATGCGAATTGCTTTGTTTCCCGGCTCTTTTGATCCGTTTACCAATGGTCACCTGGATGTGGTGCGGCGCGGCGCGGCCCTGTTCGATGAGGTCATCATTGCCATCGGCAACAACAGCAGCAAGCAGCGCTACCTGCCGGTAGAGCAAATGACGGAGATGATTCAGGCTGTTTTTCACGACGAGCCGCGGGTATCCGTGCGGGCGTACAAGGGCCTGACGGCTGACTTTGCCCGGGAAGTAGGCGCGCGGTTTCTGCTGCGGGGCCTGCGCAACACCACCGACTTCGAGTACGAAAACACCATTGCCCAGGCCAACCGCCACGTAAACCCGGAGCTGGAAACCGTGTTTCTGATTACCTCGCCGGCGCTGGCTGCCATTAGCAGCACCATTATCCGCGAAATTCACCGTTTCGGGGGCAATGTGAACGATTTCGTGCCCTTCCGGCTGCCTGCTCCGGCCGTGTAAGCGGGTTGCAGGCTATAAGCCGTTACTTCCGGGCAAGTACGCGCATCCCAATGATTTCCCGGTTGTTGCTGGGGCTGATAACCGGCAGGACCATGTACTGCGTGGCCGTCAGGCTAAGATTGCCTTTCTGCAGAATCTCGTCCTCATCCGTGCCAACCAGCACCAGGTCGCGGACTTTGCGGGTGCGGGCGTTAAAGGTTGCTACCACGGTCACCCCGTTGTGCTCAAAGGTATTAATCCAGTCTTCGCCTTTGGTTGCCTTCATCTGCTCCGCCGTAGGCTCGGCTCCTACTTTTTGGTCGCGGGCCTCGCGTGGGGGGCCCAGCGCCCGGCGTACCTGGTCAATGTTGCGCCCTACCAGGGTCGGCACGTCGAGGGCAACGGCGGGGGCCGCCGCGTCCGTGGCTGGCGTCCGTGATTCCGACGCCGTTTGGGCACCCGTGCAGGCCCCAACTCCCAACAGCAACAGCAAGGGCAGAGAACGGAAAAATGACATATACACGAGCAGATTCAGTGATTTACTTAGCTGATTCCTGGTCAGCGGGGGTCTGGCCGGCGGTTTCACTCAGGTAATGCCGCACCACCAGGGCAATGCTGGCGTAAGACTCCTGGAGTACCCCCAGCGCCTCCTGGGGCGTCATCCAGCGCACTTCCTCAATGTACTCTTCGGCCTGGGGCTTCATAAGCGAGTCATCGAGGCAGCGCATAATGTACCAGTTCGTTTTTTTCAGAATTTTGTTGCCATTGTAGGCATAGGAGTGCCAGGTGCTGGGAAGTTTCTCTCCTATTTCCACTTTGATGTTGCACTCCTCTTCTACTTCCCGCAGAGCCCCCAGCATGGGGTCCTCTTCTTTTTTCAGCTTGCCTTTAGGCAAGTCCCACTTACCCAACCGGTAGATCATCAGAATCTTACCTTCCTGCACCACCAGCCCACCGGCGGCTTTCACAATCTTGAACTGGTCTTTCAGGTGCAGAATCAGGCGCTTCTTTTTGCGGGCCAGCAGCGTCAGGGAACTCAGCTTCTTGAGCTTTTTAACTTCCATCAGGCGCAGCAGCCGGTCCACGAACACGTCCGTCACGTCGCGCACCAGCACGTCGCCTACCAGATCTTTGGAGATGAACTCATCCTCCGGGTTCAGAATCAGGTCGTACTTGTGCTTGTATATCTTCTCGCTGTTCTTCTTGATAATCAGCGGAATATCGTTGATGAAAACGTTCATCGCGGGGTAATCTGGAGAGGGGCAGAAAGGGGACTCAGGCGGGGTGCTGCAAAACACAGCATATTTCCCCGGAAACGAAAGCCCCGGGGGTCGGGCAAGATACGGGATGTCTGCGGTTGTGTTGTACAGGGGTAGCAGGTAGTTGGAGTATGGAGGAAAGATAGATGGATAATAGAGGAGGATGGAAGCACAAGAAACTGGAAGTGTCCTTCCTCTACTGTCGATAATCCCTCATCCTTTATCCATCTATCTTTCCTCCTCCTACCTTCGCTTCATGAAGAAAATTGGTTTGCTTTCTGACACGCACAGCTACCTCGACGACCGAATTTTGCACCATTTGCGCGGTTGCGATGAAATCTGGCACGCTGGCGACTTTGGCACGGCGGAGGTGGCGGAAACCCTGGTTGCTCTGGCTCCCCTGCGCGGCGTGTATGGCAACATTGATGGGCAGGACGTGCGCCGCACTCAGCCCTTGGTGCAAAACTTCGCTATAGAAGGCCTGCGGGTGCTAATAACCCACATTGGCGGCTACCCCGGCCACTACAGTCCGGCTGGCCGCACGCTGGTGCAGCAGGAGCGCCCCGGCCTGTTCATTAGCGGCCACTCCCACATTCTCAAAGTGATGCCCGACCCCAAACTGGGCCTGCTCCACCTCAACCCCGGCGCGGCCGGCCGCCACGGTTTCCATAAAGTGCGCACCCTGCTGCGGTTTGAGGTAGCCGCGGGCAAAGTGCAGCAGTTGCAGGTAATTGAGCTAGGCCCGAAGTAAAACGCGGTGCCTTGAACTAAAAAAGCGCCTCTCCCCGCAGGAAAAGACGCTTTAGAATATTCTGGTTGGTACCCACCGACACCGGGGTAGGTGCACCAGACGCGAAAGGCAGCTGACTAAGCGGCGGTTTCGGTCGTGGCTTCGCTCTTGGTGAAGCGGGCTTTCAGCTCGTCGAGGTCCACGTTTTTCAGAACGGGGGTGAGGAGCAGTTGCTTGATAACGCGCTGCTTGTTGTTGGCGCGGGCAATGTTCTTGCGGTGCTTCCGCTTCAGACGGGTAACGCTCATTTTTTCCGGGTCGGTTTAGTCTTTCAGTAAATGAGGGGCAAAAGTAACGACTAAATTTGAAACCGGGAAACCTTTCCCGCTTTTCCCTTCCATAACCCCATGACTGATTCCGTGATTGACCTACGTTCCGATACCGTGACGCGCCCTACCCCGGCCATGCTGGAAGCCATGTTCCAGGCCCGCGTGGGCGACGACGTGTACGAAGAAGACCCCACCGTACGGGCTCTGGAGCAGGAGGCTGCCGCTCGCTTTGGGCTGGAAGCCGGCCTGTTTTGCCCCTCCGGCACCATGACCAACCAGATTGCCATCAAGGCCCACACCGAGCCCCTGTCGGAAGTAATCTGCGAACAGAACTCGCACATTTACCTCTGGGAAGTGGGCGGCATTGCCTTTCACTCGGGGGCCTCAGTAGCCCTGCTGCCCGGCAACCGGGGCCGGCTCACGGCCGCGCAGGTAGAGGCTGCCATCCGGCCCGTGAACGTGCACTACCCCACCACCAGCCTGATTTCCCTGGAAAACACCCACAACCGCGGCGGGGGTAGCTGCTACGCGCTGGCGGAGTTGGAGGCCATTGCCGAGGTAGCCCGCCGCCACCAGATTCCGCTGCACCTCGATGGGGCCCGTATCTTCAATGCGCTGGTGGCTACTGGCCAGCCGGCTCAGGCGTACGGCCGCCTCTTCGATACCATTTCGGTGTGCCTGAGCAAGGGGCTGGGTACGCCGGTTGGCTCGGTGCTGCTGGGCAGCAAGCAGTTCATTCAGAAAACCAAGCGCATTCGCAAGGTAATGGGCGGGGGCATGCGCCAGGCCGGTTACCTGGCTGCCGCGGGCCTCTACGCCCTGGAGCACAACGTAGAGCGCCTCGCCGACGACCACCGCCGCGCCCGGCAGCTGGGCACTACGCTGGCCGCCCAGAGCTACGTAGCCGAGGTGCTGCCCGTGGAAACCAACCTGGTTATTTTCCGCCTCCAGGATACCACCCCGGCCGAGCAATTTCTGGCCCGGTTGGAGCAGCATGGCATCCGGGCAGCCTCCTTTGGCCCCCAGATGATTCGCTTGGTAACCCACCTCGACATCGACGATGCGATGATCAGCCGGGTGGAAGCGGTGCTGGACGCTATGTAGGGCGTTACGCCTCGGCACCCAACCCAAAACGCGCAGCCGGAAACGGAAAGCAGTGTCAGCTTCCGGCTGCGCGCTCTGGTCTTGCATCCAACCGAGCCGAACGTGGCTGCTTTGTCCGGGGGGGGGGGTAGGAAACTAGCAAGGGCGTTGTCAAGGAAATAACCTGGCTATGGCTTGCCCAACGGGCATCGGAGGCTCTTTTCAGCATCTATTACCTCGGGGGCCGGCCAGGGAGGGTGGCACCTCTATTTCCTCCCTCCGCAAGAGCTTGCTTACTTTGCGTCCGCCTACCGCCCCTCCCCTTATGAACCATAACCTCTTTCTGATTGGCGATGTGCATGGCTGCTACCACACGTTTCGGGAGTTGCTGGCACAGTGGCGCCCGGAGGAGGAGCTGCTGGTCCAGACCGGTGACCTAGTGGACCGGGGCCGTTTCGGGCCGGAGTGCGTGCAGCTGGCCCTGGAGCTGGAGCGGCAGTATCCCGGCCGCACGGTGTTTCTGCTGGGTAACCACGAGCACGAAATGCTGAAGCACTTCGGCCCGACCGGCCCTAACCCGGCCTGGCTGGGTTGGGGCGGCCGGGCTACGGTGCAGCAGTACCAGGGCCGCCCCGAGCTGCTCCAGCAGCACCTGGGCTGGCTGCGGCAGCGGCCCTTCACCTGGGAAAACGATTATGTGCTGGTCAGCCACGCGGGCTTTGCCCACACGGATGCGCCCCTGGATGCGGAAAACATGGATGGCGTGCTCTGGCGACGGGGCCCGCTGCGCAACATGGGCCGGCGGCAGGTAGTGGGCCACACGCCCACCGACACCGGCGCCCCTACCTTCGATGCGGCCGCCAACGTGCTGTACATTGATACGGGTGCCTGTTTTGGCCGCAACCTGAGTGCCCTGCGGCTGTCGTTCACGGGCGAATTGCTGGGGGAAGTTTTAACTCCGACTTCCCTGCTGGATATTGTGCTGACCTAGCCCCTTGCCGCCCTGCCTCATGTCTGTCCCTCCCCCGCCCAATTCTCTGAGCCCCGCCTTGCAGCACCTGACCCAGGCTGATTCGGTTTTGGCCCGAATTATCCAACAGGGTCGCCCCATCGAGCCTTCCGCCCACGAAGACCTGTACCTGGCTTTGCTGCGGGCCATTGTCAGCCAACAGATTTCCACGAAGGCGGCGGCGGCCATCTGGCGGAAGGTGCAGGCCCTGTTCCCACCCGAGGGCTACCCCGAGCCGGCCGCGTTACTCTCTCTATCTGATGAGGAGCTACGGGCGGCGGGCATCTCGCGCCAAAAAGCCGGCTACCTGCGCGCCATTGCCGATTTTGCCCGCCGCAACCAGCTCGACCACGCCCACCTCAGCCAGCTTTCGGCGGAAGAATTCACCCAGCACCTGACCCAGATTAAAGGGGTAGGCCGCTGGACCGCCCAGATGCTGCAGATGTTTGCCCTCGACCAGCCCGACGTGTTCCCGGAAGGCGACCTGGGCATTCAGAACGCCATGCGCCGCCACTACGGCCTGCAGGAAACCGGCCGGGCCCTGCTGCGGCGCATGCTAGAACTGGCTGAGCCCTGGCGACCTTACCGGACCCTGGCCAGCAAGTACCTATGGCAGTCCTTGGACAACGCGCCGGGGTAGGCCCTACGCCTCGGGGTTGCCGTTGCGCTCGTTGCGGCGGGCATCCCAGATGCCCAACCCAATGGCTATGAAGGTGGAAACAAAAGGCACCAGCAGGCCAAACAGCAGCCAGGGCCAGAACCGCCGGCCATACATGTGCGCGATGTAAACGGTCATCACCGCCGACAGCAGGCAGACAGGCAAGGCAAAAAACAGCAGGTTGAGGAAATCCATAAAGCAAAAGTACGCAGAAGCCTAGTGGTAGCCGGCGGGCACTTGCGGCAGCTGCGCCCCTGGTTGCCAGTTATGCGGCTTCATATTCGGGTAAAACCACGCCGCCCCGGCTGCCAGCCACTGGGCGCGGTACGCCCGGGCTGAATCGGGGGTGTAATCCTGGTAGCCGAACTCCACTCCACAACACGCGCAGGTGCTGAAATCCGGCGTGTGCCCATCCGGCCCCCACGGCGACTCGTCGTAATCAAGGCCGCACACCCGACAGTACCACACTTCCATACAGTACAACAGCTGGTTACCGGGCTTTGCCGCGCTTTACCAGGTAGGCGTACAGCACCTTATCGAAGGGCTCCCGGATGTCCACGGGCACGAAGTCAATTTTATACTGCCCGCAGCGCAGGGCTAGCTCCTGCTCGTAGCGGCGCATGGTGGCCTGGTACTGCTCGCGCACCTGGGCGGGCTGCAGCTTGATGGTCTGGCCGGTTTCGAGGTCCTCGAAGAGGTAGGGCCGGTCCTGGAAGTTAAAGCTGGCTTCGGTGGCGCGGTCCATGACGTGAAAGAGCAGCACTTCGTGGTGCTGGTGGCGCAGATGCTGCAGGGCGGCCAGGGTTTCGGTTTGCTCCTCGGGGGCCCGGCCCAGCATATCCGAGAACAGCACGACCAAGGAGCGTTTCGGGATTTGCTGGGCAATGGCATGAATCACGCCCGACACGTCGGTGCGGGCGCGGCCGGGGGTAGCGGGGCGCTCCAGCAGCTGCTGCAGGGTCAGGAGCAGGGTGTGGCGGTGGGTGCTGGTGGAGCGCACGGGCGTTTGCAGCTCCACCTGGTCGGAGAAGGTGACGAGACCCACGGCGTCGCGCTGCTTTTGCAGGAGCGTGGTAATGGCCGCCGCGCACAGCACCGAAAACCGCAGCTTATCGTGCGAGGGCGCGGGGTAGTACATGCTGGGGCTCACATCGAGCAGCAGGTGGCAGCGCAGGTTGGTTTCCTCTTCGTAGCGCTTCACGAACAGCTTATCAGTGCGCGCAAATACTTTCCAGTCGAGGTGGCGGGTGCTTTCGCCGGGATTGTAGAGCCGATGCTCCGAGAACTCCACCGAAAACCCATGGTAGGGCGACTGGTGCAGGCCGGTAATAAAGCCTTCCACCAGCTGGCGGGCCAGAAACTCCAGATTTTCGAACGAGCGGATAGCGGCTAAGTCGAGGGGTTGGGCCATAACAGCGGGGTAGGAAAACGGCGGAAGGTAGCCCTAAGGTACAAGGAAACCCGCGGCGGGCAGCCTGTTGGCAGCAACAGCCGGCATATGCGGGCGGTTCGGTTTGACGCAGGCGGCCAGCCAGCAGCTCACTCCGCTTAAGCACACCCCCGACCATGTTTCTACCCTTCAGCAGCAGGGAAGCGGAAGCTGAGCCCTAAGGCAGTTCATGGAGGAGCTTAGCTGTGTTCTTGACTACACGATCAATATATAAATTTCAGTATATTAATCTTGCTTTTATACCAGTCGCTCATGTAGTGCTCCGAATCGACACATCTGGCTTATTTTTCACACTTTGCGAGGTTTTGACAGCCCAAGGCCCGGAAAAGGAAAAAGCCAGCCTTCAAATTTTTATATATGATTGAAAGCACGTATTTTGCGCTGAACTTCAATCATCTTGGAATAACAAAAATTTACCGGAAGGAACTGTGGAAGACCGTCACGACCAGGAAGAAATTTACTCCCAGCGCATCAAAGCCGGCAAGCGCACGTACTTTTTTGACGTGAAAGCTACCCGCGGCCAGGACTACTATCTGACCATTACGGAGAGCAAGCGTCGCCTGCGCGACGACGATACCTTCTCCTACGAGAAGCACAAGATTTTCCTCTACAAGGAAGATTTTCTCAAGTTTGTGGATGCCCTGCAGGATGCCGTGGATTACGTACGCGAAGAGCTGCTGACCCCCGAGGAGGTAGCCGAGCTGGACCGCCCCCGCCCCGCCTACGACGAGCGGGAAAGCAACTACAACCGCGCCGACGACACCTACTAACCAGCACCGCCAGCCTAGCGAAACACACCCTACTCAGCATTTTTTTGCTTCTTGTTATACGGCGCGTCCGGCTTTGGCCAGGCGCGCCGTTCCGCGTTCTGGCCCGCTGGCCACGTGCGCTACCTTACGCGCCGTGCTTTCCCCGTAAAAGTGCCGTACCTTTGCGCCACGAATTGCCCTTTGGGGGCAACTCACCATCTCACTAACTCACTATTTCACCGTCATATGGGTCTCCGCTGCGGTATCGTCGGCCTGCCGAACGTGGGCAAATCCACGCTGTTCAACGCTCTTTCTAACGCCAAGGCCGAGTCGGCCAACTACCCCTTCTGCACCATTGAGCCGAACGTGGGCGTGATTACCGTGCCCGATGAGCGCCTCCAGATTCTGGAGCAGCTGGTAAACCCCAAGCGCGTGCTGCCTACCATCATTGAGTTCGTGGACATTGCGGGGCTGGTAAAAGGTGCCTCCAAGGGTGAAGGGCTGGGCAACAAGTTCCTAGCCAACATCCGCGAAGTGGACGCTATTATCCACGTTATCCGCTGCTTCGACGACCCCAACATCGTGCACGTAGCCGGCGGCGTTGACCCCGTCTTCGACAAGGACGTAATTGATACGGAGCTGCAGATTAAGGATCTGGAAAGCATCGACAAGAAGCTGGCTAAGTCGGAGCGTTCGGCCAAGAGTGGTGATGCCGTGGCCAAGAAAGAGGTAGCGGCCCTGCAGCGCTTCAAGGAAGCCCTGGAAGCCGGCCAGAACGCCCGCGCCGTGCAGGCTACCCCCGAGGAGCTGGAAGCCGTAGCCGATCTGCAGCTGCTGACCATCAAGCCGGTGATTTACGTGGCCAACGTGGACGAGGCCAGCATTCAGGACGGTAACGCCCACACGGCCGCCCTGCAGGCCCACGTAGCCCAGGAAGGCGCCGAAGTGGTGCTGGTATCGGCCGCCATTGAGTCGCAGATTGCCGAGATGGAAGACCCCGAGGAAAAGGAAATGTTCCTGGCTGAATACGGCCTGAAAGAGTCGGGCCTGAACCGCCTGATCCGCGCTTCCTATTCCCTGCTCAACCTGATTACCTACTTCACGGCCGGCGTGCAGGAAGTACGCGCCTGGACCATCCACAAGGGCGACAAAGCTCCCCAGGCCGCCGGTGTTATCCACTCCGACTTCGAGAAGGGCTTTATCCGGGCCGAGGTTATCAAGCTGGCCGACTACCAGGAGTACAAGACCGAGGTAAAGATCAAGGAAGCCGGCAAAATGGCCGTAGAAGGCAAGGACTACGTGGTGCAGGACGGCGACATCATGCACTTCCGCTTCAACGTGTAATCACGGATTCCCTACCCTCTCCTATGGAAGTTAAAGACAGCAACGGCAACCCGCTCACCGAAGGCGACTCGGTTACCATTACCAAGGACCTGAAAGTAAAGGGCATGGCGCAGGCGCTAAAGCGTGGCACCGTGGTCAAAAACATCCGCCTCACCAACTCGCCCGCCGAGATTGAAGGCCGCGCCGGGGGTAGCATGCTGGTTATCAAAACCGAATTCGTGAAGAAAGCCTAGTCCTGCCTCTGCAGTAGCGTTGTAACTTAAGCGCCCCGGTCAAATGGTTCGGCCGGGGCGCTTTGCCTTTATATCTTATTGCTATGAAGAAAGTAGGATGGCTGATACTATTCGCAGCAGCGAATAGTTGCAATAGATATCCTCGCATAATCAATGAACGAGGTATCCTTGTCTTAGATCAATCACGGAATTGCACAAGTTCCGACTACTTCATTCCCTGTGAAATCAACGATACTATTCCGTTAGGCAAGACTGTATCACAAATTGACGCGCACATTGCTCGTAGCGTTAATCCAAATCAGTTTCAATTTGCCATCATGCGCACATCGTGGGAAAGTGCAGCTGATTCCTTTTATGTCAAGAGAAAGGACTTCAGGAAGCAGTATATATCTGCTGCTGAACTCACACTTGAGTGGGACTATGATACGCCAGAAGCTACTATTGATTCCATCCGTATTGCCGGCTCTATTCTAATAAATCGCTTGTATCCAGGTCGGTATAGAATAACAAGCATCAAACAGATCATTCTTCCCGAATAGAGAGCTGGTTATTCAGCTAAGCCTCAACACGAAGTTCTGCTTACTTCCTAAACGCAGTTCCAGGCAAAACAAAAGAGGCACTTTGAATAAGTATCTCTTTTGTTTTGCCTGGAACTGTATTCTATTTCCCTACCACCTTAAACAACATACCGGCCGTCATTTTATCGGTGGTTTTCATGCCGTTGAGGATAGCCATTTCCTCGTAGCGTTTGCTCGGGATGCCGTTGGCGGCGAGGGCCGAGGCCAGCGTCTGGCCGGCTTTGGCGGTTTTGATGCGGATGCGCTCGGGTTGCTTATTGAGCTTGGCGGCATCGGTGAGGCGGCGGTAGTTCTGGGCCGTGCGCTGGAACTGCGGGGCGTACGTGCTGAAATCGTTGGGTGAGGTCAGGCCCACGAAGGCGTAGAGGCTCTGGCCGTCCTGGATGATGTAGGTGAGGGTGCGGGCCGTGATGCCCTGCTGGCCGGTTCGCTGGTCCTGCCCTACCTGGTCGCCCTGGATGGCAATGGCTGAGAAGCCGTTGATGGTGGTGCGGCTGGCCTGGGCATTCTGCAGCTTCAACTGCTCGGCCAGGCTTTGCGCGGCAGCATCGAGGGCGCCATTACCGGCGGGCAGCAGCACGATGACGGCTTTGCCGTTGGGCTCGGCCATCTGGAACTGGCTGGGCGAGTTCTGCGACTTCCAACCCGTTGGTATCGGGAACTGGAACTTCAGATCGGGGTGGTAAAACACGCTGTTTTCCACATAGCCCTCGCGCGGATTGTCGCCGTAGGCCAGCCCGTCAATCAGGCGCAGGTACTGGTCGCGGTTGACGGCCAGCTGGCGGCCGGCTTGCTGCTCGGCCTGCTGGGCCAGCTTTTTCACGTTCGTGTAGCGGTCGGCGGAGTTGGGGTGCGAGGACAGGAACGTGGGCACGGTGGCGGCCCCGCTGCTTTGCTCGGTACGTGCGAGGGTCAGAAAGAAATCGGCCATGGACGCCGGGTCGTACCCGATTTTGCTGGAATACTTCACCCCCAGCTTATCCGATTCGTTTTCGTCGTCGCGGCCATACTTGAGCAGGCCCAGGCCCACTACCTGCGAGGCCGGCTGGGCAATGGAGGCAACGCGTTTGGAAAGGATGGAACCCAGAATCAGGGCCCCGTTGGCAATGGTGGAGCGGGTCTGCTGCTTCTGGCCGTGGCGGGCCGTAATATGCCCGATTTCGTGGCCGAGTACCCCGCTGAACTGTGCCTCGTTGTTGAAGTGGGCCAGAATACCGCGCGTGAAGTACACGTGCCCATCGGGGGTAGCAAAAGCGTTGATAATGGGCGAATCGACAACAGTAAAGCCTTTGACGTCGGCGGGGCGGTCGGAAATGCGCCCCATCTGCATGCCCTTCTGATCAATGTAGCTCTGGAGCTTGGCATTGTCGAGCAGGCCAAACTGGGCAATTACCTGCGGGTCGGGCTGAGCGCCTTGCACGGGAGCGGCCGGCAGCGCGGCGGAAGAGACAGTGGCGGGCTGGGAGCCGCTCAGCGGGAGCAATAAAGCCAGCGTAGCACCGGCGTGCAGAACAGAGGTGAAGGTAGGGTACATGAGTGAGAGAGCTAGGGTGGTGAGCCAGGAGTAGGAATACGCCTGCAACGAAGCTCCGCGGCCGGAAGGTTACAGAACCGCTATCCACTAGACCAATTCCGTGCCGATTCAGATAGTCGGCTACCATGCGCGGTTTTCCAGACGGTGTAGCAAAGGTTGGAAATACGCCCACATCCTGTTGCCTGCTCCTCGTGGGGTGCTCAGGGGCTGGCGTTCAACGATTGAAACGCGAGTAGGCGTCACTACATCATACAGGAATCGACTACACGGAAACCGGATAATGCATTAACTGATTTTATGAAATTATTTTAATAATTAATATTAATTAACTAATTATACCCTATCATTCACCTTCACTCCTCATTCCATCTTCTAGCATGAAAAAGACTACTCAAATGGTGCTTTGCGTTACGTTGGCTTTGGCAGGCAGCAGCGCTTACGCCCAAAACAACCTGACCACGGTACAGCAAGTAGGCGACGATAACGCCGCCACCGATACGCAGCGCGGCAGCCGCAATACCATTGCCGTACTGCAAAGCGGGACAGGTAACACGGCTACGGGCACGCAGGCGGGCAACCGCAACACGCTGCAGCAAACCCAAAGTGGCCGCGACTACACCGCCACGGCCACTCAAACGGGTATCCGCAACGCTGTTACCCAGTCGCAGACGGGAAACTCCTTAGGCGCAGGTAACGTAGCCGCCGTGCAGCTCGGCAACGATAACCAGAGTACGCAAACCCAGGTAGGCCAGGGTACGACATCCGTCATCCAGATTGGCAGCCGCAATGAGGCCCTGCAGGATCAGCGGGGCCGGGCCCTGCAGGCTTCCATCAATCAGGTAGGAAATGCCAACACCGCCGAGCAGCACCAGGAAGGCTCAGGGAGCACTGCAACGCTTTCCTCGGCAGGCAACCGCAATTACTCCTACCAGAGCCAGCGCGGCATCAGCCATGAAGCTACTGGAGTGCAGGTAGGCAACGACAACCGACTGGTCCAGACGCAGTCATCTGGGTATAACACAGCCTCGGCCCGGCAGCTTGGCAACCGCAACGTGGCCGAGCAAAGCCAGAGCGACGGCTTGGGCAACCAGGCGGTCGTGGAGCAAACCGGCTCCGACAACCGGGCTTACCAGGCCCAGGGCCTGGGCGTTTCGGGTGGCGGCAACCAGGCCTTCATCGAGCAGGACAGCTTCAACAGCGTAGCCAGCCAACAGCAGGCCGGCATTCTGAACGAGGCCCGCACATACCAGGGCCTTTCGGGCCAGAGCAGCACGGTAGCCCAGAACGGCACCGGCCACGAAGCGGTAGTACACCAGAACCATCCGTAGCACCGCTACGGCTTAACCCGTTAGCATGAGCGTACTACAACAGCGACGCCCTGGTACTAGGGCGCCGCTGTTGCTTTCAGGAAGAAGATGATTTTAGGGCTGGCGCCCGTTTACGGTAATAGTCTGGTAGCCGATCAGCAGATCGGAGCGGGTGCCGGGCGGGCGGTAGTACACCAGCAGGTCGTAGCGGTTTTCGGTTTCCTGGTGGCTGCCTTCCCAGTACACGCTGTTGGGGCCCTGGGGCGTTTGCACGGCGTAGAGGTAATTATAGTAGCCCTGTTTGAGCAGGGCGTGGCCGGTGTACTGCTGGGCGGCGGCATCGTACGTGAGCTTGAACTCGTCGCGGAACTGCCAGTCGGACAGCGCCCCGATGACGTACACCGGACCGGGCGCGGGCTGGGCGGCGCGCAGCTGAAACGTCACGTCGAGGTAGTCGGCGTTGGTGGCGCCGTTGCCGTACTCGCGGCTCTCAATCACACGCTGCCCGTTGATGTCGTCGTACTGGGAGTAGGCTTGGCCGTTGCGAGTGGCCTCGGGCAGCAGCAGGGCGGCGCGGGGGGTAGCCTCCGGATCAATGCGGGCCACGCCAACCCCCAGGGAGCGGAACGTGCGCAAATCAACGAAGCGGAACTCGCTCAGGGCCGGGAAGGCGTTTTCGAAGTTGAAGTACTGATAATCCAGCTGGCGCTCGGCGTCGCGCACGAAGGTGGGGCGCAGGTTGTACCTGGCATTGTCCCAGCGGTAGTTCTGGCGCAGCACCACCTTCACTTCCTGGGCCGGGTTTACTAGCTGCATGGTGTAGCGGATACCGAAATCGAGCTGTTGCAGGGTGTAGCGCTCCTGCCCGGCCACCGGAATGCCCTGGCGCAGGTACACCTGCACGCCGCCTTCCTCGAACACCAGCACCCGCCGGCTCAGCAGGGGCGTGCCGCCCGGCCCCTGCACCACCCACAGGTAGTTGCCCGAGAGCTTCACCCGCGGCATCTGGAGGCGGTAGTGGTAGTAGGGCACTTTAGTGCTCACCGAGGCCCGGTAGTCCGTGATGGTTTGCTCATTGATTTCCGACAGAAACTGCATGTCCGTCAGCACGGAGGGCTGCCAGTTCAGGTCGCAGTGCACTAGCTTGGCCGTGAGGCGCTGCCCCTGCCCGGCCAGCACGTCGAACTCCAGCACCGCAGGCTGGCCCTGCGCCAGCGGCACTACGGGCGGATTAAACACTTCATTCACTTGCCCCGTGGGCACGTAGCACTGCACCGTGCGCACGTTGGGGTCATAAATAGCATCCTCATACCGCAGGGCTTTGTCGGCGTAGTACTCGGGGCCGCGCTGGCCGGGGGTGGCGGGGCGGCGGGCGGCGTTGGGGTCCGTGATGGGCGTGCCCAGAGGCACGCAGGCCGTAGCCGTCAGGAGCAGAAAGGCGGGCAGGAAACGGTAGCGCATAAGAACGAATGTAGGCGATACGGCGCACTTATAGCGCACACGGGCGGCAGCACCCCGGCTTAGGGGCAGCAGATAAAAATACCGGCGTTAATGAACCGCCCACTAGGCCGAAGACGGCCGCCCACCAGGCCCAAGCAGGCGTAACCGTACGGTAATCATGGCTTTAAGAAGCCTTAACCTGGGCATAAACCACACGAAACAGTGGGTTTCGTACTTGCGGCGCATTCCAATCCACACGCACGTATGAAACCTACCTCTACCCTTCTGGCGGCTTTGCTGAGCGGCAGCACCGCCGCGCTGGCCCAAACGGCCTGCCCCACCCTGCCCGAGGACCACATCAGCCGGTTCACGTCGGTGCAGCCTTCCACCCAGCCCCAGGACCTGCGCCTTCCCTCCACCCATACGTTTCAGATGCTGGCGCAGGGGGGTGATGCCTACACCAACGCGGCCGATGGCAGCCTGCTGGATGCCTTCGACTTTACGGGCTACGCTCCTATAAGCGGCAGCAGCACCAACGGCTACCTCTCCATCAACCACGAGGGCTCCGGCACCACCTCGGGGGTAAGCATGCTTAGCCTGAATTTCAACGCTACCTCCAAACTGTGGAACGTAACGGCCAAGCACCCGGTAAACTTCGGCCCTGTGCTCGGTACCATCAACAACTGCTCGGGCACCGTTACGCCCTGGAGCTCTATTGTGACCTGCGAGGAAAATCTGGGCCCCACGAACCCGGTAGATACCAACAACGACGGCTACCTGGACTCGGGCTGGAATATAGAAATTGACCCTGCTACGCACACGGTGAAAGACCAGAACGGCGACGGCAAGCCGGACAAGCTGTGGATGATGGGCCGCCTGAAGCACGAGAACATTGTGGTGGCGGCGGACCTGCGCACGGTGTACGAAGGCGCCGATGACGGTTCCGCCAACAGCTTCGTGTATAAGTTTGTGGCGGAGGCCGCCGGTCAGCTGGGCAAGGGCAAGCTGTATGCCCTCCAGCTGGGCGGCGCCATTGGCACGGCCACCACGGGCACCTGGATTCAAATCCCGAACTCTACCCCCACGGAGTGCAACAACACCACCACGGCCGCCAGAGCCCTTGGGGCCACCAGCTTCAATGGTGTTGAGGACATTGAAATCAGCCCGCTTACCGGCCAGATCTACTTCACGGCCAAAGGCCCCGGCACTACCTACCGCTTCACCGATTCAGGCGCCACCGGTACTACCATCAGCAGCTTTGAAATCTTCGCGGGCAACTCGCCCACGGTAACCGACCAGGCGTACACCATCAACTACGGTACCGGCACCATTGCGGAGCGCTGGGGCACCGGCAACGATAACCTCACCTTTGATTCCAAGGGCAACCTGTACGTATTGCAGGATGGCGGCCGCAACCACATCTGGCTGATTAAGCCCTGCCACACGCAGGCTACCCCCGCCGTGGAGCTGTTTGCCGTAACGCCCGCTGGCTGTGAGCCCACCGGCATGACGTTCTCGCCCGATGAGCGGTTCATCTTCGTTTCCATGCAGAGCCCCGACGAGAAGAACACGCTTGCTACCCCGGATGCGGCGGGCCAAGCGGTAGTGTTCAACAAGTCCACCGCCCTGGTGATAGGCCGCAAAGGCACGCTGGGCACCGCCGCGGCCCTGAGCACGGCTAAACCAGAGCTTAGCAAGGCCGATGTATATCCGAACCCCGTGAGCACCGACGAGCTGACCATTGCCCTGTCGGGCCGGCTGCGGGAAGCGGCTACCCTCACCGTGTACAACGCCCTGGGCGCCCGCGTACTGGAGCAGTCGGCTACCCTGAGCCAGGGCCAGAACACGCTGAAGCTGACCGTGAGCCAGCTGCACGGCGGCCACTACAGCCTGGTAATCAAAACGGCTACCACCCTCACCACTCGTCATTTTATAAAGCAGTGAGGTCGGGCGTACTTTTCCTGTTAACTATACTCGTTGTTGCCCTGCAGGCCGTGCAGGGCAACACGTGTTTGGCGCAGTGCGCCACAAAGGTTTCGCACTCCCTGCCTGCTGCCCTCCACCAGCCCGCCTGCGTTACGGAGCTAAACCTGCGGGGCCAGAACCTGGAATTACTGCCCCAAAACATAGAGCAGCTGCGGCGGCTGCGGCTGTTGTTTGCCCACGAAAACCATCTGCGCCACCTGCCCAGTAGCCTCACGCAACTGGATAGCCTGCGGGTACTGTTCATCAACAAGAATAGCCTGCTGGATTTACCGCCGGCCCTTGGCAGCCTGCACCGGTTGCGGCAGCTGCAGATTGAGCAAAACATGCTCACGGAGCTGCCGCCCAGCATTGGGGCCCTCGACAGCCTGCGCTACCTGATGGGGGCTTACAACAACTTTACTTCCCTCCCCGAGCAGGTAGGACAGTTGGCGCAGCTGGAGTACGTAGATGTTTCGCACAATCAGCTGCTGTTTCTACCCGCCTCCGTCCGGCGCCTGCGCAACCTGCGCTACGTGTATCTGAACGACAACAAGCTGCAGCGCCTCCCCGCCCACTGGGAAAACCTGGGCAAGGTGGAAGAGCTGAACCTGGCCAACAACCAGTTGGAGGAGCTGCCGGAAAGCCTGGGCAACTGCCGGCAGCTGAAGGTTTTGATTCTTTCGGGCAACCAGTTAAAGCAGCTCCCCAAAAGCCTGGGCAAGCTGCAGAATCTGGAAATGCTCATTGCCAACGATAACCAGCTGACGGCCTTGCCCAAAAGCCTGGGCAGGCTGAAAAAGCTGAAAACCGTCATTGTGCGCAACAACACCTTTAGCCCGCAAGCCCGCCGCGCGGCCGAAGCGCGCCTGCCCGGAGCCACATTTCACTTCTGATGCACACCCGCTCACTACCCCTAGGCGGCCGCCTGGCTCGCTCCTTATTGCTGGGGCTGGCGGGGCTGCTATTTTCCTTCGCGGTGCTTTACCAGTCGCCCGCCGAGAAGGTAAAGGCCTACTACACCCGCCACCTGCAGCAGCTGCGCACCCGCTTGCAGCGCCTGCAGCAAACCGCCTACACCGCCGATACTACCCGCCTGCGCCAGCAATTCGCGGCCTGCCGCCAGGAGTACAAGTGCCTGGAGTTTGCCGTGGAGTACTACTACCCCCACGCGGCCCAGCGCATCAATGGGGCGGCCCTGCCCGAAACCGAGCCCGGCGAGCCGGGCGAGGTCATTCAGCCCACCGGCTTTCAGGTGCTGGAAGAGTACTTGTTTGCTACCCCCGACACGCGCGCCAACCGCGACCTGGTACATCAGGAAACCGACAATCTGCTTTACCAGGTGCGTTACCTGGAGCAGCAGCTGCCCTTGCTGGTTTTTCCGCCCGAGGAAGTGTACGACGCCCAGCGCCTGAACCTGTACCGGCTGGCGGCCAAAGGCTTGTCGGGCTTCGACTCGCAGGCCGCGCATGCTTCCCTGCCCGAAGCGGCGGCTACCCTGCACGCGGCCCGGGAAGTGCTGGCGCTGAGCAATGCCCCGGCCATCCTGACTCAACTGCTGGAACGAAGTGCCGCCGCCGTGGCCCGCCCCGGGCAGAATTTCAATGGCTTCGACCGGGCCCGGTTCTTTACCCGCTACTTCAATCCCGCCCTGGCTGCTTTGCGCCAGGCCCAAACAGAGCAAGGTATTCCGTTTACAGCCACGCGCCGCGCCGTGCGGCCCGATGCCGCCAGCTTTTTCGTGGCCGATGCCTTTGACCCTGGCTTCTTCGCTCCCACGGACGCCGCCCCGTCTACTCCCGCCGTACTGGCCCTGGGTGAGGCCTTGTTCAGAGAGCCGCTGCTGTCGGGTAAGGCGGGGCGCTCCTGCGCCAGCTGCCACCAACCCGACCGGGCCTACACCGACGGGCTGCGCGTGAACCGCTCCCTGCTGGCCGAGGCGAAGTTGGAGCGCAACACGCCTACCCTACTCAACGCCGCTCTGCAGCCCGACCAGTTTTACGACAGCCGGGTGCATTTCCTGGAAGACCAGGTGCACGCCGTGGTCACCAACAAAGCCGAAATGGGCGGTCAGCTTCACGAGGTTCCGGCATTGCTGCGCCGCAAAGCCGCCTACCCCCGCCTGTTTGCCCAAGCCTTCGCCACCGAGAAGCAGCCCGTCACGGAGCGCAACATCCGCCGCGCCGTGGCGGCCTACGTCCGCTCCCTGGTGGGCCTCAACAGCCGCTTCGACCAGTTCCTGCGCGGCGATACTACGGTGCTCGGCAACCAGGAAATACTGGGCTTCAACCTGTTCATGGGCAAGGCCCAGTGCGGCACCTGTCACTACCTGCCTTTGTTCAACGGCACCGTGCCGCCCCTCTACGACAAAACCGAAAGCGAAGTGCTGGGCGTGCCCGCCACCGCCAATGCAGCGGCCCTAAAGCTGGACACGGACCCCGGCAAGTTTCTGCTCTACGGCGTGGCCCACCAGCGGCACGCCTTCAAAACGCCCACCGTGCGCAACGCGGCCCTCACTGCCCCCTACATGCACAACGGCGTGTACCAAACCCTGGAGCAGGTGCTCGATTTCTACAACAGGGGCGGCGGTGCCGGCCTGGGCCTTGCCGTACCTACCCAAACCCTGCCGGAAGACAAGCTCGATTTGACTACCGCTGAGCAGCAGGCTATTATTGCCTTTATTAAATCTTTGAACGACACGCAGGGGGTAGTATATTGAGAGAAGCTGCTCTAATGTGTCGCTTTTAGTACGCTATACCAGCTATATTATTTCACGCAAAAGCTATAACACAAATCGAGGTTATTCTCGTCATCCGACGTCCTATCTTATACTTATATAACACTCGCAATTAACAAGATGAACCTGCTTGGCTATGAAATACAGAAGCGAATATGAGCAGCAGAAGGACGCACGGTTTGTTTATATATGCAACCTAATATTCTCTGGACTAGGTGGTGGAGTTGTTGGCGCTGTTCTATGCATACTACTGAATGCCCTGTTTCTGCATGTAGATCTGTATGGGTCATGTTTGTATGCCATACTATCATTGATCCTTGGGGCATGTACGTCAGTAGCCATTTGTGCGCATCACAACACCCGTACTGAATAATGCAGGTGCACTCAAGTAAACTATTGTATCCTGTTATATTAAAAGCTCAAAAGCCCCGCCCGGAAGCAAATAGCTTCCGGGCGGGGCTTTTCCATTCTATCAAGCGGGTTCTACATCTCCGCCAGCATTTCCCAA
This sequence comes from Hymenobacter latericoloratus, assembly GCF_014199535.1. Lineage (GTDB taxonomy): Bacteria > Bacteroidota > Bacteroidia > Cytophagales > Hymenobacteraceae > Hymenobacter > Hymenobacter latericoloratus. The sequence continues at coordinate 40,572 of NZ_JACHNV010000006.1, forward strand.
CGGTCATTCAGCTGGGCTAGCTCTTTTTTTACCTGCTCGAATTTGAGGGTAGCATCTTTGAGTTGGGCGGCGTTCTGGTAAATCTGCGGGTCGGCTAGCTGGGCTTCGTACTGGGCCAGCTCCTTTTCCCGCTCGTCAATCTTCTTCTCGACTTCGGCCAGCTCTTTCAGGGCTTTTTTCTGGTCGGGCGAAGGGGTTTTAGCGGGCGCGGCTTCTGCTTTCTTTTCCTCCTTGGGCAAGGGCTTGGGGGCCGAGGGCGAGGGTAGGCCAGCCTTCTTGGCCGCCTTTTCCCGGTCTTCCTGCCACTGCTCGTACTCGTTGTAGGTGCCGGGGTACTCCTTCAGCTGGTAGTCCTCAATGTACCAGATCTTGTTGGCCACATTCTCCACGAAGAAACGGTCGTGACTAATCACGATGTAGGTACCCTGGTACTGCTCCAGCGCCTGAATCAGGATGTTCACCGACTGCATGTCCAGGTGGTTGGTCGGTTCGTCGAGGAGCAGGAAGTTGGCTTCTGAAATCAGGGTTTTGGCCAGAGCTACCCGGCTTTTCTCACCCCCGCTCAGCACCTTGATTTTCTTGTACACGTCGTCGCCGGTGAACAGGAAGGAACCCAGCACCGAGCGCAGTTCCATTTCTGAGCGCTTCGAGCCGGCCTCAATCATTTCCTGCAGAATCTCGTTCTCAATGCGCAGGCTTTCCAGCTGGTGCTGGGCGTAGAACGACATGATGACGTTGTGGCCGAGCTGGTGGTTGCCGGTGGTGGGGGCTTCGGAACCCGCTACCAGGCGCATCAGGGTAGATTTGCCCTTGCCGTTGGCGCCAATCAGGGCAATTTTGTCGCCGCGCTCAATGTGTACGTGGGTGTCGCGGAAGATGAGCTTTTCGCCGTACTTCTTGCCTACGTGCTCCATGCGCAGGATGTGGCGGCCGGGCGTAACGGTGAAGTTGAACTTGATGTTCACGCGGGCATCATCGGCAGCTACGTCGTCGATGCGCTCCAGCTTATCCAGCATCTTCACGCGGCTCTGGGCCTGCTTGGCCTTCGAGGCTTTGGCTTTGAAACGCTCAATAAAGCGCTCAGCCTGCCGGATCTGGGCTTGCTGGTTTTCGAAAGCGCCTTTCTGGATGGCGTTGCGCTCCTCCTTTTCTTCGAGGTAGAACGAGTAGTTGCCGGCGTAGGGCACCAGCTTGCCGCCCGTTACTTCCACGGTGGTGTTGGTGGTGCGGTCCAGGAACTCCCGGTCGTGCGATACGATGATAACGGCACCTTCGTAGCCAGCCAGATAGTTTTCAATCCACTTAATGGAGGGCAAGTCCAAGTGGTTGGTTGGTTCGTCGAGGAGGAGCAGGGAAGGCTGCTGCAACAGAATTTTTGCCAGCATTACACGCATGCGCCAGCCCCCCGAGAACAGCTTCAGGGGGCGCTGCAGCTCCTCGGTAGTAAAGCCCAGGCCTTCCAGAATTTCCTCGGCGCGGGCCTGCATGGTGTAGCCGCCCAAGGCTTCAAAACGCTCCTGCAGAGCGGCCAGCTTTTCTACCAGGTCGTCGGTGTAGTTGGTTTCAAACTCCAGCAGCACCTCGTCAATCTTCTTCTGAATCTCCAGCGCCTCGGCAAACGCCTGCATAGCCACCACCAAAATGGACTCATGCGAGTCGTAGCTCAGCAAATCCTGGTTCAGGAAGCCCAGGCTGACGTCCTTGCTCATGGAGATGCTACCGCCATCGGGCTTGTACTCACCCACCAGAATACGCAACAGCGTGGATTTGCCCCGGCCGTTCAGCCCGATGAGGCCAATCTTATCCTTGGGCTTGATATGCAGGTTGGCCTTGTCGTAGAGCGTACGCGAGCCGAAATGAAAGTCGAGGTCAGTAATGGAAATCATCCTACTTTGCGGGGCTTTGAAGCCGCAAAGGTACGGGTTTAGCAGGAGGGTATTCGTATTCGGAAAGGAGCTTCTACGAAAAGCTCATCTTGCTTTGCCGAAGCTGTTAGCGGCTCCTATCTTCACGGCAACGTACGGGAAACACCCCTCCAACACGGTTGCCTATGAACGGCGAAACCCCGGCTGGTGGAACAACCGGGGTTTCAAGAAGCGGGTGCTGGTACACCCTAACTTCTACTCGGAAATGAAGAAGGTGAGTACGGAAGGGAAACAAGCTGGCAAGGCCGGTTGGTTTCCTGTTTTCCTGGAGCTGAGTAAAACAGCTTTGGGAGCGGTCATTAGAGCCGTAGTAAGCTACTGGCTCGAACACCGGTAAAAGGTGGCAGGTGGCCCGTTTGGCTGCCTGCCATTTTTGCGTTTAACTGCTACAAAGATGGGAAGGTTATACAAATAATCAACACTTGTTGAAATTTCCATTACAGGGAGTTAAGCCAGCCTTTCCTATACCCCTTCAAACACCTCGGCCCACTCTATCTGCAGCTCGGGCAGGGTAGCCACCGGAATTAGGCCGGGCGTGTAAAACTCACCGCGCAGCTCGTAGCGGCCTTCCTCGTTTAACAGATACACGACTACGTTTTTCTGCTCGGGGGTTACTATCCAGTACTCGCGCACGCCTACCTCCTCGTAGAGGTCAAACTTCTCCTTGGTGTCGCGGGAAACGTTGCCGGGTGAGAGGATTTCGATAATCCAGTCGGGGGCGCCGAGGCAGCCTCGCTCGTCCAGCTTCTGCGGGTCGCAGATAACGCAGATATCGGGCTGCACTACGGTTTCGATGCTGGCGTCGCCGTTGGGGGTAGCGCGGGTCAGGCGCACATCGAAGGGAGCATGATACATCTTGCAGCTCTTGCCGCGCAGAAACTGCATGATGGGAAACTCAATATTCCGAGTAATATCCTGGTGCTGCCGCTTCGGGGCGGGGCTCATCAGGCGCACCCGGCCCCGGATCAGCTCTACCCACTCCGAGAGCTGCCACGTTGCGTAGTCGGCGTAGGTGTAGCGGCGCGTCAGGTCGAGTTGGGAAAGCTGCGTGATGAGAGCCATAGGAAAGCAGTATCAGGTCTTAAGCAAAGATAACAACTACAAGTGCGAGATATTTAGCCGCCGCTTTGTGGTGAACTGCCCAAACCGCCCCTTGCCGGCCCCGTACACCTGCGCATGAACTCTCGCCTCTCCCTCCTACCCCTTGCCCTGCTCTTAACCCTGGTAGCGGCCTGCCGCTCCGAGCAGGAAACCTCCGTAGCCGAATCCCGCGACAATGTGCCCGCCGCCGTAAAGGGCGAGCAATCAACAACGGAAACAGTAGGCAATACGGGCCGCAACCACGGCTACATCCGGCGCTTCTACCAGGAGAAAGGCCAGTATTATGTCACCGTTGACTACATCCAATTCCTGAACGGGGCCGATGCCGTGGCGGCAGCCCAGCGCAAGGGCGACGCCGTGATGGACGTGCAGAACGGCGACACCATCTACTCCGTCTTCAACGATTACTACATCGTGAACGACAGCCCGCGCCAGCGTACGTTCCGCCTCAGTGATAAAGCCGTGCTGACTTTCTGGAACAAAACCGGGGAGCTGCGCCAGTACAACCCTACCCCCTCCGAGGTGCTGAACCAGGGCACCGATGTGTTTCGCTACGCCCCCTTCATCGTGGAAACCAAGCAGGGCGTGGTGACCGGCCTGGCTGAGCAGTACGTGCCGTAAGCAACCCCAGGTAGGGAGTTTTTGGAATGAAAAATCGACTTGCCGCAGGCCGGGGCCGTATAAGCCAGCATCTGTTCATGTTACTACCCCCTTTTACTATGGCAACCAACGACCCCACCAATAACGTGACTGAAAACGATGACCTCGCGGAACGCGCCGCCCAGGGCCGGCAAGCCGGCAGCCCGGTGGGCCAGTCGTCGGGCAAGCCCAGCTACGGCGTGGGCGGCTACGAGCTGAACCTGGATGCCGAAGCCGGCGACGAAGGCGGCTCGGGCAGTGCCACCTCGGCCAACGAGCGCACCAGCCGCGGCCGCAGCCAGGACTCCGACACCGAAGACGACGCGAAATAGCCCGCTTCCAGGCCAACGGCTACCCCTGCTACCAAACACAACGACCCGCCGAGGCGGGTCGTTGTGTTTGGTAGCAGGGGTAGCAAAACCACCACCTACAGGTTCTCGATGGCCGTGTGGCTTAGGCTGCCATTGGCAATGCCTTTCAGCTCTTTCTCGTGTTTGAGCACGTTGCTGAATGCGGCCTTCTGCTGGGGTGTTTTCAGGCTGGCTAGGGCGGCGGAGCTGTCAATCTTGTTTTCGATGACGCTGGTCAGGGCCGCGATAAAGATGTCGTGAGCATCGTTGGCACTCAGGATGTGGCCCATGGGCTTGGTTTCCTGCGCGATAATCCAGCCCAGGCGCGAGGCGGCCAGGCGTTGGTTGGGCGTGCCGTGGTGGCCGCTACTCGTGAAGCTGCAGTCGCCGATGTTGTAGAACAGCTCGAAGAACTCGGCGGCGCGTTTCCAGTTGTAGGTGGCTCCGCGCTTGTGGGTGAGGTAGTAGCTGGAGAAAAAGTCGGCTTCCAACTCAGTTTTGCGGGTTTGCTCCGGGGTACCAACCCGGGGGCCGTACCAGGCGGTGTAGTTGTTGAACTGCACCTGGTGGCCCCACTCGTGGGCCAGAATGCCGGCGAAGGTCACGCCTTCCTCAACCCCGGCATCGGTCATCACCTGCACAATACCGTCGCCAATCACAATCAGCTTATCGGTGGTAGCAAATCCATCAAACGAGAGCAGGGGCGAGGTTTTGAAGGCCGCGCTGGGCTGAATGATGTTGGCAATGATAAAGTCGGCGTTGGCATAGGCGTCGGCCGCCGATAGCCCGGCGAAGTTCACGTACACGGCGGCAATAGCGTCGCGGTTCTGCAGGGTGCGGGTATGCTGGCCGACCAGGGTAATCTGGTTGGGCATGCTCCAGAACGATTCCAGGTCGCGCTTGTGCTTGGCGGCGAAGTTGGTTTGGCTACCGTCGGCCCCAAAGGTTTGCCGGCTGCCATCGAGGTAGGTATAGAGCTGGTTGATGGTCACGAGCAAATCGTACCACTCCCACTCCAGTGCCCCGAACGCGTTGGCGTAGGGGTTGATGGCCGTATTGAAGGGGGTAGGGCCGCAGGTGCTGGGCACTACGGCGTGGGCGCCGTTAGCGGCCAGCGTTTTGCTGAAGACATCGTATGAACAATTCGCCCCGGCGGCCAGCAGCTTGGCTTTATCGAGCTTGAATTTGCCCTCGCCAACCGTCTGGCTGCTGGTAACGGCGGCCGCTTGACTGGCCTGCGGCTGCACGGCGGCAATTTCGTTTTCCTTTTCGCAAGAAGAGGTCAGGAAACCAATACCGCTGCAAAGCAGCGCCAGCGTAAGTGATTTTAACTTCATGTACGAAGGGGATTGTGTTTTTGGGTGGATAAGTATGACATGATGTAGCTCTAAACCTAATCAAAATATTTAAAGTAATACTCGAAATAGTTATGATAATCCACTACTACTATATAGCACCCGTTAGGTATTGCAACCCAAAACTTCCATCTACGGCCTTTAGGCGCAGAAAAAAGCCCGAAGAAAACGTCACGCGGATGCGGCATTCCCTTCGGGCTATTCTATGCTAACTGACTACTCTGCGTACTACCCTAAAAACGGAGCCTTAAACCCGGGAGCCGAGCGCTTCTTGGAGGCCTGCTCGTAGGCATACGCCAGCGTGAGCAAAGGGCCTTCCTGGTAAGCGCCGCCCACAAATGAAAGGCCCACCGGCAGCCCGTGCACCTGCCCCATGGGCACCGTAATGTGGGGGTAGCCCGCCATAGCCGCCGGCGACGAAAAGCCCGGTCCGCCACCGGAGTCGCCGTTAATCAGGTCGATGCAGCGGGCGGGGGCGTTGGTAATGGCTACCAGGCCGTCGAGCTTGTTTTCGCGCAGCACTGTATCAAGGGCGGTGCGGGCGCCCTGGTGCGACTTGCGCAGGGCGGACTGGTACTTGGGGCTCTGCAGGCCTTCCAGCTTATTGGAGGTTTCCAGGATTTCCTGCTGGAAGAAGGGCATGGCCTTGGCTTTGTTGTCGGTGTTGAAGCGGATGACATCGGTGAGGGTTTTCACGCCCGCGCCGGCCGTTGCCAGGTACTTGTTCACGCCGTCCTTGAACTCGTAGAGTAGGACATCGTACTCTGCCTCCCCCAGCGGGTCGGTTTGTTTTTCCACCTCTACTTCCACCACGGTAGCCCCCTGGGCTTTCAGCAGCTCCACCGCTTGCTTGAGCAGCGGAATGGCGTCGGAAGCACCCGTGAGGTGACCTTTCTCCACGCCCAGGCGCTTGCCTTTGAGGCCGTTGGGGTCGAGAAACTTAGTGTAGTCGGGCTGCGTTTTGCCGCTGCTTTCCCTGGTTCCGGCATCGGCGGCATCTTCGCCGGCCAGGGCGCCCAGCAAAATGGCCGCGTCGCGCACGGAGCGGGTCATGGGGCCGGCCGTGTCCTGGGTGGCAGAAATAGGAATGATACCGGTGCGGCTCCACAACCCCACCGTTGGCTTAAAGCCCACCAGCCCGCAGCACGAGGCCGGCGACACAATGGAGCCATCAGTTTCGGTGCCAATGGCCAGGGCGCACAGGTTGGCCGCCGCCGCCGCCCCCGAGCCGGAGCTGGAGCCGCTGGGCGTGCGGTCGAGGATGTACGGGTTCTTGGTTTGGCCGCCGCGGCTGCTCCAGCCGCTAGTGCTGCGCGTGGAGCGGAAGTTGGCCCACTCGCTCAGGTTGGTTTTGCCCAGCACCACGGCCCCTGCCTCGCGCAGCTTCCTCACGATAAAGGCATCCTGCTGCGCCTTATGCCCGGCCAGGGCCAGGGAGCCGGCAGTGGTTTGCTGCTGGTCGGCGGTGTCGATGTTGTCTTTGATAAGCACCGGAATACCGTGCAGCGGGCCGCGCAGCTTGCCGTTTTTACGCTCCTCATCCAGCTGGTCGGCCAGCTTGAGGGCGTCGGGGTTGGTTTCCAGCACCGAGTTCAGCCGGGGGCCGGCCTTGTCCACCTGTTCGATGCGCTGCAGGTACAGCTCCGTAATGCGGCGGGCGGTGAGCTGTCCGCTTTTCATCTTCTCCTGCAGCTCGGCCACGGTGGCTTCGTGCAGCTCGAAGCTGGTATCGGGGCCGCCATCAGCCGCCGCGTCCCCATCGGCGGGGTTGGTGGTTTTTTCGGGGGTAGTGGAGCAGGCCCCCAGCGAAAGAGTAGAGAGAGCCAAGCCGGCGAGGGAGCCGTTGCGCAGGAAAATTCGGCGGTTCATAGCGAGTAGGTTTGTGCCTTCAAGATAGCGGGAATCTGATGCAACGCCTAGCCGGCCGCCGCTTACCCTTCTCTCCTTAGCCCTGCTCTCCTGGGGGAAGGATGTATGCTGGCGGAAGCGAACAGGTGTGCCGGAGCGCCACTGGCTACCACTTCTCGATTATATCAGCTATGTTCATACATTAAATGTTGCTACCCCTCCGGCGGGGGTGCTCCGCTTGGGCTAGCCTGGGCCAAGGCGGGCTCTGCATGCCGTTGATATATCTGCCCTTTCCCTTCCCACGTTCTACCTGCTTTATTAATTTTTCTCTTTTTTCTACCTCCTGCGTTTAGTATGTATGCAGCACATTATCCTGGAAACTCCCGGCCTCGTTATCAGCTACGATTATACAAATCAATGGCTTTACGCCGACTGGCGGGGCGAGCATGACCAGGATTCCACGCGGGCCGGGTGCGGCCTGATGCTGGAGGCCCTGAGCCAGTGGCCTTCCAGTAAAATTCTCAACGACAACTCCAACGTTACGAGCATCGCCGTGCAGCTTACCACCTGGGGCATAGGCTGGCTGCAGGCCATGTACGTGGCCGGGCTGCGGTACCTGGCCTGGATTTACTCTCCGGCTACCCATAATCCACAAGTTGTCCAAGACATCATCCGGACTACTAACAAACCCATAGTGGCTTCTTTCCATGACCTGCCCAGTGCCCGCATCTGGCTGCGGCAGCAAAAAGCCACCACCTGACTTGCCGCTGAGTGTAGTCCCGAGCCCGGCCTCGGGCCTGGGCTACTTGGCGGGCCCTTCATCGGCCCCACGCCTATTTCGCTTCACTGAGCTTTTTGGCCAGCCCCGTCGGCACTCCGGCGCTGTTGAGCATGCCGCTTACCAGGCCCTGCCGCCACAGCGAAAACACCGAGAACCGTGGCTCCCGGGCGGAAAGCACCCGGCCGGGTTGCACCGGCTGGCCCGGCCGGCGCGGGTTATGGTCGCGGAGGAAGATGCCATTGACCACGGAGGTTCCCAGGCGGTGCAGCAGGCCAGGCTTTTCCTGCTGGTTGAGCAGCTGCAGCTTCAGGTCGGAGTACTCGCCCCACAAGGTACCGCGGGCGGCAGTGCGGTCGAGCTGCAGCTGAAACCGGATGCGCTGCACCTGGCCGCTGCGCAGCGCCAGGCCGCGGGTAGGCACCAGCATAGCGTTCAGGATGGTGAGGGGGGTAGGGCCAAACTCGCCGGTGAGGGTGTGGCGGCCCTGGGCGTCCAGCAGGTTTGCCCGCAGGGCTAGTCGGGCCCGGCAGCGGTTTTGCACCCAGCCGGTGGCCTCGCCGGTTAGGGGCGTGGCGGCACTCATGCGGCGGGGGTCGTTGCTGAGGTTGCGCAGCTCTACCCCCAGCCGGTCGATGCTCATGATGCCTGGCTGGGGGTCGCGCGGGGAGCGGTAACTCATGTTGATGGTGGCCCCCTCCACGCGCAGGCGCTCTATGGCCAGCCCAAACGGCAGGCGGCCCAAGCCTTCGGGGGTGGCCACGGAGTAGCTGGGGTTGATGGGGAAGCGCCCGTCGCTGCGGGTGCTCACGCGGGGGGTACGCACCCGCAGCAAAGTAGCCCGCAGCTGCTGGCGGTTGGCGGCGGCCGCGAAATCAAGCCCCGAAAACCGGATTTCCGGCAGCCGGACCGTTACGTAGGCTGCCTGGTGGCCCTTACCCCGGGCCAGCGCCTCTACGCTTCGGGTGGGCACTACCAGCGCCCCCGCTACCTGGAGCAGCTTGGTTTGGCTGTTGGCCCGTAGCTGCTGCCACGATACGTGGTAGTAGGGCGCATCCAGGGTACCCGTGGCCCGGCCGGTGCTTACCTGCCAGGCGCGGGCGTAAAGCACATCGGTGGCTAGCGCGCGGCGGGGCAGCACCTGAATTTTGGTGGCGGAGAGCTGCACATCGGCAATGGCCGGGGCCAACTCCAGTCCGGCTACGCGCACCTGCCCTTCTGATACCTCTAGCCGGTTCAGGCGGCACTCGCGCAGATAAGGCTGCAGCATCTGCACCAGGGTTGGCGGCGACTGAGCAGGCAGGGTAAGGGCGAGGTGGGGAGCCTGCAGCCGCAGCGTATCGGCGCGGAAGCGGTTTCGGCTGAGGCCGGCGGCATCCAGCCCGGCCAGCACCAGCCGCGGCAGGGCCAGGCTCAGGCGCACGGCCGGAGTGCGGGTGTTGCTGATAGCTTGATGGGGATGAACCAGCACGGAATCGAGCTGCAGGCGCTGGCGGCGGGAGGAGAATGCGGCCCGCACCAGTTTCAGCTCGTGCCCCGGCACCCGCAGGGCTGCGCCGCGCAGCTGGGCGGCCACGGCGGCGGCGTAGCCAGTCCGGGCGGAGTCGGCGGCTCCGGCGGCGCTCAGCCAGATGTCCTGCGCCACAACAGTAGCTTCTCCCAATTGCACCGCCGGCTGCTGTTCCGGCCCGTAGGCAACCCGCGCGTGGCGCATGGCCAGCGCCCCCACCCGAATTCCGGGCACCGGCAGTTGCTCGTGCAGGGGCCGTTTGCTACCCCCTCGGGGCCAGGCCGCCAGGTGCAGGCTCAGGGAATCAAGGGCAATGCTGTCGATGGGCACCTCGCGGCGACGCACCAGGGCCAGCAGCCCGATGCCGCTTACGCGCAGCTGGGCTAGAGCGAAGCGCACGGGTGGCAGCCGGGCCGAGTCGGGAGAGGTAGCCACGGTGCGCAGCCGGATGCCGCTGAGCTCCGCATTGTCCCGCCAGAGGCTGGTGTGCAGCCGGGCCACGCGCAGCTGGTAGCGGCCGCGGCTGCGTTCCGTTACCTGCCGCTCCAGGGTGCGCCGCAGCCAGGGGTCCAGGAAAAACGTCAGCCCTACCCCTACTACCAGGGCCAAACCCAGCACCAGCAGCAGCAGCCAGCGCCCCCAGTGGCGGCGGGACGGAGCTGGTGGAGCGGCCGGAGCAGACATGACTTCCGAGGAAAACACGGCTTGCTTACGAGGAAGCTGCGCGGCAGGATGCGGCCGGCTGGCCCTGCTGGTGGGGGCTAGTTGGCGGCCGCGTGTATTTTAGCGCGATTTTTCCGGGGGAGGCCCCTCCGCCAGGCCTTCCGTACGTACTCATTTCCGGACCCATGGGGGCCAACCAATCCGCAGTGCTTTCAGTTAAAGAACCGATGCTCGCCATAACTTCTCTTCTGAACCCGCAAAACGCGGAGCGGATTAACCGGCTGATTAAAAGCCTGGAAGCCGAGTTCGGCCTCGACGACGTGCAGGCTACCCCCGATCCGCACATCACCTACCAGCTGGCCGGGGTGCGCAAGCTCTCGGTGCTGAAGCAGGCCCTGCGCGAAGTGGCCCGCCACACCCAGCCGTTTGCGGCGTTTACCACGGGCCTGGGCGTATTTCCGGGCCCGAACCCGGTTATTTATATTCCGGTGCTGCGCTCCGATGCGCTCAACCAGCTGCACCACCGCGTGCTGCAGGCCACGGCGCCGCTGTGTTTGCGCACCGATAAGTTTAGCGGGCCCGACTGCTGGCTGCCCCACATTTCCCTGGCCCTGCACGATACTACCCCCGAGCTGCTGGGCCCCGTGATGCAATACCTCAACCAGCACACCTTCAACCTCAAGCTCAGCATCACCAACCTGGCGATTCTGCGGCAGGAAGGCGAGCAGTTCGTACCCGAAAAGATATTCACCTTCGAGGGGCACAAGCACGAGCCGCTGCCTACCCTGTTCGAGTCGGAGGCGTAGCCGCTGCCTACCCCTCTGCGGCTTCCCAACCTCCCCAGGGACCTTACTCTTGGATTTTCGGGCCTGGCTGCGACCTTTACGGCTTCCAACTCACCTTTTCTTTGCGTATGAATACGTACTCCATCGTTCTTGCCCTGCATTCCTGGACGCGCTGGCTGGTTCTACTTTTCGGGCTGATTGCTGTTTACCGGGCCTTTGTAGGCCGCCAGGGCCGCCCCTGGACCGGCGCCGACAATGGCATGGGCGCCGCTTTTGTAGGCTCCATGCACCTGCAGCTGCTGCTGGGCCTGATTTTGTACTTCGCCCTGAGCCCCTACGGCGTAAAGGCGTTTGAAACCCAGGGCGGCGCGGTCATGAAGGACGCGGGTAGCCGCTTCTTTGCCGTGGAGCACCTGGTAGGGATGATTCTGGCCGTAGTAGCCGCCCAGGTAGGCCGCTCGCTCTCCAAGAAAGCCGCCGACCCCATCATCAAGCACAAGAAAGCCTTCACCTGGTTTCTGATTGCCTTGCTGATTGTGCTGGTCATGATTCCGTGGGGCATCTGGAACCCCGACCGCCCCGCGTTCCGCATCTGAGCGCACTGATATAACCCAAGCAAAACGCCTCCCGGACCTGAGTTCGGGAGGCGTTTTGCTTGAACGACCTACAAGAAAGCGGCTTATAGGAACATGCCGCCCGAAGCCTCTATGCGCTGGGCATTCACCCAGCGGCCTTCCTCGGAGCACAGGAAGGCTACTACCCCGCCAATGTCCTCGGGCTGGCCTACCCGGCCCAGGGCCGTTTGCGAGGCCACGAACTGATGCAGGTGCTCATCGTCGCGCACCCGGCCGCCGCCAAAATCGGTGGCAATGGCGCCGGGCGCTACCACGTTGGCCGCAATGCCGCGGGCACCCAGCTCCTTGGCCTGGTAGCGGGTCAGCACCTCAATGGCGCCTTTCATGCTGGCGTACGCCGAGGAGCCGGGCAGCGAGAAGCGCGCCAGCCCCGAGGAGATATTGATGATGCGCCCGCCATCGGCCAGCAGCGGCAAGGCTTTCTGGGTCAGGAAGAAGGGACCTTTCAGGTGCACGGCTACCATCTCATCGAACTGCTCCTCGGCGGTATCCGCGAAGGGGGCGTAGAGGGCCACGCCAGCGTTATTGACGAGGAAGTGAAACTGCTCAGCCTGGAAGGTAGCCTGCAGGGTAGCGCGCACCTGCTCACAAAAGGCATCGAAGCTTTTACTGTCGGCTACGTCCAGCTGCAACGCGGCGGCTTGCCGGCCCAGGCCCTGGATTTCGGCTACCACGGCGTCGGCTTCGTCCTGCTTGCTGTGGTAGGTGAATAGTACGTCGGTGCCTTTGCGGGCCAGGCTCAGGGCCATGTCGCGGCCCAGGCCGCGGCTGCCGCCGGTAATCAGGGCTATTTTGGTGCTGCTCATACGTTCTAGGGTTGAAGGGTACTCTGCAAAGGTGCTGCCCCTCGGGCCCGAAAGTATGGTGAGTAGTTCAGTTTAAATGGTGACAGTTTCCGAACCGAGGGCCGCCCGCTGCTCGGCCCACACCTGCTCGCGGTACTGCTTGGGCGTGCAGCCCTGGAAGCGCTTAAAGAACTTGGTAAAGTTGGAAGGGTCGTAGGTAAGGCCGGTGGCAATATCGGCTACGGAGCGGCGCGGGTCGCGGAGCTGCTCGCGGGCAATATCCAGGATGCGGGCCTCGAAATAGTAGCACGGCGGGTGCCCGGTAGCCAGCTTGATGGTATTGCTCAGGTGGGTGGGGTGGATGTGCAGCTGAGCGGCCAAGTCCCGCACTTCAAGCATTTCCGTGGCCCTACCCGTCACAATATCCTCGAGGTGCTGGTCGATGGCCCGCAGGAAGTCGGCGGTTATTTCGTGCTGGCGGGCCAGAATTTTCTTCGGAATCGGTGTCGTGGGCATAGAACGAGAAGGAGACAAAAGTCGAGGAAAAAAATAAAGGCGCGGGCGAAGCGGCCGAAGTCACAGGGCCCCTACCCCTCCCGCCGACGCAAAGGCCATTAATTTCCTTTACGCCTGGGGTCAATCAGCCGTTTTGCAGGCACCCACCTGTGGGCAGCAGCAAAATTCTGGGCCGGCTGCTGCTCTGGTTTTGCATTGTAGCGGTAGCGCAAGTGCAGACCATCACTAACCCCACCATCTGGTTTTTCCTGGGTGCCTCACGGGCTCCTGGCACCGACTTCTTCCAGGAAAGCTTCCCTGCGTTATTCTTTTGCACCAAATGCGCCTTCCGGAAAGCTCAGCACTGCTCACTGACTTACATCAGGGCTGCCCCCCCCCCTATGTTACCATTTGGTTTCGTTTGGCTTCCGGGTACGGTACAACCCAGTTTGGTGCGTCTGTCTTACTAGTTGTCCACCTTTTTACGCCCTGTTCTTATGCTGTATTTATTCGGAAGCCTGGCCCTGCATGATTCTTTGTCTTATCACGAAAAGCACCCAGACGATGATTACCAAGAACATTTGGTTTGTGACCGGCGCCTCGCAGAGCCTCGGCCTGAGCCTGGTACACCACCTACTGGCCCGCGGCTATGCGGTAGCGGCCACCTCCCGCAACCTGAGCGAGTTGAAACAGGCCGTGCAGCCTGAAGACGCCACCCATTTCCTACCCCTGCCCATGGACCGGAGCAGTGAACAGAGCGTGCAGGAGGCCATTACTATCACCATCAGCACCTTTGGGCGGCTGGATGTGGTAGTAAATAACGCGGGCTATGGGCAGGTGGGCGCCCTGGAAGAACTCACCGACCAGGAAGCCCGCCGCCACTTCGGTGTAAGTTTGGCCTCCTGAACGTACTGCGCCACGCTACCCCGCACCTGCGGGCCCATAGCTCAGGACGTGTATTGCGCCACCAAGTTTGCGGTGGCGGGCCTCACGGAGTTGTGCGCGGCGGAGGTAAAAGATTTTGGCGTGCAGGCCAGCGGGGTGTACCCGGGTTACTTCCGCACCAACTTCCTCACGGCCGGTTCCCTGGGCACGCCCCAGCACGCGCTGGCAGCGTATCAGTCGGTGCGCGAGTCGCAGGCGGCGCACGAGCAGCAGACCAACGGCAACCAGCCCGGCGACCCGGAAAAAGCGGCTGCTACCCTCCTGCAGCTCAGCAAAGCCGCCCAACAGCTCGTGCACCTGTTCCTGGGTGCCGATGTGTACCAGATGGCCGAGCAGAAAATAACCACCGTGCAGCACAACCTCCAGCAGTGGCAGGCGGTAGCCGCCGCCATCCGGTTCACCGAAGCCTAACGGCTCCTACTCCGGCTTCAGCGCTAAGGCCCGCGGCATAGCCGCGGGCCTTTTTTGTTCGTATTCTAAAGATTTACTGCCTTTTTTGTACTGAAATACCGTAAGCAGCCTGTGCTACCGCTTGCTTCTGCCCGTGGCCGACGGTAGTTACGCCCTGCAGCTCAGAGCCTTACCGCTCGCTTTTCACTCTCACCAGATTTCCTCTGCTTTTGCGCTCAGCTCTTCTCCTTGGCCTGCTTCTCCTGATTTCCACGCTTGCCTTTAGCCAGAGCAAGTACCGGCGGGCACTAGCCAAACCGGGCGACGGAGTGAACACGCTGCTCTACCGCAACGGCCTGAACCCAAGCCAGCACCTGCGCCAGTTTCAGCAGCTCAACCGGGCCAACCTCACCAAGCGCAACGGCCTCATCATCGGGCGTACGTACTTGCTCCCCCACCGCTCAGCCCCGAAACCTGCCGCCGGCAAAACCACCAGCCGCGCAAAAACGGCCGCAGGTGCGCGCGCGGCCACCTCGCACGGCATCAGCACTACCCCCCTGCTGCCCGCCAAGCTGTTCGGCCCCGCCTACAGCCCGGTGCCCGTGCGCGACCGGGCCCTGCGCGGGGCGGTGTACTACCTCTCGCCGGGCCACGCCGGCCCCGACCCGGGCGCCATTGGCCAGTACGGTCCCCACAAGCTGGCCGAGGATGAATACGCCTACGACGTGACCATCCGGCTGGCCCGGGTGCTGATGGAGCACGGCGCCACGGTGTACATGATGGTGCAGGACCCCAACGACGGCATCCGCGACGAGAGCGTGCTGAAGATGGACTACGACGAGCTGACCTACCCCCAGCAGCGCATTCCGCTCAGCCAGCTCGGCCGCCTGCGCCAGCGCATGACCCAGGTAAACAAGCTTTACGCCCGCCACAAAGGGGCCTACCAGCGCCTGCTGAGTTTGCACGTAGATAGCCGCAGCGCCGGCCAGAACATCGACGTATTCTTCTACCACCACCAGAACAGCCAGGCCGGCCTGCGCCTGGCCAAGAACATCCATAAGGTGTTTACGGCCCGCTACAAGCGCGCCCAGCCTACCCGCCCTTACAAGGGCAACGTATCGGTGCGCAGTAGCCTCTACGAGGTGCGTACCAGCCACGCCCCGGCCGTGTTTATGGAACTGGGCAACATCCGCAACAGCAAGGACCAGCGCCGCTTCGTGGTAGCCGACAACCGCCAGGCCCTGGCCAACTGGATTTACGAGGGCCTGCTGGCTGATTACACGGGTCGGTAAGCAATGAAGTAGAGACGCGAAGTGTCGCGTCTCTACCTACATCGGGCTACTGGTTCATCAGCAGAAAGAGCAGATTGTGGTACACGATACCCTGCTCCCCATCGTGAATGCCATCCAAACCTGCGTCTTCCATGAGAGCCTCTACCTCCTCGTAATCCTGCAGAAAGTCGATTTCCACGTCGTTGGAGCCGGGCACCTGCGTGTGCGTTACGTAGCGGCGCCGCTTTTCCAGGGTGATGAACAGCTTCTGGTGCTTGGTCTGGGCAATGAGCAAGGCCGGATGCTCCTGCACGGTGCCGTCCGCAGCTTTCGTGTAGACGGTCGTTTTTTCGTCCGGGGCGGCGTGTTGTAGGAAGCTGGCGGGGTCGAGGGGCATAGTAGGCGGAGGGCGAGGTATGGAATCGAAGGTAAACGTTCTACAGAATAGAGCATTACTTGCCGCTAATTTTCCGTTTTTCCGGCTTTTAGTTTCACATAGAGAGGTTCCGTGTTCAGTCAGCGGTGTGCTGAGTCACCCTTCTGCTTCGACGTCAGGGCCACACTCACCGAGAGCTTATTCACCATGATTTTACGATGTTCTATTTCCAACCTAACTCTCGACTGTCCAGCGGCCTGGATAGCTGAACCTGATTTAGCCAAAAGCAGAGTGGGGTTGTATGCTTTCAACGACATCGTTGCTGATATTGAGTTGTGGCTTGATAACAAGCGCTTGCTCCGCGACGAAGGCATTTTCAACGTTGGGGAGCTAGCATTACAACTTCACAACTGGGCTGCTACTGGTGCGGCTACCGATTTCCGATATAATTGCGCAGATACCGACGAGCAGGATTGGTTTACTCTCCGGCGCTCTGGCACGGGCTTCCACTTTTTATCTACCTCCGAATATGTAGCAACTCATGTAACCGCTTTTGTAGAGCGCGAGGCAGTTCTGGAATTTATTAGCCGCTTCTGTGTAGAGGTGAAAGAAAAAATCAAACAGGAGTTGGGGCTCGATGCCGCTGGTTTTATATAGAATTTACTTTGTCTACAAGCAAACGCCCGCCGCTGAAGCTTCAGCGGCGGGCGTTTGCTTGTTATTCCTGCAATAAATTACTTTATTTCAATAACATCCACTACGCCTTATATGGAGTCACTTGCTACCTCTACCATCACCATTGACCCCGCGCTGGCGCACTCGGTCCATGGCGTGGCGGCCCACTCATCGGGGCACGCCCCGGCGGCCTGCCTGAACTGCGGCACCCTGGTGGCCGACCGATTCTGTGGCCATTGCGGGCAGGACGCGCACCATACCCACCGTCTCACGCTACGCTTTCTACTGCTGCACGACCTACCCCACTCAATCTGGCACGTCGATAAGGGCATTGGCTACACGTTCCGGCAGATGATAACACGGCCGGGGGCTACCCTACACGAATACATGGCCGGCCGCCGGGCCCAGCACTTCCGGCCTATTTCCTACCTGCTCCTGATTTGCGCTGTGTGCATGCTGCTGCTCTCGGCGGTGGGCATGAACCCTATGGCAGCCAGCCAGCAGGCCGACATGCCGCGGTTAGTGCAGCTGACCATGGAGCGCTATATGCAGCTCTACACGAAGTACCCTACCCTGATCTACGTTGTTCTGCTGCCTGGCAACGCACTCCTGGCGACGTGGTTGCTGCGCCCGGCGCGATTTAATTTCGCCGAGATGCTGCTAGGCCAGGCTTTCATATCGGGTACTACCACAGTTATTTCCACCGTGGTGATGCTCCCGATGATGCTGTTAACGCCGTATTTCCCGGTTCTGCAGCAATTTCTGGTACTCGGCATGCTGCCGTTTATGGTCTATACCGCCTGGGTATACCGCCAATTGCTCGAACCGACCCGTATGCCCGTGGAAGATAAATGGGTGCGCAGCATCGGCACCGTGGTTCTGCAAACACTGTTGCTGTTTGCCAGCATCATGGTGGTGTACGTGGTTATCATTTTTTCCCTCGTCCGCCAGGACCCTACCTTGCTCAAAGAACTTCAACCAAAAAAGGTACCTAACTCTGCTGCCAGACATGCCCCGGCACCCCAGCCCACCAGGTAGTCTATGAGCCTGATCTGCCCAGTGGTGCAGTGCTGCTCCTTTGCTAAGTGTTTCTACAGAAAAAGCCCACTGCTGAATCCAGCGGCGGGCTTTTTACTTATTGGTTTGGCAGTTACTTACTGGCCCAGCACCATGGCAAACACCAGCGGGGCCACGATGGTAGCGTCCGACTCGATGATGAACTTGGGCGTATCCTGACCCAGCTTGCCCCAAGTGATTTTCTTGTTCGGCACGGCGCCGGAGTACGAGCCGTACGATACCTTCTATACTACCAGCGCCAGGTTTTTATTTTAGTAGTATAACTGGGAATAGCTTCACTACTCGTTACCCATGAAGACTTATCTGTTTCTCCTGCTGTTCGTGCCGGGCTTGGCTGCCGCGCAAACTCCTGTTCCCTACCTGCTGAAGGGTCGCCTGGGTAAGGATACGTACCGCAGCACGCCCACCTACGTTTATCTGCGCCACAAGGGCGCTCTAGATTCGGCAGTGGTCAAGAGTGGACGCTTCGAACTGAAGGGCACCGTGGACGAACCCACCAAAGGATTTCTCTCCATGCGGCGGCCCATGGAGGACTTGTCGGATCACAAGGCAATATTTTACCTCGAACAAGGCACGCTCGTCTTCACTAGCCCCGATTCGCTTAAGAACGCGCAGGTAGGCGGTACGCCGCTTACCGACGCTTGGCGGGAATTGTGGATGGCAAAAGAACCGATCCGTTTGCAGTTGAGCGCGCTGGAAAAGACGTTACGGGTCGCTACGCCGGAGCAGCAACAAACGGCAGCGGTCCGGCAGAGCCTGCAGGCACGGCGTGCGGCGTTTTTACGCGAAGAACGCCGCATAGATTCTGTTTTTGTCCGCACCCACCCCGCGTCGCCCATCAGCCTGTATGTGCTCAACGGCCTGAGCAAGGACTCCGCAAACGCCGCCCTCGTGATGGCCTTGCTCCCCACCCTGGCGCCCGTGGTGTTCTCCAGCCCGCGAGCCGAGGAAATCCAGACGACAATCCGACAGAACGCGCTGGGCATCCAGCCCGAGAAGAAAGTGGAGACGGCGCTGCAGGTGGGGCAACTGGCTCCCAACTTCACCCACGCCACACCCGACGGCCGGCACGTGTCACTTGCGGACTACCGTGGCAAGTACGTGCTAGTCGATTTCTGGGCTAGCTGGTGCGGCCCGTGCCGCGCAGAAAACCCGAACCTGATGAAAGCCTACCACACATTCAAAGGCAAGAACTTCGACGTGCTTGGTGTGTCGCTCGACGAGGCCCGGGACCGGGCGAAATGGGTAAAGGCTATTCAGGATGACCAGCTACCCTGGACGCAAGTAGCGGATCTGAAAGGCTGGCAGGGCCAGGCGGCCCGCGCCTATTTCATCCAAGCTATTCCGCAGAATTTCCTAGTAGACCCAACGGGTAGAATTATAGCCATGAACTTACGCGGCGACGCGCTGCCCGAGGCACTGGCGCGGCTAGTGAAGTAGGGAGCCAGCTACAACAGCCCCGCCGGAAGTTCGTCTTTCAGAATCAGAAAGCATCACTTAGTAGGGCTGGATAACAACGCCAAAAAGCCCGCCGCTGAAATCCAGCGGCGGGCTTTTCACTAAGTGCGAAGCGGCAATTACTGGCCCAGCACCATGGCAAACACTAGCGGGGCCACGATGGTAGCGTCCGACTCGATAATGAACTTGGGCGTGTCCTGGCCCAGCTTGCCCCAGGTGATTTTCTCGTTGGGCACGGCGCCGGAGTACGAGCCGTAGGAAGTCGTCGAGTCCGAAATCTGGCAGAAGTAGCCCCACAGCGGCACTGAGGTGCGCTGCAGATCCTGGTGCAGCATGGGCACCACGCAGATGGGGAAGTCGCCGGCAATGCCGCCGCCAATCTGGAAGAAGCCTACTTTGCTTTCCTCGGTGGCCTGGTTGGTGTACCAGTCGGCCAGGTAAATCATGTACTCAATGCCCGTGCGCACGGTGTGTACATTCTTAATGTCGCCGCTGATTACGTGGCCCGCGAAGATGTTGCCCAGCGTCGAGTCTTCCCAACCGGGGCAGATGATGGGCAGGTTTTTCTCGGCAGCAGCCAGCATCCAGGAGTCCTTGGGGTCAATCTGGTAGTACTGCTCCAGCTCGCCCGACTTCAGGATCTGGTAGAAGAACTCGTGGGGGAAGTACCGCTCGCCGGCCTTATCGGCCTTTTCCCAGAACTTCAGGACCGAGTGCTCCAGGCGGCGCATGGCCTCCTCTTCCGGAATGCAGGTATCGGTTACGCGGTTCATGTGACGCTCCAGCAGAGCCTGCTCGTCGGCGGCCGTCAGGTCGCGGTAGTTGGGTACCCGCTCATAGAAGTCGTGGGCTACCAGGTTGAAGATATCCTCTTCCAGGTTGGCACCCGTGCAGCTGATGATTTGCACCTTGTCCTGGCGAATCAGCTCAGCCAGCTGGATGCCCATTTCGGCGGTGCTCATAGCGCCGGCCAGGGTAATCATCATCTTGCCACCTTCCGCGAGGTGCTTGTTGTAGCCTTCGGCGGCGTCAATCAGGGCAGCGGCGTTGAAGTGGCGGTAATGGTGCTTGAGGAAGTTCGTTACGTTCATTGAGTCGTGTGTTCTGTACTTGTGGGTGTCAGTGTTCTATCAAAAAAAAGGCTGGAATCGTTCAATCAGGTTGCCCTATATCGTAGATTCTGCATAGCGTACCATTGCGGCTGGGTTGCTTGCAAAAACAGGCCTAGGACGGCAGCTGAGCGGCGGCGCTTTGCTTGAGAATGTACTCCAGCAGCTGCTCCGCATTCAGGTCAACGCCGCTCAGGTTGATGGAGAGCGGCGTAAAGCCCAGCGCCGCGTTGGCGCCGGCCAGTTTGCGCTTTAGCGGCGGAAGGCGGCGTAGGTAGTCTTCCTCGTTATGCAAAACCAAACAGATAAAGTTCTCGTGGTTGATGGCGCGCACGTAGGCATCGGCAATGTCAGTCCAGGGAATGAGGCCCACGCCCAGCGTGCGGTCCAGAATACCTTCATCGGTGATTTGCAGGCGCGGCCGGGTGTCGAAAAACTGCCAGGCGCCTACCCCGGCGCAGGCCCCGAAGAAGACGATGGTTATCAGCCCCAGGCCCCAGTTGCCCTTCGTCACAATCATAAACACCCCCATCGCTACAAACGCCAGCCCAGCCAGGGTGAGCAGCGCGTGGCGCTTACGCGAGTTGTAGTATATCAGGTCTTCCGTCATGCGACGCGCGGGAGCGGCTGTTAGCTGGGCTGCTCAATCATCAGGTTGTGGTTGGTATAGATGCAGATGTCGGCGGCAATGTGCAGGGCCTCCTCCACCATCTGACGGGCCGTGAGGTGGGGCGCGTGCTTTTTCAGGGCCAGGGCGGCGGCCTGGGCGTACATGGCCCCCGAGCCGATGGCGGCCACGTCGAAGTCGGGCTCCAGCACGTCGCCGGTGCCGGCAATGATGAGCAGCTCGTCTTTGTCGCAGACCACCATCATGGCTTCCAGCTTGCGCAGGTACTGGTCTTTGCGCCACTCCTTGGCCAGCTCAATGGCCGCACGGCGCAGCTGTCCGCCGTAGCCGCCCAGCTTCTCCTCAAACTTATCGAGCAGCATAAAGGCATCGGCCGTGGAGCCGGCGAAACCGGTTACTACTTTGCCATCCTGCAGCTTACGCACCTTGCGCACGTTGCTCTTGGCGACGTGCTTGTCCATGGTGGCCTGGCCATCGGCGCCGAGGGCAACTTCGCCGTTGTGACGTACGCCCAGGACGGTAGTGGAACGGATTCTCATAATTCAGTTGTGCGTTTATAGTGGCCCGTTGTCAGCTTCTTCGGGTCAAAGAACTTCTGTCATCCTGACGAAGAAAGGACCCTACCCCGCTCCTACGGGCCGTGGCAACAGCAACCGCACGAACGTGATAAGGTCCTTCCTTCGTCAGGACGACAGATATACTGGGGCTGACACCGACTCAGAAACGGGCCTGCAATTTAGCAAAGTAAAACCGGCCGTTCGAGCCCATCTGCACCGGGTCCCAGGCCCCGCCGGTTTCCGTGCGCTGCGGGTCGAATAAGGTGGGGTAGCGGTTGAACACGTTGGTACTGCCCACAATAAACTGCAACTGGTTGGTTAGCGCGTAGTTCAGGGTCAGGTCGGTGGTGACGCGCCGGTCGTACTTCATGGGGTTGCCATCCCAGTCGATGAGCGTAATCTTATCGAACCGCACAAAGCGCACCAGAGCCCCGAAGCGCCCTACCTGATAGTCGAAGGTGAGGTTGATTTTGGAGGGCGGGGCCGAGGCCTTCACGAAAGCCTGCTCCCGGGCCCCGAAAAATTCCTCTTCCCTACCCGTCAGGCGGCCCGAAGTCCGCACCCGATCAATCTTGAGGTTGTTGACGTTGGCCGCCAGCGTGGAGTTCAGCCGGCCGGCGCCCAGGGGTAGCGTGTGACTCAGCACCACATCCAGCCCAATGGAGCGGGTATCGGCGGCGTTGGCGAAGAACTGGGCCTGGTCCACGTTCAGGGCCTGCAGGTCGGGGCCGATGACAGGGTCGTCGGCGGAGAACTGGCTGGTGAGTACCACCCGGTCTTTTACCTTGATGTAGTAGCCATCCAGGGTCAGGCTCAAGGAGGAGCCGATGCGGCTGGTCAGGCCGATGTTGGCGTTGTTGGATGTTTCCTGCTGGAGGCTGGGCACGCCCAGCTTTTGGGTTACGGCGCTGTTGTTGCGGGCCAGCAGCACTTCCACCGGCTCGCCGTTGATGAAGTTGGTGAAGGTGGAGTTGAAGTTGACCTGCGCCAGGGAAGGAGCCCGGAACCCGGTACTGTAGGTACCACGCAGAGTCAGAAATTCCGTCAGGTTGAAGCGGGTAGCCAGCTTGTAGTTGAGGGTGCTGCCGAAATCGGAGTAATGCTCGTAGCGCAGGGCCCCGGCCAGCAGCCAGCGCTGGGTCACGCTCAGCTCGGCATCGGCGTAGGCCGCCACGTTGTCGCGCTGGGCCTTGATGGCATCGGTGGGCTGGTAGCCGGGGAAGCCCTGAGAGCCACTGGCCGCCCCGGATTGCGGGTCGTAGTTGCGGTAAGAGGCCTCTTCGCCGGCAAAGAGCGAGTACCACTCGCGGCGCCACTCGGCCCCGGCGGCCACGTTCAGGCCCTGCAGTACGGTTTTATAGTTCCGCGTCAGACCCAGGTTTACTACGTTCTGCTGAAGCTGAAACCCGCCGGCATTGAAGGAAGTGGGTGAGCTGGCCCCCAGCGAGGAATTCAGCGTGTTTTTGACTCCGTACTCGAAGCGGTTGGAGCCGAAGTTGTTGCTCAAGTCCAGCTCCCACTCGCCCAGGGCGGTGCGCAGCCCCGCCACCGCCGAGGCATCCCAGATGTCGCTGCTGATGATGGGGTCGAAGCCGTTGGGGTAGATGGCGGGCACGTTCCGGTCGTCGTCGGCGAAGCGGGTCCAGGCGTAGGCGTCGCCCTTGCGCTTGTTGCCGCCCCCGAACACGTAGAAGTACGACCGGTCGCTGAGGGCAAACCGGGAGTTGAGGTAGCCCGAGAGGTTGCGGATTTCCGGGTCGCCGTACTCGCGGCGGGCCAGGCCGTCGGCGTTGGGTACGTTGGCCCGCTGGGTGTGCTGGCGCAGGTTGTAGTCCACGGTGGCATTCACGAAGCTCCCCTTCTCCCCCAGCCCAATCCCGTAGTTGAGGTTGGCGTTGAAGTTACCGCCGTCGAAGTTCTTGTCATCGAAGCGGTATTTGGCGTCGTAGGCTCCGTAGTTGACGTTGGCGGTCAGCTCCTTTACCGAGCTTTTCAGTACGATGTTGATGACGCCGGCAATGGCGTCGGAGCCGTACTGGGCCGAGGCTCCGTCGCGCAGAATCTCAATCCGCTCGATGCTGGCGGCCGGTATCACGTTCAGGTCGGTGCCGGTGTTGCCGCGGCCACGGGTGCCAAACAGGTTCACCAAGGCCGACTGGTGCTGACGCTTGCCGTTCACCAGCACCAGCGTCTGGTCTGGCCCTAAGCCGCGCAGGGTAGCAGGGTCCACGTGGTCGGCGCCGTCGGAGCCGGTCTGGCGGTTCGAGTTGAAGGAAGGCGCCACAAACTGCAGCAGCTGGTTCACGTCGAGCTGGCCGGTTTTGGTGGTCACCTCCCGCAGGTCAATAATATCAACGGGCGAAGGCGAATCGGTAACGGAGCGGTTCTGGCTGCGCGAGCCGACCACCTGCACCTCGCCCAGGCCCGTGGAAGCATCCGAAAGTCGCACGCTCACCGTGCCCCCGGCCGCATCCACTTCCTGCGAGGCATACCCAATGGAGCTTATCTGCAGGCGGGGGGTAGCCGTGCGGGAGCGGAGGGTAAAGCGGCCGTCGTTGCCGGTGGCGGTGCCGTTGTTAGTGCCCTTTTCCACCACGGTAGCCCCAATAACGGGCTTGCCGGCGCCATCCACTATCTGCCCGCTAATTGTTTGGCCCTGCGCGAAGGCTGCGGCACTGGCCAGGCACATGGTTACTGTCAGTAGATTCTTTTTCATACGCATCTATGATGAAGTAATCAAACAACCAGGCACTGCCGGCGAAGCTCCTGTGGTAGTAAGTATAGAGTTTTTATAATGAAAATGCTGTAAGCCGCGGATTTACAGCCGACGGCTTAGAGCTGAAGCCATAAAAAAAGCCAGCCCTCGCGGGGCTGGCTTCTCTACTTCTGCAGTGAAGATGCGGCTTAGATAAGCATGCGCAGCGGGTCTTCCAGCAGGCTCTTCAGCGTCTGGAGGAAGGCGGCGCCGGTGGCCCCGTCCACTACCCGGTGGTCGCAGCTCAGGGTCACTTTCATCACGTTGCCGATGGCCAACTGACCATCTTTTACCACGGCGGTCTGCTTGATGCCACCTACGGCCAGGATGCAGGCATCTGGGGGGTTGATGATGGCGGTGAACTCCTCGATGCCGAACATACCCAGGTTGGAGATGGTGAAGGTGCTACCCTCCCACTCGGCGGGCTGCAGCTTCTTGCTCTTGGCTTTGCCGGCCAGCTCTTTCACCTCGGTGGCAATCTGCGACATGCCTTTGCCGTCGGCGTTGCGCACTACGGGCACCAGCAGGCCTTCGTCCACGGCTACGGCCACGCCAATGTTCACCACCTTGTTCTGGCGGATTTTGTCGCCGAGCCAGGAGGAGTTGATGGCCGGGTGCTGCTTCAGGGCCACAGCTGAGGCTTTGATCACCATGTCGTTGAACGACAGCTTCACCGGCGACAGAGCGTTGAGCTGGGTGCGAACCTCCATGGCGCGGTCCATCAGGATTTCCATCGTCAGATAGAAATGCGGAGCCGTGAACAGGCTCTCCGACAGACGACGGGCAATTACCTTGCGCATCTGCGACACCGGCGTATCGGTGTAGGTACCTTCGGCAGCGGCAGGCGCTGCGGGGGCAGCCACCGGAGCCGGCGCGGCTTTCGGCTGCTCGGGCAAAGCGGCCTGAATGTATTCCGACTGCACTGCAGCGGGCTGAGCCGGCTGCGAAGGAGCTGCGGTGGCAGCAGCCGGAGCAGCGGCAGCCGAGGGCTGGGCTTTTTCCAGGTCGCGGGAAACGATGCGGCCGTTTTCGCCCGAGCCTTTGATGGTGCTCAGGTCAATTCCTTTATCCTTGGCAATGCTCTTGGCCAGGGGCGAGGCGAAGATGCGGCCACCGTTCTGGGCCGGAGCGGCTTCCTCAGCCGCCGGAGCCGGGGCCGACGAAGTAGCCGCAGCTGGCGCAGCTTCCGCCGCCGCCGGAGCCGGCGAGGCGCTTCCGCCCGACTGACCGCCGAGCAGGGCCTGTACATCGGCGCCTTCTTCCCCGATAATGGCCAGAATGCCGTCCACCGGAATAGCCTCGCCTTCTTTCGGACCTACGTAGAGCAGGGTGCCGTCTTCGTAGTTATCCAGCTCCATGGTGGCCTTGTCGGTTTCCACTTCCGCCAGAATATCACCGGATTTTACTTTGTCGCCTACTTTCTTGAGCCAGGCGGCAATAGTGCCTTCCGTCATCGTGTCGCTCATTTTGGGCATCCGGATGATGGTGGCTTTCTTGCCATTGCCAGCGGGGGCAGCGGCCGGAGCTGCGGAGGGTGCCGGAGCGGCCGGGGCAGGGTTTGGAGCGGGGGCGGGGGTAGGCGCCGGAGCCGGCGCAGCTTCTGCCTTCGGAGCTTCGGCGGCAGCGGGGGCCGGAGCAGCACCGCCACCGCTGAGCAGCGCGGAAATATCTTCGCCTTCCTTACCCACAATAGCCAGCAGGCCATCTACGGGCACGGATTCCCCTTCCTTCGGGCCGATGTGAAGCAGGGTACCGTCCTCGTAGTTTTCGAGTTCCATCGTGGCCTTGTCGGTTTCCACCTCAGCCAGGATATCCCCGGATTTCACTTTGTCGCCTACTTTTTTGAGCCACGAGGCAATGACCCCTTCGGTCATCGTGTCGCTCATTTTGGGCATTTTTATGAGTTCGGCCATCTGCGTCTTCGTTGGGTTGAGTGGGGCCAAAATTAGCCCGAATTTTTGGGGGTGCAAACGAAAGGCACTCTTCTGGGAGCAGGCAGAAAACAGCGAATTTTCGCCTTTGCCTTTTGCTCTCCATCATGCCCTTAGGATTACGGGATTACACCGCTTCCTGTAGGTGGCGCGTGTCCAGGAAGCTGCGGACGGTAAACAGGGAGCCGGTGTAGTCGAGCTGGTAGAGGCAGAGGTTATGGTGCTCGAAGGAATCCATCTGGCTGAGGGGGTAGCCCAGCAGCTGGCAGAGCAGCACGCGCATGGCCCGGCCGTGCATGCACACCAGCACGGTTTCTTCCTCGGGCCGGGAGGTAAGCAGCTCAATCACGGGACGTTGGCGGACCGCTACGTCGTCGGGGCTTTCGCCGCCTTCCATCCGCACGTGGGTGCGACCGGCCTTCCAGTCCTGCAGCACCCGGTGGTACTCCTCGTCTTCTTCGGGCGTGATGCGCGTACCCTCGCGCGTGCCCCAGCTGATTTCGTTGAGGCCCGCGTGCTGCTCGTGGGGCAGGCCCAGCTCCAGAAAGCCCTGCACCGATTGGTGGGTGCGCTGAAGCACGGAGGTGTACACCTTATCGAAGGGCACATGACGGTAGGCCGCGAAGAAACGCGCCGCCTGCCGACGCCCAGCCTCATTCAGCGAGGAATCGACGCCACTGCCCTGTACAATTCCGCGCACGTTGAAATCGGTCTGCCCGTGGCGGATGAGGTAGATTTTTTTGACGCTCACTTTCCCGCTAGTTTTGCTGTTTCTGCTTTAAAGTACGGCCTTTTCGCCGGAAAGGACGTGCCGAGAGGCAGAGTTTGTTCTTCTGTTTTACGTAGAGGCAGGGTAGGTCGGGCCGGAACATCGGGCGCCGACTTTGTTATAACGGAAGAGAGGCCGCATCCTTTTTCCGGGATGGCCCCGCCTCTTCCACCCCGCCCCTATCCATGACGCTGGAGCAAATCAAACAGTGGGTCAGCACCCGCCCCACCCTGGCCGACGCCCTCGGCATTGAACTCACTGCCTTCACCGACGAGTACCTGGAAGGCCGCATGCCCGTGGATGGGCGCACCCACCAGCCCATGGGCCTGCTGCACGGCGGCGCCTCGGTGGCCCTGGCCGAAACCCTGGGCAGCGTGGCCGCCGCCACCAAGCTCGACCCCACTAAACAGGCCTGTGTAGGGCTGGAAATCAATGCCAACCACATCAAAGGCGTGCGCGAGGGCTACGTAATTGGGCGGGCCACGGCCTTGCACGTGGGGCGCAGCACCCAGGTCTGGGAAATCCGGATTACCCACGAGGAAACCGGCGCCCTGGTGTGCATCAGCCGCATTACCATGGCCGTTATCGATATACCGCAGACAAAACCGCAGGCATGAGCAGTTTGCAGCGCATTGCCTGGAAGCCTGAACTACCCGTAGGCGAGCGGCTGCGGCGGCTGGTGGCCCTGGCCCTGACCAGCGGCCGGCCCGTGGCCCTGTGGCGGCTGCCCGGCGCCGAGCAGCCCCGGCTGTGTTTGAGTCTGAAGGTTGATTCGGCCTACATAGGACTACCGCCTGCCCTGGAGCCCACGGCGCCGGCCGGTTTTGCCTTTTTTCCCTTCCGCGACTCCGACCACAACCCACCGCTGTTCCTGCCCGCCGACCTGTTCTTCGACCTGGCGAAGCCCGAGGAAATTCAGGTGAGTGCCGCTGCTGCGGCGCGCCTGCCGGAGCTCCGGCAACGGTTTGCTACCCTTCCCGAAACCACCGAACTGCCCTGGCACCTGAGCCGGCAGCCCGCGCCGGCTACTGCTTCGCAGGCTGAGTACGAGGCGCTGGTAGCGGCCGGCGTAGCAGCTATTGAGGCTGGCACGGTGCAAAAAGTGGTATCGAGCCGGGCGGTGCGCCGGCCCCTGCCCGCCGGGTTTGATGCCCTGGCAGCCTTTGCCGAGCTGCAGGAGCGTTACCCCAATGCCTTCGTATCGTTGGTGAGTGCGCCGGGGGTAGGAACCTGGCTGGGCGCTACCCCGGAGGTGCTGGCCGAAATCGACGAAGACCAAGTGTTCCGGACCATGGCCCTGGCGGGTACTCAGCCCCTGCTACCGGGCATGAAACCCGCTACGGCCAAATGGGCCCACAAAGACCTGGAAGAACATGCCATGGTGGCCCGCTACATCGTGAACTGCTTTAAGCAGCTGCGCCTCCGTGAGTACGACGAGCGGGGTCCGCGCACGGTGGCGGCGGGCCAGATGTTGCACCTGCGCACCGATTTCGCCGTGTACCTCACCCAGGTTCCTTTTCCTACCCTTGGTACCGATATGCTGCGGCTGCTGCACCCTACCCCCGCCGTGGGCGGCGTACCCAAGCAACCGGCCCTGGAGTTTCTGCGCCGCCACGAGGGCTACGACCGCGCCTACTACGCCGGCTTCCTGGGTCCCGTCAACCTACCCGATGCCGGCGTGGCGCGGCTTTATGTGAACCTCCGTTGCCTGCAGCTGCGCGCCCAGGAAGCCATTCTCTACGCCGGCACCGGCCTCACTAGTGATTCTGATCCCGCCCGCGAGTGGCAGGAAACCGAATTGAAGTTGCGCACCGTGGGGGCTATTCTGCAGGAACCTTCCCCGGCTTCAGCGTAAATAAAGCGTCGTTATTTACTTGCCTTCCTCTATGCGTACTACCCTCCATCAACAGCTCGAAGCCTACGTCACCCGCAACAATTTTCCGGCGGAGAGCTGGGCGGCCCGCGGCCTGCGCCCTTCCGACGACGATGTACAGCAGGAAATGCAACAGGCTGTTGTTGATTTCGTGCGGCATCTGCAGAGTGCTCTGCGCACGGCCGCGCCGGGCAGCCCGGAGCTGACGGCCGCCGTCCAGTCGTTTTTGGAGGAGTGGGACACCGACGATTTCGATACCGAGGAACGCGAGTTTCTGTACGATGTAGCCTGCGACATTATGCGCGAAGCCGGTGTAAAGCCCGAAGACATTCACATGTAGCAGCCGGTTATAGCCTCGCTTATACACAATTGTTCTGACGTAGCTGCTTTCCGCTCCTGCTCCTACTTCCTTCCCCCATGTCTTCCCTCCAAGCTGTTCATAACATCCCCGAAATCTGTGCCCGGCTGGGTGTCACGGACGTGGTGCTGTCGCCGGGCTCCCGGTGCGCGCCGCTGACCATTGCCTTCGCGCGCCACCCGGAAATTAGGGTGCGGACAGTGCCGGATGAGCGGGCGGCGGCCTTTATCGGGCTGGGGTTGGCACAGACGCAGCGGCGGGCTGTAGCATTGGTGTGCACCTCAGGCACGGCGGGCCTGAATTACGCCCCAGCTGTGGCAGAGGCGTATTTTCAGCAGATTCCGCTGGTAGTCTTCACGGCCGACCGCCCCCCGGAATGGATTGACCAACTGGACGGTCAGACCGTGCGGCAGACAGATTTGTACG
Source organism: Hymenobacter latericoloratus (assembly GCF_014199535.1). GTDB lineage: Bacteria > Bacteroidota > Bacteroidia > Cytophagales > Hymenobacteraceae > Hymenobacter > Hymenobacter latericoloratus. Next base: position 70,039 of record NZ_JACHNV010000006.1, read on the forward strand.
GGGCCCACGCCAAAGCCTCGTTTACTTTCCCTACTGATACCACCCACGCTGATGCCCAGTGGCACGCCACCCGCCTGGTGTCGGAGGCTATTGGGCTGGCTGAGCAGTTTCCGGCCGGACCGGTGCAAGTGAATGTGCCTTTGCGGGAGCCCTTCTACCCCAAAGCCGGCGAGGAGCTGACGTTTGGCCCAGTGAAAGTAACCCGCGAGCTGCCCGGCCGCCCCCAGCTGCCGGCCCCTACCCTCGCGGAGCTGGCCGAAGCTATCCGCAGCACCAGCCGGGTGCTGGTGGTAGCCGGTCAGCACCCCGCCGATATGAACTTGCTGCTGGCGTTACACCAGTTTGCGGCGGCCTACCAGGTGCCGGTGGTCGGCGACCTGATTGCCAACCTGCACCTGCCCGCCGCCGTGGGCTACGACCAGCGCCTGCGGCCCCTGGGCCGCCAGGATGTATTTATGGCCGTACCGGAACCGGGCCTGAAAGAAGCCCTGAAACCGGAGCTGCTGATTACGTTTGGCCAGTCGCTCATCTCCAAAGCCCTGAAACTCTACCTGCGCAACGCCAAACCGGCTCAGCATTGGCACATTCAGCCCGCAGGAGTAGTAGCCGACACGTTCCAGTCCTTGACCAAGACGATCCGTATGGAGCCGGCCGATTTCTTTGTGGCTCTGCTGACGGTGGGCACACGTAGTATAGCGGATAGTATAGCTGCCTCTGAAGCTCTTAATACTAGCTTGATTCCTGGCGCAACTATAGCTTCTCAAAGTTCGAATTCAACTGTTACCGCGCCTAGCCACACCGCTGCTCAGGATGCCACCCGCGTAGCGGCAGCTCCTACCCCCGCCGGCACGCCAAGGCTTACCTGGTCGGGTAGCGGCGGACAGCTCAGCGAAGCGCAGACGATGACTAAAGCTGCTTATCTGAAGCCCTGGTTGGCCGCCGAAAACTGGGCGACTGGCTTCCTGCAAGAATTCATGCAGCAGCCCAAACAGCCGTTCAACGAGTTTACGGCCATTTACCAAGCTCTGCAGCAACTGCCCGACCACGCCGCCCTGCACCTCGCTAACAGCATGGCCGTGCGCTACGCTAATATCCTGGGGCTGCCGGCGGGCCGAAACATCGAAGTATTCGCCAACCGGGGCACCAGCGGCATTGACGGCTGCAATAGCACGGCCGTAGGCTCGGCTCTGGCTCAGCCCGAGCGGCCTGTAGTCTTGCTTACCGGCGACGTGGCTTTTTTCTATGACCGCAATGCCTTCTGGCACAACTACCCTACCCCCAATCTGCGCGTCATCCTGCTTAACAACCATGCGGGTGGCATTTTCCGCCTGATTGACGGGCCGCGCCAGCAGCCGGAACTGGAAGAGTTTTTTGAAACGCGCCAGATGCTGCGCGCTGAGAATACGGCGCGCGATTTTAACCTGCGCTACTTCGCCGTTTCGTCTTTCGCTGAACTAGAGTCGGCGCTACCGGTTTTCTTTGCACCCGAATCCGGCGCTAGTCTGCTCGAAATTACCACCGACAGCCAGACCAACGCCGAGTTCTTTGAACAGTACCGGGCTGCGGTCCGGACCTCATTTTCCTCCTAACTACTGCCCACCTTATGGCCGAACAACTGACCTGGACCCCGATTAAGGAGTTCCGCGAAATTCTTTTCACGCAGCACGGCGGTATTGCTAAAATCAGCATCAACCGCCCACAGGTGCACAACGCCTTCACGCCCCTCACGGTGCAGGAGATGATTGAGGCCATGGATATCTGCCGCAACCGCACCGACATCGGCGTTATCATCCTGACGGGTGAGGGCGGCCGGGCCTTCTGCTCGGGCGGCGACCAGAGCGTGCGCGGCCACGGCGGCTACGTGGGTGAGGACACCGTGCCCCGCCTGAACGTGCTGGACCTGCAGAAAATGATTCGCTCCATCCCCAAGCCCGTAGTAGCCATGGTGGCCGGCTGGGCCATTGGCGGCGGCCACGTGCTACACGTTGTCTGCGACCTGACCATTGCTGCTGAAAACGCCCGTTTCGGCCAGACCGGCCCCAACGTGGGTTCGTTCGATGGCGGCTTCGGAGCGAGCTACCTAGCCCGCATCGTAGGTCAGAAAAAAGCCCGCGAAATCTGGTTCCTCTGCGACCAGTACAACGCCCAGGAAGCCCTGGATATGGGCCTGGTCAACAAAGTGGTGCCCCTGGAGCAGCTGGAGGAAACCACCGTAGCCTGGTGTCACAAAATCCTCGAAAAGAGCCCCCTGGCCCTGCGCATGCTCAAGTCAAGCTTCAACGCGGAGCTCGACGGACAGGCTGGTATTCAGGAGCTGGCTGGCAACGCTACGCTGCTGTACTACCTCTCCGAGGAAGCCAAAGAAGGCAAGAACGCTTTCATCGAGAAGCGCAAGCCCGACTTCTCGAAGTTCCCCAAGTTCCCGTAAGCGTATCTCCTACCCCAGCAAAAGGCCCGTACCGTAACGTACGGGCCTTTTTTTATACCTGTCAGCACGAGGAGCGCGGCGGTAGCTGCTTGGCCCAATCCTGCTATATTGCCCCCGTGCTTCGGCCCGGAGCGCACCGGGGCGTAGGGCCCCATCCATCTGAATGCTTTCCAGTCTTAACAATTTCCTCTATGGCTGAATACCAGGTTAAATCGATGGAATCCCGCACGTTCCGGCTGCTGACGGAGGGCGCCGCGCTGGGTGAGCTGCACTACACCGAGTGGTTTTCGTTTAAAGCGGTGCTGACCCTGGCCGATGGCACTTCGCTGCGGGCAGAACCTAAAGGGTTTTGGGGAACTACTATTGAGGTGAAAGACCAGCAAGCATCGGTGTTACTGAGCTTTAAGATGCACTGGAACGGCAACATCGTGCTGAAATCCAGGCTGGGCGGCGAAGGCCGGGCGCTGGTTCTGAAAAACCAGAGCGTGCTGAAAAACACGTATGTGCTGCAGGACAAACACGGCCAGGAGTTGCTGACCATCCAGCCTGATTTCAAGTGGAGCAACGCCAACTACGACTACACCCTGCACAGCACCGACTTGTTTGAAACCGTTGAGGATAAGCACCTGCTCTTGCTGACAGCCATTCACTGCACCAACTATTACATGACCGTATCGGCGGGGGCGGTGGCTACTATGGTGGCCGCTACGTAAGCCTGCGTACTCGAAACATACTCACCTTTCCTTACCCCATGAAATCGTTGCTACTCCTGCTGCTGACCAGCGCCGCTACCGTATCGGCAGCGCAGGCCCAAGCCACCACCACAACGGCGGCGGCTCCTGACCCCCAAAAAGACGTGCGCGTGGTGCAGGCTTCCTGCGGGCAGTGCCAGCTGGGCCTGCCGGGCAAAAGCTGCGACCTGGCGGTGCGCTTCGACGGGAAAGCTTATTTCGTGGACGGCACCACCATTGACTCGCACGGCGACGCCCACGCCAAGGACGGTTTTTGCCAGACCATTCGGCGGGCCGAGGTGCAGGGCAAGGTAGTGGATAACCGCTTCAAGGCCACGTACTTCAAACTATTGCCCGCGGCCGGCAAAAGCAACTGATGCGCTTGCGCTGAGCTGGCGGCCGCGCAGTATGAAATCCGGGCAAGGTCTTCGCAGCCAGTTTATGGCTCCTGGGTAACGTTTGGCGGGAGTGCCGCTGGCATAAGGACGAAGGGTGTGGCACTAACTGCCCTAAAAACGGCAACGCTACCTTACTGGGGTAGCGCTGCCGTTTTCAGGCCTCATGGCACTACTCCAGATTAGAAGATGGAGCCATACGCGGCGCAGCCTTCGCACCACCCGAAAAAGTTGCGCAGGCGCTCATCCTTTACTTGTTTCTTCAGCAGCTTACGGGCTTTGCGGGCGGCGTCCTTCACGGGAGCAGCAGCCGGCACGGCTACTTGGTTGCGAAACGTGAGGTAGCGCCGGAAAACGCAGGTTCGGGCCAGAACAAACGGACTTGGGGCGGTGGGCTGCATGGCGTTTGGTGGTTGGTGACTTGCTTAAGATACAACGTTTGCCCCGCGAAAGTCAAGCGCCACCACACCTGCCTCCTATTGGTCGGGAAGTTCGCCGAGCATAGCGGTTATCCTGAAAGGTCGCCTTTGCCCGGCGGCCCGTCGTACTCTCCTGCATCAGCCCATACCCAGCCGCCTACGCCTGAGCCCATGAATAACCCCGAGTTTCACCAGGCCATTCGCCGCATCCGGCGTCTGCACTGGGTGCACTTCCCGGCGCAGGCGCTCCTGATGACAAGTGTTGTGCTGCTGGCTAGCCGCGGGGTAGAGGCCGGACAACCAACGCGCCTGCCGGCGGCTTCCTGGCCCGTGCTTATTCTGCTGAGCCTTCTGATTCCGGTAGTGGGCGCGCTGCTCTGGTGGCTATACCGGCGGATGCGGCCCAACCTGCGGCGGCGGTCCGAGGAGAATCTGCGTATCTATCAGAGCCGCCTGATCCTGCGCAACAGCCTCCTAAACCTGCTGAGCCTGCCGCTGCTGGTTTCGTACTTTCTGACCCGCAGCCCCTGGGAGCTGGTAGCTGGCGGAGGGCTCCTGCTGGTGTTGTGCCTGCTCACGGCTCCTTCGGCCAGGGCCTACCAGCGCTGGCTGCTCAGCTAGAACATAAGAATGGCAGCCTGAGCCGCTGGTTTTTCGTTTGATGTTCCTATGACCCCTACCCCCTCCCTCCTTCCCGACTCCCTGCTGCTCAACGGCCGCGAATTTCGCTACCACGACCTGCAGCAATACCCCGCCAACTCGCCCACCGACCTGAATGGCTACGAAGCCCGGGTGCTGGATTTCTGCCGGCAGTGGTTGAACGGGGCCCAGGAGTTTACCCTGCACACCTCCGGCTCTACCGGCACGCCGCAGTCGGTGACCATGACGCGGCGGCAGCTGGAAGCCTCGGCCCGCCGCACCGGCGACTACTTCGACCTGGGCCCCGGCCAGCGGATGCTCGTGTGCCTGAACTGCGAGTACGTGGGCGGCATCATGATGCTGGTGCGGGCCTTCGAGCGGCGCATGCACCTGACCATTGTAGAGCCCCAGGCCGACCCGCTGGCGCTGGTGCCCACGGAGGCGGACTTTGATTTTACCTCCTTCGTGCCCCTGCAGCTGCGGGCCGTGCTGGCCGCCGGCCACGCCCCGCGCCTGAACCGCCTGAAGGGCATTCTGGTGGGCGGCGCCGCCGTGGACAAAGGGCTGGAGCGCGACAGTCAGCTGCTGACGGTGCCCGTGTATCTTACGTACGGCATGACGGAAACGGCCTCCCACATTGCCCTGCGCCGCCTCAACGGCCCAAACCCTACCCCCACGTACCGGGTGCTGCCCGGCATTGAGGTGGGCCAGGATGAGCGGGGCTGCCTTACCATTGTGGCCGACGTAACGCGGGGCCAGCTCATCACCACCAACGACCGGGTACAGCTGCTGGATGCGCACACGTTTGAGTGGCTGGGCCGGGCCGATTTTGTCATTAACAGCGGCGGGGTGAAAGTGCCGGCCGAAAAAGTAGAGCAGGCGCTGGAAATAGCCCTGATGGAGCTGGGCCTCACCACGCGCGCCTTTGTGGCCGGGCGGCCCGAGGAGCGCCTGGGCGAGCAGGTAACCGCCTTTCTGGAAGGCCCCGCGCTACCCGCCGCGCAGCAACAGCAGCTCCAGGCTCTGCTGAGCCGGCGCCTGGGTAAGTATGAGGTGCCGCGGGAGCTGGTGTTCGTGCCGCAGTTCAGCACTACGGCCTCCGGCAAGCTCGACCGCCTGGCCACCATGCGCAGCGTACTATAAACTATCCGGAGCCAACGGAGGGGCCGAAAACCCGGTGTCATCCTGAGCGGAGTGCAGGGCTCTTGCCACCAGCTATGCAAGAAAATCAGCTTCCGGAGAAGGTTTTGGCTCCCACTCAGAATGACACCGGGTTTTGGTCGGTTCTTTTTGCTGACAGCCAACCAAAGCACTTGGCTTGCCGGAGCAACCTGGTTTTCTGGCGCAACCTCGCTTGCCCTACTACGGCGCAGGTGGCCGGCCTGATGCGTACAGCCGGAGAAGCCAGGGCAGCTATTGGTTTTGTTAAAATATCCGTTGTTTTGTGCAAGCTTTTTACCTCATGCATCCGGCGCTGCAGTGGGGCACGGCGCACCCGGTACTTTGCAACGACCCGCCCCGTCGCCTACCCCTCCCAGACCAGCCAACCCAGGCATTATCTGGTTCTCCGGGCAGACCGGTTTCTTTTTTCGCTACCTCTTTTTTATTCACAACCTCACATGAAGCATTTCTTCTCTCTTCTCGCCCTGCTGCTGGTTCTGACCACGGCCAGCCAGGCCCAAACCCCGTCGGCCGTGCGCCCCGTGCAGGCAGATGCTATCCGCTACGAATTTTGTGAGCTGATGCGGACGGGAGCCGTCAATCTGGGTAAGCCGGAGAAGGAAAAGAGCGGCGACATTTACGTGGATTTCGGCTACGGCTACGAGAAGCTGGGCGGCTCGGAGCAGGTAGTGCGCGAGGCCGGCAAGATTCAGGTGTTTGCTACCACCATCAGCGCCCTGAACTACATGGGCAGCCGGGGCTGGGAAATTGTGCAAATTCTGGAGCAGCCCATCAACTACACCAAGGGCGAGCCCAGCGAGTACGTGCGCCGCTACGTGCTGCGCCGGCCGCTGTCGGCGAAAGGCGTAGCCGGGCCGCGCTAGTTTCGGGCAGCGCCGGCTTCGGTTGGCCGGCGGCAGCAATCAACAAACCCTTACTTCCGGCCCGGAGGTAGGGGTTTGGGCGTTTTCAGGGGGTAGGAACGGGCCCGAGCACCCCGTAGTTATTCGGCGGTTTGGCGAAGGCGGCTGTTTTCCAGGCCTCGCTGAGAAAAAAGCCGCTCGTGGCCGCGCACTACTTTAAGCAAGTCGCCGAGGAACAGCTTGACGCGGCCAAAGAAAATAATGCCGCTCATATCGTCCTGGGGCAGTTTGCCGGCGGCCATTACTTGCCGGTAGCCGGTGCCGGCTCCTAATCCTATCCAGCGAAAAACGCGGTAGTGCGCGGCAATGGAAGGCTCGATGACGAACAGAAACTGGTTGTTGGTGCGCCGGATGCCGCCGTCGGGGAAGTAGTACTTGGTGTAGTAGCTGCCGCCGCCCAGCTGCAAGGGCGTGCTCAGCTCCCAGCGCGGATTGCCAATAAACACGTACTCGCCGTAAGCGGCCAGGTAGCGGAACCGCACCTCGTCGCGGGTGCCGGCGGGGGTGCCTTCGGGCTGGGCAATGCGGGTAGGCACCCCACCCGACAGACGGTACACGCCGAGGCCCGCGCGCCACCGCCCGCGCCACTCAATGCCGCCTTTCACCCCATTGATGCCCACTACTTTCCCGTTCAGAATGGAAAAGCGCTGGTCGAACTGAAACACGGCCCGGCGGTGGCTCTGGCGCACGAAGGTAGTGTCGTAGTAGTACGCGGGGGTAGCGGCGGCCCGGCCAGTGGTGGCGCTGAGCAGCAGAACGGACGAGGCCAGGAGCAGGCGGGATAAACAAGCGGCTTCCACGGCTCAAAAGTACGCCGTCGCGCGGGGGAAGTTGTACCCGGGCGTTACGCTTCACCCTACCTCACAGCACACCTCACCGGCGGCGGCCGCTGCTTCGCCCGCATTAGTTGCCGTCACGGCCTGATTTTCAGCCATGTTTACGGTGTCATCTACTCCTGGCGCATATGGCACTCACCCCCGATTTTCTGTTTTCCCTGGCCAACCCGGTGGCTATGCTGGGCTGGGCCCTGCTGATCCTGGCCCCGCACTGGGCCGGCACCCGCCGCCTCGTGCTGAGCGGCGCCCTACCCCTGGTGCTGGCCGCCACCTATGCCCTGCTGATCGGTAGCCACTACCTCGGGGCCCAGGGGAGCGAGGGAGGTTTCGGCTCCCTGCAGCAGGTAGCCGCACTGTTCCGTGACCCGTGGGCCCTGCTGGCCGGCTGGGTGCACTACCTCTGCTTCGATTTGTGCCTGGGTGTCTGGGAAAGCCGGGATGCCCGGCGGCGGGGGGTGCCGCACCTGCTGCTGGTGCCCTGCCTGCTGCTCACGTTTATGCTGGGCCCGGTAGGCCTGCTTCTCTACTCCTGGGTGCGGCGTTTCTACGGCGCTGCTGCTACCTCGGGTTCTTCTGCCACGCATTAGCTTCTCGCCACCATGTCTGCTATTCTACCGCTGAAAGCGCGCTCTGCTACCCTTCTACGGGCGCCCAACCGCCGCGCTTCTTCCCCGCTCGCCTATGTTGCCGAATGGCTGCGGGTGCTGCACCGCGTCAACCCGGTTTTGTCGGGGGCGGGCTGGCTGCACGCGGGGCTGCTGCTGCTGGCGCTGGTGCTGCTCCTCCTCGACCACCGGCTGGTAACCGGGCTGCCGGTGTGGGTGAAGCCGGCCAAGTTTGCACTGTCGGGCTTGCTTTACCTCTGGACACTGGGCTGGCTGCTAGCCGATTTGCCGGCTGGGGTGCAGAAGCCGGTGCGGCGCATCAGCCGGGGGGTAGCCCTGAGCATGGTAGTGGAAATGGTATGCATTACGGGGCAGGCCGCGCGGGGCACTACCTCGCACTACAACATTGCCAGCGGCTTCAATATACTGGTATTCAACCTAATGGGCGTGTTCATTCTGCTGAATACTGTTCTTACCATCTGGGCCGTGTACTTGGTGTGGCGGCACCGCCCGCACGGCAGCGCCGACTACGTGTGGGGCGTGCGGCTGGGCCTGCTGCTGTTCCTGGTGGGTAGTGTGCTGGGCGGCATGATGATTCACCAGAACCAGCACACTGTGGGCGCCCCCGATGGCGGCCCCGGCCTGCCGGGCCTGGGCTGGAGCACCCGCGCCGGCGACCTGCGCATTGCCCATTTCCTGGGTCTGCACGCTCTGCAGGCGGTGCCCTTGCTGGGCTGGGTGCTGGGCCGCACAGTGCCCCGGCGCGCCGCCCTCCTGACGTGGCTGGGAGCAGTGCTGTATGCCGGGGAGATGGTTTGGCTGTTCATGCAGGCACTGGAGGGCAGGCCGCTTGTAAACTGGTAAGCCAAAAGTAACTCAGCCTCGGCTGTCTCGGCTGCGCCCGAGAGCCGGGGCCGAGTTACTTTTGGTCCGGCGTCGTTCACTCTGTTACTTCAGCTGCCTGAATTTGCGCCGGATTACTTCCTGCACCGGCACGTTTTCGATTTTGCTTTCCAGCCAGGAAATGATGTCGAGGTACAGGAAGGGGCGGCGCTCGTAGGGGTTTTCGGCAATACCGATGAGCTGGTTTTTGAGCTTGATGAAGGCATCTTTCAGCTCGAAGGGGGCCACGTCGCCGAGGGTGCGCAGGAACTGGAAAATGGCCTCCTGCATCTGCTGCTGGTCGTTCAGTTTGCCCAGGAAACGGTACACCGAGCGGATCTGGTAGTCCAGGGCTTCGTCGCGGCCGGCCTCGTAGTGGGCAATCAGGTTGAGAATGCGGGCAAAGCACTGAATGTCTTCGCGCAGGCTCATTTCCTTGAAGTAAATAACCTTATTCAGGTAGTCAATGGCCTTGTCGGGCTGCCCGCTGCCGAAGTACAGACTGGCAATTTTGTAGTAGAACACCAGCCGCCGGTGCGAGTCGAGCTGAAGGCGGAAGTAGTCCAGCTTTTCCAGCAGTTCCGGAATAATGGTGAGGCCCTCCGTGAACTGCCCGCGCATGAAGTAGCCGTTGAGGCGGTTGGTGTAGAGGTACAGAAACAGCAGCATTTCAATGTTGGGGCTGGTGCGCCGGTCGGGGTCGGCGGCGTAGGCCTCCAGTCGCGCCAGCACCTGCTCAAACTTGCTGTAGTACAACATATTGTGCGCCGTAATCAGCAGGTTGTGCAGGCCCTTGATGTAGAGCATGGCCTGCTGTTCGCGCATCAGGGGGTTGTGCTCAAACAGATCCACCCACTTCTGGGCGTAGCGGAAGCAGAAGCAGAAATTCTGGGTGATGGTGTAGTACCAGACGTGGGCCTGGTAGTAGTACAGCTGCTCGAAAAAGCCGGCCTCCCGCGGGTCTAGCGCGGGTAGCCCCTCCCGGAAGTAGGCCGTGATGTTGTCGTGGTCCTGCTGGTTGCGGGTGTGCCCGATTTTGAGGTAGCGCCCATACATGCGCAGGGCCAGGTTAGACAGCTCATGCTCGCGGGCTACGTGCCGCACGGTAGCCGTGGCCTCATCCGACAGTTGCCGGGCCCGGCCGCGCAGGCTGCGGGTAATGTACTGGCCCTCAATCAACTTCTCAAAATCCAGCGCCAGCAGCACCATGTGTTTCATTTCGGCCTGCTGGGCCTGGGCCTTCACTTTTTCCAGCATGCGCAGGCTTTGCTGGTAGAGGCCGCGGTTGTAGAGCACGCGGGCGTAATCTAGCTGTTCATGGAGCTGAATATCAAGGTTGTGGCCGGCGTGGTACATGCGCAAGCTGGCCAGCAGCTGCCGGTACAGGTTGGCCTTCAGATTGGCTACTTGCATTTTTTTGATGGCCGGCACCTGCGCCAGCACCCGTTCCTCATCGTAGCGCTCCTGCCCGTCGAGGGCATCGAAAAGCTGCAGAAACTTCAGTCCATCGGCGGAGCCCTGGCGGTTGGCAAACAGGCGGAAGTGCCGCTTTTCGGTGCGGGTCAGGGTCTTGATGAGCTGAAAAACCGGGTCGGTGTTTTCGTTGGGCATTGTAGTTGATCAAAACACAATCAGTTGATTATAAGTATTTTACATTCAAAATACAAAGATTTTGAAATAGTATCTAAGTAAGAAAAAAGTTTTACGAGTGATTAGCGGCGGTGGTACTTGCAGGCATCCTACCGCCGTAAAGATGATATGCCCGAGCCTTTTTCCACCTCCTGGTCTGCACTATTTCTTCTGCTGGCTGCGGCAAGTAGGCGAGTGGGCGTGCTGAGGGCAGCGCCCGCTGGCTGCACCGCCAGCAGCTGCTACGGGCCCGCCGGAATAGAACCCCGCCAAGTCGCGGGCGGGCTTTGCGCTGCCGGTTGCCCTGCCCCTGCCTGCTGCGGCTGCTTTCCATGAAACCCGCTTTACTGCTGGTGCTACCGGTTAGTATGCTGCCGCTTGCGGGCTGAAAGAACGGCGGATTCATTGGCACACAGCCCACCTTTCTTGGCCCGGGGCCGCGGCAGGCTTTTTCCTGCGGCTTCTTTCCTGTTCTCTCCCCCAACTCTGGATTTTTTATGTACTACAGCAGTAATACCGTCGCTTTTCTGGATGGCGAGTTTGTGCCGGCCGAGCAGGCTACCTGCGGGGTGTATGCCCAGTCGTTGCACTATGGCTACGCCGTGTTTGAAGGCATCCGGGCGTACGGTACCCCGGCTGGTACCCGAATTTTTAAGGCGGAAGAGCACTACCAGCGGCTGCAGTACTCGTGCAGGTGCGTTGGCTTGCCCCTGGAGTATTCAGTGGAGGAACTCACGCGCATCAGCTACGAGGTGCTGGAGCGCAACCACCTGACCGACGCCTACATCCGGCCGCTGGTGTACGCCGCTACCCCCAACATGAGCCTGAAGGCCGCCAACCGTAGTAACCTGCTGATTGCGGTGTGGGAATGGGGCAAGTACCTCGGCGACCAGCTCCTGCGCCTGACTGTTTCGCCCTACGAGCGGCCCAACCCCAAGGCCGTGCCCATTGAGGCGAAAGTGGCGGGCCATTACGTCAACTCCATCATTGCCAGCACCGAGGCCAAGCAGCGCGGCTACGACGAAGCCCTGCTGCTGGACCTGCACGGCTACGTGGCCGAGGGCCCGGGTGCCAACTTCTTTTTCGAGCGCAACGGCGAGTTATACACGGCCCCGCAGGGCAGCATCCTGCGCGGCATCACCCGCAACACCGTCCTTGACCTGGCCCGCGAAGCCGGCATACCGGTGCACGAGCAGCTCTTCCGCCCCGAGGAGCTGCGCACCGCGTCGGCCGCTTTCATGACGGGCACGGCCGCCGAGGTTATCGGCGTGGCTTCCGTGGATGACATCGTGTTTGAAAAGCCGTTTCAGCACTCCATTGGCGGCATGCTCGCCAGCCACTACCAGGCCCTAGTAACGGGGCAGGCAGTGAGCCGTAGCGCCAGTTTCGCCGGGCAGCCACGCTAGGTAGTGGCTTAGGGCACCTCCCCCCCAACATCAACAACACGCGAAGCAGGAGCTTCGCGCTAATTCCAAAACCGCCGAAATGACCCTGAACAAATACAGCCGGATTTACACCCAGGACGACAGCCTGCCCGCATCCCAAGCTATGCTGATTGGCTCGGGGCTGTCGGAGGAGGAGTTGCGCAAGCCGTTTGTGGGCATCTGCTCTACGGGCTTCGAGGGCAATACCTGCAACATGCACCTCAATGGCCTCGCCGATCAGGTAAAGGCAGGGGTGCAGGCGCAGGGGCTGGTAGGGCTGCGGTTCAACACCATTGGGGTATCGGATGGCATAACGAATGGTACGGCGGGCATGCGCTACTCCCTGGTGTCCCGGGAAATCATTGCCGACTCTATTGAAGCCATGGCCGGGGCCCACAACTACGACGCGCTGGCCTGCGTGATGGGCTGCGACAAAAATATGCCCGGCGCCCTCATGGCCATGGCCCGCCTCAACCGCCCTTCCCTGATGGTGTACGGGGGTACCATTACGGGCGGCACGTTCAAGGGCCAGCAGCTCAACATTGTTTCGTGCTTTGAGGCCTACGGCCAGAAGCTACGGGGGCAGCTGTCGGACGAGGAGTACCGGGGTATTATCCGCAATGCCTGCCCGGGACCCGGCGCCTGCGGGGGCATGTACACGGCCAATACCATGGCGGCGGCCATTGAAACGCTGGGCCTGAGCCTGCCGTTTTCCTCGTCCGCCCCGGCGGTTAGCCAGGAGAAACAGCAGGAGTGCCGCTCGGTGGGTGCCTACCTGCGTCGTCTGCTCGAACGTGACCTCAAGCCCCGCGACATTCTGGTGCGCGAGGCCTTCGAGAATGCCCTGGTGGTGACCACCGTGCTGGGCGGCTCTACCAACGCCGTGCTCCACCTGATTGCCATTGCCCACGCCGCCGGCGTGCCGCTGACCCTGGCAGATTTTCAGGCCGTGAGCAACCGCACGCCGGTACTGGCCGACCTGAAGCCCAGCGGCAAGTACCTGATGGAGGATTTGTCGGGGATGGGGGGGGTGCCGGCCGTGCTGAAAACCTTGCTGAACCTAGGCCTGCTGTACGGCGACCTACCCACCGTGACGGGCCAAACCCTGGCCGAAAACCTGGCCGACGTGCTACCCCTCGGCGCCAGCCAAGACCTCCTGCGGCCCCTCTCCAACCCCCTCAAAGCCGATGGCCACATCCAGATTCTCTACGGCAACCTGGCCCCCAAAGGCGCGGTGGCCAAAATCAGTGGCAAAGAGGGCCTGCGGTTTGAAGGGCCGGCCCTGGTGTTTAATTCCGAGCAAGAGCTCAACGAAAGCATCACGCAGGGCCAGCTTCAGCCCGGCCAGGTGGTCGTGATTCGCTACGTGGGGCCCAAGGGCGGACCCGGCATGCCGGAAATGCTCAAGCCCACCGCGGCCATTATGGGGGCGGGCCTGGGCGACAAGGTAGCCCTGATTACCGATGGTCGGTTTTCGGGAGGTACTCACGGCTTTGTGGTGGGCCACGTGTGCCCCGAGGCCTACGAGGGCGGGCCCATTGCCCTGGTCGAGAATGGCGACTGGATTACGCTGGACGCCAGCACCAACACCATGGAGGTGCAGGTTGATGCGGCCCTGCTGGAGTTGCGCCGGCAGCAGTGGCAACGGCCCCGGCCCGGCGTGCCACACGGCGTGCTGCTGAAGTATATCCGCACCGTGAGCGACGCAAGCCGCGGCTGCATCACCGATTATCAGGAGGAAGACCATGTACCCGCAAGAGCAACCCCGGCCCGCGCCAACCTCGCCTGAAACGGCAGTGGCAACGCCATTCTCAGCCCCAGCGGCCCGCCCCATTTCCGGAGCCGAGGCCGCGCTGCTGGCCCTGCTGGCCGAGGGCGTGGATACCGTGTTCGGCTACCCCGGCGGGGCCATCATCCCGATGTATGATGCGCTCTACGACTTTCGGGAGCAGCTCAACCATGTGCTGGTGCGCCACGAGCAGGGTGGCATTCACGCGGCCCAGGGCTACGCCCGGGCTTCGGGCAAGGTGGGGGTGGTGTTTGCCACCAGCGGCCCCGGAGCCACCAACCTGGTAACGGGCCTGGCCGACGCGCAGATTGACAGCACCCCGCTGGTGTGCATCACGGGGCAGGTTTTTGCGCACCTGCTGGGTACGGATGCCTTCCAGGAAACCGACATCCTCAACATCACTACCCCCGTTACCAAGTGGAACCACCAGGTAACCGACGCCCACGAGCTGCCGGCGGTGCTGGCCAAGGCTTTCTACATTGCCCGCAGTGGCCGCCCTGGTCCGGTCCTGATTGACATCACCAAAAACGCTCAGCTGCAGAAGTTCCGGTTCGGCGGCTACCGGCCCTGCACCCACATCCGCAGCTACCGCCCCCGGCCCATTGTGCGGCCCGAGTACGTGGCGCAGGCCGCCGCCCTCATCAACCAGGCCAAGCGGCCCCTGGTGCTCTGGGGGCAGGGCGTACTGCTGGGCCAAGCCGAAGCCGAGTTCCGGGCTTTCGTGGAGAAAAGCGGCATCCCGGCCGCCTGGACCATTCTCGGGGCCGGGGCCCTGCCCACGGGCCACCCCCTGAACGTGGGCATGCTGGGCATGCACGGCAACTACGGCCCCAACGTGCTAACCAATGAATGCGACGTGCTCGTGGCCATTGGCATGCGCTTCGACGACCGGGTAACCGGCCGCCTCGACAAGTACGCCCGGCAGGCCCAGGTGATTCACCTCGACATCGACCCCACGGAAATCGACAAGAACGTGAAGGCCACCGTGCCGGTGTGGGGCGACTGCCAGGAAACCCTACCCCTGCTCACGGAGCTGGTGCAGGCCCGCACCTACCCCGAGTGGCGCCAGCGTTTCCTCGACCACGATGCGGAGGAAATTGCCGCCGTCATCCGGGACGAGCTATTCCCAACTTCCGATGAGCTGACCATGGGCGAGGTCATTCAGCAGCTCAACGAGCTAACCCAGGGCGAAGCCATCATTGTGACCGACGTGGGCCAGCACCAGATGGTGGCCTGCCGCTACGCCCGGCTCAACCGTACCCGCAGCAGCATCACCAGCGGCGGGCTGGGCACCATGGGCTTTGCCCTGCCCGCCGCCATTGGGGCCAAGTACGGCGCGCCGGAGCGTCCGGTGGTAGCCATTATCGGCGACGGGGGCATTCAGATGACCATTCAGGAGCTGGGCACCATTATGCAAACGGGCATCAACGTGAAAATTCTGCTGCTGAACAACCAGTTCCTGGGCATGGTGCGCCAGTGGCAGGAGCTGTTCCACGACCGGCGCTACTCCTTCGTCGATATCCAGAGCCCCGACTACGTGACCGTGGCCCGCGGCTACCGCATTGCCAGCCGCCGCGTGGAAGCCCGCCCCGACCTGCAGCCTGCCCTCCGCCAGATGCTGGAGCACCCCGGCTCCTTTCTGCTGGAAGTGATGGTGATGCGCGAGAACAACATCTTCCCCATGGTGCCGCAGGGCTGCGGGATTGGGGAGATTCGGTTGAAGTAGAACGCAGTTCAACGGATCAAAAAGAACGCCATGCTTGATCTGGCGTCCGCTTGCCGAAGCATCTCTACCACTTCGTTGCTACCCTCTAGGTTTAGCCAGAGGTAGAGATGCTTCGGCTCCGCTCAGCATGACGTTCGGATAGAGATAAACACCATGCATCAGCAATCCATCGACCGGCGCGAATACAACATCACGGCCTACACCGAGAACCAGGTGGGGCTGCTGAACCGCATTGCCATCCTGTTCTCCCGGCGCAAAATCAACATCGAGAGCCTCAACACCTCGCCTTCCGAAATTGAAGGCATTCACCGCTTCAACCTGGTAGTGGTGGAAACCGAGGAGGTAGTGCGCAAGATTGCCCGCCAGATGGAAAAGCAGGTGGAGGTCCTGAAAGTGTACTTCAACCCGAACGAGGACGTCATCTGGCAGGAAATGGCCCTCTACAAAGTGCCCACCGACGTTATTGCCGAGCGGGCCCTGGTGGAGCGGCTGCTGCGGGAGCACGGGGCCCGCGCCGTGGTCATCCGCAAGGATTACACGGTGTTTGAAACCACCGGCCACCGCGAGGAAACCGACAAGCTCCTGACGGTGCTGCAGCCCTACGGCCTGATTGAGTTTGTGCGCTCGGCCCGCATTGCCATCATCAAGAGCAGCCAGGGCTTCCACCACAAGCTCCGCGAGTTCGAGCGCACGGAGCCCGGCCCCGAGGTCAGCGAAAACGACTACCTCAACAGCCGGGGCCAGGTGTTCACGATGTAGGCCACTGACTGCCTAAAAGGACGGTCATGCTTGATCTGGCGTCCGCTTGTCGAAGCATCTCTCCCGATTCGTCCGACTGTCATGTCGAGCTTGTCGAGACATCTCGCTCGCGTCACTGGATTGCTATACAACAGCACCATGCGAGATGTCTCGACAAGCTCGACATGACGGCCGAAAGTGGCAAACACTACACACTCCATAGCTCAGGGGTTAAACCCTGAGTCAATGAACGACAAGAAATCAATTTCATCTTCCAACCCAATACCCAACCTTATGGCAACCATCAACTTTGGCGGCGTAGAAGAGCACGTAGTTACCCGCGACGAATTTCCCCTGGAGAAAGCCCGCGCTATCCTGAAAGAGGATACTATTGCCGTGCTTGGCTACGGCGTGCAGGGGCCCGGCCAGGCCCTGAACCTGCGCGACAACGGCTTCCGCGTCATCATTGGGCAGCGCCGCGACTCCGCTTCCTGGCAGAAAGCCGAGGCCGATGGCTGGGTGGAAGGCGAAACCCTGTTTAGCATTGAAGAAGCCGCCGCGCGGGGTACCATCCTGGCCAACCTGCTCTCCGACGCCGGCCAGATTGCCGTGTGGCCCACCCTGAAAAAGCACCTGACAGCGGGCAAAACCCTGTACTTCTCCCACGGCTTCGGCATCACCTTCAACGACCAGACCGGCATCATTCCGCCCCCGGATGTGGACGTAATTCTGGTGGCCCCGAAGGGTAGCGGCACCAGCCTGCGCCGCCTGTTTGTGGCGGGCGGCGGCCTGAACTCGTCGTTTGCCGTGTACCAGGACGCCACGGGCCAAGCCTATGAGAAGGCCATTGCGCTGGGTATCGGGGTGGGCTCGGGCTACCTGTTCGAGACGGACTTCAAGCGCGAAGTGTACTCCGACCTTACCGGTGAGCGGGGCGTGCTGATGGGTGCTTTAGCAGGTATCATTGAGGCCCAGTACCAGGTGCTGCGCCAGCGCGGCCACTCCCCCTCCGAGGCCTTCAACGAAACCGTGGAAGAACTTACCCAGAGCCTCGTGCCGCTGGTAGGCGAAAACGGCATGGACTGGATGTTCAGCAACTGCTCCGTAACCGCCCAGCGCGGCGCCCTCGACTGGAAAGGCCGCTTCCGCGACGCTACCCTCCCCGTCCTCAACGAACTCTACGACAGCGTGGCCTCGGGCCAGGAAGCCGCCCGCACCATTCAGCGCGGCTCCACGCCCGGCTACCGCCGGGAGCTGGAAGCCGAGCTGCAGGAAGTGCGCGACTCGGAGCTGTGGCAGACCGGCGCTACCGTGCGCGAACTGCGCTCTAAAGCCACTAAAAAGGTAGAGGAAGGCTACGCGCTTTTCGCTGAAGGCAACTAGCTGCGGACGCCTGAGCCAAGAAAGGCTACCCCGCTGATGACCGCACCCGATAGGCCGTTAAAGACCTAGGCATGAGCTTGGGCTTCGTGTTTCTGATTAAGAAGGGGGTAGGAAAAACCGATGGCTGTCCTACCCCCTCTTTCTTAAGAAAACGTCGGCCTCTGGGCCGGTTGTTCATAGAACCGGCGCCGCAGCTCAATCAGTAAGTTTTCCGTTCGTGCGCGGTCCGGAGCTTCTGGCAGGGTAGCAACGGCAAACGCGGCGTCCACCTGCTGCACTAGTTTCTCGGCGTCGGCTACCAGTTCCGTGTACTCGAACTCGCCCTTGCGGATGCGCAGCAGGTAGTCCCGGTCGGGACGGCGGACGTGCAGTTGGCCGGTGGTGGCAATTTCCAGGGCCGTGCGCAACAGGCGAAATACGTGCAGCATGTTCTTGGCATCGTAGTTTTTGCCGTGCTGCACCGTGTTTTCGTAGCGCTCGGCGTTGCGCCGCGCCACCCAATCCCAATATTCCTTGTACACGCGGTAATAGGTAGAGTAGCCGTTGCGGTTAAAGGACAGGTAGGCCACCGGCACCTCTCCTTTCGGCACGGCCGAAAGAAGCACATCGTTGGAAGTTTCCGCATCGCGCAGCAAGCCCCGGTAGCCTTTGGGCGCGGCGGGGTCAGCATCCACGAATAGGGCGTAAAGGTCGGTTAGGTGCGAAACCTTGGCTAGGCCACACTGCGCGGCTTGCAACCCTTGGCGCGCCAGCCACTGCTCCACGGGCTGGGCACCGGCGCCCACGGTTACGTAGCAGAAATCCAGCACCGATTTGCGGGCCGGCGGCTCGGGGTTATTGATCTTCTTATTGAGCCCCTGGGCCTTGCGAATCTGGGCTACGGCGTATTCAGCAAAGGTTTGGCGGCAAAGCTTGGACAGAAAATCCTCCGCCCGAAACGCTGCGAACAGGGGGTGTTGGTAGCGGATGCAGTCCGGCGGAGTACCCAGGATTTCCAGGGCCGTGGGGTTGTTTTTCAGCAACAGCTCCACGAAACGGCGCAGCTCATAAAACACCTCGTCGTTGGTGGCATTGGCTACCTGAGGCACGTAGTCGAGACCGTAAAAGTCCCGTTCTGGCAAGATGAATACGCCCTTCAAATCCGTATCGGAATGAGGCAAGTCGGTACCATAGGCCCGGCTGCCGCTGACGGCTTCCAGCAGAATCAGGTTGTGGCGACGCAGGTAGGCAATGTCAATCACGGAATTAACGAGGTAGTAGATGAGAAGCGCTTGGCTCAGGCCGGAAAAGCAGCGGCTAACCAGTGCTGAAACAGCTGGTTCAGATCGGCAACAGGATCAGTGCCGATTGGCACGGGCAGCGTGTCGCGGGCCTGCTGGCAGGCCGCGTACTCTTCCTGCAGGAAACTCAGCATGGCGGGGGAAAGAAGCACGGTGGCCTTTTCGGCAGCATGAGCTTTTTCTATCAGCAAGTGGGCTACCTCTTCGTGCAAGGAAGGGGGTAGCACCGCGAGCAGCTCTGCTAGTTGCATGGGCGGCACGGTCTGCCGCTGCCGAATCCAGCGGGCGGCCAGCCCCGCGCGCAGAGCATAGAATAAGCGCTTGAGTCGAACTTCCGGCGCGGTGAAATCAGTTTCTAGCCCTCGCCTTACCAGTCCCAGGTAGTGGTGCAAGCCTGCCCGCAGGTTAAAGGCGCGAGGCAGCTTCGGTTGGAGTTGAGCCCGAAAATCCAGCGCCTCCCGGTAAACTATCGGCGACTGTACCCACTCAAACAGCGCTGAATTGGAATTTCGCAGTAGTTTCAGCGCCTTGCGCAGCTCCCAGCCGCCCAGGTCCAGCAGCGCATCCACCGGGAAGTTGAGGGTATCGGAGGCTTCTTCCAGAGTCAGGTACCAGCTGGTGGGGTGGCAGTAAATAAAGCGCACGTCGTAGTCCGAGTCGGGAGAAGGGAAGCCCCAGGCCCGGCTGCCCGACTCGCAGGCGTAGAGCACCCGAACGCCGTGGGTGGCTTCTACTTCCTGCAGGGCGTGCTGAATGCGGGTGTGCATGGCGTCGTTCATCAGAGGCGGGGGTCAATGGCTTCACTTTCCAGAGCCAGCACGCCGAACACGCACTGGTGCACCTCGCGCAAGGGGGCTCCCGCCACGAAGCGCTCCAGGCCTTCCACGCCCAGGGCAAATTCCCGCAGGGCCAGGTTGCGCTTGGTTTTCACGGCCCGCTCGCGCAGGCGCTCCAGGTTGCCCGGCAGCAGGTAGTCGGGGCCGTAGATGATGCGCAGGTATTCGCGGCCCCTACACTTCAGGGCGGGCTGCACCAGGTGTTTGCGCCCGGCCGGGATGAAATCGTAGGGCTTAACCACCATGCCTTCGCCTCCGGCGGCGGTCAGGTCGGTCCACCACTGGGTGGCGGCTTCCACATCGGTGATATCCGCCAGGTTTACCACCCGGTAAGGGGTAGCGCGCAGTAGGCCTTCATCGGCGAGGCAGAGGGCCCGCAGGGTTTCCATGTGCCAGGCGTGGTCCTTATCGAAATAGGTGCGGCCTTCGGTGGCCAGCAGGTGGAAGGGCGCCAGGCGCAGATCGGCCACGCTTTCTACCGGCCAGCAGTAGCGGCGGTAGGCCTCGGCATAGTGCTCGGCGGCCGCTTGCCGAGCTGTGGTGCGGGCCAGTAGCGCCTCAATACCATCCAGATTGCGCGTGGCAGCCTGGGCTAGTACGCCAGCTGCAACCGGCAGAGCAGCCGTGGCGGCCGCAGCTACGGCGGCGTATTGGTTTTTTATCAGTTCCTGCGCTTTTGCCGACCACGGCAGCAGCTCAGCATCTAGGCACAGCCAATCGGTGCTGAACTTCTCCCAGAAGCCCGCGGTAGTCAGCGCCTCCTGCAGGCGGGCCAGGAAGGCTGTTTCCAGAACGGTGTCGTTGAAGAAGTTGCGGCCGGTGCGGGTGTAGCATTTGCCGGGCCCCTCGCCTACTACCCCAAAACGGCGGCGGGCGGCGTCTTCATCTTTGGCCAGCACCACTACCACGCGGCTGCCCATGTGCTTTTCCTCACACACTACCCGCTGCACATCCTGGCGGCGGAAATAGTCGAAGGCTTCGGCGGGGTGCTCCAGCAGGTCGGGCAGGGCGCTGGTTTCGGAGGGCGACATGGTGGGCGGCAGGTAGAGGAGCCACTTAGGGTTCAGGGCGAAGCGGCTCATGACTTCCAGGGCCGCCACGCCGTTTTCTTCCCGGATGGTAACGGACGGCAGCAGGCGGGTGCGGATAATCTGCTTGCCGGTAACGTCGCGGATATCGAGCAGGTCGTCGTGCTGCTGCTGGGCGGTGAGTTGAGTTGACAGTTGCGAGTTGCCGGTTGCCAGTTCGTTCTTTTGGCTACTTATGCCATTACCGGCAACTGGCACCTGGGAACTGACAACTGATAGGGGCCGTACCGGCTCGCAGTACACCTGCGCGGCCGGCACCGTTACCAGCTCCCGCTCGGGGTAGCGCAAGGCCGTCAGCCTACCCCCGAATACGCAGCCGGTGTCGATATCAATGGTGTTGTTGAGCCACTCGGGTTCCGGCACGGGCGTGTGGCCGTACACCACCATAGCGCGGCCGCGGTACTCGGAGGCCCAGTTGTAGCGCACGGGCAAGCCAAACTCGTCGATTTCGCCCGTTGTTTCCCCGAACAACGCAAAGGCGCGCACGGCCCCGGAGCCCCTACCCTGCATATCTTCCCGAAGCCCGGCGTGGGCCACCACCAGTTTGCCGCCATCGAGTACGTAGTGGCTGACCAATCCATCAAGAAACTGGCGCACCTGGTTTTTAAACGTATCCGACTCGCCGGCCAGCTGCTGGAGGGTTTCGGCAAAACCGTGCTTATCATTTACCTGCTTGCCGCCCAGGTGGCGCAGCAGCTTGATATCGTGGTTGCCGGGTACGCACAGCGCCGTGCCGTCCTGCACCATACGCATAACCAGCCGCAACACTTGCGGTGAAGCCGGGCCGCGGTCCACTAAGTCGCCCAGGAACAGGGCGCGGCGGCCCGCGGGCGCCTGCACGCGCACACCCAGGTCGCGCACATCTGCCATGGGTTCGGCTTCCACGGAGTAACCTAGCTTGGTGAGCAACTGCACCAGCTCGTCGTAGCAGCCGTGCACGTCGCCGATGATGTCGAAGGGCCCGGTATCATGCTTGCGGTTGTTGTAGAGCGGGTCGCGCACTACGGACTGCACAGCATCGATTTCCTCGGTACCGCGCAGGTGGTAGATGTGGCGGAAGCCTTCCGCCTTCAGAGTTTTCAGGCTCCGCCGCAACTGCTGGCGCTGCTGCGGAATTACGTGGCGACCGATGTGCATGCGCTCCGCCCGGACGCGGTTGCGGTCCTCGGCCACACGGTCGGGCACGTCTAGAATTATAGCCGTGGGTAGCACATGATAGTCGCGGGCCAGCTGCACGAGCGTTTTGCGGGCCTCGGGCTGTACATTGGTGGCATCTACCACCGTGAGTAGGCCGCGCTTCAGGCGCAGCCCCACCAGGTAGTGCAGCAGAGCAAAGGCATCGGGCGTGGCCGACTGGTCGTTTTCATCATCGGCCACCAACTCCCGGCATTGGTCCGAGGAGACGATTTCGGAAGATCGAAATAAGCGGCGGGCAAACGTGCTTTTTCCCGCCCCGGAGGTGCCAATCAGCAACACCAGGGACAGTTAGGGCAGCTTAAGAGAAGTCAAGGACATGAAACTAACAATAGGAGCCGCAGGAACAGAGCTACCTCCGCGGCTCGCATAAAAAACCTGAATTACCGCTCGAATACCGCAAGCTGGGAGGGTGCACCAACTTCGGCTACCTCCGGGCCTAGCGCTTCAACCCGCACCCGGTAGCCGTTGCGCTCGGCCACACCAGCGGCCCACTCCCGGAACTGCGCCTGCGTCCACTCAAAGCGGTGGTCGGTGTGCCGGAATTGGCCGGCGGACAGGGTTTCGTAGCGCTGGTTGTAGTCGGCGTTGGGGGTAGTAACCAGCACCGCGCCGGGCTGGGCCCGGGCAAACACTACCTGCTCGAAGGCGGCCAACCGGCTTTCATCCAGGTGCTCAATCACCTCCACTACGGCGGCGGCATCGTAGCCATTCAGGCGCGGGTCGTGGTAGAGCAAGGAACCTTGAGTGAGCGTCAGTCGCTCGCGCTGGCGTGGGGGCATCTCGGCTACGTGCAGCCGGTCCTGGGCCCGCTGCAGCTCCCGGTGCGAAACGTCCATTCCCAACACATGCTCTACGTGCGGAATAGCCAGCAGCCGGCGCACCAGCTTGCCTTCGCCGCAGCCCAAATCCAGGACGCGCTTGGCCCCCAGCCGCCGGATTTCCTCCGCCACCCGGTCCAAACGGATATCGTGCAGGCTTTGCTTTTCTCGGGCCGCTGGCTGGCCTAGGTTGTGCGTCGCCTCAGCACCCGAGGGGTTTGCGGTTTCCAGCGAGTCGAAATCAGAGGATTCTTCGCTCAAGGGCTCGTCGCCTTCCAGCAGCCGCTCCAGGGTAGGGTTCACATACTGAGCCAGGTTGCGCAGGTAGCGGCGGGTGATGAACTCCCGGTCGGGGTGCTGGGGCAGCCAGGCGGCGCCCCGGTGCAGCAGCTTCTCGGCCTCGCTGGCGTTTACCCAGTAGTGCTTGTCGTTGTCGAGCACCGGAATCAGTACGTACAGGTGGGACAGCAGATCCTGCAGGCGCAGGGCAGCGTGGCGCAAACGCAGCGTGAAGTAGCGGCTGTCGCCCCATTCCGGCACTGTGGGGTCCAGGGCGTGCGCTTCGGTGGTTACTTCGTAGCCCAAGGGGCTGAACAGGCGCTGCAGCTGCTCGGCGTTGGCAGCGGGCATCACGGCTACGGTGGCTTCCAGAGGTAGCAGCGTATCGGGCAACTCAGGGCGGTCCTTGCAGGTGCCGTTCATGGCGGTGTTAAACGCCTTGGACAGGGCCGTGCTCAGAAATGACGACGCCACGTAGGGCCGGTCGTTCACGTACTGCTCCAGCGCGAAACCCTCGCCGGCCGGACCACGGTGGCTGCGCACGAGAGCCACGGGGTCGATGTCGAGTAGCAGGGCCACCGTGCAGCGCTCGGGGGTAGCCTCCGGATAAAAGAGATGCGCCTGTCCCGCCGCAATGTCCAGGGACTGCAGCCGGGCCGGGTTCTTATGCAGCAGATAGCCTAAATCAGTGGCGGGTTGATGAGTGGTGGTAATGGTTAATAGCATCGGGTAGCGCTAGAAGTAGGCCTACTGGTGGGCCTGCGGCCGAAGATAGGGCTTCGGGTGCGGCTCTCCTGCCGGGGGCTGAAGTCCTTTTTGCTTTCAGGCCCTGCTTGTGGGTGTACAGCTGGCCCAGCACCGAACCACCACGCCAGGCCCTACCCCTACTTATCGGCGAGAAGCCCCGTTCTTTCTTGCTTTTGCCATTGTATCCACACCAAACGCTAATTGCTTATAATCAAGTACTTAGAAAATAAAATCATCGTTTTAGAAATAGTAACCGCGTCAGCCGCTGGTTTTTGCTGAAGCGCCCAGGCCATGTACTTGCGGGCAGCATTTTTCGCTGACTGAACCCCAGAGACATGGCAACTCAGAAAATCCACATCTTCGACACGACCCTGCGCGACGGGGAACAGGTGCCGGGCTGCAAGCTGAACCGCGACGAGAAACTCCTCATTGCCCGACAGCTAGAGCTACTGGGTGTAGATGTAATTGAGGCAGGTTTTCCGGTATCGAGCCCCGGCGACTTTACGGCAGTGGCGGCCATTGCGGCTCAAACGCGCTACGCGACGGTCTGCGGCCTTTCGAGGGCGGTGGAGAATGATATCATCACGGCCGCCGAGGCGTTGAAATCAGCCAAGTACCCGCGCATTCACACCGGTATTGGCACCTCCGATTCGCACATCCGATTCAAGCTCTGCACTACCCCCGAGAAAGTATTGGAGCGCGCGGTGGCGGCGGTAAAGCTGGCCAAGTCCTTCGTGGAAGACGTGGAGTTCTACGCCGAAGACGCGGGGCGCACGGATAACGAGTTCCTGGCCCGAGTCTGCGAGGCCGCTATTCGCGCCGGTGCCACCGTGCTGAATATTCCCGATACTACCGGCTACTGCTTGCCTAGTGAGTACGGCGCTAAGATCAAGTACTTGGTGGATAACGTGCGCGGCATTGAGCATGTGCGCCTTTCCACCCATTGCCACAATGATTTGGGCATGGCCACGGCCAACTCCATTGCGGGGGTACTCAATGGTGCTCAGCAGGTAGAATGCACCATCAATGGCGTAGGTGAGCGAGCCGGCAATACGGCCCTGGAAGAAGCCGTGATGGTGCTCCGCCAGCACCCCTACCTCAACTTCGAGACGGGCATCAACACCAAGCTGCTAGCTGAAACCTCGGCCATGGTGTCGCACCTGATGAGCATGCCAGTGCAGCCCAACAAGGCCATTGTGGGCGCCAACGCGTTTTCGCACTCCAGCGGCATCCACCAGGATGGCGTTATCAAGCACCGCGAAACCTACGAAATCATTAACCCGCGCGAAGTGGGCATGCCCGATTCCAGCATTGTGCTGACGGCCCGCTCCGGCCGCGCGGCCCTGGCCTACCGCCTCCAGAAAATCGGCTACGACTTCGACCGCACCGCCCTCAACAAGGCCTACGCCTCCTTCCTCGTGCTGGCCGACCGCCAGAAGGAAGTGGTAGACGAAGACTTGCACGTGATGGTGGAGCAGGAGCAGCTGGTGGCGGTAGGATAGCAGAATGCAATGGAACGTCATCCTGAGATTGCCGAAGCATCTTATCACGCAAGGGCAACAAGGAACAGGAAGATAGGCTTAGAAACGGCTCGTGCTAACGTGATAAGATCCTTCGCAAGCTCAGGATGACGTGCTTTTTCTAAGTCAATATCAGTACCCTCCTACCCTCCTACCCTCCTACCCTCCTACCCTCCTACCCTCCTACCCTCCTACCCTCTACTCACCCACCCCTCTCTCATGGCGAAGACCTTGTTTGATAAAATCTGGGACGCGCACGTGGTGCGCGAAGTAGCCGGCGGCCTCACGGTGTTTTACATCGACCGCCACCTGATTCACGAAGTAACCAGCCCCCAGGCGTTTGACGAGCTAACGGCCCGCGGCCTCACGCTGCGCCGCCCGGAGCAGATAGTAGCCACCGCCGACCACAACGTGCCCACGCGCCACCAAAATCAACCCATTCAGGACCCGCTGTCCCGCTCCCAGGTGGATAAGCTCACGGAAAACTGCGCCACGTTTGGGGTGGAACTCTACGGCCTGGGCCACCAGTACCAGGGCATTGTGCACGTGATTGGGCCGGAGCTGGGCATTACGCAGCCGGGCCTGACCATGGTGTGCGGCGACAGTCACACCTCTACCCATGGCGCGTTTGGGACCATTGCCTTTGGCATCGGCACGAGCCAAGTGACGCAGGTCATGGCCTCGCAGTGCCTGCTGCTCGACAAGCCCAAGCGCATGCGCATCACCCTGGATGGCGACCTGCGGCCCGGCGTAACGGCCAAGGATTTGATTCTGTACGTGATTTCGCAACTGGGCACCGGCGGCGCCACCGGCTACTTCGTGGAGTACGCGGGCAGCGCCATCCGCGGCCTGAGCATGGAAGGCCGCATGACGGTCTGCAACATGAGCATTGAGATGGGTGCCCGCGGCGGCCTCATCGCCCCCGATGCTACCACGTTCGAGTACGTGAAAGGTCGCCGGTTCGCGCCCCAGGGCGAGAACTGGGACCGGGCCGTGGCCTACTGGCAGACCCTGTACTCGGACGAAGATGCGGTGTTCGATGCCGAGCTGCAGTTCGATGCCTCGGCTATTCAGCCCATGATTACCTATGGCACCAACCCCGGCATGGGCATTCCGCTCTCGGCCAGCATTCCGGTGCTCAACGGGGGTAGCGAGGCAACTAGCTTTGATAAGTCGTTGCGCTACATGGGGTTTCAGCCGGGCGAGTCATTGCTGGGCAAGGAAATCAACTACGTGTTCATCGGCAGCTGCACCAACTCGCGCATTGAGGATTTGCGCACGGTTGCGGCCTACGTGCGGGGCAAGCAGAAGGCAGCCCACGTGGAGGCCATCATCGTGCCCGGCTCCAAGCAAGTAGAGCAGCAGGCCATTGCCGAGGGCCTCGACAAGGTGCTGGCCGACGCCGGCTTTGAGCTGCGTGAACCGGGCTGCAGCGCCTGCCTGGCCATGAACGACGACAAGATTCCGGCCGGCGCCTACTGCGTCTCCACCTCCAACCGCAACTTCGAAGGTCGCCAGGGCCCCGGCGCCCGCACCCTGCTGGCCTCGCCCCTGGTAGCGGCTATCACGGCGGTAGAAGGCCGCCTAGTTGATATCACGCAGTATTTGAACTAGTACTAGCAGCTAGCTCCCCTCCTCAGATGAGGAGGGGCTGGGGGTGGTTGACCAATCGTTGTTTACTAACAACGTCATTCCGAGCGTAGCCGAGGAATCTCGCGTGCTGATGTTGGATTACTAGCCCAACGAGTCGAGCGAGATGTCTCGACAAGCTCGACATGACGATCAGAAGATTTGTTCTTGCAGTAGTCCCCCGGCCTTTCCTGCCTCCCCTATCATAATCTCTCACCCCATGGAAAAATTCCAAACACTGCGCTCCGGCGTGGTGCCGCTTCCGATAGAAAATGTGGATACCGACCAGATCATTCCGGCGCGCTTTCTGAAGGCGACGACTCGTGAAGGTTTCGGTGCGAATCTCTTTGCCGACTGGCGCTACACTGCCGACGGGCAGCCTAAGTCGGACTTCGTGCTTAATGACGCCCGCTACCAAGGCCATCAGATTCTGCTGGCCGGTAAGAACTTCGGGTGTGGCTCCAGTCGGGAGCACGCCGCCTGGGCTTTATATGACGCCGGATTCCGGGTAGTCATCAGCAGCTACTTCGCTGATATTTTCCGGGGTAATGCGCTGAACACGGGTCTGCTGCCCCTGCAGGTTTCGGATGAGGTGCTGCAGGGCCTGTTCGAGGTGGTAGCCCAAGACTCACAGACCGCCTTGACGGTGGATTTGCAGACGCAAACCCTGACGGTACCCGGCTGGGACGAGGTGATTTACTTCGAGTTGGACCCTTACAAAAAAGAGTGCCTGCTCAACGGGTACGACGACATCGATTTTCTCATTAGCCAGGAGGCGGCCATCACGGCTTTTGAACAGCAACGGTCATGGGTATTCTAAGCAAACGCATTGTCGTGTTGCCGGGCGACGGCATTGGTCCGGAGGTGTGTAGCGAGGCCGTGCGCGTGCTGCGGGCCGTATCCAGCCGCTTCGGCCACGAGTTCGGGTTTGACTACCAGCTCATGGGCGCCTGCGCCATCGACGCCACCGGCTCGCCCCTACCCGACGCAACCCTGGACGCCTGCCGCCGCGCCGACGCCGTGCTACTCGGGGCAATCGGTGACCCCAAGTACGACAACGACCCCACGGCCAAAGTGCGCCCCGAGCAGGGCCTGCTAGGCCTGCGCAAGGCCCTGGGCCTGTACGCCAACATCCGCCCCATCACGGCCTACGACCAGCTGTTGGAGCACTCCCCACTGAAAGCGGAGCGCATTCAGGGCACTGATATTCTGATTTTTCGGGAGCTGACCGGCGGCATCTACTTTGGCGAGAAAGGCCGCAGCGAGGACCGCACCTGGGCCTACGACCACTGTACGTACTCAAGAGATGAAATCCTACGCATTGCGCACCGGGCCTTCCGGGCGGCCGAAACGCGCCGCCACCAGCTCACGCTCGTGGACAAGGCCAACGTGCTGGAAACTTCCCGCCTGTGGCGCGAGACTGTGCAAAGCATTGCCCCTGAGTACCCCAGCGTGGCCCTCGACTACCTGTTCGTTGACAACGCAGCCATGCAGATCATTCTCAACCCAAAGCAGTTTGACGTTATCCTGACGGAGAACATGTTTGGCGATATTATTTCGGATGAGGCCTCAGTAATTGCGGGCTCGCTAGGCCTGTTGCCGTCGGCCTCGGTGGGTGACGGGGCGGCGCTGTTCGAGCCCATCCACGGCTCCTACCCCCAGGCCAAGGGCAAAGGCATTGCTAACCCCATTGCTACCATCCTCTCGGCCGCCCTGCTCCTCGACCACTTCAATTTGCAAGAGGAGGCCGACTGCGTGCGCGACGCCGTGCAGCACGCCCTCGACCAAGGGGTAGTAACGCCGGAGCTAAACCCCAGCACCCTCTATACCACCGAGCAGGTGGGCAACTTCATTGCCTACAGCGTGCTGGACATTGCCGACTGTGAGGTGCACCGCAACAACATCAAGCTCGGCATGAGCACGATTATCTAACATAACCCAGGGGTGGGTTTGTAAAGTCCGGGGGTCAGGCAGGGGTGTCTGGCGCTCGGGCTTTTTTTGTGACCTCACCCCCGGCCCCTCTCCTCGGGGAGAGGGGTGGGTTCCGGAGTCAATGAACAATTGATAATAAACAGTAATCGATAGCGACTGGGGTATCCTTCACTACTATTTGCTCATTCCGCGCGTCTGGCACCCCTCTCCCCGAGGAGAGGGGCCGGGGGTGAGGTCCACGTGGCGCTTCTCCCGCTTCACCCCGCGCCTGCGGCGCTTCGCCCTGATTTTGCTACCACCGGCGGCGGGGTTTTCGGATGTTTGATGCAGTTATCCGCTACCACAAACCTCCCTACCGCCATGACCAGCTCCCGTTTGCACTTCCTGCTCCTCACCTGCTTTCTGCTCCTGACTGGCCTAGGCCAGTTGTGGGCTCAAACCAAAGCGCCTGCCCTCAGCAACGGCCCTGCCACCTTGCTCACTTCCGACTCGGTAAAGCTGTTTGTGCAGGTGGCGGGTAAGGGCACGCCTTGCGTGTTTGTGCACGGCGGGCCGGGCGCGGGTAGCTACTCGTTTGAGAAGCTGGGCGGCAACCGGCTGGAAGATGGGATGCGCATGATCTACCTCGACCAGCGGGGGAGTGGCCGCTCCACCAGCTCTGCCCGCAAAGGCTACTCCATGGCCCGCATGATGCAGGACTTAGAGGAGCTGCGCCAGCACCTGGGGCTGCAGAAGTGGGTAGTGATGGCGCATTCGTTTGGTGGCACCATTGCTACCGCCTACGCCGCTAAATATCCCGAGCGGGTGCAGGGCCTGGTGTTGGTGAATAGTGTGCTGAACCCCTCGGCCTCCCTGGAGGCTATGCTGCAGTACGGCACCTCCCTGCTACCCCCCACTGAGCAGCCAAACCCCAATGCGCCCGTTATGCAGCGCTTTGGCATGGTGATGGGCGCGCTGCAGCAAAAGAAACTGGCCTACCAGCTCCACTACTCCGCTGATTCGCTGGCCGCCCGCGCCAGCCGGGCAGTTCGGGCGGTACCCGCCAACCAGGATTTTGCCGCTCAGGTGTTCAGCGGCCGCCTGCCCGACTACGGCCAAGACTACGCGCCCGCTACCGCCCAGCTCACCATGCCCGTGTTAGTGATAGTAGGCCAGGACGACCGCACCACGGGCACCACGCCGCAGTCGTTCCGGGCCCGGAAGCAGCAGGTTATCACGCTGCCGGGCAAGCACTACTCGTTTCTGGAGCAGCCCGCACGGTTTCAGCGGGCCGTGGTTAGCTTCGTGCAGCAGCTGCCCCGCAAACCGTAACAGATGTCCCGACCTACCGCCGAGCGCCCCACTCCCATCCGCGTAAACGACCGATGGTTTTTGCTCATCGGCATTCCGGTGCTGGCGCTGCTGGTGCTGCTGCCGCGGGGTATTCTGCACGTGCGCACGGTGCCCATTTTCCTGCTCAACTGGGTTATTTCGATTGGCTTTACGTGCGCCTTCTGGCTCACGGGCCGGGCATTATGGATAGGCTTGTTCCGGCGCTTTCCGCGCGTGGAGCAAACCACCCGCCGCCTGTGGCTGCTGGCCAGCATCAACACCCTGATTACGGCCGCCGTGACGCTGGTGCTGGGCAGCCTTGCCGGTTTGCTGCAGGGTGGGCACCTTAGCTGGTCCACGTTCTGGTACGAGTTCGGGTTGAATATGGTGCCTACCATCGTGATTCAGCTCATCTACGAAAGCTGGAATTTTTTCCGGCAGTGGGCCGAGAACGTGCGCCGGGCCGAGCAGCTCCAGAACGCCGGGGTGCAAAGTCAGCTCGAAGCTCTGCAAAGTCAGCTCGACCCGCACTTTCTTTTCAATTCCCTCAACACGCTTTCGGCCCTTATTGAGCCCGAGAACGAGCCCGCCCAGCAGTTTGTGGAGCAGCTCTCCGACGTGTACCGCTACGTGCTGCTGGCCCGGGAGCGAACCACCGTGCCGCTCAGCGAGGAGCTTGCCTTCGTGGACACCTACCTGGCCCTGCACAAAGCCCGCTTCCGCGACAACCTGCGCGTAACCCAGCACGTCCCGGCCGAGGCCCTCGGCCAGTTGGTGGCGCCGCTCAGTGTGCAGTTACTGGTAGAGAATGCTCTGAAGCACAACGTGGCCTCGCGGGAGCACCCGCTGGAGCTGCGCCTCACCGCCGACCTGGCCGCCGGCTGCTTCCTGGTAGAAAACACCCTGCGCCCCCGCACCGCCGGCCTCGCGCCCGGGACCGGCACTGGCCTACGCAACGTGCAGCACCGCTACGAGCTGTTGCGCGCGCCCAGGCCAGTAGAAATAAGTGCCACGAATGGCTGGTTTCGGGTGCGCCTGCCGCTGCTGGCGGCGCGGTAAGTTTTCAGCTAACGATTTGAACGGGGCAGGCTGAGCGCAGCCGAAGCATCTCTACCTCTGGCTAGTTTCCGGCGTGAGGACGAAGCGGTAGAGATGCTTCGACAAGCTCAGCATGACCCGTTATTTTACACTCTAAAAGTTCACCTCCCTGCCTTCCCCTACATTTCCGCTCAATGAACGTCCTACTGCTCGAAGACGAATACCCCGCCGCCGAGCGCCTGCAACGCCTGCTTCGGCAAGCCGCGCCCGAAGCACATGTGCTGGCCGTGCTCGACAGCGTGAGCAGCGCCGTGCAATGGCTCGGCCCTAACCCGGCCCCCGACCTGATCCTCTCCGATATACAGCTGGCCGACGGGCTGAGCCTGGATGTGTTTGACCAACTGGTGGTGCGCAGCCCCGTCATCTTCACCACCGCTTATGACGCCTACGCCATTCGGGCCTTCAAGGCCAACAGCGTCGACTACCTCCTCAAGCCGGTGAAACTCGCGGAACTGCAGGCGGCCCTCACCAAGCTGCGCGAGTGGCGCATGGCTCCCCCCGAAACCACCGCCGCGCCTACCCCGCCTGCGGCCGCCGCCGAGGATGACACGGCCCGCCGTTTGGAGCGACTGCTCGACGCCCTCCCCCGCCCCGACCGCCAGTACAAAACCCGCTTTCTGGTACGCAGCGGCGAGCAGCTCCTGCCCCTGGCCGTGAGTCAGGTGGCCTGGTTTCAGAGCCGCCACGAAACCACTACCCTCGCCACCACCGACAATCGCCGCTTCGTGGTGGACTACACCCTGGAGCAGCTGGAAACGCTGCTGGACCCTACCCTCTTCTTCCGGATGAACCGCCAGTTCATTGCCCAGCTGCCCGCCGTACAGCGCCTGCACCCCCACTTCAACGGCAAGCTGCTGCTGGAGCTGCAGCCCGCCCCCAGCGAGGAAGTGCTGGTCAGCCGGGAGAAGGCCGGGGCCGTGAAAAGCTGGCTGGAGGGCTAGTCCGGACCCGTTCAGGCGGCCAGGTGAGGCGGCAGACAAACCAGCCCGGCGCCCGCTAGTAGCCCCACCAGAGTTCCTACCACCAGCTCCGGCACTGTGTGCCGTTGTAACACCAGCCGCGAGGCCGCAATGAGCGTGGCTATTCCCAAAGCCAGCAGGCCCCAACCAACATGCAAATGCAGCACGGCACAGGCAAGAAAGAACGATAGGGCCGCGTGCAAGGACACCTTCAGCCAGAAGTTGAGCCCGTAGCAGAGCAGCAATTGCAGCCACACCGCCAGCAAACCGTACCGGAACTGGCCTACCGGCTGCCAAAACAAAGCGGCCGTGGCGAGGCCTACCCCACCCAACAGCACCGGGTAGAATGAACGCCGTTGCGCGCGTTGCGACACATCAAAATTAGAGTACACCCCGCGGCGCGTCTGCCAGAGGCTCCACAGGCTGATAAACAGCGTTAGGGCAACCACGCTACCAAGCACCCAGGCGGCGGCCGCGCCCTGCAGCCGCCGCCCCGCCATAAATGCAGCGAAGGCAGTGGCAGTAACCAGTGGGTGGCCCAGCCCGGAAACCACTGCCGCCATCCGGCGCACCGAAGCAGAAAAGACCATACCGCAGGCTACCGGTCCAGCCAGGCCTTGAACGCGGCTACTTTTTCACGGCTCACCAGCACGGTGTCGTTGTCGGGGGCGGTGGGTTTGAGGATGGTTTGGAGGCGGGAGTTGGTGTAGTGGATGATGTCGTGAATGGCCTCGGCGTGGGCCAGGTAGGCGCGGTTGAGACGGAAGAACTCAGTGGGGTCGAGCATGCCTTCGAGCTGTTCCAGGGTGTAGTCCACCACAAATTTGCGGCCCTCACGGGTGTGCAGCAGGGTTACTTTTTCCAGGCTGGCGAAGTAGGCAATCTGCTCCACTGGAATGGCCTTGAGGTGCTCCCCCACCCGCACCACAAACCTGGATTTATACTCCTTGGCCGGCTGGGCCTGGCGCAGCACCTGGGCCAGCAGGTTGGCATCGAAGGCGGGGGTAGCGGCCTGGCGCTGCCGCTCCAGCTTCTGCAGGGCAGTAGTAAGTTCCTCGGGGTCGATGGGCTTGAGCAGGTAATCGACGCTGTTCACCTTGAAGGCGCGCAGGGCGTACTTGTCGTAGGCCGTGGTGAAGATGACCGGGCTCTGGATGTCGAGGCGCTCGAACAGCTCGAAGCTCAGCCCATCGGCCAGGTGAATATCCAGAAACAGCACGTCGGGCGCGGGCCGCAGCGCGTGCAGCAGGGCTTCCGCCTCCGCCACCGATTCGGCTTTGCCCACTACCTCCACCGGCTGCGGCTGCTTGCGCAGCAGCTCCGTCAGGCGGCGGGCAGCCAGAGGTTCATCTTCAATAATCAGGGCACGCAGGGGGGTAACGGTTGCAGGCATAGAGGCAAGGTTTTTTTATGAATAGAGCTAGAGGCTAGCCTCACTGCAATTCCAGCACGGGCAGCACTACCCCGAACTCCGTGTCCGACTCCTCTACCCGCACCGGTTGGCTGGTGAGGAAGGCGTAGCGGGCGCACAGGTTTTTCAGGCCCAGGCCAGTGGATTCCCCATCGGGGAGGCGGCGGGGGCGGCGGATGTTGCGCACGGCCAGAGTGCGGGCGGCTTCATCTAGCTCGATGCGGATGCGGAGCGGGTCGCGCTGGGAGGTGGCGTTGTGCTTGAGGGCGTTTTCCAGCAGCAGCTGCACGGCCAGCGGGGGCACCACCAGGGTTTCGAGGGCGGCGGGGGGTAGGCGCATTTCCACCTGCACGCCCTCGCCCAGGCGGGTGCGCTGCAGATACAGGTAGGCTTCCACGAAGCGCATTTCATCGGCCAGGGGCACCACCTCCTGCTCCTGGCTGTCGAGCACGTAGCGGTACACCTGGCTGAGCTGGCGGATGAAACGGGTGGCCCGGGCGGGGTCGTTTTCCTCCACCAGGGAGGTCAGGGCGTTGAGGGAATTGAACAGGAAGTGCGGGTCGAGCTGGCGGCGGAGGCTGTCGGCCTGGGCCTGGGCGTTTTCCTTCTGCAGGCGCTCGGCCTGGGTGGTAGCATCGCGCCAGCTCAGCAGAAACGAGCGGCTGTGCATAAACAGCGACACTACCACCGTAATCAGCAGGGGCATCACGAAGGGCCGCCAGGTAATAGAGCTCAGGGGCCGGTGGTGGTAGAGCACATTGAAGCTCGTCGTGACCAGGAAAATCACAATCAACGATAGCACCAGCGACATGGACAGCGTAATCAGGAAGCGCTTGATCGGCTGAATTGTCCAGTCGACGCGGCGGTTCAGCCACTCGTTGGGGAAGCCGTTGGCCAGCCATAGCCCCGTAGTATAGAAGAAGTTATACCCGAATGTCACCAGAAAATCTTCACTCAGTACGGAGCAGCCCCGGCAGAACAGAAAGCTCAACCCCAACGATAACACTAGCATCAGGCCCAGCATGAACACCCATTTGCGGTGGGGGTAGTGCCGACCCAGGTTGCTGAGGGAGGCTTTGCGCGCGTCCAGGGCTTCGTCGGGAGTCAGGGTCGGGCGGTTCACAGGGAGGGCAGAATTAAGCATAGGGGGAAACCCGGCGGGCCAATAAAGCAAGGAAAAAGATAGATAAAACCAGCGGCGTGGCAGTGTAAGTGTTCGGCGGTGAATGTCTCTGGCCTTTTTGAGCTTCTTCCCGGTTACGCCTTTGGCTCAACTGGTGAAGTTGTGTAGAAAGCACTCAGGATGTCATGTCGAGCCCCGCGAAACATCGCGCGTGCTGAGGTTGTGGTAGTAATCAGACGTCAGCGCGCGTGATGTTTCGCGGGGCTCGACATGACGTTCTTTGCTCATTTCCTCCTGGTTATGGCACAACTCCTTGCGGTATGAGCGTAACCTGATTTACCTTACTTCACCGAGGCCGTTTCGTAGCTTTTCAGGCGGCCTTTTACCTGCCGCTCGCCCCAGTTGGGAGCCAGCACGGAGGTAGGTTTGAAGGCCGTAAAGCGCGTCTGGGCTTCCTGGAAGAGGGGCTTGGCTACGTCGGCCCCACCGCCGAACATGGAGGGCGTGTAGTACACGTTGTTGGCCTGCACCAGGTAGATGCGCGGGTTAGCGGGGTTGAGTTTCTTGGCCTGGGCCAGCGTTTCGGTCACCATTTTGGAGTACTTCATGGAGCGCAGCATGGGCGAGATGCTCAGGCGGGCCTGGTAGATGTAGGCCTGCACCACCAGCAGCTCCGATTCCTCGCCCCCTAGCTTGCGGGCCTGGGCCAGGGCCGCCTCAGCCTGGTCGAGGTACTTGTCCTTGGTTTCGTCTTCCTCCTTGCTCACGAAGGCGGTAATGGTGCGGGCGTAGGCCTGGTAGTAGCGGGGCAGCCAGTCTTTGGGGGCTACCTGGGCGGCGCGCTCCAGCTTGGCATCAGCTTGCTTGAGTTTGGCCGGGTCGCCGGTGCTCATCAGGTCCTGAATGGTGGCGGCCATCATGGCGGTGTAGGCATCAGGGTTGCCGGCCGCGGCGGGGGTAGCGGTGGGCTGCTGCGCTACGGCAGCAAACGACGAAAAGGAAGCGGCTACCAGGGTGAGGGTGAACAGGGCTTTTTTCATGGCGAGGAAGGGTTTGTGGTGGTTGATGATTCAAAGGTGGCCCAGCCCCGGCGCCAAAGAAATTTACCGTTACCGAACCGTCGGATTTACCGGATGAAGCGTAGCCGGCAGCTCCCAAGCGAAAATCAACGCGGCCCATTTCCTACCCTTTACCCCCTTCCAAACAACCCAAAACCGCCCGCGCTACCGCTATAGCCGTGGCGCGGCAGGCGCAGCCCTACCCCTCTGTTCGGCCCCAACCCCGCTCAGACAAGCAGGCCCTACCGAGCCGGTTCCGTCACGCCGATGATGACGCCGAAGTCCCCGTCCGTCTGGACCCAGTGCTGTTCCGGCAAATACGTGCGCGACACAAACCCATCGAGGTACAGAGCCGTCTGGCAACCCTGGCGCTGGAAATAGGTGGCGAAATCATGAAAGCTGACTTTCTCCTTCGACATGGCAAACAGCGCGTTGCCATTGGGCAGGATGCCTACCCCGTTGCGGATATGCAGGTTGGTGGAGTGCGGCTGGAAGGCCGGGTGCACCCGCCCGTTCAACACCAGCAGCGGCCCCGACTGCGTGGCGTAGCGCACATCCGGCACCCCAGGGAAGGCTGCGGTGGGCACAATGCCGGGCTGCCCGCCAGCCGTCAGATAAAACACCCCGTTTGGCTGCAGGTAAAAGTTTCCTACCCCCTGGGCTGTATCCAGCGGCGTGCGCACTACCCCCTGCTGCTGCAGCAACCCCAGCGGCACGTTGCCGGCTTTGTACATGCCGCCATTGGTAGCAAACAGGAGGCGCTGCCCCCGGGAAGCCAGCCACTCGCGCAGCCGCCGGATACTACGCAGCTGCTGGCCCCGCTCATCCTGCCAGTACAGGCGCAGCGTCTGCCGGCGCGGGTTTACCTGGTAGCTGACGTAGTGGCTGGGGTCAGAGGCCGCCGGCGCGTGGCCGGGCCCGCACTGCGTACCGCTCAAAAGCCCCAGCCCGGCCACCCACCGCAGCAGACGACCGGGCTGGGGGCCCTGGCTATTCCGGAATACTTTCCACCTCATGGCGCAAGTAAAGCAGGGGCAGCGTACGCGCCTACTTTCCCTGGCAACCGGCAACTCACTCCTGGCAGCTAAAATTCTACTCCGGCCGCTCGTTCACGTCGGCGGCGCGGTTTTTATTGATGGAGATAAACAGGCCCACGAACAGCATGCGGGGCGCGGTGGGCGTTACGGCCACCCGGTGGAAGGTGCCGGTGGCATCGGGGTGGGTGGCGTAGCGGTAGCCGAACACGTTCTGGCGGCCCAGCACGTTGGTGGCCGCGAGGTGCAGCACGGTGTATTGCCCAAAGAGGCGGGTGACGTAGCTGGCGTTCAGGCTCAGGTCCTGGTAAGTGGGCAGCACGCCCTGGTTGTAGCTGTGCTCGGGGTCGTTGAGGTCGTGGTAGCGGCGGGGGCTGCCGTAGCTGTAGGTAGCGCCCAGCAGCGTGTGCAGGCTTCCTACCCAGTACTTTCCTACCACCGATACATTGTGGCGGGCGGCGAAGGTAGGCACGGCCGCTACGGGGTCCTGGCGGTACTGGCGCTTGGTGTCCAGAAAGCCGTAGCTGATATAGTATTCCAGGTTTTTGACGGACTTCCGGTCGCGCCAGAGCACATCCAGGCCGCGGGCGTAGCCGGAGCCACCGTTGTCGTAGGCGCGGGGGTTGCGCGGGTTCTGGCCGTCGTAGCGGGTAAGGTGGGTATAGGTTTTGTAGTAGGCCTCCACCTGCAGTAGCTGCCGGTCGTGGGTGTACTGGTAGGTAAGCACCGAGTGGGTGGCTTGCTCGAAGCGCAGGCGGGGCTGCACCAGCAGCAGGGCGTTGTCGGGGGTTTGGTAGAAGCGGCCGTGGGCAGCCGAGAGGGAGCTGTTTTCGGTGGTTTGGTAGGCCAGGGCCAGGCGCGGGGCCGCGTTCCAGCGGTTTAGCAGCGCCGAGTATTCCGTGCGGCCTCCTACCCGGCCCGCCAGCCGGTCAGAGAGTTGAAAGTCGGATTCCACAAAGCTAGCGGCCCGTTTTTCGGTAAACTCCGGCCGGTACACCGTGGCCAGCGCCGCGTTGGGCTGCACCTGCTGCTGCACGTTCTGAGCCAGCACTTCGGCCCCGATTTTCACGTTCCAGCGGGCGGCGGCTGAGTCGTTGATAAGCACCAGCCGGGCCGTGAGGGACTGCTCCAGGGTACCAATGCGCACCGTATCGGGGGCTACGCGCTGGTGGTCGCGGCTCAGCCCTACCCCCGACTGCAGGCTCCATCCCCGGCGCAGGGAGCTGCGGAAGGTGGTGTTGAGGTAGCCGTTGTCCGCGCGCAGGGCCACCGTTTGGGTGCCGGCCGGCTCGGGCGAAGGCTGCCCGATGGTCATCTGCTGCTGATTCCACACTCCGTACACTTTCAGCATGCCAGCTTGGCTGGTGCGGTGGCGCAGGTTCACGGAAGCCGCCAGGCCGCGCGGCGACAGGGGCCAGGTCACGTTTTGGGGCAGCAGGCGCTGGTAGGGCTGCAGGTTGGTGTAGTCGAGGGTGGCAGCTACGGAAGTGCGCTCCCAGCGCTGGGTGCGGGCCGCGCCCAGAAACACGGAGGTAGCCGAAATGCCGGTTTCCGTTTCCGGAGCCAGATCGGTAGAGTTCAGCAGCAACACCCCCGACAAGGCCTGTCCGTACTGCGCCGAGTAGCCACCGGTGCTGAACACGGTGCCTTTGAACAGGCTGGGCGAGAACCGCCCGCGGGCCGGCACCGCCGCCACGGTGGCGTTGTAGGGGTTTTGCACGGGTAGGCCATCCAGATAGACCTTGGTTTCTGAAGCCGCCCCGCCCCGCACGAACAGCATGCCATCCTCCCCTACCCGCGTGGTGCCGGGCAAGGTGTTAAAGGCGGCTGCCACATCGGCCAGGGCGCCGGCGGTGGTTTGCACGTCGCGGGTGTTGAGGGCGGCGGAGCGGTGCTCGTCGCTGGCCTCAAAGGCGCCGGCCGTAATGACCACCGAGCCCAGGGCGTGGGGGGTGCTTTTCAGGGTGAGGTCGAGCCGCTGCGGTTGGCCGTTCAGCGTTACCGGCCGCTCCACCGTCAGAAAGCCGAGCAAACTGGCCTGCAGCACGTAGGAGCCGACGGGCTGCTGGGTTTCGAAGCGAAATTGGCCTAGCGAATCGGTGCTGGCCCCGTCGAAGGTAGCTTTGAGAAACACGTTCACCCCCGGCAGCGCCTGGCCGGCCCCGTCGCGGACGGTGCCGCTGAGGGTGGCAG
Organism: Hymenobacter latericoloratus; assembly: GCF_014199535.1. Taxonomy (GTDB): domain Bacteria; phylum Bacteroidota; class Bacteroidia; order Cytophagales; family Hymenobacteraceae; genus Hymenobacter; species Hymenobacter latericoloratus. The sequence continues at coordinate 109,260 of NZ_JACHNV010000006.1, forward strand.
TAGATTGGGCCAGCCCGCGGAAAGCGAAAACCAGCAGCAGGACGAGAAGGAGCGGACGTTTCATGGGGGTAGCGGCGTAGTGATGACCCAAAAGTGGCCCGCTACTGCAGCCCCTGAAACTTGCCGTTACCGAAGCGTCGGATTAGGCGGATGAAGTGTGTTGAGGTGCGTGTATGCCTCCGAAGCAGGACCCCGCCCTAGCCCCTCATTTCCGGTTAACCAGCCCGCATTGCCCCCGCGCCCGTCGCGGGTACGGGGCTGCCGGGGTAACGCAGTCGGTTTTTCGGTCACCTTCTGACCGGGCTGTGTTTACGCTACCCCCACCCGCGGGCTGCGCCGCTCCAGCAGCAGGGTGTCGCGCCAGTGGCCGGCCAGCTGGCCAATTCGCTCCCGCCGGCCCACCACCCGGAAGCCGGCGGCCTCGTGCAGGCGCACGCTTACCGCATTTTCGGGAAAGATGCCGGCCTGCAGCGTCCACACGCCGTGTTGCTCCGATTCGTGGACCAGCGCCGCCAGCAGCTGCCGGCCCGCGCCCTGCCCCCGTGCCCCGGGGGCCACGTACACGCTCACTTCGGCCATGCCCCCGTACACGCACCGGCTCGACACCGGCGACAGCGCCGCCCACCCGAGCACCTGCTCCGCTTCATTCACCGCTACCAGTCGGCTGTGCGCTACGTGGCTCTGGTCCCAGGCTTCCCAGGTGGGTGCCTCGGTGGCGAAGGTGGCGTGGCCGGTAGCAATACCGGCTTCGTAAATGGCTTTTACAGAGGGCCAGTGGGTAGGCCGCAGCGGCAATATAGTCATGTAGCAAGGGGGGTGGTGAGTTAGAAGAACCCTACCAGCGTAGCCCGCGCGGGCAGCAGAACACCCGTTAGCAGCACCCGCCCCCGGGCGTGCAGGCGGGTCCCTCGGCCAGAGTAAAGGCCATCGGCGCAGTCGTCAGCCTTTCCGTTGGGGCCACTGCTTCCGCCGAAGCCGGGGCAATGCAGCACTGGCTGGCGCCGGCGGCCTGGTCGTACTCCTGCTGGTAGCGCGGGTCGTTGAACTCGGCATCTTCGTGGAAGTAATAGACTTCCCATTCCACACCATCGGGGTCGTTGACCCAAAACTTGTCTTGCTTGGCGTAGCAGCAGGCCGTGCCCAGTTCCTCGCGGGCTACCAGGCCGGCCCGGCGGGCCAGGTCCAGGCGCTGCTCCATTTCCGCCACGGTTTCCACCTGAAAGCCCAGGTGGCCGAAGTTGCTGGCCACGCGGGCCGGGTTTTCCACGAAGGAGATAATCAGGGCCGGCGAGTTGAGCACGTACTTGGCGTAGCCGCGCCGGATTTTAACGGCCGGCTGCCCGAAAAAGGCCGTGTAAAAGTTGACCGTGGCGGTCAGGTCCGACACGTACAAGGACACGTGCATGCGCGGGAAAACGGGAGCTTCCATAGAGCAGAAAGATACATGAGGTGGAAGAACGATTAGCAGGCACAAGCATCGGCGGGGCCGCAGGCCGGGCTGGTTGTAGCCAGGGCAAAAAAGGCCGCAAACTGCGCCTGCACCCGCTGCAGCAGCTCGGTGTTCAGGCAGTAGCACACCGTCAGACCCTCAATTTCGCCCCGAATCAGGTCCAGGGCCTTGAGCTCCTGTAGGTGCTGCGAGACGGTAGTGCGCGAGAGGGGTAGTTCGGCGGCTATGTCGCCGGAAATGCAGGTGTGCTGGCTGGCCAGCAGCTGAATAATGGCCACCCGGGCCGGGTGGGCCAGGGCTTTGGCTACCCGGGCCAGCTGTTGCTGCTCCTCAGTAAAAGCGGCAGTTTTGGCGTAAGTCATACGGAAGTAACTAGGTTGTAAACATACGACACAACTGTGACGCATGTTTACGACATAAGACGTTTTTTTAGCACCCCCCGCAGAACGATTAGGCGGGGTCCGGGTTGTACTACTTCATTGCCCGCAGCAAAGTCCACCTGAAAAGGCTCAGACCGACATATTTGCCCCCACTTTGCAGGGCCTGCGTCCTGCTCAGGCTTGTTTCCCTACCCCTACTCTTCTATGAAAGCCTTCCTCTTCGACCTCAACGGTACCATGATCCACGACATGGACTACCACACCAGCGCCTGGCAGCACATTCTCAACCACGAGCTGGGCGGTAATTTTAGCTGGGAAGAGGTAAAGCCGCAGATGTACGGCAAAAACCAGGAGGTGCTGGTGCGGATGTTTGGGCCCGACCGGTTTACGGCGGCGGAAATGGACGAGCTGGCGGTGCGCAAGGAGCAGCGCTACCAGGAGGAGTTCCGGCCCCACCTGCAGCTGCTGCCCGGCTTGCTCGATTTTCTGACCGCCGCCCACCAGCGCGGCATGCAACTGGCCATTGGCTCGGCGGCCATTCCGTTCAACATCGATTTCGTGCTCGATGGCCTCAATATCCGCCGCTACTTCTCGGCCATCGTCAGCGCCGACGACGTGCAGCGGAGCAAGCCCCACCCCGAAACCTTCCTGAAAGCCGCGCAGCTGCTCGGCGTAGCCCCCTCGGAGTGCCTGGTGTTCGAGGACGTGCCCAAGGGCGCCGAAGCGGCCCTGAATGCGGGCATGCAAACCGTCATCCTGACTACCACCCACCAACCCGAAGAGTTCAGCCACCTGCCCAACGTGCTGCACTTCGCTCCTGATTTCCAGGACCCATTTATGCAGAGCCTGCTGTAATTAATAGAAGCGGGCCGCGCCACCGCCTGATTGGCACGAACGCCTACCCCTACCCAAGCCAGCAGCCCAGCGCCTAAACCTGGGGGCTGGGCCAGTGGTTGGGGGTAGGACGTGGCCGCCCTTGGGTAGCTGCGCGTATAGGAGCCTTCGGCTTACTACCCCCTACCATGACGCAAACCTCCGGCCGCCGCATTTTTCAGGTAATTGACGGCAACAAGAAATTCGTGGGTGACGGCTTCGACGTGACCAGCCCCATGCCTGGTCCGCGCATCCGTCAGCTCAGCCCCTTCCTGCTCATCGACCACACCGGCCCCATGCCGGTAGCCCCCACCGAGGTGCCCCTGGGCACCCCGCCCCACCCCCACCGCGGCTTCGAGACGGTAACGGTGATGTACGAGGGCTACCTGGCCCACCGCGACACGGCCGGCTACACGGGCGCCCTGGGCCCCGGCGACGTGCAGTGGATGACGGCCGGTGCGGGCCTTTTGCACGAGGAGCGCCACGAGCGGGAGTTTGCCCGCCGTGGCGGCACTCTGGAGCTGCTGCAGCTGTGGGTGAACGTGCCCGCCCGCGACAAAATGGCCCCGCCCCGCTACCAAAACATTCGGGCCCAGGACATTCCGGAAGTGGCTACCGCTGATGGGCGCGGCCGCATTCGGGTGGTTTCGGGCACGCACCAAGGGGTAGCCGGACCAGCCGAAACCTTCTCTCCCATCACCCTGCTCGACGTACACCTGCCCGCCGGCACCGCCACCACCCTCACGCTACCAGCCGACTACAACGTGGGCATCTACGTGGTGAAAGGCGCTATTACCATGCACGGCAACCGCCCGGCCGTCACCAAGCAGCTCGTCGTCTTCGGCTGGGATTCTACGGATGTGCACCTCACCGCCACCGAAGACAGTGTGCTGACGATACTGTCCGGGGAGCCCATTGAGGAGCCGCTGGCTACCTACGGCCCCTTCGTGATGAACACCAACCGCGAGTTGGTGCAGGCCATTGCCGACTTTGAAAGCGGCGGTATGGGTCAGTTCCCGGAGGATGAGTAGGTAGTATTCGTTGTCATTCCGAGCGGCGCGAGGAATCTGGGTTAGTCTCAGGAAGGTAAACCCAGACTCCTCGCGCCGCTCGGAATGACAACGAATACCGAGGTCAACGATAACCCGCCGCCGCGCCGGTAAGTAAGGATAAGCCGCCATGAGGCGCGTTTTTTCAACCTGAACCTTATCTGTCGTGCGGTTTTCCTATTTCCTTGGCGGGCTGGCAGCAGTAGCCGTATCAGGTCCGGCAGTGGCTCAAACCGTGAGCGGGCCCCTGGGCGAGCAATTTACGCGGCGCGTGATTACTGAGAAGCTCAGCGACCCGTGGGAAGTAGCCTACGGCCCCGATAATTTCCTCTGGATTACCGAAGCCCGCGGCTACCGCGTCAGCCGCGTGAACCCCGCCACCGGGGCCCGGCAGGTGCTGCTGGACCTGAGCAAAAACCGGGAGTTTCCGCGCTACGACAAGGTTCCGGACTCCGTGGACGGGGGTAAGCCCTGGCCCCAGGGCGGACTGATGGGCCTGGCCCTGCACCCGCAGCTGCTCACCGGCAAGCCCTACGTGTACCTGACTTATATCTATCGGTTTGAAGGGGCCAACCAACCCGGCAACGGCAGCCGCCCCAACCACGGCGGCAACTATTTCACGGCTCGCCTGGTGCGCTACGAGTACGATGCCACCCGGCAGCAGCTCGCGCGCCCCCTGGTGCTGTGCGACTCTATTCCGGCCAGCAACGACCACAACGCCGGCCGCTTGCTGATAGCCCCGGTAGCCGGCCGCGACTATCTGTTTTACTCCGTCGGCGACCTGGGGGCGGGGCAGTTTGAGAACGGCGGCCGACCCAACCACGCGCAAAACCCGGCTTCCTACGAGGGCAAAGTGCTGCGCTTCAACCCGGAGCCCGACACCGACCTGGGCCAGTATGACCGCTGGATTCCGAACGATAACCCGTTCAGCCATGGGCAGCGGCAGAGCGCCGTCTGGAGCCGGGGTCATCGCAACGCCCAGGGCCTGGCCTACGCCGTGGTAGGCGGCACCGGCCGGCTCTACGCCTCCGAGCACGGTCCGTTTTCCGACGACGAAGTAAACCTGGTGGAGCGGGGCAAAAACTACGGTCACCCGCTGGTGATTGGCCTGGCCGATGGCAACTACAACGGCTTGGCCGCGGCGGCCTCCGAGCACGCTACCCTCCCCGGGCCCTGGCATACCACCTACCCCACCATCGGGAGTGAGCAGGCCAACGCTGCCCGGCTGGGCGCTGACTACCGCAACCCCATTGCCTCCTTGTATCCGCTGAGCAACCAGTTCCTGACCACCGTCCTCACCCGTACCCGCACCCATAGCTCCGACGAGCCCACCTGGAACTCCGAGGCGCCTAGTAGCTTGGCGGTGTACTCGGCCACGGCTATTCCGGGCTGGCAAAACTCCCTGCTGATTCCGACCCTGAAAAAAGGCAAGCTGATCCGGCTGCAGCTCACCGACGACGGCACCGCCGTAGCCTCCGACACGCTGATGTACTTCCGCGGCCCCATCCGCTACCGCGACCTGGCCATGTCGCCCGATGGCACCAAGCTCTACCTGGCCACCGACAGCGCCTCCATCACCTCGGGTCCCTCGGAGGAAGCGCCCAAAGGCACCGCCTGCCAGGGCTGCCTGATTGAGTTTACGTACGTGAGCGGCGGCCACACCACTACCCCGCCCCGCGGCAGCAACCCCGCTCCCACTCCGGAGCAAGCCCTGCAGCAAGCCACTACCCTCGTGAAAGCCCTGAAGCCAAAAGACCAGCGAGCCAAGCGCGCCGGCCTACCCCCCGCCCAACAGCCCATCTTCGACCTGTTGCTAAAGCCTGCCCTCACGCCCCAGGAAAAAGCCCGTGCCCAGCGCAACGCCCCGGCCCTGCTGACCGGGCTGCGGCAGCAGTGAAAACGAGTCAGGACAACAAACAACCCGTAGCGTTATTCCGGCACAAAACCCTGATACGCTTGCCCGTGTAAAGAACCTCCACTGACACAAGTAAACCTTACGGGTTATATAACTAAAGTTGGAACTAAGGCTAGAGCTAGTTCCCCTCCTCAGATGAGGAGGGGCTAGGGGTGGTTGACCACTCGTTGAACGACTTACTAGTTCTAGTTTTCTAACTCTAGTCTTTCAACCACCCCTACCCCCTCCTCATCTGAGGAGGGGAACTAGTTACTAGTTTTAGATTACTTCACTCCGTAATTCAATCTGAGTCAGGCAGTTTCTCCGCAGAGCTTAGCCTAACAAGCTATCCACGTGTCACCTGTCACTATTTACTTCATCACCTCATCACTCACCTCCTTATGCTCACCCGCCCTATCCCTTCCAGCCAGGAGCCCCTACCCGTGGTGGGGCTGGGAACCTGGCAGACGTTTGATGTGCGCGGGGTGGCCGGCCAACCGCCGCTGCGCCAGACGCTGGAAACCCTGCGCGCCGCCGGGGGTAGCGTTATTGATTCGTCGCCGATGTACGGGCGGGCGGAGGAGGTAGTGGGCGAGCTGACCAGTGCCCTGCCCGCGCAGCAGGAGTTTTTCTACGCCACCAAAGTCTGGACCCAGGGGCGGGAGGCAGGCATCCGGCAGATGGAAGACTCTCTGCACAAGCTGCGCCGCCCTACCCTGGATTTGCTCCAGATTCATAACCTCGTCGATTGGAAAACTCACCTGGCTACCCTGCGCGACTGGCAGGCTGCGGGCCGGGTGCGCTACCTCGGCATCACCCACTACACCGATGCCATGCACCCGGAGCTGGAGCGGGTGCTGCGGCTGGAGAAGCTGGATTTCGTGCAGTTCAACTACTCCATCCTCGACCGCCACGCTGAGCAGCGCCTGCTCCCGGCCGCGGCGGAGTTGGGGGTGGCTACGCTCATCAACCGGCCCTTTACGGAAGGCAGCCTGCTGGCCCGGCTTCGTGGCAAGGCGCTGCCGCCCTGGGCTACGGAGCTGGGCATCAGCAGCTGGCCGCAGTTTCTGCTCAGGTTTATCCTCTCCCACCCCGCCGTGACGTGCGTGATACCCGGCACCAGCAACCCCACCCACCTCCAGGACAACCTCCGGGCCGCCAAAGGGCCCCTGCCGGACGAAGCTACCCGTGAGAAAATGGCGGCCTACGTGCGCGGGTTGTAGGGCGGCGCCGGCTGCCCCCGGCGCCTACACTGCCGGACAGCCGCAACCTACTGGCAGCAAAGCCGGTACCTACTTCCGGAAACCAACCTGCTTGCGTTATGAAATCATGGGATGGGAACCCGGCCGGGCGCCGGGAATTTATGCGCACGTTTTCGCTGGGGCTGGGGGCTACCCTGGTGGGCGCTTCGGCGGTAGGCGGGCCGCTGTCGTGGCTGGAGGAAATCAGCTACGGGCCGGCCAGCCTGGAGGCGCTGCAGAGTGGTAAGCAGCTGGGCGTGGCCCTGGTAGGCCTGGGCAAGTACAGCACGGGTCAGCTGGCCCCGGCCCTGCAGCAAACCAAGCTCTGCAAGCTGGCCGGCATCGTGACGGGCTCCCCGGAGAAAGCCGCCAAATGGAAGCAGCAGTACAGCCTGCCCGACCAGAACATCTACGACTACAAAACCTTCGACCGCATCGTCGATAACCCCGCCATTGACATTGTGTACGTGGTGCTGCCAGTGGGCATGCACGCCGAGTATGTGGAGCGGGCCGCCCGGGCCGGCAAGCACGTTATCTGCGAGAAGCCCATGGCGCCCACCGCCGAGGAGTGTCGCCGCATGATTTCGGCTATGCAAAAGGCGGGCAAGAAGTTCAGCATCGGCTACCGGTTGCACTTCGAGCCCCACCACCAGGAGATGATGCGCCTGGGCCAGCAGCAGACCCTGGGCCCCATCAAGCGCTTGGTGGCCGACAACGGCTTCCGCTTCAACAACGACACGCCTTGGCGCGTGGACAAGGAGCTGGCCGGCGGCGGGCCCCTCATGGACATGGGGATTTACTGCGTGCAGGGCGTTATCTATACCAAAGGCCAGCTTCCGGTTTCGGTTACAGCCAAGCTGGCGCCCAACCCCGATCCGAAAGGGCTGTTCAAGGAAGTGGAGGCCGGCGTGAATTGGCAGATGCAGTTTGCCGATGGTTCGGTGGCCGACTGCCGCACCAGCTACGCCGAGAACCTCAACAGCCGCCTTCGGGCCGAAACCGCCAAGGGCTTTATGGAATTGCAGCCTGCTTTCGGTTACGGCGGCTTGCAGGGCCGCACCAGCCAGGGCCCTATGAACCTCGAAAATGTGCCCCAACAGGCCCGCCAGATGGACGACTTCGCCGACTGCGTGTTGAACAACAAGCCCACCCGCGTACCCGGCGAAATGGGCCTGCGCGACGTGCAGCTGCTGCAAGCCATCTACCGCGCCGCCGCCACCGGCCAGAAGGTTTCCACCAAAGATGTGGTAGCCGTACTGGATAAAACGAACAGTAAGTAGCCGCATTTAGAAGGCAGGAGGTGTTACGCGTGAAGGGTAGCGTGCAGCCTGGACCATCTGCTCACGGCCGCCCCACTGCTGCCGGGGCGCGAAAAAACCACGGGGCCCAGACAAGCGCCGTTTTGCAGAGACGGTGCGGGGGCGGTGCCTGGGGGCCGGGTGGGGCCCGGCTCTCCAGGCACCGCCGCTCAGCGAACTGCCCAAAAGGCAGGCCCAGGCAGGAAATGAGAATTGCCAGGCTCGCAAAGTAGCGCGAAAGCACGGCCACGCGCCGCTCGGCGGCGTACTGGGCCTGGTAGTCGGTTTCCAGGAACTGGTACTCCAGCGTAAAGCCCGGCGCGTAGGCGGTGTACAGTTTCTGGAGCCGGCCCAGCGTAGCCTGCTCCTGACCCGGTTGCAGCTTCACCATCAGCGTGCCCGCTTGCGGTTCCAGGCGCACCATCAGCGGCCGGACTTCCTCGTGCAGTGACTCGTAGTGGAAGTCGCGGACGACGCCCAGAATGCGCGCTTGGCCGAGCCACTGGCCCACCGGCTGCGTCATGCCCAGGCCGGCCACCAGGGCTTCGTTGACGACGATGCCGGCCGTGTCGGACCGGAACCGGGGCGAGAAGCTGCGGCCTTCCTTGAGGCGGATGCGCAGCGTTTCCAGCAGGTCGTAGCTGGCCAGCAGCGTGTGGGCTAGCACTTTGCGCCCCTGCCACTCCACTTACCGCCCCGGCCCTCGCTCCCCCAGCAAGCCGCCCCACAGCGCGGAGGCCCTGACCACGCCGGGCAGCTTCTGCACCTCGGCCAGAAACGCCGCCGGGCGCTGGGCGGCCCGACCCGCGGTTTCAAAATACAGCACGTTCTGCTTCTCGTAGCCCAGGCTTTTGCGCTGCACAAAGGCGAGTTGCCGGTTGATGACGAGCACGGCCACGATGAACAGCACGGACAGCGTGAATTGGAACACGACCAGGCCCTGCCGCGTCCACCGGTCGGCCGCCCCCGCCGCCAGTTTGCCTTTCAGAACGGCGGCGGGCCGAAAGCCCGACAGGTAAAAGGCCGGGTAGCTGCCGGCCAGCAGCCCCGTGGCCAGGCCAATTCCCAAAAAGGCCAGCACCAGCCGGAAATCCCACGTCAAGGCCAGGTTTTTGCCCGTCAGTTCATTGAAGGCGGGCAGCAGGAGCCCCACCAGCAGCAGGGCCTCGGCGAGCTGAAAATCCAGGTCGGTTAGCTGATTCTGGCGCTGCATCCGGTTTTGCACCAGCTGGTTGCGCGTGTTCTGCAGGTTGTTCATCAGCTCAAACACGGCCGTTTCGCGGTTCACCATTTCCAGCTGCAGGTTCGTGTTGGTCAGGCGCAGAATCGGCTGGCCCGGCGTCAGCGTCGCGCTTTCCTCCACCAGCAGCTCCTGCACCGTGCCGTCCTCGGCCGCGTCGAGGTAAGTGGTACGCAGGGGTTGCACCACGCCGTCGAGGGCCGTGAACTCCTGAAAAGCGCCCCGGCTTACCGGGCTGATGGTCAGGCGGCGGGTATCTACCCGGAGCCCGGCGGCCGAGCAGGCCGTGAACACGCTGGTGGCCAGCAGCCCCACCAGCAGCACGCCCCCCGCTACCAGCAGGAGCCTGGCCAGCGGCCACTTTTTCGGGAGAATCGGAACGTCCATGCAGGCAAGGGCATCAGGTCGCGGGGTTGCGTTCTTGGGTTGTGCCAACAAAGGCGCCTTTGTTGTAACTACTTGTATTGCAGCAAATCAGCTTATTGCTTTTTGCCCAACTCCGCTAAAGCGTCCGGTTTCGATACACGTAACCGTCCGGTTATGATACACCCGCCTGCGGTCCTGGCCCAGGAAATCGGCTTGCAGGACTCAGAAAGCTTTGCCGCCTGACTTGGACTATTGCATGCAAGGCCACTTAGCAGGGCGAAATGGGAGTTCACGAAACTCACCCTTTCGATGCATTTCGTGCACAAGGAATCGTAGACGAGTTTCTTAAGCTCACCGGACCCGGCAGCAGCCCATTGGCACCTAGTGCCAATGGGCTGCTGCCGGGCGCTCAGCAAGAGCGTATAGGTTGGCTTCTGTCACCGGTGACGTAGAGTTGTCGAAGTGGTTGGCGCTGGTTTGCGCCTGAAGTGCTTTCGCGCGGCGTTGTACAGCACCAATAAGCACAGAAAGACAGCTACCCCGGGCATGAGCAAGGCGGCCAGTGCACTCGTTGCTTGGAGCAAATCGTGTATCGCATCGGGTGCCTTTGGCAACAAGAGGTCCCACCGCATTTCTTCGTAGCCGATTTCGTCATTTGAGGCCGTAGCACCCAGACAATACAGCAGTTGAGGAAAGCTGATAGCAAGGACCACTAAGTGGTGTTTCAGCGGCCACGCAATCAGGGCGTTGATAACACCAGTCAGGCAGGCGAAGACATCGAGGAAAAGGGGGTAGTCATTGTGAAATCCAGCCGGGCCGGGGTAGGCAGAATGACCAATACACAGATGGCATTGCGCGAAAAGATGGCACGAAGCATAGGCGAATCGGTCGGTGCAGGAGAAAGTATCTTCGGGAAAGATGAAAGATAAAATAGGGTGCAAACCGTCGCATTTCATCAATGCAATCAGTGCGTTCACTTATGCTGTTCACAGAAACGGTCCGAATCCCAAAAAAAGGGGCTATTTCACGTTACGGGCAACAGTTACATAGAATAATATCTGCCTCATGGTCAGCATCTTATTTAGCGCAGCCACTGAACGACGTCCGCATGTCGCCCTAAGCCGGTGGAACCTGCGTTAACTCAACGCAAACTAGTTGCCCCTGAAGCCGCCAGCCAATGCATCAATCTTTGATTGTCCCCGGCAGAGGCGCCCAAGAAATAACTAACATTCGTCCCGCCGTAAATTAAAATGCGTCTTCCAAACCAAGCCTCCGGCCGAGGCCAACACTGGCCCTACTACTTGGCCGAGGCCGCGGGCCTGGCTGTATTCGTAATATTCACCGGTCTGCTGTCCATCGCGCTGGAGCACCCGGCCTCGGTGCTGCACCAGGCCCTGGCAGCGCGAGGGGTGGGCGAGGACCTGCGGCGGGTACCGCTGGGCATTGGCATGGGGCTGATGGTGGCGGCCATCACCTACACCCCCTGGGGCCAGCGCTCCGGTGCCCACCTCAACCCGGCCATCACGCTGGCTTTCTGGCAGCTGGGCAAAATTACCGGGACCGATGCCCTCTGGTACGCTTTGGCCCAGGCGGTGGGTGGCTTTGGGTCGGTGTGGCTGCTCAAAATCGGCCTGCTTAGGTACTATGGACACCCCCGCATTCATTTTGGCACCACCCAGCCCGGCCCCGACGGCCCCCTCCTGGCCTTCGTCGCGGAGTTTGTTATTTCCTTGGTATTTATGCTCGTGCTGCTGGCGGCGCTGCATTCGGCGCGGCTGCAGAAGGCCGCGGGCTGGATGGGGTCGGCGCTGCTGGCAGCTTATGTGATTTGGGAAACGCCCCTATCCGGCATGAGTTTGAACCCGCTGCGCACCTTGGCCTCGGCCGTGGCGGCCCGCGACTACACCGGGCTGTGGCTGTATCTGGTGGCGCCCCCGGCTGCCATGTGGCTGGCAGCAGTGCTATTTCAGCGGCTATGGCTGGCCCGCCCGCGTTACCAATCAGGGGCCGCGGCGGTTACGACGGAACCGCCGCATTACCCGAATGTTACGGCCAGCTGAGGCCGCTATGGCTACCCCGAGCAGTAAGAACGCCTGCCCGGTCCATCAGTGCTGGCAGCACCACAACCGCTTGTTCAGGGACTAAGCCGGCCGGGCCGGAATGGCGCTACTGCCCCGCCAACCCAGCCAGAAACGTCGGCGCCCGCCGGTGGCGGGTGGCCTGCTCGTAGGCGTAGCCCAGGCCCAGCAGGCGGGCCTCGCTCCAGGCCGGCCCCACGAAGGAGAGGCCCACCGGCAGCCCGTGGACCTGGCCCATCGGTACGGTCAGGTGGGGGTAGCCGGCCGTGGCGGCGGGCGTGGTAAAGCTCTGGCCCGCGTCGGAGTCGCCGTGCACAAGGTCTAGGCTCCAGGCCGGGCCGGCGGTGATACCGACGAGGCCAACGAGCTGATGTTCAGCAAAAAGCCGGTCCAGGCCGCGTCGGCTTTCGCCGTTGGAGCGGGCCAGCGCGGCCCGGTACTTGGCGCTGTTCAGTCCGTCGGTTTTTTCGGCTTTTTCCAGTAGCTCCTGCTCAAAAAACGGCATTACGCGGGCCTCATTTTGGCGGTTGAAGGCAATGACGTCGGCCAGCGACTTTACCGGCGCCCCGGCCGAGGCCAGGTAGCGGTTCACGCCGTCCTTGAACTCATAGAGCAGCACCTCCATCTCGATGTCCCCAATCGGCTTGAGGGGCCGCGGCAGTTCCACCTCGACCAGGGCGGCGCCCAATTTTTTCAACTCTGCGGCGGCCTGCCGCAGCAAGTCTCCGGCGGCGGAAGGGTCGCGCAGATACGATTTCTCGACGCCCAGGCGCTGGTCCCGCAGGGCACTGGCTTGCAGATAGGTCGTGTAATCGGTTGGGGCATGGCCGGCGCGGGCGGCGGTGGCGGGGTCGGCGGGGTCGGGCACGGGGGGGCCAGCTAGGGCGCCGAGTAGCAGGGCCGCATCGCGCACGGTACGCGCCATGGGGCCGGCCGTGTCCTGGGTGCTCGAAATCGGGATGATGCCCGCGCGGCTGAGCAGCCCCACGGTGGGCTTGAGGCCTACGAGGCCGCAGGCCGACGCCGGCGACACCACCGAGCCGTCGGTTTCGGTGCCCACGGCGGCGGCGCACAAATTGGCCGCCACCGCCACGGCCGAGCCGGAGCTGGAGCCGTTGGGCGAGCGGTCGAGCACGTAGGGGTTGCGCGTCTGCCCGCCCAGCGTGCTCCATCCGTTGCTGCTGTGCGTGGAGCGAAAGTTCGACCATTCGCTCAGGTTGGCTTTGCCCAGCACCACAGCCCCGGCCGCCCGCAATTGCCGCACGATGAAGGCGTCTTGCCGGGCCCGGTGGCCGGCCAGCACCAGCGCCCCGGCCGTCGTAGGCTGGGCGTCGCCGGTGTCGATGTTGTCTTTAAGTAAAATCGGGATGCCGTGCAGCGGCCCGCGCACCCGGCCGGCCCGGCGCTCCTGGTCCAGCGCGTCGGCGAGGCGCAGCGCGTCGGGGTTAGTAGAGAGCACGGCCCGCAGGGTGGGGCCCTTGTGGTTTAACTCTTCTATGCGCTTCAAATACAGCTCCGCAAGCTGCCGCGCCGAGTAGCGGCCCTGCTGCTGGTAGGCCTGCAAGTCGGCCAGCGTGGCCTCGTGGAGGGCAAAGCCGGCGGGTTCGGCGGCGGCGGCCGGGGTGGACCCGGGCGGGGTGCTTTCCGAAGGCGAGCAGACGCTGAGCGGCAACGCGGCCAGGGCGGTAGTGGCTAGGGCGGCGTGGCGCAGGAAGAGGCGGCGGTGCATAAGAGCGGAGGCGGTGGGTGCGCGAAGTTGAGCGGCGTTTGGTAAATTCAGTCGGCTGAGGCTGGCTTAACGAACCGCGCGCCGGTGCCCAGCTTGGCTAGGCTTGACGTAAGTTTACGGAACGCTTCACACTTTGCTATGCCCGCGCCAGCTGCGCTGCGACTAAACCATAGTAAGGTAGATGTGCTCTGGGCAAGGTAATGAGCAATTTTCTGTTCTTTCCGCCGTTTCCGGCCGATAATCGCCTGCGTCCAGTCCCTATATACCTACCGCCGTCTGTTCGCCCGCTGGCACACTGGTTATGGCGATGTGCATCAGTATCGACCGCGTACGTCTTGGTGTGCGCCGGCTTCGGCTTCCGTTATTACCTAGTCTATGAACAGTGGCCCCATGGGGATTCACGTCCCACCGCGCAGGAAGTTGATTTTCCAGTGCTCGATGCCGCTGTGTTTGTCTTATTGATGGTGCAGTGACCGTGCCCCTGTGCTTGGCGTTGTTGACAGCGGTTGGGGTCACGCAGGTGCCAAGACGTCGCCCTGCTGCCCTCTATAGCTGGGTGACACTGGGGGCCGCGTGTGTAACCTCCTTCGGCAGCTTTATGAACCGGCTTCAGCTACTAAAGTCTGTGGACAGCAAGGATTAGTTTTGCCAGATGCGTCGTCATGAATTAAGCGAACGGGAATGGCAGCTGGTCGAGCCGCACACGCGGGGGCGGCTGGGCACGGGCCGCGACAACCGGCAGTTTGTCAACGCGGTGCTCTACCGGGTGCGCACGGGCTGCGCCTGGCGCGAGTTGCCGGAGCGGTTCGGGTCGTAGGTAGTACTGGAAATAGTCGACAACGGCCGCGGCATCGCGCCGGACCTGCTGGAGAGCATCTTCATTCCGTTCTTCACCACCGACCCGGGCGGCTCCGGCATCGGGCTCAGCCTGGCCCAGCAAATCATGCAGCTGCACCACGGCAGCATTCACGTGCATTCCGTGGAAGGAGCGGGCAGCCGGTTTCAGTTGCGTTTTCCATAAGCCAGGCAAAGGGTGAACCGTTGAAATGGTACTATCTCCGTTCCACTCAACCGAGCCGGAGGTGCGGGGGGAGGCTTCTGGCTTAGCCGTATAGGCGGAAACAGGCGTCAAGATCTGCTGCTTTCGCTGCCTCCCTGCACCTGTCTTGCATTCGGTCGTGATAAAAAGACCGGGTTGGTGCGCTACCCACTGCCGAGCCCGAAACGGCTCCTACTGGGGTAGGAAAAAAGCGGCCGAAGTTGCCGAGTTTCTTTCGATGACGCAATGCGGGTTCTACGGGGCGGCTGCCCGGCCGAGGTGGTGGAACGAGTAGATGGAGGCCAGGAAGTGTGCCCCCACGCCCCCACAGCATAGTTGCCGCAATATGAACTAAGGCCAGCAGACGCGCACCCGGTTTGTTCAGCACGGAGCAGAGTCGTAGCCAGGGTTAGCGGGGAGCCAATCGGGCGCCCGACCCGGGAGCCCACGTTGGCTTTGGTATTTGGCTCCGGCTTGCGGCTTGCGTGCCGTTAGACAAGAAAGGCCCGAACCTGCGGCAGGTTCGGGCCTTTCTTGTGGGGTAGGAAAACGCTTACGGATTGATGGTTTCGAAGCCGCCGTCCGGGGTACGCTTCAGCTCGGTTACCTTCACGTTGCGCAGCCAGGTTTTGCCCGAGAGCTGCGTATCGTGGTAGAAAATGTACCATTTGCCATCCTTCTCGATGATGGAGTGGTGGGTGGTCCAGCCTTCTACGGGGTTCATGATGACGCCTTTGTAGGTGAAGGGACCGTAGGGCGAGGTTGCGGTGGCGTACACCAACAGGTGGGTGTCGCCGGTGGAGTAGGTGAGGTAGTACTTGTCCTGGTACTTATGCATCCAGGCCCCCTCGAAGAAGCGGCGCTTGTTGTCGCCGGAAAGCAGGGGCTTGCCGTTTTCATCCAGGATTTTCACTTCCTTCACGGGTTCGGCGAAGCTGAGCATGTCTTTGCTCATTTTGGCCACTTTTGGCCCCAGAGCCAGCTCATTGGGGGCCGGCTCAGGCTTCACGCTGGCGTCGTACTTGCCGGTTTTCCAACGCTGCAGCTGTCCGCCCCAAATGCCGCCCACGTACATGTAGGAAGTGCCATCGGTGTCCTCAAACACTACGGGGTCAATGCTAAAGCTACCTGCAATGGGCTTGGGCTCAGCCTTGAAGGGCCCCGTGGGCGAGGTGCTGGTGGCTACCCCAATGCGGAACACATCCTGCTTGTCTTTGGCGGGGAAGTAGAAATAGTACTTGCCGTTTTTGAAAGCGGCGTCGGGGGCCCACATCTGGCGGCCCGCCCAGGGCACATCTTTCACATCCAGGGCCACACCGTGGTCCGTTACCTTGCCGCCCACGCTGTCCATGGACAGAATGTGGTAGTCGCGCATGGCAAAATGGTCGCCGTTGTCGTTTTCCGGCATCCCCGTTTCAATGTCGTGCGAGGGGTAGATGTAGATGCGGCCGTTGAAGACGTGGGCCGAGGGGTCAGCGGTATAAATCTCCTTAATCAGCGGCTGCGAGAGGTACTTTTTGCCGCTGCCCGCCGAGCTGTCGGCTGCCAGGGCCTGGGCGGTGCTATCAGCTGCGGCACCGTTTTCGCCGGAGGCGGCCGGGTTAGAGTTGCTTTGGCAGGCGGTGCCCAAGGCCAGGGGCACAAGCAGAGCCAGGGAGGGCTTGAAATAGCGGGGCAGTTTTTTCAGGGACACGGTGGGAAAGTGAAAGTGAAAAGGAAGATGACAGTTCGAGATGTGAAGCCTTGCTAGCAGCCCTTCAACTACACGTACCGGAGCAATTAGGCGTCCGGCTACTGCCGGTGGGGTAGCCACTCAAAGCTTCTATTACTGCCAAATATAGACCTCTCCCCCGCCTGCTGTCCTGTTCCAGCAGCCTCTTTCCCGAAGAAAAACTATCCAATCGTTTGCGGTAGCAACCACAGCGTTATTACCCTGCAACTCAACAAAAACGGCCCCGGCTGCGCGAGCCGGGGCCGTTCAGATGGCTTTCGCCTACCCTGGGGGTAGGGACAAAGCTACACTTAGGAGTTAGGGGCTAATCGGCGTTGCCGGTGGCGCCGTCGTCGGTGAAGTCGCCGGCGTTGTTAGGGTTATGCTCGGTGTAGCTGGCTACCTCGTTGGTAAGGGCCACATCTACCGGGGCGCTTTTGCCTTTGGCAGCGGCGGCGCTGTTGGGGGTAGCTTCCTTCGGCGAGGCAGAACCGGCCGCCGGACTATCTGAATCAGTTTCTTCGCCTTCATTCTGCTTACTGGCGAAGGGCCAGCTGCCCTGCGAATGGCTGATGTACACGGCGGCGGCCAGGCCGGCCAGCGAGGCCCCAATCAAGGCCGTGAGGTTAGACTTCTTAGACATGGAAGTAGGAATATTAGATGTACCGACCCGCACCCACGGGTGGGCCAGGCAACGGTTTCTTCAGGTCATACGAGCCGCTGCCGGATTTGGTGGCTCAACTATGCGCATTTACCGCTCCTGCCGGGGCGGCACCGGATACTTCTCGAACATGGTGGCAATGCCCTCATCAATGCGGGCGGCCAGCTTTTCGGGGTCTTTGGAAAGCGTGCTGGCGGCTACCCCCTGCCAGATTTGGGTGTTGCGGGCGGCATCCACAATGTCCACCGTGGCTGTGCCCTCGCGGTAAGTCCCGACGGGCACCTGCTGCTTTTCCCAACGGTAGCGGCGCTGCCCAATGTAGCGGGGCCCATCAAACTGAATGTTGGTTTCGCGGGTCTGCACCTTTTCCTCGGTTACTACCCCAATGTTTACCCACACATCCGGCGCGTCGGCGCGCTGGTAGCCACGGCGCTCCAGCTCCCGGCCTACAGCCCGCTTCAGCTCCTCAATGCCCACGGCCCCGCCGGCAAAAGCGGCTTCGTTGCGGGCCGTAACATCCATAAAGTTGTAGGTTTTATACGCCGAGAAATCGACGCCCGGCGTCTGGGCCGTGGACTCTACCCGGACGGGCGAACAGCCGGCCGCCGCTGTCAGCAGCAGCCCGGCAATAAGAAGCGTTTTCATAGACAAAAGCGAAGTCAGGGGAAGGAGAACAACAGAGGTCCAAGGGTTTGGCCGCCGGCTGGGGGTAGGGTTATGCGTTAGGAGAAGCCCAGCACCGGATGGGGCTGGTAGAGCTCTTCCAGGCGCTTGATTTCGTCTTCAGAGAGTTTTACAGATACAGCTGCCACGGCATCCTGGAGGTGGCCGGGCTTACTGGCGCCCACAATGGGGGCGGTAACAGCAGGCTTGCTCAGCATCCAGGCCAGGGCCACCTGGGCGTTGGGCAGGCCGCGCTCCTGGGCTATTTCCGTCACGCGGTCGGCCACGGCAAAGTCGTCGTCGCGGCCGTAGAGGCTTTTGCCGAAGGCGTCGGTTTTGGCCCGCTCCGTTTCGTTGCGCTCCTTGGTGCGCCCACCCGTGAGCAGCCCCCGCGCCAGCGGCGACCAGGGAATCACGCCGATGTTCTGGTCCTGGCAGAGGGGTAGCATCTCGCGCTCCTCCTCGCGGTACACCAGGTTGTAGTGGGGCTGCATGCTCACGAAGCGCGTCCAGTTGTGCTTGTCGGCCAGGTACAGGGCCTGGGCAAACTGCCAGGCGTACATGCTGCTGGCCCCAATGTAGCGGGCCTTGCCGGCCTTCACCACGTCGTGCAGAGCTTCCAGGGTTTCCTCAATGGGCGTTTCGTAGTCCCAACGGTGAATCTGGTAAAGGTCCACGTAATCGGTGCCGAGGCGCTTCAGGCTGGCATCAATGGCACTCAGAATGTGCTTGCGCGAGAGGCCGCGCTGGTTGGGGCCGGGGCCCATGGGGTTGTACACTTTGGTGGCCAGTACTACCTCGTCGCGCTTGGCAAAGTCGCGCAGGGCCCGGCCTACTACCTCCTCGCTGGCTCCGTTGGAGTACACGTCGGCGGTGTCAAAGAAGTTGATGCCCAGCTCCAGGGCCTGCTGAATGAAGGGGCGGCTCTGCTCCTCGTTCAGGGCCCAGGGCCAGCGCTCGGTGGGCGTGCCGTAGGTCATGGTGCCCAGGCAGATGCGGGAAACCTTGAGGCCCGTGGCCCCCAAGCGGATATAATCCATACAAGTCAGGATAACAGGCCGCGAGTAGCGGCCAGAGTTCAGGTAGGGCTATACGGACGCGGCCCGGAAAATGCCGCAACAAATGAGTGCGGACACGCCCAGCCACAATGTGCCCACTAGTTTCTGCGCCCTCTATTGCTGGGCTCCGCTGGCTCGTTATCTTCGATACAGAAATTCTGTTTTACTATATCCTACATCGTGTATGCCGTTGTTTAATTCTACTGCCAGCGTTGCGGCCGGCGACCGGCTGGTGCCGGGCTGGCTTAAGTCTGGGTGGCTCTACCTGATGCTGGTGCCCGCCGCCTAGTGGGGCTGGTCTTCCTTATCCTTGTCGCGCAGCTTAGCATCCATTCTGCTCACTATTATCACGGTAGGGCTCGGACACTCTATTGGCTTGCACCGGGGCATTATTCACCGGGCCTATCGTTGCTCCCGCTTTACCCGTGGCGCACTGGCCTACTGCTTTGTGCATTCAGGGCTCGGCGGTCCGCTCTCCTGGGTGCGGGTGCACTACTACCGCGACTACTGGCAAAACCGCTCTGACTGCCCAGCCTACTTCCGCTACGACCACTCCATGTTGCGCGACTATGGCTGGAACTTGCACCTAGCTCTGCGCCCAGCCGATGAAACTCGCTACGCTATTCCGCCCGAAGACCTCCACGACCCGTGGTTGCGCTTTCTGGAGCGCACCTGGTACTGGCACGTGCTAGCCGGCGCCGGCCTGATCTGGGCTTTTTTCAGCTTCGAAGCTATGATTGTGTGCGTTTGCCTACGCATCAGCGTCACCATTCTGGGGCACTGGTTTGTGGGCTTCGTGTCTCACAAGTACGGCTACGCCCGCTACGACATTGACCGCGCTGCGGAACACGGCTACAACAACTTTGTGTTGGGTGCGCTGTCTTTTGGCGAAGGGTTTCACAACAACCATCACGCTCACCCCAGCTCTGCCAAAATGGGCACTGAGTGGTATGAGCTGGATTTGGGCTGGCATCTGATTACCGTGCTGCGGCGGCTAGGCTTGGTGTGGGACGTGCAGGTAGCTGGCCCCGCCACCCAGAAACCCCAAGCCAGGCCCCGCACCTACCGCTGGCGCTGGCCCTGGCAAGAGTAATAGTAGCTATACCCTACCTGTGTTACTCAATGTAGAGACTCTGCTTTTCTCGCCTAAGAGGACAAAGCGGAGTCTTTTTGCTGGGTAGGCCTGCTATTTTTGTGCTCTAATTCTGCCCTCCCCGCCATGACCCTAACCTGGACCACCAAGCCCTTCGAGGCCCTTTCCCTTGCCGAGTTGTACGCACTGCTGCAGCTGCGCTCCGAAGTATTTGTAGTGGAGCAGACCTGCGCTTTTCAGGACATCGATGGGCAGGACCAGGCCGCTTTTCACCTCCTGGGCTACACCGAAACCGGCGAGCTGGCCGCCTACAGCCGCCTTTTCGGGGCGGGCATCAGCTACCCCGAGGCCAGCATCGGGCGGGTGGTGGTGTCGCCCAAATTTCGGCGCTACGGCCTGGGCCGGGAGTTGCTGCGGGAGTCCATTGGGGCGGTGGCCGGCCTGTTTGGCGCGCAGCCCATCCAGATTGGGGCCCAGCTCTACCTGCAGCAGTTCTACGAAAGCTTCGGCTTCCGGCAAGTGGGCGAAGGCTACCTCGAAGACGGCATCCCGCATATTCACATGGTGCGGGCCTGAGGGAATATCTCTCTCACCAGAATAGCTGACTACCCAGCTGGCGGGCTACCTGGCTGTTAAGCGGAACCGTAAATTTATCAACGGGCAAACTTACGGCCGAGGTAGCGGTAGTACATGCTGAATAGTTTATCTTGTTTGAATACCGTAGCGCTTTTTTACCGAAGTATTGGCTTGTAGCTTTGTTGTTGCTTCGGCCAGCTTTGTAAGCCACTTTCATCTGCCTACCCCGACCATGCCCGTTCCCACTTTCCCAGTTGATTACCAGAAGCTTTTCCATGCCCTTCCTGATAACTTCCTGCTGATTGCCCCGGATGCCGCTGCCACCATCGTGGACAATACCAACAGCCACGTAGGGGTGTCCATGAAAAGCCGGGAGGAAGCCGTGGGCAAGCCCTTCTTCGAGGCCTACCCCTCTTCCGACGAGGAGTCGGCGGCCATCATCCGGGAGTCGCATGAGCACGTGCGGCGCCACCGCCAGCCCCACACCATGCCCCTGATCCGCTACGACCTGGAGCGGCCCACGGAGCAGGGGGGCGGCCTGGAGGAGCGCTACTGGGAGGCCACCCACTACCCCATTCTGGATGAAAACGGGCAGCTGGAGTTTATTCTGCAGCGCACCCAGGACGTAACGGAGCGCTACCGCGCCGAGCAGCTGCGCCTGCAGGCCCAGCGTGAGCTGGCCGAGCAGCAGGAGCGCACCCGCTTCATTCTGGAGTCTTTACCCGTGATGGTGTGGACCAACCTCCCCACCGGCGAAGCCGATTACTTTAACCCGCGCTGGCTGGAGTTTACGGGCCGGGAGCCGCAGGAAATTCTGGGGCAGAGCTGGGCTCAGGACGTTCACCCCGCCGATTTGGCCGCTACTACCCGCCTCTGGGACCAGGCCCGCGAACAGGGCACGGAATTGCAGCTGGAGTACCGCCTGCGCCGCCACGACGGGCAGTACCGCTGGGTGCTGGTGCGGGCCGTACCGCGTCGCAATGCCGAGGGCGAGGTAACCATGTGGGTGGGTTGCGGCACCGACATCCACGACCAGAAGCTGATGGTGCAGGAGCTGCTGGAGCAAAACGAGCAGCAGGCCCTGCTCTCCGACCAGGCGTACCAGGCCTTTCAGGAGGTGCAGCGCCAGCGCGAAACGTTCTACAACCTGTTTATGCAAACGCCGGCGCTGATCTGCATTCTGCGCGGCCCCGAGCACCGCTTCGAGTTCGTGAACCCGCCCTACCAGCGCCTGTTTCCCAACCGCCAGCTGGTGGGCCAGACCGTGGCCGAAGCCCTGCCGGAGGTTGTTGAGCAAGGTTTCATTGGCTTACTCGACGGAGTATATACTACGGGAGAAACGTTTGTGGGCAACGAAGTGCAGATTGAGCTGGACCACGACGACAGCGGGCAGCTGCAGCGCAGCTACCTCAACTTCACCTACCAGCTGTTCGAAGAACAGGGCCAGAAGGCCGGCATTACGGTTTTCGCCTACGACGTCACGAGCCTGGTAGCCGCCCGGCGGGCCTTAGAAAACGCTGGTCGCTGATTCCCTATATGCCCCTCTCTCCCCTCACCTTGCTCGTACACCTTGTCCGTTATGGAGTTAACTAACCTCGATTTTCAGCAGGCCCGCATCAAGCAGGTGCTGTTTAAGTCGCGGCTGCGCTCCGTGCTCTACGGCGTGCGGGAACCCGACCCCGACCTGTTTTCCCTACCCCTGAACCCGCTGGGCGAGTGGCTGAATACGGTAGTGAAGCCCCGTTATGGCGCCGTGCTGCCCGTGCAGCGCCTGGAGCAGGAGCTCATCCGCATGATTGACACTGGCCGCGGCTTGGTGCAACAATACCAGCGCGGGCAGCTGGAAGAAGCCCGGACCGGCCTGGAGCGCCTCGATGCCCATGCCACCCGCATTGAAGCTCTGTTGAAAGAACTGGAACAAACCCCGGCCGCCGCGTAACCGAAACCATTCATCTTTAGCGCGCTACTGTTTGGCGCGGAAAATCATAGCCACTCTTTTTCTTAGCCCCACCCGGTAGCAAGCAGCCACTGGTGGGGCTATTGCGTATGTTGGACCCATGAAACACCTGCCCCTGTTGCTGGCCGCTGGTATCTTGCTTACCGCCCCGGCTTCCGCCCAAACCGCTGCCCCGGTGCCCAAACCGGTGGCCAAAGCCCTAACCAAGGTAAAGCCCGAGGACATCAAGGCCCACATCCAGTACCTGGCCGATGACCGGCTGCTGGGCCGCAAGCCCGGCACGCCCGGCTACCAGATGGCCGTTGACTACGTGACCGGCCAACTCAAGCGCTTCGGCGTGGAGCCGGCCGGCGAAGAGGGCGGCTTTACCCAGCGGGTGCGGCTGCGGCGCGCCACTACCAAGCCGGGCGCTACCGTCACCTACCAACCCACCGGCGGCAGCCTGCCCCTGGCTCCGGCCGAGGTACACCTCTACCCTCACCCCGAGCAGCCCAGCGCCCGCCTCGCGCCTACCGGGCTGGCCTTCGCCGGCTACGGCATCTCGGCCCCCGACCAGGGCTACGACGACTACCAGGGCCTCGATGTGAAAGGCAAGGTAGTGGTGATTGTGCGCGGCGCCCCCCGCCGCTTCCCCAGCACCGTCGCCTCGGCCAGCCAGGACCAGACCCTGCTGGTGCAAACGGCCGCCCGCCACGGCGCCGTGGGGGTGCTGTTCGCCAGCGCCCGCCCGGTTCCGGCAGCAGCCGCTGCGGCGGCGGCCCGGCCCATTACCACCACCAGCGTATTGGGGGCTGATGGTAAGGTGGCCGCCGCCCGCGGATTTATCAGCGGCTCGGGGGTAGGCATGACGGGCACGTTGTCGGCGGCGGGGCTGCAGGCCTTGCTGCTGAACTCGGCCTCTGATACGGCCAAAGTTATGAGCAGCCTCCGCCAGGGACAACCGGCCCCGGTGGCCCTGCGCGGCACCCTGGCCGCCAGCTGGGAATCGGGCTACCAGGACTTTGAGAGCTACAACGTGGTAGGCAAGATTACCGGCTCCGATGCTACCCTGCGCCAAGAATACGTGGTACACTCGGCCCACCTCGACCACCTGGGGGTAGGCACGCCGGTCAAGGGCGACTCTATTTATAACGGCGCCCACGATAATGCCTCCGGGGTAGCCTCGGTGCTGGAAATTGCCCGCCTGTACTCCAACCTCAAGCAAAAGCCCAAGCGCAGCGTGCTGCTGGTGCTGCAAACCGGCGAGGAGCTGGGTTTGCTGGGCTCGGCCTACTTCGCAGCCCGGCCCACGGTGCCCAAAACCGCGCTGGTGGCCGACGTGAATACCGATATGGCCACCATTATTGCGCCCCTGCTATCGGTAGTACCGCTGGGCGCCGGCCAC
This sequence comes from Hymenobacter latericoloratus, assembly GCF_014199535.1. GTDB lineage: Bacteria > Bacteroidota > Bacteroidia > Cytophagales > Hymenobacteraceae > Hymenobacter > Hymenobacter latericoloratus. The sequence goes on from NZ_JACHNV010000006.1 coordinate 133,000, forward strand.
TCCACGCTGGCCCAGCCCGTGGCAGAAGCGGCCCGCTACCTAAGCCTGACGGTGGAAGAGGACCCCGAGCCTGACCAGAACCGCTTCATCCGCTCCGACCAGTACAGCTTCGTGGCTCAGGGCATTCCGGCCCTGCACATCAAATACGGCAACCGCACCCCCGATGGCAAAAACAACCTCAGCGAGCAGGTGCAGAAGTGGCGGGCCCTCACCTACCACAAACCCCAGGACGACATCAACGGCACCTTCGACTTTGAAGCCGGCAAGAAGTACGTGCAGCTGAACTTCCTCATCGGCTACCTGGTGGCCCAGAATCCCCAGCGCCCCACCTGGAACCCCGGCGACTTTTTTGGTCAGCGGTTCGCGCAGCCTCAGTAACCTTAGATAGTTGTTCAACCCTAAGACCGGCTCCGTCAGCAGCTATTTTGCTGATGGGGCCGGTTTTGGTTTTCAGAGGGTTTGCTGGAACAGGTGCGCTTGTCACTATCCAGTCAAAAGAACGTGTCATTCTGAGCTTGTCGAGACATCTCGCGTGCTGATGTTGTAATGCTACTCCGGGCGTCAGCACGCAGGATTCCTCGACAAGCTCGGAATGACGCTTAAGGCAGGCACGCTGAATGATGTCTCTCTCAACTAGACATTACCTAGCGTGCCTTTGGTACCGATTTTACAGACCTCCGAACTTGCCCCACTGCGCCAGGGCCTGCCGGTGCTCCTGGTTGATCTGTTGCAGAATGGCCTCATCGGGGCCGGAGCCGACGGTGATGAGCGTACCTTTTTCGCGGGCGTAGGGGTTTTGCACTTCGCCGGCCCGGTGCACCTGCTGGAAGCGGGCATTCAAATTCTCGTCGGGCTCATCATCCACTATCAGGATATGCTGCCAGCTTCGCGCCGTGGAATCCGGAAACCAGAACAGGTAGCTGCCATTGAAGCTGTGGGCGGCGGGCATAGCGCGGTGGCGGTTAAAGTAGTTGATGGCCCCGGCCTGCCCGTAGTTGGCCGTCAGGATAAGGGTTTGGGCGCGGGTAGCGGCGGGCAGGGCCTGGTAGGCATGCCAGGTTTTATCAGCCATTTCCTGCCAGCCCAGCATATCGGCGTAGTCCTGGGGGAGCGGGTGGTCCTGGCCATCTTCCCAGCGCAGCACGCCCATGCTGCGGTAGCGCTGCCCTACCTCTAGCATGCGGGCGGGCGGGTTGAGCGTGAACAGCAGCGGGTACACCGGCACGCTCACCGCCAGCGGCAACAGCAGCAGCAGTGGCCGTAGTACCCGGCCCGCGCGGGGCCGGCGGCTTAGCTGCCTTTCCCACCACACGGCCCCCGCCGCGAACAGAATGGGGTAGTAGCCGAGGGCGTAGTAGCTTTTGCCGTGCAGCACCGTCAGAATCAGCAGCCCGCCGCAGTAGATCAGGCCTACCACCCGGTAGGGCCGCAGGGCCTGGCTGAGCAGCAACGCCAGCAGGCCCGGCACCCACAGCCACAGGGCCGGCAGACACGTCACCAGTTGGTCCTGCCAGAAATCGGCCCCCGATACGTTGACTAGCTGGGTATCGTGCAGGAGCTGCATGTGGTGCCGGAACGGGATGCCGTGGCGCAGCTGCCAGAGCAGGTTGGGCAGCCATAAGCCCAACCCCAGGGCAGCACTCAGCCAGAAGGCGCGGGTAGCCAGCACCCGCCGTGCGGGCGTCAGCAGCAGTCCTACTCCCAGCGCCGCAATAAAAAACAGGGCCGAATACTTGTTCAGCAGGGCCAGTCCCAACCCTACCCCCAGCATATAGAGGTAGCGCGGCCGGGCCTCCTGCTGGTAGCAGATCAGCAGGTAGCAGGCCAGCGTAAAGGCGAAAACCTCGAACGAGTTGGGCTGAAACAGAAAGTTAAGCCGGGCATAGGCACTGACCAGGTAGCAGAGGCCAGCCGCCAGCACTGCCCACGCCCCGCCCCCGAGCCGCTGTACCGCCCGCGCTACCACGTACACCGTCAGGCTACCCCACAGAATAGGCCAGAACTTCACCCAAAACCAGCCCCCGCCCAGGGCCAGCGTAACCCAGCTTTGCAGGGCCGTCAGGGGCGGTACTTCCAGGTAGCCCCAGGCCAGATGCTGCCCGTAGTTGAGGTAGAGGTACTCGTCGCGGTGAAGTTCGTAGGCACGGCTGGCCAGGAGGTAGCTGCTGACGGCTTTCAGCAGGAAGAGTAGCAGAGGCAGCTGCCGGGAAGGTTTCATATCCTGAATATAGATATTCATCTATACGCACCGCGCCTACCCCCTCTTACCTCAGGGCGTGCGCGGCCGCACACGCCGCCCGAAGCCGCCGATGCCCAGATCAAGGTAAATAATGCCGCCTTTCAAGTCGGCATCGTGGCGGGCCGGGCCCTGGCGCACGCCGGCGCGCAGCTTCAGCAGCCAGCTACCTACCTCGCCGGGGCCCTGGGTTTTCCAGAGGGGTACATCGAGGTTGAGGCCGGCGGTGAACGGGTTGCGGAACGTGAGGTCCAGGTCGGCATCGGGGTCATCCTTTTTGGCGCTGGCGGGCCCAATCAGCAGGCCGGAAATACCCACGAAGGGCGTTAGGCGCAGCCAGGGTTTATCAACCAGGCGGTAGCCCACCGAGGCCTCGGGCACGATATAGTTGACTTTCAACCCTTCGCGCCAGTTGCCCCGGTAGTCCAGCGGCTGCCGCACGCGGCCCATGCCAATGTAGTCGCGCAGGTAGAGCTGGTACCGGTCGTAGCCGAACTCAAACCCTACCCCGAAGTTGGCCCCGTGCCGGAAGTAGGTGGGCAGATTACCGAGCAGAATGCCGCTGCCCGAGTGAAAATCGAGCCCGTAGGAAAAGCGGCCGGTGGTGTACTCCGGCTGCGCGAATTGCCGCACGAAATACGCATATTCCGAATCGGGGTACTGCCTGAGGAAGGACTGTACCGAGGCTTGCCGGGTTTTAGCCAGGGCAGGGTCCGGGTTGTTGAGGGGCACCAGCAAATCGAGAAACAAGTGCAGAAAGGTGGAGTCCTCGGGCAGAAAATGCGCCTGGCTGATGATGCCCCGAATGGTATCCTGACGCTGGGCTACCCGCTGGGCAGCCAGGTCGAAGAGCTGGTCCTGGGGTAGGCCCTGGTAGCGCCGCTCCTGCTGGGGCGTGCTACCGGACACTCCAAAGCGGCGCAGCTTTTCCGAGAGGGTGTACACGTCGCCGGCGGCGGTCAGCAGGGCCCATTCCTCGTAGGGGCGCAGGGCTACGGTAGTATCTTGGGTGCTGTGGCGCAGGTAGGCCAGCAGGCGCGGAATGGCCCGCACATTGCCGCCGCGCACTTGCTCGCGCAGCATTTCGCGCACCTGCACCACCCGCACCAGGTCGCTGGAGCGCTGCTGCAGGCGCGTTTGCACCTCGCGCGCAACGGTCTGCAACGAATCGGGGAGGGTGGTTTGGGCTATTGCGTGCCGGCCGGAGCCGGCCACGAGTAGTAGCAGAATAAGGCTGCGTAGCAGTTGACGCATCGGGTAGTAGGTAGTAATTGAGCAGGGGCTAGCTAACAAAACGGGCCGCCTCTGGGGCGCAGGCCGCACTACCGGCAAAAGTAGCGGCTTTCGGTTGCGCTTTCTCGCTGATTTACTACCCTTCTTTACCTAAAACTCCTCCGGCAGCCGAATACCTTCCAGATACTCGTGCAGGCCGGCGGCGTGCTGAAACAAGTGAATAAACAGGATGCGCTCCTCGCCCCATTCGCACCACTCTTCGGCGTAAAAATCACCGGCCGCGAACAGGCGCAGCCGGAAGCTGTCCTGCCGCCGCTCGGCCAGCAGGTGCCCATGCCGACGCAGATGCTCGGCCTGGCGGTACATGTGTAATTGCTTGAACTCGGTGTACTTCATCAGCAGCCCCAAAACCCTAAGATACAACCGCCGGGTTCCGGGTATATGAAAGTGAGGAGGAAAGGAGGTGAGGAGGTAAGTGGACTGGCGGCAGACTTCTGGCCGGAGGCCAGGCGTCTGCCCGCCGGCAAATCGGGCAAGTCTCCCGACTTGCGGCCGCCGCAGGCGGCCATCCTGCGTCTGCGCCATCTGCGCCGCGTGGTTAGCGGAACATTAAAATTGGAATAGTGGCACCATCTTATGCCTTCGTTCCTGTCGTCGTAAAGTCAACTCTACCCCGGCCCACCTCCAAAAGCCTCCGAAACACTTGCTTCGTGCCGCTACAGGCTTTGCTCGTCCGAGAAGCGTACCGGCAGGCGTAAACAGGTTTAAGAGTAGGATGAGGGTAGGCAGCTCCACGCGGCGCAGATGGCGCAGACGCGGGATGGCCGCCTGCGGCGGCCGCAAGTCGGGAGACTTGCCCCATTTCCCGGCGGGCAGACGCCTGGCCTCCGGCCAGAAGTCTGCCGCCAGTCCACTTACCTCATCACCTCCTCTCCTCATCACCTCCTCACCTAAAATAACCCCCATCTTCGCGGGATGAAAACGATTCGCTTTCCGCATCCGCTGGTATTACTGGTGGGGTTTATTTTGCTGGCCTGTTTGCTGAGCTACGTGCTGCCGGCCGGGGTGTTCGACCGCCACACTGATGCCGCCACCGGCCGGGCGGTAGTGGTAGCTGGCTCCTACCACCGCGTGGCCCCTACCCCCGTCAGCCCCCTGCAAGCCCTGGTAGATATTCCGAAAGGTCTGGTGGACGCGGCCTCCGTGATTTTTCTGGTGTTTCTGGCCGGCGGGGCCTTTACCGTGGTGGACCTAACCGGGGCCCTACGCCGCGGCGTCGACTGGCTGCTGGAGAAGTTTCAGGGCCGCGAGGCCGTCGTGATTCCCATCATTTCGGTGCTGTTTGCCACCATGGGCGCCCTGGAAAACATGCAGGAAGAAATTGTGCCCCTGGTGCCGGTGCTCCTGATTCTGATGCGCCGCATTGGCTACCCCACCGTTACGGCTGCAGCGGTCAGCATTGGCTCGGCGGCGGTGGGCGCGGCGTTTAGTCCCCTCAATCCGTTTCAGGTGGGCATTGCCCAGAAACTAGCTCAGCTGCCTTTGCTCTCGGGTGGCGGGTTTCGGTTGGTATTTCTCGTGCTGGCCTTGGCTATCTGGATAGCCGGCACCGTGCGCTATGCCCTGCGTCACCGCCTACCCCCCGCCACCGCCGAAACCGCCGACCCCGGCGCACTGGCCCCAGGCCGTAACCACGGGGTGGTACTGGCCCTGCTGTTCGGCGGGTTTGCCTTCTTTGCCTACGGAGTGCTGGAGCTGGGCTGGGAGTTTGAGCAGATGGCGGCCTTGTTCTTTACCCTGGGGGTAGTAGCCGGGCTGGCGGGCGGGCTGGGCCTCACGGGCACCGCCGAGGGCTTCATTGCCGGCTTCCGCGACATTGCTTTTTCGGCCCTGCTCATTGGGTTTGCCCGGGCCATTTTCGTGGTGCTGGAGCAAGGTCAGATTGTGGATACCATTGTCAACAGCATGTCGGCGCCGCTGGCCGGGCTGCCCGCCTGGACGGCCGCCCTGGGCATGATGGGCGTACACACGGCCCTGCACCTGCCCGTGCCCAGCGTGAGCGGGCAGGCCGTATTGACCATGCCCTTGCTGGTGCCCCTCTCCGACCTGATTGGGCTTTCCCGCCAGGTAACGGTGCTGGCCTACCAGTACGGGGCCGGCCTTTGCGAGCTGATTACCCCTACCAACGGCGCTCTTATGGCTATTGTGGCGGCCTGCGGAGTGCGTTTTGACGAGTGGTGGAAATTCGTTTTTCCCTTATACCTGCTCCTGCTAGCCTTGGCGGTGGTAGCCGTGGTAGTGGGTATAGCGGTGGGAATTTAAGCGGCAGAGCGGCGGCTACAAACGCCTGTCATCCCGAGCCTAAGCGAAGGACCTCTACAGAAACTAACATTTTTAATTAGCCAGAAATAGAGGTCCTTCGCTTAGGCTCAGGATGACAGGCCTTGGTGCTTATCACCTCACTCCTGCTCCCCTCAGGCCAGCCGCAGCTCGTCGGCCTCAAAAATGCGCTTCACTTTGCGCTTTCTCTCTACCAATTGAAAGCGGAAAGTATCCGCGCCTTCATCGTAGAACACGTCGGAAATGAGGCCCTGGTGAGGGGCGCGGCCCGGCTCGGGCTGCACCTCGCCTACCACGTCGCCGAAGCTGAAGGGCGGCTTCACGTACAGCTCCCGGAACAGCTCCCGGCTGACTTTAAACTGCTGCTCATCGTAGCGCAGCGAAATCCAGTCATCGGTTTCATCAATCTTCTCGAAGACTTTGCCCAGCGGCTCCAGCCACTCAAACGAGCGGCGGTTGGCCGGGTGCACGTAGCTGAAGCCGTATTCCGTAGTCCAGGGATACAAGCCGTAAATAACAGGTTTGGGTCGGGGCACGAGGTAGGAAACGTAGGGTACTAAAATCAAACGGAAGCCGGCAGCCCGCCCCGCGCCGGGGGCGGCGAAATAGCAGGCCGATACGCAATGACAACCAGGCAGCCGGGGGTTCGGGCAAGCCTCCTGCTACGCATTGTACCGAGCTTATACGGTGGCAATTTCTGGCTTTTCAGTATAACTACCAGTCTTTGCTCTTCGTTCAGCAGGGCTGAACCGCTTCAGCTATCTGGGGCTCTTGGCATTAGCTTCTGTTTAATAGTACAGATAAGGCTCCGGCAGATTTATGAAGAAAGAAGACATCCACCTCGGCGACTGGAAGCGCATTTTGTTTGGCGACGCGCCGGCCGAGTTTGCCGTGGAAGTGCTGGTTCGCACCTTGCTCATCTACTTCATTTTTCTGCTGGTACTGCGCCTAATGGGCAAGCGCATGAACTCCCAGCTGACCATTACGGAGCTGGCCGTGATGGTGATGCTGGGGGCTATTGTGGCCGTACCCATGCAGATTCCGAACCGGGGTTTGCTGCCAGCCGTGGTGCTGCTGCTGGTGGTGCTGTTTCTGCAGCGCGGCCTGAACTGGTGGGCCCTTCGGCGGCGCAAGGTAGAGCTAACCCTGCAGGGCGACGTGACCATTCTGGCCAAAGACGGGGTGCTGCTGATGGATACGCTCCGGGCCGAGCGGGTGTCGCATGAGCAGCTCTACGCCCAGCTGCGCGACAAAAAAATCACCCACCTCGGCGAAGTAAAGCGGGTGTACATGGAGGCCGATGGGCTGTTCAGCATTTATAAGCGCCGGAAGCCGGGCCCTGGCCTCTCGGTACTGCCGGAAAAAGACGAAAAGCTCCGCGAGGCCCAGCAAAAAGCACCCGATCAGAAAGTCTGCAACTACTGCGGCTACCTGGCTACTCCCACCGACCACGCCGGCAACCGCTGCCCCAGCTGCGGCCACGCCGAGTGGGTGATGGCCGTGCGGTAAGCTCCTGCCCTACCCCTGTTAACCCGGCAATGCTTACCGGAACGTATTCGTGTCTTGCCATCCGTTTTATGAAACCCGAGGACTTTCACTTGTTTGAGCCGCTCCGCTTCTTTCTGGGCGACGTGCCGTGGAGCTTTCTGCTGGAAACCTTCCTGCGGGGTATCTTTTTCTACTTTCTGCTGCTGGTGTCCATGCGCCTGATGGGCAAGCGCATGGGCGCTCAGCTCAGCCGCAACGAAATGGCCGCCCTCTCGTCGTTGGCCGCCGCCATTGGGGTGCCCATTCAGGCTCCCGACCGGGGCCTGGTGCCGCCCCTGGTTATTGCTGTGGTTATTGTTCTGGGCCAGCGCTACATTGCCGCCCGTACGCTCAAAAGCAAAAAGTTTGAGCAAGCAACCCAGGACGACATTGCCATGCTGGTGGAAGACGGCCGCTTAAACCTCGATGCAATGGAGGAAGTGGTGCTGCCCCAGGAGCGCCTGTTTGCCAAGCTCCGCTCCGAAAGCATCGAGCATCTGGGCCAGGTAAAGCGCCTCTACATGGAAGCCAACGGTAAGTTCACGCTGCTGCTGCAAGACCTGCCCCAGCCCGGCCTCACGCTTATCCCGGACTGGGACGAGGAGTACCTGCAGGAGCAGAAACGAAGCCCGGACACATTTGCCTGCCGGCGCTGCGGCCAGCTGGAGCGCAGCCCCCAGGAGCCGGCGCACGCCTGCCCCCGCTGCCAGCACCACCGCTGGGCGGCGGCCGTTACGGAGGCGGCCGCCCAGCAGTAGCCCGCTTTAGGCGGTAGCCGCCCCTGGTGCCTGGTGCTGAGCAATGTGGGCCAGCAGCTTGGCGCGGTGAGTGGGGCCGTTGTGCAGGCCCGCGAATGACAGGCACTCCTGCTGCCCGTCGGGGCGGCGTACTACCACATCTGTCTCACCGGTGGCCTGAGCGGCGGCTACCTCAGCCCAGGTGTAGGCAAACGACTTCTGAAAAAGCCCGAGCCGCCCCCGGAACCCTTCCGGGTGGAGGTGCAGGTAGCGCCGCTCATAAATTCGACCTATGCCGAAGGCCAGGCCCACGTACCAGACCGCCAGGGCCGCGTAGAGCCACGGCAGCACGTGCATCCGGTGCACCCCCGTCAGAGCTTCTGCCTCATGATGCCGGTGCCAGATGTGGTAGCCTTCCAGAGCCAGAATGCCGGCCGCCGCCACCTCCAGCCACGCTACCCGGCTGTGGTGTTCCGGCTGCTGCTTCAGGTGGCGCAGCTCTTGCCACAGCAGCCCCACGTAGGCCACCCCTACCAACAGCTCCAGGCCCGTCAGGAGCGTGAACGGCTCGTTGCCGGCCAGCACGCCGGCGGCCCCGCTGACCAGCACCAGCGCGGGTACGATGTGGGCCAGACCTTTGGCCCGCTCAACACGGGCGCGGCGGGTGGTGTAGAGAGTTACGGGGCCGGGGTGGGTAGCAGTATCCATGAGCCTAAGCACCGCATATTTCCTTACTTCCGCAATTACCGTTTACTATTTAAGAATCAGGCTCCTGCCCGGGCTGCAACAACCTAACCCCGGCGCAGGCAGTATGAGCGGTTGTGGAGCTTCCTGCTCTTTTCTACCGACAACCAATGCCTGCAACTGACTCCCCTTCTGCTCCTGTGCTGCAAGCCGGCATGGGCGCGCTTCCGCACGAAAACGGTACTACGTTCCGCGTATGGGCTCCGGCCGCCACCGCCGTAGCCCTGGTCGGGCCCTTCAACGACTGGGATTCTACTACCCACCCGCTCACCCTTGAAGCCGACGGCTACTGGGCAGCCGACTTCCCCGACCTGGGCCCCGGCACTGAGTACAAATTCCACCTCGCTACCCCCACCGGCGAGCTGCAACGCAACGACCCCTACGCCCGCGAAGTCACGCACTCGGCCGGCAACTCGGTGGTGCCCGATCCCACATTTGAGTGGGAAGACGACCAGTTTCAGATGCCGGCCTGGAATGAGCTGGTGATTTATGAGCTGCACGTGGGCACCTTCCACGCCCCCGATCCTACCCGCCCCGGCAATTTCTACGACGCCATCGAGAAGCTCGACTACCTGGAAAACCTGGGCATCAACGCCGTGGAGATTATGCCGGCCACCGAGTTTCCGGGCAGCCTTTCCTGGGGCTACAACCCGGCCCACCCCTTCGCCATTGAAACCGATTACGGCGGGGCCATGGCGTTCAAGGAGTTTATCAAAGCGGCCCACCGCCGGGGCATTGCCGTTATTCTGGACGTGGTGTACAACCACTTCGGGCCCGGCGACCTGGACCTCTGGCAGTTTGATGGCTGGAGCGAAAATGACGGCGGCGGCATCTACTTCTACAACGACTGGCGCGCCGAAACTCCCTGGGGCCACAACCGCCCCGACTACGGCCGCGACGCCGTGCGCCGCTACATCCGCGACAATGCCCTGATGTGGCTGGAAGAATACCGCGTGGATGGCCTGCGCTGCGACGCCATTGCCCACATCCGCAACGTAGATGGCACCTCTGATGCTTCCCGCGACCTACCCGAGGGCTGGAGCCTGATGCGTTGGATCAATGAGGAAATCAGGGCCACCATGCCCTGGAAAATCACCATTGCCGAAGACCTGCTGGGTAACGAATACATTACCCGCGCTCCGGAACACGATGGGCAGGGCTTCTCGGCCCAGTGGGATGCCGGCTTCGTCTATCCCATTCGGGATGCCCTGGTTACCCCCGAAGACGCCGACCGCAACATGGAAGCCGTGGCCCAGGCCATCCGCAACGTGTACAACGGCGACGCCTTTCAGCGCGTCATCTACACCGAGTCGCACGATGAGGTAGCCAACGGCAAAGCCCGCGTAACGGAAGAAATCATGCCCGGCAACGCGGCTTCCTGGTTTCCGAAGAAACGCTCGACGCTGGGCGCGGCCCTCGTCTTCACGGTGCCGGGCATCCCGATGATTTTTCAGGGCCAGACCATGCTCGCCGATGGCTCCTTCTCCGACGACCAGCCCCTGGATTGGAGTCGGGCTGAAACCCACGCCGGCCTGGTGCGCCTCTACCAAGACCTGATCGGGCTGCGGCGCAACCTGAGCGGCCACACCCGCGGCCTATTGGGCCAGAGCGTGGATATTTCCCACCTCAACAACGACGACAAGATTCTGGCCTTTATCCGCCGCGACCAGGGCGGCCCCGGCGACACCACCGTGGTGCTCTGCAACTTCGCCGACCGCGCCCACCCGGCCTACACCATTGGCCTGCCCCGCGGTGGCCACTGGCGCGTGCGCTTCAACTCCGACTGGGAAGGCTACGACCAGGAGTTTGGCAACTTCGAAAGCATAGACACCCAGGCCGAAGACGGCGTGTACGATGATCAGCCTTTTCACGGCACCTTCGGGCTGGCCCCGTACTCGGTACTGATTATCTCGCAGGAGCCGGAATAAACCTGCTTTGGCCCGCTACCCCGTGGGGTTTGGCCGCACACTTTGCCCATAAAAGGCAGATTGCGCGGCCAAACCCCACATTTTTTTGCTTCTCGCGTAGGAATAGGCTAGCCAAACCCACCCGGAAACCTATCTTGCTCCCTCTCGCCCAATTCCCACCGTATGCAAGTTCCCGTTCCTACCCCCGTCCCGATTGCCCCCGATGCGCTGCTGGTAGAAGTAGCCTGGGAGGTGTGCAATCAGGTAGGCGGCATCTACACCGTTATTCGCAGCAAAGTACCTGCCACCGTGCAGGGCTGGGACGACCGATACTGCCTGCTGGGCCCCTACTTCGCCAATCAGGCCCAGGGCGAGTTTGAGCCCTTCGACGACCAGCAAATGGCCGCCCTCGACGACCCGTTTGCCGGGGCCGTGCGCCAGATGCGCCAGCAGGGTTACGATGTATGCATGGGCATTTGGCTGGTAACCGGCCGGCCCCGCGTGGTACTCATCAACCCCTTTCAGGCCTACCCCCGCCTGGGCCAGATCAAGGCCGACCTCTGGCAGCATCATCACATTCCTACCCCCGACCACGACGACCTGCTCCACCAGGTAGTGGCTTTCGGTGAGTTGGCGAAAACGTTCCTGGCTATTCTGGCCCAGGAAGTAGTGCCGCCCCAGCGGCTGGTAGCCCACTTTCATGAGTGGATGACGGGGGTAGCCATTCCGGGCCTGCGCCGCGACCAAGTGCCAGTGCACCTGGTGTTTACTACCCACGCCACCCTGCTGGGCCGCTACCTGGCCATGAACGACCCCAACTTCTACGACCACCTCATGCAGGTGGACTGGAACGCGGAGGCCCGGCACTTCAACATTGAGCCGGCCGTAACTATGGAGCGGGCCGCCGCACACGGCTCTCACGTATTTACCACCGTGAGCGAGCTGACGGTGCGGGAGTGTATTTATCTGCTCGACCGGATTCCGGATGCGGTGCTGCCCAACGGCCTTAATATTGAGCGGTTTGTGGCCCTGCATGAGTTCCAGAACCTGCACCAGCAGTACAAAACCAAGATTCACGAGTTCGTGATGGCGCACTTTTTCCAGAGCTACTCTTTTGATCTGGATAACACGCTGTATCTGTTCACGAGCGGGCGCTACGAGTACCACAACAAAGGTTTCGACCTGACCCTGGAGGCCCTGGCCCGCCTTAACTACCGCCTGCAGCAAAGCGGCCTGGAGGGGCAGGTGGTCATGTTCTTTATCACGAAGCGGCCTTTCCACAGCATCAACCCCCAGGTTCTGCAGAGCCGGGCCGTGCTCGACGAGGTGCACGCTACCTGCGAGGCCATTGAGCGGCAGGTGGGCGAACGGCTGTTCTACGCCGCCTCCGCCAGCACCGACTACCGCCTGCCCGACCTCGATGCCTTGGTGGACGACTACTGGAAGCTGCGCTACCGCCGCACCCTGCAGAGCTGGAAAACCAGCACCCTACCCCCCGTCATCACCCACAACCTCGTGGATGATGCCGGCGACGACATCCTGAACTTCCTGCGCCGCGCCAACCTGGTCAACAACAAGCACGACCGGGTGAAAATCGTGTATCACCCTGATTTCGTGTCGCCTACTTCGCCCCTGTTTGGCATGGAATACGGGCAGTTTGTGCGGGGCTGCCACCTGGGCATTTTCCCGAGCTACTACGAGCCCTGGGGCTACACTCCGCTGGAGTGCGTGGCCCGCGGCGTACCGGCCATCACCTCCGACCTCTCTGGCTTCGGCGACTACGTAATGCAAACCGTGCCCCAGCACGAGGACAAAGGTATTTTTGTGGTGCAGCGCCAGGAAAAGAGCTTCGATGAGGCCGCCGAGGAGCTCACCGACATGCTCTGGCAATTCGTGCAGCTCAACCGCCGCGAGCGAATTATGCAGCGCAACAACGTGGAAAGCTCCGCCGAGCTGTTCGACTGGAAAAACCTGCGCGTACACTACGACCGCGCCTACCAGCTGGCCCTGGAACGGCAGTAACACCTGGCTGCTGATAGAACACAGAAAAGCCCGGCCCTCTAAAGAGAGCCGGGCTTTTCTGTGTTGCGAGTTTTCTTAAACCGGAGAAGGCAGGGCGCCGCCTAGGGACGAATCACTTGGTCGATGACGTGCACTACCCCGTTGGTAGCCAGCAGGTTGGCCGTGGTAATATTGGCCGCCGTGCCCGAGCCGCCGCGTACCGTGAAGCTGCTACCAGTTGAAGCTATGGTTACGGGGCCACCCAGCGTCGTGACGCTGCCAGCAGCCAAATCAGAGGAGAACACGCGGCCCGTAGCAATTACGTGGCGCGACAGGATAGCTACCAGATCCGCATCGGAAACTGAGCTGAGTTGATTTGAGCCCAAAAGGGCGCGGAAAGCAGCATCGGTGGGAGCGAATACCGTTACGTTGGCGCTGGCATTGGCAGCGGCCGTCAGCACGGCGGCCGCGGCGGGGCGCTGCAGGGCCTGGAGCAGCAGCGTGAACTCAGGAGCAGAAGAGGCAGTAGCCCGGGCCGTTACCAAAGCGGCAATAGTCTGGGTGGGTGGCATCAGCACGTTGTCGATGGCATGGATGGTGCCGTTGCTGGCGTCCACGTCGGCCGTAACCACGCGGGTGTTGCCGTTGATGAATACGCCCGTGCTGTTTTTGGTCAGGTACAGGGTATTATCGTTGATGGCAGCGCCGCCTACCGTGGTGGCCGGGCGGGCTGTGGTGCGGGTGCTGGCGCCGTTCGGGATGCTGGCGGCGGAAATATCGGCCCCTACTACGTGGTAGAGTAAAATGCCGCGCAGCTGGCTAATCTGGTTCTGATCGGTAATGGCCGTGATGTTGGCGGCGCTGTTAAACGGGGCCGGCAGCTTGGCAAAGGCATCATTAGTGGGCGCGAACACCGTGAACGGGCCAGTACCGGTAAGCGTAGTTCCCAAATCGGCCTTCGTGACGGCCGCCACCAGCGTGCTGAAGGCCGGGTTGCCCTGGGCTACTTGCACGATGTTCTGCGCCCCGCTGCCGGTCATGGTGTCATCATCGTCGTCGCAGGAAGCCAGTCCCACGGTAACGGCGCCGCACAGCCACAAAGCCAGCACGCGCAAAAACGACATACTTCTGAAAGAATTACGCATTTTGTTTAACTTTTTTGAGTGAAACATTAAACAGATATCGACAAGACCAACAGGTCTGCCAAAATGTTGAGCTCGGCCATAATTTTGTTACCTGAGCCCGGTAGCTCACCCGTTGCCCCTCCCCCTCGCCTACCTATCATGCTATGAGTAAACCTTATACCATCTATCCGCTGCTGCTCTTTGCCGCTATCAGCTTGTTGGCAGGCACCGCGCTGGCCCGCGAGTTCTGGCTGGAGCCGGCCCGTTTTTTCGTGCCGCCCGGCACAGCCGTGCACCTGCGGCGTCTGGTGGGCCAGAACTTCCGGGGCGAGACGTGGGCGGGCAAAAGCAGCCGCGTAACTCACTTGGTGCACCTGGCCCCGGGAGCCGCGCCAGCCAACCTGCTGCCCCTGGCTACCGCCACCGATACGCTGGCTACCACTCTCACGCTGCGGCAGCCGGGCACCCACCTGGTGGCCCTGGCTACCACCGAGGCCTTCACCACCCTCCCAGCCCCCGATTTTACGGCCTACCTGCAAGCTGAGCAGCTGGATTACGTGCTGGCCCTGCGCCAGCAGCGGGGCCAACAAACACAGCCCGGCCGCGAAGCCTACCGCCGCTGCGCCAAAACCCTGATTCAGGTGGGCACCCCTACCCCCACCGATACGGCCCGGGCCTGGAGCCGCGCCGTGGGGCTGCCCCTGGAACTGGTGCCTGAGCAAAACCCTGCCACTCTGCCCGTTGGCGGTAGCCTGACCGTACGGGTGCTCTCCAATGGGCGGCCCGTAGCCGGGCAGCCGGTGCGCTTGTGGCAGCGCCCTGCTACCGCGCGGGCCTTAGTAAGTACGCTGCGCAGTAACCAAAACGGCCGGGTGCTGTTTCGTATATCCGGGCCGGGTGAGTACCTTGTCAGTTCCGTTCGGATGGTAGCCGCTCCCGCGGGCCAGGCCGCCGACTGGCTAAGCACCTGGACCACCCTGACCTTCAGCGTAGCTCCGCAAAAGCGGCTTTAAGACAGCTCTACCGCAGTTTTTGCATCCTTCATTGCCAACTCACGCCCAAATAGTTTTTTTGTTACCTTCGCAACTCCCATAACCACCGAACGACCTGCGGTATGAAGTACTCAATAGATAAAAAAGAGACCTACACGATTATCACGATTGACGAGAAAAAGCTCGACACGACTGTTGCGCCGGATCTGAAATCGGAGTTCGTGAAGCTGAATGCCGAAGGCATCAACAACCTGATTCTGGACCTGAGCAACGTAAAATACACCGATTCGTCGGGGCTGAGCTCCATCCTGATTGCCAACCGCTTGTGCAACTCTACCGGCGGTCTGCTTGTACTCACCGGCCTGCAAGACCACGTGATGAAGCTCATCACCATCAGCAAGCTGGAGTCGGTACTGCACATTCTGCCCACCGTGGAGGAAGGCATTGACCGCATTTTTCTGCACGCCATCGAGCGGGACCTGACCAGCAAAGAATAAGCTTTTTTTGAGCTGTTGGCTGTTGGCTGTTAGCGGTTAGTTTTCGGGCTAATAGCTACCGGCCAGCAGCTTTTTCTTTTTCCGGCAGCCGACACTTCGGGCCGCCTGCCGCCTTTCTTTCACTAATCCGGCTGCCGGCCCCCCGCTGACAGCTAACAGCTGATTTTGGAGTTTGAGCT
The DNA here is from genome assembly GCF_014199535.1 of Hymenobacter latericoloratus. GTDB lineage: Bacteria > Bacteroidota > Bacteroidia > Cytophagales > Hymenobacteraceae > Hymenobacter > Hymenobacter latericoloratus. The sequence continues at coordinate 148,517 of NZ_JACHNV010000006.1, forward strand.
GAAAATTCTGGGCAGTGCCTCCGCCACCCCGTTCCTGGACCGCCACCACACGGCGCAGGTCCTGACGGTGGCCGGCACGCCCTATCTCATTGATTGTGGCGAAGGCACCCAGCGCCGCCTGATGGAGCACAAAATCCGGCACCAGCGCATCCAGACCATTTTCATCAGCCACCTCCACGGCGACCATTTTTTCGGGCTTTTCGGGCTGCTGGGCACCATGCACCTCAACGGCCGCACCGAGCCCCTGCGCCTGTTCGGCCCGCCCGGCCTCGATGAGGTGCTCACCGCCCAGTTCCGGCACTCCTACACCCACCTGAGCTTCGAGCTGGATTTCACGCCTGTGGATACCACCCGGCACGCCCAGGTGTTTGAGGATAAAAACCTGACGGTGCATACCCTGCCCATGCGCCACCGCATTCCGTGCTGCGGCTACCTGTTCCGGGAAAAGCCCAAGCGCCGCCGCCTGCTGCCCGACCTGCTGCCCGTCGGCCTCACGCCCCAGCAGCTAAACGCCCTCACCCTCGGCGACGATGTGCGCGACGAGCAAGGCCAGCTGCTGGTGCACAACCCCCGGGTAACCCAGGAACCCAAACGCGCCCGCAGCTACGCCTTCTGCTCCGATACCCTCTACACCGAAAGCCTGGCCGACTTGGTGCGCGGCGTGGATCTGCTCTACCACGAGGCTACTTTTCTGGAGGAGCTGCGCGACCGGGCCCTGGTTACGCACCACTCTACGGCCCGCCAGGCCGGGCTGCTGGCCCGCCGCGCCGAGGTGCACCGCCTGCTCATCGGGCACTTCTCCAGCCGCTACCGCGACCTGCAGCCCCTGCTGGCCGAGGCCAAGACCATGTTTGAGTGGACGGAGCTGGCCGTGGAAGGCCTCAGCGTAAGCGTGGCCGAATAACCCTGGCGCCTGCTTGCTGGTTTGAGGTTGCGCCCCCGGCTGGGGGTAGCACTTTTCCGCTCCGCACCCGTTTTCTCCCCTCTCATGGCCCCTTCGTTTACGCAAAAGAAACAGCAGCTTTACCTGGTCCTTAGCGGCATTTTCATTGTCAATGCGCTGCTGGCAGAAATAATCGGGGTTAAGATTTTTTCGGTGGATGCTCTGCTGGGTTTGCCCGGCAACCTCACGGCGGGGGTTATCATCTGGCCCGTAGTATTCATCACCACCGATATTATCAACGAGTATTTCGGGCGGCAGGGCGTGCTGCGCGTGAGCTTCCTCACCGTGGGCCTGATTCTGTATGCTTTCCTCGTGATTCTGGCCACCACCAAGCTACCCCCCGCCCAGTTCTGGCTCGATGTCAATAGCAAAGACACCCAGGGGCGGGCCTTTGATATTGAGTTTGCCTACCAGAGCATTTTCCGCCAGGGCCTGGGTATTATCATCGGTTCTATTACGGCCTTTATTATCGGGCAGGTACTGGATGCCTCGGTGTTTCAATGGTTTAGGAGGGTAGCGGGCGGGCGCTACGTGTGGCTGCGTGCCACCGGCTCCACGCTGATTTCCCAGCTCGTCGATTCCTTCGTGGTGTTGTTTGTGGCGTTTTACGTGTTTGGCAACTGGACCTTTGAGCAGGTGCTGAGCGTGGCAAACACCAACTACTGGTATAAATTCGCGGCGGCTATCCTGCTCACGCCCCTGCTTTACCTGGCCCACTACCTCATTGATGGGTATTTGGGCCAGGATGAAACGCTAGAGCTACAGCAGGAAGCCGCCGCTGATAGTAGCGTGTAATTTTGAGTTGCCAGTTGCGAGTTATCAGTTGCCAGTCAACTCGATATCCGTTCCTGACAACTCCCAACTGACAACCCATAACTGATTCATGTCCCGCATCCTTACCGGCATCCAGAGCACGGGCCGCCCGCACTTAGGCAACTTGCTCGGCGCCATTCTTCCGGCCATTGAGCTGTCGCAGCAGAGCGCCAACGAGTCGCTGCTGTTTATTGCCGATCTGCACTCCCTAACTACCGTGCGCGACGCCGACACGCTGCGCCAGAACACCTACGCGGTGGCGGCTGCCTGGCTGGCCTGCGGTTTCGATACCGAGAAGAACCTGTTCTACCGCCAATCGGATGTGCCGCAGGTAACGGAGCTGACCTGGTACCTCTCGTGCTTTACGCCCTACCCCATGCTGGCGAATGCACACTCCTTCAAGGATAAAAGCAACCGCCTCTCCGACGTGAATGCGGGCCTGTTTACCTACCCCGTGCTCATGGCCGCCGATATTCTGCTCTACGACGCGGAGTTCGTGCCCGTGGGCAAGGACCAGATTCAGCACCTGGAAATTACCCGCGACATTGCCTCGGCCTTCAACAACCGCTACGGCGAAACCTTCGTGCTGCCCCAGGCCCGCGTGGATGAGCAGCTGATGACCATTCCGGGCCTCGATGGGCAGAAGATGAGCAAGAGCTACGGCAACATCATCGACATTTTCGTGGATGATAAGACCCTGCTCAAAACCATCCGCAGCATCGTATCGGACAGCACCCCGCTGGAGGAGCCCAAAAACCCCGACACCGATACTACCTTCAAGCTGTACTCCCTGCTGGCCTCACCCCAGCAGGTAGAAGAAATGCGCCAGAACTACCTGCGCGGCGGCTACGGCTACGGGCACGCCAAAACGGCCCTCTACGAGCTGATCCGCACCCGTTTTGCGCAGGAGCGGGAACAGTTCAATTTCTACATCAACAACCTGCCGGAAATTGACCGCCAGCTGGCCGAAGGCGCCCGCAAAGCCCAGGCCTACGGCACTACCATTCTCAATAAAGTACGCGAGAAGGTCGGGTACTCGGTACGGTAAGCGGGGAAGCGTGTCATGGCGAGGAGGCACGACGACGCCATCCTTCCTGACCAACGTGTTACCCCCCTGAAACGTGACAAGCCTTGCCCTGTTGTCATGGCGAGGACGCAGGACGACGCCATCCTTCCTGACCAACGTGCCACTCACTGAAACGTGACAAGCCCTTGACGCTACCATACGTCAGGGGCTTGTCACGTTACGGAGCTTGTCACAAGCAGAGGACGGATGGCTTCGTCGTGCCTCCTCGCCATGACGATTTTTAATACGGCAGGCCGTCGATGGTAATGTGGGGCTGCTCGTGGGAGAAGCTGAAGCCGACTTTGCGGGCACGGCTGACCTGCTGATTTTCCAGCTTCTGCTTCACGCTGATTTTCTGGATGTCGTCGAGGGGCGGGGCAATCAAATCGTTGTTGACGGCGGCAATCATGGCGCTTTCCACGAAGAGTTTGAGTGCATCCGCCGTAATGCGGTTGTCCGACATATCATTATCGGGCAACTCCAGCTGCTGCACACCCTCCAGGAAGTAGTGATTATCAATATTGACCAGCAGGCGGCCTACCAGATAGCCGGGGTCGTTCATGCGCTGGTATTTGATGCTGTCGGCCATAAAGTTGTAGGCCATGATGTGCCCGAAGAAGCGGCGCCGGAAATCGTCCTGCACGTACTTGGTTTCCATGGGGCCATAGTCCTCGGGAAAGGTGACGATGTTGGAGTGCAGCACGAATACCAACAGGTCGCCGGAAAAGCGAATGTGAAACTCCATGTCGTTGACCGGCCGGTACTCAATCACCACCGTCGAATCGACGGGCGTGATCTTGCGGCTCAACTCCACCACCAGCTCCTGCGACACCTTGCGCAGCAAGTCGAAGGTAGCCAGGGTGTTGCGGTAGATAGCCTGCTTGACCGAGGACTTCTGCCTGAGGCCTTCGAAAATCTGGTCGAGGCGGTCTTCGGGGGTAGGACCCGGCTCGCCGGGCGCGTGAGTCGGCAGCCCGTCGGAGTTGGGACAGCCCGTGGTGGTTAGCGGAGCACTGGGCGCGGCGTCCTCGGGCCGGAGCGGCGCGGCAGCAGACGTGGTAGGGGGCGTATCTTCCATGAAAAAGCAAATCAGCGGCGGCAATAACCGGCGCGGCGGTGAAAAAACGGCTGCCCCGTATGGCAACCTTATAAGCCCGTACTTACGGAAAGGCCGGGGGTAGGAGTTTACGCTGGAGGCAGATTCGGGCCCGCCGCACCGCTCCGGCGGATTTTGCTTAGCTACCAATCGTCTGTATTCCCGAAGGCTCCACTGGAAAAAGTGGTTGGCTACTCGGGCGCACCATCCAGCGCGGGTGGGGGCAGCAGGTGGGCCGCCACCGGCCAGGCGTTGCTGCGGAACGCCACCGTGCGCAGGCCTGGGTGGGCAAACTCCGGGGTGGCGGGCAAGAGCATAGCGGCGGCCGCTGGGTGGCGCAGGGCCTCCTCCACCGTGCGCACGGCGCCGGCGGGCACCAGCCGGCGCTCCAGCTCCGCCAGCAGCGCGGCGCCGGGCACCTGGGCAATGCGCTGGCGCAGCATTTCCTCCAAGGTGGCGCGGTGGGCTACCCGGCTAGTGTTGGTGTGAAAGCGCGCATCGGTGGCCCACTCAGGGCGCTCCAGCACCGCGCACAGCTGCTGAAACTGGCGGTCGGCGCCTACGGCCAGCAGCAGACGCACCCCGTCCTGGGCGGTGTACACGGTGCCGTAGGGCACAATGCTGGGGTGACCCGAGCCCAAGGGCTGGGGGTCGTGGCCCGTGACAAGGTAAGTTGCCGCCTGGTTGGCCAAAGAAGCCAGGGCACTATCCCAGAGCGACACCTGCACCAGGGCGCCCCGGCCGGTTCGCTCGCGCTGGTACAGGGCCGTGAGTAGTCCTTCTTTGAGCTGGTGAGCGGTGAGCAGGTCGATGAGGGCCACCGGCATCTTCTGAGGCTCCTGGCCCGGCCCGGGCGCATTCAGGTGCATGAAGCCGGTTTCGGCCTGCAGCACGGCATCATAGCCGGCGCGGTGCGCTTCGGGGCCGTAGCCGGTGATGTGGCCGTAAATCAGGCGCGGGTTCAGGGCCGACAGGGTGGCGTAATCCACTTGCAGCTTCTCGGCGTCGCCGGGCTTGTAGCTGGCCAGGATGAGGTCGGCGGAGGCGGCGAGGCGGTGCACTTCGGCGCGGCCGGCGGGGGTAGCGAGGTCGATGATCTGGCTGCGCTTGCCCCAGTTGGCGCAGCTGAAGTACGCGGAAACGGTAGTATCGGGAGCTTCGGCGGCGGTGCGCCAGGTGCGGGTCACGTCGCCGGCCGGCGCTTCAATCTTCAGTACCTCGGCGCCTAACTCGGCCAGAAACTGCCCCACCTGCGGCCCGGCCAGCACGGAAGCCAATTCCAGCACGCGCAGGCCGCTGAGGGGTAGCGGGGCAGAATCCGCCGCCGGGGGAGGGGTAGTAACGGGAGTCATTGGGGAGAAGCAAACGAACATCAGCCCGCAAGATAGCCGGGCGCGCCCAAGGCCGCGAAAATGCGCGCCGCCCCCGCTGCCCCGCCCGGACGGGCAGGGCAGCAGGCCCCCGGTGGCAGCCAACTTCGAGCGGGCCCGATTAGGGGGCGGGCTGACGAAGCGCCTCGGCTACTTCCTCCAGGCGCTTGGCAATGGGCTCCAGCAGGTCGGGGGGCACGGGCACCTGCCCGGCGCCGCGGGCCTTGAGGTAGCGCACCACGGCCATCTGATTGTGCAGGGCCGCTTCGGCCGCTTCGCGCCGGTGCTCCCAGGCCTGCTCACCAGCCCTCGTGCGGGTTTCCTGGCGGGCTTCCAGGGCCTGCATCACCAGGGCCGCGAGCTGGCGCAGCACCTGCTGCTCGGCGGGGCTGAACTGCCGGGGCTCGTAGCCGGCCAAGCATACCGTGCCAATGGCCAGGCCCTGGGTGGTGCACACGGGAGCCCCGGCGTAGAAGCGCACCCGCCGCTCGCGGGTGGCGGCGGTAGCTTGCCCAGCGGGCAGGTCTTGGAAGACGAGCACGGGCGTTTCGGCCAGCACCGCCCGGGAGCACAGGGTGTGCTCGGGCCCCATCGACTCCTGGGCCGGCATTCCCACGCTGGCTTTGTGCCAGACCTCGGCCGCCCCCACGAAGGCTATGCGCGCCACGGGCACGCTGAAAATATAGGCGGCTAGCTCTACCAGATCATCGAATAACTTTTCCCGGGCGGAATGGAGAATATCGTAGGCTTGCAGCGCCCGTTGGCGCTCCTGTTGGCCTTGTAGCATAGCATATACACCGCGGCGCCTTGTGCCCGCGCGGCTCAGCGAAGATAGCATAAAAGTGCCGGTCAGCCAAGGCCGCTCCTGTGCCGGGCCCTCCGGCCCGCCGCCCAGCCAGCTCCGCCCCCCCCCGTCCGCCCGGGTGCGCCTACTCCCGGCGGCCCAGCCGCGCGAATACCGGAAACGCTACGGTCCGCTCGCCGGGGCCCCACAGCTGGGTTAGCTCGTCGGCAATGCCCGGCACGGGGTCGTGGCCGTGCTGCTTCTCGTACTTCACCACGCTCGACCAGGTGCGCAGGTAGTTCAGAAACCACTCCGCCGACCACTGCCGATGCACCGCGAACCGGGCCTGCTGCACCCCGGCAAACGGAAAGGGCAGGCGGGCGTACTCGTCGTCGATGTGCCAGCGGTTGTTGTCCCAGTAGGGCCGCATGGTGCCGGCGTAAAACTCCCGAATCAGCGGGTCCAGCTCCGGGCTTACTTGCACCAGTCCGTAACCCCACTCGGCCACTACCCCGCCGGGGCGCAGCAACCGGTTTACCTCTTGGTTAAACGCCGCCAACTCAAACCAGTGCAGGGCCTGGGCCACGGTTATCAGGTCGAAGTGACTGGCGGGGAAGGGCGCGTGCTCGGCGGTTGAGGGTTGGTAGGTGATGTTGGCCCGGGCGGGGGCCTGGGCCAGCTGCGAGGCGCTAAGGTCGGTGGCTTCTACCTGCTGAAAGTGCCCGGCCAGCACCACGGCTACCTGCCCGTTGCCGGTGGCGCAGTCCCAGGCCCGCTGGCGCCCGGGCACCTGGGGCAGCAGCCACTGGTACAGCTCCGGGGGGTAGTCGATGCGGTAGCGGGCGTAGAGTTCGGCCTGGCTGGAAAAACGGTCGAGGGTGGGCATCGGGGTTTGGTGGTTTGTGCGTTTGTTTGTGGCCGCCGCCAGCGGCCGGTACTGTTTACGGCTTTTTGGCGGGCACTGCCGTAGTGCTGCTACCTCCTACCTCTCTTTCCATGAGCAACCCTATTCAAACCGGCCTGCTGGCCTTTGGCATGTCGGGCCGCATTTTTCACGCCCCTTTCGTGGCTACCCACCCGGGCTTTCAGCTGCGGGCCGTGGTGGAACGCAGCCGTAAGCAAGTAGCTGACTTCTACCCCGGCGTTATCAGTTACGACAGCGTAGCCGAACTGCTGGCCGACCCTAAAATCGAGCTGGTCATCATCAATACGCCCAACGGCACCCACTTCGAGCTGGCCCGCGAAGCCCTGCGGGCCAGCAAGCACGTACTCATCGAAAAGCCGGTAACCACCACTCTCGCGGAGCTGGATGAGCTGCTGGCGTTGGCGAAGGAGCGCGGCCTGCACCTGCTGGCCTACCAGAACCGCCGCTGGGACAGTGACTTTCAGCTGGTGCGCGAGGTAGTGGAAAGCCGGCAGCTGGGCCGCATTACCGAAGTGCATTTCCGCTTCGACCGGTACAAGGCGGCGCTCAACGCCAAGGTGTTCAAGGAAGACCCCGCTACCCCCGGCAGCGGCCTGAGCTTTGACCTGGGCCCGCACGTGCTGGACCAGGCTCTGAGCTTGTTCGGGCGGCCCGAGCGGGTGCACAACACCCTGAGCTGCCACCGCCCCGGCTCCCGCGTCAACGACTACTTCCACTTCCACCTCGCCTACCCCGGCGGCCTGAACGTATTTGTGGCGGGCAGCCTGCTGACGGCCGCCCCGGTGCCGGCCTACGTGCTGCACGGCACGCTGGGCTCCTTTCAGAAACAGCGCACCGACGGGCAGGAAACCCAACTCGACCAGGGCCTGCTGCCCACCGATGCCGCCTACGGCCTAGATTCCAGCACCGGCGAGTTGACCGTGGTAGTCGGCAACGGCGAGAAAACCGTGACCACACTTGCCGCTCCGCGCGGCAACTACCCCGGCCTGTTTGAGGACGTGCATCAGACGTTGCGGCAGGGAGTTCCCTACCCCATTCGGGCCGATGAGCTGCGCTGGCAGCTGGAAATCCTGGCGCAGTAGCGGGAAGTAGTGCCTTAGCCGGTAGGCTAAGGTAGCTGTCATTCCGGGCCCCGCGAGGAATGACAGTCGTTGATGGAATTCATAACAGGAGACAGAGCACCTCACCCCGCCACGGGTAGCGTGAAGCTGAAGGTGCTGCCGCTGCCCAGCTCGCTTTCTACCTAGAGCTGTCCGCCCTGGCTGCCGATAAACTCGCGGGCGATGCTTAGGCCCAGGCCGGAACCGCCTTTGTAGCCGCTCTGGTTGGGAATCTGGACGAAGCGCTGGAAGATTTTTTCCTGATACTGCGGGGCAATGCCGGGACCGTGGTCCTGCACGCTGATGCGGACCTGGGGCTGAGCCTCGGTGGTGAGGGCCGCCCGGATGTGAATCTGCGCCTGCTCGGGGGAGTAGCGGATGGCGTTGGCCAGCAGGTTGAGCAGCACCCAGGTGGTTTTCTCGATGTCGGCGCGCACGGGGGGTAGGGTGTCGGTAATCTGGATGTCGAGGGAGAGCTGCTTGGGCTGGAGCTGGAGCTGAATGGTAGCGGCGGCAAACTGCACCACCTCAGTCACGCGGGCCGCCTGGAAGTTGAGCTGGATGTTGCCCGACTCTAGCCGCGACACGTCAATCAGCTCCCCCACCAGCCGCAGCAGGCGCTGGTTTTCCTGTTTGATGGTGGCCAAAATGTTCTGCTGCTCTTCATTCACAGGCCCGACCTTGCCGTTTTGCAGCAGCTTCAAACTGAAGTTGATACTCGACAAAGGCGTTTTCAGCTCATGCGACACCGTAGCCAGAAAGTTCGACTTGGCCTGGTCCAGCTTCTTGTACTCCGACACGTTGCGCAGCGTCAGAATGGAGCCCACGAACTCCATCTTATCCAGAGCCTCATTGAAGCTCACCACGTCATTCACACTGACGCGGTAGTAGGCTTCCTCATCGTGCTGGGCCAGGGTAAGGACAGGGGCGGCTTCGGTGGGTCGCTGGGCCGCCGGCGTATCCAGGTGGCGTAGTAGCTCCCGGAACAGGTCGTTTTGCTGGGCTATTTCCTCAGCGGGGCGGTTTACGAGCTGCTCGGGGGGTAGGGCCAGGAGCTGCTGGGCCACGGGGTTAGCCAGAATCAGGCGGCGGTTTTCGTCCACCAGCAGCAGGCCTTCATCCAAGTTATTTACTAGGCTAACCATGCGGTTGCGCTCGGCCAGCAGTTGGGCCAGCGTGGAGGTGCGGTAGTCCTGGAGCTGCACCAGCAGGCGGTTGAAGGCCCGCGCTACGCCGCCAAACTCGTCATGGCTTTCCACCGGAATGGAGTTGGAGTAATCCTGGTGGGTAGCGTTTTCGATGCTGGCCGAGAGCTTGCGCAACCCACTCACGGCCGCTTCGGGCACGCTCAGCACAAACAACAGGCAGGTCAGGACGGCAAACGTGAGCAGGGCCAGTACGTAGCCGCTCTGCTCGGTAGCCAAGCGGTTGGCCGCTTCGTTTTTACGCGTGAGGGCCTGGGTATTCACGTCGATGATGCGGTACGTGAGCTGCCGCATCTGGCCCGTAATGGCCGGAGCCACGGCCGGTACGTCGCCACGTTTCAGCTGCCAAGCACCTTGCTGCTGTTGCAGTTGCGTTAGTCGCTGCTGCAACTGATTCACCAGCTCCTGTTCGCCAGGCTCCGTCACGTTGCCGGCTTCCCGCAAAAAAGCCTTAGCGAACTGACTTGTAGCAGCGGTATTGGTCAAGGGCTGGCGCTCTATCTGGTCGAGAGCCCGCAACATTTGCTGGCCCAAATTCACGGAGTACAGGTTGTCCTGCAACACGTTGCGGGCGCTGCGGTCCAGGCGGTTGAGTGAGTACAAGGTAAACGCACTGACGCCCAGCAGCAGGAGCAGCATGGTCAGGAACGCCAGCGTGATTTTAGTTTTGAGGTTCATGAGCGAATCAGGGGTAGGAAGCAGGCGGCGGCTGGGGGCAGCATCAATAGGTTACCAGGAAAAGGTCCAGGTCGGTGTCGGTGCGGGCTACGGCCCGGATCAGGGCCGCCGTGGTGCCCCGGCGGGTTAGCCGCTGCCACCAGCTTTTTTCTTGTGTGACGCCGCAAATAAGCAGGGTAGCGCCTTTTTCCTGGGCCACGCGCAGTATCTCCGTCACTACCTCGTCCGACTTCACCCGCAGGATCTGCCCGCCCAGCTCGGTAGCCAGCTGCAGATTGCGCAGCAAGTGGCGCTGGGTTGCCAGTCCCACCCGGTCGGCCGATTCGCGGGCGGTTTGCACGTAGAGCACGTACCAGGTGGCCGTGCCCAGGCGGTCGGCGAGGCGAGAGGTTTTGCGAATGATTTCGCGGGCGGCCGGGGCGTTGGAGTTGATGCAGGCCAGCAGCCGGTCGTGGTTGCGGCGCGGGGCGGGCACCGGGGCCGCGCCCGTATCAATCTGCCGACTGAGCTGCCCGGCTACTTCCCGCAACGCCAGCTCGCGGAGTTGCAGCAAGTTTTCGGGCTGAAAGAAGTTACGCAACGCCGTGGGTACCTTCTGCGGGTCGTAGATTTTGCCCTCCTCCAGGCGAGCCCGCAGCTCGGGCACGGTCAGGTCCACGTTTACTACCTCGTCGGCTAGCTTCAGGAGCTGGTCGGGCACTCGCTCAGCCACGTCCTGGCCCGTGATGCGCAGGACCTGGTCGTGGAGGCTTTCCAGGTGCTGCACGTTCACGGCAGTAATCACCGAAATGCCCGCCCGCACCAGCTGTTCCACGTCCTGCCAGCGCTTTTCGTTCTCGGAGCCGGGCACGTTGGTGTGGGCCAGCTCATCGACCACCACCACCGCCGGCCGGCGCTGCAGAATGCCCTGCACGTCCATTTCTTCCAGCATGCGCCCCTTGTAGAAGATATTTTTGCGCTTCACGAGGGGCAGGTTTTGCAGCTGAGCCACGGTGCCGGTCCGGCCGTGGGTTTCCACGTAGCCCAGCACCACATCCACGCCGTGCTGACGCAACTCCTGGGCCTCCTGCAGCATACGGTAGGTTTTCCCTACCCCCGCCGCCAGCCCGATGTACACCTTCAGCCGCCCGCGTCGCGGTTCCTGCACCAGCCGCAGAAACCGCTCCACCGATTGGTCGCGCAGCTGAGAGTCATCGTTGGCAGGGGTCATGGGGGGTAGGCGTTGCAGGGTGTGTTTATGGCGGAGTTCAATGGCGTTCTTTCGGCAACCCATCTGTCATGCCTGATCTGGCGTCCGCGCAGCCGAAGCATCTCTACCGCTTCGTTGTGATTCACTAGCCCAGGGTTTAAACCCTGGGCTATGGAGCGGTTTTCGTGGCGGGCTTTATGAGTTAGCCAGAGGTAGAGATGCTTCGACTGCGCTCAGCATGACACGTTCGTTTCTATTGCAGATACAGCTTAAAAGGAAAGGGCGATGCTGCTGGTCAGGTTGCCGTAGGAACTGGTGGGCTGGCCGTTGCGGTCAGTAAGGAAATCCTGGCCGGAATGGAACACGCGACCTTCCACCCGAAACACCACATTGCTGGTGGGCAGGTAGTCGAGGTTGAGGGAGGCGGCTTTCACCTTGAAGTCGGCATCGGTGGGAACTGGCGAAATCGAGTAAATGATGACACCGTGGTCGGCATTATAGTACTCGGCGCGGGCCGTGGCCGACCATTTATCGGCCAGCTTGTAGCGCACGAAGGCGGCGCCGGTGTGCCAGGTGTCGGCCTTGCTGCCGTGGGCGGCCTGCTCCTGCTTGCCCACATCGAATACCCCCGCCACGCTCAGGCGCTTGGTGGCGGCGTAGCTCACGTAGAAGTCGTGGAAGTAGCGGCGGCGCTTCTGCAGGCTCTGGGGCTGCTCGTTGCCGTAAAAGGTGCTGCTGTTGATAAGCAGCTTCTCAGTGGGCTTCCACTGAATTTGGGTGCCTACGGCCTTTTTCTGGTTGGTTTCCCGGATGTTCTGCCAGCCGTTGAGCACCAGGGCCGTGAGGGTCAGTTTGGGGTCAACTTCGTAGGTGAACCGGGCCCCGGCCTCGTAGTAGGGCGAGTTTTCAGCCATCATGGACCTGGTAAGCGTCCAGTTGTCTTTGCTGATGGCCGACTCGAAGCCAATGTGAGAGCCGAAAATACCCACGTCGAGCCAAGCCTTTTGGAAAGGCCTAAATCCTGCGTACGCTTCGTAAATATGGCGTAGTACCGGGTCCTCAGCGGCGTAGTTGGCCGAAACGTAGGTACCCGCGTGCAGGCCCAGGGCCCCGCGCACCTGCCCGTTGTCGTAGCGCAGGCCCAGGATGGCATTGTTCACCGTAAACTCGTTCTGGCGGTCGTGGGAGTACAGGAACCCGGGCCGGTCGTTGGTAGCGGTGTGCTTGAGGTCATAGCCATAATAGCCATCTACAAAGCCGTACGTCGTAAGCGGGTTGGCAGGCGGGGTAGCGGGGGCCTCGGCCGGCGTCACGACTGAATCGGCAGCAACGGGGGTGATTTGAGCGGTAGCAGCTGCGCTGCACAGCAGGCCGAAGGCAAGCAGGCAAGTAGATTTCATGTGGAGAAGTACCCGTAGCGTGTGGCGGGTAGAGGGAATAAGAACGAAAGAATACGATCAAACGAAGGTAGGCGAGCTGGGCTGTAGAGACGCGATACTTCGCGTCTCGTTGTTGGCTGATGTTGTGTGTACCCGCGTTCTGCTGGGCCGTTCAACGACAAGACGCGAAGTGTCGCGTCTCTACAGCTCATCCAGCGCCACATTCAGGCGCAGCACGTTTACCCGGTCGGGGCCCAGCAGGCTGTGCTGGGTGTGCTGAGCTACCAGGGCCTGTACTTTGGCCGCGTCGAGCTGGCGGGCGCGGGCCACGCGGGCTACCTGCACGGCAGCTCCGGCGGGCGAGAGGTGCGGATCGAGGCCGGAGCCGGAAGCGGTTAGTAGCTCGGCGGGTACCTGGGCTTTGGGTACACCGGGGTTTTGGAGTAGAAACGTATCGAGGCGGGCCTGCACCATGGCCAGGTACTCGGGGTTGCTGGGACCTTTGTTGGAGCCGGCCGAGCCGGCCGAGTTGTAGTCTACCGCCGAGGGGCGCGACCAGAAGTACTCCGGACGGGTGAATTTCTGGCCCACGTTATCGTAGCCCACCACGCGGCCCCGGTGGCTGATGGTTTCGCCCTGGCCGCCGTTCGGGGCCAGTTGCGCCCCAGCCCATACCAGCGCCGGGTAAATCAGGCAGCAGATAACCAGGAGCACAAGGGTCAGGCGGAAAGCGGGAAGCAGGTGTTGTTTCATGTGTTTCTTTTTGATTATCTGTCATCCTGAGCGGAGCGAAGGACCTTATCACGCACGCATTAATAAGTCGTTCGATGACCGTGCGAAATAAGTCGTTCGATGACCGTGCGAACCTAGTAAGGTCCTTCGCTCCGCTCAGGATGACAGTTGCTTTTATGATGTCAGCTTTCTACAAAAACAGCCCTACCAGTAGGTCAATGGCTTTGATGCCGATGAAGGGAACAATAACGCCGCCCAGGCCATACACCAGCAGGTTGCGGCGCAGCAACGCGGAGGCCCCGATGGGCTTGTAGGCTACCCCACGCAGGGCCAGCGGCACTAGCAGCGGAATGATAATAGCGTTGAAAATGACCGCCGAAAGAATGGCCGACTGCGGCGACTTCAGGCCCATGATATTCAGCGCGCCCAGGCTCGGAATGGCTACCATGAACAGGGCCGGCACAATGGCAAAGTACTTGGCTACATCGTTGGCGATGCTGAACGTGGTGAGCGTGCCGCGGGTCATGAGCAGCTGCTTTCCGATTTCAACTACCTCAATGAGCTTGGTGGGGTCGTTGTCGAGGTCCACCATGTTGCCGGCTTCCTTGGCGGCCTGGGTGCCCGAGTTCATGGCTACTCCCACGTCGGCCTGGGCCAGGGCGGGCGCGTCGTTGGTGCCGTCGCCCATCATGGCCACCAGCTTGCCTTCCTGCTGCTCGCGGCGGATGTAGGTCATTTTATCCTCGGGCTTGGCCTCGGCAATGAAGTCATCGACGCCGGCTTTTTCGGCAATGAAGCGGGCCGTGAGCGGGTTGTCACCGGTTACCATCACCGTCTTGATGCCCATTTTGCGCAGGCGCTCAAACCGCTCCTGAATGCCGGGCTTGATGATATCTTGCAACTCTACCACGCCCAACACCCGGTCGTTTTCACTAACTACCAGGGGCGTGCCGCCGTTGCTGGCAATGGCTTCTACGCGCTGGGTGGTTTCCTGGGGGAAGGGCTGGTTGGCTTTGGCGGCGAGTTGGCGGATGGCATCGGAAGCGCCTTTGCGGATGCGTTGGCCATCGGCCAGCGTGACGCCGGAGCTGCGGGTTTCGGCCGTGAACTTGATTAGCTTGGCACCCTGCAGGCGGGTTTGCAGCTGCTCGGGGCTTATCTGCTGTTCGCGGGCTAGCTCCACAATGCTCTTGCCCTCGGGGGTTTCGTCGGTGAGGGAGGCTAGGGTAGCCAGCTCCACGAACTGCTGCTCCCCTACCCCCGGCGCAGGCCAGAAGTGGGTGGCTTTGCGGTTGCCGATGGTGATGGTGCCGGTTTTATCCAGCAGTAGCACATCAATGTCGCCGGCGGTTTCTACGGCTTTGCCGCTTTTGGTGATGACGTTAGCGCGCAGGGCGCGGTCCATGCCCGCAATGCCAATAGCCGAGAGCAGCCCGCCGATGGTGGTCGGAATCAGGCACACGAACAAGGCAATGAAGGAGGCAATGGCAATGGGCGTGTTAGCGTAGGCCGCGAAGGGCTGCAAAGTCACGCACACAATGATGAACACCAGTGTGAAACCCGCCAGCAGAATAGTCAGGGCAATTTCGTTGGGCGTTTTCTGCCGCGAAGCGCCTTCCACCAAGGCAATCATCTTGTCCAGAAACGACTCGCCGGGCGCCGTGGTCACCACTACCTTAATGCGGTCCGACAGCACCTTGGTGCCGCCCGTCACCGACGACTTGTCGCCGCCGGCCTCCCGAATAACCGGGGCCGATTCGCCCGTAATGGCCGACTCATCGATGGTCGCTAGCCCCTCTATAATTTCCCCGTCGGTGGGAATGATTTCACCGGCCTCCACCAGGAATACCTGGCCTTTCTGGAGCTGGGAAGAAGACACCGAGGAGATGTTGCCTTTTTCGTCGATGACGCGGGCTGGGGTTTCCTCTCGGGTTTTACGCAGACTTTCGGCCTGGGCCTTGCCGCGGGCCTCGGCAATGGCCTCGGCAAAATTGGCGAACAGCAAGGTCAGAAACAGCACTACAAACACCGTGAAGTTGTAGGCGAAAGAGCCCTGAGCCGCATCGGGCCGCACGAGCAGCCCCAGCGTCACGAGCAGCATTACCACCGCCCCGATTTCTACGGTAAACATCACCGGGTTGCGGAACATCACGCGCGGATCGAGCTTCACGAAGGCCTGTTTGATAGCCTCCTGCACCAGCGCGGGTTGAAACAAGGATTGAGATTCTTTAGACATGAAAAGTCGTGCTGTCGGGCGCCTCACCCCCTAGCCCCCTCTCCGGAAGAGAGGGGGAACTAACTTCTAGCTTTCTAGTGGGCTAGTTGTGTAGGGTGCGGCAGTGAAAAAGTTAGTGCTAAAAGCTAGAGCTAGTCCCTGCTCTCCTCCGGAGAGGGGGCTAGGGGGTGAGGCGCCCGTGAGGAGCTTAATACAAGGAGAAATGCTCGGCAATGGGCCCCAGGGCCAGGGCTGGGAAGAAGGCTAGGGCGGCTATAATGACGATGACAGCCATAACCATGACGCCGAAGGTGGCCGTGTCGGCGGGCAGGGTGCCGACGCTTTCGGGCACGTACTTCTTGCGGGCCAGCAAGCCGGCAATAGCCACCGGACCGATGATGGGCAGGAAGCGGGACAGCAGCAGCACTACCCCCGTGCTGATGTTCCACCAGGGCGTGTTGTCGCCGAGTCCCTCGAAGCCGGAACCGTTGTTGGCGGAGGCGGAGGTAAACTCATACAGCATCTCGGAGAAGCCGTGGTAGCCGGGGTTAGCCAGCCAGCCGGCGTACTCCGTAGGGTTGCCGGCGTAGAGGTGGGCCGTGAGGGCCGTACCCGCCAGAATCAGCAGCGGGTGCAGCAGGGTCACAAGGATGGCTATTTTCATCTCGCGGGCCTCAATCTTCTTGCCCAGCAGTTCGGGCGTGCGGCCCACCATTAGGCCGGCAATGAATACGGCAATGATGAGGTAGGCAAAGAAGTTGAGTAGCCCTACCCCGCACCCGCCGTAAAAGGCGTTGGTCATCATACCCAGCATCTGGGTCAGCCCGGAAAGCGGCATAAACGAGTCGTGCATGGAGTTCACCGAGCCGCAACTAATAACCGTGTTGGTGATGCTCCAGTAGGCCGAAGCCGCCGCGCCAAACCGCGTCTCCTTGCCTTCCAGCGCCCCTAGCCCTTGGTTTACACCCAGGTGATTAATAGCAGGGTTGCCCTGCAGCTCATAGTACACCGTGGGAGCCAGCAGCACCACAAAGCCTACCGTCATGACCCCAAAAATCATCAGGGCCAGCTTGCGGCGGTTCAGGTAGAAGCCCAGGGCAAACACCATGGCCATGGGGATGATAACCAGGGCGATGTTCTCAATGGCGTTGGTGAGGTAGTTGGGGTTTTCGAGGGGGTGAGCCGAGTTGGCACCGTAGAAACCGCCCCCGTTGGTACCCAGCTCCTTAATAGCCACCATAGCCGCCACCGGCCCGCGCGACACGGCCACGGAATCGCCCTGCAGGGTTACTAGCTCCTGCTTGCCTTGCAAGGTCATGGGGGTGCCGTTGAAGGCCAGCAGCAAGGCTACCACCAAAGAACCCGGCAGCAGCAGGCGCGTGAGGCTCTTGACGAAGTAGTTATAAAAGTTGCCCAGCTTATCGGTGGCGCGGGTTTGCAGAGCGTTGAACACCACCACCGCTGCCGCAATGCCGGTAGCGGCACTCACAAACTGCAGGAAGGTGATGACCACAATCTGCGAGAGGTAGCTCAGGCCCGACTCACCAGAGTAATGCTGGAGGTTGCAGTTTACCAGAAAGGAAATGGCCGTGTTAAACGCCAAGTCCGGCGACATGCTGGGGTTTTGGTCGGGGTTGAGGGGTAGGCTGCCTTGGGTAGACAACACCAGCATAGCCAGCAGGAACCATACAAGGTTGATGGTAAGCAAGGCTACCAGGTGCTGCTGCCAGCTCATTTCGCGGCGGGCATCAATGCCGGAGAGGCGGAAGATGCCGTTTTCCACGGGCCGCAGGAAATCCAGCAGGTTCTTCTCGCCCTTAAATACCCGGGCCAGGTAGCGGCCCAGCGGCCAGGCCAGCACCAGCGTCAGGAAGTAAATGGCGCCGATGCCGAGTAGTTCGTTGATCATCTTAGTTGAGTTGCCAGTTATCGGTTGCGAGTTGCCAGTTTGTGCCTTGTCTGGCAACTCGCAACCGATAACTGAATTAGAATTTCTCTGGGCGCAGCAGCACGTAGCAGAGGTAGCCGAACGTGGCAAGAGACAGGAAAAAGAGGGCGACCATCATGGCAGGAGGCAGCGTTAGATGTGGTCGAAAAAATCGACCGACTTGTAGAAGAGTCCGAACCCGGCGAGGCCCGCGGCGGTGAGCAGAAAAATCATGGTGAACAGGAGAAAGCGTGAAGCAGCCAGCCGCGCCTAGGGCAGCATATTGGTGTGCGGATGTTGATAGACGTGGTACAGGTGGGCCGGCATGAGCTGGCGGGCCAACTGGTTGCCGTAGGTGCTGCCATCCAGGTGCAGGCAGTGCAGGTACACATTCTCGACGGCCCGGGCCAGGTAGGCGTCGCCCTGGCGCACGAGGCGGTCGGCTACTTCAAAGCAGCGCTTCAGCAGAGCAAGGCGGCCGTTTTCGGCGGCGGTGCGGGTGAACAGGGCAAAGCAGTCGAGCTGCCGGTACATGCTCTGGCGCACGGCGGGTACCTCTAGCTCCGGACTCAGCTCCGGAAAACTTTCGAGCAACACGTGGGCCGTTTCGGCGGAGGAAATCATCTGCGTAATGGAAGGGGTGAAAGATTTCGTGCAGTGCCAGCAGCTGAAGCGGGATTACTACATCAGCTGCCAGCACGCTACCCCCCTTGCCAATTCAGGCCCGTTTGTACTCAGCCCACCCTCTCATACCCTATATCTACTTGGTAGTCAGATACAAATTCTTCCAACTTTTAAAACTCAACTTCCTACGACGCAAAAAAACCGAGTCATTCTGACCCGGTGAGTTGGTCAGAATAACTCGGTTTCAAGGTTTGTTGACTAGAAAGCAGGCTCCTACGTCAGTGCTAGCTTACTTGATGTATTTCGCAAGCGTAGCCTTTAAGTCCTCGCCTTTGAGGTTAGCCGCCACAATTTTGCCCGTGGGGTCAATCAGGTAGTTCTGCGGGATACCGCTCACGCTGTAGCTGCGTGCAGCTGCGTTTTCCCAGCCCTTCAGGTCCGATACCTGGGTCCAGGTCAGCTTGTCGTCCTGAATGGCTTTTACCCACTTGGCGCGGTCCTTTTCGCTGTCCAGCGACACGCTCAGCACCTCAAAATTGCGGCCTTTGTATTCGTTGTAGGCCTTGGCAACCGTTGGGTTTTCCTCGCGGCAGGGGCCACACCACGAGGCCCAGAAGTCAACCAGTACGTACTTGCCCCGGTAGTCGCGCAACGATACAGTTTTGCCATCGGGCGTTTGCTGGGTGAAATCAGGCGCCGTCGCCCCAATAGCCACGGCTTTCAGGCCCTTCATCAGTTCGCCATATTCCCGGCCCCGGGGCGTGTTTTTGAGCGTCGGGCTTAATGCTTCGTACAGCGGAGCCACGGTAGCGTATTGCGGCAAGTGCATCATTTGCATTCCTACCAGCGCATCCAGGCTAACCAGCGAGTTCGGATTAGCTTTAATGAAAGCATAGTTGGCCGTAGCAATTTGCTTATTGAACCCTTCGAAACGGGACTTCAGCTTCTCCGTGAAGGCCGGGTCTTGCCGCTGTTGCTCCGTAGCCCGCTGCACTTCGGCCCCAAACGCTTGGATATCGGCTATAATGGGCGCTGTCGATGCACTCAGACGCGCATAATCTGTATTCAGAGGTCCGCCCTTTATGGTGGCGTGAGTTAGAGAATCGGGACTGTTTACCAGCACCGTGCCGGGCTCCAGATAGAGACGCGCCCGGTCGCCGGGAGGGCCGAACAGGGTGCCCAACCGACCGTTGCGCCGCATAATCAGCTCTACCATCACAGGTCCTTCGGTGCTGCCTTTCAGTTCGAAAGCACCGTTTTTAAGCGTAGTAGAATCCGTAACAGTCATTCCGCGCAGCAAATACACCTTGGCCGGCGTACTAAGCGTGCCCAGTTTGCCTTTAATGGTAAAGGGAGTAGCGGTTTGCGCGTTTGCCAACCATGGTGCCACCAGTAGAAAGCTCAGTAAGTACTTTTTCATAAGAGGTAGAGAAATTATAACACACATTGCCACAGCCTTCTGCCCTTGGAAGCTGGCTAAGGAGCTTAACGGCTACGCCTTCTTTCGCAGTATACACCAACGGCTATATAAAAACTATTGGCCCGCTCCTCCCCCTTACAGCCCGTACTCCTGAATCTTGCGGTAGAGGGTTTTAGTCCCGATGCCAAGCTGGCGGGCCGCTTCCATTTTGTTACCGCCGGTTTCCTGGAGCACCTGCCGGATCTGGCGCTTTTCCAGGGTGCGCAGGGTACGGTCGGAGGCTTCGTCGGTGGTGAGGGGGGTAGGCAGGTAGTGAAACTCGGTGGGCAGGTCATCCACGGTCAGCAGGTCGCCATCGGCCAGGATGGCGGCGCGCTCCAGCACGTTCTTTAGCTCGCGCACGTTCCCGCGCCAATCGTAGCGCTGTAGCTGCTGGAGTACTTCGGGCTCCAGGCCGCGCAGGCGCTTGCGCAGGCGGGCGGCGAAGTACTGCAGGAAGTAGTCGGCCAGGGCGGCAATGTCGTCGCGCCGCTCATTCAGGCCCGGCACCAGCACCGTGAACACCGAAAGGCGGTAGTACAGGTCGGGGCGGAAGTGGCCCTCGGCGGCCTCCTGCTTTAGGTTGCGGTTGGTGGCGGCTACTAGGCGCACGTTCACGCTGGTAGGCTTGGTGTCGCCGAGCTTAGTGAACTGCTGGGTTTCCAGCACCCGCAGGAACTTGGCCTGCACGTTCAGCTCTAGCTCCCCAATTTCATCCAGAAACAAGGTACCGCCGGTGGCTTCTTCCAGCAGTCCTTTTTTATCCGCCAGCGCCCCCGTAAACGCGCCTTTCCGGTAGCCAAACAGCTCCGATTCCAGCAAATCCTTGGGGAAAGCCGAGCAGTTCACAGCCACGAAGGGCTTGCTCCGGCGCTGGCTAGCCTGGTGAATGGCCTGGGCAAACAGCTCCTTGCCCGCGCCGGTAGGGCCTTCCAGCAGCACGGTGCTGTCGGTGGGGGCTACCCGCTGGGCCAGCTTCTTGGCCTGCGTTAATGCAGCCGACTGGCCGATCATGCTCTCGAAACTGTACTGAGCGCCGACTTTCTTTTCCAGGTCGGCTACGCGGCGTTGGAGGCGGGCCTTGTCGGCGGCCCGTTCTACCACCACCAGCAGCTGGTCGTCGGAGTCGCCTTTGGTGAGGTAGTCGAAGGCGCCTTCCTTCATGGCCCGCACTCCGTCGGGGATGGTGCCGTAGGCCGTCATCAAGATAACCTCCGCTAGGGGGCTTGCCTGCTGGTAGCGGGGTAGCAAATCGAGGCCGTAGCCGTCGGGCAGCTTCACGTCGCTGAGCACCACCAGCACTTCTTCGGCGTGCTGGCGCAGCTGCTCTAGGCCGCGGCGGGCATCGGGGGCCTGGAGTACCGTGTAGCCTTCCAGCTCCAGCACCCGGGCCAACAGCTGGCGCAGGCTGGTTTCGTCGTCGATGAGCAGCAGGGTTCCGGCGGGCATAAGGGGGTAGCAAGAAAGGACTGAATTTGGGCGCAAGGGTACGCAAAAACGCCGAGCTTGCATCTGCAGGGCCACGGTAGCGGTTGCGGCGTCGCGTCGCACCTAAATCCCTCTATCTTTGTTCCCATTACTACCAGCGGTTTGCTGACCGAAAAGCAGGGTCAGCCATCAATCATCCTAAACAAGCTGCACCTTGACGTTTCACGAATTTAATCTGCACGATGACCTCCTGGCGGGCATCGATGCCATGAACTACCAGAATGCCACGCCCATTCAGGAGCAGGCTATTCCGAAAATTATTGAAGGCAAAGACCTGATTGCCTGCGCCCAGACCGGCACCGGCAAAACGGCCGCCTACCTCCTGCCCCTCCTCGACAAGATTTCCCACGCCAAGCACGGCAATACCTCCACCCTCATTCTGGTGCCCACCCGCGAGCTGGCCACCCAGATTGACGAGCAGGTAACCGGCTTCGGCTACTTCGTAGAAGCCAGCTCCATTGCCATTTACGGCGGGGGAAAAAGCGAGGGTTGGGAGCAACAGAAGCGCGCCCTCACCTCCGGTGCCGACATCATTATTGCTACCCCTGGCCGCCTCATTGCCCACATGCAGATGGGCTACGTGAAGTTTGAGCACCTAAAATACCTGGTGCTCGACGAGGCCGACAAGATGATGGACATGGGCTTCTCCGATGACATCCTCAACATTGTGCGCCAGCTGCCCAAGGAGCGCCAGACGCTGCTGTTCTCGGCTACCATGCCCAACAAGATCCGGGAGTTCTCGCAGCAGATTCTGAATCAGCCCGAGGAAATCCGCTTGGCCGTATCGAAGCCCGCCGCCGGCATCGACCAGCAGTTCTACATGGCCTTCGACCGCCAAAAGATTTACCTGCTGGAGCACATCATCAAAACCCAGGATGTGCAGAGCATGGTGTTGTTTACCTCGCAGAAAGCAGCCGTAGGCGGCATTGTGCGGGCTATCAATAAGCTTGGCATTGAGGCCCGGGGTATTTCGTCGGACCGCACCCAGGAGGAGCGCGAGGAAATCATGCGTGCTTTCAAGAACAAGCAGTTCCCCATTCTGGTAGCTACCGACGTACTGAGCCGCGGCATTGATATCGACTCACTGAGCCACGTGGTGAACTACGACATCCCGCGCGCTGCCGAGGACTACGTGCACCGCATTGGTCGTACGGCAAGAGCTGCTACCAAAGGCACGGCCATCACCTTCATTTCGGACCAGGACCAGGACCGGGTAGTGAAGATTGAGAAGCTGATTGAGCGCGAAATCGAGAAGCAGAACATCACCGAGGGGCTGGGCCTGGGCGAAGCGCCCGAGTTCGACCCCAAGCGGTTCAGTGGCCTGCGCGGCAAAATTGGCGGCCGACCCGAGCGCGGCGGCCGTAGCGGTGGTGGCTCCGGCCGCGACCGGGGCCCGCGCCCCGAAGGTGGTGCTCCGCGCAGCGGAGGCCGTAATGGCTCCCGCCCCGACCGTGGCGACGGCAAGCCCGATGCTGACCAGCAGGCCCGTATTGCCAAAGCCCAGGCCGCATTAGCTGCCCTGGACGCCGGCCAGGCCCCTGCTCAACCCTACCAGCGCCCCGCCCGTGAAGACCGACCGGAAGGCAGCGAAAGCCGCCCCCGCCGTGAGCCCCGTGCCCCTCGTCCGGAAGGTGAAGCTCGTCCGCCCCGTGAGCCCCGCGCCCCTCGCCCGGAAGGAGAGGTAGCAACAACGCCGCCACGCGCCGAAGGTGATAAGCCCGAAGGCCAGCGCCGCCGCAAGCGGGGCGGCCGCAACCGTGGTGGCCGTGGCCCACGCCCAGAAGGCGGCGCCGCTGAGGCTACTGCAGCAGCCCCAGTTGCTCCCAGCGCCGAGTAAGGTTTTAAGCTTGATAAGAAAAGCCTCCGCTGCAGTTGCAGCGGGGGCTTTTTGTTTCCTATTCTTCTAGCCTTAAATAAGCCCCAATTTCTTCATCTGAAACTATCCAATTCTCTCCTGTATGCTCATAAACGTAAGCTTAGCCGCGGAGCATAATAGAGTCATGAGCGCTTAAGTGCACCCCATCTTTCTCGGCTATCCACAGGTTCATTTCTGCATCATATCGTACCTGATACCCTTGCGCTTGCAACAGGTAGTAGGCGGGTGCCAGTACGTTGGCGACGGCAGTCAGTGAAGAAGGGGCCATAGGATGGTTATTTATTACTAATTATTTCAATAGCCATTGCGCAAAGCTGCACTTACATCACCTTATTGCTTGCTTTTTACGGTGGCACGAGCCACTAAGTAAGCGGGAAGCTTCTGCACTGATTTATTTAGTTCAGCCACGTTGCGCTGCTGCTGGGCCGCATCGGGCAGATGCTCGTTGTAGTTTAAGAACAGATAGTAGGCCAGCAGCCGATTGTAAGTATCCAGTTCCGAGTCGGCTACCAGCGTCAGCAGGCGTTGCTCTAGTTCTCGGGGCTGACGGGTTTCAGCTAGGGCCCGCCCTACCCGATATACCGTCCCGAAGTAGTGGTTCTGGCTGGGGTTATTAATTCGCAGGCTGATGCCTAGCATTAGATCAGACACGTTGATATCTAGCTCTTCTAGCTCTCGCAGATACGTTTGACGTTTTTCCCAAGCGTAGCTACCGTCCGACATACGCTCAAACCGGTCGTTCATGATGTCTAGGTGGGCACGCAGAAACGTTTCCCAGTTTACGGCCTCCGCCGAGAGCTGAGCAATGCCCAGAGCATGCACCCGGGGGCCGTCGTCCATGCTGCAGAACCCCGCTACCCGGCGGTTACGCTTGAGGGTTAAGGCCCGTGCTGGCGAGTAGTAACGGGCTACGTACTCCTCAAATTCATCCGACGTAGCGCCTAGGTTGCTGTCGTCGGTGGCTGCTTTTTGCAGCAGTTCCCGAAAGCGGGGGGTTGCGGCCAAGGCATCTACTTTCTGCAACCGCACAGAATCCCAGTCATGGTATGCTCGCTGCCGGGCCTCTTGCTCTTCATCGGTCAGTTTCTCTTCGTATTTAGTCGAAGGCCGTTTGGTTTGCTGATGCACAAACTTCAAAAAAGCCTCCTGGCTTGCTGTCTCCTTAGAAGGTACGTTTCTGCCCGTTCGCTTGGCAGTTTCCAAGTAAATCTGGCTAGTAGTATCAATCAGGCAATCGGCGTATTGCACCAGTGCAGCGTAGCGCTTGGGTAGGGTTAGCTGTGTTAGCCCCTGCGGAAAGTAAAAAGCTTCTACATAAGGCCCATCGTAGCCCTTTTTGTCATATCTCACCACCCAATGGCCAGCTGCCGGAATGGCGGAAGCAGTGAGCGGCTGATCGATATGGACAGAAAACTCATCCCGACCGTTCAGGGGAATACTCCGGTACGCAGTAGTAAGCTGCCGCGCGCCCTTGACATCATCTTGCTCCTCATCAGCCACCACCAGCAGGTTTCGCGCGTGCTTGGCCTTCGGAAAACGAGCCAGAATCTCTTCGGGAGTACTTCCAGCTTCCAGTAGCTGTGCGGCACTGCTTGCGCTACTTCCTTCCAGCCGCACATACTCTGCTTGTCCCTGCCAGTGGCTCTTGTAAGCGCGCGTCAGGTCGCATACTTTATAGCGAAGGTGCAGTGAGTCTACTATTCGCTCTAGCCGCCCCATGGTGCGGCGTGAGTACAACAATCCATTGGGAGTAGTTGAACCAAACTCGCCAACCGCAGCAGTTGCTGGCGACGTGGAGGACTGCGCGTGGCAGCTGAAGAGCGTTAGCCAGAAACAGAAAATAGCAATACCGTTTTTCATGACACACGGCGGCCTACTACCGGGCCGCTACCGGGCTAAGGTTGATTATACCAACGATGCCCGCGTGGTCAGTTTTCCACACGCCGCGAAGTAAAATTTTACGACTATTCTTTCTACAACACCTGCCCTACCCCAAACAACAACGTAAACACCAGCGTGGTGAGGGCCATTTGCTTGAGCAGCGGGTCGAGTTGCATACTCTCCTGGCGCTGCCATACCTGGGTAGCATTGCGCAGCAGCAGCGGAGCTGACAGCAGAAACAGCCACTGCCAGGGCGAGTGGTAGGTGAGAGCCACGTACACCACAGCGCAGCCAAAGCCCAGCAGCAGCAGCAGCCAGTGGTAGCGGCGGGCCCGCACTGGTCCCAGCCGCACTGGAATGGTAATTTTACCGGCCAGTTCATCGGAGCGAATGTCTCGGATGTTATTCACGTTGAGCACGGCGGTAGCAAAGCAGCCCAGGGCGGCGGCGGGCAGCAGCACCGGCAGCGGCAGTGCCTGGGTCCAGACCTCTACCTGGCTGTAAGCTTGCAGGAAATACGTGCCGCACACGCCTACCAGCCCAAAGAAGATAAACACCGACAGGTCGCCGAGGCCAGCATAGCCGTAGGGCTTGGAGCCGGCCGTGTAGTTTACGGCGGCCCAGATGGCCGAAAGCCCCAGCACGAAGAAGGCTACGAAAATCCAGGCGCCGGCCGTACCCAGGGCCACCCACAGCAGCAGCAAACCGCTTAGCAGGGAAAGTGCTCCGAATACGCCCATGCCCTTTTTCATCTGCTGCGGACTGATGGCCCCGCTCTGCACGGCCCGCTGCGGCCCCTCGCGGTGCACGCTGTCGGCGCCGTTCTGGGAGTCGCCGTAGTCGTTGGCGAGGTTGCTCAGAATCTGCAGCAGAATGGTGGTCAGGGCGGCCAGGCCTACCACGCTCCCCCGGAACTGTCCGTGGCTGGCGGCCAGAAATCCGCCGGCCATAATGCTGGCCAGAGCCAACGGCAGTGTGCGGGGCCGAAACGCGGAAACCCAGGCTTTGGCCGGGCTGAGGGGGGTAGCAGAAGTGGCAGAAGAAGCCATGATAACGAGAAGAATGAATCGGGCAATATGGTTACTGATCTGGCGGAGGGGCTCGGGAAGCAGTTTTCCTACCCCCTCCCAGCCCGCAAACCCTTCCGGGCGCTGGTTACTTCGCGGCGGCCACGGAATCAATGGCGGCAATTTTCTCGGCGTTCAGCTCCGCGAAATGATTGATGACCTGATCGGCCAAGCTCAGGTCCTGCAGCTTGGAATGCTCGCTGTTGTAGCCGATGCAGTAGACGCCCGCCGCCTTGGCCGCTGCTACGCCGTTGGCCGAGTCCTCAATAACAAGGCACTCTTGCTTAGGCGCCACCGAAAGCGAAGCCGCGTGCTCGAAAATGGCCGGGTCGGGCTTGGAACGTGGGAAATCCTCGCCGCTGATCAGGTGAGTAAAGTACGGCCCCAGGGCAAAGCGGCGCATCACCCGATCAATGGTAGCTTTCGAGGCCGAGGAAGCCAGAATGAGTTGAATGCCGTGCTGGTGCAGGTCCTCGATGAGGGTGCGCACACCGTCCAGCAGATCGAGGTCGGCTTTTTCATCGAAGGCCCGGTTGAAGAACTCGCGCTTGCTAAGCATCAAAGTATCAACATCGGGGGCCAGGCCGTGCTTGTCCTTGAGCTGCTGGTACACGTTTTTGGTGGAGCACCCCGTGAACGTGGCGTATTCCTCATCGGAAACGTGGATGCCCAGCTCCTCGAAGTGCCGGTAAAAGGCATACCGGTGCACGGGCTCGGTGTCCACGATTACCCCATCCATGTCAAAAATTACGGTGCGTATCATACAAGCAAAGCAAGGTTACGGGCGCGAAGGTAGAGAACCCACCGCTCCGGGGCACAAAAAGCGGCCTGGGCTTCGCGGGCCGACTACGGCACGCGAAACCCAGGCCGAACCAGCCGTCAGGCAGGCTTTACTTCAGAATAGCCGCTACCAGCTCGTCGCTCATGGGCTTCACCTTGGAGGGGTAAAACGCCACCACGTGGCCGGTTTCATCTATCAGGTACTTACAAAAATTCCAGGTGGGCGCGTCAGCTACGGCTCCGTTTTTCGTTTTGTCCGACAGAAATTTGTAAAGCGGAGCGGTGTCAGCCCCTTTCACCGAAATCTTGCTGAACAGCGGGAACGTCACGCCATAATTCTTCTCGCAGAAGGCCGCAATCTGGGCTTCGGTGCCCGGCTCCTGCCCCCCAAAGTTGTTGGCCGGGAAGCCCAGCACCACCACCTTGTCGCCGTGCTTTTTGTAAAGCTCCTCCAACTCCTTGTACTGCGGGGTGTAGCCGCACTCCGAAGCCGTATTCACAATGAGCAGCTTCTTGCCCTTGTACTGGCTCAGCTTCACGTCTTTACCGTCAATGCTTTTCACGGTGAAGTCGTACACGGTGCCAGTGGCAGCGGCAGCAGATTCGGTGGTCATGGGTACCGCGGGGTTTGAGTTGGAAGAGAAGGTAGCAAAGCCAGTGGCGGCCAGCGCACCCAACAGCAGCAGGGTTTTCATGGAAAATAAATTGAGGGGAAATCGTTAGTGAAACCGGCGGATCTACGCAATGTTCGGGCCAGTCGGGTTGGATAGGAAAGGTACAGCTACCAGGCAGGTTTGTGGCGCGGTAAAATCTGGCAATGCCAAAAATCTGTACATTTGACTATTGGCGCGTCTTCATTCCGCGGCTTTTAAGCTCATGCCTAAGGCGCTCTATTCGGTCATTACCGGAACTGGCAGCTACCTGCCTTCTCGCGTTGTTAAAAACGAAGAATTTACTAGCGCCGCTTTTTACGACGCTTCCGGTACGCAGCTTACCAAGCCCGGAGCCGAGATTGTGGAGCGCTTTGCCCAGATTACGGACATTCAGGAGCGGCGCTACGCCGCCGACGACCAGGTAACCTCCGACCTGGCTTTTCTGGCCGCCCAGGATGCGTTGACTTCCTGCGGTGCCGACCCCGAACAGCTCGACTATATTCTGGTAGCCCATAATTTTGGCGACGTGCGGGCCGACAACAAGCGCTCGGAGTTTGTGCCTACCCTGGCGGCCCGGGTCAAGCACAAGCTCGGCATCGAAAACCCGCACACCATTGCCTACGACCTGCCCTTTGGGTGCCCCGGCTGGCTGCAGGCCCTCATTCAGGCCGACTACTACCTGCGCTCCGGCGATGCCAGGCGCGTGCTAGTAATCGGGGCCGAGGTGCTCTCGCGCGTCTGCGACCCTCACGACCGGGACAGCATGCTCTACGCCGACGGGGCCGGGGCCGTGCTGCTGGAAGCCCGGGAGAG
Organism: Hymenobacter latericoloratus; assembly: GCF_014199535.1. GTDB lineage: Bacteria > Bacteroidota > Bacteroidia > Cytophagales > Hymenobacteraceae > Hymenobacter > Hymenobacter latericoloratus. The sequence continues at coordinate 176,580 of NZ_JACHNV010000006.1, forward strand.
CGACGTACCAGTCGGCATTCTGGCCCACGCCACCCGCTCCGATACCGTACAGGCAGCACATCTGCTGCGCATGGGCGCGTCTTATAACCCGGCCTATGTAGGCGAGGAGCTTTTCCTGAAAATGGAAGGTCGCAAGCTTTACGAGTACGCCCTGAAAACCGTGCCCCAGGCCATCAAAGATTGCCTGGACAAAGCCGGCGTGCCACTCCCGGACATGCACCGGCTGCTGCTGCACCAGGCCAACGGCAAAATGGACGACGCCATTCTCAAGCGCCTTTACAGCCTCTACGGCCAGAGTGAGATTCCGGAGCACGTGATGCCCATGACCATTTCCTGGCTGGGCAATTCCTCAGTAGCTACCCTCCCCACCCTTTTCGACCTGCTGCTGAAGGGCAAGCTGGAAGGCAAAACCATCGAGCCGAACCAAACCATCGTGTTTGCTTCCGTAGGAGCCGGCATGAACTGCAACGCCGTCATCTACCGGATGCCCGAGGCGAACTAGTGAGATGGTGAACTGGTGAGTTGGTGAAGTTGTGCTGTCATGGCGAAGAGGCACGACGAAGCCATCCGTCCTCACCAACTCCCTACCCCCCTGACATGTGACAAGCCGTGCCCTGTTGTCATGGCGAGCAGCGCGACGCCATCCGTCCTGACCCGCGTGCTACCCCCTGAAACGTGACAAACCCTTGACAACTGTGCGAGCGTCAAGGGCTGGTCTGTTTATCAGGTTTGTCACGGAGGAGAGGAAGGATGGCTTCGGTACCCTCGCCATGACACGCTTCACAACTTCACCAACTCACTATTTCCCCGCCTACGTAGTGCGGGGCGTCAGCCACTTTTCGAGGGCTACGGGCTGGTAGGCCAGCATTTCTTCGATCAGGCCGTTGGGGTCGGGGTTGCTCAGGAGCTGGTTGCGGTTTTCGCGGCGCAGCAGGCCTTCATCCGCCATGTGGTCGAGGGCGCGAAGCAGGTGGTCGTAGAAGCCGGCCACGTTGAGCAGGGCCACGGGCTTCTTATGCAGACCCAGCTGCCCCCAGGTCAGCACCTCAAATAGTTCTTCCAGGGTTCCGAAGCCGCCGGGCATGGCCACGAAGCCTTCGGCCAGATCGGCCATGAGCAGCTTCCGCTCGTGCATGCTCTTGACGATGTGCAGCTCCGTCACGCCGCGGTGCTCTACTTCCTTGGCCACCAGAAAATCGGGGATTACGCCGATAACCTGACCACCGTGGGCCAGCACGCTGTCGGCTACGGCGCCCATCAGGCCTACCCGGCCCCCGCCGTACACCAGCGTCATGCCACGCTCGGCCAGCACCCGGCCCATTTCCTGGGCTTGTTGGGTGTACAATTCGTTGGTGCCACTGCTGGCACCGCAATACACGGCTACGCTTTTCATTCTGAAAGGTCATTGCGAGCAGAGCGAAGCAATCCTTCCCTTCTGGCTCTAAACTTACTGTAAGCAATAAGCCCCTGACTGGCGAACCGCATCAAGGGCTTATCAGGAATATAAGGCTTGCCACTGCCGAGAGGAAGGATTGCTTCGCTCTGCTCGCAATGACGAAGAAAAATCACATCCGCTCAGGCACCTGAATGCCGAGCAGGTTCATGCTGGTTTTGATGGCCTGGGCCGTTTGGGCCGACAACGCCACGCGGAAGGCTTTCTTGGCCGCATCAGGCTCAATGAAGATGGGCACTTCGGTGTAGAAACGGTTGTAGGCTTTGGCCACATCGTAGGCATACTGCGCCACCACGGCCGGCGACTGGGTACGGGCGGCTTCGGCCACTACGGCGGGGTAGCGGCCCAGTTCCTGAATCATTTCCCGCTCGGTGGCATGAATTTCGGTAAGGCCGGTCAGGCTGGTATCGGCAGCTACGCCTTGCTCAGCGGCTTTGCGCAGAATGCTGCTGATGCGGGCGTGCGAGTATTGGATGAAGGGCCCCGTGTGGCCTTCCAGGCTCACGGACTCTTCGGGGTTGAAGAGCATGCGCTTCTTGGGGTCCACTTTCAGCAGGTAGTACTTGAGGGCGCCCAGGCCTAGCATGTGGTAGAGTTCGGCAGCTTGCTCCTCGGTCAGGCCTTCGGTTTTGCCTTTTTCGAGAGTAGCGGCTTTGGCGGCTTCCACCACTTCGCGCACCAGCTCGTCGGCATCCACTACGGTGCCTTCGCGGCTTTTCATCTTGCCGGAGGGCAGGTCCACCATGCCGTAGCTGAGGTGGTAGATGGCCTCGGCGTAGGGCTTGCCCAGCTTTTGCAGCACGGCGCGTAGCACCTGCATGTGGTAGTTCTGCTCGTCGGCAATAACGTACACCGAGAGGTCGTAGTTGAAATCCTGAAACTTCAGCTCAGCCGTGCCTAAGTCCTGGGTAATGTACACGCTGGTGCCGTCGGCGCGGAGCAGGAGCTTCTCGTCGAGGCCCTCGGCCTGTAGGTCCACCCACACCGAGCCGTCGTCCTTGCGGAAGAATACGCCTTTCTGCAGGCCTTCCTCTACCCGCTCCTTGCCCAGCAGGTAGGTACCCGACTCGTAGTAATACTTGTCGAAATCAACCCCGATGGTCTGGTAGGTTTCGTTGAAGCCTTCGTACACCCAGCCGTTCATCTGCTTCCAGAGGCTTACCACTTCCTCGTCGCCGGCTTCCCAAGCCCGGAGCATGTCCTGGGCCTGGAGCATCATGGGCGCCTGGCGCTTGGCTACGTCGGGCAATACGCCCTCAGCCTCCAGCTGCTTTACCTGCTCGCGGTAGTGCTTCTCGAACAGCACGTAGTACTTGCCCGCCAGATGGTCGCCTTTGATGCCGGCGCTCTGCGGGGTTTCGCCGTTGCCGTACTGCTGGTAGGCCAGCATCGACTTGCAGATGTGGATGCCCCGGTCGTTGACGAGGTTCACCTTATTTACGGTAGCGCCGGTAGCCTTCAGAATCTCGGCTACTGAATAGCCCAGGAAGTTGTTGCGCAGGTGGCCCAGGTGCAGGGGCTTGTTGGTGTTGGGCGAGGAATACTCCACCACCACGCGCTGGGGGCCGCCGGTTTCTACGGGCGTGCCGGCCGGCTGCTGGCGCAGCTGCTGAAACACGTCCAGCCAGGCGGTGTCGGCAATTTCCAGGTTCAGGAAGCCTTTCACCACGTTGTAGCCGGTTACCAAAGGCTCGTTCGCCACCAGCCAGTCGCCGATGCCTTGCCCGATTTGCTCGGGGCCTTTGCCCAGCTGCTTGGTAAAGGGAAACGTGACGAGGGTAAACGAGCCGGCAAACTCCTTGCGCGTAGGCTGCAACGTGAGTTGGGGCGACGCTACCTCGGCGCCGAATACGTTCTGGATGGCAGCCCCGAGGGCCGCTTTGAGGGTTTGTTCGAGTAGTAGCACAGAAAGCGAAACGCTTGAATGAAAGCCCCAAACGAAGCTTTCGGAAGATGAAGAATGGGAGGCGAAACCACGAATGCCGCGTAAACTGCGGGCCCGGCCACGGAGCCGGCGCGCGGTTACCCGGCGTCTGGCCCCCAACCCGGCCCCAGCTTACGCTAGAGTCGTCGCGGAATTCGTACCCAAAGAATCGGCTTCATAAGGAATGGACGTGGCTGCCGCGTGGGCTGCCGCTGGTACAAAGGTAGAAAGCCCGGTCGGATGCCATCTGAAAAAAATGCGGCGGCGGTTACGGGTGTCACCAGCGCACCGGCTCAGGGCGCTTCCCTCTCCTACCCCTCTGCAGTGTGCAAACCCTTGCCGGTCATCCATTATCCTTCATCCAAAATCCCTACCCCCTCCTACCCAACCAAACCCCACTGGCCTGCGTGTATGTGCTGCACCCCGTATCTTGCGCCCTACGCATGAACGTTCATCTCCAGCAAATCCTCGACAACCCGCTGGCCGCTCTGGCCATTGTGGGCAACCTCATTATTATTGAAAGCCTGCTCTCCGTGGATAACGCGGCGGTGCTGGCGACTATGGTTTCCGACCTGCCGAAAGAGCAGCGCCACAAGGCCCTGCGCTACGGCATCATCGGGGCCTACGTGTTTCGGGGGCTGTGCCTGCTGTTCGCGTCCTACCTGATTCAGTTTTGGTACCTGAAGCCCCTGGGCGGCCTTTACCTCTTGTACTTGGCCTATAGTCAGTTTGCCAGCAAAAACCGCTCGGAGGAAGAGGACGTGGACAAGGAGCAGAGCTGGTTTTACCGCCACACCCTGGGCCTGATTGGCCCCTTCTGGGCCACCGTGGCCCTGATTGAGCTCATGGACCTGGCTTTCTCCATCGACAACGTGTTTGCCGTGGTAGCCTTCACCGACAACCTGATTCTGGTGTGTATCGGGGTGTTCATCGGGATTCTGGCCATGCGGCTGGTAGCCCAGGCCTTCGTGCTGCTCATGGGCAAGTACCCCTTCCTGGAAACGGCGGCCTTCGTGGTCATTGGTATTCTGGGCCTGAAGCTGCTGCTCTCCTTGTTCGAGCACTACCTGCCCCAGCATCCGTTCAGCCACTTCCTAGCCAGCGAAACCGCCGACGTGGGCCTGACCATTCTCACGGTAGCCGTGTTTGCCGTGCCCCTGCTCACGTCCTGGCTGTTCGGGGTGCCGTACCGCCAGGGCAGGGGGTAGGCCTACCCCCCGCAAAAGCTAAAAGCCCTACCCCGCCGGAGCGAGGTAGGGCTTTTGATGTAGTGGAGCAGGCCGTTCCGCTCCGGTCGGGCGGGCGGAGCCCGTCGGACCGGAGCGGAACGGGGGTTACCGGCTTACTACCTCTTCCATGCGCAGGCGGTTCTGGATGGCGTCGGTGGCGGCTTCCAGAATATCGAAGGCGTTGGTAGCCATGGTGTTCATATTGTCGAGGGTGGGGTTGATTTCTACCATCTCGAAGCAGACCACCCGCTCATTATCCAGCAGGGCGCGGCACAGGCTGATGGCTTCTTCCACGTTCAGGCCCTCCTCCACGGGCGTGCCGGTGCCCTTGCTGAAGCGCGAATCCAGCGAGTCCACGTCAAACGAAATGTACACCATGTCGCAGAAGCGCAGCCGCTCGTAAATCTCGCGGGCCACCTGGCGGGTGCCCTTGGCTTTCACCTCATCCAGCTTGTAGTTTTTGATACCGAGGCGGTCGATAATGGCATCTTCCTCGTGCTCGGTGTCGCGCACCACCACGTACACCAGATGCTCGCCGGTTACTTTGGCGCCGGGCTCGCCCAGGTTCTTCAGCTTCTGCCAGAAGAATTCGGTTTCGGGCTCTACGTGGTTGCGCTGGCACTCACGGTTATCGTCGCCGAGGCTGATGGCCAGCGGCATGCCGTGCATATTGCCCGAGGGGGTAGTGTAAGGCGAGTGAATATCGGCGTGGGCATCAACCCATACCACGCCCAGCGTTTTGTGGGGGTAGGTAGCCTTAATGCCGGCAATGGTGCCGGCGGCGTTGCTGTGGTCGCCGGCCAGTACCAGCGGGAATTCCCCAAAGCGCAGGGTTTGTTCTACGGCACCGGCAATGCCCTTCAGCACCGTATAAACGGAATCGATGTGCTTGGCCTTCGGGAAATGATTCCGGTCGAAGAGCACTTGGTTCTGGTCCGGCACGCTGACCGAGTTGAACCGGCGGAAGTAATCGGACCCTTTGTTGAGGCAGGCCACCCGCAGGGCATCTACGCCCAGGCTGGCCCCGCGGGTTCCGGCCCCTAGTTCGGAGCGGACTTCCAGAAGCTTAATTCGTCGCATATTACATTGGCAGAAAATGGGTTAGGTGGTTTTAATGCTTGCCGATTACCAGGGGTGGGGCCGGGTTAGGCTTGACGCGCGCGGACCTTCCGGCGCAACCAACGAACAAAGCACAACCAAAACCCCCGCGAGGGGGTATCTTTGCGGGTCCTAAGTTCGGAAAAAGCTTCGCGTTACGAAATAGGGAAGCTGAGCTGTTTCCGTCTATCAGTCCGCGTAGCCCGCAGGACATTCTCTGGTTTCAACGCCTCCGGGCGCTAAAAAACTCACTTGTAGCAAGCCCTTGGTGCTCCTCTGCCCGCCAGGCCTCCCCTTCACTGTTCATTTCCAGAAACTCCTTTAATGGATACCTACCACTCCCTGATTTCCCAGACGTTCGACTTCCCGACCGACGAATTCCGCGTTGAAGACAACGAGCTGCGCTTCCATGATATCGACCTGATGGCGCTGGTAGAAAAGCACGGCACCCCGCTGCGCCTGACCTACCTCCCCAAAATTTCCTCTCAGATTCAGCGGGCCAAAGAGTGGTTCCGGGTGGGCATTGAGCAAACGGGCTACCAGGGCAAATACTCCTACGCCTACTGCACCAAGGCCTCGCACTTCAGCTTTGTGGTAGAAGAAGCCCTGAAAAACGGGGTGCACATTGAAACCTCCAGCTGGTTTGACACCAACATCATTCGGGCCATGCACGCCAAAGGCAAGGTCCGGAAGGATACGTACATCATCTGCAACGGCTTCAAAACCGAGGAGTACAAGTACGAAATCACGCGCCTCATCAACGACGGTTTCGTGAACTGCATGCCCATTCTCGACTCGCCGAACGAGGTGGACTACTACCACGACAACGTGCGCGAGAAGTGCAACGTGGGCATGCGCCTGGCCTCCGACGAGGAGCCGCGCTTCCAGTTTTACACCTCGCGCCTGGGCATCCGCTACGCCGACGCCATCCCCCTGTATCAGCAGAAAATCAAGGACGACCCGCGCTTTGAGCTGACCATGCTGCACTACTTCATCAACACGGGCATCAAGGACACTTCCTACTACTGGTCGGAGCTGAGCCGCTTCGTGCACAAGTACTGCGAGCTGCGGAAAGTGTGCCCCACCCTCACGACTATCGACATCGGGGGCGGCCTGCCCATCCAGACCAGCATTCAGAAGGAGTACGACTACCCCTACATGATTGCCGAAGTGCTGCGTACCATCAAGCGCATCTGCGAAGAGGAAAACGTGCCCGAGCCGGACATTTTCACCGAGTTCGGCATCTTCACCGTGGGCGAGTCGGGGGCTACCATCTACAGCATTCTGGACGAGAAGCTGCAGAACGACAAGGAGCTGTGGTACATGATTGACGGCTCGTTTATCACGAACCTGCCCGACACCTGGGCCCTGAACCAGCGCTTTATCATGCTGGCCCTCAACGGCTGGAACCGCTCGTACAAGAAAATTCAGCTGGGCGGCCTCACCTGCGACTCCCAGGACTACTACAACGCCGAGAAGCACATTTACCAGGTGTTCCTGCCGGAGCGCAAGCCCGCCACCGATACCGAGCCGCTGTACGTGGGTTTCTTCCACACCGGCGCCTATCAGGAAAGCCTTTCGGGCTATGGCGGCGTGAAGCACTGCCTGATTCCGGCCCCAAAAATGGTGATTCTGGACCGGGCCGAAGATGGCACCCTCACCGACCGGGTGTTTGCCGAAGAGCAGACGGCTGATTCGATGATGCGCATTCTGGGCTACCAGCAGTAATCCGTGGCGGGAGCCTTCTTACCGGGGCTCCCGCTTTTTTTATCGGTGCCGGAACGCTGCCGGCCGAACAAAGGGGGTGGTTGGTTGCACACGGCGGCGGGTTCACTTACCTTTACTACCTGACATGTACACGCGGGCAATGCCCACTATATCTTCTTCTCTCATGAAAAAAGTACTACTCTTTGTTGGCCTGATTGGCCTTGGTCTCGGCTCCTGCAACAAAAAGTCCCAGTGCCCGGCCTACAGCAGCACGAAGGATGCTTCCCGGATTTCTTCTACCATCACGGCTCAGCACTCCGCTGCCGCCGAGCGCCAGTAGTACCCGCCGGGCTGCGCCCATCCTAGTCTTTATGCGTGAAAGCGACTTTCCTGCCTTAGGAAAGTCGCTTTTGTATTTATCTGATAAATAATTATTTAGAACGAACCGGACAATTTCCATGTTGCCTTATCGTTACTCCGTAGAAAGCGCTGCTGTTGAGTGACTTGAAGGAGCTTTCTCAATCCAAATAATTGTATTTTAACATGAAGAAACTACTTCTGTTGGGTATTATTGCCCTGGGTGGTACAGCTTCCTGTCGGACGAAGTGCCCGGCCTACTCTGCTACCAAGCCCGACACACAGGTAGCCGCGCCAGCTATGGCCAGCACGGCGCAAGAGTCGGCGCATCAGTAGCCGGTGCCAGCCTGTAGCTGCAAGAGCCGGGCCTCTTCCGAGTATTCGGAAAAGGCCCGGCTCTTTTTCACGTGGTCTGTACAGAATCGGCCAGCATCAGGTCCGTAGCGGCCCGCAAATCGGCTACGCGGGGAAGGTAGGCGGTCGGCTCGGCGGGGCCCACCAGAATGCCCCGCACCCCTACCCCGGCCCCGGCCTGCATGTCGCGCAGCCGGTCGCCTACTATCCAGCACTGGGCCGGGTCAAGCTGAAAGCGGGCTATAGCTTTTTCCAGCATGAGAGAACCGGGCTTGCGCGCCAATGACTCCGATACGCTCGGGTGAGCCGGGGCGAAGTACAGCGCATCCAGCAGATGGCCGGTGGCTTGCTGCAGCTTCTGGTGGCAGGCCTGCACCTCGGCCGCCGAGTACAGCCCTTTGGCAATGCCCGCCTGGTTGGTTACTACAATAAGGTAGTAGCCCGCCTGCTTCAGCCGGGCCAGGCTTTCAGCTACACCGGGCAGCACCACAAATTCTTCCAGCTCCCAGACGTAGTGCCCGATTTCTTCATTTAATACCCCGTCGCGGTCCAGAAATACGGCTTTGTTCATTGGTGATTTTGGGTGAGAAGGTGAATCGTGACAGGTGAATGGGAATGGAGCAAGCGGTGATAAGATGAATGATGAGCGGAAATAACCTCAACCCGGCAAAGGTAAGGCCCTACCCCAACCTGTTATCTTTGCGCCCGATTCCTGCTATCCACATCAGTTGCCTATCACTCTTCACCTGTCGCTCGTCACGATTCACTAGTTACCTTCTCACTTCCTCACCCACCACACCCCATGGCCATTGCAATACTGGGCGGCGGCATTTCGGGCCTTACGCTGGCTTGGTACCTGCAGCGCGCCGGCCTCGACTACGATTTGTTTGAAGCCGCACCGCGCCCCGGCGGTACCATTCGCTCCGAGCAGCAGGGCCCCTACCTGCTGGAAACCGGCCCCAACTCCCTGCAGCTTTCCGACGAGCTGCGGGAGCTGCTCGAGGGCCTGGGCCTGACTCCGCAGATTCAGGACGCGGCGGCCGTGAGCCAAAACCGCTACGTACTCCGGGCGGGCCGCTACCAAAAGCTCCCTTCTTCCCCGCCCGCCTTGCTTACCAGCTCTTTCTTCAGTCTGAAAGCCCGGTTTAGCGTTCTGCGGGAGCTGACCCGCCCGGCCCTACCCCCCAACCCACAGGAAACCCTGGCCCACTTCTTCCGCCGCCGCTTCGGGCCTGAGGTGGTGGACTATGCCCTGAACCCGTTCATTTCGGGCATCTATGCCGGCGACCCGGAGCAGCTGCTCCTGCACAAAACCTTCCCGCAGCTGGCGGCCCTGGAGCAGCAGCACGGCTCGGTAGTGCGGGGCCTCATGAAAAGCAAAGGTGCCCCTGGAGGTCGGCGGCGCATCTTTACCCTGCGCGAAGGCCTGCAGACGCTTACCGATACGCTGGCGCGCAAGCTGCGCCGGGCCCATTTCGGGCAGGCCGCTACCCTGCTCCACCGCCGCGAGGATGATGGCCTGTGGGAGCTGGAAACCACCGCCGGCCCGGCCCCCCGCCTCTACCAGCAGGTAGTGCTGGCCTTGCCGGCTTACACAGCCGCCGCGCTGCTGCAGGAGCAGTTTCCTGAAGCCGCCGCGGCCCTCGCTCAGGTGTACTACCCGCCCATGACGGCCGTGTACACGGCCTACCAGCGCGCCGACGTGCAGCACCCCCTGGACGGCTTCGGGGCCCTGCACCCCAAAGTAGAGCAGCCCTACGCCGCCGGCAGCATCTGGACCAGCTCCATCTTTCCCGGGCGGGCGCCGGCCGGACAAGTGCTGTTTACCACCTTCGTGGGGGGTAGCCAGTACGAGGCCCAGGCCCGCCAGCCCGAGGCGGAGCAGAAAGCCGCCGTGCACCAGGAGCTCAGCCGCTTCTACGGGGTAGCCGCCGGCGCGCAGCCCCTGTGGCAGTACCGCTACTACTGGGAGCGGGCCATTCCGCAGTTTGATGCCCGCATTGGGCCCGCCCACGCCGCCGCCGATGCCCTGGCCCCGCAGGGCCTGCACGTTACGGCCAACTGGCGGGCGGGCGTAGGCGTACCGGATTGTGTGCGCCACGCCCGCAGCCTGGCCGCCACCCTGGCAGCAGGTTAAGGTCCCGGCGTTCCGCAAACAGTTTTAGCAGTTACCACTACTCTCTTTCAGAGCAAGAACTTATGCTTCTGTCTTGTCTGTTCGTTTAAGAACACTAGCTGACAGGCAACCTGAGGCTATACTTTTGCATCTGTAGCTACCACCCGAAGTTTGCGCGCCATGGCCTATTTATCCACTACGGCACACCAAACAAACTTCTACCTTTACGGCAATGAATAACGGGCTTGTCCTGATACCGACCTACAACGAGCGTGAGAATGCGGAGCTGATTATCCGTAAGGTCTTTTCATTGCCCCAACCCTTCGATGTGCTCATCATCGACGACGGCTCGCCGGATGGTACGGCCGAGATTGTGCGCGGCCTGTTGCCCGAGTTTGAGGGCCGGCTGTTTCTGGAGGAGCGCACGGGTAAGCTGGGCCTGGGTACAGCCTATATTCATGGCTTCCGCTGGGCGCTGGCGCGCGGCTACGAGTACATCTTTGAGATGGACGCCGACTTCTCCCACAACCCCGACGACCTGATCCGCCTCTACGATGCCTGCGCCCACCAGGGCTACGATCTGGCCATCGGCTCGCGCTACATTCAGGGGGTGAACGTGGTGAACTGGCCCATGGACCGGGTGCTGATGTCGTATTTTGCCTCGGCCTACGTGCGCCTGATTACCCGCATGCCCATCATGGATGCCACCGCTGGCTTTAAGTGCTACACGGCCCAGGTGCTGCGCACCATCCCCCTCGACCAGATCAAGTTTGTGGGCTACGCCTTCCAGATTGAGATGAAGTGGCTGGCGTACAAGTACGGCTTCCGCCTGAAAGAAGTGCCCATCATTTTCACAGACCGCACCCGGGGCGCGTCCAAAATGAGCAAGGGTATTTTCAAGGAAGCCCTGTTTGGAGTAGTTCAGATGAAGATCAGCAGCTGGTTTCGACGCTTCGAGCGGGTAGCGCCCCAGCGCGAGGCCGCAACCCGGGCCGCAGTACCCGCAACCTCGGCTCCCAAAACCCGGTAAGCTACCTCGGGTACGGCTTGGGTACCTGGCAGCGGCATATGGTGCTGGTCGCGTATCTTACCGCCCATGGAAACTACTCCGCTCTTCTGGGTTGGCTTCAACGCCTTTGTGCTGGCCCTGCTACTGCTTGATTTGCTTGTGTTCAACCGCAAGGCCCACGTCGTGCGCATGCGGGAGGCCCTGGGCTGGAGCGCCTTCTGGATTCTGCTTTCCCTGGGCTTTAATTACCTGGTGTACCGCTGGATGGGGCAGCAGGCCGCCCTGGAGTTCCTGACGGGCTACCTCATCGAGAAGTCCCTGAGCGTGGATAACTTGTTTGTCTTTCTGCTCATCTTCAGCTACTTCAAGGTTCCGCAGCAGTACCAGCACAAGATTCTGTTCTGGGGCATTATTGGCGCGCTAGTGCTGCGGGCGGTGTTTATTCTGGCGGGCGCGGCGCTGCTGGCCAAGTTTCACTTCCTGCTGTATGTGCTGGGCGCTTTCCTGGTGTACACGGGCGTGAAAATGGCTACCAGCGGCGGCGAGCCGGAAATCGACCCCGACAACAACCCGGTGGTCAAGTTCCTGAGCCGCCACCTGCCCATTACCAACCGCCTGCACGAGGGCAAGTTCTTTGTGCGCCAGAACGGGACCCTTTTTGCTACCCCCCTGCTGGTGGTGCTGGTAATGGTAGAAACCACCGACGTGGTCTTTGCCGCCGATTCCATTCCGGCTATTCTGGCCATTTCGCGCGACACCTTTATCGTGTACACCAGCAACGTATTTGCCCTGCTGGGCCTGCGGGCGCTTTATTTCGCGCTCGAAGGCCTGATGCGCCTGTTTCACTACCTGCACTACGGCCTCTCGCTTATTCTGGTATTTATTGGGGGCAAGCTGCTGGTGGCGGATATTGCGCACATCCCAATGGGCATTTCCCTGGGCGTGGTCGGGCTGATTCTGGGGGGCTCGATTGGCTTGTCACTGCTCTTTCCGAAAAGAGAGCAGACACCGCTGCCCACCGAGGAGTCGTAGGCTTTACCTGCCGCTTAGGGGGTAGGGTTCTGGCTAAGTTATGTGCTACAGAACAGCAAAAGCCCACGGCTGACTGCAGCCGCGGGCTTTTTTGTGTATCGTGCCAGACTCACGGCCTAGCGGGCGGGGTAGCGGGCTGCCCGGCGGGCGGAACTTCCTGACCGGTATTTACGCCTGCGTCGGGGGCCGTGTCGCCGCCCAGCAGATCAATCAGGTTCAGAGGCTCGTACTGCGAGGAATCGGCGGCAACTGTTGTGCGCACTGTGTCGCGGGTGGCGCGCACAATAAACTGGCGGGCCGGCCCCTGGAAATTCACCGAGTTGCCCAGGCTCTCGTACTCATTCTGCGAGATATAGCCTTTGCGGGCCATCAGCTGCGCAATCAGGCGGTGGAAGTAGCGGGCCGAGCCGCGCATTTCGCCGTACTGGTTGAAGCCCGCCCGGTACGACTTGGGCCGCGGGATAATGCTGGCCAGAAACAGGCTTTCCGATAGGTTAAGGTTAGACGGATGCTTGTCGAAGTAGAACTCGGCTGCCTCATGCACGCCGTAAATCTTCGGGCCCCACTCAATGATGTTGAGGTACACTTCCAGCATCCGCTCCTTGCTGGCTAGGCGCGTATTCTCAATAATCCACACAATCAGGGCTTCTTCGGCCTTGCGCACCAAGGTTTTTTTGCGAGTCAGAAACACGTTTTTCACCAGCTGCATGCTGATGGTGCTGCCGCCCCGGGCAAAGCGCCGCTCCTTGATATCGTGGATGGCCGACTTCACCAGCGCCTTTTCCATGAAGCCGCGGTGGGTCATGAAGCGCGGATCCTCGGCTGTCATGATGGCGTATTTCAGGTAGTCGGGCACCTCGTTGTAGGGGGTAAACTCGGGGTTGGAAGCCCCCACCATAAACGTCTTTACCGAGTCGCCCTTGTCGTTGTAGGCCGTGTAGGGAAACTCCTGGTTGAGCTTGTCCAGGCTTTCCCGGCCGAAGCGCGTCACGCGGAACTTGGTGGCCTGCAGCCCGGAGTCAAACTTCAGGCTGTCCAGCTTATTCATGTCCAGGTCGGCCATGAGGCGGTACTTCAAGGTGCCTTCGGCCTGGGTGCCCTCCAGGGTTTCAAACATACCCTCGGGGAGGGAGGCGAAGAAGTCGTTGGCCTGCGTCTCGGCCGACTCTACCTTCAGCTTCACTTGCACACCCGCCAGCAGCTGGCTGCGGCTGGTCAGGCCATTAATTTCCTTGCCGATGACGCGCTGGGGCACCGGCAGGCGGCGCACGCTCAGTTCCGGGAACAGCTCCATCTTGTTGAGCAGCACCCGCGTACCTTTCTCCAAGGCAAACGAGGCCTGGCCCAGCTTCATCACGAAATCAATACCGCCGCGCGGGAAGCGCACGTCGCTGTCGGAGAGCTTGGGGTGGTTCACAATAAAGTTGGCGGCCGAGGCCGTGCCGCGTACCGTCAGCTCATCTTCCCCGCTCACATCCTTGTCGGTCAGGCTCACGCGCACGGTGTCAAACTGCACGCGGGCCCCGTAGCGGCGCTGCACGTAGGGCAGCACCACCGGCCGCCGGTCCAGCCCGAAGATGTGGGCATCTACCTCATAGTCGCCGGCATCAATGCGGCCCTGCACGCCCACCCGGTTTTCTACCGAGTCGATAACGGCCGTGAGCTGCCCGGTAATGTCGCCATCCTCAATGGCTAGGCGGGGCATGGTAAGGGTAGCTTCGTGGCGGGGGCTGCGGTAAGTAACCAGGAAGTTCTGGAAGTCCGCTTCTTCGGGGATATTGTCGAAAGTAGCTTCCAGCAGCTGGTTGGCCAGCAAGCCGTAGTTGGTGCCGTTGGCGGTATCGCGCGGTACGGCGGGCTGGTTTTTCTTCTTTTTGTAGAGAAAAGAATAGTTGTCCTGGCCGGAGCGGGTTTGGCGGGCCGTGAGGCGGGCGTTGCTGATTTCGAGGTTGCTGAACACCGGCCGGCCCGCAAACAGGCTGCGCACGCTCAGGGAAGCCCGCACTACCTGGGCTCGGAGCAGGGTATCGGGGGTAGCGGTGGGCACCATGCTTACCCCATCGAGCTGTACGGTGTTCAGGTCCGTGAAGCGGGCCGGGCCCAAAGTCAGTACCACGGGGTACTTGCCTTCTACCTTGGCTTTCACCTTTTGCAGGGCAAACTCCAGCAGCTGCTGCCGCTTAAACAGGAAGATGCCCAGGCCCAGGAGCAGAAGCGCCGCCAGGACGCCCAGGCCGATGCCGATTTTTTTCTTGGTTGCTGAAGTCACGCGAACAGGTCGGGAGAAAGGAAGTCGCGGCCGGGCCTGCCAGATTCGTGCCGAACCCGCCGCCGCTCGGACAACAAAGGTAGCGAAAAAGGCCCGCGCCCCGATTGGCCTGCGGGCTGGCTTCCGCTACCTTTGGCTTGTTCTGGCTTTTTTCTCTTCTACGCATGTCTGCACCTGTCGACTACGCTTCGCTTACGCCCCTCACCGCCGTTTCGCCCCTCGATGGGCGCTACCGCCGCCAGGTGGCCCCGCTGTCCCCGTATTTCTCGGAGCTGGCGCTTATCCGCTACCGCGTGCTGGTGGAAGTAGAATACTTTATTTCCCTCTGCGAGCTACCCCTGCCCCAACTACAAGGCATTGACCCGGCCACCCTGGAAGGACTACGCAGCATCTATACCGGCTTTTCTGATCAGGATGCCGAAGCTGTAAAAGCCCACGAAAAAGTTACTAACCACGACGTGAAGGCCGTGGAATACTTTCTGCGCGACCAGTTCGCGGCCCGCGGGCTGGACCAGTACCTGGAGTTTATTCACTTCGGCCTGACCTCCCAGGACATCAACAACACGGCCATTCCGCTCAGCCTCCAGCACGCCCTGATTCATACGCTGCTGCCGGCCTACGCCAAGGTGCGCAATAAGCTGGCTACCCGCGCCACCGAGTGGGCCACGGTACCTATGCTGGCCCGTACCCACGGGCAGCCGGCCTCCCCAACCCGCCTGGGCAAGGAAATTCAGGTGTTTGTGGCCCGCCTCGATGCCCAGGTGGAGCTGCTGGGGCAGGTGCCGTTCGGGGCCAAGTTCGGGGGCGCTACCGGCAACTTCAACGCCCACCACGTGGCCTACCCCGAAGTTAACTGGCACAGCTTCGCCAAGCAGTTTGTGGAAGGGCGCCTGGGCCTCAAGCGCAGCTACCCCACCACCCAGATTGAGCACTACGACCATCTGGCGGCCCTCTGCGACGGGCTGAAGCGCCTCAATACCATTCTCATTGATTTGGCCCGGGACGTGTGGCAGTACATTTCGCTGGGCTATTTCCGCCAGACCATCAAGGAGGGCGAAGTGGGCTCCTCGGCCATGCCCCACAAGGTAAACCCCATCGATTTTGAAAACGCCGAGGGCAACCTCGGCCTG
Organism: Hymenobacter latericoloratus; assembly: GCF_014199535.1. Classification (GTDB taxonomy): domain Bacteria; phylum Bacteroidota; class Bacteroidia; order Cytophagales; family Hymenobacteraceae; genus Hymenobacter; species Hymenobacter latericoloratus. The sequence continues at coordinate 192,258 of NZ_JACHNV010000006.1, forward strand.
GCCAACGCTGTGCTGGAGCACTTAGCCGCCAAACTGCCCATCAGCCGCCTCCAGCGCGACCTCACCGACTCCACGGTGCTGCGCAACCTGGGGGTGCCGCTGGGCCATACGCTTATTGCCCTCACGGCCCTGCAGCGCGGCCTTGACAAGCTGGCCCTCGACGAGGCCGCCCTCCGCCGCGACCTGGACGACAACTGGCCGGTAGTGGCCGAGGCGCTGCAAACCATTCTGCGCCGCGAAAACTACCCCGACCCCTACAATGCCCTCAAGGCCCTGACCCGCACCCACGGCCCCATCACGGAGGAAACCATCAGCGCGTTTATTGATACCCTGGAGGTAAGCGACCAGGTGAAAGGCGAGTTGCGTGCCATTACGCCCAGCAATTACACGGGCATTTAGCTTTTCCGCCGCTTTCTTCTCCCGTAAGCCGCACGTCACCACTGCCTCGGCCAGCGCGTAAACCAGCGTCCCGGGTGGCTTTTTGCACTCAGGACCGGGGGCGCCTTCGCTCTGGAGGCAATACAAGGCCTTCGCACCCGGTGCGAGGGCCTTTTTGTGGGGGCTACTTCCTACTTTTGCCGCTTATCATTTACCCCGCATGGCCTCACTTCACGGCATCACCGTTCACCCCGACTGCCGCCATTTTCGCGGTGATATTCCCTGCCGTCCGAACAAGGAACACGGCTACCAGTGCGCCGGCTGCCCCGTGTACGCGCCCGTGCAGCAGCGCATCCTCATCATCAAGCTCGGGGCCATCGGCGACGTGATTCGGACCACGCCCCTGCTGCGGCGGCTGCGCCAGGAGTACCCAGCCAGCAAAATTACGTGGCTCACGCTCACGCCCGCCATTCTGCCCCAGGGCGAAATCGAGGAGGTGCTAAAGCTGGAGCTGCCCGCCGTGCTCCACCTGCAGCAGCGGGAGTTCGATTTGCTTTTCAACCTCGACAAAGACAAGGAAGCCTGCGCCCTCCACGACTCCATCCGGGCCACCCAAAAGTTCGGCTACACCTTGCACCCGCAGTATGGGGTAGCCTGGCCCGGCAACGCGCTGGCTGAGCACAAGTACCTTACGGGCGTGTTCGATGAGCTGAGCCTGCAAAACCAGAAGCCCTACGTACAAGAAATCTTCGAGTTGAGCGGCTTCGAGTTCCGGGGCGAGGAATATGTGTTCGACACCCACCAGGACAAGGGCTACGACTGGAGCGCCCTACCCCAGCGCCGCCCCCGAATCGGGTTGAACACCGGCTGCGGCGACCGATGGACGACGCGCCTGTGGTCCGACGAGAAATGGGAAGCCCTCATCCGCCAGCTCCAAAGCGCCGGCTACGCGCCCGTGCTGCTGGGCGGCGAGGCCGAGGATGAGCGCAACCGCCGCCTGCACGCCACTACCGGCGCGGCTTACCTGGGCACGTTTCCGCTGCAGCAGTTCATCAACCTCATGCACCAGATGGACGGCATCGTGACGCAGGTAACCATGGCCATGCACATCAGCATTGCCCTGCGCAAGCCGACCATTCTGATGAACAACATCTTTAATCCCTATGAATTCGACCTTTACGGCCGGGGCCAGCTGGTGCAGCCCGACCGGGAATGCGTGTGCTTCTACCGAGGCTCCTGCAAGCAAGGGACCAGCTGCATGGAGGAGTTGCCGGCCGAGAAGGTTTTCGCCGCCGTGCGGGGTAGCGTGCCGGTGTAGCAGAGTACCGCTATTTGTTCAGCAGAATCTTTTTGGCAGCCTGCAACGCTTCAATCAGCGTATCGAATTCCACTCCACTGCCAATTTTGCTCTCTTCCAGAAATTCTACTCTGATATCATCTGCCCCCCTGTCCTGATTCAATAGGGCAACGTGCTGCCCTCTAATAACGACGTAGGCGACAAGCTCCTCGTAATCGACGGGGCTTCCAATGCTGATGTGATAAGATGAAGCTGTGCGCATCAGGTAGCCGATTCGTTTATCTGGGCCACTTCCTTCAGGGCCTTCACCATTTCTTCCCAGGAAAATTCCTTCTTCTTGGCCCACACGCCTGCCGTGAATTCCTGCTCCCGCTCCTGGGCGTAAAAATCAACCAGCGCATCGGCAATGACTTGGGGGGTAGGCGGCACCACGTACCCTACCTCCCCGTTCGGAATCAGCTCGGCCAGGCCGCCTACGTCGGTGACCAGCATGGGCCGGCCAAAGTGGTAGGCAATCTGCGATACACCGCTCTGGGTGGCGTTCTTGTAAGGCTGCACTACTATATCGGCGGCGCAGAAGTAATCTACTACCTTCTCGTTGGGGATAAAGTCGGTGGCCCGCACCAAGCGGTTTTCCAGCTTATGCTGCCGGATTAGGGCCTCGTAGGGCGCGGCGTCTTCATAAAACTCGCCAGCAATGATGAGCTTGACCGGCAGTTGCGCCAACCGCTCATCGGCAAAGGCTTCCAGCAGAATGTCCAGCCCTTTGTACGCGCGGATAAACCCAAAGAACAACAGGTATCCGAACTGCGGGTCGAGGCCGAGGGCTTGCAAGGCTTCTGCTTTGGACTTCAGTGGGCCAAAGTTGTCGTAGAGCGGGTGGGGGCGGTACAGGGCCGGCTGCCGGAAATGCAGGCGCCGCAGATCCGCCAGTACGGCACGGCTCATGGTCACGAAGCCGTGGCAGGCCGAGAGAAAGTAGCGCGTCAGGGGCCGGTCGCCGGGGCGCTTCTCGTGCGGAATGACGTTGTCGGTGATGGCCACCACGCGGGTGTGGCGGTTGCGGCGCACAAGGCGCGCCACCGTACCCAGGGCCGGCCCCATGAAGGGCAACCAGAACCGAAAAATTACCAGATCCGGCCGCTCCCGCCGCAGCCGGTTACCCACGGCGTACCAGCTCAGCGGATTCACTGAGTTCAGGCTAACTTCAATATCCAGATCATCAGGTCCCGGCTCGGTACTGAACTGCGTCTGGCCGGGAAACAGGAAGTTGGGGTACTGCAGAGAAAACGTCACTAGCCGTACCTCGTCGCCGACCTCGCGGAAAGCCCGGGCCAGCCGCTCGTTGTAGGTGGCCAAGCCGCCCCGCAGGGGGTAGGCCGGCCCGATAATCACGACCTTCATCGACCAGAAAAGTAAACCGCCAGACTAGTGAAAGCCCGGCGGCAGCCTACGGTATTTTATTTTAGATTGAGCTTCTCCCGCACCAAGTAATCGTTGCGCTGGGAGCCGTTTAGTTGCACCATTTCGGCCAGGAACCCAGCCAGAAACAGCTGCACGCCTACTATTACGGCCACCAGGGCCAGGAAAAACAGCGGCTGCGCCGTTACGTCGCGGGCGTGCAGGTTGTGGTTAGCCAGCCACACTTTCTCCCCTACCAGCCACAGCGTAATGAGCATGCCCACCAGAAACGACAAGGAACCTAGTGTGCCGAAGAAGTGCATGGGCCGGCGCCGGAAGCGGCTCACGAACGTGATGCTCATCAAATCCAGAAAGCCGTACACGAACCGCTCCAGCCCGAACTTGGTGGTGCCGTACTTGCGCTCCTGGTGCTGCACCACCTTCTCGCCGATTTTCCGAAAACCAGCCCATTTGGCAATAACCGGGATGTAGCGGTGCATCTCGCCGTACACTTCCACGCTTTTCACCACCCGGCTGTCGTAGGCCTTCAGGCCGCAGTTGAAATCGTGAAGCTGAATGCCGGAAATCCAGCGCGTGACGCCGTTGAACAGCTTGGTGGGAATAGTCTTGCTCAGTGGGTCGAAGCGTTTCTTTTTCCAGCCGCTCACCAAATCATACCCTTGCTGGGTAATCATGCGGTACAGGTCCGGTAGCTCTTCCGGCGAGTCCTGCAAATCGGCGTCCATGGTGCACACTACCCGGCCGGTCGTTTCGCGGAAGCCCACGTTCAGGGCGGCCGATTTACCATAGTTGCGGTTAAAGCGAATGCCGCGCAGGTGCACGTCGTTGGCCGCTAGCTCTTCAATTACTTCCCACGAGTTATCCGTCGAGCCATCGTCGATGAGCAGTACCTCGTAGGTGAGCCCATGCTGGCTCAGTACCCGATTAATCCAGCGCGTAAGCTCTGGCAATGATTCAGCCTCGTTGAGCAAGGGAATTACAATGGACAGCTCAACCGGGAAATGCTGCGAAAGACGCTTACTCAAACTCAGGACGGGCGTTTTTGGTGAAAGCGGAGATAATAAGGGAAACCAGGAAACCCATGAACACGCTCATCAAAAGGCCAAACACAATGGTGATGGGGCCACTGCTGAACTTCTCAGCCCAGGCCATGGCTTGGTCAATTTGCGCGTCGTCCATACCCTTGTCCTCCATGCGGGTGCGGGTAATTTCCATTACCCGGCTCATGTAGTCGGGGTCAATAAAGTTGATATAGATGTAGCTGAACAGGCTGCTAACCGCACCGGCTACCGCCGATAGGATGGTTCCGATTCCTAGCCCTTGCCCATACGACATGAAGCCGCGGTTCAGTTGTTTAAAACTCTTGTGCGCTAGTACAATGCCGGCGATACCCACCAGCGCCCCCAGCCAACGGAACGGAGTTTCCGGGTCGCTAATGAAGGCTAGCTGAATAAAAGACAGAACCGTTAGTGCTACCCCCGTTATTAGACCAAAACGAATACCAACAGCGGTGGGGGTGACAGCAGGAGTAGATGTATTTTCCATGAGGCAGGCGGTTAGATTGGTTGACGGCGGAAGGTAAATTATTTCCGCAAAAACACGCCGCCCGGAATGCTTAGTAATAAGCCAAAAATGATTTTTTTCATGAATTCATCCTGCGCAAAGGCAGCCGGCGTACGCGCAAGCCCTTGCAAAGTAGCCGCATATTGCTGCGCTCCATTGGGCTGCTTGAGGTATAATGCTTTGGCATTTTCCAGCAAGTGACGTGCCTCCACCAAATGCTGCTCAATCAGCCGGGCATCGGTCAGGCGAGCAAAAGTGTACATACCGGCAGCTGCTATCCCCGCTCCTATCAGTGTGGTTAGTAACCCTACCCCTATCGATTTCCACAAACCCGGACCACCTGCGTAATAGCGCCGCAGCAACACTTGACTGGCTACTGCTGCAATAGGCGGAAAGAAGTCTGATAAGGTACGTTTCGGGCCGTAAGGGTTATTATCAGTCAGGTGCAGAAATAACACCCACGCAATGCAGAGGGCGCCCGTTATAACGCCGAATAAAACTGCGGTGCGCAGTACAGGATGGGGAGCAGCAGTAGGTTCCAATGCCAAGAAGCTGAGACGAGCAGCAAGATACTAGGTCTAATTTCAATCTAGGCTGCCAAGGATTCCACTTCGGGAACTGCACGTCGCTTCCAGCGGAGCAATATTCCTTCGAGCAGCAAACAGGCCAGTGCCCCCCACAAGCAATAGCGCCATAACGACACGCCAACCCTGGTGGCCTTGTAACGCGCGGCTACCGTCTGCCCCTCGCCTGTTTCATACACATGCACATTGGGCCGATTAGGTCCAATCAACTGCTTTAACTCAGCAACAGTGTAACTACGTAAATCTGATTCGTGCTTATCAAAGTTAAATGCTAACGTAGCCAGTGTCTGGCCATTGTGCTGTAAAGTATAGAACCCTGGCTTTTGCATACCAAGTGGCACATCCAGATAAAGAACACCGCCTTGGCGGCGTTGCGCCGGAATAAAAACAAGACTGTCCTGTATAAGCCGGTAAACGGCCTCCCCTTCTTCGCCATCAAGCCCTTTAGGTAAACGCAAAGCTATACTCTGCTGATTGAGCCGGTAGGCGGGTTGTTGTTCCTGCTGATAACTTAACATCGCCAGCCGGTACATGACCGGCACGAACAGCGCGTGCTGAGTAAAATCTGAGTAAGGCACACTGAAGGGCGCAGCAAAAACGTACACTGTACCTAGTCCGCTAGAAAAGCCAGCTAAATACTCCTCCCCGCCACGCATACGCAGGACCTCTGTCCCCGAGCGGGCCCAACGCAACACCGGTGCGGCCTTCGGCATGGCTGCCTGCCGATTTATTCCCGCGAATACATCCCGAAAAAAAGTATTCTGAGTGCTGGGCATGGCTACTTCCTGCAGTACCGGCCCAGCACTTGGTTGCTGTAGCCATTGCAAAGGCCCTATTCCCAACTCCCTGAAAAACGTAGCGTACTCGCCTCTGTTATTATTCAGGGCAGAGGGTACTACAACAAGCGTAGCCCCCTGTTGTACGGCGTTACGCAAGTTCTGCTGCATTCCCACCGATAAAGCAGACGCTTCGCGAAGTATTATCAGATTGGCCTGCGCCAAAGTGCGGTAATCCGTGGTTTGCGGCCCTACTTGTTGATAAGTAAAAAGCGGCTCATTACCATACAGCCTTTTTAACTGGTCGTCCGCCGCAACCTCTACCACTGAAATCTGCGAAGCGGGCTGCAGCGTAAAAAAATAGGTGTTGTCAAAGTCAACCGGGAAGTCATCTATCTCGACGTGGCATGCTTGCACCCCTGTTTCTGCAAGCCGTACACGCACGCGAGTAGTTGTTGCTTGTTGCGCTAAGACTTTCCCTCGAAACACCGCAACCTGCTGTTTGCCAATAAACAGCTTGGCCTGACACTCGGCCACATCCAGAGTACCTCCGTTACGGAGCCGGATATTAAGGTCAACATCTGTATTAAGGCGGATGAAAGCATCATTTACCCAAACACTATCCACGAATACGTTTGCTTTCCGCTGCCCCACTAGGGGTACCATAAACATCTGCCGGGTAGTATCTAGCTCCGCAAATGCCCGGGCCGAGAAATCCTTCTTTTGAAAATCCGAAAAGATAAATAATGGAGATTTTCCTTGCTGGCTAGTTTGCTGAGTGCTTGCTAATAAGCCCAGTAGATTTCCTTTCTGCCCATCGATTTGAATTTGATTCACAGCATTGCGGTATTCAGCACTTGAAAGGGGCTTCCGCAATTCGGGCAATAAGAGGTAGCGAGTAGTGGTTGGAAACGCTAAGGGTAATTCTGTTGCTTGCTGTACAGCGTAGTCCAGCAAAGAACCTTCAGCTTGAGCGGCCAATTGCATCATGCTAGGAGTGTCATCGAGAAGGACTTCCACCACCCCTGCCTGGTCTTCCCCTTGAGGCGCGGGAATAAATGGCTGAGCGAACAGCAACGTTAGGAAGCCCACCAGCCCAATCCGACAAAGCAACACCAGCCAATGTTTTAACCTACGCTGCCGAGCAGTTACAAGTCGTACTTCACGTATAAACTCGACATTGGAGAATAAGACACGCTGTGGACGACGCAACTCAAATAAATGAATGGCAATCGGAATAGCAACAGCCGCCAGCCCAACCAGAAACCAAGGATAGATAAAAGCCATAGATGAGTTGAAAGCCTGTAAAGATAAACTTAAAAACCCTCTACGCTATTGCACCTAATCCCACTGATATTGCTACCCTCATAACAAGCAATAACAAGTCATTTGTAATTGCTTTACCCGAATAATCGTACACCAGCGCCCACGAGCTAGAGCTATCCCAGGGCCAAGCTAGGCACTCCTGACGCGGCCGGGCGGGCAGCGGGGGTCGGTGTGGGGTGTGGAAGTTGGGGGGGAGGTATAAACGCAACATGCCCCCCGCAGCACGAAGTCGCGGGGGGGCATGGGCCAGATAAGGTTGGCGGCGACCGACTCTCCCGCCGGTGAAAGCAGTACCATAGGCGCTCCGGGGCTTAACGACTCTGTTCGGAATGGGAAGAGGTGAACACCCGGGCTAAAGCCACCATTATCAAAGGGGAAGTAC
>NZ_JACHNV010000007.1 GCF_014199535.1 Hymenobacter latericoloratus
ACGAATTCACCCCCGTCAGCCACGTCACGTGGCTCCTGATTGCCAACATCACCCTCTGCCTCAATCGATGACCAAAATTCCCCAACACCTTCTAAGGTAGAGGGGGCGCGGCCACGAAAACGCACGTGCACGGAATAGGATTTTTGGTTATCTTACCAAGCCCACTTCCACCCTGCCATGCTCCCGCGTATCTGCATTATTCCGCTGTTTTCGGGCCGCGCTCGGGCGGTCAGGATGGCCGTGCTGCTGGGGCTGCTGCTGGGCCTGGTGGGGGCGCGGGCGGGGCAGGCGCAGCAGGCTTCCTTTCAGTTTGAAAAAAGCCGGCAGCGCCAGGTGCGTACGCCTTTTCTGCTGCAGCGTAACCTGATTATTCTGCCCATCTGGCTCAACAAGCAGGGGCCGTACAACTTTATTCTGGATACGGGCATCAACAGTTGCCTGATTACCGACCCGCGCCTGCGGCAGGAGCTGAACCTGACGGTAGGAGGGCGCTTTCTGGTGGCCGGCGCCGGCGAGGAAAATCCGCTGGAGGCTTTTCAGATACCGGCCGTTGCCGTGAGCCTGCCCGGCGGAATCAAGGCGCCCGCCCAAAGCTTTCTGATGCTGTCCGAGGACGTGCTCAACCTCTCGGGCTACGTGGGTATTCCGGTTCATGGCCTGCTGGGGGCCGATGTGTTCCGCAGCTTTGTGGTAGAAGTAGATCCTGTAGCCGAAGCCCTGACCTTTCACGATCCGGCGCAGTTTCGGGCGCCCCGCGGGCGGCGCTGGGCCCGGTTGCCCCTGGACATGGAGGGCCGCAAGTCCTACCTCACCTTGCCGGTGCAACTCAACGATTCTCTGAAGCTGCCCCTGAAGCTGGTGCTCGATACGGGGGCGGGCCACGCCCTATCCCTGGAAACCACCTCCGATGCCCGCCTGCAGCTGCCGCCCCAGCGCCTGCGCAGCCAGCTGGGCCGGGGCCTCAACGGCAACATCAACGGGTACCTGGGGCGGGTGTCGGCCCTGGAGCTGGGGCGCTACCGGGTGCCGGCCCTGCTCACCTCGTTTCCCGACGCGGCCGATGTGGCCCAGCGCGCCGAAGTGCCCCGCAACGGCAACCTGGGCTTCGAGCTGCTCAAGCGCTTCACCGTCATTATCGACTACACCCACAACCAGCTGCTGCTGCGCCCCAACGAGAAATACCGCGACCCTTTCGAGCATGATATGTGCGGGTTTGAGGTATTGGCCACCGGACCCAACTACCGCCAATACCGGGTGCTGCGGGTAGAAGCCACCGGCCCCGCCGCCGATGCGGGCATTCAGCCCGGCGACGAAATTCTGTCCATTAACCTGCTGCCGGCGGAAGCCCTCAGCCTGACCCAGCTCAGCCGCCTGCTGCACTCCGCCGATGGGCGACAACTGCTGTTTGTGCTGCGCCGCGCCAGTACCGGCGACCTGTTTACCACCACCGTGCGCCTGAAGCGCCAGATTTAGCAGGCGGGTAGCCTTTCTGGTTCCGGGCCGCGGTTGGCCATTGTCGGGCGCCGGCCGTAAGCAGTGTACCCGGCCCGCAGCGCGCAAAATTCCTACATTAGGCACCGTCCGCCGTTCCGGTCGCTTTCCCACCCTCCGCCCATTCCCCGCATGGCTCTCCCTTCGTCGGCCGCGCAGGGGCAGGTGCCGCCCCTGCTCCAGGCTAACCAGCACATTTACTCCGATTATTTCGATGAGAACTTCGTAGAAACCCTGGACCGCACTATTCTGCAGCTGCTCGACCGGGTGTGGTTTCGCTCCGAGCTGATAGGGTTCGAGAACTTCCCGCAGCGCAACCGGCCCGACCGGCCCCTCCTCTTCGCCTCCAACCACTCGGGCATGGCCTTTCCCTGGGATGCCATGGTGGCGCTTTCGCACCTGTGGCGGCGCCTGCCCCGCCTCCGCGACCTGCCCCGCCCACTCTCCGCGCCCATGCTGTCGCAGTCGGTGCTGATGAACCCGTTTCTGCTTAAAAACTTCTGGAAGAAGTGTGGCTGCGTGGATGCCACCACTCTCAACTTCGAGACGATGATGTACTACCAGGACCACAACCTGATGCTTTACCCCGAGGGGGTGGCCGGCATCGGGAAAGGGTTCAACCGGAAGTATGAGCTGCAGCGCCTGGCCACCAGCATTGTGCGCCTGGGCATTGAGCACCGCACCGACATCATCCCGTTCTACACCATCAACGGCGAGTACCTGAACCCCTACGCCTACAGCTGGGACTGGGTCAACCGCCTAAGCAAGAAAATCGGGATTCCCTTTATCCCGATGGGGCCCATTTTGCTGATGGTGCTGCTGCAGCCCTGGTTTTTCTACATGGCATTTCCGGCCCGGCTCACCTTCGTGCTGGGCGGCCGCATCCGGCCCTACGAGCTGACCGCCAAAACCACCAGTGAGCTGACCCGCCCCGAGTATGAGGCTTTGTCGGGGCAGATTCGGGCGAAGATGCAAGAGGAGCTGGATGCCGCCGTGCAACAGTACGGCCAACGGCCCTACCGCTGGCGCGAGCTGTGGCAGCGCATCCGGGAGAACTGGCGCTACTTCCCGTTTTTCCTGCCCTGGGCCTGGCCCGCACTGTTTCGGGAGTTTGAGCGGCAGTACGCGCGCAAAGGCCACCACGACTTTGACCTGAAGTTGCGCAGCCCCGGCGCGTACTGGCGCATGTTGTGGCGCAATCCATTTACCCTCACCTTCTTTATTCCCGTATTAGGCTGGATTCCTATTGCCATTCGGGGCTACAAAGGCCACCGGATAAACAAATAAAAAAGCAGGAGTAGGGTTGCAAGCCTTGTAAGAGCTGGTTTTCTTTCAGGCGCTGCTGTCAGCTTCACTCCACATTCTTGGCTTCCTACTAGTGAAATAAATGCCTTCTGCCCAGCATCTGCTCCTGAAGCAACTTTTGGTGGCCGCTACCGGCTCGCTGGCCCGCCGCCGTCCGGGCTTGGCGGCCGTGCGGCTGGCGCTGGAGGTGGCTTCGGTGGGGCAGCTGATGCCCTGGAACGTGTTTCTGCAGGAAACCGAGGTGGAGGGCATGCCCGCCGAATGGATTCGGCCGGCTGGGGCCACGCCGGGCCGGGTGCTGCTGTATTTGCACGGTGGCGGCTACGTGGTGGGCTCCCTGAACACGCACCGCGCTCTGGTAGGGGCCCTGGCTCAGCAGTGCGGGGTAGCAGCCCTGAGCATTGCCTACCGCAAAGCCCCCGAGTATCCGTTCCCGGCCGCCCTCGACGATGCCCTGCTGGCCTACCGCTGGCTAGTGGCCCAGGGCTACGCCGGCCCCGATATTATTGTGGCCGGCGACTCGGCGGGGGGCGGGCTGGCGCTGGCTTTGCTGCTGGCCCTGCGCAACCAGGGCGAAACGCTGCCCGCCGCTGCCGTGGGCCTGTCGCCCTGGACCGACCTGGTACTGCCAACCGGAATGCTGCGCCGCGTGTGCCAGGAGGAAAGCCGGGTGCTGGAGGCGTTGGAAATCCGGGGGTGGGGCTCCTTGTACGCCGCTGCTACGCCGCTCTCCGACCCCTTGGTTTCCCCGGTGCGGGCCGATTTGCGGGGCCTGCCGCCGCTGCTGATTCAGGTTTCCGACGCCGAGGTGCTCGGGGATGATGTAGTGGAATTCGTGCAGAAAGCCCGTGCGGCCGGTACGCCCGTTACCCTGCAGGTATTTGAGGGGCTGGTGCACTGGTGGCACCTGTTCTGGCGCTGGGTGCCCGAGGCCCGCGTAGCCCTGCGCCGGGTAGCCGATTTCACCCAACAGATATGGGCTGAGCCAGTACCCGCCAACCACTAACCCGAACTTACTGACCCGTGGCCGGGAGCGGCGCGGTGGCTCCGAAAATCGGCTGTTCAGTAGGGTATATACTGGCTTTTCGTAGTTTCGAGGGGGTAGCGCCCTTCTCACCTGCAGCCCCGCGCTTGCCTGTTGTTTCTTTTCCTTCTCACCCATTTTCTACCCCGTAGCCCCATGGAAGACCTGTTTAAGAAGTTCGTTAACGCCGGCGTAGGCCTCGTGTCGCTTACCAATGAGCGAGTGCAGAGCACCATTGATAAGTTGGTGCAGGATAGCAAGCTCTCGGAGCAGGAGGGGGCCCGCATCATGGACGACCTGAAGAAAAACACCGACACCAAGCGCAAGGAGCTGGAAAAGCAGTTTCAAGGCCTGGCCTCGCGCCTGATGAAAAGTGCCGGTCTGGCTACCAACGCCGATGTGGAAGAGTTGAAGCGCACGGTGAAAGGCAGCAGTTCGAAGGCCAAAGCAGGTAGTTCTGCCGGGGCAGGTGCCGCCTCGGCGGCGGCCAAGGGCAGCTCCACTGCCGCCAAAGGCCCTGCCGCTGCCAAAGCAGCCCCCGTGAAAGCCGCGAATACCAAAACAAGCACCACCAGCAGCAAAGCCAAAATGGCGGCCACGCCGGAAAGCCCAACGGGAAAAACAAGCAAAACAGCCGCCAAAAAGGCTATTTCGCCCACCGATACTACCTCCAACACCGGCAGTTAGCCTGCGTAGCACAGCGTGTTACCCCCTTTGCGACAGATAAACCCTGGCTGCGTTGTGTGGCCGGGGTTTTCTGTAAGCTGCTGCGGCTGCCCCGAAACGATGCTCCGCCGGAAAGTTCGGGGCCAATGCTGATCTTACCGCCGGAATCAGCGCCATTAACTCCATCCGCATAATCTGCGATTCATGTTCAAAAACACCATTTCCAACCTCACGCGCATCCGGCAGGTAGCCGAGGTACTTATCCGCTACGGGTTCGAGGACGTGGTAACGAGTACCGCCCTGCGCCGGCTGGTGCCGCAGAGTCGGCGCCGGGCCCGCCCCGATGGGGAGCCGGCCGTGTTTGAAACCACCCGCTGGCAGCGCATCCGCATGATTATTGAGGAGTTGGGGCCTACGTTCATTAAGCTGGCCCAGGCCCTGAGCAACCGCGCCGACCTGCTGCCCCAGCCCCTGATCGACGAGTTTGAGAAGCTGCAAAGCAACGTGCCGCCCTTTCCGGTAGCCCAGGCCCGCCAGATTATTGAGCAGGAGCTGGGCCGCCCCCTGGAAGAGGTGTTTGCGGAGTTTGATGAGGTGCCCCTTGGTTCGGCCAGTATTGGGCAGGTGCACGGGGCGCGGCTGCGCTCCGGCGAGCAGGTAGTGGTGAAGGTGCAGCGCCCCGATGTGCAGGAAAAAGTACGCACCGACCTGAGCCTACTCCACGAGCTGGTGCGCCTGACGGCCCCGTTTCTGCGCCGCCAGGGCCTGAGCAACCCCCAGGACATTGTGGATGCCTTCGAGCGGAGCATGACCAAGGAGCTGGACTACACCTCCGAGGCCCGCAGCATGGAGCAGTTCCGGAAGCTGTATGAAAGCTACGAAACCTTCTATATCCCGCGGCCCTACCGGGAGCTGAGTACCAGCAAAATGCTGGTCATCGAGTTTGTGAGCGGCTGCAAGATTACCGACAAGGCCCAGCTGCTGGCCTGGGGCCTGAGCCCCGAGCAGGTGGCCGAAACCGGCATGGACATCTACCTGACCCAGATTTTCGAGTTCGGGGCCTTCCACGCCGACCCGCACCCCGGCAACGTGCTGGTGCGCCCTGATGGTACGCTGGTGCTCATCGACTTTGGCATGGTAGGGCGCCTGACCAAGCAGCAGAAGTATGCCTTTGCGGGCGTGTTTATTGGCATGGCCCGGCAGGACGCGCGCGGCATGGCCCTGAACTTCCGCCGCTTGGCCCTGACCTCGGAAATACCGGACATGCGCGCCTTCGAGGCCGACCTGGCCCAGCTCATCGAGGATTTCGCCACCCTCGACGTGAAGGAAATGAGCATGTCGGACCTGGCCGATGCGCTGCAGGGGGTTATCTACCGTTACAAGCTGCAGGTGCCCGGCGCCGTGTTCCTGATTCTGCGGGCCCTGGTGATTCTGGAAGGCATTGGCAAGGTGCTGCATCCGCGCTTCAACACCTTCGAGTTCGTGCGGCCCTATGGCACGCGCATCATCGCTGAGCAGTATTCGGCCGAAAACATTCAGAACGAAGCCCTGTACACGGGCACTCAGCTGCTGGCCCTGCTGCAAACCCTCCCCACCGATGTGCGCCAGATCATGCGCAAAATCTCCCGCGGCGACCTGCGGGTGCGGGTGGAATTGAGCGGCTACCAGCAGCTGTTGCGCAAAGCCGACCAGCTGGTGAGCCGGGGCATTCTGGCGGCCGTGGCCGTAGCCATGATTGTATTTGCCGGCCTGAGCCTGCTGGGCCGCTACCCCGCCTCCATGCCCTACCACCGCGGCCTACCCGTGGTAACCTGGTACAGCCTGGGCGTGGCCGCGTTTCTGCTGCTGGTTCTGTTCATTCTGGGCACCAAAAACGAGCGGCGCGGGGAGTAGCCCCGGCTACTTCCGAAACCAATCGTAGGCCAGCTGCAGGCTTGCCTCGCCCCATACCCCTCTGACCCCATAGAGGTAATACCGGTAGAAAGCGCCCAGGCGCACTTCCTGATGATTGCCCAGCGGCAGTACCGCGCCCAGCGTAGCCTCAGCATGAACCATCAGGCCATTATCGCCGCGGTACACGTTGCTGGTTTGCAGCGGAATATTGCTGCCGCGTGGGCGCTCCTTTACCGTCGCCTCGGAGTGCAGGAAGTAGAGCCCACCGAACCCGATGCCCGGCACTACAGCCACGCGCCCCGGTCGCCCCAGGCGCCGCCCGATGCCAATGGCAAGGTCCAGCGTCTGCTGCCGATAAAACGTCTGCTCTTCCGTCAGGGCCTGCGGAAAAGGCGGGTTCAGCTCCGTTCGGTTTGACCAGGCCGCATAGCTGACGCTCAGGACGGTTTGCAGGCCGCTGGCCCGCACATGCACCCACTCCAACCCTACGGGTATGCTGTTTTTACTGAGCAGGCCATCTGAATCCAGGAATTGATGCCGGGGCGTTAGCTGTAAGCCCAGGCCGTTGCGCCACACCGTGCGGGTAGGGCTAGGGGTTGATTTCCAGGCCGGGTCGAGGCATTGGTTGTACTCCATAAACACCTGCCGGACGTTGCGCTCCGTGAAGCTCAGCTGAATGATGCGGTTGTTGGAGTGGTCGAGGGTAGGGCAGCCGGTCAGGTAGCGGTTCAGCAGCACGTGCCAGTTAATGGCCGTCAGCTCCTGGAGCGTATCGGCGGCCGGGGGTAGCAGCAGCAGGCCGGTTTCGTTGGGGTAGGCGTACAGGCTGGCCCGCCCCAGCTGCACTGGCACCACGAAAAAGGTGGAATCCTGACCGGAGGCCAGTCGCACAACCTGGCTTCGGATGGCCGCCCGCCCGCGCAGGCCATAGCCCTGCACTTGCGCCGGCCGGAATATCTGCGGGGCTGCCTTCGGGGCGCTGTGTAGGGCTACGAGCTGCTGCCCGCGCTCCACCACAATACCGCGGAGCGTATCGCCCGTTAGGGTCAGCACATAGCCCGGAAGCCCCTGCGCCCATCCCGTGTGGCCAACTAATAAACACAACAGCAGCGTACAAAAACGAAGCATTCAGGTAGAGAAAGAGAATAAGAAGGAAAGGCCAGCTATAGGCCAAGGATAAAATTGGAGACTTACCACTAGATGGAGGCCGGGCGGGTAGGCTTACTTTCGGAACCAGACGTAAGCCACCCGCAGCCCGATGGTGCTAAAGGAAGTGAAAACGAATTTCTGGTAGATACCCGTCAGGCGGATTTCGTGCCGGGGACCTATCGGAGCCAGCACGCCCGCCTGGGCCTCCAGGTGAGGCAAAATGGCCTCGCCGCCCACACTATATGTTTCTGTGGTCTGGAAGGGCATGGTGCTGCCCGCAGGGCGCTGCTGGGTTTGGCCTTTTTCGTGCAGCAGCACCGTGGAGCCCGCCCCGGCACCCACGTAGAAACCCGGCCGCGTAGGGCGCCCCAGCCGCCTGCCCGCCGAAATAGCTAAGGTCAGAAGTTGGGCGGTGGCGCTGGTGCGCCGCTCTGTCTCCGCCTGCCCCGTGAGGGTCTGCACGAGGTACTCCGGGCTGCTTATGGGCAGGTAAGTAAATGTGCCCACTACCCCCATCTGCAGGCCGCTGGCTCGCACGGCCGTCCACTCCAGCCCAATGCGCTGGCCCCAGCCTGCGGTGGTAATGGTTCGCTCGGCCCATGCGTTATCATCTGTGAGGCTCCCGCGCAACGCCTCGGCATGCAGGCCCAGCCCATGCCGCCACGGGGAGTGCTTGCGGACCGCAGTGGGTTGCCAGGTGGGGTCGAGGCAGCGGTTGTAGCGGCGCAATACTTTCTCCACGTTTTCGGCCGAAAAGCGCATTTCAAGCATCTCCTCACTATACGGAACCAGGGTAGCACACCCCACCAGGTACCGGTTGAACAGCAACGACCGAGTAACTGGCGTCAGCTCATACAGGGTGTCGAGGCCGGCCGGTTGCAGCAGTAGCCCGCCTTCACTGGCGGCGTAGCAGTACAGGCTGGCCCGCCCCAGCTGTACCGGCAGCACAAAGCACACCGAGTCCTTCCCGGAGGCCTGGTGCACCACCCGGCTCCGGATAGCCGGCCGGTCGAGCAGACCGTAGCCCTGCACCTGCGCCGGCCGGAACACCTGGGGCTTACCGCCGGCCGCCGGGTACAGGTAAATCACCTGATGTTTCTTCTCGGCCACAAAGCCCGCTACCGTGTCGCCGGCCGGGGTCAGGATGTAGCCCGGCAGGCCCTGGGCCCGGGCGGCAGCACTTGCAATCAAACAAAGGAATAAAAGGTAGAGTCGCGGCATAGGCAGGAAAAGCAGCGGAAAAGAATGAGCAGCGCAGGCGGTAATAGCGGCTGTCTGGCGTTTTGTAAAGTCTGGATAAGTCTGGGGTTATAGCAAGTAGTTTATTGATAATTAATAAGATATGGATTGTTGTGGGAGGTAGTTAAAAGTCTGCAAAGATAGAAAAGTGGTGCGCGGGGTTGCGCAAGCAGGCTTCAATTTAGCACCGTCTTCCACTTACCGGAGACGCCATCTGCTATGTCTTTCTCTTTACTACCCCCCGCTACCCGCTGTATCCTGACCGCCGCCTTGACCGCCGCCGCCGCGCTGCCGGTCCTGGCCCAGACCGACCGGGAAGCCGACACTTACGAAACTCAGAAGCGGCTCAGCGTGGGCGTAACCAAGTACACTGAGGCTCGCGCGGCCCTGACCAGCTTTATCCGGAGCCGGGCCACCCGCGTGCAGAAGCAGGAGGAAACGCCCGAGCAGCTCACAGCCGAGTTCAGCGTGCCCGTCGGCCTGCTACCCCGCCTTGACTCGCTAACTGCCAGCTTGGGCTACGTGCTCGAAAACAACCTTAACTCTTACATCCTGAGCCCGCGCCGGCAGGAACTGGAGGCCGAAACCCAGCAACTAATAACTGTTATCGGGCGAGTGCAAAACCAGCTCCGCGAAGCCAAGCTAACCAAGCAGGAACTGGAGCAGTTGCAGGAAGAGCTGGAACGAAACGAAGCCCGCCTGCGCCACACCCGCCAGCAGCAGGAGCTGCTCCAGAGCCACGCAGGCCAAGCCTACGTAACGCTCCGGCTCTTCGATGAAATCAGCTTCCCGACCGGCAACCGCCGGGTGAGCTTCGTGAATATGCCGGGGGTAGAGGTGGGCTACCTGCGCCTCGATAACCCGAAGCCGGGGCTCACCAGCCCGGCCTACCGGGGCTACGCCATCAAGTACCTGTTCACGCGGGGCAAGAGCTACTTCAACCTGGGCGTGTACAAGCCCACGACCACTAACAAGTCCGATTCGGCCTTCGTGAATGAGCTGTTCGTTATCAACTTCGGGCAGGATTTCTACCCGCGCAATTTCGGCCGGGGCCGGCGGCGCTACCTCAACCTGTACACCAGCTACCAGGTAGGCGGCTTCATCCTGAACCGTAACGACGACCAGGAAAACGACTTTATCCCGAACCTGAACCTGGGGCTGGGGGTAGAGCTGATCAAAACCCGCCACATCCTGCTCGATACCAAAGCCAGCTACTTCGTGCCCCTCAACAGCCGCAGCCGCGACCTGCGCGGTGTATTG
This sequence comes from Hymenobacter latericoloratus, assembly GCF_014199535.1. GTDB lineage: Bacteria > Bacteroidota > Bacteroidia > Cytophagales > Hymenobacteraceae > Hymenobacter > Hymenobacter latericoloratus. The sequence goes on from NZ_JACHNV010000007.1 coordinate 10,028, forward strand.
GGGCAAGCCTCCTTCAACTTTGTGTTTTAGAGTTGGTGAACGGTCGGGGTGCGTCGGCAGGGGTTTACTGGCTCCGCCTCACGCGTACTGAGCAACGTGGCTGCGGCTGCCGGAAGGGGCCGTAGCAACCGGTGTTTTTTCAGCGCAGTGGTGCGCCGCGTGCCAGGGGCTGTGCACAGCCAGATTTTGCGCGCGCGTTGGCCGGGAAAGCACGCTACCGCCCCTGCCGGCCGCCCCTGGGCAGTGGCCGCGGCCCGGGCTATTTTTTTACGAGTACGTACCCTACCTGCAATGTGAAAACATGCGTGCGGAGGAAATCAGGGGAGAACACCAGTGCGTTCTGACCGTAGCTGAAGTGAACTTGCACCTCACGCTGCGGGCGCAACGGAAACAAAAGGCCTGCTCCCCCACTAGCCTGCAGGCCAAATTCCCCCGACTGGTTGGTGTCTGCGTCGGCGGGAGCAGGAAACAAGGGATGGGAATTTTCCTGGTGAATGCGGTAGTAAGAACTAAAGAACAGATTGCCGCCGACGCTCAGGAAGGCAAACGGCCGGATTTTACCCGGCTGCCCGAAATTTCTGCCGAAAGAGCCCAGCAAGGCAACACTATTCAACTGGTAGCTCTCGGTGACGGTGGTAGTGTACAGGGAAGTACCCGTATAAATATTGTACGGCTGCAGTCCACCGCGTAAATGCTGCAGCGTACCGCCCGCCGAAACCCACCATCCGCTAGAGCGTGTGTGCCGCAGTTCCGCACTGATCAGCGCTCCGGGCCGTAAATCAGGGCTGGTGGCATAGATGCGGGTCCGGTCGGTGAGGATGGAATAAACAACACCTGCCTGGAGCACTAGGCTGGGTTCAGTGACGGACGTGTTGAGGCGGGTGGGCTGCCAGGCGGGTGCAATGCACTGATTATACCGGATGATTAAGTCACGCACCGAGCGCTGATTAAACGCAAGATTCAGCACGCGCTTGTCCGTCATGTCCAGTGAAGGGCAGTTGCCCAGGTAACGACCAAATAGCAGGTGCCAGTTGCGGGCTGTCAACTCATACAAAGTGTCAGAAGTTGGGGGAGCGAGCATCAGCTTCGTGCTGTCAGCAAAATAACCATACAAACTGGCTGGGCCACTCAGCACGGCCTGAACGAAGCACAGCGAATCCTGCCCCGAGCGTAGCCGTACCGGGCGGCTGGTATGCGGGGCGCTGGCCCCAAAGCCATAGGCCCGTACCTGGGACGGGCGGAAATACTGGGGCTTACTGTCGGTAAGCGGATAAAATTCAATCAGGTGAAGGCTCTGTTCTTTCACGTAGCCCCGCAGCGTATCACCCGCGGGCATGACGACGTAACCTGCAATTCCCTGAGCAAAGGCCGCAAAGCTGCCAAGTGTGCACAGCAGTAAAAAGTAGAATCGGAGCATAGAAATTAGTAAAACAGTGGGGCGGCTAACAGCGCGCTTGCTGTATAGGCAGAAGACGAGGGTGGCGCACAAAAAAGCCTGAGCTAGATAGCTCAGGCTTTTGGGGTACAATACTACTTGAAGTCGAGCTTATTTCAGCTGCATATCATCAATAATAGTCTGAATTTTCTCGCCGGCGAGGCGGTCGGCCAGGTCGAAGTCCACGGCGGAGGCCAGGGGCTGGCGCACGCTGAAGTAGAACTTGATTTTGGGCTCGGTGCCGCTGGGGCGGGCCGAGATTTTGCTGCCATCTTCCAGAATGAACTGCAGCACGTTGGAGCTTTCCAGGCCGGTTTCGGTTTCCAGGTTGGTGCGCAGGTCGCGGATGCGGCCGGTTTTGTAGTCGCGCAGCTCCACCACGGGCTGGCCGGCAATGGTGCGGGGCGGGTTAGCCCGCAGTCCGGCCATCATTTCCTGAATTTCCTCGGCCCCACGCTGGCCCTTCTTAGTCAGGGAAATCAGGTGCTCCTTGTAGAAACCGTAGGTGGCGTACATGTGCACCATTTCCTCATACAAGGTGTGGCCGTGGTCCTTGGCAACGGCCGCCATTTCGGCCAGCATAGCGCAGGCCGAAATAGCATCTTTATCGCGCACGAAGGAGCCAATCATGTAGCCGTAGCTTTCCTCGCCGCCCCCAATGTAGTTTTCCCGGCCTTCCAGCTCCCGGATGATGCCGGCAATGTACTTGAAGCCCGTCAGGGTCCGGTAGGCCTTCACGTTGTTAGCGCGGGCAATGTCGCCGAGTACTTCGCTGGTCACAATGGTGTACACGATGAAGTCCTGCTCGGTCATCTTGCCGGCCTGTTTGCGGGCCGAGAGGAGGTAGTGCGTGAGCAGCGCGGCAGTTTGGTTGCCGTTTACCAGTACCCACTCGCCCTTATTGTCCTTCACGGCAATGCCCACGCGGTCCGAGTCGGGGTCGGTAGCCAGCACCAGGTCGGCGTCGAGGGCCTTGGCCTGGTCCAGGGCCATCTGCATGGCTACTTTCTCCTCGGGGTTCGGCGACTGCACCGTGGGGAAGTTACCATCGGGCGTGGCCTGGGCCTCTACTACGTGCACATTCGTGAAGCCCAGCTGGGCCAGGGCTTTGGGCACCAGCGTAATGCCCGTGCCGTGCAGGGGCGTGTACACAATCTTTAGGTCGTGCTGGCGCTGTATGGCAGCCGGGTTGATGCTCAGCTCCTTCACCTTGGCGAGGTAGGCGGCGTCTAGTTCGGCCCCAATCAGGTGAATGCGCGACGGCTCCGGCTGGAACTTCACCTCACTCACCGACTGAATGGCTTCTACTCCCCGGATGATGTTCTTGTCGTGCGGGGCCACTACCTGGGCACCGTCGTTCCAGTACACCTTAAAGCCGTTGTACTCTTTGGGGTTGTGCGAGGCCGTTACTACGCAGCCGCTTTGGCAACCCAGCTGGCGGATGGCAAACGACAGCTCGGGGGTAGGGCGCAGGGCCTCGAACAGGTACACCGTAATGCCGTTGGCCGAGAAGATGTCGGCGGCAATGCGGGCAAACTCGGGGCTGTTGTTGCGCGAGTCGTGGGCAATGGCCACCTTAATTTCCTGGCCGGGGAAGTTCTGAAGCAGGTAGTTGCTCAGGCCCTGGGTAGCCATGCCCAGGGTGTAGCGGTTCATGCGGTTGGAGCCCGGGCCCATGATGCCGCGCAGGCCGCCGGTACCAAACTCCAGGTTGCGGTAGAACGCATCGGAAAGGAAATCCTCCTGATTTTCCGCCAGCATCTGGCGAATGGCCGACTGAGTCTCGGCGTCGTAGCTACCCGTAAGCCAGGTATTGATTTTCTCGTGAATGTCAGGCGTCAGGGCCATACGCGGGAAGGTTTGAACTGAAGGAACTCGAATAACGGGAGTAAAGAAAACAGGTTTTCCGTGGGCCAAGATAGGCCCTTCGGAACTTGATCTCACAGAAAGACAAAGAGTACTAGTTGATTCCTGCCTAGAAATAGTTGAACCTGAGTAAGGTGAACGGCAGGGTTGCGCCTTAGTCAGGGGGTAGGAAAATCGTCTGGCTCTTGTCATAACCCAGCGGCGCCTACCCCTGCCTGAGGCGTCAAGCCTTCCTCTTGCCCGGGAAAGCCGGAGGAGTATCTTTGCCGCCGCCGTTCCCGCCCCGGGAACCCCGTGTACCGCATGATGCCAGCCAAGCTGATAGGAAACCGCCCGTGTTGTTGTCGCCCCACCGCGACCTGCTGACACCCTGTGCCCGCGGCTACCCGCCGCCCGTTTCCTTTCGCCTTCCTGCGCTACTGCATGACCTCCTCTACTCTGGCTACCTCGCCCGCGAGCCTGGTGCGCGGCATTCGCCGCTGGGATTTTGTCGCCCTCATCATCAATATCACCATCGGGGCCGGCATTCTGGGGCTGCCTTCCAAGCTCTACGCCCTGGTAGGCGCTTATAGCCTGGTGGCTTACGGCGTGAGTGCCGCCATTGTCACGCTCATCATTCTGTGCTTTGCCGAGGTCAGCAGCCGGTTCAATGGCACCGGCGGGCCCTACCTCTACGCCCGCGAGGCCTTCGGGCCACTGGTGGGGTTTGAAGTCGGGTGGCTGCTGTGGATTTCGCGCCTGGCTAGCTTTGCCTCCATTTGCAACCTGCTGGTGAGCTACGCGGCCTACTTCTGGCCGGCGGTAGGGGCGGGGCTGCCCCGGTTCGGCCTCATGGCCGGGCTTATTGCAGGGCTGACGGCTATTAACTGGGTAGGCGTGCGCACGGCCTCGCTCGTGAACAACCTGTTTACCGTGAGCAAGCTGGTAGTATTGGGCCTGTTTACGGGGGTAGGGCTGTTCTTCGTCGATTGGCAGGCCTTCTCATTTGCCGTGCCGCCTACTTACGTCAGCTTTTCCAGCGCCGCGCTGCTGCTCATTTTCACGTTTTCGGGCTTTGATGTGGCTGCCATTCCGGCCGGCGAGATTCAGCAGCCCCAGCGCACGGTACCGTTTGCCTTGTTTACGGCCATTGCCACGGTAGCGGGCTTATTCGGGCTGGTGCAGGTGGTGTGCATCGGCACGCTGCCGGGTCTGGCTGCCTCGGAGCGGCCCCTGGCCGATGCCAGCCAGCAGTTTCTGGGGCCGGCCGGTGGGGCCTTTATTGCCGTGGCCGCCCTGCTCACGGCCCTGGGCACCCTCAATGCCCTCATGCTGACGGGCCCGCGCCTCTTGTTTGCGTTGGCCGAACAGGGGCAGATTCCGGCCGTGTTTGGCCGCCTGCACCCGCGCTACCACACGCCCTACGTGGCCCTGCTGGTATCGGCGGCCCTGAAGCTGGTACTGGCCGTGTCGGGCACGTTCATCTACGCCCTGACCCTGAGCACCATCATCCGCTTGGCCTATTTCGCCCTGACCTGCGCCGCCCTACCCGTGCTGCGCCGCCGAAACCCGGCGCAGCCGGCCCCTTTCCAGGTGTGGGGTGGGGTAGTAGTGGCTGTGCTCTGCGTACTGCTCTGCCTGTGGCTACTCTCCAACAGCGCCGCCACCGAGGCCCGCGACGTAGGCATTGCCGCCGTAGTCGGGCTGGGGCTGTACTTTCTATCCCGGAAGAGGAAGCCGTCGGTTGGCTGATTGTGGGGCTACCCATTGGCTTCAGGAAAACTCGTTGTCATGCTGAGCAGCGCGAAGGACCGCTTCCTCTGATTAATTAGATGACCTAGTGGTGTCAACCGCTCCATAGCTCAGGGTTTAAACCCTGGGCTAGTGAACCACAACGAAGCGGGAGAGATGCTTCGCGGGGCGGACGCCAGATCAAGCATGACATTTTCTGTTTACGGTTTACTATCGACCTCCCTTTTACACACCAGTCCTACCCACCTAAAATGCCTCTTTCCCTCCCCATCACCACCGTGCCCATCCGGACCCCGGAGCGGGTGGCTGAAATATCCTGGTTTGATGACCTCTGCGGCGGCGACACCCAGTACCTGAGCGTACTCGATGGCGCCTACCGCAGCTCCTGGGCCCACTGCCGCGACATCGTGCTGAAATCGGAGCAGCTGGGTTACTCCAATATTCTGCTGCCTACCTCCTACACCGTGGGGCAGGATGTCATGACGTTTGCCGCGGGCATAGCGCCCCAAACTTCGCGCATCAACCTGCTCACGGCCATCCGGACCGGTGAAATTCACCCGCCCATGCTGGCCCGGGCCCTGGCCTCCCTGGACCACATGCTGGAAGGCCGCCTGACCATCAACATCATCAACTCCGACCTGCCGGGCTTGCGCGAGGACCCGGCCCTGCGCTACCAGCGCTGCGCCGAAACCATCGAAATTCTGCGCCAGGCCTGGACCCATGAGCGCATTGTGCATAAGGGCGAGCTGTACCAGTTCGATATGCCCGCTGACCCCGCCAAGCCCTACCAGCAAAACGGCGGTCCGCTGCTTTATTTCGGGGGCACTTCGGAAGGCGCCCGGGAGGTATGTGCCCAGTACTGCGACATGTTCCTGATGTGGCCCGAAACCGAGGAAATGCTCTACGAAACCATGCAGGATATGAGCGCCCGCGCCGCCCGCCACGGCCGCCGGATCGACTTTGGCCTACGCATCCACGTCATCGTGCGCGAAACCGAGGATGAGGCCCGCGCCTATGCCAAAAAGCTCATGTCGAAGTTTGACCCGGTGAAGGGCGCCGAAATCAAGAGCCGCGCCCAGGATTCGTGGTCGTTGGGGGTGCACCGCCAGAACCAGCTGCGCGAGCACGCCGATATGGAAGGCTTCGTGGAGCCCCTGCTCTGGACCGACATCGGCAAGGCCCGCTCCGGGGCTGGCGGGGCCCTGGTCGGCAACCCCGACCAGATTGTAGAAAAGCTGCAGCGTTACATGGATATGGGCTTCCGGGCCTTCATCTTCTCCGGCTACCCTCTGCTGGACGAAGCCGACTACTTTGCCCGCTACGTGCTGCCGCGCCTGCCCAACATCAGCATGCCCGATTACCAGGGCCGCCGCCCCGCCACTACCCCCGTCACGCCCCTAACCACTGCGCCGCTGAAGTAGGGAGAGATGAGCTATAATGTATCAGGAACGTCCTGTCGAGCTTGTCGAGACATCTCGCGTGCTGACGTCTGAATTACTACCTCAACATCAGCGTGCGAGATGTCTCGACAAGCTCGACAGGACGTTCTGGTAGATAAGTAAAAGGCCCGATGCTGCTAGCAGCGTCGGGCCTTTGTTTTACTCAAACCAACGGTTTATAGATTGCCGCGCAGGGCCTGCTCCCGTTCAATGGCTTCGAACAGCGCCTTGAAATTGCCTTTGCCGAAGCTCTTGGCGCCTTTGCGCTGGATGATTTCATAGAACACCGTGGGGCGGTCTTCCACGGGCTTGGTGAAGATCTGCAGCAGGTAGCCTTCCTCGTCGCGGTCCACCAGCAGGTTCAGGGCCTTGATGCTTTCCAGGTCCTCATCAATAGCCCCGATGCGCTCCAGCAGGTCCTCGTAGTAGGTAGCCGGCACGGTCAGGAACTCCACGCCGCGGCGGCGCAGCTCCGTCACGGTGGCCCGGATGTCCTTGGTGGCAATGGCAATGTGCTGCACGCCGGGCGAGTGGTAGTAGTCGAGGTACTCCTCAATCTGCGACTTTTTCTTGCCTTCAGCGGGCTCGTTGATGGGGAACTTCACGTAGCCGTTGCCATTGCTGACCACCTTGCTCATCAAGGCCGAATACTCCGTGCTGATGTCATCGTCGTCGAAGGTCAGCAGCAGCTTGAAGCCCATGACGTCCTCGTAGAACTTCACCCACTGGTTCATCTCGCCCCAGCCTACGTTACCCACGCAGTGGTCCACGTGCAGCAACCCTACTACCTCGCCCTGGGGCACGGTACCGGTTTTGGCTACGAAGCCCGGCATGAAGGCGCCGCGGTAGTTGCTGCGCTCCACGAAGGTGTGAATGGTTTCGCCGTAGGTATAAATGCCCGCCAGCGTTACCGAGCCGTTTTCATCCTCAATAGTATACGGCTCGAAGGCCGGCTTGGCCCCGCGCTTGGTGGTTTCCTCGAAGGATTTGCGGGCGTCGTCCACCCACAGGGCCATCACCTTCACCCCGTCGCCGTGCTGGGCTACGTGGCGCGTGATGTCGGAGTCGGGCAGCAGGGAAGTGGTCAGTACAAAGCGGATTTTATTCTGCTGCAGCACGTAGCTGGCCCGGTCGCGCACCCCGGTTTCGGGGCCGGCGTAAGCCACCAGCTCAAAGCCAAACGCGGCCTGGTAGTAGTAGGCTGATTGCTTGGCGTTGCCCACGTAGAACTCGATGTAGTCAGTGCCATTGAGGGGCAGAAAATCGTGGGCGGGCTGGGCCTGCACGGCCGGTGAAGTCATGGTTTCCATGGGCGGAGGGGGTAGGGTGGGGTAAGTGGATTGCCTGGGTAAAAATACAGGTTTAGGCTAAATCATGCCCGGCCCCTTGCTGGGTTTGTTTCCCGCTTCCTACCCCCTGCACAAGGGCCAAAGGCCAACACCCAAGGTGCGCTTACTGACTTGGCAACAGCAGATCAGCCGGGCGGCTTAGACGCGGATGGATCATTCTTCGTAGAATTGAGCCAAAAGGCGGAGAAGGCATACGAAACTGCTAAATCCTCTTCACCTTTGTAGCCATAACCCATTGCTTTACGCTTATGAATTCGGAAGAGCTAAACCGCGCCCTCGTGGCCCTCATCGAGAAGAAAGCCGAGTTGCAGACCCTCACCTATGATGATGCCCGCTACGATGACGTAGAGGAAGAGCTGCACGACCTGGAAGACGATTTCAACGAAGAATATGGCTCCTTCCTGGAGGCGGCCCTGGAGAAAGTGCACGATGCCCTGGGCTCCGACACCGATGTGCTGCTCCCGACCGCCTACCTTCCCGTGAATACCAGCGGCAAGCCTACGCCGAAGGAAGGCGTCTGGATTGACTCCGAGAAATACTCCGGCAAAGAAGCCCGCCTGACGCTGGTACCTAACCCCACGCGCCTGGTGCTCACGGTGGGCAAAGCCGTGCAGGAAGAGGTTTGGAAAGCCTAAACGGCACCACCCGTACCCAAAAACAGGTCGTTTGGTATCACCGGTGCGTGATGCCAAACGGCCTGTTTCTCTTTTCTGAATAACGACCATGCTCTACCGCATTGCCGAACCCACCGATTGGGAGCAGGCCCAGCAAACCGGCTTTTTCGCCAGCCCCGACCTGACCGCGGAAGGCTTCATCCATAGCTCCGAGCAGCACCAGATTCTGGAAACCGCCCGGCGCTACTACCCCGGGCGCGCGGATTTGTGGCTATTGGAGTGGGATGAAGACGTTCTGGCAGCAGCTGGGGTGCGCGTAGAGCGGGAGTGGGTAGAGAGCCGGCAGCAGCATTTCGCGCATGTATTTGGGCCGGTGCCGCTTCAGGCTATCCGGCGGGTATGGCCCCTGGGCGCTGACGCGGCGGGCGAGTTTCAGCTGCCGCCGGAGCTAGCGGGATAAGAGTTGGAATTATTATTGCTTAGGATATATACTATATAGGTACGGCCTAATTGTACACAGACTGGCCGGGCTGCCACTACTCCAACTACTTTGCTTATTGACTTCAATGGCTACTTTATCTACGCTTATCCGCTTGGTGCTACCTGCTGTGGTAGCGGCCAGCCTAACGGCCTGCACGGCCACCTCCTTTCTGAGCCTAACGCCCGCCCGGCCCGATGGCCCCTGGGTGAACGGCCACCCTACCAGCCTGACCCAGCACCCCGACAGCGTGCAGGTGCGCGTAGGCTTTATTCGCTACGAGCCAACGGCATTGGTGTTTGAAACGGAAATCAGCAACTACTCCGACCGACCCATTCAGGTAGCGCCCGCAACCTTCTACTACCTCATGCTGCCCCCCGATACGGTGGCAGAGAAGCAGTTGGCCAAGGGTATCTTCGAGAGCCGGGTGCCGGCTCTGGATCCGGAAGTGCAGTTGCAACAGCTGGCCGCCAAGCTGGATAAACAAGCTGCTAAAGCAACCAACGTAAGCTGGTTTGAGATTCTGACCACCGCTACCCACATTGCCGAAGATGTAGCCAGCATCAAAAAGAAGGAAACCGCCGAGCAGGTTGCTGAGCGCGACTCTCGCCACCAGAGCGACGATGCCTACTTCGAGGAGCAGCGCGAACAACACGCCCAGCAAGCCGATCAGCTGTACAGTCAGCAGCAGAGCCTGAAGGCCACGGTGCTGCGCAAAACCACCCTGGAGCCTGGCCAGCGGGCGGTAGGGCAGGTGCATTTTCCGCGCCGAGACTACGCCCAGCGGCTGCGGCTGGTGGTGTTCTTTGATGAACGCCCGGTGCAGTTTGACTTCACCCAAGCTACCCCTTCACGCAAGTAGCTTCCTGTTTCTTAATGCAAACAGCCCCGCCTACCAAGGTAGAACGGGGCTGTTTTGCACGTAGAAGGAGGCGCCTACTTCATAGACACGGGCAGCTCCAGGTTTTCCCAGCGCAGCACCAGGCCCTTGGGCGTTACCTCGTACACCAGCTTTTCCTGCAGGTTGGCGGCTTTGCGGGGGGTAGCGGTTACGCGCAGGGCGTCCTGCTTCTCATCGTACTTATAAGCGCCCCACTGCTGGGCGGTTTTGTTGAAGATGACCGTCCACTGGTTTTCCGTCGGGATGGTGAACAGGCTGTAAGTGCCGGCCGGCAGGGTTTTGCCTTCTACTTTCAGGGGTTGGTCGGTGGTGAAGGTGGTGGCCTCGTTGGCGCCTGCGCGCCACACCTGGCCGTAGGGCACCAGCGGCGAGCCCCAAATGGTGCGGCCTTTCACCGAAGGGCTGCTGTAGGCTACGGTTACGTTGGCCTTGCCAATTTTGCCGGTAGCCGTAGCGGGTGGGCTGGGCCGCTTGGCTGGGTCGTCCTGGCCCTGGGCGAAGGAGGTGTGAGCCCACAGCAGGCTCAGGAGCAGTAGAAAAGAGAACGTGCGAATTGATTTCATGGGGTAGGAAATGTGATGATGGAAGAAACAGACAGCCGCTAAACCGGCTCGGCTGCATTAAGTTAGAAGACCAGCCAAACCCTACCCCACCCAAACGCCCAAATGCCCGGCAAAAGCATTGCTTCGGCCGGGCATTCGGTATTTTCTCATCGGGTTTTAGCGGAGCCCTACACGAACTCGGCCAGCTCCAGCCACCGCTCGCCTTTGCTGTCCAGGTCGGCATCGGTGCGCTTCAGCTGGGCGGCCCAGTCGGCCAGCTCCTGGTGGGAGCCGGTGCCGGAGTTGAGCTTCTCGATGAGCTGCTGCTTCAGGGTTTCCAGCTGCTCCAGCTCTTTTTCCAGCGTTTCGTATTCCTTCTTCTCCGCGAAGGTAGCCTTGCGCTTGGCCGGGTTGGGCGCCGCCGTGGGGGTAGGGGGCGCGGCTACCGGCGCGGCCGAAACCGTGCCCTTGGGCGGACGGGCCGCCGTTTCGGCGTCCTGCTCCTTCTGCCACTCGCGGTAGTCGGTGTAGTTGCCGGGAAACTGCCGGATGTTGCCGCCCGGCTCCAGGGCAAACACCTGCTCCACCAGCGCATCCATAAAGTACCGGTCGTGCGACACGATAATCAGGCAGCCCTGGAAGTTGAGCAGGAAATCTTCCAGAATGTTGAGCGTGATGATATCGAGGTCGTTGGTCGGTTCGTCGAGAATCAGGAAGTTCGGATTCTTGATGAGCACGCGCAGCAGCTGCAACCGACGCTTTTCGCCCCCGCTGAGCTTACTAACCAGCGTGTACTGCTGGGCCGGCGGAAATTGGAAGTGCTGCAGAAACTGCGAGGCCGTCACGCTGCTGCCGTCGGCCATTTCTACCACTTCCGCTACCTCCTTCACAATGTCAATCACGCGCTGCGAAGGGTCGAAGTCCAGCTCCGTCTGGGTATAGTAGCCGAACACTGTAGTCTGGCCGGCATCCACTACCCCCGAGTCGGGCGCGAGCTTGCCCGTGAGCATGTTCAGCAGGGTGGATTTGCCGGCACCGTTGGGGCCCACCAGACCAATCCGGTCCTTTTTCTTGAACACGTAGCTGAAATCATTCAGCACCACCTTGCCCCCAAACTGCTTGTGCAGGTGCTCCACCTCAATGATTTTGCCGCCCTGGCGCGTGGTTTTCACCGACAGCTCCATTTCGGGGCCTTTTACGCGGCCCTTGGCTTTCTCCTGGGTTTCGTAGAAAGCGTCGATGCGGGCTTTTTGCTTGGTGCCGCGGGCCTGGGGCTGGCGGCGCATCCACTCCAGCTCCTTGCGCAGCAGGTTGCGGGCCTTTTCCACCTCGGCGGTTTCCATCTGCTCCCGCTCCGATTTCTTTTCCACGAAATAGGAGTAGTTGCCCTGGTAGCGGTGCACGCGGCCCTGGTCCAGCTCCACAATTTCGTTGGCCACCTTGTCCAGGAAGTACCGGTCGTGGGTTACCATCAGCAGGGTAAGGGTAGGGGAGGCCAGCCGGTTTTCCAGCCACTCAATGGTGGCCAGGTCCAGGTGGTTGGTGGGCTCGTCGAGGATGAGTACATCGGGTTCCTCAATCAGCACGCGGGCCAGGGCCACGCGTTTGCGCTGCCCGCCTGAAAGCTTGCTCACGGGCCGCTCTAGTAAGTCGCCCAGAATGCCCAGGCGCCCCAGAATTTGCTTTACCTGCGCGTCGTAGTCCCAGGCGTTGTAAGTATCCATCAGCTCCATTACCCGCTGCAGGTCGGCGGGGGAGTGGTTGGGGTCATTCACCACGTGCTCGTAGTCGCGGATAGCGGCCAGGGTATCGTTTTGGCTGGCGAAAATGGTTTGCTCTACATTCAGCGACTCATCGAACACCGGCTGCTGCCCCAGAAAGGACACCCGGATGTCTTTGCGCACGCTCACCTCGCCCGTATCCGGCGGCTCCAAGCCGGCCAGAATACGCAGCAAGGTGGTTTTGCCCGAGCCGTTGATGCCCACCAAGGCCACGCGCTGCCCCTGTTGCAGCCCAAAGTTTAACTCCCGGAACAGCCACCGGTCGGCGTAATTTTTCGAAAGATTCTCAGCAGAAAGCAGATTCATACCGCAAAGGTACGAGTTGGGGAAGTGGTGAATTCGTGAAATTGTGAGTTTGCTGTTCTAGCGGGCCGAATTGCGGCATTTGCGCATGCTGAACAGCAAATTCATCACTTCACAATTTCACCACCTTATACACCCGGCACCGGAAGCCACACCGCTGAAGCTGCTCCCGCATGGCCGGACTGAAACCTTCGAACCCGTAGGCCGGCAACGTCAGGAAGTGGGGAGCGTCGAGCACGGGCTGGTGCGCCGCTGGCAGCCGCACGGGCTGGCAGTCGGGGCTCAACAACGGATACAGAAACGTGCAGTTCACCAGCACCAGCGAATCGGGAAGGGCAGAGCCTGTCTGGGGCCTGCCGGGAGGTACAGCGTAATTAAGGGTTGCGTTGAGGCCGCCCTCGTTCAGGTAGCGCAGGCGGCCGGGAGCTACCCCCGGATAGGCGGCCAGCACATCGCGCGGGTAAGCCAGCGCGAAGTAGGTCGGTACAAAGCGGGCTAACCCCCAGAAGGCGGCCGCAACCAGCCCCGCCGCCGTCAGTTGCTGCAGCCGGCGGGGGCGGATCAGCTGCAGGGCGGAGCCGGCGTACAAGGCCAGAAACGGCAAAAAAAAGTGAGCTATCCGCCCGTAGAACACCAGGGTGTGCGCAAAGTAGCCCAGGCAGGCGTGGCCCAGCCAAGCTGCTATGGGCACTGCCGCCACCACGCGCGTAACCGGCCTGGCGTAGCGGAAAAGCAGCGCCCACAGGCCCGGCAAGGCCGCCAGCAGCAGCAGGGCGCCCGTCAGGCCCTCTACCTGCCAGAGGTAGCGGGGCAGAAAGGAGAAGCCTTCGGAAAAGTCGCCCTGAATGACGGTGGCGGGCAGGTGCTGCAAGGTGCGCAGGTAGGAAATATGCCCGAAGCGGGTCAGCACTTCCAGGGGCACCACTACTACCCCCGCGCCCGTTCCGAACCCCAGAAGAGCCCGTTTCCAGGCGGCCAGGGGCAGGCTAGCCAACAGCAGCGCCCCCGGCAGCAAAGGCGCGAAATAGTAGCCGGGATACACGGCAAATGCCAGCAAACCCAGCCCCCCGGCCAACAATCCGCTACGCCAGGGGCTGCGGACCGCGGCGGCCGGGGCTGACAGCAGCACCAGTGCCAGGAGCACTACGCCCAGGGCCGTATCATAAGGCAGCAGGTGGCGCACGTACAGCTGGGTGCTACTCAGGGCCGAGTACACCACCAGCACCACCGAGGCCGTAGCGGCGGGCAGCCAGCGTCGGGCCAGCCGCCACAGCAGCGCCATGTTCAGCAGCAGCACCACCCAGTTCAGGAGTTGCGGCACCAGCAGGGAGGTAGGGGAAGCAGGGGGAATCTGCCAGAAGCGGTGCAGCCCTACCTGCACCAGGGCCACGGGCAGGCGCAACAGCGCATCGGCGGGGCGGCCCTGGGTGTTGGCTAGGTGCAGGCAAAGCCGTTCCACATCACCCCGGAAAATGGCCTCTACGGCTTCCACGGACTTCAGATGCCGTTCTTCATCGGGGAAAGCCAGGGCGCCGCCCGCCTGCAGAGCGCCTAGCCGAATAAGCAGAATAACGAGCAAGGGTAGCCCCGGCCAGAGCCACCAGCCCCGCCCAAAACGGGCCGGGGCAAACACATTGGGCATACGCAGTACCATCGGGCCGCTACCTGGCGCGGGAGCGGCAAAGAAAGCCCAAAGATGCGCAGTCAGCGCCAAGGGAAGAGCCGGCCGCCACCGGAAAGCAGCCCGGGCGGCTATATCACGCGCACCCGGTCGCGGTTGGTGTCGTCGCGCAGGATTTCCAGGCCCCGGTAGGCCAGAGGACGGCCGGTGTTGTGGGTTAAAGTGCCGCCATCGGCGTACAGGTGAGCCACATCGAGCACCAGCTGAGTGTATTTTCGTTCGCCCAGCTCAATCGCAACGGGGCGGCCTTGGCTGGAGTCGAAGGTGGCCAGGGCCTGGTCAATTTCTTCCAGAATTCTACTCATAGCTCAGGACAGGACGGGTGATGGCAGGAAATATATAAACTTGTCAGGATTGTGCTGCTGCCCGCCGCGTATTCTTCCCTGCTCAACCCTCGTACCTTCGCCGCGCTATGGCATTACTTTCTTCTGACCTGACCACGCGCCCCATCGGTGTTTTCGACAGCGGCATCGGGGGCCTCACCGTGGCCCGGGCCGTCAGCCGCGTGCTGCCCCACGAGCGCCTGGTGTACTTCGGCGACACGGCCCACCTGCCCTACGGCGACAAAAGCACGGCCGCCATTCAGGCTTACGCGGTCAAAATCTGCGACCTGCTGCTTAAGCAGCAGTGCAAAGTGATTCTGATTGCCTGCAACTCCGCCTCAGCAGCGGCCTACGAGCTGGTGCGCGAGTACGTAGGCTCCAAGGCGCGGGTGCTCAACGTTATCGACCCCATCGTGGCGCACGTCGGGCAGCAGTACGCGGGCCGCGTAGTGGGCCTGATCGGGACCAAGCAAACGGTCAACAGCAACGTGTACCGCAAGAAAATAGATGATCTTGATGCGGGCGTGCAGCTTCGGAGCCTGGCTACGCCCCTGCTGGCCCCCATGATTGAGGAAGGCTTTTTTGATAACTCTATTGCCGGCAACGTCATCGAAACCTACCTGTCGAACCCGGCCCTGGAGGACATCGAGGCCCTGGTACTGGCCTGCACCCACTACCCCCTCATCAAGCAGCAGATTGCCGCCTTCTATCAGGGGCAAAAAGAAGTGCTGGATGCCTCCGACGTGGTGGCCGCCCACGTGCAGCGCTACCTGACGGAGAACGGCCTGGCCGCCCGGCCCGGCAGCGGGCCACCGGTACATCATTTCTACGTCTCGGATTTTACCCGATCTTTTGAGGAAAGCACCCGTATTTTCTTCGGGCAGCAAGTGCACCTGGAGCACTACCCCCTCTGGGAGTAAGCCGGGGCGGCCGTGGGGGCAAAACCTGCGGCTGCTTTTCCCTGGCCGCTACCAGCTGCCGCGGGCCCACCCAACCCGTCCGGCGTCCGGTGGGGGCTTACTACCTTGCCGGCTGCTTTCTAACCCTTAGCCCTACCTCATTCGCCATGAACAAACCCTACTACCCCCTCCGCGACTGGCGGCGCAACGTGCTGCTGGTGGCCGCCGCTTCCAGCCTTGGCCTGCTGCTGCCCGCCTGCTCCGACAATTCCGCCAACCAGGCCCAGACCACGGAGGGCGACTGGAGTCGTGCCGCCGACTCCTACTCCGAAGGTGTTATCACGGAAATGACCGAGGTAAAGCCCGGCGAGTGGAAAATCACGGCCGAGCGGCCCGCCGGCAAAGAAGAGGTAGCCGCCGTGCTGCGGCACTTTGATGGTAAGGTGGATACCCTGCAGGGCCAGGCCCTGCAGCGGCAAATGCAGGAGTACAGCCGCGTAAATCCGGAAAACCGGGTGGGCGGCACCAGCATGATGGACGTGCTCATGTGGGGAGGCATTGGCTATATGGCCGGCCGCTTCCTGACGCCTAATGTGGGCGCTTATGCCAACCCCGGCCTGATTCAGCAAAACAACGGCTGGCGCGCCCGCGTCGCTAACGAGCGGGAGCAGGGGCGGGGCTTCTTCGGGCGAGGATTTTCGGGTAGCCGCACCTCCCCCGCATCCTCGGGCATCCGGCCCAGCACCACCGTTACGCGCAGCACCGGCTACGGCCGCAGCACCATCCGCAGCAGCGCGCCCAGCTCGGGCCGCAGCTCTGGTTTTGGGAGCCGTGGGGGTAGCCGCGGGTTTGGGGGGTAGGGCCCGGGCCCTTACCGCAAAAACCGTTGGTTATTTTCTTTACCTGTTTTTCGTGTGCTGATGCAGAATCAGATCAAGCTGCTACCCCTTGCGGGTAATGTGGAGCCGGCCGTGCGGGCCCTGGGCTGGGAGTGGGCCGTGGAAGAAGCCTGCCAGAACTATGTAGCCCGCGAAGCCGTGCAGCTGCCCGAAGCCACCGCCGATGAGCTGCTGCAGGCCGCTGATACCCTCTACGACCTGCTGGTGCAGTCCATTCCGGACCCCATTCCGGATGCGCTGCTGCGGGAGCTGTCCATCCCCGGCGTGCTGTGGGAGGCCGTGCGCCACTCCTGGAACGACGAGCGGCACTGGCACCTGTACGGCCGCTTCGACCTGGCCCAAACCCCCGATGGCCCCAAGCTGCTGGAGTTCAACGCTGATACGGCCACCAGCCTGCCCGAAACGGCCGTGGTGCAGTGGGCCAGCCTGGTAGCCGCCGGCCTGGCCGACGAAGACCGGCAGGCCAATGGCCTGGTGGAGGGCCTGCAGGAGCAGCTGCGGCAGTGGCTGATGCTGAACGAAGACCTGGAGCCCAGCCTGCTGCTGGTGCATTTGCCCGGTAGCGCCGAGGACGCCACCAACTGCGCCGTGGTGATGGAAGCGGCCCTGACGGCCGGCTTCGCGCAGGTGCACATCTGCCCCGTAGATGATATGCAGGTGGCCACCCAGGGTGAGGAGCGCGGGGTATGGGCCCAGACCGGACCGGAGGAATGGCAGCGGTTCGGGTTTGTGTTCAAGCTGGTGCCCTGGGAGCTGCTGGCCGAGGAGGAACCCGACCTCACCCGCAACCTGACGGATCTGCTGCGTAGCCGTGACGTTATCATTGCCAACCCGGCCTACTCCCTGCTGTTCCAAAGCAAAGGCATGCTGGCTTGGCTCTGGCGGTGTTTTCCGCACCACCCGCTGCTGCTGGAAACGGCCGCCACAGAACTCGTGGGGCACCAGGTGCGCAAGCCGGTACTGGGCCGCGAGGGCCAGGATGTAGCCGAACTTGGTGGCGCGGCTGGCCCCGTGCTTCCCGAGCCGGGCGAATACGCTGCCCAGCCCGTCATTTATCAGCGCTTTGCGGAGCTGCCGCACGATGAGGCCGGCCGCCTCTACCAGGCCGGTGTATTCTGGGCCGGGCAGGGTTGCGCCATCGGCTTCCGACGCGAAGCGGGGGTTATAACCAACCTCTCGGAGTTTGTGCCGCACGTGCTGGCATAAGCTGTGCCGGCGTGGGGCCTTGTAAGCCCGGGAGGGGGTAGCGTGGGCAGGCTTAGCTGCATGGCGCTTTCAGGTGGAAGTAGCCACTTCTTACAGTTGCCGTCCAGCCCAATGGCCGCGCCCGGTTCCATGGATGTCTTCCCGCGAGGCCGCTGGTGCCGGCTGGGCAAGGAGTTGGGTGCCTTCGCGTTAATTCCAGAAAAGCCCCTGCCACTATTGGCGGGGGCTTTTGCATTATTGAACTGCCAGAGCAACAAACAACGGAAGTTGAATTATTTTGATTTAGTTAAATATCAACATGAATAAATTCAAATAATAGATTTATTACTTGTATTATTTTTGTAAATATTTACATTTATGCCACTAATTCATTTCTGTTGCTGAGTTCTGCTTTTTAAGCTTAACTCAGCTTCTTCTCCCGGTTCATTTTTGGTTTTTACCTGATACGCGCATGGCCGCCGCTACCAAGCCTCAGTCTCAGCCACCGCAGCCCATCTTTTGGTGGCGTCCCTGGATGATGGCCCTGGGCTGTATCCTGCTTCTGCTGTTGTGCCTCGCGTCCGAAAGCTACGCCCAGGCCGAGCGCAAACGGCCCGCCCGGGCCGATGCTACCGGCAAGTCCGGAGAGCAGGTACCAACCCGCGAATCAACCTCCGGGGCTGAGTCGCCCCGCAACCTGGAGGAAAACCTGCGGCTGCTGCTGCGCCTCGATTCCCTGCAGTCGGCCCGGCGCAAGGTGGCCGCCGGCGCCGAAACCAGTGAGCTGGTGATGGACCAGTCCATTACCAAGCCCGGGCGCGACTTCTACGATTTGTTCTATAGTCAGTGGGAAGCTCCGGCCGATGTAAAGGAGTACACCATCATCATTGGGGAGAAGCCCGGCCGGGCAAACTCCACTTTCGTAACGGTGCGCGTTAACGACAACGACTTGCTGGAATTCCCGCTTCAGCCCAATTACGACATCATTCAGGAAACCGCCCGCGAAGCCATCGGCTACGTTCAGGACTACCTGGTGCAGCAGCTCAACCTGAGCCGTCAGCTGGAACGGGGCGAGCGGGTCAGCACGGAGCTGTACTAACCCGCCTTTCCACTGCCACCAAGTCCTGTCCGGCCTTCTTTCTGCTACTCACCCTTCCTTCCCGCCTATATGAAGCACCTACTTTTACTTATCTGCGGCTTGTTTCTGCACGTAGCGGCTGCCTCCGCCCAGGATTTCGTGTACGAACCCAAAAACCCGGCTTTCGGGGGCGGCAACACCTTCAACTACTCCTGGCTGCTGAGCGCCGCGCAGGCCCAAAACTCGATTGACGACCCAAGCGCGGCCGCCGCGAAAACCTCCTTCCAGGTTGATCCGCTCAAGCAGTTTGAGCAGAGCCTCAACCAGCAGATTCTGGGGCAGCTGGCCCAGAAGCTGGTGGGCAATAAGTTCGGTAACGGCAACACATTGCAGGAGGGCAACTACACGGTAGGCAGCTACCAGATTGCGGTAACGCCGAATGGCGGCGGTTTTAGTATTCAGATTACTGACGCTAACACCGGCAACCAGACGACTATTACTATTCCTAGTCTGTAAGCATTAACCCAGCACCATCATGCGAGTTTTTCTCTCAGGCTGCTACGCGCTGCTACTGAGCCTGGTAGGCTGTGCCCCTTACTTTCACCAGCCCCTTACCACCGAAAAAGCCCGACTAGGAGCGGAGGTACGCGCTATCAGCGACCTGAAGCAGTTGCCTGACCCCCCCAAAGACCGGATTGTGGTAGCCGTGTACAAATTCCGGGACCAGACGGGCCAGTACAAACCCTCGCAGGCCGGTTCCAGCTTTTCTACGGCCATTACGCAGGGCGCCACCAGCATTTTGCTGCGGGCCCTGGAAGAGTCGCGGTGGTTTAACCCCATTGAGCGCGAGAACCTGGGTAACCTGCTCAATGAGCGCAAGATCATTCGCTCCAGCCGCGCCGAATACCAGGAGCTGACGGGCAAAAAAGAGCCCATGCTACCCTCGTTGCTGTTTGCGGGCGTAATCCTGGAAGGTGGTATTATTTCCTACGATGCCAACATGGTAACGGGTGGGGCGGGCCTGCGCTACTTCGGAGCCGGCGCTTCGGGCCAGTACCGGCAGGACCGCGTTACGGTGTACCTGCGGGCCATCAGCACCAGCACCGGCGAGATTTTGAAAACGGTGTACACCAGCAAAACCATTCTCTCGCAGCAGGTAGATGCCAGCTTATTCCGGTTTGTAAACTTCAAGCGCCTGCTCGAAACCGAAACCGGCTTTACGTATAATGAGCCCACGGAAATGGCCGTTAAGGAAGCCATTGAGAAGTCGGTGCAGGCGTTGGTGTACGAGGGAATCCGGGACAATTTGTGGGTGCCGGGCAATCCGGCGGAGCGCAACGGGGCTGGCATCACCCAGTATTTCCAGGAAAAGAATGAAAACCAGGATATGGATGTGCTGGGCCGCGTGCAGCGCGACCGGCGCGCGCAGCTGGGCCTTGGCCTTAGCGGGGCCACGGTGCGCTACGTCGGCGACCTGAAAAACTCCCAGCTGCGGGCCAACGGCCAGCTGGCGGTGCACTACCAGCCTACCCCGGCCGCCAGGCTGGGCGCCGTTTTTCACCTGGGCCGCTTCGAGTTGGGCGCCGGCGACTATTTCCGGCAAACCTTTAACTATGCGGAGCTGGCCGCTCACTACCGCATTTTTCCGCGCGACCGGTTTACCCCCTATCTGCTGCTGGGCGGCGGCGCCACCACGCGCGCCGACCAAAGTGTAGGGGCCAGAGTGCTACCCCACGTACTGGGCGGAGCCGGCGTAGAAGTGCTCCTGACTGATAAGGTAGGGCTCAGCCTGGGGAGCGACGCGCGCTACTACTTCTCCGACAACCTCGACGGGATTCAGCTGGGCAAATACAACGACTACTTCTGGACGGCCCGCCTGGGTGCAACCTTCTACTTTGGTCGTACTCTCAAGCTAGCCAGTGGAAAGTAGCCAGACACTGAAGAGACAATAGAAATTTACCATCAGGGTACAATTTCAATTCTGCAACGAACTGAAAGACAGCGGTTAGTGATGTATGTAACTATATAAATAAAAAATTTAACTATTCTTTTCAATTGACTATTGACTTTTAACTTATTCAATATATATTTGTACTGTTCCTCCGGAGGGAATAAGAGTTTATTAAAAAAGTCTCACCCTTCCCAACAACCTCAATTCCCCAATCCATGAAAAAGGTATCTTTCCTCGTAGCTGCACTGTTGGCCACTGGTGGCGCTTTCGCTCAAGGCAACATCCAAACCTCTTCGCAGACCGGTACCGACCACGGTGTATATGTAACGCAGACTGGCTCCGCCAACGAAGCCTACACCACCCAGGCCGACCTGCGCAACAAAACGTACCAGACGCAGTCGGGTACCAGCCAGCTTGCCGTATCGGACCAGCGCGACAATGACCAGCAGGCTTACCAGACCCAGTCGGGCTCCAATAACTCGGCCTACGTGAAGCAGGGCGACAATAAGCCGATTGATGGTAATAACCAGGCCTACCAGACGCAGTCGGGCAATGACAACCGCGCCAGCTCTACGCAGCTGAGCGGCAGCAACATCTCGGTGCAAACGCAGGAAGGCTCGCGCAACCAGGCCGATATCTTCCAGAGCGCCAGCGAAGGGAACCAGGCCTACCAGACCCAGACGGCCGCCGCTGGCTACCCCGGCAGCCCTTCAGACAACCGCGCCAACATTCTGCAACTCGGTACGAACAACATCGGCAGCCAGATTCAGCGTGGTAATGAAAACACGGCCAACATCAGCCAGACTGCCGGTGCCAGCGGCAACCAGGCTTATCAGGATCAGGGCAATAACGGTGGTGGCAGCTACCGCTCATCAGCCTCCATCGCCCAGACCGGCAGTGGCAACACCGGTGTGCAGAATCAGCGTCTGGACTACCACAACGCGGTGATTGAGCAGTCGGGCACCGGAAGCGTGGCCATACAGGATCAGGACGGCGCTGGGTTCTTTGTAACCCCGGGCAACACGGGTTACATCAGCCAGAACGGTACGGGCGGACACATTGCTACCCAAACCCAGTCGGGCTCGGGCAACCAGGCTACTACTCTGCAGGGCCTTTCCGGCAACCAGAGCTACGTAACCCAGTCGGGCACCAACAACATGAGCGTGGTGTCGCAGAACCGCTAGTAGCGTACTTTTCCGGGGCGGATCATTCCCCATCTGCCCAATTACTTGGTAGCATCTCGCGGTACCTTCCGGTCTGTGAGATGCTATCAGTTTTTTAGAGCTATCTGTTATTTGTATTTTTTAATTAAAAAATTAAACTTATCTTTATGAGGTCGGATTATATCCGCCCCTTATTTCCGGGCCCCGACCGTACCTATTCGCTTCTTATTTACTTCTCTCATTTAAGTCTGTTTGCTCATGAAACGAAGTATCTGTGGGCTTATGGTAGCGCCTGCGCTACTGCTGTCCTTCTCGGCGCAAGCCCAGAGTGAAAACCAGGAAGGCAAGAGTGCAGAGCAAGTCCTGATTGAACAATTAGGAGCCCAGCCGGTGGCAACGGAGAGCACAGCCTTGCCGGTTGCCAACCGCACTACCTTGGTGCAGGTGGGAGCCAGCAACGAAGCCATACTGCGCCAGAGTGGGGTCAATAATGTGATTAACGCCTCGCAGAGTGGCGTGCTGAATCAGTATGAAATTATTCAGAACGGCGTAGCTAACTCCGTTAACTCCCTGATTGTGGGCAGCAACACCTCATCGGCCATTCGGCAGGAGGGAGACTACAACAAGGTAGAGCAGGAGTTGCGGGTGGATGGCCGCCAGTACACGGTGCAGCAACTGGGTAGCAACAACGAGCTGACCCAGCGCGAAACCGGTTCGGCCGCGCCGGCGGGGTACAATATCAAGATGCAAGGCAATGGCATTCGGCTCACTATTGAGCAGGGTGTCAGAACCTTCCAGCCCTAAGCCGGGGCCGGGCAACTGGCAGCTACGCCAGTTGCCCGGCCTTATGCGCTTTTGCCCGCCGGCTGCCCCGTTTTGTTCTGCTTGCATCCATCTCACCTCCCGCACCTATGCTTTCCTACTGGTTTTGCCTGCTGCCGCTTGCCACTGTTTTATCCGGCTTATCTGCCTGGTCCGGCCCTGCCGATTGTCAGGCTCGTCTTACTACCCAGCAACAGGGCGGCATGCTTCTGATTACCGGTTTCTGCCGCAACCAAACCCCGAGCCCCTTGCTGGTCCGGTACGAGCTGCTTACCAGCCGGCGCGGGGAAAGCGGCAGCACGCAAAACACCCAAATGGGCAGCTTCACGGTGGCCCCCGCCCAGGAAAAAGCCCTGTCTCAGACTAGCGTAAGCTTTTCCGGCTCCGATGAGTGCCAGGTGCACCTGCGGCTGTTCAATCAGCAAGGCCACCTGCTGGCCCAGGACTCCCTGACGCACTACCCCGCTAACAGCCACTAAGTACTTCCGCGCCCTTCCTTTCCCACCTCTTTCTTTTGCCCTATGCCTGCTCTGTTACGCACTAAACTAAGTGTGCTGGTAGCGTTTGTGTTGTGTTTATGCTTGTGGTCCTGCGAGGAGACTACGATTGAGCCTACCCAGAATGGTAGTTTAACGGGGACTGTAACCGACAGCCGAGACAATTCTCCTATTGCCAACGCGGTGATTACCACCACGCCGGCTACCTCTTCCATCACTACCAACGCGCAGGGCCAGTTTCAGCTGGCGGGCCTGGTGGTAGGGAAATACACCCTGAACGTAAAAAAGGCCGACTACAAGACGGAGGCCGTAAATGTGCAGGTAAACCTGAGCACTGCCACCGATGTGAAGGTAGTGCTGGAAAAAGCGTCTGGCAGCAACCGCCGCCCCAACGCTCCAGCCAATCCCAGCCCGGCCACCCAGGCCACCGGGCAGCCAGTTAATCTTACGCTCCGCTGGCGGGTTACGGACCCTGACGGCAAAAGCGACTCGCTGCGTAATGATGTGATTCTGTACGAAGGCAACTCCACGGATCGGCGCCAACTCTTGAATAATTCCAAGGATACGGCAGTGGTAGTCACGGGCCTGCGCTTCAATACCACGTATTTCTGGCAAGTAACGGTCCGGGACGTGGCCGGGGAGGTGGTCAAGAGCGACGTTTGGAGCTTCCAGACCCGCGCTCAGCCGGACAACCGCTACCTGTTTGTCCGGGAAGAAAACGGTAACACGGACATTTACTCTTCTGATGATACCGGCGCCAACCTGCTCCGCCTGACCTCTTCGCCCTTTATAGAAACCGCGCCCCAGCTCAGCCCCAACCGCGACCGGGTGGCGTACACATCTAACGCCACCGGCCAGTTTCAGCTGTACACCATGAACCGGGATGGGTCTGATGTGCGCCAGGTTACCCTGTTGCCGGTAGATGGTTACTTCAATCAAGGCATTGGGTACCGATGGTCGCCGGATGGAGCCCAGCTGATTTACAGCAGCTACAACAAGCTGTACCGTATTAACCGCGACGGCACCGGCCTGACGCTGCTGGCCACGGCTCCCGCCAACCGGCACTTTCGGGAGTGCGACTGGACCGGACAAGGTAACCGGCTGATAGTGCAAACGGTAGGGGTGAGTGTATACGATTCGGAGCTCTATCTTTACAACGCCGATGGCTCTAACCCAACCCTGCTGGTAGCCAATCTGCCTGGCCGTCTCGACTCCCCATCCTTTAGCGTAGATGGGCGGCGCGTTCTTTACACCCGCGACCTAGATGCCTTTGATGATGGCACCGGCCGCCAACTTAATGCCCACATCTTCTCTCAAAACCTAGACGGTACTGGCTTGATAGATGTCTCCGCTGGCCAAGGCAGTTCCGGTAATTCCATAAAGCCCATTGGCTTTAATGACATCGTTCCCCGCTACGCCCCCGACGGCTCCAAAATCATTTTTGTGCAGGTTAACAATGTGAACCGCTCCGTTCCCGATGTTTTCACCATGGACTTAGACGGACGCAACCGTACCCGGTTGTTCCAGAATGCCACCTTACCGGACTGGAAGTAGGTAGTCTTTAACTAGCCGGATACGAAAAGAGAGGGTAGGGCCGAAAGCCTATCCTCTCTTTTCGTATCCGGCTAGTTACAGAGTTACCAGTGGTGCCTATCAAGTGAAACCAAATAAAATAAGAGCGAAATGGCCAGCGTATGGGCACCCCACTGATCATATGCCGGGTGTTCTGCGCTACTTATGAAATGAAAGTATATAACTTATTAGATATTAAGTTATTAAGCAGTTCTTTGTATTAATGCAACTTACCATACCTTTGTATCTACTTGCTTTACTACGTGCTGTAACCCCCGCAGAACTATGCACCTTTACGGATGAAGTCAATTTTGGCGCATTAGGGGAAATCCTGATGAAACTTGTTTCTTCCTCAGAGAGCGTATGAGGGCGTATATAACCTGCTAGTTGCGTTAAAGAGTACTACATACATATGGAATTGGCATGAATTGTGAAGCAGAAGGTGACAACATTAAGGATTTTTGATCCGAAATGTTTTTATATAATCTCAAAAAAATGCTAATCTAATTGATTGCCTCCCCCGTATGTGACCCTGACAACTTCCAGGCCCTTTGGGATTGTCGTAGGTGTAGTCGGGTCACTTTTTACAGTTTTCTGTTCGCAAACATTCTCCTTTCAATAACTCATGAAAAACAAATACTTGAGTAACCGAGAGCCGGGCCACTTAGGCCGGCTGTGGGTTTTTCTGGTAATGGTTATGTTAGCTCTTCCTTTCATCGGGCAGGCCCAATCCATTACTGTATCCCCCTCTACGGATGAAAACAATCCCACTGAGTTTGGGAGTGTTCCGGTTGGGCAGGTTTCTTCTCCCGCGAAGGAGTACACCGTTACGGCCACGGGTATCTCGGACAATCTTGAGGTAAGCTTTGGCAACGCCACTTCCTTTGAGGGTAGCACTGATAACACCAATTTCAGTAACACTGTGGTGCTGCCTGCCGCAGGTGGCACGCTGTATGTGCG
The DNA here is from genome assembly GCF_014199535.1 of Hymenobacter latericoloratus. Classification (GTDB taxonomy): domain Bacteria; phylum Bacteroidota; class Bacteroidia; order Cytophagales; family Hymenobacteraceae; genus Hymenobacter; species Hymenobacter latericoloratus. The sequence continues at coordinate 35,497 of NZ_JACHNV010000007.1, forward strand.
GTTTAAGCCCACTACTGTTGGTACAACCAACGGGCAGTATATTCGAGTAACGGGCGGTGGACGTAGCACAGTTAACGCCTTCATCGACGTGCGGGGTACTGGTACCCAAGGCGTACCTACCCTCTCTGTTACGCCGTCGGCTCGTGGGTTCGGAAACCAGGTGATAAACACGACCTCGTCGCCGATGACCTTCACGGTGACTGGTACGTCGCTCACGGGTGATGTCACGGTTACGGCACCTGCTGGTTTCCTGGTAAGTAACAGCGCGACGAGCACGTACGGCCAGACTACGACAGTAGGACAAGGCAATACGGGCACCGTAAATGCAACAGTTTATGTAGTGTTTAACCCTACAGTTGCTTCGAACTACGTGGGTAACGTTACCTTCGCTAGCTCAGGTACAAGCACTACGGCTAGTGTGGCAGGTACGGGCGTTTTGCCTCCGGCTACCTTAGGCGTTACGCCCACTTCCCTCGCGTTTGCCAGCACCCAGGAAGGCTTGGTGTCTGCTCCCAGCAGCTTTACCGTATCGGGTTTTAATCTGACGGCTGCTGTTACCGTAACGGCTCCCACGGGCTTTCTGATCCGTCAGGGTACAACCGGCACCTTTGTTCAAACCGTAACGCTGACTCCGGTTAACAATTCCGTGAATGCCAGCCTCCAGGCTGTATTTGCTCCTGCCACAGCCGGTTCTTACAACGATAACATCACGATTTCCTCTACCGGAAACGGCAACCCTTCTGTAACCCTGGCAGTAAGCGGCACGGCTACTCCTGCCCCGCGCGGTCCGTTTATTGTAGTGAACCCAGGTTCGCTTGATTTTGAAACAGTGTCCAGCAGCGGTTCCGCTCAGACGCTTACTTTTGAAATCAATGCGGGTAACCTCACCGCACCGCTGGTGCTTACCGGCTCGAACAACAACATCCTGTTCCGCGACGCTTCGGCAGGCGGCAGCTTCGTGAACGGTCCTATCACCATTAATCCGGTGAACGGCTCTGTATCCGGCCGTATCATTGAGGTGCAGCTGACTGGCCCCATTGCCTCGGGTGGTTTTACCGGTAACATTACCGCTACCAGCTCGGGAGTTACCCAAGTGGTGAACATCACGGCTAACAGCACCGGCGGCGAATCGGTAGTGAACGTATCGTCTAGCGGTCTGAACTTGTTCTCCACGGTTCCCGGGGTGCCCTCGGCACCGCAGAGCTACCTGCTTTCGGGCACCAACCTGCTGCGCGACATCACAGTTACCGCTCCGCCGGCCTTCCAAGTTTCTCAGAAAGCCGACTTCAGCGACGTTACTGCTACGAACAACACCATCGTAGTAGCGCGCAACAATGGCTCTGACGTAACGCCGACCACCATTTACGTTCGTTTCGTGCCTACCTCGGCTTTCTCCACTACGGCCAGCGTACTGAATGCCAGCCGTCCGGCCCTCGGGGTGGCGGTGCGTGTACAGGGTACCAGCGAGCCTTCTGTTCAGTTGCAGAATGCTTTCCAGCAAGTAAGAAACGTTGAGATTTACACCCGTTCTACCTCACAGGCTATTACGGTAGTAGCTGAGCGCGTACTGCAGCCGGTTACTATCTCGCAACTCCTAAGCGCTAACACGACGTTCAACCCGGACAACACGCCGCAATTTGAGATTTCGCGCGACAACGTAAACTTCACGGTTGACACGGTTAAGCTGAAGCCCAACACTTCTACTTACAGCATCAATCAGCAGATTTACGTTCGGTTCCGTCCGACCAACTTGGGTAGCGCGCAAGCAACCCTGCGCTACCAGAGCAATGACTTCGATGATAAATCGACGCAGAACTTTACCGCCAACTCCTTGCTCTCCGGCTTGCCGATTGATAACCAGCCCAGAGAGCGGGCAGTAGCCAATGTAGTGCGCAACAACACCACGGCCACTGTAACCTTCACCCTGCCCGCCAACTACGCTGGCCTGGGTTACGGAGAAGGCCGCCTGATAGTAGCCAGCGAAAACCCCACGCTGCCCTCCGGCAATCAGCCTATGGACGGGGTATCTTACCAAACGGGCAACCAGACTTACGGTCAGGGTCCGCAAGTAGCACCGGGTTACTTTGCTGTATTCGCCGGCCCCAACTCTTCGGTAACGGTTGAAGGTCTCGACATCCGTAAGACGTACTACTTCTACACGTTCGAGTACAACAACATTGACAACAACGTTAATGTAATTGCCAGCGGCGCGGAGAACTACCTGTCGCCCCCGACGCCCAACACGATTCCCGGTATCATTGCTCCCTCGCCGCTACCTGTTACCTTGGTTTCCTTCGATGCCAAAATTCGCGGCAATCAGGTTGCTCTGACGTGGGCTACTTCCGCTGAGCTCAACAACAAAGGTTTTGAAGTGGAGCGTAGCCGCGACGGTCGTTCGTTCGAGACAATCCTCTTCCGCGCTGGCAAAGGCACCACCTCTAGCAGCACTACCTACACGGCTGCTGACGAGAAGCCGCTGGCTGGCACCTCGTACTACCGTCTCAAGCAAATCGACTTTGATGGTACCGTGTCGCTGAGCCAGCCGGTAGTAATCAACTTCCTGCGCAGTGGTGACGTGAATATGTATCCTAACCCCGTTGAAGACATCCTGACCATTGAGTTGGGAGGCGCGACGGAAGGTGTAACGGTTACCATCACCGACAGCAATGGCCGCCTGATCCGCAGCCAGAAGCTTGGTGCCAATGGTACGCTTAACATGGGCGACCTGGGTACTGGAACCTACATGGTAACGGTAGGTGAGGGCAACTCCAAAGTAACCCGCCGCATCGTGAAGAAGTAGTCATTGACTTTCTTCCCATAAACAAAAAGCGCCACCCAGACAGGGTGGCGCTTTTTGTTTGTAGCGGCCAGCTACCAGCAGATACTGGTAGTGTAGCGTGAATAAACGAATCAGGATATGTGGGTAATGAATGAGAAGAACGCTCTGCTAAGCTCTTCTTTCGCTTCGCCCGCACAGAATACCTGAAGTAGTGCTCAAACAGTTTCAACAGGACGTCCTAATGCCTTACAATGAATTTTGGGGTTAGTCAGCCTGCGTGACGCTTAACTGTGCTGGGTGGGCTTATACTGTTCCTCAGCGACCCATGATGGCTAGGTCTGATGATGACCATACCTGTAGAGGCAGTGCAAAAGCATACGGCCTCTACACTGTTCAGTGCAGAGGCCGTATGCTTGATAGGCTGGCAGGGCTATACCGAAAAGCTTTCCCCGCAACCGCAGGTGCGGGAGGCATTTGGGTTATCAAAGAAGAACCCTTTGCCATTAAGGCCGTCCGAGAAGTCGAGCTGGGTGCCGGCCAGGTACAGGAAGCTTTTCATATCAACCACTACCCGGACGCCCTTGTCCTCAAATTCCTGATCCATGGGTTTCACCTCGTTGTCGAAGTCCAGCTTGTAGCTGAGGCCTGAGCAGCCGCCACCGGCCACGGAAGCCCGCAAACGATACGTATCGTCAAGCTCGGCGTCCTGCATGAGCTTTTCAACTTTCTCTTTGGCTTTGTCAGAAACGGTAATCATGGGTCAAAAAAGCTAGTTCAAGCGCCGGTACGCGCCGCTCAAAACGAAATGTCAGATATAGAACACCAAAGATACGGTCCTTGTTCAGAAAGATTCTAAGAACTGGGATTCAGAACTACACTAAATACGGTAATGGTGGTTAAGTCACGGCCGTAATAGAGTTTATCGAGGGCCTCGTACACGTTGTGGGCCCGGAAATAGGAGGTCTGCAGCTCCTTATCGCCGCGCGCGCGCCACTGGATGGTATAGGAGCTTTCTTCGTCGCGGTAGCGCTGCACGTACGTCAGCATCTTGCGGAGGGCCTCCAAGCGGTCAGAGCCCGTTTCATACCGGAACAGAAAGCTCTGGTGGTGGCGCGGGTTAACCGTAATCAGGTCCAGGCGCGTCTGTCCCTCCAGCTGCCGAAATTCAAACAGCAGGTTCCCCGGCCCCAGACCGAGATAGTCCTCTATTTGGCGCTGAATGCGGGCACTTTCTACGTGTACGTCGGAAGGGGTAACATCCATTGGCGTAAATGGGGTAGGGGCCATAAACAAGATGAGTGACCGGCAGCCGTTGTGCACAGCCTCCAGTCACTCATCTTGTTTACCAGCCCGCTGATTAATGGTGCGACTTAGCTACTTCCAGCTCCGGCAGACCGTTCTTCACGCGGTAGTCGTTGATGGCCGACTTGATAGCGTCTTCGGCCAGCACCGAGCAGTGGATTTTTACGGGCGGCAAAGCCAACTCTTCCACAATCTCCATGTTGTCGATGGCCAGGGCCTCATCAACCGTCTTGCCTTTCAGCCACTCCGTTGCCAGCGACGACGAAGCAATGGCCGAGCCGCAACCGAAGGTTTTGAATTTGGCGTCGGTAATGGTGTTAGTAGTTTCGTCCACCTCGATTTGCAGGCGCATTACGTCGCCGCACTCCGGGGCACCTACCAGACCAGTACCTACGTTCTTTTTGCTTTTGTCCAGCGTGCCCACATTGCGGGGGTTGCTGTAATGGTCGATTACTTTATCAGAGTAAGCCATGGCTTTTGAGGAAATTAGATGTCAGATTTTAGAACTCAGAACCTAGACTGAGCAACAAAGCTATGGTGTTGGTGCTCAGTTCTAAGCTCTAAAAATTAATGCTCAGCCCACTCAATCGAGTTGAGGTCGATGCCCTCTTTGAACATCTCCCACAGCGGCGACATTTCGCGCAGCTTGGTAACGGCTTCTTTTACGTGGTTGATGGCGTAATCGATCTGCTCATCGGTGGTGAAGCGCGAGAGGCCGAAACGCAGGGAGCTGTGGGCCAAATCGTCGCTGAGGCCGAGGGCTTTCAGCACGTAGGAAGGCTCCAGGGAAGCAGAAGTACAGGCCGAGCCGGATGATACGGCCAGGTCTTTCACACCCATCATCAGGCCTTCACCTTCTACATACTTAAAGCTGATGTTGGCTACGTGGGGCAAGCGGTGCTCCACTGAGCCGTTTACGTAGCTTTCCTCCAGGGTCAGCAGCTCACGCTCCAGCCGGTCGCGCATGACGCTCAGGCGGGCGGTGTCAGCGGCCATTTCCTGCTTGGCCAGCTCACAGGCTTTGCCAAGGCCCACGATGCCGGGCACGTTCAGGGTGCCGGAACGCATGCCCCGCTCGTGTCCACCGCCGTCCATTTGGGCGGTTACCTTCACGCGTGGGTTTTTCCGACGTACATACAGAGCGCCTACCCCTTTGGGGCCGTACATCTTGTGGGCCGTGAAGGCCATCAGGTCGATGCCGTCAGCAATAACGTCCACCGGGATTTTGCCTACCGCCTGGGTGCCGTCCGTCATGAACAGGGCACCGTGCTTGTGAGCAATCTGGGCGATTTCGCGGATGGGCTGAATGGTACCGGTTTCGTTGTTGCCGTACATGATGGTCACCAGGATGGTTTCCGGGGTCATGGCAGCTTCCAGCTCTTCCAGGCTGATGAGGCCTTCGGCGTTAACCGGCAGGTAGGTTACGCGGCCACCCAGCTTCTCGATGTGCTTGCAGGTGTCGAGCACGGCTTTATGCTCGGTAGTGGCCGTGATGATGTGGTTGCCCTTCTGCGAGTACATCTCGAATACGCCCTTGATGCCGAGGTTATCGGATTCAGTAGCGCCCGAGGTGAAGATAATTTCTTTGGGGTCACAGTTAATCAGGCCGGCAATCTGCTCGCGGGCGTAGTCCACGGCTTCTTCGGCGGCCCAGCCGAAGGGGTGGTTGCGCGAGGCAGCGTTGCCGAATACCTCGGTCAGGTACGGCATCATCGCCTCCAGAACGCGCGGGTCGAGGGGCGTAGTAGCGTTGTTGTCGAGGTAAATAGGTAGCTTGAGCATGGCTCGGGGGTCTGGTTTCAGCGGAGAATCATTCGCAGGTAGAACACAAAAAACCAGCAACTGGTTTTACTTTCTTCCCACATTTGTGATGCAAAAGTAGAACAAATACAAAGAAGCCGCGCTATGCGGCTACCCCGCTTTTTCGATCAAACTCATGCTCACCAACCTCGAACACCTCGGCCTCGCCGTTAAAGACCTGGAAGCCGCCACGGCCCTGTACACAAAGCTGCTGGGCCAAGAGCCCTACAAGCGCGAGCATGTGGCCTCCGAAGCCGTAGATACCGTGTTTTTTCAGGTAGGAGGCTCCAAGATAGAGCTGCTGGCCGGCACCTCCCCGGAAAGCGCCATCACGCGCTACCTCGACAAAAAGCCCGAAGGCATTCACCACGTAGCCTTTGAAGTGGATGACATTCGGGCGGAAATGGCGCGGCTGCGGGCCGAGGGTTTCATTCTGTTGAATGAGGAGCCCAAGCAGGGGGCCGACAACAAGCTCGTGTGCTTTGTCCATCCTAAGTCGGCCAACGGCGTGCTGGTGGAACTGTGCCAATCTATTCAGTAGAGAAGGCAGTAAGCCACGTAGTACATATCTGCTGGTACCCATGCAGCCGGACCGACGAACATCAAAACACCGATAAATGAGCACGAAATTCTTTCGGGAAGAAGTAGAGGCCGCCGTGGATGCGCTGCTGATGCAGCAAGTACTTCTCTACCCCACCGACACGGTTTGGGGCCTGGGCTGCGACGCGGAGCTGCCGCGGGCCGTGGAGCAGGTGTACAAGCTCAAGCAGCGCCCCGCCGAAAAAGCCTGCATTGTGCTGGTAGCCGACGAGCAGATGTTTGCCCGCTACGCCGAGGTAGTGCCTCCTAACCTGCCCGAGCTGCTGGCCACCCAGATGCGGCCTACTACCTACGTGGTGCCCGGCAGCCGCCACCTGGCCCCCAACCTGCTGGCCCCCGATGGCACCATTGGCCTGCGGGTGGTGCTCACCGACGAGTTTTGCCAGAAAGTGGTGCGCCGCTTGGGGCACGGGCTGGTGTCTACTTCGGCTAACCTAAGCGGCGAGCCTACCCCCGCCATTTTCTCGGAGGTGAACCCCGTGCTGGTTCGCCAGGCCGACTATGTGGCCCGCTGGCGGCAGGACGATGAAACCCGCTCCCTGCCCTCGCGGGTGGTACGGGTGCTGCCCGATGGCAGCCTGGAAGTGCTGCGCGACTAAAACACGCCTGCGCCAGGCACAGGGCTGCTGCCAAGAGGCCGTGCCGAAAGCCCAACAAAAAAATAGGGGATGGCAGCAGGAACCAGGGGTTACCTTATGGAGGGTAAGCGTATAGAAGGAAAGTTTCACCCTGAATATCTTCGTCATGAAATTCTCTTTCAAATCTCTGCTCGTTCTGGCCGCTTTCGCTCCTTTCGCTCTGACTTCTTGCTCGGAGAAAACCCAGGAAAACGCGGAAGCCACCGCTGAAAGCGCTGCCAATGATGCTGCCGCTAACACCGAGGCTGCCGGCGACGCCATCGAAAATACCACCGACAAGGCGGCTGCTGAAATAAACGAAGCCACCACGCCGACCACCGGCGACACGGCCGTTGTACGTGACCAGCCCGCTAACGGCGCGGTAGAAGAAACTCCCGTTAAGCAGTAATTCTGCCCGGCGGCTACCGCATGCAAAGCTCCTTCGGCCCGGCGCCGGAGGAGCTTTTTGCTGCCCGATGCGGCCGGTTTTGGCTCTGCCGTAGCCCCGCTCGTGCTACCTTTGCCGCATGAATCAGCCTCAACTGCCCGCCCTGCCTTTATTTCAAACCATTGCCGAAGCTGCCGGCGAGCTGGGCTACCCCGCCTACGTTATTGGGGGATACGTGCGGGATTTGGCCCTGGGCCGGGAAAGCAAGGATGTGGATGTGGTGTGCGTGGGCGACGGAATTGAGCTGGCTCAGGCCGTTGGCCGCCGGCTGCCGGGCCGGCCGCGCGTGACGGTGTTCAGGAACTTTGGCACGGCCATGCTGCCTACCCCCGAAATTGAGGTGGAGTTTGTGGGTGCCCGCAAGGAAAGCTACCGCGCCGAAAGCCGCAAGCCGGAGGTAGAAGCCGGCACCCTGGAAGAAGACCTGGCCCGCCGCGACTTCACCATCAACGCCCTGGGCCTGAGCCTGAACCCCGCCGATTTTGGGGCCCTCGTGGACCGCTACGACGGCATAGGCGACCTGCGGCGCAAGCTGATCCGGACCCCTCTCGACCCCGACATCACTTTTTCCGACGACCCGCTGCGCATGCTGCGCGCCATTCGGTTTGCTACCCAGCTTGATTTCGACATTGAGCCCGACACGTTTGATGCCTTGGCCCGCAATAAGGAGCGCATCAAAATTGTGTCGCAGGAGCGGATTACGACGGAGCTGAACAAGATTATTATGGCCCCGAAACCCAGCTACGGCTTCAAGCTGCTGTTTCAGTGCGGGTTGCTGCAGCTCATCTTCCCGAAGATGGCCCAGCTGCACGGGGTAGAGAAGGTAGGCCAGCACGCCCACAAGGACAACTTCTACCACACCCTGCAAGTGCTGGACAACGTGGTGGCAGCCGGCGGCGACCTGTGGCTGCGCTGGGCCGCCATCCTCCACGACATTGCCAAGCCCGCCACCAAGCGCTACGACAAGCGCGTGGGCTGGACCTTTCACGGCCACGAAGACAAGGGCGCGCGTTGGGTGCCCGGCATTTTTACGGACCTGAAGCTGCCCCTGGGCGAAGAAATGCGCCAGGTGCAGAAGCTGGTGCGCCTGCACCTGCGGCCCATTGCCCTGGTGAAGGAAATCGTGACGGATTCGGCGGTGCGGCGGCTGCTGTTCGAGGCCGGCGACGACATTGACCGGCTGATGCTGCTCTGCCGCGCCGATATTACCAGCAAAGACCACCAGCGCGTGGCCCGCTACCTGCGCAACTTCGATGTGGTGGAGCAGAAGCTGAAGGAGGTGGAGGAAAAAGACCACCTGCGCAACTTCAAGCCCGTTATTACCGGTGAAATCATCATGGAAACCTTCGGCCTGAAGCCTTCCCGCGAGGTAGGAGAGCTAAAGGAAGCCCTGCTGGAAGCCATCCTGGAGGGCAAGGTCCGCAACGAGTACGACGAAGCCTTCCCGCTGCTGCTGGAGCTGGGCAAACGGAAAGGCCTGGAAGTAGTGAAGTGATACGGTTGGCGCCTGAGCTGAATCAGCGGGGCAGCCGAGGGGCAGAGGAACAGGCAGGTAATAGAAATCAAAGCCCGAGCGGGCCGACGCCTAATCGTTGAACGATTGGGTGTCGGCCCGCTCGGGCTTTAGTTCTTTGAAGGGGGTAGGGTTTGCTACCGCTACGCCACGCCGCCGGGCCTACCTAACTATGGCCGGCCCGAATGGCCGACTCACCTTTTCCCTGGTTCACTACAAAAAAATGAAGGAAGCCCCGGCCTTCCTGTTGCAGCAGGGGGTAGGCCGTAGCTTCCTTCGGGTCTCACCTTTTCACTCACTCAGATTGACCCTTTATGCGCGTCGTGCTGACAAGGCAATAGATGCAGGTTCGAGGAGGATAGTTGCCTGAGGCAGCTCAAGCGCGATATATATTGTGCTACTGTGATGTAAAACGGATGCAGAGAGGGAGGGTTACAGCAAGCCTGAGGTAAGGCCCTGATTAGCAAGCCAAGACTGTGAGAAACCCCGTAGGCCGGGAAGTGAGGTAGCGTACCTCCCGGCCCCCTGCTGGCTAATCGATAGCGCGGATGCTGGCGGCACCTACCGCCTCCCGGCTTACGGTACCGGGCTTGCCGCTGTATTCAATCAGGCTGGCGCCTACGGCGTTGGCTTCCAGCTCATCGGTAACGTGGAGGCGTACTTTGCAGCCGGCCACCGCGTCAATATCGGCGCGGCGGGCCGTGAAGTTGGCCGCGGCTACTTCGCAGCCGCCGGTGCCTTCCAGCTTCAGGCGGTCGGCGCTGCCCTGCAGGGCGGCCTGGCAGCCGCCGGCCAGCTCCAGCCGCAGCGTCTGCAGGTTGCCCTGGAAGCGGAGCTGGGTGCCCCCGGCCTGCTGCACGCGCAAGTCGCCGGAGTTGAAGCCGTTTATCTGAGCCCGGGTGCCACCTACCAGCTCCAGCTCATTCAGCTCGGGGGTTTCAATGATGAGCAGCACGTCGTCGGAAGAGCCACGGCGGGAGTCGAACAGGTCGCGGTTACGGGGCTGAATGGTCAGCTGCTGCCCTTCGCGCTCAATCTTGATGTCGCGCAGGGCGCGGCCGTTGCCGGCAGCCCGCACGCCGTAGCCACTGCTTTGACGCAGCACTACCCGGTAAGGGCCCACAATGCTCACGTGATTGAAGTCGGTTTCATCGAAGCGCTGACGCTCCGAGCCGTAGCTGCTCTCGTCCGTGCTGAAGGGTTCTACCTCGCTGAAGTTCAGGCTGATGTTGTCGTCGTCATCTGAGTCGTTGCGCCCCTCGTTGTAGTCGTCGCCCTCGTCGGTCTCATCGTTGGGGCCACCGCGCAGGTCGTTTTCCTTGCAGTTCACGCACTCCACCAGGCTGCCTTTCATGCGGAACAGGAACTTCTCGGGGTGGTAGGGGGCCCGCTCATTCACGAAGTCCTCCGAGTTCAGCCAGTCGGCAAAGGCCTCGCTCATGCGGAAGGTACGGCCCTGGGGCATGAGCAGGCGCAGGCGCATTTCCTGGTCGCGGTAGCGGGCTTTGGGCTGGTAAGTGAAGTGGTCATCCACGCTCAGGGTCGAGTCGTTGAGCACCCGCAGCGTGTGCAGGGTGGAGGTAGCGGCCGAGCGGCGGGCCAGCGAATCAGTAGCTCCTTTGGCCGAGATGATGCGCTCCAGGCGGGGCACCTGTCCGCTGTCGATACCCACAATATCCAGATCCACCCACTGGTCGTTGTCGAGCTGGCGGCGCTCCAGCACGAGGCTGGGCTTGGTCAGGCCCGGCAGCGGGGTAGTTTGCGTTACTTCTTCTTCGCGCTGAAACTCACGGGCCAGGCGGGTGCCGGCCACCGAGCTGCCTACCACGCCCAGTAGCCACAGCCCCAGCAGGCTCAGCGTAGCCGTACGGTTCAGGATGGTGCGGCGCAGCAGCAGACCCAGGCCTGAAAGCAGTAGGGCCAGCGCCGGAATGGCCGTGAGCAGGTAGAAGCTCAGTACCGCCAGCGGCGAAATATCATTGAAGAGTACAAAGGGCTGCAGGGGACCGAAGTCGAGGTTGTCGGAGGCCGAAATCACGCCCAGGCCTACCCCCAGCATAATCGTAATGGAGAGCAGCAGCGAGAAGCCTGTGAGCACCAGCACACCCCCGGCTACCACCCGGATGGCCGAGCCCAGGAAGTTGATAAGGGGCCGGATGTTCTGAAAGAAGTTCTCCAGAAATGTGCCCACCGGACGATTGTTGGCTGGTGCATCCTCGGAGCCGGCCGCGTACGGGTTGTTGCGCAGATTTTCATCCAGGGCGGAAAGCGTAACGGCGTCGCCGCGCATGCGGAGCTTGTCGGAGGCGGTTTTCGCCTCCGGCAAGAGAATCCACAGAATAATATAGAGCGGGAAAGCAAAGCCCCCGGCGAAAAGACCCACGATAAACAGGATCCGGATCAGGACCACATCTACCCGGAAGTAGGCGGCCAAGCCTGAGGATACACCCCCGATTTTACCGGTGTCGGTGTCGCGGTAGAGCTTTTTGAACACCGGATCGTCATCGGTAGGAGTGCCGTCGTAGCGCGTAGGGAGCACGGCCCACAGGATGGCGTAGGTAAGCAGGGATACCACGGGCAGCTTCTCGCTGAAGTTGTCCAGGGGCGTATTGTCCAGCAGGATGGGCAGTACAATCAGCAGCACCAGGAAGCCCAGCCGCACCCAGAGCGGGTTAACGGCAAAGTAGTGACCCAGTCCGGCGGCTACCCCCGCAATTTTGCGGTTGGCCATGTCGCGGTAGAGGCGCTTGGAGCCCTCCTCGGCGGCGCCGGGGGTAGCGGCAGAAGCCGTGCTGCCGCTGCCGGCCGAGTAGCCGCTGCCCGTGCGCGCCCCGGTGTAGGTGCCCTGAGCCGAGCCCGTGGCCACCGCTTCGGCCAGAATCTCCTCGTCGTCCTCGGCCTCATCGGCCGTCTGGAAGTCGCGCACCCGGCCCATTTTGGCCGTCATGGCTTCCACGTCTTCCAGCGTAATGACTTGCTTGAGGCCCGAGAGACGAGCGGCGAACAGCTCGGCAATACGGCTTTCGATATCGGCGACGATTTCTTCGTGGCCGCGGTAGCCGCTGAAGTGGGCCTTCACTTCCGCCAGGTAGCGGCCGAGCACGTCGTAGCCATCTTCCTCAATGTGGAAGATCATGCCCTGAAGGTTGATGCTGATGTTCTTTTTCATCTCAGTGCTGCAACAATTCAAGAATAACTGGAAAGGTGAGGGGCGGCTCTTAGAGCAGCGGTTCCGCGGGGAGGCTGCCAGCAGCGTGAGGCTTCTGGCGGATGATGCGGATGGAATCCTGGACTTCTTCCCAGGTCAGGCGCAGCTGGTGCAGAAACTCCAGGCCGGCGGCGGTGAGGGTGTAGTACTTGCGGGGAGGGCCACTGGTCGATTCTTTCCAGGTGTAGTCCAGCAGGCCCGCGTTCTTGAGGCGCGTCAGCAGCGGGTAGAGCGTCCCTTCCACCACAATCATGCGGGCTGAGGTGAGCTCTTCGAGCATATCTGAGGCATAAACCTCTCCGCGGGCAATGATTTCCAGAATGCAGAACTCCAGGATGCCCTTCCGCATCTGCACTTGGGTGTTCTCGACTTTCATGGGCTGAGGCAGATATCGGTGAAGAATGAGTCAAAGGTAACTAAAGGTACTATGTAACACAAGGTACTAGTGAAAATAATTTTTGGTTGCGTTTTCTTAGCGAATAATTAGCCCGCGTCTGTGCGCCGACGGGCCGGGCGGCCGTGGCTTGCGGGCAGGAAGAGGGGGTAGGGATGGGCAGCCGGGGCAGCTTGGGGGAGGTAGGCGGGGGTAGGGCCAGCTCTTGCGCGGGAGCGGAAAAGCGCGAACCAGGAAAACAGTGGCGCTTTTTAGCGGCTGAAAGTCAGGGTTAACCGAGAAGTCCAAATAGGCGCGCACTATTAATGAGTATCTTGCGTTGCAGCCGCGTCAACTTTTCATCTGTTCCTATCTGGTTTACTTTTCTATGCCGCACTTTTTCCGCTGTACTACCTTATTCGCGGCCTTTGGCCTGAGCATAGGGGCGCTGGCTCCGGCGCTGGCCCAGACCAAGACGCCCAAATACAGCAATGAATTTCTCAACATAGGGGTGGGCGGCCGGGCCCTGGGCATGGGCAAAGTGCAGGTCAGCCTGGCCGACGATGCCACCGCCGGCTATTGGAACCCGGCCGGTCTGGTCAGCCAGAAAACCAAGTACGATGCCGTGCTCATGCACTCCGAGTTGTTCTCGGGCATCGTTAAAAACGATTATGCCGCCTTCTCCATGCCCCTCGACGACAAGAGCGCCATTGGGGCCAGCCTGATTCGGCTGGGGGTTGATGATATTGCCGACACCCGGGCCCTGGTAAACGAGTACGGCTACATCAACTACGATAACATCCGCTACTTCTCGGTGGCCGACTACGCCATGCTACTGTCCTACGCCCGCAAAATCGGGTCGGTGGAGGGGCTGCAGGTAGGGGCCAGTGCCAAGGTGGTGTACCGCAACATCGGGGATTTCGCCAACGCCCTTGGCTTTGGCATTGATGCCGGCGCCCAGTACCAGCGCAACAACTGGCGCCTGGCCCTGATGGCCCGCGACATTACCACTACCTACAACGCCTGGTCCATCAACTCCAAGCAATACGAGGGCTACGCCGTGGATACGGACTCTATTCCTAAAAATAGCACCGAAATCACGCTGCCCACCTTCGTGCTCGGCCTTGGGCGGACTATGAAGCTGCCCGGCGAGTTTACCGCCACGGCCGCCGTGGACCTGGAGCTGACCACCGATGGGCAGCGCAACACGCTGGTGTCGTCGAGGGCCGTTAGTATTGACCCGCGCGTGGGCCTGGAGGTAGGCTACAAGCAGCTGGTGTACCTGCGCGGTGGCGTGGGCAATATGCAGCAGGTGCAGTCCTTCACGGGGCAGGAAGAGTGGAAGGTGCAGCCCAGCCTGGGGGTAGGGCTGGCCCTGAGCGGCCTGCGCCTGGATATGGCCCTCTCGCGCCTGGCCGTGGAGAAGCTGGGGCAACAGTCGCAGCCCACCTCTATTATCGTGTCGCTGGGCTACGGCTTCAAATAGGCCTGCGTCCCGCGCCGCCGGCCTACCCTGGTGGCGTTAGTCAACTACCCGGAAATTATATAAGTAGCTTTTGTATGAAACAGGCTTACCAGAAACAGTGGTGGCTTTCGTTACTGCTCCTGGTGCTCAGCATCCCGGTTGCGTATGCCCAATCTGGGCCGTACGGCAACGAGTGGATTGTGCCCGGCCAGCAGTACTATAAAGTAAAAGTAGCCCGCGACGGCCTTTACCGCCTCGATTACCAGTACCTGCAGCAGGCCGGCATCAGTGGCGTGAGCCCCCAGCAGCTGCAGCTCTGGCGGCGGGGTAAGCAGGTTGCCATTCACGTAGGCGGCAACCAGTCGGCGCTTGACGCCAGCACGTTTATCGAGTTTTTCGGGCAGAAGAATGACGGCACTCTGGACCGGGGCATGTTCGTGAATGCCGATGACAACCCCCAACCCTACTACAGCCTCTTTACCGATACCGCCGCGTATTTTCTCACCTGGTCAACCGCCACGCAGGGCCGGCGCATGACGCAGACGAACCCGGCCGCTACCGGGGCTCCGCACGCCCGGCGGCTGCGTCAGCCTCTGCGCGTGTACACCGATGCCTACAACGTCATCAACGACGAAACTAACTCCTACCAGCCCTGGTCGGAGCGGGGAGAACATTTCCTGAGCGGTGATTTTGGCAGCAATACCTTTACAATAACCCTCGACTCGGTGTGGGCATTTGCCAGCAACGGTCCGGCCCCCCGGGTGGTGGTGCAGGTAGTGGGTAAAACGGTTGGGGCCCACCGGTCGCAGATAAGTGTGGTGGGCGCGGGCGGCACGGTCCGCACATTGGGCACACTCGAATACTCCAACTTCGACTACGCCCGCGGAACCTACACCCTGCTACCCTCCGACAGGTCGGCTGACGGACGCGTGAGTTTGCAGGTAACGCAGCTGCTGGGCACCAGCAGCAACGCCCGGGTTGGCGACCGGGCCCGGGTAGCCTTCGCCCAACTTATCTACGGGCAATCAGTCCGCTGGCCCCAGCGCCAAAGTCAGCTGTTTTTCAGCAACGACTCTACTCTAAGCGGCCCCGCTTATTACCTCCTCGACTCCATTCCGGCTACGGTGCGGGGCTACGATATTACCGACCCTTATGCCGTGCAGCGCGTGGAAGGCCAGACGGCCGGTGCCAACCAGCGCGGCTTTGTGTTTGCGGATGCCACCGCACGTACCCGGCGGCTGCTGTTGGCCGATGCCAGCCGCGCCCTGGTGCCGGTGCCTGCCAAGCGGGTGTATTTCCGGTCTATTTCGCCGGCCGCGCACGATTTTATCATCGTAACCAGCCGGGTGCTTATGCATGCGGCTGGTAGCACGGCTAATCCCGTACGGGCCTATGCCAACTACCGGGCTAGTACTGGCTGGGATACATTGGTAGTAACCTCTGAGCAGCTCTACGACCAGTTTCACTACGGCGAGCAATCGGCGTTGGCCGTGCGACAATTTGCCCAGTGGATGCTGGCAAATAGTACCCGGCCCAAGTCGTTGCTGCTGCTGGGTAAGGGGATTGGGGTAAGCGAGTTCTGTGGCGTTTCCTTCCGCAAAGACCCTGAGAATTACCGAGACTGTTTGGGCAACACGGGCAGCTCGGCAGTAGTGCGCAATCTGGTGCCGGCCAGCACGCGCGGCATCTCCGACATCTTTTTCACCGCCGATTGGCAGAACGGCCAGTACTGGCCGCGCATAATTACCGGGCGGGTACCGGCCCAGACGCCTCAGCAGGTGCTGAATTATTTAAACAAGCTAAAGGAGCACGAGGCGCTGGGATACGAGCCTTGGCGGCGCAACGTGCTGCACATGGTAGGCAGCCAAAGCCCGCTTGATGCTACTATATTCGGAGGGTACCTCGATAAGTACACCTCCTACGTACAGCGGCCTCCATTCGCCGGTACTGTGGTAAAGACCTATCGCCGGGCAGACTATCCAAACAACATTCCGGGCACTACTCCACTGAACCTAGCTCAGGATTTTAACGCCGGTCTGTCATTTATTTCCTACTTCGGTCATGGCGGCCCCAACGTGTTGGCCTGGCCTATTGCGGATATCAGGAACCCTGCCTTTGGATTTGCCAACCAAGGCAAATATCCGGTATGGTACATAAGCGGCTGCTCGGCCGGTAATGCCTTTACATCCTATGGCTCTTTTGGAGAAAACTATGTGCTGGCCGAAGCCAAGGGCGTAATCGGCTTCCTGAGCGAATCGGATCTTGGCTTTCCGGAACCGTTAGATGAGCTGCACACCGAGATTGTGAAGTTGCTTTTCTCTGATCCGGTGTGGTACGGCAAGCCTGTGGCGGAAGTGCAGCAGGAGGCGAACCGTCGGTTGCAGAATACTACCGCGCCTTCCAGCATCAGCTCCCTGATGAACACCATCTGGCAGGGCGACCCGGCCCTGCGCCTGTTCTCGCCCCTCAAGCCCGATTTCCAGACGGCCAACAGCCAGGTGCAGTTTTCGCCCGCCGTAATTCCGCTCACGGCGCCCAGCTTCAGCCTGAAGGTGAACGTGAACAATCCGGGCCGCAGCCTGGCCGGCAGCCCCCTGGATATTCGGGTAACGCGCAGCTACAACAACGGCCGGCCCAACGAGGTGCTCCTGTTCGAGAACCTGCGGCAGGCCCGCCGCGATACTACCTACACGCTGACCATTGCGAATCCTGGCACGGGTAGCATTGCGGGCCTCAATACCTTTCTGGTGGAAGTGGACCCGGCTAATAAAATTGATGAACTGGATGAAACCAATAACCAGGCTACCGTTACCTATACCTTCCTGACGGGTGGCGTCACGGCCCTGAGCCCGCCGGAGTTCGGCATTGTAGGCAGCACGGCCGTGCGCCTGGTAGGCCAGGACAATGCCCTTGCCCTCACGAGCCGGGAGTATGATATGGAGCTGGACACGGTGCAGACCTTCAACAGCGCCCAGCTCAAGAAAACCACCGTGGCCGCCGTAATGGTACCCGAGTGGAACCTGACCCTGCCCACCTTCGCCGGGCGCGACAGTGTGGTATGGTACTGGCGCCTGCGCCTGCGCGCGCCCCAGGGTGACGAAAGCCCGGAGTGGGCCGTTAGCTCGTTCCGGGTGATTAATGGCCGTAACGGGGGCTGGTCGCAGAGCCACCCCGGCCAGTTCCGCCGCGACGAGCGCACCGGTATTGAGGTGGCCGTGCCCGGCGGGCAGTGGCGCTTCACGGAAGCCGGTACCCGGGAAGCTACCGTCACGTCAACCCGCATTGGCCCGGCCCAGGAGTGGCAGTCTTTGCACCACACCATCCGGACCAGCCCCACCGGCAACTACACCCTGCGCCTGCTGGGCATTGACTCCCTGGGCACCGTGAAGGAACTAATAGCCAACGTTGGCAACCGCACGCAGTCGTTGGCCGGTATATCGGCCAAGCAGTATCCCTACCTGCAGCTGCAGGCCGTGCTGCGCGAAACCGGCTCGGGACCGGCGCCCCAGCTGGAGCAGTGGCTGGTTACGTACCAGGGCGTGCCCGAAGGGGTAGTGCGCCGCGACGTGGTGCTGACTGCCACTCCCACGGCCTACGACGCGGCTACCCTGGCCCGTCAGGCCCGCACTGGCACGCTCACCATTCCGGTTACCTTCCAGAACGTGTCCGATTTCGACTTCCAGGACCCGCTGGTGGCCTACATTCTGGTGCGCGACAACGCCAACCGGGTGGTGCAGAAAAATCTGGTGTTCCGGGGCAGTCCGCTGCTGGCGCACTCCCAGCGCACCTACGAGGTGAAGCTGAACATTGTGGGCCTGAGTGGCACGCTCAGCGGCCAGATTACGATGAACCCGCGCCGGCAGCCGGAGCAGTTCTACTTCAACAATGAGCTGGCTTTGCCTTCGTTCGAGGTAGAGAACCGCGACACGGCTCCGGTGCTTGATGTGGCTTTTGACGGCCGCCATTTGCTCAACGGCGACATTGTTTCGGCCCAGCCCATCATCAGCATTCAACTCCGCGACGCCGACCGGCTGCGCCCCATGAAGGACCGCTCGGCCTTCATCGTGACCCTGACCCAGCCCAACGCTACCTCCTCAGTACCAGTAGACTTGAATGCGGCCGGCATCACCTTTGTGGCCGACTCGGCCCAGGGTACGGCGCGCCTGGAGTACCAACCGGGCAAGGCCAAGCCCCTGGCCGATGGGGTGTACACGCTGGAAGTGCAGGGCCGCGACGGCTCGGGCAACCTGGCCGGCTCCGAGCCATACCGCATTACCTTCGAGGTGATCAGCAACTCTTCCATTACCAACGTTTTCCCGTACCCCAATCCGGTTATCAGCAAAACGAAGTTTGTGTTCACGCTCACGGGTAGCACGGTGCCGCGCAACATGAAAATCCAGATTGTAAGCTTGACGGGGCGGGTGGTCAAGGAAATTATGATGGCCGACCTTGGACCCCTGCGCATCGGCAACAACATCTCGGAGTACGCCTGGGATGGCACCGATGACTACGGCGACCGGCTGGCCAACGGCACCTACCTCTACCGGGTGGTGCTGGATGACCCGAGCGGCAAGTTTGAGCAGCGCGCCACCAGCGCCGACCAGGCCTTCAAGAAAGGCTGGGGCAAGCTGGTACTGCTGCGCTAATGGTGAACATGGTGAGTTGGACAAGCTGATAGACTCAGCGGCACCGGCTCCCTTGTTCCGCAAAGACAAAAGCCCCGACAGATTTTCTGTCGGGGCTTTTCGTTTTGTTTTAGTGATACCAACGGCAAGAACGGCAACTCGCCGCCTCTCTATTTCACCACTTTACCGGCGCCGCCGGAGCGTGACGAAGCTGAAGGGGTAGGCGTGCTTGTCGTCGGGTTCGTGCCGCTCCCGGGATTCCTCGCGCCATTCGGCCGGGTTCAGCTCCGGAAAGGTCACGTCGCCTTCGAAGGCATGATGCACCTCCGTCAGATACACCACATCGGCGGCGGGCAGGGCCTGACGGTAGATTTCGCCGCCCCCAATCACGAAAACTTCCTCGGCGTAGGTGCGGGCTAGCTCCAGGGCCTGAGGTACGGCGTACGCCATTTCGCAACCCTCGGCCTGCCAGTCCAGCTGGCGGGTTACCACAATGTTAGTGCGGTTGGGCAGGGGCCGCCCGATGCTCTCAAACGTGCGCCGCCCCATGATGATGGGGTGGCCCTGGGTGAGCTGCTTGAAGTGCTTTAAATCCAGGGGCAGGTGCCAGAGCAGCTGGTTGTCGCCGCCAATCACGCCGTTTTCGGCCACGGCTACCACGAGTGAGGTCATAAGAAAGGAATGCTGGTTATGCGAGAAGTTTACAGTGGTGCTCCCGGTCCGACGCCGGAGGCGTCTGACCGGTTGGCTTCGTGCTGACTTCCACGCGGAAAGGTTTAGCCGGCAACAGGGGGTAGGGGATGCCGTGCAGGCTGCACGCTGGTCAGCTAATCCGGTACCAAAGGCATCGGAGCGAAGTCAGCCACATCAGCCGACCAACGATGCCGCGTTGAAGCCGCGCAGAAATTCAACCACCGGCATGCGCTTTTTGCCTTCCAGCTGCACATCCTGCAAATCCAGCAGGCCGTTGGCGGTTTGCACGCGCAGGTAGGTGCGGCCATCAGTAAACCAGCGGCCGGGCACACTGGTATCGGGGCCGCTGGCTTCCTCGTCGTCGAGGGGTAGGGCCTTGAACACCTTGAGCGTGCGGCCGTCGGGCAGTTGGGTAAAGGCCGTGGGGATGGGCGAGAGGCCCCGCACCAGATTTGCCAGGGCCGGCGCCGACTGCTGGAAATCGAGGCGGCCGGTTTCCTTCTGGAGCTTGGGGGCCGGGCGTAGCTCGGGCAGTTCTTGTTGGGGGATGCTGGGGGCCGTGCCGGCGGCAATAGCCTGCACGGAGCGCAAAGCCAGCTGGGCCCCGGCCAGCTTTAGCTTTTCATATAAAGAGCCGAAGTCGTCTTCCGGGGCAATGTCCACGGCATCCTGGTAAATCAGGTTGCCGGTGTCAATTTCATGGCGCAGGAAAAAGCTGGTGACGCCCGTGCGCGTATCACCATGAATAAGAGCCCAGTTGATGGGCGCCGCGCCCCTATACTGGGGTAGCAAAGACGCGTGGATGTTAATGGAGCCCAGCCGCGGCATATTCCAGACGGCTTCGGGCAGCATCCGGAAGGCTACTACCACCTGCAGGTCGGCCGCGTAGCCGCGCAGCTCCTCCTGAAATTCCGGGGCCTTCAGGTTGGTGGGCTGCAGTACCGGCACCTGGTGGCGCTCGGCGGCCTGCTTTACCGCTGAAGCCTGCAACTGCCGGCCCCGGCCCGCGGGCTTATCGGGGGCGGTTATAACGGCTACTACCTGGCAACCATCCCAGCCGAGCAGGGCTTCGAGGGTAGGCACCGCGAATTCGGGAGTGCCCATGAAAATGATACGCAGCATTGTTCTGGTTCTTTTAGCCCGCAGAGGGCGCGGAGGTTGGCGCAGAAGACGCAGATCGTTCAACGGACTCTGCGCCTTCTGCGCCAACCTCCGCGCCCTCTGCGGGCTGCCATCGTGAGAGAGTTACTTAAAATCGGGGTAGAGCAGGTACTTCTTGCGCAGGGCCTTGTACTGGCCCAGCGCCGGCTCCCACGACTGCCGGATTTCCTGCTCCGATTTACCGGCTATAATCTGCTGCCGCAGGGCGGCGGTGCCGGCCAGCCGCTCGAAGCCTTTGTTGAAGAAGTTGACCTTGTCGGTGCTTTGCTGATAGAAATCCAGCAGATACTTCAAAGAAAAGCCTACGTCGTTGCCGGTCTGGCGCAAATCAAGGCCATAGCAGAGCTTGCCGTTCTGGGGTGGAGAAGTGGAGCCGGGGTTGGGGGTAGGCGTGAAGCTGAACGGGCGGGTTTTGGGCTGGGTGGGTGCCCCAATTACCTCGAAGGGCATGGCTGTGCCCCGGCCCACGCTCACGTCGGTGCCCTCGAACAGGCAGAGGCTGGCGTAGAGGGCTACCGCGTGGGCGGTGGGCAGGTTGGGGGAGGGGCGCACGGGTAACTCATAGCGCGTGTCGTGGGTGTAGCCCTGCATGGGAATCACCGTCAGGCGGCACTGGCGCTTGCCTTCCAGCCACTTCTCGCCGTTAATCATCTGGGCCAGCTCGCCCACCGTCAGGCCGTGCACCACCGGAATGGGGTGCATGCCCACGAAGGTTTTGAACTGGGGCTCCAGCACCGGACCATCCACGTACCATCCATTGGGGTTGGGCCGGTCCAGAATAATTACCTCCTTGTTTTGCTCCGCCGCCGCCTCCATTACGTAGTGCATGGTGCTGATAAACGTATAGAAGCGCGTGCCCACATCCTGAATGTCGAAAACCAGCACATCCACATTGCGCAGCATCTCTGGGGTAGGCTTTTTGGTAGCCCCGTACAAGCTCAGGGCCGGCAGGCCACTGCGGGCGTCTTTGCCGTCCTTGATGGTGGCCCCGTCGGCGGCCTCGCCCCGGAAGCCGTGCTCCGGCCCGAAGATGACCTGCACGTTTACGCCCCGCGCCAAGAGCGTATCCACCAGAAACGCCCGGCCCACCTTCGCCGACTGGTTCACGACCAAGCCTACCCGCTTGCCTTTCAGCAAGGCCGCGTACCGCTCAAACTGCTCGGCGCCCACGCGCAGCGGCTCGGCAGCCGGCAGAATCACCTGGGGCGGCGAGGCAATGGTCCGGCGCAGTGGCGCGCTGGGCGTGTCCGGCGCCGCGGTGGGGGTAGTAGCCGTGGCCGTTTGGGGCGGACGGGCGCAGTCGGAAAGCAGTAAGGAGAGGCCGAGTAGGCTCGCGGAGAGTAGGGAGGGCATGGGCAGCGCGGGAAAGTGGAAAACTGCAGGGATTCGTCTAGCTTTACGCCGGTGAACGTCTCGCAGTACATATCTAATAAGATCGATGGGGCCGATGCAGGTTCGTTTACCTCGTCGGTGACAAAGATAGCCATCATCAGCATTGCCATGGGATTGGCCGTGATGGTGGTGTCGTTTGCTATTCTGGAGGGCTTCCGCAACGAAATCCAGAACAAGATCTTCTCCTTCGGGTCCCACCTGCAAATCAGCAAGTACGATACCAACAACTCGCTGGAGGTGGAGCCCATCAGTGGGCCGCGGCTGGTGCAGGAGCTGCAGCGGAATCCGCAGGTGGCCTCTATTCAGCCTTTTGCGCGCAAAACGGCCATCATCAAAACCAAGGAGGAAGTGCTGGGCGTGGTGCTGAAGGGCATCGACGAGAAAAGCGGCCGCTCGCCCATGCGCCAGAACATGGTGGCCGGCAAGTTCCTGACGTTCTCCGACACGGCGGCCAGCAACGACGTGCTGCTCTCGCGCAAGGTGGCCGACAAGCTCCGCCTCAAGCCCGGCGACAAGGCCCTGTTCTACTTTATTCAGAACCCGCCCCGGGTGCGCCAGTTCACCGTGCGCGGTATCTACCAAACCGGCCTCGACGAGTTTGACGAAGCCTACGTCATCGGGGACATTCAGCAGGTGCGCGACCTGACCAGCTGGTCCGATTCGCTGGTGGGTGGCCTGGAAATCACCCTAAAGGACTTCAACCGCCTCGATCCCGTCGCCGACAACCTCTACGAGAACCTGCGCTACGACCTGAAGCTGGACAAAATTACGGACCAGTACGCTCAGCTTTTCGACTGGCTGCAGCTGCTGAACCGTAACGTGGTAATTTTCCTGGTGCTGATCATCTTCGTGGCTACGTTTAACATGGTCGCCACTATCTTCATCATGATTCTGGAGCGCACCAACATGATTGGAGTGCTCAAGGCCATTGGGGCCACAGACAACCAAATCCGGAGTATGTTTTTCTTCCGGGGTCTGAGCCTGACGGTGCGGGGCATGGTGTACGGCAACCTGATCGGGCTGGGCTTCTGCGCCATTCAGTACTTCTTCCACCCCATTCCGCTGGACCCCGAGAACTACTACATGGACCGCGTGCCGATTCACTGGGACCCCTTCATGATTGTGGTGCTGAACGCGGCCACCTTCCTGACCTCCCTGCTGGCCGTGCTGATTCCGACCTACCTTATCTCGCGCATCAAGCCCGTCGTGGCCATCAAGTTCGATTAAGTGTTAGCCCGCAGAAGGCGCAGAGTCGTTCAGCGGACTCAGCGCCCTCTGCGGGCTAAAAACCTATTGATTCAGCCACTGGCTCTGTAAAATCAGGTTGGGGTCAGGACACAAGGCGGGCCATTTCTCCCGCTCCTCCGGTAAGGCTACCCCCGGAAAGTCGCCGGAACGGCCTTCCAGATCGGCAATAACCTGGAAGTGCAGGTGGGGCGGCCAGTCGCCATTTTCGGGGGCGGGGCCTACTTCCGTGAAGGTTTCGCCTTTTTCGATGCGCATGCCGGGGCGCAGCAGCAGGGTTTCGCGGCGGCTGAGGTGGCCGTAGAGGGTATAGAAAACGGTATCCTCCAGCTGATGCTGCAGGATAACGGTAGGGCCGTAGTCGCCGAAGTGGTCGTTGTCTTGCACGCTGTGCACCAGCGCGTCCAGCGGGGCCAACACGGGTGTACCGGCCCGCAGCCATACATCCACGCCCAGGTGCAGGGAGCGAGCGGGCACGGCCGGGTCGCCGAACAGGCCGGGGCTGCGCCGGTAGATAACGCGGTTTTCGAGGTAGCCGCCTACCCCAATGTGAGCGTTCTGCGCTTCCAGCAGCCGGCCTACCAGCTCCTCAAAAGCGGCGGTGTCGCGCAGGTCGGCATTCTGGAGTACGGGGTTGGCGGCCGTAAAATCGAGGCGGGCTACATCGGGGGCGTTCAGATCAACGGGCAGCACAGGGCTGAATTCGTGTTGATGACGCTCAAGCAGGGAAGCAAGCATGGAGAAATAATAACAAGGCAGGAAAGGCCGCCCGGTAGCAGCCGTGAACAATACGCGTGAGCTACGCTGCAGCTACCAAGCCTCAGCAAGCAAAAGGGCTACGGGCAGGGCCGTGGATTCGGCCCTGCCGACGCAAGATTTTGTACGTAAGCTCAACGCGGCGCAAGCTACGGCGTACGCCACATTATCCTGTATTTTTGCCCCTCTTTCCCTGAACCCTCAGGTTTCTACCTCCCCCGAAGTCCTTTTGTAATGAGCAGTGCCTACCTTACCCTGAACGTTGTTGAGCTAACCCACGAAACGCCCGACGCCGTTACCATTCACTTCGAACATCCGGACCGCCAGGCCGTGGCCTGCCAGCCCGGCCAGTTCCTGACGTTGATTTTACCCTGCGGGCCCGGCGGCAAAAAGGAGCGCCGGGCGTACTCGCTCAGCAGCACGCCCGCCGAGGCTCCGCGCCTAGCCGTTACGGTAAAGCGCGTATCAGGGGGGCTGGTGAGCAATTACCTGCTCGATACCGTGCGGGTAGGGCAGCAGGTGGAGGTAATGGCCCCACTGGGCAACTTCACCCTCACGCCCCAGCCCAACGCGGCCCGCTCCATTGTGCTGGTAGGGGCCGGCTCTGGCATCACGCCCCTGATGAGCATGCTGAAAGCCGTGCTGCGCGAGGAGCCCCGGAGCCAGGTGCTACTGGTGTACGGCAACCGCAACGAGCAGTCGGTGATTTTTGCCGAGCAGCTGCGGCGCCTGGAGCAGCAGTACGCCGGCCGTTTGCAGGTAGAGCACGTGTACAGCCAGCCCATTACCCCCACCTCGGGCCACCAGCACACTGGCCGCCTCAACCGCACCATGCTGCTGCGTATTCTGGAGCAGCGCCACCAGTTTCCGGCCGCCCAGGCCGAGTATTACCTCTGCGGCCCCGAGGGGATGATGACGGAAGCCTACGCCGCCCTGGAGCTGCTGGGCGTGCCGGCCAGCCGCATCCGCCGCGAGAGTTTTGTGGCCGCCGCCGATGCCTCGGAAACGGCCGCCGCCCAGCCCAGCGGGCACGGCGACGTATCGACCGCCGCTGATGACACGCCGGGCGCTTACACCGTGACCATTCACTACGAAGGCTCGGAGTACCAGGTAGCCGTAGCGCCCAACCAGACAATCCTAGAAGCGGCCCTCGACCAGGACATCGACCTGCCGTACTCCTGCCAGGCGGGGCTGTGCACCGCCTGCCGGGGCAAGTGCCTCTCGGGCAAGGTTCACCTCGATGAGCGGGAAGGCCTCTCCGACTCCGAAATAAAACAAGGCTACGTGCTGACCTGTGTCGGCCATCCGCTCACGGCCGACGTAGTGATTGAAATAGATTAGCTGGCCCAGGGGTTCGGGCGGAAGGCAGGGGTAGGCAAGGAGCCAGCCTGCTTTTCGCCACGGCTTGTTTTGCCGGCCCGCAGCCGAACAACCGGCCCTGAGCAACGGTTATTGCTGTTCAGGTTAGCTGGTAGCCAATATGTTGCTACATTGTTCGAACCTGACAGGCGCGTTCAAAGTACTATCCCTTTGCGGCGTGCCTTGTGGTCTGCCTTTTTTACGTAAGCTATGACATACTCTGCCCCCGCGGCCGACCTGGCAACTGAAACCCAGCGTCCGCCCCGCCAATACCTCCCTGAGTCGTTCACCGTGACGGAATGGGCCGCCATTGAACCGTACTTTATTGAGTTGCGCGACCGGGTCATTCGCTCGGCCCCGGAGCTGGAGCAGTGGCTGCTGAACCGCTCGGAGCTGGAATCGGTGCTGAGTGAGGACCTGGCCTGGCGCTACATCCGCATGACCTGCGACACCCAGGACCAAGCCCAGGCCGAGGCCTTTCAGTATTTCGTGAGCGAAATTGAGCCCAACGTAGCCCCCTACGACCACGCCCTGAACGAGAAGATGATGGCTTCCGAGTTTCTCGGGGAGTTGGACCCGGCTCGGTACCGCATCTTTGTGCGCTCGGTGCGCCAGGCCCTGGAAATCTATCGGGCCGAGAACATTCCGCTGAAAACCGAAATCAGCACCAAGCAGCAGCAATACGCGGCCATTGCCGGGGCCATGACCGTGACGCTGGACGGCGAGGAGTTGACCCTGCCCCGCGCCGCCGACCGCCTCAAAAGCCCCGACCGCGCCGTGCGCGAGCAGGCCTGGCGGGCTATTCAGGAGCGGCGCCTGCAGGATGCTACCCCCCTCGATGCGCTGTACACTGAGTTGATTGGCCTGCGCCACCAGGTAGCCCAAAACGCCGGTTTCGCGAACTTCCGCGACTATATGTTCGCGGCCCTGGGACGCTTCGATTATACCCCGCAGGATACGTTCGACTTTCACCGGGCCATTCGGGAAACGGTGGTGCCCCTGATTGACGACCTTGACCTGGAGCGCCGCCAGGACCTGGCCCTGCCCGAGCTGCGCCCCTGGGACCTGGACGTGGACGTTTCGGGCAAGGCTCCGCTGCGGCCCTTTGAAACCGGCGAGGAGCTGCTCGAAAAGACCGTTACGGTGTTCGACCGCCTGGACCCGTTCCTGGGTCAGTGCCTGCGCACCATGCGCGAAATGGGCAACCTTGATCTGGAGTCGCGCAAGGGCAAGGCGCCCGGCGGCTACAACTACCCCCTCGACGAAACCGGGGTGCCGTTCATCTTCATGAATGCCACCAGCTCCCTGCGCGACGTGGTGACCATGCTGCACGAAGGCGGCCACGCCGTGCACTCCTTCCTGACCCGCCGCTTACCCCTGAGCGCCGACAAGCACCCGCCATCCGAGGTGGCCGAGCTGGCTTCCATGAGCATGGAGCTCATTAGCATGGACCACTGGAACGTGTTCTTCACGGATGAGGACGAGCTGCGCCGGGCCAAGAAAACCCACCTGGAAAGTGTGCTCGAAACCTTTCCCTGGGTTGCCACCATTGATAAGTTTCAGCACTGGGTGTATGAAAATCCGGGACATACAGTGGAAGCCCGCCACCAGCGCTGGACCCAGATTTTCGATGAGTTCAACCAGCGCACCGTGAGCTGGCAGGGCCTGGAGCACATCAAGCCCTACCTCTGGCAGAAGCAGCTGCACCTCTACGAAGTGCCGTTCTACTACATTGAATACGCCATGGCCCAGCTGGGAGCCATTGCCGTATGGCGCAACTTCCGGCAGGACCCCGCGGCGGCCCTGCAGGGCTACCAGCGCGCCCTGGCCCTGGGCTACACGGCCCCCATCGGCGAGATTTATGCCGCCGCCGGCATCCGCTTCGATTTCAGCACGGAATACCTGCGCACGCTCGCCGATTTCGTGCGCGACGAAATGGCGAAGCTGTAGCGCGGCTACCCTCATTCCACAACAAAGCCCCGGACCAAAGAGCTTGGTCCGGGGCTTTGTCGTGGAATGAGGGGTAGGAAGCGGCGAGCCTAGTTTTGCAGGGTAAAGAGGGGGAGAGGTTTAAGCTTGCTGTACTTGCCCCCAAGTTGCTCTAGCTCGGCGGTGTGCACCTGCAGGTAGTTGTTGAAGCGGCTGGCCGCCTGGTCGTAGCGAATCCGGAAGTTAACCAACTGCGCGTCGGCCGACTGAATTTGGTCGGTGAGGGTTTTGACGGGCGCCGCCGGCTCCTGGTCAGCAGGCAGGGCTACAGCGTACACCACCCGGAGCAGCGAGTCCTGGGCCGTATCATAGGCATCAATCAGCGCCGATTCGGCCATGCTTTGCTGGGTATAGCGGCGCTGGGCCAACCGGTCGTTGGCGTACTGAAGCTGGGCCAAGCGGGTGCGGTCGGCGCCCGGCTGGGTGGTCAGCTCCCGGAGCAGCTGCTGGGTAGCGCGGAGCTTGGCATCGTCGGAGGTTTGCATCTCATGCCAGCGAGCATCCACCGTGTCCCGCAGAATATCCAGCTGCACCTTCACGGCCTGGGCCGAAGCGGGGTCAATGCTTTTAGGAGTACGGTTGCAACTGATAGTAGTAAGGGTAGCCAGAACCAGGAATAGTGAAGTGAGGCGCTTCATAAAAAACAACAAAATGGAAAGTAGTAGGCCAACGAATATTTAGCAAAAAAGGCTCATTAGGCAATGAAGCCCACAAAAAATACCACTGCCCGTTCGTGCTAAACCAGTAAAGCAACCGGTAGTATGCTGCCGGGACAGGCAGGCGGGGTTGACCGTTAACATCAGCAAATGGGTGTTCGTACTACCATCCGGCCGCGTACCTTTGCGCCCCGCTGCTTTTGCGCTTGCCCTGAACCAACGCAACCTGCAAAATCGGCTTCATCTGAGAAAATCTGTGAACCTATGACGCCCCTCGATAAAGTAGGTGAGTTCGGCCTGATTCGTCGGATTCAGGAAACCGTGCAGCTCCGCCAACCCAGCACCATCCTCGGCATCGGCGACGACGCCGCTATTCTAGCCCCGCCGGCCGGGCAGGAGGTCGTCGTTACCACCGATCTGCTGGTGGAAGGCGTGCACTTCGACCTCACCTTCTGCCCCCTGAAGCACCTGGGCTATAAGGCCGTGGCCGTAAACGTATCGGATGTGGCCGCCATGAATGCCCTACCCACCCAGCTGGTAGTAGCCCTGAGCGTACCCAGCCGCTTCACGGTGGAAGCCATTGAGGAGCTGTACGAAGGTATGCGCCTGGCCTGCGAGGCCTACAACGTGGACCTGGTGGGCGGCGACACCACTGCCAGCCGTTCGGGCCTGACTATTGGCATTACGGCCCTAGGGCAGGTAGCAGCCGGCCAGGCCGTGCGCCGCAGCGGAGCCGGCCCCAATGACCTGCTCTGCGTTACCGGCGACCTGGGCGGCGCATTTCTGGGCCTGCAGGTGCTGGAGCGCGAAAAGCAAGCCTGGCAGGCCGACCCCGAAACCCAGCCCGAGCTCAGCAAATATCCCTATGTGCTGCAGCGCCAGCTGCGCCCCGAGGCCCGCATGGACGTAGTCCACGAGCTGCGCGACCTGGGTGTGGTGCCCACCAGCATGATTGACGTGTCGGATGGGCTGGCCTCCGAGGTGCTGCACCTGTGTCAGGCCAGCGGCACTGGGGCCCGCATTTTCTCCGAGAACCTGCCCATTGCCAACCCCACCCTGGAAGTAGCTGAGGAGTTCAACCTCGACCCCATCATGTGCATGCTCAACGGCGGCGAGGACTACGAGCTGCTCTTCACCGTCCCCCTCTCGGCCCACGACAAACTCAAAAACCACCCCGACATCACCATCATCGGCCACATGGTGGACCGCAGCGAAGGCGCCAACCTCATCACCAAAGCCGGCCAGCCGGTACCGCTACGCGCCCAAGGCTTCCAGCACTTCGGGTAACCCCCCCGTCATTGCGAGCCGGAGGCGAAGCAATCCGTCCCGTACAACGTGCTACCCCCGAAAACGTGACAAGCCCTTGCATCCACCACGGACGCAAGGGCTTGTCACATTATTAAACTTGTCACGGAAGAGAGGAAGGATGGCGTCGTCGTGCCTCCTCGCCATGACAGACGTTTCGGTTAATCCTCGGGGTAGGGGATGTACACGAAGTTAGTAAACTCCTCATCCAGCACGAACAGGCAGCAGTATTCGTCGGCATCCTTGTAGGTCTGCTGGAAGTCCTCGATTTTATCGAGACCAATAACGTGTTGCTGCACTAGCATCTCGGCGTAGCTGGCGAAAACGTGCCACTCTAGGTTCAGTTCGTCGGCATTCACCAGCAGGCCGCCCAGCGGCACCTCCTGGCGGGCGAAGATGAAAATGGGATACTTGGAAATCTCCCGCTTCCGGATCTGGTAAGAAGCTTCTTTCAGGGTATCCGATACGGTAGCAAAGTCCTTGGTGATGGTGCCGAGGTATTTACCGTTCAGTTCAGGGTCGTTGGTGTAGTCCATGCAGTTGTTTTTCCTGTCATCCTGAGCGGAGCGAAGGACCTTATTACGTCAGAACGATACTCGTAACAACGACTTGTTCTGCTGCTATAAGGTCCTTCGCTCCGCTCAGGATGACAGATGGTTTAGGGCTCCAAGAAATTCCATTGTGGATTTTCAGTGACTATTAACGCTTCCTTCTTCGCCCGCGTCCAACCTTTCAGTTCCTTTTCGCGGGCGATGGCAGCTTTACTATCGAAGTATTCTTCTACGTACAACAGGTTATAACAGTAATACTTGCCGGCGAATGTATCCTTGCTTCCGCGGTTGATATAGTGTTGAGCCAGGCGGCTTTTTATATTGTTGGTAATGCCAATATATAATACAGCTTTGGCTGGATTGGTAGTGATATAGACATAGTAAGGCATAGCGAATAAAGCTAAACTATTCTGTCATCCTGAGCGGAGTGAAGGACCTTTTCACGTTAGAACTATACTCGTAACAACGACTTGTTCCAACGTGATAAGGTCCTTCGCTCCGCTCAGGATGACAGGAATTTCTTGCTACTTCAGTTCCAGCAGCACCACATTCTCTACGTGGTGGGTGTGTGGGAACATGTCTACGGGCTGCACTTTCACCACTTTATAGGCGGAGTCCAGAAGCTCCAGGTCGCGGGCCTGGGTGGCGGGGTTGCAGCTCACGTACACGATGCGGGGGGCACGCATTTCCAGCAGACGGGCTACTACATCCTCGTGCATACCGGCGCGGGGTGGGTCGGTGATGACTACATCGGGGCGGCCGTGCTTCTCGATGAACTCCGCGTTGAGCACGTCCTTCATGTCGCCGGCGTAGAACTCGGTGTTCGTGGTGCCGTTGATTTCGGAGTTAACGTGGGCATCGGCTACGGCTTGCTCCACGTACTCCACCCCGATGACGTGCCTGGCCTGGCGGGCCACGAAGTTGGCGATGGTACCGGCCCCGGTGTAGAGGTCGTACACCAGCTCGGTGCCGGTGAGCTGGGCGAAGTCGCGGGTGATTTTGTAGAGGTTATAAGCGCCCTCGGAGTTGGTCTGGTAGAACGACTTCGGCCCCACCCGGAAGCGCAGGCCTTCCATTTCCTCCTCGATGTAGGGCTTACCCTTGTAGCACACCACCTCCAGGTCGTGGAAGGTTTCGTTGCCCTTGTCGTTGAGCACGTAGTTGAGGGAGGTAATCTGCGGGAACCGCTCGTAGATGTAGTCAAGCAGGGGCTCAATGGCCTGGTGCTGGCGGTAGCACTGCAGAATCACCATTAGCTCGCCGGTGGTGCCGGCCGTGCGGATGATGAGGTTGCGCAGCAGGCCCGTCTGCTTGATGATGTTGCCGAAGCGCAGCATGTTTTCCCGCGCGTAGTCGCGGATGGCCAGGCGAATCTGGTTGCTGGGGTCGGGCTGCAGCCAGCAGTGGTTCACGTCGATGATTTTATCGAAGCGGGCGGGCGTGTGGAAGCCCAGCACGCGCCGGTCGTACTGGGTCGTTTCGTCCTGAATCTGCTCCTCGGTCAGCCAGCCCATGAAGCTGAAGGTGTACTCCAGCTTGTTGCGGTAGTAGGTCTGGGAAGGCGAGCCCATAATGGGCAGCACCGCCGGAATTTCCACCTTGCCGATGCGCTGCAGAGTGTCCTCTACCTGCTGCTGCTTGAAGCGGAGTTGGGTATCGTAGCCGATGTGCTGCCATTTGCAGCCCCCGCACACGCCAAAATGCTCGCAGAAGGGCGTCACGCGCAGCTCTGAGTACTTGTGGAAGTGCGTGGGCACGGCCTCCAGGAAGTTCTTTTTGCTGCGGGTCACGCGCAGGTCCACCACGTCGCCGGGGGCTACCTGGGTCACAAAAATGACGAGGTTATCGTGGCGGACAATGCACTTGCCCTCGGCCACCATGTCCTGAATCTCAATGTTGCGGAGCGCCTCCGCCGGGATTTTTTTAGCTGCTTTACTCACGGCGGCAAAGATACGCACGGAGTTCACCGGATTTTGCGGGTTACGCGGATTTCGTGGGGTAGGGAGGGGGCAAGGCTTGCCTGCGCCGCCTCGTTTGGCTGCCGGAAATTGCCGTAGTTTTGCCGCTCTCCCAACCGGGATTCAAGGCTTACTTTCCCCTCATGAAAAATAAAGTTGTACTGATTACCGGCGGCACGTCGGGCATTGGCCGGGCCACCGCCCTGGCATTCGGGCGGGCCGGGGCCCGCGTCGCCATTACCGGCCGCGACGAAGCGCGCCTGCAGGATACCGCCCGCGAGCTGGCGGGTCTGGGCGTGGAGCACCTGGCCATCCGGGCCGACGTGGGGGTAGAGGCCGACTCGGAGCGGGCCGTGCAGGAAACAGTGGCCGCTTTCGGCCGGCTGGATATCCTGATTAATAACGCCGGCATCAGCATGCGCGCCCTGTTCCGCGACGCCGACCTGGACGTTATCCGGCGGCTGATGCAAACCAACTTCTTCGGCACCGTTTACACTACCAAGTTCGCCCTACCCCATATTACGCAGGCAAAGGGTTCTATTGTAGGTATCAGCAGTATAGCCGGCTACCGGGGCCTGCCCGGCCGCACCGGCTACTCGGCCTCGAAGTTTGCCATGCACGGTTTCCTGGAGGCCCTGCGCACCGAGCTGCTGCCCCAGGGCGTGCACGTACTGCTGGCCTGCCCCGGCTTCACGGCTTCCAACATCCGCAACGTGGCTTTGGCCGCCGACGGCTCGGCCCAGGGCGAATCGCCGCGCAACGAGCAGCAGATGATGAGCAGCGAGGAGGTAGCCGACCACCTGGTGCAGGCCGTGCAGCAGCGCCGCCGCGACCTGGTGCTTACCGGCCAGGGCAAGCTGACGGTCTTCCTGAACAAGTGGCTCCCCGGCCTGGCCGATAAGTTGGTGCTGAATCATTTCCGCAAGGAAGAGCCCGATTTCACGTTGTAGCCCAACCTGCCTTCAAGCAAATCAAAAAGCCCGCGGCTGAGGAGGCGCGGGCTTTTGTTTTATTCTACCAGGAGTAGATCGGGGCGGCGGATGTAGGCGTCGCGGCCCTGCCAGTGCACCCGGTACCAGATGTCCTGCTGGCCCTGCACTTCAAACCGGTCACCGGCGGCGGCAGTAGTCAGCCAGGCCGCGCCCGCGCTGGGCCCGGCCATCAGCGGGGCCCGGGCCCGCGCTACCAGCCCTACCCGGGCCGGGCCCAGCAAGTTCAGGTACAAGCCCACTACCACCAGATAAATGGCGTAGGCAGCCCACCAGGCGCGGTCGGCGGTGCGCCGCCGCACCAGCAGCAGGGTACCCCCCACCACGGCCAGTACCAGCAGCACCTGCAGCAGGCGGTAGTAGTAGCGCTGCACGGTAATAGCCAGGTTTTGCCGCCACGTATTGGGGTAGCCCGTGAGGCGGTGCTCCTGGGCCAGCTCCACCATTTTTGCCCAGGTAGTGTGGTGGGGCTGCCAGGCCTGGGCCAGACTCAGATAATACAAGGCAGCCGGATAGTGCCCCAGGCCCTCCTGCACGTAGGCCATGCGCAGCAGCTGCCGGGCCGATTGCAACCCCTCCTGCTCCCGCGCCCGGCGGTACAGGGGGTAAGCCTGCTCTACGTTACCCGTTTCAAACAACGAATCTGCGCGCAGGAGCTTAGGAGTAACTTTTTGGGCCTGAGCAGCTTGAAATACAGGCGACAGGAAAAGGAAAAAAAGAAGGACTTTTTTCAGCAAAACAGTTGCACGATTAAATTTGGGCTTCTACTTTTGTGCCACAATCAGCGAAAAACGTTCGCCGTTTGCAAAGAAACAAATGATTCTGTAGCTCAGCTGGTAGAGCAATACACTTTTAATGTATGGGTCCTGGGTTCGAATCCCAGCGGAATCACCACCAAAAGCCCCGTCGGCACTTAGCCGGCGGGGCTTTTTCTTTTGCGCTTCTGCCACTGAACTATTGTTATGTGCGGTTTATTAGGCTGATAGTTAAAGATTTACATAAAAATCAAAAGGGCAGCTCAGGCTGCTATTGCCGAATCAGGCTCGCGGGGAGGGTGCCGCGCCGGACATACCGAGTTGGTTGAAGGGCCGGCGTGCAAGGGTGAAAGATGCACAAGCAGTAGGTTTTCTTGTACTCGGCTGATTTGCTGGTGCGCAATGCTGAATTTCCGTGAATGGCAAGCAGAGGGGTGGGGCCTGCCCGGTTAAAACACGGGTTTCTGTTCCGTAGTACATTCCGGGCCACTACCATCTGGCTTACTAAAGCGCGCCTGCCCTCATCATACCCCCCAAACTGCCGTGCCTTGGAGCCGCCCTCGATACCTAGCTCGACTTTAACACAGGCCGGAAGTTAGTCGTATGAATAGGACATCAGTCAACAGGACTGCGTGGTTGTTCTCCTTATCCTACTCCTATGTTCGACAAACTTGAAACCCTCGATGACCTGCTGGAAATGCAGCTCAAAGACCTGTACAGCGCCGAAAGTCAGCTGGTGAAAGCGCTACCTAAAATGGCCAGCAAAGCCAAGGACGAGCGCCTGCGCCAGGGCTTCGAAACCCACCTGCGCGAAACCGAAAAGCAAGTGGACCGGCTTGAGCAAATTGGGCAGACGCTGGGCCTGAAGCTGAGCGGCCATACCTGCAAGGCCATGGAAGGCCTGATTGCCGAAGGCCAGGAAACCATGTCGGAGCGGGCTACCGATGAGGTAATGGACGCCGCCCTGATTGCAGCGGCCCAACGCATTGAGCACTACGAAATTTCGGGCTATGGTACGGCGGCTCACTACGCTGAGCGCCTCGGCCACCAGGAAGTAGCCCGGCTGCTGCAGCAAACCCTCAGTGAGGAGCAGCACACGGATACCAAGCTCAATGAGCTGGCCAAAAACTACATTAACGCCAAGGCTGAATAAGCCTGCTGCTACCAAGCGGTAAACGCCTGCCCCGGGAAATGCCCACAAAAGCGGGCCTTTCCTGGGGCATATTACTCACTTGCCTTCTGATTCATGGCCGCAAAAAAACGTACTTCTGCTACTTCCTGCCCCGTTCCGCAAGGTAAACTTCTGCTCATTGGCGGCCACGAGCACAAAGGAGATGCGCCCGAAGATGATGAGAAAGCTGCTCGGAACGTAAACTTTGCCCCCGAAGCCATCCTGCGTCGTCTGGCCGAGGAAATAGGCGACCGGGGCCCGTTGGTCGTAATTCCTACCGCCTCGGAGCAGTCCGAAGAATCTGCCCAGGATTATGTCCGGGCTTTTCAGCGCCTGGGGGGGCCGGCTGTTGAGGTGCTCAATATTAAGAGCCGCTCCGAGGCCAACGACGAAGCCCGCCTTCGGGTACTGGAGGAAGCCGGGGGCGTCCTCTTTACCGGGGGCGACCAGCTGCGCCTAACGGCTTTGTTAGGCGGAAGCTACCTGCAACATCGCCTGCAGGAGCGCTACTCCTACGATAATTTTATTGTTGCCGGCACCAGCGCCGGGGCCACGGCCATGAGCACGCCCATGGTGTACCAGGGGCGCAACGATGCCGGCTACCTGAAGGGGGAAATTCATATTACCACCGGCCTGGAGTTACTGCACGATGTGGCCGTGGACACTCACTTCGTGGCCCGGGGCCGCATTGTGCGGATGGCCCAGATTCTGGCCACGAATCCGGCCTGCGTGGGCATGGGACTAGAGGAAGATACGGCCGTGCTGGTAACGGAGGGGCAGGAGCTGGAAGTGCTGGGCAGCGGCCTGGTAGTGATACTGGATGCCCGCGCCTGCAGTTCTACCAACATTCATGAAATAGCGCCCAACACGCCCTTTACGCTGCGCGGGGTGGAGCTGCACCTGCTGGCCAGCGGCGAACGGTACACGCTACCCATTCAGCCCCGCCTCTATGCGTAGCCCGTGGCTCCAGTAGTACCGCCTTACCGCAGGAGAGGCGCGCGGCCTGATCGGGGAAGCTTAGGCTCCCTTGATCAGGCCGTTTTCCATGGCGTATTTGATCAGGGCGGCCGTGTTCTTGACCTGGGTTTTCTCGATAATGTTCTGGCGGTGGGTTTCGATGGTGCGCTTGCTGGTGAATAGCTTTTCGGCTATTTCATTGGTTGTCAGGCCCTCTGCAATAAGCTGCAGCACCTCCCGTTCGCGGTTTGATAAGTCGCCCTGCTTTTTCAGAGGCTGCTCGTCGCCGCTACCCCCCGTCTGACTCAGAACCTTGCGCAGCATGTTAAGTCCCAGCTCGCTGCACAGGTAGGCTTTGCCAACAGCCACAGTCTGAATGGCCAGAACGATTTCGGCCTTGTCCACGCTTTTGAGTACGAAGCCACTGGCACCGGCATCTAGTAGCTGAGCGATGTTGCGCTCATGGCTCACCATGGATAAAATAAGAATTCGCACGTTGGGGAATTCCTCCCGCAGGCGGCGGGTAGTAGCCAGCCCATCCAGCACCGGCATGTTAACATCCAGCACTACTACATCGGCAGGAGTACCCGGCAGCATATCCAGCAGCTCCTGGCCATTGCTGGCTACGCCTACCACCGTCAGGCCGGGCTCGGGAGCTAGCGCCGCTTGTAGGCCCTCACGCAGAATCGTGTGGTCGTCAACTAAAAAAACTCGAATCATAACAGCGCAAATTAAACCTGATGAGCACAAGGAGGCGAAGTAGGGCCTGCCGCGCCTGCTGCCACCCGCGGCGGAGCGGACCCCATAAAAGCCGCCGCCAACTTGCGGTAAACTCCCTGTTTGCACATACGCAGGTTGCGTACACAAGGTAAGGCTGACCGGGGCCGGCGGATAAGGCTACCCGAGTTTTTATTCTCAGATATAGCCGGCCAAGCGGGCTGCTCCGTATTAGTCACATCCGTGTTTTTTCAGCAAAACCCGTATAAATTCTTTCTCAAGAATTTCACTTGCCTGGAAAGTTTGTCCGTATAGCCAAGGGAAAATGCGTGGCAGTTTGCTGCTACGCGGTTTTCCGGCAAAAAGCGGTCAGGCTCAGGTTCGCTTTTTCTCACTTCTGGACACTTTTTATGCTTAAAGCACGCACATTCTGGCTGGCCGCGGTTCTCCTGGGCGCCGGCCTCAGCCTAACGGGCTGTAACGGCGACAAAGGCCGTGACGCCAATACGGAAACCACCACCGAAGCCAGTGGCGACGTGGACAGCAACGGCAGCGCCGATATCAACGGCTACCCCGATGCCACCTCCGATTCGCTGACAGCCGGCACTCAGGCGGGCGAAAACAACGCTCAATCCCGGCCGGATGAAACCAAAGGAGCCGGCTCGCCAGAAACTACCGTTCCGGTGGGCACCACCAGCGGCAGCGCCGGTACTACTTCCGGTGCCGGAGGCAGCACGGGCTCCACTACCGGCGGCCAGTAAGAGGCTGTAACCCGTCCGTTTTTCTTATTTCTTTTCTTTTCCCAACCATCCACTCTTTCTGCGCTATGAAAAAAGTAACTGTTTTCCTCGGCACTGCCCTTATGGCCGCCTTTGTTGCTACGGCCGGCATTGAAGCAACTTCGGCCGCCTCCACCACCGACCAGGGCACTACCACAGGCGGTACGGGTGGTGGCAGCACCAGTGGCACTACTACCAGCGGCAGCACAACCGGCACCATGACGTCGGGTGGCACCACCAGCGGTACCACGACCTCGGGCAGCATGACCAGCGGTTCAACCAGCGGCACCATGACCTCGGGCAGCATGTCGGGTTCCGGCTCCACGTCCGGCACCATGACGTCGGGCTCTACTACCTCGGCTTCGGGCCGCTCTACCTCGGGCTCCGGCCGGATGTCCAACAAAAAGAAATCGTCCTCTACGCGCACCACCTCGGGCTCGGGCCGCACCACCAGCGGCGGCACCACCTCAGGTCGCACGACTAGCGGCAGCACCACGTACTAAGCTCCCGCAGCAGTAGGTATTTCCGAGCCTGATAAGAGGCCTGAAGCCCTGGCCCAGCGCTAAGGGTAGCTTTTCAGGCCCTTTATCAGGCTCGGTATGATTATGCCACAGGCCGTTCGTGTTGCTCTGCTTGTTCGTACTAATTCTCTGATCCTTTTTTTTCCCCTTGTCCGGATACGGCATGCCAGCTTTGTACTCGGTGTTGCGGCGCCCTTTTGAAGTAGATCTGCGTGCCCTGGCTCTGTTGCGAGCCGCCGTAGCCGTTGTGTTGCTGCTGGATATCGGTATCCGAAGCACTGATCTGGAAGCGCACTACTCCAATATGGGTGTGCTGCCGCTGCCCGTGCTGCTACAGCATAACTGGACGCCCTACCAATTTTCTCTGCACGCCAGCAGTGGGCTTTGGCAGGTGCAAGCCGTGCTGTTCTTGCTGGCGGCGGCCGCGGCCGTAGCTTTATTTCTGGGTTACCGAACCCGGCTGATGACGCTGCTCTCCTGGGTGCTGCTGGTATCGGTGCAAAACCGTAACCCCCTGATTCTGCAGGGCGGTGACGACCTGCTGCGCATGCTCCTGTTTTGGGGATTTTTTCTGCCCTGGGGCCGGGTGTATTCCCTGGATTCCCGCGGTAAGCCCCTGCCCGCAACCATGCAGTATGCCAGTGCCGCCACCCTGGCCTATGTGGTGCAGCTGGCCCTGGTGTACTGGTGCACGGCCCTGCTCAAGAGCAGTCCCGAGTGGCGTGAGCAAGGCACGGCCCTCTACTACGCCCTCAGCCTCGACCAGGTGCTGCTGCCCGGCGGCCGGCTGCTGTACCCCTATCCGGGGCTGATGCAGGCACTGACCTGGGTTACCTTCTACACGGAGCTGCTGCTGCCCTTCGTGCTGTTTATCCCGTGGCGGGTGCCGTGGTGGCGGCTGCTATTTGTAGGCGTGATGTACGGCTTTCATCTGGGCATCAGCCTGACCTTGTTCGTGGGGCTGTTTTTCCTGATTAATATGGCCTCCGTGCTGGGCTTGCTGCCCGGTAGCGCCATGGACTGGCTGGAGCGGCGGCTGGTGCCTGCCTACCAGCGCCTGGGCCCCCGGGTAGCGGCCCGCCTGCGCCAGCCCTGGGGCAGCCGTTTGGTGGGGCTGCGTGGCGCCGTGCGCCTGCGGATAGAAACGGCCTTCGAGCTTTCCGCCGGCGCCCGTGCCCTGCTCCGCTCCACCCGCGAAGGGCTGGTGCTGGGGTTGCTGGCCTACGTGTGCTGGTGGAACCTCGACAGCATTGTGCGCCCCGAATGGGCTATGCGGCCCTCTATGCGGTGGCTGGGCTACCTCATCCGGACCGACCAGCACTGGGGCATGTTTGCTCCCTCCGTGTTCAAGGACGACGGCTGGTACATTCTGGACGGCACCACCACCACCGGCCAGCACCTGGACCTGAACCGGCAGGGCCGGCCCACCACTTCCCGCAAGCCGGCCTCCGTGGTGGCTTTATTCCGCAACGACCGGTGGCGCAAGTATTCCGAGAATTATCTGTTCGTGGATAACTCGTACATGCGGCCCTATTACTGCAATTACCTGCTGCGCATCTGGCACGAAGACCCCACACATCCGCCACTGCGTCAGCTCGAGGTTATTTACATGAAGGAAGTGTCGTTGCCTGACTACAAAGTAGCGGGCCCTACCCGCGAGGTGCTGTGCGGCTGTGCCCCGGCCGCTCCGTGAGCGTAACTGCCTGGCGCAGTCGATTTGTTCTACTCTTATTCTCTCCCTCCCATGACGAATTCATCAGAAGAAAAACCCACTGCAAACCGCGCCAACACACCCGCCCTGTTTCCGGTTGTACCCGGCATCTGGGGGCGGCGCGACGTATTCGCTAACCTCTTCTACGTGCGGGCTCAGGAGCAGCCTACTACCTCCTGGGTGCTGGTAGATGCCGGTCTGCCCGGCTCCGGTAGCAAAGTCCGGCACACTGCCGAATACCTGTTCGGGGCCGGTAACCCGCCCGCCGCTATTGTGCTCACCCACGGCCATTTCGACCACGTCGGCGCGCTGCCTTACCTGCTTAAGCTCTGGCCTACCGTTACGGTGTACGCTCATCCGCTAGAGCTGCCTTATCTCACGGGCCTTTCTGCCTACCCCCCGCCCGACCCCACGGTAGGCGGAGGCGCCATGGCGGCCATGTCGTTTCTGTATCCGAAAGCGCCGCTTAACCTGGGCAACCGGGTGCAGCCCCTGCCCCCCGATGGCACGGTGCCCCACCTGCCGGGCTGGCGCTGGCTGTTTACCCCGGGCCATACGCCCGGCCACGTGTCGTTCTACCGCGAGCAGGACCGTCTGCTGCTGGCCGGCGACGCCTTCGTGACGACCAAGCAGGAGTCGGCAATTGCGGTGTGGCAGCAGCGGCAGGAAGTGAACGGCCCGCCGGCTTACTTTACTCCCAACTGGCCCGAGGCGCACCGGTCGGTAACTCTGCTGGCGGAGCTGCAACCTTTGGTAGCAGCCACCGGCCACGGCGTTCCGATGCAGGGCGAAGTGCTGCAGCGCGAGCTGAGCCGCCTGGCTCAGGAATTTGAAGAACTGGCCGTGCCGGCTCAGGGCCGCTACGTGGGTCGGCCGGCTACCGCCGATGCTACTGGGGTGGTGTACCTGCCACCGGCCCCTGAGCGCCGGGTGCCACTGTGGGCCGTAGGCGCCGGGGTAGCGCTGGTTGCGGGCCTGTACTGGCTGCGGGGCCGCCGCCCGGCCGCACCCAAGGGTACTTATACGGGTGATGCGCGGGCGTACCGCCGCCCGGGCGCTAGGTAAGCGCCCGTTAGGTACCACAGGAGCCCGGGTTTTTTTCTGAAGCATGACACTGGTGGTCAGCCTTCGGAGGCTGAATGCCCAGCGCCTGCCTGGCCACGAAAAGGCCGGGTTTCCCGGCTACCTGCTTTCTTCAAGGCAATACCGTGTGGTTGCAGCCCCGCTCTCCGCCGCCTTCCCGCGGGGTGGGGCGGGGCTGTACCGGTTATACACCCACCCGCATATGACTTTTTCCCTGCTTCGTGATGTAACAGACGTCCGTCGCCAGCTGGTGGCGTTGCGGCACCTGTGTTTGCGGCGGCACTCCATTTCGGAGCTGACCGGGCGCATCCGGCGGCTACTCACAAACCATCCCGTGCGCTGCATTGAGCTTCCGGCCGGGATTGTGCTGTACCGGGGGGTAGTGCGCCAAAAGCCTCCCGTGTACTGGTCGGAGGTTTCCTATCCGCCCGCCGGGCGGGTGCAGCACGATCAGCGGGCTAACCGGGCGGGGCAGCCCATGTTTTACGCCAGCGCCACCTGGCACCCGCCCTTTTTTGAGGCGGGTGTGCAGCCCGATGATCTGATTGTTATCAGCCGCTGGATCAGTCGGGAGCCCCTGCGACTGGTAAGCTTCCACGAGCCTGATCAGTGCCCCGATGATCCGCACGCCGACCGCAACCAAGTGCTCGGGCAGGCCCGCGCCGCTCTGCCCGAGCCGGCCCGCCTGGTAGCGGCCTTTCTTACGCGCGTGTTCACCAAGCCGGTTTCAAGGCACAACAGCCACCACTACCGCCTCTCAGTAGCCGTAGCGGAGGCCTGTGAGCTGGGAACGGCGTTTGATGGCTTGCTGTATCCTTCGGCCGCCATGACCTCGCCGGCGCACAACCTGGCCCTGCACCCCAGTTGCCTGGATTCCGGAAAACTGGCGCTGCAGTACGTGGAGCATTTGCGGGTTAACCAGGTGGGAGTAGAAACCCTGGACGTATGCTCCCTCGACTTTGCCAACCGCTTTCATGAGGATGGGCGCCTGCACTGGCTGGGCCAGCCCGGAAACTGGGTTTTACGCGAGGCTGGCCACAGCTCCGTTTACTATTTGGGAGACAGCGGGCAGTGGAATCCGGCAGAGTAGTCGGCTAATAGGAAGAAGACGTTGAGCTTATGAACGACCAGACTGTCAAACAATTAGGATAATAGTTAAATGCTAATATTTTTTTAGCTATTTCTACGTATAAGTACGTGTTTGTTTGAAATAAACACGTATTTTGATGGAATAGGAGGGTGTTTTCCAAGGCATCGGCGTACAACGGGGCGTGTTTCACCTTGATACTCGCTACCTCCTATGATGACAAATTCCCCTTCCCAGACCCCTGAGTCGGCTGCTACTCCGGCCGGGGTACCGCGCCGTGACTTTCTGCGCTACACGGGTGCCAGCCTTGCCCTGGGTGGGCTGCTGCTGACTGGCTGCGACGATGACTCCGACAACGTCAATGACAACCTGCTCGACGTAGGCTCCGGCGACACCGGCATTCTAAACTACGCCTACGCCCTGGAACAGCTGGAAGCTGCCTTCTACGCCCAGATTAAAAACGGCGACTATTACAAAGGCCTGGGCGCCAACAGCGCCGAAAAGCAGATTCTCGACGACCTGGCCCTGCACGAAAGAGCCCACGTTGATTTCTTCCGCGGGGCCCTCAACACCAACGC
This sequence comes from Hymenobacter latericoloratus, assembly GCF_014199535.1. GTDB lineage: Bacteria > Bacteroidota > Bacteroidia > Cytophagales > Hymenobacteraceae > Hymenobacter > Hymenobacter latericoloratus. Next base: position 77,640 of record NZ_JACHNV010000007.1, read on the forward strand.
CATTAAGGCGCTGGAGCCGGAGTTCGGGGCTATCAACTTCAATGACCGCAACAGCGTGCTCACCAACGCACAGGCCTTCGAAGACCTAGGGGTAGCGGCTTACAACGGCGCTGGCCGTTTTATCACGTCGGCGGCCAACCTGGTGCTGGCCGGTAAAATTGTTTCGGTAGAAGCGCGTCACGCCGCCCTCATCCGCGACCTGCGCCAGTACAACAGCTTCGTGGCCGGCGATGTAGTGGACCTGTTCACCCCAACTTCCGAAACCTCGGCTCCGGGCGCGGGTACGGGCACGGGCAAAGAAAAGTCGCTGCGGCCCCAGCAAGTACTGAGTGTTGCCAACCAGTTCTTGAAAGCGGGCTCCAAGCTCAGCGCCAACAGCTTCAGCTAGGCCCCGGCTTCCGCTTTCTGCACTACCGTTTTCCTACCCCCTCCTTAGCCATTCACTCCATCATGGATTTACTGAAACTAATTTCTGACATCGAAAAAGTTGACCCGGAAGTTTACGAACGGCTGGACCCCCGCCGCCGCGTGTTCCGTCACTTTGGCATGGCCGGTAAGGCCGTAACGGCCGCTGTGCTGCCCGGCCTGCTGAGCGGTATCTTCCAGCGCGCTTACGGCCAGACTTCGGCTCTCACGCCCGAAATCATTCAGGTACTGAACCTGGCACTGAGCCTGGAGTATCTGGAGTTCTACTACTACGACAGCGGCCTGAAGGCAACTAACCTCATCCCCAGCGCCGACCGGCCGGCTTTCACCACCATCCGCAACGATGAGTCGGGCCACATTAAAGTGCTGCGCGAGGTGCTGGGCTCCAATGCCATTGCCGACCCCACCCGCGCTGCCTTCGACTACTCTGGCGGCCGGGGCACCAATGGCGGCCCGTTTGCGGCTGTGTTCACCGATTACAAGCTGTTCCTTGGTGTTGCGCAGTCCTTCGTGGATACTGGCGTGCGGGCCTACAAAGGCGGTGCCCCGGTGCTGATGCCCAACAAGGACATCCTGGAATCAGCCCTGAACATTCACTCCGTAGAAGCTCGTCACTCCTCGCACGTACGCACCGTGCGCCGCGGGGTAGAAACCGGCAATGCCAACGCGACCAGCGTACCCGGCGACCTGAGCAACCTGAACCGTATTCCGAAGAGCTGGATTTCGGGTACCGACAACGGCGGCCCCTCGCCAACCACCAACCCCTCTACGACCCCAGTGTACGGCCCCGGTAACCCGGCTGCTGACTACCCAAGCGAAGCAAACACCACGCAAGCTACGCTGCCCATTGTTGTTGCAACTTCGGGGGTAAATGCTGCCCCTGCTTCCGAGGCCTTCGATGAGCCGCTGGACCCCACCACGGTGAAAAGCATTGCCCGGAACTTCGTGAACAACGCCACTACGCTGTTCGTGTAGCGTAGGGCTCAGAAAACAATGCACTAGAGGGTGCCCCTTTTCCGGCCATACCCGGGAGAGGGGCACTTCTATTAGATATTTCCAGACGCATTATCGCTTCAAAGCTTACTGGTTCGAAACACAATAGAACAACCCAGTAATTTTTTGGTCTGGTTGTAAGTGGGTTAGCGTTTTGAAATCGGTCCGCAGAGCAAAAAATACACACGGAGCTTGCAGGAATGATTCTTTGCCTCTACTTTTGCACTCCCTTCCAGAAAGCACCGCGCTTCGGAAAGGAAATGATTCTGTAGCTCAGCTGGTAGAGCAATACACTTTTAATGTATGGGTCCTGGGTTCGAATCCCAGCGGAATCACCACCAAAAGCCCCCGGTTGCCACAGGCAGCCGGGGGCTTTTGCTTTTCGGTGGGGTAGGCGCCTGGCGCGAACCGGCGGCACCGCCGACCCGCACCTGAGAGTTATAGGGCTATTTGCTCTTGAACTTCTGGATGGCCTGCCGGGTGAAGTCAGACAGCACCAGGCGGCCGCTTATGCCGGCGCGCTCCACCAGAAGCTGCTCCCAGTGCTCCGTGCCCTGCCAGATGACGCGCTTCAGGTCCGTGAGGGCCTCGGGGTTGTAGGCGGCGAGCTTGGTAGCAAAGGCCAGCACGGCCGCGTCGAGGGCTTCTTCGGTTTCCAGCACCTCAGCGTACAGTCCTTTTTGCTGGGCCCATTCCGCTGAGCGGAATTCGGCCGCGTCCAGGGCCAGTTGGGCAAAGGCGGCATTGCCAATCTTGCGCTCCACGGCCGGACCAACCACAAACGGACCGATGCCAACCACCAGCTCGCTAAGCTTTACGCTGGCCTGGGGGGTAGCAAAGCAGTAGTCGGTGGCAGCGGCCACGCCTACGCCGCCGCCAATTGCCTTGCCCTGCACCCGGCCAACAATGATTTTGGACGACGTACGGCAGGCATTAATCACTTTCGCGAAGCCCGAGAAGAATTCCAGGCCTTGCGCCTCGTTTTCAATAGCCATCAACTCATCGAAGGAGGCACCGGCGCAGAAAGTCTTGGCACCTTCGCTTTTCAGGATGATGATTTTGGTGCTTTCTTCCTGGCCTACCCGCGTAATGGTGTCGGCCAGCTGGGTCAGCAGGGCACCGGGCAGAGAGTTGTGGCTGGGGTGGAAGAAGCTGATCGTGGCAATGCCTTCCGGGGAAGTGTGGGTGGTAACGGTTCCTGTGGTCATGTAGAACGATAATTGTCATCCTGAGCGGAGCGAAGGACCCTATCACGTATAAATGGTGCTCGTTCTCACAGCTTGTTCAAATGTAACAAGGTCCTTCGCTCCGCCCAGGATGACAGATGGTTTACTTACTCCTGATTTTTCTTTTTCACCATCGTCAGGATGGTGGCTACGGCTACGGTTTCGCCGGTTTCATCGGATACGTCCACCAGCCAGCGTACAATGCCTTTGGCTACGTCCTCGGCATCGCGCTTTTCCTGGCCGATTTTCTCCTTTACCGTGAGCTTCACCCCAATGGTCATGCCGGGGTACACAGGCTTAGTGAAGCGGCACTCATCGAGGCCGTAGTTGAGCAGCACGGGGCCCTTGCGCGGGTCCACGAACATGCCGGCGGCCTTGCTCAGGATGTAGTAGCCGTGGGCCACGCGGCCCGTGAACAGCGTGCCTTCCAGGGAAGTGGCATCCACGTGGGCGTAGAAATTGTCGCCGGAAACCTGAGCAAAGTTGGTGATGTCCGACTCCGTGACGGTATGGCGGTGCGTCGTGTAGGTCTGGCCGATTTCCAACTCCTCGAAGTAGTGCTGGAAGGGGTGCTTGTCGCGCTCCGTTTGCTTGGCTTTGGGTTGATATACCTCCGTAATGGCGGTAATCATACTAGGTGAGCCCTGAATGGCCACGCGCTGCATAAAGTGCTCTACGCCGCGCATACCACCCATTTCCTGACCGCCACCCGCGCGGCCGGGGCCTCCGTGGATGAGCAGGGGTAGGGGGGAACCGTGGCCGGTGCTTTCCTTGGCTACCTCCTCATTAATGACCAAAATGCGGCCGTGGTGCGTGGCCGCGCCGAGCACGAACTCCTGAGCCGTGCGCGGGTCGTTGGTAGCCACGGAACATACCAGAGAACCTTTGCCCATGTTAGCGAGGGTAATGGCCTCGTCGAGGTTCTTATAAGGCATGAGGGTAGCAACGGGCCCGAAGGCTTCTACCTCGTGGGAGTCGGTGAACTTGAACGGCTCGGGGTTCAGCAGTACAATCGGCGACATGAAGGCACCGGTTTTGCAGTCGCCGCCAATCACCTGCACGTTGTCCAGGTCGCCGTACACGATGGGCGTATTCTTGGCCAGCTCGCGCACTTGCTCCCGCACACGGTTGGCCTGGGTCATGTTTACCAACGCCCCCATGCGCACGCCTTCCGCCTGCGGATGACCCACGGTAGTCTGACCCAGGGCCTTGCCGAGGGCAATCTGCACATCTTCGAGCAGGTTTTCCGGCACGATGGCCCGGCGTATGGCCGTGCACTTCTGCCCGGCTTTGGCCGTCATTTCCTTGCGGATTTCCTTGATAAACAAGTCGAACTCTACGGTGCCCGGCACAGCATCCGGCCCCAGCACGGCCGCATTCAGCGAGTCGGCTTCCATAGTGAAGGGCACGGCTTCCGCAATGATACGCGGGTGGGCCCGCAGCTTGCGGCCGGTTTCCGCCGAGCCCGTGAAGGTCACTACATCCTGGTAGGTGACATGGTCCAGGATGCCTTGGCCGGTGCCGCACACCAGCTGCAAAGCGCCTTCGGGCAGAATGTTGGAGGCAATGATTTCGCGTACCACGGCCTCGGTGAGGTAGGCGGTGGGCACGGCCGGCTTGATGATGGCGGGCATCCCTGCCAGCAAATTCACGGCAATCTTCTCCAGCATGCCCCAGATGGGGAAGTTGTAGGCGTTGATGTGCACGGCCACGCCTTCCTTGGGCACCAGTATGTGGTGGCCCATAAAATTGCCTGCCTTTGACAGCGCAATCGGGTCCGACTCCACATAGAACGGCTTATCGGGGAATTTGCGGCGCAGGGAGGCATTAGCGAACAGGTTGCCGATGCCGCCTTCAATGTCAATCCAGGAGTCGGCGCGGGTGGCGCCGCTCCGGTAGCTGAGGGTGTAGAAGTCTTCCTTTTTGCTGTCGAGGTGCAGAGCCAAGGCCTTAATCATGCGACCCCGCTCATGGAAGGTCATTTTGCGCAGGGCTGGGTTGCCGGTGCGGCGGGCGTAATCGAGCATAGAAGCAAAGTCCAGCCCTTCGCCGTTGGCAATGGCAATAACCTCGCCGGTGGAAGCGTCGTGCAGCTCGTGCTGCTCGCCCGTGCCGGGCATCCAGCGGCCCAGCGCGTAGTTTTCAAGGATGGGAGTCATATGGGAGGGTAGGAAGGTAGAAGGTTTAGAAGGGGAGGGGGGTAGGAGGTGGGAGACGGATTGCTACCCGTTCGTAGGGGTTAAGCGCAGCACCAGTACTTCTTCAGCAACTATTACTTCAGACCCAGCAGAAGAAGCAAATCCGCATTTTATGCCGCTAGTAGGGCCGCTTACCTTGAAGTCTAATCCAAAAATGACCGGTTGATGGTCAAAATCGAAGACCATTTCATGAATACCTATGAACTGGAGTTCAATGTCACAATGCTTTATCTGTTTGTAATAACCTTGTGCTTCAACCTCATCAGTCGTTTCACAAGCGGCAATTACAACCGTTATTGATGCGCCGCGCGAAGGGTGGACTTTAAAAGTCATTCTGCTAATGGTCGCATCATGAAAACTCGGCCAATAGCCGAAGTGGTGAAGGACAAGTTCAGAATTGACTATTCGTCTAATTGCAGGGGCTTGATCCTCTATCTCAATCATATCGCAAGTGGACTGTATTAAAATCAGACGAACTGAGAGAGATGCTTCATCTGCGCTCAGCATGACGGCCTTCTAGTTTTTCAAGATTATCCGTCGGTTTTGCGTTCGGCCCAGGTTTGGTAGCTGCCTTGCTGCACCTGGCGGTCGGTGGGAACTTCGCGGAGGGGCTCGCAGGGCTGCAGAGTGGCGTGGAGGTCGGCAGGGAGCTGCATGTAGATGCGCGTGCCTTCCGTTTTCCAGGCCAGCATGTCGTCGCTGACTTGCCGGATGATTTTGTGCGGATTACCAACCACCAGACTGCGCGGCGGAATCACCTCGTCGGCCTTAATGAAGCTGAGGGCCCCGATGATGCTTTCGTCGCCGATTTCCACCCGGTCCATGAGCACAGCGTTCATGCCTACCAGCACATTGCGGCCCACGGTGGCGCCGTGAATAATGGCGCCGTGACCGATGTGGGCCATTTCCTTGAGCCGGGTGGTCGTGCCGGGGAACATGTGCACGGTGCAGTTCTCCTGCACGTTGCAGTTGTCCTCGATGATGATTTGGCCCCAGTCGCCGCGAATAGCCGCGCCGGGCCCGATGTACACGTTGCGGCCGATGATAACGTTGCCCGTTACCGTGGCCTGCGGGTGCACAAACGCCGACTCATGCACCACCGGAACAATACCGTTGAACGAGTAAATCATACCTTCTCGATGATGGCCGCGTAGCCCTGGCCTACCCCCACGCACATCGTGATAAGGGCGTAGCGCTTGTTTTGCTTGTGCAGCTCCAGAGCCGCCGTGTTCAGAATGCGCGCCCCGCTCATACCCAGCGGATGGCCCAGAGCAATGGCGCCCCCGTTGGGGTTGATGCGCGGGTCGGAGCCTTCCAGACCCAGCCCCCGGACGCAGGCCAGGGTTTGGGCGGCAAAGGCTTCGTTGAACTCAATCAGGTCTATCTGGTCGAGGGTCAGGCCAGCCTTTTTCAGGGCCAGTTGCGAGGCCGGCACTGGCCCGATGCCCATGGTGCGCGGCTCTACGCCCGCTACCCCCATACTCACGATGCGGGCCCGCGGGGTGAGGTTATGCTGCTTGATACCGTCTTCTGAAGCCAGCAGCAAGGCCGCCGCGCCATCGTTCAGGCCAGAGGAGTTACCAGCCGTAACGGAGCCATTCTTGCGGAACGCCGGGCGGAGTTTGGCCAGTCCGTCGAGGGTAGTGTTCGACTTGATGAACTCGTCCTCCGCGAATAGCACCGGCTCGCCCTTGCGCTGGGGAATAGGCACAGCCACGATTTCCTCGGCGAAGCGGCCGGAGTCGCGGGCACGGCCGGCGCGCTGGTGCGATTCGTAGGCAAACTGATCCTGGTCTTCGCGGCTGATGTGGTACTGGTCCACTAGGTTTTCGGCCGTTTCGCCCATGGCGTCGGTGCCGTATAGTTCTTCCAGCTTCTCGTTGATGAAACGCCACCCGAAGCTGGAATCATACATTTTGGAGTCGGTGCCAAAGGCCTTGCTGGGCTTCGACATGACGTAAGGGGCGCGGGTCATGCTCTCTACCCCCCCGGAGATGAACAAGTCCCCGTCGCCGCTCTGAATGGCGCGAGCGGCGGCAATGCTGGCCGAGAGGCCCGAGGCGCAGAGGCGGTTGACGGTTTCGCCGGGCACGGAGGTAGGCAGGCCAGCCAGCAGCAAGGCCATGCGGGCCACGTTGCGGTTGTCTTCGCCAGCTTGGTTGGCGCAGCCCATGAGTACATCGGCAATGGCGGCCGGGTCGACAGAAGCATTGCGCTGCAGCAGTTCCCGGATTACCAGGGCCGCCATGTCATCGGGTCGGACGGCGGCCAGCGTACCCCCAAAGTTTCCGATGGGCGTCCGGATACCGTCAATGATATAGGCTTGATTCATGTCAGTTGTGAGTTACCAGTTGCTGGTTGTCAGTATTCCATTGCTGTGCCGGACCTTTTATACATGGCTCACAGCTGAAAACTGATAACCGGCAACTGACATTACAGTATTTCGTTGTTGGTGCGGTAGGCAGTACCCTTAAACAGGGCCAGTACCGTGCCGTGCTGATTGGTAGCGCGAATCTGATACACGCCTACTTTGTGCTTGAGGCTTTCTTCGCGGGCTTCCACGGTAATCACGTCGCCGAGCTTGCCAGCTTCGAGGTAGTCAATTGTGACGGTGAGGCCCACGCTTTGGCGGCCGTGGCTGTTGCAGGCAAAAGCAAACGCCGAATCGGCCGCTGAAAACGTAACGCCCCCGTGCAGGGCCGCAAAGCCGTTGAGCATGTCGGGGCGCACGGTGAAATGCAGGCGGCAGTAGCCGGGTCCGACTTCATCTATTTCCAACCCGAGCAGTTTGCTGAACGCATCATGATGCAGCATGCGGTCTTTTACGGCCTCGGCTTTGCTGCTACTGCTGGTTGCTTGCGGTTGGCTCATGCTGGAAAAAGGTTTGGCCGGCCCGCACCATGCGGCGCAGGAGCGGGCTGGCCCGGTAGCGGTCCTCGTGGTACTCTTCGTAAAGACTATCAAGCGTGGTCAGGACGGTATCCAGTCCCAGCGCATCGGCCCAGGCCAGCAGGCCATTGGGGTAGTTGACGCCCTTGGTCATGGCCAGCTCCAGGTCGGTGGGGGAAGCCACGTTCAGGGCCAGCGCATCCACGGCTTCGTTGATGAGCATGGCCAGAATGCGGTTGAGAATCAGGCGGCCCAGCTGCTCGTCGGGGGTAGGGACGGGGGCAGTGGCACCTTCGCGGTAGTCGTAAAAGCCGCGGCCCGACTTCCGGCCGTAGTAACCAGCCTCGAATAAGCGCTTCTGGGTGAAACTGGGCTTATAACGTGGGTCGAAGAAGAAGGACGTGAAGACCGACTCTGTGACGCGGTAGTTGACATCGTGGCCGATGAAATCCATGAGCGCAAACGGGCCCATGCGGAAGCCGCCCAACTCGGTCATAGCCCAGTCGATGGTCGCCATATCGGCAATGCCTTCTTCCAGAATCCGGATGGCCTCGCCGTAGAAGGGCCGCGCCACGCGGTTCACGATGAAGCCCGGCGTATCCTTCGCCAGCACCGGCAGCTTGCCCCAGCTCTGCACCAGGTCGCGCACCTGCTCGGCCAGACCCGCCCGCGTCTGCACCGCCGGAATCACCTCCACCAGCTGCATAATAGGCGCCGGGTTGAAGAAGTGAATCCCGATGAAGCGCTCCGGTTTCTGGCAAGCGGAGGCAATGGAAGCAATGGACAGGGACGAGGTGTTGCTAGCCAGGATGCAGTCTTCGGACACCAGCATTTCTACCTCCCGAAACAGCTGTTGCTTTACGCCCAAGTCTTCCACAATGGCTTCCAGCACCAGTCCGCAGTCATTGAATGTGCCAATGTCTTCGGTGAGATGGAGGCGGCTGAAGGTGGCTGTTGCGTCTTCCGTTGTCAGCTTGCCTTTCTCGGCCAGCTTGTTCAGGCTGCTCTGAATAGACTGCCCGGCGCGCTGCAGGGCCTGGGTGTTCTGGTCGAGAAGGCGGACTGTGTGGCCGGCGGTGGCTACTACCTGGGCAATGCCGGCACCCATGGCGCCGCTGCCGATGATACCGACAATCATTGGCCCGTAAAGCTAGGTTGACGTTTTTCCATGAAAGCCGCTACCCCCTCGCGGTAGTCAGATGTGTTGCCGGCCCGCAACTGGAAGTCAGCTTCGTAGCGCAACTGCTGGGTCAGGTCGTTGCTGAACGATACGTTTAGGAGCTGCTTGGTATAGGCCAAGCCTTTGGTGGGCATGGCCGCCAGCTTCTTCACCAGGGCCTGCGCTTCTTGCTCAAAGGTCTCGTCGGGGAAGGCTTTGTAAATCATGCCCATCTGCACGGCTTCGGCGGCCGAGACCTTGTCGCCGGTCATCATGAGGGCCGAGGCGCGCTGCATGCCAATGAGGCGGGGCAGGAAGAAGGTGCCGGCGCTGTCCGGAATCAGGCCAATCTTGCTGAACGCCTGAATAAACGAGGCCGATTCCTTGGCTACCACAATATCACAGGCCAAAGCCAGGTTGGCGCCTGCGCCGGCCGCTACCCCATTCACGGCCGCTACTACCGGCTTCTCCACCCCCCGAATCAGCTCCACGATGGGGTTGTACAACTTCTCTACAATCTCCGCTACTTCGGGGCTTTCGGGGCCCGTGATTTCGGCCAGGTCCTGGCCAGCGCAGAAGGCTTTGCCGGTGCCGGTGAGCAGCACGGCGCGCACCGCGGGGTTCTGCTGGCACTCGCGCAGATGCTGCTGCAAGGCCAGGGCTACCTCTTTGTTGACGCTATTGAAAACCTGGGGCCGGTTAAAGCAGATGGTGGCTACGCCGCCATCAAGGGAGAAAAGCAGGGAAGGAGAGTCGGACATGAGAAGTAGGGTGGGAGAAAATAAAATCGGCCGTCATGCTGAGCGGAGCCGAAGCATCTCTACCGCTTCGTTGCAGCAGTAACTTAACGAAGCGGTAGAGATGCTTCGACTCCGCTCAGCATGACGTGCTTGTAATAGTGCACCAGCTTAAGCGTGGCATTTGAAGTAGTCGAAGGGCTCCAGGCAGTCGTCGCACTGGTAGTGAGCTTTGCAGGCGGTGGAGCCGAACTGGCTCACCAGGTGGGTGTGCTCCGACTTACAAAGCGGACAGCGCACAGCCGTGTCGGCCCCGAACAGGTTGAGCATGTGGCCGGTGGCAGTACCATCAACGGGGGGCGCAATGCCATACGCTTCCAGCTTCTCGCGGCCCGCCTGCGACATCCAGTCGGTGGTCCAGGCCGGACTGAGCTTGTTGTGAATGTGCAGCTTGGTAATGCCATCCGAAAGCAGCCGCAGTCGAATTTCGGTGGCAATGGTGTTCATGGCCGGGCAGCCGGAGTAGGTAGGCGTGATGGTGACGTGGACTTCCTCGCCCTCCACCCGCACCGCGCGCACAATGCCCAGGTCCAGAATGCTGAGCACGGGCACTTCCGGGTCGGAAACCTCTTCCAGCAGCTGCCAGATGTGCTCCTCAGTCGGTGCTGCCAGGTGCTCTACCATTGCAAGCCGGGGTAGGTACGCTGGAGATATTGCAGCTCGGCCAGGAGGTAGCCCAGGTGCTCGGAGTGGCGGCCGTCTTTGCCACCTTTCTGCATGAACACGCCCTGGGGCACGGGCAGGGTAGCCTCCTCGAATACGCGGGTTACGTGAGCGTCAATCTGCTGCTGGATGGCTGCGTAGTCGGGCACAAAACCGGCAGCTTGCAGGGCCTTTTCGGTAGCAGAAGGGGTAGTCAACTCACCGCTGTAGCGCCAGAGGTTCTCGATGGCCTTTTCCACCCGGCGGCGGCTTTCCTCGGTACCATCACCTAGGCGAATTACCCACTCGGCGCTCCACTTGATGTGGTAGGCCGCTTCCTTCACCGACTTCTCGGCAATGGCTGCCAACTGCGCGTCCGGGCCCGACTGCAATTGTAGGAGCAGGTGATAGTGGAAACAGTCGTAGATAAATTGCCGCACGATGGTGCCGGCAAAGTCGCCGTTGGGCTGCTCCACCAGCAGCGGATTGCGGTACTCCACGGCGCTGCGCAAGTAGGCCAGGTCGTCCTCCGTGCGGCCTTTGCCTTCCAGCTCGGCGGCGTACTGGTAGTAGCTGCGGGCCTCACCCAGCAAGTCCAGGGCAATGTTGGCCATGGCCAGGTCCTGCTCCAGAATAGGGCCGTGGCCGCACCACTCCGAGAGGCGGTGGGCCAGAATCAGGCTGGTATCGGCCAGCTGCAGCACAAAAGCAAACAGGTTCGCCTGGGTTTCGGGGGTAGGAGCCGGGGTGGCTTGCGTGGGCATCGGGGAATCCGTCATCGGTTACATGTGCTTGATGGAATCCGGCACCTGATAAAAGGTCGGATGGCGGTAGATTTTATCGTTGGCCGGCTCGTAGAAAGCGGCCGAATCGTCGGGGTTGGAGGCGTGTACGTGCTTGCTCTCCACCACCCAGATGCTTACGCCTTCCAAGCGCCGCGTGTACACGTCGCGGGCATTCTGGATGGCCATTTCGGCGTCGGCGGCGTGGAGGCTACCGACGTGCTTGTGGTCGAGGCCCTGCTTGCTGCGGATAAAAACTTCCCAGAGCGGCCATTCTTTCTGCGACATGTAAAAGGTAGGGTGAGAGGGTAGGCGGGTAAGAGTTTATGAGGGGCAAGGGGGGTAGGAGGTGGATGCCCTCAAAGAAAATTATCCGTTCTGCTGAGCTTAGCGGAAGCATCTCGCGAGCCAGAGGTGGGTGGGAACTCAGCGTTTCAAGCCAAATGCCCCAGCTAGCTCAGCAGAACGGGTACCGGTGAAAACTAGGCGGCCACCAGGGCCGCTTCGCGCTGCTTGCGTTTTTCGGCGTGGGCCAGGGCGGCTTCGCGCACCCAGGCGCCTTCCTCGTGGGCCTGTACGCGGGCCTGCAGGCGCTCCTGGTTGCACATGCCGTTGCCCTTCACCACGTTCCAGAATTCCTCCCAGTCCACGTCGCCGAAATCGTAGCCCTGCTTGGCTTCGTTCCACTTCAGGTTGGGGTCGGGCACCGTGAGGCCCAGGAACTCGGCCTGGGGCACCATCATGTCCACGAATTTCTGGCGCAGCTCGTCGTTGGTGAAGCGCTTGATGCGCCACTTCATCGACTGCTCCGTGTTCGGCGACTCGGAATCTTTGGGGCCGAACATCATCAGCGTGGGCCACCACCAGCGGTTCAGGCCTTCCTGGGCCATGGCCTTCTGCTCCGGCGAGCCTTCGCACAGCGTCTGCATAATCTCGAAGCCCTGACGCTGGTGGAAGCTTTCTTCCTTGCACACGCGCACCATGGCGCGGGCGTAGGGGCCGTAGGACGTGCGGCACAGGGGCACCTGGTTCAGGATGGCAGCACCATCTACCAGCCAGCCCACGCAGCCCATATCGGCCCAGCTGAGGGTAGGGTAGTTGAAAATGCTTGAATACTTGGCTTTGCCCGAGTGCAGGTCGGCCAGCATTTGGTCGCGGGAGGCACCCAGGGTTTCGGCGGCGGAGTAGAGATAGAGGCCGTGGCCGGCTTCGTCCTGCACCTTGGCCAGCAGAATGGATTTGCGCTTGAGCGAAGGAGCCCGCGTAATCCAGTTGCCTTCCGGCAGCATGCCCACCAGCTCAGAGTGCGCATGCTGCGAAATCTGCCGGATCAGGGTTTTGCGGTAGGCATCGGGCATCCAATCCTTGGGTTCAATGCGCACATCCGCATCAATGCGGGCCTGAAACTGTTCTTCCTGGGTGAGTTCTAGCGTTTCCATGCCTCTTTAACAAAGCTTAACTAACATTCGTTAGTTAAATGTAGAGAAAAGTTTGGGTTGTCAGTGTAGCCTTATTGTCTAATTAACTGGTATTCCCCGTTCCAACTAACCGGACTATTGCTACCATAATCGGTATCGTTGTAGAATAAATGTACTTTCAAGATACCGCCATCCAGTGTGATTTCGCCTTTATAGCCATAATCTCCTCGTTTATGTAGAATAAGATGACCTGGCAAAGTTCCTCTGTCTGTTTGTGGTAATGGCAGTAGAATGCTATCCTCAAATGTTTTGTTGAAAAGAGCAGACAGCGGGTCATGCACCATTCGGCGTCGTTGGCCGGTAAGTAACACAAACGGTTTGCCCGCTACTATCCTCAGCTCGGCTTTCGGATTGTTTCCAACCTTAGCGCAACTACTGACTAGTAGTATTCCTGAAAGAAACAGGTAGAGATGCTTCGGCAAGCTCAGCATGACGTCCTATTTTTGCTGCTTACTGGTCAAAATCTACTGATACCTTCTCCGAGGTAGGGCGGGCCTGGCAGGAGAGGACGTAGCCTTTGGCCACTTCGGTATCGGAGAGGGAGTAGTTCACGTCCATTTCCACGGTGCCTTCTGTTACGCGGCAACGGCAGGTGCTGCACATGCCGTTTTTGCAGGAGTAGGGCGCGTCGGCACCGGTTTCCAGCAGGGCGTCCAGAATCGTGTCGCCGTAGTACGACATTTCCAGGATGCGCTTGGTGCCTTCTAGTTGGACGGTTACCTGGCTGTGCTTGTCGTCCTCACCAACAGGGCGCTGGGCCTGGCGGGCGGCGGCCCGCTGGGCGCTGCCGGCGGAGCCAAACATCTCGAAGTGAATCTTTTCGGGGGCTACTCCAGCTTCGGCCAGCACGTCCCTCACGTCGTTGATCATCTCCTCGGGGCCGCAGATGAAGGCCTCGTCGATGGCCTCGGCCGGCACAATCTTCTCCAGGAACAGGCGGGCTTTGTCGGCGTTGATGCGGCCGAAGAGCAGATCGGTGTCGCCTTGCTCGCGGCTAAGGATGTGGTACACGCTCAGGCGGTCCACGAACCGGTTTTTCAGGGCCTCAATTTCCTCCTTAAAGATAATAGAGTTGCGTCCCCGGTTACCATAGATCAGGTACACCCGGCTGTGGGGCTCGGTCAGGAGCACCGTTTTGATGATGGACATAACCGGCGTAATGCCCGAACCCGCCGCGAATAGCACGTAGAGCTTCTGCTGCTCGGGGTGCAGCTCAGTGTAGAAATGGCCCATGGGCGGCATCACCTCCAACTCTTCGCCCACCCGCAGCTTTTCTACCGCCAGGGAGGAGAAACGACCTTCCGGTACTTTTTTAATAGCTACCCGCCACTCATTGTCCAGGGGGCTGCTGCAGATGGAGTAGCTCCGGCGCAGCTCTTCGCCCTCATGCTCGCGGCGGAAGGTGAGGTACTGGCCCTGGGTGAACCTGAACGTCTCGCGCAGGTCGGCGGGCACATCCAGCGACACGCTCACGCAATCCGGGGTTTCCCGGACGATGCTCTTGATTTTGACTTTATGAAAACGGCTCATGGGTATCTGTTGCGAGTTGTCAGTTGCCGGTTGTCAGTGTTCTTCTGGAACAGCACTGACAACCGGCGACCGACAACTGATAACTTATTTTTTCTCCAGCCCGGTGAGGAGCATGGTAATAATATTGGCTTCCAGCTCCTCGGCCGACAGCTCGCGGCCGGGGCGGTACCAGAGCTCCACCCAGCGCACGGCCGAAAGAATGGTGAACAAGGCCACCGACACATTCACGGGCTGAAACTCGCCGGCAGCAATGCCCTGCTCAATCAGGGCGGCGAAGCCTTTTTCGTACTGCTTGCGGGCCTGCTTGAACTCGGTGAGGGCGGGCTCAGGCAGGTACTTCCAGTCGTGGTTGGCTACCGAAACGGCCGCGCCATCCTCAATCATGAGGCGGATGTGCAGCCGGATCAGGGCCTTTATTTTCTCGACGTACGGCGCGTCGGTGGCTTCTATTTCGGCCAATTGGGAAATGTAGGTGCTCGATACCCGAAAGCAGATCAGCTCCAGAATCTCGTCCTTGGACCGGATGTGGTTGTACATGCTGGCCGCCTCGATGCCCACCTCCCCGGCCAGGTCGCGCATGGAGGTGCCCCCGAAGCCTTTCTGCTTGAACAGCTTGGCGGCTTCTTCCAGAATGAGCTGGCGCTTGTTGGATTTGCGGGTTGTAAGCATGGGGGGAAAGGGTAGGAGGTCAGTAGCCGTACGCCAACGGCCGGCTAAAGATTGCGCAAATCTTTGACCCGACTCAGCTTGCCGCCCTCGCTGCGCGGCAGCTGCCCGAAGCCCAGCAGCGTGACCTTCATGCTGAGCCCGATGTTGTCCTTGATTTTCTTGGCAAACGCGCCTTTCAGGGTCTTCAGGCAGTCGTGCTGCTGCACTACCTCGTCGGTCAGGGCCTCCAGGCCCAGCTCCCGCATCAGCACCTCATCTATTTCCACGTTCACTTCCACCTCATCCAGGCTACCCCGGCGCGAAGCTACAACCTGATAATACGGGCTCACCTGCTCCATACTGCTGATGATGTCCTCGACCTGGGTCGGGAAGAAATTGACGCCCCGGATAATCAGCATATCGTCGGCGCGGCCCCGGATGGGGCCCATTTTGACGTGGGTGCGCTTGTGGGAGTGCTCGTAGGTGAGGTTGGTTATGTCGCCGGTCCAGTAGCGCAGAATGGGCATGGCCTTTTTGGTGAGGGTAGTCAGCACCAGCACGCCGTACTCGCCCTCGGCCACCGGCTCGCCGGTTTCCTGGCTGACGATTTCGGGGTAGAAATGGTCTTCCCAGATGTAGCTGCCCGTGCCGCGCTCCTCGGCATCTTCCTGCGACACGCCCGGCCCCATAATCTCGCTGAGGCCGTAGATGTTGGTGGCCCGCACGCCCAGCCCCTGCTGCACCTGCCCCCGAATGGCCTCGCTCCAGGGCTCGGCGCCCAGCACGGCATACTGCAGGTTAATGGCTTCCAGCGGGATTTCGCGCCGCTTCAGCTCTTCGGCCAGTACCTGGGCGTAGGAGGGGGTAGCGCACAGCACTTCGGGCTGGAAATCCTGCAGGAGCTGCAGCTGCCGGTCGGTGCTACCCCCCGACACGGGAATAACCGTCAGGCCCAGCTTTTCGGCCCCGTAGTGAATGCCCAGCCCGCCCGTGAACAGGCCGTAGCCGTAGGCGTTCTGGAGTTTCATGCCCGGCTGGCAGCCCGCCGCGGCCAGGGAGCGGGCCACTACCTCCGCGAAAACCTGCAGGTCGTCGGCCGTGTAGCCCACCACCGTAGCCTTGCCCGTCGTGCCGCTGGAGCAGTGCAGGCGCGCCACCTCGGTTTGGGGCACCGCAAACAGCCCGAAGGGGTAGTTGTCGCGGAAGTCAGCCTTTTTGGTGAAACCCAGCTTGCCCAGATCTTCCAGGCCCTTGAAGGAGGCAGGATTGATGCCCAGCTCGTCGAACTTCTGCCGATAGAACGGAACGCGCTGGTACACATACTGCACCTGCTCTTTCAGGCGCTCGTTCTGCAAGACCCGCAGCTGCGGCAGCGACAGGCGTTCCATTTCAGGGTTGAACAACATGGGCGGAAGGCTAGGATGGGGGACGGAGGTGGCAAGATACTGTTTTAATCAACACAAACGAATGTTTGTTAGTATGATTTGAGCAGGAAGAATTAATCCTGATTGTCAGGCTTGATCTGGCGTCCGCGCAGACAAAGCATCTTTACCGCTTCGTTGAGTGCGCTTCCAGGGAGTAGCCAGCGGTAGAGACACTTCGGCTGCGCGGACACTTGATCAAGCCTGACACGCCCCTTTTCCTGACCGTCTTCCCAAAAGGCAAGCCGCCCTACCCCCTGCATATTCGTGTAACTAAAGCGGCCGTTTGCCAGTCTAAAAAGGAGATGTTCCACTGACCTTCTCCTTCGAGCTATATGGCAAACACTCCTTCTTCGCAGCGTCTTCAACACCAGGTGGCCCTTGTTACGGGCGGTAGCTCCGGCATCGGGGCGGGGGTAGCCAAGGCCATGGCGGCCGAAGGTGCCACGGTTGTGGTTAACTATGCCCACAGCGCCGAGGAAGCCAAGGCCGTGGTGGCCGACATTGAAAAAGCCGGCGGCAAGGCTGTGGCCGTGAAGGCCGACGTCAGCAAGGAAGATGAAGTGCTGGCCATGTTCGCCCAGATTCGGGAGCAGTTCCAGACCCTGCACATCCTGGTAAACAACTCCGGCATTCAGCAGGATGCCACCTTCCTGGAAATGACCCTGGAGCAGTGGCAAAAGGTGATTGACGTGAACCTGACCGGGCAGTTTCTGTGCGCCCGCGAGGCCGCCCGCGAGTTTGTGCGCCGGGGCCCGCAGCCGGAAATATCCAGGGCCACGGGCAAAATCATCTGCATGAGCTCGGTGCACGAGGTGATTCCGTGGGCCGGCCACGTCAACTACGCCACCAGCAAGGGCGGCATTATGCAGCTGATGAAAAGCATGGCCCAGGAGCTGGCCCCGCACAAAATCCGGGTGAACAGCATCGGGCCCGGCGCCATCAAAACCCCCATCAACAACGAAGCCTGGGAAACCCCGGAAGCGGCCGAAAAACTGCTGACCCTAATTCCGTACGGCCGCATAGGCGAAACCGACGACATCGGGAAAGTAGCCGTGTGGCTGGCCTCGGATGAGGCGGACTACGTAACCGGCACCACCATTTTCGCCGACGGTGGGATGACCCTGTATCCGGGCTTTGCGGATAATGGTTGACTAGGGGCCTGGCTCCGGAGCAACCCGGAGCCTGATGCGTAATTCGGGTTAAATCAGCTACCTCTACGGGCCCGCGGCGGATGAAACTACCTCACCGCGGGCCCGCTACCCCCTTATGACTCAGGAACAACAACGGCAGCAGCAGGCGCAGGAGGGTGAGGCGGCCTGGTACCGCTTTGGGCCCTACGTATCGGAGCGGCAGTGGGGTACCGTGCGCGAAGATTACTCGGCCGAAGGCAATGCCTGGACGTACCTCACCCACGACATGGCCCGCAGCAAGGCCTACCGCTGGGGCGAAGACGCCATTGGCGGCGTCTCGGACAACCAGCAGCTGCTGTGCCTGGCGCCGGCATTCTGGAACGGGCACGACCCCATACTCAAGGAGCGGCTGTTTGGGCTGAGTGGGCCGGAGGGCAACCACGGCGAGGACGTGAAGGAGCTGTACTACTACCTCGACAGCACCCCCACGCACTCCTATATGCGCATGCTGTACAAGTATCCGCAGCACGCCTACCCCTACGCGTGGCTGGTGCAGGAAAATGCCCGCCGCAGCCGCCTCAAGCCCGAGTTTGAGCTGCTGGATACCTGCATCTTCCACGAAAACCGCTACTTCGACATCTTTCTGGAGTACGCTAAGGCCGGCCCCGACGACCTGCTGTTGCAGATAACGGTGCACAACCGGGGCCTCCAGGCCGCGCCGCTGCATGTGCTACCCCACCTGTGGTTTCGTAACACCTGGGCCTGGGGCTACGATGACTACAAGCCTCAGCTCAAAGGCACCGACGCCGGCCATATTCAGGTGGAGCACCAGAAACTGCCGGCCCTGCAGCTGTACTGCGACCAGGTGGAGGGCCACGGTCCGGACTTGCTTTTCTGCGACAACGAAACCAATACTCAGCGCCTCTACGGTACCCCCAACGCCAGCGCCTACTGCAAAGACGGCATCAACGACTACCTCCTGCACGGCAGCCAAACCGCCGTGAACCCCAGCCAGGAAGGCACCCGCGCCGCCGCCCACTACCAGCTGACCATACCGGCCCAGCAGAGCCGGGTGGTGCGGCTGCGGCTGGCCGCCCCCGGTTTGGCCGCTCCCTTCGCTGATTTTGCTACCCTGCTGCAGCAGCGCCAGGCCGAGGCCGATGAGTTCTACGAGCAGCTGCAAACCGGCCTGACCAACCCCGACGCCCGCAACGTACAGCGCCAGGCGCTGGCCGGCATGCTCTGGAGCAAGCAGTTCTATTACTACGATGTGGCGGAGTGGCTACAGGGTGACCCCGCTTTGCCGCGCCCGCCGGCCGAACGGCTGCGCAACCGCAACCACGCCTGGGGCCACCTCAACAACGCCGACATCATTTCCATGCCCGACAAGTGGGAGTACCCCTGGTACGCGGCCTGGGACCTAGCCTTCCACTGCCTGCCGCTGGCCATGGTCGATGCCGAGTTTGCCAAGAAGCAGCTGCAGCTGCTTTGCCAAGACTGGTATATGCACCCCAACGGCCAGCTGCCGGCCTACGAGTGGAACTTCTCCGACGTGAACCCGCCCGTGCACGCCTGGGCCACCTGGCGCGTGTACAAAATGGACAAAAAGCAGCGCGGCGGCCAGGGCGACACCGCGTTTCTGGAAAGCGTGTTCCACCGCCTGCTGCTCAACTTCACTTGGTGGGTAAACCGCAAGGACCGTAACAACCGCAATGTGTTCGAGGGCGGCTTTCTGGGCCTGGATAACATTGGGGTGTTTGACAGGAGTGCCCCGCTGCCCGATGGCGCCTACATTGAGCAGGCCGATGGCACGGCCTGGATGGCCATGTTTGCCCTGAATATGATGCGCATGGCCCTGGAGCTGGCCCGCCACAACCCCGTGTACCAGGATATGGCCAGCAAGTTCTTCGAGCACTTCCTCTACATTGCCCACGCCATGACCAACCTGGCCGATGAGCAGATTGATATGTGGGACGAGGAAGACGGCTTCTACTACGATATGCTGCACACCCCGGAGCACGGTCGCCTACCCTTGCGCGTGCGGTCTATGGTGGGCCTGATTCCGCTGTTTGCCGTGGAGGTGCTGGATGAGGACACTCTCCAGCTGATGCCCCGCTTCGTGTACCGCCTGAACTGGTTTCTGGACCACCGGCCTCAGCTCGCGGCCCTCGTGTCGCGGTGGCAGGAGCCCGGCAAGGGCCAGAGTCACCTGCTTTCCTTGCTGCGCGGGCACCGCATGAAGAAGCTGCTCCGCCGCGCCCTGGATGAGGCCGAATTTCTGTCGGAATACGGGGTGCGGGCCCTTTCGCGCTACCACCTGCAGCATCCGTTTGTGTTTGAGCGCGAAGGCCACGACGCAGCCGTGGTCGATTACCAGCCCGGCGAATCGACTACCTCCCTGTTCGGCGGGAACAGCAACTGGCGTGGCCCCCTCTGGATGCCCATGAACTTCCTGCTCGTGGAGTCATTGCAGCGCTTCTACCATTACTACGGCCCCGATTTCAAGGTGGAATACCCTACCGGCTCGGGCCACTACAGCACGCTGCTGGAAATTTCGCAGGCCCTGACGGAGCGCCTCACCCGGCTGTTTCTGCGCGACGCCAATGGCCGACGGCCCTGCTTCGGCCCCAGCCAGCAGCTGCAGCAGGACCCGCACTTCCGGGACTACCTGCTTTTTCACGAGTACTTCCACGGCGACACGGGGCAGGGCCTCGGGGCCAGTCACCAAACCGGCTGGACCGGCCTGATTGCCAAGCTGCTCCAGCCCCGTCCCAATGGCTGAAAGCCGTTCGTGAGTTCTGCCTGATAGGCGTACCGAAGCAGTGCGCCCTACCATTGTGGTGGTCGTTGCCATGGGGCGTGGGGCTTGGCCCCAGGCCCGGGGAGAGAGGTAGTTCTTGCCTGCCGTTTCTGCCTGCCTCCGGCACCCTGCGGCTTTTCTACCCCCACCTCGGGATTGAAGGCCTGGGAACTCCCGGGGCGAGTCTGCCAAAAAATGTTTATACTCCCTCTCTTAAACCCTGCTTTGTTCTTTTTCGGAGCCTTTTTGCGGGCTCCGCTGTTCCTTCTGCGTGACTGATTCCACTACTACCCTGCCCGCCCGCCCCGATCTGCTGCGCATCCCCTACGATGACTACCGCGCCCTGCCGGCCATTGCCAACTCCGACCTCTCGCGCCTGCGCGACGCGCTTAACGGCCGCGCCCCCCGCCCCCATACCAGCGTAGGCGGGGCCCTGGGCCTGGGCACGGCCTTCCATACGGCCCTGCTGGAGCCGAATCTGTATGAGCCCGGGCAGCCCGGCATCAACGACACCCTGATCTGGTGGATGGTGGACGGCGTGAAGCTGCACCCCGAGGTAAACGCCCTGCTGGAGGCCGGTATTCCCGAGCCCAGCTGTATTTTCACGGAGCCCGTTACGGACACGCTCTGCAAGCTGCGCGCCGATCTGGTGGTAAACCAGCCCGGGCAGCCCTACACCATCGTGGATTTCAAAACCACCATGGCCCGCGACCATAACCACTTTGTGGAGCAGTGCACCCAGTACGACTACGACCGGCAGGCCGCCTTCTACGCCGACGCGCTGCACGCCGACCGTTTCCTGCTGATTGGGGTGCAGAAGGTGGAGCCCTTCAAAGTGTTCGTGTACGAGGTGCCGCCCCTGCTACGCAACGAAGGGCGCGCCAAGTACCTGCGCCTGCTGAAGCTGCTGCAGCCCGAAACGCCGGTACCGCTGTCGGTAGTGCAGGCCGTGCGCGAAGTGCGCGACGCCCTGAACGGGGTGGACTAAAGCCGGACCCGGCGCTTCGCGGCGGGTTTCCGTCTCTCTCATTGCTGAACTCAGTGGAGGGGGGGCGCGTACTGTCTTGGCGGCGGCTGCGCTTGATTAGCCGCTACCCACCCGGTTCAGCCGGGGGCCAGACGCCTGCTACAGCGGTAGCCGGAACTCCTGACAGGAAACGACCAGAAAACCACCTGATAAATTAATTAGCGGATTAAGTAGGATAAATACTTAACGTCGGTTATACTTGTAGTATATCTGACGAAAAACTGACTTTGCAAATGCGTCATTTCCGCAATAATCTCCAGAATAATAACTCGAATAATACTCTTATTCGAGACTGGAAGGCTATTGCTCCTTTGGAAAAATGAATAATCAGTAACTGATTTTCTTTCAAAGCCTTCCGCTGCCACGGAAGGCTTTTTTTGTGCCTGCAGTCCGATTCTGTTCCCCAGAGCGGCCAGAGTGAAACCGGGTATCCTGCGCACAACTAATTTCCGGAATTCCAAAAAAAACTCCCCGCCGGGAGAGGGGAATTCGTGTGCCTTTTCAAAACAAAAATCATTTCCCAAACACCTAAACGCACTTCTCATGACCGCGCAGGAATTATTGAAAACGGAGGAAGCCATCAGCTTCGTAAAAGAAACCTTTGCCAAAGAACTCAGCACCCGGCTGCAGCTCAGCAAAGTGTCGGCGCCGATTGCCGTTCTGGACGGTACCGGTATCAACGATGACCTGAACGGCATTGAGCGCCCGGTGGGCTTCCCCATTAAGGCCCTGGATGAGCGCCGCGCGGTGGTGGTGCACTCCCTGGCCAAATGGAAGCGGGTGCGCCTGCAGGAGCTGGGCATTGAGGCCGGCCGCGGGCTGCTAACCGACATGCGCGCCCTGCGCCCCGACGAGGACTACTCGCCCATTCATTCTATTTACGTGGACCAGTGGGACTGGGAAAAGCACATTACCCCCGAGCAGCGCACCCCGGCGTTTCTGAAAGCCACCGTGGAGCGCATTTACGAAGCGCTGAAAACCACTGAGGCCCGCGTTAGCGCCGAGTACCCGGAAATCACCCCGATGCTGCCCGGAAAAATTACCTTCCTGCACACCGAAGATTTGCTGCAGCAGTACCCGGCCCTGACGCCCAAGGAGCGGGAGCATGCGGCCGTAAAGCAGTACGGCGCCGTATTCCTGATGGGCATCGGCCACGAGCTCAGCCACGGCGAGCCCCACGACGGCCGTGCCCCCGACTACGACGACTGGAGCACGGAAACGGAGGGCGGCTACCGCGGCCTCAACGGCGACATTCTGCTCTGGCACCCGGTGCTGGAAACCTCCTTCGAAGTATCGTCGATGGGTATCCGGGTGGATAAGCAGGCGCTGGTGCGCCAGCTGGCCCTGCGCGGCTGCCAAGACCGGCAGGCGCTGTCGTTCCACTCGCGTCTGCTTCAGGATGAGCTTCCCCAGAGCATTGGTGGCGGCATTGGGCAAAGCCGGGTGTGTATGTTTATGCTGCGCAAAGCGCACATCGGGCAGGTGCAGGTGAGCATTTGGCCGGAAGCCGTGCGGGCCGAGCTGGCGGGCACGGGCGTGGGCCTGCTGTAAGCCAGGGCCTACCACACGTTGCCTGCTAGGGCAACCCAGGCGGGGAAGCAGGTTTGGCGGCCGTAGCTTCTCCGCCTGCTTGTGGTGGTGGAATGACGGGCGGCTTCCAGCCGCTCTGGTCAGCGCAGCAACTGCCGGGCCGCCGCCGCTCCGCTGACCAGAGCGGCCTCCACCGTGCCAATGTACGGGCCATGATACACGCCTTCCCCTGCAAAAAACAACGTGTCGGCCACGGGAGTAGCCAGGGTGGCGCGGTGAGCCGCCGCGTGCAGGGCCGAGTAGGAGTAGGCTCCGCGCGCCAGCGGATCGGCGGCCCAGTTCACGACGCGGTGGGCCCGCAGGTGCTCCCGCAGGAAAGCCGGGGTAGTGCCCAGCAGGTAGGCCACGGAGTCCAGCGCTTCGGCCAGCAGCTCCGCGTCGGGGGTGTGGCGGCGCCGGTGGGCCGCCGGACCGGCCAGCCAGCCCGTCAGGACCGGGCGCGGGTCCGGGAGCTGGGTCCACCAGGTCGGAATCGGGGCATCGGAGAAAAGGAAGTCGAGGTTGGGCAGGGGCTGCGCCAGCAGCGGAGCCGCCTGCTGCCAGAGGGGCGCATCAAACTCCAGCAGCACCTTAATAACGGGACCAAACCCCAGGGCCTGCGCGGCCGCCCGGTGCTGGGGTAGCTCGGGCTTCAGGTGCAGGTAGCCCTCCTGCCCGGGCTGGGCCTGCAGCACGCCCAGGGGCACGGTAAGCAGCACTTGGCGGGCCTGCACCAGCTTTCCATCGGCGCAGCGCGCACGTACCTGGCCCGGCTGCCAATGAATTTCGGTTACTACAGTGTTCAGCTGAATGACCGCCCCGGCGGCTTGCGCCTGCTGGCCCAGCCACGCTACCAGACGACCGTAGCCCCCCTCCGGCCGGGGCGAGTCTTCGGCCCCGGTGCCGCTCCACTCTTCGCGCAGGGCAAAGGTGCTGGCCCGGCTGGCATCGGCCGCGTCGTAGCCTTCGGCAAAGCGCCGTACCTGCTCGCGCAGGGTGCGGTGCTCCTGCCCGGGAAAGTAGCGGACCAGAAAGGAGTTCAGGTCCACGTCGTGCGGAAGCTCGCGGAGTTTTTCCAGCAGCAGGGGCATGTCGTCGAAGAAGGACGCGGTGGGCCGGGCGCGGCCCGCTTCCACCGCGTAGGTGGTGCCGGCTGTATCGTGGCAGGCCATACCGGCCTCCGCGAGCAGCTGGCGCGTGAGCGGTACGTCGCCGTGCAGAAACTCAGCCCCACCTTCGGCCGGCTGCGCAAAGCCACCCTCCCGGGATGTATCAATGCGTCCGCCCAGGCGGTTACGGCCTTCCAGTAGCAGCACCCGACGCCCGGCGCGGGCCAGGGTGCGGGCCGCCAGTAAGCCGGCCGCGCCACCCCCAATAAGCAGGATATCAGGTTCAGGCATGGAGTATAAAGCAGACCACAACGGCAGGCCGCGCGCTCTTGGGTACGTAACGCAGGCGCTTCGCGTTGGTGCTGCCTCCCGCTGCACCCCGGGCCGGCCGGGGGGGCCGCAGAAGCGTTACCGGGCGGGCAGGGGGTAGCAGGCCCGCCCGCTGGGAAGCTGCTTTTAGAGGTTGATCCAGCTGGTGCGGACGGGCATGGCTACCGGGTGAGACTGCACCATGGCCGTAGCGCCCAGGGGCGCGCCGGCCGCATTGTGGTAGCGAACCACGTACTGCGGGGCCGCGCCGGGCGGCAGAACAGCCATGTCGAGAAAGGGGCTGCGCGCGTTGCAGGCCACGCACTGCCAGTCTTCCTGCTGGCAGCGGCGGTACACGAAGGCAAAGCAGCCCGCCTTCGTGGTAAACTCCAGGCGGCGGCCGGCCGGCACCAGATGAAGCTGCAGATCAGGTAGAGGGGTAGGAATAGGCATACGGGGCAAGGAGGGCGAATGGATGGGGCAGGTGCCCGAAGCTGATAGGTGCCTAAACGGGCTACCCAGGCCTTTAGCTCCCGGGTTTATACGGATTTCGCCCCCGCGAAAACCCCGATTTTTACGCTCCGTATGCTGCCGCCCCCCGCAGCTGAACCAGAACGTACATAATCGGGGGATTCGCTAACTGCCTTGCCGTGAGCTCGTAAAATGGCACCGAGCGAAACCTTATTGCCCACTTCACTTCTGCCCCCCCCCACTATGACGACCACCTCATCCTACGCCCTGGTAACGGGCGCCACCAACGGCATTGGCTATGAGCTGGCTAAGCTGCTGGCCCAGGACCACTACAACCTGGTGCTGGTGGCGCGCAGCACGCAGGAGCTGGAGCAAACAGCCACCGAGCTGCGCCAGCAGTACGGCGTAGAAGTAGAAACCATTGCCCAGGACCTGTTTCAGCGCGAGGCTCCCTTTGCGGTGTACGAGGCCGTGAAGGCTAAAGACCTGCAGATAGAGGTGCTGGTGAACAACGCCGGCCAGGGCCAGTACGGCGAGTTCATTGAAACCGACATCAACCGGGAGCTGGATATTATTCAGCTCAACATTGGGGCCTACGTGGTGCTTACCAAGAAATTCCTGCAGGAAATGGTAGTCCGCAACCAGGGCAAAATTCTGCAGGTGTCCTCTATTGGGGGGGAGCTGCCGGGCCCGCTGCAGTCGGTGTACCACGGCACCAAGGCCTTTGTTACCTCGTTCACGGAAGCCATCCGGGAGGAAACCAAGGAAACCAACGTGACCATTACGGCCCTGCTGCCCGGCGTTACCGACACCGATTTCTTTAACAAAGCCGACATGACCGAGGCCAAGCTGGTAAAGGAAGGCCACCGCGCCGACCCCGCCGACGTAGCCAAGGACGGCTACGAAGCCCTGAAAGCCGGCAAAGACAAGGTGGTTTCCGGCTTCATGAACAAAGTGCAGGTAGCCGTCAGCAACATCATCCCCGACAGCTTGGTGGCCGCCAACCTGCACCAGCAGGCCAAGCCCAGCGAGAAGTAGTTTCAGCGCGCACCCATTCGTGTTATAGAAGCACCCCCTGCCGCACTTGGTGCGGCAGGGGGTGCTGTGCTTACGAGGGGTAGGAAACTAGCCCGTTACCGGGAAAGTAAGCGTAATGCTAGTGCCCCGCCCGGGCCTGGATTGCAGCGTGAAGGTGCCGCCCAGCAGCCCCACCCGCGTGCGAATACCCGCCAGCCCGATGCCGTTGCCCGGCCCGGCCTCGCTGGTGTCCTCCACGCCCACGCCATCGTCTTCCACGCTTACGTGCAGCATGCCGTCTTCGCGGGCCACCTGCACAAATACCTCCCGGGCCTGGGCGTGCTTTATCACGTTGTTGAGCAGCTCTTGCACGCTGCGGTACACGGTGGTTTCCAGGGGGCGGGGCAGGGCAGCCTCCAGGCCCGAAAGATTCAGGTCGATGGTCAGGGCCTGGGGCGGAATGCGCTTGACTAGCTCGCGCAGGGCCAGCTCCAGCCCGAAGTCTTCCAGGATGCTGGGCGTGAGCTCAAAGGAAATGGCGCGGGTGGAGCGGATGGCGTCGCTGAGCAGCTGCTGGCAGGTACGCAGCTGCTCCGAAGGCGGCAGGGTATCGAGGGTGAGGCGGGTGGCGTACAGCAACTGGCCCACCCCGTTGTGCAGGCTTTCGGAAATGCGGCGGCGCTCCTCCTCCTGGGTGGTCAGGATGGCCGAAAGCACCTCCTGCTGCTGGCGTAGCTTCAGGCGGGTGGCCTCGGCCAGCATGTGGTTACGTTCCGTCACGTCGCGGCCGACTACCAGCACGCCCGTAACGGCTTCCTGGTGGCGCAGGGGCACAAAGTTGAGGTCGAGGGTGAGCGTGCCGCTGGGGCCGGTCCAGTTCAGCAGGGCCGAGGCCTCGCCGGCCAGGGCCTGCCGGACGCGGGCTACTACCTCCGGAATCAGGCCCAGGCTGGGGTGCGCCTCGGCAAAGAAACGCCCCAGAGCCGCGGCCTCGGGCACGCCGGCCAGGGCCACCATGCGGGCGTTCCAGGCCGTGATGCGCAGGTCCGTATCCAGGGCTACCACGCAGTCCACGGTGTTATTAAGCAGGCTCTGGGTGAATTCCTTTTCGGCTTGCAGCTGCACACGGCCTTGCTCGGCCTCTGTTACATCAATGGCAAACAGCACGGCCTGCTGGCGCTGCGCATCGAAGAACCCGTAGTTCTGGTAGTACAGCGTCTGGCCGCCGAGTGCGGCTACATCCAGAAAGGCTACCTGCTCGCCGGCCAGCAGGCGGCGGGTGGGCTCCGTCAGGGACGGAAACACCTCAAACACGCTGCGGCCCACCAGCTCATTGTCCTGCACATGGAGGCGGCGCAGGCCGTGGC
Organism: Hymenobacter latericoloratus; assembly: GCF_014199535.1. Taxonomy (GTDB): domain Bacteria; phylum Bacteroidota; class Bacteroidia; order Cytophagales; family Hymenobacteraceae; genus Hymenobacter; species Hymenobacter latericoloratus. The sequence goes on from NZ_JACHNV010000007.1 coordinate 104,631, forward strand.
CCACTACCTCCAGGCACGTGCCATCCGCCGCCAGCCGACTCAGAATAACGGGCAGATGCACCAGAATGTGCTCCAGCAGCTGGGTTTTGTAGTTTAGCTCCTCCTCGGCCTCGCGGCGCTGGGTAATATCGCGCATGAGCCCCACAAAGCGCCCCGGCTGGCCGGGCGTGCTCTGCACGATTTTGCCTACGGCCGATACGTGACGTACCGTGCCGTCGGGCCACACAATGCGGTGCTCCAGGTCGAAGGGGGCCTGCTCCCGCGCCGAGCGCTGCAGGGCCTCGGTAACGCAGGCAAGGTCGGCGGGGTGAATGGCATCCCTGACAACCTGGAAGGGGGTAGGGCGCGGGTCAAAGGGCCGGCCGAAAATGGTTTGGGAGCGTAAGTCCCAGTACACCTGGTCGGTGGCGTAGTCAATGGTCCAGACGCCGGTTTCGGAGGCGCTGAGGGCCATGCGGAGCCGGTCTTCGTTTTCCCGGATGCGAATGGCCGCCTGTTTTTCCTGGGTGATGTCGCGCCAGGTGGCGAGCACCAGCGGCGTGTCGCTTTTGGGGTCGAGGATGGTGGTGAGCAGGATGTCTTCCCAGAACTCCTCGCCGGTACTGCGCAGGCGGCACCACTCAAAGCGGCAGAAGCCCCGGCGCAGGGTCTCGTCCCAGTAGGCGTTGGCCTGCAGCATCGAAAATTGGCCGTTGGGCTGCTTTTCCGGCGAGAAGGCCGCGGCGTGCCGGCCCAGCAGGTCTTCCTTGGTGCGCAGGCCCAGCAGGCGCAGGGCGGCCTCGTTGCAGTCTAGAAAGTGGTTGTCGCGCAGGAGCAACATACCATCCTGGTTGCGCTCAAACAGAATGCGGAACCGCTGCTCGCTGCGCTCCAGGGCCAGGCGGGCCTGGTGCTGCTCCGTCACGTCAATCAGGGCCAGGCGCAGGCTGGGCGGGCCGGCGGGGGTAGGGCCGGCGGCCAGGGTGCCCTCTAGGCGCACCTGCTGGGGCGCGTGCGGGGCCGTCAGCAGCTGCACGAAAACCGGCGGGGGCTGGGTAAGCTGGGTTAGGGCCTCCAGGTAGGTGGCCAGCTCTGCCCGGAAGTGGGGAGCCACGTACACGGCCAGGCGGCGGCCCACGGCGTGCTGGCGCGGCACGCCCAGCAGCTGGCTGGCCCGCAGGTTGAGCTGCTCAATCTCGCCCTGGGGTGTGAGGGTGCAATAGCCCACCGGGGCAAACTCATAGAGGTCGGCGTACTGGTTGCGGCTGCTTTCCATTTCGGCCTGGGCCGTCAGCAGCTCCTCGTACTGCATTTCCAGCTCAATCTGGTGCACCTGCAGCTCCTGCACCAGCTGCTGCACGGTGGCGGGCGTACCGGGCGGTAGGCTGCTGGTTACGCGCTGGCGCCGCTCGGCCCGCAGGCGCAGCTCCCGCATGGCCGCCTCCGTGCGGCTGGTACCCGGGGTCGGCTCGTTTTCTGACTCACTCATGCGTTCTGAAACCTAAGAAAAGACACTGCCTTGCCTGCCACCGGCGCTTGCTGCCCCGCCGCCCCTGCGTTGCCCTGAACACGTATGGCCAGCTCAACCGGGCGTTACAGCCGGGTTGAGTCGGGTCCCAGGGGCTCCACCCTCTCAATGCCCAGCAGCACCCGGCCGGTACGCTGGCCTTCGTAGAGCAGGCGGCGCCCGTAAAACACCATCTGGCGGGAGGGCTGGGCCGGCTGAGCTACTTCCAGCGGCAGCTGGTCAAACTCCGGGGCCTCGTCGTCAGGGTCGGCGGTGAGCAGCTGGCGCAGGGGCTCCAGCAGCGGCAGCTGGTTCAGGGCCCCGCTGGCCAGCACCGTCAGCGAGGCGCCCTGCAGCTCGGCCATCGTGGCCCCGAAAATCTGGGCGAAAGAGTGGTTCACGAACACCACATTCAGGTCGGCGTTGAGCACCACCACGGGCTGGCGCACGGTTTCCTTCAGGCTGGCGGCCATCTGCACGCTTTCCTGCAGCTCGGCTTCCAGCTTTTTCAGGCCCGTCACTTCCGTAAACGTAATCACGGCCCCGTTGATGTAGTTGTCGAGGGTGCGGTAGGGTAGGATGCGCATGGTGTACCACTCGCCGGAGGTAGCCTGAATATTGGTTTCCACGCTGGTCAGGCGGTCGAGCACCTGCTGCACGTCGCGGAGCAGGTGCTGGTAGCGCAGGTTGGCGGCAAAGTGGCTGAGCGGGCGGCCCACATCGGCGGGCATCAGGTGCACAATGCGGCTGACCGGAGGGGTGAACCGCTTGATGTTCATGCTATTATCCAGAAAGATAATGGCAATTTCGGTGGCGTCCAGCAGGTTCTTCATGTCGTTGGCCGCCTGCGACAACTCGTCGGTTTTGGCCAGGTACTGCATGTTCAGGGTCATCAGCTCCTCGTTCAGGCTCTGCATTTCCTCCTTGTTGGTCATGGCCTCCTCGTTGGTGCTCTGCAGCTCCTCGTTGGCCGACTGCAACTCCTCGTTGGTGCTTTTCAGCTCCTCCAGGGAGCTTTCCATTTCCTCAATGGTGGTCTGAAGGCGGTGCTTGGTGTACTGCAGCTCTTTGTCGAGGGCCGTGACTACTGCGTCGCGGCTCAGGTCGCTGCCCGGGGTGCCCTTGCCCAGGCGCACCTTGCGCGGGGTGGGCTGGTCCTCGAAGGCCACCAGCAGCAACCCGGTCAGGGTGTCGGGCTCCTCCAGGTACTTCACCGTGAGGCGGAGCAGCTGCTGGCCCCCTTCGGTTTTCACCCGCACCTGGTCCAGCACCACGCTCTGGCGGGTTTGGGTGGCCCGGTGCACGGCCCCGCTCAACTCGAAGCTCAAATCCTCGCGGGCCATATCAAAGAGGTTCATGCCGCTCAGGCCGGGGGCGGGCTCCAGGTATTTGCCCGTGCGGCCGTGCACGTACAGAATCTCGCCCTTGGGGTTGATAACCACGGCCGGGGGCGCGTAGGTGGCGAGCAGCGTTTTTTGCACCTGAGCGGCAAAAGGCCCCCCGTCGCGGCGACCCGTAATGGTAGTAGACATAGCAACAGAAGGGTGCGGCGAAGGCAAGTGCTGCCGCGACATAGCAAAGGGAAAATTAACCAGGCGCGGAAGAGAAGAAGCCGTTTCGGTGCGGCGCGAAATCTTCCATTTTACGTCCAGGGGCTGAAACAAATCCTGGAAGGAGGTCAGGTTTTCACTAGGCCCCAGAAACAGCAAACCGCCGGGGTTGATGGCGTAGTGAAACACCGGCATCAGGTTTTTCTGCAGCTCGGCCGAGAGGTAAATCAGCAGGTTGCGGCAGCAGAGCAGGTCCAGCTTGGTAAAGGGTGCATCCTTATTGATGTTGTGCAGGGCGTACACCACCACGTCGCGCACTTCCTTCCGGATCTGGTAGTGTCCGTCCGTCTTATGGAAAAAGCGCCGCAGCCGCTCCGGGCTCACGTCGCCCATGATGTTCTCGGTGTAGAGGCCCATCCGCGCCGAGTCGATGCCTTCGGCCGAAATATCCGTCGCGAAAATCTGCAGCTTAAGGTAGCGGGCGTTGTCCACCTCATCGAGCAGCTCCAGCAGGGTCATGGCCAGGGAGTAAGCCTCCTCGCCGGTAGAGCAGCCCGGGGCCCACACCCGGATGGTGCCGTCGGTGGGCTTGGCCTGAATGACGGGGCGCAGGTGGGTTTTCAGGCTCTCGAAGGCCTCCTGGTCGCGGAAAAACTTCGTGACCCCAATCAGCAGCTCCCTGAACAGCTGCTCCACCTCCTGGGGGTTTTCCTGGAGGTAGCGCACGTAGGCAGTAAACTCCTTGATTTGGTGGGAGTTCATACGCCGCTCGATGCGCCGGAATACCGTGTTGCGCTTGTAGTAGCTGAAATCGTGGCCGGTTTGCTGGCGGATGAGCAGGAAGATTTTCTGCAGGGCGTGGGCCGGTTTGGCCGCCGATTCCTCCTGCTCGCGCACGGGGCGGGCCAGGGGGGGGCGGTCCACGTAGTCCAGCAGCTTGGCCGGCATCAACTCCGGGGCCAGCACAAAGTCCACAAACTCGGTGGCCAGGGCCGCCCGCGGCATGGAGTCGAACAGGGCCGTGGCGGGGTCCTGCACCATCACCATCCCGAAGTTTTCCATCACCAGCTTCAGGCCAATGCTGCCGTCGGCGCCCAGGCCCGAAAGAATCACGCAGATGCCACGCTCGCGCGCGTCCTTGGCCAGGCTCTGCAGGAAAAAGTCGATGGGCATGCGCCGGTTGGGCGCCTGCGTGGGCTGCAGCAGGTAGAGGGTACCGTGCAGCAGGCTCAGGTCCCGGTCGGGCGGAATTACATACACGTGGTTGGGCCGCACCTTTATCCCGTCCTCTGCCTCCGCCACGGGCATGGCTGTAAAGCGCTGCAGCACGGCGGGCAGCTCGCTGGGCTGGGAGGGCGGCAAGTGGGTAACCACCACGAAGGCCATCCCCGAATGCGGAGTGAGGTGGGTAAAAAACCGCTCCAAGGCCTCGAAAGAGCCCGCCGAGCCGCCCAGCGTCACGATGGGAAACTTCTCGGAAGCAGGCTGGGTGCCTTTGCCCGAGTGGGGCTTGGGCGAAGCTTCCACCGGGTGGGCGGCCGCTTCCGCGCCGGGGCCATCCGGCAGGGGGAGGCTTTCCGCGTGGTCGGGAGCCAATGGGGTAAAATCAGGAGTCATGGATGGTAAAGCAAAAGGCCGCAACGGCGCGGGAGCGGCTGGCCGGGTGGGGCTCTGCAGGGGCTCTGGCTACAAAAGTAAAAGGATTGTACCAGTGCGGTTGGCAAGCGCAAGACACGGGTTTTTCCCGAAAAACTAAAGCTCAACCATATACTTGGCCCGGCCCAGGCACGTAGTAACCCCGTAGCTTGGGGAGTTTCTGCCAGGGTTTCCACCGATTTACTTTTTTTACTGTGCCAACTCCCTCCCACGTCATTGTTATTGGAACCTCCGCCGGTGGTATGCTGGCCCTCACGCGCCTGGTGGAGCAGTTGCCGGCCACGCTGCCGGCCGCCGTGCTGGTGGTGCAGCACCTGGCCCCCGATTCCTCGGGTGAGCCCCTGGTGGAACGCCTCAGTCAGCACAGCGGCCTGCGCTGCACCCTGGCCCGGCACGAGGAAACCCTGCAGGCTGGCACCCTGTACCTGGCCCCGCCCGACCGCCACCTGCTGGTAAAAGAAACCCAGGTGCTGGTAACCAAGGGGCCGCGGGAAAATAATTACCGCCCCGCCGCCGACGCCCTGTTCCGCTCGGCGGCCGTGGCTTTCGGGCCCAACGTGGTAGGGGTGGTGCTCACGGGCATGCTCCACGACGGCACGGCCGGCCTAGACTTTATTAAGCGCTGCGGGGGCGTGGCCCTGGTGCAGGACCCGGCCGATGCCGAATACCCCAGCATGCCGGAAAGCGCTATGCGCAACGTGGAGGTTGATTACGTGCTACCCATTGACATGATGGGGCGGGTGCTGCAGGAGCTAGTGGGCATACCCACGCCTGCGCCGGGCTCGGCTTTCATCCCTGAGGACCTGAAAGTAGAAGCGGCTATTGCCGAACGTATCGTGGGAAACATAGAGGATGTTCGCAAGCTGGGGCAGCAAGTGCCCATCACCTGCCCCGACTGCGGCGGGGCTCTGTGGGAGCTCAACCACGGCAGCGTGCTGCGCTACCGCTGCCACACGGGGCACTCCTTCACGGCCGATGCCCTGCTGGAAAAGTCGCAGGATGCCATGGAGGAAACCCTGTGGGTGGCCCTGCGCATGATGGAGGAGCGCAAAAATCTGCTCACCAGCATGGCCTCGCACGGCACCGGGGCCTGGAGCGTGCAGCAGGCCGAAAAGCTGGAGGAAATCAAGCAGCACGTCAACCGCCTGCGCGAGTTCCTGCTCAACGGCGGCCCCGCCCCGGCCCGCCCCGACGGCTCCCACGAAGACGAGTCGGCGCTGCGGTAGCGGCCCCACGCCCGGGCTACTGACCGAAACTATGCACGGCCCGCCGGCAACGGGGGCCGGGTAGTTGACGTTGAGCTAAAGGTAGTTGACGGCGCTACGGTGCCGCCTGTTCTTTCATCTTTACTACCCCTGCTATGGCAACCAAACCCTCAGACCCCTCCGACGAAACGATTTACTCCGACTTCAAGCAGGAAGTCAATATGACGGCTTCGGAGCTGGAAAAGTGGCTGAAAACCGACGAGTCGAAATCCGTGGGCCAGGACAGCGGCGACGGCACCAGCATCGGGCGCCACTCCGGCGAGAAAATCATTGAGATTCTGCGCAAGAAAAAGGCCGACCTCACTTCCGCCGACGAGGAGCACATGCACAAGGTGCACAGCTACATCAGCCGCCACCTGGCCCAGGGCCCCCACGACAAGAAAGACGTGGAAACCTCCCGCTGGCGCTATTCGCTCATGAACTGGGGCCACGACCCGCTTAAGGATAAATAGCCGGCCCACCCGAACCCCCTACACCACAACGGCCCCGCCATCTGGCGGGGCCGTTGTGGTGTAGGGGGTTCGGGTGGGCACAGGAAGTCAGAGTGCCGGAACCAGGGAGGCAGGCAGGTGCAGCCGGAAGGTGGTGCCGGTGCCCAGGGTGCTGCTTACCTCCACGTGCCCGCCGGCTTGCTGCACAATGCGGTTGACGAGGTAAAGTCCCAGCCCGGAGCCGGGCACGTGGTCATGGAAGCGGCGGAACATCTTGAACAGCTCGGGCCCGAAGCGCGATAAGTCCATGCCCAGGCCATTGTCCTGCACCAGCAGCAGGGGGCTACCCCCGGCCGTAAGCCGAACCGATACCAGCACCACCGGGGGGCGGTCGGGGTGGGCGTACTTCAGGGCGTTGCTGATTAGGTTGTAGAGGATGCTCTGCAGGTTAAGCCGCCCGAAAAGCAGCTGCGGCACGGCCGCAAAATCCAGCTCTACCTGCGCCTGCTGCTCCGTTATCTGGTTGCGCATGCTTTGCAGCACGCTTTGGGTTAGCGGCAGCAGCGCCACTACCTCCGCGGGTACGCCCTGCGTTTGCCGCTCGGCCTGCACCACCTGGGCCAGCCCCTGAATGGTGCGCTGAATCTGCCCCAGGGCATCCTCGAACATGTGCATGAGCTGCTCCGCCTCGGGGTCGTGGAAAGTAGCCGTGCGCTTGAGTTCCTCAAAGATGCCGGCCATGTTGTGCACGGGCTGCTGTAAGTCGTGCGAGGCCGTGTACACAAAGTTGTCCAAGTCGCTGTTGATGCGGGTGAGCTGCTGGTTGGTGAGCTCCAGCTGGCGGTTGGATAGCCGGGCCTGCTCGTTGGCGGCCCGTAGCTCTTTGTTGGAGGTAGCCAGCTTGCGACTGGCCAGCTGCAGGGCCTCGGCCAGCTCTTTCTGCTCGTGAATATCGGTGTTGGTGCCAAACCAGCGCACTATCCGGCCCTGCTCATCGTGCAGGGGTAGGGCCCGCACCAGAAACCAGCGGTACGTACCATTGGCCCGCCGGAGCCGGGCCTCTACCTGGTAAGGGGTTGCTTCGGTAAGAGCGATGTTCCACTGCCGGAGCATGAACGGCAAGTCCTGGGGGTGGAAGTACCGGGTCCAGCCCTTGCCTAGCGCCTCCTCCGGGGTGCTGCCGGTAAAGGCGTACCACTGCTCGTTGTAGTAGTCTGCCTGCCCAGCCGGGCTGGTTGTCCAGACGAGGTTGGAAATGGCATTGGTCAGGGTGCGGAAACCCAGCTCGCTCTGCTCCAGTTGACGGCGGGCCTGCTCCAGCTCCGTCACTTCGTAGGCAAACACGATGACGCCATCGATCTGGCCGTTCTCGTTGTAGCGGGGCTGCTGGATGTAGTTGAAGTACCGGTCCCGGGGGGCGTCGGCGTCGGGGTGGCTGAGCGGAATCAGCATGCCCAGCTCCTGGTGCATTTCACCCGTTGCGTACACCTGCCGGAACGTGTGATACACCGGGTGGCGGGCAATTTCCGGCAGCGCCTCCAGGATGGGCCGGCCCAGCAACGCACGCCCGGGGAACAGCCCCTGGTAGCCGGGGTTCACCAGCTCAAATACCAGCTCCGGCCCGCGCAGAATACAAATGGCTGCCGGCGCCTGCATAAACAGCTGCTCGAGGCGGACGCGCCGGCGCTCGGCATCGGCCTGGGCGTGCAGCACTTCCTTGGTGCGAGCCGCCACGCGGCGCTCCAGCTCCGAGGTGTTAATCAGGATTTCGTGGTTGGCCGCCAGCAGTTCCTCGTTCGTGGCGGCCAGCTCTTCGTTGGTAGCCGCCAGTTCCTCGTTGGCATAGCTCAGCTGCCGCTCACTATGCTCCACCCGCTGGCGGGCCAGCACCTGCTCAGTTACGTCGTAGGCAAACACCAGAATGCCGTTTACTTCTCCGGCCTGGCTGCGGGTGGCTTGGTAAATGAAATTGTAGTATCGCTCGCCCAGCCGGCCGCTATTGTCGTGGTCAAGCTGCACCTGCATTTCGGTGGCCCGAAAAGTTTCGCCGGTGCGGTACACCTCGTCGAGCAGGTCAAAAATAGGTTGGCCGGCCAGCTCGGGCATGGCCTCCCGAATGGGCTTGCCCAGCAGCAGTCGGGTGCCCACCAGCTCCTGATACAAGGGGTTTACCAGCCGGAAAACGTGGTCTGGCCCCTCAAAAATGGTAATCATGGCCGGCGCCTGCATAAACAGGCTGTGCAGCTGGTTGCGTTGCGTCTCGGCCTCGGCGCGCGCCGCTTTTTCCCGAGCCTGGCTTTCGCGCAGGGCTTCTTCCACGGCCGTTCTCGACTGCTCGGCCGTGTCCGTGAAGCTCACCAGCAGGCCCTCGCCCACGCGCCGGGCCGACAGGTGAAAGAAGTTATCCAGCCCGTCGCCCTGGTAATTAACGCTGTACTGCTGCTGTCTGCCGGAGGCAAAGGCCTGGCAGTGAAACTCGAACACGCCCGTAGCCAGGGTATGGGGGTAGAGCTGCAGGTAGGTTTGGGTAGGTAGCTCGGTGAGGCCCAGTATCTGCCGGGCCTTGGGGTTGAGCAGGACAAACGTAAAGTCGATGATTTCCGGGCTGCCGGGCCTTGCGTAAACCGGTTTGTAGAGGGCCACCCCCGTTAAGGACACGGCTAGCAGGCCCTCCAGCAGGTCTTCCGGGGGCGTAAGGCTCCGCGCGTCTGCAGAATAGGACGTAGAAGCAGGGAAGTCGGACACAGTTAAGCCAAAAACAGGAACGGTGGGGGTCACTTCAGCTGGCGCCCCAGAGTTCAAAAGTACGTTGAAACTGCTGTTGCAGTTCAATCAGGGCCCGGGCCTGCCCCGGCAGCAGCAAGGGAGCGGGTTGTTGGGATTAGCTGACCGGTGGCTGAATATCCGGCAGGAGGGCCGGAGCGGAAGAGGTGCCCCTCCGCTCCGGCCCTCCTGCCGCTTACAGGGTATTGTAGTAAGTAAGCAGCTTAATCAGGTCGGCTTCCTGAGCCAGGTCGAGCTGCTGCTGGGCTATATACTGGGTTAGGGCCGCCGTGTGGGTTGGGCTCAGGGCCGCCAGAACGGCCTTTTCGCTGAGCCGGATGGGCTGCAGGGTATTGTCGGGCTGCTTGAGGTAGTAGGCCGTGGTTTCCTGCCATACGTTGCTGGGCCGCGTGGCCAAGGACGGGCTGGTGCCCTTCTGAACCAGCATGCGGGTGCGCTGCCGCAGCAGGCCGGTGCGGTCGGCATCGTAGCGAACCTCAAAAAACGGATTGCGGGAAGCCCGCTTTAGCTTTTGCGCCGCCGGGTACTGCCGAAACACAAACGGGCCGCCCTGGGCCGGGTCGCCCAGGGAAAATTCCTGCACGTCGGCCGCCGACAGCTCCAGGGAGTCGGCAGGGGCCCGCCGCCACAACAAGCGGCCGTCCTCGGCCAGGTCGTACTTCAGCCAGGCCTGGGGCACCCGCCCGCGCGTAGTCAGGACGTTGCCCTGGGTCCAGGCAGGTAGCAGATACGGGCTGCCGGTAGTCACTACGGCACCACCCCGGCCCCGGCCTTTGTCCATTTCGCGGCTGATGTATTCGGCGTTGCTGGTCCCGGTAAGGGTCCGGCCAGTTTGGGCCCGCGCGCCTACCGCCGCGCCCGTAAGCAGGATAACAACCAAAGGGAGTTTAAGCAGTGAGGACATAACCAGCAGCAAAAAGAAAAACAACTACCGCCAAAATATAGCGGTTAGGTCCGTAAGTGCGGCTCCTGCCACCCGGCCTAGCTGCTTTCGGCGGTAATATCCTGCACGGCAAATCCGGCGGCCTGCAGGGCCTGCTGCATGGTTTCGCGGCCGGGGTCCTGGGCCGAGGCTACGGCAACTTCCGCCTCGCCGGACTCAATGCGGTCAACCAGCAGGCCCAGGCCCATCAGCACCTGGCGGACCTGCCCAATGCTGTCGGCGTCGGTGAGGGAAGGTATCTGCAGGCGGTAGCGCAGCAGTTGGGTGGGGTTATTGTCGGGGGGTGGGGTATGGGTCATGGGGAAAGGGGGCTAAAAAGGAGGACTCCGGCCGGAGCATACCGGGGTGTACTGAATTAGGCCGGCGAGGTTATGTTGAGCCGGGCTACCCCGGTAGTTTACGGCAAACCGTTAGCTTCGGGCAGCCGACGCAACTGTGGCCCCGGCCGCGCGTCTGTAGCCCACTTTCACCCCTTGTTTCCGTATCAGATGACTTCCTTTTTCCGTCCGGCTGCCGTGGCCGCCCTGCTGGCCCTGGCCGCGCCCGTGCTGGCCAAAGCCCCCCGCGAGCTGACCTATACCGTGAGCATGGACCCGGCCGTCAACAGCAACGCCTTTCAGGTGAAGCTGCAGCTGCCCAAACTCAAGAAAGAACAAGCCGTTTACCAGTTTGCCGCCACTGCGCCCGGCACCTACCAGGTCATGGACATGGGCCGCTTCGTGAGCAACTTTCAGGCTTTCGACGACAAAGGCAAGCCCCTGGAAAGCAAGCAGATCGGCACCAACCAGTGGCAGCTCAGCCAGCCCGAGAAAACCCGCGAAATCCGCTACACCATTGCCGAAACATGGGATACGCCCGTTAAGGAGCACACCATTTACCGCATGTGCGGCTCCTCGCTGGAAACCGACCACGCCCTGCTTAACGGCCAAACCCTGCTGGGCTACCCCCAGGGCATGCAGGACAAGCCTCTGCGCCTGAAGCTGGAGTACCCCAGCGGCTGGAAAGCCGGCTCGGTGCTCCAGGCCGATAAGGACGGCTACTACCACCTCCAGGACTACGACCACGCCGTGGACTCGCCCATTCTGCTGGGCCGCCTCACGGAGGCCAGCACCAAGCTCGGCAACGCCGACGTGGCCCTGTATTGCTACTCGGCTACCGATAAGGTACAGGCCGAGCCCCTGCTGGGCTACATGCAGAAAATGCTCAGTGCCGCTCAGAGCTTCTTCGGCGGGCAACTGCTCGTGAACCGCTACGCTTTCCTGTATCACTTCGCCGACCGCTCGGCCGGGGCCTGGGAGCACTCTTACAGCTCGGAGTACGTGCTGACTGAGCAGGAGCTCACGCCCGAGTCGGCGCAGGGGGTAGTGGACATAGCGGCCCACGAGTTTTTCCACGTCATGACCCCGCTCAACATCCACTCCGAGGTAATTGAGCACTTCAACTTCGTGCAGCCCACCGGCTCCGAGCACCTGTGGCTGTACGAAGGCACCACCGAGTGGGCCTCGCACATGATGCAGCTGCGCGGCGGCCTCGTGCCCCTGGATGACTACCTGAGCATGCTCCACGACAAGGTGCAGTACGACCGCACCCGCACCGATACCACCTACAGCCTCAGCCGCCTGGGCCTGAACTCCTTCAGCGACGAGGGGCAGCGCCAGTACGGCAACATCTACCAGCGCGGGGCCCTCACGGCTGGTTTGCTGGATTTGCGCCTGCTGGAGCTGAGCGGGGGCAAACGCGGCCTGCGCGACGTGCTGCTGGAGCTGGCCAAGCAGTACGGTCCCAACAAGCCCATCAGCGAGAAAAACTTCTTCCAGGACTTCACCAAGATGACGTATCCTGAAATCGGGGACTTTTTCCAGCGCTACGTACAGAACGCCGAGCCCCTGCCCCTGCAGGAGTACTATAGCAAAATTGGGGTGCGCTACGAGCCCATCGTGCACACCGGCAAGCAGGTGGCTACCATGGGCCCCGTGGGCCTGGCCCCGCGCGAAACCAGCGTGTACTTCACCCGGGTAGGCGGGCCGCTGCAGGCCGCCGGTGTGCAGGTAGGCGACCAGCTGGTGGCTGTAGATGGCGTGCGCAACGACTTCACGGCCCTGCGCCGGGTAGGCAGCCGCCAGCCCGGCTCCGAGCTGCCTCTCACCATCAGCCGCAACGGTCAGGAGCAGACGGTACGCGTGAAGCTGGGCAGCACCGAGGACGTGAAGCGCTACATCTTCACGCAGGACCCCGCCGCCACGCCCGCCCAGCTGGCCCTGCGCCAGGTGTGGCTGAAGAATCTGTAAGCCCGAAAGCGGCTTACCCCACAACAAAGCCCTGGCAACACGCGTTGCCAGGGCTTTGTTGTGAGTCCGGGTCGAATAATCAGGCCCGGCGGGCGGCGCGGGCCCCCAGGGCCAGGCCTACCAGCTGGCCGTGCGACGCTGGGGCGGCCGGCTGGGTCTGCACAACAGGGGTAGAATCGGTGATGTTGCCGGCCGCGTCGCAGTAGCACACCATGTACTCCACTACACTGCCAGTGGAGGGTATAGCACGGTCGAGGTGGGGGCTGCAGGCGTTGTGGGCAATGCACTTCCAGGTTTGGTTGGCCTGGCGGCGGTACACGTAAGCAAAGCGGCCGGACAAGCGCGCGAAATCAAGCCGACAGCCGGCGGGCACCAGGTGTAACTGTAAATCGGTGGTAGTAGCGGTCGGGGTGTTCATGATTTGAAAGAACTAAGATTTTATTGGGTTATTCTGGTTGAAAGATAGACAAATCACGGCCAGCTTTAGCTCCCGGATTTCTACGTATTTGCCCGTGGGAAAACCCGTAATTTAACTGCCGCCATCCAGGGCAGTGGATGCAACAGGTTAGTATAATACACTTAACCCTGTTTGCGGCGGGCAGGGAAGCGCACGCAGTGGGCAAGGCCGGGCTGGGCGGCCCGGCGGCTGTCAGTAGAGGGCGGAAAGTTGCGCCAGGCTTGGCGGACGGTGCCAGGGGAAAACGTGTTGAGGCCTTTACAGCCTGTAGGGCTTGCCGGCCGCGCAGTTGAGGGTGCGTTAGTGGGCGTGCAGCGTGAGCACCGGCGGGGCGGCATGCAGGGCCACATTCTCTGAGATGCTGCCCTGCAGTAAATGCCCGATGCCGGTGCGGCCGTGGGTGAGCATCACCACCAGATCGGCGTGGGCCTGCTCCGCAAAGCGCGGAATGCCGGTGCTGGCGTTAGGCGCGTCGAACACGTCCGGCTCGTAGTGGGTGGGCTGGTGGCGGTCGGCGAAGCGGTGAATGCGCATCGTGGCCGCCGCGCGCTGGCCGGCATCAGGCACTACGTCCAGCAGGTGCAGCAGGGCCTCCGGGAATATTTCCTGTACCTGGCGCAGGCTGCGGACGGCCAGATCGGCTTCGGAAGAAAAGTCCGACGCGAAAACAATGTGGCGCACCTCGAAGTGGGGGGTAGGGTGCTTTACCGTCAGCACCGGGCAGGGTGCGCGGCGCACCATGTGCTCGGTGCGCGAACCGCTGAAAAACTGCTCCCAGGAGCTGTGCTCTTTGGCTCCCATCACCACCAAATCAATCTGGCGCTCGGCAATGGTTTCCAGCATAGCTTCCTCAAAGTCGGCGGTGTGCACCACGTCGCGGACCAGCACGCCGGGGGCCGTGCGGGCGGCTTCAGCTATCAGCTCGTGCATGCGGTGCTTTACTACCTGCAGCAGCTTCAGGGTGTACACATTGTTAAGTCCTCCGCCCCCGGCCAGGCCGCCGGTGGTGGCAAACCGGGCCGTTTCGGGCAGGTCCACCACGTGCAGCAGGCTGAGGTTGCCCCCGGTGCGCTGGGCCATTTGGAGGGCCACCTCAAAGGCGTGATGGGCCGTGGGTGAAAAATCCGTGGGTACCAATATATTCTTCATGACACAGAAAAATGATGGTGGAAGAAACCCCGGCAGCACCTAGCTAGCGTTGGTTTTTTTATTGCATAATGTAGATAAATAATTGTGTAATCACAAAGAGAGGCGCGACAAACCAGGGTCTTGTTCTACTGGCTTCGGCGCCCTACGGCTGGCCCAGCGCGTAGCGGATTCCGCCCAGCAGATGCCGCACGAACAGGGGCTCAGTGTAGCTTTCCGCAGTGTGGCCCCCAGCCGTGTAAAAGGCCCGGCCCCCGTCGTAGGAGTGGTACCAGGCGATGGGGTGGGTGGGGCCGTTGGTGCCGCCGGAGTAGGTGGTTTCATCCAGGGTAGCCAGAATGGTCAGGCCCGGCCGGATGCTCTTGAAGTTGTACCACTCGTCGGTGCGGGACCAAGTGGCCGGTAGAAAGTCGGTGGCCGGGTGCTGCTTATCAACGACGCGCACGGTTGCAGTTTGAACAGCGGGGTGGCTACTGAAATAGGCGCCCACCAGCCCGTTGTACCAGGGCCAGTCGTACTCCGTATCGGTAGCCGCGTGCACCCCCACAAAGCCCTTACCCGCCCGGATGTACTGCTCGAAAGCCGTCTGCTGGACCGGGTTGAGCACATCCTGGGTGGTATTCAGAAACACCACGGCCCCGTAAGGTTGCAGCTGCTCCGGGGTGAAGCGAGCGGCGGCGTTGGTAGTGTCAACTGCAAAGCCGTGCTCCGCGCCGAGCTGCTGAATGGCGCGCAGCCCCGCCGGAATCGACTCGTGCCGGAATCCAGCCGTCTTGTAGAAAACCAGCAGGGCGTGTTTGGCCGGCTTAGGAGGGGTAGGCGGATTGGAGCCGGTGCAGCCCAGCAGCAGGGTAGTTAGAAGGCCGGTAGGAAGCCAGGGAGTAAGCATAAACGAGGGATGTAGGGTATGCAAGTAACGGTTGCTTTTCCCGGCGTCCCAGGTGGCATTGCCTGGGTTTGGGCAGCTAGCAGGAGTAGGCGGCGGCTTTTACCGACCCAGTGGTGCGGCACCGGCTTAGCGCTCCAGCTTGAAGTCGGGGTCCACGGTAACGCGCTGCGGGGCGGCCGATACGGCCCAGCCAGTGGCGTACATCCAGCGCGTCATGCGGGTGAGCTTGGCCACGTCGATGCGCGAAGCCTCGTCGCGGGGGGTGTGGTAATCGGGGTGGAGCAGAGTCGTGAAGAAGATGGCCGGGATGCCCGCGCGGGCGTAGGGCAGGTGGTCCGAGCGGAAGTACCATCCCTCGGGGTGCCTGGCCTCGTCCCAAGAGGTATCGAGGTTGAATTTGGTGTGGTCCTGGTTGGCTTTCAGGGCCATGTCAACTAGGGCTTTGGAGTTGCGGTGGGGCGGGATGGAGCCCAGCAAAGCGGCCGAATCAGGAGCATTGCGGCCCATCATGTCGCCATTGAGCACGGCCACGATGGAGGCCTTGTTTACTGTGGGGTGCTCGGCGTACCAGCGGGAGCCCAGCAGACCGCGCTCCTCGGCCCCGTGCCACACAAACAGGGCTGAGCGCGCCCCCGGCCGCTGCTTCCAGGCCCGACCAATAGCCAGCAGGGCCACGCTTACCGTCGCGTTATCATCGGCCCCGTTCCAGATGGAGTCGCCGGCTACGGGCGTCCCGATGCCGTCGTGGTCGTGGTGGCCGCTGAATAGTACGTGCTCGGCGCGGCGGGCCGGGTCGGTGCCGGGGGCGCGGGCTACCACGTTCATGGAAGGGTAGAGGTAGTCGTTGGCAGCTAGCTCGGCCTGCAGGCGAGCCCCCTTGGCCCGCAGCTGGGTGGCCACGGCCTGGCGCACCAGCAGAACCGGCACGGAGGAGGCAGGCAAAGGCATGGAAGGCAACAGGTAGAGGCCATCTTCATAGCGGTGGCCTACAAACTCCAGGCTGGGCTCGGCGGTAGCATCGGCAGTCAGCACAATGCCGGCCACTCCGCGGCTGCGTAAGGCGGCGCTCTGCTGCCCAATGCCGGCCAGGGTGTAGCGCATGGCCCAAAGGCTCATCTTGGGAGCCGGGAGGGGGGTAGGCGCCTGCAGGGGCATGGCTACAATTTTGCCTCGCAGGTCGCGGCGCACCGTGTCGGCCAGGGAGTTGAGCCACACTACCGGCCCATCCAGGCGGGCATTGAGCGGCGAGGTTACCCAGGCATCTTTCCAAAGGGCCAGGGGTTTGCCGCCGATGGTAAGGCGGGTAGAAGCGGCCACCGTTACGCGGCGCAGCGGGTAAAACTGAAAGTAGGTGCCATCGTCGCCGGCCGGTTCCAGGCCGGCTTCGCGGGCCCGCTCGGCTACCCACACGGCGGCGCGCAGCTCATCGGGAGTGCCGGCGCGGCGGCCCCGAAAGTTGTCATCGGCCAGGGCGAACAGGTCGCGCTTCACTTCATCTTCCCGAATAGCACTCAGCAGGGGCTCGCCGGGAGCTTTGGCCGCGGTGGAAGAGGTAGGGCCAGGCGTGCGGGTGCAGGCTGATAACAGGATGGTGGCCAGGATCAGGCTCGTCAGGAGAGTAGCAAAACGCATAGGCAGAGGAGAGAGTAGGGTAAGGCTTTGGAAGTCAGGAGGGGCTTAGGTCCTTAAGGTAGGTATTTCAAGTTATGAGCTATGAATTAGAACTAGAGCTAGTTCCCCTCCTTGGATAAGGAGGGGCCAGGGGTGGTTGACCAGAGCGTTGAACAAATACTAGCTCTAGTTTTTCAACCACCCCCAACCCCTCCTCATCTGAGGAGGGGAGTTAGTTCTAATTCTAGCTTTAGCCACATATTCCGCAACCTGAATTAGGCAGGGGTGCCTACCAAATCCCGCGAAATACGCGGCATGCGTTTGAAGTTATACTGGTTATTCGCCGCCGTATTTGCTTTTGCCGCCGCCACCGGCATCCATGCGTACAATGCGGGGGCGGAAGGAGCCGAGCACGTCCACGAGGTCCTGCTGGTGGGCCATTACCTGGTGAATGTCCTTGTAAGCCTGGGGTGCTTCGTCGAGGCCGCCCCCGATGAGTTCGATGCCCTGGTCGCGCAGGAGGCGGCGCAGTTCTCCCTCGCTTACCTGTTGCTTGGCCTGAGTACGCGAGAGGCGCCGCCCCGCCCCGTGGGAAGCCGACTGAATAGAGTCCTGCTCGCCGCGGCCGCGCACAATGAAACCAGGAGCCGTCATGGAGCCCGGAATTACGCCCAGCACGCCCTGGCCGGCCGGGGTAGCGCCCTTGCGGTGCACAATGGCCTCGCGCCCGTCGGGCAGGGTTTCCTTCCAGGCAAAGTTGTGGTGGTTCTCCACTTTGGCCAGGGGCTTTTCGCCGAGGGCCAGGCTGAGGCGGCGGTGAATGTCGCGGTGGCAGGCCGAGGCGTAGTCGCCGGCCAGGTTCATGGCCCGCCAGTACTCCTGGCCTTCCTGGCTGTCGAGGTCGAGCCAGGCCAGGTAACGCGCCTCGGGTGGCAGGGGGCACTTCTGCATGGCTACTTTGGTGTAGTGCTGGGCAATGGCCGCACCCAGCCCCCGGGAGCCGGAGTGGGAAAGCAGGCCCAGGTATTGGCCAATGGGCACGCCCAGCTCGTTGTCTTCGGTGGTAATATCCACAATGCCCCACTCCACGAAGTGGTTGCCGGAGCCCGAGGAGCCAAGCTGGTTGATGGCCGCTTCCCGCTTGCCCTTCACCACCGGAATTTCCCGGAACTCGGGCCGGTCCAGAATGGGGTCGTCGGCGGGATTCTTAAACACTTCCTTAGCCCCAAAGCGGGTGTGGTTGTGCAGTAGCTTTTTCAATTCCTGGGTGCGCTGATCGAGGTAGCGCGGGGGCAGCTCAAACACCGAAAGGGCCATGCGGCAGCCAATATCCATGCCCACCCCGTAGGGAATCACGGCATTATCTACGGCCAACACCCCGCCAATGGGCAGCCCGTAGCCCTGGTGAGCATCGGGCATGAGGGCCCCGTCCAGGGTTACCGGGAGCTTCATAGCGGTGTCCATCTGCTTGCGGGCGCCATCCTCAATAAAGGCCTCGCCGTAGCGGCGGTAGTCCTTGATTTCGAGGCTCAGGGTTACGTCGCGGCTGGGGTCGGGCACGAATTCCTTGGCCAGCTCGCGCCACAGCGAGTCGCGGAGGTAGGCGTAGGGGTCTTCCTTTATTTTCTGAAGCAGAGCCAGGGCGCTGCCTTTGTCCATCTTCTTGAGTTGGCGGTCTTCCAGAATATCCAGGGCCAGGGTAGTGGCGCGGCCTTCGGGGTAGCCAATCTTGCGCAGGTCGTTGCCGCGCAGCTTTTGCGTTGCCATAGTCAGGGAGGGGTAGGGTGGTAAGAGGGTTGTAGCGTGATTTCGGGGTAGGGGTTATGGCCGAGCTTTGTTTCAGCTGCCCCGGTCCGACGCTACATGTGCCCGCTTGATTGCCGTTCATGCCTCTAGAGCAGCATCCGCCTACTCCCTTTGTTTGCCTGAACCCAGCCGGACATACGCCAGCATAAAACCGACCGGGTGGATGCCTCCGGCGTTACACCGGGGTCGGAAGCGCAGGCTTCAGTACAGGTGCTGAGGCCCAACTCATAGGCCGCTGCTACGGTTTAGCTGGCGGGTTTGCTGAACCCGACGGTGGAAACTTGTGGGTTAGTTTCGCGTTTTCGATGTCATGGCTGTCGGCACTTGCCGACACTACCAGCTTCTTCTTCCTATGACTACTACCCCCCAATCAATAGATCAGGCTTCGTTCCGGAACTCCTTTGTAGAAGAGCTGCGCGGTGAAGCTTCCATGGACAAAAACCCGCGCCAGGTGCCCGGCTACCACTACTCACGCGTGGACCCTACCCCCGTGCCGGACCCCCACCTGCTGGCCTGGTCCGAGGAGCTGGCAGCCTTCCTGGGGCTGCAGCGCCCGCCGGAGCGCGGCCCGGCCGTAGAGGTCTTAGCCGGCAACCGGCAGGCCGCTACCATGAAACCCTTTGCGGCTCGCTACGGCGGCCACCAGTTCGGGAACTGGGCCGGGCAGCTCGGCGACGGTCGGGCCATTTCTTTGGGCGAGCTGACCGCCGTGGATGGTACTACCTGGGAAGTTCAGCTGAAAGGTGCCGGGCCCACTCCCTACTCGCGCCGCGCCGATGGGCGGGCCGTGTTGCGCTCCTCGGTGCGAGAATTTCTGTGTTCCGAGGCTATGTACCACCTGGGCGTGCCCACCACCCGCGCCCTGAGCCTGGTAGCCACCGGCGACGAGGTAATCCGGGACATGTTCTACAATGGCAACGCCCGCCCCGAGCCCGGCGCCATTGTGGCCCGGGTGGCGCCTACCTTCGTGCGCTTCGGCAACTTCCAGATTTTCCTGGCCACCGGCGAGATGGACAACCTGCGCGCCCTGGCCGACTACGTCATCCGGCGCCATTACCCCGAGCTGGGCGAGCCTTCGCCGGAGGTGTACGCCCGCTGGTTTGAGGAAGTCTGCCGCCGCACGGCCATCATGATTGCGCACTGGCAGTCGGTGGGGTTTGTGCACGGGGTGATGAACACCGACAACATGAGCATTCTGGGCCTGACCATCGACTACGGTCCCTACGGCTGGCTGGAGCCCTACGACCCTGACTGGACGCCCAATACCACCGACTTTGGGGGGCGGCGCTACGCCTTCGGGCAGCAGCCGCGGGTAGCCCTGTGGAACCTGATGCAGCTGGGCCAGGCCATTTTGCCCCTGGTCAGTGGGGTAGAGGCCCTGAATCCGTCGCTGGATGTGTACATCAACACCCTGGGTACTACCCGCTACGAGATAATGCTGGGCAAGCTCGGGCTCACGGCCGGCAACCCGGAGGAAGACCAGGCGCTGTTTGAAGCGCTGGAGCAGGCCCTGGCCGAGTCGGAAGTGGATATGACCGTGTTCTTCCGGCAGTTGTCGCACACCGCCCCGGCCGTGCTGGCGGCTCCGGAAAACGGCGACGCGCAGTGGCGGGAGCTGCTGGCGGCCGCTGCCTACTCCATGGCTCCGGCTGAAGAGCAGGCGCTACTGGGCTGGCTGCAACGCTATTTTGTACGCCTGCAGCAGGAGCAGGCCTCGCCGGAGACTATCCGGGAGAAGATGCTGGCGGCCAACCCCAAGTACGTGCTGCGCAACTACCTGGCCCAGCAGGCCATTGAAGCCGCCGAAACCGGCGACCTGAGTTTGCTCAGCCGGCTAATGGAAGTGCTGAAAAAGCCCTTCGATGAGCAGCCCGAGCACCACGACCTGGCCGCCAAGCGCCCCGACTGGGCCCGCGACAAGCCCGGCAGCGCTACCCTCTCCTGCAGCTCGTAAAGGGTTGGGGAGAAGGCAAGGGGTAGGAGAAGTCGGCTAACCGGCTAACCAAAAACGTCTGTCCTCCTGAGCGCAGCGAAGGACCTCTCCTGCTTCGTTATAATGCTATCTAAATAGCCGGCGGTAGAGGTTTTTTACTTAGGCTCAGGAGAACAGGCGGGGCTGCATTGCAGCAGGCCATGATGCCCGTCCGGTCTTCCTTTCTCACCTTTGCCGCATGCACACGCTTGCTCAACTACGCGCCGGGGAGCTGGCCGGCGCCACCCGCCTCGATTTATCCGAAGGGCTAAGAGAGTTCCCCCGCGAAATCTTCGACCTGGCCGATACCCTGGAAGTCCTGAACCTGAGCGGCAACCGTCTCTCGGCCCTACCCCCGGACCTGGGGCGGCTGCAGAAGCTACGTATCCTGTTCTGCTCCGACAACCAGTTCACTGCCCTGCCCGAGGTGCTGGGCGAGTGTCCGGAGCTGAGTATGATCGGGTTCAAGGCCAACCAGATTCAGGCCCTGCCCGCCGCGGCCCTACCGCCCAAGCTGCGCTGGCTGATTCTGACCGACAACCAGCTTCCGGAACTGCCGCCGGAAATTGGGAGCTGCCCGCACCTGCAGAAGCTGATGCTGGCCGGCAACCAGCTCCGGGAACTGCCCGAAACCCTGGCCAGCTGCACCAACCTGGAGCTGCTCCGGATTGCGGCCAACCGCTTCACCAGCCTGCCGGAGTGGCTTCTGGCTATGCCCCGCCTGAGCTGGCTGGCGTTTGCCGGCAACCCCTTCAGCGAGCCCGCCCAGGCCGCGGCGGAAGCGCGTAGTCCTATTCAGGCCATCAACTGGAATGAGCTGATTATAGAGCACAAGCTGGGCGAAGGCGCTTCGGGGGTGATTTCGCGGGCGCAGTGGCAGCCGGCGGCTTCTGCTCCGCAGGCCGTAGCCGTCAAGGTCTTCAAGGGCCAGATAACCAGCGACGGGCTCCCCCACAGCGAAATGGTGGCCTGCATCAGCGCCGGCACCCACCCCAACCTGATTGGGGTGAAGGGCCGGCTAACCAACTCCCCCGGCACCGAAGGCCTGGTGCTGGCGCTGATTGACCCAGCCTTCCGCATCCTGGCCGGTCCGCCCAGCTTCGCCTCCTGCACCCGCGACGTGTACGCCCCCGGCGCCCATTTCGCGCCCGAAGCGGCTTTGCGTATTGCCCAAGGGGTAGCCGGGGCAGTGGCTCACCTGCACGCCCGCGGTATATTGCACGGCGACGTGTACGCCCACAACATCCTCACTAGTCCCGCCGGCCAGGCCCTGCTCAGCGACTTCGGCGCGGCTGGCTTTTTCACGGCCGGCCAGCCAGCTGTTGCCCTGGCCCTGCAGCGCCTGGAGGTGCGGGCCTTCGGGTGTTTGCTGGAAGAGCTGCTGGAGCGCACGGATTTTGCCGCTGTGCCAGCCGCGGCGCAGGCGCTGTGGGCGCTGCAGCAGCAGTGCGTGCAGCCCAGCGTAGGGGCCCGGCCCCTGTTTCGGGAGGTGATGGACGTGTTGGCCGAGGTTTCGGCGGCAGAAGCGGGGTAGGACCTACCCCCGGTGGGGCGGCCACCCTCCGTTACGCTTGGCGCAGCAGCCAGGCGTAGGCCGTGGCTACATCATCGAACAGTACTACCATGGGCCTGGTGACAAACTGCATGGCCGTATCCATAGACTTGCGCGCCGACCAGTTGGACGGGCACACCCAGGCCACAAACTGCATGCCTTCATCGGCCAGGGCCTGGTAGTACTCACCGCCTACCCACCGGGCGCCTTCTTCCCAGCTGCTGGTTACCTGGCTGTTATCGTTGAGCATCTTGTGGCAGGGGCGCTGGTGTAAGTGCCGCAGCACCAAGTGGCCACCCGACTGGGCCGAGGCCGCGTCGTGCACCCCGCGCCATTCCACGTATAGCCAGGCATGGTCGGGGTCAAAGGAAATGGAAAGCGGGGGCGAGTCGTAGAGAAGTTCCATGCACAGACAGAATGAGCGTAGCGGGTGTGCCTCGCTTACCATCTGAAAGTAAGCAGGTTAAGCTGTAACCTCAACGTAAAGGTAGTATGATCCGCTGGATAGACGTTCTGAAATTTGCCAAATACAGCAACCCCGAGCCCCCGCGCCGCCTGGAGCTGCCCGAGGCCGCGTGGCAGGAGCAGTTAAGCCCCGCCCAATTTCAGGTGCTGCGCCAGAAAGCCACCGAGCCGCCCTACCGCAACGCCTACTGCCGCTCCTACGAGCCGGGCGTGTACACCTGCGCCGGCTGCGGCACCGTGCTCTTTGATTCGGCCACGAAGTACCACGCCATATCGGGCTGGCCCAGCTTCACCCAGCCAGCGGCCAAAAACGTTATCCGCTACGCCTTCGATTCCAGCTACCACATGGAGCGCATCGAGGCCCTGTGCAACGTTTGCGGCGGCCACCTGGGCCACGTTTTCCCCGACGGGCCCGAGCCCAGCGGCTTGCGCTACTGCCTGAATTCTGAGAGTTTGTTGCGGTTGTCGCTGGGCTAGAGGCCTGCTTGACTAACATTAAATCAGTCGAAGACAGCTACTGACGTTATTTTGTATGTGCCTTGTTTCCGTTCAATAAGCAGTGTCATAGCGGCAGCACTATACACATCCGGCTCTGGCACACTGCCCCGTACCTTTCCATCCATAGTTTGCAGAGTAAGCCAGCCTTTCTGTACGGCTGCCTCGGCTCGTTCCTCATTGAAAAGCAGCACCGGGTAAGCTAAAGTTGCCAGCACCCGGCTGCCCTGTGTAGCACGGCAATGCTACCAGGGTAGTATCAGTCCTTGCTCGTCATCAAACCAAGGGACAGGGAAAAATAGCCTACGGCGCGGGTAGGCACGGCAGGGCAAGGTGATGTGGGTAGTGGCCACGCGGGCTACCCCCGCTATCGGACCAAAACCGTTAGGCTGCTATCCGGTCGTCCTGGTCCTCTTGCTCATCGAGGGCCGGGTGAAGCTCGTACTCGAGCTGTTCCAGAAGTTCAAAATCCAACTGCGTGTACTCGTCCATCAGGATGAGCTCAGCAGCGGCAAGGGCGGAAGTGGAGTGCTGGGTCATCATACCTGCCTATACCCATCCGGCGGCGGCGAAGTTTCATCACCGGTTCCGATGCCATCATCTTGTAACCGGGTGCGTATGCATCTTTCGCACTTTTCCTACCCCCGTCAGCCCCATGAGCTACTTCCACGAGGCGCTGCTGCGCTACGGCTTTACCGAGCAGCGCGCGGGTTTCTACCTCTACCCCGCCGCGCCCGGCGGCCCCTTGTACTGCCTGACCAGCGAAGGCGGCTACCCCCGGCAGCTGCTGCTCTGGCAGGCGCACCGGGTGTTGCTGCAGGGCGAGGTAGTACCCCTGGCCGTGCTGGAGCAGGTGCTGGGCCGGGTGCTGCCAGCGGCGTAGAAAGCAAGCGTTTCAGATGATTTTAGAACGCCAGGCTAAACCCGCAAGGGCGCTTCAGCGGCTTCAGGCATTTCGTCTTGACCAGGAACAGCCGCGAAGCAGGCTACAACCCTGCGGGCCGGAAAAAGGTAACAGCAGAGACTGACCGCGCTTGGGGCCGAAGCTGGCGCCCGCTGGCCCGGCTCGGCTGCCTACTACTCCTCCGCTATGGCGAAATCTTCGCAAACTCCTACCCCCGACTCATCCTTTACTGGCTTCGTGCAGGTGCGCGGCGCCCGGGAGCACAACCTCAAAAACATTGATGTAGAAATTCCCCGTGATGCGCTGGTGGTGTTTACCGGCGTGTCGGGCTCGGGCAAATCCAGTCTGGCGTTCGGCACGCTCTACGCCGAGGCCCAGCGCCGCTACCTGGAGTCGGTTTCGCCCTACGCCCGGCGGCTGTTCCACCAAATGGCCGTGCCCGAGGTAGATGCCATTGAGGGTCTGCCCCCAGCCGTGGCCCTGCAGCAGCAGCGCGGCACACCTACCACCCGCTCGTCGGTGGGCTCGGTTACTACGCTTTCCAACCTGCTGCGCATGCTCTACTCCCGGGCCGGCGACTACCCCGCCGGGCAGCCTATTGTGTACGCCGAGGGTTTTTCGCCGAACACGCCCGAAGGCGCCTGCCCCCAGTGTCACGGCCTGGGCCGCATCTATGAGGTGACGGAGCAAACCATGGTGCCCGACCCGTCGCTGACCATTCGGGAGCGGGCCATTGCGGCCTGGCCCCAGGCCTGGGGCGGCCAAAACCAGCGCGACATCCTCGTGACCCTGGGCTACAACGTGGACGTGCCCTGGCGCGAGCTGCCCCAGGAGCAGCGCGACTGGATTTTGTTCACGGAGGAGCAGCCCGTGGTGCCCGTGTACCCCGGCTACACCCCCGAGGAAACCCAGCGGGCCCTTAAGCGCAAGGAGCCGCCTAACTACATGGGTACGTTCACGGGGGTGAAGCGCCACGTATTGCACACCTTCGCCAACACCCAGAGCCCGCTCATGAAAAAGCGCGCCCTGCAGTACATGCTCAGCACCGAGTGCCCCACCTGCCAGGGCAAGCGCCTGCGGCCCGAGTCCTTGGCCGTGACGTTTGCCGGGCTGGATATTGCCGATATGTCGGGGCTGCCCTTGAAGCGGGTGGCTCAATTGCTGAAGCCCTATGCCGAGGGTAACGCCACAGGGCGCAAAAAGCAGGATGCCGCCCACCCCGAGCAGGCCATTGTGGCCCAGCGCATCGCCCAGGACCTGTGTGCTCGCCTGAGCGTGCTGCTGGAGCTGGGGTTGGGCTACCTGCAGCTGGAGCGCAGCACGCCCACTCTCTCGCCGGGGGAGCTGCAGCGGCTGCGGCTGGCTACCCAGCTGTATTCCAACTTGTTTGGGGTAGTATATGTGCTCGATGAGCCCTCGGCCGGCTTGCACCCTTCTGACACCGAAGCTCTATTGAAAGCCCTGCACAGCCTCAAGCAGGCCGGTAACTCCTTGTTCGTAGTGGAGCACAACCTCGACGTCATCCGGCAGGCCGATTGGCTGGTGGACGTGGGCCCCGCGGCCGGGGAGCAGGGCGGGGAAATCCTGTACAGCGGTCCGCCCGCCGGGCTGGCGGAGGTAGCCGCGTCCCAGACGCGCCGTTTCCTGTTTGCGACAGGGGAGGGGGTAGAGGCCCCGCCGCCTCGCACGCCCACGGGCTGGCTGCGCCTGGCGGGCGTGCGGCGCAACAACCTCGACAACCTGACGGTGGAGTTTCCGTTGGGCGTGTTCACCACCGTTACGGGCGTGTCGGGCTCGGGCAAATCCAGCCTGGTAAGTCAGGTGTTGGTAGAGTTAGTGGCCGAATGCCTGGGGCAAACCGTGGAAGCCGAGGAGGAAGAAGCCGACCCGCTGGAGCGGGCCGCGCCGCCCGAAACCGGTGGCAAAATCGTGAGCGGCATGGAGCACATCAAGCGCCTGGTGCGCGTCGATCAGAGGCCCATCGGCCGCACCCCGCGCTCCAACATGGCTACCTACACCGGCCTCTTCGACCACGTCCGGAAGCTGTTTGCCGCTACCCCCGCCGCCCGCAAGCGCCGCTACGATGCCGGCCGCTTCTCTTTCAACGTAGCCAAGGGCCGCTGCGAGAATTGTCAGGGCGAGGGCTTTGTGATGGTGGAGCTGCTGTTCTTGCCTAGCGTGTATGCGCCCTGCCCGGTGTGCCACGGTGCCCGCTACAACGCCAAAACCCTCGAAATAACCTACCGCGACAAGAACATTGCCGAGGTGCTGGGCCTGACCGTGGACGCGGCCTGGAAGTTTTTCGAGGAGGAGCCCACTATTCAGCGGGCCCTTACGGTGCTGCGCGAGGTAGGGCTGGGCTACCTGCGCCTGGGTCAGCCGGCCACCGAGCTGAGTGGGGGCGAGGCCCAACGCATCAAGCTGGCCACGGAGCTGCAGCGGGCCCAGCGCGGCAACTCCCTCTACGTGCTCGATGAGCCTACCACCGGCCTGCACCCCTCCGACGTGGAAAAGCTGCTGGTTCAGCTCGACGGCCTGGTGGAAGCCGGCAACACCGTCATCGTGGTGGAGCACGACATGCGCGTGGTAGCCGCCTCCGACTGGGTGCTGGACATCGGGCCCGGCGCCGGCGACGAGGGCGGCCAGGTGGTAGCCGCCGGTCCGCCCGCCGAGGTAGCCCGCCACCAGCAAAGCCGCACCGGCCCCTACCTGGCGCGGTTCATGGAAGGTGCGGGGGGGTAGGTAAAAGAACGTCATTCCGAGCATGTGGCGCATCAAGCCAGGGGCCGAGGAATGACATTCGGGCAAGCACTCAAGATGCCGCACTTTGTTTGTTGAGTTCTGACTACAAGTTGTTTATGCGCTGCAACAGAAAGCTGTCAACCCCTTACGCCACCTAACTTCCTACCCCCCTACATCCTTCAAACCCTCCCAGCGCCAGTCATGCTTTCCCCTTTTGTTGAAGAATTCTTCCGGAACCCGGCCACTGTGGGCTCCCTTATCCCCAGCTCCCCGGCCCTGACGGGTAAGGTGATGCAGCCCATTGACTTCGCCGCGGCCGGCTGTATTATAGAATACGGACCCGGCACGGGCGTTTTTACCGATGCACTCATGTGCCGCCGTCGGCCCGAAACGGTGCTGGTACTGATAGAAGCCAACCGGCGGTTTGCTCAACTGCTGCGGCAGCGCTACGCCGGCCACGCGGGCGTCCACGTCGTGCACGGCTCCGCCGATAAAACCGGGCAGTATCTGCAGGAGCTGGGGGTAGCCCCCCCCGATTATGTGGTGTGCGGCCTGCCGTTTTCCTCGTTGCCCCGGCGGCTGGGGTGGCGCATTCTGGAGCACACTGCCCAGCTGCTCCGGCCCGATGGCAAGCTGGTGCTGTTCCAGTACTCCCTGCAGAACAAGCGCTTGTTCGAGCGGTTTTTCCGGCCTGTGCGCGAAGAGCACGTGCTGCTGAATCTACCCCCGGCCTACGTGCTGACCTACGCACCAGCTGCCTCCCCCTCAGCGGGGGAGGAAGGTTCGTAGTGTCAGCCGGCTCAGGAAACCGGGGGGCACGCCTCCGCAGTACCGGACTTCCTGGCTTGCTGCCAGGCCAGCAGGCCCGCGGCGGCGGTTATTACGGCTGCCCCCCACCAGGCGCGGCGGCTACGCGGCGCGGCCATCTTGCGCCAGCCCCCGGAAACAGAGGCGCCGTGCGGCGCCGGCAGGGGGCTGAACAAGCTATTTTCGGACACGGGGGCCCGTTCGGCCTGCCGCAGGTAGCCCAGGAACAGGCGCATGCCGGCCCAGCGGGTGGCCCGCGGGGCCAGGGTGTACAGCAGCCGCAGCGCCGGCCCCGACCAGCCTACCATGGTACTCGGGCGGGGGCGGTAAGGTAGCCTCACAATAGCCTCGGCTACTTTCTGGGCCGGAAACACGGGCGGGGCGGGCTTAATCAGGCGGCCGGTGTAGTTGGCCCCGTGCTGAAAGCCGGGCGTATCAATATAGGCCGGGTGCACGTCGCAGACGTGGATGTGGGGCTCGGCGCTGAGCTCCGTCCGGAGCGCGTCCAGGAGGCCGCGCAGGCCATACTTGCTGGCGCTGTAGGCCGCCGTGTACGGCTCCGGCAGCCAGGCCCCCAACGATACCACGTTGATGAGCGTGCCGTGCCCCTGCCGCCGGAAGTAGGGCAGCACGGCATATGCCCCGTACAGATAGCCGAACAGATTAACGCGCAGCACCTGCTCGTGGGCGGCCAGCGGGGTAGCTTCAAACGCCCCAATGGCGCCGCTGCCGGCGTTGTTCACCCACACATCAATCTGGCCGCCGCCCAGCGCGGCGGCGGCTTCGGCCAGGTGGTGTACGGCCCTCGCATCGGTTACGTCGGTGGGAACTACCAGTGTGCGGGCGCCCCGCTGGGCGCACTCCGCGGCCACCTCAGCCAGCACGGCCGCCCGGCGGGCTGCCAGCACCAGCCGGATGCCAGGGCGGGCAAAAGCCAGCGCCGTGGCCCGGCCAATGCCGCTGGAAGCGCCCGTAATAACAATAGTGGCGGAAGCGGGAGCGGGGTGAGTCATACACAGGAACCAAAAAAACCGACAAGGAACACCAGACTAGCTATACCCGGGGGCGGCTTCCGGAGTTATGGTGGAGGTAGCTGCCGCGGGCCCGGCGGTAGTGGCCCCACAGTTTTTGCTGAACCTTTGGGCGGCGCCTTCGCCCTGGCAGCCAGGGAAACGTATGGGCTACGGGGCTACGGGGGTACGGGGCGAGCCGTGGTGCAGCTCCGGCCGGGCCGGGTGGGGAAGCCAAACGGGGAATAGTAGCAGCCGGGCGTGCGCAGGCCGCGAAAGGGCCACTGCTGTACAATTTGCCGGGCCGCGTGCGTTGGCGCCCGGACCGGGCATTTGCTATTCCGGAAAAAAACCCTAAAGTTCTGCCGTATCTTGTTTTAGTTACTTGTCCTGGGACTTATGAACCGCGGCGTACGACAACTATTGGAAGGGAAGGAGCGGTTTCGCTCGCTGTTCGAGCACAACCCCGATCTTATTCTTTTTCAGGACGCGGCCGGAGTTATTCTGGATGCCAACCCGGCTTTTCTGGAAGCTGTCCGCAGAACGCGGGCGGAGGTTCTGGACCGGCCGTTCCGGGATTTTCTGCCACCTGATAAAGCGCCCCTGTTTCAGGAAAAGTTGGCTGAGGCTTTTCGGGGCACCAAGGTAGTGTTTGAGGTGAGCGTGCAGCTGCTGGGAGCCGAGCCGCGGGTGCTGCACGTTACCAAGGTGCCGCTATGGGTGAACGGGCAGATTGCGGGCGTGCACATGATAGCCCAGGACATTACTACCGAAGCCACTTCCCGCGCCATTATTGAGCAGCAGGCCAAACGCCTGCACACCGTTTTTGAAAGCATTACGGATGCGTTTTTTCTGCTGGATAAGCACTGGACCTTCAGTTTCATCAACAGCGAAGTAGAGCGCCTGCTGGGCCTGGGCCGCGAGCAGCTGCTGGGGCGCATCATCTGGCAGGTATTCAAAAACGAAGACCTCAACCAGTTTTACCGCCAGTGCCGCCACGCCGTGGCTACGGGCCAGGCCGTGCACTTTGAGGCTTTCTTCGAGCCGCGGCAGCTGTGGCTGGAAATCAAGGTTTTTCCCTCGCAGGAAGGGTTATCCGTCTATTTCACCGACATCACCGACAAGGTGAAGGCCCACGAGCAGCTCTACCGCCAGAACAAGGATCTGCAGCAGTTCGCCTATATTGTGTCGCACAACCTGCGGGCCCCGCTTACCAACATGCTGGGTTTGCTGGATCTGCTGGTAGCCCAGGCCGGCAACGCGCCCGAGTATGCCCCCCTGCTCAGCCACCTGCAGCTGAGCACCCAGCAGCTGGACACGGTTCTGCACGACATGAACACCATTCTGAGCATCCGCGACAAGCAGGAAGTGTCGGAGCCGGAGCCGGTGCCCCTGGCCGAAGCGGTGGCTCAGGTGGTTGCCAACCTGCAGGACCTGCTGGAGCAGTGCGGGGGGCAGGTGTACTGCGCCATTGCGCCCGGGCTATGCGTGCGTGGCAACCGGGCGTATCTGTACAGTATTTTCTTTAACCTGCTGTCCAACGCCATAAAATACCGCTCAGAGCACCGCCCCCTGCGCGTAGATATTACGGCGGTTGCCGCCGTCGGTCCCGAGCCGGCCGTGCAGGTAGTGGTGGCCGATAACGGCTCCGGGTTTGATGCGCAGAAGGCCGGCCCTGATATTTTCAGGCTGTATAAACGCTTCCACACCCAGCCTGGCGGGCGCGGGCTAGGCCTGTATCTGGTTAAAACGCACGTAGAAGCAATGGGCGGCCATATTTCCGTGCACAGCGAAGTAGAGGTAGGTACCCGCTTCGTTTTACGCTTACCCTAGGCATTCTGTATGCACACTGTTTTAATTGACGACGACTCGACTAGTATCTTCCTGATGCGCCTGCTGCTGCAGCGCGAGGAATTTGCGGATAGTATTACGGCCTTCCAATCGGCGCAGGAGGCGCTGGGCTATTTGCAGCAGGCGCCCCCGGCCCACCTGCCCAAAGTGATTCTGCTGGACCTGAACATGCCCGTCATGAACGGCTGGGAGTTTCTGGAGGCCCTGCAGCCGGCGGCTCCCCAGGTGCTCAGCCACACCCGCATCTACATCCTGACCTCGTCCCTGGCCCAGACTGACATGACCCGGGCGGAGCAGAACCCGCTGGTAACGCGCCTCATTCACAAGCCCCTGGATAAACTGGAGCTGCAGCTCATTAGGGCCGAAGCAGAGCAGGAAGGCGGCGTTGGAGCAATGTAAGGGCCGCGGCGTGGCGGTTCCGGCCCGGGGTGGGGGTAGCCATGGAGGCCCTGAGCGGCGCTTAGGGCCGGAGCAGGAGGGCAGGACTTAGACCCCGGTACCGGCGGTAGGAAACAGGCGGCTGAGCTGCAGCAGGTGCAGGCACCGGGCCAGCACCGGCCCCACGTTGTGCAGCCACACATCGGCACCGGCCTTGCGCAGCACCAGCAGCTCCGAAACCACGTAGCTGACGCCCAGCGTGCGCAGGCACTGCAGCGTGCCGCAGTCGATGAGCAGGCGCGGGCGGGGCTGCGGGCCGCGGCCCGGGAGGGTGCCGGCCACCTGAGTAGCCGTCATCGAATCGAGGTTGACGGCCGTGAAGCCGTGCGCCCCAGTCGGCAGAGAAGTTTGGGGTATCGTGTGCATACAAGTCGCGTTAGGAGTACACAAACAGCACAATCACCGGGTGCGAAAGCAGAAGCTATGCGCTGGGAAACTCAGTTCTGTAAATCTAGTAGTCAAGAAATCAAGTAGATAGGGTTAAAATACTGAATTTGCGCTCCGTACTTGTCTCCGCGGCGGGTGAGTTTTGCGGGATAGGTAGTGGCGGGCTCCGTTCCGGCCCGCCGGGTGGGGCCGGGACCCGGGCGGAGCCTGTCAATCCTTCTCTGAATAACAGGGCCGCCGAAAAAAGTTGAACTTAAGTGCTGTGCTACTGCTTGCATACAGGAGCAGTATCCTATTCAGCGGGCCTATCTGCTTTCCGGGCGTACCACTTCCTGCCTTCCCGCGGCCTTTCCTCCTGACCTCGCCCCCGTTATGACTTTCTATCAGCCCACGGCTGCGCTGCTGCAGGCACTTGGCTTCGTGGCATTTTCCTCCCCGCCCGGCCAGCAGCGGTACAGCCGCCCTAGTTCCTGCGGCCACGAAACCATCGTGCTCTACCAGCAGGACCAGGAGCTGACGTTGCTGGAGGTAGTAAACGGCCAGCTGCTGTACAATTTCCAGGGCCGGGTGGCTTCCGAAGCGGAGCTCCTGGTTTTATTCCGCCAAGTGAACTGGGCGGCAGACGTATCTTCTTCCGACTGATTTCTTTCTCTGTATCCTCATGACCGATCTGTACCTGCGAGGCCTAGGCTTTGCCCCCACCGACGAAACCAGTCAGGCCCGCCGACCCAGTTTCAGCCAGGCCTGGCGCTACCAACACCAACGTGTGGCTCAGGATGGTGCCCGGCTCTTCATTGAGCATCCGCTGGGCATAGACTGCTGCCGGCTGAGCGCCGTGGTAGCTCCGCTGGCCGCGCAGGATGTATTTGCTACCCTGCCCCTGCACGACAAAGCGGCCCTGGAAACGGCCATTGCCGCCTACTACGCGGCGCATGGCGGGGTAGGGCCGCTGGCTCCCCGGCCGCAGCCCTCCACGTACCGACCCTACCGGCGGCAGGAGTAGGTTTTGCTGCTTTCGTTTACTTTACAACCGGTTTTATGGACCAGGATTTACAACTCAGCCTTGCTAACAACGCCAAGGAATGGCTGGCCTTGTCGCTCTCAATATCTTCGGCCGAAAAGGAGGCGTTCAGCAAAGTTCATGATGGGTTCTTTACTACCTACGGCGCCAATTTCATGGCCCACGTGTACCGAACCACCTTTGAGCAGATGCTGCAAAGCATGCCGGATGTGGAGCGCAGCAAGCTCCTGACCACCTTCCAGCACGCAATGGATCAGGCAATTGATAACCATTACAGCACCATGCCCAGCTAGGCCGCCCGCAGTAATGCCCGCACCCAGCGCCCCGGCCCGCCGCCGGGGCGCTTTTGTTTTCTTGCGGCCAAGATTCCGGCGCTTTCCCCGGGCCCAGGCAGCAAAAAACGGTGCCAACCCGATGGCCTTGTTCCGGAACTGCTACCTTAGAGGACGGAGGCAGAGGCCGGAGCCAGTGCGGCCACCGCGCCGGCCCTGCCTTTTTACTGGGTTGATTTCTCGGCTATGGATGTTCTCCGACGCAACAACGTCACGGTTTCAGGGGCTGGGCAACGGGCCATTGTGTTTGTGCACGGCTTTGGCTGCGACCAGCGAATGTGGCGGATGGTGACGCCGGCCTTTGAGGCAAGCTACCAGACGGTGCTGCTGGACCTGGTAGGGGCCGGGCACTCCGATCTGGCTGCGTACAACCCCGCCCGCTACAGTACCCTGGCCGCCCATGCCGAGGATGTGCTGGCCGTGCTGGCCGCGCTGAAGCTGACGCGGGTAGTGCTGGTGGGCCACTCCGTGAGTGCCATGATTGGCGTGCTGGCCGCCATTCGGGAGCCCGACCGGTTTTCGCATCTGGTGCTGGTTGCCCCGTCGCCCCGCTTCGTCAATGATGTTGGCTATACCGGTGGCTTCGAGCAGGCCGATATTGACGAGCTGCTCGAAGCCATGGACAACAACTACCTGGGTTGGTCGGGGGCCATTACGCCGGTTATTATGGGGCACCCCGAGCAGCCCGAGCTGACGGCGGAGCTGAATGCCAGCTTCTGCCGAACGGACCCCACCATTGCCCGTCATTTCGCGCGGGTCACGTTTCTGGCCGACAACCGGGCCGAGCTACCCCAGCTACGTACGCCGGCCCTTATTCTGCAGGGCTCTCAGGATGCTTTGGCTCCCCTGGCCGTGGGGGCTTATCTGCAGCAGCACTTGCCCAACAGTCAGCTGGTGGTACTGAACACTTCCGGCCACTGCCCTCACCTGAGCGCCCCACAGGCCACCGTGGCGGCCATTCACCACTATTTGGGCCCGGCGCCCGCCCCCAGCCAATGAGTACCGCCGCCGCTGCCGATGAGCCGCTGCCCGAGCTGGACCTGCGCCTGACGCAGGAAAACCTGGAAGACCTGTACGAGCACGCGCCCTGCGGCTACTGCAGCTGCCTGCCCGATGGTACGCTGGTCAAGCTCAACCAAACCCTGCTGGGCTGGCTGGGCTATACTGCCCCCGAGCTGGTAGCCCGCCAGTGCCTGCAGCAGCTGTTTACGGTGGGGGGGCGCCTGCACTACGAAATGTACTGCGCGCCCCTGCTGCTGCTGCAAAACCAGGTGCGCGAGCTGAGCTACCTGCTGCGGCGCAAAGATGGTACGACCCTGCCCGTGCTGATGAGCGCCGTGCTGCTGCGTGATACCAACGGCCAGCCCCTGGTCGTGCGCGTAACCCTGTTTGATATTACGGAGCGCCGCAAGTATGAGCAGGAGCTGCTGCGCGCCCGCCAGCACGCCGATGAGCAGCGCGAGCAGCTGGCCCGGGCCAACGAGGAGCTCACCCGAAAAAACGAGCAGCTCAGCCGCATCAATGCCGATCTGGACAGCTTTGTGTACACGGCCTCCCACGATTTAAAGCAGCCCATTGATAACATGACCGGCCTGTTTCAGGAGCTTCGACGCACCGTTAGGTTTCCTGACGCCGAGGCAGTACCCATGCTGGATATGTTTGCCGAGGCCCTGCAGCAGATTCTAAGCACCATTCAGGGGCTGACGGAGGTAGTGCAGCTGCAGCGCCAGCTGGAACAGGTGCCCACCGAAACCATAGAGCTACGGTCCTTCACCGAGGAAATTGTCCGCAGCCTGCAGCAGCGCCTCTCGGAGCCCGCCGCCACGTTTGCCCTCGATTTCCAGGCTGCCCCCACCGTGCGCATGACCCGCTCCAGTTTGCACAGCATGCTCTATAATCTGCTCAGCAACAGCCTGCGCTACGCCCAGCCCGGCCGGCCGCCTCATGTCCGGGTAAGCTCTGCCCACGTAGGCAATGCGCTGGTACTGAGTGTGCAGGATAACGGCCGCGGAATTGACCTGGTGCGCTACGAGCAGGAGCTGTTTCAGCTGTTCCGGCGGTTTCATCCGGAGGTGGCGGGCTCGGGCATGGGCCTGTACTTGGTAAACCGACTGGTAAACCAGGCCGGGGGCCGCATTGAAGTAGAAAGTACCGTCGGTAAGGGCACCACGTTCCGGGTTTTCCTGACGACGGGTATTCCGGCCGCTGCTACCAGCTCCGGACCGAGTAACCTGTCGGCCTGAGTTACGCGGCATAGGCATCTACCAGGCGCCGGCCCGGCCTACCAAAATAAAAGCCCGGTGAGTAGGCTTCCGGAGAGAGGCAGAATTCTACGTCAGCTACGGGGCTGAAGCAGATTCCTGACCTTCTCCGGGAGCTTGCTCACCGGGCTTTGCGGGTTGTATGGCGGCTTAATCCAGAATCTGGTAGCCGATGGGCTTGAAGGCGTAGTTGTTCGACATTTCCGCCGAGCAGGCCGTCATGCCGATGAGCAGGTCGGTTTTGGCTTCCAGAATCACGTAGTCGCCGGCTTTGCTTTTGGGCGGCAGCACATCCACCTTGCCCGTGGTGCCGTCCACGGTTACGTGCATGAAAATGTTGAAGCAGATGGGAATGGCATCGGGGCTGATGCCGTACTCCTGCAGGGCCTCGCAGAGGTTGCCGAAGCAACCCCGGTGCGGGTGCTGATGCCCATAAATGATGCGGAACGTGTCGGCGCTGCAGGGCGTGAGCAGGAAATCGTGGCGGCCCACGGTGTCCTCCACCAGCTCAAACATAATGTTGCTGCGGTTAGAGTAAAAAGGGTGCCCCTTGGTCAGGAAGATGGTTTCGGCATAGTCGATGGTGCGGCCCGAGGACAGGTACTCGGCCCGGTCTGCGAGGTTGTAGCAGACAAAGTCCGATACTTGCTCGCCCTCAATATCTACTACTTTCAGTTTCTGGCCTTTGCGCAGCACAAAGGCGGTGCCGCTACGCGGCGGAATGATGGTTAACTGATTCATGCTGACTTAAAAAGGGACATTTCCAGGCTTCGTTGTAGGCCTTGCCGGTGTACTGGTAGGCTTCGGAGGCCTCGCCAAAATCCTGGAGCATGGGGTTGATGGAGCCGGAGTACGCTACGTCGCGGGTGCGGATGGTGTCGCGCAGGTTCTCGTAGCGGCCGTTGGCCCGGATCTGCTCAAACTGGGCGTGGGCATTGAACACCAGGGTAGGGTAGGAAAACTGCCGGGCCGGGCGGGAGCTGCCGGGGTGCAGCCCAATCACGAAGAACGCCTCCTCTTTCAGGCTGAAGCTGAAATCGGGCGAGGCGGGGTCGGCCACTACCCGGCGGTCGTAGTGGTAGCGCTGGGCATCCAGGTTGGAAAGCGCCTGCAGACGCTGCCAGAATAGCTCCTCGAACAAAGCCTCGTTGGGCGCTTCGGGGCCTTTGAAGATGACGGCGGCGCTGTGGTAAAGATTGTCCGACTGGCGGTAGTCATCCACAAACTGGTAAATAAAGTCCAGGATGGCGGCGTCGTCTTTGGGGCAGGCCAGGTGGTCAACCACCAGGCAGTGAAGCTGATTCCAGGTCAGGGCGGTCTTGGCCGCTACACACGGAAATTCTTTCTTATTTATAAAAGAAAGATATTCCTTGGTGTATATAGTATCTTGAATATCAATCATGTGGTGCGTTGGTTCTTCGGGAAAGAAATGAAATAGTCATACTTTCCTTTGAAGCGTTTTACGCAGAACATCCACCAGATGTTGACCCAGCGGTAGGGCGGCACGCGTGGCGGAGCTCCTTGCCGTGTGCTTCGGCCGCCCGCCGCCCGTAGTAGGCACCGGCGCCAAACGGCTAGCTAAGCGGTAGTTACCAGCCAGCAGTACATACGGGTAAACGACCCTTGAGTGACGAAAAGAAATTTTCATCCTGGCTTTTTCTGCGGTAACCTTCCTGAAATCGTGCACAAAAAAGGCGTCCCTGGCCCGGCTACGAGTGGGGAGCGTCCCGGCTGTTAGGCGGTAAAGACAACCCGGGGGCCGGTGTGGGCGAAGCCCCACCCCACTCCAGCCACCAACAAAAAGCCGCAACCAGCCCGGCAAGTGCCGGCGCTGGTTGCGGGCGAAAGGGGGGTAGGGAAAATGCTTAGGCGCCCTTGCGGCTCAGGCCCTTAACAAAGCGCTGCACAGCATTCCGGAAGGCGGCGGGCGCCTCTACGAACGGGACGTGGCCGGTTTGGAGCTGCGCTACCTGCTGGTTGGGAAAGCGGAACAGGCGGTAGTGCTCTGGCCCCACGCAGTAGTCGGTAGTGCCCGTAATCACCAGCACGGGGGCGCTGATGGCAGGCGTGAGCAACGTAAAATCCTTATGGTAGTCGGGCAGGCGAAAGCCGTAGCCGCCAAACTCGCCGGTGCCGGGGTTGCCCTGGTCGGCGGCGGTTACCTTCTGGTGGCCGGCCTCGGTTTGGTACTGTAGCTTCTGCCAGCCCTGCTGGGCCGTCAGATGAGGCATTAGCGCGCCAAAGCGCGCATCCAGCGGTTTGCTTTCATCCAGGAAGAAAGCGGGGTCGGGCACCTGCACAAACCGCAGGCCGTGCGTCAGGGTGCTGGTCATGGCCTCGTGCAGGTATAGGGTGCAGTTGATGAGCACCAGCCCGCGCACGCGCTGGGGGTAGCGGGCCGCGTACTCGGTGGCAATAGTGCCCCCAAACGAATGCGCCATAACAACCCAGCTTTCCAGGCCCAGCTGCTGGCGCACCTCTTCCAGGTCCTGCACCATGCGGTCGAGGGAGTAATTATGGTCGGGCGCATTCTGGGAGCGGCCGCTGCCCCGCTGGTCCAGCCAGATCATCTGGAGCCGGTCTTCGAGGCTGGGGCCGGCCAGGGCCTGGGGCATACCGCTCCAGGCACCCGGTCCGCCGTGCACAAACACGCAGGGCAGGCCCCGGCCCGAGATGTTGGCGTGCAGCCGCACCCCGTCGGTAGTAGTAAGAAGCGGGGTACCGTTGGCTAGTCGGGTGGGGGTAGGAACGGCAGCCAGCGGCTGGGGGAACAGCAGGTGCAGCAGCGTAACGAAAAAGCCAAGGCGAAGCAGATGGAGCATAAGCGCAAAAGGGAAAAGGAAAACAGATTACATCCCTGCAGACGCCCTTAACCTCGGTAACCGTTGCCTGCCTACCCCACCGGAGCGTGGCAACCCCGGAGAAATACTGCCCCGCTCGCCCTGGGCAAGTGCTGCCTATGTAGCCCGCCGCCATGCTGGAAGCCAGCGCAGCAGCGGGCTGCAAAATTAAATGGTGAGGTCTTGATTTTATCTAATAGAGAATGGTTATGTTTAGCGAATGTATCCACCTGTATCATTCTTATATGCAAAACACGCCTACTCCTCTTTTCAAAGCGCGCACGCCCTTGCTCCGCGCCCTGCAGCGCGCCTTCGGGCTGGCCGTCGCGGCTAATGAGCCCGGTGCCCCATCGGCCGAAGAGCTGGCCGACCTGGCCACTACCCACACCCGCCGCGACTTTCTGGCCAGCACGGCCAAAATGGGCCTGCTGGTGGGAGCCGGGGGGCTGCTAACGGCCTGCGAGGCCGAGGTAGTAGCACCCGCTACCCCCGGGGGCCAAAGCAGCCTCGATGGCAAAAGCACTCAGCCCAGCATTGTGGTGGTAGGAGCCGGCGTGGCCGGGCTCAACTGCGCTTATCAGCTTAAAAAAGCGGGAGTGCGCGCCGCGGTTTACGAGGCCAGCAACCGCGCCGGCGGCCGCATCTTCACGGCCTCCGACCTGATGGCCCCCGGCCTGACTACCGAGCTGGGCGGCGAGTTCATTGACAGCGGCCACCGCGACATGCTGCAGCTGGCCCAGGAGTTTGGCCTGACCCTTTATGATGTGGAGGCCCCCAGTGAAACCGTGCTTAAAAAGGACGCCTACTTCTTTGGCGGGCGGCAGTACACCGTGGCCGAGGTGATTGAGGCCTTCCGGCCCTACGCCCGCCAGATTGACACCGACATCCGGGCCCTGCCGGGCACCATCACCTTCGACAACCTGACGCCCGCCGCGGCCCGCTTTGATCAGCTCTCCATTGCCGCTTACTTCGACTCCATTGGCCTGCGCGGCCTGATCCGGGAGCTGCTGGAGGTAGCCTACCTTACGGAGTACGGCCGCGAGGTTCACGAGCAGTCGGCCATTAACTTCCTGTGGCTGTTTTCGGCCGATACGCACAAGGGCACCTTCGATATCTTCGGCATCAGCGACGAGCGGTACAAGATAAAAGGCGGCAACCAGCAGCTTACCGACGCCCTGGCCCGGCAACTCAGCGGCCAGATTACGCTGCAGCACAAGCTGGTGAAGCTGGCCCAGAACTCCAGCCAGCAGTACGTGCTCACCTTTGAGCAGAGCGGTGGGCGCCGCCTGGAAGTTACCGCCGACTACGTGGTGCTGACCCTGCCCTTCACCGTGCTGCGCAAGGTAGAGCTGCAGGTAGCCCTGCCCACCTGGAAAACCAACGCCATTCAGAACCTGGGGTACGGCACCAACGCCAAGCTGTTTCTGGGCTTCAACGGGCGCCCCTGGCGCACCGAGGGCTACACAGGCTACCTCTTCTCGGATCTGCCCGCGCAAAGCGGCTGGGACAGCGGGCAGCTGCAGCCCACCACCAAATCGGCGTACACCGTGTACCTGGGCGGGCAGGAAGGTGTGCGCCTGGGGTCGGGCACGGCCCAGTCGCAGGCCGGCCGGTATCTGCCGGTGCTGGAAGCCGCCTGGCCGGCCTGCCGGGGGCACTACAACGGCCGCGCCGAGCGCATGCACTGGCCCTCCCACCCCCACACCCTGGCCAGCTACGCCTGCTTTCTGCCGGGCCAGTACAGCACCATTGCCGGCGCTGAGGGTCGGCCGGTGGGTAACCTGTTCTTCGCCGGGGAGCATTGCAGCGCCTGGTACCAGGGCTTCATGAACGGCGCCGCCGAAACCGGCCGCCTGGCCGCCGAAGGTCTGCAGGCCGCCTTACGCAAAGGCAACACGGCCCTGCACCGCCGCCTGCGCCAGCGCGAAGCCTCCCTGGTCTAGGGTCAGTGGCCAGGAAGCGTTGCTTGCCTTCCGGAAGCGTCCACTCAGCCCAACCAAAAGGGCTGCTCCCCATAAAAAAAGGCTCTG
This sequence comes from Hymenobacter latericoloratus, assembly GCF_014199535.1. Taxonomy (GTDB): domain Bacteria; phylum Bacteroidota; class Bacteroidia; order Cytophagales; family Hymenobacteraceae; genus Hymenobacter; species Hymenobacter latericoloratus. The sequence goes on from NZ_JACHNV010000007.1 coordinate 144,050, forward strand.
GCAACCGCCAGAGCTTTTTTTTATGGGAAGTGAGGGCGGTGCCGACCGCCCTATTGCACCGTGACGCGGAGCGTCTGGGCGGGGGCGTCGGCGCTGCGGATCTGCACCAAATACATTCCCGGTCCCAGGTCCGTCAGGGGTATTTCGGCCGGAACCAGGCTGCTCGCAGGCGTAGTAAGCTGCCGGAGCAGGCGGCCCGTGGGGTCGCGCAGTTCCAGCGTTACCGGCCCGGCGCTGCCGTGGGCTTTCCGGACGTAGAGGCGCTTTTGCGCGGGGTTGGGGTAGGCCTGCCAAGCGTTGGCTTCGTGGTGAGAAGCCCGGGTGGAAGTCACGAATCCGCCTCCCGATAACTTCACCAGCCACCCGCTGCCGAGCCCGATATTATTGATGGACTTGTCCCCCGAGCGCGCTGACAGGGACGTGCCGCTAAGCAGGATGCCGTTGTCGGGGGTAGTCAGAATGCCGGTCATCAGCTCGTCGTAGTCCCCGCCGTAGCGGGCATCCCACCGCTTGGTTCCCTGGGGCGCCAGGCTCACCACCCAGTAGTCGCGCATGCCCCGTGGAGCCTGGGTTTTGTCGCCCGATGTCTCCGAGCTGGTGGTGCCACCCAGCAGCCACCCGTTGCCCGGCGTCAGGGCAACCGTGGTCAGGCGGTCGTCGCCGGTCCCGCCCAGGGTTTTGTCCCAAACCTTGTTGTACTGGGCATCCAGGCGCACAACCCAGTAGTCGGTGTTGCCCCGCGAGGGTTCCGTTTTGTCGCCCGAAACTCCGGACGAGGAGGACCCGCCCAGCAGCCAGCCCCCATCGGAAATCGGGGTGAGGCTAGTCAGATGCTCAACGTCATTTCCGCCGTAGCCCCGGTCCCACTGCCGCTTGCCATCGGCCGATACCTTCACCAGCCAGTAATCGTGTTTGCCCTGGCTGGAGTAGGTCTTGTGCGCGCCCGGGGGCGAGTCGGAGTAGCCAGCCAGCAGGTACCCACCGTCGGCAGTGGGCTGGATGTCAAAGGCCTGATCCTCGTCGGGGCCGCCAAATTTCTCTTCCCACTCCACGATGCCTTCGCTATTGAATTTGACCAGATAAAAGTCGAAAACCTGCTGAAAATTCGAGCTGGAAGAGCCCACCACCAGCACGCCCCCGTCGGGGGTCAGGCACATAGCCCGGGCCATGTCGTAGGCCACGCCCCCGGCGCGCTGGTCCCAGAGCTTGTTGCCCTGGGCATCAATGCGCACTACCCAGAAATCCTCGATTGACTCACCCTGAACCAGGTGCCCTACGTGCGGCCGGGAAACGTCGCCCGATTTCTCTGAGCAGGTAGTGCCGCCCAGAAAGTAGCCGCCATCCGGAGCCTGTTTGATGCAGGTGATGTTGTCCTGGCCGGTGCCTCCGTAGCGCCGGTCCCACTGCTTTACCCCGTTGGGGCCTATTTTCACGATAAAATAGTCGGCCTCCCCCTGGGAGGGTTGCGTGCGTGTACCCCCTGCGCCCGATTGGGAATGCTGTCCTAGCAGGTAGCCCCCGTCGGCGGTTGGGATAACCACGTTGAGGCGCTCGGTTTCGTAGCCGCCGTACACCCGGTCCCACTCCTTATCGGGTAGCCACTGGCCCAAAGCCGTGGACGCGGACAAGGCCATAGCAGCCCCGGCCAGAAGGCTGGCTACCAGGCGGAAATGCCGGGGTTGTTTTATGCGCCGGAGGGGGTAGCCGAACAGCTGCTTGCGCAATCGGGAAAATGCAGGGGGTAGCATATGCTCCATAGAGTAACTGGTGAAAAATGGAGAAGTGGTGTTAGGTTAAATATGCCTGGAGGAGAAGCTATAATCTGGCAGACTTTAGCGTGTGCAGAACCAGGCCGGGGTACGGCCCCTGCCCTGAATGCAGATAGGATGGGAGTACCCCGTGCGGGTCACCGCAAAGCCTCTGGAGCCGGGGAAATGCGGGGGCTGGTTACAGTCCGGCCGTATCAGCCGGGAAGGGCAAGTAGGATAAAAAGAATGGTATACATTAAGTTGGGCGGATGTTATCTGATCGGATAGTAGAAAAGTGGACTAGCGTGCAAGGACGGTAGAAAGAATAGAATTCCGGGTGTAACCAGGAACCGACAGGCTTTCCGCGGGGACGGATGATGCTGCCAGTCCTCTAGGTTTAGTAGAATCAGGGGAGTTACAGCAGCCGGAAGTAGTATTGGAAAATGAGACGAAAATAAGGGGGCTGATGCGCCCGCCTACGACAAATATAGAGGGTGCGCAGAAATCAGCAAGCGCCCAAAACGGTTCCCGGTAAAGCGCGTGGAAGCTCGGCCGCAGAGCTGTGCGGCGCGGGTTGGTACCTCTCGCGTGCGGAGGCGAGAATACTCCCCAATGGCTTTCACAATGTGTTTCAGCCCGCGCTGTAAGGCGCTCCGTGAACCGGCTGGGCTACGCGTCCGCTCGCTCTGCAGCTTTTGGGGGAAATAAGGCGGGAAAGTGAAACCGGAACGCTGGCTGCTGTACTGGGTTGAATGATAATTATGCAAGGATTATTTATTGCTTATACTGGAATGTATTGCGATATTTAGCTAAAATAGTCTTATACCGGCCGCGCGAGCGGGTAGTAGTAGTGCACATGCATCAGGATCAAACGCTCGAAGCTCTTGTCCAATCAGCCCTGGCCGGCCCGGTTCTGGGGGCGCTAGGTGCCGCTGTGCAGGCGGAGGGCCCGGCGCTTCAGCAAGCCGCCGCACAGCTGCTGAAGCTGGTCATTCCGGCCTTTGCGGGGCGTAGCCAGCAGCCGGGTGGGGCCGAGGCCCTTTGGAATTGGCTGGAGGGAGTTCCTACCCCCACCTGGCAGGTAGTGCTGTCGGCCGACGGAGCGGCCGGCTGGCGGGGGCGCGGTGTTACCCTCCTGGAAGCCTTGCTGGGCCCCAGCTACGCCAGCCGCACGGCCTTTATAAGCCAGAGGAGCGGCTTGCCCCAAGAGGCCATGCCCAGGCTGGTAGATGTGGTAGTGGTGGCTACGTTGGGGGTATTGCGCGAACAGGCCTCCGCCCGGCAACTAAACGCAGCAAGCCTCAGCCAGTGGCTGCAGAGCCAGCCGGGCGCCGTGCCGCAGCTGCCCCCTTCGCCCCGCGCCGCCTCGGCGCCGGACGCTGCTGCCCTGCCGCCCGGAGCAAGCCGCCCCAGCCTCCGCTCCGCGTGGCGGGTGATGCGGCGCCAGGCCGCCGCTCCGCAGAACTGGGTGCTGCTGCTGCTGCCGGCGGTGGCCCTGGGGTTTGGCATAGGACGGCTGAATTCCTCGCCGGCCGTTGCCTCCGGGCCGGCTGCCGCTGCCGTTGCGCCGGCCCCTGGCCTGCAGCCGGCGCTGCTCCCCACGCCCCGGGCCGGCGAAGCCCTGCCGGCCGCTCCCGCGAAGTACGTGGACTTGCCCGCCGCGGCGGCTCCGCCTCCGCCTGCTACGCCGGGCGCCTACGCCGTTGGGCCCCACCACTTTCTCGACTACCCTGCCGCCCCCGGCCAGCCCGTGCTGCTGCTGCTCGGCGACGGAACCAGCCAGCGCGTAACCACCCACTCCACGGAGTACCAGCTCTACCGTCTGCTGGCCGGCACCAGCCAAGCAGCCCAAGCCCTGGGGCCCGACTCGCGCTGGATTCCGGTGGACCGGGCCTATTTTCAGGCGGGTCAGGCCACCTTACCCGCGGCGGCGCGGCAGCAACTGCAGAGCCTGGCCAGCATTCTGCGGGCTTTCCCGCGGGCGCGCTTCCAGGTGAAGGGCTATAGCGACAGCCTCGACGGCTACCATGCCCCCCCGCGGCTGAGCGAGTCGCGGGCCTGGGCCGCCGTGCAAACTTTGCGGGAGTTTGGCATAGCCAACAACCGCCTGCAAGTGCGGGCCAGTGAGGTGCGGCCGGAGCTATCCTCGGCCACCGATGAGGCCGGTAACAGCTACCAGCCCTACCTGAGCCTGCAATTCGTGGGCAACCTACCGGCCGGCGTGCTGGCGCCCACGGGCTCTACCGGCGCCGGCAAGGCGGCCGCGGCCGGCGCAGCAGCCCAGGCCGCCCGCCTGCGCAAGGCCCGCCGCACAACGGCCACAACCCGCCTGCGCCACTTCCGCCCCCGAAAGCAGCGCCCTACCAAAGCCCGACTGTGGTTTCGGCGCCTGGGCCACCGGCTGCGGGGCCACCGCGCCGGCCGCTAACCTGGCCGGCCGCCGGAGCAAGCCCGGGCCAACACAAAAAACGGCCCCGATACTACATCGGGGCCGTTTTTTGTGTTGGCAGAGAAACGAAGGGTAACTCTGCTTCTCGGGATAATTCAGAAAAGCCAGGAGAGCCAGTCGCCGCGGCTTTCTACTGAATCACGATGCGCTGGGTGCTGGTTTTGTCGCCGGTAAAGCGCATCAGGTACACCCCGGGCTTCAGCTTGTCGCTGGGGATGCTGAGCAGGCTCTGCTTGCCTACGCTCACCCGCGAAAGAACCCGGCCCATCAGGTCCACCACTTCAATGCTTCTGATGTGGAGCTGGTTGGTGCCCAGCTTCACCGTGAGTTTGTCGTGAGCCGGATTGGGGTACACGTCAATGCCGATGCCGGCCAGACTGCTGGCGTTTGAGCTAACGGTGCAGTTAATGGCCGTTGACCCCAGGCCGCTGATGGAAGCCATGGAGGTAGCCAGCACCATTTTATCCAGCTGGGCTCCGCCGCCGGTGTTGTAGGCGATGGTGAGCGTGTGCGGACCCACGGGCAGTACCATGTCTTTCAGCTTGGTCCAGCTCCAGCCGCCGCCGGCATTCACTTCTTTCACGCTCACGTCATCAATATAGTACGTGTTGGCTACCTGGCCCATATCGAACAGGAAAGTAGTGGAAGCTATAGAAGCCGCGATGGTCCAGGAAACCTGCTTCCACTCCGTGTCAATGGTTTGGTCGGCCTGGTACTGGGCACCCGAGGGACCCGTGGACAGGCGGATGGAGCCCCCGGCAGTGGCGGCCTTCACCCAGTAGGAAATGGTGTACTGTTTGCCCACGGTGGTAGGGAAGGCGGCGCTGGTTACCTGCACCCGCCACTGGTTGCCGGGCTGGGCGGTGGGGTTCACTACTTTCATGGAGCCGGTGCCGCTGTGAGCCTCCGCGGCCACAGTATTGGCCGTGATGGTCGCGCCCGTCGTGTTCAGGGCCGTCCAGCCGGTCAGGCCGTTCTCGAAGCCGCCGTTGTTTACCAGCTGGCTGCCCACCGACTGAAACGCCTCGTTATCAACCTTCAGCCAGTAGCCGTACTCTTCGCCGGCCGGCACGTTCTGGCGGGCCACCAAATTGTAGGTGGCGGCGCTGTCGATGGTGAAGGGGATAGTCAGGTAGGAAATGGCACCGGTAGGGGCCGTGGTGGGGCTGGTCAGGCCGCTTTTCACCCGCACGTACTTACCGCCCGACGCATCAGCACTCGACATAACTTCCCAGTTCGAGCCCACCGTGGCGCATTCGGCTTCCAGCCAGAGGCGTTTGCCCAGGGGCTCGGCCGGCAGCACGGCGTTGCTGGTGCCCCACCACTTGTACCAGCGTTGATAGTCGAGGGCGGGGTAGGGGTGGGTGGTGATGTTGGTGTTGACGCTGGTGTTGCCCAGCAGAAACTTGTCCACGAAGGCCTCGATGGCCGGGCGCTGGGTGGCAGGAATGGCGCAGTGGCCATGGCCCCCGTCGATGTAGAACCCAAACCGGTCGCCGATACCGAAGGTCTTCCACACCTCGTGCGCCGCCCGGGCCGATACGTAAGCCGCCGGGTTGGCCAGCCACTCGAAATCGGTGTTGCCAGTTATCAGCAGGGCCCGGGGCGCAATCATGGCCATCAGCTCGTGGTGGTCGTGGGGCAGCTTGTTCACGTTGGTGTTTTCAAACTGCTTCATGTCGTTCTTAAACCAGCGGTAGTCCGTGGCGCCCAGCTTCTCTACCGCGCCCAGGGTTTCGGAAACGCGCCAGGCCGGCGCTCCGCCCCCGCCCGACTCCTGGGCAATGGTGAGGGCAATGCGCTCATCGAGCGCCCCGGAAAACAGGGCCATTTTGCCGGCGTAGGAGCAGCCCGTCACGCCAAGGTGCTTCAGGTCAACGGGCAGCTGGGCCTGTACCAGCTCCAGCCCGTCAATAATCCGGCTCACGCCCCAGGCCCAGGCGCTGTACTGGCCCGAGTTATCGAGGTTCTGCTCGGGGTAGAGCTTGTAGTAAGGGTCCGTAATGAGGGGGTTGCCGTAGGTGGTTACTTGGTTGTGGCTGAAGGTGATGCGGGCCACGTTGCGGCTGGTGAAAATATCGGCCGGCAGGCTGCCGTTGGCGCTGTTCATGCCGATAATGGCCGGGAACGGACCAGTGCCCGTGGGCAAGGCTACCTGCGAGGTCAGGACCAGGGTTTGCCCGTTTACCGTCACGTTCACGGTGAGCACGCCGGTACCGGCCGTGGTGCCGGCGGCGTAGCTGGCCGTAATGGTTTCGGGCTTGGCGGGCTTCCGGCCTATCTCGTAGTTCTCAATTTCGGCCTTGATTTCGTTGCGGCGGCACTCCCAGTCGCTGAAGGCAGTGGAGCGGCCCCGGCCATCGGACCACATAAACGGGTCGGGCAGGGGAGCAATGGCGGGTAGCTGCTCGAAGCTGGGCAGGGGCGGCGCGGTGCAGGTAGTGCCGGTGTTTTCAGCGGAATACACCAGCGGAATCTGCTGGGCGAAAGAGCTCAGGCCCAGCACGCTCAGCAGCAGGGTAGCAACGGCCGTTTTTGCATTGCGCGCCGGGGCGGCTTGTCTTGTAGAGGTATTACCAGAAGAGGAAGTCATTGTTTTCATGCGGTGGGAGTTTGGAAAGAAGGAGGGGGTAGGTCAGGCGCTTGTTGGCATAGGCAGCAGGAGATGAGGTGAAGCAGTAACTAGCAGCCGACAGACTCCGCCGAATGGCGAAGCGAAGCTGAGACAGATCGGTGGGGCAGGCCTTTCATCAAAAAAATCCAATCAGCTGAATGCCGGCCGCCGATAAGCCAACTAGGGCCCGTACAGGGCCCTGAGCGGCTTTTGGCGTGCTGGCTCCGGAAGATAGCAGGCCAGGCAAGGGGTAGAAATCCTTTGGCGGGAACCAGATAAAATGAAAAGACCGAAAACGTTACCGGAAACGTTTGTATATAAAAAGTTGATAAAATATTGTTATGGAAATATGAGTGATGACTTGCTCACCGTTGTAGCTGGTTTTTGGGCAGAAGGAAAGAGCCGAGGAAAATAATCCTATTTCCTGGAGTTTAGCGCCTGGCAAAGGGGTAGCCTTTCGGCTGCCGCCGCAGGAGCGCCCGCCAACCTTCGGCCCGGCGCCCGGAACCGAAACCACCACCCAGCGGGCTGAGCCGCCTGCCGCGGGGCAACCTATCTAAAAAAGCGCTGTTGCAAGTGGATATGAAAGAAGAAAACAAACTCAGCCGTCGTCAGATAATCAGCGGGTTAAGCGCCAGCCTGGCCGTAGCGGCTGTGAGCCCCATACTGCCGGCCGAGGCCAGCGCCGCCGTTGATGCGGCCCCCGAACCCCTCAAGGACCCCACCACCGCCTACCCCCGGCCCCCGTTCAAAAGCCAGACCCAGCCCTGGCCGGGGCTGGCTTCTAAAATGGAGCCCGTGCCCGACCACGGCGAGAAAACCTACAAAGGCTCGGGCCGCCTGAAGGGCCGCAAAGCCCTGATTACGGGCGGCGACTCCGGCATGGGCCGGGCCGCCGCCATTGCCTACGCCCGCGAGGGCGCCGATGTGGCCATCAACTACCTGCCCGCCGAGGAAGCCGACGCCAAGGAGGTAATAGCCCTGATTAAGGCCGCCGGCCAGAAAGGCGTGGCCATTCCCGGCGACCTGCGCGACGAGGCGTTCTGCAAGCGCATGGTGGAGGAAGCCGTGCGTCAGCTGGGCGGCCTGGACATTCTGGTGAATAACGCGGCGCGGCAGCAGCAGCGCCAGTCTATTCTGGACCTGACCAGCGAGGACTTCGACGCGACGATGAAAACCAACATCTACGCCCCCTTCTGGACTATTAAGGCGGCGCTGCCCCACCTCAAGCCCGGCTCGGCCATCATTGGCACTACCTCCGAGCAGGCCACCGACCCCTCCGAGGACCTCTACGACTACGCCCAGACCAAGGCGGCCACCACCAACTACGTCCGCTCCCTGGCCAAGCAGCTGGCCCCGAAGGGCATCCGGGTGAACGGCGTAGCTCCCGGCCCCATCTGGACGCCCCTGCAGGTAAGCGGCGGCGCTACCCAGGAAAAGCTCCAGAAGTTCGGTGGCGACACGCCCATGAAGCGGCCGGGGCAGCCCGTGGAGCTGGCTTCCATCTACGTGCAGCTCGCCGACCCACAGGCCAGCTACGCCACCGGGCAGGTGTACGGGGCCGCCGGCGGCAAGGGGATGCCGTAATGCTGCCAGAACACTTATTTTAACCCGAAACGCCCCGGCACTTACCGGGGCGTTTTTTCGTGGTGGGCGGCCAGCATCAGGGATGCCGAGGCCTGGCCTGGCAGCTGCGCTACCGAAAGCCTGCTACCCCGGTATGAACTCCTGAACCCCAGGAACGGGGCCGGCTCGCATCAACCGTGCGGTGCTACCCAGCCGGGCAACTCACGTAAGTAAGCCAGACAGAGCCTCACTTCTGGTCTGCTACCCCTTTGTAGTATGCTTATCACCCGTATCTGGCACGGCGTTACGGCCGCCCATCACGCCGATTCATATTTGCAGTACCTGCAGCAATCAGGCATTACCGACTATAAAAATACGCCCGGCAACCGGGGCGTGCAGGTGTTGCGGCGGGTAGAGGCGGAGGTCTGCCACTTCTGGACGGTAACGCGCTAGGACAGTTACGAGAGCATTAAACGCTTTGCCGGCGAGCAGTACGAGCAGGCCCGCTACTACCCCGAAGACGCGCAGTACTTGCTGGAGTTCGAGCCCACCGTGCTGCACTGCGAAACTTTCGAGTTTTAGGCTACGGCCGAGCCGCATCTGGCGCCAGCAGAGGCGCACCAAAGCGGCTGATTTAGATACCAGTGGGTTTGCCGTCGAGGCTGCGGGCGTTGCGGTTGTGCCAGTACTGTGCTACCTGCTCGGGGCCGCGCTTTTCCATGGAGTCGTTCAGCTCGTCGCGCTCGGCCCGGTAGTCGAAGAAGGGCACGGCCATGCCGCAGGAGGTTTGCACCAGATCCACCGTTACCATCACTATCTGCCGGGAGCCGGGTAGGGGCGGGAACAGCGGCAGCAACTCGGCCCACTCTGCGTCGCGGGGGTGGTACACGGTGGCGGTGCCATAGAGGCGCAGAATGTTGGGCTGGCCCTCGAAGGCGCACCACATCAGGGTAATGCGGTTTACCTCCAGCAGGTGGGCGGCGGTTTCGTTGCCGCTGCCGGTCAGGTTCAGCCAGGCCACGCGGTTGGCATCGAGCACGCGCAGGGTGTCTTGGCCCTTGGGCGAGATATTAACGCGCCCATCTGCGGCGGCCGTGCCCACGAAGAACAGGTGCTGCTGTTCGATAAAGGCCTCGATGTCGGCGCTGATGGCGGGGTATTGCTTGCCCATCTGGAAAAGGAGTTAGCTGGGTAGCAAGGTAGGGTCGTGTCAGGTCGATATCAAGCCTGCCACGGCACAAGAGTTCAGCAGATTATTGCGAAAGGCGTTGTTGGATATCCAATTACACTATAGCGGCCAAGGCCAGCAGTATGCCCCCGCTACCAGCGCCATAGCCTAGGATTTGATAAATACGCATATCGGAGGCAACAAATGTGGGAACGAGGAACTGCGCGGGCGAAGTAGCATCATACCGTACCAACAGTTTATCACCGACCCGGAAGTTGCGCCGCTCCCTACTATGCGGGTAACTGGCTGTTATCGTCTGCTTTTTGGTAGTCTGAAAGCGCAGGACTGGGTAAAATGTGCGGTGGTCGGTGGTAGGGTTTTCCTCCAAACGAATGATGGTTGCTGTGGTCTCCAAGCCGTGGTCGAGCAAGTGCTGTAGCCGTTGTTGCAAACGTCTAGCTTTAAGCAGAAATAGCCCTCCCAGCAGCAACAGCGCTAGCGCCACTTGAGCTTCCGTTGATATCACTATGAGGGCAGCCTGTTATGATTAATGTACTTAGGTTTAAAGCTGTACTGATAACTGCCAACTGGAGGACTTGGCTCGGCTAATGATTTCCGGCACTGAGGTCATGTAAGTTTCACCTGTAAGGTTGTTGCGTAGCGCCACCCGGTGGCGGGAACCTAGTGCGTCTGCAGCAGCTATTTCGCTTTCGGTTAGAGCAAAAAAGAATCCCGAAAAGTCAGGTTTGACACGTGCTTGATTGGCCGTTTTTATTTCAATGAATATCATGTGTGGAAGTAGCTCACGCACTTGGTCTACATTCATGAAATCTATGTTCTGGGCTTGCGGTAGCTCAATAGCATCAAAGCTGCTCGCTTTAATTTGAATACCAATTTCAAGGAGAGCTGCTAACAACACCTTTAATCCTTTGCCACGAGGCCTAGAAACCCAGTTACTCATATCATCCAGCGCACGAACTTCGCCAGCGGCACCTTGCTGATTTGCGAAGCGTGCTAGGTGCACACGCTTCGCTTTTATTACGTCGAGAGGATCCATGTTGAGTTACCAAACATCTTCAAAGGATAGACTGCGCTAGGATAGCGCATAGGCTTGCAAGTGCGTGGAGTCTAGGATGAAAACAGATGCTATATATTCATGTACATACCATAAGCAATTACTGCTAAAATTACGGCATATGGCCACCAATCCGCTATACCAAACGGCTCGGCCCCAATAATGAATTTTTTAGGGTCCGCCGGGTCATACAATAGCTCAACGGTTTGACCCACATGATAGGCTGCAGGATATTGCCCAGCATCGTATCGTGCTTCTATCCACCCTCGTTGAGAGGTTAGGAACCTCACCACTGGATAAAGGGCAACTGGCTCATCATCATTCTCATCTGTTACTAGCCTGACTATTATACCTGAAGCAAAAAAGCCATTCCTCTGAAACCACTGCTTTCTCTGGTAGATGTAGTACAAGATTGCTGCTGGTATTACCAGAATAAGTACGAAAAAGCCAGCGTAGCCTTTTGACATATTTAGAGTGGTTTATCTATTTATTTTTTAGCACTCCTCGAACGCCACATAACCTGTCGGCAATGCCTTCGGGCTTATCCAGCATTCGCAGTAACTGGCCGGCGCCGGAGTTGCGGAGGCTATCTAAGGGAAATATTTCCATACGGCGTATACCAAACCGCTAATACCGAAGGCAACAGTCATCCAGTCACCGAAGCTTAGTCCTTCTCCATCAATACTCATGCTGTTTGAGTCGGCCGGATCAAAACGCACTGTGACTTGGTCGCCTTCTTTATAGCGGTCCGCCGTGATGCCAAAGCTGGAGCGGACTGTTACCAGTTCCTGCTGAGCATTCTGGAAACGGACTACCGGATAGAAGGCCGGGGACTTGCCTGCTTCGTGCTCAATCCAAATTACTATGCCGGCCGCTGTTTTGCCGGTTCTTTGTAGTCGAAACTTTTGACGCACTCTGAACAGGGAAACCAGCGTGATAATCACACTAGGAACCGCTACAAGAATGAAACCTACGATATCAGTACTCTTCATGACATCTGTGGTGCTTATTCCCGTTTCAACGCCTCCCGAATCCCACTCAGGCCCCCGGCAATGCTTTCGAGCTTGTCGAGCATCTGCAGGAGCTGGCCGGCGCCGGAGTTGCGGAGGTTGTCGCGGAAGGTGGCTTTGATTTCCTGCCAGCGGGCTTCCTCGTTGGGGGTGAGCCAGCCCAGCAGCTCGCGCAGCTTGAGCAGGTTGGCTTCGGTGGCGCTGGTGAGAGTTTGGGCTTCGCTTTCGTAGTGGGCGGCCAGCAGGTCCGTGATTTCCTGGTCGTTCATTACGGGGCGCACTTTTTCGGCTAGCTTGTTCATGTTGCGGTAGGAACCCTGCAGCTTGAACGGCGGCTCGGTGCGGTAGGCGTCGGCCTGGGCGGCGCTGGCAATGTAGGCCGCATTTACCTTGGCCACTACGTCGCGCAGGCGCAGCAGCTTTTGCAGCACGGCCACGTACTCGTTCAGCTCCTCGGGCGAGTGGTTGCCTTCCAAGCTCAGGCCGTCCTGCTGCCCGGTTTCGGCGAGGCGGATGAGGGCGGGCACGTCCTGGGGGCTTTGTGTGGCGAGGCGACCCAGGGCGGCGTTGCTGGTGAGGGCGTTTTCGAGGTAGGAGAGGCGGAAGGCTTCCTCGGAGCCGGTGCTCAGGATGTCGCCGAGGTTGTAGATGTCGGCGCGGTTGGCCAGCATGTCGGGCAGCTGAAACACGTCGCCGCTTTCGGTGTAGGGGTTGCCGGCCATCACCACCGCCACCTTGCGGCCGCGGAAGTCGTAAGTGCGGGCGCGGCCCTCGTACACGCCCTCCATCTTGCGCTGGGCGTCGCAGAGGGAGATAAACTTCTGCAGAAACTCGGGGTTGCAGTGCTGGATGTCGTCCACGTAAATCATCACGTTGTCGCCCATCTCGAAGGCCAGATTCAGCTTCTCCAGCTCCTGCCGCGCCCCGGCGTTGGGGGCCTGGGCGGGGTCAACGCTGGTTACGGCGTGCCCGATGGCCGGCCCGTTGATCTTCATGAAGATGAGGCCTAGCCGGTTGGCCACGTACTCCATGAGGGTGGTTTTGCCGTAGCCGGGCGGCGAGATGAGCAGCAGCAGGCCCATGAGGTCGGTGCGCTTGCCCTCGCCCGCCGTCCCGATCTGCTTGGCCAGGTTGGCCCCAATCAGCGGCAGATATACTTTATCAATCAGCTGATTGCGCACAAAGGAGGTAAGCACCCGCGGGCGGAAATCTTCCAGGCGCAGGTCCTGGGCGGCCCGCACCAGCAGCTGCTTCTTCAGCTCCTGAAACTGCTCGAACTGCGGCACCAGCACCCGGTCATAGTGCAGAAGCCGGCGGCGGAAGTCGGGGAAGTTGAGCTGGTAGCTGCGGTTTTCGAGGATGCGCGGGTGGCTGCCCTGGAGGTTTGTGAGCGTTTCGAGGGTAGGGGTGTGCACGACGCGGGCGGGGTCGTAGGTTTGGGTGAGCAGGAGGACGGCGCATTCGAGTGCCTCACCCCCCGGCCCCCTCTCCTTCAGAGAGGGGCGGCCTGACGATTGGGGCTCCAGACTCTTTGGGTGAGGATGGACTATTGGAACAGTCGATTGTGCCGCCGTGGCTCCCCCTCTCTGAAGGAGAGGGGGCCGGGGGGTGAGGCAGCTATTTACCCACTGCCGTACTAGGTTAAACTGCGCTACCGGCTGGTCCTGGAGCTGGTCGATGGACTGCTGGAACAGCTCCGTGGCCTGGCGCTCCTGCAGCTGCTTCTGGAACTGCTGGTACAGCTCGGCGGCTTCGGCGGCAATGATGAATTTGTTGTTGGTTGTTAGTTGTTGGTTGCTGGTTAGTTCTGGCGTTAGAGAATTCTTAATTCCTAATTCTTCATTCTTAATTAGCGAAGCGAAGAGGTAGTCGCCGGCTTCCGCTACCTGGCTTGGGGTGAAGAGGCCGGTTTGCTGGGCGAAGGTTTCCACGGCGGCTTGCAGCTCGGCTTTCAGCTCGTAGAACTCCTGGGAATCGGGGAACACCTGCAGGAGCACGCCGATGCCCTGCAGCTGCCGCTCCCAGTGGGCGCGCTGGTCGGGGTCGGCAAAGCGCAGCCAGTAGAGGGCGGCGGCGGCGCGGGTGTCGGCGGGGTAGCGGAGCAGGTCGGCGGTGCGGGTGAGGCGCACCAGGGCCGTGAGCAGCAAGGCGGCGTCGTGGTCGTGCACGCCTTTGAGGTAGCCTTCCTGGTAGCGCGCGGCCATGAACTGCTGCACGTAGGCCAGTAGCTCGGCGGCGCTGAGGTGGCCTAGCTCCGTTACGGACAGCACGGCGGAGCGGCCCGCTTCCGCATCGGCGGGCGTAGGGTGCTGGGCCGCCTGCAGAATGCGCCAGGCCAGAAACTCGGCCCGATACACATCCTGGTTTTCCGACACAACGGTTTGTTCCCACACTGGCCTAGCGGCCAGCAGGGCGGGGTCGTTGATTTTCTGGAAGAAGTTGGTGCCGGTGAGGTGGTAGTGCAGGTCGCCGTCGCGCAGCACCACGGTCAGCTCTAGGGGCTGGGTGTTGACGGTGAAGGCGTGGGGGCCGAACTTGAGGGTCTGGCCGCCGTCGGCAAACAGGTCGGCCCGGTCGCGGAGCTGGCGCACGGCGTCTTCGCGCAGGGTTTTGAGGCGGCTCTGCACGTCGTCGGCCTTCACCGAGTCGCCGAGGCCTAGCAGTTCTTGGGCCGTCTGGCGCACCTTCTCCACCATCACGTCGGCGGCAAAGTAGCCGTTGATATCCGCCACCGATTCCAGGCGGGTGAGGCGGCTCTGCACCGCTTTCAGTAGCCGCTCCGCACTTTGCAGCAGAGCCGTGGCGCGCTGGTTGCGGGCGGCTACCAGGGCCGTTTTCTTCGACTCGAAAGCTTCTACTACCTGCTCGCGCCGGGTGGTAAGCTGCTCAATGAACTGGTCGAAGTCGGGAAACTTGCCTTCCAGCTCCTCCAGCTGCACCATGAGCTTGGTCAGGTACTCGTCGCACTTGGCGGGCGTGTCCGAGAGGTCGAGGTAGTTGGTGAGGGCCTGCTCCAGCAGCTTGAGCTGGGCGGTGAATTCAGCCTGGGCCTCGGTGCCGGCCAGGGCCTGCCGCCGCCGCTTCAGCGCCGCCCGAATCTGGTTGAAGCGGGCGTACACCGTCGAGATGTTGTCGATGATGGCCGTGGTCTGGGTGGGGTCGGGGATGGGCAGGTTGCTCACCACCTCAATCAGCAGCTCCAGCTCCTGGGCCACGGCGGTGGCTTCCTGCTCGCGCTGGTCGGCCTCCACAGTTTTCTGCACCTGTTCCACGCCGTCGGCAATAGCCTGCACGCGCTGGGAGTAAGGCGCCAGGGCATCGGGCTTGAGCAGGAAGTCCACGGTTTGGGTGGCCACTTCCTTGCTCAGCTCCTCTAGGCCAGTGGCGTGCTGTTCCACGGCTGGCAGCTCTACGTAGCGCAGTTCCTTGAGCGAAATTACCTCGCCCCGAACCCCACGCAGCTCACCCAGCAGCTGCACAAACTCCGTCACGGTATCGGGCGCCGAGCGACGGATACGACCCATCAGCTCGTCGGCCTTCTGGAAAACGGTTTGGGTTTGTTGGGCGGTGTTCTTGCGGATGCTCTGCACCTTCTCAAACTCCTCCACGGCGGCCGTAGCCGTCTGCCGGATTTCGCCCAGGGGCTCGGCCAGGGCCTGGGCCGCGGGCTCGCGCAGCCAGTGGTAGGCGTCGGTGAGGCTAGTCGTTTGGCGGATCAGGTCGAGGTAGAGGCCGGCGTAGGAGTCGTCCTTGCTGGTCAGCGTCAGGACCTCCTGCACCTCGCTCATGGCCCGCACAATTTCCTTGTTGCCCAGCTTGTAGAGGTAGGAATCGGAGGTGACGGGCAGCTCAAAATCTGGGGCCGTGTAGGGCGTCTGCCAGATCTGCACGGCGTGGTGCTTCTTGGGCTCGTCGTCGGCCCGGAAGTAGCACAGCTCCCCGTTCTCGAACAGGGCGTAGCCGTGGCACACAATGGGGTTATCGACGCGCTGGGCAATGCGGTTGTAGCTCAGCAGCAGGTAGGTGCCCTGGTCCTTGTTGTAGAACACGTACAGGAAGTCCTCCCCGTTCGGCGACACGACGCGCTTTTCAAACAGCATCTCCCGCAGGCCGTTGTCGAACAGCTTGTTGTCGCCAGTTTGCAGGTAGAAGCCGTGCGGGAAAATCAGTCCCTGCCCGTCGGGCAGCAGCACGCAGGCATCGGCCAGAGCATCGAGACGTTGCGCTGTTTTGAGCTTGTGGTTGAAGATGAAGTAGCGGTACTGCTGCTCCTGGTAGGGCCGGATCTTGAGCAGAATCAGGTTGCCGACCACCGCAAAGTAGATTTCGGAGTCGTCCAGGGTCTGGTCCTTGTTATCGACTGGCTCACTCAGAATGCCCTGCCCGGTGCTGGTGTTGTCCTCCACCTTGATGGTTAGGTCGCCCCCGATGGTTTCCACGAACACCTTGTCCTCGATGCTGATGTGGGGGTGCTTGCCGCCGCGCTGCATGTCGCGGGTGGCGCGCTTCCATTGGAACTCGTGTTGGGGCGGGAAGGTGTACTCGTGGTCGGAGCGGTTGTCGAGGTAGGTGAGCGTGTCGCCCTGCAGGAGCCACTTGAACGTCTTCACATCCGAGGCGCTCTTGCCCACCCGAAACACCATGAACAGGTGGGTGCCCAGCACCGCAAACTTCACGAACTGGGTATTCTTGTAGTAGCGGTACAGGTTGCGAAACTCCTCCAGAAACTGCGGATTCTGCAGCAGCCCCAGCCCCAGCGGCCGGAAATCGTGCTCCGCGTACTCATACACCCCAAACACGTCGGCCAAGTCCGGCTCCGCCTTCAGCCCCAGCACCACGTTATACCCGAAGATGAACCGTTGCCCCACCGGCACCATGTCCCAGGGTACACAGTTGTTTTCGGTGGTAATGCGGCCGGTGCCGATCAGGCGCGTATCCACCGCCCCAAATACCTGCTTGCGCTCGGTGTTCAGCTTGTCGAGGCGCTGGCGCAAGTCGGTGCTGCTCTTGAGCAGGCGGTTACGGAGGATTTCGTAGGTGCCGGTTTCGAGTTGTTCCATGGGGTAGGGGCCTAGCTCTAGTTGCCTCACCCCAACCCCTCTCCGAAAAGGAGGGGGGCTCTAGTTGTAGCTTTTAGAGGTAGTAATTAGGGCTAGAATCTAGTTGTAGATGATCAGAAGTTCGAGCGAGAATTGTATTTCCGGGTGCGTAGTATCTCGCCGGTGTGAGCGTTTAGAATAATTTTTCTGACGTTGGACGCAAAGTCAGTTTTGCGTTGACGCACAATGATGATCCACCGTAGCACGCCCAACTCGGAGGAATAGCTTAGTTCAGCTCGAATGTCCTCTGGCCGGTTGCTTTTGCGGAGTACCTTTTTGCGCCGTGCTACCTGAAGTGCTGCGCTTCTCGAAATCAAGTGGCCTCTTTCCGGATGTCGGCTTATTTCCGGTAGTGTAAGGTCATTAACAGGCTGGCCCCATTTATCTAGTCCCACTTGGGCAATAGCATCCTGAAAAGCAAAGCAGAGATAATAGCTGCACACATTCCACTTGATGTCGTTGGGCTGGCTTAACACGCTGTCTATGTCAACAGCTCGTCCTTCTAAAAACCTGATCTGGGAATAGGCGGCTTCGCCCAGACGGTCCTTCATATAGTAGGCCAGCTTATAGCGGACGTTGGCCGGCAGCTCACTCAGCGAGGTTATAACTTTTGAAGGCGAAATAAGAGGCCCACAGTGGATGGATGCAGTTAAGGTGCTATCCTCTGCTGATGCACGAGGGTGTTTCTGCGCACGGACAGTGTAGGAGCTTCCTATTAATATCAGCAGTACAAACCAAAACCGATATGCCATAAAAAATAGAGCTAGTTCCCCCTCTCCTTTTTCGGAGAGGGGGCTAGGGGGTGAGGCGCCCCTTAGCGCCGTAAGCGCTTACTTCAGCTCCAGCATCCGCGCTGGCTTATCCCCGATGCCCAGCGCCGTGGCGGTACCGGCCAGCTGGGTGATGGTGGCCCGGGTGGCGTCGTCGCCGGCTTGGTTCATCATCTTCAAGAGCAGGGCCGAGACGCTGAGGTTCTTCATATCTTCACTGCTCAGGCCGAACTGGTCCACGAAGCGGCGGAGGTTGGTTTTGAAGTCGCCGCCGCCGTCGAGGGGGAAGAAGGCGTCTTTCACGGTGCCCAGCACTTCGGAGTTCTGCACGGCACGGTCAATCATCTTGCCTTTGGTGATGGAGCCGATGATCTGGTCGAAGAACATCGTTTCGCCACCCACAATGTCGATTTTGGCGGCTTTGAGGGCCTCGCCGATAACGTCGGCCTGGGAGGCGGCAATGTCTTTCTGGATGCTGATCTGGGCCAGCTCCACCGACTTCTCCTTGTCGAGGCGCAGTTTGAACTCCTCGTGGTCTTTGCCTACCCCGTCGAGCTTTTTCATGGCGTCGGCCTTGGCTTCGATGCCTTTGGCTTCGACGGCGAATTTCTGCTCCGATACGGCGGCTTCGGCCAGGCCTTTCTTCTGGTCGGCGTCGGCTTTGGCCTGAATGATGTCGGCGTCGGCAAGGCCTTTTTCGCGGTTTATTTTGGCGGCTACCAGACCCAGCTTCTCGTCGGCTTCGGCTTGGGCGCCGGCTTTGGCTTGAATGGCCTGGGCTTCGGCCGTAGCGGTGAGCTGGAGCACGGTGGCCTCGGTTTCGCCTTCCTTCTGACGGGCAGTGGCTTTGGCCTGCATCACTTGGGCTTCGGCTAGGCCTACGGCGGCGGCTTTGCTGGCTTCGGCTTCGGCCAGGGTCCGGATGGCCTGAGCTTTAAACTCGGCGGCAGCTTTTTCAGCTTCCGCATCAATCAGGGCCTGCTTGGCGCGGAACTCGGCGGCCTGCTTCTCCATGTCGGCGTTGCCTACCAGGGCCACCGTAGCGGCTTCGGCCTGCTGCTTGGCAGCGGTCAGGGCTACCAGCTTTTCGCGGTCGGCCTGGGCCTGGGCGCGGGTGTCCTTGATTTTCTCTTCTTCCTGCACCGTGGCCTTCTCCACCGTAATTCGCTCCCGAATGATGGTCTGGATGTTCTTTTTCTCTTCTTCCAGGGCCTTTTCCTTTTCAATCTGGGCCAGGGCTACAATCCGCTCCCGCTCGTTGGCTTCCAAGGCCTGGGCCTGAGCCACGCGCTCGGTCTCCACGGCGTCGGTGCGCTGCTTGTTGCGCTCGGCCACCAGCACCTGCCGGTCGCGGTTCTGCTCGGCAATGCGTACTTCCTCTTCAGTCGTAATGCGGGCGCGCTCTGATTTCAGGCGCTCTTCCTGCTGAATCTTCTCGGTTTCAGCCAGCTCGCGGGCCCGGATGCTGGCAATTTCCCGCTTCTGCTTTTCCTGGTTTTCGGTGAGCTGCTTGTCGAGCTGCAGAATGGTTTCCTGGGCCTCTACGTCCTGCTTCTTGATGGTTTTTTGCTGCTCGCGCTGAATCAGGTTAGCCTGAATCTTCTGCTCCGAGGTCAGGGCAATAATCTTCTTGATGCCCTCGGCATCCAGAATATTATCCTGATTCAGGGACGTGAGCGGGGTTTGCTCCAGGTAGTCGATGGCGCAGTCGTCGAGCACGTAGCCGTTGAGGTCGGTGCCGATGATGGTCAGAATCTGCTGCTTGAACTGCTCGCGGGAGTTGTAGAGCTCAATGAAATCGAAGTGCTTACCCACGGTTTTGAGGGCTTCCGAGAACTTCGCATCGAAGAGATTTTCGAGGGCGGCGGGGTCGGAGGCGCGGTGGGCGCCGATGCTCTGGGCCACGTTGATGACGTCCTGCTCGGTTTTATTGACCCGCACGAAGAAGTTCACCTTCACGTCGGCCCGCAGGTTGTCTTTGCACACCAGCCCCTCGGAGCCGGCCCGGGATATGACAATGGTTTTGAGCTTGATGTCCATCACCTCCAGCTTGTGCAGGACGGGCACCACCAGAATGCCGCTGAATGATACCTTGGTGTCGCCCAGGCCGGTGCGCACCAGGGCTTCGCCCTGCACCGCTTTCTGGTACATGCGGGCCACCAGGGCCAGAAAACCCAATACGAGGAGGGCGACGATGACAATCACCGCCAGGGAAAGTTGTTCCAGCATGGAAATAGGGGGTAGGAGTAGGAAATAGACTCAGGAAAGAAAGAGCACCCACGGCGGGGCGCCGGTTAACAAAAGGCAAAGGCAGGGAGCCTACCGGGTTTCGGGCCCGGGCGGGGGGTAGGGAATAGTGGATGATGGGGGCCGCAGATCGGGCCGGTTGCCGCTCAGGGAAACAGCCACTCGGCCAGCCAGGCAAACAGGTCGGCCAGCAGCCCGTCGAGCAGCAGGCTGCCCAGCCAGTGCCAAAACGCTTTGAGGGTACCCAGCAAATCAATCATGACGAATAGCAGGATTAAGCCGGTGCAGCGCGGCCAGAAACCCGGCCTGATCGGCCGGCCAGAGCCGCACGAAGTCATACTTGCCGTAGCGAATTTCCAGTCGCTTGAGCGACGGGGCCGGGGAGCTGAGCGGGTTGTGGGTAAGGCGGTTAATCTGGGGCACGGGCACCCGCCAGGTCAGCGGGCCGCACGCAATAGCTAGTTCTGCTTCCGTAATGATGTAGCGGGTTGGTAGCAGTAAGGATGCAATAAAGGCCAGCGGCAGGGCCAGCAGGAGAACCGTCGCCCACTGCCCGTGCCGGCGCGCATCGTCTCCTATGCTCAGCAGTAGCAGCAGGAGAGGAGCGAGCAGCCACCAGCTGGTTTCTGATTTAAATATCTGATTCATAGTAGAAGCGCAAGTAACCGAAAAAGCCGACGATTACCAGCGGCCGGCTGATTTCTGCGGGGTGGCTCAGCCCACCTCGTAGGCCTCAATGAGGTAGCAGCGCCCCGGCTCGTCGTAGTCGATAACCAGGGCCGAGTCGCCTTTCTGCAGCTCAGGAGCGGCAGAGGCCAGGCGCACATTGAGCACTAGCGGAGCGCCGTGCCGCACCGGCACGCTGGCCTGGCCCAGCCGCTCCCGGCCCGTGGGCAGCAGCACGGTGCACACCTTGCCCACGGGCCGCAGGCCCGCGTCGTGGTTGTGCTCCAGGCGGGCAAACACGTGCACGAAAGGCATAGTAAGTACTTTAGCCAGCAACAGACTCCCCAGCAGCAGCGGTATCAGCAGGGCCAGCCCCAGCCAAAAGGAAGTGTTGCCGAGGTAATAGTTAGCCAGGATGCTGCCCACCCACAGCGGCAGCACCACCAGGCTCGTCAGCACCATCAGGGGCACCTGGTCCAGGTTGAAAAACGCCAGCACCTGATTTAGCCACATGACGCCGCCCGTGTCGGTGGCGGGCGGGCCGTGGTGGCCCGCGTCGAAATCGTGGTTTGTATCCAGATCTACGGCTTTAAAGTCAAGCACGCCCACAATCACCGTAACCCAGTACAGCAGCACGAACACCAGCAGCGCCGTAGGCAGCAGGTTGGGCGGAGAAGCAGCGGCGCGCAGCAATTCAGTCATCGGGAAAAAGCGAAAGCTAAATCGAGGATAGGAAAATTAGTAGCGAGGCTGTAACTGACGAGTAGCTGGTGGCGGCCGGAGCTCGGTGTTTTTCGCGTTCAGCTTACTCAGGTAGGTAATGTAGGCTATCAGACTCAACAAGAAGCCACGTACCGCGAACCAGCGGCCACCAGTATGGGTAGAAAGATGGGCAGCTTGCAGCCCCATGCCCCCAGCTACAAGCAGTACCGACAGAATTCTCAGGGCATTGTCTCGCGTAGTCCTAGAACGCGAGGCACTATCTGAATAAAAGACAGGTGCGAACAGCTTATTCCAGCCCCAACTTAGCCTTCAGGGCCTGCAAATCGGTGGCGGCCTGGGCGCTGCCGCTCTGCCCCAGGGCCTGGTTTATTTCCTGATCCAGCGACTTGCCCTGCTGCGCCAGCTGCCCGTACGATTCGGCCAAGGCCTCCTCGGTGGCTACTTTCTCCTTCATGCGCTCCAGCAGGGCCACGGTTCCCGACGAATCAAGCTGGGTAAGCTGCTGGTTGATGGTTTTGGTGGCCGTGCTCACCGTTACGCGGGCCCGCAGGGTACGCAACTCGTTGTCCCACTGGGTAATGGTTTGCTTGAGCTGCTGCACGTTGTGGTCGAGCTGCTGGGCCGAGGCCTCAAACTTCGCCTGGTCCTGGCTGGCGCGGGCAGCCTGGGCTTCGTGCTGGGTTTTCTGACGCAGGGCTTCGGTAGCCAGGCGGTCGGCTTCGGCGGCTTCCAGCTCCTGGCGGCTGGCCTTCTGCAGCAGCAGCACAGCCTTATTTTCGTAGTCGAGGGCACGGGCGCGCTCCGTCTCGCCGTCGTTGCGGCTGCGGATGGCCAGGGCTTTCACCTCAGCCAGGGCGTGCAGGGCCTGGTCCAGGTCCTGGCGCAGGTCGCGCAGGGCCTGCTCGGTCATCTTGATGGGGTCTTCGAGCTGATTGACGGCGGAGTGGGCTTCGGCCTGCCCTAGCTTGAAGAGGCGGTTGAAAAGGTTCATAGGGGTAGGGATTAAGGACTTGGGGGGCCTGGGGACTCAGGGACTTGGTTGGTTGATGCGCCGACACGACGAAAGCCTATTTGCACATCAACCAAATCGCTACGCCCCCACCTCCCCACGTCCCGGTTTAGAAAACGCAATCAGTTCGTCGCTGAACTCGCTCAGCAGCAGGGCCAAGGAGTTGAGCACGGCTTCCAGTTCGGGCCGGTCGAGGTGTTCCAGCTGCAGCGTATCGCGGAAGATAACCTTGCGGCCCGATTCATCCAGCACGAAAGCGCCGTGAATAATGTCGCGGTTTTTCTGCAGCAGCGCCTGGTACACCTCGCAGCTGGGGGCGGGCAGCTCCAGCAGGTACTGCTCCAGAATCAGGAGCGGGTCGCCGCAGCTCAGCACCAGGTTTTCGATGCCCAGCTCCGGCTTGCTGACCACCAGCAGGCAGCTGCTCTCCTGCTGATGGCGCAGCTCGAACCCCAGCTCCAGCATATAGGTCCGGACAAGATGATAGTAGCGGTTGGTCATAGTAGCAGGAGTAGGAAGGGTAGGAACAGACACCGCAGAAACTCGGATGGCTCAAAAAAATAGCAGGTTTCGAAGCCAGAGTGCGAGGGTTTGTAGTAGCTTTACGGTGCAATCATACGCAAAGTTTAAGATGTGCTCAAACTTTGAGCGAATAATTTTTTTGACTGCATGTCGTACGTAGGTAAAAATATCCGCAAGATCAGAACAGTTAAAAAGCTGAGCCAAGCGAATTTCGCAGAGTTATTTGGCCTGGCACGGCCCAGTGTGGGCGCGTACGAGGAGGGAAGGTCGGAGCCGAAAATGGAAACTTTGATTCAGATTGCTCAACATTTTGGCCTCTCTGTTGACTTGCTACTGACCAAAGAACTCACCGTAAATGACCTCTATGGTTTTGAGCAATACCAGCAGACGTTGCTTGCGGACCCGGCCGCGGCGGCGCCATCGGCCGCCGACCGGGACCAGCGCCTGACGCCTTACGTGCCCGCCGCCCAGCTGCTGGAATACATTGTGCGCCACCACAACGCGGCCTATATCGACGCGCTACCGGCCCTGACGTTTCCGCACCAGCTGGGGCCAACTACCCGGGCCTTCGAGTTGCATGGGGCCGATATGCAGCCCACGCTGCGCCACCAGGATGTGCTGCTAACCTGCGCCGTGGACAAGGCAACCCTGCGCCTGAAGGCCGGGCGGGTGTACGCGCTGGTGCTGCAGAACCGGCTGCTGGTACGCCGCCTGCAGGAGCACCGCCCCAACAACGTTCTGCGCCTGCGCGCCGATAACCCCGATTACCCGGTGCAGGATATACCCTTTGTGGAGGTACTGGAGGTATGGGAAGTGCAGGGTGTGTTTAGTACCCACCTGCGCCCACCGGCCCTGGTAGAGGAGCGCGTGACGCGGCTGGAGCGGCAGGTAGAGGAGCTGCTGGCCCGGCTGGGGTAGCTGCGCGCAGGCTCTAACGCTGGCGTTCGGCGGCGTCGAGCAGCGGGCCGGCGGCCCATTCCGCTTCTAGTTCGGCCTCAGTCACCGGGTTGTACTGGCCCACCAGCCAGTCGAGAGCGGGCGGCAGGTGAGGGAAGAACTGAATGTCGTAGTGCATAAAATGGCGCCCCAGGCGAATCAGGCTTTCCACCACCAGCTGGTTGTACACGTCACGGGCGGGCAACACCAGGCCCACCTGCTGCAGGGCCGGCACCGACACGCGCGGAATCCACTGGGTTGTCAGCCACATCTGGTCCTCAATACTGATAGAAGGCAACTCGTGCAGGTCAATAATAAAATCCCGGACGTCGCCCTGTTCCAGCAGGTAGGCCACCGAGTTCAGGCTGGCCTGAAAGCGCGCCATGCTATGGGTGCCCGCCCGCCACTGAATTCGAAGGAAAGCTACTTCCGGTGAATACTGAGCAATAAAATCGAACAGAGATAAAATCATAGAGGGCAGCAGGTATACCGAGGCCGGGGAGCCACTTACGTTAAAACCAGGCAAACGGATTACAGGAGGAACCACTATTGTGATCCGGGCGGGCGGGTGTTTGATGCTCCAATTCGTCGCCGGGCCGCATCTTTGCGGTTGATGACGACATCTGTTCCCGGCCCCCCGGCCCCCGCGCGCTACCCTTCGCCGCCGCCTGCCATCCGCTACCTGCGCCTGAAGTTCCGGCTGCTGGCGGCTATATCCACGGAACTGGCCTTCGGGGCGGCCTGGAAGCTATTCACCTCCCCACGCCGGTTGCCGGAAAAAAAGTGGGAGCCGGCTGCTCTGGTCGGCGCCCGGCACTTTGGGGTAGCCACCGCCCGCGGCCATGTGGCGGCGTATGAGTGGAACCCGGCGGGTCATCGTACTGTGCTGCTGGTGCATGGCTGGGAGCACCGGGCCAGTTTCTGGGGCTACATGGCCCGGGAGCTGGCGGCGGCCGGGTTTCGGGTGGTGGCCCTGGATGCGCCCGCGCACGGAGCCTCGGCTGGTACGCGCGTGACCCTGCCTGCCTACGCCCGCGCCGTGGAGGCCGTGGCCGATGAGCTGGGCGAAGTGTACGGGGTAGTGGCCCACTCCCTGGGCGGGGCGGCCACGGCCGGGGTGCCGGTGCGCTTCAACAAGGAAAAGGGCGGCGTGCTGCCCCGGCTGGTTTTGCTAGCCGTGCCCGGTAGCACCACGGCCGTGGCCCGGCGCTTTGCTCAGCTGCTGCAGCTGCCTGCGGCCGTGGTAGCGCGCATGAACCGCTACGTACGCGAGCAGCACGGCCGCGACGCCGAGAGCTTCAGCCTGATCCACACCGGCCGGACTTTGCCGGTAGGCCGCGCTCTGCTGTTGCACGACCACGACGACGAGAGCATTCCGTTTGCCGAAGCCCAGGAAATAGCGGTCAACTGGCCCGGCCTCAACTTCCGGCCTACCACCGGCCTGGGCCACAACCGCATCATGCGCGACCCGGCAGTTATCCGGCAGGTAACAGAGTTTCTGGCTTAACCTCTGCTTGCCGGATTTTTGCGTAGGCATACTACCTTCTCTCGCTGTGTATGACCGGTGACCTTCCCGGCTGAAGCACATCGGCTGCTAGCCCTTCCCTATACATGAGCAACCCCGAATACGACGCCGTGGTGGTGGGCGCTGGGCCCAACGGGCTGGCGGCGGCTATTGAGTTGCAGCAGGCGGGCCTGGCGGTGCTGTTGCTGGAAGGCAGCCAGCAGCTCGGTGGCGGCTTGCGCACCACGGAGCTGACGCTGCCCGGTTTCCGCCACGATGTGTGCTCGGCCATTCACCCGCTGGCGGCCAGCTCACCCTTCTTCCAGACCCTGCCCCTGGACCGGTACGGCCTGGAGTACATTACCCCGGCTGTGGCCGCGGCTCATCCTTTCGATGACGGCACAGCTGCCGCAGTCCTGAACAGTCTGCCCGACACGGCCCGCCGCCTCGGGCCCGATGCGCGCGCCTACCGGCGGCTGCTGGAGCCCCTGGTAGCCGCCTGGCCCGGCCTGGCCAACGACGTGCTGGGTCCCCTGCAACTGCCGCGCCACCCGCTGGATATGGCCCGGTTTGGCCTCGCGGCCCTGCAGCCGGCTACCTGGCTCACAAAGCGTTTCCAGACCAAGGAGGCGCGCGCGCTGTTTGCCGGCATGGCCGCCCACGCCATTCAGCCCCTATCCAACCTCACCACCTCGGCCATTGGGCTGGTGCTGCTCACGGCGGCCCACCGCCGGGGCTGGCCGCTACCCAAAGGCGGCTCCCAGGCCATTGCCGATGCGTTGGTGGCCCACTTCCGGGCCTTGGGGGGCCGGATTGAAACGGGTACCTACGTTCGTTCGCTCAGCCAGCTGCCCGCCGCCCGCGCCGTGCTCCTGGACGTGACGCCGGCCCAGCTGCTGCAGATTGCCGGGCACAGCCTCTCGACGGTGTACCAGTGGCAGCTGCGGCGCTACCGCTACGGTATGGGCGTGTTCAAGGTCGATTGGGCGCTGGACGGGCCGATTCCGTTCACGGCTGAGGAGTGCCGCGCGGCTGGTACCGTGCACCTGGGCGGTACGCTGGAGGAAATTGCGGCCGGGGAAGCCGCCGCCGCGCGCGGCAGCCACCCGGCGCGGCCCTTCGTGCTGCTGGCCCAGCAAAGCCTGTTCGATGCTACCCGCGCCCCGGCCGGTAAGCATACGGCCTGGGCCTACTGCCACGTACCGAACGGCTCCGCAGTAGATATGACGGCGGCCATTGAGCAACAGGTGGAGCGCTTTGCCCCCGGCTTCCGGGACCGAATCATCGGGCGGCACACCTTCAACCCCCGCCAACTCGAAGCCTACAACCCCAACTACGTGGGCGGCGACATCAATGGGGGGCTGCTGGATGTAACTCAACTCTTTACCCGGCCGGCCCTGCGCGCCTCGCCCTACCGCACCTCCAGGCCGGGGCTTTACCTCTGCTCGTCGGCTACCCCGCCGGGTGGGGGCGTGCACGGCATGTGCGGCTACCACGCCGCCCGCCAGGCCCTGCACGATGTGTTTCACCTTACGGCCAGTCCGCTGTACCAGCCGCAGGGGTAGGGGGCTACACCGTCTCGTGGCCCTCGGCGGCCAGCTCCCGCAGCACCTGCCGCAGCCCCTCCGGCTCCCGCACCAGGCGCAGCACCTGGGCCAGGTACTCGGCCTCAGCCTTTAGGTGGCGCTTGAGCTGGCGGATTTCCTGCTCGCGCTTCTTGCCGGTACTCCCGGAAAAGCCGTTTTCGCCGAATTTCAGGCCGTTGAGTTGCTGCTTGAGCTCTGTTGTTTGGTGGTGCAGGGCCTGGGTGTAGCGCGTGAGCACGTCATCGTCGGGGGCCTCGGTGGGGCCGGCTTCGGAGAGCAATTGCAGGAGCGTGTAGAGGTCGTTGGTTTCGTAGGCCTCCGTGATACGCTGCATCAGGGCCGTTTTCTGCTGCTGGGCCGCCGGGTCGCGGGCCAGGTCGGGGTGGTGGAGGCGGGCCAGCTGGCGGTAGAGGGTTTTGGTGTTGGAAAGCAGGCGCTGTTGCTGCTCGCGGGCCTCCTGGGCAGCTGCTTCCTCCGCCTTCTGAGCCTTGGATTTGCGCCGGGCGCGGGCCTGGGCGGCTGCCTGCTCGTGGGGCGGCAGGTTGGGGTCCGGCGCGGGGGTAGGTACCTCAGCGGTTGGCGGATCCTCCTCTACCTCCTCCACCCGGCGGCGCGGGGCGTACTTGCGCAGGATGTCGGCGGCATCTTCCCCGAACCGGTCCTGCAGGGCGCGGGCGTTGCCCAGCATCACCTCCTGAATCTGGCGGTGCTCCAGGCGGCTGAAATAGTCGAGCAGCAGGGCTTCTTCCAGCGGCGCGAATAAGGCCCGGCGGGCGTCCACCACGGCCGCGGCGGCCGGGCCCACCTGCTGCCAGTAGCGGCGGCGCGCTTCGGCCTGCTCCTGGCGCACTTCGCGCAGCCGCTGCCGCAGGCCCTCCACCTGCTCCACCGCCGCCCGAAACGCCTGCTGGGCGGGCGTGCCCGGCGCCTCAGCGGGGGCCGGAACGGGCAGGGAAGCAGCAGCGGGCAGGTCAGTAGTGGGGTTGTGCAGGTTCATGAGACAAAGGTAGGAGAGGGCCGGGGTAGGACCATGGCAACCAGCAAAAGCCCAGTACGGACGTCGGAACGCTGACCGGCCAGGCCCGTTAGGACGGCGTAAGGCGTAAGTGGCGGAGTAAATAAGTATCTTCGCTGGCCGCTGACTACTGGTGTGCTTTCGGCGGCCGGCGCCTTTCTTTTCCCTGTGTCTGCTTCGCTTCCGAATTTGCTTCCGGCGGATGACTTTCTGCCCGCCCTGCTCGACCTCTCCCTGAGCGGAGTAGTACTCTACACTCCCCTGACCAACGCGGCAGGAGAGGTAGTGGATTTCCGCTTTGCCTACGTAAATCCGGCGGCCCAGCGCCTGCTGGGGGTGCCGGCCCAACCGGCTACTACCTACCTGCAGCAATTTCCCGAAACGCTGACCAACGGGGCGTTTGCCTTTCACCGCGACGCCTTCCGCTCCGAGCAGCCTGCTACCTTTAACTTAAACTACCAGGCCGGCGGCTACGATACGTACTGCCGGGTGGCCGGCCGACGCCTGGGCCAGCACCTGGTGGTAAGCTTCACCCTGAGCCAGGAGCAGGACCGCAACCAGGTGGAGCAGGCCCTGCGGGAAAGCCAGGCCCGGGAGCAGGCCGCCCGCGCCCAAGCCGAGCGGCAGCGCGCCCACCTGGAGCGCCTGTTCAGGCAGGCTCCGGCCGCCATCTGCATTCTGGCTGGACCCGAGCTGGTATTTGAGTTGGTTAATCCGGTTTACCAGCAGTTCTTTCCCGAGCGCCAGCTGCTGGGCAAGCCGCTGCGGGAAGCTCTGCCGGAACTGGCCGACCACGCTGCGTACTACACCATGCGGGAGGTGTTTGATACGGGCGTAACCAAGTGGCAGCAGGCCCTGCCCATACCCCGGGCGCACCCCGATACCGGGGAGCCCCAGGACCGGTACTTCAACTACATCCAGCAGGCGCGCTACGACGAGAACGGCCAGATTGATGGCGTGCTGGTGTTTGGCGTTGAGGTGACGGAGTTGGTGCTGGCCCAGCGCCATACTCAGGACCTGCAGGCCCAGATCCTCCACAATACCCAACTTCTGATTCAGGAGCGCCACACGTTTTTCCAGGTATTTGCCAACACCCCCGCCGCCATCTGCATTCAGCGCGGCCCCGAGCACCGCTACGAGTACGCCAACGCCGCGTACCTGCAGTTTTTTCCGGGGCGCCAGATTCTGGGCCAGACGGTGGCCGAGGCCCTGCCCGAAACGGTGGAAAGCGGCGTGGTGGCCCTGCTCGACCATGTGTACCAGACGGGCGAAACGTATTACGGCGAAGAGCTGCCCCTGCTGATTGCCCAGCCCGAAGGTCCGCCGAAGTGGATGTACTTCACCTTCACGTACCAGGCCTTCCGCGAAAACGGCGAGATAGTGGGCATCTCCACCTTCGCCTACAACGTAGCCGACCAGGTGCTGGCCCGGCGGCAGCGCGAAATGCAGGAGCAGCGCCTGCGGCAGATTTTTGCCCAGGCACCCGTGGCTATTTTCGTGCTCAGCGGCCCCGAGCACACGATGGAAATCGTGAATCCGGCCATGAGCGAGTTGATTGGCCAGCCCCGGGAGCAACTGCTGGGGCGCCCTTATTTCGAAGCCGTGCCCGAACTCGCTACCCAGGGCTACCCGGAGTTTCTGGCGGAAGTCTGGCGTACGGGCAAGCCGTTGGCCCTGCAGGAGCAGCCGGCCAAACTGCGGCGCCATCAGCCCCAGGAAACGGGCTACTTTACCTTTGTGTACCAGCCCTTGCACGACGCGCAGGGAAACATGACGGACATAATGTGCGTGGCCGTGGACGTAACCGACCAGGTGGTGGCCCGCCAGCAGGTGCAGGTTCTCAACGAGGCCCTGCAGACCGCCAACGACGAGCTAAACAAAACCAACGCCCAGCTCACCCGCACCAACATCGACCTGGATACGTTCGTGTACACGGCCTCCCACGACCTGAAAGCGCCCATCACCAACATTGAAAGCATTACGCTGGCCCTGCGCGAGCACCTTCCGCCCGAAACTCAACAGGATGAGCTGGTAAGCCAGCTGCTGGGGCTGCTCGACCACACGGTGGCGCGCTTTCAGCTGACCATCTCGCAGCTCACGGACCTGTCGAAGCTGCAGCTGGCCCACACTGGCGCCGCCGAACCCCTGCTGCTGGCGGCCGTGGTGGACGATGTGCGCCTGGACCTGACCCCCGACCTGCAAGCCGCCGGTGCCCGGCTTACCGTGGAGGTAGCCCCCGATTTGCTGGTTTCCTTTGCCCCGCAGAATCTGCGCAGCATTGTGTACAACCTGCTTAGCAACGCCGTTAAGAGGGTGTTGGGGAATTAGCAGCCGGCTAAAAGAAGACGAGTCAGTAAGTTGGGGCGGGAGTTCCTAGGCTCTCACCCCATTATGGTTGACG
>NZ_JACHNV010000008.1 GCF_014199535.1 Hymenobacter latericoloratus
CCAACCCCCCACACCGCCCCTGCCCCCCGCCCGACCGGGCCAGGAGTGCCTAGCTTGGCCCTGAGTGTTGGGAGCAACTGCCGCTCAACCCCCCCCCGCGCTGGTACGCCTCCCAACCACTAGCTGGTTAAAGTTAGTATAGAGATAATAGATATGTGGCTGGTTACAGTAGTGTCCTACGCAAGTGTTGCAGTTATATTGTTTATAACAACCTGTTCAAGACATATAAAGGCGAACTGAATACGACGAGAATGCTAGCTTCCGATAAGGCAACAAAAAACCCTCTCTAATATTAGAGAGGGTTTTTTGTTGCCTTATCGGAAGCTAGCGCAGGCGGTCCATGCTCCGAACTAACTGCTCATCCCGGCGAATGAATCGGCTGGCCAGAAGGTTGAGTAGTAGAGCAAGGGTTGGCAAATAATATCCTGCTTCGAAATGGCCAAGCATTTTAACGTTGAGCATTCGTTCACCGATGCTAGAGTAGTAAAACCCGGCGCCTAGTGTGCTGATGATCAACAGCAGGTTAAGAGCACCTAGCTTGAGCTGAGTAAAGCGGTTGCGGTACTGGGAAATCTCTAGTAGGGCTATAGCCGCTGAAGCAGCCGCTAGTGCGGCAATCGGCCACGTGCTTGTTGGCCGGGGGCTATTCGGCGCAGGACTAGTATAGCTCAGTTTGGTGGCGGTCATGACCAGTGTTTGCTGGCTGACAGGGTCGGTTTTGCTCCAAATAGGCAGAAACAAAACGCTGAGCATCGCAAGGGCGAGCAGCAGAAGGAATACGCTTTGGATTCTTTGTATCATCTTTGTGTTTTGATGGTTCGGCTTACAAGCTAATGGTCTAGACGACTGGCAAAAGTAGCCAACTACAACCGGAATAATCGCATTACACGCAATGCCCACTGCATACATTGTGGACGCCGTCCGCACCCCGATTGGTAAATTTGGCGGAGCCCTGAGTAGCGTCCGTCCCGACGACATGGCGGCTCACGTTCTACGGGAGCTAATCCGTCGTAACCCTTCTCTTGATAAGAGCGCCATTGAAGATGTGCTGGTTGGCGCTGCCAATCAGGCTGGCGAAGATAATCGGAATGTGGCCCGCATGGCGGCTTTGCTAGCCGGGCTGCCCCTTACCGTTCCTGGAGTTACGCTGAACCGTTTGTGCGCTTCCGGGTTGCAGAGCATCATGGATGCAGCCCGGGCGATTAGAGCCGGAGAAGGGGAGGTGTATTTGGCTGGTGGCGCCGAAAGCATGACGCGGGCCCCTTTCGTAATGGCCAAGTCATCAACGGCATTTGCGCGCGACTTCACGGCGCATGACACGACGTTGGGCTGGCGGTTTGTAAATCCCAAATTGGCGAAGATGCACCACCCCTATGCCATGGGGGAAACAGCGGAAAATGTTGCTCGCCGTTATAGCATCAGCCGCGAGGAGCAGGACCAGTTTGCTTTTGACTCGCAGCGTAAATACCAGCGTGCTTTCGAGAAAGGGCGCTTCCGACGAGAAATTGCGCCCGTCTTTATTCCGCAGCCGAAAGGTGATACGGCACTATTTGACCAAGACGAACCCCCACGGCTTTCGAGCCTAGAAAAGCTAGCGACCCTGAAGCCCGCGTTCCAAGTTGATGGAACGGTTACGGCAGGTAATTCGGCTGGGATTAACGACGGGGCAGCGGCGGTACTGTTAGTAGGAGAAGAAGCCTTGCAGCGGTACAATTTGAAGCCTATGGCGCGGGTAGTAGCCTCGGCCGTGGCGGGTGTGGACCCGGCTTATATGGGCTTGGGACCAGTACCAGCAACGCAAAAAGTATTGCAGCGGGCCGGGCTCACCCTCAACGATATGGACCTGATTGAGCTGAATGAGGCATTCGCCGCGCAAAGCATTGCCTGTATTCGCGACTTGGATCTGGACCCCAGCAAAGTGAACGTGAACGGCGGCTCTATTGCCATTGGTCACCCCCTGGGCGCGAGCGGCTCGCGCATCACGGCTACGCTGCTGCATGAGATGCAACGGCGTGACAACGTGCGCTACGGGCTGGCTACCATGTGCGTGGGGGTAGGCCAAGGCGCGGCTGTTATTTACGAAAAAGTATAAGCGAAGCGGTGCCAGGGTGTATTTAGGCCATGAATTGCCCTGGCCTTACTGCGCATGCTACCTGCCTTGCTTACTACAACGATTGTGGCGACTCCGTCTGGTATGCAAACGACCGAGCTATGTGGGAGAGCCCGCAGCATGTATTCGTAACCTCCTCTGGAGGCCGACCGATGCGGCTTGTTTTCTAACTAGATTACGACGATGCCTGGTACCTCAACCTCGCTATTTCGCTGGAGAGAGCACCAGTAAACGGCATCAAGAATATTTCCGGAAGAATACAGGTCGTTTCGCCGCGGTGCGTGTGGCGCCCGGCTATAGTTCATTCCGGTTTCGGCCGACTGCAGGCCGTGGCGCCTGTCAATAGTGGGGTGTTCGGATGCACATTGGGGCATCGTTGAGGGCGAACCACCACCGGGTTCTTTGTTGTACGCGTGGTAACCCGAGGACGACATGTAAGAACAGAAGACGGACAGTTGTCGTGCCATTGGTGCCATAGACGCTATTTACTTTGCTTTCTTTACCATCCCGCAAAACGTGCGCTACTTTCTTCATCTGGCCTACGATGGCACCCAGTACCACGGGTGGCAAATTCAACCTCGTGCGCTTAC
Source organism: Hymenobacter latericoloratus (assembly GCF_014199535.1). Lineage (GTDB taxonomy): Bacteria > Bacteroidota > Bacteroidia > Cytophagales > Hymenobacteraceae > Hymenobacter > Hymenobacter latericoloratus. Next base: position 2,701 of record NZ_JACHNV010000008.1, read on the forward strand.
GGTTCAGCAAGAGCTGGACCGGTGTCTTTCGCAGGTTCTGCGCCAGCCGGTGTATTCGCTGGGCAGTGGCCGCACCGACTCGGGGGTGCATGCCAGCCACCAAGTAGCTCATTTTGATGCGGACGTGCCAGAGGGTCTGGACCTGCCCACCCTGCTATACCGCCTGAACCGGGCGCTGCCCCGCGACATTCGGGCGCAGGTGCTGCACCCGGTGCCGGACAAGGCCCATGCCCGCTTCGATGCCACGGCCCGCACCTACGAGTATCATGTGCGCCTCACGCCCGATCCTTTTGCGCCGAATTTCAGCCTGTACCTAGACCGAGCGCCGGATGTGGCAGCCATGAACGAGGCGGCCGCTATGCTGCTGGGAACACACGACTTCACCAGCTTTTCCAAAGTGAAGGGGAGCGAGAAACACTACCTCTGCACGTGCTATGAGGCCGGCTGGCATGAAGTGCCCGGCGGGTTGGTGTTCCGGATTCGGGCCAACCGGTTTGTACGCGGGATGGTGCGCTTGATAGTAGGCACGCTGCTGACCGTGGGGCGGGGCAAGCTGAGCCCCCAGGAATTCGGCGAAATATTTCGTAGCCTAAACCGGGTGCATGCCAGCGGAGCGGCTTTGGCCAACGGGCTTTTTCTGTGCCGGGTAGAATATCCGGCCGAGCTGCTGCAAAACGTAGCGCTGCCAACCGGTTTACCGTACTTCTCACGCGTGTAGGAAGGGTAGAGGACTTGGAGCTGGGTCTGGGCTGCCTGCGCAGCCTCACAATCAGCCCCTTTGTCTGTTACTTCGTTCTATTATCAACGCTACCCCCATTCATGGAGCAAGCTACTACGGCCACAAAAAGCGGCAACATCTTCGACTGGCAGGTGCTGCGGCGGCTGGTGGCCTACGTGCGGCCCTATCAGCGCATTTTCTATTTTCTGATTTTTCTGACGGTGGCCACGGCCGTGCTGGGCACCCTGCGCCCCTTCTTGATTCAGCGCATGGTGGACGTGACCATTGAGCAGGGCGACTGGGCGGGGCTAAACCGCATGTTCGGGCTGCTGCTGGTGCTGCTGGTGGCCCACGCCATTGTGAGCTACCTCCAGACGTACTTTGGCGGCTGGCTGGGCCAGTACATCGTCCGCGACATTCGGGTGGACCTCTACAAGCACATTCTGGATCTGCGCCTGAAGTTCTTCGACAAGACCCCGATCGGCGTACTGGTAACCCGCAACATCTCCGACGTGGAAACCCTGTCGGATGTGTTCAGCGAGGGGCTGGCGGCCATGATTGGCGACATTCTGCAGCTGGTGTTCATCGTGTCGTTTATGTTCTACATTGACTGGCGCCTGACGCTGGTCAGCCTGTCCGTGATTCCGCCCTTGCTGTTCAGCACGTACGTGTTCAAGGAGAAGGTGAAAAAGTCGTTTCAGGAGGTGCGCACGGCCGTAGCCAATCTGAATTCCTTTGTGCAGGAGCACCTGACGGGCATGAACGTGGTGCAGATCTTCAACAACGAAGAGCGGGAGCTGCGCAAGTTCAAGGCCATCAACCAGGAGCACACCCGCGCCAATATCCGCTCGGTGCTGTACTACAGCATCTACTTTCCGGTGGCCGAGGTACTGGCTGCGGCGGGGGTAGGGCTGCTGGTGTGGTATGCGGCCCAGGGGCAGATTGAAGGCACTATTTCGAAGGGGGCCCTGATTGCCTTCATCATGTACAATGCCCTGTTCTTCCGGCCCATCCGGCAAATTGCCGACCGGTTTAACACCCTGCAGCTGGGACTGGTAAGCACGGAGCGCCTGCTGAAACTGCTGGACAGCAAAGAGCTGATTGCTGATAACGGTACCTATACCCCCGCCAACCTGCGCGGCGACGTGGACTTTGAGCACGTATGGTTTGCCTACAACGACGAGGAGTGGGTACTGCGCGACGTCAACTTCTCCATCAAAGCAGGGCAGACGTATGCGTTTGTGGGAGCCACCGGCGCCGGCAAAACCAGCATTATCAACTTGCTGAGCCGCTTTTACGAAATCAACAAGGGCACCATTCGCATTGACGGCCACGACCTGCGCGAGTACGACCTCAAGGACTTACGCCGCCACATTGGGGTAGTGCTGCAGGATGTGTTCCTGTTTGCCGGCACCATCCGTGACAACATCACGCTGGGCAAAACCGATATTACCGATGCCCAGATCTGGGAAGCAGCCGACCTGGTAGGGGCCCGGCGCTTTATTGAGCGGCTGCCCGGCGCCCTCGACTACCAAGTGATGGAGCGTGGGGCTACGCTGTCGGTAGGGCAGCGCCAGCTCATCAGCTTCGTGCGGGCCATGGTGTACCAGCCGCGCATTATTATCCTGGATGAGGCCACCTCTTCTGTTGACTCCGAAACCGAAGAGCTGATTCAGCAGGCCATTGAGAAGCTGATGCAGGGCCGAACTTCCCTGGTCATTGCCCACCGCCTGAGCACCATTCAGAAGGCCGATCAAATCATTGTGCTCGACAAAGGCGAAATCAAGGAGGCCGGCACGCACGAGGAGCTGCTGCGCCACCAGGGCTTCTACGCCAACCTATACCAAATGCAGTACAAAGACGTGTTGTCGTAGGGAAGAGGGGGTAGGCGTTTCCTGCTCGTTACCTTTGTGGCAACACGTACCCTCACTGCATTTCTTTAACTGCATGAATAAGATTTTTCTGGCGCTGGCTTTACTACTCGTTATCGGTTTTTCGGTGGCTTATTGGAAGATGGGCGGCCTGAAAGCACCTACGATTACGCAGGAAACTACAGAAACCCCTTATTTCCTGGCTGGCCGTTACTACGAAGGACCTGCCAACGATGAAGCCTTCGGCGACCTGACCCGCGAGGCTTACCAGCTTCGCAAAGACGGCAAGATCCGCGGCGACTTCGGCAACATCTTCTACAACAGTCCGGAAAGCTCCCGCGACGCGGCCAAGGTGTTCGTGGGCATCGTAGTGGCCGATACTGTTTCGCAGCAGCTCCCGGCCAACTACCGCTACCGCGCCTTCGCGGCCGGGCAGAAGGTAGTACACGCCCGCATTGATGCCAGCTACCTACTGGCCCCCGATAAGCTCTATACCGGCATCAAGGAGTACGCCGCGGCCAATAAGCTCACCCTGCAGAATGTGTACCTGGAGCGCTTCCCCGACAAAGGCGAGCCTGAGGTGCTGGCCGTGGTAAAGTAACAAGCCCGGCCCTTACGCAAACCGCCCCTGCAGAAACTGTTTCTGCAGGGGCGGTTTGCGTAAGGGCCGGGCTTGTTAGCGACCCAGGTAGAAGGAAGCCCCGAGGCGCAAGTCGCTCAGGCCAAATCCGAAATCAAAGTTGCTATTGGTGCTGCGGACTTCGTAGCGGCCATTCTCATCCTTATCGGTTAGGCGGGTGTAGCTGGCGCCGCGCAGCGTTAGTTCCAAGCCCAGCTTATCGATGGGAAAGAAAACGATGCCAGGCGTCAGGTTGGCGTAGAAGCCCTGCTGACGGTTGCTGTAGTTATAGTTCAGGCCATTCTGATAGCCCGAGTAGTATACGTTCTGATAGCCGCCACCCAGTTGCCCGTACAAGGCTACTTTGTCGCCCACAAACGTGTAGTAGCGGGCGAATACGCCCCCGGTAAGCACACGGGTTTTGCGGTCGATGCCCATCACGTAGTAATTGCCGTTAGGGGTACGGTAATCATCTGTCCGCTGTCGGGTAAGGGTGGCTCCGGCGCTTACTCCCAACGCCAGGTTATCAGCCAGGAAGTAGCCAACAGAGGGGCTGAAGTCAAACTGTTCGTTTTTCGAGCCCCGGTTTACGCTGTTAGGGAAGGTAGAGGACTCTTCCGTTTTCTGGCTGGAGTAGCCAATAGAGCCGGAGAACAAAGTAGTGCCCGCGGAAATCTGAGCTTGAGCAGTGGTTGAGGCTCCTAACAGAGCAATTCCACAGAGTATTTTCTTCATGATAAGGGGTGGTAAAGAAATGATGGCGCGAAAGTACAGTTGAGCTGGCATTTGCCCACCACGGTCTGCCAGTGCGCCGGGCTAAGTCCCTAACTTCTAGGTAAGTTCATTGGGTAGATAGCAGGTTACAGTGGCCCGCAAACGCAAAAAAGCCCGCTGAACCAGAGCTCAGCGGGCTTTTTTGTAAGAGAGAATACCAGAGTCGGGGTGGCAGGATTCGAACCTACGGCCTCTACGTCCCGAACGTAGCGCGCTACCGGGCTGCGCTACACCCCGAAAATATATGCTAGCCTGAGCATATACGAGGTATTCTGTATTTCAGCTTGCCGCCTAAAAAAGCCGCCGAACCTAAGTTCAGCGGCTTTCCCGGACAGTAAACTGTTCCGTCGGAGTGGCAGGATTCGAACCTACGACCTCCAGCACCCCATGCTGGCGCGATACCAGGCTACGCTACACCCCGATAGAATTATGGCACAAATGTAAGCACTTGGTATGCTACTACGCAAGTTTAGCGTCACCTTTTTCTTGCGAGGTGCCAACAAGCGGGCCTCAGTGCGTAGTTTCTGCCGGAGTAGTGTGTTATCTTTGTGTAAGTTAGGTGAGGTAGGCGAAAGGCGGAATAACAGAAAAAAATGCCTGGCGCGTTTCTTGCTCCGGTTCAGCTACCCCGTTTTGGGGTGGATAATCCTTACTTTTGCCACGACCGTATCGTTCACACTCTTTGCATAAGGCTGCGTATGAAAACGTTTACTTTCTTAGGTTTCTTCTTGACTTTGTTTGTGCTGGGCAGCCACTCAGCACGGGCCCAGGGCGGTGCTACGGCCTCAGCGGCCACGCCCCCGGCCCTGATTACCGATAAAATGGCTGACCCCACCCCTAACACCGATGCGCTGAAGGTGCGGGCCGAAGCCAACCCGCTGACCAAGCGCCTCACCGTCCGGACGAATGCTACGGGGCCTACCCGGGTAGAAGTAAACGGCACCGATGGCCGCCCGGTCATCACTCGGGACCTGATTTCGGGCGATGCCGCGGCCGTGCTGGATGTGAGCAATTTGCCGGCCGGCTCCTACATCGTGCAGTGCACCTCCGGGGAGCGGCGCGGTATGAAGCGGGTGGTGCTTGGGCAGTAAGGTAAAACCCCCGATATCAGGAGCCGCTTACCAGTTGCACAAATAAAAAAGAAGGCCTACCCCGCTTAAATGGAGTAGGCCTTCTTTTTTGGGCTGATGACAGCACTACGCTTCTTCGCTCTGCAGCTGCCGCTCATAGAGGGCGCGGTAAAGGCCCTGCTCGTCGCGCATCAGGTCTTCGTGGGTGCCGTGCTGCACGATCTGGCCATCGTCGAGTACCAGGATTTCATCGGCCAGCTTCACGCTGCTCACGCGGTGCGAGATGATGAGGCTGGTGCGGTTGTGCATGATGCGCTGCAGGGCGCCCAGGATGGCGTTTTCGGTGTTGGTGTCCACCGCTGATAATGCATCATCGAGAATCAGAATCTTGGGCTCTTTTACGAGGGCCCGGGCAATGCTCACGCGCTGCTTCTGGCCGCCCGACAGCGTGATGCCCCGCTCGCCTACCTTGGTGTCGAAGCCCTCCGGGAAGCGCAGGATGTTTTCATACACGTTAGCGTCCTTGGCGGCCTGCAGCATCTTGTCCTCGTTGGGCTCATCGAGGCCGAAGTTGATGTTGTTGCGGATGGAGTCGGAGAACAGAAATACATCTTGGGGCACGTAGCCGATTTGGCCGCGCAGGGCTCGTAGGGAAAGGTCGCGCACATCAACGCCATCAATCAGGATGCTACCGCTGGTGACATCGTAGAGGCGGGAGAGCAGGGCCGCCACGGTGCTTTTGCCGGCGCCGGTGTTGCCGATAACCGCCAGCGTCTGGCCGGGCCGGATGCGAAACGATACGTTGCGGAGGGCCTGGATGCCGGTGTCGGGGTAAGTGAAGGTAACGTGGTCAAACACAATGTCGCCCTTGATGTCCAGCTCCAGGTTCTGGCGCGACACAATATCCGTCTGCTGGTGCAGAAACTCGTTGATGCGAGCTTGGGAGGCCTCAGCCCGCTGCACCAGAGAACTGGTCCAGCCCAGGGCCGTTACGGGCCAGGTAAGCAGGTTCACGTAGATGAGAAACTCGGCAATGCTGCCCGTGGTGATGGTGCCCCGGATAACCTCCTGCCCGCCCAGCCATACGGTAACAATGGTGCTCAAACCAACCAGAAACAGAATCAGGGGGAAAAACAGGGAGTTGACGAAGTTCAGGCTCAAGGACTTCTCCTTGTAGTGTTCCGAAGCCTCCGCAAACTGCCGGTGCGAATCTTCTTCCCGCACAAACGACTTCAGTACCCGAATGCCCGAAAAAGCCTCCTGCACGAAGGTGGTCATGGAAGCCAGGGAGCGTTGAATCTCATCGGACTTCTTCTCAATCAGGTTGTTGACGTAGAAGATGCTCACGCTCAGGATGGGCAGGGGCAGCAGGGTGTAAATCGTCAGCTTCACGTTCACCATGAACATAAGCGGCACGATGAGCACGAACAGAATCACGAGCTGCATGAAGTACATCAGCGCCGGCCCGATGTACATACGTACCCGCCCGACGTCCTCCGATATCCGCGACATCAGGTCGCCGGTGCTGTGGCGGCGGTAGAAGCTCAGCGGCAGCGACTGGTAATGCTGGTAGATTTCGTTTTTCTGGTCGTTTTCCACGTGCCGGCTCATCACGATGAGCGTCTGGCGCATGAAGAATAGGAAGATACCGCGCAGCAGGGCCATCACCAGAATCAGAATGCCGTAGAGCAGCACGTTGCGCCCGAACAGCTCGTACACCCCGCTCTGAGCCTGAGTACCCGCGTAGAGGTGGTAGAGGTCGATGCCTTCACTGACCAGATCGAAGGCGTAGCGCACAATCTGGGCCGGGAAAATGGCCAGCAGGGTGCTCAGGGCCACAAACAGCACCCCCCCGAGGAAGTGCCACTTGTAGCGAATCAGGTACTTATTGGTAGCGGAGAGGGCGCGCACGAGGGGAAAGTTAGAGGTACAAAGACGGATAGAAACGTCTGACCGTTGCTGGTGGGGTAGGGGTTCTGCTACCCCTGCCAAAGTAAACGAACCAGGCAGCAAAGCCCGTGTCGCTCGTCAGATTTGCAATAGCGGGCACGAAAGAGTAGCAGTTTGGCAATTAGAAAGTTAAAACACTGCGAAAGGGTTTCGGGGTAGCACTGGCAGTAGAGCTAAGCCGTTCGGTTCCAAACCTCTAAACTCAGGGGAAAGATGGTTCTTGGCTGGTTGAAGTCGGAAAATCGGAGTACTTTTGCACCCGCATTGTGGGAGCCTTCAGCAAGGCAGTTAAGCTGCACGGATCATTGAACGACGGGAAATAGCCACTGGGCGTTGTCACGCGTTTAACGAAGCAGTGAGGCGCCTATTACCCGAAGACGCTGCCGCAAAGGTACACTAACCACCCCCACCCCTTCACCTCCCTTCTTGGTATGGTAGAAACGAACGTGTTGACCGAATCGTCGGTCTTTGGGCAGATTGCCGAGTATCAGCATGAGCAGGTAGTTTTCTGCCATGACCACGAAACGGGCCTGCGGGCCATTATCGGTATCCACAACACGGTGCTGGGCCCGGCGCTGGGTGGCACCCGGATGTGGCACTACACCACGGAGGCCGAAGCCCTGAACGATGTGCTGCGTCTTTCGCGCGGCATGACCTACAAAGCGGCTATTTCGGGCCTGAACCTGGGTGGAGGCAAAGCCGTCATCATCGGCGACGCCAAAACCATGAAGACGGAGGCCCTGCTGCGCAAGTTCGGCCGCTTCGTGCAGAACCTCAACGGCAAGTACATCACGGCCGAAGATGTAAACATGACCACCAAGGACATGGAGTACATTCGGATGGAAACCAAGCACGTTTCGGGCCTTCCCGAGAGCATGGGGGGTAGCGGCGACCCGTCGCCGGTAACGGCCTACGGCACCTACATGGGCATGAAAGCCGCCGCCAAGAAAGCTTTCGGCTCCGACTCTCTGGCCGGCAAGCGCATTGCCGTGCAGGGGGTAGGCCACGTGGGCACTTACCTACTGGAATACTTACAGAAAGAAGGTGCTCAACTGGTTCTGACCGACTATTACGAAGACCGTGCCTTGGAGGCAGCCGCTCGTTTCGGGGCAAAGGCCGTGGGCCTGAACGAAATCTACGACCAGGATGTAGATATCTACTCGCCGTGCGCGCTGGGTGCTACCCTGAACGATGACACCCTGCGTCGCCTGAAGTGCCAGGTAGTAGCCGGTTGCGCTAACAACCAGCTGGCCGATGAGAACGTGCATGGTCCGGCTCTGGTGGAGCGCGGCATCATCTACGCCCCCGACTTCCTCATCAACGCCGGTGGCCTCATCAACGTGTGCTCCGAGGTACAGGGCGGCAACCGCCAGTCGGTAATGACCCAGACCGAGCGCATCTACGACATTACCACCCAGGTGCTCAATAAAGCCGAGCAGGAAGGCAGCCACCCCCAGGCCGCTGCTACCCGCCAGGCTGAGGAGCGCATCGCCGCCATCGGCAAGGTTAAATCAACATATTAATTGAGTTGCCAGTTGCCGGTTATCAGTTGTCTGTTTGGTGAGTTTTCTCCTCAACGACACTGGTTACCGGCAACTGGCAACTGACAACTCAACCCCATGCTCAACCGTCGCACGCTTCGCATCAAGGTCATGCAGGCCCTGTACGCCTACCATCAGGCCGTAGGGTCCGATTTTTTATTGGCTATTGACCAGATTGCGGAGGCTTTCGCGCCCGATTTGAACTCGCCCGAGCCCCAGGACCGCAAGCAACTGCAAGGCCAGCGCAAAATGGCCGAGGTCATTTTTAAAGAGTGGCACAAAACCGCCGAGGAGCCGGAAAAAACCGACGACGCGGACGTGAATGATGCCGTGCGCGACGCCATCAAATACTACCAGCAGGCGGTGGCCAAAGATGCTTCCTTCTACGGCGGACAGATGGTACACGCCGCCGAGAGCATTCACGATCAGTACATTCACCTGCTCAACATCCCCGAGGCGCTGCTGCAGGTAATTGAGGAGGAAAAGGTGCGCGACTCGCGCCGCTTTACCGCGGCCAAGGAGCCTTTGCTGGACGCCACGCGCCTGCAGGAAAACCCGGTTATCGAGAAGCTCATCAACAACATTCAGCTGCAGGACCTCACCATTCGGCGCTCCCTGAAGTGGCACGGCGAGGACGAGCTGGATGCCCTGCGCAACGCTTGGCGCAACGAAATGAAGCAGGACCCGGAGCTACTCAGCTACCTGGCGGCCCCGGCCGGCAACTACCAGGAGGACCAGGAAATCCTGAAGCACATCTATAAAACCTACGTGTTCAAGGGCGAAAGCCTACCGGCCTACATTGAGGAAGACGACCTGAACTGGGAGGAAAACCGCGCCATCGTGAAAAATCTGGTGGTGAAGACCGTCAAGATGCTCGACGAGGCGGCCGATGAAAACCTGGTCCTAATGTCGCTTTCCGCCAACTGGCAGGAAGACAAGGAGTTTGCCGAAAGCCTGTACAAGCAGACCCTGGCCGACGACGAGAAGTACGAGAAGCTGATTGCTGAATCGGTGCAGAACTGGGACGTGGAGCGCGTAGCCCTCACCGACAAGATTCTGCTGAAAATGGCCCTCTGCGAAATGCACCTTTTCCGGGCTATTCCGGTGAAAGTGACCATCAACGAGTACATCGAAATCAGCAAGATGTACAGCACGCCCAAGAGCAAGCAGTTTGTGAACGGGATTCTGGATAAATTGGCGCAGGATCTGACGGCTAGCGGTGCCATCCGCAAGTCAGGCCGCGGGCTGCTGGATAACCAGTAGAGCTGGCTGGCGCAGGAAGTGGGAGAAGGCAGATACATTCTGAATTTTCTATATCCTGCGCCGCCATTCTACGTAGTTATCCTGACTCCCTACCTTCTTTCCACCCTCGTACTCATTTCTCTGCATCATGAGTAGCAAAACCACCACCGGCATCCTCTGCTTCGCCGGCGGCGCCCTCACCGGGGCCGTTATCGGACTTCTGTACGCACCTGAAAAAGGCCGCGAAACCCGCAGCTGGCTGAGCTATCAGCTGGAGAAATACCGTGAAACTCTGGCCGACCTGACCGAGAACCTGGTGACCAGCCGCGCCGACCAGGGCCCCAGCTCGGCCAAGAGCGAAGGCCAGCGCGTGATTCAGGACGCCAAGAGCAAGGCCGAACAGCTGCTCGGCGATGTTGATCAACTTATCAACCAGATCAACTCCCGGAAAACGATTTAAGCAACCATGCTGACGCGCTAATGTGCTGATGTGCTGATGGACAGGAAACTGCCGCCAGCGCGTCAGCACATTATCATTTTTACTACCCGCCAATCGTGGGTACCTTTGCGGCTGGTAAGCCACGGTTTTCCGCCTCTCATCAATTAGCCCGGAAACTACCGCTGCTTACAGAAGCAACAAGGCCGCCTTCGGGCCCGCGCCTACCCCCCATTTGCCCCATTAACCCCAACTCAATAGAATGCATCTCATCACTCTCATCCCCGGCGACGGCATTGGCCCCGAAATCACGAAAGCAGTAACCGATATTTTCGCGGCGGCGCAGGTGCCGGTGCAATGGGAGGAGCAGAACGCGGGCCAGACGACCTTCGACCAATCGGGTGAGCTGCTGCCCCAGGCCCTGCTCACGTCGCTGGAAAAAAACAAGGTAGCCCTGAAAGGCCCCATTACTACCCCGGTAGGCAAGGGCTTCCGCAGCATCAACGTAACGCTGCGCCAGAAGTACGACCTCTACCAGAACGTGCGCCCCTCCAAGACCACCGAGGGCATCCAAACGCGCTACGAAGGCATCGACCTGGTGCTGTTCCGCGAAAACACCGAAGGCCTGTACGCCGGCCTGGAAGTGTGGGATGAGCACAACGGCATCGGCGACTCTATTGCCCGCGTGACGGTGGCCGGGGCGCGCAAAATCTGCCGCGCGGCGTTTGCTTACGCTGCCAAGCACGGCCGCAAAAAAGTAACGCTGGCCCACAAAGCCAACATCCTGAAAGTGCCCGGCAAGATTATGCTGGATGCCGCTCAGGAAGCTGCCCGTGAGTATCCGCAGATTCAGTACGAAGACAAGATCATCGACAACATGTGCATGCAGCTGGTCGGCAAGCCCGAGCAGTTCGATGTGATTGTGACCACCAACCTGTTCGGCGACATCCTGTCGGACCTGTGCGCGGGTTTGGTAGGTGGCCTGGGGGTAGTAGCCGGTGCTAACATCGGCGACGAAATGGCGATTTTCGAGGCAGTGCACGGTTCGGCTCCCGATATTGCCGGCCAGGGCAAGGCTAACCCCACGGCTCTGCTGCGCTCGGCCCTGATGATGCTGCACCACATTGGGGAGCACGAGCACGCCAACAACATTGAGCGGGCCCTGGAGGCTACCCTCAAGGACAAGTCGAAGTGCACTGGTGACCTGGGCGGCTCGGCTTCTACCAGCGAGTTCGCGCAGGCTATCATCGAGAACCTGAACAAGTAATTATGGGTTTTCATCCTGGGTGGGGGTAGGAGCCTGAGCGCCTATCCTCAGCCGGGATGACAGCCTGAGCTACTCACCGGCAATGAATTATGCCGTACTTTCACGGGTAGTAAACTTCTTTTTTCAGTAAGCGCCTGACGCACACAATTCAGCGCCTTTTTTCGATTATCATGAAACGCAATCTGTTTTCAGCTTTCCTGCTCTCCGGCGCGCTGCTGCTGGGCGCTTGCAACAATAACAAGACCGAGGTTGGTGCCGAGGGCATGAACGCCGCCGCTGCCAACGCCAACGACGCCACGGCTGCCCCGGTAGTGGACAACCCCAACGTAGCCAACGAAACCGAAGCCCCGAACCCTAACGCGCCGGTAATGACTTTCGCCGTATCGGAGCACGACTTCGGCGACATTAAGCCCGGCGACGTGGTAAAACACACCTTCGAGTTCACCAACACCGGCAAGTCGCCGCTGCTGATTGAAAACGCTACGGCTTCCTGCGGCTGCACTACCCCCAACTGGACCAAGGAACCCATTGCTCCGGGCGGAAAAGGCACCATCGACGTGCAGTTTGACTCCCACGGCAAGTCGGGCATCCAGAACAAGGAGGTAGCCATTCAGGCCAACACCCAGCCCAGCATCACGAAGGTGGTTATCAAAACCAACATTCTCTCCGACGGCCAGAACGGCCCGACGCGCTAACTTACTTGAGCAAGTAAGAGGTTAGAAGGTTGAGGCTCAGGCTGGTATACGCTAGTGGGGCTTCAGCCTTCTACTTTTTTCTTTTCTACCTTTCTCAGCACACCAACTCCTATGTTTGCTACGCTTCTGCTCCAGGCTGCCCCGGCCACTACCACCGGCGGCCTGCTTTCCTACCTGCCCTTGGTGGCCATGGTAGTGGTTATGTATTTCTTCATGATCCGGCCCCAGCAGCGCCGTTCGGCGGAGGCCAAAAAATTCCGGGCCTCGCTGGCCAAGGGGGCTAATGTGGTAACCATCGGGGGCCTGCACGGCAAGGTGGTGGACGTGAGCGAGGAAACCGTAACCGTGGAAGTGGACAAGGGCGTGCGTCTGCGCTTCGACCGCTCAGCCATTGCCCGCGAAGTAGCCGGCAAAAACTCCGCGCCAGCACCGGCCCCGGCCGCTTAGGCCGCACCCCGGCCCGGAAATATCCCGAAGCCGCGCTTTTCGCGTACGTCTCAACGATGAGGGTAGTACCTTGTCGGGCCGGTAGGGCCGGCCGGGCGTTCGGAAGCGGGGCTTCGGGATGCTTGTTTTCTCACCTTACCCGTTTGCCTTGTGTCGTCTGTGCGTCCTGACCGTGTGCTGCGCTGGTTTGTGACCCCGTTTTTCGGGCAGGAGCGCAGCTATTGGCGCGCCGTTACGGCCTGCTTCCTGGTGGCCAGCACCTTCTGGCTGCTCAACGCCCTCAATAAAACCTATACCACCCGCATTACTTACCCCCTGGCGTGGCGCTACGATGAAAGCCGGTTTATTCCGCTGCAGCCCCTACCCCGGGAAGTGCCCGTAAACGTAACCGGCCGCGGCTGGAAGCTGCTGCGGCGCCAGCTGATGCTGGATGTGAAGCCCGCCGAGCTAACCCTAAGCACCCCGGCCGCAACCCGCTACCTGACGGCCCGCGCCATCCGGCCGGCCCTGCAGCAGGCCATGGAAGGGCTGCAGTTCAACTACCTGCTTTCCGATACGCTTTGGGTGGAGCTGGACCGGCGTATCAGCCGGCGGCTGCCCCTGGGGCTGAGCCCGGCCGCCGATGGCGCGGCCCTGCCCTATGATGCCCGTTTCGAGCCGGCCAGCGTAGAATTTCGGGGGCCGGCCAGCAAGGTGAATCAGCTGCCCAATCCCTACCCCGTGCACTTGCCGCAAGCCCCGGCCGGCTCGTCCACCGGCGACATTCGGGTGCCCATTGGCGGGCCTGATCTGGTGCAAACCAACGTGCAGGATGTGCGGGTGCGCCTGCTGCGCCGCCCGGTGGTAACGATGCCGGTTGAGGTAGTGCCCGAGCTGCTGGATGCCCCCGAAGGCCAGCAATACCAGTTTTCGCCGAGTACGGTGCGGGTGCAGCTGCAGTTTTTCCCCGAAGACACGGCCAGCTTCCGGCGGGAGCAGGTGCGGGTGCAGCTGCACTACGGCCAGTTCACCAACCAGGATTCCAGCCTGCAGCCCTTCCTGGCCGAAAAACCCGCCCGGGCCCGGGGCTACCTGGTGCTTACGCGTGGGGTGCAGGTACACGCGGTGGAAAAGCAATAGAGCGCCCGCAAGAACATCACTCCTGAACGTACGATGCTGAAAATTGGAATTACGGGCGGAATCGGCTCGGGGAAGAGCGTAGTGTGCCGGCTGTTTCAGGTGCTGGGCGTACCGGTGTACGACTCCGATGCCCGTGCCAAATGGGTTATGGCCCACGACGTGCTCCTGCGAGATGAACTGGTAGCCGCTTTCGGTCCCGAAACCTTTGACGCCCAGGGCCAGCTCAACCGCACTTACCTGGCGCGGGTGGCCTTCCCTGACCCCGCCCAGCTAGCCCGCCTCAACGCCCTGGTGCACCCCCATGTCGGCCGCGACTTTGCGCAGTGGGCTGCGGCCCAGCAGGCCGAGGGCTACCCCTATATTCTGAAGGAGGCCGCGCTGCTTTATGAGTCGGGGGCCTACCAGCAGCTGGACCGCGTGATAACCGTATTTGCGCCGCTGGAAATCCGGCAGGCGCGGGTGCTGCTCCGCGACCCGCACCGCACCGCCGACGACATCCAGAACATCATCGGCAAGCAAATGAGCGAGGAGGAAAAACTACGGCGTGCCGACTACGTCGTTCACAACGACGACCAGCATCTGCTTATCCCGCAGGTGCTACGGCTGGATGAGGAGTTCAGATAGTGCATGAGTGAAGTATCATGGCGAGCAGCACGACGCCATCTTTCCTTTCTGTGTGACCAGCCTGATAAACTGACAAGCCCTTACCTCCACGCCGGAAGTAAGGGCTTGTCACATGCTAAGGGGGTAAGGTGGTGGTCAGGAAGGATGGCTTCGCTGCTCTCGCCATGACAACTCGCTCACCGAATGATGGGGCTGCGCTCGAAGGGACGGGTGCGGTCGAAGAGGTAGCGGTACGTGACGTGGGTTTTCAGGATGCGGGCCCCGATGGAGCGCGTAACGGCCAGCATGCGGGGGTTGAAGTCGCCAATCCAGTTCATTTCGATGTCGGTGTAGCCGGCGCGCATAAACTGGGCGCGGGCGTGCACCATCAGGGCCGACTCAATGCCCTTGCCCTGCCACGCGGGCACTACCCCGAAAATGACGCCAAACATCTTTTTATCGGGGCGCTGGTCGTATTTCCGCTTTTCCCACAGGAAGCGCAGCTTGCCCCACAGGTTGAAGTTGCGGCCTACGTGCTTGAAAATCTGGTTGAGCTCGGGCAGGCTCACGAAGAAGGCAATGGGCTCGTCGTTGTGATACGCAAACCAGAGCAGCCGCTCGTCCACCACGGGCTTCATTTCGCGCACTAGGTCGCGGGCCTTGTCCAGGGGCATGGGGTTGACGCCGCTGTGGTTGGCCCAGGCCAGGTTGTACACATGGTGAAAGTCGCGGGCCAGCTTCTCGGCGTCGCGCTTGCTAGCGTGCTCAAAGCGGAATGCCGGGTACTGCTGGGCGTACTTGGTGGCCGCCTTGCCGAAGCTCTCGTGCAGAGGCGCGGCCACCTCGCGGTAACAGGTGTACTGCTTGAAATACACCTGAAAGCCGTAGTTTTCAAAGAGTTGCTGGTAGTACGGCAGGTGGTAGAACATGCCGTAGTTCGGCTCCGTGAAGCCCACCGTCAGCAGGCCCCAGTACCGGTCCCGCTCCCCGAAGTTGATGGGGCCGTCCATGGCCGCCAGCCCGCGCTGGGCCAGCCAGGCCCGGCAGGCCTCGAACAAGGTATTGGCGGCGGTTTGGTCGTTGATGCACTCAAAAAAGCCCATGCCGCCCACGGGCAGGGTCGGGTCGGTCTGGGGCGTCTCGTGGTTGATAAAAGCTGCCACCCGCCCAATTACTACCCCGGCCTCGTTGGTCAGCACCCAGCGGATGGCTTCGCCGTGGGCGAAGTTGTGGTTGCGCCTGGGGTCGAAAACAGCTTCTATCTCGTGGTCGAGGGGGGCAATCCAGTTGGGCTGATCCTGGTAGAGGCGCGAAGGCAGGTCGAGGAACTGACGGACGTGCTGCGCGGTAGTAACTTCAAGCAGAGGCATTTAAGAGGAAGTATGCAGTGTTCAGAAACGGCTTCCGGCACTCAGGCGCCGGGGCGGGCCACAGCCGGGGGCGGGGCGCGTATCAGCGGCCGGGCCGGCGATACACGGAAAGAATGGTTATTCCGTTTACGCGCCGGCAATATACCAGCCGCCCGATGGAGTCGGAGTAGGCTTCGGGGTGCCAGCGGTAGGTGGTCAGGAAGTAGCGGGCCTGGGCCACAGGTACCATGCGCAGGCGGGCCCGCTCGGCCGGCGGCAGCAGCAGCTGGGCATTGTGCAGCATAAGGCTGGTAACGGCCTCGGTGGCTACTGGCACGGTAGCGCCGGAGTCCTGCCGAAGAATCCACTCTACCCCCTCCCGACCCGAGAGGCCCCAGTAGTCGCGCTCAAAGAGCCTGCCGGCCATAGAGCCCGGCAGGAAGCTATAGTACATGTTCTGATAGGGGTGGTCGAGGATCATGCGTAGCGCCGTGTGACCTACGCCTACCAGCAGCAACCCTGCCCCGACATACCCGAGCCTGCGCACCCCGAGTCGGGAAGTATTGCGCACGTAGCGCCCGGCCACCAACAGCCCCCGGGCCGCCAGCAGCAGGAAAGCCGGATAAATAAAGTACAGGTGGCGCCAGCCGTCATAAATTACGGAGTGCAGCAGCACAATGGCAGCCAGCGGCCCGAAAAACCAGGCCAGCAGGAGCAGGTCGGTGCGGCCCGTGGCCGAAGCCAGCCAGGCCCGCGGCTGCCGCAGGGCCTGGCGAATCACTGCCCCCACACCGGTTGCAAAAAGGACTGAATAGGGTAGGGGGGTAGTAATCAGCAGCCAGACCAGCGCGTAGTGCCAAGGCAGCCGCTGCACCGAAATTTCCTGGCCGAAGTACACCGTAAGCATGTGGGCGCGGTAGCGGCTGAAGCTCAGAAAGGCGGAGAGAAAGTTGCCCACCGGGTTTTCCCAGAGGTAGGGCCAGCCCGCCACCACCACGGCCCAGGTCAGCCCGAAGAACAGAGCCAGCGTTAGGCCCAGCCGGCGCCGCACTTCGACCCGGAACCAGCCTTCCAGCCCTGCGAAGCCTACGGTGAGGCCAATTAGCAGCACGCCCATAGTGCGCACATCAATAGCGGCCCCTACGGCCAGGGCGTGCAGGGCGGCATTCGGCCAGGTGGGCCGACGGAGCCACCGGGTGAGGGTACCCACGCCAAACGTGAAAAACCCCAGAAAAACCAGGTCTTTGTAATTGTAGAACGACTCAGCAAACAAGCGCGGGGAAAGTACCAGGGCCGCCGCTACCACCAGGCCCCAGCGCCAGCTGCCCAGGTAGCGCGCCGCCAGCCGGTAGAGGGCGTAGGTGCCGGCCACACAGGTCAGCCAGATGGTGAGGTGGCGCAGGAAATACACGTCCCGCGAGTCTTCGGCGCCTATTACCTTCTCCAGCACCACCAGGGGCAGCTGAAAAAACACCCCGTGGTCCACGTCCTGGTTTTCGCTCATGTCGGGTATTTCGGCGAAGGTAGGCTGGCGGCGGGCCAGCTCGGGCGCTAGCTTCAGGGCTACGTACTTGGCGTTAATGATGCCGTTGAGCCGGTCCAGCTGCTCGTCCCAGCCCACGCCGTAGTCGCGGTGCAGAGCTACCCCCAACATCCCCAGCAACCCGAAGAACAGGCCCACCACCCAGCGGGCCCGGGGGCGGGCAGGGATAGTGGGGCGGGGCGGAGCGGGCAAGGGCATAAGAACAAAGGCCGTAAAAGCGGAAAACGCGGCTAAATTCGGCAATTCATTTCCAACTCACGCCCTGCCCGTGGTGCTACGCTCCATTCCGCGCTTTATCTGGCCCCTGGCGGCCCTGCTGCTGCTGGTGCGCCTGGCCCTCAACCTGGGCCTGAACCCAGGGCTGGAGTGGAACTACGATGAGCGCCGCAACGGCCGCATTGCCGACAACTACCTGGCCGGCCGCGGCTACGTCAGCATCGACCCCGAGCGCAAGCAGCTGCGCCCCGATTCCTTCCACGCCAGCTTTCCGGTGTTTGTGTACGTGGGCTGGAGCCGGGCCGGGCTGCCCCGCCACTACTTTACCCTGCTGGTATATGCTCTGGCGGCCGGTTGCTACCTGGTGGGCGGCCTGTATGTGCAGCGGACCCTGCGCTACTTCGGCCTACCCCCCCGGGCGGCCTGGGCAGGGGCCGGGCTCTGGGCTGTGTCGCCGGGAGTGGTGTACTACGTGGGCGCTTTCTGGTGGTACGAGAATATTGCCCTGCCCCTGCTGATTGTGGTGGTGTACAAGCTCCTGCGCCTGCACGGTGGCCGCCGCCTGCTCCCGCCTGATGCCGCCATTATCCTTGGGGCCGTGGTGCTCTCGTGCCTGCTGCGGGGGTACCTGCTGGCCGTGTACGGAGCAGTATTCGCGGTTTTTCTGGTGCTGATGATGCGGCGGCCGGCAGCGGGGCAGCGGCGAACAGCCTGGGGCTTAGCCCTGGGGGTAGCCCTGGCGCTGGGGGTAGCGCACGGGCCCATTCTGCTGAAAAATTACCGGCAGTTTGGGGCCTACACGCTCAGCAACCAGGCCGGCTTCGAGCTGCTGCAGGGCCACAACCCCGTGGCACAGGGCCGCTTTATGTTCGACTGGAACGACCGTACCGCTCCTTTTGACCAGTACGTGCGCGCCGCCATTCCCAACCTTGACTCCCTGAACCAGTACCAGGAAAGCCAAGCCCGCGCCCACCTGGCCCGGCAGTGGGTCGCAACTCATCTGCTGGAAGAAGTAAAGCTGTGGGGGCGGAAAACGCTGCTGTTTTTTTCGCCCGAGAACTTCGTGGCCGACGCCCCGCGCACGCCCTGGAGCCCCTTTACGGCCTTGGTGCACCTGGCTTTCTTCGCGGCCCTGCTCCTGACGGTTATTGGCTACCGCGGCCTGCGCTTCGCAGCATCTGATGCGTTGCTGCTGGCCCCGCTGCTAGCGGCCTGGCTGCTGAGTCTGGTGTTTTTTGTGGGGTTCCGGTGGCGGTTTTTCGCTGAGCCGGCCCTGCTGCTGTTTCCGCTGATTGTGGCGCAACGGCTGTGGGTTCAGCTTCAGCGCCAGCGGGCCGCACGCGGTATTGCTACCCCTCCGTAGCCAGCCAACCCTACGAATGGGTAGGCCAAGCAGGCCCCGGAAACAAAAAAGGACAGCCGGCAACGGCTGTCCTTTTACTGGTGGGAGATACTGGGTTCGAACCAGTGACCCTCTGCTTGTAAGGCAGATGCTCTGAACCAGCTGAGCTAATCTCCCGAGGGGTATGCGTACTAGAAAAGTGGGAGATACTGGGTTCGAACCAGTGACCCTCTGCTTGTAAGGCAGATGCTCTGAACCAGCTGAGCTAATCTCCCGTTGGGCGTATCCCGTTTGGGATGGCAAATATGGGAGGTCATTTTCGAATACGCAACTCTTTACCCCATCTTTGAGCAGAGAAATTTTGCTGGCAACCCTGCGTTAGACAGAAAACTACTTGCCAGTCAGAAGTTTCGGGGAGCAAATGCGGTGAATAAATTTCTGAAAATTTCTTTCCTGACGCTTGGAGTGCTGCTGGGCGGCGCGTTGGCCGGAGTGTGGCTGGGGCAGGAGCACATCATTACGTTGTTCGTGCAGGCCCTGAACCGGCATTTGCAGGTGCCGGTGCGGGCAAGCCGGCTGGAGGTGTCGGTGCTGGACCAGTTTCCGCGCTTGTCCGTGACGCTGCACGATGTGGTGGTAGCCGGCTCCGAGCCCACAGATACCGTAAAGCTGGCCCGGGCCCGGCGGCTGTACTGCGCTTTCGATGCCTGGGATTTGCTGGCCGGGCGCTACCACATCCGGGCCGTTACCCTGGCCGATGCCCACGTGCGGGTGCGCCGCAACCGGCAGGGGGTAGGCAACTACCACGTGCTCCGCCCCGATACGGCCACAGCACCCGCAACCGAGCCCTTCGGGATGGAGCTGGAAGGCATTCAGCTGGAACGGGTGCACGTACTCTACGAGGATGCCGGTCATCGGCAGCACTTCCGCCTCCGGACCCCCAGCCTGCGGGCAGCCCTGACCATCACCGATACCCGCTTGACTATTGCTGCTCAGGGCCGGGCTTACGTGGAAACTCTGCGCTTCGGCACCGACGACTATTTCCAGCAGAAAGAGCTGGGCATCAGTACAGAACTAACCATTGACCGACCGGGGCAGCGGCTCGCCCTGGCGCCCTCGCGGGTGCAGGTGGGGCCCGCGGCCTACACCCTGGGCGGCACTGTTGCGTACCGGGCGGCCCCGGTACTGGACTTGCACTGCCAGGCTGCGGGGGCCGACGTGCAGTCGGTGCTGGCGCTGCTGCCGCCCCGCCTGAACCGGGCGCTGGCCGGCTACCGCAGCCGCGGCGAGGTCTATTTCGGGGGCACGGTGCGGGGGGAGGTATCGGCGCGGCGCAACCCCACGGTGGCGGTGCGGTTTGGCTGCCGGAATGCTTCGTTTTTTCACCCCCGCTACCAACAGGCCGTGGAGCACGTAAGCCTGACGGGTTTTTTCACCAACGGCGCGGCGCAATCGGCAACCACGGCCGCGCTGCATCTTGACAGCATCCGGGGGCAGTTAGGTGGGCGGCCCTTCCGGGGGAGGCTGCAGCTGACAAACTTTGCGGCTCCCCGCCTGCAGCTGCAAGGCCGGGCCGAGGTGGACGTGGCCCGGGCCGTGCGCTTTTTTCCGGTAGCGGCCATCCGGCAGGCCCGCGGCACGGCCTCCTTAAGCCTGCGGCTCAGCGGCCCGGTGCGGGAGCTGCGCCACCGGCCTACCCCCGCCCAGGTTAGCGGGGAGCTGCGGCTGCAAAATCTGCACCTGCATCTGCGCGACTTCCGGCAGCCCTTCACGCGCCTGAGCGGCCAGCTGCAGCTGCGCGGGCCTGATGTATTGATTCCAACGCTAAGCGGCCACCTGGGCAACTCTGATTTTCGGGGAAGCGGCAAGCTGCGCAACCTGGCGGCCTGGCTATTGCAGCCCGGGCAACCGTTGCGGCTAGAGGCCGTGGTAGCCAGTCATCTGTTAGATTTCAACCAGCTGCTATACACCTACCAGCCGGCAGCTTCCGGCGTGGCCGCCAAGGGCAGCCACCACCAGGCGACCGGGCTGCGGGTACCGGCCCGCATTGCCGTGGCTGTGGAGGCTACCGCCGACCAGGTACGGTTCCGGCGGCTGCGGGGGCGCCAGCTGCGGGGTAACCTGCAGCTGCAGGGACAGGTGTTCAGCTCCACGGGCCTGGCGCTGCGGGCAGCCGGGGGCCGGGCCAGTGTGCGGGGCACCGTGGATGCCCGCCAACCCCGGCTGCTGAAGGCCAGTACCACCGTGAGCTGCCAGCAGGTACCGCTCGATAGTCTGTTTTACGTGTTTGAAAACTTTGGGCAGCAGTTCATTACCCAGCGTCACCTGCGCGGCAGCCTGACGGCCACGGCCGAGGTCGATTCGTACTACGATGCCCACCTGACTCCGCTGACCGACCGGCTGGAGGCCGAGGTGCACGCCACCGTGCGCAACGGCGAGCTGCTCAACTTTGAGCCCCTGCAAAAGCTAAGTTTTCTGGCCAGCCGCGCTACCCTGCGCCACCTGCGCTTTGCCCAGCTCCAGAACCGCCTCTACATACAAAGCCGCACGGTGTACGTGCCCGAAATGGATATTCGCTCCAACGTGAAAGCCGCTTCTCTGATTCAGGTGACGGGAACCCACACGTTTGATCAGCAACTGGAGTACCACGTCCGGATACCGTTGCTGCCCGGCCTGCTGCCCCAAGCCATAGCCGGCGCCAACGGGCCCATGCTGCGCCTGGCCATTCAGGGCAACGAGCGGGATTTTGCCGTGCGCTACGAGCGGGCGCCCCGCGCGGCTGCTTCGCCCCAGGTAACGGGCCCCAGTAGCGCGGCTCCGCCTACCCCCATGCCCGACCCCACCAGCCCGGTAGCTCCCAGGCCGGCGACCCGGCCCAGCTTCGAGTTGAAAAAGCCAGCCAAGAAACCCGCTCAGCCCCAAGCCGGCGAATATTTTGATTTTTAGTTGCCAGGCAGCTGGAAGCGGAGCTGGTTATGCCCGGGCGACTTGCCTTCAGGGTAGGCCGGTGGGTAGCGGGGCCCTACCGCCGAGGTGCCGGCTACCCGTCAGCGGCCGAAAAAAGAGGCTAACCAATCTGAAGAGCTTGCGTTAAGGTAGCTGGTTTATTTCCACCCTCTTTCCTTTTGTCATGAACGATACGCAACTCCTGCAGAATTACTCCGACCAGGAAAAAGCCGCTTACCTGAGCGTTATAGCCAGCCTGGCCTCCGCGGACCGCGAAGCCTCTGCTGCCGAAATAGAATTCCTGCAGCAACTCTCGCACCAGGCCGGCCTGAGCGGCGGCGCTACCCAGCAGGTGCTTTCCGCGGCCAAGGACGCCAGCAATGAAAGCATCAAGGCCAACCTCGATGCTCTGCGCAGCAGCGACCTGCGTTTTTCCTTGGTTACGGACCTGATCAGCTTTGCCCGCGCCGATGGCGCCTACTCCAACACGGAGGAAGAAATGGTCAACAAAATTGCCGCCTACCTCGGCATCAATCAGCAGCAGACCCAGGCCCTGGAGCAGGTTGTGGACCAGGCGGCCCACGTGCCCCACGACGCCAGTGACCCTGCCAAGCAAAGCTTTCTGGGCGGCATTGGGGACAAGCTCTCCAGCGTGGGCATTCCCAAAGGCGCCCTCATGGCGGGCTTGCTGGGCGTGGTAGCGCCCATGGTAATTTCCAAGGTGATGAACCGCGGAGGCGGAATGCCCGGCGGGGGCGGCGGTATGATGGGCGGCATGGGCAGCGGCTCCTTGGGCGGTTTGCTCGGTGGTGCGGCCCAAAGCGGCATGGGCGGATTGCTCGGCGGGTTGCTGGGCGGGGGCCTCTTGGGCGGTATGATGGGCGGCGGGGGCCAGCAAAGCTCCTACGGCAACTACCCGCAGCAAGGCTCCCACGTAGGCAGCGGCGGCCTCGGCTCCCTGATGTCGATTCTGGGCGGCCTGGGTGGCCAGCCCAACATGCAGCCTCGCAGCGCCGGTGGCGGCGGCCTCGGTGGCCTGATGGGCGGGGGCATGGGCAGCCTACTCGGCGGACTGCTCGGCGGGCGCTAAACGCACGCATCTTGCTGAACAATACGTGCCGTAAGCCGGCTGCCCATTTCTGGGCGGCCGGCTTATTGTTTGGGACGAAGTCAGCATCTTGCGCCCGTATTGCCAAGGTCTATTTCCTGAATGAAAATACACTTACTATTCCTATGCTGGGGTATTACCCAGTGGGCCGCCGCCCAAACTCCCGTTACAACCACCCTCCCCCTGCGCACCGTTACGGTAGCCTTTGACCAGGCCGAACTCCAGCACCAGGGCTCCGTAACGCTGCCCGCGGGCCGGCATACGGTGTGGGTAGAAAATGTAGCCAGCAGCATTGGGTACGCCAGCCTGCAGGCCGAAGTATCCGACAACGCCGAACTGATTTCGGTAGCCGAGCAGCAGGTGCGACCAGCTTCCAGCGTTGCTGATAGTGCCAGCCTGCTGGAAACCCAGCTGCGCCGCCTGGAGGCCGAGCTGAAGGGACTGGAAGAAGAAAAAGCGTTTCTGCAAGCCAACCGCAGCCTGCCCAGCGGCACCCAAACCGGCTGGAGCACGGAGCTGCAGAAGGGCGCGGCCTTTCTGCGGACCCGCCTACCCAATATTCAAACGGAAACCGAGGAGCTGACGGCCCGCCGGCTGCGCCTCACAAGGTTGGGGGAAAAGCTTCGCACTGGTGGCTCGGGGCCGCGGCGCAACCGCGTGGAAATAGTGCTGGAGCTACCCCAGCCGGCTACCGTGCAGCTGACGCTGCGTTACGTAGATAGGCAATCCAGCTGGGATTCGGCGCCCGAAATCCGGGTGCCCGAAGCGGCCCGTGAGCTGCAGGTACGCATTCAGGGCTCGGTGCACAACAACTCCGGCCTCGACTGGAACCGCGTGGCGCTGCAACTGAAAAACGAAGAAGTAGATAACGACATCACCCGGCCCAGCCTCGACCCCTGGACCATGAACTACCGCCGCAGCCGGGGCAGCGAGGGGCGCATTGATAAGTTTGTAGTGAAGGGTACAGCCACGGGCCAGAACGCTGCTCCCGCCGAGCCCACCAGTTTCTACGCCGTGCCCCAACCGGTAAGCATTGGGGCCGGCGAAGACTACGAGCTGCAGCTGCCGGCCCAGACGCTGGTAGCGCGTACCGAGTACCTGGCCGTACCCAAGCTCTCGGAGAAAGTGTTTCTGCAGGCCAAGGTGCTGGGGTGGGAAAAGCTGTACCTGCCCGCCACCGAAGAGGAGATTGAGGCCGACGTGTACTACCGCGGCTCCTTTGTGGGAACTACGGAGGTAGCGCCCCGCGCCTTCAACGACTCCCTGGAAATCAGCCTGGGCTACGACGACCAGATTGTGGTAGGCCGCACCAAAACCGAAGATTTCAGCGGGAAGTCGGGGCTGGGCGGTCAGCACAAAATCCGGCTGACCTACGAGATAAACGTGCGCAACCGCCACGCCCAGCCGGTGCGCGTGCGCGTGCTCGACCAGATTCCGGTGTCGCAGGAAGGCGACCTGCGCGTGAAGCTCGAAGAATCCACCGGGGCCCTGCTCGATGAGGCCAGCGGCAAGCTGACGTGGCTCCTGAGCCTGGCGCCCGGTGCCAGCCGCCGCCTGCGCTTTACCTTCACGGTAGAATACCCCAAGGACAAAAACGTGGACTTTCAACGGCCCCGGGTGGTTCGTTCCCCCAAGTTCCGCTGAGCAGGCAGGGGTAGGAAACAACGCCGCCCGGCTACTCTACCGTAGAGCGGCCGGGCGGCGTTGCGGCTATTACGTGGGGGTAGGGGTTGCCGCGGCTACACCACCGGCGTAGTCACGGGGTTCAGGCCATCGAGGTGGCCGGCGGGAGCCAGCTGCACTACGGTGGTGCCGGTGCTGGCAAACGAGCCACCTACGGCTTCCACTACTTCTACCAAGCGGTAATTCAGCTGCTCCTTTACCTGCAGATACTCATCGTAGTTGGTGGTTTCCACGAAGTACTGCACGGTTACTTCCTTGGCCGCTGGCGTCAGGGCCGCAAACTGCACCTGCACTTCCTTGGTCACCAGCGGGTTTTCCTCCAACGCCCGCTTTCCTTCTTCCACAATGCGGTGGAGCTGCTGGCTGGTAGTGGCGTGGCTCAGGGCCAGGGTGAAGTTCACGCGCCGGGCCGTGCGCAACGATAAGTTATCCAGAGGCTTATCAATCATGGCTTTGTTGGGCACCGTTACGTAGCTCTTCTCGGCCGTGCGCAGGCGGGTGCTCCGGAAGCCTACTTTCTCTACGGTGCCCGTCACGTTGCCTACCTCCACCAAATCACCCACGGCAAAAGGCCGGTCGAGGAAGATGGTGAACGAGGCAATCAGGTTTTCGAGGCTTTCCTTGGCGGCAAAGGCGACGGCCAGACCCCCGATGCCCAGGCCCCCGATCAGGGCCGTTACGTTCACCCCGAATACCTTGCTGAGCATCACCAGAAACGTCAGCGTAAGCACCAATACCTTAAGTAAGTCCTTGGCGAAGGGAATCAGCTGGTTGTTGAGGCGGGAAGGGGTAGCCTCGGCCCGCCGCTGGAATACCATCACCAGAAAGTCAATGATGCGCAGCCCAATCCAGCCGATGCCCCAGATAACGGCCAGCTGAAACAGCCGGAACAGAGCTACCTGCGGCCACGGCTCATTGCGCCGGATATCAGAACTGCGCACGGGGTAGTCGAGCACCTGAAAGGCAAAGTAGGCCGTAATCAGGAAGATAACCACCGATACGGGCTGAATCAGCAGGGCCTGAAATTGCTGCTCGCTTACCCCTTCGGTGCGCTTCCGGATAAAGCGGAATACCAGCTTGGAGAGCAGGCGGGACAGCAGGGTCTTGAACGCCAGCCCGAACAGCAGAATGCCCAGGCAGGTGAGGTAGGCGCCCACGTTGTTGCCCAGGAAACGGTACTGAAGGATTTCTTGGAGGGTCAAGGCTGTGATAGTTAGATAGTTGATAAGTGCTGGGATTTGGTGCTGGTAGGGGCGGGGCTTGTCCCCGTCCGGTCGGGCGTGCCGGGTTGCCGGGCATCGTTCAACGAGGGGCGGGGACAAGCCCCGCCCCTACCTCGGTCCTGCCTTCAACGCCCCTTTATACCAACTGCCGCAGCGCCATTTCAAACGACTTCTGGGCAATGCCAGTAGTGGCGTCGCTCTGGTGGCGGGTGCGCTCCAGGGCCGCCCTGATGACGCGGGACGTATCCTGGAAGATGGCCTGGTCGGTGATTTCGGCGTTGGATTCCATGAGGTAGGCGAACACGCGGGCCATGCCGCAGTTAGCAATGAAATCGGGGATGACGCTGGTGTGGGCATCGGCAAACTCGCCGGTGGGGCCGAAGAAGATTTCGGGGTCCTGGAAGGGCACGTTGGCCCCGCAGGAAATAACCTCGAGGCCGCCGGCCACCAGTTGCTCTACCTGCCCCCGCGACACCAACCGGGAAGCCGCCGCCGGAATAAAAATTTCGGCCCCGCTGCTCCAGATGCGCTGGTTTACTTCCTCAAACGAGAGCAGGTTATCGGCGGCCAGGGCGTTGCCGTCGCGCTCCAGAAACAGCGTCCGGATTTCCTCCAGCGAAAAGCCGCCCTCTTTGAGCAGCCCCCCGACCCGGTCAATGATGCCGGTGACGCGGGCGCCCTGGCTGGCCAGATAGTAAGCCGCCGCCGCGCCCACGTTGCCCCAGCCCTGAATAATGGCGCGCTTGCCGGCCACCGAGCGGCCGCCCCACAGCTCGTAATAGTGGCGCACGGCTTCGGCTACGCCGTAGCCCGTAATCAGGTCGGCTACGGTGTATTTGCGGCTCAGGTCGGGCGAGAAGCTGGCGTCTTCCAGCACTTTCACCACGCCCTGGCGCAGCTGGCCCAGCTTCTGAATTTTCTGCGGCTCGGTGGCCCGGTAGTGCCCGTTCACGATGCCCTCCTGGGGATGCCAGAGGCCGTAGTCTTCGGTAATCGGAATTACGTCGTGAATTTCGTCCACGTTCAGGTCGCCGCCGGTGCCGTAGTAGTTTTTCAGCAGCGGAATAACGGCCCGGTACCAGCGCTCCAGCACGCCGCGCTTGCGCGGGTCCTGGGGGTCGAAGTTGATGCCGGACTTGGCCCCGCCAATGGCCGGTCCCGACACGGTAAATTTCACTTCCATGGTCTTGGCCAGGCTTTCTACCTCGCGCTTATCCAGGCCTTTGCGCATGCGGGTACCGCCGCCGGCCGCCCCGCCGCGCAGGGAGTTGATGACAACCCAGCCCTCGGCTTCGGTTTCGGAGTCTTTCCATTCAAAAACGATTTCGGGACGCTTGTTTTCAAAAGTGGCCAGCAGGTCTTTCATCAGAAGATAAGCAGATAAGGAGTGGGTGGATGTTCGGGCGCAAAGGTACGCAGGCCGGCCGCTAGCCGCGCCCGGCGTGTGGGGCTGTGGCCCCGGAATAGGGCAAAAGGAATTCGAAACTGGCTAAGGGGCTTAATGTGTTGATACACAGATTGCATTATGCCGGGTGTGGCAGCGGCGGCACGAAATCCGGCAGCAACCGGGCACGTACAATATTCCCGGATTTGTAAATTTTTTCGGGCCACGTCGCGTTAAAAGGAACTATGCAGACTTGGAATATCGTATTACGCATATTCCTGCATGCTTTCTTCCGGTACCACCGTTGCAACGACATATGAAACCATTGCTTTCAAGAGTAGAGTCCAAAAAAGTAGATAAGGCCGCTGCCATGCTCAAGGTGCTGGCTCACCCCAAGCGCCTAGCCATTGTTGATTTGCTGGGGAAAGAGGAGAAGATGACCGTTACGGAAATCTACCGCTCCCTGGATCTGCCCCAGGCCATTGCCTCCCAACACCTCATCACCCTCAAAGACCGGGGTATTCTGTCCTCGTTCAAAGTAGGCACCAAAATTTACTACTCCCTCTCCATCCCCAAGCTGCTGGACGTCATCGATTCCCTGGAGGATTGCTGCGACACCATGTAAGCGCCGAGATGCCAACGGTATTGTAAAGCAGAAAGCCCCGCTGGATTTACCAGCGGGGCTTTCTGTTGTATTGGGGGTAGGGAACCCGGGCTAGGCTACATCGGGCTGGCGCTCCAGGTCAAACAGGTCGGTCAGCACGTCGATGAGCTGGTCGGCCTCGCCGCGCTTGCAGGCGGCTTTCAGCTGCAGTACGGGCTGCTTCAGAATCTTCTGCATCAGCGAGCGGGTGATGTCGTCCATGCGCTTGGCTTCCTCGGGGCTCATCTTCTTCTGGAAGCGGTCCATCTCCTCGAGGCGGATTTGCTCCAGGGCGTTCTTGAGCTTCTGGATAGTCGGCGACACCATCATCTCCTTGGTCCAGTCCTGCAGGCCAGCCATGCTTTCCTCGATGATGGCCCGCACCTGCGGCACGGCGGCCAGGCGGCGCTCCAGCGCGGCCGAAGCCTTGCTATGAATAGCGTCAATGTTGTACACCAGCACGCCGGGCACCTGCTCTACATCGGTGGCAATGCTGCGGGGCACCGAGAGGTCGATGAAGAACTTGTAGCTCAGCACATCGAGGTGCTCCACCATGTCGCGGGTGAAGAAGGGCTCGTCGCGGGAGATGCTGCTGATGATGACGTCGGCATCCTTGAGGCCGGGCACCAGCTCCTCGAAGTTGATAACCTTTAGGCCGCATTCTTCGGCCAGAACATCGGCCTTGGAGCGGGTGCGGTTGCAGATAGTTACGTCCTGAAACAGCTTGCTGTCGCCGAAGTGGCGGCACACATCGGCCCCAATCTCTCCCAAGCCTACCACCAGCACGCGCGGATTGGCTACGTCGGCCGTCAGCTCTTCTACCAGCTCCAGCGCGGCGTAGGAGGTAGAAGCGGCCCCGTCTCGGAAGGAGGTTTCCTGCTGCACGCGCTTGTTGGTGAAGAAGATGGTGTGCAGCAACCGGTGCAGGAAGGGGCCGGCCGCGTCGGCATCCGCCGACCACTGGTAGGCCTGCTTTACCTGGTTGCTGATCTGCATGTCGCCAACTACCTGGGCATCAAGGCCCATGGCTACCTCGAAGAGGTGACGCACGGCGTCGGCGTGCTGATCCAGCACATCAAAGTAGGGGAAGTACTCCGCTACCTCGGACAAGTCTTTGAGCTGACCCAAGGCCTCAATGATGGCCGGGCTCTGGTCGCGCTCAGCGGAATAGTACACTTCCGTGCGGTTGCAGGTACTCAGCACGAGCAGGTCAGATAGGCCCAGCTCGTGGTGCAAGGTGTGCAGGAATCGGCGGCAGGCAGCTTCGTCCAGCGCAATCAGCTCCCGAATTTCGAGGGGAGCTTTCTTGAATGACAGACTAACGGCCTTGAATGGATGGAGCATAGCTTGTGCTAGTGCGAAAATCAGAAGGCAAAAATACAGTACAAATTGCTAGGGTAAAAACAGTTGCTACGGCCCGCAGGTTCGAGCGGATACAGATTCGCGCCGAAAGACCCGTTTAGACAGCTTAAAGCGGGCTTCTTCTCGTTTAACCTGACAAAAATCATTTCCTTACCGGGTTGTGACTCCGGTGGTTGTGCTACCCCCGTAGGCAGGCTCGTATCTTCGCCGGGGTGCGGGCCGTATGCCGCACCTTGCCCACCGCTTGTTTTTCGATTGTGCTGCCCATCCCGATTTACGATCAGAAGTCCCGTATCAAGCTCCTTATTGTGGGCGTGGCCCTGCTGATTGGGGCCGCTACGGTTATTTACACCAACCTGCTGGTGCAGCGGCTCTCGGAGCGGGAGCAGAAGCAGATTGACCTCTACGCCAAAACCCAGCGCTACCTCATCAATACGGAGGAAGAATCGAACGTGTCGTTTCTCTACGACGAGATTATTGAGGCCAACACGACCATTCCGGTTATCTGGGCCGACGACAGCGGCTACCCCCTCGACGCCCAGAACCTGCCCGTGCCCAAGGGCCTGAGCGAGGAGGCCCGGGTAACCTTTCTGCAACAGGAAATGCTGAAGATGAAGGAACAGCACACGCCCATCGTTATTGAAATTGGGGGTGGGGTGCGCAACTTCATCTATTATAAAGAGTCGTCGTTGCTGACGCAGCTGCGCTACTACCCCCTGGTGCAGCTGGCCATTATCGGGTGCCTGGGCGTTATTGCCTACTTTGCCTTTAGCTACTCGCGGCGGGCCGAGCAGAACCGGGTGTGGGTAGGCCTGGCCAAGGAAACGGCTCACCAGCTGGGCACCCCGCTCAGCAGCCTGGTAGGCTGGCAGGCTTACCTGCGGGAATCGGAGCGGTTCCGGGGCGAGCCGATTGTGGAAGAGCTGGGGAAGGACATCCGGCGGCTGGAAATTATTACGGAGCGCTTCAGCAACATCGGCTCGGTGCCGGTGCTCAACGACGAGAACATCTACCGCGTCACGACCAATGCCATCAGCTACCTGCAAAGCCGGGTGTCGCGGAAAGTCAGCTTCGAGGTAAAAACCGACCTGCCCCTGGACACGCCGGCCCAGCTGAACATTCCGCTCTTCGATTGGGTGATTGAGAACATCTGCAAGAATGCCGTGGATGCCATGGACGGCCGCGGTAGCATCACCATTCACCTGCGCCGCCCCGTGCGCAACAAAGGCCAGATTGCCATCGACATTACTGACACCGGCAAAGGCATCCCGAAAACCAAGTTGGAAAGCGTGTTCCTACCCGGCTATACCACCAAGAAGCGGGGCTGGGGCCTGGGTCTGGCCCTGGCCAAGCGCATCATCGAGAACTACCACCGCGGCCGCCTCTTCGTGAAGTGGAGCGAGGTAGGGCGCGGCACTACCTTCCGGATTTTGCTGAACGGATGACCTCACCCCCGGCCCCTTTCTCCCAAGGGAAAAGGGGGCATCCTTACTTATAATTACTTCTTGGGCTCCACTTCATCTGACTCACCTCTTAGTGAGGAGTGGGGCAGAGAACCTACTCTTTGGCCGTTACCTCTTCCACCCCTGCCTTGATCTTTTTTACCTCCGAGCGGTTAGTGATTTCCACGTAGCTGTTGCCCTTCACAGGTTTGCCGTGGTGGGTGCCTTCTACCCGGCACATGCCTTCCCAGTAGTGCATCTTGATGCCGGCAAAGAGCTTCAGGGTCAGCTCCTGATCCGGCATAACGGGCGTGATGGTCAGGTCGTAGCCCTGGCTGGGAATGCGCAGGCGCCACTTATTGGGGTAGCGCAGCTTGGAGTGGGGGCTGGTCCAGTAGGCCAGGGTTTCCAGCTGAAAGTCCTTCTGGTCGAGGTGGGTGTTCTGGGCCTGGGCGCCGTAGTGGGAGCCGCCCCCGATGCCCTCGCCGGTTACTTTGTTGTAGAGCTGGTAGGCCATGATTTCCTCACGGGGCTCGTCGAGCTGAATGCTGAACCAGTCCCAGCCCAGGTCCTTGGCCATTACGCTGTTGCAGTTCCACTGGCGGTCGTACCACAACTCACCTTCTACCTGGCGCTCCTGGCCATTGATTTCGATGGTGCCGGTCGTGGTCATGCGGGGGTAGCTGTAGTAGCCGGCCTGGGCTGTAGCGCCGTACTGCTCGTAGCCGGTGCCGCCGTGGAGCAGCACGGGTTTGGCGGGGGTAGTCTTCAGGTCGATGGCGTGACCGGTGTGCGCGGCCATGCGGGCCTGCAGGTGGTAGCGGCCTTCCTGGCCGGTCAGGGTCCAGCGCTGGGCCCGCTTCCGCATGCTCAGGCTCAGGGGCAGGGTGGGGGCCAGCAGCTGGGGTAGGCGCTCTACTTTATAATCGTAGCGGAACTGCTTTTGCTGCGGGTCGGTGAGGGCAAAGTTGACCATTTGCCAGTCTTTCTTGCCCGTTACGTTGAAGTGGAAAAACACATACTCCACCCCGAACTGCTCACCGGTGGCTTTGTCGCGCAGGTGGCCGGTGAAGTACCACCACTCCAGGGAGTTCTGTTTGTGCGGGGCTTCCTCCTGGGGCAGCTGGGCCCGCTCCTGAAAAACGTCGTGCTTATTGGTGGGTTTCAGGACGCAGCCAGAGGTAGAGAGCAGAAGGGCAAAGGCAAATAGCAGCAAATTCTTCATACCCCGGAATAAGGCTTTTCGGGGCCGAAAGGTTTGCTGATCCAGTAGTTTAGAATTGTCGAAAAGGACGGGTTATGCGCCACCATAAGCTGCGCGGGGTGTACCAGCTTTCAAAATTCCCTTTGACATCTGCGTCCAAAGAAATAGTGAGAGGCACTTCAGGATGGACTACAATTTCCTTGGTGACAAAGCCAACACTGCTGACAAGTAATACCACGGGCCGGCCCGCGGGCACTCGTAACTCAAAGGAACCATCAGTATGGGAAGCGGCTCCAACCTGGGTGCCTTTCAGTAAGATAGTTACCCCTGGCAAGCCTGTACCTGTTTCATCAGCGACGAGGCCCCGGACGATAACTAACGGCAGAGTAGATTGTGCCGGCTGGGAGGGGGTAGCCACCATGCCCAGCGTAACCTGCTGCCGGACAGGTACGGGTTGTGGCGTTTGGGCATGGGCGGCCGGAGCCAACCCGAAGGCAGCTACCGCAGCAGCCAGCCACAAGCGCCAGGAGGTAACGGGCACCGAGGTAGCAACCAGTGGCCGGTTCAGTTGCTCCGCCCGAAACCGCCCGCAGCTTTTGCCTACCGAGTGGCCTAGATAGGCTAGAACCTCGGCATCCGTCATGCGGGTGAAATCCACGACCACTTTATCACAGGCGGCGCAGTGGCGACCCTGGGCGGCAGGCGTCATGGCGTGCCAGTTCTCGTGGCAGGGGGTAGGAACGGACAGGATAGGGCGAGAAGGCATAGCGGTAGGAGGAGGGTTTGCTATGCTGATGCCGCTTGGCGCCGTATTCCACACGGCCCGGCTGAAATTTTTGGTGTCAGAAGCGCAGGCGGCCCGGTTGGGTACCAGGCCCGGAAAGGGCGGGCTGTGCCTTAGCGTGCAGCCCCCGGCATTATTCTGTATCTTTTGCCCCTCTTAACCTCTCACTACCGCATTGTCAACGCCTCTTCCTCCCTCGCGCCTGAGCGGCCTGTTTCGCCGCAAAAGCCTGACCGATATTCTTCATAACCCACCCGCCGATGCCGAGGGCCACGGACCCGCCGATGCGGGCGGACTGGCCCGCCACCTCACCGTCCGCGACCTAACGGCTCTGGGCATTGCCGCCGTAATTGGGGCCGGCATCTTCAGCACCATCGGCAACGCCTCCCACGACGGCGGCCCGGCCGTGTCGCTGCTGTTCGTGTTTACGGCCATTGCCTGCGCCTTCTCGGCCCTGTGCTACGCCCAGTTTGCGGCTACCATTCCGGTTTCGGGCTCGGCGTACACCTACGCCTACGCCTCCTTCGGGGAGCTGGCCGCCTGGATTATCGGCTGGGCCCTGATTATGGAATACGCGGTGGGCAACATCGTGGTGGCCATCAGTTGGTCGGATTATTTTACCGGGCTGCTGCAGGGGGTAGGAGTGAACGTACCTATCTGGCTGACGATGGGTATGCAGAGTGCTCATAAGTATTACAATGAGGTGCTGGCGCTGATGCAGGCCGGCAAGCCGCTGACAGAGGCCTCGGCGGCCCAGTTGGAGGGCTACCGCGCCTGGAGCGCCGCCCCGGAGCTGCCGGGTGGTCTGCGCCTCGTGCTGGATTTGCCCGCCGGCCTCATCACCCTGGCCATTACGGCGCTGGTGTACGTGGGCATCAAGGAATCCAAGAACGCCTCCAACCTGCTGGTGGCCCTGAAGCTGGTGGTAGTGGCCGTAGTGATTCTGGTGGGCGCCTTCTACGTGCAGCCCGAAAACTGGAGCCCCTTCGCCCCGAACGGCATTGGCGGGGTGCTCAAAGGCGTGTCGGCGGTGTTCTTTGCCTACATCGGCTTTGATGCTATTTCCACGACGGCCGAGGAGTGCAAAAACCCCCAGCGCGACCTGCCCCGGGCCATGATTTACGCCCTCATCATCTGTACTATTCTGTATGTGATTATCACGCTGGTACTCACCGGCATGGTGAACTACAAAGAGCTGGCCGTGGGCGACCCCCTGGCCTACGTGTTCAATAAAGTGGGCGTGAAGTGGCTGGGCGGCGTGGTGGCCGTGTCGGCGGTGCTGGCCATGGCCTCGGTGCTGCTGGTGTTCCAGATCGGTCAGCCCCGCATCTGGATGACCATGAGCCGGGACGGACTGCTACCCCCGGTTTTCTCCAACGTCCACCCCAAGTTTCACACGCCCTCGTTCAGCACCATCGTCACGGGGTTTTGCGTGGGCGTGCCAGCCATGCTGTTGAACATGGACCTGGTAATCGACCTGACGAGCATCGGGACGCTGTTCGCGTTTGCGCTGGTGTGCGGCGGCATCCTCATCATTGACCCCCACGGCCAGTCTGATGCCCGCTTCAAGGTGCCTTACATCAACGGGCAGTTTCTGGTGCCGCTGGTGCTGCTGGCAGGCGCGGTGCTGCTGTTTATGTACAATCAGGCGGGTATTCAGGAATTTCAGCGGGCCCTGAGCAGCGGCTACCAGGAAGCGCGCCACTACATCCCGATGCTGGTGTTCTTTGGGTTCTGCCTGGGGCTGGCGTGGCTCTCGTTCCGCAAGCGCCTCTCGCTGCTGCCGGTGCTGGGTTTGCTCACCAACCTCTACCTCATGACCCAGCTGGGCGTCAATAACTGGCTCCTGTTCTTCGGCTGGCTGATTATCGGGCTGGCCTTGTACTTCAACTACGGTTTCAAGCACAGCAAGCTGGGGCTGAAAATTCTGCCGAACGGTCAGCGCCGGGCGTAGCCGGCCGGTCGTTTATTGTTTGTTTTCGCCAAACGCCCCGGTTGCTGAGCCAGTAGCCGGGGCGTTTGGCGTGAAGGCGGGGGTAGGCCCTGATTGGTCGGCAAAGCTTACGGCTGTAACTTGAGTACCCGCTCGCTATACTTACTGCTCGGCAATCTTTATGCATTCAGATTCTCCGGTTTCTACTGGTACCGTACCGCAAACCATACCCACCCTCGCCGCCCGCCTCGAAGCTTCTCGTCAGGAGCTGCTGGACCTGGGCTTGCGCAATCCACTGCTCAACTTCCGTCTCTCTAAAGCTCAGGGCGTGGCCGTGGTGCAGGAAGAAGCTGCGGCGGTGTATGAGGTGTTGGTAAGCCAAGGCAAGACCATGTACTTCCAGGCGGCGGCGCCCGAGCCTCCCAAGCGGAAACCCGCAGCAACCATACCGGAGCCGCTGGCCTCCCTACCCCCCGCCGAGGCCGAAACCTTGTCGGAACCCCTGGTCTCCCTGCCCCCTCAGCCGGAGCAAACCCTAGCGGAAGCGGCAACTGCCGAGGAGACGGCGCCGCAGCCGGAGCTGACCGCCGAGGAGCGGCAGGCCCTGCTCACGGACAACAAGCTGCAAACCGCCGAGCCGTTGGCGAAGCTGGAAAGTAGGCTGCTAAACACCTACTACACCGCCCGCACCAGCCTGGAAGAGCAGGGCGTGAACATTCTGTACCTGGCCCTGGGCATGCTGACCTGGTACGAAGCCGCCAGTAGCGAGGAGCCCCGCCACGCGCCCCTGGTGCTGGTGCCCGTGCTGCTGGAGCGCGGCACCGCCGCCGAGCGGTTCAAGCTGCGCTACACCGGGGCCGAGGTCGAAGCCAACTTGTCTTTGCAAGCCAAGCTGAAAGCCAGTTTTGGGCTAAGCTTGCCGGAATGGGACGAAGAAGCCGGGGTGGCCGCCTACCTCTCGGCCGTGGCCGAAGCCGTGCGCGGGCTGCCGCGCTGGCAGGTAGAAGACAACCGGATTGCTCTGGGCTTTTTCTCGTTCGGAAAATTCTTGCTCTACCGCGACCTGGACCCCGCGACCTGGCCTAGCGGTGCTACCCTCCTCGACCACCCCGCCCTCCAAGCCCTGCTGGGCGCCGATACCGGTTTCCAAGACGCGCCGCCCACGGTGAGCGACACCGCCTTTCTCGATACCGAAAGCACCGCCCACGAGCTGCACCAGGTCCTCGATGCCGACTCCTCCCAGCTGCTGGCGTTGCTGGCGGTGCAGGAAGGTCGTAACCTGGTGGTGCAGGGCCCGCCCGGCACCGGCAAGTCGCAGACCATTGCCAACCTGCTGGCCGAGGCCATTGGGGCCGGGAAAAAGGTGCTGTTCGTGGCGGAGAAGATGGCGGCCCTGGAAGTAGTAAAGCGCCGCCTTGATGTGCTGGGCCTGGGCGCGGCCTGCCTGGAGCTGCACAGCCACAAGGCCAACAAAAAAGCCCTCCACGACGAGCTGAAAGCCACCCTCAGCCTGGGCCGCCCCGCCGCCGTGGCCGATGTGGAGGACCAGATGGCCCAGCTGCCGCGCTACCGCCAGGCCCTCAACGACTACGCCCTGGCCGTGAACGAGCCCATCGGCCGCAGCCGCCGCACTGCCCAGCAGGTAGCCGGCGAGCTGCTGCGTCTGGCCGAAGAGCGGGGCGCCACCGAGCTGCCGCGCATTGCCTTTACCACCCTGGCCACCTGGACCGATGCCGACGCCGCCCACGCTGAGGCCCTGGCTACCCGTCTGCAGGCCACTTTACAAAAGATAGGAGCACCCAAAGACCTGCTGTTCTGGGGCAGTGAGCTGACGGTGTTGCTGCCCGCCGATCAATCGAGGCTAACAGCTCTGCTGACTGAGGCGCAGGTTGCCGTGGCAGGCTTGCAGGAAGCGGGTAGAGTTCTAGGCCAGTTGCTAGGCTTGCCCGTGCCCACGGAGCGCACGGCCGCCGAGCAGCTTCTGCCTGCCGCCCGCCACGCCCAGCTGGCACCACCGCTGCTTGGAGCCGCCGTAGCCGACGCAGCCTGGCACCAGCAGGCGGGCCGCATCCAGGAAATCCTGAAGGCCGGCCTGGCCTACACCACCCTGCGCCAGCAGCACGAGGATACCCTGCTCCCCGAGGCCTGGGAGCAGCAGCTGCTCACGGAGCGAGCAACCCTGCTCTCCGCCGGCGACAAATGGTGGAACTTCCTCAACGGCGACTACCGCCGGGCCCGCAAGCGTCTGCAGAGCCTCTGGCGCGGCCCGTTGCCCAAAGAATCCGCCGGGCTGATTGCCGTAATAGATGCCATTCACGAAGCCGCCCGCCACGCCAAAACCATAGCCGAAAGCAATAGCCTGGGCCAGCAGCTGTTTGGAACTAGCTGGCAGGCCGAGCGCTCCGACTGGCCCAGGCTGCTGAAAATTCAGGACTACCTCACCCTGACCCACCAGCGGATTACACGCGGAGAGTTGCCGGCCGCTCTGCTGGCCTACTTGGCCCATGCAGCTAATCCGCAAAATAACCACTCATCAGGCTCCCCCTCTCCCTTTTCGGAGAGGGGGCCAGGGGGTGAGGCGCAACGCTTGCCGGATTTAACCGCGAACCTGGAAACTGCCCTGGTCCAGCACCGCGCCGCCGTGCAAGCCGTAGCCGATGCCCTGCAGCTCAACGAAGCGCGCCGCTTCGGGCCGGCCGGGCGGCTGCAGTTTCAGCCCTTCGATGTGCAACAAGGCACCTTGGCCGTCTGGGCTGCTGACCTGCCGGCCCTGCGCCTGGCCACGGAATGGAACAACGTAGCCGCCACTGCCCAACAGGAACAGCTGCCCGAGCTGCTGCTCCTGGCCGAAAGCTGGCCCCACGCCGCGCGCCTGCTGGCGGCAGCCGTGCGCCAAACCTGGCTGGAGTTTTTGCAGCGCCAGGCCTATGAGCAGCACCCGGCCCTGCGGCAGTTCGAGCGGGCCAGCCACGAGGAAATAGCCGCCCGCTTCCGGCAGGCCGACCAGGACTCGCTTTACCACAACCGCATTCGGGCCCTGCGCCAGCACCACGAGGGGTTGCCGCACCCGCAGGCCGGCGGGCAGATGCTGCTCTTGCGCAATGAATTCGCCAAAAAGACCCGCCACCTTCCCCTGCGCAAGCTCATGCAGCAGGCCGGGCGGGCGGTGCAGGCCATCAAGCCCGTGTTTATGATGTCGCCGCTGTCGGTGGCCAGCTACCTGCCGCCGGGCGCCGTGGAGTTTGATCTGGTAGTGTTCGATGAGGCCTCGCAGGTGAAGCCCGTGGACGCGCTGGGCGCCATTGCGCGGGGTAGGCAGCTGGTGGTAGTCGGCGACTCCAAGCAGCTGCCGCCGACCTCCTTCTTCGATTCCCTGACTGGTAGCAGCGAAGAAGCCGATGAGGAAAACGTAACGGCCGATATCCAAAGCATTCTGGAGCTGTGCAAGGCCCGCCAGATGCCCGAGCGGATGCTGCGCTGGCACTACCGCAGCCTACACCAGTCGCTGATTGCGGCGTCTAACCACCTGTTTTATGAGGACAAGCTGGTCATCTTCCCCAGTCCCGGCGGCAAAGGACAGCTGGGGCTGGTGTACCATCATCTGCCCGCAACGCACTACGAGCGAGGCACTACCCGCACCAACCCCCTGGAAGCCCAGGCCGTGGCCGAAGCCGTGCTGCGCCACGCCCGCACCACGCCGCGCCTCACGCTGGGGGTAGTGGCCTTCAGCACGGCCCAGCGCCAGGCCATTCAGGATGCGCTGGAGAAGCTGCGCCGCCAACACCCCGAAACCGAGACGTTCTTCAACCGTCACCCCCACGAGCCCTTCTTCATCAAGAACCTCGAAAACGTGCAGGGCGATGAGCGCGACGTTATTCTAATCAGTGTGGGCTACGGCCGCACCAAGGACGGCTACCTGACCATGAGCTTCGGCCCCCTGAACGGCGAGGGCGGGGAGCGGCGTTTGAATGTGCTTATCACCCGGGCTAAGCAGCGCTGCGAGGTGTTCACCAACCTTACCGCCGACGATCTGGACCTCAGCCGTACTCGCGCTAAGGGGGTAGCGGCGCTCAAAACTTTCCTGAACTTCGCCCAGCACGGCCGCCTGAATCAGAACGAGGAAACGGGCCGCGACATGGATTCGCCGTTTGAGGAGGCCGTGTACCGCGCCCTCACGGCCCGCGGCTACCAGGTGCGCCCGCAAATCGGGAGCCAGGGCTTTTACATTGATCTGGCGGTAGTGGACCCCGATCAGCCCGGTCGCTACGTGCTGGGCATTGAGTGCGACGGGGCCATGTACCACTCGGCCCGCTCGGCCCGCGACCGGGACCGGCTGCGCCAGCAGGTGCTGGAAGCCGTGGGGTGGCGCCTGCACCGCATCTGGAGCACCGACTGGTTCCGGGACCCCCAGCGCGAAACCGAGCGCGTGGTGCAGGCCATCGAGGAAGCCCGCCGCCTCATCACCCAAGATGACCCTGACGAGCCGGAAGAGCTCGAGGTAGCCTCGGAAACCACGGGTGTGGAGCGCGAAGAGTTATCGGTCACCGAGCAGGCTTTGGCCGAGCCCTACCAGGTAGCACAGCTGCCCGCCGCCGTAGGCCACCGCGAGCTGCACCAGCACAGCCTGGGCCAGTTGGCCAACTGGCTCACGCAGATCGTGCGCATCGAAAGCCCCATTCACCTCGACGAAGCCACGCGCCGCCTGGCCCAGGCCAGCGGAGCTACCCAGGTGGGTGCCCGCATGCGTAAAACCGGCCGCGACGCGGCGCTGCTGGCCGCCAATCTGCGCCACCTGCGCCAGCAGGGCGACTTTCTCTGGGACATCAGCATGCAGCAGCCGCCCCTCCGCGACCGAAGCCAACTGCCCGCCATTTCCCGCAAACTTTCCTTCGTGGCTCCCGAAGAGCTGGCCCGCGCCCTCCGCACCGTCATCGAGCAAAGCTTCGCCCTGCCCCGCGAAGCCGTGTTTCTGCCCACCGTGCGCCTGCTCGGCTTCAACCGCTTATCCGAGGAAATGCGCCAGCAGCTCGAACCCATTTTAGCCGGTTTGCTGGAAAGAGGAGAGGTAGCCGAAGTAAATGGCATCCTGCGCCCAGCAGTGTAGAAGTCGGAACAACTCAGCGCCCTCTGCGAAAACCTCTGCGCCTTCTGCGGGAACCCTCACCAGCACTTATGCTCCCACCCGGCGAAACCATTCTGCTCACCCTGCGCCTGGCCGGCTCCATCCCCGCGCAAGCCGGCCGGGAACTGCACACCCGCCGCGTAGCCGCCCAGCAAGCCGCCGATTCTCCGGAAACTCACCGCCGCGCCGAGAAGCAGTTTTTCGCCGGTTTCGATGCCCTGCTGGACGCCCGCACCGTGGGGCCTTCATACTTAGAGAAGGAAAAGCTGGCCGAAATGGTAGCTGGGGAGCTGCTGATGCTGGAGGAGCAGGGGCTACAAGTGCCCTGCTTCGTGGTGCTTCCCAACCATGTGCACGCCGTGCTGCACTTGCCGCCAGGCCAGGGCTTGTCCTTATATAAAGCAGTGGAACTGCTGCACCAACGCACCGCCACCCAGGCCCGGCGCCTGCTGCGCGGCCAGCTCCCTGCCGAAGCTGATTTTTGGCAGACTGGCTTTCACGAGTTGCCCGTGCTGGATGTTGAGGAACTAGCGCGCATCAAGTCCTACCTGCTAAGCCACCCGCCGCGCCTGCAGCTACCCGAGCGCTTCCACGACTGGCCGTATGTGTATTTGAGTAATGAGGTGATGAGGTAAATGGGAACAGGTAAACTGTGGTCTGACCCAATATCACAGGCTGCTCACGTAGGGTTGTGATTGAACTCAGCATGTCCCTTTGCTACCTGTCACTATTCACCCTCTACTTGTCACCTCATCATCCACCAACTCACTTCGCCCGGTGAATGATGGCTACGCTAACTAAGATGATGAGCATGCCCAGCAGGTGCCAGAGGTTGAACTGCTCCCCATCGAGCAGGCCCCAGCCCAGGGCCATAATGGGCACCAGATAGGTGTTGGAAGCCGCGAACAGCGCCGTGGAGCTTTGGATGAGCTTGTTGAACAAGACCATGGCGACGGCCGTGCTCATGGTAGCTAGCAACGCAATGTAGCCGAAGGCTTTCCAGGCGCCGGGTACGGTAGCCAGCTTGTGCAGAAACTCGGTGCCCAGCAGCAGGTAGGCCAAAGCCGGACCACCGATGAACAGCAGCAGCAACCCCGTCACGGCCAGGGACGGAATGCCGTGCAGGTGGTGCTTAATCACGTTCACGCTCACGCCGTAGCCCAGCGTCGCCAGCACGATGTAGAGGCCGTACCAGGCATTGCTTTCCCCCGAGGGGGTAG
Source organism: Hymenobacter latericoloratus (assembly GCF_014199535.1). GTDB lineage: Bacteria > Bacteroidota > Bacteroidia > Cytophagales > Hymenobacteraceae > Hymenobacter > Hymenobacter latericoloratus. Next base: position 43,557 of record NZ_JACHNV010000008.1, read on the forward strand.
CATCGCCGCCGCTGCCGCCGAGCAGCATCAGCACCACGGTACCCACCAGGCCCAAGCCTATGCCCAGCACCCGCAGGCCCGTCAGCTTCTGCCCGAACAGGGCCGCGCCCACTACCAAAGTAAACACGGCCGTGAGGGCATTGAGCACGCCGGCCAGGCCCGAGGCCATGCGGGTTTCAGCGTAAGCGAAGAGGAAGGCCGGAATCAGGGTGCCGACTACCCCGCTCAACACCAGCCACTTGAACCGGCTGCGTTCTACCTTACCAACGTGCCGAAGCGCGAACGGCAAAAGCAGCACCGCCGCCACGCTCACCCGCGTAGCCCCCAGCTCCAGCGCCGAAAACACCACCAGGCCCTTCTTCATCAGGATAAAGGAGGTGCCCCAGATAGTAGCCAGCGTAACCAGCAGCACCCAGGCCGAGGCCGGCGTGCGGTGGGGTGGGGGTGAGGCCACCGGCGTTGTTTCGGGAGCAGAGGTAACGGCCGGAGCCGGGGCGGTGGACATGGAGGGAGAAAAGTGGCCAGTATAGAAGTAATAGTAAAAAGCCCGTCATGCCTGATCTGGCGTCCGCTTGCCGAAGCATCTCTACCGAGACTAATCAAAAGAGTTAGCAGTGAGGCAGAGATGCTTCGGCAAGCGGACGCCAGATCAGGCATGACGTTCTGGAGAATTTCTACCCCACCAGCACGGGCTCGGCGGCAATGATTTCGTCCATGATGGCGTGGATTTCCGCCGGGTCGTTGCTGTCCACGAGGCGGGTGCGCCACTGGCGGGCGCCTTCCAGGCCGCGGAAATACTGGGCGTAGTGGCGGCGCATCTCGAAAATGCCGGCCCGCGGGCCCTTCCACTCTAAGCTTTTCTCGAAGTGCATGCGGCAGGCCTGCACCCGCTCTTCCACGGTGGGCGGGGGTAGCAGCTGGCCGGTAGCAGCGTAGTGCTTCACTTCCCGAAAAATCCAGGGGTAGCCAATGGCGGCCCGGCCAATCATCACTCCGTCCACGCCGTAGCGGTTTTTGTACTCTACCGCCTTCTGGGGCGAGTCGATATCACCGTTGCCGAAGATGGGGATTTTGATGCGCGGATTGTTTTTGATGCGGCCAATCAGCTCCCAGTCGGCCTCACCCTTGTACATCTGCACGCGGGTGCGGCCGTGCACCGTGAGGGCCTCAATGCCGATATCCTGCAGACGCTCAGCTACGTCCTCTACGTTTTTGGTCGAGTCGTCCCAGCCCAGGCGGGTTTTTACCGTTACGGGCAGGTGAGTATTCTTCACCACGGCGGCCGTCATTTCCACCATTTTGGGAATGTCGCGGAGCAGGGCCGCGCCGGCGCCCCGGCAGGCCACCTGCTTCACGGGACAGCCGTAGTTGATGTCGATCAGGTCGGGGCCGGCTTCGGTGCTGATGCGGGCGCACTCGCCCATGGTCTCTACATCGGAGCCGAAGAGCTGAATCCCGATGGGCCGCTCGTAGTCGAACACGTCGAGCTTCTGGCGGCTTTTAGCGGCCGCCCGGATCAGGCCTTCCGAGGAAATAAACTCGGTGTACATCAAATCAGCCCCACCCTGCTTGCACACGGCCCGGAACGGCGGGTCCGACACGTCCTCCATGGGCGCGAGCAGCAAAGGGAAATCGGGCAGGGCAATGTTGCGGATGTGTACCACGGCAGTCTATTCTAGTATTTTGCGCAAATTTACGAACTGTATCAGGGACTTGGGGACTTCGGGCCTTGGTTGACGTTCAACAAATACAACATCTGTAATAGCGCTTCAGCCAAAATTCCCCGCTCCTGTAATTCCCAAGCCCCAAGACCCCAATCCAATATGAAAGGTTTCGTCTCCAGCCGGTTGCACCCCCTCGCCAACCTCGGCCTGCTCGTCGTCCTGCTGGTGGCCACCTTCAGCCTTTCCATGCTGCTCATTGCTATTGCCAGCAACCTGTTTTTTGGGGTTGGGCTCATGGAGCTAGGCAATGTAACCCAGCGGCCCGCCGACTACCCCAACGGGTGGGGCGTATCGATGCTGAGCCAGGGCCTGCTGCTGCTGGGCGCCTTCGGGGGCGCGGCGGTGGCCTTCATCGTGCTGACGGGCAACCGGATGCTCGACTATGTGGCGCCCCGCCGGCCGGTTGCAGGGCAGTGGTTGCTACTGGCTGCTGGCCTCATTGTGCTGAGCCTGCCGGTGATGTCGGCCCTGATTGCCTGGAACGCTAGCTGGGATTTGCCGGAGTGGATGCTGTTGAAAGAGGAGCAGGCTAAAAACACGCTGAAAGTCCTGACCAACTTTTCCTCGCCTCTGCGCCTGGTTATTGGGCTGCTGGTGATGGCCGTGGTGCCGGCCGTCAGCGAGGAGCTGTTTTTCCGGGGCGTGCTGCAGCGCAACCTGGTGCAGTGGGCCGGGCGGCACGCCGGCATCTGGCTGGCGGCGGCCGTGTTCAGTGCCGCGCACTTTCAGTTTCAGGGCTTTGTGCCGCGCTTTGTGCTGGGCCTGGTACTGGGCTACCTCTATGAGTGGAGCGGCAACATTCTGGTGCCTATGGCAGCGCATTTCGCCCAGAACGCCTTTCAGCTGGGCCTGCTTTACAATGCCCAGCACCAGTGGACAGCTTCTGACTTCGATCCGGACTCCACCGAGAGTCTGCCTTGGTACCTGGTAATGGCCTCGCTGGTCATTTGCACCGCTATTCTCTGGCTGCTTTACCGTCAGATGCAGCAACCTGGCCGCCATGAGTTACCCACGAAGCTGCGAACCTTGGGTGGCGCCGGCGTGGCCGTGCGCGCCCCCGGGCCCGACGTGCCAGCCGCCGCCCGCACCCTCAGCCACGACGGTGTGGATACTACGCGCGCCGAGTAAAACCCCAGGCGCTGGCTCCTGCCTGAACATGTTACTCCCAATTTCGCTCCCCTAAATTTCCCACCGGTGTCTGTTTCTCCCGCCCCTACCTCCCCTGCCACTACTGAGCCTCCGGCCGGCAAGCAGCCCATGTCGAACCTGTCCCAGCGGATACTGTTTGGGGCTATTGGAGCTGTGCTCTTGTTGGGCAGCGTGCGGTACAGCGCCTGGACGTTCGCGCTGTTCTTCGGGGTAGTCCAGATGCGCATGCTCTGGGAGTTCTACCGCATGATGCGAGAGGTAGGCTACAAGCCGGCCGCGTTGTTGGGGGGGGGGATTAGTGTTTTGCTGTTTGCGGGGAGCTTCTTTATCAGCTACGTACACGATGTCAAGCCTATTGTAACCGAGGCCTATGCTCGCCCCGCTGGTTATGTATTGCTAGGCATTATTCTCCTACTGCCTGTAATCCTCATTCTTCGTGAAATGGCGGCGTGGCCGCGGGAAAACCAGCAGTTTTCTCCCTTCTCTAACGTAGGCGTGGCGTTGTTGGGGCTACTGTATGTGAGCTTGCCGATGAGCTTGCTGAATGTGCTAGCCTTCACGCCGCAGGGCTATGACTACCGCCGCATATTTGCTTTACTACTGCTGGTGTGGTCCTCGGATATCGGGGCCTACGCGGCGGGCAAAACCTTTGGCCGGCACAAGCTGGCGCCTAAAATCTCGCCCGGCAAAACCTGGGAGGGCGCCATCGGGGGCTTCCTGCTGACTTTGGGCATGGGTTGGGCCCTGGGCTATTTGCTGCCCGAGCTTTCCCTGACCTATCGCCTGGTGGTGGCGGGCGTAGTAGCCGTATTCGGCCCCCTCGGCGACCTGGCTGAATCCATGCTCAAGCGCAGCGTTGATGTCAAGGACTCAGGGCGCATTATGCCCGGCCATGGTGGCCTGCTCGACCGGTTCGATGCCTTTCTGTTTATTCTGCCGGTGCTGGCTTTGCTGCAGCTTCTGCTGGGGTAGGCACACCACCACTGCTGGCAGCTTGCGCGTAAGCTTCATTCAAAAAACAAGAGCCAGGTAGCCTTTTTGCGGGTTATCTGGCTTTTTGTCAATAAGAAAAAAGAGCGGCTGTTCTGGTAAAACTCACAGCCATTCAGGCCAGATGCTGTAAACCTTGCGGCTGGTAGCCCGCCCTTATTGAGAAGATAACGACCGGGTAAGCACTACCCATATTGCACCCCAAGCGGCCTTCCCCGCGTATGGCATAAACCTACTACCTTTGACCACCCAATTTTTTGTGCGCGGCTGCAGCTCCCACCGCTTTAGTCGCCAAGTATTTATTCCACCCACCCCAACCCCAACCCCGTATGGCTGCCACCACGGTGTACAAAGAGCCGGCACCCCGCGTTGATGCCGAAAATCCCCTGGAATCCATGATGTCGCGTTTCAACGTGGCCACGGAAATCCTCGGGCTTGATGACGAAACCTACAACGTTCTGAAAGCGCCCGACAAGCAGGTTATCGTGCACATCCCCGTGACGATGGACAACGGTAAGGTGCGCGTGTTTGAGGGCTACCGGGTTGTGCACAACACCATTCTGGGTCCCTCCAAGGGCGGCATCCGCTACGATAAGAATGTGCACCTGGACGAGGTGAAGGCCCTGGCCGCCTGGATGACCTGGAAGTGCGCCGTAGTTGACATTCCGTACGGCGGCGCCAAGGGCGGCATCATCTGCGACCCGACTACCATGAGCGCCGGCGAAATTGAGCGCCTCACCCGGGGCTACACGCTGGCCATGAAGGACGTATTCGGCCCTGACCGCGACATTCCGGCCCCCGACATGGGCACCGGCCCCCGCGAAATGGCTTGGCTCATGGACGAGTTCAGCAAGACGGTGGGCGCTACCTCGCCGGCCGTAGTAACGGGCAAGCCCCTGGTAATGGGTGGCTCGCTGGGCCGCACCGAGGCTACTGGCCGCGGCGTAATGGTATCGGCGCTGGCCGCCATGAAAAAACTGGGTATGGACCCCGCCCAGACGTCGGCCGTAGTGCAAGGGTTTGGCAACGTGGGCTCCTGGGCCGCCAAACTGCTCTGCGAGAAGGGTGTGAAAATCAAAGGCGTTTCCGACGTAAGCGGTGCGTACTGGAACGAAGCCGGCATTAACATCGACGAAGCCGTAGCCTACAAGAATGCCCATAAAGGCCGCCTGGATGGCTACACCGGCGCTACCCTGATGGAAAATGCCGACGACCTGCTGCTGGCCGACGTGGACCTGCTGGTGCCCGCCGCCGTGGAAGACGTCATCACGGAGCACAACGCCCACGCCATCAAGGCTAAGCTGATTGTGGAAGGCGCCAACGGCCCCACGTCGGCTTCCGCCGACCCCATCATCAACGAGAAGGGGATTATGGTGGTGCCGGATATTCTGGCCAACTCCGGCGGGGTTACGGTATCGTACTTCGAGTGGGTACAGAACCGTCAGGGCTTCAAATGGAGCGAAGACATGGTAACCGAGCGCGCCGACCGCATCATGACCGAGGCGTTCGAGAAGGTGTACGCTACCTCCCAGAAGTATAACATCCCGATGCGTATTGCCGCCTACGTGGTGGCCATCGACAAAGTAGCCCAGACCTATAAGTTCCGCGGTGGCTTCTAGGAAAGCAGAGTCCCTGTGTAAAAAATAGTGCGCAAGGCGCTAATCCAACAGTTGGTGCCCTTCGTATTCGGGTGATATGCCCGGCCCTACTATATTTGTTCGCAGATAGCCCGAGCCAGTGGTTCGGGCTATCTTTGTGTAGTTTGGGTGGCAACGGTTTTCGCGCCGGAGTTGTTAGGCCCGTAGTTATTTTGGAAAAGCGTCTGAATCAGCACCTAACGCCGAATCAGCGCAAATCAGCGATTCATGAAGATCCACAAAGAAGGACGACGTATTCTGTTCTTTACCCTGCTGGCCCTGCTGGCCGTGAACCTGCTGCTGTTTCGCTACAATGCCGAAAACGACGGATTCAACAAAGTTTTCGCCGGTGTTTCGGTGCTCGTATTCCTGACGCTGCTGCAGTTTTTTCGCAGCCCCGCCCGGCGCCTGTTCACTCACGAAGACTTGGTAATTGCCCCGGCCGATGGCAAAGTGGTGGTGATTGAGAACGTGCACGAGCCCGAGTACTTTGATGATGAGCGCAAGCAGATCAGCATCTTCATGTCGCCGATTAACGTGCACATCACCCGCAACCCCATTTCGGGCATCGTGCGCTACTTTAAGTACCACCCCGGCAACTATCTGGTGGCCTGGCACCCTAAAAGCAGCACCAAAAACGAGCGTACCACGGTAGTGGTGGAGTCAGAAGCCGGTCCGTTTGTACTATTCCGCCAGATTGCAGGCGCCATGGCTCGTCGCATTGTGTGGTACGTAAATGAGGGCGATGAAGTAAGCCAGGGCGAGGAGTTCGGCTTTATCAAGTTCGGCTCCCGCGTGGATATTTTCGTGCCCCTGGATACGGAAGTGAAAGTGCAGATTGGCGAGAAGGTAAAAGGCGGCCAGACCGTTATTGCCCAGCTCAAAACCAATGCCCCATCCATCTTCTAGAGCCGCTGATTAAAGTAAAAAGCCGGCGTCCTGCTAGTGTAGCGGGGCGCCGGCTTTTTCTTGAGAACGAGTTTTTCCTACCCCGCTACGGAAGCCGAAGGGAGGGCACCGGCAGCCTGCGGGGCAGTAGCCGCGGCAGAAAGTTGGTAGTGTAGCAGCGTAGTGCCATCGGGCCAGGTTTGGGTTTTTTGCAGAGCCAGGGGGCGGGGGCGGGGTTGCTCCCGCCACAGCGGAATGCCGGAACCCAGCAACTGCGGCACAATAAACAGCATCAGCTCATCAATCAGGCCGGCGGCCAGCAGTGGCGCAGCTAGCGTACTGCCCCCAATCAGCCAGATGGTGTCACCGGCCTCGCGCTTTAGCTGCGCCACAAACCGGACCGGGTCCTCGGTGATGAAGTGCACGGAGGGATGGGCCGGCCCGGTGGGTGGGCGGTGCGTGAACACGTAGTTGGTGAGGGTAGGGTAGGGCCACTCGCCAAACGTGAGCACCTGCTCGTAGGTGGCACGGCCGAGCAGGGTAGCGTCGGCCGTAGCCAAGAAGTTGGCGTAGCCGTAATCTTCGCCCGGGGGCGGGGTCGGCAGCCATTCGACGGAGCCGTCGGGCGAGGCGATATAGCCATCGAGGCTCGTAGCAATGTATAAAACTACTTTACGCATGGGTGGGGGTGGAGTGGGTTCGGGTTGTGCGAAGTAAGTTAAGGGCTCAGGACTTCTGATGCACCACACGCCAACACTTTATGCCCGGCTTCCTACCCCGGTCCCGCTGCTAAAACCACCCGGCTACCAGCGGCATCAACTGCTCCAGGGCCTGCTGGTCGTCGTGGTCGAAGTCGTTGAGCTGGTCGCTGTCCACGTCCAGCACGGCCACTACTTGCCCGTCTTTGAGCACCGGCACCACTATTTCCGACTTGGAGTCGGAGCTGCAGGCAATGTGGCCGGGAAACTGCTCCACGTCGGGCACCAGCACCGTAGCGGCCTGCTCCCAGCTGGTGCCGCACACGCCCTTGCCGCGCCGGATGCGGGTGCAGGCAATCGGCCCCTGGAACGGGCCCAGCACCAGCTCGTCGTCTTTCACCAGGTAGAAGCCCACCCAGAAAAAGCCAAACGCCTGCCGCAGGGCGGCCACCGTATTGGAGAGGTTGGCTATCAGATCCGGCTCGCCGGAGGTCAGGGCCTCAATCTGGGGTAGGAGCTGGCGGTATTGCTCGGCTTTGGTAAGGGTAGTATCGAGGTGAAGTTCTTCGGCCATGTGGAAGTGAGAGGGGTGATGAGGTGAAAAGTGAATGGTACTGGGTAACAGGTGAAAAGTGAAAGGGATGGGGGATGTGGGCAGCAAAAGTACAAGGCAGTGCTTTCGGTTCCTCAGTCACTTCTTTATCACCATTTCCTCCTGTCACGATTCACCTCCTCACCTGTCACGATTCACTTTAAGTACACAAACACTTCATCTTCGCCCAGCCGGAATTGCTCATGCAGCCCGGTGAGGCCGATGTGGGGGGCCGCCACGCCGCCACCCAGCCGGCGGGCGCTGCGAATGACGCGGGCTTCGTCCCAGAGCCCATCTTTCAGCAGGGAGTTGAGCACCGTCGGGCCGCCCTCTACCAGCACTGACTGTACCTGCTGCTGCTGCAGGCTCTGCAGAATCTGCGGAAATAAATCCTCCGCCTGTGAAAGGGTGGTGAACGTGAGGTTATCCTTGGAGGCTCGCTCCCGATAGGTATACACAATGGTGGGCTGGCTACCATCGAAGAGGTGATGGGTTGGCGGCAGGCTCAGGTTTTTGTCGATGACGAGGCGGATGGGGTCGGGGCCGGGCCACTCGCGCACGTTCAGGCGCGGGTTGTCGTGCAGGGCCGTGCGCGTGCCCACCAGAATGGCGTGCTCCTCAGCGCGCCACTGGTGCACGGCTAAGCGGGCCAGCTCGCCGCTGATGGCTACCGGCTGAAAGTATGGTCCCGCCAAGTAGCCATCGGCGGTTTCAGCCCACTTCAGCACCACGTAGGGCCGCTGCTGCTCCTGAAACGTGAAAAACCGCCGGTTCAGCCAGCGGCCTTCCGCCTCCAGCACGCCGGTTTCAACTTGAATTCCGGCCTCCCGTAGTCTGGCAATGCCGCGGCCCGCTACCAAGGGGTTGGGGTCAAGATTGCAGATAACTACTTCCGCTACCTGCTTTTCAATGAGCAAGTCGGCGCAGGGTGGCGTTTTGCCGAAGTGGGAGCAGGGCTCCAGCGTCACGTACACGCGGCTTTGGGACAGCAGGTGCGGCTCCGTTACCGCCGCCACGGCATTCACCTCGGCGTGCGGGCCGCCATACTGCCGGTGCCACCCTTCGCCCAGAATGCGGTCCTCGTGGGTGATAACACAGCCCACCAGCGGATTAGGCCGGGTGTGGCCCTCGCCCAGCCGGGCCAGGTCCAGGGCGCGGCGCATCATCAGGTGGTCGAAGCTGGAGGAAGAAGCGGTTGGCATAAGCGGGTGGGTAGAGGTAGGCGGGCAGGCAGTGAAGATACAGCTCCCCGCGAAACCGGCGCCCGGCTCGAACCCCAGTCTGCGCTGTCGTACTTTTGCCCCATGCTCACGCCCACGCTTCGTCAGCTTACTGCCCACCTCGCGGCGGACCTGGCTACCCTCTACCCGGCTCCTGAGGCCGAAGCCATTGCCGGCCAAGTGCTGGAGCATCTGTTGGTGCTTACTCCCTTGCAGCGGCGCGTGCGAGGTTCTGAGCCAGTGCCCGCCGATACGCTGGCCGCCCTGGAGCCGTTGCGGGCCCGCCTGCTCCGCCACGAGCCATTGCAATACGTGCTGGGCCGGGCCCATTTTGCCGGCCTGGAGTTGGAAGTAACGCCCGCCACGCTTATCCCGCGCCCCGAAACCGAAGAGTTGGTCGCGCTTATTGCCGAAGAGCAGCGAGGCCGCGCTGGTTTGCATGTGCTGGACGTGGGCACGGGCTCGGGCTGTATCCCGCTGGCGCTGGCCCAGCAACTGGTAGCGCCCCATCTTACGGCCGTAGATGTTTCGGCGGAGGCCTTGGCTGTAGCCCGGCGCAATGCGGCTACTTACGAGGTTATCGTTGATTTTCAGCAGGTGGATATTCTGCGGGAAGAGCCCCGGCTGGCGGCCCCCCTGGAGGTATTGGTTAGCAACCCCCCCTACGTGCTGGAGCAGGAGCGCCCCCTGATGCGGCCCAACGTGCTTGACTACGAGCCTGCTACCGCTCTGTTCGTGCCCAACCACGACCCGCTGCTTTTCTACCGCCGGATTGCGCAGCTAGGCACTTGCATGCTAAAGCCGGACGGGGCCGTGTACTTCGAAATTAATGAGCAGTTTGCCGCCGAAACCCTTGCGTTACTACAAGGCCTGGGCTACCAGGCCGCCGAGGCCCGGCCCGATTTATTTGGCCGGCCCCGGCTGGTGCGCGCCACCTGGCCGGGGTAGGTGGGTTTGGAAGCAGACTGCCCGGCCGGAAGCAACCGGCCGGTAGTCAGGCGGAAGTGTCGCAATAAATTCTCAACACACTGCCAAAACCCCTACCTTTGCCGGCTGAAATTCTGCTCACCATCTTCCTTCGGCATGCCCGACGCTTCTGATTATTATGCGCATCCCACAGCCGTCCTGGACGAGGGCTGCCGCATTGGGGCCGGGTGCCGCATCTGGCACTTCTGCCACGTAAGCGCCGGTGCCGAGTTGGGCCCTGATTGCTCGTTGGGCCAGAATGTGTTTGTAGCAGAGGGCGTCATGCTGGGGCGCAACGTGAAAGTCCAGAACAACGTGAGCCTGTACAGCGGCGTGACGTGCGCCGATGACGTGTTTATTGGTCCTTCGGCCGTGTTTACCAACGTGCTCAACCCCCGGGCTGCCGTACCGCGGCGTGGTGCCGGGCACTACCAACCAACCCGCCTGGGTCAGGGCGTCAGCATCGGGGCCAACAGCACCATTGTCTGCGGCGTCAGCCTAGGGGAGTATGCGTTTGTGGGAGCCGGTTCCGTGGTCACGCGCGACGTAGCGCCCTACGCCTTGGTGTACGGCAACCCGGCCCGCCACCGGGGCTGGCTGAGCACCCACGGCCGCGCCCTGCGCTTCGGCGACGATGGCCGCGCCACCTGCCCCGAAAGCCAGGAGCAGTATCAGCTAACCGACGGCCTGGTTTCGCGTATCAGCCCCGGTTAGGTAGCTACGCAGCCCCTGGCCTGCCTTCCACTCATCTCAAGTATTCAAGTTCCTAAGTCCCGCTACCGTGTACGAGCAACTTCTCCAGAAACAGGCCAAGCTGGCCGTCATTGGCCTCGGCTACGTAGGCCTGCCCATCGCCCTCGAATTCGCCCGCAAAATCCAGGTTATTGGCTTTGATATCAATGCCAAGCGCGTGGACATGATGCGTAACAACATTGATCCGAGCGGGGAGCTGGAGGACAAGGACTTTGAAGGCTGCGACATTGAATTTACCGACTCGCTGGAGGTGCTGCGCCAGGCTACCTTCTACATCGTGGCCGTGCCTACTCCCATCGACGAGCACGCCCAGCCCGATCTGAAACCGCTGCTGGGCGCTTCCTCATCGGTGGGCAAAGTGCTGAAGAAAGGCGACTACGTGGTGTTTGAAAGCACCGTGTATCCGGGCTGCACCGAGGAAGACTGCATCCCGGTGCTGGAAAAGCACTCGGGCCTGAGCTTCGCGGGCGGCGACTTCAAGGTGGGCTACTCGCCCGAGCGCATCAACCCCGGCGACAAGGAGCATACCCTCTCCAGCATCGTGAAGGTAGTAGCCGGCGGCGACGCCGAGTCGCTGGAGGAAATTGCCCGAACCTACGAGCTGGTAGTGCGGGCCGGCGTACACCGCGCCAGCAGTATTAAAGTAGCGGAAGCCGCTAAAATCATCGAAAACACCCAGCGCGACGTGAACATTGCGCTGATGAACGAGCTGTCGATGATTTTTGACCGCATGCACATCAACACCTACGAGGTGCTGGAAGCCGCCGGTACCAAGTGGAACTTCCTGAAATTCTCGCCCGGTCTGGTGGGCGGGCACTGCATTGGCGTGGACCCGTACTACCTCACGTACAAGGCCAAAGAGCTGGGCTACGACGCCAAGGTAATTCTGTCGGGCCGCACCACCAACGACAATATGGGCGCCTACATTGCCCGTAAAACGGTGCAGACCATGATTAAGCAGGGCAAGGATATTTCCAAAAGCCGGGTGCTGGTAATGGGCGCTACTTTCAAGGAAAACGTGGAAGATATTCGCAACTCCAAGGTGGCCGATGTCATCAATGAGCTGAAAAACTTCTCGGTGAACGTGGACATCGTGGACCCCCACGCCGATTCGGAGGAGCTGTACCACGAGTACGGTTTCCGCCTGACCCCGGAAGGTGAAGTCCGCACCGACTACGATGGGGTAGTGGTAGCCGTGAGCCACCAGCCCTACGCTGCCCTGGACGAAGCCTACTTCAAAAGCATTACCAACCAGCCCGCGGTGCTGGTTGACATCAAGGGCCTGTTCCGCGGCAAAATCAACGACCTGGCGTACTGGAGCCTGTAAATCAGTCGGCAGTGGTCAGTTACCCGGTAGCAGGGCCAGCTACAGGCTACATAACGGGTAATTGGCAACTGACAACTGGCAACTGACAACTAAATGGACAGAATCAAAATTCTCGTTACAGGTGGTGCCGGCTACATCGGCTCGCACGCAGTAGTGGAGTTGTATGAGGCCGGCTTTCAGCCCGTTATCATTGATAACTTTGTCAATTCCCAGGAATCGGCCCTGCGGGGAGTGGAGGAAATCCTGGGGGTGAAGGTCCCCTTCCACCGCATTGACTGCAACGACCTGGAAGCTATGCGGGCCGTATTTGCCGAGGAAGGCAGCCTGCGGGGCGTCATCCACTTTGCAGCCTACAAGGCGGTTGGCGAATCGGTGCAGAAGCCGCTGGAGTACTACCAGAATAACGTGGGTTCTCTGCTAACGCTGCTGCAGGTGATGCGCGAGTTTGGCGTGGAGGCCCTGGTGTTTTCCTCTTCCTGCACCGTGTACGGCGTACCCGACGCGTTGCCCGTAACCGAGCAGACGCCCACCAAAAAAGCCAACTCGCCCTACGGTGCTACCAAGCAAATGTGCGAAGACATTCTGCGCGACGTAGCCGCGGCGCCCGATGCTAGCCTGCGCACTATTCTGCTGCGCTATTTCAACCCGATTGGGGCGCATCCGTCAGCCAAAATCGGGGAGCTACCCCTGGGCGTCCCCCAGAACCTGATTCCGTACGTGACCCAAACGGCGGCTGGCATCCGCGAAAAGCTTACCATCTACGGCAACACCTACGACACGCCCGACGGGACCAACATCCGCGACTACGTGCACGTGGTGGACCTGGCGAAGGCCCACGTAGTGGCCGTTCAGCGTCTGCTCGATGCCCAGGCCGAGCGGGTAGAAACCTTTAACGTAGGCACGGGCCGCGGTAACTCGGTCCTGGAAGTGGTGCAGGCCTTCGAGCGGGCTACCGGCCAAAAGCTGAACTACGTTATTGGTCCGCCCCGCGCCGGCGACGTGCCGGCTATCTATGCCGATGTAACCAAGTCAACCCAGGAGTTACACTTCCAGACTACTTCTACCCTGGAGGAAGCCCTGAGCAGCGCCTGGAAGTGGCAACTATCATTGGGTGCGTAACTTAGTGGCTGGGCAACTGCCTGATTCGCTTTTGTTTACGTGAGCAGGCTGGATTATTCACCTAGTTGCTTGGCGGTACTCAGCTCTGCCTACTCAGTTACTCGATTACTCAGTTACTCCTGAAAGAATGAAAATCATTATTACCGGCGGAGCCGGCTTCATCGGGTCGCACGTGGTGCGGCTGTTCGTGACCAAGTATCCGCAGTATCAGATTCTGAACCTGGATGCCCTGACCTACGCCGGCAACCTGGAAAACCTGCGCGATATTGAATCGGCCCCCAACTACCGGCTGGTGAAAGGGGATATTACCGATCAAGCCTTCGTGGATCAGCTGTTTGCTACCGAAGAGCCCGACGCGGTAATTCACCTGGCCGCCGAGTCGCACGTGGACCGCAGCATTACCGATCCGCTGGCCTTCGTGAAAACGAACGTGCTGGGCACGGTGCACCTGCTGAATGCGGCCAAAAACCTGTGGAAGCCTCTGGGCTACGAGGGTAAAACCTTCTACCACGTGAGCACCGACGAGGTGTATGGCTCCCTGGAAATGGGCCCCGAGATGTTCACCGAAGACACGCCCTACGACCCTCGTTCGCCGTACTCGGCCTCCAAAGCCTCGTCGGACCACTTCGTGCGGGCCTGGCACCACACCTACCACATGCCCGTGAAGCTGAGCAACTGCTCGAACAACTACGGGCCCAACCACTTCCCCGAAAAGCTGATTCCGCTGGCCATCCACCGCATCCGGACGGGCCAACCGGTACCCGTGTACGGCAAGGGCGAGAACGTGCGCGACTGGCTGTTCGTGAAAGACCATGCCACGGCCATCGACGCAGTGTTCCACAAGGGCAGGGTAGGAGAAACCTACAACATTGGGGGCGTGAATGAGTGGAAAAACCTCGACCTCATTCACCTGCTCTGCGACACGCTGGATGAGAAAACGGGTAAAGAAAAAGGCACTTCGCGCCAGCTTATCACCTTCGTGACGGACCGCGCCGGCCACGACCTGCGCTACGCCATCGACTCCAGCAAAATCATGAACGAGTTGGGCTGGAAGCCTTCCGTAACGTTTGAGCAGGGTCTTTCGCAGACGGTAGATTGGTACCTGGAAAATCAGGAATGGCTCGACCACGTGACCAGTGGCGCCTACCAGACGTACTACCAGCAGCAGTACGGGAATTAATTAATAATTGAGGATTAGTAGTTAGTAATTGAGGTAGCTGCTTCGCCCGCTACTTCCTCATTGCTAATTACTAATTACTAATTCATACAACGTGTACGAAACTCCTTTTCACGACCAGCCGCTCGATAACCTGGCTTTCCTGGTAACGGGCGGCGCCGGCTTTATCGGCTCGAATCTGGTGGAATACCTGCTCAAGTATGGCGCCAAAGAGGTGCGCGTGCTGGATAATTACTCGAACGGCTTCCGCAAAAACGTAGCGCTGTTCGAGGGCAACCCGGCCCTGCGCGTGATTGAGGGCGACATCCGGGACCGGCAGACCTGCCTCGATGCCTGCCAGGGTATTGATGTGGTGCTGCACCAAGCCGCTCTCGGCTCAGTACCCCGCTCCATCAACGACCCCATCACGAGCAACGACGTGAACGTGGGCGGTTTCGTGAACATGCTGGTAGGCGCGAAAGAAGCCGGCGTGAAGCGCTTTGTGTACGCGGCTTCGTCCTCAACCTACGGCGACCACAAGGCGCTGCCCAAGGTAGAAGAACGCATCGGCAAGCCCCTCTCGCCCTACGCCGTAACCAAGTACGCCAACGAGCTCTACGCCGACGTGTTTGGTAAAACCTACGGCATGGAAATCATCGGGCTGCGCTACTTCAACATCTTCGGCCCCCGCCAAGACCCGAACGGGGCCTACGCGGCCGTAATTCCCTTGTTTATTGATGCCGTGCTGGAAGGCAAACGCCCGCGCATGAACGGCGACGGTGGCCAGACCCGCGACTTTACCTTCGTGGAGAACTGCGTGCAGGCCAACATCCGGGCGGCGCTGGTGCAGAACCCGGAGGCGGTAAACCAAGTGTACAACATTGCCGTGGCCGACCGCACTTCCCTCAACGACCTGTTCAATATTCTGAAGGAAGAAGCCGGTTCCGATATCACCCCCGAGTACGGCCCCGACCGCCCCGGCGACATCCGCGACTCCCTGGCCGACATCAGCAAAGCGCAGAATCTGCTAGGCTACAACCCCCAGATTCGCATCCGCGAAGGCCTGCAGAAAACGCTGGCTTGGTTTAAAGCCAACCAGGCATTTATCCAGGAGCGGAATTAATCTATTGTCATCCTGAGCAAAGCGAAGGACCTTCTCGCGTCAGATAGTACGTATCTAACGTAGGTCGTTCAGGCGTGAGAAGGTCCTTCGCTTTGCTCAGGATGACACGATAAACAACTCTTCCCCATAACATGAAAGGTATCATCCTCGCCGGCGGTTCCGGCACGCGGCTGCACCCGCTCACGCTGGCGGTTTCCAAGCAGCTCATGCCCGTCTACGACAAGCCGATGATTTATTATCCCTTGTCGATTCTGATGATGGCCGGCATCAAGGACATCCTCATCATCACGACGCCCCACGACCAGGCGCAGTTTCAAAAGCTGCTTGGCGACGGTAAGAACCTGGGCTGCAACTTCCAGTACACCATTCAGGAAGTGCCCAACGGCCTGGCCCAGGCCTTTGTGCTGGGTGCCGACTTCATCGGCGACGACAAGGTAGCCCTGGTGCTTGGCGACAACATCTTCCACGGCGAAGGCATGGAAGAGCTGCTCAAAGCCAACAACGACCCCGACGGCGGCGTGGTGTACGCCTACCACGTGCACGACCCCGAACGCTACGGCGTAGTGGAGTTTGACGCCAACAACAAGGCCCTCAGCATCGAGGAAAAGCCCAAGCAGCCCAAGAGCAACTACGCGGTACCCGGTCTCTACTTCTACGACAATGAGGTAGTGGAAATTGCCCGCAACCTGCAGCCCTCGGCTCGTGGTGAGTATGAGATTACCGACGTAAACCAGGAATATCTGCGCCGCGGTAAGCTGAAAGTGGGTATCCTGGGCCGGGGCACGGCTTGGCTGGATACCGGTACGTTCGAGAGCCTGATGCAGGCCGGTGAGTTTGTGCGGGTACTGGAGCAGCGCCAGGGCCTGAAGGTGGGCTCCATCGAGGAAATTGCCTACCGTCAGGGCTTTATTGATGCTGACCAGCTGCGCAAGATTGCTGAACCCCTGCGCAAGAGCGGCTACGGCGACTACCTCCTGCACCTGCCCGAACAGCTGGTGGTAAAGGGCTAACAGGCCGGTCACCAACTAAAACGAAATCAGCCCGTCCTTCCTCCCTGGAAGGGCGGGCTGATTTCGTTTCTCGGCGGCTCAAGTACCCGACGTGCCCCTGTTAAGGTTTGGGCAGCGGGGGGTAGGGCGGCTTAGGGCTAGTGGCTGGGGTAACTAAAACACGAAGCCAGCCAGCAGGGCCACCAGTACAATCACGTAGGAGGGAACCCGCTCCCAGAGCAGCAGCAGAAACGTAGCGGCAATAAGGGCCAGATTAACAGGAGTATCGGGCAGGGGATGATACAGCAGGAAAGTGGCGGCACACACTAGGCCGGCCGATACGGCGTTGATACCTTCCAACGAAGCCTTAACAACCCGGTAGCGCTTCAGCTGGTCCCAGAACCGGATTAGAAAGAAGATAAGCAGGGTGCCGGGCATGAAAATGCCCACGGCTCCTACCAGGGCCCCCAGCAGTTGCCCATCCAGGCCGCTGCCGTCGCGGCGCATGGCCAGGGCTCCGATGTAGGACGCAAACGAGAAGTTGGGCCCCGGCAAGGCCTGCACCATGCCCAGCCCCGAAAGAAATTCTTCGGGGGAGAGGTAGTGCTTGAACTCGACAAACTCGGTGTAGAACAGCGGGGCCAGCACCTGTCCGCCCCCGAACACGAGGCTGCCATTGCGGTAGAAGTTTTCAAACAGGCGCACCGGCAACAGCTGGGTGTACTGGCCCAGCACGGCGGCCCCAATGAATACGCCCAGCCAGAGCACAAAATTCGACCACTCGATCCGCAGCGGCACCTTAGGCTCTTGGGGGAGCTTGCGGTAGCGGAAGGTAGTAACCAGCCCCCCCAGCAGCAGCAGCAGGGGCATCAGCCAGGGCACCTGAAACTGATACACGAGCATGGCCGCAATAACCATCAGGGCCACCGATGTCTTGGTGTGAATCACCTTCTCGGCAATCTTGTACGCCGAGTAGGCCACAAAGCCAATGGCCACGGGCTGCACGTACTGCACCAGCCGGGCTACCTGGGCTTTATCGAGGTAGCTGATGGTCAGGCCGGCTCCGGTCATCAGGCATACGGCGGGTAGCATCCAGACCAGCAGCGTGAGGTAGGCCAGATTAGGACCACCCAAACGGAAGCCAATGGCCGTAATGGTTTGGGTGGAGGTTGGCCCCGGCAGAATCTGGCAGAGGGCCGTGAGCTCCAGCAGCTCGGCGGCCGTGAGGTAGCGGCGCTTATCTACCAGCAGACGCAGCATCATGGCCATGTGGGCCTGCGGACCGCCAAAGGCCGATAGGCCCAGGGCGGCTACATCCTTGAGAAAAATGATATTGCGCACCCGCTTGACCCGTTCCGAGCGGCGGGGCGGCGGGGCCAGCTGGATGTCTTCGTGCAGAGCCAAGGTAAAAGCGCAAAGTCAAAAGGGTGCCAGGCAAGATACGCGTTGCCGCCGGTTGTAGCGCGTTGCCGCCCGTAGCTTTCCTGGCCGCGCCCAGCACTAATTGAACGGGACCTTACGAGTTGCCTTCGCGCTACACCACAACGGCCCGCCTCCGGGGTGGGAGGCGGGCCGTACCATGGGTGCTCCGAGAAGAGCAGTTACTTCTTTTTCAGGCCCAACTCAATAAGGCGCTCATTCAGGAATTCGCCGGCGGTAATATCGGCTTCCTTCTTGGGGTTATCAGAGGTTACGCAGCTTTCCAGGGCGGCCAGGCTCATTTCGGAGCGCGGGTGCATGAAGAACGGAATGCTGTAGCGCGAGGAGTTCATTTTCTCGCGGGGCGGGTTCACTACGCGGTGAATCGTGCTCTTGAGCACCCCATTGGTCAGGCGCTGGAGCATGTCGCCCACGTTTACCACAATCTGGTCGGGCAGGGCCGTAATCGGAATCCACTTGCCGTCGCGGCGCAGCACCTGCAGGCCATCGGCCGAAGCGCCCATCAGCAGGGTAATCAGGTTGATGTCGCCGTGCTCGGCGGCGCGCACGGCGTCAGCGGGCACCTCATCGGGGTTTTCGATGGGGTAGTAGTGAATGGGGCGCAGGATGCTGTTGCCGTTGCGCACCTTGTCGTCGAAGTAATTCTCCGGCAGCTGCAGGTACAAGGCAATGGCGCGCAGCACGTCCTTACCGGCCGACTCCAGCGTTTTGTAAGTGGTCAGCGACGTATCGGCGAAGCTGCCTACCTCCTGGGGCCAGATGTTATCGGGATACTCCGATTTAATGGGGTCGTTGGCGTCGTCAACCTCTTGGCCTACGTGATAGAACTCCTTCAGGTCGCCGGTGTTGCGGCCCTTGGCGTGCTCCTTGCCCTTGCTTACGTAGCCGCGCTGGCCCGCCAGCTCCGGCTTCTCGTACTGCCGCTTCACGTCGTCGGGCAGCGAGAAGAAGGCCTTTACATCCGTGTAAAGCTTCTCGGTCTGCTCTTCCGTCAGGCCATGATTTTTGAGGGCGATGAAGCCAATGTTCTGGTAGGCTTCGCCGAGTTGTTGTACGAAGCGGGCTTTGCGCTCAGGGTCGCCGGAGCGAAAGTCAGCCAAATCGAGGGAGGGAATTTCCTCCAGCAGCTTTTCTTCCATTGTGAAGAGAAATTGTACTTGTGGGGGGACTGGGTACGCGGGGCGCAAGGTACTCAAAAAAAAGCCCGCTGCGCTCAGGCTCAAAACTTCATTCGGTAGCGCCGGGTTTTGGCCGGGCGCGTTTCTTGTCGGCAGGAACTGTACTTTAGCGCATCAGAAAGCCGGCGCTACCGGTCAGAGCTGGACCAATAGCGCCGGCTTTTTTACTTTCACCTGCGTGAAAGGGCTGCCGGATTGGCGGTACTTTTAGCGCGGCTTTCGCCGGGCATCGAAACTTCCGGGTGGTCCAGGACGTCTTCAGGGTTCTGGATTATCGTTTGTCCGTAGGTGTTCTCCCGAAAGCGTTTGTTTTGGCCTTGATTGTATGAACGTTACAAAAATACTGTTGTCGCTGGGGTTGGTGGTAGGGATGAACTCGCTGGCAAAAGCACAACACGCGGTGTGGGCGTCCAAAATCGTGGCGGTGTCGTCGCAGAAGACGGAAGGTAAAGAGCCCTTCTCCCCGGAGAAAGTGCTGGGCGAACCCAACGCTACCCCGCTGGGCCAGGCCAGCAACGAGGCCTGGATTCCGAAAAAAGAAGGCAGCAACGAGTTCATTGAGGTTCGGTTCGGCAAGTCGCTGATAGCCAAGCAAGTTACGGTGGTGGAGAATTTCAACCCCGGCTCGGTTACGAAAATTGAGCTGGTGGATACCCGCGGGGCCAAGCACCAGGTATACACCAACGACAGCCCCGGCCCCATTCCGGAACAGTTTCGCTCCCTGCAGGTGACGTTTTCGCCCGGCACCTACCGCACCATTGGGGTTATTGTCACCATGAACACCAAGGCCGTGAACGGCGTGAACCAGATTGACGCCATCGGTATTGCCGATGTAGCCGAATCCATGGTGAAAAAGGAGTTCCGCAACGAGCAGCCCAGCGTGAGCTTCGACTCGGCCATGGTAAACCTGGGGCCCAACGTCAACTCCAAATACGTGGACACCCACCCGGTTATTTCGCCGGACGGCCGCACCCTGTTTTTTGCCCGTCAGGAAAGCCCCCAGAACGTGGGTGGCGCCAAAGACGTGCAGGACGTATGGTACAGCAACCTGGCCAACCCCCAGAAGAAAACCTGGAACCAGGCCAAGAACATTGGCAGCCCCATCAATACGCCCGGCCCGAACGGCCTGGCCTCGGTGTCGTCGGACGGCAATACGGCCGTGCTGATTAACGTCTATAACCCCGATGGCTCCCTCGACCCTAAGGGCTTGAGCATGGCCCGGCGCACCAAAACGGGGTGGAGCCAGCCAGTGAAGATTGAAATCGAGGATTTCTACAACAATGACGAGGAAAACGTGGATTACTACCTCGCTACCTCGGGCAAAGTCCTACTCATGGCCGTGGACCGCCGCGACGGGCAGGGCGAGCAGGACATCTTCGTGAGCTTCCTGAAAGCCGACGGTAAAGCGTGGAGCAAGCCTAAGAACCTGGGGGCCAGCATTAACACCAAGAAGCCGGAGTTTGCGCCTTTCCTGGCCGCCGACGGCAAAACCCTGTATTTCGCCTCGGAAGGGCACGGGGGCTACGGCAAAAGCGACGTGTTCTACTCCAAGCGCCTTGATGACAGCTGGACCAACTGGAGCAAGCCCCGTAACCTGGGCGCCAGCGTCAACTCCCCCGATTTTGACGCTTACTATACCGTATCGGCGGCGGGTGAGGATGCGTACCTGGTGTCGGCGCGCAATGGCATTGGGGGCTCCAAGGACATTTTCCGCATCAGCCTGACGCCCACCTTCCGGCCGGAAGTAGTAACGCTGGTGCGCGGCAAGGTGCTGGATGCCGCTTCCAAGAAGCCGGTAGCTGCTACCATTCGCTACGAAAACCTGCTGACCGGCGAGGAAATTGGGGTGGCCGAAACGAGCCCCATCGATGGTTCTTACACGATTGTGCTGCCCTCGGGCGCCCACTACGGCTACCGGGCCGAGGCCAGAGACTACCTCGCCGAATCGGACAACCTGGACGTGACGGACCGCCAGAAGTACTCGGAGGTAAACCAGGACTTGTACCTGGTGCCCTTCGCCGTGGGCCAGACCATCAAGCTCAACAACATCTTCTTTGCCCAGAGCAAGTACTACCTGCGCGAAAACTCCTACCCCGAGCTGCTGCGCCTGGTACGCATCCTGAAAGACTACCCCCAGGTAGAAATTAAGCTAGAGGGCCACACTGATAACCAGGGCGACCCGCAACTGAACGTGAAGCTCAGCCAGGACCGGGTAAACGAGGTAAAGAAGTATCTGGTGAGCAAGGGCATCAGCGGCAACCGTATCACAACGGAAGGCTTTGGAGGAAGCAAGCCCATTGCCAGCAACGAGCAGGAGGAAACCCGCAAGCTCAACCGCCGCGTAGAGTTCCGGATTACGAAGAAGTAAACCCTTCGCAACTGGCTGGCTGTGGTAAAGTACAGCCCTCCTGTCATGCTGAGCGCAGCGAAGGACCTTATCCCGTCTGAACGATGGACGCTACAACGTCTTGTTCCCGCGTGATAAGGTCCTTCGCTGCGCTCAGCATGACAGGTGTTGTTATAGGCTACAGGCCGGGTAGAAATTCGTCGCCTGGTAGCAATTAGCTCAGGCGCGTCTCGTCGCGGCCGGGCTTGGTGCTGCTGCTCTGGCCGCCAGGGTTGGCAATAGAGTCGCGCATATCTGTGTCGGCCTGCACGTTGCGCATTTTGTAGTAATCCATCACGCCCAGGTTGCCGGAGCGGAAGGCTTCGGCAATGGCTTTCGGAATTTCCGCTTCGGCCTCTACCACGCGGGATTTAGCTTCCTGGGTTTTGGCGCGGTTTTCCTGCTCCATAGCCACGGCCATGGCCCGGCGCTCTTCGGCGCGAGCTTCGGCTACACGCAGGTCGGCGGAGGCCTGGTCGGTTTGGAGTTTGGCCCCAATGTTTTCTCCAATGTCTACGTCGGCAATATCAATGGAGAGAATTTCGAAGGCCGTACCCGCATCAAGGCCTTTGCTGAGCACCAGCTTAGAAATCTTGTCGGGGTTTTCGAGCACTTCCTTGTGGGAGCGGGACGAGCCGATGCTGGTCACGATACCTTCGCCCACGCGAGCCAGAATGGTTTCTTCGCCGGCGCCGCCCACCAGCTGGGCAATGTTGGCGCGCACGGTCACGCGGGCTTTGGCAATCAGCTGAATGCCATCCTGGGCCACGGCCGCCACGTTGGGCGTGTTAATCACCTTGGGGTTTACCGAAGTGGTTACGGCCTCGAATACGTCGCGCCCGGCTAGGTCAATAGCGGTAGCCTGCTTGAAGCTAAGGGGGATGTTGGCTTTGTCGGCCGAAATCAGGGCCTTAATGACGCTGGGTACGTTACCGCCGGCCAGGTAGTGCGTTTCCAGGTCGTTGGCCGTCAGTTCCAGGCCGGCTTTGGTAGAGGTAATCAGGGAGTTGACGATAAGAGACGGCGGTACCTTGCGCACCCGCATAAAAGCCAGCTGAAACAAACTCACCCGCACCCCTGAGAACAGCGCCGTAATCCAGAGGCTGATAGGGAAGAAGTACAGAAACACCAGCAGCACAATGCCACCGACGATAATCGGGAAGAAAGGAAAGTCCATGCGGGAGGTTTGAGAAGATGAAGAGGGGTAGGGAGGCTTGCAGTCGGCAACTAACAACAAAAAGAGAGAACTGCGCGGCGGCTTACGCCAGGCCTTCCACCACAATGCGGTTGTGCTCGATGCCCAGTACCCGCACCTGCGTGCCAGCCGGCACAAACTCGCCCCGCGTGGTTACCTCCCGCCGGTCGTCATCGAACAGGACAGTGCCTGCTGGGCGCAGGGCCGACAGGGCGCGGCCGGTAGTGCCGGGTTGCACATCGGGGTGGCGTGCATCGTGCACGCGGGCGTGGTTCACGCTGGTTAGCGCCACCCGGTTGATGGCTTTGGGCCGCAGCCCCAGGTACACCAGCACCCCAATAGCTACCGTGGAGCTGCCCAGCAGAACATGGCCGGTAGTGGCGCCCAGGTCGCGGTAGCTGAACCAAATGCCGGCGGCCAGCAGCCCGAAGCCCACCAGCCCCACCACCGTAGTACCCGGAATAAAAATGACCTCGGCCACCAGAAACAGCAGGCCAAATACCAGTAGCAGCGCAATCGTGAGCCAGTCCATAGGGTAGAAGGTTTAGTTGGGAAAAGATACGCAGAACCCGGCTCAGTAGCGCAGTAAGTTAGGGTAGCTGGCCCCGCAACCCCACTCCGGCTGGCGCGTTAGCAAGGGCTATGAGCCGCGCATTTACCAAAGAAGACGATTCGCTGGAGGCCCCCATCATCCCGCCCCGGCCCGCCCTACCTCCCGGAACGCCCAATTACGTGACCCCAGAGGGCCTGGAGCAGCTACGGCAGGAACTGGTGGCGCTGGAAGCGGAGCGCACCCTGGCCGAGGCCAACCGCGAAAACGAGGCCGACCGTACCCGCCGTCTGACGGTGCTTAACGGTCAGCTCAGCGCCCTGAACGCCCGCATTGCCAGCGCCAAGGTAGTAGACCCGCGCAGCCAGCCGCCTCAGGAGGTGCGGTTCGGGGCTACCGTGACGTTGCGGCCGGCAGCAGGGGTAGGGGCCGAGCGCAGTTTCACGATTGTGGGCGTTGATGAGGCCTCGGTGGCGGCGGGCAAGGTAGCGTTTGTGGCCCCCATTGCCCGGGCCGTGCAGGGCGCCAGGCTGGGCCAGCGCGTGCAGGTGCGGCTGGGAGCTAAGATAGAGGAGCTGGAAGTAGCCGCTATTCAGTACGGCGAAGGGTAGCACCCCAACGTAGGGGTAGGGAACCTGCGCCCACTCCCGGCGTACTACCCCCCATGAT
The DNA here is from genome assembly GCF_014199535.1 of Hymenobacter latericoloratus. GTDB lineage: Bacteria > Bacteroidota > Bacteroidia > Cytophagales > Hymenobacteraceae > Hymenobacter > Hymenobacter latericoloratus. The sequence continues at coordinate 67,306 of NZ_JACHNV010000008.1, forward strand.
GACACAACGCGAAGTAACCGACTCCCACAACACCACCTGGACCTGCGTGCAAGCCTACGCCGGCGTAGAAACCGCTGCTACCGCCGAAGCCGTAGAGCGCAGCACTACCAATGAGAGCGGCGTAACGGTGGTGTGCACGCCCACCGGCGGCGCCCAAACCGTGCGGCTGGAGCTAGCCCCCGACTGGCAGGAACATCTTTCGGATGATGAGCTAAAGCAGGCTATTGCCGCTGCCCGGTAGCAAAAGCCGGTCATGCTGAGCGCAGCGAAGGACCTTATCACGGTAAAACGGGCCGTTATTACGATGGTCGTTCTGGCGTGATAAGGTCCTTCGCCCTGCTCAGCATGACCGGCTTTTTAACTCCGGCTTCAAGCTCCGCTTAGTAAGCGCGGGCAAAGTGGGCGCGGCGCTTGGAAGGGCGCCCCGTCACGATGCAGATGCCTTCTTCCTCCGCCTCAGCCAGGGCCAGGCAGCGGATGGTGGCTTTGGTTTCTTCCTTGATGCGCTCCTCGGTTTCCGAGGTGCCATCGTAGTGGGCCACCACGAAGCCGCCTTTGCCATCGAGCACCTGCTTGAACTCCTCGTAGCTTTCTACGCGGGTAGTGTGGTTTTCGCGGAAGTTGAGGGCCCGGCGGTAGATGTTCTGCTGAATATCCTGCAGCAGCTGGTCCACACTGTTTACAATGTCGGCCAGGGGTAGGGTCATCTTCTCCTTGGTGTCGCGGCGGGCCACTTCCAGGGTGCCGTTCTCCAGGTCGCGCATGCCCACGGCAATGCGCACGGGCACGCCTTTCAACTCCCACTCGGCAAACTTGAAGCCGGGGCGCTCGGTGTCCCGGTCATCTACCTTCACCGAGATGCCGCGCTCAATCAGACCCATCTGCATGGGGCGGATGCGCTCCATCAGCTCCTCGAGCTGGCCGGTTTTGTAGATGGGTACAATCACCACCTGGATGGGGGCCAGCTTGGGGGGTAGCACCAGGCCTTCATCATCAGAATGCGCCATAACCAGGGCGCCCATCAGGCGGGTGCTCACGCCCCAGCTCGTGCCCCATACGTGCTCCAGCTGGCCGGCTTTGTTGGTGAACTGCACATCAAACGCCTTGGCGAAGTTCTGGCCCAGGAAGTGCGAGGTACCGGCCTGCAGGGCCTTGCCGTCCTGCATCAGGCCCTCAATACAGTAGGTTTCAATGGCACCGGCAAACCGCTCGTTCTCGGTCTTTACACCCTTTACCACGGGTAGGGCCAGCCACTCCTCGGCAAACTGGGCGTACACCTCCAGCATCTGGCGGGTTTCGGCCAGGGCCTCTTCGGCGGTGGCGTGGGCCGTGTGGCCTTCCTGCCACAGAAACTCGGCGGTGCGCAGGAACAGGCGGGTGCGCATTTCCCAGCGCACTACGTTGGCCCACTGGTTGATGAGCAGGGGCAGGTCGCGGTAGCTTTGAATCCAGTTTTTGTAGGTGCTCCAGATGATGGCCTCCGAGGTGGGCCGCACGATTAGCTCCTCTTCCAGCTTGGCGTTGGGGTCCACGCGCAACTTGCCCGGCTTATCAGGGTCATTCTGCAGGCGGTAGTGGGTTACTACGGCGCATTCCTTGGCGAAACCCTCGGCGTTTTTCTCCTCGGCTTCGAACAGGCTTTTGGGCACGAACAGCGGGAAATAGGCGTTCTGGTGGCCGGTGCGCTTGAACATATCGTCGAGGGTGCGCTGCATCTTTTCCCAGATGGCGTAGCCGTAGGGCTTAATCACCATACAGCCCCGCACCGAGGAATTCTCCGCTAAACCAGCGCGCTTCACCAACTCGTTGTACCACAGCGAGTAATCTTCACTGCGCTTGGGCAAACTTTTGCTCATATTCAGAGTATCTTAGAGGTAGCGAAAAAGTTCCTTTTTTGGTACAAGATTTGTCGTACAAAATAGGGCACCGTTTCGGGTCCAAATTACGTTATTAAATTCGGAGGTGTGGACCCGTTTTCGGTCCTTGTGCCGCCGGGTTCCTGTTCGCTCTTCATCTTCCGGATCATTCCTTACGCGTAAGCAGCCATGAAAAGATTATTTCCATCCGTATTCCCCGCTATGGCCCTGCTTACGCTCGGTAGCTGCGCGGGCACCACGGCCCTCACTTCTACCGAGAATGACGGCGTGTATTATTCCTCGAAGGACCGCACCACAGCTCTTAACCAAGCGGTGGTAGCCAGCACCGAACCGGCTCCGGCAGCGGAAGAAGACGGCGACGTAGCCAACCCGGACTACGCGGGTACTACTACCTCGCAGGCTACCGGAAGCACTGAATACTACGACGATGACTTTTATGCCGCCCGCCTGCGGCGCTTCCACCAGCCTGCCTACCGCGGACTGGGCTTGGGCTACTATGATTTTGCGTACACCGACCCGTTCTGGTACGGTGGACCCGTGTACTCTGCCTGGGGCCCCGGCGCGTTCTACGACCCCTTCTATGGCCCGTATTGGGGTGGTTCGTTCGTGAACATTACCATTGGGCTTGGCCGTCCTTGGTACCGCCCATGGCGGGGGTATGGTTATGGCTACGGCGCCTACGACTATGGTTACGGTTACGGCTACAGCCCCTACGGCTACGGCAACCCTTGGGGGGGCTATTATGGAGGCGGTTTCTATGGGGGCGGGGGCTTTTACAACGGCTACTACGGCGGCCGGGGCATCCGCGCGCAGGCAGTACGCTCCGTCGTGACGGGCACCCGCAGCCGCCTCTCCGATGGGGAGTTGAACGCCGGCGGCAACCTGCCCGGCTCGGTGTCGGGTAGCCGCAGCCGCGGGGTAGTGGAGGGCGGCCTTCTGGCGCCAAGCACCACCACATCGAGCGCCACGGTTGCGCCGGCGCCAGCCTCCGGGCGGGGGCGCAGCCGCGACGTGGTAACGGGCGGTGTGCAGCCGGGTGCTACCACCGAAACCCGTGCGGTAGAAGCTACGCCCGCTGCCCAGCCTACGCGCCGGTGGCGCGTACTCAGCGAGAGCGGCAGCAGCACGGCAACCCAAGCTGGTACGGAAACCAGCCGCCCTCGGCGGAACTGGGATAATGTCGGTGGCAGCCGTCCGCAGACGACTGACGCGGGTGGGGTAGTAGCTGAGCCCCGCCGTCAGCGGGTGTACCAGCAGCCTACCCGCTCCTCCGATTCGGGCACGGGTTCTGAGCCGACGCGTTCGTACTCCCAACCTTCCCGCTCTTACTCTGAGCCTTCCCGTTCTTATTCCGAGCCTTCCCGCTCGTACTCCCAGCCTTCCCGCAGCTTTGATGGTGGTGGCAGCAGTGGCGGCGGTGGCCGGAGCGGTGGTGGCAACGGTGGCGGCGGCGGAAGCAGCAGCGGCGGCCGGGGCCGGGGCAATTAAGCAGTGTTGTTAGCGAATAGGTAGCGCCTGTTCGGTGTGTACCGCCGGCTCCTGCCAGGAGCCGGCGCTCATTCTCTCCCCCTCATGAAAAACCTGAAATATTACCTGGCTGCGGCTTTATTAAGCCCGGCTGGCTACGCCTTTGCCCAAAGTTCGGCCGATGCCCTGCGCTTTTCCCAGAACCAGCCCGGCGGCACGGCCCGCACCTTGGGTATTGGAGGAGCCAGCTCGGCGGTGGGAGCCGACTTTGGAAGCATCCTGACCAACCCGGCGGGCCTGGGCCTGTTTCAACGGTCCGAAATCAGCTTTTCGCCGGGCTTCGGCAGCAGCAATACCACCACGCAGGCCTTCGGAGCCCGCGGCACCGATTCGCGGAGCAATTTGCAGATTGGCAGCCTCGGCATTGTGTTTTCCGGCCGCCGGCCTGATTCCGACAATACCAGCCCCTGGCGGGGTGGTACGTTTGCCTTTGGCCTGAACCGTACCAACAACTTCAACCAGAACCTGCGCTATTCGGCCACTCCCCCGCTGGAGCAGGATATTCTGCAGCGGCTGAGCGAAGACCAGGGCGCCATCCTGGATAAGCTGGCCTACGAGGCCCTGCTGACGGAGCGCGACGCCGATGGCACCTACATTCCGGCCGACTACGATAACACCGGCACCCTGACCCAGCGCGAAACCATAGAGCGTAGCGGCGGCCAGACCCAGTTCGATTTTGGCTATGCCAACAGCTACCGCGACAAGCTGTACATCGGGGGAGCCATCGGGATTGTGCACACCCGCTACAACACGGTTTCGAGCCTGACAGCCACTGACCCCACCCCGCCCAGCAATGACCCCGGCGGAAAGTTCGGGAGCCTGAGCCTGCGGGAAAACATTGAAACCAGCGGCACGGGTGTAAATGCCCGCCTCGGGGTTATTTACCGGCCGAATGATATCGTGCGGGTGGGCGCCTCGGTGCAGACGCCGACCTACTCGGAGGTGGTGGAAACCTACAGCGCCACCCTGGATGCCACCTTCGACTCGCCCATTACCCTGGATGACGGCACCCGGCACACCACCGGCGACGGCAACTTCCCGGCCGAAGACCTGGCTTATACCGTCACCTCGCCCTTCCGCGCTACGGGGGGCGTGGCCGTGGTGCTGGGCAAAAACGGTTTCCTGAGCGCCGACGCTGAGTATGTAAACTACGGACAAGCACGCCTGGGCTACGACCGTAACACCACGGCCGTAACGCCCGGCGACCTGGGCCCCGCCAACGACGCCATTCGTGGCCAATACCAGTCGGCCGTGAACCTGCGGGTAGGCGGCGAGCTGCGCCTGGATGTATTTCGGCTGCGGGCGGGTTTTGCCCACTACGGCGACCCGTATAAGAATACCAGCACCGCCAACCGGGCCCAAACCTTCTACACGGGTGGAGTGGGGCTGCGCCAGAAGAACTTTTTCCTGGATGTAGCCGGGGTATATGGTTCCGGCAAGCAAGTGTATACGCCCTACGAGCTGGCCAACCCCGCCCGTACTCCGCGCATCGTGGTGGATGATAACCGCTTCACCACTACCCTCACGGCCGGATTTAACTTCTAGCCACTGAAAAAAATAAGGTAGAAACACGCAAAAGGAGCTTCCTGCCAGCAGGAAGCTCCTTTTGCGTTAGGGCCAGTGCCCGGCAGCCCGGGCTTATTTGGCTACCCGTACCTGCAGCACCACGTTACGGCTGCCCGTAGCCAGAATATCTTCCACCAGAATAATGCCGTAGCGACTATTCGGGGCCGGGGTCTGAAATGCAATTACCTGGCCTTCAGCAAGTGGGCCCGTGCTGGTAAGCGGCGTGAAATCGGTGCCTTGGTTGAACGCAGCGGCGAAATCAGTGGTACTCCCGAACGAGGTGCTGTTAAGGCTAGTGCGGCGAATGACGGTGGCCCGCCGGGTGCTCCACTTCAGGCCCAGGGCGGCATGGAGGGGGGTGGCCAGGGTAGGGGCTCCGGTAGTGGGGTTGGGCAGGTACACCAGGTCAACGAGGGCTTGGTTTTCGGCTAGGCGGTGCACCGAAAATTTCGGGAATACCAGCCCTTCGCGCAGGGCCAGAAAGCTGCGCCGGCCGAACGCCCCCGACGCCTGCACCGACACGGTGTAGTTGTGATAGTCCAGGAGGGTATCGGGGCGGGCATAGCGGAGCCGGAAGCTGCGGGAGCCGGTGCGGCTCTCATCATCGGTGGCGGAGTAGCGCCACACCTCCAGGCCCGAGGTGGTGCGGGAGCTGAGTACGTGGCCCAGGGCCACGGAATCGGTGCCCGGCGCCAGCACCGAGTCGAGGTATACCAGCGTGCGGCGGGGCGGGTCGTCCACGTCAAACTGGTCGTTGTAAACAATAGGCTCCGGCACGGCCACATACTCCGCCGAAATCGTGAGCCGGTGCAAGGGGCTACCCTGGCCCTGGGCATACATCTTAACAGCCAGGGTGTCGGCGGTGCGGGTTAGGCGGCGGTCAACGGTATTATAGCGGGTGCTGCTGACCAGATCCACGCGCGGACCGGGCGAGAGGCCGGAGTCGCAGGCCGCCGCTACCCCCAGCAGGGACAGGAGCAGAACAATAGAACGAAAATGCATAGCTTCGTAAAGGTCGGGTTTTGAACGCGAAGTAGGAAGTCCGCCACGGTCTGCCCGCCGGGGCGGCTCCGGGCCCCGGCCGCCCCGGCGGCGTGCAACCATGCTGCCCGCATTTCCTACCTTAACGGCTGATTCCCGCCGTCATTTTACTTTTTGCTGATGAATTTTCGTTTCCTGGGCCTGGCCCTGTTTCTGACCACGGCCGCACCAGCCGTGCTTCCCGGCAGCGCGCCGGCCGCTTTTGCCCAGCAAAAGCAAAACATTACCCTCGAGGACATTTGGCAGAAGGGCACGTTCTCGGCCCGCTCCGTGCCCGGCTTCAACTGGATGAAGGATGGCCGCTACTACTCTTCGCTCAGCCAGGGCAACCTGGTGCAGAATGATGTAACCACCGGCCAGCCCGTGCAAACCCTGGTGGCGGGTCAGGAGTTGAAGCTGCCCGGCCAAAGCCAGCCCCTGGCAGTGGATGGCTACAGCTTCAACGCCGACGAATCCAAAATCCTGTTCAGCACCGATACCGAGCCCATTTACCGCCGCTCCAGCAAATCGTACTTTTTCGTGTACGACCGGGGGAGCAAGCAGCTGGTGCCCCTGAGCAAAACGGCCGGCAAGCAGCTCTACGCCACTTTCTCGCCCGATGGCAAGCGCGTGGCCTTCGTGCGCGACAACAACCTGTTTGTGGTGGATCTGACTACTATGCAGGAAACGGCCGTAACCACCAATGGCGCCCAGAACCGCATCATCAACGGCGGCACCGACTGGGTGTACGAGGAAGAATTTGAGTTTGCCCAGGGCTTTCAATGGTCGCCCGACTCGCGGCAGCTGGCCTACTACACCTTCGATGAAACGGAGGTGCCCGAGTACAACATGCAGGAGTGGGGCCCGCTCTACCCCAAAGACTACCGCTATAAGTACCCCAAGGCCGGCGAGAAAAACTCCATCGTAAGCATCTCCACCTACGACGTGGCCGCCGGCAGGAACACGAAAATGGACGTGGGCCCGGAAACGGACCAGTACATTCCGCGCATCATCTGGACCCAGACGCCCAACCTGCTCAGCATTCGGCGCATGAACCGCCTGCAGAACAAGCTGGAAATCCTGCACGCCGACGCCCGCACCGGTAACACCCAGGTAGTCCTCACCGACACTGACCCCGCTTACGTGGAGGTAAACGACGATTTGCGCTACTTGGCAGGCGGCAAGGAGTTCTTGTTCAGCAGCGAGAAAGACGGCTACCGCCACCTCTACCTCTACAACATGAGCGGCAAGCTGGTGCGCCAGCTCACCAAGGGCAACTGGGAAATTACCAGCATTGATGGGTTTGACGAGAAGAAGGGGGTAGTGTATTTCACCAGCACCGAGGCCTCGCCCCTGCAGCGCCACCTTTACCGTATTGATCTGAAGGGCAAGGGCAAAGCCCGCCTCAGTGAAGCCGGCTCCGGCAACGACGTGGTGAACATGAGCGCCGATACCCGCTACTTCCTGAACTACCACTCCGAGGCCGGGCAGCCCCAGGTGGTAAGCCTGCGCAACGGCCAGGACGGCAAGCTGGTGAAAGTGCTGGAAGACAACGCCAAGCTGCGCCAGAAGCTGACCGAATACAACCTGGGCAAGCTGGAATTTATCAACTTCAAGACGGCCGACGGGGTAGAGCTGAACGCCTCCGTGCTGAAGCCTGCAGGCTTCGATGCCAGCAAAAAGTACCCCGTGCTGATGTACGTGTACGGCGGCCCCGGCTCCCAGACCGTGAAGGACGATGCCGGCGGGGGTATTGCCTTCACTAACTACCTCTGGCACCAGCTGCTGGCCCAGAACGGCTACATCATTGTGAGCGTTGATAACCGCGGCACCGGCGCCCGGGGCGCGGCCTTCAAGAAAAGCACCTACGCCAACCTGGGCAAGCTGGAAACCATTGACCAGGCCGCCAGCGCCCGGTATTTCGCTACCCTGCCCTACGTGGATAAGTCGCGCATCGGCATCTGGGGCTGGAGCTTCGGGGGCTACATGACGGCCCTGGCCCTCACCAAAAATGCGGATGTGTTCAAGATGGGCGTATCGGTGGCGCCCGTTACCAACTGGCGCTACTACGACTCCGTGTACACCGAGCGGTTTCTGAAAACGCCCCAGCAAAACCCCCAGGGCTACGACGATAACTCACCCGTGCAGTTTGCCGACCAGCTCAAGGGCAAGCTCCTGCTGGTGCACGGCACCGGCGACGACAACGTGCACTTCCAGAACTCGGTAGCCTTCACCGAGGCCATGATCAAGGCCAACAAAGACTACCAGACCCTGTACTACCCCAACCGCAACCACGGCATTTACGGGGGCAACACCCGCCTGCACCTCTACCGCCAAATGACGGATTTCGTGCTGAAGAATCTGTGAGCTGATGCCTAAAAAAAAAAGCCCCTCCACGGAGGGGCTTTTTTTTTAGGTTTATTCTTCGGTTAACACTCCTGCAACTCTTCTACGGCAGCCTCGTCGTGCATCCGGTGGGTGGCCGGGCGGCGGTACCGGATGGAGGTAATCTGCAGGCCCAGCAGCTGCGGACTGCGGAACTGCTCGTAGAGGTCCGTAAATAGCTCGGGCAGCTCGGCGGTAGGGCTGGCTACCAGCTGCTTTACCTGCCGGGTGCTCACTACCTGCCCGCAGCTAAGCTCGGCCAGGGTAAGCTGGCAGCAAACCATGTACTGAAGCTCGTTTTTCATAGTCGGAAGAGGAAAGGGCGGCCATAAGAACAATATTCAAAGCTAATAAAATTAGTTAATAATCCAACTAAATTAGCATATATAATGCGTTTGCGGCGTCTGCCTCGAAGCGGGGAGCCCCAGGCATCAGGACAGGGCCTGGGGTGGGGGCGAGCCGCCACCAGCCGGTCGGCTTTTGTCTTGAGGCAGAGGTACAAACTCGGCGTTATCGTTGGGGGGTAGGGCAATGCGGCCCGCCTGCCAGTCGGCCTTGGCCTGCTCAATTCGTTCCCGGCGCGACGACACGAAGTTCCACCAGATAAACCGCTCCCCCAGCGGCTCACCGCCCAGCAGCAGCAGCGTACTGGCTTCGCGGGCTACCAGCACGGGGTCAATGCCAGGGGTAAATACCAATAGCTGACCGGGGCCGTAAGCGCGGCCATTCACTTCCACGAGGCCCTTGGCTACGTAGGCGCCGCGCTCGGGGTAGCCGCGGGGCAGCCCAAACCGGGCACCGGGCTGCAGCACCACGTGCAGGTAAAACAAGGGCGAGTGGGTGCGCACCTCATTGCGCAGCCCGAAGGCGTCGCCGGCAATCAGGCGCATCCACACGCCCGGCTCCGTGAAAACGGGCAGCTCGTGGGGCTGGTAGTTGGTGAAAGCGGGGGCGCTTTCCTCGTCCTGCTCGGGTAGGGCCACCCAGGTCTGAATCATTTCCAGGGCCCCGCCGGCCAGCGCGGCCGGGTCCTCGAACCGCTCGGAGTGGGCAATGCCCGAGCCGGCCGTCATCCAGTTCACCTCCCCGGGCCGAATGATCTGCTCCACGCCCAGGCTGTCGCGGTGCGTTACCTGCCCCCCGAACAGGTAGCTGACCGTGGAGAGGCCAATGTGCGGGTGCGGCAGCACATCCAGCGCAGGCAGCTTTTCGGGGGCGAAGCTTACCGGCCCGGCGTGGTCCATGAAGATAAAGGGGCCCAGCATCCGGCGCAGGCGGTAGGGCAGAATCCGGCGCACGTTGAACCCCGGGCTCAGGGCCGCTTGGCGTGCTTCAATAACAAGGTCGAGCATGGTAAGGAACAAGAAAAAAGGAGAGGACTGCAAGGGCAAGCAGCACTGGCCCGGCGGGCCGGTAGCCGATGAAACAGAACTAAAGCCGTTCCGCCTCAACTATTTAGCAGAAAAATGTAACCTTACGTCAATAAATCCAGTGTTTCCCGCGTAGAGTGGTCCTATGTCAATGTGTACCCCGCTTCGTTTTCTGTGCCTGGGTGTAAGTGGAGCGCTGCTGGTGGCCTGCCAGCAGGAGCGCGCGGCCCAGCGCCCCGACCCAGCCGCTACGGCCCCCGCCCTGGCCGATACACTGGCCCTCGACTCCGTAGCTGACCCCATAGGGGCTACCCCCGTGCGTCGCGACTGGCACCGCCTGGAGCGGCCCACCAGCCGCCTGGCGCCGTTGGTGGTGTACCGCGGCAGTACCCGGCGGCCCGCCGGGATAGGCGCCGAAGCGCCGCCGGCCGAAGCCCGCCTCCAGGACCTGACCCTGAAAGCCAGTGAGTACTTCCAGATTGACCCCACCAAAGCCGCCGAAGTGCGGGGGCGCGAAGGCACCGTGGTGCGCATCCCGGCCGGGGCGCTGGTAGATGCCCGGCAGCGCCCGGCTACCGGCACCGTATGGGTAGAACTAAAGGAGTGCTACGCCGCCTCCGACATGCTGCTTTCCAACTTACTAACCGAAACCCTGGCCGGCGCCCCGTTGGAACTGACCGGTGCCGTGCTGGTGCGGGCCACCGCGGCCGGCCAGCAGTTGATGCTGGCCGCCGGCCGCAGCCTGCAGCTGGAGCTGGCCGGCCGCCGCGGGGACAGCCACTCGCTCTTCTACGGGAAGGCTACCGGCTCGGCCACGCCCGTGCGCTGGCTGGAGGGCGAAGCCTCTGCAGCACCTACGGAGCAGGTGTACACCACCGCCCAGCAAATGCCCCGCTTTGGCCAGGGGCCGGCCGATATCAACCAGCTGATCCGCTACCCCCGCCAGGCCCAGGAGCGCCAAACCCAGGGGCTGGTGTTTGCCTCGTTTGTGGTGGATGAGGCCGGCCGGGTGCAAAGCCCGCGGATTCTGCGCGGCATCGGCGACGGCTGCGACGAGGAGGTGCTGCGGGTGCTGCGCCAGACCTCGGGCCGCTGGACGCCCGGTCAGCAGGATGGGCGGTTTGTGAAGGTGAAGATGGTGCTGCCCATCCGTTTTAACTTTCAGGCGGGCCTGGCCTCTGCCCCCGATCCGAATGCCGTGCCTGAGCCCGTTGCGGCCTCGGTACCGGTGCCGGAGCCGCAGGAGCTGGCGCCCGCACCCAACGCCCTGCAGCCCACGCGGTTGGGCTGGCTGGCCGTGGGGCAGCCCTGGGCCGGAGCCGCTGCTGCCCTCTACGTGCCGGCTGCTACCCCCACCGACGGGGAGCACACGGCCGTGCGGCTGCTGGTACCGGGGCGCCGTGTGGTGCTGGCCGGCACGCCCCAGGCCGCGGGCTACCACTTTGCCAGTGCCCCCAGCGGGTCTGCCGTGGTGGTGCTGGGCCTGCGCTACGAAAACGGAACTCCCTTCCTGGCCCGCCGCGAGGCTACCACCAGCGCGCCGTCGGATACGTTGCGCTTCCAGGAAACCACCCTCACCGATCTGGAAGCCAACCTGGCCCGCCTGAATTAGGGGCTGAAAAGTATCTGCGGGTGCCCTCGCGGGCAGAAGTAAGCAGGTGATTATTAATAAATAATGCCATTGTTTTTTTCCGGCCCGGAAAGGAGCAGCTTGCCTTAGCGGCGTGTGTGCCAGAGTAGCCAATGGCTGGTAAATACCACAGTAGCCAGTAGTACAATTCCGCAGTGCCAGGCCGCAATTCCTGCTACCGTACTCAGCAAGCCGAGGGCAAAACCACCCCAGGCGTAACGGTTGGCAGGCCGTTGCCGAGGCTTTTCGGGTTTCACGCATGGTGCTGGGCGTGCTTTGCTTATTGTGAGTTGTCGCCAGGAAAACAGCTACAATTTCACGCACACGTTTTGAGCCTCCGTGAAGAAGCGCAAGGCTTCCAGGCCGCCTTCCCGCCCCACGCCGGAATTCTTCATCCCCCCGAACGGCGTGCGCAGGTCGCGGTGCAGCCAGGTGTTCACCCACACTACCCCGGCCTGCAGCTGCTGGGCTACCCGGTGGGCCCGCGTCAGGTCCCGGGTCCAGAGGGTAGCCGAGAGGCCGTAGTCGGTGCCGTTGGCCCAGGCTACTACCTCCTCCTCGGTATCAAAAGGTGTGAGCGTGACCACCGGCCCAAAGATTTCCTCCTGGTTGACGCGGCAGTCGGGGGCCAGCCCCTCAAATACGGTGGGCTCCAGAAAATACCCGTTGGTGCAGCGGCCCGGCACCTGCACCTGCCGCCCGCCCGCCAGCAGCTGTCCGCCTGCTTGGTGAGCCAACTCTATATAAGAAAGGATTTTGCGCAGATGCGCTTCGCTTACGATGGCGCCCTGACGGGTTGTGGCTTCCAGTGGGTCGCCTACGGTCAGCTCCCGGACCTGCGCCAGAAACGCGGCCTTGAAAGCTTCATAGATGGGGCGCTCCACGAAAATACGCGAGCCGCACAGGCAAATCTGGCCCTGGTTGGCAAAGCTGCTCCGAATGCTGGTTTGCACGGCTTCCGCCAGGTCGCAGTCGGCGAAGAGGAGGTTGGGATTCTTGCCGCCCAGCTCCAGAGAAAGTTTTTTGAACTGCGGAGCCGCCGTGCGAGCAATGCGGGCACCGGTAGCCGTGCCACGGGTAAAGCTGATGGCCCGGATGCCCGGGTGCTCCACCAGGGCCTGCCCGGCGCCCGGCCCGCTGCCGTGCACAATGTTGAGCACGCCTGGGGGCAGGCCCGCTTCCCGGCTCAGCTCACTGAGCAGGTAGGCCGTGTAGGGCGTCAGCTCCGAGGGTTTGGCCACCACACAGCAGCCGGCCGCCAGGGCGGGCGCTATTTTCCAGGTGAACAGGTACAGCGGCAGGTTCCAGGGCGAAATGCAGGCCACTACGCCCACCGGATGGCGCACGGTGTAGTTCAGGGCCAAGCCCTCCTGCACGTGCGCCTCGGTGGCAAAATGCTGGGCTGCCGTACCAAAGAAGGCGAAGTTGCTGGCTGCCCGCGGAATATCCAGGGTGCGGGCTAGGGCCAGGGGTTTGCCGTTGTCCTCGCTTTCGGCCCGGGCCAGGGTTTCCAGGTCCCGGTCAATCAGCTCGGCTAGCTTCACTAGGCGCCGGCCCCGCTCTTCGGGCGGCAGGGCGCGCCAGCCGGGAAGAGCCGCCGTGGCGGCCTGCACGGCACGGTCGATATCGGCTGGGCCAGAATCGGCCACTTGCCCGAACACCTGCCCGGTAGCCGGATTGACTACAGGTAAGTAGGAGCCGGAAGCCGGGGGCAGAAACTCTCCGCCAATGAAATTATGCAGCTGCAGCATGCCGGAAAAGCTAGAGGAATGTGCCTAAGCTACACTAATCCGCGCTTTCCGGCCGGAAAGCTTCCGGCTTTTTCGGGGGGGAGGAGATACCGCCCGCGGCTTGGCTCTCTGGGGTACCCGGGCCCGCCCTCAGGTAAAGCGCGGGCCTATTTGCTATACCGGGCTTCGGGAGCTGGTTCCGGAGCCAGGTCAGTGTCCTCGATGATGTAGAGGGGGCGCTGGCGGGCATTGGCGCCCAGCCGGGCCACGTACTCGCCAATCACGCCCACGGCCATCAGCTGCACCCCGCCCAAAAACAGCACGCTCACCATAATGGAAGGCCAGCCTACCCCGTAGTTATGCAGAAAGAAGCGGGCGTACACGGCATACAGCATCACCAGAAAAGCCACCCCCGATACGGTAAACCCGCCGATAGTGGCAATGCGCAGGGGCAGGTCAGAAAAGGAGGTAATACCGTCCAGGGCCAGCCGAATCAGCTTGCTGTAGGTGTAGCCTGGCTCCCCACTGGCCCGCTCCGAGCGGTCAAACTCCAGGAAGGTCTGGCGGTAGCCAATCCAGGCAATCTGGCCCCGAATAAATTTATTCTGCTCGGGCATCTGCTTCAAGGCCTTCACCACCTTCCGCGACACAATGCGGAAGTCGCCGGTGTCGAGCGGGATATTCACGGAGGTGATGCTGGCCAGCAGGCGGTAGAACATCTTGGCCGTGAACAGCTTGATTGCGCTTTCGCCCTGGCGGGTGCGGCGCTTGGCGTACACCACCTCGTAGCCTTCCTGCAGCTTGGCGTACAGCGCCGGAATCAGCTCGGGAGGGTCCTGCAAGTCGCCGTCCATCACCACCACGGCCGCCCCCGACGACAAATCCAGGCCGGCGGTAATGGCAATCTGGTGGCCGAAGTTGCGGCTGAAGGTGATGTAGTGGATGCGCGGGTCGCGGGCGGCCAGCTCCCGGATCAGCTCCAGGGACCGGTCGCGCGAGCCGTCATTGACCAGAATCACCTCGGCCTGCCAGGAGGGCTGGGCGTCCAGCATCTGGGCCACGCGGGCATACAGGGCAGGTAGGTTGGTTTCCTCGTTGTAAATCGGGATGACGATAGAAAGGTCCACGGCGGTACGGTAGCGCTGGAAAAGTTAGGCGGCCGGCTTGCGGGCCAAAGAAAATACACTGACGCCCACGGGGGCATTGAGGGCCTGCAGCACCCGGTTTTCGGCCACGATGAAGCCGCGCAGTAAGGTGTTGAGGAGCGGCGGCGTGGCAAAGAAGTCGTCCTTGAGCGCCTGGCCGGGGGTAGGGCGGGGCGGGTTCAGCCGGTTGAGCAGGCGTACGGCGGCCGTGGGGAAAAACAGGCCCACGTTCCAGTAGGAGTGGCGCTGCACCGCAAAGCCGGCCCGCCGCAGCGCCCCGGTTAGCTGCCCGGCCGAGTAGCGCCGGAAGTGCTGGTTCACCTCGTCGTGCTTGCCCCACAGAAAGGAAAAGGCCGGCACAAACACCAACAGCTGCCCGCCGGGCCGCAGCACGCGCCCCCACTCGCGCAGGGCCTGGGCCTCGTCCTGGATGTGCTCCAGCACATCGGAGGCAATAACTAGGTCAAAGGAAGCATCGGGGAAGTTGAGCCGGGCCCCGTCCATGCACGACACATTCGGAATGCCGCGCTGCTGGGCCACGGCAATGCCGGCTTCGCTGACGTCGATGCCGGTCAGGTTGGTGTAGCCCTGGCCGGCCAGGCGCTGCAGCAGCGGCCCGCCCGAGCACCCAATTTCCAGGATGGGGGCCGTGCGCGGCAGCTGCAGGCGCTGCACCAACCGAAACACCATGTCGCGCCGGGCCTGAAACCACCAGTAGTTTTCCTCGATCTGGTGGTATTTCAGTTCGTATTCAAGATTCATGAGGGCTCCGTATTAGGCTGGCTGGTGGGGTAGGGGCGGCGTGGGGCGGCGGGTGGACTCCCCCCACATTGGTATCGGAAATGATGTAGAGGGGGCGCTGGCGGACGTTGGCACTGAGCCGGGCAATGTACTCCCCGATGATACCGACGGCAATCAGCTGCACCCCGCCCAAAAATAAGATGCTGATCATCAGGGAGGCCCAGCCCGGCTGGTAGTCGCCGCTGATAAAGCGGGCATACAGCGTGTAGAGCATCACCAAGAAGGCTACCCCCGACACCAAAAAGCCGCTGAGCGTGGCCGCTTTCAGGGGCGCATCGGAGAAGCCCGTGATGCCATCCAGGGCCAGCCGAATCATTTTACTGTAGGTGTAGCCCGTGGCCCCGCCGGCCCGCTCGGCCCGGTCGTACTCCAGGTAAGTCTGGCGGTAGCCAATCCAGGAAATCTGCCCTCGGATAAACTTGTTCTGCTCGGGCATCTGCCGGAGGGCCGCCACCACCTTGCGCGACACAATGCGGAAGTCGCCGGTATCTACCGGAATGGAAATATGGGTGATGCTGGCCAGCAGGCGGTAGAACAGCTTGGCCGTGAGCAGCTTGGCTGCGCTTTCGCCCTGGCGGGTGCGGCGCTTGGCGTACACCACCTCGTAGCCTTCCTGCAGCTTGGCGTACAGCGCCGGAATCAGCTCGGGCGGGTCCTGCAGGTCGGCATCAATAATAACCACGGCCTCGCCCCCCGACACATCCAGGCCGGCGGTTACGGCAATCTGGTGACCGAAATTGCGGCTGAAATCGGCGTAGCGCACCTGCGGGTCGTGGGCGGCCAGCTCCCGGATCAGCTCCAGGGACCGGTCGCGCGAGCCGTCGTTGATGAAGATCAGCTCGTAGGCAACCTGCATGGGCGCCAGCACGCCCCGCAGCCGGTGATAGAGGGCATGGATGTTGGCCTCTTCATTGTAAATAGGAATGACAACGGATAGGTCCAAAGGGGCGGAGCGTGGGGTTTCGGCAGGTAAAAATGGCGAAAGTATATGGACCTTGACAGGGAAGGCCGGCGTAGTACCCGATGGGCGGGGTAGTTGGGCCACCCGGTGCGGGCGGTTCGCGGGGGCCGAAGGGGTAGGGGGCCAGGCAGCTTAGCAGCCAGTGGCTGCCACCGCCTGCCCGTGCTACCAGCGGTAAAACACCGATAAAATCCGGATGCCGTTTACTTTCACGGTGTGCACCTCACGGCCCACGCTGTCGGGGTAGGGCTCGGGGTGGGTGCGGTAGGCGGTCAGGAAGTACCGCTCCTGGCTGTTCGGGTCAATGGTGAAGCGGGCCCGGTCTTCGGGCCGGAGCACGGCCAGGTTGTTTTCCAGCACAATCCGGAAAGGCGCGTCAATGGCAATGCGGGAAGAAGTGCTGTTGGCCAGAATCCACTCCAGGCCCTGGCGATACGAAAGGCCCCAGTAGTCGCCCTCGAACAGCTGGCTGGCCTCCGGATCGGAAAGAAACGAGTAGTACACCTGCTGATTGGGGTGGGAGCTTACCATCCGGACGGCCGTGTACCCAGCCTCGGCCCCGGCCAGAACGGCGGCCCCCAGCGCCAGGCGTTTGAGGAAGGCGCGGCCCCGGCTAGCCTGCCAGGTGACATGGATGCCGCGCGCGGCCAGCAGAATGATAGCCGGATATATAAAGTACAGATGGCGCCACCCGTCGTAAATCACGGAGTGCAGAACAATCACCATGAGCAGGGGCACCAGCAGCCACAGCAGCAGCAGCACGTCCAGGCGGCCCTGCGGGGTTTTCAGGAAGGAGAAAGGGTGCCGGAGAAGCGCGTAGCCGCTGGCCCCGAGGCCAACCAGGCTGGCTACCACGTAGGCAACGGGGGTGGTGATGATAATCCAGACGGGGGCGTAGTGCCAGGGTAGGGCCAGGGAGTGCACTTTTTCGCCGAGGTAGAGAAGGTAGCCGTCCCAGCGGAAGCGCTTCATTTTCTCGAAGGCCAGCAGGAAGTTATCCAGGGGCGCTTCCCACAGGTAGGGCCACCCGGCCACGGTAAACGCGGCGCTGGCTACGCAGTACAGCAAAAAGGCCCGGAGCAGGGTTTTGCGCTGGGCGGCGGTAGCCGGAGCGGCCACCAGCTCCAGCACAAACATGCCCACGGTAAGCGCACCCAGCAGGCACCCCAGAATCCGGATATCGGTGGCAATGGCCGTGGCCAGACCGTGCAGCACGGCACGCCCCAGGGTAGGGCGCGCCAGCAGCCGAACCAGCGTGTAGATGCCGAACGTGAAAAAGCTCAGAAACACCAGGTCCTTGCCGTTGCTGAACGCATCGGCGAAAATGCGCGGCGAAATGAGAAGTAACGTGCTGGCTAACAAGCCAAACTGCCAACTGCTGAACCGGATGCGGGCAATATGGTACACCGACCATAAGGCCAGCACAAACGTCAGGAAGATGCAGAAGTGGCGGACCAGGTAGTAGGTGCGCGAGTCCAGGCCCGGCCACGCTACCTCCATAAAGGCCAGGGGCAGGTGAAAGATGACCCCGTGGTCGCGCTCCTCATAGCCGGCAAACTCCGGCACGCTCGAAAATATAGCCTGCCGCCCGGCCCACTCCGGGGCCAGCAGGCCAGTAATATACTTGGCGTTTACAATGCCATTGGTGCGGTCAATGGATTCGTCCCAGGACACCCCGTAATCCTGATACAAGAGCAGCCCCAGCAGGATGATACACAAAAAATAGGCTCGGATATAGATCGGGCGGGGTGCTGCCATTGGGGGAACGGAAGGGGGAAGCCCCAGGACCGGGGGCGTTGCAGGATCAAAGAAAGGAAAAGAAGCCGCAAGCTGTACGCCCCCGGAGCCGCCCCCACCGCCGGAGCCGGTGGTCCTGCTGGCCCGGGGGCGGGTAGGAGCTCCCATACCCCTCGCCGCCGGCTGGCGCGCAAAACAAGAGGCGTGGTTCTTTTTAAGGCGCAATAGCTGCTTGACTAGCAGAGTTTATACCTTTGCCGCACCTTCTCTGAAAGCCGCTACACGAAACATTTTCCATACGTCACCTTACATGAAAAAATTTACTGTCCTGCTGAGCCTGGCAGTGCTTGGGGCCTGCTCTTCCGACGAAAAGGCCAGCACCAGCGCTTCTGACGCGAAAACCATCACATTCAACGACTTTGAATCGGTAGCAGGGTGGAACGTTGATCCGGCGCTGCTGGACCGGGGCCGGGCGCACTCGGGTAAGTACGCCATTAAGGTGGACAAGGACCGGGAGTTCAGCCTGACCTTCGATATGGCTCTGGGCCAGGCCACGCCCACGAAAATCAAGACCGTACACCTGGAAGCCTACGCCTTCCTGCCCAGCGACAAAGCTACGGGCATGCTGGGCGTGCAGGTGATGGACGATACCAACACGCAGCAGCTGTTCGGCGACGGTATCCGGCTGGGCGAGGCCGTGAAATCGTACGGCAAGTGGGTGCCCGTGAGCAAGGACATTACCCTGCCCGAAAACATTACGGCCGCCCAGCACCTGCGCCTGTCGCTGTGGCGCGCCGATGCCAGCGACTACGTGCTGATTGACGACGTGAAGCTGAGCATTAAGGAATAAGTGCCGCTGGTTGCTATACTTCAGGGCGGGATGCCAGGCCGGTGCCTTTTGGTCGGCCCGGCATCCCGTTTTATGCTTATCCGGCAGCCCGGCTGCCCCCAACCCTCGTTGCTGCTATGCCCAAACGCTACTGGACCGGCCTGTTAATCGGGTTGATTGTGCTCGATACGGCGCTTACGTTCTGGCAGAACCTGCAGCTGCCCCTCGACGGCGACCTGGTTTCCATTGTGTTTCCGGCGCCCTGGTACCAGCAGGTGCTGCAGGACCCGTTCGGTTGGGCTGTTGTTACCAAAAACGCGGTGTACGCCGGTACCAACCGGTTTTTCGCGCACGCGGCCATGGGCCTGTACTGGAAGCAGGTTCCGCGGGTGCTGCAGTGGTTTACTACCCCCATCAACAGCCTGTACGTGGCCAGTGCCCTGTTCTCGACGGTGGTGCAGGTGCTGCTAGTGCTGGCGCTGGCTTTTTACGTGCGGCGCGGCGGCGGTGGCCCGCGCGGGTCGTGGGGTTTCTGGGTGGCCGCGGCCTTGCTGGTGCCGCTGTTTCAGACGGAGGGCTTTTATGAGCAGATGGGCGTAACCAACCGCGCCATTACCTACACCTTTTTCTACGCCTTCCCGCTGGCCCTGCTGCTGGCGTTGCTGTGGCCGTTTTTCCGGGCGGCGCATGCCCGGCAGCCCCTGCGCGTGCACCCACTCAACGGGCTGCTGCTGGTGTTGCTGATGGTGGTTATTGCCTTTAACGGGCCCATTGCCACGGCCGCTGTGGCGGTGCTGCTGTTTGGCATTGGGGTGTACTGGGCGTGGCACCGGGGGCGCGCCATAATTAGCCCCACCGCTCCGGCCGGCGGCCAGTGGCTTTCAGGCCAGGCCCTGCTGCTGCTGGGTGTTCTGGCGGGCCTGAGTGTGTATTCGCTTTACGTAGGCCGCAACAACGCCGAAAACTCGCATACCCACACCCTCGGGCAGCTTTACCGGCTGTTGCCCACGGGTTTTTCCCAGGAGCTGGAGAAAGAATGGGGCCTACCCCTGCTGCTACTCCTGATCCTGGTGAACGGGCAGCTCGTGCGGTGGCTGTTTCCGCCCTCGGCGGAGCGGCAGTGGGTGCTGGGCAGCCTGCGGGCGGTAGGCCTGTTTGCGGTGCTGTTTCTGGTGCTGCTTCCCTTCGGCGGCTACCGCGACTACCGGCCCTACCTAATTCGGGGCGACTCTATCCTGCCCGTGCTGCTGGCCTTGTTCTATGCCTACGGGGTGTCCACGTATTTTCTGCTGTTTCAGCTGCGGGGCCGGATACGCTCGGGTTATGCGGTGCTGGTAGGGCTGTTTCTACTTACGTTTATCTACATGGATGCCGTGCCGAAGCTGCCCCGCAACAACGATTGTGAGCGGTGGGCCCTGGACCAGATGGCCCGCGCTCCGGAGCCGGAGGTGCGCATTGCCCCGTACTGCAACGTGCTGAGCTGGGGCACCATCCCCGATCCGAACCAGTCGGATCTGCAGGCGCAGCTGCTGCACTACTGGGGCGTAACCGACCGCCCCAAGAAGTATTACCAGCGGTAGGCACCGGCCGCCTCCTGGCCGGAAGCCGGCCGCCTTCATTCAGTGTTCCAGTCCTTGTTCTTTATCGGGCGTATGCAAGCAGAAATACCGCACGTACCTACCCCCCCGGCGGCTGCCTGGCGCCGCTGGCTGCCTAGTACCCACGTGGGCTTTGTCTGGCTGGTTATTGCCCTCCTGCACGTGGTCCTGATGAAGGACACCTCGCGCTGGAGCCGCTCCGATGTGCTGGTGTGGGATGCCGGAGGGTACTACCTGTATCTGCCCGCGGCTTTTATCACCAAGGATGTGGGGGACGGCTCCTTCCTGACCTACGTGCGCAAGCAGTATCGCCCCGACCTGGACCCCGACTACAGCCTGGTGCACTTGCCTAACGGCCGGGCCGTGTTCAAGTATCCGATTGGGATGGCGGTGGCCTACTCCCCCTGGTTTGCCCTGGCCCACGGGTACGCCAAGGTAGCCGGCTTCCCGCCCGATGGCTACTCGAAGCCTTACCAGCGCTACATTGCTCTGGGCTGCATGGTGTACAGCCTGCTGGGGCTGTGGCTGCTGGGCCGGGAGCTGCGCCACTACGTGCCCGATCATCTGGCGGCCCTGGCGCTGCTGGCTATTGGCCTGGGTACCAACTTGTTTATTTATTCTACCGTCGATGCGCCCATGTCGCACGGAACGCTGTTTCTGCTGAACGTGCTTTTGTTGCGCTACACCCGGCAGTGGTACGAGGCGGCCGGCGGCTGGGCGGCGGGTAGCAAGCTGGCTTTGGTTTTCGGGCTCATGCTGCTGGTGCGGCCCTCGGAGCTCTGGATGATAGCCGTGCCGCTCCTATGGGGGCTTACCAGCCGCGCCGCCGTAGCTCAGCGGCTGCGCTTCTGGCTGAGCCGCTGGCGGCAGCTGCTGGCTATGGTGGCTATAGTGGCCCTGGTGGGTAGCGTGCAGCTGCTATTCTGGCGCGTAGCCGGCGGGCAGTGGCTGATGGAGTTTTACCCCGGTGAGCGGTTCTACCTGCTGAAGCCGCACCTGCTCGATGGCCTGTTCAGTGCGCGTAAAGGCTGGCTGTTCTGGAGCCCGGTGCTGGTGTTTGCCCTGCTTGGCAGCATCTGGCTTCGCCGGATTGCCCCGGCCCTGGTTCCTGTGGTAGTAGTGCTGGTGCCTTTTGTGGTGTACCTGACCTTTAGCTGGTGGGACTGGACCTACGGCGGCGGGTTTGGCTGTCGGCCCCTCATCAGCCTGTACCCCCTCCTGAGCTTGTGCCTGGCTGCTTTTCTGGCCCGGTGGTGGAATACCCGCGCCGTGCCGGTGGCTTTCGTGGTAGGAGCCCTGGTGCTGCTGAGCGTGCGCCAAAGCTGGCAATACTCCCGCGGGGTGGTGGACTGCTGCAACATGGATTGGGCCCGCTACAAAGAGCATTTTTTCGACCATTAGGCTACTTGCCCAGGCGCACCTGACCGCTTCCGGCAGGCCAAGCCGTTCATGTAACCGCCGCGCGGGTCTGCTACCTTTGCCTTTTCTTTCTTACGTTTCTGTGCTATGCTGAAGTATGTTTCTGCCGCTTTGCTCCTTGCGCTGTCAGCCGCTGGCTGCTCTAAAAAGCCGGCTGATGCGGCAGATACCAGCACCCTGGCCGCTACCAGCTTCGAAAACCTGGACGGCTGGCTGGCCGATTCGCCGGCCCTGGCTACCCTCACCCGCGACAAAGCCCACACCGGCCGCTACAGCACCATGGTAGGGCCCAGCCACGAGTTCAGCCTGGGCTATAGCAACGCCCTGAGCCGGCTGGCCCCCGAGTGGCCCGCCCGGCTCACGGTAGGCGCCTGGGTGTTGCTGCCCCCCGAGCACGGCGCGGCCAAGCTGGTAACGCAAATCAAGGGCGCTACCCCCGGAACCCCCGACCTGCTCTGGGAGGGCCTCGACCTAACCCAGGCCGTGAAGATAGCGGGCAAGTGGCAGTACGTAGAGCAGACCATTACCATGCCCGAGGCGGCCAAGCCCACCAGTAAAATTCTGGTGTACCTGTGGCGCGCCGACAGCAAGCAGCCCGTGTATCTCGACGACCTGAGCATCTCGCTGACGAAGGATCAGTAATCTTTCCCGCCAGAAAAAAGCCGGCCCGGCGCGGCCCGAACTCAGGTTTCGGGCCGCGCCGGGCCGTTGGCTTGTAGCCAGAAAAAGTCTATTTCACCACCTCCACCGGAATCCGCAGCCGCACCGGCCAGTCGCGGTAGTCTTTGCTGATGAGGCTGACCTCGAAAGTGTAGTGGCCGGGCTGCTGCGGAGCCCGCAGCGGAACCGTCTGGGTCCAGGGCTGCCACACATCTACCTCCAGCGGCACTTCCATCGGGTTCGTGTCGGTGGGCCAATCGTGGGCTTTGTAGAAGGCGGTGCGCAGCAGCGTGGGGTGCGGGACCCGGGTGCCGGAGTGCAGGGGGCGGGCCGCCGCGGGTACCTGCACCTGCACGGGCAGCGTGTGCTGTCGGCCGGCTTGCCAGGTCGTGGGCGCCGCGCCCGGCAGGCTGAGCCGCACCCCCTGGTGCGCGGTAATGTAGGGCCGCAGGGCCGCCGTATCCAGCGGGGGTAGGGTGTTCAGAACGCGGTAGGTCGTGTTGTTCGGGAAGCGGCAGTAGGCAGCCGGCAGGTCGGCCGTATTCATGGTTTCGAAGGGTCCCAGCAAAATGCCCGGCTGGGCACCGGTATTGGCCAGCTGGTCGATGTCCCAGCCCACGCGCACGGTCTGCACGGAGTCGGGGTGCTGCCGGGCGCTGACCATCATGGTTTCGCTGGCCGACGCCCACCATGGCCAGCCGGCCCGCAGGCGGTGCGGGTCCACGTTGTCGGGGTACATGATAAACTTGCGTTCCGGAAACTGGCCGGTGTACGTCAGCAGGTGGCCGAGCCACTGCTGGTAGGCCGTGTAGGGCACGTGGCGCTGCCACAGCAGGGCCAGTCGGGCCAGCAGCAGCAACCCCAGCAGGCCGGTAGCCAGGGCCGGGCCGCGGCCGTGCCAGCGGCGCTCCAGGGCCGGCAGCAGCTCCAGCGCAAACGGCACGGCCACAAACAACGTCAGGGGCAGATATAGGTTTTCGAGGTAGGTAGCCTCGGTGTAGTCAGGGTTCGACACGTTGATAATGAACGTGTAGCCCCCCACAAACCCCCACACCAGCCCCAGGCGCAGCCAGGCCAGCCAGGTGCGCTGCCGGGCGTAGAACACGGTAAGCGCCAGCAGCAGCAACGGCAGGGCCAGGAAGCTGCGGCTGCAGAGCTGCCAGAAATTATCGAAGCTGCCGATAGCCAGGTAGTTCGGGAAAAACTTAACCAGGTTAGGCGTGAAAGTCATGTGGGTGGCCTCGTAGGAGCCGGGCGGAATCAGCATGGCCCGCAGCTGGTACATGGCCAGGGCCAGCACCAGCATACCGTAGTAGGCCCAGTCCCGGAACCGGCGGTTCAGCAGCCAGTCGTAGGCCCAGATGAACAGGAAAGGCAGGATAATGAGCGGGTGACCAAAAATGAATACCGGCACCAGGGCGGCCAGCGCCAGGGTGCTAAACCGCCAGGGCAGCGGCGCCTGCCGGGCTACGCCCCCGTAAAACAGCAGCAGGGCGGCCAGCCCCTGCGGCAGCTCCGACTGCGCCCAGTAAAACGTGCGCGAGGCCAGCAGCACGTAGAGCAGCACCACCACCAGGGCCACCTGCTCGTTGCGAAACCAATAGGCACAGACCAAAAAAACGGCTAGGTAGTACAGGATAAACACCACGGAGTACAGCCGTAGCACCGCATCCAGCGGCCAGCCCGCTTTCAGGGCCAGCAGAGTAGGCAGCTGGGTGACGATGGCCACGAAGCGACGGTTCTGCACGAACAGGGACTTGTCTTTCAGATAGATAAACAAGTGGTAGGCCAGGTCGTAGTAAGCCGCCCGCTCCAGGTAGAAGTGCCACGCAAAGAGCAGCAGCACCAGCATGGTGGCCAGGGCCAGGCGCAGCGGGCCTCGGCTGGCATAGTGTTTAGGAAGAAGCATACCGCAGGAAAAAAGCCGCCGCAGGCGGCCTCACACAAATAAAAACAGGAGCCGTGGCCAGGCAGCAGGTTAGCCGAACAGCCCGTACTTCAGGATGCAGTAGATGGCCCGAAATCCGTCGCGCCAGCCAATTTTCTTACCCTCAGCGTACGTGCGGCCGTAGTAGCTGATGCCCACTTCGTAAATGCGCACATTGGGCACCCGCGATACCTTAGCCGTTACCTCGGGCTCGAAGCCGAAGCGCTTCTCCTCCAGTTTCAGGCCCTGAATAATGTCGCGGCGGAACAGCTTGTAGCAGGTTTCCATGTCCGTCAGGTTCAGATCGGTGCACATGTTGCTCAGGAACGTGAGCATCTGGTTGCCGATGCTGTGCCAGAAGAACAGAATGCGGTGCGGATTGCCGCCCATAAAGCGGGACCCGAATACTACATCGGCAAACCCGCGCAGAATGGGCTTAATCAGCAGGTTATACTCTTCAGGATCGTACTCCAGGTCGGCATCCTGAATGATGACGTAGTCGCCGGTGGCCTCGCGGATGCCCGTGTGCAGGGCTGCGCCCTTGCCCTGATTTACCGTATGCCGGAGCAGCCGCAGCCCCAGGTGCGCGTGCTGGGCCGCGTAGGCCTCAATCACCGCCACCGAGTCGTCCGACGAGCAGTCATCCACGAGAATAATTTCCTTTCTGATCTGATTGATTAACTCCAGCCCGCGCAGCAAATCCAGGATCTGGTGAATGGTGCGGGCCTCGTTGTAAACCGGGATAATGATGGAAAGCGTATGGAAGTGTACCAAGCGGAGCAGGTCTAGTCGCGGAAAACGCTCAAATATAGGCTGTCTGCCCACGGGAGCTACTATTAAAAGCACACGGGGGCCAAAAGCGGCCGGGAAGCCGGCGGCCGGCCCTACAGGCTGCTGGTCCGGCCGCCATCTACCGGCACGTTGATGCCCGTGATGTAGGCAGCCGCCTCGGAGGCCAGGAAGGCTACCGCCGCCGCTACCTCCCGGGCCTGCCCAAACCGCCCGGCCGGAATACCGCGCAGCATGGCTGCCTCTACCTCTTCGGTGGTCTGGTTGGTTTGCTCTACTTTCTTGGCAATCAGAGAAGTATGGCGCTGCGTGACGGTGGCGCCCGGCAGCACGTTGTTCACGGTAATACCGTCGGCGGCCAGCTCGTTGGCTAGGGTTTTGGCCCAGTTGCCCACCGCCCCCCGGATGGTATTCGAGACGCCCAGGCCCGGCAACGGCTGCTTCACGGAAGTGCTGATGACGTTGATGATGCGCCCCCGCCCGCGCCGGCGCATGCCCGGCACTACCGCCTGCGCCAGCAAGTGGTTGCACACCAGATGCTGCTCAAACGCGGCCCGAAAAGCTTCCACCGGCGCCTCCAGAATCGGGCCGCCCGCCGGGCCGCCGGTGTTGTTCACCAGAATATCGAAGCTGTGCTCCGCCTGCGCCAGATACTCCCGCACCTGCTGCTGCACAGTGGCCGGCTGGTTGAAATCGGCCACCAGGAAGTTGTGCTGCTGTCCGGCGGGAGCAGGCAGGGCGGCGGCTACCGCGCGCAGGGCCGCCTCGTTGCGGGCCAGCAAGGTAATGGTAGCGCCGCGCTCGGCCAGGGCTTCGGCCACGGCCCGCCCAATGCCCTGGGTGCTGCCGCCCACCAGGGCGCGTTGAGAAAGTAAATCCATGAAGGGTGAAGAAGTAAAAGGTAGAGGAAAGGAGGAGGAGAGAAAAGTCGGCTCTGGTCCGACGCTGGAGGTGCCCGACCGGTTGGCGCCCGCGCCAGCCGCACGATGCCCGCCTACCCCCTGAAGAGCGCCAAGCCCCTCCGGGCCGGCGGCCGCAACGTCAAGTGGTCGGATGGGCTTCGCCCTCTGGCCGGGCCGGCAAGATACGTAGCCACCATCCACGGGAATATCGTTATTTGCCGTAGCGCATTCGCCGCCTACCCCTCTCATTTTAGCATACCGTCTTATGATTCGGCCCTTCAACTTTCAGCAGTGGATTGACGAACACCGCCACCTCCTCAAGCCGCCCGTTGGCAACCAGCAGGTCTATAAGGATAATAAAGACTTCATTGTGATGGTAGTAGGCGGCCCCAACGCCCGCAAAGACTACCACGTGGACGAGGGCGAAGAGCTGTTTCTGCAGCTGGAGGGCGACATTGTAGTAAAGGTCATTGAAGACGGTAAGCCCGTGGACATTGAAATTAAAGCCGGCAGCATGTTCCTGCTGCCGGCCGGCGTACCTCACTCGCCGCGCCGGCCGGCCGGTTCGGTGGGCCTGGTGCTGGAACGCTACCGCACGCCCGGCGAGCTGGACGGCTTCCAGTGGTACTGCGAAAACTGCGGCCACAAGCTCCACGAAGAGTTTGCCGAAATTACCGACATCGTGGCCCAGCTGCCGCCCATCATGAACCGCTTCTGGGCCTCCGACGAGCTGCGGACCTGCACCGTGTGTGGCACGTATATGGAAGCACCCCCGAAAGCGGCTCCCGCCGAATAACCTGCTGCCTCTGCCGTGCTCAGCATTGATATTCATACCCACATTCTGCCCGAGCGGTGGCCTGATTTGCGCGAGCGGTACGGGTACGGCGGCTTTATCCGGCTGGAGCACCACCGCCCGTGCTGCGCCCGCATGATGCAGGACGACCGGTTTTTTCGCGAAATTCAGGATAACTGCTGGGACCCCGCCGTGCGCATCCGCGAGTACGACCAGCTTGGGACTCAGGTGCAGGTGCTCAGTACCGTGCCCGTGATGTTCAGCTACTGGGCCCGCCCCCTCGATACCCTGGACCTGAGCCAGCTGCTCAACGACCACATTGCCGACGTGGTGCGGCGCTACCCCACCCGGTTTGTGGGGCTGGGCACCCTGCCCCTGCAGGCCCCCGACCTGGCCATCCGGGAGCTGGAGCGTTGTATGCAGCTGGGCCTGGCGGGCGTGCAGATCGGCTCCCACGTCAACGACTGGAACCTGGACGCGCCGGAGCTGTTTCCGGTTTTTCAGGCGGCCGAGGAGCTGGGGGCCTGCGTGTTTGTACATCCCTGGGACATGATGGGCCAGCAGCAGATGCCCAAATACTGGCTGCCCTGGCTGGTGGGCATGCCCGCCGAAAGCACCCGCGCCCTCTGCTCCCTGATTTTCGGGGGCGTGCTGGAGCGCCTGCCGCGCCTGCGCGTGGCCGTAGCCCACGGCGGCGGCACCTTTGCTACCACCATCGGGCGCATCGGCCACGGCTTCGAGGTGCGGCCCGACCTCTGCGCCGTGGATAATGCCGTGCACCCGCGCGAGTACCTGGGCCGGTTCTGGGTTGATTCCCTGGTGCACGACCCGCGCCTGCTCGACTACCTCGTGCAAACTCTTGGCCCCGAGAAAATCACCTTGGGTACCGACTACCCCTTCCCCCTCGGCGAAGCTGTACCCGGCGAGCTAATCCGCTCCCTACCCTACCCCGATGACGTAAAGGCCCGCATGCTCGGCCAGAACGCGCTGGATTGGTTGGGCCTGGACGCCAGCCGGTTCAGATAGTGAATTGGGGAATGAGTAGATGAGTGAATGAGTAACGCCCTGGCGGCAGACTTCTGGCCGCAGGCCAGGCATCTGCCCGCCGGGAAATGGGGCAAGTCTCCCGACTTGCGGCCGCCGGAGGCGGCCAGCCCGCGCCTGGGCCGTCCGCGCCGTCACGGTCATTTTCCGGTTATGTACTCCAAAACAGGGTGGCTCGCAGTTTTCGAAGGCAAGATTGCCCCCACTTTCTACAACGCCACGCGGCCCCTAACGGAGCGGGCGCCAGATGGCCGCCGTTGGCGGCCGCAAGTCGGGAGACTTGCCCCATTTCCCGGCGGGCAGACGCCTGGCCTGCGGCCAGAAGTCTGCCGCCAGCCCGTTTACCTCATCACCCCATCACCCCATCACCCCATCACCAATTCCCCATTGGTATCTTTGCCCCGATGACCTTCGAACCCACCCTCGACTTTGCCCGCCAGCTGGATGCGCAGGACCCGCTGCGCGACTTCCGCCAGCAGTTTCTGATTCCGCCCGCGCCCAACGGCGACGACAGCCTCTACTTCTGCGGCAACTCCCTGGGTCTGCAGCCCCGCACAGCCCGCGCCGCCGCCGAGCAGCAGTTCCGGAACTGGGAGCAGCTGGCCGTGGAAGGGCATTTCAAGGGCGAAACCCCCTGGATGCACTTTCATAAGCGTCTGGAGGAGGCCTCGGCCCGCGTTGTGGGCGCCAAGCCCGTGGAGGTCGTCGTGATGAACAACCTCACCACCAACCTGCACCTGCTGCTGATTTCCTTCTACCAGCCCACCGCCACCCGCTACAAGGTGCTGATGGAAGGCGGCGCTTTCCCTTCCGACCAATATGCCCTGGAAACCCAGGTGCGCATGCGTGGCCTCGACCCCGACGACGCCATTGTGGAACTCGTGCCCCGCCCCGGCGAGCACACCCTGCGCACCGAGGATATTCTGGCCAAGATTGCGGAGCTCGGCGACTCGCTCTGCACCATTCTGATGGGCGGCATTAATTACTACACCGGGCAGGTGTACGACATGGCCGCCATTACCGAGGCGGGCCACGCGGTAGGGGCCATGGTGGGCTTCGACTTGGCCCACGCGGCCGGCAATATTCCCCTGCACCTCCACGACTGGGACGTGGATTTTGCCTGCTGGTGCTCCTACAAGTACTTAAACTCGGGCCCCGGCGGGGTATCGGGGGCATTTGTGCACGAGCGGTTTGCCGACCGCCCTGACCTGGTACGCCTGGCCGGCTGGTGGGGCTACGATGATAAGGAGCGCTTCCAGATGAAAAAGGGCTTCCGGCCCATGCGCGGGGCCGCCGGCTGGCAGCTTTCCAACGGCGCCATCCTCACGCTGGCCGTGCACGAGGCCGCCTTGGCCATTCATGAGGCGGCCGGCGGCATGGAAGCCCTGCGCCGCAAAAGCGAGCTGCTGACGGGCTACCTGGAGTTCCTTATCACCCGCCTCAGCCTGCCCAAATCCCGCCTCGAAATCATTACCCCCCAGGACCCCGCCCAGCGGGGCTGCCAGCTTTCCTTGCTGGTGCACCAGGGCGGCCGCGACCTGTTTGAGCACCTGATGGGGGTAGGCGTTATCGGCGACTGGCGCGAGCCCAACGTGATTCGGCTGGCCCCGGTGCCGCTCTACAACACCTTCGAGGATGTGTACCGGGTAGGCCAGGTGCTGGCCGGCTGGGCCCACCAAGCCGAATAGAATATTGGCCCCGGCGGAAAGTTTTTCGCTGCAAAAACCTGTTCTGCGTAAAACCAGAGGTACTGGCCCCGGGCTAGTTTTGATTCTGCTGACCTGACTACCATGGCTGAAGACTTCGCGGCGAAAATGAGCCGCAAAACCGTTGCGGAGCTGCGCGACTACGTGGATAACCGCTACCAGTACCGCGAGGAAGCCGTGTTGGCCGCCCTGGAGGAACTGGACCGCCGCGGTACCCCGGAGCCCGCCGCGGCTACCATTATGCAGGAGCTCCAAATCAGTCAGCAGGAAACCGCCCGCCGCGAATCGGTGGCCCGGGCCCAGGAAGAGGAGCGGGAGCAGGCCCGCCGGCGCATACGGGGGGAAGAGGTACCGGCCGAAGTTGCCGACGAAACCGGACCCGTGCTGTATTCCCCCAGCACTATCACGGTTTTTTCGGTGCTGTTCAGCATGGTAGCTGGCGGCGTGCTACTGGCCCTCAATTTGCGTACGCTACGCCGGTTCGGGCTTTCGTGGCTGGTTTTGCTCCTGGCGCTGGGGTACTGGGTAGGAGCGCAGTATTCCATGAAGTGGATTCTGGAGAATTACGGCACGCAGTATTTCTGGCTGGGCTCCGTGTTCAACATCCTCGCCATTGTGCTCTATAATCTTTTTGTCTGGCCCCGCTTTATTGGGCTGCAGCCCTACCGCAGCCGGCCCTGGGGTGGGGCCCTGCTCGTCTGCGCCCTGATTATGATGGTGTTTGCCATTCTGTACCTGCGCTTTGGGGTAAGCCCGGCGGTGTAAGCAACCTGGCTGATGGCTCTTACCCCCATCTTATTGCCTGCTGCCGAACTGCTGTTCGACCCCCATTTCCTACCCCTGCCAGCGGCCCAAACCCTGCTCGCGGAGCTTCGCGGCAGCATTGCCTGGAAGCACGAGCCCATCCGGCTGTTTGGCCGGGAGGTGATGCAGCCCCGCCTCACGGCCTGGCACGGCGACGCGGGCGCTTCCTACCGCTACTCGGGCCTCCAGCTCCAGCCCCAGCCCTGGACGCCCGCCCTGCTGCGGCTGCGCCAACAGGTAGAAGCTGCGGCCGGCGCCCGCTTCAATAGCGTACTGCTCAACCTTTACCGCTCCGGGCAGGACAGCATGGGCTGGCACGCCGACGATGAGCCGGAACTGGGCCCCGAGCCCGTTATTGCCTCCGTCACGCTGGGCGCTACCCGCAACTTTCGCCTCAAGCCCCGCGACCCGCAGCACACTGCCCACGGCCCTGTCACGCTGCCTCTTACCACCGGCAGCCTGCTCCTGATGCGCGGGCCTACCCAGCGCCACTGGCTGCATGCCCTGCCCAAAACCGCCCGCCCCGTTGGTCCCCGCCTGAACCTCACGTTTCGTCTGGTTAGGTGAGGAGGTGATGAGGTGGCAAGTGACAGGTGAATAGTGATTCGAGTGGTGGGCTAGCACTACATCTGGTTTCCCTCCTTGGAAAGGAGGGTTGGGGGGGGCTGACCTAAAGCGGAGCCAGAGCTAGTTTCTGCTCTTTCCCTACCCCTGCAAAACGCGACAAGCCCTTCACCTCGGGGCAGAGGGAAGAGCTTGTCTGGGAAGTGAGTTTTCCTACCAGAAGGAAAGGGCAGCGGAAATCCTTCTGGGCCTACTAACTCACCAAGGTCACGCTTTATTGGGGGCTACTTCACATCGAAGCGCAGGCCCAGGTACGCCAGACGTCCAATCTGGGGGCCACCAAACACCTGCACGTTGTTGGCATTGAAGGCGTTGGAAATACCAGCCTGGAAGGTACTGCCCAACTTCGGCACAGTGTAGCCCAGGTAAGCGTCGGTGGTGCTGTAGTCGCGGATGGTGCCCACGGCGAAGGGCATTTCCTGCAGGTGGCCCTGCACCCAGCGGTAGTTCACGGAGTAGGTGAGGTTGCCCACCTGGCCGTTGGCGCCCACATTGTACTTGTGCTTGGGCGTGTTGAAATAGGTTTGGAAGCCCTCGGGCAGATTGCTGCGGTCCAGCACGTTGAGGGAGTAGTTACCCGTCAGGTTGAATGCCTTGCGGAAATAGTACGTCAGGCCAGCCGTTACGCCCTGGGTGCGCACCTCCTGGGCACTATTATAATAGGCGTACAGCACGCGGGTGGGCTTGCTCTGGTCGGAGTAGGCGCTGGAGTAGCCGGCGGCCAGCTGCTGGGGGGTAGGCCGCGAGCCATCCGTATTGCCCACGAACGTCTGGGCCCCGATAAAGTCTTGGTAGCGGCTGCGGTAGTAGCTCACGTCGGCGTAGAGGTTGGCCACCAGCGCGCCTTTGTAGCCAATTTCCGCAGTATTTACTTTTTCCAGCTGCAGCGGCGCGATGTTGTACTCGTAGGGCTGCAGCACGGCCGGGTTGCTCTGGGCGGCCGTCAGCAGCTGGGGCGAGTTGAACAGGGCCAAGTTGTAGCCCTGGAAGCCGTTGCCCACGTTCCCGATCAGCAGGCCCGTACGAATGTCGCTGTAGAGGTACTGCTCGGTTTGGGAGGGCGAGCGGAAGGCCCGGCCGTAGCTGGCCCGGAAGTTATGCTGCTTGTTCTGGCCCAGCGAGTAAACAACGGAAGCCCGGGGCGAGAAAGCTGGCTTAAAGTTCTTAAACTCATCGACCCGGCCGGCCAGGGCCAGTTTCAGGCGTTCCTCAAGCAGGGTTTGCGTCAGCTGGCCGTAGCCGCCGTACTCGTAGTTGCGGAGGCGCTTGCCGTTCCGGTCAGCGAACAGCAGGCCGTTGGAACCCAGGCGGTACTGGCGGTAGGCGGCTCCCACTGTCAGGTCCGTGCCCACATCGGAAAGGCGGAAGGTGCGCTGCCCGCTGATGTCGTGCAGGAAGGAGCTGAAGTACTGCTGCGCCCCCCGGCCCGGCTGCTGGTCGGCAATCAGCTTTTCGCGCAGACTACCGAAGCGCGGGTCGGTGGGCGTAAGCTGGGTAGCGTTGGCTGCGGTCTGGGCCGTAGCCAGCGCGGCTTCCACCGATTGCCCGGCCTTGCGGGCCTGGGAGTACACTTGGTTATAGACCCCGTAGAACTGCTGGGCGTAACTGATAGTGCTGCCTTCCGCCAGGGGGGAGTTTTGAATCAGGGAGCCCAGCTGGTTCAGCTCGTAGGAGTTGCCGGTGAAGTCTTCGGTAGAGTACAGGCGCAGAAAGCCCTTGCCGCTCTTCAGCTCCGCCCGGTATTGCTTCGTGCCCAGGCCTTTCACCCGGAAACGGCTGATGTTCTGGTAGGTAGCCGTGCCTTCGGCGTACTTGGCTTCCACGGTCAGCTTCAAATCGTCGCGTAGCAGGTACGAAAGAGCGCCCTGCGCACGGTAAGACGAGGTGCGGTTGTCTTCCCGAATCAGCTGCTGCTCCGTGAAGCCGGGCATATACACGGTTTTGCCGTACAGCTCCTGGCTGGTACCGCCGGGCAGCTGTTGCAGCGGCGTGTAGGTGTAGCTCTGCTCGCCGTAGCGATTCACGGCGTTGTAGCCCAGCGGGGAGCCTTGCGGGTTGGCCGAACTGCGGGTAGCTTCCATATTGTCGGCAATCCAGTCGTTGGCCCGGAAAGCACTGGCGTTTACCTTGAAAGCCAGCTTGTCGGTTAGCTTCTTGGCAAAGCGCACCTGCCCATCCAGCAG
Source organism: Hymenobacter latericoloratus (assembly GCF_014199535.1). GTDB lineage: Bacteria > Bacteroidota > Bacteroidia > Cytophagales > Hymenobacteraceae > Hymenobacter > Hymenobacter latericoloratus. The sequence goes on from NZ_JACHNV010000008.1 coordinate 100,333, forward strand.
GTTTCGCTCGCCGCCGCGCAGGCGCACACTCAGGCCCTCGTACACGAACGGGTCCTTGGAGTTGAACAGGATAACCCCGCTCAGGGCGTTGGAGCCGTACAGGGCCGAAGCCGGGCCATGGATGATTTCAATGCTTTCCATGTCGAGCTCCGGAATGCCCACCAGGTTGCCAGGGCTCAGGTTCAGGGAAGGCAGCTGGGTGTCCATGTAATCTACCAGCTGAATCACGCGCTCCGATTTGGCCGTGTTAAAGCCGCGGGTGCTGACGCTGGTAAACAGCATGGAGGCCGAGCTGACATCGAGCCCTTTCAGCTGGCCCAGGCCGCTGAGAATTTCGGGGGTAGTGATTTTCTCGATCTGGCGCGTCGAGAGCTTGTCGATGGTAACGGGCGCGCGCAGGATATTTTCTTCCACGCGGGAGGCCGAAACGACCGTTTCGTTCAGCAGGGTAGCACTGGGCGAAAGTCCCACGTTCAGGGCCAGCTCCGGCGCCTGCAGCGTAATCTCGCGGCTATCAAAGCCCACGTAGGAAAAGACCAGCGTAACGGGCCCGTTTTCAAAATTGGCATTGAGCACAAACTTCCCAAATTGGTCCGTGCTGGTGCCAATAAAGCTGCCCTTGATAAAAACCGTAGCCCCCGGCAACGGCTCGCCGCTATCCGTCAGCACTTGCCCGGACACGGAACGTTCGGCTGGATCAGGAGCGGCGCCAACAGAGGCGGGCAACTCGGGACGGGTGGCAAAGGCGTGGGTAGCCGCCAGGGGCGGCAGTAGCAAAGCCGCCAAAACAGACGGATAGAGAGGTTTCATGTGGTAATTCGCGGTGTGTCCTAAAAGGACCGCAAACCTACCGCTGCTTATAGTACTACGGTTGAGCTTTTCGCTGAATCAGGCACCTATAGGGGTCAACATCACATTTGGCGGGGCCAAAGCCAGAATTACTATTCCCTTGCTTGGAAAGCATCCCAATTCTGGAAAGATGACTTCATAGCCGGCTCAGGAATTGGCAGGCAGCGCGCCGTTGCTGCCAGCGCTGCTCACTACTGCCCACTGCTTCTCCTGCCTGAAGCTACTGCCTGGGACAGCTCCTGGCTGGAATGTAAAAAGCCGCCTTCCTTGAGGAAAGCGGCTTTCAGACAACCTGAACTGTCAGCGAGGTTTACTTTACCTCCAGTTGCAGCCCCAGGTACACCAGCCGGCCAATCTGAGGACCGCCGTACACCTGAATATTGTTGGCATTGAAGAGGTTGGATGCTCCTGTTTGCAGCGTGAGGCCCAGCTGCGAGAGGGTATAGCCCAGGTAAGCATCCGTCGAGCTGTAGTCCGTCAGCTGGCCTACGGCGAACGGCAGGCCGTACTCGTGGCCCTGGGCCCAACGATAGTTCAGGGCGTAGCTCACGCGGTTAAGCACCGTGCCGTTGGCGCCCACGTTATACTTGTGCTTAGGTGTGTTGAAGTACGTCTGGAACTCGGCGTTCTGCACGTCGCTGCGGTCCTGTACGTTCAGCGAGTAGTTGGCCGCCAGGTTCAGGAACGAAGCAGCCGCGTAGGTCAGGCCCACGGCCATGCCTTGGGTACGCACTTCCTGATCCGCATTGGTCCACACCTGCAGCACCCGACCGGCGGCTAGGGTTTCGGGTCGGGTGCCGTCGGCGCTACCTACGAAGCGCTGGGCCCCGATGAAGTCGTTATAGTAGTTGCGGTAGTAGTCGAGGTCCAGTACCAGCTTCGGCGTCAGGGCGCCTTTATAGCCAATTTCATAGCTGCTCAGGCGCTCCAGCTGCAGGGGCGCCACGTCCACGTTCCGGCCGGTGGTAATGCTGTAGCCCTGGAAGCCATTGTCCACGTTGCCCAGCAGCAGCACCCGGCCCAGGTCCAGCCGCACGTACTGGTCGAGCTGGGTAGGCGAGCGGAATGCCCGGCCATAGGTAGTGCGGAAGTTGTGCTGGCGCTGGCTGCCCGCCGAGTACACCAGGGAGGCGCGGGGCGAGAAGGCGGGGTCGAAGTTCTTGAAGCCATCAATCCGGCCGGCCAGGGCCAGCTTCAGGCGTTCCTGCAGAAATTTCTTGGTCAGCTGCGCGTAGCCGCCCAGCTCGTGGTTCTGAATCCGGCCATCAGTGTCAGAGAACAGGTTGCCCTGGGAACCCAGCCGGAACTTGCGGTAAGCCGCACCCACAATCAGATCGGCCGTTTCGCCGAGCTTCAAGTTGTACTGGGCGTTGCCCTCGTTGAGCAGGGAGCTGGGGTTAAGGCGGGCGCCCCGGCCCACGGTAGCATCGTTGATAATCTGCTTGCGCAGGGCACTGAACTCGGCGCTGGTGGGATCCAGCTGCAGCGGGTCGGCGGCGGCCTTGGCGGCGGCCTGCGCCTGAGCATCGGTCTGGCCGGCCGTGCGGGCCCCTACGTAGGTGTTCACGTAGGTACCGTAGTAGCGCTGAGCGTAGGTAGTAGTGGTGTTACCGCCGGCAATGGGCGAGGTCTGGATAAAGTTACCCAGGAAGGTCAGGTCGTAGGAGTTGCCGCCAAAGTCCTGAATGGACTGGCCCCGCACAAACCACCGCTCGCCCTTAATTTCGCCGTGGTACTGGTTCGTGCCGAAATCCTTGAAGCGGTAGCGGCTGGTGCTCTGGTAGCTGGCCGTGCCGCGGTTGTAGTTGGCGCCGGCCGTCAGCTTGATGCTGCTGGTAAGCAGGTAGGATACCGAAGGGTGAATCTTCAGCGACTTGGCCCGGCCGTCATTCCCTACCAGGGTCTTTTCCTCAAAGCCCGGCATGAATACGGTTTTGTTGCGGACCTCCGGGAAGGGGAAGTTGGCCGCGAAGGTGTAGCCGTCCACATCGCCATAGCGGTTCACGGCATCGTAGCCCAGCGAGGAGCCCTGGGCGTTGTTGTTGGACTGTACTTGCTTGCTGGTAGCCGAATAGTTGCTGGCCAGCCAGTCGTTGGCCGTCAGGTAGGCGCCGGTTACTTTGAAGGCGAACTTGTCGCCAATTTTCTGGGCGTAGCGTACCTGCCCGTCAAAGAAGCTCCGCTCCCCGCCGCGCAGGCGCACGCTCAGGCCTTCGCTCACGAAGGGGTCCTTGGAGTTTTGCAGCAGCACCCCGTTAAAGGCGTTAGCGCCGTACAGCGCCGAGGCCGGACCGTGAATAATCTCAATGCTTTCAATGTCCAGCTCGGGCAGGCCCGTTAGGTTACCCGTGTTGATGTTCAGCGAGGGCGACTGAGTATCAAAGTAATCCGTGAGCTGAATCAGGCGCTCCGACTTAGCCGAGTTAAACCCGCGCGTGCTCAGCGAGTTCATAATCATGCTCGTGCTGTTCACGTCAATGCCCTTGAACTGATTCAGGCCCACCTGCACGTCGGGCGGAGGCAGGCGCAGAATCTGCTGCGAGGTTACTTTCTCTACCGTTACCGGCGCCTGCAGAATGCCTTCCTCTACCCGCGAAGCCGAAGCAATTACCTCGTTGGTTTGGGTGGGGTTCAGCTTCAACTGCACCATCACGGTATTATCCGGCTGGCTGAGCGTCACGTCGCGGCTTTCGTAGCCTACAAACGATACGGACAATACCACAGGCCCCCCGCTGAAGTCAGCACGCAGGTTGAACTTGCCGTCCCGGTCGGTGCTGGTGCCAATAAAAGTACCCCGAATAAAGATGGTGGCCCCTGGCATGGGGCTCCCTGCCTCATTCTGTACGCTCCCTGCTATGGCGCCCAGCTCCTGCGCTAGGCTTGCTGTGGCACTGCACAAAAAAAGAAAGAGGAAGAAAAATAGAAAACGGTAAGGTTTTCCCATAATAAAAAACTGCAAAAATGAAAAACTACCTCTCCTAGGTAGAAAAGGCCACAAATGTATTGTGTGCATGCCTAATATCCTACCCGAGAAGGATTGAAAGCCGGATGATTATTGTCAGTAGGGAATTGAACAAATGAAAGTTCAGGTTGCTGAAGTAGAGTGCCTGCGTACTGGGCCGAAGCACACGTCAGTAGCGCAAATCGGGCGGCCCGTACAGGTATAGGCAATTTTCGTCGCCTATTAAGTAACCTCCAACGTGAAAAATATTTAGTTTTCGCGTCGCACTTTGCGCAGGTTCCACGTTTGGTAGCTGGTTAGTCCGGGCTAAGGTTGCTGCCATGGGTTTGGATTCTGTCAGGGTGCGTACTGCGCCGGCAGGTAGGCGTGCGGGCTGCTCCTGGTGAGGGCGGCATAAGGATAGAACGGCTGACATACGGCAAGCAGGATAGGCGATATAGGCGGGCCTCGCGCCCGGTAATCTTTCCAAAGTTCAAAGTAAAGGTCTGGTCTGTTACAACAGGGCCCTCTTACGGTCAACTACCCGGCTACCCCTCCTGAACCTGGTATTTTCCTCGGCCAACTGATGCCGACGGAATCGGTTACTTTCGTTGTTCCAATTGCTACTTCTTACTGCTTAGCTCCGCGTACCCATGGCCGATTTTGCTTCCCCCACCGCAGAAACTGAACTCCTGACCATTATGGGCGGCGGGCTGGTGGGCTCCCTGCTGGCGCTTTACCTGGCCCAGCACGGCCACGCAGTAGAAATGTTTGAGCGCCGCCCCGATATCCGGAAGGCCGGCCCGGTGGAGGCCCGCTCTATCAACCTGGCCTTGTCGGACCGGGGGTGGCGGGCGCTGGAGGGGGTAGGCATTGCTGACTCGGTGCGGGATGTGGCCATTGCCATGCACGGGCGCATGATGCACGACCCCCACGGCCAGCTCACCTACCAGCCCTACGGCCAGGAGGGCCAGGCCATCTACTCGGTGTCGCGCGCGGGCCTCAACCGCCGCATGCTGGATCTGGTGGAGCAGAATCCGCGCATCCGGGTAGCCTTCAACCAGCAGTGCCAGCGCGTAGATCTGCGCCAGCAGATAGTAGAAATGCTGGATACGGAGCGGGGCGAGAGCCGGACGGTGCCTTTCCGGCGGCTGTTTGGGGTGGATGGGGCGTACTCAGCGGTGCGTGGCGCCATGCAGCGCACCGAGCGGTTCAACTACTCCCAGCACTACCTGGACTACGGCTATAAGGAACTGACCATTGCCGCGGCCTCCGGCGGCGAGTGGGCCCTGGAAAAGCACGCGCTGCACATCTGGCCCCGGGGCCAGTACATGATGATTGCCCTGCCTAACCTCGACGGCTCCTTTAACTGCACCCTGTTTTTTCCGTTCGAAGGCCCTGTTTCCTTCGAGGCCCTGCAAACTCCGGCTCACGTGCGCGCCTTCTTCGAGGACGTGTTTCCGGATGCCGTGCCCCTGATGCCGGAGCTGGAAACCGAATTCTTTGAAAACCCCACCAGCTCGCTGGTTACCGTGCGCTGCTACCCCTGGACCTACCACGATGCCGTGCTGCTGCTCGGGGATGCCGCCCATGCTATTGTTCCGTTTTACGGGCAGGGCATGAACGCCGGCTTTGAGGATTGCACAGCCCTACACGAACTGCTTACCCGCCACGGCCGCGACTGGAACGTGATTTTCCGGGAGTTTCAGCAGCAGCGCAAGCCCAACGCCGATGCCATGGCTGACTTGGCAGTATACAACTTCGAGGAAATGCGCGACCGGGTAGCCGACCCCCGGTTTCTGCTTCAGAAGAAGATTGAAAGCAAGATTTCAACCCAGTACCCCGACAAGTGGCTACCCCTGTATTCGCAGGTGACGTTTTCGCACCTTCCTTACGCTGAGGCCTTGGCCAACGGGCAGGCCCAGGAGCAGATTATGCAATGCCTGATGCCCCACATCCAGACCGAGGAAGACTACCAGCGGCCCGAGGTGCAACAGCTGGTAGCCGCCGAAATGGCCGCGCGGGCCTGAGGCACAGCACGGGGCGGACCGGCGGCGGTAGCTACGGGAGGTATCCTGTTTTGGGAAGGGTAGGGGGTAGCGGCCGGCAACACCATGCGTTTGGAAGGCACGGGGAAGCCGGCCACTCCAGAAGCCGTTTGCTCTGCGTCCAAAAATGAGATAATACATTTTGTTCCATATAATTAACTTGGTTGCCTACCCGAAGTAGAGTAGTTTAGCTACTCAGTTAAAAACTGCAATGCTTGTTTAGCGGGCCCATTCAGCCAGTTAGCAGGCAGCTGCCCCACCCGTTCCGACTTACCCTTTCCGCCCTCCGTTCCGCTCCGTATGGCTACTGTTCCTGTCCTGACCTGTGCTATTATTGATGACGAAGAAATCAACCGGCTGACGCTGGAGCACTATATTTCCCTTACCGACTCGCTGCAGCTGGTTACCTCCCTTGATGATGCTTTGCAGGGCCTGAACTACTTCCGGGCGGGCAACAAAGTGGATGTGCTCTTTCTGGATGTGCAGATGCCCCAGCTCAACGGGCTCGACCTGTTGCGCGTCCTCTCCGATCCGCCCATTGTCATTCTGACCACGGCGCACGAGGATTTTGCCGTCGATGCCTTTGACCTGCGCGTAACCGACTACCTCGTCAAGCCCTTCGATTACGCCCGCTTCAGCCGGGCCGTGCAGCGGGCCCTGCAGCAGCATGCTACCCCGGCTACCGCCGCTGGCAGTCCGGCCGCAGCTCCAACGGCTCCCCCCGATAACGACTTGTTCGTGAAGGTGAATAACAAGATGGTGCGCATCAACTTCGATGAAGTGCTCTACATCGAGGCCCTGTCGGACTACGTGATTATCGTCACGGACAAGCAAAAGTACATCGTTTATACCACCATGAAGGCCCTGGACGCGCGCCTGCCCTTCGACCATTTCGTGCGGGTGCACCGCTCCTACATCCTGAATATGCGGCGCATTGAGGCCATCGAGGACGGGGCGGCCGTAGTGCCCGGCGGCAACCACGTACCCATCGGCAAATCCTACCAGGAGGCCTTCTTTCGCAAGCTTAACCGCATCTAAGCTCGCTAGACTTCTTTCCATAACAGCTTGCCCCGCAGCACTTCCCGAAACAGTTCAGAAAGTGCTGCGGGGCAAGCTGTTCGTGTCGGCGGCTTGGTTACTCAATATGGGCGTTAGCGAGTTGCTCTACGGCGGCTTCCAGCACAGTAGCCAGGTTGTGGGCCGCGGGCAGCAACTCAGCTACCGGCGGCAGGCCCGCAAGGTCGGGGGGGAGGCGGGATAGAGGCTCTAGCATCGCCACCGCCTCCTGGGGGCCCTGAATGCCGAGCAACTGCAGCGAGGGCCGGAGCTTGTGCACCACCAGCCCCACCGCCAGCCAGTCGCCGGCCGCGGCCGCCTCGCGGAGCTGAGCCACGGCTACCGGCGTGTGCGCCCGGAATGAGCCAATGATTTTCTGCATGAAGATAGTGCTGCCGTGGGCCGTGTCGCGCAGCAAAGTCAGGTCGAACAAAGAGGCCGCAGCCGGACCAGCAGGGGCAGCCTCCGGTGCGGGCGGAAGGCTGACTTGGGGCCCGGCGAGGAGGGTAGGCGCGGCGGCTTCCAGCTCGTCGGCCGGCACCGGGCGCAGGTTGGCTTCCAGCTTCCGAAACAGGTCATCTTCCTCGAACGGCTTGGAAAGGTAATCCAGCCCGGCTGCCCGGTAGGTTTCGTCGTCGGAGCGCATCACGTTGGCCGTGAGGGCAATAACGGGGGTAGCGGCGCGCAGCGGGTCGGGGTGCTGGCGCAGGCGGCGGGTCACGTCGAGGCCGCTGAGGCCGGGCATCTGAATGTCCATGAGCACCACGTCGTAGAGGCGGGCTTCCAGCTGGTCGAGGGCCTCGTTGCCGTCGGAGGCCACGTGGGTTTCCACCTCCCAGCCTTCCAGAATCAGCATGGCCAGCTGCTGGTTTACGGGGTGGTCCTCCACCAGCAGCACCCGTTTGCCCCGCAGGCGGCGGTAGTCGGGTGGGGGCAGCAGGGTAGGCTCGGGCAGCGGGTGCTGGGCCTTGGGCAGGGTCAGGGAAAAGAAGAAAGTGCTGCCGTGGTTCAGCTCACTTTCTACCCACATCTGCCCGCCCAGCTGCAGCACCAGGCTCCGGCTGATGGTCAGGCCCAGGCCCGTGCCCCCGAAGCGGCGTGAAATATCGGCGTAGGCCTGCGAGAAGCTCTCGAAAACCGATTCCAGCTTGTCGGCCGGAATCCCAATGCCCGTGTCACGCACCTGAAATTCCAGCGCCAGCTCGGCGTCCGTGTCCCGCAGCAGGCGCGAGGCCAGGACTACCTCGCCGTGGGTGGTGAACTTAACGGCGTTGCTGAGCAGATTAAGCAGAATCTGGTTGATGCGGCCCGGGTCGCCGATAACCACGGGGTGGGGGAGGGGCATTAGCTCCAGCCGGAAGCCGATGCCTTTCTCCTCGGCCCGGAACGCTAGGCTTTGCACCGCATCCTGAATGGACTGGTTTAAATCGAAGGCCATCTGCTCCAGCTCCAGCTTGCCGGCCTCAATTTTGGCCACGTCCAGCACGTCGTTGATAACCGTGAGCAGGTGGCGGCCGGAGTTACGCAGCACCCGCAGGTGCTCCTGCTGGGTAGGGGCCAGAGGCGTTTTGGCCAGCAGGCCGGCCATGCCCAGAATACCGTTGATGGGCGTGCGGATTTCGTGGCTCATGTTGGCCAGGAAGTTTTCCTTGGCCCGGGCCGTATTTTCGGCGGCTTCCTTGGCCCGCAGCAGCTCCTGCTCGGCCTGAATGCGCTCCGTAATTTCCTGACCGTAGGCAATAACGTAGGGCAGCTCGCCGGGCTCCTGTACGCGGTAGTTATTGTACATCAGGTGGTGCGGGCGGCCGTCGGGGCCCCGAAGGGTCATCAGGCCGGTCAACTCCTGTTGCTGACGCGCCTGGGCCAGGTACACCCCCAGCTGCGGGTGCAGATCGGGGGTGAGCACATCGTAGAGGGTGCGCCCCACCAGCAGCTCGGGTACTACCCCCACCAGCTGGGCCGCGGCCGGGTTTACCGATAGAACAACTCCTTCCAGATCATGGGTGCAGATCAGGGCCTGGGAGTAGTGCATCAGGTCGCGGTACTGCTTGGCCGTGCGCTCCAGGGTGTTGCCCGTCTGCTTGATTTCGGTGATGTCGGTGCTGACGCCCATGACGTTGATGCTGCCATCGGTGCGGGGCAGGGGGCGCACCACCGTCTGGAAGTAGCGCACGGTGCCGTCGAGCTGGGTAAAGGAGCTTTCGTAGGCTATTTCCTGCCCCGATTTCAGTACGTGCAGGATGCTTTGCTCGTGGGCCCATTTCTCGGCCGCTACGGGGTCGTGGGGGTCGCTGGAGTCGGTGTAGCGGTGGGCGCCGGTACTGATCAGGTCCTCGAAGGCTTGGTTGGAGAACTGAATCTGCCCCTCGGTATTGCACACCCACAGCACAATGGGGGTAGTGTTTACTACCTGCTGCACAAAGTTTTGCTGCTCCTGCAGGCGGGCTTCGCTGCGGCGTACCTTCTCTTCGGCCTCGTGGCGCTCGGTAATATCCAGGCCGTACCCGATAACCATCCGCAAGTCGCCTTCGGAGCTGAAAACCGGCTGCATATGGCGCAACGACAGGCGCGGACCCTCGGGGGTTTCCAGGGTTTCTTCCCAGGCCACCACGCTGCGCTGCTGCACAGCGCGCTGGAAAATGGCCCGCCGCCGGTGGGCCAGGTCCAGGGGGCGGCCCCAGTGAGCAAGGTACTCGAAATCGGTGCGGCCGATAATCCACTCGCGCAGGCCAGGTTCCCGCAGGGCCGCCGGGTTCACGAACTGGTAGCGGTGCTCGGTGTCGAACACGGCCACATCGGCGGGCAGCTGGTTGAGTACCGTTTCATAGAACTCCTGCTGCTCTACCAGGCGCTTTTCCGCGTCTTTTACCTGGGTAATATCAGTGAAATAGAGGTTTACGTACTGATCATTCACGAACGGCACAATGGCCAGCTGAAAGCACCGGTCGGCGTGGCCTACCTCGCTTTGGGTTGGCAGGCCTGCCGCCAGGGCCTCGGTAGCCGCCTGGTACAGATGCTGGGAAAACGCCGGATCATGCTCGGGCGCTACGTACTCTTGGCGCAGCTGCTCAGCGGCCGGGTTGGCATAGAGCACCCGGCCATTGGCGTGCAGGCGCAGCACGGGGTTGGGGTTCTGGCCCGGAATGCGGGACAGAGAGTTCAGATACTGCTCGGCCCGGCGCGCCTGCGTGACGTCGCGGAAGGAGAGCATGTAGCCAGCCGGCACCAGGTCATCCTGGCCGCTGAGCGGAATGAAGTCCATTTCCAGCACCGTACTGTCGGCCAGCTCCACATCGGCTCCCAGGGTGCGCTGATTAGCGAAACGCAGGTTTTCCAGCTCCTGACGGGTGTTTTCGGGCCGCGCCGACTGTTGGATCAGCGCCTCCAGCAGGGGCTCGGCGGGTTGCTCCTGCATACCGGGCTGGGCATCGTCCAGGCCCAGCAGGTCGCAGAATTCCTGGTTCAGTAGCACCACTTTGCCATTCTGGTGCACTACCAGTACCGCTACCCGCAGGTTTTGGGTGAGGCGCGTGATGCTGCCCGTCAGGCGGGTTACTACCCGCTGGGTGGCGGCCAAGTGGCGGCGCAGGGCCTGCACCTGTTGCTCGGCCGCCATCCGTTCCCGGCGCTCCTGCGCCAGCTGGTCGGCCAGGGTCGCCGTGGCAGTAGTTGAATCGGAAGTGGACATAGGGCGGCGAATTCAGAAAAGCTTCAGAAAAACCAACTAACCAACTGACAGACAAGACAAGCGCGCCACATCAACGGAGTGCCGGTTGGTATAGGAAAGATAGCAATGAATCCGGGCTAGGCCAAGGCCAGGCCCGCGCCGCAGCCCAGTACCAGGCTGGCGCCCAGTGCCAGGCCCGCCCATACCTGAGCAGGGGTGTGCGCATTCAGGGCCAGGCGGGCGCTACCTACCGCGCCGGCCGTTACCACCGCGCCGGCCAGCCACCACACCCCGGGCCCGCCGGAGGTTCCGCCGAGGTGGAGCAGCGCCAGAAAGCCCGCTGCCCCGCCCATGCCCACCCCGTGGGCCGAAATTTTCCAGCGTAGCGTAATCAGAAACGTTAGAAACACGGCCAGGGTCATGCCGGTCATCATCTGGTAAAGCAGTGCATCAAACAGGCCTGGTCGGTGCAGCAGCCACGCCGCTGCTCCAAAGCTGGTAGCGGCCAGCAGCAAGGGGAGGGCGCGCTGCTGCCGCAGGGGCATTTCCAGGGAATCTACCAGGCCCAGTTTCACCAGTAAGGCCGCCCCCAGGGAAGGTAGCGCAAACGTGAAGCCCCCCACCACGGCCAGCACCAGCCACCGGTCGGGCAGGGCGGGTAGCAGCAGCACCCCCGGCAACTGGTAGCAGACGGTGTAAAACAGGTAAAACGGCACCAGCAGCGGATGAAACACCGCCGAGAGGGCCGTGGCAAAACTACGCGTCACAAGTAGGCGGAACTAAGGCAGAAGCCAACGAAGATACAGCAGCCCGCGGCTTCGGAGTGCGGTAGCACTACCCCCCATAGAACCAGACGAGCCCCCGAAGCTACGCTAACGAGGGCTCGTCTGGTTCTATGGGGTAGTGCCACCTGAAGTAAGCATGACCGCTCTAAGTTTTCAAGCACACTCTACCCCCCGCCACGAACTACGGCGTTCTTAAACGTTTTAAGTCTAATTGGCACGCCTAACGTGGCACTAAAACCAGAGCCGCGTACGTGCAGCGTAGTACTGCCCCGTTGCGAATTATACCGATACTCAACCGGCACGAGTAGCATATCGGTCAAGCCTTGAGTATAATATATGCTTAAATTCAGCCGTTCTTTATTTAGTCGGTAAAATCTGGCGGTTATGCCTCCTATGATAAAAGTACCAAAGCTTTGTTTATTAATTATTCTCTGAGAGAAGTCAATGGTATCATAGGCTAAAGAGCCACTATTTAACTGCCCACATCCTGAGCAATTACGTGTATTCCAATTCAAGCCCGAACCCAATACTATATCCAGGCGGAAACTAGCTAGATAAGTATGGCGAACAGTATCAATCTCCTTGATATTGTACTCGCTGATTCGTTTACTGAATAAAAGAGGAAACTGGTGCATATACCTGCCCGTACTATGGCCGCGCCGCTCACCTTCAAATGGATTTACTGTATACTTATCGGGTACCTTTAAACTATAAGCCCAACCTAATGTGCTGCCACTATAGCCTGCACTAATGCCCCAGTTTTCTCTCACTTGCAAACGAAGCATGGCAACCCCCTGCTCATCAAAGCTCAGAGAGCTATACGCTTTGAAAGGTCTTGTTCCTTTACCAAAATATGCACCTTCTGCAAAGGTATAGTTAGCGCCAGCCTTCAAATCTAGATATAACTTACTTTGCCCATGAACAGCTGTTGTCAATACCATCCAAGCGAAATACGTAAGAAACAAACACCTCATTTGGTTTTATGTTTATGTATAAAGTACGGCAGCTGTTATTTCTGACAGCTGCCGTACTTTATATCTACCATTTATTCTGGATGCTGTAAGTGCGAGTAAGATATTGTCCTACTTTGAATTTTACGTCCCCCTTAAAACGCTTAACACCTTTCATGGAATTAAAGTACCAGTATTATGATCACCAGTTTCGTTGCCGAAATAAGGAGCATTAATATTGTTATAAGAATTTAGGTCAGACTCAATGTACGTCTCGCACATAGGTTGCCAGTATGCACCAGTGTTCGGTAAAATATAGATGGTGGTAGGCGAACCGAGCCAAGCTCCATACCATGTTTTCTTCTGGTGACTGGCTTTAGCTACCATAGAATGATATATTCCGAGAGGTTGGTACACTATCTTACAATGTAGGCGCCTGTCCTTGGCGTAATTCTGATGATCATCGTCCTTGTCTCTATCGGCACTCTCGCCACAACCTATTCCAGAGCCAATTCGGGTGGTGCCCCTAAAGTCCGCGCCGAAGCTAGAGCCTTGGTCGCCTGCTTCCAGTAGGCCAAATACATCTTCGTTCAGGTTGAAATAATGAATGCTGCTCTCTACAGTAGGCGGGGCTACGACAAACTGATCGTAAGAAGCTGCCTGAGTAGATGGAATGTAGGAGATGATGTTGTTCGCTAAATCAATGTGGAAGATTCTGCCCGCAATTTCTACAGTGCCTTCCGGTGAAAGCATAGCGGCGAAATAATCATCCTCAATGATTAGGCCTTCACCGGAAGGTTCGGCATAAGGCTCAAAGTAGGGCTCAACCGGCTCCTCTTCTTCCACCGGCATACGTAGAGCGGTTACCCCAGCAGCAGCCTTTTGCCGCTCCTCCTTCTGCTTTTGCTTTTTCGCGTATTGAGACCGTAAGGAGTGAAAACCGTACTTTTTTTCCCACTTTTCTAAGTGGTTCTCGGTAGTTTCTCCCGCTCCTAGCTTATCGAGTTATGCAGCCATCTCCAAAAAGTCTGCGCTAGTGGCAAAAGACAGATACCTGCCTTTATTCTTAGGCTCCTTGGAGCCTTTTGCATCCTGAGAAATTGCGGATGCCATTGGGGAAGGGGAAACGCCTGTTTCTTTTTGGCAGGCGGTGCTAGCCAGAAGCAGGCCGCAGGAGGTGAGCAGGGCGAAGCGCCGAGTAGAACGAAAATAGTTGGACATATAAAAAAGATAAAGGGTGAATGAGACACTAAGATTGTTTCCGCGCACTATGATCACACAGGTCAGCCAAAGACTCTAGTGGGATAGCAACACGGAACACACAAGCAGTAGGGTACAATAGAGATGCCGCTATGGGCAGAGCGAGGTAATGTTCTCAAAGCTAATGATATAGTTGGTATCTGCACAGACGTGGTGAAATAGTATAACAAAAATTTATAAGTAGCCGGTGAAGCAGTTAGGTTTTCTGGCGCATCCAACGTGCCTTCTTCACTACTACCCCACAAAAACCAGCCAAGCCCCCGAAGCGTACGCTGCCGGGGGCTTGGCTGGTTTTTGTGGGGTAGAACGAATTGCTTACAGCTCTTTGCGCAGGCGAGCCACCGGAATATTCAGCTGCTCGCGGTACTTGGCTACGGTGCGGCGGGCAATGTTGTAGCCGCGGGCGTTGAGCATTTTTTCCAGCTTATCGTCGGAGAGAGGCTTATTTTTCTGCTCGCCCTCAATGATTTCCTTCAGGATGTGCTTGACTTCCCGGCTGGAGGCGTCCTCGCCCGAGTCGGTGGCAATGCCTTCGGAGAAGAAGTATTTGAGCGGGTAGATGCCGAACTCCGTCTGCACCGATTTGGAGTTGGCCACCCGGCTCACGGTGCTGATGTCCATGCCAATTTCCTGGGCTATGTCCTTCAGAATCATGGGCCGCAGCTTGCTCTCGTCGCCTTCGGCAAAAAACTCGGTCTGGTAGCGTACAATGGCGTCCATGGTGCGCAGGAGCGTGTTCTGGCGTTGCCGGATGGCATCAATAAACCACTTGGCCGAGTCCAGCTTCTGCTTGACGAAGGTGACGGCCTCCTTCATTTTTTTGTCCTTCTTCGAGGCCTTGTCGTAGGCCCGGAACATCTCGGTGTAAGCCGGCGATACGCGCAAATCCGGGGCGTTGCGCGAGTTCAGGGTCAGGTTGAACTGTCCGTTGTCGTGGGTCAGGATGAAATCCGGCACAATGTATTGCACCTTGCCCAGGCCCACCGGACCGGTGCCGCCGGGCTTAGGATTGAGCTTGAGAATCAGGGCAATGGCTTCCTTTAGCTCGTCGTCCTCCAGGTCCAGCTTCTGCTGAATGCGGGGGTAGTGCTTCTTGGTAAACTCGTCGAAGGTTTCGTGGAGGATGCGCTCGGCGTGCTCGGTGGCTTCGTCCTGGGGGCGGCGCTCCAGCTGCAGCAGCAGGCACTCCTGCAGGTCGCGGGCGGCAATGCCGGCCGGATCAAACGACTGGATAACGTGCAGCACGCCCTCAATTTCCGGCACCGAGGCCTCAATATTCTGGGAAAACGCCAGGTCGTTGGCAATGGCCGACAAGTCGCGGCGGATATACCCGTCGCCGTCAATGGAGCCAATCAGCTGGCGGCCAATGGCTTCCTGCTTCTCGTCGAGGTTGGCGAAGCCCAGTTGGTCAAGCAGGGAGTCTATCAGCGAACCGCTGGTATCGGCCAGGGGCATTTCCCGGTCGTCCTCGTCCTCGCCGGGACCGTCGCCCTGCATTTTGTAGCCCGCAATTTCGTCGTCGTGCAGGTAGTCGCTCAGGTCCAGGTCCTCATTATCGGAGCCCTCCTTCACGTCGGCGGGCTCCTCTTTGCCGGGCAGCTCTATTTCCGGCTGCTCCTCACTCTGGCCGCTGTCAAAGTCTTCATCAAGCGTGTTGTCCGGGTTGTCGAACTCCGCATCCGGGTCGTTGTCGAAGTCCTCGTCCGAGTCGCCGGAATCGTCGTCGCGGTCCTGGTCTTCAAATTCCTCATCCGGCTCGTCGCCTTCCTCCAGGGCCGGGTTTGCTTCCAGCTCCTCCTTGATGCGGGCTTCCAGCTCGGCAGTGGGAATCTGCAGCAGCTTAATAAATTGAATTTGTTGCGGTGACAGCTTCTGGGAGAGAAGCTGTTTCATGTCCAGTCGTTGCATACTCCAAAACGCGTACGCCCCGCCGGTTTGGAAACGGGGTGATTAGGCCAAATATAGGCCTTTCTGTACTTGGGTTTAGCGGAAAAAGTTGGGGCAGAAGCAGGGTAGAGTTCTGGTTGCGGTGCCTCGCGGCGCCGGGGCCCCAAGCCGATGGCGGGTGCTGCGGGCCTTCGCGCAGAAACCGGCTGCTTTGCGCTACCAAATCTTCTACCTTTGTCATTCTTACAAGATTTACCTTTTAGAAGAACAACCTTCCCATGTCCGACCTCCGAAAAACCAGCGTGCAGGATTTGCTCCGCAGCACCGAGCTGGACCGCGAAGTGCTGGTAAAAGGCTGGGTGCGCACCCGCCGCGGCAACAAGTACGTGCAGTTTATTGCCGTGAACGACGGCTCCGGCTTCAATTCCATTCAGGTGGTAGCCAATGCCGAGCAGTTTCCGGAGGAGAAATTGAAGGCGGATGGGGTAGAAAACGGCGCCGCCGTGCAGGTGCGCGGCCGGCTGGTAGCCTCGCAGGGCAAAGGGCAGACGGTGGAAATCCAGGCCTCGGACATTACCGTGTACGGCTCCGCTGACCCGGCTACCTACCCCCTGCAGAAGAAGGGGCACTCCCTGGAGTTTCTGCGCGAAATTGCCCACCTGCGCCCCCGCACCAACACATTTGGGGCCGTGCTGCGCATTCGGCACGCCATGGCTTTTGCCGTGCATCAGTTCTTCAACGACCGGGGCTTCTACTACGTGCATACGCCCATCATCACGGGCTCCGACGCTGAGGGCGCGGGCCAGATGTTCCGCGTAACCACCCTGCCCGACCAGAACCCGCCTCTGACCGAGGACAAATCGGGAGTGGACTACAAGCAGGACTTCTTCGGTAAGCAAACCAACCTCACGGTTTCGGGGCAGCTGGAAGGCGAAATTGCGGCCATGGCGCTGGGTAAGGTCTATACCTTCGGGCCCACGTTCCGGGCCGAAAACTCCAACACGGCCCGCCACCTGGCCGAGTTCTGGATGATTGAGCCGGAAGTAGCCTTCAACGACCTGCAGGACAACATGGACCTGGCGGAGGATTTCCTCCGCTACCTGGTGCGCTACGCCCTCGACAACTGCCAGGACGACCTCAAGTTCCTCAACGAGCAGTACGACAAGGAGCTTTTGAACCGCCTGCAGTTTGTGGTGGACAACGACTTTCAGCGCCTGAACTACACCGAGGCCGTGGAAATCCTGAAGTCGGCCAAGCAGAAGTTTGAGTTTCCCGTGGACTGGGGCACCGACCTGCAGAGTGAGCATGAGCGCTACCTGGTAGAGAAGCACTTCAAGAAGCCGGTTATCCTGACCAACTACCCCAAGGATATCAAGGCCTTCTACATGAAGCTCAACGACGACGGCAAAACCGTGCGGGCCATGGACGTACTTTTCCCCGGCATCGGCGAAATCATCGGCGGCTCGGAGCGGGAGGAAAGCCTCGAAAAGCTCACCCAGCGCATGGCCGAAATGAACATTCCCGAGCACGAGCTGTGGTGGTACCTGGAGCTGCGCAAGTACGGCACGGCGCCTCACTCGGGCTTCGGCCTGGGCTTCGAGCGTCTGGTGCTGTTCGTCACCGGCATGGCCAACATCCGCGACGTGATTCCCTTCCCCCGCTTCCCGAAAAGCGCGGAGTTTTAAATCACGGATTCAGACGGATTTTGTCTGATAGTGCTTACCACAACGGCCGCTTCGTATGAGGCGGCCGTTGCTGCTTTTATGCTATTACGACGTTTGTTAACAATAATTCCGCAGCTCCTTATCATCTACAGCTACCAGCGCATCCAGCCGCAGCTCGAAGCCGTCGTGCAGGCGTAGGTATTCTACCTTGTCCTTAATGTACAGGTCCTGGATGGTGCCGTGGTAGGTACTGGGCGGCGTGTCGGGTTGGGTGCGGTAGGTGAGGGTGCAGGGCTGGCCGGTGGTGGCGCGGGCTTCCAGCTCGTCGTAGAAGGAGCAGCTGATGGGGCGGTAGTTGGCGTCGGGCATGAGGGGTAGAAATAAGTGCATCTTTCCTACGTCAAAAGCCTGCTCAAAGATGAGGCCTACGCAGCCAGCCGGTGCCCGTTCACGGCTACCAGCCAGTCGAGGCGCAACTCGCAACCACTGGCCAGGCGCAGGTAGTCCGTCTGGCCCCGGCGCAGCACGCCCAGCAGCTGACCCCGCACACTAAACTCGGCCGAAGTGCCCGGCGTGCGGTACACCAGCAGGCAGCGGCGACCTTCGCCTAGTAGCAGTTGCAGCTCGGCGGGCAGGCTGCGGTGAAGGAGGTACTGAGCAGCGGACATAGCAAGCGAAACGAATTGAACAATAAAAAGATGAGCCTAATCCGTAGGAATACGACAGGAAGCCCTGTTACGGTTTCTCTTTCACTGGCTGCGCCCAGGCTCGCAGGCGCACTTGCCGCCAGATAGAACAAAAAAATCACCCGGCGGGCCGGGTGATTTTTTCGGCATCACGCAGCCGAGGCGCCCTTAGTGCTTGCCGTTTCCTTTTCCCTTGCCGTTACCACCGCCGTGGCCCCCGTAGCCCAGCTTCTTCGCCTGACCAGGGGGGAGGCCCTTGCCGCTTTCCAGCCGTTTTACTTGGCCCGGCGGCAGGCTGGCCGGATATAGTTGCCGGTGGCGCCTGATCTGTACCCAGGGCTGCGCCCCAACATAATCCACCACCACGGGGTGAAATGAGCTGGTAGAATACCCGTTGAGGGAAGCCATCCGGGTCCATTTGCCCTCGCGCTGCACCACGTAGCGCTGGTCGCGCAAGTCGTAATAACCGCCTACCTCTGGAATGTAATAGTATTGGGTGCCGGCCGGAACCGCCGGGCCCCACGAGGGCGGATTTACGTTGATGGTTACCTGAGCCTGGGCCGCCTGAGCCAGACCGGTAAGAGCAGCAAGTGCCAAGCCTGAGAAAACTGATATAAGACGCGGAGACATAGCTAAGGGGGTTAGGATGAAAAACGAAGGAATAAACCGCGGGGCAAGAACAAGGCCAAGTCTCTTTGTACGCCCTGCTGTAATGCCTGCCATGTAAATGCCTGCAGTTGGGTTAAATCCGACAGGCAGAGCATTAAAAAAGCCTTCTACCAAACAGTAGATGGCTTTTTAATAAGGCAGGACTGGCTACATCATCCGGCTGCGGCCACGGCCACCGCCAGAGTTGCCGGGGCTTTGCGGTGGCGGGCTGCCTTGGTTACCAGGACCATTGTAGTTACCTCGGTCATTGCCCCGATTTTCATATCGGTCGTTGCCGCCGCGGTTATCATCCCGGCCGTTGTAGCCGCCGTAGTTGCGGTTATCGTCGCGGCGGCCGTCATAGCCTCCACCATAATTACCCCGGTAGTCACGGTTATCCCGGTAGTCGCGCTGGGCGTAGCCGTTGTGGGGGTAGGGGCGTCCGTTGTAGTAGCCACCGGGACCATAGTTGGGTCGTGGAGCTACCACGTAGCCCCGGCCGGGCCAGTTAGCACCGTAGTACCGGCCCGGCTGCACTCCCCACCGGTTGCAGTAGGCGCGGTGGTCGCGCAGGTAGCCCCAGGGCTGACGGCCCACGTACTGCACCACTACCGGGTGGAAAAAGCGCGGATCGTAGGAGGCATAGGCCCGCGGTAATACCGGCGAGCTAACCCAGGCTCCGTACACCGGATCGAAGAATACGTACATCTGCGAGTACAAATCGTAGTAGCCATCTATTTCCGGGATGTAGTAGTACTGCACGTTCGGGCCAACGGCCGGGCCCCAGTAGGGCGCGTTCACCTGAATCTGTACCTGGGCCTGCGCGCGGTTGCTGTAGAGCAGCAGCCCCAGCGCCATCATAAGGCCAGTTTTGAGCAAGGTTTTCATAAGAGCAACAAGCAAAAGGGGAGATGCTGGCGTAAAGGCAAAAGCCGCACCATAATTTATGGTTTAGACGAAAACCGGGGGTAGGGTTTAAAAGAAGTTTATTCCTATTCGGGACATTTCCCCGCCGCTGCGTGTTACAGCCCATCTGCCCGCTTCTCGGGGCCGGCCACATTCCGCTAACAGGCTTGGCAAATAAGCTATTCGGGGTGGCCGTTGGGCCCTGATTTGCGTACCTTCGCAGACTTATCCGCTTCGCTGCTGCATGGCTAAAAAAACAACTGCCGCTTCTGTTTCTCCTCCCGCTGCCAGCAAACCTGCGGCCGCCCCTAAAGCTGCCCGCCCGGCCAAAGCGGCAAAGACCAAAGCTTCTGACACCCCGGCGCCTACCCCCGCTAAGGCCCGCAAAGCCGCTGCTGCCGTAGCTGATAACGCCGACCGTCACACGACCGCTGCTGTCCAGGCCGTGCCGCGCCTGGAAGAGGTAGCCGAAGCCGTGCTGGAAAGCCGGGTAACCGGCCAGCTCACCGGTCCTGCCGACCTGGAAGCGCCTTATATTGAAGTGTACGGGGCCCGGGAGCACAACCTCAAAAACGTTTCCATCCAGATTCCGCGCGGGCGGCTGGTGGTGTTTACCGGCATTTCGGGCTCGGGCAAATCGTCGTTGGCCTTCGATACGATTTACGCCGAAGGCCAGCGCCGCTACATGGAAACCTTCTCGGCCTACGCGCGCTCCTTCATGGGTGGGCTGGAGCGGCCCGACGTGGACAAGATTGAGGGCTTGTCGCCGGTTATCAGCATTGAGCAGAAAACCACCTCGCGCAACCCCCGCTCTACCGTCGGCACCATTACCGAGATTTACGACTTCCTGCGCCTGCTCTATGCCCGTACCGCCGAGGCGTTCAGCTACGCTACGGGCCAGAAGATGATCCGGCAGAGCGACGACCAGATCATCAACTACATTCTGAAAGAGTACGATAGCCGCAAGCTGGTGGTGCTGGCCCCGGTAGTGAAGGGCCGCAAGGGCCACTACCGGGAGCTGTTCCAGCAGATCGCCAAGCTGGGCTTCACGAAGGTGCGCGTGGATGGGGAGCTGCTCGACATTACGCCCAAGATGCAGGTGGACCGCTACAAAATCCACGACATCGAAATTGTGATTGACCGGCTGGTGGTGAAGGAGGAAGACCGATTCCGGCTTAGCGGCTCGGTGCAGAATGCCCTGACCCAGGGCAAGGGCACGATGCTGGTACTGGACCCGGATAAGAAGAAGGATAACACCCAGTTCTTCTCTCGTTTCCTGATGGACCCGGCCACCGGCATTGCCTACGATGACCCGGCGCCCAACACCTTCTCCTTCAACTCGCCCTACGGCGCTTGCCCTACCTGCAACGGCCTGGGTGAAGTGCAGGAAATCACGGAAGAATCGGTGATGCCGGATAAGAAGCTGAGTATCAGTCGCGGTGGTATTGCGCCCCTGGGCGAGTACCGCGACATCTGGATTTTCCAGCAGCTCAGCCTCATCGTAAAAAAGCACAAGGCCAGCCTGAGCACGCCCATCGAGAAGCTGCCCCAGGACCTGGTGGAGCGCCTGCTGCACGGCGTGCCCGAGGATGAGGACGCCGACCCCAAGAAGGCTAATTACGTGGAGCCCTTTGAGGGAATCATTCCCTTCCTGCGCCGCCAGATGGAATCCGACTCGGAAAACATCCGGGAGTGGATTCAGCAGTACACCCAGGCCCAGGAGTGCCCCGAGTGCCACGGCTACCGCCTCAAAAAGGAAAGCCTGCACTTCAAGATTGACGGCAAGCACATAGGGGAGCTGTCGGTGCTGGACTTGAACGAGCTAGCCGGCTGGTTTGAGGGGCTGGAAGACCGCCTCTCGGAGCGCCAGAACCTGATTGCGCGCGAGCTGCTGAAGGAAATCCGCAAGCGCATCGGCTTCCTGCTGGAAGTGGGCCTCGACTACCTGAACCTGCACCGCTCCGTGCGTACGCTCTCGGGCGGCGAGTCGCAGCGCATCCGCTTGGCTACTCAAATCGGCACCCAGCTGGTGGGCGTACTCTACATCATGGACGAGCCCAGCATCGGTCTGCACCAGCGCGACAACGAGCGCCTGATCAAGGCTCTGCAGCACCTGCGCGACCTGGGCAACTCCGTCATCGTGGTGGAGCACGACAAGGATATGATTCTGCACGCCGACTATGTGCTGGACATCGGCCCCGGCGCGGGCATCCACGGCGGGCAGATTGTAGCCGAGGGTACGCCCACGGAAATCTTCAACTCCGGCTCTCTTACCTCGCAGTACCTCAGCGGGCAGAAGCACATTGAGCTGCGCAGGAAAAAGCGGGCCGGCGAAGGCAACGAGCTGGTGCTGAAAGGGGCTAAAGGCCACAACCTCAAGAACGTGACGGCCAAGTTTCCGTTGGGCAAGCTCATTGCCGTCACGGGCGTGTCGGGCTCGGGCAAGTCGAGCCTGATTCACGATACGCTCTACCCCATCCTCAACCAGCACTTCTTCAACGCCAAGCGCGAGCCGCTACCCTACGCCGGTATCGAAGGCCTGGACTTCATTGATAAAGTGATTGAGGTGGACCAGTCGCCGATTGGGCGTACGCCGCGCTCCAACCCGGCTACGTACACCGGCGTGTTCACCGAAATCCGGCAGCTGTTTGCTTCCCTGCCCGAGGCCAAAATTCGGGGGTACGGGCCGGGACGCTTCTCCTTCAACGTGAAGGGCGGGCGCTGCGAAACCTGCGAGGGCGCCGGCATGCGCACCATCGAAATGAACTTCCTGCCTGACGTGCACGTGCCCTGCGAAACCTGCAAAGGCCGCCGCTACAACCGCGAAACCCTGGAGGTGCGCTTCAAAGGCAAGTCCATCACCGATGTGCTGGATATGACGGTGGAAAAGGCTGTGGAGTTCTTCGAGTTCCAGCCCCGCATCCTGCGCAAGATTCAGACCCTGAATGAGGTAGGCCTGGGTTACCTCACTCTGGGCCAGCAAGCCACCACGCTTTCGGGCGGCGAGGCCCAGCGCGTGAAGCTGGCCACCGAGCTAAGCAAGAAGGACACCGGCAAGACCTTCTACATCCTCGACGAGCCCACCACCGGCCTGCACTTCGAGGACATCAACCACCTGGCCCTCGTTCTGCACAAGCTCGCCGACAAGGGCAACACGGTCCTCATCATCGAGCACAACCTCGACCTGATTAAGGTAGCCGACCACATTATCGACATTGGGCCCGAGGGCGGCGCGGGTGGCGGTACCATTGTGGCCCAGGGTACGCCGGAGCAGGTAGCCAAGTCGGGCAAAGGGCACACCAGCCGCTTCCTGGCCGAGGAGCTGCGCACCAGCAAGTACGCCGAGGAAAAGCCTGATAAGGCGGCCTAGCGTTTCATCATAGGGTAGTCCATCAACAAAAAAGCCGCTGCTTCACAAAGCAGCGGCTTTTTTGTTGATAAGCATACGCCTACATGTTCCCGTTAGAGGCAGCCATAGAAGAATGCTGCTTGAACATGGTTAGGTGAGCCTGTACTACCGGCAGAGTTTTCGTGATGAAGCCCTGCAGATCCGCGTCTTGGGTCATCTTCTGGTGAGCTACCATGGTGTTCACCGTTTTCTGGTGGTCCATGGCCATTTGCTCCATGTACTTCTGCTCAAACTCCTTGCCCGAAAGCTCCTTCATTTGCGCGGCAATGGCTTTGTGCTCCGCGTCCATATCGGTGGGCAGCGTCACGCCCTTTTTCTGGGCAATCGGCTTCAGATCAGCCGTGGACTTGGTGTGGTCGGTAATCATTTTGTTGGCGTGGTCCTTTGCCATGCCCGTTACACCTTTCTCCAGCGCCAGCTTGCTGAGCTGAATCTCGTTCTGGTCGCTGTGAGCCGCCGACATCATAAATTCCGGATCGGTGGCGTGAGGGGCCGTGGGGCCTTCCGTTGCCATACCCGTTGAGGAGGTGTCAGATGAAGGCATGGTGCCGGAAGACGCCATAGCCGTGTCGCTGCCCGCAGCACCGGCAGTTGCAGTCGTATCGCCAGCGGCGGCAGATTCATTGCCCGAGTTGCCGCAAGCGCCCAGGCCTAGCAGGCCAACGCAGGCAGCAGATAAAAGAATACGTTTCATTGGAAAGGGTTGTGAGAGTGGAAAGAAGAATTCCAGGCAGATCCGGGCCCGGAGCGGGAGGTAGGCGGTAACCTAGCGGTCAGCGCCGGTTGAATCAGCAGCTACGGCCGAGTCGGCGTTGGCCGTAACGGTTGGGCCGGCGTTGTTGTCGATAACCACGGCATCGGCTTGTACGCCACCATCTTCGGCGGCTTTATCCATGTCGCTCACGGCTTCGCCGGCGGTGCCGTCGGTGCGTTTTTCGGCGTTATTGCAGCTGCCCAGCAGCAGGCCCGCCGCCAAGGTCAGGAAGGGAAGGAATCGGAATTTCATGAGTATGGAAAAGAATGAAAGAAAGCAGGAATGACCTTACGGCTTCAGCTTATCCTGCAGGGCTTCCCCCGCAGTGTGTTGATCTTTCAGGGCGGGTAGCTGGCGCGCGGCCAGTGCCCGGATGTCCCCGTCGTAGGCCTCATCCGCCATATCCTCGTAGGCGTCTACGGTCTTATCCGTGAGGCTGCTGAGCATTTCCGCGTATTTCTGGTCGAAGGCCGGGCCATTCAGGGCCGTCAGCTCGCCTACTTCCTGGGCCTGGCTTTCGCCCAAACCAGTAGGTAGGGCCCGGTTTTTCTGCTGAGCCAAGGTTTTCAGCTCCTGCAGCCGGGCCGAAAGCTGGGCAATAGCGTTCTGGGCCACGTAGCGGGTATCGGGGGAAGTAGCTTTGCGCTGGGCAATCTGGCTGATTTCAAGCAGCTCCATTTTCTGGCTGGCCGCTTCCACCAGAAACTCAGCATCGCGCAGCTGGCGCTTGGTGATATTTTCTTCCCCAATGCGCTTCTCGTTCTGGAACTTGGCGCTGAAAACAGGGTCTTTGCTGTTTTCTTTAGCCGAGCAGGCTACCGCCAGGGGAGCCAGAAGCAGCACATATAATCGAAGGGGAAGCAGCATAAAGTCAGAAGATTGCCCGGTGCAAAACGGTTTGCATGGCTATACGCGCATCAGTAGCCCAGGTTGGGATTCAGCTTTCAGAAAAAAGTTCCCGCTCCAATTAAACTCTGGCTTCGGCAGCAGCTCCAACTGCCAAATTTCTTCTCACCCTTCTCTGCTTTTGCCCCATGAATGCTGCTGTACTACGCCCGCTAGGGCTGGCCACCTTGGCCAGCCTGGCCCTGCTCACCGGTGCCTGCTCCAAATCGACTGATCCCCAGGCCGCCGCCGCCGACGTGGCTGCGTCGGCCGAGGACCAAAGCCTGGCCGACGAGGAAAACGCGGCCCTTACTGACTTGGTGGAAGCCGGCTCGCCTGCCGATGCGGCCGTGGCGGCCAGCCCCGCCGCCGAGCCCGCCGACCTGGCCCGCGTAGCCGGCAACTGCTTCACGCGCACCTATGAGGCGGCTACCCGTACCCTTACCCTCGACTTCGGTTCCGTCAACTGTCTGGGCCCCAACGGGGTGGCACGCCGCGGTAAGGTGGTGGCCGCATTCAGCGGGCCCTACCGGCAAGCCGGCGCTACCGTTACTATTACGCTGATAGACTACTTCCGTAACGATAATAGGCATACCGGCACCCGCACACTCACCAATCTGGGCAATGGCTCCTGGAAGCTGCAGGTGCAGAATGCCAGCGTAACCACCGCCGCCGGCACTCACTCCTGGACCTCGGAGCGCCAGTACACCCGCACGGCCGGTTTCGGTACCCGCACCATCCTCGACGACGAGTATAGCGTAACGGGGCAGGCCAGCGGCACCAACCGCAAGGGGGGAAGCTACTCGGCTACCATTGAGCAGCCGCTGCTTAAGAAAATACAGGCAGGTTGCGCCCGCACCTTTGTGGCCGGCACCGTTAAAATTCTGACCGCTAAGGAAAAGGAACTGCTGCTGAACTACGACCCCACCGGCACCCAGGCCTGCGACAACCTGGCTACCATCACCAGCAACGGCGTCACCCGCACCATTCGGTTGGGCCGGGGACTGTAAGCGGCCCGTATGGGTAGGCTACTGCGGCGGGCTGTTGGCCAGAATGGCTTCCGCCAAAAGCAAATCCTCGGGGGTGGTAATTTTCAGGTTGCGGTAGTCGCCGGCTACCAGCTGAATCGGGTGCAGGTCTTCCACCACGCTGGCGTCGTCGGTGAAGGTAGGCAGCTCCGGCAGCTGGTAGGCCCGGCGCAGCAGCCCGATTTCAAAGCACTGAGGCGTCTGGACGAGACGCAGCCGTGACCGGTCGAGGGCATAGGAGCCCTGCTGGCTCAGGCTCCGTACCGAGTCCTTGGGCACGACGGCCGCAATGGCGGCTCCGTGGGCCTGAGCGGCCTGATATGCAGCCACAATGACGCTGACAGGCGTGAGGGGGCGTACGCCGTCGTGCACGGCTACTACCCCCTCGGGGCTGCTCAAAGCCGCCAGCCCGTTGCGCACCGAGGCCCAGCGGGTAGCGCCGCCCGCCACAACCGTATGGGGCAGGGTAATGGCATGCTCCGCGCAGAGCTGCTGCCAGGTTTCAAACTGATCGGGGGGTAGCACAAGCACGCACTGCTGCACGCCCAGCGCCGGATCGGCGAAGCGGCGCAGCGTGTGCAGCAGCACTGGCTCACCGGCCAGCAGCAGGAACTGCTTGGGGCGGTCGGCGCCCATGCGGGAGCCGCTGCCCCCGGCCACCAGAATAGCAAACCGGGGCGCGGAGAATACAGTCGGAGAAGTATCAGCAGAGGTCATATGCAGTAGTCAGGACACAAAAAAGCCCTGGTACCGCAAGGTACTAGGGCTTTTTTACTCCGGTGGGCAGGGGGCCGGTCTGGTTTACAGAATCAGCATGGCGTCGCCGTAGCTGAAAAACTTATATTTCTCCTTGATGGCCGTCTGATACGCTTCAATCAGCAGCTCGTGGCCGGCAAAAGCCGAGGCCATCATCATCAGCGTGCTCTCCGGGGTGTGGAAGTTGGTGAGCAGCGCGTTGGAGATTTTGAAATCGTAGGGGGGGAAGATGAACTTATCGGTCCAGCCTTCCGTGGGCTTCAGGCGAGAGTGAGCCGATACCGACGACTCCATGGCGCGCATGGAGGTAGTACCCACGGCACACACCCGCTTCTTGGCATCCAGGGCCCGGTTTACTACTGCTGCCGAATCAGCCGGCACGATGAAGTTCTCGGAGTCCATCTTGTGCTTGGTCAGGTCTTCCACATCCACGGGGCGGAACGTACCCAGGCCTACGTGCAGGGTTACCGGCACCACATCAACGCCTTTGATTTCCAGGCGCTTCATTACCTCGCGGGTGAAGTGCAGGCCAGCCGAAGGGGCGGCTACAGCGCCGGTGTGCTTGGCGTAAATCGTTTGGTAACGCTCCTTGTCGGCGGCTTCCGTTTCGCGGGAAATGAATTCTTTCGGAATCGGGGTTTCGCCCAGGTCGTGCAGGGCCTTATAGAACTCCTCATCCGAGCCATCAAACAAGAACTTGATGGTACGGCCGCGCGAAGTGGTGTTGTCAATTACCTCGGCTACCATGTCCGACTCGCCGAAGTACAGCTTGTTGCCTACCCGGATTTTGCGGGCGGGATCCACAAGCACGTCCCACAGGTGAATTTCCTTGTTCAGCTCGCGCAGTAGAAACACCTCAATCTGAGCGCCGGTTTTTTCCTTGTTGCCGTAGAGGCGGGCCGGAAATACTTTGGTATCATTAACCACGAACACGTCGCCGTCCGTGAAATACTCAATAATATCCTTGAACACGCGGTGCTCAATCTTGCCACTGTCGCGGTGCAGCACCATCAGGCGCGACTCGTCGCGGTTTTTGGCGGGGTGCTGTGCCAGCAGGCTTTCGGGCAAGTCAAATTTGAACTCAGACAGTTTCATGGGCCGGACAGGGCAATAGGAGGGGAACCTAAGAAAAAAATCGAACCGCAAAAGTACGGACCTACGTCGAATAAATCGTTATTTTTCGCCCGAAATCTGCTTATTGCCCCTGCTACGTCCATGGCCGAACCCCTTCCCGCATGAAAGCGCTGCGTCTGACCCTGGAAAGTTTCCGTTTTGCGTGGCAAGCCCTGAAAGCCAACCTGCTGCGCACCATTTTGTCCCTGCTGGGCGTAACGGTGGGCATCTTCGCCATCATTGCTGTATTTACCGTCGTTGACTCATTGGAGGCCAACGTGCGCCAAAGCATGAGCTTTGTGGGCGACAAGGTGATTTACGTGATGAAAATGCCCTGGACCTTCGACCAGCCGGACTACCCCTGGTGGAAATACTTCGGGCGGCCCGTGCCCACGGTGCGCGAGTACAATGACCTGCGGAAAAGTCTGAGCGACAATAACCGGGGCGTGGCCGTGTTTGCCAGCGCCGGCGGCAACACCTTGCGGGCCGGCAACAACAGCATGGAAAGCATTGCCCTGCAGGGCGTCAGCTACGATTTCCGGAAGGTTTCTGACCTGCCCATTGCCGAGGGGCGCTACTTCACCCAGCGCGAGGTTGAGTCGGCGCGCAACGTGGCCATCATCGGGGCGGATATTGCCTCCAACCTGTTTCCGAACAGCACAGCCATAGGGCGCGAGTTCAAGGCCAAGGGTCAGCGCTTCACGGTAGTTGGGGTAGTGCAGAAGGAAGGCAAGAAGCTGCTTGACACGCCCAGCAACGACAACAACGTAGTTATTCCCTTCGAAACCTTCACCAAAATATTTACCCTGAGTACGGGCAACGGCTTTGGCATTACGCCTACCATCGCCGTGAAGGGCAAAGAGGAAGACGAAGGTCTGCTGGATCTGGAGTCGGAGATGCGCGGGCTCATGCGCAATATCCGCAGCCTACGTCCGCGAGAGGAAGACAACTTCGCCCTCAATCGCCCCGAAATGCTTGGCAACATGGTTGGCAAGCTGTTTTCCATTATCGGTATTGCTGGTGCCGTCATAGGGTCGTTTGCCATGCTGGTGGGCGGCTTCGGCATTGCCAACATCATGTTCGTATCGGTGAAGGAGCGCACCAACATCATTGGAATTCAGAAGTCGTTGGGGGCCAAAAACTACTTCGTGCTGTTCCAGTTTCTGTTCGAGGCCGTGTTCCTGTGCCTGCTGGGCGGTGCCGCCGGTATTTTCCTGGTGTGGCTGATTACGCTAATTCCGCAGGAAACCCTACCCCTGCTCTTGTCCTGGAGTAACATCTCCCTGGGGCTCACCGTGTCGGTGGTGATTGGGGTGCTGGCCGGCATCATTCCCGCTGTGCTGGCCGCCAACCTCGACCCCGTTATTGCTATTCGGGCGAAGTAAAGTGATGGGGTGAAGAGGTGAGGAGGTGAATCGTGACAAGTGACTAGTCAGCACGTCATGCCGAGCGCAGCGAGGAATCTTGGGTGCTGACGTTGCCAAGGTAGATGTCATGCTGAGCAGAGTCGAAGCATCTCTACCGCTTCGTTGCTATGCTGTTCGGACGTCAGCCGAGTGAGATTCCTCGGCTGCGCTCGGCGTGACGTGTCACTTGTCACGATTCACCTCTTCACCATTCACTGCCTCACTATTCTTAACTTGATGTTAACAAATTGTTAACTTGCCAGCCGCTACCTTGGGTCGCCCTTTCTTCCGTGGGGGCGGCTTTCTTTTTGCCCTTTTCTTCATTTTTTACCCGGGCCCGGATTCATTCCCACCTTGGTCGGCGGCCTGTGGGCCAGCCGGCTACCCGCGCCCTTTTTAGCGTAGCTTGTTATGTCGAAGCTCAAAAAAACCAGTAGAACCAAAGCAGCCGACCAGGTGCTGAATGCCGGCAGCGGCCAGACCATCGTTCAGCCCAACGTCAACGACAATAAGGTTAAGACCATCAGTGACATCCGCGAGCAAACCCACGGCGAGCGGACCGTGCAGCTCGACGACGAGCAGCGCATCCGCAAAGCTTTCGTGGATAAGGACTGGAACGAGATTAAGATTGCCGACTCCTGGCAGATCTTTAAGGTGATGGCCGAGTTCGTGGAGGGTTTCGAGAAGATGACCAAGATCGGGCCCTGCGTGTCCATCTTCGGCTCGGCCCGCACCAAGCCCGACAACCCCTACTACCAGATGGCCGAGGAAATTGCGGCCAAGCTGGTGCGCCACGGCTATGGCGTAATTACCGGCGGTGGCCCCGGCATTATGGAGGCCGGCAACAAGGGCGCCCACTCGGAGGGCGGTAAGTCGGTGGGCCTGAACATTGAGCTGCCCTTCGAGCAGTTCCACAACGCCTACATCGACCCCGATAAGGTGATTAACTTCGACTACTTCTTCGTGCGGAAGGTGATGTTCGTGAAGTACGCCCAGGGCTTCATTGGCATGCCCGGCGGTTTCGGCACCTTAGACGAGCTATTCGAGGCTATTACCCTGATTCAGACCAAGAAAATCGGCCGCTTCCCCATTGTACTGGTAGGCACGCGCTACTGGCAGGGCATGTTCGACTGGATTCAGCAGGTGATGCTGGAAGACGAGCACAACATTTCGCCCGAGGACATGAACCTGGTGCAACTGGTGGACGATGCCGAGTCGGCGGTAAAAATCATCGACGATTTCTACAGCAAATATCTGCTCTCGCCCAACTTCTAAGCCCGCCGCAGTCCGGATCCTTGGCCCCTGGTTTCTTCTTCCGAGCAGAAGCCAGGGGTTTTTTATCGCTATGCTTAAAAATATAGTCTTACAATCATTGATAGATACAAATTACAGTACCTACATTACGGAACTGTTAATTCAATTCTCGCACCCCGGTATGCCCAACCCCACCACTACCACCCGTAAAGACATCATCATTGTACCGCGCTGGGCAGGCGCTCCGCACCACGACTGGTACCCGTGGCTGGAAGAGCAGCTGCGCGCCGTGGCGCCAGAAGACGGTGTGGAGTATAACGTGCAGACCCTGCCCATGCCCGCCTGGGATTTGCCCGTCATTGAGCAAGCCGTAGATTATTTAATGACCGTGCTGCCGCCCGCCAAAGTAGGTTCGCACGTGTACCTGGTAGGCCACAGCGTAGGTTGCCTAGCTATTCTGCACTACCTGGCCCGCCTGGCCGAGCAGCACCCCGGAACCAAGCAGGTGGGCGGCGTGCTGTGCGTGGCCGGCTGGTTTTCGGTGGATAGCCCCTGGCAGGACATTCTGAACTGGATGCAGGCCCCCATTAACTACGAGGCGGCCCGGGCGCTGATTCCCGAGGACAAGCTCATGGTGCTGCTCTCCGACGACGACCCTTACACCTCCGGCTACCAGGACAACGAACGGCTGTGGGTGGAGCGCTTGCACTCCCGCGTGCACATCCTGCACGGCCGCCAGCACTTCAGCGCCCAGCTAGACTTCGACGTGCGCGATGCCGTCCGGGATTTGGCCGGTGCCCTAACGTCTCTGTCCAGCTAAACCGGCGGCCCCAGGTTTTCCGGGTTATCTTGGCGCGGCGGCTCTACCTGAGTCGCCGCTTTTGTATGGATGCTTCTTCTGATTTCGACTACCTGATTGTGGGCGGCGGGGCAGCCGGCCTGAGCCTGGCCTACCACCTCAGCCAGGAGCCCCGGCTGGCTGGCAAGCGGGTGCTGCTGCTGGAACCCGAGGCCAAGGACCAGAACGACCGGACCTGGTCGTTCTGGACCGATGAGCCCATGCTTTTCGACGAAATTGTGGCGCACGAGTGGCAGCAGCTAGCCTTCCGGAGCCCCCAGTTTGAGCGGGTATTTGCGCTGCGGCGCCATCGGTATAAGATGATCCGGGGCCTGGATTTTTATCAGTTCGTGCACGCGGCCCTGGCAAACAACCCGCAGTTTACCCGGGTAGCTGCCCCCGTTGCTACCCTCGAAAACCTGCCAGCGGGCGGCGTACGCGCCACTACTCCAACCGGCGAGCAGTTTACCGGTCACTATGCTTTTGATAGTCGCCCGCCAAAGCTGCATGAGCTGCAGCAACCCCATAAACACCGGTACCTGCTCCAGCACTTTGTGGGTTGGGAAGTGGAAACCGACCACGACGCCTTCGACCCCGCCACGCAGGAGTTTATGGACTTTCGGGGCGAGCAGTACCAGGAGCCCCGCTTCATATACGTGCTGCCCTTCAGCAAGCGCCGGGCCCTGGTGGAGTACACTCTCTTTTCGGGGCAGGTGCTGCCCAAGGCCGAGTACGAGGCCGAAATCCGGCGCCACCTGCGGGAGCAGCTGGGCGTAAACGCGTTTCGGATAACGGCCGAGGAAGTGGGCGCCATTCCGATGACCGACCACCCGCTCCCCCCGCGTACCGGGCCAGGAATCATTCACCTGGGCGTGCGGGCCGGGCGGGCCAAGCCCAGCACCGGCTACGCCTTCAAGCGCATTCAGGCCCACTCGGCGCGGCTGGTAGAAAGCCTGGCCGCCACCGGCCACCCCCCCCGGGACCTCACCGGGGACAAGTGGCAGTTTCGCCTGTTTGATACCCTGCTGCTGGATATTATGCAGCGTCGCGGCGAAATCACGCGCGACATCTTCACCGACCTATTCTGCAGAAACCCAGTGGAGCGCATCTTCGATTTTCTGGACGAGCGCACCACCTGGAAGGAAAACTTCCAGATCATGAACTCCGTGACCCCCTGGCCCTTTCTGCGCTCCATCTGGCATGTGCTGCGCGGGCAGCCAGGAAAGCGGTGAATGAGTGACGTATGTCATGGCGAGGCACGAAGCCATCCGTCCTCTCTCTCTTGTGACAAGCCTGATGAAATAACAACCCCTTGCCTCTATGCTGGAAGCAAGGGGTTGTCACGTTTCAGGGGGTAGGGCGTCGGCCAGGACGGGTGGCTTCGTCGTGCCTCCTCGCCATGACATACGTTACTCATTCACTCACTTACTCGCTCCCCATATCACCGCCTTACTGCCAGGCTTTCTTCGCTTTCCAGGTACTGGCGGGCGGCCCGGATGGTAGCGGGGGTTAGGCGCTCCAGGACGGGGGTAGGGGCGGAGAGGTTGAGCAGGTAACCGGCGGGTAGGGCCGCCAGGTTGTCGAGGTCGTGGGTGATGCAGAGAATGGTTCTCTGCTGCTCCGTGACCCAGGAATACAGTAGGTCAAAAACACGACGACGGTAGTACACGTCAAGCTGCTGGGTGGGCTCGTCGAGGAGGTAAAGGCGGGCATCCTGCAGGCTCAGCTGGGCCAGCCACACCAACTGCTGCTCCCCGCCCGAGAGCACCGTGAAATCCTGCTCGGCTAAATGCGCAGCCCCCACGCGGGCCAGGGCCGCATCGGCCAGGGCGTAGTCCTGCGTTTGATAAGCACCCAGGAAGTGGTGGTGGCGAAAGCGGCCCATTACGACCAGATCCCGCACCGGAATCGAAAACTCTACACTACCCCGCTGGGGCAAGTGAGCCAACAGGCCGCTGGCTGCCGGCCGCTGCAAGGTGCGCAACTCCTGGCCCAGTACCTGCACCGAGCCCTGGTAGGGGAGCTGCCCCGTCAGGGCCCGGAAGAGGGTAGTTTTGCCGCAGCCGTTGTGCCCGACAATGGCCACAAAGGCCGGCTCTGGCACTGTAAAACGCAAATTGCGGAGCAGGACGCGCTGTCCATACCCCGCAATCATATCGTAAACAGCAATAGGGTAATGAGGTGATGAAGATCGTTCTGGTGTATGGTTCATCTTCCGTCAAGCCAGATGTCTGGTAATGAAGAATAAATCACCGCATTACCTCTTCACCTCTACTCTACCTGCTAGTACTCGTCCTCGTTGAACATGAAGTCTTCTTTGGTCGGGTAATCCGGCCATACTTCCTCAATGTTCTCGTAGGGCTGACCGTCATCCTCCAGAGCCTGCAGGTTTTCTACTACCTCCATTGGGGCGCCCGAGCGGATAGAGTAATCAATGAGCTCATCCTTGGTGGCGGGCCAGGGGGCATCTTCCAGGTACGAAGCAAGTTCCAGAGTCCAGTACATAGTCGTGTGTGCTACTAAAAAAAGTGGTCGAAAGGTAAAGGTCCATCAGCAAAAATCTGGCCGGCGGCTCAGGCATGACACCTTTACCGACTCAGGGTTGCATTTTGCTGACGACAACGTAAAATATGCGGTAAAGTTGGGCTAACCCGTAATACGCTGCTGAAACATGGCAATCAGCTCGTTCTTGGTTCGGATTTTCCGCTCGAACGCCCGGATTTTGCCCTGCAGCATGGTCCGGAAGGTCTCGTTGCCGGGCGAGTCGTTGAGCTTGCCCAGGTTTTCTTCCAGCACTTCCTGCTCCTGCTTATCAAATTTAATGAAGTCGCGCAGGGCCTGAATGCGCAGGTTAGCCTGGTCGCGGGGGGAGTTGCTTTCGGCCGGGCCGGCGGGCTGGCGCTTGCGGATGTAGTGCTCCAGGGCGCTCATCTCAAACACTTTGTCGCAGGCCAGAATAAACTGCTCCCACACCCGGTCAGATTCTTCGCCGCGCACGGGGCCTACCTTTTTCCAGGCCGCCTGCAGCTCCTTGGCGCGGGCCACTGCCTGCGACATGGGCTGATTCAGCAGGGCCTGGGCTTCGGCTACCAGGGCCCGCTTGCGGCTGAGGTTGTCCTCGCCTCCGCCCCCGCCGCCCGCCGTGGCCGGCTCCTGGCGCTTGCTTTCAATGTGCACCTTCAGGCGCTCAAAGAAGTGGTTGTGCGCCGCCCGGAACCGCGTCCAGAGGTCGTTGGCCTGCTTGCGGGGTAGGGTGCCGTCGATTTCCTTCCACTCCTGCTGCAGCTGCTTGAGCTTGCGGGTGGTTTCCTCGAACTCGGTGGAGTTCTGCAGGGCTTCGGACTTATGAATCAGCTCCTTGTACCGGTCGTACACCCGGTTGGTCATGGCCTTTTTCTCGGCCAGGAACTCCTTTTTACGGGCGAAGAAAGCATCCACGGCGGCCTGAAAACGGGTTTCCAGCTCGTCGGTGAGGTGCTTCTCCACGGGGCCGGTCTTGATCCAGCCCTGGCGCAAGTCCTTTAATTTCTCGCTACCCCCCTGCCAGTCGATGGTGTCGTGCAGGGCTTCCGCTTCCTGAATCAGGCCGATTTTGGTGGCCAGGTTCTTCTCGCGGTTGCGGTTGATGGTAACCTTAATGGATTCTTCGGCCTCCGTCAGGCGGCGGTGCAGGCTCTCAAAGTCGCCGAGGGCATCGTAGCTCGCTACCTGCTCCTTCAGGTGCAGGGCCTTCATCAGAAACGAGCCTTTGTTGTCCGACTCCTCAATCTTCTGGAGCAGGTCTTCGACCTTGGTACGGAAGAGGTTGAAGCGTTGGGCGAAATAAATCAGGGAAGCATCAGCGGATTCCTTCACCTGCCCCACCTGACGGGCGGGCAGATCCAATAAGGGGCGAAGCCACACCTGGTCGCCCTCGATGTAGCCATAACGGCGGGCTTCGGCCAGCAAGTGGTCTTGTTGTTCCATAATCAGATAGCGGGGGAGCGAATAGGTGGAGAGGTCGGGAGTTGAGGCCAAAAAGCTGTACAAGTTTACAAGTTGTCGGGTAATTCCGCCGGTTGGCCCTGCCTGCGGAATGTTTGCGCGGGCTGCCTACCTTTGGCATTCTGGCTGCTAACCCAGGGGTTAACGGCCGGAGCCGGGGTAGTAGCTCCTCGCGGGAGAAGCTACGAACGGACAGCGAGTGTGGTTATTACGCGTGAAATTCAGAAAGCAGCCGGGCCCTTGCCGGACCGGGCTGCCGATACGGCCCGCTGCCGTATTGCTGCGCAAAATAGAAACCTCCGCTGAACTCGCAAGCTACCTCACCGGCGCCCTCACGGCTCAAGTAACCGCTCTGCCTCAGTATGTACGGGCTTCGGCCCACTTGATTCTGCACTTTCCTAACTCAACTTATGAGCGACCAACCCACCATTATTTTCTCCATGGCGGGGGTAAGCAAGATCTTCCCTCCCCAGAAGCAGGTTCTTAAAAACATCTACCTCTCGTTTTTCTACGGGGCCAAAATCGGCGTACTCGGCCTCAACGGCTCGGGTAAGTCTTCTTTGCTCAAGATTATTGCCGGGGTAGATAAGCAGATTCAGGGCGACGTGGTCTGGTCGCCGGGCTACTCGGTGGGCTACCTCGAGCAGGAACCCCAGCTCGACCCCACCAAAACGGTGCTGGAGGTAGTGCAGGAAGGCACCGCCGAAACGGTAGCGCTACTGAAGGAGTTCGATGAAATCAACGAGGCCTTCGGGGCCGAGGATGCCGACTTCGACAAGCTGCTGGAGCGCCAGGGCACCGTACAGGAGCGCCTCGATCAGCTTGACGCCTGGAACCTCGACAGCAAGCTGGAGCGCGCCATGGACGCCCTGCGCACGCCCCCGGCCGATGCCATTATTGGCAACCTCTCGGGTGGGGAAAAGCGCCGCGTAGCCCTCTGCCGCCTGCTCCTGCAAGAGCCCGACGTACTGCTGCTCGACGAACCTACCAACCACCTCGACGCCGAAAGCGTGCTGTGGCTGGAGCAGCACCTGCAGCAGTATAAAGGCACCGTAATAGCCGTAACTCACGACCGGTACTTCCTCGACAACGTGGCCGGCTGGATTCTGGAGCTGGACCGCGGCGAAGGCATTCCGTGGAAGGGCAACTACAGCAGCTGGCTGGAGCAAAAGGCCTCGCGCCTGGCCCAGGAAGAGAAAACCGAGAGCAAGCGCCAGAAAACCCTGCAGCGCGAGCTGGAGTGGGTACGCATGGCCCCGAAAGCCCGCCAAGCCAAGAGCAAGGCCCGCCTCGCCGGCTACGACAAGCTGGTGAACGAAGAC
Organism: Hymenobacter latericoloratus; assembly: GCF_014199535.1. GTDB lineage: Bacteria > Bacteroidota > Bacteroidia > Cytophagales > Hymenobacteraceae > Hymenobacter > Hymenobacter latericoloratus. The sequence continues at coordinate 136,429 of NZ_JACHNV010000008.1, forward strand.
TCCCGCGAGAAAGAGCAGAAGCTGGAGCTGTTCATCCCGGATGGCCCACGCCTGGGTGCCCAGGTAATTGAAGCCGAAGGGCTGACCAAAGCCTTCGGCGACAAGCTCTTGTTCGAGAACCTGTCGTTCAACCTGCCCCAGGGCGGCATTGTGGGCATCATCGGCCCGAACGGAGCCGGTAAAACCACGCTGTTCCGCCTCATCACGGGCCAGGTAGAACCCGATGCCGGCACGTTCGTGGTGGGCCCCACGGTGCAAACCGCCTATGTAGATCAGCAGCACGATACCCTGGACCCCAACAAATCGGTATTCGAAACCATTTCGGGCGGCACGGAAACCATGCTGCTGGCCGGCCGGCAGGTGAACTCCCGCGCCTACGTGAGCAACTTCAACTTCCGCGGCGGCGACCAGGAAAAGAAAGTTGGCTCCCTGTCGGGTGGGGAGCGGAACCGCGTGCACCTGGCTACTACCCTCAAGCAAGGCGCCAACCTGCTCCTGCTCGACGAACCAACCAACGACTTGGACGTGAATGCCATCCGGGCCCTGGAAGATGCGCTGGAGAACTTCGCCGGGTGCGCCGTTATCATCAGCCACGACCGGTGGTTCCTTGACCGCCTCGCTACCCACATCCTGGCCTTCGAGGGCGACTCGCAGGTAGTGTGGTTCGAAGGCAACTTCTCCGACTACGAAGAAGCCAAGCGCAAGCGCCTCGGCGACGTAGAGCCCAAGCGGGTTCGGTACCGGAGCCTGGGGTAGGATTTGATCAAAAGCAATGCCTTTTAGCACAGAAAATCCCCACTTGGTTGCAGGTGGGGATTTTTTTGATGCCTATTGCTTCCGCTTCTGTCTTGGCATCCAATGTCCTGCTTCTCCTTCTTCTTGTTTTCTTGCTTTTCGCTTTTTTGGCCAAACAGCCTCTGGCCGTTCTCCTCTACCATCAGCCTGATTTCGAAGCCAGGTAGTTGCTCCTTAACGGCGGCTACTGCCTGCTGCAGGCGCGCGGCATTTGCATCGGCCAACAGGAGTAGTGCATGTAAGGCACTGGGCTCAGTACCAGACGCCCACCAGCCCGGATCCCAGTCAGCTGGGTCGGGGTCGTGCAGGTTGCGGCGGGTTGCCTCCGCGCGCATCCCGGCAGCAAAAGCCCCATTACGTCCGAAGCTAGCCTGATCAACTGCTTCCTGGGGCATTTGCCCGGCTGGCACTTCCAGAAACCCGAGGCCTGCGGCTGTGAAAGAGAGCGTGGCAAACAGCCCGACATCGAAGCTATACTCCTGCTGCCTCTTTTCCCGCTCCCGGAGCTGCTGCTCGGTAGAAACGATACGTGGTAAGGTGGGGCCACTCTGTTCAACCAACTGGTTAATCCACTGTCTGGCTTTTGCAGAGTCACCAAAACGGACAAACAGAAGCGTCACATTTTCGCGGCCATGACCTTTCAAAATGTTGCCTTGTGCATTGCCGTAGCGCTTAATGGCCTGATCAGGAATAATGAGAGCGTTCATGTTGAAAGAACCCGAAAAGATGAGGTAATCAGTTGCTAGGCCTTCTTAGCTTAAGGCCCACGTTTCGCACGTCGATAAACCCAACCAGGATTTCAAGCCAAAAGAGAGCAGTGTCATGGCAAGCTTGGCAAGCAACGCTATAAAGGCGTGAGCAGGCTGAGTAGCGGATATAGGGGCTCCAGAGAAATGGCAAAACCATAGCCGCAGAGCAAATAGGGCTGGATGTTAGTGTGCACTAAAAATCGGCTCACGAGGCTCTGTTTCCTTCCGTACCACCACTGAATCCTACGTCAGAGCTAGCCATCTCTCCCGCACGGCTTGTACTACCAAGCCCACCAGCGTCTTCGTCCCGGCCTTCTGCAGCAGGGCCCGGCGGTGGCTCTCTACCGTGCGCACGCTCAGGAACAGCTTATCGGCTATTTCCTGGTTGCAGCAGTCAGCCATTACCAGTCGTAGGACTTCAACCTCCCGCTGACTGAAAGGGGTAGGGGGAGTAGCACGACGAGGTAAAGCTGGCGCAGTATTTATGCTATGGGTTGTGCTACTCAACAGCCCGGCTACCGTTGCTACTACCGTAGCTGGCGGGGCATTGTAAGTAAGCAAGGCGCTGGCCCCGGCTTGCAGCAGCTGCTGTCGTAAGTGCGTAGTCGGGCGAAGCCCCGTAAGAACCAGCGTAGATTGGCCGCTACGAATACCGTGCAGCTGTTGGAGCAAGCCCGGCAGTTGCGGGCTGTGCAGGCTACCATCGAGCACCAGCAGTGCGTAGGACTGCTGCCGTACAAGCACAAGCAGCTGGCTGCTATCAGCCATGACGCCGACGGATAAGGCAGGCCAATGGTCGTGCAGCGTGCTTAATAAGCCTTGCCTGTGAAGTGAAGGAGGCGCTACAACCAGGACGCTACCACTAGCATCTGAGTGAATAATCGGGTCCATCCCTAGCCAGAAAAGATGAGGTAGAAATCACGCTGAGGCACCCACCCGGGAGCAGAGCGTAACAACAGCGCAACAGGGATTGGCAGGTGGATGATAGAAGCTCAGGCTCTGTAGCTGATGTCTATCGGGGGCAGTGGTATTAAGTTAAAATTTTTCTCTGCCCGAAGCAATTTTTTTGTTGTTTTAATTATAATAAATATTAAATAAGTTAAAAAATACTTGTTCCTTATAAATCTTGAAAACGACCCGATATGCAGTTCACCGCATAAGAAAGCCCTGCGGCATACACCGCAGGGCTTCGGAATAACAGCTTTCTGGCCTATCCGCTACTGGTTATTCGCGTCGTCGATTTTGCCCCCGTCGTTAGCGGCGCTGGGCGCGGCGTTGCCGCTGCCATAGTCCGATTTGTCGGCGGTGGTGTTCTTCGTCTGGTTTTTTCGCTCGTTGTCGGAGCCGCCGCCGGTGTTGTTGGATTCCGCGTTGGGCTCGTCGCCGCGGTGGCTGCTGCCCTTGGCGTCGCGGGTAGCCTGGCCGCCGTCGTTGCCGTGGTTGCCGCCGTGGCGGCCGCTGGTGTCGTTGGGCTTGTCGGTGGTTTGGGTGGCGGCGCCTTGCTGCTGCCCGGCCACGCCGTGGGCATTTTCGGGGCGGGGCGTATCGGTGCCGTCGTTGGCGGCCTGGACCTGGGTGCGGTTATGCTCGTTCTGGCTCATAGGAAAGGTGGTTGGATGAAATACAGGAAAGAATACTGCTATACGGGCTGATAAACAGGTAGTTGACTTTTGGTCTGGCGGCCGGGCCTTGCAGGCTGTATAGGCCCGGCGCGGCTCCCCCGAGGTGTTGGGAGTAGCAAAAAGCGCAAGGCCGCCCCGGGAGGGCGGCCTTGCTGAATAATAACCGGGCGAGTAGCTCGCCAGAAAAAGGACTACTGACGGTAAGCCTGGCCGAAACGAACAATCTGACCGGCGCGCTTGCCCGTGCGCTTAATGCGCGTGCCTTCAGCCAGCTCCAGGCCTATTGCCTGAGGGTCGCAGCTCGTCAGCGTAATGTTGCGGTCCACGTAGCCCGCCGCCGCAACGTGCAGCACCTGTCCACGGTACACCGGCTCCTGAATGATATAGCGCCCTTCCGAATTGGTGATGTAGGGCGAGCGGCTACCCACTATGCTGACGGTGGCTCCAATCAGCGGTTGGCCCTCTTCCGTCAGGACCTGGCCCGTAAATTTCTCGTTGCAATTCAAGCGGGCGGCCGGAGCGGCCGCGGCTGGGGCAGCCAGCGCAATGCGCTCAGTAGCTGACTGAGCGGCTGGACCAGACGTTTGAGCAGTAGCAGCCAGTGGTAAACCCAGCAGAATAGAAAACGAAGCAACTAGTAGAGAACGACGCATATAAGGGGTGGGAAGTCAGAGTACAAGAACAAGTGCTACCTAAACGAACAAGCGTAAGTATAGTTAGAAATATATAGATTATTTGTAGAATAATCAAAATTATAATAAATAATATTCTATTGCCAGCTCGTGTAATAGGTAGTAGCCAGCAGTATGTTACTTGCTCCGCAAATCCGAAAACTACCCAGGCTAACCAATGATTAAAGCGCATAAGAACACTCAGGAACACTGCAGTACTCTTTGCTGCCCAGTGCCATTAGCCCTGCCCAGGGAGCCAATACACTACCGAAAGATTACCTGACCAAATTGCCCGCCTGAACTGTCAATCCCCTCCTTCACCGGGCAGAAATGGCTATTGAGTGGCAAGGCAGATGCATTGGACTAGTATCGCAGCGCGGGAGGCCAAGGCCGGCCTACCTTTGACTTAATAATAAAGCAGCGCGCGTAGGGTTTATGGAAAGGAAGGCTCGCACCGCGAAGTGTTGACCACCGGCAAAAGGAGTAGGGTGGATGAATGATATTTGTCGGTCAACGCGACGGAAAAAGCCGCTACCTCAGGTAGCGGCTTTTTTATTGGCCTCAGGAGGCTACTGCCACTGGCTGGTGAGGTTAGCAACTCCCGATGGGCTACGCAGCCTGTCTCCGACAGTAATTACGGACCAGCCGGAAAAACCCAGTCGGGAACTGCTACCCACACCTGCTAAGCTGATGGGATGGCTGTCTGGCTTGAAGCTTTACATGCTGATTGTCAGATTGCTACGCGCTATTGTGTCGAGTATTAAGAAATAGATTTGCCTGACACGAACTTGTGTCATTATTTATATTCTATAAGAAAACGACACAATTCAGCAGCTCTTACGTTAAGCCCCGCATGGCTACCTTGGCAACTCCCCAGCTTCTGCAGGCCCTGCGGGCCCGCTATGGTTTATCGCAGGCGCAATTAGCGGAATATCTGGCGGTTTCCCGTGCGCAAGTGTCCATGGTTGAGCAGGGCCAGCGTACACTGTCGGCGGCGCAGTGGAGCCGGCTGCAGCCGTTGGTAGCGGTTCTGGAAGCTTCAGCTGCCGGAGCCTCAGTGGCTGGGGTACCACCGGAAAGCGTTGATACGGCGGGCCGCGAGGCTTTACAGCGCCGCTTGCGCGAATGTACCCAGGAAGCGACCCGGCTACGGCAGGAACTCAGCCGGCTGCGCGCCCGGGCAAGCCAGCACCAGGCCGTACTGCGCGAACTGCTGCCCCTGCTGCTACCCCTGGCCGGGGCCACCGACGCGCAGCCGGCCCGGGCCTGGCTGCTGGCGCGGCAAAGCGAAGCCACCGAGGAGCTGCACCACAGCGGTGCGGCGGCGCAAGTGCTGCTGGAGCTGCGTATTGAGGCCCTGGACTATGAAGCCGCGCAGGCGGCCCTACGTCTGGCCCGCGCCGCCAACCTAATGGGGTAAGCCGGGCAGCCGCCATATGGCAAGCGGACTGCTAGCGCGCAGCACAACGTCCGGCTACATCTGGCGCTGCCCCACGAGGCCGGTTGCTTTACCGCGCCCCTCCCCGTACCAGCGGTGGCAGAGGTAGTTACCTGGGAATGGCTCCGGAGGGCGCGTTACGGGTGCTCATGGGCTGGCCGCATGCCGTGAAGAACATCGCCACTTTTCGTTTCCCGCCCGCAAAGCGTGCTGTGTATGCCGTGGGGCCACCAAGCCGGCACGTGTTTTCTTTCGGGCGGAAGGGCGGTTGTTGCGCGCAGAGCTAGGCCGTATCTTACGGGTCTCGCTTGCTTTGCACCGTATTCGCCGCCGTATGCTGTCCGAATTTCCTACGTCCTGCCTTGAAATAAACTACCGGCCCGATCTGGCTGTGTTTATTATCCGGTGGCTGCGGCAGCCCACCCCCGAGGAATTACAGGCGGGCTACCTAACGGCGCTGAAGGCAGCCCAGGGGTCCTGCTGCCGCTTCTGGCTGGTAGATGGTCGTCGCCGCGCCGATGCTAACCAGAAGAGCAGTGGCTGGATGATGGAAACATTTTTCCCGTTGATGGCCGCCCGGCTGGGAAGCCCGATATATATGGCTTACCTGTTTATGCCCAGTCACCTGGCCGATCTGGAGGCGGATGCCTCGGTGCCACCTCTCTCGTACTTCGATGACCGGCCCTACCTCATCCGGCGCTTCACCAGTGAACAATCGGCTATGATGTGGCTGATGGACTGCCGCCAGGCCAGCCGCTAGAAGCCGCGGGCTGCGCTTTCAACGAAACCTGAAAAAGCATCGGAGAAGTTGATGGGCCCACGCGGGCTCAGGCTGCAGCGTGTGCCTGCCTGATAATTTCAGCACTACCCGCACCAGCGTGCAACTGCGTTTGTGGGGCGGCTGGAGGATAGGCGCGCCGCAAGTTATTCAGCAGGTAGCAGCAGCCACGCCCGATGCCGTTGCGGCGGCTTCCGTCTGGCTGCCGCAGCCGAGCCCGCGCTACAACAAGTGTTGGCCACTGCTACCGGGCGCCGGTTACACGCATGGGCAGGGTATAAATCCCCTCCGAAGCCGTAATAAACAGCAGGTTGCGGTTTAGGCCGGCAAAACAAACGTTGCCGGTCCACTTCTCCGGAATGGCAATGTGCTCTATCAACTCTCCGGCCGGCGTGTACACGTGTACGCCGTCGCCCGTCAGGTACACGTTGCCTTCACTATCCAGGGTCATGCCGTCGGAGCCCTGGGCCACGAACAGCTGGCGGTTGGTAAGCTGACCCTGGGGGCCAATCTGGTAGCGGTAGGTTTGGTTGGCTTCCATATCGGCCACGTACAGCAGCCGGCCATCAGGAGTACCGATGATGCCGTTGGGCTTTTGCAGCTGGTCGTCGGCCACCAGAGGTTGCTGCTGACCCTTGGGTAGGTAATACAGTTTCTGGCCGCCCAGGCCAGGGTCGGGGGTAGTGTGGGTCCAGTAGGTGCGCTGGTAGTAGGGGTCAGTGAAATAAACGCCTGCCGTTGTGGGGTTGATCCAGAGGTCGTTGGGGCCGTTGAGACGGTGGCCTTGCACGTTGTGTAGCAGCACGGTAACGCGGCCCTGGGCGTCAATAGACCACAACTGGTTTTTCTCGTCGGCGCAGGCCAGCAGGTTGCCTTGCGCATCAAAATAGAGGCCGTTGGCGCGGCCGGCCTTATCCAGAAAAACCGACAGCTTACCGTCGGTGCCGTATTTCCAGATCTTATTGTTGGGCTGATCGGTGAAGAACACGTTGCCGGCTTTGTCGGTGGCCGGGCCTTCCGTGAAGGCAAACTGCCGGGCCACCAGCTGGGGCTGGGCCTGCGGAGCCCGCACGGCCCGGTGGCGAGTGCCCTGGGCTGGCCGGCGGGCGGGCAGGGCGACAAAAGCGGTGGTGAGAGCAGCGCCGGCCAGCAGCACCAGGTACCAAGCAAGACGAGAGTTCATGCTACCTATATATAAGGGGTCAGAGTACGAAAGGGCGGGGCCTGCGTAAGCCAGGCCGCCCCTTCTGGTACGCAAAAACAGAGAAAGAGGACCAGGGAAAAAGAAGCCACGGCCGCTGCAACGCCGTATCCCCCGGAGAGAGCCACACCGCTCCCGCGTGGTGCCAGAAAACCCGCAACAGCCCAACGGTAGCAGCCGGGCGGGGGCTAAACGTCTGGGCGGAGCCTGCGTATGCTAGGGGACTATTACTTCCTTGGCTATGCTTGATTTTGCTTCTTTGTTTCGCCCCTTGGCTGAGCGCAGCCAAGTGGTATATTTTGTGTATCAGCTGGAAACCAAGGAGGTAGCCTACGTGAGTGCAGCATACGAAACGGTGCTGGGGCGCCCGCGCGAAGCCGCAAGCCAGGACCTGCCCGCCCTGCTGGCCCGCCTGCACCCCGACGACCAGTCCTATGCCGCTGCCCGGCTCGCGCACCTGCTGCAGGGCAAATTTGTGGAAGACGTGGAGTTGCGCCTGATGCCCGCCCCCGGGCGGGCGGGGCAGCCCCAGTGGCTGTGCGTTACGGTAGGGCGGGTGGAGCAGGCCCCGGGCCAGACCTACCTGAGCGGCACCGTGCAGGACATCACCCAAACCCGCGAATACATCGATAACGCCGACCGTTTCAATAAAAAGAAAAACACGACCCTCGAAATTCTCTCGCATGATCTGGCCGGACCCTTCATCATGATCAAGCAGGTGGCGGGCTACCTGGGCGAGCGGATTGAGAGCCTGCAGGATGCCCAGCTTTCGGAGCTGCTTCATTCCATGCAAACCACCTGTCAGGATAGCATCAACCTGATTCGGGACTTCGTGGACAATGAGTTTCTGGAGTCGTCGGGGGTGAAAATGAAGCTGGAGCGCGTAAACCTGACTCCGTTACTGCAGGAGATAGTGCAGCAGTTGCAAAAACCAGAGGCGGGGCTGGGCAAGCAGTTCTCCTTTGCGGGGCCGGAAACCTGTTACCTCCACCTCGACCATAACAAGTTTATGCAGGTGGTCAACAACCTGCTCAGCAATTCCATCAAGTTCACCCCCGACGGCGGACATATCCGCACGGAGATTCAGGACCTGGGCCACGAAGTGCTGGTCATAATAAAAGACACCGGCATTGGTATTTCGAAAGAGATGCAGGATGTTCTGTTTGAGCGGTTTACGCCGGCCCGCCGGCCTGGTTTGCGGGGCGAGAAAACCACTGGCCTGGGGATGTCCATTATTAAAACCATTGTGGAGCTGCACGGGGGGCGTATCTGGTTTGAAAGCAGCGAGGACAATGGCTCCACTTTCTTTATTGCCCTACCCCGCATGGAGCCGGAAAACTAACGCGGCCTGTCATTTTGCTCATGAAGAAAGTTTTCGTTGCCTGCCTGGGCCTGCTGCTTTTATCCCGGCTGGCTGGCGCCCAGCCGGCCGGGCCGCGCAGTCCGCGGCAGTTGTTTCCCGGACTGTTTGAGGCCGTGCAGCTGGGCCGCATCTTCCCCGACAACAAGACCTTCGTGGACGCTGTACCCCTGGAGGCGCCGGCCGTAGTACTGGCCGCCTACGAGGAGCAGCGCCGCCTGCCGGGCTTCGACCTTGGCCGGTTTGTACGGGCGTATTTCCGGCTGCCAGAAACGTCGGCCTCCGGCTACCACACCCGGGTAGCAGGCGGCATCCGCCACCACCTCGATACGCTCTGGACGGTGCTGCGGCGGCCCGGCCAGGATTCGGTGGCGCCCTACTCGTCGTTGCTACCGCTGCCCCGGCCCTACGTGGTGCCCGGGGGGCGCTTCCGGGAAGTGTACTACTGGGACTCCTATTTCACGATGCTGGGCCTGCGCGTGAGTGGGCGGCCCGAGCTGATGCGGGGTATGCTCGACAACTTTGCCTTTCTGATTACCCGCTACGGCTTCGTGCCCAACGGCAACCGCACGTACTATCTCACCCGCTCTCAGCCCCCATTTTTTAGCCGCATGGTGGAGCTGCTGGCCCAGGAGCAGGGCGATACGGTGCTGCGGCGCTACCATCAGCCCCTGCTGCGGGAATACCTGTTCTGGATGGCCGGCGCCGACTCCGTGGCGGCGGGCGCGGCCTTCCGCTCGGTGGTGCGCCTGCCCGGCGGCGAAATCCTGAACCGCTACTGGGACCGGAGCGAGGAGCCGCGCGAAGAATCTTACCTGGAAGATGTAACGGCAGCCCGGCGCAGTGCCCAGCCTCCTGGCCAGTTTTACCGCAACGTGCGCGCCGCCGCGGCCTCGGGTTGGGACTTCAGCAGCCGCTGGTTTGTGCCGGGGCAGGGGCTGGAGTCCATCCGTACCACCAGCCTGGTGCCCGTCGACTTAAACTGCCTGCTGTATCAGCTGGAGCTGACGCTGGCCCGCAGCAGCCGGCTCCAGCTCGAAACGGCCGCGGCCCGCCGCTTTCAGGACCGGGCCGCCGCCCGCGCCAAGGCTCTGCAGCGCTACTGCTGGAATGCCCGCGCCGGCTGGTTTCAGGACTACGATTGGGAGCAGCGCCGCCTTGCACCGGTGCGCACGCTGGCCGGCATGTTTCCGCTGGAAAGCGGGCTGGCTACTCCGGCGCAGGCCCGCAAAGCCGCTGCCGTGCTGCGCCAGGAGTTTCTGCAAGCCGGTGGGCTGCTAACTACCCTGACTACCACGGACCAGCAGTGGGATGCACCCAATGCCTGGGCCCCGCTACAGTGGGTGGCAGTGCAGGGCCTGCTGCGCTACCAGCAGCATGAGTTGGCTGCTACAGTGGCCCGGCGCTGGATGGAGCTGAACTACCGGGTGTTTCAACGCACGGGCAAGCTTATGGAGAAGTATGATGTGGTGAATACTGCGGCGCTGGGCGGCGGTGGCGAGTACCCGCTGCAGGACGGATTCGGCTGGACCAACGGAGTGCTGCTGGACTTGTTGCAGCGCTACCCTGCCCCCACTCAGGAGCCCGCGGGCGGGGAGTAAGAGCCGAAGCTGGCAGAAACCGGAGCAGACGTTGTGAACATGAGTTGCGGGGCCACCCTGAACCAAGCGGCGAAGCAGCCGTTCAAACGAGGTAATTCCACCTGATTTTCTTCCCGATTATGTGCGGCCGTTATACCGTTACTCCGCCCGTTGCGGCACTGGAAGCCCGCTTCGAAGCCTCTTTCGCTGGTTCTTCCGCTGTTCCTACCTACAACGCTGCGCCCTCGCAGCAACTACCGGTTATCCTGAACACGGAGCCAGGGCGTATTCAGCTGCTCCAGTGGGGACTGTTGCCGGGCTGGGTGCGCGACGTGCAGAAAGCCCCGCGCCCCATTAATGCCCGCGCCGAAACCCTCTCCGAAAAACCGTCCTTCCGTACCCTGCTGCAGCGCCGGCGCGCCCTAGTACTGGCCGACAGCTTTTATGAGTGGCAAGCTACCACCCGCGGCAAAGTGCCGCATCGTATTCTGCTTGCTTCCGAAGAGCCGTTTGCTTTTGCCGGCCTCTGGGATGAGTGGCTTAACCGGGATACCGGCGAGGTGCACCCTACCTTCACCATCATCACCACGGCCCCGAACAGCCTGATGGCGCCCATCCACAACCGCATGCCCGTGCTGTTGCCGGGGCGCGAAGCGGAGCTGGCCTGGCTGGATGACGGGCTGGGCATGGCTGGCCACCAGGAGCTGCTCCGGCCTTACGCCCCCGATGCTATGCGGGAGTATGTAGTGAGCCCGCTGATAAACTCGCCTGCCCATAACGAGCCGGCCGTGCTGTTGCCCGCTGCCTAAGCAGCAGAAGCAACAGCACGGCCGGCTCATTGTGCGCAGGAAAGGTAAGTGCTGACTAAGAGCGGAAAAGCTCGTTGCGCCGCAAGGCTCGCTCGTAGGGCAGCACGGGCGGACGACGCTTTTTGGCGGGAAGAAGCTTGCTAAACCAGCCCGATTTCTGCCGAACCCGATTGGCTGGCTCCGGAGCTGCTGCCTGCGCCGTTTCGGTAGCCGTAAGTACCACGGTAATCAGTAAGGCGGAGGAAGCGAGTAGGGCTTTCATGGTATTATGTCGTTATATAATTGAAGTCATTGACAATCTTAGCTCATTTATTTTGTTTATTCAATATATACTATGAAAATGATTAAGATATGTACAAGAAAAAGCAGGCAGATAACTAATTGTGAATAGCTGCCTCCACAGAAAAAGCGCCTGACTCGCAGTGGTTTGCGAGTCAGGCGCTGCTGTTTTTCGGAACGGCTTCACCAGTTCTACCGATGCCGACGCATGTTCCGGCGATAGGCGGGCACTACACGCCGCTTCTTGCGCTTGATCCAGCCCCCACGACCGGCTGCGCCTGCGTCGGTGGTGAGCGTGGGAACTGCAGTGGTGCTGATGGGACGGCTCTCAGTTTCTGGCGAGGCAGAGGCGGCTACGGCGTCGGTGCCCAGTAGCAGGGCAATTCCCAGGAATGCGAAAGTAGTTGTCTTCATAACGCAGGCAATATTCGTTTGACTTAATACAATTATAAAGTAAATTATTTATATAAAAAACCATATTAACAAAAGGGTAATAAAAAAGCTCCTCATGGTTGAGGAGCTTTATAGAGGTAGGAGGGGGTAGCAGTTACGCCGCCTCTTCCTGGTCGGTATCCATAGCACGGGCGGCTACCAGTACGGCTACGCTGGCTACTACCGCAATACCCACAATCAGTTGGGTGGGCGTAAAGCGCTTGGTTACTTTGCGCAGCAGCTGCCCGCCGTTCTTCAGCAGGTCATCCAGCTGGTCGTGCTCACCCTGGAATACCTTGTAGGCGCTTTGCAGGGTGTTAATGATTTCCTCGGGGGCAATTTTTTCGATTTCCTGGGGCAATTGAGAGCTCATAGCAGGCAAGTAAGAAACAGTGAAGGAAGTATCGGGAGAGTGGTGGCACAACCACCGAAAGCCTCTACGGAAGACACCAGGTTTTTGATATAGTTGAGGCCGGAAATCCTGCATTAGCCGCCAGCTACTACCCCTGCGCCAACCCGCAAGCCCCGGACCGGAAAGTTGTCTTTCACGCAAAAGCCCCGCCGGAGGGCGGGGCTTTCGTGCAGAAACCAAGTGGCGCAAAACGTTGCCGCTGGACAGGTTACTCGTACACTTTCACCACGAAAACATAATCCTGTAGCTTCCGGATCTGCTGGGGCCGGGAAGTGCCGGCCAGCTGGTTGGCCCGGGGCAGGTTGTACGACTGGCCAGCGCCGGCGGCGCTTAGCGAGTCAACCAGTCGCATCAGGTACGACGACTTGGTGGCAAAGGCGGCGCTTTGCACATCCATCTGCCGGCCGCTGATTACGCCAATCAGGTTACCTCGGTCATCAAGCAAGGGGCCGCCCGAGTTGCCCGGGTTTACCGGAATGCTGATCTGGTAGAAGCCCGTGTCGCCCTCGAAGCCGGAGCGGGCGCTCAGCGAGCCATCGTTGAATACGAGGTCTTCGCGGGGGTAGCCCAGAGTGTACACCTTCTCACCCAGGTCAGACTGGCCCCGCTTAAAGGAGTAGGGCAGGCGGCCAAAGCCCTTGAACGATTTGTCCTTGATCTGAAGAATAGCCAGGTCGTGGGCTACATCGGTAAACACCGGTTCGGCGCGGAAACGCTGCCGGTCGCGGCCTTCAATCAGTAAGGAGTCGGCCCCCTGGATTACGTGGTAGCTGGTCACCAAGTAGCCATCGGCGGTGAGGGCGAAGCCCGTGCCGCTGAACTTGCCCGGATTTACTTTCTCCGGCTGAGCTTCTATCTGGTTGAGGGTTCGGTTCATGGAGCGTTGGGTGCGCTTAATGCGCTCCACCTCGCGGCGCAGGACGGTGTACCCGTACAACGACGACTTCTGGGAGGCGCGCCACCACTCCAGGCCCAGCAGGGTGGCAAACACGGCCATAATGGCCACCGAGGCGGCCACCATCATGGTGGCGCGGTGGCCCTGCCAGAAGGCCCGCAGCTTTTCCTCGGTGCGCGAAATGCGCAGCATGGGCCGGGGGGCCTGGCCGCTGGCAAACCGCTCGTGCCGCTCGTCTTCCTCGGCTACTTTGGCCAGCGGAGTCAGGCGCACGGCCTGCTCGGCCTCCATATCGGCGTGGATGGCGTGCAGCTTGCGGCGCAGGGCCAGGCGCCGACCGTAGGCCGTAAGCGTACCCGTAAGCGTTTCAAACTCCTGCAGGCGTTGTTCCAGCACCGGGTCAGCCGCGAGGCGGCGTTCCAGCGCCGCGCGCTCCTCGTCGGGCAGGGTGCCCGCGCGGTAAGCGTCAAATAAGGCGTAATAGTCGGCTTCGGTTTTCATGTCCGGGGGGAGCAGTCAGCACCGGCAAGCGGGGCAGTGCGCCCCAAGCTTCCCTAGTGCTAACCACTGGGGCTAAGTCTCGTGTTCCTGGTACTGGCTGAAAAACAGTTTTTTAAGCCGCACCAGGCACTTGTATTTTTGATTCTTGGCGTTGTCGGCGTTGGTGTAGCCAAACTCGGCCGTAAGCTGCTGCATCGATTTATCGAGCAGGTAAAATCCTTCCAAAAGCGAGCGGCAGGGCTCCCCGATGCGCTCCAGAGCCTGGCTCATGGTGCCCAGCTGCCGGTCGCGCTCCTCGGCTACTTCCAGATCGGCTTCGGCGCCGGTCTCGAGGTAGGGCTCGTGGTCATCGAGGCGGCCGCCGAAGCGGGTTTTCTCGGTGAGCCGTTTCAGCCAGAGGCGGCGACACACGGCGTAGAGGTAAGTTTTGATCTGGCAGCTCAGCTCCAGGGAGCCTTCGCGTACCTTTTCATAAAATACCATCACGCCCTCCTGATACACGTCCTTGGCTTCGTCCTCGGTGCCGCTGTTCTGCAGCACGTAGTGCGAAATCATGGGGAAGTGCAGCCGGTAGAGCTGCGCCAGCGCCCGGTCGTCGTCGCGGCGGATGGCCGCCACAAATTCCTCGTCGGTGTAGGCAGGTTGTCCCTTACCCATTCGCTTTGTTGATTAATACGGTGAGCCCCGCGGGGTAACCCAGCGAAAAAATATTTTCTACGGTTGGGTTACCATTCGCTTTTGCCGGTATGAAGGGCGTTTTTCGGACAAAATTTTTCAAACCTACTACCAAAATGAAGAACCTCCTGAAGGTATCCGCTCTGGCCGTTGTTTTCGCTGCTACCCTCGTTTCGTGCGAGTCGAAGAAGGCTGAAGAAACCACTACTTCGACCGAAACCACTTCGGTAGAAGCTACGGCTCCGGCTACCACCGATTCTACGGGTGCTGCTGCTACCACCGACACCACGGCTGCTGCTGCTACCACCACCGAGGCTGCTCCCGCTACCACGGAAGCTACCACCACTACCACTGCTACCGAGCAGAAGTAATTACGCGCCGGTTTGGCCGGTACGTTTTTCCCGAAGCCCGAGTTCCGCACCGCGGAGCTCGGGCTTTTTGCTGTCAGGCCGCCTGAGCGCGGTTCTTGAGCGCGGGGCGCAGCTTTAGGCAAGGATAACTAGCTGATCAATAGTGAAAAGCATGGGACTGAAGCGCCCGTTCCTGTACGCACATCAGGCCCTGATTTTGGCGTAACATAGTTCGGGGGGTGGATAGCCATTAAGAGGGAATGAAGCCCTGCTGCGGCCGCTTACAGCTTTTCTTCCAGCCAAAGCAGGCCGGCCCCGAGCAGGAAAAGCAGGTAGCCCCACCAGCGGGGCCAGGCCGAGTGCGTGGTGAAAGTCGCCGGCGCCGCCGATACTGTCGTGGCCGGCCCCAAAGAAGCTACTGCCCGCAGCCACTCCTGCTGAGCCGGACCGCGCCACTGCTCGTTGCTGAACACGTAAAACCAGTGCCGCACCGCGCCAGCCTGCGCTTCGTGCCAGCCCGGGGCGGTGGGCCAGTACGGAGCCGTGCTCCACTCCGGTACGTAAGCATCCTGGCGCAGAGCTACTTGCACTGGTGTCGTGCGGCCAGCTTGCAGGCGCAGGTAGGGTGCCGAAGCCCCCGTTACCTGTACCGTAACCGGCGCGTCGGGGTGGGGCCAGGCTGTGGTGAGCTGAATGGCCGGAACCGAGGATGTGGCCGGAACCAGGGCCGTTAGCAGATGACTCCAGTACGCCTCGTAAGCCGCCGCCTGCCCCTGCAAAAGCCACGGAAACGTCTCGGTTACCGTCGTGACGGCCACTTGCCCAAGGCCCAGGCGCCGCACCCCGGCTACTGGCTGCTGATGCGGGGCCGTTACTAGGAGCCGGAACTCGGGGCCGGGCCGCAGGGTAGCGGGCAGCAGGGCCGCCGGGCGGGTGGGGGCATCGGGCCAGCTGAGCGGTTGGGGCGCCGTAGCGGCCGCGGGGCGGGCAACAAGTCGAAAAGCCCCGGCGCCCGGCAGCCCATGCGGTATGGTAGCGGCATCGGCCAGCAGCAGCACCCCGCAGGTACCGGCTCGCACGGCCTGAGCCAGCGCCGCGCTTTCGGCCCCCGACAAGGCGGCCAGGGAGCCGGCATCGGCCAGAACCAGTTCCGTGCGGGCCAGCAGAGCCGGGGTCAGGCGGGAGAGGTCGGGGGAGGTAGCGCTGTTCAGAAACTCAGTCTGGACCACCCCCCGACTGACGCCCGTGCGCACCGCTACGCTGTGCTGGTGAGAAGCCAGGTAGTTTTTCAGAAACCGAACTTCAAAGGACGGAGCCGCCGCCAGCACCAACACGCGCAGCGGGCGGGTAGGGCGCACTTCCAGAGGCAAAGGCTCCTGAGCCAGCACTTTGCCCTCCCGGCGCGCTACCAAGCTGTAAACAGCCCGTCCTTCGGCCTTGGGGGTAAAACGGAGCCGGAAGGCTCCGCCACCGGCGGGCAGCCGCACGGAGTCGCGCAGAGCGCCGGCGGCTTGCAAGCTAACCCAGATGGGGTCCGTAGCACTGCAATAGCCTTCAACAGCCCAGGGCTGCCCCAACTCGGGCTGCCGCGACCAGGCCGCCGCGCGGAAGCCCACTGGCTGCGCCGCCGGGTGGGCCACCACCTGCAGTCCGTGCAGGGTGGGCACATCGGCTGCCGGCAGGCCCCGGCCCAGCACATGCACGGTGCGCAGCTGGGGTAGGCGCTGCCGGAGGGCCGGAAGGTTTGTGAGGGTTTGGGTATCGGGGGGCGTAGTGCCGTAGCGCCATACCGGCGTACCGGCCGCTACCCGGCGCAGCAACTGGCGCAGGCCATCCGGGGAGTAGCCATCGGTTAGCACAATGGCCGTTTGGCTGGCCGGCTGCTGCTGGGTGCGGGTGGGAGGAAAAGCCACCAGCCACAGTCCGCCCACGGCTGCCAGCCCGGCCCCAATCCGCAGCAGACGCCGCCGGGTATCGGGCCGGCGCCAGGCCGCTAGGGCCAAAGCCATGGCTAAAAGCAGACAGAAGGCGAGGAAATATATCATCAGAGGAAAGGCAGGCGAATACTTTACGCAAAAACAAGTAGCTCACAACTAAAGACAGCAGGCCGCCGCCCGCTACCGGCCCAGCTCCTGCAAGTAGCGCCGGGCCAGACGGTTGCCCGGTTTCGCCGCGTGCGTCGGGGTAGGGGGCGGGGGCGGCAGCAGGGCCGTCAGGGCGCGCTCAATGATGGGGAGCTTGTCAGCGGCTACTGGTTGCCCCTGCCGCAGTGCCGTGCTCAGGCTTCGCAGCTCCCGCAGGGCATTGAGGTAGGCCCCGGGCTTTTGCAGAGCCGCCCGGGCCAGCTCCTGCCCGGCCTGGTCGAGAGTAGTGGCGGACCCGGCCGGCGGCGGGGCCTGGGTAGGGAGTTGAGCCAGCAGACGCAGGGCGGCCCGCACCACCGGCTGCCGGGATGGGGCGGCCAGTTGCCGCTCGCGGCGGGGAGCCGCGGCCCCGGCCAAGTCGCCGGTAAGGCGGGTGGTGGCCTCGGGCATGGGCGGGGGCGTGAAGCCGGCCTTCTTGACGTAGGCGCGGGTTTGCTGCTGCACCTGCTTGAGCAGACGCAGGGCGCGATACTCAAACGGCAAGGCCTCGCGGGGGCGGCCCGTGCGCAGGCGCAGCTCGGCTTCCCACATTTGGCTGAGTACGGCCTGCAGCTTGGCCTTCACGGCGGGCTCCAGAAAATCGGCCGTCTCGGAGTCGTCGTGGTGGTGGATGTAGGGGTCCATGAGCTCGGCCGTGAGGGCAGCGCCGGGCGCCTCGTGGGCCGAGGAGGAAGCGTGGCCGTGGTCATGACCGTCGTCGGCGGAATGGCCTTCGGGCGGGGCCGCGGGGGTAGGGGCCGCGGCTTCGGTGTGGTCTTCGGCCACTACGGAGCCCAGGCCGGGCTCCTCGGCCGGAGCATCAGCCGTGGGCGGACCCGGAGCCGCACCCCCGATGGTTTCGTCGGCTTCCTCACCCAGAAACTTCCCGTAGCGCATGCGCAGAATTTTCTGATCGAAGCCGATACCATTGGAGCGCTCCAGCAGGGTAGCCGCCGGTAGCCCACGCTGCTCGGCCAGTAGCTTTTCGGTGTCGATGATGATCTGGCGCTGGCTGCGAAAATAGGCCGGCTTGGCACTCACCCCGAGCGACACATCCAGGGCGCTTTCCTGCACGGTAGTGTCTTCCCACTGCACCAGGTAGGTATCGGAGCGGGTACGCTGCTGGTGGTTGTCCCAGGCCTGCAGGTAGAAGTACACCTCGTCGCCGTAGGTGAGGCCCAGCGCCGGCAAACGCAGCAGGTGCTGCACCGTGCTTGTTTTGGGCTGCCCGCGCAGGGTGGCACTGAGGTCGGTTACCACTTCCCGGAACTTCACGGCCTCGCCCTGGCCCTGAGCAATGGTGGCTACCAGGCGGGCGCGGGTCAGGCCGAAATCATCGTGCAGCTGGGCCCGGATTGCTACCTGGGGCGGCCGACCGAACTCCACCAGGGTGTACGCCTTTGGGGTGATGAGCCGGATAGTGGGAGGCTGATCGGGCTGCACTTCAATAGCGTACTCCTCGGAAACCTGTTCGTCAAGTCGGATGCGGTACAGGACCGATGCGGTCAGCGGAATTTCCGTTGCAAACTCTGTTGGCCGGCCCGGCACGGCCCGCAGGGGCAGGCGCCGGCTGCCCAGCTCCAGCACCGGAGACTTTTGTGCGGCTCGGCTAAGCCGCACGGTCCAGCGCACCCGGCTGCCGCGCAGGCAGCGGAACGAAGCCGCCGCGGGCGAAAAAGCGGGCTGCCGGGTGTACGTGGGCGGCTGCACCCGCAGGCGCGTTTCCAGGATGCGGGCGGCCGTGGGGGGGAGGGTTGTTTGCGCTTCAAAGCGCAGCTGAAGCGGTTTTTCTGCGAGTTTCGGGGGCGCGGCTGTGGACCCTGAGCGCCCCCACCAGGCGCCCGCCGCCAGGGCCAGCAGTACACCCGCCAGCGCCAAAGGCCGCCGAAAATCTACGGGCAGCAGCGGGCCGGCCGCGCGCAGGTCAGGCAGGCGCGCGCTGAGTCGGTGTTGCTGCAGCTGCTCGAGCAGGTTAAGGCCGGAGGCATCGCGCAGTAGCAGGGCGCTGCTGTCTTCCAGCGCAGGATGCTGCCGGTTAAGGCGACGGGCAATGCGCGGCAAAGGCTGCCGCCAAACGCGCCCAAGCAGCCCCGCCAGCCCCAGGAACCCCAGCCCGGCTACGCCAAGCACTGCCAAGCGGGCCATGGGCCAGCCCTGGTAAAGAACTGCCAGCAGCACGCCGGCCGCTGCGGCCGGCAGCAGCAGCGCCGCCGTACTGCGCCAGGCCCACTCCCGATGAGCCTCCCGCAAGGCGGCAGTGGTAGGAGCAGAAACCCTAGCAGTCAGTAAGTTCATGGCAGAAGCAGAGACGACGTTACAAAAGAAAATCAGGCGGCTTGCTGCCGGAGCCGCCGGGCGGCCAGCAGGCGCTCCAGCCCAAACAGCAGCCCCGCCGCCGCTACCACCCAGGGGGTTAGGTGGCGGATGGGGCCGGGCGTTGCGCCGGGTGCGGTGGTCGGGGTGGCTGCCGCGCCCGCGGTGAGCTGACGGAGCGGCATAGCCCGCGGATCGGGACCCGGGGTAGAAGTGGCCGGGAGCTCGGGCAGGAAAAGCGGTAAGAGCAGCGCGGGTAGCTCCGGGCTTTCGTCCAAGTCGCTCCAGGCCGGATCGAGGCGGGTATGCAGGTGGTACCAGGTGCCGGCTCCATTGGCTCGGGCAGAAAGCAGGGGCTCTCCGGTAGCCAGCGGCCAGGCCGTGGTGGCCTGTTGGGTAACGGCCGCATCAAGCCGATGCACCCGAACGGGAGCGGCACTGCCCGGCCCGGCAAAGCTGGCTGCCCGCACCTGCCCGGCTCCCGCCGCTTCTTGCCAAATGCGTAGCCCCGCCGGAACCCGCCCCGCCCACTCAGCCGGCACCGGCGCCTCGCGCAGCCAAAACAGCCAGTCCAGGGAATCAGCGGGAAGTGGGGCGGCAGGGTCAACAGTTAAGCGGGGTGCCAGGGGTAGCACAGAGCCGGTGGCCCGCAGGGCTGCGGCCAGTACTCGGGCTGATGGGGCGTGGGCGGCATCGTAGCTTACGGCCACGCGCGGTGGCCGGGTAAGCAGGGGTAGGGGCCGCCGAACAGAGCCGGTAACGGCCGTAAACTGGCGGCGAGCGGCATCATAGGCTACCTCAACTCCCGGGCCCAACCCCGCCACGGGGCCGCTAACCCCGGGCCACTGCCGCCGCACCCGTCGCCAGGAAACGCCGTTTTCAGAACCCCCAGCCAGCAGCAGAACCAGGCTGTCGGGGCGGGGCTGCCAGGCGGCTACCGGCCACGCGGCCGAATCGGGAGCGGGCAGGGGCAGCCACCGGACGGTAGCCGGCAGGACCGGCCGCGAACCGGAAAACGCATCCAGCGTGAGCGGCGCCAGCACTACCAGGGGCCGGTTGGGGAGCGAGTCGGCGGCCTGGCGCACGGCGCTCCAGAGGGAGCCGGTGGGGGCCGCAGCAGCGGAAGCCGCCGGCTCAGGCCGCGCGGTGGCTAGATCAGTGGGGGCCTCCTCAGCGGCAGCCAGCCCAACGGTAGCCCAGGGCTGCGGTGCGCTCACCGGCTTCTGCAGGCTCAGGCGCCGTAGCTGATACCCCTGGCCCCGCAACGAATCCAGCAGCGGGCGTACGGCGGCTACCTGCGCCGGAGTTGCCTGCTGACTTAGTAGTATATGCCCCCGTACGGGCGGCTGCGGCAGGCGTTGGGTTGGCTCGGTCAGGGCCAGGGCCAGCAGGCCGAGCACGGCGGCGCGCAACAGAAATAGTAGTAGCTGCTCGGGTTTGATGCTGCGCAGGCGCCGATTGGCGGCGGCCTCCAGCCAGCGGAGGCTGCCCACCTGTACCACGCGCCCCGGCCGCCGGTTCCAGAGGTAAATGGCCAGCGGAACCGCCAGCCCCAGCAGGGCCAGCCAGCCGGTAGTGGCGTGGGGGAAAAACAACGAAGGCAAGTAGCAGTTCTGGTTTCTGTGGCGAAGAAAAGGCAGCCGATCAGCACTACCTCCCGCCGGAAAGTAGGCAAAACAGAAACACAGACACAACTTTAGCCACGGGCGTTGCGGGAAAGTGCCCGGATGTGGCCAAACTCCTGACTCAAGCCACTACTCCCGTTTGGCCGCCGCCGTACCCTGTCGCCTACCCCCAGTGGATAGTTAAGGCAGCACAGAATCCGCTTGCAGCTCTTTCGATAACCCGAATAGCAAGGCCTTAATGGCGTTATCAACTCCCTGCGCGTCCCGAATCAGCTTCTGGCGGTTATTTCCTTTGGAGTTCTGGGCTTTGGTACCGGTCAACTCCTCATCGAGGGGGGCGCGGCGGTTCTGAACGGGCACGGTGGCAATAGCGGTGCGCTGCCACTGCTGCATGTAGGAGAGGATATCCGTAACGGCGTAGGTGTTGTTTCGGGCGTAGTCGGGGCCCAGGTAGTAGCTCAGGTCGGTTATTTCGTAGGTGCAGCGGCCCTCGCTTACCCGCAGCCGAAACAGAAAGCTCAGCGCAAAGTCCCGGTCGGCGCCGGGCGTGGACCCTACACCGTGGGCCAGCGTAACACCCCGGCCCATAAGTACACCCCGGGCCGGATCATCGAGCTGCACTACCTGGAGGGCGTCTTCAAACTGCCGGACTGCCCACTCGCGCGTGCGGCCGTAGAGCTCCGCCGCTGGTACCCCGGCCGCTACCATGACGCCGCGGTAGGCAATTTTGTGAGTGGCGCTATCCAGGGGAAGGTGCGGCAGCGGGGGCTGGGTTGTCTGGGCCTGCAGCACAGTGGACGAGCCGAGCAGGGCTACTAGGAGTAGGTAGTTCTTCATGGGCATAGAGCAAATGGATAGAATATCCGTTCAAGCAAATATTCAGCCGTTTCCTGCTATGCCAATCAGGAGCTACCCCAAGCTGCGCCGCCGCAGAAATTCGCGCAGGGCCGTGGTCAGGGGTTCGGCCGTGCTGAGCTGGTAGTAGTCGAAGGCGTGGGTGCGGGCACGCTGGGCCGTGTCGCGAAGCCACTGCTGCAGGTGCTGCTGCCAGGCGCGGCGCTGCTGGTCGGCATCCAGCTGCAGGGTGCGGCCGGTTTCCAGGTCCTCGAAGGTCACGGCACCCCGGAAGGTGAATTCCAACTCATTGCGGGCCAGTAAATGGAGCAGAAGCACCTCGCCGGAGGCCGCGCGCAGCCGGGTCAGGAGGCGCTCAATCTCCCCTTCCTCTTCATACAGGTCACTGACGCAAATAGTGAGGGCGGGCTGGCGGCGGGCCGTGAGGGGAGCCAGGGTAGCCGCGTCAGGGAAAGAGCCAGCCGCTTCGGCCGTTTCCAGGGCGTGGTAGAGGCGGGGCAGCTGGCGGGCATCGGCGCGGGGTGGCAGGTGGCGCAGGCCCGCCGGGTGCAGAATGGTCAGGGACACAGCGTCGCCCTGCTGGCTGGCCACATAGGCCAGGGCCGCGCACAGCAGCCGACCATACTCAAGCTTGGTCAGGCCGTTGTCGTCGCGGTGGTTCATGCTGGCCGTGGCATCCAGCACCAGGTGCACCACCAGACTGGTGTCCACCTCCGACTCGCGCAGGTAGTATCGGTCGGAGCGGGCGGCCAGGCGCCAGTCGAGGCGGCGCAGGTCGTCGCCGGGCTGGTAGGGGCGGTACTGGCTGAACTCCAGCCCCGTCCCGCGCCGCCGGCTGGCGTGCGCCCCGTGTAGCAGCCCCTCAGCGGCGCGCCGGGCGGCCAGGGGCAGGTTGTGCAGGGCGTGGAGGTGTTCGGGCGTCAGCACGTTTTATAGGGTGTGAGGGTAGGGGGGTAGGGGGGTAGGGGGGTAGGGAAAGGGGATGCTGGGACGAGGAAGCACTGGTCCTTCCTCCAACTCCTGCCCTCACACCCCCGCACCCTCACAAGGAAACGGCTTTCAGCAGTTCCCGCACGGCATCGTCGGGGGTGAGGTTTTCGGCTTCGGCGTTGAAATTGAGCAGCACCCGGTGGCGCAGTACGGCCGGGGCCAGGGCCTGAATATCCTCCAGGGTAGCGGCAAACCGGCCGTGAATCAGGGCGCGGGCCTTGGCGCACAGAATGAGGGCCTGCCCGGCGCGCGGACCGGCGCCCCAGCGGCCATAGTCGCGGATAAACTTCACTTCCGACGTGGCGGGGCGGGTAGCGCGCACCAAGCGGTTGACCAGCCCCAGCAGCTCCTCGCTGATGCTCACCTGGCGGGTAAGCTGCTGGAGCTGGCGCACTTCCTCACCGCCCAGCACCGGCTGCACCTGCTGGCGGCTGGTGCCGGTGGTGCCGCTCAGCACGGCCAGCTCCTCCTGCTCGGTGGGGTAGCCGATGCGCACGTACAGCAGAAACCGGTCGAGTTGGGCCTCGGGGAGGGGGTAGGTGCCGCTTTGCTCAATGGGGTTCTGGGTGGCCAGCAGGAAGAAGGGCTTGGGCAGGGCGTGCTCCTGGCCGGCGTAGGTTACGTGGCCTTCCTGCATGGCCTCCAGCAGGGCGGCCTGGGTTTTGGGCGGCGTCCGGTTGATTTCATCGGCCAGCACCAGACTGGCGAAGATGGGGCCTTCGTTGAACTTAAAGGAGCGGTGGCCGGTGCCGTGGTCTTCCTCCAGAATCTCGGTGCCCAGAATGTCGGTGGGCATCAGGTCGGGCGTGAACTGGATGCGGCGGAAGGGCAGGTCGGTGGCCTGGGCCAGGGTGCGCACCAGCAGGGTTTTGGCCAGGCCGGGCACGCCTTCCAGCAGGGCGTGGCCCCCGGCCAGCAGGGCCACCAGCACTTCATCCAGCACCTGCTGCTGGCCCACGATCACCTTCCCGATTTCCTGTTTAAGCTGCGGTATTTTCTGAAGGAGGCGGGTTACGTCTTGTTCGGTCACGGAAAGTGGAGCGTTGAAAAGTCAGAAAGAGAAGAGGAGGAAGCCGTAACAAAGTCAGATATAGGAAGGCAAGGATGCGTCAGAACGGGGTTTTCGGTGGCTTTTTTCTTTTGTGGGTAAAGTCTGATGCGCATACCGAATGGTTTGCCGCCCCACGCCGCAAGTATCTACTTCGGACCATGATACGCAACTACTCCCGCACTTTCCACTGGGGCCGACTGGTTTCCGCCCTGCTGCTCGCCACCCTGCTCGCGCCGGCCGCCCAGGCTCAGGCCCCACTCCCCGACAGCCTGAAGCCTACCCCCGGTGTGTACCGCCATGCCCTCCGGCTGGACGTGGGCGGTATTCTGGCCCGCAATCTGGCCTCATCGGGGCTGGGGAACAGCGGCATCCTGATGCCCCTGCTGCTGGGCTACGAGCGGCAGCTGCGGCCGCGGCTGAGCGCCAACGCTGAGGTGCTGGTGAATGGCGGCAGCCCCGAAGAGCGTGCCTGGGGATTGGCGGCGCAGGGCCGCTACTATTACTACCAGGGGCGGCAAACGGGTCTGGTTGGTCTCTACGCGGCTCCTACGCTCAGCTACCGCGGCATTCAGCAGGAGTCGGGCTACGGGCCGGAGGTAGTACGGCGCAAACTGGGCGGCGTGGGGGTGCTGCTGGGGGCTCAGCTGCCGCTGGGAGCTCAGCGCCGGTTCCTGCTGGATGTGTCGGGCGGACTGATGAGCTGGACGCGCATCGGCCAGGACAAGATTCAGAACTACCGCCGCGGGGGCGGCTACTACGAGGAAGAAACCTACTACGAAAACGGCAGCGTGTTCGATGGCCGCATCAGCCTGGGATATCGGTTCTGAGCTACCCTTCTACCATTTGTTAAATGCAGCACAGAAGCTTCCCCGTCATAGCTACCGTAATCCTATTAGGCAGCGCCTCCGATTGCCTGGCCCAGTCGTCAGCTTCCGCCGACTCGATCAGGGGGCGGAATATTATTCGGCTTGACATTGGCGGTCCGCTGGGTTACACGGCCGAGTACAACTTCATGAGGCGCTATTTCAAGCCAATTGTGCCCGTGCTGCTATCCTATGAGCGGGTAGTAAAGCCTCGGGTCAGCATCGGGGGCGAGGCCCTGCTTTGGGGCGGGGGAATATCCGACGTTCGATGGGGAGCGGGTGCACAAGGCCGTTATTACTTCTGGAACCTGCAGCCAAAGGCCGAGGAGCTTTATATAGCAGGCACGTTGCACTACCGTCGGGTACGCACCGACTTAGGCTATCGGAACTGGTGGCAGCATTGGGCCGGGCCGGGCGTGTCTATGGGCTGGCAGGCCTTCAGCCGGAGCGGCTGGGGTTTTGATCTGGCCCTGGGTGTGAATTTCTGGGTGCCACTATCCGCTGATGCGCCCCCTACCACGCGCATTAAACCAGAAAAAGGCATGTATGAGAAAAACCACATCCTGCCCGATGGCCGCGTGGGGGTGGCTTACCGTTGGGGAGCCTCACGCCGTTAGGGCGTAGAGGATGATGTTCACTCCGAATTTGGTGTTGTCCTCGGCCAGAAAACGCTTGTTGCGGAAGTCGTAGTCCCACTCGCAGCCGTAGTCTTTGTTGGAGTAGAGCACGGCCAGGCGCCCGTTAATTTCGATGCCCTTAAGGTAGTCGTGCACCAGGTCGTCGCCCCAGCCGTTGAGCTCGAAGCCGGTGTTGGGCGGGCCCTCCGGAAACTTGAAAAACTGCGAGTAGATGGGGTGCGTTTTGGGCAGCTTCTTCAGGGCGCCGGCCCCAAAGCACACGCGCATCTGCTCCTCGAAAGAGCGCGCAAACAACCCGTCGATGTCGTGGTTGCAGTCGTCCACGAACACGAAGCCGCCGCCCCGCACGTACTGCTCGAAGTTTTTTTTCTCGGGGGCCGAGAACTGCACCAGCCGGTGCCCCGAGAGGTAGCAGAAGGGGTAGCGAAACAGCTCCGGCGAATCGAGGGCTACCACTTTTTCCTTGGCATTCACGGGTACTTTGGTGTACTGCACCAGGGAGTGCAGCAGGTTGGCGGGCATGCGCTCATCCACGGCATCCCAGTCGCCGGAGCGGTATTGCAGACGCACGAAGGTAAAGGGAGCGGGCATGCAGGAAGCGAAAGGAAGAAGATGCGCGGCAAAGACACCGGGGCAGGGGCCGAGGTGGCTTGCAAGAAGCGAGAAAGTTGGGGAAGTTTCGGCGCCCCGGGGGGAAGTTCTGCCGAAAACCAAGCAAGCCGGGCCGGTTCGGCTGTCAGCGGGCCAGCGGCCGGGTAGGCGCTGAAGTTGAAACTCAGGCATACCTCGCGCCGGAGGTTTTACGTTACTACCCGGCGTCTGCACCTATAACCTTCTCACTACCTGTGCTATGAAACGAATGTTGCTTCTCTTGCCTGCCCTGCTGCTGACAGCTGCGGCTCACGCGCAACTGGGAATAAAAGCGGGCATCAACGCCGCCGTGCTCGACGGGGAAAATCTGGGCTCTACTTCCACCAAGTACAAAGCCTACTACCACGCGGGCCTGTTATACGAGGCCAAATTGCTGGGTCCGGTATCCATTCAGCCGGAACTGCTGTACTCGCTGCAGGGGAGCTCCATCCGCACGGCCATCGGCAACTACGACGCCAAACTGCACTACCTCAACCTGCCGGTACTGGCCAAAGTAACGGTAGGGCCGGTGTTTCTGGAAGCCGGGCCGCAGGTAGGCTTCATGGTTTCGCGCCAGGACGATAACGTGGTGGGCGGCGGCAACAGCTACCGTTTCAAGCGCACCGATTTTACCGTGGCGGCGGGCGGGGGCCTGAAGCTGGGCAACCTGCTGCTGGGAGCACGCTTCAACGCCGGCCTCAACGACATCGACGATACCCGCGACCTTACTGGCCTCAATGACCCGCGCTTCAAAAACCGCGTGATTCAGGGCTATGTGGCCCTGCAGTTCGGCGACGACTAGTATCGGTCACTGGCCACTACCCGTTAGGTTGCTCTTGTAGCGGTTGTAGTTCGTCACAATTCTGATGAGGTCCGGGTAGTGGTACCCCTTTTCACTTTTGGCTATCATTTTGGCCAGGCCTGGGTAATCGGACAGGTACTGGCTCATCTGCATGTAGAACCTTCCCCGATCGACCTTGATGAGCCTTCCCTCGCGGCGCACAAAGAAGTGGCTGTTCTTGTACGGAATACTGGAGTAGGCCATAACGCCGGGCAACGGAATGGCTAGCGGGACACTCTGCTGTTCGGCCTGAAGAAATAGCTCAACCGGACCGTTTACTACCCGTTCGGCCAGAATCTTAACCTTTTTTTCGCCGGCCAGGCGCATGGGCTCAAAGTAGTGACTGCCGGCTATCATGCTCTGCACCTCATCTACCCGCACTACCTGCTTTGGTGGTGTGGGTGTAGCATTGGGATGAGTCAGGTAGTAAATAAAGGGGTAGTCCATGCCTGGGTACATCATCGGCACCGGCATATAGCCTGAAATTGCCCGGCCATCAACCAGCTGCAGCGTGCCCGGAATAAACGATACATATCGGTTCACCCGGTACTCGGCGGTATCCGTAACGGCGGTAGCCAAGCGTAACTCAGCCACCGGAGTAGCTACCTGCGCGGCTGCTACAAAAGGAGTTAGCAGAATAGCTAGAAGTAGAAGTTGCTTCATCTAATAAAACAGAAAGTGGCTTCTCCCAGCACTCAGGAGAAGCCACAAAATTACAACCTGATCAGCAACGCTACACTGCGTCGGAGAGGCTGGTGAAGGTGAAGTCGCGGATTTTCAGGGGGGGTACCAGGTTGCCGCCCAGCCGCACGGGCCGCCCGATGGCCTCGATGTTGTTGAGCATAATCACGGGGCTCTCGTTGAAGCGGAAGTTCTTCACCGGATGCTTGATTTTGCCGTTCTCGATGTAGAAGGTTCCGTCGCGGGTGAGGCCGGTGAACAGCAGCGTCTGCGGGTCCACGTCGCGGATGTACCACAGGCGCGTGACCAGAATACCCTTGGCCGTGCTCTTAATCAGGTCTTGCACGCTCTGGGTGCCGCCTTCCATGATGAAGTTGCCAGAGAAGGCCGTGGGCTGCTGGCCTGTCTTCTGGGCCCAGTAGCGGGTGTAGTACAGGTTCTTGACCACGCCCTTCTCTACCCAGTTCATGCGCTTTACCGGCAGTCCTTCGCCATCGAATACGCCACTCGGAGCCTGGGCGTTCAAGGGGTCAGAATAGATGGTAATGCGCGAATCAAAGAGCTTCTCGCCGGTACGGTTGCCGCCGCCTTTCTTGCTCAGGAAGGAGCGCCCCTCGTCGGCCTCGCGGGCCCCGAAATTGTACACCAGGTTGTTAAGCAACCCTTCGTCGGAAACCAGGGCGGCGGGCTCCAGAATGACGGTGTACTTGCCGGGCTCCAGGGCTTTGGCGTTGCGTGAGCCGGCGGCTTTGTCGGCCGCAATCTGGGTCAGGGCCTTGGCGTTGAACTTGCTGGCATCGGTAAAGTCGGCCACGGCGTAGCCCGAGCCGGTTCCGTCCGGGGTGCGCACCGTTACCGAGAAATCGAGGTTGGTGCTTTGCTGGTAGGCCTCCAGGCCTTTGTTATTGCGCAGGGCCAGGAACGACGCTCCATCTTCGAGGTAGCCCGCGGCGGTCAGTTGCTTGGCGGCGCACAGCGCAATACTGTCGCCGGCGGCCTGGGCCCGGAAGTCGGGGGTAATACCGGCGGTGCTGGCGGCGTAGCTAACTGGGGTGAGGTATTGCTGGGGGCCGAGCAAGGGCATGTACTCGGGGTCTTCGGGGGCGAGGCGGGCAATTTCCTCGGCCCGCTGCACGCAGCGGCGCAGGGTAGCATCGTCGAACTGGTTGCAGGTGGCTACCCCCGCCCGCTTGCCAAACCGTGCCTCCACCACCAACGACACATTGTCGCGGGACCCGGCGGTGCTCACGGAGTTGCGGGCGTAGCGGACGTTGCCGCTGGTGCGGCCCTGCAGGGTAGCCTGGCACTCATCAGCAGTAGTGAAGCTCACCACCTTCTTCAGGATAGCCTGCGACTCGTCTTTGGAAAGAATGGCCATATGTTATCCGATTTTGCGGGCGGTGTTGATAACGTTCACGCCGTTGAAGCGGGTAGTGCTGGAGCCGTGGCTTACCGCGGAGCTCTGGCTGGGCTGACCCTTGCCGTCATTGAAAAAGCCCGCAAACCGGTAATCCGACTGGTCGCAAACGGCCGCGCAGCTGTTCCAGAATTCCAGGGTGTTGGTCTGGTAAGCTACGTCTTCGAGCATGCCGGCAATTTTGCCTTTCTCGATGGCGTAGAACACCTGCCCGCCAAACTGGGAATTGTAGCGCTGCTGGTCGATGGAGAACGAACCGTTGCCGGCGATGTAAATGCCCTTATCCACGCCCGCAATCATTTGGTCCACGCTCATTTTCTCCTGGCCGGGGCGCAGGCTCACGTTTGGCATGCGCTGGAACTGTACGTCCTGCCACGACTGGGAGTAGCAGCAGCCATCCGACTCGTTCTGGCCCACAATGTGCGCCTGGTCCCGAATTTTCTGGTAGTCCACCAGCTTGCCCTGGTCAATCAGCATCCATTCCTTCGTCTTCACGCCCTCGTCGTCGTAGCCCACCGCGCCCAGGGAGCCGGGCTGCAGCTTATCGGCTACAATGTTTACTTGCTTCGAGCCGTAGGACTGACCCTTGGCTTTCCACTCCATGGTAGCAAACGAGGTACCGGCGTAGTTGGCCTCGTAGCCCAGCACGCGGTCCAGCTCCAGCGGGTGTCCTACCGACTCGTGAATGGTCAGGCCCAGGTGGTGGGGGTCCAGCACCAAGTCATACTTGCCGGGGGTTACCGATTTGGCCGTGATTTTCTCTTTGGCCTGCTTGGCGGCGCGGGCGGCGTCTTCCAGCATGTCGTAGCTATACTTATAACCGACTACATCGGAGCCCTGGGGGCCCGCTACCTTGTCCTCGGCCTTGGGCGTGAGGTACTCGTAGCCCATGCCCATGGGCGAGCTGAGCGCCTGCCGGCTCCGGAATTTGCCGGAACTGCGGTCCACTACCGTTACCCCAAACGTGGGGTAGATGCGGTGAATGTCCTGGTCGATGTAGGAGCCATCGGTGGAG
Source organism: Hymenobacter latericoloratus (assembly GCF_014199535.1). Lineage (GTDB taxonomy): Bacteria > Bacteroidota > Bacteroidia > Cytophagales > Hymenobacteraceae > Hymenobacter > Hymenobacter latericoloratus. The sequence goes on from NZ_JACHNV010000008.1 coordinate 166,018, forward strand.
GCAAAGTACTTCTGCTCGTTCACCTGAAACAGCACCGAATTCACGAAAGAGGCGCCGTTTTCCATGGCCTTGGCATTGGTAGCCAGCAACAGATCCACCTTGTCCTTGATGGGCACTTCGAAGGCGTTCTGTTTAATTGGGGCTTTCCACGACACTTCGCCGTAGCCTTTTTGGGGCGCCAGCTTCACTTGCTCCTTCTGCACCTTGGAGTTGGCCTTGGCAATCTGCACGGCCAGCTGCGCGGCTTTAGCCATGCCCGCTTCCGTTACCTGGTTGGTGGCCGCGAAGCCCCAGGTGCCGTTGGCAATAACGCGTACGCCGGCCCCGTAGCTTTCGGAGTTGACGATGTTCTGCACCTGCTTCTCGCGGGTAAACACGCCTTGGTTAAGATAGCGCCCAATGCGCACGTCGGCATAGGTAGCGCCCGCCGATTTAGCCGCGTTCAGGGCCGCGTCGGAGAGGCGTTTTTTTACGGCCACATCTACCCCTTCCAGAAAGCGGGCCGGGTCAACGGGGTTGCCACCCAGGCTGGGTAGCGAGGGTAGCCAGAGCGCCCCGGCCGCCAGGCCAGTTACGCCCACAAAATCACGTCTGTTCAAAGGAGTAGAAGTTGGAAGTGAGAAGCTAGTTAAGAAAGCACCCGAGAGCGAAACCTAGTAGGTCACCATCAGAGCACTCAGCTGTGTGAAAGAAGAAAGCAAAACCCGCCCGGCAAGGGCCAAGCGGGTTTGCACGAACACCGCGGCTGCGCTAGGCTACACCGCGTCAGAAAGGCTGGTGAAGGTGAAGTCGCGGATTTTGAGCGGGGGCACCAGGTTGCCGCCCACCCGTACCGGCTTGCCAATGGCCTCCAGGTTGTTGAGCATGATAATGGGCGACTCGTTGAAGCGGAAGTTCTTGACCGGGTGCTTGATTTTGCCGTTCTCGATGTAGAAGGTTCCGTCGCGGGTCAGGCCGGTGTAGAGCAGGGTCTGGGGGTCAACGGGGCGGATGTACCACAGGCGCGTAACCAGAATGCCACGCTGGGTGCCTTTGATCAGGTCGGCGGTGCTTTGGGTGCCGCCTTCCATAATCCAGCCGCCGGGGCGCGGAATATCCGGGATGCCAGCCTTCTGAGCCCAGTAGCGCGAGGTGTAGAGGTTTTTCACCACTCCTTTCTCAATCCAGGTAATCTTCTGCTGGGGGCGGCCGTCGCCCGAGAAGGTGAGGTCGGCAATTTCGGGGTGGGTAGGGTCGGAGTAGATGGTTACCCGCTCGTCGAACAGCTTTTCGCCCTTGCGGTTGCCGCCCCCCTTTTTGCTCAGGAACGAGCGGCCTTCGTCAGCGTTGCGGGCATCGAGGGCGCCCATCAGCGCCGCCAGCAGCGAGGCATCGGTGTTGGCTACCAGGGCGGCCGGCTCCAGAATAACGGTGTACTTGCCGGGCTCCAGGGCCTGGGCGTTGCGCGAGCCGGCGGCTTTGTCGGCCGCAATCTGGGTTAGGCGGCGGGCATCGAACTTGCTGGCGTCGTTGTAGTCGGCAGTGGCGTAGCCCGAGCCGGTGCCATCTGGGGTGCGCACCGTGATGCTGAACTCCAGGCCCGATACCTGCTGGTAGGCTTCGAGGCCCTTGCTGTTGCGCTTAGCCACGAACCCGGCCGAGTCGTTCAGGAAGGCCGCGGAAGTCAGCTTCTTTTCGTCGCAGAGCTTCATGCTGGCGCCCACCTGGGTGGCGCGGTAGTCGGGCGTAATGTCGGCAGTGCTTTTCGAGAAGCTGCCCGGCGAGGCCAGGTACTTCTGCGGGCCCAGCAGGGGCATGTACTCGGGGCTTTCCGGCGCGAGGCGGGCAATTTCCTCGGCCCGCTGCACGCAGTTGCGCAGGGTAGCGTCGTCGAACTGGTTGCAGGTGGCTACCCCCGAGCGTTTGCCAAACCGCGACTCGACCGTGAGGGCCACGTTATCGATGCCGCCGCTGGTGCTGATGGCGTTGCGGGCCGAGCGCACGTTGCCGCCCGTCTGGCCGTTGAGCGTGGCTTCGCACTCATCGGCTTTGCTGAAGCTCAGCACCTTTTTCAGGATAGCCTGGGCTTCGGTTTGAGAAAGTATGGCCATATGGGTTGATATGCTGATGGTTTGCCTCACCCCCTAGCCCCCTCTCCGGGGGAGAGCGAGAACTAGTTTTAGAGCTAAATTCTAGATAATAGTGGTAGCTGTACTGCCAGAGCTAAAAACTAGAAACTAGTCCCTCCTCTCCCTCGGAGAGGGGGCTAGGGGGTGAGGCGGCTGTTATCCAATTTTGCGGGCGGTGTTGATGACGTTCACGGCGTTGAACCGGGTAGTGGCGGAGCCGTGGCTCACGGCCGATACCTGCGGGGGCTGGCCCTTGCCGTCGAAGAAGGAGCCGAACAGGCGGTAGTCGTTCTGGTCGCAGATGGCGGAGCAGCTGTTCCAGAATTCTACCGTGTTGGTCTGGTAGGCCACGTCTTCGAGCATGCCGGCAATCTTGCCCTTCTCGATGGCGTAGAACACCGTGCCCCCAAACTGGGAGTTGTAGCGCTGCTGGTCAATAGAGAAGGAGCCGCGGCCGGCGATGTAGATGCCTTTGTCCACATTGCTGATCATCTGATCCACGCTCATTTTCTCGGTGCCGGGCTTGAGGCTGATGTTGGCCATGCGCTGGAACTGCACATCTTCCCACGACTGCGAATAGCAGCACCCATCCGACTCGTTCTGGCCCACAATGTGCGCCTGGTCCCGAATTTTCTGGTAGTCCACCAGCTTGCCTTCCTTGATGATGTCCCACTGCTTGGTTTTCACGCCTTCATCGTCGAAGCCCACGGCGCCCAGGGAGCCGGGCTGCAGCTTATCGGCCACGATGTTGACGAGTTTGGAGCCGTAGGGCTGATTCTTAGCTTTCCACTCCTGGGTCGCGAAAGAAGTGCCGGCGTAGTTGGCCTCGTAGCCCAGCACGCGGTCCAGCTCCGTAGCGTGCCCGATGGTTTCGTGGATGGTCAGGCCCAGGTGGTTGGGGTCCAGCACCAGGTCGAATTTGCCCGGCGTTACCGACTTGGCCGTGATTTTCTCCTTGGCCTGCTTGGCGGCCAGAGTAGCATCTTCCAGGATGTCGTAGCTGTACTTGTAGCCCACCAGGCCCGTACCAGCGGGGCCGGCAATTTTGTCCTGGGCTTTGGGCTGCATGTACTCGTAGCCCATGCCCATAGGCGAGCTGAGGGCCTCGCGGGTGCGGAACTTGCCGCTGGCCCGGTCGATGGCCGTTACGCCCAGCGTCGGCCAGATGCGGTGCACATCCTGGTCGATATAGGAGCCGTCGGTAGAGGCGAAGTACTTCTGCTCGTTGATCTGGAACAGAGCGGAGTTGACGAAGTTGGCGCCGTTGTCGAGAGCCTTGGCGTTGGCGGCCAACAGCAGATCCACCTTGTCTTTAATCGGCACCTCGAAGGCGTTTACCTGAATCGGGGTTTTCCAGGTTACCTCCCCGTAGCCTTTCTGCGGGGCCAGCTTTACGGGCTCTTTCTGCACTTTGGCGTTGGCCTTGGCAATTTGCACGGCCAACTGGGCGGCCTTAGCCATGCCCGCTTCGGTAACGGTATTGGTGGCCGCGAAGCCCCAGGTGCCGTTGGCAATAACGCGCACGCCCGCGCCGTAGCTTTCCCCGTTGGCAATGTTCTGCACCTGCTTTTCGCGGGTGAAAATGCTCTGGTTGAGGTAGCGCCCGATGCGCACGTCGGCGTAGGTAGCGCCCGCCGATTTGGCCGCGTTCAGGGCCGCGTCGGCCAGGCGTTTTTTGATGGCCGGGTCCACCTGTTCGAGCAGGCGGGCGGGGTCTATCAGCTCGCCGCCGAAACCCGGAACCGAGGGCAGAAACATGGCCCCGGTAGCGAGGCCAGTCAGCCCCACGAAGTCGCGTCGTTTCAAGAAGGTAAAAGTTTGGGTGATGGAGGAATGGAAATGCGAAAGAAAACGCCGGCCGTAGGCCCGTCAGTTGTAACCAATTGACGTAACTGCCGTAGCGAGGCTGCATTATAGGCAAAGAACCTCGGAATTCGTTGCCAATTCCTTAATCAATCAACCCTAAAAGCGCAGCGGCTATGTGGGGCCAGGGCTGGCTAAGGTCCAGCGTGACAATGCGAACGGGGTGCCCACCCAGGCTGTAGCGCACATCCAGGGCCTGGGTAGCGGCCGGGTACAACAAGATGCCCTCCAGCTGCTGGTCCGGGGCTTTGGGCTGGTTCTGGAGGTAGGCGTAGAGCTGGTAGAGGTGGGGCGAAATCAGCTTCTGCTGGTTGTAGCGGGGCTTCAGGGCCGCCGCGTAGTACTTGGTATCCAGAATAATTTTCCGCTCCGGGCTTTCCAGGGAGGTATCGGTAATCATGGTGGGGAGCAGGCCCAGCGCGTCGGGCGCCTCCGCTTCGGCCTGCCACTGAATCGTCTCGCTCAGTACCCGAAACCGGCGCTGCTCCAGCCGGTAGAAATTGCGCACGAACTGTTCAAAAACACGGGCCATCAGCTGTTCGTCGCGGCGGAAGTCGCGGAAGCGGGTGGGGCCTGCCGCCTCCGGGGAGGGTAGGGCGCTCTGGTAGATCAGCTCGCATACGCTCAGCAGGAAGCCGGCGGAACCGGTGGGGCGCAGGCGGCGCACGGCACGTAAGGCAGCGGCCGTGGGCGGCTCGGGCCGTACTGCCGCCGGAAAGCGGCGCAGCAAAGCCCGCACCTCGTGGCGCAGGGCCAGCGGCAGACTGCGGGTGCGGCCGAGTTGCTGCAAGGTGCCCAGCAGCAGGCGCGCCAAAGGCGTATCGGGGCCCAGCTCATCGAACTGGCAAACTACCCGCCCGCGCCGCAGCAGGTCGCGGCTGAGGGTGGGAGCCAGCTGCACCCGGCCCCGCAGCTCCGGTAATTCCGCCGTGCGCTCCGCGTACGCCACCGGCAGACCCTGGCGCAGCTGCCGCCGGGTGGCAGTGAGAAGTACGTGCGTGAGCAGCTCCAGGGGCCGGTGAAACGCGGCGGCTTCCGTAGCCAGCAGCTCTGCCCGCTCCGGCAGCCGGTTCCAGGCGTAGCACAGCAGGTAGTAGAGGTTCTGGATAGGAATCATGGAGAGAGGATGCGGCGGGGGTAGGGGGCGTACTGGCGGGGGGGCGGGGGGGGGGGGGGGGGGGGGGGGGCCCCCCCCCCGGGGGCCCCGGGCGCCCCCCCCACAAGGCCACGGCGGGATGTTGTGGGGGGTGGGGGGGGGGGGGGGGGTCACCCCCAGAGAG
>NZ_JACHNV010000009.1 GCF_014199535.1 Hymenobacter latericoloratus
GGGCAGCAGCGCACGGTGTTCACTTACAAGTTTATCACCCAGAACACGGTAGAAGAAAAGATTCTGGCCCTGCAGAACAAGAAAATCCAGCTGGTTACGGACCTGACTACCACCAACGAGGCCATCATCAAGAGCCTGACCAAGGAGGATATCAAGGAGCTGTTGGGGTAGGCAGCAGAAGAGCCGTGCATTATTACAGAATGAAACAACCGCTACTGTACGCCGCCACCGTTTTGCTGACCTGCTGCGCTTCCCCCGACTCCGATGAAGTAGTGGGCAAGTATCGGTGGTCCAGCAGTACGCTTCGAACCATGCAAAACGTGGGAGCCGAAGAAATTGAGCAACTGGGCCGCTTCGAGCTGACTCCCACCGAAGTGGTAGCTCCCGGGGTGCACGGCGACGTCAGGATAGCATACGAAATTCGGAACGGCTACATCATCACCAAGCCAAGCGAGAATGATCCGCTGGAGATGCGCCTGAAAATACTCAGCTCCGACTCCCTACTAAGCGTTGGGGAGTTAGGCCTGCCCGGCATATACGTGCGGGTTAAAAACTGACGCGTTTCTGCATTTCTTACAAGCCCGCTTATCTTTCTGCATTCCCCTCTGGTTGTTTCTTTACTCTAGCATATGGGTTTATCCGATGCGCCAAAGCCCGTGAGGGTAGAAATAAAAGGCCAGGAGCTGCACTGCGTCATCTGCCGGCACAACGGTTTCCACCGCCACCACGCCAAGCTGGAGCGCGCCGGGCTGTTTACCTCCGACTGGACCGACCCCTCGGTGGTCTGCTACGAGTGCGACAACTGCGGCTATCTGCACTGGTTTATGCCGAAATAGCCCGGGCCGCTCACGAGGACCTTGGTGAAGATAGGCCCCAAACAACTCACGCAAATAACCAGTGTTGTATGAGCCATAACGCCAGTTATTTTTGTGATAATTTTTACATTTTTTATAAACTATTTAATCCTTTAGTATCTTCCGTCAGCATACACGAACCAACTTCCTGCTATGATGACGACACTTACTCCCTGGCTACGCGCCGGTCTTTTAACGCTGGGCCTGGCTGCACCGGCCGCCTTACACGCCCAAACCTGGCAGTGGGCTTCGGCTCACGCGGCGGGCAGCACCGGCTCCTCGGTAATACACGCGGCGGCGGTAGATGCAGCCGGCAACACGGTGGTAGCGGGCCGCTTCTCGGGCACCTCCACTTTCGGCAGCACTACCCTCACCAGCGCCGGCGGCTTCGATGTGTTTGTGGGCCGGCTTAGTCCTGCCGGCGCGTGGCTGCAAGTCGCCCGGGCGGGGGGCAGCGCCGATGACGTGGCCCTGGGCGTGGGCGTAGATGCGACGGGCAATGTGGTAGCCGCCGGCTCCTTTGGGGGCGCTACGGCCGCCTTTGGCAGCACTACCCTCACCAACGCCGACAACACCGGCAACACCACCGACGCCTTCGTGGCCCGCCTGGGTAGTGCCGGCACCTGGAGCCAAGCCGTGCGCATGGGCGGCTCTGATAACGATGCGGTTATGGCCCTGGCCCTGGGCAGCGACGGCACGGCGGTAGTGGCCGGCAACTTCTCCAGCAATACGGCCGCTTTTGGAGGCACTACCCTCACCAACGGCAACACCGACCGTAGCAACGACGTGTTTGTGGCCCGCCTGGCCGCCGATGGCACCTGGAGCCAAGTGGTGCGGGGCGGCGGCTCCGGCGACGATTTTGTGCAGGCCGTGGCCGTGGATGGCAGCGGCAACGCCACCATTGCCGGCCATTTTGCCCGCGCTACGGTTACGTTTGGCACCATTGTGCTCAACAACGCTAACCCCGGCCAGTACAGCAGCGACGTGTACGTGGCGCGCCTGAGCAGCGCCGGCACCTGGACCCAGGCCCTGCAGGCCGGCGGCCCCGGCAACGACTACGCCAAGGGAGCGGGCATTGACGCCAGCGGCAACGCTTACGTGGCCGGCAACTTTGCCAGCCCCACGGTTAGCTTCGGTACCACAGCACTTACCAACGCCGATGCCAGTGGCAACACCTCCGATATTTTTGTGGCCCGCCTCAGCAGCGCCAATGCCTGGACGCTGGCGGCCCGGGCCGGCGGCCCCAGCAACGACTACGCCAATACCATGGCCGTGGATGGCAACGGCAGCGTGAGCGTGGGCGGCTTGTTTCAGGGCGTTACCTCCACGTTTGGCAACATCCCCCTGACGAATGCTGACCCGACAGGTGCTACCTCCGACATCCTGGTGGCGCGCCTGAGCAGCGCCGGCATCTGGAACCTGGCCCTGCGCGCCGGCGGCGTCGGCGACGACTATACCAACGCCCTGGCCCTGGATGCCAGCGGCAACGCGGCCGTGGGCGGCAACCTCAGCAGCTCGCCGGCCACGTTCGGCACCATCAGCCTCAGCAGCTCGGGCTCGGCTTTTATTGCCAAGCTCATGGGCCTGAACACCAAAACCAAAGCGGCGCGCCTGTCGGCGGCGCTGGGCGTGGCTCCGAACCCAGCCCGCGGCCAGGTAGAGCTTACCTGGGTGAAGCCGGAAGCCCGGGCCCTACCCGTGGTACTTCTTGATGGCCTGGGCCGCGAAGTGCGGCGGCACGTGCTGCCGGCCCAGGCCACCCGCACCAGCCTGAACCTGAGCGGCCTGACCTCTGGGCTGTACGTAGTCCGGGTTGGGGAAGCCGCCCAGCGCCTGGTAGTGGAGTAGCCACCCTATCCCGTACTCTACCCCGCCGTGGCCTGGCTACGGCGGGGTAGTTGCGTTAATAGAACAGCGCCCAGGGCCCTTGCTTACTTAGTAAGCGTGTTTCCGTCGCAGTTATAGGGGCATTTCTCGTAGCTCTCCATCAGCCGGTACGCCATTCCCTGCTGTTTGCCGGGAAGCAGGTCGTAGCCCTGTTCATTCACTCCTACCAGTACAATGCCGTGCCGGTCATCGTCGGGGTTCAGGCTGCGGTATATCCGGATGCCCACGCAGCCAGGCTGGTTGAGAAGCTGGCGGATGGGACCCTGGGCGCAGTAGTTCGAGCTGGTATTGTCCTTATACTTCTTCTTGTACTTTTTGGCGCACTCGGCGGCCTGCGCTTCCGATACGGGGTTGCCGGCTTGGGGGTCGAAGGGCTTTTTCAGGCCTTTGTTCCGATCAGCATCCCCTCGTCTGCGGGGTGGCAGGGCCAGAAAGGCAGCCCCCACCGCCAGGCATCCGAGGGCAACAGTTAGCGCGAGGTTTTTCATGGGGTAGGGCAGGTAGAGGTAAAGGCCGCGCCGAGGCGTCGGCCAGAAGCACACATTACATTAATATAATTAAATATTTGTTATTCAAAACATTAACGGAGCATCTAACGCCCAGGCTCTCACTCCTAGCACGGCCGTTTGGGTGGGCCCGGCGGCTGCTTTCGGGTAGGCTTCTGAACAAAAGCCCGGCGGCTCAGGTAGTGCCTGCATGCACCTCTACCTTCGTACCCACGTAGCGGCTGGCCCCGGGCAGGTGTGGGCTGGCTTTACGCGCGAGCTGTTTCTGGCCCTGGCACCTCCTTTCCCGCCTTTCAAGCTGCTACGCTTTGATGGCTGCCGCCGCGGCGACGAAGTGCACATTGAGCTGGGCGCCGGCCCCGTGCGCTTTCCCTGGACCGCCCTCATCACCGACCACGGCACCCTGCCCGACGGCACGTACTATTTCGTGGATGAGGGCCGCCGCCTGCCGCCGCCGTTGCGGTTCTGGCGCCACCGCCACCTGCTGCAGCCTGCGCCCGGGGGCGGCACCTGCATTGTGGAGGATCTGGAATACCGCACGGGCCTGCGCGCCCTGGATGCGCTGCTCTACCCGGCTATGTGGGCACAATTTGCCTGGCGCCGCCCTATTTACCGCCGCTGGTTTGGTGCCCCCGGCCGCGTGGCCGGGGCGCATTAGCCCGGTGCGGGCAGCGCCGAAGCGCCTCCTACCGTATAGGGCTGTAGCAAGCCGTGTATCTTGCCACTCTCTTCGTCGTCCTTGCCCATGCCAGCAGTCTTACCCTCCGGCCGCCTACCTCTTCGCCTGCCCTTACTTGCCGTTTGCCTGCTGCTGCTGGCCGCGGGCTGCCGCAGCAGCCAGAGTGCTTACCGTTTCCGGCCCGGCAGCCCGGTAGCAGCCCAGCCGGCAATACCAACCGGTGCTGACCCGGCAGATGATTCCGGTTTCAGGGCGGTGCTGCCTGCCCAACCGAGGTCTGCGGCGCCCCTACCTTCCCGCAACGCCAGGCCAGCTTCCCACCTTCGTCAGCGTCGGCAGGTGCGCCAGATGCGGCCGGTGCTGGCACAGGCTATGGCGCGCGTGCAGAAGGGGCCGGTGCAGACCCGGCCCGCTGCCCAGGCCGCCCGGAAAGCGGCCGGCCCCGGGCACCGCGCGGAGGTAGGGCTGGGTACTACGGTGCTGGGCGTACTGGGACTGGTGGTGCTGCCCGTCGCGCTGCTGGGTTTGCTGATCTGGGGCGGGCCGGTGTGGGCCATTCTGGGCGGACTGGCAGCCCTGGCCGTGCTCGTTGCCTACCTCGACCCGTTTGCCTAAGGCCGGCGGGGGTAGCAGGCAGAATTTCGGACCAGCCGGGTGGGCCGGTGTGCGGGGTATCCCCGGCAGTTAGGCTACCTTTGCGGTGCATTTCCTGATTTCGTTGCTTATGAACCCCGCTACCGTCACGCTCAAGCCTGGCAAAGACCAGTCCCTCCGCCGCCTGCATCCGTGGGTATTTTCCGGCGCCATCGGCCGCCTGCAGGGCGAAGTAGTGGAAGGGGAGGTAGTGGCAGTGCAGGCCGCCAGCGGCGAGCTGCTGGGGGTAGGCCACTACGCCCCGGGCTCCATTGCCGTGCGCATGCTGGCATTCGGGCCCGATGCCCAACTGCCCGATGCCGCTTTCTGGGAAGAGAAAATCCGGAATGCCTACCAGCTTCGGCAGGGCCTGGGCCTGACCGGCCAGGGCAACACCAACGTGTACCGCCTGGCCCATGCCGAGGGCGACGGGCTGCCGGGCCTGATCATTGATGTGTACGGGGATGTGGCCGTAGTGCAGGCCCACAGCGCCGGCATGTACAAGGCGCGGCCTCTCATTGCCCAGGCCCTGCAGACGGTGATTCCCGGCCTGCGTGCCATCTACGACAAGAGCTCTGAGACGGTGCCCGCCAAGGCTGCCCCGGATGCCCGCAATGGCTACCTGCTGGGCGAAAGCACCGGTGCTGAGCACATTGTGCAGGAAAACGGCCACCCCTTCGCCGTAGATTGGGAAACGGGTCAGAAAACCGGCTTCTTTATTGATCAGCGCGACAACCGCAGCCTACTGGCCCGCTACGCCCCCGGCCGCCGCGTGCTCAACACCTTCTGCTACACCGGCGGCTTCAGCTCCTATGCCCTCATGGCCGGGGCCGAGCTGGTGCACTCCGTCGATTCCAGCAAGAAAGCCATTGAGCTAACCAACCGCAACGCCGAGCTGACCGGCCACGCCGGCCGCCACGAGGCCTACGCCCAGGACGTGTTTACCTTCCTGAAAGACCGCCACAACCACTACGACCTGATTGTGCTGGACCCCCCGGCCTTCGCCAAGCACCTCTCGGCCCGCCACAACGCCCTGATGGGCTACAAGCGCCTGAACGCGGCCGGCATCCGGCAAATTGCCCCCGGCGGGCTGCTGTTCACCTTCAGCTGCTCGCAGGTGGTGAGCATGGAGCTGTTTGAGGGCGCCGTGCTGGCCGCCGCCATTGAGGCCGGCCGGCCGGCCCGCATCCTGCACCGCCTCACCCAGCCCGCCGACCACCCCGTGAGCCTGTTCCACCCCGAAGGCGAGTACCTGAAGGGCCTGGTGCTGGCGGTTGAGTAGCCTGCCCTACTACCCCCTGCTGGCATGCAAAAGCCCGAGGTTCCGGCAGGAGCCTCGGGCTTTTGCGTGGGCGTTATCCAGAAAACCGAAGGCCGGCCCGCACCCCTAACATGGCGGACCGGCCCCGGAAAGCCCCCTGCGGCCAACGAAACCGACGGAGGTAACCAATGGAAAGTACGGCGGGTACCTTCCGGTTTTTCGGGGGTGGCGACGCGCAGAAAACCACAACTGCGCATCGCCCCCACCCGGGCCAGCCAGGAACATTTCCCGGAAATTGCAGCCGCTGCTGGTTCGTTTCCCACCCCCAAAGGCGGGCTGCTGTACTGGCTTGTGCCTGATGCTTATTTGTACTGGTAGTAGCGCACGTAATCCACCTGCATCTGCTGGGGGAAGGTGGTGCTGCCATCGGGGTTGCCATCGAAGTTGCCGCCCACGGCCACGTTCAGAATCACGAAGAAGGGGTTGTTAAACGGGAAGGGGCTGGCGTCGGTAGCGGAGAAGGTGTAGTAAGGCGTGGCGCTGCCATCGAGGTAGAAGCGCGTCAGGTTTTTGCTGCGCACCACGCTGTAGGTATGGAAGTCGGCCGAGAGGTCTTCGCTTAGGTTCTGGGTGGTGCCCTTGTACTCGTGTACGCCCATGCTGTTGGCGTAGTGCATGGTCGAAATCAGCTCGGTGGGGCGGCTGCCGCGCAGCTCCATGATGTCAATTTCGCCGCACTTGGGCCAGTTGTTCTGGTCAATATCGGCGCCCAGCATCCAGATGGCCGGCCACACGCCTTTGCCTTTAGGAATTTTGGCGCGCACATCAATGCGGCCGTACTGGAAGCTCTGCTTGCCCTTGGTAATCAGGCGGGCCGAGGTGTAGGCGTTGCTACCGGTGGTCTGTTTCTGGGCCTGAATAACCAGCATCCCGTTGCGCAGGTAGGAGTTATCGGTGGAGTTGGTGTAGTTCTGCAGCTCGTTGTTGCCCCAGCCGCTGGCGCCCAGCTCGTGCGTCCACTTGGTCTGGTCAATGGTGCCGCCGTCAAACTCGTCCTTCCAGATTAGCTCCGTATACTGGGCGTAGTCGCGGGCCTCTTCGTTTACGACCGGGGTAGTGGGCTTGGGAGGGGTAGGCGCCGGAACGTTTTTGGTTTTGGTTTCGGTGCAGGACAGCAAACTCAGGCTAAGCAACAGAGCCGCGCCAAATTGGTGCTTTTGCTGGCCGGACAGGGGTAGGTTTTTCATGAACTAAGATACTGACTAGTAGCCAAGAGGCCCGCCTGAGCTGATGAGCTGACGGACACCTTGCGCGCCGGCGGTGCAGGGTTGGCGGGTACCGCGGGGGTAGCCCTTGCCCACAGGGTGCCGGCAATGAGAGATGGAGGGAAGGGCAGGAACGCTCAAACGACCAAGGTAAGGCTTACCCCTACAAGGGCAGTAGCGTAAAGCTCAGCGTCAGCAACTTGCCGGCGCTGAGCTTTCATACAATTCAGACGAAAGGAGTAGGGTGGCAGCGGCTATTTGGGCACCATCTTGATGGTGAACACCGTGCCGCCATTCTGGCCACTGCCGGCGCGCAGCACCATGTGCTTATCGTCGATTTCCAGAATCCGGTACACCCGTTCCGTGGGCGAGGCGTCGGTAGCCCCAATGAAGGCCCCGGAACGCGACAAGGTAAACTGCGCCAGTCCGGCACCGGCCGAGGGGCCAAACACCATGGGCGAAGTGCCCGACTCCGGCGCCTTGCAGGTGTAGCCGGCCGCGGCCGAGAAGGTCTCGCCCTTGGCATCGTAGGTGAAAACGTTGCTCATCGAGAACGTGTACTCATCGTCAGACTGGCAGGCAGGCAGCTCCCCGGCCTTCACGCCGGCAAAGTACTCCAGCGGGTTAGCCTCGGTGCCTACGGTAATGGGGGCATCGGCCTTGTTGTCAATCATCCAGGTTTTGGAGGTGCCGCCCGTGAGCAGGCGCTTGATGGGGGCCGTGGCATCGAAGGGCATCAGGGTCACGACGGTGCGCGTGCCATCGGGGTTGGTGCCCCGCAGGCGCAGCTTGGTATCGGTAGCCTCCAGAATGTCGTAGGTTTTGTTGGCTACTGAGTCGGGCAGGCCAATAAAGCCGCCTTTGCCCTTCAGCACAATCTGGCCCAGGCCATTGGCAGTAGGCCGGAACACGAAGTTGCCGCCGCGGTTTAGGGAAGCGCCGCAGGTAGTACCCGTGTAGGTCTGGCCGGCGCTTTCGTAGTTAACGGTGTAGCTGTTGCTGAACGAGAACTGGTCGTCGAGCTGGCAGTTGTTGAGCGTGGTGGAGCTGGAAAGCTGGGTGCCGGCAGCCGACTCCCGCACAATGGCGCCGGGCTCGGTGGAGAAGGACCACACCCGCGTGCCGCTGCCGGCACAGTCCACCAGCTTGCTGAAGGCCGCGTTCGTGCAGACATCCGGAATAACGACTGCCTGGGTGGAGGAAATGCCCGTGCCGCCGCGGCCGGCCGTAATCAGCTCTACCTGATAAGTGCCGGGGCGGGTGTAGGTGTGCGTGACGCTGTTGCCCGAGCCGCGGGAGTTGTCGCCGAAATTCCACTGGTAGAGGAACCCGTCCTGGCTGGTGCTGGTAAACGTTACGGTGGCGGGGTACTCGGTGGTGCTTACCTGGTAGGTAAAGGTAGAGGTGGGCACGGCGCCCTCCAGCTCGTAGTCTTTGGCGTCCTTGTCGCAGGAGGCCAGGAGGAGCGGGGCAGCCAACAGGCCAAGGACGGCCAGGCGCGTAAACATCGTATGCATGGGAATTGGCGGGGGAATAGGGTGGAGGCGGGCCGCCCCGGCCGAGCTACCCCGGCCCGTGGCCTGAAGGGTAGCCTTGCGCTGGGTGGCCGCTGCTACAGGTTAGTAACCAGGGTTCTGGCGCAGGCCGGGGTTTACATCCAGCTCCGACTGCGGAATGGGCAGTACCACGTTGAAGGGCTTGACGCCTTTGGCCCGCAGCTGGGGCGAGGTGAGCAGCTCCCCGGTACGCTTCATGTCGAACCACCGGTCCATTTCAAAGGCCAGCTCGTACTTCCGCTCCCGCCACACGGCCTGCTTGAAGGCGTCGGCGCCCAGGCCCGAGAGGTCTTTGGCACTGGTGGCGTTGATGGGCAGGCCGAAGGCCCGGCGGCGCACTTTGTTGATGGCCTCGTAGCCCTCAGAGGTAGTGCCCACGGCTTCGGCCAGAATCAGGTACACCTCGGCCAGGCGCAGCACCGGAATGTTCAGCTCCGAGTCCCAGATGTTGGTGTTGACTTTGCCCACAAACCACTTCTTCACCCCGTAGCCGTTCGGGGAGCCGGGCAGGCGGTCGGGCTGCTTACGGCCATCGGGATACGCGTCGCCGGGCATCCAGATGGTGGCCTCGCGGCGCTTGTCGCCGGCCTCGTAGCCCGCCACGAAATCAGCTTCGGGAATGTTGAAGCCGTAGCCGCCCTGGGGCACTATGCCCTGGCCGCGGGGACCAAAGAACTCGTTGCCGCTGAAGCCGGGGCCGTTCTGGTCCCAGGTGTTGCGGCCCGAGAGGAACTGGGCCTCGAACAACGACTCCTTGCCGTTCTCGTTGGCTACCTTGAAGTTATCGGCGTAGTTGTCCCACAAGGTTTTGCCGCTGCCGTTAATGACTTCGCGGGCCCGCGTGGCGGCTTCGGCCAGCTTGTTTTCGGTGAGGTACACCTTGGCCAGCAGGCCCGTGGCGGCCCACTTGGTGGCCCGGCCCAGGTCTTCGCCGCTGTAGGAGCTGGGCAGGTTGCCGATGGCATCAATCAGGTCCTTCTCAATCTGGGCGTACACCTGCGCCGCCGGGGTACGGGGCACGTTCACCTCGGCCAGGGTAGCGGGGGGCGTCGTGAGCAAGGGCACGTCGCCGTAGGCCCGCACCAGGTCAAAGTAGTACTTGGCGCGCAGGAACTGGGCCTCCCCGATGCTGCGCTTCTGAATGGCCGGGTCAATGCTCATGGCCGGCACCTTCTGCAGCACAATGTTGGCCCGCCCAATGCCCACGTAGCAGCTGCCCCATAGGCGGTTGGCCACCAGGTTGGTGCTCGGAATGTTGTAAAAGTCGAGCTGCTGGTACTCAATCCCGTCGCCGCCGCCCCCACCGCCGGTGGTAGAAATATCGGAGGCAATGTCGCCCAGGCCCCAGAGGGCGGCGTTATACTGGCCGGCCGTAATCAGCTCACCATACACGGCATTGGTGGCCTGAATGGCGTCGGTAGTGGTGCGGTAGAAGTTGGCGTCGGTTACCTGGTCGGTGGGAGTTTCTTCCAGAAACTTCTCGCCGCACCCGCTGAGCAGGCCCAGCGTCAGGAGCCAGGCGCCGTAGGTGGTTCTGTACTTATGTAGGGGTAGCATGCGCTGAAATGTTAGGGGTGGGAATTAGAAACCGATGTTGAGGCCGAGCAGGAACACGCGGGGCTGCGGGTACACGCCCAGGTCAATGCCGCGGGCGCCTACCTCGGGGTCGTAGCCGGAGTACTTGGTCAGCGTCAGCAGGTTCTGGGCGCTGGCGTACACGCGCACCTGCTTAGCGGCAATGCGCTCCATCACGCTCTGGGGCAGGGAGTAGCCCAGCGTAAGGGTTTTGATGCGCATGTAGGAGCCGTCTTCCACGAAGTAGGTTGACACGCGCAGGTTCTGGTTGGGGTCGGCGTTGTCGCCGGCGAAGGCCCGGGGCACGTCGTTGCTGGTGCCGGGGCCGGTCCAGCGGCCCAGTACGCGGGTGCTGCCGCTGCTGGTGCCGTAGAGGGGGCTTTCCAGAATGTAGCGGTTCTGGTTGTAGATGTCGTTGCCCTGGGAGCCCTGCAGGAATACGTTCAGATCGAAGCCGCCCCAAGTTACGGTGTTGTTCAGGCCGTAAGTGAAGTCGGGGTTGGGGTTGCCGATGAAGGTCCGGTCTTCGGCGTTAATCACGCCGTCGTTGTTCAGGTCCTTGAAGCGGATGTCGCCGGGGGCAGTGCCGCTCTGCTGGGTAGCGTGGTTCTGCACGTCTTCGGGCGTCTGGAACAAGCCATCGGCCACGAACCCGTAGAACGAGCCGAAGGGCTGGCCCTCATCGTAGCGCACAATCACGCCGCTCAGGGCACTCAGGCCGTTGTAGGGCTGCCCTACCCCCAGTGATTCCAGCTCCGACTTGTAAGCCGACACGTTCAGGGTCGTCGTCCAGTTCAGGCTGCGGCCCGTGCCCCGCACGTTGTGGGAGGTAAACGAAAAGTCGATACCGCGGTTGTAGGCCGAGGCCGCGTTGCGGTTCACCGTCTCGTAGGTGCCCGACACCAGCGACACCGGTACGGGGGCAATCAGGTTGGGCGAGCTGCGGTTGTAGAGGTCGATGGTGGCCTCGAAGCGGTTGTCCAGGAAGCCCAGGTCAACACCAACGTTGGTCTGGTTGTTGGTTTCCCAGCGCAGGTCGGGGTTAGCTTGGCGGGTAGGCGCTGCCCCCGTCTGCAGGGCGCCGCCCCCGGGCCCGAAGGGGTAGCGGATGCCCGAGTTGATGGCGTAGAGGTAGGCGAAGCGGCCGGCGTTGTTGGGGTTACCCACCTTGCCGTAGCCCACGCGCAGCTTCAGGTTGCTGATCACGCGGTTGCCCTTCAGGAAGTCCTCCTCCGAGATGCGCCAGCCGGCCGAAACCCCGGGGAAGAAGCCAAATTTGTCGCCGGGCGGGAAGCTGCCCGAGCCATCGTAGCGCGCAATGGCCTGGAACAGGTACTTGCCCGCAAACTCGTAGTTCACGCGGCCGAAGTAGCTCAGCAAACGCGAGGGCCGGTTGATAGTGCCCGCGTTGCCGATCTGGGTGTTGATGGGGCCGGAGTTGATTACCTGCAGGTCGTTGCGCAGGTAGCCGGTGCGGTAGGCCTCCACGTTGCTGTAGTTGAACTGCTGCGCCGACTGGCCCACCAGCACCGTTACCTGGTGCTTATCAGCAATGAGGCGGTCGAAGGTGGCCGTGTTCTCAATCAGGTAGCTGGGGGCGTAGGAGGCCGTAGCCGTAGCTCCGGCCGTAGCCTGGGTGTAGCGGCTGGTGTAGGTCTGGCCATCGGCCTGCAGCTCGGGCACCCCGGGCCGGAAGGCGTTGAAGTTGTCGAACACGAAGTCGGCCCCTACGTTGGTGCGGAAGCGCAGGCCCCGTACCGGCTCCAGCTCAGCAAAGAAGGTAGTCAGGGCACGGTTGCGGTAGAAGCGCTGGTTGGTGATGGTAGCCGAGGCCAGCGGGTTTTCCTCGATGAAGTTGTCCTGGGCGCCGCGGGGCTCGTAGTAGTAGCCATCGGGCCGGTACACCGGAATAATGGCCGGAATGCGCAGCGTTTGCTGCACGGTGCCATATTCGCCGCTGTTGGAGGTAATCTGCCGGTCGCTGAGGTGGGTCAGGGAAATGTTATTGCCCAGCTTCAGAATCTTGTTTACCTGCACGTCGCCGTTGGCCCGCAGCGTAAAGCGCTCAAAGTCCGAGCCTACAATGGTCCCATCCTGCTGGAAGTAGCTGGCCGACACGGCGTAGCGGGCCTTGTCGCTGCCGCCCGTAGCCGAAAGCGAGTAGTTCTGGATGGCAGCCCGGCGGAACACTTCGTCCTGCCAGTCAGTGCCCTCGCCCAGCCCCTGGGGGTTGCGCAGGCGGTCCACCACAATAGGCGCGCCCCCGGCCAGGCGGCCTTCGTTGTTGATAACGGCGTACTCCTCGGCGTTGAGCAGGTCCAGCTTGCGCCACACCTGCTGCACCCCGCGGTAGGCATCCAGGTTAATGGTGGAGGTACCGGTTTTGCCCCGCTTGGTGGTGATAATCACTACCCCGTTGGCCGCGCGCACCCCGTAGATAGCCGTGGCCGAGGCATCCTTCAGGATGTCAATGGTTTCGATGTCGTTGGGGCTGATGGCGTTCAGCTGGTTTTCGTTGCCATCGGGCAGCGGGAACCCATCCACTACGAACAGAGGGTTGTTGTTGCCCGCCGACGTAAGACCCCGGATGCGGATGGAGGTACCGGCGGCGCCGCCGGGCGCGCCCCCGTTTGAGGTAATCGTAACGCCCGCGGCCCGGCCTTGCAGAGCTTGGGTAGCATCGGCCACGGGCTGGGTGGCAATTTCCCGCGCCGACACCGACGACACGGCGCCCGTTACGCTACCCCGCTCCTGGGTACCGTAGCCCACTACCACTACCTCACTGAGGGCGCGGGTGTCTTCGGCCAGCGTGATGCTCAGGGAAGTGGAAGCCCCGGTAACCGGCACTTCGCGGCGGGTAAAGCCTACGTAGCTAACCACCAGGGTTGAGTTTTCGGGCGCGTTCAGGGAGAAGCGGCCGTCGGCATCAGTAGTGGTGCCCAGGGTGGTCCCTTTCACAATAATGGTTACCCCCGGCAGTGGCTCACCGTTGCTCTGGGTAACGCGGCCCGACACTGGCACATCGGCGAGCAGGCGGGGGGTAGCGGCTGGACCGGGAAGTCCGGCCGCCGTGGAGGGTACTGCTGCCAGGGAAGGAAGGGCAGGCAGGCCGCACGCCGCCAGCCACAAAGCCCGGCGCAGCAGCGCCTGAGGGTAGAGGTGTTGGTTCATTGATCTGTGGGAATTGAGGGAAGTATGGACCAGTAAGCGGTTAGGCTCACCACCGGGCTCTGGGATAGCCCGGCTATCTGAAAAACACTGGTGGAAATAAACCCCTGGGACGGCTACCCCTGCGCGAAGCAACGGGCCGGGGTTGTACTGTAGGACTTGGGAGAGCGGCGGCGCTGGCAACGCAGGTGGACTGGTACAGGCTCGGCAGGCGAGGGGGGCTGTCACCCCAGTTGCCAGCGCCGGCGCAAAACCGGTCAGAATTCAAGGAAGTAGTCGGCGGGGGTTCACTGCCGAAGAACCATCCAGGGCGGATCGGGCAATACGAAGTGTGCAGGAATGCCCAAATATATCCGTCCGTGTTTTGGAAAAGCAACACGAAAAACGCCTTAAAACGCCGTACGGGGCAGTTTTCGGCTTAACGCACAAGTGTATTATACACTTACTGCACACGACACAGAAAGTACTTTAGGCCTTTCTATGGCTGCTATCAACGTTTTGGAAGGCGGCCGTCTACACGTAAAAAACAATCAAAAAAATACCCACTCTGATCAACTTTTTTTCATAATCGTGGTGGGTAAGTGTTGACTTACGAACCCAAGGATTCCCCTCTAAAATTCCTGTTCTATATAGGAGAGGTGCCAGATTACTCTGCTACCCCCTCCAGCCCCGCAGGGCACGCTGGCTTCCTGCTCACCGGCGCGCCCCTGGGCTAGCCGGCAGGATTTCGCTTTCGTCGCCGCCAGCCTACCCCGCCGCAACAACAGAAGGCCCCCGGCTACCACGTGGTAGCCGGGGGCCTTCTGTTGTTGCCACAAGAGCGGGTGCCTACGCGCGGACCGTAGCTTCTTCGGCTGCGCCCGCTTCCTCGGGCTCCAGGCCGGAGGCATCCAGCAGGATGTGGGTCCAGCCTTCGTTTTCGTCGAAGTCGGGGGCCCGGCGGCGGCGGCGCATCGCCTCCAGCACCTTCTGGCTGAAGCTCCAGCACGTACCCTGGCGCAGATCAAGCACGCGGGAAAGCTCCTGGGAAGAGTAGTTGCCTTTATGCGTATAAATCAGAAATACCGCGTAGAAGGCCTTGATAATCGGGAATTTGCACTTCTGCAGCAGGGTGTAGGCCGTGGCTGACTCCACGTAACGGCACTTGGTGCAACGGCGCGAGTGCGGCTCCCGGCCGTCGCAGTACTTCTCGTGCCCGCATTTGCGGCACTGGTAGCCCTCGGCCCACTTCAGGTTGGCCAGGTACACCAGGCAGGCGTCCTTGTCGGGATAAATCTGGCTGAACTCGCCGAAGTTTACTTCCTTCGATAAAACGCGGGCGGTTTTCACCTCCTGCAGGTCGCGTTGCAGCTCCGCGTTCAGCTTCTCAATGGCCGCCGACTGCAGGGCCAGCAACCCGTTGGCCTGCAGCAGCTCGCGGTTCTGGGCCGCAATGGTGTCGCTCTGCAGGCGCAGCTCGTCGGTGCGCTGGGCCACCAGGCCCTCCAGCTCGGAGTTCAGCTGGTCTTTCAGTTCCTGGTTGCGCTGCAGCTGCTCCACCAGCTGCTCCTGCACCTGGTGCTTCTTGCGCAGCTGCTTTACCAGCTTACCCTGGGCCCGGATGGTGGCGTCCTTAATCCCCTTGATTTTCTCGCCCAGCGCATAAGACAGCACCACCACCTCTACCACGAAGGCCGCGTTCATGCTGTACACCGTGGCCGTATTGGTGAAGGTGTTAATGCCCAGCTTGCGCAAAATCATGAATACCACGCTGATGGCTACCATCACGTGGGCCAGCAGAAAGAAGCGGGCCGTACGCTGCCCCCGCTGCCACACCCGGTAGGCTGCGTAATAAATCATGCAGTAGGGCAGCAGGTAAAACCAGAAACCCCAGCCCGAGCTCAGCCAGACGGCATCAATCAACAGCCCGGCCACGCTCAGGAGCACCACTGCCCTGATCCAGGGGTCATAGGAAGGCAGGCGCTGCGCGGTATCCAGAAACTGCCGGGCGTAGTAGCTGAAGGTGAGCAGCAGCAGAATAGGCGACCCGGCCGTAATCAGCTGATTGAGCACGGGTTGCCCCGGCCACAGATACTGAAACCCCAGCCCGTCTTCCGACATGAATACCAGACTGCAGCTGAGCACGTACAGCACGTAGCGCAGGTAGGTTTGCTCCCCAATGAAGAGGTACAGGCACAGGTTGTACACCACCATAATCAGGAGCACTCCATAGAAGCCACCCAACAGCCCGTACTCCGTCTGGAAGTGCACGGCCAGGGTTTGCTCGGTGCGCAAACGGCTGAGAAAGGTGGTTTTGGAGTTGGAAGTCAGGCGCAGGTAGTACGTCTGGGCCTGCTCGGGGGAAAGGGGCAGGCGGAACAGGAAGTTTTTGTAGGGAAACTTCCGGGTAGCCAGCGGCAAATCGGACCCCGTAACAGTAGGCGCGGAGCCGTTGGCGGGGTAAAACTCCACGCTATTGAGGTGGGAGTCAAACATTTCCAGGTACCAGTGCTGGCTCAGGCTGCCCCGGGCCTGCACTACCAGCCGCAGCCAGTAGGCCGAGCCCGGGTGGTCCATGGTGGTAGGAAGGGTGTTGCCGGGCCGAAACCGGGCGGCGTGGGCCGGGGCCTGCACATCGGCCAGGGTAAGCCGGCCGGAGGGGTCTTCCAGCACGCTATAGCGGGCCGGATCCACGTACAGCTCCTCCAGGCCAGCGTGCACCCGCAGCGTATCGGCGGGACGCGCCTTGACCGGGGCACTGACCAACAGGAGGCACAGGAGCAGGGGGGTGCTCAGCGTCAGGAAGGAAAACCAGATAGCCCGACGCGGTGGGAGGTGGGAATTCACGAGCTTCATGGTGCGCTTAAGGTACAAAACGCGGCCGGGTTTGCCTACTGGCCGCCCGCGCCGCTACCCCCGGGGGCCGCATCGAAGCGCAGCCAACCCAGCTGATTGATAGGTTCTTCCACCAGTACACGCAGTACATGCTGACCGGCCGGGAGCGTAGGGGTAGTAAGGGTGATGGTAGCCCAACCGGCGCCGGGCGCTACGGTGGCAGTGCCCAGGGGTGCATTGTTGAGGCGCAGGGCCAGCCGGCCGGAGGTAGCGCCCGGCTGCAGGCGCAGGGCGGCAGTGTAGGAGCCCGGTGTCTTTACGATTACGGTATAAGCCAGCCACTCACCAGAGGTTAAATGACTCACGGCAAAGCCGTTGGGAGCATCCGGACAGGCCGCAATATCCACTCCATCGTTGCGGTAGGCGCCGCCGTGGTTGGTGGGCTTCAGCTCGCGGTAATCGGTGCGGGCGGCATACTCATCGTGGTAGGCCACGCCGTTGCGCCCCAGGTCGTAGTCGGTGGCCGCAATAGTGCCCGGAATGGTAAGCGCCGCGAAAGGAGCTTGCGTGGCCGGCTGGGTAAGGGCCGCCAGCACGTCGCGGTTTACCTGACAATTGGCAAACTGCACGTTGCGCAGTAGAGCAGCCCGGCCCTCAGGGGTCAGAATGCTGCCGTAGGGCTTCACGCGCAACAGTCCGGCGCCAGAGTCCACGCGCTTAATGTTCCAGTGGCACCACCCAATGTGGTGGGCATTCAGGCCTTGCACGGCGGCGGCAAACCACTCGTTGGAGTTTTCGCCGGTTTCGCCTACCCACACCGGCACCTGCCACTGGTCGCGGAAGGCAACCAGGTTCCGGATCAGGTTGATTTGGTTGGCGTTGGGGTCGGCGGCTTCGGGCGTGTTAGGGCACCAGTACCGGTGGGCGTTGTACACCAGGTTGCTTTTGTCCTTAACGGCCAGCTTATCGGGGGTCAGGTTGGTGTACTCGTTGCCGTACCCGTTGCCCTCCAGTACCAGCAGGTGCTGGTCGTGCTGGGCGCGCACCGCGTTGATCAGGCGGGCATACAGCGCGCTTAACTCCTGATTGTCAGCCGACAAACCGTTGCTTGCGTTAAGGTTATGAGGCTCGTTCAGGAGGTCATACATACCAATGCGGGCATCGTGCTTGTAGCGGGCGGCCAGTTTTTCCCAGAGGCGTACGGTTATGTCTTGGTAAATAAGGCGGCCTTTCGCATCGCGGCGCTTCCACAAGTCCAGGGGCCGGAAGTTGTCGTTGATGTTCCGGTCGGTGCCCTGGCCGCCGGGGGCCGCGTGCAGGTCCAGAATTACGTACATCTTGTTGGCGGCGCACCACTCCGCTACCTGGTCAATGAGCCGGAACCCCTCCAGGTTTTTAGCGTCCGCGAACAGGCGGCCTTGGTCGTACCAGCGGCTGAGCTGCTCCACGTAGGCCGTAAGTTGCTGGTCGTTGCGTGGGTCGCGGATTACCGCCGTGCGGGCCCGGCGCTGCTCCGGAGTCAGGAACAGGTCGTAGTGGAAAGGCAGGCGCACGGCATTAAACCCCTGCCGGCCCAGAAAGTCAATATCGGCTTTGGCAATGAAGTGCTGGCGGTACTGGCGGTAGAAGTCTTCCACCTGAGCCTCGGGCATGGTACGCAGCAGCCCCTGCCGGATGCGCCACTGGCAGTTAAGCGTATCGGTTTGCAGAATGTAGCTTTCCTGCAGCAGCCACCCGCCCACGTTGTAGCCCCGCAGCACTACCTCCTGGCCCTGGGCATTGATAATGCGAGAACCCGCCGCCCGGAGCGCGGTAAGTGCCTGCCCGAAGCCCGGCTGGGCCCCCAAACTCAGGAAAGCCAGCAGCAGCCCAAGGCCGCGCCGGGCGGCTGCCGCGCCCCAGCGTGGCCGCGTAAATTGGCAATTCATGTGCGGAAAGGGTTAGAGGGAAGAGGACGGGGTAGTGAAATGAGAAAAACAGGGCGGAGATACCCCGCCCCTTTTCCGATTTTCTCACTCATTGTAATCTGGCTGCTACCCCTGTGGAAAGCCCGAAGTCAAGCAGGTCCACGCCGGGAAGGCCCGTTTTCCTTATTGCTATTGAGGGGAGTGCCGCCGAAATCATGGGCTCTAGTTCTGGCGCTACCCGTTGCCGTAGCGCGAAGGCGCCCACAGTAGCCTGCCAAGGCGGCCCGACGGCCGGGACAGGGCCCAGCCACCTTTCTTTGTTTGGCTGGGCGTTACCCATACCGGTAGGAAGCCGGGCCGCGTGAAACAACGTCGTGCAGGGCCCGGGCCGGGAGGTATTTTCTGCTAGGCTGTCACCAAATATATCAGCGGCCGGCGAATAAAAACAAGCGTCAAAAATGCGTTTTCAGCCCGCAAACTCGTTTTTGGAGCACTCCGCACGCCTTCTTATACACCTACTGCACACGCAGAAAACCACGCCCTGGGCTTGCGGCGACAAGCTCCGGCAGATAAGCCGCAGTTAGGCAACAACCAAAAAACCGGCTGGCTCGGGAAATATTCTTTGGGCAGCCGGGTTGTTGCCTGTTCCAGTCCCGATAAACAATTCCGTGCTGTACCTTGTGTTGAAACGCGGGCCGGCTCGTGCGGGCGCGCGTGCTGTGCCAAGTCCGTTTTGTTGTTCTCCGCGCCTTGGCGCCTTCTTTTTTCTTTCCTACCCGTGCCGCTTTCCCAATCTGTTGCTCCCACCCACCCCGTAGCCATTATTGGGGCTGGTATCGGGGGTATTGCTACCGCCGTGCGGCTGGCCGTCCGTGGGCACCGCGTAACGGTGTTTGAAGCGCAGGAGTCGTTTGGGGGCAAAATGCACCAGCTAGAGCTGCCCGGCGGCTACCGCTTCGATGGCGGCCCCTCCCTGTTTACCCTGCCCCACTTGGTAGATGAGCTGTTTACCCTGGCCGGCCGCCGCCCCCAGGACTATTTCCGCTACCAGCGCCTCGACCCCATTACGCAGTACTTCTTTGCCGACGGCACCCGCCTGACGGCCTGGGCCGACGAACCCCGGTTTGCCCGGGAGATAGAAGAAAAGCTGGGCGTGCCGGCCCGGGAGGTACTGCGGTTTTTAGACAGCAGCCGCCGCGCCTACGAGGGCACGGCCGCTACCTTCCTGCACAAGTCCCTGCACAAGGCTGGCACCTACCTCAGCCCCGACGTGCTGCAGGCCCTGGCAGCCCTACCCCAGCTGGGCCTCACCAGCACCATGCACCAGCGCCACGCCGCCGCGTTCCGGGATGCGCGCCTGGTGCAGCTCTTCGACCGGTTTGCCACCTACAACGGCTCCGACCCTTATCAGGCCCCGGCTACCCTCTCGCTGATTCCACACCTGGAGCACGGCCTGGGCGCCTACTACCCCGAGGGCGGCATTTATGCCATAGCGCAAAGCCTGGTGCGGCTGGCCGAGGAGCTGGGCGTGGAGTTCCGCTACCAGGAGCCGGTGCTGGAAATTCTGACGGCGGCAGGGCGGGTAACCGGCGTGCGTACGTCCCGGGAGGTGTACGACTTTAGCCGGGTAGTAAGCAACATGGATGTGGTGCCCACTTACCGCCGCCTGCTACCCCGGCAGCCCGCCCCGGAGCGCACACTCCGGCAGCCCCGCTCGTCCTCGGCGCTTATCTTTTACTGGGGCATTGGGCGGCGCTTTCCCGAGCTGGGCGTGCACAACATTTTTTTCTCCCCGGACTACAAGTGCGAGTTCGACGCCATTTTCCGGGAGCAGACCATCTCCGACGACCCTACGGTGTACGTCAATATCACCTCGGGCCACACGCCCACCGACGCGCCCCCCGGCCACGAAAACTGGTTTGTGATGGTGAACGTACCCCACAACCAGGGCCAGGACTGGCCTGCCCTGGTGGAGCGCACCCGGCAAGCCGTGCTGCGGCGCGTAAGCCAGGCCCTGGGCACCGAGGTGGCCCCCCTGATCCGGGCCGAGCACATCTGGGACCCGCCCGGCATTGAGGCCCGTACGTCCTCGTTCGGGGGGGCCTTATATGGTAGCTCCAGCAACAACACGCTGGCCGCTTTCCTGCGCCACCCCAACTTCTCCCGGAAGCTGGAAGGCCTGTACTTTTGCGGCGGCTCGGTGCACCCGGGCGGCGGTATTCCGCTGTGCCTGCTCTCGGCCCGTATTGTTTCTGACCTGATTGATAACTAGCCGCTCCTGGTCGGGGTCCTTTTTTGCTCTCCGACCGGCTCGCGGCCTACCCCTTTTGCTCATGACCGATACCACGCAACAACTTCCTACGGCTCCCCTTGTCAGCGCCGAGGCGCACCGGCGCCGTTTGCGCTGGGCCCAGGGCGTGTTGCTGCTGTTTCACGTAACCGGCTTTCTGGGCCTGGGTTTTTCCGACGACCCCAGCTTCTACCTGCAGTTCGTGCCCCTGAATCTGCTCCTGACCCTGGGGCTGCTGCTGGCTTTCCAGCCCCGCCGCACCCCGGCCTTCTGGAGCTTCTGCATCGTGACCATGGTAGCAGGCTTTTTCGTGGAGGTGGTGGGCGTGCGCACGGGCCTGCTGTTCGGGCACTACACCTACGGCGAAACCCTGGGCATCAAATGGCTCAACACGCCCCTCATGATTGGCGTCAACTGGCTGATACTCACGTACTCGGCGGGCATCCTGACGCGCTACCTCCCCCTGCCCGGCTTTCTGCGGGCCGTGGTGGGGGCCGTACTGCTCGTGGGCCTGGATGTGGCCCTGGAGCCGGTGGCCGTACGCTACGACTTCTGGAGCTGGCAGTACGATGTCATTCCGCTGCTCAACTTCAAGGGCTGGTTTCTGGTCAGCCTGATCCTGCAGGTGTACTTCAATCGGGTAGAGTTCATCAAGCGCAACCCCCTGGTGCCGTTCGTGTACCTGCTGCAGCTGCTGTTCTTTTTCGGCCTCGGGATGAAGCTCTGAGCCCCGGCCCGCCTACCCCCTCCTACGCAGCAAGCCCCTAGCTTCCGACGGAAGGTAGGGGCTTGCGGTTTCTGCTCCGGGCGGCCCCGCCGGGGCCGGGCCAGCCGGGGCTTTAGCTGATGGACACGCGCACCTTGGCGGTGTACTCACGCAGGGCCGTCTTGAAATCGGTGCCGTGGTCCTGCATGTGGTTGAGGATAAAAATGGCGGCAAACACGTGGGTCAGCTGCTCGCCTTCATCCTCGCCTTCCACCTCGAAAGCCGGCGTTTGCTCTTCCAGCAAGGCCTCTTCGGCGGCTACCAGGCTTTCCAGCGTCTGGGTTTCCACCAGGCGCTTGATAACGGGCATTTTCATGGGGCGGCGCGCTTAGTTGAGGCGGGAAATCAGGCTGGCTACGGCTTCTTCCTTGCTGGCGGCCACGGTTTCTACCAGCTCCCCGTTGCGGAACACGGCAAAGAAGGGCAGGTTGGTTACGCTGGCCAGTTTGCGGGCCTCGGGGCTGGTTTCAGCGTTTACATCCAAAAAGGCAATGCCCTCGTGGGCCTCAGCGAGGCGCTTGAACTTGGGCGAAAACAGGCGGCAGTTACCGCACCAGTCGGCGTAGTATTTCACTACTACTTTCTCGTTGTCCTGCAGTAGTTGTTGGAAATCAGCGTCGGTGGCTTTCGTTACGGGCATTATCTGTTGAAGTTGGTTAATAAAACGCAGTCGGCAGATAAGAATCATTCTCATCTACCGACAAAGGTAAAGCCCGAAAACGACAAAAAAGTTTACCTGGCTTATAAGATTGATTTCCACTCCCGCCTCAGGTTGGCGGCCCGCCCGGAACCCTCCGCAGCGGGCCTCGTTACGTTAGTATCACTTATCCGAATTACTTCCTGCCTTTCTATGCAGCCTATTGTGTTTTTCGGCGACTCGCTGACGGCCGGCTACCAGCTGCGCGCCAGCGAATCGTTTCCGGCCCGTATTCAGGAGAAAATCGACACCCTGGCCCTGCCTTACAAAGCGTATAACTACGGTGTTAGCGGCGAAACCACGGCCGGGGGTCGTCAGCGCATTAGCTCGGTGCTGGGTCGTTTTGAGCGGATTGACGTGTTTGTACTGGAGCTGGGCGCCAACGACGGCCTGCGCGGCATTCCCGTGCGCGAAACCACCCAGAACCTGCAGTTCATTCTCGACGAGGTGCGCCGCGCCCACTCCGAGGCGCGCGTGGTGCTGGTGGGCCTGGAGTTTCCCTTTGATCTGGGGCCCCTGGCCACCTTGGGCGGGGGCCGCATGGGTCACTATGCCCAGGAGTTCAAGGCCTTGTTCCGTCTCTTAGCCGAAAAGAACGAGGTAGCCTTCGTGCCGTTCCTACTCCACGGCGTCATCGGCCAGCGCCACCTCAACCTCCCCGACGGTGTGCACCCCAACGCCGAGGGCCAGAAGATTCTGGCCAACAACGTGTGGACGGTGCTGGAGGGAGTGCTGAGGTAAATGAGGTGATGGGGTAAATGGTGACAAGTAAGAGATGTCATGGTCAGTATTAAGGCTACCTTTTCTCTCTTCCGTAACCAGCCTGATAAACCGACAAGCCCCTGACGTATGGTAGCGTCAAGGGCTTGTCACGTTTTAGGGGGTAGCACATTGGTCAGGAAGGATGGCGTCGTCGGGCCTCCTCGCCATGACACCTGTTACCTATCACCGTTTACCTCATCACCTTACTTCACCTTATACATCCGCTCGTAGTACTCGGTGGCCATGCGGTGCGACTCGAACTCGGGCTCTACCTCGCGCATGCCGGTTTTTACCAGTTCCAGGAATTTCTCGGGCTGGCCGTAGTAGAGCGGCACGATTTCGTTTTCGAGCACATCCAGCACGTTGGTAGCCTCGATGTCGTCCTTCTCTTCATCGGGCTTGGTAATGTCGGTGTGCTCGATAATGAAGCCGTTTTCGCCGTGGCGCACGAACTCCGGAATCCAGCCATCAGCAATGCTCAGGGAGGCCGAGGCGTTCATGGCGGCCGTCATGCCCGAGGTTCCGGACGCCTCGCGGGGGTAGCGCGGGGTGTTCAGCCAGATGTCGGAGCCTTTCTTCAGGGCCGCCGACAAAGCCAGCTCGTAGCCCGTCAGTACGGCGCAGTTTTTCAGGTTTTTGGTTTTCTCGATGATGCTGTTGAACAGCCCGATAGCGCCAAAATCTTTGGGGTAGGGCTTACCCGCCCAAATCACCTGCACGGGGCGCTCCTGGTTGTTTACGATTTCCAGGAACCGCTCGAAGTGGCGCAAAATCAGGTCGGCGCGCTTGTAGCCGGCAAAGCGGCGGGCCCACACCACGGTCAGCACCTCCGGGTCGAGGAGGGTACCGGTCTGGTCGGCCACGATCTCGAAGAGCTGCTTTTTCAACTCCCGCTTCCGGGCCTTCAGAGCCGTATCGTCGCCGGCTTCCAGGGCCGCGTGCAGCTGCTGGTCGCGCCAGTAGGTGCCGTTCTGCGAGTTGGTAATGGCAATAATGGGGCTGATGCCGGCGTAGTGCCCCCACATGTCGTTGGCTACCTCACCGTGCACCTTGGACACGCCGTTGCTGATGCGCGAAAAACGCAGGGCCGTGAGGGTGTAATTCAGGCTGTCGTTTTCCACCAGGCCCAGGCGGTGCACCTCCTCCAGCGGCACATTGCCGAAGAACGACATCTTGTGCAGCAGCTTGACGGGGTGCTCCTCGTTGCCGGCCAACTCCGGGGTGTGGGTCGTGAACACCAGGCGTTTCTTTACCTCCTCCAGGTTGCGGCCGTGCTTGTCGTAGAGGTAGAACGCCAGGGGCAGGCCGTGGCCTTCGTTGAGGTGATACACCTCGGTCTGGCGGCCCAATATATCCAGCAGCTTGCCGCCGCCTACCCCCAGCAGAATGCTCTGGGCCACGCGGGCAGCCGTATCGGCGTCGTAGAGATGGTGGGAGATGGTGCGCGAGAGGTAGTCGTTTTCCGGAATGTCGGTGGTCAGGAAAAACATGGGGGCCGTCCCGAACGTATCGGGGGCCAGGTACAGGGCCTTCACCAGCACTTGGGCGTTGTGGATTTCGATGGGGAACACCAGGCCCGTGTCCTGCAGGAAGCTGTAGTGCTTCAGGCGGAAGTCGGCGCGCATGCTCTGGTCTTCGTTACGGCCCTGGTCGTAATAGCCAAACGACCACAGAATGCTGATACCCACCAGATTCTGTTTCAGCTCATACACCGAGCGCATGTGCGAGCCGGCCAGGAAGCCCAGGCCGCCGGAGTAGGTTTTCAGCGCCTGGTCGAGCGCGAACTCCATGGAAAAATAAGCCGCCGGGGTGCTGAATTCCGGAGCGGGCGTGTACATCTGAAGGTCAAAAGCCATAAAAGGGGGTAAGACAAAATGAATGTGCGGACGGTATGCCCGCTAATTGAATTCACCTACGAATTCAGACTCAAAAAAAGCGGAAAAGTGCAGACTCTACCAGGCCGCTGGCTGCCGGGGGCCTAAAATGCAAACCTGCCACCAGCAAAAGACAAATCAGCATCATCATACGCTTCACCGAAGCCCGAATCTCGGCCTGACTAGTGCTGCCGTTGCCAGCGCGGCCTTACCCGATGGCTAACTCAGCGTAATAAGCAGCTGAGCGCCTAACTGCCTCAGAGCCCATAAGTAAGAAGCGGGCCGCAGCCGGACGGCGGCAAAGCGGGCCAGGGCCGCCGGCAAATAGGTTTTTTCCGGCATTTTTTGCTTTGTTTCCAGAAGAGCGTACTGTCTGGCGGCCAAGCTTGGCCAGAGCGCCCGAAACATAGTTACTGCAACCCTATTAGCCTGCTGAAACCGGGCGGATAAGTAAATCTATCAATACCGAATTATAAATCGGTCAATACATCATCATTGGGGCCGCATTCAACAGTAGCGTTTCAGGCGTGGGGGTGCGTACCTTGCCACTTCCGTTTTCTCATCCCACTCGCGTATGATTTCTGCCCGTTTTCTGCCCCTGTTGGCCGGCGCCGTATTAGCTACCGCTTCGCCCGCCGCTGCCGTTTCTGCTTCTGCTGTTACCGCTGCTACCCCGGCTCCGGCCGCTAAACCCGCCGGTATTCAGCGCATCGACCCTACCTTCTGGTGGGTAGGCATGAAGAACCCCAAGCTGCAGCTGCTGGTGCACGGCCCGGGCATTGCCAACAGCACGGCTACCCTGCGGGCCTATGAGGGCGTGACCCTGGACGGAGTGCAGAAGCTGGAAAGCCCCAACTACCTGCTGCTCAACCTCACCATCAGTGCCACGGCCAAGCCGGGCAAGCTGCAGCTGGAGTTTAAGGGCGACAAGAAAACGACCTACGCCTACGAGCTGCGCCAGCGCACTACCCCCGGCGACCAGCAGAAGGTGCAGGGCCTGACCCAGCAGGACTTTATTTACTTCCTGATGCCAGACCGCTTCTCGAACGGCGACCCGAAAAACGACTACATCAAAGGCATGCGCGCCCCCCAGGTGGCCCGCGACTCGATGTACTCCCGCCACGGCGGCGACCTGAAGGGCATCGAAAACCACTTCGACTACTTCAAGAGCCTGGGGGCCACGGCCCTGTGGATGACGCCCGTCACGGAAAACGACATGCCCAAGGCCAGCTACCACGGTTACGCCCTCACCGACTACTACAACACCGACCGCCGCTACGGCACTCTGGAAGAATACAAGCAATTTGTGGATAAGGCCCACCAGAACGGCCTGAAAGTAGTGCACGACGTGGTACTCAACCACATGGGCAGCAAGAACTACCTGTTCCTGGATCAGCCAGCTAAGGACTGGTTTAACCAGTGGCCCACGTTCACGCGCAGCAACTACAACTCCTCGGCCCTCAACGACCCCTACGGCTCGGAGCTGGACCGCAAGCTCTACAACAAGGGCTGGTTTGACACGACCATGCCCGACGTAAACCAGAGCAACCCGCTGGTAGCTACCTATCTGATTCAGAACTTCCTGTGGTGGGTGGAGTACACCGGCCTCGACGCTTACCGCATCGACACCTACCCCTACTCCGACCCCAAGTTCCTGATGCAGTGGGGCCAGGCCCTGCAGGAGGAGTTTCCGCGGCTGTTCCTGTTTGGCGAGGCCTGGGTGGGCAGCACGGCCCAGCAGGCTTTCTTCGCCCGTAACATCTTCCAGCCCGTCGATGGGTTCAAGTCCAACCTGGAGTCGGTGTTCGATTTCCAGTCGCAGGGCGCTATTCACGATGCGCTGCGCGGCGACCAGCCTAATATGAACCGCCTGTACGAAGCCTTGCAGGGCGACTGGATGTACGAGGACGCCTCCCGCAACGTGACCTTCCTCGATAACCACGACATGAGCCGCTTCTACTCCGTAATAGGGGAGGACTTTGCCAAGTACAAGCTGGGCGTGGCCTGGCTGCTGACGACGCGCGGCATTCCGCAGCTCTACTACGGCACCGAGGTGCTGATGAAGAACTTCTCGAACCCCGATGGCAAAGTGCGCGAGGACTTTCCCGGTGGCTTCGCGGGTGATAAGCAGAACTATTTCACGGCGGCCGGCCGCACGGGCCAGGCCGGCGAGGCGTTTAACTACCTCAGCAAGCTGGCTCTGTACCGCAAGGCAACCCCCGTGCTGGCGACTGGCAAGCTGATGCAGTTCATTCCGCAGGACGGCGTGTACACCTACTTCCGCTACAACGAGCAGGGCCAGGCCGTGATGATCATGCTGAACGGCAACAAGGAAGAGAAGACCGTGGACGGGGTCCGCTTTGCGGAGCGGTTTACCGGGTTTAGCTCCGGCACGGAGGTAGTAACCGGCGCCACGCTTTCTGATTTGAAGTCTTTTAAAATTCCGGGGCGTACGGCTTGGGTGGTGGAGCTAAAGAAGTAGGGGTTAGGGTTCCCGCAGAGGAGCGCAGTGGTTACGCAGAGGTTCGCAGATGCACGAAAACGATATTTCTTACCTGATTCGGAAGGCGTCTTTTGATGTGCATACCGTTTTGGGTCCGGGACTGCTGGAATCGGTATATGAGGCTGCCCTGATCTTTGAGCTCCAGCAAGCAGGATTAAGAGTGCGAAGCCAGGTTCCGCTGCCCATGCTGTATAAGACTCAGCGCATGGAGGTTGGCTTTCGACTCGACTTGTTAGTGGAAGAGAAAGTTATTGTGGAAATTAAGTCTGTAGATACTCTACTCGACGTTCATCACAAGCAACTGCTGACGTACTTAAAGCTTTCCGGCCTTAAGCTCGGCTTACTGATCAACTTCAATGTTTCCCACGTTAAGGAAGGCATAGTGCGCAAAGTCAATGGTCTTACTTGAACTCGGCGAACCTCTGCGCACCCTCCGCGCTCCTCTGCGGGAACCCTAAACCAGAACAACCATGACCGACCTAACCGATAAAGTAGCCATTGTAACCGGTGCCAGCCGCGGCATTGGGAAAGCCATTGCCTTGCTCCTGGCCATGCAAGGCGCCAAAGTGGTAGCCGTAGCCCGCACCGCCGAAGAGCTGGAAGAGCTTACCCTGAAAACCCAGGGCCTCGCCATTCCGGCCGACGTAGCCGATGAAGCCGACGCGGAGTTCATCGTGGCTGAAACGCTCAGCCGCTTTGGCCGCCTCGATATTCTGGTCTGCAATGCGGGGGTGGGCTCCTTCAACCTGCTCGAAAACTTCGAGGCCGCCGAATGGGACCGGATTTTCGACGTGAACGTGAAAGGCACCTTCCTGCTGTGCAAGGCCATGGTACCCCACCTCAAGGCCCAGGGCCACGGCCACATTGTGGGCATTGCCTCCGATGTGAGCAAGCGCACTTTTGAGCACGGTACTGTGTATGGTGCCAGCAAATACGCGCAGGATGCCCTGCTGGGCTCCTTGCGCAAGGAAGTACGGCCCTACGGCGTAAAGGTCAGCACCATTTACCCCGGCATGGTGGACACTTACTTCAACGAATCGAAGCCTGGCAGCACGGAGGCCGAGAAAACCCACCTCAAGCCCTCCGATGTAGCCCAGGCTGTGCGCTACGTGCTGGAAGCCCCCGCCCACGTGGTAGTGGACGAGCTCATGCTCCACCCGCTTACCCAGGAGTGGTAATCTTTCACATGCAGTTGCCAGTTGCGGGTTGTGAGTTACCAGTTCCTCCCTCGCAGGCAGTAGATTACGCTGTGTATTTCTTCCTCAGTTCCAAAATAGCTAACCTGATAACTGACAACCCGCAACTGGCAACTGAACGCACCTATGAAGCACCTGCTACTGCCCGCGGCGGCCCTTTCCCTGGGGCTGGCTTCGTTTTCCTCTTCTCTTCTCTCTTCGCAATCTTCCGCGCCCGTGGCCGAAACCGCTTTTTCCTCGGACCCCAACACCACCGACGAGCAGCCCCAGGACCATAAGCTGGTGATTTACCAGATGATGACCCGCCTGTTTGGCAACAAAACGGCCGTGAACAAGCCCTACGGTATGCTCCAGGAGAACGGGGTAGGCAAGTTCAACGACATCAGCAACACGGCCTTGCAAGCCATTAAAAAGATGGGCGCCTCGCACGTGTGGTACACCGGCGTGCTGGAGCACGCCACCATGACGGACTACACCAAGCACGGCATTGCCCTCGACGATGCCGATGTGGTGAAAGGCCGCGCCGGCTCGCCCTACGCCGTGAAGGACTACTACGACGTGGACCCCGACCTGGCCGTGAACGTGAAGAGCCGCATGCAGGAGTTTGAGGCCCTGGTAAAGCGCACCCACGACAACGACCTGAAAGTCATCATCGACTTCATTCCCAACCACGTAGCTCGCACTTACAAGTCGGATGCGCGGCCGGCGGGGGTGGTGGACCTGGGCGAGAAGGACGACAAGACCAAGGCCTTCGCGCCCAACAACAACTTCTACTACCTGCCCGGCAAGTCGTTTGTGGTGCCGGCCGGCTACAACCCGCTAGGGCCGCTGGCTGGTCCGCGCGAGGACAAGAAGTTTCAGGAGGTGCCCGCTAAGGCTACCGGCAACGACGTGTTTTCGGAGGCCCCCAAGGTGGACGATTGGTTTGAAACCATCAAGCTCAACTACGGCGTTGATTACCAGAACGGGCGCGCCCAGCACTTCACGCCTATTCCGGACACCTGGCTGAAAATGCGCGACATCCTGGTGTTCTGGACCAAGAAGAATGTGGACGGCTTCCGCTGCGACATGGCCGAGATGGTGCCGGTGGAGTTCTGGGCCTGGGTAATTCCGGAGCTGAAGAAAGTGAAGCCCGACCTCATCTTCATCGGCGAGGCCTACGACGCCAAAACCTACAAGATGTACATCGAGCAGGGCCACTTCGATTACCTCTATGATAAGGTAGGCCTCTACGACGGCCTGCGCCGCCTGATGCGCGGCGAGGGCACCACTGAGGATATTACCAAGGTGTGGAGCCAGGAAAGCCGGGGCTTTTCGGGCCACATGCTGCGCTTCCTGGAAAACCACGACGAGCAGCGCATCACTTCCAAAGACTTCGCCGGCAACCCCCGCGCCGCCATTCCGGCCATGACGGTTTCCGCCACCCTCGGTACCGGTCCCGTGATGCTCTACTTCGGGCAGGACGTAGGCGAGCCGGCCCACGGCTCCGAGGGCTTCTCGGGGGAGGACGGCCGCACCACCATTTTCGATTACTGGGGCGTGCCGGAACACCAGAAGTGGATGAACGGCGGCAAGTTCGACGGTGGCAAGCTCAGCGAGGAGCAGAAGCAGCTGCAGGCATTTTACTCTCGCCTGCTCAACCTCAGCAGCCAGAGCGAGGCTATTCGGCGCGGCCGTTTCTACGAGCTGCAGGATGCCAACAACCTGGGCGCCCAGTACAACCAGCGCCAGCTCTACACCTACCTGCGCTTCACCGACAAGCAGCGCCTACTCATCGTAGCCAACTTCAGCCCCGACAAAACCTATAAGCCTACTATCCGCATCCCGAAGGAAGTAATGCAGCTCATGGGCCTGAACCCCACGCAGTTCCATACTTTCACGGAGCTGCTTAGCCAGGCCCCGGCCGTAGAAACCCTCAACCTCACGCTGGCTCCCCAAAGCGCCTACATCTTCGAAATCAAGCCGAAAGAGTAATGAGGTGATGAGGTAAATGGTGACAAGTGACAAGTGACAGGGGATAGGTGAGTAGTTGGTAAGTGATAAAGTGGAAAATGGCAGTAAGGCCTAGTGCTCTACATTCTTCACCCTTTAACTGCTCACCTGTCACTTGTCACCATTTACCTCATCACTCCATCACCTCCTTACCTCATCACCTGTCACTTTCTCACCCGACTTCCCTACCCCCTAACTTCCCACCAACCCATGGCAATTAGTGCAGCGGCTGCGCCCACCAGCACCCGCGAAAAACCCCGCCTGAGCTTCTGGCAGATCTGGAATATGAGCTTCGGCTTCCTGGGCATCCAGTTTGGCTTTGAGCTGCAGAACTCCAACGTCAGCCGCATCTTTGAAACCCTGGGTGCCAACAAGGACGACATTCCGATTCTGTGGATTGCCGCCCCCGTGACGGGCCTGCTGGTGCAGCCCGTCATCGGCTACCTCTCCGACCGCACCTGGAGCCCGCGCTTCGGGCGGCGGCGGCCGTTCTTCCTCATTGGCGCCCTACTGGCCTCGCTGGCCCTGCTGGTGATGCCTAATTCCTCGGCCCTGTGGATGGCGGGCGGCATGCTCTGGATTATGGATGCCAGCATTAACATCTCCATGGAGCCCTTCCGCGCCTTCGTGGGCGACAAGCTGCCTTCGGAGCAGCGGACTTCGGGTTTTGCCATGCAGAGCTTCTTTATTGGGGTAGGCTCCGTTATTGCGGCCTTGCTGCCCTGGGTCTTCACTAACTGGCTGGGCATGAGCAATACGGCCCCGGCCGGCGAGATTCCGCCCTCCGTGAAGTGGGCTTTCTACGTGGGTGCGGCGGCCTTCCTGCTGTCGGTGCTTTATACTGTGTTTACCAGCACTGAAACGCCGCCCGAGGACATGGAAGCCTTCCGGGCCGAAAACGCCAAGGTGGGTATGTGGGACGGCCTGCGCGAATCGTTTGCTGGCATTTTCCACATGCCAGCCGCCATGCGTCAGTTGGCCGTAGTGCAGTTCTTCACCTGGTTTGCGCTGTTCTCGATGTGGATTTACGCCACCAACGCCGTAACCAGCAACATCTACAACATGCGCGTGGATGCGCCCTTGTATGAGAAGCTGAAGGCGCAAGTCGAAACCAATGAAGCTCAGGCAGCAGCCGTTGCCAAAGTGCCTGGAGAGGAAGATAGGTCAGTTATTGAGAAGGTAGGAGCCTTCTTCAGCGAGATGTTCGCCCCTACCTCGCCGGAAAAAAGGACTTGGAATGAGCTTAAGTCTCTTAAAAAGGACGTAGCCGAAATCGACAAGTTTCAGGCCGATAAAACCGACAAGGTGATTAGTCTGAATATGGCTAGCTACGCCGTGGACAAAGCCCAGCTAACGGAGCAGGACAAAGCCACCGCCAAGCGCGTGCAGCAGCAGTATAACGATGGCGCCGACTGGCTGAG
Source organism: Hymenobacter latericoloratus (assembly GCF_014199535.1). Lineage (GTDB taxonomy): Bacteria > Bacteroidota > Bacteroidia > Cytophagales > Hymenobacteraceae > Hymenobacter > Hymenobacter latericoloratus. The sequence continues at coordinate 31,607 of NZ_JACHNV010000009.1, forward strand.
CTTGTGCTCCTCGGTCCGCAACGGGGTAGCGGCTGTTTTCGCCTTTATCATTCCGCTGATTGCGGCCCGCACCAGTCGCCGCCGTACCCACATGCTCTGCCTGCTGCTCGGCGGTATAGGCCTGGTGTCGTTGAAGTTTATCACCAACCCCGACTTCATCATCGTGTCGATGAGTTTGGTGGGCATTGCCTGGGCCAGCATCCTCTCCATGCCCTACGCCATCTTGGCTGGCTCCTTGCCCGCCAACCGCATGGGCTATTACATGGGTGTGTTCAACTTCTTCATTGTGATTCCGCAGATTGTGGCGGCCACCATTCTGGGCTGGTTTACGGTGAACATCTTCCAGGGCAATACCCTGAATACGCTGGTACTGGGCGGGGTTAGCATGGTGCTGGCCGGCCTGCTTACCCTGCGCGTCCGCGACGACGACGATACCCACGCGGCAGCCGTGATGGAAAACCCCGGCTACGACACGCCGGTGCTCACCAACCCGCAGGCATAGCCAACCCTACCCCCCCGCTGAGTACGAAAGCCCTGGTCGCCTTTGCAGCCGGGGTTTTCACGTTTTCAGGGGGGTAGGCGGCGCTTATGCCGCGCCGGATGCCGGCACGGGCAGCACCAAAATCCGGGTCCGTATTTCTACGCAGTCAGTTGGCTGGAAAATCAGCATTTAACCGGCAACGGCCCCCCCCTGCTTTCTCGTATTTCTTACTCGCGCCACGCTCCTGCTTTCCCTTATCCTAAACACCGTGGCCTGCGTTGGCTTAGCTGCTTTCTATGGTGTTTACTACGATTTTCTTCGGGCTGTTCTTCGGTATTTTTCTGGTGGTGCTCGTGTTGCTGGTGGTGTCGCGGCGGCGCCTGCAGCCCAGTAGCGCCCGGCCCCGCGTGAGCATTCTCATTGCCGCGCGCAACGAAGAAGCCACCATCATCCGCTGCCTCACGGCCCTGACCCAACTCAACTACCCCGCCGAGCAGCTGGAAATCCTCATCGGCGACGATGCCTCCACCGACAACACGGCCGCCCTGGTTAAGGAATTTATCCAAGACAAACCCCAGTTCCGGCTCCTGAGCATCCGGCAGCGCCTGGGCACGGCCCGGGGCAAAAGCAACGCCCTGGCCCACCTCTGCCGCGCCGCCACCACCGACTACTTGCTGTTCACGGATGCCGACATGGCCCTCCACCCCGATTGGGTACAAACCATGCTAGCGGCCGCGCCCGAAGGGGTAGGCATCGTGACGGGCATCACCACGGCCGAAGGCAACCTGTTTGGCCGCCTCCAGGGCCTCGACTGGCTGTTTGGCCTCAGCCTGATCCGGATGCTGACCGACCTGGGCCTGCCCATCACGGCCGTGGGCAACAATATGCTGGTCACCCGCAAGGCTTACGATTCGATTGGGGGCTACGAGGCCCTGGCCTTCAGCATCACCGAGGACCTGCAGCTGTTTGAGAAGGTAGTGGCCCAGGGCTGGGGCTACCGCAACATCATCACGCCCAGCGCCCTGGGCATTTCGGTGGCCCAGCCCACGGTGCAGTGCCTGCTGCAGCAGCGCAAGCGCTGGATGAAGGGGGCCGTGCGGCTACCCTGGCAGCTGAGCCTGCTGTTCAGCTCCTACAGTATTTTCTACACCATTCTGGGCTGGCCCGGTCTGCTGCCGCTCGAAACCATCGGGCTGCTGTACGGGGCCAAAGTAGCCTGCCAAACTCTGTTTCTGCTGATTACCCTGCGTCAGGCCGGGCACCGCGAAAACCTGGCCGTGCTGCTGGTGTACGATGTGTATCTGCTGGTTATGTCGCTGGCGGTGCTGGCGTATACCTGGTGGCCGTCGGGCATTCAGTGGAAGGAGCGGCGTTACCGCTGGGCCGAGGGGTAGGAAACTACCGGCCGGTTCGCAGCCAGTCGTAGGCTGGCATTTCCTCGGTAAAGACCCGGATAGCCAGGCCACTGCCGCTGTTGTTGAACTGGGCCAGGCGCGGCTCCAGTACCTCGGCGTAGTAGGGGGTAGTAAAGTACGCCAGCCGCCGCTCGGGGCCGGGCAGCGCCTGCTGAAATGCGGCGGCAAACTCCTGCAGAATCCAGTGCAGATCGGCTACATCGGCCAGGCCGCGGCTGCGCAAATCTATCAGCCACTGCCGGGCCTGCTGCTCTTCGGCCAGCTGCAGAGCAGATAGGTAGCCGGCGCGGTGCTCAGCCGAGGTGGCCGGCCGCGTCCAGCGCATGAACAGCACGTGCAAATCGGGGCGGTAGGAAATACGCAGGTAGTCGGAGTCAAAAGCGGACATTCGCAGAACAAGGTAGCAGCAAGCCGGTAAGCTCCACCATAGTGTTTTTGTTTTACAAAACAGCTGATTTCCGGTGATATTCGCCGCAGGCGGCAGCCCGTGTGCGTGAGCCGGAGCGCGGTAAAACAGTGTGTGCACAGTACGGCCCCGGGGCGGGGCAGGTTGATGCAGCCGCCGAGCATTGTATTTGTCTTTCGGAGTGTAACTTCCCGCTGTATTCCACCACTCTAGTTTACTCCGAATGACTCGCAACCACTTGTTGCTGCTGGGCCTGGGAGCCTCGCTGGCATATCAGCCCGCTCAGGCTCAGCAAAAACCGGCTACCAAGCCCGCTACCGTTACCAAAGCGGCCACCGCTACCGCCGGCGGCGCCCGCCTGGTAGAAAAAGTAACCCGTAAGGGCTCGGAGCTGGTAATTCCGTACGAAAAGTACGTGCTACCTAACGGCCTGACCCTGATTATTACCGAAGACCACTCCGATCCGCTGGTGCACGTGGACGTAACCTACCACGTAGGCTCGGCCCGGGAGCAGATCGGCAAGTCGGGCTTTGCCCACTTCTTCGAGCACATGATGTTCCAGGGCTCCGACAACGTAGCCGACGAGCAGCACTTCAAGACCGTAACGGCCGCCGGCGGTACCCTCAACGGCACCACCAACCGCGATCGGACCAACTACTTCGAGACGGTGCCCAGCAACCAGCTGGAAACGGCTCTGTGGCTGGAGGCCGACCGCATGGGCTTCCTGCTGGATGCCGTAACCCAGCAGAAGTTTGAGGTGCAGCGCTCCACCGTGAAAAACGAGCGGGGCCAGAACTACGACAACCGCCCCTACGGGCTGGCCTCGGAAAACGTGGCCCGCACCCTGTACCCCTACGGCCACCCCTATAGCTGGCTGACCATTGGCTACCTCGAAGACCTGGACCGCTCCGACGTAAACGACCTCAAGAACTTCTTCCTGCGCTGGTACGGCCCCAACAACGCTACCCTCACCGTGGGCGGCGACGTGAAGCCCCAGGAAGTAGTACGCTTGGCCGAGAAGTACTTTGGCCCCATCAGCAAGGGCCCCGCCGTGGCTGCCCAGAAGCTGGCCGCTCCCCAGCTCAGCCAGGACCGCTACGTGAGCTACCAGGACAATGTGCGCCTGCCCATGCTGCAAATGGTGTTCCCGACGGTGCCCAACGGCCACCCCGATGAGTACGCCCTCGATGCGCTGGCCGAAATCATCGGGCAGGGCAAAAACTCGCTGCTCTACAAAAACCTGATTAAAACCCAGCAGGCCGCTCAGGCGCAGTCGTACAACAGCGCCTCGGAACTGGCCGGCGAGTTTGCCCTTATTGCCCTGCCTTTCCCCGGCAAAGGCCTCGACAGCCTGGAAACTCAGCTGCGCCGCAGCCTGCTGGAATTTGAGCGCACCGGCGCTACCCCCGAGCAGGTGGCCCGCTTCAAGGCCAGCACCGAAGCCCAGGTGGTAAACAGCCTGGCCAGCGTAAACGGCAAGGTTAGCCAGCTGGCCGCCAACCAAACCTTCTTCGGCAACCCCAACCGCCTGCCCGAGGAGCTGAAGCGCCTGCGCGCCGTAACGCCCGCCGAGGTGAACCGCGTGTACAACCAGTACCTCAAGGGCAAGAAGGCAGTTATTCTGAGCGTGGTGCCCAAAAACGGCAGCGTGAAGCCCGCCAAGGCCGATAACTACACCGTATCGAAGGAGGGCTACAAGGCGCCCAACTACGGCTACGAGGGCCTGACCTACGTGAAAGCCAAGGACAGCTTCGACCGGAGCCAGCAGCCCAAATCGGGCACCAACCCCGTGGTGCAGGTGCCCCAGGTGTGGCAGGCTTCCCTGGATAACGGCCTGCGCCTGATGGGCTCGCGCAACACCGAAGTACCAACGGTGACCATGCTGCTGACCATCCGCGGCGGCCACCGCCTGGAGCAGGCCATGCCCGGCAAGGCCGGTATTGCCTCCCTCACGGCCAGCCTCCTGAACGAGGGCACCCAGAAGTACACCGGGGAGCAGTTCAGCTCGGAGCTCGATAAGCTGGGCAGCACCATCCGCGTATCGGCCGGCGACGATAACACGACCATCTACGTGCAGAGCCTGACCAAGAACCTGCCCGCTACCATGAAGCTGCTGGAGGAGCGCCTGCTGCGCCCCCGCTTCGATGAGGCCGACTTCGCCCGCCTCAAGAAGCAGACCCTGGAGGCCATTGCCAACCAGAACACCCAGCCCGTGGTCATTGCCAACAAAACCTACGACCGGCTGGTGTATGGCCCGGCCAACATCATGAGCGTGCCCGCCAGCGGCACCACGGCCTCCGTTACCAGCCTGACCCTGGACGACGTAAAGCAATTCTACCAGCAGAACTACGCCCCCAACGTGAGCTATTTGGTAGCCGTGGGCGACGTGGATCAGCCCACGCTCACCAACCAGCTCGGCTTCCTGAAGGGCTGGACGAAGAAGGAGGTAAGCCTGCCGGCCGGCGAAACCGCCGCCCAGCCCGACAAAACCCGCATCTACTTCGTGAACAAGGACGGGGCCGCGCAGTCGGAAATCCGGGTGGGCTACCTCACCCCGCTCACCTACGACGCTACCGGCGACTATTACCGCGCCTACCTCTCGAACTACATCCTGGGTGGAGCCTTCAACTCGCGCATCAACCTGAACCTGCGTGAGGATAAAGGCTACACCTACGGGGCCCGCTCGGGCTTCCAGGCCACGCGCTACGTGGGCCCCTACACGGCCAGCGCCGGCGTGCGCGCCGATGCCACGGCGGCTTCGGTGAAGGAGTTCATGAAGGAAATCCAGAACTACCGCAACGGCATTACCGACGAGGAGCTGCAGTTCCTGCAGTCGTCGGTGGGCCAGAACGATGCCCTGCGCTACGAAACCGGCCAGCAGAAGGCCGCCTTCCTCTCGCGTTTGCTGGAGTACGACCTGGGCACCGACTATGTGAAGCAGCAGAACGACATCTTGAAATCTTTGAAGAAGGAAGACGTGCAGGCTATTTCGCAGAAATACCTGCCCGCCGACAAGATGTACATTGTAGTGGTTGGCGACCGGGCCAAAGCCTTCCCCGGCCTCGCGGAGCTGGGCTATGAGGTAGTGGAGCTGGATGCCGAAGGCAACCGCGTGGCGGCCGCTGCTCCGGCCCCTGCCCCGGCTGCTTCCGTTACGCCCCCGGCCGAGAATGAGAAGATGAAAATCAAGACCAAAGACGCCGACGGCAAAAAGGAGAAGCGCAAAGCCAAGAAAGACAAAGAGGAAGCCAAGTAACCGCTCGGTTTTCCTACCCCCCGCAAAAGCCTGAACCCACTGGGTTCAGGCTTTTTTATATCTATCATACGCCTCTATCCACCGTCACCAGGCGCTATTCTATGAAGGCAACCCTCACGTATATCAGAATCATACTTATCTGCATGGCATTGGCCGCTTGGGGCAGAATCTTTTGTGAATCTCAATCGATGATGAGTTGGAGAGAACTGGCCGGCAAACCCATTACGCTGTGGATGATGACGGCAGCGCAGAACTTTGCCGTTGAGTTCTTTTTCTTTGGCTTCTGGCATCTTCTGGCAAGCGCCACCTATGGCATATATCTTCTGATATCCCGCAAAGGCACTCCACTGGCGCGTAACATTATCGTTGGCTCTCTCAACGGGTTCTTGTGGGCATTGTTGGTGCTTTGGTTGAACAACAGGCTGAGAAGTTGGCGAATAGAAGAGTCTTATTTTCTTCTGTGCTTGTATGCTGTATTGGGAGGCTTATTCGCGCTGATGCACCATAAGGCACTTGCCCTTTCTAAAGTATAAACCGGCGGCGGGCAGGCGTCCTTGCTTCGGCTAGCACTCTACCCCCAGAATACTCGCGGAACCTCTTGCCCGGCTTCGCGTGTAGCCTACATGCAGCCGCCGGGGCGAAATACGTATCTTTCCCAAGCCCGTATTAGGCGGCAAACCTATGGTAGTGGAGAAAGACCCCGCAACGACCCGGGCCCTGGACGATGTACTGGCCCGCCTCGACGCATTTAAGCGCAAGTTTTACCTGAGTCTGCTGGTTCGCGGAGCCCTGGTGGCCGGCGGCCTGCTGCTCAGCTTATTCCTGGTGTTCAACCTGCTCGAATACTTCCTGTACCTGCCCACCTGGGTGCGGGCCGGGCTGCTGTTCGGGTTTGTGGCCGGCATGCTCTACGCCTTCGGGCGCTGGATCTGGCAGCCCCTGGCCGCCCTGACCAACCTGCGCCGGATGCTTTCCGATGAGCAAGCCGCCCGCCGGGTAGGGGAGCTGTTCCCGGATGTGCAGGACAAGCTGCTGAACGCGCTACAGCTGCGCGGACAAGCCCAGGAAAATGCCCTGTTGGCCGCCAGCCTGGAGCAGCGCGCCGGGCAGCTACGCGGTGTAGAGTTCAGCCAGGGAATCAATATTCAGGCCCAGACCAAGCCGCTGTGGAAGTACGTGGCTATTCCGGCAGCTGTAGTGGTGTTGCTGCTGCTGGTTTACCCCAGCCTGTTTGTGCAGGGCACCGAGCGGATTCTGAACTACAACCAGAAGTACAGCCCGCCCGCACCGTTCCGCTTCGTGGTCGAGAATAAGAACCTCACGGCGTTCAAAGGCGAAGACTTTACCTTGAACGTAACGGTGGAAGGCGAGGCCCTGCCCAACGAAATCAGCATTGTGTACGGCGGCCGGGAGCGGCACTTGGTGCGCGAAAACGGCAACCGCTTCCGCTACGATTTCCGTCAGCTGCGCGAAAACGTGGAGTTTCAGCTGGCCGCCGCGGGCTTCACCTCCCCGGAGTATGACCTGACAGTGAAGGCCCGGCCCAACCTGCGCGACTTTGCCGTGCGGGTTTCCTACCCCGCCTACCTCGGCAAACCCGCCGAAACCATCCGCAACTCCGGCAACCTCACCGTGCCCGAGGGCTCCGACCTGCGCTGGGAGTTCCAGACCGAAGCCACCGACCAGCTGCAGCTCAGGTTCCGCAACCCCGACGAGGTAGTAAGCGCCCAGCCCGATGATGAGCAGTTTCTGCTTTCCCGCCGGGCCATGCGCAGCCAGCCGTATTCGGTGCACCTGCGCAACGCCAACAGCCCCAACCGGGACCCCATCGAGTACCAAATTACGGTTATACCGGACCAGGTGCCCGACGTAACCTTGGAAGCGTTTCAGGATACTACCTCCCTGCGCTACCTCGCGCTAGGCGGCAACGTGCGCGACGACTACGGCCTTTCGCGCCTGCAGCTGCATTACCGCGTGCTGAGCAAGGGCCGCCCGAACCGTAAGGAAGGCGGAGCCAATGCTGCTTATCAAACCCGTGCCCTACCCCTTGGCAGCGGCCCAAGCCAGAGCTACGCCTACCAGTGGGATGTGCGCCCCCTGAACCTGCGCCCCGGCGACCGGCTGGAGTACTTCGTGCAGGTGTGGGACAATGATGGTGTGCACGGGCCCAAGTCGGCGCGCAGCCGCACCGCCGAGTTCCGCCTGCCTTCGCGCACCGAGCTGCGCCAGCAGCTAGCCTCACAAAGCCAGGCCGTGCAAAGCCAACTCAGCCAGGCGGCCCAGCAAAGCAAGAAGATGGAGCGGGAGCTGGCCAAGGCCGAGGACAAGCTGAAAGTAAAGCGCGACCTGAACTTCCAGGACCGCAAGCAGCTGCGCGACATGCTCGATCAGAAGCAGCAGATGGACCAGGCCCTCGACGAGCTAAAGCGCCAGTTTGAGCAGCTTCAGGAGCAGCAAAACCAGCTGGACCCGCAGAAAAACGAGGAGTTGGCTCAGAAGGCCGAGGAGCTTCAACAGCTCATGGAAACCCTGCTCGACCCCGAAACCAAGAAGCTATACGAGGAGCTGCAGAAGCTGCTGGAACAGCAGCAGGACCAAAACCAGCCCGAGATGCAGCGCCTCATGCAGCAGCTCGAGAACAAGGAAAACACCCTGCAGAAAGAGCTGGAACGCGCCCTCGAAATGTTCAAGCAGCTGCAGTTTGAGCAGAAGCAGGACCAAGCCCTGGAGAAGCTGCAACAGCTAGCCCAGGAGCAGCAGAAGCTGGCCGACGAAACCCGGAAAAACGACAAGAACAACCCCGACAATACCCTCAGCAAAGACCAGCAGCAGCAAAAGCAGCAGAACCTGAAGCAGCAGCAAGCCGAGCAGCAGCAGAAGTTTGAGGAGCTCAAGCAGGACCTCAAAGACATGAAGGAGCTGGACCAGCAGCTCGGCGGCGAAAACGGCGCCGACGAGATGAAGCAGGACCAGCAGCAGGTAGATGAGCAGCAGCAGGACAGCCAGGAGCAGCTGGGCAAAAACCAGAACCAGAAGGCCAGCCAGAGCCAGAAGCAGGCCGCCCAGAAACTGCAGCAGATGGCCCAGAAGATGCAGCAGCAGATGAGCGAGGAAGAGCAGGACCAGCAGCAGGAAAACATCGACGACCTGCGCGACATCCTCGAAAACCTGCTCAAGCTTTCCTTCGACCAGGAAAACCTGATGAAGCAGTTCCGTACCGTGGACCAGTCGGACCCGCGCTTTGTGCAGCTGGGCCAAACCCAGCGCAAGCTCAAGGACGACGCCCGCGTAGTACAGGACTCGCTGTATGCCCTGGCTAAGCGCGTGTTCCAGATCAAGTCGTTCGTGACGCGAGAAGTGGGCGAGATGAACGGCCGCATGGACGAAAGCCTCGACCAGATTCGGCAGCGCAATGTGGGTAGGGCTACCAGCTCTCAGCAGCTGGCCATGACCAGCATGAACAACCTGGCCCTCATGCTGAACGATGCCCTGCAGCAAATGCAGGAGCAACAGCGCCAAAGCCAGAGCCAGCAACAGCAGGGTGGAGGTAAGCCGGGCCGCAAAAAGAAGAAAGGCAGCTCAGCCGGTGAAGGGCAGCTGGGGCGCATGCAGCAGCAGCTCAACCAGCAGATTCAGCAGCTTCAGCAGAGCGGCAAGCAGGGCCGCGCCCTCTCCGAAGAGCTAGCCAAGCTGGCCGGGCAGCAGCAAATGCTCCGGCAGGCCATGCAGGAGCTGGAGCGCATGCAGCAGAAAGGCGGCGGCAAACCCGGAAACAACAAGGACGGCAAAGGCCAGGACGGCGCCGGGGGCCTCGGCGACGTGAAAAAAATGATGGAACAAACCGAAACCGACCTCGTAAACAAGCGGCTGACGGAGCAGACCATCATGCGCCAGCGCCAAATCCTGACCCGCCTACTGGAAGCCGAGAAATCGGCCCGGGAGCGGGACCAGGACGAAAAGCGCGAAGCGCAGACGGCCCAGAACCGTCCGCCCGTGTTTCCGCCGGCGTTTCAGCAGTACAAGCGCCAGCAAAACCGGCAGACGGAGCTGCTGCGCACCGTGCCGCCGGCCCTCACGCCCTACTATCAGCGGGAGGTAAGTGAATATTTTCAAAAAATGAAGTAGCGTTCCGCTACTTTTACCGCCCCAACGCCGCCTTCCCCTTTTCCTTTCTATGAAGCAGGTTAAAATTCAGATTCCTTCGCTGGTCGAGAACATCCGCGTGGTGGAAAGCTTTATCGACAACTCGAAGGATACGTTTCACATCGAAGACGATATCTACGGCAACATCATGGTGGCCGTCACGGAGGCGGTAAACAATGCCATCCGGCACGGCAACAAGTTCGATAAGGACAAGAACGTCTTCCTGTCCCTGTTCGTGGATCAGGACCGCGTGAAGTTTGAAATTGAGGATGAAGGCACCGGTTTCGACTACACCAACCTGATTGACCCCACGGCCCCCGAAAACCTGGAAAACCCCGGCGGCCGCGGCATTTTCCTGATCCGCCACCTGGCCGATGAGGTGGAGTTTACCAAGGATGGCCGCAACGTGCAGCTCACCTTCATGCTCCCCGCTCCTTCGGCCTCCGAAGCGGGTTCAGCCATAAACGGCGCTGAAACCGCTACCCATTAGTTTTTGCCTGCCCCAATGAGCGACCTGCCCACCGAGTACGACGATCAGGAGCACGATGACTTCGGCCGCGACGAAGGCCCGGGCATTGAGTTTCTGGTGGAAGATGTTGATTTCGAGCTGGCCGACGCCCAGGACCTGACCTCCTGGATTGAGCGCGTAGCGGAGGTGCACGAGCACGAAATCGTGCAGCTCACCTACATCTTCTGCTCCGATGAATACCTGCACAAGGTAAACCTCGAGTACCTGGAGCACGACACCTACACCGACGTCATTACCTTCGATAACGCCGACGACGCCGACATTATCGAGGGCGACATCTTTATTTCGGTGGAGCGCGTGCGCGAAAACGCCCAGATTCACGGCGTCACGTTCCGCGACGAGCTGCACCGCGTGATGATTCACGGCGTGCTGCACCTGCTCGGCTACGCCGATAAGGACCTGCTCAGCCAAACGGCCATGCGCAAGAAAGAAGACGACTGCCTGCTGCTGCGCACCTTCTAAGGGGTAGGACAACTGATACAATAAGAAACGCCCGCCTTTCAGGTGGGCGTTTTTGTGAGGTATCTGGTCGGTTGATGTTGCTAACGTTTGGGTAGATGTAGGGGGTAGGGATGATGCAATAAATGGCACGGTCGGCGCGGCTGTTATAGAAAAAACGTCATTCCGAGCTTGTCGAGGAATCTCGCGTGCTAATGTCTGAATAGCACCACAACATCAGCACGCGAGATTCCTCGACAAGCTCGGAATGATGTTCTTGTTAAACATGTAACGCTACCTATCCGCACTCACTCTAGTATCTTCCCGCAATGGCTGCTACCCCTCCTTATCTGCCTATCATCCGGGGCGACGCGTTGGATTTCTACCTGAGCCAGGGCTACTACCGGATGCACCAGGACCTGTTTACCTGCCGTTTCCTACCCCTCGACGACAACCTGTACACCGTGCACTGGCTGCGGCTGGTGCTGAGCGAGGTGCAGTATGGCCCGGAGCAGCGCCGCCTGCTGCGCTACAACGAGCGGTTTACTACCGTCATCCGGCCCTTCCGACTCACGGAGGAATACGAGGAGTTGTACGCCCTGTACCGCAGCTCCATCACCTTCGATGCGCCCGAAACCGTGGAAGCATTTATGCTGGCCGGCGCCACGCACAGCGTATTCACGACCGATGTAATTGAGGTGCGGGACGAGGGCCAGCTGATTGCGGCGGGCATCTTCGATAGTGGGGCCCGCAGCATTGCCGGCATCATGAATTTCTACCACCCGGCTTACCGCAAGCACAGCCTGGGCAAGTACCTGATGCTGCTCAAAATCAACCAGGCCCGGCACCTGCGCAAGATGTACTACTACCCCGGCTATCTGGTGCACCGCTACCCCAAGTTCGACTACAAACTGTTCCCGTGCCTGGCTGCTACGGAAGTGTTTGATGCCGCCGCGGGCCAATGGCTGCCGTTTTCGTGGGAGGCCGTGGCTGCGCACTCGGCTGAATTGCTGGCCGATTGGCCGACCGAAGAAGCCGGGCTCGACAACCAGGAGTAGCCTGCCCCGCTGGGCGCAACCAACGGAGTGCGTATCTTTGCGCACGCTTTGAGCGTGTTGCGTCCGGCCGAACCTGATTGACTGAACAAGCGCCCGCCCAAACGCGGGCGTTTTCTGTTCAGGCCCGGCGGCGAACTTTCCGGTTCGCGGCTTCTGTTTAGCCCAAACGCCCCAGCACCTGCGCGGCCTCCCCTCAGGCAACCTGCTTGCCTGAGCAGCCCGGCAGCCATCCGTGAAATCCGATAAATCCGTCTAAATCCGTGATTCAAGAAGAGTACGACGTTATTGTAGTAGGAGCCGGCCACGCGGGCTGCGAGGCCGCCGCAGCCGCGGCCAACATGGGCTCCAAGGTCCTGCTCGTGACGATGAACATGAACACCATCGCCCAGATGTCGTGCAACCCGGCCATGGGCGGGGTGGCCAAGGGCCAGATTGTGCGCGAGGTGGATGCCCTGGGCGGGCAGTCGGGCATCATCACCGACAAAACCATGATTCAGTTCCGGATGCTGAACCGCTCGAAAGGCCCCGCCATGTGGAGCCCCCGGGCCCAGAGTGACCGGATGCGCTTTGCCGAGGAGTGGCGCCTGACCCTGGAGCAAACCCTGAACGTAGATTTCTGGCAGGAAGCCGTAACGGGCATTCTGGTGGAAAACGACACGGTGGTGGGGGTAAAAACCCAGCTCGGCATTGAGTTTCGCGGCAAAGCGGTGGTGCTCACCAACGGTACCTTCCTCAACGGCCTTATCCACATCGGGGAGAAGCAGTTTGGGGGCGGGCGCGCCGCCGAAAGCCGCAGCACCGGCATCACGGAGCAGCTGAAGGTGCTGGGCTTTGAGGCCGGCCGCATGAAAACCGGTACTCCGCCCCGCGTGGATGGCCGCTCCCTGGACTACTCCAAGATGGAAGAGCAGCCCGGCGACGAGGTGCCCAGCAAATTCTCCTACCTCGATACGCCCGCGCTAACCAAGCAGCGCCCTTGCTACATCACCTACACCAACCCCGAGGTACACGAAATCCTGAAGGAGGGCTTCGAGAAGTCGCCGATGTTTCAGGGTCGCATCAAGGGATTGGGGCCGCGCTATTGCCCATCGGTAGAGGATAAAATCAACCGTTTCGCCGACAAGGACCGCCACCAGATTTTCGTGGAGCCTGAAGGCTGGAGCACCGTGGAGGTGTACGTGAACGGCTTCAGCAGCTCCCTGCCCGAAGACGTGCAGTACCGCGCCCTGCGCAAAATTGCCGGCTTCGAGAAGGCCAAGATGTTCCGCCCGGGCTACGCCATCGAGTACGATTTCTTCCCGCCCACCCAGCTGCAGCTCACGCTGGAAACCAAGCGCATCAGCAACCTCTATTTCGCGGGGCAGATCAACGGCACCACGGGCTACGAGGAAGCGGCTTGCCAGGGCCTGATGGCCGGCATCAACGCCCACAACAAGGTGCACGGCAAAGAACCCTTCATCCTGAAGCGGAGTGAGGCCTACATTGGCGTGCTCATTGACGACCTGGTGAACAAAGGCACCGACGAGCCCTACCGCATGTTCACGAGCCGGGCCGAGCACCGCCTGCTCCTGCGCCAGGACAACGCCGACCTGCGCCTCACCCCGCTAGGCTACGCCCTGGGCCTGGCCTCGGAAGAGCGGATGGAGCGGGTACGCGAGAAGGAAAATCAGACGGCTGAGGTGGTAGAGTTGCTGAAAACGCACGGCATCGAGCCCCCGGAAATCAACCCGTGGCTGGAGGAAATCGGCTCGGCTACCATTCACGAGAAAACGCGCGCCGTGAACCTGCTGCGCCGCCCCAACGTGGATTTGCCGGCCCTGGCCCGGGTGCTGCCCGGCCTCACGCTGGCCCTGGCACCCTACGGCCCCGAGGCCCTGGAGCAGGCCGAGATTCTGGTCAAATACGAGTCCTACCTCGTGAAGGAGCACCAGCAGGCCGCGCGGGTGCAGGAACTGGAAAACTTCCAGATCCGGGGCCGCCTCGACTACCACGCCATGCCGGCCCTCTCGCACGAGGCCCGTGAAAAGCTGCTCAAGATTCAGCCCGAAACCCTGGGCCAGGCCTCGCGCATCAGCGGCGTTTCGCCGGCCGATGTATCGGTGCTGATGGTGTACCTGGGCCGGTAGGGCGCTGGTGTACCGGTGGGTTTACAAGCCAACCGGGGGTAGCAGTTCGCCCCTGCTATTTTCTGATGCCACGGATTCTTACCGGAATCCGTGGCATCTTTGGTTTTGTACCTTCGTGGTGCAACGGGTAGCTACAGCAGATATCCGTCCGCCATCAGCGTAATCAAATTAATCAGCGCAAATCTGTGATTTACGAGCGTTTGGAGAAGTGCCCGGTCTGCGGGAAAACAGAGTTTCGCAATAAGCTGGTAGTAGAAGATAAGTCGGTGAGCAAGGAGAGCTTTGCCATTCAGCAGTGCGAGGCCTGCACGTTCCAGTTCACGAACCCCCGGCCCGATGCCGCCCACATCGGGCGGTATTATGAGTCCGACGAGTACGTGTCGCACAACAGCGGGGCAGGGGGGGTTATCAACCAGGCCTACAAGGTGGCGCGGTTCTTCACCATGCGCCGCAAGGTGGCCTTGGTAAACAAGCTGGCGCCGGGCAAGGGCCGCCTCTTTGATTATGGCTGCGGGACGGGCCATTTTCTGGCCGCGGCGAAGGGCAACGGCTGGCAGGTGGCGGGCTGGGAGCCTAACGAGCGGGCCCGGCAGGAGGCTGCCCAGCGCGTGGGCCACAACCTGGAGCTGCAGGCCGACCTGACCCGGTTTGCGGCCGAGTCGTTTGATGTCATTACCCTCTGGCACGTGCTGGAACACGTTCATGAGCTGAACGATACCCTGCAGCAGCTCATCCGGTTGTTGAAGTCCGACGGCACCCTGCTTATTGCCGTGCCCAACGCGGACAGCCTGGACGCCCAGCACTACCGCCAGGACTGGGCCGCTTATGATGTGCCGCGCCACCTCTACCATTTCACCCCTAAAACCATGATCCAGCTGCTGAAAAAGCACAAGATGCAGGTGAAGGAGGTGTTGCCCATGCCCCTGGATGCTTATTATGTGAGCATGCTCAGCGAAAAGCACCGCGCCGAGCGGGGCGGCGGCATGCTGACCGTGCTAAAGGCCGGCTACAAATCCAACCAATACGCGGCTACCCACGAGGGCCAGTATTCCAGCCTGATGTATGTGGCCCGCAAGCGGCCAGCGGTAGGGTAGGGGAGAGGCTACCGCTCTGTAGATAAGCCCGTTGTCGTTCCGGACTCCGTCCCACATCCGATCTACCCCGTGCAATTCCGGTGCGGGGCAGGGCCCGGAACAACAGTTTTCGGCCGCTTCGGCGTTATACGATTGTACCTTCGGTGTACCAACTCTGCGGCTGGCTTTACCCTGGTACTTCCTGCTTTGGAATAGGAGCATCAGGCAGCGGAAAGCCCTGCTCCGCGCACCCCTAAACATCCGCGATTCTCCTTTTTATGCCTCTACTTTCCCGGGCGCATGTGCTCTTTTTACTTCTGATTCCGGCCGGCCTTGGCGGCTGCGCGGCCATCAGCTCGCCCGAGGGCGGGGTGCGCGACACGATTCCGCCCAAGCTGCTGCGGACCGTGCCCGCTAACGGGGCCCGCAACGTAACCGGGCAATCGGTACGGCTGGAGTTTTCGGAGCAGGTACAGATCAAGGATCTGCAGAAAAACCTGATTGTGGCGCCCCTGCTGGACGAGAAGAACACCTATAAAGTGCGCGAAGACCGCACGGCCATCACGCTCACCTTTGATCAGCCTTTCGCCCCCAACACCACTTACTCCTTTAACTTCGGCAACTCTATTAGCGACATCACGGAGAGCAACCCGGCGCCGAAGGCCATGGTGAGCTTCAGCACGGGCGCTCAGCTTGACTCTGGCTCGGTGCGGGGGGTAGTAACGGATGTACTCTCGCAGGCGCCCTTCGAGAATGCGTCGGTAGTCTTGTATCCGGAAACCGACACTGCCAACGTGCGGCGCGGCAAGCCCTACTACCTGGCGCGCACCGATAAACAAGGTCGCTTTGAGCTGACTTATCTGAAGGAAGGCCGCTACCGGGCTTTTGCCCTGGTTGATAAAAACCAGAGCAACCGCTACGAGGAAGGGGAGCGGATTGGCTACCTCTCCAACCCGCTAACGGTAGGCCCCGCCACCGACAGCCTGAATTTTCGCCTGACCCGCCCCGATACGCGCCGGCCGCTCATCACCACCCAAAAGCCTAACCCCACGGACTTCCGGGTGTCGTATAACGAGGGGGTAGCCCGGGTGGAGCTGGCTCCTCTGGGCGCTGCCGCCCCCGCCCCGGCCCTCACCGAAGCCATACAAACGGCTGAGCAAGGCCGAACCGTGGTGCTCTACCGCACGCCCGCCCTGACGGAGGGCCGCTACCTGCTCACGGCCACCGACAGCGTGGGGAATACGGGCCGCGACACGGTGAGTGTGCGCTTTCAGGGCAACGCGCCGGCCCGCAAAGGCGCGGCGTACGTGGTGGAGGGTACCCCCCGCGAAGTGTACCGGCAGGGGCAGGTGAAATTCGTGTTCAAGGAGCCCGTACGACTGGTTTCAAACAAACCCATCGGGACGCTGGTGGAGGACTCGGTAAAGCGCCGTCCGCTCCGGCTACCTCAGGATGGCACCCTGTCCGCCGACCGCTCTACGCTGGCCCTGGCCCTTAATACCAATGCGCGGAAGAACATCACCCTTCTGCTCGACAGCACGGTTATCGGGAGCGTAACGGGGCAGAGCCTGGGCCTGAAGCCGCTCCGGCTGCGGGTCACGGAACAAAACACGACCGGCTCACTCAGTGGCCCGGTGCAAACCAAAGCTACCCGGTACTGGGTGCAGCTGCTGGATGCCAGCGGACAGGTGCAAACCACCCTCGACAGCCCCCGCGGTACCTACCGCTTCGATTACCTCTCGCCCGGCACTTACCGCCTGCGGGTGTTGATTGATGCCAATCAGGATGGCCGTTGGCAGGGCGGCGACCCGCAGCTACAACGGCAGCCGGAGCCCGTGTTTCTGTTTCCGAAAGCCATTGAGGTACGTTCCAACTTCGATAATGTAGAAACCCTAAGCTTTTAACTTAATCTGCCCGGCACCAGCGCCCGGCTCCAGCCTCTGGAGCCGGGCGCTGGTGTTTAAGGGGGTAGGGGCCAGGTCAGTCGCGCGCGTCAATGGCGGCAGTTGGCTTCGGTGCGGCCTGTTTTCCCACCGCTTCGCGGCGGCCAATGGTTATGCCCACCAGTGGGTGGGCTGGCTTGTTTCGGGTAGCCTGAGCCCGGGCTGCCCGCTAACGGCGGCCTGGCCGGTCGCCTGTTAAAAATCCTATTTAGCACTATATATAAAATAAGGCGCAAAGATATCCACATCTGAAATCAGGCTTTCCGGGGCCCCAGCTGCTTTTTCCACTTTGCAAGAAGACGAAATCCACAGAGTTTTCCACCATAATCCGCACAGCCTGCATAACCTGTGGATAACGATGGGGAAACCTGAGGATAACTCGTGGAGAACTTGCGGAAAAGTTTTTTTGGTGCTTTGGCTGGGCTGGCAGCTTCCCAGGCCAGTGCAAAGCTGGTGGATAAGGGTGGATAACTATCCCCCAAAAATGATACAATCCACACCCCAGTGTGGATGTGAATTGTGGATTTGTGTATAAGCTATGTGGATTGTTAAAAACCATTCTAACAATCAATAAATCAGCACTTTACTATCCACACCCCCTGTTGATAGAGCGTGCATAACTCCATTCTTGTGCACATGTTATCCCCGCTGTGCATAACTCTCTTTTTTTATCCACTTATACACAGCCCTAACGACGGGTGACAAAAGAGAATTTATTTAAAAAAGAATTTTAAAAGTTATTAACCTGTGGATAAGCGGGCCGACTTCCGTTTCCCCCTGAAGCCTCCGCCAGACGGGCGGCAGTTACCTGAGGGCGAACCGGCCAAGGGCCCGGCCGGGGGGTGGGGCAAACCAGTAAGCGTGAGCCAGCGCCCGACTAGCCTTCGGTGGAAAGCAGTAAAATCAAGCAGGATTGCCAAGGGAACGGCTCTGGCGGACCTTACTTGTTTATAACTAATGAGTTATCCACATAAAGGCGGCACTTTATCCACCGGTCGGCCTTCCGGACAGGAAAATGCACGGCCGCCGCGACGTGGGTAGCGTATAGGGGAGTCAACCCGCCTGCCCATGCCCTTCGACTATAGCCTCGATTTCCGCACCGTTGACTTCCGGCAGCAGCCTGAGCTGTATCGGGTGGGTAAGGGCGAGCAGGGGGTGCTGCTGGTACAGCCCTATAAAGGCGAGATTCTGCCCCACTGGCGCTTCCGGACCCCGGAGGTAGCCCGGGAGTCGGGGGAGAAGATTTACGGCCTGTTTGAGGCCTATTTAGAAGCTCAGGATTTTGTAGGAGCCGACATGGCCCGCAAGTTCCTGCAGATGGGCTTCACGCGGGCCCGGCGCTACGCCAACCACAAGGGCGGCAAAAAATACGACGGCCCCGTTCCCGACGACAAAAAAGGCCAGAGCGGCGCCCACGGCCGCCAGGAACTGCCCCGCACGCCCGAAGACCCCACCAAAGCGGCCGCGGCGGCCATTTTCAAGCAGCTGTGGGATAAGGCCAAGCAACACCCCGAGTATGTGCGCCAGCGCGCCGAGTTTGAGGCCCGCTACGGCAAATGACCCCGAGAAGCCTACCTTTACTTTCCCTGAACCTCTACCCTTTTAAAAACGGCTATGCAGACACCAGCCCAATCCTCCAGCACCGACGAAAACGAAATCACCCTCGGCATCGGCATGGGACCCCTCAAGTTTGGCGCCTCCATGGACGAAGTACGGGCCCTGATGGGCGAGCCCGAGGAAATTGAAGAGTCGGAAGATGATGATGAGTTCGAGCACCAGGCCTGGAACTACCTCGAAGAAGGCTACTCCCTGTACTTTGACCGCGAGGACGACTACCGCCTGAGCTGCATTGAAACGGACCACCCCGGCATCCGCCTCTACGGCGAAGCCATTCATGGCAAGAGCCCCGAAGAAATTCAGGACCTGATGAAGCGCCACGGCCACGAGCAGAGCGAGGTGGAGAAAATGGACACCGGCGAGATGCGTCTTTCCTACGAGAAAGAAATGATTGACATGTATTTCGATGAAAACGAGCTGCAGTTTGTCAACTTCGGCGTGTTTATCAACGACGATTTAGAAGTGCAGTGGCCCGCTTAACCTGAGTTATCCACAAAAAGCCTCGTTTTTGCTGTGGATAAGTTGATAAAGCACTCATAACCGGGAGTTTTCAACACCCCGTCCCAGATTGAGAGCTAAAATAGTTGGCAAGTAAATAGCCTTAGTTTTGCCCTCAAACAAAAAGGCCGCTCCGGATTCCGGAGCGGCCTTTTTGTTTTATTCCAAGAATAACTTAGGAAGGCATAATGGAGCGGAACAGCAGGAACAGGCCGCCCGCCAGTACCATCGTTACGGGCAGGGTGAGCACCCAGGCCAGCGCAATGTTGCGCACCATCTGAGGATTCAGGTTCTTGATGCCCCGGTTGGCTACCATGCTACCCGCAATAGCCGAGGAAAGTACGTGGGTAGTAGAGGAAGGGAGTCCGAAGCCCGTAGAGGCGCCAATCATGGCGGCGGCTACCAGCTCCGAGGAAGCGCCCTGGGCGTAGGTCAGGTGTTCCTTCCCGATCCGCTCCCCAATGGTTTTTACAATGCGCTGCCAGCCAATCATCGTCCCAATGCCCAGAGAAAGAGCTACCATCAGGGAAACCTGCCAGGGGGCATAGTCCGTAAAGGTGCGCATCTGGGCAATGCTGTCTTCGTACACCTTGCGGTCGGCGGAGCTGAGGGGGACTTTCTCGCTGGCCGTGAGTTTCTTGGCCCGGGTGTAAAGCAGCAGAATAGCCTTACGGATTTCAAAGCGGGCCTGCTCAGGAAGCTGCTTTACATCCGTTTTACCGGCAAAAATCTGGTCGAGGGTAGCGGTTTGGGTGCGCACTTCGGCCAGCAGCTTGCGGTCAGCCTCGCCCAGCTCCGCCGGGTTCAGCTTCTGCATTACCTGCTCCACGCGCGTAAGCGAGTCGCGCATATCCAGGGGGTTGAGCTTGGAGTTCAGGGCGAAGTGCACGGGCACGATGCCAATCAGAATCAGCATAATCAGGCCCACGCCCTTCTGCCCGTCGTTGGAGCCGTGGAAGTAGCTTACCAGCGTGCAGGTAGCAATCAGGACCAAGCGAATCCAGATGGGTGGGGGCTTGCGCTTGTGGGGCTCCTTAAAGATGGCCTTGTTACGCACGAAGCGCCGCAACAGAAACATCAGCATAATAGTCAGCGAAAAGCCGAATAGGGGGCTGATGAGCAGGGCGGCGCCGGTTTCGCCGGCTTTGCCCCAGTTTACGGCCGAGGAGTTGGAGCCCGGTAGCAGGGAGAAGGCAATGCCTACCCCCAGGATGGACCCGATAAGGGCGTGCGAGGAGGAAGAGGGTAGCCCGTAGTACCAGGTGCCCACGTTCCAGATAATGGCCGCCACAATCAGGGCCCCGACCATGGCAATGCCGTGGTACACGTTCTGGTCCACGAGGCTTTCCACGGGCAGCAGGTACACGATGCCCATGGCCACGCTGATACCGCCGGCAATAACGCCCACGAAATTCCAGAACGCCGACCATACCACGGCTACCCACGGCCGCAGCGAGTTGGTGTAAATCACCGTGGCCACGGCATTGGCCGTATCGTGGAAGCCGTTGACAAATTCAAACGCGCAGGCTGCCACCAAGCAGGCAATCAGCAGCAACAGCACATGAGGCTCTAAGCCAAACATAAGGGGGGGATTGGTGAAGATTCAGTTTCGGTAACCAAAGGTAGGACCGCCCAAAGGGGGCGCAAGATTATGAAATTGTTACCGGACCCACCGACAAGCCAGGCCATTGAGCGGCTAAACGCAAGAAGTAGCGCCGGGTTAGGGGGGCGCTTTTGATCTTCAGTAAATTATTGACGGGCAGCCGCTCTGGGCTATTTGTGCGCTCCGGGCTAGGGAGCAAGCTAAAGCTTTGGCTACTTTTGCCCTTACTTTATAGAGTTGAGCGCTTAGCGGTGAGAAGCAAGACCCGATTCAGTTGCGAAACCTGAACAGCCGGTACTGCTCTAAGCGCTCAGCTCTACTTTCTCACTTCTCCTATCCCATGAGCAACGAGCAGAAACCCGCCGCCACGGCCGAAAGCACCCTGGCCGATATCGTGTCGCACGCCAAGGAATACGGCTTCGTATTCCCTTCCTCGGAAATTTACGATGGCCTGGCCGCCGTGTACGACTACGGCCCCAACGGCGTGGAGCTCAAAAACAACCTCAAGCAGCTCTGGTGGCGGGCCATGACCCAGCTCAACCAGAACGTGGTGGGCATTGATGCGGCCATTTTCATGCACCCGCTCACCTGGAAAGCCTCCGGCCACGTCGATGGCTTCTCGGACCCCATGATTGACAACCTCGACAGCAAGAAGCGTTACCGCGCCGATGTGCTGCTGGAAGACAAAGCCGCCGAGTATGAGAAGAACGGCGAAATAGCCCGCGCCGAAACCCTGCTGGCCGAAATGGGCCGCCTGCTCACGGCCGAGGACCTGGCCGGCGTGAAGCAGCTCATCCTCGATGAGAAAATCATCTGCCCCGTTAGCAAAACCGGCAACTGGACCGACGTGCGCCAGTTTAACCTGATGTTCTCGACCCAGGTAGGGGCCGTGGCCGACGACTCCAGCAAGATTTACCTGCGCCCCGAAACGGCCCAGGGCATCTTCGTCAACTTCCTGAACGTGCAGAAGTCGGCGCGCCAGAAGGTGCCGTTTGGTATTGCCCAGATTGGTAAGGCTTTCCGCAACGAGATTGTAGCCCGTCAGTTCATCTTCCGCATGCGGGAGTTCGAGCAGATGGAAATGCAGTTCTTCGTGCGCCCTGGCACCGAGGGCGAGTGGTACCAGCAGTGGAAGGAAACCCGCCGCCGCTGGCACGAGGCCCTGGGCCTGCCCGCCGATAAGCTCCGCTTCCACGACCACGACAAGCTGGCCCACTACGCCAAAGCCGCCGTCGATATCGAGTATGAGTTTCCCTTCGGCTTCAAGGAAATTGAGGGCATCCACTCCCGCTCCGACTTCGACCTGATGCAGCACCAGACGCTCAGCCGCAAGAAGCAGCAGTACTTCGACAACGACGTAAATCCCGAAACCGGCAAGCCCTACGGCAACTACGTGCCCTACGTGGTAGAAACCTCGGTGGGCGCCGACCGCCTGTTCCTGGCTACGCTCTGCCAGGCCTACCAGGAGGAAACCATTACGGAGGGCGAAGGCGAGAAGCAGCAAACCAAAACCCGCAAGCTGCTGCGCCTGCACCCGGCCGTGGCCCCTATTAAAGCCGCCATCTTCCCGCTGGTGAAAAAAGACGGCCTACCCGAGAAAGCCAACGAAATCTACAACGCCCTGCGCCACGACTTCCGGTTGGTGGTAGAAGAAAAGGACTCCATCGGGACGCGCTACACCCGCCAAGACCTCATCGGCACGCCCTTCTGCATTGCCGTGGATCATCAGACCCTGGAGGATAATACCGTAACGGTCCGCCACCGCGACTCCCGCGAGCAAACCCGCATGCCCATTGCCGAACTGCGCGGCTACATCGGCGAGGCCGTGAGCCTGTCGCGCATTTTCGAAAAGCTGTAAGCGCACAACGTGTTGAAAACAGAAAGGCCGCCGGAGCAATCCGGCGGCCTTTCTGTTTATACGGCTGAAATTTGCTACCCCCTAGTTTTCGCTTAACCAAGTGGTAGCGTCGTGGTGGGAGGTGAAGTAGTTGAACTCGACTTGGGCCGGGGTTGGGGGGTAGGAGGCCAGGGCGCTGCCAATCTGGTAGCGGTATTGCCCCTCCGATACCACCGCCGCGATGAATAACGGGCGCGGCAACTGCTCCGGAAGCATAGCAGCGAGAGGGTGTAGCAGCTCGGCTTCCTCAGTCAGGGAAACATTATGCTTCAGGTCCAGGAGCAGCTTGCCCACGTTCTGGGCCAGCATGGCTTCCAGGGCCTGCTGGTAGGCCTGCCCGAACGAGACGCTGGAGCGAGTAGCCGTGAAGTTAAGATGCAGAATGTCAGAGGCCGGATGGTAGGTGATGGACACATCCGAGGAGTTAGGTAAGGTCATTGTTAAAGAAAAATAACAAGCAATGCCGGGTAAAGTACAAATAATGGATACCGCAACGCACTGATGTTACGTTGTTTACGCGGCAGGTATCATGAAATGTTTCCTATATTCAGAACAAAAAATGAAATAAGCAACTAATTGGCTCAGACTGAGCCGTAACCCGTGGCGCGGGTTAATACTGGAGTGGCACCGGATAGCTGCCGGGGGTTGCGTACCTTTGCTGCATTTTAGCAGCCTATGTGGAGAAACCTCGCCCTGTTCGTCATTAAGAACCGCCGCCTGCTGATCGGGCTGCTGGCCATTATCACGGTGTTTATGGCGTGGGAAGCTCGCAAGGTGCAGATGACCTACGATTTTGCCCAGGTAGTAGCCCCCGACGACCCCGACATGGTGTACTTCCAGCAGTTCAAGCGGCAGTTTGGCGAGGATGGCAACGTGCTGGTGCTGGGCATGCAGGACAGCTCGGTGTATGAGCTGAAAAACTTCAACGAGCTGCGCCGCCTGACCGATACGCTCAGCAAGGTGCAGGGCGTAAATGGGGTGCTGGGCGTCACGCGCCTACCTCGCCTGGTGAAGGATACCGCCACCCAGACCTTCCGGGCCGAGCCTATTTTCCGTAATTTCCCCGAAACGCAGCCCGAACTCGACTCGCTGATGCGGGTGGTCAACTCCCAGGAGTTCTATAAGGGCCAGTTGATTTCGCCCACCACCGGGGCCACGCTGCTGGCCCTCACCATGGACCCCAAGTACCTGAACTCCAGCCGGCGCGAGGCCGTGATGCAGGAAATTCTGGGCCACGCTGAGCGGTTCCAGGCGAAGACCGACATTAAGATGCACTACGCCGGCCTGCCCTACGTGCGGGCCACCATGACTACCAAAGTAGCCTCAGAAATGAAGCTGTTCGTGGCCCTGACCATTGTGATGATGGCCGCGACCCTGCTCATGTTCTTCCGGACGTGGTCGGCGGTGGTGTTTCCGCTCCTGATTGTGCTGATTGTGGTGACGTGGTGCATCGGGAGCATGGTGCTGCTCGGTTACAAGATCAACCTGCTGACGGGCCTGATTCCGAGCATCATCATCGTTATCGGCATCCCGAACTGCACCTACCTGCTCAGCCGCTACCACTACGACTACCGCAAATCGGGCAACCAGGTGCTGGCTATGGCGCGGGTGGTGCGTAAAATCGGGCTGGTAACGCTCATGAACAACACCACCACGGCCATTGGCTTCGTGGTGTTCTGCTTCACCAACATTGCCATTCTGTACCAGTTTGGGCTGGTGGCTACTCTCAATATTTTCGTGGCGTTTGCGGTGTCGTTTATCCTGATGCCCATCATCTTCACCATTCTGCCGCCGCCTACCCCCAAGCAGCTGGAGCACCTAGAGGCCAAGCCCCTGACCAAGCTGCTGGAGTTCTTCGATTACCTGGTGCTGGAGCGCCGGCGCACGGTGTACCTCACGGCCCTGGCTTTGCTGGTGCTGGCCTCGTTTGGGGTAACCAAGGTGAAATCGGTAAGCTACATGGTGGATGATCTGCCCAAGGATTCGTCGGTGAACTCCGATCTGAAGTTCTTCGAGCAGCACTTCAACGGCGTAATGCCTCTGGAAATGGTGGTGGATACCGGCCGCCCCAAGGGCCTGCTGAAGCTCAAAAACCTGGAGCGGATTGACCGGCTGGAGAACTTCCTGCGCACCCAGCCCGTGCTGACTACCCCCGTTAGCGTAGTGACTTTCCTGAAAGCCTCTACGCAGGCCTTCTACAACGGCAACCCCGAGTTTTACCGCCTGCCCGATAACTCCGAGAAGAACTACGTGTTTAGCTACCTGGCCCGCTCCCAAAGCACGGAGGGCTCGGAGGGCCAGCTGACCAGCAAGCTGCTGCGCTCCTTCACCGACAGCAGCATGCAACAGGCGCGCATCTCGCTGAAAATTGCCGACGTAGGCTCGCACAACCTCGATACGCTGATTAACAACCGTATCAGACCGGAAATCGACCGGATTTTTAAGGGTACAGACCTGAAGGTGAAGCTGACAGGTACCACCATTATCTTCACCAAAGGCAACGAATACCTGATCGGGACGCTTAAAACCAGCCTCTGGCACGCCTTTCTGCTGGTGGGCGTGGTCGTGCTCATCCTGTTCCGCAGTATCCGGGCGGTGTTCTTCACCCTGCTGCCCAACTTCTTCACCCTGCTGCTCACGGGCGGTATTATGGGCTACTTCGGTATCCCGCTCAAGCCCAGCACGGCCCTTATTTTCAGCATCGCGCTGGGTATTGACGGCGACAACTCCATTCACCTGCTGGCCAAGTTCCGGCAGGAAATGGCCGCCAACGGCCGCCGGGTGAAGGCCGCCATTACCACCACGCTGTCGGAGGCCGGCACCAGCATGATTTACACCAGCATTGTGCTGTTTCTGGGCTTTTCGGTGTTTGCCTTCTCGGAGTTTGGCGGCACCAAGGCCCTGGGCCTGCTCATGTCGGCCAGCCTGCTGATAACCAACTTCTCCAACCTGATTCTGCTGCCCTGCCTGCTCGTTACCTTTGAGCACGGCAAGGACGAAGACGTTATCGACCAATCGGGCATCAAGCACTACGACGACAACTACCACGAGGAAGACGACGACCTGGAGCTCAACCTCAGCCGGATGAAGGTACAGCCCAAACTGAACGGCTAAGACCAATCTAATCATCTGTCATCCTGAGCCCAAGCGAAGGACCTTATCACGAAAGAACAACCTTCGTCAGAATCGTTCTAGTCCAGGCGTTTCGGCGTGATAAGGTCCTTCGCTTGGGCTCAGGATGACAAACGAATTTGCCTAAGATCCCCACTGATCATATGAACTACCCCGAATACAAGCAGCCGCTCAACTACGGCCAGGTTGGTACCGATATCCTGGCGTGGTGGAAGCAGAACGGCATCTTTGAGAAAAGCGTGAGCACCCGCGAGGGGCAGCCCACCTTCGTATTTTATGAAGGCCCGCCCTCGGCCAACGGCGCCCCCGGCATTCACCACGTCATGGCCCGGACGGTGAAGGACATCTTCTGCCGCTACCAGACGCTGCTGGGCAAGCAGGTGTCGCGCAAAGGTGGCTGGGACACCCACGGCCTGCCCATTGAGCTGCAGGTAGAAAAGGAGCTGGGCATCACCAAGGAGGATATCGGCAAGAAAATCAGCATTGAGGAGTACAACCAGCGCTGCCGCGAAACCGTGATGCGCTTCAAGGCCCAGTGGGACGACCTCACCGAGAAAATGGGCTACTGGGTGGACCTCTCGGACCCCTACATCACCTTCGAGCCCGAGTACATTGAAAGCTGCTGGGCCCTGCTCAAGAAGCTCTACGACAAGGGCCTGCTCTACAAAGGCTACACCATTCAGCCCTACTCGCCGGCCGCCGGCACTGGCCTAAGCTCCCACGAGTTGAACCAGCCCGGTACCTACCGCGACGTGAAGGACACGACCATCGTGGCCCAATTCCAGGTGAAGCGGGACGAGAAGTCGGAGAAGCTGTTTGTAGGAACTGACGACGCGGCTGAGACCTTCATTCTAGCTTGGACGACGACGCCTTGGACGTTACCGGCCAATACAGGATTAGCAGTAGGCAAGAATATTCCCTACGCCGTAATCCGTACTTTCAACCCTTATACATATGAGCCAATTGCAATTGTCTTAGCTCGTGCTCTAGTTGATAAATACTTTATAAATCTGCCTTTCTCGAAACAGATTGAGCAGTACGACAGTGAGCCAGAGTTGAATATTGAACTCGTAAAAGATTGGATCTTCAACGGTAAATCTGGTATCACTGCTGAGCAGGCCAAGTCTTATATCCGTCCATCGGAGAGTTATAAGCGGCAAATGCCTTATGAAATAGTAAAAGAGTTTACCGGGGCTGACCTCGTGGGCATCCGCTACGAGCGGCTATTCGGGCAGGACAAAGGCTATCCGGCGTTTGAGGGCGAGGAAAACGCCTTCCGCGTTATCAATGGAGACTTTGTAACCACCGAAGACGGTACCGGCATCGTGCACATCTCGCCCACGTTTGGCGCCGATGACTTCCGGGCTGCTCAGCTGGCCGGCGTGCCTGCTTTGCTGGTAGCTGATGATGAAGGCAAGCTGGGCCCAGTAGTTGACCGCACCGGCCGCTACGTGGCCCAGATGGGTGAATTCGGTGGCCGCTGGGTGAAAAACTACGATGGCCACGACGATTCTGGTGCTGACTACAAGACCCTCGACGAAAGCATTGCCATCCGCATGAAAGGCGACGGCACGGCCTTCAAAGTGGAGAAGTACGAGCACACCTATCCCCACTGCTGGCGCACCGACAAGCCTGTACTTTACTACCCCCTGGATTCCTGGTTTATCAAGACCACGGCGGTGAAAGACCGGCTCATCGAGCTCAACAAAACCATCAATTGGCAGCCCGAAAGCACCGGCACCGGCCGCTTCGGCAACTGGCTGGAAAACCTGGTGGACTGGAACCTGAGCCGCTCGCGCTACTGGGGCACGCCCCTACCCATCTGGCGCACCCAGGATGGCTCGGAGGAAATCTGCATCGGCAGCATTGCCGAACTGAGCGCCGAAATCGACAAGGCCGTGGCGGCCGAGGTGATGACGCACAACCCCATTGCCACCGGCGAAATGACCGATTTGCACCGCCCGTACGTGGATGATGTGTTCCTCGTGTCGCCCAGCGGGCAGCCCATGTATCGCGAGACTGACCTCATTGACGTGTGGTTTGACAGCGGCGCCATGCCCTACGCCCAGTGGCACTACCCCCTCGAAAACCAGGAAATCTTCCGGAAGAATTTCCCGGCTGACTTCATTGCCGAAGGCGTGGACCAGACCCGCGGGTGGTTCTTCACCCTGCACGCCCTGGCCGTGATGCTGGAGGATTCGGTGGCCTACAAGAACGTGATGGCCAACGGCCTGGTGCTGGATAAGAACGGCAACAAGATGAGCAAGCGCCTCGGCAACGCCATCGACCCGTTTGCGACCATCAACCAGTTCGGGCCCGATGCTACGCGCTGGTACATGATTGCCAATGCCCAGCCCTGGGACAACCTGAAATTCGACCTGAACGGCATCACGGAGGTGCAGCGTCGCTTCTTCGGCACGCTGTTTAACACCTACTCGTTCTACGCCCTCTACGCCAACCTCGACGGCTTCCAGGCCCGCGAGTTTGACCGGGTGCCCTACGAAGACCTGACCGAGCTGGACCGCTGGATTCTGAGCAAGCTGCAGTCGTTGATTGTGGAGGTGCGCGGCCATTACGACAGCTACGACCCCACGAAGGCCGCCCGCGCCATCCAGGATTTCGTGACCGATCAGCTCTCCAACTGGCACGTGCGCCTCTCGCGCCGCCGTTTCTGGAAGGGTGAGCTGACCGCCGACAAGCGCGCCGCCTATGAAACCCTGCAGGAGTGCTTGGTGGTAGTGGCCCAGCTCATGGCTCCCATTGCGCCCTTCTTCGCCGAATGGCTCTACAAGAACATGACCGACGGCATGCGCGCGGAAGCGGTGGCGAAGAACACGCCGCTGGCTCCTGAATCGGTGCACCTCACGCTGCTGGTGCAAGCCGAGGAAAACCGCATCGATAAGGCTCTGGAGGAGCGTATGGACCTGGCCCAGCGGATTTCTTCGCTCACGCACTCCCTGCGGAAGAAGTCGGTGCTGAAGGTGCGCCAGCCCCTGCAGCGCATCCTGGTGCCGGTGTTCAACGAGACGACCCGCGAACAGGTAGGTAAGGTGGAAGACCTGATATGCGCCGAGGTAAACGTGAAGCACGTGGAGTTCCTCGACGATACCAGCGGGGTGCTGGTGAAGTCGGTGAAGCCCAACTTCAAGCGCCTGGGCCAGCAGTACGGGGCCAAGCTGAAAGCCGTGGGGGCCCGCATCCAGCAGATGACCCCCGAGGAAATCAGCACCCTCGAAAAGACCGGCCAGCTGGCCGTGGAAATCGACGGCGAAGCCTACACCCTGGCCCCCGACGACGTGGAAATCCGCACCCAGGACCTGCCCGGCTGGCTGGTTGCCACCGACGGCCCCCTTACTGTGGCCCTCGACGTGACCCTGACCGAGGAGCTGCGTCAGGAAGGCGTAGCCCGCGAGCTGGTGAACCGTCTCCAGAACCTGCGCAAAGACAGCGGCCTGGAAGTGCAGGACAAAGTACGTGTGACCCTGGGCCTGCAGCCGGAGCTGCAAGCCGCCGTGCAATCCTTCGGCGACTACATCCGGGAGGAAGTGCAGGCTCTGGCCCTGGATTTCTCCCCTGATCTGAACGGTGGTTCGGTACTGGAATTCGATGAGTACACCGTGCCCGTGCAGTTGGAAGTAGCAACTGTCTGATGCTGAGATGCCAACCGATCTTACGAAAAGGTCGGTTGGCACACTAGCGCACAAAGCATTCTGCGGCCTCCTTCCTGTGGTTCAAAAGGGCACAAAAAGCATTCAGAATACATACCAGCAGCGTAATAGCTGGCCTGCACGATTCGATAGCAAAGTCCAAAAATCTTCGTCACTTTGTGCTAAGAGAGGGGAGAGGTTCCGGGCCTGACATAGCGTCAGGGCGAAGTCTCACTTCTCACTTCTAACCTCTCACTTCTCTTCAATGAAGTACTGGAAATACTACCTCGTGGCCCTGCTGGTCATCGTCATTGATCAACTTTCGAAGTGGGCGGTGCACCGCTACATGCCCATGGGGATGCCGGGTGAAATTCCGGTTTTCGGCGACTGGTTTAAGCTGCACTACACGCTGAACCCGGGTATGGCCTTCGGGGTAGAGTTGCCCGCGCCCTACGGCAAGGTTATCCTGACCTTGTTCCGCCTGCTAGCCGTTACGGGCATCAGCTACTACATCTACCGCCTCTGGAAGCAACACGCGCCCAACGGCCTGATCATCTGCATTGCCATGATTCTGGGCGGGGCCATCGGCAACCTCGTTGACTCCATCTTCTACGGCATCATTTACGACAACGCTCCCTTTGGCGCGCCTACCCCCTGGTTGCACGGGCAAGTAATTGATATGCTCTACGTGGACATTTACGAGGGAATTCTGCCGGAATCATGGCCCCTGGTGGGTGGTTCGCACGTATCGCTCTGGCCCATTTTTAACATTGCTGATGCGGCCATTTTCGTGGGGGTAGCCCTGATTCTGATTTTCCAGAACCGCTTCTACGGGCAGCACCTGGAAGAAGCCCACCCCGTAGCCGCCGACGACGCCAGAGCCGCCCAGGCCCGCCGCGACGCGGAGGCTTCGGAAGTGGCGTAGAAACGAAGCTGCTTACACGCGAAAAAGCCCGTTGGAATTACTCCAGCGGGCTTTTTTTGTGTCATTCCGAACGCAGTGAGGAATCTGGGTCAACTCGTTAGATAATTAACCCAGATTCCTCACTGCGTTCGGAATGACAGTTTCAGGCCACCCCTCTACCACACCTGATGCACCAGCGGCTTGATGCGCTGCTCATAGATGCCGCGAACGGCCTCCATTTGCTCTTTTGACAGCGCCGGCAGCTCGGCGGCGCTGAGGTTCGATTCGAGTTGGCTGGGCTTGGAGGCGCCGGGAATCACGCAGCTTACCTCATCAAGCATGAGTACCCAGCGCAAAGCCACGGGAGCAAGATTGGGCTGGTCGGGGAACACCTTTTTCAACTCCTCCACAGCTGCCAGGCCGGTTTCATAATCCACGCCCGAGAAGGTTTCACCCTTATCAAAAGCCTCGCCATTGCGGTTAAACTGGCGGTGGTCGTCGGGAGAGAAGGTAGTTTCGCGTGAGAATTTGCCGGTGAGCAGGCCGCTGGCCAGAGGCACGCGCACAATCAGGCCTACGTCGTGGCGCTTGGCTTCACTGAACAACAGCTCCGTGGGACGCTGCCGGAACATGTTGAAGATGAGCTGAATGGTGGTGACGTTGGAAAACGTGAGAGCCTTCAGCCCTTCCTCTACCTTCTCCACGCTCACGCCCAGGTTCCGGATTTTGCCTTCGTCCTTCAGCCGATCAAACACCTCAAAGATTTCGGGGCGGTAGTACACCTCCGTGGGCGGACAGTGCAGCTGAATCAGGTCCAGGGTTTCGAGTTGCATGTTGCGCAGGCTGGCCTCCACGAACTTGCGGAGCGCCTCGGGCTGATAGGCTTCGTTGACGTGAGGCTGCAGCTGGCGGCCGCACTTGGTGGCCACGTACACCCGCTCGGAGCGGCTGCGCACCAGCCGGCCCACGGCTTTTTCACTTTCGCCGTCGCCGTACACGTCGGCCGTGTCGATAAAATTGATGCCGCTGTCCACGGCTTTGTTCAGGATGGCGTCGGCCGTTTCGTGGCTGAACGGGTCGCCCCATTTGCCGCCCACCTGCCAGGTGCCGAGGCTAATTTCAGAAACGTTGAAGCCGGTTTTGCCGAGTTTGCGGTACTGCATGGGGTAGGAAGGAAGTAATATGGATGATTTTGCGAGGAGAGTTGAACGGTTATTCCGGGCAGCGCAAGGAATCCGGGGTAGTGTTCAGAAAGTATCCCAGATTCTTCGCGCTGCTCAGAATGGCAACTTGCTTGTACGCCAAACAGCCGCCGCAAGCTACTGCCCGCCTGCCTATCTTTACTTTTTTCCGCCTCGCTTCCCGTCGCCGTGTCCCAGCCCATTCTGTCCGTCCGCAACCTGACCATCGACTTTGCCAGCCACCGCGGCAACACGCGGGCCGTGGCAGACATTTCCTTCGACCTGCGGCGGGGCGAAACGCTGGCCATTGTAGGCGAGTCGGGCTCGGGCAAGTCGGTAACTTCCCTGGCCTTGATGGGGCTGATTCCGCTGCCGCCCGGCCAGATTACCTCCGGCGAGGCCCGGTTTCAGTCGGAGGCATTAGGGGAGGTAGATCTGCTGCAGCTCAGCGACGAGCAGCTGCAGCGCGTTCGGGGCAACGACATCAGCATGATTTTCCAGGAGCCGATGACCTCCCTCAACCCCGTGTATACCTGTGGCAGCCAGGTAGTGGAGGCGCTACGCCTGCACACCACGCTCACGGAGAAAGAAGCCGCGGCCCGCACCGTGGAGCTGTTTACCATGGCCCAGCTCCCGCGCCCCGAGAAAATATTCACGAGCTACCCCCACGAAATCAGCGGCGGCCAGAAGCAGCGCGTGATGATTGCCATGGCCATGGCCTGCAACCCCGCCATCCTGATTGCCGACGAGCCCACCACCGCCCTCGACGTAACGGTGCAGGCCCGCATGCTCCGCCTCATCGACGACCTGCGCCGCCAGCACAATACGGCCGTCATCTTCATTACCCACGACCTGGGGGTAGTAGCCGAAATAGCCGACCGGATTCTGGTGATGTACCGGGGAAGGGTGGTAGAACAGGGCACTGTTCTGGACATTTTCACCAACCCTCAGCATCCGTACACCAAAGGGCTGCTGGCATGCCGACCAAAACTTTCAGTCGGCAAAAAAAAGTTGCCCGTGGTGGCCGATTTCATGCGTGAAACGGCCGAGGGAGGCTTTATAGCTACTAAAGCTGGCGCTACGCAAGTGATTGAGCCTGTTGAAGGTGAAAGGAATGCTTTAGCCTCTCAAAACAGCAACGAAACCGCCAAAACGTTCCCCGTGGAACATTCTGTTTCACGACCTGTGGAACCCCATTTCGGGCTGGAAACGGCTCCAAGCGTCGAATCGGGCCAGCCGCTGTTGCTCGGCACAAACCAGGGTAGCGCTGATATGCCCAGTGGGCAAATAGCAGAAGCCAATGCTGTGACAGGCTTTGTTGGCAAGGCAGGGGTAGGGCAGACTGCAGTTCCTGGTGATATGGCTCCGCTGTTGCAGGTAGAGAACCTCAACGTGCACTTTCCTATTCGCAAGGGCTTCTTTAACCGGACCAAGGAGTTTGTGCGGGCCGTAGATGGAGTGAGCTTCAATATCTACCCCGGCGAAACGGTGGGGTTGGTAGGGGAGTCGGGCTGCGGCAAGACCACGCTGGGCCGCACCCTGCTGCGACTAGTGGAGCCCACCTCGGGTAGTATTTTGTTCGAAGGAGTGGATCTGGCCACGTTGCCCGCCGACCAGCTGCGCCGCAAGCGCCGGGAGTTTCAGATGGTATTCCAGGACCCTTATGCTGCCCTCAACCCTATGATGACCGTGGGCGAGGCCATCCGGGAGCCCATGCGCGTGCACGGGGTAGGCGGCACTAGGCAGCAGCAGAAAGACCGCGTGCTGGAGCTGCTGCG
Organism: Hymenobacter latericoloratus; assembly: GCF_014199535.1. Lineage (GTDB taxonomy): Bacteria > Bacteroidota > Bacteroidia > Cytophagales > Hymenobacteraceae > Hymenobacter > Hymenobacter latericoloratus. Next base: position 64,732 of record NZ_JACHNV010000009.1, read on the forward strand.
CACCGTGGGCCTGCGCGATGAGCACTACCTGCGCTACCCCCACGAGTTCAGCGGAGGCCAGCGCCAACGCATCTGCATAGCCCGGGCCCTGGCCCTGCAGCCGAAGTGCATCATCTGCGACGAGTCCGTGTCGGCCCTCGATGTCTCGGTGCAGGCCCAGGTGCTCAACCTGCTCAACGACCTCAAGCGTGAGTTCGGCATCACCTACCTCTTCATCACCCACGACCTGTCGGTGGCCCGCTTCATGTCGGATCGGTTGCTGGTGATGCGTCAGGGGAAAATTGTGGAAAGCGGCCCGGCCGCTGAGCTCTACGCCAACCCCCGGCACGAGTACACCCGGCAGCTGCTGGCCGCCATTCCGAAAGACGAGCCCGCCGACATTCGGGCCGCCGTGGCAGGTAGGGCGTAGGAGGGAAGAAGGATGGTAATACTTCCGCCCGTCATTCCGAGCAGAGCGAGGAATCTCGCGTGCTGACGCTACGTGGCTATTGTTATGCAGAGGCGGAGCCGAAGCATCCCGCTCGGCTAACATCTGGTTACCGTTGCCACGTCAGCCGAGCGAGATGCTTCGGCTCCGCCTCTGCATGACGTTCTACAGGTTTCTTTTCTCTGCCAGATGACTTTCCTTGCTCACCGGTACTCTACCTATCCATATCCCTACCTCTACTATGTACGTCTATCTGCTAACCAATCCGGCCGGTACCGTTCTCTACACTGGCTTAACCAACGACCTTGAACGACGCCTGTATGAGCACAGCCAGGGGCTGGGTGAAGCTAGTTGCTTCACGGGCCGATACCAGTGCAACCTGCTGATGTACTTTGAAGCGCTGCCCAATGCCCGGCAGGCTATAGCCCGGGAGAAGGAAATCAAAGGCTGGAGCCGGGCGAAGAAGGAGCAGCTGATTGCTGCGCTGAATCCGACGTGGGCGCCTATTGATTTAGGTACTTGGGATGGAGGCAACTCAGCAGCCGGAAACTAATCTGTCTTGCCAAACGTCGTAGGGTAGCTAACGTCAGTTACCAACTGACATGCCGGGGCGGAACCGAAGCACCTCGCCCGAATCGTGAGGTAGTAGTGCCGCCGTCAGCACGCAAGATTCCTCGCTCTGCTCGGAATGACGAGCTGCGGTTTTGCTTGCACGTGCCAGTCAAGGCCATCGTTGCGGCCCTTTTTCAACTAGAAATAGTTATTCCCCGATATATTCCGTATCATCTCTCTGAAGCCCGGTTTCGGGCTGGATTACTTTACCCCGGGAAACCTCGTAGTACTACCGTTTCCCACTCATTCAACTCCGCCGCCTGCGAAAACGACAACCACTGGCGGCCCCTTTTCTACATGAAAGAAAAAGACGAATCTGCTGCCCCCCGCGCCCCTCGCGCGAAGGCAGCCCGCCGCACCGATGCCGCTGCGGTTTCCATTTCCAAGGACCTTGTGTTTCGCATTTTCCGCGACAACCCCGGCAAAGTATTCTCTTACCGCCAACTCTCCCGCCGGCTGGGCGTGACCACCAAAGAGCAGCGCGAAGACATTTTTGAACACCTGAAAAGCCTGAAGAAAAGCGGCCTGCTCACGCTGCTTCAGAACGACGACTACCGCCTGACGGATGCTGCGGCTGCCCAGGCTGCTACCGAGCCTGCCAGTGGCCGCAAAACGCGCCGCAACGAGCGGGAACCCTTCGCCGGCATGAGCCGGGGCGGGGGGCGCCCGGTGGAAACCGAGTTCGGCCAGGACCCCGTGGTGCACCGCCGCCGCGAGGCTGGCTTCGACTTCCCCGATGCCGACAAGCCTGCTACCCCGCGCCGCCCCCGGCATGAGGGTGGCGGCGAGGTCATCACCGGCACCGTAGCCTTGGCTACCGACAAGTACGCCTTCGTCATCTCGGAGGAAAGCGAGCAGGACGTGCGCGTGTTCACCGACCGCCTGAAGTTTGCCATGCACGGCGACACGGTGCGTCTGCGCCTGCGGGGCTCCCGCGACGGCCGCCCCGTCGGCGATGTGGTGGAGGTAGTAAACCGGGTGCGCCCGGAGCTGGTGGGCCGCCTGCACATGCAGGGTGGTATCGGCTTCGTGAAGCCCGACAACCGCAAGCTCTACTTCGATGTGTTCGTGCCCTACGAGAACCTGAACGGCGCCAACCACGGCGAGAAGGTACTGGTGCGCATTGCCGAGTTTCCGGAGAATGATGCCGGCCATTTGCCCGTGGGCGAAGTGGTGCGCAGCTTCGGGAGGGCCGGCGAAAACGAGGCCGAAATCAACGCCATCATGGCCGAGTTTGGGCTGCCGTTTGAGTTCCCCGCCGAGGTAGAGGAGGAGTCGGAAAGCATTCCGCTGGAGATTCCGCAGAGTGAGGTGGAGCGCCGCCGCGACTTCCGCAACGTTACTACTTTCACCATCGACCCCGCCGACGCCAAGGACTTCGACGATGCCCTCAGCATTCAGCAGCTCGAAAACGGGCACTGGGAAATTGGGGTGCACATCGCCGACGTGACCCACTACGTGCGGCCCGGCATGGCCCTGGAGAAAGAAGCCCGTTACCGGGCTACCTCCGTGTACCTCGTGGACCGCGTGATTCCCATGCTGCCCGAGCGCCTCAGCAACGGCCTCTGCTCCCTGCGTCCTCACGAGGATAAGCTGACCTTCTCGGCCGTGTTCGAGCTCGATGAGAAAGGCAGGCTCTACAACTCCTGGTTCGGCAAAACCATCATTCACTCCGACCGCCGCTTCTCCTACGAAGAGGCCCAGGAGCGCATCGAAGGGCTGGAGGCGGACTATACGCCGGAGATTCAGCTCATGAACGACATCGCCAAGAAGCTCTGCGCGGCCCGCTTCAAGCAGGGGGCCATCAGCTTCGAAACCCAGGAGGTGAAGTTCAAGCTCGATGAGCAGGGCAAGCCGCTGTACGTGTACGTGAAGGAGCGCAAGGACGCCCACAAGATGATTGAGGAGTTCATGCTGCTGGCCAACCGCAAGGTGGCTGAGTTCGTGTTCAAGCTCAAGAACCGGAAGCCGCGCTTTACCATGGTGTACCGCGTGCACGACGCCCCCGACGAGGAGCGCTTAGCCAACTTTGCCCTCTTCGCCCAGAAGTTTGGCCACCAGCTCGACCTCTCAAACCCGAAGAAGCTGAGCACCGAGCTGAACGATTTGAGCAGCGAGGTGGTGGGCCGGCCGGAGCAAAACGTCATCCAGACGCTGGCCATCCGGACCATGGCCAAGGCCACCTATACCACCGATCCGCGCGGGCACTTCGGCCTCGCCTTCGACCACTATTCCCACTTCACCTCGCCCATTCGTCGCTACCCCGATATGATGGCCCACCGCCTGCTGGAGCACTACCTGGAGGGCGGCAAGAATGTGGAGGTGGAGCCCATTGAGGAAGAGTGCAAGCACTCCTCGGAGCGCGAGAAGCTGGCCGCCAACGCTGAGCGTGCGAGCATCAAATACAAGCAGGTGGAGTTCCTGCAGGACCGCATCGGCGACACGTTTACGGGCGTGGTGTCGGGCCTGACCGAGTGGGGGCTCTACGTGGAAATTGAGGAGAACAAGTGCGAAGGCATGGTGCGCGTGGCCGACATTCCTGGCGACTTTTTCGAGCTGGATAAGGACAACTACCGCCTGGTAGGTCAGCGCAGCAAGCGCATCATTCAGTTCGGCGACGAAATGCAGGTAGTGGTGAAATCGGCCAACCTTCTGGACCGCACCATCGATTTCGAGCTGGTGGACAACCGCCCCGACTCGGTGAAGAACCGGGAGCGGGAGGAGCGCGACGCCCACCGCGAATCGCGCCGCGGCTACCGCCCCGAGCGGAGCAGCGGGAGCAGCAAAGGCGGCCGCCCCGGCGGAGGCAAGTCTGGGGGTGGCAGCAAGCGCCGCCGGTAAACAGGCCCCGCGTTGCCCTACCCCCCGAAATAACAGAAGCCCCTACTTCGATATGAGGTAGGGGCTTCTGTAATTTCAGGGGGTAGGAAACTCCCGGATACGTTGCCAGCCAAATCTCAAGGAAACAGAACGGGCAGCGTTATGGCCGTGTCGGCAGTTTTGCCGTTGCGCTTTCCGGGCTCAAACCGAGGTAGGCCACGGATGCACTCCACGGCGGCCGCAGCGTAGGCGGCGTTGAGGCCCTGGCCCGGTGCAACTTGCACGTCCGTCACCTCACCCGTGGTCCGTACAACCAGATTCACCAGTACGCGGCCGCTTTGCCGGGGGCCGGAAGGGCGCTTCAGGGTTTTCCGGATGGCCTTGGCCAGCGCCTCCTGCCCGCCCGGAAAAACGGGTACCTGCTCCACGGAGAGGTAGCCCCCAGTGGTGAGCGGGAGCGAGTCGGCGGCGGCTGGTGCGGGCGGGGCAACGGCGGGTTTGCGGGCCGGGCGCGGCGGGGCCGTAACGGGGGCCGGCGGGCGGGCGTCCCACCAGTTGTAGGAGTTCTGGGCAAGGGCCGCCGTTGGCAGAAGCAGCCAGCACAGAAGCGCGTAAGCTTCATAGCAGATAGGGGGTAGAGGCCCGACGAGCCCGCTGCGGAAGATAACGAAGTTGCCCCCGCCCTGTTGCCTACTATCCACACCGATACTACTATCACGCGCCACCTCATCCCTTCGTCACCCCACCACATAGTACAATTCACCTCATCACCTCATCACGGTTCACCCCATCACCCCACAACTCTTCCGTACCTTTCCCTTCTGAACTTTCACCTTATTCCGTGGATCTGTCCCAACTCACTGACCGCATCAATACCGGCCTCGCTCAGCTTCGCTACGGCGAAGAACCGGCGGCCCTCTACGAGCCCATTCGCTACATCATGGCCCTCGGCGGTAAACGCATCCGGCCGCTGCTGACGCTGCTGGGTGCTTACGTTTTCACCGATGAGCTGGAGCCCGCCCTGAAGCCGGCCCTGGCTACCGAAGTCTTCCACAACTTCACCCTGCTCCACGACGACCTGATGGACCAGGCGCCCCTGCGCCGCGGCCAGGCTACCGTGCACGAAAAGTGGAACCCCAACGTGGCTATCCTGAGCGGCGACGTGATGCTGGTGCGGGCCTACGAGCTCTTCCTGGATGTGCCCGCCGAGCTGCTGCCCCATGTGCTGCGCCGCTTTTCCCAAACCGCCGCCGAGGTGTGCGAGGGCCAGCAGTGGGACATGAACTTCGAGACGGAAACTGAGGTCAGTATCGAGCAATACTTGGATATGATTCGGCTAAAAACGGCCGTACTGCTGGGCTTTGCTCTGGAGCTCGGGGCCCTGCTCGGCGGCGCTTCGCGGCAGGATGCCGACCACCTGCGGCAGTTTGGCGTAGGCATTGGGGTAGCCTTTCAGCTGCGCGACGATTTGCTGGACGTGTACGGCGACGTGGCCACTTTCGGCAAGCGCGTGGGCGGCGACATCCTCAGCGACAAGAAAACCTACCTCCTGCTCACGGCCCAGGCCCAGGCCAATGAGGCGCAGCGCGCTGTACTGGCCCAGCACATCGGCCAGCCCGTGCCCGATGCCGATGCTAAGGTGCAGGCCGTGCGAGCTATCTACGATGAGCTCGAAATCCGCCCTCAGACGGAAGCTCTCATCAACGACTACTTCCTGGACGCTTTGCAGCATCTGGAGCGCGTGGCGGCCCCCGAAACGCGCAAAAAACCGCTCCACCAGCTTGCCCTCCAACTCATGGAGCGCGAGCAATAGCCTTTTCCTTTCTTTCGCCCTTTTTTCAGGCTCATGGAAATTTCTCCTACCCTTGTGCTGACCGTGCTGACGGTGGGCATCTCCCTCTACGCATGGTCCAACGAGGCCCTGCTCGACAGCTGGATTCTGGACCCCTACCGGGTGAAGCGCAACAACGATTACTACCGCTTCATCACCTCCGGTTTTCTGCACGCCGATTTTGGCCACTTGCTGTTCAACATGCTGGCGTTTTACTCGTTCAGTCAGGTAGTAGAAACCGTCTTCTTCGGGGTGTTTGGGCCTACTACCGGGCTGCTCTACTTCCTGCTCCTGTACCTGGGCGCTATCGTGCTATCGGATGTTCCTACTTATCTCCGCCACCGCGACGACCCTAACTACCGGAGCCTGGGCGCCTCGGGTGGGGTAGCGGCCATTGTGTTTTCCGCCATTCTGTTTAATCCTACGGCAGGCATCCGCATCTTTCCTATTCCGGTTGACATTCCCGGCTTCATCTTCGGCTTTCTCTACCTGGCGTACTCCTACTACATGGGGCGCCGCCGGGGCGACAACATCAACCACGACGCTCACTTTTACGGCGCGCTGTACGGTATCGTCCTGACGCTCATTCTGATACCCCGGGTTGGGCCGCTATTCTTCAGCAAAATCCAGGAATTTGTGAATTAACTATATGATTATCAGATGTTTGTGAGTGTAGCGCTTGCCGGATAATATCCATTTTAGGTGATGTGCGTACAGGATGGCATACTCTCTACCATTCTACACACTCCCTGCACTCATGAACAAGCTCGTTTCCTCCCTCACCAGCAACCGTTCCTTTACCCTGACCGGTATTCTGGCTCTCTTAATGTCGTTTGCGCTGAGCAGCTGCGGCCGTACCCGCAATGCCGATGGCTCACTGACGACGGCCGGTGTGATTCACCTTATTCTGGCCGTATATGCCTTGTTTAAGTTGTTCCAGCAGCCCTGGTCGTTGGGCAAGAAGCTTATCTGGGGTTTGATTATTTTCTTCTTCCCCTTCTTGGGCTCGTTGGCCTTCCTGCTCTTCGGTAAAGACAAATAGTAAATAGCCAGCCGCCATAACCAAACAGCCCCGATGCTCTTCGCGAGCATCGGGGCTGTTTGGTTATGGCGGGTAGTCAGTCAGGCTTACTGCCCGCCTAGCAAGTGCTGCTTTTCCATTCTGGTAACGTGCTGTAGAATAGCTGCTGTGTTCGTGATTTCCGTGGCCTGCCAGTAGTCGCCTTTGTTGAGCATCTTCACTTCCAGCACAAGGGTAGTATCGTAGCGGGGTTGGGTGAACTCCAGCCCAACCAGGGCCTGCTCGCCTTCTTCCTTGGTGTATTTAATGCCCTTGAACTGACTGTCTTTGCTAACCACTTTGCCGGCCAGCCCCAGCAGCGACACATTCCCGATGGGCTTGGGCACACTGGCTGCTGCCTCCACCGAGCCGGTTTCTACGTAGCGCTGTACCTCCTGCCGGGCTGCCTGGGCTAATTGAGGCTTCAGAAGCCGCAGAGCTCCTTTCAAAGCAAAACCTCCGGGGTTGAGCATGCCCAGCACGGAGCCTTGCTCGGTTATGTCGTCAACTAAGCTGCTGGTTACGCTGCTTACATCCACGTAGCGCTCAAACGCGGCTGGGTCCCGGTCGTGCACGGCTTTAGCTGCCTGCATCAATGAGTATTCGGGACCCGTTGAGATGTGCCGGTAATAGAGGTAGCCACCCACAGCTATGCCCAGCAGAAGCAGGGCTATAATCATTTTTTTCATGAGAAGGAATAGAGGACGAGAAACGTCGTAAGAAAGTAAAAGTAGCATGATTTTACCCGGTTGCCGGCGGCGTTTCGGCCTACCCCGGCTGTCGTAAGCCAAGGCACAACACCACCTGATTAGCGTTTACCCATGCCTGATATTGCAACCTTTCCCGAAGTGCACGGCCACCGTGGCTGCCGGGGCCTGCGTCCTGAAAACACATTGGCAGCCTTCCGCCACGCGGTGAGTTTAGGCGTTGATGTTTTGGAACTGGATGTTGTAGTGTCAGCCGATCATCAGGTAGTCGTGTCTCATGAACCCTGGATGTCGGCTACCATTTGCCGGACGCCGGCGGGCGAAGCCATTACCCGGGCGGAGCAGCTGCGACACAACCTGTACGCCATGCCATACGCCCTGATCCGGCAGTACGACTGCGGCCTGACCCAGCACCCGGCCTACCCCGAGCAGGTGCCCGGACCAGCCCACAAACCGCTCCTGCGTGAGGTAGTCGCGGCCGCCGATGCTGCGGCTCGGCAGCAGGGACGCGCCCCGGTTCGGTTCAGTGTGGAACTGAAAAGTACCCCCGAAGGCGACACCTTATTTCACCCCACCCCAGCGGTTTTTCTGGCCTTGGTTCTGGCCGAGCTGCAGGTCCTGGGTATTGCCTCGCGCACCACGCTGCTGTGCTTTGATAAGCGTATCCTTCAGCAGGTCCGGCAAGCAGCTCCGGGGCTGCCGCTCTGCCTGCTGGTAGAGGATACAAAACCACTTGGTGCGCACCTGGCCGAGCTAGGTTTCCTACCAGAAGTAGTCGGTCCTGACTTCCGTCTGCTGACACCCAGCCTCGTTGCCAATCTGCGGGAAGCAGGCCTCAGCTTTGTTCCCTGGACGGTTAACGAAATGGCTGATTTGCGCGCGGTGCTGGCCTACCGTCCTCAGGGCATTACCACCGATTTTCCTGACCGTTTACTGGCGCTGCGAACCTCATTTGTCTAGCGCCGCATAGGCTCAATACCTGGGAGATTAAGTGCTCCGGCAACAGGTAGGCAGGAGGGAACTCCGTCCAGCTGCAGCTCCAATAGTTAGCGATTTTTCAGACCCAGATACGGGCGTGCAACAAAAGATACACTAGGCTCCTTGTAACAATGTTGATCTTGTTACAACTGTAGTCAGCCGATACAGGTACGTGCTTTGTTACGTGTAACAGTAAGCCGTGTACACCGATGTTACAACAGGGTATTTTACACGTGTAACACAGTGGCTGTACCAGTGATGATACACTGTGTCTATTGGTTACATGTGACACAATGTTATATTTACGTACTCACCACCTGATACACTTTCTGATTATGTCACATCAAGGCGAAATCCTGCAGGAAGCCATCAAAAACAGCGGTATTTCAATTACGCGTATCGTGGACGAACTAGGTATTACACGTCCTACTATCTACCGTAAATTCAAGGAAGAAACGCTTGATTACGGATTTGTAAAGAGGGTAGGGGATGTAATATCACACGATTTTTCTCAGGAGTTTACAGTAGCGCAACAAACTGTTTTGCCACTTGTTACACCCAGTGTTGTATCATCTGTAACAAATACGCAGGTTGCTACAAATCCTCCGCGTTACAATGCTGCGCCTGTTACAGATACAGATCCTGTAAAACAGCTGCTGGCGCTGCAGCAGAAGTATATTGCCCTTCTCGAGGCTTATAATGAGCTTCTCTTGAAAGTGTATGGGCCTAAGTAACAGGTCTGTTCCACGTGAAACATTTCTGTTATAGTTACTTGAGTGCAGGTGTCCGCGGAGGTACTATAGACCCAGCTGGGGCGGATACGCTGTAATGCAGCCTGGCCTCGCAAAAAGCACAAACGGAGCACCGGCCAAAACAGGATAACACAGCCTGTTTCCGGGCTAGGTCAAGGAGAACAAACCCTTCGCCTCCCATTCAACACTTCACCTCTCTTTACGACAAACTCAAGTCTGCAAACCACGCCACCAGCGTACCGTCCGGTGTCTTACTCACGGGTAACTTTAACCGAGCTGATGCTACCTTCCTAAGCCAACTTCGGGGGTAAAATTCACGGAGGAATTTTACTGTCTCTTATGGACAAGGTAGCCTATGCCGCCGCCTCAAAGCACGCCGGTACTTACTGCGTCACGGTGAGCGTTGATGGGGTTAATTTTATGAAGCCTGTAGAAGTAGGCGAGCTGGTGTCGCTGTAGGCTTCCATCAATTATGTTGCCGTACCTTATTGCTCGTCGGTATTGAAGTAACGGCCGAAGATGTACGAACCGGAACGGTGAAACATACCAATACTTGTTACTTTCCTATGGTCGCCAAAGACGACGAGGGGCAGCCTGCAATAGTACCCGGCCTTCGCCTGGAAACCTCGGAGAATACCCGCCGGTTTCTGGAAGCCATTAAGCGACGCGAGGTCTAGGAGCAGTATAGTCGCGAGTTTGATAACGCCCGCACTCGGCTGGCTATTGAGCAGCAATTACACTTGATGGAAAAGGAGCGTTGCGAAATAGGCTACTAGCCGAAGGCGAAGCAAAACCAACACGGCTGAGCGCAGCCGCTTCGGTTTGCGGCCTTAGCAGGGGTAGGGGAGCAGCATGGCTGCGCTTAATAAGAAAGGTGCCGCGCAGGCTCGTCGCTACCCAAACTGGTTCAACCGGGTTTTATAACCTATGGCTGGCGTAGTCACAAACGTTCGAGCAAACATCTACGGTTGGGAGCCTACTCTGCTAATACTGGCTGCCAAGCTGGGGGACTAAGCGACCGGAACAAGTAGGGGAGGCTATTCTGGTGGAAGGCTGTAGCAGATTAAGCAACCCACGCACAACTTGAGAAGAGCAGATGCAGCTACAGCGCTTGGGAGAGCTGAGGTAGATGCATCATAGAAACACTACTTCTTTAATGACATCCGCGCCAACCTCAGCGTTAATAATTTCGAGCACTCGGGTCTTGGCCATGACGAGCTCATGCTTGAGGGGCGCCGAGGACAAGCGCACAAACAGCTTGTTGTTGCTCACGTACACCTGCTGGGTTTTCATCGCCACAGCTTTGCCCATCACCCGCTCCCAGCTGGCTACTACCGTTACCTCGTTCAGCTTGCCCTGGAGCCGGTAGGCGCGGAGCAGAGCCGTAATCCCATCCTTCAGCGGAACAATGTCAGACTGACGGGAATTGTCGGAGGAGAAAGGTTTTTTGAGAGCCATTGCATTACTTAACGCGCGAGCAACAGACGTGTTGCCCACCGCCCCAAAGATACCACCCAGGTATGCTAAAGCAGTGTCACCGTACCCGAATCAACCCGGAAGCGACGAATATCATCCGACAGAGCAGCCAGCACCCGGTCGGTGCGTTCCAGGTGGGTATCGGTCAGAAAAATCTGCCCGAAGGTATGGTTGGCAACCAGCTGCATGAGGCGGGTAATCCGCTTCTCGTCGAGACGGTCAAAGATGTCATCGAGTAGCAGCAACGGCTTCTGCTGCTTGTGCAGCGCCAGTATCTCAAACTGGGCCAGCTTGAGTGCAATAGCAAATGACTTCTGCTGGCCCTGCGACCCGTACCCCTTCACGCCAAGGCCGTCCATTAAAAAGGTAACGTCGTCGCGGTGGGGGCCCATGGTGGTACGCTGCAGGCTCAGATCCTTGCGCTCCTGCAGACGTAGCAGCTTCAGAAAATCAGCTCCCGGCAGCTCACTCTTGTAGGCCAGCGTCACCTGTTCCCGAGCGTCCGCCAACTGTTCGTAATGTCGTTGAAATACCGGCTCGAACTCTACCAGGAATTGCTGCCGCCGTTGCACTAACTGCTCGCCCAAGGGCGCGAGCTGCTCATCCAGCACCAGCAGGTAGTCCCGGTCGTAGCCCGCCTGCCGATCGGCCGCCAGCTTAAGCAAAGAGTTGCGCTGCTTCAGTAAATGGGAGTACCGAATCAGATGCTCCAGGTACGTATGGTCGAGCTGGGAGATTAAACTATCGAAATATTTGCGCCGCTCCTCGCTCCCCTGGCGGATAAGGTCCGTGTCGTAGGGCGAGATAAGCACTACCGGATACTTGCCGATGTGGTCCGAAACTCGTTCGTAGGGCTGCTTGTCGTGGCTGACCGTTTTCTTCTGCCCCACCCGCAAGCTGCACTGTATGGTTTCGGGTCGGTCGGCAGCGGCGCTTCGGAACTTGCCCTTCACAACAAAGAACTCGGCCCCTTGCTGAATGCTCTGCGCATCCGAGGTAGAAAAGGCACTCTTGGTCAGGGAGAGATAATGAATGGCATCGAGCAGGTTGGTTTTGCCACTGCCGTTGTCCCCGATAAAACAATTGATATGTGCCGACAAGCCTACATTGGCTTCCTCGTAGTTTTTAAAGAACAGTAAATGCAGGCTTTCGAGTATCATGCGACGGGTTCGGAATTGCAATCCTTTTACGTACTTTCGCATCCCAAACGCGAACAACCGAAAGCAAGATGGCGGAGACGAAAGTAAAGGGTGCCTCTAAGGCTTCCAATTCGACGAAGAAATCGTCGGCCCCGAAAGCTACCCCCCAAGGCGAGGCTGCTACCGATACGGTAAAACAGCCCGATCCGGTGCTGCCACCCGTCAACAGCGAGGCTGAGCAGGCTACGGGCGCTCCTAAAGCAACTACCCCCGATCAGCCGCAATTCCCGAAGGAAACCTACCTGCAGTGGTATGAGCAAATGCAGCTCATGCGCAAGTTCGAGGAAAAAGCCGGTCAGCTGTATGGCCAGCAAAAGATTAAAGGCTTCTGTCACCTGTACATAGGCCAGGAGGCGTGCGTGGCCGGAGCCGTGTCGGCCCTGACCAAAGACGACAAGTGGATTACCGCTTACCGTGACCACGCCCACCCCTTGGCCCTGGGCACCTCGCCCAATGCTATTATGGCGGAGCTGTACGCGAAGGCTACCGGCTGCTCTAAGGGCAAAGGCGGCTCCATGCACATCTTTGATAAAAACGTTAACTTCATCGGCGGCCACGGCATCGTGGGAGGGCAGGTGCCACTGGGTGCCGGTATTGCTTTCGCCGAGAAGTATAATAAGACCGGTAACCTGTGCATCTGCTACATGGGCGACGGGGCCGTACGTCAGGGCGCTCTGCACGAGGCCTTCAACATGGCTATGCTCTGGAAGCTGCCCGTCATCTTCGTGGTCGAAAACAATGGCTATGCCATGGGAACCTCGGTGCAGCGTACCTCCAACGTAACCGAGCTTTACACCCTGGGTGAGAGCTACGATATGCCCTCGGAGCCGGTAAATGCCATGAACGTAGAGGACGTGCACAATGCGGTAGCCCGCGCTGCCGAGCGCGCCCGCGCCGGCGAAGGTCCTACCTTTCTGGAGTTCAAAACCTACCGCTACAAAGGCCACTCCATGAGTGACCCCGCCAAGTACCGGACCAAGGAGGAGCTGGAAGACTACCGTTCCCGCGACTCCATCGAGTCCGTGCGCCACACCATCCTGACGCACAACATGGCCACGGAAGAGGAGCTCAGCGCCATTGATGAAAAGATTAAGGCGCAGGTGCTGGAGTCAGTTGAATTTGCCGAAACCTCGCCCTTCCCTACGGCCGATGAGCTGTACAAGGATGTGTACGTGCAGCAAGACTACCCCTACATCCGCGACTAGTACTGCGGGAGTTTACCAGGCCCCGGCCTCCTTTTTGCGTAATCCTCATGTCAAAAATTCCTTTCACAGGTAAAAGCCAACAGGCCCGCCAGCAACAGGCGCAGCGTGCCGTTCCTTCTGCGGACCCGCTGCAGCCGGCGGAAGCCTATAACCCCGAGCATCCGCTGCTGGAAGACCCTGACGCCTTGGCTATCCGCTTGGCTGAATCGGAAGACTTTGTGCGGCGCAATAAGAACGTGCTGCTGGGTCTGCTGGCGGTAGTGGTACTGGCCGTGGTAGGAGGCTTCGGCTACTACCTGTGGCGGGGCTCGCAGGACAGCAAAGGACAGGCCGCCTTGTTTCAGGCAGTGAACTACTGGGAAGCTGACTCCTTGCAGAAAGCCATGAAGGGCGACGGCCGCAACCTGGGGCTGGAGCGCGTGGCCTCAGAGTACAGCGGTACCGACGCCGGCAACTTAGCTAACTTCTACGCGGGCGTTGCCGCTCTTAAGCAGGGGCAGTATCAGCAGGCTATCGACTACCTCGAAGACTTTAGCTCCAACGACTACTTGGTACAGGCCCGGGCATATGCATTGCTGGGCGATGCGCACCTGGAACTCAACCAAGCCAAGGAAGCCGCCAACTTTTATAACAAAGCTGCCAACCACAATGCCAATGAGTACCTGTCGCCAGCTTATCTGCTGAAGGAGGCTACTGCTTGTGAGCTAGGCAAGGACAATGAAGGCGCTATTGCTGCCTACGATAAAATCCTGGCAGATTACCCCGCTTCGGCAGAGGCCACGGAAGCCAAGCAGTACAAGGCGCGCGCCGAGGCGCTGGCCGGCAAATAGCTTTACATTCTCTAGCAGGGTTAACGAAGAAGGACGGGCTTGCCCGTCCTTCTTCGTTAACCCTGCTAGAGTATATGGGGCAGACCCCGCGTAAGCTGAAGTGCCAGCCAGCAGTACCTTTGCCTAAGTACTTGCTTTGCACCTCAACCAGAATCACCATTCATGGCTACTTCCCTCAAGAACCTGAGCGACTATACCTCCGACAACTTCATCGATATTTCCGACAAGCGCTTTGGCCTGGTAGTAGCCGAGTGGAACCGGGAGATTACCGATACGCTGGCCCGTGGCGCCTACGACACGTTGATTAAGCACGGGGCTAAACCAGAAAATATATTCCGCAATACCGTGCCCGGCAGCTTCGAGCTGACACTGGGGGCCCAACTGCTGGCCCAGCACGAGGAAATTGATGCGGTTATTTGCCTGGGGGTAGTTATCAAGGGTGAAACCAAGCACGACGACTACATCTGCCACGCCGTAGCCAGTGGTATTACCAACGTGGGCCTAAAGTTCAACAAGCCCGTTATTTTTGGGCTGGTGACCACCAACACGCTGGAGCAGGCCTGGGACCGGGCCGGTGGTAAGCACGGCAACAAAGGGGTAGAGGGGGCCGTGGCCGCTATTCACATGCTCGGTTTCTGATAACGTACTGCGGAGCTTACCAAGAGCCCGGCGTCACTCCGGAAGCAATCCGTATGATCCTATGCTCATTAGCAGACAAAAGCGTAGCTTTGCGCCCTAAAATGCTTGGTCATCGGGAGCTTCCGGGAGCAGGCAGTACCGGTCCGGCAGCTCTGGGGGCATCAGTAAGGTAAACTTATTCGTGCAAGCCGCTGTTGGGCTCTAACTGCTAGTATCCTGCTCAGTTCGAGGCAGGCAGTCAGCTAATCATCATTCTTATAACCTCTCCCTGCACCAACATGAGTGAAGAACCCCTACGCTATTCCAGGGAAGAACTAGCGGAGTTTGAGCAGATCATTCAGGATAAGCTCACCGCTGCCCGCAAGGAAGTAGCGTTCATCAAAGAAACGCTGAGCCGTAAAAACGACTCGGGCACTGATAATACGGCTTCTTCTTCGAAGGTGCTGGAGGACGGTGCTGACACGGCCGAGAAAGAGAGCCTGAACCAGCTGGCGTCGCGCCAGATGAAGTTTATCCAGCAGCTCGAAAATGCCCTGATTCGCATTAAGAATGGCACCTATGGGGTGTGCATCGGTACTGGCAAGCTGATTCCCAAGGAACGTCTGCGTGCCGTACCGCATACGCAGCACTCCATTGAGGCCAAAATGGCCCGCCGCGACTAGGTTCGCAGCGGCCGCGCTTACTTGCCCGGACTCGTGACCGGCTCCCGCTACGGCAGGGCTGGGTTGCTGGTCCGGGCACTGTTTTCAGAAGCCCTTCGTTAGGGGTTTTCTGAGTTTTGAATCTGATTTTTCTACTACGGTACCGTAGCGATACGGCACGCACGCTTCTTCCACTATGGGCAAGAAACACTTCTCCGGCGATACGCCCGGCCGCCGTGGCCGCCCCACCGGCAACTCCAGCGGGGGCGAAGGCTTCCGCAAATTCTCTCAGCCCGGCCGCAACCGCGACGAGCGGGGAGCAGGCAGCGCCCCGCGTTTCGGCGGCCGCGATGATGCCCGCGGCAACGACCGGCCCGGCTTTGGCCGTCCGGCCAGCGGCAGCTTCACCGGCCCGAAGAAATTTGGAGGGGTAGGAGGCTTCGGCAGCACCAAGAAGTTTGGGGCAGCCGGTGGCAGTTTCTCCCGTAACAATGAAGGGCGGAGCGGCAGCTACGGGCAGCAGGGTGGCGCCCGCCGCTTTGAAGGAGGCGAGGACCGTCGCGACGAGCGGCCGATACGCTCCTTCGAGCCCAAGAAATCCTGGCAGGGCCAACCTTATAGCCAGGAGGGCAAGCCTACCGTACCCCGTGGCCTGCCCGGTGAGCGGAACCGTCGGTTTGTTAAACAAAACCCCAACAGTCAGGACGAGCCCCGCACGGAAGGATTCCAGCCGCGGGAGTTCCGCGACAACCAGAGCCGCCGCCCTGCCGCGGAAGGGGAGCGGGAAATTCGGCCGGCCCGGCCCTTCGACTACCGGGGCCGCCCCGATGACCTACCTACGGACCGCCGGGCTGAGCGTTCTGATGACCGGCGTTTTGACCGAAACGCCGGAGGCAATGACCGGCGCGAGTTCGGCAACCGCAAGCCGGGTGGCTTCGGGGCTGAGCGCCGCGAAGGCGGCTTCGGGGGCGGAAGCTTCGGGGAAAAGCGCACTGCCCGTCCCGGCGGCTTCAACAGCCCCAACCGGCGGGAAGGCCGCTCGTTCGGCGAGGAGCGAACCGGTGGTTTCCGGCAGCCGCGGGAAAGCCGCTCGTTTGAAGAGCGCCCGAAGCGGGCTCACGACGAGTTCAAGGGTAGGGGCAAGCAAACGCCCGAGTCGAACCAGGCCGGCAAGCGCAAGTTTGGGGAAGTAGCCGGGGAAGCCCCTGACTACAAAAACCTCAAGTTTTACGAGGAAGACAAAACGCGCGGCAATAAGCGCCGCCGCGAGGAAGACGACCTGGCCAGCGGCGAGGTGCGCCTGAACCGCTACATCGCCAACGCAGGCATTTGTTCCCGCCGTGAAGCCGATGCCCTGATTGCGGCCGGCGAAATCAAGGTGAACGGAGAGGTAGTAACGGAAATGGGCTACAAGGTGCAGCCCTCCGACACGGTGCAGTACGGCAAAACCAACCTCAACCGCGAGAAGCTGGTGTACGTGCTGCTCAACAAGCCCAAAGACTACATCACGACCACGGATGATCCGGAAGGCCGCCGTACAGTGATGGAGCTGGTGAAAAGTGCCTCGAAAGAGCGTGTGTTTCCCGTAGGCCGCCTGGACCGCAACACCACGGGCCTGCTGCTCTTCACCAACGACGGGGAGGTAGCCCAGAAGCTTTCCCACCCTTCGCACCGCAACAAGAAGATCTACCAGGTAGAACTTGACAAGCCCCTGACCGAGGAGCACCTGCGCCAGATTGCCGAGGGCCTGGAGCTGGAAGATGGCAAAGCCGAAGTGGACGACGTGGCCGTGGTAGCGGGCAACCCACACTTTGTGGGCGTAGAAATCCACATTGGCCGGAACCGCATTGTGCGCCGCATCTTCGAGCACTTAGGCTACGATGTGGTAACCCTGGACCGGGTGCAGTACGCTGGCCTGACCAAAAAAGACCTGCCCCGTGGTAAGTGGCGCTTCCTCACCGAGAAAGAAGTCATTCGCCTGAAGTATTTCATGTAGGCACGCAACCACCGCTTCGGCTGGTGGCTCTTACTGGTGAGATGATAAAAGGATAAGCCGGCGTTTGCTGAATGCAGCGCGGCTTGTCATTTCGTCATCTCACCATTTTACTACCCCTCACTGCTGGTTTAGTGCGCACCCTGGCCCTTGATATTGGTAACACAGCCGTGAAGTACGGCTGCTTTGAGGCCGATGTATTAGTGGAATCGGCTACCGGCCAGACGCCGGAGCAGGTGCGTGCTGCAGTGGCACGGTTGCGCCCCGAGCATGGGGTAGTGGCTTCCGTAGCGGAACCTGCCGCCGCTTGGGCAACCGAGCTGCGTCCGCAGATTCCTGGCCAGGTGCTGGAGTTTGCGCCGGCTACTACCCCGCTACCTATTGCCAACGCCTACGCTACCCCCCACACCCTGGGCGCCGACCGGCTGGCTGCGGCCGTAGGCGCCGCGTGGCTGCTGCCAGGCCGCAACGTAGTAATTGTGGATGCCGGCACCGCCATCAAATGCGACCTGGTGGAGGGAGGCCACACGTTTCGGGGAGGCAGCATTGCCCCGGGGCTAGCCATGCGGTTTCAGGCCCTGCACACGTTTACGGGCCGGCTGCCGTTGGTAAGTCACTTACCCAACGTGGAAGCTTCCGTGCCCCTCACCGGAACGGACACCGAGTCTGCCATCCGCAGTGGGGTAGTGAACGGGGCCGTGGCCGAAGTGCGTGGCCTGCTAGCCGACTATGAGGCCCAGTATCCTGGCCTGGCCGTGGTGCTGGCCGGCGGGGACGCGGCTTTTTTCCGTGCCCGGTTGAAAGGACCTATCTTTGTTATTCCAGAGCTCGTGCTGATTGGGCTCCACCGAATTTTAGTACACCATGTCTCAACCTAACTTCACCGGCCTGGCCGGTGGTCTTTCGCTGCTGGGCTTGCTGGTGGCTTCGCCGGCCGTACTGGGGCAGGGCCTCGGCAACTCGCCTTACTCGCGCCTGGGCCTGGGCGACGCCAGCCTGAATTCCGGCGGTGTGCGGCAAATGGCAATGGGCGGCATTGGGGTAGCGGCGCCCAACAGCGTAAACGTCAATGAAATCAACCCGGCGCTGCTGTACTATACCACCCGGACCACTTTCGAAGGTGGCTACAGCGGGCAGTTCAAAACGCTGCGCAACAATGTAAGCCGGCAGCGCACGGGCTCGGCCAACCTGGGCTACCTGGCCCTGGCAGTACCCATTAACCGGCGCTGGGCCGGCGCTATCGGCCTCAAGCCCTACAGCGCCGTTGACTACGAGTCCACGACCGTAGATAATAGTGTGGCCGGCGACCCGAACGCGCAGGTAGAAAAGCAGTACAAAGGAAGCGGCGGCTTGGCAGAGGCCTACATGAGCCACGCCGTGCGGGTGGCCAAGGGACTCACGGCCGGCGTATCCGTGGGGTACGTTTTTGGCAGCATCGATCAGGAAGCCGGAACCCGGGTGGGTACTTCTGCTACCTCGTTGGAGCTGACTAACCGCGACATCTACCAGCAGCATATCCATTACTCCGACTTCGCTTTCCGGGCCGGGGCACACTACCGGGGCAAGTTCAACGACAAGCTCAACTATAACGTAGGTGGTACCTACAGTTTCCGTTCCAACCTGAATGGGGAGCGGAGCCTGAGCCTGATCCGGCAAACCTACGAAGGCTTGCAAACCTCGCTTACGGCCCTGGAAGTAGATGCTACCGGCCGCGCCCAGGTGCCCGCTCTCACCCAGCTTGGCATCAGCCTCGATGATAACCGAAGCTGGAGCGTGAGTCTGGAAGGTACCCGCCAGCAGTGGTCGCAGTTCCGGGCATTCGGGGAGCAGGGCGGTTCATCCGGCATCCCGCTCAGCGACACCTACCGAGTGGCAGTTGGGGGTGAGCTGACGCCAGACGTGAGTTCCGTGGACAGCTACTTTAAGCGGGTAACGTACCGGGCGGGCCTGAGTGTGGCGCAGCTCCCGTACCGGCCCGGGGGCAACACCCTCTACGACCGGGCCGTGAGCTGGGGCTTTGCTTTTCCCCTGCCCACGGCTACCCCGCTCGATGCCACTACCATTAGCCTGGCGTTTATGTACGGGCAGCGAGGCAACACCAACACCCTGCAGCTTGCTGATGGCACCCTGGAGCGCAACGTGAAGGAAGACTACGTGCGGATGCAGCTGGGCGTAACCCTGAACAACCGCTGGTTTATCAAGCGCCGCATTCAATAAGGCCGTCATGACCTCAGGCTATTTCCGTTACCTGATACTGGTGCCAGGGTTGCTGCTGGCCAGTGCCGTAGCCGGCTGCCACAAGCGGGAGGAGGAAGTGGCCGCGAAGAAAATCAGGTACACGGGGCCCACCATGGAAACGCAGAATCTGCTCATGATTGTGAGCGACTCGGCCAAGCTCCGCATTCGCCTGACTTCCCCATTGCGCCAAGACTTTGAGAATGGCAACCAGATTTACCCGAAGGGGGTTGAAATTACCTTTCTGGGTGAAGACGGCACCACCGTGGTCAACACCATCAAGGGGAATTACGGGCTGTTTGATAAAAGCACGAGTCTGTACACGCTGCGCGGCAACGTGCGCGTAACTAACGTGCCCAAGCAGCAGAGCATGAATACGGAGGAAGCTTTCTTCGACCAAAACAAAGCCCTCATTTATACCAAGAAGGAAACCGAAATCCGGGTTACTACCCCCACCGAGGTGCTGACCGGCCGGGGCCTGACGGCCAATCAGGATTTCTCGCTCTACAGTATACTCAACCCTACTGGCGTCTTCACCCTTCAAAACGCGCCCGCGGCCAATCCTGCCCCGGCTGCTACCCGCTAACTACCGCATGAAACGTTTCTGGGACCCTGGCATCAGCCGTACTCTTCTGTTTGTTGCGGGCGTCGTGACCTTCGTCATTGCTTCTTACCAGACCCTGGTAACCGGTAATATGGAAGGCCTCTACCAAAATTACTGGCTGTTCATGCTGTCATTCGGGGCCATCATCTGGCTGCGCTACCTTCGTCAGCAGGATAAGATTGCCGCTGCCGAAGCCGAAGCGGCCCGCAAAGCCGCCGAAGCCGCCGCCCGAAAACAGCCCAAGAAGAAACGATAGGCCCCCGGCAGGGCAGAACCAACGGCCGGCCGTTGCCCCAGGATTCATTCTTCCTCGTAGCCGCCTACCCCACCATTACCAGAAAAGCCTTTCCTGTCCCGGAGGAAAGGCTTTTTTTATGGCTAACCCGGCGCCCGCTTACCAGAGCGGGTCATCTGACTGAGCCCTCGTCATTTCATTACCGAATGACCACGTTTTTTGGTTATTTTGCACCTCTTTCCACTTTTCTTACTGCGCTTCTTTTCAAGTAAATGGCATTAATCAACACGATTCGGGAAAAATCGGGCTGGGCAGTCGGGGCCATCATCATCGGCCTGCTGCTCTTTATGCTGGGGGGGGACTTCCTGTATGGCCGCAGCAGCATCTTCGGCAAGAATGATCTGACGGTCGGCGAAATTGCCGGTGAAAAGGTGGAATACGAGGCGTTCAATGCTACCCTGGAGCAGGCCAAGCAGGGCTTCATTGCCCAGCAGCAGCGCCAGCCCGATGAGCAGGCCATGGGCTACCTCCGCGACCAGGCCTGGAACCAGACCATCTACCGCATTGCCTTCCAGAAGGAATTCGACAAGCTGGGGCTGAAAGTATCGGATGAAGAACTAACCGATATGGTGCAGGGCAACAACATTCACCCCAGCATCCGGCAGGCCTTCACTGATCCGGCTACCGGCCAGTTCGACCGTACCAAAGTAATTGAGTACCTGCGCAACCTCGATAAACTGCCGCCCCAGGCTCAGGATGCCTTCCGCAACTTCGAAGCCAACCTTGGGCCGGAGCGCATGGCCAGCAAGTACAACAACCTGCTGAAGCTGAGTACCTACGTTACCTCGGCCGAAGCCAAGCGCTTCGACCAGGCCCAGAACACCCGCGCCACCCTGCGCTACCTGATGGTGCCTTACTTTGCCCTCTCCGATTCGAGCGTGCAGGTTACCGACAGCCAACTGCAGGCCTACCTCGATAAAAACAAAGGCCGCTACAAAGTGGAAGATGGCCGCAGCATCGAGTACGTATCCATCCCGGTAACGGCCTCGCCCGAGGACAGCGCCACGGTGCGTAAGACCGTAAATGAGCTGGCTACCCAGTTTGCTACGGCCCCCGTTGATTCGGCCTTCGTGAAGCTGAACTCCGACGCGCCCACCAGCCCCGCCTACCTCTCGCCGGCCGATATGCCGGAGAAGCTACGCGAGCAGCTGCCCCTGCAGGTAGGCAAAGTATATGGTCCGTACGCCGAAAACGGCACCTACTCGCTCTATAAAGTATCGGGCCAGAAGGCCGGTGCCCAGGCTGCAGCCCGGGCCAGCCACATCCTCATCAAGCCCGAGGGAACTACCCCCGAGGCCGATGCCGCCGCGAAAGCCAAGGCCACGGAGGTACTCAACAAAATCAAAGCTGGCGCTGATTTCGCGGCTATGGCCCGCCAGTACGGCACCGATGGCACTACCGCCACCGGCGGCGACCTGGGCTGGTTCCAGCAGGGCCGTATGGTGCCCGAGTTTGAGAAGGCCGTCTTCGGCGCTACCTCGGCCGGGCTGCTGCCGGCCCCAGTGAAAACCTCGTTCGGCTACCACATCATCAAGATTACCGCTCCCAAAACGGCGCAAACCTATCAGGTAGCCACGGTGCAGAAAAGCATTCAGCCCACCGACGCTACCCGCGACGTGGCCTACCAGAAAGCCCAGGCGCTGAAAGGCGAAGCCACCAGCCTGGAAACCTTCCGCGCCGCCGTAGCCAAGGACAAGAGCCTGCAGAAAGTAGAAGCCAAAGGCCTCGGCCGCGGCGACCAGGCCGTAAATAACCTGCAGGGTGCCCGCCAGCTGGTGCGCTGGGCCTACGGCGTAAACCCTGAGGGTGAGCCCACCGAGGTCGGCGACGTTTCGGAGGTATTTGAAATCGGTGACCAGTATGTAATTGCTGTTCTAACCGGCGAGCGGAGCAAAGGCACGGCCGACCTGACCAGCGTGAAGCCCGAAATTACCGCTGCTGTACGTAACGAATTGAAGGCCGAGCAGATCATGAAAAAGCTGAACGGCACCAAAGGCACGCTGGAGCAGATTGCGCAGGCTTACGGCAACGGCGCCCAGGTGAAAACGGCCGAGGGCGTAGTGCTGGGCCAGGGCCTGATTCCGGGCCTTGGCAATGAGCCGGTGGCTGTAGGCAAGGCCTTTGGCCTGAAGCCCGGCCAGAAGTCAGCGGCATTTGCCGGTGAGCAGGGCGTACTGATTGTAGAGCCCGTTAGTGTGCAGGCAGCCCCCGCTACTACCGATGTGAAAGCGGTACGCCAGCAGCTGACGGCTCAGCGCGCCGCCCGCGCCGACGGCCTCATCTACGAAGCCATTAAGCAGCACGCCAACATCAAGGACAACCGCACCAAGTTCTTCTAAGCCGGAGCCTGCTTACAACAAAAAAGGGCCGTACCTTAGGGTGCGGCCCTTTTTTAGTGTCGGGTTGGTGAGGTGGTGAATCAGTGAGATTGCTGTTTTGGCGGACCATATGCGCCACTTGCGCAAACGGAACAACAAACTCCCCATTTCACCAGCTCACGGACCACCGTCCGGCACTCCGGGCCCGGTCTTTTCGTTATGTGCCTATGAACCAGTCGTTGCGTTTGATTTTAGGACATGGGAGTCTGGCGGCCCTGCTGCTAACGGCGGGGCCGGTGGTGGCGCAGCAGTCGGAAGACAGTGCCGTGCAGCTCGCCCGGGAGTATGAGCGGACCGGGGAGCATGAAAAGGCGGCTTACCTCTTTGGCCGGCTCCGCCCCGACGAGCAGACGGCCCCCAACATCCTGCCCGATTACCTGGCAGCCTTGCAGGCGCTCAAGCGCGACAAGGAAGCCGAAAAGCTTGTGAAGCGGGCTCAGCGCCAGCGCCCCACCGACCTAGCCATGGGCGTGACCCTGGGCCAGGTGTATGCCAAAGCCGGCGACCAGGGCGCGGCTCAGAAACAGTGGGACCGGGTGCTGGCGCAGTTAACCAGCGCTCAGGTAGTGCCGGTGGCAACCGAGTTTCAGAAGGCGGGCCTACCGGAGCTGACGGCCCGCACTTACCTGCGGGGCCGGGAGTTGGCCAAAAACGAAACAGAGTTTGCCCCCCAACTCATTCAGCTATACACGCAAAGCGGCCAGACCGACAAGCTGATGAGCGAAACCCTGCGCCTGGTGCAGGACGACGAGCAGCAGCTGCCCTTCGTGCGCAACATGCTTCAGAATAGCCTGCAGGACGATAAGGACTTCGCGGCCCTGGAAAAAGAGCTGCTGACCCTGGTACAGAAAAACCCCGAGCGGGGGGTGTACAGCGAACTGCTGCTGTGGCTGCAGGTGCAGCGCCGCGACTTCACGGGGGCGCTGGTGCAGGCCAAAGCCCTCGACCGGCGGGGCCGCACTGAAGGGCAGCGGGTACTGGAAGTAGCCGAAATTGCCCGCCGCAACAAAGACTACGAAAGTGCCATCAGTGGGTACGAGTACTTGGTGCGCGAGTACCGCGGCCGGCCCTACTATGCCCTGGCCCGCCAGCGCCTCGTGCAAACCCGCGAGGATCAGGTCCGCACTACCTACCCCGTAAGCGTAACCCAATTGCGCAGCCTGCTGCAGGACTATCAACAAGTACTCACCGACCTGGGGCGTACCCCCGAAACGGCGCCGGTTCTGCGCAGCATGGCTGCCCTGATGGCCTTCCAGCTCGATGAAAAGGATGCGGCCATCAAGCTGCTCAATGAAGTGATTGAAATGCCCCGCGCCAGCCTTGATGTGGTGGACCAGGCCAAGATCGACCTGGCTGACATCTATTTGCTGCGCGCTGAGTCCTGGGAAGCTACCTTGCTGTATTCGCAGGTTGAAAAGTCGCACAAAGACACCCCATTGGGGTACGATGCCAAGCTGCGTAATGCCCGCCTTAGCTACTTCGCCGGCGACTTCAAGCTGGCCCAGAGCCACCTGGATATTCTGAAGCAGGCAACCAGCCGCGAAATTGCCAACGACGCCATGCAGCTTAGCCTGCTTATCACCGATAATACGGCCATGGACACCGCCGGCGTAGCCCTGCGCGACTACGCCACGGTAGAGCAGCTCGTGTTTCAGAACAAGATTCCGGACGCCCTGCGCGGCCTGGATGCCCTGCTGCAGAAGTACCCGGGCCACGCCCTACAGGATGAAGCTTGGTTTCTGAAAGCGCAGCTGCTGCGCCGCACCGGCGACTACCCTGCCGCTCTGGTTACGCTGGAAAGCATTACGGCTAACCCCAAGTACGATGTGCTCAGCGATGATGCGCTGTTCTTAGCGGCCAGTATTCAGGAAGAGAATCTGCAGGATTTCGGTAAGGCCCAGCAGCTCTACAACCAGGTACTGGTGAAGTACCCCGGCAGCATTTACGTGGCCGAAGCCCGTAAGCGTTTCCGTAAGCTCCGCGGCGACGTTGTGAATTAAACACAGTTAAATCGGCTGAAACCCCAAAGGCCCCCGGGCGCAATAGTTGCGGCCGGGGGCCTTTTGCTTGGTATTCGCTACCTTCCCCGAGAAGCGAAACCCCGGGTGTCCATTCCTGCCTAGGCGCATCAAAAGGCCGTTGCTTTACTTTATTAGAAATTTGCTTTTAAGAGAAGCAAGCTATTCAAACGAGTTATAAGTAGGGCTTGCTCTACGGATGTGCATAACATGAATATTGTAAAGCAAGCCGATGCAGCTACCTGCGCCTGGGTCCGGAACCGGGTGGGGGGTAGGTCCGGCGCTTTAGAAGATAACCAACTGATTTGCTACCGCCAGCCGGAAGCGCAGCTACTGGCCTACCCCTTAGTATATGTTCCGTTCGTGGCAAAGGGCCGCCGGAAGAGCCATTTTTCTTTGTACTTTTGAAGATACAGCCCACGGTGGCCCCCCTGCACGAGTATGGAAAAAAGATGGATTCGCAAGCCCACGCCCGACCCTGAAAAAGTTCGGCACCTGGCCGACGCACTGCGCGTCAACGAGGCTATCATTTCCCTCCTGTGCCAGCGCCAGGTGTGCACCTTCGAGGAGGCCCGGGCCTATTTCCGTCCATCCCTCGATTCCCTGCCCGACCCGCTGCTGATGCGCGATATGGACCGCGCCGTGGAGCGGCTGGTGCGGGCCCTGCATATGGGCGAGCGGGTATTGGTATTCGGCGACTACGACGTGGACGGCACCACTTCCGTGGCCTTGGTGTATAGTTACCTCTGCCAATTCTTCGGGCCCGAGCGGGTGGACTACTACATTCCGGACCGCTACAAGGAAGGCTACGGAGTATCGGAGGCGGGTATCGACTTCGCGGCCGATTTTGGCTACCAGCTCATCATTGCCCTGGACTGCGGGGTGAAAGCCGTTGAGAAGATTGCCTACGCCAACACGCGCGGAGTTGACTTTATCATCTGTGACCACCACTTGCCCGGGGCCGATTTACCGGCGGCCGTGGCCGTGCTTGACCCCAAGCGCGCCGACTGCCCGTATCCGTTCAAGGAATTGTCGGGCTGCGGAGTGGGCTTCAAGCTGATGCAGGCCTTTACCCAGCACCAGGGCTGGCCCGAGGAGCCCCTCCACGAGTTGCTGGATCTGGTAGCCGTCAGCATTGCCGCCGACATTGTGCCGATTACGGGCGAAAACCGGACCCTGGCCTATCACGGGCTGCGCCTGATCAACGACCGGGTGCGCCCCCAGCGGCCTGGCCTCGATGCCCTCCGCGAGCTGGCCGGGCTGCAAACGGCCGAGCTCAACATCAGCAGCCTGGTATTTGGTTTCGCACCCCGCATCAATGCGGCGGGCCGTATGGGCGACGCCAAACGCTCGGTGGCCATGCTGCTGGCCGAAAGCACCGACGAGGCCAAGGAAAAAGCCGGGGTAGTGGATAAAACCAACCAGGAGCGCCGGGGCTTTGACACCAGCATTACGAAGGAAGCTCTGGAAATGATTGAGCAGGATGCCCTGCTACGCTCGGCCCGTACCACCGTGCTGTTCAAGCAGGACTGGCACAAGGGGGTAGTCGGCATTGTGGCCTCCCGCTGCCTCGACAAGTACTACCGCCCTACCATCATCCTGACGGAGAGCAACGGCAAGGCCACGGGCTCGGCCCGCTCGGTAGTAGGCTTCGATGTGCACCAGGCCATTGAGGAGTGCGCCGAGTTGCTTGATCAATATGGGGGCCATATGTACGCGGCCGGCCTTACCCTGCCCGTGGAGAACGTGCCCGCCTTCCGCGAAAAATTTGAGCGGGTGGTAGCCGGCCGCATCCTGCCCGAGCAGCTAATTCCGCCCGTAGAAATCGACCACGTGCTGCAGCTCAGCGACATCACGCCTTCATTTTTCCGGCTGTTGAGCCAAATGGAGCCGTTCGGGCCGGGCAACCCCAATCCGGTATTTGCCTCCGAAATGGTGTACGCCACCCCCGACTCGGCGCGTATCGTCGGCAATTCCCACCTCAAGCTCACGCTCACTCAGGACGGCCGCCATACGGTAGATGCCATCGGCTTTGGGCTGGGCGAGTACCACGAGCAGATCCGGCAGGGGCAGCCATTCAGTGTGTGCTACACCATTGAGATGAACGAGTTCCGGGGCGTGAAAAACCTGCAGCTGCGGGTAAAAGACATTCGCTGGGAGTAGCGAACAGCCCACAGCTACAGCGCAGCATCAGCAGGCGGAAACCGGCAGCACGTACTGATTTTTATTCCAGCCCGAATAGCCTTCCCGCACCTAGGTGCCCATGGGTCCGCGCGCAGTGCTGCCAGCTACCGTTGGCGGAAGTGCTTGCAGCCGTACCTGCATCACAGTGCCCTTGAGGCAATGCTCTTGCCGAACTTGCCGGTCCACTTATAAGCCCCCGTAGCCGTGCAGTGCCGCAACAAGGTCGGGTTACCTGCCTTTGCCGGATAGCAGAAAACGGAACGTCTTGTGTAGGGCGTGCCGTTGCGCAGGCAGCCCGCGCTACCCCGTGCCTGCTTGCAGAGAGGCCGGGCCGCAATGCGTACCTTGGTGCGGGCGTTAACAACGTCTTTCCCTCTTATCTATTCCGTTTTAATGAAAGCAGTTTATCTGGCGCTCGGGCTCGGGCTGGCTACCACAGGCACTATCGCCGCTCAGCAACCGGGCGGCTATCAAATTAACCTCGATCTGCAAAATATTCAGAACGACCGGGTTAAAGTAGTCATCAACACGCCGGCCGTGAAAGAGGCCCAGGCTACCTACGTAATTCCCTCGGTAGTACCGGGCTCGTACTCCAAAAAAGACTACGGCCGCTTTGTCACCGATTTCAAGGCCTTCGACAAGCAGGGCAAGCGCCTGAAGGTGAAAAACAACGGGCCCAACCTGTTCGTTATTGATAACGCCAAAAATCTGGCCCGCCTGGAGTACCTCGTGGATGACACCTGGGACGCCAAGCAGGACGACTCGTTTATCTTCCAGCCCGGCGGCACCAACATCGACGCCGGCCGCAACTTCACCATCAACCACTACGGCTTCTACGGCTACCTCGAAGGCTACAAGATGCAGCCCTACCAGGTGAGCGTGCAAAAACCCGCGGCCCTCTACGGCGCCACCGCCCTGGACGTGCGCCGCGAGTCGGCCACCCAGGACGTATTCACGGCCCCCAACTACGTGACCCTGGCCGACGGCCCCATCCTGTACGCCAAACCCGATACGGCCAGCTTCAGCACGGGCGGCGCGCGCATTTCGGTGGCGGTGCTGTCGGAGAGTGGGGTTGTGAAAGCCACGGAAGTCAGCCAGATGCTGCGGCCCGTGTCAGAGGCCCTGACGAAGTTTTTCGGCAAGATGCCGGTGTCGAAGTACCAGTTCCTGTTCTACTTCCCCAGCCTGAACTCGCCGCTCAACAGCAAGAACGGCGGCTACGGAGCCATGGAGCACAGCTATTCCTCGCTCTACTTCCTGCCCGAAATGCCCGACCCCGACCGGCTGCGCAGCATGGTGCTGGAAGTGGCCTCGCACGAGTTTTTGCACATGCTGGCCCCGCTCAACATTCACTCGCGCGAAATCGGGGAGTTCGACTTCCGCGACCCGAAAATGTCGCAGCACCTGTGGCTCTACGAGGGCGTGACGGAGTACGTCTCGCAGCTGGTGCAGGTGCGCGGCGGCCTGATTTCCCCCGAGGAGTTCCGGGAGCGGATGAAAGGCAAAATCGACAATGCCGGCAAGTTCGAAAACGTGTCGTTTACGGAAATGAGCCGCCGGATTCTGGAGGCGCCCTACAAAGACATGTACCCCAACGTGTACGAGAAGGGTGCCCTGATTGGCCTGCTGCTCGATATCCGCATCCGGGAGCTGAGCCAGGGCCGCCAAACCCTGCGCGACGTGCTGCTGGCCCTGCGCGAGAAATACGGCCCTACCCGCTCCTTCGAGGACAGCCAGCTGATTCCGGAAATGGTGGCCCTGACCAGCCCCGAGCTGCAGTCCTTCTTCGACCGGTACGTGGTAGGGAAGGAGCCGCTGCCCCTGGCCGAGTACTTGGGCAAAATTGGGTGGGTGTACGCGCCCGTGGGCCAGACCCGGGTGAAAGCTTTCGGCAACCTGGGCTTCGGCTACGATCAGGCCAAAGACCAGTTCCGGGCCGTGAAAACCAAGGCCGAGGATAACGCTTTCGGCCTGAAGGAAGGCGACGTGATTGTGGCCGTAAACGGGCAAGCCGTAACCATGCAAACCGCCGAGAAGCTGCTGCGCCCCCTGGTAGAGCCCAAAACCACCGACCCCGTGCGGGTGAAATTCCGCAGCGGCTCCGGCCCCGAGCAGGAGCGCCAAGCCAGCCCCCGGGAGTTTGAAGTGGAAGTCAAAAACCTGGTGGAGCCCGTGCCTACCCCCACCCCCGACCAGCAAGCCCTGCAGGACGGGTTGCTGAAAGGGTGATAGAGTGATGGGGTGAATAGTAACAGGTAAAAGGCGATGAGGTGGAACGTGCAATGCCGAGTTCGCCTTCCGCCACTCCATACTGATTTTTTTCTGCCTAGTTCACCTGTCACTCATCACCTCTTCACCATTTACCTCATCACCTTTCACTTCATCACCGTTTACCTTTGCCCCATGATTCTGCGAGCTGAACATCTGGTCAAGAAATACAAGTCGCGCACGGTGGTGAACGATATGTCGCTGCATGTGGAACAGGGCGAAATTGTGGGCTTGCTAGGGCCCAACGGCGCCGGCAAAACCACCTCGTTTTACATGACGGTGGGCATGGTGAAGCCCAACGAGGGCAAAGTGTTTCTCGATGACAAGGACATCACGAAGTTGCCCATTTATCAGCGGGCCCGGCTCGGCATCGGGTACCTGGCCCAGGAGGCTTCCGTATTTCGCGACCTGACCGTGGAAGAGAATGTGCTGTCGGTGCTGGAAATGACGGATCTGCCCAAGCAGGCCCAGCGCGATAAAGTGGAGGAACTGCTCAACGAGTTTAGCTTAACCCATGTGCGCAAGAATTTGGGGCGGGTGCTGAGCGGCGGCGAGCGGCGGCGCACCGAAATTGCCCGCGCCCTGGCCGTGGACCCTAAGTTCGTGCTCCTCGACGAGCCTTTTGCCGGGGTTGACCCCATTGCCGTAGAGGAAATTCAGGGCATTGTGGCCAAGCTTAAGCATAAGAACATCGGCATCCTCATCACCGACCACAACGTGAACGAAACCCTCAGCATCGTGGACCGGGCCTACCTCTTATTCGAGGGCAAACTGCTGAAAGCCGGCACCGCCGAGGAACTGGCCGAAGACGAAATGGTACGCCGCGTGTACCTGGGCAAACATTTTGAGTTGAAGCGTAAAATATAATCGCAGATTGTGCAGATTACACCGATTTCACAGATTTGATCATAGATTATTACTGTCCTATTGACGTCAGTAAGCATATCTGGAAAATCAGTATTAGCTGCATATTCTGTAATTGATGGAGTATAAGTATAAGGAACTAACCCACCGGGTGATGGGGTGCGCGATGCAAGTGCACCGGGCGCTGGGGGTGGGGTTTCCGGAGGTGGTGTATCAGCGAAGCTTGGCCCTGGAATTAGAAGCGGCGGGTATTCGGTTTCAGCGAGAAATTCAGGTGCCGCTATTTTACCGCGGACAAGAGGTCGGCTTCCGACGCGCCGACTTCATGGTGGAGAGCTGTCTGCTAGTCGAGCTGAAAGCCGTCAGTGAAATTATACTACTCCACCAGCAGCAGATAATCAACTACTTAAAGGCCTATCAGCTGGAAATAGGCTTGCTGCTGAATTTTGGTGAAGCCAGCTTACAATTTCGTCGCTTTATTCGCACAAGCCAGTAAGCGTAAGGCTCTGATGCAACAGTTGAGATGTACCCCAAAAACAAACTAGTAACTCTGCCTCGTATCAGCCATTTTGTTACACGCAGACGGAGCCTGTTTTGCCTCCTACAGCTCTTCGCCCTCTCCAGAATCTGTGAAATTTATTCAATCTGCTCAATCTGCGATTCTTACCTGGGCCGTTCAACGGCGGCTAGCCAACGTAGAGCACATCCGCCGGTACCCGCACGAAGCCCAGCAGCAAGTGCTGCACGAACTGCTACAGACGGCCCGACCTACTGATTGGGGGCGGCGCTACGGTTTCAGTGACGTATTATCGGCCCGGGAATTTGCTCAGCGCGTGCCTATCAGCAGCTACGAGGAGCTCTACCCCGAGCTGGAGCGGGTGCTGCGCGGCGAGGCCAACGTGCTCTGGCCCGGGGTAGTGCACTGGTTTGCCAAAAGCAGCGGCACCACCAATGCCCGCAGCAAGTACATTCCGGTTACGCGCGAATCGTTGCGCGAGGGCCACTACCGCGCCGGCCGCGACATGACGGCCCTGGCCACCCTCTACTACCCCGATATCAACATCCTGGGTGGGAAAACCCTCTCGCTGGGCGGCACCCACGGCCCCAACCCGTTCCGTCCCGCGGCGGCAGGCTCCCGCGTCGGCGACGTGTCGGCGGTGATTATGCAGAACCTGCCGGCCTGGGCTGAGTTCGTGCGTACGCCCCCGCTGGAGCTGGCCTTGCTCGATGAGTGGGAAGAAAAGATTGAGCGCATTGCCCGCCACGTACTAACCGTGGATGTGCGCGTGCTGGCTGGTGTGCCCACCTGGATGATTGTGCTGCTGCGCCGGGTAACCCAGCTGGCCGGGGCCAGCTCTATTCTGGAAGTATGGCCTAAGCTGGGGCTGTTTCTGCACGGAGCGGTGGCATTTGGTCCCTACCGGGAGCTGTTTCGCCAACTGGTGCCCAGCCCCCACATGCATTACCTGGAAGTGTACAACGCCTCCGAAGGCTACCTGGCCCTGCAGGATGAGCCCAACTCCGAGGACCTTCTGCTGCTGCTCAACCACGGCATTTACTACGAGTTCCTCCCCCAAGACCAATGGGAAGTTCCCGAGCCCCGGGCCATTGGCCTCGATGAGGTGCAGCTTGGGCGCACCTACGCCCTCATTATCAGCACCAACGCCGGGCTATGGCGCTACAAAATCGGGGATACGGTGCGTTTCACCAGCTTGGCGCCCTACCGCATCCGCATCTCGGGCCGCACCAAGCACTTCCTGAATGCCTTTGGGGAAGAAGTAGTGGTAGAAAACGCCGACGCGGCCATTGCGGCCGCCTGCCAAGCCACCGGTACCACCGTGCGCGACTATACGGCCGCTCCCGTGTACTTCGCCACCCACGATGGGGCTTCGCGCGGCCGTCATCAGTGGCTGATTGAGTTCCATCAGGCTCCGGCTGAGCCCAACCAATTTGTGGAAGTGCTGGACCATACCCTGCGCCAACTCAACTCCGACTACGACGCCAAACGTCACCGCGACCTGGCCCTTACCCCGCCCCAGCTGACGGTGGCGCCGTCGGGTACCTTCGAGCAGTGGCTGGCGGCCCGGGGCAAACTCGGCGGGCAGCACAAAGTGCCCCGCCTAAGCAACTCCCGGGAGCTCATCGAGGAAATTCTACTTCAACTAAAAAAATAGTTTAACTTCGGAGGCTTCTTTTTTCGCCCTTCGATGCTGATTCGTTCCCGTCTTTCTAGCCCGCGGCACTACTTGTATACTTTGCGTAGGCTGCTGAGCTGGGCGGCCACAGCCGCTAGCTTGACCGCTTGCACAGGTCTGCAGCATGGACCCATCGGGTTCTGGTCGCGCAACCGCTACCACCGTGCCACTGAGGAGCGCCATGGACGCTGGCGCGAGTACTTCGACAAGGAAGAACGGCACCTGGCCAACCGGGGCTCCTACCGGCGCGGCCGGCCCGTGGGCCGGTGGCAAACCTACAGCCCCAGCGGTGCGCGGGAGCATACGGAGCAGTTTCACCGGAAACCCTACGGCCTGGTAACCATTGCTTACTATCATCCCAACGGGCGGGTGTCCAAGCGCGGTCAGGCCCGGTACCGGGCTGAGCCCACGGGCGCGCACTTCTTCTGGTTTGGGGAGTGGCAGCGCTTCGACGCGGCTGGCAAGGCCCTACCCTCGGAGTGGTACGAAAACGGACATCAGGTAGCGCCGCCTGGTAAGAGCGTGGGTCCGGAACTCAAAGAAAAAGCACACTAGTGCCGGAGCTAAGCGAATGGTATTATATAAAAATCCTATATTGGGAAAACAGGGTTATTGTGGGATTATAGATCCGGTACCCAATAGGTAACGTATCTGTACCAGCCTGTTGTTCTGAAGCAGACTGCGCAGTCTCAGTCTGTGCCTCCTGTATTTTTGCCAGGGTTGCGGGTACTTGTACGGATCGGATTTTCTTAAAATCTTACCAATGTCTGTCCCTATTTCCTCCTCTCACCACTCGGGGCACAGGCGCCGGTGGCGGCGTAGCTTGAAAACCGATGATAAAGCATCCGTCCGGACGACCCGTGCGGTCATTGGTTTTCTGGGATTATTGATTCTGGCGCTGCTGATCAGCCTGGCCATTATTGCCACTACGGTTAGTGAGTAGCTGAGCAGTAGCAGCAACAAAACGCAATGCCCTGGCCCGCCGGATACGTATCCGGTGGGCCAGGGCATTGCCTTAGCAGATGGGGTAGCCCTCAGCTGGCTACTTACTCATCCAGTATCCCGCCTACAAGGTTGCCCAGCATCCCACCGCTCTCCTTTTGCCCGTTGCCGCCGCCGGGCGCCAGGGCCTGAATCAGTTTTTTGATGGGCATGGACTGCAGCCACACCCGGCCCGTGCCGCGCAGAGTAGCCAGTAGCAGCCCTTCGCCCCCAAAAATCATCGATTTCAGACCGCCCGCGCGGGCAATGCTGAAGTCGATGCCCGGCTCGAAAGCTACCACACAGCCGGTATCAACACGCAGCAGCTCGTTGTTAAGGCGCTTTTCAATGATGGTGCCGCCCGCATGAATGAAGGCTTTGCCGTCGCCGGTCAGGCGCTGCAGAATAAAACCTTCACCTCCAAAAAAGCCCGCGCCTAGCTTTTGGTTGAAGTGCAGGTTGATTTTGGTGCCCCGGGCGGCGGCCAGAAAGCCATCCTTCTGCACGATAAGCCCCTGGGGCAACTCGCCCAGGTCGATAGGAATAATGGTGCCGGGGTAGGGCGCCGAGAAGGCCACATGCGCCTTACCATAGCCACCACGGTGCGTGAAGTGGGTCATGAACAACGACTCGCCGGTAATCAGGCGCGTACCCGCCGAGAACAGCTTACCCATAAAGCCCTGGTCGGGTTCCGAGCCGTCGCCCATTTTGGTTTCGAACGCTATGCTCTCGCTCATGTACACCATGGCACCGGCTTCAGCCACCACGGTTTCGTTGGGGTCCAGTTCCACTTCCAGCACCTGAATATCGGTGCCGATGATTTTGTAGTCGACGTCGTGGGAGCGCATAAAACGGAGCAAAGAAGCAGGTGAAAATGATTTCCCAAGTATAGCGAAACCCCACTTGATGGCCGCCATATAGCACGCCGGTACCTGCTTTTGCCAGAACTACCACCATAATGGCAGTTCTGGCAAAAGCAGGTACCGGCAACGCATACAGCATAGGCGTGGGCGCTCAGACCCTGGGCTTACTCCTCGTCAGGGTCTTTAGGCAGTTCTTCGTCTACGTCGGCCTCGGCTTTCGGTCCTTTTTTCTT
The DNA here is from genome assembly GCF_014199535.1 of Hymenobacter latericoloratus. Taxonomy (GTDB): domain Bacteria; phylum Bacteroidota; class Bacteroidia; order Cytophagales; family Hymenobacteraceae; genus Hymenobacter; species Hymenobacter latericoloratus. The sequence goes on from NZ_JACHNV010000009.1 coordinate 99,020, forward strand.
GGCCTCTTTGCTGGTACGGCGCATAAAGTCCTCATCCGATTCTTCGGGTTCCTGTACGCCGTCCTCCAGCGGAAAATCTTCCTCTTCTTCCTTCTCGCCAAACTGCCCGTCGCGGTTCACCAGCTTTTTGTCGCGCACGTGGCGGTTCAGAAACTGGTTGATGTCCTCGATGGAATAGTTGGAGGTGATTTCACCCAACGGGTTTACTTTGATTTCAAAGCCCTCCAGCTCCTTATGAACGCGGGCTTTCTTCTCAGGGTCGTTCTTTTTCTTTTTCGGGCTAACGGGTTTCTTGGCCATGATCTGGGCAGCTAAAGTCGGTTCAAGTCTACAGCGGCCACGTAGCGCAGGGCAAGCCGCCTTGGAACTGGTAGTACGGCACTGCTCCCTAAGCGGTTGAAGCCGGCCCAGCCAAGCTGCCGTTTCCAGGCCGCAAGCAATAAGAAACGCCTGCCGAATTATAGTTCGGCAGGCGTTCTATCCGGTGTTATGGGTTGTCTGTTGGCAGCAGAGCTACGCCGCCGGAAGCTGTGCTACGGCCTGGTTTATCCGTTCGGCCGTTTCCTCAGCTCCCAGAATGCTCATGATGTGCATCAGGTCGGGGCCCGCGGCGGCGCCCGTAACCGCTACGCGCAGGGCCTGCAGCACCTGCCCAATTTTGAGACCCTGGGTTTCCAGCACCTGGGTCAGCAGGGCCTTAATGCCATCGGGAGAGGTGTCGGGGGTAGCGCGGAGCTGGCCAGCAAACTCCTTCAGCGCGCCGGCTACCTGGGCGTTCCACTTCTTGCTGATCACCTGCTCGTCGTAAGTGGCGGGGCGCTGGAAGAACAGCTGGGCCTCGCGGGCTAGGTCGGCCGGGAACGTGGCCCGCTCTTTTACCAGGGCAGCAATCTGCTCGGCTTTGCTGGTGGGCATCTCCACGCCCTGGCCTTGCAGGCTCTCGGTCAGGTATTGAGCCAGCTCGGCATCGGGTTTGGCGCGCAGGTACTGCTCGTTGTACCAGCGCACCTTGTTCTGATCGAAGCGAGCCGGCGACTTGCTCACGCGCTCAATGGAGAAAGCCTCAATCAGCTCGCTCATCGTGAATAGCTCCTGCTGGGAGCCCGGGTTCCAGCCCAGGAAAGCCAGGAAGTTGATAAAGGCCTCGGGCAGGTAGCCCGATTCGCGGTAGCCACTGCTGACGGTGGGGGCGCCGGTTTCGGCATCTTTGCCGTGCCACTCCAGCGGAAACACCGGGAAGCCCAGCCGGTCGCCGTCGCGCTTGCTCAGCTTGCCGGTACCGTCGGGCTTGAGCAGCAGGGGCAGGTGAGCAAACTGGGGCATGGTGTCTTCCCAACCCAGGTAGCGGTAGAGCAGTACGTGCAACGGAGCCGAGGGCAGCCACTCTTCGCCCCGGATAACGTGGGTGATTTCCATCAAGTGGTCATCCACGATGTTGGCCAGGTGATAGGTTGGCATGCCATCTGACTTCATCAGCACCTTATCGTCAATAGAAGACGAGTGCACCACCACCCAGCCGCGAATCAGGTCGTTGAAGCGTACTTCTTCCTTGCGGGGCACCTTCAGGCGAATTACGTACGGCGCGCCGCTTTCCAACAACTGCTTTACTTCCTCGGCCGGCAGAGTCAGGGAATTGCGCATCTGGGCGCGCGTGATGCTGTTGTACTGCGGGTTGGGTACCTTCGCAGCCGTCAGGCGGGCGCGCATGGCGTCCAGCTCCTCGGGCGTATCAAAGGCGTAGTAGGCGTGGCCGCTGTCAATAAGCTGCTGGGCGTACTGCAGGTACATGGGCTTCCGCTCGCTCTGACGGTAGGGCGCGTGCGGGCCACCGTTCCAGGGGCTTTCATCCAGCTCAATACCGCACCACTCCAGGCTTTGGCGGATATAATCCTCGGCGCCCGGCACAAAGCGGTTCTGGTCGGTATCCTCAATGCGGAGCAGCATCTTGCCGCCCAGCTTGCGGGCTAGCAGATAATTATAGAGCGCAGTGCGCACGCCGCCGATGTGCAGCGGGCCGGTGGGGCTGGGCGCAAAACGCACCCGTACTTCTCTTTCCATACAAACAACTGGTTCGCGCCCGGTTCAGGTCCGCAGCGCGCCGCAAAGGTAGGTAATTAGCCGGGGAGGTAGGATGATATAAAATAGGCCTCGGGAGCAGTTGGCCAGTAGCTCCATCAGCCTCGGGTGGGCGCCTTTACTCAACAAGTAAACTGTGCTTGGTCAGCAGCCCGGGCAAGCCGGACAGGGCAAAGTGAGCCTGCTTCAACTCGTTCAGTTCGGGGTCCAGTCCTACGTTCTGGGCCGTCCGGAAATCGGCGCCGTTTAGTTGAGTGTGTAGGAAAACGGCCCGGTCCAACTCGCACCGCTCAAATACGGCGCCCGTCAGGTCGGCCTGGGTGAAGTTGGCCTCGCGCAAAGAGCACTCTACAAAGCGCGTGTTCGGCATTACCCGGCCCGAAAAGGATGCATAATCCAGCTGGCACCGGCTGAAGTGGACGCTGAACAGCATGTCGCGGCAGGCTTCAAACGGTAGTCCCAGCAGCTTGCAGCCATCAAAAGCCACATTTTGCAAGGACGTGTTGGCCAGACTGGTACCGGCCAGATTGCAGTTTTCAAACCGGCACTCACTGAACAGGTAACCTGCTAAGCTGGTCTGGCTGAAGTCGAAGTTGAGAAAGTGGTACTGCTCGAACTCCCGTTCGCCTGCCAGCCCGGGCGGCAGGGCCCGGGCCAGCACCCGTTCCGGCGGGAAATGCTCAGGCTTGCGCTGGGGCTTCGGGGCTTTGCGAGGGGTAGGGCGGCGCATTATTCCTGATTTCTGAAGCGAAGCCACAGGAGAAGCCCCAGCAGCACAGCTCCACCCCGGATCAGCCAAGCCGTAGTCGGGCCCCAGTTATTAGTCCAGTCGAGCAGCGGAAACCGAAAGTTGGCGGGTAACAGCAGCGGGGCTATCATGGCAACCAACCCAGCCATAAACAGGAAAATGCCTACCTCTTTCATGTAATACAATCAGGGAGATGATGCAATAGGGACTTGGCCGCGCAACCTCCCGGCTACGGTAAGCGGAGCAGGCTGCTTGGGCGGTCGTTACTTCACGGCGATGCAGGATATTTCTACCTGCACGTCCTTGGGCAGGCGGCTGACTTCCACGGTTTCGCGGGCCGGTGCGTAGTCAGCGAAAAAATAGTTGCCGTAGATTTCATTGATGAGGCCGAAGTTGCCCAGGTCTTTCACGAAGATGGTGCACTTCACCACGTCGCGCAGGGTATAGCCTGCCGCTTCCAGCACGGCCTGCAAATTGCGCATCACTTGGTGGGTTTCCTGGGCTACGTCCCCGTCGCCCACTAACTGGCCCGTATCTGCATCCAGCGCAATCTGGCCCGAAACGTAGATGGTGTTGCCGGCCTGAATAGCTTGGCTATAAGGGCCAATAGGAGCAGGGGCTTGGGCCGAGTAAACGATGGTATTTGCCATAGGAGGGTGGTGATTGGAAAAGGAGATATTGCAGCACCAAAGTAAACCGAAAAACCGAACCCTGTTGCCTTGTACTGGCCCATGGTAAGCACGCAGCGCAAAAAGAAAAAGCCACTTCAGGAAGCTGAAGTGGCTTTTTCTTTTTTATAAAAAATTACTCTACCGTTACCGATTTGGCCAGGTTACGGGGCTGGTCAACGTTGCAGCCGCGGAGTACGGCAATGTGGTAGGAAAGCAGCTGTAGCGGCACCACCGATACCAACGGCACCAGCACCTCGCTGGTAGCGGGCACCTCAATAGTAAACTCGGCCATTTCCGGAATCACCGTATCGCCTTCCGTCACTACGGCAATGATGCGGCCCTTGCGGGCTTTCACTTCCTGAATGTTGCTCACTACCTTCTCGTAAGAGCTGTCTTTGGTAGCAATAACCACCACCGGCATGTTCTCGTCGATAAGAGCAATGGGGCCGTGCTTCATTTCAGCGGCGGGGTAGCCCTCTGCGTGGATGTAGCTGATTTCCTTCAGCTTAAGGGCGCCTTCCAGTGCCACCGGGAAGTTGTAGCCCCGGCCCAGGTACAGGAAGTTAGGCACATCCTTGAAGATCTTCGAAATCTGCTCAATTTCGTCGTTCAGCTGCAGGGCCTTTTCTACTTTGGCCGGAATGGTGTTCAGTTCCACCATCAGCTCGCGCAGCTTGGTGTCGGAGAGGGTACCGCGCTTGTGGCCCACAATCATGGCCAGCAGGGTCAGTACCGTTACTTGGGCGGTAAACGCCTTAGTTGAAGCTACTCCAATTTCGGGGCCGGCATGGGTATAGGCGCCGGCATCGGTGGCGCGGGCAATGCTGCTGCCTACCACATTGCAAATGCCAAATATGGTGGCGCCCCGGCTCTTAGCCAACTCAATAGCCGCCAGCGTATCGGCTGTTTCGCCCGATTGGGAAATGGCAATTACAATGTCGCGCTCCGTGATAACGGGGTTGCGGTAGCGGAATTCGGAGGCGTATTCCACTTCCACCGGGATGCGCGCCAGGTCCTCGATGAGGTATTCGGCCACCAAGCCCGCGTGCCAAGAAGTTCCGCAAGCCACAATAATGATGCGGTCAGCATTCACAAACTTACGCTCGTAGGCCCGCACGCCGCCCATATTCAGGTGGCCGGCCTCTAGTTCCAGGCGGCCGCGCATCGAGTCGAGGATGGAGCGGGGCTGCTCGAAAATCTCCTTTAGCATGAAGTGCTCGTAGCCGCCTTTCTCGATGCGGTCCAGCTCCAGCTCCAGCGTCTGAATGTAGGGGGTCTGCTTAACGTCTTCTTTGGTGCGAATTTCCAGCTGACCGTCCTTAATTACCGCCAGCTCGTAGTCATTCACGTACACTACCTCATTGGTGTATTCAATGATGGGCGTCGCGTCGGAGGCCAGGAAGAACTCATTTTCGCCTACCCCAATCACCAGCGGAGAGCCTTTGCGGGCCGCAATCAGTTGGCCCGGGTTGTCCTTGCTCAGCACCACAATGGCGTAGGCACCTACCACCTCGTGCAGGGCCAGACGCACGGCCTCCTCCAGAGAGCAACTGTTCTGCTTCTGAATTTCCTCAATCAGGTTCACGAACACCTCCGTGTCAGTATCGGAGTGGAACACGTGGCCCTGCTGCTGCAGGTGCTGCTTGAGAGCCGCGTAGTTTTCGATGATACCGTTGTGAATGATGGCAATCCGCTCCGAGGTAGAGTAGTGCGGGTGCGCATTCACATCATTGGGTTCCCCGTGGGTAGCCCAACGGGTGTGGCCCATGCCAATGTTGGCGTGTGTATCTTTTTCTGCAATAAAAGCCTCCAGGTCAGCTACCTTCCCCTTTTTCTTGTAAACACTAAGCTGGCCGTTGAGCAGCGCTACGCCAGCGGAGTCGTAGCCGCGGTACTCCAAGCGGCGCAAACCTTTGATGATGATGGGGCAAGCCTCACGGTGCCCAATGTAAGCGACAATTCCGCACATATTTTAGTTGGTTGTGACAGAGTAGAAACTTCTGAGAAACGAAGCAAAAACGGGCGGCATCGGCAAAAGCCGTGCCGCCCTTGTAGGCCAAACTAGCTTAGCACATAATGCTGTTAACGAAGCTTGGAATAATATACGCGCAGCTTGATTTTAGCGGCATCAGGTTGCGAGAGATTCACAAGCTGGGCCCGGTTCAGGGTCAGGTTGGGGTTGGTACGCAAAACCGGCGACAGCAGTAGGGCCGAGGGCCGCTCCCCGTTCAGACGGTCCTGCAAGTAGGCCTGCAGATACTCGGTCAGCGGCATGCTGTAGTATTGAAGTGCCTCGTAGCTGGGATACAAGGCGGCGGCAGCCGGGCTACCAACGCCAGTGGCCAACGACTGACTACCCTGTACGGGGCGCTCTATCTGGATGAGCCGCTCGTAGGTGGTGGCACCTACCGTGCGCTCCAGGGGTTGGTTGCTGGCATTGACCTCGTAGAGGTACACGCTGTTGCCACCAGGATAGGGAAACAGCCCATTAGTGTTCTGCTTGATAGGCAGCAGAAGCTCCGCCCGGTTCACGGCCAACTCCGAGTTGTTCATGAGGGCCTGCAGCCCTGACAGTTCAATGCGGGTGGCCAGGCCAACCCCGTCCTGGATGTAGGTCAAGTCTTCCGTGGCGGTTGCGCTGACTTGCTGTCCGGCAGTCGCCAGACTAGCCAGGGCAGTACCCGAAAAATCCGTGGAAAGCTGGGTGAAATACTTCGGGCCAGTGGTTGGGGCCTCGGTGGGCAGTGGTCCTGCTACCAGGCTGTAGGAGTGATACCGGCCTGATTTGCCTTTAATGCCCGCCGTGCCTTTCACATTGTTCCCACTGAAGTAGAATACAATCCGGGAGTTATAAGAACGGTTGAAGGCTACGATGTTATCAGCAAAACCAGCCGCCGGACTCAGCGCAATTCCTTTCCATGCTGCATTCAGCTTTTCCTGGCTCATCGGGCTGCTCTGCAGGGTCGCAAACGTAGTGTTAGCCAGCGCGGCCGTAGCCGGATATTTCAGCAGGCGAAGGCGCACCACTTTATCGAGCGTCGTTACCTGAACGCTGTCCTTCTTGTCTGCCGTGTTTGAGGCCAGCTGCTGCCACACTTTTAGCTCTCGGTTAAGCGGAGCAGCCAGGTTGCTGAGCAGGGGTGTAGTGGCCGGGGCTGCTGAGGCAGAGTTATAGACCGTCCGGTTGTCAAGGGGCTGCTGCAGGGCCGCTAGGTTAAACCGAAGCGGCTGGTTCGCAGTGCCGTACACCTGATCGAAGCCCAGACTAAACACTACGGAATCCAGCCGGGCTGTAGCAGCGGGCAACGAGTCAGCGGGGCTCAGCAGCGAGTTGTACTGCAGGTTCAGGTAGGCCTGAGCCGTAGTGGTGCCTACTTTAGCATCACGGAGGCGGCCTACCAGAACCTGGTTGCTGTTAACTGTCTCAATGGGCTGCTGGCGTACCGTAGCCGTTGAAACCGTTAAATCGAGGTATTGCGAAGTAATAGGAGAGGTGCCGGGCAACTCCAGGCCAACATCATTGGCTTTCTCGCAGCTTGTGGCCAAGCCCAGCAGCGAAACGGCAAAAAGGGAAACCGACGTAAGTCGGCTGGCGCTAGCTGGCCAATTCATTATAGAGAGCGTAGTAAGAGGTCAGCAGGTTATCGTCGGCGCCGACCTGCTCAATTTGTTTCTTGGCTGAATATTCCGTGAACAGGGTGTTCAGGTTTTCGCTGAACGATTCATCGGACTTCACTACCGTGTCAGAATACTCCATGCCTACCTTGATGAAACCACCGAAGTCAGCGGTTTTCAGCGCTGCCAGCATGTCGTCCTCAATGTCCAGCATCTTGGCCTTCTCAATCAGGTCGCCCTCAAATTTGTGGTCGAACTCATTGTTGTAGATGGTGAATACCGATTTGGCGTCCTTGAAAATCGGGTCCTTTTTGTAGGTCGTCTTCAGGTACATCGGAATCAGGCCCGTCATCCAGTCGTTGCAGTGCACAATGTCCGGGGCCCAGCCCAGCTTCTTCACGGTTTCCAGCACGCCTTTGCAGAAGAAGATAGCCCGCTCGTCGTTGTCGGCGTGGAACTTGTCGTTCTTGTCCACCAGCACCGATTTGCGGTGGAAGTAGTCTTCATTGTCAATGAAGTACACCTGCAGCTTGGCGTTCGGAATAGAAGCAACCTTGATAATCAACGGCTTTTCGTCCTCGCCTACGGCAATGTTGATGCCCGAGAGCCGCACCACTTCGTGCAGGCGGTTCTTGCGCTCATTGATGATGCCGAAACGGGGCACGAAAATGCGGATTTCCATCCCCATTTCCTGCATTCCCTGCGGCAGCCGCCGCAAAAACTCTGCTACCTTGGTGGTCTGCAAAAACGGGTTGATTTCCGTGGCAGCGTAGAGTATTCTCAACTTGGACATATAGAGTCAGTTGGGGTGATTAGGAATGGGCAACACTTTGGGATGCACAAAATTAAACATTTTTGAGGGAAATTTCAACCAAACCTACTTGGCCACTCGCTGGAGCGGTCATTCTACTCTATGGAGATACTGAACACCGCTGCGGAGTTGCAAGCCCATACCGAAAAGTGGCGGCAAGCCGGTAAGCGTATTGGCCTGGTGCCAACAATGGGTGCCTTGCACGAAGGACACCTGCAACTAGTGCGCGCCGCCGCCCGGGAGTGCGACGTTGTTGTGACCAGCATCTTCGTGAACCCTACCCAGTTCAACAATCCCGACGACTTCCGCCTTTATCCTCGGCTGCCCGAGGCCGATGCCGAGCTGCTCGGGCCGGCGGGCTGCACGGCCTTGTTTCTGCCCGCCGTAGCCGATATGTACCCCCAGCCCACAGTGCTGCACTTTGATTTCGGAGCTCTGGAGCGCGTGATGGAAGGCGCGCACCGCCCGGGGCACTTCAATGGGGTAGCCACGGTAGTAAGCAAGTTGTTTCACCTGAGCCGGCCCCACCGGGCGTACTTCGGCCAGAAAGACTTGCAGCAGGTAACCATTGTGCGGCAGCTGGTGGCTGATTTGTCGTTTGATTTGGAGGTAGTGGCCTTCCCGACCGTGCGCGAAGCCGATGGGCTGGCCATGTCGTCGCGGAACCGCCGGCTTGATGCCCCAGCCCGTGCTCTGGCTCCGCTCCTGTACCAGAGCCTGCAGCTGGCTGAGAAGATGGTGCGGGATGGAGAGGCTACCCCGCAAGCCGTCCGGCAGGCGGTGCGCGAGTTCCTAAGCTCGCAGCCCGCCATTGAGCTGGAATATATAGAAGTGGCCGATGCCCACACCCTGCAACCCCTGACGGACTGGCAGCCCGGGCGGCCAGTGGCTTTGTGCCTAGCTGCTCACCTGGGCGGGGTCCGCCTAATCGATAACCTAGTGGTTGGGCGATAAGCGTAGGGTAGGGGCAGAGCGCTTTCCGACGGCAGCCGGTGCCTGAACCACTACCTTCCGGCCGTTGCCCCATCACTCGGTCCCGGTTCGTATCTTTGCGGCCCAAAATTCACCCGCTTTTTTATCCATGCACATCGAGGTTCTCAAGTCAAAGATTCACCGCGTAAAGGTTACGCAGGCGGAGCTGCACTACGTGGGTAGCATCACTATTGATGAGGACCTGCTGGATGCAGCCAATATGGTGGAAAACGAAAAAGTGACCATTGTGAATATCAACAATGGGGAGCGGTTTGAAACCTATACCATTAAGGGGGAGCGGGGCTCGGGCATGATTTGCCTGAATGGCCCGGCTGCCCGGCGGGTGGCCGTCGGCGACATCATCATTATCATCTCCTACGCCCTCATCGACTTTGCAGAGGCCCGTGCCCATAAGCCTACCGTTATCTTTCCTGATCAACACAACCGTGTTGGGTAAGCCCGCTGCGCTCTGAGAGATGTGGCTGCTGAGCCAGAAATGAAATAGCCTACTTGCAGGCCGCTTCGTTCTGGTTTGGCAGCCACTTTTGCTGGGTAGGCTGCAAGCACTTAGTTATTATCATGAAACAATTTCTGAATATTCTGAAGTATGGCTTGCTGCTGGTAATATCAGGGCTGCTGATGTGGTACGCCCTGCGCGGACAGGAGCTGCGGCTGGTGGGCGAGTACGTGCGCACGGCCAACTACGGCTGGCTGGGCCTGACGGTCCTGCTGTCGGCCATGGGCTACTTCAGCCGGGCGCACCGCTGGCACATGCAGCTGGAAGCCAGCCGGCAGCGCGTCAGCTACTGGGATGTGTACCACGCCATGATGGTGGGCTACCTGGCCAACCTGGTACTACCGCGCATGGGCGAGGTTATTCGGTGCTCGGTGCTGCAGCGCACGGGCAAGGTGCCGGTGCAGGTGTCCTTGGGGGCTGTTATTGCCGAGCGGGTCATCGACCTGCTGATTCTGGCGGCTCTGCTGGGCCTGGTACTGCTGCTGGACTTTCAGAAGTTCTGGGCCTTTGTGGTGAGCTTGTTTTCGGACCGCTACAACTCCCTGGCCGCTCACCAGAACCTGCTGCTACTGGTCCTGGGGGTAGTAGGGCTGCTGGTGCTGGTGCTGGGCTACCTGCTGTTCCGGAATCTGGAGAAGCTACGCCAGCACGCGCTGTTTCTGAAACTGGAAAACTTTGTGCGCGGCCTGCTCGATGGGGTGTTCAGCATCCGGAAGCTCCGCAACCCCGGCCTGTTTCTGCTGCACACGGCCTTTACCTGGCTGGTGTACTACCTCATGGACTACCTGGCGTTTTTCGCCTTCCCGGCTACGGCCGGCCTTACCCCCGCCGCCGGCCTGGCCGTGCTGACCTTCGGGGCGCTGGGCATGGCCGCGCCGGTGCAGGGCGGCTTCGGGGCCTTTCACCTGATGGTGCAAAGCACTCTGCTGGTGTACGGCATCAGCAAGGAAGCCGGCATTGCCTACGCCTTGGTGGTACACGGCTCCCAAACCCTGCTGGTAGTGCTCATGGGCGGCATCAGCTTCGTTGCCAGCATGATGAAATCGGGCCGCCGGGTAAAACAAGTGGCGCTAACCTAAGCTTCAGCCCGTATGTGGACAAAAGATAAAATTATGCCCCTGGCGGCACTGCTACCCCAGGTAGCCGCCTGGAAAGCCCAGGGCGAACGGGTAGTGTTCACCAACGGCTGCTTTGACCTGCTGCACCTCGGCCACGTCGATTACCTCGAAAAGGCCCGCCACCTGGGGCAGCGGCTGGTAGTTGGGCTGAACACCGATGCTTCGGTCAGCTGCCTCAAGCCCGGCCGGCCCCTGCAGGACGAAGTGTCACGGGCGCGGGTGTTGGCCTCGCTTTTGTTTGTAGATGCCGTAGTGCTCTTCGATGAGCAGACGCCGCTGGCCCTGATTGAAGCCATCCGGCCCGACATTTTGGTGAAGGGCGACGACTATCAGATCAGTGGAATTGTGGGCCACGAAGTGGTGTTACAAAACGGTGGCCAGGTGCTGACCGTACCACTGGTAGCCGGCTACAGCACCACGCGCATCGTCGAGCGGATTTTGGGTAGCAAGCAAGCGGAGGGGTAGGGAAATGCTGCCGGCCGCTCTTGCTGCCGCGTCACCCATCACCCCTAACTTTCTGCCTCATGTACTACAACTCAAGCCCTGTTTTTCTGATCATCATTCTGGCGACGGTAGCCGGGTGGCTGATTCAGTGGCGGCTGCGAAGCAAATTCAACCAGTACTCTCAAATCGGGCTGCAGTCGGGCCTCTCAGGCAAGCAGATTGCCGAGTTGATGCTGGCTGACCACGGCATTACCGATGTGCGCGTTATCAGCACGGAAGGCCGCCTGACCGACCACTACAACCCCGCCGATAAAACCGTGAACCTGAGCGAGGCCGTGTACGCCGAGCGCAGTGCCGCCGCCGCGGCCGTAGCCGCCCACGAGTGCGGCCACGCCGTGCAGCACGCCACGGCCTACAGCGCCCTGCAATTCCGTTCGGCGATGGTGCCCGCCCTGAGCGCAGTATCTAAATTTATGCCCCTGGTTCTGATGGCCGGCGTGCTGCTGCTCCGGACCACGCCGTATCCGTTGGGGCTGGGCATCTTGCTTTTCTCGCTTACTACCTTGTTCTCCTTCGTGACCTTACCGGTGGAGTTTGATGCCTCCAAGCGGGCCCTGGCCTGGATTGACAAGCGCGGCATCGTAACCCCGCAGGAGCACAGCATGGCCAAAGACGCCCTTTGGTGGGCCGCCATGACCTACGTAGTAGCGGCCCTCAGCTCCTTGGCTACCCTGCTTTACTACGTCAGCCTGTTTATGGGAAGCCGCGACCGTCGTTAAGTCTCCTTCGTATATGAAAAAAGCCGCCCCAGTTTCCGGGGCGGCTTTTTTTTATGCGTTGTAGAGAAAGAACCAGCCATTGTATGAGCTGCGCTTACTGAGGGAGAAGAAGCGAAGTGCCTGCTCACGAACCTTGAAAAAGAAGTGCCAATCTCAGCCAGACAGGAAACAAAAACTGGGCAAGATGCATTATTCGGCTAGCCTACTAAAAAATTGAGGCATGGCTGCGTGATCTGCAAACTTGTCGGTTAATTTTGAGGGCTGCCAGCGAATTTACGCCGGCTTCCTACGGATTGCTTTTCCCACCCCACCCTTATTATCGCATGGATTTTCAGCTTACCGAAGAACAACTGGCCGTTCAGGCTGCCGCCCGCGAATTTGCCCAGACTGAACTGTGGGCCGGCGTTATTGAGCGGGATGAACACCAAAAATTTCCCGCCGAGCAAATCAAGAAGATGGGTGAGCTGGGCTTCCTGGGCATGATGGTAAGCCCCGAGTACGGCGGTGGTGGGATGGATACCGTGAGCTACGTGCTGGCCATGGAGGAAATCAGCAAAGTAGATGCTTCCTGCTCGGTTATCATGTCAGTGAATAATTCGCTGGTATGCTGGGGCCTGGAGAAATACGGCACCGAGGAGCAAAAGCGCAAATACCTGCCCGGCCTGACCTCCGGCGAAATCATCGGGGCTTTTGCCCTTTCGGAGCCCGAAGCTGGTTCCGACGCTACCAGCCAGCGCACTACCGCCGAAGACAAAGGCGACTACTACCTGCTCAACGGCACCAAAAACTGGATTACCAACGGCACCACTGCCTCGGTGTATCTGGTAGTGGCCCAAACCAACCCCGAACTCAAACACCGCGGCATCAATGTGCTCATCGTGGAGAAGGGTATGGAAGGCTTTGTGCAGGGACCCAAAGAAAATAAGCTGGGCATCCGCGGCTCCGATACCTGCTCGCTGATGTTCAACGACGTGAAGGTGCCCAAGGAAAACCGCATCGGTGAGGACGGCTTCGGCTTCAAGTTCGCCATGCAGGTATTGGCCGGCGGCCGCATTGGCATTGCCGCCCAGGCGCTGGGCATTGCCTCTGGCTCCTACGAGTTGGCTCTGAAGTACTCCAAGGAGCGCAAAGCCTTTGGGGTGCCGATTTCTCAGCACCAGGCTATTCAGTTCAAGCTAGCCGACATGGCAACCACCATCGACGCGGCCCGCTTGCTGTGCCTGCAGGCCGCCGCCGACAAGGACGCCCACCGCGACTATGCCAAGTCGGGCGCTATGGCCAAGCTCTTCGCCTCCAAAACCGCTATGGACAGCTCCGTGGAAGCCGTTCAGATTCACGGGGGCTACGGTTTCGTGAAGGAATACCATGTGGAGCGCCTGATGCGCGACGCCAAAATCACCCAGATTTACGAGGGAACTTCTGAGATTCAGAAAATTGTAATCTCTCGGGAAATCCTGAAGTAGGTTTTGAATTGCCTAAAAGTCAGAAGTATTGCACAAAACCCAGCCCTTTTTAGGCTGGGTTTTGTGTTTGTGTGAATTTTTATATGTTATTTTGCATTAGATAACTGCGGGGTACTATTTCTACCCCCACGCCTGAGATCTTAAATGCCCGTCAAAGATGGAAGATTATAATAAAGTGATTGAGTCGCTGGGTGTTCGGTACATCAAGGCGAAAAATCTGGTATTGCAGCAGCCCTTTACGGTGCGCAATTCCTATGATGTAGGCAACAATCTGATTCTGTTGCACAAGGGCCGTATCTCTTTCGGTGACGAAGATCAGCTGGTAGAGGAAGGCGAAATGCTCTTTATTCCGGGTGGCCGCGCTACCAAAGTAACCTACGGCGAAACCTCGAGTAAGAGCATCACCAACGACGACCTCATCACGAACAAGGATAAATTCTTCCACTCCAACTCCGATCTGGACCTGATTGGTGACGCCGAGGAAAGCCATTCCTTCGTCAGCTTCGAGGCTAAGGTGTTCGACTCCGTGAACTTCTTTGCCTCCCTGGACGTGCCGGCCTTCCTGATTACCGGTAACTCCAAGCTGGCAAACCTGGTTATTAAGGTGGTAGAAGAAAGCCTACAGGAACTGCCGGGCCGGGAGCGCCTTATCACCATCTACACCGAGAACATTGTGGTGGAGATTGTGCGCTACATCCTGAAGAATAAGATGTTTGTGGAGCAGCTGGCGACCAACAGCACCTACTTCAAAGATCCGCGCCTTATTGATCTGTTCAACTACATCAAGGAGAACATTGGCGGCGACCTCTCGAACAAGGTTCTCTCGGGCGTAGCCAACGTGAGCGAAGACTACGTAGGCCAGTACTTCAAGATGCTGACCGGCATCAACCCCCAGGACTACATCGAATATCAGCGCATGGAGCGCGCCGTGTTCCTGTTGCGCACCACCAAGAAGAGCATCCGCGACATTGGGAAGGAAGTGGGCTACAAAGACACCGCTTACTTCTGCCGGCGCTTCAAGATGATGTTTGGGATTCCGGCCGGCAAAATGCGCCGCCGTGAGTCGGCCATGAATATCTAATCACAGGCTCAGACGGATTTTATGGATTACACGGATGCTGCGAACAGGTCTGGTAATCTTCCAATCAACGAAAAAGCGCCCCGCGGTAACGGGGCGCTTTTTCGTTGATTGGAGGGTAGGGCAGTGGCTGGCAAAAACGGACGTGCCGGGTGCTGAGTGAAAAGTGAGCTGCTTACCACGCTTTCCGGGCCCGCGCTTATTCCGTCAGAATCCGGGACTGATTGAACTGGTGCACCGTGCGCGCCATATCGGCCAGGAAGGCCGGCTCCTTTTCAATCTGGTTGCCAATTACGATTACATCGGCGCCAGCTTGCAGAGCGGCCTGGGCTTTTTCGATGGTATTAATGCCGCCGCCTACAATCAGGGGCACCTCCACGGCCTGGCGTACTGCCCGGATCATGGCGGGCGCCACGGGGTAGAGGGCGCCGCTACCCCCATCGAGGTACATTAGGCGTAGCCCTAGCTGCTCGCCCGCCATGGCCGTGCAGGCCGCAATACCGGGCTTGTCGTAGGGTAGGGGGGTAGTGCCGCTGATGTAGCTAGCCGTCGTTTGGCGGCCGGTATCTACCAGCATGTAGCCGGTAGGCAGAATCTGGAGGCTGCTCTGGCGTAGCAGCGGGGCCGCAATAACGTGCTGCCCAATCAGGAAATCGGGGTTGCGGCCCGAAATCAGGGAGAGTAGCAGAATACCGTCGGCCTGATCATCGAGGTGCAGGCTGTGGCTGGGAAACAGCAGCACCGGCACGGCCGAGCGGCTTTTGATAAAACGAATGAGGGCAGCCTGGCGAGAGTTCATCACCAAGCTGCCGCCCACAAAAAAATAATCTACAGGATGCTGTTCACTCAGCTCCAGTATCTGCTGGCAGCTGACCTCATCTACATTGTCGGGGTCCAGCAGTACCGCCAGAGACTTCTGGCCATGAGTCCGGCGCTTGCTTAGGGCATCATACAGGCTGGTGAGGCGCATCCGCGTCGTCGTGGTGGTAGGTAAATTCAATATCCTTGGTTTCCGGCTCCGTCTGAACCGGGCCCGAAGATGCAAGGTCGGGATTTTTAAGGATAGGTAAATAGTCGCCGGCCTTCTTTGCAATATAGGCCATCAGCACGGCCGAGGCCTGGGCCATCAGCAGTTTGCCGGTTTCCGACTGCAGAAATGCCTTCACGGCCGAGGCCAGCACGGAAGATGCTCCGGCTTCTGACGACCCTGCCGACCGTGGAGCGGGAACCGCGCGGTAGGGCGCCGTTTCATCCAAGCCCAGCGGCCGGAACGGGTCGGCGTCGGTATGGTAAACCTCCGGGGCAAGGTGGGCCCGCTCGTGGGCGTGCGGGTGGGTTTGGCCCCGGTCATACTGATGATGCCCGGTGCCAAAGCCCAAATCGTCGGCAATGGCTGTATCTACCGTGGTGGAAATCTTCTGGCGCCGGGGCCGGTGGGAGGTGCCCAGCTGGTGTCGGGCATATTCCTCATCGTTTTCGAGCGCGTGGCGTTTTTTTTTTCCGCCGAAGGTCTTCGAAAGCAGCCAGACGCCTCCCAGTACACCGGCGCCGATGGCCACGTACTTGCTGACTACCTGGGTTTTCGCTTTGATGCCTTCCACTTCGCCCATCAGGGCGCGTTCGTACTCCAGCTTCTGGCGTTCCAGAAACTCTTTTTCATCTTCAAACAGCGGGTTATGCAGATCGGCCATACGAGGGGTTAGGCTTGGCGTTTATCGGATTTGTAAATGGTGTTGTTCAGAAGCTTATCAGCCAGGCTCTGGAACAGTTTCTTATCTACCCCAACCACCAGAATAATGAGTAGCAGCAGGTAAAAGCCGGCCACAATGCCAAAGCCCCAGTACGGACTATCCAGCACATCGTTGAGCAGCAGGCCCAGAAATACATTCAGAAACAGGAAAAACATCAGGCCCACGAGGCCCAGCGTTACGCCGTGGACGGTGCCTACGAAGGCAGTCTTGACTTTTTCCTGCGTTTCAAGGCGTACCAAGTCGATGCGCGTATCGAGGTAGCCCATCAAATTGCCCATCAGGTTATCGGTGCGGGGCGTTTTGGTGGCGTCATCTTCAGTGGAGAACAGGCCCATAGGGGAGAATTTTTGCGAGGAACAATGTTACAGGTTCACAGGCCGGTAAACCGCGCCGAGGCCGGTTTGCCGAACGACCCTTTCTTACGGAAAACCCGGCGGCGTGTCTGAAAATTGCCGTACTTTTACTATATACCACCGCCGTTTGAGCCAGAATCATTACCAGATATTGGGCGTAGCTCCCACGGCTACGGCCCGCGAGATAAAGCTGGCTTACAAGCAGCTGGCCATAAAGTACCACCCGGATAAACACCAGGGCAGTGCCCTTTACGAAGATCTGTTTAAGGCTGTAGCCGCCGCCTACCAGGTCCTCGGCGACGCTAACCGCCGGGCCCAGTATGATTTTCAGCTGCAGGTGGCCGCCCGCCGGGCCGAGGAGGCTCGGCGGCAGCAGCAATTCCGTAACCAGGGCCAGCGCGTGTACGGAGTACCCATGCCCCCGCCGGCCGCGCCGGTGCGCACCCGCCGCCCGGCCGGCTCCTTCGAGCGGCACTACCGCCCCCGGCCCAAGCAGCGCGCCCGGTTTACCCGGCGCGATTTGCGACTTATTCTGTTGCTGGTGGGAGCAATAGCCCTGTTTGTGCTTTCTGTGCGGGTATCTATGTACCGCATTACGGCGGCCAGCAACTACCAGCGCGGGTTGGCGGCCTACGCCCGGCATGAGTGGAGTGGAGCGCACAGCTTTTTCTCGGAGGCGCTGCAGTTTCGGCCCGACTATGCGGATGCCCTGCGCCGACGCGGCGAAATTGAGGAGCTATTCTATCACAACCCCGCCGCCGCTATTGCCGACTATCAGGCGGCTCTGGCCCAAACTACCCAGCCGGCCGACCGCGCCCGGATCTTGCTACGCCTGAGCTTATGCTACCGCGCCCTGCAGCGCCCTGATCAGGTAGAAGTATTTGCCGGGCAGGCGCTACGGCAGGACTCTACCCTGGCCCAGGCCTGGTTGCTGCATGGAGAAGCTCTGCTGTTTACTCATCGGTATGCCGCGGCCCACCGTGACTTTGCTGCCGGGCTCCGGCATGCGCCAGGGGAGCCGGCCTACCTGGCGGCTCGGTTGCTGCTGTACCGGGGCCTTGCCAATTACAAGATGCATGATTTGCGGGCCGCCCGCGCTGATTACTGGCAAGTGCTGACTACATTTCCGCGGTACGGACAGGTGTATTTTCTGCTGGGGCGCATTGCCCAGCAGGAAGGCAACGCCAAGGAAGCCTGCGAGTTTTTCCGGCGGGCAGTGGTCCAGGGCTATGGCTTTGCCCAGCGCGTGCACGACGAAGTGTGCCCTACCCCCTAAAAAGCCCCAGACCCTCTTCGCGTCCGAAGAGGGTCTGGAGTGTCACTAAAAATACCGGGTAAAAATCTGCTTCTAGTTGTAGTGCACACACAATGCCCAATAGTTGCGCTCGGGAGGGTTGGTAATGCTTTCAGAGGTAAGACCGACCGCTGAGCTTCTCCCCCTAAGCGCCCCTACCGGAAAGAGAAATTTATTTGTTCCACCACACGGGAGTGGTCATGGCATCGGGGCCCTGCTGGGCTAGCGCGTTGTAATAGGCGGTGGGGTTGAGGCGCTGCTCGGCCCGCGGATAGCGCAGGCGCCGAGGTACTTGACCGTTGGTTTCGCCGGGGTTTTGGGTGGCCTGCAGCACCGGAAACCCAGTACGCCGGTACTCGGCGTAGGCCTCGAAGCCATTGTGCCCAAAAAGGGAAAGCCACTTCTGGGTGATGATCTGCTCCAGGGCACGGGCGGGCTGGAAGCGCACCCCGGGCTCCTGCAGGTAAGCCACGGCTACATCGGGGTTCGTAATGCCGGCCAGAGCCAGGGCCTCGCGTACGCCAGCGTTGTACCACTGCTCGGCCGTGCCACCGGCATCCCAGCCGCGCAGGCAGGCTTCCGCCCGCAGAAAGCATACTTCGGCGTAGGTCAGCAGATTCTGGTCGTTGGTGATGGCGCGGTAGCGGCTACCGGCCTGCGAGAAGCTGGCAGGGGCGTATTCCCGCATGGTCAGTTGGGTAGCCGATAGGCCATTGGGCAGCCCCACCCGCGCCGGATTGCTCCCGGATACGGCGTCGGCAAAAACCGTCAGGCGGGGGTCGTGGTAGCGGGTCAGGTACTCAACAAGGGTGGCACTGATGCGGCAGTCGCCGAAGCCTAGCACCACGGCCAGCGGATTCTGGTTAATCCGGATGCTACCCCCGGTATTCTTCATAACGGCCGATTCGCGCTGGCTGGTCATGACGCCGGCCGCCAGGGCTTCCCGGACGTGCTGCTCGGCCAGAGAAGGGTAGGCCGCCGCGAGCCGCATGGCCGTCCGAAGCCGCAGAGAGTGGGCAAAACGGCGCCACCGCTCATTAATTTCGGCTACCGAAGCCGCCGGGAAAGCCGCTCCGGGGTTGGCATACAGCAGATCCGAGGCGCCGAAACTATCCTGTTGCGAGTCGTCGAGGGCCGCGGCGGCAACTTGCAGCTCCCGTAGTAAATCGAGGTAAATTGCCTGTTGCCGGTCGTAAGGGGGGCGCACTAAGCCCGTTGCGCCCTCAAAAGCGGAGAAATACGGCACGTCGCCCCAATAATCGGTGATGCGCTGAAACAGGAAAGCCCGCCAGATCCGGGCTTGGCTCAGCCGGTTTACCGCGCCGGGCCTGCCCTGCATCTGCCGGATGGCCTGCTGCAAATCCATACCGTAGCCCGAGTAGAAGCTGTTCCAGAAAGTAGTGGCCCACTGGTCGTTGCTTTCGTAGCGGTCCGTGGAGAAGCCGGGGGTAGAGTTGGCAAAATACTGCACCCACATGTTGGCATGCAGATGTTCGCCTACCTGCTGGTCGTTGTCGTAGAGCGAGCCGTATTTCAGGGCCCGGGCAAATAGCATCTCGGGCGAGGCCTCGCTGGTTTTGGTGGGGTCGGAGTTGATTTCCTCAAACCGGTCGGTGCAGCCGGCCAAAGCCAGCAGGGCAATGCCGGAGGCCACGGGTAGCAGACGATGAACGGCGGAAAGCAGCATAGGGGGGCAGCGGCGCGGGTTAAAACTCCAGCGTAAGATAATAGCCTACCGTCTGGCTATTGGGGTAGCCGCCCGATTCCAGCCCCTGCGCCCGGGAAAGGTTGTACGCCGATTCAGGGTCAAACCCCTGCGTTGCCCGCTTCAGAAACCCCAGGTTTCGACCAATAATAGAAAAACTGGCCCCCTGCAGCCGCCCTATACGCGTGATAAAAGCCGCCGGCAGTCGGTACGTCAGGGTTACTTCGCGCAGCTTAACGAAGGTAGCATCATACACGAACGGCTCTGAAAAGGTAGATAACCTGGCCCAGTAGGCTTGCGGGTTAACGTAGCGCCGACTGGGGGTGTAGGTGTTATCGGGGTTGCGCACGGCGCCCTCCACCAGCAGTCCCCCCGTCGGAATCCACTCCTGCGGGCTGATGCCGGCGGCTTCGCGGGCCGCTTCGGAGGCGTACCAGCCCGCCCGGCCCGCCAGGGTGGCGCGGGTGTTCCCAAATAGCGCGGCCTGCTGCTGCGAAACAGAGTAGATCTGACCACCCCAGCGCGCATCCAGCAGTACGCTCAGGCTCAGATTGCCGTAAGAAAACCGGTTGAAGAAGCCCCCGAACCAACGGGGTTGAAAGTTGCCCAAACGGGCAGTGGTTTGGCCAGGCGGCAGGGGTAGGCCATCGGGGCCAACCAGCAGGCGGCCGTCGGGGGTGCGCTGAAGCTGGGTGCCGACAATATCGCCGAATGGCCGGCCGGCTTGCGCAACAATAGCAACGTTGTTTGATTCGGCTCCTAACTGATAGAGCGGGTTGTCTTCCGCCAGACGCACTACTTTGGAGCGGTTGGCGGCCCAGTTCAGGGTGAGCTCCCACTGCAGGCGCTGGCCGGGCCGTAGAGGAGCCGCCGACGCTACCACTTCCAGCCCCTGATTCTGGATGTTGCCGGCGTTGAGCAGTTGGGTCCGGAAACCGGAGGTAGCCGAAATCAGGACGCTGGTGACTTGGTTGAAGGTATTACTGCGGTAGGCGGTGATATCCAGGGTAGCGCGGTTCCGGCCGAAGCGCATTTCTGAGCCTACCTCTACCGAGCGGGTAATCTGAGGCTTGAGGTGCAGCACGGCCAGCTGATCCTGCAGGTTGGCGAAGGGCTGACCCAGGTGGGAGCTGCCTACGCCCGGTGCTTCGGGCACACCGGAGCCCAGGTCGTACTGGGTCGTCAGCTCGTAAGGGCCGGCGCCTTTGCCTACGCGGGTCCAGGAAGCGCGCAGCTTCCCCAGCGTAAGAAAGCGCGACTTCCAGCCCAGCAGCTCGGTGTAAGAAGCAGCCAGTGAAGCGCTGGGGTAAAAGTATGACCAGCTGCCGCGCGGCAGGGTAGAGTCCCAGTCGTTGCGGCCCGTAACTTCCAGAAACACTGCCTCGCGGTAGGCCAGTTGGGCCCGGCTGAATACCGACTGCACCTCAAACCGGGAGAAAGAATACACCGGCGACTTACTGGCGGCATTGGCCAGCGTAAACACATTAGGCCTCAGCAGGCCCTGGCCCGTTACGCCGGTGGTTTCGTTGCGCTTCTGCAGCAGGCTGCCAAAGGCCTGCCCCGTCAGGGACCAGCGCTGCCCCAGTTGGCGCGAGCCGCTGGCAATAAAATCGAAGTTGTGTTCCCGCATGTGCAGCCGGCTCTCGGCCACGCCGCCCCGGTCCGGCACGGCCGTATTGTTCCAGGAAGTGTAGCTGGCGTAGCGGTACCCCACA
Organism: Hymenobacter latericoloratus; assembly: GCF_014199535.1. Lineage (GTDB taxonomy): Bacteria > Bacteroidota > Bacteroidia > Cytophagales > Hymenobacteraceae > Hymenobacter > Hymenobacter latericoloratus. The sequence continues at coordinate 120,130 of NZ_JACHNV010000009.1, forward strand.
TCGGAAACATAAAAATCGGTGCCTGCCCGCAGTTGTAGCCACAGCCTATCCGTGATGTCGTAGCGCACAGCCGCGAAGCCGTTGGCCCGGTGCTGGTTGGCTTGGTTGGTATTGAGGTAGGCCGTCCAGAAGGGGTTCTGGCGCATCGTGTTTCGGAAGCCCGCATCCCGGTTCTGGTTCCAAAGCACGGGCCGCAGCGTCAGCGGGTCGCGGTAGGAGCGCAGGTCATCCAGGTCCACACTGCGCGGCAGGTGCTGAAACTGCGTCATCACATTGTCGGAATTAGAACCCAGGGTGGGCCGGTTGAAATTGCGCGAGTAGATGTAGCTGGCTTTCACATCCACGGATAACCGGCTGGTAAACTGCCGCGTAGCGCGCACGGTTGCAAAATTGCGGGCCAGACGGCTGTTGGGGTAGGTGCCCCGGTTGCGCAGGTCGGCCACCGACACGCGCAGGGTGGAGCGCTCCGTCCCGGTGGCCAGCGCCACGGTGTTGGCCGTGGTATAGCCCAGCTGAAAGAAGTCCTGCACGTTGGTGGGCTGCGCCGAGAAAGGCTTCAGCTGCCCGGTCCAGTGGCGCACCAGCTGGCCTTGCATGCGTGGGCCCCAGCTCCCCACTGATTCCAGGGCTTCCTCTACCTGCGGAAAACCTTCCGGCGTCAGAATCAGCTTGCCCGCGGCATCATCCAGAAAGCGCCCTTGGGTGCCTTGTCCGTACTGGTTCTGGTAGTTGGTCAGTAGGTGGGCCCGGTCGAAGGTAGTAGTAGAGCTGACACTGAGGTGCAGGCCGGGCTGGCCTTTTTTGGTGGTGATAATGAGCACTCCGTTGGCGGCGCGGTTGCCGTACAGGGCCGCCGCGTTGCCGCCCTTCAGCACCGATAGGGAGGCAACATCTTCCGGGTTGATGGCCGAGAGTCCGTCGCCGGAGTCGTAGCCCCCGTACCGGGTTGCCTGCAAGGGGTTGCGGTTATCGATGGGCACCCCATCTACTACCACCAGCGGACGACTGTCGCGGGTGAGCGAGGTATAGCCTCGGATGATAATGTTGGTGGAGCCCATCGGTCCCGAGCCGCTCCGGCTGACCTGTACGCCGGCCAGCTTCCCGCTTACGGAGTTAATAAAGTTTGGCTCCCGGGACTCAACTATCTGGCCGGCCGGCAGGTCCTGCACCGAGTAGCCCAACGACTTCCGCTCCCGCGCCAGCCCGAAACCCGTCACCACCACCTCGGCCAAGGTGCGGGCATCTTCGCGCAAAACAACCGCTATTGCCTGCCTGAGCGGCGCAACCCTGACTTCCTGACCGATAAAGCCCAGGGAATTAACCACCAAAACGCTGTCGGTGGAGGTAAGGGGAAGCGTGAATTCTCCGTCGGCCGAAGCAATAGCACCCCGGGTAGTACCCTTCACTAGCACGCTGGCGCCCGGCAAAGCAAGGCCGGTGCTCAGGGCCATAATCCGCCCCCGCAGGGTGCGCCCGAAGGCAGTGGCCGGCGGGGCAGACCTGGTAGTGGGCGAGGGGGTAGGGGTGGGCACCGGCCTGGAAGAAAACAGCTGCAGCACAATCTGCGGCCCAACAATGCGGTAGTTCAGCCCAACTGGGTGCAGTAGCTGCTGTAGTGCCTGCTCCAGAGGGGCCTGCGTCAGCTTCAGTGTGGGCACCCGCCGGCCTTGCACCTGGGCTTCGCTGTACACAAACGTATAATGCGTTTGTCGTTCCAGCTCCCGGAGGACGGCCGGAAGCTCCTGGTCTTTCGTCTGCAGCGAGACAAGCGGTGCGGGCGCGGCAGTCTGACTATAGCCGACGCTGGCTGTTGCTAGCAGTGCGGCTGTTACCAAGGCCCGTGGGTAGCCGCGTAAACCGGTACTGCCTCCGGACCACGCCCGCGCTACAGATGCCGGAAGCCAATACTTCATGTAAACGGTAGCGCGGAAAAGAAAGTGGTAAAATCTCTCCCAATATACGCCGCTCCGGGCTTACAACGAGCGGCCCGAGGCGGGCTCAGCGGCACAGCCCGGGCCGGTAATCAACAGCTGATTATCCGTCAGCTCAAACCCAAAGCTACCCGTCAGGGACAGGATGCTGATGACTTCTCGCAGGGTTTGGTTGCGGAAGCGGCCAGTGAGGCGGCAGTTGCGCAGCTGCTCGTTGGCAAACTGCACCCGTACGTTGAAATGCCGTTCCAGGGTGCGGGCCACATCGGTCATCGACGTGCCCTGGAACACGAGGCCCCCCCGGCTCCAGGTAGCATAGTCCTGGCTGTTTACTTCTTCCCGCCGCAGGGTTTCGCTGCTTTTAGAGTACACCACCCGCTGATTGGGCACCGCGTACATCGTATCGGGAGTGGATGCGGCGGCCGTGTGAATAAAAGCTACCCGACCCGTTACCACGGCAGTTTCCACTGTTTCGTCTTCCTCGTAGGCTTTTACATTGAAGGACGTGCCCAGTACCCGCACCTGCTCCCGGCCCAGGTGAATAACAAAGGGCTGCCGGCGGTTGGGCGTTACCTCAAAAAACGCCTCTCCCTGTAGGTACACTTCGCGGCGGGCTTCCTTCTTAAAGGACAAAGGAAACCACAGGCGGCTATCGGCGTTCAGCCATACGGCCGTTCCGTCGGCGAGCAGTACTTTGGCGGTGGCTCCCCGTGCTGTGGTCTTCTCAGTGAAGGCCAGCGGAATGAGTGCTCCTTGATTATAATGACGGTAGCCCCAGTAGCCGACAGCGGCACTGCCGGCCAGCAGCAGCGCCGCCACGGAGGCTGCCAAACGAGTGCGCCACCATGGCTCCGAAGCCGAAGCCGGCTGTAATGGTAGCAGGTGGGGGGCAGTTGCTTCCTCCTCCTCTTCCTCGAGGCGGGCCAGCAGGCGCTCTAGGGCAGCGGCGGTATCGGTTGGCGCTACCGCCGGGACCGGGCTCTGCCAGTACCGTCGGGTTTCTTCATACACTAAGCGCTCATCGGGCGAAGCCTGGGCCAGCCACGCATCCAGCACTTCGTGCTCGGCTGCTGAAAGCTCTCCGGCCAGGTCCTTCCCAATAAGTTCATGTAGTGCTGAAAGCTCCATAGATAGAAACAGATAGGTACGCCTTGTATAAGGTATAGACACAGGCGCCGGTGTATGCCCTTAACCCGGTGCCAAAACTTACGGGCCCCGCGCCGGGTGTTGCCGGCAGCACCTGCCCTAAACTCCGCTGGTCCCTACCCCCAGCAGCAACGGAAATGCTGCTAACGCAACCCGCAGCACGCGGTTGGCGGCCGAGGCTGAAGCAGAGGAGCGCATCTGCAGGTGCTGCTGCAGTTCCGCGCTGATTTTCTTGATGGCGATGCCCATCTGTACCTCAATGGTTTTCACCGAGATGCCCATGATTTCGGCTACCTCCTTGTACTTCAAGCCATCCTCCCGGATCAGCTTGAAGATAATTTTACACTGGGGAGGCAGCTTCTCCACGGCCCGCTGAATCTCGGCCTGTAGCTCGGCCGTCAGCAGCTCCCGCTCCGGGGTCATCAACTCCACCGTCAGGGCTACTGGTACTTCATCCAGGGACATGCCCGGCTGGTTTCCTGCCTTCTGCAGGTAATTTAGGGCCTGGTTCTTAACGGCAATGTAGAGGTAGCTATTGATATTTTGCACCGCTACCAGGGCAACCCGTTTCTGCCACAGCTTCAGAAATACGTCGGAAACGGCCTCCTCCGCCAATTCCCGCGAGCGGACATAGAGCATGGCAAACTTCAGCAGCCGGGCGTGGTAATGGCTGAAGAACTGGGCAAATGCCTGCCGGTCGTCGGTGGCCATGCGGCGCACGAGCTCTTCGGTGGGGAAAGAAGCGGAATCCATGGAAATATTTTAACTAAAAGTACCGGGCTCCGTGCGGTAAACCAAATAAAGTCAGGTGCTCAGGCTTTCAGCACGGGTAGCTACTCATCGTGCCTAACTGTTCCCAAATCAGTTTCCTGACTTTCAATAGCAGGCAACTCAAACTTCCAGCGCACAAACGCCTCCAGCCCTTCGTATTCAGGTAGGCCCAACTGGTCGTAGAGGCGGGCGGTAGTGCGGTTGCGCTCCTCGGCCCGCTGCCAAAACTCCCGCTGGTCGGCGCCGGGAAACAGCGGCCGGTCCTTCTGCGACTGGTGCTTGAAAATGGCCCGCCGTTTCCGCGTAAGCTCCTGGGGCGACAGTGGCACGGCCATTTCAATCTGGTCAACGTCCCACTCTTGCCACGCGCCCCGGTATAGCCAAACCCTACAGTCCGGCAGCCACCCGGCCTGAGCCGCCTGCAGCCGCCGGATGGCCTCAAAAATGGCCGCCAGACACACGCGGTGGGTTCCGTGCGGATCAGACAGGTCGCCGGCCGCATACACTTGGTGCGGCCGTATTCGCTCAAGCAGCTCCACGGTCAGCCGGATGTCTGCTTCCCCGATGGGTTTTTTGCGCACCCGGCCGGTTTCATAGAAAGGCAGGTCCATGAAATGCACATTCTGGTCGGGGATGCCCGCGTAGCGGCAGGCGCTTTTAGCCTCTCCGCGCCGGATTAGCCTTTTGATCTGCTGTACCTCCGCTGAGTCAACCTGGCCGGGGTGCTTGTGGTGCAGAAAGTCGGCTACGCGGCGGTACAGGGCTTCGGCGGGCTGCTCATCCAACCGGAACGCCTCGTCGTACTCGGCTACAAACTCAGCAAACCGAATGGCTTCGTCATCGAACACGGCAATATTCCCCGACGTCTGGTAGGCTACGTGCACCTCGTGGCCTTGGTCCACGAGGCGCAGCAAAGTGCCACCCATGGAAATGACGTCGTCATCGGGGTGGGGCGAGAAAATAAGTACTCGCTTTGGGAAAGGGGCCGCGCGCTCCGGCCGGTCCGTATCATCGGCGTGGGGCTTGCCGCCGGGCCAGCCCGTAATGGTGCGCTGCAACTGCCGAAACACCCGGATGTTGATGTCGTAGGCCAGCCCCGATTCGGCCAGCAGCGCCGACAGCCCATTTTCGTTGTAATCTTCGTCGGTGAGCTTCAGAATGGGTTTTTGCAGGGTGCGGGCCAGCCACGTAACGCCCTTGCGCACGGTGGCTGCGTCCTGCCAGTTCAGGGCCTTTCCTACCAGCCACGGCGTTTTTACCCGGGTCAGCTCGGCGCTGGCCGCCGCGTCCAGCACTACCTGCACGGCCTTGTGCTGCTGAAGGTAGGTAGCCGGCACCGAGTCTGACATGTCGCCTTCTACCATCCGCTTCACCACGGCCGCTTTACCCTCACCCCAAGCCAACAGCACAATCTGGCGGGCTTCCAGAATGGTGCCTACGCCCATGGTGAGGGCGCGGCGCGGTACGTTCTCTTCCCCGTAAAAGTCGGAGGCGGCGTCGGTGCGGGTAATGTGGTCGAGGGTAATCAGGCGGGTGCGGGAGGCGGCCCCGGAGCCGGGCTCATTAAACCCAATGTGCCCGGTGCGGCCAATGCCCAGCACCTGCAAATCAATACCGCCCGCCGCCCGGATCTGCTCCTCGTAGCGCCTACAGAACTCTGCTACCTGTTCTTGCGCAATAGTGCCATCCGGAATGTGAATGTTTTCGGGCTGAATATCAAGCTGATCGAATAAGTATTCGTGCATAAAGCGCACGTAACTCTGCAGCGAGTCGGGCCGCATGGGGTAGTACTCATCCAGATTAAAGCTGATAACGTTGCGAAAACTTAGGCCTTCCTGCTGGTGCAGGCGCACCAGCTCCTCGTAGAGACGGGTAGGGGTAGAGCCGGTAGCCAGCCCCAGCACGCACATCTGGCCGGCCGCCGCCTTCCGGCGAATAAGCTCTGCAATCTGGTGGGCCACCGCTACGGAGGCTTGCTCAGAATCGGCATAAATCTGGGTGGGTAGGCGCTCGGCCCGTAGTTCAGCAGCAGTATCCATCGGGGGTAGGCAACAAGGTGGGTAGGGAAGACGCCGGAAGGATAGCTATAATCAGGAAAATACCCTAGCCCATCTTTAATTTGTTCTACCTGCGGGTCTTGGCTACCGAGAAGGGTACTGGTCAACTCAGGCGTGTGGGTTGAGGAACCCACCCCCGTTACTTGGGGGGCTCAGAATCAGCCGCTGCACATTCAGGAATTTGAATGTCACAAATAGAAGGGTATTGGCCTTTCCAGCAGGGCTGTTCGGGTGCACTTTGCAATGCTGAGCTCCTTGGCTCAGCTTGGATCGGCTATGTTCTCCTCAACCACTAAAAACCGCTATTTACTGCAGGTAGGCTTTGTGCAGCTGGCTCTGTATCGTTCCTGGGACTACCCCGTCGGCCATACCGAAGCCGCCTTTATTCCTGTCACAGATGTGCGCTATCAGTATCACCTTCCGGCCCAGGATGGCACCCAACTCTACGCCTACTCCTGGGTGCAGGAGCCGGGCTACCTGCTCAGCACAGCGCGGCATATTTCCGCCTTCGAGCACATCGTGGCCGAAATCGAAAACGATGACCTCCTCAGCCTGCAACTCCATGTAGAGCAGTTTTTCCGGCAGCATGGGGGAGTGGCCACGCCGGCTTCTGCTCCCGCGCCAGCGGTTCTGTACTGGAGCTAGCTGACTTGTTTCAGCCGGAAAACAAAAAAGCCCTTCCGCATAAAGCAGAAGGGCTTTTTAGTGGTAATGGTTGGAATCGAACCAACGACACCAGCATTTTCAGTGCTGTGCTCTACCAACTGAGCTACATTACCAGCTCTTGGTGCCCCCGAGGCGTTGTAGCCATTGGGGAGCACAAAAGTAGCAAACCTTTTTCAACCTGCAAGACGTACCGAAAAAAAATTTTCGGCCGGAAACTAAGGCAAGCAAATACTGTAATTTGTTATGCATAACGAGTATATTTCGGCCTAAACCCCAAACCTACCCAATTCCCGTGCACTTTTCTTTTCAAAACATCCTCTTCCTGCTGGTAGCAGTGGCGGGCTTTGGCCTGTTCTTCTGGCAAGCGCGGAAGATTCGGGCCAATATCCTCGTCGGGCGCGACCGGGACATGAGCGGCAACGTGAACGAGCGGCTGTGGAAAACGCTGCTGGTTGCCTTCGGGCAGCAGAAAATGTTTAAGCGCCTGACGCCGGCTCTGCTTCACTTGGTGGTGTACATCGGGTTCATTGTCATCAACATTGAGGTCATTGAAATTCTGGTGGATGGCATTTTTGGCACCCACCGGTTTCTGCAGTTTCTGGGCCCGGTGTACTCGGCCCTGACGGCTACCAACGAGGTGCTGGGAGCACTGGTTATTGTGGCGGTGGTAGCATTCTGGTGGCGCCGCAACGTGCAGGGAGTGCGCCGCTTCACGGGCCCTGAAATGCGGGCCTGGCCTCGGCTGGATGCCAACGTCATTCTTTACATCGAGGTGATTTTGATGGGAGCCCTGTTCACCATGAATGCCGCCGACCTGAAGCTGCACGGAGCCGATTTGCCGGGAGCCTACCCCATCAGCCAGTTCCTGACGGGGCTGCTGCCCGAGAGTCCGGCGGCGCTGCATGTGCTGGAGCGTATTGGGTGGTGGGCCCACATTGTGGGTATTCTGCTCTTCCTGAACTACCTGCCCAGCTCCAAGCACTTCCACATCATTCTGGCCTTCCCGAATGTGTACTTCTCGCGGCTGGTGCCGCAGGGGCAGTTTTCGAACGTGGAAAGCATCACCCACGAGGTGAAAGCCATGATGGACCCCAGCTACCAGGTACCTACCCCGGCTACGGCCCCCGATGGCTCGGCCGCCGCGCCTACCCCCTTCGGGGCCAAGGACGTGGACGATTTGGCCTGGACCAATCTGCTCAATGCCTACTCCTGCACCGAGTGCGGCCGCTGCACCTCGGTTTGTCCGGCCAACCTCACCGGCAAACTGCTCTCGCCCCGCAAAATCATGATGGATACCCGGGACAGGATGGAGGAGAAGTACAACTCACCCCTGGTTTTCAGCCCGAACCTGTACGGCAAGGAAGCCAAGCACAGCCAGCAGGAGCAGCTCGATAAAGAAAACCATACCCTGTTGCGGGGCTACGTTACGCCCGAGGAGCTGTGGGCCTGCACTACCTGCAATGCCTGCGTGGAATCATGCCCGGTGAATATCAACCCCCTGGAAAGCATCGTGGAGATGCGCCGCTTCCTGGTGCTGGAAGAATCGGCCGCCCCGAACTCGCTCAACGTAATGTTCAGCAACATCGAAAACAACGGCGCTCCGTGGGCCTTCTCGCCCTCCGACCGCTTCAACTGGGCCGATGATCTGTTTGTAACCGAGAAAAGCCCATCCGTAGCTAAGCAGGCGTAGGCTGCTTTCCTTTCACTTTCAACTGACAAGCGTCACCTGATATAATGGCTGAGCAAACCGCTAAGCGTCAAATCAACGTTCCGATGATGGCCGACCTGGCCGCCCGGGGCGAAACCCCGGAGGTGCTGTTCTGGGTAGGCTGCGCCGGTGCCTTCGACGACCGGTACAAGCGCGTAACCCGGGCTTTTGTGCGCATTCTGGAGCACGTAGGGGTGAACTACGCCGTGCTGGGCATGGAGGAAACCTGCACCGGCGACCCGGCCAAGCGCGCCGGCAACGAGTTCCTGTTTCAGATGCAGGCCATGCAGAACATTACCACCCTCAATGGCTACGGCATCAAGAAGGTGGTAACGGCCTGCCCGCACTGCTTCAACACCATCAAAAACGAATATCCTGCTCTCGGCGGCGAATACGAAGTAATTCACCACAGCACGTTCCTGCAGCAGCTCATCAACGAGGGCCGCGTGACGGCTGAAGGCGGCGAGTCGTTCAAGGGCCGCCGTATTACCTTCCACGACTCCTGCTACCTGGGCCGGGCCAACAATATCTACGAGGCGCCCCGCGCCGTGCTGGAAGTGCTGGATGCCGACCTGCTGGAAATGAAGCGCTGCAAAACCAACGGCCTCTGCTGCGGGGCCGGCGGCGCCCAAATGTGGAAAGAGCCGGAGCCCGGCAAAAAAGACATCAACATTGAGCGGACCGAAGAAGCCTTGGCTACCTTGGACGGTCACGCCGAAGTCTTGCAGAACCTGAACGGGGTAGAAAGCACTGCTCCGGCTCTGCCCGCCGGCTCCAACCACGGCGGCAGCGTTATTGCCGTGGCCTGCCCGTTCTGCATGACCATGATGGCCGACGGCGTGAAGAACAAAGAGCGGGAACAGGATGTGCAGGTGTTCGACCTGGCCGAGCTTATTGCATCTGCCGAAGGGCTTACAGCCTAGCAAGTCTGCCAGTATACTACCCTCCGTAGAATCCACAGCCCCGCCGGAACTTCCGGGCGGGGCTGTTTCTTTGTAAGAAGCCGGCCTCAAATGGCTCGGCGCCTCTCGTCGCCAAACAAAGAGGCGCGTTCCACTCTTCCCCTTTCCTACCCGCTATTGCACCATGTACGTTCCTTTCGACCAACTGCCTGCTACAGCCCGCATCTGGATTTACCAAGCGGAGCGACCTTTCACTGAATTGGAAATAGCAGCCCTGCAGCCGGCGCTCCAGCAGTTCGCCGCCGACTGGACCAGCCATGGCCGCACGTTAGCTGCTTCGGCCGAAGTGCGCTACCAACAATTCTTAGTGATTGGTTTGGATGAGGCAGTAGCCGATGCCAGTGGCTGCTCCATTGATGCTTCCGTGCGGTTTGTGCGCGGCCTCGAAGATCAGTTTCGGGTGCAACTGCTGGAAAAAGCCAAGCTGGCCTTCCTGATGGATAACCGCGTGCAACTCCTCGACCGCCGCGAGCTGCGTCCGGCCGTAACTAGCGGCGCGCTTTCGCCTGACACTCTCTACTTCGACAATACCATTGGTACCGTTGGGCAGTTGCGCGCGGCGTGGCCAGCGCCGGCCGCCGCTACTTGGCTGGCCCGCTACTTTCAGGCGGTAGTGCGCTAAGCCAGAAATTCGCTGAGTGGTTGTACCTTGATATACTTCCTTCCAAAATGTTCGTTATTCATTTTGGTACTGTACGCATCCTACCCCTGTACTTCATGAAAACCTATATTCTACTAGGTGCCATAGCCGGTTCGGCGGCCTTGCTCAGTGGCTGTGCTACCTCCGGCGGTATGAGCAAGGCCGATAAGCGCTTCGCTCAGGGCGAATATGAAACCGCTATTGCGTTATATAAGAGGGAGGTAGCCAAGGGCCGTAACGTGGCGCAGTATAACTACCGCATTGCAGAGGCCTACCGCCTTTCCAACCGCTTGGAACAGGCCGAGCCGTATTATAAAGCCGCCCTCGATGGCAAAGCCAAAGCACCCGATGCGGGTTTCCGCTACGGACAGGCCCTGCGGGCAGCTGGTAAACCCGAGGAAGCCGCTACTCAGTTTGAAGCCTACGCCCAAACGGGCAGCAACCGCACGTTGGCTGAGCAGGCTGAGGTGGCCGCCCGTATTGCCCGCGCTTCTTCTGCTTTGCTAGCGCTGCGCACCAATGATGAAGTGCTACCCCTGGACCAGATCAATACGCCGGCCGCCGAGTTCAGTGCCACCCGCATGCCGGAAACCCGGGAGCTGGTATTTGCCTCGGGCCGCGAAGGGAAGGTCTTCCAGGGCAATGGTGAGGGATTCAATGACCTGTATGCCATCAGATTTGAAGACGAGCAGAAGCTGAGTGGCGGTACCGTCCGGAAGCTGGAGCCCATCTTCAATTCCGACAACCGCCACGAAGCCAGTGCTACCTACTCGCCCGATGGCAAGATGATGGTATTTGCCCGTTCCAACGATGGTTCCAAGAAAGGCTACCTGAGCGTGGATCTGTGGGTGTCTTACTTTCGGAACAATGCCTGGACGGAACCGGAAATCCTGCGCGGAGTGAATAGCAGCACCGCTGATGAGTTTTCTCCGGTATTTTCTCCCGACGGGCAAACGCTTTATTTTACCTCTACCCGCAAAGGTGGCTTCGGTGGCAACGACCTCTATAAATCCATCCTCGAGGGGCCCGGTCGCTTCTCTACCCCTGAGAATCTGGGCGACCAAATCAATACTCCCGGCAACGAAAACTTCCCGGCCATTGCCCCCGATGGCACTCTGTACTTCTCCTCCGACGGGCACCCGGGATTAGGCAAGCTCGATATCTTTAAGGTACAGAAAGGAAAGGTGGTCAACCTGGGCGCGCCTATTAATAGCAATGGCGACGACTTTGCGCCTTTCTTCACCAGTCCGCGGGTAGGCGTATTCGCCTCCAACAGGGCCGGCGGGAAGGGTTCCGATGACCTCTACCTGTTCCGGGAGCGTCCGTATAAGTATGTAGCTTTTTACGTTGATGGCACGCTGGTAGAGCGAAACGATAAAACCGGTGAATCAGCCCCGGTGCTTAATGAAACGGTTACGCTCTATACTAATACTGGTCAGAAGCTGCAGGAAGTAACCACTGGCCCGAGTGGCAAATTCAGCATGAAGCTGGATACCGCTGCGGCTACGTATTCCCTGATTGCGAACCGATCGGGCTATTTTACGGCCCGCAACAGTGTCAGCACCATTGGGCGTCGTCCAGCCCAAGATGCCTTACCCGATCTGATGAACGATGTGAGAGTGCCAGTAACCCTCACCCTTACTAAAATCGAAAAGAACAAGGCCATCGTCGTTGATAATATCTTCTACGATTACGACAAGGCCGACATCCGTCCTGATGCCGCTACCGAGCTTGATAAGCTGGTACAAACCCTCAACGATAACCCTCGCATTACCATCGAGCTAAGCTCTCATACTGACTCCCGCGGTAAGGATGCCTATAATATGGCTCTTTCCCAGCGCCGGGCCGAATCAGCAGTGGCCTACATTATATCAAAGGGTATCGATAAATCCCGGATTACCGCCAAAGGCTACGGTGAAACCCGACCTGTTATTAGAGGAGCTAAAACAGAAGAGGATTACCAGCGTAACCGTCGCACCGAATTCAAAGTCACTCGGATTGCAGAGTAACAGTTACCACGCATAACAAAGCCCGGATTGCTTGCCGCAGTCCGGGCTTTGTTTTTTACCCAGAAGCCTACCAAGCCAACAAGTAAGCAAGCAACCAAACTTTACCAGATTGGCACAATCCTTGGCTTTAGCCCTTATGAGTTCGGTATTCACGTTTCTTCTAGCTGCTAATCATGAAAAAAGCTTTACTTCTCTGCCTTGGGTTCTTTCTGTTATGGGCCGCCCAAGTAAAAGCTGCTCCTGCAAATGTTAGCTTCACTGCGGAACGGGGGGTAGTATTTCAGTTGATCTTCGATGGCCGAGCCCTTACCCAAGCCGGAACCCAGCAAGTCCGCCTCGACCGTATCGCCCCGGGTTACCACCAAGCTGAGTTCTTTATTCCTACCAGGTACGGCCGTAGTATTAACTACCGTACTCAGATTTTTCTTGATGAGGGTCTGGAAAGCAGCTTTGTGTTGGTAACTCGCAGTGGCTACCCGCCCGTTTTACGGAAAGTGTCTGCCCTTCCTATTCCTCGGCGTGGCTATAACCATGGCCCTCGCCCGACCTATCCACCCGCTTTGCCTCCGGCTCCTGATTATAACAATGAGCCCCCTTACCCGAACAGTTACCCTGGCCGCCCCTATATAATGGCTCCGCAAGAAGTAGCCGACCTATTCGATGCTGTCCAGCGCCAGCCTTTCGACGATAATAAGTTGCCCATCATTCGGGGGGCGTTGCAAGATGCGGCTATATCTGCCGATGATGCCCGCCGCTTTGTCTCTACCCTCTCCTTCGACCGGAATCGAATAGAGCTAGCCAAATACCTGTACACGCACGTAGCCGATCGGCAAAACTTTTACCGTGTTTACGAGGCTCTCCAGTACCCATCCAGCATCCGCGAGGTACAACAGTATGTAGAGTCGTATCACCGCTAGTCAATAATTTCTGCCCGGATAAAATGCTCCTGCTAACACAGGAGCATTTTTTTTAGCCCTAAGTGAACGATTATTTATCAGCTAACTGTTTGCCAAACTGACGTCTAGACGAGACGCCTGAAAAATTGAGGAAGCCTTCAACGAAAAAAGAGAGGCGAGGGTTTGGAGATATCAGATCAGTCTTGCACTTTTGCACTCCCAAACCGAAACGCGGTAGGGGGCCAGGGTCGGGACGCGGTGCGCCGGCTGGGTCGAATCTGCTCCTTGCTTTCCTCTGCAAACGGGCTGCCCGCGGGTCGCCCGAAAAAAAAGAGGGGGCGGGGCTTGCGAAAGTGAAACGGACGGTGCTACCTTTGCACCCCGATTCAGCCGGAAGCGGGTTGGGAAGACGGAAAAAACTTTCGCGCTTTCCTTGCAGAAGATAAACAAGAGGTGCTACCTTTGCCGCCCGGTTCTGGCTCAGAAACGGGGCCCAGGCCCCGGAGGCCACGAAAAACGAAGAAAAAGTTTTTCGGGGCTAAGCTTGGAAAAAGCAAAACCGGGTGTACCTTTGCAGCCCGCTTCAACCGGAAGCGGCCGGCGCGCTTCGGCAAGCGAAACACTTCGAAAAAGTTTTTTGCGCTGAGCTTGCGAAACGAAAAAAAGAGTGTTACCTTTGCAACCCGCTTCGAACGGAAGCACGGAAAGGCTCACGAAACCAGCCGCTTACCCAAAGCGGCACACGGTCAGAAACAGCGGTTTTTGGCACACGTTCTTTGAATGACTGGAAAAGACAAATTGGTAAGGTCTTCGGCTACCTGCGGGTAC
>NZ_JACHNV010000010.1 GCF_014199535.1 Hymenobacter latericoloratus
ACATCCGTCCATTGTGGGCGGACGCTCTTTATAGAGTTGGCAAAATCAATAGTTTATCATTCAAGCCAACTTTATTTTACTTCGCTGTCACGATGTGTACCCGCGCCGGTGTGGGCGGCGCTACCGTGCCGCGCTTGCGCAGAGCAGCCTCCACAACCTCCGTCACACCTTTATCCAGCTTCAGCACGTTCGTCCCCTGCGCGAAGGTGGTGTAGCGGTGAATGCCGGTGAGCATGCCGCTGTGCGTGACTACGCGGTAGCGGCGCTGGGCATCCAGCGGCTGCCCGTTCACCCGCACGTCGCTCACCCGCCGGCTCACGGGCAGGATCAGGTCGGCCGTCCAGTTCAGGCCGCTGGTTTGCAGCAGGCCGCCCACCCGTGCCATGTCGTTGCCGGGGTTCTGGTTAGTGGCCGTTTGCTCCAGCAACTGCCGCACCTGCGCGCCGGTCAGCGCCAGCGTGACTACTTTGGAGGGGTGCGGCAGCAGGGTATAGAGCATTTCGCGGGTGATGGGGCCCGGTTCCAAGGAAACGCCGTAACCCACGCCGGGCAGGAAGGCTAGCTCGGCGCCGGTGGCCTCGCGCAGCAGCTCGCCGGCGAGCTGGTCGAAGGGGCTGGCCGATTTGTATTGCCGCCCGATGCGGCCGGTAGCAGTGGCCAGCACTTCTTCCAACCGCGCTTTATGGGGCGCCCGCAGCGAGTCCACGAGCTGCGCCAGCTTCGTGTAAGCCGGGTATTCCGTGGTCCAAAGCGTGGGCGCGATGCCCTCGACGCTGGTTATTTTGCCCGCCTTCACCTGCACGGTAAGTTGACCCAGCACAGCCGCGTCTGACAGCGCCTGCACCACCCAGGCATTACCGACTTGGCGGGGCGGCGCAATCCGGTCGTGGGAGTGGGCGCCCACAATCAGGTCGATGCCCGGCACCTCGCGGGCCAGCCGCTCATCCACCTTGGTGCCCTGGTGGGAGAGAATCACGACCACGTCGGCGCGGGCGCGCAGGGCTGGCACGTAGCGCCGGGCTGCCTCAATACCGCTACCGAACGCCAGTTCTTTCGTGTTGTCGGGGTTGCCGGTCTGGGCCGTGTTGTGGTAAGCCAGGGCCAGCACCCCCACGCGCACCCCGCCCACGGTAAACACCTGAGCGGGCTCACCCAGAAACGGCTGGCCGGTGGCCCTGTCCGTAACGTTGGCCCCACGCATGGGGAAGTGGGCCAACTGCTGCAGCTCGCGGGTGCGGGCCGTGCCGTAGTCGAAATCGTGGTTGCCCAGGGCCATGAACTGGTAGCCCAGCGCATTCATGAGCTTGATGTTGGCCGCTCCCTTCGTAAGGTTGCCCAGCAGATCGTCGCTGAACGTGTCGCCCCCGTCGAGCAGCAGCACGTTAGCAGCCCCGCGTGCCTGCCGCACCTGCTGCACAGCCGTGGCCAGGTGGGCAAACCCGCCCACCCGCCCGGCGCGCTCGAACGAGGAGGGGCTACGGCCGGGGTCGCCGGTTTGGGCGGTGGCATTGCCGGGGCTCACGGTAAAGGGCCGGTGCCGGCCGTGAATATCGTTGGTGTGCAGAATGGTGAAGGAGCCGCTGGCTGAAGCGACACCCTGGCGGGAGTTGCTCTGACAGCTGCTCAGCGTTCCGGCGGCCGCCAGCACCGCGCTACCCAGCGCCAGCCACCGCCACGGGGCTAAAAAGCGGGTTGGAAAGGTAATAGAGTCAGTATTTGGGGAAGCTTGCATGAGCAGGTGAAATATTTTGGAACCAAAAAGAATGGGAAAGTTGTATACATGAACAAATGATCATACATTTGCAGCACCTTATGACACCGACTACCACCTCCGCCGATCTGAACCTGACCACTGAAAAGATGGAGAAGGTGGCCTTCATTCTCAAAACCACGGCCCACCCCACGCGCATTGCCATCGTGCAGCTGCTGGCGAATCAGGAAAGCCTTTCCGTCACGGACATCAGCGAAAAGCTGAATGTGGAGCAAAGCCTGCTTTCCCACCACCTGACGGGCATGAAGCTGAAAGGTATTCTGAGCAGCCACCGCGACGGCAAGAACATCTTCTACGCACTGAAGATGCGCGAAGTGGTCGACGTGATTCAGTGCCTGGCCGGCTGCACGTTCCTGTAAGGGAACCAGCCTTTTTTTTGCCAAAACGCATGAACAACTTTTCATAACTACATACG
The DNA here is from genome assembly GCF_014199535.1 of Hymenobacter latericoloratus. Classification (GTDB taxonomy): domain Bacteria; phylum Bacteroidota; class Bacteroidia; order Cytophagales; family Hymenobacteraceae; genus Hymenobacter; species Hymenobacter latericoloratus. Next base: position 2,187 of record NZ_JACHNV010000010.1, read on the forward strand.
TTCACCCGTTCATCCATGTTACACATCGTCGGCTACTTCGCGGCTATATTCATCGGTCTTTCTCTGGGCATTATGGGCGGGGGCGGCTCTATCCTCACCGTGCCGGTACTGGTGTACCTGATGGGCGTAAGCCCGGTGCTGAGCACGGCTTACTCGCTCTTCGTAGTAGGCTCCACCTCCGTAGTGGGCGCCTCGGGTTATTTCCGCAAGGGACTCGTGTCATTGAAGACGGCCATTGTCTTTTTGATTCCCTCGCTGCTGGCCGTGTTTGCCGTGCGCAAGCTGCTGATGCCCGCCATCCCGCACGAGCTCTTTACCCTGGGCAGCATTGTCTTCACCAAGGACCTGCTGGTGCTGGTGGCCTTCGCAGTGCTCATGGTCGTGGCCGCTACGTCCATGATCCGCAGCAAGCAGGCCGAGGAAGTGCTCGACGAAGAGCTGCACCACAAGCACGCCTTTAACTACCCGCTGATTCTGGGCATTGGCCTGGTGGTGGGCACGCTCACGGGCTTCGTGGGGGCCGGCGGCGGCTTTTTGATTATTCCAGCCCTGGTGCTGGGGGCGCGCCTGCCCATGAAGCTGGCCGTGGGTACCTCCCTGGCCATCATTGCCCTGAATTCCCTGATTGGCTTTACCGGCGATTTGAGCGCCGGCACCCCCATTGCCTGGACGTTCCTGCTCGGCTTCCTGGCCTTTGCCCTGGCGGGCATCGTGCTGGGCACCTACCTGGCCCGCTTCATTCCCGGGGCCAAGCTCAAGCCGGCCTTCGGCTGGTTCACCCTAGCCATGGGCACCTTCATTCTGCTGCGCGAGCTGGTATTCACCCACTAAGCAGCTGGCTCTTATCCCGGTAGTTCTCGTTTCCCGGTTTACCTCTCTTTTAGTTTTTCCGCTTCCACTCACCTCCCAACCACTTTTGGTCATGAAAATCGAACAGTTTGAAGACAAGGGCTTGGCCCACTTTTCCTACGCTATTCTCAGCGAGTGCGCCCGCGAAATCGTGCTCATCGACCCCGCCCGCGATCCGCAGCCCTACTATGACTACGCCAAGGCGAACGACGCGAAAATCGTCAGCGTTATCGAAACCCACCCCCACGCTGACTTTGTGAGCAGCCACCTGGAAATAGCCCAGACCACCGGAGCCACCATCCGCGTGAGCAAGCTGCTGGGAGCTGATTATACCCACGAAGCTTTCGATGAAGGCCATTCCTTCACAGTGGGCAAACTGACTTTCCGCGCCCTGAACACGCCGGGCCACTCGCCCGACTCCATCAGCATCGTAGTGAGCCGCGAGGGCAAAGACGAAGCCGTGTTTACCGGCGACACGCTGTTTATCGGCGACGTGGGCCGGCCCGACCTGCGCGAAAAAGCCGGCAACATGACGGCCAAGCGCGAGGAGCTGGCCCGGCAGATGTATCACTCCCTGCGCGACAAGCTGATGCCGCTGGCCGGCACGGTGCTGGTCTATCCCGCCCATGGCGCGGGCAGCCTCTGCGGCAAGGCCCTCAGCGGCGCTAACAGCAGCACCATCGCCGACGAGAAATTCGGCAACCCTATGCTGCGGGAAATGAGTGAAGAGGAGTTCGTGAAAGAGCTGCTCGCTGACCAGCCCTTCATCCCGAAATACTTCGGCTACGACGTGGCCCTGAACAAAGCCGGTGCGCCCGATTACAAGCCGAGCGTGCAGAAAGTGAACCGCCTGGCTGCCGGCACGGCCCTGGAAGCCGGTACCATCCTAGTTGATACCCGACCCGAAGCAGAGTTCAAGCAGGGCCACATGGACGGCGCCATTAATATCCAGCAGGGCGGCAAGTTCGAAACCTGGCTGGGTTCCATCGTGGGGCCGGAAGAGCCGTTCTACCTGGTGGCAGCCGACGAGGCGACCCTGGAAGACCTGATCCGGAAAACGGCCAAAATCGGCTACGAGGCCCTGATCAAGGGGGCATTGGTCGGCTCGCCATCTTCTGAGGCGAAGCTACCGAAGCTGGATGTGGAGCAGTTCCGCCAGCATCCCGAGCAGTACACCATTGTGGACATCCGCAACGCCACCGAGCACCGCGACGAGCCCATTTTTGCGGACGCGCTCAACATTCCGCTGCCCGAGCTGCGGGAGCGGGCCCAGGAAATCCCCACCGATAAGCCCGTGGTAGTGCACTGCGCCGGCGGCTACCGCTCGGCCGCGGGCTCCAGCATCGTGGCCGATGCCCTGCCCGGTACGGAAGTGCTCGACCTGAGCGAGGCCGTCAAGTCTTTCCAGTCCGCCTCCGCCCAGCACTAATTCCCAACGGCCGACCGGGGAGCCGCCCTGCAGGCGGGCTCTCCGGTTGCCTGACGGCCTTATCCTATGCCTTCGCTCACGTTGCTTCTTCCCCTCTTGGCCATGCTGAATTTCTTTCAAGGCGCTACGCCCGCCTATAAAAACCTCACCCCTGCTCAATTCTCCGCGGCCCTGCGCCAGCCCGGCGCGGTGCTGCTGGACGTGCGCCGCCCCGACGAGTTTGCCGGTGGCCACCTGCCCGGGGCCGTGAACATCGACGTCACCGCGCCCGACTTCGCCCAGCGCGTGGCGGCGCTGGATAAAACCAAGCCCACCTACGTGTACTGCCGCAGCGGCGCCCGCTCGGCTAACGCCGCCGGGCAGCTGACCAAAAGCGGCTTTGCGCACGTGTCGAACCTGCTGGGTGGCGTGCTGGACTGGCCCGAAAAGCTGGTTCGCTAACCCGCATCCATTTTCCCTTCTTGTTTAGCAAGAATTCCGGCCGGCCGCTGCGGCGGGCGGGCCGGATGTCTATACTCCTGACCTTCTGACTTCATGCTTGAATTACTTCGCCAGCCCTGGCCCTGGTACGTGGCCGGTCCGCTCATCGGGCTGACCGTGCCCGCGCTGCTGCTCATCGGCAACAAGGCCCTGGGCATCAGCTCCTCGCTGCGCCACGTGTGCGCCGCCTGCGTGCCCGCCGGTATTCCTTTCCTGACCTACAACTGGCGGGCCGAACTCTGGAACCTGTTTTTTGTGCTGGGCATCGGCATCGGCGGCTTTATCGGCTACCAGCTCATGGGCCACGCCGATACGATTGCCATTTCCCCGGAAACCGTGCGCGACCTGAAAGCGCAGATGCACCTGACCGACTTCTCGGGGCTATTACCCAAAGAACTGTTTGCTCTGGAGAACCTCTCAAACTGGAAAGGCTGGGTGTTCCTGGTGCTCGGCGGTTTCCTGGTCGGCTTCGGCACCCGCTACGCCGGGGGCTGCACCTCGGGCCATGCCATTTCGGGTCTGTCCAACCTGCAGTGGGTGTCGCTGGTGGCCGTCATTGGCTTCTTCGTGGGCGGTCTGCTCATGACGTGGGTGTTTTACCCAATGATGTTTTAGCCCAGTACTGCTACCCCACCCGCCATGAACACTGCTTTCCAATCCGCGGCCGCCGAGTTCTGGGACGCCCGCTACGAAAGCGAGGCGTATGCCTACGGCACCGAGCCCAACACGTACCTCCGCCAGCAACTGGATAAGCTGCCGCCTGGCCGCCTGCTGCTGCTGGCCGAAGGCGAAGGACGCAACGCCGTGTACGCCGCCCGGCGCGGGTGGCAGGTAACGGCGGTGGACTTCAGCGACGAGGCCCGCGCTAAGGCCCAACGCCTGGCCGTATCCCAGGGCGTGCACCTGGACTACCAGGTGGACGATGTGACCAGCCTGCGCTGGCAGCAGCCCGGGCACTATGACGCCATAGGCCTGATCTATGCCCATCTACCGCCCGTGGCCCGCTGGGCCGTGCACGCGGCCGCGGCCCAAAGCCTGGCATCCGGGGGACACTTGATTCTGGAAGCCTTCAGTCCCCGCCAGTTGGGCTTGCCCTCCGGCGGCCCCCAATCGGCCGAACTGCTCTACGACCCCGACACCCTGGCCTCCGATTTCGCTGGGCTCACGGTACGGGAAAACCACGAGCTGGGTGTCGTTCTGCACGAGGGCAGCTTCCACTCCGGGCCGGCCAATATTGTGCGCCTGCTGGCCACGCGCTCCTAATTCCCTCTTCTATTACCTGACATGAAAAACCTGAAATACCTGGTGCTGGGCGTACTGTTCGGCATTATCCTCACGAAAAGCGAAGTGGTGAGCTGGTGGCGCATCCAGGAGATGTTCCGCTTCCAGAGCTTCCACATGTACGGCATCATCGGCTCAGCCATTGTAGTCGGCCTGATTTCCATTCAGCTCATCAAGCGCAACCGCCTCAAGACCATCAACGGCGAGGAAATCACCCTGGCCGATAAGAAGTACAACCACGGCACCTGGATCGGGGGCACCATTTTCGGCCTGGGCTGGGCCCTAACCGGCGCCTGCCCCGGCCCGATGTTCGCCCAGTTGGGCAGCGGCGTGGCCGGCGCGGCCGTGCTGATACTCGCGGCCCTGGCCGGCACCTGGACCTACAGCGCCCTGCGCGAAAAGCTGCCTCACTAACTACCGGGCACCGGTGCCCGCCTTCGCTACGCTGCCATGGAAACCCCGTCTGATTCCGTTGCCCGGCTGTCCCGGCTGGTGCGCATCCTGCTGCTGCTGACGTCTGCGCTGGTGTTGGTCGTGGTGGTGGTGGTGCTGACCCAGCTGTACGGCCCGGCCAGCCCGCCCCCGCTGGCCCCGGTGGCCGAAGCCAACGAGGGGCCGCCCCCTTCCGGCAGCTACCACCGCCCGGCCACGGCCGCCCCCGACACGGCGACCCTTCCCCACACCGCCGCCGGCCGGCAGATCCGCTACGGCCGCGACCTGATTGCCCACACTGCCCGCTACCTGGGGCCGCAGGGCTCGGTGGCGCACCTGACCAACGGCATGAACTGCCAGAACTGCCACCTCGACGCCGGCACCAAGGGCTTCGCCAACAACTACCTGGCCGTGGCCGCCACCTACCCCAAGCTGCGGGCCCGCTCGGGCACGATGGTCACGACGCAGATGCGGGTGAATGACTGCCTGGAGCGCAGCCTCAACGGCCGCCCGCTGGCCGACAGCAGCCGGGAGATGCGCGCCATCGTGGCCTACATCAACTGGCTGGGCCACGACATTCCTAAAGGGAAAAAAGTGTATGGTACCGGGTTCACAAAGCTGGCTTACCTGCCACGCGCCGCCGACCCGGTAATAGGAAAGGCCGTGTTTGCCGCCAAGTGCCAGAGCTGCCACGGCCCCCACGGGGAAGGCAAGCAGCTGGCCGACGGGCGCGAGTACCAGTACCCGCCGCTTTGGGGCAAGCACAGCTACAACGATGGCGCGGGCCTGTACCGCGTCACCAACCTAGCCCGGTACGTGAAGGCCGCCATGCCCTTTGGCGCGGCCTTCGACCACCCCCAACTCACCGATGCGCAGGCCTGGGACGTGGCCGCCTTCGTCAACTCCCAGCCCCGGCCGCACCTGAATACGCCCCGGGACTGGCCCGATATCAGCAAAAAGCCCGTCGATCATCCCTTCGGGCCCTATACGGACTCCTTCTCGGAGCGCCAGCACAAATACGGGCCCTACCAGCCCATCGAAGATGCCCACCCGCAACTGGCCAAGGCCAAATAAGTCGTTCGCGCTGCCGCGCACCCTCCGCCTGCTGGTGGCCAGCCTGCTGCTGCCGGCGGTGGCCTGGGCGCAACACGCCGAGCCGGCCCTGACCCGGCCGGTAACGGGGCGCACGCAGCTGCCACCCTACCCGGCGCCGACGGCGCCCGATACGGTGCAGGCCCGCTCCCTGCCGGAGGCCTTTGGCCGGGGACGCTGGCACGGGCGGGTGCGTAGCTACTCGATGGCCACCCTGAACCAAGGCCACTACCCCGACTACTACGCCCAGGGACTGGGAGCCGGGGCCCGCTTTGAAACGGCCTCTTTCCACGGACTGCAGGTGGGCGTGGGCGGCTTTTTCTGGGCCAATCTGGCCTCCAATGACCTGGCGACGCCGGACTCGCTGACCGGCGCCGTGAGCCGCTACGAGGTGGGGTTGTTTGATGTGACGAACCCCGGCCGGCGCCGGCTCACCGGGCGGGCAGAGGAGCTATTTCTGCGCTACCGCTGGCGGCAGTCCACCCTCACGCTGGGCCGGCAGTTGCTCACTACCCCGCTGCTCAACCCCCAGGACGGCCGCCTGAGCCCCAACTACGCCGAAGGGCTGTGGCTGGAGCTGCGGGAGCTTCCCCGCACCACCCTCTCCGCGGGCTGGTTAACCGGCTTGGCCGTGCGCTCCACCACCGACTGGACCTCAGTAGGCGGCTCCGTGGGCCTGTACCCGGCGGGTGTAACGGAAGCCGGTCAGCGGGCCCTGTACGCGGGCAACCTGCACAGCCGGGGGCTAGGGATTGTGGGCGTCAACCGGCAGGTAGGTGCGCGTACCACAGCCCAAGTTTGGAACTACTACGCTGACAACCTGTTCAACGCCAGCTTTGCGGAGCTGACCACCGGCCGGGTCCTGGGTATGGGCCAGCTCACGTTGGGTGGGCAGTACCACTACCAGCGCACGGTGGGCTCTGGCGGCAACCCGAATCCACAGCTGGCCTACAGCGCCCCCGGCCGCCGGGCCCATGCCCTGAGCACCCGCCTGGGCTACCAGCGCGGGGCCTGGAGCGTGAGCGGCAACTACACCCGCATCACCCGCACCGGGCGCTTTCTGTTTCCGCGGGAGTGGGGCCGGGAGCCGTTCTACACGTTTCTGCCCCGGGAGCGAGAAGAAGGCTTCGGGGGCGTGGACGCGGCGGCCCTGCTCGGGGGCTACACCTTCGCCCAAGTGCCGGGCTTGAAAGCCGAAGCCGGCTACGGCCACTACTACCTGCCGGACGTAAAAAACACCCGCCTCAACAAGTACGGTATGCCCTCGTATCGCCAGCTGAACGCTTCCCTGACCTATGCTTTCCCGGGCTGGGCCAAGGGACTGCGCGGGCAGCTGCTCTACGTGTACAAGGGCCGCCTGGGCAACACCTACGGCGAGGCCCGCTACGAAGTCAACAAAGTAGACCTGCACCTGGTGAATCTGATTCTCAACTACGATTTTTAACCCTTTCCCCTTCGCCATGAACGCTCCTCTCCGCTTTCTTGCGGCCTCTGCCCTGCTGCTGGCCAGCCTTACCACCACCCAGGCCCAGACCCCGACCGCCGGTAAACCAGCCGCCGAATTCACAGGTGCTGTGGCGGACAAAGCGGAGTACAAAGTGGTGTACCAGCTGGACAGTGACGACCCCAAGCTCATCAAGCAGACCCTGCGCAACATGAAAAACGCGCTGGAAGACCCGCGCCTCAAGGGCAAGCTGCAGATGGAGCTGGTGGCCTACGGCGGCGGCACGGACGTGTTCCGCAAAGCCCAGCCCTACGAGGCGGATCTAAAAGCCCTCCAACAGCAGGGCGTGTTGCTGGCCCAGTGCCTGAACACGATGAAAGAGCGCAAGATCAGTAAGGACGAGCTGTTTCCCTTTATCAGCTACGTACCCACCGGCAACGGTGAGCTGATCATCCGCCAGGCCCAGGGCTGGGCTATCGTGCACCCCTAAACAACTACGTTTCCTATACTTCCTCCCCCCATTAGCTACTAGCCATGACTACTCCGCGTCTGGGTCTGCGTGAAAACTGGCACCAGTTCAGCCTGCTGGTCCTGGTGAATGCCTTTGTGGGGGGCATGGTGGGGCTGGAGCGCACGATTCTGCCCCGGCTGGCGGAGCAGGAATTTCATCTAGTAGCCCGCTCGGCCATTCTCTCCTTCATCGTGGTGTTTGGGCTTACGAAAGCCGTGGCCAACTACTACGCCGGGGCCTGGGCCAATACGGTGGGGCGCCGAAACCTACTAGTTATTGGTTGGCTCATTGGTTTGCCCGTGCCCCTGCTGCTGCTCTGGGCTCCCTCCTGGGGCTGGGTGATTTTCGCCAACGTGCTGCTGGGCCTGAATCAGGGCCTGGCCTGGTCGAGCACCGTGGTGATGAAGATTGACCTGGTGGGCCCCAAGCAGCGCGGGCTGGCCATGGGCCTGAACGAGTCGGCGGGCTATCTGGCCGTGGCCGCTACAGCGTTTGCATCGGGCTGGCTGGCCACCGAGTACGGCCTGCGGCCTTATCCCTTTTATCTGGGCATCGCCCTGGCGGTGCTGGGCCTGCTGGGCTCCCTGCTGGTGCGCGATACGCGCCACCACGTGGCCCTGGAAGCGGCTCAGGCTCCGGCCGGCAGCTCAGCTGGGCCGCCGCTGTCCTTCTGGGACGTGACCTGGCGCCACCCCAACCTGGGCTCGGTCACGCAGGCCGGCTTGGTCAATAACCTCAATGACGGGATGGTCTGGGGGTTGCTGCCGTTGCTGCTGGCTTCCAAGGGATTCACCCTTACCCAGATTGGTACCGTGGCCGCCGTGTACCCGGCCGTGTGGGGGCTGGGCCAACTGGTGACCGGCCCGTTGGCCGACCGGCTCTGCAAAAAAGACCTGCTCTTCTGGGGCATGCTGCTGCAGGGGGCGGTGCTGCTGGCCATGCTGTTTACTTCTTCTTACCCGGTGTTTCTACTGCTGGCAGGTCTGCTGGGCGCCGGTACGGCCCTGGTATATCCCACCTTTCTGGCAGCTATTGCCGAGTATGCCCCCCTGGCCCAGCGGGCACACAGCGTAGGCATCTTCCGCCTCTGGCGCGACGCGGGTTACGCCATCGGCGCCTTGCTCACGGGCGTGCTGGCCGATACACTGGGCCTAGGGGCCGCTCTGGCTGCCATCGGAGGGCTGACGGTACTTTCCTCTCTCGTCATTCGCCGCCGCATGTACTGCCTGCCCGCGCCGGATAGCGTAGACGCCTCCACCGGCAGTTGCGCCCGGCCCGCTTCAACCTTTCACCTAAGCAGTAGGCGGCTGGTTCGCCCGCTAAGCTCCTATCTGTTTCAGCCCTTACTACGCTGCGCGTGAAAACGGCCCCGGTTCCCGTCTACTGCATCGACTCCTACCCGGAAGGCCACGGGCATGATGCCTTTCACGCCCAGCGGCTGGAAGATGTAATTGCCGGGTTCTCGGGTATCGACAACGCCCACACCCACGACTTTTACCTATTGCTCTACGTCACGGCCGGCACGGGCACGCACACGGTTGATTTTGTGACGTATCCGGTGCACGCCGGCAGCTTATTTTTGCTGGCTCCCGGCCAGATGCACAGCTGGAACCTGAGCGCCGACTGTCAGGGGTATTTACTGTTTTTTGAGGCCGGCTTTTACCTGCACCGCTACCCCAGCAGCCGCCTGCACGCGTATCCCTTCTTCAAGCCCCTGCACGCGCCCGTCGTGGAGTTGCCCGCGGGCGGCGGTACCTTTCCGGTGCTGCTGGAGCACGTGCTACAGGAAGCGGAAAGCCGCTTCGATAACCGGCTGGAAGTGCTACGTGCCTGCCTCTACGTGCTGCTGGAAATGGCTGCCCGCTACGCCCGCCCCGAGCCCGCCGGCAGCAGCCCGCGCCAGGTGCGGCAGCTGCACCAGTTCGAGGAGCTGCTGGAGCAACACTTCCGCACCGAGAAAACCGTGCAGGCCTACGCCCAGTGGCTCAACCTGACGCCGAATCACCTCAACGCCCTGTGCCGCCGGCACCGGGGCCACACGGCCAGCGACCTGATTCAGCAGCGGGTGGTGGTGGAAGCCCAGCGCCTGCTGGTGCACTCCCGCCAGCCCGTCAAACAGATTGCTGCCGAGCTGGGCTTCCAGGATGCGTCCTACTTCGGCCGCTTCTTCCGCAAGCGCACCGGCCTGACGCCCGACCAATTCCGTGAAAATCGTTGATCTGTACGCAAAACACCCTGTTTTGTGCCTTTACCCGCTTTTAGAGAAAGGGTAAATTTGTAAATGTACCAGAGCACCGGCGCCGCCGGTTTCATCCGCTTGGGTACTGCCCCACCCGTCCGGACGGGGTCCACTCCTTTCGCTCCTATTGGTTATGGCAACTTCCTCTTCGTCGCTGCTGGCCTTTGCAAACCAGCGCTGCCCCCGCTGCCACCAGGGCCGCGTGTTCAAAACCTCGGCCCTGAACCTGGCCCATTTTCAGGATATGCACCAGGCGTGCCCGGTCTGCCACCAGCACTACGAGCCGGAACCCGGCTTTTACTGGGGCGCCATGTACATCAGCTACGCCTTTTCGGTTGCCATCGTGGTGGCCGTGGGCATTGCTACCTACGTGCTAGGCCACGACCCCGACGCCTGGGTGTACATAACAGCCGTGGCCGTTACGACCCTGCTTATGGTTCCGCTTTCTTTCCGCTTCTCCCGCCTGGTCATGCTCCACCTGTTTGCCGGCGTCGACTACGACCCGGCCGTGGAGGCGCGCGTGACAGGCCACGGCGGCCGCCGCCACCCGGCCGCCCGGCCAATGACCGCCGAGCAGTAGGTTTTTATCCCCCTGCCGGGTATATCTCATGCTATCAGGCGCTTAGCGGCGCATTCCTTCAGGGTCTATCCGATTTGCCAGCTGCCATGTCCGTCGAAATCCTGTCCCGCATTCAGTTTGCCTTCACCATTGCCTTTCACTACATCTACCCGCCCTTGAGCATCGGGCTGGGCGTGGTGCTGGTGGGCATGGAAGGCATGTACCTGAAAACCTGCAACCCGCTTTACGAGCGGCTGACCCGGTTCTGGATTCGCATTTTCGCCCTGATCTTCGGCATCGGCGTGGCCACGGGCATCGTGATGGAATTCGAGTTCGGCACCAACTGGGCCACTTACTCTCGCTACGTGGGCGACATCTTCGGCTCGGCGCTGGCGGCCGAGGGCATCTTTGCCTTTGCCCTGGAATCGGGCTTTCTGGGCATCCTGCTCTTCGGCTGGAACCGCGTGTCGCCGGCCGTGCACTTCTTTTCCACCATAATGGTGGCCCTGGGCTCCATGTTCTCGGCCGTGTGGATTGTGGTGGCCAACTCCTGGCAGCAGACCCCGGCCGGCTTCCACATCGTGGGCTCCGGGATGACGGCCCGGGCGGAAGTGACGGACTTCTGGGCCATGGTATTTAACCCCAGCAGCGTGGACCGGCTCTCGCACACCATCATCGGTGCCCTGCTGGCCGGCTCCTTCTTGGTGCTGAGCGTAAGCGCCTGGTACTTGCTCAAGGGCCGCTTCGTGGAAAGCTCAAAAGCTGCTTTTAAGATTGCGCTGGCCGTGGCCACGGTGGCCGGTCTGGGTCAGCTCTTCACTGGCCACCATTCGGCCAACGGCGTAGCGGTCAACCAGCCCGCTAAACTGGCCGCCTTCGAGGGCCACTACGCCGCCTTCGCGCCGGCCGATATGTACCTGCTGGGCTGGGTCGACAACAAAACCCGAAAAGTCAGCGGGCTGGCCATTCCCGGCGGGCTCAGCTTTCTACTGCACGAAGACTTCAAAGCGCCGGTTACCGGGCTCAACAGCTTTCGGCCGGAAGACCGGCCGCCGGTCAACTTCGTGTTTCAAACCTATCACTTGATGGTGGCTATCGGCATGGCCCTCATCGGCCTGACGCTGCTGGCCAGCTTCCTGCTCTGGCGGGGCCGGCTCTGGCAGACCCGCTGGCTGGGGGTAGCACTAGAGAAGGAACAGAAATTCCCGCTAAGAGTATATACCGTTTCTAATACTCCGTGTGTGGATTCGGAAAAGCAGTCGGCAGAAGTTTAGACATCACCCGAAAATCACCCGGAAAAAGCGTTCGAAAAACCCTCTCAAAAACCGGCCACTAAAACGCGCTTTTCAGGGCCGAGAAGGCCGGTGCTAGAGATGTTCGAGAAACAGTAGTTTTGCGAATGGCCTTTTCATCACCCGCCCTTCGATGAGAGCTGCGATTTACGCCCGCGTCAGCACCAAGGATAAGGGACAGACCAACGAGAACCAGTTGCGGGAACTGCGCGACTTCGCTCAGCGGCTAGGCTACTCCATCTATAAAGAGTATTGCGACCAGGAAAGCGGCGGCAGCGCCGAGCGGCCCCAGTTTCAACAGCTGTTCGCGGAGGCCCATCAGCGGCGCTTTGACGTGGTGCTGTTCTGGGCCCTGGACCGTTTTAGCCGCGAGGGCGTAACCGAAACGCTTACTCACTTGCAGCGACTCACGGCCGCCGGGGTGCAGTTCAAGTCCTTCACGGAGCAGTACCTGGACAGCACCGGCTTATTCCGGGATGCCATCATCGGCTTTCTGGCCGCCATTGCCAAACAGGAGCGGGTGCGGTTCTCCGAGCGCATTAAAACCGGGCAGGCCCGCAGCAGCAAAAAGCCTGGCCGCCCCGCCCTAGCTCCGGAGGTGGTGGCCGAATTACGCCGGCTGCGTAGCACGGGCCTGAGCTTTCAAAAGATTCAGGTGGCGACCGGCATCCCCGTGGCGACGATGCACAAATACCTGGTGTAACGGCTCCGGTTGGTCTGCTGCCCGCTCCGTTATTCCACCGGGGCAAACCGCTCCTGCCAGTTTTCGGGATTGTACAACGGGCGCAACTGCCCGGCCGCAATGCTTTCGGGCAGCGTAAAATCGTAGCGGCCCAGCATGTTCACGTGCTCGTGCAACAGGGGCGAGAGGCGGGCCACATCGTCCGGTAGTAGGGCCGTTTCCGTTTCTGGCCACTGTTCCAGCGCCTGCTGCAAATACCGCGTGTTCCACAGCACCAGGGCGTTGACCACCAAGCCCAGTGCGCCTAACTGGTCCTCCATGCCCTCGCGGTAGCGTTGGCGCAATTCGCCTTTCTTGCCGTGGAAAACGGCGCGGGCCAGCGCGTGCCGGCCTTCGCCCCGATTGAGTTGCACCAGGATGCGCCGCCGGTAGGCCTCGTCGTGGACGTAGGCCAGCAGGTAGAGGGTTTTCTCCACCCGCCCCAACTCGGCCACGGCCCGGCCCAGGCCCGAGAGGGAACCGGCTCGTTGCAGCGTGCGCATGACGGCGGTAGCCTTGACCTTGCCGAGCTTGAGCGAGCCGGCCAGCCGCAGCATGTCGTCCCAGTGCTCGGCAATGAGCCGGGCATTGATGACGTGGCGGCTCAGCTCGTTGAGAGGGCCGTAGTCGTCCTCCTTTTGGAGGCGCCAGAACCGTTGGTCCGGCAGGTCGGCCAGCCGGGGGCTGAAGCGAAAGCCCAGCAAGGAAAAGAGCCCGAATACCACCTCGCTGAAGCCGTGCGTGTCGGCCATGATTTCCCTGGGGTCGAGGCTGGTTTGCTGTTCCAGCAGCCCGGCCAGGATGAAGAGCGAGTCGCGCAAGGTGCCCGGAATGACGATGCCGTGAAAGCCCGAGAACTGGTTGCTGGTGAAGTTGTAGTAGGTCACGCCCCGTTGGGAAGCGAAATACTTGCTGTTCCAGCCTGCGTAAATGGTGCGCACGGGCACGACGAAGCGCATTCCATCGGCGGAGGCCACTTCCCCGCCGCCCCAGGCCTGGGCCAGGGGCAACCCCGCCTGCCCGTCCACCAGCCGGGCATTGGCGGCCGTCAGGGTTTCCACCCGCACGTAGTTTTGCTGCACCCACGAAAGCCGGGGCAGCGTCAGGGCCGGCACCTCCGCTCGTGCCACCGTTTTCAGGCCGATGTTGCAGGCCTGGGCCAGCAGCACGGCGCAGATGCTTAGCGGTAGGTCATTCGCGGCAGTTTGCCCGTCGGCCACGTGGGTGAAGGCGCTGGCAAAGCCGGTGAACGCCTCCACCTCCAGCAGCAGCGCGGCCAATTCGACCGGGGGCAGCTGCCTCGCCAGTTGCTCGCGCAGGTGCGTCAGGCTGCCCGGCTCTTCCTGCGCGGCCAGGGGCGTTAGGGTGATGTAGGGCTGACCATCGGCCTGTAGCAGTTGCAAGGCCGTGTTGTGGGCCAGGTTGGTACCTACCTCTGTGTAGGCCGCGTGCAACTGCTGTTGCAGCCGGGCCAGCTCCACGGCCGGGTCAGTGGAGCGGTCCAGGGCCCGGGCCACCGAATCCCGCGCCGCCTCCCACGCTTCGCCCCGTAGCAATTCGGCGCGGGGGTCGCCAAACCGTTCGCTGCTCGGCACGAAGACCTCGCGGCGGCGCAGGGCCTGGTGCAGCCGGTCGAGCACGCACAGCGTGTACGCCTGCGGATTTACTTCGCCCTTGCCGGGAAAGACGCGCCGGGCCCAACTTTTGGGAATAACCGCCGCTGGCGCGGCGGCCCACTTGGGCCGGCCCCGGCCGGGCTGCTCCAGTTGCTGCAAGAAGTGCCAGGCATCCAGCAGCGGCTTGGCCGACGGGGCCCCCTCGAAGACCAAGCCATTGAGCAGCGCGGGCAAAAAGCGGCGAACCGTGGCGTAACTGCCCGCCAGCACCTGAAGCATCGGGTCGTCGTCGCTGCTGGCCAACGCCTGCACGGCATCCGCTGCTTCGCGCAACGCGGTTTCGCCCAGCGAGTTGAGCACCCGCTGCCGCAGGTCCGCATCGGGCACTGTCTCGTCGAGCAGGATACGCACAGCCTGCTGCAACAGCAGCGCGGCTTCGTCTAAGTCCTTCAGGGAGCGCAGCCGCTCGCGCCGGCGTTTGGCCTCCCCCCGCAGGGCCAGCGCACTCATCAGCCCGTCGAACAGGTCTAAAATGTCGTCGGTGGCCGTGCGTTCCAGCGCCTGCAAAGGCCAGCAGCGTGGCCAGCCGGCGCTCCGGCCCCATGCGCAAGAGCGGCTGGGCCCAGGCCAGCTGGGCGTGCCGGGCCATGCGGGCCAGCTGGGCTTCCGGCAGGTCGCGGATGGGTACGTCGCCGACGCCGATGGCCCGAATCTGGTTCAGGCGTTGCAGGGCAGCCACCAGCGCGGGCGCGGAAACCCGGGTGGGGGACGTGCGCAGCACCTCCAACGGGGTGAGCCGCTGGCCGGGCAACACCACGAGCAGCGCGTCCAGCGCGTCTTGTTGCGTCGTGCTCAGCCGGGCGGCCAACTGGCGGTAGATGTGGCGGCCGGAGCGCTCGCGCACCCGCGCAATCAGGCGGGCCAGCACCGTGACACCGGGCAGCACCACGCGCAGCGTGACCAGGTGCGCGGTGGCCAGGTCAAACAAGACGCTGGGCCGCACGGTGCTGGTGGCCACCTGCGCGTAGAGCCAGCGCGTGAGCCGAAACGCCTGTGCGGCTTCGAAAGGGGCGTAGCCCAGGTAGGCCACTACCCCCGGCTGGTGTTCGTACCAGGTGCTGAGGCGCTTGCCGTAGGCCGCCCACTCCGTGGGCGCGACGTGGAGCTGCGCGGCCAGCGTCTCCACGACGACGGCCGGCACCTGGGCGGGGTTGGGCAGGAAGGTACCCAGAAAGCGTAGCGTGCAGAGCTGCACGGCGCAACCGAGCTGATTGGGCCGGCGTCGTCGCCGGGCCACGAATGCCAGGTCGTCCGGGCTTAGGTAGAAGAAGCGGGCCAGCTGCTCGGGGCTGGGGTCGGCGTGGTAGCGGCCGTAGCGGGTAGCCTGCTCGTCGCTGAGAAATTCTACAGGCATCGGAAAAAACAAAAAAGCGAAGACGTAAACATACGCCACGCAATGTCGTATATTTGCGACATACTTCATACTTCCGATGACCTACGCCAAAACCGCTGCCTTCACCGCCGACCAGCAGCAGCTCGCCCGCGTGGCCAAAGCCCTGGCCCATCCGGCGCGGGTGGCCATCATTCAGCTGCTGGCCAGCAAGCATACCTGCATCTCGGGCGACATTGCCGCCGAACTGCCCCTCTCGCGCACGACCGTTTCCCAACACCTGCAGGAGCTGAAGGCGCTGGACCTGATTCGCGGCGAAATCGACGGGCTCACGGTCTGCTACTGCCTCAATATCGAGCTGTTGCACCAAGTGCACCAGCAGTTCACGGCCTTTTTCATCGAGGCCACCGCGACGGGGCCGGTCTGCGGGCCGGAAGACGCCTGCGCCTGCTAATTCCTTTTCCCATCCTAACCTCCCAACCCATGAACATTTCCGAAATGAAGCAGTCCCTGACGGGGCTGGACGCCGTGAATTTTCGCCTGCCTACGGGTGAATACCTGCCCCCGCACTTCCACGTCACGGAAGTAGGGCTGGTGAGCAAGCACTTCATCGACTGCGGCGGCGTCGAGCGCAAGGAAACGGTGGCCAACTTTCAGCTCTGGGAGGCCGGCGACTATGACCACCGCCTGGCCCCGCAAAAATTCCTGCACATCCTGAACCTGTCCGAGAAGATTCTAGGCAGCGAAGATTTGCCTATTGAAGTTGAATACCAGCAGGACACCATCGGGAAGTTCGGCCTCACCTTCGACGGCACCGATTTCGTGCTCACGCCCAAACAAACCGCCTGCCTGGCGCAAGACGCCTGCGGTATCCCCAATGCCTCCCTGGCCCTGCCGCAGCTGCAAGTGGCCAGCTGCACACCGGGCGGCGGGTGCTGCTAAGGCCTTCCACGGCGCAACCCATCCGGTTGCGCCGTTTTGCTTTTCATTCCTCATTATCTGTTCTTTCTAATGACGATTGCCTTCTTTTCCGACGTGCACGGCAACCTGCCGGCGCTGCAAGCGGTGCTGGCCGACCTGGACCAGCGCCGGCCGGACATGATTTTTTGCCTGGGCGACCTGGTGGGGTATGCCCCCTGGCCCAACGAGGTGGTGAACGAGGTGCGGCGGCGGGGCATCCCCACGCTGGCCGGCAACTACGACCAGGGCATTGGCCTGGCCAGCTCGGATTGCGGCTGCGCCTACCAGACGGACACCGATAAGAGCCTGGGGGCGCAAAGCATCGCCTACACCAATTCCATCGTGGGCGACGACGAGCGGCGCTACCTGCGCCTGCTGCCTAAACACATGCGCCTGGACTTTCAGGACGAGCCCTGCACGCTCAGCCTGCTCATGGTCCACGGCTCGCCGCGGCGCATCAACCAATACTTGTTCGAGGACTTCCCAGAAGGCAGTTTTTTGCGCCTGCTGGAAGGGGCCGGGGCCGACATTCTGCTCTTTGGACACACCCACAAGCCTTACCACCGGGCCATTCCCTACGAGGTGGAAGGCGAAACCCGCTACCGGCACGCGCTGAACATCGGCTCGGTGGGCAAGCCCAAGGACGGGGACGCCCGCGCCGCCTACCTGCTGCTGCACCTGGACCAGAACACCAAACTGACCGACGCCGGCAGCATCCGCTCGGAGCTGGTGCGCGTGGCCTACGATGTGGAGCAGGCCGCGCAGGCGGTCGAAGCCTCGCCGCTGCCCAACGAGTACGCCGATATGCTGCGCAAAGCCTATTAAGCCTTCGATGCCATGAAGCTGCACCCCCTCACGGCCGCCCACTGGCCCGCTGTCAAGGCCATTTACGAGCAGGGCATTGCCACCGGCAACGCCACGTTTCAAACCGACGCCCCAACCTGGGGCGAGTGGGACCGGGGCCACCTAGCGCATAGCCGCCTGGTCGCGGTGGATGCCGGCTACGGCAACAACGGCCAGGTGCTGGGCTGGGCCGCGCTTTCGCCCGTCTCGGGCCGCTGCGTGTACGGCGGCGTGGCCGAAGTAAGCGTGTACGTGGCCGGCGACGCCCGCGGGCGCGGCGTGGGCCGGCAACTGCTGGCGGCCATCGTGGCCGAATCCGAAGCAAACGGCCTCTGGACACTGCAAGCCAGCATTTTCCCGGAAAACACCACCAGCATCAGCATTCACGCTGGGGCCGGCTTCCAAACCGTCGGCCGCCGCGAACGCATCGGGCAGCTGCACGGCGTGTGGCGCTCCACGGTGCTGCTCGAACGCCGCAGCGCCATGGTCGGGGTTGAAGCTAGTCCCGTTCCTGACGCCCCTTCCTATCTTCTTTCCTCCCCCGTTCATGCCACCGCTTAGCCTCCCCACCCCCCCGGCCCCCGCCGTGCTGGCCGAAAAGAAACTCTCCGGCCTCGACCGGGGCCTGACGCTCTGGATATTCCTAGCCATGGCGCTGGGTGTGGGCCTGGGCTATTTCGTGCCCGGCATCAACGGGGCCATCAACTACTTCTCGGTGGGCACGGTGAACGTACCGCTGGCTATCGGCCTGATCCTGATGATGTACCCGCCGCTGGCCAAGGTGAAGTACGAGGAGTTGCCCAAGGTCTTCAACAACACGCGCATCATCGGCCTCTCGCTGGTGCTGAACTGGCTAGTGGGGCCGCTGCTCATGTTCCTGCTAGCTATCTGGCTGCTGCCCGACAAGCCCGAGTACATGATGGGCCTGATTCTCATCGGCATTGCCCGCTGCATTGCCATGGTGCTGGTGTGGAACGACCTGGCCGACGGCTCCCGCGAGTACGCGGCCGGCCTCGTGGCCCTGAATTCCATCTTTCAGGTGCTGTTCTACTCGGTGCTGGCCTGGCTGTTCATCACGGTGCTGCCGCCCTACTTCGGGCTGAAAGGCTACGCCGTGAACATTGGCATCTGGGACATCGCCCAGAGCGTGCTCATCTACCTGGGCATTCCCTTTGCCGCCGGCTTTCTCTCGCGCACCATCCTGCGCCGCCTGAAAGGCAATGCGTGGTATGACACGGTATTCATTCCGGCCATCAGCCCCATTACCCTCATTGCCCTGTTGCTCACCATTGTGGTCATGTTCAGTCTGAAGGGTGAAACCATCGTGCAGGTGCCGCTGGACGTGCTGCGCATCGCCCTGCCGCTGGCCCTCTACTTCGGGGTGATGTTCGTGCTCAGCTTTGCCGCCGGCAAGTGGCTGGGGGCCGACTACGCCGAGAATGCCAGCATTGCCTTCACGGCCACCGGCAACAACTTCGAGCTGGCCATTGCCGTGGCCATCGGCGTGTTCGGCCTGAACTCGGGCCAGGCCTTCGCCGGCGTGATTGGGCCGCTGATTGAGGTGCCGGCGCTCATTGCGCTGGTCAACCTGGCCTTCTGGTTCCGCCGCCGCTGGTACGGTGGTAAAACGGTCGTTGCTTCCTCTTCCACTTCCACCCCGGCCGTATGAACCAGCTGCTCGTTCTGACCGACTTTTCCGCCGCCGCCGATAATGCGCTGGCCTACGCCGCGCAGCTGGCCCAGCCCCTGCGGGCCGGTCTGCTGCTGCTGCATGTGCGCCGCACCTCGCTGTTGGACCCCGAAGCCCTGACGGGCAAGTACCCGGCCCGCACCGAAGCCGAAGCCCGCGCCTTGCTGCAGCAGCAGGCCGCGCACTGGCAGCAGCAGGGCATTGCCTGTACCGGGCAGGTAGCCGCCGGCGACGTGACCGAAGAATTTGTAGCCGCGGCCCGGGCGCACGGCGTCCTGTTGGCCGTAGCCAGCAAGTGCGACACCGAGGAATTGCCCGATGAGCTGGTCAACAGCACGGTGCTGCGTTTGCTGCGCCACACGCCCTGCCCGCTGCTGGTCGTGCCCGAAGCCTACCGGCAGCACGCGCTGCCGCTGCACTGGCTGGTAGCCCTCGACGAGCAGCCCGCCCAACTGGGGGCGCTGGCCACGGCCGTACAACCCTTGCTTGAAGCGGGCCACCCCCTCGTGCAGGGCGTGCAGGTCATCGGGGAGGGCCAGGCAATGAGTCCGGCGCATCCGGCAAACCTGGCCACGGCGCTCGGGGCCGAAGCTCCGGTGCAGGTGCTGCCCGGCTCCGATGTGGCGCTGGTACTCACCAAGCGGGCCCGGCAGCAGCTGGGCAGTTGGCTGGTGCTCTGGGCGCGCTCCCGCAGCCGGCTGAGCAACCTGTTTCACCGCAGCCGCACGGCGGCCGTCGTGCTGCACAGCCCGGTGCCGGTGCTGGTGCTGCCCGAAGCGGCAGCGTAACGCTTTCTTCCTCCTTAACTTCTTCTCCGATGAAACCCAACATCCTGGTGCTCTGCACCGGCAACTCCTGCCGCAGCCAGTTGCTGCACGGCTATCTAGAACAAGAGCTAGGCGACCGGGCCACGGTGTACAGCGCCGGCGTGGAAGTGCACGGCCTCAACCCGCGCGCGGTGCAAACGATGGCCGAAGACGGCGTGGACATCAGCCACCACACCAGCAACCACGTCGATGAGTACGCCCACGTGCCGTTCGACTACGTGCTGACCGTGTGCGACCACGCCAACGAGGTCTGCCCCGTGTTTCCGTCCACGGCCCAAAAGTGGCACCACAACTTCCCCGATCCGGCCAAAGCCACGGGCAGCGAGCAAGAAATCATGCAGCAGTTCCGCTCGGTGCGCGACCAGGTAAAATCCTACGCCCACACGTTCGTGCAGCAGATGGCTACGCCCTGACGACAGGGACGGAAGCGCTGTGCGGGCGCTGCTACTAGCCTGCCATGTGCGTGGATAGGCAACCGGACTATGCGTGCGCATTCTTAGGGCTGGCATGACCGCTAAAACCATTCCCCGCGCCCCGCGTTAAAGTCCCCAACAGTATTCGGTGATGGATTTCCACCGCGAACCGCTAACTCTTCGGAGTTGAGCTGATGATTCCTACCAAACGCGCTGCCCGTCCGGGCTGCGGGGTAGTCGTCTTGTTCGCTTGTTGCCGTGGTCATCGCCCCCTTCTTTTCTTGGTTGTTGCACGCCACTCCCCGCGCTGCCGGGCGGTGGCTTTGGCGTGGGCCCTGCCCGTCGCGTTTGGTTTCTCTGGCAGAATCGAAGGCGACGGGCTGGGCTTTTTCGTGGTGGCCCGGCCCGTTTTCGGCGCTGGGTTTTGTGTACCAATCTGGTTTACCGCACCCGTTGCACGATGGATACTTCGCCCCGCCCCGCCGTTTTTTCGCCGCGCCTGGCCTACCAGCTACGGCTGGTCGCCGCCTCCGTGCTCTGGTACGCTGCCCTGGCCATCGGGCTGCTCCGGCACGCGCCCTTTCCCCTGCCTCCGGTGTCGCTGCTGGGCCTGACGCTGGCTCCGGCCGCCCTGGGCTGGGCGGCGCTGGTGCTGGCGGCCCTGCTCTTTCCCGAATACGACGACAAAGCCGTGCAACGGGCCTGGCTTATCAGCCTGCCGCTGCTGCTGGCACTGCTGGTCAGCTGAATAGATGCTCCCTATTGACTTTCTTTTTCACCTAGTAGTTTCCTGATGACCAAACCCCTTTTTTGCGCCCTGTTGCTATCTTTTGGCTGCGATGGTCCGGCAGCCCAAACCCCGGCGGCAGCCCGCTTTGCCAGTAGCGCGGCCCCGGCAGCCAGTCCCACACGTTTCAGCCCCTATGCCTTTAACCGGGCAGCGGCTACGTATACCCTGCCGCCTGAGCTGGCCGAAATCTCGGGCGTGAGCCTGGCCGGGCCCGACCGCCTGGCCGGTGTGGAGGACGAATCGGGCACGCTCTACTTCTACAACCTGCGCACCCAGCAGATGGACAGCACGGTGAAGTTTGGCCCCAAGGGCGACTACGAAGACCTGGCCCGCCAGGGCGACGCCTGGCTGATACTGCGCAGCGACGGCACCATTTTCCGGCGCACGGCCACCCAAACCACCCTGCATGACACCGGCCTGACGGCCGCCAACGAGCCCGAAGGCCTGGCCTACGACGCGGCCAGCGGCCAGCTGCTGGTGGCCTGCAAAAGCGAAGCCGGCGCGGGCCTCGATGAGACGAAGCGCGCCGTGTACCGCCTCAACCCCCAAACCTACCGCATCGAGCCGAAGCCGGCCTACGTGCTGGACGTGCCCGCTATCCTGGCCGCCGACCCCGGCCAGCAACAGGGCAAGAAGGCGCCGAAGGTGAGCCAGTTCGCGCCCTCGGCCGTGGCCATTCAATCGGGCACGGGCCATGTGTTTGTGCTCTCGGCGCGGGGCAACGGGCTGGTGGAGCTGGACAAGCAGGGGAAGGTGGTGGCCGTGCAGACGCTGCCGGGTAAGCTGTTTCCGCAGCCCGAGGGCCTGGCCTTCGCGCGCAACGGCGACCTGTTCATCTCCTCCGAAGCCGGCAAGAAAGACGGACAGGGCCTGGTGTACCGCTTCACGGCCACGGCCGCGCTCAACTAACCCTGCTCCGGTGTTGACGACTCTTTTCGATATTCTCCGGCAGGCCGACCACGGGCTGCTGCTCGCCCTCAACGGACTTCACACGCCCTGGCTGGACTCCGTGATGGTATTTGCCTCGCAGGCCAAATCCTGGCTCAGCGGCTACCTGCTGCTCATCGTGGGGCTGGCCTACCTATTCCGGCGGCGGGCCTGGGCACTGCTGCCCATCATTGGGGCCTCGGTGGGGCTGGCCGATTTGATTTCGGCCCGGCTCTTCAAGCCCTTTTTCCACCGCCTGCGGCCCTCGCACACCCCGGATTTGGGGCCGCTGCTGCATTTGCCCGATGGGCCAGGCGGGCCGTTGGGCTTTCCCTCCTCGCACGCCGCCAACGTGACGGCGCTGGCCACGCTGCTGTGCCTGCTGCTGCCCCCGCGCTACCGGGCGGCCAAGGGATGCGCCGTGGCCTGGGCTACGCTTGTGTGCCTGAGCCGGGTGTACCTGGGCGTGCACTACCCTGCCGACGTGCTGGGCGGGGCGCTGCTGGGCGTGGCCCTGGGCTTCGGCGGGGCGGCGGTGTACGGGTGGGTAGGGCGCCGCCTGGCCAGGCCGGTGCCCGCGCCAACGCATGCGCTGCAACAAGTCTAGGTTTTCTGCCCGCCTCAACGCTTTCAATATCCCATAATCACTCGCAATACGCCATGAAAGACACCCTCGTAACCACCGCCCGCCGCGCCGCGCTCCTGCTGAGCCTGACCGCCCCGCTCACCCTGACGGCCCAGGCCCAGCAAGGCTCGCCTGCCACCATGAGCCAGGTGGAAATCCCCGCCAGCCAGCTGCCCACTGCCGTGCGCCAGGCCATTGCCAAGCAGTACGCAGGCTACCGCGTGGACGATGCTCGCAAAATCAGTGGCGGCAAAACCGGCACCACCTACCGGGTGGAGTTGGAAGGCACCGGCAAACAGGAGATGTACGTCATGTTCAACGCCGCCGGCAAGGTGCTGCGCAGCACCACTGAAACCGAGCGCGACGACGACTAACCCCGGCGCAGTCACAGAACGGTCCGCTGGTCGCCTGTTTACTCCACTTCCGCTACTTCACGGGCCAGTTGCTGCACGTCGCTTTTCATCAGGTTGACGGTGGATTCGAGCTGGTCGAAGAGGTTGGCGCGGATGCGTAGTGCGTCGGCTTTGTAGGTGCCGCCTGCGCCGAAAAGCAAGTCTTCGAGCTGCTGTTTCTCGTCCGCGTCTTTGGCCCCCAGCTCGCCGGCCGTGAGCCAGCGGCCCAGCAGGCGCTGGCGCAGCGGGGGCTGGTTCGCGCCCCGGATGCCGGGGCGGGAAAGAAAATTCCAGACCGCCGCCGGAAACACGGTCGATTCCGTAGGGCCGCGCCAGACGTCGCCCAGCGCGTTGCGGCGGTGCGAGAACGGAATGTCGGCCGCGGCCGAGGTGCGCAGGCTGCTGTAGCCCAGCGCCGCCCCGATGAGGCCAATGGCAATGCCCACGGGCCGGTAGATGGTTTTGCGCACGTCGAAGAGCGACATCAGGCCCGTGGCCACCGTGCCCAGCGCTCCCAGGAGAATGGCCAGGATGGTCAGGTTCTTGACCCGCGAGCCGGCCTCATCGAGCAGGAAGTCGGCAATCTGGTCGGCGCGCTCCTCCTCGCAGTCCAGCTCGCCGGCCGTGCTGGAAATCTCCAGCGCCACGTCGGTGAGGCGGCTGCTCACCTGCTGGCGGGCCACCACCCGCGCCAGCGTGCCGGGCGCGGTGGCCAGCATGGCCCGCAACTGGGGCACCAGCCCGCACACGTTGGCCGTGCGCAGGGCATCGGCCGAGAAGGTACGGGCCAGCAGCGAGTCGGCGGCCAGCACCGCCTCGGGCAGCACGGCGTAGCCCTTGGGCGCTACCACGGGCGTGAGCGGCGCGCACTCGCTCTCGTCGGGCACGTCCTTGGGGTTGAGCGAGCGGGGGGCGGTATTGCAGCTGCCCAGCAGCAGCAGGCCACTCAGCCCAATGACTTTCCAGAACAGCGCGGGCCGGTGGCCGGCGGGGGATGATTTCACCATAGGTACCAAACAGCGGAGCTAGGCTTACGCTAACGCGCCGCCGGGCGTGGGGGTTGGCCGGCCGCGCCGGCGCAAGTCCGCCGCCGGGTTTCCTACGGGGCCGGGCACGCGCTGCCCGTGCGGTGGGCTGGGAGAATCCGTGTACTTTTGGGAGCATCTTTCGCCGCTTCGCTTGGCCCGCCATTTCCTGTTTCGTCTGCTCACCCTGCTGTTCGGTATCGTTTACCTGGGCAGCGCGTGCGAGCTGGACGCGCAGGAATACCGGCAGCATTACGCCCACGAAACGCACGACTACCTGCCCGAAGCGGCGGGCATCGAGGTGCCCGCTCCGGAGGCGCAGCCCGCCACCCCGGCCGTTCAGCCGGAACGGCTCGGGGCCACCGACCGGCCCCGGCTGAGGTTTCGGGGCCTGCCCGGCTCGCCGGCCGCGTGGCCCTGGGTGGCCAACCCGCCGCCCCCGGTGCGCCGGCTCTACCTGCGCTACGCCGTACTGCAAGTCTGATTTACGGGTTTGAACTCCGCCACTGGCGGCTCTCGGATGAGGGTCGCCTGTCCGTGTTTACCCCGTTTTCAGCTCTATGGCGCGCGGCGCCCCTTCTCATGAAATTCTTATTTGTATTCCTGGCCCTGCTGCTGAGCAGTGCCGGCCTTGCCGTGGCCCAAAGCCCGCTGCGGGTGCTGGTGCGCGACGAGCGCACCAAAACCGCTTTGCCCGGCGTCACCGTGGCTATTCCTTCTCTCGGTCTCGGCGCGGCCACCGATGCCGACGGCCGCGCCACCCTGCCCGACGTGCCGGCCGGCCCCCAGCAGGTGCAGGTTGGAAGTATCGGCTACGAAACCCGCATCCTGACCTTCACCCTGCCCCAGGCTGGCGACGCGCCCGCCCTGGTTGAATTGGAACCCAGCAGCCTCGAATTGCAGGGCGTGGTCGTGGAGGCTACCCGCACCGGCTCGCGCATTGAGGACGTGCCCGTACGCATTGAGGTGCTGGGACCGGAAGAGCTGGCCGAAAAAAGCAGCATGCGGCCGGCCAACATTGCCATGCTGCTCACCGAAGCCTCGGGCATCCAGCCGCAGTTCACCTCCGCCAACTCCGGGAGCGTGGCCTTCCGCATTCAAGGGCTGGATGGGCGCTACACCCAGCTGCTGCGCGACGGCTTTCCCCTGTACGGCGGCTTTTCGCAGGGGCTGAGTTTGGTGCAGATTGCGCCCCTGGATTTGCGGCAGGTGGAAATCATCAAAGGCGCGTCCTCGGCCCTGTACGGCGGGGATGCTATTGCGGGCCTGGTGAACCTAGTGAGCAAAGCGCCCACCGAAACGCCGGAACTGAACGTACTGCTCAACCAGACGCAGAAGGGCGGCCGCGACCTGACGGCCTTCTACACTGGCCGCACCGGCCAGCTCGGCCTCACGCTGCTGGCCACGCAGAACACCCAGCAAGCCCGCGACGTGAGTGGCGACGACTTCACCGACCTGCCCCAAGTGCAGGCCACGACGGTCAACCCGCGCCTATTCTACTACATCTCCGATTCCACTACATTGTACGCTGGGCTGAATGCCACCGTGGAAACCCGCGCCGGGGGCTACCGGCCGGCCCTGGACAACCCGGCTACGGCCGGCTACACCGAGCGCAACCGCTCTGACCGCTACAGCACGCAGCTCCGGTTGGATACCCACCTGGGCCAAAAGCGGGTACTCACGGTGAAAAACAGCGTCAGCAGCTTTACCCGCCGCATTGAGGCCGGTAGCAGCTACTTTGCCGGCCGGCAGCTCTCGACCTACTCCGAAGCGTCGCTGCTGGTGCCCCTCGGCACGCACCGGGCCGTGCTCGGCGGCAACGTCCTCACCGATGACTTCCGCGAAACGGCGGCCGTGGCCGCTGCGGGTGCCCGCGACTACCAGTACCAGACCTACGGGCTGTTCGCGCAGGACGACTGGCGGGTACTGGAAAACCTGACGCTGCAGGCGGGCCTGCGCACCGACTACCAGCGCCCCTACGGCCTGTTCGTGCTGCCCCGCTTTTCGGCCCTCTACAAGGCCGGCGAGCACGTGAGCCTGCGGGCCGGGGGCGGCTTCGGCTACAAAGCGCCCACTATCTTCAGCAGCGCCACCGAGCAGCAGGCCTACGTGAACGTGCAGCCCCTCGATGTGCAGGGGCTGCGCGCTGAAACCTCGCGGGGGCTGAACGCCGACGTGACCCTGCGCGGCCGGCTCGATGAGCTGAACATCTCGCTCAACCAAGCCGTGTTCTACACCCGCCTCGACCACACCCTGATTCCCGACGCCGCGCAGCTGGCCACGGGCATCACCGAGTTCCGCAACGCGGCCTCGCCCGTCACGGCGCGGGGCCTGGAAACGAACCTGCGCCTGGGCGTGGAGGGGCTGCAGTTCTTCACGGCGTATACCTTCACCGACACCAAGCAGACCTACGACCAGAGCCAACCCGCGCAGCTGCCGTTTGTCTCGCGCCACCGCCTGGTGCTCACCACCGTGTACGAGCAGGAAAAGAGCTTCCGCCTGGGCCTGGAAGGCACTTACAACGGCCCGCAGTACCTGGGCGAAGGCACGCGGCAGGGGCGCGGCTTCTGGCTGCTGGGGGTGCTGGGCGAGAAGATATTTGCCCCACACTTTTCGGTGGTGCTCAACGTGGAAAACTTCCTCGACGTGCGCCAGACCCGGTTTGAGCCCGTCGTGCTCGGCACCCCGGCCGCGCCCACGTTCCGGCCGCTCTATGCCCCGCTCGATGGCATCGTGGGCAACATGGCGCTCAAAATTACCCTCTGAGCCAGCTGCAACTTAAAAAACCCCGCTCGCAGGGTGCGGGCGGGGCTTTGGAAAAGACTGGGCGCGGACGCTTACTTCATGCAGCAGCCGGGGCGGGGCGTACAGGTTGTGGGGGCTTTGGCAACCGGCTGGCACAGGCTGGCCGGGCAGTCTTTGGTGACGGGGCAGCTTTTGCGGGCGGCGGGCTTGGTAGCCGCGTGGGGGGCGGTGCCGGCCGCCAGCACCGAACCAGCGAAAAGCAGCACGCCAGCGCTCAGGGCAAACAATTTCTGTTTCATGGGAAAAAGGAAATGAGGGAAAGAGAAAAAAACAGTCCTTGCGGACGCAAAGGCAAGCAAATAAGCAGGGGGGCGGGGCGTGAGCAGCATCCAGGAATAGGAGTTAAGCAAAGTGAATTCTGGTTAGGAGCCGGGAGTAAATTCGGTTAGATAACTCAGTACCTGCGGCAAGTCCAGGTGGGCAAACTCTTTCTTGAGGCGTTCCACCCGGTCGCAGTAGTCGCACGCGCCGGGGCAAGCGTCCTGCGCGGCCACCAGGGCCAGGGCCAGCTTTTTGCGGAACAGCTCGTCGAGCACCTGCGCCACGGCCCGGTGGGCAACCCCTTCCACGGCCCGGAATTGCTGAAACAACACGTCCAGGCCCGTACCCGGGGCATCGAGCAAGGTGCGCAACCCGTCAAGTTGCCCGGTAAGGGCCGTGAGTTGCTGCATGACGACTTTGCGCTCGGCGGGGGTCAGCATAGATGGGCAGGGGAGCAGGGGAGGAACAGGACAAAGGTCTTTCGGGTACCCCGGGGTTTGTCAAGGGGAAATCACTTTTTTTTAAATTTATTTTTTTCTCCTGCCGGGGCGCTCCTGCCCCGGCTGTTTCACGCGTATGCGCCGTATCACCTCTCGCTTTTCTTACGTTACCCGCGCCGTCTGGCTGCTCTCGCTCATCAGCCTGTTCACCGATCTGGCCAGCGAGATGCTCTATCCGGTCATGCCACTGTATTTGCAGAGCATCGGGTTTTCCGTCTTCTTCATTGGCCTGCTTGAAGGCGTGGCCGAAGCCGTGGCCGGGCTCAGCAAGGGTTATTTTGGGCAGTGGAGCGACCGGCTGGGCCGGCGCGTGCCCTTTGTGCAGTGGGGCTACGGGCTCAGCGCCCTCAGCAAACCCTTACTAGCGGTGCTAGCCACGCCCGGGTGGGTGCTGCTGGCCCGCACCCTGGACCGGCTGGGCAAGGGCCTGCGCACCGGGGCGCGGGATGCGCTGCTCAGCGACGAAACCACGCCCGCCGACCGGGGCAAGGTGTTCGGCTTTCACCGCTCGGTGGACACATTGGGCGCGGTGTTGGGGCCGCTGGCGGCCCTGGGCTGGCTGGCCGCGCACCCGGGCCAGTACCGGCCGCTGTTTTGGTGGGCCTTCTTACCGGGGGTGGTAGCCATCGGCATCACCTTCGCGCTGCGGGAGCGGCGGGCCGAGCCCTCGGGCCGGCCGGTGATGCCGTTCTGGGCCTCCTTCAGCTACTGGCGGCAGGCCCCGCCCGCCTACCGGCGGGTGGTGGGCGGACTGCTCGCGTTTGCCCTGTTCAACTCGTCCGATGCGTTTTTGCTGCTGCTGGCCCGGCAGCGCGGGCTGTCGGCTCCTACCATCATCGGTCTTTACGTGCTCTACAACCTGACCTATGTGCTCAGCGCTTGGCCCCTGGGCCACCTGGCCGACCGGCTGGGGCCGCGCCGCCTGCTGGTCGGCGGCTTACTGGTGTTTGCCGGCGTGTACGGCGGCGTGGCCCTGGCCCACGAGCGGTGGGCGTTCGGGGCGCTGTTTGCCCTCTATGGCCTGTACGCGGCGGCCACCGAGGGCGTGGCCAAAGCCTGGGTGAGCACGCTCTGCAACAAAGCCGATACCGGGGCCGCGCTGGGCACCTTCGCCGGCCTGAGCAGCCTGGCGGCGCTGGGGGCCAGCACCGGGGCCGGGCTGGTGTGGCAATGGGTTGGCCCGCTGCCCACGTTCGGGCTGGCGGCGGCCGTGGCCCTGGCCGTGGCCGCGTACCTGGCCCGCGTGCGGGTAATGGTCAGCCCACCGCCCACGAGCCATCCCGGCGAAGCGTGACGGCTGCGCAACCACCCGCGCCCAGCGCGTAAAGCCGGCGGACGTGTCCGGGCAAACACCTATCTTTACCCTACAATTCGGTGATGGATTTCCACCGTGAACCGCCAACGCTTCGGGGTTGAGCTGATGATTCCTACGCATCCTCCGGGCTTTCGAGCCGGTGAGGAACCGGTTTTCGTTGGCTTTTACCTGCTGTTGTCCGTGGCACTCCCTTCTCCTTTTTCTCGCTTTCGGCGGCCTGCGCTGGCCCTGACGCCCGCGCCGCACCTGCTGTTTCTGTTGCGCTGGCTGCTGATTAGCGCCGCCGTGGGCGGACTCGTGGGTTCGGCTTCGGCGGGCTTCCTGGTCGCCCTCGACTGGGTGACGGCCTGGCGCGAAGCCCACCCCGGGGTGCTTTGGCTGCTGCCGGCCGGCGGCCTCGTCGTCGGGGCCAGCTACCACTACCTGGGCCAAGGCGTGGTGCGCGGCAACAACCTGCTGCTGGACGAAATCCACACCCCGCGCATCCGCATTCCGCTGCGCATGGCCCCGCTGGTGCTGTTCGGCACGCTGGTCACCCACCTGTTCGGCGGTTCGGCCGGCCGCGAGGGCACGGCCGTGCAGATGGGCGGGGCGCTGGCCGACCAGCTCACCCGCCTCTTCGGTCTGCGGCCCCGCGACCGAAAGCTGCTGCTCATTGCCGGCATCAGCGCGGGCTTTGCCTCCGTGTTCGGCACCCCGCTGGCGGGGGCCGTGTTCGGGCTGGAGGTATTTCTGCTGGGCACCCTGCGCTACGATGCCCTCGTACCGAGCTTCCTGGCCGCCGTCTGCGCTGACCTCGTGACCCGGGCCTGGGGCGTGGGCCACGCGCACTACCCCGAACTCAACGCGCTGCCCCTCACGCCGCTGGGGCTGGGGCTGACCTTGGGCTGCGGCCTGCTGTTCGGGCTTACGGCCCGGGGCTTTGCCACACTCACCCACCGGATTACCGACGGGTTCAAGCGCATCGGCTACCCGCCGCTGCGGCCCGTGGTGGGCGGGATGCTGGTGGCGCTGGCGGTTTTCGCGCTGGGCACCACCCAGTACATCGGGTTGGGCGTGCCCACCATCCTGGCCTCGTTTCAGACCCCGGCGCTACCGCAGGCCTTCCTGCTTAAGCTGGGGCTCACGGCCCTCACCTTAGGCTGTGGCTTCAAGGGGGGCGAGGTCACGCCGCTGTTTTTCATCGGGGCCACGCTGGGCTCGGCGCTGGCCCTGGTGCTGCCGCTGCCGGTGGCGCTGCTGGCGGCCATGGGCTTCGTGGGCGTGTTCGCGGGCGCGGCCAACACGCCGCTGGCCTGCACGCTGATGGGCCTGGAACTGTTCGGCACCCACGCCGGGGTGTACCTGGCGCTGGCCTGCGTAACGGCCTACCTGGTTTCGGGCCACACGGGCATCTACTCGGCGCAGGTCATCGGCCAGGCCAAGCACCTGCGCTTCGGCCGCGAGCAGGGCCAGTCGCTGGGCAACCTCCCAGCGCATCGGGAAAATGGCCGGGCCACCCCTTACGAGAAAGCTGAATGATGAATCGCTATAGCCCTCCCCCCAATATCCGCTATGCCATAAACTGGCACCCTTAGAGGTGGTTCCCCCTTTTCCGACTACCAGTCCAAGCTGAAAAATTATACCCCGAAAGACCCTTAGCGGGAATTTCTGTTCTTACTCTTGTGCTACCCCGGCTGCTGGGCGTATTTGTGTCGGCCGTGCTGCTGCCGCAGCTCGCCAACCAACTTGGGTGGTACTCGGCCGAAGTGGGCCGCCAGCCCTGGGTGGTGTACGGGCTGCTGCGCACTTCCGACGCACTGTCCAAGGCCGTGACGGCGGGCCAGGTGTGGTTTTCCCTGATTCTGTTCACACTGGTTTACGCCCTGCTCTTCGCCCTGTTCCTGTACCTGCTCAATAAGAAGATTCAGCACGGCCCCGACGAGGAGGAGCTCAGCGAGGCCCACCACCTCTCCCCGGCCTCCAAGCGCAACAACCCCGTCATTTCCCACGACGCGCCGGGCATTTCCGCCGCCGCGCTCCGCAACGTGTCCGACCTCTAACCCCCACCAGCTATGGCAACCTTCTAAGGACTTGACTTGGCTACCTGGTGGTTTCTAGTAGTCGGGGCCGTATTTACGGGCTATGCCGTGCTCGACGGCTTTGATCTGGGCGCCGGGGCCGTGCACCTGCTGCTGCGCAAAGAGGAAAGCCGCCGCATTGCTCTAAACGCCATCGGGCCCGTGTGGGACGGCAACGAGGTCTGGCTGGTGATTGGCGGAGGTACGCTGTTCGCGGGTTTCCCGGTGGTGTACGGCACCGTGTTTTCTGCCTTCTACGTGCCGTTCATGCTGTTTCTGGTGGCGCTGATTTTCCGGGCCATTTCCATCGAGTTCCGCAGCAAGGAGCCCATGCCGTGGTGGCGCTCGATGTGGGACTGGAGCTACTCGGTGGCCTCCGTGGTCATTGCCCTGAGCCTGGGCGTGGTGCTGGGCAACCTCATCCAGGGCCTGCCCATCGGGGCAGATCGGGAGTTTCAGGGCTCCTGGCTGACCTTCCTGAACCCCTACGCCCTGCTGGTAGGTGCCACCACGGCGGCGCTGTTTGCCCAGCACGGGGCCGTGTACCTGCTGCTTAAGACCGAGAACCGCATTTTTGCCCGCCTCACGCTCATCGTGCGCCAGACCCTGCGGGTGTTCGTGGCCCTGTACCTGGTGCTGTCGGTGGCCACGCTCTGGCACGTGCCCCACATGCTCACCGTGTTCCGCGCTCAGCCCTGGCTGTTTGCCGTGCCGCTGCTCACGCTCGGGCTGGTGCTGAGCATTGGCTGGCTGATCCGGCGCCGCCGCTACTTCGCGGCCTTTCTCTGCTCGGGCTCCATCGCTGCCCTGCTGCTGCTGACGGTGGCGGCGGGCCTATTTCCGGTGCTGGTGCGGTCCACGCTCAATCCGGCCTGGAACCTGACCATCTACAATTCAGCCTCTTCTTCCAAGTCGCTGGGCATTATGCTCACCATTGCCGCCATCGGCATCCCGCTCGTGGCTACCTACACTGGCTTCGTATTCTGGGTGTTCCGGGGCAAGGTGCGCCTGGATGAGGCCAGCTACTAGGCCTGCGCGAGCCTGCTAACCATCTTCCCCCTCTCGGGCGGGTTTTGCTCCGCCATGCTATCCTCGCCTCAATCATGTGAAAGCATGATCCTATTTACCCAGGTTCATGTAACTACCCAATTTGCCATTTCCCACTTCCCAAGTTTCTGACGCCATGCACGTACACCCTGCTTCCCATCACCAAGTGCTCATCATCGGGGGCGGCAACGCCGGCCTCTCGGTGGCCGCCCAGCTGCTGCTCGCTGACCGCCGCCTGCACGTCACTATCCTCGAACCCAGCGCCAAGCACTACTACCAGCCGGCCTGGACGCTGGTAGGCGGTGGGGCCTATGACATCCGTGACACGGAGCGCAACGAGGCCGACTTCATTCCCCAGGGCGCTACCTGGCTGCAGGACGCGGCGGCTTCCTTCGAGCCCGACGTCAACGTGGTAGTCACGGCCAGCGGCCAGCGCCTGGGCTACGACTACCTCATCGTGGCCCCGGGCATTCAGCTGGACTGGCACAAGATTAAAGGGGCTAAAGAAGCGCTGGGCAAGAACGGCGTGTGCTCTAACTACGGCTACGAGCTGGCCCCCTACACCTGGGAGTGCGTGAAGAATTTCCAGGGCGGCACGGCCCTATTCTCGGCCCCGAACACGCCCGTCAAGTGCGGCGGCGCGCCCCAGAAAATCATGTACTTGGCCAGTGACAACTGGCGCAAGCGCGGCGTGCTCCGCAAAGCCGATGTGCGGTTCACAACCGGCGGTGGGGTATTATTTGGGGTCAAGGTCTTCGCCGATGCCCTGCAAAAGGTGGTCAACCGCTACGGCATCAAGACCGACTTTCTGCACAACCTGAAGGAAATCCGCGGGGAGCAGCGCGAAGCGGTGTATGACGTGTATAAGGACGGTCAGGTGGTGGGTGAGGTCACCAAGCACTTCGACCTGCTGCACGTGGTGCCCCCCATGAGCGCCCCGGATTTCATCAAGAACAGCCCCCTGGCCGTGCCCGGCAACCCGCTGGGCTGGGTGGACGTGGACAAGCACACGCTGCGACACGTGCGCTACGCCAACATCTTCGGGCTGGGCGACGCCACCTCCACGCCCAATGCCAAAACCGGCGCGGCCGTGCGCAAGCAGGTGCCCGTGGTGGTTAAAAATCTGTTGTCGCTGCTGCGCGGGCAGCAGTTGGCCGGCAACCCGCCCTACAACGGCTATGGCTCCTGCCCGCTGGTAACGGGCTACGGCAAGCTAATTCTGGCCGAGTTCGACTACGACAACAACCCTACCCCCAGCTTCCCCATCGACCAGGCCCAGGAGCGGTTTTCCATGTGGCTGCTCAAGCGCTACGCTCTGCCGTGGCTGTATTGGAACAAAATTCTGGCCGGCAAAGCCTAACCGTTTCACGTTAGTCAGCATTCCCGCCTATCGGCCGAGGTCTGGCCGATAGGCGGGGTATCCCTGCCAGCCAACTCCCTAACTCACCCTTTCCCACCTTATGGCTACCACTCTCTCCTTCTTCCAGCTAAATGATGTGCACGGCTACCTGATTCTGCACCAGGAGCTGTTTTACGGGCCCACCGGCCCTGAGTACCGTCCCTGCGGAGGCTACGCCCGCATTGCCACCCTGCTGCAGCAGTGGCGCCAGCAGTACCCGGAAAATCTGCTTTTCGACGGGGGCGACACGTTTCACGGCACCCGGCCGGTGGTGGATACACAGGGCGAGATTCTGGTGCCCATCCTCAACGAGTTGGGCGTGGCCGGTATGACGGCCCACTGGGATTTTGCCTATGGACCAGACCGGCTGCGCCAGTTGGTTAAGCAGCTGAATTACCCCCTGCTGGCCGCCAATGTGTATGAGAAAGCCTCGGGCGAATTGGTGTATCCGCCGTATCAGGTCTACGAAACGGCTGGCCTACGCGTGGGCGTCATCGGCCTGGCCTGCCCCATCGTCGACAAGACCATGCCGGCCCATTTCGGTGAGGGCCTGCGCTTCACCGATGGCACGGCGGAGCTACCCCGCTACGTGGCCGAACTGCGCGGCCCGGAGCGCGTCGACTTGGTAGTATTGCTTTCTCACTGCGGCTTCCCCCAGGACGTGGCCCTGCTGCAGGCGCACCCCGGCGTGGACGTGTGCCTGAGCAGCCACACCCACAACCGCCTCTACGAGCCCTTCCGCGCGGGCGACTGTCTGGTAATGCAGTCCGGGGCCCACGGTTCCTTTGTCGGCCGCCTCACGCTCACCGTGGAAAACGGCCGCGTCACCGCCTACGACCATGAGTTGCGGGAAGTCAGCGCGGACCTGACGCCCGACCCGGCTCTGCAGGCGCGCATCGACGCGGCCCTGCTGCCCTATGCCAGCCTGCGTGAGGTGGTGGGCGTCACCGCCACCGGGCTTCACCGGGGCACGTCGGTGGAATGCCCGGCCGACGATTTTCTGTTGGCCAGCATCCGGGCGCTGGTGCCCGCCGACCTGTACTTCTCCAACGGCTGGCGCTACGGTGCTCCCATTCCCCCCGGCCCGGTGCAGCTCAACGACCTCTACGATCTGGTGCCGATGGACCCGGAGATTGAAACGGTCGAGCTCAGTGGCGCGGAGTTGCGCCAGATGCTGGAGAAGAACCTCGAGGGCACCTACAGCCAGGACCCGCTGCACCAGATGGGCGGCTACGTAAAGCGGGCCCTGGGACTGAAAGCGTACTTCAAAGCTGAGAACCCCAAGGGTAGCCGCTTGCAAACCGTGTTTATAAAAGACCAGCCTCTGGATCCGGAACGGACCTATAAGGCCGCGTATATCACCTCACAGGGCGTACCGCTCCAGTATGGCCGCAACCGCCGCAAAACCGGGCAGCATATAGTGGCCGTTATGCGGGCATACTTAACCCAGCACCGGCCCATGGTTGTGCATCCGCACGCGACGTTCGTAGTGGTATAATGCCCGGGGTAGCCCGGGCCTCCGCTTTACTGCTTCCGCATGCCTGCATTTCCTTCATTACCGCCCAACTATGACCAGCAGGGCCTGGCCGCGGCCCGCACCCGCATGGCCAATGAGCGTACGTTTCTCACCTACGTGCGCACCAGTCTGGCTATGCTGGGCTTCGGTCTGGCCCTGATTCAGCTTCATCCGGTGCGCGCCGGGTCGTTGGGCTACTGGGCGGTTGGTGCTGCCGGCGTTGTGCTGCTCACCGGGTGGCTACGCTTCCGGATGCGGCAGCGGGAAATTGAAGAGTGTCGGATAGCAGTCAATGCTTCTGCAACTAGCCTGCCTCGTTAGCTAGTGAACTTCTCGACGCCCGGCACCTGGCAACCCCTACCACCGGGGGCTGGTCCGGGGACGGTTTTCCGGAACTGGGGGCTTGGGCGCATGTAGCAGCTGCGCCGCTTGGCGCAACTGCAGTACGGCGGGGCTGGCTTTCAGCGTGTCCAGCGTATCCACCACCGCCAGAACCCTTGCGACATTCTCTTGGTTGATACCCGTCAGCGCCGGCCGGGTCAGCAGCTGCTTGCTGACTTCCTGCAGCCGGGCGGCCTCCAAGCCGGCGGCGCACACGCGCAGCTCGCGGACTACCTGCCGCGCCGCCTCGATGAAGTCCTGACGGGCCTGATCACGGGCGGGGGAGTCACTGGGCCGCAATGGCGGGCCAGCTTGGCGCTCCTGCTCCCGGGCGGCGGCCAGCTGCCGGCGCTCCACCGCGTCCTGCCCGGATTCTACCACCGTGACCCGGGGATTCTGCCGGAGCGCATCCACTGCGTCGCTGATGGCCGGCAACTGGGGTGATTGAACGGGGTAGCGCAGGGTCAGTTCCGTTAGTATTTCGCGGGCTACACCGGGCGGCTGCCGGGTGGCGTGGTCGATGTGCAGGCCGATGCGCTCCAGATTTTCGCGCAGGGTGGGCAGCAGCGCCGTTTCGTCCCGGCTTTCGCGCAACTCTACCACTAGCAGCCGCTCCCCTTGGGTCCGGGCCTCGGCCTGGGCTTGGTGCAGCTGGGCAATCTTCCCGCTGCCACTTATTTCCGGATTGTCCCAGTGCTGCTGGCCGAAGCCGTATTGGTCCTCGTCCACGTCACCCAGCTCGCGCCGCACCACCTGCTGCAGCTGGTCCTGCTTTAGATCCTGGTTCCAGTCCTTGCCCTGGCTTTTCACGAGTTCCACCCGGTGCTCGAAGGCCAGCGTCTGGCTGGCCGCCTGATTGAAGGCGTGCAGCGCCCCCGGGCTCATGGGCAGGTGAAACTGGTAGGTGTGGGCGCCCAGCTTCTGAGAGTGTATTAGCTCATCGCGCAGGGTCGGGCTCGTGGCCGGCGTACCGGGGGCTCCATTAGCCTGACTGAACTGCTGACTCGTCTGCTCGTTGTAAGCCTGCAGCCGCCGGCTCAATGCCTGCACGCCGGCCGGCTGGGGCGCCACGATTTCGACGGTCAGTTGGTGCTCATGCTCGCGCACCACTTTCATCGGATTCTGGTCGCTGGCCAGGCCTGCCAAGAGCCGCGTGTCGAAATGGTGCCCCTGGGTGTCATTGTCAAAGGCAGCCCGGATGGCCGGAATCTGCTCCTCGCGCAGCAGCCGTTTCAACTCGAAAATCTTATTCTGGGTGAGCGTGCCGGCGGTGGAAGCGTAGAGGGCGCTTTCCTGGGGGTGCAGCTGCGCATAGGAAAGCGTATCGAGGGCTGACTCGCTGACTACGAGCACCGCCGCCGGCCGGCCCTCGGGCAGCCGGCTCAGCCACAAGGAGCGGGAAAACTGGCTTTCCGGCGCCTGCCCCTTGAAGCCTGCGCCTTTCAGTTCCAGTCCCACTACCCGCCCCTCGTGGTAGGCCGGGAAGGCCGTGTTGACGTAGGTTTTGGGCGGCAGCCCGGCCCGCTGCACGGTGTGCCGGTGGTTGAGTATGCGCCCGACGAACTGCGGGTGCCGCAGCGTAGCTAGGCTGATGCCCCGCCCTTCGAGGTAGGTGGTGTCTTCCAGCGGCCGGCAGTCCTTAGTGAAGATGCTGTGGAACTTCTCGCCGGGCGCGGTTTCGGCAATAGGTGGCAAATCGAGCCGGGGCCGCTGCGGCTCGGGCAGGCTCAGGTAGGCGCGGAAGTGGTCGTTGACTGCCTGCCACAGAGTACGACCCGGCAGCTGGGCAATGCCAGCAATTCGTCCCGAGCTTACCCGGTTCTTCATCCAGTCGATGACGCTGCCCTTGTCGCGGTCATCCTGGGCGTTGAAATACATCCAGTCACCGCCCCGGCCCTTAAACACGACCAGGGTATCGTCGCCCTCGAATACATGCCACTTGCCTCGGCCCAACTGCTCGCCTTTTTTCAGGGTGTAGCCGAAATGGCTCAGCAGCTCGGGCAACTCCACCCGCTCCTTGATTTTTTGAAAAGTCAGCTCGTGTTCCATGGCTTGGGGATGGGTTAGACCGGGGGCAGCCCAGAAAAAAGAAGCCCGGAAAAGAGCTTCCGGGCTTGGGGTGAATAGATGATGGCGTGGAAGCAGTTGGCCCGCTTAGTGGCGCGGCCCCCGGGTTTTCACCTGCGTCGTTTGCTCCTTGGCCGGCGTGGCCACCACCGTCTTGGTAGCACCCGGTACCGCTTGCTGCACCTGCGGCGCCTGGCGCTGGATTAGCTCATGCGCGGCGGGGCGCACCTCGATGCAGGCCTTAGCAGCATTTACCTGCACGGTGCCGTCGAATTGCCGGCCACCGTCGCCGCTGGCCATGCCGGCCAGGGCCACGACTTTGCCCTCGCGCAGGTCGTGGCTCTGCTCGGGCGTGAGCTTGACGCCGGCAATAGTATCGTGCAGCGTCACCTTGTCTTCGGGCAGAATCACTACTTTGTTCATGGTCTTATCCACGGCCACGTAGCCGTTGTAGGTGCGGCCCTGCTCATCCTTTAGGCCGCGCAGCAGGCCGGCGTTGCCCTCGGCTTCCAGCCGCTGCCGCTGCTCGGGCGTGAATGGCAGCCCTCCAATCTCATTGGGAATCACCAACCGGGCCTGGGGCAACTCCATTTTCAGGGTGGCCGTGCCGTCAGCTTCGCGGCGCAGCACCATCTTCCCCGCAAACCGAACGGGGTCCTGATCCGGCCGGCCCGTCACCTGCATGGCCAGCAGGTCGGTTTGCCGCCCGCTCAGCAGCTTTTCCAGCTGCCCGCTCTGCTCCAGCATCTGCAGGGTCAGGCCCAGCGAAGCCAGCACCTGCTGCGGCACGTCGCTGGCCTGGAATGGCGGGGCACTGGGGGCCGGCGGGGCTACCACCTCGGCCGGAGCCGGCTTGCCGGCGTCGGCGACGGCCACTGCGTGGGCACCTAGGGCAGCTGGCGCCTGGTCGGGCAGAACTTCCGCCTGGGCAGTACCTGCCTTGCGAAGCAGGCGCGCCTGCAAATCCTGGCGGGTTTGCTCGTAGTCCACTTCCAGGTGCTGCCGGGTCTTTGGGCCGCCGTTCAGATGGGCGTAGAAGTTCTTCAGAAAGGCTGACGCCGGGTTGCCGCTGGTGTCAATGTCAAAAATGCTTTTCCCGTCGCGCAGCACCTGCTCGGTGGTCTTGCCCTGCTGCTGGGCCAGCTGCTGCACGCGCTGCTCGGCTGCGGCCTGCTGCCCCTGCTCCGGGACGGTTAGCGCGTGCTTGGGCACGGCCGCGAGCTGGGCGCTCAGCGCGTCCCACTGCCCGGCGCCGAATGCCTGCCGCACCTGCTTGCTGCGCGGGGGCTCATAGCTGTCATCGTAGCCCGCCTCCTGCCGGCGGGCGGCCGCCTGCTCCGGGTTTTCCATCACGCCCACGCCATTCCCTATCTGCCGGAAGCCCTGTAATGTCGCCTCCAGCTGACCCAGTTTGTTGGATTCGGGGTCGTAGCTGACCGCAAAGCCCCCCGTGAGTTTGCCCGCCGGGTTACGCTCGAACTGCAGTGCGCCCACGGCCACGCCGGCTTCCCGGAGTTGGTCGAGGTAAGCGCGCATTTCCAGCAGCGGGGCTACCTCATCGCCCTTCTGCTGCCAGGTGATGCGCAATTCGCCCACGGGCGCTGTAGCCATTGCATCGGTAGCAGGGTCGGCAGTGGGGGCCTCCTGCCCCTCCCTTACCGCTGTGGTCTGCGCCTGCGGGCCCTTGCTCGGCTGCTCATCGGGTGTCAACGCCGCAGGAGCTGTATCCCCGGCCGGCGCAACGCCTGGAGGTAGGGCCACCTCCTCGGCCTGGGGTACGGGTAGCGGCGGGGTTTGCGCCTGCCCAGTAGTCAAAGATTCGTTTGCGTCGCTGGCCTTTATCTGGGGCAACGACGCTGGGGTCATCTCGTCATCTTGCTCAGCCATTGGAAAGTGAAATAGAGGAAGGAAAAAGCCACCCTGACCGCTTAGCACGGGGCCGGGCAGCCCGGAATTCGACTTGTGCAAACCTATCGGCCACCACTAGGCGCGGAGCAGAAACTTGACGAGTGGTCAGAATTGGGGGGGTAAGGTGCCGGCTGGGTACACGAACGGCATCCTCAGGCAGGCCCACCACCGCACTATAAATGATTCTACTGCTCGGCCTTTTCCTTAATCAGATGGCGCAATGCTGGGTCCTGCTTGATGCGGGTCAGCTCGCGGGCGCATAGCTCTTTCACGTCCGTTTTCACCCGGTTGAAGTTGGCCTTAATCATCTCCTCGGCCTCGTCCTTGCCCGTAGTCGGATTGATGAAGCTGGTAATATCAGGGATGGGCTGGTAGCCGCTGGCTTCCGCCGCTACGGCCTTCACGTCTACCTGGATGCGGGCGTGAAACACCTTCTGGTCGATTTCCTCGCCGAAGTTGTCGGCTACCGCTCCCACGAAATTACCCTGGGTGAGGTTGGCAATGGTGCTGGCCGGAATCATGCTGTCCATCTGCGTGGAAAGGCTGGTGCTCGTCTCACGCATGTTGATGCTCAGGCTCTGGCGCCGCTGCAGAATCTTGCCGAACCGCTCGCTTAGCCACTTGCCGCTATTGCCCGATACCTGCCCGCTGAACACGTTGCCCACCGTGTTCTTGATGACCTCGGCCTCCTTCTGCCCGTAGTCGCGCTCCAGCTGCGAGAAGTCCTGGAAGCCCAGACAGGTGCTCACCTTGTTGCTGCGGGCCGTGGCAATGAGGTTATCGAGGCCCTTGAAGTAAATGGTGGGCAACTCGTCAATGATCAGCGACGACTTGCGCTTGCCCTTCTGGTTGACCAGCTTCACCAGCCGGGCGTTGTAGAGGCCCAGCGCGGCCCCGTAGATGGCTTGGCGCTCGGGGTTGTTGCCCACGCACAACACCTTGGGCTCCTCGTTGCTGTTGATGTCGAGCGTAAAGTCGTTGCCCGACATCACCCAGTAGAGCTGGGGCGAAGCCAGCCGGCTCAGCGGAATCCGGGCGCTGGCAATCTGCCCTTCCAGCTGCTCAATGGCGTCCTTCTGAAAGGCCGATACGAAAGGCTTCACCAGATTCTCAATTTCCGGGTACGAGGCCAGCACCGGGAAAATCTCCTCGTAGTCGCGGCTCAGAAACTCGATAACGTGGGGAAAGGTGCAGTACTTGCCCTTCTCGAACAGCTTCAGAAACCAGATGATGGCCGCCACGAAGTTGATGGGTGACTCCACGAAAAAGTCCCCCTGCTTCTGAATCCAGCTCTTGTTCAGGTTCAGCATGATGGTCGACGCGCTTTCGTAGGCGTCCACGATGTCGGTCATCAGCTCGGGCAGCAGCGGGTTGCAGCGGTGGCTTTTGCGCGGGTTGTCGAAGTTGATGACATAGAAGCCCACCGGCCTATCGAACTTGTCCTGGTGACGCAGCAGCGTGTTGTAGCAGATGCGGCTCAGGTCGTCAAACTTGTAGTCGTAGATGTACATGCAGAAGCCCTTGGCTAGGTGCTGCCGGATAAACTCGTTGATGATGGCAAAGCTCTTGCCCGAGCCGGGCGTGCCCAGCACCATCGTGGCCCGGAACGGATTCACCACGTTTAGCCAGCCGCGGTGCTTCTTGCCGCGCAGCCAGTACTCGGTGCGCAGATTCACCGAGTACTCGTTTTCCATCAGCCGCTCCTCCTGCGGGAAGCTCTCGTTTTCCTTGTTGAAGATGTCCTTCAGCAAGTCGTTGTTGAACAGCCGGCTCAGCCACGCGCCGGCACTCAGTAACAGCAGAAAACCGGCCGTCAGCAGTCCGGTGTAAAGCACCGTCGTCAGCCCGGCTCCCAGCGTCAGCCCGCGCACTGCATCCGCCCCGAAGAGCAGCAGCAGCCCCAGCGCGGCGGAGCCCGCCACC
Source organism: Hymenobacter latericoloratus (assembly GCF_014199535.1). Lineage (GTDB taxonomy): Bacteria > Bacteroidota > Bacteroidia > Cytophagales > Hymenobacteraceae > Hymenobacter > Hymenobacter latericoloratus. The sequence goes on from NZ_JACHNV010000010.1 coordinate 43,196, forward strand.
GTCCGGCCTCTGAGCTCCTGGTTAGCCCGCCCCCGCGTGCCCAGGCAGCTGAGCAGTAAGAATACCACGGCCAGGCTCTTGCTAACCCAGCTGGCTTTGAACAGAAAGGTATTTCGCGTGAAGCTCTCCAGCAGGTGCTCCACCACTCCCGTCGTCCAGCCCAGAGAGCGGAAGTATCCGAAGCAGTAGTAGTAGATGTTTACAGCCAGCAGCCCGATGGCAAACAGGCGCATAAACTCCATGATTTTCCGTAACCCCTTTTCGTCGTCCATTGCTTGAACCGCTTGGTGAATCAAGCAACTTACCGCCCTGCCTTACCTCTGGCACGGATTACTTGACGAGCGGTTCAAAGTCAGCGGTGAGATGCACGCTCAGCACACGAAGGGTGACACCCCCTGCCCCTACTGTCTACGCCCCTTCCGGCGGACTTGCTTCGGCCGTACAGGCGGCGCCGGCTGAGGCAGCGTGGTTGATACCTCGGGACGAGCCTTCCGCTCAGCTTCCGGCTCCCTAACCGGCTTCACGGATGCCGCCAGGGCCTCCCGCAGCTGCGCCCCTTTGTAGCCTACTTCCTGGCCCCTCAAAGCCACTCCTTCCGTTTCAAAGCTAACGCCGCGCAATACCCCGCCCTTGTCGTGGGTGTAGCGAATCTCGATGGCTAGTTTTTGCAATTGCAAAGCCAGCCACTGCTCCCCTTCCCTATCCGACTGCTGCAGCAGCTGCGCCAGCGCCTGACTTACCCGCTGCCGCGCCACCTCCTTGGTGGGGTCTAGTGTCTTCAAACTACGCCGCCTTTCGGGTAGCGGGTCCATGCCCAGCTCCTGGCTTATCTGCCGCGTGACGGCTGGCTGCCGGTAAAAATTATTATCCGTTCGCAACGCCGGGCCGCCGTCAATCGGCACCCGGTTCAGGTAGATGTGCACGTGGGCGTGCTGCTTGTCCCGGTGCTCATACACGACCACCTGGTGCCGATCAATCGGTGCTCCCATCAACTCACAATAGCGCTTGGCCGCCGCCACCTTTTGCGCCTGACTCACGGCTTCCCCGGCCTTCCACGAAAGGACCGTATGCCACACGGGTTTCCGCACGCGCTTGCTCCGGGCCGCCACGGCCTGCATATCCTGCGCCATCTCTTTCGGGCTTCCTGGAATTACGTTGGAGACCACTAAAAGTGGCGCCTCCCCTGGCTCCTTACCCCTCCCCTGCCGCTGCCCAGCCCCGTAAGTCAGCGCGCCCTCAAAGTCGCTACCCGTGGTTGTTTTCGCAATCATATCAGGTAGCCTCTAATAATGGTCAGCGCCTCTAACAGCTGCGCCTCATGGTTGCTAAACGACTTACCAGCCTGTGCCAGACGCGCAATCTGATTAAGGTTAGTACCAATGCCAACCAGCTGCCGTCGCAACTCTGCCGGGACGCTTTCTTTTATCTCTACCCCCCGTCCAACGTCCCGCAAATAGGCTGACACCTTCTTATAACCAGCTGCCGCCGCTTTCTCCTGCAGCTCCTTTTTCTCATCAGGACTTACGCGCACATCAATGCGTGAAGTGCGCGTAGACTCGGCAGTTGTTTCATCTTGATTCTCTGATTCCATAAGCTATTTACGGCGGTTGGTGAAGAATGGCTACTGAATAGTAATGTTCACCATTCAAGCAAATCTAAGCAGCTAGACCTAGCAAGCCAAGCCATGTGAGCCTGCGAACTTGGCGGTGTCATTGACTCTGGCAAACGAAGTTTGTCCGGACAATGACATGGCTTGCTGGTCGATGAACGAACGGATTGAACGAGGACGTTGAACGGGGCTAGGACTATAACTAGCGCGCTTCTTTGCATCATTGCTTCCTTGCTTCAATGAAGCACTTAAAACACGAATTAAACTTGGTGATGAAGGACCAGAACATTTGAATACACATTGCTACTATCTACTGCAATTTCTGCTTCAAAGAATCGGTGCTTCATTGCTTCATTGCTTCACACGTAGCTTTTATACTACTTGTAAAATTGCCACGTTACTATTGCTTCGTCGCTTCATTGCTTCATTGCTTCACTGCAGGTTTCTCAAAGTTTTATTTTTTGCTTCAGTGCTTCATTACTTCGGCGCTTCAATTTAATCATACTTCAATGCTTCATTGAAGCATTGAAGTATTGATGCGCTGACAGTCTGCTTCTATACTTCGATAATTCAACGAGGCTATGTATCTTTGATGCCTTGCTTCTTTGCTTCAGCGACTCTTGAACAGTTAGAAGCTCTGAAGCACAGAAGCAAAGAGTCAATGCTTCATTGGCACATTGTAACTTTGAAGCATTGACGCATTATGAACCGACTACCACTTTTTTAAAACCACTCACCTAATGAAAAACACTCGGGTAATTGCCTTTGCCACTCAGAAGGGTGGGGCTGGCAAATCCACCATCGGCACGCACGTCGCCTCGGCGCTCTGCTATCTCTACGGTTACAAAGTGGCGATGCTTGACTGCGACTATCCGCAGAACACCTTGCACGCCTACCGCAGCCACGAGCAGCAGCTTCTGCAATCCGACGTGGCTTTTCAGGAGCGGCTCATCAAGCAAGGGGTAACGCCTTACCCGATTGCTATTTCGAGCGTTGAAAAGGCCGTTGAGGCGATTGACACCCTAGCCGAGAAAGAGTTCGATTTTATCCTGGTGGATACGCCTGGTACGGTCAACGTTGTGGGGTTGAGCGAACTGCTAGAGCGAGTAGACTACATCTTTCTGCCCATGGAGCCGGATATGGGAACCATTGCCTCCACGATGTCCTACATGCACATTCTGGGCAACTTCACCCATAAGCAGCGGCCGGAATCCAACCTGGCAGGCTTTTACGCCTTCTGGAACAAGTTTCTCAAGGCGGAGAAGCGGACGGTTTACACGAAGACCGCCGAGCTGTTTCGTGAAAAGGGCTATCCGCTGCTCAACAGCCGGGTGGAGTCCCTGGTCAGCATCAAGGACAAGCGCTCCACGATGTTTCCTATGCCGGAAAAGGAGCTGGGCAAACTCGGCCTGGGCAGCCTGATTACGGAGATTCTGGAATTGGTGCTCGGCAAGGGCACGGTTACCCCCTCGGGCAAGACCATTGACTTCACGCCCACGGAATTCGAGCAGCCGGCCCCCGCTGCCCTTGAAACCCTCGACGACAACGCTAAATAACGCCCGCTCCCATGGCCAAGAAAACCACTGAATCCAAAGAAGCCGCGGCCGAGCGGCGCCAGCGTGAACTTGCTGCCCTCACCTCGGGCGTTGCTGCTTTCAGCCTGATGGGCGACGCCCCCCGGCCAGTGGCGCCGGCACCGGCGCCCGCTGAAGCATCCGCAGCTGCCGTTGCGGAGACTCCTGCCGCGCCGTCGATGCCCCCCGCGGCTGAAGTCGCTCCCCCCGCTGCTGCAAAGGAACCAGCGGGAAAAAAGGCGACGCCTGCGCCAGAGGTGGCGGCCGTACCCGCGGCACCCGTTCAGGCGGTAGAACCCGCAGCAGCGGCGCCGGCACCAGTAGGGGAGGAGCCCCGCGCGGCCGCCCCCGCACCACTGCCTTCGCCAGCTCCGGCCAGCGCGCCGGAAGAAGAAGACGGGGAGGAAGCCGAGGAGTTGCCCGTTGCCACACCGGTCACGGCAGGTGGGGAGCTTGACTTGGCGCAGCTGTTCGTGCCTTCGGCGGAGAAGAAAACGACCACCCTCCGCATCACGGCCGACCACCAGCAGTATTTCACCCAGCTCGGCTTTATCCTGGGCGGGGGCGCGTCGGCCCCGGATATCATTCATAACATTCTGAATCGCTTTCGGCAGGAGCACGAAGCGCAGCTGCAGAAGGCGATGAAAAAGCAGATCCGCCAGATGATGGCACCCAAAAAATAGGGCAGCCCTGGTATCCCAGGGCTATTTCATACGTATAGCGGCCGGCTCACCTTCTGTGGTTGAGCTGGCCGTTCCGTTTCCCGCTCTGGCCTTTTCCTAATACTCCACATTAACGGTGGGGGAGGGGAGAGGCTCTACTACCACCCCGCTATGTCTACACAAACCTTATATCCGTCATCACCTTACTCACAATCCGTTACCGCGTGAAGGGCGGTGCTATCTGGGCCGTGCTCGGCCTGCTACTCGTCAGCCCCGGCGCCCGGGCCAACACCCGGACGCCATCTTCCAATAAGACGCCGCAGACCATCGACTCGCTGCGGGCCTTGGTGCGCCACGCCCCGCTGCCAGATTCCGCTCGCTTTCAGGCGCTGTTGGCATTAAGCGATAAGCTATTTGCCCAGGATGTGGCCGAAGGTCGCCGGGTAGGAGAGCAGGCAGTAACGTTTGCCCGGCGCCGGCTTGACTGGTCAGGGACAGCCGACGCCTTGTATCAGCTGGTGGTAAACTGTGAGCGGGCTGCCGACTACGTGGCCGCCATGCACTACAGCCAGCAGGGCGTGGAACTCACTCGTGCGCACCGACCCCGCGACCAGTGGCGCTTCACCCAATGCCTGGGCCTGGTGGCCGTGGATACCAAGGATGCGGCCGGTGGCCTGCGCTACCTGCGCCAGGCTTACCGGCAGCAGGCCGCTACCCTCTCGGTAGGGCCCCGCGAGCGGGGTGGCCTGCTGCTGAACCTGGCCAATACCTTCCTGGTGCTGCAGCGCTACGATTCGGTGCTTCACTACGCCACGCGGGCTTTGCCTTACATGCAGCGCGCGGCCGACGCCCGGGGCCTGGGTTACGTGTACCAGTTTCGGGGCGAAGTGTATGCCAAGCTGATGCCCCGCTCGCGGGCCAGCCTGGCGGCCGCGGCCACGAACATGCAGCGGGCCCTGCGCATCATGCAGCACTACCGCTACCAGCCGCAGGCAGCCAGCTCGGCGCTTTCGCTGGCGCGCGTGTACCGCCTGCAGGGTCGGCCCCGGGCCGCCCAGCGGACGGCGGAGCTGGCCTTGGCCCTGGCCCGCGCGGAGAAAATGCCCGAGTACGAAGCGGATGCCCTCTCCAGCCTGGCCTGGGCCTATGCCGACCAGAAGCGTCCCGCTCGTGCGGATGAGCTCGACGCCCGGGCTGAGGATCTGCGCGATTCGCTCTTCAACGGCAATAAGGCGCAGGCCCTGGCCCAGCTGCAGGTGCGCTACGACGTGCAGCTGCTCACCGAGCAGAAAAAGGCGGCTGAGTTTGAACAGCGCAGCCAGCGGGCCCAGCTGCACTCACTCTGGCTGCTGCTGGGCGGCCTTGCCACGACCGTGGGCGTGGGTGGGGGCCTGTACTGGCGGCTGCGGCGGCAGAAAGCCCTGTTGGCCCTGGCCAACCAGGCCAACTGCCGGGCCGTGGCCGAGAAGGAAGTGTTGCTGCAGGAAATTCACCACCGAGTCAAAAACAACCTGCAGCTGGTCAGCAGCCTGCTGGCCTGGCAGCGCAGCACCCTGCCCGACCCCGTACTGCAGCAGGCCCTGGCCAGTTCGCAAGCCCGCATCCAGAGCATGGCCCTGGTGCACGAGTTTCTGTACCGGGCCGACAACCTCTCGCAGGTGCGCATGAACGAGTATCTGGGCGAGTTGCTGGAATCCCTGCACCGCTCGCTTACCACGCCCCAGCAGCGCATTCAGCTGAGCAGCAGCCTGACGCCCCTGGTCATGGACCCCAAAGAAGCCAGCGCCCTGGGCCTGGTGGTGAATGAGTTGGTGACCAACGCCTACAAGCACGCGTTCCAGGACCGGGACCGTGGTCATCTGCACGTGGCGCTGGCACAGACTGCTGCCGGCTTCCAGCTTACGGTGCAGGATGACGGGGCGGGCTTACCAGCGGCGGGAACTGTGCCCGAAACTCATTCGCTGGGCTTGCAGTTGGTGAATACCCTAGCTCGACAGCTAAAAGCCAGCGTGTCGACCGCTCCCATTCTTCCCACGGGCACCCAGGTTACCGTGGCCAGCGTTTGATGCCGGCCCCTCGCCTCGTCCCTTATTCCACTCTATGGCTACCATCCTCATTGTTGAAGACGAACTGCTGATTGCCGCCGAGATTGAACGCGCCCTGGTCCGGCTGGGCCACACGCCCCTGCCGCCCGTGGACAACAGCGACGAAGCGCTGAGTGTACTGGCCGCCCAGCCCGTGGAGCTGGTACTGATGGACATCAACATTGCCGGCGACTGCGACGGCATTGCGGCCGCGCTGCTTGTGCGGCGGCAGTTTGCCGTGCCGGTGGTGTTTCTGACGGCCCGCTCCGACTCGGCCACCCTGAACCGGGCCAAGCTGGCCCAGCCCTACGGCTTTCTGGTCAAACCCTTCACCGATGATTCGCTGCGGGTACAGATTGAGCTGGCCCTGTTCAACGCCTACGAGGCCGGGCCGGTGGGGCCAGTGCTGGACACGGCCGACGCCGGCACGGAGGTGCTGGGTCCCGCCGAGCGCTGCCCCAAGTTCAAGGACTACCTGTTCGTGCGCAAAGGTTCGGGCCACGTCAAAGTGCTGCTCAGCGACATCCTCTACTTCGAGGCCCTGCAGAACTACGTGCGCCTGCACACGGTGCGGGAGCGGTTTGTGTTTGACTCCACCCTTAAGGAGCTGGAGCAAAAGCTGCCCGACCAGTTTTTCAAGACCCACCGCTCCCACATCGTAAACCTGGACCACGTGCAGGCCTATGAGGAAAGTAGTGTGCTGCTGGGTACCGAATACGTGCCGGTGAGCCGTTCCTGCAAGGACGAGCTAAAGAGCCGCATTCACTTGGTAGGGTAGTCCTGCCACACCCCTATCCCCGTTTTCTGATGCCCGGCTGGCCGGCGACTGTCAGTAGTTTACCTTCGGGCTGGTATCTACGCCATTCTATCCAATCAATGAAAACACCCGAGGAACGCCACGCGCACCTGGAAACCTCCAAGGCCATGCTGGATGAGGTAATGAACGAGGCCGGGCTCAGCAACGGCAGTCAGGGGCCGGACCGGCTGGATGAACTCACCAGCAACCTCTATAAGCTGGCCGCTTCCAAAGCCATGGATGTGGCAAATGCCCGGCTGGGCGAGTTTGAAGAGGTATTGACTGCGGCCGGGCTGCCAGCGGATACCGTTATGGCAGAAACTGAAGCCTGCAGGACCGAACTCATCCACCACCTGCGGCAACTAATCCGCGAACGACTCTAATAAGTGAGCTCCTATGTGGGCCGCTACAACCCACCGGGGACCGGGCCAATTGGCTTGTTCTCCGGTGGGTTGTTGTGCTTGGGAGAATAACGGGGCCCTGCTTAGCCCAGAGCACATCGTGCCGGGGCTGGTCAGGTCCATGGGAGGCAGCAGAGATGAGGCCATTCAGCGCGAAAACGGCCAGGAAAGGACTTCCATTCGTGTGGAGTCGCTGCACCTCACCACCCGATTTTAACCGTTCGTCAACTTTCTACTAATCGGGTTTTGGGGCCGGATATGTTTGCACAAGTCAAACCTCGGTTTGGCACGCCCACGCTCAGGTCGGCCGACCCGAGGTGCCACGCTTGATTTCTGCCGATGCTCAGCGCTTACTCCTGGAGCCAGTTTGGCCTGTTTATGCTGGTCGTGGTTCTGCTCTACTACCTGATAGTCGGGTTACTCTACTACCGCGCCGAACTCGCCCCGCTACTCGCACTCGGTAAGCGCGGCGCGGGCAGCACTCCGGCCACTGTCACGGCTCCGCCCGCCCTGGTGCGCCCGACCTCGGCCTTTGCGCCACCGCAACCGGCTGCCACGGAGGCAGCACCGGAAGCTACGGTAGAGGAGGAAGGCGCCGCCGAGAACCTGCCCCCGGCCACCGAATCGGTAGTGGAAGGCCAGTTACCAGCCTCCACCGCCACGGCCACCGGCCAGGACCAGAGTGCCGACGACAGTACGCCCATGGATGCTGCTTCGGCCTCAGCTGAGGAACAAGCCGCGGCGCAGGACCAGACCCGGACCGAAGCCCCCGATCAGGCCGATGAACGCCTGGCCGAACTGGTGCGGCGCCAAGCCCACGCCGAAGCGGACCCGCCGGCGGCCGTCGACCAACCCGCTGAACTACTCGACGCCGAGCCCGCGCTTCAGCAGCGGCTGCTGGTGAGCTACGAGCCGCTGGCTTCATTCGAGGAGCCGGTCGCCTCCCCGCTGGACATCATCACCGCCGGGCCCGCGCCGCGGCTGGTGGCCGCCGAATCAGTCAGCGAATACATCGCCCTGCTGCAGGCGGGCCAGAACCCGCCCGCCCCGGCCGGCCTGCAGGGCAGCTGCCTGGCCGAGCAAATGGCCCAGCACCTGGAAGAATACCAGGCCGAGCTGGCCGCCCTGTTCGGGGCCGACGAGCTGTAGAGCCCGGCCCACCCATACCCACACGTCTCATTCTTTCCCATTCGTATGAACCAGAAGCGTTTTAGTACCTCGCTGGCCATCCTGGCCCTGCTCCTTAGCTCGCACCTGCTCTACGCCCAGACCGGGGCCGGCAACGGCACGGCCGGCATCCAGGATGCCACCACGCAGGTCACCAGCTACTTCGACCCGCTCACTAAGCTCATGTACGCCATCGGGGCGGTACTGGGCCTGGTGGGCGCCATCAAAGTATACAGCAAGTGGAACTCCGGCGACCAGGACACCCAGAAAACCGCCGTGTCGTGGTTTGGCTCCATGATTTTCCTGGTTATCGTGGCCACGGTGGTGCGCTCGTTCTTCCTGTAAGCCGGCCGACCATGCCCGTCTACGACCTTAATCGCGGCATCAACAAGCCCGTCGAATTCAAGGGGCTGGTGGGCAGCAACATCTACTTTTTGGTGGCTGGCATCGGGCTGGTGTTTGCCCTGTTCGTGACCTGCTACCTGGCCGGCGTGCCGCTGGCACTCACCGTGCTGCTCACCTTTCTGGCCGGGGGCGGCATGTGGGCCGGGGTATTTGCCCTGAACCGCCGCTTCGGCGAGCATGGGTTGATGAAAGCCGCCGCCCGCCGCTCCTCGCCCCGCTACATCACCAACCGGCACAGCCGCCTTTTCCAACGCCTCAACCAGGACCCGCCCGGCCGCGCGTAGCGGCCGGCACGGGTGCTTTCCCGCCTATGAGCAACAAGGTTCTGCCCTCCGTTTCCCTGGAATCTAAGCAGCCCATCTACAAGGTGGAGAAGGACTGCCTCGTCTCGAAAAACGCGGACGTGACGGTGGCGTTCCGGCTGGAGCTGCCGGAAATCTTTACCCTCTCGCGCGAGGACTACGCCCAGCTGCAGGCCGCTTTCGTGAAGGCCGTGCGCCTGCTGCCCGACCACTGCGTGGTGCACAAGCAGGACTGGTACGTGGAGGACAAGTACGCGCCGGGCTTCGAGGCCGAGCGCACGCTGCTCTCCGCCGCCTACGAGCGGCACTTCAACGAGCGGCCGTTCCTCAACCACTTCTGCTACCTCTACATCACCAAAACCTCGTCGGAGAGGCCCAACTGGGGCAGTACCTCGGGGCTGCTGGCCCGCCGCCACATCGTGCCCAAGGACATGCTCGACACGAAGGTGCTGGAAAGCTTCTTCGACAGCGTGGGTCAGTTCGTGCGCACGCTGGAAGGGGTGGGGCCTACCAACGCCCCCTTTATCCGCTCGCACCGGCTTACCTCCGATGAGCTGGCTGGCACCCAGGAAAAGGCCGGGCTGCTGGAAAAGTACCTCTCGCTGGACCTGTCCGACCAGGCCCTGCAGGTGGACCTGGACCTGACGGGCGGGCTGAAGGTGGGCCAGGATTTCTGCCAGATGTTCTCGGTGGCCAACCTCGATGACCTGCCCACCTCGGTGGAAACTGACATCCGCTACGAGGCCTACAGCACCGAATACTCGGACTTTCCCATCTCGTTTGCCGCGCCACTGGGGCTGCTGCTGGGTACCAGCCACATTCTGAACCAGTACGTGTTTCTGGATAACACCCAGAAAACGGTGAAGACCTTCGAGCAGAAGAAGGACCGGCTCAACTCCCTTTCGCTCTACTCCCGGCAGAATGCCATCAACGTGGAGTACTACCACACCTTTCTCAACGAGCTGATTGCCCATAAGCGCCGCCCGGTGCGGGTGCACTGCAACGTGCTGACCTGGGGTAGGAGCGAGGAGGAGCTGACGGAGGTGCGCAAGCTGGTGAATGCCGCCTTTAACCAGATGAACTGCAAGCCCCGGCAGAACACCGTGGACATTGCCGCGCTCTACTGGGGTGGCATTCCGGGCAACGCCGGCGACTTTCCCAGCGAGGAGACCTTCTACACCTTCATCGAACAGGCCGTCTGCTTCTGGGCCTCGGAGACCAACTACCGCTCCACCGGGGCCACCAAGGGCATCAAGCTTTCCGACCGCCTCACCGGCAAGCCTGTGCTGGTGGACATTTCCGACGAGCCCATGAAGCGGCAGGTCATCTTCAACCGCAACAAGTTCGTGCTCGGCCCCTCGGGCTCGGGCAAATCATTTTTCACCAACCACATGGTGCGCCAGTACTACGAGCAGGGCGCCCACGTGCTGCTGGTGGACACGGGCAACTCCTACAAAGGCCTCTGCGAGCTGGTGGGCGGGGTGTACTTCACCTACGAGGAGGATGCGCCCATTGCCTTCAATCCCTTCCTGATTTCGGGCAAGCTGGACGTGGAGAAGAAAGAGAGCATCAAAACGCTGCTGCAGGCGCTCTGGAAAAAGGACGACGAAGCGGTCAGTCAGTCGGAATACGTGTCGCTCTCCACAGCCGTGAGCCTGTATTACGTGATGCTCGAAGCCAACCCGGCTATTCAGCCCAGTTTCAACACGTTCTACGAGTTTGTGAAGGGCACCTACCGCAAAGTGCTGGAGGAGGAAAAGGTGCGCGAGAAGGACTTTGATATCGACAACTTTCTCTACGTGCTCGGGCCCTACTACCGGGGCGGCGAATACGACTACCTGCTCAACTCCGATAAGGAGCTGGATCTGGTGCAGGCCCCGTTCATCGTCTTCGAGCTGGACAACATCAAGGACCATCCCATTCTGTTTCCGGTGGTCACGCTCATCATCATGGAAACCTTCATCTCCAAGATGCGCAAGCTCAAGGGGGTGCGGAAGATGATTCTGATTGAGGAGGCCTGGAAGGCGCTGACCACGCCCGGCATGGCCGCCTACATCAAGTACCTATTTAAGACGGTGCGCAAGTTCTTCGGCGAGGCCATTGTGGTCACGCAGGAAATCGACGACATCATCGGCAACGAGATTGTCAAGGATGCCATCATCAACAACTCGGACTGCAAGATTCTGCTCGACCAGCGCAAGTTCATCAACCGCTTCGAGGAGATTCAGGCCCTGCTCTCGCTCACGCCCAAGGAGAAGGACCTAGTGCTGAGCATCAACCGCGACAACCAGCCCGCGCGGGGCCGCTACACCGAGGTATTCATCTCGCTGGGCGGGGTGGTGTCGAAGGTGTACGCCATCGAGGTGTCGAAGGAAGAATACGTGACCTACACCACCGAGGAAACCGAGAAAGTGCGGCTGTTCGAGAAGCTGCGCCAGACCGGCGACATGCCCACGGCCATCAAGCTCTTCGCCGCCGAGCTGCGCGAAGGGTAGGGGAGCACACCATCATCAACAAAAGGGAAAAAACGATGCGCAATCTATTGTTTCACCTGGCCCTGCCGCTGGCGCTGCTCAGCAGCTGCGGCAGCGATAAATCCCCAGCCGACTCGCCGGCTACGACGACCCCTGCGGCAGATGCAACGGTACCTGCGTCCACCGAGGTAGCTGCCGCGCAGGCCCTGGCCGACAGCCTAGTGGCGTTGCCCACCGCAGACCCGGCCGACAAGGCGGCGGCCCGGCGCTACGCCCAGTTCGTAGCGGCCTGGCAGGGCAGCGACCTAGACGCCTCAGTGAAGGAGCACCCGGTGGTACGCAACGGCTGGGCCCGCTACCGCTACGTGCTGCGCACGGTAGCCCGCTCACGGGGCCTGCCCCGGGTGCAGCCCGAAGACGTGGCTACCTGGAACGGCCTGGCCGGCCGCTGCGAAACGGTGGCCACGATGCTGCTGGCCCTGACCAAGGAGCCCAACATGACGGCAACGCAGGCCCTGCCCACGCTGCTGGGTTTTGAGGGCGGTACCGGCCAGGCCCGCTTCGCAGCCGAGCGGCACCTGAAGTACCTGCTGCACCCGCAAACCCGGAATCAGTAAGCCAACCACCACGCAAACGTGCCGCCCATGCAGAAGAAAATCATCCTCCTCAGCCTGGCTCTGCTGGGCCTGAGTGCTACCCGGGCCTCGGCCCAGCTGGTGGTATCGGCCCCGCTGCTGGAAGGGCAAAGCGCCGTGCAGACCGGCCTGCAGAAGACCATGAAGGGGCTGGAAGCCGCGGCCAACAAGCTGGTAGCCTTCGGGGTGAAGGAGCAGGAGCTCACCAAAACCTTTGCCCGCAAGAACCTGGAGCAGCACAAAGAATGGTACGACGGCCTGCTCAAGGTCAGCGCCGCCGTGCGCGACTACCGCCGGGTGCGCTCCATCTACGCCAAGCAAACCCAGATTATCCAGCAGTACTCGGATGCCATCAACGTGCTGCGCACCTCGCCCTACATCAGCCCCCAGCAGCTCACGCAGATGACCAGCATGTACGCCCAGCTGCTGGCCGAGGGCGCCAACACCGTGGCCGACCTGCGCACCGTGGTCAGCCCGGCCATGCTCAAGATGACCGACGCCGAGCGCATGGAATTCATCGACCAGCTGGACGCCAAAATCACCGACCAACTGGGCTTGGTCAGCTACTTCACCCGGCGCAACATGCTGCAACTGCGGGCGGCCCAACAAATCGAGCAGGACCGCCAGACCCTTCTATCCTTCATGGGCGCCAGTGCCCGCTAACCCCACCCGCTGCCGATGAAAACTATCTCCTTCTTCGTGCTGCTGGCGCTGCTGGGCCTGGTGGCCCGGCCGGCGCGGGCCCAAACGGTGATATCGGCGCCCATCTCCGAGCAAATCTCGCGCAAGCAGATTCTCCACCAAGGCGTATCGACCACGCTGAAAGGCCGGGCCAAGGTGCTGGCCGGCGACATCAAACAGCTCAGCACGGCCATCAAGGGCATCACCGACCAAACCCAGGTCCTGCACGCGCAGTGGTATAGCTCGCTGCTGCAAATCAGCGCCGGCGTGCGCAACTACCGCCGGGTGCGGGAAATCTACGACGCCCAGGCGGCCATGATTACCCAGTTTTCCAGCGGCGTGACCGAGCTGCGCACCCGGGGCCTCACGCCCGCGCAGGTCAGCGAGGCTTCCACCATGTACCAGGTGCTGCTGCAGGAAAACGTGTCGCTCATCACCGAGCTGGCCACCATCATGACCACCAACCGGGCGCAGATGACGGACGCCCAGCGCCTCAAGTTCATCAACCGCATCGCCGACCGCATGCAGCAACAGCAGCACCTGATGACTTACTACACCAACAAGTGCCGGGCCGTGGCCTACCAACAGCAGCAGGCCCGGCAGGACCGGGCCTCGGTACTGGCCCTGATTGGGGCCGCAGACGCCGCCCGCTAGCGCCCCGCCGCTTTTCTCCCACCGCATTTCCCGCCGCTATGGACATGAACTCAATCACCATGCAGATGCTGCAGATGGAGCAGATGCTGGGTCGACTCTACGATTCGATGCTGCCGCTGGTCGCGCAGTTCGTGACCCTGGGCCGTGCCGTGGGCGGTATTGCCGCCCTGATATTCATCAGCTCCCGGGTGTGGGGCCACATCGCCCGGGCCGAGCCCATCGACCTGTATCCGCTGCTGCGCCCCTTTCTGATTGGCCTGGCCATTCTATTGTTTCCGCAGCTGCTCGGCGGCCTGCGCGGCATCACGGGCGCGCTGGCCACCAGCACCGATTCGGTGCGCACCGATCAGACCGCCCGCATCGACCAGCTGCAGCAGCAGAAAAAGGCATTGCTGGCCCGCCAGCCGGGCAACGAGTACTTCGCCACGGATGAGGCCTACGAAAAGCGGCTGGAGGAGCTGGGCGGGACTACGGGCATGAGCAATATGGGCCAGCAGGCTGCCTTGGGATTTGATAAGCTCAAGTACGAAGTCAAGCAGGACTTCCGGGAATGGATGAAAAACACCCTGGAGCTCTTCCACATCGCTGCCCGCCTGCTCGTCAACGTGCTGGCCACCTTCCTGCTCATCGTGCTGTCGGTGCTGGGGCCTCTGACCTTCGGCATTGCCATTTTTCCCGGCTTCACCGGCTCCATTGCCAAGTGGCTGGGGCAGTTTGTCACCATCAGCTTGTGGGTGCCGGTGGCCAACATCTTCGGGGCCATCATGGGGCAGTTTCAGGTGATGATGCTGGAAGCCGACATCGGCCGCCTCAACACCGGCGCCGGCGTCGACTCCGCCGATTTTGGTTACCTGGTTTTTCTCTGCATTGCCATTGCCGGCTACCTGGTCATTCCCTTTATCACGGATATGATGCTGGCCGCTTCGGGCGTGAGCGGCGTGGCCCGCGCCATGCAGGGGGCGCTGGTAGGCACTGCGGCTACGGCCGGCGCCGCGGCTGGCGCGGCTACGCGTCTGGGCGCGGCCCCGGCCGCTGCGGCTGCCGCCACAGGGGCAGCCGCTACCGACAACAGGTCCTGGGGCGAGCAGCTGGGCCACCGCGCCGGCACGGTCCTCCGCGAACGGGTCTTCGGCCGCCGCTCCGCCTGAGGCCGAGCCTTCTTACTTCTCATTAGCCCTCTCCAGCCATGTTCGCATCCCTGAAAACTATTGATTCCGCTTTCCAGCAGGTTAAAACCCTGGCCCTGCTCTTCATTGTGGCGGTGCTGGTGCTGGCCGGCACCATTGCCTACTTCGCGTTTCAGACCACCACCGCGGCCGCCAATCGCATCTACGTGCTGGAAGGCGGGCAGCTGCTCACGGCCGGCGCCCGGGATGCGCGGGCCAACCGGCCGGTGGAGGCCCGCGCCCACGTCACGCGCTTCCACGAACTGTTTTTCACCCTGGACCCCGATCAGAAAGCCATCGACAGCAACGTGAACAAGGCGCTGTACCTGGCCGACAATTCCGCGAAGCGGCAATACGAGAACTTCAAGGAGAAGGGCTTCTACAACGACCTGATTGCCGCCAACATCAGCCTGGAAATGAGTGTGGACAGCGTAGTGATAACCAACTCGCGCCCGTTGGTGGCGCGGTGCTACGGCCACCAGCGCGTTATCCGGGCCACCTCGGTGACCACCCGCAACTTCCTCTCGGAATGCTCCCTGCGCGACGTGACGCGCTCGGAGAATAACCCGCACGGCTTCCTGATGGAAAATTGGCGCGTGCTGCGCAACGAAGACCTCAGTACTCAGCCCCGTTAAGCCCCACCCGATGGAAACCAAACCGCACGACGCGCAATTTCTGCGCACCCGCAAGATGGCCACCTTCCTGCCGGTAGTGGGCGTCCCCTTTCTGGCCGTCATGTTCTACCTGGGCGGCGGCGGGCAGGGCGCGCCCGCCGAGGCCCAGAACGTGCCGTCCGGCTTCAACACCACCCTGCCCACGGCCGAAAAAGGCTCCATCACCGCCAGCAAGCTCGAAGCCTACGCCAGCCCAGTGGATACCCTGCGCAACCGGGGCCTGGTCGATGCCCGTCTCGATACGGCGGCCGGCTCGGGTCTGTCGTACTCCATCGGCGCCGATGGCAAGCCCGGGCCCAATGGGTCGGTGGACAAGTCCGTGGTGGAAGCCCAGCAGCAGCTCATTGCCGCCCAGCAGGCGCAGCTGAACGGTGGGGCCGCGCCCGGCGCTGCGGCCACTCCAACTGCAGCAGCACCCGGCGCCCTCACGCCCCAGGAGCAGCTGGAGCTGATGCGCAGCCAGCACGAGCGGGAGCTGGCCGAGAAGGACGCCCAGCTGCAGATGGCCCAGCTGCTGGCGCAGAGCAACAGCGGCGGGGGAGGGGTAGCCCGCCCGGCCGTGCCGGTGGTGGCCAAGACTAAGAAAAAGGCCAGCACCCGGGCCAAGGTGGTCGATGAGGATGCCGTCGTTTCCCGATTGGGCGGGGGCGGCTCGGGCAGCCGGCGCACGGCTTCGTTCACCGGCCTGGATGATGGCCGGGCCGCCACCGAGGATGCCAACACCTTGCCGGCCGTCATTCACGAATCACAGGAAGTAGTCAGCGGCTCGCTGGTTAAAATGCGCCTGACGGAATCGGCCGTGGTCAACGGCCGCGCCCTGCCAGCCAACACCTTCATCTACGGCAAGTGCAGCCTGGCCGGGGAGCGGCTGAACATCAGCATTGAGACGCTGAAAACCGGCAATCGGGTCTTCCCGGTGGCCCTCGAAGTCTACGACGTGGACGGCCTGGAAGGCCTGCACATCCCGGGCGCCATTACCCGGGACGCGGCCAAGCAGGTCGGCGCCGACGGCCTAAATGCCGCCGATGCCATGACCATGAGCGCCGACCCCACGCTGGCCGCGGCCGGCGTGGCAGTTACCGCCGTCAAGGGCCTCGGTCAGAAGAAAATCCGCCTAGTCAAGGTGCGCCTGAAAGCCGGCTACCAGGTCATGTTGAAGATTGATAAATAAGCTACGCTATGAGAATCGCCCTTGCCCTCTGCACCCTGCCCCTCAGCCTAGCTGTGGCACCCGCCCTCGCTCAATCCACGACGCTGGCCAGCACCCGACCCGTGGCCCCAGCGGCTCCGGCTAAGCTCGCGACGTATCCGCTGTTTGTGTCGGAGCAAAAGACCACCCACTTGGTATTTCCCTCCCCGGTCACCTACGTCGATTTGGGCAGTGCCGGGCTGATTGCAGCCAAGGCTACGGGCTCCGAAAACATCGTGCGGGTCAAGGCGGCCGGCAGCGGCTTCAGCGAAACCAACATGACCGTGCTCACGGCCAGCGGCAAGCTCTACTCCTTCGTGGTGGGCTACCAGCGCAACCCGCGCCAGCTGGGCCTGGACCTGGGCGCGCCCAGCGCGGGCCCGGCTAAGCTGCCCGTGCTCCCGCTCTACGTCTCGGACCAGAAAACTACCCACCTTGTGTTTCCCTACCCGGTCACCTACGTCGACCTGGGCAACTCCGGCATTCTGGCCGCCAAGGCCACGGGTGCCGACAACATCGTGCGCGTGAAGGCGGCCAGCAACCACGTGACCGAAACCAACATGACCGTGCTGACCTCCGGTGGCAAGCTGTACATGTTCGTTGTCAACTACCAGCACGACCCGAAGGTGCTGAGCCTGGACCTGAGCACGATGACCAGTTCCACTGCCCAGGCCGGCAGTGGCAGCGAGGCCATCCTGTCGAACACGCCCATTCCGCAGGGCAACCTGGATGCCTATTCTAAGCAGGCGCTGGCACGCGGCGGCTCGGTGGCCAGCGATACGAAAAACCAGCTTAGTGTGCGCGCGGGCAGCGTGGGCTACCAGCAGGAAACTTTGTTTTTCCCGCTCCACCTGCGCAACCGCTCCAATGTGACGTATGATGTGGATTTCGTCAAGTTCTACATCCAGGACAAGAAGGTAGCCAAGCGCACGGCCGAGCAGGCCATTGAACTGACGCCTACCTACGTCTACAACGGCAACGAGAAAAAAATTGAAGCCGCCGGCAAGCTCCAGCAGGTATTCGTGTTCAAGAAGTTCACCATTCCCGACCAGAAAAACCTGGTCGTCGAGGTGTACGAAAAAGGGGGCGGGCGCAATATCAAGCTCAGGCTTTCCAACAGCGACCTGCTCCGGGCCCGCGGCTTCCGGTAGCCTTAACTCGCCTGTGCGCCTTGCTTATTGGCATCGTTGCGTGCACCAAATCAGTATCATTTCGTTTACCTAATAGAGGAAGCAGGGCAAACGACCGGCTCGATACTCACTCTCATCCATACTGCTATGCGTATTCTGCTGCTTATCGCCTTGGTTATTTTCCTCTACTCATCCTGGGCACCAAGTTGGGGAGCTCAGGTGGCCACCTGGAGCCTGTTGCTCTATTTCGGCTTCAAGTTCTTCCGCCTTTCCAGCTCCGTCATGCACCGGGCCTCTCGCAGCCCTCAAGACCGTTACGACCCGCACAACCACTAGCAGTTCCCCGCTTTTCAGTTATCCATAAGCACCCTCCTGTTGCCTCTAGACGGTAGCGAGAGGGTGTTTGGGTTTTACGTGCAAGCTGCTGCTTGAGTCCGTAACTTAGGTGGAACACAAAGCACATTTTGTAATGTTTTGCAGTCAAAAAACTTTACAATTGATGTATCTTTACCGGCCCCAAGCAGATGGAAAAAGCGCCCAAATCCACGACCGCCCGCCAGAAAATCCTCAACCGCTTGCAAAAGTTGGAGCCGGGCGCCCTCGTGCGCTACCAGGAGTTCGCCAGCTTAGGCATCGCACCGGGTACAGTGGCCGTGAACCTGAGCCGGCTCCGCCAGGCAGGAGTAGTGCAGCAGGTTACCAAAGGCACCTACCGCCTCCCCCTGCAGAGCCGGTTCGGCCCGGTCCCGGTTTCCGAGCAGCAGGTACTGCAGGTGCTGCTGCAAACATCCAGCAAAAAGCTGCGGGGCTACCCCACCGGCGTAGCGGCCTTCAACCGGCTAGGCCTGACCACGCAGGTACCGCAGGAAATTCAGATTGCCACGTCCCGGCCGGGACGGCCCAAGAAAGTCGGCAACGTGCGCGTGCGCTTCGTGCGCAGCCGGGCAGAGGTGAAGCCGGAGCAGGTAAAGCTCTGCCAGCTGCTGGATGCCCTGCGGCAGATTAAGCGCCTGCCCGACACTTCGCCAGCCGCGGCTCTGCTGCGCCTGCGCGAGCAGGTAAAGCAGCTACCACCGGCTGAGCAGGCCGCTCTGGTTCGCTTGGCGCAGGACTACAATCCGGCCACGCGCGCCCTGCTGGGGGCCCTGCTGGAAGGGCTGGGTGAAGTCAAGTTAGCCACTACGCTGAAAGCCAGCCTAAATCCCTTATCCACTTATAAGCTTGGTTTGTCCGAGCAGGCCTTACCCAACCGCGCGCAATGGCAAATCCGATGACCCTGCACACCCACGAGCAGGACTTTCGCAACCTGATTACCATCACTGCGGCGGCCCGGGGGATGCGGCAAAGCTTTATTGAGAAAGACTACTGGGTAACCTGGGTGCTGCGCAACCTGGCCGATTCGGCCGTGGCTGACCAGGTCGTGTTCAAAGGTGGCACCTCGCTCTCCAAGGGCTACGGGCTTATTGAGCGGTTTTCGGAGGATGTGGACCTGGCCGTTATCCTGCAGGAGCAGCAAAGCGACGGCGCGCTGAAACGGCTCATCCGCGACATCCATAAAATCGCCGCCGGCGACTTGCCCGAAGTAGACGTGCCGGGCTCCACCAGCAAGCGCGGCCACAACCGGCTAGTGCACCACCAGTATCCGCACCTGTTTACCGACCCGGTGCCGACGGCTACGGAGCACATTCTGCTGGAAATAACGGCCTTTGGAGAACCCGAGCCGCACAGCAAGCGTCCCTTGATTTCCTACCTTGGCCAGTACCTACTCGACCATGGGCAGCCGGACGCCGTGCAGGAATACGGCCTGGAAGCTTTCGATTTCAACGTACTGAGCCTCTCACGCACGTTTGCCGAGAAAATCATGGCCCTGGTGCGCGCGTCATACGAAGAAGACCCGCTCGCGGCAACGGGCCGCAAAGTGCGCCACCTCTACGACTTGCACCAGCTGGCCAGCCAGCCCGAGGTGGCCGCCCTGCTAGCCAGTCCCGGCCTGGCCCAGCAGCTCGCAGCCGTGCAACGCGATGATGCGCGGGCGGGCGTCATTGGCCCGACCCTGGAATGGAAAACCAAGCCTCTGACGGCGTGCTGGGCCTATACTGAGGAAGCAACGAACCTACGTCAGCTTCAGCAGCCCTACGAGCAGGAGTTGCCAAGCCTGCTGCATAGCGCACTTCCTGCGTTTGATCAGGTGCTGGCTACTATGCAGTTGATTGCTCTACAACTTCGCACCTATGATGGATTAATTACCACTTAAGTTTACGACGAGCCTATTAGCTATTGTATGCTCGGTTGATGCTCGCTGCAATACGCCGGTCAATCGCTAAGACCGAGCGGCGAAACTTCACCAACTGCAGACTGGCACCGTAAATTTCGGCAATTGCCTCGTTGGAATGTCCAGCACGTACCAATTGCATAAGCCCGTCCTCGGGTATTTGCAAGCTCCAGCCCAGCCATTCCGCTTCCGCTTCGCAACGTTCGTCGTGGCTACGCAGAGCAAAGTCCATAGCTGCCCCCAGACAATTACCTGGATGCTGGCAAATGTGATGTCCCATCTCGTGCATGATATCGCTCTCTTGACGAGCAGCAGAGGCATTGGGATTGTAGACGATGATTTTATCGCCGCACATGCCAATAGCCATGGCCGAAAACGGGCGTTCCGTATCGGTCACCAACGAGGTCAGTTGGGCAACTCTACGGTCTAGATCCGGGAATTCACCCAACGCTCCGGAGAGCAGTAGATTGTTCAGGGCAAACACCGGAAATACCCGCACCCCATAGAGTTTAGCCACGAGGCGGGCAGGGCACGCTTGCGTCAGCGAGTAACCCAGCTTACGGCGGATGGCGACAGAGTCTTTTTTAGCGACGGCTTTAAATCCCGGAGGGAGAGGTGAGCTGTTGGGTTTCATCCGGTAATAGATTGCGCCGCGCAGCTGCATAGGTCACTTCAATCATTGTGATGAGCGCCTCCCGGGTAGCTGGGGTTAATAACTTATCGGCTCTTAAATGTACAATGATATCTTCTTTTTCCAGCACTGATTCCCTTGCTCCATCCCCCTGCGCCACGGGTTTAACCGCAAAATGAGACGGGGGCACATCCAGCCAGCGGCAGATTCTCATGTAAGTGTCCAAGTCCGGTAAGTTGCCCCGCTCAATCCGCGACAGTGTGGACGAACTCACTTTTTCCATCTGCTCTGCCGCTGCCCGTACGCTCAAGCCCTCCGCATCCCGTTTGCGCTGAAGGGCTTCTGCCAGAGAAGCAATGTTAATCTCGTGTTGCATATGTGCTATACGGTCTGTCTAAAAGTAAGGATGGCGCCCGAAAAAGGAGTACTCACCCATCCAAATTTTAACAAACATAACGCAATTTAGTTGCACCACTGCATTTGTGTCATGCGTAAGTCATGACAGTTTGAGTCATTATTGGCACTGTGTCATGTATTACACATGGCACAAACCTACAAATAGGACATTGGCACGGCTCTTGATGAGGTGAAAGAGTATGATTGCTCCGGCCGGACATGAGTACTGATTTTTTCACCTTTTAACGAGCGAGCATCATGCCCCAGCCCGAACACCCCAAAAACAACGCCCCTGAGCGTAAGAAGTACAATTTCTTCGTTGACAAGACGAAATACGAAACCGACCAGCAGCACCTTACGGTGCGCCAGATATTGGTCGATTTCGTCAAGGTCGACCCAGCCACCAAGACCCTGGCCATCAAACTCGAGGGTGACTTCCGGGAGTTGACTAACCTAGAGGAGTCCGTGGACCTGCACTCGGCGCAGCACTTCGGCCTCTTCGACAATTCCACCACCCAGGTGTCATGAACTGCGGCGTTGAATTGCTCGTGGCGCACCTGCACGAACTAGGACACACGGACGCCAGCGTGCTGCGGGATGCCAACAGCCAAGCATATGCCCTAATTCCTGGATTCGAGATTCCTGCCGGCACATTTGCCGGCAGGAAAATCGACCTAGCCATTCAGACTCAGCCCGATTACCCGCGCTCGATGGGCTCGTCGATTCATATCCGCGCCACGCCTCACCTCGTGCCGTTCGGCCAAGCCTTGAAAAACGGAGTGCTTATCCGTAATGTAATAGCCAGCGGCCTTGGCACCGACTGGCAGTACTGGAGCTACCGCTTTACGGTTCACCCTGCCAATCCCGCTCTCGAACTATTAGCCCAAATCAATGGAGTCTTTCGACAAAACTGACAAAGATGAGGTCAGCGTAGCCGTACCCGCCGCGCTAAATCAGCAACTGCTGCAGCATCTACTCCGCGACGATGAGCAGGAAGATGCTACGTTTGCCCTGTATTACCCGTCGGTTGGTGAAAATCGGTTCACAGCCTTAGTTTACAAGCTGATCCTGCCAGAAGAAGGAGACCGGGAGGTACACGGCAACGTGGAAATCTACCCGCAATACTTCAAGCGCGCCTGCCGACTGGCGGCGCAGGAAAAGGCTGGCGTAGTGTTACTGCACAGCCACTTAGGCCCGGGTTGGCAGAACATGAGCCCCGACGACATCGACACGGAGGAAGGATACTCGCCGGCGGCGCTGACGTTTACTGATCTGCCACTGGTGGGCATGACCCTTGGGACAGATGGCACGTGGAGTGCGCGGGTGTGGGAGCGGCAAGCTGCGGGCTACGAACGAAAGTGGGCAGCTACTGTGCGTGTGGTAGGTCAGCAGCTGCATATGAGCTATGCCGATCACCTGCGGCCTCTCCCCAAGCTTCGCAACATCTACAAGCGCACCGCGACGGTCTGGGGACCGGACAATCACCGCAGCCTTACCCGCCTGCGCGTTGGCATAGTCGGCTTGGGCAGCGTAGGCAGCATGGTAGCGGAAGCATTAGCACGCATGGGCATGGAGCGCTTTGTGCTCATCGACTTCGATGAAGTGCAAGAGCATAACCTGGACCGGCTAATGGGTGCTACTGTTCATGATCTAGGCCAGCCCAAGGCGGAAGTTGCGGCCCGTCAGATACGTCACGCGGCCACAGCCCAACAGGTAGAAATAGCTGTGGTGCCGCACGGCATAACCGAAGAAGCTGGTTATCGGGCTGCACTGGATTGTGACGTGCTCTTCAGCTGCGTGGACCGCCCATGGCCGCGTCATGTCCTCAACCACATTGCCTACAATCATTTGATTCCCGTGGTAGACGGTGGAATCAATGTCAGGTTTGACGAGCACAAGCAGTTTGAAGGGGCAGAATGGCAACTGCAAACCGTTGGCCCGGACCGACCTTGCCTACAGTGCCTCAAGGCTTACGACAGTGCAGACGTCGCAACCGAACAGGCTGGCATGCTGGATGACCCGTCATACCTAGCTGGGCTGCCTAACACGCACCGGTTTAAGCGCAATGAGAACATTTTCCCCTTCAGCATGAATCTCGCGTCGCTGGAGGTATTGCAATTCGTTGAAATGGTCACGGGGATTGCGGGCAATTACTACCTGGGAACCCAGCGCTACGACTACAACCACGGCTTCATTCGGGTCCACGACAACCGCACATGTTTGCCGGATTGTGAATTCACTAAGGGAATAGCCTTGGGTGATAGTGTCTACCCAGCACCCATTGGTTTCGACCATTCAGCAACAGACGCCCGTAAACGTCAGCATATCAGCTAACACGTACAAGTCTACGGAACGCAAAAGGGCCTGCTCATGAGCAGGCCCTTTTGCGTTCCTATACCGAATATCCACTAGCCAATAGCCTTTGGTAACTCTGCGAAAAGGAGTATTGGTTGACTTCCTGCTAAACGAGGATAAGGTATGATAAGCTTTACTTATCATACCTTATCCATTATCTTTGAGAGACGCCAATTTTCCGGGTGTTTACTCCTTATATAATAGGCTGCCGTGAGCACCGTCCCCGTTGTCCCACCTTCCCCCGCGTCCACCGGCCTCGCACACCTAGCCGAGCAGACCGCCCGCTATGTCGAAGCCGGCCTACAGGGCGCCCCCAACACGGCCCGGGCCTACGCCGGGGACTGGCGCCGCTTCTCGGCCTGGTGTACCGAGCACGGACAGGTCGCGCTACCGGCGTCGGTGGATACGCTCGCCGGATTTGTGACCCACTTGGCCGAAACTGGCAAAAAGGTGGCCACCATCCAGCGCCACTGCGCGGCCATCAGCAAGGCCCACGCGCTGCGGGACCTGGCCTCGCCCACGGACGACAAGAAGTTCAAGGTGCTGCTCGAAGGTATCAGCCGGGTTAAGGGCACCCGCCAGAAGCAGGCCCCGGCATTTTCGCTGGCGAGCTTCAAGCGCACCGTCAAGCACATCGACCCCTCAACACCAGCTGGCCTGCGCGACCGGGTAATTTTGCTGCTCGGCTTCACGGGGGCATTTCGGCGCTCGGAGCTCTCTGCGCTTGACTTGGATGACCTCGCATTTTCGGACGAAGGGCTCACCATTGACCTGAAGCGCAGTAAGACCAACCAGTTGGGGGTAGCCGAGGAAAAAGCCATTTTCTACTCCCCGGACCCAGCACTCTGTCCCATCCGCACGCTGCAGGCCTGGCTGCGGCTGCTCGGCCGTACCACCGGCCCGGTACTGGTGTCTTTGCGAAAAGGTGGCCGGCTAACGGAGCGACGGCTGACGGATGTGCACCTGAACAAGATTGTGCAGCGGCACCTGGGCCCCAAGTTCACCGCCCACTCACTCCGCGCTTCGTTCGTGACGGTGGCTAAGCTCAACGGCGCCGACGACAGCGAGGTCATGAACCAGACCAAGCACAAAACTAGCTCCATGATTCGGCGCTATACCCGCCTTGACAATGTGCGCCAGCATAATGCGGCGCAAAAATTAGGTTTGTAATATGGATTACAAATAGCGGCGGTGATAAAGATAAACCCTTACTTTATCCGCATACTCCTGAATTAGAAAATGTATTAATACAATATTTCTTAATGATTAATTGCTATATTTTACAGCGGTTCGGTTTAGTGGAAGTCAAATGACACTTGTCCTTCCTAATTTCTAGATAATACGCATAATTTTTCGGCAGTCCATTGGGATTTTGCTTACAAAACTGTAACCTTGATCCTGGCTTATCGATACACCTTCGTACCTTTGCACGCCCATTCAACTGATTTTCTTGCATTCATGTCTGTAACTGCACCTGTAACGATCCAATTCAACGACGAGCGAGCCGACTTCCGTGGGCAAGCTTATCAGGCGCGTTTGGAGCAAATGGAACGGGAAGCAGCGGCATTGCGCAAGCATGCGGTTGTGGATCGCGAGCGGATGAAGATGCGCGCCAAGCGCTAACTCAGTCCTGCTGCAGCTTAATCGTGCAAGACATCGCATATCGGGTTTTACCTTATTCGTCCGATGCGTTAGCGGCGGAGCTTACTACAAAGCGGGTTACCGAAGCGGAAATTCGGGCAAAAGACCATTTCGCCTACCTCAGCGAATACCTAGGTTCTACCAACGATGCGTTGGGCGCCCAAACAATGCTGGTGGAGGAGCCTTATGTCAGCCAATCCTATCTAACGGATTACGCTAGCTATTACTCCCTGGGATTCGCCGATTACCCGCGTTTCTGCAAACGCATTCATTTCTTCAAGCTGGCCTTCGCACAATCGGCGTTGGAGGACGCGTTAGTCGCGCCCGATGCGCCCCCCCTTACGGAACAGGGTCAGGAGATTGACCCAGCTGCCCTCGCGCGCTGGAAGGCGGCGCAAGACTTGTGGGGCTCGTACCTAGGTTATGTTGTTGTAAAGCCTTTACCGACGGCTCCAATCGGCGCGACACTGCTCAAGCCGTACGACAACGGGGCTGAAAAAGTCCGTCATTACCCCGCCCGGCGGCCCTACCATCTCAACCTATTGGGAAAGCCACTGACCCTCAATTCGCTCATTTTTCAGGAGCAGGATTTAGTCGTGAGTGCCTGCGCGACTACCGCGCTGTGGATGGCCTTTCACAAAACAGCCCAATTATTTCAAACGGTACTGCCTTCGCCTTACCAGATTACGGCCGCTACCAAGAACTTATTCAACAGCACGGGGCGCACGTTCCCGAATGATGGCCTGGACCTTTACCAGATTGGTAATGCCATCGAGTCGGTGGGCCTTGTTGCCGAACTGCTGTTCTTCGATACACTCTCCGAAATTCAGGAGAGCAAGCGGGTCGCCATCGACCGACAACGAGCTGCTGGTTTATTCCCGTACGAGGGGTTCGAGGGACTTACTCAAGAAGATATAGCAGACTTGACTGAAGAGGAACGCGATGAATATGTCGAGCAGGAGGTAGCGGACCAGACCGAAATGGCCGGTTTTGAGCAAATGCGACGCTATAAGCGCATCATTTACGCTTATCTGCGGCTGGGCCTGCCCATTCTCTTATTCGTTCGCGGCGACGGTGCGGACAGCGAGCACCTAGTCACCGTGACCGGCTATCGCGAAGCGCCTCAAACAGTACGCCGGACTCCCGCAATTTCGCTTGTCGGCGAGCAAGTGGAGCGGCTTTACATTCACGACGATCAACTAGGTCCGTTTGCTCGCTTAGGTTTTACGGAAGACGGGCAGCTAAATACCGTCTGTGCGATGCCAGGCAGCGAAGGACCTAACGACCAGACAGCTGCCTTACTCAATATCTTCGTACCATTGGCGTCCGAAATTCGCATCAACTTCGAGCAGGTATACATCCTGGTCGAACCGTTTGATGTATTTTTATACCCTCGGCTCAACAACCCCGAGGACGTCGTGTGGGATTTGTACCTAAGCACCAGCAATCACTACAAAGACGAACTGCGTCAGAATCCTTACCTCCCTGCAGCAGAACGAATAGCCATCGGCAAGCGGCTACTGCCCAAGTATGTATGGGTAGCCCGAGCCTATTTGGGCACAACCCCCATCCTTGAATTGCTATTTGACGCTACGGACCTCCACACGGGCTTCTTTTGCCTGGGCATGACTTGGTTTAGCCAAGACTTGAAGCATCGCCTAACCTCTTGGCTCAGCGACCCATTTAACCGGCAAGAGACTGTGGAAGCAACCCGCATTCAATGGCGTTATTTGGATATGCTCTTTGCTGAACTAGGACTCCCGCTTACAAATAACGCTTCTACTAATTAGGACGTTAACTTCCTGCATGTGATGTCCCTGGCTCAGGTGCTGGATCAGCAAGAATCTTTGAGCTTTTACTACGCTTTTGTACGCTTGAGGTACTTTTTCAGCACCCATCCGTTCATTGGCAGCCGGTCGGCGTCCTGGAAAGAGATGTAGACGTATTTGCCCAGGCTATCCAGCACCATCACCTGTTGTCCTACCCCAACCACATCTACCCCTAGGCTTTTCGGGTTGGGTTTGATACGCAGGCGCAACGCCCGCTTAACGGTTCGCAACTTGCCCTGTCCGGCGGCAATTTGCTTTACCGAGTCGATGAGCTCGGCTTTAAGTTGCCGCAAATCAGCTTTCGTGGCTGGCTGCTCCAGCGGGTGCACCCTTGCCTCTACCTTACTGTAGCACCAGTCGATAAATGTGATAAAACTGATGATGCCCAGCAGTCCGCTGATGATACCCAGCTTCAGGTTGAACCGGGCCAGCGGGCTGTTACCGGCCTGCTCCAGTTGCTGCACTCCCGTGGCTACCTGAGCGGAAAGGGATGCAAAGAAGCCGTTCATCTCGCTGCGCAGCAAGGCTACATCGGCGGCCGACTCTACCCGGAAGTTGGCAAACTGAGCCCCAAAGTCTTCAAATGTTTCATCGAAGTCGGCGTCGGTATCCGTTGCGTCTTCCGCATCGACTTCTTGCTGCAGGCGTTGGATGAAGTCCTGCGTCTGCGCTACCAAAGAGCCCAGACTTTGGAACTGAGTAGCCCACGCTGCCAGGGGATTTGCCAGCTTACTGGCCACCGCCCAATCGGTCAGGAGTTGCTGCTGCATGCCTTGCACAGATGCCGCCTGCTTTATCAGATCGGATGTCTGGAATGCATCAGCCAGCATCCGTGATATGCTGCCGAGACTGCTCAAATTGGCCAGTGTATGAGCCGGAAACTTCAGTTGAAAATCGGCCAATGGTTGCGCCAGTGCCTCCAGCGACTGTAGCCCCGGTACCAGCGGCACATTCAGCAGCCCCGCCGCTTTGATCGTCTGTTGCCACTTAGCCGAACCCAGCACCTCAGCCCAGGGCGACGCAACCAATGAAGCCAGCCGGACATTGTCCAAAATTCCGCTCATGCTATTGGCGGTTATCAGGTCATGCAGCGGCTGGACTGCTTTTGCCAGGTTGCTAAGATTGTTGTAACTCCCGAACAGCTTACCGTAGTCAGGAATAGAATCGTGGATGGACATGCAGCGACACGGTTACAGAGTCGGTTCGGATGGGCAGTGTTCCGCGCCTGCGCTCTGCTAGTAGAGAGGGAGGTTAACGATCAGCAAGAGCCGCCGGCCGGGTAGAAACGAAGATACGCCACCGGGGGCAGGGCACAAGGCGCCGTGCTAACTAGTTTAGCCTGAACGCCGCAGGCCGGACCACCGCAAACTTGCCGCCCGCAGATTCGGCGCCCTCCTGCCCTTCCCGTATCTTCGTCTTTACACCTATTGCTACGTCCGCATGCCCACGCTCCACTGGATTGGTAAAGACAAAGTTATCAACCACCACCAGGACGTTCCGTTCCGACTTCTTGACCACCAGTACGGCGCCCTCGCCGACGGTACCCAAACCACCGAGCCCACCGGCAGCGGCAACCGCATCATCCACGGCGACAACCTCGAAGCCCTGAAAGCCCTGCTGCCAGAATACGAGGGTAAAGTGAAGTGCATCTACATTGATCCTCCTTACAACACGGGGAAGGAAGGATGGACTTACAATGACAACGTTTCGGACCCGAAGCTTCGCAAATGGCTGGAGGTTACGTTGCAGGCAAAGTCAAACGGCAAAGATGCGGGCATTGGAGTAGATGACCTCTCGCGTCATGACAAGTGGTTGTGTATGATATACCCACGCCTAAAGCTGCTTCACAAACTGCTGAGGGAGGATGGAAGCTTATGGGTTTCGATTGACGATACCGAATGCTTCAACCTGAAGATGACGCTTGATGAAATCTTCGGGCTTGATAATTTCATTGCGGACATTATCTGGAAGAAACGTGACAGTCCACCAAACGACAGAACCATTGGTTCTATCCACGAGCACATATTGGTGTACGGTAAGGCGAAAGCAGGGCCGGGCAAAAAGACGTTAGCAGAGGAGCAATTCAATCTGCTCCAACGGACTGAAAAGTCAAATGCAGACTACAAGGTATTTGCTGAACCAAATGGTCCTGACCCTAAAGGGCCTTTCCGAAAAATTGATACAACGGCCAATGGAAAGGGTGGACGCTTTGTAGCAAGCCTATTTTATGGCATCATCAATCCCTACACGCAGGAAGAAGTATTTCCACGGCAGGGCACTTGCTGGCGCCATAACCAGGAAGAAATGAAACGGCTGGAAAAAGATAACCGGCTGTATTGGGGAGTGAAAGGAGAAGCAAAAACTCCTATGCGCAAGCTATATCTCTCAGAAACCCGACAGGGTATGACCATACCTTCTATCTGGTATGATATTGCTCTAAATCAGCACGGTTCGGGAGATATTGAAAAGATATTCGGCGAGAAAGCTGCTTTCGACACTCCCAAACCAATTGATTTAATTCAGCAAATTGTCCATATCGCCACCGACAAAGATTCCATCGTCCTCGACAGCTTCGCCGGCAGCGGTACCACGGCCCACGCCGTGCTCAAGCTCAACCAGCAGGACGATGGCAACAGGCGCTTCATCCTCACGGAAATGGAAGACTACGCCGAGCGTATTACAGCGGAGCGGGTGAAGCGCGTCATGCAGGGCTACGCCGGCCACCCCGGCACCGGCGGCAGCTTTGACTATTACACCCTGGGCGCGCCCATCTTCACCGAGGTCGGCGAGCTGAACGAGCAAGCCGGCCTGGCGGGCCTGCGTCAGTACATCTATTACGCCGAAACCAAGCAGCCCCTGCCCGCGCCCTCGGCCGATGACAACGCGGCATTTCTGGGCCTGCACGACGATACGGCCTACTATTTCCACTACCAGCCCGACACCGTTACCACGCTGGGCCACGAGTTTCTGGCCACCATGCGCACCCGCGCCGGCCAGTACATCATCTACGCCGATAACTGCCTGCTGCCGGCCGAGTTCATGACCCGGCACGG
The DNA here is from genome assembly GCF_014199535.1 of Hymenobacter latericoloratus. Taxonomy (GTDB): domain Bacteria; phylum Bacteroidota; class Bacteroidia; order Cytophagales; family Hymenobacteraceae; genus Hymenobacter; species Hymenobacter latericoloratus. Next base: position 72,976 of record NZ_JACHNV010000010.1, read on the forward strand.
CATTATTTTCAAGAAAATTCCTCGCGACATTTCGCGCTTCTAACCCCCGGCCGATATGGAGCTGAAACCCTACCAGCAGGAAGTCATTACGGACCTGGCCCGCTTCCTCGATTGCGTACAGGCCACCAAGAACCTGCCCGACGCTTTCCACGACTTCTGGGCCACGCACCCGCGCACGCCCCTACAGCCCTTTCCCGGCGCGGCCGTGGAGCCCTACAAGAGCACCGTGCCCGGCGTGCCGCACGTGTGCGTGAAGGTGCCCACCGCCGGCGGCAAGACCTTTCTGGCGGCCAACGCGCTGCGCACCATCTTCGCCGCCTTTCCGCCCGACCGGCCCAAGGCCGTGGTGTGGCTGGTGCCCTCCGTCACCATTCTGGAGCAGACGCTGCGCAACCTGAAAGACCCCGGCCACCCCTACCGGCAGAAAATCAACACCCACTTCGCCGGCCGCGTGGAAGTGTACGACAAGGCCGCCCTGCTGCAAGGCAGCGGCTTTTCGGCCAGCTCCGTGCAGGAGCAGCTGAGCCTGGTGGTGCTCAGCTTCGACTCGCTGCGGGCCCGCAACAAGGAAGACCGCAAGGTGTACCAGGAAAACGGCAACCTGCAGTCCTTCGGCACCCTGCTGGGCGATGACGAGGATATTACCCTCATGCGGGTGATTCAGGCCCTGAACCCGGTGGTGGTGGTCGACGAAAGCCACAACGCGGAAAGCGAGCTGAGCGTGGACATGCTCAAGAACCTGAGCCCCTCGTTCATCCTCGACCTGACGGCCACCCCGCGCAAAAACAGCAACATCATCAGCTTCGTGGATGCGCTGGCCCTGAAGAAGGAGCACATGGTGAAGCTGCCCGTCATCGTGTATAACCACAACGACCGGACGGAAGTCATCAACTCGGCCCTGCAGCTACAGCGCAACCTGGAGCTACAGGCCAAAAAGGAGCAGAAGGAAGGCGGCCGCTACATCCGGCCCATTGTGCTGTTTCAGGCCCAGCCCAAAACCGCCGACGACAACACCACCTTCGAGCTGCTCAAGCAGAAGCTCATCGACCGCAAGATTCCGGCCGAGCACATCCGCATCAAGACGGCGGGCCTGAACGAGCTGAAGAACGAGGATCTGTCGTCGCCGAAGTGCCCGGTGCGCTACATCATCACCGTGAATGCCCTGAAAGAGGGCTGGGACGCACCCTTTGCCTACATCCTGGCTTCGCTGGCCGATAAGTCGTCGGCCGTGGATGTGGAGCAGATCCTGGGCCGCGTGCTGCGCCAGCCCTACGTGGCCCCGCACCAGGCACCCATGCTCAACATGAGCTACGTGCTGACGGCCTCCAGCAAGTTTCTGGAAACGCTGGATAAGATTGTGGTGGGCCTGAACAAAGCCGGTTTCAGCGCCCGCGACTACAAAGTGGCCGACGCCACTACCCTCGCGCCCAAGCCCGACCCGCTGGCCAGCTTCGTGCAGGCCCCGCTAAACTTTGATGCCCCGGCCCCCACGCCGGCCACCGATGATCTGGCCGACATTGACTTCGGCCGCATTGCCCCGGTGGAACCCGTCACCGACGAAGCCGCGGCGGCCGTGTCGGTCACGCAGCCGCAGGCGGCCCCCACGGCCCCGGCGGCGGGCTCCGTGCAGGCCATTGCCCAGGCCGCCTTGGCCCAGCAGGCCGAGTTCGAGCAAACCGTGGCCGCCAGCACGGCCAGCGGCACCATGCCCCCTCCTAGCGCCCTCCAATCCCTCGTGAAAACTTATCCGATCAAAGAGATTTTCCGCGAGCAGGCCACGGCCCTGCGGCTGCCCCAGTTCTTCTGGAAAAAACCTGCCGCCACGCTCTTCGACGGCGACGCCGGCAGTACCAGCGTGCTGCTGGAGAAAGATTACCTGCTCGAAGGCTTCCAGCTCGGAAAGGAGAACACCGACATCAAGTTCGACGGCGTGTCGTCGGAGCTCTACCGCGTGGACCTCGACGACACCAAGAAGGAAGCCACGCCCACCTTCACCCGCATCGACGGCGACGCGAAGGAGCGCATCATGACGTTCATCCTCGACCCGACCCGTAAGGACAGTCGCGTCAAGAACTTCACCAGCCGCATCATGGGCCTGATCGGCAACCTCTACCCCATTGCCGATAAGGAAATTGAGCGTTACGTCCGCCGCATCCTCGAAGACTTCACCGACGAGCAGTTCACGGATTTCGCCAACCACGAGCACACCTACACCCAGAAGATCAAGGACAAAATCCGGCAGCTCTCGGAGGCGTACGCGCTGAAGCAGTTCCGCAACTTCCTCGACCAGGACAAAGTCTCGATGCAGCCGGCCTACGCACTGCCGGCCCAGATTACGCCCGGCGACACGGGCAAGGACATTACCAAGTCCCTGTACGAGAAGGAGGGCAAGATCAATGGCTTTGAGGAGCGGGTCATCAACGAGCTGGCCAACCTGCCCAACATTGCCTTCTGGACGCGCAACCTGGAACGCAAAGGCTTTCGGATTAACGGTTTCCTTAACCACTACCCCGACTTCATCATCCAAACCAAGAGCGGCAAGACGCTGCTGGTGGAAACCAAGGGCGACCACCTCGATGCCGAGCAGAAAATCAAGCTGGGCGAGTACTGGGTACAGAAAGCAGGCAACGATTTCCGCTACTTCATGGTGTATGAGCGCCGCGTGGTGGACGGTGCCTACAAGCTGGATGACTTCCTGAACCTTGTGAAGGGTATCTGATGTAGTTGCCTTCTACTCTAGTCCTATGCACGTTGAGCTGATTACTTCATTGCTAGCCCAACTGGAAGCCGGTAGTATCACCTGGGAACAGGCACTGACCCAGGTAACCGCCTTGTCCACCGCCTGGACCACGGCGGAGTGGAAGCAGCAGCGTGAGGCCCTCATCGGGGATACCTGCGCCGTGTGTTCTTCCGCAGAGGGGCCGTTTGTGCTGCAGCACCTGGTGCACTGCGACACCTACAAGGAAATCTGCCAGCAAGTTAAGGCCGAGTTTCGGACCCGGCTGTGGCCGCACGTGGCGCTACGGGTAACCGATGAGGAGGTAGCGGCCCATCTGGGACTCGGTGAAAAGCGGCAGGCCTGCCCCACCTGCGGCTCACTTACCATCCGGGAACGGAAGACGATGTACCCGCCCTACATCTGCCAGAAGTGCGAAAAGTACCGCCACCCCACTCCGTGGTTTGAAACACCGGTTCAGGTACGCTACTACCAGAAACAGAAAACCACCGACCGGGCAGAAGCCCTGGCTACGGCCCGGGAATACCTGACCAGCGTGGCCATGCTGGCCGAGCTGCGCCTGCATGACGATGCAATCCAGCACGAAGCGACACTCAGAAGTCTGCGCCAGAGCATTGCCTACCGCTCCCTGAAGCATACAGCCACTTACTGCAAGCGCTGCGCCTTCAAAGAAGATCTGCCCGTTATCAACCGTAAACGCTGGGACTGGGAGTAGCGCACAGCCCTGTACTCTGCAAACTGTTCCGCCACGAACGGAGCATGCTTGTCAACTAGGTAGCTGGCCCCTCTACAGCTTCGGCGCCCGGCGTTTAGGTGCTACCTGAATGGTCTGTTTGTGGGAATTTGCTTGCGTGAGTTGTTCGAGCTGCACCAACTGCTGCACGCTTTGGGCCAGGGCTATGGCCTGTTGCATTAGCGGTGCTTCATGCCGCAGCACCGGGTGCTTAGACACTTCCAAAGCCGCTTGCTGAATACCGTGACTGTGCTGGCCAGCCGTAGTCGGCTCATGCAGCACCAGCGTCATTTGCTGCAATAGTTGGTTTCCCCTGGTAGTATCGCCCCGGTCAATATCCCGTAAGGCCTCGCCGATGACATAGGCGCTGTTCTGCATCACCCGCTGTGCTTCCATGCGCTGCATGTCGGGCGTGGGGCCAGCTAAGGTTCGGGCCTGGCTAACATCGCGCAGCTGGATGGCCTGTGCGCCGGCGAGGGGCGTGGTGGCCGTGCGCAGCAGTAGCGCCAGCGGCTCCAGATTCTTATCCAGTTGGGCCAGCCCATAAGGTCGGATGATGGCCAGGTCGCGGGCGTTGTTGAGTTGCGCGGCCGCCGCCGGGCTCAGTTCGACCTGGTAACCTGCCTGCCGTCCCAGCAAGGTCATCACGCTCTGGATGGTGCGCCCGTTGCCTTCCCGAAAAGCGTGCGCGTGGTTGTATTGGTCGAAATAGTAAGCCGCCCGCCGGGCAAACTGCTCGGGTGCCAAGCCGCGTAGATAGTTCTCCAACTGCAGCTGGGCGCCGATGGCATCCAGGCGCTGGTCGAGTTGCTGGTAAGGGGCGTAACGCATTGTATCACCCCGGGCGTTGAGCACATAGGCCGGCTTCTGCCCCTGGAACGGCCCGTCTGGTCCCTCGGCACGCGTCTGGCCCGCCCACTGATACACGTCCTGAAACAGCTCCCGATGGATACGTTTGAGGTGCGCGGCGTCGAACTGGCCCGGTAGGTCAACGGCACCTACCACGATGCGCAGCAGGGCGGGAATGGACAAGGCTCCTTCCGCTTCGCGCAACTGGTCCTGATTGGTTATTCCCAACCGGTTGTAGATGACCTGGTGGGTAGAGTCGTAAAATCCATCCTGAATAGCCACGGCAAGAGGGTTGCGTGATAAAAAACCCGTCTGACCGATGGCCAGACGGGCTGTAAAGCGCGGGGGCGTTAGTCCAGCAGCGGCTGCTCCGGGCGCATGTCCGCAGGCGGCTGGGCGGCGGGTGCATCTTGCGGGCCTTCCGCCTGACTGGCGTAAAAGCTTTTCAACTCATCGGTGACGCCCTGCAGCGTCAGCTCGCCGGCCACGTACCGGGCGTACATTGCCTCGGCGGCCGGGCCGGGTACGGCCCCCTGCGCAACACTCCAGGCGCGGGCTTTATCGATGAGTTCCTGCCGCTGAGCGGGGGTAGCCTCCCGCTCGGAAAAGGTGATGGGATGAGTCATCGGTTCAGTTTAATGGTTCAGTATGACAACATATTTACCTGCTAAAAGGCTCCTGTGATAGTCAGGAAGCGCTTTTTGACTTGAGTGATTGGCCACAAAAGGGAAAGAAACCAGCCGCTAGATCTACTGCTGAGCGGTCAGAAACTGTAGCTGGTCGCGGAACGTGGCCAGGGCTTCGGCATCCGGCAGCAGGAAGCACGGTGTCTTGCTGGCCAGCGGATAGTGCAGCAGCTCGGTGGGTACCGCCAAGCAACCCAGCAGCCGTTGGAGCAGGCGCGGTTCCTGTCGTTTGAGCTTGCCGTTTTTCAGGTTGATGATGTTGGGGTACGTAAGCTGATGCGCCGCGCAAAAGGGCTTCAAGCCCCCGTTGCCCAGCATTTTCAGCCGCCCCTGCGCGTAGCAAAGCGCCTCAGCGTAGGTCACGGTCAGCTGTAAGTCGGGGAAGGGCAGCGGGGCTACTACCGGGCATTCAACTTCCATGCGGGTTCAGGATTAGGTGGGTCAGGGTAGGCACTGCGGCAGCTCGTGCAGCACCCAAACCCGACCGACGGTCTACAATTTCTGGTGCCTTCGCGACCAGGTGGACACTGCGAAGCTATCAGCTGCGGGCAGGCCCAGGGCGAAAAAAGGACGAATGGTAAAAAGTTAGCCGCGAAATGCACCACGACTACGCGAACGGTTCCGCGGACACCCGCCGCAAGTGCCTCTATGGGCCAGGCCGCAACCTAATGCTGCTGCTTGGGGCGCCCCAGCTGCGGCGCCGGCACGGCCACGGGGTGCTGCATTTGGTAGTAGGCCAGCTCAAATACCGTGGGCAGGTCGAGGCGGGCGAGCACGGCCAGGCGTTGCAGCTCCTCCAGGGTAGCGGTTTCGGGCTTCTGCATCCGCAGGGCCAGGGTGCGAGGCACCACTTTCCAGGCTTCGGCTACTTCTTTGCGGGTACCCAGCGAGTGAATCAGCTCGGCCAGTGAGCTACAGGCAACGGGGGCAACGGGCAGCTGCTCGCGCTCCAACGGCTGCACGTGCACGCTGGGCGGGGTTGACTTCGGAGTTTTCATGCCGTAAAAAAAGGTTGCTAAATTGGCATTATTACGGCCCGGCGTAATTCACGACCAATTCGGTAGCAGCATACCAGTTCTACGGCTGGTCCCGCTACAACAACAGCAAGGCGAATTGCCCACCCTGCTCCTCCCGGGTGCAGCGCAGAGCATCCTCGGCGATGGGGCGAACGGCCCGCACCAGCTTTTCGAGCACGGCAAAATCGTCCGGCGTATCAACCTTCAAGCCGAGCCGCGGGGCTACCTCGCAGGTCAGACCCTCGTAGTTCAGACTCTTGCCCAGCTGCTGCATCTGTGCGTCCACGTCGGTCACGGCGGCAATTACCCGGCTGCGGAACCTGTTCCAGTCCGGATGGCACATGGTGGGGGCTTCTGTGGCTTTCATTGGCTTGGCCATTACAGGTGGGTATCATAGCCGGTCACCGACGTGAACAGGCCCGGCAGGTCCTCCCCATACACCAAGTCGAAGGTTTGCTTGCGAGTAATAACTGCCTCACAGTCGACCAACTGCTGGTGGTAGAACTCGACCGTGTAGGTATCGGTGGGCATCAGCGTAATCTTCAGCCGATTCACGCCGGCCTCATTGCGGCGCAGATTCATGCGCAGCCAGGGGTTGGGGTTGGTGGCCGTGCGACCGGCAGCCAGTAGTTGGTTGGCCCCGGTCATAGCCAGAAACCGACGTCCTCCTAACTGCAACAGGATGATGTAGCCTTCCTCAACGATTTCAGGGTTATTAGGAGCAGGTTTATCCATGACTGACAGGTATTTATGAACGGATTGGGGTGTTATTAATAAACAGCAGCGCAGGCAATAAAGTTGCTTTTTTAGCTTATTTATAAGCGCTTTTACTGCATCTTAAAAGTAACAGTCTCCCGGATTTCCTTCCCCTCGTTATTCACTTATTAAAAGTGGTTTTTCCAGTGGCTCAGCTCTGATCTGTGATTTGGCCAGTGCTTGCTGGAGTGGCCATCGAAGGGAGTCACTCAGTACCGGGTGAATGGGCCTCGTGGGCACGGCTAGCGCCAGTGGAAGTAGCGGCCAGATAGTTCCGGGTTAGTGAAAAGGATAGAAATGGTAAGTTATCCAATAGCTCTCTCTGGTGGCTGCTGAGCAAGGCCAAAATCTTTTTAGCAGCTATCCGCTGGGTGAGTTGTAAAGGGTAACTCCCTAGCCTTGGACCGCTTATGACTAACGGTTTAGGAAATCGGGCCGGGGTGATATGGTCAGCCAAGGAAAGGATAGGTTTTGTAAGTCAACTCTGCAGGGACGGGCTGCGTAGGTCACCCTCCGAAAAGGTAAAAACAGCCTCTAAGCGCTGTAAATGCTTACCATTTCTATCCTTTAGCCATCAATCAATACCCGCTGACTTACCATTTCTATCCTTTCGGCCGCGTCGGTCACGTCCGCTCATCATTTCTATCCTTTCGGGTGTAGGGTACTTCTGATGATTTAGCAGTGGTGCGGGTAGCTGCCTATAAACTTGGCAAAGCTCCGCTCGACACAGCAGGTTTTTAGAGGTAAATTGAGCTTAAGAAAAAAGGGCGTCGTAATCTTGTAAGTCGCATTAACCTGCCTGGAAAGGCCAATAAGGTAAATAAAAGTATAAAAATTCTTGAAATAGTACAAAGCTTTTATGCTAGCTTATACTCCACCCCTTTGTTGTCTTCTTGTCCCGTTCCAGCGTTTTGTACCCTTTAAAAGCCTTTCGTTCGGACGTCATCAACAAATTTGTGAGTTTTTTTATTTGTCAAGTATTTACTCTATTTGCAGGGCTCGTAAGTCACTGACTTTGCGAGTTTTATACCACTTAAAGGATAGGAATGGTAAGCGAAAGGATAGGGATGGTAAGTACAACGGATAGGTTTTGTAAGCGAAAGGATAGGAACGGTAAGCGAAAGGATAGGGATGGTAAGCCCAATGGATAGATTTTGTAAGCGAAAGGATAGAGCTTGAAGGAAGGCTTACCTTAATGTCTGTAACTCTCTTATCTTTGATCATACGCTCTACCTATTCCCACTAGCATGAGTACCCCCGTAACCGCCAGCACTCCCTCCACGGGGGTAGAAATCCGGCAGCACAACGCCATTACCACCGCGCGCTATGAGATGAGCGCCGTTGAGATGGATATTGTCTTCTCCTTGCTTTCGGTGCTGCGCAAGGAGGACAAGCCAGGTACCATCTACCGCATCCGGGTGAAGGAGCTGGAGCAAATGACGGGGCGCTCCTGGAACTACCAGCGCCTGTTGGAGGCCACCTCCAATCTGCGCAGCCGCGAGTACGTAATTGAGGATAACAAGCACGTGCTGCAGGTAGGTTTGCTGGCCTCGGCGCTGTACGTGAAGGGGGAAGGCATCATCGAGCTGGAAATCTCGGAGCGCATGCGGCGCTACCTGATTGACCTGAAAAACAACTTCACCTCCTACCGCCTGCAGTCGGTTTTCAGCTTGTCGAGCAAGTACGCCAAGCGCATCTACCAGATTGCCTCGCAGTGGAAGGACATCGGGGAAACGAAAACCTTCACGCTGGACGAGTTCAAAATCATGCTCTCGCTCAAGGACCCAAAGGGCCACGAGCCGGAGCAGTACGAGAAGATTTCGGCCCTGCAGAAGTACGTGCTCGACGTGGCCACCACCCAAATCAACGAGCACACCGACTTGCGCATCAACTACGAGTTGATCAAGAAGGGCCGCTCCTTCCACAGCATCCGCTTCTTCGTCAACGGCCAGGTGCCCCAGCAGCTGCCGATTCCCTTCGAGGACGGCGCTGAAGAAGAAAAGCAGCGCCGGGCCCTGCTGAACCTGGAGGAGCTGGAAATCCGGGACCCCAAGCTGGTGAGCCAGATTCTGGGGGATGCCAAGAAGCTAAATGCCCTTTTTTCCTTCTGCTACAAGCACAAAACCGGCAAAGTGAAGGCCGATAAGAACCCGGGCGGGCTGTTTCTCAAGATGGTGGGCCTACGTTAAGTAGCTTGGGCCACGCGCTGGCTCGTCGCAATGGCAACAAAAGGGAAAAAGCCATACCCCTGGCCCGGAGCGTCTGGTCAGTGCCGCCCGAGGGCGGCACTTAGCCCCAGCCTACTCTTCATCCTGCGGCGGATAGTCGGGTATCCAGTCATCGGGGCCGCCAACCACCGGCGCCGGCGAGGGCTGGTAGGGCTCCAGTTCCCGGCCGAAGCAGTGGCCCAGCGTGACGCCGGGGCACTGCCGCTGAAACCAGGCGGGTAGTACCTCGGGGGCGCACACCACGCCCAGAAAGCCCTCGGCATGAAAGTAGGCTTTCACCTCGGCCGGCCCGAAGCTATTCAGGTAGATGGGTGTTGTTAAACAAATAGGGTAAAACCTCCGAGTCCATGGCTAACAGGGGTTCTTCTTCCCAAAGGGCGGATTTACACGCTAAGCACTTTTTAGCTTCTGGGCGTAATTGTAGACGGTGCCATAGGCCAGGTCTAACTGCTTGATGACTTGATTCATAGATAAGCCTTCGCGCAGAAGCTGCGCAATGGCCTCCTGCCTAACCTGCGCCAGCGGGGGGCGGGCCACGTGTTTGCCCTGGGCTTTGGCCCGGGCCATGCCGGCGCGCACGCGCTGGCTGATGAGCGTGCTCTCAAGCAGGGCCAGCGAGGCCATGACGTGGAACCCCAACTCGCCCGTGGGCGTGGTGGTGTCGATATTTTCCTGGTAGGAGACGAAGTCCACCCCTAGGCTCTGGAATTCCTTCGGCGCGTTGACCAGCGCCTGGGTCGAGCGGGCAAAGCGGTCGTAGCGCCGGACCAGCACCGCGTCGAGCTACCGGTTCTTGGCCGCCACCATCATCCGTTTGTACTGAGTTCATTCCTCGCTGGTACCCGAGGCCTAGTCCACGTATTCATCGACAACGGCAAAGCCGCGGCGCTGGGCGTACTCGCGCAGGGGGCGCAGCTGCGTCTCCCGGGCCTGCCCTTTGTCGAGGGGGGAGACGCGGGCATAGAGCGCCACGCGGGTGGGCTGGTCGGTCGGGTTGGCGGGCATCGGAGGTTATCAAAAAGGAGTTCCTTGTTGATAGGCAGCACGCACCCGCTCTACAGCGTAGAATCAGTCTTTCTCAGGCAGTACTATAACCCTTTTTGCTAACCGGGCTTAGCGTGTAAATCCGCCCTTTTGGCAAAAGAACCCCATTAAGAGGTGAAAAGCGTAGGAGGGATTATGGTTTACACGCAACATCTATGTGCCCAATGTGGCAGCGAACCTATTCGGCGCAATGGTCCGAGCCAAGGGCATGCCGAATATCAGTGTAAAGCCTGTGGCTACCAAGCGCGTTTTACGCCCGCTGCTGTCGCCAAAGCCGCCCAATATGCCCAGGTGGAAAAACTGTTACGTAGAACGCAACTCCCAACGTAGCATTGTGCACGCCACGGGCGTGGCGCGCGTGACGGTGGCTAAGCTGCTAAAAAAAGCGCGGGCAGCTTCGCCCCCGCTGCCCCGACTGCGGCGGAAGAAGTTTTAGAAAAAACGCTGTAAAGCGCATAAGGTCTGGCTCTTGCTTGCGGTCGAACGCGCCAGTCGGCGCATCGTGGCGTGGGTTTTGGGCAACCGCAGTGCTCAAACGGCGCAGCGGCTGTGGCAAGCCTTGCCGCGTCGCTACCGCCGCCACTGCTGGTATTTTACCGACCGCTGGAATGCCTATACAAACGTGCTGCCCCGCTGGCGACACCGCCCGTATCTGAAAGGCGAAGGGCAAACCAGTATTGTCGAAGCTAGTAATTGCTCCTTACGGCAGCGGTGCGGTATGCTGGTGCGCAAATCCTGCTCCTTTAGCAAAAGTTTGGCAATCCATACTGCCCGCATTAAAATCGTTATCGATAACTACACTCTCACCTTAAATTAGACCACCACCCAAGAAACAACTGCTGTAGCTACCGGTTCTCCCCTACATCGCCTTAAGTAAAGCGAGGCCAAACGAGGAACATCATGGAGAATATCGAAAATAAAGTAGTCGTCATCACGGGCGCTAGCAGCGGGCTGGGCGAAACTACGGCTCGCCATTTGGCCAGCAAAGGTGCCGCCGTAGTGCTAGGCGCGCGCCGCCTCGAAAACCTGGAAAAAATTGCTGCCGATATTCGCGCCGCAGGCGGAAAGGTAGAGATTCTGCAAACCGACGTAACCAAAGCCGAAGAAGTAAAAGCCTTGGTTGATAAGGCTGTAGAAGCGTTTGGTCGCCTCGACGTTATCATCAACAACGCCGGCCTGATGGCCATTGCGCCCATGAGTGCCACCAAGGTGGACGAGTGGAACAGCATGATTGACATCAACATCAAAGGCGTGCTCTACGGTATCGCGGCCGCCTTGCCCGTGTTCGAGCAGCAAAAGTCCGGGCACTTTATCAATATCTCGTCGGTGGCGGGCATCAAAGTGTTCAGCCCCGGCGGCACCGTGTACAGCGGCACCAAATACGCCGTGCGGGCCATATCCGACGGGCTGCGCCACGAAGTAGGCGGCAGCATTCGCGTCACCAGCATCGAGCCCGGCGCGGTAGAGTCGGAGCTACAGCACGGCAGCTCGCACGAGGAAAGTGCCAAGGGCGTGGTAGAGTTCTACAAACAGGCTATTCCAGCGTCGTCAGTGGCCCGGGCCATTGCGTTCGCCATCGAGCAGCCCGCCGAGGTAGATATCAACGAAATTGTGCTACGCCCCACGGTGCAGGAGTTTTAAGCACGTCGTCCATATCTGGTAGCTCAAAGCGCCTGTCAGGTTGAGCTGGCGCAGCATCTTCCGTTAGAAATATGATTTCTCACGCGAAAAAATGCTGCGCCAGCTCAGCCTGACAGGCGCTTTAATATAGTAGGTAGGCTGGCTATTTTAGCAGCTCGTGCAGCGAGGTCTGCATCGAGAACGTCCGGTTGCCCGCTTCCTGAATGATAAGTGAGCCCGGCGCATCGAGCACCGCGTCCGAAACTTGGCCTTGGGTAAAAGGTTGGCACAAAAGCTAAACGGGCTGGCCAGTTCGTGCTGAGCATCACCGGCGTGACAAGGCCCGGTCCATACATGTCAGTCATGAGGAGCATTCTCGAGCGCATTCCAGTTCGCGGGTGGCGACGCAGTCTGTTGCGTATCGCTTCGGCAACTGACCTGCTCCCATTTACTGGGCCGGTTGAAAGTGGAGCATCAGGCATTCTGAAGCTCGACAGTAGTAGCCGCAGCCACTACCTCATCGGGCGTTAAATTCTGTAGCGAGCTGTGCGGTCGGAAGCCATTGTATTCTTGGCGCCACTGCTCAATTTTATCTTGCGCATCGGTCAGCGATAGAAACCAATGCACGTTCAGGCATTCATCGCGGAAGCTGCCGTTAAACGACTCAATGTACGGATTATCGGTCGGTTTGCCCGGCCGAGAGAAGTCCAGCGTCACGTGCTGGTCGTAGGCCCAGCGGTCGAGGGCCTTGCTGATAAACTCGCTGCCATTGTCGACTTGGATGCGCTCAGGTACTACGCCTAACTGCTGCTGTAAGCGCTGCATCACGGCCACGACATCTTCACCTTTCAGCGACTGCCCCACGTGAATGGCCAGGCACTGGCGACTAAAATTATCGACTATCGTTAAGGCGCGGATTTTGCGGCCATCGAAGAGGTTATCGGCCACAAAATCCATGCTCCAGCTCTGATGCAGGCGGCCCAGTGGGAGACGTTCTAGCCGGTGGGCCGCGGCCCGATTGCGCCGTGGGCGCTTGCTACGCAAGTTCAAGCCTTCCAAGCAGTAAAGACGATGCACGCGCTTATGATTGTCTAGCCAGCCTTCCCGGCGTAGCAGGATATAGAGGCGCTGACTGCCGTAGCGCACTCGCACTTGCGCCAACTCCCGCAAGCGCTGGCGCAAAACGGTATCATCGCGTCCACGTGCTTGATAGGCGAAGCTCGCGCGCTGCAAACCAATGACTCGGCAGGCGCGCCGAGCGGAAATGCGGTAAGCGTCGA
>NZ_JACHNV010000011.1 GCF_014199535.1 Hymenobacter latericoloratus
CGTGGCGCAGCAAGCGCGCTCCCGGCAAATTTCAGCCCCTACGGCCCCTTCCCAACCCTTAACGTGCTATTTATTCCGTTTTCTGAGAGGCCCCCTATATTCTCGTGTTTGACGACGAGGGCAAAGACCGCCGGCGCCCCATCAACCCGCTGGCCACCGCCGCGTGGTACGAAACCTACCCGCTGGAGCACTACTCGCCCGTCGACGTGGTGGCCGGGCCGGTGCTGCTCATGAAGTCCGCCCTTCTGCGCTAAGCCCGGCCGGCAGTCGCTTCGGTATCGGAGCGGTTGCCGGTGTGCTTGCCCGTTCAACTTCCCACCGCCTACCGTCCATGCCTGTTCCCTCGAACATACCCCCTGCCTTTGCTGCCAGCTGCTACGCTCAGCTGGTAGCCCTGCGCGCGGAGCTGCGCTGCATCCTGCAGCACCCGGCCATTGAGCCGGGACGCCGGCAGGCCGCCGAAGCGTTTATGGACCGGTGCACCGATGCTGCCCGACTGGAGCGGTGGCTGGCCTTGGCCGTTGTCGAGTGCGGACGCTGGGAGGAGCAGACGTTAGCGTCAGAAGGCAGACAGGAAAGGTAATTTTTAGTCAAGGGAGCGGCCAGCGCGTAAACGGACTACCTTTCGCGCTCTATTCTGTGCCTTTTTAGCCTTACTTCCATGCCCAAAGTGTCTGCACCCACCGTGGCTTTTACCGAGCCCCTGACTAGCCCGCCGCGCGTACACCACCCCGCCACGCTGGCGGAACTGCTGGAAGTAGCCGGCACACGCAAGCGCATTGTGGAAGCTTGGGGCGTATCGGCCCGCACCTACGACACCCGCAAGCGCAGCCCCGGCACCTGCACCATCGGCGAACTGCAACAGCTGGCGCGGGTGCTCCACGTTTCCGAGGAAGAACTCTTTGCCGTCGTGCGCGCCGAAGCGGCCGCAGAGTAGTGGGCGTCTGGTAGCGTTACAAAACATAAGCAGTGCCCGGTGCCTGTAAATGGCCTGTGGGCTGTTCCGCCGGCTATTGTGCCGCCTCAAAAGCCCCCGCCATCAACTCCTGCTCAGTGCGCGAGAGCTGGTACCGGCTGGCCACGTCCGGCCATTGCCGCACTGCGGCCACGACCTGCGCGAGCACCGCTTCGGCCTGCGCAGCCGATAGACGAAAGTAGGGCGCCACTTCGCGGGCCAGGTCGAGGTCCAGGGCGTTGTCGGTTTCGGAGATGTTGAGCTTTAGGCCCTGCCCGTAGCGGATGGGGTTCAGGTCGAACGCCGGCGAGAGGCGCCAGCCCTGAGGGGTGAGCAGAAAGCCGTGGTTGCGCAGGTGGTCTCGGTGTTGGAGACGCAGATGTTGAACACAATGCGCCGCCAGAGCTCGGTCAGGTCCTCGGTCACTTGGGCGCCCTGCTGCATGAGCAAACCCGCCAGCTCCAGGTAGCTGGCCCCGTCCTGGTGGTCCGTGCCGTCTTGGTAGCCCAACAGGGTCATGGCTGAAGCGAAGTGCAGCCGTTCGCCGGCGGCCGTGCGGTCAAAGCGCTGGGAGAGGAAGGTGTGGTGGCGGCTGTTGAAGCGCTGGGCCCGGCCGGTGGCCACCTGCAGGCCGGCGGTGCGGGCCAGTTCGTTCACTACGGCTTCCCAGGCGCCGACGTCGTGCTCATCCTGCCCGCTGGGGAACTTGGCAATCCAGAGCTGCCCGTGCTCGTCCACCACGCCGGCCTTGGGCCGCGCACCGCCCAGAGAGGAGCCGGGCGCGACCAGCATAAACAGCCACTTGAGGTAGTCTGGGTCCTGGGGCGCGTCGACCCGCTCCAGCTGCAGGCTCGCGTATTCCAACTCCCGCAGCGACGTCCACGGCGGAGCGGCCATGGCCCGGTTGTCGTTGAGGAACGGGCCGGCCGGGTCGGTTTTGAAGCGCAGCCCGCCCATGCGGTGGCCATCAAATACTCCCAACAGGTAGTCCGATTCGAGCAGCGGCCGCTCGCGGCGCTCCTCCTGCCGGGCCAGGGCAGCTTCGCGCCGGCGCATGAGCAGCCGTCCCCAGCGGTCGGGCGACGAATCCAGGAAGAGACCGAAGTTGGCTTGGTCTTCCGGCAGGTACTGCGGGCCGGCAAACAGGTGCAGCGCCGGGTCCAGCACCTGGGCCTGCGGCAGGGCCAGCCACTGCGCGTCGTAGGTAAAGGAAAACACTTCTTTGCCCCGCACCGGCACGGCCGAGAGCGTGCCCATCAGCCGCGGTCCATCGACTAGGCTCTGCCAGTCGGCGTACACGTAGAGCTGGCGGCGTTCAGCGGTTTTGGCCATGGGACTACTCGCCGGAAGACTGTTTCGGTGCCCGCGCGCTAACCACCAAGTCGGCATCCTGCAGCTTTCGACCCAGCACGTCGTCGGCCGCCAGCTGGAGCAGGGTCTTTTCCAGGCCCAGCACAAACAACACCTGCAGGTAGGCCCCCATGCTCACCGTGGAAGCGCCCTGCTCGATGGCGTGCAGGGTGTTGCGGCTGATGGCCGCGCGCTCCGCCACGCGGGCCGCGCTGAGCTTACGGCGCAGGCGGGCCAGGCGGATGTTTTCCCCCGTTTGCGTCAGCAACTGCTGCAACCGCGGTAAAAGGACGACCGATTCTTTAGGCATAATGCGCAATATGTTGAGCAATATTACACATTATTGCCCAATTTATTGCGCGTTATCGGAGTGTGAAGGTACTTGCTGGCCTCGTTGCGTGAGGTATTCCTTGTACCTGCGGAGTGCCGACAACCGACTGGCTTTATTGTTGATTTCCTTTATGTCTACCGTTCCTGTCTGTTTGCAAGCTGTGATTTCTTGAGCCAGTCTTGCGTCGATGGAGTCAAACCCATCCGGAAACAAGCTGTCTAAGTCGCATTGGCACTGCTGCTCGATGATTTCCAGATAGTAGGGATACTGCTCCGGAGCTGATGTATAGGATAGTTTAGTCAGCCAATCTTGGAAGCCATCTTTATCAATTGCCATCTTGGTGCATTTAAAGCTGGAAGTAGAGGACGTTGGCCGGAAGCGGGTGGGCTATCAACGCAGCCCGCAGATTTTCAGAAACAACCCACCCGGATTTTTGGTCGCCTTAACCTTATCGGTTTTCAGCTGGTACGTGAACTTGAAGAGTTGGTCCAGGTGCTTAGGGTCGCCGAGGATGGTGGCCACCAGCTGCGGATGATTAATACCGAGGGCCTCCAGGTGCTGGCGGGCCGCGTGCGCGCGGGCGTCCTCTGCCGGCTGCTCAAAAGGAATGGGCAGCTGCTGGGGCTGCTGGCGGGCAATGGTAAAGCGCACGGCGTCGTAGGCCCGCCCCTTCTTCACCAGCTCGTAGTCAATCTTGAGGTCGGTGTGCTCGCTGACCTGGCGCACGGCGATGTCGAGTACCCGGGCCTTGAGTTGGCTGATGTTCTGAAACAGCTCCGGCTCCTTGCCTTTGGGGTCCTTCAGGTGCAGCATCTGCTTGAACTCGTCCAGCGGGTAGGTCCGCGTCGACGTCTTGTCCTTCCACTGGCTCACCAGCTGGTAGATGCGCTTGGCGTACTTGCTGCTCAGCTTCAGGGCCGAGTGCAGCTGGTAAGAGGTGAAGTTTTCCTTTAGGTTGAACAGAAAAGGCCGAATGGGCGCCGCCAGCTGAATCTGCAGGCACCCTTTACCCTTGATGTACTCTACCCGCTGAAACATCCACAGCTGCTGGTAGGTGCGCTCGTTCTCCACCTCGAACATGCGCGAGCCCATGTCGGCTGTCGCTTCGCGCAGTTGCTGGTAGTTCCACTGCCGCCCGGTAAGGGCTTCCACGTCCTTCACGTAGATGGTATACTCCTGGTCCGGCGTGTCATCCCGGCGCAGCCGGGAAAGCAGGTAAAAGAAGATATCCAGCTGACAAGCGGTGTAGTCGTAGCGGGCCTGGGTGATGGCGTTGTGCTGACGAACGACGGGAACCGGAGCTGGCTCGACAACTACAACGGCGGTATCTTCAGGCTTCATACACTAGGACATAAGGACGCAGGGATAAGGCAAATGTAAGCGTCCGGCACATAAAAAACCACAGTGGTAGTTGAGCGTGGTTTTTCGCTTATAAAACGTGATGGATAGACTTATAAAACGTGAGAGTTCACTTATAAAAGGTGGTACTAAAAGGTATAAAAAGTGGTTTTTCGCTTATAAAAAGTGGTTTTATACCATTATATACTACTGTGTATCAGCGAGTTATGAGCCCTACAAATAGAACAAGTAATAGCAAATAACTCACAAAGGTTGATGTTACCCCCCTCGATAAGCTTTTAGATGGTCGGCTGCAAACCACCAGCCAAACAAACAAGAAAACAACACAACGAACAGAAGAAAACAGACGTCATTAAGGGATTGCACTTTTTTAAGACGTTAGTTACTGATTCAAAGTTAATCTCACGTTTTATAAGCGACTACAGCTTCTCGAAGCCGAGACGGGAATCGGTGCTCTGCACCACTTTTTATAAGTCATTCCAACTTTTTTCAAGGTCAAACAGATGCTTACTAACTTTTTGCTAACTATTAGCTAACAATGAATTACCACTTTTTATAAGTCCCTGCAGTGCTCCCAGCGGCCAACTAGCACGTTTTATAAGCGCAACCCCAGGCCACTATCCGCAGTAAATGCCCTCTTTTTGCCCTGGGTGCGCGGTTTAGCTCCCTCGGCGGAACACAGCAGTTGCGCCGCCTGCGGGCAAGGGCGGGCTGCCAGACGACCGGCGCTTATAAAAAGTGAGCGCAGCCAGAGGGTATCGCACGCAGCCTGGCGCCTCTCCTCCCCCACCGCCCAAAAGCAAAGCAGCCCCCGAAGAGGCTGCTTGCACTGAGTCGGCGGAGAGAAGCCCCTCCCCTACTTAACCGGCAGCTTGCCAGACTTACGCAGGTAGGCATCGTAGTGGCGGTGGGCCGCCTCCAGGTAGTTCTTGATGGTAGTCGGGGTGTCCGGACCCGGCGTGGCCAGCAGCAGGCTCATCTTAATCTCCTGCACCACGGATTTGGCGATTTGCACCGTATGCAGGGGCACTTCGGGCTCCGGGGTTGGTGCCGCGGCCGCGGCGGTCTTACGGCCCCGCGTGGAGGCACGCGCCCGAGCGGCTGTCGGTGGTCCTGGTTGCGAGACCGTGGGCTGCGGCGCCACAGCTGCGGGTTCAGGGGCAGGGGCCGCAACTACCGGCGCAGCTGTGGGCGTGGGGGGCGCAATGGGCTCTACCGGCGCCGGCGGCGTGGTGGCCGTGCGGGTGGCCTCCCCTCCCATTCCCGCCCGGGCCTGCTGGCGAGCCTCTTCGGGTACTTCAATGCGGCGCCGCGGCGTGATTTGTGGTTTCTCGAAGCCCATTACTTAGCGGAGGTTGAAGCGGTGGATACGGTGGTAGCCGCGGTAGAACGGCGGTCGGGCAAGCCCAGGCGCTCGATGAGTTCCTCGCACACGCGGCGGATTTCCTCGCTCGTGTCCTTGGAGCCGCCGGCGTAGCGCGACCAGGCCGGGTTAAGCAGGCTGTAAAGCGTCGAGGCCCGGGTGTAGGCCTTGCGGTGGCCCAGGTACGAGTTAAAGCGCGCCAGGCCCAGTCCATCGATGTAGTCGTCCATCTCTTTCTCCTCCCGCTGCCCCGCCACGCGCTTGGTGGGCAGGCCGTAGTACTGGAAGTCAATCTGGGCGTCGTCGGCGGCTTTCTTGATGGCCTCCAGGATGGTCATAAATTCGGCCGTGGAGGCCCGGTCCAGGTAATCCGACACCAGGGGCACTATTACCGCGTCGCAGGCCGTCAGGGCGTTGAACACATCGTCGCCGTCGGCGCGGCCGGGCACGTCGATGATGATGAGGTCGTAGTTGTGCTCGGGATTATCGATGAAGTCAAAAATCTGGCTCAGCTGCCAGGGGTACACGTCGTAGGGATACTGGGCGTCGGGGTTGACTTCGCGCAGCTTGGCGAAGTTGGCCGCGTCCACCTGCTCGCGGGTCTTGACAATGCTCTGCTGGTAGTCGCAGTCGAGGACGGCGATGCGCAAGCCGTACTCCGTTGCCAGCGGGGCAGCGAGCACCAGAGCCAGCGTGGATTTACCGGAGCCCCCCTTCTGGGTGGCAAAGCTGATAACCTTGGACATAGTGGGTGTGGGGTTGAGGCGTAGGTAGGTACCGGGGCAACGCGCCGGCAGGACAATAAACCAAAAGTAATAGAAAAGCAGAAAGCCAGAAGCGCAGAACAACACTTTTGCTGAAAAGCAGAAGTGTTTTTAACCAGAAAAGTATTTCTGCTTTTCTGTCGTCATGCGGTTCTGTCAAGTTGCAGAAAAGTCAAATAACAAAAAAACAGAATCACACAACAACAGAAAAACAGGTTTGCAGAAGTGTGTTTTTGCAGAACCGCAGCTAGATGGGGCGGGTAGCTAGTGAGTGCGTGAATTTAACAGAAATACAAAACAACAGAACAACAGATTTGCACAAAGGCAGAAAGCACGGAGCCGACGCGTAAGGGCACAACTGGTAGAAGTGTAGAACTACAGAAAAGCAGAATTGCGGCACAAGCGACCAGTTAGAGCTAGCAGGTGCCGTATATCAGCAACAGAAATGCAGAATTGCAGAACTGTTGATTTGAACCCAGCAGCTTAAAACCCGCGTCGGCGTGCCCTTGAGCTGCAATGCGGCATAATTGAATCAAAGCCAGCAACCAGCAATTAGCCAAATCAGGTGTTGGAGGAGCCTGGGTGCATAGTCTGTTGCAACGGGTTTGATTCAGAACCTAGATGGCAAATGAAAGCGAAGTGCCCCGGGAGCTAACACTAATGTTCAAAGCTCCGTACTAGCTTCTTACTAACTTATTGCTAACTGTATAATGGTCTTAGCAAGAAGAACAACTCAGGCGTAGAGCTAACGCGCTATTCCTGAGTTATTTATAAACCAGCAGAGCTGTTTTAGCGGGCCATCTGAATGTAAGTAATTGGTTTACAGATGTAAATGTGGGCCGCGAGCCTAACAACAACATACATGTCATGAGTACAGCGCTTCGCAAACGGGTTACCCTCGACAGCATTGCCTACCGCAAAGCCGACGCAGCTGCCGCGGAAGTCGGCGCCAGCCTGGGGGCCTACACCAGTGCGGCCGTGGAGTACTTTGCCACCCGAGGGCTCGACCCCCGGGCCACGGAAGCACGCGAAGGGCAGCTCATCATGCAGCAGATAAAAAAGCTGGGTGACCGGGTCTTCGGCTTCATGCAGGAGCAGGAGCGCACGCTGCTCACGGCCATGCTGGAAGAAATGCTGCGTACCCGCATCACGCTGGAGCGGGTGCTGCGCATGAACGAAATCCTGGTGAGCAACCTGAACACGCAGCTGGAAACGCTCAGCGAAGCACAGCTGCAGCGGCAGCAGCAGGCACTCCAATTGCTGCGCCAGCGCAACGAAGAAGCGGTAGAAAGGCAGGTAAAAGAAGCGCTGCTGACCGCCCGCAAACAGGGCCCGGGAAAGCACGAGGCGCCAGTGGAAAGAAAAGTAAATCCGGGGCAATCGGGAGAAGAAGGAGCTACTTCCAGCGAACTTAAAGCAGGTTAAAAGGCCGATGTACGTCAAACTTATCAACCCCAAAACGCACGGCAAAGCGGCGTATACCAATACCGGCAGCTGCGCGCAAACACTGAATTATCTGCAGCACGAAGCGGTAGGGGAGGGGCAGGAAGCAACGTTTTTTAACGCCGACTCGGACGAGCTCGGCGCCGCGCAGCTGCTGCAACGCATCGACTCCAACGTGAAAGGACTGCGGGCCACGGAGGCCAAATTTTACTCGCTGGTGCTGAGTCCCAGCGAGCAGGAGCTGGCCCACATCGGCAACGACCCCGACAAGCTCAAGGCGTACACCCGGCAGGTCATGGGCCAGTACGCGCAGAACTTCCGGCTGCCCGGTGGCCGGCAGCTGGATAGCCAAAACCTGGTATGGGGCGCCATCCTCCACCAGGACCGCACCCACCGGGGAACGGACCCCGAGGTAGTGGCGGGCACTGCCAAGGCCGGCGCCAAGCGCGCGGGCCTGCAGACGCACGTGCACATCATCGTCAGCGCCCGCGACCGGGAGCAAAAGCTGACCCTCAACCCCGGCGGGCGCCGGCAGCGGTTTGACCTGATGCGCTGGCAAGCGGCGGCCGGCCGGCAGTTTGAGCAGCAGTTCGGCTACGAAGCCCAGGCGCACGAGAAGCTGCGGCCCCAGGCAGCCCGGCCACGCGACCCGGCCTACGATGCCGGCCGGCTGGATAAGATTGCCGGGCGCGTGGCCACCATCAACCAGTTGGTGCCCCGGGAGCAGCGCCTGGCGCCGGACCAGGTGCAGGCCATTGCCCAGGCCCGGCAGTTTGACAAGACGTTTTACCGGATGCTGCGCCGGGTGGAGGAGCGTGCTCGCGACGGCCGGCCCATCGACAACGCCCTGCAGCTGCTGCGCACCGGGCGGGAACAGGCCCCGGCCCCGCAGCGCCAGGCGGTGACGGCCCTGCACGCGGTCCAACACCTGGTGCGCAACGCCCAAGCTACCCGGGACGAGCGCACCGAGCAGGTAGCCGAGAAGCCCGGGCGCCGCAGCGCCGAGCTGGATATCGAGATGTAAGCCCCCTTTTTCCTACCCCCCATGCCACACCAACCACCCCGGCCTGCGGCCGCTTCCCAATCCGTCTTGCTCATCCTGGCTCTGCTGCTGGCGGGCCTGCTGGCCGGCGAGTGGTACGTGCTGCTGCACCCCGCGGAGCTGGCCGCGGCCCGCGCCGCGCAACACCAGGCCGCGCAGGCTCCTCGGCTGACGCCAGGGCAGCGCCTCGCGGCCCGGCTGGCCGTACTAAACCGGCAGCGGGCCGAAGCGCGGCGCACGCGGCTGCGGCGGCAAGCGGCGCCCGTGGTGGGCAAGCCGGCTGCCGAACTGGCCACCACCACGAGCCAGGCTGGCGACCAGGTAGTGCATACGGGCGGGGCGGCGGCCCTGCGCGTGGCCACCGCCGGGCAGGGATTTCAACAGAAGGTGCTGGTGAAGGCCGGTCGGTTCTACGACGCGGCCGGCGTGTACCTGCGGGGACTACTGCTGCTCGTAGCCCTGGCTCTGGTATTTCTGCAACCGGCACCGGCGCGCAAACCGGGGCAGGCCCGCCGCAAGCCGTTACGGCCCCAGGCCGTGCGTCTCGTGGTGGCCAGCTGCGCGGGCCTGGCCCTGCTCAGCGCCTACGTGCTGCTCGGCATCGCGTCGTACCCAGCCGGCTTTATCCGGGTGGGCTACCCCGTGACGGCGGCGTTGGTGCTGGCCAGCGGCTTTGTGGTGGGGCTGCTGCGGGCGCTGACCAAAAGCCCGGACTTTGGGCTGAGCGTGGAGCGCAAGAAGGTAGATACACCCGATGGGTTCAGCTTGCCCACGGAAGGGGGCGGTTGGGTGAACGTACCCAATCCCTACCGGGGCGTGCTGGTGCTGGGCGGCGCCGGCGCGGGCAAAACGTACTCCATCGGGGAGCCCGTGATTGAGCAGCTGGCGGCCAAGAATTTTGCCGGACTCATCTACGACTTCAAGTTCCCGGTGCTGGCGGAAACGGCGCAGAAGGCGCTGGAGCTGGCCGGGCGCCGGCCGGATGCGCCGCGGCGACTGCCCAACGGGGAGCCCGAGCCGGCGGTGGTGCTGCACGTCATCAACTTCCGCGACCTGACGCGCAGCGAGCGGGTGAATCCCTTGCGGGCCGCGGACATGCCGGTGGTGGCTTTTGCCGAGGAGTACTCGCGGGCCATCATCAACAACCTAAACCCGGCCAGCATCCGCAAGATGGAGTTCTTCGACATCAGCGCGGTGGCTTACCTGACGGGCATTATCTGGTTTTACAAAAAGCACTTCCCGCGCTACTGCACCATTCCCCACGTGGTGGCCACGGCCATCCACAAGGACTTCAAGCACGTGCTCTCGATGCTGGAAACCGACCCCGAGTGCGCCGGCATGGTGCGCAGCATTGTGACGGCCGTGGAGCAGCGGGCTGAGAAGCAGGTAGCCGCCGTGGTGGGCACGCTGCAGGTGATACTGAACCGCATCAACTCCCCGGAAATCGTGTGGGTGCTCACGCCCGACGAGGCGAAAGGGGAGGGGTTCTCGCTGAACCTGAACGACCCCCAGCAGCCGGCATTGCTCTGCATCGGCAACGACCCGACGCTGAAGGAAACCTTTTCGCCGGTGGTCAGCTGCATCATCACCGTGGCCATCAAGCTCATGAACCAGCAGCACAAGCACCGCAGCTACGTGTTCCTCGACGAGGCCGCCACGGTCTACGTGCCGGGGCTGGAGCTGCTGCCCGCCACGGCCCGCAGCAACAAGGTGGCCACCATCTACATGACCCAGGATTTGGCGCAGATGACCGATGCCTATGGTCCTGAAAAGATGAAGGTTATGGTTTCCAACCTCAACAACCAGTTTTTTGGCAAGGTCAACTCGCTCGACACGGCCAAGTTCATTTCCGAGCTCGTGGGCCGCGAGGACAAGCAGATGCACAGCACCAGCACCGGCAAGAGCCAGGGCGGGGCGGGCAGCCGCGGCAGCCACAGTTCCAACCTGAGCACCAGCTACCAGGAGCGCAACCTGGTGCGGGTGCAGGACGCCATCAGCCTGCAGCAGGGCGAGTTTATCGGGCAGACCGTGGAAACCGAGCGCACCTTCTTCCAGGGTATCATCTCCCGGGCCGGTGCCACCCCGGAGCGTTTCCCGCTGCACCCGGTGGCCACGTTCGGCGACAGCGAAGAAGATAGCGCCGCCACGCTCACGGTGGTGGTTCAGGAGAACTACCGGCGCGTCAGCCAGCAGGTCCGAGAAACCCTGGCCCTGCACGCAAATACCTTAGCAGGAGCCACCAAGAACGAGGTCGAATAGCCTCGAAAACCCAGCAGAAAGGGACGTTAAGCCACTTTTTGCTGTTAAGTAAGTACCCAACACCTAGACTTCCATTCCGATGATGAAGAGCTTTTTTACCCCGGCCCCGGCCGGCCTTGATGCCGAGCAACTCGCGGCTCGCCAGGAGCGGGAGCGCGGCGCCAACAACTCCATTGCCATCCTGATGAGCAACGGCCCGGCGCCGAGCCCGGAGAGCGTGGCCATCATGCAGCGCTACGTGGACGGAGAGCTGAGCATTGACGAGGCCATTGAACTCAACGATGAGCTGCTGTTGGCCCGTTACCAGCCGGGCGTCGCCCCGGCCAGCCCCGAGGACCAAGCCGCCCGCTGATGGTAGCCGGCGACCGATTCAGCGACGAAAACGGGGTACGGATAAACCGGCTGGGCATTACCGACCCCCAGCAACTGGCCCAGGCCGAAACCGACTCCTCGCTGCTGCGCCTGCAGCGGCTCAACCTGCAGGGCGGCATCCCCGGCGGGCGCTACGACCACGCCCACCTCAAACAGGTGCACCAGAAGCTGTTTGAGGGCGTCTACCAGTGGGCCGGCGAAACCCGGGCCGACCGGGAGTTTCAGGGCCACAAGCCCACGTACGTCACCGGCTTCAAGGAAACGATGACCTACGCCCCCTACAAAGAGATTGAGCAGCGGCTGAACGCCATTGGCGCGCAGTTGGGCCAGGAAAACTACCTGAAGGGGCTGTCGGAGGAAAAGTTTGCCGAGCGCGCGGCCTACTACCTCGACCAGTACAACCACACCCACGCCTTTCGGGACGGTAACGGGCGCACGCTGCAGGCCACGTTCGTGCAGCTGGGCCAGGAAGCCGGCTACCAGGTCGACTTTGCCCGCATCGACCCGGCTACGCTCAACCGGGCCCGCGACCTGGCCATCGTGCGCCCGCACGCACCGGAAGAGGCAGCGAAGAACCTGCAGGCGCTAAAAGCCATGTTTGAACAGGTCATCAGCCCGGCGCCCGGCCTCGAAGCCGAGCAGCGCCGCGACTCCAGCCAGGCGCGTCCCCTAGCCGCGTTATCCCCGGAGATGAAAGCCATGGATGCCCGGCGCGAACTGGAGGTAACCGGCTACCGGGTGATGGACATCGTGGCCAACATGCCCGGCGCCGGCAATTACGAGAAGGGCGTGGCGGTAGGGAAGGGGGTAGAGGCAACGAACTTAAACCCCGCAGCAATTCAGAGCCACTTAAAGCAGTTTCAGCAGGCGGCGGAGAAGATTATCAAGCATCCCGCGTTGCAGGGTCCAGATACGCGGCAGGACCAAACGGATGCCAAACGGTTTCGGTTGGCGGCTGAGCAGGTTCAAGCATTAGCCGTGATGAAAGAATCTAATGTTGAGAAGGTGCTCGGGCAGCCCAAAACGCACGAAGAGGCTCAGGCTGTTTTCAAGCAGGCTGCTGAGCAAGTAGCACTAGGCCTGCGCGAGCACGGGAAAGGGTTGGACGCGGCTAGACTTCAGGAAGTAGCCCGGCACGTTGAGCGCACACCCTTTATCGGTGGGTTGAACCGGGAAAATGTTGGTAAGTCCATCGACGCGGCTGACCGGATTCCGGCACTGAGGGGTAGTAGTCAACTGAGCGAACTAAAAAGTGCAGTCGGAATTATGGAAAAAATGCCCTTTGAAAAGGAACGCCGTGAAGCTAGTGTTCAAGGTCGCGGGACCGGTGGCATAGACCGCTAGAGTTACAAATCAGCTTAAAATGAGTAAAGCCCTGGCCGTTTACGGCCAGGGCTTTGAGGATTAGCACCAGCAATTCAATTAAAATTGCGGCAGGCTCAACAAGTTGTCTTTTGTTGTGGAATCCGGTTCCGTTTTGATGTATTCGTTGCCGGCCGCGCTTTTCTGATGGATTACGTTAATCGTGCGTCCGGCAGCTTGCACGTGGTATTTGTAGTTACCGGATTTGAGATTGGCTATCACGACGGCCACGGTTGATTCAAATACTTGCCCAGAGGTGTTAAGGCCTTTGATGTGGGTGATGTGCTCGTGAGAGCTGTTCGCGTTCGGCTTGCGAATGTGGGTAATGCGGTTAGACATAATGGCAAGGATTAGCGCTTGGTAGAAAAATAGTTGATGGTCCAGAGCAGGCCGCATACCGAGAGCAGCAGCACCAAAACGGCACGGGTGTCCCCTTTGAGCGAGCCTAAAAAGCGAAAAGCGGAGGTTGAAGCTTGCACCGCTTGCCCAATGGTATTGGTCACGGCAGCAAGCTCATTGCTTGGGGTTGGAAAATTGCGAGTCATAAAAGGAAGTGAAGAAGTTAAAAAGAGGTGTTTTGATTGTGAAGGCGATGGTCCACGGCGGGGCCTTCCCATCGGCCCGTAATCTGATACAGCTCGTAGAAGACCAACCATTCGGCAAGCCATGGAATGGTCTTGTCATACAGATGGTGTTTGTCTGACCAGGCTAGGTCGCCGGGATAGTAAAGGCACAGGCTATTGTCGGCCGGGTAGAAGTGCGTGAGGGCGTGGTGCCGGTATTCAATGTCTGGATTGAGCACGAACACTTTCGGGGGCCGGCCAGGAGTGTAGTCAATTTTGATATGGTAAGTGCCTTCGCCACCGGGCGAGGACACCTCACCGCGACAGGTCAATGCATTGCGCTTCAGCTGGCACCGAAAAGCTGGATAGTGCCGCTCGACCAACTGCTTTTCCCGATGAAACACGGCAAACCAGTCTTTGCCCTGTCGCGCCAGTGGATGAAAATGGCGCCCTCCATCGAAGCGGTGTGATTGGTTAGGCACTCCGTGGCCGCGGGTAGTGATACCAACGGCAGCTGTGGTGGCTGCGCGCCCGCTGTTGATGAGCACGGCCGAGGCGCGCAGCTTGGCTTCTTTGGCATCCACATCCTCATCGAGCCCGTCAGGGAAGCGTGGGCCCAAGTGGTGCCGCCAGAGTTTACTGGCGCTCAACTGGTTCTTTTCGTCGTCTACCGCCTCGTCAGCATCATCAATAAACTCGTCCAGCGCATCGAAGAAATTCCGCTTCAGCTCGTCAGAGTATTTGCTCAGCAAATCATCCTGGGGCGTGGTGGGCATGGTGCACCTCCATTCCCGCTTTAGGTCGGTTCGAATGGCTTTGAGAAGGGCACGTAGGGCGCAGTCGTCGCGGTCATTGGCCACGAAGTTGCGTTCCGCCAGCACCGTCATGCACAACCCACTGGGCATTTTGTGGGCGCACCAGTCGCACCAGGATTTCAGGTACTTCACCAACCGCACCAGTTGTCCCTTGGTATCGCGCTGCTTGCGGAACCACGTGATAAACTCCTTCGGGTCGCTGTCCTCCCAGCCTTCGTTCTTCACCGCCAGATGAGGATGGTCCTCGTCTTCCAGCATGTAGTAAACAGGCAGGTCGATGTGATAATCGGCCTTGTAAGTCACCCGGATACACTTTTTCCGCCACTGGGCTGGCTCGCTGGTGTGGTCTTGCACGGCTTCGTATACCCAGCGTTGCAAAGTCGTAGCTGTCACGTCGGGCTTGCACAAGAAGTACACGCCGTCGTCAAGGTCACAGGTGTCGTCGTGGATGCGAATGACCGTCCCCAGCTTCTGCGAGCCCTGTGTAAAGAACTTTGGCTTGTAGTCCGGGTGGTGCTCTTTGAAGTGGTCGGTAATTTTTCGGCGAAGCTCCTTTTTGGAAGTGCTGAGCTTGGTTTTCTTCGTGCTGAGCACGTTCAGGTTCTGGTTGAAGTCCAGAAACAGCTTGTTGCAGTTGGCCATAAAAACGGAATCAGTAGTTAAGCAGCTACCAGCGCGGGCTGGCTCAGTGAGCGGCAGGGAGCAAACGCAGCCGTTGGCTCGGTACAGAAATTATCAATGATGCGCCGGCCCCGTTCGCGGAACTGGTTGCTGGCCCGCTCCTGCAACGCCGTGAGCTTTGCCGGGGAGGTGGTGTCTAAATCGACGTATTCCTGTTTATTGAGAAAGTCGAACTGAACCCGCTCGTACAAAAAAGCCTGCGGGGCCTCTCGGCCGGCGCCCCGGCTGAGCACCTGGCAGACGCTATCGGTGTGGTCGGCCTGGGCATGAAGTATCATGTCCAGGATGCGCATTTTATTGGCCCAGTAAATCAGGCCCCACCGCCGCTGCTCGGGGCGCTCCGTGAAGGCCTGCCGGCCGGTGCCGATGGAGAGCAGCCGAATATTGGTCCACGGCACAGCCAAGCAACCGTGGGCCTCGGTCAGGCCGATAAGGGCGGGGTTGTTGGCGAAAATGCCGCCGTCCACGTTGTGGCTAATGATAACCTCTTCTTCCGTTACATCGGCGAGATAACGCGGGCTATAGGGGTCAAAATAGGTAGGGGCCGCGGCCGTAGACATGCCAACTTGATATGCCGGCATCTGGTAGTCCCGAATGAAGTCTTTGTGGTGGCAGGTTTTGTACACGCTCACCTTGCCCGACACAGCGTTGAACACCGGAATGCAAACCCGGGTGCGTGCGTGTCCCAGTCGGGTATTGCCGTCTGGAGAGTAGGGGGCAAACTTCTCCTTCAGCAGCGCCTCCAGTTTCTTATTGGAGTACCGAGCTGTACCCAGCCAGGAAACGAGATTTCGGCCAGCACCGAAAATGTCCTTGGCGTGGTGCGAGTACAGGTGAACGAGTTCCCGAGCCGGCATGCCTAATGCCAGCGCCAACGCAATGATGCCGCCGGTAGACGTACCGCAGATTAAGTCGAAGTGTTGGTAGAGAGAAGTATGTTCTTGGCCGTCTCGTTGCAGTTGCGCTTCCAAGTCAGCTAAGAATCGAGCGGTATAAAGGCCACGGATTCCCCCACCATCGAGGGATAAAATGCGAAAAGGCCGGTCCGGCGAAGGAGGGGTAGAATTCATTTCAAGGGATTTAGGTTTGTTTTGTGCAGGAGAAAGGCCGCCGTTGCGTTTTGGCATGCGTATAAAAGGTACGCCTGTCTACTTTGCGACACGACTGTTTCACGAACGAAACACCCCCAACAATTGTTCCATTGGTGAAACAAATGTTTTCTTTGCGCAACAATGTCACTAGCCCATCATGAGCGTACAACTTGACACTGACAAACTTGCCGCGATGGTGAAATCCAAGCGAGCGGGTCGCGGGCTACGAGCAGTAGCCCAGGAGATAGGCGAAGTCAGCGCCTCCACTCTCTCGCGAATTGAGCAAGGCTCCGTTCCAGACGTGAATACCTTCTTGCAGCTCTGCAAATGGTTAAACGTCCCTACCGATACATTCACCACTACCGACGAAACCGCTACGGCCGCCGAATCAGCCGCCGCTGGAAGCGATAAAATTGTGGCTCACCTGCGGGCCGACCGCGTTTTGCCCAAGGCAACGGCGCAGGCGCTGATAGAAATGATTCAGCTTGCCTATCGGCAAGTGAGCCAGGAGGCCCTTGGGCACTAATAAAGTAGCGTCCCGGTGGCAGCGAAGTCCAAACTCCCCCACGGTTTCCCCGCAAAAGCGGAGCGAAAAGCGGAATCCTTGCGCCAAGAACTTGGCTTGAAGCCGTATGAGCCCTTGTGTGCTTTCCGTCTGTGTGAGCACCTGCGCATCAAAGTCGTCGTGGCCCAGCAGTTGGTTGGGCTTTCATCGGAGAGCTTAACTACACTCTGCCATCCGAGCGGAAAGCACTGGTCGGCGCTTACTATGCCGTACCACCCGTCTCAGCAATCAACCCACCTTATTATTCACAACGGGGTGCATTCGCCGGCACGGCAGCAAAGTAATGTAATGCATGAGGTTGCGCACATTCTTTGTGGACATCAATTATCTGCCATCGATACAGGTAATGGGTTGCCCGATTACATGCGGCTTTACCCGGAGGAACAGGAGTTGGAAGCAGACTGCCTCGGGTGGACTCTACTATTGCCCCGAGCCGCGTTGCTGTACGCGTTGAGTAAAGGGTGGGATAACGCTGCCATCATGGAACACTATCAAGCCAGTGCCCAGATGGTACAACTGCGCATCAACCGAACCGGCGTTAAACGCCAATTGGCTTATATGCGGTCTTAACCTACATAGTCAAGCAGCACCCGAGGACACACGTCGTCTAAATTTCCCGTACGGTGTTCAGGAAGTCATCTAGCTTATAAGCCCCGTCTACTACTCGGCGCTCGTACACCATGAAGTAGCGGTAGGCATTACCAGCTTTTTGCGCCCAAGTGGCACCCAGCTTGATTTTCTGCTCCGCGTCCAGGTGGTCCCCCTTGGTTTCCACCACCAGCGTTTTGCCGCTTTTGGTCTGAATGATGAAGTCGGGGTAGTGGTTCAGAAAGCCGTTGATGCGGAATCCCTTGCCACGTTCGAGGTTGCGGGTCCAGAAGGCGATGTTGGGCAGGTTGGCTATTTCATTAATAACCCGCTCCTCGAAGCCGTTGATTTTGCCCTCCTGCTCGTAGAGCGACTTGGTAATGTCCTTGCTGGTGTCGCCCGGCGAAATCTGCAGCGGGAAGGTGTAGGCCGGCTGGATAAAGGCCTTATCCTGGTCGAGGAAGTCGCGGAACTTCTTGTAGGCGTAGTCTTCCGACAGCTGCCGGATTCTGTCCTTGATTTTCTGGGTGTACGTGTACTCGTGGTTGGCGAAGTCGGTGAACTGCTCGTCGGTGAAGTCTTCCAGAATACGCTTCACGTAGCGCTCAATCTCCTTATCGGCAATGGGGTAGAGGTTGCCGATAAGGTCGAGGATGCGGCGCGTGAAGTTCTTTACCCGGCTGTCTTTGCGGCTGGGGTCCAGGATGTAAGCCATGATGCGCTCCTTCGCGTCGCCGTCGATGCGCATGAAGGTGGGCGTGGCTTCCTTCTTAGTTTCGTCGAGGTCCACGCGGTAGAGTTCGGCCGACACACCGTCGAACTTGATGTTGGTATCGGCCTTGCCCAGCGGAAAGCCTTCGAGCAGGTACTCCTTTTCCAGCAGCACAGCCTGGCTGCCTTCGCCGCTGTCGAAAAGCGTGGCAGCGGGTTTTTTCCAGAAGAATTGCGGCAATACCAAAGCGGCGGCCTGCTCGCGGAAGATGTCCTTGATGGGATAGGTTTTCACGAGGGATTGGAGCGCAGTGGGTAAAGGCGCGGCCCTGCCGGCGGTGCTGGCGGCCACGGTTTTCTCAAACTCAGCTTGCTGGGTCAGGGCGGCTTCGGCAATGGCCTGCACCGAGCCGGTAGCGGCCGGCAGGCTGGCCAGCGGGTCGGCTACTGCTACGGGCGCGGCGGCTTCGTCGGTAGTCGGTGCCAGTGGCGTGATGCGACGCACGTCGATGTCGGCCAGGTCGTCGGCCGCGGTAGGAGCTGGCGGCGCGTCGAAGTTCAGCGGGGCCTGCACGAAGGTGGCCAGCGGGTCGGGTTTGGGAGCCAGCGCGGCCGGGTCAGCCACCTTGTAGTCGCGGGCGCTGAAGCCGGCTTTGTTCAGGCCCACTACAATCTTGTCGAGCGTTTCCAGAAACTTGCTGGAGGCCGTCAGCACGTAGCTCATGTTGAGCATGGGTGCGGCGTGCGGGGCCACGTAGGGCTGGCGCAGCACCCGGCCCAGAATCTGTTCCACGTCCACGGCCGACGACTTATCGGCCAGGGAGGCCAGGATGTAGGCAAACGGCGCGTCCCAACCCTCTTTCAGGGCATTGACCGTGATGATGTAGCGCACCTCGCACTTGGGCGAAGCCAGGTCCTCGTTCTTCAGCTCGTTGAGGCTGGCCGTCTTGATGCGGATGTGGCTTTCGGGGATTTTCAGGTCGAGGAGCTTCTTTTTCAGCTGCTCGAAGGTGGTGTTGTCGTCGGCCGTTTTGGGCTGGGCCTGAAACAGCACGATGGGCCGGATGTAGCGCCCGCCAGCCTTTTGCTCCTGTTTGGCCTGCAGCTCCAGATTGCGCTGCAGCTGCAGGGCCGAGTTGATGACTTCCGTGCGGTCGTTGTGGTTGTAGACGATGACGGGCAGCTTCACCATGTGCTCTTTTTTGAGCGCTAGCGCGTCCACGAAGCTGATGATGTTGCTGTTTTTGCGCGGGGTGGCCGTCAGGTCGAGGATAAAGGCGGGGTTGAGGTTCTTGAGCATATCCACGCTCAGCTCGCTCTCGGCGTTGTGGCTTTCATCGACCACCACCACCGGGTTCAGGGCCTGAATCACCCGCATCAGCGTAATGTCTTCCTCATCGCCCAGCAGCGAGCCGAAAGATTGCAGGTTGCCGTTTTCCTGGTACACCTTGCGGTCTTCCTTGTTGCGGGCGCGCAGCGAGTCAAAGCTGAGCACCACCAGGCTTACCTGCTCCTGCACGGAGCTGGCCGAGAAGCCGCTGCCCTGCAACAGGGCCGCTTTGTCGTACACCTCCACCCGGCCGGCGAAGTGGGTGTTGATTTTCTGCCGGTAGGGGTGGCCTGGGTCTTTCAGGTTGCGCAGCGTCTGCTCCAGAATGGTGACGGAAGGCACCAGCCACACTACGGCCTTGGCGCGGTCGGGCGGAAATGCCCCGAAGATGGTGCGCAGGGCGTTGGCAGCCAGGAAGGTTTTGCCGCCGGCCGTGGGCACCTTGATGGTGACGTGCGGCACCCCTGGCACCGTGTTTTTGTAGGGCTCAATGGCCGTGCCCGGAAACGGCTTCACCGG
Source organism: Hymenobacter latericoloratus (assembly GCF_014199535.1). Lineage (GTDB taxonomy): Bacteria > Bacteroidota > Bacteroidia > Cytophagales > Hymenobacteraceae > Hymenobacter > Hymenobacter latericoloratus. Next base: position 19,464 of record NZ_JACHNV010000011.1, read on the forward strand.
CGTGCGCGGATGCGTGGCCCAGAAATCGTGGAAGGCGTCGGGGAGGCGCTTGGTAGCCTGCACGCAGTCGAGGAAGCGGGCGAGGTCGGTGATGACCTCCTGTTGGTAGGGTTTGAGCTCCATCGGCAGGGGGCTAGAAGCGCGAAATGTCGCGGGGGATTTTCTTGAAAATAATGCCGTGCTGGGTCATGAACTCGGGCGTGAGCAGGCAGTTATCGGCGTAGATGATGTACTGGCCGGCCCGGGTACGCATGGTGGCCAGGAAGTCGTGGCTTAGGGTGGTGACTTCGTCGGGCGCGTAGTGGAAATAGTAGGCTGTATCGTCGTGCAAGGCCAGGAAGGCAGCGTTGTCGTCGGCCGAGGAGGCCGGCAAGGGCTGCTTGGTTTCGGCGTAGTAGATATACTGGCGCAAGCCCGGCAGGCCGGCCTGCTCGTTCAGCTCGCCGGTTTCGGTGAAGACGGCCGCTCCCAGGGTGTAGTAGTCGAAGCTGCCGCCGGTGCCGGGCTGGCCGGCGTAGCCCTGCATCACGCGCTTTACTCGCTCGGCCGTGATGGTTTCGGCATAGTCTTCCATCTCCGTCAGGATGAAGCGGCGGTTGCCGCCGTCCTGCTGGTTGAGCTTGAGCACGGCGTGGGCTGTAGTGCCGCTGCCAGCGAATGAGTCGAGGACGATGCAATCAGGGTCTTCGGGGTCTGTCACCTGTCCAATAAGCATTTCAGGTAGGGCGACAGGTTTTGGAAAATCAAAAGCGCCTTGACCTAATATGGAGCTTATGACCTTAGTGCCTTCCGCAGTGCTTGTAGAAGTTATCACAGAAGATATGGCTTTGTATTGACTCGCCATTTCGTCAGAAAATACTTTCTGACGCGGCCGGCCATCTGGTGAAGAGGGAAAAAGGATTCTCCCTTCACTCACTCGCTTAGCCATAGTGTTTTTATCAAAGCGCCAACCTTTATAAGGCGCCGGATAAACGTCACCAGTCACAGGATTAACCAAGTCATAATGCAAATTTGGGCGTTGTTCTTTGGTAGCCAGCCCGGTAACATCAGCACTTCGCCACGGTCCACGAGGGTCATTATCAGGATTCGAAAACTTAGTTAAGTCCTTTTCGACCCCGCGCAATTTTACCAAATCTGTTTTGCGATAAGTAAGAATGTATTCATGGTCGTTTGATACACCAGTAACAGCACGCGCATCCTCGCTAACTCTTGACTTCCAAATAAATTCGGTGACGAATTGCGCCCGACCGAATATCTCATCCATGACTATTCGGAGGTAAGAAATTTCATTGTCGTCGATTGAAATAAAGATAATTCCATCTTCAGCCAGCAGCTTGTGCAGCAGCTTGAGACGCGGGTACATCATGCACAGCCACTTATCGTGACGGGAAAGGTCTTCGCCTTCCTTGCCAACGACCTGGCTTAGCCACTTCTTGATTTTGGGGTCGTTGACGTTGTCGTTGTACACCCAGCCCTCGTTGCCGGTGTTGTATGGCGGGTCTATGTATATGCATTTCACCCGGCCTTCGTACTCGGGCAGCAGCGCTTTCAGGGCTTCGAGGTTGTCGCCGTGGATGATGCGGTTGCCGCTGCCAGCAGGCTCTGCGGTTTGCGAGCCATCGGCAAGGGCGCCGTACTGGTGGTCAAGAAGTCGGAACGGAACGTCCTGGTGGTGATTGATGACTTTGTCTTTACCAATCCAGTGGAGGGTAGGCATAGGGCAGGCGTAAGGCGAGTAAGCAAGCAAAGCCGCCCGAGACCAGGCGTTGCGCTTTGCAACTGGCGGTAAAAATTGCAGCGGCTAGGGCTGCGGGGTAAAGATGGGCGCTAGGTTGGCAGCTGTTTGCGGCGGCCGTCGAGGTCCTTTTTCATCACGGCGTTCAGCTTATGCAACTCGTCGTTGAGCAAGGGCCGCAGTTCTCGCGCCCTTTCTTGGTGCGGAAAGTCCTGCGTCGATACCATTGCCAGACCCGTTTTGCCAACCAAGAGGGGTAAGCCTTGCCGGTATTCCGACGACCACGCCGATAAAGCGTCGCAGGCTAGCTGCAGCTGCTCAAGCACCTCTTCAGGTGCCTTCAGCATGGCCCGTGACAGCAGCGGCGACATCGACTGATAGTACTCGTCGTAGTTCAGCCGGGCTTCCGTGTAGCGAATACCCTCGTGCACCATTTCCAGGAGGCTGGCATACAAGTCCTCCATGGATTTGTAGTGCTGCATCTGCTGTTCCTGCCGGAGCTTCAGCCGCTCGCGACGCCCGGTCAGCTTCCACGTAAGCACGGCTACGCCGGCACCGAACAGCCCTGTTATTACCGCTACAACCAGCGGTACTGCTGTTTTGAATTCTTCCTGGCTCCACATGGTGGCCTACGAAGCGGTACCGACTAGCGGAAGCGCATTTGCTTGTTGAGGTCGTAGTATTCCAGGAAGATGTCGTAGGCGCTGCCGCCCCGGTTGGCCCAGGCCTGGGTTTTCTCGTAGGCCGACCGCGCGAGCGAAGGTTTGCCTTGCCGGCTATCGGCCCCGATGGTGCCACCTCCCGCCGGGCGGTCCACGCCGTCGCGCAGCAGCAGGTTTTTTTCGTCGTACACCATTTGGCGCAGGTCCTTGTTTTCTTCGCCGCGCGGCAGTCCCTGCATCAGTAGGCGACGAATGGCGTAGTACAAGTCGTAAGACTCCTGCTGGTTGTGCATATCGCCGGCAAACTCAGCCCCGAAAGGCTCGTCTTCGACTTCTTCTTCGGGCGAGAAAGCAAAAGCGCCTTGCCTCCCTTCTGCCTCCTGCTGCGCGTCGTCCGACAACTGTTTTAGCCGGGCCAGAAAATCCAGCTCCTGGGCATCGCTTTCCTGTTTTTCCGAATCGTGCGGACGGTTCTCGTCAAACTCGTCTTCGCTGGGCAGGTCGTAATGGTCTTGCATAAAAAGTTAGGCAATGGGTTGCGTGGTGGGGTGAGAAGTAGGCGCCAGAATGGTGCGTACTTCTTCGCTTTCGGCCGCGAGTGAGGTATCGGGGGTCAGCCAGGGGGCCCGGCTCAGCCCCGCGGCGCACACATCTGACTTGGGCATGAAGCGGCCGTAATACTGCCACCCGGTTTTGTCCTGTCGGTCGCTCAGCTCGCGGGCGTAGCGGTGGTAGATGATGGACGGGTGCACGTTGTTCTGCGCCGCGTAGCGCTCCACGAATGACTCTACGTTGATGTAATTCTTGATGTATTCATACTTCTCGCGGGGCAGCAGCAGTTCGTCGGCAAACTGGTTGGCCTGGTCTTCAATCAAAAACAGGTCTTCCACACCCTCGGTGAGGTGGTATTTGACAACTGCCAGCTTATCGAGGTGAAAAATAACGTGCCCCAGCTCGTGCAGCAGCGTGTGCCAGAGCAGCGGATAGCTCTTGAAGTGGTCGGTAATAACGATGCACGGCTTCTTGTTGACGATAAACGTCCCGCCCTGCACCGCCGTGCTGGGCAGCGCCTTCTGCATAATCACCGTAACGCCGGCCTCGTACAGCGCCCGCATCACCGTCAGCATACCTGCTCGCTCCTGCCGGGTGTAGCGGCGAATCTGGGTCACCAGCTTCTCTACTTGCCGCGGGTCGAACGGATTCGGATTGTCCACGCGCTGAAACTGCTGATAAGCCGACATTATCCAGAAGGCCTTCATCTTGTCCTCCACGCGCGTGTTGGACTTCTGAAAAAGCACGGCGGCCATTTCAGTGCCGTACTCATACAAGGAGTTCAGCCCGAAGTAGTGCAGTATCCGGTCCCGGATGTGCCCATAGTCCATCGACTCGATAAAGCCGAGTTTGCGCAAGCGCACAACATCGAAATTCCGCACGATGAAGGAAGCTTCTTTCACGCGCTCCACCGTTTTGTAGTCTTCTGCCGGCATTACCGACGCCGCTACCAGCTTCATGACCTGCTCGATGCTCACGTCCAGGAAGTGCGCGAGCTTGAGGGCCGTTAGTACATCCAGCTTTTGCAAAGCCCCCGTTACCAAGCGCTCATACGAGGTACGCGTCATGCTCAGGATTTCGCTAGTGGCTTTCGTCGACAAACCCAGTTCCTCACGCCGCCGCTCAATCAAGCTAGCCAACGAAGGGGCATCGGACGACGCCAGCAACTTGAGCACCTCATCCATCAAGTCGGATGGGAGGTCGGGGCTATTTGCAAAGTTGTCGCTCATGGGGAAATGCCAATTCTTTTGGCAAATGTAGTTCACTGCACAAAATTGTGCAACTTGATTTTGGGCTATTTTTATCGGGTTTTCGTAATGCGGTGCTTTCCTTATCATTAATGACCGCCTTCACTTTGCCATCTAGGCCATGGCTGCATACATGCTCCGCAAAACAGGCTTGCTAATGAATCTGTCAATGGGTAGAACCGAAAGCGGATGGAACGGTAGGGTTTGAATTATAGCCCTAAATTCTGCGCTGCATTAAAGCTCACCACGTCATCCAGTCGGGAGTAGCGGTCAATCATGGCATCGGTCTTTTGCTTCGTCTGGTTCTTAATAAATCGGTTTGACTGTCCGCGCAGTACCGAGACCGTGATAAAGGAGACACGCAACGAGTGGGCCGAGTAGTTCTTCTCAGGAATCTTGTGGCCTTCCTCGTCATGGTTCAGGTGGAACTGTACCAGCCCATTTACACGCAGAGCGGACAAACGCTTTTGGGTGGGTAGCGCCTCGCCCTTCACCTTCCCACGCTTGAGCGATACGAATAATGGCCCAGTGCTGCGGCCCAACTGATGTACCCAGGCGCGCGTGCAGCGCACCGGGCAGAAGCTTGCCGTAGAAGCGTAGAAGACCGCTTTGTCTTCGGCTTCACCGGCTTGGTTGGTTTTGCTTTTGGGCAGGTGCACGATTAGAGCCCGCTCGGTAAACTCCAAGTGCTCCACGTTCAGGGCCACGAGCTCGGAGCGGCGGAAGGCGCCGGCGAAGCCCAGCAGCAGCAGGGCTCGGTCGCGCAGCCCGGCCGTAGTCGTCACATCCAAGCGGCGGATGCTCTCCTTGAGCTCGTCGACGGTAAAGGCCGGCGCCTGCTTCTGACGCTTGCCCAGGGCGCGCGTGATGCCTTCGAGGACCAGCGCCAGTTCGTCCGAGTGTACCGGCGACGGGTAGCCGCGCAGCTGATGATGCTTGTGAATGGCTGCCAAGTGGCGCTTGATGGTCGAGAGCTTGCGCGGGATGTCGGCCAGGTCCGCGGCGTACCGGGCCACGGTGGCCACGTCGGCTGGCAGCGGGCACAAGCCGTTTGTCTCGCAGTACTCGCCGAAGCTTTTCAGGTCGGCCGAGTACGCGAGCACCGTGTTGTCGGCGCCCTCCAGGCCGAGCTTGAGGTAGCGGGCCACGTTGTCGGCCGCGGTGGCGAGTTGCGAGCCGAGGGCCTGTGGCTGGTCAGGGATTCGGGCGAGTTCGGTGCTCATGCGGGTAAAGATAAGTTAGGTATCATAATTAACAGTTATGATGCCTAAACCTTGAGAAAGAAGCGCTGGGAAGACGGACCGGTTCCGGTTGAGCTTCGTCAATCTTCGCGTTACATTTACCTGCCGCCTTCCCTCTCACCCCATCAGTTTTTATCCTATGGCCCAAAACTACTCGCTGCTTTTTCTACTCCTTATTATAAGTGTCTCCGCGGCGGCCCAGCGGCCCAAGCCGGCGGCGGTGAGCTTGCCCCCGGCCGATACCGTTTACTTTGACCGTGACTGGGAGCGTACCGAAACACTCGAAGAAGTGGCCTACGCCCGCATTGCCCGCCACGACGCGGCCGGCAAAACCATCGGCACCGTGCGCGACTACTACTTTCCGTCGTGGAAAAAGCAGTGGGAGGGCAAACTGGCGTCGGAGAATCCAGATAAGCCAACGGGCCTGTGCTGCGGCTGGCACGAGAATGGTCAGGTCAGCTTCCGCGGCACCTACGTGAACGGCGTGCATCAAGCCGATTTTCGGAGCTGGCACGACGACGGGCGCGAAATCAAGTGCGCTTCCGTCATGCAGGACGCGCTGCCCTTGAGCAACGCCACCATTCACTGCAGCAACTGCCTGCACTCCAGCCGCAAGGTGTTCACCGTCGAGCTGCCCGTGGGCACGGTGGGCATTGTCTACAAGCTCGACGTCCGCGACGAAGGCCAGCCGCCGATTTCCTGGTCGACGGCGCTGGCGGTGGCCGCCGTAGCCGGCAGTGGTGGCGCGGCCGCCCCGGCGCTGCTAAGCACCGCCGCCACGGCCCTCACCAAGCAGGGCAACAACGCTCCCCCCACAGTTAGCACCAAGTGCCACTGGTACATTACCCCCGATGAAAACGCCGCCCAGCAATTTCTGGCTACCAAAGGCACCATCAGCCGGGACAAGCTGTGCTTTCGGGCGGCGGAAAACACGCCCCAGGAAACCCGGCCCATGGCGGTGCCGGCGGGTACCCGGCGGCTGTACGTGTGCGTGAATAACGATAATTACACCACCGACGCCACGGCTACACTGAGCGTGAGTGCCCTGGTGCAGGATTGTAAGTGAGGCTACTTGAATAACGACGTACGGCGATGATGTCAATCTATACCTGCACGGGCTATAAGCATTTCGGGGCCGAGCCCCCGCTCAGCTTTCACAACCGACACGGTGAGCAGGATTTTCGGGACAACATGCTTTACCTCAGCGTGGCGTTCAGCGACTGGAAGCACGACCGGGAGATGCTGCGCTTTGTGCTGGATACCCATTTCAACTGCTTTAGCGCCAAGTTCATGGAGAAAGCCATTCAGCCCTATGTGCAGGCCAACCAAACGCCACAGCTGCACCTGCTAATCTGGCAGCATAGCCGGGATACCCAGGGCAAGCTGAAGCTGAGCATTGGTACGGGCGAGCCGGTGGTGGAGCGCTTCGGGCAGGAATCCGTGTCGGCGCAGCAGTACATTGCCAGCCGAAGGGCCTACTACGCGGGCGAATACGCGCGCTACGAGGATGAGGAAAAGGACGAGGCGCGGCGTTGGGAGCTGCGCGAGCGGGACCGAGCCGAGCGCCGTCGCAAACGGGAGGCAAAGGCCGGCGGCACCAACACTCCCAAACCAGCCAGCTAGGTAGCCGGCGTGCTGACGGTTTTCCTAATAGAAGCGCCCCCTGCGTTGCCTAGGCAGCGGAGTAAGCATGCAACTAGGCGCGCTTGACGTTATGCTCGCGGGCTCATAAACTGTTTGCTGCCATTAAGCGAAAGGCTTACTTAATTTCCAATGCTGGGTGCGCGTCGGCAGGGCAATGGAAAACAAAACGCCCGGCGGGGCCGGGCGTTCAACCTGAAAGCAGGAGGACACTCACGCGGGCTGAATCTCGAAACCGGCTTCTTGCACGGCGTGTACCACTTGCTCGGCCGTGAGCTTGTCGGAGGTCACGGTCAGGATTTTATCCGGGTTGGCGGTGTCAACCTGCCAGTTGCCGGCGCCGGCTTCCTGGTTGAGGGTGGGCGTCACGGCTTTGATGCAGCCGCCGCAGTTGATGTTGGTTTTGAATTGAAGCGTTTTCATGGGAGGTGAATGCGTGGTGCCCAAGGGGGGCGGGTTCGGACTAAGAACACTCAAAACTAGCGGGTGGTGCACGGGCAGTGGTACAGAATTAGGCTTGGGACTTGCATGATTTGCAGCCGCCGGGTACCCGCAGCCCGACCTAGTGATGGCCCATGCCGCCGCTGAGCAGGTGCTTGCCGATGACCAGCAGCAGGCCCAGCACCAGCAGGGCCAGCAGCAGGTTCCGGCCCCAGGGTGTAGGACCCGCTTCGGCGGGTAGCCCTGGGGCCACCCGCTGCTGCCGATGCTTTCGCCACTGCTCAATGCGCCCCCAGGGCTTATAAACGGAAATAAGCGTGGCCGAGAGCAGTACCGCAAGCGCGGCGGCGGCATCGGCGAGCAGCTGCAGGCGCAGGCTCCGCAGGTCCGTGGCGGACAAGTCGGTTCGGGCCGCCACGTCGGCCAGGTAGGTAACGGGCTGCATGTGCAGCAGCAACAGCAGCGTGGCCCCCGCCGTGAGTACGAGCTTGACCAGCACCCAATAGTGCTTGAACAGCCCCCAGGGTGTGCCCAGTGCCTGCACAACGCCGGTAGCCAGCGCGCCCATGCTGGCCGGTACGATGACAAACCAGCCGCTCAGGCCCATGCTCAGGTAGGATGCCCGCACCAGCAACGGGTCTTGGCTGGTGAGTCCCGCGATGGCCAATGCCAGAAAGGCGGCCACCGCACCCAGCCATCCCACCGAAAACGTGATGTGGGCCGTGAGCACAAACTTGCGAAGCGGCGGGGAAAAGGCCATTTAAACGGACTAACGGTGGAATCAAGCCGCAAAGCAACGGGCCGACGCGACGTGGCGCAGCTTAACAATATAGGTAAGGGTTAAACAGCGCAAAAGCCAGCTGGTAAAGCTACCGGCTGGCTTAGCGACAAAGGTGGCAAGACCGGCTACGCGGCCAAGCCTTGGCGGCAAGCCTGCTCGCAGCGGCGGCAGGCCTCGGCGCATTCCCGGCAGTGCTCCATGTGGGCGCCGTGCTGCTCGCACTCGTCCCCGCAGGCTTTGCAGACTTCGGCACACTCCCGCAGCAGGTGCTGGGCGTGCTCGGAACCGCGGGCCGTCAAGCGCGCAGTCAGGGCGCAGACGTCGGCGCAGTCCCGGTCCAGGCTGATGCAGCGGGCCATCATTTTTACGTTTTCTTCCTGCAGGCAGGCCGTGGCACAATGCTCGCAGGCGGCGATGCAGGCGTTAAGGGCGTCGAGTAGGGCTTGGTTCTGGGTATGCATGGGTAAAGGTTTGGGGTGAATACTGGTGGCCAAGAGGCCTGCTAAACCAGTTATACCCCATCCTTGACCCGCGGTTTTACACCTGCGAGCCTTCCGCTTGCATTATTTGGGGCGGCCGCGGCGCCGGGAACTGAACTTGGGCGCCGCGCTTGCGGTACGCCGAGGGCGAGCACCGCGTCAGGCGGCGGAACTGCCCGGAAAAATGCGCCAAGCTGCTGTAGCCCAGCCGCCGCGCCACGGCGCTCACGCCCAGGGGCGAGGTGGCCAGCAACTCCTGGGCGTAGAGTAGGCGCTGGTGGACAATAAAGGCGGCCACGGTGCGGCCCCCCGACAAGCGGGTGTACGCTGCGTTGAGCTGGGAATACGGCAGGGCCAGCTCGGCGGCCACGGCCGCCCCGAACGCCCGGTGCCGCGGGCAGGGCTCGGCTTGCCGCAGCAGCTTCTGCACGGCGGCGTCCACCCGCTCCAGCAAGGTCTGGTGAAACGATTCCAGCAGCGCAAACTGCGCGGCGCCGAGGGCTTGCCGGATAGCGGCCCAGTTCAGGTCACCGGCCGCGCCGACGACCGTGGCCGCCCCCAGCCGAACATCCAACACCTGCAGGCCCAGCTGCTCCAGCTCGCGGCGCACCACCCGGATGCCGCGCGCGCAGACCATGTGCTTAATGTAGAGCACGGTGGTGGGCGGGGTCGGAACGGCGTGGCGCGGCATGGACGACAGGATTAGGGCAGGTAAATGCCGCGCTGCCAGCACTCGGTGTAGTCCAGCACCATGTGCAACAGAAAGCCCACGGCCCACACCCGCGTTCGAGTTGGAAAAAGCAACACCATGTAAAAGCCAATGGCCCAATAGGTGTGAAAGGTGTGGAAGTTGATGATGCAGCGGTCGGGGTCGTAGAACGGGGTGGCCCACAAGTGGTCCAGGTCGAGCAGCAGCGCCGCGGCCAGCACCAACCAGACCCGCCGCCAGCGGGGGCGGTAGAAGGCCAAGGCCACGAGGCCCGGCACCACGATGTGCAGAAAGGCGTGCACCATGACTTAGCGCGTGGGCAGCACGGGGTTCAGGTCCGAGGGCGGCGTGAGCGGGGGCGCGTCCAGTTCCTGCGGGTGGTCGTCGAGGCCCGTTTCCTGGTGAGCGGCAAAGTATTGCGCCAGGGCTTTTTCCCCCACCAACCAGAATACGACTGGTGTCACGATGATGTCAAGGAAGGTGGAAGAGAGCAGGCCGCCGAGAATAACCGTGGCCACCGGGTACAGAATCTCCTTGCCCGGTGCGTCTTTGGCCAGCGTGAGCGGCACCAGGGCCAGGGCCGCCACCAGCGCCGTCATCAGCACCGGCACCAGGCGCTCCAGCGAGCCGCGGATAATCATGTCCTTGCCGAATCTTTCGCCCTCGTGCTCTACCAGGTGGATGTAGTGCGAAATCATCATGATGCCGTTGCGCGAGGCAATGCCCGTAAGGGTGATAAAGCCCACCAGCGAGGCAATGCTGAACGTGCCGCCCGTGAGCAGCACCGCCACCACCGAACCGATCAGCGCCAACGGGATGTTGAGCATGATCTGCAGCACCATGTAGCTCGACTTGAAGTGCGAGAACAAGACCAGAAAGATGCCCGCCAACGAGAACAGGCTTAGCCACAGAATTTTCTGCGAGGCCGACTGTTGGCTTTCGAACTGCCCGCCGTAGGTCAGGTAATAGCCCGGTGGCAGTTTGACCTGTTGGGTTACCTTGGCTTGGATTTCCTTTACGGTAGAGCCCAGGTCGCGCTCGGCTACGTTGAGCGAAATGGTGATGCGCCGCTGGGTGTTTTCGTGATTCACCGTGTTCGGGCCCGGCTCGTAGACGATGTCGGCCACCTGACTCACCGGAATCATGGCCCCGCTGGGCGTTTCGATGCGGGTTTGGCTAATGGCGGCCAGGTCGTTGCGCTGCGTTTCGGGCAGCTTGACCACCAGGTCAAAGCGCTTCTGGCCGTCGAGCATTTGCGAGACGACGGCGCCTTGAAACAGGGTCTCCAGGTCCCGCACGACTTCGCCGCGCTCCATGCCGTACGCGCGCAGGGCTTGGTCGCGGGGGCGGATGAGCAGCTGCGGAATCTGCACCTGCTTTTCCACTTGCAGGTCCACCACCCCGGGCACGGTGCTGGCCACGGCGCGGATTTCGTTGGCGTAGCGGCGCAGCTCCAGCAAATCGTTGCCGAACACCTTGATGGCCACCTGCGCCCGCACGCCCGACAGCAAGTGGTCGAGGCGGTGCGAAATGGGCTGGCCGATGTTCACGTTCACGCCCGTAATCAAGCTGAGCTTCTGGCGCATGTCGGCCAATATCTCGTCGCGGCTGCGCATCTCGCGGCCTTCCTTCTCCAACTCCTCCTCCGTTTTAAAGGCCACCTCGATTTCGGAGTTGTTCACCGACTCGGCGTGCTCGTCCAACTCGGCGCGGCCGGTGCGCCGGGCGGTGTAGGCTACTTCCGGAATCTTGAGCATCTGCTGCTCGCCCAGCGTGCCCAGGCGGTTGGACTCGGCCAGCGACGTGCCGGCCGGCGCTGAAAAGTTCACCGTAAGGGAGCCTTCGTTGAAGGGTGGCAGGAACTCCGTACCGAAAAAGGGCACCATCGCAGCGGCCATGGCAAACAGCAGGGCCGTGGTGGTCAGCACCAGCTTGGGGTGCGTCAGCCCCCAGTTCAGCAGCCGGGTGTCTTTGCGCTTGAGCCAGCGCACCAGGCCGCCGTCCGTCTCGGCGTGGTCCATCTGCTTCATCTTGGGCAGCAGGTAGTAGCAAAGCACCGGCGTCACCGTCAGCGACACAAAGAGGGAGGCCACGATGCTGGTGATGTAGGCAATGCCGAGCGGGGCGAAAATGCGGCCTTCCATGCCTTCGAGGGCAAACAGCGGCAGGAACACCAGCACCACGATGATGGTGGCGTACACGATGGAGTTGCGCACCTCCGACGAGGCCGCGTAAATTACCTTGAGCACGGGCTGCGGATTGGGCAGGTGCCGGTTTTCGCGCAGGCGCCGGTACACGTTTTCCACGTCCACGATGGCGTCGTCGACCAGCTCGCCGATGGCAATGGCCAGGCCGCCCAGCGTCATGGTGTTGATGCTGATGCCGGCGAAGCGAAACACCAAGGCCGTCACGAGCAAGGACAACGGAATCGCGACCAGCGAGATAAACGTGGTGCGCACGTTCAGGAGGAAGGCGAAGAGCACGATGACCACCAGAATGGCCCCGTCGCGCAGGGCTTCTTCCACGTTGGTGATGCTGGCCTCGATAAACTCCGACTGCTTGAACAGCCGGGTGTTTACCTGCACGTCCTTGGGCAGCGACGGCTTGAGCTCGACCAGCGCCTTTTCCACCGCCTCGGTCAAGCCCACCGTGGCGGCACCAGGTTGCTTCTCAATGCTCAGAATGACGGCGGGCTGGCCGTTCACGCTGCCGTCACCGCGCTTGAAGCGGGCGCCGAACTCTACCTTGGCAATGTCGGCCACGCGGATGGGCGACTGCTCGCGGTAGCCCACGATGACGTTTTCGATGTCCTGCACCGAGCGCAGCCGGCCCAGGTTGCGGATGAGCACCTCCGAGCCGTTGCGGTCAAAGAAGTTGCCGGTGGTGTTCAGGTTCGAGCGGCGCAGCGCCTCCTCCACCTGGTTCACGGTCAGCCCGGTGGCGCTGAGCCGCGGCATGTCGAGCAGCACCTGGTACTGCAGGTTGTCGCCCCCGATGGGAATCACCTGGGCCACGCCCGGAATGCTGAGCAGGCGCTGACGTACGGTGTAGTTGGCCAGCGTGCGCAGGTCGGCGGCGTTCGTTTCTTTTCCGCCCGACAAGCCCACCAACATAATTTGGCCCATGACCGAGGAAATGGGTCCCAGGACTGGGGTGATACCCTCGGGTAGCTGCTCACCCGTGGTTTGCAGCTTTTCGGAGACAATCTGGCGGGCGGTGAAGATGTCGGTGCCGTAGTCGAATTCTACGAACACCATGCCCAGCCCGATGGCCGAGTTGGAGCGCACCGCCGACACGCCGGTGGCCCCGTTCAGGGCCGTTTCCACGGGCAGCGTGACCAGGGCTTCCACCTCTTCCGGCGCCATGCCCGGCGCTTCCAGAAACACGGTCACGCGGGGCCGGTCGAGGTCGGGCAGCACGTCCACGGGCAGCTGGCCCGCCGTGTAAGTGCCCGCAATGAGCAGCCCCACGGCGAAGGCCAGCATGAGCAGGCGGTTCTGCAGGGCAAAGCGAATGATTTTATCAAGCATCGGGGTAAGCAGTAAGGTGAAGCCCCCAGGTAGTGGGCTTAAGGCCGGGCCAGTGCGCGGCCGGAAGTGGGCCGCTGTTTGGGCACGCTAGCTTTGTTTTTTGGGCCTGGGCGTACGGGCCGAGGAGTGGGTGCTCATGATTTGCCACTGGCCCGCAGCGTTCTTGCGCAGCACCGACGTGGCCACGCCCCGGCGCACGATGGGCGCCTTGGCTTCCTTGTCTTGGGGAGCCTTCTTCAGGGTGATGGTATAGGTGTAGGTTTCCGTCGCGAAGGCGTAGGAGCCGTCCACCGTCACGGTAGCCTGGTAGTCGCTGAAGGTGAAGGCGCTGAACTCGCGCAGTTCCGGGCCCAGGTGGTGGGCGGCGTAATGCTTGAATGTGCCTTCCACCCCGCCCGACTCAAACACTTGCGAATCGTCTGTGAACAGGCGGTGGGTGCCGGTCGTGTCCAACTTTTCCACCGCCTGCTGGTACTGGCGCAGCACGGCTTTGGCGGCCGCCGCGTCCCCGCTCATGGCGCTGCCAGCCGTTTGGGCGTGGGCGGTGGGGACCGACAGCGCCAGCGCGGACAGGGCCGCGAAAGCAATACAGGTTCTCATGAGGCGGGTTATTGATTGAGGTAGATGGATTTGAGCTGGTAGGTGCCTGACGTAACCACCCGGTCGTTTTCGTTCACCTCGCCCTGCGCCAGCACGGTTTGCTGGCCGTTGACGGCGCCGGGCTGCACGTAGCGAATCTTGAACCGCTCGGGCGCGGTGTGCACGAACACCACGGGTTTGCCGTTCAGGTCGGTGATGGCCGAAGTGGGCACCACCAGCTGCGGCTTGCCGCCGCCGGTCTGGCCCACGACCTGCACGTTCACGGCCTGGCCGGCGCGGTAGGCGCTGCCCTCGGCCGCGTCCAGCTCCAGCACCAGCTGACGGGCCTGGTTCACGGGGTTCACCACGTTGCTGAACACCACCAGCCGGGCCGGCACGCCGGCCTGTCCTTGCAGGCCCTCCACCCGAAACACCGCCCCGGGCGTCACCTTGTCCAGGTCCTGGGCAAACACCTGGGCCTCCACGCGCAGCTTGCCCGGGTTGATGACCCGGAACAGCTCGTCGCCCTGGTTGACCTGCTGGCCCACGGCCAGGTTGAACACGTCCACCGTGCCGCTCACGGGCGAGGTGATGGTGGTGCGGCGCTGCCGGGCCTGCCCGTTCAGGATGGCCGCGTTCTGCCGGGCCTGGCGCAGGCGCAGCTCGGCGGCCACCACGTCTTTGCGAGCGGCAATGTCGGCGATGCTCTGCAAGCGGGCGTAGTCCTGATGGGCGGCGCGCAGCTCGGCCTGGGCGTTGGCCCGCTCGGTGCTGAGGGCTATCTGCTGGGTCGCGTCCAGGGTTTGCTCGATGACGGCCAGCGTCTGGCCGGCCCGGACCGCCTGGCCCACCTGCGCGGCCAGGCTGACGATGCGCCCGGTTTGGGGCACCACAATCCGGCCTTCGCCCCCGGCCGCGGCCGACACCGTGCCGTAGAGCGTGGCCCGGCTGTAGGTGGTGGAGAAAGCGGCCAGGTTGGTGCGCACCTGAAACAGGAACTGACTTTCCTTGGGCAGCAGCACCTCGTCGGTCAGCGCCACGCCGGTGCTGGCCTTGGCTGCGCCGCCGTGGTCTTCGCCGTCGTGGGCTCGTACGGACGCCGGCGGGGGCAGCAGCACCGTGAGCACGAGGCTGGCGGCCGCCGTGGCGGCAAGTAGCTTATGCTTGGTTTTCATCTTGGTAAGGGGCTTAAGCAAGGGGGGAATGCCGGCGGGCCGAAAGGGCGGGTTCCGGCGCCGGTGGCACCGGAGGCTGCCGCCGGCGCCGCAGCAGCAGGGCCGTCAGCCCGATGCCGAGCACAAAGGCGCCCACCAGGGCCAGGATGGTTTTCCAGGAGGAAAAGAGGCCGGGTGCGGCCGCGGCGGGAGACGTGGTTGCGGGCAGCTTTTCGCCGACTTTGATGCCGTCGAGCAGCATCAGGTCGGCCCGCTCGCCGGCTACCACGTTCAGGGCGAAACTATAGGCTTTGTTGGCCGGAAACTCCCCCTCGACCAGGTACACGCCGGGCTCCTGTTCCGTCACCACCCACTTCAGCTTGGCGTCTTCCGGGTTGGTCAGGGTCAGCTTGGCGCCTTTGATGGGGACGTTGGTGGCGTAGTCGGAAAGGAACAGGCGCAGGTCGGCGGGCTGGCCGCCTTCCAGGGGCTCGTAGCGCAAAAGCACTTCGAACTGTTCGGACAGGGCCGCCACGGAAAACGAAGTCGCGCCGGCCGGCGCGGCGGCCTTGGCCCCGTCGCCGTGGTCCTCGCCGCCGTGGGCGTAGGCGGCTCCGGTCAGGAGCAGGCCCAGGAGCAGAATGAGTAGCTGTTTCATGTTATTCCCCCCGCAAGTAGGTAAGTTCGATGAGGGCCTGACGGTAGTCGCGGATGGTGGTCAGGTAAGTATTCTGGATGGCAAAGGCCTGGTTTAAGCTCAGGATAAGCTGCAGGTAGCTGGCTTCTCCGGCCCGAAACAGGCGTTGCGACTGGCTGATGATGGCCCGCGACTGCGGCAGGCCCGTTTGCTCGTAGTAGCCCAGCGAAGCGGCGAACTTGCGCGTGTCGGCCAGGGCTTGTTGGTACTGGGTGCTGAGCTCCAGGCGTTGGGTTTGCAGCTGGTAGCTGGCGGCCTGAGAACGGGCCGTGGCCGCCTGCAGCTGCGAGCGGTAGGTCCAGAACCAGATGGGCACCGACACGCCAAATTGGAAGCGGTACTTGAGCTGGGAGTTCTCAAAGGCTTGGTTCTGGTAGCCCACCGTCAGGGCCGGCGTGCGGCGGGCCCGCACCAGGCTGATGCCCGACTGGCTCAGGGCCACGTTCTGGGTAGCCGCGGCCAGCGTGGGGCTGCGCACCAGGGCGGTGCTGTCGTCGGCGGGCAGGCCGCTGAGCAGGGCCGGGCCCGTTTGGGCCAGTTCCGCGCCGGTCCGGCTCAGGTCGGTGCTGGTGGTCAGCGGCTCGGAGGGCCGGCCCAGCAGCAAGCCCAGGCGGCGCTGGGCGGCTTGGCGGTCGGCTTGGGCCTGCTGCAGCAGCACGGTCACCTGCCGGGCTTCGGCGTCGGTGCTGATGCGCTGCAGGGAGGTCACTTCGCCGGCGGTAAAGAGGCGCTCGGTGGCCAGGCGCAGCGCCTGGAACAAGCTGTCTTGGTAGGTGAGCTGCCGCACCTGGGCCTCGGCAAACTGCAAGGTGAGGTAGGCCAGGCGGGTGTCGCGGAGCACGCTGGCCCGGCTCACCTCGCGGTTGCGTTCGGCCAGGGTAATGCCGGCTTCCGCCACTTGGCGCTGCCGGCGGTACACGTTGGGCAGGTCGATGGTTTGCACCACGCCCGGGGCCCACATCTCACCCGTGGGGGCCGCCAACAGAAAGTCGGGGTTGGCCGGCGCGAACGAGCCGCGCTTGAGCGCCCGCTGCTCCTCGATTTCCCGCTCGGACTGGCGCAGCCGCGGGTGGCGGCGCAGCGTCTGGGCCTCAGCGCTATCGAGGCTGATAATTGTTTGGGCCTGCAGCTCGGCCAGCCCGGGCCCGAGCACGCCCAGCCCCGTGGCCAGCAGCCACCGCCATCCGACTTTACTTGTTAATGACTTCATACGTTCGGGTTAAAACCAGCCTGGGGGCCGCCCGCTGCGGTAGCAGCGAGCGGTCCGGGACGGAGGGAAGCCGGGCGTCCGGCTTCCGGACTCCGCCTACGACTTTTTCACCAGGGCCATGCCGCACTTGGGGCAGCTGCCGGGCTGGGTGCTGGCCGAGCCTTCGCAGTTCATGGGGCAGGCGTACGCGGCCGATAGGGCTTTGCCGGCTTTCGCTGCCGCGTCCAGCTTTTCAAAGCGGGCGCTGAGCGAGCTGCCGTTGGCCTTCAGGCTGACAATGGCCGTGCGCAGGGTGGTGCCGGCGGGTACGGCGGCCACCAAGTGGTCCCCGGCCGGGGTGAGCTTCACGCTGGCGGTTCGGCCCGTTGTGCTCAGCAGCATGGCCGTGCCGGTGGTGCGGTCCAGGGGCAGGGCGTTTTCCTTGGCGTCGAGCAGGTACACGTGCACCTGGCCCGCCTGCTGCACCAGCTCGATGTGGTACTTGCCGGCCGTGCGCACGGTGCCGCCGTGGGGGGATTTGTGGGCGTGGGTTTCGCCGGCGGCCTTGTGGCCGTGGGCGGCGGTGCCGGGCTTGTGGCTGTGCTGGGCGGCAACGGTGAGCGGCGCGGCCAACAACAAAGCAGCGGCGAGAACTTGCAGGATTTTCATGGGAAGAAAAGTCAATCGTGGAGAGAAAAGCGGGCCGGGCCCGGAGGTCACATTTTGTCGGCGTTCTGGTTGTGCCAGTCTTTGAGCTGCTGGATTTCCTTTTCCTGGGCGTCAATCATTTGCTGCGCCATTTCCTTGAGCTTGGTGTCCTTGCCGTGGGCCAGCTCGGCCTTGGCCATGTCCACCGCGCTCTGGTGGTGCACCGTCATGAGCATGTTGAAGTTCATGTCGGGGTCGGCCACCGGCCGGGGCATGTTTTTCATCATGCCGTCCATCGAGGCCTTCATTTTGCTGGTGAAGGGGTCGTTGGGGTCGTTTGGCTGGTAGTTGGTCGGGGCGTTGTCGAGGCGGGTGGCCGCGGCTTCCAGCGCGGCGATTTCCCGCTGCTGGTCGGCTTTGATTTTCTCCGCCAGCTGGCGCATCGTTGCGTCTTTGCCGTCGCGCAGCTGCAGGTCGGCCATCACCACCGCGCCTTTGTGGTGCTCGAGCATGTGGTGGGCAAAGTCGTGGTCGGTGTTGCCCTTCATCGGCATGGCGTGCATCTTCTGCATCATCGCATTCATGGCGGCCAGCTGCGGCGAGCTGCCGGCTGCCTCGGCCGGGGCGTGGCCCATGGCCGCGTGGTCCTCGCCGGCCATGTCGCCGGAGGCCGCGCTTTCCGGTGCAGTAGTAGTGGTAGCCGTTGAGTCAGCGGATTGGTCGGTGTTGCAGCCGGCGACGAGCAGCGAGCCAGTGCAAAGGGCGGCGAGGATAAAAGCGGAGGTTTTCATGGGTTTGGTTGGGATTAGTGGGTGTACAAAACGGTGCCGGAGCTACGCCTTCACGTTGATGGTGAAGTCACCGGTGTGAATCTTCCCCGCGTGGTTGAACTGCAGGAAGACGCGGTATAGGCCGGGCTTTTCGAAGTTGGTGTTGAAGCCGATGGCCGGGCCTTTGTCGGCCTGGTCGTTGGGGTGCACGTGCAGGTACTGCTCGGTGTCTTCGCTGATGACCACCACGTGGCCCAGGGCGCCCAGGTAGTTTTCCAGGTCTGTCACGGGCTGGCCGCCCTTGGTGATGTTGATTTTCATGCCCAGCAGCTGGCCTACTTTCAACTCCTTGTCAAAGGAGAGCGTGGCTTGGTAGCCGTCGCCGGCCCACTGCATGTCGTCGTTCTTAAACCTCACCGGCGCGTAGGCCGGGCCCTTCACCGTGAGGGGCTGGCGGCCCAGCTGGTGCCCGGCGCCGGTAGGCGTGTAGTCCTGAAACAGCACGTAGTCGCCGCCTTTGGGGAAGGTGTACTGCACCTTGTAGTCGCCGGCCGCGGTGTACTCGGGGTGTTCGTGGTAGAACTGGCCCAGGTCTTTGCTGACGATGATGAGGTGAATCTTCTTTTCGTGCACCACGTCCAGCGGCACGGGAGCCGAGGCATTGCCCATTTCCACGGGGGTAAAAGCCAGCGTGGTGGGCTGCCCGGCCGTCACTTCCGTGGGCGTGGGCACGAGCTTCATGTCGTAGGTCTTGCCATTGGCCACCTTGTCGTTGTGCTCCAGGTTCATGCCGCATTTGGGGCACTTCTCCCCTTCTTTGGTGCTGGTCACTTCGGGGTGCATGGGGCAGGCGTAGGTGTGGCCGCCGCTGTGCTCGGGGGTGCCTTCGGCCGGGCCGTTGGTGGGCGTGGTGACGGTGTCGGTGGCGTTGCTGGACTCTGGGTTGGACGAGCAGCCGGCAACAGCCAGGGTGCCGGCCAGGGCCAGCAGGGAAAGCGGTAAGCGGTACATAACAGAGGTGTGGGGGTTAGACATGAGGCCGCTGCCTGTTGCGGCCCGGGAACTTTGCCGGGGAATTAAGTCTGCCACTGCTGCCAGAGCACGAAGCCCAGCACGGCGATTACCGCGGCATAGAGCAGGTAGGAAAGCCGGCGGCGAACCGGGCCCCGGGGGGCGGGTCCGCCCGCCTCCTGGCAACAACGCTTCATTGTTGGGGCGGGTAATCCAGGAAGAAATGGGATGGGGGCGCCAGGGCGCCGGGCGAACACGCCACAGCAAAGGCCCGCCCCGGGCATAGCAGCGCTATGCCGGGGCGGGCCTTCGGCTAATCAACCAATCAGACCGTCAGGGACTGAATGAAAATGCGGATGTCGGGTATTTTGGGCGGCAGGTGCTCACGAAGCACCAGTACCACCGCGTTCGTGCGGTCCCATTGGCCCGCAGCCGGCCGGAAAAAGAAGTCGTTGCTGGCCGGCAGCAACGCGGGGGAAGTTACCAGCAACTGCTTTTCCCCGGGCGTCGTCAAGGACTTGAGAATGGCAGCCGAGTTGTCTTTGCAGCAATCCTCTTTGCCCGCGGGTTTGGAGTCGTGCCGGCCGTGTTCCGGCTGGGCTTTCACGGGCTTCGTTTGGGCCGTCGCCTGGCCGTGGCCGTGACAACCCGGATGCGTGGGTTTCTCCACGACTTGAGGCTTGGCTACCGGGGCCGTCCCCGTTGAAGTGAGGGTAGCGCAATAGCACTGGCCCACGAACACGTTGACGAAGACGAGCAGAAAGCTCGTCGCCAGCAAACGGCGGAAGGGGAACAGGCTACGAAACATGACAGGTGCTAAGCAACTGCAAAACTACTATTCTGCGCAAAAAGTGCAGGACTGCTCCTTTACTGTAATTGCAGGCGAAGCGTTGCCGCGGGTCGGCCTCAGGTCTGGAGCAGGGCGTCGCAATTGGGGCTGAATAAGCTTTGCGGCCCGTTTTGTCAGCTTTTCGTTTCCTGCGGGTACCACAACTAAGTGCAAAATTATGCAAGCCTGCGCCGCGATTATGTAAACGCTGCCTGCCGTTTGGCTTTTAACACCCTTACTTCCCCACGCAATTACCACCCGGTCAGGGCGTCAAATTATGCAAGTTCGCAGCCGGATTTAATACCAACTTCCGGCAACTGCCCCCGTTCCTTTGTAGCGTGATTTCACCTTTGGGCCACTGGCCTGCCAAGCGCGCAAATCCGCTACTGAGCTGTTACCTATGGAACCAACGACCAGAACCGAGACCCTCGACATCGAAGGCATGACTTGCGCCTCGTGCGCGGCCTTTGTCGAAAAGTCCCTGACCCGCACCCCCGGCGTGCAACGCGCCGTGGTCAACTTTGCCACGGAAAAAGCCACCGTGGATTACTTGCCCGCTCAGGCCACGCCCGCTACCCTCAAGCAAGCCGTGGTCATGGCCGGCTACGGCGTGACCGAGCGCGCCCCCGACACGAGTGCGGCCGACCGGCAGGCCGAAATCGACCAGCAGAAGGCCCTGGCCTACCAAAAGCTCAAGCGCCGCTTTTGGGTAGCCACGGCCTTGGCCATCGTCATCATGCCGCTGAGCATGCTGATGCTCTGGCCCGCGCTGATGGCACGCGTCAACATGCAATGGCTCAACTACGGCCTGCTGCTGCTGACCCTGCCGGTGCTGCTCTACAGCGGCCGCGAATTCTACACGTCGGCTTGGAACGGCTTCAAACACCGGGCCGCCAACATGGACACGCTCATTGCCGTGGGCACCGGCGCAGCCTTTCTGTATAGCCTCGCGGCGACCGTGGTGCCGGGCTGGTTTATGCGCCGCGGCATCATGCCTGAGGTGTACTACGACACCACGGCCACCATCATTGCCCTGATTCTGCTGGGCAAGGTGCTGGAGTTGCGCGCCAAAACCCAGACCTCGGCCGCCATCAAGGCCTTGATGGGTTTGCAAGCTAAAACCGCCCGCGTGGTGCGCCCCGGGGGCCAGGAAGTGGACGTGCCCATTGAGCAGGTCCAGCTGAACGATATTATTGTGGTGCGCCCCGGCGAAAAAGTCGCCACCGACGGCATCATCGAAGCCGGTCACTCGGCCGTGGACGAGGCCATGCTCACGGGCGAAAGCCTGCCGGTGGAGAAGAAGGAAGGCGACCCCGTGTTCGGGGCGACGCTCAACAAGACCGGTTCCTTCCGCTTCCGCGTGACCAAAGTGGGCGCCGACACTATGCTGTCGCAAATCGTGAAGCTGGTGGAAGATGCGCAGGGCAGCCGGGCACCCATCCAGCGGCTGGCCGACAAGGTTAGCGCCATCTTCGTGCCCACGGTGGTTGTTATTGCTATCCTCACCTTCGTGCTGTGGTTCGACCTGGCGCCGGTAGAAGCGCGCCTGCCGCTGGCGCTGGTCAACTTCGTGGCCGTGCTCATCATTGCTTGCCCCTGCGCGCTGGGTCTGGCCACGCCCACGGCCATCATGGTCAGCACCGGCAAGGGCGCCGAGCACGGCGTGCTCATCCGCAACGCCGAGGCGCTGGAAAAAGCTTACCAAGTCAACACCGTGCTGCTCGACAAAACCGGTACCATTACCCGGGGTGAGCCGGCCGTGACCGACTTTAGTCCGGCCGACGGGCAGGATGCAAGCCAGCTGTTGCAAGCAGTGGCCGCCGTGGAGCGGCAGAGCGAACACCCCTTGGCGGAAGCGGTGGTGCGCTTCGCCGATGCCCGGCACACGCCGCTGGTCGCGGCCAGCGGGTTCCGGGCGGTGGAGGGCAAGGGCGCCCAGGCCACGGTCAACGGCCAGCCCGTGCTCATCGGCAATTTGCGCCTGCTCGAAGAAGCCGGTATTTCCTTGCCCCCGGCCGTGCGCCGGCAGGCCGAGGCGCTGCTGGCCCAGGCCAAGACGGTGCTCTACGTGGCCGTGGCCGGCCAAGCCGCGGGGGTAATCGGCGTGGCCGACACCGTGCGCGACACCTCCCGGGCCGCCATTCAACGGCTGCAGGCGCTGGGCATCGAAGTGGTGATGATGACCGGCGACAACCCCCAGACCGCCACGCAGGTGGCCGCGCAGGTGGGCATCAAGCGCTATTTCGCCGAGGTGCTGCCCCAGGACAAGGCCGGCAAAGTCAAGGAGCTGCAGGCCGAGGGCCGCACGGTGGCCATGGTGGGCGACGGCATCAACGACGCGCCCGCCCTGGCCCAGGCCGACATCGGTTTGGCCATGGGCGGCGGCACCGACGTGGCCATGGAAGCCGCCGGCATCACCCTCATGCGCTCCGATTTGCAGGGCGTGGTCACGGCCATCGACCTCTCGCGCCAGACCATCCGCACCATCAAGCAGAACCTGTTTTTCGCCTTCATCTACAACACCCTGGGCATCCCGGTGGCGGCGGGCCTGCTCTACCCGGTCTTTGGCTGGCTGCTCTCGCCCATGCTGGCGGCCGCGGCCATGGCCCTGAGCTCGGTGTCGGTGCTCACCAACTCGCTGCGGCTGCGCGGCTTCACCCCCGTTAAATCCTAAGGTTATGGATACTGCCGAAATCATCGTGACCCTGTCCGGGCTGGCTCTGGCCGGGTTTGTCATCTGGTACTTTTTCTTCTCGGCCCGCCAAACGGCCAGCGCCGTGTCAAGCTCGGGCGGGGTGCAGCAGGTGGACATCACCGTCAAGGGCGGCTACTCGCCCGACGTCATCGAGGTGGAGCGTGGCAAACCCGTGCAGCTGAGCTTTTACCGCGACGAGGAAAACTCCTGCTCCGAGGAGCTGCTGCTGCCCGACTTCAGCATCCGCCGCGACCTGCCGGCCTACAAAACCACTTTGGTAGAGCTGCTGCCCCAGCAGGCCGGCACGTTTACGTTCACTTGCGGCATGGGCATGCTGCGGGGCAGCCTGGTCGTTAAGTAAGCCCGTGCTATGAACCACGCCCTTCCTGCCGGCCACGTGCTGCCCCCGCCCGGGGCCCAGCGCCTGCTCATTAAAAATATGGTGTGCCCCCAGTGCATCCGGGTGGTGCAGGAGGACCTGACGGCCCTGGGCCTGCAGGTGCACCGCGTGGTGCTGGGCGAGGCCGACGTAACGGCTCCCGACGGCGCCGAGCTGGAATGGGAGCCCATCCGGGCCTGCCTGCGCGATGCCGGCTTTGCGTTGCTGGAGGACCCCCGGGCCCAGCTGGTGGAACAAATTAAAACGGTGCTGGTGACCCTGATTCACTACCCGCCCCCCGGCCCGCGCCTGCTCAACTACTCTGACTACTTGGTGGAGCATCTGGGCCGCGACTACCATTACCTCTCCCACTTGTTTTCCGCCGAGGAAGGGCTGACCATTGAGAAGTTTATCATCCGCCAGAAGGTCGAGCGCGCCAAAGAGCTTATCGGTTACGGCGAACTGAGCATTGCCGAGGTCAGCCGGCAACTGGGTTACAGCAGCCCGGCCCACCTAACGCGGCAATTCCGGCAAATCACCGGCCTTACCCCGAGTGAATTTCAGAAGCTGGGGCCGGCGAGTTCAGCCCGCCGTAGCCTGGATTCGTTGGTATAAGCCAGAAATTATGCAAGCAAAAGGCTCTGTTGTGTAAAAACAACCTCGCCAAGCCGACCGTTGTCACGCTTATTCACCACTAATTTAATGCGCATGCTCTCCCGCCGCTTTTTTCGCCTGCCCCTGCTTTCCCTGCTTCTGATAGGGGTGCTGGTAACATCCTGCAAGAAGGACCACGACCAGCACACGAAACACGATAGTCCTTACATGAAAATCATGATGGACATGATGGCTCAAATGGACGCGCAGGCCAAAACCCAAGACCCCGACCACGACTTTGCTGCCCAAATGGTGCTGCACCACGATGCCGCCATCAAAATGGCCCAAGAAGAACTGCGCACGGGCACTAACCAGGAGATGAAGACCACGGCCCAGGACATCATCACCAAGCAGCAGGCTGAAATTGGCCAGTTCAACGCCTTTCTGGGTAGCCACCAACCGCAAACGCCGCTGGTGCCGCAGTTCAACCAGCTGCAGAAAACCAACATGGACCGCATGATGGCTGCCAGCGACGCCCGCACGTTGACAGGCCGGCCGGATTACGATTTCGCCCAACTCATGGTGGACCACCACCAGGCCGCCATCGACAACTCTGAGGCCCTGCTGCAGCACGGGCGCAACACCACCACCCGTAGCATGGCCCAAGCCATCATTGCCGACCAGCGTCAGGAAATTGCGGCGCTGCAGAATTGGTTGACGCGCAACCGCTAAGCACCGGTACGTTCTGGCAAAGGCAGCTCTGTTCGGGCTGCCTTTTTTTCGCTCCGCTGTTACGAGCTTCCATGCTTGCCTGCTCTGTTCTGCATCGCCTCCGAAACATCGCCGCCGGTCTGGTGCTGCTTCTCGGCGGTTGCCGCTCCACGGCTGTAACACCCCGGTTTGCCCCGGCCGCTTATTCCTTTACGCCGCGCCCGGTGACGCGCCTGGACACGACGCTGGCCGCCGCCCCTGAACGTTCTACTGCCCCGCCGCGGCCGGCGAAGAGGGGAGCGCGCCCCCGGGCGGTGTACTCGCTGAACGAGAGGCCCTTGGAGAAAAAGGGACAGGCACCCCAATCGAATAGAAGTTATCCAACCACAACGACGGCCGATACGGCGAAGAACTCAGCCCGTGCAGCGACGCCGCGCGAGCTTCGCAAGCCTTTACCCAAACTAGTAAGCGCCAAAACCCTGGTGCATTATAGCTTGCACTTCGTGTTTCCGGTCGTGCTGGCGTTGGTGTTCTTTCCTGCGATGTGGCAAACTGCCTACCTGATTATGCTGGCCACGATGCTCATTGACCTGGACCACTTGTTAGCCACTCCCGTCTTTGACCCCTTGCGCTGCAGCATAGGCTTCCACCCGCTGCACTCGTTTTATGCCATCCCGGTGTATGTGCTGCTGCTGTTGCTGCCACCGCCCATGAACGTCATCGCCGTGGGCGTGCTGTTTCACCTGTTTACCGATACGGTGGACTGCCTATGGTCCTTCCGCTACTGCCGCGAGTGCTATCTCAACTCCCGCATTCGTGGTTTGGTCGACTGGGCGCGGAAGCTGCTGGGCCTTGAGGTGGTCAGGTAAGTGGGGCAAGGAAGTAGTTTAGTACACATCGGTAACTGACACGTCACCTCTATTGGTATGCAAGTCAAAGCAATTTAGTGTGGTTTAATGCATATTATGCGTATCATTATGGCACTAAAACCTACTTAATGTAATGCATAGGTGTCATTAATCTTTTGGCAGATTTGTTGACCGGTTCGTTTGTTAATGCTATCTTTACGTGACATTAAGGCCGTGAACGGCAGTTAATGACATGCAAAAGCATCATTATGGATTGGTACGCGCTATCAGACTTGGCCGCCGTTAAGGAAATTGGTCGGAACCTGCAGCAGATTCGTCTGAATCAGGACATCTCCCAGCAGGAACTGGCTGTCCAAACCGGTCTGAGCCGGTTGACTATTAGCCAGGTTGAGAATGGACGCCCGGCGTCTACCCTGACCCTGGTGCAGCTGTTGCGGGCATTGGGGCGGCTTGATGTGCTGGAGGTGCTGGAAGAGTCCGCCACCATCAGCCCTTTGCAGGCGGCACGGCTGGCGCGCCAACAGCGGCAACGGGCCAGCCGCCGAGGGGAAGACACTTCAGCATCCGGTTTATGACCCCTGATATAACTGCCACTGTTTCTATTTGGGGCCAGCGAGTCGGCGCGGTGCTCTGGGACGCCCGACGTCGCGTTGGCGTCTTCGAATACGAGCCCGCCTTTGCCCGCACGGGAGTGGAGCTGGCCCCGTTGACGATGCCCCTTCCGCAACGGCGCCAGAAGGGGATTTTTATCTTCCCAACCCTGAACCGGGATACCTATCAGGGTCTGCCAGGTTTGCTCGCCGACAGCCTACCTGACCGGTACGGGCGCCAGTTGATTGATGCTTGGCTGGCGTCCAAAGGACGAGACGCCGCTTCCTTTACTCCGGTTGAGCATTTGTGCTACCTCGGCCACCGGGGGATGGGCGCCCTGGTGTATGAACCGGCTTTGCAGCCGGCGCTGGAAAAGGGAATGTCACTGGAAGTAGGCGAGCTCGTTAAGTTTGCCCGTCAGGTACTAACGAACCGGGAGGGGCTGCACACATCGTTGGCCACCAACGCCGCCGAGGGGCTGGCCGAAATCATCAGCGTGGGCACTTCCGCCGGCGGTGCCCGGGCCAAGGCCGTGATTGCCTACAATGCCAGCACCCAGGAAGTCCGCTCCGGGCAAGTGGATGCTCCGGACGGCTTTGAGCACTGGTTGCTCAAGCTCGACGGGGTAACGAACGCCAGCCTGGGTGACCCGGCCGGCTACGGGCGCATTGAGTACGCCTACTTCCTGATGGCGCAACAGGCGGGCCTGCACATGACTCCGTGCCGGTTGCTAGAAGAAAACGGCCGGGCGCACTTTATGACGCGGCGCTTCGACCGGGTGGATGGCAGCAAGCGCCTGCACATGCAGACGCTTTGCGGACTGGCTCACTTTGATTACAACCAGCCCGGAGCGTACACCTACGAGCAGGCATTTCAGGTCATCCTGAAGCTACGGCTGCCGCACCCGGCCGTGGAGGAGCTCTACCGGCGCATGGTATTCAATGTGGTGGCCCGCAATCAAGACGACCATACCAAAAACATTTCCTTCCTGATGAACCCCGAGGGGAAGTGGAGTTTGTCACCGGCGTACGATGTGACGCACTCCTACAACCCCACGGGGGAATGGTCCAGCCAACACCAAATGTCAATAGCCGGCAAAGTAGATGACTTTACGGAGGATGATTTCCTGCAGCTAGCCAAGAATGTACTGGTGAAAAAGCCCCGGGAGATAATCCAGCAAGTGGTTGAGGCCGTTGCGAACTGGCCCAAATTTGCTGCCGAAGCCGGCGTTCCGGAAAAGCAGCAGCAGGCAATTGCGAAGACGCACCGGCTACAGCTGTTTAGGGGAACACTCCTCGAAAAATAAAGGGCTCACAAAGGGCTCACTACACCCGGGTTTTTTTTGAGAAAAGCGTCATAATAGCGCGCAAACGCAGTTTTAAGCGCGCTGCCGCGCTATAATCATGGGCTCATAGAGCCCGGAAACAAGGCAGCGAAGGTCATTACGCTTCGAATGAAAGCAATTAAATTCAGAGCTGCCAAACGGGGAATCCCTGTTACGAGCCGTCGGCAGCACGCTGTTGCCTGAAAGGGCATGCGGCACCCGCTTTGGTTCACCTGCAACCGAGCAGGTGTCGGGCCAGTATGAGCACCGCCTGCCCGCTATGGCGATACGCGAGCCTGGAGTCAATTTAGCAGGTCGAAAAGCCAAACTGCCGTCTGGTGTAGCCGTAATGGCTAGCTTTGCCTGTCAAACTGATTGCCGAGTATGCTGGCTTTAGAATCCTACGCTTTGCATAGTTGCCCCTCCGCAGCAGCCCTTCCCGCCGACTGGCTGAGCTGGGCGCTCCGGCAGCCGCTGCCCATCCAGCAGCGGCCCGCCCTGTTTGTGGGCTCCCTCGCGTAACGCTACCCCTCTGAAAAGCAGCACGCCACCGCACCACCCCGGGCGGCTGGGCGGCTACCCTGTTTCCTGCCGGGTCCCCACAACTGGCCGCAGGCGGGGCGTTTTCATTCTTTTCCGTTGACGTTACTGCTATGGCTGCGAGCCCCTATCGCCGCTTTTCCAGCATTTGCCCTAACGTGCAGGCACTGGTAATTCGGCTTATTCAAGAAGAATTCACCCCTTTGCTAAACCTCGCTACTGAGGTGTCCGAAGATGCCTGGGCCCGGGCCGTGGCGCTGGCCGACCCCACGCTGCTGTACTGCACGGCCCAGGAGCCGGCCATCCGGCTCTGTCCGGAATCCTATCAGCAGCTGCTCGCCTGCCTGCAGCGGGAGTTGGTCCGGGGGGAGTAGTTCCAACCAAACAGAAAGGCCGGCCAGGTTGCTGGTCGGCCTTTTTTCTGGTCTATAGATGGGTGGCAGGCTACTGACTGGCCAGCGCGACCAACTGGTCGTAGGTGCGTAGCTCCTGACAGAACAGCGCGTGGGCTTCGGGCGAGGAGAACCAGAAGAAGTGGTTTTTCACCCGGCTCGTCGACACCAGCCGGATGACCGCAACGTCGTAGCCAAAGGCGGCCAGCAGCCGCTGGACCAAGGGGACGTAGAGCTGCCGGTCGTCCTTCTTGATTTCCACGAGCCGGACATAGTTGAAGCGGTGCTCCTTTGACCAGGGCTTCATTTGCCCGTGTGCCATGCGGTTGAGGCGGAAGCGGACGAAGCGCAGGGCCGTTGGGTAATTGATGACAAGGGCCGGGTCGGGAAAGCCGGACACGGCCAAGGAGGTTTCCATAAGAGTACCCGAAGTATATTTCTTATCCTACTGCCCAATCACGTATACCGGTACGGCTTGCGCATTGGCGCCCCGCCCGGTTTCCTTCTTCACTTCCTTGCCATCAAGCAGGATAGCGGCGGTGATTTCCGAAGCGGCCGTGCCGCCGGCGAGGCTGGCCAGCAGGCTGAGGTGGTCCCCCTGCTTCATGGTGCGCTTGAAGCGGTAGGTAACAGGCAGCGGGACGTTATTGACCGTGGTCGTGCCGCCGCTTTCGTTGTCGTAGCTGATGTAGTCTGATTGCGGGGCCGTGGTGGAGGAAATGCGGTACTCTACTTGGTATTCTTTGGGGCCAGTGGGCATCGCGTCGTCCTTGGCGCAGCTGCTGGCCGTGGCCAGGGCGGTGCAGCTAAGGAGTAGGGTGGCAAGTCGTTTCATAGCGCAGAAAGGGAGTTAGCGGAAATGATACCGCAGGCCGGCGCTGGCGTAGCCGGGCCATTGGTCGAGCAGGGGATTGTTGAAGAGGTAGCCCTTGGTGGCGGTGGCCACCAGCGAGAAGCGGTTGCCCAGGAACACGTCCGCCTCGGCCCCGGCCTGCGGGCCGTAGGTGAAGCGCTGCGGCTGTTGGGCATCGGCCGCTGGCTCGCCGGTGCCGTGCTCGCCCGTGCGCTCGTAGCCGGCCCCGGCCCCGAGCAGCAGGTGCACGTAGACGACTTCGCCCAGGCGAAACAGTTGCGGCGCGAGCAGCACCCGCCCCGCGTAGCTGGCGTAGTCGCCGCGGCCGCTGAGGGTGCCCGTCTCGCGCAGGCCGCTGGCGCGCAGGGCCAGGCGGTTGGTCAGCATGCTGGTGTAGCTCAGCTCGTAGTAGGTGCCTTGTTCGGAGCGGCCCCGGTGGGCGCCCCAACTGGCCATGTGTTGGACGTGGCGCTGGGCGGAGGCCGGCACGGCGCCGGCCCCCGCCAGCAGCAGGGCCACTAGCAAGAAGTTCTTCATAAGGGGTTAGTGGCGGGGGCGGGCCCGGTCCGCTTTGATAAGGGCGTTTTGCACCAGGATGTCGGAGTAGACCATTTCGGCGGCCTGCCGCGAAGGGCCGGGCTGGGCGGCTTCGGCCAGCAACCGGTCAGCTTCCTGGCGCAGCTGCATGGCCTTAATCATGTTGTCGTTCGAGGTGTTCAGGGCCACCATTCGCTCGCCCTCGGTCATGGCATAGCGGCCGGGGTTCTTGAGCGTCGCGTTCATCTCGATGCTCTGCTGGGTCATCTCGTCGGCAATCTTGTAGTAGCCGAAGGCGGTGGCAATCTTCTTTTTCTGCATCATCTCCTCGTAGGCAAAGGTGGAGACGGCCGCTTCTTCGCGCTTGAGCTGGTACTCGCGGGAGCTCATGCGGTTGTTGCCCGCCGTGGCGCCGGAGCCGAAGCGCGAAAACACGTCGTACACCGTGTTCAAATCCTGCTGGGGGTTGTTGAGCTGCAGGGCCTGGCGCAGGCGCTCGGCTTTCTGAAACACGGGCATGTACTGGTTGCTCTGCCCCCGGCCCGACATGGCCAGGGCGCGGGCAAACAGCTCCTGGGGGTTGGAGAGGCGCAAATCCTGAATGCTCTGCACCTTACGCAGGTCGGCCTGCACCTGGCGCTGCAGCTGCAGGGTCTGGTCGGTGATATCCTTCACCTGCCCGGTGATGTCCTTGGTAACGCCGGCAATCTGCTTGGCGTCCTTGATAACCTGGTAGTTTTTGACCGTTTCAGTCCACTGCTTGAGGTGCTTGGCAAACTCGCCGATGTGCACGCCCATGTGCAGCGGGTCGTTCACGACGGCCTGCGCCGCGGCGTCCGCGCTCGGAACCAGAATCAGGGCCAGGGCCACAAGGGCCGGCAAAAGCGTCTTTTTCATCGTCGTATCGGTTAGGTGGAAGAATTAGCGCACGGCCGCTTCCGGGCCGAGCTGGCCAGCTGCCGCCGTGGTAATCAGGATGGGGTAGCCGTCGGGCAGCAGCACGTCGCGCAGCTTGGTGCGGGTCTTGGGCCGCGAAAGCAGCGAGGCCGCCACCCGGCCGCCCACGCCCACCACGGAGTTGGCGGCCGAGGCCGAGCGGTCGATGGCCGTGCTGATTTCCTGGGTGGTCTGCTGCTGCAGCTCGTTGCCAGCCATGCCGGCTTCGCGGGCCACGCGCTTCACCGGGTCAATCATGATGCCCGGCATGTAGTTGAAGTCGTAGATGTCGGCCTGCACCCGCGTGGGGCCGAGGCGGTTGACTTCCAGCGTCACGTTGTTGGTGCCCACGGTGGCCACGCCGGCAAAGACCATGTTTTTGGGAAAGGTCACCCCGGACACCACGGCGTCTTCGAGCAGGCGCAGGATAACCACCGAGCCGGTGCGTACCTTCTGCTCGCCGTTGATGACGCACTTGAAAAACACGTCCGGGGCCAGCTGCTGCTCGCGCTGGCTGCCCTGGGCCATCATTCGGCTGGCATTGCCCACTTTCACGGTGTTGAAGCCATCCAGGCCGGGGGCGCTCCCGCGGGTGGCCAGCAGCTGCGCGGTCTGGTTGGGGTCGCGGTAGCGCTTGCCGGTCATGCGCTCGTAGGCCGCGCGGGTTTCCGGCGGCGAGGAGCCCAGCATGGCCAGCACGTCCGGGTCGGTTTCAAACGGGGTGCCGTCCACGTCGCGGGCCGGTACCAGGCCACGGCCCGCGCGGCCGGAACCGGTGCCCGCGCGGCGGCCCTTGCTACCGGTGGCCGTCAGGCGCCGGCGCGGGACCACCAAGGTTTGGGCGCGGTAGGAGCCCGTGGCCGGGTCCTGAATGGTGGTTTCGATGGTGTCCACGTCGGCCGCGGCGAGCCGGGCGGCTTCCGCGCGACGGGCCGCGGCTTGGGCGGCGGCCTGCGCCCGGCGCCGCTTGCGCAGGGCCAGCCCGGTGGTATCGACGGCAAACACGTCCACGACGTCCTGGTCGGAAGCCCGGGCGGGGGCACTTTGGGCATCCTGCTCGGCGCGGCGCTGGGCTTCGATTTGGGCCGAGGGCGAGGCGGCCGGGGCCGGGGGCGCCGCTTCCACCGAAGGAATTTCGGGTTCTATGTTGGCCGAGGCGGCCGCGACCGGCTCGCGCTCCTGCTGGGCCGCCCGCTTCGCGGCCTTTAGCCACAGCAGCAGGCCACCGATGATGAGCACGAGCAGCAGGCCGGCTAAGGCCATCCAGTTGGCGCGCAGCACTTCAGCGGGCGTGCGCTTGGCAGGGGCAGCAGCTGGTACGGGCTGTTCCGTTGCTGGCTGAGCCGCAGAACGGCTATCGGTTGGGGGAGTGAGGGGTTCCATAGCAGGTACGGGCGGCGTTAGATGGTGGCGGCGCGGTTAATCACGCGGGAGGGCACGGGCAGCACCAGCACCCGGGCGCCGTTGAGCTCGCGCAGCGTTACTTCCAGGTAGCCGCGCTCGGTGGCCGCGTACAGGGGAATGGCGTAGGTCAGGTAGCCCGTGGTGCGGCCGGTGATGACCTGGTTCGGGCGGCCGCCCGAAGGCGCCAGCGGGCGCCGGGCTTCGTTCTTTTTGCGGGCCAGGAACTTCTTCTGGGCATTTTCCACCAGCTGGAAGTCGGTGAAATCCACGTTGTAGTCGATGTTGGTCTTGTTGATGACCTTGAAGCGCAGGTAGGTAAAGTCCTTGTCGTTGCGCACGTTGGCCAGCGACAGCACCAAATCATTGTCGACCACGGCCACGGCCTGGTGCTCCTCCCGGGCTTTGCGCAGCTGGCTGAGCTTGCCCTCGACGACGGCTTTCTTTTCCTGCTCCTTGTCCAGGGCCAACTCGTTTTCGGGGGGCGCCCCGGCGGACGCGGTGCTTTTGCCGTTGATGCGCAGCGCGCCGTCTTTCTGGAAGTCGTAGAGCTGCAGCACCGGGCGGCCTGTGTACACGAGCCGGCCCATCCAGTACTTGGAGCCGTAGCGAATGAGCATGGGCGTGGGCGGCACGTGCTTGCGCTTGGCGCGCACAAACACGGCGTTGGCCTCAATCTTCACCAGGTAGTTGCCGGCCATGCCCACGTCGACCAGCGACACGGGACCGCCAAATACCAGGTAGGTGGTGGAGGAATCGGAAACGGCCACGTCCAGTAAATTATCGGAGGTGACCACAGCCGGAGTCGGGGTGGCGGCAGTGGTTTGCGCGGCCGCGGGCGCCGTGGCGAAGAGCAGGGAAAGCAGCCCCAGCAGGGCCGGAAGGGTGTAGAGTCGCATCGGAGACAAGGATGGGTGATTAGTTAGCCGGAGCCGTAGGCGCCGGGGTTGTAGCGGGGGCAGGAGCGGCGGGGGCCGCCGGCTCGCCGGCCGGGGCCAGGCCGCGCTCGGCTTCCTGCAGGCGGCGCTGGCGGTCAGCTTCCTGGGCCTGCAGCAGCTCCTGCTCTTCCCGCGTCAGCTGCGGCGAGTAAGGGATGTAATCGAAGTTGGTGATGAGCAGCCCGTAGGGGTTGGCGTCCGAGCGGTTCGTTTCCACCAGGTTGAACTTGGCAGCCAGCGGCAGGGGCTCCTTCTGCTGGCCCCCGATGAAAATGCGCTGCTTGATGTAGACCGAGCCCGACCAGGGCCGGCGGCTCATGTCCACCAGCACGCTGTCCACCGTCACCACGTTGCGGGCGGCATAGCGCTCGTAGTTCTGCAGCACCTGCCCGCGGGTGAAGCCCTCGTAGATGCGCCGGCCACCGCGGCCCTCAATCAGGGGCAGGGCCGCGTCCAGGTTGGCCTTGAAGGTGTATTGGTCGTGGCCGAACATGGTTTGCATGAACTGGCGCACCAGGTTGCGGGCCTCGTAGGGCGTGTGGGTGTCGTTGCCGGCCGAGAGGGCCGCCATCGAGCCGGTTTGCGAGACGACGTACACGCGCCGGCCGCTGTTTTCGTAGGCGCGGTACACCAGGAAGCCCGACGCCAAGGCCACTAGGAGCAGGGCCAGCACGCTGCCCAGCGCCAGGTTGCGCATGGTGGAAAAGGAAGTACTTAAGTCTTTAGCGGAATCCATGAAAGGGTTGAGAGTCTGGTTGTGGTGATGGGTACTTTTTCTCCCCACCGCCCTTTACTGGCGGATGGGCAGCAGCACCTTCTTAAAGGAGTCGTCGAACCCGCCGGCGCGGCCCCGGTAGGGA
This sequence comes from Hymenobacter latericoloratus, assembly GCF_014199535.1. GTDB lineage: Bacteria > Bacteroidota > Bacteroidia > Cytophagales > Hymenobacteraceae > Hymenobacter > Hymenobacter latericoloratus. The sequence goes on from NZ_JACHNV010000011.1 coordinate 52,979, forward strand.
TACACCACCAAGGCGGGCTGCTGCTGCTCGTTTTGGCCCAAGAAGGCGTAGAGCGTGCCGCGCACGGTCAGCGGCTTGCGGGGCTCGATGGGCGTGACGGTGTACCGCTCGCGGCCGGGCACATTCAGGTTGAGGCCGCCCAAGCGGAATGAGGCCAGGGTATCCCGGCCGTTCGGGGCGTACAAAGGCAGCGAGGCCGGCACTTTCTGCTTGCCGAAGCCCTGGGGTATCCACTGCAGCACGGCTTCGTAGGCTATGCGGTAGCCGGGGGCCTGCTTCTTCCCGTCCGGCCGGTCCGGGTCGGACTGCCACGCCGCCGGCAGCCGCAGCTGCATGGGCTCGGCTTTCAGGGCCTTGGCGGAAACCACCTGCAGGTAGCCCTCGCGGGGAGTCTGCTCAGCCACGCCGGGTTTGAGGTCCACGGCCGACGCCGGCAGCGGAGCCGGTAAACCCGTAGCGGGTTGGGTTGCCGCCGGGGCCGCCGGCGTGGTAGCTACCGGAGCGGATTCCTTGGATTGGCAAGCGGCCGTTAGGGCCAGGCCAAAGCCCGCAGCAATACATCGGGGAATGTTTTTCATGGCTAGGAAGTCAGCAGGGTGAGTTATTTGGTCCAGATGCCCGAGGCCCGCTGGCGGTAGGACGGGTTCAGGGCTTCCGACATGGTGATGGTGGGCAGGCCGGAGGAAGCCGAGGACGAAGCCGACTCGCCTCCCTCGCTGCCGCCACCGCTGCTACTGCCTCCGCCGCCGGCGCTGTGGCCTCCTCCCCCGCCGCGGCTGCCGCCGTTGCCCAGGGCGCGGCCCACGGCGCTCGACAGGCCCCCGCCCCCAGGCGAGGCCACGCCGGCCACGGCCGTCGCGGCGCCCACGGCCGAGCCGACCACGGAACCCACGAAGCCCTGCACGGCCGAGGAGCCGATGAACATGGACGTGAGGTAGGGCACCATCACGTAGAGCAGGACGAAGGCCACCGACATCACCATGAACTTCTCGTCATCGACCGACTGCTGCGGGCCGCCCGTGAGGCCGCTGAAAAGGCCGTTGGGCGCCTGCGCCGTCTCGGCGTAGAAGCCGTAGATGGTGTCGAGCAGCACGAACGTGAGCCCCCAGAGCTGCACGGCCAGGAAGTTCTGCAGCCACTTCAGGGCCAGCTGCCCAAAGGCCGGAATCACCGACAGGGTCATGGCAATCGGCCCGCACACGTACAGGAAGCCCAGGATGAACTGCTGGATAAACTGCATGATGTGGCGGATGATGAGCACCGCCGTGGCCGTGAACAGCCGGGTCAGGATGCCCGAGAGCGTGAACGAGCTCAGCGTTTGGGAAATGCTGGTCATCAGCGAGCTGGCGCCGGCCACGATGTCGCCGATGCCCATGGCGTCGTTGCGGGCCGCCGCGGCTACCGAAGCCGGCGTGGTCAGGTCCCGAATAGCTTCGGCCGCGGACTTGTCGGTCGAGAACAGGGCCGTAAAGGCGGCCAGTCCCGTGCCCAGGGTATCTACCAGCGTCTGGTAGAAGAAGAGCAGAAAGAATATCCAGGTGGCCTTGATAATCGGCCCCCAGTCCATGGCCAGGCCGCTGCCCGAGATAAAGCCGCGCCCGATGGTGTAGAGCAGGGCAATGCCCATCAGGCTCGGCGTGATGAAGCGGCAGGCGGTAAGCACCACCTGCAGGGTCTGGTCGCAGGCCCGCAGAAAGCCCGGGTCGATGCCGTAGGCTACCATCGCGAGCATGCTCATCGGGCGAGGGCCCCTTTGCGGGCCTGTTTATCTTCCACGAACTGGTCGACGGCGTAGTCCAAGCGCTGCACCCGTACCGGCTCGTACTCAATCTGCCCTTCGGCATTGAGCAGCACGTGGCCGTTTTTGTCGGTGCGGGGCCGCTGCTGGGTTTGCTGGTAGAACTTGACCAGCTTGTTGAGGTGGTTGCGCTCTACGGGCTTCGACGTCAGGATGGCGTCGAGCTGCGGGGAGGCTTCTAGGGCGAAGACCTTGCCCTTGGCGCCCTGCTTGATGAAAAACTCCCGCAGCGCCTCGGTGGAGCGCACGGACTTAATCAAATCCATCTCGTGGCCGGTCAAGCCCAGCGGGGCCTGCAGCTGCGCCAGCGAGTCGGGGTTGACGTGGCGCAGGATAATCTTGGTAGCCGAGTTGTTGATGATGGCCGGCCCGATTTTGCTGCTGGTAATCTCGGTGATGCCCTGGGTGATGATGGTGACCGAGCCGTTGGTTTTGCGGATGGTGCGGTACATCGACTCGATGAACTCCGAGAGCACGCCCGAGAGCATGGTCCAGGCCTCGTCGAGGGCGATGTACTTGATGTCGTCGGGAAACTTGCGGAACAGGTCCAGGCTCAGCTCGGTGATGAGCATGGCCACCACCGGGTAGAGGTCGGGGTCGGCCTGCACCTTGGCCAGGTCAAAGCAGATAAGCCGGTACTCCGACAAGTCCACGTCGCGCTTGGCGTTGAGCACCCGCTCGTAGCGCCCGCCGGTGATGTACTGGCCCAGCACCAGGAAAAACTGGTGCATGTCGATGTACTTCAGGTTCTTCTGGTACTGGCGGCGGGCGCCGTCCAGCGGGTCGGGCTCCCCGCCGTCGCCGGGCTGGGCCACGGGCTTCTGCATTTCCTGGTCGTACTGCTCCACGAAGCGGTAGAAGCTTTCCATGCCGGGAAACTCCTCGTCCTTCTGGTTTAGGCGCGGGCTTTCGTTCAGGCAGGCGTAGTACTCAATCAGAAAGCGCGAGAGAATGGTGCGCTCCGACTTGTCCAGCGCCGTGTCCTTGCCGCCCTTCCAGAGCGCGGCCAGCAGGGCCAGGTGAAAGTTGGTTTTCTCGTCGTTGTAGAGCCACTTGCCCGCCGCGTCGCGCGGCACCACGAAGGGGTTGAACTCGATGGGCCGCTGCGGGTCGTACTCGAAGTAGGTGTTCTCGAAGTCCTCGCCGTTGAGCGACTGCAGCACGTTGCGGTAGGTGCCGCCCACGTCCATGATGATTTGCCGGGCGCCCTTCTCGAAGCGCTGCACAATCAAATTGCCGAAGGTGTAGCTCTTGCCCGAGCCCGAGGGGCCGATGACAATGGCGTTCTGGTTGTCCAGGGCCGTGTTGAAGAGGTTCACCTGCACCAGGTTGCGGAACCGGTCGGTCAGGTACTCCCCCACCGGGTCGGTTTTGTAGGTAGCCGTCCAGTGGGTGTAGCAGGCGCCGCGGTCGGCGGTGCTCGTCAGCCAGCGGTCCGGCACCTGCCAGGCGTTGCCGGGCAGCAAACCGAAGAACACGGGCAGGGCCAGGTAGCTTTCCACCACGCTTTCGGTGCCGAACATGTAGCGAAAGGCCGCCGTGGCCCGCTCCACGTTCTCGCGCCGGCTGGTGTCGTTCGTGTCCCAGAGCACGCACGAGAGGTGCAGGCCCACAATCTGCTTGTTGTCGGCCCGCACTTCCGCCGTGAATTCCTCGACTTCGGCCGCGCGCAGGTGGTTGTCCTGGGTGGCCAGAAACGAGAGCGAGGCGTTGAGCTTGCGGTCGGTATCCAGCGAGCTGAGCTCGGCGCGGGTGTCGTGAATCAGCAGGGCCTGGGTAAGCACGTGCGGGCACTGCAGGATGTGGGTGAGCGGGTAGAGCATGGGCGCCGTCACCCCGTAGGAGTTGCGCACGGCCGGGTAGGCGTCGGAGCCCTGGCCCACCATGCTCAGCACGTTGACCTTGTGCTCGCCCACGCTGAAGGTGCCCAGGTCGTTGCCAATCTCGCGCTCCTGCCGGGTGGGCTGCCCGTCGAAGTTGAGGTTGAAGTACTGCAGGTAGAGCTGGTGCATCTCCGCGCTGGCCAGCCGCTCGAAGGTCACGCCGCCCAGGTTCTTGAGGCCCTGAATGAATTCCACGGCGCCGCTTTCGGCCGCTTCGAGTGTGTGCACAAGCTGGGCAAACGGGTTCTTGAGCACGGCCTCGCCGGCGCGGGCCACCAGGGCATTTACCGCGTTGGTCTTGGGCGATTTGACCGCCACCGGGGCGAAGGAGAGGAACAGGTACGACTTCTGAAACAGCACCAGCCGCTCGAAGAAGTGCTTGTTCATCTTGTTCTCGAAGTAGGTCTGCTGGGTTTTGTCTTCGCGGTAGGGCCGGTCGTAGTAGATGTCGGTTTTCTGCACGATGGTGCCCACCGGCAGGGGCCGCAGCACGCCCACCAGCGCGGTCTGGAAGGCTTCGTAGTCGTCCGCGGTCCAGCTCTCCATCTCGGCGGGCTCCACGCGGAAGCCCACCGCGACGCGGCCGTCCTTGAAGACCACCTTGTCGCCCTCGAAGCTGTGCACGGGCATCACGGCGTTAAACGCGGCCGTTTTGGGCTTTTTGGTCATGGTTGGGGGTGGGAAGAGGCCCCACCGCCAGGCGGCGGGGCTGGATGAAGGTGAAGGAGAGCCAGCCCATCAGAAAGCCGGGCGCCTGCCGCTTGCTCAGGTAGCGCAGGCCCAGAATCAGGCCCAGCTCGATGAGGATGACGAGCAGGTACACCAAGCGCGGAATCTTGACGGCCATGCCCAAAAAGCCCAGCAGCAGCACCGAGCCGATGAAGAGGCCGACCATGATGCCCAAGTCCTGGATGTTCATGCCCAGCACCTGCGCGGGCCGCTCAATGGATTTGTAGGAGCGCATGGCCGGTTAGCGTACGCCCCCGTCCCCGCCGCCCACGGCTTGTGTAATAATTTTTTTCAGAAGAAAATCCTGTTTTATTGCTCAAAATCACGGTTTTGCTGCTTCGAAAGCGTCAGTGGCTTACCAGGAAAGCGTCAACTTTTGCTGATAACCACTTACTTTTCGCTAATCAAAAACTTGCTCCATTTCTCCTATGGGCCTTTTCTCATTTTTAGACAGCAAGCCGATTAAGGAAGGAAACTATGTTTCCAAAGTCTTCAAATTGAATGGTGTTAAGACTCCCGTTCGAGTTGAAAGCGCGGATGCAGAAGGCAAAATGGTTTACATAGACATCTTCACTCGGGAAATGAGTCTACGTATTGGTGGGACGGTTACACCACGCCAAACGTGTGCTACGGCAGAGTTTTTCAAAGACGCTGGCGATATAATAGCCGCACTGCAAGGAACGCGGGTGCTTGACAGTCAAGTGTATTTCAATGCTTTGTTGAAATCTTGCACGAGGCATATCCAAGACTACGGGCGACTTATTGACACGGACCTAAGCGCCTATTTATTCACTGTTGCACAGGTGATGAATGCAACTGAGTTGCGGTCCACTGGCCGGCCCATTGATGCTTATCTGGGCTCGGAATTAATCGAAGAGTTTAAAAGAGGCGCTTACAAGGCGTTCCGCAATTACATCTGGGTCAATCAATACAACCCACTTTCCGCAAATATTTTTGACCCCTACGAATTGGTCAAACTGACCGATTTGCAATAATCCTGAGCCGATGAATCCATTCTCTGCACTCAACCACGACTTGAAAGAGCGTTTCAAGTCAGACATTGCTAACAATATTCAGAATATCATTGATACCAGAGGATACGGCGCTATTTCGATTCAGGCGTTGGAACAGGAGGTGATTTATTATGCCTGCGACATTTTGCTTTATCAAAAGTCACAGGAAGGCCGCTTCCCCATCGACCCGGTAATAACTGACATTATCACTTGCGCCTCAACGGCAATGAAGGAGCTCTTTCCGAATAACTACTTCGACGTTCATGCTCAATTTGCCCAAGAAGGCGTAAGAATTAACCTCGCCCAAGTACCCAATTTGCAGCAGGTGATTGACGACTATTATGCGAAGCAGCGGGGCGGTTACTAAAAACCGATACCTAACCTACTTTTTCCTACAGGTCCGTTTATCAACGTTCTGACTCTAGAACGCTGGTAAACGGACTTCGCATTTCAAACGACACCACCAATGTCCAACTCATTAGGATTCCCCGACATCACCCTGCTGGCCCCCTACAGCGAGTGCCTGCGCTACGTGCAGCTTCGTCTTAAAGCCCTGCCCCAGGGCGATTTAACCGCATTTTGTGCCCAGCATGGCCTGACCTATACCAACGTCGTGAACCTGAAAAACGGCAAGCTAAAGCGCGACGAGCCGCGGCTGGTGCAGCGCGTGCTGCGTGCCCTGGGCGTGCCCACCGACATCGTGCGCATCGACATCGGCAGCGGCGCCAACCAGTACGTGTTCGGCAGCGCGGAGCTTCTAGCACAATTCCGCGAGCAGCTGGCCTTCTTCGACGCGGCCGCCCAGCGGGCCGCCGGCACCCCGCCCACCACCTAACCCCCGGATAGCTTTCCTTCTCACGCCCGATTCGGGTGCGGGAGGAGCCGGCGCTGTCCGGCTCCACTCCCCACCCCATGAACGCACCCCGGGAAAACGACCCCTCCGAACTCGACCGCTTCAAGCGCGACATAGACCTGGTGGATTACGCCCAGCGCCAGGGCTACACCATCAAGAAGGAAAGCCGCCGCGGCGACTGGCACCACCTGGTCAAGGACGACGAGCACGTCATCGTCACCCGAAAGGGCGACCACCAGGTGTACCTCAACACCGGCGACGACCGCGACGCGGGCTCCATCATCGACTTTGCCAAAACCCGCGGCGGCGACGGCCACGGCCTCAACCTGGGCCAGGTACGCCAGCAGCTGCGCGAGTACCTCGACGGCGCCCCCGCCCCGGCCCGTCAGTATGCGACTCAGTACGCCACCCCGCCGGACACGTCTCGCCTGAGCAGCCTGCCCGCGGGCGACCCGGAACAGGCCCGGCAAGCCGAGGAAGAGCGCCGCACCCGGCTGATTTCCGAGGTGCTGGGCGTGAAGAAGGAGCTGACCGACCGCAGCTACCTGCACGGCCGCGGCATTACGGACGAAACGCTGGACAACCCCGCGTTTCAGGGCCGCATTTTTACCGCGCAGCAGAACGAGCACAAAAACACGGCTTTCCCCCTCTACAACGAGCACGGCCTGGCCAGCGTCGAGCAGAAGAACGAGCACTACAAAAGCCTGCTGCCGCTGCCCAAAAACGGCATCTGGGTATCCCACCCCACCGAAGGCAAGGACACCCCGGTGGAGCGCGTGGTGGTGAGCGAGTCGGCCATCGACTCGTTGTCTCACTTCCAGCTCAAGCACGCGCAGGACCCGAAGAACACGCTCTACATTGCCACCAGCGGCACGCCCACCGAGGCGCAGGTAGCCTTGATTCAGCGGGTTATCGACAAGCAGCAGCCCCGCGAGGTAGTGCTTGCCAACGACCGCGACGCCGGCGGCCGGCAGTTCAACATCAATTACCTCAACGAGCTGCAGCCGGCTAGGCCGATGGTGCCCGTCGCCGAGCAGGAAGCCTACCGCGAGGCCTCCCGGCCGGTGGAGTGGCACGCCACCAGCGACAAGTACCACACCAGCCTGAAGGTGACCTTTCACCACGACTCGGCCGAGCAAGGCGGGGGCCAGGTGCAGCAGCTGCGCGAGCGGGTGGAGCACATCAACCAGACCCAGCAGGACGGTCCGTCGCTCGCCGTGGAAGTGCAGCGCAGCACCGAGCAGGCCACCATTGTGCGCCTCACGGTGGCCCGCGCCGACACGGCCCAGCTGGAAGTCGTGGCCCAGGAGCTGTACCGGCAGCGGGAGCAGCTGCGCACCGCGGTCGAGCGGCAGCAGGAAAGCTTTCTGCGGGTGGACTACCCGCTGGCCAAGGACTTCAACAAAGAGCTGGAGTATACCAACCAGGGCCTGAGCGCCGAGCAAATCCGGGCCGCAGCCCAGCGCGAAGAGCAGCAGCGCGAGTCGGAGCGGCAGCAGCGGCTGGCCGAAGCCCAGCGCCAGGAGCGCGAACAGCGGGCCTTGGAGCGCCAGGCCCAGCGCGAGCGGGAAAACACGCCCGAAGCGCAGCAGGAGCGTGAGCGGGACGATAAGCGTTTTAGCCAAGCCGTGTTCGGAGCAGCTGTAACTGAGGCGGAACCGCGGCCAACCCGTTCCTACCGCAGCGAGCAAGAGGCTCAGGAGCAGACTGCCCAATTCACCCACCTCAAAGAGGCTGGGGTGGTGTTACTTAAGGATTGGATGAACGACAACCCGCCGCCTACTGGGCGCCGCGCCAGCGAGGAAGAGCTGACGGCTGCACCGGCACCCAGAGCACCTGCCGTGGCAGTGGTTGCGCAAGCGCCTGACCACCCTGGGGTTGATAAGGTGGCTACTTGGCGGGTGGATGAACTGGCGCCCCATACCACGGGCCGGGCCGAAGCTTGGCAGGCCGTGCTGGAAAGCGACGGGTATATCCGCACCAGCGCCATCCGCAGCACGGTGGATGAGCAGGGTATCCGCCGGGCTGAGTTCGATATGTACTACCGCAACGAGCAGCCCGAAATCGCGCTGATTCACGCCATCGTGACCAACACCAACGCGCGGGCCGCGGCCGGCAATGAAAAGTACGTGGGCGTCAGCGTCACCGAAAGCGAACAGGACCGGGTGGAGCGGCAGCAGGCGGCCGCTGGTGCGACCCTGCAGCCGCGCACCGGACCCACGCGTGAGCAGGCCGCCGGCGAAGCGGCGCAAACCGGGTCGGGGGATGGAGCGGGCGTGGAGCGCCAGGTACTCGTCCGCGTGGACGAAGTAGCACCGCCGGATGGGGCCCGCGGGCAAGCCGAAGCCGTGAAGGAGGCGCTGGTAGCCAGCGGGGCCAAGGCCAGCGAGGTGCAAAGCACCACCGACGGGCAGGGCATGCGTCACTCGGAAATTAAAGTTTCCTACCGCACCGACCAACCGGATGCGGCGCAGGTTAGCCGGGCCCTGGATGCCGTGGCGGCGCAGCCGGGCAGCGAGGTGGTGGAACACGCCAGCCACCGGGTCGAGCGGCAGGAAACGGCCCGCAGACAGCAGTCCCTCGAAGCCGGCAGTAACCGCGCCGAACTAACGCGCTAGCCCCGTAGGGGCATCATGACCTGAACCCAGAAGGAATGGGGCTTGCTTGGATACTCTTTCGCGCTTTGCGTGTTGAGTCGGTATGGACACGCCCCTATCCCCCACCCCTCAGTTTGGCCCGCGCGAACAAACCCGGGAAGAGCGTGAGCATATTGTCAATCAGTCCCTGGGTATTACCCGCAGCCAGGGGCCCTATCAGGAGCCTGCATGGCTGGCAGAGCTACATGCCCAGTACATTGCCGGTAGGATTGACCTGGCTACGTTGGGCGCCTGCCACGACGAGTGGCGGGAGTCCATCAGCAAGTGAGCCAGGGCAACGGACAGCTAAACGCCTGCTGCCCGGTCATGCCAAGAACATTGCCCATCGGCGTATAATTTTCGTGCATGGGACGTTTGCACAAAGGCTACGCACACTTACACCGGGAGCTGAGCCTGCTGCTGGTGGACGAGCACGGCTGCCTGGTGCTGCGTCTGTTTATGCGCGCTGAATGCCGGTTGGTGCGGGGCCTGAAGGTGGTGCGGGGGCGGTATTTGTTTTTCGCCTGCTAGCGAGCAGCGTCTTTTTTCAGGTCGGTCGTCTATGGGGCGTACTAAGTTGGTACGGCTTACCTCACCTTAATCACTCGATTGTCATGAACAACGAACCCGATGATTGCTGCGCCGACGGCACCTGCTGCGGCAATAATACGTTCGGTTGCTGCTAAGCCATCCGATGTGTTGATAAGAAAGGAGTAGGCGACTTCTGCTCTCTTTTTATTACTTATTTTAGCGTTTGCTTTAATAAGAAAACAGTAACTTAGCGAAAAAATAGCGTTATGGCCACTTCCTGCATTCGGGTCTTTGCTGATGCCGCGCACATTGAACACGGCAAGCAACGGCTGGCCGCGGCCGCGCCGGGCTTGGAATCCATCGCGGCGGTGCTGGCCCTGGCCGGCAACGAGGTGCGCCTGAAGATGCTGTTCCTGCTGCTCGACCAGCAGCAACTCTGCGTGTGTGACTTGGCCGACGTGCTGCAGATGAATGTGTCGGCCATTTCCCAGCACCTGCGCAAGCTCAAGGACGGCGGCGTGGTGCAGGCGCGTAAAGTCGGCCAGACCGTGTTCTATACGTTGACGCCCGCCCTGCGGCCCTTGGTGGAGCCCCTGCTGGCTTCTGTTTCAATCCCTCTTACTGCCTCTGTATCATGAAACAACCTGCTTCGACTTCCACCAAGTCCTTGGCGGGAACCGGCCTGCTGGCGGCGCTGGCGGCCTCGCTGTGCTGCATTACCCCGTTGCTGGCAATTGTCGGCGGTCTGGGCGGCGTGGTCTCAACCTTTTCGTGGCTGGAGCCCCTGCGTCCCTACCTGGTGGCGCTGACGTTGGGGGTGCTGGGCTTCGCCTGGTATCAACAGCTGCGGCACCGCCCCGCCGCCGCCGCTGACTGCGGCTGCACTGTGCCAGCCAAGCCCTCCCCGATGCAGTCGCGGGGCTTTCTGGGCGTTATCACCGCGCTGGCCGGGTTGTTATTGGCCTTCCCTTACTACGGCGCCCAATTCTACCCGTCGGCTACGCCCAAACCGGTGGTGGCCATCAGCGCGGCCCTTTGGCAGACCAGTTCTTACCGCATTGGGGGCATGACGTGCGAGGCTTGCGCCCGCCACGTAGAGCACGACGTGCAGCAGCTGCCGGGCGTGCAGAGCGTGCAGGTGTCGTATGAACGGGGCACGGCCCAAGTGCGCTTCAATGCCGCCGTCACGTCCGTGGCCCAAGTGGAGCAGGCCATTATCGGCACCGGCTATTCGGTGCTGAATCCCACATCTTCCCGTTAAGTGTTTCGATTATGATTCCCCTCACGTCCGACACTCCCCCGCTCCCCGTCACGCTGACCTCCGTGCTCACTTGCCCGGTGTGCCAGCGCCAGCAAGCCGAGCAGATGCCCACCGATGCCTGTCAGTACTTCTACGAGTGCCCGGGCTGTCACACGGTGCTCAAGCCATTAACCGGCGACTGCTGCGTGTACTGCTCCTACGGCACAGTGCCCTGCCCCCCTGTTCAGGTGCAGGGTAATGGCGCGTGCGGCTGTTGCTAACTACCTGCAGCGGTTTCTTTCGCGCTTTGCTGCTGCTACGCGGCCCCTTATGCGGGCTAGGCCACGTGGTTCCCGCCATACCAGCGCCGCCGGAACCAGAAGGCCAGGTTGACCAAGGCAATCAGCGCCGGCACTTCGATAAGCGGCCCAATCACGCCCGCAAACGCCTGGCCCGAATTCAGCCCAAACACCCCGATGGCCACGGCAATGGCCAGCTCGAAGTTGTTGCCCGTGGCCGTGAAGGCGATGCTGGCATTCTCCGCGTAGCCCGCCCCCAGGTACTTGCCCGCCGCGAAGCTGAGCACGAACATGATGCCGAAGTACAAAGCCAGCGGCAGGGCAATGCGCAGCACGTCGAGCGGCACCTGCACGATGGTTTCGCCTTTGAGGCTGAACATGATGACGATGGTCAGCAGCAGCGCCACGAGCGTAATCGGGCTAATGGCCGGGAGGTACACCTGCTCATACCAGTCGTTGCCCTTCAGGCGGCGCAGGAGGGTGCGAGAAAGGAAGCCCGCGGCAAACGGGATGCCAAGGTAGATGAGCACGCTCTGCGCGATGTCTCCGATGCCGATGTGCACGGCGTAGCCCCTCAGGCCAAAGAAGGGGGGCAGCACGGTGATGAAGAGCCAGGCCAGCACCGAGTAGAACAGCACCTGAAAGATGGAATTCAGCGCCACCAGCCCTGCCGCGTACTCGCGGGAGCCATTGGCCAGGTCGTTCCACACCAGCACCATGGCAATGCAGCGGGCAATGCCAATCAGAATCAGCCCCATCATGTAAGCGGGCTTGTCGGGCAGCAGCCAGACGGCCAGCAAGAACATGAGCAGCGGCCCGAGTATCCAGTTCAAAAACAAGGACAGCCCGATGATGCGCGTGTTCCGGAAGACCTTGGGCAGCTCTTCGTACTTCACCTTGGCCAGGGGTGGGTACATCATCAGCATCAGGCCCAGGGCCAGCGGCACGTTCACGGTGCCCACGGAGAAGTAGTTCACCGCCTCGTTCATGCCGGGCACGAAGTAGCCCAACGCCACGCCCAGCGCCATGGCCAGGAATATCCACAGCGTCAGGCCCCGGTCCAGGCCCGAGAGCTTTTTCTCGGCCAGGGCGGCGGGGGCCGGAGCGGCGGGTACGGGTTGATTCAGCGTCGTCATAAAAATAGCTGTCTTAAGCAACGCCTACGGTTGGGCTGCGCCGCTCCATTTGCACCGTGTTGCGCCACACGCCGTGGTGCTGGCCAATTCGCTCGCGGTAGCCAATGATGCGGAACCCCGCCTGCGTGTGCAGGCCGATGCTGGCGTGGTTTTCCTCGAAGGTGCCGGCCTGCAGCGTCCAGATGCCGTGCGCTTCCGAATCCGCAATCAAGGCCTGCAGCAGTTGCCGGCCCACGCCCTGCCCGCGGGCCCCGGCAGCAATGTAGATGCTGATTTCGGCCACGCCGCCGTACACGCAGCGGCTCGACACGGGCGAGAGCGCCGCCCAGCCCCGCACCGTGCCGGCCTCGTCCACGGCCACCAGACGGCTATGGTCCAGGTGGGCTTTGTCCCAGGCTTCCCAAGCCGGCGCCTGGGTTTCAAACGTGGCATTACCGGTCGCCATGCCGGCTTCGTAAATGGCCTTCACCGCCGGCCAGTGGGCGTCCGTCATCGGGATAATGGTCATGGCAGAAACGGGTTAGTAGGCTTTGCGCAGCATGTCGGCGTACTCGTTGGGCAGCGGCGAGGCCTCCACCGCCAGCGCGGCTTTCTCCACGTCGTATTCCACGCGCACCAGCTCCGAGCGCACGCTGCCGGGGTCCGTCAGGATGGTGTGCTCGTCCAGGTGCAGCAGTTGGTAGGCGGCGCGTGGGTCGCCGTCTTTGGGCTTGCCCACCGAGCCGATGTTGAGCGCGTGCCGGTAGCGGGTTTCGCCCGCGTGTTCGTAGGCGAAGGTGCGGTGATAGGGCTTGTGGGTGTGTCCAAACAGCAGGATGTCGGCCTGGGCTTCCTGCAGCACGCGCAGGAAGCTGGCTTCGGGCCGGTCCTCGAACAGGTACTCGTTGATTTTGCGGGGTGAGCCGTGCACCATCAGCAAACTCAGCGTGCAGGGCTCTTCCTGAAAGTCCAGGCGCATGTGCTTGGGCAGGTAGCGCAGGTAGCGCCGCTCATCGGCCCCGACCACCTGGTTGGTAAAGGCAATGCTCTGGGCGCCCAGGTCTTTCTCCGTGTCCGTTTTGTAGGCGCAGCCGCAGTTCTCGCTGGCCAGGCCAATGCCCTGGTCGTAGTTGCCGGCCAGCGTGGGGATGCCCCGCCGGCGGACCTCGTTGACCACTTCATTCGGCCAGGGGGCGTAACCCACTAAGTCACCCAGGCAAAAAATCATGTCCGGGCGGCGCCGGTCCATATCGGCCAGCACCGCTTCCAGGGCCGGCAGGTTGCCGTGCACGTCGGAGAAAAAGGCAATTGTCATCAGAGAGAAAAAGTCAGCAAAAGGCAATAGAGCAACTCAGCAAAACGGCGCCACCTGCGAAGGCAGCGCCGTTGCGCAAGCTTAGCAGCACCCGCCGCCCGGGGTGCAGCCGGCCACCTGCAGCTGGGGCAGGGCCAGGTCCTGGGCCGGAATGCCGCAGGCCTCCTGGGCCAGGCAGGCCGTGTGCTTGGGGGTGAGCACGAAATCGGTGCCGTCGAAGGTGAGGCCGAACTTGCCGATGGTGGCCTGCTGGTACTCCACCTCGATGTCGAGGTCTTCGCGGCCGAGGATTTTCTCCGACAGCTTCAGGATGTGCAGAAACTTTTGGGGCGCCAGGCGGTGGTCGTAGTCGCCGGCTTCCCAGAGCTGGAAGTTGGCGACCGTCTCGCGGCGCTCGACGCCGCCGCAGTCGATGAAGTGCTTGCTCACGAGGCCCACTTCCGTCACGTGGAAATGCGAGGGTAGGTATTCACCCGAGGGCAGGCGAAAGTTGACGGCTTCGAGACCCGCGAGGGTCTGCTTCATTTCGGCGATGTTCATGGTCAAGCGTGGTTGGGTTGAGGATGTTCAAGAAAGGGGTTGGCAAAAGCTGCGGAATCAGCAGCTGCACGCATCCGCGGGCCCGCAGGCCGGGCTGGCGGTAGCTTCAATGAAGAAGGCCGTGAACTGCTGCTGCACCTGCTGCAGCAACTCGGTGTTGAGGCAGTAGCACACGGTCAGCCCGTCGATTTCCCCGCGGATGAGGTCCAACGCCTTGAGCTCCTGAAGGTGCTGCGAAACCGTGGTGCGCGAGAGCGGCAGCTCGGCGGCGATGTCGCCCGAGATGCACGTCTGCTTGGAGGCCAGCAGCTGAATGATGGCCACGCGGGCCGGGTGCGCCAGCGCCTTCGCCACGCGGGCCAGCTGTTGTTGCTCCTCGGTAAAGGCGGCGGTTTTGGCGTAGGTCATAGTGGGGCTATGAAGTATGTCGCAAATATACGTCATATTATGACGCATGTTTACGACATAAAGTTTTTTTCCACTTTTTTTTCGCGGGCCACTACTTACCCGGTACCGATACCCTGACCCGTTTCACCCCGGCGCCCTCGACCAGGGCTGGCCGAGAGCCGCTGCACGGGAACATGGATTTGAGGCGGGCCCGTTTTCAACCAGCGGCCAAGCAGGGTGCAGGAAAAATATTTATCTGATAATGAGCAAATTATAATATAAAACGATGAATTGCCGGGCTCAACGGCAAACCCCACACTATTTATTGATATAAGCTGTATGAAGATTCGCTTCGCTAAATCAAACTCCGCGCACCTGTCGGCTACGTGCCAGCGGGAAAGAGGACCGCCCCGTCCATCAAAAGGACGGAAGGCGCCCCTCAGGCCGCCCTTACATCGTCTGCCTTTGTCCTGCTCATTCCCGAGCAGCCCCGGTTTTTACGTATACATACTTAGAAACCCGGCTTGGCTAGCGCCCGGCCCTGAACCAGACCGTTGCTTCACCGCCACGGAACGGCGATAAGCGGAACCTCAAGGTTCCCACAAGCCAAGGCACCCCAAACGAAAGGTGCGGCGGCACAAAACAAATCCTTTAACCTCAATTGAAAGACGTACATGACGAAACCGTACCCAACGCCGCTCACCCGGGCGAAATCATACCAGAAGCTGTTGCGCGTTGCGCTTCTGCAGACTTAGGTCTGTCATTGGCAAGCTCGGCTTGCCCGAATGCAAGCCCGGCACCGGGCATGCCCCAACTCCTGCCGGCGGGCGTGCAACAGCACGTGCAGCAGCAGGGAGCTTATTGGGAGGCCGCCATCCGCGGCAAGCTAAAGCCCGTGATGCCTCCCCAAATGCTGGAGTCTTATTTGGCGCAGGCGGCTGCCAACATGCAGCGCCTCCTGGCGCCGGCGCGGCCGCAGCTGCGCATTGGTGGAAAGGACCCCCTGCACCAGCACGAAGCCTTGCGGCAGATTTTGCTGAGCGGCCGGGTACAAACTCAATTTGAAACGCAGCATTCCGGTGGGGCCTTCAACCCGGTTTTGCGGGCGAGTCTGGAAACGGAGCTGTTTGGGTACGCGATGGACTTGGACCCGAAGCAGCGCCCGGTGTACGGCTACCTGACACCAGGCGACCACGAACCCCCGGCCGAGGAGGGCTACGGCCGCTTGGCCTTGCGGCTGCGCCCGGAAATCCTGAGCCGCACCACGGTGTCGATTGCCGATACGTTGGACCAGGCCGTGCTGCCGGCGGCCTATTCCTGCATTCCCATCACCTCGTTAATACCCAACCAATCTGGGTGGGTATACACGCACTTGTTACGGATGATACACGCCGCGCACGTAGCAGAAGTGGAGTTTCATTATGTGGAAGCGCAGTTTCACGGTGGCGTACGCCTGCAGGACGTGGAATGCGTCGTGGCTTGGCGCCTTGCCGATGTACCGGCCGACCTGCAACGGCTTTGCCAGCAGGCTGGCCTGCGTATTCGGGAGTTCGGACGCTAGGGGACCCGCAGCCGGTAGCGTTGTTGAAGTTCGGCCAGGCCGGCTTCGTTCAGAATGAACGGGCTGGGCTGGCCGAATTTCAGCATTTTGGCCCACAGCAGCAGGGGGCTGCCGGCGTCGGCGAACTGAACCACGAGCCCTTCCAGGGCAACCGGCCGAATGGCGTTGCTCAACCCAAAGGCCAAAAGCGGCAGCTGCGGTTGCGAGGCGTACCAGCCGATAACCACCGGTTCGGCGAACCACAGCACTTCCTCGCCCAAGGCCAGCGGGTACTGCGGATGCGTCGGGTCCACCCGCAGCAGCGGATTCCCGCCGCCGGTACGCATGCCGCGTTCGGCGCGCAGACGCTCGGAAGTGCTGTGGTCGCAACCCATTGCTTTCATGCTGAAGTGGCCAAAGTCGGCTCTGCGAAGTTATACGCAAGTTCGGCGTTGGGTATTCGAAACAGGCTTGGCCGTACACTGCGTACCGTGCCAATTCCAAAACCCCGCTCCTACCCACCAAGCCGAAAGTTACTGGCTGCCGGTGCGGAGCAGTTGCTGCAAGTCCTGGGGAATGGGCATGGGCTGCTCGGGCGAGACGTTGGCCCCGCCGGTGTTGCCGGTGGGCACGCGGCCGAAGAAGGACAGGAAGAACCCAAACACGATGCGCGGCACCTGCCCCAGGATTTCGCGCCGGTCGCGGGTGCGCCACCCGTGGCGCAGCATGAGCAGGTGGGTATGGGTGTGCGGCAGGGCCCAGCGCTGGCCCAGGATGTGGGCCCGTTCGAGGTGGGCAAAGGCAGTCGGCAAATCTTGCCGGAGCGTGGCCAGGCGGGCAGCCCGAAGCTCCGCCGCAAAGGGCGGCCGCAAGCGGGCGGGAAGGCGGAGGTAAAACATGGGGGACGGGTAAGCGACTCGAAGAGCGGGTATTTGGTTTTCAGGGTGGGGGCCGTACCGGCAGGCACCGCCGCGGCCCCCGCAGAACCCGGTGGCAAGCGGGCATTCCTCTTGGGTGCCCAGGCCCCGGAATGGCGCCTTGAACAGGCCTCAAGGCGTCGGGTCTGGGGTGGCCTTGGGGCCGGGTACACGAACGCGCCGAAAGGGATAAAGCAGCTGGCCGAGGTAGGAGGTGGGAAACGAACGCTCCTCCGTGATTCCGACCGGCCCCAGGAGCTGCGCGTTGTTCATGGCCGGGGCATCGTAGGCCGTGCCAAACAACCGGTCCCAGACCGTAAGCCAGGCCCCGTAATTCACCTGGGCATCGGCGTAGTCGGCCCGGTGGTGCCAACGGTGCAGCTCGGCCACGCAAAACAGCTTTTTCAGCCAGCCGGCCCGGTAGTCCAGGTTGGTGTGCTGCATCATCATGTTGATAGCCAGCAGGGCCAGCGCGGCGGCAATCACCGGCGGCGGGGTGCCGACGAGCAGGCAAACGCCAATGCCAGGCAGCCCCTCCAGGACCTGGTGGAGCGCATGGCGCTTTTCGCCGTTGAGAAAGTACAGGCGCTCCGAGCTGTCGTGCACGGCGTGTAGCTTCCACAGCCAACGGTAGCGGTGGCTTTGCCAGTGCACGAAGAACAAGAAGAAGTCGATGAGGGTGAGGGCCAGCAGCACCTGCCCCCAGAAGGGCCAGCGCGTGGGGAACCACTTGGGGAAGGCCACGAGCGACGTAACCCAGAGGATGCCGAAGTAAGCCGTTACCTTAATTAGGTAATTGACCAGGTAATACGTAAAGTCCAGGTTCCAGTCGGGGCCATCCAGCCACGCCCGCTCGTAGGGCAGGAGGCGTTCCAGCACCAGTGCGAGCAGGCCGAATAGCGCAATCACCGGCACGGTGGCCAGGTAGTAGTTTACCCCGCTTTGCAGCAGATACAGAATCAGGGTCTAGGCCGACAGCATGAACGCCGGGTAGATGCTGTATTGAACAAGGGTTTTCAGCGACGGCATGGCATAAGGCGTTTGGTTGCTGCAAAATTCCAGGGGCTTGCCGGCGAAAACTTGTACAAACTGGCTGACTTTGCCAGGCCGTCCCTGGCCGCTACGGTTTGATAACGGCCGACGGCGCCACGCCGAACATGGCCTGAAACGTCTTGGTGAAAAGGGGCAGGTCGGCAAAGCCCCCCTCGTAGCACGCCTGGGTGAGCGAGTGGCCCGCCTGCACGGCCCGGATAGCCGCTTGCAGCCGCTCCCAGAGCACGTAGCGCCGGAAAGGAATGCCAACCTGCTCGGTAAACAGGTGCGCAAACCGGCTGGGCGATAAGTGGACGTAGTCGGCGGCTTGCCCCAGGCTGATGGGTTGAGCGAGCCGTTCGTGCACGTAGGCGGTGCTCTGCTGCACCCGCGGGTCCAGCACGGGCGTTGCCGGGCTGGCGGGCACGAGTTGGTGCACCAGCTCGGCTACCAGCGGCTCCCCCGGTGCCCCCGGCTGCCTGAACCAGGCCAGCAGGCGGTCGGTCAGCGCCGGGGAAAAGGCCGCGCTCAGGTCCACCAGCCCCGGGGAGGAAGGGCTGCCCAGCGCGTTCTCCAGCTGCCGCTCCCACTGGTGCTGGGCGTCCAAAAAAACAAATGCATACCGGCTGGTGGCCGCGCCTTCAAACCGGTGCTCGACGCTGGAGGGCACCAGGGCATAGTGGCTGGTGAACTGCAGCGCTGCTGATTCCAATAGGAACGGCTCCCCAAGCGACAGGATAAGTTCGGTCGCGTAGTGCTGGTGCGGATTCGTGCGAAAGCCATGGGACCCGTACAGGGCCCCGCCGTCAAAAAAGCGGAGATGAAACGCAGCAGCCATAAAAGCTCCGGTGAGCGGGGTTTATACAGAGCGGGGGGGCTGGAAGCGCTCCGTGCTGGCAGCCAGCAGGGTTACCTGGCTTCACAACGGCCTGGACGTGCTTCTTTCTGGTCCAGGCCCCTGCTTATCAACCCGTGTTGAAACGCGTTTTCGCGGCCACGGCAGCCAGCCCAAGGGAGGCTGGGTGACGCAGCCCGATGGTCAAACGGGAGAGCAACGCAGAACACTTAGAACGTCGTGCGCTGGATGCGCACCGCGTTCAAGATGGCCAGCAGGGCTACGCCCACGTCGGCAAACACGGCTTCCCACATCGTGGCCACGCCGCCGGCGCCCAGGGCCAGCACAAGGGCTTTCACCCCGAAGGCCAGCCAGATGTTTTGCCACACCACCGCATGCGTGGCGCGGGCAATGCGCCGGGCGGTGGCAATCTTGCTGGGGTGGTCGGTCTGAATCACCACGTCGGCCGTTTCGATGGTGGCGTCCGAGCCCAGGCCGCCCATGGCAATGCCCACGTCGGCCAGGGCCACCACGGGCGCATCGTTTACCCCGTCGCCCACGAAAGCCAGTTTATGGCCCGCGTCCTTATACTGCTGCACGTAGCGGGCCTTGTCTTCGGGCAGCAGCCCGCCGTGGGCTTCGGTGATGCCCAGTTCCAGGGCCACGCGCTGCACGATGCTGTCCTTGTCGCCGGAGAGCATGACCAGCTTCGTGATGCCATCGGCTTTCAACGCCTGCACGGCGCGGGCCGCGTCCTCCTTCGGGGCGTCGGCCACGGTCAGGTAGCCGGCGTACTGCCCGTCGACGGCGGCCACCACGATGCTGTCCACCACCTGGTCCACCTCGGGCGGATAGGCCACGCCGAATTTGGCGAGCAGCTTGGTGTTGCCGGCCAGCACGTCGCGCCCGTCCACCCGGCCGCGCAGGCCATGGCCGGCAATTTCTTCCACGTTTTCCACCGCCACGCCAGCCGCGGCGGCGCCCACGTGCGTGACCACCGCCTTGGCAATGGGGTGAGTAGACTTGGTTTCCAGCGCCCCCACCAGGCGCAGCAGCTGCTCTGGTGCCGTGCCCGGGGCGGGCTGCACCTGCTGCAGAGCAAACACGCCCTGGGTGAGGGTACCCGTTTTGTCCATGACCACGGTGTCGAGCTCGCGCATCGCGTCCAGAAAGTTAGAGCCCTTGAAGAGAATGCCCGCCCTGGAAGCGGCGCCGATGCCGCCGAAGTAGCCCAGCGGGATGCTCACCACCAGCGCACAGGGGCAGGAAATAACCAGGAACACCAGGGCCCGGTAAAGCCAGTCGCGAAAGACGTAGTCCTCGACCACGAAGTAGGGAACGGCCACGAGCAGCGCGGCCAGCACCACCACAATGGGCGTGTAGGTCTTGGCAAACTTGGTGATGAACTGCTGGGTCTTGGCCTTGCGCCCCACCGCGTCCTGCACCAGGGCCAGGATTTTGGCCAGCTTGGTGTCCTGGTAGCCAGCCGTTACGGCGACCTGAATCAACGATTCGAGGTTGACCATGCCCGCGAGCACCGGCTCGCCCGCCTGCTTGGTCTGGGGGACCGATTCGCCGGTTAGGGCAGCGGTGTTTAGCGAGGCCGGGCCTTGGACCAACGTACCGTCGAGGGCCACTTTCTCGCCGGGCTTCACCTCAATGGTATCGCCCACCGCCACCTGCTTGGGGTCGAGCACCACGGCCTGCCCGTCGCGCAGGACCGTGACTTCGGTGGCTTGAATTTCCAGCAATGCCCGGATGCTGCGCTTGGCCCGGTTCACGGCCGCGTCCTGGAACAGCTCGCCCACGGTGTAGAACAGCATCACGGCCACGCCTTCGGGGTACTCGCCGATGGCAAAGGCGCCGAGCGTGGCCAGGCTCATGAGCAAAAACTCGTTGAACACGTGGCCGGACGGAATGCTTTGCACGGCCGAGCGAATCACCTTCCAGCCGACCAGCAGAAAGGCGACGCCGTACCACCCCAGGCGCACGAAGCCGGTGAAGAAAGGGGCTTGGTCGCGGAAGTGGTCCAGGGCCAGGCCCGCCAGCAGCAGCAGCAGGCTAGCCACGGCCGGCGCGTAGGGGTTGTGCCACCAGGGCGCCCGGGGTCCGGCGGCCGTTACCGGCGCGTGGTCGTGGCCGGGCACGTCGTGGCCCCGCGGCTCGGCCGCGGCTTGGGGGGTGAGCTGGTCGCGGGTCAACGCGCCCACGTTCTCGAGCTGCACCTGCTTGGCCGTGTGCAGCTCTTCGTTGCGTTGTTCGGGGGATGTATCGGGCATGGGAAAGCGGAATGAGGCACGCGGCCGGGAAGCGAGTACAAACCTCGGGCCCCGGTCGATGCAATGGTATTGCATTGTTTAAACCGCCCCAGCGCACCGGGGGCAGTGGCCTTTGACGACCAGGCTGGTTTCCTGCACCTGGTAACCACCGGGGAGGGCAAGGGCCGGCACGGGCACCGCGGGCAGGCAGGCGGTTTCCCGGCACCGAACGCAGAAGAAGTGCACGTGCAGGTCCCGGTGGAGCTCGGGCGTGCAGGCGGGCGCGCACAGGGCGAACTTGACCGCGCCGCTGCCGTCCTCGATGCGGTGCACCAGGCCCTTGTCGGTAAACGTTTTCAAGGTGCGGTGCACCGTGATGCGGTCGGCATGCTTCAGGTGCTGCTCGACGTCGGCCAGGCTCAGCGCGGTCGGCTCTTTTTGCAGCACGTCCAGCACCAGCAGGCGCATGGGGGTGGGCGTTATCTGCCGGGCAATCAGCGTGTCTTCGAGGGGATGGGCCATGGCTATTCTTCTTCTTCGGCGTTTTTCATCTTGGCCAGCAGCGAGTAGGCCCCATCCGTCACGAAAGTGGTGGTGGCCGGCACCGTTTCGGGCAGGGCGACTTCGGTGTACCCGTCTTCGCTGCGGCCCAGCGTCACGGGCACCATCCGGTAGCGGCCGGGGGCTTCCACGGCGAAAGCATAGTTGTTGCCTTCGAAGCGCACCAGGGCCGTGTTGGGCAGGGCGTGGGCGTCGGAGCGGCCGGTTTCGATGGTGGCCCGCACGTACAGGCCCGGCAGCAGGGCGGGGTCGTTTTCCTGGTCGAGGTGGCCGTGCACGCGCACGGTGCGGTCCTCGCCGATGGCCTTGCCCACCAGGTATACCCGGGCGGTTCGCTCGCGGCGGGAGCCGGCGGAGTCACTGGCCAGCGTGAAGCGTATCAACTGCCCTTTCTGCACCCGGGCCACGTCCTTCTCGAAGACGACCAATTCCACGTGCAGGTGCTCGGGGTCCACGATTTCAAACAGCGGCTCGGTGGCCGTCACGCTCTGGCCCACCGTCACGTTCACGGCCCGCACGAAGCCCGCCCGCGGCGCCCGCAGGGTGGCCGTGGTGGTGATGGCTTCGCCCACCGGCAGCCCGGCGATGCGCAGCTGCGCTGCTTGCGCGGCCGTTTGCACCTGCAGGGCTTCCGCTTCGGCCTGGGCCCGCTGGTAGTTTTTGAGCGGTGCCACTTCCTGCTGGTAGAGCTCGCGCTGGCGGGCCAGCTCGGCGTTGGCAAACTTCAGGCGGCTGCGCAGCTCCAGGTACTCCTTCTGCAGGGTGACAAATTCGGGGTTGCGCAGCACGGCCAGGGCTTCGCCCTTGCGCACGCGGGTACCCTGCAGCAGCTCGGTGCTTTGCACGTAGCCGCCCAGCGGCGCCGTAATGGACACGGCGCTTTCCGGCGGCACGTCCAGCGTGCCGTTTACGGCCAGGCCCGCGCCCATCGCCCGGGTGCTCACGCGCCCGGTTTTCAGGCCGCCGGCCTGTTGCTCCGCCGGCGAGAGCGTCACTACATCCGAGGCTTCGGCCGCTTCGTCGGCGTTTCCGGCCGAGGCCTCGCCCGCTTCTGTTTTCCGGGCGTCGGTGCTTTCCGCGTCGGCGGATTCAGGTTTTTCCTTGCTGCAGCCGGCCAGCGACAGGCTCAGCAGCAGCAACAGGGATGCTATTTTATTCATGAGAAAAAGTCCGAAGGATAAGGATTACTGGGCGGCGCCGAGCAGGTAATCCAGGTCAATGACGGTCTGGTTGTGCTGCAGCACGGCATCGAGGTAGGCCGTGCGCACGCTCAGGGCGCGCTCCAGGTTGAGCAGCAACTCGGAATAGGTGGTTTCGCCGGCTTTGTAGGAGAGCTGGCTTAGCCGGACAATCGCGGCGGCCTGGGGCAAGGCCGTTTGCTCGTAAAACCGCACGCGCCGCTGCTGCTCCTGCAGGCGCGTGCGGAGCTCGTCCAGCTGGGCCGCCGCTTCGGCTCGGTAGCGCTGGTAGGTGGCCGCGGCCACCTGCTCCTGCAGCTGGGCCGCCTGCACGCGGGCGCGCTGCGGCCCCCGCACCAACGGAAGGGCCACCCCAGCCTGCACGCTGTGGAACCGGTCCCCGGGCCCGTAGGTCACGGGGCGGCCGCCTTCCTCGTAGACGCCGCGCAGCGACTGGTTCGTATAGCCCACGCTTACCTCGGGCAGGCCCCGGGCCCGTTCCAGCCGCGTTTCAGCCCGTCGCTCGGCTATCTGCTGCTGCAGGGCTCGGGCCTGGGGCGTGGCCGCCAAGCGGGCGGTGTCGGCGGGGGGAGGGGGCAGTAACTGCAGGGTGCTGTCGGCGACGGTAATCGCCTGCGGGGCCTGCAGCAGCGCCTGCAGTTGCCGTTGGGCCACCACCAGGTCGGCGCGACTCTGGGCCAGCAGGTTCTGGGTTTCGCCCTGCTGGATGATGGCGTTGGCCGGTTCCAGTCGGTTCACCTCGCCGGTTTTAAACCGCAACTGCGCTGCCCGCAGAAACTCGGAATAGATGCTGTCCTGCCCGCGCAGGGTGCGCAGGCGGTGGCGGGCGTAGACCGCCTGCTCGTAGCTGCGGCGCACTTGCCGGCGCAACTCGGCTTGTACCTGTGCCAGCTGCTGCTCCCGCCCCGCAACCTGCGCCTGGCTCAGGCCGGCCTGCGCGCGGTAGTACCCGGGCAGCGCCAGCGACTGCCCAATGCTCACCACGTTGTCGGGCTGGGGCGAATTGATGGAGCCGTACGTGCCGACGAGGGTGGTGCGGCCCACGTCGTAGGCCGTGCGGCGCAGGGCCTGCTGGGCTTCCAACGCGCGTTGCGCAGCCTGCACCGTGCCATTAGCTTGCAGGGCTTGGCTGACGGCCTGGGTGGCCGTTAGGGAACCTTGGGCCCGCGCTGGCGGGCCCGTCAGCACCCCGCCAAGCAAGCCCAGCAAGCCCAGGAACAGGACCAGGGAAGCCGGCAGGACCGGGGCCGGCGTTGGCTTTTCGGCCGGCTGGGCGATGCGCTCGGACCACGCGTAGAGCACCGGCAGCACCAGCAAGGTCAGCAGGGTGGCCGTGACCAAGCCGCCAATCACGACGGTGGCCAGCGGCCGTTGCACTTCGGCCCCCGCCGATTGCGACAGGGCCATGGGCAGAAAACCCAGCGAGGCCACCGTGGCCGTCATCAGCACCGGGCGCAGGCGCACCTGCGTGCCTTCCAGAATGCGCTGGTAGACGTTTTGGCGGCCTTCGGCTTTGAGCTGGTTGAAATAGCCGATGAGCACGATGCCGTTGAGCACGGCCACCCCGAACAGGGCAATGAAGCCGACCCCGGCGGAAATGCTGAAGGGCATGCCCCGCAGCCACAGGGCCAGCACCCCGCCGATGGCCGAGAGCGGAATGGCCGTAAAAATCAGCACCGACTGCTTCAGCGACCGGAACGTGAAGAACAGGAGCACAAAAATCAACAGCAGGGCCACGGGCACGGCGATGCCCAGGCGCTCGGTGGCCTGGCGCAGGTTCTCGAACTGCCCGCCGTAGGTGGTGTAGTAGCCCGGGGCCAGCGGCAGCTGCGCATCGACCTTGCCCTGCAGCTCCCGCACGACGCTTTCCACGTCGCGGCCCCGCACGTTGAAGGCCACCGTGATGCGGCGCTTGGCGTCGTCGCGCTGAATTTGGTTGGGGCCCTCCTGCAGGTCTACCGTGGCCACCTGTTCCAGCGGTATCTGCTCGCCGCGGGGCGTGGCCACCAGCAGCTGCCGCACGTTGCCGATGTTCTGGCGCAGCTCCGGGGCCAGGCGCAGCACCACGTCGAACCGCCGCTCCTGCTCGAAGAGCTGGCCGGCGGTCTGGCCGGCGAAGGCGGTTTGCACGGTGCGGTTCACGTCCTCGGCGTTCAGGCCGAAGCGGGCCAGTCGGTTGCGGTCGAGCTTGACCACGATTTGCGGCAGGCCGGTGACCTGCTCCACGTACACGTCTTCGGCCCCTTCCACCTGCCGGACCAGGCGGGCCGCGCGCTGGGCGTAGGCTCCCAGCAGCTGCAGGTCTTCGCCGTAGATTTTGAGCACCACGTCCTGCTTGGCGCCGCTGATGAGCTCGTTGAAGCGCATCTGGATGGGCTGCTGGAAGCCGAAGGTCACGCCCGGAATCACGCGCAGCGCCTCGGCCATCCGCTCGGCCAGCTCTTCCTGGGTGCGGGCCGAGGTCCACTTGCGCGGGTCTTTCTCCAGGATAACCATCAGGTCACCGCCTTCCACCGGCATGGGGTCGGTGGGAATTTCGGCGGCGCCGATTTTGGTGACCACCTCCTTGACTTCGGGAAACTGCCGCTGCAGAATGGCGGCGGCCTGCTGGCTTTTATCGATGGTGTAGCTCAGCGAGGAGCCGGTGAGCGTGCGCATCTCCACGGCAAAGTCGCCTTCCGAGAGCTGCGGGATGAACTCCCCGCCCAGGGTGCGAAACAGCAGCAGTGCCCCGGCAAACAGTACGGCGGCCGAGCCCAGCACCAGGGCCTGGCGGCGCAGCGCCCACGCCAGCACCGGACGGTAGCGGGCTTCGAGCCAGCGCATCATGCGGTCGGAGAACGTGCGCGTGCTGGCCGTAGAGCGGCTCAGCACCAGCGCCGACATCATCGGTACGTAGGTCAGGGAGAGGATGAAGGCGCCGATGATGGCAAAAGCCACGGTTTCAGCCATGGGGCGAAACATCTTGCCCTCAATGCCGGCCAAGGCCAACAGGGGCAGGTACACAATCAGGATGATGATTTCCCCAAAGGCGGCGGAGGAACGAATCTTGCTGGCCGCGTAGTAGGTTTCCTCGTCCATCTGGGCGGCATTCAGGCGGCCCGCCGGCACCTGCAGCTGCCCGCCGTGCAGGCGGTGCACGATGGCTTCGACGATGATAACGGCCCCGTCCACCACCAGGCCGAAGTCGATGGCGCCGAGCGAGAGCAGGTTGCCCGACACGCCGAACAAGCGCATCAGGCCGATGGCAAAGAGCATGGCCAGCGGAATGACCGAGGCCACCACCAGGCCGGCCCGCCAGTTGCCGAGGAAGAGCACCAGCACGAAGATGACGATGAGCGCGCCCTCAATCAGGTTGGTTTTCACGGTACCGATGGCACGGCCCACCAGGTCGGAGCGGTCCAGGTACACGTCGATGGTGACGCCTTCGGGCAGGGACTTGCGCACGGTCTGCATCCGCTGCTTCACGGCCTGGATGACCTCGTTGGCGTTGGCCCCTTTGAGCATGAGCACGATGCCGCCGGTGACCTCTCCCTCGTCGCCCAGGGTCATGGCCCCGTAGCGCACCGCCGAGCCCACGCGCACGTCGGCCACGTCGCGCACGAGCACGGGCAGCCCGCCCTGGGTGGTGCGCACAACGATGTTGCCCAGGTCGGCGGCATTTTCAGCCAAGCCCTCGGTGCGGATAAAGTAGGCCGTGGGCTTCTGGTCCAGGTAGGCCCCGCCGGCGTTCTGGTTGTTGGCGGCCACGGCCTGGTACACCTGCTCGGTGGTGACGTTCAACGCGCGCAGGCGCGCCGGGTCCAACCGGACTTCGTACTGCTTGAGCTGGCCGCCGAAGCTGGCGACGTCGGCCACGCCGGGCGTGCCCAGCAGCTGGCGCCGCACTATCCAGTCCTGAATGGTGCGCAGCTCGCGGGCGTCGTAGCGCTGCTCGTAGCCGGGCTTGGCGCGCACCAGGTACTGGTACACCTCGCCCAGCCCGGTGCTGACGGGGGCCAGCTCGGGGCGGCCAACGCTGGGCGGAATCTGGCTTTCCGCCTCGCGCAGGCGCTCGGCCACCTGCTGGCGGGCCCAGTAAATGTCAACCTGGTCCTCGAAGACGATGGTGACCACCGACAGGCCGAAGCGCGAAAACGAGCGCACTTCCTCGCGGCCGGGAATCGTGGCCACGCTCTGCTCGACGGGAAAGGACACCAGGCGCTCGATGTCGCCGGCGGCCAGCGACGGGGCCACCGTGTAGACAACGACCTGGTTGGTGGTGATGTCGGGCACCGCGTCAATCGGCAGCCGACTCAGCGAGTAGCCGCCCCAGACGACCAGCGCCAGCGTCAGCAGCCCGATGATGAGCTTGTTATGAATGGAAAAATGAATCAGCCGGTCAAACATCCGTTGCTGTGGGGGTTAGGTCTAACACTTCGGTCACGACCTGCTGGCCCCGGCCCAGGGCGGCGGAGCACGCGGCACTTTCGCGGCATATGGCTACCACGAGCATATGCCGGCAGCCTGAACACGCGCACGTGCTCAGGCTACCTGAAGGAAGTCAGCAGGAAGAATAGGGAAGGGCTAGGCCTGGGGCGGCTGCCACACGGCCCCGGATGCCCGCGTTGGAGCGGCTACCACGAGAAAGGCGTGGCGCTGGGCCTCGGACCAGTCCGGCAGGGCGGCTTGCGGCAGGACCGGGGTAGCCGGCACCGGCATGACCACGCCGGGGCAGCAGTGGCACTGGCACAGCGGGGAGCACCAATCCCCCAGTGCATCCGTGCCGCCGTCGGCATGCGACGCCGCGGCGATGGTGGTGTGCGCCTGGTCCTGGGACACCGGCACTTCGTCGGTGCAGGTCATCGTCGACAGGCACGCGAAGTAGAAGGCGAAAAACAGGGACAACAGACGCATGAGGGCAAAGGTAACGACAGCTGGTAATTGTCGGCTACCGCTTGTACCCGCTTCGGTCGGCAAAGGTTCCTGATTGAGCTGCGCGGAACTTCCCCGTCTAGTGCCGAAACCGAGTAACTTCAACAGCAAAAGCAACCTGGCCCCCGCCCTTATCCCAGCAGCATGAGCTTGTTTACGGATGTAGCTGATATCCTTGCCCATCTTGAGCTGTGCTACCAGCTGTTCCCGTGGCTCCGCGGGGTTATCGGCGCCAAAGTGGTGAGGATGTGGACCGGCACGCTGCGCTCCCAGCGTAGCCCGGATGATTTTCTAGGCGGGAACGGCGAAAAGCTGAATCTGCTGAATGTATCGGTTATGACCGGGTACAGCATCCGGACTGGGCGAGACGACGCCCTTTTTGCGCACTACAGACGGCTGCTGCGGAAGCTGGAAGTATACTTGCGGGCTTTTCCTGAACTACCGGCCGACAAGCGCTTCCTGGAAAAGATAACGAACCTGGAAGGCCTGTACTTCTTGGCTACCATGAGCGAGCTTTCGCTGGCGTATGCGCTGCACCAGCGGGGGTATAGGGTGAGCTTCGAAACGAAATTCAAGCTGCTGACCACGCTCAAAAAGCGGGACATTGACCTGAGCGTGCAGACGGCCAGGGGCAATACCTTTCACGTGGAAGTGTACATGCCCAACAACCTCATCGAGGCGGACAGCGCGAGCGAGCTGGAGTCCGACGAGTACCCGCTGAAAGTCATCGACCTGAAGCAGGATGACGAGAGCTTCGAGCTCAAAATCAGAAATAAGCTGGCCGATAAATTCGGCCAAGATGGCCACAGCGGATTGAATGGGCGGGTATTCCTGGCCGTGAACAAAGTGTTCATGGATGTGCTCCATCTCAAAGCGTTGCTGGCACCTGACACCGACGACTTTCGGGCGCTCCTGCCGCTGCTGCCCCAAGGCGTTGACGGCTTGCTCGTGTTCGAGGACAGCTTTGAATCAGATTCTTCCCTTAAGATTGATTGCCTGCTTCGAAAGCACTTGTCCGCTTCTTACGGGCGTCCTGACACGGCTAAGGCACGCACTTAGAGGGTGTTGGGGAATCAGCGGCATCGGTTCAGGCCCAAGGTGATGTTGGCCAATAGCAGCCAAGTGACGTGGCTGGCGGGTGTGTGTTCGT
>NZ_JACHNV010000012.1 GCF_014199535.1 Hymenobacter latericoloratus
TCTTCTTCTCAAAGTTCGGCTCAGCCGGATAACCTCTCTTTCGCTCCTGAGCCTAATTGTAGCTGTTGAGCCAGTAAAGGGATTCTCTAAGTCGGCGGGTTTCCCCTATTTGTTTAACAACACCCTCTACTGCAATGAAACGGAACACTCAAAGTTAACCAGCAGGAGATAATCGCCGGCGAGCGCTAAAATTAATCCGCTATGCCCCGGTCTATCTCCCTGGCCAGCACCAGCTCCATCGCCCGAGCACCACGCTGGCGGAAGTCGGGTCCGCTTTCCTCGATGTGGGTATCGGCTTTCTTAAAAAGACTGAATAAATCGTGGATTTTATCAATTTCCCGGCTCTCGGTGCTGTATTCGACCTTTATCGTGCGCTGCGTTGTGTCTATTGCCTGCACACGCACTGAATCGAGCTTTTTGAGGTCTTCCACCATGTTCGCACCTGTACGGTCGTCGTGATAGTAGATAAGCGCACTAAGGGGCGGATTTGGGTCTTTCTGGCGTTCTCTCTCGCTAGCCTGCAATCGGGCCTGCACCACTTCGTGCGCTGTGCCCATTCCTAGCTCCTTGGCTAGCTCGTAAAAGCGCTTCACGTCCTGGTGCTGGGCCTTACTCCCCTCCACGCCCCGAACGAGCCCCAGAGGGGCCATTTCCTCGGCTATGCTGGTTTGCATATAGCGCATTTTTTCCCGTCCCCCCAAAAAAGAGCGGCAATTCAGCCGGCCCCGCTCGTCCACTGGGACTACCATGGCGTGAAGGTGGGGACTGGATTCGTCCAGGTGCAGCTGCACGTTCACCACATTCTCCAGCCCATATCGTTTATCCAGCCAGGCCAAGGATTTGTCCACGAACGCTTGCAGGCGGTCGGCATCCACCTGGCTTTCGGGCACAAGCCAGGAAAGCCCAGGTTCGGCAGTGGAGCGCGGGAAATAGTCGCCGTCTTCTTTGAAGAAATGTACAAAATCAGGACTGAACGCAATCAGGTGTTCGACACACAGCACAGCGTTTTTATTCGGCTTCCCATTGACCTTCTCCAGCTCAGCCAACCGCGCGTCTACATCGGCCAACAGGTCAGCACTGCCGCGCAGGATTTCGTTCTGGTGAGTCAGGTCGGGGTCTGCATTCGGAGTGTCCCGAGTCCGTTGCAGGTGCTGGCCTAGACTGGCAATGTTGCCTTTGGTTTTCTGTTTTGCGGTGCGCAGAATGATGTAGGCCATGAGAAGGCAAAGGCAGTGGGGAAGAAGAGGGAGTGTAGCAAGCTGCGGTCAAAAGACTATAATTAGGGCAATCGTCAGGGACGAACGTAACAACGATAAGCCAACGCTAACTCGTTAGCGTTGGCTTATCGTTGTGTAGTGAGTACACAACGCTAGAACAACGCTACTGGTATCGTTCCCTAACGCTAACTATCCATTGCTAAGAGATTGCCCCACTGCCTTCTTTTTCTTCTCCGCTACCTTGTCCTTAAGCTCATCTTCCTGCTGCATTCGCTTGGAAACCTCCTGAACTACCCCATCCATCACTAGGTCAGTTAGCTCATTCAGCCGGCCAAAATGCAGATCGCCCAAACGCTCTTTCCCAATTCCAAGTGTTTCTAAATGATGGAGCACCCCAATAGAATATGTGGTCATTTTCCGGACAAGTTTAACCATATGCCGCTCCCGTGCTGTCGTTGGCTTCCCACTTAAATCGCCAGCATTGTTCTTTTCCCAATGCGCGACCCGGCACGTCGTTCCACAGAACGCTTTCGTTTTGCGCCTAGCCTGGAACTCTATTCCGCAGTTCAAGCAATTCCCCGTCATATAGGCAAAGTACAAATACTTTTCTAAAAGACAATCTTATGGACGGCTAGTTCATATTGGCATCTGCTCGATTATGGGAAACTTAGTCAGCTATTCAGCCCTGACCTCCCAACGACTTTCTGCACCTAGTTACCCATCAAATCTGCTTTCTGTATGCGTCCCTGCTTTCATGAGTAGGCTGGCCTTCCCTTGCCCAGATCGTCCATCTTGGGGAATTTCTGTACGTTACAGGCCTCCTTCACTGCCTAATCGTTCGCCGGTATGAGCAGATTGTATAAAGTGACCTTTTTACAGGAATCTTCAGAACCAGATTAAACTTGTTTGGCATGTAAATTCACCCGTTTGAAAGCCACTGGGTGAGCTATGTCAAGCTTGACCATACCGGTAATCGTTGCGGCCAGCTCAGTTTGAAAGCCACTGGGTGAGCTATGTCACTATGCCAGGGGTTCTTTTCTTGGCTACCCATAATCATCGAAATGAGGCGATGCATCAGTGGTAACCTCCTTCGTTTAATACCATGGGTGCTGAATGTTACACCTCTCTACCATTTGCTATAATCTAAGACACTGACTACCAGCACTAAAAACATTGAGCTCACTTATAAAAGGTTTCCTTTTCAGCCTAGATCAGTCAGTAAGCATTTGCATAAGGCTTAGAGAAGTTTTGTTCCCCCTCTGCTATAAGAAGGCCGTTAAGTAAGTAAACTCCATGTAACTATACCATACAGACTGCACTAATAGTCATTTAGTAAATACCTAATAGATAGCTATTTATGAATCTTGTCCGGATGTAACTAATAGGTTTTGTACGTATATACGCACATAGTTCGCCAAAATGATTTCCATAAAGTCGACTCCACCTGAGCAGCAGGCTCTGGACAGGCTTTTCGAGAACTGGTTGTGCGTATATACGTACAAAACCTATTAGTTCGCGGTGGCTGCCACAGTAGTATTACATTTATAGTTAAATCTAAAATTAGTTAAGTTATAATTATTATTGACTCTGTAAGTAGTCATTGAGGCATATCAAACTCTACAATAAAGGAAGCTTAAGTGTCGTGTAGTCACACTAACATGGTTCAAAAGCATTTGAAAGCTACAATAAGGGGCAAGCAACGTGGATAAACTTGTTTTATTAGTAATAAATAGTAAAAAAGTACAAATGCATACTTGTGCTTAGTTGTGCCTTAATTTGTTGTTTTTCTTTCCCACTCTATGATGAAAAGTATAAAAGCCTTTCTTTAAAAGCCTTTTTTTTTTTCGAAACAACAAACTTGTGGTATTTCTTATATTTACTCTATTTGTAGGGGCTTGTAACTGACTGTATAACAGTTAGTTACAATCTTTAGCTAATAGGTTTTGTCTGCTATCTAATAGGTTTTGTCCGTCAACTAATAGGTTTTGTCCGTTGATCTAATAGGTTTTGTCCGTTGATCTAATAGGTTTTGTCTGCCAACTAATAGGTCTCTTTGATTTACTTTTAATTCAGTCTTGTTAAGTATATTTGGTGCTTCCTGTCTCACTTCCAATTATGCCTATCAAACCTAATCCAACTCGCACAGAGTCAAGCGTTGCAGTTAGGGTACAGCCGCAGCCCAATGCGGTTGAAATCAGGCAGAGTAATGCCATCACGACAGCTCGGTATGATATGACGGCGTTGGAGATGGACATCATGTTCGCCTTACTCTCACGGCTAAATAAAAACGATAAGCCAGGCACCATGTACCGCCTCAGGGTTCAGGAATTGGAACAACTCACGGGCAGAGAGTGGAACTACGCTAGGCTTGGACCGTCAGTCGATACATTGATGGAACGCAGCTACCACATCGAAGTGGGGGACTCATGGCTAAAAGTGGGGATGCTAGCCTCGGCTGAGTACATCAAAGGGCAAGGCGTTATCGAACTTGAGATTTCGGAGAAACTGCGCCCCTACCTCATCGACTTAAAAAGCAACTTTACTAGCTACCGCTTACAGTCCGTGCTCAGTCTGACCAGTAAGTACGCAAAGCGGGTGTATGAACTGGCCTCGCAATGGAAGGATGTTGGGGCCACGAAAACGTACTCACTGGATGAGTTCAAGTACATGCTCAATTTGAAAGACCCCACTGGAAAAGAACCTGAGCAGTATGTTCAAATATCCGCTCTCAAAAAGTTCGTGCTGGACATTGCCGTCCAGCAAATCAACGAGCACACTGATTTAACCATCTCCTACAAGCTTGGAAAGGTTGGCCGCTCTTACCAGACCGTCGGCTTCTATGTAGTCCGCCAGCAGCCACAGCAACTGCCTATCCCCTTCGAACTCAGCGAAGAGGATGCTCGGGTACAAATGGCGCGCAAGCACCTCGATGACTTGGCAATTAAGGACACGACACTGGTTAATCACATTCTATCGTCCGAGGTTCGATTGAAGGACCTCTTTGCGTTTGTATACAAGCTCAAGACGAGCAAAATCAAAGCCGCCACCAATGCGGGAGGACTATTCCTCAAAATGCACGGCTTGGTAGGTTACAAAGAGTCCGTAAACTGACTAATCCTGGATTCCCAAGACCGCAAGCTCTAACCAGCCACGAGAGTCCATACAGCCCAGACGTTAGCGGCTGCCCCCTGCCTGTCGACCCTGCTGAATACGTTGCCGGCGTTCCTGTTCCTGTGCCCGTGTCTGAGCAGGTCTGGGCGGAGCGGGAGTTGCACCGGCAAACAGCATATCTAGTGCTTCCTGCAGCGCCTGCTTTTGGGAGTAGGTATAGTCGCCTTGCGCGCGGCGGGCATGGACGTAATCCCGAAGCTGCTCCAGGTGGCCACGACTCAGTACGAAGGTTTGGCGCACGCCTTCCGACCCCACAACAGCAGCAGTAATGCTAGGTGACGACTCTGGGTCAGAGCTACCGAGCTCATTGGTATTACTCTTATTACCGATGTTACTTGTATTACTACTGTTACTGATGTTACGAGTGTTATGCGCTGTCTCAGCTTTCCCAACCGCCTTTTTTACAGGCGTGGACTCATCGGTAAGGTCGAAAAAGTCGCGTTCCGATAGGGGCTTAGGGTCGGTCGTTTCACCAGGACGAGGCAGGTTTTTGAATGTCTTAGCCATGAAGATCGAATGAATTAGCGGTTCAGAATCTCGGCTACCAACGCTTGGTAGTCAGCCGCCCCGGCACTCTGTGGGGCGTAGGAGAAGATGTCTTTGCCTAGGTGAGGCGCCTCGCCCAGGGCAATACTCTCCCGAATGAAGCTGCTCATCACGAGGCCCGGATGGAGTACCCGCAGTTCCTCGGCGGTTTCCCGGCGCAGCACTTTGCGACTGTCGTGCCGGGTAAAGAACACCCCGCCCACCGATAAATCAGGATTCAGGCGCCGTTGTACTCTACTCACCAGTTCCAACACTTTCTCCAGTCCGTCGGCTGCGTACATCTGGGCTTCCAGCGGCACATAAAGGGCATGGGCGCACGTGTAGGCATTGAGCGTAACCAGACCCAACGCCGGAGGACAGTCGAGCAGGATGTAGTCGCAGCGCTCACGCACGGGCTCGAGCAGATCCTTGAGCAGAAACTCCCGGTCCAGCTCATCACCCTTCACCTTCTCAAAGCCGGACAACGCCGGCGAGCCCGCCACCAGCGCCAGGTTCTCGCGCAAGGGGTACGCCTTGAGCTTGTACTCACCCAGCAGCGCGCCGTACACGTTGTGCTCGGCATCAAGCAGACCTAGTCCTTTAGTTAGGTTAGCTTGGGGGTCTAAGTCCACCAGCAGCACCCGCTGGCCGGCTCGCGCTAGGCCGGCACCGACATTGGCGGCGGACGTGGTTTTGCCCACGCCGCCTTTTTGGTTTGTAAACGCCAGAATCTTGCTCATGGAGCGAAAGTAGGTATAAAAGTATTACCCGTGTTACTAATCGTGTCGATGTTACTTGTGTTACCGATATTACCTATGTTATCAATGTCACCCGTCACAACTCAGGTAAAGAATTAAGCGTCCCACATAGTGCGGCACGAGGAGCAAACCCTACGACGCGCCATTTACAGTACCTTTGGCTTCCTACATTGCAGGTGTATGAGTAAACTAAAAGTCGAGAATTTCGGGCCAATAACGACCGGCTATGCTGAGGAGGGCGGCTTTATGGATTTCCGTAAGGTGACCGTCTTCATCGGTAGCCAGGGCAGCGGGAAAAGCAGCGTGGCGAAGCTGTTCACCACGATGAACTGGCTGGAAAAAGCGCTATTTCAGGGGCGCGTCACGGCGAAGTTTGTGACTAGCTATAACCGTTTCGTGCGGCGCTACTGTGCCTACATGAACGTAGAAAACTACTTCCGGGACGATACATACATCGAGTATCGGGGCGCGGCCGCCACGCTCATCTACCAACACAAAAAGCTGTCGGTGGACTTGCAAGTGAACACACCGAACTACCGGATACCTAAAATAATGTATGTGCCCGCTGAACGGAATTTCTTGAGCGCGGTCCATGAGCCGGATAAGCTTAAAGGTCTCCCTAGCGCACTACTTGAATATTGGGAAGAACTGCGCCAAGCCCAGCGCGAGATAGGCAGTGACGGCTGGCAGCTCCCAATTGGTAATGTGCGATTTGAGTATGATAAATCGAACCGAATTCCCTGGCTTATCAGCAAGGCCGCCGGCAAGGTGCCATTTCGGCTGCGGCTGGCAGAAGCTTCCAGCGGGTTTCAATCGCTAGTGCCCCTGCTGCTGGTATCGCGCTATCTAACCCAGTTTATCTATAAGGAACAGGATGCTTCCCGCAGCGAAATGAGTGCCGATGAGCGGCGGCGCTTGCGGGAGCAGGTCGATATTATCCTCAAATCGAAGCTGCCTCTAGTAATACAGCAAGAAGCGCTGGAGTCCCTAACGGCCCGTTTTCGTCCTACTACATTTCTGAACGTAGTTGAAGAGCCCGAGCAGAACCTATTTCCGACCTCGCAACGTGCCGTGCTATACGAGTTGCTAGGCTATGCCAACACCATGCCAGCTAACGAGTTGGTCATCACCACCCACAGTCCATATATTCTCAATTACTTGACGCTGGCCATTCAGGCTAACGAGGTAAAACAAACCATCCGGGCAGTTGCGGTTCCCCACAAGCTTGAGCAGCGGCTGCAAGCTATCGTGCCGCTGGGTGCTACCTTGGCCGCCGACCAAGCCGTGGTGTACGCGCTTAACAGTGTGGGTGCTATCACCCGTCTACCGATGGACGACAACATTCCGTCCGACGACAACGACCTGAACAACGCGTTAGGTGAAGCTAACGCTCGCTTCTCCGATTTATTGGAAATTGAGTTAGACGCTGAAAATGCCCAAGCCTAATTTCCTCGTTGGACAGAGAGCAGACGGGCAATCCTGCGACACGCTGGTAAGCGAAGCGCTTTTCGGCATTTGCGATGATGCCAGCAAGCGCGACGAACCTGCTTACATCAGCACAGACCAGACTGCGGAAAATACCTGGATTGCCCGAGTCGACAATAGCCCCGAGTATGACGTGACTTTCACAGCCGTAGACAAGTGCATTCCCGTCTTCAAGGGTAGTGGGGGTGAGCAAAAGCGTTGTGACGGCTTGCTACAGTATGAGACTACCTTAATTTTTGTAGAGCTAAAAGAACATAAAGACCCGGGTAAGCAATGGGCAAACGAGGCGGCCAATCAAATAAAGCAAACCATGAGCGATTTTGCCGATGCGCACGGGTTTAGCGGTAAAACTATAAGGGCCCACATTGCAAACCGTGTTCAACCGAATGCTCAGCAAGGACACGCAAGCGTGATAAAGAATTTCTTTAGTGCTACCAAACTCATATTGCGCATTGAGGGCACTATTGTTCTATGAATCACTGAACGTGCTTCTATCACGCATGGCGAAATTGCAAGGCCGCCGTGTATCTAGTAATACCAGTATTACTAGTATTACCAGTATTACCCAATAGGTAAAGCCGTGACATGTGTGTCCCCTGGTGCGAGATATCGCACCAGCATAATTGCCACTTGCAGTTCACCCAATGGTGTTTGGATGGCTATGCATCAACTGATATTTGAACATCCTGCACCATGAGTTCAACCTAGGAGAGCATCAAAAAGTGTGGGGCAGTCGGATAAAGTGGTCAGGGTAGGTGTTGCGCCAGCAGTGGGACAAGTGCTTGATGACCGCACTTATCTCCTATTTTTTTGTTGCTTTTGATAGCCTTCCTAACCCACTGCCCCACACTTTTTGATGCTCTCCACTTCTGAAGTACAGCGCCTCGGGCAGCTCAAGCAATGACAAAGGCAATCAAAAAGCGCCTTCGGATCGTTGGCATCGGAAAGAAACAGGATACGAATGTGTGTTCAACTGCTTGTTCCTCTCCCCCTTTTCAGCACCCCATATTTGCCTCAGAAGCCGAGTATGATCAATCCGTTGAAAGCGTCGTGGCGCGCATTAGAAGCGGGCAGGTGACGGCCCGCCACCCCGACTTATAGCTGCTCAAATCGTCCTCGTGGACCGATTCAAAGTGGGGTATAGCTAGGAGCTACTTATCAGGCGGGTTTGGGCTAGGCTACGACTCTTTTTCACGGGACTGTTGACGCTCAGTGGGTAGCGGTAATCCATCGAGCTGGTCTGCATGACGTTGCTTGCTCTGGGTAATGAAGCACGAAATTTCTCGCAGTTCCTCCTCGGTTGGCGGTTTGGATTGGATTAGGCCCGCGTCTTCTGGTTCATACTCAATGTGCTTATCCATAGTGTCTTTTTATGGCAACAGGGAATACAGAATTACCCTAAAGCGTTTTGCTGTAACTGACTGAACACGAATTGACTATAATTAATACAAAATTTTAAATAATGTTGTGAGCTTGCTTATATCTAATGACATAGTCTTCTGCAGCAGAGTCCATTATTTGTTCATTTTGATCGCGCGTCAGCTTATAATAAAAATTTGGTACTAATGGCCTTTGGCTTCTATGGTCAAATAATGCATCCTGAATTTGTCGGGATGATTCGGTAAGTCTCATAGAATTACTATTGCTTAAGCATTCTTTCCATACTTCGTCAAAATATACACGCATTTTTGCTATAGTAGTGCATGCTTCTTTATTGAGAATGTTTTGTTTAACACAGAACAAAAATGCAGGAAGAATAGCTGATGTTACAGTTGCAATATGGTAAAAATCTGGATTTTTAATTGCTAACCAAACCGTCCAAGCAAATACTATTACTGCAACTAATGTAATCCATAAGTATGTAAAACTATTTCTAAGACGTTCATCATACTGCATGCTACTACGTTGACAGATAAGTCGAGCCGGTTCAATAGGTATCTCATGGATGATTTTTGGATACCAATCGATCTTATTTCTCTTTCTTGCCTCAGGTAGCGGATCAGGAATTGCTACTATATCTTCAATTGGAATATTTGCTTCCCTGAAAGGTGACTGAGGGAGAATAAGTACGTCAATATCGAAACATTCTCTGACGCTGGCAGCTCTGCCCTTTAACTGGGCTATAATAGGGTCGAATAAATAAAAGTCCAAAATTGTTATGATTGCTCCATACAGAGCAGCACGAGGACCCCACGTTTCGCATATAACAGCAACAAGTGATAAAGCAGCTGAAACAAATACGACTAAAATAATCTGTATTCCATTACAAGTTTTAGCTTTTGAATATAATCTATCCTCTACAAGCAGCTTGCGGAGTTGCTGTAAATTATTTTGAATTGTGGGAATAGAATTCATTATCTAGCGGGAAAGTTATAGTTGAATAACAAGTCATATGTTAAAAATGCATCGTCTATTTTCCCTTCATGTGCTTGATTAATGGCTCTACGAGCACGGCCTGCTGCTGATTTAACTTTGGATAAAGCTTCAGCATGTTGAGCATCCGAACTACAAGGTTTTATATGTCCAGATATTCCAACCGGATCATATAATCCAGGTAAATTATCTTTCTCTAATTTTTCAAAAATTAAAGCCAAATCTATTGCATAATCAATATAAGATTCATTTGAACAATGGCGAGTTACATATATTTCTAAAAAGAAAGATATTATTGGCACTTCCCAGTAATATTTCCAAGCCTTTATAAGACGTATAAGTAATTTTACTTTATTTGATTTTGCATCGTCAGTTTTTTGCACGTAATAATTATGTGCTGATGGACTAGAATTCATCCAACCACTAGAGCAGTCTGGAATCTCATATTTAGCAAATTTTTTTCCATCATATTCTACCATCCCATAAAAATATGCCGGAGTTACTTCCATTTTTTCAGAAGCCCATGTACCAAATGGTATTCTTACAGCGGGACAATTAACTACAATTCCCGCAGTATTCCAGAATTTTACTTGTAGTGATTCTTTTATTTCACGTAAGGAAATGGAAGATTTTTCCTTTAGATTTTTTGCAGGTATTACTGCGAAATAATCTGTATCACTATGATGTCTCACTCCTGTTCCATTGCCGAAAGAACCTGTCTCAAAAAAGCTAGAACATCCGTACCCATTTATTAGGCAAGATTCAACAGAGCTTTTATGAGCCCTAGCTTTATCATGTTCTGAGGCTGCCGGCACTAGCCATGTCAGGAATGCACTAAAACCTTCATCAATTGATTTTGCCATTCTAAGTAGATATTATCAAGATAGGGTATGAATTAAAGCAGAAAGGTAGTGCGTAAATTTGGTATTAAAAGGGTGCGAAGTGAAATCTGCTGTAACGGAAAAGTACCATGTTAGTTAGATGGGAGCGGTGAAGAGCAAAACCTGCACTGATTCTGAGGCGCCGGGTATAACCGTTTTTATGTTAAGAGATAAGACCTAGGCCCGGGGCACACTATTTTTTCTCCCCCACTGCCTGTAAAATTCAGTTTATTTCCGTGCAGGTTTAGCTGGCTCCCCGTCTGCGTATTGCTTGTGGGTATCGAAGAAAAGTTTGAATGCCTGATTTATCACATCGGTGGTCCGAGCACCGCCTGGCTTGTTCGATTGATAATTGAAAAGGCGCCGTTTGTTCTCTGCCGTAATCGTGGAAGTGAACGGGTACTTCTTGTCCTGGTCTTCCTCTTCTTTCGCGACTTTCTGGGACATGGCCATTTGCTTGATGGTCTTGATTAAAAGTTTGGTTCGAATGTTACCAAAGTCAGAAGATTTTTTCGTCAAATCCTGGCTTCGGCCGTGAGTGCGACTATTTACAGTAGATGACCCCATTACCGAAGCAATCTAAGGATAACTCGAGAGGGAGGATTGATCCGATAATATATAAGGGAAATCACATTGTTCAATGAAACGTATAACCCTTAATGCCTTACTGTTTAAAGCAGTAGTAC
This sequence comes from Hymenobacter latericoloratus, assembly GCF_014199535.1. Classification (GTDB taxonomy): domain Bacteria; phylum Bacteroidota; class Bacteroidia; order Cytophagales; family Hymenobacteraceae; genus Hymenobacter; species Hymenobacter latericoloratus. The sequence goes on from NZ_JACHNV010000012.1 coordinate 11,097, forward strand.
TTATCTTAATTGCCTTTGCGCCTAGCTCCTGTTCCAAGCCAGGGCCTAAACCCAGTATCATTATCGTTGCGCCATCCTCATCATCAGTAGCCATTACCGCATCGCTGTACACGTTACGCCGGAGGGTGATATCACCGTTACGGCTGCCAAGGTAATTACTCCTGCCCCAGTCCCTGCACAGGAGAATACCCCGCCCGTCCGTCGTCGCGAGAAGACGCTTCGCACATCCAAGCGCAGACATGCAGCCGCTAGAACCAGTACACCTGCGCCCGCATCTGCACCGCTTGCCACGCCACCAACAGTGCCCTGCAACTGTCCTTGCTAATGTATGTCCGCACCGAAGCTGGAGCAACTTCTCCAGCTTCGGTGCAGACATACGCTCAGGGGACCAATGTTACCAAGAGATTTTGCCCTGTTTGTTTAACAACACCCTTATAACCACCACCTCGGAATCGCACGGGGTTTTGGCCCTCTGGCTCTACTGCTTCGGCGTGGTACTTTTCTGGTTCAGGGCCTTCTTCCAACAGGGCGGATTTACACGGTAAGCCCTACGGCCGGCCGTAGTACTGGCGTAGCTCCGCGCTACACTCGGTCAAACTCAGCTCGCCGGCCACGTAATGCCGATAGAGTCGCTGGCCAGACGAGCTCAACAGAGCAGCCCTTGGGCGACTTTCAGGACCTCCACTTTATCGAGTAGTGCCTGACGCTGTGCCGGGGTCTGCTCGGCGGGGCCAAAACGTTCGACTGCTGTCATACTTAAACAGGTAGGGGAAAACCAGGTAACACAAGGCGATTAGAGCGGCAGCGGTAAGGTTTCTCCATCACGGTACATAGCACGTAGGGCGGCAGCTCGTTCATTTCCTGCATCAGCGCGGCCATTTCCGCCGCGTATGGGTACACCCGACCGGGCTGCTCGGGCAGCAGTGGGCGCACGTTGACCGCTGGTGCTATGTCGGGGCGGTACCACCGCATCAACTCGTCATGCACCTGCACTTAGTCAATCTCGCCCGCGATGTAGCGCAATTGCAGCCGCACCATTTCCGGGGAGGGTACCGCCCGGTCACTGGCTCCCATGCAGATGGCCCACCGCACCGATTTCCACCGCTGCGCGGGGGGCTATTCTTCTTCGTGAATCTGGGGTATGTAGTCCATAATGATACTTATAGTCGGTAGACTTATTTACATCAGAAACCAACCTTTGTTAGCAAAATCATGCGAATGAAAACTGCTTATTCAGAAGAGGAGAAGAGATTTCTACGGGACCTCGGAAACACGATTAAGCACTATCGTACCCTTTGCGATTTGTCCCAAGAGAAGCTTGCCTTTGCTAGCAATCTTGATAGGACTTATATCGGTTCCGTGGAGAGAGGGGAGCGCAATATTTCGGTGATTAACCTAAATAAAATTGCAACCTCTCTGAACATAAAACCTTCGGAGCTAATGAAAACCGCATAATGTCTTCATCGCCAAAGCAGGCTCAACTAGCATTAGGATTTAACACCCAACCAGAGAGTAGTAGCAAGCAATTCAAGCCCCAAAACGCTGAAGCAGACCAGGCGCAAGCAGCAACACTACTTTCAAAAGCAGTCCGGAAAGCAGAGAACATTGCAAATGATGGACTTACTATAAACAGCCCTATCGAAGTCGGTGATGAATCATACTGGTTGACTAGTGCCGAACTGACCGTATTGTTGAACGATAAGATGGTTGGCCAATCCTTCCAAGGTCTGGCTTTAAGAACACGTTCTAAAGTAGCCAAATCATCTGTCTGTGAGGCTTTGGGATATGTAGTACCCAACTCGTTCCCTAAAGTGCAGCCCCGTTTTCCGGGCCAGTGCTTTGATACATATGTTCAAAAGTCCAATAACCTTCAAGTCTGGAATGAAGAACTAGCTCCAGACAGAAGATATGTAATAATCGGGGTGGATGCAGATGACACGGTTACCAAGGTCAGGGTCATTACTGGCGCTGATTTGGCTAAGCTTGATACTACAGGCACCCTAACCCAGAAGTATCAAGCACGCCTAATCCGGGGAGCAAACCACTTGGAGTTAATCTCTCCCAACGATACTGAGGTCTTAGCGCTAGCTTCTAGCAACTTAGCAGTTACACTAAGTGGTATCTCCCCAACAGATGCCCCATCTGAAAAGCAGTTATTACCGATTTCCGCCATATTCAGCAAGCTTAGCAGCTTAATCAGTATGTCCTTTCCAGATATTGGCATTACCCAAGAGCGAAACAGGGGAGCCGAACTCCATAAGCTTGTATGCAAAGCACTGGGCTATGACAACTATAAGGACAATGGTCAATTCCCCGATGTCAACAACCAGCTCTTAGAGGTAAAGCTCCAAACTTCTACCACCATTGATTTAGGGTTGGTTTCACCAGATAGTGAAGCAAAACTTGATTTAGAGAAGCTATTCAATGATAACGTAAGGCACTGCGACGTGCGCTACGCTATATTTTTCGCAGAAACTAAGTCAGGGGTGGTTACCATAACCGATTTTTACCTGACTACTGGCCGTGATTTCTTCTCGCGCTTTACGCAGTTTGGGGGCAATGTATTGAACAAAAAAATCCAAATCGGGCTGCCTAAAGGGTTTTTCTTAGACACTATATAAGCTCGTATACAGGCTCTACCCCATAAGCTTGAGCTACTTTCTGCTCAAGCTTGTATTCTAGAATTGAAATATCACTTTTGTCAAAGGTGTTATTAAGCTCGTTGGCTAGCTGCGCGATTTCATTAGCTATAGGAGAGCTTAAGCTTGGTAAAGGATACTTCTCTACGTACTGAGTTATGTATCTCCGTCGGCCTGAGTACAACTTATTGTTAAAGACCAAATCATGATACTTAGTCATAAGTTTAGAGTTGGCCACACCTTGGATAAGCAGCAAGTGTTCTTCTTCGGCCTTGTTCTTGGCTGCAATCCAATAGCAGTTACCATTGACAATCTTTCCTGATTTATCGAAATAGAAGCGAGGCTCTAAGCTTATGTCTGGAAAGACGAGTTTTGGAAGTTTCCATACTTCTGGCTTCTGAGGCACCCAGATTTCATACCATTTGCGTCCCGCATCGATAACGTATTGCCTACCTTTTAGCTGTACCTCATGCGAGCGGAAATACTTCATTGCTAATGGATAGTCCTCGATATCCACTGTACACTTCTTTCCCCCTTCCGAGTAATGAGGGTAGAGCATTTGTAAAGCGCTATTCTCTACCGCAGTCCAACGGCTGATATTCTCTTGTGAGAGAAGCTCTTTTAACAAGGAAGCTTCTGGTTTTTCTTCTCCAAGCGAATCCCAAGAATCACTGATAAAAACGTTGTCAGCAGTGGTTTTCACGCCTACTTTGACCTTAAAAATATCCCCTATTGTGCATGAAGAGGCTTTCTGAATTTCTGTTATCCAGTTAAGCTCGTCATCGGTTAGCATTCCCCAGGCTTCCTCAGAGCCAACTTCATACTTTAACACTCCTTTACTGACTTTGTAGCTTTTGCTACCAAGTTTGAAGTAGTTTGCTGTATGGCTATTTAACGCTTCGTATATGGTACTCACACCTTCTGTGTCGCCAACATACTCTTTCGAGGCTTCATAGACCTTTATAAACAGTGGATTAGAGTCAACTGCTTTAGCTTTTTTCTTAGCAATCAAAATAGCAGGCAAAACAGCCGCTGTGAACAATTTAGTATCACCTAAATCTATCAACTCTAATATTTCATAGTTTTCACTCAAGTATTTTCTAATGCTTGTACCACTCTTAGTGTACAAGTATCTGTTAGAAGTGATGACCCCGAGAATTCCGCCTTCTCTCAGACTTTCGGTCATTGATATTAGGAAAGGGTAATATAGGTCTACTCGCCCTTTCAACTCGAATTTCTTTGCCAACAGTTGTGCCTTATTAGAACCCAGAACTTGGGTGCGCACATAAGGAGGATTGGCAATAATTATGTCGGCCTTAATGTTCTTTTCTACATCGCTGCACTTAGCGGGCTCGGAAAAGAGGTCTGTTTGGATAGGGCCTTTGTTAGCTTGAGCGGAGCTTGGAAGTACAACAGCCTCTAAAAAATCCTCATTCTTCAGGCTGGCATTTTTCCAGCCCTTCTCGTCAATACTGGTTTTGGCTGTGGTCAGGTAGTCAAGGTTTGAATCGAACCCAATCAAATCAACGGTCACACTACGTGCGGCCAATTTTTCCCCGAGTGACAGTAACAATGCACCTTCACCGCACGCTGGGTCTAGAATCAACGCCCTCTCATCTGTAGTGTACTTGAGTATGCGATCAGATAAAAAATCCGCCAACTGACTCGGCGTGAAGGTTGCACCTGTGCTTTTTATCTGCTTTTTAGTGGGCATAATCTTTGTTTTTGATTACAACAAAGATACTTAAAATCATCATCCGAAACTTCGTTTTCTTTAACGATAGGACTGATTTAACCTGTAGTCTAGGGCCTCGGACACGTTACTTATCCTCTACACGCTCAGGATTAGGCCATTTAAACAAGTGAGGCATTTGGCTCTGCGCGTGTTGCCCCTCCGTTATATCACTCTGTGCTTGAATGGGCACGGCCTCTACTTGCTGCACCACTTGGCGCTGTTGCTCCTGAATAGGGCCTTCTTATAGCAGTGGGGGGCGAAATACCAGTCGCTAGGCGCTTGTCACATTTTACAAACGAACGTTTAAAAAACGTGACAACGTAAAAAATGGGTGGTAGATTCGCTCCCATGAACAAGTTCGTGGCCTACTTCCGCGTGAGCACCGCCCGCCAGGGCCAGTCCGGCCTGGGCCTCGAAGCCCAGCAGGCCGCCGTGCTCCGCTTCCTGCCCGAGGACGCCATGCGGGTGGCCGATTTCGTGGAGGTGGAGAGCGGCCGCAAGAGCGCGCGGCCCCAGTTGGCGGCCGCCATCGCTCTGGCCCAGCGCGAAGGCGCCGTGCTGCTCGTGGCCAAGCTCGACCGCTTGGCCCGCAGCGTCGCTTTCCTGGCCACTCTCATGGAAAGCCGGGTCCGCTTCCAGGCCGTGGACCTGCCGGCGGCCGACGAGTTCACCCTGCACATCCTGGCCGCCGTGGCCCAGAAGGAAGCAGCGGCCATTTCCAGCCGGACGCGCGATGCGCTGGCTGCCAAGAAGGCGCGGGGGTTTGCCCTGGGCACGCCGGCCAATCTGACCTCTATGGCGCGGGCCAAGGGATTGGCGGCGCGTCAGGCCAACGCGCAGGCCAACATTCGTAACCGCCAAGCGGCCCAACTGGCCACCTTACTGCAGGCCAACGGAAAGAGCTTGCGGGCCATCACCGAGCAGCTCAACCAGTCGGGCTATTGCACCCGGCGCGGCAAGGCCTTCCACCCCATGGGCGTGCAGCGCCTGCTGACCAAACGACCGCACTCCCTCGTTACGTAAACTACCCACTGCCCCCTGGCGGCCCGTTCCCGGCCCGAGCACCCCATGCCATGAAAAAGTCAACCAAAAAACGCCTGCTGATTGTTCGCGTGGCGAAAGGGCTGGCCGTGGGGCCGCGAGCACCCCGGACATTTTATCACGCCATCTTTGCGTCGGAAGCTGAATACGACCAATCCGTGGAAAGCGTCGTGGCCCGCATCCGGAGCGGACAGGTGAAAGCCCGCACCCTTGATGCATAGCGGTTCGTCCCCGTGTTACACGCCCCGTCCCAACTACAGAATGTGTCCAGGGTTCGACCAATAATCTGATCAACCTTTTCACCTGCTTGACGCGCTTGTACAAATGAAGTTTCCAGATTTTGGTTTTACGTGGAATAACACGTCCACCATGTTAACAGCCATTGCGGCGGCTATTGGTATATGGGTATGGTTCAGTGCTCCGTCAGGTGACTTGCGAATTAAGCGGCATACTTCGCCGCTAATAGTACCCCAGTACTTGCTGCAGCATGATAAGCAGGATTCGGCCATGGCCCGCCAGGATACCTTAATGCATTGGGCCTATTACAGAACATTGCGCCTGACCCCGCTGGCTGTTCATAACCAGGTGCGTGATTCTTTTGAATTTTACAACAAAATGTACAGCCCTTTTATCCTGCAACGGCCACTGAATAGGTTTCTCGATGGCACGCCACAACTGACGGTTCTAGAACTGGAAAATGCCGGTAATAAGCCGCTGAAAGAGATAGCTGTTCTGGCTCCGCAGAATGTGGAGTTTGAAGTAATGGGCAAGGATGGCCGAATGATTCATGGTAAATCACAGGGTAAGATTTTCTTGGACGATTTAGCCGGCAAAGAGAAGCGTCAGGTGCGGCTTTGGCATTCCAGTCTTTATAGCTATGATAAGCTCCAAGTATCACACGCTGACGGTGTTGTAGAAGCAGAATCTCCAGAGGAAGCCACCGGAATTTGGGCTATCCTTATTCGCCAACAGATAGCGTTACCAATCTACCTGCTGATGCTACTTTCTTTTTTACTGACTGCCTGGACCACCCGCAAATCCAGAGGCACTACCAGTCAAGCAAATGAGGAATAGTCCTGTACTCTACATTCTCTAGTAGGCACTTACATGAGCATGCACTTACCTACGGCCTTGTCCGACGAAACGCACGAGGTCGGTCCAGCTCGAAGCATAGACGAGTTCACCCAGGAAGCGACCGATTACTTGATTCGCAGTCAGCAGGGCTCCGAAAAAACCCGCCAGGCTTATGCTGGTGACTGGCAGCGTTTCACCGCATGGTGCCAGGAGTACGGACGCATCCCGCTACCGGCGGAGGCGGCTACAGTCGGAGGCTTTCTGGTATACCTGGCCCGCGAAAAGAAGGTATCTACCGTGCGGCGTCATTTAGCTTCAATTAGCAAGGCTCACCGGCTGGCCAAGTTGCCAAACCCCGTTTTGGATGAGACGGTAAAAGACCTAATTAAGGGCATCAGTTTGCAAGAGAAGGTGGCTCCCAAGCAGGCCAAAGCCTTTACGCTGGAACATTTTAAGCGGACTGTGCAAGGTATCTCCTTAGAGCGCCCCGACGGCGTACGGGACCGGGCTCTATTGCTGCTGGGCTTTGCCGGCGCGTTTCGCCGCGATGAACTTGTAAAGCTGCAGGTCGAGGATCTGGAGTTTGACGACGACGGTTTACTCATTCGTCTGCGCGAAAGCAAAACCAACCAGCAAGGCGAATCGGAAGAAAAAGCCGTGGTCTATTCTTCTGATCGGCGCACCTGCCCCGTGCGGGCCGTTAAGGACTGGCTTCAAGTGCTGGAAGCTAACGGTCGCAGCAGCGGCCCGTTGTTTCTGTCCTTCAACAAAGGCCAGCGGCTCGGTCGCAAGCGGCTCAGCAGTATGTGGCTGAACGAGTTGGTACAGCGCTACCTGGGCGCAGCGTATTCAGCTCACTCCCTGCGGGCCTCGTTTGTTACCATTGCCAAATTGGGCGGGGCCGAAGACTCGAAGATTATGAACCAGACCAAGCACAAGACTACAGGCATGATTCGGCTCTATACCCGTATTGATAGCGTCCGCCAGCATAATGCCGTCAACAATTTAGGCCTGTAAGGAATGACCAGCAGGCGTAACCGATCATGTGTTTAGTTGCCTAAATCCGAAAACAATGTCTCTGAATAGAGTCGATTATTTGACCATCGAGCAAGTTGATACGCTAGGTGAGTATATAGCTCACTATGGCAGTAGAAGGCATTACAATTTAATGCTTGAACCAGTACTCAAAGTGGAAAGAGCAGAGGACAAAGCTGATACCTACGTGCTTCGTCCCGGGTATTTGGATAAGGCTGTTTACTACCCCTGCCCACTACGCATTTTGTACGTTAAGCTGCATCAGATTACGCAGCAACAAAGTGGAGAAGGGTATACTCGAAAAACAACAATAGAAGCTCAGATAGACGTTTATGATAAAAGTTTGGCCAAGCATGTAAGCTATAGGCTGATACTGTCCAACTCTGGCTCTACCGTATTAGATTTCATGCAGTGCAATCGGATTTTCAATCTGATTAATCTATATGTGGACGCTGACAACCCTCTGGAGAAACTGAACCTAGCGGTATTTACCCAATATGAGCCCCGTGAAGATGATAGATCTACGCTGCTAAGAGCGGTCAATTCTTTGCAGTTCGAGTTCTTTGAAAACAGTCGTAATGTGGTAGGGAAGGATAATTATTTCTGGGAGGAAGCCGAGGTTCGCGGTATTACAAAAGACCCTTATTTGCAACAGATCATCTTAAACGGTTTACGGAAGAATTGTGAATCCTTGTATGTCAAAGACGATCATATACTGCTGACATTCGCCCACGACAGGGCCTATTCTCCTTCATTCTCCAGGAGAAAAATGGAGAGTAGGCCTGGGGGAGACACCAGCATTAAGGATGATATCAAATTCGAGCTGGCAAAGAATTATGATAGTCGGACGCACTTGCTCAGTAAGTTAAAAAAAGAGTAGAAGGATAATGCACCGGTGTTACACCTGCCTACATACGTCGGAGAGACACGATGTAGTATATGATGCCTTTGTACAGTTAGTGCTAAGTCCTGAAGATTGGACGGCCTGGGAAGCAGGAAAAGTGCAATACGCCCCGCAACGCCAACAGGGTGCCGAGTCTTACTATAGGATACCATGACCATGACAAACGAAAGCCTGAGTCGCCTGCTTGACCGGGCCAATGGTGCAGAAGGCCCTGAAATCATCATCCAGCGGCCGTTGACGAAAAGCGTTAGCTGGGCGCGGGTTTGGCTGGCTACGCCACGACCCGACGAGTCTGATTCCATGCAGCATGGCAACAAAGCGTACTTATATTCGCAACGGGCAACAGTACGTCGGCATAATGCTCGACCACGGAGTTGCAGATCTGCACGTATTCGTGCCGCCGCAGCATCGCGGCCAGCACTACCTAAGCAACGCTCTGCGCGATGTAATCCTACCACACTTGCTGCAGGACCGCCAGGAACAGCGAATTACTATCAGCCGAAACTTTGGGCAAGAGACTTTCCAGGCTGCGGAACGTGCCGCCCTCGCCGCCGGCTTTGTGCTGCTGGAGTTGGAGGAGGATGAGGAGAACGTGGCCACGCTTCAGTTTACCACAAGGCAGGTTTTATCCGAAATCAAAGGAGAAAACACACGGCCGACTCAACAGCGACTTACCCAAATTCGACAGCAACTTGCCTACCATGCGTCCTGCCTGCATATGCTCAGCGCTGAGGTAGAATTATTGCTCGGTGATAAGGTTCTGCCAGAAGATATCCGCGACCTGGCCAGCGAGGTGCATTACCTGCGCGAGCGAATTGAAACAGCGGCCTGGGACCTGGGGCCACCGCTTGAATAGCCGAGCCGTTGGTAGTACCTTTCTTCCCTGATGCGTAGACTACTTCTTACTCTGTCGCCGATGGTATTCCTTTCCGTCCTCACAGGATGTAACGTTGATAGTTCACCACAGGCTGAGGTCAATCATTCGGTGCCCACAGTCACTAGTGAAACGGTCGAGGTAGTTCCGACCTATCCTATCAGCCCTTCTTCTGCATTTTCGCGGCGGCTCCGCAACGTATTCATCCGCCAACTAACCTGCAGCAGTAAGCAAATTCGGTTGGGCGATTCAATCGATGTTCAGATCAAGGAGGCCTGGCTAGAACGGAAATGGGAGCCCCAAGGGGGCGGGCTTTTTAGCGAACCGGATTACACTCATGGTTTTGCCCTTGACACGTTGACCAGCACACCGCGCACGCAGCTCGTAATGGCCATTGCGTCTAACTCAAAACTAGGCCACTTTGATACCTATTCTTGGGTACTTGCCGATGCGGAGGATCATTACTTCCGCCGCATCTTTAGCCGCACGGATAATGTACTTCACATTGCGCTGAAAACGAGTAATCTGGATGACCCGCATAAGTTTTATATCCGTGCATGCCTGATGCCGAAACAGCTTTGCGAATCTGTAACGCTCGATTCCCTTACGTTTCGCTAATTAAGGCGTGTATACCGATGGCAAAGGCACTAATTGGCGCCTTATTCAACATCTTTCCCACCAGTAAGAAAGCTCAACTTAATTTTCAGTTCTCAAACGTGCGCTACGAATACTTTCCGCTATTGCTGCTGGTTGCCGCCTGTAGCTCCGAACCTACTGACTTTACCAGTGCTGTTCCTGCGGCAAGCGAACCAGCCGTGACGTCATGGCCAGCAGACACGGTACAGACTGACTATTCCCGTGCTGTAGAAAATCTGCCGGGCAGCCCCTACTAGGGGTACTCTCAGAAAACGGAAAAATAGCACGTTAAGAAAATTGACCGTTAATTACTTAACCGACTATCATGAGTGGAAGAGCTACTTTTTCCGGAACATCCTTTCAGTCCGAAGTTGCGGCCTGCATCGCGGGGCTGCTGCTGACGGAGCGTCCCTTATCGCGTTTGGGAGGAAACCTGCCCGGGACGCCCCAGAAGATCTACGCCGAAATTCCCGCCGGCGGTGTCGATGACATTGTGGTTGATACTGACGTCGGCCAAATCTACATCCAGGCCAAAAATACCGTTCCGCTATCAAATAGCGCCGCGGGCGAGTTGGCTTCCGTGGCAGAGCAGTTCGTCCGCCAGTTTCGGGCTGGGGTACTGGAAAACGGCACTCAGCGCCCGCTGGTGCCGGCCCGGGACCGGCTGGTACTGGCCGTTGGCACGGGGGCCACTGGGACGATTAAGGAACATCTGCAGGAAGTGCTGGACCGCAACCGCACGGGGGCTGCGACAGGCTTGCCCGCTAATCAGCAGCACGCCTTGGATGTGTTTACCGGGTTGCTGGATGCAGCTTGGCTTGCACAAGCCGGGACGGCAATTACGGCTGCGCAGCGGCAAGCGCTGTTGGCCGTGTGCTCGGTAATCGTGGTGGGCAGTTCCGAGCACCAACTGGTTACGGAAGCCCTGTTGAGTGTTGTGGCCCCCGGGTTGGAAGACACCCTGCTTATACTGCTGGATCATTGGGCACACCAGGCTGCCCGGCAGGGAACCGGCGGTGACGCGGCCGCCATTCGGCTGGTCTTGAATGGCCGGATTCAGCTGACAGAACCGCCAAGTTTCCGCCAGGACGTAGCGCGGCTCAGCACGTACAGCGCCGCCACGCTGGCGGAGTTGGCGCGTTTCACAGCCATTGAGGTGGTGGAAGGCCCGATTACGGTTTCCCGGCCCGTCGTCAACCACGTCGTGGACGCTGCCCTGGGTGGTTCGTTGGCCATCACGGGCGAACCGGGAGCGGGCAAATCCGCCATCCTGCACGCAGCGGCCAGCATTCTTGGCCAGCAACACCCTGTATTCTGTTTCAAAGTTGAAAACGGTCCGGGTACGCTCGACGAGCTGCGCCGGGAGATTGGCCTGACGCATCCCTTGCTGGAAGTACTCGGACAAGTACCGGGCCCCCGTCCGGCTTTCTTGCTGCTCGATGCCTTGGACGCATCCCGGAGCAATCAGGCGGAGACCACGTACAAAAAGCTGCTCCGGGAGGTGGCCGCCCTGCCTGGCTGGCACGTGGTGGCTTCGGTGCGCACGTTTGATTTGCGCGTGGGCAAGGAGTGGCAGCAACTGTTCCACGGCCTGCCCCCGATGCCGCAGCACGCGGACCGAAGCTTTGGCCGGGTACGCCACCTGCACATCGGGCTGCTGGACGCCGGGGAACGGGCGGATCTGGCCCGCCAGTCGCCCAGCCTGCACACGGCCCTTACCGCCGGTGGTCCTAAGATGGAGGCACTGGCGTTGAACCCGTTCAACCTAGCCTTGCTGGCCGACCTGCTGCGGGGCGGCACTCCGCCCGAATCATTGGCGGGCGTGAGCACCCAGGGCCAACTGCTGGATCGGTATTGGCAAGAGCGGGTGGGTGACTCTACCCCGGTGATTGTGGGCCTCACCCGGCTGGTGGAGCAGATGCTCGACGCCAAGGCCCTTACCATTGCGCAGGGCCGCATTGACGCGGCTACGGCCACGGCGGTGGATGAACTGCAGGAAAACGGCGTGCTGCTGCTGGAGCAACCCCGCCGGGTGCTGGGCTTCCGGCACCACGTGCTGTTCGACTACGCCGTCGCCTGCCTGGCCCTGCTGCCTGACGTGGCCAGCGCTCGGGCGCAGTTGGTCAAGAGCAAAGGAGCGGGGTTGCTGCTGGCGCCCTCGCTCAACTATTGGGTCGACGGCCTCAAGCACAACAGCGGCCTGTCCGCTGACGAATTCTGGGGCGTTATTGGGACGCTGGTGGCCGATGAGGGCATGGATCCCATTGTGCGGGTGGAAGTCGCCCGCCTGTCCGTGGAAACGGTACAAGCGGACGAAGATCTGACGGGTCTGGTGCGGGTCTTCAACCAGGGAGACGCCGCGGCCACCCGCAGCTTGCGGCATTTTGTGGTAGCCCTAGTGATCAAAGCCAAAAGCCACCAACCTTTCCAGGCCGGACCTTGGGCGCAGGTGGTGGCTGAACTACGTGCTGGCGCCGACCAACTGGGCCTGCACCAAACGCTCGTGGAAACCCTTCTGAACGGCAACCCGACCGCGGACGCCCTACCCTTACTGAGCCAGGCGGCGCGTCAAATAATGACCAGCGTGATGACCGCTGCCTTCCTGAACCGCTGGCAGGTGCGTTCCACCATTGCCAGCGTGGTGCGTACCTACGGCACTAATCCGGCTGCGTCGCAACTGCTGCTGACCCAACTGCTGGAACCAGAACGCTTCCGCCGGTATGGACACGTGGAAATCCCGGCGCTGGCTGAGCACCTGGTTTTGCTCGCGGGCCAGGATGAGGCGCTGTCGGTGCAGTTGGTGTACTGCGTTTTCGGGCCGCATGAGTTTCGTCATGACCAGGCCACGCCCATGGTATCAAGCTTTATCCTGAGAATGCAATCCAATGCGGCCCAGGATTTTGAGCTGGCTCGGCATGAGGTGGAGAAGCATTTTGCCGCGCTGCTGGCCGCCTACCCCCGCACGGCCGTGCGGGTGCTGGCGGCCGCCTTGCGCGGGGCGCGTGACCGGAAGGAATGGTCCTCACCAGAGCCGCGGGTTGAAAACCTGACCGTCGGCACTACTTCGTACCGCTTTGAGGACGATAGCAGCGCGTATTGGGCGCATGATCTGGAGACAAGCCGCAGCGATGACCACGCGGAAATGTACCAGCGGTTTCTGCAGTGGATTCCCGGTGTGCAAGACCCGGCTCTGCTGGCGGATATGCCGGGCCTGCTGCTAGAACACACCGGAGCCGCTATTGTGTGGCGGACGCTCTTTGAAGCAGGCGCCCGGCAGCCCCAGTTGCTCGGCCGCCAACTGTGGGTGGCCGCGTCCAGCCCCCTGGTGCTGCAGTGCCAAAGCACGCGCAAAAGTGCCATTGAACTGCTGCAGGTACTTTACCCACTGGTGCCCTCGGAAGCCCGGCATGAGGCGGAAAGGGCCTGGCTGGCCTGGGGCTTTGCTGATTTTACCGAACCTGAATGGATGCGCACCTCCGTCATTGGCACCGTGCTGCAGACGCTGGGCGCGCCGCAACTAGCCACCGACGAAGCGCGTGAGTTTTTACAGGTAGCCATAGCAAGCGGTGAGGCGCTGGTCAACAGCAAGCCGCTGGAAATCCACAGCACGTTCATTGAGAGGGAACCCTTTGAAGCAGAGAACAACGCTGGAACAGCTACTGCCGACTCGGTGCCGGGACTTGCCCGAGCGGTTCACTACACGCAGCAGGCCGTCAGAGCAGCCCCCACCGAAGAAACCCTCCGCCATCTGCAGGAAGCGCTGCTGGCCTTCGACGCCGCCTTGTCCCCAGCCGGTGCTCTGCCCGAAGCGGAAGCCGCTGCCGTGCTGGCCGAAGGACTGGGCGTGCTGCTGGCTTACGCACCGGCAGCTGCCACCAGCTACCCTGAGGCCCTCACGCGTCTGCTGGAGCTAACCCATCATCCGGAGCCGTTGGCCGAACCAAGTACGGAGGAGGACTTTGCCCAGTCCGTAGCATGGGGTTACTCCGCTGCCCGCATAGAGGCCGCCAAAGCCCTGGCCCAGCTGCTAGAAATCTCCTCCTTATGGCCATTGATACAGGATCGAGTGGAGGATTTGCTGTTGCGCGACCCGCATCCGGCCGTGCGCTTTGCGTTGATCACCGCGCTCTACAAGCTGAGCTGGCACAACACCGAGGCCACTTGGGAACTAGCCGAAAAGTTTGCGGAGCAGGAAATCAATCCCCAGGTTATTCACCACGCTACCGCTGTTCTCCGCAACCTAGCGCACGAGGATGCAGCCCGCTTGGAACCGCTTCTGCTGAACCTGCTGGCGAAAGCAGGTGGCCCCGGCGAGGGAAGCAGGATAATGGTGGACCTGCTGCTGCGCCTGGCGCTGGAACGACAACTGCCGGCATCCCAGGCTCAGTTGCGGGAATGGGTAAGCGCGTATTCCGCGCACAAGAAGCAGCTAGGGAGCGTAATGGCAGTTTTACGGGCCTACTTGTCCATGGGCTACGACCGAGCGCAGGATCCACAAGAGGACGCCATCCGGCAACGGTCCCAGGCATTGATGCAGGAACTGGTGGATGCAGTGGAGCCGGCAGTTCGAAATTGGACTTCCGATAACCACCAGCCCACCGAAGAAGAAGAAGCAGCGCACTGGATTTTTAACGAACTGGCCGGCCAACTCTTTTACGCTATCGGCCATGACTTACCAGAGAACATCGGCACCCTAGAGGCGAAGCGCCAATGCCTGACGGAATACGCGCCGTTTATTTCCCGGTTCGCCACTTTGGGCACGCCCGGTACGGTGCACCACATGCTCGACATCCTACTCAAGTTCGTAGCGGTTAACCCAACCCAATGCTTTGACCTGTTTGCCGAAGCGATGCTGCGCACAACCGGTGTGGCCAAGTACGAGTACGAATCGCAGGGAGCCAAACGCTTCGTGGAACTAGTTGAAGAGTATCTAGCTGATCACCGCGCCCTCTTTGCGCAAGAAGACCGCCGAACGAAGCTGGTCGATTGCTTGGCAATTTTCTCCGATGCGGGCTGGCCCGAAGCCTGGCAGCTTTTCCAGCAGCTACCAGACCTATTCCGGTAAACCTGCGTGGCGGCCTAGACTGCGGGGAGCAACTGCGCTGCCAAATCTGCCGTGACTAGACCTGGTAAGCCGAGCCAGATCGTAGAGTTGCGCCCAGTAGCTTCCCTCTGGTTGAATAGCATCAAAAAGTGTGGGGCCGTGCGATTGGGGGCTGAGCAACGGGTCGCATCATTTCCGTTCAGGTTGGCTGAAAAGTAGTGCTGTCACACACTTTTTGCTACTCTGCTTATTGAACTGATTACTAGTTAGCATTAACGGTATTTCGGATTCATCTGATACTTAATTTATTAAGTGTGTCGGCGGCGGTTGCAGGGCCACTATCATGATCCATTCAACTGTCTGGATATTCTTTCAGGGAGTAGTGTTTTATCTGTGGATTTTTGAACCACCCAAGTTTGTCTAAATCATGCCTGAGGTGCATTTCCTCCTCTTCACCGAGAACCTTGATATCCTGCATGTAGCCAAACTTGAACTCCGTCAGCCGATTATTGGCAGCAATCAAGATTGATTTACTCGTCTGGTAGCCTTCAAACGAGGAGTATCCCTGCAAAGCTACTTCCAGCATTGTATCAATTACTTCTGGCTTCATATCACTGCCATAGATAATGAAGGACACTAATAGGTCAGCAACCTTGCCGTGCCTTCTCGCCATGTACCAACCACTCTTGTGCTTGTTCTCCTCGAATAGTCCGAAGAAGCCCTGCCCGATTATCCTTCTTTCGAACCTGGTTAACGAGAGTAATTCTTTCGCAAGGTCGAGCCTCAAATCATTCACATCAACCAAGATTTCATTCCGCACAAACTCATCGACAAAGTAGCTGTACCGGTCGTGTTTCCTTTTCAAAATCACTTCTTCCCGCTTTTGATAGAAGTCCCAGGCGCCGTCAAGGTCGAACCAAGCACCATTGTATTCTGAGGAAGAAAAGAGTTCTGGAAACTTCTTGTCATTTTCCAGGTACTTGGCCAGCAAATCGTATTCGGTTCCTGAAATCAGAATGGACGTTTTCTCTGCAGGATTACGGTTTTCTGCACTGTATTTAAAGAATTGCTTCCCCGTATTATTGTCGAACAAGTGCTCTTCGCCGGGTAGGATCAGCACATCCTTGCCAGTAAACACCCTTTCTCGTTCCTGCAGATAATTCACCAGATCAGGTATGGTGTCAAGCTCCCCAACGATGACCTTAAACGCCTCTTTATCTAGGATATGAACAAACTTTCCGGCCTTGGTTAACGAGCCCGACGGATAGAACTGCACACTCTCCCCCAGGTTGACTATTATCCGATGAATAGCAGTATACTGGGGTTCCACTAGAGTAGGAACGAAAACCAACGCTAAGCAAATGAGTTGCATTATTAAAAGGTCAACGCCGAAGATCGTGAGCTATTGATTGGTGAAGACACCCGATAAGTCGTTTTTCGCTGGGTATTGACGAGGCGGCCGGTATTACTTCGGCCGGGGCGAAAAAACGCCCGTTTCCTGACACATCTCACCCCGCGTCAGAGCCCACCGACACGGCCCTAACGGGAATTTCTGTTCTTCCTCTTGCGCTACCCCTCTCATACCTATCATCATGCACACGGCCTAACTCTATTGGTGGCCTAGGCCGCATCGAATCCAACGACCAGGTTCTGAGCATGGAGCTACCTAGGCCCCTAGCCTTGGGCGGTCGTGGCCGCACGGGAGCTACCCCTACTCGCGCGCCACCCGTGGCAACATCGAGGTCATCTATCTCGGGAGAGTTGGTTAGCGGGAAAAAGGAAAGCAAGTGGGTACGGGCGAGGATGGAGCTATATACCTAGGTTAGCTATTAGCTCGGCGCTAAGCGGCGACACCGCCGGACCGAAATAGTGCGTGAGGCGGCCGTCGGCACTGACGAGGTATTTGGCGAAGTTCCAGTCCGGGGCCTGCGTCAGTCATTGGTACACGTGGTTCTGCGCCGCGGATTTCACGAGCACGCTCTTCTGCATGAGTGGAAACGACACGCCGAAGTTGAGCTGGCAAAACTGCTCGATGGCGTGGTCGTTGCCTTCCTCCTGCTCAGCAAAATCGTTGGCTGAGAAGCCGAGGACCATCAGCTTATCGGTATATTGCTCAGCGAGCTGCTGAAGCTCCGTGTACTGGTTGGTGTAGCCGCAGTTGGAGGCGGTGTTTACCAGAGCAGCACCTGCTTGCCTTTGAACTGCGCAAAGGGCAACGGCTGGCGGCTGTTGAGCTGGCCAGCCAGTTCGTAGAAGGAAACTGGAGCAGGTACAGGCTGCGTGTGTTGCAGCACCATGCCGTTGCTGCCTGACTTCGACAGACGCATGATCAGCGGGTACGTGGTCCGCAGAATTTTCTGTTTGTAAGAGGCCATAAAGGGAATTGCGAGAGCAACCGTTGATGCTATCGTCTTGCCCGGGTTTCACGTAAGCTCAAGCATTGCTCCCCAGACAACTGCAGCAACCGGTGCTCTGTCTGTGGCTATAAGCGCTTAGAAAGCCTCCGCTACGTTGAAATAGAACGTGCCGCCCGCGTCGCCGAAGGCCGCGTCGAAGCGCACATTCAGGTTTTCGGCCTTCACCAGCTTGAAGCGCAGGCCTGCGCCCGCCGCCGGATGCAGGCCACTGAAGTTGAAATCGCGCAGGCGCGGGGCCACCCGGCCGGCGCTGGCGAAGCCCACGACCCCGAAGCGGTTGGTGATTGGCAGCCGGTATTCCACCTGGGCAGCGGCGTAAGCGCGGTCGAGGTAGCGCCCCTCATAGTAGCCGCGCATCAACTCACTGCCTCCCAACGCCCCTTGTTCCAGCAGCGGCACGTTGCCCGACGACAAGTAACCGAACAGCTGATAGGCCAGCACGGGCCGGCGGGTACCGGCCAGCTGGAAATACTGCCGCACGTCTATTTTGGTTAGCTCGTAGCGAAACTGCCCCCCGAGCTGCTCACCGTACCAGCCGTGCGTGACTTCCGCCAACATGCCCTGCTGGGCGTTGAGCACGTTGTCGCGCGTGTCGTAGGTGAGTGCCGTTTCCAGGCCCGTGCTCACGGCGCCGCGCGCGCCAGCCGCGCTGGGCCGGCCGGTGTCGTCGAGCAGCAGGCTTTGCGGAGCCAGCTGCACGTCGCTCACCCGCACGTGGCGCACGCCGCCGCCCACAAACAGCTTGCCCACGATCCGCCGCAGCAGCAGCGGCTCCAGCACCGTATAGCGGTAGTCGTACACCTCCTCGTTGGCGCTGGGCGTATTGTTGCCCACGCCGTAGAACAACCGCGGAAAGCTGGAATGCCGCAAGTTGCCGCGCAGCAGATAGTTTTCGTGGTTGAAGAAAACCGTGTAGCCCGAATACAGGATGTACTGCTTGTTGAGCGTGTACTGAAAGGAAACCGGAATGTTGGAGGTCCGGGTATCGGCGCCGGCTCTATTAGGCTTGAAGAGGAATTTGGCGCCTACCCCCGCGCCCCAGCTGGTTTCAGGGGCATACGAGAGGATGGGGGCCAGCACCAGCCGGGTTGGATACACCCCGCGCTGCGCCACGGCCGATTGGTTGAGGTCGAACTCGAACACATCGAGTACGCGGTCAAGAAACGAGCGGCTGGTATCCGCCTGCGCCACTTGTCCGCCCGCCGGGCGGCGGCGTAGCGAATCGGCCGGGAGCCGCTGGGCCGCTGCTGGCGAAGTGGTTAGGGGGCTCCCAGCGGCCAACAAAGCCGCCAAGAGTGTGCCCATAGATACTTTCATATTTCTAATCGACCTAAATAGCGGAACGGAATTACCAGTCCGCAACACCAAGGAAACGGTAGTGGACCCTTCATGCAGCCAATGGCTCAAACCTAGGACTCGCTGCTGTTTCCCTGGTGCTCGCGTGATTAATTAGTCCTGGGAAGACGCTCCTGCGTCCGACGTAACGGTGATGGTTACCTCGGCGTTGCCGCGAATAGCCCGCGAGTAGGGGCAGGCCTGGTGGGCCTTGGCCACGATGTCCTCGGCTTGCTCCTGGGTGGCGCCGGGCAGGTGGGCGTACAAGCGCACCACCAGCGTGGGCAGTTGCTGCGCGTCCATGAACAGGTCCACTTCGGCGTTGATGACAATTTCGCCCACATTGGCTTTGGCCTGGCGGGCGGTGTGAATCACGGCGTTGCCGAAGCAGGCCGCGTAGCCGGCGGCAAACAGCTGCTCGGGGTTGGTGGCTCCTTCGCGGTTGCGCCCGCCCAGGGTCCGGGGCATGGTCAGCTCCAGATTGAGTACCTTGTTATCAGATTCGATGCGGCCGTCGCGGCCTCCAATGGATTTGGCTTGTGCCGAGTGCATGATGGACATTGGCTTGTGAAAAAAGTGGGGTGAGAATCTACAAGTCAGCAGTGCTTGCATCCTTCTCGAACCGACGGGATGAAGTTATCGACCTTTCGACTATAAAACTCATATGGTCTAAAATGGTTGCTGACATGACCTATTTATTAGTACTATTTATGCTACGAGGCTTTAGCCCAGCTATCGGCATCATAAGGCGAGCTGGTCCCAGAAGATAACCTTGCCTTCGCGGTGGCGCACAAATTTCACGGCGCCGTCCTGGGAAACAACGATGGCCAGGCACCGGGCGTCCGCTTGGCACAGGCGGTAGGCCGCCCGGTGCCGGGTGCCGCCGCTGTCCAAGCGCTCCGGCCGCAGCTGCTGCGCGTCCATGTCCAGTGCACGGTAAACATGGGAAATGCTGGTTGAGGAGACGCGAATCTCGGTGCCGAAGCTCAGGATGTTAAAGTTTTTATCTAGTACTAATGCGCCATCCACCGCCATCAGGTCCGCCAGCAAGTGGGTGAGTTCTTCCACTTGGCGTTCAAGCGTACGCAATACCGTGTAGGGCGCTTGCTGGAACTGGCTCAGGAGTGAGCCAGAAGCGCCGTTCAAGCGGGTGAGAATTTCCGTCATCAACTGACCAAACCACTCGTTGCTGCGGTGTGCCGCCACGCGGTACTTGGGCCAGAGTACTCCCGTTTCACTACTCAAGGCCTCAAATCCGCTGGCCGATACCAGCACCACCATACCGCCGTGCCCAGCGTCACGCACGGTCGTCAGGATGCGGCGCAGCACGTGTAAGGCCAGGGTGCCCGCTATTTCGGCGGCTGCGGCTTGCCATTCAGCCGAAGGGGATGCCGGTGGCTGGAACGGCAGCGTTGGCAGGTCGCCAAAGTGTCCGGCGGCCCAGGCCATGGGAAACTGTAGAAAGCCGTGTCCCTCAATGTGCCCCTGCTGCAGGGTTAACACGCGGGTATTGCCGCAGAAAAACGACAAGGAGCCGGGCTGGCGGATGTGCAGTAACAGAGTTTGTTGGTGGCCCGCCGCCTCGTCCTGCAGCGTAAAAGAGTTTTCCCACTCGGTGCCGATGAGTACGAGGCCCCACAGCTGCAGCTCCCCGGTCGGCCCCGGGGCCACGGCCAGCGCGGTACTGCCGCGCTGCACCGTCGGGCTTAGCCGCCGAATTTCTTGTTCCGTGCACGGGTGCGGCGTGGCGAAGGGAAGCACGAACGGCTCCCCGGCATCGGCCGGGACGGCCTCCGCTGGGGCAATACAGAGCAGCTGACCCTGCACTAGGCGGCCTTCGTCGCGAAGCAGGCTGGCCTGGTAGGCCACGGAAATCAAGTGCGTGAGCAAGGGCGCGGGCAGCAGCGGCTGGGCCGGCGCGGGCCACCGCTCCTGCAGCGCCCGGGCAATGTCGGGGGGGTAATAGTGAGGTGGCATGCAAGCAAGGAGCAACCCGGAACTACCTACCGGTAGCCGAACGGAATGCCTAGGTTGAAGTAAGGCAGTACTTTTTTGGCTAAGTCCGAGTACATCAGGCTCGCCTCAAGGGGGCCGATAAAGGATTTCAGACACAGGCTCACGACCCCGCCGTAGTGAACAGCCGCGGGCTGCAAGCGCAGGTTATTGGCTACGAAATCGTGGTATAGCACGTTCGCCTTGGCGACTCCGTACAGGTTGCGCGTGAGCGTCCACCGGTAGCCCAGCAGGCCTACGGCGGCACTGCCGGTGAACAGGCCTGCGTCGGGCAGCCCGGCAAAGGTGATTTGGTTGCGCAGCACCCGGTTCAAGCCCCCGATGAAAAAGTCGTTGGCAAATGCCTGCCGGGACTTCACGTTTACCCCCGCCTGCACCTGCACCATGAAGGTTGACTTGCGGGACACGGGGTGGTATAGCTCCGCGTTCAGCTGCGAATGGCCAAACGGCTTGGTGGCCATCAGGAGCCGCTCCTGCGTCTCGGTATTTTCCACCCGGAAGGTAGAATGCTGCGCGTGAATAGCGCCTAATTCGGCCTCGATACGAATGCCGCGCGTGGGGTAGATCGTGCCATTAAGAGTATTAGCCTCGAGGAAAGCGTAGCTGTTGACCTGCCGTAGGCGGCCAGTAGCCTGCAGGCGGGTCGTGACTTCGGGCTGGTAGCCGAGGTGTTCGTAGCGTGCACCCAGGCCCAGACTCAGGTCGGCGCGCAGGATCTTGGCCGCTTGCAGCTCCACGCGCCCGTAACGCTGCCGGTAGAGGCCGGCTTTGCTGAAGTTCGGGTCGTAGGGAGTAATCTCAACCTGTTCCCCCTGTGCCAAGAGCTGGGCGTACATGGATCGGTGGTGGGTGAAGCTTTGCAAGTGGTGCAGGCGCAGCCGCGGATTTTCGCCCAGGTTGAGCGCCACGCGGCTGATGGAGGAAGGCAGGAGAAAATCGCGGGATGACAACGCCGTGACCATCCCAATGCCCACGGCCGAATTATACTGTAGCCCCAGATGTAAGTTGGTGCGGGGAGCAAGTTCCACATCAAACACGATATGCACCGAATCGCCCTTGAGCGGCTGCAGCGCATACGTCATCTTGCGCAGATAACGCGTGCCGTACGCCCGGCGCAACGCCTGCGAAAGTTGCGGGGCGGTGTAGTAACGATGCAGCGGGAGCTGCATCCACTGCAGCATCAGGTCGGTGTGCGCGGCTTGTTCGGCCGTCAGGCCCCGGACCGCGTAGCTGGCAAAATAAACCGAGTCGGCGCGCGGCGGGGTAGGTCGCATGGGCTGGGGGCCGTATACCCGATCCAGGGAGTCGCGCAGCGCCTGCAGGCGGGGCACCAATGTCCGGCCCTGCGCCAGGCCAATCGCGATGATAGGTTCCGCGGCCGTGAAACTGCCGCTGGTGTAGGTGCCGAGCGGGTACTCCACGAGTACGTTGCACAGGGCTTTCTGCGCCTTGAAGTCGGCGTTGTCCTTAAACGAGGAGATTTGCAGCATCACATCAATCGGACTCAGCAGGTTGGCCGCCGTGTAAGCCCCGGCCGAAACGTTGCTGCCAATGATGTAGTCGGCGCCCATGGCTTTGGCGTCGGACACCGGAAAGTTGCGCACCACCCCACCATCGACCAACGTGCGGTTGCCGTACTGCACCGGTGCAAACACCGACGGAATGGCCATGCTGGCGCGTACGGCCGGGGCCACCTCGCCTTGGTCCAACACCACCGGCTCGCCTTCGAGCACGTCGGTAGCCACGCAGCGGAACGGGCGATAAAACTGATCGAAGGACTTGGTGCGGTAGTAGGGAAAGAACAGCTCGCTGAGGGTTAGCCATAGTTCTTCCGATTCGATGATGCCTTTGGAAAGCTGAAACTTGCCCGCCGCCAGCGGCAGTTCAGCCAAGTAGCGGTTGTACTCCGGGCGTTCGGGAAGCGGCACGGTGGCCAGCGATGGGTCGTTGGACAGCACGGCGGCCCAGTCCAGCTTCCGGGCAATCTGCTCAATTTCGGCTCCGGAATACCCTACCGCGTACAACGAACCGACGACGGCGCCCATGCTGGTGCCGCTCACGTAGTCCACGTGGACGCCGGCCGAATCCAGCGCCCTCAACAAGCCAATGTGCGCCAGTCCCCGGGCACCGCCGCCGCTGAGGGTCAGCCCGATGCGGGGCCGGGGCCCGGTCTGGGCCTGCAAAGTGCCGGATATGAACAGCACCACGAGCAGGCTGGCGAGGCGGCCCCAGCTACGAAGAAACCACGGCACGGGATGCCAGGAAATCAAGCGTGCGTCCGGCTGGTAAGTGTTGGTCATAGCATTGGGAAAAGGGATGGTGGATTGCTTTGTTACACGAGCTACGGATAAGATAACGCCCATCCGCGGCACTCCCTTGTCGTCGGATTATTCAACTTAAACCCACAGCCTATACCAGTGGATGGGTCTTCAAGAGTGGTAGAGGGGTTTGGCTGTCAGAACGAGTCCGGCAGCAAGTCCACCGCGTACAAGCCGACGGCGCTGGCTTTGCCGCGGAGGGGATAGTCGCCCAAGGGGCGAAAATGAAATTCTGGCGGATGTGGCAGGGCATTGTACAGCGTGGCGGAGAGCAGCAGCCGGGTTTGCAAAGCGTTGCATTTCGCTTCGATGCGGGCGGTGGTGTTAAGCACATCGCCGTGGAAGACCAACTCACTGCGGATGTCGCCTACCTGGGTGGCAATGACCGCCCCGCCGTGCAGCCCCCCTTTGAAGACGGGCACCACGCCGTAGCAGCGCAGGTAATATTCCCGCCGCTCGTCCACGGCGCGCTGCATGGCAAAGAAGCAGCGCAGGCAGCGGGCGTCGCGCAGGCCCTTCGGCCATAACCACGTGACAACTACCTCGTCGCCCACGTACTGGTATATTTCGCCGCGGGCGACGGCAATCGGGGCACCTACATCGTGAAAGAAGTCGCGCACGAAGGCGCTGTAGCGCAAGTTGCCGAGCTGCTCGGCTAGCGTGGTGGAGCCTTGCAGGTCCACAAACAAAAATAAGCGCTTTTCCTCCACGGGCTGGTTATAGTACCCCAGCAGCAGCCGGACCAACGCCGGGACCCCAATCTTGCGGGCGGTCTGATAGGCGAGCGTGATGATCGTGCTGAGCAGGCCATAGAGCACCAGCACCCGAGCGAGCGGGATTTTCTCGGGGTGGTTCGTCAGCTGCGTTAAGCCCGAGCCTGGCAGTTCCAACTGCAGCCGCCGAGCCCCATAGCCGACGGCGTGGTGTACAGCCTCCAGGAAACGGAAGGCTTGTCCGACCAGCAGGCCCACCAGCAGCAGCTGAAGTAGCGCGCTAACGGCTATTCGTACCCCCAGGGGCATGTTAACCAGCAGGCGAGGAATCACATATACTTCCAACAGGCCTACCAGCAAGCCAATCGGCACGCCGACGTAAAGGGTTAACGCCAGGTAGAGGGAACTGAAGGAGCCGACTACTAGGTACAGGAGTACGCCTAACCCAGCGACAAAGGTCAGGGCTAATAGCAGTACTGCCCGCATCTTGTGACGGTTTTGTGCCCATAGGAAAGTTAATTGACTCATAGCGCAAAAAATTATCGTACTAGCCTAGGCTGTGTGGACAGTGAGCAAAAAAGAACGTCATGCTGAGCCCCGCGAAGCATGACGTTCTACGTGACAGTTAGGTGCTGATTTTGCTCACTGTCCACACACTCTAGAAGAGGTGTGCACTCAATCGAGCAGCACACCTCTTCTAGGCTAGTGCACAAGATAGAGGGAAAGTAAGCGGCTATCACACTATTGAACAGCGCCAAAGGCCATTCGTGCACCCGCTTGCTTTGATGCAGTGGGGCAGGGCTCGTCGGTGGCAGGGCGGGTATTTCCAAGGCCTTATTACCAGTGGAGCTTCACCCCTAGCCCCAGGGTCAATATCTCCCGAAGGGTGAGTTCCCCACGGTTGGCCCACCAACTCGTCAGGTATAAATCATTGCTACCCAGTTCGTAGTAGAATGATATAGTTCTGGCGTCCCTATGGGTGGAGCGGGGGCGTTCGTATTGTACCTGGCCGCCAACAAAGGGACCCACGCGGGTGTGCGAGGACCACCAGTAGTAGCCCTTCTCGTATTTCCCATCGCGTGAGGAATTCAGGCCCTTGCTGGCCGTATAGCTCCCGAAAGCGCCTACTGCAAACGGCCGCAACCCCCATCGATGGTGGGCTAGTGGGATGCTCCAGGGGGAATACGTGATTTTGATCGTGCCGATGCCCATGGCTGTGCGGCTGTATTTCTGGGGCACATAGCCGAGTAGGGCGTCGAGTTCAAGCCGGCGGCGGGCCATCGTGTAGCCTACCCCCACTGCAACTAGGCCTTGTCCACCCGCCGCTTGCAGCAGCACATGCCGGGGTGCATACCACGGACGAGGGGGTAGGGTATCAGGGAATGCTACGCTCGGCGCTGCCTCTATATTAGTCGAGCCTATCCAGCCCGCAAGCAACAACAAACCGACCATCAGTAAGAAACAGAATCTATTTGGAACCCCTGAGGGCCCCAGAGAGTGAGCACCAGGTAGCGCCGCTTTTCGAAGGCATAGGAATTGATGAATGGTAGGGCTGGCCCGAAGGGCGCGGTAACCCCGAAGTCGTGCCGGTGCCCGTTGAGTCCAAACGCCAGGCGCGGGGCTCTCTGGAGCGCCTCCACGTAGGGCGATACCAAGTGTGGGTCAAAGTCGGCATCGTTGGGTGGCACATGGCTCATGACGACTTGCCGGCTAATGCCGGGGCCGGGGTTGGCTAGCGCTTGCCGCACCCACGCTACGTCGGGCACCCGGCCTTTGAAGCCATACTCACGGCCGTTGGTATCCACGAATACGAAACGGGTGTGGCCGTACTCAAAGCTGTAGTTGAGTGGGCCATACACCTGCTGGTAGGCCTCGCGGCCATTAGCCACTACATCATGATTGCCGATGACGGTTAAATACGGCACCTTCAGCCTGCGAAGCCGTTCGTGCACCCAGCGCATTTCCCGGACCAGACCGAAGTCGGAAATGTCGCCCGCAACGGCGACAAAGGATACGCCTTGTAGCTGGTTGACACTCTGCGTAAACGCTTCGGCTTCTTTGTAAAAGCGCTGTGAATCGCCGATAAATACGAAGCGCAACGTATCCCCGGCCAATGGATTGGCCCGGCGCTGTAAGGCTTCCAGGTTTTTGCGCGTCAGGTCGCGGTAGGCTACCGGGGTACGGGTTTCGTTTGGGCTGAGTTCCAGCAGGTCACAGCCGGAGAGCAGCCACGTGATTGGCAGCAGGTCGGCCATAGTCAGCACCCACGCCACGACCGCCCAGGCAGAACGGTCCAACAGCCGCGGCCGCCACTGGCGTCCTAGTAGGGAAAAGAGCATAATGGGAGGCTAGTTGCTGTTCAAATGGATAAGCAGCCACATGGCCGGTGACAGGTGCCGCTTAACCCCTTGCACCAGGTCCAGCACGGTATGCATCTGGCTCAGCTCATCGTCCGGGAAATAAATGTCGTAGAGGCCCTCGACCTGCATAATCAGCTCGACGTAGCTCAGAGAATCCAAGCCCAGGTCGTCTCGCAGCGAGTCACTGGGGGTACAGCCGTCGGGCAACAATGGCCGCAGCTGTTGCCAAAGGGCATCGTCCATGTGCATGGCAGCGGCAGGTCAGGCAGCCGAGGCTTGCGACGCGGGCGGCAGCTGGCTGCTAACATATCGCACGAAGTCCCCGATGGTCTGCAGGGGCACTTCGTCTGGAATGGTCAACTGAAACGCGCGTTCCAGTTCCAGAATGATGTCGACTACATCGACCGTGTCGAAACCCAGGTCGCGGCTCAACTGCGTGGTCAGGTGCAGGCGGCGGAGTCGAATGCCTTTACGGTGGTGGATGATGCGGCGCACTTGCTGGACCAGCATGGCATCGGGGCGGAATGGGGTGAGGGTACGCACGACCATGACGAAATAGAGAAGGATGGGAGAGGTGCCCGGCCAACGCCTGCTGGTGCTGGCCAGGCAATCCAAGGAAAGGTCAGTTGGTCTGGTCGGTAACCAGGCGGTAGGCCGTCCGCCGCACGTGGTACTCTGTGCGGGCTTCGGCGTGGCTGTCAGCCGCCGTTTGCAGTTGCGCTTGCGCGTCGAGCAAATCGTTGAGCGTGGACAGCCCACTGCGGTACGTGTCCTGGTTTACCTTTAAGTTCTCCTGCGTTTGGGCCATGGCAGCTTCCGTCACCTGCACCCGCTTGTAGGCCTCTTGCAAGTCCAGCCACCGTTGCTGCACCTGCAGGGTCAGCAATTCGATGTTGTTCTGCGCATTGTTCTGCGCTATCTTCTCCCGCACCTCGCGCTGGGCCCGCACGTGCTTGGCTTCCCAACGGCCCGAAATCGGGACGGACACCGTACCGAGAAACATGCCGCTGCTGGTGACGTCCTGGTCACCGATCTTGGTTGCGTAGGCCCCAGCCCCCACGGATACCTGCGGCAGGAATTGGCCCTGCGCCTGCCGGCTCTGCAGTTTCTCGGCTTCCGTGCTGCGTTGCAGCAGCTGGTACTCGGGACGACTCTTCACTGCTTCCGACGCGTCCTGGTACAGCTCCTGCGGGTTCTGCACCGTCAGGTTCACCTCCGTGAGCGTGAGGGTGGAATCGTAGGCCACACCCAGGTACTGGCAGAAGTCGCGCAGGGCCAGCTCGCGGCCATTGCGCAGCTGCACGCGGGCCAGCGCCAGCTGGTTGCGCTGCTGCTGTACCTTCAGCACGTCGTTGCGCACTACCAGTCCGGCCTTGTAGCTATCATTTACTTGTTTGTAAATACCGGTGAGCAGCTTGTCGTTGGCCTCGAGTGTGCGCAGCTTCTCGTCCAAGGCCACTAGCTGGTAGTATTTCTGCTCCGTGGTCAGGGTGACTTCCTGCTGGGCTACCACCAGCTGATCTTGCGTGACGGTGGTCTGCAGCGCCGCGAGCTGGTTGCCGGTTTTGATTTGCCCGCCCGCGTACAGGGGTTGCAGGGCGGTGACCGACGCGGTAGCCACGCCGTTAATGCCCGAGTACTTCACGGACGGCAGGTTCACCGTTTCGGCACCCGTGCCACCCTGTACCGGCAGGCTCAGCGCCGGGGTGTTGAGCGAGACTAAATCTTTGGGCGAATAGAGGCCGGCGCCCAAGGCACTCACGTTGGGATAGTATTTGGTGCGCGCCTGGCGCTGCTGCGCCTGGGCTGCCTCAATTTCGAGCGTGCTGTTGCGGACCCGTACGTTGTTTTGCAGGGCTAGCTGCTTGCTTTGCGCCAGCGAATAAGCCGACTGGGCCTGGGCGGCTCCACTCCCAAGTGAGAGCAGAGTGCCAAGAAAGACAAAAAACTTTTTCATGAGTGGTTCAGAACCTACGCTTGAAGCTTAAGAGAACGGGGGATTAGTGCCCGGAGGCAACCGGCAGGGCAGGCGGCGTGTCCTGCTCTGCTTCGAGTTCGTGCTCGTGCTCGGCCTGGGCCTGGGGGGAATCTTCTCCGCGGAAAAACAGCCAGTACAGTACCGGCAGCACAAACAGCGTGAGGACCATGGACAGCAGCAAGCCGAAGCAAATGACTGTGCCCAGGGGGCCCCACAGCGGCGAGCGACTGATGATCATAGGCACAACTCCTATGGCCGCCGCGGCGGAGGTCAGGAAGATGGGGCGCATCCGGCGCTTGCCGGCGGCCTCCGCCGCCTGCACCACGCTCATGCCGTGGTCGCGGCGTAATTCCTGCGCATAGTCGACGAGGATGATGCCGTTGCGCACGACAATGCCGCACAAACTCAGCAGGCCCAGGAAGGCCGTAAAGCCAAACGGATAATCCATTAGCTGCAGCCCTAGAACCGCGCCGAACAAGCTCAGCGGCATGGTCAGCATGATGAGGCCGGCCGTCTTCGCGCGGCGGAACTGGAACAGCAGAATCAAAAAGATGCTGATGATTGCCACGCCGAGTGATAGGCCCATCGGTCCTTGATTTTCCTGGCTTTGGCCGTGCTCCCCGCCGTAGACCAGAGCGTCCACCCCCACCGGCAGGGCCAGTTGATTCAGGTCGGGCATCACGTGCTTGAGAAGGTCGCTGGCCACCAAGTGCCGCTCGATGTCGGCGCGCACGGTAAGCGTACGCACCCCGTTGCGGCGCACAATCTGTTCTTCCTGCCAGGTCGGTACTAAGTTCGCTACCTGCCGTAGCGGCACCGTGGCGTACGTTTTGGGGGACGTGATGTAGGTGTTGGCCAGGGCCGCGTAGTCGCTGCGCTGGTTTTTTTCGGTCTCCAGCTGCACGGCCACGGGGTAATCGCCCTCCCACACGGTGGTCACCGGCACGCTTGATACGCTCAGGGCCAAAGCCTGCGCAATGCTGCTCTGGGTAAAGCCCAGTCGCGCGGCCTCGTCCTCCCTGAGCCGTACCTGCACGCCCTGGCGCGGCTCACCAAAGTCGGTGCGCACCCACGTGATGCCCGGCTGTTGGCGCAGGCGCTGGATAATTTGGTCGGCGACGCGGTGCATGGCCGGGATGCTGTCGCCTACCACGCGCACCTCAATGGGCGCGGCGGCATCCAGCATGTCGAGCTGCTTGAAGCGCACGTACGCGTTGGGGAAGAAGGTACGGTACTTTTTCGCGTAATCCCGCAGCAGGCCCTCGGTGGCTTCAGCCGACTCGGTGTTGACCACAAGCTGCGCGTAGTTCTTGGCGGGCGTCTGGGGCGCGTAGGTCGTGTGGAAGCGCGGCGAGCTGCTGCCGGTGAAGCTGGTCACGCTGGTGACGCGCTTGTCCCGGCGCAGCAGTTGCGTTACCTGCTCCGTCACCTGGGCGGTTTCCTGCAGCGGATGCCCCGTCGGCAGGTAGATTTCCACGGCGAACTGGTTGCGCTCTACCCCCGGGAACAGCTCCTGCGGCAGTTTGGCGGCCAGTAGTCCGCCGGTCACGATGGAGAGAATGCCGAGCAGCACGGTAATGACCGGAAAGCGGAAGCCGGCGTCCAACCCTTTGTCATAGCCCGTTTGTACATAGTCGAGCAAGGATTTTTTGCGACCCTGAAGCTCGGCCTCAGCTATGTGCAGGCCCTTCTTGATGAAAACGAAATTCAGGTAGGGCACCAGCAGCAGCGCCACGAACATGGAGGCGCCCAGCGCAATGGCGATGGTCACGGGGAAGGCGCCGAGGAAGTCTTTGGCCGTGCCGCCCAGAAACAGGCCCAGCGGGAAAAAGGCCGCCGTAATGGCGAGCGTAGCCACAGTCACGGGCATAAACAGCTCGGTGGCACTTTTCCAGGCCGCGTGCCAGGGCGAGTCGCCATGGTCCAGTTTCTCCACGTGGTTGTCGATGACGACGATGGCATTGTCCACCACCATGCCCAGCACGATGATCAGCGCCGCCAGCGTCACCGTGTTCAGCTCGATGCCGGCGAAGTTCATCACGGCCAGCGTGATAAGAATGGAAATCGGGATGGTAACGCCGGCCACCGCCGCCACCCGGAAGGGCAGCAGCAGCAGCGTCACCAAGATGACGGAGCCGATGGCCAAGCCAAATTCGTTCAGGAAGTGAGAGATGGACTCGTCGACTACTTCCGGCTGGTTCACGATTTTGTTGACTTTGACGTCGGCCGGAAAGTTCTTGGTTACCTTGGCCAGCGCCTGGTCGACTTCTTCGCCAAACTCCACGATGTTGTGCCCGGGCGCCATTTCCACGGTTACCAGCAGCGTTTTAGTGCCGTTGTTGTGGATGAACGAGGACGGCTCGGCGTACTCGCGGCGCAGCGTGGCCACGTCCTTCAGGCGCACGACCGCGCCCTGCGCGTCCGAGTAGACAATCTGCTCGGCCAGGTCATTTTCCGTGTGGTAGCGCGTGCCCAGGTGAATGGGCAGCGACAGGTGCTGCTCGTCCAGCTCGCCGGCGTAGGCGGTAGTGCCCTCAGCCTGCAACGCCTGCAGCAGCAGGCCCGGCTTGATGCCGGAGGCGGCGAGCTTGCGCGCGTCCACGTCCACCGTAATCTGCTCCGACAGCAGGCCGGTATGGCTGATTTTCGACAGCGAAGGCAACCGCCGCAGCCCCGCCTCTAACTGCTTGAGGTATACCGTTTCCAGCTCCTTATAGGTCTTGTCCTTCGACTCCAGCGTGAGCAGCAGGGCGGCCGTCGAGCCAAAGTCGGTGTTAGTGAAAATCATGGCGCCACGCGGAAACAGCCCCTTCTGCTCCTGCAGGCCCAGGCGGAGCTTCGACCAAAACTGATCAGGGTTCCGTACTCGGTCGGTTAGCTCCACCATCATCACCACCTGCCCTTCCTTCGACTGGGTGTAGGTTTTGGCTTTGTTTACTTCCGCAAAACTGAACAGGTAGTTTTCCAGCTTGGTGGTGAGCTGTTCCTCAACCTGTGCCGACGTGGCGCCCGGGTAAACGCCCGCGACGACGCCTTGGCGCACGGTGAACTCCGGGAACTCCGTACGGGGCATGTGCAGCAGGCCGTACAGGCCTACTATATTAAGCAACACCACCAGGATGATGACTACCTGCCGGTGCTTCATGGCCGCCTCAATGAGGTTGGGCTTATGGGCTTTGTTTTCGTTCATGAGTCAACGCGTGAAGTAGGCAGTGGGCTTATTTACTGCACCACGGTGATGGGCGCACCATTGGAAAGGCGTTCGAACCCCGACATGATTAACTTATCCTGGGGGCCAAGCCCAGCCACTACGGTAATGCCGTTCTGGGTCAGGGGCCCAGTCCGGATTTGGCGGCGCTCAGCTTTCGTGCCGCTGGCATCAACCAGGTACACGAAGCTGCGGCCTTGCTCGTCCACGCTCACGGCCTGATTCGGCACCACCATACCGGCAGTGGCAACTACCGCCACCAGGTTCACGCTGGCGACCATGCCGGGCATTAGCCGCTGCCCTTCGTGAGTCCCAGGCAGCGCAATCTTGACCGGGTACGTACGCGCCACCGGGTCGGCAATCACGCCAATTTCCTCTACTCGGCCCGCTATAGGCGCTACCCCAAGTGCGCTAACAGTAACCTGGGCCGACTGGCCCTGGCGTACTCGCGCAATTTCTCCTTCCGGCACAGCTACGCGTACGTAGACCGAGCGCAGATCCAGCAGTTGCAGCACCGGCATGCCCGGCGCAGCTACTTGGCCCGGCTCCAGCGTGCGACTGCCGATAACGCCGCTGGCGGGTGCCGTCAAGCGCGTGTCGGCCACCGAACTGCCGGCCGCGCGCACGGCCGCGTTAGCTTGCTCGAGCCCTGCTTGCGCTTCCACCAACCGCACGGCCGGCAGACTACCCGCTTCCACCACGGGCTTGAGGCGGTTGTACATATCCTGGGCCTGCCGCTGCCGCGTGAGCGCCATTTGGTAGTTGTCTCGAATGGCGCCGGGCGCTACTTCCGCTAGCAACTGGCCTTTGCTTACCTGCTGCCCCGCTTCCACGAGCACCCTCATGACAGTGCCGGGCACGGAGAAGCTCAAGGGCGTAGTACTGCGGGCTTCCACAGCGCCACTGTACTGAATGGCTTGCGCCTGGGCGAGCCCGTTCACGGCCTGCGCTCGTACGCGCACGGGGTCTACCGTGGCGGTTTGCACAGCCTCCGGCTCGTGCTGCTGGCAGGAAGTGAAGCTGACCGGAAGTGCTAGCAGCAAGCCCAGGCAGATAGGGGAAGCAATTGGTTTTGAAACCATGATTTTGGTCTTGTGGACTTTTTTTATTTTTTGGTCGAAGTCGAGATATAAGGCGGCCGGGGCAGCAACTGTAACACGGCTTGAAAATAGACTGTTAGACTAAATTTAAATAATGGTCTAACAGTCAGTAAAAAAATTATCGTTTGAGACCCTGCACCAAAATGCGCGACAGCAGCTTGACATTTTCCTCCGCTGGCCCGAATTGTTCGCTGAGCAAAGTGTGCTGCTCAATTCCGGAAATGCCGCTAGTAAGCACAAAGGCTACTTGATCCAGATTGAGGTCGGTTATCCCCTTGAACTCGGCAGTATCCACCCCAAGTTGAAGAATCTCCTTGATCATAAGTACTTCCGTCTGAAGGTAGTGCTGGCGGATGCGCTCGGAAAACTCCTGCACGTAGTGCCGGGTGATGTCTTCGTATAACAAATTATACAAGGCTACTTTCTGGCGCATTATGCGCAGTTTAGTGAGCACGAAGGTCTCTAGTTTGGCGGACGCCGTATCTGCCTGCGCCAACGCAGTGCGTAGGTGCGCCAACATATCTTTGATTTCATGCTCCACAACGGCGTCGAAGATTTCTTCCTTGCTTTTGTAGTAGTAGTAGAGCGTGCTTTTGCCCTTGCCAATAGCCCGGGCCACATCATCCATGGTCACCTTCTGTAGACCGTACTGCTGAAACAGCTGCTGCGCGACCTTCAGCACCTTGGCACGCAACTGTTCCTCTTTTTGAGCTTTGGTTACCATGACAACATCTCCTTGGCGGAGCTAACCGAATGAATGAGTGTGACAAAGGTATCACATATTTTCGACCAAAAAAGTTTTATGGTCTAAAAATGTTTTTTGACTGTGTTCTCCGGTTGCGCCTAACAAGTGTTCATGCTAGGTATACAGTCCCAGGGTGTGGCGGTGTATTTGGGGTAGCGGAAGAGGAAGAACAGAAACCCCCATTAGGGTTGTGTCGACGGATTCTGGCGGGTGTCTTGTCCTAAAATAGGTTGACCATCACTCTCAGTCAGATGGAACATTTATTTCTGTTTCGCAAGCAGGCGCACGAGCTGAAAATGCGCCAGATGGTCGAGGAAATTACCTGCGGCCGGCTTACGATTGAGTCAGCCATGAGCAAGTACCAGGTGCTCACCCGCTCGACCGTGACCAAGTGGCTGGAACGTGTCCGCCAGGAAGAGCAGGCCCGTACCCAAGCCATGGAAGACAATCTGAAAAAGCCGCCTACCACGCTCGTCGAGCACGTGGTGCAGCATGCGGATGCGCTGACCGGGCAGGTCAAGCAGTTGCAGAAACAGCTTGAACAAGCCGAATTGCAAGTACTCTACTACAAAAACGTGATTCGCGTGGCCGAGCAGGAACTGGGCTTGAGCATCGAAAAAAAGTCCGCTACCAAGTAGTCCAGCTCCTGCGAGTAAGCTGTCCGCACTTTTGCCTGCGGCGGATCAGTGGAGTACTTGGCTTCAGCCGCCAGGCCTTTTATCAGCACCAAACGCGGCAGTGGAGCAGCGAAGAGCGCGAGCACTATGTGTTGGAGCAGGTCGCGCAGCTGCGGAAGGAGCACGGCCGGATGGGCGGACGCAAACTCTACCACCTGCTGGAGCAGGACTTACGTCAGCAAGGCATCAAGCTGGGACGGGATGCCCTGTTTTCGCTGCTGGCAGCCCATAACCTGCTGATCAGAAAGCGCCGCCGCAAGGCCCTGACGACCTTCTCCCGCCACCGTTTCCGCAAATATCCCAACCTGATCCGGGATCTGACGCCGCTGCGGCCCAACCAGGTATGGGTGGCCGATATCACCTATTGGTTCACCCAGACCGGCTGCCTGTACATCTCGCTGCTGACCGATGCCTATTCGCGCCGCATCATGGGCTTTGCCGTCGCCGATACACTGGCCACGGTGCATGCGCGCCGTGCCCTGGAGATGGCCCTACGGCAGATCAGTAAACGGGCGGGGAGCCAGTTGATTCACCACAGTGACCGGGGTATTCAGTACTGCAGCCAGGAATATCTGGACACGCTGGCTCCATTCCGTATCCAGGTCAGCATGACGGAGAACTCCGATCCGCTGGAAAACGCCATTGCCGAGCGCGTGAATGGTATTATCAAGGAGGAGTACCTGAGCCAGCAACCGGTCTACTCGCTGCGGGAGGCGGAGCAGCACCTGGAACAAGCCGTGTTTCTCTACAACTACAAACGGCCTCACCTGAGCTGCGACATGCAGAGCCCCAATCAAGCCCATACCAGTTGGGGGCCGTTGGAGAGAAGATGGAAAAACTACTATAAACCGTCCACGCCAGTGAGCGCCGAATGAGCTAACTTAGGACTACCGCCAAAGTGGTCAACCCAGAGGCGGACTACCACCAAACGGTCAACTTTTTTCAGGACGAGTCAGGGGGGCGGAGTGTCTCGGAAAACGCACGTTTTATAAGCACAGCGGGACAGATCAAGAATACCCCGGCAAGACACCGAAGAAAGTGTCTCATCGGCTGTTCTCACGAATCAACGACTCGCTAACTTCGCCTGCGTTGACTTCTTGAGAATTTGCCGATGGTTTTTGGTTACGCCCGCGTCAGTACCCCCGACCAGCCGTAGGCCTGCAGTTCGATGCCCTGCAGGCCTACGGCTGCACCGAGGTGGTGCAGGAAAAAGTGTCGGCCGGCAAGGAGCGCCCAGCTTTGCAGCACCTGCTCACCCGCCTGCGCCCCGGCGATACGCTCGTGGTGTGGAAGCTCGACCGGCTGGGACGCTCGCTCAAAGACCTGGTCACGCTGGTCACCGGCTTCCAGGAGCAGGGCGTGCAATTTGTCAGCCTGCAGGACCACTTGGACACCACGACCGCCCAAGGTCGGCTCATGTTCAACCTATTCGCCTCCCTGGCCGAGTTCGAGCGCGACCTGATCCGCGAGCGCACCCACGCCGGGCTGACGGCGGCGCGGGCCCGGGGCCGCCAGGGCGGCCGGCCCAAAGGGTTGTCGAAGGAAGCGCTGTCCAAAGCCCAGTCAGCCCCCAGGCGTACACCCTCTGCGTGGTGCAGCGACTGCACCACGCCTTGCGGCGCCGCGACGTGTTCGTCGCCGTCAGCGAGCGGTACGCCGATCCCCGGGCGGAGTTGCTGCGCGGGGTGGCCTGGGACGCGGTGCGTGACACCGTGGCCCGGGCGTTGGACCGGTCGCTGGACCCTGGCGTGGAGTTGTCAGCCTTGCAGCAGCGGGTGCAGGCGGCGTATGCCGAGGTGAGCGAGAACCTGGAACAGAATACCGCCTTGCAACTGGTCCAGCAGGACGGTCACCTAGCGGTGGAACTCCGCGCGGTCCCGGCCCACCCGGAATCCGAGCAGCTGGCGGACCTGCGGGCGCAGCTGACGGCGTGCTTGCCGCAGGTCGACGTGGCGGCGCTGCTGCTGGAAGTCGAGGCCTTTACCGACTTTACCAGCGCGTTTACCCACGTGGCCGACGGGCAGCCAGCCACCGCGGACCTGCCGTTGAGCGTGTGCGCCGTGCTGCTGGCGCAGGCGTGCAACGTGGGGCTCAAAACCGTCGCCCGGGCGGACGTGCCGGCCCTGACGCCGGCGCGCCTGCTGTGGGTGCAGCAGCACTACCTGCGGGTGGAAACCCTGACGGCTGCCAACGCCCGGCTGGTCGATGCCCAAGCTCAACTCCCGTTGGCCCAGGCGTGGGGCGGCGGGGACGTGGCGTCGGCCGACGGCCTGCGCTTCGTGGTGCCGGTGCGCACGGTGCATGCGGGCTGGAACCGTAAATACTTCCCGGGCCAGCGCGGCGTGACCTACTACAACTTCACCAGCGACCAGTTCACCGGCTTCCACGGCATCGTGATTCCGGGCACGCTGCGCGACTCCTTGTTCATCCTGGCCGGCCTGCTGGAGCAGCAAACCAGCCTGGACCCGCGCGAAATTATGGCCGACACGCACGGCTACAGCGACGTGGTGTTCGGCTTGTTTGCCCTGCTGGGCTACCGCTTCAGCCCGCGCTTGGCGGACCTGTCCGACCAGCGCTTCTGGCGGCTGCGCAAGGAGGACGACTACGGCCCGCTCAACGCGCTGGGGCGCCACATGGTCAATGCCCAGCTGATCCACGACCACTGGGAGGACATGCTGCGGCTGGCTGGCTCGCTCAAGCTGGGCAAGGTGAAAGCCACGGCCGTGATGCGCACGCTGCAACGAGCGAGTACGCTCTCGGGGCTGGGCCGCGCCGTCGCCGAGTTTGGCCGCCTCGAAAAGACGTTGTACCTGCTGGCCTACGTGCAGGACGAGGCGTACCGCCGCCGCATCCTGGTGCAGCTCAACCGCGGCGAAGGGCGGCACGCGGCAGCGCGCGCGGTGTTCCACGGCAAGAAAGGCGAATTGCGGCAGCGCTACCGGGAAGGTATGGAGGACCAGTTAGGCGCGCTCGGGCTAGTCGTCAATGCGTTGGTGCTCTGGAACACCCGGTATCTGCAACGCGCCCTGAAGCAGTGGCAGGAAACGCACGGCGCGGTGGACCCGGCCGACATCGGCCGCCTCTCGCCGCTGCTGCACGAGCACGTGAACATGTTGGGCCGCTACGACTTCAACTTGCCGGCCCGCATTGCCGCCGGGGAGTTGCGCCCGTTGCGCGATCCTGCCAGTTGGGAGGAACGCCTAGCCAAATTTCCTTAGCGTTGGTTTTCGTTCCTACTCTAGTTGAACCCCTATACTCGGCGGGTATAACTTGCTCTTGCTCCCTGTCTGGGTGCTTAATAAACACCTCGTGCTTG
Source organism: Hymenobacter latericoloratus (assembly GCF_014199535.1). Lineage (GTDB taxonomy): Bacteria > Bacteroidota > Bacteroidia > Cytophagales > Hymenobacteraceae > Hymenobacter > Hymenobacter latericoloratus. The sequence continues at coordinate 48,259 of NZ_JACHNV010000012.1, forward strand.
CTCGCTAGCAGCTTTCTTTCAGCTCCGTATATCTGGCTGGCTGCTTTGTCAAGCGTCCTTCTGAAATACCGGTCGTACTGCCCCTTAAATTCATAGTTCTTGACCGACAGAATCAGCAGCGTGTTTTTAAACAATATTAGCAGGTCAGCTATCTCCTTCTTATCGCCCCGCTCATCTTTGGGACCCGGATAACACCAGAATTTAAGCAAGGACGAATAGGCCAGTTCGTTCACGAATTCTTCCCCTTGTAGGCCTTTGTCTTGTGTTTCCATATGTGTAGTATTATCAGAATAAAAGGCTTTGGGAGTAGTAACTGGCGCATCATTGGTACCAGTCGTCCACTTTAAAGACTTTGTAAGTGGGATTTTCGGCCAGGAAGTCCCGGGTAGCTTGCGCTTTGCTCACGTTCTTGACCTCCTTTCCATAGATGCCATCGTCATCAGGCTTTCCAAAAACGAGGTTGTAGGGCTTTAGCTTACGTACCAGTTGCTCCACTGCCGCTACAGCGGCTTCTGGAAAAGCTGGGTTAGAGGGCAGCTGTGGGTTGACCTTTTTCAATGCTTCTGCCCAATACCCCATTGGTTCCTTGCCGCCTGCTTGTGACCGTACCTGTTGCGTCAGAATTTCTTCGCGCATAGGGGCCGAGTACTCGCTGAAATGTCTCATAGATTAAATTTAAAAAGCATAATTTCTGGTGCGTGCCGCACTAGCACCGACTCCGCCAGCGACTTCAGCAGCAACTGCACCTGTCCAGCCCGCACCTTAGGGTGTTGTTAAACAAATAGGGGAAAACCTCCGACTCGGCAGCTGAACAGCCTAGATGCTAGTGATACGGTATAAGTTCGCCGTATGAGTAGCGAGAGGCGATAGGATTCCACGTCCCTTAAGGCCATCGATAGAATGTAGCCTAAACGAACGGTTTGTGCGGTACTATGCCAGCCCTACTTGTCGTTTCTTGATAGTACGCCTCCAAGCAGAGACCAAGATGAATGACGAGCTACATCAGCTTTTTGTCGCTGACCAACAAGAGCGAGAAAACCATCCGGAAGTCGGCACCCCCGACTACGTTGCGTTGCGCAGCCGGGACCACACGCGCCGCCAACAGGTGCAACAAATGCTGGACCTCCACCAGGTCGCTACCGCCCAAGATTACTACCATGCCGCCTTGATTTTTCAGCACGGGGAGACGGTAGAGGAGATATGGTCTGCGCAC
>NZ_JACHNV010000013.1 GCF_014199535.1 Hymenobacter latericoloratus
CCAATGCGATAAGTAATGAATACAGAGCCTTGGCCCTGTTTTGATTAGGACCTGATAACTGAATCTTATCAGGTCTTTACTGGTCAAAGTAGCGACGTTGTTTACTCATTGCAACCTATTTGGGGTGAGTTAATACAGAATCTCATTGACTGTTTGAGTTCGATTTTTAATAATTATTTATGACTATATAATATCTTAAAATACCATACCTACTCCGACTCGTTTGCAACGCCCAAGCTTTAGCTTTTTGCACCTTCATTGACACGGCGGTAGTTCTGTGGTGCATGGCTTATAGTGTGGCAAACTCATGGCTTTCACTACCTCCAGCGCCTGGATTCTCCGGCTGATTATCACTTTCTGCGGGCACACTTGCAGGCTCACATGCCGCTTACCGATGAGTGCTTTGCGAATTTCCAGCCTTACCAGCACTTTTTGCGCAAGTACCTCGGTATCGCGCAGCAAGTGCCGCAGCATTTTATTGCCTCTTACCTGGGTAGCACGCCCGAATGGCTGAGCCGTGTGGGGCGGCAGCTATAAGCATTGCCAAGCGGCTGAGCTTCGCCCTGGCAGCGCCGCCTGCTCGGCTGCCCTTACGCGTGGCCCTGGCTAATTGCCCGGTATTCAGTGGGCGTCATGTGCTCCAACCGTCGAAACATGCGGGTGAAGTAGGCCAGGTTGCTAAAGCCTGCCTTGAAGCAAATCTCGGTAATGCTGATGGCAGGGTTTTGCAGGCAGCGCTTGGCCAGCCGCATCCGGGCCTTGATGATGTAGTCGATGGGCGAGAGGCCGAACTCCTGCTTGAAGGCGCGGAAGAAATTGGCTTGGCTCATGCAGGCCTGCGTGCTCAGCTCCTCGACACTGATTTTCTGGGCCAGGTTCTCCTTGATGTACTGCAGGGTGTGGGCAAAGCGGTTGGAGGAGGCCAGCACGGCCGTGTTGTGCTCGGTCAGGTGCAGGCGCTGCAGCTGCATGAGGCGCAGCAGCAGCTCCTTCACCGCAAAGTCAGCCAGCATGTCCTTGTTCTGGGAACCATCGAAGCCAATGCGTACTAGCTTGATGATGAGGGCTGTAATCTCTTCGTTGTTATAAAAAGCGTGCTGGCTGAGGCTGAGGTGCCACGGCTCGCCGTCGGTGCGCGGGTAAAACGCGTTGAGGTAATTGACCGTGTCGATGACTTGCAGCCGGTCGATGGCCAGGGCTACGCACTGAGTTGGCGTTTCGTCAGAGGCCTCGGGGAAGTCAATCAGCATTTTTAGGTTTGGGGGCACGACCATGGTATGGCCGGGCAGGTAGGCAAAGGCCTGCTGGTCGCGCAGGTGCATTACTTTTTTGCCGCGCAGCATGTTGGTCAGCACCAGGTCGCTGTACGACTGCGCTACCTGGTCACCGGGGGCCAGCGTTTCGAGGATGCTCAGCTCGTACTTCTCCAGCGTCTGCACCCGGCGGTGGTCGATGAGCGTGGTGAACTCGTGGGGGGCAGTGAGCGGGATGGAAGGCAGCAAGGGACCAGGGGCGAAAAGCAGGTGGAAAAGAAGGCGGATGGCAGCGACCAATGCGAAGCTTACGCAACGGCGGGCGCCCTAATAACCTGTCGGCAGGCCAAAAATGTTCTTGGCGAGGAGACTGCCACCGATTGCGCGCCTTGTGCAAGCCCCTGCTTTTTGGGCCGGCCGGGGGCGGCCATTGGCAAACGCCTCCCCCATCCGCGCCAGCCAAAAAACGTCCTTTGCCTTACCAAAACAGCCGGACCACCCCTAGAGACAGTCCGGCTGAGAGCTGAGCAGGTGAGCTACCTAGGCAGCGGCCGTTTCGGTTTTGACTTTTGGTTTGGTGCTCGGAATCAGGTTGTGGGGGTTAATCACAAACTTGCGCGCCACGCCTTTATCAAATTCCGCGTAGCCTTTCGGCGCGTCGTCAAGGCTGATAATTTCCACATTCACGGCCTTGGCAATCTGGATTTTATCGTAGAGAATGGCCTGCATGAGCTGGCGGTTATAGCTCATCACGGGCGTTTGGCCAGTGTGGAAGGAGTGGCTCTTGGCCCAGCCTAGGCCGAAGCGAATGCTCAGGTTACCGGTTTTGGCAGCGGCTTCCTTGGCGCCGGGGTCGTCAGTGACGTACAGGCCGGGGATGCCGATGGCACCGCCCGCGCGGGTGATTTCCATGAGCGAGTTGAGCACGGCAGCCGGCACCTCTACCTTGGCCTGCGCGCCGTGGCCGCTGGCCTCAAAGCCCACGCAGTCGATAGAGCAGTCGATTTCGGGCACGCCCAAAATCTGGGTGATTTGCTCGGCCAGACTGGCGTCTTCGTTCAGGTCTACCGTTTCGCAGCCAAACGAGCGGGCGTGCGCTAGGCGCGCTTTGTTCATGTCGCCTACTATCACCACTGCGGCCCCTAGCAGCTGCGCCGACGCGGCGGCAGCCAGGCCCACCGGGCCCGCGCCGGCCACGTACACCGTGCGGCCAGGGCCCACGCCCGCCTTTACGGCGCCGTGGAAGCCGGTGGGAAAAATGTCGCTTAGCATGGTCAGGTCGCGGATTTTTTCCATCGCCTGGTCCTTATTGGGAAACTTGAGCAGGTTGAAATCGGCGTAAGGCACCATGACGTATTCGGCCTGGCCGCCTACCCAGCCGCCCATGTCCACGTAGCCGTAGGCACCACCAGCGCGGCCCTCGTTCACGGTCAGGCAGATACCGGTTTGCTGCTCTTTGCAGGTGCGGCAACGGCCGCAAGCCACGTTGAAGGGTACCGATACGAGGTCGCCCACCTGGAGGAATTCCACGTCGGCCCCTACCTCAATGACTTCGCCCGTGATTTCGTGACCCAGCACCAGGCCGGCGGGGGCCGTGGTCCGCCCGCGCACCATGTGCTGGTCGGAGCCGCAGATGTTGGTGGATACGACCTTCAGAATCACGCCGTGGACTATCTTCTTGCCCTTGGGGTTTTTCAGCTCAGGAAAATCAATGCTTTGCACCTCGACTTTGCCGGGGCCCAGGTAAACAACGCCTCTGTTGCTAGCCATATTGAGTTGGGTGGTTTTAGAGAATAAAAGGAAAAAGCGGCGGGCCCAGCCAGCCAGGCCCGCCGCTTTTTCCTGAACATGGAGAACGCTGCCTTACTGGCCGGCCACGGCGTTTGAGCCCGCTTCGGCTACGGTATGGTCGTTCTCGACCGTGTCGCCCGAGACGCCAATGGCGCCGATGATTTTGCCGCTGCCGTCCTTGATGGGCAGGCCACCGGGGAAGGTGATGAGGCCGCCGTTCGAGACCTCAATATTGAAGAGCGGGCCGCCGGGCTGGCTGGCCTGGCCAAGGTCACCGGTGGGCATATCGAAGAAGCGGGCCGTCTTAGCCTTCTTAATCGAAATGTCGAGTGAGCCGAGCCAGGCGTCGTCCATGCGGGCAAACGCCACGAGGTTGGCGCCGGCATCGACGATGGCAATGTTCATCTTGACGCCTATTTCGAGCGATTTTTGGTAGGCTGCCTGCACGGCAGCCTGCGCCTGTTCGAGGGAAATACCCATGGGTGTGGAGGGGAATAAGGTGGGAATGTAGCAAGGCCAGCCGGGGTAGCAGGCTGCCGTATGAACCAGGCTCCCTACTGGACGGTTGCGCCAAATCATAAGATTGCTAGGATTATGCAGTACTTTGCGAGGATAGTGCTAGTCCCCTCCGCCTAGTCTGGGGCTGGTTGTTACCGGGCGCTGAGGCCGACGGGTGCGGCGGCAGCCGTGGCGTACCCTGGCCCGGCATTCGCAGGCACCTCGCCGAGTTGTTTAGGGGCGGCCTCCTCATTTCATTTGGCTGGCTATAAAGCGCTAGCCCCTGGGGCAACACCTTGTTTTCAGGCCTCACCGCCCGCACTTCTTCCCCTATGATAATGCACGGGGGTAGGCCGCCGAGGGACCTTTGTCATGTTCTCTCGCTAGTAGAGAATCCTGAGGATATGGTCTTTTTGTCCAGCCACTAGTTGCGTCCGTCCATGTTAATCCTTTCAGAGAGGCAGTACCTTTGTTATATCAATTCACCCAACCCCCACTTCCATGAAGAATGTAGGATTGCTGGTCCGGCTCGAAGCGAAGCCCGGTAAAGAGCAGGCAGTACTCGAGTTTTTGACGGGCGCTCTGCCCCTGGCTCAGCAAGAGCCGGCTACCATAACCTGGTATGCTATTCAGCTGGCGCCGGCCACCTTCGGTATCTTTGATACCTTTCCGGATGAAGCAGGCCGGCAGGCGCATCTTAACGGCCCTATTGCCGCTGCGTTGATGGCCCATGCGGCCGACTTGCTGGCCGTGCCGCCTGTCATTGAACAAGTAGCTATCTTGGCTGCCAAATAATTACCAGCCCCTAAAGCGACCTATGCCCAGGCATGGGTCGCTTTAGGGGCTGGCGGGCAGTTCGTCCAGTTGGCTAGCTAGTATTCTCCTCACGCGATGGCGATTGACTGTCTCCTGCTAACTCATCCGCACACGGGTGAACTAGCGTTTCGAAGCTACTCCTTTAGCGACGACACCCCGTTTAATTACTTACAACGCAATAATTATTACTCCCTCATTCTGCTTACGCAGGGCAGCGGCGAGCTACGCGCCAACTTTGCCACCTACCTGTTTGCTGGCAGTACGCTGTGTTGTTTTGGCCCGTACCAACCTTACACTATCCAAGCCAGCACCGCTGTAGCGGGCCTGGTCCTGGATTTTCATGCCGACTTTTTCTGCATCTACCGGCATCAGCAGGAGGTAGCTAGCAATGGCATCTTGTTCAACACCATTTTTGAGCCGCCCTTCTTCCCGGTTACACCAGAGGCGGTGCGTGAATTTGCCGCCCTGGCAGCTGTGATGCAAGAGGAAGTACGGCGTCAAGAGGTAGCCCAACAAGAGTCCATCGTATTATATCTGAAGCTCTTTTTGCTGAAAGCTATCCGTATTCGTACTGCACAGCCCGCGTTAGGCACCGAGCAGAACCCGTCTGGCCGGGAGCCCTGGCTCCTGCAGCAACTTCAAGATGCCATTAATACGCACTACCGCCACCTGCACACGGCCGGGGCGTATGCCGACCTGTTACGAGTTCCCGCCCGAAGCCTAACGCGCCTAGTCAAGTCCCATTATCAGAAGACGCTCAGCCAACTCATCACGGAGCGAATCATTATGGAGGCCAAGCGCGAACTGTACCTAACCAGTCAATCCGTCAAGGCTATCGCCTTCGCGCTGGGCTTCGGGGATGAATACTATTTCAGCCGCTTCTTCAAGAAAAATACGGCCGTATCGCCGCAGTTTTTTCGTGAATCAGTTGGGTTCGCAAAAGCAGAAGAAAGCTAGCGCTGTTGAGCTGCTAGCGTTTGGCTGGAGAAATCGTTTTTCTCAACCAGACCGCAGGCTTTCTTCTATAGGCTGCTGGCTCCCAAAGAGACCCCATACGGCGCATAGTATATAAAAAAATTATAATTATATAGGTAATTTAGGTGGTGTTAAACAAATAGGGTAAAACCTCCGAGTCGTCCGGTTAGGGGGCGGCATTTCGGCTCGGTTACCGCTGCAGTTTGGCCAGGTAGTTTTTCAGGGAGAGGTACTTGCCGTACTTCAGGTGCACGGCCACGATGGTGGTGAGCGGTACGCCCAGCGCGTGCAGGTGCAGAATCCGCTCGCGGTCGGCGTCGTACATGGAGGGCTGCACCACACCCTTGGGCTTGCCCAGCACGATGCCCTGCTCGCGCCGCGCCCGCAAGCCTTCCTTCGTGCGCTCGGACACGAAGTCCCGCTCCAGCTCGGCCAGCATGGCGAAAATGGTGAGCAGGATTTTGTGGGTCATGTCGCGGTGATTCTGCGGGTCCAGGTCCAGGCCCTGCTTGACCAGGATCAGCCGGCACCGCTTCTGGTGAATCAACTCTTCAATCAGGCCCAGCACTTCGCGCAGCGAGCGGCCCAGCCGGGAGAGTTCGGAGACGATGACCGTGTCACCGGCAGCAACCTTGGCCTGCAGCTCGGGCAGGCGGCGCTGCCCGGCGGTGCGGCGGGAAGACATTTCTACTTCAATCCACTCGTCGAGGGTCCAGCGGTGCTCGACCAGATAGCGGGCGATGAGGCTCTTCTGGCTCTCGGCCGATTGGGCGCTCGTGGAGACGCGGACGTAGCCAACTAGCATGGGCAAAACGGGCCGGTTAGCGATAAGGTAAATGCGCTTCGTAAAGGTACCGGTTTTCGATACCTTTACATGGACGTTAACGCTATCATTGGTGGGTAGAAATAACGGTCGTTTACACCATCGCCTTTTGGGTAGCTTATGGCTACGCACCTGCGGATTCACCTGGGAAAGGAGCGGGACCTCTACGAGCAGCCCCCGCTGGTACCGGCGGCCGAGCAGGCGCGGGTCTTTGCCGTCCCCGCGTGGGCCGAGCCGCACCTGGCCCGGATGCTGGCCCCGGTCAACCGGGTCGGGTTCGTGCTGCAACTGGGCTACTCCCAGATTAGCCAGCGCTTCTACGTGGCCACCCGCTACCACGCGGCCGATGTGGCGTACGTGGCCCAGCAGCTGGGGCTGGAACCCGACGGCTTTGACCCGCTTCGCTACGCCGATGCCCGGTACTACGCCCACCAGCAGCTCGTGTGCGAGCAGTTGGGTATTGCGCGTTTCGAGGCGGCCGCCACGGAGCGTTTGTACCAGGAGGCCGTGCGCCTGAGCAGCCAGCACCTCAAGCCGTCGACGGTCTTCGACTACCTGGTGCTGTTTCTGCACGAGCACCGGCTGGAGCTGCCCACCTACAACACGCTGGCCGACCTCATCACGCGGGCCCTGCTCGCGTTTGAGAAACGGCTGCTCCACCGCGTGCAGCAGCACCTGCAGCCCGGCGAGCAGCGCTTGCTGGACCGGCTGCTGGCCGCCGACGACGCCGACGCGGAGGACCCGCGTGAGACGGCGGCCGACCGGCGCTACCCGCTTACCTTCCTCAAACGCATCCGCCAGGGGCTGCGCGCAGGCGAAATCCGCGAACGGGTCACGCATTTTGCCGCCCTGCGCCAGCTCTTCGCGCAGCTGCAGCCGCTCTGGCAGCGGCTGCACCTGTCGGACCAGGCCATCACCTACTACGCCGAGTACGTGCTGCGGGCCCAGGCCGCGCAGCTCTACCGCCGCGACGAGCGGCGCTACCTCTACCTGCTCAGCTTCATGGTGCACCAGTACTACGAACTGGGCGATGCGCTGGTCGACACGCTGCTGCAGACCGTAACCAGTGTGGTGAACCAATGCCGCGAGCAGGTCAAGGAAACGCTCTACCACCAGCGCACGGCCACCCAGCAGCTGACCAGCCAGGTCACCGGCCGCGGCTACCGGCACCTGCAAGCCCTGACCCAGATTCGCGCCCTGGTCGACGTGCCCGACGTGCCGGCCGAGCAAAAGCTCCAGCGCATCGACGCGCTGCTGCAGCGCCACCAGGTTACGGCCACGCAGCTCCGCGAAGACCACCAGCAGCTGGAGCAGTTGCGCGCGGCCACCGAGCAGCAGGCCGGCGAGGCCCTGTTCTACGAAGCGCTGGCCGCCGCCTCGCTGCGCCTGCAGACCAAGCTCGGGACGCTGGTGCGGGAGCTGGTCGTGAACGAAGCCACCACCCACGCTGAGCTCGGGCGGGCCGTGCGCCACTACCAGCAGCACGACGGGGCACTAGGCGCCCACGTGCCGATGGCCTTTCTTTCCCTGGCCCAGCGCGCCCACGTGCTCGACGACCAGGGCCGGTTGCGTACGTCCCTCTACAAAGCCCTATTGCTGGTGGAGATGGCCGCCGCTGTCAAGTCCGGCCAGCTCAACTTCACCTGCTGCTACCAGTACCGCGCCTTCGAGCACTACCTGCTGCCGGCCGCGCAGTGGGCCAGGCAGCGCGAGGCGCTGCTGGAACAGGCCGGCCTGGGGGCCTGGCGCGACTTTGCCACAGTCCAGGCGACGATGCAGGAGCAACTGCGGGCGCAGTTCGCCGCCACGAATGCCCACTTGACCGAGGCAGCCAACCCGCACGCGCACCGCACCCCGGCCGGGCGTTACCGCCTGACCACGCCCCGGCTGCCGGCCGAGCAGCCGCGCCTGCCGGCGCACTTGTTTCCCCGCCACCGGGTGGTGCCCCTGCGCGAAGTGCTCACCAGCGTGGCACGGCTCACGGGCTTCGACACAGCCTTCAGCTCGCTGCCCAGCAAACACGCCCGCACCCCGCCGCCGCTGTCGCAACTGCTGGCCGCGCTGGTAGGGCTCGGCTGTAACCTGGGATTACGCCGCCTGGCCCAGGTTGCCCCGCAGGTGGACGAAGCCGCCTTGCAACGGCTGGCCAGCACCCACTTCACGCTCGACAACCTGCGCCAGGCCAACGAACTGATTCTGGACTTCACCCGACAGCTGCGCCTGCGCGAGGCGTTCCGCTTCTCGCCCGACGTGCTCCGCAGCAGCAGCGACGGGCAGAAGTACGACCTGGCCGTGGATTCGCTGGCCGGCAGCGCCTCGTTCAAGTACTTCGGCAACCGGCGCGGCCTGACGGCCTACTCCTACGTGGACGAGACGTTGCTGGTCTTCGACTCGACCGTGTTCAGCGCCGCCGACCGCGAGGCCACGCATTTGCTGGAGGGACTGCTGCGCCACGCCCAGCGCCCCACCGACGTGCACAGCACCGACACGCACGGCTACACCGAAGTCATCTTCGCCGTGACCCGCCTGCTGGGCATTGCCTACGAGCCGCGCATTCGCCAGCTCACCAACCAGCAGCTCTACAGCTGGGAACCCGTGTCCACCCACCGCCAGCTCGGCCAGACGCTGCTGCCCGACGCGCGCCTGGACCCCGAGCGCATCGCCCGGCACTGGGATGAGGTGCTACGCCTGGTCGTCACCCTGAAGCTGCGCCACAGCGAGGCCTCGCGCCTCTTCGGCCGGCTCAACTCCTACGCCCGCCAGCACCCGCTCTACCGGGCCCTGAAAGAGCTGGGCCGGCTGGTCAAAACCGAGTTCCTGCTGCGCTACGTCGACCAGGTGGAGCTTCGCCAGCGCATCCAGAAACAGCTCAACAAGGGCGAAAGCGCTCATCGACTCGCCCACGCCGTCTGGCACGGGCGCAACCAAGAGTTTCACGCCGCCACCCGCTCCGAGCAGTTGGTGGCCGACACCTGCAAGCGCCTGCTGATGAACGCCATCATCTGCTGGAACTACCTGCACCTCTCCCAGCACCTGGCCGGGCTACCGCCCGACCAGCAGGCCGCCGCACTGGCCACGCTCTCGCCCTCGGCGGTGCTCTCCTACCGCCACCTGAACCTGCACGGCGAGTACGACTTCTCCGACCAGCCCCTGCCGGCCGACGCCCCGTTCGACATAGACTTGATCAGCACCTGGCAGCCACCGAGCAAACCGGCGTAGCGCCGAGTCGGAGGTTTTCCCCTATTTGTTTAACAACACCCTACTTTGCGCCCATGTCCGATTTTCGTCTGCGCGTATTTGCCGCCGTGGCCCGGCACCTGAGCTTCACGAAGGCCGGTCAGGAGCTGTTTGTGAGCCAGCCGGCCGTCACCAAGCACATCCGCGAGCTGGAAGCCCAGTACGGCCAGCGCCTGCTGGAGCGGCGCGGCAACCGCGTGAGCCTCACCGAGGCCGGCCGCCTGCTCCACGCCCATGCCGAGGCCGCCGCCGCCGCCCAGCAGCAGCTCGAAGACCAGCTCCTGGCCCTGCGCGACCCCGAAGAGGCCGCCGGCCGCCTGCGCCTGGGGGCCAGCACCACCCTGGCCCAGTACGTGCTGCCGGGGCTGCTGCCCGCCTTCCAGGCCCGCTACCCGCAGGTGCAGCTCTCGTTCCTGAACGCCAATTCCGAGCGCATTGCCGACGCCCTGCTGCGCGGCGAGCTGGACCTGGGCTTTGTCGAAGGCCGCACCAAAAGCCACGACCTGCACTACGAGCTGTTGCTGCCCGACGAGCTGGTGGCGGTGCGCCGCGCCACGCCCGGCGGCCCGCCCGCCGCACCACTGTCCCTGGCCGAAGCCCTGGCGCACCCGCTGGTGTTGCGCGAGCGGGGCTCGGGCACGCTGGAAATCCTCGAATTTGCCCTGCGGGCCCAGCACATCAAGCTGAGCAGCCTTCCCGTAGCCCTTTACCTGGACAATACGGAAGCCATCAAGCGCTACCTCGAAGCGGCACCGGCGGCCCTGGGCTTCGTCTCGCGCCGGGCCCTGGACCGCGAGGTGGCAGCCGGGCTGCTCGAAATCGTGCCCATCGAAGGGCTGCACCTGGCCCGGCAGTTCGAGGCGCTCTGGGTGCAGGGACAGGTGCTGGCCCGGCCGGCCCAGCGGTTTCTGAGCTTCGTGCAGGGGCAATTCAAGGGAGCTAAATAAAGGTTGGTGATGCCGGATAACCATTCGGTATCCGCTGGTAATACCACTTTAGCAGCCGCTCACGTACCATTGCAGCGTAGCGCGGACCGGGTGGTTCGCATCTCTTCATCCTACTTGCTTACCCTCATGGAAAACACCCCGCAGCCCACCCCCACCAATGAGCAGCCCGCCGACGAGCAGGCCGCCCACGACGGCACCCCGCACTACGGCGACTTTGGCCACCCGGCCGACCCCCACGCGCCCCGCCACTACCAGGCCCCGACCAACGACGGCTCGAACGATAACCCCGACGAGTTCAGCGAGTTTCGGGGCCAGCACGCCGCTGCTACCGAGCACTACTGCATGCCCGAAGCCATTGCCGACCCCAGCCAGCAGCGCGGGCACGTGGAGCAGAACCAAGCGACGGAGGCGGTGCAGGCGGCCGAAGACGGCACGCCCGGCGAGCAGAAAGCCGCCTATGCGCTTGATGACCCGCGCATGGCCGGCGGCGACGTCTATGATTTGAACGACGAGCAAACCGGCTTGTAAGCCCAATACCGCCCGCTACTGATGGCCACCGGCCGGCTCGTGCGCTACGGGCCGGCCGTTGGCGTTTTAGCCGGTGGGATGGCTATGCTGGCTCCTAAAGTCAGTACGCGGCCGATGGGCTGCTGAGGGCACAAATAACTTTTGGTTATGCGGGATAACACTATTGGATAATCCTTTGCGTAGGGGTCGCCGTATATTTGCCTCAGAAACAACCCCCTCCCGCTCATGGCACTCCCGGTTCATCCCGCTACTCCGCAAGCCCCCGATTCGCCGCTTGCTCCCGCTCCGGCGCAGGAGCCGGCCGCTCCCGAATTCAACGAAACCACGGGCGTCTTCCGCCACCTGCACACGCCCCGCGTGCTGTTCGGGCAGGACTTTACGCTGAAGCAGGTGGTGTTCGTGCTGTTCTTCGTGTTCTGCCTTACGCCCTGGGCCTCGCCACCCATTGCCCTGGCCCTGGGCTTGGTGCTGGCCCAGACCATCGGCAACCCCTTCACGACCCAAACCAAAAAGGCCACGGCCAAGCTGCTGCAGTTCTCGGTTATCGGGCTGGGCTTTGGGATGAACGCCCACGCGGCGGTGCAGGCCGGCAAGGAGGGCATCATTTTCACGGTCGTCTCCATCTTCGGCACGCTGCTGCTGGGCCTGGTGGTGGGCCGCTGGCTGGGGCTGGGCAAGCACGTGGTGCACCTGATTTCGTGCGGCACCGCCATTTGCGGGGGCTCGGCCATCGCGGCCATCGGGCCGGTGCTGCGGGCCAAGGACGAAGAAATGTCGGTGGCCCTAGGCACGGTGTTCGTGCTCAATGCCGTGGCCCTGTTTGCCTTCCCGCCCATCGGCCACGCGCTGGCCATGACGCAGAACCAATTCGGGCTCTGGTGCGCCATTGCCATCCACGACACCAGCTCGGTGGTGGGCGCGGCGGCGGCCTACGGCAACCAGGCCCTGGAAGTGGCCACCACCGTGAAGCTGGCCCGGGCCCTGTGGATTATCCCGGTGGCCATCGGCACGGCCATGATTTTCAAGCAGAAAGGCGTCAAAATCACCATTCCCTACTTCATCTTCGGCTTCATCGCCGCCATGCTCGTCAATACCTTCGTGCCCGCCGCCAAGCCGCTGGGGCCGGTGATGGTGAACCTGGCCAAAATCGGCCTCACGGTGACGCTGTTCTTTATCGGCGCGGGCCTGTCGGCCAAGGTGGTGCGCTCGGTGGGCATTAAGCCCTACGTGCTGGGCATCCTGCTCTGGGTGGTGATTTCGACCGGCTCGCTCTACGTGATTCTACACACGGTATAGCTGCCTAACCGGGGCAGAGCGGCCGAATGGTAGCGCCTGCTTTGTCCGATTTAACTCATTGACTGTCTGCATTCCGTAAAACAATATGTTTTGCGCGCTGGCTGGCCTTTGCCGCCTGTTTCACCTCTCTCCCTGGCCTCATGGAAACCACTCCCGACCCCTCGCCTCGCCTGCAGCCGGAAGACAAGCAGGCCTTCATCAAAATCGCCGGCCTGCTGACCTGGGTGATTGCCCTGATGGTGCTGGTGGTAGCCGTGACGGCCTACGTCGTCATCTTCAACCCCAAAACACCCGACCTGCTGGCTGATGCCCCAGCCACGACGACGGCCGCCGCCGCGGGCGAACCGGCCGTCGCCAGCGGGGCCGAAGCGGGCAAAACCGATTTCTTCCTGCCCGCCCGCTTTCTGCTGGATAGCGTGAAGCCCGACCCGGAGGGCCAGCTCATCCGCTACGGCTACGAGCTGATTGCCCACACCGCCCACTACCTCGGCCCGCAGGTGGCCAACCCGGCCCTGCGGCTGGCCGGCAGCAACCTGGCCTGTCAGAACTGCCACCTGCAGGCCGGCCAGAAGGCGTTTTCGGCCCCCTACGTGGGCATCTGGGGCATTTACCCCACCTACAAAGGGCGCGAGGATGCCATCAGCACCCTGGAGGACCGCATCAACGGCTGCATGACGCGCAGCCTCAACGGCCGGCCCCTGCCGCTGGATGGGAAGGAAATGAAGGCCATGGTGACGTACATGAAATGGCTGGGCCGCCAGGTGCCGGTGGGGGAGAAGGTGAAGGGCCAGGGCTTTGTGAAAATGACCATGCCCAACCGCGAGGCGAATTTGGGGCAGGGCAAAATCGTCTTCGCCCAGCAGTGCGCCAGCTGCCACGGGGCCAATGGCCAGGACCACCTGAATGGGACGCTGGCCGCCGATGGCTACCAGTACCCGCCGCTGTGGGGGCCAGACAGCTACAACGACGGGGCCGGCATGCACCGCCTGCAAACGGCGGCCCGCTTTATCAAGGCCAACATGCCCTTCGGGGCCACGGCCGAGCACACCATCCTCACCGATGATGCCGCCTACGACGTGGCGGCCTACATCAACTCGCTGCCCCGGCCGCGCATGGCCCACCTGGAAAAGGATTACCCCAACCTGAAAAAGAAGCCCGCCGACTGCCCCTACCCGCCCTACACCGACCAGTTCACGCAGCACCAACACCAGTTTGGTCCCTACGCGGCGATGGAAGTGGGCAGGAAGGGCGGCGAGTAGCCTTGCTCAAGTCCATCATCGCCTCTCGTTTTCACGCAACCCGCACCCCGTTCGGCCGGTGCTCTTACCCCAATTCCCATGAAACACCTGCTGCTGACCGCCGCGCTGCTCGCCGGCCTCACCCTTTCGGCCCGAGCCCAGACAACCGCCACCACGAATGCCACCGCCATGAATGACCGCGAAGCCTTTCAGAAAGGCACCTTCCAGGGGGCTACGGCCGACCAGGCCCAGTACCACGTCATCTACCAGCTCGACAGCGACGACCCCAAGCTCATCCAGCAGACGCTGCGCAACATCGGCAACGCGCTGGAGGATACGCGGCTGAAAGGCAAGCTCACCGTGGAGCTGATTGCCTTCGGCGGGGGCACCGCGCTCTACCGCAAGGACCAGCCCTACGAAGCCCAGCTCACGGCCCTCAAGCAGAAAGGCGTGATTCTGGCCCAGTGCCTAAACACGCTGAAGGAAAGGAAAATCAGCAAGGACGAGCTGCTGCCCCTGATTTCCTACGTGCCCAGCGGCAACGGTGAGCTGATTATCCGCCAGGCCCAGGGCTGGTCGCTGGTGCACCCGTAAGCGCCGGGCTCCCCGCGGCTTTCGTGCTTTTCTCCGCTTTCCTTACCCCAACCCCATGAAACTCCTTCCGCACCTGCTGCTGGCGCTGGCACTGGCCGCCCCGGCTGCCCTTTCCGCCCAGACCATGCCCACCCAAAAGCCCACGCCGCCCGAGCCGGCCCACCGCTTCGACCCGCCCTGGAATGCGCCGTTTCAGGCCGGGGTGCCCTTCACGGTGCCGGGCATCGACAATGCGCCCGACCTCTACGGCGACGTGGTGGACCCGCAGCTGGTGGTGTTTTTCGGGGGCAACCAGTTCATGGTGCTCGATGACCTGCTGAAGGAATTTCGCAAGGCCCACCCCGAGTACGTGCGGATTTTCGTGGAGACGCTGCCGCCCGGCATCCTGGCCCAGCAGATTGCGCAGGGTAGCCTGGTGCTGGGCAATATGCGCATCGAGCTGAAGCCCGACGTGTACGCGGCCGGCAAAAACCGCATGGACATGACGCCGGAGTGGTTTGCCCGCACCACCAGCTACGCCCAGAACCGGCTGGCCATCCTGGTGCGCCAGGGCAACCCCAAGAAGGTGACCAGCCTGCGCGACCTGGGCCGGCCCGAGGTGCGGGTGAGCATGCCCAACCCCGAATGGGAAGGCATCGGCAAGCGCATCGAGGAATCGTACGAGAAGGCCGGCGGCGCGGCCCTGAAAACGGCCGTGATGACCACCAAAGTGAAAGCCGGCAGCACCTACCTGACCCAGATTCACCACCGCCAGTCGCCCCTGCGGGTGCTGTATGACCAGTCCGACGCGGCCCCGGTGTGGTACACGGAGGCCTTTTATCAGAAAATGCTGGGCCACCCGGTGGAAACCGTGGCCATCCCGGCCAAGGAAAACATCCTGGCCAACTACGTGGCCGGGGTGATGAAAGCCGCGCCCCACGCCAAGGCAGCCGAGGACTTCGTGGCCTTCCTGAACAGCCCCGCCGGGCAGGCCGTGTACCAGAAATACGGCTTTTTGCCGCCCGTTAAGTAACGCCTTGCTACCCATGAAAACGTCCCTGCTCACCCTGCTCCGCCGCTTCGCGCTATTGCTCATGTCTCCTGCTCTGCTCGCGGCCGCGCCGGCCGCCGCCCAAACCCTGCACGTGTACGGCCCCGGCGGCCCGGCCACGGCCATGAAGGAGTGCGCTGCCGCCTTCACCAAGCAAACCGGCCTGGCGGTAGAGGTCACGGCCGGCCCCGAGCCCAAGTGGTTCGAACAGGCCCAGCAGGATGCCGACGTGGTGTACGGCGGGGCCGAGTACATGCTCACCCAAACGGCGCTGGCTCACCCCGGCTTCCTCGACGAAGCCAGCCGCACCAGCCTCTACGCCCGCGAGTCGGCGGTGCTGGTGCGCGCCGGCAACCCGCTGCACATCAAGCGGCTCGAAGACCTGGCCCGGCCCGGCGTGCGCCTGCTCGACGTGAACGGGGCCGGCCAGATGGGCATGACCGAGGACATGGCCCGCAGCAGCGCCCTCATCGCCAACCTGCAGCACAACACCAAAACGTCGGTGAAAACCAGCGCCGAGGCCGTGGACCTCTGGCAGCAAAAGCCCCAGGACTACGACGCCTGGATTACCTACGCCTCCTGGCAGCCGCGCCTGCCTGGCTCGGCCCTGGTGCGCCTGCCACGCGGCCAGCGCGTGTACCGGGGCACGCCCATCGCCCTGACCCAGCGCACCACCCAGGCGGCCACGGCCCGGCAGTTCGTGGCCTTTCTGCAGTCGACCGAGGGGCACGGCATTTTCCGCCGCCACGGCTGGGAATAGGGCTGCTCACGGCCGGGCACCGGGCGGGCCGGGTTACCAGTCTCTTTGTGTTTCACGCTTTTATCGCCGTACGCCATGGCTGACTTCCCCCTTATGCCCCTGCCTGACCCCGCTGCGGGCTCCCTAGCGGTTCCCGTGCCCGTCGCAGCCGATGCTGCGACGGCCCATGAGGCCCCCGAAACGCCGTCGTGGCTGTTTCGCTACGTGTTTAGCCAGGACCACAAGACCATTGCCAAGCAGTACCTGCTCACGGGCATGGCCTGGGCGCTGGTGGCGGGCACGCTCTCCACGCTGTTTCGCCTGCAGCTGGGCTGGCCGGAAGGCTCGATGGCGTGGCTGCGGCCGGTGCTGGGCCACTGGATTGTGGAGGGCAAGCTCAACCCCGAGTTTTACCTGGCCCTGGTGACGATGCACGGCACCATCATGCTGTTTTTCGTGCTCACGGCGGGCCTCAGCGGCACGTTTTCCAACCTGCTCATTCCCCTGCAGATTGGGGCGCGGGACATGGCCTCGGGCTTCATGAACATGCTCTCGTACTGGTTTTTCTTCCTGTCGAGCGCCGTCATGTTTGCCTCGCTCTTCGTGGAAACCGGCCCGGCGGCCGGCGGCTGGACGGTGTACCCGCCGCTTTCGGCCCTGCCGCAGGCCATTGCCGGCTCGGGCCTGGGCCAGACGCTCTGGCTCGTGAGCATGGTGCTCTTCGTGGTGAGCACGCTGCTGGGCGGCGTGAACTACATCACCACCATTCTCAACCTGCGCACCCGGGGCATGAGCCTGACCAAGCTGCCGCTCACCATCTGGGCGTTTCTGATGACGGCCATTCTGGGGGTGCTCACGTTTCCGGTGCTGCTGGCCGCGCTGCTGCTGCTCGTGTTCGACCGCTCGTTTGGCACCTCGTTCTTCCTCTCCGACATCTACATCGCCGGGCAGGCGCTCAGCAACCAGGGCGGCTCGCCGGTGCTCTACCAGCACCTGTTCTGGTTTCTGGGGCACCCCGAGGTGTACATCGTGATTATGCCGGGCATGGGCATCGTGTCGGAAATCCTGGCCACCAACGCCCGCAAGCCCATTTTCGGCTACCGGGCCATGATTGGCTCGCTGGCGGGCATCCTGCTGCTCTCGTTCGTGGTGTGGGGCCACCACATGTTCGTGACGGGCATGAACCCCTTCCTGGGCTCGGTGTTCATGTTCCTGACCCTGATTATCGCCGTGCCCTCGGCGGTGAAGACGTTTAACTGGCTGGCCACGCTCTGGCGGGGCAACATCCGCTTCACCACGGCCATGCTCTTCAGCATCGGCTTCGTGAGCTTGTTCGTGGCCGGCGGCCTCACGGGCATCGTGCTGGGCAACGCCACGCTCGACATCCAGCTGCACAACACCTACTTCGTGGTGGCCCACTTTCACCTGGTGATGGGCTCGGCGGCCTTCTTCGGCATGTTTGCGGGCGTGTACCACTGGTTCCCGAAGCTGTTCGGGCGCATGCTGAACGAGAAGCTGGGCAACCTGCATTTCTGGCTCACCTTCGTGGGCGTGTACCTGGTGTTCATGCCCATGCACTACCTGGGCATTGCCGGCTTCCCGCGCCGCTACTACTCCTGGACGGGCTTCGACATGTTCTCGCAGTTTGCCGACCTGAACCGACTGATTTCGCTGGCGGCCATCGTGGTATTCCTGGCGCAGTTCGTGTTCCTGTTCAACTTCTTCTACAGCATGTGGCGGGGCCGCCGCGCCACCCAGAACCCGTGGAACTCGACCACGCTGGAGTGGACCACGCCCGTGGACACGCCCCACGGCAACTGGCCGGGCGAAATTCCGGCCGTGTACCGCTGGCCCTATGACTACAGCAAGCCCGGCGCAGCGGCCGACTTCATCCCCCAAACCGTGCCCTTCTCCCAAACCCCGGAGTCGAACCTGCCGCAGGAGCAGGCCCTGCCAAGCCAGGCCCGCGGAGAATAATTTCCCCCGAAACCACCTGGTTTTCCCGCTACTAAAAGGGCCAGGCCCTACATTTAACCCCGTACTTTTTCGCTGCTCCGATGTCCCCAACCCGCCGTTTTTCCTTCGCCGCCGCGCTCGCCCTGTTGGGCCTTAGCCTGACCACGCACGCCCAGCAGGGCGATAAGATGCTCAAAAAAGAGGGCAAAGTCGACGCCAAAATGGTGCGCGAAAACCGGCGCGCCCGGCACGACGGCCACGTCACGCACGGCGAAAGCCTGAGCAAAGAGCCCAAGCTGGTCAAAAAAGACGACAAGCGGGACCACCGCCGGACGGCTTCGCCCCGTTAGCCCGTGGCCGCGCCGCACGCCCCGCCCGTAGCCTACACCGCCGTGGCGGCCCAAAACCTGCGCCGCATCGAGTCGCTCAGCGACGGCGTGTTTTCCATCGCCATGACCCTGCTCGTGCTCAACCTGCGGGTGCCGGCCGCCGCCCTCGTGCGCACCGAGGCCGACGTGGGGCCGGCCTTGCTGGAGCTACTGCCCAGCATCGGGGGCTACGTGCTGGGGTTCCTGTCGCTGGGCATCTTTTGGGTGTGCCAGAGTACGCAGTTCACCTACCTGGAGCACAGCGACCGGCGGCTGGCCTGGTGGCACATTGCCTTTCTGCTGGTGGTGGGGCTGCTGACGTTTTCCACGGCGTTTCTCACCACCCATTTCCCCCTGCGCGGGGCGGTGCTGGTGTACTGGGCCAACCTGCTGCTGGTGGGAGCGGCCCTGCTGGGCAGCTACCGCTACGCCGAGCGGCACAGCCTCTTGCGGGCCGTGGATGCGGCCGTGAGTCGGGCGTTGGTGCGCCGCATCGGGCTGATGCAGGTGCTCTACGCGGCGGCGGCCGGGCTGTGCTTCGTGAGCGTGTATGCCGGGGCTATCCTGCTGCTGCTCGTGCAGCTCAACTACGCCCTGGGCCTAGTGGCCGACCGCTGGCTGGGCGACTGAACCAATTGGGAACGTGCCGGCCAGCGGCGCGTACTTGTCTAACAGCCTGCCTTTCCCAACGCCATGCGCATCACCAAATACATCCACTCCTGCCTGTTGTTCGAGCTGGACGGCCAGCAAATCCTCTTCGACCCCGGCAAGTTTTCTTTCAACGAAGGCCTGGTCAAGCCCGAGGTTTTCAAGGACGTTTCCGTCGTCCTCATCACCCACGACCACCCCGACCACCTCGACGTGGAAGCGCTGCAGAAAATCGTGGCCCTGCGCCAGGCCGTCATCGTTTCCAACCGCGAAGTGGCCGCCAAACTGAAAGCGCACGGTCTGACGGTGCAAATTCACGAGGAAGGTCCGCTGGATTTAGGCGCGTTTCAGCTGCTGGCCATCCCGGTGCAGCACGAGGCCATTCTCGATAGCCCGCTGCCCCAAATGACGGCTTGGCTGGTGAATGGCAAGGTGTTGAACCCCGCCGATTCCTTCGCTGGGAACCTTCTCCAGTTTGCGGGGATAGAGTTGCTAGTGCTGCCCGTCACCGCGCCCTTCCTCACGGAACTGGTAGTGGCCGACTTTGCCCTGAAGATGCGGCCCAGGCAGATTCTGCCGGTGCACGATGGCTACCTCAAGCCCTTCTTCGTGCAGCAGCGCTACGAGAATTACGGGCCCTATTTCGAAAAGCAAGGTATCGTATTTCATCGCCTGGGCGAGCCGGGCGATGCCATTACCCTTGCGTAGTCTCTCCCTCTGTTCTGATGTCTGCGACAACTCCCATCCCTTCACTTCCTCTTTCGGACCAACTGGCCTTGCAGCGCACCCGCCTGGCCAACGAGCGTACTTTGCTGACCTACGTGCGCACCAGTCTGGCACTGGTGGGCTTTGGGCTGGCCTTGCTGCAATTTCACCCCGAGCGGGGCGGGCGGCTGGGCTACTCGGCGCTGGCCGTGGCGGCCCTGGTGCTGGCAGTCGGCCTGTGGCGCTTTCGGGTACATCGCCGGCAACTGGCCACCTGCCAGCTGGGCGAGAACTGAGGCCGCTTAGCTGAGCGTCAAGTCCCAACCTGCTCGGGGTTGAAATGACCATCGCGGCCCTGTCACCACCGGCTGCTCCGGCGCCGTGGGTGCCGGGCAGGAACGGGGCACCCCTGAGGCATTGGCCTTGGGCGCGCACGACATTCGCCGCTGAATAACCACCGCCGAAACCACCGTGAGGCCCCCGATGGCCGCCAGCGCCGCTGGGAGCCCGAACGCATCGGCCAGCCCGCCCGTCAGCAGCGCCCCGATGGCATAGCCCATGTCGCGCCAGAAGCGGAAGATGCCCACGCTGCGCGCCCGCTGCGGGGCCGGGGCGTATTCGGCCACCGCCGCCAGAAACGTGGGGTACACCAGGGCCGTGCCCGCGCCGAGCAGCGCCGCCAGCAGCACAAAGGCGGGGTAGGTGTCGGTAAACAGCATGGCCAGCAGCACGACTCCTTGCAGCAGCATACCCCAGAAGAGCAGGTCTTTCTTGCAGAGCCGGTCGGCCAGCGGGCCCGTCAGCAGCTGGCCCAGGCCCCACACGGCCGGGTACACGGCCGCCACCGTACCAATCTGCGTCAGTGTGAAGCCCTTGCTGGCCAGCAGCAGCGGCAGCAGGCCCCACACCAAGCCGTCGTTGAGGTTGTTGATTAAGCCCGCCTGCGTCACGGAGCCCAGGTTGGGGTGCCGCCAGCTTACGTCCCAGAACGACAGGCGGGGGCCGGTCGGCGTGGCGGGGGCCTGCGCCGCTTCCAGGGCCACGTGAACTCGGGTGTCGCGCACCAGCAGGCTGCCCAGCAGCCCCAGCACCGCCAAGGAAATGCCCAGATAAAACGGATAAGGGCGCAGACCGTACTCCGTGGCCAGCCACCCGGAGGCAAAGGCGGTAGCCCCCACGGCCAGGTAGCCAGCCGACTCGTTTAGGCCCATGGCCAGGCCGCGCTGTTTCGGCCCTACCAGGTCCATTTTCATGACCACCGTGCTCGACCAGGCCAGGCCCTGGTTCAGGCCCAGCAGCACGTTGGCGAAAATCACCCAGCCCCAGCTCGGGGCCCAGAGCAACAACAATGGCACGGGCAGCCCGAAGGCCCAGCCCAGCACCAGCAGGTTTTTGCGTCCCATCCGCCCGGCCCAGGCGCCGGCGTAGTAGTTAGCCACGGCCTTAGTCAAGCCGAACACCACGATGAAGGACAGAATGGCCGAGCGCGCCACCAGGTGAAACTCCTGCTCAGCCAGCCGGGGCAGAATGGTGCGTTCCAGCCCCACCATGCCGCCCACGAAGGCGTTGACGAGCACCAGCAGCGCGAACTGCCGCCAGTTGGCGCGCAAACCGAGTTGAGTGGGCATCTTGTAGCTCTGCTTGATTACAACGAACATCTTATACCCCCGCCAGCGGTCGGGTTTTCCTCCGCTAGCCGGCCAGCTGCACCGAAAGTGGCACCGCCGCCATGAGCGTTTTGTGGATGGGGCACTGGTGGGCCACGCGCAGCAGGCGCTGGAGCTGCTCGTCACTGAGCTCGCCCTGCAGGCGCAGCACCACGTCCAGCCGGGTAATCACCTGCCGCTCGTCCCGCTCAAATGTCACCACGGCTTCGATGTCCCGCAAGGGCCACTGGTTGCGGTCGGCGTACATCCGCAGCGTGATGCAGGTGCAGGCGCTGAGCGAGGCGGCAAGCAGCTCGCCCGGGGAGGGACCCAGGTCTTGGCCGCCGCGGTCGGCGGGCTCATCGGCGAGCAGCGTGCGGCCCCGTTCCAGGGAAATGGCGGTGCGGTAAGGGGCAGCATCAAGGCGGCCGGTGAGGGTGGTCATAGAAGGGCAGGGGTTAGAACGGCAACGTAGGCAACGCCTTTAACGGCAGGAAGCATTGGGCCGGCTGGGCGAAGGCGAGCGGTCGTGACGAGTGGTCGGTAACAGTTCAGTTAGGCAGCTTTTCGCGCAGCGCGCTGTACGTCCAGGTGCCCGCCAGCGCCGCCAGAATCATGACTGCGGCCGCCGGCACGCCGCTGCCCAGCTGCGCGAACAACGGGCCGGGGCAGGCCCCGGTAATGGCCCAGCCCAACCCGAATAGGAGGCCGCCAATCCAGACGCCGTGGCTGAATTTCTTGTCGGCAATCACGATGGGTTTGCCACCGAGGGTTTTCAGGTGATTGCGCTTGATGAGCTGAATCGAAATCAGCCCCACTACCACGGCCGAGCCGATGACGCCGTACATGTGGAAAGCCTGGAAGCGGAACATCTCCTGAATCCGAAACCAGCTGATGACTTCGCTTTTGGTGAGAATGATGCCGAACAGTGTGCCCAGCACCAGGTACTTGAGGTATTTCATGGGGCGTATTAAAACAGCAGCGGGTAAATCAGCCAGGTCATCAGCAAACCGCCGGCAAAAAAGCCGATAACGGCCACCAGCGACACCCATTGCAGGTTCGACAGGCCCGAGATGGCGTGGCCCGAGGTGCAGCCGCCCGCGTAGCGCGTGCCGAAGCCCACCAGAAAGCCGCCCAGCACCAAAAAGAACCAGCCCTTCCAGTTCGCCAGGTTATCGAGCGCAAACAGCTCGCGCGGCAGCAGCCCGGAGAAGTCCGTCAGGTGCAGCTGCGCCTTCAGGTCGCGCACGGTTTCGGCCGAGATGCCCACCACGTCCGGGTGGCCCATGAGCCGGTAGCCGATGAAGCCGCCCAGCGCAATGCCGAGCACGAACATCAGGTTCCAGCTTTCGGCCCGCCAGTTGTACTGCAGGAACGGAATGCCGGCCGGCACGCAGGCGGCGCAGATATGGCGCAGCGAGGAGCTGATGCCCAGCGCCTTGTTGCCCACGAGCAGCAGGGCCGGTACCGTGAGGCCGATGAGGGGCCCGGCCACGTACCAGGGCCAGGGCTGTTGCAGAAGTTCAAGCATAAATCAAGCGCTAATAAGTGCCCCGGTCGCTCGACGGAGCGGGGCACACGAGAGAAATTGTGAGCGGCCTATGCGTTAGCGCGTGGTCAGCGGCTCGGGCCAGTCGAGCACGCCGCCGAGCAGGTTGGCAACGTGTGTGAAACCGGCCTTTGCCAGTTGGTCGGCCGCTTTGGCCGAGCGCGCCCCGCTGCGGCAGTACACGTAGGTGGGGGCCTGCTGGTCGAGGCTGGCCACGCGCTGGGCAAAATCGGGCGCAGTCACTTCGATGTTCACCGCGCCGGGCAGGTGGCCTTGGGCAAACTCGTCGGGCCGGCGCACGTCCAGCAGCACCGCGCCGGGCTGCCGGATTTCGGTGGAAAACTGGGCCGGGGGCAGGTTGTGATAAGCCGGGGCGGAGGATTTCAGGAAATTGAACATGGGAAAGAATAAAATAGATTAAACGGGGGTGTCAGGCCTTAGGCGTGAACGGCCCCGGCCAGCACGGGAAAAGACTTTACGGCCTCGCCCAAATCGAAGACCGACGTGCCCGGCAGGGCCGGGGCCACGATGCTGCTGCCCGCCGCCGAGCGGTAGCCGCCGGCGCAGTGCACCACCACCGGCTTACCGGTCGGAATTTCCCCGGCCCGCTCGCGCAGTTCCGGCAGCGGAATGCTCAGCGAGCCGGCAAACAGCGGCTCGTGGGCGTGCTCCGACGGGTTGCGGATGTCCACGACGGTGTAGCGGTCGGGGTGGGCGCGAAACGCTTCCACGTCCAGCGCCGGCATCGTTTCCTCGTGGCCCGGCGAGCCCACCCGCGCGCCCAGAATCAGGGGCTCGTAGCCAATTTTGGCCGTTTTGCGAATCACATCATCCAGCACCGCCCCGTCGGCGGCCAGGAGGTAAAACCGTTCCGTCGGCCCTACGAGGGAGCCCAGCCAGGTTTCAAATTTGCCCCCCTGCTGAATGTTAATCGCCTGGGGCAGGTGGCCGCGCTTGAACTCCGCTTCGGGGCGCGTGTCGACGATGACCACGCCGGCCGCCAGGGCCTCGCCTACGGCCAGGCGCGGCACCCGGGCCACGCCGGGCGCGAAGTCGGGCGCGCCGGCCTTGTTCAGGTCCACGTCGTAGCCGAAGTACTTGGGAATGAAGGGCTGGTCGGCCAGCAGCTCCTGCACGAAGGCCTCCTCGGATTGGGGTCGCAGGGCGTAGTTGCCGTTTTTCTCGGCCCCGATGGTGCTGCTGCTGGCCGTGCTGGTGGCCTTGCTGCAGAGCGAGCCCGCACCGTGGGCAGGGTACACCAGCACGTCGTCGGCCAGCGTCATCAGCTTCTCGCGGGTGCTGTGGTACAGCTGCTTGGCCAGCTCTTCGCGCTTGGCGGTCAGGTTGCCGGCCTTTTCGCGCAGGTCGGGCCGCCCCACGTCGCCGATGAGCAGCGTGTCGCCCGTGAACACGGCCACGTCCCGGCCCTCCCGGATGAGCACGGTGCTCACCGAATCGGGCGAGTGGCCGGGCGTGTTCAGGGCCCGGAAGGTGAGCTTGCCCACCGTGAACGAGTCGCCGTCGTCAAACGCTTCGTGCGCGTACTCGGCCCCCAGCAGCTTGCTCACGCGGATAACCGCGCCGGTATGTTGCGCAACTTCGCGGTGCGAGGAGACGAAATCGGCGTGGGGGTGGGTTTCGAGCACGGCCACGATTTGTGCGTCGTGCTGCCGGGCGAAGTCGTAGTAGGGCTGCGGGTCGCGGGCGGGGTCCACCAGCACGATTTCCCGGGCGCACTCGCTCAGGATGGCGTAGGAGAAGTGGGCCAGGCCCTTGTCTTCAAACTGTTCGATTTTCATGGGAAGCAACGAAAAAACGGGTGAGAGAATCGGGAGGTGAGAAGGCGGAAAAGGAAGCGTTATGCGTGGTGAAACAGCAGCTCCTTGGTGAGAATAAACGTGCCCATGGCCAGCGTAAACCAGCCAAAAGCGGGCTTGAGCTTGGCCCCCGGAATGAAGCGGGCCAGGTAGGTGCCCAGCACGATGCCGCCGAGGGCAAAGGCCAGGAAGCCCAGCAAAAACGGCCAGGCGATGGGCGTGCCCGCGCTCAGGTCCCCTGTGAAGCCAATGAGCGAGTTCAGAGCAATAATGGCCAGCGATGTGCCCACGGCCAGCTTCATTGGCAGGCGCGCCCCCAGCACCAAGGCCGGGATGATGAGAAAGCCGCCGCCCGCCCCCACAAAGCCCGTGAGCGTGCCCACCACCAGGCCAATGGTGAGAATGAGCGGGTAGTTAAAGGTGTGCTTGTGGTGTAGTTCCTCCCCCAGCACTTCAACGGCCTGCTTGCTGCGAATCATGGAGGTGGCCGCCACCACCATCAGCACGGCGAAGGCCACCAGCACCAGCAGGTCTTTGGTAAAGACGATGCTACCCATCGTGAACAGCACGTGCGGAATGGCCGGCATGAGCACCTTGCGCACCAGAAACACCGCCGCCAGCGAAGGCAGCAAGAACACAATGGCCGTGCGCAGCGACACCAGCCTCTTGCGGAAGTAGCCCGAAGCCCCCACCACCGAGGTAGAGCCCACCACGAACAGCGAATAGGCCGTGCTCAGCACCGGGCTCACCCCCATCAAATACACCAGCACCGGCACTGTGAGAATGGAGCCACCCCCACCCATGATGCCCAGCGAAAGGCCAATGAAAATGGCGGCGAAGTAGCCGAAGTAATGGAGCATGAGCGGGGGATGTATGAATTTATGAAAGGGTGTTCATGTATTGCGGCAAAAAAAGCCGCGATTCCTATAGGAAAGTGCACGCGGCCAGGCACTGAATCACGTCGATGACTTCGCGCATTTTCAGGGCGTAGTAGATGTTTTTGCCCTCGCGGGAGCTGCTCAGGATGCCTTTGAGCTTCATGCCCGTGAGGTGGTGGGAGAGCAGGCTTTGCTCCACGTTCAGCTTTTCGCTGATGTCCGACACCGACAGGCTGTCGGTGGCCGCCAGCAGCTGCACGATGGCAATGCGGGTGGGGTGGGCCGTGGTCTTGAGAATAAAGGCCACCTTCTCCATCTTCTCGATGTCGAGGCCAAGCTCAATGGGGGCGGGGGAAGCGGCGGTCGTCATAGGTTGAACAAATGTATGAACATTTGTTCATGCTTACAAGTATTGTCCGTATCTTTGTTCCAGCAAGTTCATTTTTTCTCGCTGGCCTGCTCCCGGGTCAAGCGCCCCAAGGGCCGCGCGGCGGCCCCGGCCAATTCCTTAAGCCCCCGTTATGAACCGTAAGAACTTATTGCAGTGGCTTCCCTGGGTCCTGTTCGCGCTGGTCCTGTTCACGCCCCTGCGGCCTATCGTACTCGGCGGCGTGCAGCGCGGCCTGCTGGCCACCGGCCTCTGGAAAGCCGAAGTGCCCGCCGCTCCAGCCGCGGTGCCGGTGGTGCTCACCAGCGGCACCGCCTATCCCCACAACCTGCCGATGGTCACCCTCGACGGCCAGCCAGTTAACCTGAGCGAGCTGAAAGGCAAAGTCGTGTTCGTGAACCTGTGGGCCAGCTGGTGCCCGCCCTGCCGCGCCGAGATGCCCGGCATCGAAGCCCTGTATAAAAAAATGGACCCCGCGAAGGTGGCCTTCGTAATGCTCTCGCTCGACGATGATGCGGCCAAGGCCCGGAAGTTCGTTAAAAGCCAGAGCTACACCTTTCCGGTGTACCTGCGCACCGGCAACCTGCCCGCGCCGTTCGATTCCAACTCCATTCCCTCCACCGTCATCCTCGGCCCCGATGGGCAGGTGGCCGCCCGCCACGATGGCATGGCCGAGTACGACACGTCCGAGTTTAAAGCGGCGCTGGAGAAACTTTCCCGCTGAGCCGCTTCTGCTGCAAAGTCCCCACCATGTCATTCGGGGCAGAACGGCTTAGCGTAGCGTCAGGCACACGGCGGCTCCCAGCGCGCCGTTGTTGTAAAGGGGCACCACCATGGCCCGGTCCTGCAGGCCGCGCAGCAGCACCCGGTGCACCAGCGGGTAGGCCCAGTAGGCCAGCTCCGTAGACAGGATGCCCACGCCGGCGCCGGCCAGCACGTCGGAGAGCCAGTGCTTGTTGCCCAGCACCCGGATGGTCGCCGTGGCCGTGGCCACCGAGTACCCGCCCACGCTGTACCAGATGCTCCGGCCGCCGTACTCGCGGTGCAGGAAGGTGGCGGCGGCAAACGCGGCGCTGGTGTGCTGGCTGGGAAAGGAGCTGTAGTCCTGGTTGCCGTAGGGCCGCTCGACGTGGGCCAGATTTTTTAGGTTGCTGGTCAGGGTGTTGTTGATGGTGTAGGCCAGGAAGAAAATCACGCCCTGATTAACGGTGCTGTGCACGCCCTTCACACCGGCCAGGCTCAGGCCCAGCGTGGCCACGGCCGGCATATGGCGCAGCTGGTCGTCGAGAGAGGTTTCAAAACGAGGAAAGTGCCTTTTGACGGAAGCTTGAATGGCCTCGTCCGTTTCCAGTGCGTCCACGCCCTCGGTACCCAGGGTGGCCACTCCCAACAGTAGCGCCGGCACAGCTAACTGCCGCAACGTGGGGCGGAAAGGATTGCGGGGGCCTACGGTGGTTGGTATGGTCGCCGTCCTGCTCAAAGAGGAGTCTTTCGGTAGTAGTACCTGCGCCAAACAAATAGCCTTGGTACTGAAACACAGCAGGCCAACCATCCAGGCACGAGTCAGAACGTTGGCAAACAAAGAGGACGGCACCATTGGCATAACGGGAAGAGTTGACCGAAGCGTAACCCGCTCAATGATGCTGGCTACAGCCACGCGAGACTCAGCGTTGAGCAATAGGCGAAAATTAGCGTCGCATTCTGAGCGAAAGTTGAGTGCCGTGTCGTCTCAGCCCTCGTGCTACCGTGGACGGTTAGGCAGGCAGCGGCCTAGACAGCGAAGCGTGCAGGCTACCCCAAGGTGCTGCCGGCGGCTACCGGCGGAAATGTTGTGGCTGATTAACTCAATCGGGCTTATAGCAGCGGATGGCGGCGGCATGGCCGGCGGACTGGGGAGTAGCCAGAAAGAGGCGGTCGAGCACCGGAGAATACAAGCTAGTGCCGGCTCCTTTAACCGTAGGCAGCGACTGGCTCAGCTGGTAGCGGTCAGGCGTTTGCTGTTTGACAATTTCCAGCGTCCCGGCCCCACAGGAGATGTAGAGCTGCGCCCGGCGGCCGTCGTAATAAATACCGTCGGCACCGGGACTGATGGGCAAGCTGGCCACCTGGCGACCGCCCGGGGTGGCGAACACCACCAGCCGACCCGGCGCACAGGCCACAAAAAGCCGGTGGTGCGCACCATCCAGCGCCATCGGGATATTCTGGCCTCCCCCCGTGACCGGCCAGGTCGCGATGCTTTTCCGGGTTTGCCGGTCAATCACCTCGACCTGATTAAGGGCCGGCTCGTTGACGTATACCCGCCGGCCGTCCAGCTCGAACTGCTTGGCGTAGCCCGCCAAGGGGATTTCGCCGGTCTTGACGTGGTGAGCCACATCCAGCAGCCCAAGGGCCCCAAAGCTTTTGCCCACACCCACAACTAACTGGTGCGCCGCGCTGTCGAAGCGCAGGTTGTTGCAGGCCTCGCGGAAGGCATAGGTACGTACCCGCTGATACGTGGCACCGTCCAGCTCGGTGACGCGCCCGTCGCCGCCCGTTGAGACGAACAGGCAATTTCCTTCGGGCCGGTACACCACCCACTTGGGCTCCGCAAAGCCGGGCAGACTGGCCAGGGCGCGGCCAGTGCCCACGTTCACTGCTTCGACGCTGTGATTGTCTTCGGCGGCTACGAATAGCCGCTGACCGGCGGCATCCAGGGCCATCAGGTCGAACCCACCTTTTACCTGGGGCAGTGCTATCGTCCGCTCCAGGTAAAGCAGTGCTTTCACGGGCCGTGCAACAGCCGTCGGCTGGTCGGCTCGGCTATTCGATTGACAGCCACTTGCCACCAGGCCCAGCAGCATGCTGAGTGCTCCCCAGCCTATTGAATTTTGCATAAAAAGTGCTGGAGAAAGGGCTCAGGTCCAACTCACCGTGAAGCGGTGCCAGTTGGGCACCTCGAAGTCGTAGGCTAATTGCAGGCCGCACGTGTCGCAGATTTGACGCGAAATGGCCAGCCCCAGCCCGACGCCACCGGGGGCGCTCAAGGCATCCTTGCGGAAGCGGGCAAATTCCCGGCCGGCGGGCAGGGCCGCGGCCCGTCCGGTATTTGCCACCGTCAGGCGTTGCGGCGTGAGCGTCACCGCAATTGCCCCCCCGGTTTGGTTGTGCCGGATGGCGTTCACGACCAGGTTGCTCACCAAAATCTCCAGCAGCGTCGAGTTGCCCCGCAGCCACACGGGATGGTCGGCCGCGAGCTGCACGTTCAACTGCGCGGCTTCGATTTCTTCCTGTAATTGCTTGACAATGGTGGTCAGCACCCGCCGCAGGTCCACTTCCTCGTCGGCGGTAAATTGCTGGTTTTCGAGACGAGCCAGCAGCAGCAGGCTGCGATTCAGTCGGGCCAGCCGCTGCGTGACGTCCAGCAAGGCTCCGATGTGCTGGGCTTGCGCTTCGCCCAAATTGGGCTGCTGGGCCAACAGCTCCAGCTTGGTGTGCTGCACGGCCAGGGGCGTCTGCATCTCGTGCGCCGCGTTCTCGGTGAATTCTTTCTGGCTGTGGTACAGCCGGCGATGCTGGGTAAGCAAGTCGGTCAGGGCGGCGTTGAGCTCCTGGAATTCCAGTGTGGGCGACGGCGTCAGCTCCACCGGCACGCGCTGGTCGAGGCGGAAGCGACGCAGTTGGGCCAGCGTTTCGTAGAACGGCCGCCACAGGCGGCGGGCCACGCGCTGCTGCACCAGCACCAGCCCGCCGAGCAGCACCACCAGCAGCCCCGCCTGCGCCACCCCAATGGCCGCCAACAGGTCCTCGCTTTCCACGAGCGAGCTGCGCAGCACCAGCCGGTAGGGGTGGCCGTGGTAGCGCACCGTAGTCGTAAGCGTCCGGTAAGGCTCCATCTCTTTGGCCAGCGAGTCGTAGCGCAATTCCCCTGCTATGCGTTCCGGCCCGGCAGGCTCCCGGCCCAATGGCCGGATGACCAGGTCGCGGTCAAGCTTCATCCACAGGGCAAGGTCCTGCGCGCGCGGCACCAACGGCAGCTTTCGGACTACTTCCTCGCGGCGTAGCAGCAGCGCCTCGTCCACGTCGGCGTAGTAAAGCTGCTGCAGCACGAAATAGAAGACGAACGTGCCGGCCAGGGAAACCAGCCCGGCGTATACCAGCTGCGCGCGCAGCGTGCGCAGCAGGAGCTTTACGGGACGCGCCGGCTTCATGCGGAAGGCAGCTCAAAACGGTACCCCAGCCCGTACACCGTGCGCAGGCTGTCGCCGATGCCCAGTTCGCTGAGTTTGCGTTTAAGGTTTTTGACGTGGGTGTACACCGGCTCGTAAGAGTTGAAATGCTCGGCCATGTCGCCCGAGATATGCTCGGCAATGGTCGATTTCATGACCACCCGGTTCTGGTTGGCGAGCAGCAGCAGCAGCAGGTCGTACTCGCTGCGCGTGAGCAGCAACGGCTGCCCGCGCACCGTGGCCTGGCGCGCCAGCACGTCTACCGTGAGTGGGCCGGCTTGCACCAGGTTCGACCCGTTGAAGCGCCGCCGCCGCACCAGAGCTGCGATGCGGGCACTCAGCTCCGACAGGTGAAACGGCTTGGGCAGGTAGTCGTCCGCCCCGAGGCGCAGGCCGGTGATGCGGTCGTCGAGCGCATCGCGCGACGACGTGATGATGACGCCATCGGCCTGCTGGCGGGCCTGGAGCTGGCGCAGCAGCTCCAGGCCGTCGCCGCCGGGCAGGGTCAGGTCCAGCAACACGCAGTCGTACTCAAAGAGCAACAGCTTCTCCTCGGCTTCGGCAAAAGTGGTGGCCACTTCGCACACGTACTGCTGGTCTTGCAGGTGGCTGAGCAGGCTGGCCGTCAGCTCCGGCTCGTCTTCTACGATAAGTAATTTCATGGGCACGGAAGAATGGAGAGCATCAAAAAGTGTGGGGCAGTGGGGTTAAGCGGCCATCGGTAGGGACTCCGCTGGCAGGGTCCGGAAGCCGGGGTATTGCTGCCGAAAACAGTCTTCCCACTCCTCGTTGAGCACCTTGGTGCGGGCCTGCACGAGCAGGTGCGCGCCTTTCTTGGTCCACTGCATCTGCTGGCGCTTCACCATTCGCTTGGCCAGCACCTGATTGACCGCCGACTCCACAAAGCCGGTGGAGACGCGTTCGCCGTAGCGCTGGCGCTCGGCGTAGTCCACGATGAAGCCGCTGTTCTGCTCCACGTAGGTATGAAAATCAGCCAGTAGCCGGGCCAGCGGCTTACACTTGCTGTATTTCCGGGCCACGAGCGGGTCGTCCTGGTGTACGGCGAGGGCGTCGTCCAGGTCCCGTATTTTCTCCAGGGCCCGCTGGGCGTTGCCGTGCCAGAGGTGCCATTTGATGCTGGTCAAGCCGTCCTGTAGCGCTTTTCCCCCGGCCGCGTCGACCTGAGCAAATCCCAGCGCGTATTGCTGGAGCACCGTCAGGCGCATGGTCAGGTGAAACCAGTCCAGGATATGCGTGGACTCCGCACTCAAATAACTGGTCAGCGACCGCAGCACCGCGGCGCCGTCCGTGAAGAATTCCACCGACTGATTGGCTTGCAGCCCCTGCGAACGCAGGACTTCAAATACCCGGCGTCGCGGCTTGGCATCGACTTCCTGCACGAAGCCGAAGCATTTGGCGCCCCCTTCGGCTGGAATGCTTTTGCCCGCAATCACCTCGAAACAGCCTTTTTTGTGCCAGTGCCGGACGTAGCCGCCGTCGAGGCCGACCACCAGCGGGCGGGGCGGGCACGGCAAGGCCTCGCGGTCGCGCTGGCAAACGCCGTGAAAAGGGGCCACTTCCTGCGGCAGCTGCTTCTCCTGCGCCTCGACCACGGCGTGCAGGTGCTGCTGGACGGTTGTGCCCGATAGTTTCGCACTCAGGGGCAGCACGTCGTGGAGCAAATCTGCCGTTTTCTGGTAGGGAATCAGGCTGGCCCACTTGGTTTCCAGGTACAGCCGCTCCGGCGTCACGTGCTGCGGAAACAGGTGCTGGAGGGGGCTGAAAGTCTTAGGCCCCGCCTCGGTGGGAGGCAGATAGTAGCGCGGGCTATCCACTGTAACGTTTCCAAACAAGGTTTTCAGCTGGAGCGGGTAGCTGCCTTTCTTGCGTAACCCGCTGGGCTGCTGCGCCTGCAGGTGTACCGCTACCTGCTGCGCAATCATCTTTTACTGAAGGCGTTGCAGCAGCGCTTTCGATTCGGCCAGCGTCAGGCCCACGTTGGCTAAGCTTAGGTCCTCCCGGCTCCAGGTGAACACGTCTTCGAGGGTAGGCTCGTCGCCTTCTGACTGACAAGCCACCAGTTGTAATTTGAAGTTCATGGGACTGGGGGGGTAAGGATTACAGCATGGCTTTCACTTTACGCACCGTATTGATGGCCACGTCGCACAGCTTCGCCGTGTTACGTACGCTCTGGCCCGCGCGCAGCTGCCGGGCGACAGCCGCATACTTTTTTAGAAAGACGGCCTTTTCCTCCGTTGCGCCCACGGGGCGACCAATCGTGACGCCTTGCCGCCGCGCCTCGTCCATGCCGGAGAGAATGCGCTCGCGCAAGGTTTCGCGTTCCAGGCGGGCAAACTCGGCCAGCAGGGTGAACATAAACTGCGCCACCGGATTCCGCTTGCCGTTTTTGAGGGTTTCAATCCCGAAGTTTTGGACGTAGATGCTGATGCCCAATTGGGTCAGTTCTTCGACAATCTGCAGCACTTCCACCGTGGAGCGGCCCAGGCGCGAGACTTCGCTGACCAACACTTTCTGAATGGCGCCCCGGCGGCTCAGCGCCAATAACTGCTGAATCCCTTCCCGCTCCTGATTCCTTTTCGCCCCACTAATCTTCTCCGCAATCTCGGCCACGACCTGCACGGCCTGGCTCTGGGCCACGGCGCGCAGATCTTCCACCTGCCGCTGGTAGTCCTGCTCCTTTTTGGAGACGCGCACGAAAATAACCGCCTGTTGCATCGTGCAAAGCTACCTGGGCTGTATCAACGAAACCACTTGGTTTTCCTGATACAGTTTTCACGACGTCACATCCGCGAAGAAGTAGTCGTAGCCGCCCTGCGAAAGCAGGAAATCGGGATTACCCTTAAGTTGATACACTTTGGCCAAGCGGGCATTGACTTGTGCCTTGTCGAAGTGCTCCGGGCGGTAGGTCCAGAACCAGGTCGGCACGTCGTCGGCGAAGATATTTTCGCCGGCCAGCAGCCGGTCCACGGCTTCGTAGCTCCACGAGAACTGGTCGAGCGTGCGCTGGTCGTAGCCGCGGGGACCACCGACCTCTTCTGGGGGACAGGCCCGGCGGCCACTGATGCATACCGGGTGGGCCGCTAACGCCGTTGCAGACAGTATTTTCTCGACCCGCACCTGGTGCTGCCAGTAGTCGCCAAAATCGTACGTGTACGTGAACCGGTCCTTGACCCGCCACTCGAAATCGCCCAAGTGGATCCGCCGGGCATCGTCGGTAAACCACGTGCCGCCCGCGTAGCAGATGCCGTAGTCCTTGCCCCAGAGATGGAAGCTGTGCAGGTGCCAGTTCTCCCAGCCCATCACCACTTGGAAGACGTGGTGCAGCTCGGCCAGGGTCGTGTCGCCCCGCACCAGCACCCGCCGGCTGATTTGCGGGCTGATGCCTAGCAGATGAATTTTGAGCTGGTAGACGGCCTGCAGCCGGTCAGTACCAGATACGGTAGGAGCAGCAACTGCTGGCTGGCGCATCGCTTTCACGGATAAGGAGAGTTTCCCAAGTTAACCCGCAAGACAGCTACCTCCCCACTGCCCCACACTTTTTGATGCTCTCCTAGATGTGCACACGGTCACCAATGGCCGGCACCTGGCCGCGGCCGGACCACTGCAGCCCGGCCGGGAAGCCCGCCAGGCTGGGAAACCCCACCCACGCCGGGCAGGCTTGCGGCTCCCCTGTCCAGGCGGTAGGGCTAAGGGTAGGCTGACGGACGACGGAAGCGGAAGAACTGGACATGATGAGGCAGTAAGTGGTGACTGATGAAACAGCGGAGCTTGGGGCCGCTGGCTTCGGGGCCGGGTGTTTTCCTTTTGTTGGCGCGCCGGGCCCCCGGCTGACGGTTGCCAGCCGGTGCCCTCTCCCCCGCTATGCTGCTTCGGGCAGGGCTTCGGCGCTGTCGGCCTCGTAGCTGGACACAATGCCCAGAATGTGGTTGGCGGCCTTCTGGGCCTGGCTGGCGGCAGAAATAATCAGGCGCTTATCATTGCGCAGGGCCTGCAGCCAGTTGGCCAGGTAGGCGGCGGTGCTGGGTTCGGTCACGGCCAGGTTCAGGCCGGCGGCGTTGCTCAGGAAGGCGGCGCCCAACTCGGCCACCAGCTCTTCCTTGGCGTAGGTTTCGCTACCAAAA
Organism: Hymenobacter latericoloratus; assembly: GCF_014199535.1. Lineage (GTDB taxonomy): Bacteria > Bacteroidota > Bacteroidia > Cytophagales > Hymenobacteraceae > Hymenobacter > Hymenobacter latericoloratus. The sequence continues at coordinate 34,068 of NZ_JACHNV010000013.1, forward strand.
GCGGCCTTTTCCGTCAGGGTGGCCCGGTCAAGACGCTTGGCGTGGCCGGTGGAATGGGCCAACTCGTGAAACAGAGTAGTGTAGAAATCCTCCGGCGTGTGGAAGTTCGCCGGCTCGGGCACAGTCACAGTGTCGGTGCTGGTGCGGTAGTGGGGCTCACTGCCGGCGTAACAGATGCGGGGGCCACCGGCGTAACCGGTCACAATCTGCTCGGCAGCCTGCTCGGGTGTATGCTCGCGCTGCACCGGCTCGGGTAGTTTCCACGCCACGCCGTCAATCTGGGCAATGTTGAACACGGTGGAATACTGCAGGATGGCCACTTTTTTCTCCTTCCCCTGGGCGTCCTCTTTCTTCGATACCTTGAAGAACACCACGGGCATTCCTTTTTCGCCCTTGCGCACCTGGCCGCCCAGCTCACGGGCCTGGTTGTAGGTCAGGTAATAAGGCTGCTCGTGCTGGAGCATGGCCAGCAGCAGGGCGTTGATGCCCTGATACACGTGCTTACTGCGGTAGTTGCGGGGAGCGCCGTGGGCAGCGTTCCACGACTGTTTCCACGGGGCTACGCCGCTTTCTAAAGCCAGGATAATCCGGTTGGTGATGATGTCATACACATCGGCGCGGGGGGCGGCAGCGGGGGCATTTTTCATAAACCAAAGGCGGGGTAAGTGGTGAGAAAAGCGTTAGTAGAGGTAATCAGGATGAGCAGCCGGGCCTAGCTCCTGGTCCTCGCGGGCCAATTGGGCATCTTCCCATGCCTCGCTTTCCTGCAAGGCCAGCAGCTTCCAGCGCAGCAACTGGGCCGCATCGGTGCAGGCGCTGAGCAGTGGCTCGGCCTTTTGGCGGCGCTCGGGGCTAAAGGCGGGGTGATTGAGCACTTCGCGCAGGTTCCGGCGGGCTGAGGAAACCAAGAGCGCACAAGCAGGGGAAAGGGGCATTGACACCATGATTATCAAGCTGTTTTAGGTGCGTTGCTTATACTTATTAAACGCAAATGCGCCTGTTATTGTTGCTTTTTTAGCTTATTTATTAATGCTTTTTTAGCCTATTTATGGCACGGTGATTGGCTTTTCCCCTTTTGTTACTATTGCATTCGTAACCCACGCCGATGACTTACCTTACCCGCGCCGTCTGGCTGCTCTCGCTCATTAGCCTCTTCACCGATCTGGCCAGCGAGATGCTCTACCCGGTGATGCCGCTGTATCTGCAGTCCATTGGCTTCTCCGTATTTTTCATCGGTCTGCTTGAAGGACTGGCCGAAGCCGTGGCCGGCCTGAGCAAGGGCTACTTCGGCCAGTGGAGCGACCGGCTGGGCCGCCGCGTGCCCTTCGTGCAGTGGGGTTACGGGTTGAGTGCCTTCTCCAAGCCGATGTTGGCGGTGCTGGCCACTCCCCTTTGGGTATTGCTGGCCCGCACCCTCGACCGCCTGGGCAAGGGCTTGCGCACGGGCGCCCGGGACGCGCTGCTCTCCGACGAAACCACGCCTGCCGACCGGGGTAAGGTCTTCGGGTTCCACCGCTCAATGGATACGCTCGGGGCCGTATTCGGTCCCCTGGCCGCGCTGGCCTGGCTGGCCGCGCACCCCGGTCAGTACCGCCCGCTGTTTTTGTGGGCTTTTCTGCCAGGCGCGCTGGCCGTTGGTATCACCTTCGCGCTTCGGGAACGGCGGGCCGTGCCTTCCGGCCGGCCGGTGATGCCCTTTTGGGCCTCGTTTCGCTACTGGCGACAGGCCCCGCCCGCCTACCGTCGGGTGGTAGGGGCCCTACTTGTGTTTGCCCTCTTCAACAGCGCCGATGCCTTCCTGCTGCTGTTGGCCCGCCAGCGTGGGGTATCGGCTACCGGCGTCATCGGCCTCTACGTACTCTATAACTTTACCTACGTGCTCAGCGCCTGGCCCCTGGGGCACCTGGCCGACCGCCTCGGCCCGCGCCGCCTGCTGGTGGGGGGCCTACTAATCTTCGCGGTGGTATATGGCGGGGTAGCCCTGGCGCAAGGGCCTTGGGTCTTTGCCGGGTTCTTTGCCCTCTACGGCCTCTATGCGGCCGCCACCGAAGGCGTGAGCAAGGCCTGGGTCAGCACGCTCTGCGCGCCAGCCGATACCGGCGCTGCCCTGGGTACGCTGGGCGGTCTGAGCAGCTTGGCCGCACTGGGCGCCAGCACCGGCGCGGGCCTGCTCTGGCAGTTGGGTGGCCCAGCGTTGCCATTTGGGCTGGCGGCGGCCGTAGCATTGGGCGTGGCCGCGTTTCTAGCTCGTCGCTGATTTAGCAGCTGCGAAGGCCGGCTTGCGCGAGTCAGTAGCACTACTGCACAACCTGGGTTATAGCTGCCACCGCACCTCGGCCGTATAACCAGTTGAGCAGTATTCCAACGTATTAACCTATTCCCTAAACACCCTTACTGCATGCGCCACGACGAAAACCACCGCACCCACCGCATTGGCTGGCTTCGCGCCGCCGTGCTCGGGGCCAACGACGGCATCATCTCCACAGCTAGCTTGGTGGTGGGCGTCGCGGCCGCCAACGCCTCGCGCGAGGCCGTGTTGGTAGCGGGCGTGGCCGGGCTGGTAGCGGGAGCCATGTCGATGGCCACGGGCGAGTACGTATCCGTCAGCTCCCAGGCCGATACCGAACAGGCCGATATGGCGCGGGAAAAGGCCGAACTGGCCGCTGACCCAGCGGCGGAGCACCGCGAGTTGGCCGCCATCTACGTAGAGCGGGGCCTGACCCAATCCTTGGCGGACGAAGTGGCCAAGCAGCTCATGGCCCGCGACGCGCTCGGCACCCATGCCCGCGATGAGCTGGGCATCACCGAAACGGCCGCCGCAAACCCCGTGCAGGCCGCGCTGGCCTCGGCCGGCACGTTCACGGTAGGGGCGGCCCTGCCGCTACTGGTCATCCTGGTGTCGCCGGTGCAGCAGCTGACCTGGACAGTGTCCATTACTTCACTGGCATTTCTAGCGGCCCTAGGCGGGCTGGCGGCTTACGTGGGCGGCTCCAGCGTGCTGAAAGCCGCCGCTCGTGTCACGTTCTGGGGCGTACTGGCCATGGGGCTTACTGCCGTGGTCGGCCATTTCTTCAACGTCACGCCCGCGTAAACATCCAACCTGCATCTGCTCCCCTCCTTTTCTCCCAAACCTCTGTTATGAATGGTGCCCACCTTCACCTTCTGCTGAATCACACCCCCATCCTCGGCAGTTTGTTCGGCCTGTTGCTGCTGCTGGTGGCTGTCGTACGGCGGCAGGAAACGCTGATCAACGCCGGCCTGGTTGCGCTGGTCGTCGCGGCCCTGCTCACCATTCCCACCCAGCTCACAGGAGAAGGCGCGGAGGAAGTGGTGGAAGACCGCCCCGGCGTAACGCACGCCCTGATTCACGAGCACGAAGAAGCCGCCGAGTTGAGCCTCTGGGTAATGGAAGCCACCGGCGCGCTGGCCCTAGTCAGCCTACTGGCTCGGCGCCGCACAACCGCCCGCGCCCCGCTGTTTACCTACCTCACGCTGGCCGGAGCAGTAGTCAGCTTCGGCTTGCTGGCTCGCACCGGTAACCTGGGCGGCCAGATCATGCACCCCGAAGCCCGCCCTGGCTTCGTGCAGCCCGCCGAAGCCGAACACGACGAAGATTAGGTGCCGGCCCAGGGCCCGCTGGGCCGGCACCTAGGATTGCTTACTTGTGGCTGCCGGCGGCTAGGTTATCCAGCGCAGCCTTGAACTCCGGCGTGTCGTACTCGGCCATGCCGTCGTGGCGAGCGGCTACTTGGCCGTCCGAGTCCAGGATGACTGTGGAAGGAATCGAGTTAGAATCAAATGGCGGTACGAGGGGGCCGGCGGGAAAGTACACCGGGAAGGTGTAGCCCTGGCGCTTAAGCATCGCCTGGGCCTTGGCCGGGTTTTCGTCGAGCGAAATCATCACGAAAGCCACCTTCTTGGGGTCCATCTTCTTATAGAGGGCGTGAATGCCGGGCATCTCGGCCACGCAGGGCGGACACCAACTGGCCCACAGGTTCACGAACACAACTTTGCCCTTCAGGTCACTCAGGTTAGCATGTTTGCCGTCGAGGGTGAGTAGCGGCAGATTGTGCGGGTACGCAGCGCCACCCGTCGGCACAATGGGCGCGTCGGCCGGGGCCGGAGTCGCTACTGGCACATCCGGTTTCCACAGGCCCGTGGCCAGCAGGCCGCGCTGCAGGGCACCCAATACTGGCGTGCGCAACGGAGTGAACAGAACGAGGGCAAACAAAGCCAGTGGCAGCCACTGGAGCAGATTTTTACGATTCATGGTCGAAGGATTTAAACGCGCAACAACAAACAAATGAAAAAACGTTCATATATTAAACTCCGGCGGGCTTGGCCTTGGCTATCCTGACGTTCTGGCCGTCGGGCACCTGCTCGCTGGCTTCGCGAACCAACTCGTCGCCGGGCGCCAGTGGCCCGAACACCACCACCGTATCGCGGCTCAGCAGTTGGCCTTTGCGCACGGGTACCCACTGGGCCCGCCCTTGCTGCACGCGCACTACCTGGGCCTGCTTGGGTGCGTCCGGGGTGGCAAACACGGCCGAGGTCGGCACGGCAACGGCTTTCGCAGCGGTGGGCAGCGCCACTAGCACCTGGGCGTACATACCCGCTTTCAGGCGGCCATCGGCGTTGGGCACGTCCATCTCCACCAGCTCCGAGCGCACCGTCTGGCTCAGGCGGCTGGCGTTGCGGCGGAACACGCCGGTAAAGGTCTGACCGGGAAAGGCCGGTACCGTGAACGGCACCGCAGCGCCGGGCTGCAGCCACTGGCCGGCCGCGGCCTCGGGCACGGCCACTTCCAGGCGAAGGGTGCGGCTGTTTTCCAGCGAGAACATGGGTGCCGACGGCTGGCCCCCGCCCGGTCCCACCAGGGCCCCGGCTGACACGTTGCGGGCCGTAATAGTGCCGCTAAAGGGGGCGCGCACCACCAGGTAGTTGCTCAACTCCCGGCTGGCCTGCAGCTCAGACTGCGCAGCCTGCACATTGGCTTGGTCGGCCTGCATCTCGGCGCGGGCGCGCTCTAGGTCATTGGGCGAGATGGTGCCCGGCTCCTGGCTGGTGCGCAATAGCCGCTCGTAGCTAGCCCGGGTACCAGAAAGCTTGGCCTGCGCGGCTTGCCAGCGCGAGCGGGCGCGGGCCAGCTGGGCCGCCAGCTCGGGGGCTTCGAGCACGGCCAGCGTCTGGCCCTTGGTTACCCGCGAGCCGCGGTCCACCAGCACCCGCTGCACGAAAGCGCCCACGCGGGGGAAAAGGTCGACCTGCTCATAGGGCTTGAGCTCGGCGGGCAAGCGCAGCCGGCGCACGGCCGGGGCGTTGGTCAGCCGAAAGGTAGTTACGGTGGCCGGCGCGGCCGGCGTGGGTTTTTCGGCCGCGGGTTCCGAAGCGCCGGACGAGCAGCTGCCCAGCACGCCGCTCAGCAGCAGAGCCGCCGCCAGCAGGGAAGTATATCGGGGTGAAGGGGCAATCAATTTCAGGAAGGCATTCATAGAGACTCAGTAGGGAAAGAAGGAGAAGATTAGGCAGCCTGCCGGGTGCGGGCGGGGAGCAGGGAGCCGGACTCGTAGCCCACCCGGCGCATGGCCCAGCCGAACACGTGGGGCAGCACCAGCAGCGAAGCCAGCGTGGAAGCAATGAGCCCGCCGATGACGGCCTGGCCCAGCGGGGCAATCTGGTCGCCGCCCTCTCCCAGGCCCGAAGCCATGGGCAACATGCCGGCAATCATGGCAATGCTGGTCATCAGGATGGGCCGGATGCGGGTATCGGCGGCCAAACGGGCGGCCAGGGGCACGTCGCGGTGCTCGTGGCGCAGGTGGTCGGCGCTGGTGATGAGCAGGATGGCATTGGCCACCGACACGCCCACGCTCATGATCATGCCCATGTAGGACTGCAGGTTGAGCGTGGCCCCGGTAGCCAGCAGCATGAGCAGGGAACCCGCCACCACGGCCGGCACCACCGACAGCACCACCAGCGAGAGGCGGAACGACTGGAAGTTGGCCGCCAGCAGCAGGAAGATGACCACGATGGCCATGCCCAGCCCGGTCTGCAGGCTGCTCATGGTGTCTTCCAGCAACTGGGGCTGGCCCACCAGGTTGGCTACTACCCCGCGCGGGGGTTCGCCGACTTGCTTGAGCGCCTTACGCACAGCTTGCGCGGCGGTGCCCAGGTCGCGGCCCTGCACGTTGGCGGTGATGCTCACCAGGCGGTAGGGCCCCTGGCGGTCAATCTGGCCGGGCATCATGCGCGCCGACACCGTGGCCACCTCCCCGATGGTGGGGCGGGCCTGCCCGGCCTTGACGGGCAGCGCCTCCAGATCCTGCAACTGGGTGAGCTGGTCTTCGGGCAGCTGCACCTGCACCTGGTAACCCAGACCGGACTTGGGGTCGAGCCAGAGGTTTTTGCTGGTGAAGCGCGAGGACGAGGTGGCCGCTACCACCGACTGGGTGATTTCCTGGCTGGTGAGGCCAAACTGGGCGGCCCGCTCCCGGTCCACGTCGATGCGCAAAGCCGGGTACTGCAGGGGCTGGGCAATCTGCACGTCGCGCAGGTAGGCAATCTGCTTTAGTGCAGCCAGCACCTTGCGGGCGTGGCCGGCGGCTTCCTTCAGGTTTTTGCCCCCCACGTTTACCTGGATGGGCGTGGGCGCCCCGTCGCTCATCACCTTTTCCACCAGCTCAATCGGCTCGAAGCTTAGTTGTAAGCCCGGCTGCGCGTCGTGGATACGCCGGCGCAGCCGCTCCTTAAGCTGGCTCAGGTTCACGTGCACGCCCTCCTTCAGGGCCACCTGCATCAGCGCCTCGTGGGGACCGGTGGTGAAGACGAACACCGAGTTGACGGCGAAGCTGGCCGGCTGGGTGCCCACGAAGGTGGAGCTAATTTCCACGTTGTCGGGGCCGACTTCTTTGTTGATGATGGCCTGCACCGCCGCTACCGTCTGCTCAGTTTTTTCTAGGCGGGTACCCACCTTCTCGCGCAGCCGCAGCTGGAACTGTCCGCTGTTAGCCTGCGGAAAGATGTCGGTACCGATGACGGCAAATCCCGCTCCCACTATTATCAGCGACAATGCCAGGTAGACCAGCACCACGCCGCGCTGCCGGCCCTGGGCCCGCGTGAGCAGGCGCTGGTAGCCAGCCTGGAAGCGGGCGAAGAACCCGGTTTGTTCAGCTGGTTCGTCGTGACCGTGACCGGCAGCCGGGGCGTGGTCTTTCATGAGCCAGTTGGCCATCACCGGCACCAAGGTCTGCGAGAGCAGAAACGAGGCCACCATGGCAAAGCCCACGGCCAGCGACAGGGGCAGGAACATGGCACGCGGCACGCCTTCCATGATGAGGGCGGGCGCAAAGACGGCCAGGATGCAGAGCAGAATCAGCAGCTTGGGTAGGGCAATTTCGCGGGCCGCGTCCCAGATGGCCTGGGCCTTGGGTTTGCCACGCTCCAGGTGCTGGTGAATGTTCTCGATAGTCACCGTCGCTTCGTCCACCAGCACGCCGATGGCTAGCGCCAGCCCCGACAGGGTCATGATATTCAGTGTCTGCCCGAAGAGCTTAAGCAGAATCACGGCCGACAAGACCGACAGCGGAATGGTCGTCACCACAATCACCACGCTGCGCCAGTCGCGCAGAAACAAGAGCACCATCAGACCCGTGAGCACCGCGCCCAGGACGCCCTCCGTGACGAGACTTTTGAGCGAGTTGGCCACGTAGGTCGATTGGTCAAAGGCGTAGCTGAGCTTTACGTCCTCGGGCAGCAGAGCCCGCAGGGTGGGCAGCTTGGCCTTGACCTGCTGCACCACCTTCAGGGTAGAGGCGTCGGCCTTCTTGATGACCGGCATGTAAATAGCCCGCTTGCCGTTGATGACGGCGTAGCCAGTCGTCACGTCGGCCGCGTCCTCCACCGTGGCCACGTCGCGCAAATACACGCCGGGGCCGGCGCCGGTGCGCAAGGGCACGTCCAGGAAGTCGGCGGGGTTTTCAATCAGCGAGTTCACCGGGGCCATGTAGGCCACGTCGCCCATCTTCACGTTGCCAGCCGCCGAGGGCTGGTTGCTGCTGACGATGGCCTTTACCACGTCGTCGGGCGTGAGCTGGTAGCCGCGTAATTTGGCCGGGTCGGCCTTCACCACGATGGTGCGGATGTTGCCGCCGAACGGGGCCGTGGAGGTGACGCCCGGAATGGTGGTAAACATGGGCCGGATGCGGCTGGCGGCCAGATCCTGGAGCTGGGTCAGGGAGCTTTTCTCGCTTTCCAGCACCAGTTGGCCCACGGGCAGGGAGCTGGCATCGAAGCGCACCACCTGCGGGGGCAGCGTGCCCAGCGGCATAAAGGCCGTGGCCCGCGACACCTGGGTGGCCACCTCGGCGGCGGCCTGGGCCATGTCGGTGCCGGGGTAAAAGGAGAGCTTGATGAGCGTCAGGCCCTGAATGCTCTTGGTTTCAATCTTCTTGACCCCGGAGACGAACAGGAAGTTGTTCTGAAACTGGTTGGCCATGAAACCGTCGAGCTGCTCGGGCGAGAGCCCGCCGTAGGGCTCGGCCACGTAGATGGCCGGCACGTCCATGCTGGGGAAGATGTCCACGGCAATGTCGCGCACGGCGGCGAAGGCGAAAAAGAGGATGGCCAGCATGGCCACCACCACGGTGAGGGGCCGCTGCAGGGCCGACCGGATGAGTTCGTACATGCGGCTAGGGCGTTACGTGGGTGAAAAAGAAGGAAAAGTCGCCGGCGGCGGCGGTTTGCAGCAGCACGGCATGCCAGGCGGCGTTGGCCGTGAGCACCTGGTCCTGCTCGGCCTGCTGCAGCCCATAGAGGGCCTGCGTCACGTCGACCACGGTGGCCAGGCCGGAGTTGTACAGGGCCAGCTTCTGGCGGTACGCCTGGCGGGCGGCCGCAAGCTGCAAGGGTGCCTGGCGGGCGCGCTCGGCGGCCAGCTGCAGGCGCTGGTTAGCTAAAGTGGCCTGGTTGCTGAGTTCCAGCTGCTGCTGGCGATATTCCGCTTGCAGACCCTGGGTGCGTAGGTTTTCGGCCTTGGCCTGGGCCTGCACGCGGGGCCAGTCAAGCAGGTCGAACACCACGCCCACGCCCACGGCGTAGTTGAAGCGGGTGGGTGCGGCCCCGCCCAGCCCGTAGTCGGTGGTGCCGTTGTAGCTTAGCCCGGAGCCCCGGCCCCAGGTGGCCCCCAGCAGGGAAAGCCGGGGGCGGTACTGACGGCGAATGACCGTTTCGCGGGCTTGGCCCAGGTCCACGGCCCGCTGCTGCAGGCCCAGCGTGGGGTGCGTGGCCGTGGGCGGCACCAGCGCGGGCGGCAGGGTTCGGTTGTAGAGCGTATCGGGCTGCCAGGTAGCACCGGGCTGGCCCAGCAGCGTGGAAAGACGGGCCTGGCGGTCGGCTTCCTGTTCCTGGGCACTTACCAGCGCCAGCTTCGACTGGGCCTCGGCCGCGCGGGCCAGGGTGCTGTCCACGCCGGGGCGCAGACCATGCAGCGCCAGCCGGGTAATGGTCTTTTTGAGTATGAATACCCGGCGCACATCCTGCTCGCGCACCTGGCGCAGGCTTTGCGTAGCCAGCAAGTCGAGGTAGGTCTGGGCCACGCGCAGCTGCTGGGTGAACAGCTCGTTGTCGGCGTCGGCCTGGGCGTAGTCGCGGGCGGCTTCGGCGCGGGCCCGCTGGGCCGGGTACTGCCCAAAGGTGACCGGACTCCACTCCGCAAGGGCCGTGCCCATGCTGCCGAATACGGCGTTGTAGGAGTTGACCCCGCTCAGCGAGCCGCTGCTGGGAATGATAGTGCCCACGGGCAGCATGGTGCCGGCCACGGCGTTGGTGGAGCCGTAGCTCACCTGCCCGCTCAAGCGCACCGAAGGCAGGCGCTGGGTTTTGGTCTGGGCAATATCGGCCTCGGCGGCCTGCACCTGGTAGGCTTTAGCTTGCAGGTGCGGGGCCTGGGTGCGGGCCAGATCCAGGGCTTCTTTTAAGGAAAGTGGCCGGCCGGCGGCTGGATGAACCGGGCGCTGTTGTGCCTGGCTGACTGGACCCGTCAACAGCAGGGCGACGAGTAGCCAGGCACTACCTGCCGGCAGCCGCCGGACAGGAGGTACAAAAGGGAAAAACATGGGCTGAGAGAAGTCAGGACAGAAATCCGGGCCGGTCGCACAGGGGCGTAGCCAGCCAGTTACTAGGCAGATTTGCTGGGGCTCTCAGGAAAAGGCGGGACTACCCGATAACCAGGGTTAAGGCGGCCGCATGAGGCGGCGGGCTGGTCGGGGCATAAAAAACCCGGTTATCGCCCCCACGAACGGGGCAACTAACCGGGTACACACCCGGCTCCACGACGCGTTTTCCTAAGAAAAGCGAACGGGCGGAGCCTTGTTAGGGTGGTTGGCAAACGAGTGCTCGGGGCCGGCATTCGGGCCACGGGCGGGATTCAGGGTCGGCTCGTCGGCCGGGAACAGCAGCCCGAAATACAGGGCCGGGAAATCACCACTCAGCGCCAGATCCAGCGGCAGCAGCTTGGCTTTTACTTCTGGTGCGTGGTCGGCCTGCGGATCGGCCTGCACCGTCTGCAGCTTCTTTTTGCACAGGCCAGTTTGGGACTGTTCCTGCGGACTACCCAGCCCAGTGGTCGTTGTGGGGACCCGGGCAGGCAGCGGCTGGCAATGCAGGTAAACACCCGCATATAGCAGCAACAGCAAATGGGTCAGCAAACGAGACATAAACAATAGGGCTTGGTGCAAAGGTGCGCACTATTTCGGTAACCGAACGGGCTAAAGCCATACTGGACGGCGGCATGGTTGCAGCCAGGGCCGCATAAACCGTGCCGCCGTCAGGACAGCGGAGCCTTACAATAAACTTAAAGGCGATGCCCTACTGCCGCGAAGAAGGCATCTTCCCGTTCCTCTATTTTCCCGAGTTGTTTCATAGATAAAGCAGTGAGCGGACCGAACCGTTTAAGCTGGGCGGCATCAGCTAAATCCCGCAGCTCATGTAGCATGTTGTACAATGCCATGATGAAGTCGTAGTTCAGAATCCGACTCACAGTGCCTTGTTGGAATGCGCGGTCCAGGCGGGACTCCCGGCTCAAAAAGAAAAAGATAGTGATGTCGTACCGGTAGCCTACACCAATGGTGTTTGCGTCCATTAGTAGCGCACGTTGCGCAGGCTTCAGCAGTTTCAGGCGGTTAACAGCGCGCCGTTCTACTTCCTTGTAAAGCTTTTCCAGATTGTGGCCGAGGCTGCGGATCTTGAGGTAAGCATCTTCGGGTGTTTCATTAGGCGGTGACAGACTAACAATCAACGACTTCAAGGAGCATTCCGCACTCATCAACAAGTCGACATACATTTTGGAGAAGAAAGAGTTGGTGTCGTGGGGCCGGCTGGAATTCAGAATACCAACGCGCCAAAGGAAATCATTGGCATCAGCGGCGAATGAGGAAGCCATTTTTCGTTTCAACGATTGGCTGACATTGAACGGGCGGCCTTTCGGCAGGAGGGTGAGCGGGTTGATGGAAGCGGTACTCATGTGTTTGAAATATGGAAT
>NZ_JACHNV010000014.1 GCF_014199535.1 Hymenobacter latericoloratus
CGTGGCGCAGCAAGCGCGCTCCCGGCAAATTTCAGCCCCTACGGCCCCTTCCCAACCCTTAACGTGCTATTTATTCCGTTTTCTGAGAGGCCCCCACTATGGCGAAGTAACGGATTCTGCCTAATATGGACCTACAATTCACCTTATGCGATATCTCTTCTCTATTCTGTCTAGTATTTTCCTTTTTAGCTTAGTAGCCAGCTGCACTAAAAAGGACGATTCACCTTTGCCCGTCAGCATTGTTGGCCGGTGGGATCTGGTAACCACCAACACGAAAGAATACGATTCCAGTGGGCGTGTTATCGCTGACCGTACAGATACGCCTATCGCTGATGCTCAAGGAGAGTATTATATGTAGTACTCCCCAAAGTTTGGACAGTTTTGGCAGGCTTTCTTAGTCAACGCCATGACCCCAAAACGCACCCGCCGGCGCTTCACCGCCGAGTTCAAAGCTGAAGTGGCTTTGGCCGCCCTAACGGAGCGGCAGCCGCTGGCCGAATTGGCCACACGTTACCACTTAACGGTCGCCCAAATCAGCCGTTGGAAGCTGCAGCTGCGCGCGCAAGCCGCGCAGGTCTTCACGCCCGCCGCGGGCAGCACGCCGGAGGCTGCTCCCGATCTGGAGCCGTTCTACGCGGCCATCGGCAAGCTGCAGATGGAAAACCAGCTGCTAAAAAAAATGCAGCGGCCGTGACGGTTGCCGCGCAACGGGCGCTGGTGCAAGCCGGCACCGATGGCAGCGTGGTAGCCCGCTGCCAGGCCGTGGGGCTGGCCCGCAGTAGCTACTACTACCGGCCGCGGGGCGAAACGGCGCTCAACCTGCAGCTGATGCGCCTGCTGGACGAGGAATATACCCGCCACAGCTTCAAGGGCGTGCTGGGCATGCGCGACCATTTGCGCCTGCTGGGCCACCGCGTCAACGAGAAGCGGGTACGCCGCCTGCTGCGCCTGATGGGCCTGCAAGCAGTCTACCCCAAGCCCCGCCTCTCCGCGCCGGGCCAGGGCGTTACGCGCTACCCGTACCTGCTGCGCGAACGGGTGCTTACCGCGCCTAACGAGGTGTGGAGCACCGACAGCACCTACATTCCGATGGCCCGCGGCTTCCTGTATCTAGTGGCCGTCTTGGACTGGCACTCGCGCTACGTGCTCAGTTGGGAACTGTCCAACACGCTCGACGTGGGCTTTTGCCTCACCGCCCTGGCCGAAGCCCTGCGCCAACAACCGGCCCCGTACATCTTCAATTCCGACCAGGGCAGCCAGTTCACCAGCGCCGCCTTCGAGCAAGCACTGCTCACCGCCGGCTGCCAGATCAGCCGTGACGGCCGCGGCCGGGCCACCGACAACGCCTTCGTCGAGCGGCTCTGGCGCTCGGTCAAATGGGAATGCGTCTACCTCAACCCGGCTGACGATGGGCACCACCTCTACCGGCAACTGCAGGCCTACTTCACCTACTACAATCATCACCGCCCCCACCAGGCTCTGAAAGGCCAAACGCCTGCTCGCGTCTACGCCCAAACCCCTACCTTCAAACCCGAACTCATTTGCTTAACGAACCCCGCTTAAGCTGTCCAGTTTTTGGGGAGTAGTACACCGCTCCGTAGCGCTTCTGCAAGAAGGCTAGGTTGTCCCTTACCCAAGGAGAGTCCCGAATGTCCGTTGGCCGCCCGGTCACAGGGTCTTTATCGAATCGCTCTCCGCTGGCCGTCAGCAGCACCTCCACGCACCGCACGGCATCCTTGCGCAGGCGCGGCAGTTGCAGCGCGGCGATGCGCTCAGAGGCCAGCTCCCAGTAGCTGCGTTGCGCGTGGTTGATCAGTTCCTGATTCAGGTGCCGCAGGGCCGGGTCCGCATTCGGTGTTTTCTGGGTGCGGTAGTTGTGATGAGCGACACTGATAGCCTGCTCGCGGCTGGCAATCTTGGTCACGCGGAGTATAGCGTAGGCCATGGAAAATAGAAGTCAATAGGGCGGTAGAATACGAACACGGAGCAGGCTGCTTCTCATCCAATGTGTAGTGGGTTATACATTGTTATACATTGAACGATTTCGCCTGCTTTTCAGCCCTGGATGCTCTACTGTAATGTTGTGCTTCTATTCCAAAGGAGATATGTGGTTGTAAGGAAAAGATAAATATGATTCTTACCTATTGAACCTCATGCATATACTGAAGGATCATCGGCACGAGTAAGGCGTGGATATGCAGGACAGCTTCTTCTTGATACTGGATGGGCAGTGGTCTAAAGCGAGGTGACGCCCTATGTTACAGTCGTGCTTAGAATCTATAGAAGCTTGTTAGGATAGTATCACTTCGCTTTAGACCATCGCCATTTATAATTATTATAACTATCTTATTAAATCAGTAATTAATTTTTACAATTAATTACTCCTCTGATGGTGGACATCCCTGCCCAATCTCATTATTATATTCATCAATTTTCAAACATTTGATAGGTACCATAGGGAAAGAGATAAAACCACGATCGCACAAACGAAAGATAGCAAAACGGGCTTCCTTTCTTGATAAGACAATATGTTCATTCCGTAATCTGCTACAGCTGCGTATAGATATAGGAAGTGAGGTGTAACCTTCAGTACTACCCTGATAGCAATCAATGTAAGATACTATCTGGTTTTCGCGGGTAAACAGTAAACGTTTGTGTAAGTTGGGTACTCCAGGGCCACTCCACTTAATTCGTGTGTTAATGCTGATTGACTTTGCACTTTCTTCTCCTCCGAATACCCACACACTATCCCAAGCAAAGTTTGCTAAACTATCTAGAGACAACACTATATAGCCCGTACGCATCGTACGTACGGGCTCCACTTTTTTATTAAATGCAGATAGTAAAGTATCATTTTGCTGGTGAGATGAGCAACCCACTAAAGCAAGGAAAAGCAACGAGAGTACTATATTTTTCATTATGAATTTCTTTATGGAATAGGAGCCCTAACGCCACTAGGTTCATTTATGCTTGCTCTTGCTTTTTCCAATTCATTTTCATTCATTTTAGTAGCTGTTATGACAGCTGTACCTGTGGAGCTTTGTAGTGTAAACATATACAAACGAGGCAAATCTTTATTACTGCCCGCTAATGCTTGTAGTGATAAGTCTGTTAATTGAGCAGTTGAGGCACCGGGATTTAATGAACTAATTTTTCGTCCCGCAGCATTGTTTAGCTGATCTACAAAGCTATCAGCAGCAGCTTCGGGAACAATAGTTCTACCACTATTCATTAACTGTTGTACTTGCTTGCTGTATCTGTCTAACACATTAGCAGCAGCTCCCTCATGAGCGTCGGTAGCTTGTTTACCATCACTACCCATATCTCTATCAGCCATTGCTGCACCAAGAGCATGTCGCAAAGTATTGGTTTTGGAGCCAGCCACCTCTTTTTGACTTGGTGGATCCACATTTGTTCTATTAGCTATACTTGTAGCATGCATTCTAATTAAGCCGGCCTCCGCAGCCTTGAATGGATGAGCCTTAATATATTTTTTGTCATCAGGTGACAACTGCAGATATGACTCTACGCGCGCTTTTGCTGAATGATATGCCTTTTTAACTGAAGCCTTAAGGCTTCCACCAATATCGATACCAGAAGTAACACAGCCTCCTGGGCACCTTCCATCTAAATCGTTGTATCTAATAGCGTTGTCAAGACCAAACTGATAAGTGCCCCAGCTCTCCTGGTCGCCTTCTTCGGCAGCCGGGTCACTCACTACCCAACGTCCCAGTGTAGGGTCATAGAAGCGCCAGCCGTGGTCGTGCCAGTTGAGGCTAAACTCAGTCTGCTTTTCCTTCCCGTTCCAGCTGTACTGGTTCTGCGGAGTAGCCGTCTTGCTCAGGCCCGCTAGGTCGAGCCCGTAGGGATCATACTGATTTTCCTGCACCTGCAGACCCTGGCGGTGCTCGACGGTGATGTCGTCAAAGAACACGTCCGTGTCGCTCTCATTCGCGACGTAGGCTTGCACGTAGCCCGCCTGCGGCACCACCACGCTCAGCTGCAGGTGCTCATAGTTGCCTTCCGCCGACTTGCTCAGCATTTGGGGCAGGGGCTGGTTGGCCACTAGCACTGAGTCGCTGTTGAAGACCAGTATGCGTAGATAAGCCTTAGGCACGCCACTGGTAAGTTGCTGCACCACGGGCAAGGCCGTGGCGGTCAGGCCCGCGCTTAGCAGGGGCAGCACGCGCACGCGCCGGGTGCCTTCTGCGGAAGGCGGCGTAGCAGCCGGTTGCTGCTGCAACAGGGAAGCCACGAAGCTGGCTAACGAGAAGCCCCAGTTGTTCTGCTTCGGCGCCTCGTTATAGAGGCCGTAGGCCGTCACCAGAATGGTATCGCCGCGGGCAATACTGAGTTGCTTCAACGGGCCCAAGGGTTTGGGCTGCGTGCCGCCGGCGTTCAGCTTGGCCACGTACGAGGTGCCGTTGTGCCCGAACTGGGGCCCGACGAAGGTGCGGGTGGACTCGATGGAGGCCGAGTCAAACTGCTGGATCTCGCGGTCACGCTGGCTTTCCTCCATAGTGGCCAGTACGCTACTGCGCTCGCCCGGGTGGAAGGCCACGCGCAGGT
The DNA here is from genome assembly GCF_014199535.1 of Hymenobacter latericoloratus. Lineage (GTDB taxonomy): Bacteria > Bacteroidota > Bacteroidia > Cytophagales > Hymenobacteraceae > Hymenobacter > Hymenobacter latericoloratus. The sequence goes on from NZ_JACHNV010000014.1 coordinate 4,570, forward strand.
TGCCGAGGTGATCTTTCAGGGTGTACTCGTACTGCACCTTGGAGGTGATACCGCCAGCTGCATCGCGCCGGTAGATCATTAGGGCTCGGCCTTCCGCATGGGTCAGCCAGCGCAAGGAGTCGCGCTCGTACTGCCAAGCTCCCAGGTAGTCTGTGCGTACGGGTGGCGGTGTAGGCTTGCCAGCCACGGCGGCCGCAGTGGCCAGCTTCCCTACCTTCTGGCCGGTGGCGGTGTAAACATACTGCAGCTTATTACCGTTGCTCCACTCGATGAGTTCGGGTAGGTGCAGGTAGTTATAGCTGATGCGCGAAATGCCTTTGTTGCGGTCACTAGTCATCGAGCCGGCGGCATCATACGTGTAGTCCGGCGTGGTGGCTCCGCTAGTGCTGCCATCGCTGAAGTCCGGCCGCTCGGGCTGCTTGCCGGCAAACGTGCTGGCCGCGGGGGCCAGATCATCCACTCGCTGCAGGCGGTTGCTTATAGGCTCACTGCTGGTGGCCGGCTCGTAACGGTAGCGCAGATTATCCGTCTCCCCGTATTGAGCGGCCATAGTGCGCGTAGCCGCAGCCACCAGGCCCCGCCGACGTAGCGTCAGCAGGTTGCCACCCGCATCGTAGGAAGCAAAGGCGAAGCGGTAGTTGCCACGTTCAGCTCCCCAGCTGCTGGTCGGGCTTGTGCTGGTACGAGCTACGAAGTCGCCCTGCAGAAGACGGTTTACGTTATCATAGCGGTACCCATAGGCCCGTTCGATGCCGTCGGAGAGGGAGCACCAAGTCTGCCCGGCGATGTTGCCGTTGAACTGCTTGTCTTCAAAGCCGCAGTCGTAGTGCAAGGAGAAATTCCACAGGTCCTCCGGGTTGGGGTTCTGCACGTCGTTGATCTTCGTGAGCCAGCCGCGGATGTTGTAGCGGTAGTCCACCGTCTGCAGGGCCTTCGGGCCGGCGGGGGGCAGCGGCGGGGTCACGGCCGGGCGTGGTAGCCGGCCATCAGGTCGGCCACGTTGCACACGTTGAAATGCCCAATCTCGCGCTGCGTGTTCAACGGCGGTGCCAAGTCGGGCGCTGGGTCGGCTACGGAAGGAAATTTTTTGGAATGCTCTTCTTTTGGCAGGTGAATCATGTCGGGAGGCTGTAGAAATCAAAGGTACAAGTTCCACTTAAGGCGGCCCGCTTTGCAGCCTATCTTGTTCCAGCTTCAACATTTCCACTCCTTCTCGGTAGCCCGGCCCCGGCGCGTCGGGTTACTGGCTGACCTTGGGCCCGAGCAGCTCGGTCTGGGTAAAGCAAATAGCGTCACCCAGCAGCAGCTGACCGGCGGCTTTGGTGGGTGATTGCTGAAGAAAGTAGCTGAAGTCATGAATCAGGTGGCTCTGGTCGTAATAGCCGTAGTGCTCCAGCAAGGTGCCCCATTCCGGGGCCGGGGCCCGCTGGCCGGGTTGAGGCAGGTCGGCCAGCACGGAGCGAAAGCGCAGGAAGCGGGCGGCTTCTTTGGCCGAAAAGCCCAGGTATTTCTGAAAGCGCAGCTGCACGGCGCGCTCCGAGCGGTGGCAGGCCGCGGCCAGCACCTTGAGCGGGTTCAGGGGCGAGCCGGGAGCAAGCAGGGGCAGGTGCGCCAGCAACTCGGCCTGGGGCGCGTCGGCCGCGCGCAGGTAGGGCAGGCAAAACGCGGCGAGCGTTTGCACGAGTTGGGCGGGGCAAGTCAGGGGCCAGAGCCGCTCCCACAATTCGGCGAAGCCGCGGTGGCCAACCAGCGCGTCCGGGTCCGTCAGGCCGGGAGCCAAGCGCTCCACGGGCACCTGGAACAGGCGGTAGAAGCCGGCCAGGGTGAAGGTGACGGCCAGTACCCGCGCCCCGCCCGCTAAGCGGTATTGCCAGGCCGTTTTAACCGGGCCGGTTATTCCACTGCCCGCCAGTGGGTACACCGTCGCCAGCGCCGCGTCGCCGGCGAGCCACAACTCGGCGCGTCCTGCCCCGAGGTCAAACAGCAGCACGACCTGAAAGGCGGGCAGCAACGTGCGCACGACGGGCGCAGCCCCCGGCTCGACGGATAAGAGCACCACATGCTGGATAACCTCCCGCAGGGCGGGGGGCGGCAGCAGAAACTGCTCCTGCAGGGGCGAGGAACTCAAGGACACGGGCGACTTCGTTTTCTTACAAGTTTGCGCGGCGGGGGCCGGGTAGCTTTGTCACAGCTTCCTCATCTAAGGTAACACCCGCTGGCTTTCAAGCCCTATGGGCGGAACAACAATCAAGCAATATCACTCATTTTTTCACTCTCCTTACCGCTTTCTCTCATGCCACAGTTTCCTGCCTCCGCCCTGCCAACCGCTGGCTCCGTGCCCACCATCCTGCTCACCGGCGCTACGGGCAATGTCGGCACCGAGCTTACCCGGCTGCTGGCCGCTCGCGGCATTCCGTTTCGCGCCCTGGTCCGGGACGTGACTAGTACGGCGGCACAGGCCTTGCAAGCCCTGCCGGGGGCCGAACTTGTGGCCGGCGACCTGAACGATGCGGCCAGCGTGCGCCGGGCGCTGGTAGGCATCGAGCGCGCCTTTCTGCTCACCCCGTCCTCCGCCCAGGCCGAAGCCCAGCAGCTGGCTTTCGTGGAGCAGGCCCGGCAGGCCGGGGTGCAGCACCTGGTCAAGCTTTCCCAGTGGGCCGCCGCCCCCGATTCGCCCGTGCGTTTTCTGCGCTACCACGCCGTGGTGGAGGCCGCCATTCAGGCCAGCGGACTAGCATACACCTTCCTGCGCCCGAACCTGTTCATGCAGGGTTTGCTGGCCTTTAAGGATGCCATTGCGGCGCAGGGGCAGTTTTTTGCCCCCATCGGGGAAGCCGAAATCAGCGTGGTAGACGTGCGCGACATTGCCGCCGCGGCCACGGCCGCCCTCACCGAAACCGGCCACGAAAACCACACCTACGACCTGACCGGCCCCCAGGCCCTGACCCACGCCGACCTGGCGCAGGCGCTGGCCCTGGCTATTGACCGCCCCGTGGCTTTTGTGGACGTGCCTCCAACGGCCATGCGCGGGGCGCTGCTAGGGATGGGCATGGACCCCTGGATGGCCGAAGGCTTGGTGGAAGATTATGCCCACTACCACCGTGGGGAAGCGGCCGTGGTGGCCCCAGGCGTGCAGCAGGCCACCGGCCGCGCGCCGCGCGCCTTTGCCGATTTCGCCCGCGACTATGCCCCCGCGTTTGGCGCTGCTTCCTCCGTGGTTGCTAATTAACAATTGCATTTTCCCTCACGCTTTTACTCTCGCGTCATGAAACGTAAAACGGTATTCGGCCTGCTCTTGCTCAGTTGCACTGCCCTCGTGGCCGGCGTGGTGGTCCTGGAAAAAACCAGTTCTTACCCCGCCTCCTCGCAGGTCAACCCGCAGGCGCCAGCTCAGACCCGGCAGGTGATTGAAATAGCGGCCCCGCCGGAAAAGGTGTGGCAGCTGCTCAGCCAGGTAAACCACTGGTCGGCGTGGCAGCCCGACATCCAATCGCCCCGGCTCAACGGGCCCCTGCAAGTCGGCACGAGCTTCGACTGGCACACCGGCGGGCTGCGCATTCACTCCACCCTGCACACGGTCGAGCCGTTGACGCGCCTGGGCTGGTCGGGCGCGGCCTTCGGTTCGTTTGCCGTGCACAATTGGACCCTAACGCCCCTGCCCAACGGCCACACCCGGGTGCGGGTGGACGAGGGCATGGAGGGCTGGCTGGTGCAGCTGCTGCGGCCGGTGTTCCAGCGTGGCCTGGATTCGTCCATTGCCTTGTGGTTGAATCGCCTCCAGCAGGCCGCCGAAAAACCGTAGTTCCTCATCTAAGAGCCGTTAATTTTAATATTCTGCGCTGCTGCTCCTTGCCATGCATTACTATCCCAGCGACTTAGCCTACGCCCTGCGCCACCGCTGGCCTGCCGCCACCGACGCGGCCCTGCCCGCGCCGCCCGCCCTCACGCAGCTCATTTCCGTGGCCTACCAGGCTAGCCTGCTCAGCGAAGAAGCCCGGCCCGTGGTTGGGCAGCTGGTTTTCGCGCCGGCCGCCCTGCTGGAAGGGCACGCGGCAAACCAGGCCGGCCAGCACGTGCTGCTGTTCTCGCCGCCCCGCCCCTATACCGAACAGGAGTTGCGCCGGCTCACGGCCACGGTGCAGCAGCCGGGTAACCTGCTGGCCGTCGACGAGGACGCCGACGGCCACCTGCGGATTTGGGGCCTGCTGGCCACCCACCACGCCTGGGACCAAGCGCGCGACGCCCTCTGGACCGCGCGGGAAAGCCCGCCGGCCGTGCTGCTGCTGCGCGTGGTGGGGCCGGGCAGCTTGGTCTTTTACGACGGGCCGACCCGGGTGCTAACCTTGCAGCAGGGGCGGGTGGACGGGCACGGGTTCGTGCAGTTCCCCGTGGCCTGGGGCCGCGGCCGCTTCGCCGAAGCCTTGGACTACGCCCACCAGGAAGTGCAGCGCGCCCACCCCGCCGCCGGGCCCGTGCCCGATGAGTTGATTGTACAACTCTCCCAGCACTTCCAGCGCCGCATCATCGCCCGGGTGCGCGCCAGCGGGCACGGCGGGCTGCTCGCCTTCATTCCGGCCACGAACGTGGCTGAGCGCGTAGGGCCGCTGGGGGTGCTGCGGCCCAAGTACGGCATGGCATCGGCCGGCGCCGGGCCGCGCTACCGCCAGCTGCTGCTGGCCATCGTTGGGCGGCTCAGCGAGTTGGGCGAAGTCAACTGGGCGCACTACCAGCAGTCGGCCGACGCGACGCTGCGGGCCCTGGAGGCCGAACTCGGGCAGTTCGCCGATTTGCTGGCCGATTTGATGGCCGTGGACGGTGCCTTGCTGCTAACCAAGCACATGGAGGTAGTGGGCTTCGGGGTGGAGGTGCACGCCCCCCACATTGTCACCAACGAGGTGTACCGGGCCCAGGACCTGGAAGCCTCGGCGGTGCAGGCCGAAGCGGCCGACCAGGGCGGCACCCGCCACCGGGCCGCCTACCGCCTCTGCCTGGCCGACCCGGACAGCCTCGTGGTGGTCGTATCCCAGGACGGGGGCGTCAAGTTTGTGCACCAGCACGCGGGCAAGGTCATCTTCTGGGACCAGTTATAGGGGCGCTAAACCCTTTATCTTTTAGGGTTTCGTTGGAGAAATCGGACTCGCTGAGCGGGTTGCTGTGCTGCCAGTTCATGGGCGGCAATAGCGTCGGCCACCAACGGATACTCAGCCGTCAGAGCTTGTTCTAAACCCGGTTTGTTTAGCAACGCCCGAATTAACCTGCTACCGTTAGGTGCTAGCGCCCTCCGTTTCTGCGGCGGCGGGGCTCGGGACGAAGGCCTCCAGAATCCAGGTTGGATTCCAATATTCGCGGTAGTGAGCAATTTGCTCGCCACGCAAGGTAAGGCGGCCGATGTACTCTTGGTGGTACGTTTTGCCGGTGGCCGTCACCGAGGCCCCGCCCTTGAATTCCACAATCACCGTGTCGGGGTCGGAGGTGGCCAGAAAAGTGAAGTCCGTAAAGTTCCAGCCTGTAGCGCGTTGGGTTACGTTGACCATGTACGCCGTCACGGCGTCGCGCCCCTCTACTCGGTTAGCAAAGGGGGCGGGGGCGTACGGGTATTCGTGCACCACATCCTCCGTCAGCAGGCTGGCGTAGGTTTCTGGAGTCAAGTCGGGGTTGGTAAACAACGCAAGGTGCCGCCGAAAGGCGTGCTCCGCGCGCGTCGTGCTGTCGTTGGTGGTGGCTGAGGTCATGAGGAGGGTAGTAATAAGGGAAAGTATTCTTGCCAGATGGGGGAAGAAAAGAAAACTTCCTTCTGGTGCAGCAAAGGTCCGGGGGATTGCCGGCCCCGGACCCGTCCCGTTGGCGGGTATTCTGGTTCCAAATACGCTATTTTAGCTCCTGCCACCCCGCCGCTGACGGGCAGGAGCCCGGCTGGGCCTCGGTGCCGCTCCTCGCCCTATACCGGGTGGTCATTTGGAAACGCCTTGCTATGTAGCGCGGCTATTGGCTTACCGGTCCGACCTCCTCACGCCTTGACGCTATGCCTGACTTGATTCCCCGGATTGCTATTGCCGAACTGTTGACGCGGCGCACGCTGCAAGCGCTGCATTCGGTCGACTATAACGTGTCGGTGAGCCCGCCGGGGCGGCTGTTGCCGGATGCTCCTTACCGCGCCACCTTCTACGCCGTGGGCCTGTGTCGGGCCGGCACTATTACCTTAAAAGCAGACTTGGACTACTATCACGTCGCGCCGGGCTCGCTGGTGCTTTTGGGGCCGGAGGTGCTACGCCAGTGGCAACAGCAATCGGCCGATTACTACAACGAGGCGCTGTTTTTCACCGACGCCTTCTTTTCGGCGCCCTACACCGACCCCACGCGCCTGCGGCAATTTGCCTTTTTTGACGCCCAGGCTACGCGGGTGCTGCCCTTATCTGCCGTCGAAGTCGCCCGGGCAGGCCAGTTACTAGAGGAGGTCCGGCAAGTACTCGACCGCCCCAGCCCCTACCAGGCCGACATCGTGCGGAGCTACGTATCCATTCTGCTATACTTAGCCGCCGACAGCTATGAGCAGCGCATAACGGTTGCGCCGGGTCGGCCCCGCCAGCTAGACGTGGTGACCCGTTTTCAGCAGTTGATAGCGCAGCACGCCCCGCAGCGTCGTCAAGTGGCCGACTACGCCAGCCTACTTTGCGTCACCAGTAAATATTTGAGCGAAACCGTGAAAGCCGCCACGGGCAAAACGGCGGGGGAGTGGCTCGCCGGCCAGGTGCTGCGCGAAGCCCGCCACCGGCTCTGGCAAACCGACCGTACCGTCACGCAGATTGCCGAGGAATTAGGCTTTGGCGATGCCTCGGCCTTCGGTAAATTCTTTCGGCGGCAAACCGGCCAGACCCCAGCGGCCTATCGACAGCAAAGACCTCTGTAAACCAAGCCTCAATGAGGTGGCGGAGTTTGCGTTTTGAGGCGTAACGCCGACTTCACTGCTATAGAAACTTTTCGCACAGAAAATCTTAGGGTAATTTTATCTCCCGCTGTTATAAAAAGGCCATGTTCTCATCACGGAGGCTTGGTTACGCGGGATGGTTACCAGTGGGCACCTGTAGGTGGGCCAGGTAGCGGTAAATGGTGGCGCGGCCCACACCAAGCAACTGGCCGATTTCAGCCACCGTTTTATCCTGTTGCAAGTACAGGGTCTTCGCCGCCTGCGCTTTGGAAAGGGCTTCCTTAGAGAGGCCTTTGGGCCGACCGCCTTGTCGCCCCCGTGCCCGCGCCGCAGTGAGTCCGGCCTTGGTGCGCTCGCGGATAATGTCGCGCTCGAACTCGGCCAGCGAGGCAAACAGGTTAAACATGAGCCGGCCCTGGGCCGTGGTCGTGTCCAGGTGGTCCTGTAGGCTGACGAAGTGCACCCCCTGGTCCTGAAACCCCGTCACCAACGTGACCAAGTCTTTGAGCGAGCGGCCCAGCCGGTCAAGCTTCCAGACCACGAGGGTATCGCCGGGCCGCAGCCGGGTCAGCAGGTGTTGTAGGGCCGGGCGCTCTTTCACCGAAGACACTTTTTCCTGGGCCACCTCCATGCAGCCGTAGGCATGCAAGGCATCGGTCTGCAGGTGCAGGTGCTGGTCGGAGGTACTCACGCGGGCATAGCCGAAAATCATCGCCATTTTTCTCAAGAAGTCAACGAGGGCGAAGATAGTGAGTCGTTGATTGGTGAGAACAGGAAATGAGACAATCGGTAATAGCTTTTCGGGGCGCGAAGCGGCCGCGGCGGGTGGGCCGCTAAAACGGCCGTATTCTGAGACACCTATTTGTCGCCCCATGCCTACTACTTTCCTTTCCGAAGCCGAGCGCCTCCGCTACCAGCAGCTGCCCCCGGTCGTGCCGGAAAGCGCGCTGCGCCAGCACGGCCAGCTGTCGGAGGCCGACCAGCACTTGGTGCGCGGGCAACGCCGGGACGTCAACCGGCTCGGGTGCGCCGTGCAACTGGTCGTGCTGCGCGTGTTCGCCCACTTGCCCGAGCGTTGGTGGACGCAGGTGCCTGCCGCCCTGCTTGATTTCGTGGCGGCGCAGTTGCCCGTGGATGCCGGCGTATTTGCGGCCTATGGCCAGCGCGAGGCCACGGTTTACGAGCACTTTCAACAGGTACTTCTGCATCTGGGGTGGCGACGCTGGCAGCCACTGCTCGATACGCCGGTGCTGGAAACGTGGCTGCTGGAGCGGGCGCTCGCGCACGACCAGGAGCGGGTGCTGCTGGAACTGGCCTGTCAACGACTGCGCCAGCAGCAGCTGGTGCGCCCGTCCGTCGTCGAGTTGGAGCGCCTGATTGGCTCGCTCGTGGAACGGGCGCACACGGAAACCTACCGCCGGCTGGCCCCGGTACTCACGCCTGCCGTGGAGGCACAGCTCGATGCCCTGTTGGTGGTGGGGGACCCGGAGCGGCGCACCCGCCACGGCTGGCTCCTGCAGCCGCCCACCCGCAGCACGCCGGCCACCATCCGCGCCACGCTGGACAAGCTGCGCTTTCTGCGGGCGCTGGGGGCCGGGGAGTGGAACCTGGCGGCCCTGCACCCGAACCGGCAGAAACGCCTGGCGGGGCTGGCCCGCCACCGCAGTAACCAGGCCCTGCAGCGCCTGGCCCCGGCCAAGCGCTACCCGCTGCTGCTGGCCTTTGGCCGCGAGATGCTGCTCGAACTCACCGACCTAGTGCTGAAGATGGCCGACGAGTAGGGGTCGCACTAGAGTAAGAACAGAAACTATCGGTAGGGAAAACCTGGTGTCTCGTCCTAAAATAGGTTGACCATTACTCTCAGTCAGATGGAACACTTGTTTTTGTTTCGCAAGCAGGCGCATGAGCTGAAAATGCGCCAGATGGTCGAGGAAATCACCTGCGGCCGCCACACGATTGAGTCAGCGATGAGCAAGTACCAGGTGTTCACCCGCTCGACCGTCACCAAGTGGCTGGAACGTGTCCGCCAGGAAGAGCAGGCCCGTATCCACGCCATGGAAGACAACCGAAAAAAGCCACCCACCACGCTCGTCGAGCACGTCGTGCAGCATGCCGATGCGCTCACCGGGCAGGTTAAGCAATTACAGAAGCAGCTCGAGCAAGCCGAGTTGCAGGTACTCTATTATAAAAACGTGATCCGGGTGGCCGAACAGGAACTGGGCCTGAGCATCGAAAAAAAGTCCGTTACCAAGTAGTCCAACTCCTGCGAGTAAGCTGTCCGCACTTTTGCCTGCGGCGGATCAGTGGCGTACTTGGGTTTAGCCGGCAGGCGTATTACCAGCACCACACGCGGCAGTGGAGCAGCGAAGAGCGCGAGCACTATGTGTTGGAGCAGGTCGCGCAGCTGCGCAAGGAGCACGGTCGGATGGGCGGCCGTAAGCTCTACCATCTGCTGGAGCAGAACTTACGCCAGCAAGGGATTAAAATGGGCCGGGATGCGCTGTTCTCGCTGCTGGCAGCGCATAACTTGCTGATTATAAAGCGCCGCCGTAAGGCGTTGACAACCTTCTCCCGCCACCGTTTCCGCAAATATCCCAACCTGATCCGGGATCTGACGCCGCTGCGGCCCAACCAGGTATGGGTGGCCGATATCACCTATTGGTTCACCCAGACCGGCTGCCTGTACATCTCGCTGCTGACCGATGCCTATTCGCGCCGCATCATGGGCTTTGCCGTCGCCGATACACTGGCCACGGTGCATGCGCGCCGTGCCCTGGAGATGGCCCTACGGCAGATCAGTAAACGGGCGGGGAGCCAGTTGATTCACCACAGTGACCGCGGCATCCAGTACTGTAGTCAGGAATACCTGGAGATGCTCGCCCCGTTTCACATCCAGGTGAGTATGACCGAGAATTCTGATCCGCTGGAAAATGCCATTGCCGAGCGCGTCAACGGTATCCTTAAACAAGAGTACCTGAGTCAGCAACCTGTGCATACGTTGCTGGAAGCGGAGCAGCACGTGGAGCAAGCTGTGTTTCTCTACAACTACAAACGACTGCATCTGAGCTGCGACATGCAGAGCCCGAACGAGGCCCACGGCAGCTGGGGGCCGTTGGAAAGACGATGGAAAAACTACTACAAACCACCCGCCCCTGTAAGCGCGGAATGAGCTATCTTAGGATTACCGAAAAAGCGGTCAACGCAGAGGCGGATTAACTTCAAACGGTCAACTTATTTTAGGACGAGTCAAGGGGAGGGGGCTGTCTCAAAAAACGGGCGTTTTTTCGATCCGGTAAAGGCTGCATGTGAACGGGGAAGGAAAGTTGTTAGAAATTGTCTCATATGGTAGTCTCATCAATCAACGACTCACTATCTTCGCCTTCGTTGACTTCTTGAGAATTTAGCATATGATTTTCGGCTACGCGCGCGTCAGTACTCCCGACCAGCAACTGCACCTGCAGACCGATGCCTTGCAGGCCTACGGGTGCACTGAGGTGGCTCAGGAAAAAGTGTCGTCCGTGAAAGAGCGGCCGGCGCTGCAGCACCTGCTGACCCGCCTGCGAGCGGGCGACACGCTCGTGGTCTGGAAGCTGGACCGACTGGGCCGCTCGCTCAAAGACTTGGTGACGCTGGTCAGCGGCTTTCAGCAGCAGGGCATCCACTTTGTCAGCTTACAGGACCACTTGGACACCACCACTGCCCAAGGCCGACTCATGTTTAACCTATTCGCCTCGCTGGCCGAGTTTGAGCGTGACCTCATTCGCGAACGGACCAAAGCTGGCCTCACGGCAGCCCGCGCCCGCGGCCGGCAGGGCGGCCGGCCCAAAGGCCTCTCCAAGGAAGCGCTGTCCAAAGCGCAGGCCGCCAAAACGCTCTACCTGCAGCAGGATAAGACGGTGGCCGAAATTGGCCAACTGCTCGGTGTCGGCCGCGCCACGATTTACCGTTACCTTGCTCACCTACAAGTGGCAACGGGCAACATAGCTGGAACAGAGGCCGCAACCTCCAGCACCTGCTAGTAATGCCATATTGTAGGGGGACTCTCCGCCTCAATTAAGGTTACTTTGTAGTTTTTTTAGCAAGCTGCGTAGTTTATTAGAGTTTTACTAAAATATTCTATCTTTATTTAGTCCCGTCACAGAGGAAAGGTCTTCTGTCGAGGTCTCACAAAAAGACGATTTCACCCTACACCCCCTTGTCCTCATGGCTATCAAACCCGGACCAAAACCAAACAAACAAGATGGTACACCCGACGAAAGAAGGCGGGTTACTCCTGAAAATCAGCCGAAGCACCCTGCCTTAAAGCCCCATGAGCATAAGAAAGGCAAGTAACCTGCTCTCATCGACCTTTCAGTAGAAATTGCATGGTAAAGGACCCGGCCGCTCCCTCTTTGTCTTACACCCGGGAACCTTCGCCTCAACTCTAGTAAAAAGAAGGGGCGAAGGTTCTTGTCGTTTCATACCCTAGCATTACCAGTCTTCGTTATCTTTGCCCCGATGCGGTTTCTCTCCCTTCTGTTTGCGCTTTACTTTGCTGTACTGGGCTGTTTGCCCTGCACCGACGAGGCACTGCCAACCAGCAGCGAAACCGCCTTTGTGACAAGCGCGAACCACAGCCACAACAAGTCTAGTGAGATAGACTGGTGCTCGCCGCTGTGCCAGTGCCACTGCTGCCCGGGGGCCATCATGCTTCCCGTCCGTGTGGCAGCGTTTGCACCCGTCCCCGTCCCCCCCATGTGGGGCGCGTACGCTTACGCCCCGGCCGGCTCCGACGCCTTGCCTGTGCGCCCGCTGGCCACGCCGTGGCAGCCGCCCCAAGGGGCTTAACCACCCATATCTTTCCGGCTGATACCGCCTGCTCCGTCCTGCACGGGGTAGGCGGCCGTGCGTCTGCGTCGCACCCGGCTGCACCTGCGGGTGGGGCGGGGTACTGTAGGCCGGAAAGATTCTCTTATGGTTAGGCTTTTACCCCCAGCGGCTTCATGTTCGACCGGCTGATTCATTTTTCCATTCACAACAAGCTCATTATCGCGATTCTGACCCTGGCCCTCGTGGCCTGGGGCAGCTACTCGTTGAGCCGGCTGCCGATTGACGCGGTGCCCGATATTACCACCAACCAGATTGTCGTTTATACGGTGGCCCCTTCGCTGGCTGCCAGCGACATTGAGCGCCTCGTTTCCTTTCCCGTCGAGCAGAGCCTGGCAACCATCCCCGGCCGCGAGGAAGTACGCTCGTTTTCCCGCTTTGGCCTCTCGGTGGTCACCATCGTCTTCGAGGATAAGGTTGACATTTACTGGGCCCGCCAGCAGGTAGGGGAGCGGCTGCGCGAAGCCGAAAGCCAGATTCCCGAGAGTATTGGCCGGCCTGAAATGGCTCCGGTCAGTACCGGTCTGGGCGAAGTCTACCAGTACCTGGTACGCGCCAAGCCCGGCTTCGAGAAGAAGTATGATGCCCGCGAGCTGCGCACGATTCAGGACTGGATAGTGCGCCGGCAGTTGCTGGGCACGCCCGGCGTGGCCGATGTAGCCAGCTTCGGCGGCCAGCTCAAGCAGTTTGAAATCCGGCTGGACCCCACGCGCTTGCGCTCGCTCAACGTGACCACCGAACAGGTATATCAGGCCGTTTCGCGCAACAACCAGAACGCGGGCGGCGCCTACCTCGACCAGAAGCCCACCGCCTACTTCATCCGCACCGAAGGGCTGGCTGAAAACGCCGCCGACCTGGGCAACATCGTGGTGCGCAGCACGGCCGGCGGTATGCCGGTTCTGGTGCGCGACGTGGCCGACGTGCGCCCGGGCTCGGCCGTGCGCTACGGGGCCATGACCCGCAACGGGCAGGGCGAAGTAACCGGCGGCATCGTGCTCATGCTCAAAGGAGCCAACGCCAACGACGTGATTAAGGACGTGAAAACCCGGATGCTGACGGTGGAGAAATCCTTGCCCGAGGGCGTGGCCATCGACGTGTACCTAGACCGCTCCGAGTTGGTAGGCCGCGCCATCGGCACGGTGAAAACCAACCTGATTGAGGGCGCGCTGATTGTGCTTTTCGTACTGGTGCTGTTTCTGGGCAACTGGCGGGCCGGCCTCGTGGTAGCCTCCGTTATTCCGCTGGCCATGCTCTTTGCCATCAGCCTGATGCGCCTGTTCGGCGTGTCGGGTAACCTGCTCAGCCTGGGAGCCATCGACTTTGGCCTGGTCGTGGACGGGGCCGTGATTATCGTCGAAGCCATCGTGCACCGCCTGCACGGCGGGCAGCTGCAGGTGCCGGCGGGCCGGCTCAGCACCGAGCAGATGAACGAGGAAACCTACCACGCGGCCAGTAAAATTCGCTCCTCGGCCGCCTTTGGCGAAATCATCATCCTCATCGTGTACCTGCCCCTACTGGCGCTGGTGGGCATCGAGGGCAAAATGTTCCGACCGATGGCCCAGACCGTGGCCTTCGCTATTATCGGGGCGTTCATCCTGAGTCTGACCTACGTGCCCATGATGTCGGCGCTGGCTTTGAGCCGCTCGACGGAAGTGAAGCGCAACTTCTCCGACCGCATGATGAGCTGGCTCGAAGCCCGCTACCGCCCGGTGCTGGAATGGGCGCTGCGCCGCAAAGCGGTGGTATTGACCTCGGCCGTGGCCCTGTTCGTCGGGGCGCTGCTGCTGTTCCGCACCCTGGGCGGAGAGTTTATCCCGCAGCTGGCCGAAGGAGATTTTGCCATTGAGCTGCGCACGCTCACCGGCTCGTCGCTGAGCTATACCGTGGACCGCAGCCTGCAGGCCGGGGACATCCTGCAGAAGCAGTTTCCCGAAGTCAAGGAGGTGGTGGCCAAAATCGGCGCGGCAGAGATTCCCACCGACCCCATGCCCGTGGAAGCGGCCGACGTGATGGTTATCCTGGAAAAAGACCAGGGCAAGTGGACTTCCGCCAAAACGCAGGAAGAGCTGGCCGGCAAGATGGCCGAAGCGCTGAGCGTGATTCCGGGCGTAACCTTCGGCTTTCAGCAGCCCATCCAGATGCGTTTCAATGAGCTGATTTCGGGGGCTAAGCAGGATGTGGTGCTGAAAATCTACGGCGAAGACCTCACCCAACTGGCTTCCTACGCCGAGCGGGCTGCCCGCCTGGTGCGGCAGGTGGAAGGGGCCGAAGACGTGTACGTGGAGCAGGTTACCGGCCTGCCCCAAATCGTGGTCAAGCTCGACCGCAACCGCCTGGCCCGCTTTGGCCTAAATGCCGAGGACGTGAACCGCACGGTACAAACGGCCTTTGCCGGCCAGACCGCCGGCCAGCTCTTCGAGCAGGAGCGCCGCTTCGACGTGGTGCTGCGTCTGGCCCCGGAGCTGCGCCAGAACATCGGCAACGTGCGCCAGCTGCTGGTGGCCACGCCCAGCGGCGAGCAAATTCCCTTGGAGCAAGTCGCCTCGGTGGAGCTGCAGGAAGGCCCCAACCAGATTCAGCGCGACGATGCCAAGCGTCGCATCACGGTGGCCTTCAACGTGCGGGGCCGCGATGTGGAAAGCGTCGTGACCGAGCTGCAGGGCAAAGTAGACCGGCAGCTGAAGTTCGCGCCCGGCTACTACACCACCTACGGCGGCCAGTTCGAGAACCTGCGCCAAGCCTCCGAGCGGCTCAGCATTGCCGTGCCGGTGGCGCTGCTGCTGATTTTCGTGCTCCTGTTTTTCACCTTCAAGTCACTGAAACAGTCAGTGCTCATTTTCACCGCCATTCCACTGTCGGCCATCGGCGGGGTGCTGGCGCTGTGGCTGCGGGGCATGCCGTTCAGCATCTCGGCCGGAGTGGGCTTTATTGCCCTGTTTGGGGTGGCCGTGCTCAACGGCATCGTGCTTATTGGCTACTTCAACCAGCTCAAAGAGGAAGGCCACACCGACCTTTACCGGCGCATTCTGGAAGGCACGCAGGTACGCCTGCGGCCGGTGCTGATGACGGCTACCGTGGCCTCGTTGGGCTTCCTGCCGATGGCCCTGTCGCAGTCGGCCGGGGCCGAAGTGCAGCGCCCGCTGGCCACCGTCGTCATCGGCGGGCTGGTCACGGCCACGCTGCTCACCCTGCTCGTGCTGCCGGTGCTCTACGCCCTGTCTGAGCGCAAGTCGGAACAAACGGGAGAACAAAAGCCGCGGCCAACGGCTGCCGTACCGGTTTCGGTGCTGCTGCTCGTGCTGGGGGGCTTGCTCGCCACCGTGCCCGCCCGGGCGCAGGGTGCGCTTACCGCCACCCAGGCCGTAGGGCAGGCCTTGCAGGCCAACGGCACGGTGCAGGCCGCCCAACGCTTCCTGGAAGCCCAACAGGCCCTGCGCCGAACTTCCTTTGACGTAGGCCGCACCACGATTCTGGGCACCTACGGGCAAGTCAACTCCCCGCTTTCGGACAACGTGCTCAGCATCGGTCAGTCACTGGCGTTGCCGGGCTACTACAAAGCCCAGGCGGGGTTAAGCCAGGCCCAGATTGGGGGCCGGGAGCAGCAGCTGGCGCAAGTGCAGGCTGAGCTGCGCCGGCAGGTGCGCCTGAGCTACGAGCGGGCCGTACACGCCCGCCACCGGCTGCGCACGCTGCGCGGGCAGGACAGCATCTACACCGAGTTTTTGCGCGCCGCGCAGCTGCGCTTTAAAGCCGGCGAAGTAGCCCGCCTGGAGCCGGCCAACGCCCTGATTCAGCAGGGAGAGACGCAAAACCTGCTTACCCAGGCCCGGGCCGACTACGCCATTGCCCAACGCCAGCTGCAGGCCCTGCTGCAAACCACGCAGCCCGTCGCCATTGCCGACAGTATCCTGCGCCTGCTGCCTGCCCCCGGAGCCGCGGCTGACACGGCGGCACTGGCCGCTACGCCCCAAGCCCGGGTATTGCAGCAGCAGATTGCCGAGCGCCGGGCCGAAACCCGCGTGGAGCAGGCCCAAGGGCTGCCGCAAGTGACGGTAGGCTATACCAATCAGTCGCTGCGGGGCACCTACGAGGTTGACGGGCAGGCCACGACCTACGGCACCGGCGACCGGTTCCAGAGCGTGCAGGCCGGGGTGGCCATTCCGCTGCTGCGCGGCCCGCAGAAAGCCCGGGTACAGGCGGCCAAATTGCAGGAGCAGGTTGCTACGACGACGTATCAGCGCTACCAGGCCGAAGCCGCCGCCCAACTCGATGAGCTGCGCCTGCGCCTAGCCGAGCAGCAGCGCCGGGTGCAGTTCTACGAGCAAACCGGCCTGCCCCAGGCGGCCGTTATCGTGCGCCTGAGCCAACGGGCCTACAAAGCGGGTGAAACCACCTATTCCGAGCTGCTGCTCAACCTGGAACGCGCCCTGACTGTGCGCACGGCCTACCTCGACGCCGTGCTGGCGCACAACCAAACTGCCATCGACCTGGACTACCTGCTGGGCACGGCAGCCCAGTAATTTCTTCCCCCTGACCTGAATCCCATGAATAAGATTGCATCCCTGGTGCTGCTGCTGGGCCTGACCCTGGCCGGCTGCGGTGTCGATAAGAAAGAAGAGGCGGACGCGGAAACCGCCGCCACCGAAGGCAAGGAAGCCGGCGGTGAAGCGGAAGGCGAAGAAGCTTCCGACGTGGTGACCCTCTCCGTGGCCGAGCAGCAGGCCGCCGGCCTGAAAACCGCCCGCCTGGCCGACCGGCCGATGGGCGCGGGCCTGGCCGTGACCGGCACGCTGGACGTGCCCCCGGAAAGCGCCGTTAGTATCACGGCCCCACTGGGCGGCTTCGTGGACAACACCGAATTGCTGCAGGGAGCCCGCGTCCGCAAGGGCGAAGTGCTGGCCACCATCCGCAACCCGGAGTTCGTGACGTTGCAGCAAGACTACCTCGAAACCCGCGCCCGCCTGGAATACGCCCGCACCGAGCTGGCCCGGCAGAAGGAGCTGTACGAGCAGGAGGTAGCACCCCAGAAAAACTACCAGCGCGCCCAAGCCGACTACAACGCCCTGCGCGTGCAAACCAATGCCCAGGCCGCCCGGCTGCGGCTGGCGGGCCTGCCCGTCGGGGGCAGGATGGTCACGACCGCCGCCATTCGCGCCCCGCGCGCCGGCTTCGTGCGGGCCGTGAACGTGACGGTGGGACAAGCTGTGACGGCCACCGACGCCCTGTTTGAGATTGTAGACCCTGACCACCTGCACGTCGAACTGACGGTGTTCGAGCGCGACGTGGCCCGCGTGCAGAAAGGCCAGCTGATTCGCTTTACTCTGGCCAGCGACTCCACCGGCACCCGCCGGGAGCGCACGGCCCGCGTGTACCTGGTCGGCAAAGCCATTGGCGAAGACCGCACGGTGCGCGTACACGGCCACCTCGACCAGGAAAACGACCCCACGCTACTGCCCGGCCTCTACGTGCGGGCCATGATTGAAACCGGCCGCACCCAAGCCCCCACGCTGCCCGACGCCGCCCTGGTGCGCTTCGAGGGCAAGAATTACGCCTTCGCTGTGGAAGCCGCCGGACGCTACCGCATGGTGCCCGTCACGCTGGGCCGCAGCGAAGACAGCTTTACGGAAATCACCCTGCCGGAAGGAGTGGCGGCTACCACCCCATTCGTCACGGATGGCGCGTACTCGCTACTGGCCAAGATGAAAAACGCCGAGGAGGAAGAATAAACAACGCTGGTTCCATGCTAGAACTACTCACCGGTGCTTTGGTGCTCAGTCTGCTGCACGCCGCCATTCCTAACCACTGGGCCCCGGTGCTGGCCGTGGCGCGGGCCGAAGGCTGGCCCCTGCGGCGGGCGGTGGGGGTAACGATGGTGGCCGGGCTTGCCCACGTCCTAAGCACCGTGAGTATTGGGCTGGCCTTGGGCCTGCTCGGCTGGCGGCTCTCGGCCCGCTTCGCGCAGTTTGCTGGCTGGGTGGCCCCGCTGCTGCTCATCCTTATTGGGCTGGCATACGCCTTTTCCGGCCCCGGCCACACCCACCCCGACCCTCGGCCCCTCAGCCACCGCACCACGCACCGGCGTATAGTGCTGGGACTGGCGGCCACCATGTTTCTGGCCCCTTGCCTGGAAATTCAAACCTTTTTTCTGGCCGCCGGCACCCACGGCCCGGCCGCCCTGGCGCTGCTCATGAGCGTGTACCTGCTGGCGTCCGTATCGGCCATGTGCGTGCTGGTGGCGCTGGCTCACCGCAGCCTGCAGCGCCTGAATTTCGACGGGCTGGCCCGGTACGAGCGGCGGCTGACCGGTGCGGTGCTAGTGCTGGTGGGCGTGGCCGGCTTTTTCGTGGACTGGTAGCTCCTGGCTGACCGCCGCTTTATCCTCTAACCTGACACTTTTTTTCCTATGCCTGACCCTACTTCCCCCAATACCGACGAAGAGCTGAACACCGCCAAGCAGGTGAAGCTCGAAAACGTGGGCGCTCTTAACCGCGACCAACTCACACCCGAAGCCGCCGCCGCGCCCGAAGGCCACGACGTGCCCGGCCATGACCACGCCGGCCACGACCACCCCGCCGGTAAAAAGGTGGTGGACCTGGCGGGCAAGGCCGCCGACGAGCACGTCGGCCACGACCACGCCAGCGGCGACGACCACGACCACGGCCCCGTGGGCGCGAACCCCTACCTCTGGCCCGGCGTGAGTTTGGCGCTGCTGCTGGGCGGCATCGCGCTGGATTACTACAACGTGGGCTTCTTCACCGGCTACGTGCGCCTGGCTTGGTACGGCGTGGCCTTTCTGTTGGTGGGGTGGAAGGTGCTGCGGGCGGCCGTCGTCAGCATTCCCTCGGGCAACGTGTTCAACGAGTTTCTGCTCATGAGCATCGCCACTATTGGGGCCTTTGCCATCGGCGAGTACCCCGAAGGCGTGGCCGTGATGCTGTTCTACACCGTGGGCGAGCTGTTTCAGGACGCGGCCGTGAACCGTGCCAAGCGCAGTATCCGGGCCCTGCTCGAAATTCAGGCGACGGAGGTAACAGTCGTGCGCGGGGGGCAGTCGCTGGTGCTCGACCCGAAAGCCGTGCAGTTGGGCGACGTGATTGAGGTGCGGCCGGGCGAGAAAGTGGCCCTCGACGGAACGCTGGCCAAAGGCCCGGCCTCGTTCAACACGGCCGCCCTCACCGGCGAGTCGGCTCCGCAAACCAAGCAAACGGGCGAGGTGGTGCTGGCCGGCATGATAAACCAGGAAAGCCTGGTGCAGGTGCTGGTGACGGCCACCTACCAGGATACCAAGCTGGCCAAGATTCTGGCGATGGTGCAGGACGCGGTGGGCCGCAAAGCCAAAACCCAGCAGTTCATCACCAAGTTCGCCAAAATCTACACGCCCATCGTCGTGCTGCTGGCCGTTCTGTTGGTGCTGGTGCCCTACTTCGTGGTTGATGACTACGTGTTCCGCACCTGGCTCTACCGGGCCCTGGTATTCCTGGTAATTTCCTGCCCTTGCGCGCTGGTCATCAGCATTCCGTTGGGCTACTTCGGCGGCATCGGCGCGGCCTCGAAAGCGGGCATCCTGTTCAAAGGCTCCAACTTCTTGGACGTAATGCGCGAGCTGGACACGGTGGTGATGGACAAAACCGGTACGCTCACCCAGGGCGTGTTTGCCGTGCAGCAGGTGCAGCCGGCTGCCGGCATGGACGCGGCCCAGATGCTGCGCCTGGTTGGGGCGCTGGAAGTTAAATCCACCCATCCCATTGCCAAGGCCGTGGTGCTGCACGTCGGCGCGGCGGTGGCCGGGGTGCCCGTAGAGAACGTAGAGGAAATCAGCGGCCACGGCCTGCGCGGCCGGGTCGAGGGCCGCGACGTGCTGGCGGGCAACACCAAGCTGCTCACCAAATTCAACGTGGCCTACCCGGCCGAAGTAGACCAGGTATTCGACAGCATCGTGGTGGCTGCCATTGATGGCAAGTATGCTGGCTACCTGACCGTGGCCGACGCGCCGAAAGCCGACGCCCTGCAGACCGTGCAGGAACTGCGGGCCGACGGCATTACCAAAATCGTCATGCTCTCCGGCGACAAGGACAGCATCACCCAGCGCGTGGCCAAGGAGTTGGGCATTGACGAGGCCCACGGCGGACTGCTGCCCGAAGACAAAGCCCGCTACGTGCAGCAGTACAAGGACGCGGGCCGCAAGCTGGCCTTCGTGGGCGACGGCGTGAACGACGCGCCCGTCGTGGCCCTGGCCGACGTGGGCATTGCCATGGGCGGCCTCGGCTCCGACGCCACCATCGAAACGGCCGACGTGGTGATTCAGACCGACCACCCGAGCAAGATTGCCACGGCCCGGCGCATTGCCCGTGCAACGCACTCAGTGGTGTGGCAAAACATCTGGCTGGCCTTCATCGTGAAGGGCATCGTGCTCGTGCTCGGGGCCGGCGGTCTGGCCACCATGTGGGAAGCCGTATTTGCCGATGTGGGGGTGGCCCTGCTGGCGATTCTCAATGCGGTGCGCATTCAGCGGCAAAAGTTTTAATATACATTCCACTAGCCAGTAGTGCTATGTTACGCTTCCGACTACCTGTTCCTTTGCGCGTGCCCTACCGCGCCGAGTTGCAAGCTGCACGCGCGGCTGCCACCCGCCAGGACCTGCCCAGGGCCTTTGCTCACCTAGAGCGCGCGCATATACTGGGGCAACGGTGGGCCCTACCGCATACCCAGACGCACCTGCTGATGCTGCGCCACGGCCTGCGTACCCGCGACGGGCGCGAAATCTTGGGCCAACTCGTGCGCATCATCGGTGGCTTCTTCCTGTCGCTCGTCGGCCGCATCCCCACTGGCAACACCGGCGGGGCCAACGTACCCGCCGAGCAGCCCCTGCCCGTCCCGGCCGACTTGCAAGCCCTACTAGACGGTCGTTGCTGAAACGACTAAGTTCAACATTCCCTGAATTCCAACGTATTCGCCGCCCGTTGCGCGGTGCCCGCATCCTCTGCGAGGGGCTGAAGTCTGCCTACTCACCAGTAGCGGGGCGGATTTTTGCCACCATCAGCTTCCCTGATTATGCCGGTAGAGTTTCTTAGTGACGAGCAAGCCGCCCGTTACGGGCGCTACCATGCCGACCCCAGCCCGGAGCAACTGGACCGTTTCTTTTACCTGAGCCCCCAGGACCTGCTCTTTCTGGCCGACTATCGCCGGGCATATACCCAACTCGGGTGCGCCGTGCAACTGTGTACGCTCCGGTTTTTGGGTACGTTTCTGCCCATCCCCACGCAGGTGCCGGCTGTCGTAGTGCACACCCTGACGCAGCAGCTTCGGGTGAGCGATGACGCGTGGCCCGCGCGGTACACCCGACCGAATACGCTCTCCGACCACCAGGCCCGCATTGTGGCGTACCTGGGCTTTGTGGCCTACGAGGGCCGGCAGGCGTTCCGCCTCACGCGCTGGCTCTACGCGCAGGTCCTCACCAGCACCGTGCGGCCCAGCGTGCTCTTTGATTTGGCGACTGCGCATCTGGTGGCCCAGCGCGTCGTGCTGCCCGGCGTGACGGTGCTGGCCCGCCTCATTGCGCGGGTTCGCGAACGCACCGGGCGCCACCTCTACCGCCAGCTCCGCAGCCGGTTGCACCCGACCCAACAGTCTGCGCTGGAGGATTTGTTGGCGATAGCACCTGGCCAGCGCCTTACCCGGCTGGAAGCGTTGCGCACCGCGCCCACCCGCGTTTCCGGCCCGGCCCTGGTAGCCGCGCTGGCGCGACTAGACCAGGTGCGCGCCCTGGGTGTCGGCGATATCCCGCTCCACGACCTGCCCGAAGCCCGGCTGGGGCGGCTGGCCCGCCACGCGCAGGTAGCCTGGGGACAAACCCTGAGCCGCATGGGGGAAGAACGCCGGTTGGCGACGCTGCTGGTCTTTGCGCAAGCCCTGGAACGCACGGCTACCGACGACATACTTGACCTGTTCGACGGGCTGATGAGTTCCCTGGCCCTGCGGGGCGAAGCGAAACGGCGGCGCGAGCGCCTGCGCTCGCTCAAAGATTTGGACCACGCCGCGCTCGTCCTGCAGCAGGCCGTGCGTATTCTACTGGACGAAACGGTACCGGAGGGCAGCATCCGGCAGCAGGTACTCGCCCGCGTCGGCGAAGCCCCGTTGCGGGCGGCAGCCGACGCCGTGCAAGCCCTGGCCAGCGGCGAAGACGACCCGCTGCTGCAAGCGCTGAGCGGTAGCTACGCCACGGTGCGCCGCTTTCTGCCAGCCTTGCTAGCTGGTATTGCCTTCGAGGGCTCTCCTTCCGCGAAGCCCCTACTCGACGCCTGGCATTTTCTCCGCCAGCAGGAAGCCGGCGGACGAGGCCGGCCGAAGTGGGTGGCCGCCCCCCGCCCCTTGGTGCCCAAGAGTTGGGTGCGGCAGGTATTTCCCAGCAAAGACGTGGTGAACCCCGCCGCGTACACGCTCTGTGTGCTGGACCGGCTGCACCAGGCCCTGCGCCGCCGGGAAGTATTTGTGGGGCGCAGTGACCGCTACGGCGACCCACAGGCGGAGTTGCTGCGGGGCGAAGCCTGGGAGGCAGCGCGCGAATCCGTGGCGCGGGCCCTGGACCGTTCGCTCGACCCGGCCCTGGAACTGGCGCGGCTCCAGGCGCAGTTGCGGACCGCCTACGCGGAGGTCGGCGAGGACCTCCCCCGCAACACGGCGTTGCAGGTGCTGCACCACGAGGGCCAGCCGTATGTCGTGGTGAGCCCGCTGCCGGCGCAGGAAGAGCCCGAGAGCTTACGGGAGTTGCGGACGCAACTTGCTCAACAGTTGCCGCCAGTCGAACTAGCGGCCTTGCTGCTGGAAGTGAATGCCTTCACTGGTTTTGCCCGGGCGTTTACGCATGTTGCCGACGGCCAAACCAACGCCGTAGACTTGCCGCTGAGCATCTGCGCCGTGCTGCTGGCCCAGGCCTGCAACATCGGCCTCAAAGCCGTGGCGCGAGCCGACGTGCCGGCCCTGACGTTGCCCCGCTTGTCCTGGGTGCAGCAGAACTACGTGCGGGTGGAAACGCTCACCGCCGCCAACGCCCGGTTGGTGGACGGCCAGGCGCAGCTGCGCCTGGCCCAAGCCTGGGGCGGCGGGGAGGTCGCCTCGGCCGACGGGATGCGCTTCGTGGTGCCGGTGCGCACCATTCACGCCGGCTGGAACCGCAAATACTATGGTTCGCAGCGCGGCGTGACCTACTACAACTTTACGGGCGACCAGTTCACCGGCTTCCACGGCATCGTCATTCCGGGTACGTTGCGCGACTCCCTGTTTATTCTGGCCGGGCTGCTGGAGCAGCAAACCAGTTTGGACCCGCGCGAAATTATGGCCGACACGCACGGCTACAGCGACGTGGTGTTTGGCCTGTTCGCCTTGTTGGGCTACCGCTTTAGCCCCCGCCTAGCCGACCTGTCCGACCAACGCTTCTGGCGCCTCGGCAAAGAAGATGATTACGGCCCGCTCAACGAATTGGGCCGGCATGTGGTCAACGCCCAGCTCATCCGCGACCACTGGGAGGACATGCTGCGGTTGGCGGGCTCACTGAAACTAGGCCGGGTGAAAGCGGCGGCCGTGATGCGCACCTTGCAGCGGGCGGGTTCGCTCTCGGGCCTGGGGCGGGCCGTGGCCGAGTTGGGCCGGGTGGAAAAGACCTTGTATTTGCTAGCGTATGTGCAGGACGAGGCGTACCGCCGGCGCATCCTGGTGCAGCTCAACCGCGGCGAGGGCCGCCACGCGCTGGCCCGCGCCGTCTTCCACGGCAAGAAAGGCGAGTTGCGGCAGCGCTACCGCGAGGGCATGGAAGACCAGTTGGGGGCGCTGGGGCTGGTGGTGAACGCCGTAGTGCTGTGGAACACCCGGTATCTGCAGCAGGCCCTGGAGCACTGGCAGGAAACGGAAGGCGAGTTGAACCCGGAGGACGTAGGCCGGCTCTCGCCCTTGCTGCACGAACACATCAACATGCTGGGCCGCTACGATTTCACGCTGCCCGACAGCATTGCGGCGGGGCAACTACGGCCGCTGCGTGCCTTACCCACGTGGGAAGCGTCGCTCAGCGAATCGGCCTACCGATAGTTTCTGTTCCTACTCTAGTGCGACCCCAAGATGGCCGAATCCTGCCCCGGCAGCACCCACGCCAAACTCTCCTGGTTGCAGGTCTGGTATATCCGCGACGACACCTACTCGTTGGCCCTGGC
>NZ_JACHNV010000015.1 GCF_014199535.1 Hymenobacter latericoloratus
GCCAGGGCCAACGAGTAGGTGTCGTCGCGGATATACCAGACCTGCAACCAGGAGAGTTTGGCGTGGGTGCTGCCGGGGCAGGATTCGGCCATCTTCGTCAGCCCCAGGTTCAGCCCGTCGGCCAGCAGCGTGGTGAGCAGCAGCGCCGGGTCTTTGGCCGGGGCCCCGGTTTTCAGGTGCGTGAAGTGGCGGCTGAACTCGGTCCATTCGTCCACCTCCAGCAGCAGGTCCGTAATCTTAACGTGGGGCAGCAGGCGGGCCACCTGCTCAATCAGCCGCTGGGCCGTGTCCGGCACGGCGGCATCCAAAGGGGTTATTTTCAGGCCGGCCGCCGTCAGGCTGGCATCCGGCAACTCGCCCGCGGCGGCCAGGCGGTTGACCATTTCCAGCTGCTGGGTCAGCTGCGCCAGACGCTGCTGGAGATACTGTTCTCCATCGGGTTCCACCGCCAGCGGCAGCTCGCCGGCCTGCAGCAGGGCGGCAAACGAGTGCGCCGGCACCAGGTACTCCTCAAAGTCTTTGAACTGGCGCGAGCCCAACACCCACATATCACCCGAGCGCAACGCGTTTTTGAGTTCGGCCAGGGCGCACAGCTCGTAGTAGCGGCGGTCCAGCCCCTGGTCCGTCCGCACCACTTTCTGCCAGCGCCGGCTAATGAAGGCCGTCGGCGCATCAGCCGGCAGCTTGCGCGCGCCCGCTGCGTTCATCCCGCGCAGCACGTCAATCGCGGCCAGCAACGGGCGAGCGGCCGGAGCTGCCCGCAATGGTAGGGCCGCCAGAAACGCGGGCGCATAGCGGCGCAGCGTCGCGTACTGCTCCCCTATATGGTGCAGAAAGTCAAAGTCGGCAGGTTGGGCCAGTTGGTGCGCTTGGTCCACACTGGCGGTGAACTCCTCCCACGGCAGCACCGATTCAATGGCCGCGAACGGGTCCGTGCCCGTGGCGCGGGCCGTGAGCAGGGCCTGCCCGATGCGCCCGAACAGGCGCACCTGCTGGTTAATGGCCTTGCCCGAGGCCTGAAACTGCTGCTGGTGCTTGTGTTTGGCCGCGTTGAACAGCTTGCCGATAAGGCGGTCGTGCAGGTCCAGCAGCTCATCCAGGACGGTGGCCGTGCCTTCCAGGGCCAACGCGACCAGCGTGGCCAGGCGACGGGTGGGTTCGAACTTGGCCAGGTCGGCCGGGGTCATCTGCGCCCCCTCCCGCGCGATTTTAAGGAGCCGGTTCTGATGCACCCGCCGGCCCAGGTCGGCCGGCAGGCCCAGCTGTTGCCACGCCGCGAGCCGGGCCAGGTGTTCCAGCAGCTGCCGCGAAGTGGGGGCCGCCGGAGCTTGCCGCAGCCAGGCCAGCCACGTCAGGGCGCTGTCCTCCCGGCGCGTGAGCAGGTGTTCCAACGCCTGGCAGCATTCTGGGGTCAGGTCCTCGGTGAGCGTCTGGTAGAGCCAGCGATTCGCCTGCGTCAGCGCCTGCGCGCTGAGGCGTTCCAGCACGGCTACCGTAGGCAGCAGGATGTCCTGCCGGCGCAGGTGGCCGATCAGCGCCTGGACCAGTACCACACCTTTGTCGGTTTGCCGGGCGACTTCGGCCAGCCACGACACGGCGGTTCGGTAGTGCGGCAAGCCAAACGGTTGGAACCTGTAGGCCGCCTGTAGCTCCAGCAGGTGCTCGCGCCGAGTTTGCGCGCGCTGGCCATAGACGGTCCAGTCCGGGGCCGGCAGCTTCAGCTGGGTAGCCACGAAGGCGAGCAGCGCCGGGTCGGGCACCTGGTCCGGGCCTAGCACGATGCCCGGAAAGCGCAGGTAGCAGAGCTGCACGGCAAACCCCAGGCGGTTGGCCGCGCCCCGGTGCTGGTGAATCAGCGACAGGTCCGCCTCACTGAGGGTATACTGCCGAATGAACTCCTCGGGGTTTTCGGGCAGCGCGAGCAGGTGCTCACGCTCAGTCGCGGATAAAGTGGAACGACGGGGCATGAGCAGCGGGCGTGTGAAGGCGGCTCAAGGTGTGCATTCCCCGTCAAGGGAGCAAGTACAACCCAACTGCCCCTGCCTGTTTGTTCATTTTAACGACCGTTTTTAATAATCGAGTTTAGCGTGTAAATCCGCCCGGTTGGAGAAAGCAATCCTATGTGCCCCATCTATTGCACTGTCGGAATAAATAATAATGGTCTTGATGAGTAGTCAAAGAGGGGCACGGAAACAGTTGTTTCCGTGCCCCTCTTTGACTACTCATCAAGACCATTGTCGCTCAAGAAGACTAATTTACTGTTGTGTTATGGTGATTCTTAGTGCTGAATAGCAATATTGAAACGGTGCATGGTCTTACCTTGACGCACTTGTATATGATATAAGCCGGCGGGAAACACCTTTGTTTCCAAGTGTATCACGCTTTCACGGCCCGTCTGGCTAAGTAACAGCCGACCACGATCATTGTACAATTCCACGTGATAGGGTTTATCATTGGTAAAGGGATTGCGCACATCTACGTATGTATCTGCCGGATTGGGGTAGACAGCCGCTGGGGTGTTGGCCATGCGCATCTGATCACAAGACTGACCATATAATTGATTGACGACATTGATGTAGGTTGTAGCCGTGCCACTGCCCGGGCAGCCTGGAGCAGCCGTGTAATCAGCATATATTGTAGTTGTTCCGGGATAGCTACCTACCTGTACCATAGCCCCCGTAGGACTCTCCGAAAGGAGGCTACCATTGTCCACTCGCCAGGCTGTGACCTGAGCCCCGTTATTGCTAATGGCCGAAATATCGACTACTGAGCCAATACAAACTTCCGCAGTGGTACTCTTCTGCAGAGTGATCCAAGCGGGTGAACAGGTAGGCGTTGGAGCCGCTTGGCAGTCCAACGAGCCTAATCCCAACGTAGGGTTGGCACCGGAGTTAACCCCACTTTGATAGGTTGGTTGTTGGCCTTGGATGCTGCCGCCACGTTCTATGCAGATAAAGGCACCGCTTTCAATCACAATTTGGCCATTGTTCTGCAGCGTCGACCCATTCCGAACGACCAGCGTGGCACCGTCTTGGATACGGAGCACCGAGCCGGTATGTACCGTGACCAAGCCTCGGTTACGCAAGTCCAGTAGGCTGCCCCGCCCGAAACGTACCGTTGCGCTTCGCTGCCCATCGGCGTTACCCACAACAAAGCGGCCATCTTGTTGCACGGTCACTACACTGCCGCAGGCCGAGGTGTATAGGTCGAAAGAAGCATCGGTGGGTGGTACCCGCGTAGCAGAGGTGCCACCGCTTACGGGCAGGCCCGTTTGGTTAATGCTAAGTATACCGCCGGCGGCAATGGTAACTGATGGCAAGAGCCGACGAAACAGACTGCCGTAGTTGTAGCCAGACGTGAGCGTAGTCGGCAATCGGTGAGAGGACTCAAGCATTTCGTTCTGCACCCAAGCACCGTTGTTGCTGTAGTAAGACGGTTTACCTTGTGAGGAAGCTTGCCCATTCGTTATTTGCACGTGAGGCTCGCTTGTGCCTGGAGCGAAGTAAGCATCAAACGGGTATTTGGAGGGGTTGGGACGATCAGATTCCGGAATATTCGCCTGCACATTATAATTGACGTTTGCGGCCCCAATGCTACCGGCATCGGTGATGCCCAGCGCACTGATGAGGGGAATAAAGGTGTCTATCGAAGCCCCTGTATCGAAATACTGTCTGGTTAACCAGTTTTCATTGTTAAATGTCTTTGCGGTTGTTCTCGTCCCCCCCGGACTTGTATCGTAAGGGGTAGTGCCAGGGTTTACTTGTTTTGTGTGCCATCGGATGCCATAAGGTCGCCGATACGCAAATACCGTATTGTTGTCTCCTTTAAACGATCTTCCGGGCAAAGCAAAGGCCTCATTCCTGCCCCACCCAGGAGGAGCGATACCAGTGGTCCTTAGGATCATCATACCGGGGTGATAGTTCGGCAACGTGCGGCCTGTAACGTCGCCATTTGAGACGGCGACTTTGCGCATGTGGGAGGGAAAGCTCCCCGGCGAGTTTTGCCAATTCTGCCACCCATTACGCAAGGTTGTAGCGTCAGCATCATAGTGATAGATCAGCATTTGCTGGCTGGCAGGCCGTTTGAGCATTTCACGCTTGTCGCGAAATCTACCCCCAAAAGGAGATACACCGGAAAGCCGATCCAGCATATGCTGTACTCCCAACACGATATTTCCCCCCCGGTGCGGCGAATCAAAAGAGATGTAGAGCTTGGTATTGTGACACAAGTTTTGTTGCTCCATCCAAGCCAACGCAAAGCGTGCTACCTGTCCCCCCATGCTAGCACCAAGCACTATCGTCTCCTCCCCATCTGGAACGCGATTGTTAGAAATATGAGTCAGCAAATCCACCAACGTCATGGCGTTGTTCTGAATCACATCGGCACCGTCAGTATAATCCAGATAGATAATATCGTATCCTTGCTCTTGCGGATTAGCTGGCTCTTGTAATGCTTGGCGCAGAGCTGGCAGCTTTTCCAGACTCGGGTACTCTTCGTTAAACTCTATCATCTCATTCCATCCCGCTTCACCCTGGCGATACCCTACGCCGAATTGGGGGTGATTTAGGGGGATGTTTGTAATTCCAGGGCTGGTTGGGGGATAAGCGACTAAGTAGTTCAGGGCTAAATCATCGGGGTCGCCGCTGTAGCGCGGGAAATCAATCCCTTCCACGAACACCAATGGTTTGCGGAATTTACCCGACGAGTTGCCCCGACCCCATTTCACCCAGGCGATGGCACTAGCCGGACTTGAGCCGGGCCAGGTACGGGTAGCAGAAATACTGAGGGCCATATCCGGTGGTACCGACGGTCGCCCTTGCCGAAGAACGGCATTAGCACCTGCTGCTTCCAGCGCATTATAAACAGTGATGTTCGGAGCAGCGCTTGCACTGGCAGATGACTGAGTTGCACTCGTACTCGAAAGCGGCACCGTGGAACCCATTGTCACATTTCTGAATCCCAAATTGTCCCCGAGATTAACATACAGACTGGAGGGCGATGCGGCGTTGCCAAAGTAAAACTCAGTGCCCACGTACAGACTTGTGGTCTGACTCCGGTGAACGTAGCCGGGGACAGCAATGGCAAATACCCGCCCCGTAGTATAAGGGCTGCGGCTACGATCTGGCCCGTCGTATACCCGCTCGTTTACCGAATCGATTCGGATGAGCCCTTGCGCCGCTGCATCGGGCAGCAACTCGTTGTACGAGTAATCAAGCACGAGTAAGGGCAATTCCCCCCGCTGAAGTCGGGTTTGGATGTTGGCTTCCAACTGTTCGGGGGTAAGTAAGCCACTGCGGTCCAAGGCGCTTTGATAGAACTGCCAGTACTGCTGCTGCCAGGCAGCATAGGTCGTTACGGGGCTGTCAAACCCCCCAGTGTAGAGGTGAGGATCTGAAACCATTACGGCCCGGTCCAGCAGTACGCCAGTTGCTATGCGCGCCGACTCCAACGTGCTGAGCGCCGCAGCAGTCTCTGCTGCAAGATCGCCAGCATCGAATACCGGGAGCGGTCTTGAGGGTTGCTGAGCCCAACCCAGGGTGGTGGTGGCCAGCAACCAAAGGAGTAAAAACTTTTTTATCATAAATAGCTGAAAAATGAGAAATGCGAATAGGAGATTTTACTGGGCATGGCATATTGCGCCAGTGCCATAGGCACACGCGGGGTGGGCCCCGGGAAGGGGGAAGAATAAAACATTGGGTAAAATGAGGACCGGAGCGCTAGTAACGCACCTCAATCAAGGCCGTGTCGAGTGGGGCCACAGTGTAGGAGATGCGGTGCTCACTTTGGTCAGCCGTGCGGCCGCCATCTAATCGCCAGACCACTACGTTTGGGAAATCAGGCGTGACCGGACGCACGAAGGCCGTGTCCTGCGCGTCCTCCGTACGCAACGTCACATTGCCGATGAAGCCACCGACCCTGATGGCAAGGGCGTCCGTGTGCGGGGGAACGTCGAGCAGATGCACGCGCAACCATGCGGGGGCGTCTACCGGCACGCGCACGCCCTTGTTCTTGCGTCCTCCCTTCAGTTCGGGTGCCCCGGCATACTGCGAGTTGCCCCGGGCCGAGCGGGCCATCAGGATGTAGTTTTGCGCGTCGTCGGCGTCAAAGGTAAAGTCAAACCGGCCTTGTGCATCCGTGTCCAGCCAATCACCCGCAGCTGTGTAAGCCGATGAAAACCCGCCCCGCTTGTTCTGCATGACTTGCACCTGCGCCGGCCCCACGGCCTGCCCCGTGCTTGAGTCCACCACTTGTCCTTGCACTACCGTCCGGCCTTCGTAGTCGAAGAGTGAACAGCCCGCCAAGCCAGCGCAAAGCATGGCCAATATCAGAGATAAGTGAATTTTTAACATACAAACAAAAAAGGGAACATATGTACGATATGACTATTTGTTTAACCATAAACTAATACTGTTTCCAGTAAAGTCAAGACTAGCACAGTCGCGTTAACTTGATTTAGTCAAATAGTGAGCTGGAAGGCGGAATTAGGTCGAATATAGAACTTTAACTGCTACAGCCGCGCTTGCGGCAAAAAATTTTGTCTCGCTCTAAAATCATTCACTCGTTTTTCTGTACAAACCAGATAGCGGGTAGCAGAGAAGTGAACTGCCGCCTAAACGGCTGAAAACGGTTCAGAAAACTTGTTCAGCAATCAAAGTACAATAACGGGTATCTTCGGTATGAGAAACCTGTACTTTGTCCCCATGAATATCGGCTACGCTCGCGTCTCGACCCGCGACCAGAACTTGGAACTACAACTTGATGCCCTGCACAAGGCTGGGTGTGAAACCATCTTCCAGGAGAAAGCATCCGGGGCCACCAAAGCCCGACCGGAACTTGACCGAATGCTGGCCAGTCTGCGCAATGGCGATACCGTCTACATTTACAAGCTTGACCGATTGGGCCGCTCGCTCAAACATCTGCTGGACATGGTGGCTGAGCTGGAGTTCAAAGGCGCAGGCCTGGTCTCGCTCACCGATGCCATCAACACGACCTCGGCCCAGGGGCGGCTCGTGTTCAACCTGTTTGCTTCTCTAGCCGAGTTCGAGCGAGAACTCATCCGGGAGCGGACTTACGCCGGCTTGGCTGCCGCGCGGGCGCGGGGCCGAGTCGGGGGCCGTCGCCGAGGGTTATCGGAAGAGGCCGAGCGGACGGCTATCGTAGCCGAAACCTTGTATAAAGAGCAGCAACTGGGCGTCAACGAAATTGCCCAGCGCCTGCGCATCTCTAAAGTCACGCTCTACAAATACCTGCGTCACCGGGGCGTCGTCATCCATAGTCATCGAAAAACTACAGCGGGCAAACCAGCCGATTGAGTTTTATATCTATTCGTAGGTCAAATTCCTTAACGTGCTATTTATTCCGTTTTCTGAGAGGACCCCAGGTAGCGCGGGTCCTGGAAGCCGGCCAGCAGACGGGCCGTGGCGAGGGCGGCGGCAAAGAGGCCGCGGTGGTAGTCGGCGTGCAGCTGGCCCACGTGGGTGAATTCGTAGCGCAGGCCCGTGTGGCCTAGGGGCTGCCGGAACCGGTAGGCCTCCTCGGCGCTGAAGCCGCTCAGGTGGCGCCCATCGCTGAGTAGCAGCTGCACGCCGGGCCGCTCGCCCGGGCCCCGCTCGTACACTTCGTAAATCAGGCCCACGGCCCGCTCGCGCGGGTACAGCACGGCCTCGCCGACGGTTAGCTGGGGAAGGTTGGTCATGCCAGGAAATCGAAAGAAAAGAGGGTTAAATCAACAGCAGGCAGTACTGGCCGGCCTGGTCTTCGCGGGTGGCGCGCACGGCCTCTCGGGCCACGGGCAGCAGGGCTTTCACCAAGGCTTCGAGCACCTCAAAGTCCTCAGCAGTGGCCACGCCCAGCTGCAGGCGCCCGGCGACTTCCAGCGTAAGGCCTTCGCAGTTGAGCCCGTAGCCGCGCTGCTGCATGTCGGCTTCGACATCGGTCAGCGCGGCGGCTACCCGGGCGCGGTACTGGTTCCAGTCGGCATCGCCGAAAACGGGGGCTTCGCTTGCATTCATGGGCGGTAGGGAGCAAAAGATGAAAAGCCACAGCAGGCGGGCCGCCGGAGTCAGCGGCCCGCTGCACCGACCTAGGCAGCAGCTAGCCAACTGAGTTCGGCTTCCCGGTACTGCCGGCTGACTTCGTCTTCTTCGGGGGTAAATTCCAGCACCCGGGCAGGAGCGGGGGCGGGGGCGGCCTCTTCCTCCTCCGGTACCCCCAGAATCAGCCTAGCCGCACGCTGGGCCTTGCTGGCAGCCTGCAGCACCAGCTTTTTGTCATTTTTTAAGCGCTCCAGCCACGTCTGGATGTAGGCCACGGCATTCTCTTCGGTCTGGGGCGTATCGAGGCCGGCGGCCGCACAGAGAAACGACGCGCCCATTTCCGCCGTCAGCTCCTCGCGGGCGTAGCTGGCCGACTGCTTGCCCTCGCCGGCGGTCAGGTCCGGGCGGGCCAAGCGGGAGGCGTGCCCGGTGCTGTGGGTGAGTTCATGGAACAGGGTGGCATAATAGCCCTCGGCCGTGGTGAAGGTGGCCCGCTCGGGCATGTTGACCATATCCAGCGACGGGGAATAATACGCCCGCTGGTGCAGGTGCTCAATCACGGGGCGGCCGTCCCAGCCGCTGACAATGGCTTCGGCGGCGGCAATGGGCGTGTGCGCGTGGCGCTCCACCTCGGGCAGCACAAAGTCAATGTTTTCAATGTCCTCCACCGAAAACACGGTGTAGTACTTCAGGAAAGGCAGCTTTTCCTCTTTGCCGGTCTGCTCGTTTTCGCGCACCGACACGTTGTAGTATACTACCGGGTGCCCTTTGGCGCCCTTGCGCACGTTGCCGCCCAGGGCCAGCGCCTGCTTGAAAGTCAAGAAAAAGGGCAGCGCCCCGCTGAAGTGCAGCAGAAAGGCGTTGATACCCGAGTAAGCGGCACCCGTGGCGTAGTTGCGGGGCAGGCCATAGACAGCGTTCCACGGCTTGCGCCACGGAATGATGCCGCCTTCCAGCGCGGCCACAATGCGGTCGGTCACAATCTGGTACACATCGGGGCGGGGAGCGGCACAGGTAGCAGCAGTACGGGCGACGGACTTGCGGGTCTTCTTCATGATAAAGCGCTGTTTGATTGGACGTTTATTATACTTATTAAACGAAATCAGGCCGCCCATAGTTTACATTTTGCTCTTTGTTTTGTATCTTTTTGCTCTTTTCATTCGACCTTCTTTTCCCCACTGCCCCCCTATGGAAAGGCCCTCAAACAACTGCTTCTTTCAACTGGTCAGCCTGCGGGCTGAGGAGTTGAAAAACCACTTTTTATAAGCGCAGGATGCCCCAACGCGGGCCTGTATTTGAGCAGGCTGGCGTTGGGGTCTGGTGCGGCCGGCGCTGTATTGGCCAGCCAGAAACAGCTAAGCGAACTGATTCAGCAGCTACAATTTTTAGCCTTATGATTACTAATTTTATTAGCAGCGCGTATTATTGCGGACACGCCTACTTTATACCGCCCATGCGCAACGTCGAATTAATCCCCGTCCACGACTCCCAAACGCCTTTTTTGCTCCCGCTTTTCAGCTGCTCGGTGTCCGCCGGCTTTCCCTCGCCGGCCTCTGATTACACTGATGAGCTCTTCGACCTGAATCGCCTGCTCTTGCGGCACCCCGACGCCACGTACCTGGTGCGGGTGAGCGGGGAGAGCATGAAGAACGCCGAGATTCACGAAGGCGACCTGCTGGCCGTGGACAAGCAGATGGAGGCCGACCACAACCACATTGTGGTGGCCGTGGTGGAGGGCGAATGCACCGTCAAGCGCCTAGTCTGTGAGCACGGCACCTGGTGGCTCAAGCCGGAGAACCCGGACTACCAGCCCTGGGAGATTGTCGATGCCGGCGCGGTGCGCATCTGGGGCGTGGTCACCCACGTGCTGCACGAACTGATTCCTGGCAAACTAGCTGCGCTGCTGCGCACCCGCGACTAGCCATGTACGCCTTAGTCGACTGCAACAACTTCTACGTCAGCTGCGAGCGGGTTTTTCAGCCCCGGCTCGAAGGGCGACCCGTAGTTATTTTGAGCAATAATGATGGCTGTTTGATATCCCGGAGTGCGGAAGCCAAGGCCCTGGGCCTGCAGATGGGCGACCCGTACTTTCAGGTCAAGCCCCTGCTGGAGCAGCACAATGTGGCCGTGTTTTCCAGCAACTACGCGCTGTACGGCGACATGTCGCGCCGGGTGATGTGGTACCTGAGCCAAGTGGCGCCGGCCGTGGAAGTGTATTCCATCGACGAGGCCTTTCTGGACCTGCATGGCATGGAACGCTTCGTGGTCAGCAGCCTGGACACCTTTGCCCGCACCGTGCGCGCCAATTTGCTGGCCCGCACCGGCATCCCCACCTGCGTGGGCATTGCGCCCTCAAAAACGCTGGCAAAACTGGCCAACCGCTTGGCCAAGAAAAACCCGGAGATGGGCGGGGTGTGCTACCTGGATACGGCCGAGCGCCGCCGCTGGGCCCTGGAGCAGGTCGCCGTGGAAGATGTCTGGGGCATCGGCCTCCAGTATGCCCAGAAGCTTTACGCCGCCGGCATCACCACGGCCGCCGGGTTGGCCGGCTGCTCGGAAGCCTTTGCCCGCAAGCACCTGGGCGGGGTGGTCGGGGCTCGCCTCGTGCGCGAGCTGCAGGGCTACCCGTGCCAGGGACTGGCGCCAAGCGAAGACGGCACCTTATCGCGCCGCACCCTGTGCGTATCGCGCACCTTCGGCCGGCCGCTCTCGGATTTTCTCGATGTTACGGGCGCCGTCAGCGCCTTTGCCTCCCGGGCCGCGGAGAAATTGCGCCGCCAGGGCGACGCGGCACACCTGATGACCGTCTTCCTAAGTAAAAGCCGCTTCGGCCTGGAGCCCCCGCCGTATTCCTGCTCCGCCGTGCTCACGCTGCCCGTGGCCACCAACGACACCATTGAGCTGGTCCGCTTTGCCCGGGCGGCGCTCAAGCGCCTCTGGCAACCGGGCAACCGCTACACCAAGGCCGGCGTGATACTCGACGGCTTGGAGCCGGAAGGACAAACCCAGCTCACGCTGTTTGAGCCCGCGCCCGTTTCGGAAAAACGGGCCAAGTTGACGGCCGAGCTGGACGCGCTGAACCGCCGCTTCGGCAAAGGCACGGTGAAGCTGGCCTCGCTGGTGCTGCCCCCCAGCCAAGACAGAGCACCCTGGGAAGGGCAGGCGCAGTGGCGTACGCCGCAATACACCACTCGACTGGAAGATTTGCTGCTGGTAGGCTAAGGCCACCGCGGGAGTTGAACCAGTCTACGGCGTGCCGCCTCGCGCCCAAGCAAGCGCGGCAGCAACGGTGGCCCCTACCGCGCGAGCCATAACCCGGGCCGGTAAGGCGCGTAAGCGCGCTGGTACTTGGCTACGCTTCTGCCTATGTCCCACCCGGATTCCGAAAAGCAACAGCTCCAACAGGAGCGCTACCACCTCCTGCAGCAGCTTACTGACTGGCTGGAAACGCCCCTGCTGGTGTTGGGCTTTGCCTGGCTGGTGCTGCTGGGCGTGGAGCTGCTGTGGGGCCTTAGCCCGGCGTTGGAGCTGGCGGGCACGATTATCTGGGTGATTTTCATCCTGGACTTTCTGCTCAAGTTTATCCTGGCGCCCCGCAAACTGGCGTTTCTGAAAAATAACCTCATCACCCTGATTTCGCTGCTCGTGCCGGCCCTGCGCCTGTTTCGGCTGGCGCGGGTGTTTCGGGCGGCGCGGGCCGTGCGCGGGCTGCGGCTGGTGAAAGTCGTGGGCTCCCTGAACCGGGGCATGAAAGCGCTGGCCGCCAGCTTCGGGCGGCGTGGCGTGGGCTATGTGCTGGGCCTCTCGGCCTTGGTGCTGCTGCTGGGCGCGGCGGGCATGTACGCGTTTGAAAAGGACGTGCCGGGCGGCCTGCGCACCTACTCGGAAGCGCTGTGGTGGACGGCCATGTTACTCACCAGCATGGGCAGCGAGTACTGGCCCCGCACCGGCGAGGGCCGGGCCCTGTGCCTGCTGCTGGCCCTCTACGGCTTCGCGGTCTTTGGCTACTTTACGGCGACGCTGGCTACCTTCTTCATGGGCCGCGACGCCGAGAACCCCGAGGCCGAAGTGGCCGGGGCCGCCGCCGTAGCGGCGCTGCACGAGGAAGTGCGGCAGCTGCGCGCCGAACTCCGGCAGGGTTCCTTACCCGCGGCTTCAGCAGAACCGCCCCCAGCGGACGTGTAGCGGTTGCAGCTGTCGCCCCATCAACCTTTGCGCGGAACCGGGGGTATAGAAGGTTTTACCCAGTTGGAAACTTTACCTACCTCGCGATGAATACACAGCATCAATCCCTGCTCGACGCCCTGAATGCCTGCGTGGCGGCTTGTGAAAACTGTGCGTCGGCCTGCCTGCAGGAAGACGACGTGAAGATGATGGCGCCCTGCATTGCCCTTGACCGGGACTGCGCCGACATCTGCGCCCTGACGGCCCGTCTACTGTCCCGCGGCTCTGAGCACGCCTGGCACCTGCTGCGCGAATGCGCCGAAATCTGCCGCCTCTGCGGGGAAGAGTGCGCCAAGCATGCGCATGCGCACTGCCAGGCGTGCGCCGCCGCCTGCCGCCGCTGCGAAGAAGCTTGCCGCCAGGGAATGACTGCGTAAGAAAGCCTCATTCGAGCTCTTGCCGGGCCGGGGCCACCCGGCCCCGGTATGGTACTGCTCCACTTACCCCCCTCCCATGGATTTTTCCCTTGCCTGGCAGAAGCTCCACCAGATTGGCCGCGACCTGATGCTGGCCCTGCCCAACATCGTCTTTGGCCTGGTAGTCTTTCTGGGGTTTCTGCTGCTGGCCCGCGGCGTGCGCGCCCTGGTGCAGCGCATCACGCGCGGCAAAAAAAGCAGTCACAACCTGCCCCTGCTGCTGAGCCGGCTGGCCTACGTGGCCACGCTCATCCTGGGGGTGCTGGTCACGGTCACCATCGTGCTGCCGGGCTTTACCCCGGCGAGCCTGGTCAGCGCGCTGGGCGTGGGCGGCATTGCCATCGGCTTTGCCTTCAAGGACATCTTCCAGAACTTCCTGGCCGGCATTCTGCTGCTCTTTACCGAGCCCTTCCGCATCGGCGACCAGATTAAGTACAAGGATTTCGAGGGCACGGTGGAAGACATCCAGACCCGGGCCACCAGCATCAAAACCTACGACGGGCGCCGCGTTATCATCCCCAACGCGGAGCTGTTCACCAACGCCGTGACCGTGAACACGGCCTACGACAAGCGCCGCCTGCAGTACGACGTGGGCATCGGCTACAGCGACGACATTGCCCGGGCCCGGGAGCTGATGCTCGAAGCCATGCGCGCGGTGCCTGGCGTGCTCCAGGACCCCGCGCCGGAAGCTCTGGTGATGGATTTGGCCGCAAGCTCCGTGAACATCCGGGCGCGCTGGTGGGTGGACCCGCCCCGGCAGGCCGACATCCTTGATGCCCAGGACAAGGTGCTCGAAGCCATCAAGAACAAGCTCGCCGAGAACGGCATCGACCTGCCCTTTCCCACCCGGCAGATTCTATTCCACGACCAGACCGAAGCCACCGACGGGGACCGGCGCCGGCAGCGCGAGGGCTGGCCGGCGGGCCCCGGCGACATGCCGGCGGCCCGGGCGGCCGCACGCGGCTCCGAGCCACCGACGCCGGACAAACCCCAATAACCGGCGGGGCGGGGGCCGCTTTCAGCCCTGTTCCCCCTCTACACGTAAGGCAGTTGTTTCGGCTTAGTGTATTCGCGTGGTTCCAACTCGCTTCTATTTTTCCAATGCCGTGGGCGCGGTCGATTATGTGCCTCGAACCTACGTGTACCTGCACTGGACGGGAGCCCCGCTGACCAGCGTTGAGTTCCGCGCCCTGTACGTGCACGTGCGCAACCTCTTGCGGCGCCACCAGCTCAAAGCCATTTTGGCCGACCACCAGGCCATGCCCGAAGCACCCGACGAAGCCGACCGGGCGTGGCTGCTGGAGCAGTGGCTCCCGGAGACCATTGCGGAAACGTCCCTGGCCCGCTACGCCGCCCTGCCTACGCCCGACCCGGGCCACCGCCTGCACACGGAAACGGTGCTCGACGGCTTGCGGCGGCACCTGCACGTCGCCGTGTTCGACGACCTGGACCAGGCCAGCGCCTGGCTGCGGGAGGCGTAATTTCCTGCCCTTACGGGTTGTTCGGTTCATCAGCGGCGCCGAAAGCTGCTTCTGCTTCCACCAGCCGCTGACGCACCTGCGCCCGCTCGTAATCGGTGGGTAAGGTGCGCCGGGCGGCTTCGGCTATCAGGTCGGCTTGCTGGCGCAGGGCCTGGCGGCGGGCCGGGGCCTGGGTCCGCTGCCCGATGGTGGCCAGGGCCGTGAGCAGGCGCAGGTATACCGCCACGTTGCCGTCGGCACTGCCGCGTATCTGGTCGAAGGCCGTGGCCAGATAGCCGCCAAAAGTGGGACGCACGGCCAGGATGCGGACCCGCTCGTGGTCGGTGCGCCAGGGCTGCTCGAAGCGCCGGTCGGCCAGCTGCGCCAGCAGGGCGCTCAGGTGGTCGATGCCGATGAGGGCCGTGGTGGTGTCGTTGATGCCCGGCGAAAGGGCCTTGAGGGCAATGTCCACCAGCTGACGCAGGCCGAAGCCGGCATCCTGCTCGATGGTGCGCTGGCTGCCCAGGCTAAAGCAGTCGTTGAGCTGCGCGGTGAGCTCCTTGGGCAGCGAGATGGATACCTGGTCGTAGTACGCCACGCTGACCAGCGCCGCGCCCCGGGCCACGAACCCGCCCATGCCGTGCTCCAGGCGCACCACGCCCCCCAGCCGGCGGGCCAGCGCGAGCAGCGCTTCCTCGTCCAGGCTTTGCACGTAGCCCGTGGCCCGGGCCGGGACCGGCTGCCAGTGCAGCTGCCCGGCCTGCCGGAGCACCTCCTGCGCTTGCGCCGGGTCGGCTTCCTCGCCTAGCTGCTCGGGAAACAGGCGGGCAATGGCCGCCTGGGTTTCCTCAGTGGCGTGACGGATGATGGTGGACGCCTGAATGGCCGTGGCCATGTGGTGGATGAAGAATATCAGCACCCCGATGCTGACCAGGGCCAGCACCAGGCCCATGAGCACGGCCAGGGAGGGAATAAAGCCGCCTTCGTCGCCCCCGCGGATGGTGCGCAGCACGATCAGGCAGTACACGAAGATGCTGACGAAAAATCCCAGCACCACCTGGTTGGCCCGGTCGCGCATGAAGTTGCGCAGCACCCGGGACGTGTACTGGCTCGATACCTGCGCCAGGGTGCTCAGCGTGAGGGAGAAAATCAGGGCCGCCACTGTGACCATGGAGCCGGCAATGGCCGTGAGCATGCCCCGGGCCCCGTCGGAGCCGGCCCCGAACAGCAGGGGGTAGTCCGGCACCCAGTCGTGGCGGATACCGGCGTCGAGAAATACCAGCGCAAAGGCCAGCCCGATGGCGGCGGCTACCATCAGGGTGGGCACAAACCAGAGGCTGGCGTTCAGGTGCTGCCACAGGGCGCGGAGTCGGTGCATAGGAAGCGGATTACGAGCGGTTAATGACCGGCATCGGCGGAAGCCTCGCCGGTGCTCAGGCCCAGCCGCTTGACCAGCGGCCCGATGGTGAGGCCCTGCCCGATGATGCTGAACACCACCACCACGTAGGTAACGCCCACCAGCAGGTCGCGGGGCATGGACTGGGGCAGCGACAAGGCCAGGGCCACGGAAATGCCGCCCCGCAGCCCGCCCCAGGTCAGCACCCGCAGCGTCTGGCGGTCGAAGGGGTAGTAGCGCTGTAGCAGAGCCAGCGGCAGGCCCACCGACGCCCAGCGGGCCAGCAGCACCACCCCGATGGCCACGAGGCCGACCAGCAGGGTAGTGCGGCTGATGTCGAGCACGAGCATCTCCAGGCCGATGAGCACAAAGAGTACGGCATTCAGAATCTCATCGAGCAGCTCCCAGAATTTGTCCAGGTACTCCCGCGTCTCGTCCGACATGCCCAGCTCCCGGCCCTGGTCGCCCACAATCAGCCCCGCCACCACCATGGCCAGCGGCCCCGAGGTGTGCAGCCGCGCGGCCAGGGCGGTGCCGCCCATCACCAGGGCCAGGGTAAGGAGCACCTCCACCTGGTAGTGGTCGATGCTGCGCAGGGCCCAGAAACCGGCGTAGCCCAGCGCCGCCCCCAGGGCCAGGCCGCCCAGGGCTTCGCGCAGAAACAGCTCCCCGATAACGGTGGGCGTGGCCTGCCCAGTCCCGAATTGGGCAATTTGTAGCAGGCTTACGAACACGACCACGGCAATGCCGTCGTTAAAGAGTGACTCGCCCACAATTCGGATTTCCAGCCGCGGGTCGATGCGCGCTTGCTTGAGAATGCCCAGCACCGCAATGGGGTCGGTGGGGGAGATGAGGGTCCCGAACAGCAGGCAGTAGATAAAGTCGGTGGGCAGCCCGAACCAAGGCAGCAGGTAGTAGAACGCCGTGCCGACCAGCAGGGTCGAGAGCAGCGTGCCCATGGTGGCCATCGCGCCCACGGCCACGCCTTCCTTGCCCAGGGCCCGCAGGTCCACGTGCAGGGAGCCGGCAAACAGCAGAAAGCTCAGCATCACCTGCATGAGCACCGTGTGAAAATCAATGCCGCGCACCAGCTCGCCCGCGGTCAGTACCCAGTCGACGCCCAGCTTGCCCAGCCCGATGGCCAGCAGGGACGAAACCAGGGCCAGCACCATCAGCCCGATGGTACCGGGCAGCCGAAGGAAGCGGTGGTTGACGTAGCCGAATACGGCGGCTAGGACGATGAGCAGCGCCAAGGTATTGTATAATTCCATCGAAAGGACAGGGGCAGGTTGGGGTAAGGTAGGGTAGACGCGGAACAATAGCGCTTGGTTGACGCATGCTCCATTTGCAGCGCAGACCGGCGGCGCTGATTCCGGCAAACCTACGCCTTTCCGGGACTGGGTTGCCTGCCGGGCCGGCCTACCCGCTCGCCGCTGCTCCCCTGCGCCTGCCCTGTGCTGCTTGTGCGTCATAACAAGTTTCCTGCTGGTTTCCAGCGCGGGTTACGGCCGCGCTTTGCGGCTACCTTGCGGCGGGATGCGTATGCAGCGCATTCATTGCTATTACCCTTCTATGAATGTGCGCTTCTTGGTCTGGCTCCGCC
Source organism: Hymenobacter latericoloratus (assembly GCF_014199535.1). GTDB lineage: Bacteria > Bacteroidota > Bacteroidia > Cytophagales > Hymenobacteraceae > Hymenobacter > Hymenobacter latericoloratus. The sequence goes on from NZ_JACHNV010000015.1 coordinate 17,136, forward strand.
AGCGCTTTGACCTTTCCCACGACATGGCCGACCCGGCCCACATCCTGGCTGGCGTGGAAGAGGGCATTGTCTTCCGCGGCACCAACCTGTGGGTGCTCATCTTCGCTATTCTGGTAGCCTCGGTGGGGCTCAACGTCAACTCCACGGCCGTTATCATCGGGGCTATGCTCATCTCGCCGCTCATGGGTCCCATCGTGGGCATTGGCTTCGGGGCCGCCACGGCCGAGGTAGAGCTGGTGCGGCGGGGTTTGAAAAACCTGTTCATTGCCGCCGGCATCAGTTTGCTGGTGTCGGCCCTGTACTTCCGGCTCACGCCCCTCACCGATGCGGGCTCCGAGCTGCTGGCCCGGACCCAACCTACCACCTGGGACGTGCTCATTGCTTTGTTCGGCGGGGCAGCCGGGGCCGTGGGCCTCACCCGCCGCTCGCGGGGCAATGCCGTGCCCGGCGTGGCCATTGCCACGGCCCTAATGCCGCCGCTGTGCACGGCCGGCTACGGCCTGGCCACATCCCACTGGAGCTATCTGCTGGGGGCGCTGTACCTGTTTTTCATCAACAGCGTGTTTATCAGCCTGGCCACCTTTCTGGTGGCCCGCATCCTGCCGCTGCCGCACCACACCTTTGTCAGCCGCCAGCGCGCCCGGCGCGTGCAGCTTTCCATCTGGGCCGTGGCCCTGCTCACCGGCATACCCAGCGTGTACCTGGCTTCGCGCATCGTGCAGCGCACCGTGTTTGCCCACAATGCCCAGCAGTTCGTGGACGAGCAGTTTAATCAACAGCCGGGCACCTACGTGGTCACGCGCCGCATCGAGGCCGACACACGCACCATCAACGTGCTGCTGGCCGGGCAGCGCCTCACGCGGGCGCAGCTGCGCGAGGCCCGGCAGCAGCTGGTCCGCTACCGCCTGCCCCAGGCCCAGCTGACCGTGCGCCAGGGCCTGGCCCAACTCGACTCGGCCGATGCCCAAACCATGCGCAACAGCCTGCTCGAAGACGTACGCAGCCGCAACGAGCAAACCCTGGCCGGCTACGATGCCCGCCTGGCCCAACTCCAGCAGGTGCTTACCCAGCCCGATAACCCCGCCCTGACCGGCCTGCCCACCGCCCCAGTTCTGCTACGCGAGGTGCAGGCCGAGCACCCCGCCGTGCGCCAATTGGGCGTGAGCCGTGTGGTGCGGCCCGCGGCCGATTCGCTGCGGGCCGATACGACCGTCGTCGTGTCGGTGCGCACCGCGCAGCCCCTGCCGGCGGTCGAGCAGCAGCGCCTACGGCAGTGGCTGAGCGTGCGCGCCGGCAGCCAGCATCCCGTGCAGCTGCTACTGGAAGCGCCACCCCGGCGCTAAGGATAGGGTCCCATCCTTCAGGTTGGACGCAGCTTCCACAGTTTGTCGATGTACTACCCACCCAGAACGTACACCCGCAAAGCCACCGGCAGGCCCGCTTCTGCTCGCTTCACCCCAACCTACGCAGCGCAAGTCCAACCAAGCCGGGCGCGAAGAGCCAGAATGTTTTTGGTGCGGTCCTCTTTTCTCGCTACCGCAAAAGAAGCGAGAAGCATTCAATGCTATTCACTTTCAGTAGCTTCTTGGTTAAGCTTATGACGTTGCCTGGGCACGATAACCACCCAACGCCCCGGCCGCCGCGGGGACTTTTTCGTGCCGCATCCGCGCCAGCCGACCCAACCCCGCTGCCCGGCCGTAGGTAAGGGTACCCTCCACCATTCCCCGGCCGCATGACAGATATTAACCGCGCCTTCACCCTATTATCGGGCAAGCTTACTCGCTGGCTGCAGCAGTTTATTCTGCTGCTGCCCAACCTGCTCATTGCCGTGCTGATTCTGGTCGTCACCTTCTTCGCGGCGCGGCTGGTGCGCCGGCTGATGGGCCAAGTGCTGCCACGGGTATCCACCCACGCCACGCTGAACAACCTGGTGAGCACCTTGGCCTACCTGGGCGTGCTGCTGGTGGGCACCTTCTTCACGCTGGAAGTGCTCAGCCTCGACAAGACGGTGACCTCGCTGCTGGCCGGCGTGGGCATCATCGGGCTGGCGCTGGGCTTTGCCTTTCAGGACATGGCCGCCAACTTTATCAGCGGCATCATCATCGCCGTGCAGCGGCCCTTCACCGTGGGCGACGTCATCCAGACCGACGCCTTTTTCGGCACCATCGAACGCATCAACCTACGCACCCTGGATTTGCGCCAGGTCACCGGTGAGCTGGTGCGGGTGCCCAACCGCAAGGTGTTTGAAAGCGCCGTGATAAACTACACCGTCACCACCCGCCGCCGCGTGGACCTGGACTGTGGCGTGGCCTACGACTCGGACCTGGAGCAGGTGCGCGCGGTGGCGCTGCAGGCTATGCGCGACTTTCCCAAGCTGCTCACCGACCGGCCGCCGGAAGTCATGTTTACCGGCTTTGGCGATAGTGCCATCACCTTCACGCTGCGCTTCTGGATTCCCTACCAGCAGCAGGTCGACTACGTGGGCGCCAAGAGCGAGGCTGTTATGCGCATCAAGCGGGCGTTTGACGAGGCCGGGATTGTCATTCCCTTCCCCATCCGGACCCTGGACGTATCGCCGGCGCTGCTGGCCCAACTGCGGCCCACGGCGGCCGAGTAGGGCTGGCACCTATTGACCTGAATCAGGAACCAGCCAGGAGGGTTTTTCTGTGTATTTTTCCCGCATATGAGGCCATTTTTTACCTGCTTATTCCTGTTGCTGACCTGGGGCGCGGTAGCCCAGACGCCCGATTCCCTGGCCCCGGCGGCCCGGCCCGCGCCGGCGGCACCGGCCGGCGCGGCCGTGGTGCTGCCCCCCGCCGATACCTTGTTTCGGGTGTACGGCCGGGTGGGTTCGTTTGGCCCCCGCGAGCGGGCCGAGGCCATCCAGCGCCGCCTGCAGGCTCTGCTCGACGCGCCGCTGTTCCGGCCCGACTCGCTCTACGTGGTCGACGCGGAGCAGGACTCCGAAATCATGTACGCCGACGCCCACGTGCTGAGCGTGGGCGAGGCCGAAGCGCAGGCCCTGGGCCAGCCCCGGCAAGCCGTGGCCCGCCAGTACCTCGGCCTGCTGCGCCGCCACCTCACGGCCGCCCAGCAGGCCAGCTCCCTGCCCGCGCTGCTGAAGCGCGGCGCCCTGGCCGTGCTCACGCTGGTGATGTTGGCCGGCTTGATTTTCGGGCTGAACCGCTTTTTTCGGGCCATCAACCAACGCATTCTGCGCTGGCGCGGCAGCCCCCTGCGGCCCTGGCGCATCAATAACTACGAGCTGCTCACGCAGCAGCGGCAGCTGGAGGTGCTGCGCACATTACTCAAGGTGCTGCGCCTGGTACTGGTAGCCCTGACGGTGTACCTCGCGCTACCCCTGCTCTTTAGCCTCTTTCCCTGGACCGAAGGTTTCTCGCGGCAGCTGCTGGGCTACGTGCTGGGCCCCGTGCAGCGGGTGGTGCTGGCCATCGTGCACTACATTCCCAACCTGCTCACCATCGTAGTCATCTACTTCTTTACCACCAACGCCGTGCGCCTGCTGCGCTTCCTGGCCACGGAAGTGGCCGAGGGCAAGCTGGTCATCGACGGCTTTTACGCCGACTGGGCCCTGCCTACCTTCAACCTGGTGCGCTTCGCCCTGTACGTGTTCATGTTCATCGTCATCTTTCCCTACCTGCCCGGCTCCGACTCGCCGGTGTTTCAGGGCGTGTCAGTGCTGCTGGGCTTTGTCATTTCCTTCGGCTCCACCTCGGCCATTGGCAACCTGGTAGCGGGCATTGTCATCACCTACATGCGGCCCTATAAGGTGGGCGACCGGGTCAGGATTGGCGAGGTGGTGGGCGACGTGCTCGAAAAAACGCTGCTGGTCACCCGTCTGCGCACCATCAAGAACGAGGACATCACCATTCCCAACTCCAACATCCTCACCGGCCACACCGTGAACTACAGCGCCGCAGCCGAACGCGAGGGCCTGGTGCTGCACTCCACCATCACCATCGGCTACGACGTGCCCTGGCCGCAGGTACACGAGCTACTGCTGGCGGCGGCCCGCGCCACGGCCGGCGTGGAGGCTATGCCCGCGCCTTTCGTGCTGCAAACCAGCCTCGACGACTTTTACGTGTCTTACCAGGTGAACGCCTACACCCGGCTGCCCCACCGGCAGGCGGCGCTCTACTCCGAATTGCACCAGCATATCCAGACCGAGTTTGCCCGCGCGGGCGTTGAAATCATGTCCCCGCACTACCGCGCCACCCGAACCGGGGCGGAAGCAGCCAGCACCATTCCGCCGCTTCCGGCGAGTTAGCGCCGCCAGGCGGGCCGTGTCGCTGGTTTACCGGCTACCACAGCACGTTGCCGTCCCGAATGGGTGGCTCCATCCCTAGATGCGGGTAACCCCAGGCGCACTTCTAGGTAGCTGCTGTTCACGTTAGAAACACCTGAGCTTCGACAGCGGGCAGTGGAGTTTGTCCTCAAGCTGTCGGCCCATACGCTCTTGGACCCGGGCCATTACGAACAGCAACCACGGGCCCGTGCAACACTCAATAGAAACCGACTGGTAGGAGCGCCGCAACCGTTGCATCCAAGCCGAAGCCTGGACCCGCACTAAGCACCTACGATACGCGTCACCCTTGGCCTCGGTTAAAAGTTTGGTACAAAGGTTAAACGTCCCTTACAACATTGGCACAGGTTTCGACCTAAAGCGGAATTCGTCTTTAACAAAATTTAATCAATAAATTTTTGATGTTAACCAATAGACCACCTATATTCACTCACTGACCTGACCCGCGGCACTACAACAAAAACGCCGCATGCCTATCCTATTGCTCATTTCCTGTTTTTGTGTATTGCCTCGTCAACGGGGTACTGCACAGGCGTGGGAGTGAGCTTTTTTTATTTGCTGTCGGCACTATGGCAGCGCGGTGTTCCATCATCAAGGCTACTTCCTTTGGAAGCGCGTTGTCATCCCTAACGATAAGTTGGTTCGTCCACTGGATCAGGCGAAGTCTTAGAGGGTGTTGGGGAATTAGCAGCCGGCTAAAAGAAGACGAGTCAGTAAGTTGGGGCGGGAGTTCCTAGGCTCTCACCCCATTATGGTTGACGGC
>NZ_JACHNV010000016.1 GCF_014199535.1 Hymenobacter latericoloratus
TTAAGTGGTCAGCTAAAAGTAACCGTATACTCAGTTCCGACTCTGGGCATGAGGTAGTCGAGCTTGTCGCGTAGGGTTTGCTCGGTGCGATAGTCGTCCGGGGTGAGCCAGTAGTGCTTGCAGCGGTGCCAGAGGATTTCGATCAGGTTCAGCTCGGGGCAGTAGGCAGGCAGGAATTGTAAACGCAAGCCGCGCGCGGCCCACACCCCGTGGCGGGCCTGCACGCAGGCGGCGCGGTGCACCGAGGCGTTGTCGAGCACGAGCACGGTCGGACCGGACAGCGCTTGGCTGTACTCGTCCAGCGCGGCCACGAATAGGTGGCCTTGGTTAAAAGTTTGGTACAAAGGTTAAACGAGCGGGCGTTTGGCTGTCATTCACACGTGAACCACTGCGCGGGCCATTCTCCGCGTGCCACCAGTGAGCCGGGCGGTTGCCCTGGGCTAGTAGATGCTCCACGACCGGGCGCAAGTGGTCGGTGCGGGGGCGTGGCCGGAGGCTCCCTGGGCGGCTAACTGTATGCTAGGCATATCTTACCTTGGACGGATGAAACGGCTATTCTACTGCAGCATTTTATTCTTCGTCTTTGCGACTTGTAGTGCCGAACGTAAGCCCCCCTCACCTGCCGTGCGGAACTATGTGGAGGAGGTAGTCCGGATACTGCAAGCCAATTTCGTTAATCGGGCGGCCATCAACTGGGTGACTTTCAAGCAGAATATGCTCGCGGAAGCCAGTGGCGCCAACACCATTGAGCAGGCCTATCCAGCGGTTGAATTTGCCATCGCTGCTCTTGGCGATAAGCATACACAGTTTTATGGTGCCCGCCCGGTGAAGGGTCCTGAAATACCCCCTGCTAAGCAATTCCCGCTATACCCCGACGAGCCGGTTCCTGGGGACATCGGCTACATCCGAATTCCGTGGGTGGTCGGCAGTCAGGAAAAGCTGGACGCGTATATAACCCGCTTGCAAGCCCAAATCAAGGAGCGGGATACGCCCGAATTAAAAGGCTGGCTCGTGGATTTGCGAGGGAATATGGGCGGGAATATGTGGCCGATGCTCGTGGGGATAGGCCCGGTTTTGGGAGAAGACACGCTCGGCTACTCTGTTGACTCGAATAATACCAAAACCGCGTGGCGATACGAAAAAGGCAAGGCCTTGCTGGACGGCGACATCCAGGCCGAAACAGCCCATTACTATACGCTGAAGTCTGCCAACCCGGTGGTGGCCGTGCTGACCGATACCCTAACGGCCAGTTCGGGCGAGGCCGTGGCGGTGGCCTTCAAAGCCCGAAAGCACACCCGAAGCTTTGGGGCGGGCACGTGCGGGGTATCGACCGGCCGAAGCCGCTTTGATTTGTCTGATGGGTCCGTTCTCTTGCTGACCACCGCCGTGTTCGCCGACCGCCGCCTGGTACGGTATGGCCACTCCATCGCCCCCGACGAGCCGCTCAAGCCAGCCGAAGTAGTGCCGCAAGCCATTCGCTGGATTAGGGAAGAATACCAAGCGAAGAACTAAATGGCAGCATCCATGAGCGGGCCAAGCAGGTCAACCAGGTGGGGCCAGCAGGATGCGTGAGGGGTTCCACTTTCTGGCCCCGTTTCCACCGGCATAACACCCACCAATTGACGGGGGCCGGCATGGGGCACCTTTCTGGCTCCTACCTCCGCGCAGTAGGACGCGTTGACACGCCCACCGAGTGACTGCTCGTTTAACCTTTGTACCAACCTTTTAACCAAGGCCATATTTCAAAGGAATGTTTATACCATCCAAAGAATGGATGGGCTGTCCTGGCTGGCGGGGAGGGACGCAACGAGTAGGCAACAGGGCGGGAAAAAGGAACCTGCTGGCTAAATCTGTGGTAGAGGTAGTACCTTCGGAAATTAAACAAGACAACCATTGGAAAATTACCGAGCCTCCACCAAATCGGCTGCCGAGCGGTTTTTGCTGCTGCTCAAAACGCGCGGTCCCCAACCGGCCCGTGTACTGGCGAAGGAACTGGGCATGACCAGCGAGGGGGCCCGGCTGCAACTGCTGCGGCTGCAGGAAGAAGGCCTGGTGCAGTCTACCTCGACGGCGAAAGGCGTCGGGCGGCCCACGGTGCTCTACGAATTGACGGAAGCCGGTACTGCCCGTTTTCCCAATACCCACGCTGAACTGACTGTACAACTATTACAGGGCATTCAGCAGGTGCTGGGGCCGGCGGCCATGGAGGCCATCATCACCGACCGGGAACGGCTGACTACCCAGCGCTACGCCCAAGCGCTGCAGGATGCCCCGACCGTGGAAGAGCGCCTGACGCGCCTGGCGCAGATTCGCAGCGCGGAAGGCTACATGGCGGAGTGGCAGCCGAGCGAGGTAGGCTACCTTTTTGTGGAAAATCATTGCCCCATCTGCGCTGCCGCCCAAACCTGCCAGCAGTTTTGCCGGTCCGAGTTGAGTACGTTTAGCCAAGTCCTAGGCGAGGACGTGCAAGTGGAGCGTGTGAGCCATATTCTGGCAGGAGCAAGGCGTTGTGCCTACGAAATAAAGCGAACAGACGGAGTCTAGAGAATCAGGTACTTGGGTGATGAAAAAAACCGCCCGGTCAATAGAACAAGTAAAAAGTTGTTTTATTGACCGGGCGGTTTTTACTTTTGTCCTAGAAATTGATGGTAACACCTAACCCTACATTCAATATGGCCTTTGAACTGCCTGCCCTGCCTTACGCCAACGACGCCTTGGAGCCCCACTTCGATGCCAAGACGATGGAGATTCACCACACGAAGCACCACCAGGCGTATGTGACTAACCTCAACAACGCCATTGCCGGCAACGAGCTGGAAGGCAAGTCGCTGGAGGAAATGCTGCGCAACATCGCCAAGGCCCCGGCCGCGGTGCGCAACAACGGCGGCGGCCACTGGAATCACTCGTTTTTCTGGACCATCCTCTCGCCCACCGGCGGCGGGGAGCCCACCGGCGCCGTTGCCGACGCCATTACCCAGGCTTTCGGCAGCTACGAGAAGTTCAAGGAGGAATTCACCAAAGCCGCTACTACCCGCTTCGGCTCCGGCTGGGCCTGGCTGCTGGTGAAGCCGGAGGGCACGCTGACCGTGAGCAGCACGCCCAACCAGGACAACCCGCTGATGGACGTGGCCGAGCAGGCCGGTACCCCGCTGCTGGGCCTCGACGTGTGGGAGCACGCCTACTACCTGCACTACCAGAACCGCCGCCCCGACTACATCGCGGCCTTCTTTAACCTCATCAACTGGGACGAGGTGAACCGTCGCTTTCAGGAAGCCACAGCGGCCTAGTTGGCTGGATTCACTTGCATGAAAACGATTTTGTGCGTTAACGGCGCGGCCCTGGCCAGCCGCAGCGCCGACCACCTGACGCAAGCCGTCGTCACGGCCCTGGCCGCCCACCCCGTGCGCGTCCAGGCCGTGGCGGTGGCCGAGCTGGGCCTGCCGCTGCTCGGCCCGCTCACGGCGGACCTTCCCCCGGCGGTGCACCGCTGGCTGCAGTTGGCGGGCGAGGCAGACGCCTTCGTCTGGCTGACGCCGCTCTACCACGGCAGCTTTACGGGCAGCCTGAAAAACGCCCTGGACTGGCTGGAGTATCTGCAGCCCCAGGGCTATCTGCAAGACAAATACGTGGGCCTGGTGGCCTTTTCGGACGGGCAGCAGGCCCTGCAGGCCATTCTGGGCCTGGAGCAGGTGGCCCACGCGCTGCGCGCCTGGACGCTGCCCTACTCCGTGCCCGTGCAGCAGGTGAGCACGCAACTGGACAAAACCACCGGCCAGGTGGCGCCGGCCCTGCAGAGCCGCCTGGAACTGCTCAGCCGGGAGTTGGCGCGGGCCCTGCACGTGGGACCCCAAGCGAGTACTCCAACTCTTGCCCTTCCTTCCATCAACGCCTGAATATGGCCGATGAAGTGATTAACCGCGTAGCCGCCAGCGGCCTCGTGGTGCTCGATTTACGGCAGTTTCAGCCGACTACTCCGCCCGTGGTGGTAGATATCAGTGCCTTCCTGGTGCAGGGACTGATGCTGCGCGAAAAGGAGTTTCGGGCTCAGGTGCTGCACACCGATTGGTCGGAGTACACCGGCCAGACGGTGTGTATCGGCTGCTCGACCGATGCCTTGGTGCCGTACTGGGCGCCCTTGTTCGTGGCTACGCAGCTGCGGCCGTACGCGGCCAGCATCAGCACGCTGCCCCCGGCCGAATGGCACCTCCAGCAGTGGGTAGCCAACCTGCAGACAACGCTCGACCTGGCCAGCTACGCCGGCAAAAAAGTGGTGCTGCAGGCCCAGGCCACCGTGCCGGCCGAGCTCTACGTGCAGGCTGGCCGGCTGCTGCTGCCGGTGGTGGCCTCGCTGATGTGCGGCGAGCCGGGCTACGCCGTGCCCATTTACAAACAAGTCATTGCCGGCGCCCGGTCTGCGAAAGACCCGAGCTAGCCGCAGCGCCTTCTACTACTAACTTCCATTCGCTCCATGAAGGACGTCATCACCACCGACCTTTGCATCATCGGCGCCGGCCCCGTGGGGCTGTTTGCCGTATTCGAAGCCGGTCTGCTCAAGCTCCGCTGCCACGTCGTCGACGCGCTGCCACAGGTGGGCGGCCAACTGTCGGAAATCTACCCGAAGAAGCCCATCTACGACATTCCGGGCTACCCCGAGGTGCTGGCCGGCGACCTGATTCATAACCTGATGCGCCAGATCGAGCCCTTCCACCCCACCTTCACCCTGGGCGAGCGGGTAGAGCGGTTCGAGAAGCTCGAAGACGGCTCGTTCCACCTGCTCACGGCCGACGGCACCGTCATCCACTGCCGGGCCATCTGCATCGCCGGCGGCCTGGGCTCGTTCGAGCCGCGCAAGCCCGCCATTGAGGAGCTGGACCGCTTCGAGGGCGGCCGCGGCGTGCACTACATGGTGCGCGACCCGGAGGCCTTCCGCGACCAGCGCCTGGTCATTGCCGGCGGCGGCGACTCGGCCCTGGACTGGACCATTTTCCTGGCGGGCGTGGCCAAGGAGGTGACGCTGGTGCACCGCGGCACCACGTTCCGCGGCGCCGCCGACTCAGCCGAGAAGGTGAAAGACCTGCACGACGCGGGCAAGGTGAACCTGGTGCTCAGCTCCAACGTGAGCCACGTACACGGCAACGGCCACCTCGACGCGGTGACCATCACCGCGAACAGCGGTGCCACCACCCGCGTCGCGGTAGATTCGTTTATTCCGCTGTTCGGCCTCACGCCCAAGCTCGGCCCCATCGGCGAGTGGGGGCTGGACATTGAGGACGACGCCGTGCGAGTCAACACGCTGGACTACTCCACCTCGGTGCCGGGCATCTATGCCATCGGCGACATCAACACCTACCCGGGCAAGCTCAAGCTCATCCTCTGCGGCTTCCACGAAGCCGCGCTCATGGCCCAGGGCGCGTACCACTACCTCTTCCCCGACAAAAAGTACGTGCTCAAATACACCACCGTCAACGGCGTACCGACCTTGTAGCGGCGCCACCGCGCTGGGAATCCACCCTTTTTCTCCTGCCTTGCATCTATGGCTTCCTTGCTTCCCTTCGCTACCCCACCCGCCCCTGCGCCCGCCCGCCTATCGGCTGCGCGCCACCGGTGGGGGCTGCTGGGCGTGTCGGTGGTGTTGTTCATGGCGGGCCTGGATTCCAACATCGTGAACGTGGCCCTGCCCACGCTGGCGCGCGAGCTGCACCAGCCCTTCGCGGCGGTGCAGTGGGTGGTGCTCAGCTACCTGCTCGTGACCACGGCCATCATGGCCGCCGTGGGCCGGCTGGGCGACCTGCTGGGCAAAAAACGGGTGTACCTGGCCGGAACCCTCTTGTTTACCCTGGGCTCGTTGCTGTGTGGCAGTAGCTCCTCCATCGGCTTGCTCGTCGCGGCCCGGGCCGTACAAGGCATCGGCGGGGCCGTTTGCCTGGCCTTGAGCTACGCCGTGGGCGGGGACCTGGTGCCGCCGGAGCGCATGGGTCGCACCATCGGGCTGCTGAGCACGGTGGCCTCGGTGGGCATGACGGCCGGTCCTACTCTGGGGGGGCTGTTGCTGACCTGGCTAGGCTGGCAGGCCATGTTTTTAGTCAACGTGCCGCTGGGCCTGCTGGCCTACGGGCTGCTGCAGCGCAGCCTACGCGCGCCAGGCCCGCAGCCGGGCGTGGGCGTGGATTGGGCCGGCATGGGCCTGATGGCCGGGTGGGTGACGTGCTACACGCTGGGCCTGACGTGGATTGAAACGGATGGCCTGGCCAGTCCCCTGGTGCTGGGGCTGCTGGTGGCGGCGGCTGGTGGCGTGGCGGGTTTTGTGGCCTACGAACAGCGCGTCCGGCAGCCGTTTCTGGCCCCCCACGTGCTGCGCCATGGTCCGTTGAGCGCCAGCTTGTTGGCCAGCCTGCTGGTGCAGGCCATCATGATTGCCACGACCATCGTGCTGACGTACTTCCTGACGGGCGCGGCCCACTACTCGCCCGCCCGCATTGGGCTGCTGCTCTCGGTGGGGCCGCTCACCACGGCGCTGCTCAGCCCCTTCGCGGGCTACTTTTCCGACCGCTTCGGCGCGCAGCGAATCATGCTCGCGGGGGTAGGACTCATGGCGCTGGCGGCGCTCAGCCTGACCTTTCTGCCGCCCGTTCCGTCTGACTGGCTGCTGGGCCTGCGCCTGGTGCTGCTCAGCCTGGGCTTCACCCTGTTTCGCACCCCCAACAATGCCTTGGTCATTACACTGGCCCCGCTAGCCGAGCGCGGGCTGGTCAGCGGCTTGCTGATGCAGACGCGTACCTTGGGGCAGATTACCGGCGCGGCCCTGGTAGGGTCGGTATTTGCGCTGCTTATCCGCCGGGCCGGGTTTGCGGATGTCAGCCAGGCGTCGGTGCCCGTTTTAGTCCGCAGCACGCACGGCGCCTGCTGGCTGATTGCGAGTCTGGCGCTGGCGGCCGTGGCCTTGGTCTATGCCAGCTCCCGTCGCGCATCGACCCCCGATTCCTAACCACCACTCCCGAACGTTTCCCTCGGCTAATGGGCTCCTTACCGGCTCCTGCGTTACCGGAAGTACACTCGGCGGGCTCCTTCACGGCGCGCTACATGAACGCGTTCGGCCATGCCGAAGGGGCAGTCCTGGCCCCCTTTCAACTGTACCGGGTAGAAGAGGTGGCCTCGCACCTGCGCGTGCCGACGGCCCCGCACCGGCCCGCTTTTCATGCTTTCCTGCTCCTTACCCAGGGTAGCAGCGAGAACTTGCGCGGCGTGCAGCGGGTGGCCGTGCGGGCGCACACGGTGCTGCTGCTGCCGGCGGGGCTGGTGACGGCCACGTTTGCTTTCAGCCCGGACGTACGGGGATTTTTCTGCTTGTTTGAGCCGACGTTTCTGGCCCAAGCCCTACCCGGCGGCCCGGACCTGCTGCCGGAGCTGGCCTTTCTCACCCTGGACGAGCAGCCGATGCTGGTCCTGTCGGCGGCGGAAAGCCACCGGCTGGCGGCGCTGCTCCACGTGCTGCACCAGGAATACCAGGCGCAGGCCCCGACGGCCGTCCTCGGGGCGCTGTTGTACGCGGCCCTGCTTGGCCTGCGCCGCCCATACGAGCGTGCCGCGGCAGCCCCCTCTCCGCCCGGCAGCAGTGCCGAGCACCTGACGCGGCGCTTTCTGACTCTGCTGGCCCGCCCCGCGGGGCCGCCCCGGACGGTAGACGCCTTTGCCGACGCGCTGGCCGTCACCCCCAACTACCTCAGCCGCTGCGCCCGCCAGGTTACGGGACGGCCCGCCTCGGCCTGGATTAGCAGTGCCCAGGTGCAGGAAGCGCAGCTGCTGCTGCGTCATAGCCAGCTGAGCGTGACGGCCATCGCCGAGCAGGTTGGCTTTGCCGATACCTCCTACTTCGGTCGGTTTTTTCGCCAACACACGGGCTATACACCCTCTGATTACCGCAAACAGGCCTGATTTGTCCGGGTATCGGGCGAAAATTGCCTACTAGCTACTCCCCGGGACCGCGCACTTTTGTGGTGAGAGTTGCCCTTACTGCGTCCTCTCCGGTTGGCCGGCTCGCACGCTGCTAGCGGGTGATGCGCAGCGGCCACCGGGGTTGGGCTGGCCGTCAGGGGGTGGTCTCAGCCACGAAAACTACCCTGTATGCACGCAGCTTGGAATGCGCTTTTAGAAGAGTTTGTGACCCGGTGGAACGCGCATGATGCGGACCAATTGGTTGCGCTGTTCGCGGACGATGCGACCTTCACCGACGTCGTGGGCCAAACGGGCAGCGGGCGGGCGGGCATTGCCGCGCAGCACCAGTACCCGTTTACCCACGTGCAGCGCCGCGCCACGTTTACCCCGAATCAAACCCACTGGCATCCGGTCACGGAAGACGTCGCCGTCGGCACCGTGTATTGGACCACGACCGGCAGTGAAACGCCGGCCGGCGAGTCCCTGCCACCCTGTAACGGCGTCATGCAACTCGTCGTGCGCCAGCAGCACGGACACTGGCACATCGTCAGCGCGCTTAATGCTGATTTGCTGCGGGGCCCATACGCGCCGCAGGCAACCCCTACTTTTCTATAACTGATAATGGACCTGCTTATTTTAGGGGCGACCGGCCCGACCGGCCGCCTGCTGGTCAAACAGGCCCTGCGGGATGGGCATATTGTTACGGCGCTCGTGCGCAACCCGGCAGCCCTGGCCGATATGGCGGCTCCGCGCTTGCAGGTGCTGGCCGGCGACGTGCTGCAGCCCGCGACGCTACCCGCCGCCCTCGCCGGCCAGCAAGCAGTGCTTTCGGCCCTAGGACAAGGACGTGGCACCCAGCGCACCACCCTGTTTTCGGAAGGGGGGCGTAACGTTATCGAGGCCATGCGCGCGGCGGGTGTCAAACGCTTTATCGGCCTGACCTCGGCCGGCGTGCCCGCGCACGACCCGTCCTTTACGTGGTTCTACAAATACCTTATCCGCGGTATCTTGCTGCGTCACGTTTATGCCGACATGATTCTCTTTGAAGCGTATCTCCGCCAACAAGCCCAGGACATTGACTGGACCGTGGTGCGCCCCAGCACGCTGATTGACCAGCCGGATAAGGAGGAGTACCGCGTGGCCGAGGGCCGGCTGCCCAGCGGCGGCTCGCGCATTACGCGCGAGCACGTGGCGGAATTCATGCTGGAGCAGCTCTCCTCGGAGCAGTACCGGCACCAAGCCCCAACGCTGGCGTACTAGGAGGCGCTGCCTCGGTGGAGCCCGGCCAGCGGGGGCAGGCGGCCCACCTCGGCCGCACTGGCTACTGGGGTATTCGCCCCTGAGCGCCTTCCCACTACCGCCGGCTGGCCCTTCTACTTTCCTTGCCGTATAGCCCTGCAGAGGCTTCTTCCCCGTTCGCAGGAGTCTACTCAAGCAACCTCCACCTTCACCTTTTCGACAGGACATGGATAGCATCAACCAACAGCAGCCGGAGCAGAATCATCAGGACCTGCGCACGGCCGAGGCCATCGCCAAAATGCAGGAGTTGGCCGGCAAAACCAATACGTGCTTCTTCAGCACCAGCTTGCGCCGCAGCGACGCGCCCACAACCCGCCCGATGGCCGTATTGGAAGTAGACGACCAGGGCCATTTCTGGTTTCTAAGCTCCATTGACAGCCACAAAAACCAGGAGCTTCAGCACGACCCCTCCGTGCAACTCCTGTTTCAGGGCTCGTCGCACTCCGATTTTATGAGTGTCGTCGGTACGGCCACGATTTCAACCGACCACGACCGGATCAAGGAGCTATGGAATCCCGCGCTGAAAACGTGGTTTACGGAGGGAGAGGACGACCCACGGATTACAGTGGTGGAAGTAACTCCTCAAGAGGGCTACTACTGGGATACGAAGCACGGCAATGCCGTCGCCTACGCAAAAATCGCACTAGGGGCCATCATAGGCAAGACCTTGGACGATTCGATTGAGGGAAATCTTAGCGTATAAAAACGCCAGAACGTTCGGAGGCATGGGGCGTCATCGGGTGCTCTTTTGCCAACCCTGGGTGCCCGCCGCTGGGCCGCGGCCCTCTTCGGCTATTGTTGGAGAGCATCAAAAAGTGTGGGGCAATGAGGCTAAGCGGCCATCAGTAGGGGCTCTGCTGGCACTGACCGGAAGCCCGGATACTGCTGCCGAAAACAGTCTTCCCATTCCTCGTTAAGCACTTTCGTGCGGGCCTGTACGAGCAGGTGCGCGCCTTTCTTGGTCCACTGCATTTGTTGCCGCTTCACCATCCGCTTGGCCAGCACCTGGTTGACGGCTGATTCTACAAAGCCCGTAGACACCCGTTCGCCATAGTGATGGCGCTCGGAGTAGTCCACAATAAAGTACCTGTTCTGCTCCACATAAGTGTTAAAATCAGCAATTAATCTGCTTAACGGCCTCAACTTGCCATATTTCTTGGTCACGAGCGGGTCGTCTTGATGCGTGGCCACGATATCGTCCAGGTCCAGTATTTTTTCCACCGCCCGCTCGGCGTTGCCGTGCCAAAGGTGCCACTTGATGCTGTGCAAACGGTCCTGCAGCGCTTTGCCCCCGGCCGCATCGACCTGGACCACACCCAGCGCGTACTGGTGCAGCACCGTCAGGCGCATGGTGGCCTTGGTTAAAAGGTTGGTACAAAGGTTAAACGAGCGGTTACTCGGTGGGCGTGTCAACCCGTCCTGCTGCGCGGCGGTAGGAGCCAGAAAGGTACACCTTCCTGGACCCAGTCATTAGAGGGCTGTGAATATGTAAGATCGGGGCCAGAAAGTGGGGCCACCCGTGTATCTTGCTGGCCCCACCTTCTTGACCCACTTGTATGCAGTTCGGCTACGCCCGCGTCTCGGCCAAAGACCAACACCTCGACACCCAACTGGAGCAACTCAAAGCGGCGGGCGTTGACCGCCTGTTTCAGGAAAAAATCAGCGGCACCACCACCCAGCGGCCGGTACTCACCGAGCTACTAGCTACCTTGCGTGCCGGCGACACGGTAACCGTGGCCCGCCTGAACCGGCTGGGCCGCAACAGCGCCCACATCATGCAGGTGGTGGCCGACCTGCACGCCCGTCAAGTTCGCTTCGTCGCCCTGGACCTGGGCATCGACACGGCGACTCCCGCTGGGCGGCTGGTGCTGGGCATTTTCGCCGCCCTGGCCGAGTACGACCGCGAGAGCATCCGCGAGCGGGCCACGGCGGGCATCGCCCTGGCCAAGGCGCAGGGCAAGCACCTGGGCCGCCGTGCCGGGGTGGACGCGGCCAAACTGGCCAAGGTGCAGGCCTGCTTGGCCGCCGGCATGTCGGTGCACCAGACTGTGGCCGCCACAGGCGTCAGCGAGTCCAGCGTCAAGCGCTACCGCCGGCAGCTGGCTGGGCAAACGGCTACTGCCCGCTAAGGTCGTGGCCCGGCACCTGCCCTTGCTCGACGACGCCCAGCGGCGCGCGTTTGAGCACCCGCCCAAGTGGACCGCCACCCAGCGCAAGCTCTACTGCCACCTGCCCGACTGGGCCACGCAGGTGCTCAGCAGCCTGGTCACGCCCCACAGCCGGGGCGGCTTCGCGGTGCAGGTGAGCTACTTTCAGGCCACCGGGCGCTTTTACCCGGCCGACCGGTTCCGGGCCGCCGACTTGGCACACGTGCAGCAGCGCTACCGCCTGGGCCCGGTCGCGTGGGAGCGCTACGACAAAGCCACGCGCTTCCACCACCGCCAGCTCATTTTGCAGCAGTGCGGCGTGGCCCCCTTCGAGCAGGTCGAAGCGGCCGTGCGGGCGCAGGTGACTCACTTCGCCCGCCAGCAGATGAACCCGACCGCCGTCTTCCGCTCGGCCGTGGACACGCTGCGGGCCCGCCGCTGGGAGGTACCGACCTACGCCGCGCTGGCCGGCGTCGTCACGGACGCCTTCCGCACGGTCGAGCAGCAACTGACGACCCAACTCGCCGCGTTGCTCACGCCCGCCGTGCGCCAGCAACTCGACGGCTTGTTTGCCACTGAGGCCGACGAGCCGGCCCATTCCCACCGGCCCTACCGCCTAACCACGCTCAAGCGCAGCCGGGAACTGATGCGCGCCGCCGCCATCCGCGCCAACGTGCAGGACTACGCCGTGCTGCAGGCCCTGTTTGGGCAGGTGTACCCCATCGTGCAGGCGCTGGACTTGTCGGAAGAAATGGTGCGCTACTACGCCCGCTACGTGGAGCGGGCGCAGGTCTTTCAGGTGCGGCAGCAGGCCGACAAGAAATACCTGATGGTGCTCTGCTTTCTCGTCTACCAGTATTATCAGGTCGGGGACCTGCTCACCGAGACGCTACTGCAGGCCGTGCAGACCCACCGCAACGCGGCGCAGCGCGACACGCAGGAGCGCGTCTACCGCCAGCAGCAGGACACGGCCGCGCAGTGGCGGCAGGTGCTCGACGGCGTGGTGGCCCACAGCGCGGCCCTCGCCGCCCTGGAGCACATGGCCTTTGCCTTTGATCGCACCAACGACGAGAAAGTAGCCGCCCTGCTGGCCTGGCTGCACACGCCGGACGTGACGGCCTTCACGCAGGTGCGCACGTCCGCCCAGCAGCTGCGCCAGGGCGGCGGGGGCAGCGCCAGCGGCCCGTATTATCAGGTGATCGAGGAACGCTCCCGCGCCCTGCAGCGGCGGTTGGGCGATATCCTGCGCCGCGTGGCCTACGACGGCCCGGCCGACAGTCCCTTGGCCCAGGCCTTGCAGCACTACCGGACCCGCGACGGCCAGCTGGGCAGCCAGCTACCCACCAGCTTTCTCAAACCAGTTGAACGGGCGGCCCTGGCCGAGGCCGCCAGCCCCGTCTCGCTCTATAAAGCGTTGTTGGTAGGCTACGTGGCCGACCACCTGAAAGCGGGCAAGCTCAACCTGACGCACTCGCTGCGCTACCGTCCCTTTGATACCTATTTGCTCGATGCGGCCGCGTGGGCCGCACAGCGGGAGGAGCTGCTTGTGCGCACGAACCTGACGCACCTGCGTGAGCCAACGCCCTTCCTGGACGCGCTCCAGGCCCAGCTGGCGGCGGCGTTTGCCCGCACCTTTGACCGGCTGGCGGCGGGCACCAATCCCGGCGTACAGCCGCGGGCCGGGGGCGGGCGGCCCCGCTTCCTGCCCCCTGCCCGACCGGCGGACGAGGAAGCCCCGCCGCCCCGGCCGCTGTTTCCCGCGCCGGGCCTGATTTCGCTGCACGAGGCCCTGCACACGGTCGACCAGGCGTGCCGCTTCACCGAATGTTTGGAGCACTGGAACCCACGCCACCGCCCGCCCCGGCCGGCCGCACGCGTGTTCTTCGCCGCCGTGATGGCCTACGGCTGCAACCTGGGCCTGACA
The DNA here is from genome assembly GCF_014199535.1 of Hymenobacter latericoloratus. Taxonomy (GTDB): domain Bacteria; phylum Bacteroidota; class Bacteroidia; order Cytophagales; family Hymenobacteraceae; genus Hymenobacter; species Hymenobacter latericoloratus. The sequence goes on from NZ_JACHNV010000016.1 coordinate 13,303, forward strand.
CGCATGGCCCATGCCACCAAGCAGGTAGCGCAGTCTACCCTAGAAAACACGGTGAACTGGTACCTCTCGCTGGAAAACCTGCGCCGCGCGAACGACGCGGTCCTGGCCCTGACCGGCAAGCTGCCCGTGAGCCGCTTGTTTCGGCGCGACCCCAGCCAGACCCATACCTCCTCCGACGGGCAGAAATACTACGTGGCCGTCGACTCCATCCACGCCACCCACTCCTACAAGTACTTCGGCCAGGACAAAGGCATCGTCTCCTACGGCTTCCTCGACGACCGGCACCGGCTGTTCCACTCGGTTACCATCAACGCCTCCGAGCGCGAGGCGGCCTACCTGCTCGACGGGCTGCTGCACAACGACGTGGTCGAATCCACCATCCACTCCACCGACACGCATGGCTTTACGGAAGTCAACTTCGCCGTCACCTTCCTGATACAAGTAGCCTTTGCCCCGCGCATTCAGTCGTTCCAGGACCAGCAACTCTACGCCTTCGCCGGGATGGAGGTGCCGGATCTGACGACCCACGGCCTGGCGCCGGTCAAGCGCCTGGACCGGGCGCTGATCGAGGCGCAGTGGGACACGCTGGTGCGGCTGGTGGTAAGCCTCAAGCACAAACACGTGACGGCCTCCACCGTGCTCAGGCGGCTCAATTCCTATTCGCAGCACCACCCGGTCTACCTGGCCCTGCGCGAGTTGGGCCGGGCGGTCAAGACCGAATTCCTGCTGCGCTACATGGACGACCAGGGGCTGCGCAAGCGCATCGACGAGCAACTCGATAAACTCGAAAGCACGCACTCGTTTGCCCGGGCCGTGTTCTACGGCCAGAACGGGCAACTGCCGTACGCCGGCAAGGAAGAGCAGCAGGTGGCCGACGCCTGCAAGCGGCTGGTGCAAAACGTGATTGTGTGCTGGAATTGCCTCTATCTGAATCAGTACCTGTTGCAGGCTCCGGCCGCCGAGCGGCAAGCCGTGGCCGACGCCATCGCCGCCAGCTCGCCCGTAAGCTGGCAGCACATCAATCTGCACGGGGAATTCGATTTCTCCGACGAGTCCCTGAAAGATTCGCTCCGCTTTGATCTAGATGCGCTATTTGCCTTCCGGTGGGAGGAGCCGCCGGCCCCGGCCGTTTAACTTTTGTACCAAACTTTTAACCAAGGCCATAGGTCGGCCGTCAGCGCGCCGGGCAGCACGTAGCTGGTCAGCGGCTGGCCCGGGGCCTTGGCCTGCCACAAGCCCAGCACGGTGTGGCCCCCG
>NZ_JACHNV010000017.1 GCF_014199535.1 Hymenobacter latericoloratus
GTGCGCAGACCATATCTCCTCTACCGTCTCCCCGTGCTGAAAAATCAAGGCGGCATGGTAGTAATCTTGGGCGGTAGCGACCTGGTGGAGGTCCATCATGGCCTTCTTATAGCAGCGGGGGGATAAAATTACTGTAAGGCGTTTATCAGCCGAAAGCAGTACTAATCTGGGCTATAAATGAGATACATCCTGAAAAGTGATTCAATTTGGCTCAGTAAGTTAGGTTCAAGAACCTAAAAGCCATTTGTTTTTGGACTGTCTTTGTGAGCCTTATTCTAAACCTTTCTATGCTATGCAAGCCGCATTTTAGAGCAGTTCAATAAGTTGTGACTTTATGAAGCTGTCTAGGGTAAGAGGGTCTTGTGCTTGAGACTTTAAGTAGGTGGCTTTGATAGGATTTATACTGTTGGGCGAATACTTTAGGGGGATGCGCCCCCTAAAGATCCTCCTTTTATCCGCTCTGCTGCTGTTCGCTCTTTTAGGAGTCGCAGGACAGGACCAACCTATTCGCTACGCCGGGTTTTGGCTCGCGATCCTTTGGCCAATATGGGTGCCTATCTTCGTGTTTGTGGCCGTGAGGAAGATGTTACAGTAGTAAACATGGGCTATTTTGGGCAACAAACGCCTTACAGTAATTTTATCCCCCCGCTGCTATAAGAAGGCAGAAGTGGCGCAAACCGGCTTGGGCCGCATTAGGAGCCCACTCGTTCAGCACCCACTCCATCGAGTGGTCCCATGGTCCCCGGACGGAGCGCGTGTCGTTGAGCACACACGAAAAGCCCGCCTTAGCTAGGGCATCGGTATAGGGGGTGTTGTTAAACAAATAGGGGAAAACCTCCACCTCATTAGTCAATTGGCCTGCATGATTGTGATAAGGTGCAAAAGCGGCGACGGGTACGTTTCGGGTTCATAAATGGGCTAAGTTAGCCCGCCTAAACTGTCTGATTTTTGGCGAGTACTACACGTGTTGAATTAGCAGGCGCGCAGTGTGGGAATGGGGTATTGCATCGGATGAGGTGGTCTAGCTAAGCCGGACAGAAGAAGGACGTATATTTCTTCTGTTATGGCAGCAAAACCCAACGGGGCGTCGCCCGACAAACGGCGTAAATACGACGAAGCCTTCAAGGCCGAGGCCCTGCGCCTAGCCAGTGAGAGCCGCAGCACGCAGGCGGCTGCGCGGCAGTTGGGCATCAGCCCCAAGCTGCTCTACCGCTGGCAGCAGGCGCAGCTCGTGGCGGAGGTGGGCAGCGAGGAAGTAGCCCGCGACCCGGAGGTACATGCCTTGCGCGCCCGGCTCAAGCGGGCCGAGCAGGAGCTGGACATTTTAAAAAAAGCCTTGGTCATCTTCGGCCAGCCGACCCGGTGAGCACCTACCAGCACATTGCCCAGCGCGCCGGTCAGGTGCCCGTGCGCCAGCTCTGCCGGGTGCTGCGCGTGGCCCCGGCCGCCTATTACGCGTGGCAGCGCCGCCAACAGTTGCCGGTGGTCGAACCGGTTTGGCAAGTAGCCGTGCGCCAAACGTTTGCCGACCACAGCCAGCGCTACGGTACGCGCCGGCTGCGCGCTGAAGTGCAGGCCCAGGGCCATGCCGTGGGGCGCTGGCGCATCCGCCGCGTGCTCCGGGAGCACGGCTTGCGGGCGCAACAGCCCCGCTCGTTCGTGCCGCGCACCACCGATTCCGACCCCGCTGTCCGGGCCGCGCCCAACCGCTTGCTCGGCCAGCCGGCCCCCACGGCCCCGAACCGGGTCTGGGTGGGCGACATCACGTACCTGCCCCGCCAGGGCGGCGGCTGGCTGTATTTGGCCGTGTGGCTGGACCGCTGCTCGCGCAAAATCGTCGGCTGGGACGTGCGCGACACCATGCCCGAAGACCTGGTCAGCGAGGCACTTCGGCGCGCCCTCGTGGTGCGCCGGCCCCCCGCCGGGCTCGTCGTGCACTCCGACCAGGGCAGTCAGTACACGGCCACCCGCTTCAAGCAACTACTGGACCGTCACGGGGCCGTGCAGAGCATGAGCCGGCGCGGCAACTGCTACGACAATGCGCACGCCGAATCGTTTTGGAGCCGATTCAAAGCCGAACTGCTCGACGGCGGCTCCTTTCCCGGCCTGGCCGAAGCCAAGCTTGAAATCGGCCACCACATCGCCTATTACAACGCCGAACGACGCCATTCCGCCCTCGGCTACCACTCGCCCAACCACTTCGAAACCCAACTCAAAAACGTGTCCCAGTTGTGTCCGGCTCAGCTAGACCACCTCACCCCGAAAATCTATTCCCGCAAAGGCCTGCACGTAGCCCTGCGTCAAAACGGAAGATAGCCCCGTGAAGAGGTATTCGTCCAGCTTCGCTTTGTCCTCGCCAAACAAACGCTGCTCGATAACGGAGCGAATCTCCCACAGATAGCTGTACTCGTTTTCTACACAATCGAGAATCCAGCATTCTATCTTCGCTAACAGAGTGTCCATTGGGGAAGATACCAAGGAGTTTGTTTTGGCTCGGTTATAAGGCCTGATAACCCCGGCTTATCAGTCCTTATAACGAGGCGTAAAATCAAGCCTTATCACACCTCTAAGGATTGGTTAAGGAATTCCACCCGCAGTAGGAGACGCCGCGCTAAGTGACCTAGCCGCGCGCGTCAGTACGGGTAGCATCATAGCTACAGAAGTGAGGTCACCATGTAAAGCCCTATCTTGTTCGAACCACCGTTTCGGTAAACGCTTATTCTATCTGTTGACGCTGTATCGGATCTGCTATCATGCGCCAATTCTTTCTCTGCACAGCCCTACTCTGTCTGTTTCCCCTGTTAGGTACTCGTGCGTTGGGGCAGTCCGTCCAGTGGAACTTGAATGAGAAGAGCAGCGTGGCCGACACGTTATATACCACGCGGGGGGCAAACGACGCGCCGACAGCTGGCCCGGTGATACGCCTGCGCCGGTACCAAACCTCCCCCTGCTTGGATAACTTGTTGGCGCAACTGGTCAAGAACGACAAGAACTGCCGCCAAGACATCGGGTACCTGTTTAGTTCATGCCTGATCAGCGGAAGGCCGTTGGTCAATATTTACCCCGTTGACCTAAAACGGGTAAGGGCCGGCCGCTTCTGCACGGGGTATTTTCGGTACAGCAATCGGATTTTCCTTTGTCTGGACGAAAGCCCGGCCTTGCTCTCTCAAGTCCAGCAACCGGAACCACTCGTCTTAACTCCCTACGTTACCACGGAGATGCTCCACAATGATTTTTACCTTGGCGGGGACAACGACGGAGCAGTGTACAGCATTCGTTGTGGCAATCAGCAACAATACGCGCGGGTGAAACCGTGCACCCCTCCAGGCCGGAAAGGCAAGCTCGCGAAAATGAAGATGGAAAAGGTGGCGCCGTGAACGCTCCGTTGGGTAAATCACTCACAACTGCTCGGCACTAGGTGCTAGTGGCCCACTGCAACACATGGTGGGTTTACGAAACGCGCCGAGAGGCGGAGTTTCGTAAACGCTAAACTAGCGCTTGGTCCCCGGCAAAGTACCACAATTCACGAACAGCGACTATAGGGGTTGAAACCGGCACTTTTCCGAGGTGGGCGTTATAACAAATCTTATGTTAAGGGACAGAAACCAGATGGAGAGCGGACTTTTTGCACTTCCCCACTGCCCCTAAAATCCTGTTTTTACTTGATGCGCAATGGCATTTGCTTCGTGGTGCCGTTGCTGGCTTGGAAGCGAAGCAAGTACCTCCCCGGCTCCAGAATTAAGGCGGTACGGTCTTGCGGGGTGCGTAATTCGATGATGTCCGCCGCCACCGCGACGCGAGAATCCTCTTCCTTCCGATAAGCGAACACCAAGCAGGGATACGCCCCCAATTGGGCGCGCCGGGGGATAATATAGGATTTGCGTCGACCGTTGAGCAACAGCCAATCCGGTCGGCCGTCGTGATAGCGCGTCGGGGGGTGGTACACCCGAACATCAAAGAGGGACGCGCCAACAGGCCCCGCGAATACCTGCCCCTCTGGGCTTTGGAATACGCTGGCCTCCGTCGCTTGCGCCAGCTTGTAGTACGGGTTTTCAAAGCGCGGCGCGCTTTTTTCGGTTAGCTTTTCTTGATTAATAGTAAAGGGGTCAATGCCTGTGAATTCCTTCACGCGTCCAGCCATGGCCTTGCCCCAGCTGCCGCCCAGTGAATCCTCTCGAATGTGGTCGTAGCCCGCATGAATCAGGATTTTGGCGTTGGGGTCGGCTTGTAAGACCTTTTGGATGTTGCGGGCCTGTTGTATCTCGCGTTGCCGGGCGAAGTCGGCTGGGGGCACGTCCGGAAAGGCGTCATAGGCAAATACCGTAAAGCCTAAGCGCAAGGCTTCGCGAATCAGGTTGCCGTACTGTGGCTCGGCTGTGTAGTAGCCGCTGTTAGTAGCGTAGTCGGTGGAGCTGGTGACCGGATACCCCCTTTTTGCCAGCCCCTGGTCCCCTTCGCTGAGCGTTTCAGCTCCCAGGTAACGATAGCCTTGCTGGTAGAGGCCAGCCAGCAATGAAAGCGTAAACACGCGGTGCAGGGGGACGTGGTGAGCCTCGTTAATCATCACGATTCGTTCGCGTCCCGCCCTGGTCAGGATGTACTCCCGGGCGTTTTGGGGTCGAAAGCGAAGAAAATAGAGGCTATCGGCCTTCGAAATGGTCGGCATGGCGGGCGCGTTGCGGTCCACGTACTGCAGCGCGGCTTGGTAGTCGCCAATGAACGAGGAGGCCACAGCCGCTTGCTCCGCGGCGGCTGTGCGTTGGGTAGGGGCGGCGGCTTCTACCGTTTGGGCGATGGCCTGAGAAAACTGGTAAGTGGACTTCTGAATCGCTTCAGTGGTCGCCTGGCCAGCGGCGGCAAAGGGAGAGGCAAGAGGCAAGCACAAGCCCGCGACTAAGACATAGAAAGAACGCTTATAGACCATTTGAAGCTGAAAACACATTCCTTGTTTTAACAACCATCTTTTGGGTAGGGTCTGAAAAGACCTGCTGGCGGGTCTAAAGGTGCTGCTTTCTAGCAAATGAAACCAACAGGCCCAAGCAAATGTAATTACATTGTACCTACATTTGCATCCATGAACACGCGCCTGATTCGGGTGGGCAATTCCCAGGGAATTGTGCTGCCCAAGAAGTTACTGCAGCAGTACCACCTCACCGGCGAGGTGGACCTGCAGCCCACGCCCGAGGGCCTGCTCATCAAGCCGGTGGTGAAGACCCGCCGCCAGGGCTGGGACGAGCGCTTTCAGCAGGCCATTGCCCAGGGCCAGGCCCCGGAGGGCGAGCTGCTGGAGGGCTTTTCAGACGAGGCTTTTGAGGAAACGGAATGGCAGTGGTAGCCGTGCAGCGCTTCGAGGTGTGGCTCATCAACCTCGACCCGACCCAGGGCAGCGAAATCAACAAGACTCGCCCCTGCGTGGTGCTCTCCCCCGATGAGATGAACCGCTACCTGCGCACCGTCACCATTGCGGCCCTGACCAGCACCCGGCGTGACTACCCTTCCCGGGTGGATTGCATCTTTCAAGGCAAGGAAGGCCAGGTCGCACTCGACCATATCCGCTCGGTAGACAAAACCCGCCTGGTACGCCGCTTAGGAGCACTGCCTACCACCACGGCGCAGGAGGTCTGTGACCGGCTGCAGGAGATGTTCCAATACTAACACGTGACTTCGAGCGTGATCTTTAGATACATTGTTTCTAAGAGCCTCTCTAAGTTCTGTGAGACGCTTTAGCCGCGCCCAAGACTTATAAGGTCACCTCCCCACGGTTGGACAGGCGCGCAGCCTGCAGCTGGGCATTCAACTCCTCTCCTGTTTCCTCGGACTGCCAACTACCCGCCAGAGCGAAAAAGCGAGACTCCAGCTGCGCTGCGTCCGGTGCGGGAGCTTGTAAGACTTCCACTCCCAGGCGGTGAGCCAGGCTGAGCAGCAGTTGAAAGTCCTGCACATTGGTTGGTTTCAATACTAAGGTAGGCATTAGGCTAGGAGGAGAAGGAAGATACTCTTATTGCCAGGAAGATAATAGAAGCAGGGTATAAGTGGTTAGTTAATAAAACGTTACAGTATGACTAGTCAAGCTATAGATGAATGACTAGTCAGAAATGAATACCCTGATAAGGCAGTGGATACTCTGTTTACATATCTGACTAGTCATTTTACCTTTTGACTAGTCAAAAACAGTGTGGTTAGACTAGTCAGATAATTAGCCTTGAGTGAGATGTTTAGCAGAAAGGAGCCTATGTTTGCTGTCTCTGCTTATCCACTCTGCTATGAAGTCTACGCCCCTGACTAGTCACAAATTTCTGACTATTAAAGAAGCCGCTAAAGAGTTCGAACGCTCCGAACAGACTATCCGGCGACTAGTCAAACAGTACGCCGCGACCAAGTATGTGCGCCTTGAGAAGACGCCCAAGGGCAATGCCTATTTGATTAGTCAGGCATTTCTAGCAGATCAATATAGGGCGGCGGTTGTAGCAGATTCGCCAGTCGAGCCCGCGCTGGTGGAGCTGCAAACAGCTGTGAAAGAAGATAATAGCCTAGAGGAGGTTGCCCAGTTACGCGCCGCGCTAGCGGAGCGAGATCAGACGATTCAGCAGCTGCAACACCGCCTATTGGAGCAGAACGACGTACTAAACGCGCTGACTAGTCAGATGAATAGTCAGCGAATAGGGCATATTGAGGAGCTGCTTTTGCGGCAGAATGAGCAGCTAGGGGAGTTGCAGAAACGATTGCCAGAGCCAAGCGAAGCACCCCAAATAGAAGCTATAGTGGAACAGCCAAAAAAGACTTTTTGGCAACGTATGTTCGGAAAGTAGGCGGCTATACTCCGAAGATTTTAGCGGTGTAAGCTCCTATATTTTCCAGTTCGTTGTTGACTATCCGAATCTGGATCTGGTGTAGTTTCTTGTTGATGTCGGTCAGTTGGTGCAGGCTGAGTACCTTATTTGCTTGGTCTTGACGCAAACCAAAGTGCATAGTTAGGCGCCCAAATACTGCCGCATTTGGTCCCTCGTAGGCTACGATCGGTGCACCGCGCTGGTACTGGACCGTAAATTCAATCTGCGCCACGCTACGGCCGCGTTTGATAGGCTCATAACTAAATGAGAGGTCTGCCTTGCCGTTGATTTCATGTTCCGCTGGGTCAAGCACCCGGTTTTTGAAGTGAGTCCACTTTTCATAGCGGTCCTTGCCCGTTTTGGCGTCGATGAGGTCCAGACGCTCCTTCAGTTCTTGTACGTCAATGCGGAAGGTCTTATCCGACAAGTTCTTGTACATCGAGAACAACTCGTACAGCCGTTTAGCATACTTACTGTTCAGGGTTAGCGCTGTGTGCAGCTGCAGGGTAGTGAAGCGGTCCTTCAACTCTACATACAGTGGCCGCACTTTCTGACTTAGCTCTAACTCGATTATCCCTTGGCCCGTGATGTATTCGGCAGATGCTACAAACGTAGCTTGTAGCATATTACCACTAGGCAGAATCGTTTCAAAATAGCGAGTGATTAACTTCTTGGTCGCTTTTTGCAGATCAGAGGCCCGAACCTGCTCACCCGTGAGCGTCATTAATTCCTTGGCTGACACTTTGTATATCGTGTTCGGTGCATCGTCTTTGCGGATGCTAGCCATCACCATGTAAAGAATGTTCTTCTCTAATGCCGTCATTTCATAGCGAGCGACGGTTAGAGCATTGTCTTGCCAAAGGGTCGCACCTTCTAAAGCGCTGTGAGCTGGTTTCATAGAGCAAATGTATAAAGTTGCCATTTTAAAACAACCGGCAACCTAAATGCGATAACTTTGATGGAGTTTTTGACAACTTTAATCAACCTATCCACGGAGTTTTTGACAACTTTAGACTAACTATCCACGGAGTTTTTGACAACTTTCACGGAGTTTTTGACAACCTATCTGGAGTTTTTGACAACTTTAAGTGCTTCAACTGATTGCTATTCAATGGGTTACAAGCCCCTCAAATAACAAGTATTGAAAAAGAATTGTCACAAATATTTGAACGTGCAGGCGAGGGGCTTTTAGAAGGGTAGTTTCCACTCCACCGAAAACAGCCCGTCAGCAAAAAACAAGCAAAGCAAACACGAAGCCTTTCAACACTGGGCGCGGCACAAAATAGCATTAAATACTTGATAATCAAATACTTAATTGTACTGCCTAGGCCTCCAAAAAGGGGCGTTTGACGCGGTTTTACACTGTCTACGCGTACTTTGTGCCATGGCTGACCACATCTTTCGCTTAACCAATACCCCGCTGGGCACCGTGCTGGTGAAGTTCTACCAGATCGAGCCCTACAGCGATGAGGCCTTCACGAAGGCCAAGGCCCGAGAGTTCCTGCAGACCACGGTGGGCTCGGGTAACGCCTGGAGCCTGGCGCTCTACCAGGGCCCCATTGCCACCAACACGGTGCTACCTGAGGCCATTGCCCAACTGCACACCCGATGCCCAGAATGCACCGCTGTGCGCATCGAACAGGCTGCCGGATAGGCAGAGACCACCGAGGGGTTGTGAATGCCGTAAAGGGGCTATATTTGCGTTGTCCGAAAACAACCGGCACCCGTACAAATACAAACGGCGACCCGGGCCGAAACCCAGATCGCCGTTATCCTACGGATGCCCGAGCCAGTGACTAATCACGGCTCGAACTGCTCCCCCCAGGGCTGCCTTGAGCAACTCGAGGGAGATGCGAAACCAACTAGCCTGGCTAGCGGGTTTCACCTTTGCACGTTTACCCATCTTCGATCGGGAGTAAGGGTGCTGAATCCACCCACTTCCTGAAGCCCCGGTTGTTACAGCAGCCGGGGCTTCGTCTTTTCAGACGATGCGTTGGCGGGGTGACAACCGTGCAAGTGGGCCAAAGATACCCGGCCTATTCCAGACTGGCAGCTCGTAACGGGGGCACAGCGAAAAGAGTGGGCCAAGGGTTGCACGTGCGTGCGGGGAGCCGTACCTTGTGGGCTGTTCTGGATTCGTTCAACGTGTTTCGCAACGTGTTTCGCAAGGGTTGCACGTGCGTGCGGGGAGCCGTACCTTGTGGGCTGTTCTGGATTCGTTCAACGTGTTTCGCAACGTGTTTCGCAAGATGTGTTTTGTGAATCGCGCTTCGCGCAATCCCCAAAACCCGTTCGCCCGTTGGGCTCACTACACTTGCCCCTTCGGGGACCTCCCTATGGCCGACCTAACAGCCCCTAATTCACTTCCCCACCGCCCCCGTAAGGGAGGCCGGAAGGCTAGCCCACTGGCCGAGAAACAGCGCCACGTCGTGAGTGTCCGGCTCACGGATGCCGAGCACGAGCGCCTAACCCGCGAGGCCGAGCGGTACCAGCTGAGCCAGGGGGAAGTGCTGCGGTCGGTGTGGCGGAAACAGAACACAGCTACGAAACTGCAGGCCCCGCCGACCCCAGAAGAAGCGCGGCAGCTGGCGCAGCTGGCCGGCATGGCGGCGAACCTGAACCAGCTCACGAAGCTGGCCCACCTGGGCCAGGACCAGCGCACCGGGGCCACGACGGTACTCGGGCAGATGCACCAGCTGCTAAAGCGGCTGACGGGTGAGGCATCATGATTGGCAAGGTGAAGGTGAACCAGTCGTTCGGGGCCATGTGCCGGTACGTGCTGCAGGAGCAGGCCCCCGGCAAAGGGGCCGAGGTGCTGGCCGCGCACGGGGTGCGCACGGACAGCGCCGAGCATATGGCGGCGGACTTCGACGCGGTGCGGGCCATGCGGCCCGGACTAGGCAAGGCCGTGCTGCACGTCGCGCTGGCCTTTCCGGTCGAGGAAAAGGAGAAGCTGACCAATGAGGTGATGAGCCGCATTGCCCAGGACTACCTAAAAGGGCTGCGAATTGACCCGGAGAACACGCAGTGGGCCGTGGTGCGGCACCAGGACAAAACCCACCCGCACATGCACCTGGTGGTGAACCGGGTGGATCTGGATGGACAGACAGTGAGTGACCAGTTTATTCGCTCCCGGAGCGTGGACGTGTGCAAGGGCATCGAGCAGGACTACGGGCTGATTGTAGCCGACCAGGTAGGACACCGCCAGGCCCGTGAAATCGGGCCGACCCCGAAACAGCAGCAGGCCACGACCCCGAAGGAGCAGCAGTCGGCCGACTGGAGCCGCGCCCGCCAGGAGATTGGCCGCGCCCTGAGCTACACGGCGGGCCAAGCCCGCAGCTTCGACGAGCTGCGCGAGGCGCTGCGCCCGCGCGGCATCGAGCTGGAGCTGACGCGGCGCAAGGACGGAAGCCCGGCCGGGGTGGTGTTCGCGCAGGACGGGCACCGGGTGAAGGGCAGCCAGGTAGGCCGGGAGTACAGCGCGGGGAATCTGGAAGCAGGCTTTGCCAAGGCCCGGGAGCTAGGCCACGACCCGGCCCAGCCGTGGCAGCAGGTGGGCCAGGACTACGCGCTGGCCAAGCTGGCGGCCGAGTACGCCCAGGCCAAACAACGGCAGCAGCCCGAACGCACACCGGGTCAGGAGAGAAACCGCGGGCTGGGTATCGGTGAATGAAGCAGTTATATCTATTTACCTAGTAACAACTTATGCAAGAGCTGTTTGAAGATATCAACGCCATCCGTAAGGGGATTGAAGCCCTGAGTAAACGGGTGCAGGAACAGGGGCAGCCGGTGAGCCAGGCCCAAGTGGCACAGCTGCTGCAGGAGGCCAAGCAGGGGACGCGCTTCACCATCAACTACGAGGGGTTTGCCCAACAGATACAGTCTCACCTGACGACCCCGGAAAAGATCGAAACAACGCTGGCGACGGGGACTCAGCAGTTAGAGCAGGTGGTAAACCAGATTCCCAAGAGTGTGCCGGTCGTGGGCCAGGTATGGGGCTTTACCGACTGGCGGCTCTTGTTGGGCGTCGTGGTGCTTGTGCTGGGGCTGACGGTGGCCACCGTGCAGGCCTGGCAAGCTAAAGCGGACCGGGACAAGGTGGCCCAGCAAGTCACCAACATAGCCGTGGCGTACCGGGATTCTTTAGCGCAGGAACGAAGGAACAGTGATTGGCTGGTGTCGGGGTATTTACGGCTCAACAAGGCGAACCCCGCGCTGACCCGAAAACTCTTCCACCAGCCAGGAAAGTAGGGTTCCTGGCTGGCCTTCTTGCTTAGTGAAGGTAAGGAGAACCAAGGTTTTTCCTGTGCTCTGCTGGGCATGGCTTATACCAGCGGCGGCAGCTGGATATCGCGGATATAGGCGTCCAAGGGAAGGCTACTGGCAAAGCAGCGACAACTGGGCAGACGAGTAACCCTGGCATCCAAGTGCACCTCCGCAAAGAAACTGCCCAGGTAGTAGAGGTTGATAGGGGCTCCCTCCGGAGAAAAACGGGTGGCCAGGAAGGTTGCTTTCAGCAGCATGAGGGCCATCTGGTCGGGGAGCGGGAGCCGCCGAAAGGTGTTAAAGCCAGGAAGAGCCATAGGACGTCTAGTGCGTCAACGTCACCTGCTACCACCAGGTGGCGTCGGTGAGAGAGTGGTACAGAAGGGAGGCGCAGGTGAGGCAGGCTAGCGTAGTAAGCCCGCGTTCTCGTGTTCTCAGGACTGATCGGGTAGGTACAGGGGATACGCGATGCGTATGTTCCCAGAGTGCGCACCCTGTTTCCTGCTTAGGCGGCAGGTGTAACGATAGTAGGCTGCCCCGGCCGCTTAGGAGAGGCTTAACCAGCTGGGCGGGGCCGGCAATGCCTGGGGTACGACCGGTTCAGTCAAGGGCCAGAAGGCCGAAGTGGGCGCGGGCGCCGGGAGGGGAGCCCGCGGTAACCGGGGGGGCGTAGGCAGTACGTCTGGTACGGAAGGCCGGGCAGAAACGAGTGACGCAGGCATTGGAACAGGCAGTTAGTCAGGCGAAATGCTGGTTTCTTAAACGAGATACCGGCCTAAACAGGCTATGAATTAATACGGTTTTTTAGGGGCGAACACGGAAAGTGCCCTCCGTATTTTTCCTGACTGCCACTCCAGTAAACAGCAGTCAGGCAAGCAGGTACGTCTCCGACGTGAACCAGGACGAGGGGGATGGTCATCGAAGCGCGCTTGCTCAGCAAGCGCCTCACGCGGGGAGGTCCGGGCAGAGTAGAAAACAAAAACACCCGGGCGCATGGCCAGGGTGTTCTCGCTTGAGATGCGTGAGATGCGCTTTGCAAGTACTACGTAGGAGGATATACTCTTGCTGCCAGGCCGCAAGGCTAGTCGAGCCCCTTAAGATTAAGCAAGTAGTGGAGTGCTTAACGTAGCTCCACGAGAAGGCCCCGGCCGGATGGCTTGTTCGTCCCCACATCTGGACTACTCTGCGAAGAAAGTGCCTCCTGTTTCCCCCAGACAGGAGGCACTTTCATTCAGACATGTCGTAGGAATTCGACGGGTGTTGTTAAACAAATAGGGGAAAACCTCCGACTTAGAGAATCCCTTTACTGGCTCAACAGCTACAATTAGGCTCAGGAGCGAAAGAGAGGTTATCCGGCTGAGCCGAACTTTGAGAAGAAGA
>NZ_JACHNV010000018.1 GCF_014199535.1 Hymenobacter latericoloratus
GATGTGTGAAGACAAGTAAATGTAGAAGAAATAGGAGTATCACGGCTGCGGGGTAGCAGTTCTAAAACCGCTCATCCAGGTGTACTTCCCCGTTGCAACAAGAACCCCAATAAAGGGAAGCACGAGCCCGCACTGTAGTGCTAAGAGGCCCCCGAAAAGCAAAACCCCATCAACCAGAGCGGCTGATGGGGTTTTGCTTTTCGGGAAACGAAGGGTGTTGTTGAATGGTGCTCTACTTACCACTCTTGCGTCGGTTATCATCCTTGCACAGCATCTGCAGGTTAGCATCCGTCGTTTTGCCGCCCTCGTGCCAGGGTGTGATGTGGTCGCCTTCCATCTCGGTCAGCTGGTAGTGTTTTTTGCAGATGGGGCAAGTGCCTCCTTGTCGCTCGTAGGCCCGTTGCTTTTGGTTGGATGTAAAGGCCCGCAGGTTGAGGTGGCGCTCCTGTCCGGTTAGTAGGTATGAATAGATACCACTTTGGTTCTTCACCTCGTCGTCGGCAATCAAGCGCACAATCTCCTTTTCCAGCGCAGCTGGGTTTAGTGCCTCATCTTTGTAGCTGTTATAGAGGTGGCCCCAAGGCACACTTCGCATCAATTCTTTGCGCTTTTTCGGAAACGTGCGCTCCACCCAAGCCAATACTTCTTTCAGATATTCCCACAGGGGTTTAGCATCTGCGTCGTGCTGGTGCCGGCTCATGTACTCCTTTATCTGCCCCTTGCTTACCCAGTCCAGAGTGGTTTGCAAAAACTCTTGCCGGATAGGGGAGCCGCTTAGGTAGTCTTGCCCCAGTTGATAAGCTGGGCAGCCGGTCTTACTGAAATAACGACGGGCGCTGCTCACCCACGGTCCCGCATATACGGCATTGCGCAACTCCTGCTCAGTGAGGCGCTCGCCCGCAATGTTGATGGTGGTAAACCAATCCAGCTTCTCCTGTTCGGTGCCACTGCACACGTACACCATCAGCGGATAGTCAAGCAGTTGGTTTTGTGGCTCATCTTTGAGGTTGAAGAAAGCTATCCGGTTACCATCGCGCTCTATTGAGTAATCCCCCTCCACGTACTGACAGAGCGAAATGGTGCGTTGCTGCCCATCTATCACCTCAAAAGTGCCATCAGCACGGGTAGCCCAATACATTACGTTGAGCGGAAATCCTCGCGTTACAGTTTCAATTACCGCATCGCGCTGCTTGTCTTTGTACACAAACTCGCGTTGATATGGCGGGCGAACGTCCAGTTTGCCACCATAGGCCTTCACTCCCTCCTCAAAACTGTCTTTGTAGCCTTCTACAAGCTCACGAATAGTGACTTCAAGTAAGTCTATTTTCATTATTGTGGGTTGCGGTTTCGGATGAATAGTCTCACGAAGGTCTGCTTGTATTCGCCATTGACGATAATTACTCCCCGTCTATTCAAGTCAGCAAAATTACGAGCATCGTTAGCAGTGTATACTTTTGACTTTAGTCCTGAATTGTCATCTCTATCTGTTATTCCCAATAGCTCAAATTGATCGGGATTGTGCTTGTCCAGAAAGGTAATGGGTACTCCCATTGCGCCTGGGTAATCATAAGGAATGTCCGTCACCTTATCCACGTTTATCGCGTCGTAGTTGTCGTACTTCAGGTGTTTCTCAGGGGAATACTTCTGAACGAGGATTAATTCATCGTGGCGCTTGGCAATGTCCAAGTTAGTGAACCACACCACGCTCCCCATACTGAAATACTTTTTCCCGTCCTGCATCTTTTTGCGCGACTCCGTGGTGATGTCGTACTCCTCATTCACCTGAAACCACTTCGTGCCGTTGTTGTCCACCCCTAGCCACAGCTTATCCTCTTTAAGCAGCTTAAAAATCTCCTTGTAGGTGATAGCCTGCTGAGAACCGATGATAAGAAACTTCTTATTGTGAGCTATCAACTGCTCGACGTAGGCACGAAACAGCGAAAAGGGCGGGTTGGTCACTACGATGTCAGCCTCTTGTAGCAAGGCCACGCTTTCGGGGCTGCGGAAGTCGCCATCGCCACGCAGGGGTATGATGCCGATTTCTTCGGGGTCAGGGGTGCGGTTGCCGTTGCGGTCGCCGTTGTATTCCAGTTTCACAGCCGTCTCACTCTTGTTCTGGCTGAAGAGGTCGGCGTTCTGATTTTTGAAGCAGGTGGTGATGAGCTTTTTTAGCTTCAACTGCTCGAAGGAATCGGCGAAGTAGCTGAAGAAGTTGGAGATACGTGGGTCGTCGCAGTTGCAGAACACTGTCTTGTTCCGAAAGTGGGCCTTGTAATGACGCAGCTCTTTCTCAATGTCTGTACGCTGGGTGTAGAACTCATCGTTTTTGCCGGATTTAGCGGCTTGCAGGTTCTTGTTGAGAGATTTGGAAGGCATGGATGGGAAATGGGAATATGAGCTAACAGGGCATGTGAGGAAAGGCCTAGCTTTTAAGATTTCAACTAGGCTTTGGGACTTTGGGCTCAATTAATCCTAGGCGCACGAGTAATAAGCCCCCAGGGTTCTTATGTGCTTTGATCTTGCCTGTTTTCAAGTCGTGGTTGTAGCGGTTCACTTCCGCAACGTGGGCCGCACTGCTGAGGATGGTTTGCCGATGTTTGGCATCGGTGATGCGCAACTCGTCTAGAATTCGGGCGGCGTTATCGAAGTGGCTTTGCTGAACGCCTGGCAAAGGCTGAGTTGTGGCCACCAAGTCAAAGGGAATGGTTTCGGCTAAGGCTTGCGGCTTGACTGAGAACGTGATGTTTTTGAAGGCTTTACCCCGTTTTTCGAGCTTATAGCTGATGTATAGCTCAGTGTGCTCATTGATCTGCTTGACGGCAATATCCAACACCCTTTCGCGTAACTCTTTGATTTGCTTCATTTTCTCGTTGCCCTTATCATCGAGTAGGCCGAGAATCCTCTTAAAGTCTTGAATGTCATACTTCTTGGTTTCACCCAAATCTTTCCATTGACTGCACATCTGGTAAATGCGCTTAGCATACTTGCTGGTAAGGCGTAGAGCAGCAGCTAATTCATAAGAAGTGAAGTTGTTTTTAAGGTCGAATAAGAAGGGTAAAACGTGTCTAGTTAGGTCAAATTCGATGATTCCTTGACCCTTCAAGTAGCGAATTTGCTGAAACATCCATACTTGTCGGTACTCGTTGGCATCTTCCACTTCCAGCATACGGGAGCCCATATCGGCCGTGGCCTTGTGTAGGTAGGCCCCATTATAACGCTTGCCTGTTAGCCCGGATAGCTCCATAATATCCAGTTGATAAACAGTGTCTTTATCCCCTTTCCGCAGCTTAGAGATGATGAAGAAGAACAAGTCCAATTGGAGTTCGGTGTACTCATATCGCGCATTGGTTAATGCGTTATGTTGGCGTATCTCCAATTCCTGTTTCATCTGCTGTATGAGCTGTTTTCAAGGCAATTATAAGTCAAAAAAGACTAGTTAAACAAACTGTCTTATCAAATAGTCTTTGCAGCTACACGAAAAGTCTTTGTTAGCTACACGAAAAGTCTTTTTTACTACACGAAAAGTCTTTTTTACTACACGAAAAGTCTTTTTTACTACACGAAAAGTCTTTTTTGAGTGTTGCAAAACACTGTCTATCAATTAAATACACACATCTCAAATAGAACAAATAAGCTCAAATACACCAATTGTTGTTTCGCGCGAGAAAAAAAGAGCTTTTAGGGCACGGTCAATGGCACGAGCAAAACAAAGACAGCAAAGTCCTAGAAGCCAGTGAATTGCGCGCATTCAATAAAGTATATATTATTGATAATCAATGGTTTATAAACATTATTGTTGAGCTTATGTGCTGCTTTGAACTCCGGAATACTGTGCCCACAGAAACGGTAGCAGCTAAGGCCACAGGTCAGGAAAAGAGTACAAGAGGGGAAAGCAAGTGCCCTAGGACAGGACGCAATGACCAGGGAGGAAGGTGGCCAGGTGGGGTAGCTGGAGGCCAGAGCGAGGTGGCCACGTTGTCGGCAGGGGAGCACAAAGAGAAGGAGGCAAGAGGGGCAACCGGAAGGGCACAATAGTCGGAACGGAAACCAACTGTAAAACCAACCGGGAGGCGCAGCGAAAAGAGTGGGCCAGGGGTTGCGCGTGCGTGCGGGGAGCCGTACCTTGTGAGCCACTCCCGCCTCGTTCAACGTGTTTCGCAAGATGTGTTTTCTGAATCGCGCTTCGCGCAATCCAGAAAACCCGTTCGCCCGTTGGGCTCACTACACTTGCCCCTCCGGGGACCTCCCTATGGCCGACCTAACAGCCCCTGAATCCACTCCCCACCGCCCCCGAAAAGGAGGCCGGAAGGCCGGCCCGCTGGCCGAGAAACAGCGCCACGTTGTCAGCGTCCGGCTCACGGATGCGGAGCACGAGCGCCTAACCCGCGAGGCCGAGCGGTACAAGTTGAGCCAGGGCGAAGTGCTGCGGTCGGTCTGGCGGAAGCAGAACACAGCCACGAAACTGCAGGCCCCGCCGACCCCGGAAGAGGCGCGGCAGCTGGCGCAACTGGCCGGCATGGCGGCGAACCTGAACCAGATAACCAAGCTGGCGCATTTGGGCCAGGACCAGCGGACCGGAGCTACAACGGTACTCGGGCAGATGCACCAGCTGCTGA
This sequence comes from Hymenobacter latericoloratus, assembly GCF_014199535.1. Taxonomy (GTDB): domain Bacteria; phylum Bacteroidota; class Bacteroidia; order Cytophagales; family Hymenobacteraceae; genus Hymenobacter; species Hymenobacter latericoloratus. The sequence continues at coordinate 4,617 of NZ_JACHNV010000018.1, forward strand.
AGCGGCTCACGGGCGAGGGGGCATGATCGGCAAGGTGAAAGTGAACCAGTCGTTCGGGGCCATGTGCCGGTACGTGCTGCAGGAGCAGGCCCCCGGCAAAGGAGCCGAGGTGCTGGCCGCGCACGGGGTGCGCACGGACAGCGCCGAGCACATGGCGGCAGACTTCGACGCAGTGCGGGCCATGCGGCCAGGGCTAGGCAAGGCCGTGCTGCACGTCGCGTTGGCCTTTCCGGTCGAGGAAAAGGAGAAGCTAACCAACGAGGTAATGGGCCGCATTGCCCAGGACTACCTAAAGGGGCTGAACATCGACCCGGAGAACACGCAATGGGCCGTGGTGCGGCACCAGGACAAAACCCACCCGCACATGCACCTGGTGGTAAACCGGGTGGATCTGGACGGGCAGACGGTAAGCGACCAGTTTATTCGCTCGCGGAGCGTGGATGTGTGCAAGGGCATCGAGCAGGCGTATGGGCTGATCGTGGCCGACCAGGTGGGCCGCAAGCAGGCCCGCGAAATCGGCCCGACCCCGGCCCAGGTGAAAGCCACGACCCCGAAAGAGGAACAGTCGGCTGATTGGAGCCGCGCCCGGCAGGAGATCGGCCGCGCCCTGAGCTACACGGCGGGCCAGGCCCGCAGCTTCGACGAGCTGCGCGAGGCGCTGCGCCCCCGAGGCATCGAGCTGGAGCTGACGCGGCGCAAGAACGGGAGCCCGGCCGGGGTGGTGTTTGCCCAGGACGGGCACCGGGTGAAGGGCAGCCAGGTGGGCCGCGAGTACAGCGCCGGCAATCTGGAGACGGGCTTTGCCAAGGCCCGGGAGCTAGGCCAGGACCCGGCTCAGCAATGGCAGCAGGTGGGCCAGGACTACGCGCTGGCCAAGCTGGCGGCCGAGTACGCCCAGGCCAAGCAGCGGCAGGCTCAGCAGCAGCCGAGCCAGCAGCAGTCCCGAGGCTTTGAGATGGGGGATTAACTTTTCAGCAACGAACTATGCAGGAATTACTTCAAGACATAAACGCGCTACGGCGCGGCATCGAGGCGCTGAATAAGCGCAGCTTAGAGCAAGGCCGGCCGGTGAGCCGGGCCGAACTGGACGAGGTGCTGGCCAAGGTGAAGCAGGAGGTGCGGTTTACCATCAACTACCAGGGGGTAGCGGAGGCGATCCAACCGCACCTGGCCACGCCGGCGAAGGTGGAAAACACGCTCACCACGGGCACGGCGCAGCTGCAGCAGGTGATTGACCGGATTCCGCGCAGCGTGCCCGTGGTGGGGGAAGTGTGGGGCTTTACCAGTATGCGGCTGGGGCTGGGAGTGATTGCCCTGCTGCTGGTGCTGGCCAGCCTGAGCACCTACCTCTGGAAAGAGAAAGCGGCGGCCGAGGCGCAGGTGGTGCAGCTGCAGCAGGAGCAGGCCAAGAAAAAGCGGGTGCTGGATTGGCTGACGCAGGGCTATTGGGACCTGAAACGGGACAATCCGAAAGTGGTCAAAAAGTATTTTCCTTAGCAGGCCGATTTAGGCCCCAAAAACGGCCTTAAAATAGGCGTTCGCGGGGTTTTTGCCGTATCTAATGGTATGCAAGAAGTCCCTAAAAAACCCTCTTTTTGGGCCGAGGAAGGCCCCCAGTTCACGCGCTACAACGAGCTGGATACGTTCCTGCGCATGTCCAGCTTCGCGTGGCACGCGGAGCTGGCGTGCCGCAGGTGGTTGGAACGGTCCGAGGCCTTTCCGGGCGGCCTGAACACGCCGCGCACCACGGACTGGATGTCGCTGCTGAGTTACGTCAATCCGGTGCTGGACAAGGGCCAGGAGTTCGGCATCTCGCCCGAGGCCGCGCCGGATGTGGCCATCCTACGGGCCTATCAGCTGCTGCTTACAGGCCTGAGCCCGCAGCAGGCGGCGCAACAAATGGAAGATAATCCGTTGCCGGATACGCTAACAGACTTCCTCGTACGCGGTTAAGCATTTCGTTTTCCTCATGGCCCAGCCGCCTATGCCCGCTGACTCTATTGCCAGCCCCCTCACGGTGTTTCTGCAGCAACTGGACTCGCCCGCGTTCCAGGACGCGCTGCGGGCGCAGCTGCGGGCCGAAGCCGCCGCCGCCAACACATTCCTCTCCTACCGCGACGCGCAGGGCCGCTACGTGCACGAGTACCCCGCCACGGGCGAGGTGTACGAAGTCTCGCTGACCCAGCCCCAAACGCGCCGCCTGTTGCCCCCCCATGTAGCCCAAGAGCCTATGAACAAAGAGCGTATTTCGGACACGGCCGATGGTTCGCGCACGGCGCACCTGCAGCCCGTTATTGACTTTCTGAAAGCCCAGGGCAACGAGCCGGCCACGGGCGACGCGTTCTACTACAACCGGGACGGATACGGCGTCTATGGGTTTGCTGAGCCGCTGGATATGGACGCGCTGCGGGCGCGGTTCGACTTTCCGGCCAGTATCGTCGCCGGCCAGTCGGGCGTGTACGACAGTCGCAACTTCGTCAGTATCACCCAGGACTTCGGCCCCCAGCCAGTACGGCCCTTATCGTTCGAGTAGGTCGGCCAGACCCGTACCAGGAATCGTCTGAAACAGGCTTTGCTGTTGTAGAGCTTATCTACCTTTGGCCCGTCGGCCTTTACAGGTGTGTGGGGCTGACAGGGGCAGGTAATTCTCCCATTCGACACCTATTGCAACACAGAGGGGAGGCTACCAGGTGGTAGCTTCCCCTCTTGCGTTGGGGCTGTTTCCCGGCAAAATACCACGCGCCGGCATTGGGGGCAGTAGGGAGGAAAAGCGTACTTATTCCAGGAGGGCGGGTATAAGCAACATTATGTTAAGGGACAAAACCGGGACGACCGGGGGGCTTTTTCTACTCCCCCCACTGCCCCCTAAATCCTATCTAACATCTACCAAGCCTACACGATCTCCTTAGCTCAAGGCAGGTAGGTGAAGTTCGTTCGGAAGGCCCTGGCAGATGCTAGTAACCGTACAAATCACCGTCACCTGAATCTAGAGAACGCATAATTCTCTCTTCATCATCTTCGTCGTCGTCATCCCATTTGGAGGACCTATCCTCGTCCTCATCCTCATCCTCATCAGGGCCTAAGCTTTGAGGTGACGTAATACGAGCTTGCTCAGCTTCTTCCTTGTTAGCTTGTTCGTCAAACCAGAAGTCATCAAGAGTATTAGCCATTTTAGAAAGTGCAGTTACGTGATATATGCGGGGGAATTGATTCCTCTTTAGCCGAGAAGTAGCATTTACAGCCCGATTCTGTCTTTAAATGCTTTTGGACAAGTTCTGTCAAGTACATGAAATAACTTCCCTCCCTCTAATATTTCCTCGACTTCATATTCTAAATCCATGTTAGCAGCAAGGTCTCGTAGGACTCCAACAGTTTTATGAATGGCCTCTAAAATGGTGACATTCTTCCTATCCATTGAAGGGACCGAAATACCTGAATGCAATGGCCACCCATGTTTTTCTAGTCTGTCGTTTATGCCAGCCTTGCAGGCATAGGCGAGACTCATGACAGCTTCATTATGCTCGCTCTTGTCAGAAGCTAGATAGACCTTTGGAATCAAGTCCGTCAAGGCTCTATTGACTAGGCAAAAAGTGTTTCCAAGATTTATAAAATCCTTCGTTCCCTTGAAAAGTCCGAACATAATTGTGAGCTAATAGGATGTGTGAAGACAAGTAAATGTAGAAGAAATAGGAGTATCACGGCTGCGGGGTAGCAGTTCTAAAACCGCTCATCCAGGTGTACTTCCCCGTTG
>NZ_JACHNV010000019.1 GCF_014199535.1 Hymenobacter latericoloratus
CAGGACAAGCAGGTTTAGTATTACAAAACCTTGAGTTTAGTTTACAAAACACAAATCATTATTAGACAACGCATTAAAGCACTAAGCAGTCCATACTCCCCTAATGGGTATCAGTACTGGAATATCTCCTGTAGCCGGTCACATACCTCCTGAGCAGTGGCTTTGGGCAATACGCCTAAGCGGCGTACCAAGCGGGTTTTGTCCACGGAGCGGATGTGGTCGAGCGCGACCTGGCCCTCTTTGCCCTGGAAGGTGCAATCCACCCGGGAAGGGTAGTCACGCCGGGTGCTGGTCAGGGCGGCAATGGTCACCGTGCGCAGGTAGCGGTTCATCTCGTCAGGGGAGAGCACCACACAGGGGCGGGTCTTGTTAATTTCGCTGCCCTGGGTGGGGTCGAGGTTGATGAGCCACACCTCGAAGCGCTGCACGGCTACCACTGCCATTCCGTTTCCTCAAAGGCCTCGTCCGAAAATCCCTCCAGCAGTTCACCCTCCGGGGCCTGGCCCTGGGCAATGGCCTGCTGGAAGCGCTCGTCCCAACCCTGGCGGCGGGGCTTCACAACGGGCTTAATGAGCAAGCCCTCGGGCGTGGGCTGCAAGTCCACCTCGCCGGTAAGGTGATACTGCTGCAGTAACTTCTTGGGCAGCACAATCCCCTGGGAATTGCCCACCCGAATCAGGCGCGTGTTCATGGCAGCAAATGTACGTACAATGTAATTACATTCACTTGGCGTTGTTGGTTTCATTCCTTGGAAAGCAGCATTTTTAGAACTGCTAGCGTTTACTATCGACTCTTGTCAAAAAAACAGGGCTACTTGCATCACCATTTGATAGTTCTCTCCTTCTCCATGCTAGCCCTGGCTCTTTCTTTATCTATATTCTATGGGCAACCTACCGCCGCGGTGGTCGATTACCGCTCGAACAAGGCTAGCGTTTGGTGCAATCTGGAGTGTGAGCAAGGCTACACAATGCTGCCTATCCAACCTGACACATGTGTACCCCCATCCTACCTACACAAAGCTTATGCACTGGTGGAGAAAGTCATTACCCAGCAGGAGGGATGGCTCAACTTTGGGTATGCTAATTCTGGTGGATTTAACTCCATAGAACAGTATCGCCGCCAAGGAGCCATTCGTATTATTCCTATGGCGTACCTGCCAGTTCAGCAATTTTTACGCTATCAACCGGGCGACAACTTGGTGCCCACTATTCACTGGGATACGCTACACTTTCAAGCCTTCGCTTATAAGGGCCGCAAGCCCATTGGACACTTAGCTTTCTCCACTTCTCCCGACACGGCCCACGTTTCCTTCTCGTGCGGCAGTGTAAAAAAGGCCAACATTCAACGGTACCTGCCTATTTACGGCAGGTACTTATTCTTAAATGTAACATTAGGGGCCTACTGTGTCCTCGCAAATGGCACGATGCGGGTGCTGAATCTGCGCACTGGGGAATTGCAGTCGGTTGATGCGTGGATGCAAGCACAGGGCGGCTTGGAAGCTGTTAAGAAGAGAATAGCAGATTATTACTCCGAGGGGTAATGAAATCTCAAGATGGGCAAACAGGATTTTAGGGGCAGTGGGGAAGTGCAAAAAGCCCCTCGCTTGTCTGGTTTTCGTCCCTTAACATAATGCACGTTATGCCCACCGCCTTGGAAAAGTGGTGGTTTTTACCCCCACCGCCCCTTCTTCCGGATTGTGGTACTTTTCCGATTAGAGAGGAATGAAATCTACTTTTGGCCCTATCGCAGTTTCTAAACCAGCAAAAACAACCCAGACTTTTATGGCGCTTTGGTGTGTAGACTCTCGCAAGCTCACGAAGTTGCGACTCTGGCGAACAGGAGCTTATACGTTTCGCGTAATAGAATATGACGAGCCAGCCGACGTATTGACAAACTACGACTACATTCTCTTCGACCGCAAATACGAAGGAGCTTTACGCAGTGCTGGCATACAGCTGCAGCTTACCCCAGTAACTGTCACTGACGAACTTAGAAAGCGGGTGTGGGACAATTATCTAGAAGCTACTATCAAGCACAATGCTTCGGCCGACGAGGTTACTCACACTACCCCACCTGGTCTTACTATCGCTCGATTCGGTGAAGCAAGTGTATTTGTATCCGATGAATTGAAAAATATGCTGCAACAAGTTGATGGACAAGACTTAGATTTCAGTTTAGGCTTGTCTCACTTTGCCAGCTGACCATTTCGGACGTTCCCGACGACCGTAAAAGAGCCTTTTACATGCTTACCCCACCGCCGCGGCTATGCTGCTGCCCCGCCTGGTGGATGCGTTGCTGAGCCACCTGGCGCTGCGCCTCCTGCTCCAACTGCGGGTTGAGTTCCTTCACCAGCCCATAGAAGCGCTTCACTTCCTGGTGCTGGGCGGGGCTGCCCTCCACTCCGCGCTGCAGCCCGAGCGGAGCCAGCTGGGCGGCAAAGCTGGTCTGCATGGCGCGCATCTTCTGTCGGTCACCCAGCATTGCCCGGCAATTGAGCTTGCCGGCCGCGTCGATGGGCACGACCGTGGCGTGGATGTGCGGGGTCTGCTCATCGAGGTGCAGCACGGCGTTCACCACGTTCTCCTTCCCGTAGCGCTCGCTCAGCCACTCCATTGCCCGGTCCCGGAAACCGGCCAGCTTGGCCCCGTCCTCGGGCGAGCCAACCAGTTGAGCCGGCTTGCCCGACTGGCCAGGCTCCTTGCGAATGTCCAAAAACTCGGGGCTGAAGGTCATCAGGTGCTCGACCGCCAGCACGGCGTTGCTGCGCACCGTGCAGCCGGCCGCATCGAGGCGGGCCTGCACGTCGGCCGCTAGGTCTTGGCTGCCGACCAGCTGCACGTTGAGCGGGGTTAGCTCGGCGTCCGCGTTGGGGGTGGGCCGCAGCCGCTGCAGGTGCTCGTTCAGGGAAGTGAGGTTGCCGGCGGTCTTGAGTTTGGCCGTGCGCAGGATGGCATAGGGCATCGGGGCGGTAGGGGAAAAGGGTGGCCAGCGGGCCGGCTGGGGGTGCCGGTGGCCACCGGGTAGAACGAGTGCCCGCAGGGCCGAACAGACAATTTTGGGGAGCCTAAAGCGCAGCGCTTAGGCTCCCCAAAATTGTCTAGTGAGTACACAACGCTTGAACATTACGCTTGCTTACGTTTGCGCCTTACGATTATGGGGCATTGTTTACGCTTATACTTTACGCTATCAGGGGCTTATCTACGCTAACGGCTTACGCTTGTGCCTCCTGGTGGTACCGGGCTTCCTTTCACTAGACGCTGCACCACCGAGTTGCTCCGTTCGTACTGCATCCGGTCAAGTAGCGTCCGTATCTGCTGTACCTGGTCCGGGGTAATGGTATCGCCGAGCTGGGGCAAGAGCTTCCCCGCTTCCTCGCCTAAGAAGTCGATTTTGCGGGCCAGGTAGTACTCTTCGCCCTGGTACAACCACTGCGCTTCCTCCGACTTTTGGGCCTTGTCCCAGGCGCTTACCCGGCAGTTGGTAGAACAGAATCGGCCTCCTTTGCGGCGGGGAGTGTAAACGGTCGAGCAGTGCTGGCAGGTGTAGCGCATAGAGGGAAATTACTATTTGCCTTTCTCCTACGGACAGCTAGTGCGACTAGGTTACACCTGGTGCCGGCGCGGCTCAGGACTCGCTTTCCCACAGCCCCAGAGACGAAAGTTTTCCCGGGTGCAAGAGGGTACATAAGCTCAACATTAGTCGTCATATACCATTGATTACCAATTATATAGTGTTTATTGAATGCGCGCAAGTCACTGGCTTCTAGGCCGTTTTGTTTGCTTTCTGTATTCCGGCCGGAGTTATCCATCGTCCTAAAAGCTTTTTTCCTCGCGCGAAACACAACTTGTGATATTTGAAGTATTTGTTCTATTTGAGGGGGTCGTAACTTATTAAATATCAAAGCATTACAAGCACTTCAAACCACCTTTCGTGTACTTCAAACCACCTTTCGTGTAGCAAAAACCACCTTTCGTGTACTTCAAACCACCTTTCGTGTACCTATCGACCACCTTTCGTGTATCTACAACCACCTTTAAAAACCACTTTTGTTTTAGATGGTGGTTTAATGGTTATAATTGCATCCGAATCAGCCACATGCTTGTCTAGATGAACCAAGAATTAGAAATCCGTCAGCATAATGCCCTCACAAATGCCCGCTACGAATACACTGAGCTGCAGCTAGACCTATTCTTCTTCATCATCTCTAAGCTGCGAAAAGATGAAAAAGACACTATCTATCAGTTGGATATCAGAGAATTATCTAGTCTGACGGGCAAGCGATATAATGGGGCTTACCTGCATAAAGCCACAGCTGATATGGGCTCCCGTATGCTGGAAGTTGAAGACGCCAAAGAGTACCGGCAGATATGGATGTTCCAGCAAATCCGCTACATCAAGGGGGAAGGAATCATCGAATTTGACCTAACCAAGTACGTTTTACCCTATTTATTTCAACTCAAAAACAACTTCACTAGCTATGAACTAGCTGCTGCGCTCCGCCTCACTAGCAAGTACGCTAAGCGTATTTATCAAATCTGCAGCCAGTGGAAAGACCTGGGAGAAACGAAGAAGTATGACCTGCAGGACTTCAAAAAGATGCTTGGGCTACTTGATGAAAAGGGCAATGAAAAGATGGAGCGAATCAGCCAGTTGCGAGAAAAGGTGCTGGACGTAGCCGTTAAGCAAATCAATGAGCATACTGAACTGAATGTCAGCTACACGCTGGAAAAACGCGGGAAGACCTTCAAAAACATCACTTTCACAGTGAAGCCACAGGCTCTAGCTGAAACTATTCCTTTCGACTTGGAGCCAGGTGCAGTGTCTCCGGCAGGCCTAGCCCCGCACCAGGTGGAGAACGCCAGGCGCTTGCTCACGCAGCTGAGCATCACCACGCCGGAACTGGTGGCCACCATCCTGGCTAGCGCGGCGCACGTGGCGGCCTGCAACAAGTTCGCCCACGACCTGAAAACCGGCAAGCACGCCAAGGCTCATTCCTTGTCGGGACTCCTGCTCACCATCCTGGGCCTTAAAAAGCCCGCAAACGGGCCGCTGTTCGACGCGGCCACCAAAAAGTAGGGCTTACCTGCCTACTTGCCGAAAACGCGCTGCCAAAGGCTCTTTCGCGCTGGCTCGGCTAACCGGGATGCAATGCCCTCAACCATCTGCGTCAGTTGCTCCACCTGCACCTGCAGGTCGCGGGGGCTGGCCGGCAGTTGCGATTGGGTCAGCTGACCTTGGCAGAACGAGCGCATGTCCTCGTTCACAAACTGGCCGATGGTCTTGCCGGCGCGCTGCGCGGTCTTCTCGACAATGGCCCGGGTTTCTAAGTCCACCCCGCGAATCGCCCATAACCCTGTGTCGGGGGCCTTACGGGGCCGGCCTCCCTTGGCTTTGGGTTTAGTTGTGTTTTGCTCTAGTTCTGTTGTCGCCGTTTCAGCAGGAGTTATACTTAACTCCGGTTCTGTTGCGGCTCCCTCAGCAGAAGTTATACTTAACTCAGGTTCTGTTTCTCCCTTTTGCTGACTCATTGGGTTTTGTTAAACGTTTAGTTTAACAGCGAATGTAAGAGAGTTCAGGACAAGCAGGTTTAGTATTACAAAACCTTGAGTTTAGTTTACAAAACACAAATCATTATTAGACAACGCATTAAAGCACTAAGCAGTCCATA
>NZ_JACHNV010000020.1 GCF_014199535.1 Hymenobacter latericoloratus
CAGCAGCAGGCCACGACCCCGAAGGAGCAGCAGTCGGCCGACTGGAGCCGCGCCCGCCAGGAGATTGGCCGCGCCCTGAGCTACACGGCGGGCCAGGCCCGCAGCTTCGACGAGCTGCGCGAGGCGCTGCGCCCGCGAGGCATCGAGCTGGAGCTGACGCGGCGCAAGGACGGGAGCCCGGCCGGGGTGGTGTTTGCCCAGGACGGGCACCGGGTGAAGGGCAGCCAGGTGGGCCGGGCGTACAGCGCGGGGAATCTGGAAGCAGGCTTTGCCAAGGCCCGCGAGCTAGGCCACGACCCGGCCCAGCAATGGCAGCAGCTGGGCCAGGATTACGCGCTGGCCAAGCTGGCGGCCGAGTACGCCCAGGCCAAGCAGCGGCAGGCCCAGCAGCAGCTGAGCCAGCAGCCATCCCAAGGCCTAGGGATGGGAGATTAACTTTTCAGCAACGACCGATGCAGGAGCTATTGGAAGATATTAACGCGCTACGGCGGGGTATTGAGACGCTGAACAAGCGCAGCTTGGAGCAGGGCCGGCCGGTGAGCCGGGCCGAGCTGGACGAGGTGCTGGCCACGGTGAAGCAGGAAGTGCGCTTTACCATCAACTACCAGGGCGTAGCGGAGGCCATCCAGCCGCACCTGGCCACGCCGGCGAAGGTGGAAAAGACGCTCACCACGGGCACGGCGCAGCTGCAGCAGGTGATTGACCGGATTCCGCGTAGCGTGCCCGTGGTGGGGGAAGTCTGGGGCTTTACCCATGTGCGGCTGGGGGTGGGGGTGGTGGCCCTGCTGCTGATGCTGACCAGCCTGAGCACCTACCTCTGGAAAGAGAAGGCCGCAGCCGAGGCGCAGGTAGCGCAGCTGCAGCAGGAGCAGGCCCAGAAAAAGCGGGCGCTGGAGTGGCTGACGAAGGGCTATTGGGACCTGAAACGGGACAATCCGAAGGTGGTCAAAAAGTATTTCCCACAGTAGGGCTTTTAGAGGTCTTCTCAGGAAACGGAGAATACAGCACGTTAAGCGCCCACAAGCCGCGTCCTGAGCACAGAGAAGGAACAGTCAACCGTTTACCTTACGTACCCTAAGCCGTCTCATTCATTCCTTGTTCTATGTCCGATTCCCGTTTTTCCCGCCGTGACTGGCTCAAAACCACGGCGCTGGCCACCACGCCGCTGCTGCTAGGCCCCTTGCCCTCCTTCGCCGAAGCCCCGGCCCCCGGCAACACCCCGCCGCTGAGCGCGGCCGACATTGCCGCCATCGAGGCCGCGATGGGCAAGAAAGGGGCCTACGTTGAAGCGCAGGCCACGCACAGCACCCCGTTGCCGCGCAACGACTTGAAGGTGACCATCAAGGGGGAGCCGGTGCCCATTGCCTTTGGTTTTGGCGGGTGGGTGGCCATCAAGCACACGCTGGACGGCAAATCGGCCATGCTCATGAGCGACACGGTGCTGCTGCAGGAGGAAGTCAACCCGCTCATGTCGGCCGCGCTGGCCCAGGGGCTGGAAATCGGGGCCGTACACAACCACTTCTTTTACGAGGAACCGCGCATCTTCTACATGCACATTCACGGCATGGGTGCCCCGGCCGAGCTGGCCCGCAAGTTTGCCGCCGCGCTCAAGGACTCCAAGTTGCTGCCGGCCAACCAGCCGAAGCCCAGCGGCGGCACCCCGGCCGCGCAGGCGGGCAACAACGCTACGTCGGCCCCCGGCCCGCCCACCGGCAAGGAGCTGTTTGATATTCCGGCGCTCGACAAAGTGGTGCAGTACCAGGGCACGGTGAACGGCCCCACCTACAAGTATACCGTGGGCCGAGCGGACCTGCAATCGGTGATGATGGGCACGGAAATGACCGCCGCCATTGGCCTGAACTCGTGGGCCGCGTTCGCCGGCAAGCAAGCTGACGCGCATGTGGCCGGCGACATTGCTATGCTGGAGCACGAAGTAAACCCGGTTATAAAGGCCCTGCGCGCCCACAATCTGGAGGTCGTGGCCGTGCACAACCACATGCTGTTTGACCAGCCGCGCATGATGTTCCTGCACTACTACGGTCGCGGCCCCGCCGCGCAGCTGGCTACCGGCTTCCGTGCCGCCCTCGACCAGTTGGGCAAGGGCAAAGCGGGCATGAAGATGAAGCACTGACGCGCCGGTAAATCGACCCCGTTTTTTAGGGGCCTAAACCGGAAAAGTACCACGCGCCGGCACCGGGGGCGGTGGGGAGCAAAACCGCACGGATTCCAAGATTGCTCCTATAAGCGACATTATGTTAAGGGATAAAACCGGGATGACGGACCCGCTTTTTGCACTCTCCCCACTGCCCCCTAAATCCTATCTGACTAGCCTACCAGCGGAGCCGGTAGGGCCGGGACGAAGTCGTCAAATACCTCGTAGCTGATGATTTTGTAACGACGGGCGTAGGCCCGCAGGTGCACGGCAATAATCCGCTCTCTGGTGGCACGATCGGAGCCCGGGGTGTACTCGATGACCATCATCCGCTTTTCGGCTTCCTGAGCCATCAAGAAGTGGCACGGAATGGCTTGTTGCTCGGCCTCGGTGAGGTGCACCGCGTTGCCGGGCTTCAAAACGACGAGTTCGAGGTAGATTTTTTGGCGCATCGGAGGGAGGGGCTCAGGCGGGCTTAGGGGCTTTGGCCGCGACCAGGCCCAGGCGCACGAGCAGCAGCCCGCCCGGATTGCGCGAGGCTTTGACCTTGCCCGTTTTCAGGTCGTGGTTGTAGCGGTTCACTTCCGCGACGTGGGCCGCACTGGCCAGGATGGTAGCCCGGTGTTTGGGGTCGGTGATGCGCAGCTCGTCCAAGATGCGGGCGGCGTTGTCGAAGTGGCTTTGTTGAACGCCAGGCACGTCCTGAACAGTGGTTACTAAGTCGAAGGGAATGGTTTCCGCTAAGGCTTGCCGCTTGATGGTAAAGACGATGTTTTTGTAGGTTCTAACCCGTTTTTCAAGCTTATAGCTGATGTGCAATTCAGTATGCTCATTGATTTGCTTTACGGCCACATCCAGCACACTTTCCCGAAAATCACTCATCCTGATAGCTTTATCCTTGCCTTTGTCATCAAGCAAGCCCAGCATCATCTTGAACTCCTGAATGTCATACTTTTTGGATTCGCCCTGGTCTTTCCACTGACTGCAATACTGATAAATCCGCTTAGCATACTTGCTAGTGAGGCGCAGTGCCGAAGCCAATTCATAGCTAGTGAAGTTCTCTTTCAGGTCAAATAGATAGGGGGTAATGTCCTCTGTGAGCTTGATTTCAATGATTCCTTGCCCAAGTAGGTAGTCCACACGCTGGAACATCCAGAGTTGCCGGTACCGGGTTTCGGTTTGCACCTCAAAGACACGGCTACCCATGTCAGCAGTCGCCTTATGGAGATAGGCAGCGTTATATTTTTTGCCAGTTAATGAGGATAAATCCTTGATGTTCAATTCATAAACCCTGTCCTGCTGGTCTTTTCGGAGCTTAGAGATAAGAAAGAACAGCAAATCAAGCTGCAGCTCCGAATACTCGTACCGAGCATTGGTTAAAGCATTGTGTTGGCGAACTTCTAGGTCCTTGCTCATAGTGTCCTAATGGCTGATTACTGGGCAATTATAAGAAAGAAACGGGTATCGTATTCGGATTCCGTTTTTAAATTCCGTTTCTCACCCACTAAAACCCGTTTTCAAACCCACTAAAACCCGTTTCTCACCCACTAAAACCCGTTTCTCACCCACTAAAACCCGTTTCTCACCCACTAAAACCCGTTTTTAAGTGTCATAAATAGCTGTAAATCAACATGAAAGCAGCCCCTCAAATAAGACAAATAAGCTCAAATACACCAATTGTTGTTTCGCGCGAGGCAAAAAAGCTTCTAGGGCTTGTTCGAGAGTACAACGGCGCGAGCAAAACAAAAACAGCAAAAGTCCTAGAGGCCAGTGACTTGCGAGCATTCAATAAAGTATATATTATTGGTAATCAACGGTTTATAAACCTTATTGTTGAGCTTATGTGCTGCTTTGAACTCCGGAATACTGTGCCCACAGAAACGGTAGCAGCTAAGGCCACAGGTCAGGAAAGGAGTACAAGAGGGGAAAGTAAGCGCACCGGGACAGGAGGCAATGACCAGGTGGGAGAAGGTGGCCAGATGGGGCAGCTGGAGGCGAGAGCAAGGTGGCCACGTTGCCGGCAGGGGAGCACCAGAAGTAGGAGGCAGGAGGTAACCGGAAGGGTGCAAGAGTTGGAACGGAAACCAACGGTAAAACCAACTGGGAGGCGCAGCGAAAAGAGTGGGCCAGGGGTTGCGCGTACGTGCGGGGAGCCGTACCTTGTGGGCCTAGTCCACATCGTTCAACGGTTTTCGCAAGATGTGTTTCCTGAATCGCGCTTCGCGCAATTCAGGAAACCCGTTCGCCCGTTGGGCTCACTACACTTGCCCCTTCGGGGACCTCCCTATGGCAGACCTAGCAGCTCCTGATTCACCTCCCCACCGCCCCCGAAAAGGAGGCCGGAAGGCCGGCCCGTTGGCCGAAAAACAGCGCCACGTCGTGAGCGTCCGGCTCACGGACGCGGAGCACGAGCGCCTGACCCGTGAGGCCGAGCGGTATCAGCTGAGCCAGGGGGAAGTGCTGCGGTCGGTGTGGCGCAAGCAGAACACGGCCACGAAACTGCAGGCCCCGCCGACGCCGGAGGAAGCGCGGCAGCTGGCGCAGCTGGCCGGCATGGCGGCGAACCTGAACCAGCTCACCAAGCTGGCCCACCTGGGCCAGGACCAGCGCAGCGGGGCCACGACGGTACTCGGGCAGATGCACCAGCTGCTGAAGCGGCTCACGGGCGAAGGGGCATGATTGGAAAAGTGAAGGTGAACCAGTCGTTCGGGGCGATGTGTGCCTACGTGCTGCAGGAGAAGGCCCCCGGCAAAGGGGCCGAAGTGCTGGCCGCGCACGGGGTGCGCACGGACAGCGCCGCGCACATGGCGGCGGACTTTGACGCGGTGCGGGCCATGCGTCCCGGATTGGGAAAAGCGGTGCTGCACGTGGCGCTGGCCTTTCCGGTCGAGGAAAAGGAGAAGCTGACCAATGAGGTCATGGGCCGTATTGCCCAGGACTACCTAAAAGGGCTGCGAATCGACCCGGAGAACACGCAATGGGCCGTGGTGCGGCACCAGGACAAAACCCACCCGCACATGCACCTGGTGGTGAACCGGGTGGATCTGGACGGGCAGACAGTGAGTGACCAGTTTATCCGCTCCCGGAGCGTGGACGTGTGCAAGGGCATCGAGCAGGACTACGGACTGATTGTGGCCGACCAGGTAGGGCACCGGCAGGCCCGCGAAATCGGGCCGACCCCCAAGCAGCAGCAGGCCACGACCCCGAAGGAGCAGCAGTCGGCCGACTGGAGCCGCGCCCGCCAGGAGATTGGCCGCGCCCTGAGCTACACGGCGGGCCA
>NZ_JACHNV010000021.1 GCF_014199535.1 Hymenobacter latericoloratus
CGGGCAAATACGCCCAGCCGCCACATATCCAGCGCCTCTATGCCGTAGATATGTAACAGGTACTGACCAAACTGCCGTTCGGCCGGGTTGAATTTGTAGTGGCCGTAGGAACCGAGTACGCCTACCGACCAAGCCGGGCGCTGGGCCTGGCTGGCAACAGACAAGAGCAGAAGACTCGTAAGTAGGAAAATCTTTTTCATCAGGAAAGAAGAAAGTATAACCCGCCCCGTGCCACACGTGAACACGAAGCGGGTTTTTTAACTTACTAAGGCTTGGTTACCGCTCGATAATAAGTTCACGACGCGGAATAGTAAAGCACAAGTAATCCCGTGCTTTCCAAAAAGGAAAGCCGTCGCGCCATCCACCATACTGGTCGATAGAATTCAGGTAAAAGAAAGTGGAACGGGAAAAGTCCTGCTGCCACATAATCTCGTTCTTGGTTTTATATTTAATTTCCTCCGTTAATTCTCGGGTTGTTTTAGAACTAACCGTACCGCTTGGGCCACCATTTTTACCCGGCAGGGTGACTCCCGTGGCTACTTCAAATGTGGATTTAGTTGTTTTGGTGCGCTCCGTAGCATTATCATACTCGTACACAACGAAATACTGAGTTTTCTCCGTGCGCTCCCAATTAGAGTCGAACGTGATGTACTGGTAGGTGCGGTTCTTGTCCCGGATGGTGGCACGACTCAAGTCAACACCAACGATAGCCGGGGGTTCTTTATTCAAATCTACCTGTCCACTTGCGTCTATTGATAGAAAGCCTTTGGGGCGGACAAACTTGAGTTCGGAGCCACCTGAATTGCCCGCGCCATCCCCAAATAAATCATCCAGCTGTTTCGTGAGTTGCACGTAGCCGATATGAATCTGATTGATAGTGTCTTTCACGCCCTGAGTACCGAGCGTACCCTGTACAACCTCCGTTGTATTATTGCCTTCCGTCTCATCCAGCGGTTGTACGATGAAGGTAGGGTGCTTTTGCACGTAGTTCTCATCTACCGTAACTTCAACTACTTCTTCTACGCCATCTCCATTTGTGTCAGCGTAATAGAATCCAGTAGATTCCTCCGTGCTGTTTAATGGTGCGTACGTGATGGTTGGGTTTTCTACCTCCTGGAAATCCTCTGAGTACGGAAAGTAAATATCGTCCGTCTTGTACCAGGGCATCTCCTAAACTCGTCCCACCAGTAGCCATTTGCGGTTGAGACTTAATTTGTTGCGCTTGCGGATAGCTATTACTGATCAGAGCCTGTTCAAACTTAGCCTTGAAATCTCCTAGCGGGTTGTCCTGAGCTTTGGGAGACGCTTGAGAACTGCCAAAAAGCTCTTTAAACGAAATCTGTTCGTGTTGATGTATATCGATTTCTACTTCGCGGCTCAGGGCTTTGAGCATCTGCTTATCATCATGCAAAATCTGAAGCAGGATGAGCGCTCCTTGTTTGTACCGGTCGGCTTTTGCCTGTTCTTCGATCGATAGTGTTTTCTTGACGCCATTCTCTTGGGGTTGAGGTTGCTCGTCTTCTTGGCGTTCGCACGAAGCGAGTGTACTACCTAGCGCAACCGCGATAAGTGACAAGGGCTTGTAGGGTTTGAACATGAATAAGGATGTTTGTGAATTTAATATTCACAAACATCACTACTCACTGAAGAGTAAAACAGGCAGTCCTCATCATTTTTGTGACACATGCATTAGACAATTCATAGATAATACATAAAGTACATAGTCTTTACAGCTGTATATACACTATAAAAGTCATATTCGGGCGGACGTTTTGCCTTCGTTTGTGACATTGACGAAAAGCCTGAGCGTATCCAATCATAGCTGATCCCGTACTAGATAGGTTTTCTCTACCCCAACAGCTCCTCGATATCCTCCTTGGTCAGGCTCTTGATGATGGCCTCGTCGGTGGTAATCAGGTCCGTGACCAGCTGGATTTTCTTGTTCTGCAGGGCCAGAATCTTTTCTTCTACCGTGTTCTGGGTGATAAACTTGGTGTATAACTTAATTTGCTTCTTTCTTGTCAGTTGGCCCCTTTTCCCATACCCGCGCCCCCAGCGTCAGCATCCATAAGTTGCCGGTCAGGTTGGCGCGGTACGTCGCGCCCTCGTACCGGACCTGGCCCACCACCGGCGTAAGGTTGTTTTCTCGTCTCAGGTCCAGGGATACCCGCCAGAACTCGACTCCTACCCCCACCTGGTAGCCCACCGTAACCCGGTTAAAACCCCGGTAGAAGGCTTCTTCAATCCGACGGTAGGGCGTGAACGGGCCTCGGCTGTCCCAGGTATAATTGTCGCGTAGCAACTCCCGCCGGGACATATAGCTGACTACCGGCCCCGCCAATAATCGTACGGAGGAGCGTAGGGGCCGGACCCCCAGTAAAACGGCCAGGTCGTAGCGGCGAATCCTGGCGCCAGGGCTGGAAATGGTGAAGTCCAGGCTATTGCCGGCCGGCGTCAGGTTTTCAAGCTGCGCGTGGGCATTACGCCCGGAGCGGTCCAGTTCTGCCTGCACGAACCACGGGCTAGTGGGCTTGCCTAATGACGTGCGGGCAAACACCCCGAACCGCCACATATCCAGGGGCTCAACTCCGTAAATGTGCAGTTGGTACTGACCAAACTGCCGTTCGGCCGGGTTGAATTTATAGTGACCGTAGGAGCCCAAAACGCCTGCCGACCATGCCGTACGTTGGGCAATACCAGCGTATGGCAGACAAATCAGCCCAAGCAGAGGTACAATCTTTACCATAATGTGTAGGGGCGAGATACTAACCGCCCGGCGTTGATGATGACGCCGGGCGACAGAGCTACTTAACTATTGCTCGTAGATGAGCTGCCGACGTGGCATAGTAAATTTCATCCAGCTTTGAGCTCTCCAGAAAGGAAAGCCGTCTCGCCAGTCGGCGTACTGATCCTGGGTATTTAAAAAAAAAGAAAGTAGGACGCGAGAAGTCCTGCTGCCAGATAAGCTCCTCTTTAGTTTTGTACTTGATTTCTTCAGTTAACTCCCGTGTAGTTTTGGTACCAACTGTCCCACTTGGTCCTCCACTTTTGCCTGGTAGAGTAACTCCAATGTTGGCTTCGAAAGTTGACTTGGTTGTTTTGGTACGCTCAGCAGTATTATCGTACTCGTACACCACAAAGTATTGGGTCTTCTCCGTTCGCTCCCAGTTAGAATCAAAAGTAATATACTGATAGGTGCGATTTTTATCCCGAATGGTTTTCCGACTCAAGTCAACACTGACAATAGCAGGATCCTCTTTAGTGAGGTCAACCTGACCATTCGCATCAATGCTTAAAAAGCCTTTAGGACGAACGAACCTCATTTCTGAACCTCCTGAATTACCAGCGCCATCACCAAAAAGATCGTCGCGTTGCTCCGTCACCTGTACATAGCCAATAAAAACCTGATTAATAGTATCCTTTTTTCCTTGAGTGCCTAATACAACATGCGAGCTACCCGTTTCCGTAGTGGCGGATGATTCCTTTTCGTCCAAAGGCTGCACAATGAAAGTCGGGTGCTTCTGCACATAGTTTTCATCTACTGTGACTTCCACTACTTCCTCTATGCCGTCGTTATTCGTGTCAGCGTAGTAGTAACCTGTAGACTCTGTTGTATTATCTAACGGAGCGTACGTAACAGTGGGGTTATCTACAATTCCAAAATCCCCTGAATAAGGAAAATAAACATTCACTCCCTCTTGGATAAGGGCCGCTTCAAGCTCAGTGACCTGACTGATGCCACGCGCAGCTGTTCCGGATTTGGCTGCAAACTCAGCTGCGTGTGGGTAATCGTTAGTAGAAAATACTTTTTCAAACTTGGACTTAAAGCTACTCAATAAGCTGCTTTGGCCCCTCTGAGCAACTTTTGAAGCATCAAAAAGCTCCTGAAATCCAATCTGCTCATGCTGGTACTTATCAACTTCCAACTCTTTACTCAACGCAGTGAGCATTTGTTTGTCATCATAAGTAATCTTTAATAAGAGGAGAGCAGCTTGTTGATAACGCGTTGCTTTCGCTTTTTCCTCCGCCGATAACTCCTTCTTTCGGACAGGAGCCTTAACTGGTTTAGGCTGTTCGATATCCTACTGTTTGCAAGAGGTAAGAGTGCCGCTTAAAGCAGTTACGGCAGCAAGTAGTAATGGTCTGTAAAGTTTAAACATGATGGATTGTTTGTGAGTAGATCGTGCACAAACAACCATCTTTTCAAGGAGCTATAATAGGCCACTCATACGGGTATTGTGACATGGCATTGTTTGATAAGCCAAGCATTTGATAAGTGCTTGGCTTTTTCCTACCCCAACAGCTCCTCGATATCCTCCTTGGTCAGGCTCTTGATGATGGCCTCGTCGGTGGTAATCAGGTCCGTGACCAGCTGGATTTTCTTGTTCTGCAGGGCCA
>NZ_JACHNV010000022.1 GCF_014199535.1 Hymenobacter latericoloratus
TGCGCGGTGCGCTGCACGGCCAGGTCGTAAGCCTCCTTCATTGGTACCCCACCCGGCTTCAACTCGGCCAGCTCGAACCGGCTGCCGGTGGCCGTGTGGCGCAACTCGCCCTGTTTGGTGGCCGCGTCCTCCCGGTAGGTGTATCCTGGGAGCTTTTTTAGCTGTGCGGTTAAGTCGCAGGCTTGGCGAATAGGGCCCTTTAGGGCCTGCTGAACGTGCTTTTCGGCCTCGGCCATGATACCAGCCCGCACCTGGTGCGCGTACTCCAGCACGTTCGCCGGCAACGCCTCGCCCTGGGCAACCTTGACCAATGCGCGGGTGAATCCCCCCTCCACGTCCTTTCGCACCTGAATTTGCTTCGTTTTGGTGCCCTCTACGCTCGCCAACTGCCGGGCCAGGGTCTTTTCCCGGTCTTTGGCGCCGGCGCTGTCCTGCGCGATGCTAGCGGCCTTGCTGGCCCGCTCGTTGGCCGCGGCGAGCTGCCGGGCCAGCTCCGCGTTCAGCCGCGCCTCCTGCTCGGCTCGCCACTTGCTCAGGTTGACTAGGTCCAGCCCGCTCGGCCCCTCGATGCTCAGGCGTGTGGCGGGCTCCGGCTTGGTCAGCGTGGCCAGCTCGCCCCGGCTCCGCTCCTGGGCCCCGTAGACGTGGCGCATGACCTCGTGCTTGGCGCGGCTATGCTCGACCCCCCGCTCCATCCCAAACGGCTTCATGGCCTCGGCGTAGTCGGTTTGGAGCTGGCGCAGGGTCTTTGGGTTGAAGCGGTCTTTGGCCGATAGCCGGCCGTCCTCGGTAATGGGCACGACCACGGCGTGAAAGTGCGGCGTTAGCTCGTCCTGGTGCAGGGTGCAGCTCACCACGTTTTTCTCCCCGAACTGGGCTTTCAAAAATGCAATATTGGCCTCGGCCCACTCACTGCCGTGCCAATCGTTCGGACTCCCATCAGCCTGGCGCTTGAACGCCTCTGGGCTGGCCGTTAGCAGCACCTCCACCCCGCGCACCGAATCATGCCGGACTTTGGCCCCGGCCTCCTGAATGCGCTCGGTGGCCAGCTCCCAATAATTGCGCTCGGCCGTGTTGATGTACTCCCGGTTGAGGGGCTTGCGCTCGGTGTCGGCGTTGGGCGTTTCGCGCTGCCGGTAGTTGTGCGCGGTCTTGGCCGCGCCCGCCTGGGCGGTCTTAATCTTGGCAACTCGGCAAATGGCGTAAGGCATGGGGCGGTGGGGAAAGGGGCTAGATACTGCGTAGGGCTGGCTGCAAGCCCCACACCGGACGCAGTCCGGTATAGTGGGTTATACCGTTGTTTTTTCTGCGCGGTTTTGGGCCTGTTGTTTACGCTTATTACTTACGCTAACGGGGCTTTTTTAGGGTACATATTGGGCAAAACTTACGCTTATCACTTACGATAATACCCTTATTTACTGGCTCTGACGCGCTTCACTCGGGTGGCCTGGGCTTTCATTTCCTGCTGCTCGTTGTACTGCACCTTCTCAATGATGGAGTTATTAGCTACCCCGGCCCATCCCTCCACCAACGCCCGCAAACGACTGAACGCCTCGGCTGCCGGCAACCCCTCGACCTGTACCAGTGCTTCCGTGGCCGACCGTCCGACCGCGACCAATTTCTCCGCCAAATACCGCTCGTCCCCGTTGGGTGGATTCGGCCAGGCTTCCCCCTTCTTCACGAGCTGGTGCTGCACCACCCGGCACGAGACCGAACAGAATTTGCCCCCTCGGCGCTTGGGCTCATAGTCCTTCCCACATTTTTGGCACTGCACGGTCATACGGCGAAAATACAAACTTTCTAAAAGCTAATCGGGGAGGTCGGTGCGAAGCGGCTAGCGTAGCGGCACCAGCCACGTCCCATCTTGGATGCCTAACGGAATCGGGGCTGGTGCTACTTCGGCTAGCCGCCTCAGAACGACCTCCCCGATTAGCTTTTTAGGGGTGATAGGTTAACTTTTTGGCCCGCTCAACCCCCTGCATAGGAGTTTACGAAACTCATGCCATCGGCGCATTTCGTAAACTTTGAATCGTAGACGGGTTTCTTAAACTCCTTCCGTGCTGCAGCGGCCTGCTAGCACCTGGTGCAGAGCAGCTGCCAGGAGTTCACTGGAAGGAGCGGTACTTTGCTCATCTGATGAAAAAACTATTCATTGGTTTCCTTCTGCTAGCTGCGCTCGGGTACGGGCTGTATACGTTGGTCTTCGACCGAGCCAACTACATATACTCCAAACTTCCCCAGGTCAAGGCGGGCATGTCACGCGTCGAAGTAACCGCACTGCTTGGGGTGCCGGACACGACCTATGCCTGGCCGGAGGCGCCTTATCCACCAGTACTGCATTACGAGATGGGGCTGGGTGCTCCCGATGCTCTGCGCGTGTTTCTGGACCACGACACCGTCACCGCGTGGAGCTACAATCAGTAGAAAGCCTTCACCTTGTCGTTCAGCGAAAGGGTGATTTGCTTATCCTATACTGAACGGGGGAATAGCGTCAAATACTGACAGTTGTTGTGGGTCGCCTTGCTTTAACTTCTTCTTTTTGACGTAGCTACGCACAAAGCTTACCCGGTCCCCATTGAACATTATCATGGGGTTGATGAAGTACACATTCTCATTGTAGCCCCTAGCAATGATTTTGGCCTCTATCAAGCTCGCAAGAGCAGCATATATCGGCTTAATGCTTTTGTAATGAGTGTATTCCATACATTCATCAATGAAAAATTCCAGCTTGTCCGATTTGGGCTTCATTTTCTGCATGATGTACCCAAAAACCCTAATAGCAGGCTTAGAAAGCTCCCAAAAGCTCTCAAACTGGCTTAAATAGAGCTTCGTGAATTTTTCCTCATCCACCTCAATCTCCCGGATGAACATGGTATGGCCCAAAATCTCGCCTGTGTTGGGGTCAAATGCCTGTAGCATCGCACTCTCACCAGTGCGCGAGGCTGTCTTGTACTTGCGCGAGATTTGGACCTCGTCTAATGCCTTATCTAGAAAAGGGTTAGTCCTGTTCTTTTCAAAATCGGAAAGTTTCATTTTACAAAATGGGGCTAAAAAGGAAATTCTGATTTCCCTCGAAGGTAAAACTCACTTTCTGAATAACAGCCAAAAAAGAAAGTTTTACTTTCCTTTTGCTAATCATTTTTGACAAGTGAGACTTTCTAAGGTGGAAAGTCCCGCTTTCCAGTATGGAAAGTGGATAGTATTAGTAATCAGGTAGTTACAGAGGGTTACTTCTTAAGTTCTTAAATTAAGGGTATTTCGGCCTCGCATTACAGGCTCCTTCCTCCCCCTTGACTTTGCCCCTTGGTCTGCTCTAAATCGCGTTGCGCGGTGCGCTGCACGGCCAGGTCGTAAGCCTCCTTCATTGGTACCCCACCCGGCTTCAACTCGGCCAGCTCGAACCGGCTGCCGGTGGCCGT
>NZ_JACHNV010000023.1 GCF_014199535.1 Hymenobacter latericoloratus
TCCCCTGGGGGGCTCTGCCCCCTGCTCCCCCGAGGTAAAAAAGGCATAGAGCTAAGCCGCCTGCCCACTTCCTTTCCCCACCGCCCCATGCCCTACGCCGTCATCCGAGTTGCCAAAATCAAGACCCAGGCTCACGCCCTCGCGGCCACTGGCCACAACTACCGCCAGGAGCAGCACCCCCACGCGATAGGCAACGCCGACCGGGCAGCTCCCCACCCGAACCGGGAGTATATCAACCACGAGCAGAAAGACTACTGGAGCCTGCTCGAAGCCCGCATTCAGGAGGCCGGGGTGAAGCGCGTCCGGCATGATTCGGTGCGCGGAATGGAGGTAATTCTAACCGGTAGCCCGGAGGGGTTTATTCGTGGCCAGGACGGACGAGCGGCCGACTATTCCAAAAGCAAATGGGCGCAGGACAATTTGAATTTTTTGAAGGAGAAGTTCGGCGCGCAGAACGTGGTATCGTTCACCCTGCACCAGGACGAAAAGACCCCCCACATTCACGCGGTGCTGGCCCCCATCACAGCGAAGAACACCCTATCGGCCGACCAGCTATTCAACCCCAAGAGCTTGCGTCAGCTGCAAACCGATTACGCTCAGGCAATGGCCCCGCACGGTTTTGAACGCGGCGTCGAGCATAGCCAGGCTAAACACGACCCCATGCAGCGGCTGTATGGTTTGGAGGCCCAGCACGCGCAGCGCGTGGCGGAGCTGACCAGGCCCACGGCGCCGGCGCCTGCATTTCAGCTCAGCGACCCACCCCTGCTCGGGCGGGACGAATGGAAAGCCCGTGAGGAAGCCCGCATTAACGCCGAGCTGGCCCGCCAGGCGGAGGCTGCCCGGGCGCAGCTCGTAGAGGTCGCCAAGCTCGCCCAGGCGAACACAGCGGCCGCGGAGCAGGTGAGAGTGCTCCAAAAGCAGTTGAGCACGTCAGAGGGGCTAAAACAAGGCAATTTCACCGGCCTGCAGGAAGCCACCAAGCAAGTGGAAGTAGGCGACCAGATGTTTGATAAAATGGCCGTGCGCTATGCCCAGGGGGAGGATTTAGCGGACTTCCGCGAGTTCGGGGCCACCGTGCGGGAGCAAGAGCGGGCCGAGCTAACGCGGGTTGTCGAGGGAATGCTAACCAAACCGGTGCGTGATGGGGACGACTTCCAGGCCAAGCTACAGGCCGCAGGCTACCAGGTGCAGCGCGACGAGCAGGGCAAGGGAATATTCATCCACGAAGCCAGCGGGGCCACTTTTAAGACCACCGAAATTCAGCCCAATGGCAAGGCTATTGGCCCGCAGCTCACGGCCACCATCGAGCGCACAACCCAGCAGGCATTGACTAAAAGCAAGGGGCAGAGCCGGGGGGGAGGAATCGGCATGGGTTAGCCCCCCGGCCTCACACCCAATAAATAAGACTTAAGAGAGGCACTACGTAACTACTTGACTCACATCACTAGTCTGTTTTCTACTAGAAAACGGCTCGTTTTCTAGTAGAAAACGTGGGGTTTTCCTTTTTCAAGGAAAAGGAAAACGAAAGAGTACTTAGCAGGCAACAAACGGTTATCTTTACAGCTACTAAAAAGAAAACCAACCGTTGTCTTATGAAGTACAAAAAAATCAGTGAGCACCCGGCTTACGAGAACAATCCTTTTGTAGAAGAAGCACTTGAGGGGATACAAAAGCAGACCGTAAGACGAACTCGGGTAATCAGGCCAGATGCAGGATTATCCAAGCAGGTGCAACAGATTGTAGTGAATGCAGACGGGGAGGCTACTGGCTACGGTGCTTTCATGCAGTACATCGAGGTGGATGAAGAGCAGTTTGCGAAAGTGTACCTAAGCCAATTCGCCGCATTTTGGGAGCTTTCCAAACCGGCTATTAGGGTATTTGGGTACATCCTATCAGCCCTGAAACCAGGCCAAGACAGACTGATTTTTCGCATGGATAAGGCACTGGCTTATACCAATTACAGCCACAGGAGCCACGTTTTAACGGGCCTGTCTAACCTAGTTGAATGTGGTATTATTGCGCGTACTCCCTATGAGTATGAGTACTTTATAAACCCGCTTGTATTTTTTAACGGTAATCGGGTGACGTTTGCCAAGACCTATATCAAGCGTAAAAAAGGCCAAGCTGATGTACACCAGCTCTCCATATTTGACCCACAAGAGGACGGAGCACCACTTTTGAACGAATAGGGCAGTGGGGGAAGAGTAACAAAAGGGAAAAGGAGTAGGGCAGGCGGCTTAGCTCTATGCCTTTTTTACCTCGGGGGGGCAGGGGGCAGCGCCCCCAGGGGAACGAGTATCTAGAAGAGTTTCGTCGTACCAAACATCTTCGTAGTCTTCCTCAGGAACGATTAAAAAGCGCCATCCCGGCCCTAATCCTAGGTATTTTTGAACGTAAGGGGCCCAATCATTTATGTGGGATACATGGACCGGCAAGAAAAAATCTTCTGCTGCTGAATACTCCCCGCCCCATATATACCACCCAGTTGTATCCCCTTCTGGGTTATGCCTTAGACCATGTATAGGTCCCATGTTTTCCCGCACTGAAAGGGAGATACCAATTTTAAGACTAGCGGGACTAGCTACATAGTCAGTATTGTACTTATCACACAATGCTTTTTGGTCAATTCGTCTGTTCATTGTGCTAAGTCAGTGACGTACTAGTGGTTCTTTCCCCTTTGCAAAGTACTCTTCTGGTATAGTCCATATTTCAGTTCTTATACCACCCATCCCACCTTCAGACTTCCGTTTTGCATTACTGTCTCCAAACCAAACAGCAATGTGCTCTTCTGGTACCTCATCATCATCGATTATATCTCCACTGAGACCAACGACCACACAGGGTAAGCCATCAAATTCTAGGATATCGCCCGGTTTAAACGAATTAGCCATCTGGTAATTAGTGTAAGGTCAAAACAAAGAACCTGGTCGAGTAGAGGGCGCACCTTCAACACATCGACCAGGCTCCAGGCGTTTATAGCACCTACCTTATTCCTTCCCGCTTGATACCTCTACCAAACAAGTCCGCTTCAGGTAAGCCCGGCTAAGGTAGGGCAAAAATCCGTAACTTAGACCGGCCAGAAAAACAAAGCCATAACCCACTATGGTTTGGCTTGGGGTAAGGGGCCTGCTACGCGCCCCTTACCCCAAGCCAAACCGTGGTCCCTGCGGGGCACCTCGTTCCCCTGGGGGGCTCTGCCCCCTGCTCCCCCGAGGTAAAAAAGGCATAGAGCTAAGCCGCCTGCCCACTTCCTTTCCCCACCGCCCCATGCCCTA
>NZ_JACHNV010000024.1 GCF_014199535.1 Hymenobacter latericoloratus
ACGTTCTTTGACATAGAGGAAAACAGAGTAAGAAAAAGAGAGTGTGATTACCTAGTCGTAATCACCCTGAGCTCGACTTCTGGGTTACCAGAGGTCACTACGAGAAGTAGATAAGGGCACACGGGGGATGCCTAGGCTCTCAGAGGCGACGAAGGACGTGATAAGCTGCGATAAGGCCAGGGGATGGGCACATACCATGTGATCCTGGCATTTCCGAATGGGGCAACCCCCTACTTTGAAGAGGTAGGATCTTGTTTCTTTGTAGACAAGAGGCAAACCCGGGGAACTGAAACATCTAAGTACCCGGAGGAACAGAAAATAACATATGATTCCCCAAGTAGTGGCGAGCGAACGGGGAGGAGCCCAAACCGGGTTGGTTACGGCCAGCGCGGGGTTGTAGGACCTCAAGATCTGATTGTGTAATCTTAGTTGAAGGGCATGGGAAGGCCCACCAGAGACGGTGAGAGTCCGGTAGACGAACTGATTACGCACGGTAGAGGATTCCTGAGTAGGGCGGGGCCGGAGAAACCCCGTCTGAATCCAGCGGCACCATCCGCTAAGGCTACATACTCCTGAGAGACCGATAGTGAACTAGTACCGTGAGGGAAAGGTGAAAAGAACCGGGAATACCGGAGTGAAAAGAACCTGAAACCGTGTGCTTACAAGCAGTTAGAGGGGTTTTGTGCCCTGATAGCGTGCCTTTTGCATAATGAGCCTACGAGTTACTCCTCTCTGGCAAGGTTAAATGACTCAAGTCATGGAGCCGCAGCGAAAGCGAGTCTGAATAGGGCGCAGAGTCAGAGGGGGTAGACGCGAAACTTTGTGATCTACCCTTGAGCAGGATGAAGGTTGGGTAACACCAACTGGAGGTCCGAACCAGTTTCCGTTGAAAAGGATTTGGATGACTTGAGGGTAGGGGTGAAAGGCCAATCAAACTGAGAAATAGCTCGTACTCCCCGAAATGTATTTAGGTACAGCGTCGAGGTGGAGTCAGCGGGAGGTAGAGCTACCGATAGGACTAGGGGGTGTCACAGCCTACCGAATCCTGACGAACTCCGAATGCCCGTTGATATACTCGGCAGTGAGGCGTGGGGTGCTAAGGTCCCATGCCGAGAGGGAAAGAACCCAGACCATCCGCTAAGGTCCCTAAATTCGGACTAAGTTGAACAAAGGAGGTCCACTTGCTTTGACAGCCAGGAGGTTGGCTTGGAAGCAGCCATTCCTTTAAAGAGTGCGTAACAGCTCACTGGTCGAGCGAGAGGGCATCGATAATACGCGGGCATCAAGTCCGGTACCGAAGCGATGGATTTGCCTTTTAGGCAAGTGGTAGGGGAGCATTCTGGTCAGCGGTGAAGGTGCGTCGTCAGGCGAGCTGGAGCGGCCAGAAAAGCAAATGTAGGCATGAGTAACGATAAAGGGGGTGAGAAACCCCCTCGCCGATAGACTAAGGTTTCCTGCTCAACGCTAATCGGAGCAGGGTTAGTCGGGACCTAAGGCTAAGCCGAGAGGCTACGTCGATGGACAGCGGGTTGATATTCCCGCACCTAGGATTTGGAGTGATGCAGTGACGCAGAAGTGAAAGTACCGCGAGCGGACGGAAGTGCTCGTTAAAGGGTGTAGGTAGAGGTAAGGTAGTCAAGTACGCCTTGCTTGCTGAAACCTGATAGTACCTGGAGGCTTCGGCCAACGGGATAGTGTACCTAATCAGACTGCCAAGAAAACCTGCTAAGCGTTTACTGAATTCTAGCCCGTACCGCAAACCGACACAGGTAGTCAAGGAGAGCATCCTGAGGCGCTCGAGTGAATCACGGCCAAGGAACTCGGCAAAATGGTCCTGTAACTTCGGGAGAAGGGACGCTTCCTTGCAGCAATGCAAGAAGCCGCAGTGAAAAGGCCCAGGCGACTGTTTAACAAAAACACATGGCTTTGCGAACGCGTAAGCGGAAGTATAAGGCCTGACACCTGCCCGGTGCCGGAAGGTTAAGAGGGGAACTTAGCGCAAGCGAAGGTTTGAATCGAAGCCCCGGTAAACGGCGGCCGTAACTATAACGGTCCTAAGGTAGCGAAATTCCTTGTCGGGTAAGTTCCGACCTGCACGAATGGTGTAACGATCTGGGCGCTGTCTCAGCCGTGAGCTCGGTGAAATTGTAGTCTCGGTGAAGATGCCGAGTACCCGCCACGGGACGGAAAGACCCCGTGCACCTTTACTATAGGTTGACATTGATGCTGGACAACACATGTGTAGGATAGGTGGGAGGCTGTGAACCCGGGCCGCCAGGTCTGGGGGAGCCAACGTTGAAATACCACCCTTGTGTTGTTTGGCACCTAATCTGGAAACGGAAACAGTGTCTGCTGGGTAGTTTGACTGGGGTGGTCGCCTCCAAAAAAGTATCGGAGGCTTTCAAAGGTCCGCTCAGTACGCTTGGTAACCGTACGCAGAGCGCAATAGCAGAAGCGGGCTTGACTGTGAGGCCTACAAGCCGAGCAGGGTCGAAAGACGGATATAGTGATCCGGTGGTTCCGCATGGAAGGGCCATCGCTCAAAGGATAAAAGGTACGCCGGGGATAACAGGCTGATCTCCCCCAAGAGCTCATATCGACGGGGAGGTTTGGCACCTCGATGTCGGCTCGTCACGTCCTGGGGCTGGAGAAGGTCCCAAGGGTTCGGCTGTTCGCCGATTAAAGTGGCACGCGAGCTGGGTTCAGAACGTCGTGAGACAGTTCGGTCCCTATCTGTGGTGGGCGTAGGATATTTGACAGGACCTGACTTTAGTACGAGAGGACCGAGTTGGACCAGCCGCTCGTGCACCGGTTGTGACGCCAGTTGCAGCGCCGGGTAGCGACGCTGGGATGAGATAAGCGCTGAAAGCATCTAAGTGCGAAACTCACCTGAAGATGAGATATCCGATTAGAAGAGTCGTCGGAGACCACGACGTTGATAGGCCCTAGGTGTAGAGCGCGAAATCGCACAGCCGAGGGGTACTAAGGACTCGAACACTTCTGTAGCACATGAGCGCTACCCTTTCTTTTTCCTACTCTGCCTCTATGTTAAGACTTTGGTGAGTACAGGCGGCTAGTCGGTACTTCCCCTTTGATAATGGTGGCTTTAGCCCGGGTGTTCACCTCTTCCCATTCCGAACAGAGTCGTTAAGCCCCGGAGCGCCTATGGTACTGC
>NZ_JACHNV010000025.1 GCF_014199535.1 Hymenobacter latericoloratus
AAGATGGCCGAATCCTGCCCCGGCAGCACCCACGCCAAACTCTCCTGGTTGCAGGTCTGGTATATCCGCGACGACACCTACTCGTTGGCCCTGGCCGAGTTGGTCAACGCGCAGTTGCGTCATCCATTCGCGGCGCACTGGGGTGACGGCACCACGTCCTCGTCGGATGGGCAGCGCTTCCGCGCCGGGGGAAGGGCCGAGAGCACCGGGCACCTCAACCCCAAATACGGGGCCGAGCCGGGCCGGCTGTTCTACACCCACGTCTCGGACCAGTACGCGCCCTTCAGCAGTCAGGTCATCAACGTCGGGGTCCGGGATGCGACCTACGTGCTCGATGGCTTGCTCTACCACGAATCCGACCTGCGCATCGAAGAGCACTATACCGACACGGCCGGCTTTACCGACCACCTGTTTGCCGTGATGCCTTTGCTGAGCTACCGCTTCGCTCCGCGCATCCGAGACCTAAGCGAGACCAAGCTGTACGTGCCGCCGGGTTCCCCCACATACGAGGCCTTGCAGCCCTTGCTGGGCGGCACGCTGAACGTGCGCCACATCCTGGCCCACTGGGAAGAGATTTTACGCCTGGTCACCTCCATCAAGCAAGGCACGGTCACGGCCTCGCTCATGCTGCGCAAGCTGGGCAGCTACCCGCGCCAGAACGGGCTGGCGGTGGCCTTGCGTGAATTGGGGCGCCTTGAGCGGAGCCTGTTCATCCTGGACTGGCTGCAAAGCAAGGAGTTGCGCCGCCGCGTGCAGGTCGGGCTCAATAAGGGCGAAGCGCGCAACGCGCTGGCCCGGGCCGTGTTCTTCCACCGGCTGGGGGAAATCCGGGACCGGGGCTTTGCGCAGCAGCGTTACCGGGCCAGCGGGCTGAACCTGCTCACGGCCGCCATCGTGCTGTGGAACACGGTGTATCTGCAGCGGGCTGTACAGGCGCTACGGGCTCATGGCCAACCCGTGGACGAGACGCTGTTGCCCTACTTGTCGCCGCTGGGCTGGGAGCACATCAACCTGACGGGTGACTACTCGTGGCGCAGCAAGCGCGCTCCCGGCAAATTTCAGCCCCTACGGCCCCTTCCCAACCCTTAACGTGCTATTTATTCCGTTTTCTGAGAGGCCCCC